>NZ_CP197232.1:4460000-9522500 GCF_052075975.1 Bradyrhizobium sp. 521_C7_N1_3
GCTCGCCTGCGGGATCGGATCGTTGGCAAGATTCGTCACCACGTCGTGGATCCGCATGCGATTGCCGCCGATGGGCGCCTCGATCCGGCGCTTCAGGCGAAGCGCCTCACCGCCAGACCGGAACTGCATGACTTCGCCCTCGCAGAACAGCACGGGCTCACTCCGGTTCCAGTCTTCGCCGTGCGCGGTAACGCGCGCCGGCGTGAACGGCAGCCGACCGTGCATGGGATGACCGAGCACGGGTTGTCGAAAATGATCGAGGCCGCAAGTAACGAGGAATCCGGAGTTGGTGCGGCTGTAGCCGCGCCCGTCATCTTCCTCCGGATGGTGCAGATGCGGGCTGCGAAAACCGGCCATGCTCTGCCAGGCGACCGGCATGCCTTTCCACCACAGCGGCCCGATGTCGAGCGATCGGTCCGCGAGCGCCCAGAAATCAAGGCCGCCTCCATTGGAGAAGGCAAGCGCGGCCACGCCGCGCTCAACTCCGTCGTCGAGCACGATGCGCCGGACGCTCGCGAACTGCCTGAGATCGCCGACTTTGGCGCGCAGATCCTTGTCGGTCACGAGGACATCTCTCGCTGGGCTGCCGGTTCGCGCAGGTCGAGCCTACCGAAAGCTTCGGGCGGCGCCTCGTTGGCAGCCATCAGCCGCGCCATCAGTGCTACGAGGCGCGCCTCCTCCGCCTCATTCTTCACGGGTTGTTGTTGGCCTGGATCCTTCGCAAGATCATACAGCCGCGTGTCGTTCTCGAGCAGCGCGCCGGGGCCGTAGTTGAGATACATCGGCGAACGCTCGATCACGGGAACCTTGAGCAGTTTCGCGCCCTTGGTGAAAGGGAAACCGTCCGACAGCGACGCGCCGGCAAGCTCCTCCGGCAGGAACGGCGAGCGGATGTGCGTCGGCATCACCGTGTACTGGAAGATCTCCTGCGTTTTCATATCCGCAGGGAAGCGATGATAGGTGTAATGACCGTCGGTGATGTTCACCGCGCCACCGAAATAGCCGAACAGCGCTGCGTCGCGTAAGGGCTGGGTGGACCACGCGGCCTTCAGGATCGAATGGCCCTCCATCTCGCGCGGCGGCGCCACGTCAAACAGATCGAGGAATGTCGGCGCGAGATCTATGGACTGGGTGAGGACCCCGCTTCGCGCACCGGGTTGCGGCCGGCGCGGATCGTGCACGAACAGCGGAATGTGCACGATTTCCTCATAGAGGTTCATGCGATTCTTGGCCCAGAAATCGTGCTCGCCGAGCAGGAAGCCGTGATCGGTGGTGACCACGAGTGCGGTGTCCTTCCACATGTCGCGGCGGTCGAAATCGTCGAGTAACTGTCCGAGCAGGAAGTCGCACATCGACACCACGGCATAATAATTTGCGCGCAACTCCTCGCACTCGGCCGGGAGCTCGTCGACCCGGCCATAGCGCGGCCAGTCGCGGATCGGCCCATTCCAGCCACCGTCGAATGGTGCCTTGAACCGAGCCGGCGCGTGGAATGGCTCATGCGGATCGAAGGTCTCGAGCTGGAGCAACCAGTTGTCGGCGTCGTAATTGCGATCGAGGAAGTCGAAGGCATGCGCGAAGCACTGCACTGACGGAAAGTCCTTCTCCTCCTTGATGAACTCGCGGTTGATGATGTTCTGCGAGTGGTACTTGCGCCGGTCGGTGGTGAACTGGCGCGCGTGATACATCTCGCGCAGCCGTTCCCAGTGTGGTTGCACCATCGCCTTCCAGGGGTCGCCCTCCTGGCCGCGAACGAACTCATAGCTGTCGTAGCGGTTGTGATAGGTCGCGCCGCCGTCCTCCCAATAGTGGAAATGATCGGTGATGAGATGGCTGTAGATGCCGGCGTGATGCAGGAGCTCCGGCATCGCGTTGTCGAACGGCTCCAGCGGGCCCCAGCTCCGGTGCAGGAAGCTGAGCCGGCCGGTGAGGAGATCGCGTCGCGCCGGCATGCAGGGCAGGCTGCCAACATAATGACGGTCGAAGGTCAGCGACTTCGCTGCGAGGCGATCGAAGTTCGGTGTCGGAATCCGCCTGCCGCCATAGGCGCTGAGCAGATGGCGGTTCAGGGAGTCAAAGAGAACGAAGACCGTCTTCATGGCATTTCCTTCGTTGGTCGCGTCTTATTTCACGGCGCCTTGTGTCAGACCGGCCACGATGTAGCGCTGGCCGATGATGAGCAGAACGAGTGCGGGCAGGATCGAGAGCGCAGCAGCCGCCGCCATCTGCGTGTAGAGAATCTCGTAGTCCTGCGCGAATTTGGCGATCGCGACTGGCACCGTCGCGGTCTGCTTCATGGTCAGCGTCAGGGCGACGCCAAAGTCGTTCCAGCTGAACACGAAGGTCAGGATGGCGGTCGCGGCGAGGCCCGGCGTGATGATCGGCAGGACGATCCGCCGCAACAGGACCGGCGTCGTAGCGCCGTCGAGCCGGGCGGCTTCCTCAAGCTCGACCGGCACGTCGCGCACGAACACGCCCATCAGCCACAGCGCCATCGGCAGATTGAGCACGGTGTGCGCGAGAACTACGGCGGTCAGCGTATTGTCGAGGCCGACCGTGCGCATGATGGTGAACCAGGCGCTCGCCAGCGCCAGCGGCGGGAACATGTGAAACACCAGTGCCCAGCCGAGGAAGATGTGCACGAACCAGCGCGGCCACGACATCCGGTGGAGCGACCAGGCGGCGAGCGTGGCAGTGATGAGACAGATCAGCGTGCTGAGCGTGCCGACGACGAGCGAGTTGCGATAGTTGACGAGGAAGTCCGAGGTCTTGGAGAACAGCACCTCGTTGAAATTCTTCATAACCGGCGTGAACCAGAACGCGCCCGAGAGCAGCGAGATCTGGGTGCGAAATCCCGCAGCCACGACCCAGACGACGGGGACGAGCACAAGCACGGCCGCCGCGATCAGCAGGGCGTGAGCGATCAGAGACCGAGCTTGCGGAGACGCCATCATTTCGCAGCTCCCATCCGCCCGCGCGCCGCGAAAGCGGCCGACAACAGAATGCAGGTCATGAAGATGATCGCGACCGACATGGCCGAGCCATATCCGGTCTTATCCTCGCGGAAGAAGCGCTGGTAGAGCGTGAAGCTCATGACCTGGGTCGATGTCCCCGGCCCGCCTCCGGTGAGCAGATAGACTTCGTCGAAGACCTTGAACGCGAGCACGAGGCGGAAGGCGAAGGTCACCATAATGGTCGGCAGCATCATCGGGAGCGTTACATATGTCAGCTCCTGCCAGCCGCTGGCGCCATCGATTTTCGCAGCCTCATAGATGTCCTGTGGCAGCGATTGCAGGCCGGCCAGGAACAGCAGGAAGCAGAACGGCGTCCAGTGCCAGATGTCGACGAAGATCACCGAAGCCAGCGCCGTGTTGGCCGATCCAAGCCAGTTGAGGGGATCGAATCCGACCAGCGCGATGGCCTGGTTGACGAGACCGAAATCGAAATTGAGCAGGAGCTTCCAGATCGCACCGACGACGATGCCGGGCACCAGGATCGGCAGGATGAAGATGGTGCGATAGAGCAGCCGGCCGCGCGTAACGCCGGTGCAGAGAAGTGCGAGCACGAAGCCACACAGCATCTGTCCGCCAACGGCAGACAAGGCGAACAGGATGGTGTTGAGGATGCCGGCGCGGAACAGCGTGTCGCCGGCAAGAGCGCGGTAGTTGTTCAGCCCAGCAGCGGCGAAGCTCGAATGGCCGCCGCTCCAGCTCACGGTGAAGAAGCTCGTCGCGAACAGATTGACCAGCGGCAGCACGCTGAACGCCAGCAGCAGCAGTAAAGCCGGCGACAGTGTCAGCCAGCGCCACAGCCGCTCGTCGAGGCCGCGCTGGAAGTCGGCCGCGGCCGGCTGGCCCGCCGGGGCGGTTGGCTTTACCACCACCGCGGCAATGTGCGCGGCGGCGCTCGCGGGCGGCTTCATCGTCGGCCTCACGGCAATGCGGGCAGTTTGCCGGTGTTGTAGTTGCGCTTCGACATCACGCCGAAAATCTGCTCGGCCATGCTGTTGAGGGCTTGGACCGAGGTTGAGTTGCCGGCGACGGCCTGGTTGAGGCCGAGTTCGAGGATCGAGATCACCTCGCTCGCTTCCGGGAACTGGTAGATGTTGACCGCGTGCGGCAAGGCTTCGCCGAGCGGCTTCATCCAACGGTAGCGACGCTCCTGCGCGATCGGGTCGCGATAGGTCGCTGCGCTGACGGGAATCCCGCCCACCTTGGCATTGGCAAGCTGCGCTTCCTTGGTCTGGAACCAGCGCAGGAATTCTAGCGCGCTCCGCTTGCGATCATCGGGCACATTGCGGGCGATGCCGCCAAGCCAGTGGCCGAGACCGGGCCCGGTGGAAAAGCCGTCGGCGTGCGGCGTAACCGCGAAATCAACCTTGTCGATCACGGCAGATTTGTCCGGATCGTCCATCTGCGACCACGCGGAGACCACCACCATGATATGGGCAGCCTTGCCGGTCAGCATGTTCTGGATCACCTCAGCCTGGTCAAGCGAGGCGGTCTGCGGATGGCCGGCCTCCTTGGCGATCCGCAGATAATAGTCGAGCGCGGTGCGACCGGCCTCGTTGTTGAGCGTGACAGTGTAGTCGCCAGCCGCCTGATTCTTGAAGATGCCGCCGCCAAAGCCGTAGAGGTAGGGATAGAAATCGTAGCTGACGGAGGCCGGGCCGCGGGCGCCGCGCTGGACGATGCCGTAGCGGCTCGGCGGCTTGTGCAGCTTCTTCGCGTTGGCCTCGAGCTCGGCAAAGGTCTCCGGCGCCTTCAGGCCCGCTTCCTTGTAGAGATCGCTGCGATAAAAGAGCAGCGGGATCAGCGGCGAGATCGGCACCGACATCAGCTTGCCGGTTGCCGACATCGTCTTCTTGTCGGGATCGAAATAGACGGTGTTGTCGAGCGCATAGACGTCAGGGTCGAGCTTGAAGGATGGATCGATCGCCGTGATCGGCTCCACGAAGCCACCGAAATACATCTCGGCGACCCATCCGGAGTTCATGATCAGCAGGTCGTATTGGCCGTTCGCGGCACGAACGGAGTTGCGCTGCTTCTCCAGCGATCCCGCAAAGGGATTGACGTCGAGCTCGACCTGGTTGCCGGTTTCCTTCTCGTAGAGCTCGACCGTCTTGCGGAAGCTGTCGAACCAAGGCGACTGGTTGATCACAATGGTCATCGGCGCGACCTTGGCCGCCGCCGCGTGTCGCCACGGCCCAGCGAGCCCGAGCGCGGCCGCGCCACCTGCACCAACGACTTGACGGCGCGTCAGGCCGCGCTTCCCGCTCTGTCCCGGCATCTCAATCCTCCCGCCCGCTTTTCGGCCGATTCCGGCTCTGTCGGAGGCCAAGCAAAACAGGATTTAGGTATTCTTACAAAGAGATAATTGTGCCGTAGGTATAGATAAAAGCTATGAATCGCCTTTGCGGCCCGCTGTCTCCGCGGCGCATACGGCCTTGAGCGCATCGATGATCCCCGTGGCCGCCGGTGACACCCAGCCGTCCTTGCGCATGATGATTCCGGCATCGCGCGTCAGCGCGAGCTCGGGAACATTGAGCATGACGAGGCCATTGCCTTCAGATGTTTGCAGCGTTTTCGACACGGTGGTGGCGAGCGCATCGGACTGCCGGAGGACGTTGAGTTGAAGGGCGACGGATCCGCTTTCGAGCACGCTTTTCGGTGGCGGCAGATCATTCGCGACGAACAGCGCGTCGAGCCGCCGATGGGCCCGCGTCGCATGCGGTGGCTTGCCAGGGATATTGCAATAGATCGCTCATGCTGACCCGCCGGCGTTGGGTCAGCGGATGGCCGCGGCGGCAACAGACGCCGAGCCGATCGGAGGTCAGTGTCAGGGTCTCAAACTCGCGTTGGTCCTCGGGCGAGGGAATTTCGGCGACGACAAAGTCGAGTTCGCCTTGCCTCAGCGCGCGGAGCAGCGACTCGTCGAAGCCGGCCTCGACGCGGACGCGGATCAGCGGATGTGCAGAGATCGTACGCGCGAGCGCCGCCGGCAGGTAGCGCCGCAGCCATGTCGGGCCCGCGCCAATCACGACGGTGCCGATCGCGCCAGAGCGCTGCGCGGCAATCTCCTGGCCAGCATCCTTCATCTGGACGTGCACGGCTTCGGCGTGACGCAGCAGCGTGGTCCCGAACGAGGTCAGCGCCACCCCGCGCGGTAGGCGCTCGAACAATGTGACGCCAAGCTGCTCCTCCAAGAGCTTAATGCTCTTGGTCAGCGTCGGTTGCGCGATGTTCAGGTCCGCAGCAGCAACCGATATGTTCCTGCGCTGCGCGACTCGGAGGAAATACTCGAGCTGTCGGAGGTCCATTGCTGCACACGCTGAGGGGAGATCTTGCAGTAGCTACCAATCCGGAGGCATGCGCTCGCTAAGTTAGCTCTCGCTGCTCAAACCAGTGGCGATCTAGTTTTTTCACGAAGCGTTATAGCCGATAAACAGTAGAACCCCATAGACTGGTGGCTTTTAGTGCAAAGCAGACGCCGATTGATCAGCCTCGATCTTCGCGCCCAATTCGACCCCGGTCACGTGGCTTGGACAGGCTCCGGCCCAGGCGAGCGTCTCTTAAGCCGACGCCGGACGCTAGCAACCAACAACGAGCATCGGCAAACGAGGGGCACCCTCGTCAATTTGCGATGAGTGATTTGCATAACGTCAACGGAAGTGCCGCCGACCGCAGGAAAGCTGAGACGAATAATCCAGGACAGCGTTTGCTGAAGGTGGCGCGCTGGATAGGTGAACAGCTTCGTGTAGCTGGCCTCCTCTCTAATCCTCGTCGAAATAGATATCTTCAGGAAGATTAAACGCGATGTATACGACGAAAGCGGCTGCAACGAAGACCAGTAAGATGAGCGACAAGCCAATAAACAGCCACACGATTCTGAGTTTCTCAAATGAGCGAATGCAATTAAATTGAGTATAGGCATGCCCTGCGGTTGGGGTAGCCGGACTTAAGCCTCGGCTCCCCTGCTGGCGCAGCGTTCTCCCGGGGAGCTCTCAATTTAATGCAGCGCTTGCAAAGATTTTGATTCCCGTGTTTTTACGGTAATCATCTGCGGGTACGCTAGCGTGATACACGGCTGCTTGGCCGTTTTACGCGTCTTGAAGGGACCCGATTTGGCTTCTGAAGAACGTTGCGCCTCAATTGAGAAGATTGCCTGAGTTTATTCGCTTCCGCTTCACCGACCCTCCTTCGCAAATCGACCAATTCTCGAAATTGTTGAGCTAAATCAATGTGTTCCATGCGCTTCCAAACCGTTTTCTTTTCTTCTGATAGCTGGCTGTGAAGCCGAGCCAAATATGCAGTTGCGTGCCTTGCCAATGTTGAAGTCGAGGTGGCAATTGTCTCCCACCGACCGATAATATATTCGAGCGGCAACGCAATTAAATTCATACGTTAAGCTAATAAGTCAACCTTACCCCGAGCCGACAGCCATCTCTCGCCTGAGCAGCATGGTACCGTTCAATTGGCGCCCGCAAGATACGCCGCCACTCTTTGGGTCGTCGCAGATATTTGCCGAAGTTATGTCGTCTCAGTCAGCGGAACGCCAACCGTTGCGGACCTGCGAGAACGGGGTACTCCTAAGAAGCGGTGTCGATCTATTTAATTGCTGTCGCCGGAATACGTTAAATAGATTATTGCTGTAGCGAAAATCCGGAAATCCGAATGCGGTTGTGCCGGAATTCCTGCGCTTCATTGGGTGCCAACTGATTGCGCAAGGTTTAATCAGGGCGCGGGGATATTTTAGGCAGCGGGAGCATTCGCCCAAGCGATCGCATCAATTCAAAGAAGAGACTTTACGAATTTATTTCCGAACAACAGAGTATTTCCAACTCGCACATGCGCAATATTGCCCGAATCGGCTGCTGTTTACATAAGATGGACGGGCAGTAGGAACGCTGCAACTTCTGGTGAGTTGCCTGAATAGATCGAACCACTATTACGGGATTTGGTGGAACGAGGTTTGTTTCATCAATAGTGAGCGAAAAATGCGGCCAAGCACGTTCGATTTGAAGTCACTATCTATCGACGAACTCTGGAAACTTCACGAGGAAGTTTGCAGTATTTTGTCTGACCGGATTTTGCTTGAAAAGCAGGGGTTAGAAGAGCGTCTCGCGAAGCTCAGTGGCAGCGCCCAAATCGAAAAGCCTAGGATCTCAGGCAGGCCGCTGAAGGCCAGCGATCGCCGGAAGTATCCGCCGGTGCTTCCCAAGTACCAAAATCCCAACGACCCTTCCGAGACGTGGTCCGGTCGCGGTAAGCAACCAAAGTGGCTGGTTCCTCATCTCAAGGCAGGTCGGAAGTTGGTTGATTTTCTAATCAGCGCAAACAAGCGCAATGCAACTGGGCGTCGTAAATCCGCTTGACGATTTGGATCTGCGGTTGACAGTAGAGCGCTGTGCGAGCTTCGACATAGGCCATGGGCTTTCAATGGTCAGTGCGAGCGTGCGTCTGTCGGGCTGCCGTAGCCTGTAAGTTGACCCAGGTGCTACCGCAGCCGGCTACGAGCGATCCTTAGAAAAAGCATTCGCTTGCTGTGCATGGCGCGATCGTGGTCCCTGATCTTTCCTGGCTACCATCGCCTTCTGATTATCTCGTTCGCCGCCAACACCACGAATATGGGCGCCATTACCAGGTATCTTTTCCAAAGCCTCTTTGGCTCGGTGAAAAGGCGATAGGCCCACTCCAGCCCACTCCGTTGCATCCACGACGGCGCCCGCCGAACCAGATTGGCGTGGAAATCAAACGCTGCACCAACCCCGAGCATAGTTGCGCCACCGCATCGCCCCTTGTTTTGGCCCATCCAAATCTCCTGCTTTGGCGTTCCAAGTCCTACCCAGACGAAGTCAGGCGCAGCAGCTCGGATTTTCGCGCAAGCGATCTCATCCTCCTCAGGGGTGAGAGGCCGGAAAGGTGGACATTGCGTTCCTGCAATCTTTAGGTTGGGGTATTTCTTGACGAGTGCTTCAGCAAGGAGATCTGCGACGCCCTCGGCGCCACCGTAGAAATAGTGACGCCAGCCTCGCGACAATCCGTGCTGGCAGACCGCGGGCAGCACATCCGGGCCGCAGACGCGATACACTGGACCATCTCCCGCCGCTCGAAGGGCCCAAACCAACGGCATTCCATCAGGTGCAACAATATCGGCGGCTTGGTGAGCAAGATCCAACTGAGCATTGTTGCGCGCCGCGATGATGCCGTGCACATCGCGAAAGACGACATATCGGTCCTGCGAGTCCAGGGTCCATGTCTCAAAAGCGGCGAGCAGTTGGTCTAGACTGATTGTCGAGACGGGAGTGCCTACCAGCAATGCCTGAGATAGTGGTACGCAATTCGCCGCTGATACATCAACATTAATATTCACGAAAACACCCGAGATATAAATCTGCAATTTATATATCTCGTTTAATGCATATTTAATGCCGAAGATAAATAGGATTTTAAGGTGCTTGGTTGATTTGCTTAGATTTAACGCCAAAGGGAATGATGGCTTTGCTGAGCAATCTAAGATTGTGCTGCGCGCCGGTTGACCACGATTCTCGGTGTTGTTGCGGTCACATGGACTTGCGAACGAAGGACGCTTTCCGCCAGACGGCGGTTAATTTCTCGACGTAGGAGTTGATTTCGTATCGTTGAGCTTGATCTTCGCGAGCGGTGCTTCCCAATCGCAACCGTAGCTCGGGATCTTCGATCAATCGTTCGATCGCACTGCTCAAGGCTGACACATCACCCGCCGGCACCAGGAAGCCGTTTCGTTCAGGGGCAATGACTTCCGGAATTGCACCAACGGGGGTGGATATCACGGGCACGCCGTGGGCGAATGCTTCCAATATCACCATGGGGAGGTTTTCGGCGTACGAGGGGAGCGCCAGGATATCGGTTTTGCAAAGAAGATCGTCGGCTTGCTCCGAGCTCAACCAGCCCGGAATAAGCACCCTGCCGACGAGACCGTGTTTCGCCACAGCCAAGCGGCTTTCTTCAACGGAGCCGTCGCCTGCAATCGTTGCCGTCCAGTCCTGTCTCTGCGACAACATCTGCAATGCAGCTATCAGCTGCGGGGTACCTTTGCGCTCGCCGAGTTGCCCCAAGCACGTGATTCTTATCCGGGAATCAGGGGCTTGAAGTTGCGGTTTCGAACTTAGCTTCGTGGCATTGGGCAGAACTGTGATCTTGTCGTGAACCTGCGGTACACGCATCAGAACGGCGTGAGCCCAATACTCGCCCAGTACGACGATCTGCACACTCTTCAGAAAGAGAAGGTCAACCGCTCTCGCCAACCTGGTCGGGGCAACCGCCAGAAATTCGTCAAATCCAGATCCGTGCAAGTGGACCACGTAGGGAACCCTCAAGAGGCGAGCTGCTGCCCCCATAACCGTCTTTCGATAGCTACTTCCCCAGTTTGATAGGTGTATGTGCAGCACGTCAATTCGTCGAAAGAGGACCAGCCACGCGAATTTCAACAGAGCAATGGCGAAAACAAATTGAGCCACAATGAGTCCGCGCTGACCTCGCGTGACCAGGCGACTTGCCTCAACGTTCAAGTGCGGTTGTTGCTGCTCAATGGTCTCAAATATGCTGTCGTTTAAGCGATCGATACCACCGCGCCCATCGAGACCTAGCGGCGTGGCAACAGCGACGCGAAGTCGTCCTTCAATCAGGTGCAAACTACGTTCTTCGCCGCTGCGGAGCATTGAATCATCTTGGGTCGGGGGCGAAATCAAATTGGTCTCCGCATGTCAAATGGATCCGCGTGAGGTTCAAGGATGCCGTCGGTCGGATACGCCGGGCACAATGACTTCGGAGCCCCGATTGCGAAGTGCATCCGCGAAGATTTCACGGTTGCGTATCGGAACTTCGGTTAGCCGTGGCAATATCTGATCGCGAACGCGCCACGCTGGACCGGTGAATATCTCAACGGCTTCCGTGTAGAGGCCGGTATTCAAAATCTGAACAAACTCTCTGATCGCCGTCTTCGCTAACGCGGGATCCAGCGCCTCGAAAACGGAAAATGCGATATGATTGCGCTTCAGTGCAATCCATCCTTCGCTAGGACCAAGCTCGTAAGACAGACGCAGGTACTGGAGGTTTTCGGACTTGAACCCAATCTGGTTGTTTCTCAGCCAAAAGAGTGCGAGCCATGAGAATGGGTCGGCCGGCGAGCAGGACAGTGTGGTGACGAGGGCCCTCCGCAGCGCATCGAACTCCTGATCGATGGTCTCGGCCTTGCCTGCCGAGAGCGTCTGCTCGGCAATCCTCAGTCGAATGATTGCTGCACTTCTCGTGGCGGAAGCTCTGCAGAACGGCGACTGCTCGATCGCATCAAGGTCCGACTTGAGCTGCGAAAGGATTTCCGGCCGAAACGCGCGACCAGAAATTATTCCGCGCGCGACCGATTCATCGAAGCCTTGATTCCAAAACAGCGGGAGCGTCCAACATCCCCAAAGTATCGCGATCAGGGCAAAGCCGCCAACGAAGGCGCGCACAAGCAATGACACCTGTGTTCTAGACAGTTCGAGCATTCAAATCTTTATCGTGCAGTGGAAACTGACGAGGCCGGCCTCTCGCCGTAATAGACATTCCCGTATCCCGAATAGAGTTGCAGCACTTTAGCGTCAGCCTGCGTCAACACGACTCCGAGGATGTTATCTTGAATCGTAGGCGCCGACCTGAGCGCTTGGGCGACGACATCAAATTTCGTATGCGCCCACTTAATCGCGAGAACATAGGCATCCATGAGTTGGGTGGTCGCACGTACATCGACGATCGGCGCAAGCGGCGAAAGATCGACCACAACGTAGTCGTAGTTCTTGCGGAGGACGTCGAAGAATTGCCGGGCTTCACTCGAATTCAGAAGCTCATTGGGATGCACTTCATTGTCCCAGCTGACAGCGCCCGGCAGAAAAGACATATTCGTCTTCGGATCCCGCCACAGAAGCTCGGAAAGCGGCCTTCTGCCCATTATCCCATCGATGATCCCAAATTCGGCTGCCGGAGCGATGCGGTTGGAGAGCGCACTGTTTCGCAAATCGCAGTCAACCAATAAGACCTTTGCTCCGGTTTGGGCGATGAGCTGTGCGAGCGACGCCGACAACGTCGATTTGCCTTCGTTAGGAATCGCCGAGGTTATTCCGATAACCCTGGAGGATTTCGCATCCCAACTTACATCGATAGCCAGTTTAATTGCCCGAACCGCTTCTGAGAACTGCGAGAATGGATTGTTCGAAGCGGTCCAGATCAAGCCTCGATTTCTCGTGATTGTTCGGTTGGCGCGATCGCTAGCTCCCACCCGATTATCCAAAGGATCGCGAGGGGGCTTTCCGGCGCTGATCTTTGGAACGAGTGAAATACATGTGGCGTTGAGTTCCGCCTCGACTTGTTCGGCGGTTCGGAACACCCGATCCGAAAGATCGCGCAAGATTGCCAGGCCAAGTCCTAGAATCAGTCCTCCGATTCCGGAAAGACCGAGCGCTAGCGCTGGCTTTGGATCGCTTTTCTGCGTCGGAGGTGCTGCCTGAGAGATTACGCGCGCTTCACTGATTGGAAAGGATTGCTGCTGAATTGATTCCATGTAGCGCTGCAGAAAGTTGTCATAGAGAGTTCGGTAGGTTTGGGAGGCGCTCTCTAGCTCTTTCAATGACACCTGGGCCTGGTTAGTCGCCTTCGATTGGCTGACCGCATTCTCCAACTCACGTTGAACGCCGGCCTCGCGTTGCTTAGCGATTTCAAAGTCACTCTTGTAGGTTTCGGCGAGGCGCCGAAGTTCGTTGAGAATTGAGTTCTGAATCTCCGCCATTTGACTTCGAAGGTTGACGGCTGCCTCGTGACCCGTTCCGTACCGGCGTGCCCAATCCGCTTCGCGATTTGCGATGTCCAGGTACTGTGAACGCAGCTTTGTCACCACTTCGCTCTTGAGGGCGTCTGCTACCGTTGAGTTGACAGTTGAATTGGGAGAGTCGGCTCGCAATACCGCTTCGATCCGATCAAGCCGGGCCTTGGCTTCCGAGGTTTGCGCCCGCGCGACCACGACCTGACTGTTGAGTTCGGATACCTGTTGCTCTGTGACGAGCCGCCCGCCGGAGCCACCGGTGTTTACGATGTTGTTCTTTGCCTTGAAGTCGACAACCGCACGCTCCGCCAAGGTTGCCTGATTGCGTAGTTCACCGATGCGGTCCTGCAGCCAGGCACTTGCCCGTCGGGTTGCTTGGTCCTTCGCCTCCAACTGGTCGACGATATAGGCTTCGGCTACGGCGTTGGCGATCTCCGCAGCGCGATCGCGACTCAGCGACTTGAAGCTGATCTCAATCACATATGACAGGCCAATCCGCTTAATGGTGAGTTGAGACTGAAAGGTCCGAATCGCCGACCGCGTAAGCTCAAAGTTTGAGGCGGTGTCCCTTGAGCCGAGCACGGCGGACACCAAACCAAAAGCCGAGGAAAAAAGTCCGGATTGTGATCCGGAAAATTCCGGATCCTCGATCAAATGAAGTGTTTTAATTACGGAGAGAGCTACCTTTTCCGACTTCAATATTTCTATTTGGCTCTCCACTGACGCCGAGTCGATCGGGATGTCTCCCAGAATAGACTGCTGTTGAAAGAGCTGAACCTTGCGGGTGTCTATGATCAGGGTGGTTTGGGCTGTGAAACGAGGGGGCGCGGTCACCACGTATACGAGGCCGAGAGCAAGGACCGAGAGCGCTGTGATCAATATGATCAAGTACTGGCGTTGCAAGAATCCAACAAAGCGATTGAGGCCTTCTGCCGCCGATTCGGGTGGTCGCGGCAACTCAAAATCGACCCGTGACTTTTCAGAATATAACATGGGGACTTTCGGATGATCGACGTGTTGCGTCAAGGCGCGCCGTCGTTCCAATGGGAAATCTCGTCGCCGAATAACCGACAAGCTTAGCGCTTAATCGAGGAATGCTGGCCATCGGGAGTCAGTGTGGGTCTAGGGGCTTACACTGTTCGATATCGAACTGGGGGCTGACGCTCTGGATGCAGCCGATGAGAGTGAGAAGTTTCCGACCGTCACACCACCTTGTCCGATCGATTGCGCAGACGGCGTCCCGAACCTGGAGCTCGTGGAGCCGGTCTGCCCGCTAGATCCGCCACCCGATCCGGCGCCTGTGTCGCCCGCGCCGCCACCCGCACCCGTTTCGCCAGTCGGCTGATCTCCCGACGTGGCTGCAAAAGCGAGAACGACGTCCTGATCCTTTGTCCGGATTATCGCCTGTTGAATTTCGTTGGCGTAGGTTGGATTAGAGACGATAACGATCTTGGCTGCTTGAGCGAGCCCGCCACCGATCGCCAATTTTTGATCCTTGTTGGCGGTCGACAGCAGATTTAAAATCGATGCTAGCGTCGCCGGATCGTCGACCGCGAGATTTCGAATTAATGTCAGCAGGATGGCGCCTCCATCCTTGTTTCGCTCGAGTACGCTTCCGGGATTGCTCTGAAAATCGGCCGAGGTTAGGGACGGCTGTGCCGTAACTCCATGCGTGGAGAGCCCCACGGCCGCTAGTAACAGGATCCAGCCAGTGGCGGCAAATGCACATTTGCGACAAAGATCAAATGGCAAGTTAAATCTCCCATTAACTTACGAAAAAGTTTAATTAAAAATCAATATCACGGTGGGGAGGCTGACACAATTGGTCCGCGCGCCCGATCGCTCGGCGGGCGGTTGAAGTTTAAATATCGTAAATCCTGCCAGATAGGTGCTGGGCCGCTAGCGCGGGGCTCATTGAACCCGATTGCCGCTGGGGAACGATTGGCTCAGTCCCACGCCGAGAAGCGCAAATACCGTGATTGCAAATCCGGGTACCTGGATCGAGAAATCCACCAGGGAATGAGCCAAAGCGACCGCTGAAATCGCCAATGCGGCAATGGGAGCGATACGATCTCGCCTGCGCACCTTTACCCCTCTGATCAGGACAGCGAGCGCCAAACCCCAGGCTGCAACGATCGTCATCGTAAGCGGGAGACCTCCTTCAGAGGCAATCTCCAGCAGCGTGTTGTGAGCGCGGTCCCACGTTCCCCACATCGATGCGTGCGGGGACCGATAAGCAGGAAACATCGAAGAAAAGGTTCCAATGCCGGTACCTAGCCAGGGATGATCCGCGATACTCGCTACGGTTGACCGGTAGGTATCGAGCCGCATCGCATCAGAAAGCCCTTCGGCGCTGAATCGTCCGCTTACGCTGGCCCCCAGGATCTGAAAGAGGGCGATCACCACACCGAGGCTGATAGCGAAGGCAATGAGGGCTCCGGACCGCCCCGGTAGATCTCGATAGAAGTACAGGAGCAGCGCGAGGACGAGGCCGGCGAGGGAGAGAACGATCCCAGCCCTGGAGCCCGTCATGAACATCGCTGTTACGCAAAGTGACAACATAAAGAACGGTAGCAGGACGTCGCGAGGTGCCTCCGAGAGAATCCGAGAAAAGACCTGTCCCCAAGCGAGCCCGTTGTGTTTAGCGAAAGTACGAATGCTTTCGGACGTAAATAGAAGCCATACAATCGAGCAGCTGCCGAAATACACGGCTGCAGTGTTCCGGTTGGTGAACGTAGCAGTCAAGTAACTGAGATGAGCCTCTTTCTCGACCCACAGCACCTTTGTCGGATCAATCAGGAACGACGCAAGGCCGAATATCGCGTACGTAGCTCCGGACCAGGCAACAACTTTGAGTAGTTGGATCGCCAAGCTTCGGTCGCTCCCGACGATGATGCCGCAGATGATGGTGAGAATAACGATAAAGGGAGCTCCAAGTGCATAGATCGGTTGATGGCGTGCAATAGACACCGTGGAAGCCAATGGAACACCCAGCAACTCGCTGGTTCGCGTCCACAAGGGCGAGGGACGCGAAGCACCAAACCAGGGGGTTATTGCAAATTGTTCATGCAGAACCACCGCGTAGGCAACAACGACAATCCCGAGGACGAAAAAGATGGGGACATGATGGCGCCGGAGGCGGTCGGGGGAGGCTGCAATTGCGGCGGCGCCGAGAACGATACACCAAAGCGCCTCGACCCAAGCATCCATCGACCCGAAGGGCAGGGGTGCTAGAGCTACGACAAGGAATAATATTTGCGCTGAAACTCGAGCCTGCGACATCAATGCAAACGTGCCGATCTCCCCCTGATGCGACGTCAATAGAATTCCGCTTTAACCTCATTGTTCGCTCATTGCACGACGAAATTGGTCGTACCTCTTTTCGCCGACTTGAGAATATATGCGTTCGTCTCGTTACCGATCGAGATGCGCCCGGTAGGCGAGTGCGATACCCTCGGCAAGCGGAGTGACAGCGCGCCAGCCGAGTTTGGTGATCTTTTCAATATCGAGCAGTTTGCGTGGCGTGCCGTCGGGCTTTGATGGGTCGAAGCTGATCCCGCCTGTATAGCCGACCACGGTGGCGACCAGGCGGGCGAAGTCAGAGATTGTGATGTCTTCGCCGGTGCCGATATTGACTGGCTCATCGCCGGAGTAGGTCTTCATGAGGTAGATGCAGGCGTCCGCAAGATCGTCGACACAAAGGAATTCCCGGCGCGGTGTGCCCGTCCCCCAGACCACGACGTTCTTTGCACCAGAGACCTTCGCCTCGTGGAAGCGGCGGATTAGAGCGGCAACCACGTGGCTGTATTCGGGATGATAATTGTCGCCGACGCCATAGAGATTGGTTGGCATCACGTTGATGAAATCGGCGCCATACTGGCTACGGTAGGCCTCGACCATCTTGATGCCAGCGATCTTGGCAATCGCATAAGGCTCGTTGGTGTGCTCAAGCGGACCGGTCAGTATCGAGTCCTCGCGCAACGGCTGCCGCGCCAGCCGGGGATAGATGCACGACGAGCCGAGGAACATCAGCTTGTCGGCCCCACCGACGTAGGCCGCGTGTATCACGTTGGCTGCGATCGTCAGATTGTCGTAAAGGAATTCCGCGCGCAGCTTGTCGTTGGCAGCGATACCGCCGACTTTCGCTGCCGCTAGAAACACTACATGCGGGCGCTTGCGGGCGAACCAGGCGTTTACCGCGGTCTGATCGCGCAGATCGACCTCGCTGCGGGGCAGGGTCAGCAGTTCCACATTTTCGCGCGCCAACCGGCGCACTAGCGCAGATCCGACCATCCCACGGTGGCCGGCGACGAAGACGCGCCGGCCCTGGAGCTCAAACGGGATGTCTGCCATTGGCGACCTCCCGCTTGGCGATCGTTAGATCGCTTGCCATCATCTCCTTCACCAGCTGAGTGAACGGGATCTTTGGTTGCCATCCCAGTTTTTCGCGCGCCTTGCTTGCGTCTCCGATCAAGAGGTCGACTTCTGTCGGACGAAAATACCTGGGGTCGATCCGCACGACGGTCTTGCCCGAAGTTCGGTCTACGCCAGTTTCTTCGACGCCTCTGCCGCGCCATTCGATTGCACGGCCGACCTCCGCAAAGGCTAGCTCGACGAATTCGCGAACCGAGCGGGTCTCTCCGGTCGCCAGCACGAAGTCGTCAGGCGCGTCTGCCTGCAGTATCCGGTGCATGCCTTCGACGTAATCACGCGCATGGCCCCAGTCGCGCTTGGCCTCAAGGTTGCCGAGATAGAGCGTGCCTTCGAGGCCGACCTCGATACGAGCCACGCCGGTCGTGATCTTGCGCGTTACGAAGGTCTCGCCGCGGATCGGGCTCTCGTGGTTGAACAGGATGCCGTTCGCAGCATACATGCCGTACGCCTCTCGGTAGTTCACCGTGATCCAATAGCCATACAGCTTCGCGACACCATAGGGCGATCGGGGATAGAACGGCGTCGTTTCCCTTTGCGGCACTTCCTGTACCAGGCCGTAAAGCTCTGAGGTCGATGCCTGATAGAATCTCGTTTCCTTCTCCATGCCAAGAATCCGAATCGCTTCCAGCATACGCAAAACGCCGATCCCGTCGGCATTTGCCGTGTATTCTGGACTTTCGAAACTGACGCTGACATGGCTCTGGGCCGCGAGGTTGTAGATCTCGGTCGGCCTGACCTGCTGCATGAGCCGGATCAGGTTGGTCGAATCCGTCATGTCACCATAGTGCAGCAAGAACGGCACGTTGCCGTGGTGCGGATCCTTGTAGAGGTGATCGATCCGCGCGGTATTGAACGAGGACGACCGCCGTTTGATGCCGTGCACGGTGTAGCCGAGGCCTAGAAGGTAGTCGGCCAGATAGGCTCCATCCTGTCCAGTAATGCCGCTAATCAACGCAACACGTTGTTTCGAGGCCTTGGGTGTAGTTCCCGCGAGCATTCATCTCCTCGTAATTTTTTCGCAACCTCATGTCCGCAGATCAACATAGCGGGGTATAATTCCATTTTGCATCAAATCGACCGAAATACTTAATTCTCAACGACGAATTTCAATGCGGTCGCGGCGTCGTCGCCTCAAATTAAATGCTGTCGGTATTTAAGGAAGGGTGCCGCCGGAAACTGCGGCAGCCTGAAGTGTTCAGCCGCGGTCAAGCACCTTTCGCAAGCCGCGCGCTGCACAAGGCATCTTCCTCTGCTCGGTGTCGGCTCGCTGCATGCGGAGCGACATTCGCGGTAGCCTTTGCAAGCGCGGGTGTAGCGGGCGGGGCGGTTGGTTAATAAAGTCCGCGACAGTTGAGTAAAAAGCTTCGACAAAGTAGGGCCAAATCTCAAATTGCCCATGCGCATGATGCTTTCGGTAATGCGGGGGAGCAAATCGACATGCGTGAGATTCCAAAAATTGCCGCGGTGACGATTGCGCTGCTATCCGCCGCAATCTCAGATGGAGCAAATGCGGGAATTTCCGATATGTCGCGCGGCTTGCGGGCGCAATTGGAACGAATTCAGCTCAGCGTGCCGGTGTTGGCGCCGATGGCTCATGTGAGGTTCTGCATGGATTACCCTGCAGAATGCACAGTTCGAAGACGGATCTTTCGCGGCGGGCCCGTTAAGCTGACTTCGTCGCGATGGTCCGATGTCGTCCAAGTCAACAACACTGTAAATGGCACGATTATGCCAACGGCCAACCTCGGCGGCCTTGCAACTGAAACCTGGATTGTTGGCCCCCAAACTGGCGACTGTAACGACTATGCGGTGACTAAGCGGCATGAGCTACTGGCGCGAGGTTGGCCGGCGCGCGCCTTGCTTTTGAGCGAGGTGATTACTTCCTCAGGCGAGCATCACCTTGTTCTGGTGGTGCGGACGGCGTCGGCTGACCTCGTTCTCGATAACCTAACCGCCGAAATCCGAGTTTGGTCGAAGACGCCCTATCGGTTCGCCCGCATGCAGACACCAGGAAATGCTAGGCTTTGGGCTACCATCGTGTCGTGGGGCTCAAGACGTGAGCGGACGGCAGGTCTCGAGGCCATTAAGGTCGGCCTCGATTAATATCTCCATCTGGTGCCATGGCCGCAAGTCTCAGCGCGGAATTGATGCCCGCTCCTTGGAACGCGGAAGTCCACCATTCCGCAGTCGCAATCGAATGCCGCAAGCCGCGCTCGCTAAGCCTCAATTTTTGCAAGCACAACCCTAACGAAAAAGCGTCGCCAACATCCATTTGAGGTAGGAGTCAGCGTGTTTCAGAGGGCGCGAGGCGGCATGCCGTGCTAAAATTAAATCTGCATTAATCTAAAATTAATTTAACAGTCAATCAAAAATATGGTCAAAGCAAGCTTGTTTAACAAGCGAGTTTTCGAACCGCGTATTTTTGAGTGATTTTTCATGCCAAACAGTAGCGGCGAGTTGGCGTCGAGCGAGGCGATACTCTCTCGTGATAGCGTCGGCTCGGTAAGCAAGGAGTCACGGCTCCGATTTCCTCACGCGATGGCTGGGTACTTTTGCGCCGGGGTCGATTTTCTCGTCATTATCGTGTCGAGCATTCTAGGCTGCACTATCTACCGAGCGTTTTCAGGCCAGGTTGTTAGCAATTTTGATGCCTTTGCGCTGGCGGGAAGCGTCGCCGCGATCCTTTACTTGTGGATGGCGCATGCGGCGGGATTCTACCAATTCGGCTCCATTGTTTCGTCACATGCCGTTTACCGGAAAATCATCAATCGTTGGCTTGTCGTCGGTCTCTTGCTGGCCCTGTTGGCTTTCCTGCTCAAGGTTGGCGCGATCTTTTCGCGTGGTTCGATTGTCACTTTTGTCGCTCTGACAGCCACGGCATTGCCGGTCGCGCGGTGGGCCGTCACGCGCGCCATTAAAGGTGTCGTGTCCGAAGGACTGCTGGCTGGTCGCCGAGCCGTCCTCGTTGGATCGCGGGATGAGTTGGCGGCGCTGGACGGCGAGCAGTTATTGAAGGATTTCGGCCTGAGCGAAATCGACCGCTTAGCTCTTCCAAGCCCAAGCCTTTCGACCATGCAGCTAACCCGCAGCGAGCTGAGCGTGCTCAATCTAGCTATGGAGAGCGCAAGGCAAGAAGGGGCCGAAGCGATCGTATTGGCAGTTTCCTGGAGTGAGTCGCGGAGGCTGGAACTCATACGCGAACGCATGCGGGCTTCGCCGCTTCCTGTTCAATTGCTCCCGGATCGGATTGTTCGGGGGCTGACGCGAAATCTCACATTTGCTTGGCAGCCAAATTTTGCGATCGAAATCAAGCGTGGTCCGCTCTCCCGCGTCGAGCATATTTTGAAACGTGTGTTTGACGTCGTTGGTGCCTTGGCACTCCTCCTTCTATTGTGGCCGCCGATTCTCATTGCCGCGATTGCAATCAAGTTGGATTCCGCGGGACCGGTCCTGTTCCGTCAGCGACGAAACGGCTTCAACGCCAAGCAGTTCAGGATTCTAAAATTCCGTACCATGACCGTAACCGAAGACGCTGACAAGGTTGTCCAGGCGACGCGCTTCGATCGGAGAGTAACACGAGTAGGTCGTCACTTGCGCCGCTTGAGCGTCGATGAGCTTCCGCAACTCTTTAACGTCCTGAAGGGTGATATGTCGCTGGTTGGTCCGCGACCGCATGCATTGGTGCATGACATCCAGTATGGAGAAATAATGTCGGACTACGCATTTCGCCATCACGTCAAGCCGGGCATCACTGGCTGGGCCCAAGTGAACGGATTCCGGGGCGAGACACGTCAAGTCGAACAAATGCAGCGCCGGGTGGAGCTCGATCTCTGGTATATCAACAACTGGAGCCTGTTGTTGGATCTGAAGATCCTGTTGAGGACGTGCATTGAGGTTGCGAGCGCGCGAAACGCCTATTAAGCATCCCGACGCTCCAGGACTCGCCATTTCGTAATCAAACGTTAAATTGGCGGCACACCGCAACCGCGTTCGACGCAGTCTGTGGCTTATTGCATTTTGAAAGCCGCGAACGCTTCGTAGTTCTCCGATACGCTGAATCAGGTGAGTTTCTCGTGACCCGCGTCAGTATTATTATTAAAGCCTACAATGAGGAAGTGCATATCGCTTCGGCAATCGAGAGCGCCTTGGCGGCGCTTCCGAGCCCGGAAGGCGAGGTGGTGCTTGTGGATAGCGCTTCTGTAGACAAGACGCTTGAGTGTGCCCTCCCTTATCCAATCTCGATTTTCAGGATGGCGAACGCCAGTGAGCGATGTTGTGGAGCAGGTCCGCAGATCGGCTATACACACGCCAAAGGCGACTTTCTCTGTCTCATGGATGGAGATATGATTCTGGACAAGGAGTTCATAAAGACTGCTCTAGCCTTCCTCAACGACCATCCCGACGTGGCTGGGGTAGGGGGCAGGATCGACGAAATGTCGATGGAGAATATCGAATTCAAGAACCGCGCACGAAATCTTTCTCACTTGAATCCATTAGGTGAGGTTGATCGCCTTGCAGGCGGGGGGCTCTATCGACGGAGCGCGATCGATGAACTCGGCTACTTAACGGATCGAAATCTACACGGGTACGAGGAGTTCGACCTTGGAGCGCGACTTCGGTCTAGCGGTTGGAAACTTGTGCGGTTGAATGTCCCGGCCGCCAAGCACTTTGGTCATACTAGTAGCACATATCGCTTGCTCTTTCACCGTGTGAAAATGGGATACATTTTCGCACCAGGCGAAATGCTGCGTGCATCGATCAACGCAGGCTACTTCGCGCGTGTGATACGATCGCTTCGCGAATTTAAGCTCTGGGTCGCTGTGCTTGGATACTGGTCTGCCTTCGCATTGCTTGCTTCGTTTACGTCTTATGGAGCAGCGTTTGCTGCCTTGGCTCTTCTTGGAGTTGCCGCCATCATCGCGGCCCTAACAGTTTGGAAAAAATCCCTTTCGAATGGAATTTATATGGTTATTGGCTGGCATGTTTTCACGATAGGCATGCTCTTCGGGCTCTTCAGGTCTAGAATCTCCCCCCTCAAGCCGCTCACGGTCGAAACGCTGCGGTTGTCGCGCTAATGAGTGAAAAAATGTTCTTTGTTAATTTGCGAAGGGAGCTGCGGAGAAATAAATCGATCCGAGTAAAGATGTTTATTGCTGGCTTTCGTCTAACCAATTTTTTCTTTGAGTTTGACAAGACACGTGTCCTCTACGCTCTGTCCAACTGTATTTACAAAACGGTATGCTTCTTCTTCAAGATTGATATCTTGGCGCGAACACGGATTGGTTGGGGCTTGCGGATATTTCATCCTTTTTGCATATGCATTCACCCTGACGTTCGGATTGGCGACGATTGCGTTTTGCGACACGGCGTGACGTTGGGAAACAAGGGTGAGAGCTCAAGTGCGGTCCCTTCAGTGGGAAACGGCGTCGAGTTTGGTTGCTATGCAGTGGTTTTCGGCGGGGTAAGCATTCCTGATGGAGCCAGAGTGCGCGCTCTGTCGCTCACGACGGAGAGTGAGAGGTCGAAGGTGGCGATCGACGTGAACGCTCGCGATGCCTGTAACCTCGATCTGGAGTCTCTGTGCGGATCCGACAGGCCGTGAATACCGAAGGACCACATAAGCATATCAATATTCATCGCGCGTTCCAGATCCACTACGCGTTCAAGTTCATCAATCTGTTCCTGGGATTCTTCTTTCAGATCCTTGTGGTGAAAACGCTACCGCCGAGCGGCTACGCGACCTATGCGATCTTCCTTGCCATCCTTTTAACGATGGAGCGGGTACTTTCGTTCGGCATTGATCGTACGTTGCTGCGTTATGTTCCATCGCTTACAGCGGATGGTGACTATCAAGGGCTCGCGGCCCTGTTGAAGAGGGTGGCTCTCGTAAGGGGGGGGTCTATCCTGGTGGCGCTGAGTGCAATTGGTCTGCTCGCGACGTTCGCGCGAGACACGTTGCTGATGGGTGAAGGGATACTTACGATCTGCGCGTTCGCTGTCTGGTATGCGGGCTATGCGGTGACGACCGATTTGGAGATGTTGGCGCAAAGCTGGATCGTGCACGCGACGACCGCGATGTCGGGAACGATCGATGTCCTTTTGCGAAGCGCGTGCGTACTCCTGCTTGCCGTTTCCGGTCATGAAATCAGCGGCGCTACGGTGATCGCAATATCGGCTGTGACGACGTTTGTTGCGGTGATCATCATACTTTTAAAATTGATCCGGCTCAGGCCGCATATCTCAAGTCTTCTGATCGCGACCAGCGAGCAGCGAATGCCCCGCCTGAGCGCGAAGGATGCTCCGCTTTTCGCCGCATCAATCTATGCGTCCAACATTGGTTGGTTGATTACCAGTCCCTCGGTTGTCAGGATATTTGCCAAAGGCGGGCTCGATATTGTTACGTTTTCCGCATTTTCGTTTGTGCAAGGTCTTTGCGTTTCGATTCAAAGGGCGTTTCCCGGTCTGATGATTCTCCCAAGTCTGGAGCCCTTGTTCGCCAGGTTCACGATGGCGCCTGCGCGAGTGTTTTCCTCGCTTTCGCTGGTGTTCAAGCTTGAGTTGGTCTGCTTTCTGGCTTTCTCAATTCTTACCGGCCTCGCGGGACGAGAGATCATCGCGCTTGTATCACGGCCGGAGTATGCTCCGTACTACTACTTGCTCCCGTTGGTCATGTTGATCCTCTTGTTTCAGACCGTTTACCGGATATGCGAGATTGTTACGAGCGTTCAGCTTAAGCACACCGTCTTCCTCGCGCTTTGGCCGGTATCGCTGCTGGGGGTCGCAGCTCTCTACTTGACTGCAGATCGTTGGGGCCTTCTCGCAGTCCTGTTCATTCCGCTCACAGAAAGTGCAATCCGCATCGGAATCATCATGCTCGCCCATCGACGCGTCGAGACATGGCGGGCAATAGACCCCGTTCGCTCGCTCCAGGTCGGAACAGCGGCGGGCGGCTGCGTTCTGTTTGCTTTGCTTGCTCGCTACGCCCGACCAGACTTCGGAAACTTAACCTTGGCCGTGCTGGCTACAGGTCTCTTCTTCTTGACGGTGTTTGTTGTACGGCCATTGCGTAAGGATGAGGTCGCGAGTCTCAGTCTGACCATGCCGTCGTCCTTTCAGTCCCTGAGTCGCGCGATCACGCGCTGGGCCCGATAGGGATCGGTGGGCTCGCCCACAGGGACCGTTCGATCGAGTTATGGCTTCGGTCGCTCAAGGTTTAAGTGCTCTTCGAGAACCTACCTTCCGGGCAGCCTCAGGGCCTCCAGCATATCCGCCTCAAATGCGAACGGAGGAGCTGCAGAAGAGATCGCAAAACAATCGCCTTGCATCTGATGGATGGTGATCAGTCCTATGCCGCTTGCAAATGAGTTGTCTCGTATCGCCCGGACGAAATTGAAGGCGCTTTTCGAGGGAGCCTTTCCGACGCAACCAGCTTGGTCGCGATTTACGCCAAACTCCGTATTCATGATTTGCTTGCGTGACAAGCGATGAAGGTCGGCCCAGGTGTTTACGACATTCATTCGCTTCAACAACAACTCGGCATTGCCAAAGGTTGTCCTGTACTTCTCGAAGCTGTAGCTGTGAACCGTTCGATACAGAAAGTCGTAGATTAGTTGCGATTTTGCCGAGCGGTTCAGATTTGGATCTGCCGCCACGTTTCTTCGAAAGGTATTTTCTGCGGCGAGCTTACCATCTCTGTCCATTGCAGCAGGAAACTCAAGGCCGCCGACATGAGAGAAGAATCCAGCATACCCTTGATGCGTGAAGGTGGCGGACTCGTAAGGGTGGATCGCATAGCCGGTATTCGCGTCAAAGCGGTCGGGTCTTAAATTGACAACGCCCGCTGACGAGTCCCCGCTGACCGATCCGTCGAGCTCCGCGAAGCCGGTTCCGGCCACGATTAATGTGTGAGTTGGCAAGATCAGGCGGATCTGTTTCCAGTAGAATTCAATTTGCTCGTTCCAGGGGCGTTGACCGTTGAATGAAGTGGGCGACGGGGGTTCGTTGAAAAGCTCGACAGCAACCAGAGCTGGTGGAAAGCGCGCCCCGATGGAAATGGCAAGCTTGCTGACGACGTGGATCAAGCGCTGAAACTTTTCCCCGGTCTCGCCATCCAGCAGATCGACATCCGCGAAGCCGGAGACCGGGTGAGCTCCTCGAGGGAAGGGATGAATATCCACTATGACCCTCAGTCCACTGTCTACCCTCCGGGAAATACCGATCATTATCTGCGCAACTAATGCATCAAGTAAGGTTTCGGAGCGAGCCGACATCAGCGCGCCAACGTCTACCACCATTCGAAGGCAGTCAAAGCCAGACGAGTTGATCAAAGCGAGCCGCGATTTCGGCATGACTGCTTGGTCGGAGCCGCCGTTTCGAAAGGGATCCTCGTCGTAAACAGCCGATCCTGGGGGGCCGATCGACAGGCCGTATCCGAACGGCTGAAATGTGTTTAAGCAGACCAGGGTCTTGTGATTATCGGAGAAGGCAGGGCCATCGCTCAGCTGCGGTTTCTGCATTGACGCGTGAGAGGAAAGGCCCGAGCAGCAGATGGCAAGAGCTATACCCATCGTCATCGTCCGTAGTTCTCGAAAGTGACAAGCGTTCAATGGAATGCCCAATCTTAGGTTATCGACGACTCCGCGTATGTCCGACCTGCCTCCGCTTTGATATCTGCGGCCAGCGGAGAACATTTCGGCGTAGGCAAATTTGTTTTCTAACGGCCGCTGGACAATCTCGGCGGACCTTCCGGCGTTAGGAGTTGATTGGAGCGGGCGGCCGGCTAGGCACGGTTGGAGCTAATTCCCAATCGTCGTTTAGGCTCTCGCCTGTACTGGCGCTTGAGCAGTCCGGGGGGCTGTTGAGCGATCTAGAACGCGCGCCCAACCGTCTCAATGCGGAAAGCTCGGAGCTCGCCGTCACCATCGCCATCGCCGGCAAGACCGCATACCAGCTATTTGGCGCTAGAAACGCGGACTCTACAACGTTGGCCCCAATCATATAAATGAAAATCGCCAACGGAAACGCGTTGATGTGCGACTTCTCTTCATCTCCAGATATCAGAAGTCGCGCCGCAATCCAAAATTGCCAGGCGAGCAGGACCAAGCATAATGCGAGACCAACATACCCAAACGAAATTAGTATCTCCATAAAGCCATTATGCGCGTTGAGGAATTGACCGTATCCTATGCCTTCGATCTGAGGTGATACTATCTTGGTAAAACCTGCCGCGAGACCGTAGCCAAGGAGTGGGCGCTGGTCGGCTAGCCCAATCAGGTAGCCCCACAGCGGAACTCGGCCCGTCAAATCGGGCTCCTTTCCAAGAGCATTAAGTGTGAGCGTTGCAAGGTCGCCGCCGAATAATGCGATCATCAGAAGCGCAAGCGTCAGGAACGGCAATGCGGCTATTCGTATTTGAAATGAGCGTCGACCCACGAGCATGAGTGTGGCCAGCAGGACGGGCATGAATCCCGCTACGGCGTAGGCGGCACCGGAGTTGGCTCCGTACAGGCACACCAGACTGATAGTGATGATGGCAACGCGAACTGCATAACTTGTGAAGGCAACGCGGCCATAAAAGAGCACGAGTACGAACGACAGCGCGGCCAGCTGCCCCAAGGCGGTCCGATGGCCAATCACCCCGCGCCAGGAACCCGCGTGGACCGCCTCAAAAGGGAAAACATCTGTGGCCTGATGGACGCCCTGATAAGGAAAAACAAAGACCCAGACAAAGCTTGCAACGATAATAGAGGACAGCGTCCAGAGGAACAAACGCAGCGAGCCTACCGTTCCGAACTTTGAGCAAATGGCAATTCCAAAAAGTACGGTCCCGGACAGGGCAACGCTCTTTCGCAGGGTCAACAGCGGGTCTGGCGACCACAACATTGATAGGAAGCCCAGCAGAGGAAGGATAAATACAGGCCAGCTATGACGAACGGTTGTCCAGAAATTGGACGAGATCAGGAGAAGAATCGCAACCAAATAGCACAAGCTCAGCACGATTTGGCTGCGAAGGGAGCCATCTGCACCGAGGTCCATCGGACGGCCGGTGTCGATGCCGGCGATCTGCAGCGCAAATCCGCCGATCATCGCGATCATGCAAATCCCGGAAATGATCGTGACCGGCAACGGAACTGAGGGCGGTCCCGACTTTTCTGTAGGTCGCTGAAGCTTGGGCCGATAGAAGCTGCGCTTATGAAAAATCGAATTTCGTTGCATGATCCAACTGGTCTTGCGCGACGAACGCTGAGAGGTCGTCAGGACGCGAATGTCTCAGTGGGCGACAAATCGTAAACGACGAGGATTCCCCGAATACTGCTAGAGCACATTTTAAATACCAGGGAAATAAATATTTAAGTGTTTGCGAAACAAGCTTAAAATGGCCGAGTTGCCGCGGTTGGTCTTTTGTCCCGCCGTCAGCCTCGAACCGTTTTAGCCGGTCTACTCGTGGCAATCTCTGCGAGATGGTTCGCCACCGCAAGCGTGGGGCTCCGGTCCGCAGCGGCTTGCGGGGGCTGGCTGAGCTTTCTGCCCAGCTGCAAATCGATAGCCGGTCCACCGCGGTGTCAATTTGCCCGGCAGCATTTTGCGCTGCGCCCTTTGCCGCGATCTCCGTCGAAAGCTCCTCGATCGTCTTGCGTTGTTCCATGCGGCTTCGCGGATCAGCGCAAAGGCGGCCGGTTCTGCGAGTGCGTGCAAATGCATCACCTGGAGAACGGGCGGCAATCACGTGCTGCCATGCCGCGGGCCCGCCGCGAACCGCGTCGTCCATGGCAGGGTTCTTGGCGGCCTCTCATGACGTGAGAAGAAGGCTCGCCATCATCAGACCGATAGCCGCGATCCAGCCTCCAAGTGCGCGGACGGCGATGGTTCGCCAAGACGCTACGCCGTCCGAATTCGTGAATACGGCGGTCATCGCCATTGCCAGCGTGATGGCCCCGTAACCTACGCAAGCCAATCCTGCCGCAAACAGCAACCGGTCGGCTTCAGGCCCGAGGTCGGCGCCGTTCGCAGCGCCCCGTATCACGGCGACTGCGAAGGCAATCGCGCACAGCATGAGTGTGGGCACCTGCGCCGCTGCCGCGATCAGCAGGCCGATTGCGAGCATCATTGCCGCGTCCGAAAGCTGTGTGGAAGTCGCGCTGAAAACCTGTCCAAAAGACAACCCGGCCAGTAGTCCAAGCGGAAACACCACGATGAGCCAGCGCCCCTTGGCGGCTCCAAGCGTACCGGCCAGAACGCCGGTCGCAGTCCAGAGAACGACATCCTGAAGATCGGTGAGGGGATGTACGACACCCATGTAGAAATCGCCGAGGCGCGCCGCGACGATATGCGCCTCGGCGGTATTTGCGCCGGCCAGCAGCATCGCTGCGGCCATTAATAGGCGAGCGCAATTCAGCTTCATGCAAGGGCTCCGACGCCCTGTGCGAGGAAATAGCAGCCAATTCCCGCGATACCCGCCCCGAGTCCCTGAATGACGCGCTCGCCGGCGGGCCAGCGCGTCAACGCGCCAATCGCGATGCCGAGCAGGTGCAAGAGGCCGGTGGCGGTGACGAAGCCGACGCCGTAGGCCAGCGCATTCGCCGCGCGCGGAAGCTCGGCGCCGTGCGCATGACCGTGAAAGATCGCAAAGATCGCAACGACGACGGCAGCAGCTGAGAAGGGCAGACGCAGCCGGGCCGCAACGGCGACGCCCAGGATCACGGCCGAGATGGCAATCATCACCTCCGGCATCGGAAGCGGAACATGCAGCACGCCCAAAACCCCGCCGACCGCCATGACGAGCGGGAAGGTGATCGGCAGGATCCAGATTGCGGGGGCGCCGAGCTGCGCGCCCCAGATCCCGACGGCCACCATTGCGATCAGATGGTCGATGCCGGTGACCGGATGGAGCAGGCCGCTGACGACGCCGCCCGCCACGCCAGTCTGCTCGTGTGCGAGAGCCGGCTGCATCAGTGCGAACGAAACGATCGCGGTCGCGAGGGCTCGGGGGATGCGTAAAGACATTGTTTGCGACTCTCGCTTAGATCGCGGCGAACACGCGCGCCAGACGGCCGAAGAACCAGAACATCGATACCGATCCGATGAGGTAGGCCGGGAGGGCCTCGCCCCAGCGCGGCACGACGGCATCAAGCCGTCGGTGCGCCCAGATCAATGCAAGCACGAGCAGTACGAAGGCAAGCTGTCCGATCTCCACGCCGAGGTTGAAGAACAGCAACGCTGCAGGAAGGAGGCGGCGTTCGAGCCCAAGTCCCGCCAGGGCGCTCGCGAAGCCGATGCCATGAACCAGACCGAAGCTGAATGCCACGATCCAGGGATAGCGGGCCGCGAGTCCGATCTCGCCGCGCTGCTGCTTGACGATTTCCACTCCGACGAACGCGATGCTCAATGCGATACAGGCATTGAGCGGGCGTTCCGGCACGCCGATCAGGCCAAAGGCTGCCGCAGCAAGCGAGGCGCTGTGCCCGATCGTGAAGGCCGTGATCGTCTTCACCAAGCGCCAGCCGCCGCCTACGATCCAGATCAGGCCGAGCACGAACAGCAGGTGATCGGCGCCGAGAAGGATGTGATCGATCCCGTAATTCACATAGGTCTTCGCCAGCTCGATCCACGCCTCGAGCGTCGGGGCGCCTGTGCCAAGAATGGAGACGACGGGATTGGCGGTCGAAATGGTGTAGCTGCGCGGCTCCCCGGTGATCGGGATGACCCTGATCAGGACAACCGACATGTTGGAGCCGAGATTGGAGATGGTGATCGAGCCAACCAGCCCCTTCTGGCCACAGTTCATTTCGGGCAGGCGGAGAAAACAGTGGGGCGGCACCTTGAGATCGACCCGGGATGCGCCGATCGAGGGCTCGATGCTCCAGCGGCCGACGAATGCGCCGGGCCGCACCTCGCGGAATTCGAGCACGCCCATCGCCGCCTCGTGCGCATTCAGCGCCGAAGGCCGGACGAGTGCGGCCAGCACCAAAGTCAAGACCAGCAGCGCTGGCCGCAGATATCGGATTGCCGTCACGGCTCGTACCGCACCTGATAGGACGCCTTTAGCCGCGTGACCGCTTCCCAGGCCAACTTGCGAGTCTCGTCCGTGTGCCAGATTCTGGCGGCCTCATCCCTGACCTTGTCGAGGCTAGCGAGATTTCCGGGACGCCGCGAATCCAGCCGGGCGACGTGCCAGCCGTCCTTGGATTGCAGCAGCTTCCATTCGCCCTCCGGCATCGCCAGCAGTTGATCACGGAAATCCTCGCCGAAGGACGCGGTGAGACTTGCGACCGGGCGAGCGAGGATCGCGCGCGTGAGATGCTGGAGCTCCTCGGATTCGCGCTGCCCGACGATATCGTCGAGCTGACGCTGCGCCGTGGCCTGATCCGTGGGCGGAGTGATGTAGAACGAAACGCGCTCCGGCTCGTCGAAGCGGGTGTGGTTTTCGGCGAACCACACGCGCAACTGCTCGTCCGAGGGGCGCGCAACGCGGATCTGGTCGAAGATCAGCAACTGCATCTTGTAGGCGATCCGGTCGCGGATCGTCTCGTCGCCGCGGTCCACGGCAAGCGCCTTGCCTTCACGGTAGAGGATCTCGCTCGCGACCCAGCTGTCGATCATCTTCTGGAGCTGCGCCTCGGATGGGGTGCGTTCCTTGTCCTCGTCGAAATTGTCGATGAAGGACTGGCGCATCGTCTTGGTGACGATGATGACCTTCTCGTCCTTGGCGGGCGGATGCAATACGGCGTCGATGCCGAAGATGATCGCACTCAGCAGGGTGAAGTGCAGCAGCGGCTCGCGCAAGAACCGTGCAAGCGTCGAGGCGAGCGAACGTTTCTCTGCACCGCTGACGACATCGCCGCCCGCGGCCAGAGACCCGGTGCGTGATGGTGGAAAAGATTGCGCTTCTACTGGTGTCGCCGACGTTGACATGCGGTTGTCACAAACTCTCGCTGCACGCAGCGCCGCTTTATGCGGCAGCGCGTTTCATCTGTCATCTTCAATCGCTCACGCGGCGCGGAAATGCAACGGGCAGGCGCGAGAGGCAAGATGCTCATGGAAAATGCAGCGTTGCGCCACGCAAACACAAATCTTTCACGAAGCTGTATCGGAACTTTGGTCATCATTGAGGTTGCGAGGAGTCCGCAGGCGTGGTTGGGGCCATTGATCCTCAATCCCCGGACTCTCCATCGTTTCGCGATAACTGACTTGAATGAGGGCGATAATGTTTCCATCTGGCAAGACGATCCTGCTGACCGCTGCGTCGGCATCCCTGGCGCTGACTCAGAGCGCCGCAGCCGAGGGATTTGGGCGCGACGACCGTCGCGGCAATCCCTACGTTGCCGGTGACATGCACAACCACAACACCTGCACGGACGGCTCGGTTGCCGCCGGCTATACGATCGATCGCGCGGTCGGGCGCGGCACCGCGTCCGCCGGCGGAAACAATTTCGACCTCGACTGGTTCACGCTCGGCAACCACGGCGGTTCCGGCAACCGTGACTGCCGCTTCAGCGACACCAGCGCCAACCTTCCGGGGCAGACCACAACGACCTGGAGCCAGACGCTCGGCCAGACCATCGACGGAATCACGATCTCCAGCCTGAAGGGCACCCCAAACGGCAGCGGCACCGGCGCGCAGATGTGGCGCTGGCAGTCGATCCGCGAGATCGAGTATCCGACCATCGTCAATCGCTCGTCGCAGTACGAGAAGGTGCTGATCGAAGGACTCGAGTGGATTGCGCCCGGCCATGAACACGCCGACGTCGCCGTCATTACCGGCCAGCACCCGACGCACCGGAAGAAGGGACCCGGCAACGCGGACAAGATGGCGGAATTCGAATACCGCTTCGACCGCGCCGACACCGATGCGATCGGCCCAGTCATCGACGCCGGCGGCAATCAGCTCTGGCTCGGCAAGGACAACGTCAACAACACCGGTACCGCGGGCCACCAGAAGGCGATCACGGGCATCAAGTGGTTGCAGACCAACTATCCGCTGCAATCCTACGTCATCCCGACCCATACCGAACGCCAGGGGCCGTTCAGTGCGACCGCCAACCGCGGCTACAACATCGAGCACTTCCGCGACTTCAACAACGCGGGCCCGACGGTTGCGTTCGGCATCGAATCGCCCGGTCACTTCGCCGAAGGCGGCGCCGATGGCGGATCCGGGTCGTACACCGCCAGCGCGGTCGGCGGCGGCACGTACGGCATGGCCGGCATCTACACCGCGAAGGTTGGCGGACTCTGGGACGGACTGCTGGGCGAAGGCCGTAACTTCTTCATCTATGTTAGCTCCGACTGGCACAGCCGCGGTGCCGGCGGCGCCCGCGATTCCTTCACGACGGCCGATTTCATCCCCGGCGAGTACACCAAGCTCTATGTTCCCAATGCCGGACGGTTCTCGTCACAGCACGTCGTCGACGGCATGCGTTCGGGCAACTCTTACTCGGTCAACGCTGACCTGATCGGTCCGGATCTGGTGTTCCGCGCCAAGACGCGCGGCGACGACTGGAAGACCATGGGCGAGACGCTGGTCGTGAGGCCCGGCGAAAAGATCACTGTCGAGATGGAGATGACCGTCCCGAAGGAAAACAACAGTCCCTACACGTTCGGCAATCCGTTGCTGGTGTCGCTGGGCCTGAAGCAGCCGCTGAACAAGCCCTCGCTCGACCACGTCGATCTGATCACCGGCCAGATCACCGGCGTCGTTGCGCCCGGCGCGCCGAACTACGCAGTGGCGAATGCCGCGGGCACGGCCGGCGCGGCGATCGTGTACAATTCGTCGGCGACCATAGCCCGGCAGATCCCCTCATCGCAGATGCAGCGCGAGCATCGCGATCGTGACGGCGTGCGGCTGAAGTTCACGACGACGTTCGTCGCCGGACCCAAGCCGTTCTATATCCGCGCACGCGGAACCAACATTCCGAACGGGACTCCGAATGTCAGCGACACCGCTGGAAATCCGCTGCTCGACGCCAACAACGCCCAGGTCAGCTGCACCGATCCGGCGTGCCCGGCGCACCTCGAGGTGGTGAACGGCGCCAAGAAAGTCACCCACGACGTTCAGGCCTATTCGAACGTCTGGTTCTACGCCAATCCGATCTTCATCAGGCCGGAAAGCTCGCCGAAACTCCTGGTCGAGACCAACACCGAACTGGCGCGGCGGCTCGGTCAGCGCGCCGACAACGACCACGATCACGACGACGATCATCATCACGACCACCACTAACGGGACGTGAGACCATCCGGCGGGACGCAACAATCATTGCGTCCCGCCGCACTTTTCTGGAGGACCGGTTTCGGCCCGCACCTCGACATGTACCTGCTTCGTATCACCGTCTGTACGCTGGGCATCGTTGCCGGCCTTGGGTGTGCTATGGCCGCGCCCGACGCTGCCGCGCCCGTTTCCGACGAACCGACTCGGGAGGATTGCCACGCTGCGGTCGCGGAAGCGCGGGCGCTGGCGGCGGCTTTGCCGGCCGACCATATCTCCCGCTACTTTGCCGAGCGGCACTTGCATCAGGCGCTGGTTGAGGCCGGCAATGGCGAGTTCGACGAGTGCATCGACATGGCGGCGCGTGCCTCCGACGAGGTGCGCGAACGGCGCCACGAGCTGCGGCCGGGCGAAAAGCTGAAAGTGCTCGGGCCTCACGAGTAGCAGTTTTCGAAACCCTCGAGATGCTGCTCGCTGTCATCGCAGCGTCATCTTTGCGCGCGCATTGTTCGCCTGCGTTTCAAGAACAAAGTGGACTATTGCGATATGGATCAGATCGAGCGGCTCTTCCCGATCCCCCTCTTGCGCTCGCCCCGGCTGCTTCCGTCATCGCTGAACGAAGCGGCCGTGGCCGCGATCCGGAGCACCAAGGTCGAAGGCAATCTGCGCTCAGGCCAGCTCTTCCACACGGAAGTTGCCGATCCCCGCGACAACGAGCTGTTCCACCAGATCGCTGAGCTTGCTGCCCCAAAACTGGTCGAGTTCGGCGTCTTGCTGTTCGGCGAAGAGCTGCGCTGGACCGTCAAGGAGATGTGGACCAACATGCTGGAGACTGGCGGAAACCAGACGCTGCACTCTCATGCAAACAGCTTCGTCTCCGGCATTTTTTATCTGACCGACTCGCACCCGTCCTGCAAGACAGTGTTCGTGCGGCCGCCTGGCGGCTCCGACTTCTCCTTCCGCCACCATACGCGAACTGCTGCAATGGGGCCTTTCAATGCGGGCAAGTACGTCCTGCCGGAAGCCGAGCCGGGAGATCTCGTGCTGTTTCCGAGCTACCTCTACCACGAGGTGCCGCGGAATCCGGGTGGGCAGAGGATCACGATCGCTTTCAACGCGATCCCCGATCATCTCGACTGCTGGGGCTATCGCATCAACTTCACGCCGCGAGCCGGCCGATCACTCGTCCCTGAGGCCAAATTCACGGAGCAGCAGGTTCCTGGCCTCGCGACGCGATGGCGCGGCCTCATTGATCTTGCGCAGCAGACGCGCGGCCGCCGCGCGGTCCGTGCCGAGCAGGGACCTTACCATCCCCATCAGCGGCCCGTAGGCCGGATCGAACTCGGGGCTCAGGCGAAGTGCGTCGATGAGGCCTGGCGAAGCCGCCTCGATCAAGGCGGCGCCGCGGGGATCGCCCGGCAGGGACGCGCCAGCTTCGAGAAAGCGGTTGCGCGCGGCCCAGTAGGCGGAAAGGCGTGCGCCGAGCGCGTCCCGCTCGGCTCCGTCAGCGAGCAGCTCATTCGGATCGGGCCGAATGTCCTTGATGATGGCGAGCAGCAATGACCAGGGCGCTGCATTGAGTGCCCGGACATTGCGCCGCGCATCGAAGGTCACGAACGGATAGTCGTCCGTGTTGCGCGGGCCCTCGCCGGCGAGGGCGGAGAGAGCGCGCGCGCCGCCAAGATACTGACCGAGCAGGTCGATCGGTGCCTCGAATCCGAGCGGGCGAACCGCTGATGCGATCGCGGGATTGCCAAGCCGCGCCGCCAGTGTCCCGGTATTGAGATGGCGGCCGCCTTGCGTTCCAATGAGCGCAAGCATCGGTGTGCGGACGCTGTAGTGATTGAGCCAGGCCGAACCGTCGGGATAAATGTCGAGAAAGCCGCGGACGATGGCACGCAGCGACGGCAGGTCGAGCTGGTACAGTGGCAGCCACTGGCAGAAGATCCCCCCTGATGCCAGGCGGCGTTTCACAGCGCCGAAATGTTCCACCGTGTAGAGCGCGCCGCTGCCATCGAGCGCGGGATGAAACAGGTCGGCGACGATCACGTCGTGCTGGCCCGTATCGGCGGCGACGTAGCGGCGGGCATCCGCCACGGTCAGCCGCGGCGCCGAGGCCGGCGGCGGATCGATGAACCAGGGCAGCAGGTCCACCACTTCCCGCGACAGCTCGACGCCGCGCACGCTCACGCCGGGCATCTGCGTTCCGCCAACCACTGTGGCGCCGGTGCCGATGCCGAGGAACAAGGCGCGCTGCGGGGCTTCGTGGAGCAGCAGCGGCAGCATCGCCTGCCGATAGTCGGAGCGTGTTGAGCTGGTCCCGCCCATCCGGAAATGTCCGTTGACCTCAAGGTAGCGGACACCAGCGGCATCGTCGACGACGCTGGCCGTCGCCATCGGCCCTTCGCGGACCGCAAGCAGCTTTCCGCCCGATGGCACGCGCGTGAGCGATGGCGCGGGATTGAGCCACAGGACCAACGCAAGCATCGCAGGTACCACAGACCACAGCAACGCCAAGCGGCCAGGCGGCAGCAACAGCAAATAGCCGAGTGCAACGGCAAGTAGTGCCGTCCACGCGCCAACGCCCGGGATCAGGACTTGCGCTGCCAGCAACGGCGCGATGCAGGCGCCAAGACTGTTGATGCCGATGGCCGATCCGACCGAGCCGCGCTGATTGCTCACCCGTTGCGCCAGCAGGCCGAACAGTGCGCCCATCGCGGTTGCAGGCACCAGGAACAGTGCGATGGCTACGGCAAGTTCGCCGAAGACGTCCGCAGTCGAGACGAGCTCGACCAGGCGGTCAGCATAAGGCGCAAACGCCGCGGCCGTGATGCAGGCGAACGCCGTCGCGGCGAGCAAGCCGCGCAGAATCCCATCATTCGCATCTCGCCCGCTCCGTTGCCAGAGCAGGCTGCCTGCGGCGGTGCCAAGCAGATAGGCCGCCAGGAGGCCGGCGAAGGTGTAGACAGTATCTTCCATCACCTGCGCGGCTAGCCGGACCACGAGGACCTCGAATGCGATTCCGAACAGTCCGGTGGCAAACAAGGTGATCGTGAGCCGCAAGTCCCGAATTCGTTGCGGCTGCCGTTCTTCGGAAACGGCTTTGCCCGCCGCCGATCCGAGCGCGACCGCGGCCAGGGCGCAGAACGTGTTGACACCGGCGAGGCAAACCAGCGTTCCCGAAAACCCCAGCGCCGGGATCAAGAGGAATGTGGAGGCGAGCGTGCCGGCCAGAGCCCCGGCCGTATTCGCGCCATACACACCTGCCGTGACGCGAGCCTCGCCGCGCGCTTGCCGCATCATCCGTTCCAGGGCGGCCAGGGTTCCGCCCATGGCGATCGTTGCAGGGAGCAGCACGAGCGTTGGCAGCGCCAGGCTGCCGGCCCAAAGCAGGATTGGAGACGGTTCGGTGCCGAGCAGAGGTGACAAGGCCCGACCAGCCGCGGGCAGAAGCCAAACGCTGATCAGGCCCCAAACGGCGATGACGGCTTCAAGGATCGCATAGACGCGCCATGGCAATCTCGAACGGCGGATCAGCCGATCAAGTGCAAACGCGCCCAGAGCCAAGCCGCCGAAAAACCCGGCAATGACACCAAGGACCGCCATCATTTCGGTGCCCAACGCAAGGCTCAACTGGCGCGTCCACACGATCTCGTAGCCGAGGCCTGCAAAGCCCGACGCCGTCACGATCGGGATCAGCGCCCACGCGCGGTTCACAGCCTGCCGTGTGCGCTCGAAACCCGCCTCGTCCTGGACCACGCGCGTGAACCGATGTGCCGAAGCGATCGCCGTGCTGTCCGGCTCAGATTGCATTCCCCTCACTCCTGCCGTGAACGCGCCCGGCCGCTCGTGTCTCCGCAGACAGAAGCATCCGCTTCATGTCAGATTTTTTCAGGATTTGTGACGGCCAGTCGGTACCGGTTACCTTGGCGTCGGTCGGCGTGGCGGAATTAGTGCCGCAAGTCAGACGCGATCAGAATCTTGCGGCCACCGTCAGCCGCACCGCGAGGGGCTCGGCCGGATGGACGTGACGATCGGCGACGCCGTCGATGGGCTCTCCCGGCAATCGCGACAGATAGTAATATTCGATCTGATTGGTCTGCGCATTGAAGAGGTTGAGCACGTCGAGTTGCACCCGGAGGCCATTGTCGAACCTGTAGCCGGCTCGCGCATTGAAAATCAGCGACGACCGCGAACGGACGCTGTCGTCTTCAATGAGAGGACGCGGACCGAAATAGCGCGCCTTCAGCGCACCGAACCAGCCGGTCTCGCGACCAAGGGTGATTGCGCCGCTTGCCACCCACGCTGGTGCGCCGGGGATGCGGGCCCCGGCTGGATCGAAATCGGTGAAGCGCGCGTGGGTCTGGGCCACGTCGAGATCGACCGTCATCCACGGCAATGGCTTGTACTGGTTCGTCCACTCCACGCCGACGCGGCGGCTGGGCCGGCTCGGCTCCGTGGTGCCAGCGTCCCCGACGAACAACAGCTCCGAGTCTAAATCAAGTACGAATATTGCCAGCGAACTGGTGAGACCCTCGATCGCCCTGGTGCGGATGCCGAGCTCGGCGCCGCGCGAGCGCACCAGCAGCGGCACGCGGTCGAGCGCAGTCGTCTTGTCGTTGGGATCGACGGTGATCGTCGCACCGCGGATGTCATTGCTGTGCAGGCCGTAGCCTGCATTGCCATAGAACTCGGTCTTGTACCAGGGGCCGAGCACGAGACCGGCCTTCGGGCTCGCCATCGACGCCTGGGCGTTGCCCGAATTCTCCGGCGTATCGCTGAAGACGTGTCCGGCGAAAAAATCCTCGCGGATGCCGACCGTGGTGTGCAGCCAGTCGTTCCAGTGCGTGGTCGTATCGGTCCAGAGGCCGACATTGCCCTCCTGCACGCGGTCATCGCGCACGGTCGAGAGCCATGAGCGCTGCTCGGTCTTGAACAGCCCGACATGGATATCGTCGTAGCGGGTCTGCACGCCGACACGGGTCTGCGATACGAGGCCGCCGAAGCGCCAGTCGAACGAATGCCGCAGGTCGAAGCCGCCGAGCGTGCGAGCGTCGAGCTGGCTGAACTGGTCGCCATTGACGGGGTTGTCGAGGAAGTAGGTGAAATTGTTGAACAGCCGCAGGTCGGAGCGCACCACATATGCGCTGACATTGGTCTGTCCGTAAGCGCTCGATTGCGCCCAGTTGCTCGATAGGCTGAAGCGGCTGGAGGTGCCGCCATCGGTCGGATCGAGCGAGCCGAGACGGTTGATCAGACCCTGGTCGATCGCGCGCTGCGGGACCTGGTCGGTCGAATTCCAGCCGTTGGAATAGGCCATCGCCGTCAGCGTCAGGCCATCGGTTGCGGTGCCCTGGCTGTAGCGCAGGACGCCGTTCAGCTTGCGGACGTCGTCCGGCACGTCCCACGGTCCGTCATACTTGTTCGCTTCGATCGCCGCCAGGAGCGTGCCGGCACCCACGGCGGTCGATCCCGTGGCCAATGCGCGACGGTAACCGAAGCTGCCGAAGGTCAGCTCCGCGATGTTGTGCGGCAGCTTGTTGGCATAGTCGATCGCCACGGCGCCGGCGGATGCGAAGTCGCCCTGGTCGGCGAAGTACGGTCCCTTGCGGACATTGACCGACTGGATCAGCTCGGGGATCAGGAAGTTGATGTCGGCGTAGCCCTGCCCATGCCCGTGGGTCGGCATGTTGACGGGCATACCGTCCACACTGATCGCGAGATCGGTGCCGTGATCGAGATTGAAACCGCGCAGGAAATATTGGTTGGCCTTGCCCTCGCCGGAGTGCTGCGTGACGATCAGGCCCGGCACTACTTCCAGCGCCTCGCCCGGCCGCGAAAAGGGGACCGCGTTCACCTCTGTGCCAGTGATGCGTATCGCACTGGCGGCGGTGGGTTGCAAGGCGGGCGAGTCGGCGGACGCCGCGCCGGGTGCACCGCTACTCTCGGTCGGGCTGTCCGTGCGAGTGGGCGCCTGATTGCTCAGACCGCGGTCTTTCGGCGGTTTTCTGCGGGCGTGCTGTTTGGGATGTTGATTGTCCGCCGCTGCAACGGTGACCGGCGGGAGTTCGGCGAGCGCGACTGCGTTGCGCTCGTGTGCCGCTGTCGGAAGCGCGCACAGGGCGGACGATGCGGCGGCGGAAAACACCCGCAACAAGGCCCCACGCACTACAACGTCTCCGCATCACAATCACAGCAATGCCACACTTTAGCTGGCGAGTATGACGATGTAGCAACAATATCATACTCGCACCCGACAGCCATGCCGAGCCGCACAGTGCCGGAATCGCAACAGGCCGTGGAAGCATCAAGGAGGTGACCGTCGCTTCGCACGGCTGTCACATCGGCAACCGATAAGCTTGCTCCCCTCGGCGCGCCCACGCGGGCCGCCGCCTTTCTTGACTTGAGAATCTTGCGCGTTGCTATCAACTGGTCGATGACGGGGAACATGAGAGGGCATCAGGCGACGCGGTGGATGTCGGTGCGGCATGCGCTGGTGCTGGCGCCTTTGTTCGGTGTGTCCGCCTCGACCTCGGCGCTGCCGACGGATTTTTCGAATATCGACGTACCAGGCTTCACCGAGCCCGCGTCCAGCCGCCCGCTCTGGGAGTCTCCCGCAACGTCGGCACCGGAGGTCGATCCCGCGGCGCCATCGCCGCATCCCGTCAAGCGCGAGGCGATGCGCGGCAATCCGCTCTGGTCAGTTCCGCTCGCAGCGCTGCCGAATACGAACGAACGGCCGATCTTCTCGGCCTCGCGGCGGCGGCCGCCGCCACCCGTGATTTCAGTATCGGCGCCGAAAGCGCCGCCGATGCCGCCGAGCGCACCGCCGGCCGAGCTGCGGCTTGTGCTGGTCGGAACTGTCGTCGGCAGCGATCAGAGTTTCGGAATTTTTTTCGACGAGACGAGCAAGGCCACGCTACGTCTGAAGCTCGACGGAGACTATCAGGGCTGGCGACTTCGCTCGGTGCATCGCCGGGAGGTGACGATGGTGCGCGGTGAACTGACCGAGACGTTGACATTCCCGAAACCGGGCGCGCTCGCAACAGGGCCCGCGCTTGCGGAAAGTGCGGTGAGGCGAGGCAGCTCGCACACGCCTCAGTATGATTAAGTGAGCCGATCCGATTGATGTTGGCGTAGAGGATCGGATGCACAGTGAGCGCAAGCTGTCAGAATCGGATCCCCAGAACGGTTTTCCAAAAATGAAGCTACAACAAAGGCGAAGAGACCGCCCCCGCCGCGGGGGATCAAGGGGTAGGTCGGGGCCGCTCTGCCAGCTCTGGTAGCGAGCTAGCGACAACTTAAATATTCGCCCGTCGTTGTGGTTCCTTTTCAAAACTCAAGCCGCCGCTGTCCGTATTTGACCGAGTGTCCGAACCTAATTTTAACGGGGCCTAACATGGTAGAAGGCAAGCCAGCGGGGAAGGGCGCTCTCACGACCCGTGCGGGCAACAGGAAGGCTGAGACTTTGCTCAACAGTGCTGAGTGCCAAGAACATGCTGACCACTACAAGAGACTTTCTGGCGCGGGCGGCATTTCCAAGCATCGCGCCGCCGTCCTGAAAAACATTGCCCGAAGCTATGTGGGTTTGGCCGGCCAACTCGATAGACTGGCGTCCCTCGCGAGGAACGAGCAGAGGTAGCCAACCTCAGCTGGCGGCCTCAGTTGAGTTCCTGCGAAGCTTTCGAGGGCTGGCGGGCCTAGCACTCCCGGCGCTCTAATCCGCAATTGGATCGGCAGCCGGGAGCATTGGGGCTGGATTGCATGCCCGTGCCATGTTCGCCCTCTCACGGCAATGCTCGAACTTCGCGCGCCGGTATTCTTACGGAATCCATTTTCGGAACGGGGTGTTCTACTAAATGAACACCGGCGAGATTTGAGCACCAAGATTTTTTGTTGTTCCGGGAATGCCGCAGTGGGGGCTGGAACCACGCTGCGGCTTTTCCCATTCGGGCGTACTGGTCCCGGCGAGCGTTCCGCCACACGAACACTAACCTTTGACCCCTGCGGTAGCCTGCCTCACAACTGTCACATGAAGAAGGCGACGTGAGGTGCCCAGATTGTTTGGCGGGATATCGCCGGATCGAGCTTGAATCCCGCAAGGGCAACGCCGGGCACTACAAGTGCCTGATCTGTGAGCGCGTCCTAGAGGTCTTCGAGGCTCCCGGGAGATTGCCTGTCGGGCTCACCGTACAGCCGTCCGACTTGCATCCTGTGAGAGAGTAAGGTCGCCTCGGTTAGCGGCCGCTTATCTTGCCTTTCGGGTTAAACTCCGGGACGCGGAGGCGGTTCAATGCCCGCATGACCCCGATGCGGGCAAACATCGTCGGGCCGCCACTTTCCGCCACCAGGATCAAGGCTTCCATCGCCGCTTACCACTCCGGTACGGCGCGCTCTTACTTCGGCAGCGCGGCGATGTGCTCGCCGGCGTCGAACTGTGTCACCAGTACGCGATCGCCGATCCTGATCGGATCCTCGAAACGCCGACCCCAGCCTCGTTCGGTCATTCCTTCCGCTTCAGATCAGGTCCCGCGGCAGCAATGGCGTGTTCAACCTCGTCCGCCAGGATTGTCAGATGCTCGGCCAGCTTGGTGAACAGGTCTCGCTTCTTGGGTTCAGTTGCCAGATCGCGGATCAAGGCGCACTCGGCAGCATCCGTGCGGAGCTTTTCCAACTGAGCCTGCATGTCCTTCATTGCGATCGGTTCCGTTCCCGATGAGGAACTATACCGCTTTAGGTACAAGTGGACAGAACTGATTGCCGGTTTTTCCTATGCTCATGACCACCTGGCGACCCCATTACCGCCAAGGTAGCCTCCAAACGGCCCCGGCAATTTAGTCTTTTGCTGGGGCCGCTTTTGCGCTGGTGCCGATCAGCCGGACATAGGTCCCGCTCTCGTGCAGCTCGAGCCAGCCGCATTCAACTGCATACTTGATGCCGGCCCCAAACTCCGAACCACTCGCTTTTAGCGTGTAAAGGAAGGGCGCGTTGACCTTCTCGATGTGGATGCGGCCGTCCTGGACAGCTTCAATAGTCGTCGCGAGTTCGACCAGCTTGCGGGCTGCGACTTCCGGGTTGGCGAAGAATCGTTCGGTGGCGAGTTTCATCGGTATCCCATAGCTGGCACGGTCGGCGTATTCCAATCGAAGCGTGGTCAGACATCGGCGCCTCTTCTGCCGCAAGCCTGATAGACGAACCTCGACTCAAGATCCGATAGCCGCACATCGTCAGACCATCGATCCGCGCTTAGGGCAACGTGGTGGCTGCAACGATAGTCAGCGCAATAGATGAGGACGCCGCGCGCACCCATCTCGCGCATCTCGCCAAAGGTGATCTTCACGGGTCGGCCGTCGGTGTGCGTAGACGGCTGGCGGCGGATTGGGCGAGGCATGCCACCATCGAAACGCGGCGCAGGCCAGAGTCAAATTATCAATCCCTTGAGGCACGGAGCGAGCCCCGAGGCCCCGCCTGTAGGGGATGCAGACAAATCCGTGCAGACAAGGCGAACAACCGGAAGGAGATGGGAGCCCTTTGCAAGTCCAAAAAGTTGTTGCTTAATCGCGCCCGAACGGGGGAGGAATGAAATGAGGGCTGGGGCCTTTTGCTCTTCGGTATCTTCGCGTGCCAACTCGCAGGATGCGTGTCCGATGGCAGCGGCAACAATCCTCTTATCCAAGCAACGGTCTTCAAACAGGCGTCAGTCGTCTATCACACAGGCGACAATATCGAGATCACCTACTACGTTGGCGGCATCAACCATGCGATCAACGAACAGAACGCCATTGAGCTGCTAAAGAAGGAATGCGGCGGCGCTTTCAGAGTTACGAATCAGTCGAACTCCCCGGGGGGCGACCAGTACATCGATGCGGTCTGCGTGCATTGAGCTCGAGAAGAATTTCGATATACCGAAATTTCGCTTGTGCCGTCGGGCAAAACAGTGGTTCATAAGGTGCTGGTCCTAATTGCCCAAGGGAACAGCAACCAAATGGCCGACAAGATCGACGCGGCTTCCGAATTGTCGAAGATTGCAAAGCTCAACGGCGACTTCCGGAAAAACTACGGAACTTTGCTCGGAGCTTTTTTGTATCTGCGCTCAATCAGCGCCGCGCGCGAGCGTTCCTGGCTTTGGGGCGGCCTGTTTTCCCTTGCTTGTTCGGCCGCGCTGGCTTGGACGGCGAAGCACGGCTTTCCGTGGTTAGGCGTCGGCTGAGCGATCGAGCCAATGCGAGCGCCGTGTCGAACCGCTCCATTCCGTGCTTGATTTGCGCCTTCTCAGAAAATCGAAATTGCCGTCTCTCTCGTCCGGTTATGGGTAGGAGCACGTAGTCTAGGACAGACTTATTGTTCTCAGCTAAGCGGATAGCGGCGACCCGCTACGATCAATATTGCACTCCATATCGAGCGCCCATTCCTCACCGTCCTTGCGCCGTCTCTGCCACGTAGCGGTTCTTGCGGCGTACCTGGACGCGCCAGTTCCCGGACGGCAACTGAGTGAAGCTGGCCACGGTCGTGTGCACTCCCCAAATCGTGTGCGCTACGTGTGCACTAAGAGGTCAAAGCGGGTACAAACGTGTGCAATTTCGACTAGTTTGGAGTGCACACGTTCATGTTTCATCCTGTTGAAGCATAAGGTAAATCATTGAAATCGCAACACTATCGCTTTTCTGTGGCGCCGATAATGGATTGGAGCGAGAGTTCAAGGTTTTCAATCGGTTAGAAGGCGGCGTGTGCACGGCGTGTGCACCGGGAGATCAAGAAAAATCTTTTCACAGCCAACGTGAGCAGGCTTGTGGCGCATGCGCGGGGTCTGAATTTCCGCCCACGCGCCGATCGCGAAGCGCGCTGGTCTTAGCGACGAGAAGATCGAGGCTCTCAAACAGGATGGCATCGCGGCAGCGTTCGCTTCCCGCGAAGCGCTGATGCTCGAGCTTACCGATGCGATGACGCGCGACATCATCGTGTCGGACGCACTCTTTGGGAAGCTCAGGGAAACGTTCGACGACGGTGGGATCGTGGAAGTCATGGCGACCATTGCTGCGTACAACATGGTCTCACGCTCAACGGTTCTCATTGACAGGCGGCCAAGACGAACGGCCGCAGAGATCGTATGCGAAGTTGGTGGTCGTCTTTGGCTCTAGGGTCGGGGGCGCGGCCTACCGCGAATAGTCGTCCGGGAAGGCGAGCGCCATGCCTCGAGGAGCATCTTGAGAAATTGGCTGGCATGAGGGGATAGCATCGACCCGTGCCTGCGCACGATTCCGATCGTTCGCGACACCTCCGGCTCGGTCAACCTGACGGTGTGAATGATCGGATGGCCGGCGGCCGGGGTCGCCAGCCTCGGTAGGACCGCGATGCCCAGCCCCGCTTCGACCAAGCCAAGCGAACCGGAGAGGTGAGCGACTTCGTAGGACCAGTTGAGCTGCAGGCCGTGTCGCGCCAGCGCATTGTCGATCAATGCGCGATTGCCGCTGTTGCGACCGACGGTGATGACCCGGTGCGGGGCGATCTCCGACCAGCTTACCTGTTTGCGCGATGCCAACGGATGGTCGTGGCGGCAGGCCAGGACAAAAGGATCCTCGACCAGTTTCTCGAATTCGATTTCGGCATGCGACGCACCGATGAAATTGATGCCGAAGTCGGCTTCTCCGCGCGCGACCGCTTCCAATCCCTCGTTGGCCCCGATGTCCAGAATCCGGACGCGAATGCGCGGATACGCCTCGGCAAAACGACCGATCGCACGCGGCAGGAAATAAAACACCGCTGTCGGCACCGCAGCCACCGAGACCAGGCCTGAACTTCGCGCGCCAATATCATGGATGGCGAGCACCGAGGTCTCGAACTCGTCGATGAGACGGCGCACCTTCGGCAGGAAGTCGCGGCCGGTCATGGTGAGATTGACGTGACGCGTCGAACGTTCGAGCAACGGCGCACCCAGGCTTTCTTCCAGCTTCTGAATGCGTCGGCTGAGCGCCGGCTGCGACAGGTTTAGCGCCTTGGCGGTGCGGACAAAGCTTCCAGTCTCTGCGACGGTAATGAACGCCTTGAGGTCGAGCAATTCTGCGTTCATGGCTGGCTCCCATTATACCGTATGATGCATTAATACTTCAGATATTTGCATTTTACAGAAGAGTTGCAAGAGCCCATGCTCTGTTCGCACGAAGATGTCGCCGAACGGAACAGCTCCAATGAACGATCAGATTGCCATTCCCTGTGTGGTCATGCGCGGCGGAACCTCGCGCGGGCCGTTTTTCCTGGCCAGCGATCTCCCGGCCGATCCCAGGGCACGCGATGCGGTCCTGTTGTCGGTGATGGGGGGCGGGCACGATCTGGGCATCGATGGAATCGGCGGCGGCAATGCCGTCATCAACAAGGTCGCGATCATCGGACCGGCATCGGTCCCCGGCGCAGATGTCGACTACCTGTTCGCCCAGGTAAGGGTGCATGAAGGGATCGTCGATACGTCGCCTAACTGCGGGAATATGCTGGCAGCGGTGGGACCGTTCGCTATCGAAGCCGGTCTGGTCGCCGCTGCCGCAGATCGCACCCAGGTGCGCATTCACAATGTCAACACCGGCAAGCTGATCGATGCGACGGTTTCCACCCCTGGCGGGAGGGTGACCTATGAAGGCGAGGCGCGGATCGACGGGGTGCCGGGAACGGCTGCGCCCATCGAGCTGTCGTTCCCCAACGCGGCCGGCGCACGCACCGGTCGCCTGCTGCCGACAGGACGGCCGGTCGACCGCATCGAAGGTATCGATGTGACCTGCATCGACGCAGCCATGCCCGTCATGCTGGTCCGCGCGGCCGATCTGGGATGGACCGGCCGTGAGGCACCTTCGGAGTTCGCGGACAGCCGCTTCCGCGCCCGGCTCGAAAACCTGCGCATCGAGGCTGGCCGCCGGATGGGCTTTCCAAACTCCGCGACGATGGTGATTCCGAAGCCGGTCCTGATTTCAACTGCGACGGAAGTGACGTTGAACACGCGGTATTTCATGCCGCACGACTGCCATAGCGCGCTGGCGGTGACCGGCGCGGTCGCGATCGCGACGGCGTGCGTGACGCCCGGCACGATCGCGGCAGAGATGGTGGGACCGCTGGCGCCGCCGGTGCCGATCACGCTCGCCCATCCCTCCGGCCAACTCGTGGTTCGGCTAGAGCCCGGCCCGGTGGCTCGGGTGCAGCGGACCGCCCGCCGAATTTTCCAGGGTCACGTCTTCGCCCGGCGATCGCACTTGCCTCATTCAGTCCTGGCAGCCTGAGCTCCGTCTGCCTTAAGGCCATCGACAAAAATCAAAGGCGAAAAATCAAATATATGGGAGAAACGAGAATGCACACGCAAGCGCTGGCTGGGTCTCCGAGCATCGAGGTGCGAAAGTCGTTCTACCGGATTCTCTACGTCCAGGTGCTGATCGGTCTCCTGCTGGGTGTCTTAACCGGCCATCTCTGGCCTGAATTTGGCGCCGCGCTGAAGCCTTTTGGGGACGGCTTCGTCAAGCTGGTCAAGATGATGATCGCGCCGATCGTGTTCTGCACCATCGTGAGCGGCATCAACAGCATCAGCGATTCCCGCGAGGTCGGCCGCACGCTGGTGAAATCCATGGCGCTGTTCTACCTGCTGACCGTGCTCGCTTTGCTGGCCGGGCTGGTTGCCGTATTGCTGATCCAGCCGGGCGTCGGCATGCATGTGTCCGTCAGTACGCTCGATCCGTCGGTGGCTGCGAAATACACAAAGCAGGCAGCTGCGACAGGATTTGCCGACTTCTTGCTGCATATCATCCCGCATTCGTTCTTTGGCGCGTTTGCCGATGGCGAAGTGCTGCCGGTCCTGCTGGTCTCCATCCTCATCGCCTTTGGGCTGAGCCGCGCCGGTGATGACGGTGTGGTGGTGACCAAGGCCGTCACCTCGTTCTCTCACGTGCTGTTTGTGGCCTTCGGTTTCGTCATGAAGCTGGCCCCGCTCGGCGCCTTTGGCGCCATGGCTGCTCCGTCTTCGTGGTCGTCGTGCTCGGGACGCTGGCGCGGCTGAACGGCTTCAGCCTGTGGAAGACCATCCGCTACTTCAAGGAAGAGCTGCTGATCGTGCTCGGCACGTCGTCGTCGGAGCCGGCGCTGCCTGGCGCGCTGCGCAAGCTGGAGCAGCTCGGATGCCGGAAAGGCGTATCAGGACTCGTGCTGCCGATGGGTTACTCTTTCAATCTGGACGGCAGCGCCATTTATCTCACTCTTGCATCCATCTTCATCGCACAGGCCTGCGACATCCATCTGTCTTGGGGACAGATTGCGGCGATGCTCGGACTGATGCTGCTGACGTCCAAAGGGGCGGCCGGCGTCACCGGCAGCGGCTTCGTCGCGCTTGTCGCAACTCTCACCGTCATGCCGGACTTGCCCGTGACCGGCGTGGCGCTGCTCGTCGGTATTGACCGTTTCATGTCGGAAGCGAGGGCACTGACCAGCATGATCAGCAACTGTGTCGCGACCATCACCGTTTCGCTGTGGGAGAACGCCTGTGACCGCGAGGTATTGGCCCGTGAACTGGGACAGAATAGCGCTCCCGCACCTGCAGCCGGATTGAAGATTCCTGCGGCAGCAGTGGCGCAGGAGAGCAAGAGCTGGATGCCGACAACGCAATCGGCCGCTTGAGAGAGGGATACTCAGGCCTCCGAAGAAAAAGAATGCCGAAACGAAGGAATTGTCGGCAGTTTGCGCCGCTGCACCGGGTCAGCAAGGGCTCCATTACGACGGCAAATCGCGTGGCCGTCGTTTCCTTGGCCGACCGGAACGATGTAGACCCCGCACTTTCTGCTGTTGAAAAAGCTCACCGCATACGTCACGCAGCCACTGGTTTGCAGGGTCGTGATGGAAGCGGGCGTGCCAATATTGCTTCACTGTAAAGCCGGCGATCGCCAGCGGGCAGTCGAGCACGCGCAGTCCGTAATAATGAGCCAACGTTTCGCCGATGTGCCTTGGCAGGGTAGCGATCAGGTCCGTCGTCCCGACGATTGCGGGTAGCCCCAAGAAGCCCGGTAGCTCAAGCGCGACATCAAGGACTATCTGCTGCTCCTTCAGCGCGTCGGCGAGCAACTGATGTCCGGTGCCGGAACGAATGAGCACGTGCGCCTCCCGCCGGAAATCCCTTGCAGTGATGCGGTCGCGGATCCGGGCATGTTTTGCGTTCGCCAGGCAGACCCAATCCTGCGGAAACAGTGCCTGCTGGAAGTGCCCGGTGTCGAGATCCGAGATGTAGCCGAGCGCCAGATCGGCCTCGCCGGACTGCAGCATTCGTGGTGTATCGCCGCCGATCTGCGCGGCTTCAATGCGGATGCCCGGTGCAACGCTGCGAACGTGGGCGAGTATGGCGGGAAGGAGCGTGATGTGGCTCGCGTCCGTCATGCAGATAACGAAGCGGCGCTTTGCGGTCGCCGGATCAAACTCAGAACGAAGCTCGGCCAGACGACGCAGCATTTCCAACGCCTGCCTCGCTGTGCCGATGAGCGCCTCGGCGCGCGGCGTCGGCAGCATTCCCTCGGCCGACCGAATGAAGAGCGGGTCGTCCAATTCCTTTCGCAGGCGCGCCAGCCAAATGGAAATGGTCGGCTGGCTTTGACCTAGCTTCTCGGCGGCCTTGGTGACGCTGCCCGTGGAGAACAACGCGTCAAACAGCCGGAGCAGGCGCGGCTCCAAAAGGTTCGTCTCGGACGGGTCCCGTTGCTTCATTGCGATCTGCAATAATGGTTATAAGTATCATAGCATATCCAAATACTAGGCAGCCTGCTAGCACGCTTCCAACGCCAAAATCGGCGAGGGAGAAGCGTTCGGATGAGGATCTGCTTTGTCGGAGCGGGAGCCTTGGGCTCGACCATCGGCGGCACGCTGGCGCGCGGCGGTGCCGAGGTTTGGTTGATCGATCCGTTTCAGGCCCATGTCGACGCGATCAATGCCGGTGGTCTACGGATGCTCGAAAGTGGCGCTGAGACCGTCGTTAAGGTCTCTGCCTGCACCTCCGCGGACCAGGTCGGCAACACGGCGGACCTGGTCATCATCCTCGTCAAATCCTACCACACGCGAGACGCGATCCGGGCGGCGGCGCCGGTCATTGGACCGCAGACGGTCGTGATGTCGCTGCAAAACGGCCTTGGCCACGAAGACATCCTTTCGGAGGAAGTCGGTGGTGACAGGGTCATGGCAGGCAAGACCTATGTTGGCGGCGTGCTGCTCGGACCCGGTCATGTTCGCTCCGGGGTCGTTGGCAAGGAAACCATCATCGGCGAGCTCGATGGACGCTTGACCGAACGCGCACAGCGAATTTCCGAGACGTTCAATCGTGCGGGTGTTCTCACACTGCTCAGCGACAACATCCTGGGCAGCATGTGGGACAAGCTATTCATCAACGTTGCCGGCGGCGGAATCACCGCCGTTACCGGGCTGACTTATGGCGGCCTCTATTCGCTGCCGATCCTGGAAGATTGCGCGCTGGCCGCAATCTCGGAGAGCATTGCGGTGGCGCGAGCGGCCGGCGTGAAGATCTCGATTGCCGATCCGCGCCGGGCCTGGACGATGGCGTCAGCTGGACTGCCGCCCGAATTCAAGACGTCGATGTTGCAGAGCTTGCAGTCCGGCAATCTGACCGAGGTCGATTACATCCACGGCTCCGTCGTGCGTTGGGGCGCCAAGCTCAACGTGCCAACCCCCGTCAACGCGACCCTTGTCGCGTTGGTCAAAGGGCTCGAATACGCCCATAGCGATTATCCGGGAAAGGCCTGAGACGATGTCGTTGCCCCGCGCTTATGTCGAGCACGTCGCGATCCGGGTGCCGGACGTTGATCATCACATCGACTTCTTTCGCGAGGTGCTTGGTCTCACTATTCGCGACGAGCAACCCGCCGACGGCGCGCGTCCGCGCCAGGTATGGGTGCTCGGAAGCGTGCAACTGATCGAGGATCCGCATTTTGTCGGACCGGAGGGGCGTCTCTCCCATCTCGGCATCATGGTCGATGATTACAAAGGTGTGCTCGCCCGTGCTGCCGCCTGGGGCGCGAAGGCGCTGCCTGCGGGGCCAAACTGGCTCGAGCTGCCGGGCGGGCTCAACGTCGAAATCTTGCAAGCCAGTGCGGGTGCCGTGGAAGCGGCGCTGGCGATCAATCCACGGGCCTAAGGAAGGCGCGACATGACTGACGACCGCTACTGGGACGATGCCAAGGTCGGTGACGAATGCGTCACCCCTTCGGTGACGGTCACCGAAGCAATGGTGAATGCCTATGCCGAACTGACGGGTGATTTCACGCCTGTTCATGTCGACGAGGAATACGCCAAGACCACACCATTCGGTACGCGCGTCGCGCACGGGCTGTTTGGTCTGTCGCTGGCCGATGGTTTGAAGACCCGTGCCGACTACCGCTTCCTTCCGGGAATGTCGCTGGGCTGGACATGGGATTTCAAGCTGCCGATCAAGCTCGGCGACACCGTGCATGTGAAGTTCCGTGTCGGCTCCATGCGCGCCACGAAGCGGGAAGGGTGGGGCATCGTGGTGCTGCCCTCGGAGCTGATCAATCAGCGCGGTGAAGTGGTGCAACTCGGCGAGCATCGGCTGATGATTCCGATGCGCCCGAAGGCCAACTCCGCAGGAGAGCAGGCATGACCGCGCAAGATCGGCCGCTCCAGGATCTGCCGCTCAAAGGTATCCGCGTCATCGACTACAGCCATTTCCTGGCAGGCCCGTTCATGGGCCGCTGCCTCGCCGCGATGGGCGCTGAAGTCATCAAGGTGGAGCGTCCGAAGCAAGGCGATGCGGGCCGCGCCCACGGCTATTTCAAGGACGGACAATCCGGCTACTTCCTGCAGCAGAACATGGGAAAGCAGGGCCTGTGCATCGATCTGCGCGATAAGCGCGGTCTCGACATGATGATGAGGCTGATCGATACGGCCGACGTCTTCATCGAGAACTACCGCCCCGGCGCGCTGGAGCGTCTCGGGCTCGGCTACAAGGCGCTGTCCGCCCGGAATCCCAAACTGATCTACTGTTCGGTCTCCGCCTATGGCCACACCGGTCCCTATGCCGACCGTCCAGGCTTCGGCCTGATCGCGGAGGCGATGTCGGGCGCCCTGGCGCAGCTGGGCTCCCCCGGCGAAGCGCCGCCGCTGCTGCGGATGCCTTTGGCCGATATGTACACCGGCATTCATGGCGTCGCGGCCATCAATGCAGCGCTGGTCGGCCGCGGGTCATCCCGGCGCGGTCAACACATCGATCTGGCGCTATACGATTGCATGGTCTCGATGCACGACTATGCGGTGCAGCGCTACTTCCTCTCCGGCGGTACCGACCTGCCGAAGCAGACCGGCAGCGGTCAGCCGGACTCGACCGTCTACGGCGTCTTTCCGGCCAAGGACGGCAATCTTGTCATCGCTGCGCAAGTCGATGATACGTGGCGACGACTAGCGAGCCTGATCGGGGGCGACAGGTTGGCGTCCGACGAACGTTTCGCCAAGCCCGCTGCGCGCAACGCCCATTATGCCGAAGCGATGGCTATCGTGCGCGATTGGACGCTGTCACAGCCTTCGCGTGACGCTTGTCTCGCCGCTCTTGAAGACGCGGGTGTGCCGTCCGCCCCCGTGCAGACCATCGCGGAAGTCGTGAAGGATCCGCAGATTCACGCGCGTGGCATGCTGGTCGAGCAGGAGCATCCTGTCCTCGGCAAGGTGACGTTGCCGAACCTGCCCTTCCGCTTCTCCGACTGCGACACCACGGTGCGGACTCCGGCCCCGCTGCTCGGCCAGGACAATCGCCGCATTGCAGAGTCGCTGGGACTGTCGGCCGAGCTCGTTGAGGCGATGGTGCGCGACGGTGTCCTCTACAACGAAGCCGCAGCGCAGGAGTGAGCCATGAGCGATCGTTACGCGGTGATTGGCAATCCGATCGGCTTCAGCAAATCGCCCCTCATCCATGGCACTTTCGCCAAGATGACGGGGCAGGACCTTGTCTATGAGGCGATCGAGGCGCCAGTCCATGGCTTCAGCGAACGGGTTGATCAGTTTCGGACAGCGGGCGCCAGGGGGCTGAACATCACCGCCCCGTTCAAGCTCGATGCCTTCGCCTATGCAAACGAGCTTTCGGAGAGCGCCAAACGAGCAGGCGCCGCGAACTGCCTGAAGTTCGAGGGCGATCGGATCATTGCCGAGAATTTCGACGGGATCGGCCTTGTGCGCGACATCACAGTGAATCTCGGCGTCAAGATGGCCGGCCGGCGCGTCCTGATGCTCGGTGCCGGGGGCGCAGCGCGTGGCGCGCTGCTGCCGTTCCTGCGTCAGGAGCCATCCGAGTTGGTGCTCGTCAATCGTACCTTATCGAAGGCTGTGGCATTGGCCGAAGAGTTTGCCGGTTGTGGTCCCCTGATCGTTAGCGGCTATGCTGAACTCGCCGATCTTGCCGAGGGCTATGACGTCGTGATCAACGCGACATCGGCCAGCCTGCGGGGTGAGATGCCGCCGCTTCCAGGCAATGTCTTCCGCGGTGCGGAGCTGGCGTACGAGCTCGCCTACGGCAAGGGGCTCACTCCCTTTCTGCAAGCGGCCCGCGCCGAAGGCGTAGCCAAGCTGGCGGATGGCGTCGGCATGCTGGTGGAGCAGGCGGCGGAAGCTTTTGCCTGGTGGCGCGGCGTTCGACCGAGCACGGCTCAGGTCATCGCCGAACTGACCGTCCCCTTGAGCTGACGGGCGATGCCGGGCATGCTTCCCAAATCCAGCTTTCTCGTCGGTCTGATCGGCAGCGGCATCGCTGCGTCACGCACTCCGCCCATGCATGAAGCGGCCGCCGACGCCGCCGGCATCCGCTATCTCTACAAGAAGATCGATCTGACTGAGTTGAAACTTGGTGCCGAAGCACTGCCGGACTTGCTGACGGCGGCAAAGCGGATGGGCTTTGACGGGCTGAACGTGACCCATCCCTGCAAGCAGACGATTCTTCCGCTCCTGGACGAGCTTTCGCCCGACGCGGAGGCGCTTGGCGCCGTGAACACCGTGGTCATCAGGAACGGTCGAATGACCGGCCACAACACCGACTGGTTCGGCTTCGCCGAGAATTTTCGCCGCAACATGCAGGGTGCATCGCTCCGCCAAGTCGTCCAATTCGGTGCAGGCGGCGCAGGCGCGGCAGTCGCGTTCGCGCTCATGAAGCTCGGCGTGCAGGAACTGACCATCATCGATGTCGACGTAGCCAAGGCGCAGAGTCTGGTCGACGGCTTGTCCCCCCGATTTGCAGAAGGGCGCTTAAAAGTCGGCCAGGATGTCGCGGCGGCCGTCGCTGCCGCTGACGGAATCGTCAACGCAACGCCGATCGGCATGGACAAATATCCAGGCACGCCGCTGCCGACGGCCTTGCTGCGTCCCGATCTGTGGGTTGCCGAGATCGTCTATTTCCCGCTGGAAACCGCACTGCTGCGCGCGGCGCGTGCCCTGGGCTGCCGCACCGTCGATGGCGGCGGCATGGCGATCTTCCAGGGCACCGAGGCATTTCGCCTGTTCACGGGCATCTCACCTGACCCGGACGTCTTCTTCGCCACTTTTGCATCCCTGGGAGGGTGACGTCAGGCCGATGGGCGAGCGGCACGCACAACGCCCGAGAGGAAACGCAAGATGGGCTACACGCTCGATTTCTCGGTGGTTTGGCATGCGATGCCCGCGCTGCTGTGGGGGTGCGTGGGTACGTTGGGCCTGGCGCTGGCCGGCATGACACTCGCAATGGTGATCGGAGTCGCCGGCGTCGCGGCACGCGATGCGAAGGCGGCCTGGTTGCGTGCTCTCGTGATCGGATTCGTGGAGATCGTCCGCAATACGCCTTTCCTGGTGCAGATCTTCTTTCTGTTCTTCGCCCTGCCGTTGATCGGATTGAAGCTCAATCCGACAGCCACCGCCATTATCGCGCTCGGTGTCAATGGCGGCGCCTATGCCATCGAGATCATCCGCGGCGGGGTGCAATCCATTCACAAGGGACAGGTGGAAGCTGGCTACGCGCTCGGACTGCACAAAGGACAGGTATTCCGCTTCATTGTGCTCAAGCCCGCGCTTCGCGCCATCTACCCCTCGCTCACGGGTCAGTTCATCATGCTGACGCTGACCTCCTCGATCTGCTCGGCGGTCTCCGCCTACGAATTGACGTCGGTTGCCCAGCGCATCGAAAGCGACACATTCCGTAGCTTCGAGGTCTATTTCTCCGTCACCTTCCTCTATCTCGCGATCTCCTGGCTGCTGATGCTCGGTTTTGCGGTCATCTCTCACCGCTTCTTCTCATATCCGACGCGCTGAGGGGGCGATCATGACACCGCATTTTGGCCTTCCCGAGTTCGGTTTCCTGCTGCGCGGGCTGCAATGGACGGTGCTGCTGACGCTGGTCGCGTTTGTCGGTGGCTGCACGGCTGGGCTGGCGGTTGCATTGCTGCGCACCTGTGGTCACAGGAGCGTGGAATGGATCACCCGCATCTACATCGGGATATTCCAGGGCACTCCGCTGCTGCTGCAGCTTTTCGTCGTGTATTACGGCTTGGCGCTCACCGGGCTGAAGCTCGACGCCTTCGTCGCGGTGGCGATCGGCTTCACCGTGAATGCCTCCGCCTTCCTGGGTGAGATCTGGCGCGGCGCGATCCAGGCCGTGCCCCGCGGCCAGACCGAGGCAGCGATGGCGCTTGGGCTGCACTATTCCTCCCGCATGCGCGACATCGTGCTGCCACAGGCAATCCGCATCTCGCTTCCCGCGACCATCGGCTATCTCGTGCAGCTCATCAAGGGCACGTCGCTCGCCGCCATCGTCGGTTTCATCGAACTCGCCCGCGCTGGTCAAATCGTTTCGAACCAGACCTTCCAGCCGTTGCTCGTCTTCGGCGTGGTCGGCGCGATGTATTTCATCCTCTGCTGGCCACTCTCGTGGTGGGGCAGCCGGATGGAGGCCAGGCTCGCTCTGGCCAGTCAAAGGTAGGAACGGCGCACCTACTCAATCACAAACAGCCATCACCAGGAGGAGATACTCATGTTGTTTTCACCCAACCGTCGCCAGCTCGGCATCGCGCTGCTGGCATTGGCGGCTATCGCCGTCGCAGGCAAATCGCAGGCCGGCACGTTGGAAGACGTGAAGAAGAAGGGCGTCGTCCTCATCGGTATTCAGGGTGACAATCCTCCCTGGGGCTATGTCGATAGTTCGGGGAAGCAGGACGGCATCGATGCCGATATGGGGCGCGCCTTCGCTGAATACCTCGGCGTGAAGGCCGAGTTCGTCCCGCTGGCGGTGGCCAATCGCATTCCGGCGCTGACCACAGGTCGCGTCGACATTCTGTTCGCGACCATGGCCATGCTTCCCGAGCGAGCAAAGGCGGTGCAGTATTCCAAGCCGTATGTCGCCAACGAGATCACGCTTGTTGCAGCCCAGGCGACGGCGATCAACAGCAATGCCGATATGGGCAAGTTCGTTATCGGCGTTCCGAGGTCGTCCACGCAGGACACTCAGGTCACCAATAGCGCTCCCGCGGGCACGGAAATCCGCAGATTTGATGACGATGCGGCCACGATCCAGGCGCTGCTCTCGGGGCAGGTCCAGGCCGTCGGCGCAAACAGCTTCTATCCGCAGCGCCTGAACGCCGCAAAGCCCGAACTTGGGTTCGAGCCCAAGCTTCACTTCACTGCGCTGTACAACGGGGCCTGCACCCGCCTCGGCGACAAGGAGTGGAACGAGACGGCCAACAAGTTTATCGACCAGATCAAGTCGAACGGCAAGTTGGCCAGCTTCTACGCCAGGTGGATGAAGGCGCCCGTGCCGATCTTCCCGGAGACGGTCCCCGGCGTTCCATTAACTGTTCAGTAGCCATTGCGAGCGGCCGACGCGCGATCCGCGTCGGCCGCTGTCCGATAGCGGAGCCGAATCCATGCAGGACAATATCCTGATCGAAATGAAGGGCGTGCAGAAGTGGTACGGCGGGTACCAGGCTCTCCGCGACGTCGATCTCACCGTGCGCAAGGGCGAGAAGATCGTGCTCTGCGGCCCGTCCGGGTCGGGCAAATCGACGCTGATCCGCTGTATCAACCGCCTCGAGGCGATCCAGGAGGGCAGCATCGTGGTGAACGGTCATCGGCTTGACGACAGCATCAAGGCTATCGATGTCGTACGTCAGGACGTCGGGATGGTCTTTCAAAGCTTCAATCTCTTTCCGCATATGACGGTCTTGCAGAACTGTATGCTCGCGCCCATTCGCGCGCGCCGAATTAGCAAGAGTGAGGCGGAGGCGATTGCGCGAAAATACCTCGAGCGCGTGCGCATCGGTGACCAGGCCGAGAAGTATCCGGCTCAGCTTTCGGGCGGCCAGCAACAGCGCGTCGCGATCGCGCGCGCGCTCTGCATGCAGCCCAAGGTGATGTTGTTTGACGAACCGACCTCTGCTCTCGATCCTGAGATGGTCAAGGAGGTGCTCGATACGATGATCGGCCTCGCCAACGACGGAATGACCATGATTTGCGTCACCCACGAGATGGGCTTTGCCCGCCAGGTTGCCGATCGTGTCATCTTCATGGCCGAGGGCCAGATCATCGAAGAAGGCGCGCCCGACGCTTTCTTTCGCAATCCACAGCATGCCCGCACCAGACAGTTCCTTGGCGAGATCCTTGCCCATCACTGAACGGAGGTTATTCATGAGTCGTCTTGTCTGCGTCCTCAACGGGCCAAATCTCAATTTGCTTGGCAAGCGCCAACCCCACATCTACGGTCACGAGACGCTTGCGGACGTGGAGCGGGATTGCAGGGCGCTGGCCGCGGAACTCGCACTGGAGCTACGCTTTCACCAGTCGAACAGGGAATACGAGCTGATCGACTGGATCCACGAGGCGCGTGAGACGGCTGCCGGGATCGTGATGAATCCCGCGGCATTCACCCATACGTCAGTGGCCATCCTGGATGCCTTGAACACCTTCGAGGGGACGGTGATCGAGGTACATATTTCCAACGTGCACAAGCGCGAGGAATTTCGCCACCACTCGTTTGTGTCCAAACGGGCTGATGGGGTCATCGCAGGGTTCGGCACCCAAGGTTATCTGCTCGGCTTGCGTCGTGTGGCCAAGCTGCTCGATGAGAAGAAGGGGTAGCATCGGATGAGCGCACCCGTCCGCCTCTCGGTGATGGGAGCGGGTCTCATCGGCAAGCGACATATCGAACACATTCTCACGCGGCCGGAGGCGATGCTTTCGTCGATCGTCGATCCGGCGCCTGCGGCACGAGAGTTGGCGGTTTCGCTGAAGGTGGACTGGTTTCCATCCTTTCAGGACATGCTCTCCGGAAATCGGCCGGAAGGGGTGGTTGTCGCCACCCCCAACCAGATGCATGTGGCCAACGGCATGGATTGCATCGCAGCTCGCATCCCAGCGCTCATCGAGAAGCCGCTGGCGGATGACGTCATCGCCGCACAGGCCTTGGTCGATGCCTTCGAGCGGGCGGGCGTGCCGCTGCTCACCGGCCATCATCGCCGGCATAACCCGATGATCCAACGCGCCAAGGCGGAGATCGATAGCGGCCGACTCGGCCAGATCGTGTCGGTGCACGGCATGTTCTGGCTGATCAAGCCGGACGACTATTTCGACGTGACCTGGCGCCGCGAAAAAGGAGCGGGGCCTGTTTTCCTGAATCTCATCCACGATGTCGACCTGCTGCGGTACCTCTGTGGGGATATCGTGTCCGTGCAGGCTGCCCAGTCCAATCGGCTGCGTGGACATGCGGTTGAAGAGACGGCGGTGATCATTCTGCACTTCGCCTCCGGAGCGCTGGGAACGGTCAATGTCTCGGACACCATCCAGTCGCCTTGGAGCTGGGAATTCACGGCCGGTGAGAACCCGGCCTACAGTCATACGCAGGAGGCCTGTTACCAGATCGGCGGCACGAGGGCATCGCTGGCCATTCCGCAACTGGATCTATGGCGTCACCCAAGCAAGGCCAGCTGGTGGGCGCCGATCGAGCGCGAGCGGCTGCGTTACGAGAAGCAGGACCCGCTTGGCCTGCAGATCGCAAATTTCTGTCGGGTTATCCGCGGTACCACCGAGCCTGTGGTGAGCGGGCGCGAAGGGCTGAAAACCCTTCGAGTGATCGATGCGATCAAGCGCGCCGCGGAAACCGGAGATTTCATATCGGTTTGATACCGGAACGCACGGCGTCCACGCCGAGGTATCGGCGTCTGGAAATGTTGGGCGTCCGAAATTCGCAAGCATGGACATCGTAAACGCCTTGAAGGTGCTGGTGCGCGTCACGCAGACCTTTCTGGACGAGCGTTTTGGAGTTCGACTGCTGCATAGGACCACCCGCAAGCTCAGCCTGACGGATGATGGGCAAATGTTGCTCCATCTCGCCCGACCGGTGCTCGAGGGCATCGGAACCATGGAAGCTGCGATGGCTCGGGCGATTCCGGCCCCCTGACGCTGTCTCCTACGCCGACAACGACGATCCGGCCCACGTCTTCGTGTTCGAGATGTTCGCGGACGTGGGGGCGTACAAGGCTCGTCTCGAACAGGCGCATTTTCAAGACGTACGAGGTCCACGACCCTGGGCGTCGTTAGGTCCCTCAAGCTGCGGGATACCGTGCCGACCCTGCTTGCTGCCCGCCGAGAAAACCTGCACACGGACAACGAGGTTGCCTGCGTCGTGCACAGGATTGCCTCGGAGCGCCGAGACCGTTCGGCGCTCATCGCGCTTGCCCGGCTCCCGTCCCGCCCATGAGGGCGACAAAGGGGACGGCCCACGCCGCCGAGGCGTTGCCTAGGAATACCAAGGTCAGGACGGCCCGCGTGAACATCATGCCGACCTCCACAACGCGGCGGCCCAAGGCCGCCGCAACCGCATCGGCACGCCCCCGCGTGGCGGCGGGTCGTCGTCGCCGTCGAGCCGCCGCAGCGCGGCGAGGATATCGGCGAGCCGGATCGCGTGGCCCATGCCGGGAATCTCGCGTAGCGCGGGACAGGATTCGACGGCGAACATGTCGGACGCCCAGGACGACAGGATGATCCGCTTCTCCGGCGCGGAGAGCTCGTTGTCGTTCAGGACATTCTCCGGAGACGCATAGTACGCGGCCGGATGGAAGAGGGGATTGAGATTACCTGGGTTGGTATTGGCGTTGGTCATCGATTGCCTCCCTTTACACTCCTTTCCTCGGGACGGTTTCGGTGCGTTCGGGCGGCGGCGACCGCCGCCCTTGATGATCGTTACTGCGTGTTGATCGCGATGCGCTTGACGCCCGCTCTCGGGTTCTCGGATTTCGGCAGTGAGATGGTCAGGACGCCGTTCTTGAACGACGCTTCGGCCTTGTCCTCATCGACGTCCTCGAGCGCCATCTGCCGCTGGAACGAGCCGTAGTAGCGCTCGCTGAAGTATCTGCCTTCGTCCTTGCGCTCGCTCTTCTTTTCGCCCCGGATGCTCAAGACGCCGTTCGCGATTTCGATCTGGACGTCGTTCTCCGTCATGCCCGGAAGCTCGGCCGAGATCGTCAGCGCCTTGTTGGTCTCGCTGAGCTCGATCTTGGGCCAGCCGAATTGCCCTTCCGTGAGCGGCGACAGGCCTGTCCCGCCGAAGCCGCGGAAGACATCGTCGAACAGTCGGTTCATTTCGCGATGAAGCGTCATGAAGGGATCGTGGGTGCCGCGCCCCGTCGCGAGCTCCTGGTTTCTGGACCAGGGAATGAGATCACGAACTGCCATGTTTTTTCTCCTTTATTGCATGGGCCAGCGAGCGCGGCCACGCTTGCGCGCGCCGCGTTCCGCCGCCGAACCTCGATCCAGCGTCAGGCTGCCTTCTTCTGCTCGATCTGCGACGGAGAGGCGCCGCTTCCGATCTGGATCCGGCGCGGCTTCATGGCTTCTGGCACCTCGCGGACGAGATCGATGATGAGCAGTCCGTCGCGGAAGCAAGCGTCCTTTACCTGGACATAGTCGGCCAGGTTGAACACGCGCCGGAACGGACGCGCAGCTATGCCCTGGTACAGGTACTCGCCGGCCGCCTTCTCGGGCTTCCTGCCGTCGATGATGAGCCCGTTCTGCTCGGCCGTCACGGCGATGTCGTCGGCTCCGAAGCCGGCGACGGCAAGCGAGATCCGGTAGTGGTCCTCGCTGGTACGTTCGATGTTGTACGGGGGATAGTGGTCTTCGCTTGCCTGGCGCAGCGTGCTGTCGACGAGGTCGGCCAGGTGGTCGAAGCCGATGGTGGAGCGCCACAGGGGCGCGAAGTCCAACGTGGTCCTCATAACCAAGTCCTCCAAAGAGCAAGATGGATACAAGGAGCGCAAGGCAGGAGTCAGAGCGGGTCTGATACCCGGCCCGGCGCCCGCGCCGGACCCGTGAAGGCGCCCGGCACACCGCTCTCGCGGCGAAAAATGATCTAGAAAAACGAGAAGCCGTTTCAAGAGGTCTGCCACAAAAATTTTTTGCGGCGATCCCGGCCCCGCTCGCCACCTGCTGCAGCGCACTACCAAGGACTCGGAGATGCGGCGAGAGGTGACTTGACAGCCGCTCGCGTCCGAATATTTTTTTGCGCCGGGAATTCTCTTTCCCAGTTTGCTCAACACCAAAAGGACCGTGACGACCGTCAGGAGTGACGACGATGCTCGATGAAGATCTGGCCCGCATCCGCGCGCACCGCAACAACATCCACCGCTACCGGCGACTGCTTCGCACGAAGCTATCGGAGCTTGAACGTCAATTTATCGAACGTCGCCTCGCCGAGGAGAAGGCTTCGCTCGAATCCCTTGCCACGAAAACCTTCCCTGTCGCGTTTACGGTGCCGAACGGCCCGGTTGGCTCCGTAGAAGCGAGGGGCGAGCTATGAGCGACCTTCGCGACCTCCTCATCCGGGGCAGCGAAAAGGTGATCGGACACTATCGCCTCCTGCTGGCGAGCGCCAAAACCGAGGCCGAGCGCCAGCTCTATCGAAGCCGGATCGAGCGCGAGCAGCGGCTACTGGACGACTTGCACGGCGGATTCCCCGATCAGTCCGCTACATATGACTTCGGGCACGTAAAGGCTGCGTAACTGGCTTCTTAAAGGTCCTCTCGCAGTCCTTTGAAGAGCGGGTGCCGGACCTTTCCTTCGGCCGATTTGGCCCGGTACTCGATCTCCGCGAGCAGCTTCGGCTCGACCCGGATGCCCTTGTGCGCGATGCGCTTGGCGTAAGGCTGCGTCTTCCGGATCAGCGGCTTCAGCCGTTTCTGCAGGTCGGCGGCGGAGGATTTGTCGAAGCCGTGGTCCACCTTGCCGGCATAGTCGAGGTCGCCGCCCTTGCGCCGGCCAAGGTGGATGCCGTCCCACTTGCCTTCCTCGAGCGCGAAACCGGCGATGGTGAGCGTCTCCCGCTGCGCGCAGGTCTTCTTGACCCACGCGTTGCCGCGGCCGCTCACTACCAAACCCAGGGCATTGCCATGGCCGTCTCAGTCCGGCGGCTGTAGGCCGGGCGATCTCAGCCACTGGCTCATGTGCGAGCCGATCTCGGCCTGGCGGGCTTTGCGGAGGGTGTCCTCCCGTAGCGGACCGGGAGGGAGGGATCTGGCTGCTTCTCGGAGGCGTTTTGCTTCTTCGGCAAGGCGTTCTTCCAGGGACACGGTTTGCGTGAAACGGCGTCGTCGCTGCATGACACAACCTCGTCTGACGGGTCCTAACCGTTGAGTTTGAATTTCACCAATCCAATATGCAGAAGCCGACGTTCCGGTTCCCGGACGGTCTAGGCTGCGCGAAATGCAGATCAGCCAAAGACGACCTTAGTTCATCTTGCGGCGTAGCTTCCGAAGCAGCTCTCGAGGTCGGCGGCGTACTCCTCAATGATCCGCCGCGTCTCCTCCATCCTGGGCCGGCTCGACCCCGGCGGCCAGCTCGAGGAGCTCGCGCCCGGCCGCGGCAGGACCGTCGTAGCGGCTAGCCTCAGCGTGCTTCATGCGCCGATGCCGAGGTGAGCCATCTGATGCGGCCGCTTTCGTTGCTGCGGCATCGGACTGCGCAATTGCCCCGCCGAGACGGGGCACAGTCGTCCGCTCATCACCTGAAACGTCTCTTGGTTCATTCGCCGATGCATCGCCTTCCAAGGATTCGTTCACTGCGTCCGGCTCGCGAACGGGCTTGTACCAGGTACACGTTTCTGGTACACGGCCCGAATATCGGGCGTCTGTAACAAGCTGATTTTTCTGCGAATTCTGGTATCTCCCGTTGGGTGGCAGAGAGTCCCACTCTCTCCGCCATTCGCGCGATTCGTACGCCAACCTACGACCCTCTACGATCGTGCGCGCTTTCGCGCGGCTTTGTATTCGCGCTACCGGCCCAGGCTCACTCGTGATCTGGCCTCCCCGCGAGAGAGCGTCGGGGTCGCCATCGACGTACGGATCAGCCCAGCGTCATCATGTGTATGTGTTCGTGAGACCAGAACAGACTGGTCATTGATCTGCGCTTGTCCAGGAAGGCTCGGCCGTGTTGATCGGCGCCGAGCGTCTCAACTCGAGTGAGGGGGCAGATGAGCACGAAGCAAAGTCAAGGAGGAGACGTCCGCGTAGAGCTCACGTTGCCGTCGAATGGTTGGAACGATATTGTCCGCGATGCGGCGCCGGCAAGAAATTGATGGAGTGATGTGCCTCCGGACAGGTTTGCTTGGTCGCAGGATGCGCGCCAATCTTCAATTGACGAAGCGCTTCACAGCTTCAGCTCAAGGCGTGACCGGCCAATCCGTAGACCCACGGCTCGTTTTCCTTTCGGTTCAGGAATCGCCGTCCCTTGGACATGGTTGTGACTGTGTCGTTCATCCCGAGGCGGCTCTGTTGAAGGAAGTCCGCAAATAGACCGGTCTGCTCCCGCGTATCCACGCGGGCGAACCTTCCGGCGAGATCCTTGAGATGCACGGCCGTAAGATGGATCGCGTCACAATCATTGCTGGCAACGATGGGGCCGATCACATGACCGCGCCCGAATTCGCGCTTCATGGAATAACCGACGGTCGCACCGCCACGGCGCAGGACGCAGATTGACGAACCTTCAGAAAGCAATGCAAGCAGCTTCTGACGGCTGGCTCCAAACGCGCGTTTATCCAGTGCTGCGATCTCTTCGATATTCCCGGTAGACAGCGAGCTCAATTCGCCGTCGAGAGCCGACACTGGCGGAGGCGGTGACACGACCTCTCCTTGCCACAGATACACGGTGGCTTCCTTTGTGAAGCCTAGCGAAAGATACAGATGATACGCGGCATCGGTCGAGTTGAGGACCAAATTCCGGTCGCCACACCGCTCGAACACCTGCTCCATGAGCCAGCGGCCAGTACCCTGAGCCTGCGTTCGGGGCGATGTGATCACCAGGCCAATCGTCGCGAACTCGCGGCTATATGGGAACCACATCGCGCTGCCAAAGACGCGTCCAATACCATCGACGGCTACGATGCCATGACCTGCGCGGCGCAAGAAATCCCAATCCTTGGGTCGATGCGGCCAGCCAACGCCGGTCGAGAGTGCGTGGAGCAGCGTCACATCAACGTCGTTGATGTCCTTCGCGGCCAGCTCAAAGGACTTCACGCGTACCGTTCGTCCCATCTCGACTCGTCCGTTCCTTCGCGGGATGCCAATCGCTCGCACATCGCGCCTTTTCTCTTCCGCCACAATAGGGTAGCAGGCGTATTTCGCCGCACTATCGCACGGAAAGCCAGCAGGTTTCCCCTGTTTGGGCCTTCTTTTCGAAATCTTCGGCCTGTCTTGCAACGTAATTCGGCAGGGAAAGCTCCGGCTTGCAGCTACCCTCTCGGTGTTGGGCAAACTGCGCAGTAGAGTGAGGCGCCGTGAATGCTCAAGAAGGTCTTGCGAGGCTAGTCGCTTTTCCCGGCGTCGTCGACACGCCAACCTAGGCAGAGGCGTGCACCGATGGCATTTTTGTTCAAGTCAGATGCTGCGAGGGCGGCAATCTTCCGCCAGGTCTTTGCGCGCGAGCTCCCCGACCTGGAATTTCATCATTGCAGCGAGAGTTTCGACCCGGAAAAGGTGCGGTACCTGCTGATGTGGAGCGCGCCCGACGACCTCTCGCGCTTTCGTAATCTGGAAGTCCTCTTTTCCATCGGCGCCGGGGTTGATCAGTTCAGGCCGGAAACCATACCTGACCATGTAAAGCTCGTGCGCATGGTCGAAGATGGCATCATACGTATGATGCAGGAATACGTCGTCCTCGGGGTGCTGACGCTGCATCGCGAGATGCTGGCCTATCGGGAGCAGCAGAGAAGGGGCGTTTGGCAAGCGCTGGCAACGTCCCAGGCGCCTGATCGGCGTGTCGGCTTCCTCGGCGTTGGCATGCTGGCGCAAGCCGCGATCGACCGCTTGAAACCGTTTCGATTTCCCCTTGCAGCGTGGAGCCGAAGCAAGAAGGTGATCGAGGGCGTCGCCTGCTTTCATGGCGACGACCAGCTTGGCGACTTCCTGCGAGGAACGGATATCCTCGTCTGTCTTCTCCCCCTGACGGAGCAAACGAGCGGCATCCTGAACAAAAGGCTCTTCTCGCTTTTGCCAGCGGGAGCGAGGCTACTGCACGTCGGCCGCGGCCCGCAGCTTGACCAGGGCGCACTCATCGAGGCGCTGGACAGCGGGCAGCTGGCAGCCGCCATGCTTGACGTCACCGATCCCGAGCCGCTGCCGGAAAGCCATCCACTCTGGTCCCATCCGAAGGTGATCATCACGCCGCATATCGCGTCCGTGACGCAACCGCACACGGCAGCACGATCCGTCATCGAGAACATCCGGCGGCACCGCGCTGGACGAAATCCGATCGGCCTTGTCGATCGAACACTCGGCTACTAACAGGAAAAGCGCCATGTCACTTCTGGTCACCATCGACACCAATCCGGACTTCGCACCGAAGAACGCATTGCCTGCTCCGGAACGGCTCATCTCCGGCAATCCGTCCTTCAAGACCTGGGCCCAGGACGCCTCGAAAGGCGAGAAGGTGCTGACCGGCGTCTGGGAAGCAACGCCTGGCGAGACCCATTCCATCAAGGGCACCACCTTCGAGTTCTGCCACATTCTCTCGGGCCTCATCGAAATCGAGGAAAAGGGTGGCGAGACCAGGAGGTACCGCGCCGGCGACAGCTTTGTGATGAAACCCGGCTTTGTCGGCGTCTGGCGCACGATCGAGACCGTGCGAAAGATCTACGTCTGCCATTACGATTGAGACGATGCTGAGGGGCACTAGAGCGGCCCTCAGAATATTCGACCTCCGGCACAGCGTCTGAGCAGATTCAACGCGGCCAGACACTTCATTCTCAATGAAAAATGCTTCGTGCAGTCCTGTACTGCTCGCATGAGACGGCTTCGTCTCGCCACTCCCAAATCAGGCAGTGATGGTGAGGCCGACCCGAAGGCAAGGAGCAAACCCATGATTGCACTAAAGGATAAGCATCTGTTTCGCCAGCAAGCGCTGATCGGCGGCACTTGGCGGGACGCGAGCACGAAAGCCAGCGTTGATGTCATTGATCCTGCCAGCCAGAAAGTGCTTGGCACCATCCCCGATATGGGCCGAGACGAGACCAGGGCAGCAATCGACGCAGCGGCCGCTGCGTTCAAGCATTGGAAGGCCAAAGCTCATGCAGAGCGTGCCGCGCTGCTGGAGCGCTGGTATGAGCTCATGCGGCGCCATGAGCAGGATTTGGCTCTTCTGCTCACGCTGGAACAGGGCAAGCCGCTTGCTGAATCGCTCGGAGAGATCCGTTATGGGGCATCCTTCGTCAAATGGTTTGCCGAAGAGGCCCGCCGCATCAACGGATCGACAATCCCGGCGCCCAGCGCCGATCGCCGCATTCTGGTGCTGAAGGAACCGGTCGGGGTCTGCGGGATCATCACGCCCTGGAATTTCCCAAATGCGATGATCACGCGCAAGGTGGCGCCTGCGCTTGCCGCGGGCTGCACAGTCGTCATCAAGCCATCTGAGTTTACGCCTTTTTCGGCTCTCGCCATCGCTGTTCTGGCTGAGCGGGCCGGAATCCCGGCGGGCGTGATCAACATAGTGACGGGCATGCCGGTGGAAATTGGCGCGGAGTTGATGGCCAACGAAACCGTCCGTAAGATCTCGTTCACCGGATCGACGCGCGTCGGCGCGTTGCTGATGAAGGGTGCCGCCGACAATATCAAGAGGCTCAGCCTCGAGCTCGGCGGCAACGCGCCGTTCATCGTTTTTGACGATGCCGATATCGAGCGGGCGGTCGAGGGAGCGATTGCATCAAAATTCCGCAATGGCGGGCAAACGTGCGTCTGCTGCAACCGCATTCTCGTTCAATCCGGCATATACGACGCCTTCGCCCAGAAGCTTGCCAGCCGGGTCGCAAAAATGAAGGTCGGTCCCGGTACGGAAGAAGGGGTCGCAATCGGGCCGATGATCAACGGCGCAGCGATCGAGAAGATCAAGCGGCACGTCGTGGACGCACTGAACAAGGGCGCAAAGATCATCTCGGAGAGTGAAGCGGTGCCGGAAGGGCGGCAATATGCCCGCCCTGTCGTGCTCGGCGGCGCAACCACTGAGATGCTGTTGGCTTCAGAAGAGACCTTCGGTCCGGTCGCGCCGCTTTTCCGCTTTGAGACCGAGGACGAGGCAATTGCGATCGCCAACGGCACGCCTTTCGGCCTTGCCGCCTATTTCTACACGGAAAACCTCAAGCGTTCATGGCGTGTTGCCGAGGCGCTGGAATTCGGCATGGTCGGCCTGAACACCGGCCTGATCTCGACCGAGGTGGCGCCGTTCGGTGGCGTCAAGCAGTCGGGCCTCGGACGCGAGGGATCCCAGCTCGGGATAGAAGAATATCTCGAGATCAAGGCGCTGCATGTCGGCGGGCTGGACTGAAAGCTTATCGGATCAGTATCTGAACAAGAAAAGGGGGGCGGCTGAACCGCCCCCTTTTTCCTTCACAGCACACCGATCTCGATTGAAGCTTTTGAAGAACTGAAGCGCAACGAGTGGGCCGGAGGGAACTGCGCTCACGCGCTCTTGCGCAGAGGCTCCAGGCCGACGGCCGCCGCAAGCCCGTCGATGCCGGCGACCTCGGTGTATTCATAGAAGGGGTTCGCGGGCTCGTGACCGCGGTTCACCCAGACCTTGCTCTTGATGCCGAGGTCGTAGGCGGTCATCAGGTCGTAGCGGAAGGAGGAGGAGACGTGGGTGATATCCTCCGGGCCGCAACCCAGCTTGTCGAGCATATACTCGAAGCCCTTCATGTGTGGCTTGTAAGCGCCGGTCTCCTCCGCGGTGATGACCATGTGGAAGGGAGCGCCAAGCTTCTCCACATTCGACATGATGAGGTTCTTCATGGAGTTCGACAGGATGACCAGCGGAATCTCCCTGGCAACTTTGGCGAGACCTGCCGGGACATCGGGATGTGGACCCCATGTGTGGATCTCGTCATTGATGCGCTGGGCATGCTCCGGCCGAAATACGATGCCGTTGCGCTTGCACGAGCGCTCCAGCGCATTGTGCACGACCTCGAAGTACGGCTTCCACGCGCCGAGAACCTCGTCCAGGCGATAGGCTGAAAAGTCCTTGATCAGCTTTGCCATAGCCGTCGCCGAGAGCTCAGAGCCATAGACCCTCCTTGCTGCGCCGGCCATGTCGAAATTGGTCAGCGTGCCGTAACAGTCGAAGGTGATGTACTTGGGTCTAAACGTTGCCATGGCTCGATCCTTTTGGTCCTCACGCACCGCGTTCCGGTACGACAGGGATCATAGCGGGCAGACGACCGGATAAAGCACCGCTGTCACGGCGACCCGTAGCAGATTGTGTCGTATCGGATCAGAGCTGTGGCAGAGAGTTGTGCGAAAAGGCGCCCTCCGACGTGAGCGCCAATGCCTTGCGCAGCCCGATGCCCGCATAACATGCGGCGCCGGTCGTCAATGATAGTCAAAATGCTCTTCGTTCATGTTCAGCCCGGGAGCAACTGCCGTCCTGGGCGTCTTACGTTGAGCTCCGAAGACATCGTGGTGGCCGCACAAGCATTGCGGTTGAGCTGGAGGACGGCATGTTGAGCAACTCGCTGATTGAACTCGATCGCGCGCATCTGATTCACCCGGTCTCATCCTATCGCAGCCACGAGGCGACGGGCGTCCGTGTGCTGAAGTCAGGGAAGGGCGCGACGCTGACCGATGTCTCGGGACGTCAATTGCTGGACGGTTTTGCGGGTCTGTGGTGTGTCAATGCCGGCTACGGACAGGACAGCATCGTCGAAGCGGCTTTGAGGCAGCTCCGCGAACTGCCTTATGCGACGGGCTATTTCGGATTGGGCTCCGACCCGGCCATTCGGCTTACCGCCAGGCTGGCCGAATTGGCGCCGGGCGATCTGAACCATGTCTATTTCACCTTGGGCGGCTCCGATGCCGTCGACAGCACGATCCGGTTCATCCGGTACTATTATCACGCCAAGGGTAGGCCGCAGAAGGACCAGTTCATTTCCGTCGAGTCTGGCTACCATGGATCGTCGACGGCAGGGTCCGGCCTGACTGCGCTACCGGCCTTTCATGCGGGCTTTGGAGTGCCCTACAGCTGGCAGCACAAGATCCCGTCGCACTACGCCTATCGCAATCCCGTCGGTTCGCATCCCCAGGCGATCATTGCGGCATCGGTCGCAGCTCTGCGGGCCAAGATCGCCGAGCTCGGCGCCGAACGCGTCGCCGCCTTCTACGTCGAACCGATACAGGGGTCCGGAGGCGTCCTCGTTCCGCCGCCGTCTTGGCTGAAAGCGATGCACGCTGTTTGCAAGGAGCACGATGTTTTGTTCGTTGCCGATGAGGTCATCACCGGTTTCGGTCGTGTCGGTCCGCTGTTCGCCTGTGAAGACGACGACGTCGTGCCGGATCTTATGACCACGGCAAAAGGCCTGACTTCGGGCTATGTGCCGATGGGGGCCGTTCTGATGTCCGACCGCGTCTACAACACCATTGCAGACGGCGCCGGCAGGGCGGCCGTCGGCCACGGCTACACCTATTCCGCACATCCCGTCAGCGCAGCTGTCGGGCTCGCGTGCCTGGACCTTTACGAAAACGGCCTGCTGGAAAACGGCCGAAAGGCAGGGCATCGTCTGATGGAGGGTCTTCGCGCGCTTGCTGATCATCCGCTTGTTGGCGATGTCAGGGGTCGCGGTATGCTGGCTGCAATCGAGCTCGTGACCGACAAAGAGCGCAAGACGCCCCTGCCAGTGGAAGCCGACGCGGGGCGCCGCATTTTCGACCGCGCTTGGGACAACGGTCTCCTCATCCGCGCGTTCCCGCAAGGCGTGCTGGGCTATGCGCCACCGCTGTGCTGCACGGATGCTGATATCGACGGTATCATCGAGCGGACCAGGACAACGCTCGACCAGACGCTCGAAGACGAGGACGTCCGCGCGGCCATGAAGGGATAAGGACCCAGCCTGTCCTCTAGCCGTTGAATATGCTTTCGAGCGGCAAATGGGACTTCACGATTGGCGATTTCAGCACGACGAAACTGAAGTATTTGTCGATACCGATATCCATCTCGACCAGGCGCTCCATCACCGCCTGGTATTCGCTGATCCCCGCCGTGATGAACTTGACGAGATAGTCGTACCCGCCCGAAACGAGATGGCACTCGACGACGGAATCGATCTTTTCGATGGTCGTGAGAAAGCGCGCGAAATCGATCTGCCGGTGATTCTTCAGGGTGATTTCGGCGAAGACGGTCAGAGTTTGTCCGAGCTTGGCAACATCGATCTGGGCGGAATAGCCGGTGATGAAACCTTCGGTCTGGAGCCTCTTGACGCGCATCAGGCACGGGCTCGGGGAAAGGTTGATCAGCTCTGCGAGCTCGACGTTGGAAATCCGCCCGTTCTTCTGCAGTTCGCATAAAATCCTGATGTCGATCTTATCGAGCTTCATCGCAATGCCATGAGATGGGGCCGACAACGGCGTCAGGGGTTCGAGGCTTCAGCGTCATATGCATTGTCATAACACCAACCAGCATTTTTTCCCATCGGGGGTGAAAACCGGACTCTAGAACTCGCTGACCTTGCCCCAGGCGCTCATTTTGAGGCGCTCCGGCCTGTAGGGGCGCGGGTCGACGATCGGCGCACGACCGGTGATGATGTCGGCGATCATATGCCCTGCGCCCGGGCCAATGCCAAAACCGTGGCCGCTGAACCCTGCGGCCAGGATGAAACCTGGAATCGACTGAACTTCGCCGATTGCGGGGATGCCGTCCGGCGTGCTGTCGATGTAGCCGGCCCAGACGTTTGAGATTGCGACGTGCCGGAGTTCCGGCACCAGCTTACAGGCTCGTCGATGCGTCAGCCGAATCTGTCTCATGTCAGGGCGAGGATCAAGCGTCCGGTTCAACTCCATCGGCGTCACCTCATCGAGCCCCCATTTCGCCAGGGATTCATGGCCCTGCCGCAGGCCCTCGAAAGCCCCAGGGCTAAGACTTCGCCACCGGCGGGCGAACATGGGCAGGAATTCGCGGCCGAACCTGAACTGCTGCGGCGTCGGATCGACCCGCGCACGCCCGCTGATTGCCAGCGTGTATCCGCCATTGCCACGCCGGGTGAGCGACACCAGTCCGGCGTACAGGGCACCAGGTAGCCCCGCTGCGCCGGGGGCCAGGGCGAGAATGGAAGAGCGCACGGATGCTTGTGGAAAGCGAATTCCCAACTGGTTACAGAACGAAGAGGCCCATGCGCCTCCTGCCATGACCACCGTCTTTGTCCGGATCGTGCCGGCTTCGGTCACCACTCCGCTGACCCGGCCGCCACTGAGCTCTACGCCGCGCGCCGCGCATTGCTGGTGCACCGTCCCACCGGCCGCCATGATCGCACGCGCGGCGATGGGCACAGCCTTTGAGGTATCTGCCGTCCCGTCGGTGGGAGAGAAGACGCCGCCTTTCCACTTGCGGCCGGTGACCTTGCCTCGCTCGTTGGCTTCTTCGGCACTCAACATGTGCGTCGTAACGCCCACCGTTCTGGCGAAATCTCGCCACTTGGCCCAGCCGGCCAGCTCACTTTCGTCGTTCGACAAATACAACAGGCCGCAGCGGCGGAAGCCCGTATCTTCGCCCGTCTCTCGGGCGACTTGCTCCCACAGATCGAGGCTCTTGGTTGCGATCGGCAACTCGCGCGCGTCGCGGTTCTGCTGGCGGCACCATCCCCAGTTGCGGCTGGATTGCTCGGCGGCGACGCGGCCCTTCTCGAGCAAGGCGACCTTGAGGCCGCGGCGGGCGAGGTAATAGCTCGTGAACACGCCCACGACCCCGCCGCCGATGACGACCACGTCTGCCTCTCGAGGCAGCGAGGGGCTGGATTCGATGTGCATGAGTGGCGCGTTCATGGGGGCGGAGACTCCGATGCTCGCCGTATCGTATCCGAGCTGTTGCGGCACGCACGTTGCGGACTTTCGTGGTTGCGCGGAATATCCTGCGGTTTGCGGCTTGTGGTGCAGGCGGTTATTGCGAAGATATCTCGATCGTACGCGATCCCGTCGGCGCGAAACTGAGGATAATCTCTGCACTCGGATCCGCCTTTTCGTGGCTTGGAGGCAAACCTCAGCCGAACATGCGCGCCGGCAGCCGCAGACCGAAATGCCAAATCGGGCTTCGTTTTTAGAACTTCATGCTGCCTACCCCTCGCGTTTCGGCGACTCCGGGATGATTGAAGCGGCCAGACTTGTGAGTACCGGATCAATGTCGATCAACGGGCAGAAATTCAAAAGGTGACGCGCGATGTGCCTTGTCTGGGAGGAGACCTTCGCCGAAGCGATCGAGCTGGGCGCCAATGGCAGCCTCCCGGACCTCGATTCATTGTTCGAGCGGTCCATTCGACTGATCGTCGGCACTCTGCGACGCCTTTGCCTATAGAGCAGCCACCTCTGAATCATGTCGTATTCACCGCGCGGAGAATGGCAGAATGAGCGACGAGTTGTTGACCTGTCCGAGCGTAGTGGCGGCAAAAGAGGCCGAAGAGCCGATCCGCAACGGGATCATGGGATGCGCTCGAAAGGGGAGAATGTTCAGATGATCTCTGCCCCGCAGCCTTTAGCCTCGGAAGATGTGGCACTCGCGGTCCGCGATCTGACTGTGAGCTTGCCGGCGGGCATGGAGCGGGCGCACGCGGTCGAGAACGTCTCCTTTGAGCTGAAGCGCGGGCAGATCCTCTGCATCATTGGGGAATCCGGTTCTGGCAAGTCTGTCACGGCCAACGCGATCATGGGGCTCTTGCCCAAATCGATCCGCGTGTCTTCGGGAGCAATCCATCTGGAAGGCATGGACCTCGTAGGACTCTCGCCAGAGAGTCTGCGAGACCTCCGTGGCCGTGTCGTCTCCATGATCTTCCAGGACCCGCTATCCGCGCTCAATCCGCTGATGACAGTCGGCGCGCAGATCGAAGAAGTGATGGCGGCGCACCGGATCGGAACGCCGAAATCCCGCCGTAGCCGCGCCATAGAATTGCTGACGGAGGTAGGCCTGCCCGATCCGCCGCTGATGTATCATCAATATCCGTTCCGGCTCTCGGGCGGGCAGCGACAGCGGGTGATGATCGCCATGGCTCTGGCTCTCGAGCCCGCGATCCTGATCGCGGACGAGCCGACCACCGCACTCGACGTGACGACCCAGGCGCAAATCCTGCAACTGATCCGCGACATTCAACGCCGCAAGGGAATGAGCGTGATGTTCATTACCCATGACTTCGGAGTCGTGGCTGAGATTGCCGATTCCGTTGTGGTGATGGAGAAGGGTCACTGCGTGGAGCAGGGGAGCGCCGAGCAGGTGCTGAAGTCCCCGAGCCATCTCTACACGCGCCGTCTGATCGCGGCCGTGCCGCATCTGACGGGTAAGGACCGCGTTCCGGCGGAAGCTGCGGCTTCGTCTTCCATCCTGAAGGTCGAATGTCTGGTCAAGACCTATCGCAGCGGCAGTGCGCTGTTCGGCAAGCAGCGGATCGTGCCCGCGGTTAACGGCGTGTCGTTCGACCTTTCGCCGGGACGCACCCTGGGCGTGGTTGGAGAAAGCGGCTCCGGCAAATCCTCGCTCGGGCGATTGTTGATCAAGCTCCTCGACAGTGACAGCGGCTCTATCCTGTTCGAGGGAGGCGACGTTGCCCGGCTATCCGAAGCCCAGTTTCGGCCGCTTCGGCCAAAGATCCAGATGATTTTCCAGGATCCATTTGCCTCGCTCAATCCGCGATCAACGGTCGGGCAAATACTGACGGTTGGTCCGATCGCGCACGGAGTGCCGCGCAAGGACGCATGTGAGCAGGCACGAGAGCTTCTGGCCCATGTCGGCCTGGATGCGGGAACCTTCGATCGTTATCCCCACGAGTTCTCGGGTGGCCAACGTCAGCGCATCGGAATCGCTCGGGCGCTGATGTTCAAGCCGAAGCTGCTGATCGCTGACGAGGCCGTTTCAGCGCTCGACGTATCGATCCAGGCGCAGATCTTGAAGCTGTTGGACCAGATCCAGCGGGAGACCGGCGTATCGATGATCTTCATCACGCACGATCTGCGCGTGGCCAGCCAGATCTGCGATGAAATCGCGGTCATGCATCGAGGGCAGATCGTCGAGCATGGGCCGCCGTCGCAGATCTTCCTGAGCCCGATATCCGCCTACACACGGGAACTGGTCGCTGCCATCCCCGGCGAGCAGCAAAGCAGCGCCCGCGCCATCGGAAGCCAATCGACATTGGCCGGACACAGCCACAAATGAGGAGGGGTCATGACTGAAGCAAAGACTGCACCGATCTATTCGCGGCGTAGCGCACTCCAGTTGATGATCGCGGGGGCAACTGGCCTCGCGGGATCAAATTTGCTGGGCCAGCCTGCCTTCGCACGTACTACTACGGCGAAACCGACCGGCCGCGTGGTCGTCGGGCTTGGACAAGAGCCGACCGTCTTCAATCCGCTGATGGCACATATTGAAGTCGATGACGGCGTGCATTTCTCGGTCTTCGACGCGCTGTTCCGTATCGATCCTCAGGGCGTCATCCGCCCCAACCTTGCCCTGGAGGTGCCGGATCAGAAGAACGGCGGCATTTCGCAGGACGGTCTCAACTGGCGCATTCGTTTGCGTGATGATGCGCGCTGGCACGACGGCACGCCGTTCAGCTCCGAGGACGTGAAGTTCACGCTCGAGCTGATCATGAATCCCAACTTCCGCAGCTGGCGCACGGCCGGCCATGCTCTCGTGCGCGACATCACCGTGATCTCGCCGACGGAGATCTCGTGGCGGATGGAAGAGGCCTTTGCGCCGTATTTGTCCTTCCTGACCGAAACCTTCATCGTCCCCAAGCACATCCTCGGGAAGGAGTCCAATCCGAACAACGCCGCCTTCAATCAGGCGCCGGTCGGCACCGGTCCGTTCAAGTGGGGGCAGCGGGTCGCCGGCGATCATCTCGAGCTCGTGGCGAACCCCGACTATTTCGGTGAAGGCCCGCACATCGAAAAGCTGGTCTTCAAATACATTCCCGATCTCACCGTCCTCTACACCCAGTTCAAGAGCGGCGACATTGATCTCGTAGGTCAGCCTTACATCACGCCCGATCATTACGGGGAAGCCAAGATGTTGCCGAACCGCACGGTGACGCTCGTTCCAAGGACCGCGTTCGAATCCTTCTATCTGAATCTCGAGCGCCCGCAGTTCAAGGAGCTTGCCGTTCGCGAGGCGCTCTACGCGGCGATCGACAAGGAGGCGATCATTCAGGGGCTGTATTACGGGGTGCCTAGTCCGACCGAGACGTTCATGCCGAGGCAGTCCTTCTTCTTCAACCCCAATCTGCCCCTGCACCAATTTGATGTGAATCGCGCGGGCAAGATCCTCGATCAAGCCGGCTGGGCAAAAGGCGCGGACGGCATTCGTGCCAAGAACGGCGTTCGCCTGTCCTTTACCAATTCGACCACGTCGGGCGATCCCCTCCGCGAACAGGTGCAGCAGTATCTGCAGCAAACGTTTGCTCAGCTGGGGGTCGAGATGAAGATATCGAACCTGCCCGCCGCGGTGATGTGGGGCGAGTTCTGGGGGCAATCGAAATTCGATTCCGTCATCGTCGGCAGCACCTATTTGATCGGCGCAGACCCCGACGTGACCAACCGCTTGCACTCGCGGTCGATCGCCGCGAAGGGCGGCCGCGGCTCGAACAATGCACAATTTACAAACCCGGAGGTCGATGCCCTGCTCGACAAGGGCGCACGCACCTTCGATCCGGAAGCGCGGCGCGCGATCTACTTCCGGGTACAGGAACTCGTGCGTCGCGACCTGCCTTTCCTGCCGCTGTATCAGACCAATGCGGTCGAAGGCCTCAAGAAGGGGATCAACGGTTTCGTGCCGAACGGCAATACGCGCACGGAATCCTGGAATGCGCTGGCCTGGTATTGGGCGAGCTGATGTGCTGCCGGCCTAGGCCCGGGAGGCCGAGGCCGGCGCTGGAGTGATGCTGCAAAGCCAACATGGTGACTCCAATGTCCGGGTTCCTGCTCAATCGTTTCTCGCAGAGCATCGTGCTGCTGGTGATCGTCTCGATCATCGGCTTTACGGTTCTCAACCTCATGCCGGGTGGTCCTCTGGCGCAGTTCGGGCTCGATCCGGGCATGACGCAGAAGGACGTGGAGCGGCTCGCAGCGCAGCTCGGGTTGAACCGGCCGCTATGGATCCAGTATCTCGATTGGGCCTGGCGGCTGCTCCAGGGCGATTGGGGACACTCGTTCCGCGACGGCTCCTCGGTGCTGGCGGTGATTGGTCGGCACCTGCTGGCGACGCTGCTGCTCATGGGGACATCCACCGCATTTGCGATCGCGGTCGGTGCCTGGATCGGAATCCGAGGCGCCACCCACCGCTATTCCCTGTTTGACTACTGCGCGACCGTCGGCGCCATGGTCGCCTTGTCGGTCCCGACTTTCTGGTTCGGTCTCATCGGCATCTATATCTTCACCCTGAAGCTCGGGTGGGTTCCTGCAGGCAACATGTACACGATCGGCGACGGCTCGGTGCTGGACTATCTGCACCACCTGATTTTGCCGAGCCTGGTGCTGTCGCTGGTTCATGTCGCGGTCTGGAGCCGCTACATGCGGACGGCGACGCTGGATGCGCTAAGTCAGGATTTCGTCAAGACCGCGCGCGCCAAGGGCGTCAGCGAGCGCCGCATCCTGCTGAAGCATGTCGTCGGCAACGCATTGCTACCGATGATCACGCTGGCAGGAATGCAGCTGCCCAGCATTCTGACCGGCGCATTGGTTACGGAGACGATCTTTACGTGGCCCGGAATGGGCCGGCTGTTTCTCGATAGTCTCGGTTACAGTGACTATCCGGTCGTGATGGGGCTGTTGATCTTCTCGGCCATCCTGGTCGTGCTGGGCAATCTGATCGCAGACATCGTGATCGCCACCGTCGATCCGCGCATTCGCCTGGCCTGAGCCTGCGGACTCACGACAGACTAGAGGAGCTAGCAGATATGACCGCCATCGTAGCCGACGCAGCTCCGACCCGCTGGTGGCACAGCCGCGCGGTCTATCGCTTCATGCGACATCATCTGGCGCTCATCGGGATCGCGATGATCACCCTGCTCGTGCTGGCGTGCGCCATTGGGCCCTATGCTCTGCCCTACGACTCGCTCCACATCGACCTGCGTGCCCGCTTTGCTCCGCCGCTCACCGGTCAGCATTACCTCGGCACGGATCCGTTGGGGCGTGATCTGGCTGTGCGGCTGTTGATGGCCGGGCGGGTTTCGCTGCTGGTGGGATTCTCGGCAATGTTGCTGTCAACACTCATCGGAACACTCGTCGGCGTGACGGCCGGCTATCGCGGCGGCTGGGTCGGGGCGGCGCTGATGCGCATGGTGGACGGCTTCCTCTCTTATCCCTCGATCTTCCTCGTGCTGGCGCTGGCCGCGACGCTGCGGCCGAGTCCGGTGATGATTACCGTGATCATTGCCGTCACGAGCTGGATGGAGACTGCGCGCATCGTCGAGGCCGAGGTCCGCTCGCTGCGCGAGCGCGAGTTTGTCCAGGCGGCGCGTATGGTGGGACTGAGCCGAGGGCATATCATGTTCCGCGAGGTCCTGCCCAATGCGATGGGCCCGATCATCGTCGCCGCAAGCCTCGCGGTCGCCCGCGCGATCCTTCTTGAAGCCTATATCAGCTTCCTGGGCTACGGCATCCAGCCGCCGCTGCCGAGCTGGGGCAACATGCTCAATGGCGCGCAGCAATATCTGGCGAGCGCTCCGTGGCTTGCGATCATTCCCGGTGCCGCGATCACGATCGCCGTGACGAGCTTCAACTTCATCGGCGATGGCTTGCGAGATGCCCTCGACGTGCGGAACGACAATTTTTGATCAATGTGAACCAAGCCGCGGCTGAACATAGATGTCATAAGAGAAGCAAACGCCATGCATGCGCCGAGGGTTGACGAGAAGGCGACGCCCTATTGGTGGGAGGCCGCCCCGCTCAAACCGCTGCCTCGACAGCCACTGTCCAAGAAACTCGACGTGCTGATCGTGGGCGCGGGCTATGCCGGACTCTCGGCTGGTCTGGTGCTGGCGCGCGAAGGACGCTCCGTCGCGGCGTTCGATGCAGTGGATCCGGGAGAGGGAGCTTCTACGCGCAACGGCGGCATCACCAGCGGATCCATTCGGCCGGATTTCGCGACGCTTACGCGGCGGTTCGGGGAGGACCGGGCGCTGGCGATCGAGGCCGAAGGCAAGAGCGCGCGCGAATTCCTGTACGATTTCATCAAGACGGAAGGACTTGCCTGCGACTTCCAGCCGGTGGGACAGTTCAAGGGGGCATTCGGCTATGAACAATACGAATCCATGGCGCGGACCGCGGAGAGGCTCGCGAAGAGGCTGGGGATCGAGGCTTACACAGTGCCCTATGCCGAGCAGCGAAAGTACATCGGCACGGATGTCTATCGCGGCGGCACGGTTCGGATGGACATCGGCGGACTGCATCCGGCCAAATTCCACGCCGAGCTCCTGCGGGTCGCGCTCGCTTCCGGATTGACAGTCCACGCGCGGACGCCCGTGATCTCGATCGAAAGAGATAGCGCCGGATTCCGCGTCGTCACTTCGGCCGGCTCGGTGCAGGCACGTCAGGTGCTGGTCTGCACGAACGGTTATACCGATGCTGCCGTGCCTTTCCTGCGCCGCAGGCTGGTGCCGGTTCGCAGCCGGATCATTGCGACCGAGGAGCTTGCGCCCGAGGTCATGGCGCGGCTGATGCCGAAACGGATGATGATTATCGAAAATCGGGAGGTTGGCTTCTATTACCGGCCTTCGCCGGACGGCAAACGCATTCTGCTCGGTGGCCGCGACAGTTCCCGCGTCGGCGATCCCGTGGCTCCAAAGCTGCTTCTGCGCAAGGGCCTGGTCAATCTGTTTCCGGAACTGGAGAGCGTTCGCCTCTCGCACAGCTGGTTCGGCAATGTCGCAATGAACCGCGACATGATTCCCCGCATCTTCGAGAAGGACAATGTCGTCTACGCTACTGGCTTCTGCGGCTCTGGCGTGGTCTGGGCGCCATGGGTCGGTATGCACGCGGCCCACAAGCTGATGGGGCATGAGGAGCGGGCACGCACGGCCTTTGACTTCCGCCCTCCGACCTTCATCCCGTTCTATCGAGGCAATCCCTGGTTCATGCCTGCCTTCATCCAAAGCTATCGCATGCGTGATCGCATTGCGCTGTGGCGTGCCAGCCGCTGAGGGCCAGCAGCATATCGTCCAAATTAGGGGCGCCGCCGCCTCTCGAAAGAAAAGAATCGATGCACTACGTCTCCACACGCGGCCATTCGGGCCGCAAGCAGTTCTCTGAGACCTTGCTTGAAGGCCTCGCCGAGGATGGCGGGCTGTACATACCCCAGACCTACCCTCGTGTGGATGACGCGACGCTGGATGCGTGGCGTACCTTGTCCTACCCGAGCCTGGCTTTCGAGGTTCTGTCGCTCTACATCAGCGATATCCCGCCCGCTGACCTGAAAGCCATTTGCGAGAGGACCTATACGCCGGAGGTCTTTGGAAGCTCGAAGATCGCGCCGCTGCGAAAGCTGGAGAACGGCCTTTACCTCCAGGGCTTGTCGAACGGTCCGACGCTGGCGTTCAAGGACATGGCCATGCAGTTGCTCGGCAATCTGCTCGAGTACGAACTGGCGCGCCGGCATGAGGAGTTGAACATTCTGGGCGCGACCAGCGGCGACACCGGCAGCGCTGCAGAATACGCCATGCGTGGCAAGAAGGGGGTGCGTGTCTTCATGCTGTCACCCCGCGCGCGGATGAGCGCATTTCAGCAAGCTCAGATGTTCAGCCTCCAGGATGACAATATCCACAACATCGCCATCGATGGTGTGTTCGATGACTGCCAGGACATCGTCAAGCGCGTGTCCGGCGATCTGGAATTCAAGCAGCGATACAAGATCGGCGCGGTGAATTCGATCAACTGGGCGAGGCTGCTGGCGCAGGTCGTCTATTACTTTTATGGGTATCTGCAGGCGACCGAGCCGCAGTCGGCGGGTGCAAGCTTTGCCGTGCCATCAGGAAACTTCGGAAACATCTGCGCCGGTCACGTCGGGCGCATGATGGGCCTTCCAATATCCCGCCTCGTCCTTGCGACCAACGAGAACGACGTGCTTGACGAGTTTTTCCGCACCGGCGTGTATCGCGTTCGAAGCCGGGCCGACACGCTTGAAACATCGAGCCCCTCGATGGATATTTCCAAGGCCTCCAATCTCGAGCGTTTCGTGTTCGACCTGCTCGGTCGCGACGCCAGTCGGACCAAACTACTGTTTGAAGATCAACTCAGGGAACGCGGGGCGTTCGATCTAAGCGGAGATCCCTGCTTCGCCGACGCGGCAACGCGTTTCGGCTTTCGGAGCGGCAGGAGCACCCATGCCGATCGGCTGGCGACGATCCGTGACACGTGGGAGCGCTATGACACTATGATCGACCCCCACACTGCAGATGGTGTGACGGTCGCGCGTGTGCACGGCTCCCCCGAGGAGCCGATGATCGTGCTCGAAACTGCGCTGCCAATCAAATTCGCCGCGACGATCAGGGAAGCGTTAGGCCGCGATCCGGATCGCCCGCAACGTTTCGATGGCATCGAAGATTTGCCGAAACGGGTCAGAGTCCTTCCGGCAAATGCAGAGGCGGTCAAGAACTACATCGCCGACGTCGTGCAGGGCAGCTGAACAGACGAGTCCGGACCGGGAGCTGCTGCACGATGGCCGTTTTTACCGAGTTGTCGTTCGACGAGGTTGCTGCGTTATTTCGAGCGCTGGGTCTTGGCGCGCCGCTTGCCGTTCGCGGCGTCACCAGTGGAATTGAGAACACGAACTATTTCGTCGAAACGGATGGCGCAAGGTATGTGCTCACCTTGTTTGAGCGTCTCACATTCGAGCAATTGCCTTTTTACCTGCACTTGATGAAGCATCTCGCGGTTCGAGGCATGCCCGTCCCGGATCCGGTTGATGATGCACATGGCGTTATCCTTCACTCTCTGAGGGAGCGGCCCGCCGTGGTTGTCAACAGGCTTCCTGGTGCAAGCGCGGCAGAACCTACCGCCGCCCATTGCAGTTCCGTCGGGGAGTGCCTTGCGCGCCTGCACTTGGCCGGGAGTGATTACCCACGACGCCAAGCCAATCCGCGCGGTCTTCAATGGTGGAACGAGGTCGTGTCGGTGCTCGGCCGCCGCGTATCTGCCGGACCGCGCTCGCTGCTCTCGACTGAATTGGCCTTTCACAACGAGCTCGCTTTGTCCTCGACCTACAGGCAACTCCCCAGGGGGCCGATCCACGCCGATCTGTTTCGCGACAACGTGTTGTTCGAGAGGGGGCGCCTGTCCGGCGTCATTGATTTCTATTTCGCCGGATGCGACACGTTTCTGTTCGATATAGCGGTGTGCCTCAACGACTGGTGTGTCGATGGCCTCACCCACCGCGCCAATGTCGAGCGAGCCGCCGCTTTCCTGGGTGCTTATGAGAGCGTCCGGCCGCTGACTTCCTCCGAACACAAGCTGCTTCCTGCGATGCAGCGCGCTGCGGCATTCCGGTTTTGGCTGTCGCGCCTGTGGGATGTGCACCTGCCTCGGCAGGCTGCGCTCCTCAAGCCACATGATCCCAGCCACTTCGAGCGAATCTTACTCATGCTCCGGGGAGAGTTCGCATTATCATGATCGTCCAATTTGCAGCAGCGAGGATGGCGGTACGATGGCGCCGACCCTAGAAGGCCGAATTCGCGAGCTTCTGTCGCAGATGCAGGCGGAGGGCCTCTACAAGCATGAGCGGATGATCACTGGCGCGCAGGCGGGCCGGATCCGCGTCGTTTCGAAGTCCTCCGAGCGCGAGCTCGTCAACCTTTGCGCCAACAACTATCTGGGCCTCGCCGATCATCCTGAAGTCATCGCAGCCGCCAAGCGGGGCCTGGATGAGTTCGGGTTTGGCATGGCATCCGTGCGATTCATCTGCGGTACGCAAACCCTGCACCGCGAACTCGAGCGCACGATCGCTCGCTATCTGGGCAAGGATGACGCTATCCTGTTCGCGGCCTGCTTCGACGCCAATGGCGGGGTCTTCGAACCGCTTCTAGAGACCGACGACGCCGTCATTTCTGATTCTCTCAATCACGCTTCCATTATCGACGGCGTGCGTCTTTGCAAGGCGAGGCGCTACCGCTTTGCCAACGGCGACATGAACGAGCTCGAGGATCGGCTCAAGGAGGCAGACAGGGACGGAGCCCGGTTCAAATTGATCGCCACGGACGGCGTGTTCTCGATGGACGGATACGTGGCCAGGCTCCCCGCCATTTGCGCCTTGGCCGAGAGGTACGGCGCCGCCGTCATGGTCGACGACTGCCATGCCACCGGTCATATCGGCGAAGCCGGCCGCGGCACGCCGACGCTAACAGGCACAAACCGGCAGGTCGACATCGTCACGGGAACGCTCGGCAAGAGCCTCGGTGGCGCGATGGGCGGCTTTGTTGCGGCGTCCCAACCAATTGTTGATCTGCTTCGACAGCGAGCGCGTCCGTATCTCTTCTCCAACAGCCTTGCTCCGGCAGTGGCGGCGGGATCCATCAAGGCGATCCAGATCGCGGAAACAGCCGACGACCGACGGCAGATTCTTGCTGCGCATATGCGGCGCTTTCGGTCGGGCTTGGAAAAGGCGGGATTCGAGCTGCTCGCGGGAGAGACGCCAATCATCCCAGTCATGCTGCACGACGCGCGCCTGGCGCAGGATATAGCATCCGCGCTGGATGAGCGCGGCATCTACGTCGCCGCGTTCTTCTTTCCCGTCGTCCCCAAAGGAAAGGCGCGGATCAGGACACAGATGTCCGCCGCCCTGAGCGAAAAGGACGTTGAATTGGCCGTCGACGCTTTCGCCGACGCCGGCAAAGCGCTTGGCGTGATTTGATGATTACAAAGGTGCTCTCATGAAAGCTCTTGTCAAAGCAACCGCCGAACCCGGGCTCTGGCTCGACGAACGGGGGATCCCGCAGATCGGACCGGACGACGTTCTCATCAAGATCAAAAAGACCGGGATCTGCGGCACGGATATCCATATCTACGCTTGGGATGAGTGGGCGCAGCGGACCGTCCCTGTCCCGATGGTCGTCGGCCATGAGTATGCAGGCGAGATCGCGGAGGTGGGCGCGAACGTCACGAAGTTCGCGATTGGGCAGCGGGTTTCGGGTGAGGGCCATGTTGTCGGCATGAGCAGCCGCGCTGCGCGGGGAGGGCGGTTTCACCTGGATCCTGGAACCAAGGGGATCGGTGTCAATATTCCCGGAGCTTTTGCCGAATATCTGCGTTTGCCCGCCTTCAATGTCGTGCCGCTCCCGGACGCGATCGATGACGAGATCGGGGCCATCCTCGATCCGCTCGGCAACGCCGTCCACACAACGTTGTCGTTCGACCTCGTCGGAGAGGATGTGCTCATCACTGGAGCAGGCCCCATCGGCATCATGAGCGCGGCCGTTGCCAGGCATGTCGGTGCGCGGCACGTCGTGATTACCGACGTCAATCCGCATCGTTTGGCATTGGCATCTGATGTCACGGACGTCGTTCCCGTCGACGTGAGCAAGGAAGATCTGCGGTCCGTGGCGCAGCGCCTCGGCATGAAGGAAGGGTTCGATGTCGGGCTTGAGATGAGCGGTGCGCCGGCCGCGTTCGACCAAATGGTCGAAAATCTGGTGATGGGCGGCAAGATCGCCATGCTTGGTATCCCTGCTCGGCCTGCGACGGTCGACTGGACCAAGCTTGTCTTCAAGATGCTCACCGTCAAGGGAATCTACGGGCGGGAGATGTTTGAGACCTGGCACAAAATGCTCGCGATGCTTGAGAGCGGTCTCGACATCCGGAAAATCATAACGCATCGCCTGCCGGTGATAGAGTTCAAGGCCGGATTTGAGATCATGCGCACTGGCAACTGCGGCAAGATCGTCCTGGATTGGAAGGCGTGAATACGCCCTTCGAGAGTGCGCCTGCTGCGGGACGGCAGATTGATCCTGCTGCCGCGCCATCAATGAAATTCTATGCCGAACTTTGCACCAGTCCGGCCGCGTAATGCTGTCGGACCCAAGTTACGCTGCGAACTGCGCGGGGATCATGAGATGGCCTCACGCTGCCACACGCTGGCGATTAGGCCGGCAACCCGAGCAAGAGACGTTGACCGATCATGACAGCCGCAGCTTATCCAGTCGGGCATCGTGACAATGAGGACGTGGCCCTGCTTCCGTTCTCCAGAGCGCATCTGGAAGGCGCCCTGAAACTCTCGCAGGAGATGTCTTGGCCGTATCGGATCGAGGATTGGGACGTCGCGCTTCAGTTGGGTCATGGCTTTGTTCTTGAGCGCGCTGGGACGGTGATCGGGACCGCGGCTTGGTGGCCGTACGGCGAGACTCATGCATCCGCCGGCATGATCATCGTTGCGAAGGCCGCTCAGGGCCGTGGCTATGGGGCCCGGCTCATGGATGCGTTGCTGACGTCCGCGCGCCCGCGGGCCATCGCGCTGAATTCGACGGCGGAAGGCATCACGCTGTATCGCCGCCGCGGCTTTGTGCCGACCGGGATCATCCATCAGCATCAGGGCATTCCGCGCCAGAGCCACGAGACCCCGCGATCGGGTCTCGTCAGGCCGATGGCCGCATCGGAGTTCGGGGCGATCGCGCGGCTCGACCGCAATGCTACGGGGTTGGAGCGGCGGCAGTTGCTGAATCGTCTGTTCGATAGCGGTGACTGTTATGTCCTGCCGCGTGACGGCGTACTTTGCGGCTACGCCATCTCTCGGCTCTTCGGCCGCGGGCATGTCATCGGCCCCGTGGTGGCCGAGAACTCGACCGATGCGCGCGCGCTGATCGAATTCGCGATCGCGCGGCTCGGGCCTGTCTTCGTGCGGATCGATACTGCGGCCTCCTCGCAGCTCGGGGAATGGCTCGAAAGCATCGGCCTGCAGCAGGTCAGTGATGCCACCACCATGGTGCTGGGGACGCCGGCTCCATCGACTGGACCGGCCCGCATTTTTGGGCTCGCCAACCAGTCGTTCGGCTGAGAGGACACCGGGATGTTGCGCGTGGAGATGGACAGGACGGATATCCCAAATGCCGGTCCGGGCGAGACGGCCGCAACGATTAATGCGCTGGCAACACCGGCGCTCCTGCTCGACAAGGACCGGCTGGATGGCAATCTCGCGCGCCTCTCCTCTCGTATGGCTCGGCAAGGCGTCGTGCTGCGTCCCCATATGAAGACGGCGAAATCCATTGACGTTGCCCGACGCGTCTATCCATCGGGGGTGGGACCGATCACGGTCTCAACCTTGGCGGAGGCGGACTACTTCGCGCAGCATGGATTTCGGGACATCACCTATGCCGTGGGTCTGGCTCCCCACACAGCTGAAAGAGCGATGCGCCTGCGGAAAGCAGGCATCGATATCAAGGTGCTGCTCGATTCGCCGGAGCAGGCGATCATCCTCGGCGCGGCCGCTCGTGCCGCCGGCGTGGCGCCGTCTGCTTTCATTGAGATCGACTGCGACGGCCACCGTGGCGGGCTGACCGCCGGGGATCCCAAGCTCATCGCCGTCGCGGCCGCCTTGGCCGAGGCCGGCGTCAAGCTCGCCGGCATTCTCACCCATGCCGGCGAATCCTACGGCCTCAGCACGCCCGCGGGCCTGGTCGCGGCTGCGGAAAACGAGCGCGCCTTGGCGGTCGCCGCCGCAACGACGTTGCGGGCGGCCGGCCACGAATGCCCTGTCGTCAGCGTCGGTTCGACGCCGACCGCCCATTTTGCCGAGGACCTGACCGGCGTCACGGAAATGCGCGCCGGCGTCTACATGTTCTTCGATCTGGTGATGCACGGTGTCGGTGTCTGCACGACTGACGATATCGCGATCTCGTTGCTCGCCACCGTGATCGGCACGAAGCCAGAGAAGGGCTGGATCCTGGTCGATGCAGGCTGGATGGCGCTGTCGCGCGACCGCGGCACCGCGGCACAGCGGGTCGACCAGGGATACGGTCTGGTCTGCGACGTGGCCGGCAAGATCTATCCCGACCTGATCGTTTCGCAAGCGAGCCAGGAGCACGGCATCCTCTCGATCAGGCCCGGCTCGGCGCAGGCTTTGCTCGACCTTCCGATCGGCGCGAAGGTCAGAATTCTTCCCAATCATGCCTGTGCAACGGCGTCGCAACACGAACTGTACAACGTCGTCTCCGCCGGCAGCGACGCGATCGAAGCACGATGGCCACGGATACGCGGCTGGTAGGCTGCTCGCCGCCTATTACCGGATCAAGGATCGGTTCCAATGACCTCGCCCCTTCGACACCTGACGGAAGCCGGCTTCCCCGGAAAATTCTACATCGACGGAGAATGGCGGAAGCCGATCGGATCAGTCGCGGCAGCAGCAACCGTCGTCAATCCGGCGACGGAGCAACCGATTGCTGAGGTCGCGCTCGGCGATGACGATGATGTGGACTGCGCCATCGCAGCCGCAAGACGAGCCTTCGCCGGCTGGTCCACGACGCCGCCTGCTGAGAGAGCGGCACTGCTCGACCGGATTCACGCTTTGCTGCTGCAGCGGCTGGAACTGTTCGCGCAGGCGCTTACGTGCGAGATGGGAGCTGCCATCACCTATGCGCGTCGCGCCCAGGTGCCGCTGGCCGCCGAACATATCCGCGTCGCACGCGACAATCTCGCGAACTATCAGTTCGTCACCCCACGCGGCAGCACCGCGATCATGCGAGAGGCGATTGGGGTCTGCGGTCTCATCACCCCCTGGAACTGGCCTCTCTACCAGATCACCGCCAAGGTCGGCCCCGCGCTCGCGGCCGGTTGCACGGTGGTGTTGAAGCCGAGCGAATTATCGCCGCTGAGTGCCTTGCTATTCGCTGAGGTAATGGACGATGCCGGTTGTCCGCCCGGCGTCTTCAACCTCGTCAATGGGACAGGTCCGATCGTTGGCGCCGGTCTGGCGTCGCATCCGCTGGTCGACATGATCTCGATCACCGGCTCGACCCGGGCCGGTGTTTTGGTCGCGCAGGCCGCGGCGCCCACCGTCAAGCGCGTCGCCCAGGAGCTCGGCGGCAAGTCGCCGAACATTATTTTGCCGGATGCCGATCTGAGCCGCGCTGTTCCGCTCGGCGTCGGCGCCGCCTTCCGCAATCTCGGCCAATCCTGCAGCGCACCGACGCGCATGCTTGTGTCCCGCTCACAAATGGAGGAGGTCGAGATCCTGGCGGCGGCGGCCGCTTCTGAATTGGTGGTCGGCGATCCCCTTGCGGAAAGCACGACCCATGGTCCTATTGCCAACCGGCCGCAGTTCGAGCGCGTGCAGACCATGATCAGTGTCGGTCTGAAGGAAGGCGCGAAGCTCGTCATCGGCGGGCCGGGGCGGCCCGGCGACCTTCAGATTGGCCTCTATGCGCGGCCGACGATCTTCTCGAACGTCCGTCGCGACATGAGGATCGCGCAGGAGGAGATTTTCGGCCCGGTGCTGTCGATCATTCCGTACGACACCGTGGACGAGGCGATCGCGATCGCCAACGAAACCGTTTACGGCCTCGGCGCCCACGTGCAAGGCACTGATTTGGAGACGGTGCGCGCAGTCGCCCATCAGATCCAGTCGGGTCAGGTCCATCTCAACCACCCCGACTGGGACCCCAACGCACCTTTCGGCGGATACAAGCGGTCCGGCAACGGCCGGGAATACGGCCGTGAGGGCATGGAGGAGTATCTCGAGACCAAGGCTGTTCTAGGATTTTATCGATGAAGGCCGCCGCAAAGTCTGCTGAAACCTACTTTCGCGCGGCTGCCGCAGCCCTGGCTATGCGGTCCGACTCCTCCGGACCGGACATGTCGGTGGCACTGCTGAAGCGTCACTACGGAGTGACCGGATCAATCGCCACGTTGTCCTCCGAGGTTGAGCGCACCATTGAAGTCGGCATCCCGGACGGCGGGCGCTGCATCCTGAAGACGTCGACCAGACCGGAGGCGGTCGACAGCTTCCGTTTCCAAACCTCGGCCCTGGCAGGCTTGCAGGGGGCTGCGGGCTTCGTCGCACCCACAGTGCTGCGCACGCGTAGCGGCGAACTGATGTTTGGAGAAGAGCAGACATGCGGGTACCTGCAGACCCGGATGGAGGGCATTCCGCTGCACCAGGTGGTGCCCACTCCCGAGCTGCTTTTTCGGACTGGTCGCGCCCTCGCTCAGCTTGATTTAGCGCTTGCGCAAGTCAACGTGCTTGCAGCCCATCGGCCCATTCTTTGGCATGTCGGGTGCTGGTCGCGGCTGATGGAACTGGAGCAGTACCTACCAAGCGGGAGCGTTGCCGATAGGGTTCGCGCCGCCATGGCGGAGTATCTGGAGTTTGTTGAGCCGCAAATCTCAAATGTCGTCTGGCAGGTCACTCATAACGATCCCAGTCCATTCAATATGATTGTGACTGGCCAGGGACTGGGCTTCATCGATTTTGGTGATGGCTGCTGGAGCCCCAGGATCCAGGATCTGGCGATTGCAGCAAGTCACGTCGTGTCAGATCCGACTCTTCCTCTGGGTGGCGCCGAACATCTCATTGCCGGCTATGCCTCCATCATTGCGCTTTCAAGGCTGGAAACAAGACTCCTCGTCGGACTGATGCGAGCGCGACAAAGTGCATTGATCCTGGTCAACTACTGGCGCGCCCACCTTTTTCCGGCCGACGCCCACTACATCAAGAAGAACGTCGCGCGTGCCGAGCACGGCCTTTCTATCCTGGAGCCTCTTGATGTCGCGTTCGGCGAGGCGGCAGTCCTGGCGGCAGTATCGTCGTCCTTGCCGTAACGCCGCTTAAGTTCGCTCGAGCGACAGGGGCGTAAAATTGCGAAGTAACCGCGGTACTCTTTCAAACAGGCAGCAGCACATGTCGACAGATCTCATGCCCAACCGCTACAGACCAGGCGAATCAAACCTTCCTAGCCGCGAATCCGAGCTCATTGCTCGTCGTGACAAAGTTCTGGGCGCTTCTTATCGGCTCCAGTACCGCCGGCCCGTGCACTTCGTTCGCGGCGAAGGTATGTGGCTGTACGATCCGGACGGACGGCCCCATCTCGACTTCTACAATAACGTGCCGTGCCTCGGCCATTGCCGCCCGGAAGTAAACGCTGCAATGGCTGAACAGGCGGGCCGAATAAGCGCCAATACGCGCTATCTCGAGCCAAAGCTTGTCGACTATGCCGAGCGGCTCGTCGGGACTTTCCCGCACGAGCTCGACCGCGTGGTGTTTACCTGCACGGGGAGTGAATCCAACGATCTGGCGCTTCGCATTGCGCGATGTGCGAGCGGCAATGAAGGCGTGATCGTTTCCACCTATGCCTATCACGGCACGAGTGCTGCGACCGCCGCGGTTTCGCCGAACCTGGGTGACGCAGTCGAACTCAGCCCATTCGTGCGGATGGTGTCCCTACCCGGGCCGGCGGGCATACCGGCAGCCCAGGCTGCGGAGTTTTTCGAGACACAGATTCGTTCAGCCATGATGGATTTGAGCCGTCGTGGCATGGGCGTTGCGGCCCTGCTCATCGACAGTATTTTTTCCAGCGATGGCGTATGGGCAGATCCTCCTGGATTCATCGCGAGCGGAGTTGCGTCGGTGCAGGAGGCTGGTGGTCTCGTCATTGCCGACGAAGTTCAACCAGGCTTCGGACGAACTGGCGCCTGTATGTGGGGCTTCGAGCGCCACGGGATCGTTCCGGATCTTGTTACCCTCGGCAAGCCGATGGGCAACGGATTTCCGATTGGCGCTGTCGTTGGTCGCAGAGCATGGATGGACCAATTTGGTGCCACGTCTCGCTACTCGAACACGTTCGCTGGAAACACAGTCGGGATAGCAACAGCGAACGCCGTGCTAACGATCCTGCAGCGCGACCAAATCCCGCAAAAGGCGCTTGCGATGAGCCAGCGCCTCCGCGCCGGACTGGAGAAGCTTGCAAAGCAACGACATGAGGTTCGCGCGATCAGAAATGCCGGTCTCTTCTTTGGCATCGACATAGGATCTGAGGGCAGCCCGGCGGCACACCGTCGTGCGATGGCTTTGGACCTGGTCAACGCAATGCGCGATGACGGCGTGCTTATCAGCACGACCGGGGCCAATGAAGATACGCTCAAAGTGCGCCCTCCGCTCATTTGCCAAGCCGAGCACGTTGACCTCTTCCTAGCAAGCATGGAGCGGGCGCTCATCAAGATCGCAGGCTAGATCGCAGACGTCATCGGGGCTGGACTATCAAACCCGATGCCATCACGCTTTAAACGAAATTTGCACCTGTTCTTGCAGCCATTGAGCAAGATGGCGTGCTGCCCCCGACAGTTCAGGTTCTCCTGTCCAGATGAGCCCGTAGTGGCTTTCGTCGGGATCGAAGCCGGCAGGTGCGGTGAGTCGCCCTCTATCAATATCGTCGGTTACGAGGACCCACGGGCTGAGGGCAACACCTAGCCCGGCGGATGCGGCTTCAACGATCAAGAAGTGGTGGTCGTAGAAGCGAATTTCTGTGGGCCGCCGCACTGACGGATGGGTGGAAAGCCACCGCGACCAAGCGTCCGGCCGGGTCTTTGAACCCAAAGCGATGTACTCCCCCGACGCAAACGCCGGCGCGAGTTGTGGGCTCACGACCGGTCCCACCTTTTCAGGAAAAAGACGCTGGACATGCCAGGCGTCCGGAAGCGCAAAGTCGAGCCGGCGAATGGCGAGATCGATCCGATCGCGGCGAAATTCGACGGGCCCGCCGCCAACCGACAAATGCAGAGCGATATCGGGATGGGCAGCCTGAAAGCTTGCAAGCCTCGGAATAAGCCAGCGCATGGCGACCGAGGGCTCGCATGAGAGAACAAGCGCATTCTGCCGAGCGTTGGCAGCACGCAAGCTCTCAACGGTTGTCGCCAGCTCGGTGAAGAACCTGCCGAGTGTGAGGTTGAGCACCTCTCCAGCAGCCGTGAGGCGCAAGCCACGTCCGCTCTTTTCGAAGAGTTTGAAGCCCAGGTCTTCCGATAGCTTGGTGATACGGCGGCTCACGGCCCCGTGGGTCAACGCAAGGCTGTCGGCGGCAAAGCGTACCGAGCCGAGGCGCGCAGTGGTCTCGAACGCACGCAGGTCGTCCAAGGAAGGTATTTCTGATCGTTTCATTGGTGATATGCTATCACCAATCAGGCCCAAAATTGATCGCTTTTTAAGTCGGATTTGGTTGGCATAATTGCCGTATGCGAACCAATCGCCAATACACGATCGGGATCCTTGCCGACGACCTGACCAGCGCCGCTGATGGGGCCGCGCCGTTTGTCCAGCGGGGCCTGCGAGCCCTCGTCGGCCGACGCCGGCTGCCTCTACAGCAGGCTCCCGTCCTCGCCGTCGATTGCGGATCGCGATCGCTTCAGGCATCGCAAGCGGCACAGCGAGCGTCGGAACTTGCCGCGCAACTCGCTTCACGAGATGTTCTCTACAAGACCGTGGACTCGACTCTTCGCGGGCATGTGAGGGCCGAGATCGAAGCGGCCTTCATCGCAAGCGGCCGCAAGACGCTGGTCTTCGCACCTGCGTTTCCGGGCGCAGGGCGTACGACCGTCGGCGGCGTTCAGCTTGTCGATGGCATTCCGGTCGCGGAGAGCGGTTATGGTCGCGATCCTGTCCATCCGGCGCGACACTCGCGACTGGTTGAGCTCGTCCCGTCCTCCATCGGCAATGTTGTCATCCTTGATGCTGCGACCCAGGGCGAACTCGACGCAAAGATTGCAGCATTGCCGGATCCGGAGTCGATCCTGTGGGTTGGCTCTCCGGGCATGGCTCTGACTTTGGCGAAGTGGTTTGCACCGGCTCAGGTTACGTCCGACGTGGCGCTAGCCGGGGGGAGCGAGATTCTCGTTGTTGTCGGCAGCGCGAACCCGCGCAGCCGTCGTCAGGCCGATCGTATCGGAGTGGAGCACGGCGTAGCCCTGTTACGAGCTCCAGTGGAACGTATCGACGACCCCCACTCAATCCTGCGCGACATTGCGCAGACTGCGGCTCGAAAGCTGGTCGATGAGCGTTTCGACGTGGTGATAGCCACCGGCGGGGATACGATGGAAGCGATCCTCGATGGCCTTGACATCTCTGCGTTCGAGATCTTGCAGGAGCTCGAGCCAGGCTTTCCGCTTGGCCGCGCGTTCCTCGAGAATGGACGAGAGCTGCTCATCGCGATGAAGGCAGGCGGCTTTGGCGACGACAATACGCTGCATCGTGCGATCGAGCAGCTCCGCCTTGGCGCCTCCGTATCAGGACAAGTTCTGTGATGACCCAAACCGCTCCCCTCGCCATCACCATGGGCGATCCCTCCGGCATCGGCCCGGAGATCGTGGCGAAGACATTGGCCAAAGGCGCTGAAAGCGTCGTCGTCTTCGGCAGCTCGGTCGTGATGGAGGATGTCGTCCGTCGTCTGGATCTCGGCCTCAAGGTCAAGCGCATCGCCGATCCTCAAGAGGCGCGCACTGAGCCGCGGTCCATCGAGGTCATTGAGGCGACGCAGATCATCGCGCCGCCTCCGCTCGGGAGCATCAGCGCCATATCCGGCCAAGCCTCCTTCGACGCCGTCGTTGCCGCCATCGCGGCAGCCAAAACCGGCAAGGTCAGCGGCATCGTTACCGCGCCGATCAACAAAGAAGCGATGGCAAGCGCGGGCATTCGCTATCCCGGGCACACCGAGATTCTCGCTGAGTATGGTGGCGCGAAGCGCGTCGCGATGATGCTGGCCAACGACGATATCCGCACGGTTCTCGTCACCATCCACACGGCGCTGCGCAAAGCCATCGACGAAGCCGATTTTGATGCGCAGATGTCGGCGATCCGGCTTGCAAACGAGGGTGGGAAGGCCCTCGGCATCGCAGCACCGCGCGTTGCGGTTGCAGGGCTCAACCCTCATGCCGGCGAAGGCGGTCTCTTCGGCGACGAGGAAATCCGGATCATTGGCCCCGCAATTGAGGCGGCACGCGCCGAGGGCATCGACGCCAGCGGTCCCTGGCCGGGCGACACCGTCTACATGCAGGCCCGCAAAGGCCGCTTCGATGTCGTCGTGGCCCAGTATCACGATCAGGGCCTGATCCCGGTGAAATATCTCGGCCTCGAAAAGGGTGTGAACATCACGCTCGGCCTGACGTTCGTCCGTACAAGCCCTGACCACGGCACGGCGTTCGACATTGCAGGGCGAGGCATCGCCGACACCGGCAGTCTCGAGACTGCGCTGGCCTACGCGCGAAGGCTCGTCGCCGCGCAAATCAAGACCAAGGAAGGGGTAGTCTAATGGGCCTTCGCTTCATTTTCATGCTCACGCGCAACGATCGCACCGTCGAGGAAGCCTCGGAGCAACTCAAGACCGCCCTGAGCCTCGGCGTTCGCCACATTGGCTTCAAGGACATCGGCCTACCGATGGACCGTCTCAAAGTTCTCAACCAGGCCATCAAGTCAGACGGCGCGACCTCCTATCTCGAAGTCGTCTCACTCGATCAGCAGCGTGAGATTGTTTCGGCGAAGGCAGCCGTCGAAATCGGCGTCGACGTCCTGCTCGGCGGCACACGCGTTGACGACGTCCTGCCGATCCTTGCCGGCACGGACATTCAATACTGCCCCTTCCCGGGTCGCATCACCGGTCACCCGAGCGTGCTCGAAGGGAGCATCGAGGAGATCGTCGAGAGCGCCAAGGCGCTTGCCTCGCGGGAGGGCGTGCATGGCCTCGACCTGCTCGCCTATCGTTCCAAGGAACACGTCCCGGCCCTCATCAAGGCGGTATGCGCGGCGGTATCCAAGCCCGTCTATGTGGCCGGCTCGATTGATACGCCCGAGCGGATCGCCGCCCTGAAGGACGCGGGGGCCGCCGGCTTCACCGTCGGCACCGCCGCGTTGGACGGCAAGTATCCGGCCGACGACAAGGACGTCGCTCGACAGCTCGGGGCCATCATTCGTGACGTGGCCGCGCTTAATCGACATCTCTCGCCGCTCCACAAGAAGAACTTGGCCAACTCGTTCGGGCAGCTCAAGGAGACCTGGTCTCCGAAGATCGCCGGTCAGATCAACGATATGCAGATCAAGCTCGCCAAGTTCGCGGGCGAGTTCGCCTGGCGCTTTCACAGGAGCAGTGACGAACTCTTCCTGGTGCACAAGGGCCGCCTGCTGATGAAATTCCGCGATCGGGACGAGATCATCGAGCAAGGCGAGTTCATCGTGGTCCCGCGCGGGGTCGAGCATTGCCCTGCCGCGCTGGACGACATCTGCGAGGTCGTGCTGCTCGAACCCGGCACAGCCCTGGATGCCGGCACCGCTCAGGACGGCTAGACCGTCTAGCTGCGATCGGAACAAACGTTTATGGCCGTCGACCATGCGCTTGAGCAGCTCATATCGCTCAAGCGCTCAAAAACCCGAACATCTTGCGAAGTTCTAGATGATTTCAGCACATTGTATCGCGCGCACGATGCGATGAAGGGCTGATCGGAACTTTGCTTCCGCATTCCTGGCAGCCGAGGTTCGTTGAAACATGTCGCCCCGCGTCGAGCGCATTCACAGCGATGAGCGCCTCCCGGCCGAGGCCGACGTTGTCATCGTCGGCGGCGGCATCCTCGGCTCCACCGCCGCCTACTACCTCGCAAAGCGTGCCCTCTCTGTGGCGCTCCTCGAGAAGGGCCACGTCGCCTGTGAACAATCGAGCCGAAACTGGGGTTGGTGCCGCCAGCAGAACCGCGACCGGCGCGAACTGCCGCTCTCGGTGATCTCCATGCGGCTATGGGACGAGCTCACGCGCGATATCAATCGGGACCTCGGATTTCGACGCTGCGGTCTCGTCTATGCGACCCACGACGAGGCCGTGCTCGCCGGCTGGGAAAAGTGGCGCGGGATCGCCAGGGAGTACGACGTCGACACCCGCGTGCTGAGCCGGGCGGAGGTGGCCGAGCGCGTCCCCGAAGCGCGTGACAAATGGGTCGGCGGGACCTATTCGGAACGGGACGGCAAGGCCGAACCTGCGCTCGCCGCGCCGGCTATCGCCGAGGGGGCCAGAACTCTGGGCGCCACGATCCACCAGGGATGCGCGGCGCGTGCGCTCGATCTGGCCAATGGCAAGATCGCGGGTGTGCACACGGAGAAGGGCTACATCAGAACCAGCGCGGTGCTGTGCGCCGCCGGCGCCTGGTCTTCGCGCTTCCTTCGGCCGCTCGGGATCAGTTTCCCCCAAGCGAGCATCCGGCAGACCGCGCTGCGTTCCACCCCCACAATCAATATCGGCGAGGCGGTCTCGACACCCTACTGCACGATCACGCGTCGACTGGACGGCAGCTACACGCTTGCGATCAGCGGCAAGGCGAACCTCGAAATCACGCCCCAGGCGATCCGGTATAGCCGGGAATTCATGCCGCAGTTCTTGCGTCGTCTGAAGAACGTCAGGCTCGGCGTCGGGCGATCGTTCGTTTCGGGGCCGGATTCGATGCCGGCGCTGCTGACCAACGACGATCGGATATTCGAACAGAATCGCGTGCTGGATCCTCCCCCCTTGAAATGGCTGGTGAGCCAGGTGGTGGAGAGTGTCCGGAAAACGTTCCCCCAACTCGGCGAGATAAAGATCGATAGCGCCTGGGGCGGCTTCGTCGATTGCACGCCTGACGCAGTGCCTGTGGTGTCGCAGGTGGACGGCGTGGAAGGCCTCGTCCTCGCGGCGGGCTGCTCGGGTCACGGCTTCGGTTTGGGCCCGGGGCTTGGCTATCTTGCCGCAGAGCTTGTCGTAAACGACACGCCTTGCGTCGATCCCACACCTTTCCGGCTGTCACGTCTGGTCGACGGCTCGAAGCTGGACATCGCCGCCATCTGAAGATCGAGCCGAAAGTCAGGCCTGGCGCGCGCGGCAAAGCCTGCCCAGAAGCAATCTGGTCAGGGAAACTCCTGCCCTGCGGGGAATAGAGGTGGCCGCGCCGTGGGGCGCGCTCATGATACCGCTCCCGTTCTCGTGCCAATCATATCGACGGTCGATGCGGTGTCGGGTCTGGTCATCGCCTCGGGCTTCAGTGGACATGGCGTCGGAATTGGCCCCGGTAGCGGCCTTCTCACGAGCCAGCTGGCGACGGGGGAAACGCCCTGTGTCGATTGGAGCCCGTATCGACTTGCTCGCTTCAGTGACGGGTCAGTGATCCGCCGTCCTGAGTTGCCCGACGCCGGCGCCGGTCATCGACAACGTTCGCCGCCGCGTTGAGCTTCGCCATTCGGCTTCGTCGCGCGTCAGCGCCGACGGCACATCATCTCAACCACGGCATCTTCAATGCAATACCATGCCGGACTTTGCCCCATTCTAGTTACGCAATGCCGTCACATCCAAACTACGCTGCGGTGGCGTCCAGTTCATTAGGTTGATGTCGCCGTTCGTCTGCGAAGACATCGTCTATCAGAGGAGATCCCGAGTGAAGATCGGTGTGCCCAAGGAAATCAAGACGCATGAATATCGCGTAGGCCTCACGCCTGGAGCCGTTCGGGAATATGTGGCGGCAGGCCATGACGTCTTGGTGGAGACCAATGCGGGCGCTGGCATTGGCGTGACGGATGATGACTATCGCGGCGCGGGCGCAACGATTGCCGGCTCCGCGCGCGAGGTGTTTGCATCGAGCGGCATGATCGTCAAGGTGAAGGAGCCGCAGCCGTCAGAATGGACGCTGCTCCGAGAGAACCAGGTTCTGTTCACCTATCTCCATCTTGCACCCGATCCGGAACAGGCCAAAGGTCTGCTGAAATCCGGATGCACGGCGGTCGCCTACGAAACCGTGACTGACGAGCATGGCGGACTTCCGTTGCTTGCGCCGATGAGCGAGGTCGCGGGCCGGCTGGCGATCGAAGCTGCGGGTGCGGCACTCAGGCGATATGCCGGTGGGCGAGGGCTCTTGATGGGCGGCGTTCCGGGCGTTCAACCGGCGCGCGTCGTGGTGCTCGGAGGCGGGGTCGTCGGCACGCACGCTGCCCGTATGGCGGTGGGCTTGGGTGCCGAGGTCACCATTCTCGATCGCTCAATACCGCGGCTTCGTGAATTGGATGAGTTGTTCGAAGGACGCGTTCGTACGAGATTCTCGACCATAGACGTCCTCGAGAACGAGGTATTTGCCGCAGACGCCGTTATTGGCGCAGTGCTCATTCCGGGTGCGAGCGCGCCGAAACTCGTCGGCCGCAAGATGCTGAGCACGATGCGCAAAGGATCCGTGATCGTGGACGTAGCCATCGACCAGGGCGGATGCTTCGAGACATCGCGTCCTACCACGCATGCCGATCCGACTTACGAAGTGGATGGCGTCATCCACTATTGCGTGGCCAACATGCCGGGTGCTGTGCCGCTAACTTCGAGCCAGGCGCTGAATAACGCTACGCTACCATTTGGCCTGGCTCTGGCCAACAAGGGATTCGCCGCCGTGCTCGAAGATCCCCATTTGCGTGCGGGACTAAATGTCCATCGCGGACGGCTGACTTCAAGGCCCGTGGCCGAGAGCCTCGGCCTGCCGTGCTCACCGATCGAACAGGTCGCGGCCTGATCGCGGTTTTAGCAGTCCCTAAGGGGTGTTTCCTCCCCAACTTGAGCCACTCCTTCGGAGTGGCTCTTTCTTTATATGGACGAGACGAATTGGTGTGATCGAGATGCCTCGCCGAAAACGCACTGCTTGGCCCCCTAAACGAAAGCATCGCCAACTCGCCGGCCGATGGTCAACAGACAGACTTCTCTCCTAACGGACGAACGACGGCGCCGGCGTTCATGATATCCGCCGGATCAAAGGCAGCCTTGATACGGCGCATCGCCGCGATACGCCCGACATCGCCGTACCGCTCCAGAAGGTGCTTCTTGAAACGACCGACGCCGTGCTCCGCGCTGAACGTGCCGCCGAGCGCTGCGGCCGTGTCGTAGAGTTGCAACGAAAGGCTGCTTTCGATCCGCTTGGTGAATTCCAGCCGGTCGACATCGGGAGGAACGAGCACGTTGTAGTGCAGATTGCCGTCGCCGACATGGCCGTAGACGGACAGCTCAAGGTCGGCGTCATACGATCGCATCTGCGAGCCGGCCAAATCCAGAAAGCGCTGAATGGAGGAAAGCGGTACCGAGATGTCGTGCTTGATCGATCCGTTCCTGCGCTTCTCGCCCTCGGGGATGGTCTCGCGGAGCCGCCACATCGCCGCCCGCTGCGATCCGCTCTGCGCCAGCAACGCGTCCTCGATCCATCCGGCCTCGATCACCTCGGCCAGAACGGCTTCCATCAGTTGGTCGAGATCGAGATGGCGTGAGGAAGAGGCGAACTCGACGAGGACGGCACCTGCTGAGCCCGCTCCAAGGGAGGGCGGGTCGGTCATTGCGTCGGTCGCGAGCGCGATGGCTCGGGCCGCCATAAATTCGAACGTGGTCAGCAGGTCTGAGGATTCGCGACGGACCAAGGCGAGAAGCTCGGCGAGCGGCGCGCCGTTCGCGAGTTTCAGCCAGGCAGTCGCGCGGCGGGTCGGCAAAGGCGCGAGACGCAACACTGCGCCGGTGACGATGCCGAGAGTCCCCTCGCTTCCGACGAAGCACTGTTTGACGTCGTAGCCGGTGTTGTTCTTCCGCAGCTTGCGCATGTCGGAGACCACCGTGCCGTCCGCCAGCACCGCCTCGATCCCGAGCAGCAGATCGCGCGTCATCCCGTACCTGACGACCGACAGCCCGCCGGCGTTCGTGCCGATGTTGCCGCCGATCCGGCAACTGCCTTCCGCGCCGAGGCTGAGCGGCAACAGAAGCCCGGCGGCTGCTGCGGCGTCCTGTACGTTTTTCAAGATGGCGCCGGCATCGACAGAAATACTCATGGAGACGGGATCGACTTCGCGAATCCTATCCATCCGCTCGAGGCTCACGATCATCTGTCGTCCCGAGGCGTCCGGCGTCGCGCCGCCGCAATAGCTGGTGTTGCCGCCTTGCGGAACGATTCCAATACTGTGGCGCGCCGCCAGCCGCACGATGTCCGCGACCTGCTGCGTCGTCGCCGGCTTGAGCACGGCAAGTGTGGAGCCCGTGAAGAGCTGACGTTGATCCGTTGTGTAGGCGACGATCCGCTCGACGTCCTCAACGATGCCCTCGCCGTCTAGAAGGTCGCGAAAGGCCCGAACGTGTACTGAGCAGGACATGTTCCACCCCCCGATTGGCACCGAACCATCTTTGCGCGTTCGTGCGGCATTGCTTGCCGTTCGGTGGCGCTTTCGAAGAAATCGATGCCGAAATGGGACGGGTTGTCGGCAGTTTCGGCCGGATTGTCGCGAAAGCCGAAGGAGCCAATTTCTCTCTACAGCGTACCGACAATTTCGGTCGCGGGCGCGGCGTCATACTGAACTTCACAGCTACCGATCCGATCAATGCGTTTGAACGGTGGCGGGTATCAGCGGTGAATACAGATACGCGAACGAGACGGGTACCAGCCCCCTTTGTGCCGCACTAACCCAGCGTCCCGGTCGCAGTCTCGCAATCGAGGAGCAGGCAGTTCCAGTCCGACTACGTCTCCTGCTGGAAGCTGTAATTAACTTGTTAAGCTCGCAATCCGTGTGAACTTTCAAGTGCTTGACGCCGATTCCGGTATTTCTCCTGAGGCCGCCGTTAACCAAATAGGAATTCGACGCGCTCAGTGTTTAGGCAACGGCGACCTACGTCCGAAGCGGCCGACAATGACTTGGCCGCGCGCTTTTGGGGAAATGTGCCATGTTGAGCCTTATTCAGAATTTGCGGATCGGTACCAAGCTCGCGGTTGCCTCGGCGCTCGGCATCCTCCTCGTCGCAGCCATGATCGCGGGCCAGATCGTCGGCAATGGCAATGTGCGCCACTCCAATGAGTCGGCGCTCGCGCAGCAGGTGCTGGCGCGGGATGCGGTCGAAGCCACGCTCGCGTTGCGCAGCATGCAGCTCAGCGCCCGCGACATTCGCCTCGCCAGCAATCCGGCTGACCTGCAAAAAGCAAACGATAGCCTCCTCGAACGGTCCAGATCTTTCAGCGACGCCGTTGAGGCGATGCTGAAGCTCTCGCGCTCGCTGGAAAATCGCGCGCGAATGGAAGAGCTCAAGCGTCTCCTGATGGTCTATCTCGAGGGCGTCCATCAGCTCGCATCGATCCGCAGCGAGGCCATCGCGGTCACCGGCGGCGACGCTGCTGCGCGCCTGGCCAAGTTCGCCGAAGAGAACGCGCGTGTGACCCGCGAGATCACGTTGCCGAACGCAGCCAAGATGGACACGCTGACCAACCAGATCGCCGATTTTGCCAAGCACCGAAGCGAGGAGGAGATCGCCGGTGCGGCGCAGGAGATGGCCGCGAGCGAGCGGCTCGGCATCATCATCGGTGCATGCGCCATGCTGGTGCTCATCGCTTCATGGTTCATGTCCTTCGTGACCATCGCACGGCCCATCAGCGCGCTGACGGTTGCGATGAATGAGCTCGCCGGCGGCAATTTCGCGGTGGTGCTGCCCGGGCTCGGCCGCAAGGACGAGGTCGGCGGCGTTGCCGGTGCGGTCGAGAGGTTCAAGGTCGTGTCCGAGCAGAAGGCGCGCGACGAAGCCGAGGCCAAGATCCGGCAGGACAAGGTCGCGACCGAGCAGCGCAAGGCTGAGATGCGCAAGCTCGCCGACAGCTTCGAATCCGCCGTGGGCGAGATCGTCGATACCGTCTCCTCGGCATCGACCGAGCTGGAGGCCTCCGCCTCGGCGCTCACCTCGACCGCGGAGCGCGCCCAGGAGCTCACCACCATGGTCGCTGCGGCGTCCGAGGAAGCGTCGACCAACGTGCAATCTGTGGCGTCGGCGACCGAGGAGCTGTCGTCCTCGATCACCGAGATTAGCCGGCAGGTTCAGGAGTCGGCACGGGTTGCAAGTGAGGCCGTCGGTCAGGCCCGCAGCACTACCGAGCGCGTCAGCGAGCTCTCGAAGGCGGCGACACGGATCGGCGATGTGGTCGAACTGATCAACACCATCGCCGGCCAGACCAATCTGTTGGCGCTCAACGCCACGATCGAGGCGGCCCGCGCGGGTGAGGCCGGGCGCGGCTTTGCGGTCGTTGCCTCCGAGGTCAAGGCGCTGGCCGAGCAGACCGCGAAGGCGACCGGCGAGATAGGTCAGCAGATCTCTGGTATCCAGACAGCGACGCACGAATCGGTCGGAGCTATCAAAGACATCAGCGACACCATCGAGAAACTCTCCGAGATATCCTCGACAATCGCGGCTGCGGTGGAAGAGCAGGGCGCGGCCACGCAGGAAATCTCCCGCAACGTACAGCAGGCTGCGCAGGGGACCCATCAGGTGTCGGCCAACATCACCGATGTGCAGCGCGGCGCGGGCGAGACCGGATCGGCATCCTCACAGATGCTTTCGGCGGCGCAATCGCTCGCGTCCGACAGCAACCGTCTCAAGCTCGAGGTCGGCAAATTCCTCGACACAGTGCGCGCGGCCTGAGGACGCGCGGGCAGACTTGATCAGAGGTTCAAGGTTCGGAAAATGGTCCGAACAGCCGATCGTGCGGCGAATGCTCGTTTTCGGTCTGATAAATGCAGAGTTGGGACCTGCAACTCATTGATTTTGCTTAATCCGGGATTGTCTCTTGATTGCTCGGGTCTGGATTTCAGGTGCCTACGCCAAGACGGTTGAATGTGTGATATCGCCAGCCCACGGCCAAGCGAGTCTCAGCTTAGCTGAGTTGCTCAGTTGGTCGCCTTCAAGCTTCAGAACGTTTTCATTTGGAAATGGCAACCAAGCTATTGAAATTGCTGAAGCGTGTTTTGACCATTTTTTCCAAATGCGCCATGAAATCATAGAACAATCAAACGGATTTTGATTTCGCCATTCGGAGGTTCGATCCCTCCCGCCCCAGCCAGCACTTAAGCTACTGAGTTCGCTACAAAAGACAAATCTGCTTTCACCAAATGTTGGAGCGCGTTTGGAAACATCCGGGGCTTGGTTAAGAATCGAAGGTATCCCGCGTGGTCCTCATTATCTATGGGGTTGCCTCTTTAGATTTCGTCCCGATGATATCGCGGGAATTGTCGAGGCAAAGGTCTTTTTCATTCGGATCGTAGGCTAGAGGGCTACGGCGAACAAATCGGGCGAGGCCTTTAGTTCGTTCTAGCTAGACGGACCCGACATTATTGGAGACTGCATCGGCTTGAGACGACCTGCACTATTTAGCTCGCGGAGGCAGACGCCGCAGAGACATCACCTTGAACTCGATTTCGCGATGGCTTCGCGAACCTGATTGATCAGCGACATCATGGTGTAGGGCTTCGACAGCCAGCCGAGAGGCGAAAATGGCCTGGCTCTCTCCCGCGTCTGCTGATCATCATGGGCCGTTGTAAACACGCAGCGCACGCCGACTTCGCGATAGAGATCGCCGGCAGCATCAATGCCGTCGCGGCGGCCGGCCAGGCGGATATCCATGATGGCGATCGCGGGTCTATGCGCCCGTGCGAGTGAAATGGCTTCCTCAGCCGTGGCGGCGATGCCGCTGATCTGAAAGCCGGCCGCGATCAACGCGCTCTCCGCCTCCATCGCAATCAGGAAATCATCCTCGACAATAAGGATCGCGGGCCTTTGCGGCGCCGCTTTGGCTACGTTCCCGGTCTCCGAAGCAGGCGGCTGATCACCGGCCCCGCCAGACGTGGACGCGCTGCGCTGTTTCTCAGATTCCGATGGCATCATGAGCTGGTCGTCGCGAAGCGCAGGCGAGCGCGCGAAGGCGCGCGTGTCACCTCGAATTCCCCGCGCAACTGGCGGGCTAAACCCTGCACAAGACGTAAGCCTGAGGAGTTCTGTTGAACGGCGCTCAACTCAAAACCAGGGCCGTCATCCTCCACCTCCAGCTCGTACTCTCCATCCCGTTCGTTCAGCGTCACGCGGATGCCATTCCGGTCCGGATCCTCGATGCCGTGCTTGGCAGCGTTCGTCAGCAGTTCGTTGAGGATGAGAGCGAGCGGCATGGCGATATCGTTGGACAGCACGCCCGTCGCCGGAGACCGCTCAATCCTCACGTTGTTTGGCAATGTCTGCTGTACCGTTTCCACCACCGCTCCGAGAAAATGCTCGGCGGAGAAGCGGGTGGCATCCGTCGTGCCATAAAGTACGCGTTGAGCCGCGGCCATCGCGGCGATGCGGCGGGAGGCTTCCTCGAGAACCTGACGCGCTTCCTCACTGCGTGCGCTCCGCGAAGCACCCTGCAGTAGACCTTGCAGCACCTGCATGTTGTTCTTGGTACGGTGATTGAGCTCATTCAGCAGCAGCCGCTGCTGTGTCTCGGCCTGCTTGCGCTCACTCAAATCCACCAGCATGTTGATGGCTCCGGTGACGTTTCCGAAGGCATCGCGCAAGGGAGTCGGGAACGGGATGAAGGGAACGCGCGTCCCGTCCGGTTTCTCGGCAACCGCTTCGACGCCCCGTACAGATCGGCCTTCCTTCAAGGCAATGGCCATCGGACATTGGTCGTGAGGCAACGGTGTTCCGTCCGGCCAGTAAAGTTTCCAGGTGACACACCATTCATCGGTGCCGAGCTCGGGCGTGCGGCCTGCGAGCTCGACCGCCGCCTGATTGAAGTAAGTGATCTTGCCGGCCGCGTCTGTTGTATAGATTGCCGCCGGTATCGCCGCGAGCAGCTCCTGCAATCGCCGTTCGCTTTCCCGGAGGCGCTCTTCCGCGAGTTTCCGTCCGGTGATATCGCGTGCAATTTTCGAGGCCCCCACAATGCGACCGCTGCGATCCCGTATCGGCGATATTGTCAGCGAGATATCGACCATGCCTCCATCTTTGCGACGGCGCACGGTTTCATAGTGGTGAATGGGTTCGCCACGCCTGATCCGAGCGAGAATGTCGGCCTCTTCTCCCTCGCGATCTTTGGGTATCAGCAGCATGATCGACCGCCCGATCACCTCCTCCTTGCGATACCCGAACAGCCGTTCAGCGCCTTCGTTCCAGGTCTGTATAATTCCGTCGAGATTTTTGCTGACGATCGCATCGTCAGAAGACTCGACAATCGCCGCGAGTTGCCGCGCATCGCGTTCAGCCACCCGTCGCGCTTCCTCGCCGGCGAGGCGAGCGAGGCTGAAGCCCAGCAATCGCGCAAGGACCAGTGCGACATCGATCTCGGCCTCGCTGAAGGAATGAGGAAGCCTGTGATAAGCCATGAATTTGCCGGTGAGGCGGCCATCCTGCAGAATGGGAATGAAGGCGGCTGCCTGAATGCCTTCTTCAAGGATGGTCCGCTTCAACGCGTCCGGCAGATCTGCTTTCGCGACATCCTCGATGCCTATGGGTTGCGGATCATGCGCGTCCGGCGTCCAAGGCGAATGCCCCTCGACCGCCTGTCGATAGCCTTGCGAAAGACCGCGCCAGGCCGCAAACCGCATGATCTGCGCCTCGTCAAACAGGAGGATTGATGCTCGCTCGCAAGCCAAGGCCCGTGTGATGGCATTAAGGGCGGCCTCGTAACAATCGGTGGACGAGGTGCAATGCTGCAATCGCTCCGAAAAGGCAAATAGCGCTGCCTGTTCTTCCATGCGACGTGCGAGTGCCTCTTCAGCCCGCTTGCGATTGGTGATGTCGTGCTGAACGCGAACCGCATAAAGAAAGCGCCCGTCAGCGTCGCGGACGCTCGACGACGTCACCTGGGCCCAGAAATGGCCGCCATCCTTGCGGGCAATGCGCTTTTCGATGCTGTAACGCTCGAACTCGCCCGCGAGCTGGCGCTGGAATTGATCGCGATCCTCCGACACATCTTCCGGATGCGTCTCCCCGAAAATTGTTCTGCCGAGCAGTTGGACAGCCGAATAGCCCGTGAGTTCGCAGAGCTGTTGATTGACCCGCAACATGCGGCCATTCTCGTCCACTTCAACGATGCCGGCGCCGACATGCTCGTAGGTTGCGGCAAGACGTGCGTCGAGGGGGGCCAATGGCTCCAGATCGTCACGGCCGGACGGCGCTCGATTTTGGATGTTCATTGGCCTCGTCCTCCCGCGCCGCGGCATGTCGCCTGACTTCCTTGCCGTCTCGGTCTGCCGAGGCCGGGCAAAGCGTTATGAAACGCACTTTTGGAACAAGAGTTCCTTTGGAGGGGACCGCAACGCACAAAACAACCGTTGGCGAATTAGCGTCGGGCGACTTGAAACCAGCCTCCGAACATGCCCATCCTCGAAAAGGGTCTCCTTGGCTGGGCTTACCAAGTGTCGGCATTGCTTCAAATCCGTCACCTCTGCAGTCTGACGCTGATTGCCGCGTGCCTTCTTGCAGCCGGGAATGTCTTCGCACAAGAGGACAAAAAGACGGATGACGACAAGCCGGCGGACCCAGACACGGGCGAGAGCACCGTCGAGGAAAAGACTCTCGGTTTATTGCCGAACCCTCTTCAGAAATACGGCGTCAAGTTTGCCGCGACCTATATCGGGGAAGGCCTCGGCAATTCGTCCGGCGGGCTGAAGCAAGGAGCGATCTACGAAGGCCGGTTGAACCTTGCCGTCGATGTCGATCTTGAGAAGCTCGCCGGCATCGACAAGCTCACTTTCCACGCCAACATGTTCCAGATTCACGGCGATGGGCTATCGCGCAGCAATCTGCAGAACTTCTTCGTGGTTAGCGGCATCGAAGCTCTGCCCTCGACCCGGTTGTACGAGGCTTACTTCGAGAAGCAGTGGGGCAACAAGAAAGTCTCGCTGAGGTTCGGCCAGTTGGCAGCCGACAGCGAGTTCTTCAACACAAAATACACTGATGTCTTCACCAATGCCTCGATGGGTTGGCCGGCAATTACTTCGCTTGATTTGCCCAGCGGCGGCCCGTCGCCTCCGTTGGCGGCCATGGGCATGAGGTTGCTCGTAAATGTCACCGACCAACTGTCAGTGCTCGGCGGCATATTCGACGGCGACCAGGCGGGGCCTGGGCCGGGCGATCCTCAGGAGCGTAACCGCTATGGCGTGAACTTCCGCATCAACGATCCGCCCCTGCTGCTCGGACAGATCCAGTACGCCTGGAATAACAAAAAGGGCGATGAAAACCCTGCCGGCCAAATCAAATTTGGCGCCTGGCGTCATTTGGGGAGCTTTGCCGACCAGCGTTTCGCATCCAACGGCGTTTCTCTGGCATCGCCCGCCAGCAGCGGCGAGCCCCTGCTGCTGTCCGGTGACATCGGCGGCTGGATGGTCTTCGAGCAGAAGCTCTATCGCATACCGAAGAGCGACGATCGTGGCATCGGCTTTTTTACCCGTGTCGCCGGCGCACCAGCTGATCGCAATCTGATCGATCTCTATGCGGACACCGGTATCGAGTTTATCGGCCTCAGCGATGCACGGCCGAACGACAAGCTCGGCATCGCGGCCGGCTATGCGCATGTCTCAAAGCGCGCGCAAGCGCTCGACGCTGATTATCGTGCTCTCGTCAATCTCAACTGGCCCATGCGAAACTTCGAAGGCCTTCTAACCGCCGTCTATCAGTACCAGATCAGGGACGGGTGGACGCTGCAGCCCAATTTTCAGTACATCATTCACCCCGGTGGAGGAGCAACGAACCCGTCAGGACCTCTAGCCGGAACGCCACTCAAGAATGCTTCCGTGTTCGGCTTGCGGACGACCCTTAAATTTTAGGAGGGACTTCCGAAACGTAGTTCGCGCCGTAGGCGCCACATGAGGACGGCGACCGCGAACCAGACGAGCGAAGCCGCTGCGAGGCAGAGCGCGGGCTGTAAAGCGCGTCCCTGCCACCAGATGAAGAGCGCGAAGCAGGCAAGGCCCAGACTTCCCCATCCGGCCCCGGCGGCATCAAGTGCGGCGGCAGCCTTTCCGCGTCGCTGCCCGCGCAGGCCGCTTTTCTCCTTGCGCTCACGCTCATGCTTCTCGATCAAGGTCGCACTGGCACAGAAGATCGCGGGAAAGGCCAGCATCAGCCCGCCGGCTTCCGGCCCTGTCCCGTCCGCGATAAGGCCAGCCACCACGGTTGCCAACCCGCCCAATGCAAAACGCACGACATATTCGTAAGGTCGTCCCTGCTTGAGTGCGGAGAACTTGAACTTGACAACCATGGCGGTCAGCCTATCAAAAGTTGCTTAAGGCCTATCGCGGCCATAAGCCAGACCGCGAGGGCGGCGAGTGTGGCCTTGAGTGCAGACCATTCGGCGCGCATCAATAACTGACAAACGACACAGCTGTAAGCCGCCAGTGCAATCGAACCGAGGACCATTGAGCGTCCTTCGATCACAACATAGTCGCCGCCATGTTTTGAAAAGGCGAGGCCGAGCGTTGCCAGAGCAACGGATGGCGCGGCGCCAAATAATCCCGCGAAACTTTTGGGCCGCAGTACGTCGCTTAGGACTGCAAACAGCGAGACGACCAAGCCGCCCACTAGAAAGCGCAGCGCGTAGTCCACCATCCCTCCTTGCTTGCCGTTTCTAGGACGATTCCGGCATCAGCATGCTGACCGCCATGCCGACGATGCAAAGAGCCATCGCCGCCGTCGATGCCCAGCCAAGCCAGTACAGCCAACCGTCGACCACGAGCTTGCCCATCACGTTAGGCCGTCTGACGAGCAGCATCAAAACAGCCATTACCGGTGCTGCCAGCACCCCGTTAATGACCGCGCTCCAGTAAAGCGCCTTGATCGGATCAATCGGCGTGAAATTGAGCGCCACACCGAGGCCGACCGAGAGGGCAAGCACAGAATAAAACGCCACGGCCTGGCGTGGTTTGCGGGAGAGGCCAACGGGCCACCTGCGGCCTTCGCCAATGGCATAGGCTGTCGAGCCAGCCAGCACCGGAACGGCGAGCAAACCCGTACCAATGATGCCGAGTGCAAAAACGAGTTCGGCAAGGCCCCCCGCAATCGGCTTCAAGGCCGCCGCGGCCTGCGCCGATGACTGCACGTCAGTCACCCCCTGCTGATGCAAGGTGGCTGCTGTCGTGATGATGATCGCGATCGCAATGAGGTTCGAGAAGGCCATGCCGATAATCGTATCGAGGCGAATGCGCCATAGCTCGCGTTCTTGAGAACGCACGTCTTCCTTGAGCGGTTTCTTATTGGGATTGATGCGCTGCTCCTCGGCTTCCTGCGAGGATTGCCAGATGAACAGGTAGGGCGAAATCGTTGTCCCGAGTATGGCGACCAACGTCGTCAGAAAGGCGCCGCTCCATTCGATCTTCGGGATGAATAGTCCCTTAAGGGCGTCAGCCCAGGGCACTTTGACGACTGCCAGAGCGACCACATAGGCAAAAAGCACCAGCGTCAGCCATTTAAGGATCGCGACATAGCGCTTGTAAGCGATGAAGATCTGCGCCAGCACCGAGATGACCGCAAAGCCAACGACGTACACGACCGCCGATCCGCCAATCACCAGCTTTGCTGCATCCGCCATGGCTCCGAGATCGGCTGCAACATTGATTGTGTTGGCGATAAAAAGAAAACTGACTAGCGCCCAGATCACCCAGCCGGGATAGTTGCGGCAGACATTGCCTGCGATCCCGTGTCCGGTCACCCGACCGATCCGGCCCGAAATCTCCTGGATCGCCACCATCAGGGGATAGCTGAGGAGCATCGTCCAGCCGATGGCAAATCCAAGTTGCGCGCCCGCCTGGCTGTAAGTGCCAATCCCCGACGGATCGTCATCCGATGCGCCCGTGATCAGGCCGGGTCCAAGCCGCTTCAGCAGGCCCGTCTTTTGACCCGGCTTTTTGGCGTCGGCTTTTGCCATGTGCTCCTCGGGATTGGGACTGCCGCCGAGCGTCCGGTGTGCAACGTCAAGAAGCAATGAGGGCTTCATGGCTAAGGTCAACGCGTGATGCCCGCGCGCAAGGTGCGGCGCGAACATTCATGTCAGCTGGTTTCTCAGAGCACTTCGACAGCCCTTTCGCCGACAGCCTCGTCTGACCAGTGTCGCCGGTTTAATGGTGCCAGAAGATCGCGAGCAGCAGAATGATCGGCAACGGTATGCCCAGCAACCACAACAACGCACCTCGTCCAAAGCCCATGGCTCTCTCCTCCAGTATCTGTCCCTTACTTCCAACGCGTCCGTCCGGCGCACAGTTCCTCGCCGGGAACGGTTTTCGAAGCGGTTGATTGAAAGACCAGGACGACTTGCTCTGCTTTCCAATCGATTTCTTACGGTGGTTTCTGCAGGGCGTAAGGACAGTCTGCGCAGGGAGGGAAGGCAGTCGATGACGATACGCGTGCATCCCTTGTCCGCTGATATCGAACTCGCGCGCGCGATCGCGCATCACAGCCGTCCGCTTCCGGAGCGGATTTCGGGCGCGCTTACCTGGGGAGCGGATGAGCATACTCTGACCGCGCTTGCCGTCGGATGGTGGGTCTGGTGTCGCGCCAAACCGCCGTCGCAGCGGCTTGCAAGCGATCATGTGCTGCTCACGACGCTCGCCTCCGTCCTGCTGCCACACATTCTCAAAAGACATTTTGACCAAGTGCGCCCGGACCGGCGCACCGTGCGCGGCCATCTGCATGGTGTCCCGCTTTCCGGCCGGGCGCTGGATGCCTTCCCGTCGGGGCACGCCGTGCATATTGGTGCCCTCGCATCCGCCGCCGCAGTCCTGCCGCCCGCCAAGCGCAATCTCGCGTGGGGCCTCGGCGCCGTGCTGGTGTCAACACGCGTGTTTCTGCTGGCTCACTGGGCAAGTGACGTGCTTGCAGGTCTGGCGATCGGAGCCGCGCTGGAGCGCATTATAAGGCTGCTGACGGGGTTTGGTCGTCGGGGATCGGCTTAATCATGGGCAGCTTCTTGCACCTCCCGGTCCGCATGCAGTTCATCTCTGCATCGAGATGCAAAGGTTGTTCGCACCGTGGGCCCATGGGCAACGCCCTGGTTGGAGCGTGCGCTACCTGAGGCCGTCAGGCTGGTTGCGCACGCGCCGCAACGCGCCGGCTTCACGCGTTTGATTCGGGTCCGCAACAAGGCCGAGGCGCGTGGCGTCTGGAAAGCCTGTTATGAGAAATGGGAATGCGTGACACGCGACAAGGTTGATCCGGCGTTGCTTGAGTTGGTGCCGGACCTTACAAGCTTTGTGCCGCCTGCCACAGTCATCGACCGCCAAACTTACTGCGCATTCACCAATAGCCGGCTGCAAGCCTTTCTGGATGAGCATCAGGTGAACACGCTGATCGCGTCCGGGGGAAAGCGATGTCTGTGTGCTCGCAACGGTGCTGGCCCCGGTCGATATCGGCTACCGTGTCTTCCTCGATGAGGACGTGCTCTGCAGCTCGTCTGATGAACGTCACGATGCGCTCCTCAATCTCTACACCGAGCAGGTCAGCTTGCAGATCGAGGTGGCGCCGGTTGCCAGCATCCTTGCGAACTGGAGTATCGATGATTGACGACCGGTCAATTCTGCGTCGCTGGCCGCGGAGCGGGTGCGGCGGTACACAACACGCCGCGTTCAGCTTCCTCCGCGATGCGATTGAGGATCGCTGCTTTGGCGCGATCTTGCTCGGCCAGGGCCGGCTGACGATAACGTAATGCGCGGCTGTGGTCGGTGGGTGAGGACATGACTGGTACGCACGAAACACCTACTGTTCACCAGCAAGCTGACTGCGGGGAAACGTTCCTTCCGAGCCTCGAAACAAGTTGCTCGTCTGACTGTTAAGCCGCTTCGAAAATCGAGGGGTTGGCTGTCGACTATGAGCGACGTGCGGCGGCGCTCAGTGCTTCCAGAGAAGCGAAGCAGGCAAAGGATGACGGCGAACCCTGATGGGAAACATCAAGCCGTGTTCAGCAAGTCCGACGTCGTCCCGGGGCCGACTAGCGGGCGAGGCGCTTGATGGTCTTGATCGCACGGTTCGGGCCATGCCAGCCGAGGAATTTTAACTCCTTGTTTTCCAGCGCGTTCGTCGCCCGAAAGAACTGTTCCAGATCGTCGCGCGCATGGGCGGGGAGATTACGGATATCCTTGAGATCCGTTTCGAGCGGTGACCGGTCAGGCACTGCAAACACGCGATCGTTTCGCTCCTTCTTGCCTTTGCTCCTTTGTTCGACCTCGAGAATGCCGGCCGGGCGACAGCGCAACACGACGCCCGGGTAGGTCTGCGCATCATGCAGGATCAGCACATCCAGCGGATCGCCGTCCTCGGCCTTGGTCGAGGGAATGAAGCCCCAATCGTAAGGATAGGTCAGACCCGCCATCAGCGGCTTTGCCAGGGCAAAAACACCGAGCTTGGGATCGAAATCGAGCTTGCACGAGCTTCCGCGTGGCGTCTCGACAACGGCAAAAATGTTGTCGTCGTCGGCCCAGCTTGGCAGTTTTGTCAGATTGGTCATGGCGACAGTCAATCTCGGCATCGACGAGTGGGTACGGGTCTGGCGAAATCATCCGCCAGACCCGGGCGATCAGGCGGCGGTGGAGGCCTTCTTGTTGACGCCCTTACGCAGCGCAACGGTGTTGAGCTTGGTATTCGCGGCCTTCTCTTCGTTCAGGTTCGTGGTCAGGAAACGCACGATATCGTCATGGCCGAGCTCTTCTGCCCAGGCGATCAGCGTGCCGTAGCGACATATCTCGTAATGTTCGACCGCCTGCGCGTTAGCGACGATTGCCGCATCGAGTACCGTCTTGTCTTCGATCTCGCCGGCCGTTTCGTCCGCTTCCTTGATGATGCCGTCGATAGCGGGACATTGCGTGCCGCTCGGCGACTTGCCGAGTTTCTCGAAGACCTTCTCGAGACGCTCGACCTGCTTATTCGTCTCTTCGAGATGGTTCTTAAGGCCCGTGACCAGATCCCGGTTGGTGGCCTTGTCGATCATTTTCGGCAATGCCTTGAGGATTTGCTGCTCGGCATAATAGATGTCCTGTAAGCCGTGTAGCAGCAGGTCGTCCATTGTCTTGATGTCTTTTGAGAATAGTCCCATGGCGTCGCTCCTCGATCTTAAAGCGATGGAACGGCGCGGACTAGGCTTTGTTCCTCACCGCCCTACCGCAGCCGGCTGCGCAGGTCTTCCGCTCACCTTCCGAATTAGCGAATTCGCGTCCGCGAGACTCTGCTCGCGAAGCCTGCTGACTGGGCGGGAGGAACTGTGGCATCAAGCCGGCGTTTTGCCTTCCTAGGGAGTTTTGCATGGTCAGCACCTCGCTTTGGATGGAGACGGAGATATTGCCGGAGGCGGGTGCGCTCAAAGGCGATGCGCATTGCGATGTGGCAGTGGTCGGCTCCGGAATCGCTGGCCTGTCGTCCGCCTACGAACTCTCCAAGCGGGGCCAGTCGGTGATCGTCATCGACCGCCAGGGCATCGCGAGCGGCATGACAGCGCGGACTTCGGCGCACTTGGCGCCGCTCTGCGACGATCTGATGAGCGAGTTCAGAAAGCTTCGTGGTGCTGAGAACGCGAAACTCTTCTACGAAAGCCAGGCCGCCGGCGTCGACCGGATCGAGGAGATCCAGGCGAGCGAAAAGATCGCCTGCGACTTCCGGCGGCTGGATGGGTACCTCTTTCAGGGCCACGGCATGCCGGCCGACATCATCGACCAGGAATTGGAAGCGGTGCAGGAAGTCGGCGCGCCGGTGCATCGACTGGTCGGCGTTCCGCTCAAGGGATGTGAAAGCCGTCACGTGCTTCGTTATCCCCGGCAGGCGACCTTCCATCCGCTGAAGTACCTTGCTGGAGTTGCCGCTGTTTGTGAGGCTAACGGCGTCCGTTTCTTCGCCAACAGTCCTGTCGAAGAGGTTGCGGAGCGGGACGGCGCCGTCACGCTGCGAACAGCACAAGGGCAGATCACGGCCGGTCACGCCGTGATTGCGACCAACGCCTCGATTGCCGAGCGCTTCCAGTTGCATTCCAAGGTCGCGCCCTACCGTACTTATGTACTCGCTTTTGCGATCGCGCGGGGTGAACTTCCGGACGCGCTCTACTGGGACACCGAGGATCCTTACCACTATGTGCGGCTGCAAACGGGGCCAGACGATCATGAGTTCGTTCTTGTCGGCGGCGAAGATCACAAAAGCGGCGAGGCGAATGACGCCGAGGAGCGCTTTGCCCGGCTGGAGAGCTGGGCGCGTGAATTGATCCCGGCTGTTGGCAGCGTCACGCACCGCTGGTCGGGCCAGGTACTCGACACCATCGATTATGCCGGCTTCATTGGCCGCGAGCCCGGCAGCGAGCGCATCTACCTCGCGATGGGCGACTCCGGTCAGGGTCTGACCCATGGCGTGATGGGAGCAATGCTGAACTCGTCTCTCATTCTCGGCGAGGATCACCTCTGGAAGTCTGTTTATGCGCCGGATCGTAAACCTCTCGCAGCGGCGAGGAATTTCCTGCGCGAGAACATGACGATCCTGCAAAACCTCGCCGAGTATGTGACGCCGGGTGAAATCGCCTCGCTTGAGGAGCTCAAGCTAGGCGAGGGCGCCATCCTGCGTCGCGGTCTCGAGAAGATCGCTGCCTACAGGGACAAAGCGGGCGAGCTGCATTTGCACTCGGCAAGTTGCACCCATATCGGCTGCCATCTGCACTGGAACAGCTTCGAGACCTGTTGGGACTGTCCCTGCCACGGCTCGATCTTCGCGCCCAATGGCCAGCCGATCAATGCGCCGGCCGTTTCGGCCTTGCGACCAGTTCAAAGATAAGCCTGCGTGAAGAACTCACTTCACCTGTTTTTGGGAGCTTTTCCATCTTCAAAGACGAAGATATCGAACAGGACGACCTGCGCAGCGCCCGAACACCATGGGCGGTTCTGCCGCCGCCATCCATAGGGCCGATCACCGACAGCTTTCGCTGCGAAGTCCTGGTCGTAGGCGCCGGTATCACGGGCGCCCTGGTGGCTGAGCGTCTGAGCCGGCAGGGTCGGCAGGTCGTCATCATCGATCGCGAGGTTCCAAGCCTCGGCAGCACGGTCGTCAGCACCGCAATGCTACTTTGGGAAATCGACCGTCCGCTCTTCCAACTCACCGAGCTTTACGGCTTCGAGAAGGCAGTCCGCTGCTACCACGCCAGTCACCAGGCCGCTCGGGGACTACGGGCGTTGGTTGCGCAGTACGGAGTCGCGTGTCACATGCGGCCGCGTCTCTCGCTCTACCTTGCTGCCGATGACAGTCCGAACCTCATCCAGGACGAATATAGCGTCAGAAGCCGCGCTGATCTGCCGTCCCTCTTACTGGGACATGCCGAACTTCTCCAACGCTTCGCGATCGCCCGCGCGGGCGCCATCCTGTCGAGGGACGCAGCCGACGCCGATCCCGTTCTGCTCACGCGCGGCCTGCTCGATCTGTCTCTCAAGCGCGGCGCCCGCCTTCTGAAGGCCAACGCGGTTGCTTATGACGGCACCGCCTCGAGCGTGACCGTCGGCCTTGAAGACGGGTTTTCGATCGAAGCGCGCCATGTGGTGCTTGCGACAGGCTATGTCATGCCGGACATCGTGCGGCCCACGGCTCAACAACCGGCCTCCAGTTGGGCGATCGCAACTGCGCCGCAGGCGGATAATCTATGGCCGGGGCAGGCGCTCATCTGGGAGGCGACCCAGAACTACCATTATGCCCGTACGACATTCGATGGCCGCATCATCTTCGGCGGTGAGGATGATCATGGGCTTATTCAGCCTGACGCTCGTGACGCGGCGACCCCGACAAAGGTGAGGGTGCTCAAGGAACGCCTGACAGCTCTCTGGCCCCGCACCTCCAGCCACGTTGCATTCGCTTGGTCAGGAGCCTTCGACACCACCCGTGACGGGCTGCCTCTCATCGGCGCAGTGCCCGGCTCCAAGAATATCTTTGCGGCCTTTGGCTATGGCGGTAACGGGATCACCTTTAGCCTCCTCGCCGCGGAGCTCATCGGCTCGCTTCTTTCGGGAGGGTCGTCGCCCCTGCTCGATGACTTTGCGTTCGACCGTGACGTTTCCGGCTAGCGGCGGGCGACAAGGCAGCCAAGCATGAAAGCGACGAGCAATGAGGGAAGCGGAGCCTCACGAACCACGTCGCGGAGAAAGCCGAGCGCTTGGCCAGGGGCCTGATCCTCTTCGAGACTCTGCCGCACAGTGCGGGCAGTCTCCCGCACGCCTTCCGACACTTCTTTCACTTTCGCCATGGCGTCTTCGCTGTCCATTTGATCCTCCTCCTACAGGCCTGCCGCACAACAAATGTCTCGGCAGCTATCCGTTCCTGCAACCCACGACGCGCGGATGCGGATCGTTGCCTTCCATGACTTGAGGAGCGAGATGAGAGGTCGCCAGCCAGACGGGTGAGAGCCGCATCTGAAGCAGTGCGACAGGCAACGCGCAATATGTCGGCCTTCACTTTGCTTTTCCGATCGCTGGAGGCGTCAAGTCCGCGGTCGCCTTGTACGACGTCTCCGAAAATATTCGAATGCCTTGAGAGCCAGCGGGGAAGTGGCCCATCCGAGAGGGTCGGACGGGCCACTTCGAGCGAACTTCCATTTACTCAATACATGTGAATTTACCAAATAGCCGGCGCCGCCGATGACGATCGCCGGGGCGACGGCCCACAACAGGAATACTGGCAACTGTATTTGCCTGGGCCGATGCCGGTCCGTCCGAAGTTCTTACTGCTCGGTGCAGACCTTGCTGGTCTTGACTGCGGACTCCGCTTCCGTCTTGGTTTTGTAGACACCGTCGCCCACGACTGTCGTGGTAGTCGTCGTCGGCTTGGTGTCGACCACGGTGCACTTCTTCGTGGTGGCATCGCGGATGATGTAGAACTCGGCGGCGCTGGCCGCCTGGGTACCCAGAGCGAACGCGGCGAGCGCGCCGCAAACGATCAGCTTCTTCATTTCTGTCTCCTCCAGTGGCTTCAAAGTAGTCACTGCCAACGACGGGTTCAGTTGCAAGTTCCACTTGTTCCCGAAAGATGACGTAGCGGTGTCGCAGCAATCTTCCTATCGCTGAGACAAATGCAATTTTGGTTGCCGAGTTTTCCCGATTTGGAACTCGGCCCGCGATCGCGTGTTAAGCGACCGCATTCAGGAGGTTTCAAATGAACAGGAGGTCTCACATGAATAAGCGTTTATTTTTGGCTACGACGGCTGCAGTTGCGATTGCGACTTCGGCATTTGCGCAGTCGTCCCCCAACACTTCGAACTCGAATTCGCCGACCTCGCAACGACCGCAGGATTCCACTTCCACGACGACGCCGTCCTCCACGGTCACTACACCGTCGTCCAACTCGTCCGGGCAGGCCAGCAATCCGTCGACGAGCTCGGCCCAGACGCAGCAGCCTTCTTCGACCGGTCAGAACGCTGCGAACCAGTCGTCCAATTCCGGGACCGGGTCCAACACCACGCAGGCGCCAACCTCGGGCAACTCGACCAATCAGGCCCAGACCAGCCAGCCTTCCAACCAGACCACTACGCCCTCGAACCAGGCGCAGACGAATTCGCCCTCGTCGAGCCAGACCCAGAGCGCGAATCCGCCGGCCTCGACCAGCAATCAGGCGCGGTCTCCGACCGGAAGCAACTCGACCAACACAGCCCAGCAGCCGAACAACCAGCAGAACACGGCCGATCGCTCGTCGAACACCAACATGAATGCGTCGGTGAACATCAACGATCAGCAGCGGACGCGGATCAGCACGTCGATTTCGCATCTGAACGTGAAGCCCCTCAACAACGTGAACTTCTCGCTTTCGGTCGGCACGGTCGTGCCGCGCGACGTCCGCGTGCAGCCGCTGCCGGCGGAGGTGGTCGAGATCGTGCCCCAGTACCGAGGCTACGACTTCGTTCTGGTGAAAGACGAGATCGTCATCGTCGAGCCCTCCAGTTACAAGATCGTCGCCGTGATGCCGTACTCGGGCCGCTCGACGGCGGCAGCGCCGGCGCGCTCCGAACAGCGCAATGTCACCTTCAGCGATCGTGACCGCGAGGTGATCCGCAAGCACGCCAAGGCGCGTCCCGTCGAGCGCGAACGACAAACGACCGGCAGTACGGTGCGAACCGAGATCCGCCGAGGCGAGCGAGTGCCGGACGGCGTGGAGATCGATGCTTTCCCGGACGAGGTCTATCGCGAGGCGCCGAGTCTGCGGGAGTACCGATACATTCACCGGGATAGCCGCACCTACATCGTGGAACCGCAGGAACGTCGTGTCATCGAAGAGATCGACTGATCTCGCCAACGAAGGAGAACGCTCATGAAGACAATTGCACTTGGAGCTTTCGCGACGGCCTTGTTGACGTCGGCTGCCCCTGCCGCTCCGCTCAATCCGACCGCGCTCGGTTCACCCGAATTGTCGGGCATCGATCAGGTCCGGCTCGTTTGCAACGAGTACGGCCGCTGCTTCCGGACCGGCGGTCCCCGCTATGTCCAGCGCTATTACGGCGACGATGACGGCTACGTCGTGCGCCGGAGCTACGGCTACTACGGCGGACCAGGATACTACGATCGCGGCTACGGCTACTACGGCGGTGGCCCGAGCATCGGTTTCAGCTTCGGCACCGGCCGTTGGTGACCGATGAAAGGGCCGCTCCCGAGCGGCCCTTTCATACGGATAGACGTTGCGGTGATCGGATGTCCGCTCTTACCAGATTGCTAGGACAGAAAGAGCGACTGACTGCTGGCGCGGCTTGAAGCCGGAGCCGGCCCGAACGAGCGTGCCGAAATCCAGGCGCTTCTCGCCAAGATCGATACCGCGCTGAAGCTTCTCGGGGCTGAAAAGTCTCCCGGAGCAGAGCCGACGGACGAAGAACTGAGGGGGCCTTAACTCACCAGCCCCCTTGCGGGCTCGCAGACGACCGAAAGCCCCAGCTCGGGGGCTTGGGGGGCGGTGAGCTGGGGCCAGTTCGGGGTTGCCCCTTGGGGCAGGGGCTTTGGGAAAACCTGGCAGCCGAGCTATCGTTCCTCTGGGTCGTCAAGAAGCTTTGGTGGGCGGGCGGTACCCGCCTAGCCGACCCCGCCTAGCCGTACCGAGCCGGTCAATCCAAGTCCGGCGGCCTCATGGCTGCCGTCCCGGTAAGGACGCTTGCGACTAAATGAAGATTACGGCCCCATTGAACGCGATGTGGCGTTCAGGTTCAGGGTCGCTGCTGCAAGTCGAGGCATTTGCGGGCGGGGACTAATGCAGTGGTGTCCAGGTCGAGCGGCGAGGCGCCTACCGATCACGAATCCTCCCGCAAGCCGTTGAAGAAGAGGGCCGGACCTTGCCTTCCGCAGATATGGCCCGGTACTCGATCTCCGCTAATAACTTCGGCTCGACCCAGATTCCCTTGTGGCCGACGCGCTTCGCGTAGGGCTGCGTCTCCCCGATCAGCGGCTTCAGCAGCTTCTGCAGGTCGGCGGCGGAGGCCTTGTCGAAACCATGGTCGACCTTGCCGGCGTACATCAGCTCGCCGTCCTTGCGTCGGCCGAGGTAGATATCGTCTCGTTTTCCCCTCGGCGAGCGCGAAGCCGCCGATGACCAGAGTCTACGGCCCCGCGCAGATCTTCTTCACCCAATTGTTGCCGCTGCCGCTCACGTAGGCGCGGTCACGGACCTTCGACACCACGCTCTCGAGTCCGAGCTTACAGGCTGCGCGAACATCTTGCCCGTCAATTGACTCGACTCGACGGGACACGATTCTTCGGGAAAAAGTAGAAACTTCATCTTCCGAGACGAGTTGGCATCCAGCGAGATCTCTTCTCGTCGGAGCCGAACATGGTCGATGACGTCCCGCTGCGCACGGCGGTACATACGGTCTGGTCTCTCTACCTGGCGAAGCATCGCGATGTCGATGCTTCCGACACCCGCCGCTGCCTGCTGGAGCGTCATCTGCAAGGGAGATGGGAAGCGCGTGTGAGCGATGCCGAAGAACTCACGGGATTCGGCCTGGCTTACCTTGAGCGCCTTCCCGAAGACGAATGTTGAGGCTGCTGGAGTGGCTCGTCAGGCGAGCTGCGGTCGACAGCGCCAGGCCGGATTGGACATTGCTGGCCGTCTCAGAACTCGCCTCCGCGGCCATCGTCCTGTTCTTCCGCTCGATGTTTTCGGTCTAGAGGATCGGCGTCGATGCGCATCGCTCAACTCGCTCCACTGGCCGAAAGCGTCCCTCCGAAACTGTACGGAGGCACGGAACGGGTCGTGGCATGGCTGGTGGATGAGCTGGTCGAGCTGGGCCACGACGTCACGCTGTTCGCGAGCGGCGACTCCCGAACGAAAGGCGAGCTTCATCCCGTGTGGCCGCGCGCGCTACGTCTCGGACGGAAGGGCGCCGATCCAAATGCCGCCTGCGCCGTGCTGCTGGAGGCGATCGCAAAGCGCGCGAAAGACTTCGACGTGATCCACGCGCATATCGACTGGCTGCCCCTTCCGCTGCTCAGTCGGCTCGGCGTGCCCTTCGTGACCACCATGCATGGCCGCCTCGACCTGCCGGGCCTTTCCGAGGTGCTGCGGCAGTTTCCCGGCGCGAGCTTCGTGTCGATATCGGACCATCAGCGTCTGCCGTTGCCGGAGGCGAATTGGATCGCCACGATCCAGCACGGACTGCCATCGAACAACTTTCGCCCGTCTTTCGATCAAGGATCCTATTTGGCGTTCCTCGGCCGCCTGACCGCGGAAAAGGGCCCCCAGGACGCCATCCGCATCGCGCGCGCCGCCGGAATGCCCTTGCGTATCGCCGCCAAGATTCCGCGCGGCGAGACGGCCTACTTCAAGAAGCAACTTGAGCCCCACATCGACGGTCGGGCGGTCCAGCTCGTCGGCGAGGTGGATGAGGTGAAGAAGCAGCCGTTCCTCGCAGATGCCGTGGCCCTGCTGTTTCCGATCGATTGGCCTGAGCCGTTCGGCCTCGTCATGATCGAGGCGATGGCCTGTGGGACGCCAGTGATCGCCTATCGCTCCGGCTCCGTGCCCGAGGTCGTCGAGGACGGCGTGACCGGCTTCATCGTCGAGAACGAGGAGCAGGCTGTCAGGGCCGTGGGCGATCTGGCCCGGCTCGACAGACGAAAAATACGCGTCCGCTTCGAGGAACGCTTCTCCGCGGACCGAATGGCGCGAGAGTATGAAAGTGCGTACCGCGGATTGATCTCTGCCGCGGTGGGGCACTCGGCTGCGGCATTCGCAGCGCCAAATGCTGAACATCGGCGCGAAACGAGGCCGGCCGACGAACTGCCGGCGACCAGCTAACCGTTCTTTCGCTGCCCTTGAATACTGCCCCCGGACATCCATATGACATCCATAGGCCATCCTATTGGATGGTTGAAGTGGATGACTTCATGGCCGACAATGTGCGCGAGCTGCGAACCCGGATCCCCGATACCGAGAAGATCACGATCAACCTCGGCTATGTCGATCTGGGTCAGATCGATCTGATGGTGCAGGAAGGGTTCTATTCTAACCGCACGGACTTCATCCGGACGGCCATCCGCAACCAGCTCGAACGCCACGCGGAAGTCGTGAAGCAGTCGACGGTCCGAAAGAGCTTGGACTTGGGTTTGCGGACCTACAGCCGTGAGGATCTCGAAGCGGCGCGGCGCGCCGGCGAGATGCTGCACATCAAGGTGCTGGGTCTCGCGACCATCGCCCAGGACGTCACCCCCGAGCTGGCACGCGCCACCATTGCGTCGGTCTCGGTGCTCGGGGCCCTTCACGCCACTCCCGCCGTCAAGGCCGCTCTCTCCGATAGAACAAGGTGAATGCGATGCTGAATCAGAACATGATTTCCGAGGCTACGCGCCTCACGCGTGCGGGCCAACTGGTCGAGGCCACCGCGCTCCTGCAGCGCATGCTCCGCGGCGAGTCGCCAGACCCGTCCCACGCTCTTGTGCCGCCAGATCGGCTCGAGCCGCCGACCATCGACGTGAAGGCCAACGTCGTCGAGGAGAAGGAAAGCCGACGAACCGCCCGGGTTTCTCCCGCTCCTTTGCAGCGCAAGAGCATCGCCCAGTTCGATCGCTTGAAAGACTTCTCCGCACTCAGCCTGCGTGGTCCGATGACCCGCGCTCCGCCTGCCGCGACGGATATCGCACCCGAAGGCACGAGGTTCATCGCAGGCACCTTCCGCAGCACGAATGGAAGCCGGAACTACAAGCTGTTCGTCCCGAGCCGCTCCCAAGAAAAGCCGCTTCCCCTCGTGGTCATGCTTCACGGCTGCACCCAGTCGCCAGACGACTTCGCGGCAGGCACCCGGATGAACTTCCTGGCGGAAGAGCGGAATTGCTTCGTGGTCTATCCGGAGCAGCCCAGCGGAGCCAACCAGGCGAAATGCTGGAATTGGTTTCGCACGGGCGACCAGCAGCGGGACGGCGGGGAGCCTTCGTTGATCGCAGGCATCACTCGCCAGGTCATGCGGGACTATCCGATCGATCAGAAGCGGGTCTACGTCGCAGGTCTGTCGGCCGGCGGGGCGGCCGCCGCCATCATGGCAGCGACCTACGCCGATCTGTACGCGGCCGTCGGGATCCATTCGGGCCTCGCCTGCGGGGCGGCTAGCGATCTTCCCTCCGCGTTCGTCGCCATGCGGCAAGGAGGCGGGTCTAAAAATGCCGATGGCGGACCGCAGGTGCCGACCATCGTTTTCCATGGCGACCGCGACGCCACGGTGCACCCGAACAACGGCGACAGGATTGTCGAGCAGTCCGTCAAGGCGGCAGGTTTGAAAGTGAAGGTGAGCGGCGGACGAGTGCCCCATGGGCACGCCTACACCCGCACGAACCTTGCCGACGCGGACGGGCGCGTCGTCTCCGAGCATTGGAACGTTCACGGCGCCGGCCACGCCTGGTCGGGCGGCAGTCCCGCCGGGTCCTACACCGATCCGCGCGGGCCGGATGCGACGAGGGAGATGCTGCGCTTCTTCCTCGAGCATTCGCTCCCGGATTAGTCGAACTTCGCAACGCTCGCCCGGCGCGTCGCCGATTTCTGGATCAGCTTGGCGCCCCCGAACTCGCCTTTCGCGCAATTCCAGCTGCGGCGTTGGCGGCGCCTACGCCTGATCCGGAGCTACCCGCCTGACGGCCCTGACGATGTCCTCCGGACGATAGGGCTTCTGCAACATCAGACTTCCGGGCACCGGACGGGGCGCGACGGGCGAGAACCCTGTCGCATAGATCACCGGGAGTCCGGGATCATGCTCACGGCAGCGTTCGGCGATCTGCCATCCGTCGACGCTTCCGGGCAGCTTGACGTCCGTGATGAGAAGGTCGACGACCCGCCGCCCGCACCACGCCAGCGCCTCCTCGCCATTAGCTGCATGGACGACGTGGTACCCTTCCTCTCGCAGAGCCTCCACCACGAACTCGCGGATGAGAGGGTCGTCCTCGACGAGGAGTATTCGCACCGCCGACACCTTCAAATTCCTGACAGAGCGTTTCTGCCGACGGCTGACGCCTTGATCGCCGCCGGCAAGCCCGCTCTCAGCGGCGGGCTTGCCGGCAGGTGTCAGAACCCGGAATAGTAATCATTTACTGCTCTTGCTCGTCCGGGGTCATTCCAATCCCAGGCGTTGTCGTTGCCATACTTCGGCGCACCCTGGAGCCTGTCTGCGGTGAGATTGGTTCGGTACCCGCCAAGGCCCGTGTCGTACTTCAACGACTGCCATGGCAGCGGGTAGTGATCGTCTCCGATGCCCAGAAAGCCGCCGAAGCCGAGAACCGCGTACGATACTTGGCCGCTAACCTTGTCGATCATCACGCGCTCGATCGAGCCGATCTTCTGGGCGTCGGTGCCATAGACGGCAGTGCCTTCGACCTTGTCGCTACCGATCAACGTTCCTGTTTCACGCCTTTCCGTTTCCATCGTCATCCTCCTCCTAAAAACGATGATGTAGGACAACTGCGATCGGTAGGGGCTCGTTCCTCCGCTTTCTCGATCGCTAAGACCGACGCGTAAGTGAGGCGCCGGATTTGCGGAGCGCCTCGCGCTCCTCGCAGAGGTCGTCGACCTTCGCTCTCATCCGCGACAGCAGAAGCTCGGCGGCTGCCGTCGGAACGCCGGCTCGCTGCAGCATCCGGATCGGCCGTCCTGCGCCGGGCGCGAGATTAGCGTCAGAGTGTCGCCTACGTTCGCTGCACGGGGCCGGTCACCCAACTCGCTCATGAATGCAATGAACGAGACGCCCCACGTCGCCGAAGCATGCCCCAGCAGGACTCCGCAAGGCGGCGGCCCAGGGCCGCCGCAGCCGCATCGGCACGCCCCCGGGGGGCGGGGGATCGTCGTCGCCGTCAAGCCGCCTTAGCGCGGCGAGGATGTCCGCGAGCCGGATCGTGTGGCCCATGCCGGGAATTTCGCGTAGCGCGGGACAGGATTCGACCGCGAACATGTCGGACGCCCATGACGACAGGATGATCCGCTTCTCCGGTCCGGAGAGTTCGTCGTCGTTCAGGACGTCCTCCGGAGACGCATAGTGCGCGGCCGGATGGAAGAATGGATTGAGATTGCCGGTGTTCGTGTTGGCGTTGGTCATCGATTGCCTCCCTTACGCTCCTTTCGTCGGGATGGGTTTCGGGCGGCGACGACCGCCGCCCGTGATGGTCTTTACTGCGAGTTGATCGCGATGCGCTTGACGCCGGCCCGTGGGTTCTCGGATTTCGGCAGCGAGATCGTCAGAACGCCGTTCTTGAACGAAGCCTCGGCCTTGTCCTCCGCGACGTCCTCAAGCGCGATCTGCCGCTGGAACGAGCCGTAGTAGCGCTCGGTGAAGTATTTGCCTTCGTCCTTGCGCTCGCTCTTCTTCTCGCCGCGGATAGTCAGCACCCCGTTGGCGATTTCGATCTGGACGTCGTTCTCCGCCATGCCGGGAAGCTCGGCCGAAATCGTCAGCGCCTTGTCGGTCTCGCTGAGCTCGATCTTGGGCCAGCCGAATTGCCCTTCCATCAGCGGCGACAGGCTTGTGCCGCCGAAGCCGCGGAAGACATCGTCGAACAGCCGGTTCATTTCGCGCTGCAGCGTCATGAACGGATCGTGCCTGCCGCGCGCCGGCGCGAGCTCCTGGTTTCTGGACCAGGGAATGAGATCCCGAACTGCCATGGTTTTTCTCCTTCGTTGCATGGGTCAGGGAGCGCGGCTACGCTTGCGCGCGCCGCGTTCCGCTGGGAACCTCGATCAGGCGTCAGGCCGCCTTCTTCTGCTCGATCTGCGAGGCGGCAGAGGCGCCGCTTCTTCCGATCTGGATCCGGCGGGGCTTCATGGCTTCCGGCACCTCGCGGACGAGATCGATGATCAGCAGTCCGTCGCGGAAGGAGGCCTCCTTCACCTGAACGTAGTCGGCGAGGTTGAACACGCGCCGGAAAGGACGCGCGGCGATGCCCCGGTACAGGTATTCGCCGGCCGCTTCCTCGGGCTTCCTGCCTTCGATCGTGAGCGCATTCTGCTCGGCCGTAACGGCGATGTCGTCGGCTCCGAAGCCGGCGACGGCGACCGAGATCCGGTAGTGATCCTCGCTGGTGCGTTCGATGTTGTACGGGGGATAGTGGTCTTCGCTCGCTTGGCGGAGCGTGCTGTCGACGAGGTCGGCCAGGTGGTCGAAGCCGACGGTGGAGCGCCACAGGGGCGCGAAGTCAAAGGTGGTCCTCATAACCAAGTCCTCCAAAGAGCAAGATGGATACAAGGAGCGCAAGGCTGGAATCAGAGCGGGTCTGGTACCCGGCCCGGCGCCCGCGCCGGACCCGTGAAGGCGCCCGGCACACCGCTCTCGCGGCGAAAAATCAATTAGAAAAGCGAGAAGTCGTTTCAAGGTGCGGATTGAAAAAAATTTTAGCGCGCTCGGTCGCGGTGCAGAGCTGTCGGCCATTGCGGCACCGCAAACGCCGGCCAAGAATTTGGGCGTTCGACCGCCGCCGTTTTTGTTGTTGGCAGCTCCGCCCGCCGGGACCTAAATTTAGCCCGTCGCCGAACGGCCCGAGGCAACTATCGGCGACGAGAGCACCGTTGTGGTCCCGCCCTAGGAGGAAGCTGCGCCATGTCGAAACGGCGTCGTTTCAAGCAATCAATTTCCCTCAAAGACCGGCTCGCCAATTTCGCCGAGGAAGCCCTCAAGAAAGCATCGAATCTTCCGCCAGGTACCGATCGCGAAGAGATGCTCAAAAAAGTCCGCCAAGCAGACATCGCGTCCCACATGGACGAATGGACCCACACGCGCGGACCGCAGCCGCCGACCCGGAGCAACGACGATCCATGAAAGCGCTAGACGACCGGACGATGGCCAATCTCGATGTCGCCCTCGAAGAAGCTTGTCGATCTCTTCCTCATGGAGGCGACCACGAAATCAGGCGGGAGATCGCACAAAAGCTTCTCGATTGCGCCGTCCAAGGAAACAAGACGTTATCTGGATTGACCGAGGTGGCTCGCGTAACGCTCGCGGAGGCGATCAAGAAGTCCGCCTAACTGCGCCGCCGTTGCTCTCCTACCGATAAGCGGGCGAGCAGCGGGGCCGCGCCGTCGCATGCATGCTTGGACCTCGCATCGCACCAGAGTTGAGAGACATCCCGAAATTGGAACTGGCAGCCCTTCTCAGTCTTAAAACGAATATTCCAATAGACGGGAGCAACGACATGCCTCGTGGCGACAAGTCAAGTTACACGGACAAGCAGAAGCGGCAGGCCGAACACATCGAAGAGGGTTATGAGCACCGCGGGGTTCCGGAGAAGGAAGCCGAGCGGCGCGCCTGGGCGACCGTCAACAAGGAAACCCACGGCGGGAAGAAGAGCGGCTCGGGTCGCGCCACGAAGGAAGATCATTCGCCGTCCAGGAAGGGTGGCCGATTGGGCGGCGCAGCATCGGCCAAGCGGCCGGCGTCGGAGCGTTCGAGGTCCGCCAAGAAAGCGGCCAAGACCAGAAAGCGCCGTGCGGCGTAGGTCACCGAAAGGAGAGCAAGATGGGCCTCGAAGCCGTCTTTTTCCTTGGGGCGCTTGTGCTCCTCACGGCGCTGATCTACGGCGTCCTCAGCTATCGCTATCGAGATCGGGCGTTGGATCGCGTGGCCGAAGAGGTCACGCGCGAGAGGTATCGAAAGAACGAAACCTAGTGCGACGCGTCGGTCTGTTCGACGTCGCCCACACCGATCCGTCACGTCTTTCCTTTCGCGATATCGATCAGCGCTATGCCGAGATCTGGCTTCTTCTTGCGTCTGAGGTGTGCTGGCGTGTCCGTAATGACGACCTCGAGCGTCGGTCGAACCTTTCCTTCGAGAAGGTGACCGCCGCGGGTCGAGCCGTCGGCTAGACCCAGGACCACATGGACGTGGAGGCTCGCCTTTCCGTCGTCGCCAACCGCGATATCGCCGATCGCGCTCAGCACCTCGCACTGCTCCGCAACCTCGATCTTCTTATAGGTCTTCTTCTCGAAGTCGAACCAGCCAACGGTCGCCCTTTCGAAGGCGCCGATGGCCGTGAGCGACGCCGCCGTGATGCCGGCGTCGTTGGCGAATTTCGTAAGTGTCGTGAATGCTTCCTCGCCGGATTCCAGGATTGCGACACGGGTCTCCGAGCCAGCCTCGCCCGATATCTTGGCGCTCTTCATCGTCGTCAGGCCGCGGTGCGCTGGGTGTGTCGACCTTCCTTGACCTCTTCCGCGATTTTGGCGCAGAAGGCCTCGAGATCGCCCGGGTTGCGGGAGGTGATGACGCCCTGGTCGACGACGACCTCAGCATCCTCCCACGTCGCACCGGCATTCGCGACGTCGGTCTTGATCGACTTGAAGGATGTCATCTTGCGACCTTTCGCGATTCCAGTCTCGATGAGAAGCCAAGGGGCATGGCAGACGGCCGCTACGACCTTCTTGGCATCGAATATATCCTTGATGAACTTCAACGCCTTCGGCTCGACGCGTAGAAGATCCGGATTGATCTGCCCGCCAGGCAATACGATCGCGTCGTAGTCGGCGGCCGATGCTTCGTCGAGAGTCTTGTCGACTTTCACGGGCCGACCCCAATCTTTCTTGTCCCAGCCCTTGATCTCGCCTGCGGCGAGCGAGATGACATCGACCGTCGCGCCAGCCTTCTTCAAGCGCTCCAGCGGCACTTCCAGCTCGGCCTGCTCGAAGCCGTTCGTGGCGAGAATGGCGATCTTTTTGCCGGTCAGATCCATGAGTCCAATCCTTCGTTTCGGGGTTTTGTCCAACAATCGATCGTCTCGAACATCGTTCCTGAAAAGGTAGATCGGGCGGGAATTAAGGACCCGATCGTCGCGACGACGGTTATGAGGATTGAAAGCAGCGGGAGAGTTTCGCATGGTCGACAGGTTCCACGGCAAGGTCGTCATCGTCACGGGAGCGGCTTCCGGTATCGGAGAAGCTACGGCGCGCCGCTTCGTCGCGGAAGGCGCGAAAGCGGCGCTGATCGACCGCGATGAAGCCTCACTTGAAAAGGTGGCCAACAGCCTGCCCGCCGACCAGGTCATGGTTCAGACGGCCGACGTGTCGGATTCGCGTGCCGTCGATGGAATGGTCGCGGCCGTCATCGGCCGCTTCGGACGGTTGGACGTCATCGTGAACAACGCCGGCGTCCATGAAGGCGGAGATCCGGCTTCAATCACCGACGAGAAATGGCGGAAGGTGATGTCGACCGACATCGATGGCGTGTTCTACGGCTGCCGCGCGGCGCTGCCCCACCTCGAAAAGACCAAAGGTTCGATCGTGAACACGGCGTCGGTCTCTGGAACCGGCGGCGATTGGGGCATGAGCCCCTACAACGCGGCGAAGGGCGCCGTCGTCAATCTCACGCGTGCCCTCGCCCTGGACCTCGGCAAGAAGGGCATCCGCGTGAACGGGGTCTGTCCGAGTCTCACCCGTACGGGCATGACGGAAGACATGATGGACGACAAGAAGCTGCTGACGAAGTTCGCCGAGCGGATTCCGTTGGGCCGCGTCTGCGAACCGCAGGAAGTCGCCGCCGTAATCGCGTTCCTGGCAAGCGACGACGCGAGCTTCATGACTGGTGCCAACGTCGCGGTGGACGGGGGCGTATCCGCCTCCAATGGACAACCGCCTCAAGAATAGCCGCGCAGCGCCGGTCGTCGTCTCCTTTGCGTGCGCCGTGTCGTTGAAGCGTGAGAGATGCCGATCTCGGCCACTTGACCGGACCGAGCATCGCACAGCGGATATCACAACAGCGAGATTTTTGGATGAAATCGAAGGCGATTAACGGCGGCGTCGAGCGGGTCTTTGTCTTCATTCTGGATCAGGGCGAGGAGGCCTTCGAATCCATCACGGAGTTCGCCAATCGCGAGAATATTACCGGCGCTTCGGTCTCGGCGATCGGCGCTTTTTCACAAGCGAAGGTCGGCTGGTTCGAGTTTGCCGCCAAGACGTTCAAGCCGATCGAAGACAACGAGCAATGCGAGGTGCTGAGCCTGCTCGGCGACGTCGCGCAAGGCGATGACAGCAAGGCCGGCCTGCATCTTCAATCTGTGCTCGGCCTGCAGGATGGCACGCTGCGCGGAGCCGACCCTCTGTCTGGATCGGTGCAGCCAACGCTCGAGGTGACGATCACGGAAACCGTGGTTCATCCGCGCCGCAAGAAGCGGCCGGATCTCGTTATCGCGCTGATCAGCATCTAGTCGTAGGAGGCAACATGTACGCACTTTTTGAAGGCGAAAGACAAATCGGTAACCCGTTCGCGACGGAAAAGGAGGTCTGGGAGGCGGCCTTGATCGAGGGGCTCGTCACAGATGTTCCGGTCGCGGACGAGGAAGGCGGCCAGCTCCTTCCGGCCAACTATCATGTCAAACAGGTCGATGAAGGGGCGCATCCACGCGGGGTGAAACGGCGCTCCTGATGGAGCGCGAGTGATCAGGCGTTCGCAGGCCGCGAGGGTGGCCAACCCGAATTTGGCGGTATCGGCCAGCGCGTTCGACACGATCGATATCGCCAGCCCGCAGAGTGAGTGTTTTGCAAGTGTAGTCCGCCAGTCGGCACGCTACCAAGCCAATACTCCAGCGGCGCGCCGCGCTCGCGTAGGTCGTACAGCCCGATTTTTCAGAGGCAATTGTGCATTAGCGAGGCGCCAGGGTGACCTGCTCGAGTTGTGTACTGGAGAGGGCTGCTTGCGCAGGCAGTGTCATCGTGGTCCACGCGATAACATCGTGGCGCGAGCTGCATACGGAGATGGCTCATGGACTTGTCGACCAAGTATGGGAACAGAAAAATGCGCCTATCCGGCGATCGTTGGAACGAACCAGCGCGATTGGCAATGGTTCCAAGTGACCGCGCGAGTGGATCATTGGGATTTCGGGCCCGTTATCTGCCTTAACGGTATTGGCGGCGATTGATGGACGACAAGGTTTACAAGCTGGAACAGGGCGCGGGGCAACCCGCTCGCGGGTTTGTCAGGGTGCGCGGTGCGCGCGAGCACAATTTGAAGAACGTCGACGTGAACATTCCGCGCGACGCCTTGGTGGTATTCACCGGCGTCTCCGGCTCGGGAAAATCATCGCTGGCATTCGGGACGCTGTATGCGGAGGCGCAACGACGATATCTCGAATCTGTCTCGCCCTACGCCCGCCGCCTGTTCCATCAGATGGCCGTGCCTGAAGTCGACGAGGTCGAGGGTCTGCCGCCGGCTGTCGCGCTGCAGCAGCAGCGGGGATCACCCACCACGCGATCCAGCGTCGGCAGCGTCACGACGCTGTCGAACCTGATTCGGATGCTCTATTCGCGTGCCGGCGACTATCCGAAGTCGCAGCCGCTCCTTTATGCCGAATCTTTCTCGCCCAACTCGGCGGAGGGAGCCTGCCCGAAGTGTCATGGTCTCGGTCGCGTCTATGATGTGACCGAACGATCCATGGTACCGGACGATACCCTCACCATCCGCGAGCGCGCTGTGGCGGCATGGCCGACGGCATGGCACGGCCAGAACCTGCGCGATATCCTGACGACACTCGGCTACGACATTGATAAGCCGTGGCGCGAGCTTCCCAAAAAGGCGCGAAACTGGATCCTGTTTACGGACGAGCAGCCCACGGTTCCGGTCTATGCGGGCTATGACTTGAAGGAGGTCCAGCGGGCTTTGCGGCGGAAGGAAGAGCCAAGCTATCAGGGCACCTTCACCGGCGCCCGACGCTACGTCATGGAGACATTCGCCAACACGAGCAGTGCGATGATGAAGAAGCGGGTGGCGCAATTCATGCTAAGCACCGAATGTTCGGTCTGCCATGGCAAGCGGTTGAAGCCCGAGGCGCTGTCCGTCAAGTTTGCCGGCATTGATATTGCCGATATGGCACGCGTGCCACTGAAGCAGCTGGCGACGCTGATGCAGCCTTATGGCGACGGCAGGGCTGGCCACCAAAAGGCTCATCCGGAGAAGGCGATCGTCGTGCAGCGAATTGCGCAAGATCTGAGCGCCCGGCTTGGCGTGTTGCTAGACCTCGGTCTCGGCTATCTCACGCTAGAACGGAGCACGCCTACCCTGTCTCCGGGCGAACTCCAGCGCCTGCGTCTGGCGACGCAGGTACGCTCCAACCTGTTTGGCGTGGTCTATGTGCTCGACGAGCCGTCCGCAGGGCTCCATCCCTCTGACACCGAGGCACTCCTCCGTGCGCTCGATAGGCTGAAGACGGCGGGAAATTCGCTCTTCGTCGTCGAGCACGAACTGGACGTCGTGCGCCACGCGGACTGGATCGTCGACGTCGGGCCCGATGCGGGCAGGCATGGCGGCGAGGTCCTTTACAGCGGCCCGATCGATGGACTGAAATCCGTAGAAAGATCGCGCACAGCAAAATATCTGTTTGGTCAGGCTGTTCCACCCCAGCAAAAGGAGCGTACGCCGCAGGGATGGCTCAAGCTGAGCGGCGTCACGCGCAACAATCTCAGAGCTATCGACGTCGCATTCCCGTTGGGCGTATTGACGACGGTCACCGGCGTATCGGGCTCGGGCAAGTCGAGCCTCGTCAGCCAGTTTCTCGTCGAGGCGCTGAGTCTGCATTTTGGCCAGTCCCATGCGCCGGACGATGACGACGAAGATGCCCTTGAACGCGCCCCGGTCGAGACCTCGATCGGCAACATCGCTGAAGGGCTCGATCGCCTGAAACGTCTGGTCGTCGTGGACCAGAAGCCGATCGGTCGAACCCCGCGCTCCAATCTGGCGACTTACACCGGTCTCTTCGATGACGTGCGAAAGCTGTACGCGCAGACGAACGAGGCACGCCGACGCCGGTTTGATACCGGGCGATTCTCCTTCAACCTGCCGAAGGGGCGCTGCCCCACCTGCCAAGGCGAGGGTTTCGTCTGCGTCGAGCTGCTTTTCCTGCCGAGCGTTTATGCGCCTTGTCCACAGTGCCAGGGTGCGCGTTACAATCGGGAGACGCTCCAGATCAAGCTCAAAGGCAAGTCGATTGCCGACGTTTTGGGAATGACGGTCGATGAGGCCCATGCATTCTTCGTCGAGAATGCCAAGATTGCGAGATCGCTCGATGTGATCCGGCAAGTCGGCCTCGGTTACATCCGTCTTGGGCAGCCGGCGACGGAGCTTTCGGGCGGCGAGGCGCAACGGGTCAAGCTCGCCACAGAACTTCAGCGCGCCCAGCGGTCCGGAAGTATCTATATCCTCGATGAGCCGACCACGGGCCTGCATCCATTCGACGTCGAGAAGCTGATCGTTCAGCTCGACGGACTGGTGGAAGCGGGGAGCACCGTGATTGTCGTGGAGCACGACATGAGCGTCGTCGCTGCAAGCGATTGGGTGATTGATATTGGGCCTGGTGGCGGCGATGAGGGAGGGCAGGTCGTCGCAGCGGGACCGTCGGCGGAGGTCGCGCGGCACAAGTCGAGCCGCACGGCGTCCTATCTGGCGCGGGCGCTGGAAGAATATCGGTCGGGTCGATGAGAAGCAGCAAGTCCGAGGTGGTCAAGATCCAGGATGCCGTGCACCTCTGCATCGATATGCAGAATATCTTTGCGCCAGGCGGCCTCTGGCAAACGCCCTGGATGGAGAGGGTCCTGCCGACGATTGTGGAGATCGTCTCGCGCCATCAGGACAGGACGATCTTCACGCGCTTCATCACGCCGCAGGAGCCGGAAGATCGCCCCGGACAGTGGTAAACCTATTTTCGGCACTGGCGGCAGGCAACCCGCAGCCATCTTCCACCATCGGCTCTCGACATCGTGCCGGCGCTGACGCACTACGTTCCTCCGGCGCGCATCGTCGACAAGCCGGCTTATTCTGCATTCAGCAATCCGCACCTTGCGGGCCTGCTGGTCGAAAAGAGCATCAGTACAGTGGTAATATCGGGCGCGGAAACCGATGTCTGCGTGCTCTCGACGGTGCTAAGCGCCGTCGATCTCGGCTTCAGGGTCGTGATCGTCGAGGACGCGCTGTGCAGCTCGTCCGATGTGGGTCACGATGCGCTCATGACGATGTACCGCACCCGCTTTCATGGTCAGGTCGATCTCGTGACGGCGGAAGAGCTGGCCGAGTTCTGGCGGGAAGGTGCAAGGCCTGCAGCGTAAAGGCTGCACGCGCCGGGAACAGGTCAGATGTCAGCGCGTACCGATGCGTTGATGTCGCGGGCAGAAACCGGAAAAATGCGTCACGTTCATCGTCCCCGTTGTGTCCGGTTGTCACCCGGCGGTGCGTTGCGTCAACGTTGCCAGGGCGTCTTGGTTGCACCACGCAAGCTTGGAACCGCGCTTAGCGCCTCGGGTTGGTCGAGTCGCACCGATCTCCCGAGGAGGCCAGCATGACGGAAGTCGACGTTCGCAAGGGGATGCCGCCCGTCAAGCTGTCGCGTGAGGAATTCGAGAGCCGTTACAGGAGCCAGTTCGTCGATCCTGCCTTCGCCCCGCTTAAGCGGGAACTCGATGCGATCGTCGGGGCTGCCTGGGATGCCTATAGCTTTTCGCGCAAATCACCAGTGACGCGGAAGGCGGGTGTGGGGTTCGCCGACCCTGACTACGATCTCGCCGTTGACTGGCTGGCGACGCGTACCGCAATCCTCGAGGCACAGCGCCGGCACGACGACGCTGGCGCGCCGCCGCGTATCCTCGTCATCAACGGCTCGGCGCGCAGCGAGCACACCTGTCCGGGCGAGATGTCCAAGACCTGGCGAATGGTGAAGCTCGCCGAGCCCGTCTTCGTCGAGATGGGCTTTGCCGTCGACATCTTGGATCTCTCCCGCCTGACCTCGGAGTTTGGCAAGAATATTCATCCCTGCAAGTCGTGCGTCTCCACCGCCATGCCGCTCTGCCACTGGCCGTGCAGCTGCTATCCCAACTATTCGCTCGGTCAGACCAGCGACTGGATGAACGAAATCTATCCGCTCTGGGTGGCCGCCCACGGCATCCTGATCGTGACGCCGGTGAACTGGTATCACGTGCCGGGCGGCCTCAAGGCGATGATGGATCGCCTGGTCTGCGCCGACGGGGGCAACCCGGATCCGACATCGACGCACGGCAAGAAAGCCGCCGAAGCCAAGGCGCTCGAACTGAAGGGCTGGCCCTATCCGCGTCATCTCGCCGGCCGCCATTTCGGCCTCATCGTTCACGGCGACAGCGTCGGAGCCGAGGGCGTGCGTCGAATGTTGTCCGACTGGCTGACCGATATGCACCTGAATTCCGCCGGCCGCTTCGGTGAGACGGACGGCTATATCGGCTATATGGAACAATATGCGACCTCTCACCGAGAACTGGACGAAGACCGCGCGTTTCAGCAGGAAGTGCTGAATACAGCCAAGGCGCTGGGCCGTGCTGTCAAGCTCGCCCGCAGCGGTCGGTTTGAGGACCCGGGGGCCGAACTCTCGGATCCGGATCCGAAATGAGCAGCGACATGCCTGTCGCTGCCAATGGCCGCGGGTTGATCGCGGTCGTCAATTGAGGATGTCATCGGGTGAGCAAGACGGCGGAAGGATCGTCGAAGACTATCGTCTATGCCGCGCTCGTCGGCAACCTCCTCGTTGCCATCACCAAGATCGGAGCTGCTGTCTGGACCGGAAGCTCGGCGATGATGAGCGAAGCCGTGCACTCGGTCGTCGATACCACCAATGAGGTGCTGCTGCTTTACGGTTACCATCGCGCGAGCCGTCCGCCCGATGAATCCCATCCGCTTGGCCACGGGCGCGAGCTGTACTTCTGGAGCTTCATTGTCGCTCTGTTGATTTTCGCGTTCGGAGCGGGCGTCTCACTCTATCAAGGCGTCCTCCACGTCACCGCGCCGGAGCCGATCGAAGATCCCATCGTCAGCTTCATCGTGCTCGGCATGTCCTTTGTATTCGAGGGTATCTCGTGGCTTTTCGCCTGGCGGCGCTTCCGGTCGGAGACCTCGCGTTTCGGGTGGTACGAGGCCTTCGTCCGCAGCAAGGACCCGCCCGCCTTCATGGTGCTGCTTGAGGACAGCGCGGCGCTGGTCGGCATCGTTATTGCGGTTGTCGCGACCGCAGCTGCGGTGTTGTTCGCCCAGCCGATCTGGGACGGTGTCGGCTCGATCTTGATCGGCATTCTCTTGGGCATCACCTCCATCGGGCTCGCCAGGGAGAGCAAGAGCCTGCTCATCGGCGAACCCGCTCATTCAGATCTATCACGATCCATCCTCGACATCGCGCGACGGTCACCCGGCGTGCTCCGGGCCAACGGGCTGCTGACGGTGCAACTGTCGCCGGCCGAGGTCGTCGCGGCGCTGAGCGTCGAGTTCGCGGACGACAAGCGCGCCGATGATATCGAGCGGTGCGTCATCTCGATCGAGACCGAGATACGCAGACAGCATCCGAGCGTCGCGGCTCTCTTCATCAAGCCGCAGACGAATGCGCGGTATCACGCCGTTCGCGCCAAACGCTGGGGTACGGGCGCCTGAAACACGTTGGTCAGGAACCGAGCACGCCATGCTGAGTCGACTTATGTTGATGGCTGTTGCCTGTCCCAGCGATCATCGTGCGAAAAGGCGCATCGGCGTAGCATTAACGGCACCGGCTCGCGGTGTCTTTCCAGGCCCGATGAAACCTGACGCCTCTGTCCGGGGCGCCCCGTCCGGACGGGAGCGACAGCTGAAGCGACCCTGCAGTCCTTCCGATGATTACTCGGTCATCGGGAAACGCGGCCTTCCTTGATTACAGGCGGCAGATTGTGGTCCAGCAAGGAACCTGATCGCGTGCCTAGCATTGAAGTCGCGAAGAGGAGGACTTCACATGAATGGGATCATCTATCTCGTAGGCCTGATCGTAGTCGTCATGTTCATCCTGTCGCTGCTCGGTCTTCGGTAAGACGCCATGACCATTGAACCGCTCTCCGGGATCGAAACCGAGGCTCTCCCAGCCACCGGCCTGACCGGGCCGTGGGGGTTGCAGTGGACGTCCGTCATTGTCGGAGCCTTCGCCGCGACGGCGTTGTCGCTGATCCTGATCTCCTTTGGAACAGCGCTCGGTCTAGGCATGGCCTCCGCTGCGCCGACCTGGAGGGATGCCTCCGTTGCGCTATGGCTGTTGTCGGGTGTCTACCTGATCTTCCAATCCCTTATCAGTTTTGGCTGCGGCGGCTATCTTGCCGGGCGCGTCCGGCCACCCTACGCTTCGGCGACCGACGACATCGAGACGCGCGACGGATTGCACGGCGTTGCTGCCTGGGCGCTGGCGGTCTTGATCGGAGCCGTTCTAACCGCGTTAATAGTCGGTGCCGCAAACCGTCCTTCCGCAACTACGCAGCCGCCGTCGGCTACCGAACCATCTGTCCTAAGTTACGAGCTCGACCATCTTTTCCGTGCCCCTCGGCGGCCGCCGAACGTTGATCTGACCGGTGAGCGCGCTGAAGCCGCGCGAGTTCTGGCAACCGCTTCGAGCCACAGCGGGGTCCTTCCCGAGGATCGCGCCTATCTTGTTCAGCAGGTCACGGCGTTGACCGGGCTGGCAGCGCCGGAGGCCGAAAGGCGAGTAGATACAACGTTGGCCAATGCCAAGAGCGCGATCTCAAGGGCTCGTGCGGCGAGCATTATCATTGCCTTCTCGACGGCTGCAGCATTGTTATTCGGGGCTGTCGCGGCTTGGGCCGGCGCAGAGGCCGGAGGCCGGCATCGCGATGGCGAGCCGATTGCCGAATGGATGGCCCATTCTAATCGCTGGCATAAAAGCCGTGTCGGGGGTCCCCGACCTCTGCCGTAGCAGGCAATGGGGCCTGCTTATCAACAATCAACTCAGTCGCACTCGACACAACGCTGCCCACGACCAAATCTCAGATTGAGATGGGGGTAAGCGACCGAAAAATGCGACGCGAGTAAATCGATTGCAAGCAACTCAGCAAAGTGGCTTGTGCGGCAGGCGCCGTGACGTTCAGCATCATCGACGCGGCACGCCGGTTCTTAGGAACGTTCGATAAAGCTTCGGTTGATTAGCATCAACGTTAAACGGAGTTGAAAAATGCGAAAGGCAATTGTCTCGATGGCTGTATGTACGTTGCTTGCCGGTGCGTCGATCGGTTTGGCCCACGCGCAGGCGGGCGGCGGAGCAGGCGCTGGCGCGGGTGCTAGCGCTGGAGCCGGCGCAAGTGCAGGAACAGGCTCCGGGGCCGGTAGCGGATCTAGCGGCGGCACAAGTGGCACAGGCAGCGGTGCTGGCACTGCGGGTGCCGGATCCAACGGAGGTCAACAGCGGCCAAGGCGGCCCTCAAAATGTTCGTCCGGGCAGAAGCCAAGATCCAACCGGTCGCTAACATTCCGGCTTAAGGCCTGACAACGAAAAATGGGCTGCCGAGCTCGGCAGCTTGTTTCTTTTCATTGTCTTCAAGTTCGCCAGAACCGACACATCAAGACGCGCATTACAGCCCTTCAGCGACGTTGTCTGACCGCATCCTTGATCCTAAGCCGAACCACGGTCTCATGAGAGGGGCACGGGCGCTTCGAGTGCGAACCGATGTTGGGCTTTATACCCGGTTCCCAAAATGGAGTGTCGGTGGGAACGCAGGAACCAGGCGCGTGCCCGACGTTAAACGGCTCAGCAATCCGCCAGGCGCGCAGGAACATCATCCGAAACGCGCCGTTCTCCGTGTTCGAACAGGAAAGCGGGAGTTGCCCCACAATGTCCCAGACCGTCTCCGACTTCATTGTCCAGCGTCTGCATCAGTGGGGCGTCCGCCATATCTTCGGCTATCCCGGCGATGGCATCAACGGCGTTTTCGGCGCGATGAACCGGGCGGAAGCAAAGATCAATTTCGTACAGGCCCGGCACGAGGAGATGGCCGCGTTCATGGCCAGCGCCTATGCGAAGTTTTCCGGCGAGCTTGGCGTCTGTATCGCCACATCGGGGCCCGGCGCCTCACATCTCATCACTGGTCTCTACGATGCGCTCCTGGATCACCAGCCGGTGCTGGCGATCGTGGGCCAGCAGGCGCGAAACGCGCTTGGTGGGAGCTATCAGCAGGAACTCGATCTCGTCTCGATGTTCAAGGACGTCGCGGCCGCGTATGTCGAGCAGGCGGCCTCACCAGCTCAAGTACGCCACCTGATCGATCGCGCCGTGCGCATCGCGCTTGCGCGCCGCGCCCCGACCGCGATCATCCTGCCAAACGACCTGCAGGAAGAACCTTATGAAGGGCCGCCCCGTGCGCACGGCACCCTGCATTCCGGCGTTGGCTACGATGCCCCGCGCGTGATACCGCGGGAGCCCGAGCTGGATCGCGCCGCGGAGGTGCTCAACGCCGGCAAGAGGGTCGCGATGCTCATTGGGGCCGGCGCGCTGCACGCGACCGACGAAGTGATCGCGGTCGCCGACCGCTTGTCCGCCGGCTGCGCCAAGGCACTGCTCGGCAAGGCGGCGCTGCCCGACGATCTGGCGTGGGTGACGGGCTCGATCGGCCTGCTCGGCACCGAGCCCAGCTACAACATGATGATGGATTGCGACACACTGTTGATGGTTGGCTCCGCGTTCCCGTATGCAGAATTTCTGCCGAAAGAAGGTGCCGCGCGCGGCGTACAGATCGACATCGATGCCGGCATGACGTCGATCCGTTTCCCCATGGAAGTCAGCCTCGTCGGCGATGCCGCGGAGACGTTGCGGAGCTTGCTTCCGCGGCTCGCGCCCAAGAATGACGGCGCCTGGCGCAAGGGCATCGAGGACGACGTGGCCAAATGGTGGAAGACGCTGGACGACCGCGCCCATCAGCCCGCAGCTCCCATCAATCCGCAGCTGGTCGCCTGGGAACTGTCACCGCGCCTGCCCGAGCGCGCCATCATCACCAGCGATTCCGGCTCCTGCGCCAACTGGTTTGCGCGCGACCTCAAGATCCGGCGCGGCATGATCGCCTCGCTCTCCGGCGGCCTCGCCTCGATGGGCACCGCGGTGCCTTACGCGCTCGCCGCGAAATACGCCCATCCGGAGCGACCAGTGATCGCACTGGTCGGCGACGGAGCCATGCAGATGAACAACATGGCCGAATTGATCACCGTGGCGAAATACTGGCGGTCCTGGCGCAATCCGCGTTTTGTCGTCTGCGTCTTCAATAACGAAGACCTCAACCAGGTGACGTGGGAACAGCGCATCATCAATGGGGACCCCAAGTTTGAGGCCTCGCAGCAGATTCCGAACGTGTCCTATTCGCGGTTTGCCGAGATGATCGGTCTCACCGGCATTTTCGTTGACAGCCCGCAAGTTCTGGGCTCCGCCTGGGAGCAGGCGCTGGCGAGCGAGACGCCGGTCGTGCTGGAGGTGAAGACCGATCCCGAGGTGCCGCCGCTCCCGCCGCACATCACGTTGCAGCAGGCCAAAAACTTCTCGCTCGCCCTGATGAAAGGCGACCCCAATGAGAGCGGCGTCATCATGGGCGCTGCACGGCAGGTGCTGGAAAAGATCATGCCCGGAAACGAATGAGGTGAACCATGAGCGATTTCCGCGACATTCAGCATGGCGTCAACGATCCCGTCGACGGCGTCGACGTGAAGCGCCAGGTCAATACCAACCAGACGCCGCACGAGCGGGCGCAGCATCATGCCGATGTGCGCGCTGTTCCTTCGGCCTCGCCGTCCGAGCCATTTCTGCCGGAGCGATTGCGGCGGAAGCCGACTGATCCGATCAATCCCCGCACCGGTCGCCATCCGACGGATTAGGAACATCGCTCCCGGCGCCGTGTTGATCGGCGCAAAGATCGCGCGGCTCGCAGCCGCGCGTCCAATCAGAGGGCCCGAACTATGAAACGTACAATTATCGCCGCAGCCTGCGTGCTTCTTGCAGGACCAGCGCTCGCCCAGTCGCTTGGCGAGAAGACCGGCGTGAACTCGGCGCTCGGTGTCGCGCCGACGACTGCCGATTTTGTCAAGGAAGTCGCCGTCAGCGACATGTTCGAGATCGAATCGAGCAAGCTCGCGGAGCAGAAGGGCAACGCGCAGGAGAAGAGCTTCGCTCAGCAGATGGTGACGGACCACACCAAGACCAGCAGTGAGCTCAAAGCTCTCGTCAGCGACGGCAAGGTGCAAGCGACACTGCCCGCCGCGCTCGACAGCTCGCATCAGAGCAAGCTGGACAAGCTGAAAAGTGCTGCGGGCAAGGACTTCAATTCAGACTTTGACTCCTATCAGGTCAGCGCGCACGAGGACGCCATTTCGCTGTTCGATCGCTACGCGAAGGGCGGCGATAATTCCGCGCTGAAGGACTGGGCCGGCAAGACATTGCCTGCCTTGCGCCACCATCTCGACATGGCCAAGGAGCTCGGCAAGGCGCCGAGCGTCGGACAGTCGAAGTAAGCCTTTCCGAGGGCGTCGGCGCTGCCGGCGTCCTCGGTTAGCAACAATGCTCCTCTCCGCTAGTTGAGACTGCAAAGTCGCGGAGGCATTCATGGCTGATCAAGACAAGACTTCAGTATCCCGCCGGCACGTCGTCCACGCTGCGAGCGCCGCGTTCGCCGCTGCTTCGCTGGCATCCTCTACAGCGAAAGGAAAAACGATGGCCCAGCAGGACCTGATCGACCCCGTCACCCGCTACCCGAAGCCGCCGTTCAAGAAGCAATCGCAAGCCTGGCCCGGCCTCGCCGGCAAGATGGAGCCGCAACCGGACCATGGCGAGACCAGCTACAAGGGTTCCGGGCGGCTCGCCGGCCGCAGGGCGCTGATCACCGGCGGAGATTCCGGCATGGGCCGGGCGGCCGCGATCGCATATGCGCGCGAAGGCGCGGACGTCGCGATCAACTATCTGCCGGCGGAGGAGCCCGACGCGCAGGAGGTGATCGCGCTGATCAAGAAGGAAGGCCGCGCCGGTCTTGCGATCCCCGGTGACCTCAAGGACGAAGCTTTCTGCAAGAAGCTGGTCGAGCAGGCCGTGCAGGGCCTCGGCGGGCTCGACATCATCGTCAACAACGCCGCTCGCCAACAGACGCGCGCTTCCATCCTCGACGTCTCGTCGGAAGATTTCGATGCGACCATGAAAACCAACATCTACGCACCGTTCTGGGTCATCAAGGCGGCGCTGCCGCATCTCAAGCCCGGCTCCTGTATCATCGGCACGACATCCGAGCAGGCTTACGATCCCTCGCCCGATCTCTACGACTACGCGCAGACCAAGGCGGCTACGATGAACTACGTAAAGTCACTGGCCAAGCAGCTCGCTTCCAAGGGCATTCGCGTCAACGGCGTTGCGCCAGGGCCAATATGGACGCCGCTCCAGGTTTCAGGTGGCGCCACGATGGAAAAGCTTGAAAAATTCGGCGGCATGACTCCGCTTGGTCGTCCGGGCCAGCCCGCCGAGCTCGCCTCGATCTACGTGCAGCTTGCCGCGGCCGACGCGAGCTACGCAACGGGGCAGGTCTATGGCGCGGCTGGCGGTTCGGGACAGCCGTAGTCGCCGATAGCTGAGTCAGAAGCCATCACCGGCTCCCGAGCTTTACAAAACTATCATGGAGAACATTTCCTCACCGGTGGACTGATGGCGCCCGCAACCATCAAACCCACTTGGATCGAAACCGTAATCGCCGATGTGATCGCAGCTCATACCGATGATGACGTTGAGGATGCCGCGGAGGCACTCACCTGGGGCGCCAACGAACACGTGCTGCTGGCGCTGGCGGCGGGCTGGCTCTACGCCGCGATGGCCATTATTGACCAAAGGCGACACCACAGGCTCTGGGAGCCCTGTGATTCAAATAAAGTAGTGAGACATTGTGCGCTGCGCCACGAAGCGACAACACCCGACACTTACTTGAATGCAAACATAACCGTGGGCCTGCCCCCGATCTTATCAGACTGGACGGGGTTAAATTGCCAAGTTTTCCCGATCCTGCTTACGTGCTCTTAGTTGTTGGTGGGGTACAACGGCGGGATAGGTTCGCCCAATGCCTACAGAAAAAAAGCAAGAAGACCGCCGGGTCTCATTCGAGCATCCATTGCCCGCGCACATGATGGCAATCGATGGCACTTGGCGCCGCGCTTGCACGCTTAAGGATGTTTCGGACGCCGGAGCGAAACTTCACGTCGAGGCCTCGATTGAGGGATTGACCCTCAATGAGTTCTTTCTTCTGCTTTCCTCCATCGGACTTGCCTATCGCCGTTGCCAGCTCGTTCGAGTAAACGGCCAAGAGCTAGAGGTCAGCTTCCTCCGTCAAAAAGCCAGGACCAAGAAATCCTCTAATCGGGCCTGAACCGTCGTTCGGAGATTGCCAAATTTTCCCGACTTCTGGGGAACTATTGGCTTGTGTGCACTTTGTAACGTCCTGTGCACGTCTGGCCTGGGGGAAGACTTTGACCGAAATGCTACCGATAGTCCTGCTCGTAGAAGATGACGATGCGATCCAATGCATTGTCGAGGATGCATTGAGGGAGGGGGGCTTTGAGCCCGCCAGCGCCAAGTCGGGCGCGGAGGCGGTGACGCTGCTCAAGAGTCGGCTCGCTGTATACTGCGCTCTTGTGACTGATATCAATCTGTTAGGAAACCTAAACGGCTGGGATGTCGCGCGGGCGGCGCGCGAGGTCGATCTCCATTTTCCAGTTGTCTACATATCGAGCGCAGCAGCCCACGACTGGCCTGCTCTAGGCGTTCCCAATAGCATAATTCTTCAGAAGCCGTTTGCCCCCGCGCAGCTAACAACGGCGGTCTCTCGCCTTAACGAGCGCTCGGCGGCCGATTTAGGCAGGGGTGGAGGCGACACATGACGCAGGCGTCGATACTCCTCGTGGAAGATGAGGCCCTTATTCGAATGATGCTCGTCCAGATGGTAGAGGAACTCGGACATACGGTCATCGCTGAAGCGGGGAGCGTAGATGATGGGCGATCTGTTGCACAGATTGAGGGATACGATCTGGCGATCCTCGACATCAATTTGGATGGCATGAGCGTCAGGCCCGTTGCCGAAGCAGTAAGGAGCCGAGGGCTGCCTTTCTTTTTCTTGAGTGGTTACGGAAGCAGCGGCGTGCCGCACGGATTTGAAGGAACGACCGTCTTAGCCAAACCATGTACGCTGGATAGGCTGAAGGACACAATCGATGCTGTTCTACCGATCGGAAAAACTTAAAACGCGCAAGACAAGCGTTGCGGACTATCGTAGAATTTTTAGTGCCTAATGACGGCTTGCCGCCCAAGTTGTCCAGGGCACGAGGTCTGGCATGTAGATCATGCCAGGCCTCGTTCAGAACTAACCTTCGAAAGGCCACAAGTAAGCGACTCGATTTTTCCAGATGCGTTGAAAGTCAAGATCGCGCTAACTACGCCGACACGCGAGACGTAAGAGATCAGTGTCCCCACATATGTCGGCTGAAGATTGTAGAGATCGAACGCAGGATATTCCCGAAGGCGATCGACCCAATAGGCGCGCAGTCCTTCTTTCCCAGTGATTGTCTTCGTGCCGCCGCAGCCACAATGGACCACGGCATCATCGGCGTACATTCTCAAAATCGCATCGATATCGCCAGCGCGATAGGCGTCAAGCCAATCAATCGCAGCGGCCATCGGGTCGAAGGACATATTCCTACCTCCCAGCTTTTTCCGGAGAGGTCTAGGACGGCATTGATGAATACGAAATGAAGGTGGGACAGGGTCCTCACGGAGTTCCGTTATCCCGAGTGACGTCCCGAAAAGCGCGTCGAACGCTTCGGCTGAGGTCGGGATCTGGCCTATCGCTTCCGTTGACCGGTTGCCGCTATATGTCCGCTGATGAGAGCGGACCGGAAGCTTGTCGCTGAGCGCCAACCCGACACGATTGACCCGTTGCAGACATCGACGTTGCGTTCTCGGCCCTGTCGTGTAGAAGGGCCACGGGTGCTCGCTGCATTGGGGCAGCGACAGGTCAAGCGATGGTCGGGCCGCCACGCAGGACGCGCGTGCCCATGAACGACCAGCAGCCCGGTAGAAAACTTTCCCAATCTCGATCTCTCGCCGAGCGCGCGCTCGCGACGCTCCAACACTTCCTACATGTTGAGGCCATTAGCGGCATCGTGCTGCTAGTTGCTACTGCGGTCGCATTGCTGTGGGCCAATTCGCCCTTTGCCCACTCGTATCATGACGTCTGGAGCCTGACAGTTCCGCTTCCATTCGATGGATTTACTTTCAAACGGCCACTGCACTTCTGGATCAACGACGGGCTGATGACGGTGTTCTTCCTCGTCGTTGGCACGGAAATTCGCCGTGAAGTCTACGAGGGCGCGCTGAGTAGGTTCGATCAGGCGATCCTGCCGGTGCTGGCGGCATTCGGCGGTGTCATCGTTCCCGCGCTGATCTATCTGAGCTTCAATACCGCGGCGGGGCGCGACCATGGCTGGGCGATCCCGACTGCCACCGACATCGCGTTCGCCGTCGGCGTGCTGGCGCTGCTCGGTAAATCCATTCCGGGCAATGTGCGCGTCTTTCTCCTAGCGCTTGCCATCATCGACGACATCATTGCGGTTCTCATCATCGCGCTGTTCTATACCAGCGGGCTCGATCCCAGCGGGTGTGCGGTCGCGGCGCTCGGTGTTGTCATGGCGTTCGGTTTCCAACGGATCGGTTTCGGGTCCGCCTATGCCTACATCGTGCCCGCGTTCATTGTCTGGGCGGGCTTTCTCATGGCGGGCGTGCATCCGACGCTCGCGGGCGTCGTGCTTGGCCTGATCACGCCGGTGCGGTCGCCAAGCCCTGAGATCGTGCCACCAATCATCCGCGTGGAGACGGCGCTGCATCCGTGGGTCGCCTACGCCATCATGCCGCTCTTCGCGCTGGCCAACGCGGGCGTCAGCTTCAAGGGTATGGAGCTATCAGGCGGTGCCCAGTTCGTGACGCTCGGCGTCGCGCTGGCGCTGTGTGCAGGGAAGCCGGTCGGCGTGATCGGCGCGACCTGGCTCGCGGTGCGCACCGGCTGGTGCCGTCTGGCGCCTGATGTGACATGGGGCAGCGTCTGCCTGATCGGGCTTTTGGCGGGCATCGGTTTCACCATGTCGATCTTCATCGCCATGCTCGCCTTCGCGGACAAGAAGTTGCTGGACGCGGCGAAACTTGGCGTGCTGTTCGGTTCGCTGATCTCCGTTACCGTGGGCCTTGGATGGGGTGCGGAGTACGCTCATCGCCGACAAAAGGGTGAACGATGAGAGGTCAGATTGTGGCCCATCTCGGACCTCACGCAATGTCCGCTTCTGCGCCGCTTCTGGGAGATAAGCGGACATGGCGAATTGAGTACATGCCTAGAAAGAGGAGGATCGGCAAACTGCAGGTAGCAGTCGATCTGAAAAATATTTCATTCAATATGCTCTACGCCATGAACACAGCAGTCAACAAATGCGGGGAACCATCGTTTCCTGCAATCTCGCTAGTTTGTCGATGTCGGCTTGTGGGCCCCTAGCTGACCAATCGCGTCATGGTTCGAAGCGGCAACGTTTAACCAACAGCCGATCTAGAAGCCGCCGGTTCGTGGAGTTTCTGCCCATAGATCGGCTTGCCCTTGGGCGAGGAGGACAAAGTGACGTCCCTCTTTAAGAGGGACTCGCGGCGCGTCTGTAGGTACCGCCTGAGCCACAAGCCAAGGTCCGCCGAACGACGAAGTCGAGCATCGCGCAATACTTCGTCCAAGTCCTAAAATTGAATCTTCTCGTCCTTCATCGCTTGGCTACAAAGTCGATTTGAAAATTGACTTAACGCCCACCGGCGGAGGCCCGATGGTTGCCCAGACTGCTACCGCAAGCACAATTACCGTTATAGCGGTAGGCCAGATCGGGTATTTGGATCGACCTGCGCTCAAAGTTGGACGCCGCAGCGGCGAATATCCTGCAAGCAGGAGATGCAAAACTCACGATAAAGAATATCAATGATTGTCCACATGACCCAATCCCCGTCTGCCTAACATCGACAAGGCTGCGCCTAGTTTGTTTCAGTAGTGCTTCGTACGCCCCTGAAATTGGTTTCCGCCTATATTTCGGGCATCCCTCCAAGCTCATCCGCCAGATCGGCCGAGAATTAGATTCCGACCGCCGAGACGAAAGCTATGAGGTTAGAAGCAGGAGGGTCTCGCGTGGCCGACCGGGTCCAAGGCAAGGTCGTTATCATCGTCACGGGAGCAACGTCCGGCTGCCAGCTGCGCGCCGATTTCCTACAGGCTTTGGGAGAACATGCTTTGGGTCGCTGGAGTGACTTTAGGATCGATCAGATATCCAGTTGCTCGAGCCTGACGGGTAGTTTCCGGAGCCGCTGGCCTGTGGCATGAAAGATTGCGTTGCAAACAGCGGCATTGGTACCGACGTTACCCAATTCGCCGATGCCCTTGACGCCAGCCGGATTGATGTGATCGTCCTGCTCGGAGAGCATGATCACATCAACGCTCGGCACGTCGGCGTTCACTGGCAAGAGATAGTCGGCCAGATTGTCATTAACGTAGCGCGCATAGCGCTCATCGAGCTCTGTGGCCTCATGCAGTGCCGAAGACATGCCCCAGATCAACCCACCCATGAGCTGGCTGCGAGCAGTCCTAGTGTTCATAATGCGGCCGGCCGCGAACGCGCCAAGCAGGCGCGGCACCCTTATTTCGTGGGTCCATCGGTTGATACGCACTTCGACGAATTCGGCTCCGAACGCGTAGGCGATCTTGTCCTTCATTTCTGGACCGCCAACCATTCTCATCTGCCCCTTGTTCATGGCGCGAAACGCGTCCATGGGAGCGCCGTCCGGCTTCCACTCGCCGTATTCCTCGATCACGCTGACGCCCAACGCATCGAACGCCCGCTCATAGTCGATCTGGCGATCGCCTTTGGCTGCACGGGTGACCGGGGTCTGTCCTACGCCGACCGTTTCCTTGGCCTTATCGATGAGGTTTTCGTCGGGCATGGTGGCCTTGAACAGCTTTTGTCGGATCTGCTCGCAGACCATTATGACTGTCGAGCAGGTGCTCGCGGTTGAGTTCGAACCGCCAGCCACGGGCGCCGGCGGAAGATCGCTGTCTCCGATAAAGACCGACACGTTCTCGATGGGTACGCCGAGCCTCTCTGCGGCGGCCTGACCGATGACGGTGTAGGCGCCGTTGCCGATCTCGTGTCCGGCGATTTGTACCCTCACGTGGCCGTCGCGCTGGAGACGGACGCGCGCCGCGGCAGGCGCCATCTGCGTCGGGTAGCAACTCGTGGCGCAGCCGTAGCCCACTAGCCAATCGCCGTCCGTCATCGATTTCGGTTCTGCCTTGCGTCGCGACCATCCGAAGGTATTCGCGCCCTCATCGAAGCACGCCATTAACGACCGCGAGGTGAAAGTGTTACCTTTGATCGGTTCCTTCATGGTGTCGTTGACGCGCCGAAGCTCGATGGGATCCATCCTCAGTTCGTACGCGAGCTCGTCCATCGCGCTTTCCAGCGCGAACATGTACGGTACCTCGGGCGGGGCGCGCATGAAGCCGGGGGTATTGCGATCGGCGCGCACGATCGAGACGAGACTGTCAATGTTCGGGCACTCGTACATTCGTGTCGTGGTCTTGGTTCCGCCGACTGCATAGGGATCGGGACGGGACGAGATCTCCCAACCTTCGTGACGAAGCGAAGTCAATTTGCCATCTCGAGTGGCGCCGAGCTTCACTTGGTGGCGCGTCTCAGCCCGGAACGTGGCGATCGTAAAGCCCTGGTCGCGAGTGGCGACCAGCTTGACCGGCCTTCCCAGTCGCCTGGCAATCGACGCAATGATCGCGGTGCGCGGCGTCATCGATCCTTTCGAGCCAAACGCGCCCCCGACATAGGAATTGATGACCCTGACATTGTCGGCGTCGATGCCGAGCTGCTCGGCAACACCGTTCTTGAGACCATGCACATACTGGGTGGGCTCATAGATGATCAGGCTATCGCCGTTCCAGGCGCAACTGGTGGCGAATAGCTCCATCGGATTGTGATGCTGTGCCGGCGTTTCGTATTCGGCCGCAATTTTAACTTCTGCAGACTCGAAGGCCTTTGCGAAGTCGCCGATCTTCGGGTCTTCCTTGAATTGCGCCAACTGTCCTTTGGCGGGCGCGGTTGTGGTTCCTGGCGATCCGAATGTCGTGGTCGGAACCGCTGCCGTGTAGTTGACTTTCACCGCGTAGGCGGCTTGCCGTGCGGCTTCGAAAGTCTCCGCCAACACGACTGCGACTATTTCGCCGTCCTGAGCGATGTCGGCCGATTTCAGTGGCTGGATCGTGCTGGATGCATAGCCGCCGTTGCTGAACAGTTTTGCTTCCTTTAGCTTCTCGGCGTTTTCGTGCGTCACGATATCGACGATACCACGAACTTTTTTGGCGTCGACCAGGTCGAAGCTGTCGATGCGTCCCTTAGCGATTGAGCTGGTGACGAGGGTAGGCGTAAACAGGATTTACCAACGCCACGTCGGCGCCGTACTGAGCCTTTCCGGTCACCTTCGCTACGGCGTCATAGCGTGGAATGGGCTGGCCCATGTTGGCCTTCGGTTCGGGCGCTGCAGTCGACATTTCAAATCTCCATCGCAACGGCTTGATGTAGCGCGCGCGATACGACGCGCTTGCCGAGCGCAATCTTGAATGCGTTGTATTTGCGGCCTACAGCATCCTTGAATGCCGCCTCAGCGACCTGCGAGGCGAGGGCATCATCGAACTTCTGACCCTTGAGTAGACCCTCGGCCTCCCGGGCCCGCCACGGCACGGTCGCTACGCCACCGAGCGCGATCCGGGCATCCCGGATCGTGCCGTCCTGAACATCGAGCGCAATCGCGGCTGATGAGAGCGCGAATTCGTAGGATTGTCGGTCGCGCACCTTGAGGTAGGTCGACCGAGGCCATCGCCCCTGTATCGAGAAGGACGAGATCAACTCGCCCGGCATCAACGTTGTTTCGATCTGCGGTGAATGGCCGGGCGCCTTATGCAACTCGGCGAAGGAGACGGTGCGCGCGCCAGACGTTCCAACGATTTCGACCGTAGCGCTTAACGCAATCAGCGCCTGCGCAAAGTCGCCTGGATAGGTCGCGATGCATTGGTCGCTTGTCCCAAGCACCGCATGGGCCCGGTTGAAGCCGTCCATCGCAGCGCATCCCGATCCCGGATTTCGCTTGTTGCAATTTTCGTAGCTGACATCGCGAAAGTAGGTACAGCGGGTGCGCTGCAGGACGTTTCCCCCAAGCGAAGCCATATTCCGGATCTGCGGGCTGGCCGCGAGCTTGAGCGCATCCGCGATGACCGGATAATGTTTCTGAATGTCTGCATTCGCGGCGACATCAGACATCCGTGTCAGCGCACCCAGCGTTAGATTGCTCTCATCCAAGTTCACGGCCGACCACGCGTCGGATAGCGGGTTGATGTCGACGAGGGCGCTCGGCCGCATCACGTCGAGTTTCATCAGATCGAGTAATGTGGTGCCACCGGCGAGTGGCTGAACGGCTGCATCCGTGACCGGCGAATTGGCGGAGGCGGCCGCCGAAAGGGCCTGCACGGCAGAATTGACGTCTGCTGGTCTGCTGTAGGCGAAGGGTCGCATGCGCTCAGCCTTTCTGCTCGTCCGACAATGCCGGCGCGGCTTGCTTGACTGCCGCTACGATGTTGGGGTAGGCCGCGCAACGACAGATATTGCCGCTCATGAACTCGCGAATGTCGCTATCGGTGGTCGCGTGGCCCTCCTTCACGCACGCGATCGCCGAAACGATCTGGCCAGGAGTGCAGTACCCGCACTGGAAGGCATCTTGGTCGATGAAGGCTTGCTGCATCGGGTGCAATTGGTCACCCTGAGAAAGCCCCTCGATTGTCGTGATGGGCTGGTCCTGGACGGTCAGCGCCAATGTCAGGCACGAAAGCACGCGTCGCCCGTTGACCATGACCGTGCAGGCGCCGCATTGGCCGTGATCACAACCCTTTTTGGAACCGGTGAGACCGACGTGCTCTCGAAGCGCATCGAGCAGCGTCGTGCGGGAATCAATATTAAGGGATTTCGTCGCACCGTTGATCTGGAGTATTAAGTCAACCGGTAAACTCAGGTCCGCCGCGACGGCGGTCGTGTTTGCATCGCCGGCGGCTTTGGCAACAAGAGGCAATGCAACGGCACCGGCCGCTCCGCCGATGAACGCGCGCCTGTTAAAGCTCGACGCGAGCGCTCTGTCCTCAGGATCAGTCATGACGGCCTCCGCCGTTTTTGCCGGACGAGCCCACCGGCTGTGTCCGCAATCAAGTTAAGAGGCAAGGTCTCCCCGGACCGAGCCGTTGGTCCGTCTAGCCGCGGCCGTGCTGCCAATGCGCCGTGACGTCGGCACCCGTTTTGTTCAGATGCACATGCTGGTCGACATGGTCGATCCAAGACACCGGGATGAAATGATGGTGCTCCCCGTCCGGTGAGCTTTGCTTGGTGAGTTTGATCTTGTCGGGCCCATCGAGGTGGTCGACCTTTCCCACTGTTTTCCGGTCGGACGAAATAACGTCCATGTGCTCTTTGACCTGCGATGTATCGGGCATACGAAACCTCCGAAAATGTTCCAGAAGCGAACGCGGTGCCGGCCCGAAGGTTGCAATATCGACGGGCTCCAAACCGCCGATGGGCACTGAGCTTCTCGGATGTCACGAGCGCCAGGCTTTCAGAATACCCGCAAGGCTGGGCGCATTGTGGAACTGTTCAGCAGATCGATCGCAGTTCGCACTTGCTCCGGGAAGATCAGAGTGAGCTGGGCGCTGACGACGCGCCGTTTGTCTGTTCGATTTTAGAAGCTCTCTCGTGCGGTGTACGTCACCGCCTCGATCTTGTTGCCATCAAGGTCGCGGACAAATGCGCCATAGTGGTTGGCATTGTAATTCTCCCGAATATCGGGAGCCCCTTCGTCGACGCCGCCGTTCGTCAGGGCGGTCGAGTGAAAACGTCTGACCGTCTCGCGATCGGGCGCCTGAAAAGCTACGTGAACCCCATTCCCGACGGTTGCCGGCTGCCCGTCTGTGGGAGTTTCAATGCTGAAAATAATGTCGGAGGCGCCGTAGTGGAGCGAACGCTCCGAGTGCTTAAGGAGCCGGAGTCCAACGAGCGACAGGAGCGGATCGTAGAAGGCTCTTGCGCGCTTGACGTCATTGCTGCCGAGAGAAACGTGATGGATCATCTGGTCATCACTTGAGGCAATATCGGCGTTTCAATCTCTCAGTGGTGGTCTTCGCGGCATAGTTGATGCGGCCGAGCTCGGCTTCATCCTTGGCGATCACATGGAGTCGCCAGCCCATGTCGCTGTCCTCTTCTGCGCTGCACTCGATCTCGACGGACACAACATGCTCCCCACCTGGAAAGCTGCGGATCTCCTGAAGCGCGACAAGTTCGAGATCGTTCCTCAGGATCGCTGTTCTGGCCACCGCAGTACTCCCTTCGCCGCAACAAGCGACGCTCTGCGACGATCATCGGCCCAACAAGAGTCGGACGGAGATGTTCCTAAGCTCCATAGCGTGCAAACCAAGACCCAATCGTCTCAATCGCAATTGCGCGTTGACAACCAAGCGCTCGCCAGCGCGTTAGCAGTGATGACCGACGAGCGATTTGCAGACCATTGCCGTAAGGAAGCCGGGGATTGTGAACGGGAGGCGGAGCGAACCGTCAGCCCGCTTGACAAGGAAGCATGGCTCCGCCTTAGCAGGGAATGGACCAAACTCGCCGGCCCGGCCTCACCGCCGCGGGTGAACCGCCGGACATTAGCCAGGAACAATTGTTCGACGTGCCAACCGCGCGCGCTGCGCCGGCGCCGGATGGAGAAGTTGCGGCTGAGCTTCCCGCGCCGGCGGAGGAGGCCGCTCTACCGGCGCCACCACCTCTACCGCCTCCGCCACCTCCGACAAGTGCAAAGCTCGAAATCCTCATGGTGCGGCTCGCTTAGCGACCAAAGCCACGCTCCTGCGGTTCGTTCCGGAGGGATGGAAAAAGCCCCACACCGTTGCCAATGTGGGGCGATAGCGCTGTACGTTGCGAGTTAGCGCTTTGCGGGCGGACCGCTCTTGTTTCCCGGCAAACCCTTTACGTTTGCCGGATCCTGTTCCTGTACGGACAGGTTCTGCGACGCTGAGCCAACCGTGCCCTGTTGCGAGGGACCGTTCTTTCCGCCAGGCGCTCCGCTAATCCCCGCCCCAGAATTCTGGGCGCTTGGAGCTGTCGAAACCGTGCCGGATGTGTCCGCCCGATTTGCGTCGCCTGGCATACGGGACGCCGAGCCGGGCTTGTCCTGTTCACCGACATATCCCGATGCGCCTGAGTTTTGTGTCTTGATGCCCTTGTCCGCCTCGTTCTGGAGGGTCTGCGATGGCGTCGTCTGTTGGGCAATGGCTGGTCCCGTCACACTGGAGATCGCCACGAGTGCTGCGAGTGCTAATAGCCGCATGATGAAAATTCCTCCGTAGGTTGTTGTTGTGATTAACGTGCGGAGGAAACGACGTTTCCAATTTTATAAAGGATTTCTAAGCCAGTTCGCGGTGTGGCCCGAAGGACGACAGATACCGCCACGAGGAACTCCCGTTCCATTGGCGGCTTGGGACTCATGCAACAGGGGAGTTTGAGATGTCAGATTTAAGCGAAGAAGAGATCCGCAAACGCGCCTATGAGCTTTGGAAAGGTGCGGGCGAACCGTGCGGGAAGATGGATACGTTCTGGTATGAAGCCGAGAAGCAGCTCCTTGCCGAGCGATCAACGCAAGGCGAGCTACCGCCCGGCATGACCGACAATCTGCCGGTCTAAGCCACGACCCGGCTTTGCACCTAGAGGACGCAGCGGACTTATGGTTTGGCCGCAAATAGAAACAGTTTGCGGTCCGACAAGAATGCCGGTTCAAGTTCCGCAAAGCGGACGGCGTCAGATACCTCTACAGCGCAGGTGGCGGGACAGGGATGCCGGTCTCATCATCTGGCTGACACGGCTGAATGGTGTACCCATCCTCCAGAACTGTCTTCCCAGCGACAACATCAACAAGGCCAGCCTCTTCGGCGTGAGTCCAAACCTCTTCCTCGGTAGGGAATTCCTTGCTGAGCTTCTGGTCGTCTTCAAACAGCGCGTAGGGCATAGGAGCTCCTCTTCGAACAGAACGCCGTGAGGAGGGACTGGTTCAAAGCGCAGGCACCGGCGTGCGCGTCGCCTTCGATGCCGCGGCCTTGGACCAGCATATCGCATTGCTGAAATGGTTTCGGTGGGCGACGACCCCTCTGATTAGCACTCCTCGGCGGTGGATGAGGCTTCAGCGGCCGCGCGATTTAAGATCGCGGACCTTACAGCCGGGAAGATGGCCGCGAGCGTGGCGCCTACCCCGTTCGCGGCCACGATCATCCAATCGCCCCGGATTGAGCCGTAGATGATCCAGAGCCCGAGACCGAGAGGCAGCGTCGCGAGCATGAAGCGAGAAAGATCGTCCGCCGAGCCGCGAGGCCACGCCTTGCGGATCTGTGGCACATACGAAAGAGAGGCGAGGAAGGCCGCTATGCCGCCAATGCAGGGAGCCAAAGGATCGAGCATGGATGGCCTGAGCTATTTGGTTCCAGAAGAGACATAAAGGGCGTCCAATGCGACCTTCAGGTGCGAGCCGCGCCGACGGTGTCGGCCATCTTCGCGCCTCGGGCGCCCATCGGCTGAGGCGCACCGGTCGTGGTATCTCGCGCGGTCTGGTGTTCCATCTCGGCGTTCAGCTCCGCGCCGAGCAGGATCACGATGGCCGAGATCCAAAGCCACGTCATGAAGCCTATCGCTGCGCCGAGCGAGCCATAGGTCGCGTTGAAAGTCCCAAAGTTAGCTGCATAGAACGAGAACAGTGCCGAGGCGACAAGCCACATCATTGTAGCCGCGATGCTTCCCCATGTGAGCCATCTCCAGCGCGACGCTTCGCGGCTTGGTCCGAAGCGATAGACGCATGCCAAGGCAAGCGCGACGGCAACAAACAGAACCGGCCATCTAGCCCACCGGATGACGAGTTCGGCAATATTCGAAAGCCACACGTAGTCGAGGATGACCGGCACCACCACCACGGTGGCGAGCGCGATAAGGACGAAGGCAATGCCGGCGACCGTGAAAGACAGAGAAATAGCGTTGAGCTTCACGAAGCTTCGCTCTTCCTGCTGGCCGTAGACGATGTTCAACGTGTCGAATAGGGACTTCATCGCCGCGTTGGCGCTCCATAGCGAAATGAAGAGACCGATCATGAAGGTCAGTCCGAGCGTTCGGTCGCCTTTCGTGGCCACGCGCGTAAGTTGCTCTCGCGCGATTTCGATGGCGCCCCCCGGGACGAAGCCGGATATCACGTCGAGATGCTTGGAGATGCTGCCCGGATCGGAGAAGAAGCCGTAGATCGCGACGAGTGCCGCGAGGGCAGGGAATATCGCGAGGATGCTGTAGTAAGTCATGCCCGCGGCCAGAGCCAGGATCCGATGGTCACCGACGTTGCCGTAGACGCGCAGTAGGATGTCTTTCCAGCCCTGGACCGGAATCTCGGCTGGCGATTTGGCGCGGCGCCCGCGGTTTTTGCTTTCCGTGGCCAGGGCGGACGCGGAAGCGCCGCGTTGTTCTTTGGATGGCATCGGCGATGCGTCACCTGCATCTTCGTTCGGCGGAGCGCCGCGATCGAGCAGCAATGCTATAGCCAACATGCCGAGGGCCGCAGCAATGCTCCATCCGCCCAGACGTCCTTCTTCGCTGCGCACATTCTCGAGCTTGGGCATTTGCTCCTCCGCAGAACCAAGACTGGCAGCGAGCAGGAGTTCCTTCTAACTCTGACCAGCAGAGTTGTTCGAGCGATGTCCCGGAGCCGGCCGATGAGCCGCGGCGATTGTCCGCAGCCCTTATTTTAGACTTTGGCGTCCGGTTTAGGACAGACCAAGCTGGCGAACATCCCAACGATGCAGAAGGCTACGAATGCCCAGCCAGCGCCTGACCACGTGTTCTCCAATAACTTTTGGATATCTAATCAACAGCATGAGCATCATCAAGAAGCCGAAGAGCGACGGATCGATCTCGCAAAGCAACTTGGCGCTGATGAACAGTCGATGACGAATGATACAGAAGCTATGTCAGGCTTGCGCTCGGCATCGAACATATCGATGACATCATCGCCGACTTGGACCAGGCGTTGACAGCAACGTAGTGTCAGGGCTGTGGCGATGCGAGGCGGTGCGGCCGCTGCGCACCGACGCCAGCTTCATGCGATTGCAATTCCGAAATGCTTCGCATGGGGGCGGTTCGGCCGCATACGCCTCGTCCATCGACTCCTCTTTAGCCTGGAGGTGCGTCCTGTTGCTTCTGACGCGCTTGCGCCTTTAGGATGCGTTCGATCGAGCCCGCTCGCATCCTTCACGGCGGCGCTCACGTCGCTCACGGCGACGCTTCGCCCGCTCCGCGAGCGGCGGCAGACGGGGTACGGGTGCATCGACCGTCTCGGACTGAGCCGTCTCGACCGGTTGATTGAGTGCGGTGCGCGCCTCCATGAATTCGAGCACGGCCCGACCTTTTTCCGTGATCTTCCACCCACCGCTTTCGCGATAGACCAGTCCTTGCGAAAATATATCGAGATCCGGTACGCGCGCGGCCAGTCGCTTGGTCCGGTCGGCCCAGTCCCGGCCGCTAGTCGCCAAGATTGCCATGTCGCGCTTGATGTCGTCCATCACAGCGAATCCGTCCGGGTAGGACACCAAGACCTTCAACACTGTGACCTGAAAATTCACCGCCGCGTCTCGCGTTCAGCGCCACATGGTCGGCGCCCCGGAAAGGGCTTCGCGGCCGACCCGCCTAAGGTCTTCGGGCGAGACGTCTCCACGGGTCGCGGCTTCCAGGATCTTTGACGCAACGTGCGTGCGCGCTCCGGTTTCGCGCTCCGAAACGCTCTCGCAAACCTCGTCGAGAACTGCGCGCAAAAGCGCGGTGGTGGCTGTGTCGAACATGAGACGCCCCCGCACGGGAAAGCATTAGACTAGCCAAGTTTTCCCGATATGCGAGTCGTTTATGAGGTCAGCAAATCTGACCTTCGATGCCAGGCTCTCGCCTCGCGAGCAAGCGCCAACACTGCCGCTCGACCGAGGATGCAGGAACGAAGGCATTCGACGCAGGTTCTATATTCATGAGCGAACCTATTCCTTGGCTTATCGAGAATGCGATACAGATTGCCTGGCACTACCTCGAGTCGACGGGCCAGATCATCGATTCTGTCGAAGCGAGCAGGTTTCTTCTGAAGACGGTCGATGAGATGGTGCTCAAAGGCGAGCACCGGAAGTTGATGCTCGCTAACCGCGCTATCGACGCCTATCGCAATCGATGCAAACTTCGTCAAGTACTCTAGATGGCGACGGCCGCTCTCTTAGCTGCGCTGCTCCTGATTGCCGGGCTCGTCCTTGCGATCCGGCACCGAAGCAGTCGGGACAAGATCGCGTGCCGCAAGGCAGATCAGACGGTGCGCGATCACTTCGTTCATCACTGAGCCTGTTAAGGTGCCGGGCCACATTCTTCCGCTACGAAAAGCCGCCTTGGGCTATCTGCCGAAGATGGCTTGAGATTGCGCCAAGCTTTTCAGGCACCGCGCAGCGGCAGCGACAGCTGAAGGTCGAAAACCTTCGTTGAATTCTCGGCGACGAAGGGCTTCGAGCGCCGCCGAGACTTCGACATTCGTACTAACAGCGCGTTGGGCGACGGCGTCGGCAATGTCCGAGGTTGCGTCTCTCGACTAGCCCTCGATCGCATTGAAGGTGACGATGCGGACCGGGTAGGTGTACTCGCCGAAAGGATGAGACGGCCTCGGGTCGGGCGATTTTGGGCTAGGAGTCGGGGTCGCTCCGCCGGCCCGGCGGCGGGCTAGCGAGACCCAAAAGCGGAAACCGCCGCTATCGTTCCTACGCCAAGGTCGGTGGCTTTTTCTGTTTGGAGATCAATGGAGCACTGACCCAGAGTCAAGGTTGCTTCGCGCAAAAGGCACGAAGGCCCCAGCAGGGATGCTGCTGCGGCCCGCGCTTGTCAAAAATTCCGGGTGAAAAGAACTAAGTGAAGTATGCAGCCAGCCCCGGTACGCGCGATCAGAACACTGCATTATTTCAGCAGTATTTCGTCGTTCGAAGAAAATGCTGTTCCTTTCTAGGAACTTAGACGGTGTGGCAATCGTGCGCGGACTCGGGGGATGGCCCGCCGCGCTGGCTGCTGACGGGCCTTCAACCTCGAGCACGTGTATGTCCCCCCGTGGTCCCGTCTAAAGCTAATTTGACAGATTCTCACTAAAGAGCGGCAAACGTCTCCCGCCCGGTGAGATGTTTCCTCCGGCATGAGATGTGCTAGGCCTCAAACGCACCGCGCCGATCGGCGGAGGGTCGCGGTGTCGGCCGCAGGAGCTATCTCGAGACGGCGTCCTGCGGTCGAACGGCGATCGCTCAACGCTGCGTTTTCTCTGAGAAAGCCTTTAACCGATTTTGATGAGACGGCGAATCGCGGTGGCGCGCTTTTGTGTGGATCGTTTGCGGCAATCCACGCATCGATTCTGAAGTTCGCTCGACCGGCATCCGATGTCCGAAGGCGACAGTGCCACCCTCGGGCGCCCCGTAGGCGACCGCGAGCCGGCTGAAGGCGATGTCGCCTAACGAGGGTAAAGCCGCTCAATGGACCTCAAGTCTCAAAAGTTCAGGGAAATGGGCAGCAAAGCCTTGGGGGCGTCTCGACCGTCAGATTCTGGAACGCTTGTCCTGCGAATGTTACGCGGTGCTGGTGGAGCAATCGAAGAGCCTGAGCAGATAGGACAAAGCGCTTCTGGTGCCAGGACCTTCGAGGACCTGAGGGTTTCTTTGGGTCATAGGTCCGCGGCACCGAACGCGGGCAGGGTGTCAACCTCTCGCAATCCATCTCGTTTTGAAGTCGGCCGAAATTTCTAGCACTGGCCCTTTGCTGCTTCGAATGAGGATTGCCATTCGCCCGTCGGCATAGTGGCGGGCGAAGTCTCTGCTGGCGTCGGCGAGAGCGGTCAACGCTTCTTTGCGGGCGTCTTCGACGCCGGAAAACTCTCCACCATCATCGTCGATGGTGACCCCGTCGTCGCCGTGGAAGTCGAAATAAAATCTTGGCATACGGGAGAAGCGACGGACCTAAAGGGCAGTTCCTAATTCTTCGTTTCGGGCGTTCCCAAAGGTTCCCCGTTAGCGTTCCGGAGCGTGATGGTGCGCCCGGTGCCATTAGCGAGGCGTTTGGCTATACTCGACGCCTGTAACGACCCTACTTCTCCAGCAAGCCGTCTGCGCAGAACTCTACGTCGGCTGCGGAGGCGGAATCTTCATTTGCGCCGAGGGCGACGATCCGCAGGGCTTCGTCCTGCAGCGGTTACAGAAGCTTCTATCGTCCGCGGACTCGACTTCCTTTGCCCAGTAAGAAGCGGAGCGTGCGTAGTGAGCCTGCCGGACACGAACTCGGTGAAGAGCCGAACACGTTTTGTCTTGCGGGTCTCCCCCTGCGTGAGAAGCCAAAGCGTGCCGTACATGTGCAGGTCGGTGCCCGGCACTCTCGCCAGTAGAGGGTCGGCATCTCCGACGAAGCACGGCAGCGTCGTGATTCCGAGCCCTTGCCGAACTGCCGCGATCTGCCCTTCGGCGTCCGTCACCCTGAATGGAACTCGCGTGGTGCGAACGTTGCCTTCGCTGGCCCAGTCCGGGATCCCATGCATGCTGATGACGATCCACCGGACGGGATCCGGCGCGTCCGCACGCGTTGCGGCGAGTCGGTCGCGCGACATGTAGACCCCTCCGAACACTTCCGGCCCCTTCAGGCCGTGAAGATTGAGCGGTAGGGTTTTGCGGTCGTAGACGACGCGGATAGCGACATCGGCCTCCCGGTTGGTCAGATTGGCCAACTCGCCAGACGACAGGATTTCCATTTCGATGTCCGGATGCAGACGCGCGAATTCGGTGAAGTCCGACATGAGCAGGTGCGTCGAAAGGGGCGGAGCCAGCGTCACCCGCAGAAGCCCGCGTACGCTCTGGTCGCGGCCGAAGACGCGCGTCTCCAACTGGTGCGACGATGCTTCCATCTGCTCCGCGAGTTCGAGGACCTCCTCCCCCGCTGCCGTCAGGCGGTAGCCTGAAGGCAGCTTCTCGAACATGCGCGCCCCAAGGCGTTCTTCCAGCTGGGCGACGCGCCGCAGCACGGTCGCATGATTCACACCGACGCGTTCGGCGGCTGCCCTTACCGAACCTCCGCGCGCGACGGCGAGAAAATAGCGAACGTCGTCCCAGTCAATCATGGTGCAATCCGGCACCGGTCTGTGCCCATTCCGGAACCTCTATGTAGCACGCCGAACAACGGAAAATAGGCTATTCTCATCGGTTTTGCGGCGGATACGGCCGATTCCGAATGGCCGGGCGCCGAGAGTCCCGACCGGGGCCAGAGCCTCCTGCCCGGTTCGATTTCGCACCAGCGATGTGCGCGTTTGCGCACTCAAATCCAAGCGCAGCCAGGTCTACTTCGACGAGACCACGGGGACGTCCCCGAACCATCAAAAGCAAAGCCTGAAGGAAGATGTCATGGGAAAGTTGGACAATAAGATTGCAGTCATCACGGGCGGATCGAGCGGCATGGCGCTGGCGAGCGCCAAGCGGTTCGTCGAAGAAGGCGCCTACGTCTTCATTACGGGCCGGAGGCAGGAAGCGCTCGACGAGGCCGTCAAGCTGATCGGACGGAACGTGACCGGTGTGCGCGGCGACGCAGCCAATCTCGATGACCTCGACCGCCTGTTCGAAACGGTCAAACGAGAAAGGGGAAAGATCGACGTCCTGTATGCGAGCGCCGGTATCGGCGAAGCCGTCCCGCTGGGCGAGATCACAGAGAAGCATTTCGATGCGACCTTCGGGCTGAACACGCGCGGAACTCTGTTCACCGTGCAAAAGGCGCTGCCGCTGTTGAGCGATGGCGCATCGATCTTCATGACCGGATCGGTCGCTTCGCTGAAAGGCTTCCCCGGCTACAGCGTGTATGCGGCGAGCAAGGCGGCGTTGCACGCCTTCGCACGCGGGTGGCTCAACGAACTGAAGGCCAGGAATATCCGGGTGAACGTGTTGCATCCGGGGCCGATCGCCACACCGATGCAGGACCAGGTTCTCACCGAAGAAGCGAAGCAAATGTTCGAGTCGCTGATTCCGCGCGGAAAGATGGGTCGTCCCGAGGAGATCGCGTCGGCCGCGCTGTTTCTGGCTTCGGACGATTCGAGTTTCGTGAACGGGCTGGAGTTGTCAGTGGACGGCGGCTTCTCGGCCATCTGAATTTGCGCCAGATAGCAGGAACAAGATCGGAGAGAGAACCACCGTCAGTGATGCAATCGCAGAATTCGGCAAGCAGGCGAGGGCGATTGTCCCCAGGTCGTCGCCAAATCTCTGCGGGATGTGGCCGAGGCGGACACGATCATCTTCGCGACCCCGTCCTAGGAGCGTCGCAAGGTCGCGAAGACTCTACCAGTTTGGGAAGGCAGGACGATCGTCGATGCGACGAACGCGTTCGGTTGAGTCCCCCAATGGCATTCCAGAAACCGCACCAAATCGGAGGTCACCATGTACCCTTCATCGAAACAATCCGAGTTGATCCGCTTCTCGCGCGTCGGTGCGGGCTCCACCGTCATCGACGTCTACCCGGGCGATGGCGATTGGACCTGCCTCTTTTCCGACATTGTGGGCCCCGAAGGACGGGTCTACAGCTTCGTGCCGGCGGAAGTCGCCCACTTCAAGAACGATCCGGTCGGGCGGATGCAGACACTGGCGAAGAAGCCGGGACGAGAGAACGTGGAGGCGGTTTCCGCGGATCTTGTGACGTTTCCCGGCGTCACCGGACCGGCGGATGTCTTGTGGCTGCACCTCTTCTACCACGATCTCCATACCGAGCTGATGCGAGCCAGGGGCGGGACGGCAGCCGACTTCAACAGGTCCGTCTACGAGCGGCTCAAGCCCGGCGGCTCCTACGTGATCGTCGATCACGCCGCCACCGCGGGAACGGGCACGAGTGACGCTCAACCGCTGCATCGGATCGACCCTTCCTCGGTTCGAGGGGAGGTGGAGGCGTCTGGCTTTGTGCTGGACGCAGAAAGCACCATGCTCGCGAACACGTGCGACTCCCACTCTGTCAAGGTGTTCGACCCTTCGATCAAGGGCGAGACCGATCGCTTTGTCTATCGGTTCGTGAAGCCCAAGGGGTAAGCGATCGCAGTCGATCCATGCACAGTCGGCAACTCGGCCTCCGTGTTACCGCGAAATCCTCGTTTGAGTTTCGAGGAAGCATGCCGCTTCGCGAAGGGCGGGTCGACCGAAGGGCGGGCTGCGCTGAATCGGCTCTCGTCTCGAACTCGCCGATTCGAACACGAAAAAGGAGACCAGCCATGAGCATCGAAGAGAATACTCAAATCGTGATGGATTTTTTTGCCGCACTGGGGTGCGGCGATCGGCAAGCACTCCTTGCTTTGTCCGCCGAAGACATCGAGTGGATCATTCCGGGCAAGGACTGGGCGCTCGCCGGCACACACCGTGGGCACGCAGGGTTGACGGGCCTGCTTCAGAAGGCTTCCGAAACGACTCAGATTTCCTACCCGGCACCTCCGGAGTTCGTAGCGCAGGGAGATCGGGTTCTCGTCGTCGGATTCGCCGAGGGGACGATTAAATCTACGAACAACACTTTCGAGGATCATTGGGTCTTCGCAATAACCGTTCGAGACCGAAAACTCACACACATCCGGGAATACATCGATACGCAAGCACTGGCGCGGGCCTCCAAGATGGAGGGTCTCAGCACTTAGCTAGTCCAATCGTTCCACAGACCTGCGTAGAACGCTATTTCGCCGGCGCGGGATCTACCTTCATGGCCCGGGCGACGATCCGCAGGGTCCCGTCTGCCAGCGGCCGCTTCAGCGTGAGCGCCCCATCGGCTGGGCGCGGTCATCCAGGTCTCGACCTCATCGGGCGTCGTCAAGATCACTGGCATGGCCCTCGGATGAGTGGCACCTCGGGGTTCGGCTGCTTGTAGCCATCGTACCCGTCGCAACCCGCAAAGGGCCGTAAGCGATATCTTCTCGCCGTGCCGGACAAGAGTGTCATTCGGCCTGCAAAATTTGCAGGCCGATTGACACTTGCAAGCGAAGTTGGCCGCCAGCTGCGCGATGTCCCGCTGTGCCTGATCGGCGTGAAAGCGCCCTAAACCTACCGAACTATCCATCAACCTTTTCGATTGAATGCTTTCAGAGATAGTACGGCATAGATGAATGAGCTGCTCCGCAATCGACGGATAAAAAGAAGAGGGACTCCAGTCGGCGCGGTGGGACAGATCTCCTGGATCGACCCGAACGGCACTAGGATTTTTTCGACCTACAGTTCAACCACTCACAGCAGTGGCACGATGTTCTGCCAGATAGCGAACCGGAGGCTTGCCTAAGGTCTTTCGGAACATATTGACGAAACTGCTCGCATTCTCGTATCCGAGCTCCATGGCGACTGTCTTGACGCTGTCACCGCGCGCCATTCTTTGCAATGCCAGGATAACATGAAGCTGGTGCCTCCAGCGTCCGAAGCTCATTCCGATTTCCTGTATGAGCAAGCGGCTTAGGGTGCGCTCGCTCGTGCCAAGCGCACTTGCCCAATTCGCGAACGAGGTTTTCGCGCTCGGATCGGCTATCAGCATCTCCGCGAGACGCCGAAGACGCGCCTCTCTTGGCATAGGTAAGTTCAGGTCACTGATCGGCGCATCGCACAGCTCGTCCAACAAGGTCATCACCAGTCGATCTTCGCGACCTCCGAGCGGATAACACTCCGGAAGTTCAGCCACTCTGAGGATCAGCTCCCGGACCAAGGGTGATATCGTGATCGTGGCGCACGCCTTGGGCAGGCTCTTGGCGGCGCTCGGTTCAATATACAGGCAGTGGCAGTCTACGAGACCAGCGCCACGAGCCGAGTGCGCCAGCTGACCGGGGATCCATAACGCGCATCCGGGCGGTACTAGCCAAACCTTATTGCCCGCCTCGCAGCAAAGAATGCCCCGCTTGGAGTACAGCAATTGAGCTTTGCGATGCTGGTGCCGATCATAAGTCCAATCATTCGACAGAATTCCGCTTCGCAGTGCAACGGGGCGGGGTACGCGGTCGACGTCGGTGTCAACAAAGCGATGGAGCATCTCGCCGCCTTTCGAAGTCTTGTGTCGGCGACTTGCCTGCCGAGATGTTCGAAGTCGACCATCGCAAATCGACAGGGGAGCGGCCATCCTAAACGCGGCGTTTTTGAGCTAATCTAAACCGGCTCTTGGAGCGCTCTAGGTGCTGGCTCAAAAGTCGGAGTCACTGACAAGATTTGCAGGCGCATGCGTCATGCGCAGCAGCCGCCAGGAGGCGCGAGCTGCATAGACTCCGGGCAGAGCGACAGCGACAATTGCGGTCGCTGCTACATGAAGCCCGTCGCGCACGCCGTCGAAGACGCCGCCCACGATGCTGGTGACCATCAGAAAGCTACCTAGCAGCAACGAACCAAGAATCGCGGCGCGCCGCTGCGTGACAAGAGGAAGTAGGGCAGGAATGATCCATATCGAACATGCGACGCCGAAGTACCAAAGAGCCACCGCATCGAATGCGGCGGACGCCGCGCCGGAGCCTTCGATTTGGCGGTTAACGAAAGTAAGGATCTGGATGACCGCGTAGATCGTGTTTCCGAGGCCACAGACCGACCACAGCAACGCCACCTTTTGACGGGCAAATCGAGCAGCGAGTTCATTCGTCAGATCAGTCATCGCCGTAATCCTCGAAGTCGACATTTTGATTTGCATCCTGGGTTCGTGCGGAGGGTCGGCCGCCATCACAGCTCCGCCCATCGTCTTAGAAGATTGTGATAGACGCCGGTAAGCATGAGGATGCCTTGTGCATCGCTCGACACGGATTTGCGCAATTCAACAATGCCCCGGTCGAGATCATAGAGCGTTGTGCGAAGCCCCTCGTCCTTGATCATCGATTGGGTCCAGAAGAACGATGACAAGCGCGCACCTCGGGTGATCTCGCTCACACTATGCAGGCTCCCCGCTGGATAGAGGACCATGCTGCCGGCCGCCAATTTGACGGCGTGAACGCCGTAACTGTCTTCGATGATCAGTTCGCCGCCGTCGTAATCATCGGGTGCTGTGAGGAAGAGAGTTGAAGACAGATCGGCGCGCATGCGAATGCCGAGTCCGGGCGCGGATCGCACTGCGCCATCGACATGTGCATCAAAGAACATCCCGGTGTCGTATCGATTGAAAAGCGGCGGCAGGACACGCAGGGGCAGGGCGGCACTGTTGAACAGTGCATTCCGGCCGAGAGCTCGCAGAATAATGTCGCCGGCTTGGCGAGCCCGAGGCGAGTCCTCAGGGACCTGAGCATTGCGCTTTGCGCGCGATGCCAACTCACCTGCCGTTGCCCTTCCGTCGATCCAATCCGCCCCTTCGATGAGGTTGCGTACGGAGGTTAGCTCTTCGGCGGATAGCAGTTGGGGGATCTCGATGAGCATTTTCTTCAGAACTTGATCGCTGCGGTGAGGGTGACGCTGCGGCCTGCGGCGGGAGTTGCGTAACCGTTTCCGAAAGCCGAACTGTAGGTCAGCTTGTTCGTGAGGTTCGTAACCTTGAGCGCAAGGTGGTGCCGGTCGTTGGGATCGTAGGAGAGCATCCCATCGATGGTGGTGGCTGCCGGAATCACCATCGAATTGAGGTTGTTGAGGTAGTAGTCCGAACGACAATTGAGCCCGCCCCCGACAAGCATGTGACCCGGCACGTTTGGCAGCAGGGGAGCGATGTCATATGTGGTCCAGATAGCGAGGCCATGTTCCGACACGTACGGGACCCGGTTGCCTGCGGCCGAGACGGGCGTGAACGGGCTGATCGACGAGGCGATGATCTTGCTGTCCATGTAGGAATAGGAGGCCTGAATGTCCCAGCTCGCCGTGAGCTTGCCAGTCAATCCGAGCTCAACTCCCTGGACTTGCACCTTGTCGTCGGTGGTCGTCTGGATTCCCGATACCTGGTCGGTATAGGACGCGTTGTTCTTCTCGACGCGGAACAATGCTGCCGTCACGCCGAGCCGGTCCTCGAACAGGCCCCACTTCGCACCGACCTCGAAGGTCGTATCAGCTTCCGGCTGAAGGTTTGCAGCGCTTGGCGCCTGGGACAGGCCGAGCGTTGAACTCAGCGAAGTGATGTTGTTGCCCGGCGGCGTGAATGAACGTGCATAGCTGAAGTAGTAACTTTGGTGCGTGGTGGGCTCGAAGATCAGGGATGCTTTTGGGCTGGCGAACTCCGTCGTCGTCGCAAGTGGAGACGCGCCTGCCTGGCCGTCGACCCGATAGTGGTCCCATCGAACACCTGCCAGGATGGAGAGCATGGGCGTTAACCAAATGCGGTCGCTCATAAAAGGACCAGCGTCCCAGCTCGTGGCTGACAATTGATTGCCCGGCGAGACCGTCAGTGCAAACCCGGGTGAGTTTGCAAAGATGGGATCGAGAAGAGTCCCTGCCGGCTCGGGGCCCGAAGGAAGGTAAAAGTTGGTCGTCGCATGTTGAGAATAGGCGTCAAACCCAACGACGAGCTTGTGCCTGAACGGTCCGGTGTCGAAACGCATCGTGGCAGTCGTTACGTTTTCCCCGCCGTGACTGACCTGCTTCGTCCCGCCGACGGACCAGATTGTGTAGGGCGTCGCCAGATTGCCGGCGAGAACGTCCGTTGCGCAGCTGCTTGGAAAAGGGAAGCCGGGAGAGGCGCAGAGCGCGGGAGTAAACTTCAGATCACGTGTGTAGTAACCGACACGCGTGTCGTTCGTTAACGTGAGCCAATCGCCGAATTCGCCCTTGTAGAGAGCGGTCGCAACGTCGGCTGTTGCGCTGTCGCGATCGCTTTCCCGTCCGAAATAATTCGAACGCGGAACTCCGTACTCCGTCACCGGCTTTCCGATCACGCCGGGTGCACTGACGACGGGGACCCCGAAATCAGGGCGCTGTACGCTCTGCTGATGCATGTAGTTGACGATCAGGGACTGCTCGGTGCCGAGGCCAAGTCCTAGCGAGCCGAGGAAGCCGCCCCGGTCGGAATAGACATGGTCGCGATCGACAATATCCTGGCCGTTCCCCATGGCGATGAATCTGAGCGCCGTCGTGTCGTTGATCTGCTTGTTGATGTCCAGAACGCCGCGTCCGTAGGGGCCCGTTCCAGCCGAGGCCTCGAACGTGGATTGGTCGCCGAGATGGGCTTTCTTGCTCTCGATCTCGATGACGCCTCCCGTCGTGCCGTTGCCGAAGCTCTGCGACGACGGTCCCTTCAGCACCAATACGTTTTCGGTCGCGAAGCTGTCGCGCACATACGAACCAAAATCGCGTAAGCCGTCGACATACACATCGCCAGAAGCGTCAAAACCCCGGATGCGGAACTGATCTCCGTTGATGCCACCGCCGCCTTCTCCGGTGGCGACGGTGATTCCCGGCACATATTGGAGCACCTGATTGATGGTGGCTGCTTGCTGCTGCTCGATTACAAGGCGCGGTATGACAGTGACGGTTTGCGGCGTGCTTTGTAGAGAATCGGAAAGACGGCTGAGACCAGTGGTTCGCTGCAGCGAATTCCCAGGCGAAACAGCCGAGGACGCAGCCTGCGGACGCGGTTCGGCCGGTTTGCTCGGATGGCTGGCCGAGACAGGTCTCGAGGCCTGCTTCGCGCCGGCGTTCGGCGCTCGTCGCCGCTTGGCAACAGGAGCGTCCACCTCGACCGGTGGAAGCGCTGTAGCCTTGTCCGCAGGCGCCGACGTCGGTTGATTGTTCTGGCCTTCCGCGTTCGCGGCGGTCACGAATAGAAAGCCGTTCGCAAGGCTCGCTGCTGCGCCAATTCCGGAAAGTGCTGGCCGCAAGGTTTCGATGATGGTCACAGAGCCCCCTTCGAGCAGGATGATGTTGAGTTGGATAGTCTTGCGATGCGGAGCGACATCGCCGCGAGACGGCCACCGAGATAGCCAACGAGGCCTCGGCCGATCGACGCCTGACGACAATTCCGCGAATCCGGATGTCCATCGGTTGGCGGTCGCTCTGGCAGCCTCCTGGCGTCTTCAAGGTCAGAGTGTGTTGCTGCAGCGTCGTTGAGCGCGGAGGCGTAGGCCTGCACATCGGCGGCACTGCCGGAAGCTGCTATGCGCCTAAGTGCCTCGAGGCCATGCCGGCGTAGCGCAAGTTCGCCGTGCGCCAGCAACAGCGGCGCAATGCGCCGGCGAAAGCCATCATCGCTACCGGACACCGCCCGTTCCAGCCAAACATCGGCACCGGCCGGGTCACCGCCAGCGTGCAGGATCGTGGCAAGATTGTACTGGGCCCAGTGATCGCCAAGCGCCGCTGCGCGGCTGTACCAATACAGGGCGCCTCTCGGATTGGCCGGCACGACCCAGCCTTCTTCAAGAAATCGCGCAAGCGAATTCATTGCCTTCAGGTTGGCCTTGGAGGTGCCGCCTTCCGCTGCGGCCCGAAACAGCTCGAAGCTCCGCGGCCGATCCGCCGGATCTCCGCCGCGCATCAGCATCTGCGCCAGACTGACCTGGCCCCAGACGTGGCCGGCTGCCGCGGCCAGCTCGAAAAATTCCGTCGCGAGCTTCGGATCTGGCTCGACACCCCAGCCTTGTTCGTAGCAGCGGCCAACCATGTTTTGTCCGTCCGGGTCCCCGAATTGGGCGGCACGTTCGAACCAGACGAAGGCAGCCACCGGATCACGCGCGGCCTGCGTCCCATCGAGCAGCAACTGGCCCCACACGATCTGCGCGGGAATGATATCGGCCGCGGCTGCTGCCTTGATCCACTGCGTCGCATCGTGGGGATTGCTGACGAGCAAGTCACGCAGCTGCGCCTTGGTCAAACGTTGCGCGCGAATTTGCAGGAGTGGTCGGGGCAGGGCCATTGAGGCGTAGGGATTTGCAAGCCTCCTGGACAGGCGCTCAGGAACAGCTCTGGGCTGTGGGTGGATTGGCATCGTGCTTCGCTTCGCGCAGGCCGGGGTTTAACGGAATGGCTACAGCAGCCCGGTGCGGCGCTGCATCGTGCAATCCGGCCAGACCATTGCTCAATTCGGCCAGCGGCCAAGAATTCGTCCAAAATGCTGCCAAGACTTGGCAACCGAGACCTGGCATCGCAGCATCTGGTTGCCGGGTCGCAGTGATTGTCTGATTTGGGTAACGCTTTGGCGCCTTGGGTGAATGAGTTAAGGCATCATCCAAACTATCGTCGCTGGTCATGCGCACGTGAATTGAACCACGCTGCGCAAACCTGACTGATAGGGGTGACGATGCTGTTGAATACCGCGACTTTTCCGATTGTAAGGCTGTCTTACGATCAGGGCCCGGCCGAAACGGCTGACGAGGCCTTCGCTGCCTTCGAAGCTCTGCTCGATCGTGCCGCGCCCTTCGTCATCATAGGGCAAGGGGCAAACGCCGATATCGACGACCACGAGCACGATCCGGGTGAGCAGAGAAGGCTTGCGCTCTGGTCGAAGAAGCACAAACCGCGATTGCGCGAATTTGTGAAGGCCCTGATCTATGTTGAGCCCTCAAGGACGAAGCGGCTCGGCATGAGAGCCTTTCAGATCGTGTCAGAGAAGTTTTGGGGATACCCGATGCTGGTCGCCGCTTCGGAGACAGAGGCGCTGGAGATGGCGCAAGCACTGCTGAAGTCCCCGTTTCCAAGCAGGGCGAACGGGTGAGGCAAGCTGAATATCTGTTCAGACGACCTATTGTCCTCGAACGACGAGCCCCTCTGAACTCTCGCTTCGACAGCGATTGCTCTCGAAAGCCACGTTGCTCAGCGCCGCGAGGCGCTCTTATGAGCCATCAGAAGGCCTCGCTTCCGTAATGCCCTTCCGGACCAGCCGTCACGAGCCCGGCGGCGGTTGCTGCGTATCGGATCAGCCACGATGAAGAGATTAGATCGCGTGTTTCAGGACTTCGTGGATGCGATCGAGCTGGCGCGCAACGACGTTGAGTTCGAGCGTACGGCGGCGCGCACAGCGGTGTGTCTTGGCTTTCGTTGGTTTGCTTATCTGAGGATAGTCGAGGGGGCACCGAAGCTGATCTCCTGCTATCCCAAATCGTGGTCAAGCCGCTATTTCGATCTGCACTATCAGCAGCTTGATCCGGTGATTCGCAGAGCCCGGCTCGACCATGACCTTTTCTGCTGGAGGAGCGGCGCGGCAGGGCCGGGTGGCACGAAGGATCAGCGCAGGTTCTTTGATGAGGCCGTCTCCTTTGGCATTCGCTGCGGCGTGACGATACCGATCCGTGGCGGCTTCGGCCGGATGGCGGCGTTTACGCTGGCCAGCGATGATCGTGGTTTGCATCCCGAGCGCTTGGTCGCGACCTCGGCGCAGATATTGCGTCTAATCGGATTGCACTTCCACACGCATCTGGCTGCGCGCCAGTTGGTCGCCGAAGTACCGCTGCTCGATCCGGTCCTCGGACATCGCGAACGGCAATGCCTCGCCTGGGTGGCACGTGGCAAGACGGTCTCGGAAAGCGCGCTGCTGTTGGGAATCTCGCCCCGGACCGTGTCCTTTCACCTGGAGAATGCCAAGCGCAAGCTGGATGCGACCTCGATTGCGCAATGCGTCGCCGAGGCCATCCGTCGTCGCCTGCTGACTTAGGCGATTTTCATCCAGAGTTCCTGCCGCCTCAGCTTGCACGGTTGGCAGTTTATCGCGAAACAACGCTGACGGCCGGGATGTAAAATAGATCGCCGAGACGGGCGCATTAACCAGTATCGCCGTCGGCAGCGACACCTCCGAGAACTTGCTCAGGAGCCTTGGCGTGTTCGATGAAAGCCGCCGAGCCGTTCCGGCCGTTGCCGCGAATGAGTCGGCGCCTTTGCTGTCCGGTATGGTGGCGCTCAAACACGGCTGGCATTCGTTGGCCGAGCTCCAAGATCTCGGTAGATCAAGCTTCTTCTAAGTTCCGTTCTGCCTGAGGCACCTGTTAAAAAACACAGGCGCTGCAAACTGCGGTTTCTGCTGTGGTGAATTGTCGCCGACTCAACCGGAGGTAACCGTGCTTGCAACCGCTTTGAACCATCACGCATTCGGACAACATGTCGATCTGCTCGCCGATATGTATCGGCTACGCAGGCACATCTTCAAGGACCGGCTTGATTGGTCGGTCGCGGTTTCCGGGGACATGGAAGTCGATCTCTTCGACGCTCTCAGTCCAACCTATCTTCTGGTGCTGTCTAATGATGGCGCTGTGGTGGGCAGCGTCAGGCTGTTGCCGACGGTCGGGCCAACGATGCTAGCAGACACATTCCCTTTCTTGCTGGGCGATAGTCCAGTGCCCCGAAGTGACAAGGTACTCGAAAGCTCGAGGTTCTGTGTAGATACACAGCGGGCCTCCCAGCTTGCCGGCAACGGCATCAATCGCGCAACCATCATGTTGTTTGCGGCCATGATCGAATACCTTAAAGCCACAAATGCCGATAGCATCGTGACGGTGACTGACGTTCGAATGGAGCGGATCCTGCGGCGGGCGGGCTGGCCCCTCGAGCGGTTAGGCGCACCATGCCGCGTCGGACAAACCACAGCTCTCGCAGGATATCTTCACGCCTCTGACGCAGCCCTTCAGGCACTCCACCATGCCGCGGGCAGCCCCGGGCAGGTTTTGGTTCCGGTCACGAATATACCCGCCGCAGCGTGACGTCACGCGATCAGACCCTCTGGAGACGGCCGGAAGGTGATGCATGCTGGCAGATCCAAGGCACAGCGTCGTCGTCATCTTGAATCCGAGCTGGGCAACCGCCGATGCTCCGGAGCAAGATGTTGATACGCTGAATTTGCCGCTTCTGGAGGCGGGGTGTCGGCTATTGGGCGTCACCCCGTTAGCCTTGGGCGACTGCAGGCCGCATACGTCGGCGACTGGCATGCCGCAAGTTTTGCAAATGCTTCCGCTTGATGGGCACCTTCCTTGGAGGGACGAGCTGTTCGTCCAACGGATGACACAAGACGATCTTCGCTTCTTGTATCTCGCGGGCGCCTGGCTCGAGGAAGATGTGCTTATTACAGCTTTGGAAGGCGCCGCGCGGGGCTACGATATACGCCTCCTGTCAGACCTGTCGGCCGTAAGGCGCGAATCCGAACGCAAGCCGATGTTCGACCGTCTGGTGCTCCACGGAATGCTCGTAACCACCGTTCGCCAGACGTTGCTGGAGTGGGCCGTTTGTCTCGGCGACAGCGGCGTGATGGGGGAAATCAGGCAATTGCTGAAGTAGGGCCCGGCGGCCCTCGCGGTCTTCTCGTTGGCTGCCGAGGTCTCGTTCCATGCTGGGCGATCTTCTCCACGACGATCCGCAAGCTCTCCTCAAGTGGGGCGGGTCTCTGGACGACCAGGCAGTTAGACGGAGGTTTTGGATTTCTTCGTCTCTAAAGGGCGCCTCCCGCAAGCTGCCGCTTGCGGCCCGGGCTCTCGTAAACCGAGCCCGCTTTGCGGTCTCGGCCTTGCGGCTTCGATCCCTGGCGCAAAACACGACGTCCACGACCTGGGAGCCTACGTTCCGTCTATCAAACGATTGCGCGCGACAGTCCTGATGACGTCGCGGAGATCGTTTGAGGCGACGCTTTGAGGAGCCGGCCGCAGGCGGCCGGCGCTTTTAATGAGCCCCCGGAAGGCGGGGTGGGCGGCGCTCCCGCATAGCCCCGAACCGGCGGTCCGCAACCGCGCCTCGTTAGAGGCGCTCGTGGTCGCCTGTGTCCTTGGCGCGGTCCTCCGCTATCGCTCCGGCCGTTCCGGTGCGGTCCGCCTCTCGCGTTCGGGGCTTTCCGGTCGCTCTTCGCCGCCCACCCCGCCTTTCGGGGGCAGGGCGCGGAAGAGGAGCGAGCGGAGATCGTCATGTCCAACAGTTCAGCACACCATCGCGCGGCCAAACCGAAAGCAACTCTCTACGAAGAAATCACCGCCCACATTGTCGCGGATCTGGAGGCAGGCATCTTCCCGTGGGCCAGGCCATGGGGCACTGGTGGCGGCAGTCAGGCTTTCGCCCTGCCGAGAAATGCGGCCACAGGCAAGGTCTATTCGGGGATCAACGTCCTGATCCTGTGGGGACGGCTGTTCGAGCGCGGCTTCGGCTCGGGGCAATGGCTCACCTTCCGCCAAGCCTCAAGTCTTGGTGGGTCAGTACGCAAGGGCGAGCACGGCGTCACCGTCTGCTACGCCGATCGCTTCGTTCCCAAGCGCGAGCAGGGCGATGCAGGCCGCAGCGCTCAAGACCAGCAGGAAGCGGAAGGAGCGGCAGTTCCATTCGTGCGGCGCTACACCGTCTTCAACGTCGAACAATGCGACGGCCTGCCGGACCATTGCCTCGTCGAAGCGCCGCTCCTGCCCGAGCGCGAGATCGTGCCGCAGGCGGAAGCGCTCACCGTCGCAACGCGTGCCGATATACGCATCGGTGGTCCGAAAGCTTTCTACTCCCCATCAGACGATACCGTCCACGTCCCGCCGCAACCCGCCTTTTTCGAGCAGATCAACTACTACCGAACGCTGTTCCACGAGCTTGGGCACTGGACTGGCCACCTGTCGCGCCTGAACCGCGAGCTGTCAGGCGCATTTGGCTCAAAACTCTACGCCAACGAAGAGCTGATCGCCGAACTGACCGCTGCCTTCGTCTGCGCCGCGCTGTCGATCAAGCCCACCGTTCGCCATGCCGACTGTCTCGGCTCATGGCTCAAGGTCCTTCGGGAGGATAGCCGCGCGATCTTCCGCGCAGCCAGCAAGGCCTCGAAAGCCGCAGACTTCCTGCTTGCCTTCGCCGAAACCGGCGAGACCTCCGCAACACAGCCCGCGATCGGCCCGTGACGACAGGGCGAACGACGGCACCTGCCATCGCTCGCCCGCGTAACGGCCTCTCGACACAGGGCTCTTCGACGAGGCCGCCCGCAATCAATGAGCCCTCATGTAAGAAGGACTATAGACATGGAACTGCGCAACATCGCCCTCAGCAATCTCACGATCGCAAACGTCAACGTCAGGCACGGCCGGAAAGCCCCCGATATCTCCGACATCCTGCCGTCGGTCCGCGCGCGGGGCGTGCTTCAGCCTCTGCTGGTCCGACCCCAAGGAGACGCCTTCGAGATCGTCGCGGGACGGCGCCGCTACTTTGCGGCAAGCAAGGTCGCTGAAGAGCAGGGCGTGCCGACCGACAACGTCCTGCTGCCATGCGCGGTTACGGAAGCCGGCAGTGATGCGGACGCTCTGGAAGCCTCCCTGATCGAGAACGTGGCACGCGCCTCCATGGACGAACTGCAGGAATATGAAGCGTTCGCCAAGCTGTTGAAGCAGGGAAAAACCGTCGCGGACATTGCCCAAACCTTCGGCCAGACCGAGCGCTACATCAAACAGCGCCTTGCCCTCGCAGGCCTGAACAGCACCATCAAGGAGGCCTACCGGAGCGGTGATATCGAGCCGGAGGAACTGCAACTGCTCGCCAGCGCCACACGCAGCCAGCAAAAGGACTGGGTCGCGGCGTTTGAGGTGGAGAATGGTGGCGATGGCGATGCCGACGGCGCGCCAAGGGGCCACCAGTTGAAGCAATGGCTGTTCGGGAGCGAGCAGATCGCAACCAGCGCTGCGCTGTTTCCGCTCGAAGCCTACAAGGGCGAGATCGTCACCGATCTTTTCGGCGACGCCAGCTATTTTGCAGATTGCGCAGGTTTCTGGGCCTTGCAGAACGTCGCCATTGCCAGCTTGAGAGACGGCCTCGCGGCCAAAGGCTGGAAGGCTAATGTGCTCGACAAGGGCGCGCGCTTTCCGTCATGGCAATATGACGAGGTCCCGTTGGAGGACGGCGGCGAAGCCTTCATCGAGGTCCGCAACAACGGCGAGGTGGAGGTTCACGAAGGCTATCGACCGTACGGGGAGACTTGCAGCGCGGCCAAGGCAGGGGAGACCGACGGCGCGCCGCAAGCTGCACGACCCGAACTCACCAAGGCCGCCGAGAACTATCTTGCCCTGCACCGGCATGCCGTCGTCCGTGCGGAGCTGCTGGCTCACCCCGACATTGCCCTGCGCCTGGCGGTCGCCCACATGATCGGGAGTTCACCGCTCTGGAGCGTTAAGCCTGACCCGCAGCGAGCGGACAAGGAGACGACCAGCCAAAGCGTAGCAGCAAGCCCCGCCCAATCGGCCCTCAATTCCGAGCGGGATGCCGTCCTTGAGCTCTTGCAGGTCGAGAAGAGTTATTACGGGACCGTCACGCGGGGCAACGGCGATGGGTTTACGGCAGTCAGCCTGTTTGCCAGATTGCTGGCGCTGCCCGAGGAGACCGTGCTGCGGATCCTTGCCCTCGTCATGGCCGAGACCTTGGCGGCCGGCTCGATCCTTAACGAGGCCGCAGGGCTCGCGATCAAGCCGGACGTGACGCGGTGGTGGAAGCTGGACGACGTCTTCCTCGACCTCCTCAAGGATCGAACTGCGATCAATGCATTGCTGTCTGAGATCGCAGGCAAGGCTGTCGCGGACGCCAACGTGTCGGAGCCCGGCAAGGTGCAGAAAAAGATCATCCACGACTGCCTGAACGGCGAGGGAAGGGAGCGCGCGGAGGGCTTCGTGCCACGCTACATGACGTTCCCGATCGGCCATTACGATCCGAGCAAGACCCTCGAAATCGCCCGTGCGGCAGAGGCTATTAACGCTTTGTTTACCTGAGTTTAGACGTGACGATTCGGGCGCGGACAGGCTTGCCGCGCCCGGATTTTGCCGCGTCCGAGTCGCATCGGAGTCAATCCGGCCAACTGCAAATTCCGGGAATCGAGAACGCGGCGACTCATCCTATAGCTCGGTCCGGTTGAGCTAAGTGCACTGCATTCATGGAGCCGACGATGGCGAACCCATACAAGCTGTTTCCTGAGCCGCAAACGGTGAGGCTTAGCCGCATCTGCCTCGCGCAAACGGTCGTTTGTCTCTCGGCGCTTGCCTCCAACGTCGCGCTGTTGTCGAAGGTCCTGTCGACCATGATCAGCGGGTTCAACTGACGGCGCGCCTTTGGCCGTGATCGCGCCCGACCGGCCAATGCCTGGCCCGGTCGGTCTTGCCCCCCGCCGGGAGGCCTGTATGCGGCATGAAGGCCAAAGCCCACCAGAGCAGGCCCTTAGAAATGAAGCCGGACCGTTCACGCATATCGCGCCTGGCAAACCCGCCTAGAAACCTTGGCAAACTCGCCATCGAGCAGTGCGTGTGTTGACCCTCGGCGACTTCGAAGTCGCCGGCGCACGGCCCCTCTTGCGTTGGTCGCGTTCTGTGCATGTCCATTGTACGCCGTGAGGCGTCATCGCCGTCAATCAAGAAGAGGAGACTTTGAGAACGATCTTCCCAATGTGACGGGACGTCTCCATATGAGCATGCGCCGCGGACGCCCTGTCCAAATCGTAGGTACTATCGATCACAGGGCGGATGTCACTACTAAGCCGTGGCCAGAGCTCTGCCCGCAGAGCACTGGCTAAGCGACGCTTGAGCTCCAGTGGGGTAGATCGAAGAAAGCCGCCCGTAATGGAGGCCCGCCGCAACATGAGTGCACGCAGCGGCAATGCCAAGCTCTTCCCGCCGCCGGCCGACAAGTGCGAAATTCGTCCTCCTGGTGCGAGAGCTTCGAGATCGTCGGCGAGGTGAGCGCCCGCCGAAGTGTCGAGCACAGTATCCACGCCGCGCCCGTCCGTTGCGGCCAATATCTGGGTGGACAGGTCAGGCGCTGCATAGTCGAATACGGCGCGACATCCCAATGAGCGTGCGACCTCTCGCTTTTCCGCCGTCCCGGCCGTCGCGAAGACGTCGTGGCCGAGTGCTCGCAGAACCTGAATAGCGAGGGTTCCGACGCCGCTGGCGCCACCATGGATGAGCGCGGTTTCACCGCGCTTGATCCGCATTAGCTCGAAAAAATTGAACCAGGTCGTGAATAGCGCCTCCGGCAAAGCGGCACCGGCGATATGGTCGTAACCGACCGGCAAAGGGAGCGCCAGGTCCTGATCGGTCGATACGAATTCGGCGTATGCCCCACCATCGGTGAGGGCCATGACGGATTCGCCGATGCGGTTCTGCGGAACGTTCTTGCCGCAGGCGACGATGCGGCCGGATGCCTCCAGACCGGGGACTGGATTTGGTTCGCGCGTCGGGCCCGCGGCCCGCTGATGGACATCATGCCGATTGATACCGGCCGCAACGACCTTGATCAGCACGTCGTCGGCGCCAAGCGTCGGAATTGGCCAACCCGGGACCAGATGCAATACGTCCGGCCCGCCGGCGGCTGTAATGACAACCGCTCTTTGATGTTTGGGGATAAAGCCTTCTTCAACCATGGATCAAGATTCACGTCAGCCTGGGTCGCAATGAAGTCTCGCACGGTTGCGATCGAGCGAAATGGGTCCCGTCTTCCAGCCTCTACGCTGCTTCGACGACTACCCCGTTTCTGAGCACGCCTATACCACTGACTTCCACCTCGACGACGTCGCCCGGCTTCATCCACAGCGGGGGTGTCCGCTTGGCGCCTACGCCCCCGGGGGTTCCAGTGACGATGACGTCTCCCGGCACCAGTGGCAAGATCGTCGAAATGTACTCGATCAAGCGTGGTATGCCCGTGATCATCAGATCGGTCGTCGTATGTTGCACCACCTGGCCGTTCAACCTCGTTTCGAGGGTAAGCCGCGAGGGATCGGGAATTTCATCAGTGGTTACCATCCACGGACCAAAGCTGCCGCTTTGGTCGAACGTCTTCCCCGCAAAGAACTGACTCGTGTGACGCTGCCAGTCGCGGATGCTGCCTTCGTTGTAGCAGGAGTATCCCGCGACATGCTCCAGCGCCCGCTGCGCGGTGATATGGCGTCCAGCCAAACCGATGATCACGGCGAGTTCACCTTCGAAATCGAACGAATTGCTGACCTTAGGCCTGACCAAGGGCTGAAGATGCCCCGTCTGGCTTGCCGGATATCGGGCGAACAGCACGGGGAATTCCGTCGCGGTTCGTCCGGTCTCCGCGACGTGATCGTGATAGTTCAACCCGACGCAGATGATCTTTTCCGGATCTGGGATGACCGGAGCGAACACGACGTCTTCGGCCTTCAGGTCGCTCCTGGTCTCCTCGGCAATCCTCCGCGCTGCATCGAGCATACCCCTTGCGAGCAGCGTCCGCAGCGTCGGCGCTCCCTGGGCGGCAAGTCGTCCGCCGAGATCCACCACGCCATCATGACGCATCACGCCGTAGCTGGCTCGACCATCACGAGTCGAGAAAGACATGAATTTCACGAGAATTCCTCTCTAGATCAGGTTTGCGGGATCGGGCCGGCGCGACGGTTCTACCTATGACCGTAGCGCTTCATTTGGTCGTAGGGCCCCTCTCGAGGCTTACTCTTGGCCCACTACGGAGGCGAGCCAGGCGCAGTTCGGATCCGGGACCCGCACGCCTCGGGCTGCAGCATCTAGTCGCATGTTGCGCATGCGAACCCGCTGCTCCTCCGGAAGGTGCAGTCGCTCATGCCCCCATAGACTCGGCCCGTCAAAGGTCTCGAAAGGCTGCCATGTCCCGGGGTCGATCACTTGCGCGCCCCAACCGTACTCCACGAAGAAGTCAGACGGCGAGTGGGCATAGAATGATGTCATGTGATCGTTCGTGTGCCGCCCGAGCGTATAGGCTATCCGCCCCTCTTCGAGCTGGGCGAGATCATAGCCTTGCCCCACATCGTCGAAGCTCTGCATCTCGACCATGAAGTGGTGGAAACTGCGTTTGCCGGAGCCGACCATAGCAAAGCTATGGTGACGGCCGTTGATATGCAGGAAGTAGAGCGGGTATGGCGACAGACCATAGTCCGTAATGCGGAACCCCAATAAATCGCGGTAGAACGGCAACAGATCGTCCACCGTGGCGACGTTCATCACGACGTGCCCCATTCCGAGAGGGCCGGTCTTAAAGCCCGAGATTGGCCGGCCTGGCTTGAACGGGTCGGGCGAAATCTCCTGCCCATGAAACACTTCCACCCGGTGGCCGCCCGGATCGCGAAATGCGATGAGGTCCGCGACCCGGCGCTCGTCCGCAAGAGCGCGCGTCCCCTTGGAAACAGCCACGCCGGCGTTATCCAGGCGAGCTGCCAACTCCTCGAGATCAGCCTTGCTTTCGGCCTCCCAGCCGAGGAAGCCGAGACCATCATTCTCAGCGCCGGTCACGACAAGCCTCTGCTGTCGATCGTCCATGCGAAACGCCCGAACCTTGGCGGCTGCGTCGACCTTCTGCATCCCGAGCAGCCGCGTCGCGAAGCCCTCCCAGTCCTCAAGCTTGGACGATTCGACGCCCACGTAGCCCAATGATTTGATTGCCATGACCGTTTCCTCCGCCGTTTTCCAGATCGATGCGTCGCCTTGCTTGTCCGCGCCAGCGTCGCTGGCCTAAAAGTCTATGCCTTCCGCTGCGAACACACGTCGCGCGGAAGGGCGAGATTTGAATTCGCTCCACCGAGCGGCGCACGCCGGCGGGACGTCGAGCTTGAGACGCTCGCAAGCCCAGAAAAGAGTGTAGAAGAGCGCGCCATCGGCGAATGATGGCCCCGTGTTCTGTCGCAGGTGACGATCGACGACGAGAAATCCTTCCTGGATGATCGCCCGGCCACGCGCCTGGGTCGCCTCATGATCCGCCTCGGCCATCGCAAATTTGCCCGGACGAAACGCGCGCGAGAAGCCCTGCATGTGGATGGTCGAAACGATGAACTCGGTCAGCTCACTTGCGCTCAGGAGCGTCTCCGGGCCAGCCGGCATCAGGCCTGCCGATGGCGTCTGTTCGGCGAGATATCGCGCGATCACGGGGAATTCGGTGAGCACCGACCCGTCTGCACGTTCGAGCGCGGGCACTTTGCGTTTCGGATTGACCGCTGTGTACCAGGCCTGAAAATTCTCTCCGTTGCGAATATCGACCTTCCGCAATTCGAAACGGCACCCAATTTCTTGCAGCAGATAGTGAATGCCGATCGAGCAGGCGCCGGGCGCAAAGTAGAGCTTCATCATTCGTCTCCCGATTAATGCAAAACAACATCCCGATCGACCGGACGCCACGCAAGACAACGCCGCTGCAAGGCCATAAGCACTGCGTCGGACGCGAAGACGATGAGCACGATCAAGGTTATGCCGGCATAGACGCCCGCAATGTCCACGGAGTTGTAGGATTGCTCGATGTAATGACCTACGCCGTTCTCGGCCGCGAGAAACTCGCCAACAAGCGCGGCATTGATGGCCCATGGAAGCGCGGCCCGCAGCGCCGTCCACACGAACGGCTGGACGCTATTCCAGATCACCTCGCGCGCCACTTCGAGCTTGCTTGCACCGAAGATCGATACTGTCTGGACGAGGTTCGGGCCGATGGATCGTATTCCGGCTGATGTCGCGACGAAGACCAGGAAGAAGGTCATCAAAGCAACAAGCACAATCTTCGATCCAAGGCCGATACCGAACCAGAGTATTAGAATGGGACTCAGCGCCAGCTTAGGAATTCCGACGGCGGCTCGGGCGAACGGCTCGATGACCGCCTGAAGCCGCGCCGACAGTTGGACGAGAAACGGCAGCAGAACACCGAGACCCGCACCCAATAGGAGCCCTATGCCAGCCTCTCCTGCAGTTGTCGCCATCATCGGGAAGAGATCCCGGTTCGATATTAGCTCCATGACCCTTTGCAGCGTGGCTTGCGGCGTCGCGACAAGCGTCGGATATGCCCGCGCGGCCGCCAGCCACATGCCAACCAGCACGACGGCGACTGCTGTTCGCACAATGAATAGCGGCGACGGAACGATCGCCGGCTGTGGCTTTCCCGCCGAGATGATTGACGAATTCGGCATCAAACTTGCGCCCTGATCCGGCTAAACAGGCCCGGGAATTGCGGCGCGGTCACGATGCTATCAAGGGCTCTGGGCCGTGGGATATCGATGACGTGTTCGCCTCTGACGCAAGCGGGCGACTTCGTCAACGTTATCGTCCGGTCTCCAAGGGCGATCGCCTCATTGATGTCGTGGGTGACGAACAGGATCGTCTTCTCTCCTCGTTGCCACAATTTGACGAGATCCGACTGAATATGAAGCCGAGATTCGGCGTCGAGCGCCCCGAATGGCTCGTCCATCAGGATGACCGGCGGATCGTAGGCCAGGGTCCTTATGATGGACGCGCGCTTGCGCATGCCGCCTGAAAGTTGGTGAGGGTAGTAGCCTTCGAAGCCACCGAGCCCCACCGTCTCGATCAATTCGTCTACGCGCGTCCTGGTCTCGCTGTTGAGTCGACCCTGGACGACGAGCGGATACTCGACATTCTCCCGCAAAGTCCGCCAGGGCAAAAGATTATCGTCCTGCATCACATATCCGATGCGACCGCCGCATCCCGGAGACGGCTTGCTGCGGCTTGAGTCATTGATGACCTCGCCGCGAAACCTTATCTCCCCTTTCGAAGGAATATCGATCTGCGCGATCATATTGAGCAAAGTTGACTTGCCGGAGCCTGATGGTCCGATCAGCGTGACGAATTCACCTTCGTAGAGCGCAAACGACATGCCCTCTACGACCCAGCGGTTGCCGTCTTTGCTCTGCCCTTGGAAGCGTTTGCCTAGACCGCAAACATCCAGGAGCGGCTTACTACTGTTCATTCGCATGTGAGGCTTCCCGCACTAGTATCTTTGGAATAAGGACGCTTCCAAGCCAACAGGCGGTCGTGCAAGCGATCGATGCCGACGTTGGTCACGGCCACGACCAGCGCGAGAGCTGTTACCGCGGCGAGTGCGCCCGTCACCGCGAAATTCCCCGCGGAAAACTGGACCAGATAACCCAATCCTCGGTTCGAGGAGATCAGTTCGGCAATCGCCGCTCCGCCAATTGAAAGAGGCAACGTTACCTGCACCGCCTGGAAAATGAAGGGCAAGGCAGAAGGCCAGACGATGGTGCGCAACAGCTGCGCTTCACTCGCGCCCGCAACCTTTGCCATTCGGAGCAGGCGAGGATCGACCCCCCGAACGCCCTCCATGGTGCTGAAGAACACGAGGAAGAAGCTGACGCTCGCGACGAGCGCAACCTTACTCCAGATGCCGATTCCAAACCAAATAATGAAGAGGGGGATGAATGCGACCTTCGGCAGCCCGTATCCGATCAAAATGAATGGATCGAGCACCGCCGTCACGAACGGCCGTTTCCGCAGCACGAACGGAAGTGCCAACCCTGGTAATCCGCCGATGACAAACCCCAGGACGGCAGCCAGCAGCGTATAGCCGGCATTCGAACCCAAGACGCCGTTGAGCGACCAGCGATACAGCTGCTGCGCAACCAGAAGCGGCGAACTTATCAACTCGGGCCCAGTCCAGACGCTTGCTGCTTGCCAAACAAGTAGCAGCATGGCTCCGAATGCGATTCTGTCGAAGGTTGCTCTACTCATGGTTCTATTCCGCCGCCCTCTACGGGGTGAACGCCGTTAGATAAAGTTCTGCCTCGAGGGGCAGTTTGGCGTCCGGAGGAATGATTCCGCTGACCCGATCGAAGGCGATGACGTTGTCCAGCATCGCGCTCGTCAGCTTCATGTCCGGCTGAGCGAACGGGGCAAACACTTCGTAGGATGCCTTCAGGATGTCGGGCTCCATCTTGTCGAACGATTTGCCGAGCGCCTCCAGACTCGCGGAGCGGTCCGTCTTCATCAACGCGATTGCATCCTTCAGAGCCGCCACGAAGCCCTGACAGCGCACCGTTTCGGCATCGCAGTAGCCCGGCCGAACCAAAACGACGTTGTATGGAAAAGGCTTCAACTCGGGGAGAGATACCTCGGGCCCCGACAGCCATCGAACACCACCTTCTTTGACGGCCAGAAGAGAGAACGGCGGCGAGAAAACCATAGCGTCGATCGTACCTGCCTTGAGCGCCGCGACCATCGCGGGCGGCTGTAGCGCGGTGATCGTGAAATCGGTCTCCGGGTTCATGCCCGCCTTGATCGCGACGAACCGCAGGAAACTGTGGGGAAGACCGTTGATTGCGTCGACCCCGATGGTGAGCCCTTTCAAGGCGCGGATTTTTGCCATCGCGTCGGCGTTGGGCGCCATTTCCAGCTTTTTGGCTACAGCGTCGCGGATCACGATATCCGTCGTGAAGCGATCCTGTGTATTGGCTATCGCGACTAGCTTCTGATTTCGGGCCGCGGCCGCAATTTGGATGCCTCCCGAGATCAACGAGAAGTCTGCGCTCTTGCCGAGCATCGCGTTGATGACGCCGGGACCGGCGACATAGATGACCTTCGGCTCGATCCCATGCTTGCGAAAGAAACCACGCTCCTGCGCGATGTAGAGCGGCGCGAACAGGAGGGACTGAGCCGGCAAGGCTATCGTCGTCGGGACCGGCGATTGTGCGAGCGCTCGCGAAGAGCCGTGCAGGACGCCCAAAGCGATCATCGCAAGACTCAATGCTCGCCCTGCGTATTGCATTCCTTTGTTCATAGAGTCCCTCCCTGGCAATTTTGTTTTGTTCGTAAGTTCGCGTTGCTCTCAAGCGGCGGACGGCTCCTCGTTGTTTCTGAGGTCCGGTCCCGCCAATGCAGTTCTGAGAGCGCGTTCGAAGAATTTTCCTGGATCGGGCGCGGCGTGAAAGCTGCGCGCGGCTACGTAGCCGTCGGGTCTGATCAGGACCATCCCGCGCGGACCGATGCCGTATGATTGAACGAATGATCCGTCCTGATCGATGTAGTCGCCGCCCGTGCCAATGCTGCAGGAGCGCCCTGGAACATGTAGCTCTGCGGAAACCTTGGCAAAGGCACGTCGCCAATCGGCTCCATCCGGGGGCGTCAGCATCAGGAAGGACCCGGCACCGGCAAGATCGATGGTCGACAATTTGCCGTTTGGCCCTTGCAGCCAGAGATGGGGTGCTCGGTGCCCAGGACAGGCAACCGGTTCGTACTGCTCAATGCGGAACGGCGGAGCCGACGTCCCGTCAGGCGATATCCATCGGGAGAAATAGGCATGACCGAATGTCTGGCCTATGTAGTCAAAGTGCTCGCGAAGACTCGGGATCACTTCCCGGATGTGACGCTCCGCTGCCGCGGAATCCGGGCCCTCGAGCATCTTGGCGATCGGACTGTCGTGCGTTGCCATCCCGGAAAGACCACTCTCCGCCATCTTCATTGCGTTGTGAACGCTCTGCTCGATATTGGTCTGAGCGACAGGACGCCGCTCCTCGTTGTAGCTTTCGAGAAGCGAGGCCGGAGCGTTGCCGCGCAGCACGAAGGCCAATTTCCACGCCAGATTGTGCACGTCACCAATGCCGGTGTTCATCCCTTGCCCGCCCGTTGGCGGCAGCGGATGGGCGGCGTCCCCCGCGATGAATACCCGACCTTTGCTGAACTGGTCCGCAAGGCGGGCCTGCATTCTCCACGGCAGGATGCTATGGATCTCGAGCGGAACCTCGTCCGAGCCGATGGCTGCCCGCACGATCGCTTCGCAGCGCTCGGTCGTGAACGACTCGACGCTTTCCTGGTCCGGATCGAAGGCGAAATTGTACGTCCAACGTCGCCGGCCATCGAGAGCAATGAGCACTCCGCATGTCGTGGCGTTGTAGATCCACCACAGCAGATAAGGCCGCTTTTCGACGAACGCCCATAAGTCGGCCTCGAAGTAGATGCCGATCTGTCGGCCGATGCGTCCTCGTCCCGTCATCCCGATGCCGAGGCGCTCCCTCACGAAGCTGCGCGCACCGTCCGCAGCAATCACGTAGCGCGCTTCGATTGCAAGGTCGCCGGCCCCCTGCTGACATTCGAGCCGCACACCATCAGGTCGGGACACGAGTTCTTTGAGCTCGGTCGAGAACAGCACTTTGACGGGAGCAAAGCTTCCCGCAACATCAGCCAAGATCGGCTCAAGCACGTCCTGAGGGCATGACGTCTTGCGGCTCGGACTGGCGGCTTGATGTGCCCGGTCACGGTCGGGAATGCCCCGTGTCGCCAATACCGCGATATCCGGCCCTGTTAGCCGGGACAGGAAAGAGACTCCAGCGTTGCGCTCTGGAGGCAATCCGGCTTTTGCTACTCGCTCTTCGCAACCAATCGATCGGAATATTTCCATCGTGCGCGCGTTGACCACATGCCCTCGCGGGTGAACGGATGTTGACGCATTCCGCTCGACGAGGATCGTGTTCACCCCCAACGAGCCGAGCAAGGCGGCAGCCGTCAGACCCACCGGGCCGCCGCCGATAATTGCCACCTCGGTCTCCATGAGACCCCTCCCGATCGCCAGTGAATTATTTTTCGCGATTGAGAACCAACCGCAAGTTTGACTGACAGTCAATAAGATTTTGACTGACAGTCAATGACGTTGCGCGGAACGCGCCATCAACCCTCTGTCAGATCGAGGGAATATTCTTTTCGCCAAGCAACTCAGCGTTGGACATCGCAGGTGGGAAAAGCCGGAAAGCCATCTCTACGATAGCGGCCTTGTTCTTTATCTTTCCCTGCACCCAGGCCAGAACCAGCTCATCGAAATAGCCAAGCCAGGCCCGCGTCGCGACAGCAAGTTCAAGCGAGGGCGCAGTCACGCCATAAAAGCCCAGGACCAGCCGAATGCCGTGGCTACGCGAACGTTCCCAAATGTCTTGGATTGCCGCAGTCCCACCGCCGCGCGAATGGAAAACGTAATCGACGCGGCGTCGATAGACCTCCTCCATATGCGCGACCAAGAAGCTGCGGAGCTTTTCGGGAGCCGACCCCGCGAGTGTCGCCTGCAGATGGATCCGATCCAGGCGGTCGGCCGCAGCTTGCGAAATTTCCTCGTAGAGTTTGGCCTTCGAGCCGAAATAGTGGAACGTCAGTCCATGGGCCACGCCCGCTTCGCGGGCAATATCTTCCGCTGAGATCTCGTCGAACGGGCGTTGGGTAAACAGTCTGGTTGCGACTTCAAGGATTCGGTCGCGAGCCGGAGTATCGGCGCGTTTTTTCTTTCGTGCAGTGACCACCGGTTCGACTCTGCCATTGAACTGTGACGGCATGACCTAACCATTCAGATTGACGGCGAGTCAACCGATACGCGTCGAGGCGCGCCGGCGGGCGGGGAGCGCAAGGGCAGCCGCGCGGGGCCACGGAGCCGCAGCAGATGGCTACCGCTAGCCCGAAGGCTCGAATGTGACAGGGCAGCCAGCGGCTCAATGAGTAAACGTCCTAGACCGCAGCAATAAACGCACGGCGGTCGCGAGCAGCTCTGGTACGTCGATGCGCGTTAGAAAGATCAGCGCAACCACGCCGTCCTTGCCCTGGCCTGATGCACTGACGCACCGCCAAGGCTGGAAGAGAGCCTGCTTAGCGCCAACTAAGCCCCCGCCAGCGACGGACCCACATGGTCTTTGTCGCCGTTCTCTCTGGGGCAGATCGCGCCCGCCTGATGTCGGTGTCCAGCGGGAATGATCAGGAAGTCGGAATGGGTCTCGGCGGTCTTGCCGCAAGCCGGATGGTGCAGATGCGGCTAGTAGCAACACCTGTCCGGCCTTCACATTGCAACTGCGAGATCGTCTTGTCCCGCCCGTCCGGGGTGGCTTGTCCTCTGCTGTTGTCAGCGGGTCCAACCCCTCATGCGTGGCGAAGAGACCTATGGGAAGCGCTCCGCCTGCCAAAACCCTCGCCGCCAGCTTTTTTCCCCGCCGGACGAAAGAGTCCGGCTCCTCGCGGCCGCTGCGCTCCAAAAAAGCTGTCGGCTCAGGTGCTCCGCATGCGCTTCGCCCCGAAGACGGGTTCGAAGGCGCTTCGCTTCCCATCACGGTCTCGCCATCGCGAGGGGATCGGCTCCTCGCGCGAACAACAGAAGAGGACAAGACCATGACCGCGATCGGATACGTCACCAAGAACGACAATGGCAGCTACAGGGGCCAGCTCAAGACCGTCTCCATCCGGGCCGACATCGATATCATCCCGAACCGCGACAAGAGCGCCGAAACCCATCCCGACTTCCGCGTCTTCACCCAAGGCGTCGAGATCGGAGCAGGCTGGATCCGTCGCGGAGAGAACAGCCGCAAGGACTATGTGAGCCTGTCGCTGGCAGCGCCCGAGTTCGGCCCGCGCAAGCTCTACGCCAATCTCGGCCGCGCCGCCGGCCAGGACGACGACAGCGTGTTCGCGCTGATCTGGAATCCGGCCGACTAACCCCCCACGGCCCCCGCGAGAGCTGCTCGCGGGGGCCGTGCTCTTGCCCTATTTGGACGGAACTATTCAAAGTTGTAAGAGTGCTTCTGGAGGGGCGCTTATTGAACCGTTCGGTGGATTCCAAGCAAGGCGAAGACAAAGATCACGCGGCTTCCTGCTTGCGCACGTCCTATGATGGCGGCGACTGGGCGTGGGAGTTCTTGCGGCGGAACGTCGACTATGTCGCCGACTGGCGCAGCAGCGTACCTCAGCATTTGCCGTGCATCACGCTGAACGATGGCACGAAGCTGTTGCGGCTCAGGCGGCGGTTTCCGGAAGCAGAGAAATGGGGGCTTTATGCCTTCGCCGACCCAAGACTCTGCGCTCACAAGGCAACTGCATTCTGGCATTCCAATGCTTTGAAACGGGTGGTGCGCCTCAATGCGAGGAAGCCGAACGAGGGCGAAGCAAACGTCCGGCGGCTGGCTGATTTCAACGCTGAGCGGCATGCGGTGATCGGCTTGGACGGGGTCCCGCTGGTCGTCATCAAGCGCAATGGCGTCCGTGTTCCCCTCGAAATCCACGGCCTTTCGGTACTGACAGCGGCGTTCACGCCCGTCTACGAGCTGCACGATCTGGACGAACTCACAGCCCAGGCCGAGCTTTTAAGGCGCCTGCAGCGCTTCACCGACGCGGACTTTAGAGCGGTTCAAAAACCGCCCTTTGCTGCCGACGAGCGCCTGCACCAGGCTCTGATCGCGCTCGACGAGAGCCTGAAAGGCAAGACCTACCGACAGATCGCAATTGCGATCTTCGGAGAGAAGAAAGTCACTGAGGAATGGCACAGTCATAGTCAATTTTTGCGCGATCGCACGCGACGGCTCGTGGCCAAGGGCATCGAATTGATGAAGGGCGGTTACCGGGGCCTTTTGAGCTGATCTGATTTTATCGCTCTCTTTTGACGAAGTTTGCTCGCGCGGGATGGCGAAAGCTCGCCCGCCATTTTCGCCACTCCACAAAGTGCCCCTGATCGGACGACGCTTCTTCTTGCACCTCTCGGTTGTACGGGGTGTGGGAAGGAAAGCTGGATGACGACGAAAGCTCACGACAAGGAGCCGGACAAGCCGTTCCTCAACACCGTGGAGGCGGCCGCCTGGCTCAGGCTCACCAAGAACACCCTGGAAAAGATGCGGGTCCAGGGCAGGGGACCGGCCTACCGCAAGCACGGACGCTATGTCCGCTATCACATCGAAGACCTCGTCGAATGGTCGCATGCGAACAAGAGGAGGTCGACCTCCGATGCCGATTGATCGCACGAAATTTTGGCGCCAGGCCTCCACGCTCTCGGCCATGTGCGCCGGCATCATCACGCTTCTGATGTCGTCCGCCCCCGCGGTGCCGGTGCTGATCTACAACGCTACCGGCAGCGCGCCGCTCGGCTTCTACTATGTGGAGCCGCGGCTGCCGGCGCGCGGCGAGCTCGCCGTCTTCAAGCCACCTCCCGGGATCGAGATCCTGATCATCGCGCACGAGATCCTGCCCATGCCCGTGCCGCTCCTGAAGCGGGTCGAGGCGACAGGCGGAGACGAAATCTGCCGTGCCAAGGATCCGGTCGGTACGATCTCCATCAACGGACAAGTCGTTGCCGAGGTGCTCAAAAAAGACCGACAGGGGCGACCTCTGCCGGTTTGGGAGGGCTGCATGCGGCTCGTGGAGGGGGAATTTTTCCTGCTGCAGCCCCATCCGAATTCCTTTGACTCGCGGTACTTCGGGCCAGTGCTCCGCTGCGATCTCCTGGGCGTCGCACGTCCGCTCTGGACATGGAATCCGGATATGTGAGCGGTTGGTTTTACGGGCGCGCGTCTGAAACAATGGCGCGCGCCATTTCTTGCTCGGCTCGAGCCCATTCGGCAGCACCCGCGTCGGGCCTGTTGGGTAAGGTCTCCCAGCACAGGGCCTATCAAACCTCCACGACGAGCGACCGGATCGAGACGCTGATAGTCACGTCCTCGATTTCGCTAGCTCGCGCGCGGGTTGGCACGCGTAAGCCGCTTTTCTCTTGAATGGGGGACTTGAGGGGCGCTGCCCCGTCACCCCCGCAAGACCTTCTTTCGTCCTCCGGTGCAGCAAGTCGGTCGCACGTCGCAGCTCACGCTGCTCGGTGCAACCGCGTTGCGCACCATCGGATGCGCGCCGGCAAAGCCGGCGCCGAAACAAGCTCTTGCCCCCCGAAACCCCGGTCTCGCCGACGGGCAGGCGGCATGGCGAAGGCCATGCGCGCCGCGCCGATCAAACGCCCAGCAAGGGCCGACAAGCGAGACATCACGATGGCAAAATTGACGAAGGCGGAGGCCAAGGCACATGCCGAGGCCGTCGAACTGCTCAAGAAGGACGTCCTGACTTACGACGAGCGTGTGTTTGTGCTCGACAATTGGCACGAGGGCGCAAGCCACATCAACGGATCGGCGGGGGCATTCTTTACCCCTAGCGGCCTTGCCGGAGACTTCGCGATCGATGCTTACGGCGGCCGAACCGTCGACCTTTGCGCCGGAATTGGCGCACTCGCATTCCACGTCTATTGGAGGGCCCACTACGCGCGGGGCCACGACGAGCCACAGAAAGAGATCGTCTGTATCGAGCGTAATCCTGCCTATGTCGAGGTTGGGCGCAAGGTGCTGCCGGAAGCCAAATGGATTTGCGCCGACGTGTTCGATCTGGACTTGTCAAGCCTCGGTCATTTCGGCTGCGCGATCGCAAATCCTCCGTTCGGAGCCACTCCCAGGATCGGAAGCGGACCGCGCTACACGGGGCGGTCTTTCGAGTTTCACGTGATCGACATCGCTTCCGATATTGCGGACTATGGAGCGTTCATCATCCCGCAGGCGTCTGCGCCGTTCCAATATAGCGGCGTGCAGTGCTACCGAGAACGCAAGAGCGCGGATTATCTCAAGTTCACTGAACAGACCGGAATTCATCTTGAAGCGGGCTGCGGCGTAGACTGTTCGTACTATCGTGACGGGTGGAAAGGCATCGCGCCCAATGTCGAAATCGTCTGCGCCAACTTCGAGGAAATCCCTCGCAACAAGGTTCGATCTTCAGCCGAGCCTGAGGCCGAGCTGCGCGCTCTCTGGAGCAAGAACGGCGTTCCAGTCGAGCGGCAGGACGCGATAATTCGCGAGGTCGAGGCCAAAGCCAGTGGCGGAATTCGGTTTGACGAACGCCGCCTCCAGGCGGACTTGTTCAACGATCTTGGACCCTACGCGCCCAAGCGCTGACGGTCTTTGCGGCGAATTTCGTCTCGCAAATTGCCTGAGCGAGCCAGGCTGCAAGCCTGGTTCGCTCGGTCGGCCTCCGAGCGGCTGATGAAGTTCAGCGCTCGTCGGTACAGCCCAAAGGCCCGTTGTCGAGCGCCATTTTCGTTTAGACGCGGACCACCTTTCGCCTTTAAGCGTCCGGCGGCTGCACATCGGGTAGCTCGTGATATCAGCCTTCAGTTTCCAGGTTCGCTGGCACCCCGTGATGGACATTCGGTGTGCATTCGAAACGCTGCAACCCGATCACGACGCTGAGACTTTCGAGTTTGCTACTAACGGAATTTTGCTCACGCGGGCAAGAATTCGCGGTGCTGATGGCAATACGGGCGATGCCTTCGGCCCGCGCTCTACTCGTCGCTTCGCTCCTCACCGAGCCACCCTACGGGTGTCTCGGCCCTTCGGGTAACGATCGCTATCGCGAGCGCGCGCAAACAGTGGGGCTTCGCAAGTCAACTGCCAGGTCGCGGCGGCTCTTTCGCGAGGAAAGCAAAAAGTGGGAGTGCCGCCCGTAATCGGTCTGCGCCGGGAATTGCCGCTGCTCACGTGGCTCAGCGGCCGAATAAGCCGCACACTGCGCCGCCTCAGCAACGCGGGAGGCGTGCGATGGAATGGTTCTGTGGACTGGATGTCGGCATGGACGAGAGCGCGATTTGCGTGGTCGACGACAAGGGGGAGGTGGCCCTGCAAACCACGGTCTTGACCGATCCGGAGGCGATCAAGGCGGCGCTCAAACCGTATCTCGCCCGGCTGCGGCGGCTCGGTCATGAGGCCGGGGCGCTGTCGCCCTGGCTGCATCCGGAGCTATTAAAACTGGGCTTGCCGGCGGTGTGTCTGGAGACCCTGCACGTCCGCGCGGCGCTCAACGCGCAGCGCAACAAGACCGACAAGACGGACGCGCTCGGCATCGCCCACATCATGCGGACCGGCTGGTTCCGCAAGGCGCATATCAAGAGCGAAGCGTGCTACCGGCTACGGCTGTTGCTGACCCATCGGCGCAATCTGAAGCGCAAGTTTTTGGACCTCGAGAACGCGGTCCGGCACTCGCTGAAGGCGTTTGGCATCCGCCTGAACCGGGTCGGGCGGGGCGGTTTTGCGCAAGCGGTGCGCGAGGCGGTAGCACAGGATGCGCTGGTCAGCGAGCTGATCGACGCCATGCTGAACGCGCGCGCGGCGCTCTGGAAAGAGTACTGCCGGCTGCACAATCTGGTGGTGAAGCTGGTCGCCGGCCACGCGCTGTGTCGGCGGTTCATGCAGATTCCGGGTGTCGGCCCGATCGCGGCGTTGAGCTTCATGACCGCGATTGACGACCCTTCCCGGTTTAGGCGATCGCGCGACGTCGCCGCCTATTTTGGCCTGACCTCGCGGCGCTGGCAGTCCGGCTCCTCGATCGACATCCAGGGCCGGATCAGCAAGGCCGGTGACGGCGATGTGCGCCGCGCACTCTACGAGGCTGCGAGTGCGCTTTTGACCCGCTACAAGAAGAAAGACAAGGTCAAAAGCTGGGGTCTGGCGCTCGCCAAACGCAGCTCGCACCGCAAGGCAACCGTCGCGGTGGCACGCAAACTCGCCGTGATCATGCACGCGATGTGGGTCGATGGCACGTTCTACTGTGGTGATCCGGACGCCGCCAGGGCGGACGTCAGCGCACGCGCCGCCGTCAAGGAACGCAGGCTGCTCGCGCCCCTCGCGTGAGGTCGCAGGGCCCGATTTGGGAGATCGTTGAGCTGATGAACGCGACGTTTTGAACACGGAGATCCGCCGCTGGCGGATGAGACCTGGTGCAGATCCACGACGACGGAACGCACGTTATCTTGCGTGTGGCCACGCTCCGGAAGGAGCGACTGGACCACGCCGTAGTGCCTGTGATGTGGCTCCGTCAGACCGATGGAAAGATGCGCTGCGACGGTTACCGGCTGCCTTGTCGCAGCGAATTTATCCCCGTCGACAAGCGCGGAAACCTGCACGGCGCACCGGGACTCTCGCGGCCGGCGACGCTGCGTGGCGTCGATGCAAAGACCTTGTCACAGCAGAGAGAGGAAGCGAAAATGGGTGAGAGCAAGCAACCAAGACGACCGATTAAACCGGCAAGATAAAAGCACCGGCGCCATGCGCCGGCTAAGTTGTTGTCTGCACATCCAAGAGTTGGCGACACCGCTGGCTGCGATGTCGCCAATTGGGTCCCAAAGCGATGCTATCGTTCATTGATTGCGTCTGCGACTTGGCGGTCGCTCATTGGCTTCACATATCGGCGGTCTTCGCAGCGGGGAGGCTGGATCATGCACGGCGTCGATGACGACGAATTCGAAGCCAGGCTCGGCCGGATCGGCAATCGCGGAGCCAGGAAAGCTACCAGCTATCTGCGGCGCGTACGTCAGGCGGCGGACAAGGCCGGCGTCAGTTCGCGCCGTGCGTCGAACTTCTCAGGTGGCCGGATCGGTCGGGGGCACGCGCAAGGCACGGTGCTGGCCGGGTCGGCGAGAGCCAAGGGCCAGCGCCGGGTCGTGATCAAGGCGCGCATCGTGCGCATCAGGGCCGGCAATGCCGGCGCCGTTCGGGCCCATCTGCGCTATGTGCAACGCGACGGCGTCACGCGGGACGGTGAGCCGGGCGAGCTCTACGATGCCGCAAGCGATCGCGCCGACGGCAAGGCCTTCACGGAACGGAGCGAGGGAGATCGCCACCAGTTCCGGTTCATCGTGGCGCCGGAGGATAGTGCGGAACTCCCCGATCTGAAGCCGTTCGTCCGCGACCTGATGCGACAGATGGAGAGTGACCTCGGCACCAGGCTCGACTGGGTCGCAGCTGATCATTTCAACACGGGTCATCCCCATAGTCATATCGTGCTGCGCGGAAGGGATGACGAAGGGCAGGACCTCGTGATCGCCCGCGATTATATCTCTCACGGCCTGCGGGCGCGGGCCGCCGATCTCATCACGCGGGAGCTCGGTCCAGAGACGGAAATCGAGGTCGCACGCAAGCTCCAGCAGGAGGTGACGGCCGAGCGGTTCACGCGCCTTGACCGGGCCATCGTGCGCAATGCGCCGAATGGCGCCCTTGAACTCAGCGCAATGCCGGCGAGGGATCCAGCCTGGCAGGCCGCCCGGATGGGGCGGCTACGAGCGCTCGAGCGGATGGGACTTGCGGAAGAAACCGGCCCGGGCAAGTGGCGGATCGATGCTGCCCTTGAGGCAAAGCTCAGGCGCATGGGCGAGCGGGGCGATATCATCAAGACCATGCACAACGAGCTTGCCGCGGCTGGACTGTCGCGGGCCCCTGGCGGCTACACGATCTTCGAGCCAGGACAGAGCAGCCAACGGCTGGTCGGGCGTGTCGTCGGTGAGGGGTTTGCGGACGAACTGAGGGAGCGCCGCTATGTCGTCGTGGATGGCATCGACGGGCGGACGCACTATGCGGAGATCGGCAGCCTCGGTGGCCAGGATGAGCCGCCTGTCCGGAACACGATTGTCGAGCTCAGCTCTCGCGCCGCGGAGCCGCGCCAGATCGATCGAACCATCGCGGAGATCGCCGCCGCCAATGACGGCCGTTACAGCGACCACCTTCATCGCCAGTTCGACCCGCAGGCCTCAAGCGAGTATGTCGTATCCCATGTGCGGCGTCTGGAAGCGATGCGGCAGGAGGGCATGGTCAGCCGGCTCAGTGACGAGAGCTGGGCGGTGGGTGAAGATCACCTTGATCGAGCGCTTCAGTATGAGAGCCGCCAACGCGCCCGCCATCCCGTGCGGGTTGCCGTGCTGTCATGGCAGAGGCTTGAGGATCTCCCGCAAGCGGTGGGCGCGACCTGGCTCGATCGTCAGCTTGTCGCCAGGACGCGCGAGGCGCTGGGGCCGAGCGGAATGGGTGCCGAGGTCGAGGCGGCCATGCGGGCGAGACGGCAATGGCTGATTGAGCAGGGGCTTGCGCGCGAGCAGGATGGTCAGGTGCGCTATGCGCGGGATTTGCTGCGGACCCTAGAGGCGCGTGAACTCAGGCGGGCAGCCGCAGATATTGCGGCGCGAACAGGACTGGAGCATCTCGACGTCAAGGCCGGTGACAGTCTCACAGGCGTCTACCGGCGCATGCTGACGCTGAATAGTGGCCGCTATGCGCTGATTGAGCGGTCCCATGACTTCGCATTGGTGCCCTGGCGGCCGGTGCTGGAGAGGGCCCGCGGGCAGTTGGTCACCGGCAGCGTGGGCGGAGAGGGCATATCCTGGTCGATCGGCATCATGCGCGGAATCGGGCGCTAAGGGCGCTGGGCTGCCGGCGGGAGCCAGCTCATTTCTTCGGCGAGGCGGTTCGCGCAAAGCTCTCACAATCGCGCGCAACGTGCTGAGACGCTTGATGGTTATACTATCTTCGCGAAAATAGTATAACTCGCCGTGGAGGCCTCTGCACCCGCGGACCGGTGGCTGCCTGGGTGGGCAATGATCTCCGGGAAAGCTGGGCGGTCCGAGGAATGCGCTCGCCGCAACCAACGGCATTCAAGCGACGAGGGAATAACTTGTACTTCGGCCCCCGCCCTCGTCCTTGGCGAGAATGCCCTGATCAACGAGGTCCTGAATGTCGCGCAAGGCAGTGTCGGGCGAGCACTTCTCGATTCTGGCCCATTTGCTCGATGTCAGCTTGCCCTCGAATCCGTCCAGCAGACGGTTCAACATATCGCGCTGCCGCTCATTGATCCGGGCTGTGGCATGCCGTTTCCAGAAGTCGGCTTTTGCAAGCACCGCTGCGAGAATGGTTTCAGCTCCAGTGAAGGCGCGATCGAGGCAGCCCAGGAACCACTCAAGCCAGGGCGTGATGTTGAGGTCGCCCTTCTGGGTGCTCTCCAGCATGTCGTAGTAGGTCTTCCGCTCGCTGCGTATCTGGGCGGACATGCTGTAGAAGCGCTGCGGAATTCCTTCAGAGCGGGCAAGGGACATGTCGGCGATGGCGCGGGCGATACGTCCATTGCCATCCTCGAAAGGGTGGATGGTCACGAACCAAAGATGCGCGATCGCAGCCTTGATGATCGGGTCAATCTTCTCTTCGGTGTTGTACCATTCCAGAAACGCGGTCATCTCAGCATCAAGCTTTTCGGCGGTGGGTGCCTCGTAATGGACGCGCTCACGACCATAATCGCCTGAGACAACCTGCATCGGTCCCGCCGCCGCATCCCGCCAGGCTCCCACCGCGATCTTCTTCAGGTTGCTGCGGCCCGTCGGAAAGAGCGACGCATGCCAGCCGAACAGCCTCTCCGCGGTAAGCTCGGCTTTGAACTTCTGCGTGGCGTCGAGCATCATCTCGACAACGCCTTCGACATTGCGGTCTGCCGACGGCAAGGCGCCCGCGTCCATGCCGAGGCGACGCGCAAGTGAAGAGCGCACCGCATCCTTGTCGAGTTTCTCTCCCTCGATTTCGCTGGACTTGAGGACTTCCTCCGTCAGGGTGGTCAGGACAGCTTCTTCCTGCTGTGCGAAACCGAGGGTCTGCATCCGGCCTATGAGCTGGCCCTGCCTTAGCCGGACAGCCGCGAGCAGCTTTGCCAAGGCATCGACATCCCAGGAAAAGTGAGGCCAATCAGGTAGTTGGTGGATATATCCCGGCATTCTCCGCACTCCTTGCGGAGAATATGGCGGCTACTCTCCGCATCCGCAAGGGAATTCACCGCAATTTATGCGGAGAATAGGGGGGCTATTCTCCGCATCGCGCGGGACCCTGGGCATGGTTGCGGTTTCCCTAACGACCTCGCTCCCAACGCTTCCCGGGCCGAAAATCCGCCGACGCGCGAATGTCGTTGCGACGATCACTTGGCCCTAGCCGAATGGGACGGTGTCGCGGGGCGACCCCGAGGGGCCGCTCTCTCGCGCAAATTATACTCGTTTCGCGGAATGAGTATAACCGGGCCCGTCTTCGGATTCTCAGCTGATGCCGAAGATTCAAGCTCGAACGCCCAAACGAGGTCGTTCGATTCGCTCGCTTCCTTGCTTACAACGTCGGTGAGCTGAGCAATCAGCTGAGCCAGACGATTGATCCAATTTGGCCAGGCCGTTCACCTTCTATTGAGGCGCTTCCTCAACCACGCTGAAGCTGGCGCATCATCGATCTCTCACTGATGAGTTTGATCGACACGGATCTCGTTGCTGACCACGATTTTTATTCCGGTTGAATGCTTGAGCTTCTCCCGCTTTTCATCTCGCCGCGCTCGCTAACGCGAGTGAGTGGGGCAGAAGATGTTTCCAGCAAAAATCTACATCGGCCAGATCACTGTGGTCTTTGGCATCGTCATCGCATCGATGTGGGGAGCCACGCAATGGACCGCGGCTGCTCTTGGTTTTCAGGAGCGGCTTGGCGCGCCCTGGTTTCTGGTTGCAGGTCATCCGGTCTATCTGCCCTGGCGATTATTCGAATGGTGGTTTGCCTACGAGGCGTACGCCCCCGAAATCTTTGAAGAGGGCGGCGCCATTGCTGCCGCTGGCGGCGTCGCCGGCGCGCTGTTTGCAATCCTCAACTCGGTGTGGCGGGCGCGGCAAAACCAACTCGTGACGACTTATGGCTCAGCCCGCTGGGCGACGCCCAAAGAGATCAAGCAGGCCGGCCTCTTCGCAGCCAAGGGCGTGTTTCTCGGCCGTCTCGAGCATAACTATCTGCGCCACGATGGACCGGAGCACGTCATGTGCTTTGCGCCAACCCGGTCGGGGAAGGGCGTGGGACTGGTGTTGCCGACGTTGCTCTCGTGGACGTCGTCGGCGGTGGTGCATGACATCAAGGGCGAAAACTGGGAATTGACCTCCGGTTGGCGTTCGACGTTCTCGCATTGCCTGTTGTTCAATCCCACGGATTCGAAGAGCGCCCGCTACAATCCGCTGCTCGAGGTGCGCAAAGGGGCGGCCGAAGTCCGCGACGTCCAGAACATCGCCGACATCCTGGTCGACCCCGAAGGGGCGCTCGAGCGCCGAACCCATTGGGAAAAGACCAGTCATTCGCTTCTGGTCGGTGTCATTCTCCACGTCCTTTACGCGGAAGAGAGGAAGACGCTCACCCGGGTCACCGAGATCCTGGCCGATCCTGCCCAGTCCTTTGAGAAGACGCTCAGGATCATGCTGGCAACCAATCATCTCGGCACCCAGACCGAACCGAAGGTGCACCCCGTCGTCGCTGCGACTGCGCGAGAACTGCTCAACAAGTCCGAAAACGAACGCTCCGGCGTTCTCTCGACAGCCGTGAGCTTTCTCGGGCTTTACCGCGATCCCGTCGTCAGCCGAAACACCGAACACTGTGATTGGCGCATCGCCGACCTCGTGAGCGCCGACAAGCCGGTCACGCTCTATCTCGTCGTTCCGCCATCAGACATCAGCCGTACCAAGCCGCTGATCAGACTGATCCTCAACCAGATCGGCCGCCGGTTGACCGAGACATTGAACATCAAGGCAGGCGACCTCAAGCACCGCCAGCTCCTGATGATGCTGGATGAGTTTCCCGCGCTTGGACGGCTCGACTTCTTCGAAAGCGCGCTCGCCTTCATGGCCGGCTATGGAATCCGCGCCTATCTGATCGCGCAGTCACTCAACCAGATCGCAAAGGCGTATGGCGAGAACAACGCGATCCTGGACAATTGCCACGTCCGCATCGCGTTCGCCGCTAATGACGAGCGCACCGCCAAGCGGATCTCGGACGCCCTCGGCACCGCAACGGAACTACGTGCACAGCGCAACTATGCCGGTCATCGGCTGGCTCCCTGGCTTGGCCATGTCATGGTCAGCCGTCAGGAAACCGCGCGCCCCTTGCTAACGCCGGGCGAAGTCATGCAACTGCCGCCCGACCAGGCCATCGTGCTGGTGTCGGGCCTAGCGCCGGTCCGAGCGATCAAGCTGCGGCACTATGAGGACGCAAACTTCGTCGGTCGTCTGCGCAAGCCGCCATCCTTAGCGGGCGACGAGTATGCTGACCGGCCGGCGGCCCGTGCTGACGATTGGCGCGGTGAGGTGCGCAGCACCGACCTTCGCCTCGCGACTTTGCCGTATCGCGCGCTCATGCAGACGGGCGACGAGGAAGGCGGCCTCAAGCAGCAATTGGCTTTGTTCGACGAGGCCGCACCGGCCGTGAACGAACCTCGCGCCCTCGAGGAGCGATTGCTCGACGATGAGTCCGACGTCGCCGCCGACCGCAGTCAAATGCAGCAAGCGGCGAGCGCGTCGAGCAGCGTGCGCCGCGCCCATGCCGTCACCCGCGACGACGACGATCTTCTTCCCTCATTCTGAAGAGCATCCCCGATGAAACCAAAACTGTCGGCCTACGTCAGCGATAGCGTGGCGCAACGGCTCGAACTCGCGGCCAAGCGGCCGGGAACCAATAAGTCAGCGATCGTGGACGCTGCGCTTGATCGCTTTCTCAATCCTGAGCGGGACACGAGCGGCGATGCGGCGCTGATCCGAAGGCTGGACCGGATGAGCCGGCAACTGGAACGAGCCGACCGCGACGTGAGCGTCCTGGCGGAGACCATCGCACTTTTCATCCGCTATTACCTGACCATCACCCCGCCACTGCCTTCGCAAGATCAGGATGCAGCGCGTGCGCTGGGCCGCGAGCGGTTCGAAATGTTTGTTGCCCAAGTCGGCAAACGCGTCGCCTCCGGTGGCCGGCTTGTCGCCGACGTCATGGATCGCGTCAGCGCCTCGAAGCCGGATCTCTTCATGCGGAATATCGAGGAGGGCGCCCCGCTGGGCGCTGTCCCGGCCAGCGATACCGGATCCCGCGCGCAGAGCGCGACGGGTGAGCCGCCGGAGCATTCTCCGGCAGGGCGAGAGGAGATTGGCAATGTCTGATCTCCTCTCGCCAGAAACCCGCGAACGACGCCGGGGCATGCTGCGGACCGCGATGGGACCGGCAATCGCGCTGGCTCTGGAAGAGCCCGATGTCGTCGAGGTCATGGTCAATCCCGATGGCAGGCTTTGGCTCGATCGGCACGGGACGGGTCGCGCCGACACCGGTGTTGTTCTGACGCCGCAGGAGTCGGAGCGGATCATCCGGCTTGTTGCCAGCCATGTGCGGGCGGAAGCGAGCGGTTCGTCTCCAATCGTCTCGGCAGAACTCCCCGAAACTGGTGAACGCTTTGAAGGCGTCTTGCCGCCGGTCTCGCTCGCGCCTTGCTTTGCGATCCGCAAACCCGCAACGACCACGTTTCGCCTGTCCGATTACGTCAAGGCGCAGATTGCCTCGCCATTGATGGCGAAAGTGCTGACCACCGCAGTCACCGACGCACGCAGCATCCTGATCGCCGGCGGCACCGGCTCGGGCAAGACGACGCTTGCCAATGCGCTTCTTGCGGAGATCGCCGGGCTCGAAGAGAGGGTGGTCATCATCGAGGACACCCGCGAGCTGCGCTGCGATGCAAAGGATGCCGTGACGCTGCGGACCAAGCCGGGCGTGGCGAGCCTTGCCGATCTCGTCCGCTCCACACTGAGGTTACGGCCCGATCGCATCATCGTCGGTGAGGTCCGAGGCGCCGAAGCCCTGGACATGCTGAAGGCCTGGAATACCGGTCACCTCGGCGGAATTGCCACGGTCCATGCCAACTCGGCCCGAGCTGCGCTCTACCGGATCGAACAACTCATTCAGGAAGCGGTCGCAACCGTGCCGCGCCGGCTCATTGCCGAGGCGATCGACCTGATCGTCTTCATCAAGGGGCGGGGGCCCGCACGGCGCATCGAGGCCGTCGCCGAGCTCAAAGGCCTCGATCCGTCAGGTGACTACCTGCTTGAGACCCCGCCCGGACTTCCAAACACCTCCCATCGCCCCTGACCTGAAGGAGACTGCAATATGTCCATTCGACTGCCTCTCAACGTGCGTTCGCGCCTTCGCGGCTTCTGTTCGGTCAGCGGATTGCCTCTGGTCGAATTAGGGGTGGCCTCGGCCTGCGTCCTCCTCAGCGTCACGGCGGCACACGCCGCCGGTTCAGGCATGCCATGGGAAGCACCGCTCGAGCGAGTCCTAGAATCCGTGCAGGGGCCCGTCGCCAAGATCGTCGCCGTCATCATCATCACGGTGACTGGCATATCGCTGGCCTTCGGCGACACCTCCGGCGGATTCCGCAAGATGGTCCAGGTCGTATTTGGTCTCTCGATCGCCTTCGCCGCGAGCTCCTTCTTCCTTTCGTTCTTCTCGTTCGGTGGCGGAGCACTGATCTGATGCGCCCCGATGGTTTTGAACTCGTGCTCCACCGCTCGTTGACCGAACCCATCCTGATCGGCGGCGCCCCGCGTGCCGCTGCCATCCTGATCGGGACCCTCTCGGCCGTGCTGGCACTCGGCCTGCGCCTTTGGCTCGCAGGCCTCGTGCTCTGGGTCATCGGCCACAGTGCGGCCGTTTGGCTCGCCAAACGCGACCCGGCCTTCGTCGAAGTCGCCATCCGTCACACCAAGCACAAAGGCCGGCTCGCATGCTGAACTTGAGAGAATTCCGCAGCGATGCCCATCGGCTGGCGGATTGGTTGCCATGGGCATGCCTGGTCGCTCCAGGCGTCATCCTGAACAAGGATGGCAGCTTCCAACGGACGATACGTTACCGCGGACCGGACCTCGACAGTGCGACCGAGGCTGAGCTGATGAGCGTCGTATCCCGCGTCAATAACGTTCTGAAGCGTTTTGGCTCAGGCTGGGCTCTCTTCTTCGATGCCACGCGTATCCCGGCCTCCGAGTATCCGAGGTCGGAATTTCCAGATCCAGTGTCCTGGCTGGTGGATGAAGAGCGGCGGGCCGCGTTCTCAGGCGCCGCTGGGGTGGCATGGGAGGATCCGTCTCGCCCCGGTGGGCAGCATTTCGAGAGCGTGCTGCATCTAACCTTGATGTACCTGCCGCCTGCCGAAAGGGTCTCGCGCCTCGAAGGTCTATTTCTCGAGCGCCCCAAGGAGAGGCATAGCGTTGGGGGAAAGGGGAAGCGCTTTCGTCGCGACCAATCGATCGAAAGTCCTGCGCAAGGCGGCATCCATGACGGCGAGATTGACGACCAGCAGAGATTTGACAGCAACGAGAAAGGCTATCGCGATCATCTTCAAAGATTCGTCCAGGAAACCGATCGCGCAATCGATCTGCTCTCGTCGGTCTTGCCCGAAATCTGGCCCCTCAACGATGAGGAGACGCTCACCTATCTTCATAGCTGCGTCTCGACCAAGCGCCATCCGGTCAGCGTTCCCAAGATTCCGGCCTATCTCGATTGCTTCCTGAGCGATGAGCCGCTGACCGGTGGACTGTCGCCGGCAATCGGGCGAAGCCATCTGCGTGCGTTGACCGTGCTTGGGTTTCCGCACGTTACCTTTCCTGGTCTGCTTGACGAGCTGAACCGGCTTGGCGTCGCCTACCGCTGGGCGACCCGGTTCATTCCGCTGGATCGTGCCCAGGCAAACGCGACGCTGTCGCGATACCGGCGGCAGTGGTTTGCCAAGCGGAAGTCGCTTGCGGCGATCCTCAAAGAGGTCATGTTCAACGAGCAGGCGGCCCTGCTCGACACCGACGCCAGCAACAAGGCGCTCGACGCCGACGCGGCACTCTCCGAGCTTGGCGACGATCTCGTTGCCTTCGGCTACATCACGACGACCGTCACCGTAAGCGACGAGGACTCGCATCAAGCAGACGAGAAGATCCGCGCGGTCGAGCGGGTGATCAACAGCCGGGGCTTTACGGCCATCCGCGAGAGCGTCAATGCCGTGGAAGCCTGGCTCGGCGGCCTGCCGGGTCAAGCCTATGCCAACGTCCGCCAACCAATCGTTCATACGCTGAACCTCGCCCACATGTGTCCATTGTCGGCAGTATGGGCTGGACCGGAGCGGTGCGAGCACCTTGATGGCCCGCCGCTTCTGATCGCCAAGACCAAGGGCGCGACCCCGTTCCGGTTGTCGCTCCACGCCGGCGACGTCGGGCACACCATCATTGTCGGTCCGACAGGAGCGGGCAAATCGGTCCTGCTCTCGATGCTCGCTCTTCAATTCCGGCGCTATCCGAACGCGCAGCTGATCACGTTTGACAAGGGCCGATCGGCGAGGGCCACCACTCTAGCGTTGTCGGGGGCCTGGTATGAGCTGGGCGCCAAGGGCGGCATCGCCTTTCAGCCGCTCAAGGATGTCGCGGAGGAGGGTGCGAGACTCTGGGCGCTCGACTGGCTCTGCGGCGTGCTCGCCCATGAGCGCGTGACCGTAACGCCTGAGGTCAAGGAGACGCTCTGGTCGGCGCTCAGAAGCCTCGGCTCTGCACCGGTCTCGCAGCGGACGATGACCGGGCTCGTTGCGCTGCTTGCCCGTGATGCGCTGCGGCAGGCGTTGCAACCCTACACACTGGAAGGACCATACGGACGTTTCCTGGACGCAGACGCCGACCGTCTTTCCGGTGCGGACGTGCTCACCTTCGAGATGGAAGAACTGATGGCGTTGCCAGGCTTGGTGGCGCCGGTTCTGACCTATCTCTTCCACACCCTCGAAGAGCGCTTCGACGGCCGGCCCACCTTGCTGGTGCTGGACGAGGCCTGGGTGTTTCTGGACGATCCGCTGTTCGCGAGCCGCATTCGTGAATGGCTGAAGACATTGCGCAAGAAGAACGTGGCTGTCATTTTCGCGACCCAGTCACTCGCAGATATCGCCGACAGCCAGATTGCTCCTGCGATCATCGAATCCTGTCCAAGCCGGATCTTCCTCCCGAACCCCCGAGCGCTGGAGCCGACCCAGACCGAGACCTATCGCCGGTTCGGCTTGAACGACACTCAAGTTCGCCTGATCGCGGAAGCATTCCCCAAGCGCGACTATTATCTGCAGTCCCGCGCCGGAAACCGTCTGTTTGAGCTTGGCCTCGGACCAGTTGCGCTCGCGCTCGTCGCGGCGTCCTCGCCTGACGATCAACGGACCATCGATGCAGTCCTGTCTCGCTCCGGCCCCCATCACTTTGCCAAGCGTTATCTCGCCGAACGAAACCTGCACTGGGCAGCGAACCTGATCAGCACCTTCGAACAGGCCCAGAAAGCCTGACCCCCAACTCAATCGCTGGAGTCCTCCATGATCGAAAGTATCGGCCGCACGTTCTTGGGTACAACCTCAAGAGTTGTCATAACAACAATACTATCGTTTGTCATCGCCGTGAACGGGTCCCGACGGCTCGGGGCGTTCGATATCGTCTTCGATCCTACGAACTACAGCCAGAACCTTCTGACCGCTGCGCGTGCGCTTGAGCAGATCAACAATCAGGTCAGGAGCCTCGAAAACCAGGCTCAATCACTGCTCAATCAGGCCAAGCATCTAACGAGCCTGCCCACAAGCGTGGTTGGCCAGCTCACATCGACGATCACTCAGATGAACAGCCTGATTGGTCAAGCGAAGAACATCTCATTCGATGTTCAGAAAACCCAGCAGGATTTTGAACGCCTGTATCCCCGCCAATATGCAGCAGCCGTTTCGTCCGACAGGATGGTTCTGGACGCGACATCACGTTGGGACAATAGCTACGATGGGCTGAAGCAGTCGCTCACAATTCAATCTGCCATTGTCAGTAGCCTGGATCAGGACGGCCAGACGCTTCGAACCCTGATGGCCAATTCGTCGGCTGCGGTCGGCTCGCTGCAGGCTCAACAGTCCGGCAACGAACTGCTCGGCCTCCAGATCAAGCAGTCGCTGCAGACCCAGGTACTTCTGGCGACCCAAGCGCGTGCGGACACGTTGCGTGCTGCCGAACAGCAGGCCTCATCGGCCGCGGCGAAGGAGCGGTTTACCCGCTTCATCGGCGATGGCCATGCCTACACCGCAGGCAAGTAGGTGAGGGCGCCATGGCTGATCTCTCCGTCATTGACCGCTTTACCGAGACGTTCTCGCGCTACATCGACTCTGGATTTGGTCTTCTGTCCGGCGACGTCTCATTCTTGAGTTCGACGTTAATCGGCATCGACCTGACGCTCGCCGGACTTGCCTGGAGCATCCGCGCGGACGACCACATCATGGTCACGCTTGCCAAGAAGGTGCTTTATGTCGGCGCTTTCGCGTTCATTATCGGTAACTTCAAAAGCCTCGCCGATATCGTCTTCGCGTCGTTCTCCAGCATCGGTCTGAAGGCGTCTGGCGGGAGCTTAAGCGCCGCTGACCTGGCGCGGCCAGGCTTTGTAGCGTCGGCCGGGTTTACGGCGGCTCATCCTCTTCTGGAGGAGACCGGCCAATTCTCGGGCTTTGATGTCCTGACCAACCTGCCGACGATCCTGATCCTGTTGTTTTGCTGGATCCTGATCGTGCTCGCGTTCTTTGTGCTCTCGATCCAGCTCTTCGTCACGCTGATCGAGTTCAAGCTGACGACGCTTGCAAGCTTCATTCTCGTGCCGTTTGCCCTATGGGGAAAGACTGCATTCCTTGCGGAAAAGACGCTCGGCAACGTGGTCGCCTCGGGAGTGAAGGTGATGGTTCTCGCGATCATCATCGGCATCGGTTCGACCATCTTCGGTCAGCTCGCGAGCACGTTGACGAGTCCGGTCGATATCGTGTCGGCAATGAGCTTGTTGCTGGCGGCTCTTTCGCTGTTTGGCCTTGGCATCTTCGGACCAGGGATTGCAGCAGGATTGGTCTCGGGTGCGCCCCAGCTAGGAGCCGGAGCGGCCGCGGGAACGGTAGCGGGCGCGGCGGCTATCGCGATCGGCGGCGGAGCGGCGGCCGCGGGGGGCTTACGCGTTGCGGCGGGCGGTTCAATGGCTGCGGTTCGCTCGGCAGCATCGCTCACCGGGGCGTCTTCGGCTGCGGGCACTTCAGCTCGGGCCGCAACCGTGGATCAGCTCTCGAGCGCGAGCACTGGCGGCGCAACGAGTGGAGCGTCTGCTCCAGGTGCGGGGCGTTCGGCGGCGTCAGGACGGGGACACGCAAGGGAAGCGGCGCAGGTCGCTGCTCACACCCTGAAAGAGGGTGACAAAGGTGGGCATTCGTCGGGCCCGAAGCTGGGGGAGGAGTAAGATATGGCAGGTCACCCCTTTCAGCGCGTGTCCGTTCGCTATGGCGAGACGCCAGAGCCGGTTACACCCTATCAGAAGGCAGCCCAGGTCTGGGACGAGCGGCTAGGGTCCGCCCGTGTACAGGCCAGCAACTGGCGGCTGGCAGCGCTGGCGGCCATCGGCCTGTCCAGCGTCCTTGGATTGACGATCTGTACCCAGATCGCTCGCTCGGGGGTCGTTCCCTTTGTGGTCGAGGTCGATCGGCTCGGCGAAGTCCGAGCAGTTGGGCCGGCGCTCGAAGCCTACCAGCCGTCAGACGCGCAGATCGCGCATTTTCTCGCGCGGTTCATCGAGAATGTCCGCTCGCTGTCGATCGATCCGGTCATCGTCCGGGCGAACTGGCTGCGTGCCTACGACTTCGTCACCGACCGCGGCGCGCAAGCCTTGAACGACTACGCGCGCGAAGCCGATCCGTTCACAAAGATCGGCTCCAAGACCGTGACCGCCGAAGTCACATCTGTGGTCCGCGCGTCCGGCGACAGCTTCGAGATCCGCTGGAAAGAGAACACCTACGAGAACGGCGCAATCGCAAAAACCGAGCGCTTCACTGGTCTCGTCACCACCGTTCTCAAGCCGCCCGCAGATGCCGAAACGCTGCGGAAGAACCCTCTCGGCCTCTACGTCCATTCCCTCAACTGGTCGCGCGACCTCATTGGAGACGCCAAATGAACTCTACTGTCCTCACCAAGCTCGCGTCGGCCAGCGTCCTTGCCTTGTCCTTTGCGCTTGCCGGATGCGCCACCAAGCTCAACCTCGAAGCGCCCTATGATGAGACGACCTTTGAGAAGGCGCTTCCAGACGCCGATCCGCCAGCGCCAGTGCAGATCGTCGAAACACCCAAGGTCCTGCCTTTGCCGGGCCAGCTAAAGCCCTTCCCAACGAAGGCCGCCAAGGAAGAAAAGCTGCCGCCGGAACAAGCGATCGCCAAGGCGAACAAGGCGGCACGGATGGAGCCGACGCGCGCCGGATATATCAACGCCATTCAGGTCTACCCCTGGACGGAAGGCGCTCTTTACCGACTTTATGCAAGCCCGGAGAAGGTCTCGACCATCGCGCTCCAACCGGGCGAGGAACTGATCGACGTCTCCACCGGCGATACGGTTCGCTGGGTGGTCGGTGATACCTCGAGCGGGCAGGGCAACTCCCGGCGGGTGCACATCCTGGTCAAGCCGACGTTGCCCGATATTCAGACCAACCTCGTGGTGCTTACTGACCGGCGGGCCTATCACCTCGAGCTCGTCTCGACCAAGCAGACCTATATGGCGTCTATCTCATGGACCTATCCGACCGACACCCTCGTTGCCCTCCACAAGCAGAACGTCGCTGCCCAGGAGGGCGAGGAACGGATCGCCGATCGCGGGGTGCGGCTCGACAGTCTGAATTTCCGTTATCGCATTGAAGGAGACGATCCGCCGTGGCGGCCGCTGCGGGCCTTCGACGATGGTCGCAAGGTCTACATCCAGATGCCGTCTGGCCTATCGCAAGGAGAGGCGCCGCCTTTGTTCGTTGCCGGCGCCGATGGGCGGCCGAACCTCGTCAACTACCGGGTCCGTGGCTCCTACTACATTGTCGATCGGATGTTCGGTGCCGCCGAGCTTCGCTTGGGTGAAAGCCCTCAGCGCATTGTCCGGATCATCCGTATCGACGCGCGACCGGTGTCGCAGGTCTTCACCACCGGGAGTGCCTCATGACGACGGGATTGGATCAGGATCCGGAGCCGCTGGAACTGCGGGCGCGGCCGCGGCCCGTTCGGCGCCTCAACAGGCGCGCCCTTATGATCGGCTGCGCCGCCGCGGCGCTGTTTGTTGGCGGGGCGATACTCATTGCGCTCCGACCGCACTCCTTCAAGCAGTCGGAGCGGTCAGAACTTTACAACACCGATCGCAAGCAGACCGCCGAGGGCCTGAGCAAGCTGCCAAAGTCCTATGAGGAGCTGCCGCCATCAACGCCGCGGCTTGGACCGCCGTCGCCTGGAGACATTGGCCGCGCCTTTGCCGAAAACGAGAAGAAGGCCGGCGTGGCATCGGACACGGGCTTCCGGACCAACCCGGAGGAAGACGCCGAGCGGGCCGAGCGGATCCGACAGACGCGGATCGCTCAGCAGGCAAAGGAGTCGGGGTTGTTCTTCCGGCTGTCGGAGAAGCGGGACAAGCGCAAGCAGGCAAGCGCGACCGAAGTGCCCGCTAGCTCTCCGTCCGCGTTCCGTCCATCAGCCCCTGATACAGGACCATCCGCTGCGGAACTCGCAAAGACGGCACAGGCGATGGTCGATCGCTCCAGCGAAATCATTCCCTCGTCGCAGGCGCGAAAGCTGGCCTTCGTGGGCGCGAAGGCTGACACGGAGACCACCAATCCCCATCCGCTCAAGCCTGCGCCATCCACCTACGCCGTCATGGCGGGGTCGATTATTCCGGCGAGCCTCGTCACGGGGCTGAATTCCGACTTGCCAGGGACCACCATCGGCCAGGTCACCGAGAACGTCTACGACACCGTGACGGGCGAGCATCTCTTGATCCCGCAAGGGACGCGGATCATGGGAAAATACGACAGCGTCGTCGCTTTTGGCCAGAAGCGGGCGCTGGTCGTCTGGACGAGACTTATCTTGCCGAACGGCAACTCGATTGTGATCGAGAACCTTCCTGCCACAGATGTCGCGGGTTACGCCGGCCTCGAGGACGAGGTGGACTTCCACACCTGGCAATTGCTCAAAGGCGTCGCTCTAGCGACCCTAATCGGGGTGGGGACACAGCTATCGATCGGAAACGACGAGAGTGATCTCGTGAAGGCCCTGCGGGAAAGCACGCAGCAAACGACCAATCGTGCGGGGCAGCGCCTTGTGGAACGCGAGCTCGACGTGCAGCCGACGATCACGGTGCGGCCGGGATGGCCATTGCGGGTTATTGTTTCGAAGGATCTGGTGCTGAAGCCGTACCTGGACGTTCAGACCACGGCGAAGGGTACGTAAAGGATGAAGCTTGCGAAGCTGCCTGATCGGACACCGGTGAAGATGAATGTCGTGCTTACGCCCGGCCTGGCGCAACGGTTGCGCGAGTATGCTGTTTTCTATGCAGAGACCTACGGCAACAAGGAAGAAGTAGCTGAGCTAATACCGTTTATGCTCGAGGCATTTCTCGATGGCGATGTCGCCTTCAAGAAAGAAAGGAAGAAGGTCAATGGTACAAAGTCGTCATATAGTGATTGACCGGGCTGCTACTGATGGGGAGCTATATCCTCTGAGCGAGTGCAGTCCTTACTTGTTCGATGGACGCCTCCAGCGATCTCAAAAGCCCACTCAGTTCGCTTGTCGGTAGTTCCTCTAGACGAAGGCTCTCACTGTCGACCGTCTGTGAAACCAGACATTCGATTGAAACAATCGAACGAAGCCCCTCCAAAGCCAATCCTGATGACCCGAAGATTTGAGACACTATTTCGCCGGAAGGACGAATCGTCGTGACCAGCTCCAGGCCGCCTGCGATTTCCTGTTCGAGTACTTCAACGGGAAGTTCAACGCTTGCCAAGATGGAATCCACTCCGTCAGCCCGATAACCAATGCCGAGGAGCCGCCCGTCGGTTAGGGAAGCCCAGCTCTCCAGCATTCTCTTGCTGGCGGAGATGGCGACGGTGAAGAACCCGAAGGTGGAGATTATCTTCGGACCGGTGAGGCCGTCAGGATTGCTATGCTTGAACTTCCGTTTCGTATGCGGAGCAGTGAGGAGCATTTGGCTCTAACGCTCAAGGTCTGGGCCGATGCGGTCAGAGACTATCCACTGTGGGCTGTCCAGAAAGCAGCCAAGTGGTGGTCGCGCGGGGCTAGGGATGGTGACGAGCTTCGCCACTTCACCGCTGACGTGAAGCTCGCGGCGGGAGGGAACGCGCTGGAGCGCAAACGGCTGCTCGAAAGCTTTTCGACTAAGCCTGCGGCTGGGGTCCAATTGGGGCCGGTGCCGGAGCCGCGGGTTTTGCTTTGTCCACCGCATAGGTGGCTTCGCCCTTCGCAATTCGAATCTGCGCTTCTTTCCAGGCCCACGGAGGTATTTGCCTGATCGTCTGCCGAGCGAGATTGAGTAGCCCCGCCGGCCCTCCGTTCGCGTTGTTGAAGCGGTGAAAGTACGAAGGGTCGAGGCAGACGAACACGTCAATGTCAGCTTCGCTCAGCGGCGAGATCATCGTGGACCTGGCGTAGGAGCCGGTCAGGAAGTCATCAACAACCTTAAGGCTGTTGGCGACTGTCTGTCGGACGTTCTGATGGCGCGTGGAGACCACGGACGTTTGTAGGTCCGTTATTTCGAGGTTCGAGCGCAGACGCGCGAATGCATCGGCAATTGTGTAGGGCATCGCAAATCCGGGAGATTGCCAAAGGATACACCGCACAACCGGCGATGGAAGACAGTCACCGCAGTTATACCCGGCCTGACTCCTTTGTTTCACTTTTGTTCTATGGCACGTTAGAGGGTACGGCCATGGGACTTGACGGAATCCGTAACGAAATCAGCTATATGCGCCGGAAAATCAGCCGGCAGCAGAAGGAAATCCTGACCCTCCAGCTGGCCGGGATATCGACAGCTTCGGCCGAAGCGCTCCTATCCCGGATGCAGGCCAAGGTGGACGACCTCTGCCAGCAGCGAGATCGGCTCATTGGCGAGGAGAAGCTGAAGGGGCCGACATACCCCTCCGGCAAGCGCATCGACGGCACTTCGGCCCATCGACGGATGTAATGGATAACCTCCGGCGGTTTCCAGCGCCGGACGCGACTTGAAGCAACGACGAACGGAAAAACCGGACCCGAGCTGGGTCTGTGAACAGCATCCGAGCTGGATGCGCCCGTTCTCTCGTTACTTTAAGTCGCCTTGTCTCGGGGTACTCAAAGAAACAGAGACGGTCCCACAAACGACAAAGGGCCGTTCGATGTCACATCCGCCTGCTACGACTACCCCGCCGACCCAGCAGCTTCCCCATATTCCGCACCAGCCTAACGCGCAAGCGGCAGGCGGAATCGTTGGCCACTTCAACTCGGTCGTCGGCCAAGCTGACAACCTGGTCCAGCGATTTGGTGTCACCCTTGCCCTGCAGGAAGCTCATGTTCGCAACGCCCACGTTGAGCGCGATGCCCATCCTTGATGGGCTCCACTGCGAGGCGTCAAATCGATCGAGCGTCGACCAGGTCGAGTGCTCACTTCTGAACTCGAAGCTGAGATGGCTGTCGAGCCAGGGGGCAGTCCGAGTATCTTACTGCCAGTCGACAGCCAACTCGAACCTCATTCCGACAAGCGCAAATTCTGTAGCGATCTCAACAAGCAAAAAGGCTGTAAATTGTCGGAATGCCTGTTGAATGCGCGACAGAAATTCGGAGACTTCCAATCTGAGTATCTTTGGATGCCATCAGATCGATTAGAGAGATGCCTACGCCAACATCTTGATAAAATCTTCCATTGATGGCTGCTGGGCGTACTGCAGCTTGAGAAGATCTTCAACTTTAAGATTGGTATAGCGCTGGAGCTGCCGCCAGTCTTTGTGGCCAGTGACCAGTGCCACCTTTTCGATTGAAAGTCCCGCTTCGAACAGACGGCTCGTTCCTTCGTGACGTAGATCGTGGAAATGCAGATCTTCGATCTTGAGTTCATCGCACGCCCGCGTGAATGCCGCACTTACAGATCTATGGTTATGAGGAAAGACTCGCCCATAGCCTCGAGTCACAATTCGCTGCTGGAGCACGACCTCCCATGCATCGTAGCCCGTTAGGTTGAGCAAAGGCACTTTCTGGTCATTCCCATCCTTATTCCTGGGGTCCTTTCTGTCCTGAATGATCACCAGCCGCTTTTTCATATCAACCAGCGGCCACTCGGGTTTGCAGATCTCTTCCTGGCGCAACGTCGTTGCAACGGCAAATCTGACGATCCGCCCCATCGGGATGAACTGCCGAGGGTTCGTCTCAAAGTATTCAATTAGCTCGTCGAGCTCGTCTTGCGTGGGCCGTCGGTCACGCTCCTTGCTCTTTCCGATCAAATTGAGGTGGCTTAACGCGACGCGCGCAAGGCGGGCTTCCTCGGCTGAAACCTCGATGCCGTGCACGGCGGCGGCATGCGTTATGATTGTGCGGATGAAAGACAAATCGATCGCCAACGTTGCGGGGCCAGCACCCTGCTTGGCACGCTTTCTTCCGAACTCGATTAGCCGCTCTCGATTGAGGCCGGGTAGCTTCACACTGCCGAGCTCAGTCTTGAGCGCCGCCATCACGGCAGCTTTTGATCGGCGAGGGGGCTTTCCAACTTCGCGCATGTCTTCGTCGTGCAGGTCGATCAGGTCGCCAAAAGTGCGAATGTTCCGGACCACGCGTGGCTTGGACGATCCGTTGCGGTCGATATTGCGCTCCATCTCGAGCGCCCATTCTTCTCCGTCCTTGCGTCGCCGGAACGTCTCGGCCACATAACGGGTCTTGCGGCGGACTTGGACGCGCCAGTTTCCAGATGCCAATTGAGTGAAGGTCGCCACGCGTGTGCACTCCGGCTTTCGTGTGCACTATGTGTGCACCGAGAGGTCAAAACGGGTACAAACGTGTGCAATTTCGGCTAGTTTGGAGTGCACACGTTCTTCTTTCATCCCATTGAGAGTGTAGGGTAAATCGTTGGAATCACAAGACTATCGCTTTTCCGTGGCACCCATGATGGATTGGACCGATCGGCATTGCCGGGTGTTCCATCGCCATCTGACGCGGCGGGCGCTGCTCTATACGGAGATGCTGACGACCGGCGCCATCATTCATGGCGACCGGGAGCGGCTGCTTGGGTTCGACGCGGTCGAGCACAAGGTGGCGCTTCAGCTTGGCGGGTCGGATCCGCGCGAACTCGCACAGGCCGCGCGGATCGGCGAGGAGTTCGGCTATGACGAGATCAACCTCAATGTCGGCTGCCCGTCGGATCGTGTGAAGGATGGCCGCTTTGGCGCCTGCCTCATGGCGGAGCCGGAGCTTGTGGCGCGATGTGTCGACGCGATGAAGGTCGCGGTTTCCATTCCCGTCACCGTCAAATGCCGCATCGGCATCGACGATCAGGATCCGGAGATCGCGCTCGATACGCTTGCGCGCGGAGTGGTCGCCTCAGGATGCGATGCGCTGATCGTGCATGCCCGCAAGGCCTGGCTCAACGGGCTGTCGCCGAAGGAGAACCGCGACATCCCGCCGCTCGACTATGACCGCGTCTACCGCCTCAAGCGCGCGATGCCTGATGTGCCCATCATCATCAACGGCGGCATCCCCGGTGTCGACGAGGCGAAAGTGCATCTCGCGCACGTCGACGGCGTGATGCTCGGCCGCGCCGCCTATCAGGAGCCATGGCGGCTGCTCTCCGTCGATCAAGACATCTTCGGCGAAGCGGCGCCGCATGCGACGATGCAGGACGCGCTCGAAGCGATGATGCCCTATATCGAGCAGCAGCTTGCGCGGGGCACGCGGCTGCATGCGATCACGCGGCATTTCGTCGGGGCGTTCCACGCCGTGCCCGGCGCGCGCGCCTTCCGCCGCCATCTTGCCGAGCAGGGGGTGAAGCCGGGCGCCGGCGTCGACGTGCTGCGCGATGCGATCGCGCGTGTCGGTGCGCGCGCTCCGGCGGAAGCCGCGGCCTAGCCCAAACGGGTGAAGAGCCGGATCGCAAAATCCGGCTCCTCGTCGATCCGCCTCAGCGGAGCAGATCGAAATGATAGTTCACGCCGACGCGAAAGGTGTGAAATTTGGCGGCGTTCCAGTCCGGCAGATCGTCGTGCTTGAACTCGGTGTAGAGATATTCGGCCTTGGCCGACCATTTCGGCAGGAACGCCCATTCGACGCCGCCGCCCGCGGTCCAGCCCATCTTCATCTTGTTGATCGGCCCGTCCTTCAACTCGCCGGTGGCAAGACCCGCGGTCCCGAAGAACAGCAGCCGTGAATCCATCGTCGCGATGCCGGCGCGGGCGCGGCCGGTCATGTACCAGGGGATGCTCACCGCGGCGCTGTTGAGCGCGTCGCGATTCTTGATGTCGCCGCCTTCGAAGTCATTCTCGATGCCGACCACGAACATCGGCGAGAGCTGGTAGCTGTAGCCAATCTGCACGCCGCCGACGGCGCCCTTGACCTTGCCGCCGGAGATGCCGACGAGATTATTGAATGCGTCGTCGCCGCTCTCTGCGTAGCCGGCGTTGAAGCCCGCATAGAGACCTGTCCACGAATACACCGGCTGCGGCGCCGTGTAGGCCGAGGAGGGCGCGGCATAGCGCGGCGACAGGTCGGCAGCGCAGGCGCCGCTCGCGGCGAACACCGCGGCAAAGGGCAGGGCGCGCATCGTGCGGCGTAAGGCGGCTCTGGCAGTCATGGCTCTCAATCTCCCACTTGGCCGCACCTCACGGAGCAGCCTTGTCCAACCCCGATCCGGGAATGGGATTTTTATAAACCGACTAGATGGTTTGTAAATAGAGGAAATGCCACATCGATGGATTGTTCGCGGGGTCCGGGGTTAGGCGGTTGGCTGGCAGCCGCGCCGATGTTGCGTAGCGCGCTGTCGCAAAGGTGGCCTTACGAGGCGTCAGATCGGCCGCTGTCCGTCATGATGACGAGGCGACAATACCCGACGCCGCAATGATGGGTGGATCGCGAGGGTTGCGACAATAAAGTGTTAGACAAGATGCGTGCCACAATCTAAGATTGTTTATTGCTCTGTTATTTACTCGTTCGACGATCCTTCGGCTCTCGCAGCATTTCATGCGGTGACGTTCGCGGTTGTTTTCGCGTCGGAGACGTTGGACTCGGACCCGTCGTGCGGGTCGATTTGATGAGGGACCAGCGATGCCAATCTTCATGGCCGTAGTGATCCTGGTGAGCGTCTCGATATTTTTTGGTCCGCGCAATGCGTCGGCGCAGGATGTCACGCCGCAGGTGCTGCCAGACCGCATTGATGATGTCCCGGACGCGCCTGGCAATCCGTTTCCGCGGTTTGACAATTTCAGCTGGCGCGCCTTCGTCGCGTTGAACTGGCCGGCTCTGGATGGCGCCTCAAACCGCGGGCAGCCCGATCGGACCAAGAAGCTGGGCGACGCGGGCCCCCGCGTCTGGGAGACCTACAAGGCGCGCTACGAGGTCTTTGCGCCGGGCGCGCCGAAACCGGCATCATGGACCAGCTACGACGGCACGAACCCCTGCGGTGGCGCGGTCACCAACCAGACCAAGACGCTCAGCGCATTCAGTCATTTCGCGGATTTCAATCAGGCCGCCTTCACGCTGGCCCGCCTTGCCAATCCGCTGATTGACCAGAGCCGGATGTACACCCGCTACGAGGTTCGCTTTAACCGCGAGCAGTTCGATTCAATCGTCGACGACAACAACAAATGGTACATCAAGCAGAACCTGCCCACTTCAGCGAAACCCGGGGCGTTCCGGGATGGTTCAATTGAACTGAAAGCTGCTTGGCGGGTGCTCAAGCCAAACGATGGGATCGACCGCAGCCGCTATTACATCGCCAAAGCCATGGTGTTTGATCCGGTCGCGACGACGCGCGGCGGAAGCATCGTCTGCAACGAGCGGGACATCGCGCTCGTCGGCCTCCATATCGTGATCAAGACGAAGCTCCGGCCGCAATGGATCTGGAGCTCGTTCGAGCATATCGATAACGTTCCCCCCAAAAATGATGAGCCGGACGCCAAGGCGGCGCAGGTTCCTTACTCGTTCAACTCCGGATCTCCGCCTCCGGGGCTCGCGCCGACGCCGGCCCCCAAGATGATTTCCGACGACAATCCTCCAAGCGATAACCCGGATCCGATGCAGGTCGTTCGACTGCAACCGATCCAGCCCGATACGATGCAGATGAACCGGGCGTATTGGAATCTCCCCGAGATCAAGGGAACGGTCTGGGCCAACTACATGCTGATCATGACGCAATGGCCAAGCGCGCCGGGGACACCAAGTCCGACCAACGCAGGAGGACCGTTCCCGCTGGGAGTTGGTTCGACCCTGGCGAACACGACGATGGAAACCTACCAGCAGCGGAACGGCTCCAGCTGCATGGAATGCCATCAGGCCGTGTCAAATCAGCTCGGCCGGGACTTCGTCGCGTTCATGGCACTCGATGCACACGACCCAGCGCAGCAAATGCTGGCATCCGCGGCCTTCCGGCGGATTGCAGCGCCCTTATCGACAGGGGCCAGCGCCAAGACGGCATCACGAAAAACCAATCAGGCTGCGTCGCCGGCGAGGACCGCCCTCGACAATGACCCGATGGTGCAGGCGTTGGCCCGCGTGCTTCAACGTCAGTGATGTTTGGTTCCGAATTGAAGTGACGAAGCAGTTGGAGATCGGACATGGCAGGCAAAATCACGACCTATGCAGATTTCCAGAACTTCATGGACGCCTGTTGCACCAAGGTGGGCGCAGACCCGGACCTGTCCGGCCACGGCCGCTGGTGGCGCGAGATGACCCACACCACGTTCGTCACCGACGGCAAGGTCAAGGGGCAGCGTGTCGTCGTCGTTGGCGATCCCGACAACTCGATCATGATTCACGCCCTACGGGGCGACACGCCGGATTTCGATGCAAACGACCCGAATGCGCGGTTCGGCCGGATGCCGCTCAACGCGAATTCTTTCTTTGCCGATGCCGATATCGATGAGATCGCGGACTGGATCAAGCGGGGCTGCCTGGATGGAGCGGCTCCGTCAGTTTGACTGGCGCCAGAGCGGCCAAGGGCAATCTGACAAGCGCCGATCGCGTTGTGCGGCTCAGGCAGTCCCGGCCGATTGGGCCCTGAACGTGCGCATAGGGCGCGCAGCGAAGCGCATTATCGGAGCGCGCGGCGGTCCGGCAATTCCGGGTAGCCTGTGAGCATCAGCTTGTCGGCGCGCACGCCCCAGCTCTCCAGGCGGTCGAGAAAGCTCATGCCGAGCAGATTGGTCTTCATCTGCCCGCGCTGCACGACGAGGGCCGGCACCGATTTTTCGACAAGGTGGCCGACGGAGAGACGGTCGAGCGTAAGGCGGGCTGCCTTGGTGTGGCCGCCCGCGGTTTCGAGATCGACGTCGTATTCGAGCATCTCGAGCGGCAGTCCGATCGCTTTCGCAGTTTCCCAGGTCAGCACCACGGAGGTCGCGCCGGTATCGATCACCATCGGTGCGGCGACGCCGTTGATCTTCGCACGCAGTGCGAATTCGCCGCCCTGGCCGCGCTGGATCTGCACGGCGGGGGCCGGGGAGGCGATCTGCGCGCGAAACATGTGCGAGACCTTGTTGCTCGCGCGCGCGATCCGGTCGGGATCGCCATAGGCGACGACGGCACCGGCCGTGCCGGCGAGCATGACGAGAACGAGCAGGAAGCGGATCATTGCGCGCCTCCGAGGCGACGCAGGACGGTCAGGCGCGTTTCGGCGATCCCGCGATCGGCTGCAGACCCGCGTCCGCCATGCGTGCCGGCAACAGCGCCATCACCGCGAGCCGTTCCGCGCTTTCCATGGCGTGCCAGCGCGCGATCTCCGGCAAGGTCCGGCCGCAGCCGAAGCACAGCCTGGTCTCGGGATCGATCATGCAGACGGCGACGCACGGCGTTTCTTTGCTCATGCGGCCATAGTGGGGGATCGTCGGGCATGTCTGCAAGCATCTCGTTAAGAGCCCGTACCTGCGCTCATGATCGGCTTGTGGCGCGGCCGCCGCTTCTCGTCGGGCACCGCGGAACTGTCCGGCTGGAGCGGCGGAGAATCGTCCGACATCGGCGCCAGCGCACTCATCACGCGCTCCGGCGGGAAGGTGACGATCACCTCGGTACCGATGCGCAGCTTCGATTTCAGCGTGAATGTGCCGCCATGCAGGTCGATCAGGTTCTTGGCGATGGGCAGGCCGAGCCCTGCGCCCTGTTCGGCCGACTTGATCGAGTTGGAGCCCTGGCCGAACGAGGCGAGCACGATCGGGATCTCGTCCTCGGGGATGCCGGAGCCGGAATCCTTCACCGAGAGATATTGCCCGCCCGAAGCGGTCCAGCCGGCCTTGAGCCAGATCTCGCCGCCTTGCGGGGTGAACTTGATCGAGTTGGAGAGCAGGTTGAGCACGACCTGGCGGATCGCCCGCTCGTCGGCCCAGAGCCGCGGCATGGCCTGCTCGAACACCTCATGGATGGTGATGCCGCGGCTCGAGGCGCGCAGCTTCATCAAATGATGGCAGTCGGCGACGATGCCGACCAGCGACACCGCTTCCTCGTTGAGCTCGTAGCGGCCAGCCTCGATCCGCGACAGATCGAGGATCTCGTTGATGAGGTTGAGCAGGTGCACGCCGGAATTATGGATGTCGGCGGAATATTCTTTGTAGACCGGCACCGCGTGTGCGCCAAAAATCTCGCTCTTCATCACCTCGGAGAAGCCGAGGATCGCGTTCAGCGGCGTGCGCAGCTCGTGACTCATCTGCGCGAGGAAGCGCGATTTTGCGACGTTGGCGGATTCGGCGCGGTGGCGCGCTTCGTCCGAGATCGCCTTGGCCTGTTCGAGCTCGCCGATCAGCGCGTCCTTCTCGGCGCGTGCCTCGAGCGTGGCGAAGGTCGAGGAGTGCAGGCGATGCGCCAGCAGCACGAAATAGCCTTCGGCCGCGAGCGCGAGCGCCGCCAGGATGTAATTGTCGAGCGCGCCGGTGATTGCAAAGCTCAGCGCCATCGCGACCGCGACCGGCGCCGTGGCGGCAAGGGCGGCGATCGGCAGATTGGCGGCCAGCATGCTCGACACTGCGATCACCAGCAGCATCAGGAACATCATCAGCGTTTCCGTGACCATGTCGAGCACGGGATGGATCAGGATCGCCATCCAGCACAGGCCATAGAGCAGGTCGAGCACGACGAAGTGCGTCCGCCAGGCACGCGTCGCCGCGGGCGAGGAGGCCTCAGCCAGGAAACGGTGGCAGCTGCGGATCATCGCGGCATGGATGCAGAGCATGCCGGCGGTCCAGGCCGCGGCCGGAATCGGCTGCATCCACAGCCCGAACAGCACGCCGGTGGCGACCACCAGCAGCATCACGACATAGGAGGCCGACAGCCGCGTCTGGGCATATTGGCGCAGCATCTCGGCGTCGAAAGCCGGCCGGGTTCCGCTGGTCGACGTTAACTTGTCGCGCGCCTCGCGTACCCGCTGCGACGCAGCCCGGCGGCTGCTCGCCGATGGCGCGCTCACCGGCTCGGCCGGAAGCTGCACGACCTCTGGCTTTTCAGCGGGTTTACTCATCGAACAACAACATTCCTGCCCACGCAAAGGCGGGCCTTCTGCATTGTCTATCTCTGGCAAGAAATCCTTAAGAGGTGACTTAAGGAGCTAAAGAATTACGTTAACCCGGCGTTAATTTTGAATGCGCGCGTTGAACGCGCGTAGTGCCGGTCAGTGCAGCGCCGCATGCTGGGCGACGTAGACCACGGCGCCCGCCAGATAGCCCGCGAGCGCGGGGATGGCGATGCGGCGGGCGTACCAGAGGAACTCGATCCGCTCGAGCCCCATGGCGGCGACGCCCGCGGCCGAGCCGATGATCAGGATCGAGCCGCCGGTGCCGGCGCAATAGGCGATGAATTCCCAGAGGAAGCTGTCGGGCGGGTAGTGGCCGAGGTCGTACATGCCCATGGTCGCCGCCACCAGCGGCACGTTGTCGATGACGGCGCTGAGCAGGCCGAGCACGACGACGATGACGTCCTGGCGGCCAATCGTCGCCTCCAGCCAGCGCGCCAGCATCGACAGGAGACCCGCATGTTCGAGGCAGGCGACCGCCAGCAGAATGCCGAGGAAGAACACGATCGAGCCCATGTCGATCCGCGTCAGCGCATGCGCGAGCGTCAGCGGACGGCGAACATGCTCGTCCTTGTCGCGGTGAACGACCTCGCCGACCAGCCAGACGATGCCGAGCCCCAGCAGCACGCCCATGAAGGGCGGCAGATGCGTGACCGCCTTGAAGGCGGGCACGGCGATCAATACGCCGAGCCCGAGATAGAACATCAGATTGCGCTCGTACGACCCGACAAGCTGAACTCCGTCGTCCTTGGACGGCGGCGCGATGGACTTGCCTTTCACCAGAAGGCTGATGAAGGCGAGCGGCACGAGCAGATTGACCAGCGAGGGCAGGAACACCGAGCCCATGATCTTCAGCGGCGTGATCTGCCCGCCGATCCACAGCATGGTCGTGGTGACGTCGCCGATCACGGTCCAGGCGCCGCCGGCATTGGCGGCGATGACGATCAGGGAGGCGAACAGCAGGCGGTCGTCGCGCCGGGCGATCAGCCGCTGGATCAGCGAGACCATCACGATGGTGGTGGTCAGATTATCCAGGATCGCGCTGAGGAAGAAGGTCACGAAGCCGATCAGCCACATCAGGCGGACCTGGCTCGTCGTGCTGATGCGGGAGGTGATGACTTCGAAACCGTCGTGAGCGTCGATCACCTCGACGATGGTCATCGCGCCGATCAGGAAGAACACGATCTGGGCGGTGGAAGCGACGGATTCGTCGATCTGCCGGCCGACCATGGCGTGGTCGCCGATCGTGGCCGCGTAGATCGCCCAGAGCAGCCCGGCGCCGATCAGCGCCGTGGCACTCTTGTTGATCCGGAGCGGGTGTTCGAGCGCGATCGCCGCATAGGCGAGAACGAAGATGACGGCGATCGCGATCAGCAAGGCGGGATCAGTTCGACAGGTGTCAGCGGTTAAGGCGCGCGAGCAGGCTCGACGTATCCCAGCGTTTGCCGCCCATCTTCTCGACCTCGGCGTAGAACTGGTCGACCAGCGCGGTGACCGGCAGGTTGGCACCGTTGCGGCGGGCTTCGGCCAGCGAGATCGAGAGATCCTTGCGCATCCATTCGACCGCGAAGCCGAAATCGTACTTGTCCTCGTTCATGGTCTTGTAGCGGTTCTCCATCTGCCAGGACTGCGCGGCGCCCTTGGAGATGGTCTCGATCACGGCGGCGACGTCGAGGCCACTCTTCTTGGCGAAGTGGATACCCTCGGAGAGGCCCTGGACCAGGCCCGCGATGCAGATCTGGTTGACCATCTTGGTCAACTGGCCGGAGCCGGCGGGCCCGAGCAGCTTGCACATCCGCGCATAGGCGCCCGTGATGACCGGCTCGGCGCCGGAATAGGCGTCCTGCGCGCCGCCGCACATCACCGTCAGCACGCCGTTCTCGGCGCCGGCCTGGCCGCCCGAGACGGGCGCATCGATGAACTTGAACCCGGCCTTGGTGGCGGCCGCGTCGAGCTCGCGTGCGACCTCGGCGGAGGCGGTGGTGTGGTCGACGAAGGTCGCGCCCTTCTTCATGCCGGCGAATGCGCCGTCGGGGCCGATCGTGACCGCGCGCAGATCATTGTCGTTGCCGACGCAGCACATCACGAAATCCTGGCCCTCGGCCGCGGCCTTCGGGGTCGCCGCGGTTTTGCCGCCGAACTTGTCCGCCCATTCCTTCGCCTTGGCCGCGGTGCGGTTGTAGACGGTGACCTCATGGCCCCCTTTTTTCACGAGGTGTCCGGCCATGGGGAAGCCCATCACGCCGAGACCGAGGAAAGCGACTTTAGCCATGTGTGGTACCTTGTCCGTAGTTTGGGTTTTACGGTTTTTGCCGGGCGAGGGGGCGCCTGGTTCCGCTATGAGGGCGGATTAGGGGCGCACCATAAACCCTTGAGGCCAGAGGGCAACGGCTTCGTTTGGCAGCCGCCTGTGCTAGGATGGCGGGACTTAAGGTCCTACATAAAAAAAGGGAGCGAAAGCATGGGCGGCGTGAGCGTTGGTGTCCTCGATCATTTTAACATCCGGACCCGGAATCTGGCCGAGACGGTCCGCTTCTATGAGGACGTGCTGGGCCTGGAAAAGGGCGCCCGGCCCGATTTCGCCTTCCCGGGGGCCTGGATGTACAGCGAGGGCAAGGCGGTGGTGCACCTCGTCGATATTTCCCCGACCTCGGAGCCACAAAAGCCGGATTCCGGCGTTGTCCATCACGTCGCCTTCGTCAGCCGCGGTTTCGACGGCATGAAGCAGCGGTTGACGTCCAAGGGCATGAAATTCGACTCCCGCCAGGTGCCCGGCGGCGACCTCTGGCAGATCTTCGTCCACGACCCCAACGGGGTCATGATCGAGCTCAATTACGAGGCCGCTGCGGAGCAGGGGGCTGCCCCGGCGGAGATGGCTGACGATATCGGCAGGCAGTAGCCTTTTGGCCGTTTCCGCTCTAATGGGGCATCCTCAAGCCTTGAGCATGATCTGATCGGAAAGCCGCTCCACACTTTTCCGGATCATGCTCTGTTCAGGAGATGCGCTTTGAGCGTGACGCAGCAACAGGTTCTCGACAGCCTCGCCAGGATCAAGTCGCCCCGCGGGGTCGCGCTCACCAATGCCAATGTGCTGAGCGCGATCAGCGCGGCCGACGGCAAGGTGTTCTTCTCGATCAACGTCGATGCCGCCGAGGCGCGGGCCTGGGAATCCGTCCGGGCCGAGGCCGAGGCCGCGGTGCGCGCCATTCCCGGCGTCACCACCGTGATGCTGGCGCTGACCGCCGAGCGCAAGCCGGGTGCCGCACCACCTCCGCCGCCAACGCCGAGCCGCGGCACGCCGGGCGTGCAGCCGGTCCATGCCCACAAGCCGCCGCAGGGCGGCCAATCGCCGATGGCGCGGCAGTCCGAGATTCCGGGCGTCGCCGCCGTGATCGCGGTCGCCTCGGGCAAGGGCGGCGTCGGCAAGTCGACCACCGCGCTCAACCTGTCACTGGGCCTGCGCGACCTCGGCCTCAAGGTCGGGCTGCTCGATGCCGACATCTACGGCCCCTCGGTGCCGCGGTTGACGGGCCTGCACGAGAAGCCGGAGCTGGACGGCGAGCGCAAGATGATTCCGCTCAGGCGTTTTGGCCTCGCCATCATGTCGATCGGCTTCCTGGTGGAGGAAGAGACCGCGATGATCTGGCGAGGTCCGATGGTGATGTCGGCGGTGACGCAGATGCTGCGCGACGTCGCATGGGGGAGCCTCGACGTGCTCGTGGTCGACATGCCGCCGGGCACCGGCGATGCCCAGCTGACGCTGGCGCAGAATGTACCGCTCAAGGGCGCCGTGATCGTCTCGACCCCGCAGGACCTGTCCCTGATCGATGCACGGCGGGGGCTTGCGATGTTCAGGAAGGTCAACGTCCCCGTGCTCGGCATCGTCGAGAACATGAGCTACTTCCAGTGCCCGCATTGCGGCACGAAATCGGATATTTTCGGCCATGGCGGCGCGCGCCACGAGGCCGAGAAGCTCGGGGTACCGTTCCTGGGCGAGATCCCCCTGCACATGGCGATTCGCGCTACCTCGGATGCCGGCAATCCGGTGGTCGACAGCGAGCCGGACGGTCCTCATGCGGCGATCTATCGCGCCATTGCGGGGCAGGTCCGGGACCAGCTCAAAGGCGTTATCGCCGCGGCCTGAGCCGGCTTTTGGGGGCATGCGACTTTCGTAGAGCCCCGTCATGCCATTGTCGCGTTCCGAAAGCGGGGCTTCCGTGTTAAAGGCCACGGCAGTCAAGCCCCTTCGGTTCGACGCGACTTAGAACGCGTCGCCGGAACGAGCGGCGACAACGAGGAAGTTTAGGGGAAACACCCCAACAAGGAGAGACCTGAAGATGAAGCGTCGTGATTTCCTGAAAGTGTCGGCAGCAGGCGCGGCGGCGACCGCCGCGGTAGCCTCGCCGGCGATCGCGCAGTCCATGCCCGAGATTAAGTGGCGCCTGACGTCGAGCTTCCCGAAGTCGCTCGATACCATCTATGGCGGCGGCGAGCAGCTGGCGAAATACGTCGCCGAGATGACCGACAACAAATTCCAGATCCAGGTGTTCGCCGCAGGCGAAATCGTCCCCGGCCTCCAGGCGCTCGACGCGACCTCGAACGGCACGGTCGAGATGTGCCACACCGTCTCCTACTACTATGTCGGCAAGGACCCGACCTGGGCGATCTACGCCTCGGTGCCGTTCGGCCTCAACGCGCGCCAGCAGAACTCCTGGTGGTACCAGGGCGGCGGCGAGCAACTCGGCAACGAGTTCTTCAAGAAGTCGAACGTGATCGGTCAGCCCTGCGGCAACACCGGCACCCAGATGGGCGGCTGGTTCCGCAAGGAGATCAAGACCGTTGCGGACCTCTCCGGCCTCAAGATGCGCATCGGCGGCATCGCCGGGCAGGTGCTCCAGAAGGTCGGCGTCGTGCCGCAGCAGCTCGCCGGCGGCGACATCTATCCGGCACTGGAGAAGGGCACCATCGACGCCGCCGAGTGGGTCGGCCCCTACGATGACGAGAAGCTCGGCTTCGCCAAGGTCGCCAAGTACTATTACTATCCCGGCTTCTGGGAAGGCGGTCCGACCGTCCACGCCTTCACCAATTTGGACAAGTGGAATTCGCTGCCGAAGAACTACCAGGCGATCCTCACCAACGCGATGGCGAACGCCAACAGCTGGATGGCCGCGCGCTACGACATGCAGAACCCGGCGGCGCTGAAGCGTCTGGTCGCCGGCGGCACCCAGCTTCGTCCCTTCACCAACGAAGTGCTCGAGGCCTGCCTCAAGTCGACCAACGAGCTGTGGGGCGAGATCTCGGCCAAGAACCCCGACTTCAAGAAGTCGATCGACGCCATGCAGGCCTACCGCTCCGACGAGTATCTGTGGTGGCAGGTCGCCGAATACACCTATGACAGCTTCATGATCCGCTCGCGCACCCGCGGCTGATCTTTCGAAACGTCGCAAGACGACAGAGCCCGGCCTCTTGAGGAGGCCGGGCTTTTTCTTTGGCGGATGCGGCGTTCAAAACAAAAATATCGAAAACAACCCCATGCACAGTAGAAACGGGTGAGGGGCCGATACCGCTCGAAATGCCGCCAACAGTTTGACGCGTCGAGGAAAATCGGTCGGACGCGGCGATCGTCACGCGGACCGGCCGGGCGCGGCGATTTGCGCGCGAACGGCTCAAGCGGTGGCTGTTCCGGTCCGCTCCCGCAGAGCGTCCCGCATCGCGAATACTGCGTCCGCGAATTGACCAAACTCCTCGGTGGTGAGCGATACAAATTGCGAGTTTCCGGCACTGAGCTCGGCGAGAACCACGAAGTACTCGCCGGCGTCGTTTTGCTTCAGGCGCAACGACATTTTCGTGTAGCCGTAATTGGCGAGCGTGTTCATCTCCCTGATCGAAAACCCACCCATGACGTTCTTGAGTGTCCTGAACGTCGCGGAAAATATATTCACGGGAGCAGCTCCAGATCGTTGCGTGGACGCCGGCAGTATAGCGTGTAGAATTATCTTCGCTCAACCGGAATTGCGATATTGACGCGTCGGGCAAAACAGTGGCATTATCGGATAATCAGAAATTGAGGTGCGGGGCCAATTTGGCAAGCATGGCGATGAGCTTCGATCCCGATAACGTTCAACGCGCACTGCGCAAGGCCTGGTCGCTGTCGACGGCGAGCAAGTGGACTGCCGACAACCCGGCGGCAGGCCAATGCAATGTCACTTCGCTGCTGATCCACGAGCTCTTCGGCGGCGATCTGTTGAAGACACCGCTGCCGGCCGCCGACCATTTCTACAATCGGATCGGCGGCACGAGGTATGATTTCACGGCGAGCCAGTTCGATCAGCCGATCGCTTACATGGACATACTGACGGACCGGGCCGATGCGGAGCAGGGCGCGACGGGCGATCAACTGGCAGAGCTCAGGGCCGCGTTTCAGCGGCATCGGCCGCAGTCAGGCTAGGGGCAACGGCGTCGCGTCGCTTGATTTCGGCATTGCGTCATCGCAAATGCGGAGCCAGGGCGCACTGAAGCTGGAGCCGACCAGGTGTGGAGATTTGCACTCTTCCTTGCGATGACGTGCTCGGCGCACGCCGAAGACCTGGTCGGAAAGCGTGTGCCGCCCTTTCCGGATGGCATGAAGCAGGGCGGAGGCACGTGCATCTCGGCCGGCACCCGTGACCCGTGCCCACGAGTCGTCGGCACCCTCATGGATGCTACCGGCAAGGAGGTCGCAGTCTATGCATCCATCCTGGACGGGCGTGACGAGAAGGGCAAACCGTTCAGCATTGTCACGGACATGATTCCGTATCCGAAGTTGCGCAAGGCACATCATCTGGATTGGGGGAGTTGCCGATACGACAACGTCGAAGACGAGGCGGTGATTGCCGTTGTCAGAGAATCCAGGCGCACCCGGTTGCCGGCCGTCGATTGGGCTTATCGGGTGGACCGCACCTCAGGCAAGCTGGTCAAAGTGGATCCCGCGCGCGTCGATTGCTACAACACGGCGCTGGAGGCCGACTAGCCGGGCAACGTTGCCGGTTGGGGAGAGCGAAGCTAAACCTATCCTGCGTGCTCCGCCCGCCGGTCAGTGTTGCCCCGCCTTCCAGTCGCGCTTGATCTTCTTGGCCAGCGACCATTTGTGAACTTCGGTCGGGCCGTCATAGATCCGGAATGCGCGGATCTCGCGAAACGCCTGCTCGACGATCGTCTCCGTCGAGACGCCGGTGCCGCCCATCACCTGGACGCAGCGGTCGGCGACGCGCATCAGTGCTTCCGACACGGCGACCTTCGCCATCGAGCTCTCGGTGGTGCCGAGCGAGCCGGAGTCGAGCGCGCCCGCGCACCAGTCGATCATCAGCTCCGATTGCTGGAGATCGATCAGGTTCTCCGCCAGCATGAAGCCGACGCCTTCGTGATCGACCAGCGGCTTTCCGAACGCCTGGCGGCGGCAGGCATAGTCGGTGGCGATTTCGTTGGCGCGGATGGCGAGGCCGAGCCAGCGCATGCAGTGCGACAGGCGGGCGGGGCTGAGGCGGATTTGAGCGTATTTGAAACCTTCGCCGGAGGCGCCGAGCATCTGGTCGGCGGGTACGCGCAGGTCCACGATGTCGATCTCGGCATGGCCGCCGGGCATCGAGCTGTCGATCGTATCCAGCACGCGCAGCGTGCGGATGGCGGGGTTCGGCAGATCGACCAGGAACATGCAGGCGCCGTCGTTCGACTTCGCCATGACGATGCCGACCTTGGCGCCTTCGGCCCCGGTGATGAACTTCTTGCGCCCATTGATGACCCAGTGATTGCCGTCCAGGCGGCACGTCGTCTGCATCATCGAGGGGTCGGACCCGGCGCCGCCCGTGTCCGCAGGCTCGGTCATGAAGAAGGCCGAGCGTGCCTTGCCCGACACCAGCGGCTCGAGGAAGCGCGTCTTCTGTTCGTGGCTGCCGACCTTGCCGAGCAGATACATGTTGCCTTCGTCCGGCGCCATGGTGTTGCAGGCCAGCGGCCCGAGCGGCGACAGGCCGGTCTTGATCAGGGCCTTTGCGGTGTCGCGTTGGGTGAGATGAGATCCGTCAGGCAGAATATGCGGCGTCAGGACGCCGGCCGCGCGCGCCTTGGCGCGCAGCTCCTGCACGAGGTCGTCGCTCGGGCCGTGCGGGCCTGTCCGCGGGTCTTTCTCGTAGGGAATGACCTCGGTGCGGATGAACGCTTCGATCTTCGCGGCAAGGCTTTCAATTTGATGAAACATAATCACTCCGGTCGATTCCCGCCTCGCGGAACGCGGGCTTTTCATCACCGGCGCTCGCGGGAGATTGCGGCGATCAATCACGGTGACTTTCGCTGATTGTATAGACGGGCAGGCCGGATCTGAGCAACACCTGCGCTGACGCTGCGGGAACCCCGTTTGATGATGACAGGCGCGATCTGTCGACTCGGCGGCCGCTCCCGACCCGAAGGCAGACATGCGCCGAGCGGCTCTCGCTATCAAGGCAATGTCAACCAGCCGCGTTACGGCTGTAACGAACGCTTCGACGCCCATGCGCTGGACGTCTTCTCACGCAGCCATCACACGAAAGTCGTTGGTTGACCGCCCCTAACCTTGCGATGGTTCGCTGAACGTATCCAGAGCGAGACGAGACTATGCAGAGACACGACAATGATCCGGCGTCGGCGCAGGAATTCGATGCCAAGGTAGCGACCAATCAGAAGAATCTGACCGCGAACCTCAAACGGTCCTACGACTTCATCGTCTGCGGATCGGGGTCCTCGGGGTCAGTCGTCGCGAGACGTCTCGCCGAAGACCCTGCAATATCGGTGCTTCTCCTGGAAGCGGGCGGCTCCGATGCGATCCCGCAAATTCAGGAGGCCTCCCGATGGCTTGAACTGCGCCATTGCGAGCAGGATTGGGATTTCCACACGCGGCCCAATCCGCATCTCAACGGGCGATCCATGCCCTGGGCGATGGGCAAGGTGCTCGGCGGCAGTTCGAGTATCAATGCAATGGCTTGGGCGCGAGGCCACAAGAGCGACTGGGACCATTTCGCGCAAGAGACCGGCGACGAAGGCTGGTCCTATCGGAGCGTGCTCGAGATCTATCGTAAGATCGAGAACTGGCGAGGCGCTCCCAATCCCGAATGGCGCGGCTCGGGCGGGCCTTTGACGATCAATCCTCCTGAAGATCGAAGCCGGCTTCTATCGCCGCTGATTGAAAGTGCCAAGTCCATCGGCATCCCTTCCTTCGCCGATCAAAACGGGCGGATGATGGAAACCGAAGGCGGCGTCGCGGCTCCCGAGCATCTGATCATTGACGGCAAACGCCTTTCGGTGTTTCGCGGCTATGCTTATCCCTATATGGACCGGCCGAACCTCACCGTCTTGACCGAGGCGCTGGTGACACGCGTGATCGTCGAGGGGACCAGAGCAGTCGGCGTGGAGGTGGCCTACGGCGGCGCCACTCGCGCATTCGAAGCCGCGCACGAAGTGATATTGTCGCTCGGAGCGATTCATACCCCGAAGATTCTGATGCAATCGGGCATCGGAGACACCGAGGAACTGCGAAAATGCGGCATCGAGGTGCGACAGCATCTCCCCGGCGTCGGACGCAATTTGCAGGATCACCTTCTGCTGAACGCTTGCGTCTGGGAAGGAGCGGGCAGAGCTGATCGAAATATGAATATATCCGAGGGGATTCTATTCTGGAAAAGTGACGAACCGCTTGCCGCTCCCGATCTTCAATGCCTGATCACCGACCGTGTGATGCGAGGGCCCGCGACGGAGCATCTCGATCGTGATGTCCCATGCTGGTCATTCCTGCCTGGGCTTGTGAGACCCGCAAGTGTCGGCCGGATACATCTCACGGGTCCAGGCCCCGGTGACGGCGTGGATATCGATGCCAACAGTCTCAGCGATATGATCGACGTCAAGGCGGGGATGCGCGGCATCGAGCTCTGCCGTGAGATCGGCAACTCCGGACCATTCCGCGCCTTTGCGAAGCGAGAACTCGTGCCCGGCCCGCGCGGGCCGGATCAACTCGAACATTTCGTGCGCGACGCGGCCGTCTCGTTTCATCACTACGCCTGCACGGCGAAGATGGGACGCGATGAGATGTCGGTGGTGGACGGATCGCTGAAGGTTTATGGAATCGACGGCTTGCGCATCGCCGACGGTTCGGTCATGCCCAGAGTGACGACCGGAAATACCATGGCGCCATGTGTCGTCATTGGTGAGCGCGCAGCAGACATGATCAGGAAAAGCCATCATTGATGAATGACGGAACGCCTTCGCGCGTGACCAGACGTCCGTCATCGGAAGCAATTCCAGTTTCGCAAGACGGCATGCTCGTAGGCTCGAAAGTGCTCTAGGCCTTCGCTCGGTACTGCTCCGGCGACGAGCCGTCGGAGCAGTGCCGGGCCGGGGGATGTGCATCATCGATTGCGGCTTCGCCGATCGAAGCCGTGCAAGCTCAGCAAGCGGCGAGAGCCGGCCGAAGCGCTTCTTCGCGAGCGCGATCGACGTCGGGCATGCGGTAAGCCCTCTCCTCGATCTCCGCGAGGCGGGAAGGGACGATCTCGGTGCCGGAGACCCCGTAGAGCTTCTGGAAGTTCATGATCAGCGGTTGCCATTTGGCTGGATCGATCCGGTTCTTGTGCCCGTCCATCAGCAGACTGGGATGCACGTGGACACGGGTGATGCGCACCTCGAATGCCGAGATCAGGCCTGCCACTTGCGGATCGCCGTTCATGATGCCGTGGCGCTCCGCGACAACGGCTTCAAGCTGGATCGGGCATTCGAGCACGCGCGGCGCGGCCACGGTCTGCGACGCTATCAGCGTGAGGCCGGCCACTTCGAACTTGCGAGGTTCGTAGGAATATCCCAACCGTTGCTTCAGATCAGGAATGGACCCGGTGCCTGTCAATCGCGCCAGCCTGTTGACGGCATCAACTTGCTCTGGTGATGCCAGATTTAGGACGCACTGGCCTGTGCGGATCATGTTCTGCGGCGTCTTCGATGCGGTTTGAAGACCGAGCATGCACCGCCATCCGAGCCACCACGCGGACGACATCGGCGCGAGGTTGGCAGTGCCATCCTCGTTCTGCGTGCTGATCAGGACGACTGGCGTACCGAAATAAAGGATTGCGGGTTCGATCGCGACGTGAGTATCGGGCATGAATGGCTCCTTGAATAAGTCGCCATGTTTTAGTCGCGGCAATCATGGAGCGGCCACCCGATTTCCGCAACAGCATCGCGATTCCTCAACGGCGAAGATGCTGATGCGAAGCTGCTGTTTTGGTAGGATGGGTAGAGCGTAGCGAACCCCATCATTTCATCCGGATCATCACGCGCGTAATCGGCCGCCTGCGCACGGTCGCGATGGGCCAAAGTCGCACTCAGGCGGCTACTAGGATGGGCTGTCCGAGTCTACCGGAACCGTGAAGTGAAAAATGGCGCCGCGGCCTTTATCGGCGGTCACCCATACTTGTCCTTCATGCGCCTCGATGATCGACCGGCAGATTGACAGCCCCATGCCCATGCCGTCCGTTTTGGTCGTGAACATCGGGTTGAATATCCGATCCACGGCGCCGCCGGGCTCTAGACCTTCCCCCGTGTCTTCTACCGATACCATCACGTATCTGGAGTGATGGACTTCAGACCTTATGGATAGGACCCGCTCCCCATTCTTCGTGGCCATGGAGTCAATTGCGTTCGTAATCAAATTCACCAGCACTTGCTGGAGCTGAACCTGTTCGCCTCTTATCCGCGGCAGCTGTTTGTTAACGTCGGCTTGAACGGCGACCCGATGTCTCCGCAATTGGTCACGGACGACGGCCAGAGCTTCGTTGATGACATCGTCGATATCGAGCGAAGTCCGGGTCCGTGCACCCGTCTTGAAATGGACTCGGATATTTTCGATCACGGCGTCCGCATGGTGTCCGGTGGTCACGACGCGCCGAAATGCATTCCTGGCACTATCGAGGTCGGGCTCGACACGATCAAGCCAGTGCAATCCCGCGTTGGCACTGGCTATGATCGCCGTTAATGGCTGTTTGATCTCGTGGGCAATTGAAGCCGAGACGGCGTCGCCGGTCATCAGCCGCGCCTCACGTTCGCGACGTTGCGCCAGGACCGCGCCGAGCAGCTGCGCGTGAAGCGTCGTTATCTCATACAGCAGGACAAAGAGTACAAGAATGCTGGACACGAACCCGAAGACCCGGCCAGCATACCAGCCGGCGCTGAACCGGGCAAAACCGGGAAACGAGACCAGATAGATCTCAATTGCATACGCGCAAACAACCACCATCAGCCACAGATCGAGCACCGAACGCTGGCGCATCCAGAGCAAGGTGAGCGCAACTGCGTTCCACAGGATTAGACAACTGGCAATATAAAGCGCGAGGGTAGAAAAATGGACCGGGTCGAGCATGATGCGGGGCAAGTATGCTTCACCCACTGTGACAAGAACTGTCACGGCGCACACAACGGCTGACGTCATCGCAACACTCGAAAGAATCGTCGCGCCCACTGAGCCCTCCCACAATCGCTTGGGCGGATCGGCAACCTTAAAAAGGGTATATGCGATGACGAACGTAGGAAAACCGGCGTACCTCAGAGCATTAAGCCAATCCGTGCTCTGTAGCCCCGCGCCAAGCAGGCCACCTGGCGCGAACGCCCCTGGAAAGACCAACATCCAGGGGACAAGCATGAGCCCCGTGAAGAGATACCCGGTTGAGATTGCGAGGAGGGCACTCGAACGCAGGGTGGCGAACTGGTTGAACAGCAGGACCGCGGTGATCATGTCATTCACGAACATCGCCGTGCCGTAGGCCGGGACGAAGCTATCGATCCGCGCCAGCTGGACGTTCGAGAGCGCCCCTGCCAAGATTAAGACGGCGCCCAGGAAGGCGAGCATGACCGCAAGGGCAAGCCGTTTCTGCGCCCGGCTGGGCGGTAAGGTCGCAAGGGCGAAAGACTGATCCTCCGGGATAATGACGGCGGGCTTCATCATCGGAGCGAATCTTCCCAGCGGCTGGAACGCGCGGCACGAAGCTGCCCTGAGTTTCGTCTGGACGGAGCGTATGTTTTCGAGACGATGTTTTCAACTTGCCGAAGACGCGCTTGCAGGGTTTCAGTGGCCTGCTGCTAGTCCGGACCGGGCGGCACTTAAAGGTCCGCTTCGGGTCATTCGCGTCATTTTTGGCCTGTTTGCCGGACGTCTGCTTCTCCCCTTACAGCAGCGGAATAGCACACATCCACCAACCGCTGCTTGGGGCCAGGAACGGACTCATGCACCGCGCAGCAATTTATCTATTCGATCACCTCGTCGGCGCGGACGAGCAGCGTCATTGGAATGTCGAGACCGAGCGCCTTAGCGGTCTTGAGGTTGATATTCAGGGTCACTTCCGTCGTCTGCTGGACGGGAAGCTCCGCCGGACGCGCCCCTTTGAGAATGCGATCAACATAGCCCGCGGCGCGTTGCCATAGTTTGAAAAGATTGGCCGAGTACGACATCAGTCCTCCTCTCTGAGCCGAATCGCGGAATGGATAGATCGTTGGTAAGCGCCGCTCTGCGGTGAGCGCGATCAGCCGGGGAACGAGGGGTATCAGCGATGGATCGTCGGTGACGACGACGCCATCGAGGCCGCTCTCTCCCAGCGCGGCGAAGCTGTTCTCGATTTCCGCGAGCCGCACCGAGAGGGCTGTCAACTCGAGACTGAGCCTGGGTGCCGCGTTTTGCATAAGTTCGACTTGGTTGGCAGTCGTCGGATTGTCGGGATTCCACAACACGGCGACACGACGCATTTTCGGTGCCGCCTCCTTCAGCAGCTCCAGCCACTTGACGCCGTAATCGCCGGAGAGCTGCGACAGCCCAGTGATGTTGCCGCCTGGCCGGGCAAGGCTTGCCACAAGACCGGCTCTGACGGGATCTCCGCTCATGCAGACGATCGGCACGGTGGATGTTGCACGTTGCGCAGCCTGCGAAGTGGGTGTGCCTGGAGTCACGAGAACATCGACGTTGAGCGTGAGCAGTTCAGCGATCAGCGCAGGAACGCGCTCCGGCTTTCCGTCGGCGTAGCGTTCTTCGAGCAGCAGATTGCGCCCCACTACATATCCAAGTTCTGCTAGTCCTTGACGGAATCCGGTCTGGTAGTACACGTCCGTCCCGCGAACGCCGCTCCAGACGTAGCCGACCCGCGGCACCGCTGGTTGCTGCGCGTGGGCTGCGAGAGGCAAGGCCACTACCGCAGCGCCGAGAAGAGTGACAAAATAGCGGCGTTTCATTAAGTCACCTCGCGGCACGCTACCGCTAGAATATGCGCCCGCAACTCGGAATTTTGAATGGGTTGAGCCGGTGAAATAGCCGTCAGCCCGAGATGGGTCCAAGTATCCGGGGGCATATTTCGTTGATCGTGAGCCTCCTCGGTAGAGGCTGCGCGGTCCCCCGATGTCTGGTAGGGGTCATTTTCGACGGTTTCAGCGGAGATGGTCGGCCGGCTGATGTCCGCTTCTACGCCGTAAGCGTCCAACCGGGGCCCGCCCGGACGCGTTGCGTCTGGCCAGACCCCTGTGATTCAAGCTTCCAAACTGAAGCTCGAATCATGCGCTACGAACTCGCCGATTATGAATGGATCGCCATCAAGCCCATGCTGCCGAACAAGCCGCATGGCGTTCCTCGGGTTAACGACCGTCGTGTCCTTCATGGCATCTTCTGGGTCTTGCGCTCTGGAGCACCTTGGCGTGATCTGCCCGAGACGTTTGGTCCGTACACCACATGCTACAACCGCTTCGTCCGTTGGCGGCGGGCTGGGGTCTGGGGCCGCATCATGGACGCACTTGCTGCTGCCCATGATGCCGCAGTCCAGATGATCGACACCTCGATTGTCCCCGTGCATCAGCATGGGGCCTGCATCACAAGGAACCAGCGCCAATCGATGAGTAGGTCACGCGGCGGCTTGACGAGCAAAATCCACGCTGTGGTGGAACCGTTCAAGACCACCGATCTACAACTGCGGACCGGATAGTCTGACCTCTCGCTCGGCGCGGAAGACATTGCCATACAGGTTGCTGATCCATTGTCTTCCGCTCGACGTTACGTTCAGATAACGGATCGCCGTCGGGACTTGCGGTGCGACCTTGGTCCAGTAGAACTGCGGATATTTGTGCACCACGTCCGCGGGTGTGGCGTATCCGAGCGATTTGTTGAGCCCGATCTCTTCGAATTCGTAGAAGAGCGCGTTTGATTTCTTCATGTAGTTCGGATCGCCGAGCTGGCCGATCAGATCAGCGGCACGCAGCAACAAGCCTTCCTCCTGGTCCAGATCATCCTCGAGTGCGCTCGTTGGTGCGTCTGCATAGGGAACGCGGGTATATTCGATCGCCTGGGCAACGCGCGCGGCGTCGATCTGGTCGACTGCGTCCAAACGCTCCGCGGCGAACAATTTTGAGCGATCGACGTGGTAGGGCGCAAGCGCTGCATCGGAGGAGCCGATCGGTAGCTCAACCGTTCGGCCGGTACCATCAACAACATAGGCTCCGTCCTGGTCTCCATGAATGACGCCTCGAACGTAGCCGATGTCGTGAATCAGGCACGCCAGGATGAAGTGAGCATAATCGCTGGCCGTTGTTTGCCTCAGAAGAGAGCGACCGATCAGAATGTCGTGCCCAACCAGCGTGACCAACAGGGTGTGCTCCACGTTGTGATACAATGCATCGCTGTTACCGATACATTCCAGGGCCAGCTTCGCTGCGTAGGGGAGCAATTCCGGCAAGTTGGCATGCGATGAGCCGAAGCGGCCTTTTGTCTCCGAGATGAGGAACGCACCGAGCGCCTGGGACGTCAGTTCTGGAATTGTTATCATGAGCAAGGTCCTCGTCGACGAACCCCCAGTAAGCCTTCTGCGGGGATCAGGAGGGAGAGGAGGTCACTGGAAGAATGCGACGCCGACCTTGAAGTTGCTGGGTGCCGGCGAACTGAAGGGCGACGTCGCCGCCTCAAATGCGGCTGAACACGACGTGAGGCCAAAGGCGGGGGTGATGCTTGACCTATATCAACGTGGCTGGGGCGCATGCTACGTCCGCCCGGCAGCAAAGTCCGTTCAGGGTGGTCAAAAGCCGCAGTGCGGCGCGAAGGCCAGTCAGCCGGAGCCTGACATCGGCGGACAATTCAGCCATGGCGCCAATTTGTCGCCAGACCGCGCGGCTGCTCCGCCCTAAAAAGCGCGAAGGGTGCACCGGTACGCTCGGGATTCGAATGAACTCCACCCGACGGCGGAGCGGCATGTTATTCTGGGTCATTGTATTTATGTGATTATCAGGGGACCGGATCATGATTCCTCAGGATCGGTTTCGCGGCCTTTTTCATAAATATCTGCTCGCGCTTTTCGTGGCTGTCGCGATCCCACTTGCATTCAACGGCGTCATTGAGGCGTGGTTCGGCTATCGCGATCAGCGCGCGAGGCTCGACCAGTGGCTTAGCCTCCAGTCCGCATCCGCGGCCGCCGAAATTCACGATTTCATCCACGGCATCACGAGTCAGCTTGGCTGGCTGGTTCAGCTTCCATGGAGTGACGAGTTCGACGAACGCCGGCGGACCGACGCGTTGCGCCTGCTTCGACAAGCGCCCGCCATCGTCAGTCTCACACTCCTCGACGGCAATGGCCTGGAGCGTCTCTACATCTCGCGGATCGGCCTCAATCGTATCGAGAGCCGCACGGACCGATCAGCCGATCCCGCCTTGGTTGGTGCCCGCGCAGCTCAGATCTGGTTCAGCGACGTCAGCTACAATCGAGGCTCCGAACCGTACTTGACGGTCGGGATGGCCGGCAACCGGCCGGCTGTCGGCGCAGTCATAGCCGAAGTGAACCTCAAGCTGATTTGGGACGTGATCTCGGCGATCAAGGTCGGAAGGACCGGCTCCGCCTTCGTCCTGGACCGATCGGGCCGCCTGATCGCCCATCCCGACATCAGCCTCGTGCTCCGCGGGGCGGAGGAAGCAACCTCCAAACCATTTCGGGCCGTGCGCGACGCGATAGGGTCGAAAGCGGGCTTCGCAACGAGCCGGGATGCGCAGGGACACTATGTTGCCGCCAGCGCTGCTCCCGTTCAGGGCCCCGATTGGACAGTCGTGGTCGTGCAGCCGCTGTCCGAAGCTTACGCGCCGATCTATTCCGCCTTGTGGCGGACGGCAATGCTCCTCGCAATCAGCACCATGCTCGCGGGGATTCTTGCCTATGCATTGGCGCACCGGATGACGGAGCCGATCAAGTTGCTCGAGGAGGGCACGGAGAGGATTGGTGCCGGATCCTTTGACCACCGCATCTCGATTGACACCGGGGACGAGTTCCAGCGTCTTGCAAACAGTTTCAACAGAATGGCTTCCGAGCTGGCGCTGGCGCAGCAGCACCAGGAACGCATCGCCAAGCTCAAGCGGTTCCTTGCCCCCCAGGTCGCCGATCTCGTCGATCGAGCCGGCGATGACAGCGTGCTGGACGGCCGCCGTACGGAAGTCGTCGTTGTCTTCTGCGATTTGAGGGGGTTCACCGCGTTTTCAGCAGGCGCCACGCCCGAGGAGGTCATGAGCGTACTGTCGGAATATTATGAAAGCCTTGGCAGGGTCATCGCGAAATTCGAAGCAACGCTGATCAATTTCTCCGGCGACGGACTGATGGTGCTGGTGAACGCACCTGTCCCGGTCGAAGAGCCTGCATTGAGAGCCATCGATCTCGCCGTCGACATGCAGACGAACGTGCAAGCCCTCATCGCCGGCTGGCGATCGCGTGGCTACCACGTTGGTTTCGGAATCGGCCTTGCCAGCGGGCCGGCGACTGTCGGCCGGATCGGATACGAGGACCGGCTCGACTACACCGCCATCGGGAGCGTCGTGAATCTTGCGGCCCGGCTGTGCGGATCTGCCGCAGACAAGGAAATCCTGATCGACGCCAAAGTCGCCGCCGACGTCAAGGGCAGGCGGCCCGTTGAGGATCTCGGGGGCCGCGAAATCAAAGGATTTGACGAAGCCATTCCAGTCTTCGGAATATCCTTCGGTGCTCTCCAGCCGAGTGGCCGCGGGATGTCTGGCACAATCCGCTAGAGACTGTTCGGGTATCCGGGGCTATGCTCCGGCAAACGGCTGACGGCAGCGGGTCCGTGGGCATGAGGTGCGCCAACCCTGAAGCAGCAACGCTACGCAGACGCGCCAGGCGGCGTGATTTTCTTCTTTGGATGGCAGGCGCCGCGACGTGGACGACCGTCTCGTATGGGCAGAAGCCCTCCATGCCGGTCATCGGCTATCTTTGCCCGGAGTCACCCGAGCTCTTTGGCAGCCGACTCGAGGCTTTCCGACAGGGACTGGAGGAGGCCGGCTTCGTCGCGGGTCGCAATGTGGCGATCGACTTTCAGTGGGCCAACGGACAATATTCTCGATTGCCTGCCCTGGCTGCCGAATTGGTCGCCAGAAACGTAGACCTGATCGTGGCTCCCGGCGGGGCTCCTGTGGCACTTGCCGCGAAGGCTACGGGTACGACCAAGACCATCGTGTTCGAGATGGGCGGCGACCCCGTTCAGCTGCGCGTGGTGGACAGCCTGTCGCGGCCGGGCGGAAACATCACGGGGGTATCGAGCCTGAGCGTCGATGTGTCGCCAAAGCGGCTTGAGCTGATGCGCGACCTGTTGCCCACGGCGACCAGATTGGCGGTGGTCGCCAACCCGACAAGTCCGACCGCACCATCACAATTGCAGAAGCTTCAGGCGGCCGCAGAAGCCCTGCGGGTTCAGCTGCAGATCTATAACGCAAGCAAGGAGGATGAATTCGAATCCGTGTTCGCCGCCGTTGCCAGCGACGGGCCAGGCGGAGTTGTGTTTACCTCCGACCCCTATTTTGCATTTCGCAGTGTCCGGCTGGCGGCTCTCGCGATGAAATATCAATTGCCCGCAATCACGCAGACCCGGGACTTTCCCGTGGCTGGAGGTTTGATGAGCTACGGCGGAGATTTCATGCAGTCGCACCGTCGCGCGGGTATCTATGCCGGACGCATTCTGTCGGGCGAGAAGCCTTCTGATCTTCCGGTTCAGCTTGTCACGAAGGTGGAGCTCGTTGTCAATTTGAAGGCAGCGAAACTGCTCGGCCATCCGTTCTCCGCAGCAGTCATTGCCGGCGCAGACGAGGTGATCGAGTAAACCATCATGGGAACGCGCCCAGGTCGGCTTACACGGACCTGACAGGGGCGTGGGCCGCCCTGCTACGCGCTTTTTCGCTGGCCGAGGCGGCCGGAATGGTGGAAGAGAGCGAAGATGCGGCGCGAGCCGTGATTGCACCGGAACATCCGGCGGGACTACGATGCGCCTTCTGATCGTCGAGGACAATGTCGAGCTGTCGCGGCTCGTTGCTGCCGGGCTGTCGGCCGCCGGCTACCAGAGCGACATCGTGAGCACCGCGGCCGAGGCGCGCGAGGCGGTCAGCAGCGTCAGCTACGCTGCGATGATCCTCGACCTCGGCCTTCCCGACGGCGACGGCCTGTCGGTGCTGCGCGAGCTGCGCCGGCAGATGGAGCCGCTGCCGGTGCTGGTGCTGACCGCGCGCGGCGGTCTGCAGGACCGCGTCAGCGGCCTGCGCAGCGGCGCCGACGACTATCTGGCAAAACCGTTCGCCATGGAGGAGCTGGTGGCGCGGCTGGAGGCGATCCTGCGCCGGCCCGGCCAGCTGCTCGGCCGCTCGTTGCGCCTCGCCAATCTCGTCTACGACACCGAGAGCCGCCAGATCTTCGTCGACGACCAGCCGCGGATCATCTCCGCGCGCGAGACCTCGGTGCTGGAAATCCTGCTGCGCCGGCAGGGGCGGGTGGTGCCGAAGAAGAACGTCGAGGACCACATCTTCGGGCTCGAAGGCGAGGTCGCCTCCAACGCGGTCGAGGTCTACGTCTCGCGGCTGCGCAAGCAGCTCACCGAGCACGGCGCCAAGGTCGTGATCCACACCATCCGCGGCGTCGGCTATCTCATGTCCGAGGAGAAATAACGTGGCGGCCGCCAGGGCCTATGGCAGATCGCCGACATTCAAATCGTTGATCTGGCGCATCGTGTTCATGCACATCGTGGCGGTCGCAGTCGTCGCGATCTTCCTGCCGCTGGTGCTGTTCTGGCTGCTCAATTCCGAAGTCGACCAGCTGCACCGCGAAGCCATGCGGGCACAGGCCGAGGTGCTGGCCGAGCGCATCGTCGCGGCGCCGGACGGCCTGCTGACGTTCAACCTGCCGGACAGTCTGCGGGGGCTCTATTCGGAAGCCTACGGCCGCTATCTCTACGACATCCGCGATGCCGAAGGTCATTTGCTGTTTTCGTCCCGCCGCAAGACGGGAGCGGCAGCGTCGGCGCCGCCGACTCTTTCCGAGACGATTTCCGGCGCCGGGGTCACCCGTATCATCGACGGCAAGATCGTGCGCATCCGCGTGGCCGAGGACCTGGCACATCGCGACGTCATCATCGACGACATCATCTCGAACTTCTTCCGCCGCGTCGGGTGGATCACCATTCCGATCCTGCTGATCCTGCTCGCCGCCGACATCATCATCTTCCGCCGCGCCATCGCGCCATTGTGGAAGGCGTCGGAGGAGGCCAGCAATATCGGGCCGGCGCGCACCGACATCCGCCTGCCGACGGAGCAGATTCCGCGCGAGATCATGCCGCTGGTCACCGCCGTCAACCAGGCGCTCGACCGGCTCGAGGACGGTTTTCGGGTGCAGCGGCAGTTCACGGCGGATGCCGCGCATCAATTGCGCACGCCGCTCACGATCCTGCGCACGCGGATCGAGACGCTGGGCGATGGCGCCGCAAGGCAGGCGCTGCACGACGACATCGAGGGCATGAGCCGGATCGTCGCCCAGCTGCTGGAGATCGCCGAGCTCGATACTCTGGTGCTCGATCCCGGCGAGACCGCGGATCTGCGCGCGGTCTGCGCCGAGGTGGTCGGCTCCATCGCGCCGCTCGCGATCGCGCAGCACAAGGACATCGCGCTGAAGGGCGCTGACGCGCCGGTGCTGATCCACGGCAATGCGGAGATGCTCCAGCGCGCGATCTTCAACCTCGCCGAAAACGCCATCAAGTTCACGGCGAAGGATACCGCCGTCGATGTCGAGGTGCGCGAGGACGGTTCGGTGCGCGTGCGCGATTGCGGCCCCGGCATCGCGGAGACCGAGCGCGAGCTGATCTTCCAGCGCTTCTGGCGCGCCGACCGCCAGCGCAGCGACGGCGCGGGCCTCGGGCTCTCGATCGTGCGCGGGGTCGCGGACGATCATGCCGCGACGGTGGCGGTGGAAAATCTTCTAGGCGGCGGCGCGGAGTTCACGCTGCGGTTTCGGCTGGCGGAGGGAGCCGTTGCTGCTCCCTCCCTTGGTCAGGGCTGATCGTCGAGCCCTGCGAGGGGCGGGCTATTTCAGCTTGCCGGTGGACAGGTCCATGATCATGCGCGTGGCCAGATAGAGCCGCGGCACGATGCTGTTGATCTGGACGTATTCGGCATCGTTGGAGTGCGCGCCGAAGCCCGACAGGCCCATGCCTTCCACCACGGCGCCGCTGGTCTTGAGCGCGGCAAACGCGGCGTCGGTGCCGCCGCCGGCCGCCTTCTCGTCGACCTTGAGGGACAGTCCGATCTCTCCATAGACCGTCTTGCCGTAGGCCGCGACGCGGCGCGAGGCGTCGTTGGCCTCCAGCGGCGGGCGGCGCACCTCGAATTTCAGCTCGACCCTGGAGTCGGGCAGCAGGCGATTCTTGATTTTCTCCTGCAGCGCCTTCTGCAGCTCGTCGAAATCGGCGACCTTGAGCGCACGCGCATCGGCCTGGGCCGAGGCGTCGGCCGGGATCACGTTGCGGTTGGTGCCCGCCTTCGAGACCGTCCAGTTCAGCTTCAGGCCCTGCTCGGGCTTGGACAGGTCCTTCATCTGGAGCACCTGGTGCGAGAGCTCGTACAGCGCGTTGACGCCGCCCTCGGGCCGCGCGCCGGCGTGCGACGACTTGCCGTGCACCGTGAGATAGGCCGAGCCGATGCCGCTGGTGGCAAGGCGCAGCGTGCCGTCGGTGCCGCCGCCCTCGAACGAGAACACCACGTCCTGATCCGCGGCGAATTTGGTGATGGTGCTGCGCCAGCCGGGCGAGGAGATCTCCTCGTCGCCATTGGTGAGCACCGTGAGCGTGCCGTAATCCCTGAAGTTGAGTTTCTGGAGCATCGCCACGGTATGGAGAATGAGCGCGACGCCCTGCTTGTCGTCGGCAATGCCGAGGCCGTAGGCCTTGTCGCCGTCGACGCGGAACGGCTGGTCCTTCAGCATGCCCCTCAGGTACACCGTGTCCATGTGGGCGATCAGCATGATCTTCTTGCTGCCGGTGCCCTTGAACACGGCGTGCACGGCCGGGCCGATCGTCTCGGGCGTGTCGTCGAGGCGATAGACGTCGGTGGGGTGCAAAATCTCCACCGTGCCGCCGAGCTGCTTGAGCTGGCCGGCAACGCGCTCGGCGATCTGGTTCAGGCCGTCGATGTCCTTGCTGCCGGATTCGATGCTGACGAGATCGCGCAGCGTGTCGAGCAGCGGCTGCTGTTCCTTTTGCGCCAGCGCATGGACATCGGTCATCGGTTCCGCATGCGCAAACGTTGCGGTACATGCCAGCCAGAGCGATGCGATCAAGGGAGCGAGCGACGGAGCAGGGAACGATCGGGACATGCGCGGCGGTCCATCAGTTGGAGGATGGCCCGGTATGCCCGTGTTGCCGGCGCTTGTCACGCGCGGCGGTGCGCGCGTCATGAACCGCCGAGGCGGAACATGACGGCGATGGTCATGGCCGCTACTTCTGCGGCGGTCCGAGATCCAGCGGCGGCAGGTCGATCTGCGGCACCTCGATCTTGACCTTGTCGAGGTCGACGTTGAGCGGCTTGTCGAGCAGGCCCGTCACCGTGACCGGGAAGATGATGACGAGCAGCACCATGATCATCTGCAGGCCGATCCAGGGGATCGCGCCCCAATAGATGTCGGAGCTCTTCACTTCCTTCGGCGCCACGCCGCGCAGATAGAACAGCGCGAAGCCGAACGGAGGATGCAGGAACGAGGTCTGCATGTTCACGCACAGCATCACGCCGAACCAGATCAGCGCCGCGTCCGGTCCCACCACCGGCGCGAGGACCTTCTGCGCGATCGGCGCGATCATCGGCAGGATGATGAAGGCGATCTCGAAGAAGTCGAGGAAGAAGGCCAGGAAGAAGATGAAGAGGTTGATGAAGATCAGAAAACCCCACACGCCGCCGGGCAGCGAGGTCAGCAGATGCTCGAGCCAGACGCCGCCGGAGACGCCGAGGAACACCACCGAGAAGCAGGTCGAGCCGATCAGGATGAAGGTGACCATGCAGGTGAGGCGCATGGTGGACTCGTAGCCCTGCTTGATCAGGTCGCGCAGGTCCGGGATGCGTGCGGCCTGGATGCAGATCCACGCCACGGCGAGATAGGTGACGGCGAACGAGAGCCTGAAGACCAGGTTCTCGGTGAACAGCATCGCGACGATCGTGCCGACGCCGGCGGCGATCACGCCTGTTATCAGGATCTTGCGGTCATTCGAGGAGAAGTCCTTGTGATGGATCGCGGCGAGCACGATGGCGCCGACCGCGCCCATGGCGCCGGCTTCGGTCGGGGTCGCAAGGCCCATCATCATGGTGCCGAGCACGACGAAGATCAGCACGGCCGAGGGGATGATGCCCATCAGACACTTCTTCCACAGCGCCCAGCCGGTCAGCGTGCGCGCTTCCTTCGGCACCGGCGGCACGTGGCTCGGCTTGATCAGGCCGAGGACGAAGGTGTAGCCGGCGAACAGCATGATCTGGAACACCGACGGGCCCCAGGCGCCGAGATACATGTCGCCGACCGACTTGCCGAGCTGGTCGGCGAGCACGATCAGCACCAGCGAGGGCGGCACCAGCTGCGTGATCGTGCCGGAGGCCGCGAGCACGCCGGTGATGTAGCGCATGTTGTAGCCGTAGCGGATCATCACCGGCATCGAGATCAGCGCCATGGCGATGACCTGCGCCGCCACCGTGCCGGTGATGGCGCCGAGGATGAAACCGACGATGATCACGGAATAGCCGAGGCCGCCGCGGACCGGGCCGAACAGCTGGCCCATCGAATCCAGCATGTCCTCGGCTAACCCGCATCTCTCCAATATCGCGCCCATGAAGGTGAAGAAGGGGATCGCGAGCAGCAGCTCGTTGGAAAGCACGCTGCCGAACACGCGGCCGGGAATCGCCTGGAGGAAGTTGAGGTCGAAGAATCCGAGATGGATGGCGAGGAAGCCGAAGGAGAGGCCGACCGCCGCGAGCGTGAACGCGACGGGGAAGCCGATCAGCATCGCCAGAACCAGGCCGCCGAACATCAGCGGCGGCATCATTTCCAGCGTAATCATTGGGTCGGCCTCTCGTACTTGGCGTCGATCGTCACATAGCCCTGGAGAGCCGCGATACGCTTGATGACTTCGGAAACACCCTGGAGCGCCAACAATACGAAGCCGGCGGGGATCACGAACTTGATGGGCCAGCGGATCAAGCCGCCGGCATTGCCCGACATCTCGCCGACGTTATAGGCCTGCATGAAGAACGGCCAGGACAGATAGGCGAGCAGGAGGCAGGAGGGGATCAGGAAGCAGAGCGTGCCGATCATGTCGAGCCAGAGCTGGCCGCGTTCCGAGAGCGTGAGGTAGAAGATCTCGACGCGGACATGCTCGTTGCGCTTGAAGGTGTAGGACGCGCCGAACATCACCAGGATGGCGAACATGTACCATTGCAGCTCCAGCCAGCCGTTCGAGGAGCTGCTGAAGGCATAGCGGATCATGGCATTGGCCGCGCTGACCAGGCACGCCAGCAGCACCAGGATGTTACAGACGTACCCAATCTTTTCATTGAGGGCGTCGATGGCGTTGCTCACCGCCAGCAATGGACGCATCTTATCTTCTCTCCGTCGCCGTCGCGGCCTAACACTTTACGGGAGGCTTCAGCACGCATCGCCTGGCCGGCGTGCGAAAAGCACGCGACCGTACGGATGAAATTCCGAGCGATTGCGGCGTCAGTCCTCCCCTCGTGCCTTGCCGTCTTGACCGCGACCGCCAAAGAGGCGCGGCCGGCTTATTGCTGCCGGGCAAGCAAAGGCGGCTGCACCAAACCAGCGGGCTTGTGCGCCGTCAATCGGAAAATGGGCAAATTGACGCCGAGTCAAAAGCTTATGGCGGGGAGGGCGCGAATCCCTCAGCCACCCGTGACGCTCATGTGCCTGGAGACGCTGGGGCGGTCGTGGCGGCGGTCGATGATGAAATCGTGGCCCTTGGGCTTGAGCCCGATGGCGCGGTCGATCGCATCCGCAAGCAGCATGTCGTCGTCAGATGCACGCAGAGGTTTGCGCAAATCTGAAGCATCCTCGTGGCCGAGGCAGGTGTGCAGCGTGCCCGTGCAGGTGATGCGCACCCGGTTGCAGGATTCGCAGAAATTATGGGTCATCGGCGTGATGAAGCCCAGCTTGCCGCCGGTCTCGGCAACGCTGACATAGCGCGCCGGCCCGCCGGTGCTCTCGGCCAGATCGGTCAAGGTGAATTGCTGAGCGAGCCGCGCGCGCACCAGCGACAGCGGCAGGTACTGGTCGATACGGCCCGAGCCGATTTCGCCCATCGGCATGACCTCGATCAGCGTCAGCCCCATGCCCTTGCCGTGCGCCCAGCGCATCAGGTCGGGAAGCTCGTCCTCGTTGAGGTTCTTCAGCGCCACCGCGTTGATCTTCACGCCAAGCCCCGCGGCGCGTGCGGCTTCGATGCCCTCCAGCACCTTGTCGATCTCGCCCCAGCGGGTGATCTCGCGAAATTTCTTGGGATCGAGCGTGTCGAGCGAGACGTTGATGCGGCGGACGCCGCAATCGGCGAGCTCCCGGGCGTGTTTCGCAAGCTGGGTGCCGTTGGTGGTCAGGGTCAGTTCGTTCAGGGCACCGCTCGAAAGATGGCGGGACAGCGAGCGCACCAGCGTCATCACGTTGCGGCGGACCAGCGGCTCGCCGCCGGTGAGCCGGAGCTTCTTCACGCCCTTGGCGATGAAGGCCGTGCAGAGCCGGTCGAGCTCCTCCAGCGTCAGCAGGTCCGCCTTGGGCAGGAATGTCATGTCTTCCGACATGCAATAGAAGCAGCGCAGATCGCAGCGGTCGGTGACGGATACGCGCAAATACGAGATGGTCCGCCCGAACGGATCGGTCATCGCGCTCGACAGCGCGTCGCGGGGGCTCGCTGCTGCGAGAGGGCTCGCGGAAAGTCCGTTCATACCAAATGCCTTGTCACTTACGGCGACGGGCGCACCTTTGCGTCACCGGTGCCTTGGAGGCAATCTAAGCATCGGACGCGGCTAGGACAATCGGGTGGTATACGTAGATTTGCGCCTGGATCAGCGCGTGCCTGCGTTCGGATCGGGGAACGGCGAGCCCGCGGCAGGCGCGGCCGCAGCCGCGGCAGGAGCGGCCTCAGCCGGGGCAGCGGCGGTCGCAGCCGGTTTCGGCTTCTTGGGCCGGTGCGGCTTGCGGACCGGCTTTGGCGGGGCGGCCGGCTGAAGCTCCGCGAACACCGGATTCGGGTCGGTGGTGACCGAGGCGGGCGTGGTGAAATCCCCGGGATTCTTGATCACGTTCACCGGCACGCTCGCCGGCTGGTATTTTGGCAGCGCGAAAGCGACCGTGAACGGGGCGTCGGGGGCGGGAACCGAGACGGAGCAGGGGGTCTTGCAACCCGCACCGAGTGAGGTCGTGGCGTCAGCCCCCGGAGGATTGGATTCGAGCCGGACCTGGACGGTCGGCGGCGCCGATTTGAACATGTCCCAAGACATCGAGGAGCAGCCGCCAAGGCTCGCTCCCGCTAGCGCAATCGCGATGACACGACGCATGACCACCCACTTCTAACTGCGACGAACCGCCACATCCCCGGGCGAACCTACGAGCGTCGTTCCAAGCAAGCAACCGGCGCGGTGCGCATAGTTAATAGATGGTTAACGCAGGGTTCCGTAGAATATGGCAGTCATCTCAGAGGCTTGTGGTTCCTAGGCAGTCATCAGGCTGTGGGCCGCGGCCGGCAGGTCGCGCATGTGATGGATCAGCCGGTCCGGCTTCAGCTCGGCGATCGGCACGTCCGTATAGCCGAAGCTGACCCCGATCACGGGCACCCCGGCGCGCCGGGCGACGCCGACGTCGGTTCCGGCATCGCCGACCATGATACTGGCTTTGACCGCTCCGCCGGCGCGCGCCACGGTCTCGCGGAAAATGGTCGGATCGGGCTTCTGGACGCCAAAGGTGTCCGCGCCGCAGATCGCGGCAAAGCGGCGGGTCAGATCAAGCTGGTCCAGCAGGCGCTTGGACAGCCATTCCAGCTTGTTGGTGCAGACCGCCAGCCGGTGGCCCTGGGCCGCAAACTGGTCGAGTGCAGCCTCGAGCCCCTCGAACGGACGGGATTCGACCGCGATGTGGTCGGCGTAATAGGCGATGAAATCCGCCGTCATCCGGTCCATGTCCGCAGGGGTGACGGTGCGGCCCTCGGCCTCCAGCCCCCGTTCGATCAGCTTGCGGGCGCCGGCGCCGATCATGTTGCGGGCCGAGGCCATCGGCACGGGCGGCAGCCCTTCGCGGTCGAGCACGAAATTCAGCGCGGTGATCAGGTCGGGCGCCGTATCCACAAGCGTGCCGTCGAGATCGAAGACGAGGGTGTAGGGGGAGGTCATGGTTCAAGCGCTATCGGGCCGGCCCCGCCCGCGCAAGGGCCGTAGCCATAAGTTCACCTTATAAGATCGGCCCGGAGGCCTGTTCCGGCGGGAAAAACGAGGCTACATAGGCCGCCGCAAGCAACCTATCGGCGGCACACTCTCAATTCAGGGGCGGGCGCATCGTGAACATGGACCAGTTGAAGCGGCAGGCTGCGGCGCGCGCCCTCGAGGAGGTGCGTGACGGCATGCAGCTCGGGCTCGGCACCGGCTCGACCGCCAAGCATTTCGTCGAGCTGCTCGGCGAGCGCGTGCAGGCCGGGCTGAAAATGATCGGCGTACCGACCTCGGAGGCGACGCGCCTCGATGCGGAGCGCTGCGGTGTGCCGCTGACCACGCTCGATGAGATCGACCATCTCGACCTCACCGTCGACGGCGCCGACGAAATCGATCCCGACTTCAACCTGATCAAGGGCGGTGGCGGCGCGCTGCTGCGCGAGAAGATCGTGGCGGCCGCCTCGGATCGCATGATCGTGATTGCCGACGACAGCAAATGGGTGCCGACGCTCGGCCGCTTTCCGCTGCCGGTGGAGGTCATCCCGTTCGGGCTTGGCGCAACGCGCCGCGCGATCGAGAAGGCATTTGCCGAATGCGGCGTTTCCGGGCAAATGGCGGTCCGCAAGGCCAAAGGCGGCGACAAGGATGGCCACGTTTTCGTCACCGATGGCGGCCACTGGATCGTCGATGCCCAGCTCGGACGTATCGTGGACCCGCCTGGCCTCGCCAGGGCGTTGAGCGCGATCCCCGGCGTGGTCGAGCATGGGTTGTTCATCGGCTTGGCCAGCTCGGCCGTTTTGGCGGGCGGCGAGGGAATTCGCGTGATTGAACGGCGTAAGCCGAAAGGAGACTAGGAATGAAGAGCGTATTGAGATTCTTGCCCGCCGCGACGCTTGCTGCTGGACTGGCCGTCTCGGCGGTCCCGGCGATCGCGCAGCAGGCCGCGCCGGCCCAGAAGGCTGCTCCCGCGCCGGCCCCGCCGAAGGCCTCGCCTGCGGCGATTGCGGCGGCCAAGGAAATTTTGCAGATGAAGAACGCCAATGCGATGTACGCTGGCGCGGTGCCGGGCATGGTCGAAAAGACCAAGATCACGCTGATCCAGCAGAACCTGAACTACCAGAAGGACCTCAACGAGGTTGCCCAGGTCGTCGTCCAACAGCTCAACGGGCGCCAGAACGAGATCGGCGAAGGCATGGCGCAGGTCTATGCCAGCGAGTTCACCGAGCAGGAGTTGAAGGATCTCGTCACCTTCTACAAGTCGCCGCTGGGCCAGAAGCTGATCGATGCGGAGCCGCGTGCCATCGGCCTGAGCATGGCCTTCATGAACGCCTGGGCCCAGAACTTCTCCGAGACCGTGATGGGTGCCTTCCGCGCCGAGATGCGCAAGCGTGGCAAGGAAATCTGACAGTACCTATCTGATCAGAAATCCCTAAAGCGCGTCATCGCGCTTTAGGTTGTTGTTTGAGCATGACCTCCGCGCAAACGCGTTTCGCGTTTGTCGCGAGGAAAAACGCCCGGATCATGCTCCAGAGGTCGGAGTGGACAATGGCTGAATTCGACGTCGACCTCTTTGTCATCGGTGGCGGCTCGGGCGGCGTGCGTGCCGCCCGCATCGCGGCCGGCCACGGTGCGCGCGTGATGATCGCGGAAGAGTACCGCATGGGCGGGACCTGCGTGATCCGCGGCTGCGTGCCGAAGAAGCTGTTCGTGATCGGCTCGCATGTCCGCCACGAGCTGGAAGATGCCGCCGGTTTCGGCTGGACTGTTCCGCCCGCGACCTTCGACTGGCCGACGCTGATCGCCAACAAGGACAAGGAGATCGCGCGGCTGGAGGCGGCCTACACGACGAATGTCGAGAAGTCGGGCGCGCAGGTCGTCAAGAGCCGCGCGGTGATCGAGGACAAGCACACCGTCCGCCTGCTCGAGAACGACCGGAAGATCACCGCAAAATACATCCTGATCGCCACCGGCGGCGCGCCCAACCACGGCGCTGCGATTCCCGGCATCGAGCACGTGATCTCATCCAACGAGGCGTTTCACCTCAAGAAGCTGCCGAAGCGGATCGTGATCCAGGGCGGCGGCTATATCGCGCTGGAATTCGCCGGCATCTTCGCCGGCTACGGCTCCGACGTCACCGTGGTTTACCGCGGCGACAACATCCTGCGCGGTTTCGACGAGGACGTTCGCGCTCACGTCCGCAGCGAGATGGAGAAGCAGGGCATCACCATTCTCACCGGCTGCACGGTGGCGAAGGTCGATCGGCACGGCGAGGAATTCACCACGCATCTGTCGAACGGCTCGAGCCTTGCCTCCGACCAGGTGATGTTCGCGATCGGCCGCCATCCGTCGGTCGCCAATCTCGGCCTGGAGAAGGCCGGCGTCGCGATCAACCCTGACAATGGCGGCATCGCGGTGGACCATTTCTCGAAGAGCTCGGTCGACAGCATCTATGCGATCGGCGACGTCACCCACCGGCACAATCTGACGCCGGTTGCGATCCGCGAGGGGCATGCGTTTGCCGACACCGTGTTCGGCAAGCGCGAGGTGCAGGTCGATCATTCCTACATTCCGACCGCGGTGTTCTCGCAGCCGGAGGTCGGCACGGTCGGTCTGACGGAGACCGAGGCGCGCGCGCAATTCAGCCACGTCGACATCTACAAGACGACGTTCCGCCCGATCAAGGCGACCATGTCCGGCCGCGACACCCGCGTGCTGATGAAGCTCGTCGTCGATGGCTCGACCGACCGCGTGCTCGGCTGCCACATCGTCGGTGATTGCGCCGCCGAGGTCACCCAGGTGGTCGCGATCGCGGTGAAGATGAAGGCGACCAAGGCCGATTTCGACGCGACGATCGCGCTGCATCCGACCGCGGCCGAAGAGCTCGTCACCATGCGCACGCCGACGGCGCGCCATGTGCGTCAGGCGGCGGAGTAGGAGCCGCGCTACCCGTACAGATACCCGACCGGCTTGCCCTCAGTGCGCAGGGGACGGACGTCCTTTTGCGTGATGATCTGACCGGCGAGGCCATCGATCTCGTCGCGCTGGGTCGGCGTCCAGCCGCGAAGGTCGTTCATGCCCTTGAGCAGGCCGAGCCTCAGGACCTGGGTGTTTTCGCCGAGGCCGACGAGGCTGATCGAGTTCTTGCCTGCCGTCACCACATCGCCGGCGGAAAGTTCAAAGCTCTCGCCGGACTTTTTCTTGAACTCGGCTGTGCCGCGGATGACGCGATAGATCACGACCTCGCCCTTGGCGAAACAGGTCGGGTCCGCGGCGATCGACGTGCTCTTGGGCAGCAGCGCCTGGCCGGGTGGGTCGGTCGCGATGATGTGGCCGGTGACGAGATGCCCGCTCGGCACTTCGATGCCGATGTCGCGCACGTACACCGGCATGGCAGATTTGATCGGACTGTCGACGAGCGGCTTGAACAGCGCGTCCAGCGCGAGTGGATCCTGAAGCCAGAAGCCCGCGTCGGCCGGCCGGTTGTGCAGAGGGTGGCTCCAGGCCACGCGCGGTGTCTCGGCCTCGTTGATCTGGTCCGGACCGACGATGGTCGGGTTCGGAAAGGTCGTCGGATCGGTCACGAAGGCTTCGAGGAATTTGCCGGAGTAGCCCATCGAGATCGGGTCGGGCACCACGGTCTGCGGCGTCTTCAGGTTTTCTTCGGTCGACAGTCCCGACCAGGTGTAGAACAGCTGGCGGTGGACTATCGCGCTTTGCAACATCACCGCGCCGGGGCCGACATTGTAGAAGCGCCCGTCGTAGTCGAAGGTGAAGGCGCCCGAGGTGACCAGCACGAGCTGAAAGCCGCCCGGCGGAAGATGAAGATGGAAATCGGTGGGGCCGGTGTCCGGGCGGTAGATCGGGAGGTTCGTCGCGACTTCGTGCAGGAGGAAGGTTTCGTTGTTGGCGTGGAAGCCCTCGTTCGCGCGGTTGTAGAGGGCCTGCGGCCGGTACGTCGGTTCGAACTTGGCATTCCTGTCGCGATCGATCGCCACGAAATCCTGAGCGTTGAGGCGTAGCGGTGCGCCGTTTGGATGGGTGAGGCCGGTAAATTTGAGATCGCCGGCGGCATGCACGTTCATGGCACTCTCCGATCTTTGCCGCTCATCCGGTCTCCGGGCGCACGCATCTTGCTGCGCCAATTCGTGGGAGCAGGGAATCAGGCCTGACGCTGCCTTGCGAATTCTGGGCCAGTCGAGATGCAGCGCGATGCGCGGGCCCGGCGACTCCGCACGGCGCGATGAAAAATCGAGATTGCACCTGAGGTTAGACGGCGCGTTGGGCTGGCTTGCCTGGGCCTCATCGCCGAGCCCGAACCCCGACTACGGGGCGCGGTTTGTCTAATTTGTCGGCAAGCCCCGGCGCGGGCGTGCAGCCGCGCAGGTCGCGCCGATCAGCAAAGGCCTGCGGCCGGGCATGTGAAACCGCTCATTCGAACGGCTGACGGGTGATCCGCTCGGGCTTGCCGATCGGGCTGTCCGCCCACTTCGCCATGTCCACCGTTCGCGCGTCGATGCCTTCGCACCAGAGGCAGCTGAGCTCCGCACGGCCCTTGGCCGAAAGCAGCGGTACAAGTCCGTGGCCGCAGCCAGCGCAAGACGTGACGCGATTCACGCGTTCCTCCACGATCACCGAATTCAGGAGCGACATTGTCGTTGGCCAAGCTTGCGCGGGCGCTATGACGGCGCACGAACGCTTCCGATCGGAGCGCTCGCGCCCGAGATCGTCGAGGCTGCGATCCAGCGCGAGACCGCCCCGATGTCCTCCGCATTCTCGCGATAGGCGCGAAGCTGGAATTCCGCCGAGCTGCCACGCTCCACGATGGTCCGGCAGTGCTCGACCTCGGCGACGCAGTTCAGCGCGGCTGCGTCCTCGGCGATGTCGTCGATGATCCGGGCGAGCAGCTCCGAGATGGTCACCGGCCCGTCCTTCGAGGCAAAGATGCAATCGGTGCCATAGCGCTGGGCTCGCCATTTGTTCTCGACCGCAATCGCGCGCTCGACCACCGTGACCTCCTTCGACCGATGCGGTCGCAGATAAAGATGGCGCGTCAGGCAGCGATAGAGCGAGGCGATGGCAACGGCGTCGTCGATGAAGGTGCAGGTGTCGGGCGCGCGAAGCTCGAGGGTCGGGTGCCTCATGGACGGCCGCATCGCCCACCAGATATGGCTCTCGTCGGGAATCACGCCGGAGCGTTGCAGCGCGCCGACATATTCGTCGTAGTCGTGCCTGGTTTCGAACAGTTCCGGCAAGCCGGTGCGCGGCAGCTCGGAATAGGCGGCAAGCCGGTAGCCCTTCAGCCCGGTCTTGTGAGAATTCCAGAACGGGGAGGAGGCCGACAGCGCGATGAACAGCGGCAGATGCGGCAGCATCGCCCGCATCACCGCCATCCGCTTCTCGGGATCGGGCAGCTGGACGTGCACATGCATGCCGCACATCATGTTGCGGTGGCCGATGCTGCGCAGATCCTCGATCATCTCCTCGTAGCGCGGCTTCGGACTCGGCTGCGACATGCGCCAGACCGCGGTCGGATGCGTGCCGCAGGCCATGATGACGAAGCCGTATTGCGCGGCGACGTTGGCGACCTCGCGGCGGAGGAACCGAAGCTCTTCCCGGGCGTCATTGACATCGACGTGAACGTTGGTGGCGACCTCGAGCTGGGATTGCAGCATCTCCCGCATCGCCTGGCCGCCGGTGGACCAGTTCACCGACTCGAACAGGGCGTTGGGCGTTTCGATCGCGACCTCGAAGCTGCGGCGATCGGCGAGGAAGTATTCCTCCTCGATGCCGAAGGAGTATTCGGCCGCCTTGCCGCGGCCGCCGGCAGAACGGATGACGAGGTGCTGCCTGTCATCGGATGAATCGAGGCGCAGCAGTTTCAAAACGTCTGATGCAAATGTCATAGGGCCACCCGGCAGTGGTATTACCTGCGGGCAATAATCCGCCTGACGCCGGCCGGTTCCGCGTCGGCCTCACCGGAAATTGCAAGGTCGAACGGAACAATCTTCACGGTTTCGGACGCGCGCGCGACCAGCGCGTGGTTCGGGGGAACTTCCGTCCAGTCCGTTTCCTTGTCGAACGGCTCGGACACGACGACGACCTGGTCGCCGCCGGCCTCGCGATAATAGAGCGTGTTGGCGGCATCGTTGACCGCGACGCGAAACGCATAGAGATCCCGGCCGTTGGCGATCGCGCTGGTGAAGCGCAGGCGCTCACGAAGCTCGCCGTCGTTGACCAGGCCGACGAGCGATTGCAGCACGGCTTGCGTTGCGCCAAGGGGATCGCTGTCGAGACCCGCGCCCATCATGGCGAGGAACACGGCTTCCGAATCGGTCGTGCCCAGCCGCGACGGATAGTAGGCATCGGGGATCAGCGCCTCGACCTTGCGCCGCAGGCGATTCCAGCTGCCGACGAAGCCGTTGTGCATGAACATCCACTGGCCGCAGGCGAACGGATGACAATTCTGCCGGGTCACCGCCGTGCCGGTGGCGGCGCGCACATGGGCGAAGAACAGATGCGAGCGCAGATGGCGGCAGAGGTAGCGCAGGTTCTCGTCCGACCAGGCCGGACGGGTCTCGCGGTAAAGGCCGGGTTCCGGATGCTCGCCATACCAGCCGAGACCAAAGCCGTCGCCGTTCGAGCCCGCGGTGGATTGCAGCGAGCGGATGCTCTGCGCGATCAGCGAATGCTCGGGCTCGGTGACGTAGGGTTCGAACGAAGTTGTCTCGCCCCGGTATGCGATCCAGCGGCACATGAGAGTTCCTGTCGGGGATATGTCCTGAGTGTCACCAACGATCCTTAACGCATCGGAGTTCCAGGCGCAGGCCCTGTACTGAGCAGGGGTTGCCTTACGGCCGTCGCTGTGTAGAACAGCCTTGGGTGCTCGCTGCATGTGCGCAGCGACAGGTCAAGCGATGGTCGGGCCGCCACGCGGAAAGCGTGCGCCCATGAACGATCAGCTGCCCGGCAGGGACCTGTCGAAATCTCCGTTTTTCGTCGAACGGGCACTCACGACGCTCCAGCATTTCCTGCATGTCGAGGCTGTCAGCGGCGTGGTGTTGCTCGCGGCCGCGGCTGCCGCATTGCTGTGGGCCAACTCGCCCTTTGCCCATACGTATCATGACGTCTGGGACCTGCCGGTACGGCTTCGGCTTGGCGAGTTCGTCTTCACCAGATCGCTGCACTTCTGGATCAACGATGCGTTGATGACGATCTTCTTCCTGGTCGTCGGCATGGAAATTCGCCGCGAGATCCATGAGGGCGCACTCAGCAAGTTCGACCAGGGCATGCTGCCGGTGCTGGCGGCTTTCGGCGGTGTCGCCGTCCCCGCGCTGATCTATCTGAGCTTCAACGCGGCTGCGGGGCGCGAGCATGGCTGGGCGATACCAACGGCAACGGACATCGCGTTCGCCGTCGGCGTGCTGGCACTGCTCGGAAAATCCATTCCCGGCAACGTCCGGGTCTTTCTGTTGGCGCTTGCGATCATCGACGACATCATCGCGGTGCTGATCATCGCGCTATTCTACACCAGCGGGCTCGATCTCAATGGCTTTGCCGTTGCGGTGCTCGGCGTTCTCTTGGCGCTGGGCCTTCAGCGGCTCGGGCTTGGCTCCGCATATGCCTATATCGTACCGGCGTTCATTGTCTGGGCGGGCTTTCTCATGGCCGGGGTTCATCCGACGCTCGCAGGCGTCGTGCTTGGCCTGATCACGCCGGTGCGATCGGCCAGCCCGGAGATCGTGCCGCCGGTCATCCGCGTGGAGACGGCGCTGCATCCCTGGGTCGCCTACGGGATCATGCCAATCTTCGCGCTGGCGAACGCGGGAGTGAGCTTCACGAGCATGGAGCTCGCCGGTGGCGCTCAGTTCGTGACGCTCGGCATTGCGCTCGCCCTTTGTGCGGGAAAGCCGATCGGGGTGATCGGTGCGACCTGGCTTGCAGTGCGCGTGGTTGGATGCCGGCTCGCACCCGACGTGACATGGGCCGGCATCTGCCTCATCGGGCTTCTGGCCGGCATCGGCTTCACCATGTCGATCTTCATCGCCATGCTGGCATTCAACGACGACAAGCTGCTGGACGCCGCGAAATTCGGCGTGCTGCTTGGCTCGCTCATCTCCGTGACGCTTGGCCTCGGATGGGGCGCTGAGTATGCCCAGCGCCGGCGCAAGGAGATCGGAGACTAGATCGGAAGCGGAATCAGGGCCGCAGCCTCGCGATCACCGGGGTCCTCGCTTGCCGCAAGCCCCTGCGCGACGCTGAAGCGATCAGCTAAAACGCCGGGTTCCGGATGCTCGCCATACCAGCCGAGACCAAAGCCGTCGCCGTTCGAGCCCGCGGTGGATTGTAGCGAGCGGATGCTCTGCGCGATCAGCGAATGCTCGGGCTCGGTGACGTAGGGCTCGAACGAAGTTGTCTCGCCCCGGTATGCGATCCAGCGGCACATGCGGCCTTCCTGTCAGGATGTGGCGTAAGGTTCACCAACAGGATCGGCTGTGTTGGGTTCCCGGCGATGTGTTCTGCAAAGTCCGGATCATTCCGAGGCGTGTTTTAGACGTTCATTTACCCTGCATTGCGGGAACCTGCGCCTTAATACATCTCTTAACGCCGACACGGTTAGGTTGCGCGCGAATTTTGAGTCGCATCATGAGCCGATTTGTTCTTTTCACCTGCATGGCGTTCGTCTCCACGTTCGTGGGCGTCTCCTGGGCGATTCGCGGATTTCCGGTGTCGCACGTTTCGCTGGTCGGTGAATTGAGGCCCACGCTCAGTTCCTCGTTCGGCGATGAGCATTCAAAGGCCAGGCAGCGGAAGGATTGGGAAGCGGAGCACACCCTGCAAAGCGACAAGGACCCGAAGCAAGACGCGCTGCGGATGGACGCATTGCAGGCAAGCACCGCTTACGCGATGTCGCCGTGCGACGACACCATGAAGGCGAACCTGAGGGCGGCTACGGAGGCCTATGCGCGGGGCTGGGTGAAGATCTACGACTGCCCAAATCCGAAAATGGGCATGTTCTGCAGCGAAGAGAAGCGCGATCGGGCGAACGCCGCGTATTCCACGCCGCTGGACGTTCGCGTCAAGGCGCAGCTGGCCGAGGCGTTCAAACAAAAGGGCATCGTCAAGGAAGACTTCCCGGAGGATATCCGCGACGTCGTTCTCTGGTTCACCGGGCCTGGTATGTTGTTTGATCCGTCTCCGGTATGCCTGCCACGGCAGCAGGCGTCGGCGAGCTTCAAATGAGCCGCGCCTGGTTCATCGTCTGGGCGCTTGTCATCTGGCAGGTCGCCGCCTGGGCATTCGCTCCGCAGAAGACAGCCCAGCAACCAGCAGCACCTGTCGATGGTCCGGGCTATGGCTCCAACGAAGAGATCTTCGTGGACGGTCGCGCAGGCTTGCGCCGCGAGACCGCTCTGGCGTTCGAGCGCCCTTACGGATCGCGTTGCGCGGGAGAGGGACGGAAGCAATTCGTCGCCCATATCGACTACTACTATTATCGTCGTCAGAACGACATGGAACACTACCCCAAGATTTTCGGGAAAGCCGGGGCAGACTACATCGCCAAGCAATGGTCGACCGGAGACGACAAGCGCTTCGAACGCCTGACGCAGGAAGCCTACGCGCAAGGCTATCTTGCCCTGTCGGATTTCGGTGACGTCGGGCGCAAACTGGCGGAAGCCGTTGTGAGGGGCGAGCGCGTCGTCGCGCATTCCTGCGCAGGCTGACTCAGGTTGGCAGCGGGATCAGCGCTGCGACCTCGCGATCGCCGTGGTTCTCGATTGAGGCGAGAGCCTGCGCGACGCCGACCCGATCGGCCTCGGGCCGGTTCTGGCTCATCTTGCGCTTACCTTCGAACCGCACCACGGGGATGCGCACGCCGACGATCCCGCGCAACTGCGCGGCGATGAAGTCAGCGGGCGCGTCACTGACCGCCCACGGCTTGGCGCGCGCGCCTTCGTGCTTCTTGGTCAGCCGCGTCACGGCGTCGAGCAGGCGCTCCGGCTCCTGGAAGAATTCGACCGGGCCGTAGGCGTGCACGGCGACGTAATTCCAGGTCGGCACCACCTTGCCGGTCTCCTGCTTGGTCGCGTACCAGGACGGCGTCACATAGGCGTCGGGGCCGTTGAAGATGGCGAGCGCATCGCCGATCGGCGGCAGCTTCCATTGCGGGTTGGCCTTCGCGACATGTCCGTACAACACGCCGTGCTCACCTTCGCTCTCGTCGAGGAAGAGCGGCAGGGGCGTTGCGACAGGGCCTTCGGCGGTGGCCGTCACCAGGCTGGCGAGCCGCGCACCGCGGATGGTCGCGCGGATGCTCTCGATGTCGTCGTCCTTGAAGGCGGGCGGGATGTACATGGCGTGTCTCCGTTCTTGATGCGGAGATAACCGGAATCTGGCCTATATGAAACGGCCAGTTTTACATGATTTCGTCAGTCCAGTTCGGCGGCGGCCTGCGCGAGAAGCTTGCAGCCTATCTCGATCTGCGCGATCTCCAGCGCCGAATAGCCCATGACGAGACCGACGGTCCTCCGCGTCCGGCTCGGCGTCCGGCTTGGGCCGACCAACAACGCGGAGACGGGATAGATGCCGACGCCTTTCGCGCGAGCCGCCCGGATCAATGCATCCTCGCGCTTCTGCGGCAGATCGTCGAGCCACGCCACCACGTGCAGGCCCGCCGCCGTGCCCTCGATCCGGACACGATCTCCGAACCGGCGGCGCAACGCACCGATCAATGCCTGCTGACGCTCGGCGTTGCGCCGGCGCACGCGCCTGACGTGGCTGTCATAGGCGCCGCTTTCGAGCATTGAAGCGAGTGCGTGCTGTTCGATCAGCGGCGTGTGTCGGTCCATGATCTGCTTGGCGGCGGCGAACAGGGACCGCAGCCCGGCGGGCACGACCAGGTAGCCGATCCGCAGGGTCGGGGAGAGCGTCTTGGAGACGGTGCCGAGATAGATCACGTTGTCGCTGCCCTCCAGCGCATGCAGCGGCGGGATCGGTCTGGTGTCGTAGCGATACTCGCTGTCGTAATCGTCCTCGATCACGTAGGCGTCGTGCTTGCGTGCCCAGGCGAGCAATTGGTGCCGGCGTCCGATCGGCATGACGCCGCCGAGTGGATATTGATGCGACGGCGTCACATAGGCGAGCCGGGCTGCGATGCCGTCGAGCCGCGCTGTCTCCAGTCCATCCGCGTCAACGGGGATCGGCACCGTCTCGGCGCCCGTCGCCGCGAGCGTGTGCCGTGCCATCTTGTAGCCGGGATCCTCCATCACGAAGCGGTCGCCGGCGTCGAGCAGGAGGCGCGCGCAGATGTCGAGGCCCTGCTGCGAGCCGTTCACGACAACGATCTGATCGACCTCGCAGCGGACGCTGCGCGATCGCCACAGATAGCCCTGAAGCGCGGTCCGCAGCCGCAGCGCGCCGCAGGGGTCGTCATAGGCCAGCCGCTCGGGCTTGCGGGCCATCGCAGCCGTCACGGCCTTCTTCCATGCCAGCACCGGGAAATCCGACGGCGAGAGCTCGCCATAGCGGAAGTTGGCGATGAGCCCGCGCGGCGGCTCGGTCCAGCGCGGCGGGTCCGACCGCAGCCGCTCGCCGAAGGCCGACAGGCGCGGCTTGCGCGCCGAGGGCCGCGATGCGGCGCGCGCGTGTCCGCGCTCGACGACAGCGCGGGCGACGCGCGGCCGCGCGCCATGGCGTGTCTCGATGAAACCTTCGGCGGCGAGCTGTTCATAGGCGACGGTCACGGTCGAGCGCGCCACGCCCATCTCCCCGGCAAGCGCCCGCGACGACGGCAGCGGGCCGTCGATGCCGTAGACCCGCGCCAGAATCTGATCCCTCAGGGCCTCGTAGATCTGGCGCGCGCCCATGCGGCCGGCGCGATCGCCGGGAATCGTCTTCATCTGGATCATCCACATTCCTGGGTCGGCATTCGTCCGAACGGACGATGCCGGAATGTGGTTCTAATCCCGTTCGCCGAGAGTTTCGACGTAAGCCTTGCCGTAGGGATAAAAATGCTCCTTGTGGCCCTGATCCCAGAGCGCCTTCAGCCCGGGCGCGGTGATGTCCCAGTCCGGACGGCAACTCATGCTGACGGCCCGGAGATCCTGGCGCAGCTCTTCGATGGTCGGGCGTCCGAAGAACCAGTAGCCGTTATAGATCTTGTGAACGCGCAGGCCGGGCTCCAGCACGATGACATGCGGGATCATCGGATTGTGGACGGGATCGGTGTATTCGGCGATGTCGAGATCCTTCTGAACGATCCGCCGCGAATCCGACAGGAAAGGCCAGTGCGCGCCGACGCCGCTGCGATATTCGTTGGTCTGGGTGATGTTGTCGGTGGTGATCGTGACCAGCCGGCAATAGCCGACCTCCATCTCGCGATGGAGTTGCAGCAGGCCTTCGGCCTGGCGACGATCCTTCGGGCAGAAGCCGCCGCGGCCGAGAACGAGCACCATGGGATCGCCACCCTGGAGCTCGGAGAGCTTTCGGTGCTTGCCGGTGTGGTCGCTGAGCTCGTAATCGGGGAAGGTTACTCCCGGCATCATGTCAGGTCGCATTGAACTCTCCCATATCTTCTCGCATGTCGGGCGTGGGTGCCGACACTCACAGATCGATCACGACATCGCCCTGGGGCCGTGAACAGCAGATCAGCACATTGCCGTCCGCCGGCGCGTCGAGTGGGTCCGGCGCGTAGCTGACAGATCCGGCCACGAGCCCGCTCTCGCAGTTGTGGCAGACCCCGGTGCGGCACGACCAGCGCACGGGAACGTCGCAGGCTTCGGCCAGTTCGAGCAGGCTGGCATATGATGGTCCCCAGCAGACATTGAGGCCGCTGCGGGCGAACGAGACCATCGGGCCCGGGCCGGTTGCGCCGGCCGGCACGTGCGCCCGCTTCTGCGGGGAGGCCGCTATGCCGGGTGTCAGGGATGGTCCGGCGCCGAACATCTCGGTGTGAACGCGATCCGGTGCGACACCGAATGCGGCAAGCCCGCGCGAGAGATCGGTCATGAACGGTGCCGGCCCGCACAGATAGAAATCGCCATCTGATGGGACGCCGAGGGTTTGAAGCACCCGGAGGTCCAGATGTCCGGTCGCGTCGAAATCCACATTGAGACGATCGCCCGGATCGGGCGCGCTGTAGCAGACATGGCTGTGATGGTGAGCAAGCCCAGCCAACAGCCCGCGCACCTCGGCGGCGAACGCATGTTCGCGACCGTTGCGGGCGCCGTGCAGCCACCAGACCTCTCGCGTCGATGCTTCCGCGGCGAGCGCGTGCAGCATCGCAAGCACCGGCGTCACGCCGATGCCGGCACTCAGCAAGACGACGGGCCGCGCATCTTGCCGCAGCGTGAAACTTCCACGCGGCGCGCCGATCTGCACGGCGTCGCCAATCTTGACCTCGTCAGCGATATATTGGCTTGCCGCGCCGTGGTCTTCGCGCTTGATGCTGATGCGCCAGGACGCGGCATCGGAGCCGCTCGACAGCGAATAGCTGCGCGTCATCGCCGCCGCAGCGGAGGTGCCGAGCCGCACGATGACGAACTGCCCGGGCAGGGCGGCGGCGACGGGATGTCCGTCCGTGGGTTCGAGGATCAGCGACGTCACGTTGCCGCTTTCGGCGATCTTGCGCGCCACGCGAAACGGCCGGAAGCCGCGCCAGGCCGGAGGCGGGCTTGATGCCGGGCCGAGCCCGGCGTTTCCCGCCGCTGTGTCCTTGCGCTGCTGCGCGAGCAGCGCCTCGAAGGAATGACGCCAGCCGCCGCTCAGCGCGGGAATTTTCAGCGCGCGCTCCAGACGGTCGCGCGGGTGAGGGGGCAGATAGAGCAGCGCATTGATCTCGGACACGCTCATGCGTTCGGGGCCGTCGGCGACCCGGACGATCTCGTCGCCGGCCTCGACGTCGCCTTCCTCGATCACCCGAAAATAGAAGCCGGGCCGGCCGTGCCTGACGAGCAGCGCGGCCATGTCCGGCTCCTCCATGCGAATGCCGAGCCGGTAGCAGGTGACGCGCGGCTGCGTCACCTCGAACAGGGCAGAGCCGATTTTGTAACGGTCTCCGATGCAGACGTCCCTGTCGGCGAGGCCCTCGACGGTAAAATTCTCGCCGAATTGACCGTGGACGAGGTTCGCTCGACCGAGGTGCTCCTGCCAGTATTGATAGGAGTCCTGCTGGTAGACGTAGACGGCGCGCTGCTCGCCGCCATGACCGGCGGTATCGCCCTGGCCATCACCGTCGATGTTGAGCCGGCGCACCCTGCGCGGACCACTGACGGGTGCCTTCCAGATTCCGGTATGCACGGTCCTGCCTTGCCACGCGATGTCGCGCGGCAGGCCGACATTGAGGGAGAGCAAACGGGCCATGGGGTTCCCCGGCGTGAGGGCGCGGCTCTGGCGGATTCCAGGTCGCTGCAATGCCAATCTGCATCCATGTCGGATTTTTGGCCCGTTAGTCGTTGTTAGACGTTGCTAGCCGGTCTTGCCGCCGGCTGTCTGCGCCCCGATCTGGGCAGCAGACACCGCAAGACGGGAGATCGCGATGGATGATCAGGCAATACTGGCGGCCCTTCAGCGCCATTGGGATGCGTCGGACGCGAATGATTTCGAGGCCGAGCATGACATCTACCGCGAGGACGCCGTGCTCGACTATCCGCAATCCGGCGAGCGCATCCGCGGCCGCAGGACGATTCAGGAAAGCCGGTTCGTGCAACCCAACAAGAAGCGCTTCACGGTCCGCCGCATCGTCGGCGGTGGCGATCTCTGGGTGAGCGAGTTCGTGCTGACCTATGATGGCGTGCCGTCCTATGTCGTCAGCATCATGGAATTCCGCGAAGGACTGGTGGCGCACGAGACGCAATATTTCGGCGAGAAGTTCGATCCCGCACCGTCGCGCGCGCATCTTGTCGAGCGGGTGGGGTAAGTCGGCCCCCTCCGTCATTGCGAGCGCAGCGAAGCAATCCAGGGTCTTTCCGCAGTGGCAGTCTGGATTGCTTCGCTGCGCTCGCAATGACGATGTTGATTAAGTTGCGCGCCAAACGGTGCTCTCGTGCCCCGGACGCAGCGCCTCTTCTACGCTGCTGAGCCGGGGCCCATATTGCGGCGGAATGCGTGGCCTTCTGGGTCCCGGCTCTGCGCGGCAACGCGAAGGGCGTTGCAGCGCGTCCGGGACACGGAGAGACGTGCACTATTGCTTAACCAGATTCAGCAACATCGGAACCCGATGCGGCGGCTGGTCGCACTCCGTTCGCCTTGATTCCGGCCCACCCATCTTTATGTCTGAAGCGAACAAGAATCCGGGCCCCTCTGGCGAGGACGCCGACCACGTCGGCAAAACCTCGCGATGTCGGATGACCTGTCCCGCGCGAATGCGATGGATCGGCCGATCGTCGGGCCTTCTCTGTTTCCTCCGACCAATCGTCCCCATCGCAGCTCCGCGCGGTCATTTCGCAACGTAAGGGAGCTACGATGTCCGACGCCGCCAATTCCAATCCGACCGAGATCGAGATCACCGAACCGTCGAGGCTGAACGAGCAGGCCGCGGTCGCGTTGGTCATTGCCGGCGCGCTCGTCGCCGTCGCAGACCGGCGCGTTTCGCCGGTCGAGCGCGACGAGGTGATCCGCTTCATCAGGGATCGCGAACTGGCGCCGCACATGAGTGACGACCGGCTGTTTGCGATATTCGACGAACTGGCGGAACGACTCGAGGAGCCCGACTTTGCCAATGTGGTGATCGACACGTTGCGTCCGGTCTCGGACCTGCCGCTGTCGGCCCATTTGATGGAACTGTCGGAGCGCGTCGCGGCTGCGGACGAGGACGTGGATCCCCATGAGGTGCAGGCGATCAAGCTGTTGCGCCTGCTGACGCTGGTGCTGCCGCGCGCAAAGCCGGTGGCGCCGGGCAGGGAGGGCACTGAACGGCGCGCCGCCGCGCAGGAGTGAGCATGAGTGCAGCATCGGACGAGCGTACGGCGGGAAACGTGGTCACCACCGGCCAGATGGCCGGTGGCGACCCGCGTCTCGACAAGCTCGTCCGTCGCCTGCCGCCGCGTATGGGCGACACCGTCACCTATCTGCTCAAACCGTCCAGCCGCTGGGTGAGGATCCCTTCGGGCGCGTTGCTCATCGTTGGCGGCGTGCTCTCCTTCCTGCCGGTGCTCGGAATCTGGATGCTGCCGCTCGGCCTCGCACTGCTCGCCGAAGACGTCCCGGCGTTGCGCGCCTCGCGCTCCAGGGTCCTGGATTGGGTCGAGCGGAAGAAGCCGCAATGGCTCGATCCGTCTGCATCGAAAAATGATCAATCATGACTGAATTCATCACCGCCGACGCGCTGACCGCGCTGCTCCAGGTCATCCTGATCGACCTCGTGCTCGCCGGCGACAACGCAGTCGTCATCGGCCTTGCCGCCGCCGGCCTGCCGGCCGAGCAGCGCCGCCGCGCCATCGTCGTCGGCATCGTCGCCGCCACCGCCTTGCGTATCGTCTTCGCCGGCGTCGCGACCCAGCTCCTGCAGGTGATCGGTCTGTTGCTCGCCGGCGGCGTGCTGCTGCTGTGGGTGTGCTGGAAGATGTGGCGCGAGCTGCGCGAGCAGGCCGCGCATACCGAGCTCTCCTTGAGCCATGGTGGCGGCGCGGGCAGCGCACCGGCGTCGCGCAAGACCTTCGGGCAGGCGGCGTTACAGATCGTCGCCGCCGACGTCTCGATGTCGCTCGACAACGTGCTCGCGGTCGCAGGCGCCGCGCGCGAGCATCCCTACATCCTCGCGTTCGGACTGTTGCTGTCGGTCGCGATGATGGGTGTCGCCGCCGATCTGCTCGGCCGGGTGTTGCAGAAGCAGCGCTGGATCGCCTATGTCGGTCTCGCCATCATCGTTTACGTCGCCTTCGAGATGATCTATCGCGGTTCGCTCGAGCTCGCCCCCGTCATCGCGAGTCTCTGAGGCGACAAGTCCTGCCTGCAATCCGGAGTGATCCATGACGTCTGAACGCAAAGCACCTTCGGCGCACGCCGGGCCGCGACCGAAAATCGGCCCATTCGCCCAACTCATCTTTGGCTCGCGCTGGCTGCAGGTGCCGCTCTATGTCGGCCTCATCGTCGCGCAAGGCGTCTATGTGCTGCTGTTCCTGAAGGAGCTCTGGCACCTGGTCGCGCACTCGTTCGACGCCAGCGAGCAGCAGATCATGCTGGTCGTGCTCGGACTGATCGACGTCGTCATGATCTCGAACCTGCTGGTGATGGTGATCGTCGGCGGCTACGAGACCTTCGTCTCGCGCCTGAACCTGAACGGTCATCCGGACGAGCCGGAATGGCTGAGCCACGTCAATGCCAGCGTGCTGAAGATCAAGCTCGCGATGGCGATCATCGGCATTTCCTCGATCTCGCTGCTCAGGACCTTCATCGAGGCCGGCAATCTCGGCACCACGCGCAGCAATTTCACCGAGTCCGGCGTGATGTGGCAGGTGCTGATCCACCTGACCTTCATCATTTCCGCGATCGGTATCGCCTGGGTCGACCGCCTCAGCGAGAGCGGGCAGCGCAAGGAGAACGGTCACGCCTGAGGGGCGGTCCGCTCGATCAGGCGCCGATGGCCAGATGCAACGGATGCCGTCCGCGCGCCAGCGTCTCGGACGGCGCTTCGCCGAAGGCCAGTCTGTAGCTCCTGGAGAAGTCGCCCAGGTGCCAGAAGCCATTGCCGAGCGCGGCGGCCTTGACGGCCAAGCCATCGCCCCCGGTCATGAGCTGGACGCGAACGGCCCACAGCCGTTTGAGGCGCAGATAGTGGTGCAGGCTCACGCCGTGCACCGCGTGCGTCGCGACCTGGAGGGTGCGCACGGACACGCCGAGCGCGGCGGCGAGGTCGTCGCTGTAGAGTGGCTTGCTGCCGAACAACGCAACGACGTCGTCGAGATGCGCGATCAGCTTGCGGTGCTTGTCGAATGAACCGGGGCGGGCGGTACGTGCGCCTGCCGGCAGCAGCGTGGCGTCGAGGCCGGCGAGCAGCGTTTCCTGGATCGGGCGGTAGAGCGCCTCGAACTGCCGGGGATCGTTGCATGCCGAAGCCAGCGAGAACATCTCCACGATAGCCGCGCGCAGGCGCGCCATCGGATCGTCCTGCGCGCGCACATAGGCGAGGCGGGGGTCGAAGTCCGCCCAGCCGCGATGGCGCATGTCCGAGTTGAAGCGCAGCATCAGATAAGTGTTGGGATGATGCTCGATCGCCCTGACGGGGGTTTTGCCGCGCATGACGGCGATCGTCGAACTCTCGACCTCGCGGCCATTGGCGATGGAGTGAAAGGTGAGGGGAATAACGAGGCCGACGCCGTTGTCCGTGCCGATCTCGGCCTCATACCGCCGTGAAAAGGAGCGCTGGAGCACGAAGAGCCCGTCGCGGAGCGGCAGGATGGCGCGAGACAGCGAGAATTCCCGCGGACGGAGCGGCGTGCTGGTGCCGAGACCGAGCACCTCGTTGGCGCGAAATTCGTCGAAATCCGAGAAGCGCTCGACGCCGAGGACGCGCGATGGTTTTAGCCGACGGACCGGCATTTCGGGGATCCCAGGGCATGTCGGGGGTGAGCGGGTTGAGGCCGCAGAGGCGTATCGTATCAGAGGCCCGACCGTCGGCCATATTCCGGGAAACTACTGCCAGACTTCATCACGCGACTTGCGGATAGGCCGCGTTCTCCCGTCGCTCGCGCTCGCCGAGCTCGCGCACCAGCTCTTGAAGAAATGACTCGGTGTAGGCGGGCAGGGTGCGCTCGGCGCGGACATAGATGCCGAGGTCCGACCAGACCGGGCTGCCGGCATTGTCGAGCGGCAGGAACACGAGCTGGCTGTCGCGCGACAGCCGTCCGATGCCGAGCTGCGTCTGGAACGCGACGCCGACGCCGCGTGCAGCGAGCTCGCGCATCAGGTCGATCGAGTTGGCCTGGATCGCCGGCTCCGGCGTCTCCGAGAGCTGAGCGATCAGCGGCTGGAGCAAATGATAGATCGACAGTTCCGGCAGTGCGTGGATGACGGGGAAGGCGAGGCATTGGGCCAACGTGACCGTCTTGCGGCGCGCCAGCGGATGCTCGCGCGCGGCCACCGCGCCGAGGCGAAATCGTTTCAATGCGACCTGGCGAAGGTCCGGCGGATGGCGGAGCGCCATGGCGACGCCGATGTCGGCCTCGCCGCGGCTGAGGGCCTCCAGCACGTCCGACGATCCCTTCACCTCGGTGGCGAAGCTGACGCGTCGGGCCCGGCCGCGATGCGAGGCGATCAGGTCCGGCAACACCGACTCTGTGAGCGACTCGATGCAGGCGATGCTGACAGTGCCATGCCAGGCGCCGGAGAGGGACGCGACGTCCGAGCGGAAGCGGTCGAGGTCCTGGAGCACGTTCATGACATGCCGGGCCAGCATCTCGCCGACCGTCGTCAGCGTGAGGCCGCGCGCATTGCGCTCGAACAAGGGTGATCCAACCTCTTGCTCAAGCTTAAGAATCTGGCGGCTGACGGCCGACGAGGCAACGTTGAGGGCGCGCGCAGCGGCCCGGATCGAACCGGTGCGGCGGACGGCGTGGAAGTACTGGATGGCCGGTGAGTGAAATCGCATGGGACCCCCAACCGGACTATAGCCGTTGCCGAAACGGCATCAACATGTGCGAAATTCTCTGCTTTTCGAGCGCGCCTGTCCCACCTAGGTTCGCGGCCGGCTTGGCTGGTCCCGCCGGGGACCGCCATGCTTTGCGCAACGAGGCGCCAGGGGATTTGGGGTGGACGAGAGCATTGTTTGTGAGCCCGTGGCGCGGGACGCGCGCCTGGTCGATCGCCGCCGCGCGGCTGCCTATGTCGGCGTGACCGCCGGCCGGTTCGAGCAGTTGGTGCGCGACAACGTCGTGCCGGCGCCTGTGATGGTGGACAACAAGCGGCGCTGGCCGATCGCGTTGCTCGACGGCGCCAGGGATGCGGTTATCGGCACCATGCCTCCGGTGTCCGCCGCTACTCCGCCGGATATGCGTCCCTGCGAACGCGACCCGGCACCGGCCCTGCACGAACTGCCTGATCAAGCCTGGTTCGAACAGCGCGCGCGGTTCGTCCAGCGCGTGCGCCGGTCGCTGCTCTCGGGCAACGAGATCCGCCTCTTGCGCGAGTTCAAGCTGCTCAAGCAGACCCAGATCAGCATGTTCGGCTATTACGGCAGTTTCGAAGCGCTGATGGTGCGGGGCTACATCGTCGAGATCGCGCGCAAGCCGCCGTCGAGCCGGCCGCTGGTGACTTACCGACTGACCGCGCAGGGCGAGCAGGTGATCTCGGTGTTGAAGGACGAGCCGGTGGTCTGAGCAGCTATTTGAGAATCTCGCAAACCGTCAGATGCGATCCGTTACAGGGTTGGGCATCTACGGCCGTGATGGCGTGCCACCACGCCTCCAGCGCGTCGCGCTCGCAGCCGAGCCTGACGCTCATGCCGCCGGCGAACTTGATCCAGTCGGCGAAATGGTCTCTGCCAACCGCGATCACCACGGGAATGTCGGCGTCGAGCGCGCGTTCGATCAGATGGGACAGGCCCTTGCCGTCGCGCTCGCGCTTGCCGAAGCGGTTGATGATGACGAGATCGGCGCCATGCGCGAGCGCGTCCGCGATCCGCATCCCCGCATTTTGCAGCCGCGCGAGATCGAGACGGCAGCCGCGCGCGTCCGGATCGAAATCCTGCGCGAGCAGGAGCGTCTCGCCGCTGTGAAGCAGCACCGCCGACAGGCTCGAATCCGCGCATTGGCCGGCCTGAACCATGCCGACGACGCGAAAGCCACGCGCGTTCAGATCCGCTGCGAAGTTGCGCAGGACCGTGTCGGGGTCCTGATGCGCCTCGTAGACGAGGGCGGCGAGGTCGCATTGCGCATCGAACATGGTCGGCTTCCGTTTGACGGCAGAGAATTGGGGCCGCGACGCTTCCGCCGCGGCCCCGATTTTCCAATCAGGCCGCGGGCGGGCCGTTGATGATCTGGAGCTGGGTGAATTCGGCGAGACCTTCCTCGGCGAATTCGGTGCCGATGCCCGACTGCTTGGCGCCGCCGAACGGGATGTGCGGGGCCATGTCGAGGTGCTTGTTGATCCAGACCGTGCCGGACTCGAGCTGCGTTGCGACCTCGTGGGCGCGCTTGATGTCGGACGACCAGACCGACGCGCCGAGGCCGTAAGTGGTGGCGTTGGCGCGGCGGATCGCGTCGTTCTTGTCGGAATATTTGATCAGCGGCAGCACGGGGCCGAACTGCTCCTCGTCGACCAGCTTGGAGCCTTCCTGGATGTCGCGCACGATGGTCGGCTCGATGAAATAGCCGGGACGGTCCATCGCCGAACCGCCGGCGACCACCTTGCCGTTCTTGCGGGCGTCCTCGAGGAACGTCTTCACCTTCTCGTACTGCATCTTGTTCTGCAGCGGCCCAAGCTTGGTGCCCTGCTTGGCGCCGTCGTCGACCACCGTGCTCTTGGCGATCGCGACCAGCTCGTTGCAGAGCTCGTCATAGACGGACTCGTGGACATAGAGCCGCTTGATGGCGAGGCAGACCTGGCCGGAGTTCTGGAACGCGCCCTCGAAGATGCCGGGTGCGACCTTCTTCGGATCGACATCGTCGAGCACGATGCCGGCGTCGTTGCCGCCGAGTTCGAGCGTGATGCGCTTGAGCGTCTGCGCCGCGCTCGCCATCACCTTCTGCCCGGTGGCGGAGGAACCGGTGAACGAGATCTTGCGGATATCAGGATGCTTGGTCATCTCGCCGCCGAGGTCGTTGGCGTCGGTGATGAAGTTGAGAACGCCCTTCGGCAGGACGTCCTTGATCAGCTCGGCGAAGCGCAGGGTCGCGAGCGGCGTGGTCGGCGCCGGCTTTACCACCAGCGTGTTGCCGGCGAGCAGCGCAGACGGCAGCTTGAAGCTGAGGATGAGCAGCGGATAGTTCCAGGGAATGATGGCGCCGACGACGCCGAGCGGGCGGCGATAGGCCTCTACTTTGCGGTCACCGGAATCCTCGATCACCTTCATCGGCAATTCGAGCGAGCTGAGGTAGCGGAAGAACGCGGCCATCCCCAAAACTTCGCCGGTGGCGTCGCCAAGCGGCTTGCCTTGCTCGCTGGTGAGGATGTGGGCGAGCTCGCCCGAATTGGCCTCGATGACGTCGGCCATCTTGTTCACGAGCTTGCGGCGTTCCGCCATCGGGGTCGCGGCCCAGGCCGGGAAGGCGGCCTTCGCCGCGGCGACGGCGGCATCGAGCTGCGCCTTCGAGGCGCGCGGACACTGCGCCAGCACCTCTTCGGTCGCGGGATTGAGAACCGGCATGGTCTGGTCGCCGGGCACCATCTTGCCGTCGATGAGAAGATTGTAGTCACTCATTGGCTTTGCGCTCCCTTGCAGAAACGGGCCGTTCGGGCCTCGTTATATCGAACTATATATCACGACTTCGCCGGGCCGACCATGGCGGCCGGCTCGATCAATTCCAGAAAAGCAGGGCTGGACGCGGGTGGACATATCGATATATCGTGATGAATATAGCGAACCGTGTTCCGGGACGGGCGATGGAAATCAAGGTGAGGCAGCTCACGACCTGCGAGGTGGCGTCCGACGGCGGCGCGATCTCGCTGGGCTTCGAGGATCTGGCGGGCAACCCCGCCGCGGTCAGCGTCTCGCTCAACCAGGTCGGCGCCCTCATCATGACGCTGCCCGGACTGCTCGAGGCGGCGCTGAAGGCCCGCTACGGCGACCAGAGCCTGCGCTACGCCTATCCGCTGGCGTCCTGGGCGATCGAGCAGGCGACCGATACGACCCAGCGCATCATCACGCTTCAGACCGAGGACGGCTTCAAGGTGCGCTTCTCGATCCCGAAAGCCGAGCAGAGCCTGCTCGGCGAAGCCCTGACCCAGCCGATGCCGGAAATGTCGGTGCGGCCGAACTAGCGGCTTGGGCAAAAGGCGCAAACAAAACACCGCCTAGGAATGGAATTGCCGGTTGGGCCGGTCGAACGCCTCAAATATTGCACGCGTTGCCTGAACTAGAGAATCGCATTGCCTGTTCACCAGCCTAAAGTTGCGGGCGCGTGGAGGTGGGCAAGCGATGAGCGATGTTCGAACGGGTTTCCTGGACGCTATCGGCAACACGCCATTGATCAGGCTGCGAATGCCGTCGGAGGCCACGGGTTGCGAGATCTATGGCAAGGCCGAATTTCTCAATCCCGGAGGCTCGATCAAGGATCGCGCTGCGCTGGCCATGATCGACGATGCCGAGCGATGCGGCAAGCTTGGGCCGGGAGGCGTCATCGTCGAAGGAACAGCCGGCAATGTCGGAATCGGCATAGCGCTCGTGGCGAATGCACGCGGCTATCGAAGCGTGATCGTGATGCCTGATACGCAAAGTCAGGAGAAGAAGGACATGCTGCGGCTGTGCGGTGCCGACCTGCGGCTGGTGCCGGCCGTACCCTATTCCAATCCGGGTCATTACGCGCGCTATTCCGGTCAGCTCGCCGAGGAGCTCGGTGCGTTCTGGGCCAATCAGTTCGATAACGTCGCCAATCGGGAGGGGCACTATCGCACGACCGGTCCTGAGATTTGGCGGCAGACGGATGGAAGAATCGACGGCTTCACATGTGCCGTTGGGAGCGGCGGTACCTTGGGTGGGATCGCGCGGGCCCTCAAGGAGCGAAATCCCGGCATCAAGATCGCGCTCAGCGATCCCATGGGGGCCGCGCTCTACAATTGGTTCACCAAAGGCGAGCTGACGACAGAGGGAGACTCCATCACCGAAGGGATCGGGCAAGTCCGTGTCACCAGGAACCTCGAAGGGACGCCCATCGATACGGCGTATCAGATTACGGACGAGGAAGCTTTGCCTGTTCTGTTCGACCTGATCGAGCATGAAGGGCTGGTGTTGGGCGGCTCAAGCGCGATCAATATCGTTGGAGCCATGCGACTTGCGCGCGACCTCGGTCCAGGCAAGACCATCGTCACCATCCTCGCGGATGGCGGGCAGCGCTATCAATCCAAGCTGTTCAACCCGGAATTCCTGCGCAAGAAAAATCTGCCCCTGCCACGCTGGATGCGCTAGCGAGCCGCCAGCGGCCGGGTTGCTCCCGGCCCATGCGCGCCCGCGCGCTCACGATTTCCGCGAACGGGCGATGTCGCTCCTGAGCGCTTCCAGCTCCTTGTGCACCGCGCGGGCGGCGTCGCGCTCGATCTTGCGGTAGCGCGCAACAAGTTTCTCGCCGAACGGCGTCAGCATCGCGCCGCCGCCGTTCTTGCCGCCGGCCTGCGGCTCGACCGCGGCATGGCCGCAGATGCGGTTGATCTCGTCGACCAGATCCCAGGCGCGCTTGTAGGACATGTCCATGGCCCGGCCGGCCCCCGAGATCGAGCCGTGCTCGCGGATCTGCTCCAGAAGCTCGATCTTGCCGGGCCCGATCCGATCCTCGCCGTCGAGGTCGATACGAAGGCTCAGCTGGGGGAGGGATTTGGCGCTCGCGCGCGACATGATGGGGTCTCTTGGGCTCTGCCTTGCAAGATTGCCACTCTTGCCCGTCGCGGACAAGGTGAGGGCGCCTGATTTCCCAAAAGATGGACCTCTGTCGGGGTCCCCAGGGCACGGGCTTCAGCCCCGTGCCCTTGATCGCTGCATCTTATTCCGCGGGGCTTCCGACCACCGCGCCCTGACTGACGTCCTCGCGGGCGAGGATCATCAAAAGCCCGACGATGATGAGCTCGACCACCGCGAAAGCAATGAAGGCGCCGGTGAACGAGCCGGCCGAGGCGTTGATGACGGCGCCCATCATCCAGGGCGCCACGAAGGCCGAGAAGATGCCAAATACCTCGGCGTATCCAATCGCGGCCGGTGCGAGCGCGTCGGAGTATTTTTCGCTGAGCAGGGCGAAGATAGCGCCGCCGCCGAGCAGCGCGATACCGCTGAGTGCTGCAAACAGCACCAGCATCGAGAACGACATCGGTGTGACCACGCTCCACAGGAACATCAGCGCGGTCAGGAAAGCGAGACATGCGGTGAGCTTGATCATGAAGGGCTTGCCGAGCCGATCGGACATGTAGCCGCCAATCACCAGGAACAGCACCTGCGACAACCCCATGACGGTGCCGATGACAGCGCCGGCTTCCGGCGGCATGTGCTGTACGGTGATGAAGGCCGGCACCACCCAAGTGGCGGTGCCGGCGATCGCGAAGGTGCAGGCCACGATGCCGAAGCCGCCGACTGCGATCCATTTCGAGCGGAAGATCTCGCCGAGCGGCAGGTGCTCCTGCGGCGTTTCGTTGCCCCAGGTGAAACCGTCGATGCCGAGCTCGCGCGGATTGTTGCGGACGACGAGCGCGTCGACGGCTGCAACGAGCAGCGTGCCGATTGCCAGCACGGCGAAGAAGGTCCGCCAACCGGTCGCAATCGTCAGGGGAATGCCGAGCGCGAAATCCATGGTGATGGCGAGGCTGTAGGCGGCGAGGATGATGCCGACCACCGAGCCACGCCGACTTTGCGGAAACCAGCCGAAGATCAGCTTCATGTTGCCGATGAAGATGCCGGCGTCGAAGAAGCCGATCACGAGCCGGAGCATCACGAGCTGCGTGTAACTTTGCACGAACACCTGGAGCACCATGCCGATACCAGTGCCCGCAAGCCCGATCAGCAGCATGTTGCGCGCCGTCATCGACCGGCTGACCGGCGACCAGACGACCATGCCGATGCCGTAGGTCAGCGCAAAGATGCCTTGGGCGAGTCCCGCCTCGGCGGGATTGAGCTTGAGGCTCTCGGAGACGAATGGCAGTACGGCTGCGAAGGCATACCAGTCGGCGGCGAGAAAGATCTCGCAGAGGATGGCGAGCGTCAGCATGCCTTTTTGCCACCGGGCTATCCGGCGGCGGTCGTTCTCGGAGATGGACGTCCAAGTCGTTGTCAGCATGGTCATCATCGGTTCTCGCGGTTTGCGTGTCGACGGAATCGGCGTGGCCTCAGGCGGGCGGCGGCAGGAAGTTGACCTCGTGTTCGGCGGCACGTCGTACGACCTCCTGCGGATCGGGGAGATTGTGGATGCGCTCGAACAGCTCTTTCAGCGACCGCGTCGGTGCGACCCAGAACAGGCTGGTGGCGGTTTCACCCGACTTGTTGAAAATGCCGTGGGGGATGCCCTTGGGCATGCGGACGAGGTCGCCGGCCTTGGCGACAAAGTCCTTGCCATCGAGCCAGAGGTCGTAGCGGCCGCTCAGCACATAGACGAATTCATCCTGGGTCGGATGCACGTGCGGCGGCACGAAGGTGCCATCCGGAAACACGGCATGCCAGGCCATCGACGCCTCGGAATGCTGCTTCAGCGTGTAGGTCTGGCCCAGAATGTTCCAGATGACGTTGCCAAAGCCTTCTTTGGCGGGGGTCACGCCCGGAGGCATCTCGATCATGGTGGTGTCCTCTGTTGTGTGCGGATCAATCGGCGAGAAAATCGGTGACGTAGTGTGCGGAAGACGGCGTTTCCTCGAACACGAGATGACCGGTCGCCGGCACCAGCGTCACGCGTGCGTCGGGGAGCCCTGCTTTCCAGGCATCTGCCTGGGCGGTCGGGCGCAGGCGATCTGCGGCCCCCCACAGCACCAGCGTCGGCATCGTGATCCGATGCAGCCAGTGCGCGAGCTTGGGATTGCCCTGCGGTTCGCTGCGGATCAGCTTGGCAAAGCCCGTGACCTCGCGGCCAAGCTGAGCGTCGAAGGCCGGATCGGGCGCCTTGGGAAAGTAACGGAGTGCCGCGGCCGGATCGTGCGCGAGATAGGCTGGCAGTTCTTGCGGTGCGATCTCGAACAATCCGGGCGCAGGCGCGCTTCCGACCACAAGACCGGCGGGCGCAACCAGTACCAGCTTGCGGACCCGATGCGGCTGACGGATCGCGAACTCCGCGGCAAGCCATCCGCCGAGCGAGAACCCGGCGAGGTCGAACTGCTCAAGGCCAAGCTTGTCGAACAGATCCATGTAGTGGAGAACGTGATCCTCGACGGTGTCGATCGTCTCGGCGTTGCCGGAGTCGCCAAAGCCCGCATGATAGGGGATGATGACCGTGTGCCGCTTCGCCCAATCGCGCGCCATCTCGAAGCCGGTGAAGGTGCCGGTGCCGTGCAGGAACACCAGCGCCGGGCCGCTTCCGATGCTGTGGACGACGGTCCGCACACGGTTGATCGTATATTCCGCGCGGGAGAAGCCGGTCAGATCCGGCGAGGGTTTGACGGTATCAAGCATGGTCATCTCCGGTTGAAGGCGGCAGAGCCGGGCGTTGGTGAGTCATGCGGCGGCCTCCTGGCGACCGCTGAGAAGTGAGGCGAATTGTTCGACGGCGTTGGCGAGCCGCGCGGCCGTCATCGGTGCGAGCGGCTCGCCCGGTACGATCTCGCCGCTGCTGGCGTAGATCGCCGTCGAAACGGTGCAGGCTTCGAAGAAGCCGAACAGCGGGCGGAGCTGGTGCTCGACCACCAGCGAGTGGCGCAGGCCGCCACCGACCGCGGTAAGCAGCACCGGGCGATTGCGCAGCACGCTGGGTTCGATCAAGTCGAATACGTGCTTGAACAATCCGGGATAAGAGCCCTGGAACACCGGGCATCCGATCACGAGGCCATCGGCCTGTTCGATGACCTCGACGACGGCGCGCGCATTGTCATCGAGTGCGGTTCGGGTGAAGCCCGCGATGCCGGAACCGGCATCGACAAGGTCGAGGACGGTGGTCTTCAGTCCATGCTGCGCCTGAAGATCGGCAGCGACGGCTTCCACCAGCATGCGCGACTTCGCCGGGCGCCAACTATTGCCGCAGAAGCCAACGATGCGGGATGTCCTCACCTCGACGCCCTCGTGTCTGGTCGCTTGCTCAGCCCGTCACCCCGAAGACCGTCCATTGCGCACCAGGGCCGGGGAGGCCGAGCAGCGCGCGGCCGCACTCTTCGACGATCTGGTCGGCCATCAGGATGTGCTGGGTGCCCGAATGGATGTCGCGATAGAACCGCTGCATCGGCGTGTTGTGCAGCGAGGCGCCGCGGGCGGCGCGATGCGCGAAGGTGGCGACGTCCGACAGAACGTCGTGGACGTGGCGCAATGACAGCTTGATCATCGTCATCTGCTCCAGCGACGGACTTTCACCGCCGGCGCAAGTCTCCGAGACGTCCTTCCAGGTTTCGTGGACCAACGCGCGTGCTGCGCGGAAACGAGCTTCGGCCTGCGCGAACTGGAACTTGAAGCTCGCGCTGTCGCGCGACTTGCCGAATGGATCCTGGCGCTGGACGATCACCTTGACGAGTTCGTCGAGCATGCGGCGGCCGACACCGACGGCCCAGGCGGAATGTGCCCAGGCGCTGTAGCCTGCCAACCCCAGTGCACCCTGCACACCACCTCGGCGCGGCGCGCCAATGTCAAAATCGTAGGTCATGTGCGTGGGCACGAACAACTCGTCGCCCTCGCTCAAAGTGTAGTCGAAACTTCCCGTCGCGCGCAGGCCGAGCACGTCCCAATTGCCCATCAACTTGATGGTCGCGCGCGGATGGTGGGTGACGACGATCTTGGGTTGGCCGTTCGGGCCGAACACCATGTCCTTGCCGGATGCGTCGGTGACGAAGCAGCCTGAATGGACCCACTCGGCGTGCTGAATGCCGCTGCCATAGGCCCAGTTGCCGCGGATCATGTAACCGCCATCGACCGGTCGGGCGAAGCCGCGCGGCACGCCGTTGCCGGCAATTGTGATGTCGGGCCCGCCCGCGAAGACTTTCTTGATGCCTTCGTCCTCGATGTAGATGGCGAGCGTCGTGCCTTCCATGTTGTTGCCGATGACGCACCAGCCGGCGGAGGCGTGTGCGTAAGCGAGCCGCTCGATCACGGTCATGGCGTCGTAAGGCGGAAGCTCGGCGCCCCCGACCTCCTTCGGGAACAGCATGGTGTAGATGCCGGCCTTGCGCAGCGCCGCCACCACGTCGTCAGTCAGATAGCCCTGTGCCTCGGCCTCCGCGGCCCTGGATTCGACCAGCGGTAGCAGCGCGTCGAGGCGCGCATGGAACTCGGCCACCGTCGGGGTCGGGGAAGATTTTACGGCGAGTTGCACGGAAGGGCTCATGGTCGGTGTCTCCACGTCGGGCTGTTGGTTCTTCGCGCAACGCTGCTGGACGCGAAGATCTGGGTCGGGCGGAACAGACGCCGGTCGCAGGCAAGACTCCGCCCACACGCGCCAATGACTGTTGGTGCGCGCGACGAACGGCTCGCGTTGGTGTCGAAATGTCCCCGTCGGAACCGCGCGAACGTCGTTACGCGATCCCGATGGCCCGGATGCTAGAGATGAGGCGGCCAAAACAGCAATCCCCCATCATGGGGGGTGTTGGCCATGCTGCTCTGCCGCAAAGCTGGGCCGGGAGAGCAGCCTTTTGCCGCTTCTTTTCGCTTGACCAAAGATCAGGCGAGGCAGAAATTTTAAGCCTATAACAATCGGCAATGACGCGCGTGTGTCCGAGGGCGCCCCGCGTTCGCGCGAGGAGTGGCGGTGAGAGCCGAGCAGGAGCATTTGGATGGTCTGCCCGAGCGCCAGCTCGCAGATCGGCTGATGTCCATCGCCGAGAGCCGCTCGGTGCGCGCGCTTGGCATTGCCTGCTGCTCGGCGATCACGGAATTGACGGGATCGCCGACCGTCGGCCTCTATTTGCTCGACGGGCTCGAACCGGAACTGGTCTACAGCCGGCACGTCGCAGAAGGCCTGCTCGACAATTACAGGGCCGGCTTCTGGAAGCGCGACCCCGTGCTCGACTGCATCATGACCCAAGGCCGCGCGGTCGACGGCGAAACGGTGATCGGTCCGCAGCAATGGCGGCACAGTCCGTCCTTCGAGATGCTCCACGAGTGGGGCTTTGCGTACAACATGGGCGGCCCGTTGTGGTGCGGACAGAAGATCGTCGGCGTGCTGTTTACGGCGACGACCGATACGGACGCGCCCTACACGATGCGGTCGCGGCAGCGCATGGAGATGCTGTGTCGGGCCGGTTCGCTCGCTTTGACCAACATGACGAACGCGGGCGCGATCGACGTCCATCCTGCCGCAATCCGGGTCCCTGAGCCGGCGGCGACGCCGGTGCCGACGCTCTCGGCATCGCTTCCGCCGCGGTCCGCGGACGTCGCCATCCGGGTCTGCCGCGGCCAGACCAACAAGGAAATCGCCCGCGAGATGGGGATTTCCGATCAGACCGTGAAGGAGCACGTCGCGAACCTGTGCCGACGCTTCGGCGTGCACAACCGCACCGAGCTTGCGGCCTGCCTGCTGAGTCCGAGCGCTCGGCAATAAGGTGCCGCGCCGGGTCAGATGTGGTTGACGATCAGCTTGAGCGAGCCGACGAAGGTCGGATGCTGCCGATAGTGCCCGTGTCGCGCGTCCCAGCGGCCCGACACGAGATCATTGCCGAGGCGGTCTTCGAAACGCCGTACGACGTCGTCGGCGACAAAGCTCCAGGCCGAGCAGGCGAGCCGCGCGGCCGGATCGAGCAGCATCTCGGGGCGGCCGTAATAGGCCTCGTTGAAACCGTCGGTGCAGTCGAGCGGGATCGGGACGGGCAGGACATCCGTTGTGCCGCCGAGGCCTTCCGCGATATCGCGGATTGCCGGATAGCGCACAGCCTCGACCGCGATCACCTCCGGGCAATAGGCGTTGAGCCAGAAGCGATCGAGCTCGTCGGGGGCGCAGGTCATGATCGCGATCGGGCCGCGCGTCACCCGCCGCATCTCGGAGAGGCCGGCGTTCAGGTTCTTCCATTGATGCACCGAGAAGGTCGACATGGCCGCGCCAAACGTGGCGTCCTCGAAGGGCAGCTTCTCCGCGACGGCATCGATCGCCGCGGGAAGATGCGCCGGTCGCTGCGCCCGCATCGATTGCGACGGCTCGACCGGCGTCACCGTGCGGCCGACCGGCTCGTAGGAGCCGGCGCCCGCGCCGACATTGAGGATGGTGCGGGCCTCGCTGAGCGCCGCATCGATCAGTTCCGCGATGCGCGGGTCCGGCCGACGGAAATTCACATAGCCCTTGCCGATGGCGCCGTAATTGGCATCGCCGGCGCTGCCGTCCTGGTGGCGTGGTGCGGTGTCCTGCATGAGCATCCCTACAGCGTCTTGTGCGAGACGTTCTTGACGACGGTGTAGCACTGCAAGCCTTCGGTGCCGCCTTCACGCCCGTAACCGCTGTCCTTCACCCCGCCGAACGGCGTCTCCGCGACGGAGGCGACGAAATGGTTGATCGAGAGGTTGCCGACCTCGACGCTCTCGGCGAGGCGCTCGGCATTGCTCGCCGAGCGCGTGAACGCGTAGGCGGCCAGGCCGTAGGGAAGCGCGTTGGCCTTCTCGATCGCCTCATCCAGCGTCTTGACCGGATTGACCAGCGCGAGCGGGCCGAACGGCTCCTCGTTCATGGCGCGGGCATCATCGGGCAGGTCGGCAAGCACCGTGAGCGGAAAGAAATAGCCGCGATTGCCGATGCGCTGCCCGCCGGCGAGCACGCGCGCGCCCTTGGCCTTGGCGTCCGCGACCAGCGTTTCCATCGCGTCGATCCGGCGTGAGTTGGCAAGCGGCCCGAGCTGCGTCGAGGGATCGAGGCCGTTGCCGAGCTTGAGCTGGCTGGCGCGCTCGGCGAAGGATTGCGAGAACTGCTCGTAGATCTTCTCCTGCACGAAGAACCGCGTCGGAGCGACGCAGACCTGACCGGCATTGCGCGACTTGCCGATGGCAGAGGCGGCGCCGGTTGCGACGGGATCGACGTCGTCGCAGACGATCACAGGCGCGTGGCCGCCGAGCTCCATGATCGCCGGCTTCATGTAGCGGCCGGCCATCTCGGCGAGATGCTTTCCGACGGGAATGGAGCCGGTGAAGGTGACCAGCCGGATACGCGATTGCGGGATGAGGTATTCCGAGATCTCGGCGGGATTGCCGAACACGAGATTGAGTACGCCGGCTGGCAGGCCCGCATCGTGGAAGGCGCGCACGAGCTGCAATGCGCCGGCGGGCGTTTCTTCGGAGGCCTTGAGGATGATCGAGCAGCCGGCGGAGAGGGCGCCCGCCACTTTTCGGGCAGGCGAGCTCATCGGGAAATTCCACGGCGAGAACGCCGCGACCGGGCCGATCGGCTGCCGCAGCACGGTGTGGCGCATGCCCGGCTCGCTCGGGATCACGCGGCCATAGAGCCGCAGGCCTTCGGTCGCGTCCCATTCGATGATGTCGCAGCCGCGCAGGATTTCGAGTTTGGCCTGTTCGATCGGCTTGCCTTGTTCGAGCGTCATCGCGGCCGCCATCACATCGACGCGTTCGCGGATGAGGGCGGCCGCCTTCAGGATGATCTGCGCGCGCTTGGCGGGCGCGGTGCTGCGCCAGATCGCAAAACCCTTCTCGGCGGCGGCGAGCGCATCGTCGAGATCGACCTTGGTGGCGGTGGGGACGGTGCCCAGCACGCTCTCATCGGCGGGATTGATAATCGGCGGTCCGCTGGCGCGCTTCCATTGTCCGTCGATGTAGAGTTCGATCAGAGGATATTCCGCCATTGTTCTTCACCTTGCTTGTGCGGTTTTGCCTGCGGCGTTTCCCTGGCCGAGCCATGTCGTGAACACGTGGTCGGCGGCGCGTGCGACGGTCTTTGAGACCTCGGCCGTCCTGGCGCGAAGCTCCTGCACCGAAATCTTGGCAGACGCGAGCTCGACGGCGTGGCCGACATACCATTCCTCGAGCTGCCGCGGATCGGCTTCGAGGTGAAATTGCAACGCCAGCGCATTGTTGCCGAACGCGAACGCCTGGTTCTCGTAGTTTTCGTTCGAGGCGAGCCGCGCGGCGTTGTCAGGGAGATCGAACGTGTCGCCGTGCCAGTGCAGAACCGGCGCGCCTTCGGCGAGCGGGTTCAGGCTGGAGGCGTGGCCGGAATCCGTCAGTGTGACCGATCCCCAGCCGATCTCCTTCACGCCGCCGGCATAGATGCGGGCGCCGAGCGCTTTTGCCATCAGCTGCGCGCCAAGGCAGATGCCGAGCGTCGGCAGGCCTTGCGCAAGGCGGCGCTCCAGGAGATCAATTTCCCTTGTGAGGAACGGATAGCTCTCGGTCTCGTAGACGCCGATCGGGCCGCCGAGCACGATCAGCAGATCGGCATCCCCAATCGAGGAATGGCTGAGATCGTCGACCGGCGCCTCGCAGAACGACACGTTCCAGCCCTCGCGTTCCATGATCGGCGCCAGCAGGCCGATATCCTCGAAGGCCACGTGACGGAGCGCGACGGCAGATCGGCGGCGTTGAAACATCCACAAAACCCTGTTGCGCGGGGTCTTTCGACGGCATCCGCTATATCCGGATAGATATAACGGATGCCGGGCCTCGTCCAGACGGTTCCGGGCCGGGTCTGCCGCGCGCATGGCCTGCATGCGGCATGCGGCATCACCGCACGGCGTGCATCTCCAGAAACGCCTTCACGCCGGTCACGTTGCCGGTATCCGACGGCACGTAGCCGGGCAGGGTGGCGACGGCGGCGCGGAAATCGGCGCTGCGCATGATCTCCAGGATGCGCCGCATCGGCCCGGTATCGAGGAAGGCACGCTTGCAGACGAAGAAATAATCTTCGGTGAGGATGCGGATGAAATCGAGGCCGAAGTGGCGGGCGGCCGCTTCGACGCCAAAACTCGCATCGGCCATGCCGCTCGCGACATAGGCCGCGACGGCGGCGTGGGTGAACTCGATCTGCTGCGCGCCGTTGATCCTGCTCTCGTCGATGCCGTTCGCGGCAAGCAGCTGGTCGAATAACAGTCGCGTGCCGGAATCATGGTCGCGGTTGACGAAGCGGACTTTTGGCCCGGTGAGATCCTGAAGCGAGGCGATGCGCAGCGGATTGCCGCGCGCGACCATCAGCCCCATCTCGCGCGTGACGAAACTGATGATGCGATCCTCGCGCGGATCGAGCCATTCGCGCGCCGCCTTGATGCCTTGCGCGCGCAACGCGCCGTGCGGCAGATGCAGGCCCGAGAGATCGCAGGCGCCCTGCGCCAGCGCGACCAGCGAATGCTGGTTGCTGACATAGCGCAAATCGACGCCGATGCCGGGCTCGCGATCGAGGAATTCGCGCAGCTTTGCCACGGCAAAGCCGTGGCTGGCATGAACGCGGATCACCGAAGGGCGCTGTTCGAGGAACGGCTTGATCTCGCTCGCCAGCTCCTGCGCCAGGTTTTCGAGCTGCGGCCCGAGCCGGGCCTGCATGCGCTCGCCGGCCCACACCAGCCGCTCGCCGAACGGCGTGAGCTTCGAGCCCTTGCCGCGCTGGGTTTCGACCAGCGGGGTTCCGAAGAACTCCGACCATTGCTCGATCAGATTCCAGACGTGCCGGTAGGACAGGTGCGCATCGCTGGCCGCGCTCGTGATCTTTCCGGTCTTCCGGATTTCGTTGAGCACGCCGAGCATGACGACCGCGGTGCGCGGGCTGCCCTCATGGCGAAATCGCCAGACGGCCTCGATCTCGATCTGAAGCATTCGGCCTCCTTATGAACTACGCTTCATATGTGGGGCGTCCATTTGCAAATCATATCATATTTACTCCAGCCGATAGGCGCCTAGTCTGGTATACCAGAACAGGAGGAAATATGATGTCTATTGCATATGACTTTGCGCATTCGCAGGCCACCGAATTCATGGCCCGGCCGCAGCATCTGCTCATCGACGGCCGCCGCGTCCCCGCCAGCTCCGGCCGTACCTTCAAATCCCTCAATCCCGCCACCGGGCAGGTCATCGCCGTCGTGGCCGAAGGCGGCGAGGCCGATGTCGAGCACGCCGTGGCAGCCGCACGCCGGGCATTCGAAGGCCCTTGGCGCACGATGCGGGCGTCGGAGCGCGGCCAGATCCTGCTGCGCTGGGCGGACCTGCTCAAGCAGCACTCGGAAGAAATCATCGAGCTCGAGTCGATCGATGCCGGCAAGCCGATCTCCGCGACGATGCGCCAGGACTTTCCGGCCGCGGTCGACACGCTGATCTACTACGCCGGTTGGGCCGACAAGATCAGCGGCGACGTCGTGCCGGTACGTGACGATGCGTTGACTTATACCGTGCGCGAGCCGGTCGGCGTGGTCGCGGCAATCGTGCCGTGGAATTTCCCGCTGATGATCGGCATGTGGAAGCTGGCGCCGGCGCTGGCCTGCGGCTGCACCATCGTGATGAAGCCGGCCGAACTGACCTCGCTGTCGGCGCTGCGCATCGCCGAGCTTGCACTCGAAGCCGGCCTGCCGGCGGGCGTCTTCAACGTCGTCACCGGGCCGGGCCGTGTCGTCGGCGACGCGCTGGTCAATCACCCCGATGTCGACAAGGTGACCTTCACCGGCTCGCCCGGCGTCGGCCGTGGAATCATGAAGGGCGCGGCCAGCAACTTCAAGCGCGTCTCGCTCGAGCTCGGCGGCAAGTCGGCGAACGTCATCTTTGACGATGCCGATCTCGAAGCGGCCTCCAAGGCTGCGGCCTCAGGCATCTTCTTCAATGCCGGCCAGGTCTGCTCGGCCGGCTCCCGCGTGCTGGTGCAGGAGAAGGCTTACGACGAAGTCGTTGAGCGTCTGGCTGCGCGCGCAAAGTCGCTCAGGATCGGCGATCCGCTCGATCGCAAGACGGCGCTCGGCCCCGTCATCTCCGAGAAGCAGATGAAGTCGATCCTCGACTATGTCGACATCGGCCAAAAGGAGGGCGCGACCCTCGTCACCGGTGGCGAGAAAGTCGGAGATCGCGGCTATTTCATCAGCCCCGCGGTGTTCGCAGGCGTCGCGCACGAGATGCGGATCTCGCAGGAGGAGATCTTCGGCCCCGTCGTCAGCGTCATCAAGTTCAAGGACGAGGCCGACGCGCTCAGGATTGCCAACGGCACGGCTTACAGCCTCGCCGCCGGCGTCTGGAGCCGCGACATCGGCAAGCTCCAGCGCTTCGCCAAGCGGGCGCGCGCGGGCACGGTCTGGATGAATACCTATGGCTACACCGACGTGCGCCTGCCCTGGGGCGGCGAGCGCGACTCCGGCCTCGGCCGTGAGCACGGCACCGCCGCGCTCGACAATTTCACCGAGCCGAAGGCTGTTTGGATGAATCTGGCCGTCTGATTAACCTCCCGATCGGCCAATCCTGGGCCCGCCTGATCTCGGTCAGGCGGGCTCTTTTTCGACATCGATAAAATTGTCTGCATTCCGCTCAGTGGCGGCAAACCCTGCGGACAAGAAGGCTGTTGCCTTAAACCTCAGCTTTGGAACCGGCGTGCATCCTGCCTGCCAAAGGTTGGGGCATCGGCATGTCTGTTCTCAGGGAGATCGTTGTGGCGGTTGCGGGAGTCTACGCGCTCCTGTTCGTCTGCGACGCATTGTTCGGCGTCGGCGAGGCGCGTTTCGACGACGCCTATTACAGCGCCAGCTTCTACGCGCCGCGGCCGAAGGAATTCCGCTTCGCCAGCGACACGCCGCCGGCGGTCCGCGTCAGCGAGGCCTTCGCGCAGTTTGCGCCGGGCGAGGCCAAGCCGAACCGGCGCTACTCGTCGCTGACGACGATCATCCGCTAACGTTCGGCCATTCAGGCTCGCTTCGGCGCCGGAGTGTCGCCGGGATGCTGCCCCGCGCGTTGCGGAATCAGCAGCAGGCACACCAGCATAAAGGCTGCGATCACGACCGAGGCCAGCGGCCGGCTCAGCGCCAGGCCGCCGTGGTCGAGCGGCTTGTCGAGAAAGTCGCCGACGGTCGCACCCAGCGGACGCGTCAGGATGAAGGCGGCCCAGAACAGCGTGACGCGTGAGACGCGAGTCCAGAAGTAAAGTGCTGCGATAACGGCGAGCCCGGCCGCGAAGATCAATGCGCCGCCGCGATAGCCCATATCGCCGGTATCCGCGATCCAGTCGCCGAGCGCAGTACCCAGTGTTTGCGAAAAGGTGATCGCGCCCCAATAGAACGCCTCAACGCGCGGCGTGCTGACGCTGTTGACCGAGATCGTTCCCTCGGCGCGATACCAGAGCCCGAGCACCAGCACGAGGCAAGTGAGCAGCAGCGTCGAGCCGCCGGTATAGCCGATGCCGAGCGAGCGGTCGGCGAAGTCAGCCATCGTGGTGCCGAAGGTGGTCGATGCGACGATGGTGGCCCAATACAGTGCCGGATGGAATTTGCGCGCGCGGACCTGCGCCGCGACCAGGACGATCATGGCCGCGAGGAACAGGCAGGTCCCGGCAAGATAGCCCCAGTTCAACGTCATGGTGACGGTGTCGCCGCCGGTCTCGCCGAGCGTGGTGGCGGCGATCTTGATGATCCAGAAACCGAGCGTGACCTCGGGGACCTTGCTTTCGCTGATGATGTTGCTTTTGGTCTGGTCTTCCATGGTGTCCTCGTTGATACGTCAGCCGCGGACCGGGATCCGCGGCTGACGGGTTGATGGCGCGCAGAGGCGTCAGGACTTCGCCGCGGTATCCATGGCCGCGAGCAGATCAGCGACCGCCTGTTTGCACTTCGCCGCATCCGGCGCGCGCGCGCGCAGCGCCTCCAGCGCGCGGTCGATCGCCTTGTCGACGGTGTGCCAATCGGCTGCAGCGCGCGGCTTCAATCCGGCTTCGGCCTCGTCCCATTGGGTCTCGAGGTCCTTGATCCTTGTCTTGGCGGCGGGGAGGTCGCCCTTGTCGATCAGCGCGGCGACGTCGACCACGATGCTCCGGAATGGCGTGAGATCGCCTAGCTTTACGGTCGCGGCTTCTGCGAGCGGCACGAAGGTGAAGTGCTGGCTCGCGTGCATGTGCGGTTCGCCCGTGAAGGTCGTCAGCAGGCAGACGGCGACGGCGGAAATCAGTTTCATCATGTGGTTTCTCCTGGTGGAGCTCCTGCTTCATGCAGGGAGCGGGATTTCGCGGTTGAAGCTATTGCGCCGGATCGGCACGGCGCCTGCCGTCGCCCTCGAAGGTCACCCAGGCGACGAGGCCGACGATCACGGTCAGGAAGGCGATGCTGGTCTGGATCGTGCCGAGGCCGATGCCGCCGTACTCGCGCGATTGCGAGAGCAGATCGCCGAGCGAGGCGCCGAGCGGACGGGTCAGGATGTAGGCAAGCCAGAAGGCGAGGACGGGATTGGCGCCGAAGTAATAGGCCATCATCACCGCCGCGATCAGCACGCCGAAGGCGGCGACGCCGAGCTGGAAACCGAGACCAAGTGCTTCGGTGGCAAGATCGCCTGCGGCCGTGCCGAGCGCGAAGGTGAACAGGATTGCCGTCCAGTAAAATAGCTCGCGCCGCGTCGTCACGATGCTGTGGATCGACAGCGTGCGCTCGACGCCGTACCAGACCGCAAAGGTCGCGGCGAGCGCGCAAGCGAACGCCGTTGTGCTAATGTAGAGGCTGATCTCGAGCTTGTCGGTCAGGAGATCCGTGAGCTGCGTGCCGACGATACTGACGAGAACGACGGTCAGCCAGTAGATCCAGGGCACGTAGACGCGGCGGTTCAGTTGCAGCAGCAGGGCTGCGACCAGCAGGCCGCTCATGCAGATCGCGGTCAGGCTCGCGCCGAGGCCGACATGCACCGCGAGATAGTCGGCGCCGGTCTCGCCAACCGTGGTCGAGAGAATCTTGATGGCCCAGAAGATCGCCGTGACCTCCGGAACCTTGTTCAGCATCCGTCTTGCGCCAAAACCTGAATATTGCGACACGCCCAAATCTCCCAAAGCCGAAGCGATGCGAGACCGTCGCGCAGGCGACTTAGGCCGGGCTTAGGGACCGGAATTTTCAATGCGGGGCGGCCTTCGCCGCATTTTGGGCCTGCTGGCGCTCCCTAACTCTGCGCTAAGTCGGAATGGTCATGATTTTGACGGCCGGATGGCCCGGCGGTTTCGAGGATCGAGCTTTGCGGGTTTTGCTGATCGAAGACGACAGGATGGTCGGTGCCGCCGTCGAGCAGGCGCTGAAGGATGCCGCTTACGCCGTCGACTGGGTGAGAGACGGCGAGTCCGCGCTGCTTGCCGCCTCGGCCGAGTCTTACGAGGTGCTGCTGCTCGATCTCGGCCTGCCGAACGCGGACGGTCGGGATATCCTGCGGCAGTTGCGCGCGAATGGCTGCAGGTGCCCGGTCATTATCGTCACCGCGCGGGATGGCGTCGATCACAGGATCGAAGGCCTCGATCTCGGCGCCGACGATTATCTGGTCAAGCCGTTCGAGATACGTGAATTGCTGGCGCGGATGCGGGCGGTGCTTCGCCGCGAAGGCAGCGGTGCGCCCGCTATGCTTGGCAACGGCAAGCTCAGTCTCGATCCCGCGACCCGCGAGGCTTCGCTGTGCGGCCAAACGGCCCTCCTGACCGCGCGCGAGTTCGCGCTGCTCCAGGCCTTGTTGACGCGCCCCGGCACCATCCTGTCGCGGAGCGAACTCGAGCGGCAGCTTTACGGTTGGAACGAGGAGATCGAAAGCAACGCGGTCGAATTCCTGATCCACACCATCCGAAAGAAGCTCGGTACGGAGGCGATCCGTAACGTGCGCGGGATGGGATGGATGGTGGATCGCGCACCATGATCAACTCGCTGCGCGGCCGGCTGTTCATCAGCTTGACGACGATCGTGCTGGTGACCGGCCTCATCGGAGGCGTCTTCGCACACCGGTGGGCATTCGATGAGGCGATCGAGACGCAGGACTCCGTGCTGATCCAGATCGCGGGCCTCGCTCAGAGCGGTGGCTTCACCGGAGCTCAGGACCTCCATGGGGTCGATGAAAACTCCGAAGTCTGGCTGATGGAGCTGGGCAGGGCGCCGCAAGGCACATCCGAGGAGCGCCAGTTGTGGCGGCTTCAGGATGGGATGCGCGATGCAACGCGACAGGGAAAGCCGGTTCGGGTGGTGCTGAGGACGCGATCCGACGGCAGCCGGTTTGCCGTGGCCCAAAGCACGGGGGTCAGGGATGAGATCGCAAGTGACATGGCGCTCCGCACCGTGCTTCCGATCGCAGTGCTGATCCCTTGCCTGATGCTGGTGATCGCCTTTGTCATTGCCGGATCGCTTCGGCCCATGGTCCGGCTGGCGGACGAACTCAACGCACGGCGTGCAGATGACATGACGGCCCTGCCGCTTCGCGACCTCCCAAGCGAACTGAATCCGTTCGTGTCTTCCATCAACGGCCTGTTGCAGCGCATGCACGAGATGATAGGGCAGCAGCGAAGGTTTATCGCGGACGCCGCGCACGAACTACGCACGCCGCTCACGGCGTTGAGCGTACAGGCTGAGAATCTCGATCACGTCGAACTGCCACCGGCCGCGCTCGAGCGCCTTGCAGCGCTTCGGCAGGGCATGAGTCGCAGCAAGCATCTTCTGGAGCAGTTGCTTGCGCTGGCGCAACACGACGCTGCGTCCACCGATTGCGGGCAATGGGAGGTCGTGGAGCTCGATCACGCGGCGAAGAGCGTCATCGCCGATCTCTTGCGGGAGGCGATCAGCCGCGGCGTCGATCTTGGTTTCGAACGGGCCGAGTCTGTTCCGGTGCGCGGCGAGCCGGTCATGCTCGCAGCCATGATCCGCAATCTCCTCGATAACGCGCTCCGTTTCACGCCGGCGGGCGGCAGGATCGATGTGGCGATTTACCGGGACGGCGCCATGGCCGTGCTTCGGGTCGAGGACAATGGACCGGGCGTGTCCCCCGACGAGATCGGCCGGATATTCGAGCCGTTCTTCCGTGGGCAGCGGCCGGAAGGCGAGGGCGTCGGTCTGGGCCTCTCGATCGTCAAGCGGATTGTCGATCGACTTGGGGGAACGATCGACGCCGCGAACATAACGGAGGGCGAACGACGCGGATTGCGGATCGTCATCAAGCTGCCCGCGGCGGCCGCGTAATGTCACTCCCCCTGGATCCATTCCGCCACGCCGCGCCACAGCGTGTCGCGGTGCTCGGGGCGGAAGAAGCCGAAATGGCCGATCGCCTTGGCGCCGACGTCGGACGGCTTGACCCTCAGCACCTCCGGCTTGATCGCGGAGAAGCCGCTCGCGAGCAGCTCGACCGCGGGCCGCGTCGCCCAGGGATCGTCGGAGAAGCAGAGCGCGCGCAGCTCGCCCTTGAACTTTGCGAAGTTCTCCAGCGCCGGCAATTTGGAGTCGAACAGATAGCGCGGGCTGGAGACCCAGTCGGCCCATTGCAGGAAGACGCCCTTGGGCAGATCCTCGCCGATGCCGGCCCAGGCCGGCGCGTAGCCGAGCGCGTGGACGAGCGGCACACCGACGAAATTCATGAAGGCGTAGACGCGATATTTTTCCGGCGACGCCATCAGCCGCCAGGTCGCGGCCTGCGAGGCCACGAACGCGGCGCGTGAAATGTCGCCGTTGTTTTCGATCAGTCCCAGCGCCTGGCCGCCGAAGGAGTGGCCGACATAGGCGAGCGGCAGGGTGGTGTAGCGCTCGCGCATCCAGCGCACCGCGGCGGTGACGTCCTGCGCGGCCCAGTCCGACATCGAGGCCCTGAATCCGACCAGCGATTTCCGCTGGTTGTAGCCGACCATCGCCGGCTGCCGGGAATCGCCGATGCCGCGATAATCGTAGGTCAGGACCGCGCAGCCGCGATGGGCGAGGTAGGAGGCAAAGCCGCGATAGATCTTTCGCGGGACGGCGGTGGCGGAGTTGATCAGCACGGCATGGCGCTTGGTGCCGCGCGGCAGGAACAGGGTGCCGGCCAGCGGATACCCGTCCGTCGCCGGGAAGGTGATCTCGTCGATGAAAACGTCGTCGCGCGCCGTGTCCATGGGCAGCCAATGTCCTGCCGGTTTCCTTGCCGACCCTCAGCAAATGCGAATTCGGCTTTCGCCGCAAGGGTTTGCAGTGCGAAATGGATTTACAACTGGCGGCGGGGGACCGGGCTGTGTATAAGGCGGCCCTCGCAACCCACAGATCAGGTTGTGCTTTTTTACTTCACGGAGAGATTGTGATGTCCGAGCGGTGGACGCCCGAGTCCTGGCGCAGCAAGCCGGTGCTACAGGTGCCCGATTATCCCGACGCCAAGGCCTTGGCCGACGTCGAGGCGCAGCTTGCGACCTTTCCGCCGCTGGTGTTCGCGGGCGAGGCGCGCAATCTGAAGAAGTCGCTGGCCCGCGTTGCGGCCGGCGAGGCCTTCCTGCTCCAGGGCGGCGATTGCGCCGAGAGCTTTGCCGAGCACGGCGCCAACAACATCCGCGATTTCTTCCGCGTGCTGCTCCAGATGGCGGTCGTGCTGACCTATGCCGGCGCGGTGCCGGTGGTGAAGGTTGGCCGCATCGCCGGCCAGTTCGCAAAACCGCGGTCGTCGCCAACCGAGAAGATGAACGGCGTCGAGCTGCCGAGCTATCGCGGCGACATCGTCAACGACATCGCCTTCACCAAGGAAGCGCGCGTGCCGGATCCGCAGCGCCAGCTGATGGCCTATCGCCAGTCGGCCGCGACGCTGAACCTGCTCCGTGCGTTCGCGACCGGTGGTTACGCCAATCTCGGCAGCGTGCATGAGTGGATGCTCGGCTTCCTCAAGGATAGCCCGCAGTCCCGCCGCTATAAGGAGCTGGCCGACCGCATCTCGGACGCGCTCAATTTCATGCGCGCCTGTGGCCTCGATCTCGAGGCCCATCCCGAGCTGCGCTCCACCGATTTCTACACCAGCCACGAGGCACTGCTGCTCGGCTACGAGCAGGCCATGACCCGCGTCGATTCCACCACCGGCGACTGGTACGCGACCTCGGGCCACATGATCTGGATCGGCGACCGCACCCGCCAGCTCGATCACGGCCATGTCGAATATTTCCGCGGCATCAAGAACCCGATCGGCCTGAAGTGCGGCCCGTCGCTCAAGCCCGACGAGCTCTTGAAGCTGATCGACGTGCTCAACCCCGACAACGAGCCGGGCCGGCTGACGCTCATCAACCGCTTCGGCTCCGACAAGGTCGCCGACCATCTGCCGGGACTGATCCGCGCCGTGAAGCGCGAGGGCAGGGTTGTGGTCTGGTCGTGCGATCCCATGCACGGCAACACCATCACCTCGACGTCGGGCTACAAGACGCGCCCGTTCGACCGCGTCCTGTCGGAGGTGAAGTCGTTCTTCACCATCCACGCGGCGGAAGGCACCCACGCCGGCGGCGTGCATCTGGAGATGACCGGCCAGGACGTCACCGAGTGCATCGGCGGCGCCCGCGCGATCACCGACGAGGATCTCAACGACCGCTACCACACGGTCTGCGATCCCCGCCTCAATGCCGAGCAATCGATCGACATGGCTTTCCTGATCGCGGAGCTCCTCAAGCAGGAACGCGCGGGCAAGGCCAGGCCGATGCCGGTCGCCGCGGGGCTCTGACACCTTGCTGCGGATCTGGAAGGCGACGATCAACTCACGCAACGGTCTGGCCTTCGCGTTCCGGTCGGAGCAGGCCGTTCGCGAGGAGATCTTTGCGCTCATTCTGTCGGTGCCGCTGGCGTGGTTCGTCGCCGCGACGGCGCTGCGGGCGGTCGAGCTGGTCTGTTCGGTTGCGTTCGTGCTGACGGTCGAGCTGCTCAACACCGCGATCGAGAAGCTTGCCGACCGGCTGACCATGGATCACGACAAGCAGATCGGCCGGGTCAAGGACATGGGCTCGGCCGCGGTCGGCGTTGCGCTGCTGATGGCCGGCGCGTTCTGGATCATCGCCATCGTCGAGCGACTGGGGTTCCTCTGAAGCGGAGTGCGGCGGCCATGACCGAACGTCTCAACGTATTCGCGGTCACGCTCGCCCAGCTCAACCCGACCATGGGCGACATCGAGGGCAATGCCGCGAAGGTTCGTGCCGCGCGCGCGCAAGCCAGGTCCGATGGCGCCGATCTCGTGCTGTTTCCGGAATTGTTCATCGCCGGCTACCCGCCGGAAGATCTGGTGCAGAAGCCGGCGTTCCAGGACGCCTGCCGCGCCGCGATCGAGGCGCTCGCGCGCGAGACCGCCGATGGCGGCCCGGCGCTGCTGGTCGGCACACCCTGGGTCGAGGACGGCAGGCTCCATAATGCCTGCGCGCTGCTCGATGGCGGAAAAATCGCCGCCTTGCGCTTCAAGTGCAACCTGCCGAATTACGGCGTGTTCGACGAAAAGCGGCTGTTTTCGCGCGGCCCTGCCGCAGGTCCCGTGACCGTGCGCGGCGTGCGCATCGGCGTGCCGATCTGCGAGGACATCTGGCTGGAGGAGTCCGAGGATTACGAGAACGTGGTCGAGACGCTGGCCGAGACCGGCGCCGAGATCATCCTGGTGCCGAACGGCTCGCCCTACGCCCGCGACAAGAGCGACGTGCGCCTGTCGGTCGCCGTGGCGCGTGTCACCGAGAGCGGGCTGCCGCTGGTCTATCTCAACCAGGTTTGCGGCCAGGACGAGCTGGTGTTCGACGGCGCGTCCTTTGCGCTCAACGGCGATCTCTCGCTCGCGGCGCAATTGCCGGCGTTCGAGGAGAGCGTCACCACATTGCGCTTCACCAGGAACGGCGACGACTGGCGCTGCGCGGGGCCGCTTGCCGCGCAGCCCGAGGGCGACCACGCCGACTACGCGGCCTGCGTGCTGGGCTTGCGCGACTATGTCGCCAAGAACGGATTTCCCGGCGTGCTGCTCGGCATTTCCGGCGGCATCGACTCCGCTCTCTGCGCGGCGATCGCGGTCGATGCGCTCGGTGCCGACCAGGTGCATGGCGTGATGCTGCCTTATCGCTACACCGCGGCGAGCTCGATCGCGGACGCGGGCGAGCTCGCCGGGCATCTCGGAATCCGCTACGAGGTGCTGCCGATCGCTGAAGCCGTGACCGGCTTCGAGACCATCCTGTCCGGCATCTTCAAGAATCTGCCGCCCGATATCACCGAGGAAAACCTGCAGGCCCGCACCCGCGGCACGCTGCTGATGGCGATCTCCAACAAGACCGGGCTGATGGTGGTGACGACCGGCAACAAGTCGGAAATGTCGGTCGGCTACGCAACGCTCTATGGCGACATGAACGGCGGCTTCAATCCGATCAAGGACATCTACAAGACGCAGGTGTTTCGGCTGGCCGCGCTGCGCAACCACTGGAAGCCCGACGGCGCGCTCGGACCTGCGGGCGAGGTGATTCCGCCCGATATCATCACGCGCCCGCCGACGGCGGAGCTGCGCGAGAACCAGACCGACCAGGACTCGCTGCCGCCTTATGACGTGCTCGACGCCATCCTGGAGCGTCTGATCGAGCGCGAGGAGCCGCTCGACAAGATCATCGCCGCCGGCTTCGACCGCGAGACGGTCACCCGCATCGATCATCTGCTCAACGTCGCCGAGTACAAGCGCCGCCAGGCCGCGCCGGGCGTGAAGGTGACGGCCAGGAATTTCGGCCGCGACCGCCGCTATCCCATCACCAACCGCTTTCGCGACAAGGGCGAGCCGTTGCCCGCGGCGGACGAGACGCTGGTCTCGCGCGGCAGCACGGCGTCGATCGACGCGTTCGAGGGCTGATGCGAACCGCGCGGCGGGGCAGGCGACGGCGCCCCACCGCTGTCATCATCCGCGAAGGCGGATGATCCAGTACTCCGTGGCGGGCATTGTAGGAACCGACTGCTGACAAAGGTTGCTGGATGCCCCGCCTTCGCGGGGCATGATAGCGCGAACTCAGCTTGCTGCTACGACGGCACTGCGAAGAACATTACCCGAAGCAAGTGCGTGTATTCGGATTCGAGCACCATGATGGTTACAAACACCATGACCGCGATCGGCGGCAGCAGGATGGCATAGGCGAGGGCGAGCCGCTCCCAGGCCATGTGCATGAAGACGGCGACGATCAGGCCGGCCTTCAACACCATGAACACCAGGATCAGCGACCACCTCAGATAGCCGTGCAGGCCAAAGTAGTCGACGAGGTAGGAGCACGTGCTGAGGACGAACAGCCAGCCCCAGACCACGAGGTAGAGCTTGATCGGGTGCTGTTGCCCCTTGGCATGCACGGCTGCTGTTGCGACTGCGCCGTGCGCCGGAGCGTGGAGCTGGCCTTCCATGTGTACCGTCGCGTTTGTCATGCGCCGACCTCACCAAAGATAGAACAATGCAAAGATGAACACCCACACGAGATCGACGAAGTGCCAGTACAGGCCCATGATCTCGACGATCTCGTAATAGCCCTTGCGGCTCGTGAAGAAGCCGCGCCTCTCGACGTCGAAGTCGCCGCGCAAGACCTTCCGCGCAATGGCGATCAGGAAGATCACGCCGATCGTCACGTGGGTGCCGTGGAAGCCGGTGATCATGAAGAAGCTTGCACCAAACTGCGGCGCACCCCATGGATTGCCCCAGGGCCGGACGCCCTCCATGATCAGCTTGGTCCATTCGAAGGCCTGCATTCCGACGAAGGTTGCGCCGAAGGCCGCCGTGACCAGCATCAAGGCCGCGGTTCTGGCGCGATCGCGCCGGTAGCCGAAATTGACGGCCATCGCCATCGTGCCGCTGCTGCTGATCAGGATAAAGGTCATGATGGCGATCAGGATCAGGGGGATGTGGTTGCCCCCGATATTGAGCGCGAAGACCTCGCTGGGATTCGGCCACGGCACGGTCGTGGACATGCGCGCCGTCATGTAGGAGAGCAGGAAGCAACTGAAGATGAAGGTGTCGCTGAGGAGGAAGATCCACATCATGGCCTTGCCCCAGGACACGTTCTTGAAGGCGCGCTGATCGGACGCCCAGTCGGCGGCGATGCCGCGCCAGCCTTCAAGCCGCGCAGGCGATTGACCCGAATGTGTCAGCACGGTCTCAGCCATCTGGTCTCGCCTCCCTAGCTCAGCAATTGACGGCAGATGTTGACGAAATCGTCGGTCCAGCCCGTGAGAAGACCGAGCAGGACAAGCCAGACCAGCAGCAGGAAGTGCCAGTAGATGGTGCACAGCTCCACGCTCAAGCGCATGTCGGCGATCTCGGCGCCGCGCCACACCTTGGCCGAGGTTCGCCCGAGGGCGACCAGGCCACCCGTCAGATGCAGCCCGTGCACCGCGGTCAACAGGTAGAAGAAGGAATTCGCCGGATTGGACGCCACGAAATATCCGGCAGCCCCGAGCCGCTGCCAGGCCAGGAGCTGTCCGGCGAGGAAGATCACGGCAGATGCTCCGCCGGCGAGCAGACCGATCTTGACGCTCTCGGTATCGTGTCGCCCGGCAGCCACGTACGACCATTGCAGCGCGACACTGCTCAGTACCAGGACGCCTGTGTTGACCCACAGCAGCCGCGGGACGGGGAGCGGGCGCCAGTCCACCACGCTCATGCGCATCGAGTAGGCGCTGATGAAGAGGACGAATAATGCGCTCGCGACGGCGAGAAACACGCCAAGTCCGACCTTCGCTGCCGGCCAGGTCACGCTATCGCCGCCGGGGAAGTCACCGACCGAGCCTTCCTCCAGCCAGGGCTTGGCCGTCAGCCGCTGCTGCGACAGCCACCATCCGGCGATCACCGCAAGCGCAGCCAGGAACAGGATGATGGCGCTCACGAAGCAGCTCCCTGAACGAGCTGCGTCGCGCGTGGCGGCTGGTTCTGCGGAATGAAGTCCTCGGCAGCGCCGGGCACACTGTAGTCATAGGCCCAGCGGTACACGACCGGGAGCTCCTTGCCCCAGTTGCCGTGCCCCGGGGGCGTCTCCGGCGTCTGCCACTCCAGCGTCGTCGCTCGCCACGGATTGCCGCCTGAGGCCTCACCCTTGAACAGGCTCCAGGCAAGATTGAACAGGAACACCATCTGGCTGAAGCCGACGGCCAAGGCCACCACGGAGATGAAGGCATTCAGTGAATGGGCCGAGGACGGGATGAACGACGTGTCGCCGAGTTCGAAATACCGGCGCGGGACCCCGAGCAGTCCAAGATAGTGCATGGGGAAGAAGATCAGGTAGGCGCCGAGGAAGGTGACCCAGAAGTGAAACTTGCCGAGGACGTCGTTCAGCATCCGTCCCGTGACCTTGGGGTACCAATGATAGATCGCGCCCAGCACGACCATGATCGGTGCCACGCCCATCACCATGTGGAAATGCGCGACCACGAACATGGTGTCCGAGAGGGGCACGTCCACCACGACGTTGCCGAGGAAGAGGCCGGTGAGGCCGCCATTCACGAAGGTGATGATGAAGCCGAGGGCGAACAGCATCGGCACCCTGAGATGAATGTCGCCGCGCCACAGCGTCAGCACCCAGTTGTAGACCTTGATCGCGGTGGGGATTGCGATGATGAGCGTCGTGGTCGCGAAGAAGTACCCGAATTGCGGGAACATGCCGCTCACATACATGTGGTGCGCCCACACGACGAAGCTGAGCGCACCAATCCCAACGATCGCCCAGACCATCATGCGATAACCGAAGATGTTCTTGCGCGCATGCGTGCTGATCAGATCGGAGACGATGCCGAAGGCGGGCAGGGCGACGATGTAGACCTCGGGGTGGCCGAAGAACCAGAACAGGTGCTGGAAGAGCAGCGGGCTGCCGCCGCCATATTTCGACAGCTGTCCCATCTCGACGAGGGAGGGCATGAAGAAGCTGGTTCCCAGGAGACGGTCGAGCAGCAGCATGACCGAGGCAACGAAGAGTGCGGGGAATGCCAGCAACGCCATGACGGTCGCCGTGAAAATGCCCCACACCGTCAGGGGCAGGCGCATCAACGTCATGCCGCGGGTGCGCGCTTGCAGCACCGTGACCACGTAATTCAAGCCGCCCATGGTGAAGCCGATGATGAACAGGATCAGGGACGACATCATGAGAATGATGCCCCAATCCTGCCCCGGCGTTCCGGAGAGGATCGCTTGCGGCGGGTAGAGCGTCCAGCCGGCGCCGGTGGGGCCGCCGGGCACGAAGAATGTCGAGGCCAGCACCAGGACTGCGAGCAGGTAGACCCAGTAGCTCAGCATGTTCACATAGGGAAAGACCATGTCCCGGGCGCCGACCATCAGCGGGATCAGGTAGTTGCCGAAGCCGCCGAGGAACAATGCGGTGAGCAGATAGATCACCATGATCATGCCGTGCATGGTGATGAACTGGAGGTACTGGTTGGCATCGATGAAAGAGAAGGTGCCGGGGAATCCCAGTTGCAGTCGCATCAGCCACGACAGCACCAGGGCCACCAGCCCGATGGCCGAGGCCGTCAGCGAATACTGAATGGCGATCACCTTGGCGTCCTGCGAGAAGACATACCGTGTCCACCAGCTCCTTGGATGATAGAGCTCGACATCAGGCACTTCGGCAGGCGGGATGCCTGCGATCCCTTCATATGGAATATCGACCATAGAAACCTCCTCGGTCGTTTCCATCGGGGGTGAGGCGTTGGCCTCGTGCACCCGATCCATCTTCGCAGCGGCAGCCTGCTACCTGCCGCCGGATTGGTACGTCGCCCTCACGACAGCTCTTGCCGGCGACAATTCGGCAAACGTCTTTTGTTGCTCCAGCCAGGCGTGATATTCACGCTCTTCGTCGACGATGACCTTGGCCCGCATCTGATAATGAGCAGCGCCACAGAGCTCCGCACATAGAACATCGAACGTTCCGGTTCGGATCGGCGTTATCCAGAAATAGGTCACCATGCCAGGGACCATGTCCATCTTCGCGCGGAATTCGGGCACGTAGAAATCGTGCAGGACATCAACCGAGCGGAGGAGAACCTTGACCGGCTTGCCCATCTGAAGGTGCAGGTCGCCGTTCTCGATCACGACGTCGTCCTGGGCGTGTGGGTCGTCACGATTGAGTCCCATCGGATTGTCGGAAGCGATGTTGCGGACATCGGATGTGCCCAGCCGCCCATCCTTGCCCGGAAGGCGGAAGCTCCATTGCCATTGCTGGCCCATGACCTCGACCTCGGTGGCATCCGCAGGCACCGTCACGAACTGGTGCCAGACCACGAGACCAGGCGCCAGCATGGCCGCCACGCCGACGCCAGTCCCGACGCTCAGCCACCATTCGAGCCTTTTGTTTTCCGGATTGTAGTCGGCCCGTCTTCCCTCCTTGTGGTGGAAGCGGAAGACGCAATAGGCCATGAAGGCGATGACCGCGACGAAAACGAAGCCCGTGATCCAGAACGTGATGTTGATGGTGTGGTCGATATAGGCCCAGTTCGTGGCGATCGGCGTCCACCACCACGGGCTGTAGAGGTGAAACAGCACCGAGCCGATCGCGACCAGAAGCAGTATCAGTGCGACAACCATCCTGATCCATCCTTGCCATCGAAGGCTACGGATACGAATCCAGGGCGGAGCTCATGTCTGTCGCGATGGCTGGCCTTTCTTGGCTGACATCTATGCCATCGCCGGCCTGTTGCCTCGCCCATTCAACCGGTCGCGATATTCAAGAGGAAGACCGCGACCGCTGGGGGCGTCCAGGCATTTAAAATGATCCCCCGCGCACGCGGCGTCAATAGCATGTCAACACGCTTACGCGGCGTGGGCGATCGATGTTGCCGCGCAAGCTGGCGAGCCTCGGTCGCTCGATGTGATGCATCGCACAAAATATGCGACGCACAATTCACCCAGCCGGGAGCGCTGGTCATTCCAGATCGCGCGCGCTAAGCTCAGGGCGCAGGTCGCGACGGGTTTCGTCCGGCTAAGCTCCTTCCTCGTTGAGCCTGGAACTGCCGTACTCGGCTCGATCGCGTCTCCCGCACATAAGGGCGGATACGCGCAGCCGGAAAGCGCGCCGTTTGCCGCCGCGACTTTCAGCAGAGGAGGGTGTGTCCATGGCCACTCTTTATTCCGACAACATCGTAAAGCGGCACCTGTTCGGCGAGGCGGCCTCCTATCCCATTCGCAAGATCGGCTGGTCCGACCTGACCGAGGCGCTGCGCCTGGGCTGGGAGGATTTCCAGGCGATGCCGAGCCACGCGATCGTCGTGTGCGTGATCTATCCCGTTCTCGGTCTCGTCCTGTTCAGGATGGTTCTCGGCTATTCGGTGCTGCCGTTGCTGTTTCCGCTGGCTGCCGGTTTTGCCTTGATCGGCCCTTTTGCCGCGATCGGTCTCTATGAACTCAGCCGGCGTCGCGAGCGCGGCGAGGAGGTCGATGCATGGGATGCGATCAAGGTGCTGCGCGCACCGTCGTTCGGCGCGATGGTCGAACTCGGCGTGCTCCTGCTGGTCCTGTTCGGGGCCTGGATCGGTGTCGCGAACGCGATCTATGTCACGATCTTCGGTCACGCGGCGGCCGCAAGCATTCCCGACTTCGCAACGCGCGTGCTGACGACACCGGAAGGCTGGTCGCTCATCATCGTCGGCTGCGGTGTCGGCTTCCTGTTTGCGGTCGTGGCCTTGTGCGTCAGCGTCGTATCGTTTCCGTTGATGCTCGACCGGCATGCGACCGCGATCGACGCGATCCGCACGTCGCTCCGCGCGGTGGCGGCGAATCCGGTTGCGATGGCCGGATGGGGCGTCATCGTCGCGGCACTGCTCGTGATCGGCTCGTTGCCGTTCTTCGTCGGTCTCGCCGTCGTCCTGCCGGTGCTCGGTCACGCCACCTGGCACCTCTATCGGCGGGTGGTCGAGCCGAATCCGAATCCACCGGACGAGCCGCCGCCGCCCCCGAAGGGAAAGCGCTACGCAGCGGACTTTCCGGCCAATCTCTTCCCGTGGAGCCGCGAGGGTGAGCATTAACCGCGAAACGGCCGCACCTGGCGGCCGCCTTCGCATGACGGGTTAGGGCCTATTTCTGCTGCTGCGGCAGGAACGTCGGGCCGACCGAGCGGATCGGCTTGTTCTCCGACGAATTGGCGGCCGTGCCGGTCTCCGCAGGCGCGGCCGCAGCCGGTGCGCTGGCCGTCGTAGGCGCGGGGGCCGCGCCCTTCTTGGCATTGGCAGGCGTGCCCTTGTTGAGCCGCTGCTGCTGCATCTTCTTGGCGCTCTCCTCGGTGACGATGATGTCACCCTGCTGCTCGGCCGCCGCCTTGTCGTCGGCGGATTTCAGCGCGTCGGCCCAGGTCTGGCCCGCGGCCTTGCAGGAGCAGGACGGGTTGAACTCGCTGCGGAATTTGAACGCGGTCGGCAGCGCCGTGTAGGGCTGGCCGCTGATGGAGACCGCGGAGTTCATGTCCTCGCCGGGATTGCGATGGGTGTAGAGCACGGCTTCCGCGGCCGGGCACAGCGCCTTGCAGGTCTTCTCGTCGTCGGGGAAGCGCGCCGGCACGGTGGCAAACGAGACCGGGAAATAGGCGCCGTCGCAGGTGCGCACGCACACGGTGCGGTAGGTGCCGGATTGCGGCCCGAGATCGGCGGGCGGCACGCCTTGCGGATTGTTGGGGTTGTTGGGGTTGTTGCCACCGAACAGATTGTTCAGGAAGTTGCCGCCGCCTTGCGATTGCGCGGCGTTGGCATATTGCGGGCCGCAATTGTTCTGCGCCAGCGCCGCCAGCACCGAGCGGCGCTGGTTGTCGCGCTCCGGGCTGAAGCCGCCGGGACCGCCGCCGCGCAGGCGTTCGAGATTGCCGGTGATCTGGTCCAGATTGGCGCGCATCTGCTGGATCTGGGTGTTGACCGGGCCGCATTGCGCCGACTGGCCGTTGAACAACGAGAAGAAGCCGGAGGAATCGCAGCCCATGCGCTTGGCCTGCATGGTGACGCGGTCGAGCTCGGCCTGCTGCTTGGCCTGGGAATCCTGATAGCGGCGGATCTGGTCTTCGCGCGCGGGGTCGCCACCACCGCCGCCACGATCGAGCGCGGCGAGCTGGCCTTCCAGCCGCACGCACATCGGATTTGGTCCAAGCCCGTTCTGGCCGGGCTGAGGCGGCGGGCCGGGCGGGCCGGCTTGCGCGAAAGCGCCGTTGGCGAGCACGACCGTGCTCAGAAGCACGGTGCAGGCAAGGATGGAGCGAGCACGGGAGAGAGACAAAAATTCAGGCATATCCGCCATTCTAGCGAGGTCACGGCCCCAAGTGACTTCCAATGCGATTTTGGGGGCCGACGCGCGCCCTCCAATAGCCGCTTCCTGCGGCATCGTCACGTCGTTTCAGGGGCCGAAAACTGGTCCTAAGGTCCGCCAGCTCCGAGGGAATTCAGCGCTGGCAGGTGATTGCGACATATTCGTCGCAGTGGCCATGGGAGCAGTTTGCGCCGGTTTTGGGGACAGAGCCGGTAATTTCGTCGGGATCGACCCGGCGATAGGCCGAGGCCTGGGCAAAATCGCGTGACTGGCAATAGGTGCGCGCGACCTGTGCGCCGCATTTCTCGCCCTTGGCGAGGCACTGGTCGACACCGTAGCCGTCCGCCTGGTTGGCGATGATGAAGACGCGGGTCTCGGCGAGCGCGCTGGATGCCGCGATGATGGAGGCACAAGAGACGAGCGCGAGCAGGGATCGCATGGGTGCACCGGGGCTTTAGGGAACCGCCGGGTTCCAAGTAGACTCAAAAGGTTAAGGATGATGAACCATCAAGGCGGGGCGGCCGCGCTTTGCGGAGATAAAACGGCGTTTTCGCGGCTCTCTTGACGCGGGGGCGCCTGATAGCCCATATGTGACCGCATGTACGGTCTCCTCGCCATTTGTGGCATTTGCCGCGAGATTACGAGCTAGCGATTCGCTGGCTGGAGCCGTCTTTTCTCAAAAGCATTGAGAGCACTGGACGCCCGGCCAACAGCCGACGGGTATCCATATGGAATTGCGCCTTTACGATACGCTGAGCCGGGACAAGCGCACCTTCGTGCCGCTCGATGCAAAGAACGTCCGCATGTATGTCTGCGGACCGACCGTCTACGACTTCGCCCATATCGGCAATGCGCGGCCCGTGATCGTGTTCGACGTGCTGTTTCGGCTGCTGCGCCATCTCTATGGCGAGGCGCACGTGACGTATGTCCGCAACATCACCGACGTCGACGACAAGATCAACGACCGCGCCGCGCGCGACTTTCCAGGGCTCCCGCTCAACGAGGCGATCCGCAAGGTCACCGAGCAGACCGGCAAGCAGTTTCACGCCGACGTCGACGCGCTCGGCGCGCTTCGGCCGAGCGTCGAGCCGCGCGCGACCGAGCATATCGGCGAGATGCGCGAGATCATCGAAAGGCTCATCAAGGGCGGCTTTGCCTATGCTGCCGAGGACCATGTGCTGTTCTCGCCGCAGGCGATGAACGCGGCCAATTCCGGCCTGCCGCGCTATGGCGCGCTGTCCAATCGCTCGCTGGACGAGATGGTCGCCGGCGCCCGCGTCGACGTCGCGCCCTACAAGAAGGACAATACCGACTTCGTGCTGTGGAAGCCGTCCAAGCCTGGCGAGCCGTCATGGCCGTCGCCGGCCGGGATCACCGCGCAGGGACGCCCGGGCTGGCACATCGAGTGCTCGGCCATGGCCTGGAAGCATCTCGGCGAATATTTCGACATCCACGGCGGCGGTATCGACCTCGTGTTTCCGCATCACGAGAACGAGGTCGCGCAGACCTGCTGCGCCTTCCACCAGCAGCGCATGGCGAACTACTGGATGCACAACGGCTTCCTCCAGGTCGAAAGTGAGAAGATGTCGAAGTCGCTCGGCAACTTCGTCACCATCCACGAGTTGCTCGCGGACTGGCCGGGCGAGGCGCTGCGCCTGAACATGCTGAAGACGCATTACCGCTCGCCGATCGACTGGACCCTGAAGTCGCTGGAGGAGAGCGCCAGGACGCTCGACGACTGGTATCGCGTCGCGGCCGACGTCGAACCCGGCCAGCCGGCTGCATCCGTCGTCGAACCGATGCTCGACGACCTCAACACGCCGCTGGCGATCGCGGCGCTGCATGGCCTGCGTGGCAGCGATGTGAGCGCGCTGGCGGGCTCGTTGCGCCTGCTCGGCTTCCTCTCCGAAAGCGCTGCGCAGTGGGAAGGGCGCAAGCAGCAGGCCAGCGGGGTCGATGCCAAGGAAGTCGAACGCCTGATCTCGGAGCGGACGGCCGCCCGTGGCCGCAAGGACTTCAAAGAATCCGACCGCATTCGCGATCTGCTTGCCGCGATGGGCGTTGCGATCAAGGACTCCAAGGACGGTACGACCTGGGAGGTCGCGCGATGAAGCGGCCCGACACGCCTTTTCCAGGGCACTGGCTCTATTACATCGCGCTGAAGATCCTGCTGCTCGCGGCCGCCGTGGCGTTGGCGCTGAAACTCTATGGGATGTGGTGAAGACGATGGGACAGACTTTGCCAAAACCCGGCCTGCGGCCGTTCCTGCCTGATGACGTGCCGGTCCTCGCCGCGATCTTCGCGGCAAGCATCGAGGAACTGACCGGCGAAGACTACAACGAGGCGCAGCAGCAGGCCTGGATGGAGGCGGCGGAAACCGAGGAGTTCGGCAAGCGGCTCGCTGCGGACCTGACGCTGGTCGCGACGCTGGAGGGCTCGCCCGTCGGCTTCGCCTCGCTGCGCGGGGCCGATCACATCCGCATGCTCTATGTGCATCCCGCCGTGACCGGTCAGGGCATCGCGACCATGCTGGTGGACGCGCTGGAGAAGCTCGCCGGCGGCCGCGGCGCAACCAGCCTGTCGGTCGATGCCAGCGACACCGCGCAGAACTTCTTCGCCAAGCGCGGCTATGTCGCCATGCAGCGTAACAGCATCACCATCAACGATGAGTGGCTCGCCAACACCACGATGAAGAAGACGCTCGGAGCCGCGCAATGAGCAAGGAGCGTCTCTATCTGTTCGACACCACGCTGCGCGACGGGGCGCAGACCAACGGCGTCGATTTCACCCTGACGGACAAGCAGGTCATCGCGGCGATGCTCGACGATCTCGGCATCGACTATGTCGAGGGCGGCTATCCCGGCGCCAATCCGACCGACACCGAGTTCTTCGGCACCAAGCCCAAGCTCAAGCATGCGCGCTTCACGGCCTTCGGCATGACGCGCCGGGCAGGGCGCTCGGTCTCCAACGATCCCGGCGTGGCCGGGCTCCTCGAAGCGAAGGCCGATGCGATCTGCTTCGTGGCGAAGTCATCCGCCTATCAGGTGCGCGTCGCGCTGGAGACGACGAAGGAAGAAAATCTGGCGTCGATCCGCGACAGCGTCACGGCGGCGAAGGCCGCGGGCCGCGAGGTCATGCTCGACTGCGAGCACTTCTTCGACGGCTACAAGGAGGATTCAACCTTCGCGCTCGCCTGCGCCAAGGCCGCCTATGAGGCCGGCGCGCGCTGGGTGGTGCTGTGCGACACCAACGGCGGCACCATGCCGAACGAGATCGAGGCCATCGTCACCGAAGTGACGAAGCACATCCCGGGCGACCATGTCGGCATCCATGCCCATAACGACACCGAGCAGGCCGTGGCCAATTCGCTCGCCGCGGTGCGCGCCGGCGCGCGGCAGATCCAGGGCACCTTGAACGGCCTTGGCGAGCGCTGCGGCAACGCCAATCTGTGCTCGCTGATCCCGACGCTGAAGCTCAAGAAGGAGTTTTCCGACGCCTTCGAGATCAGCGTCACGCCCGAAAAGCTCGCTACTCTCGTCAAGGTTTCGCGCACGCTCGACGACATGCTCAACCGCGTGCCGAACCGGCATGCGGCCTATGTCGGCGAGAGTGCCTTCGTCACCAAGACCGGCATTCATGCTTCCGCCGTGCTGAAGGACCCGCAGACGTATGAGCACGTGCTGCCCGAGTTGGTGGGCAATCACCGCAAGGTGCTGGTGTCCGACCAGGCCGGACGCTCCAACGTCATCGCGGAGCTGGACCGGGCCGGCATCGCCTACGAGAAGAGCGATCCCAAGCTGACGCGGCTGGTCGAGGAATTGAAAGAGCGTGAGGCTGCCGGCTACGCCTATGAATCCGCCAACGCCTCGTTCGATCTGCTGGCGCGGCGAACGCTCGGCAAGGTGCCGCATTATTTCGAGGTCGAGCAGTTCGACGTCAACGTCGAGCAGCGCTACAATTCGCACGGCGAGCGCGTCACCGTCGCGCTTGCGGTGGTCAAGGTCGACGTCGCCGGCGAGCGCTTGATCTCGGCCGCCGAAGGCAACGGCCCCGTCAACGCGCTCGACGTCGCGCTGCGCAAGGACCTCGGCAAGTACCAGAAGTACATCGAGGGCCTGACGCTGATCGACTACCGCGTCCGTATCCTCAACGGCGGCACCGGCGCGGTCACGCGCGTGCTGATCGAGAGCGAGGACGAGAACGGCGATCGCTGGACCACGGTTGGCGTGTCTCCGAACATCATCGACGCCTCGTTCCAGGCGCTGATGGATTCGGTGATCTACAAGCTGGTGAAGTCGGGGGCGCCGGCGTAGTTCCTGGTACAACTGTCATACCCCGCGAAGGCGGGGTATCCAGTACGCCGCAGCGTCTCGGTTCAATCACCGGCGTCACGGAGTACTGGATCGCCCGGTCAAGCCGGGCGATGACAGTTGGGGTAGGGAGAGAGCAGGCCATGATCGACCACATCTCCGTCGGTGTGAGCAACCTCGAACGCTCCGCAAAATTCTACGAGACCACGCTCGCCGCGCTCGGCCTCACGCGCCTCGTCACGCGGCCGCGGACAATCGGCTTCGGCAAGGCCTATCCCGAGTTCTGGATCAATCTACGCGAGGGAATGCCGCGCGTGGCACCGGAGAGCGGGGTGCACATCTGCCTGCGGGCGAAGACGACGGCCGAGGTCGATGCGTTTCACGCCGCGGCGTTGTCCGCCGGCGGTGCGTCCGACGGCGCGCCGGGCATCCGTCCGCATGACCGCGTGCGCTACTACGCGGCCTTCGTGACCGATCCCGATGGCAACCGGATCGAGGCGGTGACGTTTCCGGCGGAGTAAGGCGCTAGAGCTTGCGCGCCACTTCCGGGGCGAGCTGCGTTTCAGATTCGGCGATCTGTGCCGCTGCCGCCTTCAGCTTCGGCAGAATATCCTCGACGCGATCGGCCTTGAGGATGTCGACCGAAAGGCCGGCGCGGATGAACTCGGTCTGGCGCATGTGTGACAGCAGCGAGAACAGCGGCTCCCAGAAATTGTCGAAGTTGGCGAGCAGCACCGGCTTGGCGTGACGGCCGAGCTGTTTCCAGGTCAACTGCTCCACCAGCTCTTCGAGCGTGCCGACGCCGCCCGGCAGTGCCACAAAGGCGTCGGAGCGCTCGAACATCAGCCGCTTGCGCTCGTGCATGTCGGGGGTGACGATCATCTCCTGCACGCGCGTCAGCGCGTTCTCGCGCTTGCGGAGGAATTCGGGAATGATGCCGGTGACGGTGCCGCCGTGATCGAGCACGGAGGTCGCGACCGAGCCCATCAGGCCGAGCGAGCCGCCGCCATAGACCAGGCGGATGTTGCTCTCGGCGAGGGCCTTGCCGAACGCCTTGGCGCCTTCGGTGAAGCTGGGATTGGTTCCTGGGCCGGAGCCGCAATAGACACAGACAGTTTTGATCGTGCTCATTGGTGCCATGATGCATTGCAGCGAAGGGGCGTCAAGCCCAATCGGTGATTCGGATCCCCCGGAAATCTACCGGTAAATGGCGACAAACAATCAAAGATTCGCCATCTGGCGGGGTGCGCTGCCATCCGGAAGGCTTTATATGACGGGCGAAAATCGCAATTCGTAACGCTGCCCGCACCCGGCGGGCTTTCAGGCTTCTTGATGGACCAACCTCAATCGTTCGACGGCGCAGACGTTCCCGATCCTCCCGCAGGCGGACCGCTGGAGCGGGCCACGCTGATGGGCACGCTGGCGCATCTGTGGCCCTATATCTGGCCGGGCGACCGTTTCGACCTGAAGATGCGGGTGGTCTGGTCGATGGTGCTGCTGCTCGCCGCCAAGCTGATCACGCTGACCGTGCCGTTCAGCTTCAAATGGGCGACGGATGCGCTGACCGGCGCCAACACCGCGCCGGTGCAGCCCGACAACTGGCACCTCTGGGTGATCGCTTCGCCATTGCTGCTGACCGCAAGCTATGGCGTGACGCGCATCCTGATGGCTGTGCTGACGCAATGGCGCGACGGCATCTTCGCTCGCGTCGCCATGCATGCGGTGCGCAAGCTCGCCACCATCACCTTCATCCACATGCACGAGCTGTCGCTGCGCTTTCACCTCGAGCGCAAGACCGGCGGCCTGACGCGCGTGCTCGAGCGCGGCCGCGAGGGCATCGAGGTCATCGTGCGCATGGTGATCCTGCAGCTGATCCCGACCATCGTCGAGGTCACGCTGCTGCTGGCGGTGCTGCTGTGGCAGTTCGACTGGCGCTACGTGGTGGCGACGCTGATCACGGTCGCGGTCTACATGTACTACACCTACATCGCGACCGAGTGGCGGATCGGCATCCGCCGCAAGATGAACGATTCCGACACCGAGGCGAACACCAAGGCGATCGACTCGCTGCTCAACTACGAGACCGTGAAATATTTCAGCGCGGAGACGCGCGAGGCGCAGCGTTACGACAAGTCGGTCGCGCGCTACGAGGAGTCGAGCGTTCAGGCCTATACCTCGCTCGCGGTGCTCAACACCGGCCAGGCCGTGATCTTCACGCTCGGGCTGACCGCGACCATGCTGATGTGCGCGATCGGCGTGCGCAACGGCACCAACACGGTCGGCGATTTCGTGCTGGTCAATGCCATGATGATCCAGCTCTACCAGCCGCTGAATTTCATGGGCATGGTCTATCGCGAGATCAAGCAGGCCATCATCGACATCGAGAAGATGTTCAACGTGCTCGGACGCGAGGCCGAGATCAAGGACATGCCCGATGCGCAGCCGCTGGTGGTCTCGGCCGGCAATCTGCGTTTCGAGGACGTGCGCTTCGCCTATGAGCCGACGCGGCCGATCCTCAAGGGCATCAGCTTCGAGGTGCCGGCCGGCAAGACGGTCGCGATCGTGGGCCCGTCGGGGGCGGGCAAGTCGACCATCTCGCGTCTGTTGTTCCGCCTCTACGATGTCTCCGGCGGCAAGATCCTGATCGACGGCCAGGACATTCGCGAGGTCACGCAGGCCAGCTTGCGCACCTCGATCGGCATGGTGCCGCAGGATACGGTGCTGTTCAACGATACCATCCGCTACAACATCCGCTACGGCCGCTGGGATGCCGATGATGCCGAGGTCGAAGAAGCGGCGCGGCTGGCGCAGATCGACCATTTCATCCGCATGGCGCCGATGGGTTACGAGACCCAGGTCGGCGAGCGCGGCTTGAAGCTGTCCGGCGGCGAGAAGCAGCGCGTCGCCATCGCGCGCACCGTGCTCAAGGCGCCGCCGATCCTGGTGCTGGACGAGGCGACCTCGGCGCTCGACACCCACACCGAGCACGAGATCCAGGGCGCGCTCGACCGCGTGGCGAAGAACCGCACCTCGCTGGTGATCGCGCACCGGCTTTCCACCATCGTCGGCGCCGACGAGATCATCGTGCTGGACCAGGGCCGGATCGCCGAGCGGGGCACCCACGCCAAGCTGCTCGCGCAGGGCGGCCTCTATGCCAGCATGTGGAACAGGCAGCGCGAGGCCGAAGCGGCACGCGAGAAACTGGCCCAGATGGCGGATTCCAGCGAGGCGCCCAACCGGGAGCCGCCGCCGGTCGACGACGCCCTCGCGACGTCAGCGGCCGCGGAGTGACCTTGTCTCGGGTCCCAACTCTGGCCTAAACAACTCCACCGCGCGGGGGCGACCCGGCGCCATCAACTTCCAGGCGGCAGATAGCGATGTCCATCCTCGATTCGATCCAGCGTCAGATCCCGCCGATCCACAAGGAGGGCTATCCCTTCATTGGCGGCTTTGCGCTGGCAAGCCTGATCCTGTTCTGGCTGTGGTCGCCGCTCGGGTGGATCGGCACGATCCTGACCGTGTGGTGCGCGCTGTTCTTCCGCGACCCCGTGCGCGTGACGCCGGTGCGCGAGGGACTCGTGGTGTCGCCGGCCGACGGCCGCGTCTCGATGATCACCATGGCGCTGCCGCCGGCCGAGCTCGGGCTCGGCGACCGGCCGCTGCCGCGCATCTCGGTGTTCATGAGCGTGTTCAACTGCCACGTGAACCGCAGCCCGATCGCGGGCAGGGTGGACCGCATCGCCTACCGGCCGGGCCTGTTCATCAACGCCGAGCTCGACAAGGCGAGCGAGGACAATGAGCGCAACTCGCTCGTGATCACGACGCCGACGGCCAAGATCGGCGTGATCCAGATCGCAGGGCTCGTCGCCAAGCGCATCGTCTGCTTCGTCAGGGAAGGGCAGGCGATCGGGGCGGGCGAGCGGTTTGGCCTGATCCGCTTCGGCTCGCGCCTCGACGTCTACCTGCCGCTGGGTACCAAGGCGCTGGTGTCGGAAGGCCAGACCGCGATCGCCGGAGAGACGATTTTGGCCGATCTTGCCGGGGACGACCCAAGCCGCGCCTACCGCGCCAATTAACCATTGGTCGGTGCATCAGGGCCTTCCGCCGCAATGGCGGAGGGGGACGCGGCTTGCTATATCTCGCCTTGAGGTAAGCCATGACCCCCTACGATTTCAAAGATCCTGACGTGCGCCGCCGGCGGTTCCGCCCGATCCCGGTGCGGATGCTGGTGCCCAACGTCATCACGCTGCTGGCGATCTGCGCCGGCCTGACCTCGATCCGGCTGTCGATCGAGGGGCGGATGACGCTCGCGGTCTACGCCATCGTGTTCGCGGCCGCGCTCGACGGCATCGATGGTCGCGTCGCACGCATGATCAAGGGGCAGTCCAAGTTCGGCGCCGAGCTCGACAGCCTCGCCGACTTCGTCAATTTCGGCGTGGCTCCCGGCCTGATGCTGTACTTCTGGCAGCTGCACGAGCTCGGCAATGCCGGCTGGATCGCCGCCATGGTGTTCGCGATCTCCGGGGGGTTGAGGCTCGCGCGCTTCAACGCCACCATGGACGATCCGAACAAGCCGGCCTTCGCCGCCAATTTCTTCACCGGTGTGCCGGCGCCGGCCGGCGCGATCACGGTGCTGCTGCCGATCTATGTCGCGTTTCTCGATCTCGGCCGGCTGCCCGCGGCGGTGACGGCGGCCTATACGCTGCTGATCGCCTTCCTGATGGTGTCGCGTCTGCCGGTATTCTCCGGCAAGACCAAGCGCATGCGCGTGCCGCCCGAGCTGGTGCTGCCGGCGTTCGTCGCGGTGATCGTCTTCATCGCTATCCTGATCGCCTATCCCTGGCACGTGCTGTCGATCGGCACGGTGCTGTATCTGCTCGGTTTGCCGCTCGGCTACAAATCCTACCGCGACCAGGCGCGTGCGATGGCGGCCACCGCGCCGTCGGAAGGCGAGGTCCCGTCGCCGCCTTCGGCGCCGACGCTGGCCAATTTGTCGGAGCCGCCGCACGACGACGACCGGCCGGGGCGGCTGCACTGAGCGGTTTTCGCGGATATCTGCCATGAAGGCGGCCGAGTTGGGTTGAAGCCTGATCTCGGCTATATCGCCCTGTGCCGGCGGCACCGCGCCAACAGCGGCCGCCAATCTGGGAGAGAACGCCGTGACTGATACCGCGACCGGGCCGCTGCCCGCTGCCGTCCTCGAAGCGCTGGGCCGCTACGACACCCCGACGATCTGCAATGCCATGGAGATCGTGGCGCCGGAGCGCCGGTTGATCGGCTACACCACCAAGCAACTGGTCTGCCCGTTTCCGGACCTGCCGCCGATCGTCGGCTATGCCCGCACGGTTGCGATCCGCTCGGTGCTGAAGTCCTCGCTGCCGGCCGAAGAGCAGTCCAAGCGCCGCATCGAATATTACGAATATGTCGGCACCGGCCACGGTCCGCGCATCTCGGTGATCCAGGACATCGACGGTCCCGACGTCGGCTACGGCGCGTTCTGGGGCGAGGTGCAGAGCAACGTGCACAAGGCGCTCGGCTGCCTCGGCGTCATCACCGACGGCTCGATCCGCGACATCCCGCAATGGGCCCCGGGCTTCCAGGCGCTGGCCGGCTCGATCGGCCCGTCGCATGCCTGGGTGCATGCGGAAAGCTTCGGCGGCGAGGTGCGCGTTGCCGGCATGACCGTGAAATCCGACGATCTGATCCATGCCGACCAGCACGGCGCCATCGTGATCCCGCTCGACATCGCCGCAAAGCTGCCCGAGGCCGCCGAGCTCTGCGGCCGCCGCGAGACGCCCATCCTGGAGATCGCGCGCAGCCCCGACTTCTCGCTGGAGAAGCTGAAGGCCGCACTGAAGCGCTCGGCGGAGATTCACTAACGGGCGACCGAACGACTTAGGGCCGCGTTGCCGGCCGGGGGCCGCCCTGTTCCGTCAGAAACAGGGCGGCCTGATCCGGCTCGCCGAAGACTACGGCGGCGCATCCGATCAGGGTGAAGCCGCCGGCGAGATCCCAGAGGGTGACGTTGTCGGCATTATCAGGGGCGTGAATCAAGCGCGCTGCGATCACGGCAAAGCCCGCCTCGACAAACAGCAAGACGCTGAACACCGGCAGGACGAGCCCTGGCTCGAGCAGGTGGAGCGCCAGCACCGCGGGCAGCGCGGTGAGAAGACCGAACAGCGTCAACATGGCAAAACGGCTCCTGCGATGGAGCATGCCGCCCGGCGATAGAATACTGCATGATCTCTGGTCGCGGATGTGGCGCAGGGCCGCAGTCGGAGGACGCACAATGAAGATGACTGGCAAAACAATCCTGATCACCGGTTCGACGGACGGCGTCGGCCGCTACGTCGCGCGCCGCTTGGCCGAAGCAGGTGCGAGGGTCCTGATCCACGGCCGCGATGCCGCGCGCGCGAAAGCGCTGATCGACCAGATCGTGCAGGCCGGCCACACTGCGCCGACATTCTACGAGGCCGACTTGTCGTCGATGTCAGGTACGCGAGAGCTCGCCGCAGCCGTTATCCGCGATCACCGGCGTCTCGATGTGTTCGTCAGCAACGCCGGCATCGGCTCGCAGAACGACGGACCGCAACGGCAGGAGAGTCCGGACGGCTATGAACTGCGCTTTGCCGTGAATTACCTCTCGGGCTTCCTGCTTGCGCACCTGCTGCTGCCGCTGTTGAAGTCCGCGGCACCTTCGCGCGTCGTCAATGTTGCCTCGCTCGGTCAGCATCCGATCGATTTCGACGACGTCATGATCAGCAACGGCTACAGCGGCTCGCGCGCCTACGCCCAGAGCAAGCTCGCACAGATCATGTTCACCATCGATTTCGCGGAGGAATTGAAGCGCATGGGCATCACCGTCAACGCGCTGCATCCGGCGACCTACATGAACACCACGATGGTGCGTGCCGGCGGCATCACGCCGATCTCGACGGTGGAGCAGGGCGGTGCGGCGATCCTGCACCTCGTCGAAGGCGACGATGTCGCCGGCAAGAGCGGACTGTTCTTCAACGGCATGAACGAGATGCGCGCCAATCCGCAGGCCTACGATGCCGGCGCGCGCAGGCGCCTGCGCGCGCTCAGCCTCGAGTTGACCGGGCTTTCGTCCTGAGCTGCCGTCCTGGCGCGCCGCAATCATGGTTAGCGAAGTGTTGAGATTCCGGCCGGTCGCGGGCAAGGCCGGCGTCCTGTCAGCGCGCTGCGCCGGTCTGGCACCCCGGCTCAACTTAACCTTTACGCGGCTTTAAGGGCGGCGCTCTAGGGTTTCCGATGCGGTTCGGGGTTGGGCCGCGCCAGCGGCCAGGACGGCCGTTGTTGCGTTCGCGTTGGAGTGTCCCATGGATATCATGACGAGCGTCGGGCTCATTGCGGGCATCATCGTCATTACGGCGATGATCTTCATGGGCGGCGACCTCCACATGTTCATCTCCGAACATGCCATGATCATCATCTTCGGCGGCTCGATCTCGGCCACCATGATCCGCTTTCCGCTCAGCGCGCTCCTGCACGGCCTTCCGCTCGGCGCCAAGTTCGCCTTCACCATGAGCCGCCTGTCGGCGCACGACCTCGTCGACGAGCTCGCCCGCATCGCCGAGATCGCCCGCAAGCAGGGCCCGGTCGGCCTCGAAAAGGTCGAGACCGACGAGCCGTTCCTGGCCAAGGGCATCCGCTACGTCGCCGACGGCTACGACCTCGACTTCATCCGCGACAATCTCGAGCGCGACCGCGACAACTTCCTCATGCACCTCGACGAAGGCAGCAAGATCTACCGCGCCATCGGCGACTGCGCCCCGGCCTTCGGCATGATCGGCACCCTGATCGGCATGGTGCAGATGTTCGCCAACATGACCGATCCCTCCAAGCTCGGCCCGTTCATGGCGACCGCGCTGCTCGCAACCCTGTACGGTGCGCTGGTCGCGAACCTGTTCTGTCTGCCGATCGCCGACAAGCTGCACGGCAAGCTGCTCGACGAGGAAACCAACCGCACGCTGATCATCGACGGCATTCTGATGATCCGCGACTCCAAGAGCCCGACGCTCGTACGCGAAATGCTGCTGGCCTATTTGCCGGAGAAGCATCGTCATGCCGAGGGCGAGCCGGTGCCGGCGTAAAGCCGCCGCCCGGGATCTCGAGAGATGGCCAAGAAGAAGCGCGGCGATGCTCACGGTGGCGGTCACGGCTGGTTCGTGACCTTCGCCGACCTGATGGGCCTGATGATGAGCTTCTTCGTGATGCTCGTCGCGTTCTCGACGCAGGACGCCAACAAGCTGAAGATCGTCGCCGGCTCCATGCGCGACGCATTCGGCGTGCAGAGCGAGGCGCGCTACGCCGGTATCGTCGAGTCCGACGGCCTGCCGACCCGCCCGCGGCTGAAGAACGTCGACCACATCCAGCCCGAGGACGCCTCCAACACGCCGACGCCGGATCAGGAGGACCGCGACCGCACGTCGGGCGCGAAGATCAAGGTCGACCGCAAATTCGCGCTCGCCGCCGCCTCGCTGCGCCAGGCGCTGCAGGACATGCCGGAACTGACCGAGATGTCCAAGCACATCATGTTCGAGGAGACCAAGCAGGGCCTCAACCTGGAGATCGTCGATCAGGATGGCCGCTCGATGTTCGCCGACGGCTCCAAGGTGCCGTATGACCGCACCCGCCGCCTGATCGAGAAGCTCGCGATCCCGCTGAAGGCAACGCCGCTCCGTGTCTCCATCGCCGGCCACACCGCCGCCGGATTCGTGCCGACCCGCAGCGACTATGGCGCCTTCGACCTGTCGGCCGATCGCGCCAATGCCGTGCGTCAGATCCTCGAACGCGAGGGCCTGCCGCCGTCCCACATCTTCGCCGTCGCCGGCAAGGCGGACACCCAGCCGCTGTTTCCGGACGATCCTTCGCTTGCGGCCAACCGGCGGGTGACGATCACGCTGATGCGCGAGGATCCGCCGCTGCCGCCGAATTTGAAGCCGTAGAGCGCTTCCCGCGGAGCGGAAGGCTCTAGGCACTTGCGCTACCATCTTACCTGAGGCATGTCGTCGCGCTGGCGACAATCGTTGCCGCGCCGTCACAGCAACCGCCCCGGCGGCTGCTATGGTGGTGGGCCGATTGACAGGCGCGCCGGAACGGTCAAAAGGCGCCGGATCAATTCTCGGGAAGAAGCGTTTCTCATCTCACATGACGGCGAGCATCACATCGACCGACGCTCAGGACGGGCCGGTCACCTCGGGTTTCTGGGGCCTGACGCTCGGAAGCATCGGTGTTGTCTTCGGCGATATCGGCACCTCGCCGCTGTACGCATTCCACGAGGCGGTCAAGGCCGCGGCCCATGGCGAGCCGGTCTCGCGGGTCATGGTGCTCGGCGTGCTCTCGCTGATTCTTTGGGCGCTCTTTATCGTCGTCACCGCCAAATACGTCCTGCTCCTGCTGCGCGCCGACAATAACGGGGAGGGCGGCACGCTCTCGCTGATGGCGCTCGGCCAGCGCGCGCTCGGGCGGCGAAGCTGGTTCCTGCTCGCGCTCGGCGTGGTCGGCGCCTCCATGTTCATCGGCGATTCCATGATCACGCCGGCCATCTCGGTGCTCTCGGCGGTCGAGGGTCTGAAGCTCGTGACCCCCGCCTTCGAACACTATGTCGTGCCGCTCACCGTCATCATCCTGGTGCTGCTGTTCGCGGTCCAGAGCAAGGGGACGGCGCTGGTGGCCTCGGCCTTCGGGCCGGTGATGGTGGTCTGGTTCGCCGTTCTTGCGCTGATGGGCGCCGTGCACATCGCCGACGATCCGTCGGTGCTGGCGGCAATCAACCCCTATTACGCGCTGCAATTCCTGCTGTCGCACGGCACGATCGGCCTGGTGACGCTCGGCGCCGTGTTCCTGGCGGTGACGGGCGGCGAGGCGCTCTACGCCGATCTCGGCCATTTCGGCCGCAAGCCGATCCAGTCGGCCTGGATGTTCTTCGTGCTGCCCGCGCTCCTGATCAACTATTTCGGGCAGGGTGCGCTGGTGCTGTCCGATCCCAGCGCGATCGAGCACTCGTTCTATCGCATGGTGCCCGAGAGTCTGGTGCTGCCGCTGGTTGGACTTGCGACCGCGGCGACCGTGATCGCGAGCCAGGCCGTGATCACCGGCGCCTACTCGCTGGTCTATCAGGCGGTGCAGCTTGGTCTCCTGCCGCGCTTCGAGGTGCGCTACACCTCCGAGACCCATGCCGGCCAGATCTATCTGCCGCGTGTCAACCGGCTGCTGCTGATCGGCGTGATGCTGCTGGTGCTATTGTTCCACACCCCCAGCAATCTGGCTTCGGCCTACGGCATCGCGGTCTCCACTACCATGGTCGCCGACGGCGTCATGGGCTTCGTCGTGATCTGGAAACTGTGGAACTGGCGCGCCGCGACGGCTGCGGCGGTGATCGTGCCCTTCGTCGTCGTCGACATCAGCTTCTTCAGCGCCAATCTGCTCAAGCTGCTCGAGGGCGCCTGGGTGCCGCTGCTGTTCGGCGTCGCCATGGCGGGAACGATCTGGACCTGGCGCAAGGGGACCGGCATCCTGCTCCAGAAGACGCGCCGGATCGAGGTGCCGCTCGACGACCTGATCCGCAGCCTCGAAAAGCGACCGCCGCACATCGTCAAGGGCACCGCGGTGTTCCTGACCAGCGATCCCGCCTTCGTGCCGACCGCGCTGCTGCACAATCTCAAGCACAACAAGGTGCTGCACGAGCACAACGTGGTCCTGACCATCGAGACCGCGCACACGCCGCGGGTCGACCTGTCCGAGCGGTTCCGCATGGAGAAGATCAGCGACAAGTTCTCCAAGGTCAGGCTGCGCTTCGGCTACATGGAGCAGCCGAACGTGCCGAAGGCGCTTGCGATCGCCCGCAAGCAGGGCTGGCAGTTCGACATCATGTCGACCTCGTTCTTCGTGTCGCGAAGGTCGCTCAAGGCCTCGGCGCAGTCGGGCATGCCGCTGTGGCAGGATCACATCTTCATCGCGCTGAGCCGGTCCGCCAACGACGCCACCGACTATTTCCAGATTCCGACCGGGCGGGTGGTTGAAGTCGGCACGCAAGTCACCATCTGAACGCAATCGGCCAACCCATGCAAATTTCGCATGGCAAAGGCCCAAAATCGGGCTAGGCTATGCCGGCAGCGCAGGACTATAAGCCGCGCGCTCTTCCGCCGTTGTGCAGTGAAGCATTCTAGAGGCCACTGGGCTCTCCCATGACAAGTGACGTAGCGATTTCCGCCCCGGAAACGGCGGCGGCCAATGGGCATGGCGAAGCCCACACCACCGCCCGTTTCGGAGCGCTGACGCTCGGCAGCATCGGCGTCGTCTACGGCGATATCGGCACCAGCCCGCTCTACGCGTTCCGCGAGGCGGTGATGGCGGCCTCGGGCGTGGAGGGGGTGCCGACGCCGGCGGCCGTGCTCGGCGTGCTCTCGCTGATCCTGTGGGCGCTCATCGTCGTGGTGACGCTCAAATACGTCGTGATCCTGCTCCGTGCCGACAATAATGGCGAGGGCGGCACGCTGGCGTTGATGGCGCTGGCCCAGCGCGCGGTCGGCACCGGCGGGGCGACCATTGTCCTGCTCGGCATCATTTCCGGCGCCCTGTTCTACGGCGACGCCGTGATCACGCCGGCGCTTTCGGTGCTGTCGGCCATCGAAGGCATGAAGGACATCACGCTGCACTTCGAGCCCTACATCGTTCCGTTGACCGTGATCATCCTGGTCGGCCTGTTCGCCGTGCAGTCGCGCGGCACCGCCCGCGTCGCCGCGTTCTTTGGTCCCGTGATGTGCGTCTGGTTCGCGGTGATTGCGGCCGCGGCCATCCACCCGATCATCGAGCAGCCGCAGGTGCTGTTCGCGCTGAACCCGCTCTACGCCGTGTCCTTCATGTTCCACCACGGCATCATCGGTTTCGTGACGCTGGGCGCCGTGTTCCTGGCGGTCACCGGTGCCGAGGCGCTCTATGCCGACCTCGGCCATTTCGGCAAGCGGCCGATCCAGACCGCCTGGCTTTTTATCGTGCTGCCGTCGCTGGCGCTGAACTATCTGGGGCAGGGCGCTCTCGTCCTCGGCGATCCCGGCGCGATCGTGAGCCCGTTCTTCCAGCTGTTCCCACAAGGCTTTTTCCGCGGCTGCATGGTCGTTCTCGCCACCGCCGCCACGGTGATCGCGAGCCAGGCCGTCATCACCGGTGCCTATTCGCTGACGCGCCAGGCGATTCAACTCGGGTTGCTGCCGCGCTTCGAGATTCGCCATACCTCTGAAGCCCATTCGGGCCAGATCTTCATCCCGCGCATCAACCAGCTTCTGCTGGTCGCGGTGGTGCTGCTCGTGCTCCTGTTCCGTTCCTCCAGCGCGTTGGCCTCGGCTTACGGCATCTCCGTCACCGGCACGATGGTGGTCACGGCGATGATGGGCTTTGTGGTGATCTGGAAGGGCTGGCGGTGGAAGCCGCTCGCCGCCGCGGCGCTGATCGCCCCATTCCTGTGCCTCGACCTGACCTTCCTGACCGCGAACCTGCTCAAGGTGTTCGAGGGCGGCTGGGTGCCGCTGGCGCTCGGCGCACTCATGATCATCCTGATGTACACGTGGCGGCGCGGCAGCCGGCTGCTGTTCGAGAAGTCGCGCAAGCTCGAATTCCCGCTCGCCGACCTCGTGGCGATGCTGGAGAAGCGGCCGCCGCAGCGCGTGCCCGGCACCGCGGTGTTCCTGACCTCGGACCCGCTCAGCGCCCCGACCGCGCTGATGCATAGTCTGAAGCACTACAAAGTGCTGCATGAGAAGAACGTCATTCTCACTATCGAGACCGCGCAGACCCCGCGGATCGATCCGGCCGAGCGGGTGAGGCTGGAGCAGATCTCGCCGACCTTCTCCAAGGTGACGCTGAAGTTCGGCTTCATGGAATCGCCCAACGTGCCGAAGGCGCTGGCGATCGCCCGCAAGCTCGGCTGGCAGTTCGACATCATGTCGACCTCGTTCTTCCTGTCGCGGAGGGCGCTGAAGCCCGCCGTCCATTCCGGCATGCCGCGCTGGCAGGACCGGCTGTTCATCTCGCTCAGCCGCTCCGCCAACGACGCCACCGACTATTTCCAGATCCCCTCCGGCCGCGTGGTCGAGGTCGGTACCCAGGTGACGATCTAGAGCCGAGGCGTGCTCTGTCCGTCTCCACCGCTGTCATCGCCCGGCTTGACCGGGCGATCCGGTGCTCCGAGACAATTGTGGTTGAATCGATAGGCCGCGGCGTACTGGATTCCCCGCTTCCGCGGGGAATGACACCGAGCGCGTGGTGGGATGCTAAGCAGGAGTTTCAGGCATCCTGAAAGCCGCACTTCAAGTCGCTGCGATTTAGCTTTAACTTGCGGCATGCAGCTCAAGCCTTTGTAGCGCTTGATTTTCGCCTGCCGAGAGGCGAGGTTGCCGCCCGCCGGGATCGCCCCGGCGCAGGCCCGGACGTTGGAGGATGATGTGGCAAACCAGGTACAGGATCTGACCCCGGACGAGGTCTCCCAGGGTGTCGCGGAAGGGCGCTATCTGCTCGTCGACGTGCGCGAGCCGAACGAGGTCGAAGCCGAGGCCTATCCCTACGGCGTCGTGGTTCCGCTCTCGACCTTCGATCCCAAGGCGATCCCCGATCCGCAAGGAAAGGAGGTCGTGTTCGCCTGCCGCTCCGGAAAGCGCTCGGTGACGGCCTCGCTCGCGGCGCAGGCGGCGGGTCTGCCTTATGACAAGCATCTGGCCGGCGGCATGCTGGGCTGGAAGGCGGCGGGTCTTCCCAGCAAGGTCGGTGGCTGACCTCGCGATGACGACCAAGAGCTCCTCGCTGAACAAGGTCTTTGCCGACCTTCCCGTCACCATCTTTGAAGCGATGTCGCAGGCCGCGCGCGACAACAACGCCATCAATCTCGGCCAGGGCTTTCCTGATGATCCCGGGCCTGAGGACATCCGCCGCGCCGCGGCCGATGCCTCGCTGAACGGCTACAACCAGTACCCATCGATGATGGGCCTGCCGGAACTGCGCCAGGCGATCGCGACCCATTACGGTCACTGGCACGGCCTCAAGCTCGACCCGATGAGCGAGGTGATGGTGACCTCCGGCGGCACCGAGGCGCTGACCTCGGCGATCCTCGCGGTGGTCCAGCCCGGCGACGAGGTGGTCTGCTTCCAGCCGGTCTATGATTCCTACCTGCCGATCATCCGCCAGGCCGGCGGCATTCCGCGGCTCGTCCGCCTCGAGCCGCCGCACTGGCGGCTGAATGAGGACATGCTGAAAAGCGTCTTCAATTCAAAGACCAAGGCGGTGCTCTTCAACAATCCCCTGAATCCCTCCGCGGTGGTCTATCCGCGCGAGGATCTCGAGCTGCTGGCGCGCTATTGCCAGGAGTTCGACGTCATCGCGATCTGCGACGAGGTCTGGGAGCATGTCACCTTCGACGAGCACAAGCACATCCCGCTGATCACCATCCCCGGCATGCGGGAGCGCACCATCAAGGTCGGCTCGGCGGGCAAGATCTTCTCGCTGACCGGCTGGAAGATCGGCTTCGTCTGCGCCGCGCCGCCGCTGCTGCGGGTGGCCGCCAAGGTGCACCAGTTCCTGACCTTCACCACCGCCCCGAACTTGCAAGCCGCCGTCGCCTATGGGCTCGGCAAGTCCGACGACTACTTCCTGTCGATGCGCAAGGACCTGACGCGGAGTAGGGACCGCCTGACCAGGGGGCTGGAGAGCCTCGGCTTCCCCGTGCTGAAGTCGCAGGGCACCTACTTCCTCACCGTCGACCTGTCGCCGCTCGGGCTCAACGAGAGCGATACCGAGTTCTGCTGGCGGATCGTGAAGGACTACAAGGTCGCGGCGATCCCGGTGTCGGCCTTCTACGAGCAAGACGCGGTGACCTCCGTGGTGCGCTTCTGCTTTGCCAAGAAGGACGAGACCCTCGACACCGCGCTGGAGCGGTTGTCGGACGCGGTGCGCGGACGCAAGAGGTAGGAAAGATGACGAACGTCGGCCGCGTGAGGCTTTGCTTTTCCTGGCTTTGCCTTGGTTTTGCAATCGCCGCGGCGCTGACGTTGCTTTCCGCCCCGGCACGAGCCGAGGAGCGGGTCGTCAACTTCTACAACTGGTCGAACTACATGGCGCCTGACGTCCTTGAGGCCTTCACCAAGGAGACCGGCATCAAGGTGGTCTACGACACGTTCGATGCCAACGAGACGCTGGAGACGCGCCTGATGGCCGGCAAGTCCGGCTACGACGTCGTGGTGCCCACGGCCTATTTCCTCCAGCGCCAGATCAAGGCCAATATCTTCCAGAAGCTCGACAAGTCGAAGCTGCCGAACCTCTCCAATGCGTGGGGCGTGGTGACCGAGCGCCTCGGCATTTACGATCCCGGCAATGTCTACGCCGCCAACTACATGTGGGGCACGACGGGCATCGGCTACAACGTCGCCAAGCTGAAGCAGATCCTGGGAGCCGACGCGAAGATCGACAGCTGGGACATCGTCTTCAAGCCGGAGAATTTGGCAAAATTCAAAGACTGCGGCGTCCACATGCTCGACTCCGCCGACGACATCTTCCCCGCGGCGCTGAACTATCTCGGGCTCGATCCGAATTCGACCAAGCAGGCGGATCTCGAGAAGGCCGCCGACGTCGTCGCCAAGGTCCGTCCGTCCGTACGCAAGTTTCACTCGTCCGAATATCTCAGCGCGCTCGCGACCGGCGAGATCTGCTTCGTGGTCGGCTGGTCCGGCGACATCATGCAGGCGCGCGCCCGCGCGGCGGAGGCCAAGAGCGGCATCGAGATCGGCTACACCATCCCGAAGGAGGGCGCGCAGATGTTCTTCGACAATCTCGCGATCCCCGCCGATGCCAAGAACGTCAAGGAAGCCTACGAGCTGATCAACTATCTCTATCGCCCGGATGTCGCGGCCAAGAACTCGGACTTCCTGTCCTACGCCAACGGCAACCTCGCCAGCCAGAAGCTGGTCGATCCAAAGATACTGAACGACAAGAACATCTATCCGGACGAGGCGACGCTCTCAAAGCTGTTCGTCATCACGGCGCGCGAGCCGGCGACGCAGCGGGTCATCAACCGGTTGTGGACGAGGGTGAAGACGGGGCGGTAGGCGTTCGCGAACCGACCCGACACCAAATTCCGCAAAACAACCCCATGCACAGTAGAAACGCCATCTGCGGGTGGCCGTCGGTGACGGCGCCTAAGTCACGATCCGGGCTGGCCCAATCGAGGCGCGGGCGCAACACCACGCGCAGCGTCGTTCACCACTCAAACCGCACCGTGCCCTTGCCGGTGTAAGTCTGCGTGCTCCGGGAGAACTCGCCATCGATCGTGCCCGCGAGCGAGAGGCCGTTCCGCCATTTCATTTCCGCGCGACCGCCGACGAGTGCGGAATCCGCGGCCGGCCGTGCCCCGCTGACCGTGAAGGCGGCGCCGGGGAGCATCTGGAAGGCTGCGTTCACGAGGCGATTGGTGTTGGTGTCGTGGGCCCAGGCGAGGCGGCTGCGCAAGGTGAGCACACCGTTCTCGACGAGGAAGCGCTGGTCGGTGCGGGCGCCGAGCTCGGTGCGGACATTGGTCGTGTCCTGCGCATTGTAGGATAGTGCGAACTGGTTGGTGCCGACGAGCGCGGTCTCGCCGTAGCCGGGGAGGTGGAAGGTCGTGGCCTGCACGGCCGCGTAGGGCGTGACGCCGAAGCTGAAGGCGGGGATGGGTGCGAAGCGCCAGCCGGTTTCGAGGCGGCCTGCAAAAGTGCTGGCCTTGAAGTTGGCGGTCAGCCGGTCGGTGCCTGAGACCGTTACGGTGCGGTCGGTGGTGACGTCCTGCCAACCATAGGCCAGCGCCGCTGAGAGATAGGCGGGCCCGAAATTGTGGCGGGCATAGAGGCCGGCCTGGAAGACATCGGCGCGGCCGCCGCCGAGCGCGTCCGCGACCGAGAAGTTGAAGCCCGCGCCGCCGAGTGCAAAACCAACCAGCGTGTCCGGCGAGACGCAATAGTCGGCGCCGACCACGGTGCCGTAGATGCGGCTGGTGGTTGAGCTTGAACCCGCTGCCGCGTTGCCGCTCAACGAGCTGCCGCCGCCATAGCCGGAGGCCCATACGCCCCAGCGGCGGTCGATGGCCTCGCCGCCGGCATCGCGCGGCGTCACCGCGGCAAACGCCTCACGCACTCTGGCGTCGCCCTGTGAAGTGGCGGCATAGCCCAACGTGCCGCCGTCCGCAGTGCCTCCGCTCATGCCGCGCTCGCCATCCGTACCGGCACCGAGCGGATCGAGCGCGTTCACGAACTGCTGCATGGCATTGAACGCGACCTGTGTGCTGGCAGCGCCCGGCTGGCCGGAGACCTGGTTGAGCGCCCGGGCGAGCTGCGCGTCGGTCATGTTGAGCAGCACATCGAAGCCTGCCGGCGGCGTCGCGCCGCCTTCGACCGCCTTGTTGATGCCGCCGGCGACACCGATCTGGTTGCCGCTGCTGCCTGACGGCAGGTCGATCGTACCGGCATCGAGCACCAGGTAGACGTTGTTGAGGTCGTAGGTGAGATGCGGATTGCGTGCGCCGGGCGCGAAGGTGCTGCCGGTGATGCCTGCAAATGTGCCGCTCAGGCCGCCGGTCGCGGTGAGAATGGTGTAGGTCTCGCTTCGGAACCGGCCGGGGATCGCCACCGCCTGCACGGTGGCACCGGTGAGCGTCGCGGTGCCCGAGACGTTGGTCCGGTCGGCGGCGGTGGTGGAGACCTCGACCGTGTAGAAGCTGCCGGCACTGAAGGTGAGATTGCCACTGACGGTGAGTGTGCCGATGGAATTGCCGGGCGCCAGCGCGCCGCCGCTCGCGATCGTCGTGTCGCCGACGATGCCGGTGCCGCCGAGAATGCCGCCGCTGTTCACGGTGATGCCGCTCGACGCCGTGATGTCGCCGTTCACCGCGAGTGCGCCGCCGTCGACCGTGGTGGCGCCGGTGTAGGTGTTGACGCCCGACAGTGTCAGGCGTCCGGTGCCGACCTTCACCAGCGAGGCGCCGGTGCCGCCGGCAGTTCCGCCATCGGCGATCACGCCGGTGACATCAGTGGACAGATCGTTGCTGCCGACCGTCAACTCGTTGCCGCCGAGCGAGAACGTTCCGCTCCCGGCAAGCGAGCCGGCGGTGATCTTGTGGTCGCCGTTCGTGCTTGATGTCGAAGAGAAGTCGAAGACGGCGCCGGAGGTGCTGTTGATCAGCTGCGCGTTGCCCGCGTTGGAGGTGCCAGAGAACAGCACATTGCTGCTGTTCGTGATGGCGGCACTGCCGGCCGTGGCCTGGTTCGTGAAGGTCAGCGAGCGATTGTTGGTAATGGTCGCGCTTCCTGCCGAGGAGGTGTCGTGGAAGCTTGTCGAGTTGTTGTTGACGATTGTCGCATTGTCTGCGGTGCTGGTGTCGGCGAACCAGAGGGTGTTGGCGTTGGTGATGGTCGCATGACCGCCCGTGGCCTGGTTCCAGAACGATACCGAGCCATTGTTGGTGATGGACGCGCTGCCGGCGGTCGAGCTGTCATGAAATCCGACGGACTGGTACAGGTAGTTGACGATCGTCGCATTGCCGGCGGTGCTGCTGTTGACGAACGAGAGTCCACCGCTGCTGTTGATGATGGTCGCGTTGCCGGCCGTGCTCGTATTGAGGAACCCGATTCCGCCGCCGGTGATGTGGGCGCTTCCCGCGCTCGCGGAATCGAAGAAGGCGATCGAACCCGAATTGTCGATGGCCGCGCTGCCGGCCGAGCTCGAATTCCAGAAATCGATGGAGCCGGAATTGGTGATGGTGGCGTTGCCGGCCGTGCTGCTGTTCAGGAAGTTCAGAAATCCAGGGCTGACATTCGTGATCGTGGCGCTGCCGGCCGAGCTGGCGTCGTGGAAGTTGATGGTGGAGGATATCGCGTTGTTGATGGTGGCGCTGCCGGCGGTGCTCGATCCGTAGAAATTCAAAAAAGCGTACTGCGCATGCATGTAGTCGCTGGTGTTGTTGATGGTCGCGCTGCCCGCCGTGCTCGCATTCGAGAAGCTCATATCGCCGTTGTTGGTGATGGTGGCGCTGCCAGCAGTGCTGCTGTTCAGGAAGCTCACCGATGACCTGCTTGCATTGCTGATCGTGGCGCTGCCAGCCGAACTGGTGTCGTTGAAGAGGATGGCGGACCAGTCGTTGTTGGCGATGTTGGCGCTGCCGGCCGTGCTCGAATTGTTGAAGACCAGGCCGCCGCCATTGTTGGTGATGGTGGCGCTGCCGGCCGACGAATTGTCAAAGAAATAGATATTGCTGGCGGTGGTATTGGTGACCGATGCGGCGCCAGCCGTGCTGGTGTCCCGAAAATTGATTCGGTTGTTGTTGGTGATGGTGGACGTTCCGGCCGTGCTGGTGTCGTAAAACCCGAGGGTGCCGCTGTTCGAGATATTGACGCTGCCAGCGCTGTTCGCGTTGCGGAAGTTCGTCGCGCCGCTGTTTGCGATGCCGGTGATGCCGCTCATGTCGGCGTTGACGATTTCGAATGTGCCGCCGGTGCCGACGGTGACCGTTCCCAGGACGGAGCCGGCCAGACCGCTATTGCCGAGCTGGAGCGTGCCGCCCGAGATCGTCGTGCCGCCGCTATAGGTATTCTGTCCGGTCAGGATGAGCGTGCCGTCGCCGGCCTTGGTGAGCGATTTGCCGTCCCAGCCGGTGGCGGGGTTCGCCGCCTGATCGGTCAGCGCCACGCCGAGCGTGAAGGTGTCGGTCGCGTTGGTCAGCGTGAAAGTGCCGTGGGCGAGCGAGTTGCCCGCCGTCCAGCTCAAGCCGTAGCTGGCGAGGTATTGCAGGCCGTCTGTCGATTTGCGGGTGAACACCGTGAGGTAGTCCACCGTGCCGGTGAAGCCGCCGACGGTGACGGAAGCGAAGTCGCCGCTGATGCCTGACTGGGTGTCGATCAGCACCTTGTCGAGCTGGCTCGCATTGCTGATGCCACTGAGATTGAAGGCAACGCCGCTGCCGATCGAGATGCTGTCGGCGGACAAAGCGGGGCTGTTCGTGCCCGCCGCGATCGACACAGTGGTGTTGTTGCCGAAGGTCACGGTCTGCGCGACGTTCAGGGTCGCCGGCGTCTCGATCGCCAGCGTGCCGCCCGTGACGTCGATGCTGCCGCCCAGATTGTTGCTGCCGCCCGCGCCGCCGTCACCGAACTGCAGCCGGCCGCCGGAGACGATCGTGTAGCCGTTATAGGTGTTCGTGCCCGTCAGGGTCAAAGTGCCAGTGCCGACCTTTTCCAGGGTGCCATCGATGGAGAGAGTTCCGCTTACAACGGTCGACGTATTATTGCCGCCGACCTTGAGCGTCCCAAAGCGTAGCGCGAAGGTGCCTGCACCGGCGATCGCCCCGACGCTGGAGATGGAATCGCCAGCAGGGCCGACCGTGCCAAACGCAGTGAGCGCAGTCGCGCTGGTGTTGGTGATGGTGGCATTGTCGGCCGTGCTGGCGAAACCGAAACCCAAGGTGCCGCTGTTGTTGATGGTGGCGCTTCCGGCAGAGCTGTAGCTCAAGAAGTTGAGCGAGCCACTGTTGTTGATGATGGCATTCGCGGCGGTGCTGGTGTCACTTGAAGCGAAGGCGCCGAAGTTAAGTGTGCCACTGTTGTTGATGGTGGCACTTGCGGCGGTGCTGCCGTTGCGGAAGTTGAGCGTGCCGCTATTGGCGATGGTCGCGCTGCCGGCGTTGCTCGTGTCGTAGAAATTGGCGGTGCCGCTGTTGATGGTCAGCGTCGCATTGCCGACTGAACTGGTGTTTCGGAAATTGACGGTGCCGGTGGAGGTGATCTGGGCGCTGCCGGCCGTGGTCGTGTCGACGAATTCGAGTGTGCCGCTGTTGGTGATCGCGGTGCTGCCGGCCGACATTCCATTGCTGTAGGACGTGAGCCCGACGTTCGTGATGGAGGTAATCGCGCCGGCATTCACGATGCTGAGCGTGCCTTGGTCGCCGACGCTGATCGCGCCGGCGACCGAGCCGGTTCTGGTGAGGGTGCCGAGCTGGAGCTCGCCCTCGGCGATCGTGGTGCTGCCGGTGTACGTGTTGGTCGCGGTCAGCGTCAGCGTTCCTGCGCCGATCTTGACCAGCGAACCGCCGGTGCCGGAAATGACGCCGCTCACCTCGGTCGATATATTCTTGGAGCCGACAGTGAGTTCGTTGGCGCCGAGAAGATAGCTGCCGGCCCCTTCAATCGAGCCGACGACCTGCTTGTAGTCGCCGGCGGGACCCGCAGAGTTCGAGAAATCCACCGTGCCGCCGGCATCTGCGTTGACCGCCATGGCGTTGCCATTGCTGTTGATGACGCTGAGCGTGGTTCCGGCCCGAACGTTGACCACGCCCGCGATGGAGCCGGTATTGGCAAGTGTACCGAGCTGAAGAGTTCCGCCAGTGATCGTCGTGCCGCCGACATAGCTGTCCCCGCCCGAAAGCGTCAGTGTGCCCGTGCCGGCCTTGACCAGCGAGCCAGTGCCGGTGATGGTGCCTATCACCTCGCTTGATTGATTGTTGGAGCCGAGCGTCAGCTCGATGAAGTCGAGGTAGGAGGTGCCGGCGCCTGTGAGCGATTGGACCGAGAGCTTGCGGTCACCGGCGGGGCCTGTCCCCGAAAAATAGATGTTGCCCCCGGCATTGTTGATGATGGTCGCATTGCCGGTTGTGCTGTTGCCGTAGAAGCGGAGTAGTCCTCCGCTGTTGACGGTGAGCGTTGCATTGCCGGCCGTGCTGTTATCGTTGAAATTGGTGTATCCGCCGCTCTCGGTGGTGAGGTTCGCGTTGCCGGCGGTACTGGTGCCGTTGAAATTGAGTATTGCGTAGTTCGTGATGGCTGCGCTGCCGGCCGTGCTCGAGCCGGCGAAGCTCATGGAGTTGTTGTTGCTGATGGCGGCGTTGCCTGCGGTGCTGGTGTCCTGGAAGATCAGGATATTTCCATTACCGAGCGTGGCGTTGCCGGCGGTGCTGCTGTTCGCGAACACCATCAGGCCCTGATTGTTGCTTTTGGCGGTGCCGAGAGAGCTCGAATTCTGGAAGGTGGTTGTCGCGCCGGTGCCGGTGATGAGGTAGAGGCTGCCGCCATTGATGGTGATGCCGGCGCCCGTGAAGGTGAGCCCTGAACTGTTGTTCTGGATCTGGAGGTTCGAGGCGCCCGCATTGAAGGTCCAGCCGCCCACCGAGGTGCTGCTGCCAACAGTCAAGTATAAGAAGTTAGACGTGCCAAAGTAGGCCGTGCCGGAAGGCACGTTCCCGGTGCTCCAGTTGATCCCATCTTCATACGCAGCAGTGGTGGGAGAGGTGCGCCATGTCGCATCCTGCGCACAAGCGGGCGCGACCGGCAGCGCCCAGGCCAAGGCCAGCGCCGACGACGTCAGCAGCGCGGCCCGCAGGCGGCGGGTCGCCGCGAGGCGATCTTTCCGCTCACCACTCATACCGCACCGTGCCCTTGCCGGTGTACGTCTGCGTGCTGCGCGAGAACTCGCCTTCGACGGTGCCCGCGAGCGAGAGGCCGTTCCGCCATTTCATCTCCGCGCGACCACCGACCAGCGCGGAGTCGGCCGCCGGTTGCGCGCCGTTGACGGTGAAGGCAGCGCCCGGCAGCGTCTGGAAGGCGGCGCTGACGAGGCGGCTGGTGTTGGTGTCGTGCGCCCAGGCGAGCCGGCCGCGCAGGGTCAGTACGCCATCGCTGACGAGGAAGCGCTGGTCGGTGCGCGCGCCGAGCTCGGTGCGGACATTGGTGGTGTCCTGCGCGGTGTAGGACAGCGCGAACTGGTTGCTGCCGACGAGCGCGGTCTCGCCGTAGCCTGGCAGGTGGAATGTCGTGACCTGTGCGGCCGCGTAGGGCGTGACGCCGAAAGTGGAGCCGGGGATCGGTGCAAAGCGCCAACCGCCTTCCAGGCGGCCTGAGAAGGTGCTGGCCTTGAAGTTCGCGGTCAGCCTGTCGGTGCCCGACACCGTCACGGTGCGGTCTGTCGTGACGTCCTGCCAGCCATAGGCGAGGGCGGCGGAGATATACGCCGGCCCGAATGTGTGGCGGCCGTAGAGGCCGGCCTGGAACAGATCGGCGCGACCGCCGCCGAGGCTGTCCGACAGCGAGAAATTATAGCCGGCGCCACCCAGCGCAAAGCCGAGCAGCGTGTTCGGCGAGACGCGATAGTCGGCACCGACCACAGTGCCGTAGATGCGGCTGGTGGTGGTGCTTGATCCTGTGGCGGTGTTGCCGTTCAAAGTGCTGGCGCCGCCATAGCCGGAAGCCCACACGCCCCAGCGCCGATCGATGAGATCGCCGCTGGCGTCGCGTGGTGTGACCGCTGCGTAAGCTTCGCGCACTTTGGCGTCGCGCGGGTCGGTGGAGGCATAGCCCATTGCTCCGCCATCGCCGGCGGTCGCGCCGCGCTCGCCATCCGTGCCGCCACCGCCGAAGAGATCGAGCATGCCGACGAATTGCTGCATCGCGTTGAACGAGGCTTGCGTGCCGGCGGCGCCGGGCTGGCCGGAGACCTGGCCGAGCGCACCGTTGAGCTGCGGCTGGCCCATGTTGAGCAGCGCATCGAACCCGGCCGGCGGCGTCCCGCCGCTCGCGACGGCTCCGTTGATGGCGCCGGCCACATTGCTCTGGTTGGCGCCAGTGCCTGCCGGCAGCACGATCGTGCCGGGATCGAGCACGAGATAGACGTTGTTCAGATCATAGGTGAGATGCGGATTGCGCGTGGGGCTGAAGCTGCCGCTGACGCTCAGCCCGGCGAACTGCGTTCCACCGAAGCCACCGGTTGCATTGAGAATGGTGTAGGTCTGGCTGCGGAAGCTGCCCGGGATCGCCACCGCCTGCACGGTGGCGCCGGTGAGCGTCGCGGTGCCCGAGACGTTGGTCCGGTCGGCGGCGGCCGTGGAGACCTCGACCCGGTAGAAGCTGCCGGCATTGAAGGCGAGGTTGCCACTGACGGTGAGGGTGCCCACGGAATTGCCCGGCGCCAGCGTGCCGCCGCTCGCGATTGTCGTATTGCCGATCGTGCCGGTGCCGCCGAGCGTGCCGCCGCTGTTGACGGTGAGGCTGTTCGACGATGCGATCGAGCCGTTCACCGCCAGCGTGCCGCCGTCCACAATCGTGGCGCCGGTGTAGGTGTTGATGCCCGACAGGATCATCGTGCCGGTGCCGGTCTTGACCAGCGACGTTCCGGTCATGCTTCCGTTGCCGGTGAGCACGCCGGTGACAGTGGTCGACAGATTGTTGCCGCCAACCGTCAGCTCTTCGCCGTTGAGGTTGAAGTGGCCGCCGCCGGCGATCGAGCCGGCGCTGATCTTGCCGTCGCTGCCCGGGCCGGGGGTGTTGAAGTCGATGACGGCGCTGGAGGTGGTGTTGACGAGCTGCGCGTTGCCGGCCGTCGAGTTGCCGTCAAACAGCACGTTGCCGGTGTTGTGGATGGTCGCGCTGCCGGCTGTAGAGTAGCCGTTGAACGCCAATTGCGCGTTGTTGGTGATATCTGCGCTACCGGCCGAGCTATTGAGGAATGCCAGCGTGCCGGCAGACACCGTCGCGCCGGAAAATCCTGCCGCGCCGGTCAAGGTCAGCCTGCCGGCGCCGGACTTGGTCAGCGTGCTGCCGTTGAGACTCTGGCTGATGACGAAATTGTTGGCAGCGTCCGCAATGTCGAATGTGCCGGCGCCGGCACCCAGGGTGATGGTGCGCGCGGTGGTGTTGAAAGCGGTGCCGGTGACCTGCAGAGTGCCGCCGTTGAAGGTCAGGCTGCCCGCCGCATCGCCCAGATTGGCGTCCGCGGAGACGCTGACCGTTCCGCCGGCGAAGGTGGTGCCGCCGGTATAGGTGTTGGCGCCTGTCAGCGTCAGCGTGCCGGTGCCGGTCTTGACCAGCGAACCGCCGGTGCCGCCGCTCGCGCCGCCGTCGGCAATCACGCCGCTGACGGTGGTCGACAGATTGTTGCTGCCGACCGTGAGTTCGCTGGCGCCGAGTGAGAAGGAGCCGTTGCCGGCGATCGAGCCGGCGCTGAGCTTGTTGTCGCCGTTCAGGCCGGTGCTGCCGGAGAAATCGAAGACGGCATTGGCCGCGTTGTTGATCAGCTGCGCATTGCCGGCGGTCGCATTGTCCTGGAAAGCGGTCGTGCCGCCGCTATTGTTGGTGACCACGGCGCTGCCGGCGGTGCTGCTGACGACAAAATTGATGGTATTGCTGTTGGTGATGGAGGCGTTGCCGGCCGTGGAATTGTCGCGGAACACGACCAAATCGGAGTTGGTGATGGTCGCGTTGCCAGCCGTGCTGGTGTTGTAGAAATATAGCCAGCGATTGTTGGTGAGAGTGGCGCTGCCTGCCGTGCTGGTGCTGTTGAAAGACAGCCAATTGTTGTTGGTGATAGCGGCGTTGCCGGCCGTGCTGCCGCCGTAGAAATACAGGTAGGCGCCGTTGGTGATGGTTGCGGTGCCGGCCGTGGCGTTTCCCTGGAAAATGGCTCTGCTGTTGGCGCTGTTGGTGATGTTTGCGCTGCCCGCAGTGCTGGTATCGTTGAAATACAGGTAGTTGTTGTCGCTGGTGATCGTCGCGCTGCCCGCCGAACTCGAATTGTTGAAGTAGACGTTGCCGGCGCCGCTGTTGGTGATGGTGGCGGATCCTGCGGTGCTCGTGTCGTTGAACTTCAGGGTGCCACTGTTGGTGATGGTGGCGGAGCTGGCGCTGCTTGCGTTCTGGAAGGTCGTGGTACCGTCGTTGGAGATGCCAGTGATGCCGCTGGTGTCGGCGTTGAAGACGCTGAACGTGCCGCTGGCGCCAACGTTGACGGTCCCCACAATGGTGCCGACGCCGCCGGTGCTGCCGAGCTGCAACGTGCCGCCGTTGATCGTGGTGCCGCCGGAATAGGTATTGGCGCCCGACAGGGTCAGCGTGCCGGTGCCGATCTTGACCAGCGAGCCGTTGACAATATTGCCAGTCACGACGGTCGACAGATTGTTGGAGCCGACCGTCAGTTGGTTGCCGCCAAGGTCGAATACCCCGCTGCCCGCGATCGAGCCGGCCGTGAGGGGGGCGGTCGTGAAAAACTCGATTTGGCCGTTGTTGTTGATGGTGGCGTTGCCGGGCGTGCTGTTGCCGTAGAACGCCAGGTCGGCACCGTTGACGTTGAGGGTGGCATTGCCGGCGGTGCTTGAGCCGGTGAACGTGGACGTCGTGGCGAAGTAGTTGTAGTTGATCGTGACGCTGCCGCCGTTGACGCTGATTCCGGCGCCCGTGAAGTTCAACTGGCCGCTGACGTCAAAAACGTAGTTCGAGGCGCCGGCATTGAAGGTCCAGCCGCCGACGCTGGCGCTCGTAATCGCCAGGCTGGTGATATTAGAGGTGCCGAAGGAGGCCGTGCCCACCGGCACGAAGCCGCCGTCCCAGTTGGTGCCGGTGCCATAATCGTTGCTGCCGGGGGAGGCGAGCCAAGTGCCATTCGACGCGGCGCGCGATGGCACGGCCGGCAGCGCCCAGGCCAGCGCCAGCGCCGACGACGTCAGCAGTGCAGCCCGCAGGCGGCGGGCCGTCTTGAAACAATCTTTCCCCGTCCTCACCACGTCCCCCAGCGCGCATTCGCGAGTCCTCGGCTGGATTCATCGCATTGGGTGGGAGCGGTGTCCTGATAAGGGGTTGGTCAGCTTCTGAAAGTTTCTGATATTTGCGTTTCAGGCTCGATTTTCGGGCATTTTCGCCAGACTTCCTCTATATGAGCCGGCCAGAGAAACTTCGTGGGGGATCAATTGCTTCGTTTCGCCGGCTTCGAGCTGGACCAGCAGCGCGCGGAGCTGCGTTCGGCCGAAGGCGTTGCAATCAAGCTCCGGCCCAAGACCTTCGAGATGCTGCGGTTGTTTGCCACCAGCGGCGGCCGGGTGCTGAGCAAGCAGGAGCTGATGGAGGCGGTCTGGCCGAACGTCCATGTCGGCGAGGACAGCCTGTTCCAGTGCATCCGCGAGCTTCGTACCGCGCTCGGCGACGAGCGGCGGCAGCTGATCAAGCTCGCCTCGGGCGGCGGCTATCTGCTGGCGGCGGAGGTGGTGGCTGCGCCGGAGGTGACGCTGCAGGCCGAGGCATCCCGGCCGGCTCCGACCGGTGAGGTCGCGACCGAGCTGCCGGCCGCGGTCGCCGCGGTGCCCGTGAGGTCATTGCGCACCATGTTCGGTTTGAGCCGGCAGGCCATGGTCGCCGCGGTCGCCGGCCTCTGTGTGATCGTTGTCGGGCTCGCTGTGGCGGCGCCGGTGCTCAAGCCAGATCTCCTGTTCAAGCGCACGCCGCCGCGGATCGCCGTGATGAAGATCGTTGATGCCAGCAACGATCCCCGGGGCGCGACGATGGCTGCGGAAGTGACCGGCCGCCTCACGGATGGTTTTGCGAAGATCCAGAACATCAGCGTAGTTGCGCCGCGATTGGCGGCGGTCGCGGGCGGCGAGAGCGCGGCCGCGCCGGCCGTGTCATCGGACTACGAACTGCGCGGCGAGCTACAGCTCGCCGATCAATCCTGGACGCTGCGGGCGCGGATCATCAAGGCGGGCACCGGCGAGGTTCAATCGGTTGCGGCGGTGTCGATCAGTGCTGACGAGGCGGACGCGCAGCTCGCGCAGGCCCGGCTCGCCGCAGGCGCCGGCCATGTGCTTGCGCGCCACCTGAACGAAATCCTGGAGCCGAGCACATCGTCCTCCGCGCGCCGCACATCATCGGCCGGCGGCGACAAGGTCGCCGTCGAGCAGGCGCTCGCTTCGATCAACCAGACCACGCGCGAGCGTTTTGGCGCGGCACAAGCCATGCTGCAAAAGGCGCTCGCGGACGACCCCGACAATGTCGATCTCGCCGTCGCGCTTGCCTCGCTGCAGATGCGCGGCATCCAGATGGTCTGGTTCAGCCCGGAGGAGGCCGCCGCGGTCGAAGCGAGGGCCAATGCGACGCTGGAGCAGGCGCTGCGGTCGAAGCCGAACTCGATTGCGGTGCTCGAGGCCACTTGCCGCTTCCTCAGTGCCACCAATCATTTCGTGGAAAGTCTCGTCACCTGCGCCAAGGCGTTGAACTTCGATCCGTGGAACGGGTCTGCGCTCTATCTGATCGGACTGGGTCAGATCTATCTCGGTCGCTTTGACGATGCGCTCGCGACGTTCCAGCAGGCCGATCGTTACGACACGCCGCCGGCCTCTCGCTGGACCTGGCTGCTCGGCGCGGGCATGACGTATGCCCTGATGGGACGCTACGAGGAGGCGTTGCCGTGGCTGCAACGCTCGATCGCGATCACGCCCGGGACCGGCCGCTCGCACTTTCTGCTCGCCGCCGCCTATCAGAGAACGGGCCAGTTCGAGGAGGCGAGGGTGGCGATGCAGGAAGGGTTGAGGTTGCGGCCCGGCACGACCAGGCTCAGCGTCTGGCCGCCGATGAAGAACGCAAGTCCGGTTTGTGTCGCAGCTTGGGAACGCGTCGTTCAGGCCGAGGTCGACGCGGGGCTGCCGGAGCAGTAGGGCGGCGCGCGGGCCGCGTGGTCGGTCGTCATGCCCGGGCTTGTCCCGGGCATCCACGTCTTTGATCTCGCGTTTGGAGGCGCGTGGATGGCCGGGACAAGCCCGGCCATAACGGAGAAAGCGGTGCCGTCTACCGCCACCTGCGATGCAGCCACAGCCACTGCTCGGGATGCTCGCGCACCCAGCCTTCGACCACGCTCGTAATCGCCTGCGTCGTGCCCTGGATGTCGATCCTTCCGTCGGCGTCGCGCACCGGCTGGACTTCTTCCGTCAGCTCGCCGCGGAAGCGGCCGCCGGGCAGGCGGATGATGCGGACGCCGTGGATCGGGCATTCGACCTGGCGGAGCAGGCGGGCCAGCATCGGATTGGCGCGGGTCTTGCGGCCGAAGAAGGTGACCTCGACGCCGCCGGTCAGGTACTGGTCGATCAGCATGGCGACGTGCTTGCCGTCCTTCAGCGCCTGCGCGAGCCGCAGCGGCGCATCGCGCCCCGCCGGGATCAGCGTGCCCATGTTGACCTGGCGCATCTCCTGGATGATGCGGTCGGCAGACGCAATGTTCGGCCGGCGATAGAGGATCGCGGCATCAAGCCCATGCTCGACGGCGGCGAGCGCCGGCAGTTCCCAATTGGCGAGATGCGAGGCGAAGATCAGCGCCGGCTTGCCGTCGTCGCGGATCTGATCGAACAGCTCGATGCTGCGCGGCGGTATTTCGATCCGGCTCTTTTCCGGATTATCGCGGTCGTAATCCCAGACCTGGTCCATATGGGCGAATTCGGCACCGACGCGGCCGAGATTGTCCCACACGCCCATCAGGATGGTTTCGATTTCTTCCGGCGACTTCTCCGGAAATGCCGCGGTGAGGTTGGCGCGGCCGATGCGGTGCTCGCGCAGGCGCGGGCCGATCGTCTTCACGACGCTGGAGAAGAAGTCCGAGGTCTTGGCCGGATCGAAATAGCGCGTGGTGCGCAGCATACCGACGGTGGCGGCGCCGATCAGGCTGCCGCCGAGCGATTTGGCAGCCTCCCGCGCGCGGGCCTTCGTGCTCGCAGGAAGTAGCGCCATGCGTCCGGTCAGGCCGGTTCGCGGGTCAGGATCAGCGAGGCGTTCTGGCCGCCGAAGCCGAACGAGTTCGACATCACCGCGGTGACGCGGGCATCGCGGGCCTTGTTGCCGACGACGTCGAACAGGATCGTGGGATCAGGAGTCTCGTAGTTGATCGTCGGCGGAATGCGCTGATGCTCGAGGGTGAGCAGCGAGAAGATCGCCTCGACGGCGCCTGCGGCCGAGATGGTGTGGCCGACCATCGACTTGTTGGAGGTGACCGGAATCTTCTGCGCGAGATCGCCGAACACGGCCGACGTCGTGTTGAACTCCATCTTGTCGTTCTCGGGCGTCGCGGTGCCGTGCGCGTTGATGTGGTCGATCTGGTCCGGCGTCATGCCGGCATCGGCCAGCGTCTTGTTCATGCAGCCGATGATCGGCTTGCCATCGGGCGAGGAGCGGGTGCGATGGAAGGAATCGGTGAGCTCGCCGCAACCGGCGATCACGCCGAGGATTTTTGCGCCGCGCGCGGTGGCGGCCTCGTAGCTCTCCAGGACGAGCGCGCCGGCGCCCTCAGCCATGACGAAACCGTCGCGGTTCTTGGAGAAGGGGCGGGAGGCCGCCTGCGGCGGATCGTTCTGGGTCGACAGCGCCGAGAGCAGCGAGAACCGCACGAGAGCTTCGGGGTTCACGGTGCCGTCGGTGGCCACGCACAGCGCGGCATCGGTCTCGCCGCGGCGGATCGCCTCGACGCCGAGCTGGATCGAGGTCGCGCCCGAGGCGCAGGCCGTCGACAGCGAGATCGGCGAACCCTTGGTGCCGAAGGTTTCGGCGAGGTATGCGGCGACCGAGCCGAACATGAAGCGGTGGTGATAGGCGCTGTACTTGCCGCCGCCGGAGATGCGCAGCAGATCGTCATAGGTGATGTCCTGCGCGCCGACGGCGCGGCCGAGCTCACGGCGCTGCGGCCACTCGACCTCGACCGGTGCAACCGCAAGGAAGAGCGGACCGGGGAAATCGGCCTTGGTGCCGATGCCGGCCTGCGAGAGCGCTTCCTGCGTGACGAGCTCAGCCATCCGCTCGGACAGGGCGGTGGAGGAGAACGGATCGACGCTGACGAAATCGACCGTGCCGGCCATCGTCGTCCTCAGGCCGTCGACCGGAAAGCGCGTGATGGTGCGGATGCCGGATTCGCCGGCCACGAGCTTCGCCCAATTGTCGGCCTTGCCGTTGCCGAGCGAGGTCATGATGCCCATGCCGGTGACGACGACGACGGGACGCCCGAGTTTGTCGCGTGGTGCAGTCATGTCGATCCCCCGATTGAGCTAGAGCATCCGCCAAAGCGCGACGCGCTTCAGCTTACGGCCTCGACCAGAGCCATGCCCTCGCCGCGCCAGTGTCCGGCCCCCACCACCACAATCTGGGTGGGCGCGCCCTGCATTTCAATCTCGGTCCCGGTGGAATCGTTCGGCGGGAACAGCGCACCGCGCGAGATCGACAGCGCCGCGAGTGCGATGCCGAGCGGGAATTGCGTTTCCATGGTGTGGCCGAACATCGTGCCGGTCGAACGCACCGGGAAGTCGGGATGGCCCTTCAGGAAGTCGCGCTCCTCTGACGTCGCGGGCTCCGCGCCGGTCGCGCCCGATATGATCGCGCCCTTGCCCTCGCGCCTGGGCAGCTTTTCCCAAAGCTTCTCCAGCGTCGCGGCCATGTCGCCGGGTTGTTTGCGCCGGGCGAGGTCGGCAACGACGCTCGACAGCTTTGCGAACGGCTTTGCGCCGCGCGCTTCCGCGTGCGCCTTCGATTCCAGCACCAGGAAGGCGCCGGCAGATCCCAGCGCGAAACCGGCGTGATCCTTGCGCGCCCACACCGGGGCAAACTTGTCCTTCAGATTGAAGTCGCCGAATTCGTAGAGGACCATCAGGTCCTTGCGCTCGCCATTGTGGGAGCCGCCGATCAGCGCGATGTCGCTCTCGCCCGAGGCGATGCGCGCGAGCGCAATGCGCGCCGCATCGGCACCCGCGACCTCTTCGCCCATGAAAGTGCGCGAGGTGCCGCCGAGACCGTGCACGATGGCGATGTTGCCGGCGAGCAGGTTCGAGAGCTGGGCCAGGAACAGGGTCGGCCTGAGATCGCTCATCAGCCGTTCGTTGAGGAAGCCGGGCGCATTGGCGCCCTTGACCTCGGCCGTGAGCACGCCGGAGTCGACATTGAGGTCGCGCTCGCCGCCGCCGGCGGCCACCACCATGTCGATCTTCGACAGGATGTCCTTGTTGCCCTTGATCCCGGCGGAATCGAGCGCAAGGCCCGCGGCATAGGTGCCGATGCGCTGCCAGGCTTCCATCTGGCGCTGGTCGCCCTTCTTCGGGATCTGGCTGTCGAAGGTCACAGGCATCAGGGGATGCACGATGCAGGGCGCAAAGCCCTTCTCGTCGACATTGATGCGCTTGTCCTGAAGCGCGGCCCAATTGGCGTCCAGGCCTTCGCCGAGCGAGGTGGCGAGGCCAATGCCGGTGATCCAGACTTCCGTCTGGCCGGGCTTCGAAGCAGTGTCAGTCATGGCGATCCGACCTGTTGCGGGAAGCCGACGCGTTTGGCGACCGCGTCCATGAAGCTGCGCATATCCGCATTGGGGAAGGGGATCTGCGTGAAGGTGAGCGTCGAATTCGCGCGCAGCTTGCCGCCGACCCTGATCTTGGCGTCGGTCACCGCATAGCCCGAGCCCTGATGCGACAGGGTCGCCTCGATGGTCATGAGATCGCCGGGGAAGACCGAGCCGCGGACCTTGGCCTCCTTGACGGCGGCCAGGATCGGCATGCGCTCGAACTTGAGCACGCCGAGCTGAAGCCAGCCCGAGGCCTGGGCCATCGATTCGATCAGGAGCACGCCGGGCATCAGGGGATAGCCCGGGAAGTGCCCCTCGAAGATCGTGCTCTCCTTGGGGACCAGGGCTTCGACGACAATCGTCTTCGCGTCGACGTTGAGGTCGACGACGCGATCGATCATGTGGAAGTATTCGAGTTGCATGACCGCGCGCTTAGGCGCTCGCGCCCTTGGCCGCAACCAGTTCGTCGATGCGGGCGCACAGATTTTTCAGCACGAAATACTGCTCGGTGGTCGCCTTGCCGTCGTTGACCTCCTGGGTCCACTTTTCCAGCGGCAGCTTGATGCCGAACTGCTTGTCGATCGCGAACGCGATGTCCAGGAAATCGAGGCTGTCGATGCCGAGGTCATCGATGGCGTGGCTATCCGGCGTGATCGTGTCGCGCGGGATGTCGCAGGTTTCAGCGATGATCGTAGCGACCTGATCGAATGTGGAGGACATCACTAAGCCTTTGATATATTGCTGATATTTGTCTGAAGTTCCAGAGTGGAACGGTGGCTGGGCATCGCGCCCCGATGACGCCCTCAAACCCCCCTCTGGCCGGGTCGAAAGCCCGTATATCGGAGCGCCGCCCTGAGTTCAATGGAGCCGGGCGGCCCCGGCGACAGGGCTGGGGATGCCGCCGGCCGGCCCTTCGGTCGGGGGGGGCGTACCTAGATATGGGGCGTCGTGATCTTGGCGCAGTCGCGGCGGCCCATCAGCACGCAGTCCTGGGTGCGGCGCAGGTCGGCAATGCTCACCGCGAGCCAGATCCCGATTGCGGTCAGCGCGATGGTGAAGGCGAGCGCCGCGATATTGGCGAGCATGCGGTGGCGGAAATTGTCCGGTTCCGGGCGGGGCTTCTCGTACCGCGACAGGTCGAGCGGCTCGGGCGCGACGCGCAGCGGCTGCACGGTACCGCTGCCCCGTTGGACCGGCGGGGGAGACGCGTTGCGCGGCCTGAACTGGAGCACCCGGTGCTCATCATCCGAGCTGATGGGCCGCTGTGTTTTCATGGTGTGGGGATCACTCCGAAGCAGCGGTTTTTAGATAGCATACGTCGTGAATGCCTTGCAGAAAATCTTCTCAACGCGCACGTGCATTGCGCTTTCGCACTATCTTGCATGGCATATTTCCGGAACGGCTCGCGAGCGAACGCGGCGCCCTCTGTCAGGTCGGTGACAGGAAGCGGAGGTTGCATTGCAACAACAACCCCGAAGTGCGCATCGCCGGCTCTCGTGAACATCTGCTTGTGATCTCCGCGGCCGGATCGAACGCATTTTGCCGCCGCGGGGCCCATGGCATAATCAAGGGAACTGGACCACAGGTTGCAACCATGTGAGGGGCCTTCGACCATGACCACCACCAACGCGCGCGAACCGAGAGTGCATCCGGTGCCGATCCTGTCGCTCCGGCCGACGCAGATGACGGTCGGCATGCGCGAGGTCAAGGAGAAGCGAAAGCGCTGGCGCGAGCACGGCAAGAAGAAGCAGGCCGACCTGCTCGGCAATCACATGATCCCCGTCGTCTACGGACCGGACCAGCGCTACTACGTGATCGACCATCACCATCTCGGCCGCGCATTGCATGACGAGGGCGTCAAGGAGGTGCTGGTGACCGTGGTCGGCGACCTCAGAATGGTCGAGCGCGAGGCGTTCTGGGGCGTGATGGACAACAAGCGCTGGGTCTACCCTTACGATTCCAAGGGTGAACGGCGGCCGTTCCGCGATCTGCCGAGATCGATTGCCGATCTCAAGGACGATCCGTTCCGAAGCCTTGCCGGCGAACTCCGCCGCATGGGCGGCTTTGCGAAGGACACCACCCCGTTCTCGGAATTCCTGTGGGCCGACTTTCTGCGCCGGAAACTGTCGCGCAAGGCAGTCGATGCCAATTTCGACAAGGCGCTCGAGAAGGCCCTGTCCGCAGCCAAGAGCAAGGATGCGATCTATCTGCCCGGTTGGTGCGGGCCGGCGGATGACGATTAGGCGCGGGCGCTCATATCAATCGCGTTGGAAGATCTTGGCGCCGGGGTAAACGCGCCGGGCGTAAGTCACAACCAGTGCGCGGTCCTGGGTTTCCAGGAAGGGCGTTCGGATCTTGCACGAGCCGACGATGAGGTGCCACAGACCATCGAGCTTCCGGATGACGACGTTCATTTGAGTAATCCTCGATGACTCCGCATTCCCGCGAATTCGGCTTAGCTCGGCGGTCTTGCGATTCATGATCGTTGTCGCCGGCGCGAAATTCCCGGCACCGCTCGCGACCGCCGCAAGACAACTACGGTTACTCTTAGATGGTTACGGCGCGCGGCCCGAGAAGCCGGACCTGATCACAGCCGCTTGAGCGAAGTCATTTTCCGCAGCGATGAAACCGTCCTGAAACAGAGCCACCCCATGTCTCCGGGGTAGTCGAGCTCACACAGGAGGCCAACATGCGCCGTCTGGTTTTCGTAATCGCCTTGCTCGCAGTCGCCACGGCAGGAATCTCGGCATCGTTCGCTGCTGTTCGCCACGCCAAGACGCTGACATTCTCCGAGCGCTTTGCGCCGGCGCTCGAGTTGATGACGCAGCGCTAGCTACGTAGCGCCTCGCAGTCGCAGATACGCAACGGTCGGACGATTACTTCTGGTCTTGCGGGCCGGGTGAGGAGAGAAGGCGCTCCATCTCGGCGGCTGCCTCGCCGTCGCGCGCCTTCTGCAACAGCGTGTGGCGTTCGCTGCCGGCCGGCAGGTTCTTGGCGGCGGCGCGGGCGTCCTGCGTGAACTTGTTCAGGCGCTGCTGGAGTGACAGGGCCGGTCGCGTGCGGTTGCGCTTCTTGGTCATGGCTGAACCTTTCCGGCGCGAAGCGCACCATGGGGACGCGAGTGGCGTCCTTAACTTTTGTTGGAACCTGGAGCGTGGATCGCGGGTTTTCCATTGCAGCGGCGCTTCGGCGCCAGGGATTGCAATACAGGTCCCACTTCATACCAACCGGAGCTAGCTCGCGTGCCTAGCGATACGATCCGTGCTGCGCTTGTCAGGCGTTTGCGTACATCTTCGGGCATCTCGGACGACGACGTGAAGGAGATCGAGCAGCTCCCGATCGCCGTTCGTCAATACCCGGCGGAGACGCCCGTGGTCCGCGATGGCGAGCGCGCAACCGATTGCTGCCTGATCGCAGACGGTTTCTGCGCGCGTTCCAAGACGATTCCGAGCGGCAAGCGTCAGATCCTCTCCATCCACATCCCCGGTGAGATCCCCGACCTGATGAGCCTGTTCCTGCACGTGATGGACCATGACCTGTCGACGCTGACGCCGTGCACTCTTGGATTCATCAGGCACGAAACGCTGCGAAAATTGCACCAGCGCAGTCCAAGCGTTGCCGAGCTGTTCTGGCGAGACACGCTGATCGACTCCGCTATGTTCCGTGAATGGATCGTCAATGTCGGCCAGCGTCCCGCACCCGCAAGGCTTGCCCATGTCATGATCGAGCTGCGCGAACGCCTCCGGGTCATCGGGCGTCTGGACGGCAACGGCTTCGAGATGCCGCTGACCCAGGAGCAGATCGGCGAAGCCTTGGGCATCACGGCGGTGCACGCCAACCGCGTGATCAAGCAGTTGCGTCAGGAGGGCATCGTCGAGCTGCACCGCGGCCGCGTCACGGTGCTGGACGAGCGGAAATTCTTGGAACTTGCCGATTTCGACGGCCGTTACCTGCATCAGTCGCCAACACTTTGAGGCGCGCAGGCGCCTTGACCTACCGCAAATTCGTATCGGTGCAGGGCGCTATGGTTCGTCGGCATGATTGCCGAACCGGTGTTGCCTGAATGTCGAGGGCGCAGGCGGCTCCGAGTCATGCTGACCCGGAGGCATCACCGTGAGCGTAATCTTTCGCATTCTCTTCATCGTTGCCGGTGCCATCACCGCGCTGTTCGTCGCGCGCGATGCCCTGAATTTCACGATCATGCTCGTCACCGCCATCGTCGGTGTCGGAAGCTTCTGGAGCCAGCGACGGAAAACGTGACGGATGTGAGAGTGCTGGCGCAGCCGGCTAGGTCCGCGGCGGCGCGTCCGGAGACGTCTCCGCGGTGTGTGCAACTTCCTTCCCGCCGAGCACGCGGTGCAACCGTCGCTCGATGTGGCGGCCCACCGTCAGCAGCACGAAGGCGAGCGCCAGCGCGACGGCGACGATCTTCCACTGTCCGGCGCCGCAGACGATGCCGATGCAGGCCGCGAGAAAGGTACAGGCGGCGCTGGTCAGCCCGCGGACGCGAAATCCCATGCTCTGATGCACGATGACGCCGGCACCGAGAAAGCCGATGCCGGTGAGGATGCCCTGGATGACGCGGCTCGCGGCATCGGCGACCTTGGTTGGCTCGGCGAGCTGCAGGGCGAGCAGAACCACGGTCGCCGTGGAGAGCCCGACGATGCCGAGCGTCTTCAGCCCGATCGGCTTGCCGTGCAGGTCGCGGTCGAGGCCGATGGCGCCGGCGGCGACGGTCGCAGCACCGAGACGAGCAAGGATTTCGGGCCAGTCGAGCTCCGTCATTTCTTCGGCAAACGCCCCATCAGGTAGAACTCCTCGTTCGGCCTCATGCCGGTGAAGTTTGCCAGCCGGTTGGACAGCGCGAAGAAGGCGGAGATCGCGGCGATGTCCCAGATGTCGTCGTCGCTGAAGCCGTGCGGCGCGAGGGCCGCGAAGTCCTCCTCGGAGACGCGCTGTGCGTCGGCCGAGACCTTCATCGCGAAATCGAGCATCGCCTTTTGCCGCGGCGTGATGTCGGCCTTGCGGTAGTTCACAGCGACCTGGTCGGCGATCACAGGGTTCTTGGCGCGAATGCGCAGGATCGCGCCATGCGCGATCACGCAATACTGGCACTGGTTGGCCGCCGAGGTCGCGACCACGATCATCTCGCGCTCGGCCTTGGTGAGGCCGCCGTCCTTCTCCATCAGCGCGTCGTGATAGGCGAAGAATGCGCGGAACTCGTCGGGGCGGTAGGCCAGCGTCAGGAACACGTTCGGCACGAAGCCGCTCTTCTCCTGCACGGCGAGCAGGCGCGTGCGGATGTCGTCGGGGAGCGTGTCGAGGGCGGGTGCGGGGAAGCGATTTGAAGGAGGAGGGGACATGACGATGTTCCGGATGGGGCTCTCGGGGAAACGCGGAACATAGTCGATCGCAGTCCTTCGCGCAAAGCGCTTGCGCGGACTAGATCCTGGCTAACGCAGACAGAGCAGAGGCTCTCAAAGAGTCTTCAAATATTCGAGGAGTGCCTTCTTTTCGTCGTCGCTCAAGCGCGTGCCATAGTCATGCCCGCATCGGCTGTTTCCTGAATTGAGGTCATTGCAATCGGTGACTGGGCGAGTTGGCCCCTCTTGTGTGACGTCAAGACCAACATTCTTGATGTCGTATTTCGCGCCAACTTTGAATTGTGACATACGCTTCGCAGGCGGCACGAGCAATTCCGCCAATGTCGGCACCGAGCCGTTGTGCAAGTAAGGTGCCGCGGCCCAAATTCCCTCCAGCACGCGAGCTTCATACTCGCCTCTGTTGAGGGTCCGCTCAAGAAGCGTCCCAGGTTCGATCGTCAGGCTTTCTGGCTGGTTCGGAGGTTGCGCGCTGCTGGGCGGCGCGATGGACGCCTTGGCCGGAGCCGGTGACAGAGAGAGGGATGTGGAGGGCGCCTTTTGGGCGTTGGGAGGCAACGAGGAGCCAAAGCCGTCACCGGAGCCGACGTCGCTCCCCCGATGCAGCTTATTGTCGAGGATCGCTCCGGCGACTGCACTGAACATCATGTGGACGGCATAATCCTCCTCCTCGAGGTGCCTGGCGATCAACGGGATACCTGCTCCCTTCAGTGCGCCGGTCTTCACCCTCCAACCAAGCTCGTCGAATTGACGTGTGTCGGTGCCGACGTTCTGAATCGGCGTCACCCACGTCGTAACGAACAGGTCGCGCAGAGCACGGACTTCCTTCTTCTCGTGACACCCCTTGCTGCACTGCCTCTCGAAGATTTTCTGACCGTCTTTAGCCAGCTTCGAGTCGATACGCCAATCTGATGGCCATTTTGGCGGACCCATCTTCAAGACCAGTTTCTCGAGTCTTTCCAGCCCATCGAAGTTGATGGAGTTGGCGTAGTCGTAGTCGAAGAATAAGCCGGACGAACGCTTTGGTTCGAAGTTGGCGAACGCCAGAGCCTGCCCGGTGTTCCGGGCAAGTGCAAAAACGCGGTTTCCATTCAACACAAAACCGGCCCAGTCGGTCTGGTTCTGCATCGGTGAATTCCACAGGAAAGGATAGCGCACCGGAGCATCGCCAATCTTCATGTTCTCCGGGATCAAAAAATCGGGCGGCGGCCCAACGTCGGTGCCGGATATGCGATTGAAGATGATCCCGATCGCGTCCAGACGTCCGGGGCCCCAACCAACTGGCGGCAATGTACCGGTCACGAATGCATGAACGCGCCGGTGCCATGCATCAACGCTCCGACGTAGTGTGGCTACATCGGCAGCAGAAGGTGTCGCAGGTTGGAAGACGGCCGCAGCAAATGCAGCGAATGCCGTGTCGCTGGCGGTTGCGTCTCCTACCGCCTTGTCCAAATCGCTCAGGAACTCCTGGAAATCCATAAAGGCCGGACCGCCATCAATGCGGTACGTCTTGCCCTCCACTTCAACCTGCCGCGTGTGGCACGCGGAGCATGTTATCCCGACCATCTGGGACTCTGCGGGACCTGTGGTGTGGAGGCCGACGGGGAGGTTGGCATTGTTGCCCGGATTTGGGAGAAAGCCGTATCGGGTCAGACCATCCGAGAGGAACGGTTGTCCGTCCTTCGCTTTCAATGCCCGTAACCAGGTGAGCTTGATTAGGCGAGAGCCTTGGTCGCGCGTGTAGTAGTCGGCCCTGTCTTCCGCTGTCCATTTCGGGCCTTGGTCGACATAAATGGGATCGCCGAGAGCGGTCTCAATTCGCGAACTTGCGGCGACGACCAGCGCAAAGCGAATGAGGAAAGCGATACGACGCATCGCATGACCCTCCATGAGCTACAATTGAACCACCTGTTTTCTCGAAATCAGAATCTTTGGAGTTATGCGGAGCTGGGCGAGACGCAGCTCGCCCGGTAGCGACGAGAGCCGTCAGAAATAGCCGTCGGATGCTCGAGATTGTACTTCTTGGCAAAGTCCCGTCAAGGTCGTTGCTCCGAAGCGAAGCTCCGGATTGCATGCCACGCCTGTTGAGCGCGGCGAGCCCGCGATACGGGGCCCTGTGAACCGGTGTGTCTCGACACGAGCGGCCTTGCTAAACCGCGAGCCGGGATCCGTCCCATGCAACAATGCCAAACTGATCGCAAGTCGCGCGCATCTCGGCGAGATCCTCAACGACGCGGGGGGCGCCAGGCTTCGCCTCGGCGAGCAGTCGCGCCCTCAAGCCAAGACATTCGACGATCATCCATGGATTCCCGATGGTCCTGGCGATGGAAAGAGCAGAATCCAAGGCGCTCAGGCCACGTTCGGATTTCCCGTCCCGAACGAGAGCCTCAGCGTAACCCGCATAGAGCAAGCAGAGCTCGATCTGGCCTGTCCGCAGATGCGTGCCGCTCTCTATACAAGTGTCTATCAGGTCGACGGCCTGATGTGCCTGACCTGTTCGTGCCAGAGCGGTCGCCATTGCTCCGGTCAGGTTGGCCTTGCTGGCATCGTAGCCGTTACGTTCGACGATCTCCCTTGCAATCGACAAGCATTCCACAGCCTGGTCATTTCGATGGAGCATGAGGAGATTTCGCCCCATCGTAATGCGGGCGAGCACTTGCCCATATGAATCCTGTTCACGAACTGCGATCTCCAATGCACGCAATGCGAATCCGAGCGCCTCCGCATATTGACCTGTTGCATTCATGAACCAGCTCCTGAATGCCAAAACCGTGCATTTTGGACCGGCCGGTGTCCCGAGACGGGCAGTCTCGAGTTCTCCTGTGAGCATTTCATTCAGTTCGTCCATCGCCGCAATCGCGCGCTCGACGTGGCCCATGCTGTACAACACATTTGCCATGATGGTCTGATTTGAAAATACGAGTGCGGTCGATTCCAGCGCTCGGGCCGTTCTCAATCCCTCGCTCGTTATTTGCAGCGCTTCTTCATACCGGCCCTCAAACCAGTAGACCATCCCGAGTTGCGACTGGATGCTGCACACGTGAGCAATCCTGCCTTGGCGCCGCGCCAGCTCCAACGTTCGTGGCAAATGCATATTTACTTTTTTGAATTCGCCGAGTTGCAGCATCGAAGCGAAGCTCATTCGACCGAAGTCGACATATTTTTCTTCGGCGGCTTCCCCAAGACGCTCGATGAGCTTGAGCGCCCGGTCGTATATCAAACTGAGCGATGAGGCTGCGGCGTTGCGGCGCGCTTCGACGGCAGCCTCCCAGAGATAGCCAAGTGCAGCATCAGCATCTCCGGCTTCCTCTGCATGAAAGGCCAACTGTTCGTAACGACCATTCAGATTCGGGTAACGCCGAATGATCGCCTGGACAGCGGCCTGGTGGATTTCCAGACGCCGGCCACGCGGTATCGTGTTTGCACAGGCCTCGGCGATGATCTGATGCCGGAAACGCACGGAGTTACCCGCGAGCGGATGGACAAAAGCAAATCGGGCGAGCTCGAACAACGCGGTCAGCAGCTCGCCTACGTCCACGCCGAGCACCGTCGTAGCCAATTGGATTTCTACCTCCGCTCCCAGCAGGCTGAGCGTCTGCACGAATACTTTCATCTTCGGAGAGAGCCGTTGCAGCCGCGCATGAATCACGGACTCGACGCTCTGAGGCAGCGAATGTTCGCTCGTTGCGTTCGTCGCGTCCGCCGAACGCAAGAATTCCTCCAATACGAAGGGGACGCCGTCGGCGCGATCGATTGCTCTCGCAAACACGGTCGAGGATCGCGTTTTCGGCCACAATTGGCGTCCCAAAGCCTCCATACAGGCCCGCGATAGCGGTTGCAGATGAATGAGCGAGTCCGCAATCTCCATGGACTGGTCTGATGATTCCGGACGTCCGGTCAGCAATATGCAAAGCGGCTGTAGGGTACTTGCGCGCGCGAGTAATTTCAGGAAATGGCGGCTTTCCGGATCGATCCACTGGAGGTCTTCGATCAGCAAGAGAGTTGGTCTATCAAGCGCCAATGCGAGGAAGGCATTGACAAGTGCACGTGCAATTTGCGTTTGCGTATTGTCAGTCAATCGTTGGCGAGAGGACGCTTTTCCAGCGATGAACAGGGCTTCGAGCTTTCTGCGATCGCCTGCCTCGACGTGCAGTTCCGCGAGAGCCTCGCGAATATGTTCATCCGAAGATGAGCTGTTTGCAGCGAGCATGTCGCCCACCAAGGTGCGGGCGGCGGCGAATGCGGTGGCACGTTTCTGTACGCCGCCATAAAAGACGCAGCATCTCACGTCGGATGTCAGTGCCTCGGTCATTACGGCTGTCGCAAGGCGGCTCTTGCCGATACCTGGTTCGCCCAGCAGGGTGACGGAGCAGCTTTTGGCGCCCGGGCGCGGGAGGAGCTCCCGAAGCGCCGCAAGTTCGTCGACCCGATTCACGATCGGATTTTGATAGCGGCTGGCGATTTCGTTGTGATCGACATCGTCCGGCCGGGCATTCAGCGTGTAGGCCTCGATGACCCGATCGGCGATTCCCGAAGTCGTCTTATGCGCCGTAAGGCCGAGTGGCGATCGGCACAGCTTTGCGGTTTCCGCGCTAACCCTGATCTCGCCTGCCGCAGCTTCCTGCTGCAGCTTGGCAGCAACGTGCACGGTCGCTCCGGCAACGTCGAAGCGGGCGATGGCATTTTTGCCGCCTATGCGTAAGCCGACCAGGCCGGAGTGAAGTCCGACGCGAAAATTGACCGGATCTCCCCTGGGGCCGGTCGACTGGCTATGACTCTGAATGTCCCAGGCTGCGATGCACGCACGATCCGCATGATCCTCATATGCGGTTGGCCAGCCGAATATGGCAATGCCACCGTCTCCCGCATAGTGGACAATCTGTCCCCCGAGGCGCTCCACGGAGCTGCGGATGTGATCCAGCCACTGGTCCAGAAACGCTTGAGCTTCATCGGGGTCGCAAGCCGCGATGTGGCGAGTTGAACCCACCATGTCGACGGCGAGCACCGTTATGATGTTGCGATCCGCAATATTAGCACCGCCCACGGACATCCTCGCGCCCCGCGTGCTCAAACCGGCTTCAAAAGGCAAGGGTAGCACGAAGGACAACCCTTGGGCTATCCGCGAGACGCGGCCTTGAGCCGCGATATCCGGGCATTCCCCGTCTCTCACGACTGTCCGCTGTGCGGGAAATTCCAGAGGCGATCGTGATTGAATCGAGGGGCCGCGGCGTACTGGATGCCCCGGTCAAGCCGGGGCACGACAGCGGAATTTGCCGAAGCGGTGTCCGTTCCTTACCGCAGTGGCTTCTTCAGCAGCGAGAAGCGATCCGGATCGAGCCCCATCGAGGGCTGCAGCATCGGCGCTTCGGCGGTCGCGAGCGTCTTTGCGGGCGGCTGCGAAAACACCGGGTCGTTCGGCACGTCACGTTGCGAGGTGGCGCCGCGCCAGCGCTCGAGCACGGCGCCGACGAAATGCATGTCGTGACCGGAGGTGACCGACGGCACGCTTGAGATGGTGGCTTCGCCGCGCGGCAATTGGTGCGGCGGCACCTCCTTGAAGCGCAGGCGGGTCGGCAGCGCGACGCCTTCGCCGAACGCCAGCACCTCGCGGGTGCCGAGCGATGGCACGAAGGACAGCAGGTTCGCGGCCGCGTCCGACACCGCGGCGCGCAACAGCGCCTGGTCGCGCTCGTTGGCCAGACGCATCGTGAACAGCGTGTTGCACTGGGAGATGATGGTGGCGTCGAGCTCGGCCGGACGCTGGGTGATGAGGCCGAGATAGACGCCGTATTTGCGGCCTTCCTTGGCGATGCGCGACACCGCCTTGCGGGTCGGCCCGAAGCCGACATTGCGGTCGGCCGAGGCGTAGCGGTGCGCTTCCTCGCAGACGAATAGCATTGGCGACACGCCGTCGCTCCACAGGCCGAAGTCGAAGGCCATGCGGCACAGCACCGAGACGACGGAGTCGATGACCTCGGCCGGGAAGCCGGCGAGCTGCATCACCGTCATCGGCTTGCCGTTGGCGGGCAGGCGGAACAGATGGCTGATCACCTCGGCCATGGTGTCGCCGCCGACATTGGCGTTGTCGAACATGAAGGCGTAGCGCGGGTCGTTGCGGACGGCCTCGATGCGCGAGATGAGCTTGTGATAGATGATGCGCGAGGAGCGGTTTTCCAGCTTGCCCATGCGCTCGTCGATCAGCGAGATCAGATCGACCAGGCGGTATGGCACCGGCGTGTCGACGGTGAAGCCGACCTGCTTGGGATCGATGCGCTTCAAGCCGAGCCGATCGGTGTTCTGATACTGGGTGTAGATGCCCTTGGCCATCGGGATCACCTCGGCAAGGACGTCGAGCTCCTCGGGTACGCCGGCGCGGCCGCCGAACAGCACGTCGACGATCTCCTCGAAGTTGAACAGCCAGAACGGCAGCTTCAGATTCCGCGGGTTGAGCACCAGCGCGCGGTCGCCGAAGCAGCGGCCATATTCGTTGTGCACGTCGAGCAGGAAGATGCGCAGGTTCGGGCGTGATTTCAGGATCTCGTTGAGCAGCAGCGACACGCCGGTGGATTTGCCGACGCCGGTCGATCCCAGCACCGCGAAATGCTTGGAGAGCATTTCCTCGACGTCGACATAGGCGACGACGGAGCGGTCCTGCTGGAGGAAGCCGACATTGATCTGGTCCGATCCGGTCGGCGCGTAGATCGTGCGCAGCTCCTGGCTCGTGATCAGGTCGACGGAATCGCCGATGGTCGGATAGTTGGTGACGCCGCGCTGAAACTTGGCCTTGTCGGCGGCATTGTGGATTTCGCCGAGCAGGTCGACCGACGCGATGGCGATGTAGTCGGGGCTCGAGAGGTTCTCGCAGGACACCTCGGTGATCATGGCGACGATCACCGAGCTGGCGCAGCGGATGCTGACGAAACGGCCGACGGTGGCCCGAATTTCCGAGACCGGCATCTGGCTTGCCGCCAGTAGCCCGACCCGGGCGAGCGACCCGCGTACCGAAATCACGCGTCCAAAGGATGTCACGATGGATGAACCTGGCAAGAACAAGGGGTTTAACCCTGACTATGCGTGCCGCGGCTGGACAAACGGTTAAACGGCAGGCGCGGGGGCTTTGTTAAATCTGCGACAATTCGGTTGAGAGATTTGCTCCTAATGCATGGTTGCGGGCGGAATCGGTACGGGAATGCTGCATTTCTGGGCCGATAGGCCCGAAATCGTTTAAGGAAGATTTTACCATTCGGGCATTCGGCCGATGAGCCCACGTCGCATGGCGGCGGTGCTGGTGGCGTCGAGATAGGTTCGGGGTTTGATTTGTTGACGGGACCTAATCATTTGTACATTAGTACAAATGAACCTGCGGCCTGAATGCCGCCCCCCGGACACTTGAGCGCGTTTGCAGCCTTGCGTCCGATTGCGCGATTCGGTCCGGCGGATCGCAGCCACGTCTGGAGGAAACCATGCAGCCCGAACCGATCCTCGATCTTGCTCATCTCGGCCACATGGAACTGCTGACGCCGAAGCCCGACGAGAGCCTGAAATTCTTCGTCGACGTCATGGGCATGACCGTCAGCGGGCAGAAGGGCGAGTCGGTTTACCTGCGCGGCTGGGACGATTACGAGCGCTATTCGCTCAAGCTCACGGCGTCGAAGACATCAGGCATGGAGCATATGGCGCTGCGCGCGCGCAGCCAGCAGGCGCTTGAGCGCCGCGTCGCCGCGCTCAAAGGCTCCGGCTTCGACATCGGCTGGATCGACGGCGACATGGGGCAGGGGCCGACCTTCCGCTGCCGCGACCCCGACGGCCATATCGTCGAGCTCTATTACGAGACCGAATGGTACCAGGCGCCGCCGGAGCTTAGACCTGCGCTGAAGAACCAGGCGCAACGCTTTCCCGCGCGCGGCGTCAACGTTCGCCGCCTCGACCATCTCAACTGCCTCGCCGTCGACATCAAGGCCAACCGCGAGTTCTTCGAAAACTATCTCGGCTGCCGTCTCACCGAGCAGATCGTGCTCAACGACGGGCGGGAAGCGGCAATGTGGCTGACGATGTCGAACAAGAGCTACGATTTTGCCTATTCGCTCGACCATTCCGGCACGCCCGGCCGCTTCCACCACGTCACCTATGCCCTCGACAGCCGCGAGGAGATTTTGCGCGCGGCCGATATCTTCCTGGAGAACGGCGTGCACATCGAGACCGGCCCGCACAAGCACGCGATCCAGCAGACCTTTTTCCTCTATGTCTACGAGCCCGGCGGCAACCGCGTCGAGGTCGCCAACGCCGGTGCGCGCCTCATCCTCGCCCCCGACTGGAAGCCGATCGTGTGGACCGAGGAGGAGCGCAAGAAGGGCCAGGCGTGGGGATTGAAGACCATCGAGTCGTTCCACACCCACGGCACCCCGCCGGTGGAGACGAAGAAGCACGGCTAGAGCATGATCCGGAAAAGCGCGAAGCGGTTTTCCGATGAGGTCATGCTCCAAAAATCAATGCGTTGAGGTGCGCACCCGCGCGATCGTCTCGCGGACGCCGGTCCAGGCCGGCTTGTCCGGCGCGAACTGCTTGCGCAGGAAGCTGACGAGCTCTTCGACCTGCGCGTCGCTCATGCTGTTCTTGAAGGCCGGCATGTAGCCGAGGTCGCTGGAGACGGGCTCATTGATGCCGTGAAGGACGACCTGCACGAGATTGTCCGATGTCGCGCTGTGCAGATTGCTGTTGAGTGCGAGCGAGGGCCGAGTTCCGAACAGCGGCAGGCCGCCGACCTCGTGGCAGACGGCGCAGGCGCCCTGATAGAGCCGCGCGCCGGTGGAGGGCGCCACCGTGACTTGCGTTGCGTTCTCAAGCTTTGCGGCAAGTGCATCCTGGCCCCGCGGATCGATCGCGGTGTCATTGAACGAGTTGAGATAGACCGCCATCGCGCGGATGTCGGGGTCGGGCAGGGCTTTGAGGTCCCTGACGATCGGCGCCATCGGGCCAGCCGCGACGCCGTGATAGCGCGAATGGCCGGTGCGCAAATAGGCGAACAGCTCGTCCTCGCTCCATGGGATCGGCGCGCGTGAGAGCGAGGTCAGCGACGGCGCCTCCCAACCTTCCGCAAAGCCGCCGGCGAGATAGGCATTGCGCCGCTCGGCGCCGAGCGCGTTGCGCGGCGAATGGCAGCCGCTGCAATGGCCGAGGCTCTCGACGAGATAGGCGCCGCGATTCCACTGCTCGGATTTGGCGGGATCGGGCTTGAATTCTTGCGTGTGGTGAAACAGCGCATTCCAGCCCGCAAGCAGAGGACGGAGGTTGAACGGGAAGGCGAGCGCGTTCGCCGGCGCCGTGGCGCGAACCGAAGGCTGAGTCATCAGGTAGGCGTAGAGCGCCTGCATGTCGGCGTCGCTGGTCTTGGCGAAATGAGTGTAGGGGAAAGCGGGGTAGAGCTGCCGTCCGTCGCGGTGCAGCCCGTCGCGCATCGCGCGCTCGAAGGCGGGATAGGACCAGGCGCCGGTGCCGGTCTCGACGTCGGGCGTGATGTTGGTTGAATAGATCGTGCCGAACGGCGTCTGAAGTGCGCGGCCGCCGGCGTTGAGCACGCCATTGAGGCTGGTGTGGCACTCCGCGCAATTGCCGAGTGCTGCGAGCTGCTCTCCACGGGCGATCGTCGCCGCGGAATAGACCGATGGATCGGGACGTGCGATCGGCGCGATCGCGCGCCCGGGCAGGAGAGCTGCGCCGACGCCGATCGCGGCAGTGCAGACGGCCGCGATCGTCGCGAAGGTGCCGGCGCGCTTGGCGAACGGATTTTCCCAGATGCGGGACGGTTTCGGCGCTGCGGGCGCCGGCAGAGCTTGCGGCACGGGCGATGCCTCGCCGTGCAATCCCTTCAGGATGCGATCCGGCGTAAACGGCGGCTCGCGAAAGCGCACGCCGGTGGCATCGAAGATGGCGTTGGCAATCGCGGCTGCGCTCGGTACCGAGGCGGACTCGCCGACGCCGAGCGGCGGCTGGTCCTGACGCGGCAGCATCAGCACGTCGATCTTGGGCACGTCGGGGAAGGGGATGATCGGATAGGCGCCCCATTCGCGCGCCGTCACCGCGCCACGCTCGAATGAAACCTCTTCCATCAGCGCGCGGCTGGTGGACTGGATGACGTTGCCGTGGATCTGGTGGCGCACGCCGTCCGGATTGATCATCAGGCCGGAATCCTGCCCGGCTACGACGCGCGTGACGCTAACATCGCCCGTCGCTTTGTTCACGGCAACGTCGGCAACCCAGGCCGACCACGCAGCGCCATAGCCCGGAAACTTGCTGTGGACATAGAGCGCATAGGCAAAGCCGCGCCCGTGCACGACCTCGCCGTCTTTCTCTTCGCGGACCGGTCGGGGCGTCCAGCCGGCGCGCTCGGCCACCGCATTGACGAGATCGACGGCGCGCTGGTCCTTCAGGTAGCGCAGGCGGTATTCGATCGGATCGACACCGGCCTCGGTCGCGGCCTCGTCGATATAGGATTCATGTGCGAAGGTGTTCGGCAGGGCCGAGACACCGCGAAACCAGGACGCGCGCACGATCGGCGCCATGTCGTGGGCGACGACGCGCATGTGGTCGTAGTCATAGGGCGGGATTGCCGTGCGGTCGCCCATCTGGAGTACCGCGGGCTCCGGCGAAATCCGACCCGTCAGCAGCAGTGCCAGCGTCGGCGCCGCGTTTGAGGGATAGCGTGTGGCGAGATCGTATCCGGCGATGCCGCCGTCGGCGTCGAGCCCGCCATTGACGTCGATGAGCTGCGCGGTGCCCTTGGGCTCCCAGGCATGCTCCTGCTCGCGCGTCAGCTGCACGCGCACGGGCCGGCCGACGGCGCGCGACAGCAGCAGCGCGTCCGCGGTGACGTCATCGGCGCAGTTGCGACCGTAGCAGCCGGCGGCCTCCAGGCGGATCACCTCGATCTCGCTTTCGGGGCGTTCGATCAGGAGCGCCAGATCGCTGCGCAGGACATGCGGGTTCTGCGTGCCCGACCAGACGCGGATGTTGCCGTCCTGGACATCGGCGACCGCGCAGGACGGCCCGATCGAGGCGTGCATCTGGTACGGCCACACATAAGTGCGCTGCATCGGCTTGGCCGCGCCTGATATCGCCGCATCGACATCGCCCTTGTCGATCAGCGTGCGCGGCGTCGACGGATTGGCGCGCAGCGCGGTCTCGACATCGGCGAGATCGGTCAGATGAGGCGTCGGCTTCCAGCTCACCGCGAGCTGCTCCGCCGCGCGGATCGCGTTCTCCTCGCGCTCGGCGACCACGCCGACGAAATCGCCGATGCGCACGACGGCAATGATGCCGGGAATGTCGCGTACCGAGGCCTCATCCACCGCGATCAGGCTGGTGCCGACGAAGGGGCCGGCGTCGACGCCGGCGTAGGGCGGGCGCACCACCCGGCCGTGCAGCATGCCGGGCAGGCGGATGTCGTGCACGAAGGTCAGCTCGCCCGTCGCCTTGGCGGGCAGGTCGACGCGCGGCGTCGACTGGCCGACGATGGCGTAGTCGCCAACGGGCTTGAGCGCGACGTCATCGGCAAGTTCGAGGCGAATGGTCTCGCCGCCGATCAGTTCGCCATAGCTGACGCTGCGATTGTGCCCGCGCACGAGGCCGTCTTCGATCTTGAGGTCGCTGGCCGGCAGCTCCAGCCGCTCGGCTGCGCGCGCGATCAGGAAGTGCCGCGCCTGGGCTGCGGCCTTGCGCAGGGGAACGGCGGTGATTTGGATGGTCTCGCTGGCGATCGTCGCGCCCTGGTTCGGCACCACGGCCGTGTCGCCGAGCACCACGACGACGCGCGCAAAGGACACATCCAGCTCCTCGGCGACGATCTGGCCGAGTGCGGTGCGGATCCCGGTGCCGAGATCGACGTGGCCGTTATAGGCCGTGACCGATCCATCCGCGGCGATGCGGACGAAGGTCTCGGACGTGATCTCGTCCACGGTGCGGACGACGACGAGCGAGCCGGATTGCCGCTCAGCTCCGTTCGAAAGAGGGGAGGCCATCAATCAACGGCCTCAGTGATCTGGCCGGATGCGCGCATCACCGCGCGCAGGATCTCGACATGCGTGCCGCAGCGGCAGAGATTGTAGCGCAGCGCCGCCAGCGCCTCCTGCTCGGTCGGCTGCGGGTTGATCGCGAGCAGCGCCTTGGTGGTCATGATCATGCCGTTGAGGCAGTAGCCGCACTGCGCGGCCTGCTCGTCGATGAAGGCCTGCTGCACCACATCTGGCTTGTCGCGCGTGCCGAGCCCTTCGAGCGTCAGGATGTCGCGGCCCGCACAGCCGCTGACGGGAATCACGCAGGAGCGCGCGGCCTGCCCATCGATCAGGACAGTGCAGGTGCCGCATTCGCCCAAGCCGCAGCCATATTTCGGACCGTTGAGCGCGAGATCGTTGCGCAGCACATAGAGGAGCGGCGTCTGCGGCCCTGCCGTGATCTCGTGGATCCTGCCGTTCACGGTGAGCCGGATCGGTGTCTGCGTCATCCTCGTTCCCAAGCCCGTGGCCAAGTGCTCGTCAAAACCTACGTCGCGACGATACCGTTTGTACACAAACGTGCAAGCCGCGCATGCCGCACTGCAGCGCGACTGCCTTCTTTGTGGACAGAGCGGATAGGCAAATGGGGTTTTATGCGGCAGCCGCACCTTTTGCGCCGCACCGCCGCTTGACAGCCTTCGGGAGGGCGCGCAACATCGTTCGTATACGAATGATAACCACAGTCGACTGGCTTTGACATGGTGACTGAAACGACGAGCGCCGCCATCGACAAGATCCGTTGCGATGCCTGTCCGGTGATGTGCTACATCAAGCCGGGCGCGGCAGGCGCCTGCGACCGCTATGCCAATCACGACGGCAAGCTGGTCCGCGTCGACCCGCATGTGATCCTGGAACGCACCGTCTCGCATGGCGGCAAGCTCGTTCCGTTCAGCCGCACCGAAGACTGGGACGGCAAGATCGTCCACGAGCCCTCAACCTTTGTTACCGCGATCGGCGCGGGCACGACCTATCCCGACTACAAGCCGGCGCCGTTCATCGTCTCCTCCGAGATCGATGGCGTCGACATGGTGACCGTGGTCACCGAGGGCATCTTCTCCTATTGCGGCATCAAGGTGAAGATCGATACCGACCGCTATCTCGGCCCGGAAACCGCGACCGTCCGCGCGCAAGGCGAGGCGGTCGGCCACGTCACCACCAGCGAATATGGCTCGCAGATGCTGTCGCTCGGCGGCGTGCATCATCTTACCGGCGGCTCCAAGAAAGAGGGCCGCGTCACCTGTGACACCCTGATGGATCTCGCCAATTGCAAGGCGGTCGAGCTGACCATCGACGGCGGCGCCAGCGTGGTGGTGCAGGCCGGCCAGCCGCCGATCGTCAACGGCATGAAAGAAGAGCGCATGCGCGTCGGCTGCGGCTCGGCGACGATCGGCATGTTCGCCAAGCAATGGCACGGCAAGGTCGACGAGGTTGTCGTCGTCGACGACCACATCACCGGCGTGCTCTCGGAGCACCAGGCCGGCAAGCTGCTCGACATCGCCGACACCGGCATCAAGATGAAGGGCCGTCGTTCGACGCCAGGCCGCTATTTTCAGGTCGCCGATCCCGGCACGGGCTGGGGCGGCACCAACATCTCCGATCCGCTGGCGATTCTCGGCCCGTTCGATGCCAAGGAAGCCAAGCCTGGTCTTTCCATGCTGATGGTCTCCACGACCGGCGAGCACTCGTCTTACTATCTGCTCGACGAAGCCCTGAAGCCGGTCGAGACCGAGATGCCTGATGACCTGAAGTTCTCGGTCGAGCGCATCCAGGAGAATTGCGAGCCGGCGCTGTGCACGGTGTTGTTCATGGCGGGGGCCGGCGGCTCCTTGCGCGCGGGCGTCACCGACAATCCGGTCCGGCTGACGCGTTCGGTGAAGGATGCGCTGACGCGCGTCACCAGCGGCGGCGCGCCTGTTTATGTCTGGCCGGGCGGCGGCATCACCTACATGGTCGATGTGACGCAGATGCCTTCGGGCGCGTTCGGTTATGTTCCGACGCCGGCGCTGGTCGCGCCGATCGAGTTCACGATGAAACTGTCCGACTACGCTGCGCTCGGCGGGCACATGGATTACGTCAAACCGCTCTCCGAAGTGCAGAGCGGCGAAGATGTCCGCCAATTGCCCTGGCAGAACCCGATTCCGGGACGCCGGGCATGACCAGGCTCCCGCAAATCGCATTGCTGTCTGGTGGCCGGCGGCTGCATTTGCAGGATGGACCGATTGATTTGATCGTGGAGGCGAGGGGGCGCGCGGACGCAGTGCGTGCGGCCTATGAGGCGGCGGCGCGGCGTTTCACCGGACTGCTCGACGAACTCTGCGCGGAATTGCCGGAACTGCGGACGGTTGCTGAGAAGCAGACTTCGCTAAAGGGCGTGGTAGCGCGTCGGATGCACGCTGCTGTCGCACCCTATGCCGCCGATTGCTTCATTACGCCGATGGCCGCGGTTGCCGGTAGCGTTGCAGAGGAGATTCTTGGCGCCATGCTGGGCGCTGCAGCGCTCGATCAGGCCTATGTCAACAATGGCGGCGATATCGCGCTGCATCTCGGCGAGGGCGAGCATTTCTCGGTCGGCCTGATGGATCGGCCTGATCGTGCCGGCGTGCTGCGCAAGATGAGGGTCTCCTCAGGTGATCCCGCGCGCGGCATCGCGACCAGCGGGCGTCACGGTCGCAGCTTTTCGCTCGGCATTGCCGACGCGGTCACGGTGCTGGCTGCCACCGCATCGCAGGCCGATGCGGCCGCGACGGTCATCGCCAATGCCGTCGATCTGCCCGGGCATCCCGCCATCATCAGAAAGCCCGCGAACGAGCTTCAGCCCGACAGCGATCTCGGCGCGCGTCTCGTTACCCGCGATGTCGGTGAATTGTCGCAGAACGAGGTCGCGGCCGCGCTGGAATCTGGCGCGGAATGTGCACGGCAATTGTTCGATCGCGGATTGATCGAGGGTGCCGTGTTGCAGCTTTGTGGTGATATGCTTGTCATCGGAACCAAGGATATAGAAGAGCAACGAACGCGCCCGCTCATGCTGGAGAACGCGGTCTATGCCTGAACAGGGAAGCGAAACATGAGCGCGATCATCCGCAAGATCGTCACCGTCGTCGAAGAGACGCAGATGGAAATGGGCCGCCAGGTCTCGCCGCCGACGCGGCGTGCCGCGGCGATCGCCGTGATCGAGAATCCCTTTGCCGGCAAATATGTCGAGGATCTCTCGCCCCTGATCGCCATCGGCGAGGAGCTCGGCGAGCTTCTGTCAAAGCGCGCGGTGGCGGCGCTGGGCATCGAGGGCGCGAAGGCGCAGAGCTACGGCAAGGCCGCGGCGGTCGGCGAGAACGGCGAGCTGGAGCATGCGGCGGCTATCCTGCATCCGAAGATGGGCGCTCCGGTGCGCAAGGTTCTGAGCAAGGGCGCGGCGCTGATCCCGTCGTCGAAGAAGCGCAGCGGTCCGGGCACGACGCTGGACATTCCGCTCGGCCACAAGGACGCCGCCTTCGTGCGCAGCCATTTCGACGGCATGGAGGTGCAGATCAACGACGCGCCGCGCGCCAACGAGATCATGGTCGCGGTCGCCGTCACCGACAGCGGTCGCCCCTTGCCGCGCGTCGGCGGCCTGACGGTTGCGGAAGTGAAGGGCGAAGACGGTTTGAGATAGAGTTTGAACCGGGGAGGCGGGCACAGCTTCCCCGACAAGATCACGCTGAAGACGTAGAGAGTTCAAAACTGGAGGTTGGGATGCGAGCGAGAAACACTTTTGTGGGCGCGGCCTTCGCGCTGCTGGCCGGCGGCATGGCTCATTCGGCTGTGGCGCAGGAGATCAAGATCGGCGAGATCAACAGCTACTCGCTGTTGCCGGCGTTCACCGAGCCCTATCGCAAGGGCTGGCAGCTCGCAGTCGAACAGGTCAACGCGGCCGGCGGCATCAACGGCAAGAAGCTCGTCGTCGTCTCCAAGGACGACGGCGGCAAGCCGGCGGATGCGCAGACCGCGGCCAACGAGCTGGTGTCGAGCGAGGGCGTTGTGATGCTGACGGGGACGTTCCTGTCGAACATCGGCCTTGCCGTCAGCGACTTCGCCAACCAGAAGAAGGTGTTCTTCCTCGCGGCCGAGCCGCTGACGGATGCCATCACCTGGTCCAAGGGCAACAAGTACACCTTCCGTCTGCGTCCCTCCAACTACATGCAGGCCGCGATGCTGGTGGAAGCAGCAAGCAAGCTGCCGGCCAAGCGCTGGGCGACCATCGCGCCGAATTATGAATACGGCCAGTCCGCGGTCGCGGTGTTCAAGAAGCTGATGTCGGAGAAGCGCCCTGACATCCAATGGGTCGACGAGCAGTGGCCGCCGCAGGGCAAGATCGACGCGGGTCCGGTGGTGCAGGCGGTTGCCGCAGCCAATCCCGAAGCGATCCTCAACGTCACCTTCGGCGCCGACCTCGTGAAGCTCGTGCGTGAAGGCAACACCCGCGGCCTGTTCAAGGGGCGCGAGGTCGTCTCGTTCCTGACCGGCGAGCCCGAATATCTCGATCCGCTCAAGGACGAGACGCCAGAGGGTTGGATCGTCACCGGCTATCCCTGGTACTCGATCAAGACGCCCGAGCATGACGCGTTCCTGAAGGCCTACCAGGCCAAGTACAACGACTATCCGCGCCTGGGCTCGATCGTCGGTTACCAGACCATCAAGGCGGCCGCCGCGATCCTTGCGAAGGCCGGCTCGACCGATCCGGAGAAACTGATCGCCGCGGCGGAGGGGCTGTCGATGCCGTCGCCGTTCGGCGAGATCACCTTCCGCAAGATCGACCACCAGTCGACACTCGGTGCCTATGTCGGCAAGACCGCGCTGAAGGACGGCAAGGGCGTGATGGTGGACTCCGTCTACAAGAAGGGCTCGGACTATCTGCCCAGCGATGCCGAAGTCGACAAGCTGCGTCCGAAGGATTGATCTCTTCCTTCTCCCTCGCCCCGCTTGCGGGGAGAGGGCCGGGTGAGGGGGAGCCTCCCCGAGGGAGGTGACAGACGACTCGCGGAGACTCCGCCTCACCCGAATTGCTTCGCAATTCGACCTCTCCCCGCAAGCGGGGCGAGGTGACCCAAACACCCAACCCGGACCGCCGATGGCCTTTTATGTCGTACAGTTTCTGACCGGTCTCGCCAGCGCAGCGTCGCTGTTTCTGGTGGCCTCGGGCCTGTCGATCATCTTTGGCGTGACGCGGATCGTGAATTTCGCGCATGGCGCCTTCTACATGATCGGCGCCTACATCGCCTTCACGCTCACCGAGCGGCTTTCGGGCGCGTTCGGCTTCTGGGGCGGGATCGTCATCGCCGCGTTTGCCGTGGCCTTGATCGGCGTCATCGTCGAGATGGTGCTGCTGCGCCGTATCTATCATGCGCCCGAGCTGTTCCAGCTGCTTGCGACCTTCGGCCTGACCTTGATGGTCGAGGATCTCGTCGTGCTGATCTGGGGCCCCGACGATCTCGTCGGCCGCCGCGCGCCGGGCTTCAAGGGCGCTATCGATTTCTTCGGCCAGAACATCCCGAGCTACGATTTGTTCCTGATCGTGCTCGGACCGGTCGTGCTCGGCATTCTCTGGCTGCTGTTCCAGCGCACGCGCTGGGGCGTGCTGGTGCGCGCGGCGACGCAGGACCGAGACATGGTCGCAGCGCTCGGCGTCAACCAGAAATGGTTGTTCACATCCGTGTTTGCGGTCGGCGTCTTCCTTGCCGCGCTCGGCGGCGCGCTCCAGATCCCGCGCGATGCCGTGCATCACGCCATGGATCTGCGCATCATCGTCGAGGTCTTCGTCGTGGTCGTGATCGGCGGCCTCGGCAGCATCGTCGGCGCCTTCGTCGCGGCGGTGCTGGTCTCCGAGCTCAACGCCTTCGGCATCCTGATCTTCCCGAAGATCTCCATCATCCTGGTTTTCCTGGTGATGGCGGTGGTGCTGATCGTCAGGCCCTGGGGTCTGTTCGGCAAGCCGGAGGCGGCCGCGCGCAAGACACCGGGCCTCACCGTCAATCCCTGGCGGCCGCTGACGTCGAACGAGCGGTTCGCGGCACTTGCCGCGCTCGTCATCGCGGCGGCGCTGCCGCTGTTCGCCGGCAATTATGTTCTCACGGTCGGTTCGGAGATCGCGATCTTCGTGATCTTCGCCGTCAGCCTGCATTTCCTGATGTCGGTCGGCGGGCTCGCGTCGTTCGGGCATGCCGCTTATTTCGGTCTCGGCGCCTACGGCGTCGCCTTCCTCGCCAAGATGGCAGGGTTGCCGATGATCGTGTGCCTGCTGCTCGGGCCGCTGCTGGGCTGCATGGGCGCGGCCGTGTTCGGCTTCTTCGCGGTGCAGCTGTCCGGTGTCTATTTCGCGATGCTGACGCTTGCGTTTGCGCAGATCGTCTGGTCGATCGCGTTCCAGTGGGTGAGTGTAACGGGCGGCGACAACGGCATACTCGGCGTCTGGCCGTCGAGCTGGGCGGCGAGCCCGTCGCATTTCTATTGGTTGGCGCTCGGCGTTGCGGCACTCGTGACGGTCGCGCTACGGGCCATGGTCTTCTCGCCGTTCGGCTACGCACTCCGGGCCACGCGCGACTCGCCTCTGCGCAGCGAGGCGGTCGGCATCAATGCCAAGCGCATCCAGTGGACGGCGTTCGTGATCGCAGGCACGACCGCCGGCATCGGTGGCGCGCTTTTCGCCTACCTCAAGGGCAGCGTCTTCCCCGACAATCTCGGCATCTCGCTGTCGGTCGATGCACTCGTCATGGTGCTGCTCGGCGGCGTCGAGACGGTGTCGGGCCCGGTGATCGGTGCCATCGTCTACAAAGCGCTCAACATCTGGCTGGTCAGCCAGACCGATCTGTCAAAGCTCGTGCTCGGCGGCTTCATCGTGCTGATCGTCGTCGTCTTCCCCAAGGGCATCGTCGGCATGCTGGAGATGCTGGCGCAGCGGCGCAGGAAGACATCGCCGCCGGGATCTCCCTTGCTTGCCAAGCCGATCGAGTCCGTCGAATGAGTGTCGCACCCCCACTTCTCGCGGTTGAAGGCCTGTCCAAATCCTACGGCGGCATCCATGCCGTGCGCGGCGTCTCGTTCTCGCTGCGGTCAGGCGAAATTCTGGCGCTGATCGGTCCGAACGGCGCCGGCAAGAGCACCTGCTTCGACATGCTCAACGGCCAGAACAAGCCTGATACCGGCCATGTCCGCCTGCTGGGCGAGGAGACCACCGGCAAGAAGCCGCGCGAGATCTGGCGGCTCGGCGTCGGACGCACCTTCCAGATCACCGCGACCTTCGCGACGATGACCGTGCGCGAGAACGTGCAGGTCGCGCTGATCTCGCATGGCAGGCAGCTGTTCAATCTCTTCGGCTCGGCGCCGAACTTCGACCGTGGCGAGGCCGGGCGGCTGCTCGAACTCGTCGGCATGGGCGGCTACGCGGATCGACCCTGCGGCGAGCTCGCCTATGGCGACCTCAAGCGGCTCGAGCTCGCGGTGGCGCTCGCCAACGAGCCGAAGCTGCTGTTGATGGACGAGCCGACCGCCGGCATGGCGCCGCGCGAACGCGTCGAGCTGATGCGGCTGACAGCGCAGATCGCGCGGGAGAAGTCGATCGGCGTGCTCTTCACCGAGCACGACATGGACGTCGTGTTCGAGCATGCCGACCGCATCATCGTACTCAACCGCGGCACGCTGATCGCCGAGGGCTCGCCGGCGGAGGTGCGCGCCAATCCGCAAGTGCAGGCGGTCTATCTCGGCGAGGGCCTGCTTTACGATGCCGAGCATCGCGAGGGAGCATCAACATGAAGCTCACGGTGCAGGACCTCAACAGTCATTACGGCCCGGCCCATATCCTGTTCGACATCGGCTTCGAGGTCGGTGAGGGCGAAGTGGTGGCGCTTCTGGGCCGCAACGGCGCCGGCAAGTCGACGACCTTCCGTTCCATCGTCGGCCTCGTCGCGCAACGAACCGGCCGCATCATGTTCGAGGGCAAGGATGTCTCGGTGCGCCCGACGCATGAAATCGTGCGCGACGGGCTCGGCTATGTGCCGGAGGAGCGGCGCATCTTCACCGATCTGACGGTGGAAGAGAATCTCGAAGTCGGTCGTCAGCCGAAGCGTCCGAACGCACCATACTGGACGCGCGACAAGCTGTTCGCGCTGTTTCCGAACCTGGGTGAGATGAAAAATCGCCCGGGCGGCCGCATGAGCGGCGGCGAGCAGCAGATGCTCACCATCGCGCGCACGCTGATGGGCAATCCGTCGCTGGTGTTGCTCGACGAGCCCTCGGAAGGCCTGTCGCCGAAGATCGTGGAGCAGATGGTCGATGCCATTCTGACCATGAAGAAGGAAGGCGTCAGCATCGTCGTGTCCGAGCAGAATTTGCATTTTGCGCGGCTGATTTCCGACCGCGCCTATATCATCGAGCGCGGCCGCATCTGCTTCGGCGGCACCATGGCCGAGCTCGACGCGCGTCCGGATATCCGCGACGCGCATCTGTCGTTGTGAGGGGCGGGGAGCGAATGGCGAGAAGCGTCGCGGCGAAGAAAAGCGTCAAACCGGCAAAATCGTCTTACGTGCTCGACGAGCAAGTCGGCTTCATCCTGCGTCAGGTCTGGCAGCGCCACAGCTCGATCTTCTCGCGCGACATCGGCACAAATCTGACCCCGACGCAGTGGGCGGCATTGTCGAAGCTGGCCGAGACCGGGCCATGCTCGCAGAACCAGCTCGGGCGGCTGACGGCGATGGATGTCGCGACCATCAAGGGCGTGATCGATCGCCTCACGGCGCGCGGTCTCACGGAGACCAGCCAGGACCCTGAAGACGGACGTCGGTTGCTGGTCAGCCTGACGCGTGCCGGTCAGCAGCTCGCGGAGAAGGTCGCGCCGAATGCGCTCGCGATTACCCGGGAAACGCTGGCGCCGCTCGACGCCAGGGAGCGCGAGATGCTGATGGCGCTGTTGAACAAGCTGCGGTGAGGCGCGACTAACCTCGATGAGGACGTCATCGAGGTTTTTCGGCATGAGAGCGGCGACGCAGCTTGCGATGGTTCTGAGTCTCGTTGCGGCTCCCGCCTGGGCGGCGCAACCCTACGAGGGCTTCTGGGCGTCAACCAAAAAAGATTGCCGCGATCAGGACAGTGCCAATCGGATGAGCATCGAGGGCGGCAACCGCCTCTATTGGTACGAGACGCGCTGCCGCGCCGGCGAGATCACCGCGGACGGCAAGCAAAGCTGGAAGATGCGGCTTGCCTGCGAGGGCGAGGGCGAGAAGTTTCGCTCCAATCCGCGTGTGTCCATCGCGGCGGACGGCAGGCTGGTGATGCAGAACGGACCGGTCGGGCAGGCCAGGCGCCAGACCTATGTGCGTTGTGAGATCGCGAAAAAGCGCTGATCTCTTACGTCTTCCCCGGCCATTTGGCGCGATAGCGGATTTCGCTGCCATCCGCGAGTCGCCGCCACGTGCCGAACTCCGGCGTATGCGGCGCCCGGGCTGTCAGATCGATAGGATAGATCCGGCTCGGCTGGTCCTGGATGGTGACGGCGAGTTGCCGGTGCGAGGTGCGGAATGCCAGTTCGACCTCGCCCGCGATGACAGATTGATCGCCATCGCGATAGAAGGCGGCGGGGGTCACTTCGCCCGGCATGGTGTTGAGGTCGGTCTGCAATTCGATGGTGATGCCTTGCGGTGACGCCGGCACCGTTACGCCGGCGGGGAAGCGAACCTCGAACACGAGCAGGGGATTGTTGGCGTTCGGATTGAGCCAGGGTGTTGCGGTCGCATAGGCGTAGGCAATGTAGATGCCGATACCGGCGGCGCAGAGCAGGACGACGATGCCAAGTGACTTCAGGCTGTTGCGCGCGACGCTGCCATTGCCCGCGTCCCTGCCTGAACGCGTCACCAGCCAACTGGCGAGCATCGCGCCGGCGATCGCGCCGACGGGGGAGTAGAAGAACAGCCCCAACAGACCCGACGTGATCGGGTCTGCGCGGTTGCCGAAATCGAGCAGGGAGAACAACACAAAGGTCGCGACATAGCCCGCTACCGCGCCAGCAACGCCAGCGGCTATTCGCGATGAGTTTTTCATGTCTCCCTCGATGGTCCAGCAATGAACTGCCGCCGCCGAGGGCTGCCTGCGTTAGACGCTGCAGGCAGCGGACTTGTTCAATGCCTTCGAGGGGCGATGCGGAGCGGCGAGCCGCTCCGGCTGCGTCACTTCGCCACCACTTCCGGCACCCGGCCGGCGGGCGGCGTGTTGCGGCTGCGCTGGGTGCGCACGATGCCGTCGATGATGGTCATGCCGATGCCGGGGAGGTCGCCGAGCTGGACGCTCTCCAGGATGGTCTTGCCGGGCGAGTGCTGGGCCTTGTCCATGATGACGAAATCGGCGGAGCGGCCGACCTCGATCAGGCCGCAATCGAGCTGACGCATCCGCGCGGTGTTGCCGGTCGCAAGGCAGAACGCGATCTCGGCCGGCAGGTCGCCGAGCGAAGACAGCATCGAGACCATGCGCAGAATGCCGAGCGGCTGCACGCCTGAGCCGGCGGGCGCGTCGGTGCCGAGGATGACGCGGTGCAGGTCGCCCATCTCGCGCGCGATGCGCAGCGTGAACAGGGCCGAGCGCTCATTGCCGTTGTGAACGATCTCGAGGCCGCGCTTGCAGCCCTCGCAGATGCAGCGGATCTGGTCGTCGGGCAGCGCCGTGTGGCCGCCATTGATGTGGCCGACCACGTCGGTGTCTGCCTCCAGCACCACGTCCTTGTCGATCAGGCCGGAGCCGGGGATCGAGGGGCCGCCGGTGTGGATCGTGCTCTGGATGCCGTATTTGCGGGCCCAGCCGACCATCTTGCGCGCCGTCGGGCCGTCCTTGACGCCGCCGAGGCCGACCTCACCGAGCAGCTTGACGCCGGCGGCGGCCAACTCCTTGAAATCCTCCTCGACCATCTCGCATTCGATCACCGGCGCGCCGGCGTGAACCTTCACGCCGCCCGGGCGCAGATTCCAGAATGCGCGCTGTGCGAAGATCGCCATCGCCTTCAGCCCGACGACGTCGCGCGGGCGGCCGGGCATGTGCACCTCGCCGGCGGAGATCATCGTGGTGACGCCGCCGTGCAGATTGCTGTCGATCCAGCCGATCTGGTTCTGGCGCGGCGTCCAGTCGCCCGCCACAGGGTGGACATGGCTGTCGATCAGGCCGGGCGCGACCGTGGTGCCGTTGGCCTCGACGATGGTGGTCGCGCCTTCGGTGTTGAGGTCCTTGAAGCGGCCGATGGCGGTGATCTTGCCGTTCTCGGCGACGATGGTGTCGCCGTCCAGGATCGGCTTTTCCAGGGCGCCGGACAGGATCAGGCCGATGTTCCGGATCACGAGCTTCGAGGGTCCGGTGGCCTGGGGGGCGTCATGCGCCATGGAAGGGGCTCCTTGTTCCTAACTGCAACGCTCGCGATCTTGGGCAGCCTTGACCCCGGGAGCAAGCAGGATTATTCATTAGTACACGAATGATCGTGTACAAACGACGCATAGCTGCCCCGCCTCGGAAACCGCATTGGAAGCGACAGGGAAGGTGAGATGAGCAATTTCAATCAGGAAAGCGTTTTGAGCGTCCACCACTGGACCGACACGCTGTTCTCTTTCAAGACCACCCGCAGCCCGACCTTCCGTTTCCGCAACGGCGAATTCACCATGATCGGGCTCAAGGTCGGCGAGAAGCCGCTGCTGCGGGCCTACAGCGTCGCCAGCGCCAATTACGAGGAGACGCTGGAGTTCTTCTCGATCAAGGTGCCGGACGGTCCGCTGACCTCGCGCCTCCAGCATCTGAAGGAAGGCGACGAGATCATCGTCAGCCGCAAGGCCACCGGCACGCTGGTGATCGACAATCTCGAAGAGGGCCGCAACCTCTACCTCATCGGCACCGGCACGGGCCTCGCGCCGTTCCTGAGCGTGATCAAGGACCCCGAGACCTATGAGCGGTTCGAGAAAGTCGTGCTGCTGCACGGCTGCCGGCATGTGAAGGAGCTCGCCTATGGCGAGATGATCACCGAGACGCTGCCGAAGGACGAATTGATCGGCGAGTACATCCGCAATCAGCTGATCTACTATCCGACCGTGACCCGCGATCCCTTCCGCAACCGCGGTCGCATCACCGACCTCATCACCTCGGGCAAGCTGTTCGCCGATATCGGCCTGCCGCCGCTGGAAGCCGCCCACGACCGGGTCATGATCTGTGGCAGCCCGGCATTGGTCGCTGACACCCGCGTGCTCCTGGGCGAGCGTGGCCTCATTGAGGGCAATCATGGCGAGCCGGCCCAATTCGTGGTCGAAAAGGCCTTTGCCGAGCGCTGATCGCGGATTCTTCGCGCAATAAGACCGTATTTTCGCCGTTCGGCGGGCGTTGCGGCGCCGATTCCGTGCGCGATACACTGTGGGAACGAATCAGCGGAGTTCCCACATGGTTGCGGACAGCGACAGCAACATCGCCTGGCACCGGGTTCAGTTGAAGAAGAACCGCGCCGAGTTGAAGGCGCTGGAGACCGCGCGCTTCACGATGGGCGAGATCGCGTCTTCGAAGCGGGACGGGCAGACCCAGAAGGCGATTGCGGAACTCAAGCGCAAGATCTCGCTATCCGAGCGCTTGGTCGCCGATCACGACAAGCGCACGCGCCGTCCCCTCGGCACCGATCTGCAAAGCCTCAGCAACGGTAGCTGGAGCCATTGGGACGCCTACACCGGCCGGCAGCAGCGCAAGACCGGCCAACGCTCGCCGGGCCGCGGCTAGGCTCGCTTCTTCTCGCGCGGTTCCGGCCCTTGCGCGTCGCCTCGTACACACCATCTGGTTGAGGCGCCACCAACCAGTACGGTGATCCCATGACACCGCGCCTCGATTTCACCAGCGAGGCCTTCTTCCGCGATCCGCCCAAGGCGATCGCGGCGCTGCGCGCGTCCGGCCCCGTGGTCGCGACGCGCTTTCCTCTGGTCGGCGATGTCTGGATCACCACGACCCATGACGCCACGGCGCAGGTCCTGAAGGACGGCACCACCTTCACGCTGCGCAAGGGCGACGGCAAAGTCGCCGGCCTGCGCTGGTGGATGCCAAAACTGGTCACCACCATCGCCAACAACATGCTGACGATGGACGAGCCTGATCACACGAGGCTGCGCAGCATCGTGGACGAGGCTTTTCGCCGCCGCGCCATCGTGGCGATGGAGCCACGCATTCGCGCCATCGCCGACGGGTTGGCGAACGACCTGTTTGCCGATGGCAGCCCCGCCGACCTCGTTCGGCGTTACGCCCGCATTCTGCCGGTGTCGGTGATCTGCGAATTGCTCGGCCTGCCTGCGGCCGATCGCCCGCGATTCATCGCCTGGGCCAACAAGATGTCGTCGCTGACGAATGTGGTCAGCTTCTTCCGCCTGCTGCTCGCGTTTCGCAAGATGCGCGCCTATCTCGAACGGCAGTTGCAGATCGCGCGCGTGCAGGGCGGCGAGGGCCTGATTGCGGAGCTGGTTCAGGTCGAGCGTGAGGGCGGCCAAATCACGCCGGACGAAATGGTGTCGATGGTGTTCCTGCTGCTCGCGGCGGGATCGGAGACCACGACGCATCTGATCAGCGGCTCGGTCTACGAGCTCCTCAGAAATCCGGGCTTGCGCGATTGGCTGGAGCAAGACCGGAGCCGCATCGGGCTCGCGGTCGAGGAGTTTTTGCGCTTCGTGTCACCGGTGCAGTTTTCCAAGCCGCGCTATGTGCGGCGGGATATCGAGCTTGCTGGCGTGCCGCTGAAAAAGGGCGATCGTGTCATGGTCATGCTCGCCGCGGCGAACATGGATCCGGCGGTGCATGACCGACCCGAGCAACCCGACCTCACGCGCAAGCCGAACCGCCACATCTCGTTCGGAACGGGAATTCACTTCTGTCTCGGCCATCAGCTCGCACGGATCGAGGCGGCCTGTGCGCTCGAGGCGCTGTTTGCGCGATGGCCGAAGCTCGGTCTCGCCGTCGATCCCGCGCAAATCCACTGGCGCAAGCGGCCGGGCATGCGCGCGATCGCGGAGTTGCCGGTCGTCGCGGCGGACAGTCAGCCCGTCGACTTCCGCGACGCCACGACATCGCGCTCCCAGCCGAACACGGAGCGGCCGTCGAGATCGGGCGAAGCTTCACGCTCTCCCGCGATGTAGGCCTCGACCGACGGACCGCTGGCAGTCCGCTCCAGCCGCCGCGCCTGGTCGTCGAGGCGCCTGATCGCCTGCATCTCCTCTTCGCGTCCGAGCTTGGCGTTCTGGATCGCGCCCTTCAGCACGCGGATGGTCTCGTCATAGACCTTGATCGGGACGGGGTAGGGATGCCGGTCCTTGCCGCCATGGGCGAGCGAGAAGCGCGCGGGATCGTTGAAGCGATAGGGCGCGCCATGCACGACCTCGGCGACCATCGCCAGCGAGAGCACGGTGCGCGCGCCGACGCCGGGCGTCAGCAGCAATTCCGGAAAATCGACAGGGCCGCGTTCGGCCGCGGCGGCCAGCGTGCCGTGCAGGCGGCGTGCGAACACGTCCTTGGGCCGGACATCATGATGCGCGGGCATGATCAGGTGCGGCAGCATCGCCTGCGCCGGCTCGGGCGCAGTCCCAACGAGGCGTTCGAATTCTGTGAGGATGCGATCGGGGCCGAGACCGCTCAACAGTTCGAGCTGCGCGGCGCGCGAGACGTCGGCGCGGTGATCGGTGAGATTGACGATCTCGCCCTGCTGCGGGCCGTCGATCGCGCTGTGCGGCGTGTCGACAAAACTCTTCAATGCTTCCGAATGCCAGTGATAGCGGCGGGCCTGGCGCTTGTCGCCGTTCATGCCCTGCTGCACCACGGTCCACTTGCCGTCGGCAGTGACGAAGAAGCCGTGCAGATAGAGATCGAAACCGTCCTGGACCGCGGCACTGTCGACCTTTGCCACCAGGCGACTGGCCCGCGTGAGGCTCGCGCCGTCGAAGCCGACGCGATCGCCGAGTTGCAACAGCTCGTCAGGCGTCTTGCGCGAATGCTGGCCGCGGCCGCCGCAGACATAGATGCCGAGCTCGTCCTGGAGCGGGCCGAGCCCGCGCTTCAGGGCGCCGATCACGGAGGTCGTGATGCCCGAGGAATGCCAGTCCATCCCCATCACGGCACCGAATGACTGGAACCAGAACGGATGTGACAGCCGCTGGAGGAAGGCGTCGCGTCCATAATGATGCACGATCGCCTGCGTGACGATCGCCCCCAGCGAGGCCATGCGGCTTGCCAGCCAGGGCGGAACCCGTCCGGTATGGAGAGGGAGATCGGCGCTGCCGGTACGTCGAGTCATGATCGACGCAAATTAGCGCAGTTCGGCGACGGTTGCATTGAGGGAATACTGTATTGGGCAGGGCGGGAGGACACGTCACGCAGGTCCGCGAGCTACTCGCGCGTCGCCTTGGTTGCGCCGCGCAGGCCCGCCTGCTGCTGGATCGTGTCCAGTGCGCCGGACGACTGCTCGTCCGTCACGAAGCGGTTGAGCAGGGGAAGGGCGTCCTCCCGTCCCTTGGGGATCGCGATGGCCATATGCTCGGCGCCCCAATTGCCGTCGAGGATCTTTGCGCCCGGCATCTGGTCGGACATCTCGAACAGCGTCGGCTTGTTGGTCGCGTAGAGGTCGATCTCGCCGCGGCCGAACATGGCGATCGCGGCCTTGACGCTTTCCGCGGGAACGATGGTCGCGCTCCTGAACTTCGCCGGCAGTGTCCGTTCTGAGGTCGACCCCTTGGTGACGCCGATCTTCACGCCCGGTCTGTCGATGTCCTCGATCTCTCTGATCGGCGAGTTCGCCGGGACGAGATAGCCGAGCTCAATCGCCAGCACGGGCTGGCTGAAGCTGACCTCGTTGGCGCGGGCCGGCGTGGCGTTGGTCACGGTGAAATCGACCTTGCCTTCATGGATCGCGCTGACGATGTCGGCGACGCGCTGAAACCTGACATAGTCGACGTTCACGCCGAGCCGCTTGGCCAGTTCGCCGCCGAGATCGTAGGCGAGGCCGTGCGGCTTGCCGGCCGCATCCGTCACCATCGAGGTCGGGCTGCCCGGATAGATGCCGACACGCAAGCTTCCGCTCGGCGCCAGCAGCCTGGCTTCGCCATCGGCGCGCGCGGGCGCGCCGAGCAGGCCGATCATTGCAAATGCGAGCAGGGCGGTGCGCGCAAATCGGTGGGAAGAGGTCCTCATGTGACGAGCCTCACTGCGCGCGGATGTCGGCCGCCTTCAGCACCGGCTCCCACTTGGTCGCCTCGGCGTGCATGTAGGCGTCGAAGTCCTTGGCGGAAGACCCGACCGGCGAGGCGCCGATCTTGCCCAGCGTCGACAGCACGTTCGCGTCCTGCAGCGCCGCCTTCAGATCGGTCTCGAGCTTCGCCACGATCTCCGGCGGCATCTTGGCAGGTCCAAGAACGCCCCACCAGACCGAGACGTCGTAGCCGGGGACACCTGATTCCGCGATAGTCGGCACATTCGGCAGCGCCTTGGAGCGTTCGGCCGAGGTCACCGCGAGCGCGCGCACCGGGCCGCCTTCGAGCTGGCCGATCGCTTCCGCGAGCGGATTGATGCTGAGCGGAATCTCGCCAGCGATCACGGCGGTCAGCGCCGGTGCGCCGCCTTTGTAGGGGATCGCGACGATCTTGCTGCCGGACATGTATTTGAGCAGCTCGCCGGCGAGATGCGCCGAGGTACCGTTGCCGGACATGCCGTAGGAGAGCTTGTCGGGCTCCTTCTTTGCGGCGGCGAGGAGGTCGCCGAGCGTCTTGTAGGGGCTGTCCTTCGCGACCACGATCGCAAGCGGCGAGGAGGCGACCTCGGTGATCGCGGTGAAATCCTTGAACGTGTCGTAGGGCACGCTCGGATAGATGAACTGGTTGAGCGGATGGCCGCTCGCGACCAGGATCAGCGTGTAGCCGTCCGGCGCTGCCTGCGTCAGCGCCTGCGAGGCGACGATGCCTCCGGCGCCCGGGCGGTTGTCGATCACCGGCTGCTGGCCCCAGGTCTTCGCCAGCGCCTGGCCGAGCGTACGCGCGAGCACGTCGACGGCGCCGCCCGCCGCATAGGGCACAAGGATATGGACCGGCTTGCTCGGGTAATTGTCGGCGGCCTGTGCGACGCCGCCCAGCAGCAGACCGGCACCCAGCATCAAACCGCCGATCCTCTTGTTCAAACCCAGCATTTTCCAGCACTCCTTGCGGGCTTTCGCATCCTGCCTCGGTGTTCCGAGCTGTCCGGACGCCGCCCATGGTTCTTGTTGACGAGACCTGATCTTTTGTACGATAGTACAAATCACATGGTACGCAAGCCCACCAGCAAGGAAACGGCCCGCAAGCCGAACATGCGCGAGGCGATCCTCGCCGCGGCCGAGGAGCTGTTCGCCACCAACGGCTTCAATGCCGTCTCGGTGCGCGACATCGCGCAGGCCGCCGGCGCCAATCCCGGCAGTGTCACCTATCATTTCAAGACCAAGGACGGCCTGCTGCTGGAGATCTACCAGCGCCATTGCGGGCCGATGAATTTGCGCCGTTCCGAGCTGCTCGCCGCCGCCAAACGCGTGCGCGACCTCCAGGACCGGCTGGAGGCGATCGTGCGCGCCTATGTGGTGCCGGCTTTCACTTCGGGCAGCGATCTCGCCGGGGGCGGGGCGCGCTTCACCCGGCTGCGCGCCGTGATGTCCGCCGAAGGCAACGAGGTCGCGCGAAAGATCATCGCGCAGACCTTTGACGACACCAGTCACGCCTTCATCGATGCGGTCCACGAGAGCCTGCCGCATATTCCGCGCACCGATATCGTCTGGCGCAGCCACTTCCTGCTCGGCGCACTCTATTATTCGCTGGTGACGCCGGATCGTGTCTCGCGCCTGTCGCGCGGCGAGGCCGACGGCAGCGATGCCGCCAGCGCCATCGAGCAGTTGGTGCAGGCCACCGTGGCCGCGTTCCAGGCGCCGGCGCTGGATCAGGCCGCGCCGGCGCGGCGGCGGCCGGTCGTCGGCAGCAAGATTTGAAAGAAGCGATTTCGCTCGGCAGTTCACCTGATGACGATGATGTACACGCCCACTATTCCGCCGCCTGATCCGAACACGCGCACGCCAAAATTCAAGCTGCCAAAGCTGTCCTGCGATGCGCATTGCCATATCTTCGGGCCCGGCGCGACATATCCGTACGCGCCTGACCGTTCCTACACGCCGCCGGATGCACCGCTCGAGGACTTTCGTGCGCTGCATGCCAAGCTCGGCGTCGAGCGGGCCGTCATCGTCAATGCCAGCGTGCATGGGACCGACAACACGGTCGCGCTCGAGGCGATCGCACAGAGCAATGGCGCCTATCGCGCGGTTGCCAATATCGACGACACCATCACCGAGCGTGGCCTCCAGGTGTTGCACGAGGGCGGCTTCCGGGGCTGCCGCTTCAATTTCGTGCGCCATCTCGGCGGCGTTCCCGACAAGCGCGTATTCGATCGCATCATCGCGATGGTCGCGCCGTTGGGCTGGCACATCGATCTGCATTTCGATGCGATCGACCTGCCCGAATATGCTGACATGCTGACAAGACTGCCGCTGAGCTACACCATCGACCATATGGGACGGGTGAAGGCGTCCGAGGGGCTCGACCAGCTTCCGTTCAAGATCCTGATCGAGCTGATGCAGCGCGACGAGAAGTGCTGGGTCAAGATCTGCGGCTCGGAGCGGGTGTCCTCGGCCGGACCGCCATTCACGGACGCGGTGCCGTTCGCGCGAAAGATCGTCGAGACCGCGCCCGACCGTGTCATCTGGGGTACCGACTGGCCGCATCCCAACGTCAAGGTGATGCCGAATGACGGCGATCTCGTCGACCTGATCCCGCTGTTCGCGCCGGAGCGGGAATTCCAGCGGAAGATCCTGGTCGACAATCCCGCGCGCCTGTTCGGGTTCGACGAATGACTGCGATGGCGATCGACAAGCCGCGGGGACGCGCCTGGTGGAGGGAGCTCTGGATCCAGGTGCTCATCGCCATGGCGGCCGGCATCGTGCTTGGCATCGCCAGTCCCGAGGCGGGCGCCAAGATGCAGCCGCTGGGCGACGCCTTCATCAAGGCGATCCGGATGCTGATCGCGCCGATCATCTTCTGCACGGTCTTGCACGGTATCGCGCACATGGCCGACATGGCGCGGGTCGGGCGCGTCGCCGTCAAGGCGATCGTCTATTTCGAGATCATGACGACGGTCGCGCTGATCATCGGGCTCATCGCCGTCAATCTGCTCAGCCCCGGCGTCGGCATGAACATCGATCCCGCCAGCATCAATGCCGGCGCGATCGAGCCCTATGTCAAGCAGACCGGCGCGATCGGCTTCGTTCCATTTCTCCTGAACATCGTGCCGGCTACCTTCTTCGGCGCCTTTGCCGAGGGCAACATCCTCCAGGTGCTGTTTATCTCCGTGCTGTGCGGCTTTGCCCTGGTCCAGCTCGGCGAGCGCGCCGCGCCGCTGGTCCAGCTGATCGACATCGCCGCCAAGATGGTGTTCGCCGTCGTCGGCTTCGTGATGTGGGCGGCGCCGATCGGCGCGTTCGGCGCCATCGCCTTTACGGTCGGCAAGTTCGGCGTCGGCTCGCTGGCCTCGCTCGGCAAGCTGCTGGGCGGGTTTTATCTCACTTGCGTGATCTTCGTCATCGTGGCGTTCGGCCCCGTCGCGCGTCTCTGCGGCTTCTCGCTGCTCAAGCTGATCCGCTACATCTGGGAAGAGCTGTTGATCTGCATCGCCACCACGTCGTCGGAGACGGTGTTGCCGCGGATGCTGACCAAGCTGGAGAAGGCCGGCTGCGAGCGCAGCGTGGTCGGACTGGTGATCCCGACTGGCTATTCCTTTAATCTCGACGGCACCTGCCTCTACCTTGCCGCGGCCTCGGTGTTCCTGGCGCAGGCGACCATCACGCCGTTCGGGCTCGCCGAGCAGATCGAGTTGCTCTTGATCCTGCTCGTGACCTCCAAGGGCGCGGCGGGAATCGCGGGCGCCGCCTTTGTCGTGCTGGCGGCGACGCTGTCGGCCACGGGCTCCATTCCGGTGACGAGCGTCGCGCTGGTGCTCGGCATCCATCGCCTGATGTCGCAAGGGCTGACGCCGACCAATCTGATCGGGAACGCAGTTGCGACCATTGCGATTGCCAAATGGGAGGGGGCGCTTGACGGCGAGCGTCTGAGGCGCGTGCTCGACGGCGAGGAACCCGCGGCTGCTGCCGCCTGACGAATTGGCATTCTGCATGAGGCAGGTGGCCTATGATGCTTACGAATGAAAAAGGGGAGTAGTCCCATGAAAACAGGTCTCGTGATCACCGCCCATCCCGGCGATTTCGTCTGGCGCGCCGGCGGCGCCATCGCACTGCATGCGAAGAAGGGCTATCGCATGAAGATCGTCTGCATGTCCTTCGGCGAGCGCGGCGAGAGCCAGTTCGCCTGGAAGGAAAAAGGCGCGACGCTGGAGTCGGTCAAGGCCGGCCGCAAGGACGAGGCGGAGCGGGCGGCGAAGCTGCTCGGCGCCGAGATCGAGTTCTTCGATTGCGGCGACTATCCGTTGAAGCTCACGGAGGCGCATTTCGATCGCATGGTCGATATCTACCGCGAGCTCAATCCGAGCTTCGTGCTGACGCATGCGCTGGAAGACCCCTACAATTTCGACCATCCGAACGCGGCGCATTTTGCGCAGGAGACGCGCGTGGTCGCGCAGGCGATGGGCCACAAGCCCGGCGCGCAGTACAAATATTCGGCGCCCCCGGTGTTCCTGTTCGAGCCGCACCAGCCCGAGCAATGCAATTACAAGCCGGACCTGCTCCTCAAGATTGACGAGGTCTGGAAGGAGAAGTACGAGGCGTTCCAGATCCTCGCCGCGCAAAAACATCTCTGGGGCTATTACGAGCGCGTCGCGCTCAACCGCGGCATCCAGGGCAGCCGCAACACTGGCGTGCCCATGACGTATGGCGAGGCCTATCAGCGCCTGTTCCCGACGGTTGCGGAGGAGCTGGCATGAAGCCCGTCGTCGTTCGCAACATTGAGCGCGCCGATCCCGCCGGAATGGCGGAATACGGCGTCTCGACCGTGCACGAGGCTTACGGTCGCATTGGGCTGATGAAGCCTTACCTGCGGCCCGTCTGGGCGGGGGCGTCGATTGCTGGCCCGGCCGTCACCGTGCTGGCGCAGCCCGGCGACAACTGGATGATCCATGTCGCGGTCGAGCAGTGCAGGAAGGGCGACATCCTCGTCGTGGGCTGCACCACCGACAACACCGACGGCATGTTCGGCGAGCTGCTCGCGACGTCGCTGCAGGCGCGCGGCGTGCAGGGGCTGATCATCGACGCCGGCTGCCGCGACGTGAAAGCGCTGCACGAGATGAAGTTTCCGGTGTGGTCGCGCGCGGTCTCGGCCAAGGGCACGGTCAAGGCGACGCTCGGCTCGGTCAACATTCCCGTGGTCTGTGCCGGGGTCAACGTCGATCCCGGCGACATCATCGTGGCCGATGACGACGGCGTCGTCGTGGTGCCCAGGCGCTACGCCGCTGAGGTCGCCGAAAAGGCGAAGAAGCGCAACGCGGACGAGGGCGGCAAGCGCAGGCGGCTGGCCTCGGGCGAGCTCGGCCTCGACATGTACAGCATGCGCGAGGCGCTGGCGAAGGCCGGCCTCGTCTATGTCCACAATCCCGAGGACGTCTGAGCGAGACCAGAGAAGCGGAGCGGGCGGATGGATCGTCTCAAGTTGAAGGCCGTGCTCGGAAGTCACCCCCATGTCCAGGCGGTGAAGAGCGGCGAGCTCCGCTCCGACCTCTTCGACCTCGATTTCATCGCGTACACGCCGACCAACACGGCGTTCAAGCCGATGGTGCGCGAGCAGGCTTTCGACGTCTGCGAAATGGCCATCGTCACCTATCTGATGGCGAAGGCGCACGGCAAGCCGCTGGTGCTGCTGCCGGCCACCATGCTCGGCCGCTTCCAGCATTCCTACGCGCTCTACAACCCTGCAAGGGGAGTGCTCGGGCCGTCCGACCTCGAAGGCAAGCGCGTCGGCATCCGCTCGTTCACGACCACGACGGGCGCATGGATCAGGGGCATTCTCGCCAACGACTACGGCGTCAATCTCGACAAGATCCGCTGGGTCACCTTCGAGGATCCGCACGTCGCCGAATATGTCGACACCACCGAGCGCGCGCCGAAGGACAAGAAGATCCTGCAGATGCTGCTCGACAGCGAGCTCGATGCCGTTCTCGGCGAGACCTCTGACCATCCCACATTGAGGTCGCTATTCCTCGATCCGGCTGCGGAAGCGGCCAAATGGTACACCCATCGTGGCGTCGTCCCGGTCAATCATCTCGTGGTCGTGACCGAAAAGCTCGCAAGATCGCGCCCCGATGTGGTTGCGGGCATCTATGATCTCCTGAGGCGGAGCAAGGCGCAGGTGGGACCCGCGGCGACGCCCGACCTCGTTCCGTTCGGGATCGAGGCGAACAGAAAACCATTGGAGCTGATCGTCGACTACGCATTCCAGCAAGCGCTGATCCCGCGCCGCTATGCGGTCGAAGAGCTGTTCGACGAGACGACGCGAGGATTGAATTGATGGCAGGTGATCCCAGGCGCTGGCAGATCGGGCTCGTCGGGTACGGCGAGGTCGGCAGGATATTGGCGGAAGATTTGCGCCAGCAGGACATCAAGGTCGCGGCGTATGATATCAAGCTCGGTGGGGACCAGGGCGCTCCCCTGAATGAGCATGCGGCGAAATTCGGCGTGACGCTTGCTACGTCGCACGCTGAGCTGACCGCGAAATCCGATTTCATCATTTCCGCGGTCACGGCGAGCCAGGCCGTGCCTGTTGCAAAAGCCTGCGCTGGTGCAATCAACCAGGGCACCTGGTTCCTCGATTTCAACTCGGCGTCTCCCGGCGCCAAGCAGCGCGCCGCCGCGCTGATCGACGGCGCTGACGGACGCTATGTCGAGGGCGCCGTGATGACCTCGGTGCCGCCTTATCGCATCAAGGTGCCGCTGCTGCTCGGCGGGCCCGGCGCGAGGGAGCTGGAGCCGCTGCTGAATGCAATCGGGTTCGCGGCCAAGGTTGCGAGCGACAAGCTCGGTGTGTCCTCCGCGGTGAAGATGTGCCGCAGCATCATGATCAAGGGCCTGGAGGCCATGGTCATCGAGAGCTTCACCACCGCGCGCGCTTATGGTGTCGAGGATGCGGTGCTGGCCTCGCTCGCGGAGACGTTTCCGGCGATCGACTGGGAGAAGCAGGGCGCCTATTGCTTCCAGCGCGTGATCGAGCACGGCCGCCGCCGTGCCGAGGAGGTGCGGGAGGTCGCCGAGACCGTGCGCGAGGCCGGGCTGACGCCATGGTCGGCGCAGGGCACCGCCGAGCGCCAGGCGTGGGTCGCCGATCTCGCTGATGAAGGCCTGTTCGGCATCAAGGGGACGAAGGAATTTGCCCGCAGCGCCGATTGGCGCACCGAGGCGGATCGCATTCTGGCGAAGATCAAGCGCTGAGATCCGGCGCGCTTCAGCTCAAGCCTCTGCTGCCGTCGCGTAGTCCGAGAGTTCGTCGCGCGCGAGCTCGATCAGGCTGATCAGGCTCGTGGCTTCGCGGACGACTTCCGCGGTACGCTCGGTGCGGAACTCGGTGAGAATCGTGCGAATGCATTTGTCGGCGGTATCGAGCGTCAACAGCGCGCGGGCCATGTCGTCCTGCGTGTGGATTGCCGATATGTCGATGCCCGACAGGACTTCGCCGATGCCGGTCAGTCGCTTGATGGCCATCTCGGCGGGTGTATTGGCCCGGATGGAATGGTAATCGATGCTGCTGAATGCGCTGAACATTCGATACTTCCCCGGAGAACGCAGATGTCAGTGCGAGTCCTAGTATGATCTCCTTGGCCCGTCGTGCAATGCGCGCATTTACGGTCAGGGATTCTACCGGATTCGGGGGTAACGAAGGCTAGCGGTATAATCGAACGGAAAAGATCCGATCATCAGCCGCGCTTCCCGACAATCTTACCGTCGCATGCGACGAGCTTGCCTTCCTTGTACACGGAGCGCCCTTGCGGCACTCCGACAACGGCTTCAGGAATATGCTCGGCATTCAGTGTCACGAAATCGGCTTTGGCGCCGACGCGCAGGCCATAGCCTTCGAGCCGCAGCGCTCTTGCGCCTGATACGCTGACGACATCGAACGCGATACGCAGCTCTTCATCGATGTTGAAGCCCGAGCGATAGCCGAGCGTCGTGGCCCGGCGCAGCATGTCGCCGTCGCCATAGGGCCACCAGGAATCGCGGATGTTGTCGTTGCCGCTGAAGACGGTGACGCCGGCATTGCGCAGGGCCAGGATCGGCGGGAAGGGCCGGGCGCCCGGCGCATTGGTCATGATCGCGACGCCCGAGCGGGCGAGGGTGTCGGCGATCCTCTTGAGCTGATCCATGGAGATGTCGCCGAGCCCGTAAGCATGGCTGACGGCAACGCGTCCCTCCATGCCGAGCGCGCGGGTGCGCGCTGCGATCTGCTCGATTTCGAACGCGCCAAGCGTGCCCATGTCATGCAGATGGATGTCGACGTCCACGCCGTGCTTGCCGGCCACGCCGAATACGACGTCGAGATGCTTCTCGATGTCGCGATCGAAGCTTGCGGGATCGAGCCCGCCGACGAGATCGGCGCCGAGCCCGATGGCCTCGTCCAGCAATTGCGGCGTACCCGGGCTCATCAGGATGCCGCTCTGGGGGAAGGCGACGAGCTGGATGTCGATCAGGCCGCGATATTCCTCGCGCACGCGCAAGATCGTCTCGAGCGATTTGAGGCCGACCGAGCCGTCGACCATGACGTGGCTGCGCATCTGCGTGGTGCCGTGGCCGATGCAGAGATCGAGCTGGTTGCGCGCGCGCACATCCATCGGCGCTGATACGGCCATGTTCTGGGCCTGGAAGGCGACGCGCTCATGCACGTCGAACCCGTTGGTGCATGGCTTGTGCGGACGCCAGGCGTCGCCATAGAAGCTGGTGTCGAGATGGATGTGGCCTTCGACGAAGCCGGGAACGACGAGGGCGTTGCCGAGGTCGATGGTCTCGTTCGCGGCGGGACGCTCATCGACGGACGTGATCGCGGCGATGCGGCCGTCGGCGACGGCGATGTGATGCCGGGCTCCGCCGTCGAGGCGCGCGTTCAGGAAGATCGTGTCGAAGGCCATCCGGCTGCTCCGTTGGTCGATTGTGATGATCATCGCGCAAGCTGCGGGCAGGGCGCAAGGCGCGGAAAGTCGGTCAGCCCGGCCCGAACAAGGTGGGCCGCTGCCGCTCGAACGTCTGCCGGCCAGCCTTGAAGCCCATCACGATGTCCGGCAGCTCGGCGATCGCGAAGCGGCTGTCCTGGGTATCGAGCACGACGAGGTCTGCGGGGTTGCCGACCTTGATGCCGTAATCGCCAAGGTTCATCAGCCGCGCCGGCAGCTCGGTCACGAGATCGAGACAGGTATCGAACTCGCTGACCGAGGCGTGCGCGACGTTGGCGTAGAAATTTGCCATCCGCAGCAGCGATGCGTCGCCGAACGGCGTGAACGGGTTGAGCACGTTGTTGGTGGCGACCGAGCACAGCACGCCGTCGCCGGCCAGCTTGTGCGCAAGCGTCAGTCCGCGCGGCACGTTGTGGGTGGCTTCGCGGCCCATCAGATAGAGATCGGTTGCGGGCAGCACGGTGACGGCAACGCCTGATCTCGCCAGTTGCGCGCTGGCCGCCTTCATCCGCTCAGGCGGCAGCGCCGAGAGCTTTGTGGCATGACCGATCGCCACGCGTCCCCCGTAGCTGCGCCGCTCGGTCTGCCGGCAGACCTCGTCGAGGTGCCACCAGGAGGGGTCGAGGTCGAAATCGAGATGGAGGTCGACGTCGACGTCGAATTCCTGTGCGAGATCGAAGATGCGCTCGAGGTGCGCGTTCGGGTCGGTGTCCATGTAGGGACAGCCGCCGATTGCATCGCCGCCGTCGCGCAGCGCCTGCACCAGTAGCTCTTCGCTGGCGGGATCGTTGGTCAGGCCTTCCTGCGGGAAGACACAGAGCGACAGGTCGATGGCCCAGCCATAGTCGCGCTTCAGCGCCTTGACGGCCTCGAAGCCGCGCAGGCCGATCCGCGGGTCGATCTCGACATGGGTCCGCATGCGGGTCGTGCCGTGCACGATCGCGCGTTCGAGCACTTTTGCGCCGCGCGCGTAGACGTCCTCGACCGTAAAGTCCTTCTTCATCCCGGCCACGGCGCGGATCGCGTCCGAGACGCTGCCGTGATCGTGCCCGCAGCGGCCGAGCAGGCAGGCCTTGTCGAGATGAATGTGGGTGTCGACGAACCCGGGCAGGGCGAGGCGCCCGCCGACATCGACCTCGACGGTCTCGCAGGCAAGCCGTGGCTCGATCGCGGCGATGCGGCCGCCCTTCACGCCGATATCGACGGGTGCGGCGGATGATCGCAACAGTGTGTTGCGGAAGATCAGGTCGAAGGCGGGTTGGGCGGTCATGGCGTCGGATTCAGCTGTGGTAGCCTAGCGGAAGCTTTGGAAGCTGGCAGCTCCAGATTGTGTGCAGTTATGCCACCAAATTGTTCAAAAAATGTGCATGCACTTTGCGGCGTGAATTGTAGAATGCCGGCACCTCGGAGAGCCCGCCATGTCTGTCCCCGCAAAAGCCGAACGCCCGATGACCGACGCAGAGATCGTGGAGGCCTATCTCACGGCGTCGATGATACCCGATCCCGATGCCGCCGCGGCCTATATGAAGCCGGGCACGGTGATCACGTTTACCGGCGGGCGCGAGTTCGATCATCCGCGCGGCCCGACAGGCTTCAATGCGAAGCGCTATCGCTGGGTCAAGAAGAAGATGGACCGGTTCGACGTCTGCCCCGGCGCGGACGAGACGGTCGTCTACAGCGTCGGCACGCTCCATGGCGAGTGGATGGACGGCACGCCGTTCGAGGGCAACCGCTATGTCGATCGCTTCGTCGTGCGGGGCGGGCAGATCGTGAAGATGGACGTCTGGAACGACAGCGCCGAGCGTATCCTGGTCCAGCGCGGGATCGAGGCTTAACAAGCGCATGATCCGGAAAAGTGTGTAGCGGTTTTCCGACAAGATCATGCGCAAAACGAAAAGCTAAAGCGCAATTCACTGCGCTTTAGCGACGAGCCACTTTCGGCAGCTTGACGACGCGGTCGCCCGTCACTTCATCCGCATAGGGCGCGAGAATATCGAGCAGGTCGCGGCCACGTTGCGGGGTGGGGGCCACCAACGCGCGATTGGCCACGGAATCCAGATGATGATGCATCAATTCCATCACCTTGGCCTCGTCGCCCTTGGCGAGCGATGCGATGATGGCGCGGTGCTCGTTGATTGCGCATTCGGTTGAGTGCGGTCGGCTGTAGAGCGACAGCGTCAGGCAGCAGCGATAGGCGACCTCGCTGACATAGCGCACCAGGATCGGGCTGTTCGTCATGTGCGCGAGCAGGATGTGGAATTCGGTGGCGAGCCGGATCGAAACCGCGTCTGTGCCGCCGCGCGCGCGATCCTCGGCGTCAATATGGGCATTCAGCTCGGCGATCTGGCTCTTGCTCAGCTTACCCGCGAGCTGGCGGACGACGAGGCCCTCGAGCTGGATGCGGATGTCGAAGGCATCGCGCGCCTCCTGCCAGCTCGGCGTCGCCACCACCGCGATCCGGTTGCGGCGGAGCTCGACGAGGCCTTCGGCAGCAAGCTGTCCCAGCGCATGGCGCGCAATGGTGCGGCTGACGCCGAAACGTTCGCCCAGCGCATCCTCGGGCAGCTTTGCACCGGGCTCCAGCGCCTGCTCGATGATCGCGCGCCTGAGTGCGCGGCAGATCACGCTGACCTTGTCCGATGATTCAGAGGTCTTGCTGGTGGTGCGCGCCGCCATCGGCGAATCCTTGAGGGGAGGGTCGAAACCTCTCTTTAGCACAAGGTTGCTCCGATCCAGCGCTCCAATTGCATGCAGTTCTGTGGCCAGATTGCCTAAATCGAATCCGGCCATTCCGCGGGGAGTTGGCCAAATCGTTGATTCTGTGGGACTGATCGATTGGCACTCAGCTTGCATACACTTTGGCTGTGATGCGCATGCAACCCAACGCCCAATTTGATGGCCAGCCTGTTCCCGAAGGCTCCGGCCCTGTCGCCATCGAGCTGTCCGAGGCCTAGCGTGACCTTCGGGCGCGGCGACCGCGCCGTGCCCGCTCTGTCGAAGACGACGTTGCGGATCGCCGACGGTGAGTTTGTCGCACTGGTCGGCCCATCCGGATGCGGCAAATCGACCATTTTGCGCCTCGTCTCCGGCCTGGTGCAGCCGACCAGCGGCGTCGTCATCGTCGGCGGCCGCGAGGTCGCGGCACGGGCGCTGCGCGTCGGCATGGCCTTTCAGAACCCGACCATGCTGCCGTGGATGACGATCGAGCGGAACATCATGCTACCGCTGAAGATCGTCGAGCCGTTCCGCTCGAACTTCCGCAAGCTGCGCAAGACCGAGTTTCGCGACAAGGCCAATGCGCTGCTGGAGCAGGTCGGTCTTAGGGGATTTGGCAGTCGCTATCCCTGGCAGCTTTCGGGCGGCATGCTCCAGCGCGCCAATCTCTGCCGCGCGCTGATCCATGAGCCGCGCATGCTGCTGCTGGACGAGCCGTTCGGCGCGCTCGACCAGTTCACCCGCGAGGAGCTGTGGGCGATCCTCCAGAACCTCTGGATGACGCACAAGCCGACGGTGCTGCTGGTGACGCACGATCTGCGCGAGGCCGGTTTCCTCGCCAGCCGCATCTGCGTGATGAGCGCGCGTCCGGGCCGCATCCTCGACGACAGCCGGGTGGAGTTCGCGCGGCCGCGCACCGTCACCATGACTTTCGAGCCGGATTTTGTCGCGCTGAACCAGAAGCTGCGCGCCTTCATCGAGGATGCGCGCAGTGCAGCCCAACAGGGGACAGGCTGATGTTCGGGATCGATATCAGGCAGAAGGCATGGTCGGCGGGACTGATCGTGCTGTTCTTCGTCGCCTGGGAGCTGTTCTGCCTGATGACCGGCATGTCCGACCTGGTGCTGCCGCGGCCGTCGCAGGTCTTTGTCACGCTGGTCCAGCGCTTTCCGGTGCTGTGGCCGCACATCGTGCAGACGCTCGCGACCACCATGTTCGGCTTTGTCCTCGGCGTTGCGTTGGGTGTCGCCCTCGGCGCCATCATCGGCGTCTCCAGGACGGCCTATGACACCTGCTATCCGCTGCTGATCGGCTTCTCCTCGATCCCCAAGGTCGCGGTGGTGCCGATCTTCGTGCTGTGGTTCGGCTCCGGCACGGTGCCGGCGGTGCTGACGGCGCTGTCGATCTGCTTCTTCCCGATCGTCGTCAATATCGCCACGGGCCTCGCGACCACCGAGCCCGAGCTCGAGGACGTGTTGAAGGCGCTCGGCGCGAGCAAGTTCGACATCCTCTGGAATGTCGGTCTGCCCAGGACCATGCCGTTCTTCTTCGCCTCGCTGAAGGTCGCGATCTCCTATGCTTTCGTCGGCGCGGTGCTGTCGGAGACGGTCGCCTCCAACCGAGGCATCGGCAACGTCATGATGACCGCGTCCTCGAATTTCAACGTACCGCTGGTGTTCGCTGGCCTGTTCGTGCTCGCCGGCCTCGGTGTCGCGCTCTACGCGGTGTTCTCGCTGATCGAAGGCCGCGTCACCGGCTGGGCCACGCGCAAGAACGACGCGATCGCCACCTGAATTTCTGAACCGTCACGCAACGAAGCTTGAGGAGGTCTCGATGTTGAGAAAAGTAACTGTCGCGCTGCTGGGATTGGCCCTGTCCGCGGGCGCCGCCGTGGCCGAGGATACCACGATCAAGTTCACGCTGGGCTGGAAGACGCAAGGCAGCGATGCCGCATTCTTCTACGCCAAGGACAACGGCTATTTCAAAGAGGAAGGCCTCAACGTCGTCATCGATCAGGGCGAGGGCTCCGGCGCCACCGTCACGCGCGTGATGTCGGGGGCCTATGACGCCGGCTTCGGCGACGTCAACGCCATCATCCAGAACGCCTCGACCAAGCCGCAGGAGGCGCCCGTCATGGTCTACATGATGTGGAACCAGCCGCCGTTCGCGATCGTCGCCAAGAAGACCAGCGGCATCAACACCATCAAGGATTTTGAGGGCCACACGCTGGGCGGCGCGCAGGGCACGCCGACGACGCGCCTGTTGCCGGTGTTCACCCGCAAGAACGGGCTCGACGGCGAGAAGATCAAGATCTCCAACATGGCCCCGAACCTGCAGGAGCCGATGCTGATCAAGGGCGACATCGACGCCGCGCTCGTGTTCAACATCACCAGCTATTTCAACCTGGTGCTGAACCGCCAGGACCCGGACAAGGATTTCAAATGGTTCTCGTTCGGTGAGTACGGCCTCGATCTCTATTCCAACGGCGTGATGGTCTCGAAGAAGCTGATCGCGTCCAATCCGAAGGCGGTGGCCGGCCTGGTCCGCGCCATCAACAAGGGCGCGATTGCGGTGGCCAAGGACCAGAACGCCGGCATGAAGGCGGCGCTGAACTATGACAATCTGATCGACGTCGCCGTCGAGAAGCGCCGGCTGCAATATTCCTTCGACAAGCTGATCGTCTCGCCGGAGATGAAGGAGATCGGCATCGGCGACATCAAGGACGACCGCATGACGCGCGCCATCGGCATCGTGGTCGAGGGTTATCAGCTCGCCCGCGCGCCGACCCCGGCAGAGGTGTTCTCGCGAGAGTTCCTGCCGCCGCGTGCGGAGCGCGAGCTGGTGTATACTGCCAACTGATCTTCACAGATCTTTGGAGAGACCGTCATGGCCACGGAGATTGCGGCAACCGGCCTGTTCCGTGGCCCTGATCTCGGTGTGACCGACAATGTCGTGCTGCGGCACGATAGCGGTATCATCACCGACATTCTTGAAGGCGCGATGCCTGCCGGCGGGCCTCGCTCCTTCGTCATTCCCGCCTTCGTCAACGCCCATGACCACGCCCGCGCGACAGCGTCGTCCTTCGGCGCGGTCGGCATGCCCCTCGAAAGCTGGATCCTGCGCACCGCGCTCGGCACACCGGTCGATCCATATCTGACCGCGGCCTCTGCGCTGGCCCGTTCCGCCAAGGCCGGCTGCGCGGCGATGATGGTGCATTACACCCGCCCGAGCGGGACGATGCCGTTGCTCGATGAAGCCAAGGCGATTGCGAGGGCGGCATCCGATGTCGGCATCCGCGTGGCATTTGCCCTCGCGGTGCGGGACCGGAATCCGATCGTTTATGGCGATGCCGAGCCGATTCTCTCCGGCCTCCCCAGTGACGACCGCAAGACCATCGAAGACCTCTTTGTCCGCGCGCCGATGTCTCCGAAAGCCTATATCGAGCTGACCGATGCGATTGCCGCCGCCATCTCCGGCCCGATGGTCGACGTGCAGCTTGGACCCGCCGGTGTGCAATGGTGCTCGAAGCCGCTGCTGGAGGCGGTCGCCGACAACTCGGCGCGGACCGGCCGCCGCATCCACATGCATCTGCTGGAAACCGTGTACCAGCGCGCCTGGGCCGATCAAAACTTTCCGGACATGGTGCGCTGGCTGCGCGATATCGGCTTCCTCTCGGAGCGGCTGACGCTGGCGCACTGCATCCACGCCCGTCCCGATGAGCTGGAGATGATCGCGGCCTCCGGCGCGCGCATCGTCACCAATTTCAGCTCGAACATGCATCTGCGCTCGGGGCTCGCCCCGATCGCTGCCGCACACGAATGTGGCTGCGCCATCGCGGTCGGCGTCGACGGGTTGGCGCTGGACGAGGACGACGACATCCTGCGCGAGATGCGGCTGGTGCAGATGGCCCATGGCGGCCTCGGCTTCAGGGCGACCTGGACGCCGGCCGAGCTGTTCGCGCTTGCTGTCCGCAACGGGCGTCGTGCCACCGGCGCGCCCGGGAGCGGCGAACTCGTCGCAGGCAATCCCGCCGATTTCGTCGTGATCGACCTCGCCCGGCTGGATCGAGATCAGATCATGCCCATCGACCCCATGGCGCTTCTGTTCGCGCGGGGCAATGCGTCGCTGGTGAAGGAGGTTGTCGTTGCCGGCAAGACGATCTCGAAGGACGGGGCCTGCATGGGCGTTGACCTGCCGGCCGTCGAGCAGGAGTTGCGGGCGATCTACCGCGCCAATGTCGGCAAGCTCGGAAGTTTTCAGCGCATGTGGCCGTCCCTATCGGAGCGCGTCTCCGGTTGGTTCGAGCAGCAGCTTACCTGCGAGTAGGGGGCGACCAGGAAGACGCCCGCCTGACGATCGGGCGAGCGCTTCCAATGGCACGAGTGCCGTCGTTACTGCAATGCCTTGAGCTTGGCGCTCTTGCCGTCGACCACCTCGAAAACGACATAGCGCGGCTGCATCTGGCCGTTCGGCAGGAACTGGACGTCGCCGAACACGGTGCCCTTGACGGGCTTGCCGCGGATCGCCTCTGCCACGGTCTTGCGATCGAGCGACTTGGTTTGTTCGACCGCCTGCGCCCACACCTGCACGGCGGCGGCGCCGAGCGCGGCGCTCTTGTCCGGATCAACGCCGTAGGCCTTCTTGTAGGCGGCGACGAACGCTACGCTCTCCGGCTGCGTCGTGAACGGCGGCAGATCGGGGAAAAAGATGTCGGCCGATATCACGCCGTTGTTGGCGTCGCCGGCGACCTTGTACACGGTGCTCAGCATGATGCCGACGGCGCCGACGAAGGTGGATTTTATGCCGGCCTGGCGATACTGGTCGACCAGCGCGGGAAGGCCTGAGGAATTCGACGAACTAGTGACGATGACGGCGTCTGGATTGGCACCCTTGATATTGGTCAGCTGGACGCGGAAATCGGTGTCCTTGAACGCAAACTTTTCGGTCATGATGACTTCGCCCGAAAAGTTCATCTTCTTGAATTCGGCCTCGACGGCGGTCTGAAAGCCGTTGCCATAGACGTCGTTCTGGGTGAGGAACGCGATTTTCTTCGCCTTCATCGTCTGGGCGACGTATTTTGCGATGACTTCCGCATCGAAGCCGTTCGAGCTGTTGATGCGCATCGCGTAAGGGTTCGTCTCGCCGCTGAGGATCAGATCCGACTTCGAGACCGCGGTGAAGTCGAGAATGTTGCCGCGGGCAAGAATCGGCTGCATCGCCAACGTGACCGGTGAGTTCCAGCCTTCGATGACGATGTCCGCCTTCTCTGCAACCATCTCGTTGGCGCGGCTGACGCCGACCGCGGGCGTGCTCTCGTCATCCTTGGAGATCACCGTCAGCTTGCGGCCGAGCAGGCCGCCCTTGTCGTTGATCTGTTGGACCATCAGCTTGACGGCGTTGGTCACGGTCTGGCCATCAGGGCCGGCGCCGCCGCTTAGTGGAAAGATGGTGCCGACCTTGATGTCCTGCGCCACGGCAGGCACGGATGCGAGACCCAATAATAGCGCGAGAGCCAGTTTCGTCTTGTGCATGCGCTTCCTCCCAATGCGTTCTACGTCTTCTTGGTGATACGGCGGTAGAGGCCCACGAGCCCGGCGGGCCAGAAGATCAGGACGAGCGCCAGCACCGATCCCAGCACGATCTTGTTCCAGTCGCCGCCGAGCGACAGCAAGTTCTGCTGGGCAATCAGGAGGGCGGTGCCGATCAAGGGGCCGAGCAGGATACGGCGCCCGACCAGCACGATCGCGGTGAGCATCATGACGAGGAAGTAGGACTCGAACATGTCCGGGCCGACATAGGCGCGCTGATAGGCGTAAAGCCAGCCGGCAAGCCCGGTGATCGGTGCTGAGATCACGAACACGGCGAGCCTGATCCGGCGCGGATCGACGCCGAGGCTTGCGGCCAGCGCGGGGTTCATCTGTACCATCAGCGCGGTGGTGCCCAGCCGCGAGCGGCGGAAGCGCGCGATGAAGGCGAGGGTGAGCAGCAGCAGCGCGAAGGCGATCGGCCAGAGATCTTCCTGCATCGCGCCGGAGAAGTTGGTCACGAGCAATGGGAGCTTCAGCGGCGGAATGCCGACGATGCCGTCGGACCCACCGACGGCGTCCCAGTTGAACGCGATCTCGTAGGCGACCACGGCGGCCGCATAGGTCACGAGGGAGAACACGAACTCGCGGGTCCGCAAGGTGACGGCGCCGAGGAAGGCCGCGGCCGTGAGGCACAGCGCGATCGTCGCGGCCGCCGTCGCCCAGCCGTTCAGGCCGTATTTGACCGAGAGGTTCGCGGCCGCATAGCCGCCGATCGCCCAGAACACGGTGTGGCCGAGGCTGACCTCGCCGAGATAGGACAGCACGATGTCGGCGCCGTAGCACATCACCGCGAAGATCGCGATCGTGGTCAGCGTGGAATAGGCGACTGAGGTACCGCCGAGCAGGCGCGGCAGGAAGAAGCCGATCACGACGAATGCCGCGACTGCGGCGAGGCGCAGGAACGGGATCGAGGCGGGTTGCGGGGATTCGATCGCGGTCATTTGGTTGCAAGCCCCGCGGGACGGATCACGAGCAGCGCCAGCAACAGCGCAAAGGCCGCTGCCGTCGTGTAAGCCGGCGCGACAAATGCGCCGAAGAAGGCGGTGAACAGGCCGAGCCCGAGCCCGGCGGTGAGCGCACCACCGATCGAGCCGATGCCGCCGAGGACCACGACGACGAAGGTCATGATGACCTCGCTGAAGCCCATGCTGGTCAGGATCGGCGAGCGGGGCGCCACTAGCGCGGCGCCCAGTGCGACCGCGGAACATTCGAACACGAAGACGCCGAGATAGACGAACTTTGCGTTGATCCCGAACAGCTCTGCGAGCTTCGGGTCCTCGGCGACGGCGCGGATGACCGAGCCGAAGCGGGTTCGCTGGGTGAACAGCCAGACTGCGCCATAAAGAAAAAGGGTGACGACCAGCACCAGCACGTCCTGCCAGGTGAACCAGAGCGGACCGATGTCGATCTTGGCGCGCGCCAATGTTCCGGGCAGCGTCTGCGGATTGCCGCCGAAGATCAGCGCACTGCCGCCCTGCAGGACGTAGCCGAGGCCGAGCGTCACGATCATCAGGCTGGTCAGGTTCTGCGTCATGACCAGACGCATCATCGCGCTCTGCATCAGGAGGCCGATGACGCCGAGCACGATGATCGCCACCAGAATGGCGAGCGGGTAGGGCAGGCCCAGTTTGGTGATGGCGTACCAGGTGACGAAGGCGCCGAGCATGTAGAGCTGGCCATGGGCGAAATTCACCAGTCGTGCGACGCCGAGCAGAATGGTCCAGCCCAGCGCGATGCAGGCATAACCGGAGCCAAGCACGATGCCGTTGATGATCTGCTGCGCGATATTCATGCCGGCGTTCCATCGGCGATGGTGCCGAGATAGGCCTCGATGATGCGATGGTCCGCGGCCATGACGTCGGCAGGACCTTCGCCGACGATCTTGCCGCGTTCGAGCAGGTAGAGGTGGTCGACCACCTTCAGCGCCGCCTTGACGTTCTGCTCGACCAGCAGCACCGGAAGGCCGCGATCGACCAGCAGGCGGATGCGGGAGAGCAGGTCGGTGATCAGCCGGGGCGCGAGGCCCGCGGAAGGCTCGTCCAGCATCAGCACGCGCGGGCCAGCGAGCAAGGCGCGCCCGACCGCGAGCATCTGCCGCTCGCCGCCGGAGAGCGCCGCGCCCTTGTGCGAGCGCCGCTCGGCGAGGCGCGGGAAGAACTCGAAAACCTCGGGGATGGTGAAGAGATGCCGGCCGGTCGTGTCCGCGGGCGGCCGCACCAGTGCCAGGTTCTCGTCGACGGTCAGCTCCGCAAAGATGTTCTTGCCTTCCGGCACCAGCGTAAGGCCGCGCGCCACCCGCTCGTGCGCGGCGAGTTTCTCGATACTGCGTCCTTCGAGCTGGACGCTGCCGGTGACCACGGCGCGGCCACGGGACCAGCCGGCGAGCGCATTGACCAGCGTGGTCTTGCCGGCGCCGTTGGCGCCGACGAGGCCGACCATTCGCCCCGCGGCCACGCCGATATTGACGCCTGACACCGCGACATTGCCTGCGTAGCGGACCGAGAGACCGTCGCTCTGGAGTACGCCGCTCATTCGTCGCGTCCCAGATAGGCTTCGCGCACGCGGGGATCGCGCTGGATGTCAACAGGCGTTCCCGTCGCCAGCATCGCACCCTGGTCGATCATGACGATGCGATCGGCAATCGACATGATGAGGTCCATGTGGTGCTCGATGACGACGAGGGCGAGGTTACGCTTGCGCAGGCCAATCAGGACGTCGGCGAGCTTCTTCATGTCGCCGCCGCTAAGGCCGGCCGCGGGTTCATCGAGCAGGAGCACCTTTGCGCCGGTGCCATAGGCGAGTGCGACCGAGAGCAGGCGCTGCACGCCGTAGGGAATGTCGCCGGGAAGCTGGTCGTGGTACTGCCGGGCGATGCCGAAGAAGTCGAGCAGTTGTGCGGCCGCAAGTTCGGCTGCGCGGCGCGTCGTGGCCTCGCGCCAGGGCGCGAACAGGGATGTGGCGAGATCGGTCGAGAAATCGCGGAAGATGGCCGAGACCGCGTTCTGCAGGACAGTCAGCTCGCCGAAGAACGAGTTCTGCTGAAAGGTGCGGCGCAGGCCGCGGCCGGCGAGGTCGAACGTCCGGATCGCCGAGACGTCGGCCTTGTCGAGGAATGTGCGGCCGCGATGGGTGACGGAATTGGTGACGGCGGCAAAGCAGCTGCTTTTTCCCGCGCCGTTCGGGCCAATGATGCCGAGGATCTCGTCGTTATGGACTGACCAGCTCACGTCGCGCAGGGCGACGAGCGCGCCATACTGCACGGTCAGCCCTTCGACGCGCAGCACCTCGCTCGCGCCGCGACGCGTTTCCCCGGAACTTGCCACCCGGCCGTCCATCCCTTGTTGTCCCGGCCGCGCTGACGGCAACCGGTCCTTTTTGGCGAGGCAGCGCACGGCATCGATGCGGGATCAAATCGCAGGAGAGAGGCAGCCTCGCGAGAGGCAAGGTATTGCGCGCCAACTCTGAAAACTTGTGCTGACTGGTTGTCAGACCAGAGACGCCTGCGCTGCAGCGCGCTCAACCCTGACGGCGCGGCACGGTATTTTCTCCCGCAGTGGTACATACAAAACCGCGATAGCTGATAGACGGAACCTCGTCTGGCGATCATCCGGGCTGTGGGCTATGAACCCTGGAGTTGCGCCGCGGCGCAGCCCATGACCCCCTTGAGGAGCCCTGCGATGCGTCTTCCCACAATTATCCTGGCCGTCACATGTCTTGCGGGCGCAGCTTCAGCCGAAGACCTGTCGGGCACGCTCCAGAAGATCAAGGAGACCAAGAAGATCACGCTGGGTTATCAGGAGGCCTCGGTCCCCTTCAGCTATCTCGACGGCAACCAGAAGCCGATCGGCTTCGCGATGGATATCTGCTTCAAAATCGTGGATGCCGTGAAGAAGCAGCTCGGCATGCCCGACATTGCCGTCGACACGCTTGCCGTGACGTCGTCGAACCGGATTCCGCTGATGGTCAACGGCACCCTCGATCTGCACTGCTCGGCGACAACAAACAACGCCGACCGCCAGAAGCAGGTCGCCTTCACCAACACGCATTTCCTCAGCGCGACCCGGTTTGCGGCCAAGAAAGCCGCGAAGATCAACACGATCGACGACCTCAAGGGCAAGGCCGTCACGGCGGTGGCAGGCTCGGTCAATCTGAATCAGCTTGCCAAGGTCAACACCGAGCGAAATCTCGGCATCAGAATTATGCCGGCCGTCGATCAAGCCGAAGCGTTCCTGCTACTGGAAACCGACCGCGCTCAGGCTTACGCGCTCGACGACGTCCAGCTTGCGGTCGCGATTGCGCGCTCGAAGGAGCCGGCGCTGTTCATGATCAGCGAAGAGACGTTCTCAAAGGCCGAGCCCTTCGGGATCATGCTGCGGCGGGAGGATGCGCCGTTCAAGGCGCTGGCCGATCGCGCTACGGCCGAACTCTATGCGAGCCCGGAGATCGAGGTCCTCTACAGGAAGTGGCTGGAATCGCCGACGCCGCCGAACGGCCTCAACTACAATGTCCCGATGTCGGCGGCCTTGCGCAACGCCTTCAAGAAGCCGAGCTCGAGCTTCGATCCCGACGTCTACGTGGTGAACTGAGGCGAGGGCGCTAGCGCGCCCGCGGCGTGTCCAGCAGCTGGCCCGCCAGCGCCGCGCCGATCGCCGCGATCGCGGCCATGGCGAGCGCCCAGGTCGCGAACAGCCGATGACCGATCAGCGCGCCGCTCAGGAGCGGTGCGCTGATATTCGCGCCCGACATCAGGGATTGGTTGAGGCCCATGATCATGCCCTGGCGGTTGATCGCGGTCGAGCGCGACAGCTCCGCCGTCAGCGTGCTGCGGGCGAACATGGTGCCGACGATGATCAGCGTCAGGTCGACCGCGAGCAGGCCGATGTCGTTGCCGGCCGCCAGTCCCGCGGATCCAAGCCCTGCAAATCCAAGCCCTGCGAATCCAAGACCCATGCAGGCGAACGCCGCCATCACGATGACCCGGTCGGAGGCGACCAGGTTCGCGCGGCTGATCAAAAGACCCTGAACCACCATGTTGATGAAACCGGCATAGGCGAACATCCAGCCGAGCTCGCGCGCACCGAAGGGATGTCCGTCCCAGGAGTACCGCGCCGACAGGAACAGGCCGATCTGCGACAGGAACATCGAGTTGACGAAGAAGAACACGATCAGCAGGCCGAGCAGCCGCCAAGCATAGCGCATGCCGAGCAGGCTGCGGGCCAGCGTCGGCTCGGGCACGCGGTGCTGGTAGAGCGGCTCGGACGCCGGGTGATCCGGCGGCAGCAGGGCGATCGTCGCAACGATGCTGATCAGCGAGAGCGCGGCCGCGGCCCACACCGGCGCGGTCTGGCCGTAATGCACGAGGAAGCTCGAGAGAGCTGGGCCGAGCAGCAGCCCGGTTCCGATCGCACCGCTGGTCATGCCGAGTGCCTGCTTGCGTGTTGCCGGCGCGCTGTGCTCGGCGGCATAGGCGTGAGCGACCGAGATGTTGCCTGAGGTCAGGCCGTCGATGATGCGCGCCAGGAACACCAGCGTCAGGTTGCCCGCCAATGCGAGCAGGATGAAACCGATGAAAGTCCCGATCTGGCTGACGACCAGAACCTTCCGCCGGCCGTAGCGATCCGAGAGCATACCCACCGCAGGGCCGGCAACGAGCTGACAGACGGCATAGGCCGAGATCAGCGCGCCGAGCAGGAACGGCGTCGCGCCGAGCCGCTGCGAGTAGAACGGCAGCAACGGCAGGATGATTCCCATGCCCGTGGCGTCCACAGCGACGACCACGAAGGTCGGGATCAGCGTCAGCGTGCTCTCGCCCGCCATCGTCTCCCTTGCCTCGGTCGCGGAACCCGGTCCCATCCAGCGCTGTCCTCGTTCGCATTTGCGTGATCGATTGCGACACGTGGATTATATAGTTGCAGGCTAATAGTTCGCGTCCTATCTAATTTGCATGGCTCCCTCGCAGGCTCATATCCACGGCGAGATCGGCCGTCTCATCGCGCGACTGGCCCGCATCTGGCGCCGCGAGTCGGATCAGGCGCTGTCCGATCACGGCCTGTCCTATGCGACCGCGATTCCGCTGCTGGTGCTGTCGCGGCAGGGCGAGAACGTGCGCCAGGGCGTGCTCGCCGACGAGCTCGGCATCGAGGGGCCGTCGCTGGTCCGGTTGATCGATCTGCTCGAGGCCGAGGGGCTGGTTGAACGTCGCGAGGATCCGAGCGACCGCCGTGCCAAAACGCTACATCTGACCAAAGCGGGCGAGGTCAAGGTCGAAGAGACCAACCGGGTGCTTCGCCGGGTCCGGGCGAGCCTGCTCAAGGATATCCGCCCCGAGGAACTTGCGATAACCTTCGAAACTCTTCAGCGCATCGAGCAGCGGGCCAGTCGCCTGCAGGACACCAAGACCGGTCCAGAGACGAAATAGCATGCGCGCAGACGAGCCGTTCCTGGTCCGCCACGCGGACGTCATTTTTGCGTTGAAGACGTTTGCCGCGTCGATGCTGGCGCTCGTCATCGCCTTCGCCATGGACCTGCCGCGGCCCTATTGGGCGATGGCGACGGTCTACATCACCTCGCAGCCGCTGGCGGGCGCGACCAGCTCAAAAGCGTTCTTCCGCGTCATGGGTACGCTGGTCGGCGCCACCATGACGGTGGCGCTGGTGCCGAACCTGATCGATGCGCCGGAATTGCTTTGCCTCGCGATCGCGCTCTGGGTCGGGCTCTGCCTCTATCTGTCGCTGCTTGACGGCACGCCGCGCAGCTACGTCTTCATGCTGGCGGGATACACGGTCGCGTTGATCGGGTTTCCCTCGGTCTCCGAGCCCGGTGCCATCTTCGATACCGCCATTGCGCGGGTGGAGGAGATTTCCCTTGGCATCATCTGCGCGAGCCTCGTCTCCACCATCGTCTTTCCTCGCAGCGTCGCGCCGGCCGTTGCCAATCGCGTCGATGCCTGGCTGTCGGATGCGCAGCGCCTGAGCCAGGCGGTGCTGCTTCGTCAGGGAACGAGTGAAACGCGCCGCGGCAGCCGCCTCAAGCTTGCGACCGACATCGTCGAGATCGACACGCTTTCCACCCATCTTGCGTATGACCGGCTGGCCGATCGCAATGCGGTGATCGGCCTCGGCGAGATCCGGCTGCGCATGCTGATGCTGTTGCCGGTGATCGCCTCGCTGGAGGATCGGCTGGCAGCGCTGGGGGAGGAGGCGTTGCGCCGGCAGCCCGAGCTGAAGCGGCTGCTGGAGGCTCTTGCGCAATGGATTGCGAGCGACGTCGGCGCGCGGCAACCGGCCGCGCTGATCCGCGCCATGATTGCAGAGCGACAGGCGGTGCTCGATGACAGCGCCTCATGGGAGCGGATCATCACTACGAGCCTGCTGTTGCGGCTGCGCGAGCTTGTCGACCTCTCGCGCGACTGCCGCGTGCTCAGCGAGGCCATCGCCGAGAGCCGCAATGTTTCGACGCTCGATCTGGCCTTCCGTTCCGAGGCCGGCGCCGCGCCGGTACGCCATCGCGACCGCGGCCTTGCCTTGTGGTCGGCGGCCGGCGCGGCCACCGCCATCCTGATCTGCTGCGCGTTCTGGATCGGGACCGGCTGGCCCGACGGCGCCTCGGCGCCGATGATGGCGGCGGTCGCGTGCTCTTTCTTTGCCGCGCAGGACGAGCCCGCACGTTTCATCCGCAGTTTCGGCCTGTGGTCGCTGGTCGCCATCGTGGTCGTCGCGATCTATCTGTTCGCGCTGGTGCCGGCGATCTCCCATATCGAGGTTCTGATCGTCGCGCTGGCGCCGACCTTTCTGCTCTACGGCTTCCTGATCGGACGGCCGGCAACGGCGGGAACAGGCATGGCGCTCGCGGCCAACACCGCAACGCTGTTGGCGCTGCAATCGACCTACAGCGCGGATTTCGCATCCTATGCCAATTCGGCGGTCGCCTTCTTCGTCGGCGTCGTGATCGCCGAGCTCGTGACGCGGATCGCGCGCGGCGTGGGCGCGGAGTGGGTCGCCCATCGCCTGGTGCTGTCGAGCTGGAAGACGCTCGCGGTCGCTGCCGAGCGCCGTGGCAAGCATGATCGGGCAGAGTTTGCCGGCCTCATGCTGCACCGTCTGGGCCTTCTGGTGCAGCGGATCGCCTTCCTCTCCGAAAGCGATCGCCGCGATGCCGACAGCCTCGTGCAGCTTCGAATCGGGATCAATATCATCGACCTGCGCCGCGCCCGCTATGGGCTTGCGGCGACCACCATTGCCGTCATCGACGACATGCTTGATCAGCTCGCCATCGCTTGCCGCAGCCATGCCGGTGGAGGGATGCCGACCGAGCTGTTGACCAGCGTCGATCGGGCCCTGGCCAAGGCGGTGACGGATTCCAATGACAGCGCGCGCGAAGACGCTCTGATCGGCCTCGTCGGCATCCGCCGCGGCCTGTTCCCGGACGCACCGGCCTACCGTCCGCGTACAGGCGAGAGTGTTGCCGCATGAGATACGTGATCGACATCTATGGCGTGCTGGTGCCGGCTCTGCTGCTGTGGATCATCGTCGCTTATGCGCTGAGCGCGGTGCTGCGCCGGCTGATGCAGCGCTTCGACCTGTACCGGCTGGTCTGGCACCGTGCGCTGTTCGATTTCGCGATTTTCGTCTGTCTTCTCGGCGGCGTCGTCTATCTCTCGGAGTTTTTGCCATGAAGGGGAATTTCGCCTGGTTGGGCCGCCTTGCGCTGACCGTTCTCGCCGTCGTCGCCGCGCTCGCGGTCGGCCGTGAGCTTTGGGTCTATTACATGGAGCAGCCCTGGACCCGCGACGGCCGCGTCCGCGCCGATGTGGTGCAGGTCGCGCCTGACGTCTCCGGATTCGTCACGGAGGTGCTGGTCAAGGACAACCAGAAAGTCCATCGCGGCGATGTGCTGTTCCGGATTGATCGCGAACGTTTCGCGCTGGCCCTGCGGCAAGCCGATGCATCGGTGGCGGGTCATCAGGCCACGCTCGACCAGGCCAATTCCGATTTGAAGCGCTACAGCACGCTGACGACCGACGCGGTGTCGCAGCAGAAGCAGGAGCAGGTGTTGGCCACCCAGCTCCAGGCCAAGGCGGCGTTCGATCAGGCCGTCGCCGACCGCGCGGTCGCCCAGCTCAACCTCGATCGCAGCGAGGTCCACGCCTCCGTGAACGGTGTCATCACCAACATGGATCTGCGTCCCGGCGCCTACGTCACGGCCGGCAAGGGCGTGATGGCGCTGGTCGACACCGACACGTTGCATGTGGAGGGTTATTTCGAAGAGACAAAGCTCGCGCGCATCCGCACCGGCGACAAGGTGCGGGTCCGCCTGATGGGCGAGACGGTCACGCTGTCGGGCCATGTCGAGAGCATCGCCGCCGGCATCGAGGACCGCGACCGCGCCGAGGGAGCGAACCTGCTTGCCAATGTCAACCCGACCTTCAGCTGGGTGCGGCTCGCCCAGCGTGTCCCCGTGCGCATCGCGCTGGACAATGTCCCCGACACCATGTCGCTCGTCGCCGGCCGCTCTGCGACGGTAGAGGTATTGGACTAACGCAACGAGCCCATGGATCGCGCCTGGCTTGGGGAAAACCGCCAACAGGCGTTTCAATGCCAAATCGCAGGGCTAATCCTGACGCGCTTGTGTGAGTCGGGGGACTTATGGGCGTTTGGTTTTTAGTCCTAGCAGCCTGCGTCGTGGGCGCGTTGCTCCTTTTGGCATTCTGCCGATAGAGCCGACAGCGGACGCAAATGTTGCTGCGAAGCATCAGCCAGCCGTTGAATAGCGGTTCCAGACCGATGGTTTTTGACTGTGCATGGATGACCGCGTTCACTTCCGGGATCGGAGGCGGACATGAGCTGGTTGTTTGTGTTTCTCATTGCCGCGAGCGCAGTCGTTCTGATCGCCCACGCGATTGACGCGATGCGTTCCTGATACGGCCTGCGAACGGTTTCGTCGGTAGCTTGGTAAGCGACGAAATTGTTCCGAGGCGGGCAAGCGTCGGAATCGGTTTCGTCGGTAGCTTGGTAAGCGACGAAATTGTTCCGAGGCGGGCGAGCGTCAATTTGAGGAACCTGGTCCTGCGGGCCAAGGTTGTCACAGCAGGAGGAATACGATCATGCTTGCGTTCTATCTGCCGATCATCATTTTCGGAGCGATGCTCGAAGCAATTTCGAAGCAAAATGTATCTGCATCCGTCCAGGAGCCGCCAAGCGTCGATTAGACCCCGATGCTCAGGCGTCGAATCGGGACTGACGAACCAACGACTGCTCACGCATTCGAGTATTTCTTCAGCTCGAACCGCGCGATCTGGTTTCGGTGCACCTCATCCGGCCCATCGGCAAGCCGTAGCAGGCGCGCGGTCGCGTAGGCCTGTGTCAAGCCAAAATCGTTCGATGTGCCGCCACCGCCGTGCGCCTGGATGGCCCAGTCGATGATCTGGCAGGCCATGTTGGGAACGGCGACCTTGATCATCGCGATCTCGGCTTTGGCGACCTTGTTGCCGACCGTGTCCATCGCATAGGCGGCGTTGAGCGTCAGCAGCCGGGCTTGCTCGATCATGATGCGGGCTTCCGCGATGCGCTCCTGCGTCACGGTCTGCTCCGAGACCGGCTTGCCGAAGGCGACGCGGCTGCGCACGCGGCGGCACATCTTTTCCAGCGTGCGCTCGGCCAGGCCGATCAGCCGCATGCAGTGATGGATGCGGCCGGGACCGAGGCGGCCCTGTGCGATCTCGAAGCCGCGGCCTTCGCCCAGCAGCATGTTCTCCTTGGGCACGCGCACATTGGTGAAGACGACCTCGGAAGCGCGGTCGGGCACGCCGTAGAAGCCGAACACGGGGAGGGGACGCTTGACCTCGATGCCTGGCGTGTCCATCGGCACGAGGATCATGGATTGCTGCTTGTGGCGGTCGGGATTGTCCGGATCGGTCTTGCCCATGAAGATGCAGATCTTGCAGCGCGGATCGGTGGCGTTGGTCGTGTACCATTTCCGCCCGTTGATGACGTAATGGTCGCCGTCGCGCACGATCGAGCTTTCGATGTTCGTCGCATCGGATGACGCGACCGCGGGCTCGGTCATGGCGAAGCAGGAGCGGATTTCGCCGGCGAGCAGCGGCTTCAGCCAGCGCTCCTTGTCCTTCTCCGTGCCGTAGCGCTCCAGCACCTCCATGTTGCCGGTGTCGGGCGCCGAGCAGTTGAACACTTCGGGCGCCAGATGCGTGCGCCCCATCACCTCGCAGAGCGGGGCATATTCGAGATTGGTGAGACCCGCGCCGTGGCCGGACTCCGGCAGGAACAGATTCCAGAGCCCTTCGGCGCGCGCCAGCGGCTTCAGCTCCTCGACGACGGGATAGACCTTCCAGGGCCCGAGCTCCTCCGCTTCGCGATAGAATCGCTCCTCGTTCGGATAGATGTGCCGGTCCATGAAACTCTCGAGCTTGCGCTTGAGCTCGACGACTTTGGTCGACATTGGATAGAGCATCTTTGGTCTCCTTGATCGACTAGCCGATTTCGAGATAGTCGGGATCGGCCAGCTTCGGGAAGGGCGGGGTCGGCAGCGCCTGGTACCAGAACGCGACCGAGGCGATGTCGTCCTGCAATGGAAGATACTTCGCCTCCTTGACGCCCGGCAGCCAGCCCAGCGCCTGGATCGTCACGCGCAGATCGGAGCGGAAGCGCACGGGATCCGGGATGTGCCAGCGGTACAGGCCGAAGCGTTGCTGCGACTGGTAGACACCATCGGGACGGATCACCTGCGGCAGGCCGGCATAGGGCGTGGTGAATTCCTGGTAGCGGGATTGCCCCTGGCCGGCATGCGCGACATAGGGATCGAAATTATAGGCACCGCAGAAATAATCCTCAGTGCCGGTGCCGCAGATGGTCGGGAATGCGCCGTCGCCGTCGATGAAGAACTTGATCTCGCCTTCGCCCCACCAGCCGTTGTTGTTGACGCCCCAGGCCATATAGGTGCCGACGTAGTGGCCCGCACCGTTGACGCCATCGAGGATGGTGTAGACCTCCTTGTACGGTAGCGGATTGGTGCGCCGGAACTGTGCATGGAAATAGGCGCAGTCCTCGGGCACCTCGGTGAGCGTGTAGTTGATCTGGTAGTAGACCGTGAGCTGCTCCTCGCTGCGGTTCTCCAGCGTGAAGCGCGCGCGCGTGCGGAACGGCATCTCCCAGTAACAGTTGAAGGCGCGGCCGGGATTGACGCAGACCGCGAGCGAGGACACCTGTGCGAACTCCTCCCATCCGCAGGCGAAGAAATCGCCGGCCGGGCATTCCACGCTTGGCTGCGTTTGGTCGTCCCAGTAGATGCGCAGGATCGAATGGCGCAGCCGCCCGCGCGCCAGCGTCATCCAGACCTGCTGGATCGCGCCCTGGCCCTGAATGTCGGCGAGCGTAAAGGTCGCGCCGGGCTCGACGACGACATAGGGCGAGATCTTCCAGCCCTGGCCGAGATCGCGAGCCTGGCGTGCGGCGGGGCCATCGACGGACATGCCACCCTGGCCCTTCTCGCCGGTGAAATTCTCGGGGCTGATCGAGCGCGTCTGCGCATTCGAAAGGCGCGACAGATTGCCGAGATGCAGGCCCAATCCGGAAAACGCCATGCCGTCCTCGATCCCTGGAGTTAGCGACACCCCGATATATCGCCGTCGAATCTACCAAAAGATGAAGACCGCGCGCGGCGGCGCGCGTACTTCAGGCGACACGGTACTCCCTGAACCTCTCGCGCAACGCGGATTTGAGCACCTTGCCGGTGCCGGTCATCGGAAATTCGTCCAGGAATTCGACGGCGTCGGGCATCCACCAGCTCGCGATCTTCGGGCGCATGTGGTCGAGCAAGGTCTTGCCGTCAATGGTCGCGCCCTTCTTGCGGACGACGAGGAGCAGCGGACGCTCCTGCCATTTTTCATGGCTGATCGCGACCACCGCGGCCTGAAGCACGTCAGGGTGGGACAAGGCGACGTCCTCGAGCTGGATCGAGGAAATCCATTCGCCGCCGGACTTGATCACGTCCTTGGAGCGATCGGTCAGCGTGACGTGGCCCTGTGGATCGATTACGGCCATGTCGCCGGTGATCAGCCAGCCGTCACGGTCGAGGCCTTCGTCGAGCTTCATGTAGCCGGAGGCGACCCACGGCCCGCGTGCTCGCAGATGTCCGACGGTCTTGCCGTCGCGCGGCAGCTCGTTGCCGCCGTCGTCGACGATGCGCAAGGATGTGCCGAAGCAGGCGCGGCCCGACACCTGGCGCCGGTCGAATTTCTCCTTGTCGCCGAGATGCTCGGAGCCGGGCCGCAAGCCCGGCATCGAGCAGCCCAAGGCCTCGGTCATGCCCCAGGCCTGGACGTAGTCGATGTCATAGTCGCGCTTCAGCTTCTCGACCATCGCGCGCGGCGGCGCCGAGCCGGACGACAGCGTCGCGCGCAGGGTCGAGAATTTATTGCCGGTGCGACCCAGCCAGTCGAGCAGGATCAGCCAGAAGCTCGGCACGCCGGCGGAAAGCGTCACCTTCTCGCCTTCGAGCAGCTCATAGAGCTTGTCGGGCTCATAGTTGCGGCCGGGCAGCACCAGCTTTGATCCCGTGTAAGGCGCGGTGAACGGCATGTTCCAGCCGTTGCCGTGGAAGAGCGGCGCCATCGGCATCATGACTTCGCGTACGCCTTCGAGATGTCCCGGCAGGAAGTCGAAATTGCAGCAAGTCATCGTCTGCAGGATGGCGGCGCGGTGCGAGTAGATCACGCCCTTGGGGTTGCCCGTCGTGCCTGACGTGTAGCAGATGGTGGATGCGGATTTTTCGTCGAACTCCGGCCAGGCGAAACCGGCGTCGTTCTCGCTGGCGAGGAGATCCTCGTAGCAATGCACGTTCGCAAGCCTGGTCTCCGGCATCCGCTCGCGCGAGGACATCACGACGAAGGCCTCGATCGTCTTCAACTGCGGCGCGATCGCCTCGACCAGCGGCAGCGTGGCGCGGTCGATGAACAGCAGCCGGTCTTCGGCGTGGTTGATGATGTAGACGAGCTGCTCGGGGAACAGCCGCGGATTGATGGTGTGCAGCACGTAGCCCATGCCGGGCGCGGCATAGAACATCTCGAAATGGCGGTGCGTATTCCAGGCGAGGGTGCCTACGCGGTCGCCTTGCTTCATGCCGAGCCGCTTCAGCGCCAGCGCCATGCGCTTGATGCGTGGATGGGCGTCGGCGTAGGTGTAGCGATGGATGTCGCCCTCGATCTCGCGCGCGACGATCTCGGCTTCGCCGTGATAGTCCGCGGCATACTGGATCAGGCCGCTGATCAGGAGCGGCATGTCCATCATCAATCCCTGCATGGTCTCCTCCGCAGCCACGTCGTTGCGCGGCATATGTTGTGATTTGCGCGTGAGGTTAGCGGAACGTCATGCGGCGTTCACGCAAAAAGCGAGGGACGCGATTGCATGCGTCACTTTTTCGGGGCTAACTGATCCGAAGCAGCGTCCGCCGTGGAGGAAATCAATGTCAGCGGAAAGACACAAGACCGGTGCAGCCGGCGAATCTACGGTCGATATTTCCGCACTCCGCGCGCGCTATCGCGACGAGCGCGATCGTCGCCTGCGCGCCGAGGGCAAGGCGCAATATGTCGAGGTCGCAGGCGATTTCGGCCGCTATCTCGACGATCCCTGGGCCGATCCCGGATTTGCGCGCGCTTCTGTCAGCGAACAGACCGAAGTTCTCATCGTCGGCGGCGGCTTCGGCGGCCTGCTCTGTGGCGCGCGCCTGCGCGAGGCCGGCATCGAGGATTTTCGTATCGTGGAAAAGGCCGCCGATTTCGGCGGCACCTGGTACTGGAATCGCTATCCCGGTGCGGCCTGCGATACCGAGAGCTACATCTATCTGCCGCTGCTGGAAGAGACCGGCTACATGCCGGTGCGCAAATATGCGCGCGCGCCCGAGATCTACGAACACTCCCGCCGCATCGGCCGTCACTTCGGCCTCTACGAGCGCGCGTTGTTTCAGACGATCATCTCGCGGATGGAATGGCAGGAGCAGGAGGGACGCTGGCTGGTCGAGACCGATCGTGGCGATCGCATCCGCGCGCGCTTCGTCATTCTCGCCGGTGGCCCGCTGAGCCGTCCGAAGCTGCCGGGCATTCCCGGCATCGAGACCTTTAGGGGACATAGCTTCCACACCAGCCGCTGGGACTATGGCTACACCGGTGGCACGGCCGAAGGCGGTCTCACCGGTCTCGCTGACAAGCGCGTCGGCATTATCGGGACCGGCGCGACCGCCGTGCAATGCGTGCCGCATCTCGGCCGCTCGGCGAAAGAGCTCTACGTCTTCCAGCGCACGCCATCGGCAATCGGCGTGCGCGACGACCGTCCGACGGACGCAGGCTGGGCGCAGAGCCTGAAGCCCGGCTGGCAGCGCGAGCGCATGGACAATTTCACCGCGGTCATCTCCGGCGAGCCGTTCGAACGGGATCTGGTGCAGGACGGCTGGACCGGCCTGCTTGGCGAGATCCTGCTGGCGCCGCGCCGCCAGCCGCAGCCGGTGACCTCGCTCGAAGAGGCGCTGAAGGTCATCGAGCAGGCCGACTACCGCAAGATGGAAGAGATCCGCGCGCGCGTCGATACCGTTGTGAAGGACGAAGCCGCCGCGGCGGCGCTCAAGCCCTGGTACAAGGCGTTCTGCAAGCGGCCATGCTTCCACGACGAGTATCTCGACGCCTTCAATCGTCCCAACGTGCGTCTGGTCGACACCAAAGGGCAGGGCGTCGAGCGTATCACCGGGAACGCCGTCGTGGTTGACGGCAAGGCCTATGAACTCGACTGCCTGATCTATGCCAGCGGCTTCGAGGTCGGCACCGATTACGCCCGCCGCATGGGCTTCGAGGTTTATGGCCGCGACGGCGTGAGCTTGTCCGAGCGATGGCGCGATGGCGTCAAGACGCTGCATGGCTTCTACAGCCGCGGCTTCCCGAATTGCTTCCTGATCGTCACGGTGCAGGCCGGCCAGAGCGCCAATTTTCCGCACATCATCGACGAGCAGTCGCAGCACATCGCCTATGTGATCGCGGAGGCGCGCAAGCGCAAAGCGCGGACGCTGGAGCCGACGCTCGCTGCCGAGAACGCCTGGGTGGAGGAAGTCGTCAAGGCCGCGCTCGGCCGCCAGACCTATCTGGCCGAATGCACGCCGGGCTATTACAACAACGAGGGCGTGTTCGATCCGATCGCGGCAAGAAACAGCCAGTACTGGCGCGGGCCGGTGGCGTTCCTGCGGCTGCTCGACAAATGGCGCAAGGAAGGCAATTTGGATGGCCTGGAATTGACTGAGGAGACCGACGCGGGCGGCGCTCAGGTTCCGGCTTCAACGGCATGATCCCGGCCCCATCAGGCGCGACGCGGCTCTACGTCATCGTCGGCGATCCCATCGCGCAGGTGCGCTCGCCGGCGGGCGTAACAGCCGCCTTCGCCGCGCGCGGCCATGACGGCATTCTCGTGCCGGTCCAGGTCGCGCCAGCGGATTTGCCGGATTTCCTATCGGTGGCAACGCGGCTGAAGAACCTCGACGGCATCGTCGTGACCATCCCGCACAAATTCGCCTGCTATCAGGCCTGCGCCAGTGCGACCGAGCGCGCACATTTCCTGCGCATCGCGAACCTGATGCGCCGGCGCGCCGACGGCTCATGGCATGGCGACATGGTGGACGGCCTCGGCTTCGTCGGTGCGGCGCGGGCGAAGGGCATCGATCCTCGGGGCATGCGGGCACTGCTGGTCGGCGCCGGCGGCGCGGGATCGGCGATCGCACTTGCGCTGGTCGAGGCCGGCGTGAGCGCTCTCGCGATTCACGACGGCGCACCCGAGCGCCGCGACGCACTGATCGGCCGGCTCAACGGGCTCGGCAGGACGCCCGTGCGGGTCGGCACCGGGGATCCCGCCGGCTTCGATTTCGTCGCCAATGCGACGCCCGCCGGGATGAAGGAGGGCGACCCGCTGCCGGTCGATGTCGCGCGGCTTGCGCCGTCGGCCTATTGCGGCTGCGTCATCACAAAGCCCGAAGTCTCGCCCTTCATCGCTGCCGCCCGCAGGATCGGCTGCGTGACCGGGACCGGTACGGACATGTACGAGCAGCACCAGGGCATCATGGTGGATTTCCTGCTCGGCCGTGACGGGGAAGGCTAGGCGGTCGCCCCGGTTTCATGCGCCGGATGGGGCTTGAGCGATCAGGGCCGACGTAGGATCATGGGCCCGCGCGAGCCGGTCGCGCACGTTTACGTGAGAGGACCAGGGAATGACCAAGGGCAGGACCGTTGCGACGGCCATGATCGGCGCTGCAGCGCTGCTTCTCTCGCTGGCGCCCATGTCCCTGATATCCATGGCCGAGGCCGCGCAATGCGGCAGCTCCCCGGCGGGCTTTGAGGCCTGGAAGCGCGAGTTCAGCGCGGAGGCGCAGGGCAAGGGCGTCGGCCAGACCGCGCTTGCGGCGCTGATGCAGACCAATTACGCCGGTGCCACGATTGCGGCCGACCGCGGCCAGCGCAGCTTCTCGCTGACGCTCGACCAGTTCCTCGCCAAGCGCGGCGCCACCACCATCGTGGCCAAGGGGCGGCAGCTTAAGCAGTCGCAGGCTGCCTTGTTCGCCTCGATCCAGCAGCGCTACGGCGTCCCGCCGGGGCCGCTGATCGCGATCTGGGGCATGGAGACCGGTTTCGGCAGCCAGCGTGGCAACCAGAACATGCTGTCGTCGATCGCGACCCTTGCCTATGACTGCCGCCGTCCCGAATTCTTCACCGACCAGCTCTATGCCGCCCTCAAGCTGATTGACCGCGGCACGCTGTCGGGGGCGACCCGCGGCTCCATGCACGGCGAGGTTGGCCAGACCCAGTTCATGCCCAAGAACATCCTGGCCTATGGCACCGGCAATCTCGAGGTTGCCGCCAATGCGCTGAACTCGACGGCGAATTTCCTGAAAGCTCACGGCTGGCGCGCAGGAGCCGGTTACCAGCCGGGCGAACCGAATTTTGCCGCGATCGAGGCCTGGAATGCTGCCGGCGTCTATCAGAAGGCCATCGCCCTGATGGGACGGCAGATCGACGAGGGAGGAGGGGCGGCCGCGTCGCGTTGAGACCGGGTGAGATGAGGCAGCGCAGGAGAAAGTTCTTGCGTTGAGGAACTGACGGCACGAGGTTTGCTTTGATCGGGGGCAGGGCTGGCATGAGGAGACTCAATATGGCTACCCAGATCGTGATGGACCAGACTGGTGACACGCGCCACGAGTTTGATCCTGACAATGCCGAAGCGCTGGCGCGAGCCGAACGGCGCTTTCGTGAGCTGACCGGAGCGGGCTTCACCGCCGCCTATCGAACCGGACCCGGTGAAGTTACCCGCATCAAGTCATTCGATCCGACCGCGCAGGAAACGCTGTTCTATCCCCGCCTGGTCGGCGGTTGATCTGAGCTGCTCATGATCGCGGCAGTTTGGCTCCGTGCGCCGGCGCGTGCGCGTCTGCATGCGCTGCGCGAGCTCTATCGGCGCTTCTTCGGCGAGAACACGCCGGATGCCCGCGGCCGCCGGCTATTGGCCGAATGGCTGTCGCCGGCGCAGCGCGCGCAATTCGAGCAGCATCGGTATTTCGATGTCATCGGCTGCGATACCGGCAAGAGGTATCGCATCCACTACGGCACGGCCGCCAATGTCCATGAGATCGACGACGAGGGGCGTGCGGCGATGGGGTGGTGCTTCGTCCCGTCAGGCTTTCTCGTGCCCGGCGACGTGATGCTGGCGCAGAAGGTCGCGCTCGAGACCGACGAGAACGCGGCAATCGCGCTCGCTAACCGGTTTCCGCCGGCCACGCATTCGGAGCACTTCTACCGGCGCCCGTTCTAGCGGCCGGAGGGCGTACAGATCAGGAATGCGTGGTGCGGTAGGCATCCAGCGCATGCGCCGCGAAGACACCGACGCTGCAAAGGGCGAGCACGGCTGAGATCAGCTCGATCATAGCTCGTCCTCCCGCAGCGGCTGGGAGACGAGATTTTGGCAGCAGGCATAATCCAGGATCACGTCGAGGAAGAATTGCATGGTGGCCGTCCCTGTATGATTTTGACAACCAGATAACCGGCAATCTGTTTCAGGCGTGTTTCGTCGTTTTGGGAAACGGGTTTCGCGGGGAACCCGGGACTGGTTTGTGCACCGCAGATCCGCTACATCCCGCGCGGCTTAGTCCTGCAGCCGGGCCTTTCCGGCCGGGCAGCAAGTCATATTGCGAGGCAAAATCATGGCGCAGGTCGAGTGGTTCGACGATCTCACCATCGGAATGCGGTTCAAATCCCCCGAGGTGCAAGTCACCGAAGCCGACATCAAGCGCTTTGCAGCCGAGTTCGATCCGCAGCCGATGCACCTCGACCACGAGGCCGCCAAGCAGACCTTGTTCAACGGCCTAGCTGCATCAGGATGGCACACCGCCGCGATCGCCATGAACCTCGCGATCCAGGCCCGCCCGTTCGGCCCGCATCCGCTGATCGGCGCGGGCGTCGACGGCCTGCGCTGGACCATCCCGGTACGGCCCAATGACCGCCTGCATCTGGTCGGCGAGGTCATGAGCCTGACGCCGTCGAAGTCGAAGCCGCAGGGCATCGCGCTGGTGAAATGGACCATGTTCAACCAGAACGGCGAGGAGGTTTACACCTTCACCCCGATCGCCATCATCCCCAGGCGGGTGTAAGGCCGGCGACGTCCAGCATCGGCCCGGATCGGACTCCTCGAGCCCTTGCGGGCCGCAGGCCGAGGTGGTCATCTCCGCGTGGGGAATACGCTGGAGGCTGACATGAGACGATTCCTTCTTGCCGCTTTGCTGAGCGCGGGCGCCTTGGGCGTAGCCATCTCAAGCACAGGGTCGGCGCTCGCGCAGCAATCCCGGGTCGGTGACTGGACCATCGAGAAGCGCGCGCAGGACACGCATTGCAATGCGAGCCGCGGCTACAAGGACAAGGAAGACGAGAACCGCGACTACGTCATCGTGATCACCTATTCCGAGAAGGCCATCGTGATCGTGATGATCTATGACGGCTGGGAGTGGGACAAGGTCGGCGAGATCCTCCGGGCCGACCTCGGCACCGATGACGCCGACATCATGAAGAAGGCGAAGTGGGAGGTCATGGACAAGACCACCGTGCGCGGCATCTTCGAATACGACCAGTCGATCATGGACCGGCTGTCGAAGGCCAGGCGTCTCTCGCTCGATTTCGAGGACGATGACGAGGACAGCATCGAGATGCAGATCCCGCGCGCCGGCGAGGCGCTGGCCGCGCTGAAGTTCTGCGAGGAGAACCGGAAGTAAAGTGCTGCGCCGCGCACTGTGCGCGCGATCGAGCAAGCCGTGCGAGGGCGCGTGACCCACAGCACACAGCCCGCGCGCTGTTCGCTTTTATCCTAGTCTTTGGCGAAAACGTCCAAGCCGCACCCTGCGGTTGACGTTACCCAAGGACGATGTTCGATACTTTGGCATCTCGCTGCACTGCTTTTTCCACGCCGAAGGCGACGATTGACCGCTCCGTCGCCTCTGCCAATCTCCCATGCGCAAGCTCCCCTCGTCACCGGGGCCGCACGCCGATCGCATCGTCGTTCCGATGACGATCCTCCAGGCAAACCGGTTCTCGTCTCTCGTCGGCGAGATCTACGATGCGGCGGTCGATCCTACGCTGCGCAGCGGCGCGCTGGAGCAGGTTTCACATTTCGTCGGCGGGTGTGCCGCGACCATCCTGTCCCGCGACGCGGCAAGGCTCTCGATCGAGATTCACCAGCATTTTGGCACTGAATCCCGCTTCCGCCAGCTCTACCGCGACAGATATGTCGAGCAGGATCCTCTGCTCGATCGTCATGTCGCCTTTGCGGCCGGGCAGGCCATCGGCGTGACCGATATCATGCCGCACGCGGACTTCGTGACCACGAGCTTCTATCGCGAGTGGGTCGAGCCGCAGGGCGCGATCGACCTCGCGACCGTTGCGCTCGAGAGATCGGACGCGCGTACCACGGTCTTGCAGGTGTTGCGCCACCGATCCCGCGGAACCGTCGACGAGGCGATGCGCGAACGCATGCGGCTGCTCGCACCCCACATCCAGCGTTCCAGGATCATGGGCCGGCAGATCAGGGCGCGCTCGCACACCGTGGACGACCTTGCCGATGTTCTCGATGGCCTGAGCACGGCGATCTGCCTGCTCGATGCGGATGGCCGGGTCGTCCACGCCAACGCGGTGTGCCGGCAGTTGTTCGTCGACGCAAACCTGCTCACGATGGTCGGCGACCGGATCGTGGTCCGCAACACCCAGGCCGATAAATTATTCCGCGGCCTGTTCGAAGTCGTTGCGGATGGTGAAGCTCATCCGGCTGGTCGTCGCCGCATCGAGCTCGCGACGTCGGCGGACGGTCAGCACTATCTCGTCCATGCCCTTCCATTGAAGCGGGAGCGCAGCCTGCCGCGAGACGTCGCGGCCACGGTGCTTCTCGTACAAAAGGCCGCGATGGTGCCATCGCTCGTGCCCGACGCCATTGCCGCGGCCTTCGGACTGACGCGGTCCGAATTACGCGTGCTGATGGCCATCGTCGAGGTCGGCGGCGTTCCCGATATCGCGGCAAAGCTCGGCATTGCCGAGACGACGGTGAAGACGCATCTCGGCCGCCTGTTCGAGAAGACCGGTGCCGGCAGGCAGGCCGACCTCGTGAAGATCGCCGCCGGCTTCGCCGCGCCGTTTGCACAGCGAACGAGCCGCGACGACGACACCGTGTGATTCATTTCACAGCGCGAGCCGTGCGGCGATGCAATTTCAATCCATCGTGATGAGCGGGATCGTCAGGTCCTCCGAACGTATGACGCGTGTCATTTGATACTTTCGTATATGGCGCCACTTGAATGAGAAGGGCAGCGTGCGCCACGGAACAATGCGCGCCGGCACCGGACGCGGGAGCCGACAGCGCGTGGCCGGGCCTGCCTGTCGGTTGGAGAAATCGCAGTGAGCGGCAAGGATGAATTTTCCATTCTCAATGTTTCGACGGACCACATTCCCGAAGACGCGCGTGTGCCGCTGCTGCGCGAATTCTACTGCCGCGGCGTGCTCAAGGCGGAGGTCGAGCCGACGGACGAAAAGCCGTTCGCCGCGAGCCTCACATCCCATGGCTTGCCGGACGTCCAGCTGGTGATCGGCGGGCTGGTCGGAGCGCGGGTCATCCGTACCAAGCAACTGGTCGTTGACGGCAACGACAGCCTCGGCCTGATGATCAACCGATCCGGCATCGTCGAGGTATCTGCGCGAGGACGAGATCTGCGGCTTCATCCCGGTGACGCGGTTCTGACGAGCGCGGAGGACGCGACGATCTACGAACGCCTCTCGCTTGGAAATTGTCTGTCGCTGCGCGTGCCGCGGCGGGTGCTGGCGCCCATGATCGTGGACATCGACGACGCCGTGATGCGAATCATTCCGGAGCGCGCCGCTGGACTGCGCCTGCTGGTCGACTACGCGACGTCTCTGGTGCGCGAGCGCGCCCTCGCGGTGCCCGCATTGCGCCAGCTTGCTGTTGCACATCTCCATGATCTGATGGCGCGTGTGCTCGGCGCGACGGATGAGGTTCACGAGCTGGCCGGGCGCCGAGGCGTCAGGGCCGCGCGGCTGCGCAAGGTGAAGTCCTTCATCGTCAACAATTGCTGGCAGCAGGACCTCTCGGTCGCGACCGTGGCGCAGGAATTCGGCGTGACCACACGCTATCTCCAGCGGCTGTTCGAAGCCGACGGCAAGACGTTCTCGTCCTTCCTGACCGAGCAGCGCCTCAAACGCGCGCATCGCATGCTGCGCGAGCCCGACTTTGCCGGGCGGCCGGTGAGCTCGATCGCCTATGACGTCGGCTTCGGCGATCTCTCTTATTTCAATCGTTGTTTTCGGCGGGCCTATGGCGCGACGCCCAGCGGCGTCAGGAGCGGCGAGGCGCTGTGATCGCGCGCGGTGCGCGGTTGGTGCGACCAGGCGGGTGCCTATCGCAGTGCGCGTAATCGGCCGACTACGTCTTCCGATGCGCGGAGTAGAACGATGACGCTGTGTTTCGGACGGCGCCGGCAGTTGGAGTTGTGAATGCGCCGCTTCTTCTTTGATCTCCTGGTCGACAATGTCGTGAAGATCGATCCGGGCGGCATGGTTTTCGAGCAGGCCAAGGCGACGTTCGTCGTCGCCGACGAGATGGCGAGACATCTGTTTGTCTGGCGTGACGACCTGCGTGATCGCGACGCCTGGATCCGCGTCAGGGATGCCGGCGGGCGAGAGGTCTATCGCGCCGCGGTCTGGTCGGAGAATTCCGAGAAGGTTGGCTGGGACCAGGCATGACCGTTCCGGCTTCACCTTCCAGGGCGGCAACGCCGGCAACCGGTCGCGGCGCCAGGTGCTCAACAATGCTGGGCTGGCAGGCTTTGGCTTCGACTACCGCACCACCCAAGACGTGTCCGTGTTCGGCGCGGTCGAGGGCATGATGATGTCCGACCAGAGCCGCACCGGTACGGCGAAGGGTGGCGTTCGCGTCGCGTTCTGAGCCGCCATCAGCCCCGGCGGCTTGAGCGCGATGCCCGCCGGCCGGGCTCCATCCGCCCGGCCGGCGCCTCCTCCGATCGGAGGACGTCGCATGCTGCGGTTGTAGTATGCTTGGTGATATTGATCACTCAGGCCATTTCAAGCCATGCACGGACTACGGAAGCTGCCCGAACTGGTCGAGTCCATCTATGACGCGGGGCTCGATCCCTCGCTGTGGAACAACGCCGTCGCCGGCATCCGCGATTTCGTCGGCGGGCAGGCCTGCGGGCTGTTTTCCAAGGACTCGATCAGCAAATTCGGCGTCACCCATTATTATTGCGGGGCCGACCCGCGCTACATCCAACTCTATTCAGAGACCTATTCGAAGTTTGATCCGCTGACGGTGCTGCCGCCGCATGGCGAGATCGTCAGCATCCCCGATCTCGTCAATTTCGATGAATACCGGAAAGGGCGCTTTTACCAGGAATGGATGCAGCCGCAGGGTTGCAGCGATGCGGCCAATGTCGTGCTCGAGAAATCGAGTTGCCCCGTGATGATGACGGTGCTGTCGGGCCGGCGGATGGTGGATCCGGCGATGAAGCATCGGCTCTCGCTGATTGTGCCGCACGCCAGCCGCGCGCTGCTGATCAACCGCGCCATCACCTCGCATCTGACGCTGGCGACGGCGCTGGCGGATGTTCTGGACAATCTGGCGTCCGGCATCTTCCTGCTCGATACCTTTTGCCGGGTAGTGCACGCGAATTCGGCCGGCCACGCCTTGCTTGCCGCCGACGATGTGGTCCGGTCCGTTGCCGGACAGCTCGTAACCAGCAGCGCCGAAGCCAATCAGACGCTGCGCGAGGCGTTTGCGACCTGCAATGACGTTGTCCCGCTTGCCGCGAGGGGCCGTGCGATTCCACTGTTGTCACCCAGCGGCGAGCGTTATGTCGCGCACATCCTGCCGCTGTCGTCCGTGCTGCGCAATGGCAGCGAGCGGGTGGTGGATGCCGCTGGTGCGCTGCTCCTGCGCAAGGTATCGCTTGGCGGACAGTCCTATGGCGAGCTGATCGCACGGACCTTCGACCTCACGCCGGCCGAGCTGCGCGTGTTCCTGTCGATCGTCGAGATCGGTGGCGTCCCGGAAACGGCGGCAGCGCTCGGTATCGCGGAAACCACGGCGAAGACGCATTTGCATCGGGTATTCGCCAAGACCGGCGTTTCGCGTCAGGCCGATCTCGTCAAGCTCGCGGCCGGATTCCCAATCCGCTCGTCAACTGATCGGTCAATTGCGGCCGGAGTTGAACCTTTTGCTCCCGCGATAGACTCAATTGTGCCGCCGGGCATGACGAACATTCCGCTATTTCCAAGTCACGATTGGCTGTTCTGATGTCCCGACCTCCCAAACAGTCCGAGTTGATCGAGAATATATATGACGCAGGTCTCGACCCTGAGTTGTGGAGCGATGTTGTCGTCAAGCTCAATGCGTTCATCGGCAGCCAGGCTTGCGGGCTGATTTCGAAGGATCCGGTCAGCAAGTCCGGCGCGACGCATTACTACTGCGGTGTCGATCCGCACTACATCCAGCTCTATGCCGAGACCTATGCCCAGTACGATCCGCTGGCGCGGCTGCCTCGCTATGGCGAAGTTCGTAACATTCCCGATCTCGTGAATTTCGACGAATATCGCCGCGGGCGGTTCTATCAGGAATGGCTGCGGCCCCAGGGCTGCGTCGATGTCGCCAGCGTGGTTCTGGAACAGTCGAAGTCGCCGTGTCCGATGCTGATCACCGTGATCCCCGGCAAGGGGATGCTCGATGCGGAGCAGCGGGCGCGGATGCAATTCCTGGTTCCGCATGCCAGCCGGGCGCTGCTGATCAACCGCGCGATCGAGCGGAAGCAGCAGCGGGCGATTGCGCTCGCCGATGTCGTGGATCGGCTGAATGCCGGCGTCATCCTGCTGGATACGGCCTGCAACATCGTCCACAGCAATCCTGCCGCGGACAACTTGCTCGCCGCCGATGATGTCCTGCGGTCTGTCGCGGGCCGGCTGGCGGCACGATCTTCCGCGGCAAATTCGGTGTTGCGCGATATCTTCCGTGACGCGGGCGAGGTTGCCGTCGCGGCGGCTGCTGGGCGAAAGATTCCGCTGATGTCGCATGACGGCTCCTACTACGTCGCGCACGTCATCGCGCTGCCGTCGTTGTTGCGTGAAGGCGCCGTGGAGCGCACGTCGGCGGTCGGCGCCTTGTTGATCTGGAAGGCGGAACTAGACGGTCGCTCATGCGCCGGGCTCATCGACCGCGCGTTCGAGTTGACCCCTGCGGAGCTGAGGGTCATGCAATCGATCGTCGAGGTCGGCGGTGTGCCGGAGACGGCCGTGGCGCTCGGTATCGCGGAGACGACGGTGAAGACGCATCTGCATCGAGTGTTCGCGAAGACCGGCGTCTCGCGTCAGGCCGATCTCGTCAAGCTCGCGGCTGGATTCTCCAATCCGGTTCTGCACTGACGCGCATGCCGAAGGCGCAGGCGAGTCGCTCCGGCTCGCGATAGGTTCAAACAGCAGCATCATTAGAAAGTTATCGCGGGTCGTTCGATCGAATGACGCGATTCTCCGCGCTCTCTTCTACGAGAGCTCACACGTTTTCCCGTTCGACGCGTTCGATCTTCGTGTGAAGCACCTCACGGCAAGCGGAAGTGAACCTCATCAATCTCTCGCACAAGTTGAGAGGAGATTGTCATGCGAAAGGCCTCACCAGCTCCGGCCGGCAGGTTTCGCGACATCGTCGCACGCATCGGCGCGGCATTCCGTGCGCAGCGCGAGATCGACGCGAAGCGCGCGTTGCGGCGCTACGGCCATTTGCTGGAGCAGGCGCATGAAACGTCGCGTTTGAATGAAATTATTCCCGTCTGCAATGAAGAGGATATTTTTGAAAATGCCAACAGAGTTGATCCGCGCGAGCGCGCGGCCGGCCGCACCACGTTCGAACGCGCATAACGTCAACATTGTAGCAGCCGCGCTGACGGCGGCGCTCGTCACGATTCAACTGGTCGGGCTGGCGATGCTGGAGCGTTCGCACGCGCAGCCGGTCTCTCGACCTCTGCTAAATTCGCACGATGCGGAGCTCTGCACCGGGACGGCCGATGTCCCGGCGACGCAGACACCTTACGACTGACCCGGAGAACGCATCGTGCCTGATATCACGACCAGCCTTCTGGTGAGCGTCGCCGTGTTCGCCGGCGCCTTCGTCTCCGGGCTCTCGGGCTTCGCGTTCTCGGCCGTGGCGGGCGCGATTCTGCTTCGCGTGTTTCAGCCGCTGGAGGCCGTGCCGCTGATGATGGCGTGCAGCATCGGCGTGCAGGCCACCAATCTGTGGGCGCTTCGGCGCAGCATCCGCTGGGAGGGCAGTCTGCTGCTGATCGTCGGCGGATTGATCGGCGTTCCCATCGCGGTGTCGCTGTTGCAATCCACGGACACGCATCTGCTCCGCCGCGGCTTCGGAATCATCGTCGCGCTCTATGCGGCCTACATGCTGCTGCGGCCGACGCTGGTCACCGCGGGCGAAGCCGTCGGCCGGCCCTGGGTCGCGCTGATCGGGTTCGGGGGAGGGCTGGTCGGTGGCCTCACCGCGATGCCCGGTGCGATCCCCACGATCTGGTGCGACATGCGCGGCATGCCCAAGAGCGAGCAGCGCGGCCTGGTGCAACCCTTCATCGCCGCGATGCAGGTCTTCGCGATCGCGCTGCTGGTCGGACACCAGGACCTGTCGTCCAAGGTGTTCGTCGACCTCGCGATCAGCCTGCCGGCACTGTTCGCCGGCTCCGTGCTCGGTGTGATCGCCTTTCACCGGGTCAACGAGACGGTCTTTCGCAAGACCGTGCTCGTTCTGTTGTTGCTCTCGGGGATTTCCCTGATCTAGTGCCCGGCGCTCTCGTGATGGAGCCCTTGCACGGGCGCCGCGCTGACGTCGCTGCCATGATGCACCAGCGGCTTGTTGCCGGTGACGGTCCGGAGCAGCACATAGAACACAGGCGTCAGGAACAGGCCGAACACCGTGACGCCGATCATGCCGGAGAACACCGCGACGCCCATCGCGCGCCGCATTTCCGAGCCGGCGCCGGTCGAGAGCACCAGCGGCAAGACGCCCATGATGAACGCCATCGACGTCATCAGGATCGGGCGAAGCCGCAGCCGGCTCGCCTCGATCGCGGCCCGGATCGGCGTACGCCCTGCGAATTCGAGCTCGCGCGCGAATTCGACGATCAGGATCGCGTTCTTGGCCGAGAGGCCGACCAGCACGATCAAGCCGATCTGGGTGAAGACGTTGTTGTCGCCCTTCGAGATCCAGACCCCGAACATCGCCGCCAACAGGCCCATCGGCACGATCATGATGATCGAGAGCGGCAAGGTCAGGCTCTCATAGAGCGCGGCCAGCACCAGGAACACCAGCAGGATCGCCAGCGGAAACACCCAGAGGCCGGAATTGCCGGCGATGAACTCCTGATAGGTCAGGTCGGTCCATTCGAAGGCAAAGCCGGGCGGCAATGTCTCCGCCGCGATCCGCGTCGCGACCTCCTGCGCCTGGCCCGACGAAAAGCCGGGCGCTGCGGCCGCGTTGATGTCGGACGACAAGAAGCCGTTGTAGCGGATCGCACGCTCGGGACCTGCGCTCTGGCGGATCGTCAGCAGCGCCGACAGCGGCACCATGTCGCCGGAGGACGAGCGCACCTTCAACTGCCGGATGTCGTCGGCACGGGCGCGGAACGGCGCGTCGGCCTGGACGTAGACGGAATAGGTGCGACCAAACTTGTTGAAGTCGTTGACGTAGTAGGAACCGAGGTAGATCTGCAGCGTGTTGAACACCTCGGTCACGGGCACGCCGAGCTGGAGCGCCTTGGTGCGGTCGATGTCGGCGAACAGCTGGGGCACGTTGACCTGGAAGCTCGAGAACACGCCGGCGATCTCCGGCGCCTTCTGCATCGCCGCCATGAACGCTTTGGTCGCCTCGTTCAGCGCTTCATAGCCGAGACCGGCACGGTCCTCGATCTGGAGCTTGAAGCCCCCGATGGTGCCGAGGCCGTTGACCGGCGGCGGCGGGAACATGGCGATGAAGGCTTCCTGGATGCCGGAATATTTCTTGTTGAGGTCGGCCGCGATCGCGTTCCCGCTCAGGGCCGGACCCTTGCGCTCGTCGAATGGTTTCAGCGTCGAGAACACGATGCCGGCATTGGACGAGTTGGTGAAGCCGGAGATGGACAGGCCGGGGAACGCGACAGAGCTTTCGACGCCGGGCTGGGTCAGCGCGACGTCGCTCATCTTGCGGATCACGTCTTCGGTGCGATCGAGCGCCGCACCGTCGGGCAGGCGAGCGAAGCCGACCAGATATTGCTTGTCCTGGCCCGGTACGAAGCCGCTCGGCACCAGCTGGAACAGGAAGGCGGTGACGCCGACCAGCACGATATAGAGGCCCATCACCGCGGCCTTGCCCGAGATCACCTTGGTGACGGTGCCGCTGTAGTTCTCTGAGGAGCGCGTGAAGGCCTTGTTGAAGCCGCGGAAGAACCAGCCGAGGCTCTTTTCCATGATGATCGTCAGCCGGTCCTTCGGCTCGTTGTGACCCCTAAGCAGCAGCGCCGACAGGGCCGGCGAGAGCGTCAGCGAGTTGACGGCGGAGATCACGGTCGAGATCGCGATGGTCAGCGCGAACTGCTTGTAGAACTGCCCGGTCAGGCCGGAGATGAAGGCGAGCGGCACGAACACGGCGATCAGCACCATCGCGATCGCGATGATCGGGCCGGAGACCTCGCGCATCGCCTGGTAGGTCGCGTCGCGCGGCGAGAGGCCACCCTCGATGTTGCGTTCGACGTTCTCGACCACGACGATGGCGTCGTCGACGACGATGCCGATGGCGAGCACGAGGCCGAACAGGCTGAGCGCGTTGATGGAGAAGCCGAACACGTGCATCACCGCGAAGGTGCCGACGATCGACACGGGCACCGCGAGCAGCGGAATGATCGAGGCGCGCCAGGTCTGGAGGAACAGGATCACGACCAGCACCACCAGCGCGATCGCCTCCAGCAGCGTGTGGATGACGGCCTCGATCGAGGAGCGCACGAACTGGGTGGGATCGTAGACGATCTGGTAGGACACGCCCTCCGGCATGTTCTTCTTGATCTCAGCCATGGTCGCGCGGACGTGGTCGGAGATCTCGAGCGCGTTGGAGCCGGGCGCCTGGAAGATCGGGATCGCCACCGCCTGCTTGTTGTCGAGCAGCGAACGCAGGCCGTATTCGGAGGCGCCAAGCTCGATGCGGGCGACGTCCCGCAGCCGCACCACTTCGCCGCGGGTGCCGGTCTTGACCACGATGTCGCCGAACTGCTCCTCGTTCGCAAGCCGTCCCTCCGCATTGACGGAGAGTTGCAGGTCGATGCCCTTGACGTTGGGGGAGGAGCCGACGACGCCGGCGGCGGCTTCGACGTTCTGCGCCTGGATCGACTTGACGATGTCACTTGCGGTCAGGCCGTGCTCGGCGGCCTTTTGCGGATCGACCCAGACCCGCATCGAATAATCGCCGGCGCCGTAGAGCTGGACGTCGCCGACACCGTCGATGCGCGCCAGCCGGTCCTTGACGTTGAGCACGGCGTAGTTGCGCAAATACGTCATGTCGTAGCGGTTGTTCGGCGACAGCAGATGCACGACCATGGTGAGGTCGGGGGACGATTTCTTGGTGATGATGCCGAGCTGGCGCACCACGGCCGGCAGGCGCGGCTCGGCCTGCTGCACGCGGTTCTGCACCAGCTGCGTCGCCTTGTCGGGGTCGGTGCCGAGCCGGAACGTCACCGTCAGCGTCATGGCGCCGTCGGTGGTCGCCTGGCTCGACATGTATAGCATGCCTTCGACGCCGTTGATCTGCTCCTCGATCGGGGTTGCCACCGTCTCGGCGATCACCTTGGGATTGGCGCCGGGATAGGTCGCGCGCACCAGCACCGAGGGCGGCACCACGTCCGGATATTCGGAGATCGGCATCGCGAACAGCGAGATCAGGCCCGCGAGGAAGATCAGGACGGACAGCACGCCGGCGAAGATCGGACGGTCGATGAAGAACTTTGAGAGATTCATGGCTTTGCCCCTGGGCAATATCCTGCGGTTCTCCGACAACTCCACCGCCATTCCGGGGCGTGGGCGAAGCCTGCGAACCCGGAATCCAGAGGTGAAGTGGTAGGAGTTTCCAAACTTCGAGATTCCGGGCTCGCGACTTCGTCGCGCCCCGGAATGACGTTACTTAGCGTTGCACCACGTCGTGGTTGCTGTGGTTGGAGGCCTGCTGCGGTCCACGCGCACCCATCGCCGCGACCTCCGTCTTGAGGAGCGCACCCGGACGCACGCGCTGCAGGCCGTTGACGATGATGCGATCGCCGGGCTTCAGCCCCGCGGTCACGATACGCAGGCCGTCGACCGTGCCGCCGAGCGTGATCGGCCGATAGACCGCGCGGCTGTCGTCGCCGACCCCCATCACGAACTTCTTGTCCTGGTCCGTGCCGATCGCGCGCTCGTCGATCATGACCAGCGTCTGCTGCTTCGGCTGGCCCATGCGCACGCGAGCGAACTGGCCGGGGATGAGACGCCCGTCCTCGTTCCGAAACACCGCGCGAACCCGGATGGTGCCGCTCTGGCCGTTGACCTGGTTGTCGATCAGCTGGATGTGACCCTTCGCCGAGAGACCGCCGGATGTCGTCATTTCCACCGGGATCTGGTCGAGCTTGCCGCGTTGGCCGGAGGCATCCGCGATCGAGTTCAGCGCGCGCAGCACGACCTCTTCATCCGCATCGAACGAGGCGTAGATCGGATTGACCGACACCAGCGAGGTCAGCACCGGGGAGGCGGTGCCGGCGGCGACGAGATTGCCGACAGTGATCTCGAACTTGCCGACGCGGCCGTCCACGGGTGCACGCACCTCGGTGTAGTCGAGATTGAGCTTTGCGGTCTGGAGCGTCGCTTCGGCCGCCTTCACGTTGGCGATGGCTTCGCGATTGGCATTGTCGCGCTGGTCGTAGTCACGCCGCGTGACCACGGCGTTGCCGACCAGCTGCGCGCCGCGCTCGAGTTCGCTCTGGGTGAACACGACGCGCGCTTTGGCAGCCTCGAGCTGGGCGTTGGCCTTGTCGACCTCCGCCGCGTAAGGCGCCGGATCGATCTTGAACAGCACGTCGCCGGCCTTCACCAGCGCGCCTTCGGTGAAGTTGGTCGCTAGGATCGCACCCGCGACGCGGGGACGAAGCTCGACACGGTTGATGGCCTCGAGCCGGCCGGAGAAATCGTCCCAGAGCACGGTCTGCTTCGGTTCGATCAGCGCGACCGTGACAGGGACGGCCTGCTCGGCGCTAGCTGCCGTTGCGGTCGCCTGCGCGGCACGAAAGTAGTGGCCGGTCGCGATCGAGCCGGCCACGGCGAGGGCGCCCACGATGGCGGCGCCGCCGAGAAGGCGGCGGAAACGGCCGGTGCGGGGGGAGTTTTGCGAGGGATGCATTTGCGCGCTCCAGATATGTAGTGTTCACTACAGATGTGGAGCTGGATGTCGCAGTGCAAGATACTTATGTACCATTCACTAAGAAAATTGTAGCGGCATACCGCAAGAATTGGAAGACGGCAGAGAAAATAAAGCTAGAACAAATAGATAGGATTCGGCGTTAAGCTTCAGGCAGAACGTGAATTCCGAGGAGACACGCACATGGGCATGGGACGCCCCCGCGAATTCGACGCCGAAACGGCGTTGGACCAGGCGATGGAAGTGTTTTGGCGCCATGGCTATGAGGGCGCCACCATTGCCCAGCTCACCGAGGCCATGGGCATCAATCCCCCGAGCCTTTACGCCTGCTTCGGCAACAAGGAAGGCCTGCTCAAGGCCGCACTCGACCGTTACACCAAATTGCGGGGTGTCTGGATGGACGAGGTGGTCGCCGCACCCACCGCCCGCGACGTTGCCGAGCGGATGCTGATGGGCATCGCCGACAAGCAGACCGATCCCGCCAATCCGCCCGGCTGCCTGCTTGTGCAGGGCGGCATCGCTTGCGGCACCGGCTCCGAGAACGTCCCCTTCGAGCTCGCTGCCCGCCGCGCCCAGAACGAAGACCAGCTCCGCGACCGTTTTGTTCGCGCCAAGGCCGAAGGCGATCTCAAGCCGAGCTCCGATCCCGCGGCGCTCGCGCGTTACGTCTCGGCCGTCTCGGTTGGCATGGGCGTGATGGCGTCCTCTGGCTCCGACCGCGAGGCGTTACGGCAGGTGGCGATCGTGGCCGTGCAGGCGGTCGAGGCGCAGTCGTCCGACAGAACGTGACGGCCGCCGGCCATTGTCATTTTGAGGATTGCAGCGACGGCGGCGGCACGAAGCCACCGAACTCGCGCTCAATCAGTTCGGCCAGCGCAATCGTCGTGCGGTCCTCGAGATAAGGCCCGATGATCTGAACCCCGACCGGCAGGCCCGACGGCGTGCGCTCGATCGGTACGGCGGTCGCCGGCAGTCCGCATGTCGAAGCCGGATCCGCCCAGATGAAGCAGGCGTCGGCGTAATGGTGCAGCTTTCCGTCGATGTCCAATTGCCGCGCGTCGAACGGTTCGGAATGGTCATGCGGAAAGGCCGGCACGGCGGCGGCCGGATAGATCACGGCGTCGAAGTCGCGGAAGAACTGGTGCCACTTCTGTTGCAACTGCAAGCGGGCCGCGTCGATCGCGAGCCACTCGCGATGGATCATGCCCCAGCCACGGGCGCGCTCGGCCTGCAGGCTGCGGTCGTCGGGCGCGAGTGCGGCGGCAACTCCTTGTGCTTCCGCGAGTGCGGCCGGTGTCAGGCGCGGACTCCTCGCTGCATTCAACAGCTTCATGTAGAGCCGCGCGGACTCGGCAAGATCGGGCAGCAACGTGCTCGCGCGCGCGACTTTTGCGCCTGATCGTTCGAGCCGCTCCGCCAATCGTCCAATGGCCGAACGCACCGCGTCTCCCGTCGGCATCAGCGGATGGGTATCGATCACGAGGATCCTGAAATCCTTGAGATGGTCATGCCGCGGGGCGGGCAGCGCAAGGCGATAGCCGATCCCGTCGCGCGTCTCGTCGGGGCCGGCAATCACGTCGAGCGACAGCGCAAGGTCGGAGGCGGTGCGCGCCATCGGCCCGACGACAGCCAGATCGCCCTGGCCGGGGACGGGCAGTGCCGGCGGCAGGCTGTAGCCGCGCAGCGGCACCAGGCCGAGGCTTGGCTTGTGTCCGAACACACCGCAGAAATGCGCAGGCACCCGGATCGAGCCGCCGATGTCCGAGCCGATCGAGAGTGGACCGAAACCCGCGGCCAGCGCCGCGCCCGATCCGCCCGAGGAGCCGCCGGGTGACCGGCCGAGGTCCCACGGATTGTTCGTCGTTCCGTGGATGTCGTTGTAGCTCTGGAAATCCCGCAAGCCGATCGGGATATTGGTCTTGCCGATGATGACGGCGCCCGCGGCCTTCAACCGCGAGACGACGAGGGCGTCCTCCGCCGGTTGGAAATCCCTGAAATGCGGAAAGCCCCATGTCGTGGGCAGGCCGGCCACGTTGAACGGCTCTTTCAAGGTCACGGGAATGCCGAGCAGCGGCTGCCGCTCACCGCGGCCAAGCGCGGCATCGGCGGCGCGTGCGGCCTCTCTCGCGCGATCGAAATCGCGGACGACGATCGCGTTGATGCGCCCGTCCAGCGCCTCGATGCGCGCGATCGTATGCGCGAGCAACTCGGTCGCCGACACTTTGCGCGCGTGCAGCGCGCTCAGAAGTGTGCTGATCGAGCCGTAGTCCAGGTCAGCGGCATCTGCGGTCATCACGAGCTCCATTGTATCCCGGCTGAGACCTTGTAGCCCGGATGGAGCGCAGCGCAATCCGGGACATCTCCCGACGCGGATCCAGAACCCGGAGTACGCTATCGCTTCATCCGGGCTACGACCCTATCGCATCTGGTCGTCATGCCCGGGCTTGTCCCGGGTATCCACGTTCTCAGTGCGGCGTCGCAAGGCGTGGATGGCCGGGGCAAGCCCGGTCATAACGCGGTGGAGAGCCTCAGGAGGCTTCCTTCAAAACCGGCGAAGCGGATTCCTCCGCCTTGAGCTCCTCGAGGCTGCGATGCCGCGGCTCGATTCCCAGCGCCCAGACCGTGATGATCTGCACCACCAGCAGCCCGATCATCAGCGCCATCACGCCGGCCACGCCCCGCGACTCGAACAGCGAGACAACGAGGAACGGCGTGACGATGGTGGCGCCGCGCCCCAGCGTGTTGACGATGCCGGAGGCGCGCAGGCGGACCTCGGTCGGAAACAGCTCGGGGATGTAGATGCCGAACAGGAGGGCGACCAGCACGTAGATCGGCACCGTCAGCGCGAAGCCCACGGCCGGCAGCAGGATCGGATCGGAGATCATGGGGTAGAGGATTCCGAGCGCCACCGTGATCAGGGATGCGCCGATGATGGTCGGCTTGCGGCCCCAGCGGTCGGCGGTCAACGCACCGATGGCCGAGCCGATCGGCGCGCCGAGCGCCATCAGCAGCGAATAGCCGAACGAGGTCGCGATCGAGAGGCCCTGCTTGACGAAGAACACGGGCAGCCAGGTCACGAAGCCATAGAGCAGGGTGTTGATCGTGATCAGGCAGACGGCGCCGACGATCATCCGCGACAGCAAGGGCGCGGTGAACAGCGTACCGAGATCGGCAGATACCGGGACCGGTGTCGTGGCCGCGGGAGGCGGCAGGGGCTGGCCCTGTGCCGCTTCCTTCTCGATGGCTTGCATCAGTGCTTCCGCCTCGGCGGTGCGTCCCACCGCTTCCAGCCAGCGCGGCGATTCGGGCAGCGACTTGCGCATGTACCACACCACGAGCGCGCCGACGCCGCCGAGCACGAACATGGAGCGCCAGCCGAATTGCGGCACCACCACGGACGCGACCAATAGCGCCACGGGCAGGCCGGTGACGACGCACACGGTGGTGAAGCCGAGCCATTTGCCGCGGGTGCGCGCAGGCACGAATTCCGTCATCGTCGAATAGCCGACGACGTTCTCCGCCCCGAGCCCAACGCCCATCACGAAGCGGCAGGCGATCAGGAAAGCCATGTTCGGCGAGAAAGCCGCGGCAAGGGAGGCAACGCCGAAAAGGAGCAAATTGAATTGATAGGTGAAGCGGCGTCCGTAGCGGTCGCCGAGGAAGCCGGTGCCGAATGATCCCAGCATCATGCCGACGAAGGTCGCGGAGATGAAAACCGCGTTCTGGGCGAGGGTTGAAAAGCCTGTCTTCAGCGTGACGCTGAGCACGGTCCCGGCGATATAGATATCGAAACCGTCGAAAAACATTCCGATGCCGATCAGCAGCATGATGCGGCGGTGGAATGGCCCGATCGGCAGCCGATCCAGACGGCTGCCGGCGTTCACCGATGTCGACATATACGCTCTCCCTTGACTGCTGTTCTGGTTGATGCGGCCCGCCTTCTATGGGCGGTCGGCCGCTTGTCGTTTTCTTGCTAGTTCAGGCGCTGTTGGTTGGCCGTGTCGCGATACCAGTCGAACGGCTGCTCGTGGGTGGCGACCATCACGCTCTTGGTGTTGAAGTGGTCGTTGAAGCTTTCGGTGCCACATTCGCGGCCGATGCCGGAATCATCGACGCCACCCCAGGGCGAGGCCGGGTCGAGACGGTGGTGATCATTGATCCAGACGATGCCGGCCTTGACGGAGGCGGCGACACGATGCGCGCGCGCGACGTCTCGGGTGCGGATGGCTGCGGCGAGGCCGAACGGCGAGTTGTTCGCAAGCCGAAGCGCATCGGCCTCGTCCTTGAACGGCGTCACCGAGGTGAAGGGGCCGAACACTTCCTCCTGGAAGATGCGCATGTCGGATGTGACGTCGGCGAACACGGTCGGCTCGACGAAATAGCCGTTGTCGTGGCCCGGCACCTTCGCGGCAACACCGCCGGTGACGAGACGCGCGCCATCCTCGTGGCCGTAGCCTGCGTAGCTGAGAACGCGGTCGCGCTGCCGCGCGGAGATCACGGGGCCCATCTGGGTGCTCGCATCGAAGGGATCGCCGACGCGGATCGTGCGGGTCTTGGCCTGCAGTTTCTCGACGAATTCGTCATAGATCGAAGCCTGGACGATGTGGCGCGAGGCGCAGACGCAAGTCTGGCCGGCGCCGATGAAAGCGCCGAACGCGGCGTAATTGACGGCGCGGTCGACGTCGAAATCGTCGAACACCATCACCGGCGTCTTGCCGCCGAGCTCCATGGTCTGGTGCGCGAACACTTTTGCGGCCGCGCTGCCGGCGATGCGGCCGGCCTCGGTGCCGCCGGTCAGGACCAGCTTGTTGATGTCGCCATGCTCGGCCAACATCTTGCCGGCGCTCTGGCCGAGGCCGAGAACGATGTTGAAGACGCCGGGCGGAAGGCCGGCTTCGGTGAAGATCTGCGCGAGCTTCAATGTCGTCAGCGGTGTGTATTCGGACGGCTTGACCACGGTGACGCATCCGGTCGCCAGCACCACGGCCAGCGACTTGCACAGGATCATCAGGGGATGATTGAACGGCGTGCAATTGGCGACGATGCCTATCGGCGTGCGAAGCGTGTAGTTCAGATAGGCGCCTTCGACGGGGATGACGGAGTCGCGGCGCGCCAGCGCAACGCCGGCAAAGTAGCGGAAGAAATCGGGCAGGCGAGAGAGCTGGGCGCGGGTCTCGTTGACCGGCCGGCCGTTGTTGAGGGTTTCCAGCCGGTACAGGCTGTCGAGATTGGCCTCGAAGGCATCGGCGAGCTTGTTGACCAGTCTGGCACGCGCGCGCGTGTCCATGCCGCCCCAGGCTTTGCCTTCGAACGCCGCGCGCGCGCTCTTCATCGCGCGGTCGATATCCTCGGCGGTCGAATTGGGGATGCGGGCGATGACGTCGCCGGTCGCGGGATTGCGGACGTCGAGCATCGCGCCGTTGCCGGCTTCGACTTCACGTCCGTCGATGAAATTGCCATGGGTTTCGACGTCGATCGACGCGGATTTCGACGGAATGTTCATGATGATCTCTCCTCGACGATGACGGCGTTGCGCTTGAGCGCCGGCAGAACGCGTTTTTCGGTGGCCCCGATATGGGCCTTGATGATGCGCGCCGCGGTTCGCGTTTCGCGGCTCTGCATGGCGTCGATCAGGGCGACGTGCTCGGCGACGAGCTTTGCCGGATCGTGACCCTTCAGATTGGACACGCTGACGCGGACCAGTCGGTCGGCCTGGCCGATCAGGTCGCACAGCGCCGTCGCCATGCGGCGATTGCCGGACGCATGAGCCAGCGCGGAGTGGAAGCCGCGGTTGTAGGCGATGAAGTCTTCGTGGTCGCCGGAGAAGCGGCGAAATTCATCGAGCGATTTCAGGACGCTGTCGGGAGCGCTCTCGATCGCCTCTGCGACGCAGGCCGGCTCCAGCGCAAGACGGAAGCGGAGAAGGTCGCGGGCGTCCGACAGCGAGATCGGCGTGACCCGGTAGCCCTGGCGCGGCTGCACCGTCACCAGGTGCTCGCGCTGCAGCCTCAAAAGCGCATCCCGAACAGGTTGGCGGCTCACCGAATAGCGTTCGGCCAGATCCTGTTCCCGCATTTCATCGCCCGGAGCAAAGCGGCAAGCTAAAATATCAGACCTGAGAAGATCGTAGATGTTTTCGCGCAAAAGCATGATTCTAGGAACCTCGTTGGCTTCAATCTGACAATCCTGATATTTCACGTCAAGAGCCAAATGCTTGAATTCCCTGACAGTTGATTTATCAATCGGGGGCCTCCACGGCACGCGAACGGGTGTGATCCCGCCGACGAAGTTAAGGAAAGACCGGACATGGACAGGCTTCTTGCCAACGGGACCGTCAACGCCGCGCAATCGGGCGAGGGGCCGCCGCTGTTTCTCTTCCACTCGCTGTTGTCGGACCGCGCGAGCTTCGATGCGATCGTGCCCGAGCTTGAGGGATCGTTTCGCACCATCGTGCCGGAGTTGCCGGGGTTCGGCCGCTCACGCGCGGTCGGGGGCGGGCTCGTCGTTGTCGCGGACAGGATGGCGGAGGCCGTGAAGGTGGCTGCGGGCGGTGCGGCCGCGATCGTGCTCGGCAATGGCTATGGCGGCTTCGTCGCCTTGCAGATGGCGATCCGGCACCCGGAGATCGCCAGCAAGCTTGTTCTCGCCGATTGCGGCGCGGCGTTCTCTGAGCCCGGCCGCGAGGCGTTTCGCAACATGGCGATGGTCTCGCGGGAGAAGGGCCTCGAGGCGATCACCGACGTTGCGATGCGACGCTTGTTTGCGCCCGAGTTTCAGGAGCGGCATCCCGAACTGATGCGGGATCGTCGAGAAGCTTTTCTGCGGACCGATCCCGATGTGTTTCGCAGTGCATGCGACGCGTTGGCAGGCCTCGATCTCCGCCCCGAACTTGCCACGGTGAAAGTTCCTGCCCTCGTTCTGGTCGGCGAGCACGACGAAGCGACGCCTCCGCCCATGTCGCACGAGCTGGCTGCCGGTTTGCCGCGCGCCGAACTCAAGGTCATTCCCGGCTGCGCGCACGTGCCGCAGCTTCAGTCGCCGCGGCAGTTTCTCGGAGCTCTCAAGGGCTTCCTGCTTTGATCTGCGCCTGATCGATGCCTGCGCTCGAAACGGCGATGCCGTAGGAACGGTTAATGGCTTCTGTGCGACCGCGAATTCACAGGCGGGGATGGTGCAGTCCTGCGCCTGTGTTGCCCGACGTGTCAAACGTCCCCTGGGCCAGGCACGCGCCATGCCGGAGCGAAATTCTTCAATGATTTGTACTGTGCATGGGGTTGTTTTCGCATTTTTAATTGGAGCATCCCCAGGCGGCGAGGACCAGAGCGTCCGCCGCCGGCATTGAGGCGGGCTCCCTAAGAGTTTTTACACACAGTTCTGGCACGCTCCGCGCGTCAATATCCGCAACCTGCATCGTCGCCTCTCATTGTGCGCACGAAAAGACGGGACCCGCGGGCATCGAGGGGGCGTGAGCCATGACTGCAGTTGCTTCGGACGCTGGTCGCGCGAAGGGCGGGATCGTGCCGATCCTGCTATGCGTGGTGCCGTTCAGCCAGATTCCGCTCGATGCCTATACGCCGGGCCTGCCGCAGATGGTGGTGGACCTCGCAACCGATTCCGCGTCGATGCAGAACACCGTCACCGCCTACATGCTCGGCATGAGTCTGGCGCTGGTGCCGGTCGGCATCGCCTCCGACACGCTCGGCCGCCGTAACGTTCTGCTTGCGGGGCTATCGGTTCTCATTGCGATGAGCATCGCCTGTGCGCTCGCCACCAGCGCATCGCTGCTGCTCGCGCTGCGTTTCCTGCAGGGCATCGGTGGCTGCACCTGCCTCGTGGTTTCCTATGCGGTTGCGGCCGACTGCTTTCGCGGCCGCGAGCTCACGGCGATCTCGGGACTGCTTGGCGCCGCCTGGGGGCTTGCGCCCGTGCTCGCACCGGCGGCCGGCGGCTTCATCGTCGAGCTGACGTCCTGGCGCGGGGTCTTCGTCATCATCGCCATCGCCGCGGCCATCGTCGCTGCGATCGTCGTGCTGCTTCTGCCCGAGACGCTGCCGGCCGAGCGGCGCGCGCCGTTCGATCCGCGCCGCACGGCGAGCATTCTCCGCGAAGCGCTCGTCCGTCCGGGTTTCCTGGCCTTCGTGCTGGTGTTCGCCGCCGCGGCCAGCGCGCAACTGGCGTTCGGCGTCGTCGCGCCGTTCTTCTACCAGACCGGCCTCGGTTATTCTGCGGCCATCTACGGCCTCGTCGCGCTCGGCCTTGGCGGCGTGAATCTCGCGGGCGAGCTCGGTTGCGCGCATTTCGCGCGCTTCATGCCGGCCCGCGTGATGGGCTTTGGCGCCTTCGCGCTGTTTCTCGCCGGCGCCGTGGTCTTGACCGCGACCGGCATGGCCGTCGGTCTCGATTTTGCGTCGATCACGATCGGCGGCGCGCTGGTGCTCGGCGGGTGCGGCGTGCTGTGCCCGATGATGTACGGCATGGCGCTCGGCCTGTTCGAGCGCGACCACGGCCTGATCGGCGGCCTCATCAGCGCGCTCTGCTATCTCGCGGTCAGCGGCGCCATGGCGATCGCGGCGGTGTTGCCCGAAGCGACCCAGGCGCCGATCGGCTGGCTCTATCTCGGCCTCTGCGCAATTGCGGGCGCGCTGCTTGCGATCTCGCTGCCTGCGGCGCGTCACGCCACGCAGACTTAAGGAAGGAACCCATTCATGACCACCGTCGGTATTCGCGGCACATTCTTCGACTTCGTCGATGATCCCTGGAAGCACATCGGCAACGAGCAGGCTGCCGCGCGCTTTCACCAGGACGGCCTCATGGTCGTCACGGACGGCGTCATCAAGGCGTTCGGTCCCCATGACAAGATTGCCGCCGCGCATCCGGGCGTCGAGATCACCCATATCAAGGACCGCATCATCGTCCCGGGCTTCATCGACGGCCACATCCATCTGCCACAGACCCGCGTGCTCGGTGCCTATGGCGAACAGCTGCTGCCGTGGCTCCAGAAGTCGATCTACCCCGAGGAGATCAAGTACAAGGATCGCAACTACGCGCGCGAGGGCGTGAAGCGTTTTCTCGACGCACTGCTTGCCGCCGGCACCACCACCTGCCAGGCCTTCACCAGCTCCTCACCGGTCGCGACCGAAGAGCTGTTCGAGGAAGCGGCCCGCCGCAACATGCGCGTGATCGCGGGCCTCACCGGGATCGACCGCAACGCGCCGGCCGAGTTCATCGACACGCCCGAAAACTTCTATCGCGACAGCAAGCGGCTGATCGCGCAGTACCACAACAAGGGCCGCAACCTCTACGCCATCACGCCGCGCTTCGCCTTCGGCGCTTCGCCGGACCTGCTCAAGGCATGTCAGCGCCTCAAGCACGAGCATCCGGATTGCTGGGTCAACACCCACATCTCCGAGAACCCGGCCGAGTGCAGCGGCGTGCTGGTTGAGCATCCGGACTGCCAGGATTATCTCGGCGTCTACGAGAAGTTCGACCTGGTCGGGCCAAAGTTCTCCGGCGGCCACGGTGTCTATCTCTCGAACAACGAGTTCCGCCGCATGTCCAAGAAGGGCGCCGCGGTGGTGTTCTGCCCGTGCTCGAACCTGTTCCTCGGCAGCGGCCTGTTCCGTCTCGGCCGCGCCACCGATCCCGAGCATCGCGTGAAGATGTCGTTCGGCACCGACGTCGGCGGCGGCAACCGCTTCTCGATGATCTCCGTGCTCGACGACGCCTACAAGGTCGGCATGTGCAACAACACGATGCTCGACGGCAGCATCGATCCGGCGCGCAAGGATCTTGCGGAAGCTGAGCGCAACAAGCTCTCGCCCTATCGCGGCTTCTGGTCGGTCACGCTCGGCGGCGCCGAGGGCCTCTATATCGACGACAAGCTCGGCAATTTCGAACCCGGCAAGGAAGCCGATTTCGTCGCACTCGATCCGAATGGCGGCCAGCTGGCGCAACCCTGGCACCAGTCGCTGATCGCCGACGGTGCTGGTCCGCGCACGGTCGACGACGCCGCGAACATGCTGTTCGCCGTCATGATGGTCGGCGACGACCGGTGCGTCGACGAGACCTGGGTGATGGGCAAGCGTCTCTACAAGCAGAGCTGAAGCGGACGGTCGCGATGAGCGCATCTCCGGATCCAGCGGCCCAGGCGGTCGCCCTCGTCATCCAGCGCCGCATTGCCGACGACGGCTTTGCCGCGTTCGCGCGCTGGAACGGCGAGGTCGGCGAGGCGCTGAAGGCGTGGCCCGGCTTCCTCAGCCAGGAGGTCGTGCCGCCGCAGCCGCCGGCGCATGTGGACTGGGTGACCATCCTGCGCTTCGCGAATCCGGCCGCGGCCCGCGCCTGGCTTCAGAGCGAGGTGCGGGCGAAGCTGATCGCGGACGTGCAGCGCTTCTTCGTCGGGTCGGAGGACGTCCATATCCTTCCCGACACCGGCGTTCAGCGCGACAGCGCGGTCTCCGCCGTGATCTCCTTCAAGGTGCCGGATGGACTCGAGGATGCGTTCCTCAAATGGCAGCAGCGCATCCAGGCCGCGGAGGCCGAGTTCAGGGGGTTCCTGCGTCACAAGATCGAGCGGCCGATTCCGGGCTTGCACGACGAGTGGATCGTCATCCTGTCGTTCGACAGCGATGCCAACCTCAATGCTTGGCTCGACTCGCCCTTGCGGCAGACGCTGCTTGAGGAAGGCGCGCGCTTCAACGCCGGCATGAACGTGAAGCGGGCAAGCTACGGCTTCAATTTCTGGTTCCCGGCCGGCAAGACGCAGGCGCCGGAGCAAGGGCCTGGCTTGATCTGGAAGAGCAACCTCATCGTCCTGCTGGTGCTCTATCCCGTGGTCTATCTCTGGGGTTATTTCGTCAGCGCGCCGCTGATCGACAGCCACGGCGTGCCGGTCTGGCTGTCGCTGTTCGTCGGCAATCTGGTGAGTACCCAGCTGCTCGGCTGGTTTCTCGTGCCGGCCGCCTTCAGGGCGCTCGACTGGTGGATCAAGCCGAAGGCAGCGCTCGGCCGCCAGATCGCGGGATATGCACTGCTTGCCGCGCTCTATGCGGGCTCGATGGGCCTGTACGCGCTGCTGCTCGCATGGCATTGGGGACGGTGAGGCCATCCACCGTGCGGACCGTTGCGGTGCTGTCGGGGAGAGGTCGGTCTCTGGACGTTGACGACCATGTTCGCCCTGACATTTCTCGGCACCTCGGCAAGCGTTCCCTCGGTGGAGCGCAACCATCCGGCCCTCCTGGTGGAGGCCGCGGGCAAGCGCATCCTGGTTGATTGCGGCGAGGGCACGCAGCGCCAATTGCTGCGCAGTGGCGCCGGCTTTCGCCGGCTCGACCGCATCCTGCTGACGCACGGGCATCTCGATCACGTGCTCGGCATCCCCGGTCTCTTCTCGACGCTGGGGTTGCGGCAGACCTCGGACGTGATGACCGTTCATGCGGGCCCGGGCACGCTCGACGTCGTCGTTCGCATGCTCGCCGGCTTGTGGGGCGCGGGCAGGGCGCCGATCCCTGTGGCGTTCGCACCGCTGACCGAGGGGCAAGTCATCGATGCCGGCGACTTCACCCTCGACTGCTTTCAGGTTCGCCACCGCGACACCGACAGCTTTGGCTTCTCTTTCCAAAGTCCCGCGCGCCGCCACCTTCTGCCCGAGCGCCTTGCGGCGCTCAGTGTCCCGGACGGGCCGATGCGCGGAGAGCTGGCCGCCGGACGACCGGTCGTGATCGCCGGTCGAACCATCGATCCGGAGGACGTCCTGGGCCCGCCGGGCGGCGGCAGGAAGCTCGTCGTGGTCGGCGACACTGAAACCACGGATGGTCTATACCGACATGTCGCCGACGCCGACATGCTGGTGATTGAGGCGACGTTCCTCGATCGTGACGCCGCGACCGCGCGGGACTACGGCCATCTCACGGCCACCGAAGCCGCTTCGTTTGCCGCCGCCAGCAACGTCAAGCAGCTCGTGCTGGTCCACATGTCGGGACGGTACGAGGATGAAGAGATATTGGCGGAAGCGACAAGGGTGTTTCCGAATACGCGGATCGCCGCCGACTTCGATCACATCGTGATCTAATCGCCATGACCGTACTCAGCTCGTCAATCCCGACTTGATCGCGAGGTCCTGGACTTGGGCCGTCGCCTGCATCAGCCTTGGCAGCGCCTGGTCGCGGAAGGCCGCCATGTCCATGCGCATCGCATCGACCGTGACGCTCAAGCCGCCGATCACAAAACCCTGAGCGTCGAAGATCGGCGTTGCCAGCGTGCGCAGGCCATAGGCATTCTCGCCGTCGGAGACCGCATGGCCTTTCTTCTTCACCTGATCGAGCCGAGCGAGCAGCGCATCGAGATCGGTCAGCGTTCGCTCCGACAGTTTGACGCGAGGACGCAACTCGAGCCGCTCGATCTGCTGGTCGCGTGGCAGATGCGCCAGCATGACATGGCCGAGCGCGGCGCTGTAGGCGGGGATGCGCGTGCCCGGTCGGCGGTCCATCTTGTGACGGTCGAGGCCGGCACCGACGCGCGCGAGATAGACCACGTCGCCGCCATCGAGAATGCCGAGCGATGCCGCATCGCCGACCGCCGGGACGAGGTCGCGCAGCAGCGGCTCGACGATCGGCCGCAACGAGCCGCGCGACAGCACGGTGTAGCCGAGGTCGAGACAGGCGACGCCGAGACGGAACCGGCGGCTTTGCGGAACGGCCTGGAGATACCCGAGTTCGGTCAGGGTCTGGATCAGGCGGAACGACGTCCCGCGATCGAGATCGGCCCGTGCGGCAATCTCACTCAGGGTCAGCTCGAAAGCCTCGCTGCTGAAACTCTTGAGCACCGCGAAGGCCTTCCCAACGGAAGCGACGTGGTTTTTTGGGTTTTTCACCGATGATTCCGCTATGCGCTTTGCAGCCTTGGCCATGCTCGAATGCCCCGCCATGACAGCCATGCCCTTGACGTCAGGCCATGCTGATTTTACGACTGCACCAGTAAATAACAAATGTTCGCATTCCGAACAACAGCGTTCGGACGATCGGAGGAAGTTTTGTCGACATCATCGCTGCACCCTCATGGCGTGTTCTCCGCCGCGTTGACGCCGCTCGACGCCGAGCTTGCTCCCGATCATGCGCGTTTCGTGGACCATTGTCGCTATCTGCTCGACGAAGGCTGCGACGGCATCGCGATGCTGGGCACGACGGGTGAGGCGAACTCCTTTTCGGTGGCCGAACGCACGGCGCTGCTCGAGGCGGTGGTGGCCGCCGGCATCGCGCCGCGGCGGCTTTTGCCCGGTACCGGCGTTGCCGCGCTCAGCGACACCATCGCGCTGACGCGCCACGCCCTCTCGGTCGGCGTCGACACCGTGGTGATGCTACCGCCGTTCTACTACAAGAACGTCACCGATGACGGCATCTTTGCCTCCTACAGCGAAGTGGTGCAGCGCATCGGTGATGCGCGTCTGAAAGTCGTCCTCTATCACTACCCGCAGATGTCGGCGCAGCCGATCTCGCATGCGCTGATCGAGCGGCTGCGCAAGGCCTATCCGGCCACGTTCACCGGCATCAAGGATTCGTCCGGCGACTTCGCCAACATGACGGCGATGGTCGAACGGTTTCCGGGCTTCGCTGTCCTGGGCGGCGCCGATCCATTGATGCTGCCGCTGCTGCGCAAGGGCGGTGCGGGCTGCATCACCGCGACCTCCAATGTCGTCGCGCGCAGTCTTGCCTATGTCTTCAAGCACTTTGGCGACAGCGACGATGATCCGGCGCTCAAGGCGGCGCAGGCGCGCATCGTGAAGGCGCGCGAGCTGGTCTCGCAATTTCCGCAGATGGCCTCGCTGAAGGCGCTCGCGGCTGATCGCACCAAGCATGCCGGTTGGCAGCGCCTGCGGCCGCCATTGGAGTCCTTGCAGCCGGACCAGCTGAAAGAGCTGCTTGCGAATGCTGCGGCATTCGCAGCCTCCGCCTAGGCTCGGTATGGACGACGAGGCGGTCTGATGTCCGACTCTTTCCGGGATGCATTGGCCGGGCTCGCCGCGATCGTCGGCGACAAGCACGTCATCGCGTCCGGAGCCGACCAGGAGCCTTATGTGGTGGACTGGCGCGGGCGCTATCGCGGCCGCGCGGTCGCAGTGGTGAAGCCCGGCTCGACCGCCGAGGTCGCCTCCGTCGTCAGATACTGCGCCGACAGGCGCCTTGCGATCGTGCCGCAAGGCGGCAACACCGGCATGTGCGGAGCCGCGACGCCGGACGATCACGCGGGCAATGTCGTGATCCGGCTCGACCGCATGCGCGCCGTCCGCGACGTCAGTCCGCTCGCCAACACGATCACGGTGGAGGCCGGCTGCATTCTCGCCGAGGTCCAGAATGCGGCCCGCGACGTCGACCGCTATTTTCCCTTGAGCCTTGGTGCCGAGGGCTCCTGCCAGATCGGCGGCAACATCTCGACCAATGCCGGCGGCACGGCTGTGCTGCGCTACGGCCCGACGCGCGACCTTGTGCTCGGGCTCGAAGCCGTGCTGCCCGACGGGCGTATCTTCAATGGCCTGCGCGCGCTGCGCAAGGACAACACGGGTTACGCGCTCAAGCAGCTCTTCATCGGGGCGGAAGGCACGCTCGGCATCGTCACCGCGGCGGTGCTGAAACTGTTCTCGCCGCCGCGCAGCTCGGCGCTGGCACTAGTGAAATTGCAGGGTGTCGCGCAGGCACTCGAGATCATGCAGCGCCTGCGCGGTGTGGTCGGCGACCGGCTCGGCAGCCTCGAAATCATGTCGCGCTCGCAGATCGAGGTGATCGCGGAGACCGTGCCGCACGTCACGATCCCGTTCGAGCTGACGACGCCGTGGTATCTGATCGTTGAGCTGACCGACACGCTCGCGGGCGTCGATCTCGACGAGCCGCTCGCCACGGCGCTGGCGGATGCGATGGAGGCCGGCATCGCCGAAGACGTCATCCTGGCCTCCAACCTCGCGCAGGCGAAAGCGATCTGGGCCGTCAGGCACAGCGTGTCCGAAGGCAACAAGCGCAGCGGCTATGTCGTCTCGCACGACAGCGTTGTGCCGCTGGAGCGCCAGGCGGACTTCGTCACCAATGTCGAGGCGCGGATCATGGCCACGGTACCGCATGCCCGCGTGGTGATGCATGGCCATATCGGCGACGGCAACATCCACGTGATCGCCCTGATCGACCGTGCGCATTGCCAGGAGCCGGCGACGACCGCCGCCCTGGTGGCGCAAATCAATGAGATCGTCGACGACGAGACCGCAGCGCAGGGCGGGGCGATCAGTGCCGAGCACGGTATCGGGATCACCAATCGCGTGCGGCTGGCCCGTGTCGCCGATCCGCTCGATATCGAGCTGATGCGCGGCATCAAGCGTTTGCTCGATCCGAGCGGCCTGATGAATCCCGGCAAGATCTTTGGCGCGGGAGCAGCATGACGATGACGGACGTGCGCCTGCTTGCCGACGATCTCACCGGCGCACTCGACACCGCGGCGGAGTTCGTCGGTCTGTGCGGACCGTTCGACGTCACCTGGGCGGATTCGCCCGCGACTCCAGGCGCGCAAAGCCTCGCGATCGACAGCGGCACCCGCGAGCGGTCGAAAGCCGACAGCGTCGAGATCGTCGGACGGCTGGCGTCGCAGCTTCAGGGCGGGACGATCGCCTACAAGAAGGTCGACAGCCTGCTCCGCGGTGCCTGGGCGGCCGAGCTCGGCGCCTGCCTGCGCGGCGGCGATTGGGCCTCGTGTGTGGTCGCGCCTGCCTTCGACTATCAGGGACGCCGCACCGTCGGCGGCCAGCAATTTGCGCGCACCGTACAGGGTGACTGGCATCGCGTCGGCGACAACCTGCTCGACCAATTGAAACTGGAAGGTATCGAGGCGCGGCAGGGCGGCCCTGACACGCTCGGGCAAGGTGGCGTTCAGGTGTTCGATGCCGAGAGCGACATCGACCTCGATCGCGTGGTCGAGATGGCGCGGCAGATGCCCGGGCCGGTGCTGTGGTGCGGAAGCGGCGGGCTGGCCGGCGCGCTCGCCCGCGGCCATCGCGCCGATGCGCCGAGCCGGCTGAAGCGGCCGGTGCTGGGGCTGTTCGGTTCCGACCAGGCCGCCACTGCCTCCCAGCTCGCAGCATGTGGCGAAGCCACCATCGCGTTGACCGAAGGTGAGGGGGGCGCAGGCGTTCAACGCAAGCTGGCTGACGACGGCGTGGCGCTGGTGAAATTCGCGCTCGCGGATGGCCTTTCGCGCGCCGAGGCCGCCCAGCGGATCGCGCGCGAGCTGACAACGCTGATTGCAGTGCTCAATCCGCCCGGAACCTTGATCGTTGCTGGCGGCGAGACCTTGAAGGCCGTATGCGTTGCGCTCGGTGCGCATGCGCTCCAGGTGACGGGGCGTATCGTGCCGGGGCTACCGCGCTCGATTCCGCAAGGCGGCCGCTGGGCCGGCGTCGACGTCATCTCGAAATCCGGCGCGTTCGGCACCAGCGAGCTGTGGCGCGATCTGCTCCGGGACAATCATTTGCTGAATTTGGGGAGCCCGACATGACCTCTCGTCATCTTGCCATCACCATGGGCGATCCGGCCGGGATCGGCCCGGAGATCATCGTCAAGGCCTGCGTCGGGCTGAAGGACCGGATCGCGAAAGGCGATCTGCGCATCCTGATCATCGGCAGCGGCGCCGCGCTCGATGGTGCCAAGGCCGCGCTCGGTGCTGCCGTTGCGATTCCGGAGGTAAGTGCCGACGATACTGACTGGCCGAACCTCTGCTTCCTCCAGGCGGATGTCGAGGGCACCCCGATCAAGCCGGGCGTGCTCAGCGCCGATGGCGGCCGCTTTGCCTACAAGGCGATCGAGCAGGGCGTGCGTCTGACCCAGGCCGGCCGAACTGCGGCCATCGTCACCGCGCCGCTCAACAAGGAAGCACTCAACAAGGCCGGCTATCACTTCCCTGGCCATACCGAGATGCTGGCGCACCTCACCGGCGTGCGCGGATCGGTGATGCTGCTCGCCCACGGCAACATGCGCGTCAGCCATGTCTCGACCCACGTGGCGCTGGAAGACGTGCCGAAGCGTCTGACGCCGGAGCGTCTGCGCATGGTGATCGATCTCACCAACGAGGCCTTGCTGCGGCTCGGTATCGCCAAGCCCAAGATTGCGATCGCCGCGCTCAATCCGCATGCGGGCGAGGGCGGTCTGTTCGGCCGGCAGGATATCGACGTTTCGGCACCGACGATTGCCAAGGCCGTCGCCGATGGTCTCGACGTCGTCGGCCCGGTGCCCGGCGACACCATCTTCGTCAAGCTGCGCGCCGGCCAGTACGATGCTGCGGTCGCGATGTATCACGACCAGGGGCACATCCCGGTCAAACTGCTGGGCTTCCAGGTCGATCCCGCGACCGGCCGCTGGCAGGAGCTCTCCGGCGTCAACATCACGCTGGGCCTGCCGATCATCCGCACCTCCGTCGATCACGGCACCGCCTTCGACATTGCCGGCAAGGGCATTGCCAACGAGCACAGCCTGATCGAGGCCATCGACTATGCCGAGCGGCTCTCCGCTGGCGCTTCCGCCTCCAAGTCATGAGATCGAACGCACGATGACCAACGCCTTCACGCCCATCGAAATCCAACGTCCCACCATCCTGGAATTCGGCAACGGCACCATCACGGCGGCTGCGCGCTTCGCCGAGCGGATCGGCGCCAGGCGGCCGCTGGTGATTTCCGATCCGTTCAATGCGCGCCGCGTCGACGCGCTGGCGCTGCCAGGCGCAGTGAAAGTGTTCGGCGACGTGAAGCCCGAGCCGGACCTGCCCAATCTCGAGAAGGCCGTCGCGATGGCACGCGACGTCAAGCCTGATCTCGTGGTCGGCTTCGGCGGCGGCAGCGCGATGGATCTTGCCAAGCTGGTTGCGGTGCTCTGCACCAGCGACGTGGCCTTTGCCGATATCGTTGGGCCGGAAAAAGTCGCCGGCCGCAGCGTGCCGCTGATGCAGATCCCGACCACGTCGGGCACCGGCAGCGAGGCCGGCACCCGCGCGCTGGTCACCGATCCCGTCAGCCAGAACAAGCAGGCGGTGCAGAGCCGCTTCATGCTGGCCGATATCGCCATCGTCGACCCCGATCTCACCATGACGGTGCCGAAGGAGGTCACTGCGGCCACCGGCGTCGATGCGCTGGCGCATTGCGTCGAGGCCTACACCAGCCGCAAGGCGCATCCGATGATCGACCTTTATGCGCTCGAGGGCGCGCGGCTGGTCGGGCAATACCTCAAGCGGGCGGTCGCCGACGGCGGCGATCGCGAGGCACGCGCGGGTCTCTCCCTGGCCTCGCTCTATGGCGGCTATTGCCTCGGGCCGGTGAACACCACTGCCGGGCATGCCGTCGCTTATCCGCTGGGCACGCGCCATCATGTCGCGCATGGGCTCGCCTGTGCCCTGATCTTCCCGCATACGCTGGCCTTCAACATGCCGGCAGTCGAGGCGAAGACGGTCGCGGTGCTGGCGGCGCTCGGCCTGCCGGCGCAGAACGATGCGAAGCTCGCATTCGACGCTACTTACGATTTCTGCAAGAACCTCGGCATCGAGATGCGTCTGTCCGCGCTCGGCGTGCCCAAGGGCGATCTCGGCGTCATGGCCGACGAGGCGCACGCCATTCGCCGCCTGCTCGACAATAATCCGCGAGACCTCGGCCGGGATGCGATCCTGAACATGTACGAGGTCGCGTTCTAGTCACCTCCGCAGCGCGCGGCAGCCAATCAACAAAACAGTAACAGTAGAGGAAACTTCGATGAGATCGATGTGGCTTGGTCTTGTGTCAGCCGTGTTGCTGGCGACGTCGCCGGTAAAGGCGCAGGACGGCTATCCGTCCAAGCAGGTGACGGTGATCGTGCCCTTCGCCGCCGGCGGCACCGCCGACATCTTCGCGCGCATGGTGTCGAACCATCTGCAAGTGAAGCTCGGCAAGCCGTTCGTGGTCGAGAATGTCGGCGGCGCCGGCTCGATCCTCGGTGTGACGCGGCTGGCGAAAGCGGCGCCTGACGGTATCACGCTCGGCCTTGCCAGCACCTCCGCGCTCGCGATCAACCCCACGCTCTACGGGCCGAAGCTCAGCTACCAGCCGGACAGGGACCTGGTGGCGGTCGCCCAGATCAGCGTCGTGCCGAACGTGCTCGTGGTGAATCCCAACAAGATCAAGGCGCGCAGCGTGCCGGAGCTGATCGCCTATCTGAAGGCGAACCCGGACAAGGTCTCGTTCGGCTCGGCTGGCGTCGGCACCTCGCAGCATCTTGCCGCCGAACTGTTTCAACAGATGACCGGCACCAAGATGGTGCATGTGCCCTACAAGGGCTCCAGCCAGATGCTGACGGATCTGTTGAGCGGGCAGATCGACCTCGCCTTCGACAACGTGCCACTGCTGCTGCCGCAGGTGAAGACCGGCCAGCTCGCGATGCTCGCCACGGCAACGCCCAAGCGCGCCGCCTTCGATCCGGAAGTCCCGGCCGTCGCCGAATTCCTGCCGGGCTTCGAAGCGGTGGCCTGGCACGGCTTCTTCGTTCCCGCGGCCACGCCGAAGCCCATCGTCGAAAAGCTGTCGGGCGAGATCCGCGCCTTCATGCAGCAGCCGGAGACGATACAGAAGATGGCCGAGCTCGGCGCGGCCGCGGTTGCGGTCGATTCCGAACCTTTCAAGGCCTACATCGCCTCCGAAACGGAGCGTTGGAAGAAGGTGATCGAGGCCGCGAATATCAGGCTGGAGTAGGCGACGGTCGCTCGTCCGGAAATGACGGACGGGTCGCTATCGGGTCGGCTTTCTCACGAGCCCCGCTGAACGCGGGGCTCGCCTCTCATTCGAAGAATTCGCCAACCCAGTTGTGCCTGATAGCGTCGACGTGCCAGCCCATTGCGCGCTGCGCGTTCGGCTGGGGATCCGGCACGTCGCTGCGGACGTAGCTGTCGAGGCCTCGCGCACGGTGCGCGTGGCGTCCTTCGCTGCGCAGGCGAAACCTGCCTTGTGACTCGAAAATCCGGCTGTAGCCGTCGGTCGGGAAGAATGTTCCTGCGATCGGAAAATGGGTCGGCTGCTGCCGAAGCATCAGGAACGTGATGTCCTCCGCGGTTTCCGACAGGAGAATGCCAACGGCCGTGTTGACCGGCGCGAGGCCGATCGGAGCTTCGGTCTCCGGTTCAACCTTGCCCGCTGCGCTCGCGATGGTGATGAACTCCGAGTTCGGACCGCAGCGGGATACGATGATCCATCGCCGGATCTTGCGTCGGATCGAAATCGGTCGATGATAGGCCGCGAACGAAAATTCCGCCGCCATTGCAACGACAAAGCCATTTTTCCACATGCCGGCCATCTAACCCGTTATGGTCGAGGGCCGATCATCATGTGGGGGCGTGAAGCCAGCGTGAATTCGCACGGTCGCGGCGTCATCGCACGAATGTCTTGACCTTCTGCGGGGGCCTTGATGGCATGCTGTCGATCGAAGCTGTACCCTGCCGGGTAGCGGAACCGACCGATGGAAGCATCGAAGGCAACCAATCTGTTCGAGCGGTTGGCCGCATACCTGGCGGGCTCGCCAGCGCACGGCCGCGATCGCGAGCTGGAATCCATCCTCGAGAGGCTCGACTACCTCCCGTCGGGTGAGACGGAGCCGTCGGAGACGCGCAATCGCATCGCGCTGCTCGAAGCGGCGGCCAGATTTTCCGACGTTTTCCAGCTGGTCTCCAGTGATGCTCCGGGAGTCACGTTCTTCGGCGCGGAGATCAGTGCGACCGGTGTCGATTCGACTTTCTCGCATCAGGCGCGCTCGAGTGCATCCGGCGCCGGTCTCTCGCTTCGTCAGGCTTTCGAATCATGCATCGGGGAAGGGGTCGAATACCTCTCCCAGTTCGAGACCGTGCTGGATCGTCTTCACCAGGGTCCGATCGCAGATGGACTTGCCGCCTTCGATCCCGCATCCCGGTCGGTCCTAACCGAGTTCATGCGGCTGTCGGCGCGCGACAACGTCGATTGGATCGAAGCAACGCAGCTATCGAGCGGCCGGCGGGTGCCGTTTCCGGCGGACCTGTGCCTGCGCCGCACGCCCGATCGAAGCGCGCTCACGCCGCCATTCAGCCTGAGCTCGGGCTGCGCGGCCGGCACCTCGTTCGAGACGGCTGCGTTGCACGGGATGCTGGAGCTGGTCGAGAGGGATGCGGCGAGCCTGTGGTGGCGCGGCGGCCTTCGCGGGCGGCAGGTTGCGCTGGAGGAGCACGCCGCTGCGACGGCCGCAGCCTGGGTTGCGCGGGCGCGCGGCAGCGTCACGACCAGGCGAACCTGGCTGCTCGAGATCACCACCGACATGGAGGTGCCTTGCATCGTCGCGATCTCCTGCTGCGCCGATGGCAGCGGCTTCGCCTGCGGACTGGCTGCACGTTTGAGTGTCGAGAATGCGGTCCACTCGGCGCTGACGGAGATGTGCCAGATGGAATTGGCCTATGCCGTCGTCGAGCAGAAGCGCCGGGAAGGCGGCGACGAGCGGCTGAACGAACATGATCATCGCCACATCGCTCGCAGCACACTGATCGATGCTGCGCGTTGTGAGCTGCTGCATCCGATCGCGCCCCGCCACGCAGCCGTCGAGTTCAGCCCGGACACGCCCGCGCGGCAGCTTGCTGCATTGGTCGAGAGACTGTCAGCCAGAGGCGTCGAGACGTTTGCCATCGATCTGACCCGTCCCATGTTCGGTATTGCCGTCGTTCGGATCGTCGCGCCCGCGCTCCAGATGGAGCCGTCCGATGTCGCGACCGAACGTCTGGTGTCCGCTCGGCGCAGGACCGGAGGCGGCGATGCCTATACACGTGGAATTAGTTTGTTATAGTTGCTGTTATTCCCAAAAGCGGTTTATCGGAGCGGATCGAAAGTGAGCGCTCGAGCACCTCTGTCGAAGTCCCCTGCAAGGGATGGTGGAATTCCCAAGCCGAGCGAAAACCTGTCGATTTCCGTTTTGGGCGGTCTGTCCGTCGCATTCGCGGGGCGGGAAATTCGGATCAAGAGCCGAAAGTCGCGGGCGGTTCTCGGCTACCTGGCATTGACGGATCGCCACCAGGAAACACGTGAGCGTTTGGTCGGGCTGCTGTGGAGCGAGTCCGACGAATACAAGGCGCGTGCGTCGCTTCGTCAGGTCCTCCATGAGCTGCGGGAAGCGTTCCTGGAGGCCGGATATGACGGGCTGCAGATCGAGAAAATGCTTGTCGAAATGGACCGCGATCGGCTGCATGTCGATCTCCTCGACACCTTGCGAGAGGCCGAAGCGCAACAGGCGCATCCGCTGCTGATGAGCGCGCCAGGTGTCATGGAAACTCTTCTCGCGGGGCTCGACGATATCGACCCGTCGTTCCGTGTCTGGCTTCTCGCCAAGCGGCAGACCTTCCACGATCGCATCTCGCGTGCACTCGAGGCCGGCCTCAGGAACCTCGGGCTTGCCGTGGCGAGCAGGCGCGCGCTGGCCGAGGCCATCCTGAATCTCGACCCGACCCACGAGGAGGCGTGCCGCTACGCGATGCAGACGCGCGCGGAAGAAGGCGACCTGTCCGGTGCGCTCCGTGTTTACAAGACCTTGTGGAACATCCTCGACGATGAATACGGGATGGAGCCGTCGGCCAAGACCCAGCAATTGATCGCCGACATCAAGAACGGCCAATTCGAGGGCGAGGCCGCATCCGTTGCGGGCGATCAGATGCCGCGTGACGGCGCACGGGGTTCGGCGGCCGATGAGGCGCCGAGACAATCGCCGGCCTCATCCCGGGCGGCGGCCAAGATCGCGATCCTGGTCGATCCGTTCAGCATGAATGGCGTAAGCGCGGACCGCGTCCACCTCGTGACGGGCTTTCGACATCATCTCATCGCCTGCCTGACCAAATTTCGCGAGTGGTATGTCGGAGACGGCACGGCGCAACAACCCGCGGCGCCGGGAGAGCGTGCGGCAGCGTCCCGCTACAGCGTGGCGGCGACCGCCTATCAGGCGGGTGACACGATCAGCATGGTGCTGACGCTGCGAGAGACGAACACCGGCGTCTATATCTGGAGCGACACGTTCGAGCTGAAGCTCGAGAACTGGTTCCAGGTGCAACAAAGGATCGTGCAACGCACGGCGCTCTCGGTGAACGTCTATCTGTCGACCGAGCGGCTGACGCGCGTGGCCGTCGCGCCGGACGTGTCCCTGGACATCTATGACCGCTGGCTTCGTGCACAGGCAAGCTTCGGAAGCTTCAGCGCCGAACATTGGCGCGCTTCGACCGCGCTCCTGACCGAAGCGATCGCCGTCGCTCCGAACTTTTCGCCGAGCTACAGCGCGCTGGTTCAAATGAACAATACCGAGCATCTCGTCTTTCCGGGCCTGTTCCGCGATCTGACGAAGGCGAGGTCCACGCTCGAGCTTGCGAGAACGGCGGTGCAGCTCGACCCCGTCGATTCCAGGGCCCAGCTCTGCCTCGGCTGGTCGCAGGCGATGCTGATGCAATATTCGGAAGCCAGCGCCCACGTCGATCTCGCATGCGAGCTCAACGGCAACGATCCCTGGACCTTGCTGTCGGCAGCGTCCTGCCAGGGGTTTTGCGGCAATTTCGAGCGCGGCAACGAACTCGTGGCAGAAGCTCTCAAGGTGTTCTGGTCACCGCCGCCACTGCACTGGCCCTATCGCGCCGTGCTTCAGTTCATGCGAGGCAATTACCTGGAGGCGATCGAGGGGATCGATCGCGCCAACAACGTGGCGAAGACGCTCCCGGGCTGGAAGGCGGCCGCACTGTATCATCTCGGCAGGACGGAAGAGGCACGCCTCGAGGCCAGGAAATTCCTCGATGGAATCCGCGCGATATGGTTCGGCAAGTCGCCCGCCGACCAGGACATCGCGCTCTGGCTCCTCCATGCGCATCCAATTGGCCGTCGCGAGGATTGGGAGCGCCTGCGCGATGGCATCGGCGGCGCAGGCGTCCCGGTCGTCGGCTTCAGGCATCACGCATGGTGAGCGGGTGCCTGCTCACCCGCAGAACTTGATCGTGTACTCGCCGACACGCTTCGAATGGAACAGCAGCCTGCTGCTGGGGGTATCGTTCTTCAGGCTGCTGTCCTTCATGTCGCTCGCGTAGAACGGCGGCATTGGGTAAGGGGAGGTGCCTTGCACCTCCTTTTCGGCCTCATTGAGCAGCTCGGCCGGCGGCAGTTTGATCAGCAGCTTGCCGTCATCGTATGACGTCTCGATGAAGACAAGGTCGGTGAATTTCCGGGGATATTTCGCCATGACGTCGGCCTTCAGGAGCTGGTCCTGGAATTCGGCGATGGTGGTCGGGCGCGACGACCGGTCGCGCGCCCATTTTTTCACGAGGTCGCCCCATTTGTCATAGTTTTCGACGTCGAACATCTCGAATTTCATTTGCGGTCTCCCTTGGCTTTCCGCCGGCGGCACTGCCGGCCGTTCGAAAAAAGGTCAGATCGGCTTCCTTCAGGTCATCGAAATTGGCGGCGAACGGAGCGGTCTCGGCCGGCCCTGTAGCGGTGGACCGTGCCGGCCGATCGCAGACTTCCCAACGTCGACGGTGATCCTAGTTTGGCAACGTGATTTGAACGTGAATCGTCGTTCGCGGGCGGGGAAACCGGTTGCATCGGCGCGCGAGGGAGAAACACAGATCCGCTTGACCCGTTGAGACGCCTCTCGACAGCCGAATTCACGCGCCATTCACGATCAGCTTCGCCTTGCAAGCCTATGCTTCCTCCGCCGCCAAGGCAGGGTCGGCCGGAAACCGATCGACCCGTTCTCCGTCGCAAGAGACAACTGCGGGAGAGCAGCATGACGCACACGACGAGCGCCGAATGGATCTACTATTTGCTGCTCTGTGGCTTGCTGGGCATGGCCGGCCAATGCGTTCGCGCCATCGGCGGGGTGAAGAAGGTGCAAGGTGGCAGCCGGGACTTGAAAGCCCGGTCGGAGGGGGAGGCGGTGAACGGGTGGTTTGGCGGGGCCTGATATCTGTCCGTCACGTTGCGCCGATTTGATAGGCGAAAGGTCGGCGCCGCAGGTCGCGACGAGGGCGGACAATTCGCAGCTTGGCAAAGGAGAGACGTGTCATGACTGTCCTGCTGAGAAACACCTTCAAGGCCTGGATCGACCGGGCGCCGGGCGCGCCGCCCAAGCTGGTGATGGTCGGCGACGTGAGGGTCCCGACCGATGGCTGGCAGGCCCGGCTGACCAGGCGCTCGCCGCAGGGGATCAATCCGAAGATCCTGATTCTCGACGTGAACACGCAGCGGCCGGGCGGCGAAGTGCAGGAAGCGATCACCACGATCCCGCTCCGCTACGAAGAGAGCCCGCCGCAGGACGAATACGGCCAGGTGATGATCGCGAACGGCAAGGCTGAGATCGTGGTTCGAGTCTGCGGCTCGAACTAGCCTTTCAATTGTTTGCCTGCGGAACCTGTGATCTTCTGGGCCACGTTGCATAACGAGGGTTGCGCTCGGGGCTGTTCGCTCTCACGTTGCTGCCGCTTTGCTCTGTTGATTTGGGGGATTTCCTGTGCGCCTCGGAAGCCGCATGCCGGACGTGATGCCTGTCGTGGCCGCTTCTGTCGCTCTCTTCATTCTGCTCTGGCTCGCATCCATCGCGCTCTATGCGATGCCCGAATCCGACGATTATTGCGTGATGAACCGCGTCAACAGCATGGGGCTCGTCGGAATGGTCAAATCCTATTATTTGCACCAGATCGGCCGGCTGACCTCGCTTGTGGCGATCGCCGCCCCCGCCGTTGCCAGCAAGGTGACGGGCGTCGATTACGTGGTCGTCTATCCGGTCGTACTCATTTGCGGCATGGCCGTCTTCTTGGCAGTCAGCGTTTATTGGGCCGGTCGAATGTGGACCGGCCTGTCGTGGCCAGAGAGATTTTTGGCGGGGGCAATGCTCTGCGCGGCGAGCTTCGTTCTGGCGATCAGTCTGCGGGAGATGCTTTACTGGATCTCGGGCAGCGCGTCCTACATGGTTCCCGCGCTCTTCGTGATCATCATCCTCGTCGAGCTGGTGCGGTCCGCAGCGAACGAAACCGTGCTCTCGACCGGCCAAATCGTCGTTCTCTCCGCAATTGGCTTCCTGGGTGCTCTGGCCAACGAGTTCACGCCATTTTGGATCGTGGCCCTCGTCGCCGGTTCGGCCCTATATCGCGCGTTCTACCATCCTTGCCCGCAACTGGCGGGCCATGCAGCGATGCTGGCGGCGACCTTCATCGGACTTGCGATCCTGCTTTTGTCACCGGGGAATGCGGTCCGGATGGCGGAATATCCGGAGGGGGGAAAGATCGCCGCTTCCTTCTCTATGGGGTTGTACTATCTGTGGCTCGAGCTGGTTCGGCACTACACCGAATCTGCGACGTGGGCCTGGCTCGGTTTCGTGGCGTTGTTTTCGGTGTTCGTGGTGCCTTCGCAACCGAGGCCCGCAGCGCGGCTGCTGGTCTTGATCGTCGGGCTCGTGGCAGCGGTGCTCGCTGGCGTCTACGCTGCTTATGTCATTGCCTATTTTGCGACGGCCGAGGATCTCGCGATGCGAGCGCGGAACGAGGTGGTGGTTTTTCTTCTTGCCGGAGCGGGGTGCGTCGTCGCCCTAGCTGCCCGCTTCCTTCCCTCCCTGAGCCATAACGCCCATGTTCGCATGACGGCCCTGGTGGCCTGCGGGCTTCTTTCTTTCTTGCTCTTCGATAGTGTCGCGCTGGGATACGTCCGCGCCGAGGAGTCGCAATTCGCGACCTTCTGGAGCGAGAGTGTCCAGAGGCATCAACTTCTTCGCTCGACCAAGGACCTGGACGTTGTCGTCCCCAGGAGATCAGTCAAGCCGTCCTTGCTGATGGATGCTGAGCTAACCAAAAATCCGGGCAGGCTGCCGAATGATTGCGTCGGCGAATTCTATGGCAAGCGATCCGTGGTCTTGGGCGATTAAGTCCGCGGATCAGCCCGTAAACCCTCCCGCGCTTCGTTCGGGCGATCGCCGGCTGCGGCGTGCCGGCGTTGAGCGCGCGCATCATGGGTCTCCCGGTGCAGATTGCCGGAGCGGCGCCGTGTGCGGGCGGACGTGACCGCGTTTCCACGGTACGAACGCAGCGAGAACAAGCTACGATGCTCACAGAGGGGCTAGACCCCGAACGCCGGCGCGGCTATATGAGCGCCAGCGCGCGGCTGATTTGCAAAACTTTTGCCGCAGCTTGCAAAGCTTCCGAAGAAAGTCTTGTGATATCAAGCACTTCGGTGGGGAATGGTGTAACGGTAGCACAACAGACTCTGACTCTGTTTGTCTTGGTTCGAATCCAGGTTCCCCAGCCAGTTCCGGGCGATTTACCCAGATCATAACCTGCTCTGAATCGGGCCCGCGTCGCGATCCTGACGTGCTGTCGGCAGGCCTCCCCTTTCGTCGGTGCGGCCCCGGCGCGTTGGCCGGACTCATGGCGCCCGCGATGCGCAGCGCGGCGATGCAAGGCGAAACGATTAGCGGCGCTTCTTCCGGCCCGTTTTGGCGGCACGCTTTTTCGGTGTCCGCCGCTGGCCGCGACCTGCATCTGCCGCGCCCCATGGAATTTTCGTGCTGACGCGCTTCTTGGCGCCGACGAGATTGGGCGTCTGGTTGTATTTGAGGCGACGGAGTTTGGCCGTGACGAGTTCGCTCAGCTCCTGGAACGACGGATTGGCGCCACGGTCTCGTTGTTCGCGCAGCACCTTCGCCATGCAGAACGTGTAGGCGCCATACGACGTGACGCCGTCACGATATTCATAGGATAGCTCCTGCTCCTGGCAGGCCTCGAGGAGAATCGGCAGATAAGGACCGTGATGCCCGAGCTCGGCCCGCGTCTTGTTGTATTCCTTGTCGGGCTGGGTGCGGAGCGCCATGCTGCGCCCGAGCCGCTCCGTGGCGCCGTTGTCGCCGAGATAGTCGGCGCCGTTCTTGCTCTTGCTCAGGCTCTCGTTCAGGGGAGGGAACTCACGCGGCACCCACATGCCTTCGCTTGCCACCCACCGCAGCGCCCGGTGGCGGATATCGTCGGGCGGCGTCAGGCCGCGGATGCGCGGACCGCCGTCACGTGTCATGCCGCCGGAATGGCAGCAGTCGAGCATGGCGACGAAATAGCAGTCGTATGGAAGTTGCGAGTAGAGCTGGCAGAACTGGCGGTCGAGAATCGCGTGCTCGGGCGTCCAGTCGAAATCATAGGGGACCAGGCACTCGTCGACGCTATCCGGTGCGCCACTCGGGTTGTACCTGGGAATCTGGGCGCCATGGCCCGAGTAGAACAGCATACGCTGGTCGCCGTCGCGGACGCCCTCGAGCAGCCAGTGAAGCCTTTCCATGATGCCCTGCGCCGTCGCCCGCTCATTGAGCACGACGCGTATTTCGTCCGGCTTGAAGCCGCTTTCCTGCAGCACCGAGCTCATGAGGAATACGTCGTTGACGCATCCTTCGAGCCTGTCCGCGGGCTTGGGATAGTCGTTGATGCCGATCAGCAGGGCGCGGCGGGTCGGCCGGGTGTCAATGCGGGCAATCCCCCGCGCGGCGCTGACGATGGAGCGTGACGCCGGCACCGGGACCACGTCGTGCCAGACGGTGGCGACGGTCTCGGGGCGCGACAGGTACCAGGTCGCGTTGTGATTCAGGAGATCGTTGGGGACATCGAACGGTGTCAGTACCTGCTGAAAATTGTCTGCGGCGATCTCGAGCGGATAGGTGAGAACGCGATCTTCCCTGTTGAACAGATGGTACCATTTCCGGCAGGGAAGGTCCTGAATGCGGCCTGCGAAGATGTCGCGCACCGCGGGGTTGCCGATCTGCGAGCCGAACGTGACGAAGACCTTGTCCCTGATCGCAGCGGGGTTGCGCACGAACGTGTCGTAGCAGATCAGCGAGCCGAGGCTGTGGGCCAGGACAACGTCGTAGTTGCCGCTCTTCAGCTTGTCGAGGACTGCGCCGCGCAGCGCGGCCTGCAGCTGCTCATCTACCGACCACTGGGCGATCATACCCGCGGTCCATCTGATCAGGGTTGGTACGTCATCGAGGCCGCGTGTGCCCGCGAGCAGATCACCGATCCCGTGGACGGTCGCGCTCGCCAGCAGTTTCGCCAGCGCGATGCCGTAGGTGACGAGGTTGGGCGGGCTCTTGTCGAACAGGTCGTCATACGAAAGGAAGTCGATGGCCGGGTTGAGGCTCTGATCGACAGACTGGACGGCGCGTATGATCGCCTCGGACCATGACTTTCGAAACTCGGCGTCGATCTCCGCGTGACCAACGCCGTGGACACAAAGCAATGACAGGCGGGTGCTCATGAAAGCTGCCTTCTCGGCTGCAATCTGAAGTAGCCAATGTTCGAGCGCAAGCGTCCGGGATGATGTCACGGCGCGGCGAGCTTCAAATGTGAAGTAACGCACGAAATCCTCGCGACAGTTTGCCTCACCTTGCGGGTGCGATGACGTGTCGGATCGCCGTGCGCCGCTTCGTCCTTGGAGCAGGCAACCCAAAGGAGATCCCGTGATGCCCTACGTCGATGGTTTCGTGCTGGCCGTGCCGAAGGACAAGATCGAGGCCTACAAGGCGCTGGCGCGAAGGGCCTGCGCGGTGTGGATGGAACACGGCGCGCTCGATTACGTCGAGTGCATGGGCGACGACGTGCCCTATGGCGAGTTGACCTCGTTTCCGCGCGCGGTGATCGCGAAGGAGGACGAGGTCGTGGTGTTCTCCTGGATTGTCTACCGTGACCGGGAGACCCGCGACGCCGTCAACAAGAAGGTGATGGCCGATGAACGGCTCAAGGGCGCCGACATGCCCTTCGACGGCAAGCGCATGATCTATGGCGGCTTCACGACGTTGCTGCGGGCGAGTGACGTCGTCGGCTGACGGCGTTTCGCGGGGTGGGTTGGGCCTCACCCCACCGCCTCTGCGTTCGCGGAGACTCACGGGGGTGGGTTACGCCAACTGACCGCGCTTGGCGAAGTCGCAGCGTTAACCCACCCCCGCAGATCGCAATGACGTCCGCCGTTCGGGTTACCGCGTTCGCGCCGGGCGACGCCGGATTTGAACGCCGCCCGCGCCGGCGCGTTCGCTACCTCCCATGCAGCATCGCGCAAGTCCGTTTCACCTTGCCGGTGTCCGGCTGGCATGCCATCCTAGATCCACCAGGCATAAACAAACGGAAGCGGGCGCTTAGCCTGCAGCTTCCAAAATAGCTTGGACGGGGAAACCCTTTGGGAGGTCTGATTTGATGAATTTCAAGTACGTCACCGGGCTGTTTTGCGCAGCCGCGATGTTCCTTGCGCTGGGCTCCGGCGCGCAGGCCCAGGACAAGGTCATCAAGATCGGCGTCATCATGCCGATGTCCGGCGGCACCGCCTCGATCGGTGCGCACGCCAAGGCGGCGCTTGAAGTCGCCATGGACATCATCAACAACGCCCATCCTGAGCTTGGCAATCTGCCGCTGGCGAAGAACGCCGGCCTTGCCGGCCTCGGCGGCGCCAAGATCGAGGCTGTGTTCGCCGACAACCAGGGCAACCCGGCGACGGGCCAGAACCAGGCGCTGCGCCTGATCACGGAAGACAAGGTGGCGGCCGTGTTCGGCTCCTACCAGTCCGGTGTCACGCTGACTTCGAGCGCGATCGCCGAGAAATACGGCGTTCCCTTCCTGAACTCGGAATCGGTCGCCGCCAATCTGACCGAGCGCGGCTTCAAATGGTTCTTCCGCACCACGCCGATCGCGACCGATTTCGCCAAGATCTATGTCGACTTCCTCGCCGACATCAAGGCGCAGGGTGCCAAGACCGACAGCGTCGCGATAGTCCATGACAACACCGAATACGGCACCTCGGTCGCCAACACGATCGCCGGCGCCTTCAAGGAAAAGGGCCAGCCGATCGCGCTCGACGTCGCCTATCCCGTCAATGCGACCGACCTGCAGGGCCAGGTGCTCCAGCTCAAGGACAAGAAGCCCGACGTCGTCATCATGATCAGCTACACGTCGGATGCGATCCTGTTCGCCAAGACCATGCAGTCGCTCGACTACAAGCCGGCCGTGCTGCTGGCTGACGATGCCGGCTACTCCGATCCATCCTTCACCAAGGCGGTCGGCAAGATCTCGCAAGGCGTCTTCAACCGCTCGTCCTGGGTCGTGGGACCGCCGGGCTCCGCGTCCGCCATCATCGCCGACATGTACAAGAAGAAGAGCGGCGAGGAGATGGACGACACGGTCGCCCGGCAGATGCAGGGCTTCTTCGTGCTGGCCGATGCCATCGACCGCGCCGGCTCGACTGACCCGGCCAAGATCCAGGCCGCGCTGAAGGCGACGGACCTGAAGCCCGAGCAGCTCATGATCGGCTACAAGGGCGTGAAGTTCGACGACAAGGGCCAGAATGTCCTCGCGTCCGGCGCCATCATCCAGCTTCAGGATGGCGAGAACTATGTCTCGGTGTGGCCGAAAGCCAATGCCGAGAAGGCGCCGGTGCTGCCCTACAAGGGCTGGTGAGATTGACGGCGGGACCGCGCGTCCCGCCTTTCCCAAAATGATCTGATCAGAGCAACGCAGCTCATGTCCTTTGTTCTCGTGCAGGTGATTGCCGGCGGGCTTCTGCTCGGTGCCGTCTACGCCCTGTTTTCCTCCGGCCTCACGCTGGTGTGGGGCATGATGAACATCGTCAATTTCGCGCATGGCGACTTCGTCATGCTCGGCATGTACGTCGCCTATGTCGTCTACACGCTGATGGGGGGAGGGCCCATCCTCGGCGCGCCGCTGGCGACACTGGTGCTCGCGACCGTCGGGGTCGTGGTCTATTTCGCCCTGATCCGCGACATCATGAAGGGGCCGATGCTGGCGCAGATCCTCGGCACGTTCGGGCTCGCGCTGCTGCTGCGCTATTCCGTGTTCTGGTGGTTCGGCGCCAACTTCCTGTCGATGCCGTCGAATATCGTCGGCGGCACCTATGCGTTTGCGGGCCTGCGCATCGAAGCCTCGCGGCTGCTTGCCGGTGTTGTCGCGCTGCTGGTGACATTCGGTCTCCACCTGCTCCTGACGCGCACATCGCTTGGTTCAAAAATGCTGGCGGTGGCGGAGGATCAGACTGCGGCCCAGCTCATGGGCATCAGGCCCGATACCATGCAGGCGATCGCCTGGGCCATCGCGGCCGGTGCCACCGGCCTTGCCGGCGCGCTGATCGCGAACTTCTTCTACATCGTGCCGACGGTCGGCGAGACGCTCGGCATCGTCGCCTTCGTCACGGTGTCCCTCGGCGGTTTCGGCAGCGTGCCCGGCGCGCTCGTCGCGGGCCTGTTGATCGGCGTGATCGAGTCGCTCTCCGGCTATCTGATCGGTGCGGTCTACAAGGACATCGTCGTCTATGTCCTGTTCCTGTTCTTCCTTTGGTTCCGGCCGCAAGGCCTGATGGGCAAGCTCTGATGAGAAAGCTGCAATGCGGCGCTTGATCTGGCTCTCGATCGTCGCAGCACTGGCAATTGCCTATCCGTTGCTGCTGTCCTCGCCGTTCCAGCAGCGCTTGGGCGCTCTGGTGCTGCTCTATGCCATCGCCGCGTCGGCGTGGAACATCGTCGGTGGCTATGCCGGCCAGGTCTCGGTCGGCCATGTCGTGTTCTTCGGCTGCGGCGCCTATGCCGCGATGGGGTCTTACGCCAAGTTCGGGTTGTCGCCGCTGTTCGGCATCCCCGGCGGCATCGTGCTGGCGGTGGGGCTTGCCGCGGTGATCGGCGTGCCGACGCTGCGGCTGTCGGGCCACTATTTCAGCATGGCGACCATCGCGGTCGCCGAGACCATGCGGCTGATCGTGACCAACACCGAATGGCTGGGTGCGGCCGTGGGTCTTTCGGGTCCAACGGTCCCGCGCAACGTCTTCGATCTCTCGTTCCTGTCGTCGCTGCCGTACTACTACCTCTTCCTGGTCGTCCTCGTGATCACGCTGCTCGTCACCTGGTGGATGACCAACAGCCGCATGGGATTCTATCTGCGCGCGATCAAGGATTCCGAGCGCGCTGCGCGCTCGCTCGGCGCGCCTGCGAGCCGGACCAAGCTCTACGCCTACATGCTGAGCGCGGCGCTGACGAGCGTTGCCGGCGCGCTCTATGCGATGATGTTCGGCTTCGTCGATCCCGAGTCCGGGCTCGGCATCCTGATCTCGGTCAAGATCCTGATCATGGCGGCGCTGGGCGGGGCGGGGCTGCTGTTCGGCCCGCTGGTGGGAGCCGCGATCCTCGTACCGCTGGAGGAGATCTCCAACAGCTGGCTTGGCGGTAAGGGTGCGGGCCTCACCTTCGTGGTCTATGGCGCGATCATCGTGCTGATCGCGCGCTTCCAGCCCGGCGGCCTGCTAAGCCTGTTCACGGGGCGACGCAAGCCCGGCGCGGATAAGGGAGCCGGCCATGCTCCTTGAGGCGCGCGGGATCACGAAGGCGTTCGGCAGCTTCAAGGCGGTGGACGACGCGTCCGTCACGCTGGAGCAGGGCGATATTCTCGGCCTGATCGGCCCGAACGGCGCCGGCAAATCCACCTTCTTCAATTGCCTCACCGGCGATCTCAAGACCACCTCGGGCCGCGTGCTGTTCGAGGGGACCGACATCACCGACTTCGCGCCGGAGCAGCGCGCCGGGCTCGGGCTTGCCCGCACCTTCCAGGTGCCGCAGACCTTTGAAGGCATGACGGTGCTCGAGAACGTCATGATCGGTGCCTTCCTGCGCACCTCGCATCGCCACGAGGCCGAGGCCAGGGCGCGCGCGGTGCTGGAGCGCGTCGGCATGAGCAGGCTTGCGGATGCACCGGCGCGCTCGCTCGGCACGCCCGGCCGCAAGCGGCTGGAGATCGCCCGCGCACTGGCGACCGAGCCGAAGGTGCTGCTGCTCGACGAGGCCATGGCCGGGCTCAACGCCCACGAGGTGAGGCTCGCCATCGATCTCGTCCGCGACATCCACCGCTCCGGCATCACGCTCGTCATCGTCGAGCACATCATGGAAGTGATCATGTCGCTGGCGAGCCGCGTGATGGTGTTTCACCAGGGCAAGGAGATCGCCCGCGGCTCGCCGCGCGAGGTCACCTCCAACCCGGCGGTGATCGAAGCCTATCTCGGCAAACGCGCGGCGAAGGCCGCGGCCGGCCATACGCCGGTCGAGCTGATGGGCGGGCCGGACCTATGAGCGGCGCGCTCCTTCGGATCGAGCACCTCGAGGTGCGCTATGGCGACCTCATCGGCGTCTCCGACGTCTCGCTGGAGGTGCCGGAAGGCAGCGTCGTCGCGCTGCTCGGCTCCAATGGCGGCGGCAAGACCACGACGCTGAACGCAATCGCGGGTCTCATTCCCGTGCATTCCGGATCGATCAGCTTTCGCGGCGAGGACATCGCCGGCCAAAAGGCCTTTGCGATCGTGCGCAAGGGGCTGGCGCTGTCGCCGGAAGGCTGGCGCCTGTTCGTGCAGCAGAGCGTCGAGAACAACCTCATGCTCGGCGCGACGCCGCTGCACGACAAGTCGCGCCAGGCCAATTTGCTGGAGCGCGTCTACGAGATCTTCCCGCGCCTGAAGGAGCGCCGCAACCAGCGCGCCGGCACCATGTCCGGCGGCGAGCGGCAGATGCTCGCGGTCGGCCGCGCGCTGATGAGCGATCCGAAGCTGTTGATGCTGGACGAACCGTCGCTCGGCCTCGCGCCGGCAGTGGTCGAATCCATGTACGAGACCTTCGGCCGCCTGCATCGCGAGGGTCTGACCATCCTGCTTGCCGAGCAGTCGATCGAGCTGGCGCTGGAAGTCTCGGACTTCGCGACCGTGCTCCAGGTCGGCAAGAGCGTGCTGTCCGGCACGGCCGCGGCGCTCGCACAGGACCCGCAGGTGCAGAAGGCCTATCTCGGGGTGGACTGATCGATCTCCGCCTGGAGCAACAGCAACAGGCAACCGGCCAGCCGCGTCTCCATCTCGTTCGCGCGGAGCGATAGCGGCCCGGGGTCGTTGAGGATCGCGTTCACCAGCGTGCCCAGAACGACCTGGAAGCCGAAGGCGATGGTGCGGGTCTTGGCGGCTTTGCGGCCCTTGCCCACGGCCGGGAGCAGGAGAGGGGTCGCGCGTTCAGTCGTCGCCTTCGCGAGGGCCTTGAACGGCGTCCATTTGTCCGGGCGCGTGTCGTCGTGCTGAAGCGCGGCGCGCAGGACACCCTCGTGGTTGCGCATCCAGACGATGATGCCGCTGACGATGATGTGGCAGAGCTTGTCGAGGTCGGTATCCGGTGACGGTCGCCGCATTTCGCCGAGCCGCTGCTCGCCGTCGCGCGCAGCCAGCGCCATCAGTGCGTTGAAATAGGCCTCCTTGCTCTCGAAGCGGCTGTAGAAGGCGCCGACGGTGGCGCCGACCTCGGTGCAGAGCGCCTCGATCGACAGCTCGGCAAGGCTGCGCGTGCGCAGCATGTCGGCGCCGGCGCGCAGCAGCGCCAGCGTCGTCTCGCGGCTGCGCTTCTGCCGCGACGGGGCAACGCCGGGAAGGTTGAAATCGGGTTCGTCCGCGCTTGGCCGCATCCGCGCTTGCATCTGCTTCAATTCATAATCATAATTCTAGTTATAATTTAGACGTGGCCGAGCCGCGGGTCAACCGCGGCCGCCGTGCAACATCGGGAGGAGCAGATGAGCGCAAACAGCGGCACGCCGTTCCGCGGCACCATCGGCAAGACGGTCGCGGAGTCAAAACCCTGGTGGCCGGATGCGCCGAAGCCGCCCGAGGGGGCGCCGAACATCCTGGTCGTGCTGTTCGACGACGTCGGCTTCTCCGATTTCGGCTGCTATGGCTCGGCAATCAAGACGCCGACCATCGACCGGCTCGCTGCGGAAGGGCTCCGCTACTCAGGATTTCACACCACGGCGATGTGCTCGACGACGCGCGCCGCGCTGCTGACAGGACGCAACCATCACTCGGTCGGCGTCGGCTGCCTTGCCAATTTCGATTCCGGCTATCCCGGCTACCGCGGCAAGATCGCGCGTGAGGCGGGGACGCTGGCCGAGATGCTGCGCCTACATGGCTATCGCAACTACATGGTCGGCAAATGGCACGTCACGCCGCTGACCGAAAGCGGAGCCACCGGCCCGTTCGACGGCTGGCCCCTGGGACGCGGTTTTGATCGCTTTTACGGCTTCCTCGACGCCGAGACCGACCAGTACGCGCCGGAGCTCGTCTCCGACAACGCGCATATCGATCCACCGGGCACGTATGCGAACGGCTATCATCTGACCGAGGACCTGATCGACCAGTCGATCCGCTTCATCGGCGACCATGTCGCCGACCGTCCTGACGTTCCCTGGCTCACTTGGGTCGCACTTGGCGCCTGCCATGCGCCGCATCAGGCCCCGGCCGACATCATCAGGAGCTACGACGCCGAATTCGCGCACGGCTGGGACATCGAGCGCGAACGGCGTCTGGCACGCCAGAAGGCGATGGGGCTGGTGCCTGAGGGAACGCGGATGCCGGCGCGTAACGATGGCGTGAAAGCCTGGGAGGAGCATTCGGCCGATGAGCGCCGCGTCTTCACCCGCCTGCAGGCGGCCTTCGCCGGCATGCTCGATCATTCCGATCGGCATCTTGCACGGCTTGTCTCGTTCCTGGAAACGGCCGGCATTCGCGACAACACCGTGATCATCGTGATGTCCGACAACGGCGCGAGCCAGGAGGGCGGGCCGCTCGGCTTCGTCAACGCGATGGGGCCGTTCAACTTCAAGCCGGAGCCGATCGCGGAAAAGCTCAGCCGTATCGACGATATCGGCGGGCCCGACACCCACAGCAATTTCCCGCATGGCTGGGCGATGGCCTCGAACACGCCGCTGCGGCGCTATAAGCAGAACACCCATGGCGGCGGCATCCGCGATCCCTTCGTCATCAACTGGCCGAAGAAGATCGCAGGCAAAGGCGAACTGCGGCACCAGTTCGTCCACGCCTGCGACCTCACGCCGACGCTGCTCGAGCTGATCGGCATCGAGGCGCCCAGCACGATCGCGGGCTGCCCGCAGATGCCGCTGGAAGGCGAGAGCTTTGCGCGCTCGATCATTGATGCGTCCGCGCCCTCAAAGAGCTCGCCGCAATATTTCGAGATGTTCGGCCATCGCGGCCTCTGGCAGGACGGATGGAAGGCGGTCGCCTTCCATCCCTCGGGCACGCCGTTCGAGAACGACAAATGGGAGCTGTTTCATCTCGACCAGGATTTCTCCGAGACCGACGATCTCGCCGCGAAGGAGCCGGAGCGCCTTGCAAAGATGGTCGCGACCTGGTGGGCTGAGGCCGAGAGGCACAAGGTGCTGCCGCTCGACGATCGCTTCGGGCCGCGTTTCGCCGAGAACGCCGCACGCTTCCACGGTGCGCGCCACCATTTCGTCTTCCACGCCGGCATGGGCCACGTGCCGACCGATGTCGCGCCCGATGTGCGCAGCCGCAGCTACACGATCGAGGCGCATGTCGAGATCGACGGGCAATGCGCCAATGGCGTGCTGATCTCGCATGGCGATGCGACGTCGGGCTACAGCCTCTACGTCAGGGACGGCCATCTCGTGCACGACCTCAACATCGGCGGCAGCCACCAGATCGTGCGGTCGGACCGTAAGGTGCCGTCAGGCGCGCGGCGGCTCGGCGTGCATGTCGAGCGCCTCGTGCGCAAGGAGGCGCCGGCCAAGGGTTCGCGCACCGGCGTCACCGAATACACGCTGCTGATCGACGGCGAGCCGGCGGGGGCGCTCCAGACCCAGCTCGGCTTCCACACGCTGATCTCGTGGTCCGGCCTCGACATCGGCCGCGACCGCGGCAGCCCGGTGTCGCATTACGAGGCGCCGTTCGAGTTCGAGGGGCGGCTGCTGCGCGTCACCGTCACCATGCATGACGACCAGAAGCTCGACGGCGATGCCGTCGGCAACGCGCAGATGGCGCGGCAATGATAGAGAAAACGGTGTGGTGTCATGCCCCGCGAAGGCGGGGCATCCAGTACGCCGCGGCCCCTCGGTTCTAGTCGCGCTGCCTCTGGAATACTGGATCGCCCGTCCCAGTGCGCAATTGCGCACAAGGCGGGCGATGACAGTGTGGCCCTTACTTGATCTTGTCGTAGGCCGCCGCGAAATCGCCCAGCGGCATCGGGATCGCGATCGCCTCCTTGGCCATGTTCTGGAAGGAGACCTTTAGCTGCTTGCCCGACCGCAAGGCCGCGAGCAGGTCCGCCGCGATCGGCGTCGAGGCGTAGCAGCCGCGGTTCTCGCAGGTCTGGATCTGGAGGTCGAATGTCTTGCCCTCGTCGACCTGGAGCTTGGCCCCGACGGGCAGGTTGAGGCCGAGCGGCAATTGCAGCAGCGCCACCGGCGTGCGGGTGTCGGGCGCGATGCGGATGTTGATCAGGACGATGGTCTGGCCGGTCTTGGTCAGCACCGCGTTCTGCTCCATCGCGCATTCGAGCGGCGCATCGCGGCTGACGCTGGTGCAGCGCACGACCCATCCGGCTTGCTGCGCACCGTCAGCCTGGGGCTGCTGCGTCGGGGCAGGCGCGGGTTGTGCAGCCGGCGCCGGGGAGTTCTTCTTGGCGCTCTGCTGGGCATACGCGCCGCCTGTCGACAGCAGAAGGGCGGCGGCGAGGGCGACAAGTCTGGATTGCATGGACATGGCGAAACCGCGTTGGCGTGAACCGAGGGCCTCGCTGTAGCGTCGCGGAAGCCGCGGCGCAAGCTTACTCGGCGGCCTGCTTGACGGTGCCGTGCTCGGCGACCTCGTGGCCGTCGCCGTCACCCGAACGGCCCCAGCCCGAGAACCAGTTGTTGAGCTCGTCGAGATAGAGATAGACCACCGGGGTGGTGAACAGCGTCAGCGCCTGGCTGACGATCAGGCCGCCGACCATGGCGTAGCCGAGCGGTTGGCGGATCTCGGCGCCGGTGCCGTGGCCGAGCATCAGCGGCACGCCGCCGAGCAGGGCGGCCATCGTCGTCATCATGATCGGCCGGAATCGCAGCAGCGCGGCCTGACGGATCGATTCCTCCGGCGTCTTGTGCTCGTCGCGCTCGGCCGCGATGGCGAAGTCGACCATCATGATGCCGTTCTTCTTCACGATGCCGATCAGGAGAATGATTCCGATCAATGCAATGAGGCTGAAGTCGAAGCCGGCCGCCATCAGGATCAGGAGCGCGCCGACGCCGGCTGAGGGCAGGGTCGACAGAATCGTGATCGGGTGGATGTAGCTCTCGTACAGGATGCCGAGGATCAAATAGACCACGACGAGGGCTGCGAGGATCAGCAGCGGCACGGTGCCGAGCGACTGCTGGAACGCCTGCGCGGTGCCCTGGAAGCTCGAATTCAGCGTCGGTGGTGCGCCGAGATCGGCCATCGCCTTCTGCACGGCCTCGGTGGCCTGGCCGAGCGCGACGCCCTGGGCGAGGTTGAAGCTGATCGTGATCGCCGGGAACTGGCCCTGGTGGCTGATCGAGAGCGGGCGGACCGGATCGGTGGTCCAGGTCGCAAAGGTCGACAGCGGCACCTGATCGCCGGTCAGCGGCGACTTCAGATAGAGCTTGTTCAGGCTGTCGAGACTGCCCTGCATCTCCGGCAGGATCTCGAGGATCACCTTGTAGGTGTTGAGCTGGGTGAAATACTGCGTGACCTGCCGCTGTCCGAAGGCGTCGTACAGCGTGTCGTCGATCAGCTGCGGCTGGATGCCGTAGCGCGATGCGGTGTCGCGGTTGATCTTGAGCTGGACCGTGGTGCCCTGCGTCTGCTGGTCGGTCGCGACGTCGCGCAGTTGCGGCAGCGTCTGCATCTTGGCGAGGATTTTCGGCGCCCAGTCGTTGAGCTCGGTGAGATCGGCATCCTGTAGCGTGAACTCGAACTGCGTGCGCGTCGGCCGGCCGCCGAGCCGTACGTCCTGGGCCGCCTGCATGTAGAGGCGGGCGCCGGGCACCTTCTCGAGCTTGGGACGCAGCCGGGCAATGATCTCCTGGGCCGACGCGTTGCGCTCGTTACGCGGCTTCAGCGTGATGAACATGTTGCCGTTGTTGCCGGCGCGGCCGCTGCCGCCGATGTTCATCGCGATCGTGGCGACGTCGGGATCGTCCATCACGATCTTGCCGAGCTCGACCTGGCGCCGCTGCATCTCGGCGAAGGAGATGTCCTGGGACGCTTCCGAGGTCGCGGTGATCAGGCCGACGTCCTGCTGCGGGAAGAAGCCCTTCGGGATCAGGATGAACAAATAGATCGACAGGCCGAGCGTGGCGAAGAAGATCAGGAGCGTGGTGCGGCGCCAGGCCAGGGCATGATCGAGAACGTACTCGTAGCCGCGCAGCATGCCGTCGAAGGCGCGTTCGCTCCACTGGTAGAACTTGCCGTGGCTCACCTCGCCATGGGCGCGCAGGAAGCGCGAGGCCATCATCGGGGTCAGCGTCAGCGACACGAACATCGAGACGAAGATGGTCATTGCCAGCACGACGGCGAACTCGCGGAACAGGCGTCCGATGATGCCGCCCATCAGCAGCAGCGGGATCAGCACCGCGACCAGCGAGATGCTGATCGAGACGATGGTGAAGCCGATTTCCTTGGAGCCCTTGAAGGCGGCCGCCATGGGCGATTCGCCTTCCTCGATGTAGCGCGTGATGTTCTCTAGCATCACGATGGCGTCGTCGACGACGAAGCCGACCGCGATGGTGAGCGCCATCAGCGATAGATTGTCCAGCGAATAGCCGACGACCCACATCAGGGCGCAGGCGCCCAATAGCGCCAGCGGAACCGTGATGGTGGGGATGACCGTCGCCCAGAAGCTGCGCAGGAAGATGAAGATGACCATGACCACGAGGGCGATGGTCAGGAGCAGCGTGAACTGGACGTCCTCGACCGCGGCGCGGATCGTCGTGGTACGGTCGCTGATGAGCTCGATCTTGATCGCGGGCGGAATCGCCGCGACGAGGCGAGGCAGGGTCGCCTTGATCCGGTCGACGGTCTCGATGACGTTGGCGCCCGGCTGCTTGAACACCACCAGGAACACGCCGCGCTTGCCGTTGGCCCAGGCCGCCTGCTTGGCGTCCTCGGGCCCGCTGACCGCCTGGCCGATGTCGCGGATTCGCAACGGGCCGCCGTTGCGATAGGCGATGATGACGTCGTTCCAGTCCTTGGACTGGGTGAGCTGGTCGTTGGCGTAGATCGTGTAGGCGCGCTTCGGCCCGTCGATATTGCCCTTGGGGCTGTCGACCGTGGTAATCGCGATCTGGCTGCGCACGTCCTCCAGCGACAGGCCCTTGGCGACGAGTTTCGCCGGGTCGATCTGAATGCGGATGGAGGGCTTCTGCTGGCCGCCGATGAAGACCTGCGCGACGCCCGAGAGCTGGCTGATCTGCTGGGCAAGCTGGGCGTCGACGGCATCGCTGACGGTGGTCAGCGGCAGTGTATCGGATGTCGCGGAGAGCAGCAGGATCGGCGCGTCGGCCGGGTTGACCTTGCGGTAGGTCGGCGGCGAGGGCAGGTTCTTCGGCAGCTGGCCGCTTGCGGCGTTGATGGCGCCCTGCACGTCGTTGGCGGCGCCGTCGATGCTACGGTTGAGGTCGAACTGGATGGTGATCGAGGCGGTGCCGAGATAACTCGTCGAGGTCATCTGGGCGATGCCGGGGATCTGGGCGAATTGCCGCTCGAGCGGCTGGGCCACCGACGAGGCCATCGTCTCGGGGCTGCCGCCGGGCAAATTGGCCGTGATCTGGATGGTCGGGAAGTCCACCTGCGGCAGCGGCGCGACCGGCAGCAGCGGATAGGCGACGAGACCGACGAAGAGGATGCCGGCCATCAGCAGCGAGGTGCCGATGGGATAACGGATGAAGGGTGCCGAAATCCCGCCCTCGGTCATTCCTGTCGTACCTTGTTCTGGCTCGGATCCGAGCTTGCTACGGCCGTCGAGACCAGGCTTCCGGGCTGGACCTTGAACTGGCCGCCGGTGATCACCTGTTGACCCGGGCTCAAGCCTTCGTCGACGACCGAACGGCCGTCGATGGCGTAGCTGACCTTGATCTTGTGCACTTCCGCCTTGTTGTCCTGATTGACGGTATAGGCGTAGAGGCCGTTGGTCGAATGCTGAACCGCGTCATCCGGAACCACGGTCGCATCCTTCAGGGTGCGTACCAGAAGGCGCGTCGAAACCGACTGGCCCGGCCACAGCGTGTGTTCCTTGTTGTCGAACACCGCCTTGAGCCGAATAGTCCCGCTGGTCGTGTCGACCTGGTTGTTGATGACCGCAAGCTTGCCTTCGGCAAGCGTCTTTTTCCCGTCGGTGGTGAACGCGATCACCTTGAGCGCACCGGCCTTCTGGCCTTCGCTGATATAGGGCAGCTGGTCTTCCGGCGCGGTGAAGATCACCGAGATCGGCTCGACCTGCGAGATCGTCACGATTCCCGTCTGCGTGGAGGCGTTGACGATGTTGCCGATGTCGACCAGGCGCAGCCCGGCCACGCCGGTGATCGGCGCCTTGATCTGGGTGTAGTCGAGCTGGGTCTGGGCGTTGTCGATGGCGGCTTCGTCGGCGGCGATCTGGGCGTTGAGCTGGGCGACCGTCGAGCGCTGGGTATCCACCCGCTGCGCGGTCGCGAATTCGCCCAGCTTCATGGCACGCTGGAGTTCGAGATTGGCGTTGGCCAGATTGGCCTCGTCCTGCGCCTTCTTGGCCTTGGCCTGGTCGAGCGTGGCTTGATAGGGGCGGGGATCGATCGAGACCAGCAGCTCATCCTGCTTGACCATCTGGCCCTCGCTGAAGGCGATCTTGTCGATCTGGCCGTCAACCCGGCTCCGGACCTGTACGGTGTTGAAGCCCTGAACCGTGCCGAGACCGGTCAGATAAACCGGAAAGTCGGCCTTCTGGACCGGCGAAACGCTGACGGGGATGGCGGCCGGGCGCGGCGGACCCTTCTGAGCCGTCTGGGTTTTTCCGGCCTCGGGCGAGCCGAATTTCTGCCAGCCATAGTAACACGCGGAGGCCACGGCCGCGATGATCAGTATCCAGAGGATCGGCCGTGTTTTTTTCATGTCGGCTCGTTGGCTCGTACGCCCAAAACTACGAATTGTGGAGCAATCATAGGGTTCCAGCGCGCTTGTATAATACACGCCAAGTTCCAGTGTAAACAGCACTATCCGTTCGGAATCCTAAACAATTGGAAAGCTTTGCACTGTCTAGGCAGCTCCGTGACACTACGGTGTGCAGTGCTGCATTTTCCCGGCGCGAACGATCCGCGCGCAAATCTTGGGCAATGCCCGGAGCCGGTGTGGGTGCCTTGCAGAGCTGTCCGCAAGGCCGCCCCGGCTGAGCTGCGAAGTGAGCCGGAATCAAGCCCCGTGAGAACGGTTCTAATTCGCCTGCGCGGCGTTTCGGTTGTCAGGAAATTCGGCATCGGTCATATCGGCCCGGCCACAACGGGAGCGCAGGATGGACGAACTGAACGGCAAGCTGATCGCGTGCCAGATTCTGATCACGGGACTGATCGCGCGCGTCGCTAACGAGCAGCGCGATCCCTTGCGGTTCCTGACCGACTTTCGCGACGAGATCAAAGCCGTCGTCAACGGCGTCAACATCGCCGGCATGGACAACTCCGATCGCGTGCGCGCCGTCGCGCAGAAAACCGTCGACGAATTGTTCTCGCTGATGAAGCCCCCGAGCAGCGATTGATGCTGTGAGCGAGACCGACAAGCGCGCGATAATTTTGCGCTTTCTTTAGAACGAGTCCAATCTGATTTTAGAACGATTTCAAACTGTAGTTTAGAATCGTTTTGATCTGGACTTATTCAAGCGTTCTCGCGGTGTACTCGCATTGACCCGCTATTTTGCGGCCGATACCAACACCCATCGTTCGTCGAAGTGAATGAGCGAACAAGAAGATGGGGCGTTTGGTAATGGGGCAGGTGGTCGCACCGAAGTCGTTGCGTTCGGTCGCAGCGTTCAATGGGATGGATGAGAAGTCCGCGGGAATTTCCGGCAAGAAGGTCTCGGCCGTCGCGAGCTTGATCGCGGTCGCGTCGGTATCGAGCGGCGCGGAGGCACAGCAGTCGAACCTGCCGCCGGTGACGGTCGACGCGCCGGTCCAGCGTCCGCGTCCGGCGGCCTCGAAGCCTTCGCCCGAGCAGGTCCGCGCCCGCAACGCGGTTCGTCGTGCCGCGCAGCGCCAGCAGGCTCAGCAGTCGGCTCCGACGACGCCCTCCGGCCCGGCCGACGCAAATCCCTATGCCGATCCGACCGCGCCCTACAAGGTCGACCGTGTCCAGGCCTCGGGCAAGTTTCCCGAGCCGCTTCTGAATACGCCCAAGACCATCACCGTGCTCACCAAGGAGGTCCTCGAAGACAAGAACGCCACGACGCTGAGGGAGATCGGGCGCTCGACCGCGGGTGTAACGCTGGGTTCGGGTGAAGGCGGCAACGCGTTCGGCGACCGCTTCTTCATCCGCGGCTTCGACGTGCGCAACGACGTCTTCATCGACGGCATTCGCGATCCCGCGGTCTCCATCCGCGAGAACTTCTTCACCGAACAGCTCGAGATCCTGCGCGGCCCGGCCTCGTCCTTTGCGGGCCGCGGCACCGCGGGCGGTGCGATCAACATCGTCACCAAGCAGGCGACCGATCGCAACTTCCAGAACGCCGAGACGACGTTCGGCACCGACATGACCAAGCGCGTCACGATCGACGTCAACCAGGTCGTCGACCCGACCTTCTCGGTACGTGTCGGAGGCCTGTTCCAGGACGCCAACGTTGCCGGCCGCAACTTCGTGACCGACAATCGCTGGGGCACTTTCATCTCGACCAAGTACACCCCGACCAACGACATCAAGATCACCACGAACTACGTCCACACCGACCTCAGCGGCTATCCCGATTTCGGCGTGCCCTATTACAAGCAGGGCAACGTGCCGGCCACCGAAGCGGGCATTCCGCGTGGGACCTGGTACGGCTTCCTCAATCGCGACTTCCAGACCGCGCGGCAGGATTTCGGCACGTTGACCGGCGAATACAAGCCGACCAACAACATCACCCTGACCAGCCGGACCCGCATGGAACAGTCGACGCTGGAATATATCGGCACGTTGCCGCAGTCGCCGATCACGACCAATCCCGATCCGACCAAGTGGACGATCACTGCGAGCGCACAGAGCCGCAACCAGTGGGTTGACGTCATCGCCAACCAGGAAGAAGCCGCGTTCAAGTTCAATACGGGATCGGTCAAGCACACCGCGGTGACCGGGCTCGATGTGTCCAATGAACGCATCGGAATCGGCCGCTACACCGGCCTCTCGTCGGAAGCGTTCGGCGCCGGCTTCAACAGCAGTGGCGCTTTGACCCTACAGAACATGTATTCGCCGGGCTATACCAACACGCCCGGCCCGTTCAACCCGGTGCTCGGCGGCGATCCGACCCGCTACAACGTCGATAGCGGCGCCGTCTACGTGATGGACACGGCGAACTGGGAAGACACCATCATCGTGAACGGTGGTGTGCGCTGGGACAGCTACAAGCTGAAATCGTCGATTGCGGCGGCTTCGAGCAGCGTCGACTCCGACTTCGTCAACTACAACGCCGGCATCGTCTACAAGCCCGTTCCGATCGGCAGCCTCTATGCGGCCTATGCGACCTCGACGAATCCGTTCGGCTCCGAGCTCGACGCAACCGGGACGGACTACGGCTCGTCTCCGCCGACCGGCACCACGATCCTCGGGCCCGAGCAGAACAAGGGGGCGGAAGTCGGCACCAAATGGGAGCTGTTCGACCGTCACCTGCTGGTGACCGGCGCACTGTTCCAAACGACGAAGGACAATGCCCGTGAGACCGTCGGCACCACGCTGACCTCGGGGGCGGCCTACCGGATCCAGGGTATCGACATCGAGGCCAGCGGCAAGCTGACCGATCGCTGGAGCATCTTCGGCGGCATCGTGCTGATGGACTCGAAGGTCACCAAGAGCAACATCCCGGGCAATGTCGGTCTGCCGCTCGCCAACGTCGCGCATCAGTCGTTCAGCTTGCTCACCAAGTACAAGTTCGACGGTGACTGGGAGCTCGGCGGCCAGGCGGTGTTCCGCTCCAAGGTCTATGGCGGCACCTTCGGCGCCAACACCGGCACGCTGATCCCGAGCTACTGGCGCTTCGACGCGTTCATCGAGAAGAAGATCGACAAGAACTGGACCATGAAGTTCTACGCGCAGAACCTTACCAACAAGCTCTATTACGATACGCTCTATCGCAGCGCGACGCCGTTCGTGGCGGTCGCGCCGGGCAGGGCGTTCTACATCGTAACGTCGGCGAAGTTCTGATCATGTTGACATGCCTGCCTGGTGTCCTGAGCAAAGATGATGTGGCGGATTTCCGCCGCATCATGGACGCCAGCGAATGGGAGGACGGGCGCTCCACCGCCGGCTCGCAGTCGGCGATGGTCAAGCGCAACGAGCAATTGCCACCGGATGGCGAGGTTGCGCGCAAGCTCGGCAACCACATCATCTCGGCGCTGACCTCGAACCCACGCTTCATCGCGGCGGCGATCCCGCTCCAGATCTTCCCGCCGCTGTTCAACCGCTATGCGGCGAGCAGCGGCCACCATTTCGGCCTGCATGTCGACAACGCGATCCGCGGCGACCGCCTGACCGGCCTTCGCATCCGCACAGACCTGTCGGTCACGCTGTTCCTGGCCGAGCCGGAAGAGTATGACGGTGGCGAACTTGTGATCGAGGACACTTACGGTTCGCACGAAGTCAAGTTGCAAGCCGGGGACTGCGTGCTCTATCCCTCGACCAGCCTCCATCTCGTCACGCCGGTGACGAGGGGAACGCGGGTTGCGTCTTTCTTCTGGCTTCAGAGCATGATACGGGACGAGCAAGCCCGGAGCATGATCTTTGACCTCGACACCGCGATTCAGGCGCTGGTGGAACGGCTCGGGCGTGACGATCCCGAAACGGTCAAATTGACGGGTATCTATCACAATCTCATTCGCTACTGGGCCGAAGTATGAAGATCATGTCCTACCAAGCAAGCCTTGCCGCCGCCTTGATGCTGGTGGCCGCCTGGCTCGTATCCCCTGTTTCTGCCCAGACACAGACCCAGCCGGCGGCACAGGCGACGGCTCAGCCGGCCGCAGCCAGCCCGGCTCCAGCTGCCGTTCCGGCGGCGGCGCCCGCGGCGAAGCCCGACGCGGCCGCTATCGCGCCGTCCATGAAGGAGCTGTCCCCCTGGGTGATGTTCATGTCGGCGGACGTCATCGTGAAGGCGGTGATGATCGGGCTCGCCTTCGCATCGCTGATGACCTGGACCGTCCTCATCGCCAAGTCGATCGAGCTGTCGGTCGCATCCGGCAAGCTTCGTTCGGCACTGAAGAAGATCTCGGAGGCGCGCTCGCTCGCGGAAGCGCAAATGGCGCTCGGCGCCAAGCAGGGCATTCTGCCGTCCTTCCTGGCGGCAGCGCTGCGTGAGGCGCGGATGTCGGCCGGCCTGTCCAGCGATGCCGGCATCAAGGAGCGCGCAGCCTCGAGTTTTTCCGAAATCGTGCGCGCGGAGGCGCGGCGCATCCGCGTCGGCATGGGTGTGCTCGCGACCATCGGCTCCACGTCGCCCTTCGTCGGCCTGTTCGGCACGGTCTGGGGCATCATGAACAGCTTCATCGGCATCTCGAAGTCGCAGACCACGAACCTCGCCGTCGTCGCACCCGGCATCGCCGAGGCGCTGCTCGCGACCGCGATCGGCCTGGTCGCCGCCATTCCCGCCGTCATCATCTACAACCACTTCTCGCGCATGACGAAAAGCTATCTCGAGCTCGTCAGCCGTGCCTCGGGCGCGGCGGCGCGGCTGCTCTCGCGCGATCTGGACCGCAGCCACGGCAGCGCGCATTCGCGCGCGGCGGAGTGAACCATGGGCGTTTCGCTCGCAGACAATGATGACGACGACGATTTCGGCGAGACGCATGACATCAACGTCACGCCGTTCATCGACGTCATCCTGGTGCTGCTGATCATCTTCATGGTCGCAGCTCCGCTCTCCACGGTCGACCTGCCGATCGATCTGCCGACCTCGAGCGCGACCCCGCAGAAGAAGCCGGACAAGCCGACCTATCTCAGCATCAAGCCTGATCTGACGCTTGCGATCGGCGAGAACCCGGTCCACCGCGCCGAGTTGATCGGGACCCTCGACGGCCTGTCCGACATGAGCAAGGACAAGTATGTCTTCCTGCGCGCCGATCGTTCGGTGCCCTATGGCGAATTGATGAGTGTGATGGAGCTCTTGCGCTCAGGCGGCTATTCCCGGGTGAAGCTAGTCGCGCTGGAAGGCGCTCCCGGAGCACCCGCGGCAGGCGCCGGTCAGCCTTAGAGGCGCACGATGTCGGACGAAGTCAGACCATCCCGGAAGCTCTGGATTTTGGCCGCGGTGGCGGCGCTCGCGCTCCATCTGGGCGGTGCCGCGCTCGCCCTGGCCCATCTGCGGACCGATGACGACGACGACGGCCTGGGCGCGTCCGGCGCGGAGTTCGCCGTCGAGATGGCCTCGCCCAAGGCGCCCGAGACCGACCTTCCGCCGGGACCGGACAGCGAAGCGATGCAGGAGCAGCAGGCGCTTCCCGAGCAAAAGGCCGAGACCAAGGAAACCGAGCTTCCAAAGGACCAGTCGCAACAGGTCGACGATCCCGATCGAGTCGTCACCGAAAACATCTCGAAGAAGCCGCAGGACGAGGATCCCAAGATCGCGGCGGTCGAGACGCCCGCTGCCGAAGCTTCGCCGCAGTCGGTTGCAACGGCGCGGCAGACGCTCGACGAGGACGCGCGCGAGGCCGAGAAGGCCCTGGCGCCGGTGCTTGGCCTCGGCAAGGACATCCTCAGGATTACGACCGACTGGAATCGCAAGATCAGCGCGCACCTCACCGCCCACAAGGTCAACCCGGAGGGCAAGCAGCCCAATAATCAGAAGGTGAAAGTCAGCTTCGCGATCAACCGCAGGGGCAACGTGCTGTCCGTCGACGTCGTGGAGTCGTCAGGGGATGCGGCCTATGATGCGGCCGCGCTCTCGATTGTCCGCAAGTCCGATCCCATCCCGCAGCCCCCGGCCGGACTGACCGAAGACCGGTTCGAGCGTACCGTCGACATCATCTTCACGCCGCCGGACGAGAAGAAAAAGAAGAAATCCGCTCAGCGCCAGTAGAGCCGGATGCCGACATAGACGACGACCAGGCAGACGAAGATCAGCGCTACCGGGAGCGGCCGTTTCTGGGCTCCGCCGAACGCCGCCGTGAAGGAGGCCGTCTTCGTCGGCTTCGGAGGCGGGCGGCGGAAAGCGGTAACATTGTCCGCTGCCGGCTCGGGCGGACGGGTGCGGACGTCGGGCGGAGTTCCCGCGCCGCCCATCTCGGCATAGTATGCCTTGTAGATCGCCCCGATCGTGGCCTCGCTGGCCTCGCCCTCGCTCATCCGCGCCAGCAGGTTCTTGTAGCTGACCAGGAACTCCTGTGCCTCGGCAGGCAGCGCGGAGGCCCCGTTGAGCTTGGCCATCATCTTCCAGGTGGCAAAATCGGCGCGGGCGCGGGTGTCCGCGCGTCGCGCGATCAGCATATCGGCAGCTTTGACCAAGTCGGCCTCGAGCCATTCGGCTTGTGTTCGGGTGTTCTATCCAACTACCCATTGCCGGTCAGGAAGAGAACAGCCTGAATCACATAACCGGTCAACGTTCGCAGTATTCCTGAAATAACATCAAGATTTAGACCGAACTGCGAGCCCGCGAGCGGCAGCAGGATCAACAGGCCGATCAGGATCAGCATCCCGAATGGCTCGAGCCGGGCCAGCGGCAAAGCGAGCGGCCGGGGCAGCAGCCCGACCGCGACGCGCCCGCCGTCGAGCGGCGGGATCGGCATCATGTTGAACACCGCCAGCACCGCGTTGATGACCAGCGCGTTCTTGAGGTTGTCGAAAATCCACTGGGCCGAGCCGGCCGGTGCAAAAGGCACGGCATGGAGGGCAAGAGCCGCCGCCAGCGCCAGCAGGATGTTGGTGGCGGGCCCGGCAAGGGCCACCCAGACCATGTCGAGCCTGGGATGGTTGAGCTTGCGGAAATTGACGGGAACCGGCTTGGCGTAGCCGAACAGGAACGGCGAGTGCGCGAACAGCAGCATCGCCGGCAGGATCAGGGTGCCGAATGGGTCGATATGCTTGATAGGGTTGAAGCTGACGCGGCCGAGTTGCCAGGCCGTGTTGTCACCGAGACGGTACGCGACGAAAGCGTGCGCGGCCTCGTGGAAGGTGATGGCGAGCACCAGCGGCAGTACCCACACCGAAATGTCATAAAAGGAAACGTTCACGGCTCGTCGTCCCGGTTTGTGCCTCGTGGCCTTGCAGCCAACCCGGCCAATCCGGTGGTGGGCCAACGCGTCAGGTCAGGATATGGGACGCCGGTTCCGAAATCCCAAGCTGTAAATGATCGGCCAGCAGCGCCGCCGGCCGCGACAGATTGCGCGCGCGGTGGAGGCGGATGTCCGCTCCCGGCAACGGCGGCAGGCCCTCGCGCTCCGACAGAATTTGCAGGCGAGGGGGCAGGGTACCGGCCTTCACGACCGTGATCGCGAGCCCCTGCGCCGCGACCGCCTCGACCGCGGCGAGCGTCCGGCTGACGAAAGCGAGGCGCCACGGCCGGCCCGCGGCTTCGAGGGCCTCGGCAGCCCATTGCCGGAACAGGCAGCCCGGCGGGTAGAGCGCAACGGGCAGGGTATCCTGTGCCGCGGCTGGATAGGACTTGGCCGCGGCCCAGACCGCCTGCTCGCGCCGGAGCAGCTCGCCGCCGCCGCGTCCCTCCGGATGCATGGCGATGACGAGGTCATAGGCCTCGCCGAGCCGCGCCGGCATCGTCGCGGTCAGCCCCGTCTCGATCTCGACCCGGATCTCCGGATGGTTTTGGGCAAAGCGCGCCAGCAAGGGCGGAATGACGATCGTGCCGTAATCGTCCATCGCGCCGAGGCGGACAACGGCGTCGCGCTTGCGTGCGCGGAGCACATCGATCGCCTCTGCATTGAGGTCGAGAAGCCGTCTCGCATAAACGAGGAGTTCATCGCCCGCCGCGGTCAGCGCGACACCGGCCCTGGTGCGCTGAAACAGCTTGGTGCCGATCCGCTCTTCCAGGCGTCTGATCTGGAAGCTGACCGCGGACTGCGTGCGGTTGAGCGAGACGGCCGCTCGCGTGAAGGAGCGATGCTCGGCAACGGCGGCAAAGGCCCTCAGCAGGTCGGGGTCGAGAACAGCTGCGGTCATGACAAAAGCTTATCCCAGCATGACGGAAATTCCATTCCCTGTTTCGGCGCGCCTCGTATGCTGCTCGCAAAGCAGTTGAGAGGAATCGTGGGCGAGATTTTCGGCGTTCTGGCCGCGGTGCTGTCGAGTGCGCTTGGCGGCACCTCGATCGGCGCCACGCGCTATCTGGTGGGCAGTATCGATCCGCTGGCGATCGGCTCGTTCCGGTTCGGCATCGGCTTCCTGCTGCTGTTGCCTCTGACGCTGCTCCGCGGTGACCGCTGGCCGGGGCGAGGGGACTGGGCCGCCGCGACCGGGCTTGGCATCCTGTTCTTCGCGCTGTTTCCGATCCTGTTCAACGCATCGCTGATCTTTACGACCGCCGCGCGCGGCGCGCTGGCTTTGTCGACGCTTCCGCTGCTGTCGCTCGTGATCGGCGCCGCGCTCGGCGCCGAGGCCCTGAGTTGGCGCAAATCGATCGGTGTCGTGATCGCGACATTTGGCGTTGCCGTCGCGCTGCTCTCCGACCTGACCTCGGCACCATCTGGCGCCTGGCGCGGCGATCTCCTGATGATGGCGGCTGCGCTGTGCATGGCGCTGTACGGCATCTGGTCGAAGCCGCTGATCCGGCGCTCCGGCCCGATCGCCTTCACCACGATGAGCATGGCGGCGGGGGCGGCCTGCCTCATCCTGCTCTCTTATATCCGCGGCAGTTTTGCGCCCGTCGCCGGCTTCGGCGCGCCGCAATGGCTGGCGGCCTTCTATCTCGGCGCCTTCGGGGCAGCGCTGACCTTCTATCTCTGGGCCTTCGCGCTGGAGCGGACCACGCCGACGCGCGTCGCGATCTCGGTGACGGTCAATCCGATCACGGCCTCGCTGGTCGGCGCCTGGCTGCTGAACGAGCCGCTGCGTTGGAATCTGGCGGCCGGCATCGTCGCGGTGTTTGCCGGGATCTGGATCGCGACGACGACGGGACGGCGCGCTCAGGCGGCGAGAATGCCTGCGTCAGGGCAAGCCTGACGTCACGCCGGGATAGTGCCCTGATATTGCGTCAGGCCGTCGTCGAGCTTCAGCCAGGCGACCTTCTCCGAGACCCAGATGTGCTCGGTCGGCGCGAAGGCGTTGCGATCGTCGAAGGTCGTGAGCGAAACGCCCGCCAGCGTGCCGTTGCGCCGCCAGGAGAACAGGCGCGTGCCGCAGCGCTTGCAGAACACGCGGTCGATGTTCTCGGACGAGGCATAGCGGCCGGTGTCGCCCTCGACGGTCAGCGCGCGCTGGTCGAATTGCGCGCGAGCAAAGTAGGGCGAGCCCATCGCCTTCTGGCACAGGCGGCAATGGCAGATGCGGACGTTGAGCGGCTCACCCTCCGCCTTGAACCGCACCGCGCCGCACAGGCATCCACCTTCCCGGATCATGGCTCAGGCCACCCGCCATTCGCCGACCTGGCGCGCCATGCTCCAGTTGAGATTGTCGAGATCGCCATCCATGTTGGAATTCCCGCGTCTGGTGTTCGTGAAGGCGGCCCAGCAGAAGCCGCCATGGGTGCGCACGGCAATCGTGCTCGTGCCCGGCAGGCTGCCATTGTGCCACCAATTGTCGAATTTGTTGACACAGAAGCCCTTGGCGTAATTCGGGCTGTAACTGGGCGCGGTGGTCATGACCTCGATGGTGCGCGGCCGCAGGATGTTCGCCGGTCTCGTGTAGCCGTCGACATGCATCAGGAACTGGACGAGATCCGCCGGCGTCGCGATCCAGCCGCCATGGGAATCCATCCGCCTCACCTTCATCTCATACGGACTTTCGCCCTGACCGTAATAGGCGACTTCGCCGGCCTGACGCTGGTCGCGGGTATTACCCGCGATGGTCATGTCGGTGACGCCGCAGCGCGTCAGCACCTCAGTGCGGACATGCTCGGCATAGGCCTGGCCGGTGAGCTTCTCGATCACGCGGCCCAGAACGCAATAGCCGAAATTGGAATAGGCGTAGTGCTGGCCCGGCGGCCGGTCCAGCGGCCGGTTGGCGAGCGTCCAGGCGATCAGCTCGGCATGATCCATCCGCGGATGCGTGAACATGGGATCGCGGTTGTCATTGCTCCAGCCGCCCGCAGTGTGCGTCAGCAGATGCTCGAGCGTGATCTGGTCGATGCCGGCAGAGTAGGGCGGTGGCCCGTAATCGGCGCCGAGCAGTGCACCGGGGCCGAACACGCGATCCGTGAGCTTGAGCCGGTTCTCCTCGATCAGGCGGAAGATCGTGACCGAGGTGATCATCTTGCTGACGCTGGCGATCCGGAACAGATGCCGCGGCGTTACGGTCTCGTTCCGCTCGCGATCGGCAAGACCGAACGCGTCCTCGTGGATAACAGTGCCGGCATAGCCGATCGCAAAGGAGAGCGCCGGCACGTCGTACTTGTCCATGAAGCTGCGCGCAAGCCGCGCCATGGCGCCGCGTTCGGCCGGCGAGGGGGGACGGATGCTCGGCGGGTTGGGCGCCAGTTGCGCGAGCGCAACACGCGACAGCAGCGGCAGCGCGCCTGCGCCCGCTGCGAGCCTCACGAAATCCCGACGTCCAATCCGCATGGTCCGCCCCTTTCAAGGGCGGCCAATGCCTCAGTAGGTCGCCCGTCCGCCGGAAATATCAAACACCGCGCCGGTGGAGAAGGCACAATCTTGGGATGCGAGCCAGCTCACCATCGCGGCGAGCTCTTCCACCAGCACGAAGCGTGCCTTCGGGATTTTCGACAGCATGAAATCGATATGCTGCTGCGTCATCTGGTCGAAGATCGCGGTCTTTGCCGCGGCCGGCGTCACCGCATTCACGAGGATGTCATGTGCCGCCAGTTCCTTGCCGAGCGATTTCGTCAGCGCGATCAGCCCGGCCTTGGAGGCCGAATAATGCGAGGCGTTGGGATTGCCTTCCTTGCCGGCGATCGAGGCGATGTTCACGATCCGCCCGTATTTCTGCTTGAGCATCGTCGGCACGATCGCCTTGCAGACGATGAAAGGGCCGTCGAGATTGATGCGCAGGACCTTGCGCCACTCCTCGAGATCGGTCTCCCAGACCGGCTTGTTGACGCCGGCGATGCCGGCATTGTTGACGAGGATGTCGATCTTGCCGAAAGCGGCAAGCGTCGCATCGCGCGCCTGCTCGACGGCGGCGGGGTCGGTGACGTCGACCTTGAAGACTTTTGTCTCGCCGCCGACTTCATTCGCGGTTTTCTCGGCGAGAGCCGAGTCGAAATCCCAGATCGCGACCTTGGCGCCGGAGTCGATGAAACGCCGGGTGATGGCACGGCCAAAGCCCTGCGCGCCGCCGGTGACGACGGCAATGCGGCCGTTGAGATCGATCTTGTTCATCGAGAACTCCCTTATCTATCCCTCATGGTGAGGAGCGCGCATTTGCGCGCGTCTCACCATGAGCCCGTGGCCCATCCCTCGAGAGGGCGCTGTCGCGCCTCCTCGGGATGAGGAGCGATCAGAGCATGTAGCCGCCGTCGACGACAAGGTCGACGCCGGTGGTGAATGCGCTTTCGTCGCTGCCGAGATAGACCGCCATGGACGCGATTTCGTCGGCGGTGCCGAGCCGGCCCATCTTCTGGCGGGAGACGAACATCTCCTTGCCCTGCGGCCCCTGTGCGGCGGCGCGGTCGAGCATCGAGGGCGTCTCGACGGTGCCGGGGCAGATGCTGTTGCAGCGAATGCCCTTGGTGATGAAGTCGAGCGCGACCGCGCGCGTCAGCAGCGAGACCGCCGCCTTCGACGCGCTGTAGACGTAGCGGTTGGCCGGCGGCCGCAGCGCCGCGCAGGACGAGATGTTGACGATGCTGCCGCCGCCTCCCGCCAGCATCTCGGGCAGGAACGCCCGGATGGTCCGGTGCATCGACTTGACGTTGAGGTCGAACGAGAAGTCAAAATCCTCTTCCGAGCACTCCAGGATGGTGCCGTGATGCACGAAACCGGCCGCGTTGAGCAGGATGTCGACCTTGCCGACGCGCTTGGCGAAGGCGTTGACGTCGGCGGTGTTGCGGACGTCGAGCTTTGCGACCTCGGCGATGCCTTCCTTGGTCAGGCCCGCGATGCCGGCCTCGTTGATGTCGGTTGCGATGACGGTTGCACCTTCACGCGCGAATGCGATGGCGCATGCGCGCCCGATGCCTGCCGCTGCAGCCGTGACGACGGCGCGCTTTCCCTTGAGGCGGTCTGCCATGTTGTTTTTCTCCTTTGATGTTTCCGCCGTCATTCCGGGGCGCGGCGCAGCCGCGAGCCCGGAATCCATAACCACGATCGGGAGTATGGATTCCGGGCCTGCGCCTTGCGGCGCATCCCGGAATGACGATCTTTCCTAGTGATTATCCCGCGCGACACCAAACGTGCCGGCGACGTTCTGATACCTCGTGGCGAGCTCCATGCAGGCGCCGGTCGATTGCTGGCCCACCGTGTTGCGGTAGATCTCCTGCCACGGCGTCTGGTTCGCCGGATGCTTGAAGCCGCCATCGGCCATCAGCTCGGCGTGGCGCTTCTTCACCTCGTCGTCCGAAATGAGAATATTGGCGCTGCCCTTGTTGAGGTCGATCCGCACCTTGTCGCCGGTCTTGAGGATCGCGAGCCCGCCATTGGCGGCGGCTTCCGGCGAGGCATTCAGGATCGACGGCGAGCCCGAAGTGCCGGACTGGCGGCCGTCGCCGATGCAGGGCAGGGACAGGATCCCGCGTTTGATCAGCGCGGCCGGGGGCTGCATGTTCACGACCTCGGCGCCGCCGGGATAACCGATCGGTCCGGTGCCGCGGATGAACAGCACGCAGCGCTCGTCGATGTCGAGCGAGGCATCGTCGATCCGCTCGTGATAGTCCTCCGGACCCTCGAACACGATGGCGCGGCCTTCGAAGGCGTTGAGGTCCTTGGGGTTGCTGAGATAGCGGTCGCGGAATTCCTTGGAGATCACGCTGGTCTTCATGATCGCGGAATCGAACAGATTGCCCTTGAGCACCAGGAAGCCGGCGTCCTTCACCAGCGGCTTGTCGTAGGCCCGGATCACGTCGTTGTCGGGCGCGGGCGCGTTGGCGCAGTTCTCGCCGATGCCGCGGCCGTTCACCGTGACCGCGTCCTCGTGGATGCGCTTGTGCTTCATCAGCTCGCGCACCACGGCCGGCACGCCGCCGGCGCGGTGGAATTCCTCGCCGAGATAGAAGCCGGCCGGCTGCATGTTGACCAGCAGCGGCACGTCGTGGCCGAATTTCTGCCAGTCCTCGATCGACAGCTCGACGCCGATGTGGCGTGCCAGCGCGTTGATGTGGATCGGCGCGTTGGTCGAGCCGCCGATCGCCGAGTTGATCACGATGCAGTTCTCGAACGCCTTGCGGGTCAGGATGTCCGACGGCTTGAGGTCTTCCCAGACCATCTCGACGGCGCGCTTGCCGGTCTCGTAGGCGATCTGGCCGCGCTCGCGATAGGGGGCGGGGATCGCCGCGCAGCCCGGCAGCGAGAAGCCGAGCGCTTCGGCTAGCCCGTTCATGGTCGAGGCGGTGCCCATGGTGTTGCAATGGCCGACCGAGGGCGCCGAGGACGCCACGATCTCCATGAATTCCTCATAGTCGATCTCGCCGGCGGCGAGCCGTTCGCGCGACTTCCAGACGATGGTGCCGGAGCCGGTGCGCTCGCCGGCATGCCAGCCGTTCAGCATCGGGCCGCCCGACAGCACGATCGCGGGCAGGTTCACGGTCGCCGCAGCCATCATGCAGGCAGGCGTGGTCTTGTCGCAGCCGGTGGTCAGCACCACGCCGTCGAGTGGATAGCCGTAGAGGATCTCGACGAGGCCGAGATAGGCGAGGTTGCGGTCGAGCGCCGCGGTCGGGCGCTTGCCGGTCTCCTGGATCGGATGGGTCGGGAATTCCATCGCGATGCCGCCGGCCTCGCGGATGCCTTCGCGGACGCGGTGCGCCAGCTCGATATGGTGGCGGTTGCAGGGGGACAGGTCGTTGCCGGTCTGGGCGATGCCGATGATCGGCTTGCCGGACTGGAGCTCGGCCCGGGTGAGGCCGTAATTCAGGTAGCGCTCCATATAGAGCGCGGTCATGCCCGGATTATGCGGATTGTTGAACCATTCCTGCGAGCGGAGGTGGCGGCGAGCGCCGTTGCTGGCGGGCGCATGCCCATTGGTTGGTTTTTTTGTCATTGGTTTCTCCTGCAATGCAAACGCACTGGCGTCGGGGGCTCAGCTTCGGCTGGTGCGATGCCCAACGGCGCGATCCATGGTTCAAAGGCCCGTTGGCGGGTCATTCCCTCACAAGTGCGATACTAGTCGTGGCTACTTGGTAACGCTATCATTTTGTTCGCCGCGCCCGCGGCTGACGCGGCAGGCCTGTCGTCAGAACGCCGCGACGACGAGCTTTGCCGCTCGATCACCTTGAAGCCGAGATCGAGCACCGGGTGCTCGGGGCGGCGTCCGTCGATCGCCTCGATCAGCATGGTGGCGGCCGTGTTGCCCATCTCGTAGCGGTTGGTTCGCACGCTGGTGAGGGTGGGTACCGCGGAGGCCATGAATTCGAGGTCGTTGAATCCGACGATCGCGATCTGCTCGGGGACCGTGATCTCCCGGCGCCGGCATTCGAACAGCACGCCGAGCGCGAGGTCGTCATTGGCGCAGAACACCGAGTCGATATCGGGTTCGCGCGCCAGTAGATCGGTGAACAGGGTGCCGCCGAGCGTCACCGAGGTCGGTGTCGCCGTCGTGACGACGAGGCGCTGCTCGAACAACGCGGCGTCCTTCATGGCCGAGACATATCCGTCCAGCCGCCGCTGCACCCGCGGATCCATGCGCGCGCCGACGAAGCCGATCTTGCGGCGGCCCTGCGCGAACAGGTGGGCAATCGCCGCGCGGGCCGCATCATAGTGCGAAAAGCCGATCATCATGTCGACCGGATCGGGTCCGATCTCCATGATCTGCACGATCGGGCAGTCGGCGGCCTCCAGCATCGCGCGCGATTCCGCGGTCTGGTCGATGCCGGTGACGATCAGTCCGGCCGGCTTCTGCGCGAGAAACAGGCGCAGCAGCTTCTCCTCCTGGAGAATACTGTAGCGTGTGTTGGACAACTGGATCGAGTACCGGCTGCCTTCGGAGGCGTCATAGATGCCGCGCAGCACGTCGGAAAACACGTTGTTGGTCAGTGACGGGATCAAGACGCCGATCACTTCGGTGCGCTGCGAGGCCAGCGCCCGCGCCGCCAGGTTCGGCACATAGCCGAGCTCGTTGGCCGCGCTCTCGACCCGCGTCCGCTTGGCGACCGACAGGGCCTCCGGATTGCGGAAGAACCGGGACGCCGTGATCGGGCTGACGCCGGCAAGCTCGGCAACTTCCGCCAGCCGGATTTTACCTGACTTGGTGCGTTTTCGACCCATTTGCTGCTCTTATCACAGTCGGTCCGGCAAACAAAGGAACGTTGACAGCGCTACCAGCAACGACTAACCAAAGACAAATTGCCAAAACCGCACAAACTGCCGACAATGTCGCTCGCTAAGATCGGGCTTCGTTCGGTGAAGTCTGAAAAACAAGACGGTCGCGGCGCGTGAGGCGTCGTGGACTTTCGAGGAGGGAGCTAGATGTCGTCTGTGCAAATCCGCGACGTGCGGAAATCGTTCGGCAATTTTGAAGTCCTGCACGGCGTTTCGATTCCGATCGAGGACGGCCAGTTCGTCGTCCTGGTTGGCCCCTCCGGCTGCGGCAAGTCGACGCTTCTGCGCATGCTTGCCGGCCTCGAGAACATCACCTCCGGCACGATCTCGATCGGTGACCGCGTCGTCAACAATATCCAGCCCAAGGAGCGGGATATTGCGATGGTGTTCCAGAACTACGCGCTCTATCCGCACATGACCGTCGGCGAGAACATGGGCTTCTCGCTGAAGCTGCGGAACGCGAGCTCCGACGAGATCAACAAGCGCGTCAAGCGCGCCGCCGAAATTCTCGCACTGTCGCCGCTGCTCGAGCGCTATCCGCGCCAGCTCTCCGGCGGCCAGCGCCAGCGCGTCGCGATGGGCCGCGCCATCGTGCGCGATCCGCAGGTGTTCCTGTTCGACGAGCCCTTGTCGAACCTGGATGCCAAGCTGCGCGTCGCCATGCGCACCGAGATCAAGGAGCTGCACCAGCGGCTGAAGACGACGACCGTCTACGTCACCCACGACCAGATCGAGGCCATGACCATGGCCGACAAGATCGTCGTCATGCATGACGGCATCGTCGAGCAGATGGGTACCCCGCTCGAGCTCTACGATAAGCCCGACAACCAGTTCGTCGCCGGCTTCATCGGCTCGCCGGCCATGAACTTCCTGAAGGGCCATGTGCGCGTCAACGGCGTTGCGACCTTCGAGGGGCCGAACGGCGTCAAGCTGCCGCTCAAGAGCGCGCCGGCGGGGTCCGACGGTCGCCCTGTCGTCTATGGTGTGCGACCCGAGCATTTCACCATCGCGGACGACGGCGCCGATGCCGAGATCGTCGTGGTCGAGCCGACCGGCTCGGAGACGCAGGTGTTCGCGAAGGTCGGTGGCGAGCAGGTCGTCGCGGTCTTCCGCGAGCGTCACCAGTTCAATCCGGGCGACAAGGTCAAGCTGAAGCCTGACCCGTCCCTGGTTCATCTGTTCGACGAGGCGACGGGCAAACGCATGTAGCCGCGCCGAAGGATTGCCCAACGACTGTTCAAGAACGACCCAATACAAATATAAAATTCAGGGAGAGAACGATGAGCAATTTCGACAGGCGAAGTGTGCTTAAGGCCGGCCTGGGCGGCGCAGCGTTGCTGGCCGGCCCGGGCATCGTGCCGGTCCGCGCCGCCGAGTGGACCAACACACCCGAACCGAACGCGTCCATCCGCGTCTTGCGCTGGAAGCAGTTCATCCAGGCCGAGTTCGACAAGTTCGCCGAGCAGACCAAGAAGTTCTCCGAGAAGACCGGCGTCAAGATCAAGCTGGAGGCCGAGAGCTGGGAGGATATCCGTCCGAAGGCCGCGGTCGCCGCCAACGTCGGCGCCGGTCCCGACCTCATCATCGGCACGCTCGACGATCCCCACAAATTCCCGGAAAAGCTGATCGATATGACTGATGTCGCCGACTATCTCGGCGCGCAGTATGGCGGCTGGTACCCGGTTGCCGAACGTTACGGCAAGAAGGGCAACGGCTGGATCGCCATTCCGCAGGGCGCGACCGGCGGCTGCCTGAACTACCGCATCAGCCACGTGAAGGCTGCGGGCTTCGAGGAATTCCCCAAGGACACCGCCGGCTTCCTCAAGCTCTGCCAGGCGTTGAAGAAGAACAACACGCCGGCCGGCTTCGCGCTCGGCCATGCCACGGGCGATGCCAATGGCTGGTGCCAGTGGGCGCTCTGGGCGTTCGGCGGCAAGGTCGTCAACGACAAGAACGAGGTCGTGATCGACTCCCCGGAGACGATCGCCGCGCTCGAATACGTTAAGCAGCTCTACGAGACCTTCATCCCGGGCGTGCTGTCGTGGAATGACTCGAACAACAACAAGGCGTTCCTGAACGGTGAACTCAGCCTGACGCTGAACGGCATCTCGATCTGGACCGTCGGCAAGAACTCCACCGATCCGAAGCAGCAGGAGATCGCCAAGGACATGAACCACGCGCCGATGCCGATCGGCCCCGTGGGCGTATCGACCGAGCAGCAGAACGTGCTGGTCTATTACGGCTACAAGCACTCGAAGTATCCCAAGGCGGTCAAGGAATTCATCAAATTCATGATGGAGAAGGAGAATTACGACGCCTGGGAGGTCGCTTCCAACGGCTACGTGTCGCCGCCGCTGCCGGCCTATAACGACAACCCGGTGTGGACGTCGGATCCGAAGATCACCCCGTATCGCGATTGCCTGAAGCGCTGCCGCGACAACGGCTTTGCCGGCGATCTCGGTTACGCCTCCGCGGCCGTGATGGGCGACTTTGTCGTCGTCGACATGTTCGCGGAAGCCGCCTCGGGCTCGGCGACGCCGAAGCAGGCGGCCGCGCGCGCCGCCGAGCGTGCCAAGCGCTACTATCAGGTCTGATCAGCTCCAATCTGGGCGGCGTCCGGTTCGCCGGACGCCGTGACCTTTCTCCCGAGGGGAATCCGACATGGCAGTCATGGCCGAGTCCGCTGTCGCACAGGTCAAGCAAGGCAGCCTGTGGACCAGAGCATTCGAGAGCCGGAATTGTCTCGGCGCGATGTTCATGGTGCCGGCGATCGCCATCCTGATCCTGTTTCTCGCCTATCCGCTGGCGCTGGGCTTCTGGCTCGGCATGACCGACACCAAGATCGGCGGGGCCGGGCGCTACATCGGCTTCCAGAACTTCGTGTCGCTCGCTAAGGATTCGGTGTTCTGGCTCTCGGTCTTCAACACCATTTTCTACACGTTCACCGCGAGCATCGTGAAATTCGCCATCGGCCTTTACCTCGCGCTGCTGCTCAACGAGCGACTGCCGTTCAAGTCGATGATCCGTGCCATCGTGCTGTTGCCGTTCGTGGTACCGACGGTGCTGTCCGCGATCGCGTTCTGGTGGATCTATGACAGCCAGTTCTCGATCATCTCCTGGGTGCTGATCAAGGCCGGCCTGATCACGCGCTACATCGACTTCCTCGGCGATCCCTGGAATGCGCGATTGTCGGTCGTCGCCGCCAACATCTGGCGTGGCGTGCCCTTCGTGGCGATCACGCTGCTGGCGGGATTGCAGACGATTTCGCCTTCGCTCTACGAGGCGGCCAATCTCGATGGCGCCACCAACATGCAGCGCTTCCGCCACATCACGCTGCCGATGTTGTCGCCGATCATCGCGGTCGTGATGACATTCTCGGTGCTGATGACGTTCACCGACTTCCAGCTGATCTACACCATCACGCGGGGCGGGCCGATCAATGCCACGCATCTGATGGCGACGCTGTCGTTCCAGCGCGCCATCACCGGCGGCAATCTCGGGGAGGGCGCGGCGATCTCGAACGCGATGATCCCGTTCCTGGTCGCAGCGATCCTGCTCAGCTTCTTCGGGCTTCAGCGCTCCCGCTGGCAGCAGGGCGGGAGGGACTGACCATGAGCACCGCAGACGACCAAAGCGTCGGAATGGATTATCTCGAGAGCTTCCCGCGGAAGTTCTTGCGCGTCTACTTTCCGCTCGGCCTGATCATCTTCTTCCTGCTGTTCCCGTTCTATTGGATGGCGGTCGCGACGTTCAAGCCGGACGCGGAGATGTACGATTACGAGAAGTACAATCCGTTCTGGATCGTGAATCCGACCATCGAGCACATCAAGAAGCTGTTGGTCGAAACCGACTATCCGCTCTGGATGTGGAACACCGTGATCGTCTCGGTGTCCTCCACCTTCATCTCGCTGTTCGCCAGCGTCTGCGCCGCCTACGCGATCGAACGCCTCCGCTACAAGGGCTCGCGCTATGTCGGCCTTGCGATCTTCCTCGGCTATCTCGTGCCGCCCTCGATCTTGTTCATTCCGCTGGCGGCGATCGTGTTTCAGCTTGGCCTGTTCGATGGCAATCTGGCGCTGATCCTGACCTATCCGACCTTCCTGATCCCGTTTTGCACCTGGCTCCTGATGGGCTATTTCCGCACCATTCCCTACGAGCTCGAGGAATGCGCGCTGATCGACGGTGCGACGCGGCTCCAGATCCTGGTCAAGATCACGCTGCCACTGTCGCTCCCGGGGGTGATCTCGGCCGGCATCTTCGCCTTCACGTTGTCCTGGAATGAGTTCATCTACGCGCTGACCTTCATCTCCTCGTCGGAGAACAAGACGATTCCCGTCGGCGCCATCACCGAGCTCGTCAGCGGCGACGTCTACCATTGGGGCGCGCTGATGGCGGCGGCCCTGATTGGCTCGGTCCCCGTAGTTATCCTTTATTCCTTCTTCGTGGAGTACTATGTGTCGGCGATGACCGGCGCCGTGAAGGAATGATCGCGGGGCCTGCCTTGAGAGCGCACCAGGAGCGGTGCGCTCCGGCCAATAAGAAGGAGTAGGCTCTTGCACATTCTGGTTCTGGGCGCCGCCGGCATGGTCGGCCGTAAATTGTGTGAACGGCTGTTGCGCGACGGCCGGCTCGGCAAGAGCGACATCACCAAGCTGACCATGCATGACGTGGTCGAGCCCAAAAAGCCGGAAAAGGCCGGTTTCCCCGTCGAGACCGTGTCAGGCGATTTCGCCGTGCCGGGCGCAGCCGAAAAGCTGATCGCCGGTCGCCCCGACGTGATCTTCCATCTCGCCGCGATCGTCTCCGGTGAAGCCGAACTCGATTTCGACAAGGGCTACCGCATCAATCTCGACGGCACGCGGATGCTGCTCGATGCCGTCAGGCTCGTCGGCGGCGGCTACAAGCCGCGCGTGGTCTTCACCTCGTCAATCGCGGTGTTCGGCGCGCCGTTCCCGGACGCGATCGGCGACGAGTTCTTCCACACCCCGCTGCTCAGCTACGGCACCCAGAAGGCAATCGGTGAATTGCTGCTCGCCGACTATTCGCGCCGCGGCTTCCTCGACGGCATCGGCATTCGTCTGCCGACCATCTGCATCCGGCCCGGTCTGCCCAACAAGGCGGCGTCGGGCTTCTTCTCCAACATCCTGCGCGAGCCGCTGGCCGGCAAGGAAGCGGTGCTCCCGGTCTCCGAGGATGTCCGCCACTGGCACGCCACGCCGCGCTCCGCCGTCGGCTTCCTGCTCCATGCCGGCACCATGGACCTCGCCAAGGTCGGTCCGCGCCGCAATCTGACCATGCCCGGCTTTTCGGCGACGGTCGGCGAACAGATCGCTGCGCTCAAGCGGGTGGCCGGCGACAAGGTCGCCGCGCGCATCAAGCACGAGCTGGATCCGTTCATCGTCGGCATCGTCGGCGGCTGGCCGCGCAATTTCGAGGCGAAGCGGGCGCGCGAGCTCGGCTTCACCACCGAAGAAAAGACTTTTGACGACATCATCCGCATTCACATCGAAGACGAACTCGGCGGCAACTTCGTCGCCTGATCCAATCGATGAACAGCGTGGATATGACGATGGCGAGCGTTGCTTGCATCGGTGAATGCATGGTCGAGCTCCGGCAGGCCCAGGGTGGACAGTCCGCGGGACAGTCCACCGGGCATGGCCAGGGCGGCGGCCTGTATTCGCGCGGCTTCGGCGGCGACACCCTCAATACGGCGGTGTATCTGGCGCGGCTCGAGGTCAAGGTCGACTATCTCACCGCGCTCGGCGACGATGCCCTGAGCGACGAGATGATCGCGGCCTGGAATGCGGAGGGGGTCGGAACCCGCCGCGTCTCCCGGCTGCCGGGCAAGCTGCCCGGCCTCTACATGATCCAGACGGATGCGAAGGGCGAGCGGCAGTTCTTCCACTGGCGCGACAGTGCGGCGGCGCGCCAATTGATGAGCCTGCCGGAGACGGACGAACTGCTCAATTCGCTGATGAGCTACGACATCGTCTATCTCTCCGCGATCACGCTCTCGATCTACGATGCGGCCGGGCGCGAGCGCCTGTTCGCGGCGATCAAGCGCGCGCGCCTGCTCGGTACCCGGTTCGTGTTCGACACCAATTTCCGCGCGCGGGGATGGCCGGACCGCGATGTCGCCCGCGAGGTCTTTGCCACGGCATTTGCGACCGCCGACATCGTGCTGACCTCGACCGAGGACCTGCTCGCGCTCTTTCCCGGCGAAAGCCACGAGCAGTTGATGGCGCGCATTCCCACGCCCGAGCTGGTGTTCCGTCTCGCCGAGCCCGTCAGCCTGTTGCGCTTTCCCGGCGGCACCAGCGAAGTCCGCGCCGAGCCCATGACAAAACCGGTCGTTGACACCACCGCGGCGGGCGACAGCTTTGCCGCGGCCTATATCGCGGCCCGGCTCGGCGGCTCCGATCCGGTCGAGGCGGCCCAGGCCGGGCACCGCCTCGCCAGCCTCGTGATCTGCTATGCCGGCGCCATCATTCCGGGCTATGCCATGCCGCCAAAGAAGCGGTATCGGCCGGCGACCACGCGTCAGGCGACCAAGTGAAACGAAAGCCAAGATGACCACGACTGCCCAACAGAACCACCTCGTCGCGCTGTTCAAGGCCGCGACCGTCATTCCCGTCCTCACCATCGAGCGGATCCAGGATGCCGTGCCGCTGGCGAAAGCGCTGGTGGCCGGCGGCGTCCGCACGCTGGAGGTGACCATGCGCACCCCGGTTGCGATCGAGGCGGCGAGGGCGATGATGGCCGAGGTGCCCGAGGCGGTGGTCGGCATCGGCACGATCCTCAATCCGGCCGATTTCGTCCGCGTCGAGAAGCTCGGCGTCGCGTTCGGCATCAGCCCGGGCCTGACCCCCGATCTCCTGAAGGTCGCCGCCGACAGCTCCTTGCCGTTCGCGCCGGGCATCGCCACCGCGTCCGAGCTGATGCTGGCGCTGTCCTACGGCCTCGACGTCGCAAAATTCTTCCCGGCCGAGCAGGCCGGCGGCATCAAGGGCCTGCGCGCGCTGGGCGGGCCGTTCCCGAATGTGCGGTTCTGCCCGACCGGCGGTGTGGGCGAGGCCAATGCGGCGACCTGGCTCGCCGAGCCCAACGTGGTCGCGGTCGGCGGTTCCTGGCTATGCCCGACGGCGGAGATAAAGGCCGGGAACTGGGCCGGCATAACTGCCATCTGCCAGCGCACCCTCCAGGCCCTGAAAGCCGCGTGAAGTCTTGCGGTTGGTGGGCTAAGACTTAGGTCAGTAAGAGACCCTAGGGAGATGACCATGACCGCCAGCATCGTCGGATGGGCGCATACGCCGTTCGGCAAGTTCGACACCGAGACCGTCGAAAGCCTCGTCACCCGCGTGGCCAACGAGGCGATTGCCGATGCCGGCATTTCCGCGTCCGACGTCGACGAGATCGTGCTCGGCCATTTCAACGCCGGCTTCTCGCCGCAGGATTTTACCGCCTCGCTGGTGCTCCAGGCCGACCCGAAGCTGCGCTTCAAGCCGACGACCCGCGTCGAGAACGCCTGCGCCACCGGCTCCGCCGCGGTCCATCAGGGCCTGCGTGCGATTGACGCAGGCGCGGCCAGGATCGTGCTCGTCGTGGGCGTCGAGCAGATGACCCGCACCCCGGGGCCTGAGATCGGCAAGAACCTGCTCAAGGCGTCCTATCTGCCGGAAGACGGCGACACCGTCGGCGGCTTCGCCGGCGTGTTCGGCAAGATCGCCAGCTCCTATTTCCAGAAATACGGCGACCAGTCCGATGCGCTGGCGCTGATCGCGGCCAAGAACCACAAGAACGGCGTCGCCAATCCCTTTGCCCAGATGCGCAAGGACTTTGGCTTCGAGTTCTGCCGCGCCGAGAGCGAGAAGAACCCCTACGTCGCGGGTCCCCTGAAGCGTACCGACTGCTCGCTGGTCTCCGACGGCGCCGCGGCGCTGGTGCTGGCCGATGCCGAGACCGCCAAGGGCATGAGCAAGTCGATCGGCTTCCGCGCCACTGCGCACGCCCAGGACTTCCTGCCGATGTCCAAGCGCGACATCCTCCAGTTCGAGGGCTGCACGGTCGCCTGGCAGCGCGCGCTGGAGAAGGCGGGCGTTGCGCTCACCGATCTCTCCTTCGTCGAGACCCATGACTGCTTCACCGTCGCCGAACTGATCGAATACGAAGCGATGGGCCTGACGCCGAAGGGGCAGGGCGCCCGCGCCATCAAGGAAGGCTGGACCCTCAAGGACGGCAAGCTGCCGGTCAATCCGTCCGGCGGCCTGAAGGCCAAGGGCCACCCGATCGGCGCCACCGGCGTCTCCATGCACGTGATGACCGCGATGCAGCTCGCCGGCCAGGCGCCCGAGGGCATGCAGCTGAAGAACGCCAAGCTTGGCGGCATCTTCAATATGGGCGGCGCAGCAGTTGCCAACTACGTCTCGGTGCTGGAGCCGCTGAAGTAAGGTCTCGTAGGGTGGGCAAAAGCGCGTTTGCGCCGCGGCCACCTTTTTGTTGCGCTAGATCAAGGTGGGCACGCTACGCATTGCCCATCCTGCGGCTGTTGAGTGATTGGCAGGGAATGCATCATGGGCAATGACTACGAAGACTCGCTGTCGATAGACGCACTCAACGATCGCATCGCGATCCTCGAGGACAATATCCGGCAGCTCATCGAGCAGGCCGCGGCCGCCTCCGGCGAGCAGAACGAGTCGCGGATCGCCGACCGGATCAACCAGCAGAATGATGAGCTCGACCGTCTCATCAAGATCCGCGAATCCCGCCAGAAGAAATAGCGGCCGCGGCACGGCGCATGCGGCCATACCCCGGCCGCCCTTGCGCGGGCGGCGTCACTGCCCTTAGCTGGACCGAAATCGCGGGGCCAGGTTGAGCCCGCGCAATCGGGAGCGAACGGATGGGGCCGCTGAAGGGCATCAAGGTCGTCGATATGACCACCGTGCTGATGGGTCCCTATGCGACCCAGATGCTCGGCGATTACGGTGCCGACGTCATCAAGGTGGAATCGCTCGACGGCGACGTCACCCGCCTGATCGGCCCGACGCGCCATGCCGGCATGGGCCCGGTGTTCCTCAACACCAACCGCAGCAAGCGCTCGATCTGTCTCGACCTGAAGAAGCCCGCCGGCCGCGAGGCCGTGCTGCGGCTGCTGAAGGACGCCGACGTTCTCGTCTACAATGTCCGCCCACAGGCGATGGCACGGCTTCAGCTCGGCTACGACGTCGTCTCCGCAATCAACCCGCGCCTCGTCTATGCCGGCGTGTTCGGCTTCGGCCAGGACGGGCCCTATGCCGCCAAGCCCGCCTATGACGATTTGATCCAGGGCGCGACCGCGCTGCCCGCCTTGATGGCGCAGACCGGCGACGGCGTGCCGCGCTATGTGCCCAACGCGCTGGTCGACCGCATCGTCGGTCTCACTGCGGTCGGCGCGATCTGCGCCAGCCTGGTGCATCGGGATCGCACCGGCCGCGGCCAGCGCGTCGACATCCCGATGTTCGAGACCATGGCCGGCTTCGTCATGGGCGACCACATGGGCGGGCTCACCTACGAGCCGCCGCTCGACAAGGGCGGCTATGCCCGCCACCTCTCGCGCGACCGCCGGCCCTACAAGACCTCGGACGGCTATCTCAGCGTCATCGTCTACAACGACAAGCAGTGGGAGAACTTCTTCAAGGCAACGAGCCGCGACGATCTGCGCATCGACCCCAAATTCGCGACCTTCGCCGGCCGTGCCGCCAATATCGACGTCGTCTATGCCGAGCTCGCGCGCATCTTCGAGACGCGCACCACGGCCGAGTGGATCGACCTTTTGACCAAGGCCGACGTGCCCGTGATGCCGATGCACGACCTCGCGTCCATCCTGCACGACGAGCATCTGGAAGCCACCGGCTTCTTCCCGGTCGTGAACCATCCGACCGAAGGCCCGATCCGCAGCATGAAGGTGACGGCGGCCTGGTCGGAGACCGAGGCCGAGCCGGTGCGACTCGCGCCGCGGCTCAACGAGCACGGCGCGGAGATTCTGCGTGAGGCCGGCTACTCCCCGGACGAGATCGCGGCCATGGTCCGCGATGGCGTGACGCGCTCGGCACCAGAATAGAGGGATGACGATGGCTACAGCTCTCTCATCCGTCATTCCGGAGCGCGACGAAGTCGCGAGCCCGGAATCCATTGATCCTCCGCACATGGCTCGCGATGGATTCCGGGCTCGGCCCTTCGGGCCGCCCCGGAATGACGAGGAGGAGAGACGATGAGCTTCATCACCGGCGTCGGCCTCACGCCCTACGGCAAGCACGAAGGCTCATCCTCGCTCGACCTGATGAGCCGGGCCGCGCAAACAGCGCTCGACGATGCCGGGCTGAAGCGTTCGGACATCGACGGCATCCTCTGCGGCTATTCCACCGTCTCGCCGCACATCATGCTGGCGACGGTGTTTGCCGAGCATTTTGGCATCCGCCCGTCTTACGCGCATGCCGTGCAGGTCGGCGGCGCGACGGGCCTTGCCATGACCATGCTGGCCCATCACCTCGTCGAGGCGGGCGTCGCGCGCAACGTCCTCGTCGTTGCCGGCGAGAACCGGCTCACCGGGCAGAGCCGCGACGCTTCGATCCAGGCGCTGGCGCAGGTCGGTCATCCCGACTATGAGGTGCCGCTCGGCCCGACCATTCCGGCCTATTACGGCCTGGTCGCCACCCGCTACATGCACGAATACGGCGTGACGGAAGAGGACCTCGCTGAATTCGCGGTGCTGATGCGCGCGCATGCCTGCACCCATCCCGGCGCGCAATTCCACGATCCCATCACCGTCGCCGATGTCATGGCCTCGAAGCCGGTGGCAATGCCGCTCAAGCTGCTCGATTGCTGTCCGGTGTCGGACGGCGGCGCGGCCTTCGTCATCAGCCGTGAGCGGACCGGCGAGGCCGGCGTGCGCATCCGCGGCTGCGCCCAGGCGCATACCCATCAGCACGTGACGGCCGCGCCCGCGCTCAGCGAGCTCGGTGCTGAAATCTCCATCGCCCGCGCCAAGGAGGCCACCGGCCTTGCGATCTCCGACGTGCGCTACGCCGCGATCTACGACAGCTTTACGATCACGCTCGCCATGCTGCTGGAAGACCTTGGCCTCGCCGGCCGCGGCGAGGCGGCTGCGCGCGTGCGATCAGGTCATTTCAGCCGCGACGGCGCGATGCCGCTCAACACCCATGGCGGCCTGCTCAGCTATGGCCATTGCGGCGTCGGCGGCGCCATGGCGCATCTGGTCGAGGCGCATCTGCAGATGACGGGGCGGGCGGCTAGCCGCCAGGTGCGGGACGCCTCGATCGCGCTGCTGCACGGCGACGGCGGCGTGCTGTCGTCCCATGTGAGCATGTTTCTGGAGCGCGTGCGATGAGCGAACGAATCGCGGACTGGACCAAGGGCGAGCAGGCCATCACCTTTCAGACCTGCGGCGCATGCGGCCATGTGCAGTATTTCCATCGCGCCTTCTGCGCGGCCTGCGGCGCGCCCGATCCGCGCGATGCGCGCGCCAGCGGCAAGGGCAGGGTCTATGCGACCTCGCTGGTCTGCCGCGCCGCCACGCCCGAGACCCGGGCGCACGTGCCCTACAACATCCTGCTGGTCGATTGTGCCGAGGGCTTTCGCATGATGGCGCACGGCGAAACGAATCTAGCTATCGGCGATGAGGTCACTGCGAGCTTCCCGATGTTCGCCGGCAAGCTCGTGCCGTTCTTCAGCAAAAGGAAAGAGTAGGATCCGTCATTCGGGGGCGGTCCAAAGGACCGAGCCTGGAACGGGATTCTGGGCTTGGCTTGTGCGAGAGCCACCCCGGAATGACGAAAACACTCTACGCAACTCTTCCTAACGCCCGTAGAACAAGATGCTGGCGATGACGAGCATCGCCGTCACCGCCAGCATATGCGCGAGCGCTTCCGAGGCCGCCCCCTTGGTGGCTTCCTTCATGCCTTTTTCTCCCTAGACTTGGGCGTGACTCATCGTTGCACGGCTAGCGCACCCGACGGTCAATTGTTTTTACTCGGAACACCCCTTGCGAGTATTCACCGTGATTTGTCCCCACGCGGCGAATATCGACTGTGCCAAGGTCGATCAGCAATGCGGCGGCATTTTGACTCGATGATGTTGCTGTTGCGGTCACGCCAGAATACAGTTTCGCGGAACTCTCGCCGCTAACGACAAAAAGCATCAAAGGCCCAGGGAAATCGTCAGGGAAATCTTCAGGTAAATCATGGCCCGCATCAACTACAGCGACCCGATCAAGGCGTCCGACCGCACCCGCGAAATTCTCGACAAGAACCGCAACGCCAACATCTTCCGCATGATGGCGCACTCGCCGAGCTATTTTGAGCAGTATTGCCGGCTCGGCGGAGCCATCCGCCATAAGGGCGAGCTCGATCCCATCGTGCGCGAGCTCGCAATCACCCGCACCGGGATTTTGTGCGAGGCGCCGTATGAGATCGTCGCGCACAAGCGCATCGGCAAGAATGTCGGCGTCACCGATGAGCAGAACGAAGCGCTGGAGAATTGGCAGGCCGCGACCTGCTTCAACGAGGTGCAGCGCGCCGCACTCGCCTTCACCGACGAGATCGTGAAGCTGAAGAAGCCGACGGATGCGACGTTCAAGGCGATCGCATCGAAGCTGACACCGGCCGCGCTGGTCGAGCTCCAGCTTTCGGTCGGCTTCTACATCATGACGTCGAAATTTCTGGAGACCTTTGAAATCGACCTCCAGCCCGTCACGGAAGTGGTGGGCTGATCCAAAAACTGTGGCGAGGTTTGCCGATGACGATCGATGAATACGCGGTCTGGGCCGCGAGCATTGCGAAAGTCGATGAGCATCCGTCCAACGAGCGGCTGTCCTATCTTGGGCTCGGCCTCGCCGGCGAGTCCGGCGAGGTCGCCGACCACATCAAGAAGCTGCTGCGCGATGACTGGCTCGACAAGGCGGGCCTCGTCGATGAGCTCGGCGACGTCATCTACTACTGGGCTTGCCTGTGCGCCGCGACCGGCCAGCAGCCGTCCGAATTGCTCAAGGCGAGCGCGGCCAAGATCAAGCGACGGCTTAGCGAGGCAGCGAGCCGCTGAGCAGGAGGCGTACGCTGGGGGCACCGACAGTTCTCCGCAGCGTCATGGCCGGGCTTGTCCCGGTCATCCACGCCTTGCCACGCAGCGAAAAGAACGTGGATGCCCGGGACAAGCCCGGGCATGACGGCCTCTTGTGAATGAACCTCGGCCAGCCCTTACGTCGACGTCAGGATGTCGACCTTGGCGTTGGCGACGATCAGGCGGTCGGCGAGGAGCTGCGCCAGATTGCGCATGATGCGCTCGGAGGCCCTCGGGTGCTGCTTGCGGAAGCGCTCGAAGTCCTTCAGCGGCACCTCGAATGCGGTCGCTGCCATGTCCGCGAAAACATCGGCCGAACGCGTCGGCTCCAGCAGCGCCATCTCGCCGAAGGCCATGCCGGCGGTCAGCGTCGCCAGCCGCACGCCGTCGGGCAGGGTGACGTGCACGGCGCCGCTGCGCAGGAAGAACAGGGAATTGGCGGGGGCGCCTGTCGTGATGATCTTTGCCCCGGATGGAAAGCTCCGGATCGTGCAGATCGAGGCGAAGTCGGTCAACTCTTCCTCGCTCATGCCTGATAGCAGCGGCTGTTCGGCAAGCTCGGTGGTCTCGTGGAAATCGATCGAGCCGCCGTAGCGGTAGACGATCTGGTCTTCGGCCCATTCGATCGCGGTGTCGAGCAAATAGAAGTCGCGGACGTTCTTCAGCTCCGCCGTCCATTCCCGCAGGCTGTCCCATTCCTTCGACGCTCGCCTGACCCCTGACAGTACGACAGTCACGTTCAGCGCCGCCAGCTCCTCGAAGGCCTCGGCCACGAGCCGCGCCCCGGCGCGGGTGGTGGAGGTGACGCGGTGGAGATCGAAGATCACGATTTGCGGCCGCCGCTGTCCGGCCAGCCGGCGCGAGACATAGTCGACCGCCGACAGCGACAGCGTGCCGACCAGCTCGATGATCCGCACCTCCTGCTCGTGCGCGGCCAGAATCTCGCGCTCCTGAGGCCGGCGCACGCGCCGCGACGGGCTCTTGCCGATGTCGTAGTCGGCGATGACGGCGTTGCGCGCGTCGTCGCTGCGGTTGAGCATGTGCAGGTCGTAATGCGAGGACAGTGCCTCGCAGACCTTGATGCCGCGCACGCTGTTGCCGTGCTTATCGAGCTTCGGCGAATAGCTGCCGAGCCCGAGCCGGGCAGGGAGTGCGGCCAGGATGCCGCCGCCGACGCCGCTCTTGGCGGGGATGCCGATCCGGTAGATCCATTCGCCGGCATAGTCGTACATCCCCGACGACGTCATCACCGACAGCGTGCGCGAGATCGCGTAGGGCGTCAGCACCCGTTCGCCCGTGACCGGATTGACGCCGCGATTGGCGAGCGTCGCCGCCATCACCGCGATGTCGCGCGCCGTGACCAGCACCGCGCATTGCCGGAAATAGACGTCGAGCACGCCCGCGACATTGTCCGAGATCACCGCGTTGGTCTTGAGGAGGTAGCCGATGGCGCGGTTGCGGTCGCCGGTCTGGCTCTCCGAGCTGTAAACGGCCTCGTCCACCGCGAGATCGCGCCCCGCAAAGCGGCTGAGCGCGAGCCGGATCTGCTCGAAGGCGTCCGGGCCCTTGCTGTCATAGATCAGCCCGGTGCAGGCGATCGCGCCGGCATTGACCATCGGGTTGAACGGATGGTTGTCGGAATTGAGCCGGATCGAGTTGAAGGGATCGCCCGAGGGCTCGACGCCGATCGCGCTCTCGACGCGGCCGGCGCCCAGGAGGTCCAGCGCCAGCGCGAACGCGAACGGCTTTGACATCGACTGGATGGTGAAGGGCACCCGGCTGTCGCCGACCTCGTAGACATGGCCGTCCAGCGTCGCGAGGCTGATGCCAAAATGGGCAGGGTCGGCCTTGCTCAGCTCGGGGATGTAGTCGGCGACGTGGCCTGCGGTCTCGGCCGAGAATTCGTTGAGACAATTGCCCAGAAACCGCAGCAATGGCGGCTTCGAGCGGGTCCAGGCGGAGGCGAGAGGCGAGAGTGATGTCATCGCCCCTCTTGTGCAACGCAATCAGGGTGCGCGCAACCCGTCCGGCACCACGCCCTGCCGCCGGACCAGCAGCAGGGCGATCAAGACCGTGGGCACGAGGATCGCGAGGCCCAGCAGCGTGATCTGCATTTGCGACAGCGGCATGATCCCGCCGCCCGGGGTGGCCACGACAAAACCGCCGATCACCAGCAGCACCCGCAAAGGCCACTCCAGCATCCCGGCGCCGCGCAGATCGCCAACGAAGGGCTGGTAACCCTGGATGCCGCCGCAGATGAACAGCGTCCCGAACGCAGCGAGCGCCATCAGGCCGAGGCCGGCGAGATACGGACTCGGTCCCTGCAGCACCAGCGCCGGGTTGAGCACGAAGAAGAACGGGATGAAATAGATGATGCTGCCGACCCACATCGATTCCCAGCCGGTCTTCATCGCCGGCGAGCCGGCAATGCCCGCGGCGGCAAAAGAGGCGATCGCCACCGGCGGCGTGATAGACGACAGCATGCCCCAGTAGAAGATGAACATGTGCACGGCCATCTTGTTCAGCCCGAGCTTCTCAAGCGCGGGCGCGACCAGGATGGCGAGGAAGATGTAGCAGGCCGTGGTGGTCAGCCCGAGGCCGAGGATCAGGCTGGTGAGGGCGCACATGCCCAGCAGCAGGAAGGGATTGTCCCCGGCAATATGCAGGAGATCGTTGGCGAGGCTCGACACCACGCCGGTCATCGAGAACGCCCCGATCAGGAGGCCGCAGCCGGCGAGGATACCGACTAGCTCGACGAAGGTGCGTCCGTTGACCTCCAGGAACTTGCCGATCGTGCCGAGCGTCCAGCGCGTGTCCTTGGAGAAGAGCTGGTTGAGCACGAGCAGCAGCGCGGTGGCATAGAACGGCGCATGGCTTTCGCGCTTGAAGTAGAGCAGCATCACGATCAGGAGCGCGATCACGAAGACGTAGTACCAGCCGTCCCTGATCGTATCCATGATCCGCGGCAGCTCGGCGCGCGGAATGCCCTTCAATCCGTGGCGGGCTGCATAGGCGTCGACCTGCATGAACAGGCCGACATAGTAGAGCGCTGCCGGAATGATCGCGGCGATCGCGACATCGGCATAGCTGACGTTGAGGAATTGCGCGATCACGAAGGCGGTCGCGCCCATCACCGGCGGGGCCAGCACCGCGCCGGTGGAGGCGCAGGCCTCGATCGCGCCGGCATAGGACGCGCGAAAGCCGCTCTTCTTCATCACCGGAATGGTCATGGTGCCGGCGGTCAGCACGTTGGAGATGATCGAGCCCGACATCATGCCGAGCAGGCCGCTGGCGAAGATGCAGACCTTCGCCGCGCCGCCGCGAAACGTGCCGCAGAGCGCGAAGGCGAGATTGATGAAGAACTTTCCGGCGCCCGTCATCATCAGTGCGGTGCCGAACACGAGGAAGCCGATCACGGTGTCGGCAAAGGCCTGGATTGGAATGCCGAGCAGGCTCTCACCCGACAGCACGTGATAGGCGGTTGCCTGTTCCAGCGTCGATTGTGTGCCCCGGAACGGCCCGAGCCAGCTGGATTCGGCGAATAGCGGATAGACCGTGAAGGGGAGCACGCTCAGCAACAGGCTCCAGCCGCCGGTGCGGCGCAGCGCCTCCATCAGCATCACCCACATCACAAGGCCTGCGGCGATCACGGTGTTGGGCGCACCGCCGAATTCCCAGCCGGCCTCGGCCGCCTTGCGTACGTTCGACATCAGCAGCAGCGCGGCCGCGAAGGTCACGACGAAGCAGGCGAGATCGTACCATGGAATGCGGTCGAGGGATGCGCGCTCCGTGCCCGGGAAGATCAGGAACGTGAACGGCAGCATCAGGGCGATCAGGAGATAAAAGTACTCCGTGTTGAGCTGGGTGTAGCCGATGAAGAAGCGCAGCGAGAATTGCTGGTTGATGCAGAGCAGGATGGTTGCCGCCGTCGCGGCCACCAGCGTCCAGCGCCAGGCGCCGCGAAGCGTGCGGACGCGCGTCACCTCTGCTTCCTGCATGTTGCCGGCGGCGCCGTGCGGATCGTCGAACACGACCCGCTTGGCCTCGTCCTGCGGGGCGGTGGAGATGGAAGCAGACATGATCGACCCCGTGCGCGGGCTATAGACCGCTGTGGACTAGTCCTCGAACCCGTTCGGCATGTCGGCTTTCGCAAGCGCTGCCGCGCGCGCCTTCATCCAGCCATCGAGGAACGCCTTGTCGTCCGCCGGCGGATTGGATTTGCCGTACTCGGTCCACGCCGCGCCAAGCACCTCCTGCCGCTTGATCAGCTTGTTGTTGTGGGCTTCCTGCGCGTCAGACCATTGCCCGGCTTCTTTCAAGGCCTTCACCGCGCCGGGATGCACGGGCACCACCCAGTTCTTGGTCTGCCGGTCGGCGGCGAGCCCGCCGGCACCGGGCGCGGAGTCCTTGTAGGCGTCGTAGTTGACGATCATCGCCTTGGTCATCGCATAGACCTGGTCGGCCGGCTGCGAGGCATAGGCGACGAAGATCGGGTAGGGGTAGTTGCCGAGCTCGATCGGCTTGTCCGGCGTGATGCCGGCGCCGCAGGTCGCGGTCTGCGGGAAGAAGAACGAGCCGACCTTCTGCATCCGCGCCCAGCCTTCCTTGTCCTTCGCCGGCAGTGGCGGCCAGACCAGGCCGCGCGGCGAGGTCTCGGCTTCCTTGGCGGGGCCGGTGATGGTGGTGCCGAAGGCGGCGTCGGTGTCGTTGTTGATCAGGCCTTTCCACATCGCACCGTAGCTCGCGAACTCGACGACCTTGACGTCCTTCTGCGTCAGGCCTGCGAAGGCGAGCACCGCGAGCGAGTTCTGGTTCAACGCGGGCGAGCCCACGACGAATCCGACGCGCTTGCCTTTCAGGTCTTTCAGATCTTTCACGCCGCTATCGGCTGCGACCCCAAGCGAACCGCAATTGCAATCGACGCTCGAGAGCATGATCTGGAGCGGCTGCGGGCCCCATTCCTTCGAGCCGAACTCGAACACGCCTTCCTGCGCGAAATAGGTGCCCGATCCCATCGCGGATGACACCGCGCGCTTGGCACGCAGTGGTGCAAGCCGCGCGACGTCGTTGCCTGCGGGCAGCACGCGCACATCGGTGCCGTATTTGTCCTTCATCATCTTGCCGACGCCGACCGCGATGTTGAAGCCGGCGGTGCCGGTGTCATAGGCGGTGAACGTCAATGTCGCCGGCAGCTTGATGTCTTCGGCGATTGCATAGCGTGTAGACGCAAAAGAAATGCCCGCAACCAAGGCAGGCGCGAGCATGGTCAGCCCACGAAGCATGTTTCCCTCCAATCATCTCCGCGTTTGCCGCGAAGAGTTTCATTCTTTGTTTGAAACAGATTTTTGTTTGAAACAGATCATGTCATCGCGATCAGGCGATGGCAACGCCGTACCGCGTACGCGGCAATGAGGCAGACAGATTGTCGCGGAAGCCACGAATAATGCAGTCAGTTCGCGACGATCGCGATCGCCTGTCCTTCGGCGACGACATCGTCGAGCTTGACGAGCAGCGATGTGATCGTGCCGCTCGCGGGCGAGGGCACAGGTATCTCCATCTTCATGGCTTCGACGACTACAACGTCATCGCCATCCGCAACGGTTCCTCCAACTTGCACGGGAGTTGAGCAGATGCGGCCCGCGACCTCCGTGACGATCTTAATTTCTGGCATGCCATCGCCTTTTTGTTGTCGTCGCAAAATGCCTGAGGTAGCGTCGTCTGCAAGTGGAATTTAATTCCGCAGAGCGGAACGAACGGTAGGGAACATGGGACGACGATCGGAGCGGTTAAGCAGGCAAGGTGCGCTCGCTGGCGATGCCGGCGAGGGTGATGTCATCCAGGTGGTGTCGCGCGCGTTCGACGTGTTGCGATGCTTCGAGGGCCATGAGGCCCGACTCGGCAATCTCGAGATTTCAAATCGCTGCGGCCTGCCGCGTTCGACGGTGTCGCGGCTCACGCACACGCTGACGCGCATGGGCCAGCTGGTCTATCTGCCGCGCGACCAGAAGTATCGCATCGGTCCGAGCGCGGTGGCGATGAGCGCCTCGATGATGAAGGGCGCGCAGCTGCGCAGCATGATCCGGCAGCGGCTGCAGGAAGTCGCCGAGCAATTGCCGGGCACCGTCGGGTTCGTCGTCCCCGATCGCTTCCATCTGGTCTATCTCCAGTTCGCGCGCTCGGCGACGGCGCTCGGTCTGCATGAGGGCACCGGCAGCCGCATCTCGATGGCCTCCACGGCCGCAGGCGCGGCCTACACTGCGGCGCTGGCGCCTGAGGTCGGCGACACCTTCATCGCGGACATGGAGCGGGAAGCTCCCGAGGCTGCAAAAATCCTGAGGCCCCGCATCGAGGCCAACCGGCAGTCGTTGCGCGAGCACGGTTATGTCGTGGCCTGCGGTCTGTGGAGCCCGCACATCAACGGGCTCGCGGTGCCGATCTGGTCGCCGCAGTACCAGACCTTCGTCGTCATCACGATCGGCCTTCTGTCGTCGATGTATGACGAGCAGCGCCTGCATGCCGAAGTCGCGCCGCTGATGCTCGCGCTCGGCCGCTCGCTCGGCAGCCTGCTCGAAGGCGCCGAAGGTGATGTCTTCAGCAACCGCCTCTCGCGCAAACCGGTCGCAATGGCCGTGCATAACAATAACAAGCCGATCAATTCGGAGGGAGTGAATGAACTGGAAGCCGGAACTCGACGAGCTCGCCCGGCGCGAAGCCTTCGCGCGGGAGATGGGCGGCGTTGACAAGGTCAAGCGTCAGCATGACCAGGGCCGACTGACTGTTCGGGAGCGTATCGACAGACTGATCGACAGCGGTAGCTTTCACGAGATCGGTGCCGTCTCCGGCATCGGTGAGTACGATTCCAGCGGCGAGTTGCAGAAGTTGACGCCGGCGAACTGCGTGTTCGGCCGCGCGCGCGTCGAAGGCCGCACGGTCGTCGTGGTCGGCGACGATTTCACCGTCCGCGGTGGCTCGGCCGATGCGTCGATCTCGGCGAAGCCGTTGATGGCGGAGGAGATGGCGCACGATTTCCGTCTGCCCATCGTTCGCATCATCGAGGGCTCCGGCGGCGGCGGCTCGGTCAAGACCATCGAGACCAAGGGCGCGGCCAATCTGCCGGGCGGCATCGGCGGCACGCGCTGGTATCGCTTCACGACGGAGAATTTGTCGCGCGTGCCGGTCGTCGCGCTCGGTCTCGGCTCGGTCGCAGGCCTTGGCGCGGCGCGCCTGGCCGCCAGCCATTATTCCATCATGACCCGGAAGTCCGCGATGTTCGTTGCGGGCCCGCCGGTGGTGAAGGCGCTCGGGCAGGACCTCACCAAGGAGGAGCTCGGCGGCGCCGACATCCAGACCCGCGCCGGCGCGGTCGATCACGCCGTCGATACGGAAGAAGAGGCGTTCGCCTGCGCGCGGCGTTTCCTCTCTTATCTGCCGTCATCGGTCTATGAGCTGCCGCCGACCTTGCCCTGCACCGATGATCCGGAACGCACCGAAGAAGCCCTGATGAACGCGGTGCCGCGCAACCGCAAGCAGGTCTACAAGATGCGGCCGATCGTCGAGCAGGTCGTCGACAAGGGCTCGTTCTTCGAGGTCGCCAAGAATTTCGGCAAGCCAATCATCGTCGGTCTCGCCCGGCTCGAGGGCAGGGCGGTGATGGTGCTTGCGAGCGACAGTTTCCACTATGGCGGCTCGTGGACCGCGGATGCATGCCAGAAGGTGGTGCGCTGGGTCGACTTCGCCGAAACCTTCCACCTGCCGATCGTCTATCTCATGGACTGCCCGGGCTTCATGATCGGCCTCGATGCCGAGAAGGCGGCCACCATCCGCCACGGCGTCCGTGCCATGGCTGCGGTCAACCAGACCACGGTGCCCTGGTGCACCGTGATCCTGCGCAACGCCTTCGGTGTCGCCGGCGTGGTGCATCAGCCCGCCGACCGCTTCTCGATCCGCTACGCCTGGCCCTCGGCCTATTGGGGCTCGCTGCCGCTAGAGGGCGGCATCGAAGCCGCCTACCGCGCCGACATCGATGCGGCCGAGGACAAGGCGGGCAAGCTGAGGGAGATCGAGGAACGTCTCAACAAGCTGCGCTCGCCGTTCCGCTCGGCCGAGAAGTTCTGGGTCGAGGAGATCATCGATCCCAGGAAGACGAGGTCGCTGCTGTGCGAGTTCGCGAGGCTCGCCGAGCCGTTGCGGAAGCCGGGGCCGCCGGAGAACTTTTCGATCAGACCGTAGGCTGCGGTCACTGCCAGCAACCGGGTGCGCGCGAAGCGAGGCCCCGATGACAGGCTCCGCGAAGCAATCCTGACATTACCCGCGCAGGCCGTCTGGATTGCTTCGTCGCTCCGCTCCTCGTGGCGCGGCGAAAGTCGTGATGGATGGAACCATTCGCGGCGCCGCGCATTCAAACGCGCATGAGGAACCTGTATTTCGGCATCGGGGCTCTCGCCGCCGCGCTGGTTCTCTTTACGATTTGGCTGGGCCAGCATGAACGGGAGGCATCAATCGATCGCCTCGAGCAATGGGTGATTCCGCGCTCGCCACCTGAGCGCTGAAGGCATCGCGGCCGTCACTGACGGCCCTATCGAAATACCCGCAAACACTTCCACCGGACAGATCGACATTTTAAGCCTGCCGGGGATGCCACTGCCGCCGGTCTTCGGCGGCAATGGCATGAGGATTGACGATTAGCGCTTGGGCAGCGAGGCCATCACTTCGCCCGCGTCGCCATCCTCCAGACAGGGTGTGACGGTCAATGGGAGCAGGTCGGCCCACTGAGCGTGCCAGCGATACATCGCCTTTGGATCGCTCGATTCAGAGATCGCAAATCCCTGTCCGTTCATGCCATGCCACCGGCCCAGCATCTTGACGCCTTCGGGTGGCGCTCCGCCGGTTTCCAGAAAGCGGCTGACGGCCGCATTGAAGGTGCCTTGAGGTACGCTCCAGCTTGTAATGAATTTCATGCGATTCTCCCATAATCTGAATTATTGGATGAATGCCGCGGCTGCGCCGCCCGCGCACAATAGCGCTGGCGTGTCGAATAACAACGGCGAATGAAGCCGTGGGTTAGCGCGATGCGGAAGCCGAAACGGACTTGGTCGTGTGTCCAAGGCGAGTGTTCGTGTTCTGCTACCGCTCCGACATCGACGTAGCCGAGGACAAGGCGGCGAAGCGTCACCTCATCACAGCCGCAGCACCTTGCCCGGATTCATGATGTTCTGCGGATCGAGCGCGCGCTTGATGGTGCGCATGATGTCGAGCTCGGTCTTCGACCGGTAGTGACTGAGCTCGTCGAGCTTGTCGATGCCGATGCCGTGCTCCGCCGAGATCGAGCCGCCCATGGAGGTGATGAGATCGTTCACGGCCCGCGTGATGGCGGACGAATATTGGGTCAGCGTCTGCTGATCCATGCCCTTGGGACCCATGAACGAGAAATGCAGATTGCCGTCGCCGATGTGCCCCAAAGGATAGGGGCGGATGGTCGGGAGAATGTCGAGCACGGCCTTGAGCCCCTGGTCGATGAATCCGGGAATCCTGGAGATGGCCACCGACACGTCGTAGCTCAGTCCCGGCCCCTCGGCACGGGAGGCCTCGGCGACGCTTTCCCGGATGCGCCACATGTTGCGCGATTGATTTCCGGTGTGCGCGATCGCCGCGTCGAGCACGCGGCCGGCCTCGAGCTGGTCGGCGAGAAACTGCTCCAGCTTCTCGGTCATGCCCTCGGTCCCGTCTTGTCGGGCCCGCGAGGACGACCATTCGAGCAGGAGGTACCATGGCGTGTCCGCCTTGAGAGGATCCTGGGTGCCGGGGATATGGCGCAGCACCATGTCGATGGCGCTGCGGCTCATCAGCTCGCAGGAGCCGACATTGTCCCCTGATGCGGCATGGGCTTCGGACAGGATCTCCAGCGCTGCGCGCGGATCGCGGACCGCCAGCCACGCCGTGCAGACGTCCTTCGGCGCCGGCCACAGCTTGAGGACGGCCTTCGTGATGATGCCCAGCGTTCCCTCGGCGCCCATGAAAAGGTGCTTGAGGTCGTAGCCCGTGTTGTCCTTCTTGAGCGCGCGCAGTCCGTCCCAGACGTCCCCGTTGGCCAGCACGACTTCGAGTCCCAAGACGAGATTGCGGGCATTGCCATAGCGGAGCACCTGCACGCCGCCGGCGTTCGTCGACAGATTGCCGCCGATCATGCATGAGCCCTGGGCGCCAAGGCTGAGCGGCAGGAACCTGTCGTGACGGCTTGCGGTCTCCTGAAGCGTCTGGAGAACGCAGCCGGCCTCGACCGTCATCGCGTAGCCGACGGCATCGACGTCCAGCACGCGGTTCATGCGGCCGAGCGACAGCACGATGCCGGTATGCGCCGGCCAGGGCGTGGCGCCGCCCATCAGGCCGGTGTTGCCACCCTGCGGCACGATCGCGACGCCGTGCTCATGGCAAAGCCGGACGACTTTGGAGACTTCCTCGGTGCTGCCGGGACGAACGACGGCGCCCGCGCCGCCGACCAGCGATCCACGCCAGTCCGTCACGAACGGCTGCTTGCCGTGCTCGTCCTCGATGAGGCCCTTCTCGCCGACGATCGCGCGCAACGCATCGCGCATCGGGGCGGTCAAAGGAGCGGTCGGGATGGTGGGTAGGGACGACGGGAAGGCAGCCGGCATTTTGTTTCCCCTGGCGCATCTTGGTGTGCACTGCGCACGTGACGTGCGGGGACATTCTCCACGTTTGCGGCGGGGAGTCTAATGGCAATATGTCTCGAAGCTGGGGACCCGGGAGGAACGCGTCGAGCAGGGCCCGTCAGCTTGGTCTCGGTCGAGCGGGATCCTAGTGGATGATCTGGTTCAGGAAACCCTTCGCCCGCTCCGTGCGCGGGGCCCGGAAGAATGTCTCCGGATCCGCCTCCTCAACGATGCTTCCGCGATCCATGAAGACGACCCGGTCGGCGACCTCGCGGGCGAATCCCATCTCGTGCGTCACGCAGACCATCGTCATTCCATCTCGCGCCAGCTCGACCATGGTGTCCAGCACCTCCTTGACCATCTCGGGGTCGAGAGCGGATGTCGGTTCGTCGAACAGCATGATCTTGGGCTGCATGCACAGCGCCCGCGCGATGGCGACGCGTTGCTGCTGGCCACCCGACAATTGCGCGGGATACTTGTCCGCCTGATCCTGGATGCGGACCTTCCGCAGCAGGCCGAGTGCGCGATCGCGCGCTTCCGCTTGCGAGATGCCGCGAACCTTGATCGGAGCCAGCATGCAGTTCTCGGCGACCGTGAGGTGCGGAAAGAGGTTGAAGCTCTGAAAGACCATTCCGACCTCGCAGCGCACGCTGTTGATGTCGGCCATGCGGTTGCTCAATTCGACGCCGTCGACGACGATCCTGCCGGCGTCGTGTTTCTCGATGTGGTTGATGCACCGGATGAGCGTCGACTTGCCGGAGCCCGAAGGGCCGCAGAGGACGATCTTCTCGCCCTTGCCGACCCTGAGGTTGACGTCGTTCAGCGCATTGAATGCGCCGAATCGCTTCATCACGTTCTCGACGAGGACGATTGCACCGGGCTGTGTGGCATTGCTGACAGTCGCTTGAGGCATGTTCGTCTCCCAAATACGGGGCCGTTTGGTATCCCGATGATCATCGTGCCGTCGCAAGGCCGTATCGCCTGCGAAGGGTGGCGACGCACTGGGAGGCCACCGAGCTGATGACGAGGTAGGCCACCGCGACGAAGAGGTACATCTCGACGAGACGTCCATTGAGCTGTGCGAGCTTGGAAGCCGCGCCCAGAAGATCCGTCAACGACAGCACGTAAACGAGAGACGTGTCCTGAAACAGGATGATCGTCTGGCTCAGGATGATCGGACTCGCCACGCGAAGGACCTGCGGCAGAACGACATGGCGGTAGGTGTCGTAGGTCGACAGCGCGAGCGCCTGTGAGGCCTCGAACTGCCCCTTGTTCACGGCCCGCAGTCCGACGCGGATGATCTCGGAGTAGTAGGCGGCTTCAAACAAGCCAAAGGTGATGAACGCCGTGTAGGTAGCCCCGATCGGAATCGGGCGGCCGTTGCCGCTCAGGTGCCCAAGCACGATCGGTACCAGGAAGAAGAACCAGAAGAGGACCAGGATCAACGGGATTGACCGGATGATCGCAACGTAGCCGCGGACGATCTGCGCGAACACCGGGACCTCGAAGTGCTGTACCAGCGCAAGGCAGGTCCCGAGGACCATGCCGATGGCGAATGCGGCCGCCGTGAGCGAAAGCGAGAAGAGCAGGCCAGACCAGAGATAAGGCCACGACTGCGCGACGATCGAGAAATCGAGGGTATTCATTTCACGGTCTCCATGGCGCCGGGCAGAGCGCTGCCTTGCTGCATGTCGGCGGCGAGATCCTGTTCAGCAGTGAGCTTCACCGGGGCGCTGCCCGGAATCCTGATGGCCTTGTCGATGAGCGTCATGATCTGATACGCAACCAGCGCCAGGCAAAGATAGATGATCGTCGCTGCGCCGAACGCCGAGAATGTCTGGAACGTTGCCTCGCTGATCTGGCGCGCCTGTGCGGTGAGCTCCATCAAGCCGATCGTGAGTGCGACGGAGGTGTTCTTGTATATTCCCATCACCTCGCTGGTGAGGCTCGGCACGATCAGGCGCAGAGCCTGCGGCACGACGACGTATCGATAGGTGAGGTAGCCGCTGAGGCCGAGAGCGTTGGCGGCCTCGATCTGCCCCTTCGGAAGCGCTTCGATGCCGGCCCGGACCTGCTCGGCTATTCGAGACGCGGTGTAGAGTCCGAGGCACAGGAGTGCCGGGAAGAACGATGCCCAAGGCGGCGGCATCTGCTTGATGGCATTTCCGAGCGCGGCCGGCACCACCTCCGGGAAAACGAAGTACCAGAGGAACATCTGCACCAGGACGGGGATGTTTCGGAATATCTCGACGTAGAGCCGGGCCGGAATCGAGACGAAGCGATTCTGGACTGTGCGGCCGACGCCGACGAACACGCCGATGCCGAAGGCGATCCACCAGCCGAAGAAGGCCAGAGCCAGGGTCCAACCGAGACCCGACAGAAGCCAGTCGATATAGCGCTGGCCGTCTGCCGCCTGTTCAAAAAGCACTCCGAACATCGCGAGCCTCCGGGTTGCAGTGCGGACGAGGATGACCTTCCGGGACGATCAGATCCGTCAATCAGTCGACGGCATCGCTGGGATGTGCGATCCGCTCCATCAACTCGTCGGTGAGCGGGAATGCGAGGTTCTCACCCTTGGGCGGGATTGGCCTGGTGAACCATTTCGCGTAGGTCTTCTCGAATTGGCCGGATGCCATCTGCTTGGAGAGAACGTCGTCGACAAGCCTCTTGAAGCCGGCATCGCCCTTGGTGAACATCAGCCCATAGTAGATCTTCGCGTAACCCTCGGAAAGGAACAGGAGCGCGTCCGGATTCGGCGCCGCAGCCTTGAGCCCGGCGAGGAGGATATCGTCCTCCATGAAGGCGACGGCACGGCCGGTGTTCAGCATCAGGAAGGACTCCGCATGGTCCTTGGCCTGGACGATGTTGAGGCCGAGCTGCTCCTTGGCGTTGACGCTCTGCGCGAAACCCACCGCGTTGGAGCCTTGCGTGACGACAACCGTCTTGCCTTTCAGGTCGCCGGCGGTCTTCACGCCGCTGGCGGCCTTGACGAGCCAGCGCGGCTGGCTGACGAACGTTGCGACCGAGAACGAGACCTGCTCCTGCCGCTTCTTGTCGTTGGCGGTGCCGCCGCATTCGATGTCGACGGTCCCACTCTGGATCAGGGGAATCCGGTTCGAGGAGTTCACCGGCGTGTAGCTGACCTTCAGACTGGGCAGCTTCAGCTCATCCTTGATGCGATCGACGATCGTCGCGCAGAGATCGAGCGAGAAGCCGACGGGCTTCTGATCCGGCCCAAGGTATGAGAACGGTATCGAAGACTCACGGTAGCCGATCGTGATCGAGCCGCTGGATTTGATCTTGTCGAGCGTCGGGCTGTCGGCTGCCGTGGACGGGCTTGCGTTGATAGCCAGGAGCGCCGGGAGAAGTCCCAAGACCTGAACGAGATTCTTCATGGTTTTTGCCTTCCGATCGTTTGTCAAATTCAAGCCGCGACGGACGGGCGTCTGAGCCCGCGCCGACGGATGACGTCGATCAGCCGATCGATGTCGGTGGCGGTGTTGAACATGCCGAGCGAGACGCGAATGCCATCTCGTTCGGGCGACACGCGCACGCCGTTCTCCTCGAAATGGCCGAGCCAGTCTGCCGCGGGCAGGGCGATGACGTAGATGTGCGGAGCGCGATGCTTGCGCTCGCGCGGGCCAACGAGGCGGACGCCCAGCTCGTCCAGGCGCGCAATCAGGTGATCGCCGAGATCGAAGCAGTGGTTCTGGATGTTCTGCACCCCGATCTGCTCGATCATGTCGAGCGAAGCACCGAGGGCGTGGACTGCGGGTAGATTGAAGTTGCCGAGCTCGAAGCGCTTGGCGGCCGGCGAGGGCGCCATCCTGTCGGCACGCGCGATGAGATCGCTCGGGATCTCGGCGAGGCTCGCAGCCGCCAGATAGGTCGGCTCCAGCTCTTTGAGCGTCTTGTCCCAATAGAGCAGTCCGAGCCCTTGCGGAACCAGTAATCCCTTGTGGCTGCCGGAGCCGATGAAGCTTGCGCCGATCGCCTTGGCGTCGACAGGCACGACTCCGATGGCCTGCATCACGTCTACCACGAAGTGGAGTTTGTTCCTGACGCACAGCGCGCCGACGCTCTCGATGTCAAAGCGGTGCCCGGCGTGAAAAGTCACATGCGACATCGAGATCGCACGCGTCCTTTCGTCAATGAAGGGAGCAAAGCTGTCGGCGTCGACGACCTCCGTCATTGGGATGAAGCGGACCTCGACGCCTTTCCGTTGCAGATTGAGGAACGCGTAGGCGTTGTTCGGATGATCGCCGTGGATCATCAGGACGTTGTCGCCGGCCTGTAGCGGCAGTGCGTTTGCCGCAATGTTCATGCTTTCCGACGTGTTCTTCGTGAAGGCAATCTCATCCGCCGTCACACCGAGAAAGCGGGCGACTTTGGCACGGGTCTGCTCGACCCGATCGAGCCAGACACTCTTCGGACCGGCTGTCTCGAAGCCCTCGCGAAGGAAAAGCTCGATCGCGGCCTTCACGGGACGCGCGAGCGGCGTTTGAAACCCGGAATCCAGATAGACCATCCGTTCGACCGCGGGGAATTCCTTCCTCACAGCGTCCACGTCGTAATGACGAGACATGCACATCTCCTGTTGAGCGCGCCGGCAGAACTTGGCTCCGGGCCAAGCGGCGGAGCGCGATTTTCGGAACGGCGAGACCGCATTGCACAATTTCTGGTCAATCGCCGGCGACGCCAAGAATATGAGCTTTCAGGATTTCGACAATCAGTTTTGTCGAATTTCAATAGGTTTAATTCCGAAAAATGATAATACTTGGCGTTGGCCTTGATTTCACTTCCAGTTTTGGCCGGGTGGGAAATGACGAAGCGAAATGAGAAGGATGGACCGTTGGATCGGGCGTTCGCGATCGTTCGGCATGTTGCCGACCAACGCAAAGCCGTCTCGGCCGCGGAGATCGCAAAGGCTCTTTCGTTGCCGCTTCCAACGGCACACAGGTTGATCGGAAACCTCGAAGACCGCGGACTGCTTCAGAAGGCGTTGGGTACCAAGCGGTACGTTGTGGGAAACCAGCTCGTCACACTGTCGGCCACCGTCATCGGCGCTGCATTTCGCACCGCGCGGCGGCACGCGGTGCTTCGGGCGGTTGCGGGAGAAATCGGAGAACAGTGTGAGATCGGCGTCGTGCGCGACAACGTCGTTGCCTATGTCGACAGCGTTCGCGTTTCGGAGCCGCAAGGTCTTCAGTTCAATCCGGGAGAAGCGGCGCCGTTACACTGCACGTCGACCGGAAAGATCTATATGAGCAGACTGCCCGAGCGGATCCGGGCGAAGCTGTGCCGCGCGCTACCCCTGACCAAATTCACCGAAACGACGATCGTCGATGTCCACGCGCTGATGAAGGTTCTCGAGGAGACGCGACAACGCGGTTGGGCCAAGACAAACGAAGAGTACGTCAAGGGGGTGGTCGGGTGCGCCGTCCCCATTCTGTCGCCGGATCGGGAGTTGATCGCTTGCCTCGGCGTGTCCGTACCGGTGGCCCGCGTGAGCTTCGCCGAGTTGGACCGCTTCATAGCGCCGCTTCAAAAGGCCGCCGCTCTGCTGTCGGGGACCATTCTGCAAGTCGAAGACGACGATGGCGCGGATGCCCAATGACGGCATGATGCCTTGGCGTCTGTACCATAGCCGCGGTTGACCAGACCGACGTGCCTGCTGAGCGGTGATGCTGCGCAGCCCGCCGGACGCTCCCGCAAGCGCCGGCGTTGAGGTCGTATCGACCTCACCGGAGGCCGCTTACCCCTCAATCTCTGCGATCGCGTTTAACCGACGTTAATGATGTCCTCTCGATATGGAACATCCCACTCCGTTGCACTCCCTGTTTGTGGATTGCCCGTAAGTGTTGATTAAGGGGGCCATATCCATATTCCAGCCTGCGATTGGCGGGCGACCGGCAGCGGTCATCCCACCGGTTGCCCCGATCAAAAGACTTTAGGAATTGCTCTCTGCCGCCACGACGGCAATCAGGATGAAGGTCATGCTCCGCCGGGTAGTGCTCCGTTTCGCAAGAGACCGGAAGGCCAACATCGCCGTTATCTTCGCCCTCACGATGGTCCCGATCGTCTTTCTCCTGGGCATGACGCTCGACTACACGCAGGCCGTCCGCAAGCGCGAGCAATTGAACGCAGCCGCCGACGCGGCTGCGATCGCTGCCGTGCGGCCGGCGATGCTGACCCAGACCGACAAGACGGTCGTCCAGGCGACCGCCGCAGCCGTCTTTGCAGCGAAGGCGAATCTTCCCGGTCTGACGGCGACGCCGACGCCGACCATCACCGTCACGGATTCCGGCCTCGCACGAAGCATCACGGTTTCCTACACCGCGCAGTCCGTCAATAATTTCCCCAGCGTTCTCGGCAAGCAGACCTGGCAAGTGGCCGGCTCCGCAACGGCGAAGGCGTCGAGCGCGCCCAACATGAACTTCTATCTGCTGCTGGACGACTCGCCGTCAATGGCGATCGCGGCGACGCAGAACGACATCACCAACATGATTGCGCTCACGAAGAACCAGCCCAGCTACGCGAAGAGTTGCGGGTTCGCCTGCCATGAGACGCGTCCCAACAACGCAGCTCCCAGCTCGTCGAACAAGGACAATCTCACCGTCGCGCGCGCAAACAGCGTCACACTGCGCATCGATCTCGTGACCAACGCCGTTACGCAGTTGTTGAAGGGACCCTGGACGTGCCCGCAGGCGGGTGTGACGGGCGGCGTCATGCAGTGCATGTCGGCGCTCAACAACACCACCTACAAGGCTGCCATCTACACCTTCGACTATGCCCTCAACACGATCCAGACGCTGACCACCCCGGACACCGCCGCCACGAAGATCACCAACATTCAGCTCCTGACGGTCGACCACCAGAACTGCCCCATTGTCGACAGCAAGGGCAACTGCACCTACACCACCGACTACGGCACGGATATCTCGAAGGGGCTGACGGACGTCAACGCCGTGATGCCACTGCCGGGCACCGGCACCAATCAGGCGGGCGATACGCCGCAGGAGGTGGTCTTCCTGGTCACCGACGGCGTGGAGGACAAGCTCATTCCGAAGTCGGGGGGCACCTGCGACGCCAATGCGACCTATGCGCTTCCGGCGGCCAACTCGACGACCTTGCGATGCCAGCAACCGCTCGACACGGCGATCTGCACGACGATCAAGAATCGCGGCATTCGCATTGCGGTCCTCTACACCGAGTATCTGCCGCTGCCGACCGAGAGCTGGTACAACACCCGCATCGCGCAGTTCAACAGCCCGACCTCGTCGACCGGCACGATTGCGACACGGCTGCAATCGTGCGCGTCGCCCGGGCTGTATGCGAGCGTGCAGACCGGTGGCGACATTTCCGCGGCGCTGACCAACCTCTTCATCAAGGTTGCGTCCAGCACGGCCAGCCTCGTGCAGTAGGGAAGGGGCCATGACCCGACAGGTCACGACAACGAAGAGACGCCGCAACCGCTGCGCCGCCTTCGCCGGCGATAGAAGCGGAGCCACGGCCGTCGAATTCGCGCTCGTTGCCGCGCCGTTTCTCGCGCTCGTCATCGCGCTCATCCAGACGTTTCTGGTTTTCTTTGCCCAGCAGATGCTTGAAACCGTGGTGCGCCAGTCGGCGCGTCTCGTCATGACGGGGCAGGTTCAGTCGGCGCAGATGAACCAGGCGGTTTTCAAGCAGAAGGTCTGCGATCAGATCGTAATCCTGTTCAATTGCAGCGGCCTGATGGTCGACATGCAGGTCGCAACGTCCTGGTCTTCCGCGAACACGGCGACGCCCACGCTGACCTTCGACGGCTCGGGCAATGTGACCAACAGCTGGCAATACAATCCTGGCGATTCCGGCGATATCGTCGTTCTCCGCGTCATGTATGTCTGGCCGGTCGTGCTCGGGCCGCTCGGCTTCAATCTCTCGAACCTTAGCAATGGCAACCGGCTGCTCATGTCGTCCGCCGCGTTCCAGAACGAGCCAGGAGCCACCTGATGATCTCCGCCCTGTCGTCTCGCGCTCGGCAGATGTTGACCGATGTACGCGCCGTTGCAGCGACGGAATTCGCCATCGTGACGCCGTTCATGCTGGTGCTCTATGTCGGCGGCGTCGAGCTCGGCAACGGGCTCGCCATGAACGTCAAGGTCAGCGCGACCGCGCACAGCGTTGCCGACATGATCTCGCAGAACACGGCCGTCACGTCGACCCAGATGGACGGCATTCTCGCTGCGGCGAGCTCCATCATGGCTCCCTATCCCATCAAGAACGGCAGCACCTCGCTGATGACGATCACGGTCTCCGAGGTCTCGACCGACAGCAATGGCAACGCGACGGTGCAATGGAGCAAGTCGACCAGTACGTCGGGGGCGAGGGCCGCCGGTCAGCAGATGACCTTGTCGTCCTTTACCGCGCCGGGCGGTACCAGCAATGCCAACATCTCGCTCATCCTGAGCGAGGTGTCCTACGACTACGCGCCCAACCTCGGCTTCACGATCGCCGGCACGGTGAAGCTGTCCGACAGCTATTACCTGTTCCCCCGCTGCTCGACGAACACCCCCGCCACGTCGAGTTTTCCCTATTACGACGTGAAATATCCGGCGGCGAAGACCTGCACCTGCGTGCAGCACTTGCAGCAGAAGACCTGTTAGTTTCGCGGAACGCGGTCGAAAGAAGCCGGATGCTGCTGAAGCAGGCTTCTGTCCCGATTTCCTCCCGGCCCCTGTGCGCAATTGCGCACCAGGCCGGGATGACATTGGGGTAAACGCTTACGCCGCCACAGTGGCGCGGTCGAGCGCTGCGATCAGCTTTGCCGCGATAGGATGGTCGGACCGCGGATTCTGGCCGGTGATCAGCTCGCGGTCCTCGACGACGTAAGGCTCGAAGTCGACGGCGCTTCTGCTGACCTCGGCACCCGCAGCTCCCAGCGCGTCCGGCATGGTGAAGTAGATCTTGCCGTGCAGGAACTGCTCCTCGATCGGTATCTCTTCCGAGGCGGTGAATACCGTCATCTTGTAGCCCGCATATTGCCAGCCCTTTCCGAGCTCCGCGACCTTGGCCTTGTCGCCGGCGATCAGCGCGGCGCGATAGGCCTTGGCGTCGGGCAGGGCGGCCAGCGTCGCGATCGGTCCGTGGCAGAGCAGGGCCGTCGGCTTCTTCCGTTCGTGAAAATATCGCAGGATCTTGCCGAGCTCCGCGTCCTGCATGAGGTCGACGACCGGACCCTGCCCACCGGGAACGAAAACGGCGGCATATTGATCCAGTCCTCCGTCCACGATCGCGCGCAACGTATGGACGTTGGTCATCGCCGGGTCCTTGTCGAAGAAGTCGCGTCCCCGCCGGTAGGCCTTCTCGTCGCCGCCGAAATGGGCCGCATGATCGGAGGCCGGATCGATGTACGGTTGCTTGCCGTTCGGCGTCGCCAGTACCACCTCGTAGCCGGCATCGACCACGGCCATCGCCGGCACGACGGTTTCATTGAGGTATTGGCCAGTCGGTCCGGTGCCGCCGCCCTGGATTTCGATACGGGTGGCATTGGAGCCGACAACGAGCACTTTTCCCTTGGACATGTGATCTCCTGACTGTTGGGTTCATGACTGGCCGGCGGCACCCTCGATCGCGGCAAGGGCTGTCCGGGCCACTTCTTCGTCCTGCTCCACCGAGCCTGCGCTGGTTCGGCGATTACCTGAACACGATCATTTTCTCCGCCGTCATCTCGTGCATCGTGTAGGGAATGCCGCCGACGCCATGGCCGGATACGCGGCGGCCCGCGAAAGGCATCCAGTCGGTGCGGAAGGCGGTGTGGTCGTTGATCATCACCGCCGCCGCGTCGAGGCGCTCCGCCGCATCGAGCGCGACCGCGAGGTCGCGCGTGAAGATGGCGGACTGGAATGAGACCGGAAGCGAGTTGGCTTCCGCGATCGCGTCGTCGATGCGATCGAACGGATAGACGCAGGTCACCGGCCCGAACACCTCCAGCGTGGAAACCTTGGCATCGCGCGGCGGCGAGATCAGGATCGATGGCTTGAGCGTGGTCTCGCTCAACCGGCCGCCCCCGATCTGTCGTGTCCCGGCCGAAACCGCCTCATTGATCCAGCCTTCGACACGCGCAACCTCCTGCGGCGTAATCAGCGGTCCCACCTCTGTTTCGGGGAGCGTCGGGTCTCCCACCTTCAGGACCTCGACCCTGGCCGCGAAGCGGTCGACGAACTCCTTCTGAAGCGCGGAATGCACATAGATGCGCTGGACCGACACGCAGACTTGCCCCGCGTGGTAATAACCGCCCTTGGCGATCGGCTCGATGATCTTTTCGAGGTCGGCGCTGCGGTCGACGATGAGGGGCGCGACACCGCCGTGCTCGAGGGCGCAGCGCGCACCGGGGGTGATGACCGATCGCAGATGCCAGCCAACGCGCGCCGAGCCGATGAAGCTCAGGAAGGCGACGCGCGGGTCGGTCGCGAATTTTTCAGGCAGGCCGTGATCCTCCGGGAGGAACGTCTGTACCCAGCCTTCGGGCATGCCGGCTTCGTGGACGAGTTTCACGAGCTCGACGCAGCACAGGGGCGTTGTGCCAGCCGGCTTGACGATGACAGGGCAGCCCGTCGCGATCGCCGGTGCGACCTGGTGAACGATCAGGTTGAGGGGATGGTTGAAGGCCGAGATCGCCGCGACAATGCCGATGGGTTCCTTGATGGTCCATGCCCGCCGGCCATCGCTTGCGGGTGTCAGGCCCATCGGGACCTCGACCCCGCCGCGGGTCCGCAAAAAATCCGCTGCCGAGCGGATGCCGTCGATCGCCCGATCCGTCTCGATCAACGCATCCGTGAGCGGCTTGCCGCCTTCGCGCGCGATCAGGATACCAAAATCCTGCCGCTTCGCCGAGACCAGATCGGCGAGCCTGTTGAGAATGGCGATCCGCTGATGCGGCTTCAGCCAGGCCTTTCGGTCCGCGAACAGCTTTCGCGCGGTCTCGAACTTTGCCTCCAGCGCGGCGGCGTCGTCACTGGCGAGCTCGGTGATTTCGGTTCGGTCGAATGCCTGTACAACTTTGATCATGATTCACCCCACGCTGTGTTCTGTTGTTGCGTGGCCTGGAAGCATCGTCGCGCATCAACAGTCTAGCGATGTGCCGAGAGACCTGCGGTTAATTGTAGTAAAAACGTATGCCCGGAATGAAGTGGAACCGAAGTTCCGCAATTCACGGATTGGCACGGAGCAGATTGGTCGTGCGATTTGGCAATGATGCCATCATGCCCCTGTTTTGCCCGACGAGTCAAATGGCTTCGGGAAAACGTAAGTCGTTGATCTAACACGCCCCGGCTACTGTGCATGGGGTTGTTTTCGCAGTTTTTGTCTGGAGCGGCCTGTCTGAAGAGCGCCGTTACGCGCTCTCCGTCTCCCGGTGCACGTCGTGCACCACGAGGCCCATGCCTTCGTCCGGCATCTTGATCCAGTCGCGGCGCTTCAGCGTGCGCTTGGTGTCCTCGTAGCCGCTCGTCCAGTGTTCGCGCATCGAGGTGCCCGAGAACTCATGGTCCTTGGCGTCGCCCTCATAGGCCTTCTGCTGGTAGATCAGGTGCAGGATCGCGATCTCGGGCATGCGGCGCAGGCTCGTCTTGAGCTGGCGATCCTCGTCGGAGAGCTGCTCGTCCGGGATTTTCGCCAGCGCCTTGTAGAGCAGAATCTTGAGGTTGTGGGTGCGGCGGTAGACGTCGGTGTTGTGGCGCGTGCGCGAGGAATACATGATGTCCTTGTGGCGGGCCATCACGTCCTGGATCGAGCGCGGCAGCACGCCCCGCGCGCTGAACAGGTCGACCTGGAACACCAGCGAGTTGAGCGCGTCCTCCTGGTCGAGCAGATGCTGGAGCGGCGTGTTGGAGACGATGCCGCCGTCCCAGAAATGATCGGTGCCGATCCGCACCATCGGCAGCGCCGGGGGCAGGGCGCCGGAAGCCATGATGTGCTCCGGCTCGATCTCGTCATGGGAGTTGTCGAAATAGATGAAGTTACCCGAGAGCACGTTGACCGCGCCGACCGCGAAACGGACCTTCTTCTCGTTGATGAGGTCGAAGTCGACGAGCTCCAGCAGGCTCTCCTTCAGCGGCATCGTATCGTAATAGCTGGTGGCGGTGCGCGCGCCGACCGGGCTGAACCAGGGATTGACCTGGTGCGGGGTGAAGAAGCCAGGCTGACCCATCGCCGACGTCATCCACGCGCTGGTGAGATTGCGCCACTGGCGGAAGATGTCGCCGTCGGGCGTGTAATGCCAGATCTTGCGGTTGGTGATGCGCTCCCAGAAGATGCGGAGCGCTTCCAGCCGCTTCTCGGGCTTGTTGCCGGCGATGATGGCGGAATTGATTGCACCGATCGAGACACCGCAGACCCAGTCGGGCTCGATGCCGGCCTCGTGCAGCGCCTGATAGACGCCGGCCTGGTAGGCGCCGAGCGCGCCGCCACCTTGCAGCACCAGCGCGACGCGGTCGCAGCGTTCGGGGCGCCAGCCCCGTGCGGGAGGCTGATGCGTCTGATGAGCCGGTTGCGACGTGCGGGCGTCCATGGCGTGCCTCCTAGCGTGGACCAAACGATTGCGTCCGGCAGTGACGGCGTGATGACAATTTCAGCGCCGATGCATCGTCTGCATGCAGGCCGACCGCAGCGGGAATGGCGGGAGGTCGTGCGCCTGACGGAAATCCTTCACATCGCAGTCAATGACGGCGGCTAGCAATTTTGGGGTCCAGGCCTGACGCCGCCGGGCGGACATCACACACAGGAGATCAGGATGCGCAGGGAAGACGTGCTGAGACTTCCGTCCATGCCGGCGGCGGGGCCGAGCTATCCGGCCGGGCCCTATCGCTTCGTCAACCGCGAATTCCTCGTCATCACCTACGAGACCGATCCGGAGCTGATCCGCGCCGGCCTGCCCGAGCCGTTGGAGCCGATCGACCAGCCGATCGTGCATTACGAATGGATCAAGATGCCGGACTCCTCCGGCTTCGGCAGCTACACCGAATCCGGCCTCGTCATCCCCGCGCGCCTCAACGGCGAGGAGGTCAATTTCGTCTCGCAGATGTATCTGGATGATGATCCGCCGATCGCGGCGGGCCGCGAGATCTGGGGCTTTCCCAAGAAATACGCCCATCCCAAGCTCGAGATCGTCAAGGACACGCTGACGGGCACGCTGGAGTATGCCGGCCAGCTCGTCGCCATGGGCACGATGGGCTACAAGCACGAGAGCATGGCCGGCAACGGCGATCGCACCCGTACGACGCTGTCGAAGACGCAGATTAATCTGAAGATGATCCCGGGCGTCGACGGCCGTCTCGAAGTCTGTCAGCTCGTCGCGATCAACCTCATCGACATCGTGCCGAAGGGCTCCTGGATGGGGCCCGGCCGGCTGCATCTGGTGCCGCACGTCAACGCGCCGGTTGCGGATTTCCCGGTTCTCCGCTGCCTGGGCGCGCACCACTACATCGCCGATCTCACGCTGCCGTTCGGCCGCGTCGTGCACGACTACGTCAAGGAGGTCGAGGCGGTGGCCGCGACGGGGCTGGCCGCGGAGTAGGGCTGCATCATCATCAAACTGTAACAAAGCCGTAATTGAGTACCCGCGAGAGGTCCGGAGGATGCCGTCAGCCATCTTCCGGAAACGGGGCGTTTGTTGACGGTTGGGGTTGGCCATGGCTGAGCCGGCGAAGCTTGTCAGCGCGATATCGGATTCCGTGCCCGCCATTCCCGGCCTGGTCTGGGCGTTCCGGCTGCACGGCGACGGCAGCGCCGAGGCGCTGCCGATCGACCAGCCGATCGAGTTCAGCCATGACGGTCGGCTCTGGTTGCATTTCAACCTGACCGATGCGCGCGCACGGCCCTGGATCGCGGCGTCACAGCTGCCGCCGCTCGCGCGCGACCTCCTGCTGTCCAACGACACTTTCCAGCAGCTTCACGTCATCGACCACTGCGTCTACGGCGTCTTCTCCGATCTCGTGCGCGACATCGACAGCGCGACCGAAGAGACCGCGTTCCTGCGTTTCGCCATGACCGAGCATCTTCTCGTCAGCGGCCGGCATCAGGCGCTGTGCTCGGCCGATGCCACGCGCCGCGTGCTCGAAGGCGGCTACCGCGTCGACAACGTCGCCCATCTCCTGGAAAAGATCGTCGACGAGGTCGCCGACACGCTGGACCGGATGGCGGACAAGCTCGGCCAGGAGATCGACGACATCGAGGAACGGATTTTGGCCGACGACGCCAAGCCGGAGATGCGCCGCAATCTCGGCCGGCTGCGCCGGACCTGCGTCAGGCTGCATCGCCAGCTCACCGGCCTGCGCGTGCTGTTCCATCGCCTCGATCAGAAGAACACCGATCATCTGGCGCCGGCCTTGCGCATTCACGCCGGCAAGCTGGCGCAGCGGCTGGACGGGCTCGATCACGACATCGTCGAGCTCCGCGAACGCAGCCGCCTCCTCGAGGAGGAGCTGCGCTTCAAGAACGAGGAAGAGAGCAACCACCACCTCCACACGCTCTCCATCGTGACCTCGCTGCTGCTGCCGCCGACCCTGATCACCGGCATCTTCGGCATGAACACCAAGGGCCTGCCGCTCACCGACGTCGAGAGCGGATTTCTCTGGGCGGCGCTGTTGATGGCCTCGTCCGTAGGGGCGGCCTATCTGTTCATGCGGCGCACGGGTATCTTCAGGTAGCGTACGCAGCCGGTATCAGCCGTGATCGGGACGTCCCACAGATTTCTGCTGCGAAACGCGGCCGCGATCGTGCTGGCCGCAACGGTGGCGAGCACGAGCGCGCTCGCCGGCGCCAAGGACGAAAGCGCGGCCGAATGGCTGGCGCTAAAATGGTTCAACGAATGGCATGACGGGCTCGCCAACAAGGGCCTGAATTTCGGTGCCACCTATATCGCCGACAACATCGCCAACGTCTCCGGCGGCGTGAAGCGTGGCGCCATCCATTTCGGCCGCCTCGATCTCTCGGTCGATGCCGATCTCGACAAGCTCGTCGGCTGGACCGGCGGCCGGTTCTACGCCAATGGCTTCGTGATCTACGGCCAGGGGCTCTCCCGCAACTATGTGATAAACCTCGCCACCATCAGCGAGATCGAGGCACTGCCGGACCAGCGGCTCTACAACGCCTATTTCGAGCAGAGCTTCTTCGGCGACCGCCTGAACATCAGGGCCGGCCAGCAGGCCGCCGACGTCGAGTTCTTCGACAGCCAGACCGACGACCTCTTCATCAACGGCACTTTCGGCTGGCCCGCGATCAAGGCGAGCAATCTTCCCGCCGGGGGCCCGGCACCGCCGATCGCGGTGCCCGGCATCCGCATCAAGGCGGCGCTGACCGAGAACATCACCGCGTTCGGTGCGGTGTTCAACGGCGATCCGTCAGGCCCGGGCGAGGCGGATCCGCAGCTGCGCGACCATCATGGCTTGGCGTTCCGCGTCAACGATCCGCCATGGGTGATCGGGCAGGTCCGCTTCAACTACGACATCGATATCGGCGGCCGGCCGCTCGCCGGCAATTTCACGCCGGGCGCCTGGAAGCATTATGGCTCGTTCGACAGCCAGCGTTTTACGGCGGAGGGGCTGTCGATCGCCGATGCCGGCGGAAGCGGTATGCCTGCAAGACTTCGCGGCAATTACGGTATCTTCGCCGTCATCGAGCAGGTGCTCTATCGCCCGCCGGAGGTGAAAGACAACAGCACGTCAGCCTCGATCCCGGGCGTCACCGCGTTCGGCCGCATCGCCTACAGCCCGCCGGACCGCAATCTGATCGACCTCTATGTGGACGGCGGCATCGGCTTCGTCGGCTTCACGCCAGGCCGTCCGCTCGATCGCTTCGGCGTGGCGATGGCCTATATGCGGATTTCGAACACCGCGCGCAATCTTGACATTGATACGCAGGCTTTCACCGGCATCCAGAGCCCGGTGCGCAGCAACGAGATGCTGATCGAGATGATCTACGAGGCGCATATCAAGCCGGGCTGGCTGATCGCGCCTTACTTCCAATACGTGTTCCGCCCCTCTGGCGGCATCCCCAATCCGAACGATCCGACCGGCGTGTCGCGGATCGGTGACGCCGCAGTCTTCGGCGTCACCACCACGATCAGGTACTAGGCCATCGCGGGCTTCGGCTCGGCCTTCGGTTGCCGCGACAGCGCCAGCACGATCAGCGAGGCGAACACGCAGAGCGCGCCGGCGATGAAGAACGCGGGCAGGTAGCTCTCATAGACCGTCCGCGAGAAACCGGCACCGAACGCCGCGGTGCCTGCGCCGAGCTGATGGCCGGCAAAGATCCAGCCGAACACTAGGTTGGCGCGCTCGGGTCCGAACTTCTGCGCGGTAAGCCGCACCGTCGGCGGCACCGTGGCGATCCAGTCGAGCCCGTAGAACATCGCGAAGATCGACAGCCCGTAGAACGAGAAGTCGCTGAAGGGCAGGAAGATCAGCGACAGCCCGCGCAGGCCGTAGTACCAGAACAGGAGGTAGCGGTTGTCGTAGCGGTCCGACAGCCAGCCCGACATGATGGTGCCGAAGAAGTCGAAGATGCCCATCGCGGCGAGCAGGCTTGCGGCCTGCACCTGCGGGATGCCGAAATCGAGGCACATCGGGATCAGGTGAACCTGGACGAGACCGTTGGTCGACGCGCCGCAGACGAAGAAGGTCGCAAACAGGATCCAGAACGCGCGCGACTTCGAGGCGTCGCGCAGCGTGCCGAGCGCCACGCCCGTGATCGAGCCATGGCTGACCGGCGGGGCCGGCAGGGGCTCGGTGCCTTCGTCGCCGAACGGGCGCAGGCCCACGTCGCTCGGCCGGTCGCGCATCGCGAGGAGAACCGCCACGGCGGAGACGCCGAGCGCGATGCAGACGAAGCCGAGCGCGAGCCGCCAGCCGTAACGCTCGGTCAGGCTTGCGAGCAGCGGCAGGAATACCAGCTGGCCGGTGGCGACGCTCGCAGTCATGATGCCGACGACGAGGCCGCGCCGCGCGGCGAACCAGCGCGTCGCTATGGTGGCGCCCAGCACCAGCGCGGTCATGCCGGTGCCGATGCCGATCACGACGCCCCACAGCAACACGAGCTGCCAGACCTGCGTCATGCCGAGCGAAAGGACCAGCGCCGAGACCACGATGAGCTGTGCAGTCAGCGTGACGTTGCGCAGGCCGTAGCGATTGAGCAGGGCGGCCGCGAACGGCGCCATCAGCCCGAACAGGATGAAGCGGATCGACAGCGCGGAGGAGATCTGCGCCGTGCTCCAGCCGAACTCGTGCTGAAGCGGGACGATGAACACGCCGGGCGCACCAACCGTGCCGGCGCTGATCAGCGCGGTGAGGAAGGTCACGCCGACCATCACCCAGCCGTAGTGGATATTGCGGCGGCCGAGTGCTGCCGCGAGCCAGTTCGAGATCATTGGGCCTCAATGTTTGATGGGCAGGCTTTGAGACACCTGCACGAGCTTGCAGAATGGCACGGGACGTGTCTGTCGAAAATGACAGAGTTCCCTCATTTTCGGACGTGTCTTGGTCACTGCGTCAGACGCTCCACGGCGATGGCCGTGGCTTCACCGCCGCCAATGCAGAGTGCCGCGACGCCGCGCTTGAGATTCTGCGCCTCGAGCGCGTGCAGCAGCGTCACGATCAGCCGCGCGCCGGTCGCACCGATGGGGTGGCCGAGCGCACAGGCGCCGCCGTTGATGTTCAGCTTGTCGCGGGGGATGCCGAGGTCGCGCTGCGCCGCCATCGCCACCACGGCGAAGGCCTCGTTGATCTCGAACAGATCGACGTCGCCGGCGCTCCAGCCGACCTTGTCGAGGAGCTTGCGGATCGCCGGGATCGGCGCCGTCGTGAACCATTGCGGCTCCTGGCTGTGGGTGGCGTGGCCCTTGATCTCGGCCATTGCCGGCAGGCCGTTGCGATCCGCGAGCGAGCGCTTCGTCAGCACCAGCGCGGCGGCGCCGTCGGCATTGGCGGAGGAGGCGGCGGGCGTGATGGTGCCGTTGGCGCGGAACGCCGGCTTCAGTCCGGGGATTTTGGCCGGGTCGACCTTCAGCGGATGCTCGTCATTGGCGATGATGCGCGGGCCGGCTTTCTCGGTCAGCGTGATCGGCGCGATCTCGGCCTTGAACGCGCCGCCCTCGACCGCCTTGCGCGCGCGGCTCAGCGTCTCCATCGCGTAGGCATCCTGGTCCTTGCGCGTGAACTGATAGGCTTCCGCGGTGGCTTCGCCGAAATCGCCCATGGAGCGGCCGGTCTCGTAGGCATCCTCCAGCCCGTCCATCATCATGTGGTCGATGATGCGATCATGACCGGCGCGGTAGCCCCCGCGCGCCTTGGCGAGGAGATAGGGCGCGTTGCTCATGCTCTCCATGCCGCCGGAGACGACGATCTCGGCCGAGCCGGCGCGGATGATGTCGTGCGCCAGCATGGTCGCCTTCATGCCGGAGCCGCAGACCTTGTTGACCGTGGTCGCGCCCGTGGCGTCGGGCAGGCCGGCGCTACGTGCCGCCTGGCGAGCCGGCGCCTGGCCTTGTCCGGCCGGCAGCACGCAGCCCATGAAGACCTCGTCGATTTTCTCGGGCGCGAGTTTCGCGCGCTCCAGCGCAGCCCCAATCACATGCGATCCGAGCTTGTGAGCGGCCAGCGGCGACAATTCGCCCATGAAGCGGCCGAGCGGGGTGCGGGCGGCGGAGACGATGACGACGGGATCGGCGGCTTCGGCCATGATGAAACTCCCAGCGATGGCGGAAAAGATTATGATCATCATATGATGCGGCGCAAAAAATGCAACCGCGGCCGGCATGAGAAATTGTCGTGGTTCGGATGAGATTTGGTCGTTCGATTGGAGGAGGGGCTGCGACCAAGGAAACGAAGGCGCTTCCCCAATGACGGTGTCATGCCCCGCCTAGTGCGCAATTGCGCACAAGGCGGGCGATGACAGCATCATGCTGAAACGATCACGGCACCCCGTCCAGCGCCTACCGCTTCCTGTTCACGAACGCCTGCATCAACCGCGTCGGCTCGTCCGTCAGGAACGACTCGCCGAACACCTTGACGCTGAGATTCACCGACTCCGTCAGCGGCAGTTCCTCCCATTGCCGCAGCAGCGCCTTTTGCGAGCGCAGCGCCTCGGGGCCGCATTCGAGCAGCGCCTTCACGAGATGTTCGACCTCGGCATCCAATTCGCCCTCCGGCGCGACCTTGTCCACCAGTCCCCAGGCCAGCGCGGTCGGCGCGTCGATGTTCTCCGCCGTCATCACCAGCCAGCGCGCGCGGGCCCAGCCGATCAGGCGCGGAAGCAGGGCGGCGTGGATCACCGAGGGGATGCCGACGCGGACCTCCGGCATGCCGAAATGCGCATCGCGTGCAGCGATCCTGAAATCGCAGGCGGCCGCGACTTCGAGGCCGCCGCCGAGGCACCAGCCCGGCATCCGCGCGATCACAGGGGCCGGGAATTGGCGCACGGCCTCGCAGAGATCGCGCAGGCGGCTGATGAAGGCTTCGGCTGACTTCTGGTCGAGCTTGGCCATCTCCTTGATGTCGGCGCCGCCGATCATGCTCTTCTCGCTCTGGCCGCGCAGCACCACGACGCGGATGCTGCGGTCGGTCGCGAGGGTCTGCAGGCCTTCGCGCACAGCATCGGTGACGGGCGAGCCCAGAATGTTGAGCGGGCCGGCGTTGCAGATCGCGACATGAACGACGCCGCGCGCATCGCGCGTCACGCCGCAGTGATTGTTGAGCATTTCCATCGGGGCATCTCGGAGTTTCGTGGACATGCGCGAGGCGCGCGGGTCGGGATCACTTCGGTGCCGAAACGCCCAGCTTGTCAAGCGGGTGGGGGACGGAGTTGCCATCGTGAAGTTCGTGACATAGTATGACATTCATCATACAAAGAGGCCGCCATGACCTGTAACGATCAACTCGACCTGTTTTCGCCCGCGCAGCGGCGTGAGCGCGTGGTGGACTGGCAGGCGCCTGCGCCGGTTGCAAAAGCAGCGATGGGGCTTTCGGGCATGGACGCGATGCTGGGAATCCGCGACGGCCGGTTGCCGCCGCCGCCGTTCGCAAAATTGATCGGTTTCACCATGGCGGTGGTCGAACCGGGCCGGATCGTGATGGAACTGGAGCCACGCGAGGATCTCGAAAATACCATCGGCCTGCTGCACGGCGCGACCGCCGCGGCGCTGATCGATACCGCCATGGGCTGCGCCATCTCGACGCGGCTGGAGGCCGGGCAATCGTCCGTGACCCTCGACCTGAAAATGACCTTCCTGCGTCCGCTGTCAGTCCGTTCCGGGCTGATCTCGGCCGAAGGCAAGATCATCAAGCTGGGACGCCAGACCAGCTACACCGAGGGCTTTGTCCGCGACGGCAAGGGTGCGCTCGCAGTCCATGCAACTGCAACCTTTTCCATGATCGGCGCGACAACTTAACATGAATTAATGCACCGCCTGGTCCATTTCTGTGTTATGAGATGATCTCCGACATTCAATGAGACCCGCATGCGCTATTCCCGGGAACACAAGCAGGAAACCCACGACCGAATCGTGAAGAAGGCTTCCGTGCGGCTGCGCGAAAAAGGCGCCCACGGCATCGGCGTCGCCGACCTCATGAAGGAGGCGGGCCTGACCCATGGCGGGTTCTACGCGCATTTCGACTCGCGCGAGGCGCTGGTGATCGAGGCCTTTGCCTACGCCATGGACCGTTCGATGGAGCACTGGCGCAAGCAGTCCGATCAGGTCGCGCCCGAAAAGCAACTGACCCAGATCGTCGAGACCTATCTTTCGGCGTTGCACCGGGACAATCCCGGCCACGGCTGCTCGATTCCCGCGCTCGGCGCCGAGATCGCCCGCGAGAGCCCGAAGACGCGCAAGGCCTTTGCCGGAAAGCTCGACGAGATGGTCGAGATGATGACCGATTTCATCCCAAACCTGCCGCGCAAGGCCGCGCGCAAGCAGGCCATCGCGACGCTGGCCACGATGGCCGGCACCATGCTGCTGGCGCGCATTGCAGGATCCAGCGAACTGTCGGACGAGGTGCTGAAGGCCGGCAAGGATAGCGCGCTCGATGGCGCGAAGCGCGAGCCGAAGGTGACGGCGGCGAAGAAGGCGAAGCAGAACTGAGATGCGGTAGGGTGGGCAAAGGCGCTCTTGCGCCGTGCCCACCATCTCTCCACGCCTGCAAGAGACATGGTGGGCACGCTTTCGCCTTGCCCACCCTACGAGACCGTCCTTACCGCCCCGCAAACAACGCCCGCTCGCGCTCCACGATCTCACCGATGTAATCGGCCACCGCGCGGATCCGCGCGAGGTCCTTGCTGTCTGCGTGCATCAGCATCCAGAACGTCCGCGTGATCGATATCTCCTCCGGCAGCACCGCCACCAGCTGCGGATAATCGCTCGCCATGAAATGCGGGAGCACGGCGATGCCGAAGCCCGCGAGCGTCGAATTGAGCTGCGCGATCAGATTGGCGCTGCGGAAGCGCGCCGAAATCCGCGGCGATACCTGCGGGAGGTAATCGAGCTCGGGCGTGAACAGGAGCTCCTCGATATAGCCGACGAAGCGATGCTGCGGCAGATCCTGTCGCGAGGTGATCTTCGGGAAACGGTCGAGATAGGCCGGCGCCGCATAAAGCCCGAGGCGGTAGTCCAGGAGCTTGCGGCCGACGATGCGGCCTTCCTTCGGCATGGTCAGGCTGATCGCGATATCCGCTTCGCGCTTGGAGAGACTGAACAGCCGCGCGGTGGCCACAAGTTGCAGATCGAGGTCGGGATAGCGGTCCGCGAAGGGCGCCAGCCGCGGCGCCAGGAAGGCGGTGCCGAACCCGTCGGGCGCGCCGATCCGCACCGTGCCGGTCAGCCGCGCCACCGAGCCGCCGACCTGTTCCTGGTTGGCGACGATGGTCGATTCCATGGCTTCCGCGCTGTCGGCGACGCGCTGGCCGGCCTCGGTGAGGAGATAGCCGGTCTTGCGCCGGTCAAACAGCTTCGCCGAGAGGTGTCTCTCCAGCCGGTCGACGCGACGGATCACGGTGGCGTGGTCCACTCCGAGCTGTTTGGCCGCAGCCGAAACCGAGCCGCCCCGCACGATGGCCAGCACGAAGCGGAAGTCGTCCCAGTCGATGCTACCTTGATCCAGCATTTTCGCACATCTATGGTGCATTATCTCAGACTTGAATCCTATAAAATGCAGGTCGATAGGATTTGTCAAAGCGTTCACGCTCGACCTCAGGAGATCATTCCATGCGTTCAATCGGACATTTCATCGGTGGCAAGGAGGTCAAGGGCACCTCAGGCCGGACGGCGGACGTATTCGAGCCGATGACCGGTGACGTCCAGGCCAAGGTGGCGCTGGCGTCCAAGGCCGAGGTCCGCGCCGCCGTGGAGAACGCCCGTGCCGCGCAGCCGGAATGGGCCGCGACCAACCCGCAGCGCCGGGCCCGCGTCATGATGAAATTCGTCGAGCTGGTGCAGCGCGATTACGACAAGCTCGCCGAGCTGCTCGCGCGTGAGCATGGCAAGACCGTGCCGGACGCCAAGGGCGACATTCAGCGCGGCCTCGAAGTCGCGGAGTTCGCCTGCGGCATCCCGCATCTGATGAAGGGCGAATACACCGAAGGCGCCGGCCCCGGCATCGACATCTATTCCATGCGCCAGCCGCTCGGCGTCGTCGCCGGCATCACGCCGTTCAATTTCCCGGCGATGATCCCGATGTGGAAGTTCGCTCCCGCCATCGCCTGCGGCAACGCCTTCATCCTGAAGCCGTCCGAGCGCGACCCCGGCGTGCCGATGCTGCTCGCCGAACTGATGATCGAGGCGGGCCTGCCGGCAGGCATCCTCAACGTCGTCAACGGCGACAAGGAAGCGGTCGACGCCATCCTGGACGATCCCGACATCAAGGCCATCGGCTTCGTCGGCTCGACGCCGATCGCGCAATACATCTACGAGCGCGCAGCCCAGACCGGCAAGCGCTGCCAGTGTTTTGGCGGCGCCAAGAACCACGCTATCATCATGCCCGACGCGGATATGGACCAGGCGGTCGACGCGCTGATCGGCGCCGGCTACGGCTCGGCCGGCGAGCGCTGCATGGCCGTGTCCGTCGCCGTTCCCGTCGGCAAGTCCACCGCCGACCGGCTGATGGAAAAGCTGATCCCGCGCGTCGAGTCACTCAAGATCGGCACCTCGATCGATCCGTCGGCGGACTACGGTCCGCTGGTCACGCGCGAGGCGGTCGAGAAGGTCAAGAGCTACATCGACATCGGCATCAAGGAAGGCGCTACGCTCGCCGTCGACGGCCGCGGCTTCAAGATGCAAGGCTACGAGAAGGGCTTCTATCTCGGCGGTTCGCTGTTCGACAACGTCACCAAGGACATGCGGATCTACAAGGAAGAGATCTTTGGGCCCGTGCTCTCGGTCGTGCGCGCGCACGACTACAAGGAAGCGCTGGCGCTGCCGTCGGATCATGACTACGGCAACGGCGTCGCCATCTTCACCCGCGACGGCGATGCCGCGCGCGACTTCGCGGCCAAGGTCAATGTCGGCATGGTCGGCGTCAACGTGCCGATCCCGGTGCCGATCGCCTATTACACCTTCGGCGGCTGGAAGAAGTCGGGCTTCGGCGATCTCAACCAGCACGGCCCGGACTCGGTCCGCTTCTACACCAAGACCAAGACGGTGACCTCGCGCTGGCCATCCGGCGTCAAGGAAGGTGCGGAGTTCTCGATCCCGCTGATGAAGTGATCTCCTCGGCCGTCATTGCGAGGAGCGTAGCGACGAAGCAATCCAGCATCTTTCCGCGGAGACAGTCTGGATTGCCTCGCTTCGCTCGCAATGACGAGAGAAAAATGAGCAGCCCGGCATGCAGTTCGCTCTGAACGAGGATCAGGTCGCGGTTCGCGACATGGCGTTGGCGTTTGCGGCCGAGAAGATCGCGCCGCACGCGTTGCGCTGGGACGAGGAGAAGCATTTCCCCGTCGACGTGATGCGCGAGGCGGCGACCCTCGGCATGGGCGGCATCTACATCCGCGAGGATGTCGGTGGTTCCGCGATGACGCGGTTCGACGCGGCGCTGATCTTCGAGGCGCTGGCGACGGGCTGTCCGACCACCTCGGCCTTCATCTCCATCCACAACATGGCGTCCTGGATGATCGATGCCTTCGGCAGCGGCACCCAGCGCCACAAATGGTTGCCGAAACTCTGCTCGATGGAGCTGATCGCGAGCTACTGCCTGACCGAGCCCGGCGCCGGCTCCGATGCGGCAGCGCTGCGCACCCGTGCCGTGCGCGACGGCGACCATTACGTCCTCAACGGCCAGAAGCAGTTCATCTCCGGCGCCGGCGGCACGGATCTTCTGGTCGCCATGGTCCGTACTGGCGGGGACGGCGCCGGCGGCGTCTCGACCCTCGTGATCGACGGCAACACGCCCGGCGTCTCCTACGGCGCCAATGAGCGCAAGATGGGCTGGAATGCGCAGCCGACCCGCGCCGTGATGTTCGAGAACGCGCGCGTGCCGGTCGCGAACCGGCTGGGCGAGGAGGGCATCGGCTTCAAGATCGCGATGGCCGGCCTCGACGGCGGCCGCCTCAACATCACCGCATGCTCGCTTGGCGGCGCGCAGACCGCGCTCGACAAGGCGCGCGCCTACATGAAGGAGCGCAAGGCTTTTGGAAAACGTCTCGACGAATTCCAGGCATTGCAATTCCGGCTCGCCGACATGGCGATCGAGCTCGAGGCCGCGCGCACCTTCCTGTGGCGCGCCGCCGCCGCGCTCGACCGCAAGGACCCCGATGCCACCATGCTGTGCGCGATGGCAAAGCGCTTCGGCACCGATGTCGGCTTCGAGGTCGCCAACCACGCGCTCCAGCTCCATGGCGGCTACGGCTATCTCAGCGAATACGGCATCGAGAAGATCGTGCGCGATCTGCGCGTGCATCAGATCCTCGAAGGCACCAATGAAATCATGCGGCTCATCGTGGCGCGCAAATTGATCGAGGGCGCGCGATGAGTTCAGTGGAGGAGGGCGATCTGGTCGCCCGCGTCGAGGGCGCGGCCGGCGTGATCCGGCTTAACCGCCCCAAGGCGATCAATGCCGTGACGCTGGAGATGTTTCGCGACATCGAAAAGGCGCTCGACCGCTTCGAGGCCGATCCCGCCGTCGCCGTGATCCTGCTGGAGGGGGCCGGCGTGCGCGGCCTGTGCGCCGGCGGCGACATCCGCACGCTCTGGGAAAGCTCCAAGGTCAACGGTGATCTCGGCAAGATCCTGTGGCGTGAGGAATACATCCTCAACGCCCGGATCAAGAGATTCCCGAAACCCTATGTCGCGTTCATGGACGGCATCGTGATGGGCGGTGGCGTCGGGCTCTCCGCCCATGCCAGCCACCGCGTCGTCACTGATCGTACCAGGCTCGCGATGCCCGAGGTCGGGCTCGGCTTCTTCCCGGATGTCGGCGGCACCTTTCTGTTGTCGCGCTCGCCGGGGGAGATCGGCACGTATTTCGGCCTGACCGGCCAGACCATGAACGGGCCGGACGCGATCCATGCGAGGTTTGCCGATGTCGTGGTGCCTGCCGCCAAATGGCCGGAGCTGCGCAACGCGCTGACCAAGGTTGGTCAGGGCGCGACCGCGGCCGATGTCAGCAAGCTCATCAACGGTTTTGCAACCGGTGAGACCGCGGGACCGGTCGCCGCGAAAGAGCCTGTTATCGACGCGCTGTTCGGCTTCGACCGCATGGAGGACATCGTCGCTGCACTCAAGCGCGACGGCTCCGAGTTCGCGCTGGCCACGTTGAAGACGCTCGGCGAGAAATCGCCGCGCGGCATGGTGGTGACGTTGAAGCTGCTGCGGCTCGCGCGCACGGCATCGAGCCTGGAAGAGTGCCTGGTGCGCGAGTATCGCGCCGCGCTGGAGGTCTTCCGCAGCGATGATTTCCGCGAAGGCGTGCGCGCCGCCGTGATCGACAAGGACCGCAATCCGACCTGGTCGCCGCCGCGGATCGAGGATGTGACACCGCAAATGCTTGCGCCGTATCTCGCCGAGATCGGCGCCGACGAACTGAAGTTCAACTAATCAACGAAACGTCTAGCGGAGGATATCGATATGGCCACGATCGCATTCATCGGTCTCGGCAACATGGGCGGCCCGATGGCGGCCAATCTGGTCAAGGCCGGCCACAAGGTGATGGCGTTCGATCTCGTGGAGGCCTCCCGCAACCAGGCCAAGGCCGACGGCGCCGCCATCGCCGAGAGTGCGTCGGGTGCGGTGAAGGGCGCCGATGTCGTCGTCACCATGCTGCCGGCCGGCAAGCACGTGCTCGGCGTCTGGGGCGAGGTTGTTCCCGCCATGGCCAAGGGCGCGCTGATCATCGACAGCTCCACCATCGACGTCGAGAGCGCGCGTCAGGCGCATGCGCTGGCGGACAAGCACGGCGTGCTCTCGGTCGATGCGCCGGTATCCGGCGGCACGGGTGGTGCCAAGGGCGCGACGCTCACCTTCATGTGCGGCGGCGAGGAGAGCGCGTTTGCGGCGGCAAAGCCGGTGCTGGAGAAGATGGGCAAGAAGATCGTGCATTGCGGCGGCGCCGGCGCAGGTCAGGCGGCCAAGATCTGCAACAACATGATCCTCGGCATCTCCATGATCGCGGTGAGCGAGGCCTTTGCGTTGGCAGAGAAGCTCGGGCTCTCGCATCAGGCGCTGTTCGACGTCGCCTCGACCTCGTCGGGCCAGTGCTGGTCGCTGACGACTTATTGCCCGGTGCCGGGCCCGGTGCCGACTTCGCCCGCCAATAACGATTACAAGCCGGGCTTTGCCTCGGCGCTGATGGTGAAGGATCTGACGCTGGCGCAGGACGCCGCGAAGGCCGCGGGCGCGGCCACGCCGCTCGGCAAGCATGCGCAGGAGATCTATCAGTCCTTCGATGCCGCCGGGCAGGGCGGGGTGGATTTTTCCGGAATTATCAAGCACGTTAGGGGGCTAGCCGGGAAAGCCTAATGACGACATTTCGGGACGCGCGCGCGTTTCTGCTAAAACACCGCACGGATTACGAGACAGCGGTCAAGGACTTCCGCTGGCCCGATCCGGTTCCCTTCAATTGGGCGCTCGACTGGTTCGACGAGCTCGCGAAGGATGCGGACGCCAAGGACCGGCCCGCGCTCTGGATCGTCGATGCCGCGCAGGACAAGCAAACCAAGCTGTCTTTCGCGGCGCTCTCGCAGCGCTCGAACCAGGTCGCCAACTTCCTGCGCGCGCAGGGCCTGAAGCGCGGCGACCACCTGCTGCTGCTGCTCGGCAACGTGGTTCCGCTGTGGGAGACGATGCTGGCGGCGATGAAGCTCGGCGTCGTCGTGATTCCCGCCACCACGCTGCTCACCGCGGACGAGCTGCGCGACAGGCTCGATCGCGGCAAGGCGAAGGCGGTGGTCGCGGCGCAAGACCAGGTTGCGAAATTCGCAAGTCTCGGTGCTGAGAATATCGTCCGCATCGTCGTCGGTGCGGCCTCCGATGGCTGGCTTGCCTATGACGAGGCGGCGGAGGCTTCGGAGAGCTTTGCGGCTGACGGTCCGACCAACGCCGACGACCCGATGCTGCTCTATTTCACCTCGGGCACCACGGCAAAACCAAAGCTCGTGCGCCACAGCCAGCGCAGCTATCCCGTCGGCCATCTCTCCACGATGTACTGGATCGGGCTGAAGCCCGGCGACGTCCATCTCAACATCTCATCGCCCGGCTGGGCCAAGCACGCCTGGAGCTGCTTTTTCGCGCCGTGGAATGCGGGTGCGACCGTGTTTGTGGTCAATCAGCCGCGCTTCGATGCCAAGGGTCTGCTCGCCACCATCGGCCGCTGCGGCGTCACCACGCTGTGCGCGCCGCCGACGGTATGGCGGTTGTTCATCCAGGAAAACCTTGCGTCGTTCAAGGTGAGCTTGCGCGAGGTCTGCGGCGCCGGCGAGCCGCTCAATCCGGAAGTGATCGACCAGGTGCAGGCGGCCTGGGGCCTGACCATCCGCGATGGCTACGGCCAGACCGAGACCACCGCACTGGCCGGCAACTCGCCGGGGCAAAAGATCAAGGTCGGCTCGATGGGCCGGCCGCTGCCGGGCTATCGCGTGCAGGTCAGTGACGCCGACGGCCATCCTGCGAAGGAGGGCGAGGTCGCGCTGGTGCTGGGGGCTGACCGTCCAGCCGGCCTGATGCAGGGTTATCAGGGCGACGACGGCAAGCTGTCGGGTGCGGAAGGCGCGCTCTACCGCAGTGGCGACGTCGTGTTCGCGGACGAGGATGGCTATCTCACCTTCGTTGGCCGTTCCGACGACGTGTTCAAATCCTCCGACTACCGCATCAGCCCGTTCGAGCTGGAGAGCGTGCTGCTCGAGCATGAGCTCGTCGCGGAAGCCGCGGTGGTGCCGAGCCCGGACCCGATCCGGCTCGCGATCCCCAAGGCCTTTGTGCTGCTGACATCAGGTGCGGAGCGCTCGCCCGAGACCGCGCTGTCCATCTTCAGGCATCTGCATACGCGCCTTGCACCGTTCAAGCGCATCCGGCGCCTTGAAATCGTCACCGAGCTGCCGAAGACGATCTCGGGCAAGATCCGCCGCGTGCAGCTCAGGCGGCTGGAGCGCGACGACGACCGCAACGATCCCCTGCGCGGTCGCGAATTCCGGGAAGAGGATTTTCCGGAACTGCCGAAAACACGGAGCGAGACCTAAGTGAACGAAGTCTGGAAGAAGCCGCCGATTTCCCTCGAAGCCTATCAGGCCATGGTCGGCAAAGAGATCGGCGTGTCGTCGTGGCACCTGGTCGATCAGCCCCGCATCGACACCTATGCCGACGTGATCGAGGATCACCAGTTCATCCATGTCGATCCGGAGCGCGCGAAGAAAGAGACCGCCTTCGGCACCACCATCGCCCACGGCTTCCTGACGATGTCGCTGCTGTCGATCATGTCCTACGAGGTGATGCCTGTCATCGCCGGCACCACGATGGGCGTCAATTACGGTTTCGACAAGCTGCGCTTCATCTCGCCGGTGCGCTCGGGCAAGCGCGTCCGCGGCCGCTTCGTGCTGGCCGAAGCCAAACTGCGCAAGCCCAACGAGTTGCAGTCCCGCACCAACGTCACGGTGGAGATCGAGGGCGAGGACAAGCCGGCGCTGGTCGCCGACTGGCTGGGGTTGATCTATTTCGCGTAGGCGCAGTCGGGCTTGACCCGGCAACCCATCGCTGCTCAAAAGCTGTCCAAATCTCGTGCGGAGCGCTGTTACCCTCTCCCCCTGTGGGAGAGGGTGGCTTCGCGGAACGCGAAGCCGGGTGAGGGGGATCTCTCCACGAGCTCGGCTGCCGAGAGATACCTCTCATCCGGCGCCGTAGCCGACGCTACGCGTCGGCGTCTATTTTAGGTACGGCGGCCGTGGGCCGCCTATGCCACCTTCTCCGACAAGGGGAGAAGGGAAGAAAGCACAAGGACTCACAATGGCAATCAGGTTCGACGGACGTGTCGCCATCGTCACCGGCGCGGGTAATGGCCTCGGACGCGCGCATGCGCTGGGGCTGGCCAGCCGCGGCGCAAAAGTCGTCGTCAACGATTTCGGCGGCGCGCGTGACGGCAGCGGCGGCTCGTTGTCGCCGGCCGAAGCCGTCGTCGAGGAGATCCGCAAAGCCGGCGGCACCGCGATGGCCGACCGCGCCGACGTCTCCAATTTCGAGCAGGTCACCGCCATGGTCGAGCGCGCCACCAAGGAGTGGGGCAGCGTCGACCTGATGTGCGCCAATGCCGGCATCCTGCGCGACAAGTCGTTCGGCAAGATGGAGGCCGCCGATTTCCAGAAGGTGCTCGACGTGCATCTCGTCGGCACCTTCTATTGCTGCAAGGCGGCCTGGGCCGGCATGCGCGACCGCAATTACGGCCGCATCGTGCTGACGACCTCGTCCTCCGGCCTCTACGGCAATTTCGGCCAGGCCAATTACGGCGCGGCCAAGTCGGGCATGGTCGGCCTGATGAACGTGCTGGCGGAAGAAGGCCGCAAGAACAACATCCGCGTCAACATCATCTCGCCGACCGCGGCGACCCGCATGACGGAAGAGCTGCTGCCGCCGCAGGCGCTGCAACTGATGAAGCCGAACGCGATCACGCCCGCTGTCGAATACATGCTGAGCGAGGACGCGCCCACCCGCACCATCATGGGCGCCGGCGCCGGCTCCTTCGCCGTGATCAAGATTTTGGAGAGCGAAGGCATCAACCTGCCGGAATCCGAATGGACGCCGGACGCGGTCGCCGCGCATTTCGCCGAGATCAGCGACATGTCGAAGGCGAAGGCGCTGCAGGGCGCGTTCGAGCAGACGCAGAAATACGTGGCGCAGGCCGCGGCACGGGCGGGGATCAAGCTCTGACTGACGTCGCCGTCATCGGTGCCGGTCCCGCCGGGCTGATGGCGGCGGAGGCGCTGGCGCAGGGTGGCGCCCGCGTCACTGTCTATGATGCGATGCCGTCCGCCGGTCGCAAATTCCTGATGGCCGGCCGTGGCGGGCTCAATCTCACCCATAGCGAGCCGCTGCCGGATTTCATGCCGCGTTACCGCGAGGCGGCGCCGATGCTGCAAGCGGCGATCGCGGCGTTCTCGCCCGATGCGCTCCGCACCTGGAGCGCGGCGCTAGGAGAGCCGACCTTCGTCGGCAGCAGCGGGCGTGTGTTTCCAAAGGCGTTCAAGGCCTCGCCCTTGCTGCGCGCCTGGCTGCGGCGCCTCGATGCCGCCGGCGTACGGTTCGCGTTTCGTCATCGCTGGACCGGATGGGACGGTGAGGGACGGTTGCTATTTCGCACCAACGATGGGCAACGGCCGATCGAAGCCAAGGCCACCGTCCTCGCGCTCGGCGGCGCAAGCTGGCCGCGACTGGGATCGGATGGCGGCTGGGTCGATATCCTTGCCGCAAAAGGTATTGCGATCTCGAAGCTGCGGCCGGCCAATTCCGGTTTCACGGTCGCATGGTCCGATGTGTTCCGTGACCGTTTCGAGGGCCAGCCGCTCAAGGGCGTGGCGCTGACGATCGGGGCGCATACGGTCCGCGGCGAAGCCATGATCACGCGCAGCGGCATCGAAGGTGGCGCCATCTACGCGTTGTCGGCCGAGTTGCGCGAGGCGGTGCTGGGTCTCGGGCAGGCGACGTTGACGATCGCATTGCGGCCCGAGCTCGACGAGGCCTCGCTGACCACGCGGCTATCAGGCACGCGCGGCAAGCAATCGCTGGCGAATTTCCTGCGCAAGGCGGCGCAGCTGTCGCCGGTCGGCATCGGCCTGATGCAGGAGGCCGCCATCGCATCCGGCCGGCCGCTGGCGTTGTTCTCGCCGGCGGAGCTTGCGAAGCTGATCAACGCCATTCCGGTTCAGCTCACCGGCGTTGCCCCGATCGAGCGCGCCATCTCGACGGCGGGCGGGGTGACCTTCGACGAGCTCGATGATCACTTCATGCTGCGCAAGCTGCCCGGCGTCTTCGCCGCCGGCGAGATGCTGGACTGGGAGGCGCCGACCGGCGGCTATCTGTTGCAGGCGTCGTTTGCGACGGGTGCTGCTGCGGGCAGGGGTGCGCTGGAGTGGCTAAATCGTTCATAGAACGCCGCCGCCTTCGAAGCCTCCGCTGCGCTTCGGCACCTCAGGGTGACGGCTACGAGAGAGCGTCATCCTGAGGTGCGAATGGCGCGATGCAAGGCATCGCGCCGGGAGCCTCGAAGGATGCGCGGGTACTCCGCCTACCGCAGCTTTCCGCGCGCCGCCACGGGCAGCGTGCCGATGATCTCCTCGCCGCGCACCATCACGACCTCGTCCATCATGTTGACGACGACGCAGACATGATTGGGCACGATGCGGACGACGTCGCCGACATTGGGGCGCGTGTTGCTGCGCGAGAGGTCGAGGAAGCCGTGTTCCTCGGCGAAGCGCGCAATTTTGGCCTCGGGGTGCTCCAGGATCAGGCCGTGGCCGTCGAGGCCGCCGGTGTCCGTCGTCAGCGTCTTCGAGCCGGCGTCCAGAATGCCGCGCTCGGGCGCGGCTCGGCTGACGACCGTCGAATAGATGTGCAGCGCGCAGTCGTCCCAGGTGGCGACGCCGGCGGCGACCTGCATGCGGTCGTTGTAGATATAGGTGCCGAAGCGATGCTCGGTGCCGCCCTTGAGCTTGCCGATGTTGACGAGGTTCGGCGTGCCGCCAGTCGAAACGATCTTTGCATCGAGCCCGTGCGCGCGCACGCCGGCCAGCGCCTCGTCGTAGAATTTCTGCGCCTCAGTCCAACCGGTCTCGGTCGGGTACAGCATGAAGCCGGCGAATTCGAGCCCCTTGGACCCGGCGATCTCGCGGGCCAGCGCAATCGCCTCAGCCGGGGTCTCGACGCCCGCGCGCTTGCGCCCCGTGTCGCATTCGACCACGACCGAAAGCGGACGACCCGAGGCTGCGGCTGCCTTGGGCAGGCCGGCGACGACCGTCGAATTGTCGGCGGCGACCGTCATGTTCGCCTTCGCCTGCAGCGCGCCCAGGCGTGCCATCTTCTCTTCGCCGAGCAGATTGTAGCTGATCAGGATGTCGTCGATGCCGGCATTGGCCATGATCTCAGCCTCGCCGAGCTTCTGGCAGGTGATGCCCTTGGCGCCCGCCGCGACCTGCAGCTTGGCGATCGTCGGGTTCTTGTGCGTCTTGATGTGCGGACGGTTGGCGACACCCGCATCGTCGCAGGCCTTCTGGATCCGCGCGATGTTGCGCTCGACCCGGTCCATGTCGATGACGGCGCAGGGAGTGCCATATTCACGGGCGATTTTTGCGGCGAGGGGAGTGGTCATAAGTTATGCCTGTTCAATCTCTTCGCGGAGCATTTCCAGTTCGAGCCAGCGCTCTTCGGCGGCTGACAATTCGTCGTGCGCCTTGGCGATGGCGGCGGAGGTGTCGTCGAATTTCTTGCGGTCTTTGGTGTAGAGATTGGGATCATCGAGGAAGCGCTGCAGCTTGGCAATGTCGGCGTGCAGGGTCTCGATCTTCTTCGGCAGCGTTTCCAGCGCGTGCTTCTCGTTGAAGCTCAGCCGCCGTTTTGCCGTGACAGGCGGAGCAGCCAGCCGCTCCTCTTTCTTCTCCACGGGGGCTTGCGCCTTCGTGGTCTCTCGCTTGAGGTCGGCACCGCGCTGCGCCAGCATGTCGCTGTAGCCGCCGGCATATTCGGTCCACTTGCCGTTGCCTTCCGGTGCGATCACTGACGTGACGACGCGGTCGAGGAAGTCGCGGTCGTGGCTGATCAGGATCACCGTGCCCTCGTAGTCGCCGAGCATGTCCTCGAGCACGTCGAGCGTCTCGAGGTCGAGATCGTTGGTCGGCTCGTCCAGCACCAGCAGGTTCGAGGGTTTTGCCAGCGCGCGGGCCAGCATCAGCCGGCCGCGCTCGCCGCCCGAAAGCACCTCGACGGGCGTGCCGCGCTGCTCCTGGGCGAACAGGAAGTCCTTCATATAGCCGACCACATGCTTCGGTTTGCCGCCGACCATGATCTGGTCGCCACGGCCGCCGGTTAGCGCCTCGGCCAGCGTCGACTTGGGATCGAGGCTTTCGCGGTGCTGGTCGAGCGTGGCCGTCTCAAGATTGGCGCCGAGCCGCACGATGCCGGAATCAGGCTCCGCGCCGCCGGTCAGCAGGTTGACCAGCGTGGTCTTGCCGGCGCCGTTCGGTCCGACGATGCCGAGCCGGTCGCCGCGCTGGATGCGGGTGGAGAAATTATCGACGATCACACGGTCGCCAAACGCCTTGGTGACGCCCTTGGCCTCGATCACCAGCTTGCCGGATTGCTCGGCTTCCGCCGCGGCCAGACTGGCGGTGCCCGCCGTGCCGCGATAATTGCGCCGCTGGTCGCGCAGCGCATGCAGATTGCCGAGCCGCTTGACGTTGCGCTTGCGGCGGCCGGAGACGCCGTGGCGCAGCCAGTGCTCCTCGTCGACGATCTTGCGGTCGAGCTTGTGCTGGTCGCGCTCCTCCTCGGCGAGCACTTCGTCGCGCCAGCTCTCGAACGAGGCAAAGCCACGATCGATCTGCTTGATCTTGCCGCGGTCGAGCCACGCCGTCGAGCGCGAGAGATTGGTGAGGAAGCGGCGGTCATGGCTGATCAGCACCAGCGCGCTGCGGCGGCTGTCGAGCTCCTTTTCCAGCCATTCGATGGTGGAGAGGTCCAGATGGTTGGTCGGCTCGTCCAGCAGCAATATGTCGGGCGAGGGCGCCAGCACGCGAGCCAGCGCGGCACGGCGGGCCTCGCCGCCGGAGACGTTGGCCGGGTTCTCGTTGCCGGTAAGCCCGAGCTGCTCCACGAGGTAGCGCGCCTGGTACGGATCGTCGCCGGGCGCCAGGCCCGCCTCGACATAGGCGAGCGTGGTCTTGTGATCGCCGAAATCCGGCTCCTGCGGCAGATAGCGAACCGTGGCGCCCGGCTGCACGAAGCGCGTGCCGCCGTCGGGCTCGACGAGGCCGGCCGCGATCTTCAGCAGCGTCGACTTGCCCGAGCCGTTGCGGCCGATCAGGCAGACGCGCTCGCTCGGCGCGACGTTGAGCTCGACGCCGCTCAGCAGCGGCGTGCCGCCAAAGGTGAGCTTGATGTCCTTGAGTTGGATCAGGGGCGGCGCCATGACTAGCCTTGATTCACATTCTGGCTCGTCGCGGCCTGGTCGGCGCGGCGGCGCTGGATCCGGCGCAGCGTCTGGTCGAGCGCGGAGAGGAACGCGGAGCGGTCGCGCGGCGCGAACGAGCGCGGCCCGCCGGTGACCTCGCCGGCCGAGCGCAGATCCGTCATCAGATTGCGCACCGCCAGCGTCATCCCGATCGACTCTTCCGTGAACGGCTTGCCGTTCGGTGCGATCACGTCGGCGCCCGCTTTCACGCAGCGGCTTGCCAGCGGAATGTCTGATGTCACGACGACGTCGCCCGGCTTGGCCCGCTCCGCGATCCAGTCGTCGGCGGCATCCATGCCGGCGCCCGCTGCAATCCGCTCAATGAGCGGATCCTGGGGCACGCGAATAAAATTGCCGGCAACCACGCTCACGGGCACGCCGTGCCGGAGCGCGACGCGGTAGATCTCGTCCTTCACCGGGCAGGCGTCGGCGTCGACATAGATGCGGGTGGGGGTGTCAGTCATTCGCCGCGTGGTAGCCCATTCGGGCCGCAAAGGCGAGGGGATTGACCGGTGTTCCCGGGGGCCTACGATCGCCCCCGAAACAACAAGAATTCAGGGAAAGGCCCGCCATGCCGAACCGGCTCGAAACCTACCGCGTCGAGGCCTACAACACCGCCAAACAGTCCGAAAACAAGATGCATGACGACACGGTGGCGCGCCGCTTCGGCTTTTCCGGCGGGCTGGTCCCCGGCGTCGACGTCTTCGCCTACATGATGCACGTGCCGGTGGCCCGCTGGGGCCGCGATTTCCTCACGCGCGGTCTGGTCGAGGCCCGCTTCATCAAGCCGGTCTATGACGGCGAGACCGCCGATGTCGATGCGACCGAGCACAATGGCCTGCTCACGATCGAGGTGTTCAGCCGCACCGAGCTGTGCGCGACCGGAACGGCGTCGTTGCCGGCGGCTGTGCCCACGGTCTCGCTGGGCGGCTATGTCGCGGTCCCCGCCGTGGCCGAGCGCAAGCCGGTCGGTCCGGCGACTTTCGAGACCGGCAAATGGCTGGGCACGATGCCGCGCCGCTGGGCCGGGACGGACGCGACCGATTATCTCGCCGACATCAGGGAAACCGATCCGATCTTCGCGCGCGAGGGGCTCGGCCATCCCGGCCTGATCCAGCGCGTGATGAACCGCGTCCTCGTCGACAACACCATTCTCGGCCCGTGGATCCATGTCGGCAGCCGCATGCAGCTGCTGTCGGCCGCGCGCGCCGGCGACGAGATCACCGCGCGGGCAAAAGTCACCGCGAACTACGAGAAGAAGGGTCACCGCTTCGTCGAGCTCGACGCGCTGGTCGTCGCCAACGGCACGACGCCGCTGGCGCACTGCCAGCATACTGCGATCTACCAGCCGCGCGAGCAGGCGGCGGCCTGAATGCCGGTTGAGGTCTCCTTGCGTGCCCTCGTTTGTTTTGGAATAGCACTCCTTTTGTCGCTCCATGCGCCTTGCGTCGTCCATGCCGGACCGGTGTCCGATAGCGTGTCGCTCAGCGAGCAGACGACGACGTGGAGCACCGTCAAGTTCGCCGTCGATGCGGAGAATGGCTTTGTCAGCGGGTCGCTCGACAAGAGCGTGATCGTCGAACGCAGTTTCAAATCCTACGTGCTCGAGAATCGATATCTGAGGGTAACGCTCGTGCCCGAATTCGGAGGGCGTATCCTTTCCATGGTCTACAAGCCGACCGGCCACGAGCAGCTCTATCGGACAGAAGTCGGAGTGCCCTACGGCATGAAGGCCGGAAATTTCTACTACGACTGGCTGATGGTGTACGGCGGAATCTTTCCCACGTTCCCGGATGCCGAGCACGGCAAGACGTGGCTGAAGCCGTGGGCTTTCCGGGTGGTGAAGGAGGGCGCCGACGAAGTCACGGTCGTGATGTCGTTCCGGGACGACTTCGACTATTCCTCGCGGCCGAGCAAGTTCAGGGGCGCGACCGGCATCGAGGCGAACTACTACGTCACGCTGAAGGCCGATCGTGCCGCACTCGATGCGCGCGTGGTGCTGAAGAATCCGAACGACGAGGCTGTCCAATACGAGTACTGGACGTGCACGACGCTCGCTCCGGGATCGGAGCCGAAAAATCCCAGGGCAACGGGCGGCGCCGAAATCATCGCGCCGATCCGAACTTACACGACGCCCGCGTGGTCGGCCAATCTGGCAGACGGCGACGAGAGCGCGGGTGCGGGCAGGCGGCGCTTCGAAAACCTGCGTTACTTCAAGAACTGGCCAACGATGGGCATCGCCTATGCTGCACCAGATATGCAGGGCGGGAATTTCTGGGGCGTCATCAACCATGACAATGCAGAAGGGATCATTCGCATTGCGGACAATACCCTGACGCGGGGCTTGAAAATGTGGACATGGGGGTTTCCGTCGTTCACCGGCGAAACCGATGCCCGGAAGGATCCGAACGAGTGGCGGCCGTATGTCGAATTATGGGCGGGCGTGTCGGATCAGTTTTTCCACAGCGCAGACTTTCCCGCACGCAGCGAGGTGTCGATTCCGGAAACCTACAGCCCGACCCTCGGCATGAGCAACGTGACGCATGCAAACGAGAAAATCCTGATCAATTTCTCGGCCGAGGCGTCTCGCGCCGTTCTCGAGTTCTTCAGCGTCGAACCGGCCATCCCGTTGCTTGTCACGTTGAAACAGGGTGACACGGCTCTGTTCAGCGGGGTCGTGAGCGCCGATCCGAACAACGGAAATCGCATTTCGGCAGCGATTGCCGACGGCCGCAGCGGGGAAAAGATACGGCTAACGATCACGACGACGGAGGGAAAGGAGTTGATCGCCGCCGAAACGGCGATCAAGTGATCTCTTTCGGAATGCCGGTCGAAGCCCGCGGCGTTATCACGATCGCGGAACTCCCCCTTACGCCGCCTTGCCCTTCGCATCCTGGATCGCACGCCACACCCGCTCCGGGGTCAACGGCATGTCGATGTGCTTGATGCCGTAGTCGGAGAGGGCGTCGAGCACCGCGTTCACCACCGTCGACAGGCTACCGGCGCAGCCGGCTTCGCCGCAGCCCTTGCTGCCGAGCGGATTGGTCGTGGCCGGCACCGGGTGATCGCCGACCGTCATGTTCGGAACGTCCTCGGCGCGCGGCAGCGCGTAGTCCATCAGCGAGCCCGTGATCGGCTGGCCGCTCTCGTCGTAGCGGACATGCTCCATCAGCGCCTGGCCGATGCCCTGGACGACGCCACCATGAAGCTGGCCCGCGACCAGCAACGGGTTGATCACCGTGCCGAAATCGTTGACCGCGCTGTAGCGCACGATCTGCACCACGCCGGTATCAGGGTCGATCTCGACCTCGGCGACGTGGCAGCCGTTCGGGAACGCCGAGGGCACCGGCTCGCTGGTATGGTCGACGTCGAGGCTGTCGGGCACGCCGTCCGGCACCTTGCCGTCATGCAGCTTCCTGGCGAGCTCCATGATGTCGATGCTGCGATCGGTGCCGGCGATGGTGAAGCTGCCGTCGGCGAACTCGATGTCGGCCTCTGAGGCCTCCAGCATGTGCGCGGCGGCGCGCTTGCCCTTCTCGATCACGAGCTTGGCGGCGCCCACGATCGCCATGCCGCTCGCCGTGATCGAGCGCGAACCGCCGGTGCCGTTGCCGGTGTGGACGATGTCGCTGTCGCCCTGTACCAGCTTGACGCTGTCGAAGGGGACGCCGAGCTGCTCGCACACCACCTGCGCGAACGGCGTGGCATGGCCCTGGCCGTAATCGAGCGTACCGGTGATCAGCTGCACGCTGCCGTCAGCATCGAACACGATCTTGCCGAGTTCGGGGCTCGGCGGCGCGGTGACCTCGAGATAGGAGCCGACGGCGATGCCGCGCAGCTTGCCGGCCTTCCTGCTCTCCTTCTTGCGCTTGGCGAAGTTCTCGTGGTCGGAGATTTCGAGCGCCTTGTTGAACACCGCCTGGAAGTCGCCGCTGTCATAGGTGACGCCGGAGGAGGCCGGGAACGGCATCTGGTTCGACTTGATGAAGTTGCGCTTGCGCAAGGTCAGCCGGTTGATGCCCATCTCGTCGGCGGCGCGGTCGATCAGCCGCTCCATGTAGTAGTTCGCCTCGGGCCGGCCGGCGCCGCGATAGGCGCCCATCAGCGTGGTGTTGGTGAGCACCGTCTTGATGTCGACGGCCATCAGCGGCGTGCGGTAGACGCTCGAAAAGTTCTTGCCGGTGTTGAGCGAGAGCGGCCCCGGCGCGACGCCGGTGATGTAGGCACCGAGATTACCGTAGCCTTCAAGCTTTGCCGCGAGGAAATGTCCTTCGGCGTCGAGCGCCAGCTCGGCATGGATTTTCTGTGCACGGCCGTGGCTGTCGGAGAGGAAGCTGGTGGAGCGTTCGTCCAGCCACTTCACCGGGCGACCGAGCTCCTTGGCCGCGTACAGGATGCACATGTATTCGGGGTAATTGACGTTCTTCATGCCGAAGGAGCCGCCGACATTGGCGGTGAGGACCCGGACCTTCTCGTTCGGCACCTTCAGGTTCTTGGCGAGGTTGGCACGGTTGCCCGCGACGCCCTGCGTCGGCATCTGGATGGTGTAGCGCTCGGTCTCCTTGTCGTAGGAGGCGAGCCCCACGCGCGGCTCCATCGAGACGACCGCGACACGGGTGTTCTCGATGTCGACCTTGGTGACATGGGCTGCACTGGCGAAGGCCGCGTTCACCTTGTCGATGTCGCCATAGTGGTAGTCGAGCGCGACATTGTTGGGGATGTGGTCATAGAGCAGCGGGGCACCGGGCCTGGCGGCTTCCTCGGGATCGGTCACCGCCGGCAGCGGCTCGATATCGAGCTCGACAGCTTCGGCGGCGTCGCGCGCCTGCGCCAGCGTGTCGGCGACCACGAAGGCGACCGGATCGCCGACGAAACGGACCTTGTCGGTCGCCAGCGGCTGCCGGTTGGTCTGGAGCAGGGGGGAGCCGTCGCGGCTCTTCAGCGGTAGGCCACAGGTGAAGGGGCCATAGCCGGCGGCATCAAGGTCCTTGCCGGTCCACACCCCCAGCACGCCCGGCATCGCCCTGGCGGCGTCGGTACCGATGCCGCGGATGAGCCCATGGGCATGGGTGGAGCGGACGACCACGGCGTGGGCCAGGCCGGGCAGGTTGAAATCGTCGGTGTAGCGGCCCTTGCCGCGCACCAGCGTATCGTCTTCCTTGCGGCGGACCGGCTGCCCGACGCCGTATTTTTGCAGTGCAATAGCGTTTTCGAGCGTGGACGATTTGGTGTGTTCTTGCATGGAATTAACCTGAAAAGCCGGCAATCGCGCGTTTTGGGGGGGCGCCTGGGGGACCGGACCCTCCAAAAATAGCCCACGGTCCCGTTCACGACAACGCACGAATGGGCATGGTCCCATGTGATGCGTTGTTGCGCAGGCTTGCCGCGCTGCTAATGTTTCAGGCGAAAAAGCAATTCCAGAACGGCCCCATCGGGCCGCGGAAAGACAATTTGTATGAATGACCACACGCGGCTCCGCGACGGCCATGCGCCGCACGGTGGGCTGGAGGGGTCGATGGCGGCGGTGGCGTTAGCCCCCGAACCGGCCGTCGCCGCGCAATCGCCGGGAACCGGCGTCTATGCGGCGCTGGACCTCGGCACCAACAATTGCAGGCTCCTGATCGCTTGTCCGACCAGCGACGGCTTTCGCGTGGTCGATTCCTTCTCGCGCATCATCCGGCTCGGCGAGGGCGTCTCGGCGACCGGCTGCATCAGCGAGGCCGCGATCGAGCGCGCCGTGGCCGCGCTCAGCATCTGCCGCGACAAGATCAATCTGCGCAAAGCCAAGCGGCTGCGGCTGATCGCGACCGAAGCCTGCCGGGCCGCCTCGAATGCGGAAGGTTTCCGCAGCCGCGTCGCGGCCGAGACCGGCATCGAGCTCGAGGTGATCGACCGCGAGACCGAGGCCTCGCTTGCCGTGCTCGGCTGCGCGCCGCTGGTCGACCCCCGGGGCAGGGGCGCGATCCTGTTCGACATCGGCGGCGGCTCGACCGAGCTGGTGCGGATCGAGCGCGATCCGCAAAATCCGGAGCCCCGCATCAAGGCCTGGATGTCGATCCCGCTGGGCGTCGTGACGCTGGCCGAGCAATTCGGCGGCCGCGACGTCACGCCGGAAATCTATGCCGCGATGGAGCAGGAGGTCGCCAACCACGTCGCGCCGTTCGCCGAAGCGCACGGTCGCGATCTCGTTGATATGCACCTGCTCGGCACCTCAGGCACGGTGACGACGCTTGCCGGCATCCATCTCAACCTCGCGCGCTACGACCGCCGCCGCATCGACAGCATCTGGATGAACGATTCCGACATCACCGCGACCATCAGCAAGCTGCTCGGCATGAGCTACGAAGAGCGCGCCAACAACAGCTGCATCAGCGTCGAGCGCGCCGATCTCGTGCTGGCCGGCTGCGCCATCCTCGATGCTATCCGCCGCGCCTTTCCGCTGCCGCGCCTGCGCGTCGCCGACCGGGGCCTGCGCGAAGGCATGCTGGTCGAGATGATGCGCGAGGACGGCGCGCTCAGGAGCTGGTGAGATGGCCAAGGACACCACCGGCCGCTTGCACGTCCAGGTCAAGACCGGCGGCAAGCGCAAATTGTCGTCGAAGCTGTGGCTGGAGCGGCAGCTCAACGATCCCTATGTCGTCAAGGCGAAGGCGCTCGGCTATCGTTCGCGGGCCGCGTTCAAGCTGCTCGAGATCGACGGCAAATACCGCCTGCTCAAACACGGCATGGCCGTGGTCGATCTCGGCGCTGCGCCGGGCGGCTGGAGCCAGATCGCCGCCAAGCGCGTCGGCTCGGTCGACGGCAAGGGCAAGGTCGTCGCGATCGACCTGTTGGACATGCCCGAGATCGCCGGCGTCGACTTCGCGCAGCTCGACTTCATGGACAACGACGCACCCGCGAAGCTCACTGCGATGCTCGGGGGCGGCGCCGACATCGTGATGTCCGACATGGCCGCCAACACCACCGGCCACCGCAAGACCGACCAGCTCCGCATCGTCGGCCTGATCGAGACGGCGGCCGCATTTGCCTGCGACGTGCTGAAACCGGGCGGGGCATTCCTGGCCAAGACGTTCCAGAGCGGCGCCGACGCCGATCTGCTCGCCCAGCTCAAGCGCGATTTCGCGACGGTGCGGCATGTGAAGCCGGCTGCGAGCCGACAGGATTCGTCGGAGCGCTATGTGTTGGCGACGGGGTTTCGCGGCGGGCAGCCGATCCCGGACTGACGTGTCACGCTCACATCAACATAACATTCACATCGATAACATCTTGGGCTGATAGATCTGTCACTTGCAATTTAAGCGAGTGAGATCAATCCATGCAGTGCCTAACTCGACAACGCTTGCGCGTTTGCAAGCATCGCCTTTCCCTTGCCTCGGTCTGCTTGCTGACGTTGGCGTCGCTCGGCCTTGCTTCGGCAACGACGTCCCGTGCAGACACGTCGATCGTTGTCAGCACGCAGACGCCTTACAATATCGGTCTCAGCGGCAACGACGATCTCGGCGATCTCAAGAAGATCTACCAGAGCGCGAACAGTCCGTCCGAGCAGGCTCTCGACCAGTTCAACCAGATCATCACCGATACCGGCATGAAACGGACGCGCCTGCTGCTCAGCGATGTCTATTGCGATGTCGATCAGACCGGGGACGTGTTCGGCTACACCAAGGACGGCGTTTTCCATCCGGGCGACTGCCAGCCTCTGGGCTGGCATCTTGAGTGGGCCCTGGGTCGCGGGCTCTCGCCTCACGTGGCGGTCGCGGCCTTCATGCCGCCGCGCCTGGTGCAATATGGACCTGGCGAGAGTTGGGATGCGAACGGACCGGCTCCGGCACTCTTCCAGAAATACGCCAACGCTCTCGTGCGCTATATCGCGAAGAAATCGTTCGACGGCGGGGCGTCATCCGTCATCTTCGAGGTCAGCAACGAGGCTGATATCGCCGATACAGCCCCCGAGAACTGGAGCGACACCAATCCATCCGCCTATACGCTCAAGCCATTGGGGTCATGGGGCCGTTGGCTGTGGTGGATGGACCCGGCCAAGTATGTCCTCAATCAGTGGCCCCCGCTGCAATCCCACATGATGTCCAATGCCCAAGACCCGACTTTGTCTTACCCCTACCAGCTCGATGCGCGCCGTCTGCCCAGGCAGCTCCTGCCGGTTCAGAAGGTCTTCTCGCAGGCGATCGTGAACATCAGAAACGAACTCGCCGCCAACCAGAGCTATAACGGCAAGACGCTGGAAATGGCCGGGCCGGCCCTGGTCGGACTGAGCTTCAACTATTATCCGGCGGAGCATCTTCCGACGCTGGAGGAAGTCTTCCTCGACCAGACCTTCAATCCGCTGGCAGACACTTACTTGGCAAAATTCAACGCGCGGCTCGATCGTTTTTCGTTCCACTATTACGGCTCGACAGACGGCACCGGCGGTTTCGCGTTCTTCGACAATCTGGTCGACAAGGCCAAGGCCAAGCTGGCCGCCTTGAAGATGAACAATGCCAACATGCCCGACGTGAAGCTGTTCCTGTCGGAATGGGGCCCGACGGCCTACGAGGCGACCGACGTCAATTATTCGCACAAGGGGGCGGCCTGGACGGCGGCGTTCCTGTCAGAAGCCGTGAAGAAGAAGATATCGATGGGGTCTTACCTCATTATCGGCGACGGCCAGGGGGATCCGAACATCACACCTTTCCTCGGCCAGGCCAGCCTGCTGCACAAGGTGCCGCACGGAGATAACCCGGCCGACTACTACCCGAAGCCGGTCGCAAACCTCTTCAAGATGTACAACAAGATGTCGGGCCAGCGCGTGCAAGCCGCTCTCACCAGCGGGGCGGGCTCCCACCTCAATGCGTTCGCGACCTGGGACGGCGCTAACTCGATCGCGAACATCATGGTCTACAACTATGATCCGACACGTGTCTTCGGCAACAACACTTCGACCGAGACGCCGGAGGGGATTTCGCTTGAGGTCGATAACCTGCCGTTCAGCGACGGCTCGACCGTGACGATTGAGCGCTACCTGATCGATGCGAATACCAGCAACCTGGCCAAGTTCTATTCCGATCCGGCCCACCCCGATCCCAACCTGCAGAGGATATTGCTGCAGCGAACGATCAATGGCGGAAAGCTCGTCCTGACGGGCGACGCGCTGGGGCTGGGTGTCGTGCTCTACCGCATATTGCCGCCGACGGTGGTTCCCTAAATTAGTTGAACGCAAACCAGACCTTGGCGACGAATGTCGCGCCGCACCAGTTCGAGACCAGGCCGTCCGGGTTGGTGATCGGATTGGCGCGGCCGCCTGGCCGCGCATTTGGATCGCCTGTAAAGACGAAGCAGTTTTCCTTCGACAGATTGGTGTCGTAGTAGCGCAGGTCGAGGTTGAGCGCCTTGTGCGTGAACGTCACGCCGGCCTGCCAGTTGAGATAGGCAGGCAGCGGGAAGCCGCCGAGTTGGGGGGTCTGGTTGCCAAACCAGGAATAGCCGGCGGCGGTGGTGAACGACACGGTCAGGTTCTGCAGCAGAAACCGCTCCGGCACGTCGAAGCCGACTCCGGCCGCCACATATTGGCTCCAGGCGCCGGTGTTCGAGACGTTCGGAGAATAGGCGTAACCGCCGGCGACGCGGAACTGGTCGCCGATGCGTCGATCGCCGCGGGCAACGATCTCCCAATAATTGATGCCGTTGGTCTCGCCGGGAAGTCTTTCACCGGGATAGGCGAAATAGGTCGCCCCAAGATCAAAATCGATCGTGGCGATCTGCGGGCGCATGCCGGCGGCGAAGGTGAGCTCGGCGGCCGGTTGGGTCGGCAGCTTGACGGTGGCGACCGTTGTACCGGCGTAGAGCGGGCCCCATCTCGTCTCGAAGGCGGCGCCGGCCGCGGGGCCATGATCGGACAGCGTGGTCCCGCGATAGATGTAGTCGGATGCAATCCCCGCGCGGGCGCTGAATTCGAGCTCGTTGGCAGGCGTTGCGTGGGTGGTGTCGGCCGCCGACCAACCGCGGTTGCCGAGGCCGAGCGCCCCGGCCGGGGATTGGGCCAGCGCCAAACCGCCGGTCATGGGTGCAAGCCACAGTCCGGCCAGCGCGGCAAATGAGGCGCCGCTTGCACCCCGAAACGATGTTTCGTGTCGCCGCAAGTCGATCATCCTCCCAGAGCGACCGCGATGCCAACCAGCGTACTACCGACAGCCACCATCGCAAGTCCCGCCACCGAAGGCCGCAGCCCGCTACGAATCCCGAACACGTAACCGCAACAGAACAGCATCACGATGGCGACGGCGTAGGAGACGCGCAGCGCCAGTCTGGCATCGCTCAGGAACAGGAACGGGATGACCACCGGGAAGGTCGACAGGAAGCTCAGCAGGCAAAGGCCGAGCGCTCCGATCCAGTCGCGCTTCGTCAGCCCTGGACCGGGAGGCGGCTCAGGCAATTGCTGCAACCGTTTCCGCATCGATTCCAACTGCTCTACGGGCAGCATGGCCGACAATTCCGGCGGCAGCGCGTCGGCAATGACGCGGCGCGCTGCTTCGGGATCCGGCGCCTTCCGTATCGCGCGGAGGGTCAGAAGCTTGTCTCCCCGGTCATTGATGCGCGCCAGCAGATAAAGACCGCCGTCGACGATGCCCCAGGCGAGATTGCAGCCGAGTGCGCCGATGAGCATGGTTTGAACATTGATATTGGTCCCGGTCGCGACACCAAGCGAGCAGATGAAGGTAAGGGCCATGATCAGTCCGAACAGAGTCTCCGAGATCCGTTCCATCGGATCAAGTATGCTCCCGAACGGAGTATCCGGTCCCAACAAGGCCATGGCTTGGTCTTCGACCACCGTTTGCTGACGATCTTGGCTGCGCACGCGGGCGAATGCATCGTCTCGGCTCCTGGGCCGAGCCCGACCCACGCCCGAGCAGGTGTCATCGAGGCTCAGGTCCGGCATTCGCTCTTTGAGTTATGTCAAGGCGCCCGGGCATGAGTGAACTGGGCCGACGCGCCGCGCGGCGGCCGCTTGTGCCCCGCTTCGTCGCGCCTTAGCCGAGCCTTTGGTCCCGCACGTCCTGCGTATCCTCCGTCGCCGTCTTGACGGCGGCGGTCGCCGCGCTCTTTGCGGCACCCTTGCGGCTGGCGATCTCGACCGCCTTGCGGCCAGATATCTCGTGGCCGGCATCGGCGGGCATCTGCCAGAAGAACCAGCTCGACGCCGCCGAGGTCAGCGCGATCACGACGAAGGCCGGCGCAAACACGGTGGCGTCGATCTCGCTGACATGGTTGAACCACATCGTCGTTTCCACGCAGGCCGCGCCGACCGCGACGCCGGCGGAGACGGCGAGCTGCTGGTTGACGCTGACCAGCGTGGTGGCGCGGCTCATCTGCGCGGTCTCGACGTCGGCATAGGCCACCGTGTTGATCGCGGTGAACTCCAGCGAGCGGAAGAAGCCGCCGACCACCAGGATCACCATGATGATGAGCAGCGGCGTCGTCACCGTGAACAGCGCGCAGACGCCGAGGAAGAACGCGCTGACGACCGCGTTCACCGTCATCAAGTTGCGGAAGCCGAACGTGCGGATGATGCGCGCGGCCAGCGTCTTCATGCCCATGGCGCCGAGCGAGGAGGCGAAGGTGACGAGGCCGGAATGGAACGGCGACAGCCCGAAGCCGATCTGCATCAACAGCGGCAGCAGGAACGGCAGCGCGCCGATGCCGAGCCGGAACATGAAGCCGCCGAAAACGGCCGCGCGCAGCGTCGGCAGCTGCAGCAGCGAAAAGTCCAGCACCGGCGAACCGGTCCGCCGCGCATGCAGGACATACAATGTCATCGAGATCGCTCCGCCCACGACCAGGGCCGCGACCGTGCTCCAAGGCAGAAGGTTCAGCCCGGCGACGGACAGACCGAACGCGATGCCTGCGAGGCCGACGCCCGCGAGCACCATGCCGTAGAGATCGAACGGTTCCCGCGTCTCGCTCTTGATCGGATCGATGAAGCGCAAGGCCATGAAGATGCCGAGCAGCCCGATCGGAATGTTGATCAGGAAGATCCAGTGCCATGACGCATAGGTCGTGATGAAGCCGCCGAGCGGCGGGCCGATCACGGGCCCGATGAGGGCAGGGACCGTCACCCAGGCCATCGCGTTGACCAGCGCGCTCTTGTCGACCGAGCGCAGCAGTACGAGGCGTCCGACCGGCGTCATCATCGCCCCGCCCATGCCCTGAAGGATGCGCGCGAATACGAAATCGGTGACGGAGGTCGAGAGTGCGCAGCCGACCGAGCCGACCATGAACACGCCGACCGCGATCGCGAATACCATGCGCGCGCCGAACCGGTCCGCAGTCCAGCCACTCGCCGGGATGAACACCGCGAGCGACAGCAGATAGGAGGTGATGGCAAGCTTGAGCGTCAGCGGGCTCGTGCCGATGTCGGCCGCGATCGCCGGCAGCGAGGTGGCGATCACCGTCGAATCCATGTTCTCCATGAAGAGAGCGGTGGCCACGATCAGCGGGATGACGCGTTGCTTGTCGACCATGACGGATTGGTAATGAAAATCAGAAGGAAGGGTGGAGTTGCGGCTTATCACCGCCGCCCGGCCGGGACCATTGCGGATCAACGCATAGCACCTAAATCCTGCGTAACAACGGTGTGACCCTCGCCGGCGGTTGCACGCGCTCCCTCGTCATTCCACGGCGCGCCCCTTCGCGAGCCCGGAATCCATTGGGCCCAGAGACCGCTTGGGGGATGGATTCCGGGCTCGCGACTTCGTCGCGCCGGGGAGTGCCGAGGAGGGCCTGCCGCCCGGCCATCCACGCCGAATTTACTTAAAAAGCCTGTGCATGGCTGGCCAGCGGTCCGATTTACTTTGATTCGTCGCGTGGCCGTGCTATCGACCCGCGTCAACCCCACCGATGGGCTCCGATTCTCCGGCGATGCCGCAAGGCACGCCGAGGGCGGCGCTCATCCATAGCTATTTGCGGCAGGGCCGCAGGAAGGAGTTGGCAGATGGCCACGGTGCAACTTCAAGGCATTCGCGAAGCCTTTACGTTCGACGACGTGCTGTTGAAGCCGGGCCTGTCGGACGTCATGCCGGGCGAGGTCGACATCCGCTCCCGCGTCACCCGCGCCATTCCGCTCAACATCCCGATCATGGCCTCCGCCATGGACACGGTCACCGAGGCCCGCATGGCGATCGCCATGGCGCAGGCCGGCGGCCTCGGCGTCATCCACCGCAATTTCGATCCCGAGGGGCAGGCCGCCCAGGTCCGGCAGGTCAAGCGCTACGAGTCGGGCATGGTGGTGAACCCGCTCACCATCAGCCCCGAGGCCACGCTCGATGATGCGCTCAAGCTGATGAGCGACCACGGCATCTCCGGCATTCCCGTCGTCACCGGCGCGAGCAAGAATACGCCCGGCAAGCTGGTCGGCATCCTCACCAACCGCGACGTGCGGTTTGCCACCGACCGCCGGCAAAAAGTCTCCGAACTGATGACGCATGACGGCCTCGTCACGGTCCGCGAGAATGTCAGCCAGGACGAGGCGCGGCGGATGCTGCACCAACATCGCATCGAGAAGCTGCTCGTGGTCGACGAGCAATATCGCTGCGTCGGCCTGATCACCGTGAAGGACATGGAGAAGGCGGTCGCCCATCCGCTCGCCTGCAAGGATGCGCAGGGTCGCCTCCGCGTCGCCGCCGCCACCACCGTCGGCGACACCGGCTTCGAGCGCACCGAGCGGCTGATCGATGCCGGCGTCGATCTCGTCGTCGTCGACACCGCGCACGGCCATTCCCGCCACGTGCTGCATGCGGTCAACCGCATCAAGCGCCTGTCCAACTCCGTCCAGGTCGTTGCCGGCAACGTCGCCACCACCGAGGGCGCGCAGGCCCTGATCGATGCGGGTGCGGACTGCATCAAGGTCGGCATCGGCCCGGGCTCGATCTGCACCACGCGCATCGTCGCCGGCGTCGGCGTTCCCCAGCTCACCGCGATCATGGATGCGGTGGAAGCTGCAAAGAAGTCCGACATTCCCGTCATTGCCGACGGCGGCATCAAGTTCTCCGGCGACCTTGCGAAAGCGCTCGCCGCCGGTGCCGACATCGCCATGGTCGGCTCGCTGCTCGCCGGCACCGACGAGACCCCCGGCGAAGTGTTCTTGTGGCAGGGCCGTTCCTACAAGGCCTATCGCGGCATGGGCTCGGTCGGCGCGATGGCGCGGGGATCTGCCGATCGCTATTTCCAGCAGGACATCAAGGACACGCTCAAGCTCGTGCCTGAAGGCATCGAGGGCCAGGTGCCCTACAAGGGCCCGGTCGGCAATGTCATGCACCAGCTCGCCGGCGGCTTGCGCGCCGCGATGGGTTATGTCGGCGCAAAGGACATGAAGGACCTGCACGACAAGGCCCAGTTCGTCCGCATCACCGGCGCGGGCCTGCGCGAAAGCCACGTCCACGACGTCACGATCACGCGCGAGAGCCCGAACTATCCGGGCGCGGGTTAGGCGCTCGGTTCGCGGCTTCAGCTCCGCTCTCGTGCCCCGGACGCAGCGCAGCACCACTTCGGTGATGCGCTGCAGAGCCGGGGCCCATATTGCAGAGTGCGCAAATCGCATGGGTCCCGGCTCTGCGCAGCAACGTTACACGTTGCAGCGCGTCCGGGACACGAGAGTGATGCATGTCTCCGCGACCATCTACGCCACCGCTTTTGTATTGACGCGCATCGCTCCCTCCGCTTCCGTCCGGGTCGAAACAAGATCCGGAGGAAGCCATGTCCCAAGCCAAACGCATCGTTCTCGCCGCGCGTCCCGTCGGCGAGCCAAAGCCGTCCGATTTCCGCATCGAGGAATTCGCCGTCCCGGCGCCCGGCGCGGGTGAAGTCCTGCTGCGCACGATCTGGCTCTCGCTCGATCCCTATATGCGCGGACGCATGAGTGACGGTCCGTCCTACGCAGCACCTGTGCCGGTCGGCGGCGTGATGGAGGGCGAGGCGGTCAGCGAGGTCGCGGCCTCCAACAATCCTGATTTCGCCAAGGGTGACATCGTGCGAGCCCGTACCGGATGGCAGTCGCACGCGATCTCCAACGGCAAGGGCTTGATCAAGGTCGATCCGAAGCTCGGTCCGATCTCGACCTCCATCGGCGTGCTCGGCATGCCCGGCATGACCGCCTATACGGGCCTGCTCGACATCGGCAAGCCGCAGGAAGGCGAGACCGTCGTCGTCGCCGGTGCCTCCGGTGCGGTCGGCTCGGCCGTTGGCCAGATCGCGAAGATCAAGGGCGCGCGTGCGGTCGGCATCGCCGGCGGCAAGGACAAGTGCGACTACGTGGTGAAGGAGCTCGGCTTTGATGCCTGCCTCGATCACCGCGAAACCGATTTCGCCGCGAAGCTGAAGTTTGCCTGCCCGAAAGGCATCGACGTCTATTTCGAGAATGTCGGTGGCGCCGTGTTCGAGGCGGTCTTCCCGCTGCTCAATCCGTTCGCGCGCGTGCCGGTGTGCGGCCTGATCGCCCATTACAACGACACCGAGGCCAAGCCGCCGAAATGGGCGGCAGCGATGATGCGCGCGACCCTGACCAAGCGGCTCACCTTCCGCGGCTTCATCGTCTCCGACTTCGCCAACCGCCATGGCGACTTCCTGCGCGACATGTCCACCTGGGTCCGCGACGGCAAGGTCAAGTACAAGGAGTTCGTCACCGAGGGCCTGGACAGCGCGCCCGGCGCCTTCATGGGGCTCCTGAAGGGCGCCAATTTCGGCAAGCAGCTGGTGCGGGTGGGACCGGACAAGGTTTAGCTGCAAGGCCTAGTTGCAAAGGCGTCACACCCCGGACATCGGTGGTTAACAAAGAGTGACCGATCGGCCACACCTGCCCGCAAAAGCCGCAGGTGTGACCGTCGGTTCATTGACGGCTGAGCGAAGGCATTGAATCATCGCGCATATTTTAGGTGCTGCGATGTTAGAGATTGGTATTTTCAGCGTAATCCTTCTGGCTGCCGGCTATTGGGCGACCCTGTTCGTCATGGGCCGTCGAGGCGACGTCATCCATGGCAAGTTCGTCCACGTCGACGAGGAGGGCGAATTCGCGCCAGCCGCGATGCCGGCGCCACCACCGCCATTCCCGAAGCGTCCGGGCAAAACTGCGCAGCCTGACAAGGTCCAGCCTGCGAAGGCGGAGGCGAGGCCGGTGAACAGCGATGCACTGCAATCGCTGCTGGCTGCGATCCAGCAGGACCTCAAGACCATCGCCTGATCCGCAAGCTCAGACGCTGCCGCGCTCGACCAGGAACAGTTCGACGGCGAGCCGCTGTTCGGCGTGCGGCGTGCCTGATAGCCGCGCCAGTAGCAGTTCGCCCGCGATCAGTCCCACGGCCGCCGCATCGAACGAGATGGTGGTGAGACCGGGCGTGATCTGATCGGCGACGTCTCTCCTCGAGCTCGATCACGCCGGTAAACATCACCGCTGCGGGGCGGATGCCGCGCAGCGACTGGATCATCGCGACTTCCTTGGCATAGGAGTAGGAGGTCTGCCCGACCAGCACCTCGAAACCCTCCGTTGTCATTAGGGGTGTTCTGGCCAACTCCAGCGCGAATTCGGTGCGTTGAGGTATTTTGGTAAGGTGTTCTGCCCGTGAATTGGGCTAGTGCCCGCCGCCCATCTGGGCGAGCAGCTCCTCGATATCGACATCGATTTGGCCCGCGGCCCTGACGTGACGAACTTCAAAACTGCTTGGCCGGAAGCGGTATTCGACGAGCCCGACTTCCTTGATCGCGATCCGGTCCTGGCGCGCGTCGTTGATCTTGAAGCCGGCCGACGGCGCCCAGACGTGGCGGGTGTGGCGGTAGGTGAAGTCGCGCCGCTGGTGCACGTGCCCGCTGGCGATGAGGCGCAGGTCCACGGTCGAGAACATCTCGATCAGGCGCGCGCGTGCCGGCTGGGGCACGTAGCGGATCGAGGTCTCCGGCGTCTCGGGGTCGTCGGGCAGGTTGAGAAACATCGGCTTGTGCACGAACAGCGCGACCGGCCTGCCGTTGATGCGCGCCATTTCCCGGGACAACCAGTCGAACTGCTCGGCCTCGAAGGCGAGCCCGGAATTCATCACCAGCGAGTTCAGGCCGATAAAGTGCCAGCCGGCCGCTTCGAACGACCAATGGTCCTCGCCGATGATGTCGCGGAATTGTTGGCGGTGCTTTTCCTCAACCGGCGGCTTGGGCGCAGGCCCGATCGCGGTCGGATTGTCGCCGATGTCGTGATTGCCGGGGAGGTAGCGGCAGGCGACGGGCAGGGCGGCGTGCCGGCTCTTGGCGAATTCTACATCGCCGCGACTTGTCGGCCCGTCGAAAGAGACGTCGCCGGTGTTGACGACGAGGTCGGGCCTATCAGCGTCGATGTGCTCGCTGACGCGATCGAAATTTGCGATCAGGCCGGGGAAGCGCCGGCCGAGATGGGTGTCGGAAATCTGCGTCAGGCGAAATTCGGACATGGGGTCAGCATACGCGTTGTCGCACGTCGGAACGATGACGGCGCGCGCATGCTTAGCAGTGAAACAAAGTTTAAAGCACGCGATAGCGGATCGTGTAGGCGTCCTGCGGCGCGACGCTGCCGGTTGCCGGCGAGGCGATGCGGTCGGCGAGGTGCCAGGGCCCGAACTGCTCGGACCGGTGCGGCTCGGCGGGCAGGCGGAGGCGGAATTCGAACGTGCCCTTGCTGGGCAGGTTTACGACCAGCACGCGGTCGGCGGTGCGGTGGTTGAGCGCCACCGCGCCGCGCAGCACGGAGCGGCCATCACCGAGCTCGCGCACGCCGTCGACCAGCGCCAGCGTCTGGTTGCGGGCGGTGTGCAGCTCGATCTGGCTGTCGGACGCCGCCGTCAGCGTTTCCCTGGGCATCCGGATCTCGAACTCGACCGCCGGCTTGGAGGGATTGAGGCCGAGATAGGCCAGCGCGGCGTGGCGCATGTCGTAGGCGGCAAAGGCGAACAGGGCGAGCGCGGCCAGAGTGGCGAGGCCATGCCTGACGACGTCGCGCCAGCTGCGGTAGCTCAGGCGGAAGTACACCGTCATCGCCAGCGCCACCGCGAGCGCGGCCGCGATTCCCGCTAGTGCCGACATCAGGACGCCGAGCCGGCCGTCCCCGGATTCGGTCAAAAGGCTGGAGAGGGTGTTCATGTCAGTCTCTTGGCGCTAGCTCGCCTTGCGCCCCCTCAGAGGGGCCGAAATCGCTTTAACTATCGGCATTTGGTCGCGGGATCTGGAACGTCGGTTCAACTCGTTGATTGTCAGCGCCAGCAGTCGCGGCTAATGACGGTCCGCGGTGTTCCGCGCTACGGGAAAGTTCCGATGTCCATCCAAATGGTTTTGCTGCCTGTCTTCGTGCAGGTCGGTCTCACCTTCGCACTCCTGATCGGAATGGCGCTGGCCCGCCGGCGCTCGCCGGTTTCCGGCGAGACCAAGAGCCGCGACATTGCCCCGGGCGACCAGTTCGAATTGCCGGTGCTGTTCTACGCGCTGATCGCGCTGGCGCTGCCCTTGCGCCATGCCGATCTCTTCATCGTGCTGATGTCCTGGGTGTTCGTGGTGACGCGCTTTGCCCATGCCGGCGTGTTCGTCTCCTCCAACGATCTCGGCCGGCGCTCCACGATCTGGCTCGCGGGCGTGCTTGTGCTGCTCGCGATGTGGATCTACTTCGCGCTGAAGATGCTGTTGTTGCTCTAGGCGCGCGCATGATCCGGACCCGGAGGGCCGCGTTAGCGCAAAGTGGATACCGGTTTTCCGACAAGATCATGCGCAAAGCAAAAAATAGCCAATCCTGATCTGAAAGATTCAAATGACTCCCGCTGCCCGGCTGTCCGCAGCCATCGAACTGATCGACACCATCGAGAAGGACCGCGTGCCCGCGGCCAAGGCGCTGAAGGAGTGGGGCACTGCGCACCGCTTCGCCGGCTCCGGCGACCGCGCCGCCATCGCCGGCCTGGTCTGGGACGTGCTGCGCCGCTATGCCTCGAGCGCCTTTCTGATGGATGCCGATACCGCGCGCGCCCGGCTGATCGGCATGCTCCGCCTCGAGCGCAACATGGACGCGGCCACCATGGGCGCGCTGTTCGACGGCAGCCGGTTTGCGCCGGCGCCCCTGACCGAGGCCGAGCAGGCCGCGCTGGCCTCGCGTTCCCTCAAGGACGCTCCGGCTGCGGTCGCCGGCGACTATCCGGACTGGCTCGACCCGTATTTTGCAAAGGTGTTCGGCGAGGAGCGCGCCGCGGAGGCGGCCGCGATGGCGAGCCGGGCGCCGCTGGATTTGCGCGTCAACACGCTAAAATCCAATCGCGACAAGGTACTGCGCGGGCTTGCTCATCTTCATGCGGAACCGACGCCATGGTCCGCAAACGGCCTGCGCATCGAGCTTTCGGCCGATGCGCGCAATCCCGGCCTCCAGGCGGAAGAGGATTTCATCAAGGGCGCCGTTGAAGTTCAGGATGAGGGATCGCAGCTGGCGGCCAGCTTCACCGCGGCAAAACCCGGCGAGCAGGTGATCGATCTCTGCGCCGGCGCCGGCGGCAAGACGCTGGCGCTCGCGGCCCTGATGCAGGGCAAGGGGCGGCTGATCGCCACCGACAGCGACAAGCGCCAGCTTGCCCCGATCCACGAGCGCCTGTCGCGCGCCGGCGTCCACAATGCCGATGTCCGCACGCCCAAGGGCGAAGCCGATCCGCTGGCCGACATCAGCGGCACCGCCGACCTCGTCGTGATCGACGCGCCCTGCACGGGAACCGGCACCTGGCGCCGCAATCCCGATGCCAAATGGCGCATGCGCCCCGGCGCGCTGGAGATCCGCCTGCGCGACCAGGCCGGGGTGCTGGAGCGCGCAGTGCCGCTGGTCAAGGCCGGCGGCCGCATCGCCTACATCACCTGCTCGGTGCTGGCGGAGGAGAATGGCGAGCAGGTGAGGGCGTTCACCGCCCGCCATCCCGAATTCGCGATCGTGCCGCCCGAGCAGACCGCGAGCGTGCTCTGGGACAAGGCGGAGGATTTTGCAAAGGCCGCGCTGCAGTCGGACGAAGGCTGGCTGATGACGCCGCGGCGGACGGGGACGGACGGGTTCTTCGTCTCGGTGTTGAAGAAGAGCGGCTGATCTTGCTCCGCCGTCATTCCGGGGCGCCCGCAGGGCGAGCCCGGAATCCTTCGCGCGGCCGTCTCCGCGATTCCATAGATTCCGGGCTCCCGCTACGCGAGCCCCGGAATGACAAGGGGGCAAACAAAAACCCCGCGAACCGAAGCACGCGGGGCTTTCTAACTCGACGTTCTGCCGGTACGTCCGTGGTCAGAACGGTGCGTGGGCGTTAGCCGACGCGGAGATTGTCAGCCGACGACTTGCCGCTGCGGCGGTCGGCGACGATGTCGAACGAGACCTTCTGACCCTCGTTGAGGGAGGAGAGGCCGGCGCGCTCGACGGCGCTGATGTGCACGAACACGTCCTTCTGGCCGTCGTCCGGCTGGATGAAACCATAACCCTTTTGGGTGTTGAACCACTTCACGGTGCCCATAGCCATGGGAATTTCCTTTAGTTAGTTAAAAGAGGATACGCACGTGGACCGGTACGCGGAATTGCGCCCATGATCCTGTTCAGTCGATGTTTGGAGAAGACATCTGAAGCGTGCGCGCCCGTGTGCAACGAAGCGAAGCGGCCCAGTCGTTCGGCCAAGTATCGATGATCACAATATAGCGAGAATTTGGGGCTACTTCAAGGCAGTACCCGTGGCCCGGCATGTCGCGCGGCTTTGCTATTTTGCGGTGCAAATAGGGGCCGCGGCGCGCTTCAGTCGACGATGAAGAGCGTCGCGCCGGTGGCCGTCGAGGACCGGTGCGCGGCGTCGCCGAAGTCCGAGACCTGGTAGCTCATTCCCGCGGTGAGCTTGAATTTCCGCCCGTCGCGCAGCTCCGAGTCGAGCTCGCCCTCGAGCACGTAGAGCACGTGGCCGCGGTCGCACCAATGGTCGGCGAGATAGCCGGGCGAATACTCGACCATCCGCACCCGGAGATCGCCGATATTGAGCGTCCGCCACAGCGCTTGGCCGGTCTCGCCGGGATGCGTGGTGGCCTCGACCTTGCTCCAGTCGGTAACGGTGAAGGGGGAGGTCGGGAGCTTCATCGTGGGAATCCTGTCTCAGGGCCGGCGGGCGCAGTGCTAGCGCACGAATCCGCGCAAGTCTTCATTCCAGATTCCGGTGAGGCGCTAGCGCGTCGCCGCACAGCCGGCCGGGGCTTCGATCCTGCTGGCGGTGATGACCCAGACCAGCAGCGCAGCGGCGCTGATTCCGGCGCCGAGTATGCAGACGCCGCTCCAGCCGGCCGCGGCATACACGATCGTCGATGCGATCGCGCCGGTGGCGCTTCCGATCGAGTAGAACACCATGTAGCCGCCGACGAGGCGGCTCGCGGCATCGGGGCGCGCCGCGACCATCAGGCTCTGGCTGGTCACGTGCACGGCCTGGATGGCAAAATCGAGCATGATCACGCCGGCAATGAGGAGCCAGAGCGAGGTTTGCAGGCAGGCCATCGGGGCCCAGGCCGCCAGCATCAGCAAGAGCGAGAGCCCGGTGGTGCGCTGGCCCCAGCCGAGGTCGGCGAGGCGGCCGGCGTTGCGGGCGGCGAGTGCGCCGGCCACGCCCGCGATCCCGAGCGCCCCGATCGATGTGTGGGACAATGCGATCGGAGGCGCGGAAAGCGGCAGCACGATCGCGTTCCAGAACACGTTGAGATTGGCGAAGATCAGGAACGCGAACAGGGCGCGCTCGCGCACGATCCGCTCCTCGGCGAACAGCGCGGCGGTCGAGCGGAGCAGCGCCAGATAGGCGGCCCCGGTCAACGCCGTCCGCCGGCCGTGCGGCAGCACGCGCAGCAGCAGCGCCGCCATGGCGAGCATCAGGCCGGCCGAGACCAGATACACCAGGCGCCAGCCGCCGATATCGGCGAGCGTGCCCGAGGCGAAGCGTGCGAGCAGGACCCCGGCCACGACGCCGCTCGTCACCGTGCCGATGGCTCCGCCGCGCTCGGCCGGGCGTGCCACCGTGGCGGCAAGGGCGACCAGCACCTGAATGACGACGGCGAGCACGCCGACCAGCGCCATGCCCGCGAGCAGAACCGCGGCATGCGAGGCCGTGGCGACAATGAGGAGGGCAACGGCCGACAGCGTGGTCTGGCCGACGATCAGGCGCCGGCGGTCCCAGAGATCGCCGAGCGGCACGATCAGGATCAGGCCGAACGCGTAGCCGACTTGCGTGATGGTCATGACCATGCCGATCGCGGCAGGCGCGATGCCGAAATCCTGCGCCATCGCATCGAGCAGCGGCTGGGCGAAATAGATGTTGGCGACGCTCAGGCCGCAGGTCAGCGCGAACAGCAGCGCCATCGGGCGTGACAGTCCGCGCCCGGCGATCTCGCCGGCTTTGCCTAGGCCGGCGACCGCAAGGTCCTGTCCCGAGTCTGCCCGCACGTCCTCGTTCGTCATCGTCATCTCCGGTGCATTCGATCTGGTTCTATAAAAGGACCAGTTGCGCGCGACGCTGTCCAGTCTTATTTTAGGACCAGTTGGGAGGCGCCATGAAGCGGACCGGTTTTGCCAAGGTTGAATGCCCGGTGGGGCGGGCGCTGGACGCGATCGGCGACTGGTGGTCGCTGCTGATCGTGCGCGACGCGTTCGACGGGCTGCGCCGGTTCGGCGATTTCCAGACCAATCTCGGCATTGCCAAGGGCATGCTCAGCGCGCGCCTGCGCAAGCTGGTGCAGCTCGGCGTACTCGAGCTGGTTCCCGCCTCGGACGGCAGCGCCTATCAGGAATATGCCCTGACGCGAAAGGGCCGCGACCTGTTTCCGGTCGTCGTCTCCTTGCGCCAATGGGGCGAGGCGCACCTCTATGCGCGCGGCGAAGCGCATTCCGACCTGGTGGACCAGGCGGGCCAACCGGTCGGGCAACTGGTGCTGCCCTCACGCACCGGCCGGCCGCTGACATGGTCGGATACGAAGGTGCGGAAGGTCGGCGCACGCAAGCGCTGACGGCGCGGGGCCGTTGTCGGCGCACGCGCTCTCCGCCGTCATTGCCGAGCTTAGGTGCAGCACGCCCAACTATCCGACCGTCACCCTGAGGTGGCCGCTTCTTCAGCGGCCCTCGAAGGGCGACGGCCCGGCTGCATTTCGGCCGTGCATCCTTCGAGGCTCCCGGCGCGATGCTTTCGCATCGCGCCACTCGCGCTTCAGGTTGACGGGGAGAGGGTGAAAGCGTCGCGCCAAAGTCAATGCGCCAAATGGTTCGCCGAACCCTGCACGATCAGCCCCGTATCATTCACCCGCAGATATTCGCAAATCCGCTTCCCCCGCTCGTTCTCGTAAAACACCACCACGCTATCCGGGCTGACGAACAGGTCGATCAGCGTAAAATGCAGCTCCGGCAGCAGGGCGAGCGCCTTGCCCCAATACGCCCGCAAGGCGTCCTTGCCGCGCACGGTGCCGCTGGCATCGAACCCCATCGCGGGGATGCGGTCCGAGGTCATCTCGGTGTCCTCGTCGTAGAGCGTGAGCACGCGCTCGAGATCGCGCGTGTTCCAGGCCTCGACCCAGGTCCGGCCGAGCGCGGCGAGCGTTGATGGCTGATGGTGCTGTGACACGGCGTTCTCTCCCTGATTGGCCTCTGTTTGACGTGCGGGGCTAATTAGGTCAATAATACTTACCTATATCCGTTTGTCCATGCCCAAAGAAGAATGTGGGCGTGCGCATCGCGCGGTTGCGGGCAGGGGCACGGTCGCGTATTTGCTGGCCATGACAGCAGCACAGAACGACCGCTCCGCGTCGACGCCCTCGGTGGCCTCGGCGCACGACAAGATTCTCATCGTCGACTTCGGCAGCCAGGTGACGCAGCTGATCGCGCGTCGCGTCCGCGAGGACGGCGTCTATTGCGAGATCGTGCCCTTCAACAAGGCCGAAGAAGCCTTCAAGGAGATGAAGCCGAAAGCGGTGATCCTCTCCGGCGGGCCTGAGTCGGTGCATGAGGCGGGCTCACCCCGCGCCCCGCAGCTGATCTTCGCCTCCGGCGTGCCGGTGCTCGGCATCTGCTACGGCCAGATGACCATGGCGGAGCAGTTAGGGGGCACCGTCGAGGGCGGCCATCACCGCGAATTCGGCCGCGCCGATGTCGAGGTCAAGGCGCCGAGCAAGCTGTTCGAGGACGTCTGGTCGCCGGGCGGCAAGAACCAGGTCTGGATGAGCCATGGCGACCGCATCACCAAGATGCCGCCGGGCTTCTCGGTGGCCGGCACCTCGCCGAACGCGCCGTTCGCGATCATCCAGGACGAGACGCGCAAGTACTACGGGTTGATGTTCCACCCCGAAGTGGTGCACACGCCCGACGGCGCAAAACTGATCCGTAATTTCGTGCGCAAGATCGCGGGCCTCTCCGGCGACTGGACCATGCGCGCCTTCCGCGAGGAGGAGATCGCGAAGATCCGCGCCCAGGTCGGCAAGGGCAAGGTGCTCTGCGGCCTCTCCGGCGGCGTCGATTCCGCCGTCGCGGCCGTGCTGATCCATGAAGCCATCGGCGACCAGCTCACCTGTGTGTTCGTCGATCATGGCATGCTGCGCCTCGATGAAGCCAAGACCGTGGTCGATCTGTTCCGCCACCACTACAACATCCCGCTCGTGCACGTGGACGCCTCGAAGCAGTTTTTGGGCGAGCTCGAAGGCGTCACCGATCCCGAAACCAAGCGCAAGACCATCGGCCGCCTCTTCATCGAGGTGTTCGAGGCGGAGGCCAAGAAGATCGGCGGCGCCGACTTCCTGGCCCAAGGCACGCTCTATCCTGATGTGATCGAGAGCGTCTCCTTCACCGGCGGCCCCTCGGTGACGATCAAGTCGCACCACAATGTCGGCGGCCTCCCCGAGCGCATGAACATGAAGCTCGTCGAGCCCCTGCGCGAGCTGTTCAAGGACGAGGTGCGCAAGCTCGGCCGTGAGCTCGGCCTGCCCGAAATCTTCGTCGGCCGCCACCCGTTCCCGGGCCCCGGCCTCGCCATCCGCTGCCCTGGCGACATCACGAAGGACAAGCTCGACATCCTGCGCAAGGCCGACGCCGTCTACATCGACCAGATCCGCAAGCACGGCCTCTACGACGACATCTGGCAGGCCTTTGCCGTGCTGCTCCCCGTGAAGACGGTGGGCGTCATGGGCGACGGCCGCACCTACGACTACGTCGTGGGCCTGCGCGCCGTCACCTCGACCGACGGCATGACCGCGGACTTCTACCAGTTCGACATGAAGTTTTTGGGCGAGACCGCCACGCGCATCATCAACGAGGTGAAGGGCGTGAACCGGGTAGTGTACGACGTGACCAGCAAGCCGCCTGGGACGATTGAGTGGGAGTAGGGGGCGTTGCTTTCGGCGGGGCGTGCACTTGCCGCGGACTTCGCTCCTCTCGGAGATCAGGCTAGAACGCGAAAGCATTCACGGTACAATAGAACTGAACACAACTGTAACGGGACCCACTGTCGTGCGGTAGATATTACCACGAGGCTGCAGTGTGACGGAGCCGAGATTGCTAGACATTGTATTCGGTGAAAACGCTGGGACAATCCCGGCACAATCGCTCCAGACAGAACTCACCAATCTTGGCGTGTCCGGTAACCTATATTTGGGGTATCCGGTTCTCTCGACTGCGGATGGGAAGGTGTTTGTGGATGCCCTCCTTGTCAGCGAATCCCACGGCCTTATTGCCTTCGATCTGTCCTCAAAAATAGAAGGCGGTCGCCCGACTGACGCAGAAAAGTCTGAAATCGCTGACCGGCAAAACCAGATTTATGCGTCGATCTATAACAAGCTGAACACCCATGCGAGCTTGCGTCGCGGACGCTCGCTTGCAGTGGAGGTAGGAGTGGTAACTTATCACACGGGGTTAGCTGAACCTTTCGAGGACGGAGAGGTAGTAGCGACGCCGCCCGCGGGATTGCCCCAAGTTATGAAGCGCTTTGGAGGAGTTCCGAGTGATGTACTTCGCCCACTGAAAGCCGCTGTCCAACGAGTGTCGACGCTGCGTCCTCCGAACAAACGAGAGCACGTAGTTCGCGCCGATTCCCGTGGAGCAATTTTGAAGCGAATTGAGCGAGAGATCGCCAACTTGGATAATTGGCAAAACAAGGGGGCGATCGAATATGCCAACGGACCACAGAGAATTAGAGGGCTTGCGGGATCCGGTAAAACTGTCGTCTTGGCTCTGAAGGCCGCTTACCTTCACGTGCGCCATCCAGAATGGCGTATTGCAGTGACCTTCTCGTCGCGCGCGCTCTACCAGCAGTTTCGCGATTTAATCAGGCGTTTCACTTATGACCAGATCGAGGACGATCCAGACTGGAATCGGCTTCTGGTTATGCATGCTTGGGGAAGCACTCGAGAGTCGGGCGTCTACTCGACCGTCTGTTCTCACTACGGCATTGTTCCGGTGGATTGGCGCACAGCCAACGAGCGCTACGGCAGCCGTTCGTTCGAGGGTGTATGTGTGGAATTGAACAAGGCAATTGCTGCGCAAGTCGACAAACCGGCAGTGTTTGATGCCGTGCTTGTTGATGAAGCCCAGGACCAACCCACCGCCTTCTATCGCATGCTCTACAGCGTTGTGCCACGTCCACATCGCATCATGTGGGCTTACGATGACCTTCAGAATCTCGGCGATTATGAGATGCGTTCCGAAGAGGTTCTTTTTGGTTCAGATGCGGCTGGCGAGCCGCTTGTCCGCTTGCGGAACGAAGCCAATAAACCCAGGGAAGATATCGTTCTTCCCGTTTGTTATAGGAATACCCCTTGGGCGCTCGCGACGGCTCACGCCCTAGGCTTTGGTATCTATAGACCGCAGGGGCTCATCCAGATGTTCGATGAGGCGTCGATTTGGCCTCGCATCGGGTACGAGGTCACGGGCGGTCAACTTGAGCTCGGACATCGTGTCCGCCTCCAGAGAAGGCCCGAATCTTACCCGGCGTACTTCCCTCAACTCCTCGATCCCGCTGATGCTGTCCAAGCTCGGGTATTCGGCACGGAGGAGGAGCAGTACGAAGCCCTTGCACTCGCCATCAGGCAAAACCTGCAACACGACGAACTCGATCACAGCGATATTTTGATCGTCCTTCCGAACACCTATACGTCTAAAAAGGTGGGTGCACGAGTGATGTCTGCATTGGCAAGAGCGGAGTTGGCCTCACATTTGGTTGGCGTCACAACAAGTCGAGATGAGGTGTTTCAACGAGGTTCCGTCGCGATCACCCATATTCACCGTGCCAAGGGTAATGAAGCGGCGATGGTCTACATCGTAAACTCTGAATATTGCCACGGCGGTTTTGAACTGAGCCGAAAGCGGAACATTTTATTTACAGCGATTACTCGATCGCGTTGTTGGGTTCGAATTTTCGGCGTCGGCGAGGGCATGGCGGGCCTTGCCGCTGAGTGTGAATTAGTCAGGGGCCACAGCTACGAATTGGATTTCGATTATCCCTCTCAGGAGCAGATCGAAAAGATGGCGCGCGTGCACCGAGACATGCCGGAACACGAGAAGAGACAGTGGCAAGGTAAGTTTACCGCTATCGAGGATGTGCTCAGGGCTGTTGAAGCTGGTGAAGTCCCTGTCGATGCTCTCCCGAAAAGCATCCGCGATAAGCTAGGTCTCGAAACGGACCGGTAGGCAAAGGGTCATGAGCGTCGCCGCGCTTGCACGCCGGATCACTCAGTTTGGCTTTGATCTGCTAGGCAGGGAATTTGCGCTAGACGCCCGCATGCATGTGAGCAGGCAGTTATCGCAAACGCGTTCCTCGCTCATCTGGCTGCGCGACGAAAGAAGACGCTTCTCTGATACTTGATGACCCGCCACGCATCCTCGACTACTTGGCGCTACTGGAGCGTAAAGAGTACTCATTCTTGATGCGAGATGGAGCAATCGTCCAAGTTTCATATACCTTCGAGGGAGGCGCAATAGATCGCCATAGACTCCTCTATCTTCCGTGTCCGTTCTCAGTCGACGTGTCGTTGCTCGACCAGCTTGAGGTAAGTCTCTCGGACCTGATAAGAGAGGTCTATATGTCGGATTTGGAGCGCAGCATAGCGCTCAGGTCACCAATCCGATTCGACTATGCGCCGGAGGCGGCGGCTGACTTCCATCCAGCATCTCACATTACGATCAACGAGCAAACTTGTCGTATTCCAGTACGCTCTCCGATGCGCTTCGACCAATTTATGCGATTTGTCTTGGAGAATTTTTACCCGCACGTGATCGAGGAGCAGAGCATCGCGGACGCAATCCTTTCCGAGCATGACGTCGAGTGCTTGTCTGAACACGATCGTGGTCGTATTCACCTCACATGGCCTAACGCGTAACTGCGCGTTTGCCGTATTGGGCCAGGCGCGCTTTTGCGTGGTTTGCCAAATTCTGTTGGGATTATGGTGACAGTGCATTTAACTATTGCTCCCCAAAGACGGCTTGCGAGCTGAATGCACTATCACCGCAATTCGACGTTTTGGCATTTTACTTCCCACGCCAAATCACACGGGCGTCGATCGATTACTGCTCCTTCTGGAACAAATCCTGGAAGATGAGCTGGCCCCAGACGCGGCCGCGACCAGAGCGTGCGCGGGCTTCTGCGGGTGACGCTGGCACCGCCGCTTGCGACACACCTGCTCATGCCTGATTTCGCCGAGTTCGCGCGCCTGCATCCTGATATCGAGATGGAAATCGTGTCGTCCGGCGAGCTCGCAAATCTCACCAACCGGGAGGCCGACGTCGCGATCCGCGTCGTCTACGACCGCAAAACCCTGCCGCTCAATCTTCACGGCGTGAAGGGACCGGATGTGTTCGGCGGCGTCTATATGTCCCGCGAACGCCTGACCGCGTCGCGCGCGGCCGCGCCTGATTCCATGCGATGGATCGTCATCAGCATTCATGGAATCCCGGACTGGGCCCGCGAGGTTCGCACCACGGGGGTTCCGTTCAGGACCACGGACGCCGAGGCGCAGCTCGTTGCTGTCAGGCAGGGGGTCGGGATCACGACACTGCCGTGCTTCGTCGGAGATGCCGACCCCCTGCTGGTGAGGGTGCCGGGCATCGACCTGCACATGTACGGAACGCTCTGGCTTCTCACGCAGGGGGAGACACGCAAGACGAAGCGCGTGCGGCTCTTCACCGAGTTCGTATCCCGCAGGCTCGCCGTGTACGCGCCGCTGCTCGCTGGGCTGTCCCTATCGCGCGACTGACGCGCAGCCTGGCGCGAGATTCCGGGTGAACGTAAGTTGCTCCCGACACCAGGGCGCCGGGAGCAGGTTCGTCACTTCGCGAGCGCGGCCTTTTCGATGACCTCAGCGACCTCTTTCGCATGGACGACGAGCGAGGCATGGCTGCCGGCGACGTCCGTCGTCTGAGCCTTCATCCTGGCTGCGAACAACTTTTGGGCCTCGGGCGCGATCACCTTGTCCTTCGTGGTGATGACATAGAACGTCGGCTTGTCCCGCCACGCCGCAATGCTCACGGGAGCCTCGAACGCAACGTGATTCAGCGGAAGCTGCGAGTTGGCGAGGTGCGCGGCGATCTCCGGAGGAAGGTCAGCCGCAACGGCCGAGGGAAACACCTTGGGGTCGACGTACAGATTGCCCTTCGCGTCAGGATGGATCGCATTGCCGCCTTCGGTCGGCGGGCCGGCCTTGGCCAGCGACGCCAGGGATTCCCCGACCTCCGGCGCGAACGCGGAGACATAGACCAGCGCCGAGACCTTGGGATCGTTGCCGGCTTGCGTGATCACCACGCCGCCCCATGAATGGCCGACCAGAACGGTTTTGCCGTCCTGCTTCGCGAGCGCCTGCTTGGTGGCATCGACGTCGGCGGCGAGCGAGGTGAGCGGATTTTCCACGAGCGTGACACGGTAGCCCTTCTTCGTGAGAATATCGGCAACGGGCTGCCAGCTCGTCTGGTCCACGAAAGCGCCGTGCACGAGCACGATGTTGTGGGCTGCTCCCTTCGGCAGTTCGGCGGAATTGGCGGAGCCGACCAATGTCGTTCCGGCCAGGAGTACAGTGGCGGCTGAGAGGAGAATATTTCGCATTGATTGTTCCTGTTGATATGGCGGACGGAATGAGGTCCGGGGGAATGGACAGGCGTTTCCAGCGAGGTCGCGGTTTCTTCCACCCGCCGTTGGCGAAATGGTTGCCGCACGTGATGTCGGCCCGCCGCGACATGACCTAGTTCGCGGGCTTTTCGGTCGATAGGGATCAACCGTCCGGATGTTGTGTCCGATCGTCCACCCGACTAACTTCGGCGCATGGACATCCTCGCCCAAGTGCTCGATCGCGTTCGCCTCGGTGGGACGCTGCTGTTCCACTTCGAGCTCGGCCATCCCTGGAATTTGGAGCTGCCGGCGCGCCCCTACGCGCTGTTTCACTATCTCAGCCGGGGCTCGGCGACCCTCAAGCTCGAACAGGGACAGGAAATCCAGATGACCGAGGGCGATTTCGTCGTCATCACACGCGGCGAGCCCCATGTGTTTTATTCGGATCGCCGGGCCAAGCCTTTGCGGATCATGGATATCGATCGAGCATCGTCGCGGTTTGGCGTCATTCGTCACGGCAGTCGCACAAAGCCGCTCTCGACCATGATCTGCGGCAATTTCACCGTGTCACGGCCGATGTTTGGCAGCGTGTTGGAGCTGCTTCCGCCCGTGCTTCTGCTGAAGCCGACCGCGGACGGCGGCTGGCTCGAAGCCATCCTGCGCCGCATGGTCAGCGAGTCCGCGCAGGAGCGTCCCGGCCAGCGCGTCGCGCTCTCACGACTGACGGAAGTGCTCTTCGTCGAGGCGCTCCGTAGCTGGATCGCGTCCCTCAGTCCCGGACAGGGCGGTTGGCTCGGGGCCATATCGGACCCGCATATCGGACCTGCGCTCAAACTGATCCACGAAAACCCGGAGCGGCCCTGGACGCTGAGCGATCTCGGCCATCGCGTGGGGCTCGGCCGCTCGGTATTTTCGGCCCGCTTCACCAAGCTGGTCGGCCAGTCCATGCATCGTTATGTGATCGAACGCCGGATGGCGGAGGCGGCGTTCCTGCTCGAAACCAGCGACGAGCCCATCGCACGGATCGCGAGCCAGGTCGGCTACGAGACAGCGGCGGCGTTTTCAAAACTGTTTCATCGACATCATGGCATGTCGCCCGGCCGCTACCGGGCCGCTCAGCGCCTCGATGGAAGCCAAGGTCAACCGCACGGTTCGGAAGTGCACAGCTCGGAAGTGAAAGTCTCCGATTGAACGTGCGTCGGTTTCTCCGTCGCGCCTCATCTCGCTCTCGTCGCCGGTGCTCAATTGTCGCACCTTCGGTGTGAAGCATCTCACACGCACGCTTGCGTCAATGCTGCGATAGAGTACCTGTTGTGATTGAACGTGGTGAATTTAGTCGATTTGACACACCCGCCATCGCATCAGCCTCAAATGAGCTGCACACGCCAGAACGGCATGTTGAAATAGCCTCCAATCGGCCGCTCGGCCGATGAGAGCTATGGAGACACTATGGCTGACAAACTCGAACAGAGCATGGTTGGTACGTGGACCAAATCCACGTCGGCAGCGTGTGCGGACAAGTATCCCGCCACTCTCACATTCTCGACCGGCACCTACCGCGGCATGCGCGGACCAGGGCAGGGCATGGTGTGGTGGGACGCGGGAATCTACCGTCTCGAGGATTCCAACACACTCGTCGTCGGGACGGCGACTGATGAACTTGTGACCTATCGCATTTCACTCAAGGCCGACCGATTTGAGTTTACGGATTCAGAGGGCTGTGTCGTGACCTATCGGCGCGCGTAGGACTGCGCACGCCACAGCTGACTTCAGATAACGCGGCCGTACCCGCGAACGAGCCCGATGCTCACGTCGATCGCCTCCACCTTTCAACGAGGAGAAGACGACATGTGCAATTGCTCAGAGCATGAATCGAGTGGCAGCCTTTCCAAGATGACCGCGGCATCGGTCGAGCCCGCCATGAAGCCGCAGGTCCCACTGTCGCGCCAGATCAGCTTCAGCGACGATGAGTCCGGCGATCAGCCGGCCGCAACCGGTCTGCAGCCCTTTCCGCCGTTCAGGCTCTGCAGGCTCGACTTCCGCGAAGGCTGCTATCAGATCAACTTCAGGCCGACCGCCGGCTTCGTGACCTTCGAAGGCACGCTGCGCGTCGATCGCTCGGCGCCCGACGGCGGCGCCGACCATCTGATCGTCAGCGGTGATCTCTACTCGCGCCGGCCGGTGATCGGTCCGATCCCGCCGGTCGGGCCCGTGGTGCCGGTGGGCGACGCGGATGAAGACGAAGCGGCGGCGGACTCGGGACTGACGAGCCTGGCCGGTTCGCTCAGTGCGCTCGATGAACCCCTGATTCCATTCCCGATCCGCCGGCCGCGGATCCCCATCTTCCCGCGCGCGCGCTATCATTCCTATCTCAGGGTGACCAGCGTGTCCGCGCCGGTCGCGGTCCCGCTGCCGAAGAAGTGCGAGCTGACGATTGTCGCCGAGCAGTTCAATTACACGCAGCCGCCGGCCGGCCAGTTCAAGGGCACGTTCCCGGCTTCGCCGTCACGCACCGTGACGATGAAGCTTTCAAAGGTGCCGGCGCCGTTTCCGTTCTCCCTGACCGGCGGCCCGTTCTACCAGGGCCGGCTGTTCGAGGGCGGCGTGGACAAGGGCAGCATCACGCTCGCCTGGGTGTCGAAATTCTTCCGCCGCGCGACGCTGGAGATCGACACGCTGGTCGGCGCCGTGCGGCCTGCACCGGTGCCTGACGGTGCCGGCGGCACCGAGTTCTTCGATACGGTCTTCGCCAAGACCGGCTGGCAGCTGTCGGTGGTGCAGGACCAGCTCAACGTACCGGTGCCATCAGGCGTGGTGGCGACCAATTGCTGGAGCTCGGCGGATCTGCACGCGTTGATGACGACCGTGCGCAATCCCGCGACCAATCTGGACACCGAATGGCGCGTGCACATGATCGTGGTGCCCGCAAAACTCGGATGCTCGCGCGGCATCATGTACGATCAGATCGGCGTACCCCGCGAAGGCTGCGCCAGCTTCTCCGATGACGGCTATCCCGTCTCGGACTCCTCGAACTTCGGTCTCGCCGCCAACAAGAAGCAGCGCGACGTGCCGCGTGCGTTCCTGCGCAGCGCGACCCACGAGCTGACGCATACGCTGAACCAGATCCACCAGGAGCAGGAGACGGCGGCCGACAACTCGATCATGACCACGACGCCGAGCGTCGCGGACGTGCTCGGCGGTCCCGCGACCGGCGAGCCCGGGGTGTTCCCGGACCAGATCAAGCTCGCGCACAACACCAACGTCCGTCATCACCTCAACCACATGCCGGACCCGGTCATTCGTCCGGGCGGATGGCCGTTCGCAAGCTGGTTCCCGACCGGTGCGCCGCAAGCCGCCGACCGGCACGATTTCGAACCTTCCGAGCTGGCGCTGACGGTGACGGCCACGACCGACCGCGTCGCGCTCGGCCAGCCGCTGGATCTGACCTGGACGATGACGAACACCAGCGGCGTGTCGCTGCGCGCGCCGAACGACGTCAGCATCGAGGCCCTGTTTGCATCGATCACCGTCACCGACGGCGAGGGGCACGAGCGTCCGGTCAGGCCTTTCGTGATCCTGTGCGAGCACGCGAAGCTGGCGGAGCTCGAGCCCGGCAAGAGCGTCACGGCGTCAGCGAAGGTGTTCTGGAGCACGGCGGGCTTCGCCTTCGAGAAGCCGGGCCGCTACCGAGTCGACGTCGCGGTGTCATGGTCGGCGCAGGGCGTGATGGTGGGCGTGCAGTCGGGGGTCGACGTGTTCGTCGACTATCCGACCAGCGCGAGCGACAACCATTCGGCCAATCTCGTGCTGCATCCCGAGGTCGGCAAATGGGTGGCGCTCGGCGGCGATGCCTATCACCTCGGTGAAGCGTGCCGGCGGTTGCAGGCACTCAGCCAGACCGCAGCGTCAGCCGGTGCGCGCGCCGCAACGGCTGCGGCCGGCGACGATACGACCGCGCCGCGCGCGATCGACGGCTTTGCCGACATGCTGCCGGACCGCGCCAAGCTCGCCAGGCTGCGTCCCGAACTGTCCGCTGAGACAGGCGGCCGCGCGGAGCGCGGACCGGGGCGAGCGGCAGCGCCAGGACGCAAGCGCGCAGCGAAGGCGAAGAAGCGTAGGGGGCGGAAGGGTTGAACGTTTCGTGACAGTTCGGTGAAGACCGTCGGTGTCAAAGGCGACGGCCGCACCTGCGACGACGTCGTGGGCCTTGCGCGCCGTCACCTTCCACCGGCGGGATGATCGCAGACTTCGATATGAAATTCTTCATCTTTGCCGCGCTGGTTCGATCTGCGCTAAATTTCAGCAAGATGTGAACTCGCTTTAAGCGTGCATTAGCGTAGACTGTCGCGCACGAAGGCGGGGTCTGGTTCGCGTCCAATATCGGTTGAGTGAAGCTCCCGACCATCGATCCGAGAGTCGATCCACGACCAGCAGGGAGCAAATCATGGCCTGGCCTACGCTTGCCGAACTCGTCTCGAACTTCGCGCCGATCCTTCATCTCGACAAGGACGAGGTCAATCTGCCGTCGTCGACCGACTGGTACATCGGCCAGGTCGGCTACCAGGCCGCTGGCGGCATCTATTCCGGTCCCGGTCAGTGGAATTGGGGGACGGCCGAGCAGAGCAGCCCCAACGACTATCTGGTCGCGCCGCAGGCGATATGGGCCTCGCTGATGAAGGGATATCTCCCCAGCGCCACCAGCTATGTTCACGTCCTGCCGGTCGACGACCGCACCGACATGGTCGATCTGCAGTACTGGCTGTTCTATCCCTATAACGGGCAGGAGACCTTCGAGGTCACCGGCTGGACCGGCAGTACCGGTCAGGCGCTGATGCCGCTCTCGATCCATTGGGGCGACTGGGAATGCGTCACGGTGCGCGTCAACATCGACCAGCAGGTCGTCGGCGTGTTCTTCTCGCAGCATTCGGGCGGACAATGGTGCTCGCCGAACGACGGCTTCCTGTCGCTCAGCGGTACGCACCCGAACGTCTATGTCGCGAGCGGGTCGCATGCCAACTATCCGGCCGCGAGCAACAGCACCTACGAGATCGGCGGCGTCGATGTGTGGGACGTGCGCTTCGCGGTGGCCGACTACGCGCGCGGCGGCGGTCCGACCGTCAATCTGGTCACGCCCAATCCGCCGGTCGTGATCCAGAACGATGCGCAGGCGATCCTTCCCACGCCCGTGACCCCGCCACCCTGGCTCGCCTTTAAGGGCCGCTGGGGACAGCCGATCGAGCCCACGCTGACCGACGCAGAGATCGGCTCATTGGTCGCCGCCGCCGCCAACGGCATGCAACTGAATGTGCTGGTCGAGGAGGCCGTGCAGTACGTCGCAGGCTCGACGACGCTGCAGGCCTGGCTCTCGGAAGTGATCCTGCCGATCGCGAAGGGCGATCTGACCGGCCCAACGGGACCATCGCAGAAGGGCTCCTGGGCCGTGACGCCGACCTTCCTGCCGTTCGGCACCGACGCGCCGATCGCTTCGAGCGTCAGTCTCGTTCCGGTGACGCTGGCGACGATGCCGGGATCGCAAATCCTCTGCATCGGAATGGGGAATCCCTTGCCACCGATGATGAGTGCGTGGAGCTTCGAACAGGGCAAATGGTCCAGTGCGAAGTCGCCTACCATGGCCCCGTTCGGCGGACTGGCCGCCTGCGCGACGCCCTCGGGCGGACTGGCGCTGCTCGGTCTGGGCAAGACCAGCCTTCTCGCCTTCATCTCGTCCTCTGGGGCGTCCGGAGGGCCGTGGAGCGCAGCGGGGCTCTGGCCCGCACCGCCGGCCACGACCGGGGCCAGCATCGGCCAGTTCAACGGCGCCTGGTATATTGCCTGGGGCGGCGCCGACGGGACGATCCAGTATCTCAGCACGACCGACTGGGTGCACTTCGGGTCTCCGCAAAGCGTGATGCTCCCCGGCGAGAACGGCCCGGTGCCTGCAACGATCGCAGGCGGTGCGCTGGTGGCGCCTGCGGTAGAGAGCTGCGGGGGCGTGCTGGTGATCGTGGCGCCGATCGCGGGTCTCGAAAAGGGGATGCCGACGGTGCTCGGCGCCTATGTGTCGTCCGACGGTTCGAACTGGACAGGCCCCAATCTGCTGCCGAGCATGTCGCTCTGTTCGGACACCAGCGGCGCGCTCGCCGGAGGGCCGAACGGGACGCTCTATTGCTTCTATGCCGACAGCAACAAGAAGGTGCGCTACTCGGTCACCAGCGATGGCGCGGACTGGAGCGATTCAGGCACCATCGCCGGCGCGTTCACCCAGCGGACGCCCAGCGTGGTCCCCTGGCAGGGCGGCTTTCTTGTCGTGCATCCCGGCAAGTCGTCACCGACGGTGTACTGGAACAGCGCGACCTTCGAGTAAAAGCGCGGCGGGATCACTGCACAGCCCCCCGGCGCAAACGCGGGATGTAGACGGCGCTGTCCCATGATACGCCGACTACATCGTCGCCTCCGGAGTTCGTGTTCATGTCCGCCGCAACCGCCCCCAACCAACAGCCCGCGACCGCCACCGAGACCGACCCCGAAGCGCTCGGCTGGATGACGGGCTTCCCGCCATCTCCCGACCGCACCATCACCTTCCAGAACGGCTCGTTCCGCAATTTCCCCGAATTGCGCTGGGCCTGGAGCAACGTTCGTCAGCTGGTGCCGACGGTGAATGTCTGGCGCGGGGCAGCGCCCGCGTCCGTGTTGCCGCGGGAAGACCACGACATCGGCGCGGTCGCCTCGACCACCCTGGACGGCCGGCCCATGACGTTTACGAAGATGCTGGAGGAGACTTATACCGACGGCATCGCCGTGTTGCATCGGGGCAAGCTGATCTATGAGCGCTATTTCGGCGCGCTGAAGCCGCACAAGCCGCATATCGCGATGTCGGTGACGAAGTCGTTCACGGGCGTGCTTGCCGGCATTCTCGTTACCGAGGGCAAGATCGATCCGCAGGCGCAGGTCACGGACTATGTGCCGGAGCTGAAGGCCAGCGCGTTCGGCGACGCCCGCGTGCACGAGGTCATGGATATGACCACGGGGCTCGAATACACCGAAGTCTATACCGACAAGAACTCCCACGTGTGGGGCTTGCGGCGCGCCAACGGCATGGCGCCGATTCCGCCTGGCTATGACGGTGCGACCAATATCTTCGATTTCCTCGTCGCGCAGAAGAAGCAGGGCGAGCACGGCAAGGCCTTTGCCTACAAGACCGTCAACACCGACGTGCTCGCCTGGATCTGCCGGCGCGCTAGCGGCATGACGTTGTCCGACCTTCTCTCCGAGCGCATCTGGACGCCGATGGGGGCGGAGGAGGACGCGCATTATCACGTCGATCGCATCGGCACCGAGAGCGGCGGTGGCGGCCTCTCGACCAGCTTGCGCGATCTCGCCCGCTTCGGCGAGACCATGCGCAATCATGGCCGCTTCAACGGCCACCAGATCGTCCCGTCACAGGTGGTCGAGGACATCGCGCGCGGCGGCGATCCCGAGAAGTTCAAGCCGGCCGGCTACACCACGCTGCCCGGCGCGTCCTATCGCAACCAATGGTGGGTCACGCACAACGCCCACGGCGCCTATATGGCGCGCGGCGTTCATGGCCAGGGCATCTACGTCGATCCCAAGGCCGAGATGGTGATCGCGCGCTACGCATCGCACCCCGTCGCGGGCAACGCCGCCAACGACCCCGTGACGCTGCCGGCCTATATGGCGCTGGCGAAGCAGCTGATGGCGGGCGGGTAGGGCGCCCTATTTAGGATGGGTAGAGCGAAGCGAAACCCATCCTACGCTCCCATGCCAAACCGCAAGATCGGTCGAGCAAATGATCCCCTTCAGCGGCTATCTGAAGCCGCCACGGAGGAGGGACGATGAAGGCGGCGCTGCAAAACTATCAGGACCGGATGCGGCGGGTGCTGGACCATATCGACCGGCATCTCGACAGCGATCTGGACCTGGAAACGCTGAGCAGTGTTGCTGCCTTCTCGAAATTTCATTTCCACCGGCAGTTCACGGCGACCTTCGGGTTGTCCGTGCATCGCTATGTCCAGCTGGCCCGTATGAAGCGCGCTTCCTATCTGCTGGCCTACAGTAACGCCCTTGGCGTCACCGACATCGCGATGGACGCCGGTTACGACGCACCGGACGCCTTTGCCCGCGCCTTTCGGCAACGGTTCGGGCAATCGCCGTCGTCGTTCCGCAACTCTCCCGACTGGGAGCCGTGGCTTGTCGCCTTCGGGCCTCTCGACAACGCGAGGAGCAAGCTCATGAAGACTTTTACCACTGACGACGTGACGATACGCGACGTGCCCTCCACGAAGGTGGCGATCATGGAGCATCGGGGCGACCCGGCGACGCTCGGCGACACCATCCGGCGGTTCATCGCTTGGCGCAAGAAAGCCGGCCTGCACCCCAGGACAAGTCCGACCTTCAATGTCTGGCGGTCCGAACGGCGTCCTTCCTCGCCCGCCGCTTACAGCACGGACCTCTGTGTCGGGACCGACCAGCCGATCGAGGCGAACGGCGAGGAGATCAAGGCCGGCGAGATCCCTGGCGGACGCTGCGCGGTGCTGCGGGTCGTCGGCTACACCGACAATCTGGAGCCCGCCGCGCTCTACCTTTATCGCGACTGGCTTCCGGCCAGCGGCGAGGAAGCACGCGACTTCCCGATCTATTGCCAGCGGCTGAGCTTCTTCCCGGAGGTGCCGGAGCATGAGACGGTTGCGGACGTGTTTCTGCCGCTGAAATAGCGCCGCCCTCCGACGGCGGGCGAACCGGCATCATTCAATATCGCGCGTTCCACGGTCCTGCGGTCGCACGAATATAAGAATTGACTTATATTAGTGAAAGACGATATACGCCGTTGCGCGAAACGATGCGGAGGGATGCAATGGAAATCGACGTCGCCAGGGTCTTGGGGCTTGTCACGCGTTCGGTGAAGAATTTCGAGAAGGATGGAAAAGCAGCCAGCACGGTGACGCTGACGCGGCTTTACGAGACCAGCGTCGACGATCTCTGGGACGCCGTGACCAGCCGGCAACGCATTCCGCGCTGGTTCCTGCCGGTCGAGGGAGACCTCCAGCTGGGCGGAAGGTACCAGCTGAAGGGGAACGCGGGCGGCACCATCACGGCATGTACGCCGCCGACGCATTTTGCAGCGACGTGGGAATTCGGCGGCGGGATGAGCTGGATCGACGTTAAGCTGGCAGCAGAACGGGATCAGGCGCGTCTGACGCTGGAGCACACCGCAATCATCGAAGACCATTGGAATCAGTTCGGTCCTGGTGCTGTGGGTATCGGTTGGGATCTCGCCATCGCGGGACTGGAGCGATATGTTGCGACCGGCGCATCGGTCGACCACGAGACGGCCGAGGCTTGGATGGGCTCTCCTGCCGGCAAGGAATTCATGACGACAAGCGGTGAATATTGGTGCAAGGCGCATGTCGCGAGCGGGGTCGATCCTGATACGGCGAAGCAGCGCTCCGACCGCACCATCGCCTTCTATCGCGGCGAGATGCCGCCTGACGTCGCGCATCCGGGCACAGGAAGCTGATGCACGTCTTCGAGGTCCTCGCCGATCCCGTGCGCCGTCGCATCCTCGAGCTGCTCGCCCCGGGGGAGATGGCGTCCGGTGAGGTCGTTGAAGTGATCGGGGCCGAGTTCGGGATTACGCAGGCGGCCGTGTCGCAGCATCTCAAGGTGCTGCGCGAGAGCGGCTTTGCGACGGTTCGGGCGGAGGCGCAAAGACGGCTCTATTCGGTCGACGGTGCGGGGCTTCGGTCGGTGGATGCGTGGATCGGTCAGTTCAGGAATTTCTGGGAGCCGAAGCTGGACGCGCTGGCGACGGAGATCGCGCGCGGCAAGCGGGAGCGCCGTCACGCACCGATGACCAAACGGAGCGGGAAGAGGGCCTGAGCTCCATGATGTAGGATGGGTTTCGCTTCGCTCTACCTATCCTGCGCGCTCATCTCCCCAGCGCCATCGCGATGCGCGAGGCCAGCAGATTCACCGTTCCGCGCTTTCCATATCAGCGCATTTTCGTCCCGCGCCTATGCTTGTCATCGACGTGAACGCGCGTTTTGCCGGCAGCGGCCGGGCCGGCCTTCACGTGATCGATGAAGGCTCTCAGTTTCGGCATCGTTTGATGGCGGCTCGGATAGTAGAGAAACACGCCCGGCGCCATTGGTGCGAAAGACTTCAGGACCTGTACGAGCTTTCCCGTCTTCACCAGGCTGGTGGCGATCGGTGCGGGCACTTGCGCAAGTCCCATGCCTTCCACGGCGGCGCCGAGCATGGTGGGAAAGTCGTGGGCAATTAGCGGCCCCGAGACGATCGCTTCGACCGTCTTGTTGCCATCGACAAGAGACCAGGGCGCGATCGATCCGTTGCTGCGGCGAATGCGCAGGCATGCGTGCTGGCGCAGGTCGTCGATACGCTCGGGCTGTCGGTGCCGGCGTAGATAGTCGGGGCTGCCGACGACCACGAACGGGAAAGGGGGCGTCAGCCGGACCGCGACCATGTCGGTGGCGACGAACTGGCCCATCCGGACGCCGGCATCAAACCCCTTGGCCGCGAGGTCGACCAATTCCTCGCCGGCGGCGATCTCCACCTCGACCTCGGGATAGGCCTGGCAGAAGGATGCGATCAGCGGCTCCAGCAGGATCGGTACCACCGCGCGCGGCACGGTGAGGCGCAACAGTCCAGTCGGCCGCTGTCCAAGATCGCGCGCAACCTCGCTTGCGGCGACGAGTTCCTCGAAAGCGGGCTTTGCGCGCGAGAGGAACCGCGCGCCGGCCTCGGTCAGGCCGACACTGCGTGTCGTGCGTATGAACAGAGCTGCGCCGACACGCGCCTCGAGCGCACGGACCGCCTGGCTGATGGCCGATGGCGTGACCCCGAGCTCCGCGGCCGCCCGGCGGAAACTGCGGTACCGGGCGACGCGCAGGAACGCTTCCACGCCATCGAGCGCGCCTTGTCTGACTGTGAAGTTCTGCTTCATAGCCCATCAACATTATCCCGAATAGTCGCTCGCGCCAATCGATCGTATGTCTCGCTCGCAGATCGGAAGCATCGCTGATGTCGGACACTGCGACGTCGACGCGATCTCAGAGAACAAAGGGGACCGCCGTGCTCCGGGAAACGAGACCGATGAAAGTCATCCGTAAATTTGTCGTCATGCTCACCCTAACCCTGATGGGAGCGACTTCCATGACCGATCCATCCGTTGCCCAAACACAAGCCATCTCACAAGCCATGTCGCCGACGACCACCGGGGTCATGGTCATCCTGACCGTGAAGGCGGGCGTCACGCGCGAGCAGGTCATGGCCGTCATGCCGGCTGAAATCCGGCAAACCGTGCAGCTCTATCTCGATGGGAAAATTCGCGAGTGGTATTCGCGTGGCGATGGGCGCGGAGTTGTCCTCTTCGTCGATGCCAGGGATATCGCCGGGGCACACGCGATCATGGAAGACCTCCCATTGGCCAGGCAAGATCTGATGGACCACGAGTACATCGCAATCGGTCCGCTTTTGCCGCTCCGCTTGCTGATGGCCAATCCCGAGCGTCGGCAATAAGGGCGAGACCCGGATGGAGGACGGCCGATGACCACCGACGCTGCTCCCACTGCGATCGTCCCGCCGCTTCGGGCCTGGCATGGCCTGCTTTGGACCGTCCCATTCACGGCACTGTGGACCTGGTTGCTCTACGCGCTGGTCGCGTTCTGATTAGAGGCCAAAATGACGATAGAAACGCTCTTCCGGATACATCTTGTCCTCGGTTATGTCGCGTGGCTGCTCTGCTTCCGCACGTATGTCTGGCCCCGGCTCAGGTCGATGGACGGGCGCGACGCGCACCGTGCCATCGCAACTCTGCACAGCTTCCGCTTCTTCGGGCTCGTCTTCATCCTTCCCGGCGTCGTGAGCCCGGACCTGCCGGCTGGCTTCGCGGTGTTCGCCGCCTGGGGCGACTTCGCGACCGGGGTGCTGGCCATGCTGGCGCTTCTCACGGTGAGGATACGCGCGCTCTTCTGGCTGTTCGTCGTCGCCTTCAATCTCGCGGGCACGGTCGACCTCGTCGTCGACTACTATGACGCCATCCAGGTCGGCCTTCCCGCGCATGCGGAGTGGCTTGGCTCAACCTACGCGATCCCGATCGTCTACGTGCCGCTGCTGATGATCACGCACGTCTCCGCATTCTATTTTCTGGCACGCCCTCGGCTCGGCGCCGATGCCGCGGCGCTGGCCGGCGCGGGCTGAGACGAACGTTGCAACGCATCGGCGTCGTTGGGGTGGGTGACACCGATCTCATCTCTGTCTGATTTGCCGCTCCAAGCGCAGCGTATGCTCACGCAGGGAATCGTAAATCGGCGCATTACCCAGCAGCGTGGGCAGCAGCATCGCCATGAAGCAAGCTCCCAGCATCGGCAGCAGCATCGTCACGTTACCGGTCATTTCAGCGACGAGAACGATGCCGGTCACCGGCGCACGCACAACGCCGGTGAAGAGAGCGGCCATGCCCACCAAAGCAAATGCTTCCGGCTGGATAGAGAGCGCCGGGAATGCAAGACGGCAAGCCGCCCCGAACAGCAACCCAGACTGGGCTCCCAGCACGAGTAAGGGTGCGAACAGGCCGCCGGGCGTGCCAGCAGCGTATGAGAGAGCGCCGAGTCCGAAGCGGATTAGGAATGCGCCCCCCAGGATCCCCACACTCTCGTGGCCGATCAGCGCCCGCTGCGTGATCTGATCTCCGCCACCGACCAGTTCGGGCGCGAACCAGGCCAGCATGCCGACGCTTGCGCCGATCAATCCGGCGCGTAGCTCGATCGGTAGCCCTCCAAATCGGTCGCGAACTGCGATGGTCGCGAGCAGGGTGCGATTGTATGCGACGGCCAGCAGGCCTGCGATGCCACCAAGAGTAAGGAACAGCGGGGCGGACTCAGCGCTGGGATAGCTCAGCGGCCCGATGTGAAAGTCGGGCGCGTCACCGAGAAGCAGCCTTGCGACCGGGATCGCCGTCGCCAGTGCTGCAAGGGCGGCGATGGCAACACGGTGTTCGAACTTCTGCACCAGTTCCTCCAGCACGAACACGAGCCCGGCAATCGGCGCATTGAAGGCCGTTGCAAGGCCGGCGCCGGCGCCGGCCGCCAGAAGCACTCGCGAGTCCGCCCAAGACAACCGGCAGACGCGCGCAGCGAAAACCGCGATACCGGCGCCCATCTGGACGGTCGGCCCCTCACGGCCCAGCGCCAGCCCGGAGCCGATCGCCAGTATTCCGCCGAAGAATTTCACTGGCACCAAGCGAAACGGAGCTGGCGGGATCTCTTCGCGCAGAACAGCTTCGACATGCGGAATGCCGCTGCCCGAAGCGTGGGGCGAGAATTGCCGCACCATCCACGCGGCAACCAGGGTCGCGACACCGCACGCGCCGACGACAGTCAAGAACCCCCAGATTGCGTGGCCATGGGCCCAGGCGATCATCGCATCGCGAAGACGATCGGCATGCGCGAGCAAAAGCCGGAAGATCGCCCCAACACATCCAGTCGCCGCTCCTATGATGAGAGCCATCGCCGCGAGCCCCAACAGGCTGCGACGTTCGTCAGCGGCTTGCCGGTCGTCGTTAGGGTTATGGTCCACGGCTGGTCGATGATCCCGAGGCCTTCGCAATGGGTCATCTTTGCCAAAATCACTGGCGAATGTCCCGGAAAAGAATGCTTCCAACTTGACCGAACAACTGCCTCTCCGACCGATATGCCAGGGGACCTCACCGCACGTCCCAACGATAAGCAGACATTGTAGCCCTCTGAGCAGAGGTCAGCCACGGGCCAAAAACAGACAACTGAAACAGCCGCGACCTGATCAGCCGCAGATGCGCACGCGGCGCTCGCGCCAGCCATGCCCGTCCCAGAACCGCTGGGTTATCCAGTGGCAGGGCGGGATCGGCTCTCCAACCGGGGCATCGACATAGCCCGACCAGTACGGATAGCCGCCCGGTCCGGGATAAGTGCGCGGATACGGATTGCCGCCGGGGCCGTAATCATAGCGCGGACCAGCATAAGCGGGCGAGGCTGCTGAAACGACCAAAGTCGCGACGGCAGCGAGAGCCAACAACGTCTTCCTCATAGTGATACCTTTCCAACGCTGCGAAGGCTGCAAGACGATCGCCGAGCAATGGCGGGAGTTCTCTCTGAAATCTCACTCTCTATGCCGAGACCCAGTGCCGACCTCTATCGAAATCCATGAGCATCGCCGAATTGCGGCACGCGGACACAACCCCGGCTGTCGGGGAGCCAGCACGGGCGGTGCGCTCAATCCCGCGACATCTTCTCATACTTCTTCACCAGCCGCTCCCGCTTCAGGCGCGACAGCCGCTGAATCCAGAACATGCCGTCGAGCTGGTCGATCTCGTGCTGATGGCAGACGGCGCGCAAGCCGTCGGACTCCTCGGTCTGCATGTTGCCGTCGATGTCCTGATAACTGATCCGCACCCGTGCGTGGCGCTGCACCTCGTCATTGACCCCAGGCATCGAGACGCTGCCCTCCTTGTGCAGGATCATCTCGGGCGAGGCCCACTCGACCTCCGGATTGACGTAGGTCTGCGGCCCCGCCTTGGCGTCGAGCTCGAGCACGACGACGCGCAAGGGCACGCCGATATGCGGCGCCGTGATGCCGATCCCGGGCGCGGCGCGCATGGTGTCGAGCAGATCCGCTGCAAGCTCGCGCAAGGCGCTGTCGAATGCGGTGACGGGATGGGCCAGCGTCGCGAGCCGGCGGTCGGGATAGCGGAGGAGGGGACGAATGGTCATGAAGGCTCCCTACCACTCACGGATGGTTGAAGCATCCCGTTCTTGACTGCCTACCAACTGGAAGGTAGCTAACCGCTATGACCAACGTTTCCTCGACGGCCGACGACATCCTGGCCTGCGCCCGCGCCCTGATCATCGCGGGCGGCTATAACGGCTTCAGCTACGCAGACGTGGCCGATGTCGTGGGCATCCGCAAGCCGAGCATCCACCACCATTTCGCCAGCAAGGTCGATCTGGTCCGAACCCTCGTGTCGCGCTATCGCGCGGAAGCCGAGGCGGGACTGTCCGCGCTCGAACGTAATGTCGCAGACCCCCGCGACCAGCTCAAAAGCTATGTCGGGTACTGGGAGGCGTGCATCAATGATGCGACGGCTCCCTTCTGCGTGTGTGCGCTGCTTGCCTGCGAGCTTCCGATCCTGCCGGAGGAGGTGGCGCTTGAAGTCCGCGCGCATTTCCGTTCGCTGGCGTCGTGGCTGACCTCGGTGATGGAGCGCGGCAAGCGGAAGGGGCAGCTGCATCTCTCCAGCGCAGCTAAGATCGAGGCGGAAGGCTTCATGGCGACCGTTCACGGCGCGATGCTGTCGGCGCGAGCCTATGGCGATCCAAAGATGTTCGGTGTGATCACCGCCCCGCTGCTGGATCGATTGTCCGCCAGACACTGAACATTTCGACGAGACGACAACGACGCGCCCGTAGGCACGCTGGGGGCGGGCGCGATTTGTTGCGCGTGAGAGCTACCAACTAGTAGGTATAGGAGAGAGTGCAGTGACGCATCATCAATTGGATCTCGTTCGGGCCGATCGCGAGCAATGGCTGAAGGTCTACTACTTCATCCGGGCGGCGTTCTCCGTCGCCTGGGTCGTTGCCGCCTTTGCCGTCGGGCCGTCATCCGCGGCGATCGCCGGAGCCTTGCTCGTGCTCTATCCGGCATGGGATGCGGCGGCAAACTTCGTCGACGCCTTGCGCAGTGGCGGGCTCGCTCAAAATCGCACGCAGGCGCTGAACGTTCTGGTCAGCCTGGTGACCACCGTCGCGGTCCTCGTCGCCTTGCGGATGAGCATGAACCTCGTGCTTGCCGTGTTCGGAGCATGGGCGATCCTGTCCGGATTGCTCCAGCTCGGAACCGCGATCCGTCGCTGGAGAAGTTTTGGCGCGCAGTGGGCCATGGTGCTTAGCGGTGGCCAGTCGGCTCTGGCCGGCGGTTTCTTCATCTTTCAGGCCACGACGCCGATGTCTCCGACGATCGCGAATGTCGCGGGCTACGCCGCCGTCGGTGCGGTCTACTTCCTGGTCTCGGCGGTATGGCTGACCGTGACCGAGTGGCGGCGTGGCGTAGCCATGTGAGGCGTCGCCGTTGCCGTTCATTCGGGCGGATATGGCGTGCCGTCCTTGTGCACGAAACGGCCGTCGGAGTTGGCGCTCATCATGTCGATGTCGGAGCACGTCGTGAGATCGTCGGGCGAGCGCGAGCCGACCTCGAGATAGACGGCCATCGCATCCGAGCGGTTGATCATGTGATGGCCGTTGCCGCTGCCTTTCGGGAAGGCTGCACAGTCGCCGGCGCGCAGCACGGTTTCGCCATTGTCCTCGATCAGGACCACTTCGCCCGCGAGCACGTAGACGAACTCGTCCTCGTGCGAATGCCAGTGCCGCTGGCTCGACCAATTGCCCGGCGGCAGCTGCATCAGGTTGACGCCGAAATCGGAGAGGCCACCGGCATTGCCGAGCCGCTTGCGGATGCGATCGGCGCAAGGGCCGGCGAAGGGCGGGGGATAGCCGGAGCCCTTGCGCGCCGGGACAGCGGCGATGTCGATCTTGGGCATGTGAACTTTCCGTTCAAATCAGCGCGTCGCGCGTAGCGGACCGGTGACCGGCGCCACGATCGGCGGCCGTTCGTACGTGATGCAATGAGGCTTTCGGGATGATGACAGGATGCCAGTGTTTTGCCCGACGTGTCAAATTGCGGCCTGGCATCGCGAGTTCCAGATCATGCAATTTGGCCGCCCCGTAAGTCATTGATCCCGCGGGGGCCGGCTACTGTGCATGGGGTTGTTTTCGACATTTTTCTTGGCGGGCCGCAAAAGCCTGCTACGAAAAATGACGCGAGCCTGTCGGTCTCCGGCGTTCCCATTCGTCTTCCACCCAGACAGACCTGACGGGAGACCCCAATGAACGCTTCCTCCTATCGCTGGGTGATCGTCGCCGCCGGCGGCTTGCTCGGCTGCGTCGCGATCGGCGGCATGTTTTCGCTCCCGGTGTTCTTACAGCCGATCGCCAAGGACACCGGCTGGTCGGTGACCGGCATTTCCAGCGCGATGACGATCGGCTTCCTGGCGATGGCCTTCACCAGCATGGCCTGGGGCACGGCGACCGACCGGTTCGGACCGCTGCCGGTGGTGCTGACGGGGTCGACGGTGCTGTCGCTCAGCCTGTTCGCCGCGAGCCACGCGACCTCGCTGCTGGCGTTCCAGGTCATGTTCGGCCTTCTCGTCGGCGCCTCCTGCGCGGCGATCTTCGCGCCGATGATGGCGACCGTCACTGGCTGGTTCGACACCCATCGCAGCCTGGCCGTGTCGCTGGTGTCGGCGGGCATGGGCATGGCCCCGATGACGATGGCGCCGCTCGCGGCCTGGCTCGTCTCCGGCCACGACTGGCGCACCTCGATGCAGATCGTGGCGCTGGTGGTCGGCGCCATCATGATCCCGGTCTCGTTCCTGGTACGACGCCCGCCCGCGCTCGCGCATGCCGTCGCCGCGCCTGTCGGCGAGAGCGCGCCGCAGGAGGAGATGTCGCTGGGCGAGGCGCTGCGCTCGCCGCAATTCATGATCCTGCTCGCCACCAACTTCTTCTGCTGCGCCACCCATTCCGGCCCGATCATCCACACCGTCAGCTATGCCGTGAGCTGCGGCATCCCGCTGATCGCGGCGGTGACGATCTACAGCATCGAGGGCTTTGCCGGCATGGGCGGCCGTATCGCCTTCGGGCTGCTCGGCGATCGTTTCGGCGCCAAGCGGGTGCTGGTCACGGGGCTGCTGTTGCAGGCGTTCGGCGCGCTCGCTTATGTCTTCGCGCAGCAACTCGCGACGTTCTACGCGGTCGGCGCCGTCTTCGGCTTCATCTATGCCGGCACCATGCCGCTCTATGCCGTGCTGGTGCGCGAAAACTTTCCGCTGCGCATGATGGGCACGGTGATCGGCGGCACGGCGATGGCCGGCAGCCTCGGCATGGCGACCGGCCCGCTCGCCGGCGGCCTGATCTACGACGCGTTCTCCAGCTACGCCTGGCTCTATATCGCCTCCTGGGCGATGGGCCTCGGCGCCTTCCTGATGGCGATGAATTTCAGGCCATTCGCGAAGCCGCAAGGCGAGGCCGCGGCAGCGGCGGCGTGACGACGTCTATGACGGGATGTGCTTTTCGAAAAAGAGATCCGGGTAGGGATCATCGTTGAAGCGGGGGATCTCGCGCCAGCCCGTGGTGCGGTAGAGCTGGCCGGCTTCGGCGAGCGCGCTGTTGGTGTCAAGCCGCAGCAGCGTGATGCCGAGGTCGCGTGCGGCGTTCTCGGCGGCGTCCATCAGGCGCCGGCCGAGCCGCAATCCGCGCGCCGCGGGGGCAACCCAGAGACGCTTGATCTCGGCATAGCCGTGATCCGTTCCCTTCAATCCGACGCAGCCGATCGGCAGCGTGTCGGACATCGCAACGATGAAGGTGCCGCGCGGCCGGCGCATGTCCCTGGCGTCAGGATCGCGCGACAGCGAGACGTCAAAACCCTGCTTGAAGCGGCGGCCGAGCTCGGAATAGTACTCGCGCAGGCAATAACGTGCTGCTTCGCTCCGTGGATCCATCTCCTCCAGCGCGACGCGCTCGCGCGTCAATGCCGAGGCGATCAGGTCCATCGCCGCCAGCAGCGCCTCGCGCTGCGAGTGTTGCACCAGGAAGCCTTCGGCCTGCGTATTCGACAGCGCCTCGTAGGCCGCGAACTCGCGCCGGCCCGCACGCGTCAACGTCGCGACACGGCGGCGCGCATCGTCCTCATGCGTCGTGGTCTCGACCAGCCCTTCGTCCTCGAGGCTGCGGAGCAGCCGGCTCATCAATCCGGAATCGAGCCCGAGATAGTCGCGGATCTCCGCCACGTCCGAGCGCCCATGTCCGATCGCATTGAGCACGCGCGCCACCCCGAGCGGCCGGCCGCGCCCGAGGAACGAGGTGTCGAGCGCGCCGACGGCGGAAGTCACGGCGCGATTGAAGCGGCGGACGCGGGAGACGGGATCAAGCATGATACCTGACTTTAGTCAGATATTGTGTTCGGGTCAATCGAGACAGCCGGTCTCACTTCACCAGCGTCAGCAGCGGCTTGTCCTTGGCGACGATATAGGTCGCAAGCTCGCTCGCGGTGTCCGTGCCGACGTTCTTTGCCGCATGAACCGCTCCCGCTGGAATGAACAGCACGTCGCCTGCCTTGAGCGTCACCGGGGGCTTGCCGTCGACGTCGTATTCGATGGCGCCCGTCAGCACATAGATAATCTCCTCGCCTGGATGCGTGTGCCGGCCGAACGCAACTCCGGGCGCGAGGTCGACACGGACCTGGACCGCCTCGCGACCGGGCGCACTGAGATCATGGCGCTGGAGGTCGGTGCGCGTGACGCCGGCCGGCTGGGCTGCTGCCGGCAAGGTAAGGAGGTTGGTGGCGAGCACGGCGGCGCTCGCAAGCATGCGTAGGGTTCGTAATGGATAGGGGCTCATGGTCGGCTCCTGATGTTGGCTTGATGGCGGGTCAGGCGAGGGTGGTGGTCACCTCGATGTTGCCGTGGACAGCCTTGGAGTAGGGGCAGATGCCGTGCGCCGCCTCGACCAACTCCTGGGCGACCGCGCGATCGACACCGGGAACGCTGACGTCGAGACGAGCCCGCAGGAAGAAGGCGCCGTTCGCATTGCTCAGGTCGATCGTGGTGTCGACCGACGGCTCGTTCGGCAGCTTGACCTTGCGCTGGGCGGCGGCGAGGCCGAGCGCGCCGAGATAGCAGGCAGACCAGGCGGCGGCGAACAGGTTCTCGGCGGCCGGGTGCGGCTGGGCCAGTTTGATATCGAGAGAGCCGTCGTTCGCGTGCGCGGCGCCGTCGGGGCCGGAGGTCACGTGGGTCTTGCCGGTGAAGAGAAGCTTTGCAGCGGTGGTCATGGCGGATCCTTTCGGTTCGATTTAGATCGTGTCCGATCTAATCGGATAACCGCCGAAATAAACCCGTCACTCCGTCTGGTCAAGCTCTTCCGATTTAATCGAATGCGATTTATATTGATCCGGAGATCACGAATTGCGGAGTTTCACGTGTCCCGTCCCGCCAAAGCCGCCGGCAAAGGCCGAAAACTGTCGAATTTCCTGTGCTTTGCCGTCTATTCAGCCAATCTGGCGTTCGGCCGCGCCTACAAGCCCCTGCTGGACAAGGTCGGGCTGACCTACACCCAGTACATCGCCATGGTGGCGCTGTCGGACGAGGACGAGCAGACCGTCAGCGCGCTCGGCGACAAGCTGTTCCTGGAATCCAACACGCTGACCCCGATTCTGAAGAAGCTCGAGCAGATCGGTTATATCAAGCGCCACCGCGATCCCGCCGACGAGCGGCAGGTGCGGGTGAGCCTGACGCCGGCCGGCCGAAAGCTGATCGAACAGGATCTCGGCGGGTCCGTGATCGAGGCGACTGGCCTCGGCGACGAATTTCCGGTGGTGCAGAAGACGGTGAGCCGCTTGCGAGACAATCTGCTGCGCGCGACCCAGTCGGCCGGAGAGAAGAAGCGCTGAGCGGGCAGCGCCTTCCCGCTGGGAAAGTCGGAGGCGGCGTCCGACTCAGATACAGGCACGAAGGAAAAGCGCGCGGCTCTAGTTGCAGGCCGTGCGCGGAATCATCCAAGTCGCAAAAGTCTGCCAGAACCCGTCTTCGCGACGACGCTGGTAAGCGACAAAGTCGGCGTCATCATCATCATGCACGAGTTCATAGCGATAAGTTTGGGCTGCAGTGGTGTTGGGTTTGCTCATGGAGCACTCCATCTCGAATGGGCTTTGCTTCGAGCTAGGTGCGGTGCAGCACAAGTCCAATGGGAGTAAGATGATCAGCGCATCACGTTGTGGAGAGTACTCGGTCCAGCCCGAGCGCCTTGCGTGATTTGCGCGTGAGCTTTGCGACGATCAGGGCATGGGCCTGCGCCAGATAGGCGGTGAGTTCCGCATCGGGAAGTGCGTTGTTGCTGGCGAGCTGCACCCATTTGGCGCGCGCCAGGTAGGGCGCCGGTCGTGCCACGCCATGTCGATCAGCATCGCAAAGGCCATGTCCGAAACCTTGAACATGTAGCCGCCGGAGCCCGCGGCAAAGCCGCCGCCGAGCGCGAACATCTTGCCGCCGACCTTGAACACGGAGGTGCCGTCCCACTGCACCACCTTGGTGGCCGCGGGCAGGCGCAGGCAGCGGGCTTCGAATGTCTTGGGTGTCATGCGCTCGCACTTGAGGCGAAAGACCCGTTGTTATGGCAACATGTGTCTTCCAACCAGGGATGAATTGCCATGTCGCGCGTTTCGATCAAGACCAGGGACGATCTGCCGGAGACGCTGAGGCCGTTGTGGGACAAGATGACGACCTACGGCGCGTTCGAGAACCAGGCTGGTGTCATGGCCCACCGCCTGCCGATCTTCAAGCATATGTGGTCGCTGCTGGTCGATCTTGCTGAAGAAGGCAACGTCTCGAAGCGCCATCTGGAGCTCGCGCTGGTCACGGTCTCGCTGCTCAACAAATGCGACTATTGTGTCTCGCACCACGCGCCGAAGCTGGCGGTGCAAGGCGTGTCGGAGGAGGGCGCGGCGCGCCTCGTCGATTACAAGGACCATCCCGAGCTCGATGAGCTCGACAAGCTCGTCGTCGAATATTCCATCGCCGTCACCAACAACTGGAACAAGACCCGCGACGAGATATTCGTCCGCCTGCGCGCGCATTTCTCGGAAGCCCAGCTCGTCGAGCTGACCTGGCGCATCGCGCTCTGCGGTGCCTTCAACCGCTTCAACGACATCCTCCAGCTCGAGGTCGAGCGGGGCGTTCCCCACAGCGAAGCCGCGGAGTAATCGGCCGCCGGCGGTGCTGGTCCCGAGCCGGGACCAGCACCAAGGCGCGATCACAGACTTGTGGGTTGCGGGCATTCTATCGCAAACTATATCGTAAGATATGTTTTACAAAAGGACGTACGATATGCACCACGGACGAGACCACAGAGACTTCCACTTCGGGCATTTCGCCCATTTCGTCATGGGCCGGCATGGCGGCGGGCGACGCTTCGGCCGCGGCGGGCATGGCTTCTTCGGGCGTGGCCCGGGCGGCGATTTCCCCGGGGCCAGGCGGCTGTCCTCGCAGGATCTCCAGCTCGTGATCCTGGCGTTGCTCGCCGAAAAGCCGGCTCATGGGTACGAGCTGATCAAGATCATCGAGGAGCGGTCCGACGGCTTCTACACGCCGAGCCCGGGCGTGATTTATCCGGCGCTGACCTATCTCGAAGAGGTCGGCCACAGCAGCGTCGAGCAGGACGGCGGCCGAAAGCTCTACAGCGTCACGCCGCAGGGCGAGGCGCATCTCGCCGAGAACCGCGCCACTGCGGATGCAATCCTGCAAGCGCTGTCGCGGATCGGTCGCCGCATGGACGAGGTGCGCGAGGCCTTTGCCGGCGTCAGCGATCTCGATGCCGACGCCTCCGACGAATTGCACCGTGCCCGCCACAACCTCAAGCGCGCGCTGCGTTCCAGGCATGGCAGCGACTCCGCCGAGGCGCGCCGCATCGCGGCGATCCTGGATCGTGCCGCAGCGGAAATCCTCGGTAAATAACTGAGAGCGAAGCAACACATGAGTGATCGGCCCCACAACCCGATTCAAGACCCACGCGTCAACGCCGTCCTCGCGCGCCTCCAAGGCGCGCGGCAGCGTCCATCAGGTGGAGGGCCGCGCGGCTCCTTCAACAGCCGTGATCCTCACGCCTATGCCGAGCAGGGCTTTTCGCTTCATTCCGAGCAGGGCGAACTGATCTATCTGCTGTGCCGTGGCCTGCGTGCCACGCGCGTGGCCGAGTTCGCCACCTCGGTCGGCATGTCCACGCTCTATTTCGCGGCCGCTATCCGCGACAATGGCGGCGGCACCGTGATCGGCTCGGAGATCGTGCCGGCCAAGGTCGAGACCGCCAAACGCAATCTCGCCGAGGCCGGCCTTGCCGACTACGCCGAGATCCGCGAGGGCGATGCGCGAAAAACCTTGCGCGATCTCGGCGGCCCCGTCGATTTCGTCCTGATCGACGGTTGGCCGGGTGAGAGCGGTCCCTCGCTGGCGCGCGAGGTGATCGGGATCGTCGCGCCGCAGCTGCGCGTCGGCGGCTACGTCATGAACGACAATGCCGAGCCCGACTATCTCGCCTTCATCCGTGATCCCGACAACGGCTTCGTGTCGATGACGCTGCCGCTCAAGGGCGGCACCGAGCTCAGCCTCAAGGTGAGGTAGCAGCGTCGCTTGCGCGATAGGCGTCGGGAACCACGAACACCTCGTCGGCGCGGCCGTAACCGCCATCAGGTACTTCCTCGATCAGCACCATGGTGTGCGTCCGCGCCGCTTCGCCGAAATAGTGCGCGAACAGCGCGGTGAGGTTGTGCACGATCTCCGCCTTCTGCGCCCGCGATAAGGCGGCCTGGGGGATCTTGATATTGGCGAAGGGCATGATGGGTCGCTCCGTGTAATGGCGTGTGGTTGCTCCTGTTCGAGAATGCCCGATCGCCGCGACCGGATAATCGCGAAAAACTTGTCATCACTTGTCGGCTGTGGTGAACAATCGGCCATGGACCGATTTGACGCCATGCGCCTGTTCGTCCGCCTCGTCGAACGGCAAAGTTTTACGGCTGCGGCTGCCGATCTCGGCATTCCGCGATCGACGGCGAGCGAGGTTTTGCGGGGGCTCGAGGCACGTCTCGGCGCACGCCTGCTCGAACGGACGACACGGCATGTCACGCCGACGCTCGACGGCGAGGACTATTACCGTCGCTGCGTCGCCATCCTCGCGGAGGTCGAGGAAGCCGAAACCACGATGCGCGATGCGCGACCGCGTGGCTTGCTGCGCATCGACGCGCATCCTTTGCTGACCCGCACTTTCATCTTGCCGCACCTGCCGGAATTCCTGGCGCGCCATCCGCAGCTCGACTTGCAGATCGGGCAGGGCGACCGGCTGGTCGATCTCGTGCGCGAGGGCATCGATTGCGCGATCCGGTCGGGCGAGCCCGAGGACAGCGGGATGATTTTGAGGCGCCTCGGCACGGTCGAGGAAATCACGGTGGCGAGTCCGGCTTATCTCGCCAGCCACGGCATGCCCGCGACGCCTGATACGCTCGACGGGCATCAGATGGTCGCGTTCATCTCCTCGCGCACCGGCGATGTGCTGCCGCTGGAGTTTTCCGTCGCCGGCGGGCTGCGCAATGTCGTGCTGCCAAGCCGGGTTCGCGTCAACAATTCCGACACCATGGCCGATCTCGCGCGGCTCGGCTTCGGCCTCACGCAGGCGCCCCGCTATCGCTTCGCGGCGGATCTCGCCAGCGGTGCGCTGGTCGAGGTGCTGGCCAGCTATCCGCCGTCGCCGACGCCGCTCTCCGCGCTGTATCCGCAAAATCGACAGCTCGCGCTCCGCCTGCGCGTCTTCCTCGACTGGATATCAGGCATCTTTGCCGAGGCGAAGCTGTAGAGCTTCGTAGTCCGACAGGCAAAAACGCCCGAACAGTCGGTCAATCCGCTTTGCCGGAATTCGCAAACGGCGTCGTTGCGAGCGCGGCGGAGCAATCCAGAATTGTCCGCGGAAAGATTCTGGATTGCTTTGCTGCGATCGTATTGACGATGCTGGAACAATCGCCCGCCTCTTTGTGAGTTGTGCCTGCGCCACGAGCCGCTACCATGTGACCGCTCCCGGCCACGGGACGCACAGCGAGCGGAGGCGACATGAGCGGGCAGGAACGCAAGGCAAAGGGATCGGACCTGTTTGTCGCGGCGCTGGAGAACGAGGGCGTCGATCGCATCTTCGGTATCCCTGGAGAGGAAAATCTCGACCTGGTCGAATCGCTGCGCACCTCCAAAATCGAGCTGGTCCTGACCCGTCACGAGCAGGCCGCGGCCTTCATGGCCGCCACGCACGGTCGGCTGACCGGCAAGCCGGGAGTGTGTCTCTCGACGCTCGGCCCGGGCGCGCTCAACCTGTCCACGGGCGCCGCCTATGCCCATCTCGGCGCGATGCCGATGATTTTGATCACCGGCCAGAAGCCGATCATGAGCAGCCGGCAGGCGCGCTTCCAGATCGTGGACGTGGTTGCGACCATGAAGCCGCTGACCAAGCTCTCTCGGCAGATCATCAGCGCCTCCAGCATTCCGACCGTGGTGCGCGATGCCTTTCGCGTGGCGATGGAGGAACGGCCGGGGCCGGTGCATCTCGAACTGCCCGAGGACATCGCGGGCGACGAGGTGCCGGCCGCCGTCCCCGTGATCCCGGTCCATCCGATTGAAATTCCGGTCGCCCATCGCGCCGCGCTCGACCGCGCGGCCGAGATGATCCTCGCCGCAAGGCGTCCATTGGTGATGATGGGGGCTGCGACCAGCCGGCCGCGCTCGACCCACGGCATCGCCAGCTTCGTGCGCCGAACCGGCATTCCGTTTTTCACGACACAGATGGGGAAGGGCACGGTGCCCGGCGGCACCAATCTCTACATGGGCACGGCGGCGCTATCCGAGCGCGACTACGTCCACGACGCGATCGATGCGGCCGATTTGATCGTGGCGATCGGCCATGACCCGATCGAGAAGCCGCCCTTCATCATGGGGCCGTCGGGACCGAAGGTCATTCACGTCAGCTACACGCCGGCCAGCGTCGAGCTGGTCTATTTCCCCGATGCCGAGGTCGTCGGCGACGTCGGCCCGAGCCTTGAGCTGCTCGCCGACCGGCTCGAAGGCAAGCTACCGCAGGCGGCGGCGCTGTTGCCGCTGCGCGAGGAGATCCTCACGCACATCGCCGACCGCGCCACCGAGGCGCGCTGGCCGCCGACACCGCAGCGCATCGTGCACGACATTCGCCAGGTGATCCCGGAGAATGGCATCGTCGCGCTCGACAACGGCATGTACAAGATCTGGTTCGCGCGCAACTACCGAACCCGCGTCGCCAACACGCTGCTGCTCGACAATGCGCTGGCGACGATGGGCGCCGGCCTGCCGTCGGCCATGATGGCCGCGATGCTCTATCCCGAGCGCCGCGTGCTCGCGGTCGCCGGCGACGGCGGCTTCATGATGAACAGCCAGGAGATGGAGACCGCTGTCCGCCTCAAGCTCAATTTGGTCGTGCTGGTGCTCGAGGACAACGCCTACGGCATGATCCGCTGGAAGCAGGCCGTCGATCACTTTGCCGATTACGGCATGACCTTTGGCAATCCCGATTTTGTCCTTTACGCGAAGGCCTACGGCGCCAAGGGACATCGCATCGAGAGCATCGACAGCTTCGGCCCGACGCTCGATGCGGCCTTCAAGGAGGGCGGCGTGCATCTGGTCGTGATCCCGATCGACTATTCGGAGAATGTGCGCGTGCTGGTCGACGAGCTGCGGGCGCATGAGAAGTCGAAGGCGTGAGAACTGCGATCTCGTGCCCCGGACGCTGCGTAGCAACGCCAAGAGCGCTGCAGCGCGTCCGGGACACGAGAGAAGCAACCGTACTTGTGCCGCGCACCCCGATCCCCGACACTCTCAATTACCCAACCAACGACAGGAATAAGACATGACTCGCGTTCGCTGTATCACCGAGATGGGCATGGGCGTCGACGTCCACGGCAGGGACGCCACCAAGGCGGCCAAGCGTGCGGTGTCGGATGCCATCAGGCATTCGAGCCTTGGTTTCTTCCGGATGATCGGGAAGACCGCGAACGACATGTTCGTCGATGTCACGATTGCGGTGCCCAACCCTGAGGCGGTTGACAAGGAGGCCGTTGCGAAGGAGCTGCCTTACGGCACGGTGACCGTAACTGCGGTTAAGGGCGGGCTGGAGATTCCCTCGGCTACGGAAGTGGCCAACGATCCCATCCTGATCGCCAATGCGGCGGTGATCGTCAGCTTCGACAAGGACTAGGCCGGTGTCCGACAGCGATTTGGCGTTGCTGGATCGTCCGATCTGGAGCGCGCTGACGACGAGCCAGAAGCACTTGGCGGAGGGCGGCCCGCGCGCGCGGCGCTATCCCGTGGACATGACGCCGTTTGCCGACATGGTCGACATGTCCGAGGCAAGCTTCGCCGCGCTCGGTGATCTCCTGGTGGGTTCGCAGGTCGCCGCGTTGTTCACGCCGGAGCCGGTCGACGTTCCCGCCGGCTTCAAGGTCGTGCTCTCCGAGACCGGCGAGCAGATGATCGGCTCGCCGGCCGACAGTCCGCTTCGCGATGCCGAAATCGTCACGCTCGGCGCGGCCGACGTCGCCGCCATGATGGCGCTGACGGAGCTGACCAAACCCGGTCCGTTCGCGTTGCGCACGCATGAGCTCGGCACGTTCCTCGGCATCCGCGTTGGTGGAGAATTGGTTGCGATGACGGGCGAGCGGATGAAGCCGGGAAAATTCGTCGAGATGACGGCCGTCTGCGTGCATCCGGACTATCGCGGGCGCGGCTACGCGCAGGCGCTGCTCGCGGCGGTCGCGCGCCGGATCGAGGCGCGCGGCGAAATTCCGTTCCTGCACGTGTTTTCTCATAACGCCTCGGCGATTGCGCTGTACGAACGGCAGGGCATGGAGATCCGTCGCCGGCTGCACGTCACGGCGCTGATGAAGATTTGAGGGCCGATCGAACGGTCTTCATTTCCCGCGAAAGCGCGCTATATCCATCCCAACCATAATTTGGGGGAAACACATGGACGCCAGAACACCTGATTTTTCCGCCGCGCGGACGGCGATGCAGCGCTACGTCGATCAGGAGATCATTCCAGGCGTGTCCTGGGCGGTGCTGCGGGGGCGCGATGTCGTCGATCAGCAATGCGTCGGCTTCGCCGATCGCGAGGCAAAAACGGCGCTCCGGCCCGACCACATTTTTCGCGCGTTCTCCAACACCAAGATCTTCGTGACGTGCTCGATCATGCTGCTGGTCGAGGAGGGCCGCATCGGGCTTGATGACCCCGTCGAGAAATTCTTGCCGCAACTCGGCAATCGCAAGGTGCTGAAGCAGGGCGCCTCGAGCCTTGCCGATGTCGAGCCGGCGAAGAGCCCGATCACGATTCGCCAGCTGCTGACCCACAGCTCGGGCCTCAGCTACGGCATCTTCGATCCCGGCACGGTGCTGTTCAAAGGCTATAACGAGGCGCGCGTGCTCAATCCGCTCACGCCGCTGACCGACATGATCGACAAGCTCGCCGATCTGCCGCTGTCCTATCACCCCGGCACGGGCTGGGAATATTCGTTGGCGACCGACGTGCTGGGCCGCGTCGTGGAGGTCGTCTCCGACCTTCCGCTCGACACCTTCCTCAAGGCGCGCATCTTCGATCGCCTCGGCATGGTCGATACGGGTTTCTCAGTGCCCGAGGCGCAGCAGGGCAGGCTGGTTGCGCTCTACACCGGCGCCGACGTGCTGGATCCGATGAAGCCGGGCCTGACGCGGGCCGACAATCTGCCTTATCCGCAGGCCTATCGGCGGCCGTTTCCGCGGCTCTCGGGCGGCGGCGGTCTGGTCTCGACCTTGCCCGACATGCTCGCGCTGGTACGCGCGCTGCTCCCCGGTTCGGATGCGCTGCTGAAGCCCGACACGCTGCGGCAGATGATGACGAACCAGTTGCCCGCGGGCCAGACCATCCGATTTGCCAATCTCGGGCCGATCCCCGGCAAGGGCTTCGGCCTCGGCGGCGCCGTCACTTTCGCGCCGATGCCCTTTGATCCCCCGAATTCGACCGGCGAATTCCAGTGGGGTGGGCTTGCCGGCACCCATTGGTGGATTTGTCCGCAGGCCAACACCGCCGGCGTGCTGATGGCGCAGCGCCATATGGGCTTCTGGAACCCGTTCTTCTTCGAGTTCAAGCGCCTGGCCTACCAGGCGGTCGGGGGCTGATCGCGAAAAAAGTTCACGCCCCTGCGAATCCTTTTGGGTCTTCGCGTCCTCTTGATGGTCGAGGCATTTTGCTTCGGCTCATTTCGGAGGATGTGATGGCATTCTACAGGAAGAATATCGGCGGTCTGCATCAGGCGGTGCGGGTTGCGCTCGGAATTGCGGTTGCGATTGCCGCATTCGTGCATCTCGCCGACGTCGCGGCGTGGCTGGTGGCGCTAGGGGGCGCAGGCTTCGCACTGACGGGGCTCGTCGGCTATTGCCCGATGTGCGCGATGGCCGGGATCGGACGGGGAGGCGTGTCGTGAGTGCGGCGGCGATCTCGCTAGACCTGTTCGAGGCGGCCCGGCTCGGCGATCCCCAGGCGATCGCGTCTCTGCTCGAGACGGCGCAGCCGGATATCCGCCGCTACGCACGGGCCACCTGCCGCAACTCGGCGGATGCCGAGGATGCAACCCAGGAAGCGCTGTGGATCCTGTTCCGCCGTGTCGGCACGATCCGCTCGCTGGTCGCTTTTTCCGCGTGGCTGTTCAGCGTGGTCCGCCGCGAATGTCTGCGGCTCGCGCGCAAGGCGGGCCTCGTCCCATCGATCGACGACGGCGAAGCGGAGGCACTGCTGCTGTCGCGGTCCGAAGCCGATCTGCGGCTTGATGTGGCGGCTGCGTTGGAAGCGTTGCCCGCGCATTATCGCGATGTCGCGTTGATGCGGGACGTCAAGGAGATGACCATCGACGAAATCGCCGCCGCCCTCGGTGCGTCCAGGCAGACCGTGAAGGCGCGCCTGCATCGCGCCCGCGCCCTGATGCGCGAATATCTGACGAGGTGAGACATGACCGATTATCAAACGCCTGACGATCTGAAGTCTGTCCCGGCGTTCGTGGCGCTCGCGCCGGTCGAGGCCAATGCATTCCTTGCGTTCAACCACGCGGTCGAGCGCAAGGACGGTTTGATCCCGCCGAAATACCGCGAGCTGATCTCGCTCGCGGTGGCACTCACCACGCAATGCGCCTATTGCCTGGACGTGCATACGGCGCAGGCAGCGAAGGCCGGCGCGACGCGAGAGGAAGTCGCCGAAGCGGCATTGATTGCCGCGGCCGTGCGCGCCGGTGGTACGCTCGGCCATGCGCTGCTGGCCCAGCGCTTGTTTGAACGGCATCGAGACAAGGAAGAAACATAGATGTCTTGTCGACGTCGGGACGCATGATTTGCCAAACTATCTCGGTCTCGATGGATTCCGCTTCGGCTGGGTCGCCGCCTGGATCGACGAGGGCGGCGATCATGGCTTTGATTATTCGCCGGGCCTGACGCGCTTGCTTGCGATGCCGCATGCGCGCGCGATGATCGACATGCCGATCGGATTGAAGCCAAGCGGCTATCGAGCCTGCGACTTGCGCGCACGCGAGCTGGTCGGCCCTGCCGTGTTTCTCGGTGCGCGCCGTGACCTCTGGACATTTCCCGACATGGCGGCGGCGAATCGCCACTATTGGGAGCAGGAAGGCAAGGGCAGGGGCGTGTCGGCGCAGCTCTGGAACATCAGGGACAAGATCAGGGACGTCGACGAGATCATGACGCCGGCGCGGCAGGCGACGATTGGCGAAGCGCATCCGGAATTGATTTTCTGGAATCTGGCAGGGCGAGTCCGTCTCCCGAACAAGACGTCGGCGCAAGGTCGTGAGCGGCGCATCGCGCTGCTGGCGCAACGCGGCTTCACGCGCCTGGAGACATGGCTGACGCAGCGTCATGGCACCGGCATCGGCCGCGACGATCTCATCGATGCCTGTGCCTGCGCGGTCGCAGCTCGCGACAGCACACAGCGTGTCGGCGGCGAAGAGGTCGATCCGCGCGGACTGCGGATGGAGATTAATTATTGAGGTTGCGGCGAGGTGCGTCTCGATTCGGGATAAAGTGGCAATTTATTTGAGGCGTGCAGGAACTGTCGATGGTGGGCTCGCGTTCCCCGTTCGAACCGATGACGGAGAAGCTCGTGCGATGAAGGATGCCAGTCAGTTCGCGACCGCGGTGCTCGCGCTCGTTTTCACCGGAGCGCTGCTCGTCACCGGGCAGCTCTTCATCGAGCAACGCGCTCAGCGCGATATCGCGTACGCAGCGAGGCATCTGCTACGGCCCTTGTAGTCCGGCTTCGATGCATGATCACTGCTCGGCCTTGCGCCGTTCGATGGCTCGCCTAGATTAGGCGGCATCTCACGAACAAAGCCGGGGTTCCGATGCCTGATCTGTCCGCCTTTCCCATCACCAAGCGCTGGCCTGCCAGGCATCCGGATTTGCTTCAGCTCTATTCGCTACCGACGCCGAACGGCGTCAAGGTGTCGATCATGCTGGAAGAGATCGGTCTGCCTTACGAGGTCCATCTCGTCGACTTCGGCAAGGACGACCAGAAGACGCCGGAATTCCTCTCGCTCAATCCGAACGGCAAGATCCCGGCGATCCTCGATCCCAACGGTCCGGGCGGCCGGCCGCTGCCGCTGTTCGAGTCCGGCGCGATCCTGCAATACCTCGCCGAGAAGACCGGCAAGCTTCTGCCGGAGGATGCCGCGCGCCGCTACCAGGCCATCCAGTGGTTGCATTTCCAGATGGGCGGCATCGGGCCGATGTTCGGCCAGGTCGGCTTCTTCCACAAATTCGCCGGCAAGGATTTCGAGGACAAGCGGCCGCTCGAACGTTACGTGGGCGAGTCCAAGCGTCTGCTCGGCGTGATGGAGACGCATCTTTCCGGCCGGCAGTGGTTCATGGATGACGACTACACCATCGCCGACATCTCCATGCTCGGCTGGGTGCGCAATCTCATCGGCTTCTACGGTGCCGGCGATCTCGTCGAATTCAGCCAGTTCAAGTCGGTCGGTGCCTGGCTCGAACGGGGGCTGGCGCGTCCTGCCGTGCAGCGCGGCCTGAACATTCCGAAGCGGCCGTAGAATCAGGTCAGCGCCTTATGCGTCATGTAGAGCGCCATCACCGAGATGAGGGCGATCATGACCCGGTGCAGCACCGCTTTGCTGACGCCATTGGCCGCGCGTGCGCCGAGATCGGTGCCGATCCAGAGGCCGGCGAGAATCCCGACGACGGCCGGCCAGCCGACCATGAGCCCCTTGCTCCAGTAGATCCAGGCCGCCGGAATGTTGGTCGGGATGACCGAGAAGATGAGGCTGACGAGTTGCGCCTGATGCTGCGGGACGCGTAGGCCCGCGGCGAGGCCGACGGTGATCGCGAGCCCGCCGCCGATGCCCATGAAGCCGGAGGAGAACCCGGCAAGCGCGCCGATGAGGAGCAGGGGGAGCCAAGGCAGTTCGTCTCGGTCAGCGGCCGCGTGGCTGCCGTCCTTGCGGTCGCGGCGCAGGATCAGAAGGGCGATCAGCGCGACGAGATAGACGACGTAGGTCCATTGCAGCACCGAGTCGGAGACCGCCGCCGCGGCGTAACCGCCGCTCGCACCGCCGACGAGAAATCCGAGGCCGATCCAGGCGATCCATTGCAGCGGGCTGCGATTGCCGCTCTGCCAGTAGCGGCGTACGCCGGCGAGGCCAGTGGGCGGGACCTGCGTGATCAGCGACGTCCCCTGGGCGACATGCTGCTCCGCGCCGAGCAGCAGCACGGTGAAGATGACAAGCCCGCCGCCCGGGCTCGTTCCCATGAAGCCCGATGTCAGCCCGCCGACGAGACCGACGCCGATGCCTGCGAGGAGATCGTGAATCCAGGACATCGCTTACGTCCTGGTCCGTCGCTTGATGTCAGGCCTGGTCGTGCGAAATCCCTCGATCACGCCGCCGGCGGCCTTCATGCAGGCCTCGATGTCAAAATCCTCGCCCCAGCATTTCTGCAGCACGAAGCCCTGAAAGATCGCGATGAGCACGCGCGCGATCGCATCGGCGCCGAGGTCGCGCTTGATCAGGCCGTCATGCTGGCCGCGCTCGACCAGCGCCACGATCAGCGCACGCGGCATGTCGATGCCTTCGACGACGCTGGTGCGGACGCGGCGGTTGCGCAGGGCCTCCGCCCAGCCATGGATGCCGACGCGACGCCGCGCTTCGCCGGCGGGATCGGTGAGCCATTGCGCGTAGACGCGGATCAGCGCGTGGAGTCCTTCGATCGGATCGCCCGATCCCTGCGCAACCGAGTTGAGCACGGCCTCGCGACGATGCCGGTCGTCGGCGAGCGCCTCGATCAAATCGTCCTTGCTCTGGAAGTAGAGATAGACCGCACCGTGGCTCAAGCCCGACCGTTTGACGATGTCGGCCATGCCGGTCTGGTGAAAGCCTTGCTCGGCGAAGCAGGCGAGCGCCGCTTCGAGGATCTGCTGCCGCCTTCCTTCGCGTTGCTTGTCGCTGATCTTGGGCATTTCGGCCGTCCATAAATAACTGACAGATCGGTCGTTTTGATCGCTTGCCTGATACGGCTCCTACAAAGCCGGGCATTAATAAAAAAACGATCGATCAGTCTTTTTTATTATCAAAGGCGATCTTGGTCAAGTCCAGACGGTCCGGAAACAGGAGGATCAAGCCGCCGCGGGGGTATGGTGGAGGTGACGGCGGCCCGGCCGGCAATCGCGCGGCTAGAACAGCCGTCCGCCGTTCGGCACAGGCTTGCTCGGCTGCATCAGCACGACCTTACCCTCGGCATCGGGGAAGCCGAGCGTCAACACCTCCGAGACGACCGGGCCGATCTGGCGCGGCGGGAAGTTGACGACGGCCGCGACCTGCTGCCCCACCAGCGTCTCGAGCGGATGATTTTCGGTGATCTGGGCCGAGCTCTTGCGCACGCCGATCGCGGGACCGAAGTCGATCCACAGCCGCCAGGCCGGCTTGCGCGCCTCCGGGAACGGTTTTGCATCGACGATGGTGCCGACGCGGATGTCGACCGCCAGGAAGGTGTTGAAGTCGATGGTTGGCGACGCGGTCGCGGCGGGATCGTGCGTGACGTGCATTGATGCATCCGTTCGGAGAGCGAGGTTCGTTCGCAATGTTGTCGCGCGAACCGGAGTTTCGTACAACGCTGCAGTCACCCAACGACGCATGCGCGAGGAAGGTCTTGCCCAACATCATCTACGGCATCAAGAACTGCGACACCATGAAGAAGGCGCGCGCCTGGCTCGACACCCATGGCGTCGCCTACGAGTTCCACGACTACAAGGCCGTGGGCGTCGAGAAGGACAAGCTGAAGCAGTGGAGCGACAAGGCCGGCTGGGAGACGCTGCTCAATCGCGCCGGCACGACCTTCAAGAAGCTGCCGGATTCCGACAAGGAAGGCCTCACCGAGAAGAAGGCGCTGGCGCTGATGCTAGCGCAACCATCGATGATCAAGCGGCCGGTGCTCGAAGTCGGCGGCAAGCTTCTGGTCGGCTTCAAGCCTGATATCTATGCCAAGGAAGTCAAGGCCAAGTAGGTCAAGGTCAAGTAGGTCGGCGCCAGATCGCGCTGGCCTCTAATTCAGCTCGACGATCTCGGTGGTGACGCCGGGCTGATCGGCGAACTCGACGACGTCGGCCGCAGCGATCCGGCCGGGAGCGCGATGGAAGAGATCGCGGTCGATCACCGCGCGCAGTTTCGGGCGCGGCAGCGCGTCATTTCCGCGCATCAAATTCTTGATCTCGAAGCTGCCGTCCTCGCAGAATGTCTTGAGCGAGGCGATGACGTGACAGACCTTGCCGTCGGTCTGGAACGGCAGCAGCAGCCGTTCATAGGCAACCACGCGGCCGTAGATGTCGTCGACGTCGGCCACGCTGTAGACCGGAAGGCCGCGTGCCACGCATTCATGATAGATCGGCATCACGAAGGGTGCGAGGCGCGGCCCGATATAGTCGTCGAGCAGAACACCCTTGCCGGTATGTCCATAAGCGCGCGAGACGCGCGTGCCTTCGCTCTGGATGGTGAGGCGCGGCGCCGGCGCGGAAATGTCCACCGTATAATAGATGAGATCGGACAGCTCTTCCTCGAGCCGCGCGGGCTGATACTCCCAGATCGCCGGCACCGTCTGCCCGCGCGCATAAAGTCGCAGCCACGTGTTCAGAAGATCACGCTGCCTGATCGACTTGACGACAGAAGGAGCGGCGCTTGCAAAATCCAAGGCAATTTCCAAGACAATATTCCCGACGCATAAAACCCGCGCATGATCCATGCGGCGGGAAAATTTTCTATGAAGGCTGGCGCGCGGGATGAAAGACCGTTAACGACGGCTTGATGACCGGTGCCGTGCGAACCGGGAGGCCGGGCAGGCGACATCAAACGCGTCCGACTAAGGGAGCATAAGTCTCCCGGCCGGAGACCTGATCTGCTCAGCTTTCCACCTTGCCTAACCCCCGTCACCTCCGGCATATTCCGCGCCCGGAGGCGACGTTCCGGGACAGGCTCCAAGGCCCCCGGAAAGCCGAAGTAACCAAGGACAGCCACGCGTATTGTGCGGGCAGGGGGAAATCTGTTTGGCCGATGAGTTCATTCTCGAAACGGAAGGCTTGACCAAGGAGTTCGCGGGCTTCTTCGCCGTCCGCGACGTTGCGCTCAAGGTTCGCCGTGGGAGCATTCACGCGTTGATCGGCCCGAACGGGGCGGGCAAGACGACGTGCTTCAATCTTTTGACCAAGTTCCTCAAACCGTCCGCCGGCAAGATTCTGTACAAGGGCCAGGACATCACCGCGATGGCGCCGGCCGATGTGGCGCGCCTGGGACTGGTGCGATCATTCCAGATCTCGGCGGTATTTCCGCATCTCACCGCGCTTGAGAACGTTCGTGTCGCGCTTCAACGCCAGCACGGCAGTTCCTTCGATTTCTGGCGCTCCAAGTCCGTGCTCAACCGCTTCAACGATCGCGCGCGTGAACTGTTGAACGATGTCGGCCTCAGCGAGTTTGCCAATACGCCCGCGGTCGAGATGCCCTATGGACGCAAGCGCGCACTGGAGATCGCAACCACGCTCGCGCTCGACCCGGAGATGATGCTGCTGGACGAGCCGATGGCGGGCATGGGCCACGAGGACATCGACAAGATCGCGGCGCTGATCAAGCGCATCTCGGCGAAATATACAATCCTGATGGTCGAGCATAATCTGAGCGTCGTCGCCAATCTCTCCGACATCATCACCGTGCTGACCCGTGGGCAGGTGCTGGCGCAAGGCCACTACAGCGAACTCACCAAGGACGAGCGCGTCAAGGAAGCCTATCTGGGAGCCGGTCATGCCTGAGACTGCAACCGCGGACGCTCCCGCAAAAGCCGCAACCGGCGGCAACATCCTCCAGGTCCGCAACCTGGAAGCATGGTACGGCGAGTCCCACATCCTGCACGGGATCAATTTCGACGTGAACGCGGGCGAGGTCGTCACGCTGCTCGGCCGCAACGGCGCCGGCAAGACGACCACGCTGAAGTCGATCATGGGCATCATCGGCAAGCGGACCGGCTCGGTGAAGTTCAACAATCAGGACATCATCCGCGCGACCTCCGACAAGATCGCGCGGATGGGCATCGCGTTCTGCCCGGAGGAACGCGGCATTTTCTCCAGTCTCGATGTGCGGGAGAATTTGTTGCTGCCGCCGGTGGTTCGCCCGGGCGGATTGCCGCTCGAGCAGATCTTCGATCTGTTTCCGAATCTGAAGGAACGTCTCAACAGCCAGGGCACCAAGCTGTCCGGCGGTGAGCAGCAGATGCTCGCGATCGCGCGCATCCTGCGCACCGGCGCGAGCTTCCTGATGCTGGACGAGCCGACCGAAGGTCTTGCGCCTGTCATCATCCAGCAGATCGGCCACACTATTGCGCGGCTCAAGAAGGAGGGTTTTACCATTCTCCTGGTCGAGCAGAACTTCCGGTTCGCATCCACCGTCGCTGACCGCTATTACGTGGTCGAGCACGGCAAGATCATTGACGGATTTTCCAATTCGGAGCTTGCCGCCAACATGGACAAGCTCCACACCTATCTCGGCGTCTAGAACGGCCAAGCGTCAAACGGCCAACAGAAAATTCACAAGGGAAGTAGCATGAAGACAAAGTCGATTGCATCGTTTCTGCTCGGCACGGCGTTGGCCGTGACCACCGCCGGCGTAGCCTTCGCGCAGGACAAGACCGTCAAGATCGGGGCGCTGTCCGATCAGTCCGGCCTCTACGCCGACCTCGGCGGTCCCGGCTCGACGCTCGCCGCCCAGATGGCCGTTGAAGATTCCGGCCTTGCCGCGAAGGGCTGGAAGATCGACATCATCTCCGGCGATCACCAGAACAAGCCCGACATCGGCACCGCGATCGCGCGTCAGTGGTTCGACGTCGACAAGGTCGACGTCATCGTCGACGTGCCGAATTCCGGCGTGGCGCTTGCCGTCAACAACGTCATCAAGGAGAAGAACGGCGTCTACATCAACTCGGGCGCGGCGACTTCGGACCTCACCAACGCGCAGTGCTCGCCCAACACCGTGCACTGGACCTACGACACCTACATGCTGGCCCACACCACGGGCCAGGCTCTGGTGAAGGCCGGCGGCGACAGCTGGTTCTTCCTGACCGCGGACTACGCCTTCGGCGCGGCGCTCGAGCGCGATACCACGGCCGTGGTCACCGCCAACGGCGGCAAGGTCGTCGGCGGCGTCAAGCATCCGCTCAACACGCCGGATTTCTCGTCCTTCCTGCTTCAGGCGCAGGCTTCCAAGGCCAAGATCATCGGCCTTGCCAATGCCGGCGGCGACACCACCAATTCGATCAAGCAGGCGGCCGAGTTCGGCATCGTCAAGGGCGGCCAGAAGCTCGCGGCGCTGCTGCTGTTCCTCACCGACGTCAAGGCGATCGGGCTTGAGACCGCGCAGGGCCTCAACTTCACGGAGACCTTCTACTGGGACATGAACGACCAGACCCGGGCGTTCTCCAAGCGCTTCGCCGCGAAGATGAAGAACAATGCGCCGCCCACCATGGTGCAGGCCGGCGTCTATGCGGGCGTACGTCACTATCTCAAGACGCTTGAAACGCTCGGCGGCAATCCCCATGACGGCGTCAAGGTCGTCGAGAAGATGAAGTCGATTCCGACCGAGGACGACCTGTTCGGCAAGGGCGAGATCCAGCCGAACGGCCGCACCATTCACAATGCCTACCTGTTCGAGGTGAAGAAGCCCTCGGAGTCCAAGGGACCGTGGGACTTCTACAAGCTGGTCGGCACCGTGTCGGGTGACCAGGCTTTCACGCCGCTGTCCGAAAGCAAGTGCGCGCTCTTGAAGAAGTAAGATAACCGCCCGCGGGCCATCAGGCCTGCGGGCGACTCTCAGGCAACGCCGAAGGGACCGGGTGCGGGATCGATGCAGGCTCTTTACGCTCAGCTACTGGTGGGATTGATCAACGGCTCGTTCTACGCGCTGCTCAGTCTCGGGCTTGCCGTGATCTTCGGCATGCTCAACATCATCAATTTCGCCCACGGCGCGCTCTACATGATGGGCGCGTTCGTCGCCTATTTCCTGTTGAACCTCGGCGGCATCAATTACTGGTGGGCGCTACTGTTGGCGCCGATCATCGTCGGCATCTTCGGCATGATCCTGGAACGGACCATGCTGCAATGGCTGACGGGGCTCGACCACCTCTACGGTCTGCTCCTGACCTTCGGCATCGCGCTGATCGTGCAGGGCGTGTTCCAGAACTATTTCGGCTCTTCCGGTCTGCCTTACGCCATTCCGGACCAGCTCAAGGGCGGCATGAATCTCGGCTTCATGTTCCTGCCGATCTATCGCGGCTGGGTCGTCATCTTCTCGCTGGTGGTATGTATCGCCACCTGGTTCCTGATCGAGAAGACGCGGCTCGGTGCTTACCTGCGCGCCGCCACTGAGAATCCGACACTGGTCCGCGCCTTCGGCATCAACGTGCCGCGCATGATCACGCTGACCTACGGTCTCGGCGTCGGCCTTGCGGCGCTCGCCGGCGTGCTTTCGGCACCGATCAATCAGGTGCGGCCGTTGATGGGCGCCGACCTCATCATCGTCGTGTTCGCGGTGGTCGTGATCGGCGGCATGGGATCGATCATGGGCTCCATCATCACCGGCTTTGCGCTCGGTGTGATCGAGGGCCTGACCAAGTATTTCTACCCCGAGGCCTCCAACACCGTCGTGTTCGTGCTGATGGTGCTGGTGCTCTTGGTGAAGCCAACGGGATTGACGGGAAGGGCGGCCTGATATGACAGCCTTGACAGACGACACGCTGCCGGTGACCCCGCGCGCCATTCGAGACGAGATGATCGTATTCGTCGTGATGGCACTGCTGCTGGCCGCAGTGCCATTCAGCGGCATCTACCCGTTCTTCGTGATGCAGGCGCTGTGCTTCGCGCTGCTCGCCTGTGCGTTCAACCTCCTGATCGGCTACGGCGGCTTGCTGTCGTTCGGCCACGCGATGTTCCTCGGCACGGCGGGCTACTGCAGCGCGCATGCGCTGAAAGTGTGGGCGCTGCCGCCGGAGCTCGGCATCCTCGTCGGAATCGTCGCGGCTTTCGGGCTCTCGCTCATCACCGGCTACATCTCGATCCGCCGCCAGGGCATCTACTTCTCGATGATCACGCTGGCGCTGTCGCAGCTGCTTTACTTCATCTACCTCCAGGCGCCATTCACCCATGGTGAGGACGGCATCCAGGGCATTCCGCAGGGGCGCATGTTCGGCGTGTTCGATCTCTCGAAGCCGACGGTGCTTTATTATGTCGTGCTGGTCGGCTTCCTCGCCGGTTTCCTGCTGATCTACCGCATCATCAACTCGCCGTTCGGCGAGGTGCTGAAGGCGATCCGCGAGAACGAGCCGCGCGCGATTTCGCTCGGCTACCGGACCGACCAGTACAAGTTCCTGGCGTTCGTCTTGTCGGGCACGCTGGCTGGCTTTGCCGGTTCGCTGAAAGTCTTCGTGGCGCAGAACGCCTCGCTCACCGATGTGCACTGGTCGATGTCGGGCGAGGTCGTGCTGATGACGCTGGTCGGCGGTCTCGGCACCATTTTCGGTCCCGTGGTCGGCGCCTTCGCGATCATCGCCATGCAGCAATATCTGGCCGGCTTCGGCCAGTGGGTGACGGTGATCCAGGGCTCGATCTTCGTGATCTGCGTGCTCACCTTCCGTCGCGGCGTCATCGGCGAAATCGCCCATTACTTGCGGCGATCGCTCTAAATCATTGATATCGCACCAATTTCATTGGTGCGCGAAACCGGTGGATGATCCGGCTCCGCGGGCGTCAGATGACACGCGCGTGGAGCGGAAATGGTCTATGACAGTTTTGTGACGGCCAGTTCGGGCCGGGTCATTTCCAACCGGTAGCCTATCCCATGATGCGATGGTTTCGCGCTTTCCTGCCCAAGGAAGAACGGTTCTTCGACCTGTTCGACCGCCATGCACAGACCGTGATCCAGGGCTCGATCGCGCTCCAGGGCATGCTCAACGGGGGCGAGGAGACGCCGGTCTACTGCCAGCGCGTCAACCAGTTCGAGAACGACGCCGACAACATCACCCGTGAGGTGCTGACGGCGGTGCGCCGCACCTTCATCACGCCGTTCGACCGCGGCGACATCAAGAACCTGATCACCTCGATGGACGACGCCATCGACCAGATGCAGCAGACGGCCAAGGCCGTGATGCTGTTCGAGGTCCGCACCTTCGAGCCGCCGATGCGGGAGATTGGCGGGCTCCTGATCGAATGCGCCAATCTCGTGGGGCGCGCGTTGCCGCTGATGCAGTCGATCGGCCCGAACGTCGCGATGCTGACCGCGATCACGGAAGAACTGGGCAAGCTGGAGGGCCGGGTCGACGATCTCCATGACATCGGGCTGAAGGAGCTGTTTCTCAAGCACCGTGATGGCAGCGCGATGGATTTCATCGTCGGCGTCGAGATCTATGACCATCTCGAAAAGGTGGCCGACCGTTTCGACGACGTCGCGAACGAGATCAACAGCATCGTCATCGAGCAGGTTTAGCGCATGATCCGGAAAAGTGTGCAGCGGTTTTCCGCTCAGATCATGCGCAAAGCTTAGGGCAGGGGTCGCGCCGTGGATGCTGCGCTCGGACTTCCTGTCCTCGTCGGCTTGATCGCCGTCGCGCTGCTGTTCGACTTCCTGAACGGTCTGCACGACGCCGCCAATTCGATCGCGACCATCGTTTCGACCCGCGTGCTGCGGCCGCAATTCGCGGTGTTGTGGGCCGCGTTCTTCAATTTCATCGCCTTCATGGTGTTCGGGCTGCATGTCGCCCAGACCATCGGCACCGGCATCATCGATCCCGCGGTCGTCGACGCCCAGGTGATCTTCGCGGCGCTCGTCGGTGCGATCGTCTGGAACCTGGTGACCTGGGGGCTCGGCATCCCATCCTCCTCCTCGCATGCTCTGATCGGCGGTCTCGTCGGCGGCGGCATGGCCAAGGCGGGGATCTCGGCGGCGGTGTGGAGCGGTCTGTCCAAGGCGGTGCTGGCGATCGTGCTGTCGCCACTGGTCGGCTTCCTGCTCGCGATGATGCTGGTCGCGATCGTGTCCTGGCTCTCGGTGCGCTCGACGCCGTTCGCGGTCGATCGTGCCTTCCGGATCCTGCAGTTCGCCTCCGCCTCGCTCTATTCGCTCGGCCATGGCGGCAATGACGCCCAGAAGACCATGGGCATCATCGCCGTGCTGCTCTATTCGCAAGGACATCTCGGCGGTGAATTCTCGGTGCCGTTCTGGGTGGTGCTGTCCTGCCAGGCCGCGATGGCGCTGGGCACGCTGATGGGCGGCTGGCGCATCGTCCGCACCATGGGCCTGCGCATCACCAAGCTGACGCCGATGCAGGGCTTTTGCGCCGAGACCGGCGGCGCCGCGACCCTGTTCATGGCGACCTTCCTCGGCGTTCCCGTCTCGACAACCCACACCATCACCGGCGCGATCGTCGGCGTCGGCGCGGCCCGCCGCGTCTCGGCGGTGCGCTGGAACGTCGCGAGCTCGATCGTCTATGCCTGGGTGATCACGATCCCGGCCTCGGCCATTGTCGCGGCGCTGACCTGGTGGGCGGTCCAGATTTTCGTCAGGTGACGAATTTCAGCCCGGCGATGCCGGCAACGATCAGCCCGATGCTGGCGAGGCGGAAAGCGGTGGCCGGCTCGCCGAACAGGAAGATGCCAAGCGCGGCGGTGCCGACCGCGCCGATGCCGGTCCAGACCGCATAGGCGGTTCCGACGGGCAGTGTCTTGAGAGCAAGTCCGAGCAGGATGACGCTGCCGGCCATCGCCGCGAGCGTGATGACAGACGGAACAAGCCTGGTAAAACCCTCGGTGTATTTCAGGCCGATCGCCCAGGTAATCTCGAGAAGACCGGCGACGAACAGGATGCTCCAGGCCATGACGACCCTCCATTCAAGGCAGGGTCGTCCCCGCGGCGGATATGCTGATGAGGGGGGAGGCCGTCCTCCCCGGGAACGCATATGGGGCTGGCCGAGGGGCTCCGCAATTACCAAATGAGGCTTGATCAGGCCCATTTTCCCTGCCAAACGCTCCCGCCATGTCCGACATCGCCATATCAGCCGACTCGCCGGCCCGTTCCCCGCTTGCCACCGAGGTGGCGCGGCGGCGCACCTTCGCGATCATCTCCCACCCGGACGCGGGCAAGACCACGCTGACCGAGAAGCTGCTGCTGTTCGGCGGCGCCATCAATCTCGCCGGCCAGGTCAAGGCCAAGGGCGAGCGGCGCAACACCCGTTCGGACTGGATGAAGATCGAGCGCGAGCGCGGCATCTCGGTCGTGACCTCGGTCATGACCTTCGAGTTCGAGGGGCTTGTGTTCAATCTGCTGGACACGCCGGGCCATGAGGACTTTTCGGAGGACACCTACCGTACGCTCACGGCGGTCGACTCCGCTGTCATGGTGATCGACGCCGCCAAGGGCATCGAGGCGCGCACCCGAAAGCTGTTCGAGGTCTGCCGCCTGCGCGACATTCCGATCATCACCTTCATCAACAAGATGGACCGCGAGAGCCGCGACGTCTTCGAGCTGCTCGACGAGATCGAGAAGACGCTGGCGCTCGACACCACGCCGATGACCTGGCCGGTCGGCCGCGGCCGCGATTTCCTCGGCACCTATGACGTCGCCAATGGCGGCGTGCGCCTGCTCGAAGGCGGCGGCGCCAAGACCGGCGCGGCCCAGCAGATCGAGATCGCGGAGCTCGCCAAGCTCAACGCCAATCTCGACGTCGGAGCGGTGAAGGACGAGCTCGAGCTCGTCACCGAGGCTTCAAAACCGTTCGAGCTCGGCGCCTTTCGCGAGGGCCATCTGACGCCGGTCTATTTCGGCAGCGCGCTGCGCAATTTCGGCGTCGGCGACCTCCTGGAAGGTCTCGGCAAGTTCGCGCCCGAGCCGCGCGCGCAGGAGAGCGACCAGCGCAAGGTCGAGGCGACCGATCCGCGCATGAGCGCCTTCGTGTTCAAGATCCAGGCGAACATGGATCCGAACCACCGCGACCGCATCGCCTTTGCGCGCCTGTGCTCCGGCAAGCTCAGCCGCGGCATGAAGGCCAAGCTGGTGCGCACCGGCAAGAGCATGCCGTTGTCGAGCCCGCAATTCTTCTTCGCGCAGGACCGTTCGGTCGCCGACGAAGCCTTCGCCGGCGACGTCGTCGGCATTCCCAATCACGGCACGCTGCGCATCGGCGACACCCTGACCGAGGGTGAGGATTTCACCTTCGTCGGCGTGCCGAGCTTCGCGCCGGAAATCGTCCGCCGCGTGCGTCTCACCGACGCGATGAAGGCGAAGAAGCTGAAGGAAGCGCTTCAGCAGATGTCGGAAGAGGGCGTGGTGCAGGTGTTCCGCCCGCGCGACGGCGCACCGGCGCTGGTCGGCGTGGTCGGCGCGCTGCAGCTCGACGTGCTGAAGGCACGGCTTGAGGCTGAATATTCGCTGCCGGTCGAGTTCGAGGTCAGCGAGTTCCAGCTCGCGCGCTGGGTCTCGTCGGAGGACCGCAAGAAGCTCGACGCCTTCATCGCCGCCAACACCTCGAGCATCGCCGACGATGTCGACGGCGATCCCGTGTATCTTGCAAGAAACGAGTTCTATCTCGGTTACGCCAGGGAGCGCGCTGAGGGCATCGAGTTCACGAACGTCAAGGACGTCAAGAAGAAGGGGTAGGGGGCGCTCCGCGCGCTGCTGCGTGGCCACACTCGGCTGTCATTCCCCGCGAAGGCGGGGAATCCAGTACGCCGCAGCCTCTCGATTCCATCACCGCCGTCTCGGAGTACTGGGTCGCCCGGTCGAGCCGGGCGACGACACCGGAGCCAAACGCGAGCATGTGAACAGCCGCAGGCTTGACGCATTCGTTGGCAATGCCACGTTTGTCCGTGTGGCATTGTGAGCTCGCATCATGTGGCGCGGCATCCTCGTTTTCCTCCTGCTGGCGATATCGACGGTTGCCGCCGATGCGCAGCGCCGTCAGATCAATCCGATCCCGTTTTCGCATGAGCCGTGCAGCGTGCTCGACCATCGGCCCTGCACTCCGTACTATTGCAGCCCGCTCGAGCATGGCCCCTGCATTCCCGAGATCGATTACCCCTACGGCCAGAATCTCCAGCTCACGATCGAAAGCGTGCCGGCGGAGGCTGATCGCGCCAAATACCGGAAGCCGGATCACGATCTCGATACGATCGGCGATCTCTTCGCCGAGCTGCGCACCTGCTGGTCGCCACCACCGGACAATGCGCGCGCGGGCATGCAGATGGCGGTGCGCTTCAGCTTCAACAAGGCGGGCGGCATGATCGGTCCGCCGCAGCTGACTTATGCGACCGCGGGCGTTCCGGCCGATACCCGAACGACCTATCTCAACGCGATCAATTCATCGCTGAAAGCCTGCCTGCCGCTCAAATTCACCAGCGGCCTCGGCGGCGCTCTGGCCGGACGGCCGATCGCGATCCGCTATGTCGACAATCGCGAGCTTGGAAAATAGCTCTATCCCCGCATCCTGAGGACCGCGCTTGCGCGCGTCGCGCAGGATGAAGGCCGCGCTGTTGCGGCAGCCGGGCCTTCACGCCTGATCATGAGGCGCGAGAGTTGCGACCCGCGCCCAATCGATGATACGCCATGGGCGGGGGCGCTGGTTGAGGGGAGGATGTCGTGGGTCTGCTGGTCATGATCCTGGGGCTGATGCTGTTTTTTGCGGCCCATGTTTTCACAACGAAACGCAAGGCGCGCGCGCAGGCGATCGCGAGGCTGGGCGAGGGGACCTACAAGATCCTTTATGCGGCGGTCTCGCTTGCGGGACTGGCGCTCATCATCTGGGGTTTTGCCCATTATCGCACGGCCGGAATGATCCCGGTTTGGGAGCCGCCGGTCGCATTCAAGCACATTACAGTCGCGCTGATGCTGCCCGCGGTCATTCTGGTGGTGGCGTCCTACTTGCGCGGGCGCATCTATGCGACGCTGAAGCATCCGATGCTGGCGGGCATCAAATTGTGGGCGGCCGCGCATCTGCTCGCCAATGGCGATCTCGGCTCCATCATCCTGTTTGGCTCGTTCCTGGGCTGGGCCGTGTACGACCGCATCTCGCTGAAGCATCGCACCGATGGCGGCGCCCCGCCTATTCCGGTGGGTGGGGTCGCCAATGATCTGATCGCCGTTGCAGTCGGTGTCGTCGCCTATCTCGCGCTGGCTTTCGCATTCCACCCGGTTGTGATCGGCGTTCCCGTCATGGGAGTCTGACGACAGCCGATCAGCGCAAGACTGTTCCGCGCAGTCATGCGCGGAACGTGACAAAGCAACGAGCCGAGGGCATTCCGATGGACTGGTCGCAATCTCAGATCCCTCCGATGCGTTTCGAGGCGCGCTTTGGCGATCGGGCGGTGCCGGCCTTCAGCGACCGGCCGGCGAGCCTGTGGGCGATGATCGCGGACGCTTGCGCCCGCAATCCGGACGGCGAAGCGCTGATCGCGGGCGAGGTCCGGTTGAGCTGGCGGCAGGCGGTGGAGCAGGCCGCGCGGATCGCGGCGGGCTTTCGCAAGCTCGGCCTGCAGCGCGGCGATCGCGTCGCGATCCTGCTCGGCAATCGCATCGAATTTCCGCTGTTGCTGTTTGCCGCCGCGCATGAGGGGCTGGTGACGGTGCTGCTCGGCACCCGCCAGCAGAAGCCCGAGATCGCCTATGTCCTCGCCGATTGCGGCGCCAGGATCCTGATCCATGAAGCAGGGCTCGCCGGGCGGCTGCCCGATGCGCTTGATGTCCCCGATGTCATTCACCGCATCGCCGTCGACAGCGATCAGGCCCTGTCGCGTTTCGCCGTGCTCGCCGACAACGTCCCGGCACCGGCGCCGGTCGAGATCGGCGAGGAGGATACCGCGATGATCCTCTACACCTCGGGCACGACGGGCAAGCCGAAGGGGGCGATGCTCGCCCATTGCAACATCGTCCATTCCTCGATGGTGTTCGTCTCCTGCCTGCAATTGACGGAAGCGGACCGCTCGATCGCGGCGGTGCCGCTCGGCCACGTCACCGGCGTCGTCGCCAACATCACGACCATGATCCGCTGCGGCGGCGCGCTGATCATCATGCCGGAGTTCAAGGCTGCCGATTATCTCAAGCTCGCCGCGCGCGAGCGCGTCACCTACACGGTGATGGTGCCGGCGATGTACAATCTCTGCCTGCTCCAGCCTGATTTCGACAGCTACGATCTCTCGAGCTGGCGCATCGGCGGCTTTGGTGGCGCACCGATGCCGGTCGCGACCATCGAGAAGCTCAAGGCGACGATTCCCGGCCTGAAGCTCGCGAACTGCTACGGCTCGACCGAGACGACGTCGCCCTCGACGATCATGCCGGGCGAGCTGACCGCGAGCCACATCGACAGTGTCGGCCTGCCGTGTCCCGGTGCCCACATCGTCGCGATGGGAGCTGATGGCCGCGAGCTGCCCCATGGCGAGATCGGTGAGCTCTGGATCCAGAGCGCCTCCGTCATCAAGGGTTACTGGAATAACCCGAAGGCGACGGCCGAAAGCTTCACGGGCGGGTTCTGGCATTCCGGCGATCTCGGCTCGGTCGATGCGGAGGGGTTTGTCCGCGTGTTCGACCGGCAGAAGGACATGATCAATCGCGGCGGCCTGAAGATCTATTCGGCCGAGGTCGAATCTGTGCTGGCCGGCCACCCCGCCGTGGTCGAGAGCGCGATCATTGCCAAGGCTTGCCCGGTGCTGGGTGAGCGCGTCCACGCCGTGGTGGTGACGCGCGCGCCGGTGGCGAGCGAGGCCTTGCGTGCCTGGTGCGCGGAGAGGTTGTCCGACTACAAGGTCCCCGAAACCATGGCGATCACCTCCGAGGCGCTGCCGCGCAATGCCAACGGCAAGGTTCTGAAGCGGCAGCTGCGGGAGCTCCTGGGAACCTGAGCCGGGTAGGCGGTAACCGGGCTATCCCGGGTGGTTAACGCCTTGATTGGGCTCGCTTTGCCTTGCCACCGCCATATCGTTAGGGTACCCCGCCGCCACGTGGGGACGGGATTCCTGACGCGAACGCATTGGCGCGCGCACCCGGACGGGCATGGGATTATCATAAGTGTCTGAATTATTTGACGAAGTCGACGAGGAAGTACGTCGCGAACAGCTCAAGAAGCTGTGGGACAAGTATTCGATTGTCTTCATTGCCCTGATGGTGCTGATCGTGGCCGCCGTCGGCGGCTGGCGCGGCTACCAGTATCTGGAGGGCAAGAAGGCCGCCGAGGCCGGCGCCGCCTTCGAGAAGGCCGCTGAGCTGTCCGACCAGGACAAGCACGCGGAGGCCGAGGCCGCCTTCACCGCGCTCGCCGCCAAGGCTCCCTCGGGTTATCGCACCCTGGCGCGGCTGCGTGCCGCGGCCGAAGCAGCGGCACGCGATCCCAAGGCGGCCGCCAAGATGTTTGACGACATTGCCGCCGATCGCAGCATCGGCGGTGAGTGGCAGGATCTGGCGAAGATCCGCGCCGCCGGCTTGCTGGTCGACAGCGCGTCCTATGCCGACATGCAGCAGCGGCTGGAGCCCTCCGCCGCGCCCAAATCCACGTTCCGCCATAGCGCCCGCGAGTTGCTGGCGCTGTCGGCCTGGCGCAACAACGACATGACCGCGGCCCGCAAATGGCTCGACGCGATTGCCGAGGACGGCGAAACGCCGCCCGGTTTGCGCTCACGCGCCGAGGCGCTCCAGGCTCTGCTGCCGCCCGTCGCCAAAAGCTGACGACGGCTCCTTGACGTAGACGAGACACAAGATGCGCCGCACGCCACGCTTGATCGCAGCCGCCGTCCTGATCGCCTTCACGGGCATCCTGGGCGGCTGCTCCAGCTTCGATCCAAGCGACATGCTCGACTTCCTCGACACCAAGAAGAAGCTGCCGGGCGACCGCAAGCCGGTCTTCCCGGAGGGCGTTCCAGGTCTCGAGCAGGGCGTGCCGCGGGAGATGTACAAGGGCGCGGCACAGCAGCCGGATCCGAACGCACCGGCCGTCGCGGCTCTGCCTGCCGAGCCGCCGCCCGAGGCCAAGCCGGCGAAGGGTGCCAAGGCGAAGAAGACCAAACAGCCTGCCAGCGCCGCGGCCGCGCCCGCTGAGGCGCCGGCGGGCGAGGTGGACGGCGAGGCCCAGCCGGAGGCCGCGCCGCCCACGGCCGCTCCGCCGCCCAAGCAGAAGATCGTGCGCAAGCGCACCACCGCCCCGCCGCCGGATCAACCCGTCCAGCAGGTGCAACCGACCCAGACCACCCAGCAGCAATCGCAGGGAGCTTTCCCGGCACCGATGCCGAGCGGCAGCTTCTCGCGCTGATCACTTCATTACATTGACAGGCGCGGCCTTCGCAGCGCACGAATGACCGATGTCCTTCACGATTGCCATTATCGGCCGGCCAAATGTCGGCAAATCGACGCTGTTCAACCGCCTGGTTGGGCAGAAGCTCGCGCTCGTCGATGACCTGCCGGGCGTCACCCGCGATCGCCGCGAAGGCGAGGCCAGGCTTGGCGACCTCGAATTCACCATCATCGACACCGCCGGCCTTGACGAGGGCGCCAAGGGCTCGCTGACCGCGCGCATGCAGGAACAGACCGAGGCCGCGATCGCACAGGCCGACGCGCTGTTCTTCGTCATCGATGCCCGCATCGGCCTGACGCCCACCGATCGCGCCTTCGCCGATTTCGCCCGCAAGGCCGACAAGCCGGTGCTGCTGGTCGCCAACAAGAGCGAAGGCAAGCACGGCGATGCCGGCGCGATGGAGGCCTTTGCGCTCGGCCTCGGCGACCCCATCCAGATCTCGGCCGAGCACGGCGAGGGTATGGGCGAGCTGTATGACGCCCTCCGCGAGTTGATGCCGGAGCCTGTCGACGAAGATGAAGCCGAGGACGACGAGCCGCCGCTGACCGAGGAGGAGGCCGCGACGCGTCCGATCCGCGTCGCCATCGTCGGTCGGCCCAATGCCGGCAAGTCGACGCTGATCAATCATCTGCTCGGCGAGGAGCGCCTGCTGACGAGCCCGGAGGCCGGCACCACGCGCGATTCCATCGCGGTCGAGATCAACTGGAACGGCCGCGATTTTCGCGTGTTCGATACCGCGGGCCTGCGCCGTCGCTCGCGCATCGAGGAAAAGCTGGAGAAGCTCTCGGTCGCCGACGCGTTGCGCGCCGTGCGCTTTGCCGAAGTCGTCGTGATGATGATGGATACGCAGAACCGCTTCGAGGAGCAGGACCTGCGCATCGCCGATCTGATCGAGCGTGAGGGCCGCGCGGTCGTGCTCGCCGTCAACAAATGGGATTTGATGGAGACCAAGGGCGGCGGCGCCATCTCGGGCCTGCGCCGCGATGCCGACCATTGGCTGCCGCAGATCAAGGGCGTTCCGATCGTCGCCGTATCAGGTCTGATGGGCGAGGGCATCGATCGGCTGATGCAGGCGATCCAGGACGCCTACGCCGTCTGGAACAGGCGCGTGCCGACCTCCGCGCTCAATCGCTGGTTCGAGCAGGCCGTGCAGGCCAATCCGCCGCCGGCGGTGTCCGGCCGACGGCTCAAGCTCAATTACATCACGCAGAACAAGGCGCGTCCGCCGAGCTTCGTGCTGTTCTGCTCGCGCGCGGACGCGGTGCCGCAGTCCTATTTGCGCTATCTGACCAATTCCATGCGCGAGACCTTTGAGCTGCCGGGTACGCCGGTGCGCATCACCTTGCGCGAAAAGGCCAACCCCTTCGCCCACAAGCGCAAGCGGCCGTCGTGAGCAACGATGCCGGCGAGGCGACGGCGCAGGGCGCTGCGCCGGTCCGGCGCGGCGCGGTCGCCTTCATCTTCGTCACCATCCTGCTCGACATGCTCGCGCTCGGCGTAATCATGCCGATCCTGCCGAAGCTGATCGAGAGCTTCGTCGACAACGACACCGCGCATGCGGCCCGCATCTTCGGCCTGTTCGGCACCGCCTGGGCGCTGATGCAGTTCGTGTTCTCGCCCGTGCTCGGCGCGCTGTCGGATCGCTTCGGACGGCGGCCGGTGGTGCTGCTGTCGAATTTCGGGCTCGCCGCCGACTATGTGCTGATGGCGCTCGCGCCGTCGCTGCTCTGGTTGTTCATCGGCCGCGTGATCTCGGGCATCACCTCGGCGAGCATTTCGACCGCCTTTGCCTATATCGCCGACATCACGCCGCCGGAGCGGCGCGCGGCCGTCTTCGGCAGGATTGGAGCTGCCTTCGGCGCCGGCTTCATCCTGGGCCCGGCGCTCGGCGGCCTGCTCGGCGATATCGATCCGCGGCTGCCGTTCTGGGCGTCGGCGGCTTTGAGCTTTGCCAATGCACTCTATGGGCTCTTCGTCCTGCCGGAATCGCTGGCGCCGGAGCGGCGAGCGCCGTTCCGCTGGACCAGTGCCAATCCGGTCGGAGCGCTGCACTTGCTGCGGTCCAACGCGGCGCTGGCCGCGTTATCCATCGTCAACTTCATCGCACAAGTCGCGCATGTCGTGCTGCCCTCGACCTTCGTGCTCTATGCGACCTATCGCTACGGCTGGGATTCCAAGACCGTGGGTCTGACGCTCGCGATGGTCGGCATCTGCGCCATGGTGGTACAGGGGCTCGCGATCGGCCCGATCGTACGCGTGCTCGGCGAGCGGAATGCGCTGGTGCTCGGTCTGTGCTGTGGCGCGATCGGCTTCGTGATCTTCGGCGCGGCGCCGACCGGCCCGCTGTTCTGGATCGGCATTCCCGTGATGTCGCTGTGGGGCATCTCGAGTGCGGCCATGCAATCGCTGATGACGCGATTGGTCGCGCCCGATCAGCAGGGCCAGTTGCAGGGCGCGACCGCGAGCGTGCAGAGCGTGTCGCAGCTCGTCGGACCGTTCCTGTTCACGCTGACGTTTTCCTATTTCATCGGCGCCAGCGCGCCGTTGCATCTGCCCGGCGCGCCGTTCCTGCTTGCGGCGGTCTTGATGGTCGCATGTGTCGCGATCGCGATGCGGACGCGATCTGCCACGAAGACGGTTTCGTAGGGTGGGCAAAGCGAAGCGTGCCCACCGCTGCTTCGTCAACTTGCGGAGAGAAGGTGGGCACGGCGCTTACGCGCCTTTGCCCACCCTACGGCAGCGTCGACCGTCTTACTTCTTCACCAGCGGACAGTCGCTGTCCTTGAGCGGCTTGGCCGCGTCTTCCGCCGCGATCGTGGCGATCTGCTTGTAGTAGTCCCACGGACCCTTCGACTCCTCGGGCTTCTTCACCTCGAACAGATAGGCCGGGATGAGACGGCGTCCGTCCTGGCGCAGCGGGCCATTGCCGAACAGCGGATCGTCGGTCGGCAGCTCCTTCATCTTGGCGACGACCTTGGCGCCGTCATGCGGGTTGCCGCCGAGCGCTTCCATCGCCTTGAGATAGTGCAGCACCATCGCGTAGTTGCCGGCCTGGGTCATCGACGGCATCGCGTTCTTGCTGGCCTGGGCGGCGAAGCGCTTCGACCAGGCGCGGGTCTGCTCGTTCATGTCCCAGTAGAAGGACTCGGTGAAGGTCAGGCCGTGCGCGGTCTTTAGCCCCAGCGAATGCACGTCGTTGATGAACAGCAGCAGCGCCGCGAGCTTCTGGCCGCCCGATACGATGCCGAATTCGGCCGCCTGCTTGATCGAGTTCGTGGTATCGCCGCCGGCATTGGCGAGGCCGACCACCTTGGCCTTGGACGATTGCGCCTGCAGCAGGAAGGACGAGAAGTCCGAGCTGTTGATCGGGTGCTTGACGCTGCCCAGCACCTTGCCGCCGTTCGCCGTTACGACGGCCGTGGTGTCGCGTTCCAGCGCGTGGCCGAAGGCATAATCCGCGGTAAGAAAGAACCAGGTGTCGCCGCCGGCCTTGGTCAGCGCCTTGCCGGTGCCGTTGGCGAGCATGTAGGTGTCGTACGTATAGGAGATCGTGTTCGGCGTGCAGGCCTTGCCGGTCAAGTCGGCAGAGGCGGCGCCGGAATTCAGCAGCACCGAATTCTTTTCCTTGACGAGGTTGCTGACCGCAAGCGCGACGCCGGAGTTCGGCGTATCGGCGATCGCATCGACCTTCTCGTTATCGATCCACTGCCGAGCGATATTGACGCCGACGTCCGGCTTGTTCTGGTGATCGCCGCTCAGCACGTCGATCTTCCAGCCCTTCTTGAGCAGGCCGGAATCCTCGACGGCCATCTTGATCGCGACCACTGAGTTCGGGCCGCCGATATCGGCATAAAGGCTCGACATGTCATTCAAGACGCCGATCTTGACGGTCTTGTCCTGCGCGTAAGCGGATGTTGCAAAACCGAAGGCGGCACAGGCCAGAAGGGCCGCGTAGCGGCGCGCGAGCGTCGTCGTCATAAAAGGTCTCCTCCATTTTCAATATGCGGACGGCTCTCTTGCGGAGCCTTGTTCCGGCTGATCGCTCTACCGTGTCCCACGGCCGGCGGCAATGCGCCTAAAGCCGGATGACGCTGCGGCGTAGCGTCATCCGTCGGTTAACTTTTGGGCAAAGTGTGTTGAGACGCTATTTGAGCGCGTCCGACGTCAGCCTGAATTTCTGGATGCGCTTTCCGGTATCGACCTCGGCGGTATAGACGTTACCCTTGGCGTCGACCGCCATCGCATGCACCCAGTGGAATTGCCCGGCATTGCGGCCGTTGTGCCCGAAGCTGCCGACCACGCTGCCGTCGTCGCGCTTGATCACCCTGATCTCGTTGTTCTCGCCATCGGCGCTGAGCAAATAGGTCTGCTTCGGATCGGGCCAGATCGCGACGTCCCACACCGCACCGTTGCCAAGTGTGTTCTTCTCGAAGAAGAACTCCTTCGCGAAGGTGCCGTCCTTCCTGAACACCTGGATGCGGTTGTTGATGCGGTCGCAGACGTAGACGAGACCGTCATTGGCGAGCTTCACGCAGTGGACGGGATTTCCGAATTGCTGGGAAACGGGCGCCTTGGGATCATACGCCGCCTGCTTGTTGTCATCGGGCTTGTTGCCATAGGCACCCCAGTGCCGCTTGTAGGCGAGCGTCGTCGCATCGAACACGATGACGCGGCGGTTGCCGTAGCCGTCGGCGACGTAGATTTCGTTCGCCTCCTTGTCGATCGCGGTTTCGGCGGGCTTGCCGAGCTGCGTGATGTCGTTGCTGCCGAGGCTCGGCGCGATCTTGCCGATCTGGGCGACGAACTTGCCGTCGAGCGTGAACTTCAAGATGGCGTTGTCGTTGTCGGCGTTGCCGCCGACCCAGACGAAGCCGCGCTCGTCGACCTCGATGCCGTGCTCGCGGCCGACCCATTCATAGCCTTCGCCAGGACCGCCCCACGACCGCAGCAGATTGCCGTCGCTGTCGAATTCGAGGACGGGAGGCGCCGACACGCAGCACTTCGAGCGGGGCGGGCTGAGGCTCGCGCCTTTCTCGTCATCGGTGAGCGAGCGCGGGCGATGGATCACCCAGATATGGCCCTGCCAGTCGACGGTGATGCCGCCGACCTGGCCGAGGATCCAGTTGTTCGGCAGCTGTTTTGGCCAGGAGGCATCGACCGCGAAGGTCGGGACGTCGCCCGCAGTCGCCGTGCCTGGAAGCACGAACGCGGTGGCTGCAATCAGGATGGAGAAGGCGTGAGAGACTCGTACGAGCGCACGGCCGAGCCTTGTACGACCAAGCCTTGTACGACCAAGACCTGCGCGATCATGCCACGGCGCCATGGCAACCTCCCTTTTTTGGCTTGCGGCTTGCTGCCGCTTGAGCGCGGGCAGTCAATCGCGGGGAGGCACGCGAGTCAATCAGGCCGGCGAGCGGAAGCTCATCAGGGTGCGGGTCTTGTAGTCGTAGAACTTGCCGGTTTCGGTCCAGCCGGGCGCGCACATCGGCACGATGAATTCGGCGACCTGCTCGGGTGTCTCCAGCGTCGCCGGATCCTCGCCCGGCATCAACGTGGCGCGCATGCGGGTGCGGATCGGGCCCGGGTTGAACAGGTTGACACGGAGCGGCGTGTTCGCGGTTTCCTGCGCCCAGGCGCGCACCAGCGTTTCCAGCGCGGCCTTGGAGGCGGCGTAGGGGCTGACATAGGCGGTCGCCTTGTTGGCGGCGCCCGAGGTGATGAACACGGCGCGGCCGGCATCGGACTGCCGCAGCAGCGGCTCCATGCAGCGGATCAGCTGGAAGTTCGCGGAGACGTTGACCGCCATCACGTCGGTGAAGGCTTTCAGCTCGATGTGGCCGACCGGCGAGGAGGGGCCGAGCACGCCGGCATTGCCGACGAGGATGTCGAGCTTGCCATAGCGTTCGTGCAGGCCGGCGCCAAGCCGCGCGATGCCGTCGGAATCGGTGAGATTGAGCGGCACCAGCGTGGCGCTGCCGCCGTCTTTCCGGATCTCGTCATCGAGCTCTTCCAGCCCGCCCTGCGTGCGCGCGGTCGCCACGATATGCGCGCCGGCTTTGGCCAGCGCCTTGGCGGTAGCAAAACCGATGCCGCGCGAGGCGCCGGTGACGAGAGCGATGCGGTTGGCGAGGGGATTTGTCATGGCGGGGTTTTACAGGCGTGGATGGCCGGGACAAGCCCCCATCACCCCGTCATTCCGGGGCGGTCCGCAGGACCGAACCCGGCATCTCGAGATCCCGGGTTCGATGCTTCGCATCGTCCCGGGATGACGGCTGTGCCGTCAGCTCGCTTCCGCCAGGAGAGACAATTGACGCGGCTGCTGCTCGGTCTGGGTCTGGTCGGTGAGGTGGGTCGGATACGCCCCGGTGAAGCAATGATCCGAGAATTTCGGATTGGCGGGGTCGCGGCCGGGCTCGCCCATGGCGCGATACATGCCGTCGATCGACAGGAAGGCGAGCGAGTCGGCGCCGATGATCTCGCGCATCTCCTCCAGCGAATGCGTCGCGGCCAGGAGGCCGCCGCGATCCGGCAGGTCGATGCCGTAATAATCGGGATAGAGGATCGGCGGCGAGGCGAGGCGGAAATGCACTTCCTTGGCACCCGCATCGCGCATCATGCGCACGATCTTCTTCGAGGTGGTGCCGCGCACTAGCGAGTCGTCGATGAGGATGATGCGCTTGCCTTCGATCGCGGCGCGGTTGGCCGAATGCTTCATGCGCACGCCGGACTCGCGGATCGCCTGGGTCGGCTGGATGAAGGTGCGGCCGACATAGTGGTTGCGGATGATGCCGAGCTCGAACGGCACGCCGGAATGCTGGCTGTAGCCGACCGCGGCGGGCACGCCGGAATCCGGCACCGGGACGACGACGTCGATCGGCACATGGCTCTCGCGCGCGAGCTGCGCACCAAAGGCCTTGCGCACTTCGTAGACCGAGCGGCCGTGAACGATGGAGTCCGGACGGGAGAAATAGATGTATTCGAAGATGCAGGGGCGCGGCGCCATCGGCGGGAACGGCTTGTGGATGTCCTGGCCGTTCTCGTCGAACACGATGACTTCGCCGGGCTCGATGTCGCGAATGAAGCGCGCGCCGATGATGTCGAGCGCGCAGGTCTCCGAGGTCAGGATCGGGCAACCGTCGAGCTCGCCGAGCACCAGCGGGCGGATGCCGCGCGGATCGCGCGCGCCGACCAGCTTCTTGTTGGTCAGCGAAACCAGCGCATAGGCGCCCTCGATCTCGCGCAGGGCGTCGATGTAGCGTTCGATGAAGCGGCTCCGCCTGGAGCGTGCGACGAGATGCAGGATCACCTCGGTGTCGGTGGTCGACTGCATCATCGCGCCGTTCTTCACGAGTTCGCGGCGCAGCGTCAGGCCGTTGGTGAGGTTGCCGTTGTGGGCGACCGCAAGGCCGCCGGCGTTGAGCTCGGCGAACAGCGGCTGCACGTTGCGCAGGATGGTGGCGCCGGTGGTGGAGTAGCGGACATGGCCGACGGCCATATTGCCGGGCAGGCGGTCGATCACCTCGCGGCGGGAGAAGGTGTCGCCGACGAGGCCGAGGCGGCGTTCCGAGTGAAAGCGGCTGCCGTCGTAGGAGACGATGCCGGCGGCCTCCTGGCCGCGATGCTGGAGGGCGTGGAGACCGAGCGCGGTGATGGCGGCGGCGTCAGGGTGGCCATAGATGCCGAAGACACCGCATTCCTCGCGGAGCGTGTCGCCCTCCAGGTCGTCCTGAAGCTCTAGCGCGGCTGGGCCGAGATCACGTTGGGCGTCCTGGTCAGGGTGTCGCATCTCGTCCGCGCCTCTCTTTAGGGCCTAATCAACGCGCCGCAGGTTTCTCGATCAGCTTCTTGAGGCTGTCACGAGCAGGTTTACTGTATCCGTCGCCACTGCCCGAAGGCTGCTGCTCGGAATCAGCTTGATCATCATCTGGTTTGTTTTTCTTGAATCTCTTCAAGATGGTGTTCTCGGGGTCGTCAGGCAAGAGGGCCATCAGCCAATCGCCGGTTCCCTGGAGCACCACCCGGGACTTTGCCCCCGTGACCCAGTCCGGACGCTGCTTGTCCGGCACCAGCCAGGTGAAGAACAGGAACGCGACCACGACGATCAAAAGGCCGCGAGCGAGGCCAAACAGGAAGCCCAGGGTGCGATCCAGCGCGCCGATGCGCGAATCCAGGATCATGTCGGAGATCCGGACCGTGATCACGGAGACCACGACCAGGGTGCCCACGAACACGCCGGCGACCACGACGACGCTCGCGACCGTGTCGTTGTTGAAATAGGTCTTTGCGGTCGGCAGCAGCTTCGAGAACGAGTACAGCGTCACGATCGCCGCGGCACCCCAGGCCGCGATCGACAGGATTTCACGCATGAAGCCGCGGACCATCGCGAGCAGGCCCGAGATCAGCATCACACCGAGCAGGATCAGGTCGAGGAGTGTTACTGGCATCGGCTGGTCGGGTCCGCTCGTACTTCAAAGGTGCTCAGCGAATCGGTGTTTGGCCGTGGCCCTAAGTGAGGGCCAGACGGCGTTCCCGGCAAGGCCGCAACCACGCAATCCCATGCTGCTTTTGTGACGGCTGTATAGCGGTGGGGGCGGAGGACGTCACCTCCGCCTAACCCTCTCCACGGCGGAATCTTGCCGGTGTGGCATTTTTCTCCGCCGGAGCGCTCTGTTCGCCGCGGCGGGAGCCCCGGGCCGCGATCTCGGCCACCAGTGTCGTCAGGCTGTTGATCGCGTTCTGGGACAGTCCGGCGTCGCCGCCAGCGTCGCCACCCCGGGCCGATTCGGGCAGCACGGCGCGCTTGAAGCCGAGCTTGACCGCTTCCTTGAGCCGGGCCGGGGTCTGCGCCACCGGGCGAATGACGCCGGAGAGCGAAATCTCGCCGAAATAGACGGCATCGGTGGGTAACTGCGCATTAACCAGGGATGAAACCAGTGCGGCCGCGGCGGCCATATCGGCCGCCGGCTCGTGGATGCGCAGGCCGCCCGCGACGTTCAGATAGACGTCGTGGCCGGACAGCTTGACCCCGCAATGGGCCTCCAGCACCGCCAGCACCATGGAGAGCCTGCTCTGATCCCAGCCGACCACGGCCCGGCGCGGGGTGCCGAGCGAGGTGGGGGCCACCAAGGCCTGTAATTCGACCAGAACGGGCCTCGTGCCTTCGATGCCCGCGAAGACTGCGGTGCCCGGCGTGCCCAGATCGCGCTCGGACAGGAACAACTCGGACGGATTGGTGACCTCGCGCAGGCCAAGGCCGGTCATCTCGAACACGCCGATCTCGTCGGTCGGGCCGAAGCGGTTTTTCACGGCGCGCAGGATGCGGAACTGCTGCGAGCCTTCGCCCTCGAACGACAACACCGCATCGACCATATGCTCGACCACGCGGGGGCCGGCGATCTGGCCGTCCTTGGTGACATGGCCGACCAGGATGATGGCCGCACCCGTCTTCTTGGCGAAGCGGATCAGCGCCTGCGCCGAGGCGCGCACCTGGGTGACCGTGCCGGGCGCGGATTCCACCGTGTCGGTCCACATGGTCTGGATCGAGTCGATCACGATCAGCCGCGGCACCGCGCCTTCCGACAGCGTCGAGACGATATCCTCGACAGAGGTCTCGGCCGCCAGCTGCACCGGCGCATCCGACAGGCCGAGCCGCTCGGCGCGCAGGCGCACCTGGGCGACCGCCTCTTCGCCGGAGATGTAGACGATGCGGTGGCCAGCGCGCGCCATCATGCTGGTGGCCTGCGTCAGCAGCGTCGACTTGCCGATGCCGGGATCGCCGCCGACCAGTAGCACCGAGCCGCGAACGAAGCCGCCACCGGTGACGCGGTCGAGCTCGGTCATCCCTGACGACAGGCGAGGAGCGTCCGGGCTTTTGCCGGCGAGGCTCTCCAGCGCGAATGTGCGCCCCTTGCGCTTGGAGCGGATCGAGACCGGTACGCTGCCGGACGTGTCCTCCTCGGCAAGCGTGTTCCACTCGCCGCAGGACTCGCACTTGCCCTGCCAGCGGTTATAGGCCGCGCCGCAGTTCTGGCAGACGAAGGAAAGCGTGTTCTTGGCCATGGGGACAGCGAGTCGGGGGTTTCAGGTTTGCTGATAGCACGGAATGACGGGTGGAGACGGCGTTCTCCAACACCCCAATTAGCCCAATTCACCGCAGCCGATACACTCTTTGTTAGCTCTACGCCGCCGCGCCGTTCCGGACTTTGCCAAATGTTAGCGGACGCGGGTCCAGTTTCGAAACCGATACGGGATGGCGAAACGAATGACGGTAGTCTTGCGGATAATGCTCGCCGTGGGCATGGCCTGCGGCTTTCTTCTGCCGGTTGGCGGCGCCGTTGCGGCCGACGCCGGGCGTCTCAACATCGTTTTCGTCAATCCCGGCAAGACCGGCGAGGTCTACTGGGACATGGTCGCGCAGACCATGCAGGCCGCGGGCCGCAAGCTCGACGCGCATGTCGAGGTGCTGACCAGCGAGCGGAACTACCGCACCATGCAGGAGCTTGGCTTCGGCGTGGTGGCACGCGCCGACAAGCCGGACTTCCTCATCCTGTCGAACGAGGAATCCGCCGCCGTTCCCATCCTGGAGGCGGCCGAGGCCGCCGGGGTCAAGACGCTGCTGCTCTCGAACACGCTGATCGGCGACGACGCCGCGCGCCTCGGACCGCCCCGGCAAAAGCTCAAGACCTGGCTCGGCGACATCACGACCGATCTCCAGACCGCGGGCGCGAGGATGGCCAATGCCCTGATCAGCGTGGCGCGCGCCGAGAAATGGCAGAGCCCGGACGGCAAGATCCACATTCTCGGCATCGGCGGCGACGAGATCACGCCGGCCTCGATCGCCCGCAACGCCGGTCTCAAGCTCGCGGTGGAGGCCGCGCCCGACGTGGTGGTGGACCGGATGCTGTTCGCCAACTGGACCCAGTCGGAGGCAGAGCAGGTCACCAGGAATTATCTGAGCTGGGCCGCGCGCAAGGAGATCCGGCCTGCCGGCATCTGGGCCGGAAACGATCCGATGGCGCTCGGCGCGCTTCGCGCAGTGGTCGCTGCCGGCCTCGCGCCCGGCGGAAACATCCAGCTGGTCGGCCTCAACTGGTCGGAGGACGCGCTGCGCGAGATCAAGGCGGGCCGTCTCCTCATGACCGATGGCGGACACTTCCTGCTCGGCGGCTGGTCGATCGTCCTCCTGCGCGACTACGCCGACGGCTGCGACTTCGCGGCCGCATCGCCCCGCGTCGAGGCCAGGACGTCTGCGATCACGCGCGACAATCTCGCTTCGGTCGGAGACCTCATCAAGACGCGCGCCTTCGATCGGATCGATTTCGCGCGTTTCAGGGCGAGGGCAGGGCGCTGCGGCCAGTACGATTTCTCCATCGATGCGCTCATCTCTTCGCTGACGCTTCCGGAAGGCGCTGCCGACTGATGCGAAACGGTGACGACATGACCGATCCGGATCGCACGCCGCAGGCGAAGGCGCCGTCGCGCTCGCGCTCGGTGGTCCGCGCGATGCTCTGGGCCACCGTGCCGGTGCTGCTGGTGGTGCAGCTGCTCGCCTCCGCCGGCGTCGAGGCATCGAGCTTCTGGTCGCAGATCGGGCAGCTCGACGCGCGCATTGCCCGCACCGCAGAGAGCCGCGCCGAGCTGATCGCCGAACCGCTCTGGAAGATGCGCTACGATCAGGTCACGAGCGTGCTCAACGAGATCATGCACGACGAGACCATTGCCGCGGCGGCCGTTTATGACGACACCGGCGTCGCGATCGCGCGGGTGGTGGCGCGGCCGGCGGACCAGGCGGTATCGGAAGTCTCGCGGCCGATCCGCTACAGCAACGGCAACATCGCCGTGCAGGCCGGTCGTATCGCGATCGCCTATTCCTATGCGACGGTCTATGCGGACACGGGCAGCCGGCTGATGTTGCTGCTGGTGGTCGGCCTGCTCGCGACATTTGCCACCCTGATCGCGATGCGGATCTCGGCCAACATCTTCATCGGCAAGCCGCTCACCGCGATCATGTCGGCGATCCAGCGCAGCAAGCAGGACGGGCGCGCCTATCCGGCCGACATCAAATCGACGAACGAATTCGGCCAGCTCGCGCGTGCCTTCAACGCCATGCAGCACACGACGTCGGGCGCGCTCGACCGGCTCGGGCACATGGCCGCGCACGATCCGCTCACGGGCCTGCCCAACCGCCGCTCGCTGTCCGAGCATCTGGTGACCCTGAGCGGCGATGCCGGTTCGCCGGACTCGCTGATCGCCTTCTGCTTCATCGATCTCGACGACTTCAAGGGCATCAACGACACCTTCGGCCATGATGCCGGCGACAAGTTCCTGGTCCACATCTCCGAGCGCCTTCGTGATGCGGTCGAACCGCAGGATTGGGTCGCTCGGCTCGGCGGCGACGAATTCGTCGTCATCCGCCCCGAGGTCAGCAATGAAGCGACCGCCCAGGCGTTCGCGCGCCAGCTGTTAGATGCGATTTCCGAGCCGATCCGGCTGCACGACAAACAGGTCGTGCCGCGCGCCAGCATCGGCCTTGCCGTGCGCCGCGGCGGCGATCCCGAGCTGTCGCATTTGCCGGCGCTCGCCGACATCGCGCTCTACCATGCCAAGAGCAAGGCGCCCGGCACGGTCGCCGTGCTGGACGAAGCGCTTCAGCGCGACTATCGCCGCCGCCGGGATCTCGAGCTCGCCATCCCCGCAGGCTTCGCCGAGGGACAGTTCGAGGTCTGGTATCAAAGCCAGGTCGACCTCGGGAGCCAGGCCGTCGTCGGCCTCGAGGCGCTGATCCGCTGGCGCCATCCCGAGCTTGGCTTGATCGGTCCCGGCGAATTCCTGCCGCTGATCGAGCGCAGCGGCAACAATGCGCGGCTGACGCGCTACGTGCTGACCGATGCCTGTCGCGCGCTGCAGCGACTGGCGTCCGCCGGCAGGGCGCAGATCCGGATCGCGATCAATCTGCCGCCGTCCGAGCTTGCCGACCATTCGCTCGCCGCCGAGCTGCGCGCAACCTGCGCGCGCTTCAACGTCGCGGCCTCGTCGCTGGAGCTCGAGATCACCGAGGGCTCGCTGATCAACAACATCGCCAGCGCCTCCGAGACGCTGCACCGGCTGCGGCGCCTGGGCGCGACCATCGCGCTCGACGATTTCGGCACGGGCTACAGCTCGCTCGCACATCTCCGGCGGTTCCCGCTCGACAAGGTCAAGATCGACAAGGCCTTCATCAGCGAGATCCCTGACAGCGCGGAAGACAAGGCGATCGTCGGCGTCATCGCCTCGCTCGCCGGCACGCTGGGGCTGACGCTCGTCGCCGAAGGCATCGAGCGGCCCGAGCAGGCCGACGCCATGCGCGAGATGGGCGTGATGCTCGGGCAGGGTTATCACTACCATCGGCCGCAGCCGCTCGATGCCGTGCTGCAATGGCTCGAAAAGCGGGCGGTGCCCACTGAGACGAGCCGCATGCTCGCCGACAGCCCGTCGATCGCGCCCGAATTCGCCGCCTGAGCGCGATTACGACTGCGTTGCGTTCCAGAGCATGGAGAGGCCCGCAGCGATCATGATCGCGTCCATCACCAGGCGGAACATCTCCGGCTTGAGATGCAGCACGAAGCGTTTTGCGATGAAGGCGCCCGACATCAGCGAGGAGCCCGCGATCAGGCCCTTGATGAAGACCTCCTGCGTCAGCGCGCCGAAACGTTCGAAGGTCACGGACTTCGCGAAGTAGAGGCCGAGTGAGGAGGCCGCTTCGGTGGCGAGGAAGGCGCCCTTGGACAGGCCGTAGAACAGGAACAGCGGCACGCTGAGCGGGCCGGTCGAGACCACGATGCCGGTGAGGTAGCCGATGACGGCGCCGCCGATTGCGAGGTGCCAGAGATTGACCTTGAGATCGTGCCGCGCCAGCCAGTGCCGCACCGGCACCATCGCGATCAGGAAGATGCCGATGGCGAGATCGACGGCGTGCGGGGGGAGCGCGAGCAGCGTGCGCGCGCCCAGCGCGGCGGCCGGAATGCCGGTCACCGAATAGGCCACGCAGGCCCGCCAGTCGACCTCGCGCCACCAGGCCAGGATCCGGGAGAAATTCGCCATCACGGAGGCGACCGCCATGATCGGCACGGCTTCCTTCGGCCCATAGGCATAGACCAGCACCGGCATCAGCATGATCGACGAGCCCGTGCCGACGATGCCTGAGACGGTGCCGGCGATCAGGCCGACGATGAGGACGAAGAGAAAGGCCAAGATGCTCTCCACGAATCGGGAGAGTTTAGCCGTGGCCGGCGATGCGGGCGATCCATTCCAGGCGAGGGAACCGATCGCTCAGCGCATGCGGTCCGGGCCGGCCGTCAGCCTTGTTCGTCCATGATGCGCAGCTTCTCGACGCGGCGGCGAAAATCCTCGTCCGTCGAGAATTCGGCCGAGAGATAGGACGAGACCAGATCCACGGCGAGCCAGGCGCCGACGATCTGCGCGCCGATGCACATGACGTTGACGTCGTCATGCTCGACGCTCTGATGGGCGGAATGAACGTCGTGGCAGACCGCGGCGCGGATGCCCTTCATCTTGTTGGCTGCGATCGAGGCGCCGACGCCGGTGCCGCAAACCATGATGCCGCGTGCGGCTTCGCCCGAGGTCACCTTCTGAGCCACGGCTCGCGCGATGTCGGGGAAGTCCACCGGCTTATCGTCATGGGAGCCGACATCGACGACGTCGTGGCCGAGGCTGCGGATGTGGTCGATAACGGTCTGCTTGAGCGGCCAGCCGGCGTGGTCGGATCCGATGACGAGACGCATGTGATGTCCTTCTTGATTTTACATTGGTCGTGACAGCCGCTTCGCGGCTGTCACGATTGTTCCTGGTCTTAGCTGCGCATGTCGGGCGGCAGCTCGACCCCGTGGAATTTCTTGTAGATCGCGTTGAGCTTGCCGTTCTTGACGTTCTCGGTGATCCAGGCGTTGAGCTTGTCCATCAGGCGCTGCTCGCCCTTCTTCAGGCCGATCGCGAGGTCGAAGGTCGCGAGCGGGATCCTGGATTCGAACACACGCGACGGGTTCTTCACCCCGATCTGGTTGATGATCGTCGCCGACGAGGCGACGCAGTCGACCTGGCCGGAGACGGCCGCCGTCACCATCGTGGCGTCGTCGTCGTAGCGCGAGATCTTGAGGTCCTTGTCCTTCATGTTGGACAGGGTGGTGTCCTGCGTGGTGCCGCGGGAGACGCCGATCGGCTTGTCCTTCAGGTCGGGCCAGTCCTTGACGGTCGAGGATTTCAGGCAGCCGACATCGGATTGCAGCGTCGCATAGCGCTTGGTGAAGTCGATGACCTTGGCGCGATCGGGCGTCACCGACAGGGTCGAGATGATGATGTCGGCCTTGCCGGTCAGGACGTTGGGGATGCGCGTCGCGCCGGTGGTCTGGATGAATTCGAGCTCGAGCCCCCAATCCTTGGCGAGCAGTTGCGCCACTTCGACGTCGGAACCGGTCGGCTTCATGCTGCTGTCCATCATGCCCGAGGGCGGAATGGCGACGTCCGTCGAAATGCGGATCTTCTTGGCCTGGGTAATGTCGTCGAGCAGGTCGGCCGATGCTGGTGTCGCGACCATCATCACGAAGCCGACAAGCGCGGCGGCGGTCCCGAGCAGTGTCTTGTTTGTCATCCTTGGTTCTCCTCTCCCTGTTATGATTTTAGGTTTCCCGTGCCCACGAATTGCATGAGCTCGGGGGTCGTTGGCGATGTCAGGATCGAAGCGGGGCCGGTCTCGTGGACCTTGCCGCGGTGCATGAACACGATCCGATCGGCGATGCCCTTGGCAAAGCCCATCTCGTGGGTGACCATCACCATGGTCATGCCGTCTGCCGCGAGTTGCTCGATCACCTTGAGCACTTCGCCGGTGAGCTCGGGATCGAGCGCGGAGGTGACCTCGTCGAACAGCATCACCTTCGGCTGCATCGCGAGCGAGCGGGCGATCGCCGCGCGCTGCTGCTGGCCGCCCGAGAGCTGCTCGGGATAGGCGTGCAGTTTCTCCTCTAGCCCGACCTGCGCTAGCACTTTTCGGGCGAGGTCCCTGGCTTGCGAGGTGGCCATGCCCTTCACGGCGCAGGGGGCGAGCGTGATGTTCTGCTCGATGGTGAGGTGCGGAAACAGATTGTAGCTCTGGAACACGATGCCGACGTCCTGGCGCAGCGCGCGCAGATCGACATCATGGCGGTCGACGCGATGTCCGCACACGACGATCTCGCCCCCGTCGACCTTCTCGAAGCGGTCGATGCAGCGCAGCGCCGTGCTCTTGCCGGAGCCGGAGCGGCCGATCAGCGCCAGCACTTCGCCGCGCTCGACGGCAAAGGAGACGCCATCGAGCACCCGGAGTGGGCCAAAGCTCTTCTGCACGTCGCGGAGCGACACGATCGGTTCGGAGGAGGAGGGGTTTTGCTGCATGTCAGGCTGGTGCGAGGTTGGACCTGCCACGCCCCATCCGCCGTTCCAGCTTCTGGCTGAACAGGGACAGGGGATAGCACATGGCGAAATAGACGACGGCGATGATCGCGTAGATGGCGAACGGCTCGAACAGCGAGTTGTTGACGATCTGGCCCGACCGCATCAGTTCGACGAAGCCGACCACTGAGGCAAGCGAGGTGTTCTTGATGATCTGCACCATGAAGCCGACGGTCGGCGGCGTCGCGATGCGGATCGCCTGCGGCAGGATCACCTTCATCATGCGCTGGGTGCGGCTCAGCGCGAGTCCTTCGGCGGCCTCCCATTGCGGCTTCGGCACCGACTGGATGCAGCCGCGCCAGATCTCGCCGAGATAGGCCGAGACATAGAGCGTGAGCGAAGCGCCGGCGGCAGCTAACGGCGAGACCTTGAGGCCGATCGCGGCGAGGCCGAAATAGCCGAGGAACAGGATGACGAGCAGCGGCGTGCCCTGGATCAGCTGGACATAGACGCCGCTGGCGATCCGCACCGATTTGAGCGGCGAGATGCGCGCCAGCGCGATCACGAAGCCGACGATGCCGCCGCCGATCAGCGCGATCACGGACAGGCCAACCGTCCACAGCGCGCCCTGACCGAGGAACATCAGATGATTGATGTTGAGATGTCCGCCCATGGTCATCTCACAACGGCGTGCCGAGCCGGCGCCGGCGCGGAAACAGCACGAGGCCGAGGCCCCAGAAGCCCGCGCGCATCACCAGCGACAGGATGACGTAGAGCACGGCGACGATGATGTAGGTCTCGAACGCGCGATAGGTGTCCGACTGGATGTAGTTGGCGACGGCGGTGAGTTCTTCCGCCGAGATCTGCGAGCAGACCGAGGAGGCCAGCATCAACAGCACGAACTGGCTGGTCAGCGCCGGATAGACCTTCTCGATCGCCGGCAGCAGGATGATGTGCCAGTAGATCTGCAGTCGCGACAGCGCGAGCCCCTCGGCGGCCTCGATCTGTCCGCGCGGGATCGCCTCGAAGCCGGCGCGCATGATCTCGGCGGTGTAGGCGCCGACGTTGATCGTCAACGCGGCCACGGCCACCGTGAAGGCGGAGAATTTCAGCCCCAGGCTGGCGAGGCCGAAATAGACCAGGAAGATCTGCACCAGCAGCGGCGTGTTGCGGATGGTCTCGACATAGACTTTGCAGGCGCCCGCGATCAGCGGGCTTCGTGAGCCGCGGCCGACGGCTGCGAGCGTGCCGAACAGGGCGCCGAGCACCGTCGCGAAGGCCGCCAACTCCAGCGTCAGCGCCGCGCCGGCCAGAAGACTTGGCCAACGCTCCAGCACCGCGGGAAAGTCGAGTTGGAGGCTCATCGTATCGGCTTCAGCCCGTCACCTGGTTGGTCATGCGGTCATAGACGCGGAACAGCGCCTGGTTGCCGTTGCTGCCTTCGCCATGCGCGCGTGCGTCCACGTACTGGCTGGTGACGAGCGCGGTTCCGGGCAACGGCACGCTCAGCGCCTGTGCGTGCTCCTGCACCAGGCGGAGGTCCTTGAGCTGGAGATCGATCCGGAAGCCGGCGGAGACGTCGCCCGCGATCATTGCGGGGCCGAGCTTGTCGAGCATCCAGGAGGCGGCGGAGCCACCGAGCAGAACGCGACGCAGCAGATTGAGATCGATGCCAGACGCGCGCCCGAGCGCGAGCGCCTCGCAGATCGCCTGGATGTTGATACCGCAGATCAGCTGATTGCAGAGCTTGACGGTTTGCCCCGCGCCGGATGCGCCGACATGCGTGATGGTCGTGCCCATCGCGCGGAAGAACGGCTCGGCCTGCGCAAAGGCCGCCGCATCGCCGCCGGCCATGATCGAGAGCGCAGCGTTCTTGGCGCCCACGGGCCCGCCGGAGACCGGCGCGTCGATGAAGCTGACGCCGACCTTTTGCAGGTCGGCATGGATGCGGCGGACGGCGACCGGCGAGATCGTGCTCATGTCGACGATAAGCTTGCCCGGTGGCGGCGACTTCAGGAGGCCGTTCTCGCCGTAGATAGTCGCTTCGACATGGGGCGTGTCGGGGAGCATGGTGATGACGATGTCGGCGCCTTGTGCTGCGTCGGCGGGGCTGTTGGCGCCGGCCGCGCCTTCCTTGACGCTGTCGGCCAAGGCGGCTTGGTTGAGATCGAAGACGCGAACCGCATGCCCGGCCACCAGGAGGTTGCGCACCATCTCGCGGCCCATCGTGCCGATGCCGATGAAGCCGACATTGCCCTTGTCGTTCCGTCCCATGTCAGTCGTCCGTTTCTTGGTTGATTGGTTTCTTGGTTGTTGGCCTGCCGCGATCAGCCTGAGGCGCTGGTCTTGTCGATGTCGCCGACGACGGCGCGCCTGCGGTATTCGTCGCCAATGGCAAAATGCTTGCGCAGCGTCGCGTCCGCTCGCTCGGGGTCGCGCGCGATGATCGCGTCGAAGATGCGCCGGTGGTCGTCGATCAGGTACGTCTTCATCGACGGGAAGGCCTGGACCAGCTCGCGGCGGCTGCGATGCGAGTGCGTCAGCAGTCCCGCCAGCGAACCGTGCAGGACCGTCAGCGTTTCCGAATGCGAGGCCACGACGATGGCGCGATGGAATTCGAAGTCGGCCATGCCGCCGGCATCCGCCTCGTCGATCGTCTCTCCGATCTTCGCGAGCGCACGCTGCAGGCGTTCGAAGTCGGCGATGTTGGCGCGCTCGCAGGCGAGGCGGATCGCCTGACACTCGATCGCGACGCGCGCCTGCATGACGTCATCGAGCATGTCCGCCTGCTGCGCGAGCGCGAAGGTGAAGAAGTCGTTCAACACGGAGACGTCCGGCTGCGTCACGACAGTGCCGATGCGGTCGCGGATTTCGACGATGCCGAGCACGGTGAGGGCGCGCAGCGCCTCGCGGACGATCGGCCGGCTGACGCCGAGGAGGGTCGCCAGCTCGCGCTCGGAAATCAGGCGGTCGCCGGGCTTGAGCGAGCCTGCAAGCAGGCGTTCGCGCAGGAAGGCGAACACCTTCTCGAACCCTTTTTCGCCCTCGGTGGCCCGCTTCAGTTCCATCCCGGTCTCTTTTGGTCTGATCGTGGTCAGACCAGTAGGATAACCAGAGCGTGGGCGTCAAGAGCCTTGGTTAATTGCGGGTGTCGCAGGCGCGGCCAATCCGATCGGTTCCCCGGCCGGATCCTTCAAATTTGAGGCGTATTGATCGGAGCGTTCACTCAAAGAATTTGAGGTCCGCGATGCCCGATCATCATTCCTTCTCCGCCCTCGACCGTCATGCGGCTCTCAGCGGATCCGACAACGGATTTCCCTGGTATGCGGGCGCAATGCTCGCGGTCGAAGCCAGCGAGGTGGTGCGGCTGCGCTGCGAGAAGCTCAGCCATGGCGACGAGGCCGCCGGGCAGGAGGCGGTGCTGATGGTCAGCGAGAAGATCGCCGCGGCTTTCGAGGCGGCCGCGAGCCTGCTTGCGGGAGCCACCCCGACGGCCATCGTCCAGCGCTATCGCGAGCACGTGGCCGCGAACGCCAGGCGGTTGTCCGCGAATGAGGCTCCATGACCGAGTTGCGCTGCTGACAGCATGTTGGCAGCAGGGGCAGGCTACGACCACCTCCTGACAAAACGGGGAGTGGGTCCATGCCGATCGAGGCAAGCTGTCATTGCGGTGAGACGGTGTTCGAGGTGACGGAGGTGCCGGCGAGCGTGACGCGCTGCACCTGCTCACTCTGCGCCAAGCGGGGCGCGTTGTGGGCCTATTACACGCCGGCGCAATTTCGCCTGCTGTCGCCGCCGGAAAATGTCGCGACCTATCTTTGGGGCAGCCGCACGGTCAAACATCATTTCTGCGCGAGCTGCGGCTGCGGCACCTATTCGGAGTCGCCGGACTGGTCTACCGGCAAGCCCGATTTCGACAACCCCAAGGTCGCGGTGAATGCACGCCTGTTCGACGATTTCGATCTCGAGGCCGTGCCGGTGAACATGATCGACGGCAGGAATTTGTGGTGAGCATGCAGGATTCACGCATGCCTCTGCTGCAAGCCGGTGCTCTTGAGGCACTTTTGAAAAGCTGATTTGGTCCGCCCCCAGAGAAAAAGGGGAGGAATCCATGATGCGTCTTTTTGCGCGAGTGATGCTCGCAATGTGTCTGGCCGTTGCAGCGGGCTTCAACGCGCAGGCGCAGACCAAGCCGAAGGTCACGACATCTGGCCCTGACTTCCCCAAGGCCGCGCTGTTCGTCGGCAACAGCTTCTTCTATTACAACAACGGCATGCCCGGACATCTCTCCTTCATGGAGCGGGCGGCGGATGCCGAGAACAAGGCGGCATACCGCAACACCATGGCCACGATCGGCGGCTCCGGCCTCGACTGGCACGACATGGACAATCTGCTGCGGCCGGGCGGCATCGGCGCCTATTCCTTCGACGATCAGAACAACGTCGTGTTCAACAAGCCGGGCAGGCAGTTCGATGCCGTCGTCATGATGGATTGCAGCCAGTGCCCGATCCATCCGCAATTGAAGGACGCGTTCACGACCTTCGCGAAGAAGGACAGCGAGATCGTCCGTGCCCACGGCATGCGGCCGGTGTTTTTCATGTCCTGGGCCTATGCCGACAAGCCGGAGATGACGGAAGCGTTGGCCGAAGCCTATACGCTCGCCGGCAATGCCAATGATGCGCTCGTGATCCCCGCAGGCCTCGCCTTCGCGCGCGTGCGCAAGCTCCAGCCGGAGCTCAATCTGTATGCGCCGGACAAGCGGCACCCGAGTCCGGCGGGCACGTATCTGGCGACCTGCGTGACGCTCGCCGCGCTGACCGGGCGCTCGCCGGTCGGCAACTCCTACAACGTGGGACTGGATGCGGAGACCACTCAACTGCTGCAAAAGGCGGCGTGGGATACGGTGCAGGAATATTACGGGCGTTGAACTCGGGTGATCTCGTAGGGTGGGCAAAGCGAAGCGTGCCCACCACCTTACTCGCGACAGAAGATGGTGGGCACGGCGCAAGAGCGCCTTTGCCCACCCTACGAGATCATCGCTCCTTCAGCACCACCCACGCCGGCGCGTGATCGCTCGCACCATCCTCGCCGCGCACCTTCTTGTCGACACCCGCCTTGGCCAGCCGCGAGACGAGGGCAGGGCTGAGCAGGAGATGATCGAGCCGCAGGCCCGCATCGCGCGGCCAGCGATTTCGCTTGTAATCCCAGAACGTGTAGATGCGCTTGTCCGGATGCAGCTCGCGGATCGCATCGCACCAGCCCTGTTCGACCAGCGACGCGAACGCCGCGCGGCTCTTCGGCTGGATCAGCGCATCCTTGTCCCATGACCGCGTCGGATAGATGTCGATCTCATCAGGCGCGACGTTGTAGTCGCCGGCGAGCACCACGGGCAGATCCTGCTTGATGAAGGTCTTGGCGTGGCGCTTGAGACGCGCGAACCAGTCGAGCTTGAAGTCGAATTTCGGTCCCGGCTGCGGATTGCCGTTCGGCAGATAAATGCTGGTGACGATGATTCCGCGCACGGCGGCCTCGATGTAGCGGGCTTCGTGATCATCAGGCTTTCCCGGCAAGCGATCGCGGGTGAGAATGGGTTCGGCATTGCGGGCGAGGATGGCGACGCCGTTCCACGTCTTCTGTCCACACCACACCGCGCCGTAGCCGGCCTTTTCGATGGCCGCCGCCGGAAATTCGCCATCACTTGCCTTCAATTCCTGAAGCGCGACGACATCGGGCTTCGCCGCGCGCATCCATGCCAGCAAATTGGGCAGGCGGCGGTTGATGTTGTTGATGTTGAATGTCGCGATCTTCATGTAGAGCTATGAGCTCCTGCCTTCCGTCACCGGAGATACAATGTCCAAGTTGAGCTTTGCTGCTTTCGTCGTCGTTGTCGCGATCTCCGGAGCGGCTTCGGCACAATCGTCCGATCCGCGCGGCGCGTGCAAGGCGGACTATGACAAATTCTGCGCCGGCATCGCGCCCGGTGGCGGCAAGATCATCGCCTGCCTCAACGCCAAGCGCGATCAGCTCAGCGCGACGTGCAAGGCGGCGCTGGACAGCCGGAAGAAGTAAGGCGCCACTCTCGTGTCCCGGACGCGCTGCAGCGTGAAACGCTGCTGCGCAGAGCCGGGACCGAGAAGGCGGAACGGTTTACTGTTGAGGGATGGGCCCCGGCTCTGCAGCGCATCGCTGAAGGAGCGCTGCGCTGCGTCCGTGGCACGAAAGCGCGTCCGCTACGAGGACGGCAGCGGCGGCGGGCTCGCGGGCTGCTCGATCGGCGGCGGGGAGGGCGGCTGCTCGGCCGTCGGCGCGGGCTCCGGCTTGACCAGCGGCTCCACCTCATTGCCGCCCTTGTAGACGCGCGCGTAGCGGTGGCCGAGGCTGGTCAGCACCTCGTAGCCGATCGTGCCAAAATGATGTGCGAGCTCGTCGACGGTGATGCCCTCGCCGAGCAGCGTCACCATGTGGCCGCGCCGCGCCGCATTCGGGGGCAAGTCGGTGATGTCGATCGCGATCAGGTCCATCGAGACGCGGCCCGCAACCGGGCAGCGCTTGCCGGCGACAACGACTTCGGCGCCGCGGGTGCCGTCATTGGAGCTGGCGGCGCGGAAATAGCCGTCGGCATAGCCGACCGCGATGAGCGCGAGTTTTGTCGGCCGCCGCGCGGTCCAGGTGCCGCCATAGCCGACGCTCTCGCCGCGCTCGACATTGCGGGTTTGCACGATGCGCGCCTTGAGGTCGACCACCGGCTGCATCGGGTTGTCGGCCTCAGGCGTCGGGTTGACGCCATAGAGTGCTGCGCCCGGCCGCACCATGTCGAACTGGAAGGGCGCGCCGAGGAAGATTCCGGAGGAATTGGCAAGCGCAGCCGGCACGCCGGAAAATTCGCTGGCGATGCCGCGGAAGGCCGCCAGCTGCTTTGCATTCACGGGACTGTTGAGCTGCTCGGCCGAGACCAGATGGCTCATCACCAGCGTGATGCCGTGATCGCCGGCATTGATGCGGGGGATGATGGCCTGCGCGTCCGCAAGCGTCAGCCCGAGCCGGTTCATGCCGGTGTCGATGTGAACAGCGGCGCCTCCGGTCCAGCCGGTGCGGCGGCAGAACACGTCCCATTCGGCGAGCTCGTTGAGGTCGCCGATCACCGGCCGGCAATTGATCTTGGCGTAGTGCTCGCCGGTGTTCTGGAAATAGCCGCCGAGCACGTAGATCGCGGCCTCCGGCACGGCTTCGCGCACTGTGCGCGCTTCCTCGATGGTGGCGACGAAGAAGGTCTTGCAACCGGCCTTGCTGAGGGCCCGCGAGACCTGCGCGGCGCCGCAGCCATAGGCGTCGGCCTTGATCACGGCCGAGCATTCGGCCGGCACTGCCGTTTTCTCGAGCTTGCGCCAATTGGCGATGATGGCGTCGAGATCGACGGTGAGCACGCCGCCATAGGCTGCGAGCGCGGCGGCCTGATTGGCCTCCGCGGAAAGGAGGCCGGATTGCGGGATCATTTTCGGGTCGGACGCCATTGTCATGGCGTCGTTTTACGCAAGAGGCAGGTCCGGTTCAAGGAACTCAGTAGTCGTTGCTGCTGCGAGCCGGCAGCTGACTGTCAGGCGCGAGGTCGCCGAACCGCGTGACCGAGGCTTCGAACGCCAAATCGACGGTGCCTGTCGGGCCGTGACGCTGCTTGCCGATGATGACCTCGGCCTTTCCGTGCGCGAGACTCATGTCAAGCTGCCACTTCTCGTGCTCAGGCGTGCCTGGGCGGGGCTCCTTCATCGCGAGGTAATATTCCTCGCGGTAAACGAACAGCACGACGTCGGCGTCCTGCTCGATCGAGCCCGATTCACGCAAGTCGGAGAGCTGCGGCCGCTTGTCGTCGCGGGATTCGACCTGGCGCGAGAGCTGCGACAGCGCGATGACCGGAACATTGAGCTCCTTGGCGAGCGCCTTCAGGCTGGTCGTGATCTCCGTGATCTCCTGCACGCGGCTGTCGCTGGCGCGCTTGCCTGAGCCGGAGAGCAGCTGGATGTAGTCGATCACGAGGAGATCGAGGCCCTTCTGCCGCTTCAGCCGGCGCGCACGCGCCATCAGCTGCGCGATCGACAGGCCGCCGGTTGCGTCGACATAGAACGGCAGCGACTGCAGCTCGATCGAGACTTCCCGGATCTTGTCGAAATCGGCTTCCGAGATGCCGCCGCGGCGGATGTGGGAGGAGGGAATGCCGGTGCGCTCGGCGACGATACGCGTGGCGAGCTGGTCGGCCGACATTTCGCAGGAGAAGAAGCCGATCACGCCGCCATTGGCGGCCTTCATGGTGCCGTCAGCCTGGACCTCGCCGACATAGGCCTGGGCGACGTTGTAGGCGATGTTGGTCGCAAGCGAAGTCTTGCCCATGCCCGGGCGTCCGGCCACGATGATGAGGTCGGAGTGCTGGAGGCCGCCCATCTTGGTGTCGAGGTCGCGCATGCCGGTCGAGATGCCGGACAGCTTTCCATCGCGCTGGAACGCTTTGGCCGCGAGATCGACCGCGATCGCCAACGCCTGCGAGAATTTCTGGAAGCCGCCGTCATAGCGGCCGGATTCGGCGAGCTCGTACAGGCGGCGCTCGGCGTCCTCGATCTGCGCCCGCGGCGCGAAGTCGACCGGGGCGTCATAGGCGACATTGACCATGTCCTCGCCGATGCCGATCAGGTCGCGTCGCAGCGCCAGATCGTAGATGGTCCGGCCGTAGTCCTGGGCGTTGATGATGGTGGTCGCTTCCGCCGCGAGCCGCGCCAGATACTGCCCGATGGTCATGCCGCCGACATCGGTGTCGGCGGGGAGGAACGTCTTCAGCGTCACGGGCGTGGCGATCTTGCCCATCCGGATCAGGCTGGCGGCGGTCTCGTAGATGGTCTGGTGCAGCGGCTCGAAATAATGCTTCGGCTCGAGGAAGTCGGAGACGCGGTAGAAGGCGTCGTTGTTGACCAGGATCGCGCCGAGAAGGCTCTGTTCCGCCTCGATATTATGCGGCGCGCTCCGATACGCGGGAGTTCCGGGCTCGGGCGCGAGTTTGAGGACGTTCGAATCAGTCAGGGCCATGGTCGAGCGTTAGCAATTTTCTGGGGCGGATGCGGGGCCGGGATAAAGCGCCGCCTCGGGCCAAAGCGGAAGCAAAAGCTGGCCGCTATCAACCGCTCAGTTAAAATGGTGGATGATTAGCAGCTGCAGCACGCGCCGTGCTTGACGGATTTTTGCGGAACTCGCCCGTCCCGGAATCGGCCGCGACCGCGCCACGGAAAAATCCCGGGTGACATGAACCTGATGGATTGGCGCGCAGACGTATCAAGAAGCGCGCGAAATGACGCACGCCGGGAGCTTTGGGCTCGGATTCAGACCAGCAGGAGGTAGATCAGCGCAACCAAGGCCGCTCCGACGCCGGTGGCGATCAGGGCGTAATCGGTGCGGAGGTCGTCCTGCACGTCGAATGAGGTTTGGGGCCGCTTGCTCATGGCGACGGTCTAAGCCGGGCCCGACGAGACTTATGTGAAACAGATCACATCTCCCCGGATTCTTTCGGGGTACGACCCGGAACAGGAAGGCGGGCGGGGAGTTGTCTCCCGCCACCAGGGAACGAGGCGAGCGATGCGGCCAGAACGGCAGCACCAGAATTGGCGAAGCGAGGCGGCCAGCCGGCTTTGGCTGTCGGGGCTGATCGCGGCCATGCAGCACGCCGAGCGGCCCGAAGTGCGGCGCGAGCCGGTCTCGCCCGAGACCCTCGCAGACCTGCGGGCGCAACTGGCGTTAACAGCCTCGTTCCGGTCCTCCCAGATCTCGACCCTTCGTCACTAGTATTCATTCACCACCAGCGTCGGGCCTGGGTTCGGCGCCGCCATCTTGCGCACTATGACGGGTGTCTGCGGCGTCGTGACTTTGCGACGATGTGCCGCTTCCGGCGGGCGGCGCGTCGTCTCACGCGGCCACCGGCATTCGAACGAGCTGCAGCGCTATTGCGCTGTGATCACAGCCGATATTCCAAAAGCGCTTAATCACATCCTTGCGTGTGGAGGCTGCTTCCATTCGCGGCTCAATCCGCTAAAAGGTGACCCGCCGTCGCGCCTTATGCCGGCTGCATTCGCGTAAATTCAATGGAGATGATGGGAATGTCGAGCCGAGCGCTCAGCCTCGCGACGGTATTGCTTCTGATCGGCTTCGGCGCGACCGATACCGTCCTTGCGCAGGCGACGAACCTCGAGGCCGGCAAGGCCCCATCCCAGCTTTTCGCGCAGACCTGCAGTGCCTGCCACAAGAGCCCGCGCGGCCTGTTGAAGACGGTGGCGCCCGGCTCGCTGCCGGGCTTCCTGCGCCAGCACTACACGACCAGCTCCGACATGGCCGGCGTGCTCGCGTCCTATCTCGTCTCCAACGGTGCCACCGACACCCGCTACCAGGCCAAGGACGGCAAGGACAAGAAGGACGGCGCCAGGGAGAAGGAAGCCAATACCGCGCCGGAGCATCAGGGGCGCCGCCAGCGCTCCCAGGACGCTGCCAAGCCGGACGGCGAGGCTGCCGCTGCCGCGCCCGAGGGCGCCCGTCAGAAGCGCGCGGCACGGCCACCCGAAGAGGGATCGAAGGAAGGTGCGAGGCCCGAAGGCCAGGCAGCGCCCGAGGGACGCAAAGCCAAGCGTCGGGCCAAGCCCGGGACCGAGGAAGCACCGAAGGTCGACGCCGCGGCACCGGCCATTGAAGACAAGAAGAGCGAGCCGAAGGCCGAGACCAAGCCCGACATAGCCAAGCCCGACATAGCCAAGCCGGACACAGCCAAGGTCGAGCCCGGCCGTGACGAGGCGAAGCCCGAGAGCAAGCCGGCGGAGAAGCCGGCTGAGGCCAGGCCTGATAGTGCCAGGGTCGAGCCGCGCGGCAGCGATACGCCGGCGCTGCGGCCCGATCCGGTACCGCAGGTCACGCCGGCTGCACCGTCTGCAGCCGCGAAGCCCGCCGAAGCCAAGCCGGCGGAGGAGGCTGCTCCCAGGACTGCCGCGCCTGCTGCGAGCTCCGAGCAGGCAACCAAGCCGCTGGAGTCGGCACCGCCCGCGACCGCTGCGGCCCCAGCCGACTCGTCCGGTCCGCCCACACCGCCGATTTCGCGCTAAGCGAGCCAGATTTTCCGTCGATTTGCGAAGGCCGCACGCATCGCGGTCTTCGCATTGTCTTGACCGCAAGTAGAGCGTTACTCTAGAGTAATGCTCCAGGAGGCGTCGATGACGACGAGCGTGCGTGACGACCTGTTGGCGGCCGGGCTTTTCGTGTTCGACCGCGTCGGCTTCGAAGCCGCGACGGTGGCGGCGATCCGCGCCCGGGCACGCGCCTCCAACGGCAGCTTTTTTCATGTCTTCGGATCGAAGAAGGAACTGGCGGGTGCGCTGTTCCTGGAGGTGCTGCGGCACTATCACGCCGCAGTGCTGGCCGCGCTCGATCCGATGCCCAGTGCCGGGCAGGGCATCGATCGGCTGATCCGGGCCCATCTCGACTGGGTGGTGTCGAGCCGGCGCGAGGCCCGCTATCTCTTCGAGATCTCGCGCAGCGAATGGGGCGAGGACGTCCGCGACGCCCAGCGCGCGCAGAATGCGCGCCTTGCCGAAGGCATCGAGCGCTGGCGCGCGCCGCTGGTTGCCGGCGGCGAGCTTTTGCCGATGACGCCGGTGATGTTCGTCAGCCAGCTCATCGGCCCTGCCCAGATCTTCTGCCGCGCCTTTCTCTCGGGACGTGACCGCGCCGATCCGCGCAGCGAAGCCGACACGCTTGTCGCCTGTGCCAACCGTGCGCTGCGCCCGCCCGATCGCATCCACAAGCAATAAGGAGGAGCCGCATGCGAGCCGAAGCAGATCCCGAATTCGCAGCCGTAGCCGAGCGCATCCACGCCAATGTCGGCCGGCAGGGCTTTATGAACCTGGTGGGCGCCGAGCTCTCGGAATTGTCGCGCGGCACCTGCACGATTGCGGTCGCACGCCGGCCCGAGCTGCTCCAGCAGCACGGCTTCTTCCATGGCGGCGTCACCGCCTTCCTGGTCGACAACGCCACGACGATCGCAGCGGCGACCTCGCGCGGCCAGCCGGCGTTGACGGCGGAATACAAGCTCAATCTGCTATCGCCGGCGGTCGGCGACAAGCTGATCTGCCGGGCCAGGGTGATCAAGCCGGGCCGCCAGGTTTCGGTGGTCGCGGCCGACGTGTTTTGCGTCAACGACGGTGTCGAGAAGCATACGGCAACTGCGCTCGCCTCGATCGCGATGCTGAGCGAGGACGTTGCCGCGAAAACGAAAAGCCCGGCCGCCTGAGGCGGCCGGGCTTCGCAACCTGCGCGAACGCGGGTCTTACTTCTCGGTCTCGTCCGCAGCCTGCGCCGGCTCGTCGTCGTGCTGGGCTTCCGGATCGAAGAACTCGCCGGCGGCGGCGATCGCTTCGGCGGCCGCATCGCGGTCCTCGTTGCGGGTCGAGATGTCCTCGCCGCGGTTGATGCGCTCGGCTTCGTCCTGGCTGCGCGCAACCGTGACGCTGACCTCGACCTCGACCTCGGGGTGAACCGCGACGGTGATGGTGTGCTTGCCGATGGTCTTGATCGGCGCGTCGAGCTGCACCTGCGGGCGGGACAGCGAAACGCCGTCGGCTTCGAACGCCGCGACGACGTCGCGCACCGTGACCGAGCCGAACAACTGGCCGGCTTCCGAGGCCTGACGGATCACGATGATGTTCTTGCCCTCGATCTTCTCGGCGATCTTGGACGCCTCGCCCTTGGACTGGAGGTTGCGAGCCTCGAGCTCGGCCTTCATGCCGTCGTACTTGGCGCGGTTGTCGGCGGTGGCGCGCAGCGCCTTGCCGCGCTTGAGCAGAAAATTACGGGCATAGCCGTCGCGAACCTTCACGACTTCGCCCATCTGGCCGAGCTTGCTCACGCGTTCCAGCAAAATGACTTCCATATTCGTTCTCCTTTGAAGTGTTGAGTGAGTTGGGTTTTGGGGTTGAACTTAAGAGGTCGGTAGCGGCGGTGGCTGGCGGCGGCGCAGGAAGCGCTCGCGGAAGCCGAACACGGCATCCGCGAGGCCGAGGATCACCATCGCGATGACGGGCCAGCCGAACACCACGACGACGGCATAGGTCGAGCCGAGCCAGAAGGTGCGGCTCTTCAGCGCCAGCGTCAGCGTATGCAGCACGGCAAAACCGGTCAGCGCATAGCCCATCATCAGCGCCGCCGTCGTGATCTGCGCGACCATCGCGAGCAGCCCGCCAGTGAAGCAGAACGCGAGCGCGATGCAGAGCGCCACCAGCGTCATCGGCGGCAGCTCGGCCGTCATCATGTCGGGCCACGGACGCAGCAGGCGGCCCGATGTCGCCGTTATCTTGCCGCTGAGCCAGAGATTGAGGGTGAGCGTCATCATCGCGACGATGGTGGCGGCGGCCGGGGCGATGAGCACCAGTGCGTCGACGAACTGACCGGCTTCGCCTGATGTCTGCGGGTCGGCGGTGCGGAGCAGGCGCATCAGGCCGCGCCGCAACGTGCTGGTGATGGTCTCGGCATCGGTGCCGAGCGTGAGCAGGGCGGCGATCGTGGTCAGTGCGGCGAAGCCCGCGATCCACAGCAGGATGCGGCCGACCGGATACCATTCGAGCTCGGGCTCGGCAGGCGGCTCGGTGGCGGCTTCCGGCCCGACGGGTCCAAGGCGCCGGCTGAGCAGGACGAGATGGCCGAGCCACCACGCGGGCAGCGCGACGGTGACGGCAAAGGCGATGCAGTAGGGCAGGCCGAACAGGGCCCCGAGGCCGATCGCAGCGGCGATGCCGCCGAGGCTCGCGCAAAGCGGGCCCCAGCCGATCGAGGCGACCATCAGCGGCAGCGGTGCGAGATAGAACAGGACGAGCGAGATCAGCGCGCCCGACACGATCGAGGCGAACATCAGGGCCGACGCAGCGCCGGCGATCAGGGCTATCAGTCCAAGCGTCATCATCAGCTGTCCCGCTCCCTTCGAGCGGTTAGAGGCATCTCGCCCCAACCATCGGCGACCGGACGACCCGGAAGCCTTATGAAACCAAAAAAGCGCGGTCGGCGGCGATGTCGCCGCCGACCGAATTCGTCTTAGCGAATGACGTAGGGCAGCAGGCCCAGGAAGCGCGCGCGCTTGATGGCGCGGGCGAGCTCACGCTGCTTCTTGGCCGACACCGCGGTGATGCGGCTCGGCACGATCTTGCCGCGCTCGGAGACGTAGCGCATCAAGAGCTTGGAGTCCTTGTAGTCGATCTTCGGAGCATTTGCGCCCGTGAACGGGCAGCTCTTGCGACGACGGAAAAACGGACGGCGTGCACCAGCTTCAGCCATTGATCTTACTCCGCATCCGGCGTTGTCGTTTCAGCTTCGTCGCGCGGACGGCGCGGACCGCGGTCACCGCGGAAGCCACCACCGTCGCGATCGCCGCCACGGAAACCACCTTCGCGGTCGCCACGGAAGCCACCGCCTTCGCGATCGCCGCGGAAGCCGCCGCCACGGTCGTCACGCTCGCGGTCACGGTCGGCCTTGCGCATCATCGCCGACGGGCCTTCCTCGAGCTCCTCGACGCGAACGCTGAGATAGCGGATCACGTCTTCGCTGATGCGCTCCTGGCGCTCGATCTCGGCGATCGCCGCGGACGGCGCGTCGATGTTGAGCAGCACGAAGTGCGCCTTGCGGTTCTTGTTCATGCGGTAGGTGAGGGAGCGAACGCCCCAATTCTCGGTCTTGGTGACCTTGCCGCCGAGACCCTCGACGATGCCGGTCATCTGCGCAGTCAGCTCTTCGACCTGCTGCGTGCTCGCGTCCTGGCGCGCGAGAAAAACATGCTCATAGAGAGCCATAATGGTCCTTTCCTCATGTTGGCGCATCGCCCGGCGTCAAGCCCTTAAGAGGCCTTCGGAAAGGACTCTGGGATTAAGCTCAGAAGGCGGAAACACGGGACGACGGGCCGACTGGCCCTGCCACACCAAAATCACGAATGATTTGCTGAGACCGTCCGTTCAGCTCCCGGCCGGGGTCTGCGGATGGCGCGCTTATACGGATTTTGGCCGGCTTTGCAAGGTTGGAGGCCGTGCTTTCGGCCCCGGATGGTTCCGGTGCGGGCAGCGGGACCGGTCTTCCCGAACCATACCAGCTTGATTTGTTTGTTTGTATAGCATACAAAGAAATCAACGCAGAGGACCCCAATGGCGGAAAAGTCGGTCCATGAGCCGTTAGAGGCGGCTGGCGACCCCAAGCATGCTGCACGGGCCACACGTTCGGCCGGCCGCAAGATGCGGTCGCTGCTGCTGGATGCGGCGAGCCCGCTGTTCAGGGAGCGGGGGCTGTCCGGCACGGCCATCACCGACATCGCCGCCGCCGCGGACGCGTTCCCGAGCCAGATCACCTATTACTTCCGCACCAAGGAGGCGCTGTTCGTCGAATGCGCCTGCCGCGAGCTGCTGTATCTGGCGCGGGCGACGGAGCAGGCGGCGCTGAAAGCGCGCACGCCGCGGGACTACACCCGCGCGCTGGCCGAGACCGTGACGGCGAGCGATTCGGTCGCCTTCTTCGCCGAGGCGCTGACACTGACCCGGCGGCGGCAGGATCTTGCGCCGCTGGTCGAGCGCACCATCGAGCGCCTGCACGGTGAAGGCGCACGCGCCTATGCGAGCCAGGTCGCGCGGCACGGCTGGCGCTCCCTGCGTGCGCCCGACGAAAGCTCGCGGCGGTTCTGGGCCGTCGCCATCGGCGTCATTCTCGAGGGGTACGCGATGGGCCGGTCGCCGGATGAATTGTGCGCCGAGATGCTGCGCGTGCTCGGCGAGCAGGCGAAATCAGCCAGCGACGCGGCGCGGCTCCGTCTGGTCGACGAGCGCGACGCATCTGGCAGTTCGAACGAGGAGGGGTAGGCCATGACCGCACTTCGCATGCGTGCCCGCGATTTCCTGACCGACGACCAGCTCGCCGACGTGCGCCAGCGCGTGACCTGGAAAGGCGTCGCGCTGATCGCCCACGCCTGGGCACTCATTGTCGCAGCGATCGCTTTGGTCGCGTGGTGGCCCAACCCGATCACCTACATTCTGGCTGTTGCTATCATCGGTTCGCGCCAGCTCGGGCTCGCGATCCTGATGCATGACGGCGCGCATGGCTGCCTGTCCGCTGACGAGAAGACCAATCTGGCCCTAAGCCAATGGTTCTGCGCCTATCCTCTTTTCGCGGAGACGCGCAGCTATCGGCGCTACCACCTTCAGCATCATGCGCGCACCCAGCAGGAGGACGACCCCGATCTCGTGCTGTCGGCGCCGTTTCCGATCACCAGGCTGAGCTATCGCCGCAAGTTCATTCGCGACATCACCGGGCAGACCGGCTACCAGCAGCGCAAGGCGCAACTGCTCAATGCGCTCGGACCGAAGGACTGGTCGTCGCGGCAGCGCGCGGCGCATTTCTGGGAGAAGCTCGGCCCGCAATGCCTCGCCAATGCCGCGATGTTCGCAGCGCTTGCGGCAGCCGGCGTGTGGTGGGCCTATCCGCTTTTATGGCTGGTGCCGCTGCTGACCTGGATGATGGTCATCACCCGCATCCGCAACATCGCCGAGCACGCCGTCGTGCCCGACAGCAGCGATCCCTTGCGCAACACCCGTACCACGCATGCGAATTTCCTCGAGCGGCTGTTCATCGCGCCGTACTACGTGAACTATCACCTCGAGCATCATCTGTTGTTCTACGTGCCCTGCTACAATCTGCCGAAGGTGCATCGCCTGCTGAGTGCGAGCCGGCACGCCGACCGCATGGAGGTGCAGCCGGGCTACGCCGCGGTGCTGCGGCTGGCGACCGCGAAGCCGGACCGGGATGACCGGCCGGGGCAACTCGTGAACAGCGCGCGCCGCGCGCAGGCAGGGGCGGCGGTCGACGCCAATCAGACCAACGGTGGATTCTAGGGCCGGCATTCCCCGTTGAATCCCGGGCGAAGTTCCTATCTTGGCTTGACATTCCGGCCCCGGACAGTGTCTACGGCCCCCTTTGGAGCATGATCCGGAACCATGGCCTAAGGCCGTGCGTCATCGGCTGCCGGTTCTCGCAGGGATCATGCCTGACAAGCAGGGAGCGCCGATGACGGCAGCATTCACATTTCCGGGGCAGGGGTCCCAGGCGGTTGGCATGGGCAAGGCCCTGGCCGACGCCTTTCCGGTGGCGCGCGCCGTGTTCGACGAGGTCGACGCCGCGCTTGGGGAAAAGCTGACGGCGATCATCTGGGATGGTCCTGCCGAAACGCTCCAGCTTACCGAGAACGCCCAGCCGGCGCTGATGGCGGTATCCGTCGCCACCCTGCGCGTGCTGGAGGCCGAAGCCGGGTTTTCCGTGGGACGGGACGCGGCCTTCGTCGCCGGCCACTCGCTCGGTGAATATTCGGCGCTGGCTGCGGCCGGCAGCCTGACGATCTCGGACACCGCGCGGTTGCTTCGCACCCGCGGTCTCGCAATGCAAAAAGCCGTGCCGGTCGGCGCCGGTGCGATGGCCGCTCTCCTTGGTCTCGACTACGAGGCCGCCATGGAGGTCGCAGGCGAGGCGGCACAGGGCCAGGTCTGCCAGGCCGCCAACGACAATGGCGGCGGGCAAGTGGTCGTCTCCGGCGACAAGGCTGCGGTCGATCGCGCCGTCGAGATTGCCAAGACCAAGGGCGCCAAGCGCGCAATGCTGCTGCCGGTGTCCGCACCGTTCCATTGCAAGTTGATGCAGCCTGCCGCCGACGCCATGGCGGAGGCGCTGGCGAAGGTCACGATCAAGGCGCCGGCGGCGCCGCTGGTGTCGAACGTGCTGGCGAGCGCCATCAGCGATCCCGACGAGATCCGTCGCCGCCTGGTCGAGCAGGTCACCGGCACGGTGCGCTGGCGCGAGTCGGTTGCCTATATGGCAGGGCAGGGCGTCAACCGCTTCTTCGAGATCGGCGCCGGCAAGGTGCTGTCGGGTCTCGTCAAGCGCATTGCGGACGGCGCCGTCGGCGTGTCGGTCGGTGGTCCTAACGACATTGCCGCCGCCAAGGATGCATTGGCCGCTGCGAAGCAGGCCTGAAGGAGTTTTTCAATGTTCGACCTGACTGGCAAAAAGGCGCTCGTCACCGGCGCGACCGGCGGCATCGGCGGCGCGATCGCACAGGCGCTGCACGCGCAGGGTGCTACCGTTGCGATCTCCGGAACGCGCAAGGAAGTGCTGGATGAGCTTGCCGGCAAGCTCGGCGAGCGTACCCATGTGCTGCCCTGCAATCTCTCCAAGGCCGACGAAGTCGAGGCGCTGGTGCCCGCCGCGGAAGCTGCGATGGGACAGGTCGACATCCTCATCGCCAATGCCGGCATCACCCGCGACAATCTCTTCGTGCAGCTCCGCGACGAGGACTGGGAGGAGGTCATCAACATCAATCTGACCTCGACCTTCCGCCTGGCGCGCGCCGCGACCAAGCTGATGATGCGCAAGCGCTTCGGCCGTATCATTGCCATCACGTCGATCGTCGGCGTCACCGGCAATCCTGGGCAGGGCAACTACACGGCATCGAAGGCCGGCCTGATCGGCATGATCAAGACGCTCGGTGCCGAATACGCCAAGCGCGGCGTGACTGCGAACTGCATCGCGCCGGGCTTCATCAAGACACCGATGACCGATGCTCTCAACGACAAGCAGCGCGAGACGATTCTGGCCAAGGTTCCGGCCGCCCGCCTGGGGACGCCGGAGGACATCGCAGCCGCCGCCGTCTACCTGAGTTCGAACGAGGCGGCCTACGTCACGGGACAAACCATCCACGTCAACGGCGGCATGGCCATGATCTGACGTCTCGTTTCGCACTGCCCACATGGGCGGTGCGGAATGCGGCAAACGGCCGTTTCCGGTGCGAAATGAGGCTTGTAGTCAAGGCAGTTGAAGTATGATAACCGGACGCTCAACGGATGGGCAAAGAACGCCATTGCAGGTTTTTGAAACCCTGTATATTGGCGATGCGGAGCCTTGGCCGTCTCGCCGGGCCTGCATCGGTTAGGATGGGGCCAAATCAAAGTTCGTAAGCGAAGGCAGTCAACGACCACGACGGCTCGTATCGTCCCGGGGGGTCGGGTCTACAGGGAACAACACGAGGTTATGCAATGAGTGACATTGGCGAGCGGGTTAAGAAGATCGTGGTCGAACACCTTGGTGTTGAACCCGAGAAGGTTGTCGACGCTGCGAGCTTCATCGACGACCTCGGCGCCGACAGTCTGGACACCGTCGAGCTGGTGATGGCGTTCGAAGAAGAATTCGGTTGCGAGATTCCTGACGACGCCGCGGAAACGATTCTCACCGTCGGCGACGCCACGAAGTTTCTCGAGAAGAACGCGAAGAGCTAAGGCTCTTCATTTTCGCGGGGACAACATTGAAACCGGACGGGCCGCTGACCAGCGGTCAGCCGGTTTCTTGTTATTGGCCGTGAATCTTTCGATGCGGAGTTTTCGAACATGAGGCGGGTTGTCGTCACTGGTCTCGGCATGGTGTCGCCGCTCGGCTGCGGCGTCGAACCGACCTGGAAACGAATCCTCAACGGCGAAAGCGGCGCACGCAGGATCGAGAGCTTCGATGTCTCCGATCTGCAGACCAAATACGCCTGCACCGTCGTGCGCGGCGACGGCACGAACGATACGTTCAATCCCGATGTCTGGATGGAGCCGAAGGACCAGCGCAAGGTCGACGACTTCATCATCTTCGGCATGGCCGCAGCCGGCCAGGCGCTCGATGATGCCAACTGGCATCCCGAGACCGAAGAGGACAAGTGCGCGACCGGCACCATGATCGGTTCCGGCATCGGCGGCCTCACCGGCATTGCCGAAACCGCGATCCTCCTGAAGGAGCGCGGACCGCGCCGCGTGTCGCCGTTCTTCATTCCGGGCCGCCTCATCAATCTTGCCTCCGGCTACGTCTCGATCGCGCACGGCCTGAAGGGGCCGAACCATTCGGTGGTCACGGCCTGCTCGACCGGCGCACATGCGGTCGGCGACGCCGCCCGTCTGATTGCGCTGGGCGATGCCGACGTCATGGTTGCCGGCGGCGCCGAGTCGCCGATCAGCCGGATCGGCATTGCCGGCTTCAACGCCGCGCGCGCGCTCTCGACCGGATTCAACGAAACGCCCGAGAAGGCATCGCGTCCCTACGACAAGGACCGCGACGGCTTCGTGATGGGCGAGGGCGCCGGTGTCCTTGTCCTGGAAGAACTCGAGCACGCTCAGCGCCGCGGCGCCAAGATCTACGCCGAGGTGATCGGCTACGGTCTTTCCGGCGATGCCTATCACATCACCTCGCCGTCGCCCGACGGCGATGGCGGCTTCCGCAGCATGTCGGCAGCGCTCAAGCGCGCCGGCCTCACGGCATCCGATCTCGACTACATCAACGCCCACGGCACCTCGACACCGCTCGGCGACGAGATCGAGCTCGGTGCGGTCGAGCGGCTGCTCGGCAACGCCGCTTCCAAGGTCGCGATGTCCTCGACCAAATCCTCGACCGGCCATCTCCTCGGTGCCGCCGGCGCGATCGAGGCGATCTTCGCCGTTCTCGCGATTCGCGATAATGTCGTGCCGCCGACCATCAATCTGGACAATCCGTCGGTCGAGACTGCGATCGATCTCGTGCCGCACGCTGCGAAGAAGCGCGAGGTCAACGTCGCGTTGTCGAATTCTTTCGGTTTTGGCGGTACCAACGCGTCGGTGATCGTCCGGCGGCTGGTTCATTAGTTTGTTCTTGCGACGAATCCACCGTTTTGCCGTATTCGGCGAGAGTCATGGACGTGGGCGCATTTGGCTCGGCAAGCGATTGCCTGGCCGCGATTGAACCGGCAGGATTCAGGTTGTTTCGATGAGTGAAAGGCCGCCCATTTCGCCCCGGAGTCCGCGGGCAGCGTTGGAGCCCGAGCAGGTTCCGCCGCCGCCGAGGCGATCGGACCGGGCGCGCAATCCCTTCGTGATCGTCGGCAACGCCATCATCACCCTTCTGCTGATCTCCATGCTCGGCGCCGGTGGCGTCTACTATTACGGCCGGCAATTGCTCGAGGCGGCGGGGCCGCTGAAGGAAGACAAGATCGTCAACATCCCGCAGCGGGCCGGCAAGCGCGACATCGCCGAGACGCTGAACCGGGAAGGCGTGACCGACGTCAACCCCTGGGTGTTCATCGCCAGCGTCGCCGCGCTGAAGGCGAGCTCGGACCTCAAGCCGGGTGAGTATTCGTTCCAGAAGAACGCCTCCTTGCGCGACGTCATCGCCACCATCGTCGAGGGCAAGGTGGTGCAGCATTCCGTCACGATCCCGGAAGGCCTGACCTCCGAGCAGATCGTGGCGCGGCTGTCCGACAACGACATCTTCACCGGCAGCGTCCGCGAGTTGCCGCGTGAGGGCACGCTGCTGCCCGAGACCTACAAGTTCCCGCGCGGGACCCCGCGCGATCAGGTGATCCAGCGCATGCAACAGGCGCACAAGCGCGTGCTGGCCGAGATCTGGGAGCGCCGCAGCCAGGACATTCCGGTGAAATCTCCGGAGCAACTGGTGACGCTGGCCTCGATCGTCGAGAAGGAAACGGGCAAGCCGGACGAGCGCAGCCGTGTCGCTGCCGTATTCGCCAACCGGCTCAAGCAGAAAATCAAGCTGCAGTCCGATCCGACCATCATCTACGGCCTAGTCGGCGGCAAGGGTACGCTCGGCCGCCCGATCAAGCGCAGCGAGATCACGCAGCCTTCGCCCTACAACACCTATGTGATCGAGGGACTGCCGCCCGGTCCGATCTCCAACCCCGGCCGCGCCTCGCTGGAAGCCACCGCCAACCCGGCCCGCACCCGCGACCTCTATTTCGTCGCCGACGGCACCGGCGGGCATGCCTTCACCGAGACCTACGACGCGCACCAGAAGAACGTCGCCAAGCTGCGCGCGATGGAGAAGCAGATCCAGAACGACACGGTCGAGCCGGCCGAGGATGCGCAGCCGCCGGCGGCCGCCGCGCCCGGCGCTGCCGCGGATCCGCCGACTGCGACCACGCCGGCGCGGCCCAATCAGCAGAAAAAGCCGCCAGCCGCTCGCCCCGCCAATCCCGCGCCCGCGCGCCAGGGCGCGGTGCAGCCGTCGCCGCCGGTGGTCCAGCGCTAGTTCGCGCAGACCTGCCTGCAGGACTTTGCGGATTCCACTTTCCTGCAAAATAGTCTTAAGATTCGCGTGGCCTGATGGGCCTCGCGAATCCTGTGTGTCCGGAGAAATTGACCTGATGGCGCTGTCGTCCATGACCGGCTTTGCCCGAAGCCACGGCGCTAGCGGGCCGTATACGTTCGAATGGGAATTGAAGTCGGTCAACGCCAAGGGCTTTGACCTCAGGGTGCGGTTGCCGCAGGGGTTCGACGAGCTCGAGGCCCACGCCAAGAAGCGCGCCGGCGAGCTTCTGTCGCGCGGCACCGTCTACGCCAATCTCAACGTCAAGCGCGCCAACGCTGCAGCCTCCGTCCGCGTCAACGAGGACGTGCTCAACGCCGTCCTGAAGGCTGCGTCGATGATCGCCGGCAAGGTCGACGCGGTCGCGCCGAGCGTCGACGGTCTGCTCGCCATCAAGGGCGTCGTCGAGGTCGCCGAGCCCGAGGGTGACGAGGAGGAGGACAAGGCCGCGCGTGCCGCCGCCGCGGAGGCCTTCGACAAGGCGCTCTCCGATCTCGTCGAGATGCGCAAGCGCGAGGGCACGTCGCTCGGGCAGATCCTGACCCAGCGGGTCGACGAGGTCGAGGTGCTGGCGAGGAAGGCGGAAGCCGCGCCGGGCCGCAAGCCCGAGGCGATCAAGGCGAGGCTCGCCGAGCAGATCGCAACCCTGCTCGACACCTCCGACCGGTTCGATTCCGACCGCCTGATGCAGGAGGCGATCCTGATCGCCACCAGGGCCGACATTCGCGAGGAGCTCGACCGCATCGCCTCCCACATCGCGCAGGCGCGCGAGCTGATCGGCAAGGGCGGCCCGATCGGCCGCAAGCTCGACTTCCTGGCGCAGGAGTTTCACCGCGAGGTCAACACCTGCTGCTCGAAGTCGAACGACATCGAGCTGACCAATACGGGCCTGGCCATGAAGAACGTGGTCGAGCAATTCCGCGAACAGGTCCAGAATCTGGAGTGATCGATGACGGCGGGCGGTCACGGAACTGACGGTGTCGAGCGGCGTGGATTGATGTTCGTGCTGTCCTCGCCGTCGGGCGCGGGCAAGACGACGCTGTCGCGTCTGCTGATCGAGCGCATGACCGGCCTGCGGATGTCGGTCTCCGCGACCACGCGGGCGATGCGGCCCGGCGAGGTTGACGGCCGCGACTATTTGTTCGTCGACAAGGCCAGGTTCGACGCGATGGTGAAGGGCGACGAGCTGCTGGAATGGGCGACGGTGTTCGACAACAGCTACGGCACACCGCGTGCGCCGGTCGAGGCGGCGCTGTCAGCCGGGCAGGACGTGCTGTTCGATATCGACTGGCAAGGCACGCAGCAGCTTCGCGAGAAGGCGCGCGCGGACGTCGTCAGCGTGTTCATCTTGCCGCCCTCGGCCGCCGATCTCGAGAAGCGGCTGCATTCGCGCGCGCAGGATTCCGACGAGGTGATCCGCAAGCGCATGAGCCGCGCCAGCCACGAGATGAGCCACTGGGCCGAGTACGACTACATCGTCATCAACCACGCGGTCGACGAGGCGTTTGCCGAGGTGCAGTCGATCCTGAAGGCCGAGCGCCTCAAGCGCGAGCGGCGGACTGGCCTCGTTGGTTTCGTACGAGGTTTGCAAGGCCAGCTTCAAGGTTAGGCTTCGAGAGGCGCGGTCCTTCCTGCGCCAGCCGTTCCAGCATCGCCGTGATCACGTCGACGTCGACGGCGTCCTCGATCTGCAGATCGTCATCGCGATTGGCCGACTCTTTGCCATTGATGTCGTTGGCCGCGAGCCGGGGTGCCGATGCCTCGATCTCGAACTCTCCGTTGAACATGTTGGCCTCGTCGAGCTCTGCGACCTCGTGGCGGGCCTGGGACGCCCGCTGATCGACGGCATCGATCGCGCGATCGATCGCCTTGAGCTGCGCGGCCTTGGGCTGTGCGGCTTCCCGCTGGATGGCTTCGAGCCGAGTGCCCTGGGGACGGGCGGCATCGAAATCCACCGGGCGCGGCTGCTCCGCACGCGGCGCCGCAGCTGCCGTCGCCTGGAGCCAGGGCGCGCGGCCGTCGTCGTGCAGCTCCCGATTGTCCCAGTTGACGCGGCGATGGTCAGCGGCCTGGACGCGGACGCGTCGTCGGCCCGCAAAGCGATAGATGATGCTGGCGAGGAGGCCGGCGAGCGCCAGCGCGCCACCGATCACGAGCAGCAGCGTCTGGAGCGAGCCGGTCGCTTTATCGGTGGTGGCATCTGCCGCGGCAAGCGCGACCGGGGCAGGGGATTTTGACGGCTTTGCGCTTGGCGGTGCGGGCGAGGCGACAGGAGCGGGCGCAGCTTGCGGCTCAGGCGACGTAGCCGCGTCGGAGGTATCGGGCCAGCGCGTGGCGACCGCGGGCTGCTGCGCGTTGCTGTCGGCGGAGGGAGTCGGAGCTTGTTGCATCGGCGCCGGTTTCGCTGGCGCATTCGGCGTCGCGGGCGCGGCATTGCCCTGCGATGTCAGATATTCGGCGCGTGCGTCCTGCACCGGGTGCTGCTGCGGCGCTGCTGAATCTGCCGTCGGTGCATCGGGCGCAGCCTGCGCGGTCCGCACGGCCTTGGCGCTGTCCTTGCCGCCTTCGGCGCGCAGATACCAGCATTGCCGCTTGGTCCCGCGCTCCAGGCGATAGTACCAATGCTGCCCCTGCGGCGCGACGCCCTTCGGCGAGGCGAGGCAGTCGCTGGCGGCATTTGCCGTGCTCGTTGCCTCCGGCGCATTCTGCGACACGGCGGCCAGTGGCGCGCCGGCGATGATGCTGCCGACAAGCGCAGATATGAACTTCGCGGTGCGGTTGCCCATCCTGGTCTCCCGATTACGCATAACGCAACTCTTTACCTTCCCTTTGTCATGAAAGACTTGGGTGGCAATGAGCCGCAAATCCGGAGAGGATGTGGCTTGAATCGGGCCTGCGCGGCGTTCATTCCGCCGCGAATTCAGGCGTTTTCGAGGGCTATTGCTTCGCCGAACTCCAGGTTCCGCCGCAGCCGTCGGAGCGGCGCCACGTTCCGGAACCACTGCGGCCTGAGAGCCGGCCCGTGCTGGTAAAGGTCACGCCCTGGCCCTGGCCGAACGTGCTGACCGAGCCGCTCTGGCTGACAGTTCCGCGAACGCCTTCGCCGATGATCTTGCCCGAGCTCACGACGACTGCGCCGCTCGTGCTGCCGCCGCAACCAACGCTGACGACCGCCCAGGCACCGTCGAAACCACCGCCGCCACCTCCACCGCCACCTCCGGTCGCCGGTTTGCTCCGGCGCGAGGGCGAGGCCGGTTCGGAACGGCCTGAGGAGGTATCCTGGCGCGAGCCGGACAACGACTTTTCGTCGTTGCCGATCGAGCCGCCGGCGCTGCCGGATTGCGCGAAGGCGGTCGACGAGGCGAGGGCGAGGTTGAGGAGGGACGCAAGGGTGATCGTGCGGACGACGGCATTGGGCATGAGCAAACAATCCGAAATGAAAAAGGTATCAGCGGCCGGAGCCGTCGGCGCAGACGGATCCGATAATGCGGCAAGCTTTGCCAGCCTTGCCGCATTCGTCAAGCGCGGCATCCCTGGCGTGCTGGATGCTGTCGCGCTGGACCAGCGACCAGGATTTGTCCGATATCGCGAACGCGCCGCAGCGGTTGCTGTAGAAGGAGAGCTCGATCGGGCATTTGGCGCCGGCGCAATTGCCGCGCGCATCCGCCACCGCCGCGCGCCGCGAGGCGTGGTTCCACGATATGCCCCATTTGCTGCTATCGGGCCCGTACACGATCGAGCCCCACGGCTTCAGATCCTCCATCTTGCGCATCCGCAGCAGCAGGCCTTCGGTTGCTTCGCCCGTCGGCGCCATCGAGATCCTCTGCTGGAGCTTGGTGATCGCACGGGTCAGTCCATCGGGCGTGTCAGGATCGAAATTGAGCTCGTAGAGCCGCTCGCTCAATTCGCTCAGCAGCGCGGCATCGCGCAGCGGCACGCGATCGGGATCGGCGCGCAGCCGATCCGCCGGCAGCGGATCGGGCTGCATCGCCGCGACCTGCGGCGGCGGGCTTTGCGTCGGCGGCACGAAATAGAAGGTGCCGTCGATCGGCGAGGACGACACCCAGGGCTGCTGCGCGCCTGACGTGGCGCGCTTCACGGCGAGGCCGACCTGGTTGAAGGTCTGGAACACGTCGAGGCCCGCGGTCCTGACCGTCGCCGCCAGCGCCTTGGTGTAGGGGCTGTGGCCGTCGCTGCCGTCCTGCGCGACGTTGCCGGGCTGCGTCGCGTAGGAGATCAGCGTGCCCTCCGGCGCGCGCATCTGCGCAAGGCCGCCGTCGGAGGATCGCAGGCCGCGCGAGCCAAACGGGTTGTTGCGGCAGGCGTCGAGGATCACGAGGTTGAGGCGCGTGCCCGATCCCTGCATCTGCCGCAGCACGAGGTTGACGTCGGTCATCTGGAAATCGACATCGGCCTCGCGCGTCGGATTGGCGCCGACAGGCACGAGATAGTTGGAGCCGGCGACCTGCACGCCGTGGCCGGCATAATAGAACAGCGCGACATCGGCGCCCTGGACCTGCCGGCCAAAGCTCTGCACCGCGATGTCCATCGCGCCCTTGTCGAGATCGAGCTGGGCGCGCCCGCCGACCAGCGTGAATCCGAGCGCGCCAAGCGTCTCCGCCATCAGGCTCGCGTCCTTGGACGGATTGTCGAGCGGGGTGATGTTCTTGTAGGCGGAGTTGCCGACGACCAGCGCAATGCGCTTCTCGGCCGAGGCCGGATCCAGGGCCGCGACAAGCAGGGTTGCGACCAGCGCCGCCAGCCCTGCAACGCGATTGAAAATCCTCGCGCGCATCAAAATTCCTCAAAATAATGCCGCCAATCTACCAGCTGGCTGCGCGGGCGAAAAGCGGTGCGACATTCTGTGCCTGGGCGTATCGATGGGCGAGGGACCACCGCAAGGGGTCATGGCTTCGCGTTCCCGCGGCAGGTTCTGCCCGAGCCGTGCTGCCGTTCGTCGCCCTCGGAAGCCAAAGGGCGCAGGGAAGGCCCGGCGCCGGCCGGCACCCGAGATCCGTGCGCTGCAGAAATGCACACGGGTGGACCACAGGTGATGCCGGTCGCCCGGCCTTCCCTGCGCGGATGGTTTTAACGGTGTCCTTCGCGCTCTCCTCGGGGAGCGATGCACTATTGCCCCCGTCGCCTTGCAGATATCGATGCGCGCGCCGGTTGGCCGCCACATCACCGCAAGCCTTGACGCACAGACCCCGGGCGTCAGGACCACACGACTATATTTTGAGACTTGGTGAGACCTGCTGAGACTGAGAAATCCCTTTGTTTAAAGGGGTTTTCCGTTACCCTCTTGATCGGCTTCAGCGCGCGCTTCGCCAAAAACAGGGCCCGGCCCTAAGCCTTTCAGCGTCCGCACGACAGACTGAAAGACCGAAGCCGGGCCCATGGGTCCCAACCTTCGGAGCTGAAACCATGACCGATACTACCACCATCTCTACATCCCCTTGCAAGCGCGCCCGCAAGGGTAGCGTCATTCTCACCGACCGCATGTGCGCGAAGCGGGTGACGGAGCGCACGAAAGTTTACGACCGCAAGTGCCCCGGCCTCTACGTCAGCATCACCACGGCGGGCATGGCCACCTTCTCCTTCAAGTTCACCGACCGGCAGACCGGCAAGCAACGCACCGGCTGGCTGGGCGTCCACAATCCAGAGACCTTCACCGTCGAGGATGCCCGCAGCAAGGTCTACGGTCTCCGTGGCGCGGGAGCTGCCGCGTTGGCAGAGACCTTCCGCGACCGGAAGGCCAAGCGAGACAAGGCTGGTAAGACGCTGGACGACATCATCGAGGAGCGTATCGATTGGATGAAGACGCCAGTCAAGAAAGCCGACGGTGAGATGCGGCCCCGGATCGAAACGTGGGAGAACGTCGCCAGCCATCTGCGCCGGTTCCTCTCGCCCGGCCTCGGCAAGAAGATCGCCAGCGAGGTGACCAAACAGGACATCGCGACCCGGTCCAAGGACATCGTCGCGGGCAAGTTCGGCAAGAAGTCGGTCAGCAATGCCCGGCACTTCCGGCGCGCGGCGTCTGGCCTGTTCAACTGGGCAGCGGAGCCAGAGCAGGACTACGTGACAGCCAGCCCGTGCATAAACCTCGGCAAGCTAGACCCGGAGCATCCGCGCACGCGCGTCCTCTCGGAGGACGAGATTAGTCTTTTCTGGCACGGGCTCGACCGACCCGACATGCCGTGGGATCGCCGGACGCGGCTCGCGCTCAAGTTCGAGCTGGTCACCATGCTGCGGTCGAGCGAGCTGCTCGGCGCGCACCGGGACGAGCTGATCGACCTCGACGGCGAGAACCCGCGCCTCGACGTGCCACTCAAGCGGGTCAAGAAACGCCGGGTGATCCAGCAGCCACTGTCTAGTCTTGCGGTCGAGATTATCAAGGAAGCGCGCACGAGCGAGGATCAGCAATTCGTGTTTGAGAGCCCGGTCTATCCGGGTCAGCCGATCCATCGCAAAGCGATGGCTACCGCGCTGCGCGGCACCCAGCACGAGAAGAACAAGGACAAAACCAAGACGCCGGGCATCTGCGAGCTTCTCCGCCTGCGGCCGTTCACCCCGCACGACCTGAGGCGAACGGCGGCGACGCTGGCGGGCGACCTCGGCTTCGACGATGCATGGATCGCGAAGTGCCTCGACCATGCTGCCAGCAAGAAGGCCGACGTCGTCGTGCCGACCGTCACCGGCAAGGTCTACAATCACAGCAAGCGGATGAAGGAGAAACGCGCGGTGCTGGATGGTGTGGCGGCCGAGCTGCGGCGGATTATTGGGATTCCAATCCAGAAGATCACCGAACAAGTCGGGTTGCGGCTCGCAGCCTAATCGGTCTGTCAGCATTGAAGATCGCGCCCGGCTAGCGCTCCGCTGGCCGGGCTTTTGCTGTCAATGTCTGGGGAATGCTGCAACGGCTTTGCAGTGTAGCCCGCCCATTGTGATAAGCCATGTTTTAGGCAGAACGGGGGGAGGCCAAATGGAGGTAATTCAATGGATTGTAGCGGCTGGTACGGCGCTCTTCGTTGCGTTGGTCGGCTTCTTTCAGTGGCGAACGGCTCAAGATAAGGCCGCATTCGATCTCTTCGAAAGACGGCACGACATTTATCAGATTGTTCGCAGAGCCGTCCAACAGATGGTGAGTTCGTCACCCGAATTCGATCAAGCGCGGGAAGTTGAATTCGCAGAAACGATGGAGCGAGCCTATTTTTTCTTCGGTGATGACGTTTACAAGTATCTCAAAGCGCTGTGGAACGACATACTAGACGTAAGGACCGCAGATAGTGAGATGGCTGGCGGAAGTCTTTCCCCAGCAGAGCTAAAGGAGTCACTGAGCCGCCGCCGGAAAGCGATGGATCGCATCCAGCAATTCTATGGGACGGGCCAGCCATTGTTCGCGAGGTATATGCGGTTCTCCCGCAGACTTTGGTGATGGCAGAGTTGATAGGGCCGAGCACGATGAAGGACGAGCCACTAAAGTCACAATCTGAGCTGTATGCCCGGCTTGCTGACCTCCTCCCGAACGACGGGCGTCTCTGCATCGGCATAGACGGAATGGATGGTGTTGGCAAAAGCACACTGGCCCGCGAGTTGGCAAACCGCTTGGGAGGCAGCGTCATTTCACTGGATGACCATCTCACCAGAAAACAGAATGGCTACATTCTGCACATTCGCTGCGACGAGTTAAAAGCAGCACTCTCAGCCTCAACGTCACCGATCCTAGTTGAGGGGGTCTGCCTGCTGGCAGTCGCTCAACGCTGCGGCTTTGATGTAGACGTGCTCGTCTACGTGCGCCGCATTAGTCGTAACAGCGACATTTGGCACGAAGAGGAAATATGCATGGCGCAGAGCCCCGCCATCGAGCTGAAGGAGAAAGCGCGGGCGCTTCGAAATGCGTTTTTGATGACCGATGAATCTGCCAACATCGCCGACGACGATTTAGGATTAATGGGAGAACTGATCGATTACCACGCGCAGTGGAGGCCTGTGGAGCGTGCCTTGCTGTATGACGTGAGCGGTTGACCGCGCAAAGCGCGCACTGCCAGCCTCACTCAGGGTTCAGCTTGTCAATCTCGGCCCTCGCCAGCGCCGTAGCTTTCTCGACGGCCTCTTGTCGCGTTACCGTGTTGGGGTTCAACCGGCGGGAGACAAGGTTGTCCCAATAGAACCGAATCGACCGCCGTCCGTCGGCGAACCATACCTCTACGCTGCCACAGTCGTCGTCTACCCCACGGTGGGGAATGATGCGGATAGGGTCGCCTTCGGCCATGGAGAGTAGGTATCATCCCGGCAGGACTGGGACAACGGCTACAGAGCCCGCTACTGCGCGTTTGGCTCGTTCCGGATTTGACTTGGCTGTGCATTCCAGTGCTGATTCAATCCAGCCGTCGATTCGGAAGCGGGGAATGCAATGAAGGCCAGCGAAACACGGCAAGACTTTTTGGTGAGCATCCGCCCGCAATATGTGGCCAAGATTCTCGATGGCCAAAAGACTGTAGAACTTCGAAGGCGCTTCCCTGCGCCGGTGAGCGTCGGGACCAAGGTGTACATCTATTCGACCAGCCCGGTTCGTGCCGTCGTCGGATGGGCCAAGATCAAAGAGGTTCAGCGTCTCCCGATTGCCGAAATCTGGAAAGAGCACGCTGACGCCGCCTGCGTCTCACGCCGAGAGTTCTACGACTACTTTACTGGCATCAAGTTTGGCTTTGCCATCCTGCTCGGTGGCGTCAAAGCGATGCGTACCCACCTAACCGCGAGCGAACTTGAGGCTCTATTTGGGATTGTGCCCCCGCAATCTTACCGATACGTTACAAAGCGCTTTAATTCATTGTTAGACGATGGACCATTTCAAACTACTCATCGACACTCACATAGTGATCGGGCTGGAAGACCCGAAGCCGGTCGAGGCGCGACTCGCTGACATTTCCCGGCTTAGCAACGAGTATGGCGTTGGCCTTTTCGTTGAGGGCGCAAACTACGACGACATAGCGCGTGATCGCGATGAGGGACGCCGCAGAGTCACGCTCAGCAAGCTGGATAAGTTTCAAAAATTAGCCCGGTTGCCGAACCAAAGCGACGCAGATTTGGTCGCGCGTTTTGGCCCCATCAAAAAGGACAATGACCGTTCAGATGCGCGGCTGCTCGCCGCTTTAGACGCGCGGGCTGTGGACTATCTCATTTCCGAAGACGGCAACTTACACAAGCGGGCTGCGCGGGTGGGATTGGGCGACCGCGTTCTCACCATCGACGACGCGCTGCAATGGCTAAAGCTCACCTTTGTAGCAAAGACGGTCGAGCTTCCCCACGTCATCGAGCGCAAAGCATATGAACTCAGTGACCGAAATCCGATCTTTGCGAGTCTGCGTGAGGACTACCCGCCATTTGATAGTTGGTTTGAGCGTTGCAAACAAGCTCACCGTGAGTGTTGGGTGCTAGAGATTGATTCTGAGATAGCGGGCTTAATAATAAGAAAAACAGAGACGCACTTGGAAGCTCAAACTCAACACCGTGGGCCGAAGATTCTAAAAATCTGCACCTTCAAAGTGCGTGACGAGTATCTCGGCGAAAAGTTTGGTGAGCTGTTGTTAAAGCAAGCCCTCTGGTTCGCTCAACACAACAACTACGACCTCGTTTATCTCACGGTTTATCCCAAGCACGCGCTTCTCATTTCATTACTCAAGTATTACGGATTTTCGGAGACGAAGAGGTCAGCGTCGGGCGAGCTAGTGATGGAAAAGCCCATCCTGCGCGGCGCTCTGCCTACACTCACCGAAAGCGCGCTCGATTTCGCGCGGACCAACTACCCCCGTTTCCATGATGGGGCAGCAGTGAGCAAGTTCTATGTGCCAATCCAGCCGGACTATCACCGTAGGCTTTTTCCAGAGATCGCGTTCGGCAGAGAGCTGCCTCTTTTTCCGACATCGGACTTCGGTCCGATCCTGACGCGGGAGAAAGACCGGACACCCGGAAATACCATTCGTAAAGTTTATCTGTGCCACGCGCGCACCAGCATGATTAAGCCGGGCGACATACTGCTCTTCTACATGTCTAAAGATGAAAGTCTGGCAGCAAGCCAATCCATTACGACGCTCGCAATCGCTGAACAGGTGAGGGATATCGACGACCCAGATGAGCTTATAAAGCACACTGCCAAACGCTCGGTGTATTCGCCTGAGGAGATGCGCGCGATGAATCCAACGCCTGCGTCACCGGTCAAAGTAATCGACTTCCTTTTAGTTGGTCACACGCAACCCGCTGTCGGCTTGGTGGACCTTCAACGTCTCGGCGTTCTCGGAAACCATCCGTACCAGTCGATTACGATACTGTCAGAGGATCAGTATCGAGCCCTTAGAGGTGCGCTTGACCTCGGTTTCGCATTTTAGGATGCTTTTTTGTGCCGAGCTGAGTGCGACCTTAGAACTAGGATGCAGCCAGATGGCAGGATCGAAAGAGAAGCGAAGAAAGTATCTGGCCCGTCGCACGGAGATGCTGGCGGCGATGGTGGTCGAGCGCGCCTCACTTAATAAGAAAAAGAACCTGAAGCCTAAAGGTCATGAGAAACATCCCGAGGCCGATTCCGACTTGGTCGATGGTTGGGATGACGTCGTTGACACCACGCGACCGGCGACCGAGGCCGAGGCGAAGACCGTCAAAGAGATCAACAAGGGTTGGGTCTCGAATGACTGGAGTCGACTGCAGGGTCGCCCTACGCCGGGTGGCCTGCCATCGCTTGGCAAACGTCGATAGTGGCATTTCGTCAACCCGCTTTGCGCTGCTCGGCCTCGACGCACGCCGCGACCGGGTCCGCGTTCCATCTGCTGACGTCCTGGCGCTGCATTCGCAGCGCCAGCTCGGCACTCTCCCGCCGACCGCTGGGGTCGCCGTAGGGCTCATTCAGCGCCCGCATATCGGCGTAGCAAGGCGGCGATTGCCACGGTAGCAAACCGAGCGACTCGATCTGGCAGTGATAGGCGGCGGCTTTGCCGATGTTCACGAAGTCCACGCCAGCGGCGAACTTGGCATCGATCCGTTTGCGCTGCAGGGGGTCTTTGCGGGCGAGATCGATGGCCACCTCGAATGCGGCGCGGTCAGTTCGGCTCGTCATCGCGGCGGCCCTCCAACAGGCTCATGCGCGTGTAATAGCTGACCGGCTCGGCCTCCGTCGGGAACTTGCTCGGCACCCTGCCGCCGGGTGAGAGCGACAGCATTCGCGCCAGCGTCGTCAGCGCTCGGACCTTGCCTTGCCAGATTGGCAACCACGGACTCGGCTTCCCGTCGATGACGTAGGCGGCAGCTAGCTCACCGGCAGCGATGCGCTCGGCCACGATGGCCTTGGCGTAGGCCGCGAGCAGCGGCAGATCGGACGGCAGAAAGTGTGAAGCGGGAGCGCCGACGACGAGGCTGACGAACTCAGCGCGCTCCAACTGGTCGAGGTCGTCCGGCGGCTTCAGCAGCTCGCGCGTCGAATTGTTGGCGGCGAAGGTGGCGGCTGCGGCGGCTTGACGGGGCATGGACGTGCCTCACGGTCCTTCCGGGCCATTGTAGCAGGATTTTCTCCAACCCGTGGAAGAACTTGCTGCGGCTCCATAAACGCCTACTACGGGCGGTAGCAAATTCGGAGCGCCGCCGCGCTGGAATTGTTCGCCCTGAAAAGAACGGACCGTTCCCCCCGCCCCCATTTGATTGGGGGACAAACCCACCCCGTCCCAGGGTCGTCGGACTACCTCATCTGCTGTCTAATAATCCGTGGCCAATCAGGCATTCGAGGACAGCGCGTCGCGGAGCAAGTGTAAGGGACCGCCAGTTCTTCAGCGATCAGTGTATCGCCGACGTTCCTACCGTTCACGGAAAGGACGGCGCATTTCCGCCCATGATTGCACGTGCCATTGCGGAGTTTGTTAGCTGGACACGAACAAGGCACTTCAGATAGATCGAGAGTACCGCTCCCCAACAGCTCCGTGAATCGTTCCTTCGCGATTGCGGCAACGGCTTGTTCCTCGGGTCCTACCTTCCGCCTTCTTGTCGTGATCTCGGGCGTGTCATAGCCGACCAGGCGATATCGATGTCCGTGTGCATCAATGGTGTCGCCATCAACGACAGCGATCTGGGAGGCCGAAATCGGTTCTCCCACTGCGGCACCGATCATCCCGAAGAAAAGTGAGAAACACGCGATAGCCGAATTCTTCACGGGATGCCTCCGGCATGACCGACGATATTCAATTCTGTGTTGCAGCGCAATGCCACGTTGAGCGAACTTGCACCTGCTCGCGAGCTGCTATTGAATGCTGTTATGGGGGCAAAAACGATAGTCTTTCTGCTGAGCGTCACAGCTCTGGGGGCCTACACCATAGGTCGTCACAGCAATCCCGTGAACAATGCACCCGTAGCGGCAATCGCGCAGTCTCAGCCTCCATTAACCAAGTCCGTTACATTCACGTCCCCTGTATCACTCCCTAGCGCACCGGCAGCGACATCAGGCGCTCCAACCAGTCCGGCACCCACCGTCAAGACTCAGCCCGAGAAGGTGGCGACCGCTCCTGTTCTTGAGAAACCCGCACCTACCGAGACGAAGCGTAAGGTCGAGATGGTGCTGACCGCTGCAGCCATCGCTGCGATCATCATCAAAGCAAGCCGGGCTCAGTATCACGCAACTGGTAGGCCGTGCGCTTGTCCTGATGACACCATGCGTAACGGAAGAGCGTGCGGCTCCCGGAGCGCCTATTCTCGACCGGGCGGCGCGGCACCGCTTTGCTATACCCATGACATTACGCCTGCGATGATCGAGGCTTATCGGAAAACCGCCTTAGCTCAACGATGATCCAGCCAGAAAGACCTTTGAATGGAATACGTTCGGTTTGCTGTAAAATTTACGTCTTTTGCCGTAATCACATTGTTAGTCGGCACCTATTTTTATCTCATATACACCGGCGATATCCCTAAGCCGGATATCGACAATATCCTTAAGCAACTTGCCCCCTCAATGACGACTGGGGGATCGGCTATTGCACTGATCATGGTCGCAATGTGCGTGCTGCTGACTGCTATAGCACCTTTCATTTATGCGGCGCGATCCGGAGATTTTTTTACTGTGATCGTCAGCATCGTGGCGATTGTGCTGTGCTTCGTCATGGTTGTCTACAGTAGAACAGTGATCGATATGGTGCTTGCTGCCATCATCTACTTCACGAGCGCCTTCGTTTCGGTCGTCGTTTACTCGACCTCGCGCATTGCTGACGCACTCAGGCGAAGGGAGGGACATTGTGAGCTTTGAATACATCGCCAAACTCGCACCAATCGGAACTGTACTTGTCGCATTCTGTGCGTTGGGCGTAGCGACGTGGTCGCTGATTGCGCAAAAAGGAGTTGCTCGGCGTAGAGCCGCAATCGACTTCTTTCTGAAAACTGAAATGGACGATAAACTGATCGCCGCCTATGACAAATTCAGGGATGGCGTCGATGCGCTTCGTGTAACCGCCGACCTGGACGATTTTTGCAAATCGGCGCACTACGGTTACGTGCGGAATTATCTCAACGTTTTCGAATTAATGGCAGTTGGGATTGAGAACGGCACATTCGACGAACGCATCTGCTACGTTTACTGGAAAGGTTTCGTGTTGGATGTGATGGCTGACACAGCAAAGCTAATTGATCACATCCGGGACAAACACAACGCGGACCTCTACTTTCGCAGCTTTCGCAGACTTCATTTTCGTTGGATGACAAATCCCGAGCTTCCTCTGCGCTGGCAACACAGGGGGCCACCGTTGCGACGTGGCCCTATTCCGCTCAATGCCCCTCCTTGATATCCCCGCCTTAACGCTCTTCATCAGGATGCACCCAGCGTAATCTCCCGTTGCTCCGTCAACTTGATCTTGCGGACCGGCGGCTTGTAACGGCGGGTGCCGCAGGATCGACATCGGAAGGACGCCTCTAACTTCCAGATCGGCGTGTCACGCGCCCTGCGGATCGCATCCAACGGCATGCTCGCCCGTGTCTTGCATCGGCAACATTCGATCTCCAACCAGCCGTAACCGCCGTTCAGGCATTGGCCAATCGTTGGGCTTGTCTGCGCTGGCCCGCCATATCCTTCCATGCGGACCGACCATGCTTCCGCCTCGGCACGATCAGCCGCACGGGCGGCCTTCCTAGCCTCCTTGCGGGCCGTCTCGGCACGCATCTTCGCGGCCATGATCCGGCCGCCCCAGATAACCTCGCGTGTTTTTGTGCTCATCGCGGGCCATTACAGCGGTGTTGGCAGCGCCGAGCAACTTTACTAGGTTTTGAGGCTCGGAACGGGCTGGCTGCACTATAGGTACGGGCTGTGTGTAACCTTTATTCCATCACGACGAACCAAGAAGCCATCCGGGCGCTGTTCCGCGTGGTGAACCGCTATGTCGGCAACCTCGCGCCGATGCCGGGAGTCTTCCCTGACTATCCCGCGCCGGTCATTCGCAATGCAGGCACCGAGCGTGAGCTAATCCTGATGCGCTGGGGCATGCCGCCGCCGCCGCGCACAGGCGGACCGCCAGTGACCAATATCCGCAACACCTCCTCGCCGCACTGGCGCGGCTGGCTGAAGCCGGAAAGCCGTTGTCTGGTGCCGTTCAACAGCTTCGCCGAGTATGCGCCGGAGCCGAACCCGCACACCAAGAAAAATGATGTCGTCTGGTTCGCGATCAATGACGCCGGGCCGCTGACCTGCTTCGCGGGCATCTGGACCGAGTTCAAAGGAGAGCGCGGCACGAAATCGAAGCCGATTTCGGGGCCGCACAACGTCTACGGCTTTCTGACCACGTCACCGAACGCCATCGTCGAACCGATCCATCCCAAGGCCATGCCGGTCATTCTGTTGACCGGTGAGGAGCGTGATGTCTGGATGCGAGCGCCGTGGGACGAGGCTAAGGCGTTGCAGCGGCCTTTGCCGGACGATTCGTTGAGGATCGTGGCGCGTGGGGCTGATAAGGAAGATATTACAGCATTGCAGAAAGACTAACTCACGTGCCGCTGATCCTGCATTTAATGTCGCCGCTGGGTATGTGGAGAAAGCATGCGCAAGTGGCTGAGTGACAAGTCGAGAGCGGTAGTTGGCCTTCCGACTCTGTTCATCACCCTCGCGCAGGGCATAGTCGCATTGATTACAACAAGGAGGACCAGCTTGCAGACTATTCCGCAAGGGATCGACTATGAGACGCCCTCGGCAGCCGCTATCTGCCTGCACGAGGCTGGACACGCGACGGCTGCGTTGATGACGGGCATAGCGCCCGTGCTCATGGAGTTCGTTGACGATCCCGGGTCTCCCGGTCTGGCGCGAACCCGCATGCCCCTCCTAACGCAGTCACAACGCGAAACGGTCGCCTGCGCGGCGTTCGCTGTAGAGTACCAACTATTTCGTAGAAACCGTCTGGTGGACAGTAAAGGTGTGCCGCTTCTCGAACGTGACTTCATCCAGATCGCGCTTGGCAGCAACGCAGCTCAGGACAAGGTGAACTATTTTGGCGCAAATCACGAACGGTCCAATGGCACGTGGCCGAAACCTTATGATGAGGCGTTCATGCGACGCGGGATTGATCTCGCCGCGAATCTGAAGATGCCGCTAGTCATCGAGCTTGCCGAGGTGTTGTTGAACGAACGCCGTTTGCTCTGTCCACGAATCATCGAGATCGGCGCAAAGCATCTCCCTCACATTGCGCCAGCATGGAAATGCGAAAGCAATAATCAAGGTGCTGCCGGAGCCTCTCCCTCGACGCCAACAACGTCGTCGTAACGTAAAAGGCCGGTACGCTAATGTCGCGTTGACCGGACTTCGAGGACTTTGCTCACGTCAGGCTCTTCAAGCTCGCTGGTGGCGCCACACTCGCACGGCATCCCCGCGCCACACTGGCAACCCAATTCGTCGCTCCAAGCCCGCTTCGGATGATTTTCGCATACCCATCCTAGTCCGAAGCAGATGCGACAATTAGGATTCATCCTTCCGAGAAAGTCCTTTGAACGAACTGGCACGCAGCAAGCCTTCCGATGTGATGTCTCGATACTCAATGTTCGCGAAGAACCTTGGTTCAACCCATGTCGCCTTCGGCTTCCGGATCGTTTTGGTTAGCTTCGACTTCGGGCTCACGACGGTATCGAGCTGCTTCCTAATCTGGCTGGAAACAGTGCGAGACCATCCGGTCCCGACCTTGCCCATGTACACGAGGTCGTTGCCTTCCTGCTTGCCGAGATCGAGCGCTGGAACGCCGGTTGGGTCTTTGACGAACCCGACGACAGGAAACTTCCCTTTCTGCACAGCCTTGATCTTCAGCCAGTTCTCATTTCGCCCTGACCGATACGGGGCGTCCGCTCGCTTGGAAATGATGCCTTCCCAATTCAGCTTGGCAGCATGCTCAAACATCTTCTGACCGTCGCCGATGAGATGTTCGGAAAACAGCACCGCAAGTTCGATGTCGTTCTCGCCGAGCAAGTCTAAGAGCAGTTGCTTGCGCTCGATCTGCGGCAGCTTACGAAGGTCGCCATTCCTCCAAAGGAGGTCGAAGGCGTAGTATACGAGCCGCCCCTGTCTGCCCGCAGCCAACTCCGCCTGCAGCTCTGAGAAGTTGGTACGCCCTCCGTGGACGACCACTACCTCACCGTCGATGATGGCTTCGCCTTGAATGGCCAGTGCACTGGCAATCTCGGTGAACCGCTTGGTCCAGTCCAGCCCGTTGCGGGTGAAGACCTTCTTCCTACCCCGGTTGAGATGGACCTGAACGCGGTAGCCGTCGTACTTGATTTCATGAAGCCACTGATCGCCCTTTGGGGCCTTAGACTTCAAGTTAGCTAACTGGGGTTTAATGAACCCCGGCATCTCAATACGCTTTGACACTCAGGAAACTCACAAAAGGCCGCCGCACTTTGGGGGCAATACCGATCATCTTACTTACTTCCCGAACATCTCGAACAATCAGGGGACGTGACCGCTCTTACCGCCACCAGTGGTTCGATTCCGAACAGTTCGGTCACCAGCACACTGGTTACGCAGGTTGCCGCTTAACAAATGTTAGGAGGGGAACTCCGACCCGCGATCCATGAGTACAGGGTATCCCAGAGTGCCGGTTGACCCGGATGAGCGCATTTGAGCACCCTTGAGGTTGTGCTCGTCAATTCTTGGCGAAGGCCGGAGGTCGAAGCCGTGGAATTGAAGGTTGCCGCGAAGCACGTTCATGTTGTCGATGACAACGCGGGATTTTGCAAAGCAATAGAAGCACTGTTGAACCAATTCGGTTATCAGGTCTCCACCTATCCTACGGCGCAGCATCTTCTGGATCGTTTGCCGAATGATGACGTGACGAGTTGCATCCTCCTTGACGTGCGCCTTCCCGGAATGAGCGGCCCAGAGCTGCAACAACGTCTACTCGAACTTGGTTCGACAATTCCGATCATATTCCTCACCGGCTCCGCCGATATTGCGACCACGGTGAAGACCATCAAAGCTGGTGGGGAGGACTTTCTGATCAAACCAGTATCATCGGATCAGCTTCTTCCAGTCGTAGAACGAGCGATGCTGCATCACCATGCCATGCTTATCCAAAAACACGCGCGTGAAGCCGTACTTTCCCGTATCGCAACATTGACGCCGCGCGAGCGGCAAGTCTTTGAACTTGTCATTCGCGGCGGCACGAACAAGCACCTCGCCCGCGCATTAGGCTGCACCGAACGGACCATCAAAGCCCATCGCCATAGTGTGATGGAGAAACTGCAGGTTCGGTCCTTGGCGGAACTTGTGTCTGTTGCCGAGCGAATGGGCGTTCTTACGTCGGCTACTGCATCGCCCGAAAAGCGATGACGCAAAAGGCCGGATGATCTGCTTAAAGGGGTTGCAACTCTTCCGTCACACTTTGGCGGCGTCAGGCGGCCGGTCCGCGTGAGGTCAAATGAACTTCTTGTTGTTCGCCGTAGCCATAGCCGCGCTGTTTTTTGTCGGCTCACTGATCTTGCTACGATTAGGTCAACGTCTCGGTTTTCGGTATCGCACGCGGAGCGACACCGAGGGCACTGGAGGGCTGGCAACCGTTGAGGGCGCGATATTCGGCCTGATGGGTCTGCTGCTGGCCTTCACTATCTCGGGTGCCCTGCAGCGCTTCGATGATCGCCGACAGTTAGTCATTCAGGAAGCGACGGCGGCTACCACGGCATATGATAGACTAAGCCTTTTCGGCGGAGATGATGCGCTCAAGCTTCAGACCGGCCTCAAAGACTACGTCCGCGCCCGGATCGATCTGTATCGCTTAGCCCATGATTTCTTGCTGCTCCAGCGGGCGGAGGATTTCTCCGACCAGCAAGAGAAAAAGGTGCTTGAACTCAAAAACCAACTATGGGACGCGGCAGTCGCAGCCTGCCCACAGCCGAACTATCGTCCTGCATGCGCTCTATCGCTCCCGGCGCTGAATAGTCTCTTTGAGGTCGCGCGCCTGCGTGCAGGTGCCGCAGAAAAGCACCCACCGCAGATCATTTACTTCATGCTGTTTGGCCTCGGCCTTGGTTGCTCACTGCTCGCCGGGTTCGGGATGGCCGCGAGCGCAGGACACAGTTGGATACATATGCTGCTCTTTGCAGGAACGCTGACTGTCGCCCTCTACATTGTGACCGATATGGAATATCCACGTCTCGGTCTCATACGGATCGAGAGCTTTGACCATTTTCTCGCAGACGCCTACGATCAAATGAGATGACTCTCTAAAGCATTGCCCGCTCCGCCGCATCGAATGGCAACACCTGCAACGGTCTTTAAACGAGGTTCATCGTCGCTCTCGCCTATAAGCTCTGAACGTCAAAATTCCCGCAGGCAGATCAAGCGACAGAGAAATGTCGTCTGGGTGCATCGCTGCCGCCATCTTCGATAGGTCCAGCAATGCCGCACCAAGCGTTGTCGGCAGCCCCTCTATAGGCTCCACCCCGAACGTCCGCTCCACCGCCTCAGCTTTTCGAGATACGAGATCGCCTTTATTTGCTGTGGTCACGATTGCCTCCCTTAGATTTAACCAGTACCAGCCGACGTTCGACCATTTTTTCCTTTTGACGTAGCAGTAGGTACTTTTGCCGGGCTAAGTCTGCTCGACGAATTGCGACATGCATGTCCGCTTCAGCGGATATCAGTGCCTGCTGTAGCCTTGTGTACTTCGGCATGAAGATTGCCTCGGTGGCGAAGGTCGCGTTTTCAATGGCTCGTTCAGGGTACAGCAAAGCACGTCGCGCGAGTGTCACGCGGTGACATTTATTTTAACCAGCGCGCTATCCACTCGACGACCACGCGCGAGAGCGCCGCTTCGACAAGTAAGTGATTTGAAACATCCGTTTCTTTCATCCGCCCCGAGAGCAGCATGGCCTCGGCAACCCAATGCTCTCTCGCGACGACCACATATCGCTTCTCGCCAGCCTTGTTGCGAGCGCGGTAGCGGCGTTGTCGCTCGCGATCTTTCCGTCTTTGTTCGTTCGGTGGTGGCGGCGGCTTGTTAGGGCGACGCTGCGATGGGACTCGCTCACGCTCGCGCCCCGATCGTCCCTTAGGCTCGCTCCGCCGCTTCCGCTTTGATGCGGCTGACGGCGGCGTTCCAGGATGCGGCTGTCGGCGCATCCGGTTGGCGTTCGGGCGCGATGGTGGGTGACGGGGCATCAGGCGGTTTGTCTGCGCTCAATGCGCTTGAGGATAATCTCCCAGCACTCGGGACCGATGCTGCGAGCGATGGATGGCGGGTCAGTGAGGTACTTTCCGCAACACCGGCAGATGGTGCCGGGTCGAAGTGCATGGTCGCGTAGGTCTTGCACGGCCTTACGAAACTTTTCCTCGCGACGCCTCGCCCTACTGGCGACACCGCGCGCGATGGCTTCCTCGCGTTGTTGACGCTCGCGCTCTTCGCGGCCCGCTTCCCAAGCGGCTCGCCGCTCCGCATTTTGGCGCGCGTCCTCTTCCCACTCCTGCCGCCGCTTCAGTTCGGCAGCCCATGCCTCATCGCCGTTGTCAACGGGTGGCCTGCTTTCCCACCATCGGTCGTGTGCCACCTTCCATGCATCGCGTGCGGCTGTGTAGCGCGCCTCGATCTCGCCGAGCAATGGCACCAGTGCCGCCAGCTCCTCATGCGCAAAGTATAACGGGAGGCGCGACTGCTCACGCAGATTGTTGATCATGATGTTCAACTCGTGACGTTTGTGGCTCAGCTCAGCCTTCGCATTAGAATCAGGGTTGGCTCTCATCGCACGTCCGAGGTCGCGCCACGCCTGTTTGAGCGAGTGGATCACATCGTCGTATTCGGCGGTGCTGGCATAGTCGCCGAAATGGTTGCGAGGAAACTTTGGCTCCATGGCTCGGTAATCGTCCGGCAGTAGTCCGGGCTGCTCCCGTCGTCGCTCCGCCCATTGTTCGCGTGTTGGCCATCTGTCATGGTCGCGTCTCCTCTGGATCACCCGGGGGCCACCAGGCGCGGTTTCCGCCCTGTTAAAGCGGTGGAAGGGTGGGCGTCCCCCAAGACGCGCTTCCACCCCTTCCAGCGCGTGGGGGGTATAAGGGGGGTGGAAGCACACCCCGGTGGAAGGCGGTGGAAGGTCGGTGGAAGGATCGGTGGAAGCCTCATGACACGCCCCCGACGATCACCAGCCGGGACCGTCGATGGGATGGCGGCCCATCTTCCTGAACCCGGATTTTCTCGGCAGTAAACAGCCGCCGCATGGCGTCGGCCAGCGCCTCCTTGCTACACTTGGCGGTCTTGGCTTCCGGTTCGGCCGCGAACTTGGCGGGCGCATAGTTGGTGCCGGTCTTGTCGCTGACCTTCCTGCCCTCGTGGCTGAACCGGGCGAGCAGGCCCATGAACAGGTCATCAATCTTGTGCTCGGCGATGGCCCGCTCGATGCTCGACGGAGCGGACAGCGGAACGAACAGGCCGTTGCGCCAGACCATGCGGACTGTCTCGCCTGTAGGTCCATAGTTGTTCTTTCGGACGATTAATTCTCGCTGGTCTGATTTGCCGCCGTCGTCGGTCTCACTCGTTTTAAAGAACAGCCTCGACCTAACGCTGTTGGTCCAGCCGGTCGAACCGCTGAGGCCGCTGCCGGTCGAAAGGCCGGTTAGGCTCGGGTGCGAGGTGAGCAGCACCGCTGCGCCGCTGGCGATACCGAGGCGACGCAGCAAACCAACGAATTGCCGGACCTCGCTACGACTGTTCTCGTTGCCCGCAAACAAGTCGGCGGCGGAGTTCAGCACGATCAGCACCGGCTTGATGTTCGTTGCTGTCCGCATCAGTTCTTCGAAAAGCTCAGAAGGCCGAATGATGCCCGCGCGATCCGGCACACCTAGCACGGCATCCTTTCCCGCGAGAGACATGAGATTCAGACAGCCGTCGTCCAATTCTCTGAATGTAACGCCGAGATGGTCTCGGATTGCCTCCAACCTGAAGTGCAGTTCAGCCTCGTCGTCCTCGGCGTCGAGATAGATTGCTGGTCCTGGCTCTGGCATAGAGCCGAACCAGTCGCGCCCGAGCACATGGGCGCAGCATAGCTGCAAGGTCAGGATGGACTTTCCGACACCGCCTTCACCCGAAAGTAGCGTGACGGCGCGACGAGGGATGCGGTTGCGCACCGCCCAATCTCGCTGGGGGACTTCTTCGTTATCCCAGTTGGAGATGTCGAGCGCTGCGAGGGGTTCTGCCTGTCCCAACGCTGGGATCGCCGTTGGCCCCCGGCGTGCTTGCGGACTAGAGCCGTTGTCGTTCATGCGGAGCGGGATTACGGTTTCTGCATGCTTCGCCGCGATCCTATCTTCGAGAGCCTCGCATCGGCGAAGCTCATGCGAGTACATGTGCCGCATTGGTCCATTTCGATAGTGATGCAACAGTTGTGCGTCGTTTAGGCCGAGCCCGGTTTCTTGTTGGAGGCGGGCGATCTCATATCGGTCCCAATCGGTGAGGGGCTCTGTCGTGATCGGCATTTGCGCGCTCCTTGGCATTGCGCTACACCGACAACCGCCTGCCAGGGCACAGTTGAAGATGTAGCTAAAATGAAAGACGCCGCTCCCAATAGAGTTGAGAGCGGCGTCTTCTCATCTATCGCAAAGGTCGGTCCGAACCGTTTTATTTATTGAACCCATCCGGCGCGAAACTCGGCTGGAAAGGCGACCTTGCCGAGCTGTGCCCAGATCGCTGTCACCGCATCCTCGCCAATCGCAATTCTCTCGTCGGCTAGGGCCTTCGTCACAATCGAGCATCCGCTCGGCTTCCTGCGTGACGACCGTGTCGGTTTCATTTTGAAGCGTTCGCAAACCGAACCGACGATGAAGTTGATTGCGATCTTCCGCAGGAAGTTATCTTCCCGCTTCTTCGAAGGGATATGCAGATAGGTCCGGCCTGAGGCGAGTTCCTGAATGTAGGCCGCTAACGCAGGGGGACGCGGCTTACCCTGGTGTTCGTACTGGACGTGCAGGTTCAGCAAAGCCTCATGGGCGAGGCCCCAACCGGCGTGCGCTAGATGCGGTAGGTCCAGCATCAAATCCGGGGACAGCACCGCCAATCTCTCGATGAGCTTGCGGGCGGCAAGGTGGTTGTCACCTTTGTCGAACCAGTTCAATGGGACGCCGCAAAATTCCAACTTCTCGTCGCGCACCATGCACACTAGCTGGCGCGCATAGGCGACTGCGTCTGCCTCGGCGATCTCGGCAAGGCCCTGATCGTATGTTCGAGCCAGCGGAACCATGCAGGGTATTCTCGTCCGAAACGGGGGCGGGCGAAAGCCGCCGGATCAATAAATAAAACGGTACTGGGGGCTCGCTGGCGTAGCGTTCGCGACATCACCAAGGCCACGACCATGGATAAAATGCCTGAAGCGGAGGGCGTAGCGCCAAACGGAACCCTTCTCCGCCGCATGCTCGATGAACAGGCGGTACTCGCTGTCGTCCCATTCTCCCGAGCCACCATGTATCGGATGATCAAGGCCAAGAAATTTCCCAGCGGCACCTTCATGAGCCCGCATCGGCGGTTCTGGTACGAGTGCGAGATCATCGCGTGGCAGGAGGTGGTCGATCAATTCAACCTGAACAGGAACCGTCACAGACGGCGCAAGCGGGGCTAGAGCCCCGTGAGACTAGGGCCTAATGGGTCCCAGCGCTTCCATCTGTCCGCATTCTTCTCCGAGCTAAATCGAGAAAACCCAGCAATAACAGGGGTTTTATTTGTTTTCGAGCCACAAAAATAGTGCTGGACGTCAGGACCACACGACTTCTCCGTCCGCGGACGGTTTTGCCTGATCATCAGGGGCTAGCGCGTGCTCACCCAAGACATCCGACAAGCCCGCTGTGACTGCGCCGTGTCGTATCGCGTCGCGTGAGGACTCACGGGTTGCCCGCCCTGTCATCACGCCAATCGCACCGGCGCTGCCGCGTCCACCGCAACCCGGCCCGCATCTCGTGACGGTCGCGAACGCCCCTTTGGTTGGGCCGGGATGAATGGTGTATGCCATAAATCCGAAATTCTGGAAAGTAGAATATTTTCGTGAAGAGGGGTTGACGGGGTGTTTCGATGGCGACGGTCTTGCGCGGTAAGAAGCACAAGAGCGGCAAATCGACCCCGGCATCTGCGCGCTGCTCAGGCTGAAGCTAGCCTTCGCCGAGGGATGCCCGATGCGCGCGGGACATTCTTGTTGCAAGATCGACCATCTTCACGTCCCTAAATAGTACCAGTTCGCATAAAACTAAACGCGAATTGCGCGGTCGCAAAGATCCTCAAGGGTCGCGGTCGCGCGGTCCCCCCGGAAAGTCGCGCCCTCCACAGGACCCAGACGACGACCAGTCCGCTGTCGACCCTTAGCGGATGGCGCGGCGCGCTTCGACGAAAAATGCGGCGATGCTCGCTGCCCAGATGAGCGCAAATCCGAGCAGCACCCATTTGAAGTCTGAATTGATCATCAAGTTGACGGCAGCCATCCAACCTATCGAGACCACACCTGCAACAGTGGCACCAGCGAGGGCCAAAGTATTTCGTTGGCGAAAAGCCGTCACGGCTAAAGTTAGCGTAAGCACACCTGTCGCCGTCACGTAGCCGCCCATTACGTTGAATACGTGAGCAAGCCACTTTGCCAATCTTGGACCAATCGACGCCAGCTCAGCAGGCGTAAGGCTCATGTAGCGGATGTCCTCCGGTAGAAGCGCAGGCCTGACGAAGAGAAAATAGCAGCCGACGCCGACTAGGATGGTTCCGGAAAGCGCCAGAAGGATTGACGAAGCAGGCCAGCCGAATTCTTTGCGCATGGGGCTCTCCACAGTCAACCGTGGTGATGGCCCCCACCTCGATGCCTGCCGTGCATGAAAAAATGCATGAGCGGACAAGCCAGGAGGGGCAGCCAAAGCAGAGCCCCGAGTACATGAGCCTGATGCTGGGTGAACAGCAGCGCCCCAGCGATCGCCGCGATCACGGCGAGCACCAGAATGATAAGGAAGTTGCGCGACAAGGTCATCGGAGCAACTCGAGACCGGGCCAGTCCCGGTGTTGTGCCTGATCGCACCAGCGCGATCAGGACAAGAACCAAGTTCTCCGATTTCGCCCGAAATCATGTTGACACAAATCAAATCCGTTCCGGCAACTATGAGCAACCAGAGTTGATATGCGTCAAATTTGGATTTTAAGACTGTAGTTTAATGGAGTTGTCCTTAACCGAACTCTCTCGACCGGAGGAATGCGTATGATCGTCAAGAATTTCCTCGCTGCGCTTGCTGTCGCTTCTCTCATAGCCACTCCTTCGATGGCTCAGACCGCAACGAAAGACACTGAACGGAACGGCCATCACTATTCCGGAGGGCCGAAGACCGAAGTGCCTCACCACATGGGCAAGAAGAAATCGACCGACAAGGAGACCACCACCGGTCAGTCGGGTGGTCACCACTACAGCGGGGGGCCGGGGACATCGACGCCGCATCACATGGGAGACAAACAGTAGAAGAGCCCGAAAGTGTGAGGCGCGCCGAAGTAATCGGCGCGTCCGCCTGACATGGATGCTTATAGGAGTGACTGGCATGACCAAGCTTCCCTATCTTCGAACCATGTTCGCAACTTGCATGCTGTTCCAGGTAACCTACGTGCTATGCGTAATTCTCTGGCTAGCCTTCCCCGATCTGAAAGGCCATGAAATCCTGCCGACCGTTTTTCCCGGTTTCAAAATGATTACCGTCGGCAACTTCATCTACGGGTTTGTTGCGAGCATGATCTACGGGTGGGCCGTTGCGATCATCTACGTCTTCTTCTTTAATCTGTGGCCGCAACTCGTGGCTGCCGTTCTGGGACCGCGCGTGGTGCAACACACTTAAGCCTTTCACAGCGGCATCACTGGCCGAGAAATCGCGGTGGCCTCCACGAGCCTCGCAGAGCGGCAGATGAGATCTCCGGAACGAAATCCGTGGGATAGTGACTACGGAGAACGGGATTAGCTGGGTGATGGGATTCGCGAGGCTCTACCCATCCTACGGACTGATCGTCTACTTCCACACCCGCGCCAGCATCAGCGCCAGGCATCCCAGCGCGCCACTGATGAGGAACACCATCGCATACGACTGCGCGAGCATGCCGGTCTGGATGAAGACCTGGCAAGCGATCGCGAAGCAGATGGCGGCGAGCAGCAGACAGGCGCAGCCGACGGCGATCGAGAGGTAGCGGATCGCGGTTGCGATTGGCTTTGTGGGTGATGCGGGATCGGTCATGCAGGGTTACAACGGCGCCGCCGTCGAGGCGTTCCTGCGCCGCGCGAATGCATCAGTCGCGCGCGCAGCAATCGACCAGAGCGCGCCAGATACGCTGGACTTCGATTGTCCTCTCGAGGACGTGGTTCTCAATCACACGGGACGGTGTTGCAAGCCGGGGTTCGCGCGGCGCTATCCAGCGCTCTGAGATCGGATCGTACCACTTGCCGGGGTGGACCACGCTTGTATCTCCTCGTTCGATCCCCCTTTGCCATGACACCGGACAAACGTGCATGACGCGTGCGACGTTCCAACGTCTGGCCGAAGCGATCGGGCGAATTCGAATGCCTCTCCGGATTTTCAGTGATCTATGTTTTTCAGTGACCTATGTCACGTCGCTTCACGAATCCTGTCGCTAGATGTTGTGGGGCGGCGGGATAGCGGCTTGTTCGTGCCGTCGGCTCTTGCAAGGATGGCCGCGCCCTAGCGGCCAACAATTTTGGGGGGATATGACATGAGAATTCCAGTTGTCGCAGCAGGACTCGTTTGCCTCGCAGTCTCGTCGGCGCAGGCCGCCGGCAAGGAGAGCTATGCCAGCGCGCGGGCGACCTGTCTTGCACAGGCGGGCACGACGGAGGTGATCTTCTCGGCCCGCAAGGCGACTTATGCGCAAGGGTATGCGTACAAGCAGTGCATGACGGCCAAGGGCCATAACGTGGTCGTTCGCAAGGGCGACGCCTCGCGGCTCTATTGATCGAGCGCAGGGCCGCGAAGGGCCCTCAGCGAAATCGCCGCGTCACCATCGCCAGCACGAACACCGGCTCGTTGCCGTCGTAGACGCTGAGCGTCCAGCTGTCGCCGGGGCGCAGCGCATGCTCGACATCGCGGGAGAGGCGGACGGCTACGCGCCAGGCGGCCTCGTCGTCGAGGAGCGCTTCACCGGTCGTGTCGGTGTGAGGTTGCTGGCCCTCGAAATGAAAGAAGTACCGCGCCATGTCGGGCAATGCGGGCCGCGCGAATATGTTCCGGTTGCGCGGATCGTTCTAGCCCGCCGCGCGTCCCAGCACTTCGCGAAAGTGCTTCTTCACCGCGCCGTTGCAGGTGCAGGCGCTTGTCTCGAGTGCCGGCGCATCGAGAATCAGGATGGCACCGCGGCGGGTCGCGAGGATGCGCCTGGCCTTGAACGTCTGGATGACGCGGCTGGCATAGCTGCGGGAGACGCCGAGCATGCCGGCGAGCTGCTCATGGGTGAGGCGGATTTCGTCGCTGCCGATATGCTCTCGGGCCGCGATGATCCATTTCGCGGCGCGTTGCTCGATCGAATGCGCCGCGTTGCAGGCCGCTGTCTGGAGCAGCTGTGCGAACTGGCAGGCTGCGTAGCGCGAAAACATCTCATGCATGCTGGGCGATCGCTGCTGCGCCTGCTCGAGCGCGCGCAGCGGCAGGCGGACCAGCGTGCCGCCGACCTTCACGACGACGCGGGAAAAGGCCGGCGACGGGCTGCGGCCTGCGGAAAGACCGACCCCGCCCTCGCGGCCCACCAGGAGACTTTCGACCTCGCGGTCATCCTCAACCGGCACCGCGAACGACACAAACGCAGGGCCGCAGGGGAAGTGGACGACGGAGATGCCGTCGCCGGCGTAATGCAGAACGTGGTTGGCGGCGACCTCGACCGATTGCAGGTGCGGCGCGAGCAGCTCGAAATCCTCGGCGCTGAGCCTTCGCAGCAGATCGTTCCTGGGCCGGCCGGTCACGCTTCTTGTCTCTGGGCTCTTCGTTGGCCGGGAATCGGCGTCTCTGGGAAAAACCCTACGTTTCCGCGCAGGAACCGACAGTTCCAAAGTGAACACAAGTGTTTGCGGGAAACCGAAAAGTTCTCGGCAGCGAGGCGTCACGCCGTCCGGCGTTGCCCGCAGGACACGCTGCGAACTTTGTTCTCATCCGGAGAACTACGGAATTTCCAAATGAGCCAGCGCTTGTGGGGCGCCGCGGGCTCTTATCCGAGACGGATCTGGCGTTCGGCCAGGAGACGGCTTTGGGCCACCTGCTTGCGGTAGGCACCGATCGCCTTGTTGGCGAGCATCAACTGCCGCCGCTCACCGGTCCTGAGCTGCGCTTCGATGGCATCCAGAATGGTGTTCGCGGTCTCGTCCGGAGGTCCGAGCTCGCCGCTCTGCTCCAGGAAGCTCCAGGCCATGAAGAATGCGCTTTCGACGGTGCAACGAATGGACATGCGCTGCCAACGCGGTGTGGCCGCAGCCGTTCCGCGCGGCGACGTGCCTTCAGCGCGCGCAGGTTTGGCGCTACTTCAGCGAGGTGCTGATCGAGCCGAACCTCAACTTCAACGTCGAGCCGAGATTGTTGACCACGGCGATGATCGCGAGCGCGATGCCGGCTGCGATCAGGCCGTACTCGATCGCAGTGGCGCCGGTTTCATCGGCCGGGAAGCGGCGGATGGTCTGCATGGCCTCACCAGAATTCCGAAGAGAAAGCTGGCGAGGACTTTAGTTCGCGACGTGCCGGTTCCCCTATTTGGAACCGGGCCTTGCATCAATTCCGGGTTAATTCGGCGGAGGAATACGCGGCGGCGAGACCTCATCCCGCCGCCAAGCCTGTCCCGATTTTCCTGCGCGTCAGTTCTTCAGCACGATGCGGCCGACGACCTTGCCGGCGCGCAACTCGTCGATCCATTTCTGGACGTCGCCCATCGGCTCCTCGCGCATCGGCGTCGGCTTGATCTTGCCGGCGCGGGCGAGCGCCATCAGCTCCTGGGCTTCGGTGAGCGTGCCGACCATGAAGCCTTCGACGGTCAGGCGCTTGTAGACCCATTGCACCATCGGCAGGGTGAACTGGCCGCCCATCAGGCCGGACACCACGACCTTGCCGCCGCGCGCGGCGACCGCCACGGCAAAGGCCATAGACTTCTCATTGCCGGCGAAATCGACGACCTCGTCGAAGCCGCCCTCGGTTTCCTTCAGGATGCGCTTGATCACGTCGGGCTCGGACGGATCGTAGGCGACGGCTGCGCCGTTCTTCAGCGCGGTCTCGCGCGCGGCCGGCGAGAGATCGGCCACCGTGATCGGCTGCTTGAACATCGCCTGCGCAAACGACAGGCCCATCATGCCGACGCCGCCCAGCCCGATCAGCAGCAGATTGCGCTGGCGCGGGCGGTCGACCAGGCGCTTGAGCGCGCCATAGGCCGTGACGCCGGAGCACATCAGGGTCGCGGCTTGGTTGACGGGCAGGGGATCGTAGTCGAGCAGGTACTTCGCGTCGGGCACCAGCACGTGGGTGGCAAAGCCGCCGTCGATGGAGACGCCGAGGAAGCGCTGCTTCGCGCAAAGGTTCTCGTCACCATTGGCGCAGTCGCGGCACTGGCCGCAGCCGATCCACGGAAACACCGCCTTCTTGGCTCCGACAAGGTTCGCGGGCACGTCAGGGCCGACTTCGTCGACCACGCCCGCGATCTCGTGGCCGAGCGTGAACGGCAGCGTCATGCCGCGCGTGGTGTCGAGCTTCTTGCCGCCGCCGAGATCGGCATAGCCGTCCTGGATGTGCAGGTCGGAATGGCAGAGGCCGCAGCGCTCGATCCGTACCAGCACCTCGGCGCCATTCGGCTTCGGCGTGTCGACGATGGTCTCGCACAAGGGCGCATCGAACTTGACCAGGGACTGCCGACGCATCAACGCCATATTCCTTCCTCCGAAATTCCTGTTATCCAGCTTGCTTTCGTATATCCGCCAATTCACGTGCCATGGCAACAAAGCCTGATATCGGAATGGTCTCGGCACGGCGCGTCGCATCGACACCTGCGGCCGCGGCAAGGCGAGCGGGATCCGCTTGAAGTGATTTCAGGCTTTGCCGCAGCATTTTTCGGCGCTGCCCGAAAGCGGCGGCTGCGACCTGTTCGAGCAGCTTGCGATCGCAGGGCAGAGGCTCTGCGCGCGGCACCAGCCGCACGACGGAGGAGGTGACCTTCGGCGGCGGCACGAAGGCGGAGGGCGAAATGTCGAACAGGATCTTCGTCTCGCAGCGCCAGTTGGCGAGCACGCCGAGGCGGCCATAGGCCTCCTCGTCCTCGCGCGCGACGATGCGCTCGCCGACCTCGCGCTGGAACATCAGGACCATCATGTCGTACCAGGGCGGCCAGGGGTCGGTCGTGAGCCAGCCGATCAGGAGCTGGGTCGCGATGTTGTAAGGCAGGTTCGCGACGATCTTTGCTCTTTCGCCATTGAGCAGCGGACGCGGATCGAAGGTCATGGCATCGCCATGCACGATCTCGAGCCGATCAGGGTAGCGCGCGGAGATATCCTGCAAGGCAGGGATCGCGCGCTCGTCATGCTCGATCGCGATGACGCGTTTGGCGCCGAGCGCGAGCAACGCGCGGGTCAACCCGCCCGGGCCGGGACCGATCTCGACGATGGTGGCGTCCTCGAGCGGCGCAGCCGCACGCGCGATGCGCGCGGTGAGATTGAGGTCGAGCAGGAAGTTCTGCCCCAGCGATTTGCGTGCCGACAGCGCGTGCTGGCGAATGACCTCGCGAAGCGGCGGGAGGTCGTCGATCGCGCTCATCAGCTTTGCGCAGCCGCCATACGGCTTGCGAGCTTGAGCGCAGCGATCAGGCTTGCCGGATTGGCCTTGGCCGTGCCGGCGATGTCGAAGGCGGTGCCGTGATCGGGCGAGGTGCGGATGAAGGGCAGGCCGAGCGTGACATTGACCGCGTCGTCGAAGGCGACCGTCTTGATCGGGATCAGCGCCTGGTCGTGGTACATGCAGACGGCGCAGTCATAGGTCGCGCGCGCCGCCTCGTGGAACATGGTGTCGGCGGGCAGCGGTCCCCTGGCCTCGATGCCGTCCTTGCGCAGAACTTTGAGCGCTGGCGCAATCACGGTCTGCTCCTCGTGGCCGAGCGAGCCGTCCTCTCCGGCATGCGGATTGAGGCCGGAGATCGCGATGCGCGGCTTTTCGACGCCGAAGCGGGATTTCAGCTCGGTCGCGACGATGCGCACGGTCGAGACAATCAGCTCGCTGGTGAGCTGGGCCAGCGCATCACGCAGGGAGACGTGGATGGTCACGGGCACCACGGCGAGCCGCGGCGACCACAGCATCATCACCGGCTGCGGCACGCGGCCGTTCTCCGCGGCAAGCTCGGCGAGGTATTCGGTGTGGCCGGGATGGCGGAAGCCTGAGCGGTAGAGCACGCTCTTGGCAATCGGGTTGGTGACGACGGCGCCGGCGCGGCCTTCACGGACGTCGGTGACCGCCTGCCGGATCGAAGCGAGCGCGGCCGGCGCACTCGCGTCATCGGGCTTGCCGGGCTCGGCTGTCGCACTCTCGCCCGTTGCGACGACGGGCAGGGCCTCGGAGAACGCGGCTGCGGCCTCGCCGGCGCTTACCAGGGCAATCCGGATGTCGGCGCCGAGGGCCTTGGCGCGGCGGGCGACGAAGGCCTCGTCGCCGAGCAGATAGAAGGCGGGTAGGTTCAGTTCGCGGCGTCTGAGCCAGGCTGCGATCGTGATGTCGGGGCCGATGCCGGCGGGCTCTCCCAGGGTCAGGGCGAGGGGCTTCGAAGGTTTGATGGAAGGTTCTACGGCGAAGTTGGCCATCAGCGGTTGCGATATTCGATCATCGCCGCTTTCCGGAGATCATCGAGATAGGCCTTCTGGGTCTTCTCGTATTTCTCCGAATACATCTTCTCGCGGACCTCGCGCTTTTTCGGCGTGTCGATCGTGGTCGGCTTGCGCGAGCACAGCACGACCATCTCGATGCCCGCCTTGGTGACCTCCGGCGCCGTCATGTGGCCGATCTGGGTGTCGTCGAGCACCTTGCGAAGCGCCTCGGGCAGGTCCGCGGTGGTCTTGGTGACGGTGTCGCGGATGGTGGCGTTCGGCGTCGAGCGGAACAGCGAATTGGCTTCCTCGCAGCTTCCGACGCGCGAGCGATAGCCCTCGGCTTCCTTCTGCCGCGTCTCCAGGAACGCCTGGGACGAGCCGCGCGGCACGATCAGCACGATCGGCTGCATCTTGTATTCGGTGCCCTCGATCTGGAGCTTGTCGCCGGTCTGGGCCTGCACGGCCTGCGCGACGTCGCGCTCGCCGACCATCAGCTTCTCCTTGAAGCGGCCGCGCACGAGGCTGGTCCAGACCATCTCGGACTTCATGCGGCCCTTCAACGTCTCGGGACGGACGCCCTTGATCTCGAGCGACTTGGTGAGCTGCTCCGGCGAGATGCGCATGCGCTGCGCCATGGCCTCGTAGGACTGGTTGATGTCGGAGATGCCGGGGTCGACGCCGTACTTCTTGCCTTCCTTGAGCTTCACCTTGTCGTCGATCAGCGCGTTGATGACATCCTGCCGGCTCGGGGTCTTCTGCGTCGTCAGCTGGTCGAGCTTGGAGCGCTGCTCGATGTCGAAATCGGTGATCGGATCGCCGTTGACCATCACGACGATGTTCTGCGCGCGCGACGGTGCGGGCAGGCCGGTCAGGACGAGCCCGGCACCGATGGCGAGGAGGAGGCGAAAAACAGGCAGTTGGGTCGTCATGATTATCGCTCGCATGTCAGCCGGGATGAGCTCGCGATCGGGAGAGCCCGGCCGTCATTTCAGACGGTTCATTGGTAGCCGGCGGACGAGCTGGACCCAGTCGAGGTCGCCAGCGTGCGCAGGCCGATCTGGAACATGAACGCGTGGTTCAGCACGGGCGGCGCCGTGCCCGCAGAGTAACTATACGAAGTTACATAGTTCACGCCGAGCACGAAGCAATCGTCGACATAGCCCGCTCCGAGCACATACTGGTTGAGCTTGTTGGCTTCGAGGTCCCAGCGCGCCGAGCCGGTCACCACCCAATTGGCCGCGACCTTGACCGAGCCCGAGGTCAGGATGCCCTCGCGCCGCGTCAGATAGCCGAGCTCCGGCTGCGCGGCGTAATTGCCGTACATCATGCTGACCGACCAGCGATTGAAGTTGGCGCGGCCTTCCGCCTCGAAGCGCTGCACGTTCCAGGTCTGCTCGTCCATGCGGGAGCGGACGCTGAACGTGTAGGTGCTGTTGGGCGAGTAGCTGGCGCTCGCCACGTAATCCGAGCGCGGCTTGTCGAGGCCGGAATCAAGGCCGGTATTGATGGTGTCCTGGACCGTGTAGGAGTTCAGGCCGAACAGCTGGTAGGACTGGCCGAACAGCACCTTGACGGCGCCGCCCTTGTCGAACTGGGTGGTGGACTGCACGCCGACATTGGCGCGGCCGCCGCCCTCGACGCGGTCGTAACCGGAGAATTTGTCGACGCTGAACAGGTTCGAGGTGTCGAACACCATGCTCTGGGCGTCCTCGTTCGGGAACCTGCCGGCGTAGGTCTCGTTCGGCCGGATGATGACCTGCGCGATCGGCTCGATGGTGGTCGAGCCCCAGGGCTGAACGTTGATGAAGGGATAGCGGTATTCGAGGCCGACCGTCGGCATCAGGCGGAACGCCTGGGTGTCGCCGACCGGCAGGTAGTTCGACACGCCCGGCTGGTTGGAGATCGAGGCGTTGACCGCGTCGGCGCGGAGGATGGCGAACGGCGTCCAGATCTCGCCGAACGGGTCGGTGTAGGACTTGCGCCACTGCGCTTCCGCCGTGAGGCGGGTGTAGGTGCCGGGGACGCCGCGCAGCAGGCACTGCGACGGCGTGCGCGCGAGCGGATCGGCCGACGTCGTCGTGCACAGGCTGTTGGTGTTGGCGAGCGTGGTGATCGGATCGAACACCGCGGTGTCACGCGACAGGTTCGTGAAGTTGGTCTTGTAGCTGAACTCGCCGCCGAACACCGGATAGTTGAGCACGTTCGAATAGTCGATCACGGGATAGACGATCGGCACCTGGCTCTGGTTGCCCGAGTAGCTCAGCCAGTACATCGTGCGCGCATCGAAGAAGCTGCGATTGCCGACGCCGGTCAGATAGAGCTGCGACAATGCGTCGGTCGGCAGATACAGGAACGAGCCCAGCGGATCGCGGTATTGCGACAAGCGGTAGTCCGAGAAGAAGTAGTAGTCGGACATGACGACGCCGTCCCAGCCCCAGACCCACTTGTCGTTCAGCGCGAACTGACCCTTGGTGTCGACGGCGCCGCGGAACTGGCGGTCGCCGGGCTGGCCGGCGAGTGCGCCGGGGTCGAGTTGGTCGATGCCGTAGACTCGGATCTGGTAGGCGCCGTCCATCAGGCGCTGGCGGTACTCGGCCTGGAACAGCACGCCCTGCTTGGAGGTGATGCGCGGGCTGAAGGTCATGTCCATATCGGGCGCGATCGCCCAGTAGAACGGAACTTCGACGCCGTAGCCGAACGGCGTGTTCGACGTGAAGCCCGGCATCAGGAAGCCGGTCTTGCGCTTCACGGTCGGGTCGGGCGTCGAGAAATAGGGCATGTAGGCGATCGGCACGCCGAAGAATTCGAGCTGTGCCGTCTCGAAATACAGCATCTTCTCCTGCTGGTCGTGGATGATGCGCGCACCCTTGACCTGCCACAGCGGCGGCTTCTTCGGATCGTCCTTACACGGCGCGCAGGCCGTGTAGACGCCGTTCTCGAACACCGTGTAGTTGCCGCTGGAGCGGTCGGCGCGGCTCGCGGCCATGCGGGTCTGGTCCGCGGTGTCCACGCGCAGCGAATCGACGAAACCGTCGCGGTAGTCGTCGGAGAGATCCAGGATCTCAGCATAGGTGATCTTGCCATCGGCATCCGTCATGCGGACGTTGCCTTCGGCATGCAGCCGCTTGGTCTTCTGGTCGTAGATGACCTTGTCGGCCTCGACGCTGGTGCCGTTGTAGAACAGCTGGACGTTACCGACCGCGGAGACGCGCGAATTGTTGTAGTCGTAGTCGACCTCGGTCGCCTGAACCAGCATCTGGTTGTCGTTGGCGACCCTCGGCGGCTTCGGACGCGGCGGCAGAGGATTGTAGGTGAAGCTCTGAGCGGAGGCCGGCGTCACGGCGGCAGTGTCGAGCAGCCCGCCGAGCGACGCCACGGCGGCGACAGCCAGCAGGAGCCTGCGAATGGACAAGCCACATCCGTTCGCGCGCACCACGGTACGCCGCGTCAAGCGAGACACGAGCCCTCGATGGACGGCAGTCACTAACCGTCCTCCTGATACAACAAGGCCAAAAAGCCGGTGAGGCCGCCCACCACCACGGGCAACCACGCCGCAGCGATCGGATGCATCAACTCAGCCTTGCTCAAGTCTTCAGTCACTTTCGACAGAACGTAGAGCAGAAAGCCTGCGCCCACGCCACTCAAAACCATCTTCTGCACGCCGCCCATCCGGAAGAAACGCAACGACACGGAAGCCGCCAGCATCACCATGGCGGCCAGCAAAAACGGCTGTGCCAGGAGCTTGTGATACTGGAGTCGATAGCCGGCTGTCGCGAAGCCCGAGCTCTCGGACGAGCGGATGTAGCTCGGTAGTTGCCAAAAGGACACAGTCTCGGGTGTGGAAAAGCTGTTGCGGATCTGGGCTTCGGTCAGCGTCGTCGGAATCTCCAACGTCGCCTGGTCGATCGGCGGCGAATCCAGCGAGAAGCGGCGCACCGATTTGAACAGCCAGTGACCGGACTCAAGCGCCGCCTCGCGCGCCTCGACCCGCTCCTTGAAATGCCAGTCCGTATCGAATCGGAACAGGGTCAGTCCGGTCAGCCGGACGCCCTGCTGCTCGCTGCGCGCCGCGTTGATGATGACCTGGCCGTCATTGGTGACCTGGTTGAGCCAGAAGCCGGAGGCGTCCTGGATGCCGCCGCCGGGGGCCGAACCGAATAGTTCGGCTTCCATGCGCTTGGACAGCTCGCGCAGGTTCGCCGACATCGGATTGTAGGCGACGGTGGCGATCACCCCGATCAGGAGCGCACTGCCGAGGGCCGGCGAGATGAATTGCCAAGCGGAGATGCCGGCGGCGCGCGCGACCACCAGCTCGAGCCGGCGGGAGAGGGCGAGATAGCAGGTCATGGCGCCGATCAGCATGCAGAACGGCGTCAGCTTCTCCAGCAATTGCGGGACCCGGAACAGCGAGGTCTCGGCCACCATGATCGCGGAGGCGGATGCGAGCCCTGAGGTCTTGCGCACCATCTCGATGTAGTCGACCAGCACCAGCAGCAGGAAGATGCTCGCGAACACGCCGAGCGCCGCGACAACGAAGCGTCCGGCGAAATAGCGCCCGAGTGTGTTGGTGAGCATGCTCATGCGGCGGCCGGCCGTCCGAACAGGCGCGCGATGCGCGCGTTCGACCTGTTGATGGCCTCCATGAGGCGGGGCGGCGGCTCGACCACGATACCGCCGATGATCATCCACAGCCCGACGCCGATGGCGCCCAGGACCATCGCGTATTGGAACAGCACCGGGCCAGGCGACTTCACCGCCATCACCGAGCAGGCGAATCCCGCCATGCGCAGGCCGAACACGGCAATCACCGAGCCGCCGATCGAGAAGTTGCGGCTCTGGCGCGTGGTGCGCGGCGCGCCGAGGAAGGCGAAGGTCAGCACGGCAAAGGCGAAGGGATAGATCGGCGCCAGCAGGCTGTCGTGCAGAGCCGAGCGGAACTGGCCGGGAATCTGCTTGTAGACCGGATCGTCCTCGGACGGGGAGAACAGCTCCCAGAGATAGCGCTCGCGGATGCCGAGGGTGACGTCGTGACCCTGGCCCGAGAATTTCGACATGTCGAAGCCGTAGCGGCCGAACGCCACAAGCGCGGGATCGCGCTTGCCGGCCTCGAAGCGCTGGAGATTGCCGTCCTTGAGCACCAGGAACGAGCCGTTGTCGTTCTTCACGACTTCGCCGTGCTCGGCGACGATCGAGACGCGCTCGTTGGGATCGCGGCGATCATCGATGAAGATCCCGGCGAGGATGCCGCCGGGCTGGCGTTCGCGGATCCGGATCGTCAGGTTCTTGTCGAGCTGGGCGAAGCGGCCGGGCTGGAGGATGTTGGTGAGCACGTCGGCGGTGATCTCGGCGTCCCACTGCTTGATCCGCCGCATGCCGTCGGGGGCGAGATAGGCCGCGATGAAGGCGACCAGCAGCGCCACGACACAGGTGGCGTAGAAGAACGGATAGAACAGCCGGAACGGCGAGAAGCCGGCGGCATTCATCACGATGATCTCGGAATCGGTCGCGAGCTTGTTCAGCGTGTGCGAGATCGCGATCATCAGCGCGATCGGCGAGATGATCAGGACCAGTGCCGGCACGACGAGGCTGGTGATTCCGAGGAAGGTCAGGATGGTCTGACCCTGGCTCGTCATCAGGTCGATGCCGCGCAACGCCTGCGTAATCCAGATCACGCCGGTGAGGCTGACCAGGACCAGCGCAAACGACGCCAGCGTCGTGCGGAAGATATACCTATCGATTGACCCCATGCGCTACCGCACGAATCCCCATCAGCGCCCCAATGCAGGCCGGAAGTCCGGCTGCCCAACCAATCCCCGATCAGGGGATCCCCAAGGTCGGCCAACCACCTCTTCCACCGGCTTACTCTCTCTCTACCATCCCTTTGATCCGTCAACAAAATGGCTGCCCCGTGGCGCCGTCAATATATGGTTAATATTTCCCTCGTTGTGGCCCGGCGGCCACGGGGGTGCTTGGCAGCTGCCGGGCCGGTGGCCCATAGTGGGGAAAGTCCAGTGAATCGTCGTTCAGCTCCGGCCCGTGGCCGGGTCCGCCCAGCGACGAAAAGCCCGATGTTTTGAAGGAGTTACCCATGTCCGATGCCATCAAGGTCGGCTTTGTCCCGTTGTCTGCTGCCGCCCGTGGCATCCTGGTCGTGTTCTGCGACGACACTTTGAAGCTCGGCCCGGCGACGGCCAAGGCGCTCGGCGGTGCCACTGAGCTGGTCAAGCGGGCGGCCTCTGCAGCCGGATTCAAGGGCAAAAGCGGCGCCGCGCTGGACATCCTGGCGCCGGAGGGGGTGAAGGCCACCCGCCTGGTCGTGATCGGCGCCGGCAAGGCGGCGAGCCTGAAGGCGAACGACTTCCTCAAATTCGGCGGTGTGGCGGCGAGCAAGCTCTCGGCCGCGGCCGCTGCCATGACCATCATCGCGGAACTGCCCAATGGCGCCATGACCAGCGAGCAGGCGGTTGCGATCGCCTCGGGCCTGCGGCTGCGCGCCTACAAGTTCGATCGCTACAAGACGAAAAAGAAAGACGGCGAGGAGGGCGGCTTGCGCGCCGACGTCTCGCTTGCGGTCGGCGATGCGACCGCGGCGAAGAAGGCGTTTGCCTCGGCCGGCCATGTCGTCGACGGCGTGATCATCGCGCGCGACCTCGTCAACGAGCCGCCGAACGTGCTTTTCCCCGAGGAGTTCGCGCGCCGCGCGGGCCTGCTCCGCAAGCTCGGCGTCAAGGTGGAGGTGCTCGACGTCAAGGCGATGGACAAGCTCGGCATGGGCGCGCTGCTCGGTGTCGGCCAGGGCTCGACGCGGCCGAGCCGCACCGTGATCATGCGCTGGGACGGCGGCAAGAAGGGCGAGGCACCGGTCGCCTTCGTCGGCAAGGGCGTCTGCTTCGACACCGGCGGCATTTCGATCAAGCCGGCCGGCAGCATGGAGGACATGAAGGGCGACATGGGCGGTGCCGCCTGCGTCGTCGGCCTGATGCACGCGCTCGCCGCGCGCAAGGCCAAGGCCAACGTGGTCGGCGCCATCGGCCTCGTCGAGAACATGCCCGACGGCAATGCGCAGCGGCCGGGCGACATCGTCACCTCGATGTCGGGCCAGACCATCGAGATCATCAACACCGACGCCGAAGGCCGCCTCGTGCTGGCCGACGTGCTCTGGTACGTCGCGAAAAAGACCAAGCCGAAATTCATGGTGGATCTGGCGACGCTGACCGGCGCGATCATGGTCGCGCTCGGCACCGAGCATGCCGGCATGTTCTCCAACAATGACGAACTCGCCGACCGTCTGCTCGCGGCCGGCATCGAGAGCGGGGAGAAGGTCTGGCGCATGCCGCTCGGCCCCGAATACGACAAGCTGATCGATTCCCAGTTCGCCGACATGAAGAACACCGGCGGCCGCCATGGCGGCTCGATCACCGCGGCGCAGTTCCTGCAGCGCTTCGTCGACGGCACGCCGTGGGCGCATCTCGACATCGCCGGCACCGCGATGGGGGCGCCGAAGACCGACATCAACCAGAGCTGGGGAAGCGGCTATGGTGTCCGTTTGCTCGACCGTCTGGTCGCCGACCATTACGAGCGCAAATGATCTGAGATGACTGAAGTCCTTTTCTACCATCTGCAAAACATGACGGTGGAGAACGTGTTGCCGCCGCTTCTCGAGAAATCGCTCGAGCGCGGCTGGCGCGTCGTGGTGCAGTCGACCTCGCCGGAGCGCGCCGATGCGCTCGACGCGCACCTATGGACCTATCGCGACGATTCCTTCCTGCCGCACGCGACATGGCGCGTGAACGATGCCGCCGATCAGCCGATCGTGCTGGCGATCGAAGAGGACAATCCCAACGGCGCCAATGTCCGCTTCCTGGTCGACAACGCCGCGCTGCCGCAGGACGCGCAGGGCTATGAGCGCATGGTGCTGCTGTTCAACGGTGACGATCCGGACGCGCTGGCGTTTGCCCGGAGCGCCTGGACGGATTGCAAGGCGCGGGGATTTGATGTCACCTATTGGCAGGCCGACGAACGGGGCCGTTGGCAGCGCCGGAATTAGCGGTCGTTTGCAATTAATGATAATTTGCACTTTTCGGGCGATGCTGGCTTTTGTCACCTTCGTGCCGCAAAGTGATGTTGGGACAATCGCTTAGGGCCGGTCCTTCATGCGGGGAATTTAGTTTATCGTGCGACATCAAAAGCTTCCCAGCTCGCTCATAGTTGCGTTGGCTGCCGTAGCACCGCTGCTCGCGGGCTGCTCGGGGACCGATCTGTTGTCCAAGGATGCCCAGTGGTTCAACACGCCGAGCCGCCTGTTCATCAAGAGCATCTCAATCGAATCGCCGCCGTTGACCCCCGACAAGCCCGTGACGGCCGAGGATCTGGTCAGCGCCGACGGCGCCTGTCCCGGCATGACGCCGCCCGCCGGGCCGGCTGACGCCAATGCTTCGACGACGGCGCCGGCGCCCATGGGCGGCACGGTCGCGCTCGGTCACACCGAATGCGACGTGGTGCGCGGCATCGGCGCGCCCTCGACCGTCAATCTCTCCAGTGATGCCGTCGGCCGACGCGTTGCCGTGGTGACCTGGAGCTCCGGTCCGCGTGCGGGCATCTACACCTTCACGTCCGGCCGCCTATCCTCCATCGAGGGCACGCCGGAAGCGCCTGTCATGCCGAAGGCGACCAAGCCGAAGCCGAAGAAGAAGTCGGCATAAGGCGAACTCTCGCGTCGCGGACGCGCTGCAGCGCCATCAGCGCGTTTACGCGCGTCTTCGACGCGCCATCAGCGCGTTTACGCGCGTCTTCGACGCGCTATGCGCTACTGCGCAGAGCCGGGACCCAATCTCTCTCGATCCAGTCTCTCTCGATCATGAGCCCCGGCTCAGCGGCGCACCACTATCGTGCTGCGCTGTGTCCGGGCACGAGAGCAACGATCGAATTCGCCATCTCATCAAACGAATGCGTCGTCGCTTCGAGCTGTGGCTTCCGCGCGCGCATCAATGCGTTGGCGGGACTCGCTCGCGCCTTCGAAAGTCACGCTGCCGTTACACGTGATCGGCAATTCGTGATGTGAGAGCTTTTGCATCCGCTGTCGAAATCACCCCGGAGGAAAACTGGAGGAAATCTCCAGAATAATCACGCGCGTCTAAAGCAGTGCTTCAAGTCAGACATCCGCACCACTGCTACGCATCGAGGGAAGGGGCTAGATCGATCGAAGGAATATTTGGATGTCTACTACCTCTGTTTTCTCCCCGGTTACGGGCCAGCTCACCATTTTCGGCGACAGCGCCAATAACGGCGTCGTGGTCAGCCGCGACAAGTCGGGTCGCATTCTCATCAATAACGGGCAGGTGAAGACGATCGGTGGCGATCCCACTGTGGCCAACACCAACGAGATCGACATCTTCGGTCAGGGCGGCGACGACACGATCACCGTCAACGAATCCAACGGCCCGATGCCCGCGGTGCACATTTTCGGCGGCGACGGCAATGATAGGATCACGGGCGGCTCGGGTGCCGATTTGCTGTTTGGGCAGGCCGGCGACGATACGATCAAGGGCGGCGGCGGCAACGATCTGCTGTTCGGCGGCGCGGGGAACGACACGCTGGACGGCGGCAGCGGCGACAACCAGTTGTTCGGCGAAGCCGGCGACGACCTCATGATCTGGAATCCGGGGGGCGGCACCAACCTGTTCGAGGGCGGTGACGGCAACGACACCGCGCAGGTCAACGGAAGCAATGACCCGGAGACGTTCACGATCACGGCGAACGGCACGCGCGTGCGATTCGACGGGACGGGCGCCGCGCCATTCTCGCTCGACATCGGCACGACGGAGAATCTCGTGCTGCACGCCGGCGGCGGCGACGACGTCATCACCGCAAGCAATGGACTTGCCAGCCTGATCTCGCTGACGCTCGACGGCGGCGCCGGCAACGACAGGATCACCGGCGGCGACGGCAACGATCTCCTGATCGGCGGCAGCGGCGACGACATCGTCAATGGCGGACGCGGCAACGACGTTGCACAACTAGGAACGGGCGACGACACCTTCATCTGGAATCCCGGCGACGGCAGCGACACGGTCGAAGGTGGATCGGGCAACGACAAGCTGCTGTTCAACGGAGCCAACATCAACGAGACCATCAACATCTCGGCCAATGGCGGCCGGGTGCGCTTCACCCGCGACGTCGCCAACATCACGATGGACCTCAACAGCATCGAGCAGATCGAATTCGATGCACGCGGCGGCGCCGACAACATCACCGTCGGCGATCTCACCGGCACCGGCGTCAAGCAGGTTCTGGTCGATCTCGGAGCCGTTCCCGGCGGCACGCAAGGCGACGGTGCGGCCGACACGGTGACGGTCAGCGGTACCAACGCTGGCCAGCACATCGAGGTCACGTCCGACGGGACGACCGTGACGGTGACGGGCCTGCCTGAAGTCGTGACGATCGCCAATGCAGAAGCTGCCAACGACCGGCTGGTGATCCAGGCGCTCGGCGGCAACGACGTCATCGATGCATCGCTACTTGCTGCGGCGATTGGGCTGACCATCGACGGCGGCGCGGGCAACGATACCATCACCGGCAGCCAGGGCGCCGACAGCCTGATCGGCGGCGACGGAAACGACAAGGTCACCGGCGGCCGCGGCAACGACGTCGCTCTTCTCGGCGCAGGCGACGACATCTTCACGTGGAATCCCGGTGACGGCAGCGACACCGTCGAAGGTGACGCGGGAACGGATACGCTGGTGTTCAACGGCTCCAACGTCGCCGAGAACATGTCGATCTCGGCGAATGGCGGCCGTGCGCTTCTCACCCGCGACGTCGGCGTCATCACGATGGATCTCAACGGCATCGAGCGCGTGCAGATCGCCGCCGCCGGCGGCGCCGACAACATCACCGTCAACGATCTTTCCGGCACCGGCGTCACGCAGGTGGCGATCGACCTCAGTGCCGGCCCCGGCAGCCAGAGTCGTGACGGTGCGGCAGATCGTGTGACCGTGAACGGCACCGCAGGCGATGACAACATCTCGGTCACGACCTCGGGCGGATCGATCGTTGTCAACGGCCTTGCGGCGCAGGTGACCATCGCTCACGCCGACGCAGGTGACCTCCTGACCGTCAACGGCGGAGGCGGTAACGACGTCATCAATGCCTCGTCCATCAAGGCGGGGCAGCCGTTCAGCCTCAACATCAACGGCGGTGACGGCAACGACACCATCACCGGCAGTGCCGGCAATGACATTGTGAACGGCGGCCGTGGCAACGACGTTGCCAATCTCGGCGCCGGCGACGACACCTTCATCTGGAATCCCGGCGACGGCAGCGATGTCGTCGAAGGCGGAAAGGGCACCGATACGCTGCTGTTCAATGGCGCCAACATCAACGAGAACATCAACATCTCGGCCAATGGCGGCCGGGTGCTGTTCACCCGCGATGTCGCCGCCATCGCGATGGACCTGAACGGCGTCGAGCACATCAACTTCAACGCCCTCGGTGGTGCCGACAACATCACGGTCGGCGACCTCACCGGGACCGGCGTGAATCAGGTCAACCTCGACCTCGGCGCCAATGACGGCGCCGCGGATACGGTGACGATCAACGGAACCAGCGGCAGCGACGTCATCACGGTGACCGAGCACGACGGCATCATCACGGTGTCGGGGCTTGGCCAGGACATCAACATCACCGATGCCGGCGTGGGCGACAGGATCGTGATCAACGGCCTCGATGGCGACGACGTCATCACGGCCTCCGGTCTGCACGGCGGCATCCAGCTCGTCGCCAATGGCGGCAATGGTGATGACGTCCTGATCGGCAGCCCCGGCAAAGACACGCTCGCGGGGGGCGCCGGTGACGACGTGCTGATCGGTGGCGGCGGACAGGACGTTCTCGACGGTGGCCCCGGCAATAACGTCGTCATCAACGGGGGTGGAGCGATGGCGGCCGCGATGCTGCTCAACCAGGCCATGGCGGCAAACCTCGTTCCGGCAGGTGACGGTCACGGCGAGATGCCATTGCCCGATCCGCACGCGGCACAGAGCCAGACCCTCGCACCGCCGCAGCACGCCTGACGCTTGGCTCCGGCCCGGAGAACGCCCATGACCACGAACGCGGTCTCGACCGATACGGGGTTGGACGCGCTGCTTACCCTGCTGCATTTGCAGGGTGTTGCGGCCGACCGCGACCAGCTCAGGCACCGGGCCGGAACGGCCGTCTTTGGCGCAGCAGACATCATCCGCTGCGCCAAATCTCTCGGCCTCAAGGCACGAACCTATCGAACGCAGTGGAGTCGTCTGTCGGGCAGCCCGCTGCCGGCGATCGCGATGCTGCGCGACGGCAGCTTCATGGTCATCGCAAAGGCCTCCGCCGACAAGGTGCTGGTGCAATCGCCGCAGGCACAGCGCCCGGTGCTGATGGAGCGCGACGAGCTGTGCGCGATCTGGGACGGCGGACTGATCCTGATGGCCCGGCGCGCCGGGCTCTCCGACCTCGGGCGCCATTTCGATATCACCTGGTTCATCGCCGCGATCGGCAAATACCGGCGACTGTTCGGCGAGGTGCTGGCCGCCTCGTTCTTCCTCCAGCTTTTTGCGCTGGTCTCGCCTTTGTTCTTCCAGGTCGTGATCGACAAGGTGCTGGTGCACCGCTCGCTGTCCACGCTCGACGTGCTCGTCATCGGTCTGGTCGTCGTCTCGCTGTTCGACACGGTGCTGGGTATCCTGCGCAATTATCTGTTTGCGCATACGACCAATCGCATCGACGTGGAGCTGGGAGCGCGGCTGTTCCATCACCTGCTGGCATTGCCGATGGCATGGTTTCAGGCGCGGCGCGTCGGCGATTCCGTGGCGCGGGTTCGCGAGCTCGAGAACATCCGCAACTTCATCACCAGCTCGTCGCTGACGCTTCTCATCGACCTGTTCTTCACCTCGGTATTCCTGGCGGTGATGTTCGCCTATTCGCCGCTGATGAGCTGCATCGTGCTGGCATCGTTCCCGTTCTACATCGCGATCTCGGCGGTGGCGACGCCGCTGTTCCGCCGCAGGCTGGACGAGAAATTCCGCCGCGGCGCCGAGAACCAGGCCTTCCTCGTCGAGAGCGTCAGCGGCATCGAGACGCTGAAGGCGATGGCGGTCGAGCCTCAGATGCAGCGCCGTTGGGAAGAGCAGCTGGCAGGCTACGTCTCGGCGAGTTTTCGCGTCACCAGCCTCGGCAACACCGCAAGCCAGCTCGTGCAGTTCGTCAGCAAGGTCGTGACTGCCGCCATTCTCTATGTCGGCGCGCGCCTCGTGATCGGCGACGCGTTGACCGTCGGCGAGCTCGTAGCCTTCAACATTTTTGCGGGGCGCGTTTCGGCACCCGTGCTGAGGCTGGCGCAGGTCTGGCAGGACTTTCATCAGGCGCGGCTCTCGATCGCGCGGCTTGGCGACATCCTCAACAGCGCGGCAGAGCCGGCTTATTCGGCGGCGCGCGCGGGGCTGCCGCCGATCCTGGGCAATATCCGGTTCGAGCACGTGTCGTTCCGCTACCGGCTCGATGGGCCGGAAATCCTGCATGACGTCTCGTTCGATGTTCCGGCCGGGCAAACCGTCGGCATCGTCGGATCGTCGGGCTCGGGCAAGAGCACGTTCGCCAAGCTGGTGCAGCGGCTCTACGTTCCTCAAGGCGGCCGCGTGCTGATCGACGGAATGGATCTGGTGATGACCGATCCGGCCTGGCTCCGCCGCCAGATCGGCGTGGTGCTCCAGGACAACATGCTGTTCAACCGCTCGGTGCGCGACAACATCGCGCTGGCCGATCCGACCCTGCCGATGGACCGCGTCATGGACGCAGCAAAACTTGCGGGCGCGCATGATTTCATTCTGGAGCTTCCCGAAGGCTACGACACGGTGGTCGGCGAGCGCGGCTCGACGCTCTCAGGCGGGCAGCGCCAGCGTATCGCGATCGCCCGCGCGTTGGTGACCAATCCCCGCATCCTGATCTTCGATGAAGCGACCAGCGCGCTCGACTATGAAAGCGAGCGGATCATCCATGAGAACATGAAGGAGATCGCCAGAGGCCGCACCGTCCTGATCATCGCGCATCGGCTGTCCACCGTTCGCGGCGCCGATCGCATCTTCACGCTGGAGCGCGGCCGTCTGGTCGAGGACGGCACGCATGACGCGTTGATCAAGACCGGCGGCCGATACGCGGCCCTGCATCGCCTTCAGGGAGGGATCTATGAGGTCGGCTAGCGCGGTGCCGGCGCCGTGGCCGGAGCAGACCGTCGTTCCCTTCCGGAAAGCGAAGGGGCGGCGCACTGAAGAGATCGCCTTCCTGCCCGCGGCGCTGGAGATTGCCGAGGCACCACCGTCACCGATGGGCCGGGCCATCGCGATGGCCCTGATGCTCCTTGTCTGCGCGGCACTCGCGTGGTCGGCATGGGGCACGATCGACATCGTGGCGTCCGCAACCGGGAAGGTGGTGTCGAGCGGGCGAAGCAAGGTGGTTCAGCCGTTCGAGACCGGGGTGGTGCGCGCCATCCACGTGCAGGACGGGCAGGCGGTCAAATCGGGTGATGTGCTGATCGAGCTCGATCCGACCGTGAATGCCGCGGAGCGCGATCACCTGCACGACGATCTCATGGCCGAACGGCTCAATATGGCGCGTCTCCGCGCCGCATTGGCGAGCGGCGAAGATGCCTCCGCCGATCTCGTCCCGCCTGCGGATGCCGATCCCTCGCTGGTCGCGACACAGCGGCAGCTTCTTGCCAATCAGGTCAGCGAGCATCGCGCCAAATTGGCGTCGCTTGCGCGCCAGCAGGCGCAGAAGGAGGCCGAGCGTCAGACCATTGCGGCGACGATCCACAAGCTGGATGCGTTGCTCCCCGTCACCCAGCAGCGCGTCGATATCCGCAAGATTCTGATGGAGAAGGAAATCGGCTCGAAGCTGACCTATTACGAGACCCTTCAGCTTCTGATCGAGCAGCAGGAGGAGCTTCGCGTCCAGAGCAGCCATCTGAAGGAAGCCGAGGCGGCCGTCGCCGCGATCCGGGAGACCCGCACCCAGGCCGTGGCGGAGTATCGCAAGAGCCTGTCCGACGAACTCGCCAAGAGCGAGCAGAAAGCCAACGGCGTCGCCCGCGATCTGATCAAGGCGCAGCAGCGCACCCGGCTCCAGCGGCTGACCTCGCCGGTCGACGGCGTCGTGCAGCAGCTTGCGGTCCACACCGTGGGCGGTGTGGTCACGCCCGCGCAATCGCTGCTGGTGATCGTGCCGTCAGATACGCGGCTCGAGGTCGAGGCGATGATCTCCAACCGCGACATCGGCTTCGTCGAGGCCGGGCAGGGCGCTGCCGTCAAGATCGACACCTTCAACTTCACCCGCTACGGCCTGCTGGAGGGACGGGTGCTGAGCGTCTCGCAGGACGCCATCATCCGCGATCGTCCGCCGGGAAGCGACCGCGCGCTCGGGACGCAGCGCGACAGCAGCGAGCCTAACGGGCAGGAGTTGAGCTACAGCGCACGCATCTCGCTCGATCGCACCCAAATGCAGGTGGACGATCGCCTCGTCAGCCTGTCACCGGGAATGGCCGTGACGGTGGAGATCAGGACCGGCTCGCGCACGATCCTGAGCTATCTGTTGTCGCCGCTTCAGCGCTACCGGCACGAGATCATGCGGGAACGGTAGATCCCACAGCTCCGACGGAGCCGTATCAAGCCAGCCCACCATTCTCGGCGGATCGCATGGGCCTGATGGCGTTCGCCCGGATCGCGATTGCGACACTTTGACTGACGTCGCTTTCCGGATGGCCGTGCGGCCGGCGATGCGCTTTTATGGCGCGATAAGGAATCCGGAGGGAACATGCGCTTCGTCACGATCGTGTCGGCTCTGCTTCTGTCGCTTGGTGCGGCGGTCGCCCAGGACTATCCGTCGAGAACCATCACCGTGCTGGTGCCATACGCCGCCGGCGGACCGACCGACACCATCGCGCGCCTGACCGCGGCAAGCATGGCGAAATCCCTCGGGCAGCAGATCATCGTCGAGAACGCGACCGGCGCCGGCGGCACGATCGGCGCGACCCGCGCCGCGCGTGCCCAGCCGGACGGCTACACGCTGCTGGTCCATCATGTCGGCATCTCGACCGCGGCCACGCTGTATCGCAACCTGAGCTATGACACGAAGACGGCCTTTGCGCCGATCGGGCTCGTGACCAATGCGCCGATGACCATCATCGCACGTCCGGATTTCCCGGCCGACACGCTCAAGGAACTTGTCGCCTACGCCCAGCAGCAGGGTGACAAGCTGACTTACGCCAATGCCGGGTTAGGTGCGGCATCGCATCTCTGCGGCATGCTGTTCATGTCGGCGATCCAGAAGCAGCTCACCACGGTGCCCTACAAGGGCAACGGTCCGATCATGAACGATCTGCTCGGCAAGCAGATCGATCTCACCTGCGATCAGGCGACCAACACGACCGGCCCGATCACGGCCAAGCAGGTCAAGGCCTATGCGATCACCACCAAGGAGCGGCTGAAGAGCCTGCCTGATCTGCCGACCGCCGATGAGGCCGGCCTCAAGGGGTTCGAGCTCGGCGTCTGGCACGGCCTCTATGCCCCCAAGGGCACGCCGCCCGCGGTCGTTCAGAAGCTGACGGCGGCGCTCCAGCTCGCGCTCAAGGATCCCGCGCTGATCGCCCGGTTCAACGACATCAACACCGAGCCGGTCCCGCAGGACAAGGCGACGCCGGAGGCGCTCGGGGCGATGCTGACCAGCGAAGTCGACCGCTGGGCGCCGATCATCAAGGCGGCGGGGCAGTATGCGGATTGAGGCGTTTGATCCGTAAAGAGCATGCTGTCCAGCGGCTTATAACTGGGTAGCTTGTTACCCGTACTGTGCATGGGGTTGTTTTCAAGGTTTTGAATCTAGCCCGCCGCTTCGTCGAACTGCGTGCTCGCCTCAAGCCACTGTTCCTCCGCACGCGCCAGCGCGTCGGCGGCGTTGGCGCGGGCCTTCGACAGTTGCGCGGCCTGCTTGGGATCCCGGGTGAAGATGTCGGGCAGGGCGAGCGCGGTGTCGATCTTGGTGATGATCTCGCTGACGCGGGCGATCTCGCTCTCGGCTTCCGCGATGCGCTTCTTCAGCGAACCGCGATTGTCCGATCGCGGGCGCTGCGGCTTCTCGCTCGCGGCGCTACGCTCGCGCGTGGCGGGCTCGTCGTTGCGCGCCGACAGCACCAGGCGGCGGTACTCGTCGAGGTCGCCGTCATAATTGGTGACGGTGCGGTCGGCGACGATCCAGAGCCGGTCGGCGCAGGCCTCGATCAGATAGCGATCGTGCGAGACCATGATGACCGCGCCGGGGAATTCGTTGATCGCTTCGGCAAGCGCCGCGCGGCTGTCGATGTCGAGATGGTTGGTCGGCTCGTCCAGGATGATCATGTTCGGGCCGAAGAAGGTCGCAAGTCCCAGCAGCAGCCGCGCCTTCTCGCCGCCTGAGAGCTTTGCGACCTTGGTGTCGGCCGCCTTGCCGGAAAAGCCGATCGCGCCGGCGCGCGCCCGCACCTTGGCTTCGGGCGCATCGCCCATCAGCTTGCGGACGTGGTCGTAGGCAGAGCCGTCCTCGTTCAGTTCGTCGAGCTGGTGCTGCGCGAAGTAGGCGATCGACAGCTTGTCGGCACGCGTCACCTTGCCTGAGAACGGCGCCAGCCGTCCGGCGAGCAGTTTTACAAGTGTCGACTTGCCGTTGCCGTTGGCGCCCAACAGCGCGATGCGGTCGTCATTGTCGATGCGCAGCGTAACGCGGCCCAGGACCGGCGACGCCGGATCGTAGCCGACCGCGGCGTTGTCGACGGCGATGATCGGCGGCGACAGGATTTTCTCCGGCGCGGGAAAGCTGATCTCGCGCACGTCCTCGGTGACCAGCGCCGTGATCGGCTTCAGCCGCTCCAGCATCTTCACGCGGGACTGCGCCTGGCGCGCTTTCGAGGCCTTGGCCTTGAAGCGGTCGACGAAGGCCTGCAGGCGCGCGCGTTCGGCCTCCTGGCGCTTGACCGCCTTGGCATCGAGCAGCTCGCGCGCGGCGCGCTGCTCCTCGAAGGAGGAATAGGTGCCCTTGTAGAGCGTGAGCTTGCCGCGCTCCAGATGCAGGATCTGGTCGACCGAGCTTTCCAGCAGGTCGCGGTCGTGGCTGATCACGATCACCGTGCGCGGATAATGCGCGAGATGATCCTCCAGCCACAGCGTGCCTTCGAGGTCGAGATAGTTGGTGGGCTCGTCGAGCAGCAGGAGGTCAGGGGCGGCGAACAGCGTGGCGGCGAGCGCGACGCGCATGCGCCAGCCGCCGGAGAATTCGGCGCAGGGGCGGAGCTGGTCGGTGGCGGAAAAGCCGAGGCCGGAGAGGATCGCGGCCGCACGGCTCGGCGCCGAATGGGCGTCGATGTCGACCAGCCGGGTCTGGATCTCGGCGATCCGGTGCGGGTCGGTCGCGCTCTCCGCTTCGTGAAGCAGCGCGTCGCGTTCGAGGTCGGCCTTGAGCACGACGGAGATCAGGCTTTCGGGGCCGTTCGGGGCTTCCTGCGCGAGGCTGCCGACGCGCCAGCGCGGCGGCAGGGTGACCGTGCCGTGCTCGGCCGCCAGCTCGCCGCGGATCACCTTGAACAGGGTCGACTTGCCGGTGCCGTTGCGCCCGACCATGCCGACGCGCGCGCCGGGCGTGATCTGCACGGAACTCTGGTCAATCAGAAGGCGTCCGGCAAGGCGGATGGAGAGATCGGTGATAGCAAGCATGCGGCCTTGTCACCGCAAGGCGCGTCGAACGCAACCCGTTTTTGCGTGAGCCTCACATCAGTGCGAATCGCGGTCGCGCTGCTTCAACTCGTCGAGGAGCTGTTCGAGATGCGTCGGGAGCCGCGGTTCGGGGCGCAGGCTCTGCTGAAGCCGTTCGCCCACCGCATCGCAAATCGAGCGGCTGGTGCGCCGGTCGATCTGTTCGCTGTCATTGGCAAGAAGGCCAACCATTGTGGGGTTCCGTGTTCTCAAAGTGACGACACGGTACCAAGTCCTTGGCCCCCCAATTGGTTTCGCCGCTCGCGGAGATTGCCCGCCACTCTAGTAAAAATTGCATGAAGCCGGGCAATAGCCGCCGAAATACAAAGCCCCGGCGCAGGGGAACGCCGGGGCTTCGCTTGGAAGGTACCTGGGGGCCTAGGTACCTCAGGAAGGTGCTGTCGGGCTCAGTAGCAGCGGTTGATCAGCCGCCAGCGGGGTCCCCAGGGGGTCGGGACCAGCCGGCGCACGTAGCAGCCGCCATAACCGTAGGAGACGGGGCCGCCGGCATAGAAGCGCGGTCCACCCCAGCCGTGATGCCAGCCACCGCCGCCGCCGTGCCAGCCCCAGCCGCCATGCCAGTGAGCGGAGGCGGAGGTCGGCGCCAGCGCGGCACCCAGCGCAACCGCGGCGACAGCGGCAAGCGAAAGTTTCCTCAACATGGTGATCTCCTAAAGATGCCGGCGCGGGGCTATCGCGTCGATGGAAAGGCCGCCGAAACGGTCTGCCCAATGATCAGGCTTAGGTTTCGATGGGACTGACCTTACGCCGCCGAGCCTGAACCAAGCCCTGAACGGAGCCTTCAGATTGGGTTCATCTGGGTGAAATCTCGGTAATCCATGACTAGGTACGGCGGGCAGCCTGCGGCGAAGCGTCCGGGGGCTGTTCCGGTGGTCGCTTGCCGTCTGGCAAAGGCGCCGATATAAGCCCCGCAACTCGAAAACCACCGCTTTCTTCTCAAGGACAAGATTATGGCCCTCGAACGCACTTTCTCGATCATCAAGCCCGATGCGACCGCGCGTAACCTGACCGGTGCGGTCAACGCCGTGATCGAGAAGGCGGGCCTGCGCATCGTCGCGCAGAAGCGCATCCGCATGACCAAGGAACAGGCCGAGACCTTCTATGCCGTGCACAAGGCGCGCCCGTTCTTCGGCGAGCTCGTTGAGTTCATGACCTCGGGCCCCGTGGTGGTCCAGGTGCTGGAAGCCGAGGGCGCCATTGCCAAGTACCGCGACGCGATGGGTGCGACCGATCCGTCCAAGGCCGCCGACGGCACCATCCGCAAGCTCTACGCAAAGTCGATCGGCGAGAATTCCGCTCACGGCTCGGATGCGCCGGAGACCGCCGCGATCGAAATCGCGCAGTTCTTCTCGGGCAACGAGATCGTCGGCTGATCAGCCGATAGGTTAATATCGACGGGGCGAAAGGACGTATTGTGAACTGGCTCTGGCAGATCTTCGATCCCGCTACGATCGGGGCATTCTTCACCCAGTTTCGCAACGAGATGGCCGAACCGACCTTCTGGATTGCGGTCGGCAAGATCATCTGGATCAACATCCTGCTCTCCGGCGACAACGCGCTGGTGATTGCGCTCGCCTGCCGCGGCCTCAAGCCGCGGCACCGGCTGTGGGGCATGATTTTCGGCGCCGGCGCAGCCGTGCTGCTGCGGATCATCTTCACCGGCATCGTCGCGAGCCTGATGGAGCTGCCGTACCTCAAGCTCGTCGGCGGCCTCGCGCTGATCGTGATCGCGGCGAAGCTCCTGGTGCCGGAGAACGAGGACGAGGAGGGCGTCGAGTCCGCCTCGCATCTGTGGCAGGCGGTGCAGATCGTCGTCGTCGCCGACATCGTCATGAGCCTCGACAACGTTATTGCAGTGGCCGCCGCAGCCAATGGGAGCGTGCCGCTGCTGATCCTCGGTCTCGCCATCAGCGTGCCGCTGATCGTCGCCGGTGCGGCCCTGATCATGGCGCTGCTGGCAAAGCTGCCGGTCCTGGTCTGGGCGGGTGCAGCACTGCTCGGCTGGATCTCGGGCGAGGTGATCGCGACCGATCCCGGCATCGCGCCGAAGCTGCACACGCTGTTCGACGGCCCACTCGGTGCCTCGCTGGACAGCATGCTCGGCGCACTTCGCATCCCGCCCCAATTCGCCCATGGCGGCGGAGGCGGCGAATATCTCTGCGCAGCTCTCGGTGTCGTCGTCGTGCTGGTCGTCGGCAGTATCTGGCGCCGGCGCAGCCTGAGCGCGGCCGCGCTGGAATCCTCCGAGCGCCACGCCAAGGCCTCGGCGGAGTAATCTCTACGGCATGATCTGGTTTTGCTTGCCTCTTCCCGGCGGGGAGAGGTGTTGCGCGCGATCATTCCGGCAGTCGCCGTCCCCACTGACCCGGTCATCATAGCTCCGCACGCCGGCGAGCATTGCCGCCTCATGGTGGACTCGCGCGTCAAGCGGTCACGCACAGTGCGGCCGGGCACTTCGTGGGGTGACCCACAGCGCTCTCAACCTCTGCGCGATTTAGACTTTGACTTATTATAAACTACTGAAATTAAAGGTGTTTTTATTGACTTGGCGGCTCATGCCGCGGCACGTCGCTCCGGTATTTATTCCTATCAAACCGGAAGCTGTTGAGAGATGTCGTCGAGAGCCACTTGCCGTCCCGTTGCCATTCTTGCCGCTACCGTCAAATCACATCCGAAGTTCTCCAGACCGACGGCCTTCGCGGCCTCTCTGGTCTCCATCGCCCTGTTCGGCGACGGCTTCCTTCACCGCACCAGCGCGCAAAGCGCTGCGCCGGAGACGGCGACAGCCTTGCCGGCGGTGACCGTCACCGCCGACGTGCCGAAGCAGCGTGCACGCCCGCGTTTGAACCCAAGTCGAAGGGCAGGCCGTCAAGGCGCGCCTGCGAATGAACGGGCCAGGATGCAGGCGGAAGCGAAGCCCGCTGCTGCAAGGCCCGGCGCACTCCCGCCCTCCTACTCAGGTGGGCAGGTCGCCCGCGGAGGCCAGATCGGCTTGCTGGGCAACAAGGATTTCATGGACACGCCGTTCAACATCACCAGTTACACGGCGAAGAAGATCGAGGATCAACAGGCCAGCACGATAGCCGACGTCGTCAGCAACGACCCTTCGGTCCGTTTCACCGGCCAGGCCGGCGGCATTCTCGACTCCTTCTTCATCCGCGGCTTTCCGATCGGCGAGGGGAATGTCGGTGAAATTGCCTTCAACGGTGTCTACGGTGTCGCACCGAACTACCGTGTCTTCACCGACTACGTCGAACGGATCGAGATCATCAAAGGCCCGGCCGCGCTGCTTTACGGGATGGCCCCGAACAGCAGCGTCGGGGGCACCATCAATATTGTCCCGAAGCGTGCTTCTGATGTCGATCTCACGCGGGTTACGACCGACTACGCGACGAACACCCAGCTCGGCACGCATCTCGACGTCAGCCGACGGTTTGGCGAGAACCGCGAATTCGGAATTCGGGTCAATGGCAGCTATCACAATGGTGACACGCCGCTGGACAACCAGAACCGGGAGGCGCATGTCGGCGCCGCGGCGTTCGATTATCGCGGTGAGAAATTCAGAGCTTCGCTCGACTTCATCGATCAGGAAGAAAAGTTCGACGCGCCCACGAGACCGTTTCTGGTCGCAACAGGCGTGGCTGTCCCGACCGCGCCGGTCGGGAGGCGCAATGTCACGCAGGCCTGGGAATGGGCCAAGGTTCATGACAACTCGCTGCTGGCGCGCGCCGAATACGATGTAACGGAGTCCGTGACGGTGTTCGCCGACGGCGGTGGCGGTAGGACCCAGGTCGATCGCTTGTTCGGCACGCCGACGATCCTGAACGCGGCCGGCAACACCACGTCGACACCGGGACGCTTCAAATTCGATATCGACCGGAATGTCGCCGACGCCGGTGTGCGCGCCCGGTTTGAAACCGGCGCGATCAGTCACGCCGTGAGTTTCCAGGGCAGCTACTACACGGATCAGATCTCACGGGGCTCCGTGTCCGGAACGCCGGTTCTGTCCAACATCTATGCGCCGATCGCCCGTCCTGAGCAGTTCGTCGCTGCTCCAGCGACGGTTCCGAAGCTTTCGGATACCGAACTGACTGGCCTTGCGTTGGCTGACACTTTGTCGGTTTTTCAGGAGCGTCTTCAGCTGACCGTTGGCGTGCGCCAGCAGGGGGTCAAGTCCAACAACTTCAATACCACCACGGGAGCGGTCACGTCCTCCTATGACCAGACGGCGCTCACGCCGATGGTCGGTCTCGTCGTCAAGCCCTGGAGCAACGTTTCGCTCTACACCAACTACATCGAAGGGCTCAGCAAAGGCGACATCGCACCGACGACAGCGAGCAATCAGGGGGAAGTTCTTGCGCCTTACTTCAGCAAGCAGCACGAGGCAGGCGTCAAGGTCGACTTCGGAATGCTGGCCACCACGATCAGCGTGTTCCAGATCACCAAGCCGTCGGGACAATTGGGTGTCGACAAGGTCTTCCGGGCCGACGCCGAACAGCGCAATCGCGGCCTGGAGTTCACCGTATTCGGAGAGGTGCAGCCGGGCATACGAGTCCTCGGCGGCGTGACGTTGATCGATGCGGAGCTGACAAGGACAAGCACGCCGACCAATCTCGGCAAGACGCCGATCGGTGTGCCTCAGGTGCAGGCAAACCTGTCCGCCGAATGGGACACCCCCTTCGCACCCGGACTGACGCTGGTCGCAAACACCATCTATACGGGACACCAGTATCTGGATGCGGCCAACACGCAGTTCGTTCCGGCCTGGACGAGGCTCGACCTGGGTGCCCGCTACAACACGCGGATCAACAACCGGCCGGTGACGCTGCGGGCCCTGGTTCAGAACGTGTTCGATACCAATTACTGGGCCGGCGTGGCGAGCTTCTCCGCCTTGTCGCAAGGTGCGCCGCGAACCCTGCTATTGTCGATGTCGACGGATTTCTGAGGCGGGTCGGCTTTGACGCGCGCAATGGCGATGTTGCCGGCCCCGAACCTCACCGGACGCGCACGGCGCGGGCTTCTGTGGGCTCATCGCTGGCTCGGGTTGCTCGGCGGGATCGTCGTGGTGCTGATCGGCCTCACGGGAAGCTTCATCGTCTTCTACCGGGAAATCGACGCCGCGCTGAACCCGGCGCTTTACACTCCCGCCGGTCGGGAACGAGAGGCTACGTTGAGCGAGGTGATGCGCGCGGCCGCGGCGGCGGATCCCGCGCCGATTGCCACGATCCTCGCGCCGGATCGGACCTGGCCGGTCTGGGTCGTGATACATGCACACGAAACTGCGAAAGGCCGTTACCCGAATCGTTGGACGACAATGGTCGATCCTTCGAACGGGAAGGTGCTCGGGCGGCGTGACTACATCAACGCGTTCTCCCTCAAGGTTTATCGTCTGCACTACACGCTGCTGCTCTATGAGTGGTGGGGCAAAGAGCTGGTCGGCGTTGCCGGGTTCATGCTGCTCGGCCTGGCCATGTCAGGCGTCATCTTGTGGTGGCCGAGGCCGGGTCGATTCTGGCGATCGGTGTCGGTCCGCAGGGACGTTTCGCTGCTTCGATTTGTTTTCGACGTCCATGGCACGGCCGGCTTTTGGGCGCTGCTCGCGCTCACGGTGATCTCGATGACCGGCGTCGGGATCATTTTTCCCGACGTGGTGCGTCCCATTGTTGGCCTTGTGTCGCAACCGACGGCCGATCCCTCGCCGCGGATCGAAGCGCCACCGCCGGCGGGGACACCGTCGCTATCACCTGATGCGATCATGCGGAACGCGCAAGCCGCCGCCAAGCCGGGCATGGCGGTTGCCATGCTGAACCCGCCAACCGAAACGCGCAACACGTGGCGGGTGCAGTTCCGGGCCGAGGGGGCCAATCCCGCGGTGCGTGCCCGCGGGGCGATCTGGCTCGATCCATGGAGTGGGGCAGTGGTGCACGACCGCACTTCGGCCGCGATGTCGATGGGGGATCGCTATATGGCCGAACAGCTCTGGATACACAACGGCGCGACGTTTGGACTGATCGGACGCCTGTTGGTGTTTGCAGCCGGCTTCGCACCTCTCGCCCTGTTCATCAGCGGCGGGATCATGTGGCTCAAGAAGCGTCCGGGGAGGATCAGGACCGGCCGGCTGGTCTAGCGCCGCACGATCGAGCCGGAGCGGCCGATCAGGCGGGCGAGGGCGCGGAAGCGGCTGCCGACGCGGTCGGCGACGAGGTCGACGAGCCGGTGCTCGAACACCAGCATCAGATTGCGGCCCTGGCTGCGGAAATGCGTGGCCGGCAGCACACCCGGGCGCGCCGCCGAGATCAGATGGGCGACGCGGAACGCCGCGCCCAGCAGACGGGCGCGTTCGAGCTGGGCCGGTGTCAGCAGCTCCTGCATGGTCACCGGCGGCTGGTTCTCCTCGCTCAGGCCCGCATAGCGGTAGAACACGGACAGGCCGACGAAGGCGCGTTCGGTGTGGGTGATTGCGCCGAAATTGCCGTTGACGACCAGGCTCAGCGTCTGCTCGCCGCGATGGTCGGGATGCACGCGCCAGCCGATGTCGGAGAGCAGGCACGCGGTGTGGCGCAAGCGGCGGTCCTCCTCGGTCTCGCGCAGCTTCACCACGCGCGCGAGGCGGTCGGTCCAGGCGATCAGCTCGCGGGCGTGCTTTGCCGAACGCGACAGCAGCTGATTGAGCTCTTCCGCGGCGCAGATCAGCCCGTCCTTGTTGCGCTCGGATTCCGACAGCTTCTCGTGCAAGAGGCCCTCGCGCACGCCGAAGGTCGAGAACACGATGGACTTGGGTTTCGCCACGCGGATGATGTGCTCGAGCACCAGCGCCGCATAGGTGAGGAGCGGACGCCTGGCATCCGCGACGATCTCGATATCGGCCAGCATGTCGGCGGCCGCAAGGCGGCGGAGACGACGCGAAAAGTCGAGCGCTTCAGCTGCGGAAATGGAGTAGCCGTGCATCACCTGGAGCGGATAGCCGCTCTGGATGATGTGGATGCGCGCGAGCGCGCGCCAGGTGCCGCCGACGGCGTAGAAGGTGCGGCCGCGGCCGGCGGTGAGCTGCGGTACCTCGTCGAGCTCCTCGCGCACGATGCGGTCGGCGCGCTTGAGCGATTTGTGCGCGAGGTCCTGGAGCGCGAGGCCGCCGAGCGGCAACGTCACGCCGCTGCGCACGCTATTCTTACGCACGTCGATCAGCTCGAGCGAGCCGCCGCCGAGATCGCCGACGATGCCGTCGGGATGGTGGATGCCGGAGATCACGCCGAGCGCCGACAGCCGTGCCTCGCGCGGGCCCGACAGGATCTCGATCTTCACGGCGCAGATGCGCTCGGCTTTCGCGATGAAGTCGGGGCCGTTGGAGGCGTCGCGGCAGGCTGCAGTCGCAATCGCAAATACGCGACCGGCCTGCATGACGCGGCACAGCGCCCGGAACCGCTTCAGTGAGGTCAGCGCCTTGTCGACGGCATCGGGCGCAAGCAGGCCCGTGCTCTGCACCTCGCGCCCGAGGCCGCACAGCGTCTTCTCGTTGAAGATCGGAATGAGGCTCCGTGTCAGTCCCTCGTAGACGACGAGACGGACCGAGTTGGAACCGATATCGATGACCGCGACGCTCGAGCCGCGCTTACGCGGCCGCTTCACGTCCTCGATCCCGGATCAAGACTGATGACGTTCATTACGGCGCGTGAGACGGCGCGGCGAGGATTCCTTGAGCGACTTTCCACGGCCAGATAGACTCGGATTTGTCATGAAGTAGTTGTGGACGTTGAAAGGCTCCTCGCCCTTCGTGGCCTTCATACGCGTCGAGGACCCGTCCGGCAACAATTGCCAGCTCTGCTCATTGTCCTTCAGATTCGCGACCATGATCTGTTCGAGAACCTGCTGATGCACCGTGGGATTTTGCAGCGGACACAGCACCTCGACGCGGCGGTCGAGGTTGCGCGGCATCATGTCTGCCGAGGAGATATACACAGCCGCTTTCGCGCTCGGCAGGCCCTGGCCCATGCCGAAACAGTAGATTCGGCCGTGTTCCAGGAAGCGCCCGATGATCGACTTGACGCGGATGTTCTCCGACAGGCCTGGGATGCCGGGCCTGAGGCAGCAGATCCCGCGCACGACGAGCTCGACTTGGACGCCGGCTTGCGAGGCCTCGTAGAGCGCGTCGATGATGTCAGGGTCGACCAGCGCATTCATCTTCATCCAGACCGCGCCGGGGCGGCCATGCCGCGCATGCGCGGTCTCGCCCTGGATGTGCTCGATGATGCGCTTGCGCAACGTCAGCGGCGACACCGCCATCTTTTCCAGATCGCTCGGCGCGGCATAACCGGTGATGAAGTTGAACACGCGCGCGGCGTCGCGGCCGATGGTCGGATCCGAGGTGAAGTAGGAGAGGTCGGTGTAGATGCGTGCGGTGACGGGGTGATAATTGCCGGTGCCGGTGTGGACGTAAGTGGTGAGGCCGCCGCCCTCGCGGCGCACCACCATCGAGAGCTTCGCGTGCGTCTTCAGTTCGAGGAAGCCGTAGACGACCTGCACGCCGGCGCGTTCTAGGTCGCGCGCCCAGCGGATGTTGGCCTCCTCGTCGAAGCGCGCCTTCAATTCGATCAACGCGGTGACGGACTTGCCGGCTTCGGCGGCTTCCGCCAGCGTGCGCACGATCGGGGAGTTGTTGGAGGTGCGGTAGAGCGTCTGCTTGATCGCGACGACATCGGGATCGCGGGCGGCCTGCTGCAGGAACTGCACGACCACGTCGAAGGATTCATAGGGATGATGGACGACGAGGTCCTTCTGCCGGATCGCGGCGAAGATGTCGCCGCCATGCTCGCGCACGCGCTCGGGATGGCGCGGCACGTAAGGGGTGAATTCGAGATCGGGCCGGTCGAGGCGGGTGAGCTGCGAAAGCTCGTTCATGGCGAGCACGCCGTCGACCAGGAAGACCTCGTCGTCGGCGGCCGACAGCGCATGCTGCACGAAGCTGCGCAGCTCCTCCGGCATCTTGGCGTCGATCTCTAGCCGGATCACCGACCCGCGGCGGCGGCGCTTCAGTGCGGTCTCGAACAGGCGGACGAGGTCTTCGGCCTCCTCCTCGATTTCAAGCTCGGAGTCGCGGATGATGCGGAAGGCGCCCTGGCCGTGGAGATTGTAGCCGGGGAACAGGCGGTTGATGAACAGCCCGGTCGCCTGCTCGAGCGAGATCAGCCGGACGACCTTGCCCTCGGCCGGCAACCGGATGAAGCGGTCGATCTTGCCGGGCATGCGGATCAGAGCGTTCATCTGCTTGCCGTCGGCGGCGCGCGTGAGCTGGAGCGCGATGGTGAAGCCGAGGCTCGGAATGAACGGGAAGGGGTGGGCAGGATCGATCGCGAGCGGGGTCAGCAGCGGGAACACGTTGTTGAGGAAGTAGTCCTCGATCCAGGTCCGTTCCGCCTTGGTGACGTCCTTGCCGTCGACCAGTGCGATGCCGACGTCGGCCAGCGTGCTGCGCAGGTCGCGCCAGATCGCCTGCTGGTCGGAGGCGAGCTGTGAGACGGTGCGGTTGATCAGCGCGAGCTGCTCGGACGGCGTCAGGCCATCGGGGGCGCGCTCGGCAATGCCTTCGCGCACCTGGGCCTTGATGCCGGCGACGCGAACCATGAAGAACTCGTCGAGGTTATTCGCTGAAATCGACAGGAATCGCACCCGCTCCAGCATGGGGTGGCTGGGATTGACCGCTTCCTCCAGGACGCGGCGGTTGAAGTGCAGCCAGGAGAGCTCGCGATTGATGAAGCGCTCGGGGCTTGAGGCAATCGCCGGCAGCCCCTCGATCTCCGGGGCTTTTTCTTTGATTTCAACGGCTTGCGCAGAGTCCATCAGAAGTCGATCCATCCAGTTCGCCCCAATTTGCGACTTATGCGCAAAACCGGCGGGAGCATGTGTTAGTCCGATGACGTTTCGATGACATTGATGTTCCGCCGTTGCGCCGCGTCAAGCGGCCTTGGAGCCAGCGTGGAGGGGTCAGGCGTCCCGAAGCAGCTCGGCGGCCAGCGCCCGCGTGACGGGGCGACCGAGGCGCAGGGCCTCGCTGTCGAGCAGCTGTACAGCCTCCCGTGCGGCCGCCGAGGACCGCTCCAGGCGGGTGGCGAGGTAGCTGACCACGCTCTCATCCACGGTGAGCTGGCGGTCGGCGCAGAACTTGACGATCAGACCGCGGAAGAGCTGGTCGTCGGGCGGCAGCAGCGAGATCACAGGCACCGCACGCAACCGCGACCGCAGGTCGCGCAGCTCGATCTCGAGCGACGCCGGTACCTCGCGGCCGGTGAAGAGCACGTAGGCCCCATCCTCGCGGGCGAGGTTCATCAGATGAAACAGGGCCCGCTCGTCGAACTCCTTTGCCTTGAGGTCCTCGACCACCAGCGCGCCGGTGGCGAGCGCTCCCGGGACGTTTTCGGCGGTCAGCCCATTGGCTGTGGTCGACCGGGCGCCGGAAGCCTCGGCCCAGATCGCGGCGAGATGGCTCTTGCCGCTTCCTTCCGGGCCGGCCAGCCACATGATCCGGTTCGGCCATTCAGGCCAGGCATCGATGAGGGCAAGACCGGCTTCGTTGGCGGGGCCTTCGAGAAAATTGTCCCGGCTGAGGCTTTCCGCGTGCGGAAGCGAGAATGCCAGTTGTCGGGGATGAACGCGGCCTGCCACGCTTGCTGTGCTCCGTGCCGGCACGCCGGCTTCGTTTGAAGAGATTCGACGTCATCGAGCGGGAGTTGGCCTTTTGCGGGGCCGCATCCCGGTTCATTTGGCCTCGATCGTGCTACTTGGCTTCGATCGTACTCATGTGCCGCAGCCACTCGACGAGATAGAGCGACACGGACGAGAGCGTGAAGATCGTGACGAGGCCCATCAGGATCATATCATAGGGCGCCGGTTTGAAGCCGAAGGCGAGGGAGGCCAGCACCAGCGCCGCATAGGCCACCTGGGCGGCGGTGTTGAGCTTCGACACCTTTGACGGCTTCATCTCGACCGGCTTGTCGAACAGCCAGGACACGATCACGGCGGCGACGATCATGATGTCGCGCGAGACCACCAGGATCACGATCCAACGGGGAATGTCGCCCCAGATGCCGAGCGACAGGTAGATCGACACCAGCAGGGCCTTGTCGGCGAGCGGATCGAGCAGGGCGCCGAGCTCGCTGGTCATGTTGAAGCGCTTGGCGAGGAAGCCGTCGACCGCGTCGCTGATGCCGGCGATGAGGAAGACGGCGAACGCCACCTCCATTTGGCTCGACACGATGGCCCAGACGATGATCGGGACCAGCATGATGCGGCCCAGTGTAATGATATTCGGAATACTCACGCGGCGCTTCCTGGCACCCGGCCTGACCTCGAATCCGGCCCGTTTGAAGGCTGAACCGGTTGATATCTACATAGTATAGGGCGGGGCGCCACGCTTGCCATTGCGCGTCCCCGGAATTCGACGTAACCAGCCGCAAACCCACTGGAAATCGGGCATGACCGACCGCAAAAACGGCCTCACTTACGCCGATTCAGGCGTCGATATCGACGCGGGCAACCGCTTGGTCGATCTGATCAAGCCGATGGTGCGCGCCACCGCGCGGCCCGGCGCCGACGCCGAGATCGGCGGATTCGGCGGCCTGTTCGACCTCAAGGCGGCCGGCTTCAAGGACCCCGTCCTGGTCGCCGCGACCGACGGCGTCGGCACCAAGGTCAAGATCGCGATCGAGACCGGCCTGCATGGCGGGATCGGCATCGACCTCGTCGCCATGAGCGTCAACGACCTCGTGGTGCAGGGCGCCGAGCCGTTGTTCTTCCTCGACTATTTTGCCTGCGGCAAGCTCGACCCGGAGGCCACCGCCTCGATCGTCGCCGGTGTCGCCGAAGGCTGCCGCGAATCCGGCTGCGCCCTGATCGGGGGCGAGACCGCCGAGATGCCCGGCCTCTACAAGGACGGCGACTACGACCTCGGCGGCTTTGCCGTCGGCGCCGCCGAGCGCGGTACCTTGTTGCCGCGCAAGGACATCGCCGCAGGCGATGCCGTGATTGGGCTAGCCTCGTCTGGCGTGCACTCCAACGGCTTCTCGCTGGTGCGCAAGATCGTCGAGCAGTCCGGCCTCAGCTTCGAGGCGCCGGCCCCGTTCGCGCCGGTCATGACGCTCGGCGGCGCGCTGCTGACGCCGACGCGGCTCTACGTCAAATCCTGCCTGCGTGCGATCCGCGAGACCGGCGCGGTGAAGGGGCTTGCCCACATCACCGGCGGCGGTTTCACCGACAACATTCCGCGCGTGCTGCCAAATCATCTCGGCGTCGGCATCGACCTGGCGCGCCTGCCGGTGTTGCCGGTGTTCAAATGGCTGGCCGCCCAGGCCGGTATCGCCGAGCTCGAGATGCTGCGCACCTTCAACTGCGGCATCGGCATGATCGCGATCGTCGAGCCCGACAAGGTCGATCAGGTCGTGCAGGTCTTCAGCGATGCCGGTGAGACGGTGGCGCAGCTCGGTACCGTGATTCCGGCCGAGGGCGAGCACCGCGTCGTCTACAACGGCCACCTCGACCTGGCACTGTGATGACTGGCGCTGCGATGAAGCGCCGCGTCGCCATCCTGATCTCCGGCCGCGGCTCCAACATGTCCGCGCTGATTAGGGCCGCTGCTGCAGCGGAGTTTCCGGCGGAAATCTCGCTCGTCATCTCGAACAAGGCCGACGCGCTCGGCCTCGAACGGGCCAAGGCGAGCGGCGTGAACACGCTGGTGATCGAGAGCAAGCCGTTCGGCAAGGACCGCGCCGGCTTCGAAAAGCTGCTGCAGGCCGCGCTCGATGAGCACGGAATCGAGCTGATCTGTCTCGGCGGCTTCATGCGCCTGTTCACGGCCGAGTTCACCAAGGCCTGGTACGGGCGGATGCTCAACATCCATCCCTCGCTGCTGCCATCGTTCCCTGGTTTGGACCCGCATGGTCAGGCTTTGCGCGCCGGCGTCAAACTGTCTGGCGCGACAGTGCACTTCGTGATCCCTGAGACCGATGCCGGCCCGATCGTGATGCAGGGCGCGGTTCCCGTCAGCGACCACGACACGGGCGCTACGCTGTCGGAGCGTATCCTCGAAGTCGAACACCGCATCTATCCGGAGGCGCTGCGGCTGCTTGCGACCGGCAAGGTCCGGATCGAGGGCGATGTGTGCAAGACGGTGGGTAGCGGGCCCTCGGAGAATTTCCTGGTGTCGCCGGTGGTGCGCTGAAGCTCCGCCGCACCGTGTTTCGTCTTCGCAAACAAAATCCCCCGGCAGAGCCGGGGGCATCGTCATGATCTCTCGCGCGAAGCTTTGAGAGAAATCAGGAGACCTTGAGGTTCTCCGCGGATGCTTTGCCGCGGTTCTCCACGAGGTCGTATTCAACCACCTGGTTCTCGTTGAGGGTCGAGAGTCCGGCGCGCTCGACGGCCGAGATATGGACGAACACGTCCTTATCGCTGCCGTTCGGCTTGATGAACCCATAGCCCTTGGTCGGGTTGAACCATTTGACGGTGCCCTTTTGCGGCATCGCTCATCTCCTCCACTAGATACAAAAAAGACGCGGCCGCAGTTTCGCGTGCCACGCCACAAACGGGCTTCCGGTAGTCTGTTCGAGTCTTAATGTCGCGAAACGCACAGCCGAGCGGCCAATTCCGATTGTGTCCAATATTGCAACATGAAATTCGCGCGTTAGCAAGCGGTGCACGGCTTTCAAGATCGCGGCGGGTGTCGCTGTCTGCTATTTGCGACCTGTGGCAAGGGAACCACAATCGAGGCAATAGCCCCGCTCCAGCGCGCCAACCGGTTGACCCTGCGTGGCAGTTCGGCACAAATCGCCGCAAGCGCGCGCCGTTCGTGTTGCATTTTTGCGCTCCGTCACTTTGCTTCGGGATTGGTCGTCATGCGCTGCGCCTTGCAGCTCTCCGAGACACGGCAGACAGTCGGGCTGGGCCGTGTCCGCCGGATCGCGGCCGGGCTCGTCATGGCGCTTGTACTCGTCGTGATGATGTCGGCGACATCAGCCTTCGCGCAGAGTCCGACGCCCACGCCGACCCCGACCCCGACACCCACGCCGTCACCGACCCCCATGCCGACCGCGACCAATTACGATCAGTCGGCCGGCAACAGTGCGCTCAATCTTGGCTCCAATTTCCTGGAGCGGCTCGGCGACCAGGCCTCCGGCGGCGTCAACCGTGCATCGCGCACCAATCCCGGTGGGGGCGGCGCCTCGGCGACCACGGAGGATCCGCGCTATCGCACCTGGTTCGAAGGCTATGGCATCTCGGTCCGGACCGATGCGCAAGGCGATTTCGTCGGCGACAAGCGCAAGACCATTGGCGGCGTTGCCGGCTTCGGCGCGCGGGTCGCGCCGGGCGTCAATCTCGGCTTCTCCGTCGACCAGAGTCATACCGACATCGACGTGCCGCTGGCGCTGCAGTCGGCGACGCTCGACCTGACGCAAATCGGTTTCAACGGCTCGGTCGACAAGGGACCGTGGACCTGGGCGTTCGCGGTGGTGCACGGTTTCGGCAAGGTCCGTTCCAGCAGGGACACCGGCGTTGGTCTTGCGACCGCGAGTTATCGTGCCGCGATCGACGGTGGCCTGACCGAAATCAGCTACTACTGGACCAAGGACCAGATGCGCGTCGTGCCCAAGGGCGCGCTCGAATATGTGCGCGCCACCAGCGCTGCGTTCCAGGAGGCCGGAGGGCTCGATCCATTGGACGTCGGCTCCACGGCACTCTCACGCGCACGCGTGATGATCGGCGCGGAGATCGGGCGCTACTTCATCTACGACCAGAAGATCCTGGACCTGTCGGCCTACGGCAAGTTCGTCGACAATTTCTACCAGAACCTGGGATCGGTGCAGGTCAGCCTGGGAACCCAGAGCATCGTCGTTCCCGGCATCGGGGAGGGCCGTTACGGCATGGATGCCGGCGCCTCGGCATCGCTCAGTCTCACCAGCGTCGCGCGGCTCTATATCAACTATGACGGCAGGTTCCGCAACGAGCTGACGTCGCACCAGGGCACGGTCGGCTTCGAATACAGATGGTGAGCGCGAAGTGCCCCCTTCGCCTAAGTCGGCGTTGCCGCGACATAGCCCGTTAGCCCAAAACCCTCGCGCGCGGCCGTCATCATCGGCACCAGCGCACTCGGATGGATGAACTCGTCGCGGAAGCAGGGATGGGTCTTGGCATCGAAGATCTTCTTCAGCCAGTCGACCACGATCTTGTGGCGCTCGGAGTCGCGAAATTCCTTGTGATAGGTGAGCCAGAGATCGGCGTGGTGGCTGACGCCCAGATCGACGGCAACGAGCGGTGCGCCGAGCGCGATCGACACGGTCGGCAGGAAGCCGATGCCGGCGCCACGCTCCACCGCATAGAGCACGCCGACCGAGGAGTTGGTCTTGATCCCGACGATACCCTCGAGCGACTTCAGTCCAAGCACGCGGGCGTAGGCGCCGTCGTCGACCTGCGGCGCGCTCTGCTTGATGATGCGATGGTTCTTCAGCTCGGCGAGGGACGCCGGCACACCATAGAGGTTCTCGTATTCCCTGGAGACGAAGGGATAGATGTGCAGGCGGCCGAGCTTGGCGACGATCAGGTCGGGATTGGTCGGCGGCTCGAGCTGGATCGCGATGTCGGATTCAAGCCGGGCGACGTCGGCCTGCTCCATCGCGCAGCGCAGATCGACGGTGATCTTGCGATAGGTCTTCTGGAAATCGATCAGCCGCGGCAGAATCCAGAAATTGCCGGGGCCTTCCGTCACCGCGACGCGCACGGTGCCTGACGTGTCGTTCGACGATCGCGAGGCACGCCGGAAGACGTTGAAGGCATGACGCTCCATATGTGCGACGTCGGCGATCATCGCAGTGCCTTCATCGCTGAGCGTCAGTCCGCTCTGGTCGCGCAGGAACAGCTTGCAGTCGATGCTCTCTTCGAGCCGGTCGATCCTACGCATCAGCGTGGTGGAGGTGAGGCCGAGTTCTTCGGCCGCGTTGCGGAAACTTTTATATTTTGCGCAAGCTAAAAAGAGTTTCAAATCGTCCCAGGACGCGTCCAGGGCTTCTTCACGGTGCTGCATCAAAGCAGCACCCCGGTGCAATAACTGCTGCATACGCCAGATCCCCAACCGCTAAGCTCGTCGTCATAGCGGGGCACTAAATCCTCGAACGATAGAGGGGTGACATGAGTATGGAAAGGGGCTCCTTTGCCGCAAGGCATGATTTCGATGCTTTGCCGCTCAGTCCGGACGTCGATGTCCGATGTGCGCAATCTTCCGAAATTGCTGCGCTTTCCGAAATGGCGCACCGGCTGGTGCCGGGTGTGCAGATCGGAACGGCAGAGCTTGCGCGATATTTCACGTTCGATCCTCAGAGCATCCTGACGTTCAGTCGCAAGGGCAATCTGGTCGGCGGCATGGCCTTCTTGTTCCTCAACGACCGCGGACATGATGCGCTGCTGCTCGACGATATCTGCCTGACCGCACCCGAAACGCGCTATCTCGCTTCCGCGAAGGAAGAGGTTGCCGCGATCTACATCTGGGCGATCGCGGCGACGGGCCGAGGTATCGCTGGTCTGGGCAAGGCCGCTGCTCATCTACGTCAGGTAAGGTTTCGTGGCGCGGATTGCTATGCGCAGCCGTCAACCGTGGCCGGACGCGACATCATGAAGGCGACGGCATTCGACCCCGTCCCGAGCTTCCAGCCAGATCTCTGGTGTTACGAGCGGCCCTGGCATCGGCAGCCGATGCGGATGCCGGGCGCGATCATCCAAACAAGGAGTTTTGCAGATGCACGGCACTAGGATTCCCCTCGCCAAACCCGACTCCCGCGCCATCACCATTCGCCTCGCGCGCGATCCCAACGACCTCATGCTGGTCACCGCCATTCGCTCGGCGGTCTATCTCGCCGAACAGGATTGTCCGTTCGACGAGGAGTTTGACGGCAACGACATGGTCGCAGCGCACTTCATCGGCTACGTCGGCAACGAGCCTGCGGGGTGCCTGCGGGTACGCTTCTTCGGCGATTTCGCCAAGGTGGAGCGGCTCGCGGTGCGCCATCAATATCGGCGCTCGCGCGTCTCGTTCAAGCTGGTCCAGGCGAGCGTCGACTACGTGAAGCGCAAGGGCTTTCGCAAGATCTACGGCCAGGCCCAGGACCGGCTGGTCGATTTCTGGGCTCATTTCGGCGCCAAGCCGCTCGGTCACAACCGCAAGATCACCTTCTCGGATTTCTCCTACACGGAGATGCTGCTGGAGATCGAGCCGGGGCCGGACGCCATCACGCTGGACAGCGATCCCTATGTGATCATCCGTCCCGAGGGCGATTGGGACCGGCCCGGCGTGCTCGACGCATCGGCGGGGCGGGCGGTGACTTCGCCGCTACGGGACCTCGCACTCGCCGACCACTGAAATTGGTGCAGCTCTGCGCAAGACAATGCTGGCTTCCATTACCGACGATCCGCCGATCCTGGTCTGTGCGGATCTCCAGGTCGAATACCTGACCCCCGGGCGTCGCCATGTCATCCTCGACGGCGAGGCCGCCACTGTGCGCTGCCTGGAACTCCTGACACTGTGGCGCACCAATCTCTGGCCGGTGATGCATCTGAAGCGCATCGCCCAGGCGGCTTGGTTCAATCCGGCATCCAGGCTGACTGATTGGGTCGCGGAGGCGAAGCCGCGGCCAGGTGAAATGACGTTCGAGCACCCGCTGCCGTCGGCCTACAGCTCTTCGCGGTTCGTGGACTACATGTCCAATATCCGCAATGTGCGCTGCATTCTGGTCGGCTTTTCCTTGGACGAAACCATCCTGGCGACCGCCGTCGACGGGTTTCACCGTAGCCATCGCTACCAGATCGTCACTGACGCCGTGGCCTGCCGGCAGCCGGGCACGGGCGATGCCGCCGCCTACAAACAGTCGGTGGTGAATGTGATCGGGAATTTTGCTACAGTCCATGCCAGCGCCGAACTGATCAGAACCAGCGGCGCCATCGCGGTCTAGGCGGCCGTGGTCGGCGGATGGATGGGGTGGGACATTGTCACGGGGGGACGAGCTCAAGGAGCTGGCGAGCGATTTGTCGCGTGCCGTGGAGATGGCGCGCCGCGTCGGCTTGCCCACAACCGTCTATCTGCTCTCGATGGCGCTGGTGGAGGTGAAGGAAGCCGCTCGCGCTGCCGCCGAAGAGGATGACGACGGCGCGGCGTAGGGTTTCGGACCTGCGGCGAAGGCGTTTCTCTCAGGATCGGCCGATGGCGCGCATCAGGATGTCGGAGGCGTCATCAGCGCTGTCGCCCGCGTAGGCAACGAATTGATCGGGCCGCACCAGGATCAGCCGCGCCTCGTATTTCTCGCGGCCGCCTGATGCGGTGTCCCTGATCACCGTCAGCGGGATGCCAAGCCGCGCGGCGGCTTGCTCGAGAGCTGTAGCTGCGCCGCCGTCCGTCAGATCGATCAAGGTGAAGCCGTCGCCCAATTCCTCGAACACGTCTTTGCCTGACGATAGAGCTTGCGGCGTGAGATGATGACCTGCGCGCGCCGAATAGGCGTGCGAGCCGATCGCGCTGCAGACAGCGCCGGCCGGACCAAAGACGATTGGTGACCCCTCGTAATTCGGCTCGAAGGCGTTGACCTCGGCGCGCGCGCCGGAGTGCCGCTCGTGCCAGGCGGTCTCGAAATCCGCCCGATCGCGCGCCGGATCGTGCCGGCGAAGAAAATCGCGGTCGCGGAAGATCGGCGTCTCGATGAAATCGCGCGCGGTGGACGCAAACACCGGACGCCGCTCGGCATCGTAGCTGTCGAGCAGACCGGCTGGCGCCCAGCCCTGTAGAGTCGCGGCGAGCTTCCACGCCAGATTTGCGGCGTCCTCAAAGCCGGTGTTGATGCCATAGCCGCCATAGGGCGGATGGCTGTGCGCAGCATCTCCGGCGATGAAGACGCGGCCTGCGCGGTAGCTGTCCGCGACCGTGAAGCGAAGATCCCAGAATCCGATGTGCTCGAACTCGATGTCGAATTGTGCGCCGGCGGCATCGTGCAGCAAGCGTCGGAAATCGAAATTGTCGGCGGTGGTGTCCGCGGGAACGGGGGCATGGAAGAACCAGGTGCTGCCGAGATCGACCCGGCCGAAGAACTTCCAATAGCCCTCGAGGTCCGGGTGCAGCACGCTGTAGAACGACTTGCCCGGAAAGGCCTCGAGCAGTCGATGCAATTCGACGGAGCGAAACACCAGCAGCACCATCAGCCGGTCGTGGTCGGAGCGGGTCTGCGTGATGCCGGCGCGTTCGCGCACAATCGATCGGCTGCCATCGCAGCCGATCACATAGTCGGCGCGAAGGCTCTGTGTCATCCCGTCGCGACTTTCGATGTCGAGGCTCACGCCCTCGGCGTCAGGCCGGACATCCCGGCAGGTCCAGCCGTATCGCAGATCAACCGAGGGAAGCTGTACCGCCCGTTGCCGCAGCACGGCTTCGGTCGCGTATTGCGGCAGGCGTTCGTTGTCGGTGAAATAGAAGGGGCGGACGAGCTCGCGCTGCAGCCAGTTGTAATTGTAGCCGCTCAGCAGCGTCCCGTAGCTGGTCATTCCGCCGATGCCATAGTCGGGAGGAATGGTGCGGGCCGCGCGCAGCGCTGCCTCCGCACCCCAGAAATGGAAATGCTCCATCGTCCGCTGCGTGAGATTCTGACCCTTGGGGATCGGCTGCGGCTGTTCGTGGCGTTCCACGACGATGGTCTTGATGCCGCGCTGGCCAAGGCCGATCGCCAGACCCATCCCGACCGGTCCGCCGCCGACGATCACGACGGGCGCGTCGCTATCCGCTGAAGCCTGCCTCACATCGCTTCCCCACGATTGTCATCGCGCGACGCGCGATCGCTCGTCCTCATGAGACGTCGCAGGGATGTCGTCAAGTAAAATCTCACATAATGAGATTATGGTGTGGTGCCGTCTGTCGCGGCCTCGGAGATCTGCCGGGCCGCTTCGCGGACCTCCGCGCTGATGCGATCGATCAACTCGCCCTTGGCATGTGGTCCGGCGATCGTGATGCAGAGGCTTGCGATCGGGTAGCCCGCATCGAGGATCGGCGCGGCGATCCCGACCGCGCCCGGTGTCACTTCGCCAAAGGCAACGGCGACGCCGGCGCGCCGGACGCGTTTCAGCGCTGCCAGGATTTCGTCGGAGGTGTCGCCGACGCCGACGCTGCGCAGATCGGCGGCATAGCGAGTCACCAGCGGCATCGCGCGCTGCTTGGGCAGAAAGGCCATGATCGAGCGCGCGATTGCGCCGCGTCCCATCGCCATCGGTCGGCCGCGCGGATAGCTGCTCACGGGATTCACGACGGAAGCGATCGAAGCCACGCACAGCATCTTTTCGCCATACCAGCGCACGACCAGGGCCGTACAGGGGTGCGCGGCCGACAGCCGCTCCAGATGCGGGGTGGCTGCTGCGATCAGCGGATCGGAGCGGCGGCTGAGATAGTCCATCTCCACCACGCGCGGGCCAAGCGCGAACCGGCCGCCGCGCGTCGGCATCACGAAGCCGCTGTCCTTCAAGCTCTTCAGATAGCGGTACAGCGTCGGCCTCGTGTAGCCGAGCTCGTTCATCAGCTCTTCGGGCGACCATTGCGGCCGTGCCTCGGTGAAGAGATCGAGCACGGCAAGAACCCGATCCTGACTGTTTGCTTTGACCAAGTGAGATTCGATCCAGCTTCGCGTATTCGCCGTGATACCCGCATTCGCGCCGGCCGCAAAACGGTGGCACGGCGGTGGCTTGCCTTCGCTATAATCTCACTATAAGAGATTTTAAGAAGAATAATAGTGCATGAGTTGCCGGGGAGGGGTTGGGCATGGCCGTCACAGCTACGGATGAGATCGTGTCAGGCACGGTCGACGTTCCCGCCTATGTCGATCGTCAGCCGGTCGGCGCCTTTCAGATCCGGGTTCTGCTCGTCTGCGCCGCAGTGCTGTTCATTGACGGCTTCGACACCCAGGCGATCGGTTATGTCGCTCCTGCAGTTGCGCAGGAATGGAAGCTGGCGCGTGGCAGCCTCGGTCCGGTGTTCAGCGCGGGGCTTCTGGGCCTCATGATCGGCGCCCTGATCTTCGGTCCGATGGCCGACAGGATCGGTCGCCGCCGCATCATCCTTGCAAGCACGCTGGTGTTCGGCATCGGGACGCTGCTCACCGTGTTCGCGGTGGATACGACCTGGCTGATCGCGTTGCGCGTTCTGACCGGTCTTGGTCTCGGCGGTGCGATGCCCAATGCGATTGCGCTGACCTCCGAATTCAGCCCGCATCGCCGCCGCGCCACCATGGTCATGATCATGTTCGCAGGCTTTTCGATCGGTGCGGCCCTGGGCGGACTGCTGGCAGCCGCCATGATCCCGGCTTTCGGCTGGCGCTCGGTGTTCCTCGTCGGCGGCCTCGTGCCGCTGCTGCTTCTGGCCTTCCTCTTCAGGGCGTTGCCGGAGTCGATCCGGTTCCTGGCGATGATGGGCGGCCGCGACCGCGAGGTGGCGAACCTCCTGCAAAAGCTGGCCCCGGGGGTATCCTTCGCCGGCAATGCCAAATTCGTGGTCCAGGAGCCCAAATTGTCGGGATTGCCCGTCGCGCATTTGTTCGCCGAGGGGCGCGCATCGGTGACGGTTCTGCTCTGGGTCGTGTTCTTCATGAGCCTGCTCGACCTGTATCTGCTGTCGAACTGGCTGCCCACCGTGCTGAACGATCTCGGCGTGTCAGTCTCGGGCGCGGCCGCGATTGGTGCGATGCTCCAGGTCGGGGGCGTGGTCGGCACGTTCACGCTCGGCCAGTTCATCGACCGCTTCTCGTTTCGCGCGTTGTCGCTGACCTATCTCGTGGCGGCGGTCGCGGTTGCGGGCGTCGGCATGGCCAGCCACTCGATCGTCCTGGTCACGATCGCGATCTTCGCGTCGGGATTTTGCATCGTCGGGGGACAGATCGCCTCGAACGCGCTGACGGCGACCTTCTATCCGACGGCGATCAGGTCGACCGGCGTGGGTTGGGCGCTGGGCATTGGCCGCATCGGCTCGATCGTGGGGCCTCTGATTGGCGGCGTGATGCTGGCCCGCGACATGGGACCGCAGCCGCTGTTTGGCGCTGCGGCCGTCCCTGCATTGATCGCTGCGGCGGCGGCCTTCGTGCTGGCACGGCGAGGCTAGCCGAGGCGATATATCCTGTGCCGAAGTGCCAGCGCTGCTTTCCTGCAACGCTCGTGTGCGCTTGTTGCCAACGAAATGACGTTGCAAGTTGCGGCCTGCCACAATAGCCAAGATGTCGACGTTTTCTTTGGACAAGCTCGTCGTTTGGACAGGTCTGCGTCATGACCTCCAATGACGCACCGTTGAGGAATCCCGCAATGTCCATGCTGCCCAATTCGCAAGAGGCCCGGGATGTGGCCTACCAGCTCCATTCCTACACCAACGCGCGCGCGCATCAGCAGGCCGGTCCGCTGGTGATCGAGCGCGGCGAGGGCCCTTACGTGTTCGACGCGTCGGGCAAGCGCTATTTCGAGGCCATGGCCGGCCTGTGGAGCGTCGGGCTCGGCTTCAACGAGAAGCGGCTGGTCGAGGCGGCGCACAAGCAGATGCTGGCGCTGCCGTTCTACCATACGTTCTCCGCCAAATCGCACGGGCCCTCGATCGACCTCGCCGAGAAGCTGGTGGCGCTCGCGCCGGTGCCGATGAGCAAGGTGTTCTTCACCAATTCCGGCTCGGAGGCGAACGACACCGTCCTCAAGCTGATCGCCTATCGCTCCAATTCGCTTGGCCAGCCGCAACGCAAGAAGATCATCAGCCGGATGCGCGCCTATCACGGCGTCACCATTGCCTCGGCAAGCCTCACCGGCCTGCCGAACAACCATCGCTCGTTCGACCTGCCGCTGCCCAACATCCTGCACACGGGCTCGCCGCATTTCTACAAGGACGGCGCGCCCGGTGAGAGCGAGGAGGCGTTCGCGACGCGCCGGGCCGAGGAGCTCGACGCGCTGATCCAGAAGGAAGGCCCGGATACGATCGCGGCCTTCTTCGGCGAGCCGGTGATGGGCGCGGGCGGTGTCGTCGTGCCGCCGGCGACCTATTGGGAGAAGATCCAGGCCGTCCTGAAGAAGTACGACATCCTGCTGGTCGCGGATGAGGTCATCTGCGGCTTCGGCCGCACCGGCAAGATGTTCGGCTGCGAGACCTACGGCATCAAGCCGGATGTGATGGTGGTCTCCAAGCAGATCACCTCGAGCTACTTCCCGCTGTCGGCGATCATCCTGAACGATCGCATGTTCGAGCCGATCGCGGACGAGAGCAACAAGATCGGCGTGCTCGGCCATGGTTTCACCGCGGGCGGCCATCCCGTCGGCTCGGCCATCGCGCTGGAGAATCTCAAGATCATCGAGGAGCGCGGCCTGGTCGCGCACGCCGCCGAGCTCGGTGGCTACATGCAGGGCAAGCTGCGCGAGCTCACCAGCCATCCGCTGGTCGGCGAGGTCCGCGGCGTCGGCATGATCGCGGCGATCGAGCTCGTGCTCGACAAGGGACGCAAGACCGCCGCCAGCACGCCCGGCGCCGTCGGCGGCATCGCCAGCCGCATGCTCCAGGAGCGCGGCGTGATCTCGCGCAACATGCTGGATGCCATCGCCATCTGCCCGCCGCTGATCGTCACCAAGGCCCAGATCGACGAGCTGATCGCGGCGATCACGGGCGTGCTGAACGACATGAAGCCGGAAGTGGCGAAGCTGACGCCAGCGTAAAGGGCCGGCGCAATTCCATCACCGTCACCCTGAGGTGGCCGCGAAGCGGCCCTCGAAGGGCGACGGTCCGGCTCTCCCGGCGCGGCGGCAGCGTGGCCGCGCACCCTTCGAGGCTCCGCATGCGGCGCTTTGCACCGCATGCCTCGCACCTCAGGATGACGGGTTGATAGTTGTTGCGCGTTCGCAGTTCGCGCTGGCCCCCTACGCCCGCTGAACCCCGATCACGCGGCCTTTCTCGATCGCCAGCGCCAGCTCGCCGCGCTTGAGCTTCAAGGCGGCATCGCCGAACAGCTCGCGGCGCCAGCCGCGCAGGGCGGGGACGTCGGCCTCGTCGTCGGCTGCGATCTCTTCGAGATCGTCGACGGTGGCGATCACCTTGCTGGCGACCGCGTGGCGCTCCGCGGTCATGCGCAGCAGGACCTTCAACAGCTCGACGATGGCGGCGCCATTGCTATTGTTGCGCGGCTTCTCCAGCTTCGGCAGCGTCGTAAAATCCCGCCCCAGCCCGCGCTCGACCGCGGCGACGATGTCCGCGCCCCATTTGGATTTCTCGAACCCCTTCGGCACCGAGCGCAGATGGGCGAGCTTCTCCAGCGTGTTCGGCGCGTGGGTCGCGATGTCACTGATGGCTTCATCGCGCAGCACACGGCCGCGCGGCACGTCGCGGCTCTGCGCTTCCTGCTCGCGCCAGGCCGCGACTTCCATCAGGACCGCGAGGTCCTTGGGCTTGCGGACCCGCGTCTTTAGCCGTTCCCAGGCGCGCTCGGGATGGAAGTCGTAAGTGCGGGGCGAGGTCAAAACCTCCATCTCGATGGAGACCCACTCGCTGCGGCGCCGCTTCTTGAGGTCGGCGTCGAGCGCGGCGAACACGTCGCGCAGGTGCGTGACGTCGGACACCGCGTAGTGCATCTGCTCTTTCGTCAGCGGCCGGCGCGACCAGTCGGTGAAGCGGTGGGTCTTGTCCGGGCGGTGGCCGGTGACCTTCTCGACCAGCGCGTCATAGGCGATGCTGTCGCCATAGCCGAGCACCATGGCCGCGACCTGGGTGTCGAACACCGGGTGCGGGATGATGTTGGCTTGGTGCCAGATGATCTCGATGTCCTGGCGGGCGGCATGGAATACCTTCAGCACGCCCTCGTTGCCCATCAGGTCGAAGAACGGCTTGAGGTCGATGCCCTCGGCCAGGGTGTCGATCACCACGGCTTCCTCGGCGCTCGCCATCTGCACCACGCACAGCAGCGGGTAGTAGGTGGTCTCGCGTAGGAACTCGGTATCGACTGTGATGACGGGGTGCTTGGCCAGCCGGCTGCAGGCAGCCGCGAGGTCAGCGGTGGTGGTAATCAAATCCATGAACGGCCCATGACACGTACATCAGCCGTTCTGCCGAAAGCGCTGTGATGTCAAGGGGCTCTAAGCGAATTCGAGCCTTGCATCGGGCCGGAATCGCCTGTTTCCGACCAAATTCCTATTCGTAACGGATCCGGTGCGAGGATTTGCGCGCGCAGGGCAGCGCGACCACGACCACGCACATGGCGACCAGCGCCAGCCCCAGGAACTCGAAAACCAACAGATCCACGGCGAAATCTCCAGAAACATTGATAGATTTGTCGGGGGGTCGTTGACGGTCTGTTAATGCTCGTGGTTACCGGCCGCACGGCAAGCCGGATGGTGGACGGGGGGTTAACGGGGGTAGGCTCGACCATCACCCCATGAGCTTCGGCAAGGCGGCCGCGAGTACGTCGACGGCGGCACGGACTTTGGGCGGAATCCGGGGCGAACGGGGCCACAGTGCGTGGCATTCGTAGAGGAATTCGGGCTGGCCTTCGAGGAGGCCGACCAACGCGCCGTTGTCGAGGCGCTCGCGGACCAGCCAATAAGGCAGCCAGGCGAGACCCATGCCTTGCGCGGCGGCGTCCGCGATCGCCTCCATATCGTCGAGCCTCAGCCTGCCCGAAGGCATGATCTCGCGTGGCGGCTGGTCGGCTTGCGGAAACAGCCACGGCCGGACGCGGCCGGAGCGGCGATAGATGATCGCCTGATGCAGGGCGAGATCGTCGAGCGATTTCGGTTTGCCGCTGGCGCGCAGATAGGACCGCGCACCGCACACCACCATGCGCTGGCTTGCGATGCGCCGCGTGATCAGACCGGACTGGTCGTCGAGATCGCCGGTCCGGATCGCAATATCGTAGCCGGCCTCGATGATGTCAGCGATGGGATCGCCGAAGGACAGGTCGAGCTCGAGATGCGGATATTTTCGCGCGAGCTTCATCAGCAAGGGCGCGATGCAGTGTCGGCCCAGCAGGGCAGGCATGGTCACGCGTAGCCTGCCGCGCGGCGCGGAGAGTTCATCGGCCACGACGGCGTCGGCGGCTTCCGCCTCGCTGAGTACCGCGCGGCAGCGCTCGTAATAGGCCTGGCCAGCTTCGGTCAGGCTCTGCCGCCGCGTGGTGCGGTTGAGGAGGCGGACGCCGAGGCGTTCTTCGAGGAAGCGCACATGCTTGCCGACCATCGGTCCCGACATCTCCAGGGCGTCGGCCGCGGCTGCGAACGAGCCGAGATCGACGGCGCGGACGAACACGGCCATGCTGGTCAGGCGGTCCATAATTGAAAACTCCTGGTTTCGACTGTTCGCGTATTCGGGCCATTTATCCACTCCGGTGGGATCGGCATAGCTCCATTCAGTTCAATTGTTTTGGAGTGTATCCATGATCCGCGTCGTTCGCTTCCACCGGCATGGCGGTCCCGAAGTGCTGCGTATCGAGACCATCGACGTTCCACCGCCGGCAACGGGCGAGGTTCAGATCCGGGTCAGGGCGCTCGGTCTCAACCGCGCGGAGGCGCTGCTGCGGACGGGCAGCTATATCGAGACCGCGACATTTCCGTCCGGCCTTGGCTTAGAGGCGGCAGGTATCGTCGAGGCCGTCGGCGAAGGCGTGGCCGGCTTTGCTTCGGGCGATGCGGTCAGCATCGTGCCGCCGCTGTCGATGGTGCGATGGCCGGCCTATGCCGAACTCGCGACGTTTCCGGCCGAGCTCGTCGTGAAGCATCCGCCCGAGCTTGGCTTCGAGGCGGCGGCCGCGGTGTGGATGCAGTATCTGACGGCCTACGGCGCGCTGGTCGACATCGCCGGACTTGGGCGAGGGGACGTCGTCGCCATCACGGCGGCATCGAGCAGCGTCGGGCTTGCGGCCATCCAGATCGCGAACCGGATCGGCGCGGTCCCGGTCGCCCTGACGCGGACCTCGGCCAAGCAGCGCGCCTTGCGCGAGGCCGGCGCCGCGCACGTGATCGCCTCGCAGGAGGAGGATATCGAAGCGCGGCTCGCGGAGATCGCCGGTGCGAGCGGCGTCCGCGTGGTGTTTGACGCGGTCGGCGGTCCCGCATTCGAGCCGCTGACTGCGGCGATGTCACCGGGCGGTATCCTGATCGAGTATGGCGGGCTGAGCCCCGCGCCGACGCCGTTCCCGCTCTTCAACGTGTTGACCAAGTGCCTGACGCTGCGCGGCTACCTTGTGCACGAGATCATCGGCGATCCCGCGCGCCTTGCGAAAGCAAAGGCGTTCATCCTCGACGGGCTGTCGGACGGCAGCTTGAAGCCGGTGATCGCCAGAACGTTCCCGTTCGAGGAGATCGTCGAGGCGCATCGCTTCCTGGAGTCGAACAATCAGTTCGGCAAGATCGTGGTGACGATCTAACCGCGCGGCGCGTGGCTCACGTCGCGGCGATCAGCCCCCCTCGAATATTCTCTTGCGGGCATTTTCGACATGCGTGCGCATGGCGCGGCGGGCGCCGTCCTCGTCTTGTGCCTCGATGGCCTCGAACACGCGGCGATGCTCCTGCTGCCCCCTGAGAATGCGACCGCGCGGCTGAATGAGCGACAGGTTGCGGTTGAGATTGACGCCAACGGCGATCTGCTCCCTCAACGACGTCAGCGTCTCGACAAAGAACCGGTTGCCGCTCGCCTCCGCAATCGTGCGGTGGAAGTGGAGATCTTCCTCGACACCGAGGCCACCCTCGCGCCCCTGGGCGACCATCGTATCCAGCCTGGTCAGGACCTGCTGAATGCGGCGCAGGCTTTGCCTGTCCCGGTTGCGTGCGGCGAGGGCGGCCGCATCGCCCTCGACGGCCATCCGGAACACGAAGCAGCGCTGGATGTCGGGGATGCTGCTGATGGGCGCGAAGTCGAAGGCATTGGCGGCCGGGCGCCGCGTCACGAACCAGCCCGCACCCTGGCGTGATGCGATCAGGCCGTCGTCGCGCAATCGCGTCAGCGCCTCGCGAACGACGGGCCGTGAAACGCCGAGGAGTTCGGCAAGGCCATTCTCGGGCGGCAGCCGGCAATTGACGGGAAGGATGCCGATCGCGATCTGACCCAGCACGTGGTCGTAAATCCGGTCGCTCAATCGTCCCGTTGAGGACGAGAGCGGCAACTCCGCGGATTTCATCGCAGGCTTTTTCAAGTCCGGCTCCGCCCGGTTTTGCGTTCGGCTTCCAAACAAGTTTTTGACATTTCGGTTCGTGCACGAGGCGCTGCGGCCGGCAGTTCGAAACAGCTGCAGAACAGACCGCTTGACAACCAGCGAAGATTTCGTCGATGCTTGCCTTACAAATAAATAACAAGTTGCGCAAAAAATAAAGCGCTTGGGAGGCGAGAATGAAAACGAGGTCAGCAACCCCAATGGTCGCGGCCCTGGTGGGGGTGTGTCTTTGCAGCGGAGCCCTGGCCGCTCCGATCAGTCTTTCGATCATCGATACCGGCGGTGACCTGGCCTCGGTGCAGACCATCATCGAGAACTACAAGAAGGCGAATCCGGACAAGGTCAGCGAGATCAAGATCCAGCGCGCACCCGCGCCGGAGCTTCCGGCCAAGATCAAGGCGCAGCAGGATGCCGGACGCCTCGATATCAATCTGGTGCTGACCGGTCAGGATGGCGGCGCGCTGCTGGCCCAGAACGGCCAGCTCATCGCCATCCCCGATTATCAGAAGACCTTTCCGCGCGATGGTCTCACGGACGCAGGCAAGGCGCTTTACGACGAGGGCAAGGGCGTCCTCATTCCGTCAGTCGGCAATGCCGGTGGACCGGTGCTGATCTACAATCCGGCGAAGGTGCCGAGCCCGCCGAAGACCGCGCAGGAATTGCTGACCTGGGTGAAGGCGAACCCGGGCAAGTTCATGTATGCGCGTCCCGCGAACAGCGGGCCGGGCCGCGCAATCCTCCAGGGCTTTGCCTTCATTCTCGGGGATTCAAAGCCGCTCGACCCCGAAAAGGGCTGGGACAAGAGCTGGAATTTCCTGAAAGAACTCGGCAAGTCCGTTGAATATTATCCGACCGGTACCGCGATCACGTTGAAGGAGTTCGCGCAGGGGCAGCGCTGGATGATCGCCGGGATCATGGAATGGGACATGAAGCCGCGCGCGCAGAGCGTGATCCCGCCGGACTCGAAGATCGCAATCTTGGAGAACACCACCTTCGTGGTGGACGGTCACTATTGGTGCATCCCGAAGGGCGTTCCGCAGGAACAGGTCGATGTCATCGTCGACCTCATGAAGTTCATGTGGAAGCCGGAGCAGCAGGCGCTCACCTGGAAGGCCTTCATCGGGCCGGTCGTGAAGGCCGCAGCCCTGGCGTCGGCGCCCAAGGACATCCAGGACGAGGTGAAGGAGTTCTGGCGTCCTGAATATGATCAGATCGGGACCAAATGGAAAGTGTCGCCTCCGCTGGGCGTGACCGAGCTGAGCTACGCGATGGAACGGTGGGACCGTGAGGTCGGCGCCGATCAGGTCAAGAAATAACAACAACCGGGACCAAGACGCGAGGGCGCGCAGGTGCGGCCCTCGCGCGCGTATGCGGGGCGGGGAATGGCCGACTCTATCGATAAGCTGCAGATGTCGATCACCAAGCGTTATGGCGGCAAGGTGGTGCTCGACCAATTTCCGCTGGAGGTCGGCGGCCGCGAGTTTGTCACCTTCCTCGGGCCGAGCGGCTGCGGAAAGTCCACGGCGCTCGGCATCATCGCGGGCCTGGTGCCGCCGAGCGACGGCGAGATCCACCTCAACGGACGACGGATCGATGACGTGCCGCCCGAGAAGCGCGGTTTCGGCATGGTGTTCCAGAACTACGCGCTGTTTCCGCACCTGACAGTGTTCGGCAATGTCGCGTTCGGCCTCTCGCTACAGAAGCGCTCGTCGGAGGAGATCGACAAGCGCGTCCGGGAAATGCTGGGTCTGGTTCGTCTTGCGGGCTATGAAGACCGCTATCCCGGTCAGCTCTCGGGCGGACAGCAGCAGCGTGTCGCCATTGCGCGGGCTCTTGTGCTGCATCCTCGGTTGATGCTGTTCGACGAGCCGTTGTCCAACCTCGACGCAAAGCTCCGCGTCGAGATGCGCGCCGAGATCAAGCAGCTGCATACGCGGCTTGGCCTGACCTCGATCTACGTCACCCACGACCAGGCCGAAGCTCTCTCGCTCTCCGACCGCATCGTCGTGCTGCGTGAAGGCGTGCTCATGCAGGTCGGGACGCCGCAGGAAATCCACGACCGTCCCAAGAACGTCTTCGTGGCGGATTTTATGGGCTTTCGAAACTTCCTCGATGTGACACTCGGCAAGGAAGCGGGCGGTATGATCGAAGCCGGCTTCAAGGGGCAAATCTTGCAGGCCAGGGCCAGGGATAGCTTCCACCCGGGCGAGCACGCCGTTCTGGCTGTCCGGCCGGAAGATGTGCGTCTCGGCCAGTCTGGTGATGGCGTCAATGTGCTGCGCGGCAAGGTCGAGCTGGTCGAATATCTCGGACGCGAGCAGGAGGCCGAGATCGCGCTCGATGGCGGCGCAAGGCTCTGGGTCCGCTCGCACGAGAAGATCGTATTGGGCGAGATGCTGGATCTGACCTTGCCGGCGGACAAATTCGTCCTGCTGCGTCGCGAGTGAGGGGGACAGATCGTGGCTCGCATCCGCTCTGATTCCCGCAGCGAACTGGACCTCGTCGCGATCCTCTGTCTTACGCCGTCGCTGCTCTACGTGCTCGCGATGTTCGTCTACCCGTTCCTCTACGGGATCTACATCAGCTTGCAGCCGAAGAAGCGCGACGTCGGAATGTTCTCGAACTATGTCGCGTTCTTCAACGACGCCTACCAGTACAACACGATCAAGACGACCTTCATGTTGGCGTTGCCGACCACGATCGCGGTCGTGCTGGTTGCGCTGTTCCTCGCATACGGCATGCGGCGTGGCATCTGGTTCGAGCGCACCATCACGACCATTCTCGTGCTTCCGATCTCGCTCGGTGTCGTCTTCCTTTCGGAAGGGATCCTCGGCTTCTATGGCCACAATGGCTGGCTCAACCAGTTGCTGCTTGCGGTCGGATTGATCCAGAACCCGCTCGAGCTGACGCATAATTCGATCGGCGTCATCTTCTCGCTGTTCATGCAGAACTTTCCGTTCTGCTTCCTGATGTTGCTCGGTTACATCTCCGGTATCGACCCGAGCCTGGAAAGCTCCGCCCGCATGCTGGGCGCCGGGCCCTGGACCATCTTCCGGCGCGTCATGTTCCCTTTGATCGCACCGGGCCTGATCATCGCGTTTGCCCTCGTCTTCGTGATGAGCTTTGCCGTGTTTCCATCCGCGGTGATGGTTGGCCAGCCGGCCGGTTCGACGCGGACGATCTCGATCGCGGCCTACCAGCAGGCCTTCGAGCAATATGACATGTCCTACGCGTCCGCGATCGCGGTCATCATGGGGCTCTGCCAGCTCGTGGCGCTGGTGGTCATCGTGCTGGTGCGGCGTCGTATGACGATTGCAACAACCATGGGCGTCGGCAAACGCTGAGGGGAAGCAGATGCGCGGACGGATGTGGAAATTGGCGATCTACCTGTTCCTGCTGGGGTTCATCCTGAACCTGCTCGGAATCGTGACGCATGTCGTGGTCAGCTCGTTCGCCAAACGCTGGTTCGGCAAGCCGTTGCCGCCGGCGTTCACGACGGATTGGTTTACCTACGCCTGGCGGGAGTTCGAGCTCTCCCATGTTCTCTTCATCACGCTGTTCATCGCGCTGGCCGTGGTCTTCATCGCGCTCGCGATCGGATTTCCGGCGGCCTACGTGCTGGCGCGGCGGAATTTCAACGCCAAGCCGGTGCTGCTGCTGCTCTACTTCCTGCCGCTGCTGATCCCTCAGATGACCTACGGCATTCCGCTTGCCACGACGCTTTATGGGTTTGGTGTCGGCGGCACGGTCATTGGCGTCATTCTCGCCGTGCTCGTCCCCATGGTTCCTCTTGCGGTCTTCATCCTGTTACCGTTCTTCGAGCAGATCAGCTTGAACCTTGAATGGTCGGCGCAGATGCTCGGCGCGAGCCGGCTGCAGATATTCCGCCGCATCCTGTTGCCGCTGATGCTGCCCGGCATTTTGACAGCGGGCCTGCTGGTACTCGTGAATACGATCTCGAACTTCGAGCTGGCGTTTCTGCTCGCGGGCGGGGGATCTCAGACCCTGGTCGTGGCGCTGTATTACAACGTCTTCGCTGGCGGTGTGCGGCCGGTCTATTCGATCGATGCGATGGCTGTCATCTACATGTGTACCGTCATGGCCGTGCTGCTGGTCGCATTGCGGTTCGTGCGTCCGACGCAGATGGTGTTCAGGCTCGATGGCCGACGCAACTGATGCGATCACGGCCCCTGAAATGATTTCGGCGCCCCACACCGTGGAGCGCCGAGCTTGTTTGGCTGATCGTCGGCCTTACGGCAGCTTCAGCGACGTCTCCGCGTTGTACGGCTTCAGCGTCTCGTCGGCGGCCTTCTGGGCGGCGACCAGCGCCTCCTTCGGCTGCTTCTTGCCGTTGAGGACCAGCATCACCTCGTCCTCGAGGTTCTTGCGGACTGGGACGGTCTTGTAGGTCGCAAACCACGGCTTGGCGACGTCGAGCTGCTCGACAGCGGTCTTGGCGTCCGGGTTCTTGTTGAGGAAGTCGACCATGTCAGGCGTCTTGTAGGCCGCCATGTTCGGCGCGAAATAGCCGGTGGCGCGGCTCCACCAGGCGCTCTTCTCGGGCGAGGTCATCCACTTGATCAGGGTCCAGGCGGCCTTCTGCTTGTCGGCTTCGAGGCCGGCCGGAACGATCAGCGAGGCGCCGCCGATCGGCACGGCGTTGCGGACGTTGCGCGGGATGAATGCGACCTTATAGTTGAACTTAGCGTTGTCGCGCACATAGGTCAGCGAGCCCGTCGAGAGCATCATCATCGCGGCATTGCCGGAGATGAAGGAGGTGCTGACAGCAGGTCCCGGTGTCGCGCCGGGCGCATGAACCTTGTGCTTGTAGACGAGGTCGTTCCACCAGGTCAGCGCGCCGAGCATCGAGGGCGTGTCGTAATAGACCTCGCCGCCGAACTCCTCATTGTAGTAGCGCCCGCCATTGGTCATGGTGAGCGTTTCCATCATCCAGCCGCAATAGTCATAGGCGCAGGGGATCGCGATGCCCCATTGGGTCACCTTGTCGCCTTCGCGCTTGGTGAGCTTCTTGGCCCAGTCGGTGAGCTCGGCCCAGGTCTGCGGCGGCTTGCTCGGATCGAGGCCGGCTTCCTTGGCCTTGTCGGCATTGATGTAGAGCAGCGGCGTCGAATTGTGGAAGGGCACGCCGTAGACCGAGCGGTTGATCACCGCGTTGCCCTGCAGCGCCGGGAAGAATTGGCCGAGGAACTGGTCCTTGGTGGTGCCGTCGGCGGCGATCAGGGGATCGAGATTGGTGAGCTCGTTCTCGATCTGCATGTCGAGCAGGAAGTTCGCCGACATGATCACGGCGGCCGGCGGCTTGCCGGCCTTGATCGACGCGCGCGTCTTGATCAGCGTGTCGTCATAGGAGCCGGTATAGACGGCGGTGGCCTTGATGGCGGGATGGGTCTCGTTGAACTCCTTGATCAAGGTGCCCATGTCGCGGGCGAGCTTGCCGTCGACGGGAACGGGGAAGAACAGGTCGATCTCGGTCGGACCTTCGGCCATCGCCGGGACGGCGAGGGCGCCGGCCATAGAGCCTGCCATGGCGAGGCCAAGCATGAGCCTGCGGGTAAACAGCATCGAAAAATCTCCTATTTGATGCCTGAGGTGACGAAAGAACTGATGAAGCGCTTCTGGAAGATCAGGAAGGTGATGAGCAGCGGTGCGATCACCATCAGCGTGCCGGCGGCAATCGTGCCCCAGGCCTGCGTGCCTTCGGCCGTCGCGGTGAAGACGGACAGACCGACGGTGAGCGGCCGCTTGTCCGGCGAATTGATCACCATCAGCGGCCACAGGAAGTCGTTCCAGTGGCTGGTGACGGAGATGATGGCGAAAGCCGAGAAGCTCGGCATCGACAACGGCACGTAGATGTGGCGGATGCGCTGGAGAAGGCTGGCGCCGTCGATCAGGGCGGCGTCTTCCAGCTCGGTCGGAATGGCTTCGAAAGCCTGCCGCATCAGGAAGGTGCCGAAGGCCGAGGCGAAGAACGGCATCATCACGCCTGCGAGCGTGTCGTAGAGCCCGAGCTGCGCCACCAGGCTCAAATTCGGCACGATCAGCAGCACCGGCACCAGCATCAGCTGCATCAGGAACAGGTAGAAGATCAGCGTCTTGCCGGCGAATTCGAGCCGGGCAAAGGCAAAGCCCGCCAGCGTAATCGTGACGAACTGCACCATCAGGATGCCGGTGCAGATGATCGTGGTATTGAGGGTGTAGCGCGGGAAATCGCCGATCTCCCAGGCATCCCTGACATTGTCGAGCGTGGGCTTGAGGCTCGGGATCAGCTCGGCCATCAGGTTGATGCCGTCGGACGCCGGGCGCAGCGTCGCCACGCCCATCCACAGGAACGGGATCAGCCAGACGATGGCGAGCAGGATCGTCAACACGAAGCCGAGCTTGGGCGTGATCTCGCGGCGGGTGGCGAGTGGGGCATCCTTGAGCAGGCGGTCGATCAGCGTCATGGCCCGCCCTCGCGGCTTGCCATCGTCCGGAAGGAGAGCGCGGTGAGGCCCATCAGCGCCGCAAGCGTCAGCAGCGTCGCCGCCGAGGCCTTGCCGATGTCGTAATGCTCGACCGCCTGCTGGTAGATGTAGAACAGCACGAGATTGGTCGAGTTGGACGGCCCGCCCTTGGTCATGACGAAGACGTGGTCGACCTGCGTGACGGCGTTGAGCGTGGCGATGACGATGACGAACAGGAAGGTGGGCTTGAGCTCCGGCAGGATGATGTAGCGCAGCCGCATGAACGGGCCGGCGCCATCGAGATGCGCGGCTTCCATGACATCCTCGGGCACAGCCTGGAGGCCGGCGAGGAAGAACAGCATGTAGTAGCCGGCGTTCTTCCAGATGGTGATCACCATGATCGCATAGAGCGCGATGTCGGGGTCGCCGAGCCAGTTCGGCACCACCGGAAGCAGGCGTCCGATGTAATAGTCGAGCAGGCCGACATTGGGCAGGAAGATGAACAGGAACAGCGCGGAGGCCGCGACCATCGGGATCAGCACCGGCAGGAACAGCGCCGCGCGCAGCGCGCTGCTCACCGCATTGGTGCGCGACAGCGCCAGCGCGAACAGCAGTGCAAGTCCGATGCTCGGGATCGCCGTGCCGATGGCGTAGAGGAGATTGTTGACGACCGCGCCGGTGAAGGCGGGATCGGCAAGCACCGCACTGACATTGTCGAGGCCGACGAAGCGGACCGGCGCCTTCGGCGTGGCGCGCTGGTAGAGCGCGTCGATGAGCACGCGCCCCATCGCGCCGTAGGTAAACAGCGCGAGGAAGACCAGCGAGGGCAACAGCAGCAGATAGGCGGGCAGCGAGGCTTTGAATCGGCCAAGAAACCGCTTCAGGACGTGCAGACGCGGTGCCGCCGAAGTCGCGACCGGGAGAGCCGCGGGTTCAGCGAGACTCATCTCATCGCGCCGGGAAGTTGAGCGCATAGTCGCGGTCGGTCATTCCCGTCGGTGCGGCGAATGGAAAGCGCAGACTTGTGTCGAGGAAGTCGTGGCTGTGCACGACTAGGTTCTCGCCGTCGATCAGCACCACGCCATAGGCCGGCGGCTCATGACTGGCGAGATGGTCGGTCGCGGCAGCGTCAAGCTCGAACCAGACCTGGTGGTTGGTGCCGCGGAGCGTCGAGAACGGGATCTTGCCGTAGCTGCCGAAGATCGGCCGGTGCACATGGCCGAAGAAGAGATGGCGGATGCGCGAGCGGTAGGGCGCGATCACTTCGGCGAACTCCGCGCTCTGCTTCAGCGCGATCTCGTCCATCGCGTGGACGCCGACCGGGAAGGGTGGATGATGCATGAAGACGACGAACGGCATGTCGGCGGGCGCGGCCGCCAGCGTGCTTGCGAGCCAGTCGAGGCGCTTGGCGCACATCTCGCCGGCGTGGCTGGTCTCGTCCAGCGTGTCCAGGAACACGAACAGGCCGTGCTCGGTGGTGCGCGTGCCCTGCACGAAGCCGTTCGGGTCGCGCGGCGCGGCCTTCAGGCCGTCGAGGCAGGCCACGCGCTTGTCGTGATTGCCGACCATGGCAATGTACGGGATATTCAGCGCGGCCATCGCCTCGGCGAAATTGGCATAGGATTCAGGCTCGCCCCAATGGGTGAGGTCGCCGGTCACGACCGCGAAGGCAGCATCGGACTGGTGCTTGTTGATGTCGGCAACCGCCGCGTCCAGCCGGGCGCGCGGATCGAGGCCATAGAGCTTCAGTCCGGGGTTCGCGAGATGCGTGTCGGTGATGTGGATGAATTTGAAGGGCATGGCGCGTCAGGACTGTTGGAGGATGGGCGCCTCCGGCAGGACGTCCCTGACAGGCCGTTAGAGCGCCAGTGTTTCAGTTTGATGACAGCGGTTCCTACGGCGCGTGGAAGGTGTGGACATGCTTGGGCGACCGGGCGAGCGTACCCTGGGGCCGAATGACCTCCCACGATTGAGGCGCAAGTTACGATCTACCTTGCCGCGAAGATGCGGTCGTGGTTCGCTCATGGGAGTGGTCCCGCTACGATCCCGTCGATCCGCAGAAGTTCGACGCGGCGTCGTTCGGCGGCGTCAGGAAGGCGACGAAGTAAGAAGCTGCGTAGGGTGGATTACGCCTTCGGCTAATCCACCCTACGCACCGAGCTACGTCCCGCAGAACGTCTGCAACACCCGCTGATTCGGCAGCGGCGGATCGGCATAGGCAGCATAGTCCGGCTGCTCCTCGAACGGCCTGGCCAGCACCTTCACCAGCTCCTCGAACGGCGCGTAATCGTCGTTGTTGACGGCGGCCTGGATCACGGCCTCGACGCGATGGTTGCGCGGGATGAAGATCGGGTTGACGGCGTGCATGGCGGCCTGCCGCTCGGCCGCGGTCTGCGGCTCCAGGGCGATGCGTTCGCGCCAGCGCCCGGCCCACTCGTCGAAGGCTGCGGGCTCCATGAACTGCGCGCGCACATCGGCGCCGTCATCACGTGCGGCGTCCCCGAGCTTGCGGAAGGTGAGGGTGAAGTCGGCCTGGTTCTTCGCCATGGCGTCCAGCAGGTCCTGGATCAGCGCCTCGTCGCCGTCGCGTTCCGTGAACAGGCCGACCTTCTTGCGCAGACCTGCTTGATAGGCGTTGCTGAAGGTCTCGGCGAACGCGCCGAGAATGTCCTGGGCTTCGGCGACTGCCTTTTCCTGGTCGTCGGAGAATAGCGGCAGCAGACATTCGGCGAGCCGGGTCAGATTCCACAGCGCGATGCGTGGCTGGTTGGCATAGGCGTAGCGGCCCATCTCGTCGATCGACGAAAACACCTGCGCGGGGTTGTAGGCGTCCATGAAGGCGCAGGGGCCGTAATCGATGGTCTCGCCGGAGATGGAGCTGTTGTCGGTGTTCATCACGCCGTGGATGAAGCCGACCAGCAGCCAGCGCGCGATGAGATCGGCCTGGCGCGCGACGACGCCGGCGAGCAGCGCGTGATAGGGGCGCTCGGCATGGAGCAGGTCCGGATAGTGGCGGGCGATGACGTGGTCGGCGAGCCGGCGGATCGCGCCGGTGTCGCGGCGGACGGCGAAGAACTGGAAGGTGCCGACGCGGATGTGGCTCGCGGCGACCCGGGTCAGCACCGCGCCGGGCAGCACGGTCTCGCGCATGACGTGCTCGCCGGTGATGACCGCGGCGAGCGACCGCGTGGTCGGGATGCCGAGCGCGAACATGGCTTCGCTGACGATGTATTCGCGCAGCACGGGCCCGAGCGCGGCGCGGCCGTCGCCGCGGCGGGAGAATGGGGTTGGACCCGAGCCCTTGAGCTGGATGTCGCGGCGGACGCCGTCTCTGTCGATAACCTCGCCGAGCAGGATCGCCCGGCCGTCGCCGAGCTGGGGCACGAATTGCCCGAACTGGTGGCCGGCATAGGCCATGGCGATTGGATCGGCGCCGGCGGGAACCGTTTTCCCGGCCAGGATTTCGGCCCCCTCGGGGGTCTCCAGCAGATCCGGGTCGAGCCCGAGCTGGACCGCCAGCGGGCGGTTCAGCTTGATCAGCCGGGGGGCGGCCACAGGGGTCGGCGCGACCCGGGCAAAGAAGCTGTCCGGCAGCGCCGAATACGAGTTCTGGAAGGGGAAATGGACGGTCATGGAGGTAAAGATAGGCGGGGAACGCCTGATGGCAAAGGCTTGAGGCCCAATCGGCCAAAAATGGGCGCTTCGGCCCCAAAACAGCCCGTTCCCTTGGTTGCCGCCTCCGGCCTCGTCGGGTAAACCCTGCCGCAACTTCGGACCGGTCGTTTCAGGCCGTCCGATTCGACCCCTCCGACATTGATTTTGGGACGACCATGCATCGCTACCGGTCACATACATGCGGCGCGCTCCGCGAGAGCAACATCGGCGAAACAGTTCGCCTCTCGGGCTGGGTCCATCGCGTTCGCGACCATGGCGGCGTGCTGTTCATCGACCTGCGCGACCATTACGGCCTGACCCAGTGCGTGGTCGATCCGGACTCGCCGGCGTTCGCGCTGGCCGAAAAGCTCCGCTCGGAATTCGTGGTCAAGATGGACGGCAAGGTCCGCCGCCGCCCCGAGGGGACCGACAATGACGATCTGCCGACCGGCAAGATCGAGATCTATGTCAGCGAGATCGAGGTGCTCGGTCCGGCCGGCGACCTGCCGCTGCCGGTGTTCGGCGATCAGGACTATCCTGAAGACATCCGCCTGAAGTACCGCTTCCTCGATTTGCGTCGCGAGAAGCTGCACCAGAACATCATGACGCGCGTCGACATCATCAAGTCGATGCGCCGGCGCATGGAGGGGCAGGGCTTCTTCGAGTTCAACACCCCGATCCTGACCGCGTCCTCGCCGGAAGGCGCGCGCGACTTCCTGGTGCCGTCGCGCATCCATCCCGGCAAGTTCTATGCACTGCCGCAGGCGCCGCAGCAGTACAAGCAGCTGCTGATGATGTCGGGCTTCGACCGCTACTTCCAGATCGCGCCGTGCTTCCGCGACGAGGACCCGCGCGCCGACCGTTTGCCGGGCGAGTTCTACCAGCTCGACGTCGAGATGAGCTTCGTCACGCAGGAAGACGTCTTCGCGGCGATGGAACCTGTGATCACCGGCGTGTTCGAGGAGTTCGCCAAGGGCAAGCCGGTGAGCAAGAACTGGCGGCGCATCCCGTTCGCCGAAGCGCTGCGCAAATACGGCAGCGACAAGCCGGACCTGCGCAACCCGATCGAGATGCAGGACGTCTCCGAGCATTTCCGCGGCTCCGGCTTCAAGGTGTTCGCGCGCATGCTCGAAGATCCCAAGAACCAGGTCTGGGCGATTCCGGCACCGGGCGGCGGCAGCCGCGCCTTCTGCGACCGCATGAACTCGTGGGCGCAGGGTGAGGGCCAGCCCGGCCTCGGCTACATCATGTGGCGCGAGGGCGGCGAGGGTGCCGGTCCGCTTGCCAACAACATCGGGCCTGAGCGCACCGCTGCGATCCGCGCGCAGATCGGCACCAAGGAAGGCGATGCCGCCTTCTTCGTCGCCGGAGACCCCGACAAGTTCTGGAAATTCTCAGGTCTTGCCCGCAACAAGGTCGGCGAGGAATTGAACCTCACCGACAAGGAGCGGTTCGAGCTCGCCTGGATCGTCGACTTCCCGATGTACGAGTACAACGAGGACGACAAGAAGGTCGACTTCTCGCACAACCCGTTCTCGATGCCGCAGGGCGGTCTCGACGCGCTGAAGGGCCAGGACCCGCTGACCATCAAGGCGTTCCAGTACGACATCACCTGCAACGGCTACGAGATCGCCTCGGGCGGCATCCGCAACCACGTGCCGGAAGCGATGGTGAAGGCGTTCGAGATCGCGGGCTATGGCGAGCAGGAAGTGGTCGACCGCTTCGGCGGCATGTACCGCGCCTTCCAGTACGGCGCGCCGCCGCATGGCGGCATGGCCGCGGGCGTCGACCGCATCGTGATGCTTCTGTGCGGCACCAACAATCTGCGCGAGATCTCGCTGTTCCCGATGAACCAGCAGGCCATGGATCTGCTGATGGGCGCGCCGTCCGAACCCAGCACCAAGCAGCTCCGCGAGCTGCACGTGCGGGTGAACCTGCCGCAGAAGTGAGCTGCGGCGGTTTTCGGTCTCGTGCCCCGGACGCAGCGCAGCGCGACTTCAGCGGTGCGCTGCAGAGCCGGGGCCCATGTCTCGGTGAACCGCGGCCTTTCTGGGTCCCGGATCTGCGCAGCAGCGTTACACGCTGCAGCGCGTCCGGGACACGAGACTGTCTCTAGCTACAGCCCCGTCGACGCCTCGATCCTGAACTGCGCCAGCGCGACGATCGGCTCGCTGCTCAGCGCGTCCATGAGCTGAAGCACCGGCACCTTGCCGAGCGGCGTGAGCTTGATGGTGAGCGTCTGACCTGAGGTCTCGACGAAGCCGGCGAGCGCATCGACCGCCGCTTTGGCATCGAGATTGGCGGCGGTGACCTTCTCGCCCTGCGCCCGGATCATCTCGGCGATGGCGCTGCGGGCGGCGTCGCGGCTGACATTCTGCATGCGCGAGAACTGCGCCACGATCAGATCGACGACGCCGCTGTCGCGCAGGGAGAGCTCGATCGCGCCGGTCTCGACCTGCGCCATCTCACTCATAGCTTCCATCGGGTCGGTCGTGGTGAACAGGCCGCGCGGCACATTGGCGAGTGAGAATCGGGCCTGTGCCTTGGCGAGATTGCCGAGATCGATCGTGGCCGGCGCAAGCACGAAGGCGCCCGACGACTCCGTCCAGGCGGCACCGAGATCGAGGTCGATCGCGAGCTTGTCCACGCCCCCCATGATCAGCGGCCGCTGCGTCGGATTGGTGGGATCGGTGGGCGTGACCATCTTCACGACCAGATTGGCCTTGCTCGGGATCGATCCGACCAGCTGGCCCCAGTTGAGGCTGATCGTGTCGATGGTGATGAGTTGCCGCGTGTTCTTGTAGGGCGAGACCACGCCTTTGATCTCGGCACCTTCGAGCACTCGGAACAGGCCCAGCATTTGATCGGGTGAGGGGGGCTGCCCGGGGGGGCGGAGGCTTGCCGCCCAGCGCATCAGATTGGCCGCGCTGAAGGATTTCAGCGCGAAGCGCTCCATCTTGAGCTGCCCCTGCGGCATCGGCAGATCGAGGCCTTCCAGCGATATTTTGTCTTGATCGTATTTGACGGCGTTCAGCTTTCCCGTCCCTTGCGGCGTCTCGACCGTTTGTTTGCCGATTTCGGCCTTGCCGATCTGAAAGCCCTCGAAGAAGTCGGCTACCTTCTCGATCATGTCACGCGACTGCGCCGGCGTCGGGATCGAACCGTCAGCAGGCATTAACGCCATGATTTCGGCCAAGCGGAATTTCGAGGGCCGGATCGCAATGTCGTCGATGGCGAAATTGTCGAATTGCACGCGCACGCCCGGAGCCATTGTCACCGTGTATGAATTGGCCGAGATGCGTCGATAGATCTTGTGGAAACCGTCGTCGCTCGACCCTTGCGGATCGAGCGCGGCCATCACCGCGCTCGCGTCGAAATCGTAGGCGGCCAGACCGGACAGCTCGCCGGTCATTTTCGAAGGCTTGCCTGGCTGGGCCACGTCGAGCGAGAAGGTGATACGGTCCGTCTTCGCCGTTTCGATCTTGCCGCGATTGACGTTCTGGACCGCAAGACCGGAATAGACGAAGTCTCCGCTGCCGGGATTGCCGGTGCCCGCATCAACATTGACCGTGATGGCCGGCGCCACGATCGAGGACGCCGAGACAGTTGCGTATTGCGCGAGCATGAAGCGGTACATGTCGATGATCGAGCCCGACAGCTGAGCGCTGGCCGCACGGGTAGGACCGAAAAAGTCGCGAGCAGTGATCTGCGGGATCTTGTAGTTCGCTTTCAGCTTCGTCCGCTCGGTGTAGAGGAAGGCGACCTCGACCCCCGACACCTCAATGCCGTCGGCCGCGAAATGGGCTTGATCTGGCTGTCGTACACCGACGGCTGTGACCTTTGCGATCTTGACGTTGGCCAGCTCCGGCTGGGCGGGCTCGACATTGATGTTCTCGATCGTCAGTGTCCGGGTCGTGAGCTCGAACGTGATCTTGCCGTGGCTCGCCTTGCCGCCGCCTGAGCGCATCTGCTCGAAGGCCGCCTCGACCTCGCTAGTGGCCCGGTGCTGGACGTAGAGGTCGAAGCCGAACCATCCGCCCGCGGCAAGCACGGCTGCCACGATCAGGCCGATCAGGATCCGCTTCATTCCCAGCTCCAGTTGCCCGTTTTGCACTGCGCAACCTGCCATATTCGGGAAATGCCGCGCGGTCTAGGGAAAGCTAACGCTATCAGATATTTGACCATGCGCCCTGTTGATGGGGCCGCAATCGGATGTTGCCACCGGGGCGCCCGCCGTGCTTCATCCCGTTTCCATGACCCGGAAATACCGTCCGCTTGGGCGGCGGCTCGGGATGAGGCATTTTGAAGCCGGTAACGCGAGGCGAGACACCGCATGTCGTCTTATTCTGATGATCTCCACCAAGCGGCGCTGGCCTATCACCGTCTGCCGCGCCCCGGAAAGCTCGAGATCCAGGCGAGCAAGCCGCTCGCCAACCAGCGCGACCTCGCGCTTGCCTATTCTCCGGGCGTTGCCGCCGCCTGCACCGAGATCGCCAAGAACCCGGCGGAGGCCGCCACGCTCACCACCCGCGCCAATCTGGTCGCGGTGGTCTCGAACGGCACCGCGGTGCTCGGCCTTGGCAATATCGGCCCGCTGGCCTCGAAGCCGGTGATGGAGGGCAAGGCGGTCCTGTTCAAGAAGTTCGCCGGTATCGACGTGTTCGACATCGAGATCGCCGCCGACACCATCGAGCGCGTGGTCGAGACTGTGGCCGCGCTCGAGCCGACTTTCGGCGGCATCAATCTCGAGGACATCCGCGGACCGGAATGCTTCGAGATCGAGGCGCAGCTGAAGGAGCGCATGAAGATCCCGGTCTTCCATGACGATCAGCACGGTACCGCCATCATCGTCGCCGCCGCCATCACCAATGGCCTCAGGCTGAACGGCAAGAAGCTGTCCGACGTCAAGATCGTGGCGTCGGGGGCAGGGGCCGCCGCGATCGCGACGCTCAACCTCCTGGTGTCGATGGGCGCGCAGCGCAAGAACATCTGGGTCTGCGACATCGACGGCCTCGTGCATGAGGGCCGCAACACCACGATGGACCGCTGGAAGGCGGTCTACGCGCAGAAGACCGACAAGCGCACGCTGGGCGACGTCATCGGCGGCGCCGACATCTTCATCGGTCTCTCGGCACCCGGCGTGCTCAAGCCGGAGATGGCCAAGGCGATGGGCGACAAGCCCCTGATCATGGCGCTCGCCAATCCGACCCCGGAGATCATGCCGGAGGAGGCGCGGAAGGTGCGCCCCGACGCCATGATCTGCACCGGCCGCTCCGACTATCCGAACCAGGTCAACAACGTCCTCTGCTTCCCCTTCATCTTCCGCGGCGCGCTCGACGTCGGCGCCAGCGCCATCAACGAGGAGATGAAGCACGCCGCCGTCGAGGCCATCGCGCAGCTCGCGCGCGAGGCGCCGTCGGATGCAGTGGCGCAGGGCTTTGACACCGGCGAAACGCAGGGCTTTGGCCCGGGCTCGCTGATCCCGAGCCCCTTTGACCCCAGGTTGATTCTGCGCATCGCGCCCGCTGTCGCCAAGGCGGCAATGGAGTCGGGCGTCGCGACGCGCCCCATCACCAATTTTGACGAATACACCGCGCTGCTCGAGCGCTTTGCCTTCCGCTCCGGCCTCGTCATGAAGCCGATGTTCGCCAAGGCCAAGACCCAGCCGGTGCGCGTGATCTACGCCGAAGGCGAGGACGAGCGCGTGCTGCGCGCCACGCAAGTGGTGCTGGAGGAGAAGCTGGCGACGCCGATCCTGGTCGGGCGTCCGTCGGTCGTCGAGGCGCGCATCAAGCGCTTCGGCCTGTCGATCAAGGCAGGCAAGGATTTCGACCTCGTCAATCCCGAGGACGATCCGCGCTATCGCTCCTATGTCCAATCCTATGTCGAGGTCGCCGGCCGCCGCGGCGTGACGCCGGATGCGGCGCGCACGGTGGTGCGCACCAACAACACTGTGATCGCCGCGCTCGCGGTCACGCGCGGGGAGGCGGATGCCATGCTCTGCGGCGTCGAAGGCCGCTACATGCACCACCTCCGCCATGTCCGCGAGATCATCGGCTTCTCCGCGGGGATCATCGACTATGCGGCGCTGGCGCTGCTGATCACCAGCAAGGGCGCCTTCTTCATCGCCGACACGCAGGTTCGGCCCAATCCGAGCGCCGAGGAGCTCGCCGAGATCGCCTCACTGGCGGCGGTCCACGTCCAGCGCTTCAACATCAAGCCGAAGATCGCCTTCGTCTCGCACTCGGATTTCGGCAGCTACGACACCGAGTCCTCGCGCAAGATGCGCCGGGCGACCCAGCTGTTGAAGGAGAAGCACCCGGAGATCGAGGCCGACGGCGAGATGCAGGGCGACACCGCGCTTTCAGCTGCTGCGCGGAAAATGGTGCTGCCGCACTCCAAGCTCGAGGGCGAGGCCAACATCATGATCATGCCGAGCCTCGACACCGCCAACGTCGCCTATCAGATGATCAAGTCGCTGGCGGATGCGCTCCCCGTCGGCCCGATCCTGATCGGCCCGGCGCGCCCCGCCCATATCCTCACGCCCTCGGTGACGGCGCGAGGCATCCTCAACATGACGGCAGTTGCGGTTGTGGAAGCGCAGGAGCGCGCTGCACGGCAGCAGCCGACGCTGTTTACGTAGGGATCGATCCTTCCGCGAACTCGTCATGCCCGGGCTTGTCCCGGGCATCCACGTTCTTTGTGCGGCGAGGTAAGTCGTGGATGGCCGGTCAAGCCCGGCCATGACGCCGAGAGCGTTGTGGTCGCCGCTCCCGGTTCGATTCCGCTAGGGAGCGCCATCTTGCCGCCAACTTTGAATTGCTCGCAGTTCGCCATTTCCCCGTTTGTAAACCGGCGCACGACTCTTCATAATCGCCCGGTACTCTCGTCAAGACGCCTTTTTCAAAAAGCCTGAGCCAAGAGGCCGATCATGCCAGCGTTCGTGACTTTCGGGCGAATCCTGTTCGCCGTGCTGTTCATCTACACGGGCGCGACCAAGCTCTTTGCCCTCCAGGCGACGGCCGATTTCATCGCCACCAAGGTGGTGGTGCCTGATGTCATCGAGCCTTACGCCAAGCAGATCGAGACGGCGACCGCCATGACCACGCCGCAACTGCTGGCGATCGCGGTCGGCGGGCTCGAGATCATTGCAGGCCTGATGATTGCGCTGAACTTCGGCGCGCGCTTTTTCGCATTGCTCATGATCATCTACATCGCGGGCTCGACCGTCCTGTTCTCCGATTTCTGGAATCAGGCCGCGCCCGACAACGCCAAGATGGTGGTCGATGCGCTGAAGAATCTCTCGATCATCGGCGCGCTGTTCATGATCATGGGCTATGGCCGCGCTACGCGCTCGGCCGAGACGGCCTACGGGGACGTGTAAAGCAAGTTGATGGCTCGCCTGTTTGCGACGCGTGCATGAACCATCATTCACAGATTATGGTTCCAGCCGAATATCGCGTCACGCATCTCGCGGCGCGAGATGATCTGGCGTCTGATTTCATGGCCAGTCTGAGCGCGGGCGGCACGGTGCACACGCTACGTGGTGTGCTGGCTTATCACCTTCCGACGCCGTAGCGCAGATCGCCTGCGCTAGACCCGACGCCACGGCGTCACCGTGACGTGATGCGCCGCGTCGAGCAGGTACGGTGCCCCCGGTTTCATCCCGTGTGACGCCAGCACCTCATGCGGCGTCTGCTCCGGCACGCCGACGAAACAGCCTTCGCCGCCGGGCAGCCGCACATGCGGGGCTTCCGACAGCCAGAACGTGTCGTAGCGGTCCATGAACATGTCGAACACGACGGGGCCGCCGATGATTGCGACCGTGCCGGAGGCGACATCGGCGAAAGCGCAGGCCTCCTCGAAGCTCGTATGCTCGGGATTCCACAGCGTCGCGTTCGGCATTTCCGGGTCGACGGTGAGCGCCTTGATCTTGCGGGTGAGGATCAGCCGCTTGCGCTTCGGCGAATTCGGCTGCTGCTCGTGCGAGTGCCCGCCGTGCACGATGATCGCGGCACGATCCAGCGCCTGCTCGAAGAACCGCTTGTCGCCTTCGAACACCAGCGTTGGGGGCATGATGTGCGACGGATCGGCAAGCATGCCGTCCGCCGATATGATGACGTAACCTTCAAACCGGAAAGACAATTGCGGTCTATTCCGAGACCGTCGTCACGACGCTGTTGACCGGGCGCGTGCTCACCGTCGGCAGCTTGACGTCCTTGAGCAGCTCCTGGTCGTATTCCGGCAGCGTCGAGGCCGGGAATTTGGCGCGCATCGCCACCACCTTGTAGCCGCCGGCCTTCAGGCGCTTGAGCAGCTCAGGCAGGGCTTCCGCCGTGTGCTTCTGGAAGTCGTGCATCAGGATGATGCCCTTGCCCTTGCTGTCGAGCTTCTTCATGACGGTCTCGATCACCTTCTCGGGCTTCGACGCCTTGAAGTCGAAGGAGTCGATGTCGCAGGAGAAGATCGCGACGTTGCGGTTGCCGAGATAGGTGACCATCTCCGGCGGGTGCTGCAGCGCCGGGAAGCGGAAGAACGGCGAGGGCGAGATGCCGCCGAGCGCCCACTTCACCGCCGAGAATCCCTTCTCGATTTCTTCCTTGCGCTGCGCTTCCGTGAGCTTCTTGTTGTTGAGGTTGGCGTGCGACCAGGTGTGGGCACCGACGGTGTGGCCGGCCGCATAGACCTGCTTCAGGATCTCCGGCTCATAGGTCGCGTGCTTGCCGATCGAGAAGAAGATGCCGGTGGTGCATTCGTCGGCGAGCGCCTTCAACACGGCGGGCGTGTTCTTCGGCCAGGGGCCGTCGTCGAAGGTCAGCACGACCTCCTTGTCGCGCAGGAAGTCGAGCTCCTTGAAATGCTCGAAGCCGAAGCCCGGACCACCCGTGGTGTCGATCTCGACGGTGCGGGCGACCCCGAGCGCGCCGGGCGTGTTGCAGGCCGCGCGGGCGGGCTGGGGCGCCTGTTTCGGCGGGGGCGGGAAGGCCGCTTGCGTCGGCGCAGCGGCTGTCGCCGCGGGAGCGGGCGCCGGTGCTGCGGCGGGGGCTGCAGCCGGTGCCGCCTGGGTGGCGGCTGCGGGCTTTGCGGCCGGGGTCTGCGACCACGCTGCGCCTGCCATCGCAACCGACATCGCGCTTGCCAAAATCAGTCCTGCCGCCACACGCATGGTGTTGTCCTCGAGATTGATCCCGTTGTTCCGCCGCAGCTTTTCGCCTCTGGCAAAACCATCCTGCCCCTTGATCGTCCTAGCCTAGATGGTGGGCCCTCGTCATTGCAACGGCTGTTTGGCACCCCGCCACAATTGTGCCCAACCGGATTGGGGCTGCGGGTGTCAGCTGTCGGCCAGCGCCTTCGCAATCGCCGTCTTGACTCGCGTGTCCGTCGGATCGACCGCAGACGGATACACCTCGGCAATGTAGCCGTCCCGCCCGATCAGGTATTTGTGGAAGTTCCAGCGCGGAATGTCGCGTGGACGCGCTTCGGCCGCCCATCTGTAGAACGGATGCGCTTTGGCGCCGACCACCACGGCCTTGGCCGCGATCGGGAAGGTAACGCCGTATTGGTGGTGCGCGGTCTCCGTGATCTCGCTGGTGCCGCCGGGCTCCTGGCCGCCGAAATCGTTGGAGGGCACACCGATCACGGTGAGCCCGCGCTCGCGAAACTCGCTCCAGATTTCCTGCAGGCCGGCGTATTGCGGAGTGTAGCCGCAGAGCGAAGCGGTGTTGACGACCAGCAGCGGCTTGCCCGTGAACGCGGCAAGACGGATGTCGTCGCCTGATAATGCAGGGAAAGAGAAGGCATAGGCCGAAATCCGGCTCATGCCGCCATCGGCACGGCTGCGTCCAGCAGACGCGGTCGTCGCGACAAGCGCGGCGAGCATGGTCCTGCGGTTCAGCATGGCAACGTCCCCCGACGTGATCCGGGACGCACCTTACTGCGTCGGCGCGACGCGCTTGGTCAACACCGCGTTATCGGACGCGGCAAGGCGCCACTTCGCTCGAAAGCGCTCTAGTACAGGCGGACGATGAAGTCGGTGCCTTCGCCGGTCTCGCCCTGGTTGATGCCCTGGTCGGAGACGATGATCGAGCCGCCCGATGTCAGCATCTCGTTGATCTTCGCCATAGTGTCCGCAGGGATCGAGATACGGTCGAGTGCCTCGGCCGGGCTGTCCGGCATGACCACGGGCTTGGCTGTAACGGGCTTGGCGGCGACGGGGATCACGGCGGCGCCACGCTGGCGGAGTGTCACGCGGCTGTCATCCTCGCGCGCGGCGGCGCGGGCGGAGACCGGCAGCGATACCACCGACCAACGCAACGCGTTGGTGTTGGTCTTGTCGACCTCAGCGGTGAAGACGTGGGTGCCGAGCGGCCGGTCGCTCGTAGCGATCGTGACGGGAACCTCGAACAGTGGCGCAAAGTTCTGCCGCACGTAGAGCTTGGAATCCTTGCGGCTGACGAACACCGCGATCTGGCCGGCCCGTTTGGGCGTCTCCGGCTTCGCGGCAGGCGCAGGATCGGCGACGCGGGTCTCATCCTTCTTGGCGTCGGGCGAGGCGGCGAGCGCCGGTGCGGCGGCGGGCGCATCGGGTTTCTTCGCGGGCTCGGCGGCTTCGGCCTTGGGCGCTTCTGCAGCCTCGACGGGCTTTGCGTCGGTGCTTGCCGGCTTGGCGGCTTCTTCCGACTGCGGCTTGACCAGGTCAGATGCCTCGGCGCTCTTTTCAGACTTGGCCTCAACCTTGTCGGCTGGAGCGGCTGCTTCCTCGCGCGCCGGTGCATTGCCGGTGGTCACATCCGACATCACGGCATGGCCGACCGACGAACGCAGATCGAGCGCGCTCTCCGCGCTGGCGGTCTTCGTCTCGACGGGTCTTGCTTCGCTGACTTTGGTTGCTGCGGCGCCCTTGTCGGCCTTGTCGCCGACATTGGTCTGCGGCTCCAGGCTGACGGCGGGCTGCGGCGGCACGCGCACCGAGGCGAGCAGGGGATGCGAGAAATTCTGCGGCGACATCTGGCCGGGCGAGACGATCACGCGCGCGCCCATTCTGGTCCAGTTCCACATCTTCACCGCGAACGCCATCGGCATGCGGATGCAACCGTGCGAGGCCGGATAGCCCGGCAGCACGCCGGCATGCATGGCAATGCCGGACCAGGTGATCCGCTGCATGTACGGCATCGGCGCGCCGCTATAGATGTTGGACTGGTGGAATTTGTGCTTCTGGATCACGCTGAACACGCCCATCGGCGTCGAGTGGCCCTTCATGCCTGTCGACACCGGGGATTCCGCGAACACGCCGTTGGTGTCGTAGACCGTCACCTTCTGCCGATCGATCGACACGACGATCACGAGCGGACCTTGCGGCTTGGTGCCGGCTTCCTTCTCGGCGACGACCGCTTTCTTGCCGGCCATACTGCGCTTCTGAGGCTTCTGCCGGGGAATGTCGGGATAGCGCTCCTGCCGGGCGACGTAGGATCCGTCGGAGTAGTCGCTCCAGTAATAGAACGCCGCGTCCGCCTGGCTGGTCAAGCCAATCGCACCCGCCGCCGTCAAAATGGCGACCTGCCACAGCCGGACCGGCCTGGCTGAAAAACTGACCCCGTTCACGCTATTCATTCCTCGAATCCACAATCCAACTCAGAAATTAGTCTCGCAAAGGGGATACGCGTTCACTAGCACGGCAGTTCTGCCGCCAGCGACTTTTGTCCATGGCGTAGCAAAAAAGCCTCACGGAGCGGTAAACGCCGGCTGTGACGGTCGTTGGTCGTCTTCCTGACCGGCTGTCGCATGCCTACATTGCCGGGACTTGTTACCGGAGAACTTCATGTCATCTCGTTTCCCCGGTCTTTCCGGCATCCGCTTGAAAGGCCTTGCTTTATTCCTCCTGTTGCTGGCTGTCCCAGCGAGCTCTGCAATCGCCGCCGACGAGCCGGATCTGATCTTCCGCCGCTCAACCGTGTTCAAATGGATGAGCCCGAATGACAAGCTCGCGACCTATGGTCTCGACGACCCTGAAGTCGAGGGCGTGGCCTGCCATTTTACGGTCCCGGAAAAGGGCGGTTTCAAGGGCTGGCTCGGTCTTGCCGAGGAGGTCTCGGATATCTCGCTGGCCTGCCGCCAGGTCGGTCCGATCAAGTTCAAGAACAAGATGGAGCAGGGCGACGACATGTTCCGCCAGCGCCGCTCGCTGTTCTTCAAGAAGATGCAAATTGTGCGCGGCTGTGACGCCAAGCGCAATGTGCTGGTCTACATGGTCTATTCGGACCGGTTGATCGAGGGCTCGCCGAAGAACTCGACCTCGACGGTACCGGTCATGCCGTGGGGACCGGCTGACGCAAACGTCCAGAAGTGCGGCGAGTTCTTCACTCAGTGACGCGCTGGCGTTCACTCGGTGACGCGGTTGCGTTCACTCAGTGACGAGCGTGCGGCTGGTGCGCGGCCTTGCGAGATGCGAGCCCGTCAGCCGCACGAATGCTTGTGGTGCGGCCTCGTGGCCGCGGCCCGACTGCAGCGACATTGCCCCGATTACAGCGACGCGGCTGGGTTGCCGGTCGGCGCGGTCCGTCCGCAGGTCTGCGTCGCGCGGCGTTGCGCGATCTTGCGCCGTCATGATGGCATCCCTCAACTGAACGCGCCCCGGTGGTTCCGGGCTTCTCGGTTTCGATGGCTTGGGTCGCAGTCGAATCACCCCCGGTTCGACGGAACCCAGCCCTCGTTCGGGCTTCTCTTCAGCAGAAAAACGTAAAATGCATGTGAAGTGCGGAAGGCGCGCGTGTGACGGCGCGCAGCGTGAGTCTGCTTCCAGGCGCGGACAGAGCCTGCAGGGCCACTTTCAGACGCGGCGCCGCCCCTCTGAAAAGACTGGGGTTTTCCGCCCAATGTTTCGTCGCCCGGGGCGCGACGAAACAATTCTCACAAAGACGAAACCATTTTCCGCTTTTGGCGCATCACGCGCGAAACGACGCATGGTTATCAGCTTCGCAACAACGACGGCGCATCGCCGGCCACGGAACTGGGACACGAGATCATGCGCACACTCAGCTTCATTCTTGCCTTCGCTTTCGTGCTCGCCGGCTCTTCGTTTGCGGGGGCGCCGGACGGCAATCTCCCGGGTGTCGGCACCTTCCAGTACAGCGGCTCGCCGGTCACCACCTCGGCGCCGCAACCGATCATGGTCGCTGCGCGTTTCTGATCGATAGCCAAGAAAAGCTACAAGAAAAACCAGCCGATAAAGGCCATCATGATTGTCCGGTTCTGCGCCACAGCGTTCGTTTCGCTTATGACGATCAGCGCTGCCCACGCGCAGGTGCGCGCTCCCTCTAGGCTACCGGATCCCCGCAGCGAGTTCGTCCGTCAGTGTGCGCCGCGGATGCTCGGGCGCTGGGAGCATCCCGAGGAGGTCTGCGGCTGCCTGCATGATCACGCCGCTGCGGCCGTCGAGGACCGTGATCTGCGCGAGGCGCTGCTGCGCGGCATCAGCGAGACCGGCGTGCCAACGATCGAGACTGATTGGGTGCCGGCGTCCAAGCAGGGCGAGATCGGCTCGACCTTCACCAAGATCGCCAAACCGACCTTGCAGTGCATGTTCGACCCGGCGAAGTCGTAACCATCACTTCGATTTCGGACCGTAGCGCGGCACGCAGGCGCTGGTCCGCGCCACGCCCTTGTCGGTCATTCTCGTGCCGCGCACTTCCTTGACCTGCCCAGCGGGGCAGGTTCCGTCGTCCACTTGCACGCGCTGGCCGAGCTTGAGATCGGTGATGTCCTGTTCACGTCCGACGGTGACGGCGTGTGCCGCCGTCGCGAGGGCGACCGAGATCAGCAGCGAGAGGCAGGTCGCGCGGCGCAGCATCATGTGAGGTCCTGGCATCGATGCCGCAATGTAGGGAGCGGCAGCCGATTCTCATAGTGAACGTTCGTCACGCCCGCCGGGCCGATTTGCTCCTCGCGCGCAAGGCGCCGCGCGACTCCAGCGCGAGCCGTTCGGCGGAGGCCACGAGTTGCGGAACCGCGTGGCCGGAAAATCCCAGCACGAACCCGGGCAGGGGACGCGCGCGCGAATAGGTGTCGGCCAGCAGCCAGCCTTCCGCGCCCGCGGCCTGCTTCGCCTGCGCCGCGACCGTAAGCTCGACCGACGGATCGAACCGGGCGACGAGGTGCAGCCCTTGCGACGGCACCGGTACCGACAGCGCACCGTCGGATGCTGCTTCCAGCGTCTCGGCCAGCGCATCGCGCGCCTCGCGATAAAGCTTGCGCACCCGCTTCAGGTTGGCGGCGAACGCGCCGGAATTGAGCATGTCGGCCACCGCGCCCTCCATCAGCGTGCCGGGAAAGCGGTCGAGCGCGGCGCGCGCGGCCGTGACGTCCGCGATCAGCCGCTCGGGCAGCGCGCAATAGCCGATGCGCAGGCCCGGAAACAGCGTCTTGGCGAACGTGCCCATGTAGATCACGCGCTGGAGATGATCGATGCCGGCAAGCGACATCAACGGCGCGCCGTCATAGCGGAACTCGCTGTCGTAATCGTCCTCCAGCACGAAGGCGCCGGCCTGCCTCGCCCAATCCAGCAGCTCCAGCCGTCGCGGCATCGACATCTGCACGCCCAGTGGAAACTGGTGCGATGGCGTCACATAGGCCGCGCGTGCGGACGAAGCGGCGGTGCGGCCCTTGGCGACACGTATCCCGTGCTCGTCGACGGGAACGGGCACGGCGCGATAACCGCAATGCAAAATGGTTTTTCGCGCGGCGGGGTAGCCCGGGTCCTCGCACCAGACCTGGTCGTTGGGCTTCAGGATCGCGCTCAGCACGATGCGCAACGCGTGCAGCGTACCCGATGTCAGCATGATCTGATCGGGATCGCAGCGCAGGCCACGCGCCGACAGCAGATGATCGGCGATCGCTGCGCGCAGCTCGCGGCTGCCGCGCGGATCGCCATAGTGCAGATGCTCGGGCCCGAACGCGCGCATGCGCCGTCCGACGAAGGCACGGAAGCGCTGCACTGCGCGCTCGTCGATATGGGTGCAGCCGAGCGAGAACGCGCCCTGCCGCGGTGCTTCGACCATGGCCTTCGGCTTCTTCGGCCCGGCCGCAGGCGCCGGAATGCGCGCGGCGACGAACGTGCCGGAGCCGACGGTCGCGTCGGCAAAACCGTCGGCGATCAGCCGTTCATAGGCAGTGACGACGGCGTTGCGGCGGAAGCCGGCTTGCTTCGCCAGCGTCCGCGACGGCGGCAGCGGTTCGCCGGGTTTGACGAGGCCAGAGACGATCATGTCGCACAACGCCTGGTACAGCCGGTGCGCCGATGACGCGCCCGCGGTGATATGCGGGCCGGTCAGGTCGAGCGGCAGTTCGGCCTTGGCCGGCGAGGGGACAAAATTGGTCGGAATTTTTCGCATGGAATTGGCACTATCGCAGACCAAATCTGCGGCTACAACTCTCCTGGAATTGTTCCAAGCCCGACAGGAGCGGCCGTGAGCCAGACTGAAAGCCAGAATTCCTATCCGACGTCAGCGCGCAATCAGGTCAAGCGCCGTCACGACCGCGGCTTCTACGATCACGACACGGTTCACCGCATCCTGGATTCCTCGATGCTCTGTCACGTCTCCTATGTCATCGACGGCCAGCCCTATTGCACGCCGACCTTCTTCTGGCGCGAAGGGACAAAACTCTATTGGCACGGCTCGAGCGCCAGCCGCATGCTGCGCAACCAGACCAGGGGCGAACGTGTGTGCCTCACGGTCGCCCATCTCGACAGCCTCGTGCTGGCGCGTTGCGGCTTCAACCATTCCGCCGACTACCGCGCGGTGATGGCATTCGGCACCGCCTATCTCGTCACCGACCCCGAGGAGAAGGAGCGGGCAGTGATCGCCATGGTCGACCGTTTTTTCCCGGACCGCACCGCGAGCCTGCGTCAGAGCAACACGCAGGAGATCAAGGCGACGTCCTTCATCGCGATGGAGATCGAGGAGGCCTCGGCCAAAGTCCGCGCCAAGGGTGTGGCTGACGATGACGAGGACTACGAATTGCCGATCTATGCCGAGCGCATTCCGGTCCGTACCGTGCTCGGCGCGCCGGAGCCGTGCCCGCGCCTGCTGGATGGCGTAACCCGGCCTGCGACGCTGAATGGCTATTCGGAAGGCCGGCTGCTCGAAGATGCATTGCGGGATGCTTATTTTGTGGAGTACCCGAACGGCTGAAATCGGCTAGCCTGCGCGCACCATTGACCAATTGGATGCCCGGAGTTGCCTGATGAATGCCGAAACGCAGCAGAGGATTCTTGACGCCGTCGATGCCGGCTTCGAAGCCCAGCTTGCGACCACAAGCGATTTCGTCGCGATCCCGTCGACCCGCGGGGCGGAGGGGCCGTGCCAGGACATGATCGGCGACCTCCTGCGCGCGCGCGGCTACGAGGTTGACGACTGGCACATCGATGTCGATGACCTCAAGGACCTGCGCGGCTTCGGCCCGATCGAGCACGATTTCTCCAAGGCGCGCACGGTGGTGGGCACCTACCGTCCGCAAACGAATGGCGGCAAATCGCTGATCCTCCAGGGGCACTGCGACGTGGTGCCCGCGGGGCCGCTGGAACTGTGGGACACGCCGCCATTCTCGCCCGTCATCAAGGACGGCAAGATGTTCGGCCGCGGCGCCTGCGACATGAAGTCGGGCACGATCGGCGCGCTCTACGCGCTGGATGCGATCAAGGCGGCGGGTTTCAGGCCGACGGCGCGGATCCACTTCCAGTCCGTGATCGAGGAGGAGAGCACCGGCGTCGGCGCGCTCTCGACATTGCAGCGCGGCTATCGTGCCGACGCCTGCTTCATCCCGGAGCCGACCGGCGGCAAGATGGTGCGCTCGCAGGTCGGCGTGATCTGGTTTCGCCTGCGCGTGAAGGGCCATCCGACCCACGTTGCCTTCGCCGGCTCCGGCGCCAACGCAATCATGGCGGCCTATCATTTGATCCAGGCGCTGCAGAAACTCGAGATCGAGTGGAACGAGCGCGCGAAAGCCGATCGGCACTTCAAGACGCTGAACCATCCCATCAACTTCAACCCCGGCATCATCAAGGGGGGCGACTGGGCCTCCAGCGTGCCGGCATGGTGCGACGTCGATTGCCGTATCGCGGTCCTGCCGGGCTGGTCGATCGCCGATCACCAGAAGGAGATCATGGCCTGCGTTGCGGCTGCCGCGCGCAACCACCGCTTCCTCGCCAACAATCCGCCGGAGGTCGAATGGTCGGGCTTCCTGTCGGAGGGTTATGAACTGACCGACGCCGCGGCGCCCGAGGCCGCGTTCGGCAAGGCCTTCAACACCGTCTATGGCGGCGAAATCCAGGACCTCGTCTTCACCGCGCTCACCGACACCCGATTCTACGGTCTCAATCACGGTATCCCGAGCCTTTGCTTCGGCGCGAGCGGCGGCGAGATGCACGGCTTCAACGAATTCGTCGACCTGGAATCGCTGAAGAAGTCGACCAAGGCGATGGCCCTGTTCATCGCGGATTGGTGCGGGGTGGAGAAGGCGTAGCGGTCGAGATCTCGCAGGGTGGGCAAAGGCGCTCTTGCGCCGTGCCCATCAACTCTCTTCGATCTTGCATGAAAGGGCGGGCACGCTTCCGCCTTCGCTCTTCGAGCTACGGCGGACAAGTCGCTTTGCCCACCCTACGCCATCTCGGTCGGGGCGACCGCTGCCCGAAACACGGGCGCGCCCAAATGCTTTAAGCTTAAAAGAAAGACTAGGACGCCGTCCTGACTGGTGGCAGACTGGCGCCCAGTTCGATGGCCGAATCCTTGGGTGTCACGATGCGCGATTGGGATGATGCTTATGCCAATTCGGCCCATATCCCGGGCTCGGACAAGATGCCGGCCCAATGGGCGGAGCGGGCGGCGGCTTACCGCGCCGGCCTGAAGGACTTTCGCGCGGACGTCTCCTACGGCCCGGGCGAGCGCCAGCGCCTCGACCTGATCCTGCCCGACAGCGACAGCAAGGGCCTCGTCGTCTTCGTGCACGGCGGCTACTGGATGCGCTTCGACAAGTCGACCTGGACCGATCTTGCCGAAGGCGCGCGGCATCACGGCTGGACGGTGGCGCTGCCGAGCTACACGCTGACGCCGGCCGCCCGCATCTCCGACATCACCGCAGAGATCACCGCCGCGATCGCCAAGGCGGCATCGCTCGTCTCGGGCCCGATCCGGCTCGCCGGCCATTCCGCCGGCGGCCATCTCGTCACGCGCATGCTGTGCAACGACAGCCGGCTCGAGCCCGCCGTCTACAACCGCATCGCCGGCACGCTCTCGATCAGCGGGCTGCATGATCTGCGACCGCTGCTCAAGACGAAGATGAACGAGACGCTGCGCATGACCATGGAGGAGGCGACGCTTGAAAGCGCGGCGCTGCACCTGCCGCGGGGACATTCGCCGGTCACCGCCTGGGTCGGCGGCGGCGAGCGGCCCGAATTCATGCGGCAGTCCGATCTGATCGCCAATGTCTGGACCGGCTTCGACGTGCCGACGCGCCTCGTCGTCGATCCCGGGCTCAACCATTTTACGGTGATCGACGGACTGAAGGATCCGTCGTCCCCGATCACCGCGCGCCTGATCGGCCTCGACTGACGCGGCGAGGATCGATCGATCGAAAGGGCCTGCCATGACGTCCAGCGATTACGATCCCACGAGCGAAGGCGCCGAGACCGATTTCGCCCGGCGCATGTCCTACGGCGACTATCTTGCGCTGGATGCGATCCTCGGCGCCCAGCATCCGCTCTCGGAAGCCCATGACGAGATGCTGTTCATCATCCAGCATCAGACCACGGAGCTGTGGATGCGGCTTGCCATCCACGAGCTCAGCGCCGCGCGCCGCGCCATCGCCAGGGACGAGGTGCAGCCCGCGATGAAAATGCTGGCGCGGATGTCGCGCATCTTCGAGCAGCTCAACGGCGCCTGGGACGTACTGCGCACCATGACTCCCAGCGAGTATACGCGTTTCCGCTCGCAGCTTGGCCAGTCCTCGGGCTTCCAGTCGCGTCAGTACCGGCTGATCGAATTTCTGGTCGGCAACCGCAACCACGCCATGCTCAAGCCGCACGCGCACGATGTGGAGACGACCAGGCTGCTCGAAGGCGAGCTTTCCACGCCGAGCCTGTACGACGAGGTGTTGCGGCTCGCCGACCGCAACGGGCTCAAGATGCCCGCGTCCGTGCTGGCGCGCGACGTTCGCGAGACCCACAGCTTCAACGAGGGCGTGCTCCAGGCCTGGCGGATCGTCTACGAAGCGCCGGAAACGCATTGGATGCTCTACGAGCTTGCCGAGAAGCTGGTCGATTTCGAGGACTACTTCCGGCGCTGGCGCTTCAACCATGTCACGACGGTCGAGCGCGTCATCGGCTTCAAGCGCGGCACCGGCGGGACCGGCGGCGTCAGCTATCTCAAGCGCATGCTGGAAGTCGAGCTGTTTCCCGAGCTCTGGCGCGTCCGCACGATTCTGTAGAGATCACCATGAACAAGCTTCGCGTCTATGACGACACCAGGGCCTTGTTCCATTTGCCTGACGGCGTGATCTATCTCGACGGCAATTCGCTCGGCGCGCTGCCGCTGGGTGTTGCCGAGCGCGTCGGCAACGTCATCACGACCGAGTGGGGCAACGAGCTGATCCGCGCCTGGAACAGTGCGGGCTGGTATGCCCAGCCGCGCCATGTCGGCGATCGCATCGCGCGATTGGTCGGTGCGGAAGCCGGCTCCGTGATGGTCGGAGACACGCTGTCGCTCAAGGTCTACCAGGCTCTCGCGGCCGCGCTCGACATGAACGCCTCGCGCAAGGTCGTGCTATCGGACACCGGAAACTTTCCGACCGATCTCTACATGGCCGAGGGCCTGATCGCGACGCTCGGCCGCGGCCATCAATTGCGCCTGGTGGCGCCGGAGGAGATCGAGGCCGCGTTGTCGGAGGAGATTGCGGTCCTCTACATCACCGAGGTCGACTATCGCACCGGCCGCCGCCACGACATGGCGAAGCTGACGGCGAGAGCGCATGCACTCGGCATCGTCACCGTTTGGGACCTCGCGCATTCGGCCGGCGCGCTGCCGGTCGATCTCGCTGGCTGCGGCGCCGATTTCGCCGCCGGCTGCACCTACAAATACATCAACGCCGGCCCCGGGGCGCCGGCCTTCCTCTACGTCGCGCCGCGCCACGCCGACGGCGTGCGCGCCGCGCTGTCGGGTTGGATGGGCCACGCAAAGCCGTTTGCGTTCGAGCTTGGCTACGCGGCGGCCGGCGGCGTCGAGCGCATGCGCGTCGGCACCCCGCCGGTGCTCGCAATGGCGGCGCTGGAGGCCTCGCTCGACATCTGGGACAGGGTCGACATTCGTGAGGTCCGTGCGCGTTCGCTGGCACTTGGCGATCTCCTGATCGCCGAGGTCGAACGCCGCTGCCCGGAGCTCAAGCTCGTCACCCCGCGCGCGCACGAGCGCCGCGGCTCACAAGTCTCCTTCGCCTTCGGGGGCGGCTATGCCGCCATGCAGGCCCTGATCGCCCGTGGCCTCATCGGCGATTTCCGCGCGCCTGACATCATGCGGTTCGGGATTACACCGCTCTACATTGGGGAGAGCGAGATCATGCGAGCAGCCGAGATCATCGAGGAGGTGATCGCGGGCGAGGTCTGGCGTCGGCCGGAATATCAGGTCGTGAACGCGGTGACGTAAGGCCCAAATGCCGCCCCAAGCGTCATTTGCGAGCGAAGCGAAGCAATCCAGGTTGTCTCCGTGGAAAGATTCTGGATTGCTTCGCTACGCTCGCAATGACGGGATGAGAGAGCTGTGCTCGCCCCACAACGCTGTCACGATCGCATCCAGCCCATCCGTCAGCGCTGCCGGCCCCGGCTGCAGGATGATCGGCGACTTGATCTCGACGATGCGGTCGTCGCGCACGGCGGGGATCTCGTTCCAGCAATCGCGCGCGCGGATGCGGGCAGGGACGACTTTCTTGCCGCACCAGGAGGCAAGGATCACGTCGGGCGCCGCCTCGCGCACCGCCTCCGCCGAGACGATGCGATCCTTTGCTGCCTGCTGATGTCGCAATTCCGGAAACACATCCTCACCGCCGGCGATCTCGATCAACTCGGAGACCCAGCCGATGCCGGAGATCAGCGGATCGTCCCATTCCTCGAAATAGACCTTTGGCCGCGGCGAGGGGCGGGATGTTGCCGCTATCTCGGCGAGGCGCCGTTCAAGCCCGTCAGCGAGCACTTCGGCAGACTCCGCCGCGCCCACCAGCGCACCAAGTGTGCGGATCATCGCCAAAATCCCGGCGATGTCGCGCTGATTGAAAACGTGGACGTCGACGCCCGCGCGCACGAGATCGGCGACGATGCCGGCCTGGAGGTCGGAGAAGGCCAGCACCAGCTCCGGCTCCAGCGCCAGGATCTTCGGGATGTCCGCGGAGACGAAGGCCGACACCCGCGGCTTCTCCCGCCGCACCTGGGGCGGGCGGACGGCGTAGCCGGAGACGCCGACGATGCGGTCCTGCTCGCCGAGCAGGTACAGCGTTTCAACCGTCTCTTCGGTCAGGCAGACGATGCGGCGGGGTGGGAAGTGGCGCATGGGAAGAGCATATGCGCAAATGCCGTCGCCGATGTCAGCAGGGCCATTACCTCGGACGTCATTGCTTTGCCGCCCGAAGCAATTCACGCTGAAACAACAATGAATTGGGAGGAGATCCGATGACGCCGCTCGAGAAACTTAAAGCGATGAAGATGCCGTTTGCCGAGCTCAAGGGCGTCGAATTCGTCGAGGCCGAGAAAGACCGCGTGGTGGCACGGATGACGGTCAGGCCCGACCTCTGCACGCTCCACCACACCATCCACGGCGGCGCCGTGATGGCGCTCGCCGATTCCGTCGGTGCGGCCGCGACCGTGATCAATCTGCCGGAGGATGCCAAGGGCACCACGACGCTCGAGAGCAAGACCAACTTCATCGGCGGGGCGAAGGAGGGAACCACGGTTATCGCCACGGCTACCCCGGTCCATCGGGGACGGCGGACCCAGGTCTGGAGCACCCGGCTGGAGACCGAGGACGGTAAGCTGGTTGCCGTGGTGACCCAGACTCAGCTGGTCCTCGTATGACTACGGGGGCTTGATTTTATTAACGAATTGGTCGCTTTTGATGCCTGAAACTTGGGCAGGTTCCCGTCTTGAAAAACATGCTGCGTCGCACAATATTGGGGGCCTAGGGATTCGAACGCCTCCTCGAGGGACACCAAGAGGAGTTTTGACGTGGTACTTGAAGACACGACCCGCACGAAGTCCGTTCCGGGCTATGTGCGGACCTTGAGCCAGCAGGAAGAATTGCCGCTTCTGCGCGATCACCTTCTGCGGCTTGATTCCGCAAGCCGGCACGACCGTTTCAACGGCTTTCTCGACGACAGCTTCATCGAGCGTTACGCCGCCCGCTGCGCCGAGGACGGAACAGTGATTGTCGCCTACATCGTCGACGGCGTGGTTCGCGGTGCGGCCGAGCTGCATCCGCCGGAGGACGATTCGCTGCCCGAGGTCGCCTTCAGCGTGGAAGCCTCGGCACGGCGCCAGAACGTCGGCACCATCCTGTTCAGCCGGCTGATCGCGGAAGCGCGCTGGAAAGGCTACAAGCGCCTGCGCATCACGACCGGCGCCGAGAATCACGCCATGCGGGCGCTCGCCAGGAAGTTCGGGGCGAACCTGCAATTCCGCCATGGCGAATCGACCGGCACGATCGATCTCGCCAAGACGCCCGAGGCCGAGCTCGCTGAACTGGCGGCCTCGCCCTTCACGGCCGGACACGCGCTTCTCAGCTTCAACTCGACCTGCTGGAAGATCATCTCCAGCATGTACGGCAATCGCGCCGCCTAAATCGAAACGCGGACTGGAATCAAAAAGCGGACCGGCAAAACCGGTCCGCTTTCGTATTGGGGATAGGGAATTGAGCGCTCAGGTGCCGGTGCGCTTGTCGTTGCCGAAGCGGCGGACGACACGGCGTTCGACCACCACCGAGCGCTGCGCACCCTGTTCGCCTGCGATCACGCGCGTGGCGGTGATGCGGCCGTTGGTGCGGGCTTGCTTCTTCACCTCGGCCTGCACGATTTCGATCGGCATCCCCATCAGCGCCGCCGCGATCTCCGCCTGCTGCTCCTGATCGTCGGTGATGCCGACGGCGGCAAAGATCGCCTCGTCCAGGGTCGGCGGGTCGTGGCGCACGCGCCGCGTGCCATATTTGGTATTCCAGTCTGCGCTCATAACGGCCTCGGTTTGATGCCGGGATACCTAGTGCCGGAGATGTTGCATTGCAATATGAATTTGGTGTGGCATCACAGCTATGCGCTCACAGCTTTTCGAGCCTGTCGGCCTCATAGAGATCGAGCGTGGTCGGCCCCGTGGCCAGCGAGCGCAAGGTGCGCACGAACTCGCCGGATGCAGGTACCGCAAAGTGGGCGGCGAGCGCGGCGCGGTCGGCCCATTGCTCGAAGAACACCAGCCTGAGCGGATTCTCGCAGTCGACATGCACTCCGTGGGAGATGCAGCCGGGTTCCTGTCGCGACCGATGAACATGCTCGAGGCTCAGGCGGCGCGCCTCGTCGAACGTCTCGGTGCGGACCGTTACGCTGCCAGTCACAACGATCATGCGATGTCTCCCGACGTGATTTCCGCTAGGGCGGCGATGCCTCGCGGGGCGCTTCTTTCATCGGTGCCTGCGGCCAGCGTTTCAGCGCCGCGTGTCCGGCCTCGGTCAGCCCGTAGATTCCCCGGTCAGCGCGTTCGAACCAGCCATACACATTGTTAAGCAAGATCTTGCCGGCATCAGGACAGCGTTCGCGCAATTCGCGCACCTTTCGTGGCCCACCGACGAGTTCCGACGCACAGGCCAGCGCCTGCTGGCGATAGGCCGTCATGATCGGCGCGCGGGTGCTGCCACCGAGCACGGGATCGCCTTGGCGGCGCAGATGTTCGGCGACCAGGCGCGAACGGACTTTCGGCTCGCGGCGCAGCGCTGCCGTCGGTGGCTTCACCAGCACCTCGACCTGGCCGCGGTCGGTCACCCCAAGCATACCGAAGCCGAGGCGGCGGCAGAGGTTGCGATAACGCGCATCGCTCTCGCGTCCCTTGCCGCGGATCGACATCTTTGCGGCGATCCAGACCTCGTCGCCGGCGGGCGCGCGATCGACCGCCTGGAGGATCAGTTCGAGATTGAAGGCGAGCTTGAGCTCTCCGATCACCACGACAGGCGGATCACCGGCGCTGAGGCCGACGAGGTCGCAGCCGCCGATCTCGCCCTTGACTGTGAAGCCGAGCTCTTCGAGGAAGCGTTTGACGGGGAGATAAAGCGCGGTTTCCACGGGAAGTCCGATCGGAGAATCAGTTACGGGCAGTCTAGAGCCTTCCCGGCTCCGATTGAATCGGAGCGGGGCTCATCAGACCAGAACTGCGACTACACCCGCCCGCCGACCGGGATCAACGCGCCGGTGATGCCACTTGCAGCATCGCTGACAAGGAACAGGATGACCTCCGCGAGTTCCTGCGGTGTCACCCATTTCGAGAAATCCGCTTTCGGCATGTCGGCGCGGTTGGCCTTGGTGTCGATGATCGACGGCAGCACCGCGTTCACGGTCACCTTGCCCTTCCACTCGTTGGCAAGCGCCTCGGTGAGGCGATGCACGCCGGCTTTCGACGCCGCATAGGGGCCCATGCCGGAACCTGCCTGAAGCGCGCCCGTGGCGCCGATATTGACGATGCGGCCGGCCCCAGACGCGGCGAGATGCGGCAGCGCCGCGCGCGAGGTGTTGAGGGCCGTCAGCACGTTGAGCGCATACATGCGCTGCCACGTCTTGATGTCGCCGTCGCCCACGGTCTCGAACGCGAAGCCGCCGGCGATGTTGATCAGCGCATCCAGCCTGCCGAAGTGCTTTGCCGCCGCCTCGACCGCCGTCTTCGCTTGCGCTGGGTCGGACAGATCGACGCCGCCGATCTCGATGCGTTCGGGCGTTGCCGACACCTGCGAGGGCGCGTGGTCGATGCCGGCCACACGCGCGCCGCGCGCTGACGCTGTCTCGGCGACAACCTTGCCAAGTGCGCCGAGCGCGCCCGTCACGATCAGAACCTTGCCTTGCATCGTCGTTCTCCCGGCGCGGCCGCCTACGATTGCAGATAGCGCGCCTTCAGCGCGGTTTGCTCCGGTGTGCCGAGCTTGAGGCCGTCGCGCAAGTAGGTTTCGAGATCGCCATATTCGTTGCCGACCGCCTCGAAGGCAGCAGCAAGGTATGAGGCCTCGACACTGCCGATCGCATCGAGGACGTCGGCGGGAAGATCGGAAGCGTTCGATGCGTCGCGCCTGTAGTGCTGGTTGGTCAACAGGTAGTCCTCGGCAATGACCTCGTCGGCCACGCCGAGCGCATGCAGGATCAGCGCGCTTGCAAAGCCCGTGCGGTCCTTGCCGGCGGTGCAGTGGATCACCAGCGGCGCGCGGTCTTCCAGGAGATGGCCGAACAGCATGCGGAAACTGTGCGTGTTGTGGCGGACATAGTTGCGGTAGGACTCCCGCATGAGCTCGAGCGCGACCGGGGCGGTGAGCCTGCCCTTGGCAAGCTCGGCGCGCAGCGCGGCTACGACAGTTGGCTCGATCGGCAGCGAATGCACCGTGATCTCGTTCACGACGCAGACGCCGGCCGCGCGCTCCTCGACGCCGCGAAAATCGAAGGCGCTGCGCACGCCCAGCGCGCGGACGATCTCGACGTCGGCGGCCGTGAGCTGGCCGAGATGGTTGGAGCGGAAGATGTGGCGCCAGCGCGTGGTGCGGCCATCGGTGGTCGGATAGCCGCCGAGGTCGCGAAAATTGCTGGCACCTTGCAGGGCGAGGTGGCGGGCAAAGGAATCTGGCATGAGATCAGCTTGGGTTATGTTTCCACTGGACGCACTACGGCGTCCTTGAGTGCATTCAGGGGGCAATCATGGGCCGGCACAAGGCCATTGTTTTGGCGATCACCATGCTGTCGGGCGGAATTATCGGTGCGGGACAGGCGGACGCGCAGACGTTCCGGACCTATCGCTGCGTCGATGGTACGCAGTTCATCGTGGGATTTTATGACGACGACAACCGTGCCTTCCTCCAGATCGACGGCGAACCCGTCACGCTGAAGAAGCGACTGGCGCTTTCTGGCACGCGCTATTCGGGGGCAGGGATCACGCTGAGGATCGGCAAGACCGGAGCGACCACGGTCAAGCATCTGAAGCGGCCGGTCACGTCCTGTGCGGTGATCGAAAAGCCCGCGCTCTAGCCGGGAGTCCACCAGGAATCAAAAAGGGCCGAAACCTCGTTGTTTCGACCCTTTTTCAAACTTCCGTCGGACGCTTGCGCGAGCGCGGCGGTATCATACCAAACACAAACATTAGCGTTCCCATTTGGGCTTTGCTTCGTCGACCGCATCCTGGTGGTACCAGCTGTCGCTGCAGATCGAGACGTTCGCGGGAAGCGAAGCGTGATCGGCGGGAAGGCGGGTGTCGCCATAGCGGCGTCCAGCGAGAGCGGCGCGGCCCCCGACAGGGAATTGGTAGATCGTTGCAGATCCGTGATTCAGACCATTATTCATCATTGCGATTGCTCCTGGGTCGAAGCGCCTTGGCCTCCATGGTGCGCCCGACTCGTTCGATTGTGGTTACTGGATTCCCCATATCGGCCGCGCATCCCGAATTGGAAAGTGCTGAAAAGGAAATCAGTTGCTGCCTAATCTGTGGGCATGTGACCCTCTGCATCCCATAAGGCACCATGTCGGTGGCTAACGCCTGGGCCATTCCAAAGGTTGCTAGGCAGAGGCTAAGGACTTTGCGAAAGTTGCTGGACGTTGATGCGCGTTTCATCGGCAACCTCCGGCAACGGTGCGTCTGCTCCAGAATCAGGCGTTTTCCGCGGGATTTTTGCAGTGCAGCTTCACGGGAAGGTGCGCGGCTATGACGCACGTTGCCGGGGACGGTTTGCCGTTCGCGGGCCGATCCCGACGGCGGTGGAAAACCTCCCGCGCTGCGGCCTTTTGGCACGCAAAATGCTTGTAGAGGGGCGGCCGATGATGGCCGGGTACAAACGTGCGGGGGCTCTCAACCCCACCTTTCGCATCATCTACAGAGAGGCTCAATGACCAAGTATAAGCTCGAGTACATTTGGCTCGACGGATATACGCCGACTCCGAACTTGCGCGGCAAAACACAGATCAAGGAATTCGCGTCGTTCCCGACGCTCGAGCAGCTTCCGCTCTGGGGCTTCGATGGCTCCTCCACCCAGCAGGCCGAAGGCCACAGCTCCGATTGCGTGCTGAAGCCGGTCGCCGTGTTCCCGGACGCCGCGCGCACCAACGGCGTGCTCGTGATGTGCGAAGTCATGATGCCCGATGGCAAGACCCCGCACGCGTCCAACAAGCGCGCCACCATCCTCGATGACGCCGGCGCATGGTTCGGCTTCGAGCAGGAATACTTCTTCTACAAGGACGGCCGTCCGCTCGGCTTCCCGTCGTCCGGCTATCCGGCCCCGCAGGGCCCGTACTACACCGGCGTCGGTTTCTCGAACGTCGGCGACGTCGCCCGCAAGATCGTCGAAGAGCATCTCGACCTCTGCCTCGCTGCCGGCATCAACCATGAAGGCATCAACGCGGAAGTCGCGAAGGGTCAGTGGGAATTCCAGATCTTCGGCAAGGGCTCCAAGAAGGCCGCTGACGAAATGTGGATGGCCCGCTACCTGATGCTGCGCCTCACCGAGAAGTACGGCATCGACATCGAGTTCCACTGCAAGCCGCTCGGCGACACCGACTGGAACGGCTCCGGCATGCACGCCAACTTCTCCACCGAGTACATGCGTACGGTCGGCGGCAAGGAGTACTTCGAGGCGCTGATGGCGGCCTTCGACAAGAACCTGATGGACCACATCGCCGTGTACGGCCCGGACAACGACAAGCGTCTGACCGGCAAGCACGAGACCGCGCCGTGGAACAAGTTCAGCTACGGCGTTGCCGATCGCGGCGCCTCGATCCGCGTTCCGCACTCCTTCGTCAACAACGGCTACAAGGGCTATCTGGAAGACCGCCGTCCGAACTCGCAGGGCGACCCATACCAGATCGCTTCGCAGATCCTGAAGACGATCGCGTCCGTGCCGGCCGACAAGAAGGCCGCGGCCTAAGATCCCCCGGCCCGGGCCGGGGGGCTGGCCCGGGTTGGTCTTCAATCCGCCGGAGCTGCAAAGTTCCGGCGGATTTTTGCATTCGGGTGACAGCCGTTGTTGTGGGTCTGCCGGCCATGCCGGCTTGAAGTCTGTCCATCGCCGGCGAAACCGGGATAGAATGGCCCGGGATGCGCGGGGCCGGGGACACGGCTGGTGTTTGAAGGCTTCTACAAGGTGCGATTTCAGCTCGGCGACGCGGTCGGCCGGAGCGTGATGCATGTCGGCAATGGCAAGATGCTCGGCGGCAATTCGGCCTTCGCTCATATCGGCACCTATGAGAGGACCGAAGCCGGCGTCGACATCGTCATCAATACGGTCCGCCACAACCCGGACCCGAACTACCGCGCCATGGCCGGCACCGACGATGCGACCTTGCTTGCGAAGGGCTGGGCGGACGGCGATCTCTATCGCTTCAAGGGCGAGCTGAAGGAGCTGCCCGGCGTGCCGTTCCAGTCGGTGATGACGCCGATCACCGAAGACGAGGTGCCGATCGCGGGCGGCGTCGGCGAGGCCGGCATCGCCGACGGGCTCTATTCCGTGCACCTGCGCATGCTCGACGGCGTTGATGGCGGCCTGACCGGCGTGATGCTGCTCAACCAGGGCCGCATCCTCGGCGGCGACGCCTCGTTCTACTATCTCGGCAGCTACACTGCTGCGAATGGCCGCTGGAAGGGCCAGATCCTCAACCAGGAGCACACGCCGGCCAAGGACGATCCGATCTTCGGCGGCCACGAGGTCGGCATCGGTTTCTCCGGCACCTATGACGCGGAGCAGGCGGTGCTGGAGGCAACGGCGCTCGCCGGCAAGCGCAGCCTGCGCCTGACCGCCGCGCTCAAGCTGATGCACCGCGCCTGATCGTGACAGGAATAGCCCATGGAAAACATTCGCATGCTCTCGACGCTCGGCCTGATGGGCGCGATGCGCAGCCTGTCCTCCGCCTTCGAGGCCGCCAGCGGCATCCATGTCGATGCCGACTTCGCGCCGACCCTGGCATTGCTGAAACGGCTACGCGACGGCGAGGCCGCCGATCTCGTGATCCTGACCCGTGAGGGGCTCGACGAGATGATCGGCGAGGGCCGTGTGGCCGCAGGTAGCGCGGCCGATCTGGCGCGCTCCTTCGTCGGCATTGCCGTTCGGGCAGGGCAGGCGCATCCCGATATCTCCAGCGAAGCTGCATTGCGCAAGTCGCTGCTCGCGGCACGGTCCGTCGCCTATTCGCGGCTGGGCGCGAGCGGTGTCTATTTCGCCCAGCTGATCCAGCGATGGGGTATCGCGGCCGAGATCAACGCCAAGGCCACCATCGTCGAGCAGGGCTTTACGGCGGAGCGGCTCGTCAGCGGCGAGGCCGACCTCGCCGTGCAGCAGGTCAGCGAGCTGAAGCAGGTCGAGCGCATCGAGGTCGTCGGCCCGATCCCGCACGATTTGCAGACACCGGCCGTGTTTTCTGCCGGCCGCATGGCCAACGCCAGACATGCCGAAGCGGCCGATCGGCTGCTGCGCTATCTGGCATCGCCGGAGGTCGTCCCGGTGCTGCGCCAATCGGGACTCGAGCCTTGAATTTGCCGGAGCAGAGACGCAACGTAATGGCCATGCGGACTTGCCTCCTTGCCATCCTCCTCGCGCTTGCAGCGCCGTTATCGGCGCATGCCCAATCGGCCGATCTCGTCCTGTGCGACCGGCTGGCCGCCGATCCCAGCGATCCCGACAAGCCGGCCGATGTGAAGGGCGTGACCGAGCTTGCCGCATCCGACATTGCGACCGCCGTCAAATTCTGCAAGCAGGCCGCACCGTCGTCGCGGCGCGCAATGTTCGCGCTCGGCCGCGCCTATGCCGCCAACCGGCAGACGGCGGAGGCGATCGCCGCCTGGCGCAAGGCGGCCGACAAGGGATCGAGCGCGGCGATGGTCGAGCTCGGCGTCGCCTACGGCACCGGCTCCGGTGTCGCGAAAGACGAAGCACAAGCGCGCAAGCTGTTCGAGCGGGCGGCGCAGGCCGGCAATCCTCGCGGTGTCAGCAATCTTGCCGCGCTCGGCGGCGCCGGCGGTGCTGCGCCGGCCGACCCCGCACAGGCGCGCGCGCTGCTCGGCAGGGCGGCCGAGACCAACGCGGAGGCGCAGTACCAGCTCGGCCTGATGCTCTCCAACGGCAACGGCGGCGAGAGAGACGACGTCGCGGCGCGCGCGATGTTCGAGAAGGCGGCTGCGCAAAACCATCCCGGCGCGCTGGAGCGGATGGGCGCCTTCGCGCAGGAAGGCCGCGGCGGCGCCAAGGACAAGGATGCCGCAAAGGCCTATTACGAGCGCGCTGCCGCGCTTGGCGACGAGGACGCCAAGAAGGCGCTGGAGCGGATCCGCTGTCCCTATGCGATCAAGGACAAGCAGGGCAAGCTCGTCACCACGCTGTGCTTCTAGCTCACTTGTAGTAGTAGGCGACGTTGTTGCGGGCGTCGCGATAGGTCGTCTCGAGAAAGTCCGGATATTGAGCGGCCGCGCGCGCGACGGCGCGCACAACGCAGTCCCAGAAATCGCCGTTCCAGTTGAAGTGCTCGAAGGTGGCATCTTCGAACTTCACAGCTGTGATGATGGCCTGCCGGATTGCGTCGTCACTGGCTCGCGGATGGGCGCGTTTCACATAGTCGAACATCGGCCCTTCATGGGCGTGGTCGCGGTCGTAGCGGTACTTCGCGCGGAACTGCTCCGGCGCGAGCGTGCGATTGACGCGGACCTCTTCGGCGCTCGGACGCCCCTTGATCGAATCCAAGCGGTAGCGCCAGCGCCAGAGTTCGAAGGCTGCATCAAGCAGCGGCTGCTTCGCCGCGCTGGCGACGATAGCTGCGATCAGTTCCGCGGCTGATGGTTCTATCTGGTTCATGCCGCTTTGTCGCGGGCTCGCTCCGGCCGGTTCGAAGGAGCCTCCAGGAGAAACCTGCTCCGGCACGGGCCGTTGAATCACAACGAGCGGGAGGTCCCACCACAGTATTTCAAGCGTCATTAGCGTGTGAGGTAGGCCGCTCCGGACAGGGCAGACAAAAAAGTCGAAAAACAACCCCATGCACGGTCGCCAAGTCGTTGAAATCGTTGATTTCGTATTTTGCGAAAAATCAATTGACCCGTCGGGCAAAACAGGGGCATGATGGCATCATTCGGCGAGTGGGCTCCGCTCCCGGCCCTGCGCGGAAAAGCCGGATGGCCTCGGTGCGGCGACAGTGCTAGGTAGCCCGCGATTCTTTTTCTGATTTTGTGGACTTATTGAATTGCTGGACGGACTCTACAAGGTTGAATACGGCGTCAACGATGCGTTCGGCCGCAGCATCATGTGCCTGCACGACGGTAAGATGCTGGGCGGCAATTCGGCCTTCGCGCACCTTGGAACCTATGCCGAGCGCGACGGCGAGATCGTCGCCGAGGTGATCACCGAACGGCACAACGAGGATCCCAATTACAAGCCGCTGATGGGAGCCGATATCGCCTCGATCGGTGCGCGCGGGCGGCTCACCGGCAACCAAATCCGTCTCGAGGGTGGCGCGGACACCATGCCGGGTGCAAAATTCTGGGCCAATCTCACCCGGCTCGACGACGAGGGGCTGCCTCCGAGTGGTGCGGTCGGTCCGGGCGGCATTGCCAACGGACTCTATGGGATGAGCCTGCGCGCGCTTGATGGTGTCGATGCCGGATTATCGGGCGTGATGCTCCTGATCGACGGCCGCATCCTCGGCGGCGATGCGTTCTTCTACTATCTCGGCTCCTATTCCTCGGTGGACGGCCGCTGGAAGGGCGAGATGCTGAACCAGGAGCATACGCCGGCGAAGGGCGAAAACCCCGTGTTTGGCGGCTATGAGGTCGGGATCGGCTTCTCCGGGACCTGCACGGCGGAGAGCGGCGAGATCGAAGGCATCGCGCTCGCCGGCAAGCGCAGCCTGCGCCTTGCAGCCTCGCTCAAACTGATGCGGCGGGCCTAGAACGATGCCTCGACCGGTTGGCCTATGAGATGCACCGAGCACCGCAGAACGGTGAAGTCCATCTACCGCTCTTCGAGAGGCTTGAAACGGACCTTGCCGTCCTAAAAGCTAAGGAAGCAACGTTGGAGCGAGCACGCGCTAGGGCCGCGCGCCATATGCAATTGATCGAGGTTTCAGCCATGGAATTCCCCTTCAGAGCCCAGAGTTTTTCGTTAACCACCTCCACCTCCACCTCCACCGCTTCCGTCCGCCCCTCAGCTTCCGCCGCTCGATCTCTGCACCGGAGTCGTCGAGCACGATCACAACCGTGCCCGCACTAGGGTCATATTCGGGATCGCTGGCGATATCCCGAGCGACACAGGCGCCGTATTGGACCGCCAGTTCAGCAGAGCCAAATAGTTCTCCAACCTCGTCCGCCTGTGTCTCGCCGTTGTGGAAGATCGGGAAGTAATAACGTCGCATAGCCGCAGGCCCTCCATCCTTTAGCGGCCTTCATGCGCCCAGTTCGGGAGGTCTGCACCTGTCAAAAACGACAGGGTCGTGCGACAGCTGCGCTAGCAACCGGCGTCGCGGTTGCCGCCTAAGTGGACTGCCGCCGACATCAAGGAATCGAAGGCGCACTCGAAAGCACGGACGCTTGTCACAAAGTTAGCGGCGCGCGTTCGCACCGAAAGTCGTCCCGACCGATGCGGAGAACGAGCCAACGGGTGAGCGCTAAAAAGTCTTAGAGTGTGACCCTCTTCACATGGGTATGACATCAGGATCGTTAATCTCCAGCCGCTAGAGTGATGGTCCAGTTACAGTGGGAGGCGGTCATGTCCGCCGACACAAAAGCTGATGATTGGTTTATTGCTGCGCACGTGCTGAGGATACGCACGTCGTCGGGCACCGCATCGATATCGTTTAAGATTGGCAGCAGAGTAGCTAACATCGCCGCACTTCTAGGTTGCTCCGGGCCACTTTCTGGGAGCGGCGTTTCGGACACGGACTTCCAGCTTGATACGCAACTTATGCGCAACATCAGCGGGCCCTGGTCATTGAAGGACATCAAGGGGCATCGCGGTGACGTCACGCAAAACGTGTCATTTTTACCAGATGCATTGTCCGGCGTAGCGTTTAACAAGAGTGGAAGCGTCTTTTTTAATTTCGAGATACCCAACCCCACTCCTACGACCTTTACGATCAAGGGCCAGTGGATGGTAAAGATGGTCCTCAATCTTGGCACGACGTTCGCAATCTAGGGCGTGTACTCATAAATCGGCCCTCCCGACGCAGGATAGGTGATGCCCGGTTAGGCCCCGAAATCGGACATCAGGCGCGGACAAAGGCATGTCCACTTAGGGTCAACTGCAGACTTAAACGGTCCGCAAACCTTATCCTCGGAGAGTCGGTGACTGAGAGGGCCTTGTGCTACTCTCGCGAGCATGTCTCGCTTCAGCATTCGTTCCACCGTTTTGCTTGTCCTCATCGTCGGGGGGCACGTCCTGCATTTACGTGTTCTTTGGCCTCTATCTGTTGATCGGGCTGATTGCGTTGAACCTCGCCTGTCTTCTGTTTGTCCCGCTGGCTAAACGGTACGGATGGGGCGCAGAAGGGCGCCTCACAAGGCATCTCAGTCGTCCGCGGTTCGAAGACGAAGCCCGCAAGGCCAGTTAGATGCTGCCCCTTCGAATGAGGGACGTTCGCATGAGAACGCTGCTCAAAATTGCTCTAGTGGCGGTCTCCGCCGCAATCCTGACCACTGTGCTCTTGACCAGCGTCTTAGCTGGCATCTTGGGGATGCAATGGAGCAGGACGTTTCAAATACTGAGTTCTGCGACAGGGCTGTACCTCCTGCCCACGATCATCTTCATTGAGTTCTATTTTCTCATAAACGACCTGTTGGCTTATGCTTGCAGGAAATTCGAGCTGGACTTCGGGCTACACTTCTCTGAAATCCCATTTAAGTTCGACCTCGACAATTTCGAAACACCCATTCCGCTTAGGACGAAGCTCGTTCAGCTCTATCCCCTCACCATTCTACTCACACTGCTTGGGTTCGTTGTCGCGCTAATAACGCGCCAATAAGGCGGTCCCTCTGGTCCGCTTCGGGTCAAAAGCAGCGGTGGTCGCCAAGTTGGATCGGCGTCCGGTTTGCCCCTGACAGCCGACACGACACGCGCTCAATCGACCTTCGGCTAAGGGCCAGTAGCCGACGACCAGCTACTGGTTTATGCGCCGCAGGAGGGTGGCCGCGTTCGGCTGCCTCGCAGCCCACGCTATATTATGTTCGCCGTCGATCTGCACCCAATATGTACGTTCAGGCATGTCGCTTCCATCAAGTGAGTTGAAAGTGCAGGTTGCCCTCTCGCGAATGATGGCACCGGCGGCGTCCTGAGCTTGGTAGTCGATGAGCGCGACATACTGAACCGGCGACACTCGTGCGACTTGGACCATGGCTTTCCTGGTTGCTTCGGACGCAGCCCGTAGCGGGTCCGTGAAGAACGCGTCGAACGTGATCGTCTTCCGAGACTCGTCTACACTAGTCCGTTCATAGGTGGACGGAACCGCTAACCGCTCTTTGATTGCTCTATCACACGTTTGCACAAATTGAGAGGTTAAAGGTGGGTAGCCACGAAGGTACGCATGGCCCAGAACGACCACACCAAAAATCAGAAACACTGAGATTGCGACCTTTATTCTCATCTTCCGGGTCGTTGCCGATATGCCCACGCGGCACTCTGCACCGCTCTGATCAAGGAAGCGAAAATCAAAGGCAGAGCATTTTTCGTGCAGCCGTTACTGAACGCTAAGGATGTCCGCTTCGGGTCAGACTCGGAAATCCGGCCCAACACGAGTCATGTCCGATCTACCCCGGACAGCCGACATTGCGACGATCCCGGCGTTGTTCGCCTTCGGGCTATGAGCCGACATCGCTCCAATCAAGCGGCGATACTTGTCAGGCTTCTTAGCGGCCGTAGGGGAAGCAGCGGTTGCGATCGAGCGTGAGACCGAAATGCGCTCCCAGTGCAGCGATGGCCGCGTCCTGCTGAGGATAAGGATCGGCATTGGATGCGCCAACGATGATGATCCGGAACCCGCCGCGATCTTTGCCACCCGGTGGCAGCATCGCTGTAGTTAGTGCATTGCCCTCCCTGTCGCGCAGCGTGAGGAAAAGCGGCATCTCTCGCCGTACATGAGCCTCGAGGCCGATGTCGCGCTCGATCGCGTTGGGCCGCTCGGGGCGCCAGGACTGGACTGCCTTCTCCCGCTCGCGGCGGAAGTATTTCTCAACTGTGTGGCCCATCAGGCGCGACTCATACATCGCTTCACCTTCCGTCTCGATACGGAACCAGGTCTTGCCCTTCGGCGCGTCGCATACATACTGCATTTCGCCCGTCCTGCGATCGCCGCAATTCTAGGGCGGCGGTGGGCCTGCAAAGCCAATATGAGACTAGCTCCCCTGTATAGCGCTGCACGATCAGAGGAGCTAAGGGTATTTGATTGGACGTTGAAGTTTTAGTGAGCCCAAACAATACTAGGTCGACCGGAATAATCCTCTTCAAGGAGCGTCCCGATGCCTGACGTAAGGGAAAAGCAACGCGAAGCCCGCCGGAAGATCATTCGCCAATGGGCGAAGCTTCCGAAGGATAAACGGCAGTCTATGCAGGGGATTTCTGAGTTCGCCAGGACCGCCGCTCAGCAGAACGAGAACGCATTCGTCCGCAGTCGTCGCGATCCGTATCAGAAGATCATGGGATGGCTATTGCCGCGTTCTCATCTCTGAACGACTGAGTCCTCTGCACATCCTTCGAAGGCGGCACCGAAAATGTCGGCAAAGTCATCGAATGTCCTGCCGCGTCCGCCCCCCCGGCAGGGCCGTCACAACGCGACGAGATAACTGTGAAGCTGAAAGCAACAATCATCGTCGTAGCGCTGCTAGCTGCAACGGCTGCACATGCCGAGACGATCGATCTGAAATGCTGGGCGCGGGGCCGTACGGGCGACGAGCGCAACTCGGTCTACATAAACGGGGAACAGGTCACCGTTAATCTGGACGAGGGGACGATGCACTCTCGGACATTCGGAAGCAATTTGGCCGTCCACGTCACGGATACGCACTTGTTCTTTGAGACGGCGCTTACGCTCGGCAACATTTGGCAACATTTGTTCGACCCGACCGCTGTCTGGCAAGGTTTCATCAACCGCGTCGACGGCACGCTTAAGGCGCATAAGCGCGACGGTACTGTCATCAGCGGGCACTGCCAGCTAGTCGGCTGAACCTGCCCGTGTCGCATTTGCGGACGTTCCGGGCCGGTCAGGGCCATGTCTGCCCCAGCCCAGGAAGCGGACAATCGCGGACTTGTGAGTACACGCCCTAGCACTACTTTGGCAGAATGTGTTTTGGCCGCTGTTTTTCAAGAATTTGCTTTCGGCAATATGGGCATTGCTGAGACGGCGGCCGAAGGATGAGATCGACGATGGCGTGACGTACGGCGGGCATGGTTGGCTGGGGCGGAGGCCCGTTGATTCTTTTTTTTCCGCCCCGCGTGTGCGAGGCGACGATGTTGCAGGAAGGCGTAGGCGATCATTGTCATCAGGGCGTGGCGATGAAGACCCCGCCATGATCGCCCTTCGAAGTGATCAAGTCCGAGCTCCTCCTTCAACTGCTGATGCGCTTGCTCACAAATCCACCGTGCCTTGATGGTGGCTGCCAGCGTGCGCAGATCCGTCATCGCCGGAAGATTGGCGAGATAGTATTTCTTCTCTCCCGAGGCGCGTTGCTCGCCAATGAGCCAGGCTTCGTCGCCTGGGAGATGCTGCTGACCTTTATCCCATATCCGCTGCGGAGGGCCGTCGGCGGTCCGGACACGGAGAGCAGCAAATCGGGCTTTGAGCCGACCTTTCGTCCCGCTACGCCAACTCACGGTTTTCCATTTGGCGCTGGCCAACATTTGTTCTGCCGCAATCGATAAGATATCGGGCACGTGGTGCTTTCGTGGTTTCCCGCGGACTTTGGTAATCGGCCAAATGAGCTTCACATCGACCGGATATACTTTCAGGTGCCGAGGGATGCCGACAGCCCAGGCCAGCCCGCGCTCTGTTAGCCCTTGTCGAAACGGTGCGCTGAGGCCGTATCCTGCATCCGCCAGCACACATCCAAAGCGCACGTTGGCTGCCATCGCGCGGTCAATCTCGGCCAAAGCAATCTCCGGCTTGGACCGTGGCGTTCGGTGTTCGACTGGCACGCGAGCGCGCTTCAAACGAGACATGTCGCTTGTCCAACTGTCAGGCAGAAAGAGACGTAACGCGACCATTACTGGCACTTCGCCGCGCGCAAGCGTTAAAGACACCAGCGTTTGGCAATTTGCCGTTTTACCGAGAGCCGACGCGTATTGAGCCGCAACACCGACCGAGCGCTCACCCTTCTTCGGCAGTGAGGTGTCATCAATAACCAGCACCGCATCGCTGCCGCCGACAAGTCGGTCCGCCTGGTTGAGCAGCTCTGTCTCCAGCGGCGTCGCGTCCCAGACACCGTCCGCAATGAAATGGTGCAACTGGTCGTAGTTGCTCATGGCAAGGCGTTCCGCCATCGGCTGAACGCTCTTGCGATCGCCAGGACCTATCAGTCCCGCAACATACAGAGGGCACATCCGCTGCCGGGTCTTATGACCCAGCCGGTCCAAGAACGGCATCAGCCAGCGTTCAAGTTCGTCTTCCCATCCCGGCATGGTCAGCCCTCCAAGAGCCGACCATCCATGAATCATTGAAAAATTGATTCGGGAATCCTATAAAACGCGACAAAATCAAAAATCTGCCAAAGTAGTGCTAGGGCGTGTACTCATAGAATCCGCGTCGGCTTGTGCCAAATGTGACATCGAAGTGGTCTGGACGAATGTCGTCCTTGGGCCAGAGGCGGGAAGGCCAGTTCGTCTACCGTTCGCGCTTCATTTCATCGCAACATCGCGGTCGATGTCTTGCAGGTGCACGAAAGTTGCCCAGGCTTTTCGATATTCGCTATCTGCGGGATCGATCCCAAGCAAGGCGCGACACGCCTCTTTGATCTCGTCCGACGAGGGACGCATCGCGACGTTTCCGGACGACTTGGCCTGGTTCCAGCGTTCCTCGACGCCTTTCGCCAAGGCGATTGCTTCGGAGGGGCTCCGTTTCCGGGTTGACGTCGCCAATGGGTGACCCGGCGGGAATTTGGGCCATGCGACGGGAGGCTGATCGGCTCGCCATTCACTCTCCTTGCCGGTCCCGCGCCCTGCCGGCAGGGTTGCCTGGGCTCCATTGGCCGATTCAGGCGGGACGGTCCGCGCGCCCAGCTCGCGGATCTGCTGTTCCATGGTCCCGCCGGACGCCGTTGCACCTGCCGAAGGTGCACGCGTCGTCAGACCTGACACAGTTGAGGTGCCGGCTTGCGGAGCGACCTGCTGAACGGTTTGCGCAACGGATAGCATGCCAGGCGAAAGAGCAGGCTTCTGCTGCGCGACCTTGTCATTTTCAGTGGGGCAAGGCCGAAATCCCGAGCGCAGCTGCGTGATCCGGCCGTCGTCGTCGATGCGGGCAAAGTCAACGGCCACAGTGTAGACGAAAGCGGCACCGATGGATTGGCCGGATTTGTCTCTTGCCGTGACGGCGCCGCAGACATATCGCGCCGCGTCGGCCTCGACTGAGCGCAATGCGCTGAATTTGGCCGAGTCCGGATCGATCAGCACATGTCGAACTGCTGCGCGAGCTTTCTTGTGCTCGGTGGAGAAGATGCTGAGCACGACATCCGGATTGAACATGTCGGGCTGGTAGTACCACTTGTACTCCACGGCAAGGAATGCTGCGCCAAAGGCCGTCGCGATCAGGAAAGCAGATGCATTCATGGATTTGGCCGGGTAATGGAACCCGGTCTGGTTGTTGTTATCTTCTTGAACCATTTTCGATAGAATCTGCTAACAATCCGTAAATTGGTTGCTCCCGAGGCTTTCAACAACCAGTGGAAGAGCCGCAGCTGGTTCCGCTAAGGGGGCACTTGCCGATGCGGGAAAAGAGACCGAGCAAAGTCAACTCAGGGGCACACGCCGACGCCTGACGGGTGGCAGCGGCAAGTCCGCCGCGGGGCAGTCACGCCTTCCGGCTCGGACGGCGTGCTTCAGGCCGGACACGGTCGGCGGGCCGGCAGTCGAGCGGGCGCGAAGCATCGCTCGGAACGTCGCGACGAATTAAGGAGCTTGCGTCTGGTGGGGTGGAATCCGGGCCCGGCCGGGCTTCCCCCGGCGGCCCGTATGGCCTATGACGCTGCAACGCAACAATCCCCCCAAAAAGACCCCATGATCCGCCTCGACAACGTCAGCAAGCAAGCCGGCCACCAGATCCTGTTCATCGAAGCCTCCGCCGCCCTCAACAAGGGCGAGAAGATCGGCCTCGTCGGCCCGAACGGCGCGGGCAAGACCACTTTGTTCCGGATGATCGCCGGTGAGGAACTGCCCGACGAGGGGCAGGTCTCGACTGATCGCGGCATCACCATCGGCTATTTCAACCAGGATGTCGGCGAGATGAGCGCCCGCAGCGCCGTGGCCGAGGTGATGAATGGCGCGGGTCCCGTGAGCGAGGTCGCGGCCGAGTTGCGTGAGCTCGAAGCCGCGATGGCCGATCCCGACAAGGCCGACCAGATGGACGAGATCATCGCGCGCTATGGCGAGGTGCAGCACGCCTTCGAGGAGCTCGACGGCTACGCGCTCGACGGCCGCGCGCGCGAGGCGCTGTCCGGCCTCGGCTTCAGCCAGGAGATGATGGACGGCGACGTCGGCAAGCTTTCCGGCGGCTGGAAGATGCGCGTGGCGCTGGCGCGTATTCTCTTGATGCGCCCCGACGTCATGCTGCTCGACGAGCCGAGCAACCATCTCGATCTCGAAAGCCTGATCTGGCTGGAAAAATTCCTGCACGATTTCGAAGGCACTCTGCTGATGACCTCGCATGATCGCGAGTTCATCAACCGCGTGATCTCCAAGGTGATCGAGATCGATTCCGGCTCGCTCACAACCTATACCGGCGATTACGAGTTCTATGAGCAGCAGCGGGCGCAGAACGAGAAGCAGCAGCAGGCGCAGTTCGAGCGCCAGCAGGCCATGCTCGCCAAGGAGATCAAGTTCATCGAGCGTTTCAAGGCGCGCGCGTCTCATGCCGCCCAGGTGCAGAGCCGGGTGAAGAAGCTCGACAAGATCGAACGGGTCGAGCCGCCACGCCGCCGCCAGAGCATCGCGTTCGACTTCCCGCCGGCGCCGCGCTCGGGCGAGGACGTCGTCGCCCTGAAGAACGTCCACAAGGGCTACGGCAGCAAGCGCATCTATGACGGCCTAGATTTCATGATCCGCCGCAGGGAGCGCTGGTGCGTGATGGGCGTCAACGGCGCCGGCAAGTCGACGCTGCTCAAGCTCATCGCCGGTGCGAGCGAGCCGGACGAGGGCACGGTGGCGGTCGGCGGCAGCGTCAAGATGGGCTATTTCGCCCAGCACGCGATGGACCTGCTCGACGGTGAGCGCACCGTGTTCCAGTCGCTCGAGGACCAGTTTCCGACCGCGGGGCAGGGCTCGTTGCGCGCGCTCGCCGGCTGTTTCGGCTTCTCCGGCGACGACGTCGAGAAGCGCTGCCGCGTGCTTTCGGGCGGCGAGAAGGCGCGCCTCGTGATGGCCAAGATGCTGTTCGACCCGCCGAACTTCCTGGTGCTGGACGAGCCGACCAACCATCTCGACCTCGCCACCAAGGAGATGCTGATCACGGCACTGGCGGATTTCGAGGGCACCATGCTGTTCGTCTCGCATGACCGCCACTTCCTGGCGACGCTGTCGAACCGCGTGCTGGAGCTGACGCCGGAGGGCATCCATCAGTTCGGCGGCGGCTACACGGAATATGTCGCGCGTACCGGGCAGGAAGCGCCGGGGCTGCGGTCGTAGCCGCAATCCGTAGCCCGGATGGAGCGTAGCGCAATCCGGGATTCGTGCCACAGGAGTGGTCGTGCGATGTGGGTGGTCCGCCCCCGGATTACGCTCCGCTTCATCCGGGCTACAGGAGCGCCAACGGGATTCCGTAGCCCGGATGGAGCGTAAGCGTAATCCGGGATTACTCTCCGCGTTCACCGAAATTGCCGGTGATCTCGCCGCTGCCGCCCCAATCGGCGGGCAGGATGCCGGCATGAATGTAGCGATGCAGCGACGAGTATGGCCAGTCAGCGGCTGACACGACCAAGCCGTGCTTGACCGGGTTGAAGTGGATGTAGTTCGCGCATCGTTCGAAGTCCGCGTCGTCTCGTAGGGTGTGCTCCCAAAAACGCCTCTGCCACAGGCCGAACTCGCCGCGATGATTGCGGACGACCGGTACGCCGGAAGCAACGAGCCGATGCGTGAAGATGCTCTTGATCCGACGCCATCGGCCGGAGAAGTCCGCGTCATGATCCGGCAGTGTCATGATGACGTGCAGGTGGTCGGGCAGGACCACGATCGCGTCGATCGTGAACGGTTTTTCGATCCGGGTGGTCCTGAATGCTGCGCGCAGCTGCGTGACGTGTTCGACCAACGCGGACGATCTTCGATCGTCCAGCGTCGCGGTGAAGAAGTAGGCGCCGCCGGGAACGAAATTTCTCCGATAGCGCACCATGCGATAGGCTTTCCCGGATTTCGCTTCGCTTCATCCGGGCTACAACTAAATCGAGAGAGTTGCAATGAACTCGCGGGATGGGTGCCGGCCGGCGCTCATCCGTTGTGGCCGTCAATCGCTATCGCAAGATCTCGCGCAGCACCTCGCCATCGACCTGGTGCGGCCGGACGCCCAGGATCTGCATGATGGTCGGCGCGACGTCGAGATTGTGCATGCGCCGGATCGTGGCGTTGTTGCGGATCTGCGGGCCGGCGGCGATGAAGGTCGCGCTCATCACCGGCAGCTTGGGATCGTGGCCGTGGGCACCGTAGAAATTGGGCATCGACAGCGTGGTCGTCGCCGCATTGAACGGAGCATCGCCGAGCCGGGCGACGCCGGGGCTCTGGATGCCGTCGAAATTGTACCCCGGGGCCATCAGCGCGAACACGTCGCCAAAGTCCTGACCGATGGTCTTGCTGGTGCACTGTCCGAGCCCGGCCTCGCATTGTAGCGGGCGGGTCTCGACCACCGTGAACAGCCGCCCATCCTCGAGCGAACTGTTGAATTTGGGGTTGGGATCGACGGCATTCCTCACGGCCTCGGTGATCTGCGTCACCAGCGCCTTGTAGGTGGCAGGATCGACGGTGCCGCCCTGTTCGCGCTGTTGCAGGTTGACGTAGATGTTGGCCGCCGGACCGGAGGTGCGGATCGCCACCTTGGTGGTGTCGATGCCGGCGTTCTTCAGGATATTGGTCATGCTGACCGAGGTGTGGAACGGCGCAAAGCCGTGGTCCGACACGACGATGACGTTGCTGTCCGGCCCTGCGGCATCGGCGATCCGCTTCACCGCCTTGTCCGCGGTCTGATAGGCGAAGCGAATGTAGGACTTGTAGCGGGCGACCTTGGCTGCGTCCTGGTTGGCCCCGATCGAGTTCGGGTCCTTCGGGTTGGTGCCCTGGCGCGGGTCGGTGAGCAGGAACTGATGCTCGGAGCCGTCGGGTTGCTCGATATAGACCATCACGAGATCGGCGTCGGGATTGTTCAGGATGGCGCGCTCGCCGATATCCGCCTGATAGCGCACGAATGTCTTGACCATGTCCTCGAACATCGCCTCGATCTCGATGTCCGGGAAATTGGTGAAGCCCGGGCTCAGCCGCTCCGGAATGCGGAAGTCGGCCTGCGGACGCCAGAAGCCGATATTGTTGTTGATGTCGTCGACGTCGGTCAGGACCGGTGCGTTGCGCGGAATGAAGTTGGCGCCGTAACGGGCGAAGCGCACCACCGAGAGATCGGGCGCAAGCTGCGAGACGAAGTAGGCCGCACCGACCTTGGCGCCGCTGCCGTCGAAGAAGAACGGCGCGTTCTCGCCACCGAACCTCGCATAGGCTGGTCCGGTCGCCGGGGGCTTGAACGGTCCAGCCGCGATGCCGCGCGTGACGTCGAAGAACACGAGCGTGTCGTAGTTCACCTGGTTGTCATTGGTGGTGTCGAGCGCCGCAACCCGGATCGCGTATTTGATGTCCTGGGTAGCCGCATTGGTGCAGGTTGCGGTCGGAGCGGATGCGCATGAGAATGTCTCGATCGGCGCGGAGGTTGCCAGCACCGGGCTGAACGAGAAGCGGCCAGCCGCCTGGAGGGCCGTGGCCACGGCCGGATCGGCGGCGAAGTCCGCCGATGTGAGCGAAAAGCCCTGGGCGCCGATGCCGCCGAATGCGCCGAACGGCACAGTGTAATCGGTGATGCGGATCGGCTGGGCCGGTTGCACCACCGTGCCGTTGATCGAGATGTCGGCGCCGTCGCCGCCCGGCCACGTCGCGGTGACGACTTTCCGGCCTTGCTGGCGCAGTTGCACCCACAGCGGCAATGCCGTCGGACGCGGCGAGGGCCCGAGCGGGCTCTCGCGATAGCCGCCGATCGGCGCGGCGAAACCGCTGAGGCTCGACGTAACCGGCCCGACGATCGCCTGGTAGGTGTTCGAGGGAATGTCGTTGTGGACGGCGGTCGAGCCGGTGGCGATCTCGATATGCGAGACGGCGGTAAGTGACGGCGACGCCGTGATGTTTTGCTGCGCCACCGCGCCATGGCGACTCAGCCGCGCCAGAGCGCCGTCGCGCGGCAGTACGCCTTCGTCGATAAATTGCTGGATGAAATCGGGCTTTGCACCGTCGAGCGAGATGACGACTACCGGCGGTGAGCGGTGTCCGTGATGTTGGTCCCGATCATGGTCGCGAGCCCTGGAATTGTCGAAGCCGCGGTCGCGGCCGTTGTCGTCCTGGTCGGCGTGCGCCGGAATTGCGGTGCCGGCCAGCGATGCGGCGAGCGATATCGACGAGATCAGGGAGAAGAACGCTTTCATGTCCACGTGGTGCCCCATGTTTCTTGCTGCGCAACCTGCGCGGGTTTGACCTGGAATGACGCGGGGATTATCGAGCGTGGCCCACGACGCGCGTGTGACGCCTCGGCGACGTGTGTGCGTCGTTGAGATAACGCGGCGTGGCTGTGGTCACGTCACACCGAAATCAAGGTCCCGGCCGCACATGCATGCGCATATGAGCCTTGAGCACTGCGAAATCGGCATTGCCCCGATCGGTTGCCGATATTGCAAGTGACCGATCCGCAACTGTGAAACGGTCGCGACCGCGCAAGCTTCGCGCAACCCTCACGGGCGATGGTCCGCTCCAGGGCGAAGGTCGCGGAACGGGGCATGATCACCAAACTGAAAGAGATTTCCACGGCACCTCTGCCGTGCAAGATCTGCAGCGCAGAGGCCGCACTGTTCGGCGTGGTCGACTTCGCCAAACATTGTAATGAAGCGCGCGGCAGGCGGCTGCCGCTGCTGGGGAAGCCTGTCTATTACCACCGCTGCCAGGGCTGCGGATTCCTGTTCACCGATGCATTCGACGACTGGAGCGAGGCGAACTTCAAGACCGAGATCTACAACGACGATTACATCGAGGTCGATCCCGACTACAGGGAGGCTCGGCCGACCAGCTGCGCAAAACTGGTGCAAGACCTGTTTGGAGCCAGCAAGGCCGAGTTGCGCGTGCTTGACTATGGCGGCGGGGGCGGCCTGCTGAGCACGACGTTGCGCAGTTCCGGCTTCCTGGAGGCGCAGACCTTCGATCCCTTCGTGGCCGATTTCTCGCGGCCGCCGCAGGGGAAATTCGATATCGTCACCTGCTTCGAGACGCTGGAGCACATGCCCGATCCGACGGCCGGCATCGCCGCCATCGTCTCGAGCACAAAGGAGTCCGGACTCGTGCTGTTCTCCACGCTGCTGCAGCCGCCTGATTTCGAGGCGCACGGCGTCAATTGGTGGTATGTCGGCCCGCGCAACGGTCACGTCTCGATCTTCAGCCGTGCAGCGCTTGTCCGTGCCTGGCAGAACCACGGCTATCTGACTGCCTCCTTCAACGACAATCTGCACATGGCCTTCCGCTCGCTGCCCGGGTTTGCCCGGCATCTGCTGAAGCAGGCCTGAGCAGCGGCCGGCGCGTCTTGAACGTGGTGGTCTTGCCCGCTACGTTCCCTCCCAAAAAGGGAGCGAACAACCATGAGGCAACTCCGGATCGGCGACATCACCATCGATGCGGTGATCGAGCGGGAAGGGCCGTGGCGGCGGCCGCAGGATTTCTTCCCGGCCTATGACGAGGGCGTGTTCGCCCGTCATCTGCCGACGATGGAGCCGGAGGTGTTCGATGCCGCGCGCGGCATGATGGTCATCACCTACCAGACATTTGTGGTGCGCACGCCGCGCTACACCATCCTCGTCGACACCTGTACCGGCGAGGACAAGGGCCATCCGCCGCCGTTCGACTTTCCCGGCAAGGAGCGCTGGCGCAACGAATTGTTCGCGCTCGGAATCTCCTTCGAGCAGATCGACTACGTCTTCTGCACGCATCTGCACATCGACCACACCGGCTGGAATACGACCTTGCGCGACGGGCGCTGGGTGCCGACGTTTCCGAACGCAAAGTACGTCTTTCACAAAGGCGAGTACGCGGCCTGGGAGGCGGAGAATGCCAAAGGCAACAACCCGCCGGGCACCGTCTTCCGCGACAATTGCCTGCCGATCGTCGAGGCCGGGCAGGCGCTTCTGGTGGACGACGACTACGCGCTCGATGACACCGTCACGCTGACGCCGACGCCGGGGCACTCACCCTGTCATTGCTGCGTGAACATCTTTTCGAAGGGACGCCGCGCGGTGGTCGCGGGCGATCTCATGCATCACCAGATCCAGTGCCGCGAGCCGGACTGGTCGGCGAAGCCGGATTGGGATGCCAAGCAGTCGGCGGTGTCGCGGCGAAAGTTCTTCGCCTCCGTTGCGGACACCGACACGCTGATCCTGCCGATCCATTTTCCGGCACCGACGGTCGGGCTGATCAAGCCGCTCGGCGACGCGTTCGACTATCGGTTCAGGCGAGACTAGGCCGGCGGTCACTATCGAACGATTTCGAGCGTGACATTGACCACGCCGATCTTGATCATTCCGAGGGCTTGGGCCGCACCCGATGTGACATCAATGATGCGTCCATGAACAAATGGACCACGGTCATTGACTCTCACGATCACGGACTTTCCGTTCAAGACATTGGTTACGCGTAGGCGTGTCCCGAAAGGCAAGGACGGATGCGCCGCATGCAGCGCATGCTTGGTGAACCTCTCGCCGCTCGCGGTCATCTGATCTTCCGAGTAGAAGCTCGCAAGCCCGGACAGTGGCGTGTGCCTTCGATGGTGCCTTTTATGAAATGTATGCTGAGGCTTGCTCTTCCGATGCGTTGCCCGCCGAATGTCACCGTGAGCTTTCGGGTCTTGCCCTGTTGCGCGCTGACGCTGTCGGGGAGATTTTGTCGCGATCGAGGGGAGGTCGTTGGCGGTTGGCGAACCATTTGCGTCGCGGGTATGGTCATGCACTTCCGGCGGCGTCGCGCCAGGGATAGTCGCGGACTTCGTTATTCGACTGAATTTCGCATGCGCAGATTCAATTCCACCATCGAGTGCGATGCATGACGCTACAATCGCGGTAGCAGCGAGCAGTGCAGGTTGACCGCTCCATCGCTTCATGATGGCCTCCCAGCGCCTCAGCTGGTTGGAGTAGTTCGGTTCCAGGAATTGCCGGCTTTGACATATGTCAACGTTGCTGTGGAAGGCAGCGGTGTTGCCACTTCGGTCAGCGCCCAGCCGACGCGCAACGAGAATTTGCCCAACTGCCCGCACATCGCAGCAAGGAAAAGCCGCTGGGCTTTCGGAAGCCAGCGGCTCTGGTAGGGCATTATAGGGGCAGGGCGCGTAGAGGTGGGCCATGCGGCCCACCGAGATCAGACGCCAAGCGCGCTGGAGATTTCACCGAGGGTGGCTTTCTCGGCGTCACTGACCTGAACCCCCCCACCGAACCACCCTCCGCCTTCTGATGCAGCTTCAGCCGTCTTTTGACTAATCTGACGCAGCCAGCCCTTGAAAGCCGCGGCATCATCCGGAGCTTTTGCTGCAAGCAGCGACGTGACCTCGCGCAACGATGCGATCGTCTTGCTCTTGATCTCGGTCGGCGTGCTCTTGCCGAGTTCTGCTTTCAACCCGTCATGAGCCGCGGCCCGGCCGTCGCTCGTCTGGAAGTCGGCGACCACAGCCTTTACCAAGGGGTTGGCATTGGGGTCGGTGGCCACCTGGGCGAGCGCGGTGCCGCCGGCAAACGATTCCTTCAGAAGACCAAACAATCCGCTCGGTTCTGCAGCCGTAATGGCCATTCCCGCATTCATCGGGCTTCTCAGGAGGAGCGCCCATTCATCCTTGGTGAAATTGGTCTTGTCGGCCATGGAGTCTTTTCCTTTCATCTTGCAGGACGGGAGGCTGCGAAACACCTCCCGTCGCTGCAGTGTGGCGAGTTCATTGCGTGGGACGTCTCAGACTTTCGCCAACTCGTCGAGCTTGGCACGAAGATTGTCGATCACGGGCTTTGCGATCGTGCCGGCCGGCGTTGCGGAGATCTTGTCGCACATCTCATTGATGGCCGGCGCCGCCGCGACGATCAGCTTGGCAAGCGCGCGTCGTCCTTCCGGAGAAAGCTTGGCCGCCCGCGCCGTGATGCCATCCAGCTGTGAGATGGCGTCGTTGATCTTCGGCAGGGCCGCCTGCGCGCTGGCTTGATCGGTGATGGTTGGCAGTTGGGCCTTCAGCGTACCAAGGGACGAATTGACCTGGTTCGCCAGATTCACCCCGTCAACGGTCAAATCCGCGGGCGCCATGCCCACGGTTCCGGCTGAGGGCCGCGTAACGTTTGTACTCTGAGCGACCGTCTGCTCGGTCGGACGCTGAAGCGCATATATTGAAAGTCCGGCAGCGATAACGAGCGCGGCGAGCCAATATGGCCATTGCGCCCGGCCGGCGGCCATGGCGGCCTGGCGCGCGCCAGTGGCGCCGGAAGCGCCGGCGATCCGGCTCCCTGTGGCGGCGGCCGTGGCCATTCCACTGCGCGCCTTGTCGATCAGGCCCGCGGCGCCGAGTTGATCACTGAGGCCCGATGGAATCGCCGCCATGATCTGATCTTTCTGCGAGCGCAGAAGCGATGCCAGTCCGTTTGCATCCATGCCGGCGTCACGCTGCTGCTTGCTGAGCATACCCAGGACCAAGGGGCCGACCAGGGCGAGTAACGACTTGCCGCCGCCATCGCCCGTTCCCGCGAATTTGCCGATCGCCTGGGCCATGGTGTCCGTGGTTCGGCCTCCAAGCAGCCCGGACAACATGCTCGAACCCAACTGAGCCAGGTCTGGGGCGCCGGCGTCGCGCAGCATATCCATGGGATTGCTGCCTTGCTGTTGGGACAGCAGTTTTGACAGTTGATTGGCGCCGGCCGGGGTTCCGACCAGATCCGACAGGCTGGCCAATATTGTTGGGATGGCCGCTGTTGCGGCCTTCTGCGCCGCGCCTCGGTCCATGCCAAGAAAGGAGGCGATCTGCGCAATGACTTCAGGGGTCAGGAGCTGTTGTGCAGCTGAAATGAGATTGACGGCCATGGCGGTCTCTCCACTACGTTGCAGGTGTGTTGATCGCCCCCTATCCCCAAATTTGATGTGACAGACGTCGATGGTTCCGAACGTCGCCTATCGCCCAAGTTGAGATTGCATTGGCCGTCCGACTCTTTGATCCAGATCAAGGGTCTCCGGTGCAGGGCAAATGCGAAGGGTCCGGCGCGAGAGATCCAGTGCGCTGCGGCCCATCAAGCGGACCTGGTTGAGAGGCATCGATGTTTCGCTGACAGGCCAAGATTGGCTATCGGCTCCGAGCACCGCAATGCCTGCTAGCGGGCATGATGACGCGCAGCGGGATTGTACCAGAAGACAATTGTCCGTCGCGCGGACATCTACGTTACTGGCAGTGCGCGGGTGGGCTGCGGTCCGCGCCTCGATGACGGTCCCGGAACCTCACACTCAACCCAAATCCGGGGCCGTCGTTTTGGATAATCCAAATTGATCAGAAGGATCGTCGACCGCGTATCGAACTTCGCCAGCTTCTTGCTCGCAAGCCCTGGATGCGGGTGCGCGGCACTGGCTTGCCCGCGCTGCGGATGTGAAGCCTCCCGCGAGAACGTTCAGCGGGGACGAGCTTGGGGATGCTCTCACCTGAATTGCGAGCAATGCGGAAAGACCAGTGATATTGCAGGATGGCGGCTGCAGGGTCTTTCCGAGCAAGGCTCAGGTCCACTTATCGGATGAGTCATGTCCGCCGGCCCGAGGGCGAGCGCAGAGGTGCCGATGTGGCCGCGACGGACTCGTTCGCCGCTTTCGTCGAGCGACGACGCAGGAGCCATGAAGCGTCGCAAAGCGTCTCCTGTCTCCACATGAGCGGCGGTCGAACCGGAGAGCTTGGATGATCCATTTGGAGGAGGCGGCGATGTGGATGCTCCGTTGGCTATTCCTGGGCAGTGCGGCGATGCTGGCGATCACCTCGGCTACAGCCCAAACTTACGATCCGAGCCACCCCGTCTGCCTTCAGAGATGGGAGTGGGGTGGCAGCACCTATTTCGAATGCGCTTATACGTCATGGGATCAGTGCCGAGCGACGACGATCGGACTTGCCGCGATGTGCGTGGAGAACCCCTATTGGCAGGGACCGCAGCCGAGGCGATCAGCCGGCCGCATACGTTCATCAACCCCGTACTGATGCGCCCGACGACAGCGGCGATGCAGCGGACACCGACCGGCGCATGGAGCCGGTACCGGAGGCGACCGGACCTATTCGATAGCATCGTGGCGCGCGCGAGCAGTCAGGCCGACACGTCCGAGCTAAAGACCGCGCCGCGGCACACGAGCCGGCGATCAAGTCGCACCACATCTGCGGGCGCGCCGGAATCGTTCGCTGGTTTTGGCGAGCGACGACGCAGGAGAAAGGAGACGCCGCAGAGCGTGCCCTTTTTCCATACGACGCGGCAGTAGAAAATTCCGGAATGGCCGTCGAACGACAACACAAACTCGTCGGCAAATATGTAGTACGGCGTAGAAATGCGGGCACCCAAGGCGTTGATATCGCGCACCAGGCACGGATGAGTCCCGTGAATTTCACCAAACGATAGCCGCGCGGCCCGGTTGATCGTTATGCGCTTCATTGCACGACGTTCGATCATGGCGAGATGCTCCCAATGAAGGACGATCGCACTCGACGAAGTCACTTTCCCGGTCCCGCCGATATCCGGAAAACGGCAATTCCCGCACGTTGATCTGTGCGGCTTGCGCTAACAAGCAGCGCTGTTGTCTTATTAAAATTGGATCGAATTGGTGGTTAATTCGAACGGCTCGACGACGACGCTACCAGAGGACGTTCGCGCTTTCGACTTGGCCCGGCCATCAGATCTGTGCCGCACGGACACACATATGTGGATGCCCGGGACAGGCCCGGGCACGACGGAGTTGCAGAGTGTCCGTGCAGCAATGACGAACCAGCAGCGATCAGGCGCCGACTTCGCACTTCTTCATGAAGCTGTTCTTGGCGGCACCGGCGAGCGGCTTGCCGTCGGCGCTGACGGCCTTGGGCGCGCAGGCGTCGGCCTTGCACTTCTTCATGAACGAGGTCTTGGCGGCGCCGGCGAGCGCCTTGCCGTCCTTGCCGACCGCCTTGCTCTCGCATGTGTCCTCCGCGAAGGCCGAGCCTGCCGCAAAGGTGGCGACGATCGCTGCGAGAAAAATCCGCTTCATCATGGGTGTCTCCCTAGGACAAAATTACCGAGCGGATTGGAGCCGCGAATCGTGGCGCAATCAAGCAGGATCAATGCGCGCCACGACCGATGTCGCGGATTTTTCCATTCATCTGCGGTTCAGATTCCGCGCGCGAGCAGTGTCTTGAAATCGGCCCGTGCGCGCTGCGCCTCGGCCTTCGCGGCCGCGGAAGCATCGCCAAGGCCGAAATAGCCGTGGATCAGGCCGGGGCCCTCATGGTGCTTGACGCGGACGCCGGCGGCCTCCAGCGCCCGTACATAGGCCGCGCCCTCGTCGCGTAACGGATCGAACCAGGCGGTGGCCACGATGGCCGGCGCGAGGCCGGCGAGCTCCGCGCGCAGCGGCGAGGCTCGCCAGTCGGTGGCGTGAGCGGGATCGGCCAGGTAGTGGCCGCAAAACCATTCCATCACGGCGCGGGAGAGGAAGTAGCCCTCGGCATTCTCGGCACGCGACGCAAAGCGCGCGTTCTCCCGCGCGTCGGCGTAGTGGCCGACGACGTCGGTCACGGGATAGACCAGCAGTTGCGCCGCGAGCGTGACACCGGCGTCGCGGCAGGCGATCGCGGTGGCGGCTGCGAGATTGCCGCCGGCGCTGTCGCCGGCAACGCCGAGACGCTTTGCATCGCCACCAAATTCCGCGACGCGGTTGAAGATGTCACTTGTGGCGGCGAACGCGTCCTCGAAGGCGCCGGGAAAGCGCGTTTCCGGCGGGCGCCGATAATCGACGGAGACGACGACCGCGCCGGTTTCGATCGCGAGATTGCGCGCCTGCCGGTCGTGGGTTTCGAGATCGCCCGCGACCCAGCCGCCGCCGTGGAAGAAGACCACGGTTGGCGCAGGATTGGGCCCGACGCGATAGACACGTGCATCGAGCGGCCCGGCGCCGCCTTTCACCTTGATATCCTGCACAGTGTCGACGGGTGGCGGCGGCACCTCTGCGCGCGAGGCAGCCAGTGCGCGCAAGGCGTCGCGCGCGCTCTGTGGCGTCATCGTGGTGGGATCGCGCAGCGGCAGCAGCGGAATGATCTGGGCGATGACGGGATCGAGCGGTGCGGGCATTTGCTGAGTCCTCGCTGGGTTCTTGGTCTTGCTTGCGGGGTAGCATAGATTTGGCGTACCGCATCGGCAACCGGTTACGCGTTACAATTGCAATGCCGCGGAATGAATGGTCGGGGAGGTCAAGAGTTGGAATTCGAAACGCTGGTCCAGTCGCGCCGCAGCGTGCGCGGTTTCAAGCAGCAGCCGGTGCCGCGCGCGGTGATCGAGGCGATCATCGAGAGCGCCAAGCGCGCGCCGTCGTCGATGAACACCCAGCCCTGGCATGTCCACGTGCTCACAGGCGACCCTCTGGAAGAGGTGCGCCGCCGCAACATGGAGGAGATGGTCGGCGGCGCCAAGGTCAAGCGCGACATCATCAGCCACAGCGAATACCAGGGCATTCATCGCACCCGGCAGGTCGACATCGCCAAGAAGCTGTTCGGCGCGATGGGGATCGCGCGCGACGACAAGCCGATGCGGCAGGACTGGGTGCTGCGCGGCTTCCGCCAGTTCGACGCGCCGGTCTCGCTGGTGCTGACCTATGACCGCGTGCTGGATCCCGGCGCGGTCTGCCATTTCGATCTCGGCGCGCTCTGTTACGGCATCGTGCTCGCGGCCTGGGACCGCGGTCTCGGTTCAGTGATCAACGGGCAGGGCATCATGCGCTCCGACATCGTGCGCGAGGTCGCGAAGATTCCGGAAGACGAGGTCATCATGACCTGTGTCGCGATGGGGTATCCCGACGACAGCTTCGCCGCCAACGCCGTTCGTTCCGATCGCGAGGGCAACGACGATTTCGTGCGTTATGTCGGCTTTGCCGACTAGCGCGCGAAGTCGCTGATGCGCACAGCCGGCTGATGTTGCGAACGCGGAGAGCTGGCTGAGGCGGCGGAAAGGAGATTATTCTCTCGTAGAAATTTTTGGTGCCGAGCCGTTGGTGGCCTCTTGCAATCTCGATCGCGCGGGAGGAACAATACGCGCAGTGAAAGGTTTGTTGCTGGCGCGAGGGAATCGACATGCGGCGGCTCGCTAGCCTGGTTCGACGGTTCTTCGGTCCGCGACCGCGGTATCCGATCGATGATGATCCAAATCTTCCCTTCACACCCGATGAGCTCGGCAAGCTGATCCGGAGTGGCAGACGCGAGGACATGAAGCTGCTTGCGGATGGACTGGCCTCCCGGTCGATTCCGCACCGCGCCAAATACCGGGCCACGCACTAAGCGCGGTTCATGACGAGGTCCTCGCTGCGGGATCGCTCCGCCCACGCGGTCATCGCGTGAGCGCAACCTCCTTGAACGAGGTTACGAGGGCCTTCTCCAGCTTTCCGGTCATCCCGCAAAGAATGTTGTAGGCCTCGGTGCGCGGCATCGTCGGCTTGTAGTGCCGGTGTTCGATCAGCGCTGCGAAGATGTCCGAGATCGTCAGAATGCGGACGATGTCGTTGATGCTCTCGCCGCACAGCGCGTCGGGATAACCGCTTCCGTCGAGATATTCGTGATGATGCCGCACGGCGTCGAGAATCTCGGGCGAGATTTTCTCGTGATCCTTCAGGAACTCGTAACCCGCCGCCGGATGCTTCTCGATCATGGCGCGTTCGTCGGAGTCGAGGCGGCCGGGCTTGTCGAGGATCGCAAGCGGAATCTGCGCCTTGCCGATGTCGTGGAACATGGCTGCGGAATACAGCCGCTCGAGATCGGTTCGCCCGACGCCGAGGCTCAGTCCGAAGTCGATCGCCACGCCCGTCACGAGCAGGCAGTGCTGGTAGGTTCCCTCATGGTGACGCCGCACCGTGGCAAGCCATTCGGACAGGCCGTGCTCGGTGATGCGGTCGGCGATCCTGCGGCCCGCTTCCTTCGTGCCGTCGACGTCGAGGGGCTCGCCGAGCGTGACGGCCGTGAACATCGAAGCGATGGCGGTCGCCGCGGTTTCGACGGCGTCGTCCGGTTGCGGTGCGTCACCCGAGGCGGCAGAGGTCGGCTCGGCCGGATCAGCCAGCGCTGCCAGCAGCTTGCTCTTGTTGAGAGCCCCGGGAAGAACGAGGGTGGCGCCGAGTGCGTAGGCCTGCGAGATGCCGACGTGAGACGAGTGCTCGACGAGGAAGATGCGCTTCGTGGCTTTCGCCAGCTTGCCGGCGCGCTTCTTGATGGCCGCGATGGTGCCGACGTCACGCAGCTCCGCGCGAACCACGACCGCGAATGGCACTTGTGACAGCCTGGCTTCCGCATCAAGTCGTTCGCCGGCGACGGTAAATTGCCGTTCGAGGGCCGAGCAGACGCCCGCCAGCTTGTCGGACGAATCGGCCAGCACATGCACAAACGGGCGAACCGCTTCCGTCGTTCGGATGCCGCCGTCGTTTTTGGCGGGGCTGGATATGGTTCGGGCACTCTGCACGGCGGACCGGGACTATGATGGAATTGAATGAGCTCGATGAATTCTGGAGCCTATTTGCTCGGCGTGGAGTTTGGCGCGGCAGCCGCCTTTGCGCTCGCCGGCTTCTTCTTGCCGTCTGCGGTGATGAAGTGCACGCCGGCCATGGTGCCGTCGATCCACACCAGTTCGCACCGCCGGTAGGCAAGACCCGTCGATGACAGCAGCATGAAGAATTCCTTGGCCTGGAGCACATCGAGCGTCCCTTCGACCTCGATCTTGGCGCCACTTTGCGACACGTCGAGCAGGAAGCAACTGCGTCGCCAGGTGCCGTCGGAGCCCATCAGATTGACAGCCTGCTTGTGATCCATCCGTACGCGAAGCGCCTTTCGACCGTCGAACCTCATCGGTTAACCCCCATTTTTGTGCCGCGATGTCCCGGATCGCTTGGGTTGGCACTCGCTGCAATTTCCCCCCAGCGCACTGTCCATTGGCTGGTCGACAAGAGAAGCGTTTCGAAAATCTGCTGCGCCCGTTCGCGTTCGACGAAGGACAGCCGTGCGCCGCTGCGGTTGCTCAGGATTGCGAGCGTGGTGGCCCAGTTCAGCCGCGCCGCGCGGCAGGCCATGACGAGGCCCTCGCAATCGTCATCGGTCATGACGTGCTCCACGATCTCGATCGGAGCGCCCGAGAGCACCGACAGCGCCGTGAACAGATTGGCCGTCTCGCCGCGGATCGTGAAGCGGTTGACGGTGGAATCGTTGAGCTTGCCGACGCGGCTGAGGGCGACGATCTCCGGCCTCGCGCTCGCATAGTCGGCCGGGCAGGGCAGCTTGGGCGGAACCGGCGCGGCGTGTTGTGCGGGCGGAACGGTGGATGCGTTGGCCTTGGCCGGCGCCTTCGGGGAGAGCAGCTTCCGGACGACCAAGTCGGGCGTGCCGGGCCGCAGCACCAGCGCCTTGGCAATCTCGCCGTCCGGATCGGCCCTGGCGATCAGCGCGGCGTAAGCTGCCTCGGAGAATTGGGTTCCAGGGTTCTTGATCAGCGCGAGGCAGATCGGGCCACCGCGTTTGATCAGCGCCTCGGTGACTTCAGGCTCGATCGAGTTGCGGGCGGCGATCGCGCGCTGATGCCGCTCGCCGCACGAGCCCGCGATCGTCGCGAGATCGGTGGCGGAGACCACCTGCGATTTGAGGAGGACAGGACAGGCCACGTCTGGGTCGTCGTGCGAGGCAAGGCGCTGCAATGTCTCGGGCGGGGCCACCTTGAGCTCGGCAAGCGCGGTGCTGAGTTGGACGAGCGCACTGGCCTCGACGCGTTCCGTCAAGCGTAGCAGAACGCCGTCAACCACACGGGCGAGCAATTCCTGAGGCCGGTCGCGGTGACCTGTTAGCAACTGCACAATGCCCGAGAGGATGCGTGCACAGCGGTCCGGCGGGCACGCAGCGACCGCCTGTTCCAGCTCGACCAGAATATCAGCAGGCAAATTTGCCATCATGGCAGGGGCCTGACTCAAAAAATCGCGACTATCCAATGATCTTCATTGCGCCTGACAGGCGTTAATTTGAAATTTAGAGCTTGATCAAAGGGGTATCTGTGCACCGCTGGCAGTGCTGGAAACGCTATCGAAATTCGGCGAGACCCGATGCGGCGACTTGTCCTTTGAACGGGACCCTCGCCAACTGAACGAGACGAGCTAGGATGATTCTTTCGGTCGAACGGGACAACCGAAAGGGGGAAACTCGGACCGGCATCGCCGCCGGACGCGCGTTGGTTACAACGCGACGTTTCACATTGCCATGAACGATATTGCGCCCAAGGTATTTCGCTTCTCCGACGTCGATGAATTTCGAAATGCCATACGAGGCCTGAATTTCGAGTTCACGCCCTTCGTACGGAGGATTTCGGCCGAGCAGACCATTCTGTCGCTGCCCGGTTGCGACGTGAATTTCACGCGGGCGTTTCCCCGCGTCGTCGACGCACAGCTCGTCGAGAATTGCACCGCCATCGGATTCACGATGGATGAGCTCAACGTGCCCATCCGCTTCAACGGCTCACAGCGGGCACGACCCGTCATCGTCATCGGCAGCGGCGGCGCCGCCTACACCACCATCGAGGAGGTGGAGAGGCAAATTGCCTCGGTGGTGTTCAGGCCGGAGGTGACGGATCGTGGCTGGCCGCACGCGACATCCAGCTTCAAGATATTTGAGACGACGGCCGCGAGCCTGAACCGACTGCGCAGCCTGGTCCGGGAGGTGCTGGCTGCCGCGTCGGAGCCGATCGGTGCCGCGGACGTGCCGCTGAAGGCTGCAGCCATGAAGGAGTCCCTGCTGGGCGCCGTCGACGACGCGTTCGAAAGCGTCGTTCCCGCGCGATGGACCCTGCGTCCCAATGACGAACGCAACTTCAGGATCTTCCGGGAGATCCGCGCGCTTCTGTCCGACGACCTCTCGCAACCGATCTACAGCGAGGAGATCGCGCGCAAGCTCAACCTGTCCGTTCGCACCCTGCACGACGTCGTCCGCCGCTATCGCGGCATGAGCCTGCATCGCTATTTGCGCCTGCGCCGTTTGTGGCTGGTGCGCCAGCGCCTGCTCGCCGGTGCCGACAGCGTCAAGGCCGTCGCACTGGCGTTCGGCTTCTGGCATCTCAGCGACTTCTCCAGAAGCTATCGCGACCAGTTCGGCGAGACGCCGTCGCAAACGCTCGAGCTCGGACGGCAACGGTAGCGCGGCAAATCGGTTGAGGCCGTACCGCTGTTTCGTGCTAGCGTGCCGGCCATGAGCAATCGCATCCTCGTCCTCTACGGCTCCTACCGTTCCGACCGCATGGGCGTCCGCCTCGCGAATTTCGTCATCGACCGCCTGCGCCAGCGCGGCGAGGAGGTCGAGTTCATCGACGCCAAGGCGATCGGCCTGCCGATGCTCGATCGCATGTACAAGGAATATCCCAAGGGGACGGCACCCGAGGCGCTCGAGAAGCTGGCGGGGCAGATCCGCGGTGCCGACGGGTTTGTCTTCGTCACCGGCGAATACAATTGGGGCATCCAGCCCGGCCTGAAGAACCTCACCGATCACTTCCTGGAAGAGTGGTTCTGGCGCCCGGCCGCGATCGTGAGCTATTCGGCCGGCCGACTGTCCGGAGCACGCGCCTCGACCGCCTGGCATGGCACGCTGTCGGAGATGGGCATGGTCGTGGTGTCGAGCACCATCGGCGTCGGACCGATCGCGCAGACGCTGTCGGCCGAGAACGAGCCGATCGGCGAGGGCGGCAAGGCACTGGAGCGCTTGTTCCCGCGCTTTGCCGATGACCTGCTGTGGTGGATCGAGGCCGCCAAGGCGCAGCGGACGCGCAAGGCGCCGCCTTATTGACGTCCCGTAGTCCGGATGGAGCGCAGCGAAATCCGGGGCCGCTTCATCCGCGGCGCGCGAATCCCGGATTACGCTTCGCTCCATCCGGGCTACGAATCCGACTGTAGTTACGCCGCCCTGACCTCGCCGAGGAAGCGGTCGAACTGGCCGGCGAGATCGCGCGACTGGGTCGAGAGCTGCTCGGCCGCGCCCAGCACTTCCCTCGCGGCCGCACCGGTGTCGTCGGCGGCGCGCTGCACGCCCGATATGTTGCTGTTGACCTCCTGGGTGCCACGCGCGGCCTCCTGCACGCTGCGGGAGATCTCCCTGGTTGCCGAGCCCTGTTCTTCGATCGCTGCCGCAATCGCGGTGCCGATCTGGTCGATCTCGGCGATGACGTCGGCGACGTTGCGGATCGCGTTCACGGTCTCGTCGCTTGCGGACTGGATCGCGGTGATCTGCTCGGAGATTTCGGTGGTGGCCTTGGCGGTCTGGCCCGCCAGCGATTTCACTTCGGATGCGACGACCGCAAAGCCGCGGCCGGCGTCGCCGGCGCGGGCGGCTTCGATGGTCGCGTTGAGCGCCAGCAGATTGGTCTGCTCGGCAATGCTCTGGATCAGCGTGACGACGTCGCCGATCTTCTGGGCGCCCTCGGCGAGCGCGCGCGCGGTGTCGCCGGTGCGGCGGGCGTTGTCGACGGCGCGGGCCGCGATCTCGGTGCTTTGGGCCACCTGACGGCCGATCTCGGAGATCGAGGAGGTCAGCTCTTCGGTCGCGCTCGCGACCGTCTGCACGTTGGTCGAGGTCTGCTGCGAGGCGGCGGCGACGACCGCGGCCTGGCTGTTGGTCTGGGCCGCCGTCGAGGTCATCGACTGCGCGGTGCTTTCCATCGTGGAGGAGGCGCGGGAGAGGCCGCCGACGAGCTCGGTGACCTTGGCCTCGAATGCGCGGGTGAGGCCGTCGAGCGCCTGGGCACGGCGCATCTTGCTGTCGTTCTCGGCCTGCTTCTCCGCCGCGAGCCGGTCAGCGCGGATCATGTTGTCCTTGAACACCTGGACGGCGGCGGCCATCGCCCCGATCTCGTCGGAGCGCTCGGCGCCGGGGATCTCGTCCGCAACGTCGCCGTCGGCAAGGCGCGACATCCGCGTCGTCAGGCTGACGATCGGGGCGCAGACGCGGCGGCGGACCATCACGATGAGACCGGCGCTGGCGATCAGCACGGCGAGGAGGCCGACAAGGGCGATGGTGAAGCTGGTGCGTGCGGCGGAGGAGGCGCCGGCGAGAATCTGCTCGGCGTTGTCGTAGAAGGCGTCGCGGACGTCGATGATGGTGCTGAGGCCGCGCTGCGTGGCGGCGTAATAGGTGTCGACGTCGTGTTCGTACTTGCCGCTGACCGCACCGTCCTTCACGAGCTTGAGCTCGCGGCCGAACTCCTCGATGTAGATCGAGTTGAACTTCTCGAGCGCCGCGGCAACGTTCGCCGGCGTTGCCGGATTGCCGCGCAGCTCCTGCAGCGTCATCACGATCTGGTCGTTGCGGCCCTGCGAGCGGCTGATGTCGGCCTTCTCCGCGTCGGTCGCCGGTTTCTTGCCCCCGACGAGATTCTTGTGCAGGCTGGAGTTGAAGCCGCCGACGTCACGCAGCGTCATCGCGACGTTGGCGTAGCTGGCCTGGCGGTAGGCGTCCCCGTTGAGGATCGCCATGCGGCGGACCTGCTCGTTGAGCAGGGCGGTCACACTGGCGTTGAGTACGGCGTTGTCGCCGACGATCTTCTTGGCCGCGTCCTTGCGGGCATCCGCCGGTCCCGCCATCGCCTTGTCGATGGCCTCGCGCAGCGCCGTGAATTTCGAATTGATGCCGTCGATGTTGCCGCCGAGGGTATTGCCGTCGTCGAACGGGCCGGGCAGCTCCTTGCGCAGCGCGTTCATCCTGTCGCGGGCGCCGTCGGTCTGCTTGCGCAGCTTGTCATGCTCGGCGAGCTGCGCCGGGTCGAAGGTCGCTGGCCCGTAAAGGATGTTGGTGGCAAAGCCGCGCTCGGGGTTGAGGTAGCGCGGGATGTCGCTGGCGGCGCGGACGATCGCGAGCCGTCCCTGCGCTTCGGCGATCCTGTCCATCGTCTGGTACTTCGTCACGGCGACGTAGACGGCGAGGCCGCCGCCGACGGTCGAGAGCGAGACGATGGCGGTGGTCAGGAGCGTACCGATTTTCATGATCTGTCCGGCAATTGGCGCGGGGAAGAAAATTATTCTGCGCAAACGATAGGCAGCCGGTCTTAATCCGGAGTTTACGCTGCCGGCCGCCATGCTCGGTCTGCATGCATCCATTCGTCTAGGCGTAGGTCGTGCTAGCGCGCCGGCCGATCGAGCCTGGCGAGGATTTCCAGCGTCGCGCCATCGCGCTCGCCTGCGAAATATCGGGCGAGCGCCTGGTCGAAGACGGTTTCGTCGGAGACTGCGCCGAACAACGTCATCGACGAGCGGAATTTAGAATCATCGGGCGCGCCGAGGATCGCGTTGATGGTTCGTCCCTCGACGGCAAGCACGAGCGTGGTGCATTCAATGAGTCGCGCACCGAGCACGGGGTGGGCAAGGTAGGCTCTGGCCTCCGCGCGCGAGCCGATGGCGTAGCGCTGCGACATGGCGCTGAAGCCGAGGCCGGCGATCTGCGGGAAGACGAACCACATCCAGTGAGTCTGTTTCCGGCCCCGGGCCAGCTCCCCCTGGACGTCGCGAAAAACCGGGTCCTGGGCCCTGACAAAGCGCTCTAGATCGAAAGGATCGGTCATTTGATACCTCAAGGGGGGCTTGCCGGCCGCGATTATGCCTAACTTTTGGCTCCCAATGCGATAGCTGGTATAGAGTCTCCGGACGGGGGTTGGGCCCTCCGGGGGTCGATTTGGGGATCTGATGGTTTCCGACCGCGCAAGCGCCGAAAGGCTGTTGTCGCGCCGCCGTATTGGGCGAGCCGAGACGATACTGCTGTCTTTGGCAGCCGTCGCGCTGGCACTGGGAGCTGCCGCCTGGGTCGCGGACGTGGGCGATTCGACGCCGCTGGTCACCGCCTCACTGCCTCCGGCCACCTCACTGCCTCCGGCCGCCTCACTGCCTCCGGCCGCCTCACTGCCTCCGGCCAATGGCCCTTCGTTTGACGACCGTTTCGCTTCGGTATCCAGCAGCCCGCCCGCCCGTGACTTCGGCCTGCTGACGCTGGAGCGCTCCGCGGTGAGCGCGGTCCAGCTCAAGCTGCGCGACGCCAAGGCGATGCTGGCCCAAAAACTCCAGGGCGACGAATGGCGCTCGACCCTGACCGATGACGACCGGCACGTGGTTGACGAGACCAGGCCGTCGCAGCGCGCCGACGTCATCCCGGTGCCGCGCTCGCGCCCGGCCCAGGCGGACCTCGCGTCCCAGATTGCCTCGAGCCAAGCCTATGCCGAGACCAATCCCCGGGTCGACAACCGCAGTTTCTTCGAGAAGTTTACAGCCAAGATCAAGCTGGCGTCCCTGACGCCCGACAGCGGCCTGTTCGCCAAGGCGCCGGACCTCGCCGCCCTCGGCTACGATTCGCGCACGGCGGTCTATGACATCAGGGCCAAGGCGCTTTACCTGCCGAGCGGCGTCGCCCTGGAAGCGCATTCGGGCATGGGCGCGCTGATGGACGACCCCGATCATGTCGACCAGCGCATGGTCGGCGCGACCCCGCCGGCGACCTACGATCTGAAGCCGCGTGAAAAGCTGTTCCACGGCATCCGCGCGCTGCGCCTGACGCCGACGGAGGGCACCAGCGCGCTTGGCCGCGTCGGGCTTCTCACCCACAGCTACATGCTCGGACCACGCGGCGACTCCAACGGCTGCGTCTCGATCAAGGACTATGATCGTTTCCTCAAGGCCTGGGACAATGGCGAGTTCAACCGCCTGGTCGTGGTGCCGAGCCTGAGTGGATCGGCGATAGCCGCGCAACGCGCCAGCACCGACTCCTGATATTTGCCGAACGGCGGGGCTGCCGTTTTCCCTTCCTTAAGCCGTGATCGTCCAGAAGCAGCCCATGAGTGATCCCCAGAGTTCCGAGACCCCGCTGCGTACGACGTTCAAGATCAAGCTGAATGGCGACACGCTGGCGATTGCGACCGTCGGCCAGGCCTATCAATTCCTCACCAACTTCAAATCGGTCGAGTGGATGGAATTCCGCTCTCTCCATGAAGAGGCGGTCGCGGCGCTCGAAGGCGCCGCCGACAACGCCATGCTCGCGGTGCAGGCGACCAACGCCGTGCGCGCGCTGTTCGTGAGCGCGAAGCTGCTCTGAGCGGCCTTTCAACGCGCTCTCGTCGCCCGGATTGCGCTGCGCTCCATCCGGGCTAGGGACGCCGGCAGGCCTTCCGCTCCCAGCTTGAACTCCGCTATAGGAACGGGCAAACGGTCCGCGAAGACCGTGGCCGGACGCCGATATGTTTGAAACTTACTTCCAGGGAGAGACCCCAACATGAAACGCCGTACATTCCTCAAGGGCGGCGCAGTCGCCGGCGCGACGACGCTGGTTGCTGCACCTGCGATTGCGCAAGGTGCGCCGGAGATCAAATGGCGCCTGACCTCGAGCTTCCCGAAGTCGCTCGACACCATCTACGGCACGGCGCAGACCTTTGCGAAATACGTTGCGGAAGCCACCGACAACAAATTCCAGATCCAGACCTTCGCGGCCGGCGAGCTCGTCCCCGGCCTCCAGGCGCTCGATGCCGTCAGCGTCGCATCCGTCGAGATGGCGCAGACGCCGCTGTATTTCTACATCGGCAAGGAGCCGGCGCTGGCCTACGCCACCGGCGCGCCGTTCGGCATGAACCACCGCCACCAGGAATCCTGGTGGTATTTCGGCGGCGGCGCCGATCTCACCAACGAGGCGCTGAAACCTTTCAAGACGCACGCCATCCTCTGCGGCAATTCCGGCACCCAGATGGGCGGCTGGTTCCGCAAGGAGATCAAGACCGTCGACGATCTCAAGGGCCTCAAATTCCGCATCGCCGGCATGGGCGGCCATGTGCTGGCCAGGCTCGGCATCGTGCCGCAGCAGCTCGCCGGCGGCGACGTCTATGCGGCGCTGGAGAAGGGCTCGATCGACGCCGCTGAATTCGTCGGCCCCTATGACGACGAGAAACTCGGTTTCCAGAAGGTCGCCAAGTACTATTACTTCCCCGGCTGGTGGGAGGGCGGCGCGATGCTGCACATGATCGTCAATGACGAGAAGTGGGCGAGCTTGCCGAAGCAGTACCAGGCGATCGTCAATCAGGCTGCCTCGGCGGCCGGTGCCTGGATGCTGGAGAAATACGACAGCGTGAATCCGGCGGCGCTGAAGCGGCTGATCGCCAACGGCGCGGAGCTGAAGGCGTTCCCGCAGCCGGTGATGGAAGCCTGCTACAACGCGACCCAGGAGCATCTGAACGAGCTCGCCGCCAAGAGCGACCTGTTCAAGCGCACCAAGGAAAGCCACGACGCCTACATGAAGGAGCTGCTGTTCTACACGCAGATCGCGGAAAACTTCTACGACAACTATCTGCTCAGCAAGATGCGCAACAAGACCTGAGTGCTTGTAGGGTGGGCAAAGGCGCACTTGCGCCGTGCCCACCATCTACTTGAATGGTGGGCACGCTTCGCTTTGCCCACCCTACGAGTTCTGAGCGCGTAGCCCGGATGGAGCGAAGCGTAATCCGGGGCGGTGCCGTTGAGGCGCGAGATCCCGGATTACGCTTCGCTCCATCCGGGCTACGGGCTCAAGCCGCGCCCAACCCAAGCTTGGCATAGATCCGCCGCGCATAGGCGCCGAACGCGTCGGTGGTCTTGAGCGGCAGGTCGCGCGGGAAGGGCAGGTCGATCGGGAAGTAGTCGGCCATCTTCGCCGGTCCCGCCGTCAGCACCGCGCAGTGCGAGGACAGGAACACGGCTTCCTGGATCGAGTGCGTGACGAAGATGATGGTCTTGCCGCTCTCGCGCCAGATCCGCAGCATCTCCAGATTCATCTGCTCGCGCGTCAGGGCGTCCAGCGCCCCGAACGGCTCGTCCATCAGGATCAGTTTGGGATCGTGAATGAAGGCCCGCGCGATCGCGGTGCGCTGCTGCATGCCGCCCGAGAGCTCTCGCGGATATTTCTGCTCGTAACCGGCAAGCCCGACCAGGTTGAGCAGATCGCGCGCCCGCTCGCGCGCGGCCTTGATCGGCAGGCCAACGATCTCGGCCGGCAATAGAACGTTGTCCAGGATGGTGCGCCACTTCAGCAGCAGCGCCTGCTGGAACACCATGCCGATGTCGCGGGTCGGATCGAACGGGCTTTTGGCATTGCCAATTCTGACGGTGCCGCCGTCGGCGCCGTGCAGGCCGGCCAAGATCTTCATCACCGTGGTCTTGCCGCAGCCGGAGGGGCCGACCAGCGAGACGAGCTCACCTTCCTGCACGTCCATCGTGACGTCGGACACCGCCAGGAACTCGGCGCCGCCGCTGCGATAGACCTTTCGGACGCCGCTCAGGCTGATGAAGGGCTCGGCGCTCATGCCAGCCATTTGCTCAGATTGGAGCCGACGAACGCATCGTCGCCGAGGTCGGCGTGCTCGCGATAGACGCGGTCGATCTCCTCTTTCTGGCCGGGGCTGAGGCCCTCGTTCGGGTCGAGGCACCACAGCCCCTGCATCAGGCCCTGACGCCGCAGCACTTCGTGGCAACCGGCGATGCAGCCGTGAAAATTGTTGGCGACGTCGAAGAAGGCGCTGTTGCAGTCGGTGACGCGGGCATCGAGGGCGAGCAGATCGGCCGGCACGGCCTCCTTGTGCCGCGCCGCCTTGCAGCGCTCGAACTGTTTGATGGCGCTGGCGGTCCACACCGACCAATGGCCGAGCAGGCCGCCCTTGAAATAGGTGCGCGTGGTGATGCCGTTGTCGCGCAGGTCGAACGGCAGCATCAGGTCGAGCAGGATGTGGTCGTCGTTGCCGGTGTAGAGCGCGACGCGGTCGAGCGCACCGGCCGCCGCGACGCCGCGCAGCACGTCGAGCGTGCGATAGCGGTTGAACGGCGCGATCTTGATCGCGATCACATTGTCGATCGCGGCGAAGCGCTGCCAGAACCGGCTCGACAGGATGACCCCGCCGACGGCCGGCTGGAGATAGAAGCCGACCAGCGGGATCTCGGCCGCGACCGCCGTGCAATGCGCGATGATCTCATCCTCGGAGGTGCTCTTCATCGCGGCGAGGCTGAGGAGCCCTGCGTGATAGCCGATATCGCGCGCGGTGCGGGCCTCAGCCGTTGCCTGGCTTGTTGGACCGGCGAGCCCTGCGACCATCGCCAGCGGTCGCCTGGTCCAGTTCGCCGCGGTCTCGGCGGCGAGCTCGAGCACCGGGCGATAGAGCCCGACGTCGCGGATCGCGAATTGCGTGGTGTGGACGCCGACCGCAAGGCCGCCCGAGCCGGCGTCGATGTAGTAGCGCGTCAGCGCCCGCTGATGCTTCTTGTCGAGCTGGCGCTCCGCCGTGAGCGCAAGGGGGTGCGCCGGCAGCACGGTGCCGTCGGCGATCAGCTTGCGGACGTTGCTGTTGATCTGGCTGTGGTGCATGATGTCCTATCCGAATTCAGGGCCGGCGACGGCGAATGGCGTTTCCTTGGCAGCGGTGGTGGCCAGGCCGAACCGCATGCGCTGGAACGGCCGCTCTATGGTCCAGCCCGAGGCGGTCAATCCGTCCAGGAATGCGGCTTGCGATGCGACGGCATCGATCAGAATCGGGCCGGTCTCGGAGCGCGCGATCGCATGAACCAGAGCCAGCGCTGGCGCGGCATTGTTGGCAAACAACGGCCCGATATGGCGCGCGGTTCGGCCGTCGCGAACCAGCGCGATGGCGCCATGCGCCGCGACGATGCGCGAGCCGGAGCGCAGGGCGATGGCGGAGAGGAGCGCGGTGCGGTCGATACCGGTGGCGCGCCGGTCTCGCGCCCGCAGCGCATCGATGGTCGCCGATGAAGGCGGCGGGGCTTCGGCTCGCCCGGATTTCACCAGCTTCAGCCGGCGCAATTGCAGCGTCGGCGTGAATCCGAGCGGCCCGTAGACGGCGGCGCCGTCGGGCGTCGCGTCGAGCCAGCTCGTCAGCCCGTTCTTGCGCGCGGTTTCAAGGCAGGCATCGACGAGACGGGTGGCGAGGCCGCGGCGGCGATGCGTGCCTGATACCAGCACCATGCTGATCCAGGCGTTGTTGCCGGAATAGGGCAGCAGCGCTGCGGTCGCGACCAGCCGCATGCCGTCGCGAATGCCGAACACCACGCCATCGCGCAGGAAAACGCGCCAGTCCTCCTCGGTCTGGTTCCAGTGCGCTTCCGTCGACAGCACGAGCCCTGCGATTGCGTCGTCGACGCCGAGCTTGAGGATGGGCGGACCGTCAGTAGCGTCCATCGCGCACCTCGTATTTGGTGGGCTTGCCGAGGCTTGGCATGGCGCGCGACACCCAGTCCGCGGTCCAGGCTATCAATTGCTCGGTGTCGACCACAGGCAGGCCGAACAGCTCGACAGCTTTCGACGTGTCAGTCAGCCAGGCTGTCGGCTCTTCCTTGCCTGTCAGCACCGGCGCGCGGCCGAAGCGCGCGCCGAATTTTGCTGCGAGATCCCGCACCGCCAGAATCTCGTGGCCGCTGACATTGATCGGTGAGGTCGGCGCGGTGCAATGCGCAAGGCAGCGCAGCGCCTGTGCGGACGCATCGCCCTGCCAGATGAAATTGACGTGGCCGAGACTGACATCGATCGGGGTGCCCGTGAGCACCTTTGTCGCGATGTCGTGCAGCACGCCATAGCGCATGTCGATCGCGTAATTGAGCCGGAACAGCCGGCCCGGCGTCGAAAATTTGCGCGAAAAGTACTCGAACATGCGCTCGCGGCCGACGCAGGACTGGGCGTATTCGCCGGGCGGGTTCGGCGCCATGTCCTCGGTCGCGCCTTTGCCGTCGACCGGGACAAAGGGATAGATGCAGCCGGTCGAGAACGCCACGATCCGTGACGACGGGAAGGCCTGCGCGACGAGGGCCGGCACATGCGCATTCATCGCCCAGGTCAGCGACAGGTCGCCTTCGGCGCCGAACTTGCGGCCGGCCATGAAGACGATGTTGGGTGCCTTCGGCAGGGCTTGAATCGCGCTCTCGTCCATCAGGTCGCAACTGATCGTCTCGACGCCGCGCGCGTGCAGCCAGTCCTTGACGCTAGCGTCGCTGAAGCGGGCGACGCCGATGACGCGGCGATCGGGCGCGGCGGCTTTCGCGAGCCCCGCCAGCGTCGGTCCCATCTTGCCGGCGACGCCGAGGATCATGATGTCGCCCTCGACCTTGTCGAGGTCGTCGATCAGCGCCTGGGTCGGCCGGCACAGGAGATCGTCGAGGGCTGCGATATCCGGGATCGTCTTCGGCAGCGTCTGGCGGGTGAGCAGCATGGATCGGTCCTTGTCGTTAGTTCTGCCGTTTCAAGCTTGCCTGGCGTCGCCGACCACGAACATGCGTTCGAGGGCGAGGACCAGGCCGTAGAGAGCGACGCCGAGCAGGGTCAGCAGCACGACGGCCATCACCATCGCGGGCGTGTCGAGCGACGACTGCACCTGGATCATGAGATAGCCGAGCCCGCGCTCGGAGGCGATGAACTCGCCGACAATGGCGCCGGCCACCGCGAGGATCGCGCCGACCTTCATGCCGGAGAACACGTAAGGCAGCGATCCCGGCAACTGGATCTTGCGGAACAGCGTCCAGCGCGAGCCGCGCAGCGATTTTACGAGGTCGAGCAGGTCGGGCTCGACCTCGCGCAGGCCGCGCGCGGTGGTCAGCAGGATCGGGAAGAAGCAGATGCTGAAGGCGATCAGGATGTTCGGCACGATGCCGTAGGAAAACCAGACGATGAAGAGCGGGCCGAGCGCGACCTTCGGGATCATGTTCATCGTCACGAACAGCGGCAGCAGCACGAGGCTCAGCAGCGGCGCCCAGCTGAAGATCACGGCCAGCGCGACACCGACCAACGCGCCGAGCGCGAAGCCGCCGAGGATCTCGATCGCCGTGACCAGCGTGTTGGCGCCCCAGGCATAGCTCGCGGTGCCCAGCGTCTGCACCGTCGCGAGCGGGGAGGGCAGGATGAATTTCGGCACGTGGAAGGCATCGACCGCGACCTGCCAGAGCACGAGCACGGCGAGATGCACGATCAGGATGATCGCAAGGCTGCGCGAGGTGCGTGCGCCGTCTCCGGTCACCGGTTGCTCCCTGTTGCCAGCGGCCACCTTGCCGCTGTTCGTCAGCCTAACCGGCCTTGCAGGAAGTTTCAACCAGTTGGTTGATTAGGGCCGGAGCGAATGCAGCACGAGATCGGCGACGTGCCTGCGGCGGGCGCGCCTTGCCGCCCGGCTCGACAGGTCCTTGCCGAAGATCGCCGACAGCGTCGGCGTGTTGGAGAGATAGAAATAACTGAGGCCCGCGATCGATATATAGAGCTGGATCGGATCGATCCCATTGCGGAACACGCCGGTGCGAACGCCCTCGTGGAGGATGTGGGACACGCTCTTCACCAGCGGCGAATGCATTGCCTCCAGCCGGGTCGAGCCGCGGACGTGGCGGGCGCCGCCGCGGTTCTCGTCGTTCAGGAGCACGATGAAATCGGGGTTCGTCGCGAGGTAATCGAATGATGCCTCGATCAGCTTCCGGATCGCCTTTTCCGGCGGCAGGCCTTCCAGGTTGAGCTGGCGCTCCTGCTCGCGGATATCGGCGTAGACCCATTCGAGCACAGCCAGATAGAGCGCGTCCTTGTCGCCGAAGTAGTGGTAGACGAGCTGCTTGTTGACCCCCGCGCGCTCGGCGATCTCGTCGACACGGGCGCCGGCAAAGCCGTGCCTGGCGAATTCCAGACGGGCCGCGGTGAGCAGCTTCTTGCGGGTGGCGACGGGGTCGCGCCGCTGCGGCACGGTGTCGCCTGAGCGTTTTGCGGGCATTTCCAACCAGACAGTTGACAAGTCGAGGGCGGGCTTGTTGCATTGGTATCCTCACACGGGGAGAGCGACAAGCCGGGTCGCGGCAATGAGGAGGGATGCGATGAAGCGTTTGCAGGCTGCGGGCTCGGCTTTGGTTTTGGCCCTGGCGCTCGGTGTACCGGCGGTGCCGGCGAGCGCGGGCGAGGCGGTCAACCTGATCCTGAACTGGACGCCGACGGCCGACCATTCGCCGTTCTATTACGCCAAGGCGCAGGGCTGGTTCGAGAAAGCGGGCATCGACCTGACCATCGAGGTCGGCAAGGGCTCCGGTGTCTCCGCCGCCAAGGTCGGCTCCGGCGGCTCGCCGTTCGGCATCGCCGATCTCGCCACCATGCTGGTCGCCAAGGGCAAGGGCGCCGACGACGTCGCGCTGATGAGCATCTACGCCAACACCGGCCAGACGTTTTATTGGCTGAAGAGCTACGGCGTGAATGGCGTCAAGGATTTTCCAAGCCACAAGATCGGCAACCCGCCCGGCGACGCCTCGCGCGTGATGTGGCCGGCCTTTGCCAAGGCCGCAGGCATCGCGCCTGATGCCGTCAGCTTCGTCAATATCGGGCCGACCGCGAAGATCGCGGCGCTGAAGAGCCATACCGTCGACATCATCAGTGACTTCTACAACGAGCACGATCTCAAGGTGATCGAGTTCGGGCCCGACCTCGGCTTCGTCAACTGGAAGGACATCGGGCTCAACCCCTACGGCAACTCGCTGATCGTCAACGGTGCCTATCTCCAGAAGAACCCGAAGCTGGTCGAGGAGTTCGTCCGCATCTCGCAAAAGGCCTTTGCGGCCTGCGTCGCCGACGTCACGCCATGCCTGAAGGCGCTGCTCGACCAGGTCTCCGGTCTCGACAAGGAGAACCAGGAACGCCAGTGGGAGCGCATCAAGTATCTGATGACCGACGAGTTCACGACCACCAAGGGGCTCGGCTGGATCGACGGCGAGCGGATGAAGAAGGACTATGAGCTGGTCCAGACCTATCTCGGCATGGAGAAGCCGTTCGACGTGACCACGGCGTTCACGACCAAGATGCTGGATCCCGCCGTCAAGATGGATGCGAGCAAGGTCAAGAAGTAGGACCCGTAGCCCGGATGGAGCCCACGGGTCGGCGCGAAGCGCCGCCCGGTGACGGGCGCCGCGAAATCCGGAACGGTGCATCCGACAGGGCTCCCGGATTGCGCTTCGCCCCATCCGGGCTAAGGTTTCACGCTACCTTCTTGATGGCCGGCGGCGTCCACGAACTATTGAGAATGCCTTCCTTGCCCCAATAGGCGCGAATGTAGAGCGAGAAATGCCCATCCGGCGCCGGCAGCCAGTTCGTCTGCTTGTCGCCTCCGGGGGACTTCGCGCCCGCGTACAGCGTGAGCGAACCGTCGGCGTTGCGCTTCAAGTTTTTGTTCTTGGTGCCGAGCGAGTAGCGCTTGAGATCATTGGCGTGGAACAAATGCTTGTCGTTGTAGAGGGTCAGCGACCAGAAGCCGTTGACCGGCGGCTCCTCGCCCTTGGCAAACGTGATCTCATAGCTCTTGCCGCCGTTGAGCTCCGCGCCCGCGCCGTCGTTGTCGGTGTAGAAGTACTGCGTCTCGGTCGGCCTGTTGTCGAACATGTTCGACTTCGCCGTGCCGGTCCGGTTGAAATAGTCGAGCCCGAACTGCGCGTTGTTGGTCGAGCGATTCCAGCCATTGCCGGCTGGACGGCCATTGTGCTTCCACTGGAAGAATTGCTTGATGACCTTCTCTTCGGTGTCGACGGCCGTCGCGACCAGCACCTTCTTCAGCTCGGGGTCCCTGGCGGCGGCATCGAGCAACAAGCGGAACTGCCCGTACAGGGCCTCCTCGCCCGGCAATGGGTCGACGATATCGATTGCCTCTCCGAACTGGTCGAAGAACTTCTCGGGGATCACCCATTTCGTTTCTTCACCGTCCGATTTCGGCCCCTGAATGTCCGGCACCTTGGCCCAGTCGATGGTCTTCATCTTGCCGGTGAAGTCCTTGAGCGGATAGACGACGACCTGATTGATGACCTGCTGGATGGCCTTCTTGTCCTCAGGCGTGTCGTCCTGAAAAATGCGCGGAATGGCGTTCGCCAGCGACGTCGAGCAACGGATGATTTCCGTGATGCCTGACGGCTTGAGCCCTTTCCAGTTCGGACCGGCGAGCAGATAAAATCCCGGCCTCGACCCGTAGGGCTTGCCGAGTTCGCCGAACTGATCGGTGCGTGCATCGTAGAGGGCGTAGACCCAGAAGCGCTCGCCGAAATCCGGCACCTGGACGACCACCGGTTCTTCGTCGAGCGAGAAGAAGCCGAGCCCGTAGACCACGTCCTGGTTGGGGCAAGTGACGAAGGTCTGCGACGGCTCGATGTAGTCGTCGAGCATGGCGATCTGGCCCCGCGGCGCGGCCGGCAGCATGCCGTTGAGATGGCCGGGATGCCGGGCCTGCGTAATCGCGGCCCTGCGGTTGATCATGTTGATCATCGGCCAGCCCCAGATGTACGCCATCTGCGCGATCGCCTTCGCATAGTCGGGGAACATCACGATTCCGGTTGCGGGCTCCGTCACGGCGTTGGTTGGGGCCGGAGCCTGCCGAGCTTGGGCCGTCGTCGAGACGGCGACCGTCGCGGTCGAGATCGCGAGCGGGGCAGCCGCCCTGGTGGCCAGCGCGGCAAGCGATGCGGCACCGACGCCGCTCTTCAGCGCATCGCGACGGGTGGTGGCAAGATCGTTGCTCGACGTCGTCATAGCGCACTCCCTTTTTTGCTGTTGCGAAAACCTCGGTGGCCGAGGTTGCGACCCAGCGCGCGCCGTGACGTCGCGCGATCTCACTTCACCTTGACGACGTCGTCGGGCTTCCAGGTCTGGTCGTAGAACTCGACCCCGGTGCCGTAGAGCCGTAACGCAACGAGGAAATTTCGAGCGCTGACGGTCTGGATGAAGTTCGACGCCGGCGCGTCAGCGGGCTTTTCCGTCGCGAACCACAGGTCGATCGAGCCATCGCTGTTGGTCGCCACCTTGTTGTAGCCGTTGATCGACGGCATCAGCTGTGGCGCCTCGACCATGGTGCCGTCGGTGATGTTGTAGGCGGTCACGGCCCAGAACAATGCGGCCGGCGGGTTCGGCGGCAGATGCAGTTTATAGGTGTTCGACCCGTTCAGGAATTCGCCATTCGCGTCCCTGACCGCGAACGGGTATTTGGAGCCGCTGTTGATCGTCCGCATCACCATCGCCGAGGCTGTCGAATAGGCGATCTGGAAGTAGCTCGCTCGCTGCGCCACATCGAGATAGCCGTCCTGGAGCCATTCGGCGGTGCCGCCTGCCCAGGTGTTCAGATATTGCCGGTCGTTGTAGTAGAGATCGCGTTTGTCCGGCCGGCCAAGCTGGCGCTGCGCCATGATCATCTTCGGCGCCGTCGTGACGGCCCTTTGCAGCAGCTCCTGCTCCTTCGCGGTCGGATTGAACGGCTGCCCCTTGATGATGCCGATCGCAGCCAGCGTGCCGCGCGACTCCGGATCGATCGCCGAGGCCGGCTCATAATCCACGAACGCCTTGAGCTTGGTCCAGTACGTATTGTCGACCGGATACATCATGTTGATGCGCTTGCCGCTGGCGTCGGGAAATTGCATCGGCTTGACGTTCTTTTCCGGGGTCCACAGCGGGTAGACGCGCGTCTGTTCGGCAAGCGCTACTGCGGGTTTCGGATCCGGCCCGTTGTCGCCCTTCGCCATAAGGGTGCGGAAGAACAGGAACACGTTGTTGGTCTTCGACTTGAATGCGAAGTAGCCCTGCGGAATTTCGCCTTCATAATCCGGCGGCAGCAAGAGATAGAGGCCGCCCCGCGCGCGATCGGGGCCAACCGCGCCGACGTCGGTGAGAGTGCGCTGGAAGAAATCGGTGAACATGCCGATGACGTTGGGCGGCGCGGCGACGACCAGCGGGCCGGTCTCCTTGAGATCGAGATAGCTCATGGAATAGATGACGTCGGCATTAGGTGTTGGCACCCAGGTCCGCGCATCCATCCGCTGTTTCCAGATCGGCAGCACATTGTAGCCCTTGCCGAACATCGCCTCCGATCCATCGCGCATGCCGATCGTGTTGAGAGCGGGCAGCATGCTCATGTAAACCTGCACGGCGCGCTGATAATACAGCTCGTCGCGCATCGCCTCGGCTTCGCTTTGCGAGAGCCAGTTGCCGTTGTTGATCTGATTGACGAGGGGAGGCGCTTTGGAGTCCTGGCCGTAGCCGGGACTTGTCGATGTGATGATGGTGAGGAGGGTTGAGGCCACGATGGAGGTCGCGGGCATCTTCGGCATCGTTTTCTCTCCGCAACAGCCGACTGTTCTGCGTCACGCGGGCATCACGCGCGCAGCGGTAAGAGCTTGCAGTGAGAGTACAACGATACCGCGAGGCCGGCTATGCAGTTTGTGCCAGAACGCGTGAGGTCGTTGCGCTGCGATTTCAAGTGGCGTGTCGCGAGCCGCCCTCGACCGCTTGCCGCGGATCGTCAGCTTTTCTTCATCTCGTAGACGTGCTCGGGTCCGGGAAAGGCGCGTGACCGCACGTCGGTGGCATAGCCTTCGATCGCCGCTTCGATGGCCGGACCAAGATTGCCGTAGCGCCGGACGAATTTCGGGGTTCGTGGCGACAGCCCGAGCATGTCCTCGAGCACGAGCACCTGGCCGTCGCAGGCAGCACTCGCACCGATGCCGATGGTGGGGATCGCAATCGTCTCGGTAATCCTGCGCGCCAACGGTTCGGCCACGGCTTCGACGACGACCGAGAATGCACCGGCATCGGCGACGGCCTTCGCATCGTCCTCGATCGGGCCCCAGTCCATCTCGTTGCGCCCCTGGGCACGAAACGAACCGAGCGTGTTGATGGATTGCGGCGTGAGGCCGACATGACCCATCACCGGGATGCCGCGCCCAGACAGGAATGCAATCGTCTCCGCCATGCGAACGCCGCCTTCGAGCTTCACCGCGCCGCATTGCGTCTCCTTCATGATCCGCACCGCGGAGTTGAACGCCTGCTCCCTGGAGGCTTCATACGAGCCGAACGGCATGTCGACCACGACCAGCGCCTGCTTCGAGCCGCGCATCACCGCGGCGCCCTGGAGGATCATCATGTCGAGCGTAACCGGCACCGTCGTCTCGAAGCCGTGCATGACGTTGCCAAGGGAATCGCCGACCAGGATGACGTCGCAATGCCGATCCACCAGTGCGGCCGTATGCGCGTGATAGGACGTCAGCATCACGATCGGCTCGCCCCGCTTGCGTGCACGGATGTCCGGCGCGGTCTTGCGCCTGATGGAAGACTGAATTGACATGATCGGCTCCGTTCACGGGGGAGGCAGATCGAAACCAGATGTCACCACCGTGTCAATCCGGATGATCGGTCCCGCGATCAAAATGGGCGGCGTGAGGTGAGGGGCAGGGGGCGCACGCCGCCTCTACGGCGTCATTGCGAGTGTAGCGAAGCAATCCAGAGTCCTTCCGTGGAGGCGGGCTGGATTGCTTTACTGCGCTCGCAAGGACGACGATGAAGCAGCGGCTGCTCCGCCGGCAGCCAAAGCTGTGATTGGCACAATCTGCATATTCGGGAACATTCGTGTGTCTTGCGTGCAGCAGCGCGCAGCGAACTGCAACCCTGTTTGCCATCGCCACAATCGTGGCGCTCTCCATCACAATAGTCGCGATGATGATTCACGATCCTAATTGTAGCGATCTTTAAGCGCACGCCAGAACGGCGCGGCCTCGTCTTTCGATTTGTCAGCATTGAAGACTGGCATTCCTGAAGGGAGCAGCGCGATGGACGGCGTGTGCAATCGGATTCCCGCATTTCTGGACTTAGGCTTTGCCCAGACCCGTCGTTATCCGCGCCGTAACAGCATCGCTCACAACAGCTGCCTTCTCGCCGCGCTGTTGTTGGTCGGGTTCGGGATCGCGATTGACGCCGCCTCGGCGCAATCATGCGCGGTTGCGCCGAATTCCACCGTGACGCTCGCCACCGGAACCTGCACCATCAATCCGGGCGCCACGCTGACCGGTTCGCCCGCCGTTCACGCCAGCACGAGCGCCGGGATCACCACCAACAACGTCACCATCAATCCCAACAACGGGGGCAGCATCGGCGCGCTGGCCGATACCAACGGCACGATAATCTTCAGCACCGGATCCAGCATCAATGGCAACTGGAGTATCGCGGCTGAGGCGCTAAGTGGTGGCCATGTTATCTTTCAGGCTGGCGCCGCCATCAAGCCGGCATTTGGTGGCGGTGGGATAGCGCTGCTGGCGGATGGCGCAGGTTCGGATATCCAGGCGACCGGAATGACCGTCAATCTCAACGGCTCCGGAAACAACGTCGCCGCGCGGGCGACCAACACGGGCCGGATCATCCTATCGAATGACACAATCAGCTACGCGGCCGGTGGTGGCGGCAACACGGCTCTTTGGGCCACCGGCGTCGGCAGCCAGGTCACATCGACGGGCACTACGATCTCTATGCCGGGCGGCGGAGGCAATGATGTCGGTGCAAAGGCAGATGGCGCCGGCACGGTCGCGCTGAGCGGGGGCGCGGTCACCGTGCAGGGCAATGGTGGCGGCGAGACCGGCCTGTTTGCGCAATCCGCGGGAAGCACGATCACGGCAACCAACGTCGCCGTCACGGTCTCCGGCGCCGGCGGAGATGTCGGCGCAAAGGCGTTGGGCGGCGCGACCGTCACGTTGAGTGGCGGCAGCGTCGCAGCGACGGGCACGAGCGGCGGCGAGATCGGCTTGCAGGCGAGCGGCGGCGGCAGCGCGATCAGCGTGACCGATGTGACCGTCACCGTCCCCGGCAGCGGCAATGGGACAGGCGCCCAGGCCGCATCCGCCGGAACGATCACGCTGCTGCGCGGTAGCGTCAGCACGGGCGCCAGCTCAGCCATTGCGCTCCAGGCAACCGGCGCCGGCAGCTCGATTTCGGCCGAGGAGACCGCCATCAGCACCAGCGGCGGCAATGCCAACGGCGTACAGGCGGACAGCGCCGGCAGCGTCGGGCTCCGAAACCTGACTGTCAAAACCACCGGTGCGTCGGCGATTGGCCTGCTGGCCACAGGAGCCGGCTCATCGATCAACGCCTTAGGCGTCGATGTCACCACGACGGGTTCGGCCGCTCATGCTGCGGCGGTGACGGGCGGCGGTACATTGTCCGTCACCGGCAATCTGACAGCGAATGGCGCCGGCGCGAACGCTCTCAACGTCAGCGGTGGAGATGCGACCGTGGGTGCGATTATGACAAGTCCAAACGGTGCCTCGATCGCTGCCCCCGGCGGCACGAGCAATGTCAGCCTGACCGGCTCTGAAGCTATCGTGAACAATGGGCAATGGCTGAACGTCAGCGGCGGTGCCACGCTCAACCTGGCTGCGGTGGCGTCGATCCTGCGGGGCGTCGCGCTCACGGATGCCGGTAGCACCTCCAACGTGACGCTCCGTGATGGTTCGCTCTGGACCATGACAGGTAATTCGAATGTCACCAATCTGATCCATGTCTCGAGCGAGATCCAGTTCACGCCGCCTTCCGGCGATCCGACATTGCTGTCGAGCTACAAGACACTCACGGCGGTGAATTATTTCGGTCAAAGCAGCACGATCGCGATGAACGCGTTCCTTGGGACCGACGGCTCACCCTCAGACAGGCTCGTGATCGATGGCGGCACCGCGAGCGGCAACACCTTTCTGAGAATTGCCAACACCACCGGCGCCGGTGCGCTCACCACGGGCAACGGCATTCTCGTGGTGGACGCCATCAACGGCGCGACCACGACGGCGAGCGCTTTCAGCTTGTCGCGGCCGGTTGTGGCGGGGCCCTTTGAATACACCCTGTTCCGGTCCAGCGTGGATGCCAGCAATCCTCAGGCTTGGTATCTGCGCTCGACACTCGACTGCGTCGCTCATCCCAATCTGCCCAGATGCGGAGGCGGAGGCGGCGGAGGTGGAGGCGGCGGAGGCGGAGGCGGAGGTGGGGGCGGCGGCGGCGACGACATTCCCGACTATCGGGAGGAGACATCGCTCTACGCAGCGCTGCCGTCGATGGCGCTTCTGTATGGTCGCAATCTCATCGACTCCTTGCATGAACGCGTGGGCGAAGAAGAGGATTCACGCTTCCGCTCCAATCCGGAGAACGCGAAAGTCGGATGGGGCCGCATCATCGGCGTCAACGGCGTGCAGCAGGGCGACGGTCTCGGTGTGCTCGGTGGTTCTGCCGGTCCACGCATTGCCTACAGTTTCGCTGCGTTGCAGGCGGGCATGGATGTCTACCGGCACGATGCTCCGGATGGCTCGCGGGATCAGGCGGGCGCTTACTTCGCGATCGGTGGGGCGAAGGGACGGGTTGCGCATTTCGATGGCCAGATCGGTGACAGCGATTTTGCTGCCTATACGCTCGGCGGATACTGGACGCATTTCGGACCGACCGGTTGGTACATCGACGCGGTCCTGCAGGGCACATTCTACGACATGAGGAGCTCGGCAGATCGCGGCATCCCCGCGTTCAAGACCGGCGCCCAGGGCGCGGCGGCCTCGATCGAGGGTGGATATCCATTCAAGTTCGCGGGCGGATATTTCATCGAGCCGCAAGCACAGCTGGTCTATCAGAACATCCACGTCAACGACTCCAGCGATATCGCGGCGCAGATACGCTTTTCGAATGTGGATTCGCTCGCGGCCCGGATCGGTGCCCGGTTTGGCCGGACCTGGGCCCTCGACGACAGCGTGCGCACGATCACGGCCTGGATACGCCCGAACCTCTGGAACGAATTTCGCGGCAATCCGACAACCTTGTTCTCGTCGGAGGCCGGCTTCGTTCCGTTTCACGCCGATCTCGGCGGCTTGTGGGGAGAGGTCAACGTCGGGATCAGCGGGCAGGTGACGTCGACAACGACGGTATATGCCAATGCGTCATATCAGAGCCGGTTTGACGGTGGCGGCTTCGCCTACGACGGGAAGGTGGGGGTGAGGGTCAATTGGTAATGCCTGCTTGGCCCATCGCGGCCGGGCGGGTTAACGGCCGAGACCAACGAAGACGCGACGACCCAGCCCTCATTCTGCCCTCGGCAATCTTTTTGCGCGGATCAGAGATCGCAAGGCGAAATTGGCCGGTTCCATCCCATCGGAAATGCCTCTACCATCAGCGCAGAAAGAGGATCTGACGCCGAGGGGGGGTGGGTTGGAATTCTTTTCCCATTTGCCGATTTTGACGTCTTTCGCGCTGACGTTGATTCTCACGCTGGTGCTTCCCAATCTTATGGAACGCCTGCATCTTCCGCGTCCGGTCGGATATATCCTCGCGGGTGTCCTTCTCGGCCCGAACGTGCTTTCGGTCCTTAATCCAGACGGAAAGGTCGTCAGCTTCTTCGCAGAGCTCGGCAAGCTCCTGCTGATGTTCTTCGCCGGCTTCGAGGTGAATTTCACGCAGTTTCAACGAGCCCGAAACAAGGCTGCGACCTTCGGCTTCCTCACTTTCGCCTGTCCCTTCATTTTCGCGATCGGTATCGCGGCAGCGGTCGGCTACTCCGCCAATGCATGCGCGGTCGTTGGCGCTATTCTCGCCTCCCACACGCTGCTTGGGCTGCCGATCGTCAAGGATAAGGGGTTGATGGGTCTTGAGGCGACCGTCGTGACGGTGGGAGCGACGCTCTTCACCGACATGTTGTCGATCCTGGTGCTTGCGATCTGCGTGCCGATCCACGTCCAGGGCTTTGAACCCGTCGGCGTTATGAAGACGATTGCGTGGCTTGTGATCTACGTACCCGCGGTCCTTTTCGGACTAAGCTGGCTCGTCGAGCGCCTGCTGAATACCTTCGGGACAAGCCGCGTTTCCGGCGCGTTGATTATGCTTGTGACGATGGCGGTCTCCGCGCAGGTCGCGGAATGGATCGGCATGGAGGGCATCATCGGCGCTTTTCTCGCAGGCGTGAGCTTGAAGCGAGCATTCGGGGAGTTGGATCACGACGAATCGCTCGAAGTCATGAGCCAGGCCTTGTTCATTCCGGTCTTCTTCATTGCCGCCGGCTTCCTGGTCGACTTCAAGGTCTTTTTTAACACGTTGAGCCACCATTCCTTGCTCGTGCTTGGCGTGCTCGTTGCCCTGTTCGGTGGGAAATGGCTTGCTGCCGAGGCCGCAGGCCGGTGGCTCGGGTATGGTCACTCAGAGCGGGAACTGATGTTCGCGTTGACTATCCCCCAGGTGGCCGCCACGCTCGCGGTCGCGCTCGTGGCGTACGCGACGGTGAACGCGTCCGGCCAACGGCTAATCGATCAAGCCATGCTGAACGCCACCGTGGTCCTGGTGATCGCCTCCTCGTTACTCGGCTTAATACTGACCGAGCGCGCCGCCCGGCTCGTCAAGCAGAAGCAGGCCGAAGCGCCACTCCGATCTGCCGGCTTTGCCGATGCTCCACCAGGAGCCGAATAGTGTCGCGTTTCAGCCACGCCACTCATGTCTGTCGATTGCAGTGAGCTCCTTGTTCGATATCTCCGCGAGAAGTCGCCACGACGGTATCGATGAAGTAGCAGGCCTTTCCTGCGCACCTTTCGAGGCCTTCCCTGAGGTACGTTGCGCTCCATGGCTTGCGCCCGCGGATGACCGCCGAGTTGGGGCGAGGGCCATATTGGCGACGGACTGGTCTACCACCTCGCGTAGCCCACGAAGAAATTAACTGGCCGTTAACCAAATCCGCCGCATCGTTAACCATTCAATAACGGGGAACGAGTCGGCCGCTATGGAGGCTGCAGCAAAAGTCCAACGCCAAATGGTTCGCCTGCGCGGGCGCTCCTACGTGGCCTTCGTGTTCGTGCCGACGGTTCCGATCCAGGACTGGCTGCAGGAGATCGACGCCACGATCGCGCGCTCGCCGGGCTTCTTCGCCGGTCGGCCTGTGGTGATCGATCTGTCCTCGGTCGATCTCAGCCAGTCCGGCATCGGCCATCTGCTCAGCAGCCTTCACGACCGGGGCATCCGAGTGCTCGGGATCGAGGGGGTGGAGGAGGGCCGGCTGACGCCGACCATGCCGCCGCTGCTCTCAGGCGGGCGCAGCTGCGTGGTCGAGCCGAGCGCGCCGAAGAAGGCCGAGGCGAAGGCCGTAACCAAGCCGACCTCGCTCCTGCTCGACAGCCCGGTGCGCTCGGGCCAGACCGTGATCTTCCCGGAGGGCGACGTCACCATTCTGGGCTCGGTCGGCTCCGGCGCCGAAGTCGTCGCCGGCGGTTCCATCCACATCTACGGCGCGCTCCGCGGCCGTGCCATGGCGGGGGTCAACGGGCACACGAGCGCCCGCATCTATTGTCAGAAGATCGAGGCTGAACTGCTTGCAATTGATGGGTTTTACCAGACTGCGGACGACATTGACGCCGCCTTGCGCGGCAAGCCGGCGCAGGCCTGGCTGCAGGGGAATACCATGCGAATTACAGCACTGAACTGACCAGCAAAGGAGACATTTCAGATGAGTAAGGTACTGGTCGTGACATCAGGCAAGGGCGGGGTCGGCAAGACCACGACGACCGCTGCGCTGGGGGCTGCGCTGGCGCAGCGCGGGGACAAGGTCGTCGTCGTCGACTTCGACGTCGGCCTGCGCAACCTCGACCTCGTCATGGGCGCCGAACGCCGCGTGGTGTTCGATCTCATCAACGTAGTGCAGGGCGTCGCAAAGCTGCCTCAGGCGCTGATCCGCGACAAGCGGCTGGAGAATCTCTGGCTGCTGCCGGCCTCGCAAACCCGCGACAAGGACGCACTGACGGAAGAGGGCGTCGGCAAGGTCATCGACGATTTGCGCGACCGCTTCGACTGGGTGATCTGCGACAGCCCGGCCGGCATCGAGCGCGGCGCCTCGATGGCAATGCGCTTTGCCGACGAGGCTGTGATCGTCACCAATCCGGAAGTCTCCTCGGTGCGCGATTCCGACCGCATCATCGGCATGCTCGATTCGAAGACGGTGCGGGCCGAGAAAGGCGAGCACGTCCAGAAGCACATTCTCATCACCCGCTACGATGCCTCGCGCGCCGCGCGCGGCGAGATGCTGACCATCGACGACATCCTCGAGATCCTTGCCACGCCCTTGCTCGGCATCATCCCCGAAAGCCAGGATGTGTTGAAGGCCTCCAATGTCGGCACGCCGGTGACGCTGTCGAACGCGGATGGAGCGCCGGCGCGGGCCTATATGGACGCGGCGCGGCGGCTGTTCGGCGACACCGTGCCGATGCAGGTTCCGGCCGAGCGCAGGCGCTTCATGGATCGTCTGCTGCGACGGAGGGCTGCATGAGCATGGGTCTGCTTCGGCTTCTCCGCGGCAAGAAGGCCACTGCCCCGGTCGCTCGCGAACGGCTGCAGATCCTGCTTGCCCATGAACGCGGATTGCGCGGCCAGCCCGATCTGCTCGGCGTGCTGCGTGAGGAAATTCTTGCTGTCGTGTCCAGGCACGTCACGCTGGACCCGACCAAGGTCATCGTCCGGCTCGAGCGCGGCGACGAGGTATCGACCCTGGAGGTCGATATCGAGGTGCCGAACGATATCGAGCGCAAGCGCGCGGCGGTCGGGTAGGGGATCCGGCCGGTACACCGCAAATTTGGGGTGGGTGAGAAGGCGGTCCGCTGGGCATAGCGGACCGCCTTTGTCTTGCTTGCTCGTCACGTCAAATTCCAGGCCTGCCGATGTGATCGATCGCGGGCGGAACGGGACCTGCGGCGAAATCGTTGTCAGAGGCCGCGGCGCGCCAAGCCAGGCGCCGCGGTTTCCTGCACAGGAGAGCGCCAATGATATCCGAGATCCAGGTCCACACCATCGCGCGTCAGATGCTGGAAAAACATGGTTTCGCTGCGATTGCGAAGGCCGCCGAGCAGGCACAGGCCTGTGAGGGCCGCGGCGAGGCCGATGAGGCCAAGGAGTGGCGTCACATCGAGGACGCCATGAAGATCATCCGCGGCCCGCACCAGAGCTGATCCGCGGCCAGCGCGCTCAGCGCTCCCCGCGGTCGGCGTCCGGCTGCGGAGTGCGATTTTGTGTCTGCGGCTGGGGACGCTCGCCTGTCTCTTTGCACGGCAGCGGTTCCCACGAACCGTCGGGCGCCTGCTGGTAGGCACTACAGGATGACGAGGTGGATTTTTCCTCGCCTTTCTGGGCATCGGAATTCTTCGCCAAAGCGGGCGCGGTCAGCACCGTGGCGGCCGCAAATGCGCTGGCGAAAACGAAATGGATACTCCGCATGTGGGCTCTCCTGTTCGAATTCGAAGACGCCGCATGGTGTCGAGGATTATGACGATAGTTAGCCGCCGCGACGGTTCCGCCGCCGCGTGCTTAACGCCGCAAGAGAGCGCCTAGCCGCCCTTGCTGCGGATCAGGCCGGCGAGGTTGGTCTTCTGGGCCTCGCACCAGCCGGGCATGCCGAGGCGGCGCTGGTCCATGTCGGTCGCCTGCGTCGCGACCGCGACCTCGGCCATCAAATCGTCGTCCTGCTTCTCGCCCATCTTGCCGCCGGTGTGCATCCAGGCGATAGCCTTGCGCACCTTCTCGGTGGTGCCGTCCGGCAGCTGCATCTGCTGCGCCTTCTGCACGAGGTCCTGATAGACAAGATCGGTGTTCGGGCATTCGACCCTGGCCGCGAAGGCCTGCAAGACCATCGTCACATAGGTCGAGCGCGGATGGTCCGCGGCCTGGGCCGGCGCGGCGAGCAGTAACAGACCTGCGATCAGGAAACCGGTGCGCATTCTTGGTATCTCCTCCGTTTTTTGGGGAGGCTAGCGTCCGGCAAGCCACTCCGCAATGGTGTCGGGACGTATTTGTCGCTCCCCGGTGCGGTGCGCTATCGTCACCCCGTCCTGGCCACGGAGAGCGACATGAGCCTGTTGAGCACGCCGTTCGACCCCGCACGCGACACGGCCCTCGTCACCGGCGCAGGCAACGGCATCGGCCGCGCAATTGCGCAGGCGCTGGTCGGCGAGGGCGTTCGGACCGTGTTCGCCGATGTCAGCCTGGAACGGGTGAGCGCGGCGATCAGCGCGAGCGGCAGGCCTGAACTGGCGGTGCCGTGGGTCGGCGATCTCGCCAGGTCAGATGCTTGCGATGCCCTGCTGGCCGCCGCGGAGGCACTCGGCGAGGTCTCGCATTTCGTGCACAGCGCATCGCCGCCGCGGCGTGAGGCCGATCATGCGCTCGCGGTCGACCGCAAGACCTGGCAGGAGATGCATGCCGTCAATCTCGATGCCGGATTCCATCTGGCGCGCGGGCTGGCAAAACGGCTGATCGCGGCGAAACGGCCCGGCTCGTTCCTATTTCTCACCTCGCTGCACGCGGGCACGCCGCGCAACCTGCCGCATTATTCGACGGCGAAGGCCGGGATGGCGATGCTGGTGAAGGAGCTCGCGAAGACGCTCGGGCGCCACGACATCCGCGTCAACGCGCTGGTGCCCGGCGCGATCGCGGCGGGCGGGTTCGTTGCCGATGCCTCGCTGGCGAAGCACATTCCACTCGGGCGTCTCGGCGAGGCCAAGGACCTCGCGCCGATGGCGCTTGCTGTGCTGTCGAACAAGCTCTCGGGTTACGTCACCGGCGCAGCCTTCGTCGTCGACGGCGGATTGTCACTGACGAACTGGTTCGAGCCGCCGGTGCTGGACGACTAAGGCCCCGTTCCGACGACTCGGAACAGTGCTTTTGAGTCGCGGTTCGACGCGCTTTACGCGAACCGGTTTCCAAATCGCTCGAAACGCCGTGGCCTAGCGTCGCCAGGCCGGTACGGGATCGAGCGGCGTGCGATAGACCTCGTTGTGATCGCGATCGGTGACCCGCACCGCGCAACCCTTCCGTTGCAGCTCCGGCTTCACCTGCGACAGCTCGGTAGCCAATTGAACGGCGCGATCGGAAGCGACCTCGATGTCTTCGAGGATGATTCCACCCTGGTTCTTGAACTCTTCACCAACCACGAGATCGAAGGAATAGTAAGGCATTCGAATTCTCCGGTATGACGACGTGAGCTTCGGCGGAAGTCTCATCACATGTCGGATGATATCACTGAGTCGATATCTATCGAATGAACGGGCCGCGTAATCTCTGTGCTTATGGCGCAGAAATCATGTGCAGCATTCGCTCGCGTTAAGATTTTATTAAATATGTCGACGTGATCATAAGGCATGGAATTGCAGCAGAACCGGGCTCCGGGAACCGGCAGCTGCAAGAGAAGGCCGGCGGCATAAATCCCGACGGCCTTTTCTCTTGACGGAAGACGATCGAAATATCGGTCTCCGTAATTACCCGGACTCAACGCGTCGTATCGACTCGGACAGCTTGGGCGACGTCGCGACGGCGACGCTGCGCCCGCGCCTGGTCTAGCGCAGCGGCATCGGCGGACGCACGACAGGTCCGTCGTCATCGGCAACGGCTTGCGTCGTGGCGACCGGTGCTGCTGTCGGTGCGGCCGCGGCAGCCTGCGAAGGTGCAGGCGGCGCGGGCGAATAGGCCGGCATGTAGGTTTGCGACACGACCGGCTTCGGCTTGCGAACCGGAGGCGCCGGAGATCGCGGCGGGAGCGTGGACACACGCGCGCGCGGATCGACCGGCTTGGCCTCAGCCACCGGCTTTGGCGCGGGCGGTTTCGCCATCTCGCGCGCCATCTGCTCCTGCCCGGCCTTCAGCTCGGCGATGTTGGCCTTGAGCGCTTCGATCTGCTGCGCCATCGCTGCGAGATCGCGCGTCATCGATTGGACCGCGGGATCGGGCTGCGTTGCGACGGGCGCGGCTGCTGCAACCGGCGCGGCTGTTGCAACCTGAACCGCAGGCGGCGTCGCAGGTTGAGCAGATTGATCTGCCGCTTGATCCGTTGCGGCTGGCTCCGCGGGCGGCGCGGCCTGCGCGGTCGTGACCGGCGCGGCGGTCACCGGTGCCGCCGTTCGCGATGTCGAAGGCAGCAGCGAGGTCAACGCGGTCAATGCAGGTGTCCATTCGGCAAGCATCTGCCTGGCCGTGTCGCCATGTTTCTCCCAGGCGACAGTGGCGGCCGCGCTTCCGCCCGCAAACAAGATCATGACGAACGCGCCGCGCAGCCATTTGCCGGCGGAGGATCGCTTCTGCCGGTTGTGACCATCGCTGGCGGCGACGCGCACGGCGGTGTCAACCGAGGGCGCTGCCGTCTGCGGCTCCAGGACGGGACTGAATTTCGGCTCCGGATTGATGGTGCGCTCCGGCGCGAATTTCGGATCTATTTTCGGCTCTGGACGGGTTGCGATCTCAGGGGCCAACGCGGGCGCACCACTGATGGGGCGCGAAGCCAGCACCATGTCGGGTGAAATCTGAATGGCGTCGTGCGGATCGTTGTCCTTGACCGTGTCCTTCACGATCTCATCGACGATTTGCCTAGAGTTCAGCGTCGCGAGCATCGCAGCTCCTTTGAAATGCGAGTGTTTAATGTATGGGCGTCCGCATTGGCGCGAGCCGATCTGTCGAGGTGACCCCATCCCAAATCCGATGAGTCCGCACGATGACCCACGAGTCCAGCCGGGTTTGACCAAAGCAAGGCGAGGGGATGGAGACTGTGCGACGCTTCTCCGCCGTTTGTGGTGATGGAACCAGGCTGGCCGAACACGTGCACGTGTTCCGCTTTGCCTTCTTTTCAGCACGATTTGGGCAGCATCTGGCGGGGCTGGGGGCGCTGCTATCCGCTATCGGGGGGCCGGTGGTGCCAAAATCTCGAATCGTATTGTTCGTCATGGCCATGCTTCCGCTCGCCGGCTGCATGCAGACGACGCTTTCTCCATCGACGGATGCGAGCATGACGCCGCGCGACCGGCAGTTGCTTGCGCACACGCCCTACGCGCAGGCGAACGTGCCTGAGCAATATCTCCGTCATATCGTCGACTATCCGCGCAAGGAGCAACCGGGCACGATCCTGGTCGATACCGACGCGCGCTACCTCTATTTCGTGCTGCCCGAAGGCAAGGCGATCCGCTACGGCGTCGCGGTCGGCGAGGAAGCCATGGCCTTCTCCGGCGTCGCGCGCGTCGGCCGTCTGGCGGAATGGCCCGACTGGGTTCCGACAGCGGAGATCCAGGCGCGACTCGGACCCTATCCGGCGCGCGTCGCCGGTGGCCCCGCCAATCCGCTGGGCGCGCGCGGCATCTATCTCTACCTCGGCAACAAGGACACGCTCTACCGTATCCACGGCACCAACCAGCCGGAGTATATCGGGCAGGCGATCTCGTCCGGCTGCATCCGGATGCGCAACGAGGACGTGATCGATCTGTTCGACCGGGTGAAGCTGAATGCGACGGTGGTGGTGCTGCCGCCCGGGCAGAACGCGCGGGTCGACGCGGGGTCTAGCTGGCGCGGATAAGCGCGGTGCGATCGGTCATTCCACGGCTCACGAGACTTTCCTCGTGGGCAGGGCTACCGGCTGAGACCTAGTTCTCAGGCCGGGCGACGCGCCACTGCAACGTCGTGGCATTGCCGTTGGCATCGCCTGGCGCCTTGTCGGCCGGCGAGGTGTAGAGCGGACGATAGCGGTACGCCCACATCTTGCTGCCGTCGTTGCGGCTGATCACGGTGAAGTCGCCGATGGCCTTCGCGTCGACCGTTGCGGACAGCGGGACCCAGCTCTCGGCGCACTTGCCGTTGCAGTTCGACGTCTTGCCGGTCGTGTCGCGCTCGTAAGTGTAGAGCGTCATGCCCTTGAGGTCGACGAGCGCGGGTCCCTGCTTGGTCAGGATCACCTTCGCCGGTGCGGTCGTGGCCTCGGGCTTCGGCGGAGCAGGGTCGCCGCCGCCATGGCCGTTGGCGAGCGCGGGACCGGCCGAGAGCGCGATGGCTGTCGCCGCAATGAGGAACCTGAACATCCGAAACTCCCGAGCGGCAAAGTTAATCGCGCGTTAAACGCAGAATGTTGCCGACCGTAGCAGCCGAAGGTTAGTTCCAGGTTTCGCGGCACTGCGACAATTACGGACAGAAATACGGGGGTCATGCCTCCAGCTCGCGCAGCGGGGCGCGGCTGAGCTCGTTGCCGGCGGCAATGACCTTGCGCAGTAGCCGCATCAGCTCCTCGCCTTCCTTCGCGCTGAGGCCGCGCAGCATGACTCGCTGGGCGGACTCCACGGCCGGGGTGATCTTGCGCAGCGTGCGCCGGCCTTCGTCGGTGATCTCGAGCTCGCGGGCGCGGCGGTCGCGGCTGGAGGCGCGGCGCTCGGCAAGGCCTTTCTGGACGAGGCGGTCGATAACGCCGGTGATGGTGGTACGGTCGTAGGCGATCAATCCTGCCAGCGTCACCTGGTCGAGCCCCGGATTGGCCTTGATGGTCGCAAGGGCTGCGTATTGCACCGGCGTGAGGTCGAAGCCGGCTTCGCCGACCTCGGCCAGAAACACAGCTACCGCGATCTGCTGGAACCGGCGCGCCAGATGCCCGGGCATGTCGTTGTTGTCTTTCACCGAATTCTCCTCGGTCGCAGGGAAGTCGCGGATCATTGACAAGTATACTGATAGTCAGCATACTGATCAATATCAAGAAGGCGTTGACGGGAGAGGTGCTCATGCAATTCCATCTCAATGGATTTCAGCCGGGCGATCCCGAAATCGCCGATCCCGCCGAACGCATTCTGGCTTCGGGCGCAGCCGGGGCCGTGCCCGAAGAGGCCGATGTCCTCATCGTCGGCTGCGGCCCTGCGGGCCTGACGCTCGCAGCCCAGCTTGCGCAATTCGGCGACATCAAGACCTGCATCGTCGAGCAGAAGCCGGGCCGGCTGCTGGTCGGGCAGGCCGACGGCATCGCCTGCCGCACCATGGAGATGTTCCACGCCTATGGGTTCAGCGAGCGCGTGCTGAAGGAAGCCTATTGGGTTAACGAGACCACGTTCTGGAAGCCGGACGAACGGAAGCCCGAGACGATCGTCCGCAGCGGACGTGTGCAGGATGTCGAGGACGGACTGTCTGAATTCCCGCATGTCATCCTCAACCAGGCGCGCATCCATGACGGCTTTCTCGATGTCATGCGCAAATCGCCTGCCAAGCTCGAACCGCATTACAACCGGCGCCTGCTCGACCTCGAGGTCGATCCGGCCGCGGGTCCTGCCGACTATGCCGTGACGGTGCGTCTCGAGCGCGGCGATGGCGCAAACGAGGGCAAGATCGAAACGATCAAGGCGCGCTATGTCGTCGGCTGCGACGGCGCGCGCAGCACGGTGCGCAAATCGATCGGCCGCGAACTGCATGGCGATTCCGCCAACCACGCCTGGGGCGTGATGGACGTGCTGGCGGTGACCGACTTTCCCGACATCCGCTTCAAGGCCCTGATCCAGTCGGCGAAGGACGGCAGCCTGCTGATCATTCCGCGCGAAGGCGGCTACATGGTCCGCCTCTATGTCGAGCTCGCAAAGCTTGACGTCGGCGAGCGCGTCGCCAATCGCAACATCACGGCTGAGGACGTGATTGCGAAAGCGCAGCGGATTCTGAAGCCGCACACGCTTGACGTGAAGGAGATCGCCTGGTGGTCGGTCTACGAGATCGGCCAGCGCCTGACCGACAAGTTTGACGACGTTCCGGAGGCCGAGATCGCGAGCCGCCTGCCGCGCATCTTCATCGCCGGCGATGCCTGCCATACCCACAGCCCGAAGGCGGGGCAGGGCATGAACGTCTCGATGCAGGACGCTTTCAACCTCGGCTGGAAGCTGGCCGCCGTCCTCCGGGGGCAGTGTGCACCGAGCCTCTTGCATTCCTATTCGCACGAGCGCCAGGCGGTGGCGAAGGAGTTGATCGATTTCGACCGCGAATGGGCAGGCATTCTCGCCTCCGCCGCCAAGGCTGGCGGCGCCGATGCGGCCAAGACGCAGGACTACTTTGTCAGGCACGGCCGTTACACCGCGGGCACGGCGACGCATTACAGGCCGTCACTCCTCACCGGCGCAACGACTCACCAGCATCTCGCCGAAGGCCTCGTGATCGGCAAGCGCTTCCATTCCGCGCCGGTCATTCGGCTTGGCGACGCCAAGCCGGTCCACCTCGGCCACGCATCGCAGGCCGATGGCCGCTTCCGCATTTACGCGTTTTCTCCCGCCGAGAATCCCGCAGCGTCGAGCTCGGCCATCCGTGCCTTGTGCAATTTCCTCGCTGAGTCCCGGGAATCTCCGATCCGGCGATATACGCCCGGAAGCACCGATATCGACAGCGTGATCGATCTGCGCGCGGTGTTTCAGCAGGATCATCGCGAACTCGCGATCGAGGCGATGCCGCCGATGTTGCTCCCGAGCAAAGGCCGTTACGGCTTGTACGATTACGAGAAGATGTTCTGTCCAGACCTCAAGAGCGGCCAAGACGTGTTCGCCATGCGCGGCATCGATCGGAGGGCCGGTTGCATGGTCGTGGTACGACCGGACCAGTACGTCGCGACCGTGCTGCCGCTCGATGATTTTGCTGCGCTTGCGTCGTACTTCGACGCGTTCATGTTGCAAGCGAATTGACGGGCTACCTCGCTCTCAGCGGGCCGCCCCGATGAACGGCGAGTGAATATTGAACTGCGCGCGGCGTGCATCTCAATCTTTCGATGGATGTGACCACCGTGCGCGGAACGCTCATTGCGCCAGCGCGTTCCGACTCGAACGAGGAGGAATTCGCCATGAGACTCAGAACTGCTTTAGTTGCCGCATTGTTGCTCGCCCCGACGGCTGCGCTGGCTGGGCCGGGAATCGTCACCGTCTCGACCGGCTTGCGCGCCGGGCCAGGGCCGGGCTTTCCCCTGGTCGATCGCGTCCCCGAGGGCGCCCGCGTCAACATCCATGGTTGCCTGCGCGGCAATGCCTGGTGCGACGTGAGCTTCTCCGATGATCGCGGCTGGGTATCGTCGCAATATCTCGAATATCTCTACCGCAATCACTACGTCTATCTGCCTGACTACGTCGACCAGATCGACGTGCCGATCGTTCCGTTCGTGCTGACCTCGTACTGGTCGAACTATTACGAAGGGCGTCCCTTTTATCGACGCCACGCCTACTGGAATAATTACTGGACCTCGCATCAGCACGTTGCTGCGCGGATGACGATCGATCCGCGCGCGGCCCGCATCGGCCGTGCGGCGACGCATGACGCTGCAATCGCGCTGGGCCGCGAGGGTGTGCGCGGCAAGGGCGACAGGGGTAACGGGAGCGCCGCCGCGATCTCCGGCCGTGACGCTGCGACCGCACGGCATGACGCCGCGATGACCAAGCGCGACGCCGCGATCGCGAAGCGCGACGCTGCGATCACGGCCGACCGGACCCACGCCGGACGGAGCGAGCGCATCGCGCATGAACGCGCCAATGTGCAGACCCGCAATCCGCACGATGCACAGGCGCGTATGGTGCACGAGCAGACGCAAAGCCGCGCGGCGGCGCGTGCGCAGCCGATGGCGCGCGCACATGACGCCCCGCGTGTCTCGGCCGCGCCTGCCGCACGTCCTGTAGCGCCGCACATGGCTCAGCCGAATGTGAGCCACGGTTCGCCGATGAATGCGCGCGCACAGATGCCGGCGCCGCGCGCGGCAACACCTGCGATGCCGCACGGCGGCGGTGGCGCTCCGCATATGAATGCCGCTCCGCGCGGCGGCGGGTCGCCGGCCGGCGGGCCCGGTGGCGGTCACCAGAAGCACTGACATCGCCCAAGAAGGCCCGGCCCTCGTGCCGGGCTTTCTGTCAGGGACGCCCTAGAGTTCCCGGCCTGTCCAATTTAAGAAAGTTCTTCGCGGGCAGATTTCATCGATCGTAATATGTGTACTCAAAGCTGTAAGCATCCACTCGGGGCAGCGGGGCAACGGGAGGATGACGATGAGACAGAGCCAGGCGGAGACGCGCCGCCAAAATGTCGCGAAGCGGTCGATGACCAAGGAGGCCAAACAGCTGTCCAGCCTGATCGCCGGGCTGCGCAAATCCCTCGACGGGATTCACAAGGAGCGGACGAGCACGAAGCTCACCGGTGCCGAGATGGGCATGCTCGACGAGCGCCGCAACAACCTGCTGCTGACCATCGCAGCGCTGGACGACCGCCTCTCGGCGGTGCAGGGGCTGATCGATCTCGGCCGTCCCCATATCATCCGCGTCCACTGAGCGGATCGCGATACCCTAACGGTTCCGTCGCGGCGGCGATGGACCCGGACCCGGTGGCCGGCTCCGCAGGGCATAAGGGTTGGCGTAGCACTGGGCGGACTGCCCGGAAGCGGTCGCGGCGCACTGTGCGATCGATGTGAAACTGCAATCGATGCTGCTGCCGTCGATGGTGTAGATCTCGATACAGACGGGATAGCGCGGATCGTAGGTCTGCGCCCGCGCAGGTGCGGTGGTAAGCAGCGCCATGCCAGGCAAGCCCGCGACAAGCAGAATCGCATTTCTGATGCGGCGCACGATCAATCTCCGTCGTTCAGTTGGAACCAGGGCACAATGCTGCCGTCGATGGCACCAAATTGCCACGCTCCCGGCGAATTGCCGCCAAAGCCCGCTGCCACGAGGGGAGCGGGTGCACGACGACGCAAGGGGATGCGCATTGGCCTATAAAATGGTCGCAGAACGCGACAATGAGAAGTGCAGTTTTGCCCGCGAGAGCCGGTTGCTCATCGTGGCGAAGGCAAAAGTATGGGCGAGCGAGGGATGGCGGGTCGTCATCACCGACCCGGATGGCAAGGCCTACACTCCGCCCGAATTCGATCAGCTATTGGCGGCGTGACCGCGCGACGGGGCCGCTGCTTCTTTTGACGCGTTTTCGTTACGCGAACCTGAATCCACTTCGCTCGAAAGCGCTCTAGGGGACGACATTGATTTCGCTATTTCGACCGGGGCGCGACGCGATCGCGCCCCTGGTGACTCTCGCAGCCGCGGCGCTGACGGTGACGGTCGCGTCCGCGCAAAATCTCGATGCCGGCAAGCCGGCCGCAAAGCTCTTCGCGGACGGCTGTGCGAGCTGCCATCGCAGCCCGCGGGGATTGGCGAAAGGGCGCTTCAGCCTGACGCTCGCCTGGTTCCTGAAGGACCATTACGTAACCAGCTCCGACTCCGCCAAGGCGCTCGCCGCCTATCTGGTGTCCGTCGACGAACCGCCGCCGCGCGCGGCGGCCAAGTCCGGAGCAAAATCGGCCAAATCCGCGCCGCGTCCGCCCAAGGCAGTGCAGAGCCAATAGCCGTCGTTCCGGCTATCCGCGCCGATAGGTCTGTGCGATCAGGCGGTCGTGCACGGCACGCAAGTCTGCGCCCATGCGCGTCTGTCCCGTCGTGATGTAAGACAGCCAGGCGCCGTCGGCGGCGAGACGCACGACGTGGAGTTCGGGCGCTGCGTCGGTCGTACGGTGACGCTTCAGGCGCGCCTTCATCCAGTCGTTCCAGAGCCGGCGCAGGGAGGGATCGGTGACCACGACCATGCTCAGCGCCGCCCAGGGCGTCGCAAAGCCGAAGGCCTTGCCGGTGAAGACCGCATTGACATAGGCCCGCGTAAAGCTGCCGCGCGTCTTCGGGTCCGCTTCGATTGCGGCGTCGATCTCGGCATCGACGCGGGCGAGGAGATCGGCGAACAGGCCCTCGATCAGCACCTGCTTGCTGCCGAAATGATGAAACAGCCCGCCCTTGGTGACGCCGGCCGCCGCTGCCACCGCCTGCACCGTGATCCCCGATACGCCGTGATCCATGGCGATCGCCGCGGCATGGTCGAGCAGGGCGCGCCGGACCTGCTCGGGCTGCTTGGCGCGGGTGTAGGCGCTGGCCGGCATCAGTGCGCCGTCGTCTGCGAGAACAAGTTGATGACCACGACCCCTGACACGATTAACCCGATGCCGACGAAGGCCGCGGCGTCCAGCATCTGGCGGAACAGCACGAAGGAGACGGTGGCTGTCAGGATGATGCCGACGCCGCCCCAGATCGCATAGGCGATGCTGAGCGGAATGACCCGGATCGCCACCGACAGCGCGTAGAACGAGGCGACGTAGAACAGCACCATGGCCAGCGTCGGCCATGGCCGCGTGAACTGCGCGGACTGCTGCAGGAAGGCGGACGCGGTCACCTCGAAGACGATGGCGAGGGCAAGCGCTGCGTAGGCATTGAAGGCGGAGGTCATGACGAGCTCAGATGCGGCGCGCAAAAGATACCGCGCGGTAGGTATGTTTAGCACGCGGAACATGGCTTTTGGCGGGTGAAGTTATCACGTGTGAGTGACGAGCCTGCGACAGGGCGGAGCATGTCGGCAGCGGTTTGCCGGAGTTTTGGCTGTTTCGCCGAGAAGGCGAAGCCGCCGCGCGATAGATCGCACGACGGCTCAGAGTGTCGATTTTGTGCAGCGTCAGCTGATCCGCATGGAGAGCTCGACGTCTTCGGCGAAGGGCGTGGACATGTAGCCGCTTGCGGGCGCGCGTACGCGCGCGAGATAGTCGGGGCTGTCGTCGGCATTGTCGGCGACGATGATCGCGCCCGGCTTGAGATGGTCCTCGACCAGATCCAGGATCTCCGGGTAGAGCGCCTTGGCGCCGTCGAGCAGCACGAGGTCGACCGTGTCGGGCAGATCGGCGCTGAGCGTCTTCAGCGCATCGCCCTCGCGGATTTCGACGAGATCGATCAGTCCGCCGGCCGAGAGATTGTCCCGCGCCCGCGCCGCCTTGGACGGCTCGAACTCGCTGGTGATGAGGCGCCCGCCGCCATTGTCGCGCAAGCCTGCCGCAAGGTGCAGGGTCGAGATGCCGAACGAGGTTCCGAACTCGACGATCACCTTCGCGCGCGAACTGCGCGCCAGCATGTAGAGCAGGTGACCCGTCTCGCGCGAGACCGCGAGCGGTACGTCCTTCAAGCGTCCGTAGAGGTCGCGGTAATCGGTCTTGCTCCGCATCATCCGCGCCCGGTCTGTAGCGGACAAATCGGCGACGGCGGCGCGTGTTGCGCTCCAGGCTGCTTCGGCCTCGTGAAACAGGCGATCCAGCAGCGGCGCAAGCGTTGTGATGGTCGGGGTGGTCATTAGATGTCTCCGGGGTTCGCGAAGAAGCGCGTGCTTGCGCAGAGGCTAAAATACGACTAATTCGTCGCATTTCCTATTCGCATTGCCCGGGCACGCCATGGCCGATCGCCGAAGCCGTTCAATTTCCTCACGAAAACAGCCGCAACAGGCCCGATCGAGCGGGCTGGTGGCCGCGATTCTGGATGCCGCTGTTCAGGTCCTGGCCAAGGAGGGAGCGCAGCGTTTCACCACGGCGCGGGTGGCGGAGCGGGCGGGTGTGAGCGTCGGATCGCTCTACCAATATTTTCCGAACAAGGCGGCGATCCTGTTCCGCCTCCAGAGCGACGAGTGGCGGCGCACGAGCGAGCTGTTGCGCGGGATCCTCGCGGATGCGGCGAAGCCGCCGCCGACGCGGTTGCGTGCGCTGGTCCACGCCTTCATTCGTTCCGAGTGCGAGGAGGCCGCGATCCGCGTCGCGCTCAGTGACGCCGCGCCGCTGTATCGCGACGCGCCCGAGGCGCAGGACGCCCGGGCAGCCGGCGAGGGGATCGTCGCCGCGTTCATGCGGGAGGCGCTTCCGAAAGCCTCGGATGCGACGCGTATCCTGGCCGGCGAGCTGATCGCGGCGACGCTGAGCGACGTCGGCAAGAGTTTTTCGGAAGAGACGCGGAGCGAGACGGAGATCGCAGTCTATGCCGATGCCATGGCCGACATGTTCTGCGCCTATCTTGCGACGCTGGCGCGGCGCTGAGGCATTGCTGGCATCGGCGTTTGCGGGCCGATTGTTCTTCAGATTTTGCCGGGTCATGGGTTAGCCTTCGCTCGCCGTCCCCTGTTCGAGCCATCGAGCGCCGCGCCATGCATGTGCTTCGTCCCCAGTTTCGCATCGAGGAGCAGCGCGCGCTGGAATTTGCCGGGCAACGTGGCTTCGGCATGATCGTCGCGGCGGACGAGCACGGTCCGCGTGCCTCGCACGTGCCGTTCGTGCTGGAGGAGCGCGACGGGCAGGTGGTCGTGCAGATCCATTTCACCGCCAGGAATCCGCTCGTGTTGCTCGCAGACGGCACGCGGCGCTTCCTGCTGATCGTTGCCGGCGACGACGCCTATATCTCCAACGACTGGTACTCTTCGCGCGACAATGTCTCGACCTGGCTCTACGAGGCTGTGCACCTGTCGGGCGTGGCGCATCTGCGCGAACTGGACGAGAACCGCGGGCACGGCGATGCGCTGCTTGCCGTGTCCGAGGCGCGGTTGTCGAAGCAGCCCTGGGACCTCGCGCAAATGGAGCCGGGCAAGCGCGAGAGCATGCTGGCTGCGATCCGAGTCGTCGATCTCGTGGTCGACACGGTCGAGGGACAGGCCAAGCTCAATCAGCACAAGAGCGATGCGGACCATGTCGCGGTCGCCGACCGGCTGGCGCGGTCGGAGGAGACGGGGCACCGGCGGCTGGCGCGGAAGATGCGGGCCCTGCGGCCGGGGCTGGGGTATGAGATGCTCTAAACTTGTAGCCCGGATGGAGCGCAGCATAATCCGGGATTCATGCCGCGATCTGAGAACCCCGGATTACGCTTTGCTCCATCCGGGCTACGCGAGCCGTTCGTGCTACGCTTGCTTCGCTCAGCATTTGACCCTACGGACCTCCGCATGCTCGTCATCTCCATTCAAAGCCAGGTGGTCCACGGCCATGTCGGCAACAGCGCGGCCGCCTATGCCATGCAGGCGGAGGGCGTGAACGTCGCGGCGGTGCCGACGACGCTGCTGTCGAACCATCCGCGTTATCCGACGTTGCGTGGGCGGGTGCTGGAGACCGAGCTCGTCGCCGATCTCCTGAAAGGCGTCGAGGAGCGCGACCTCGTCGACGAGGCTGCGGTGCTGGTCACCGGCTATCTCGGCTCTCCCGGCAATGCGGCGGTGATCGCCGACTTTGTCGAGCGGGCGCTGACGCGGAATTCGAAGCTGGTCTATCTCTGCGATCCCGTGATTGGCGATGACGGCCGAGTCTATGTCGCTGACGGCATTCTGGACGTGGTGCAGCACCGGCTGCTGCCGGCCGCCAACCTGGCCACGCCGAACCAGTTCGAGCTCGAGCTGCTGTCGGGCGTCACGATCGCGGACACGCAGGGCCTGCGCAGGGCCTGCGCGGCGCTGGCGGGGCAACGTCGCATCGATGTCGTTGCTACCGGTTGCACGCTCGCTGACACGGCAGAAGGGCAGGTGGAGACGATCCTGTGCGCCGACGGCCAGCTGTCGCGCTTTGCGACGCCGCGTTTGCCGATCCGCCCCTCAGGCACCGGCGATCTCCTTGCCGGCCTGATTGCGGCGCATCTGGCCAAGGGCAAGGCGATGCAGGCGGCCGTGCGGCTTGCGGTCGAAACCATCTTTGCGGTGCTGGTGCGCACGCAAGACGCAGGCACCGCCGAGATGCGCCTGGTACCGCTGCCGATCCCCGGGCGGAAGCCGTAGTAGGGTCAGGTCGCGCGCTTGCCGGCCGATTGCGCCGACTTCTGCGGCTTGGCCAAACCCTTCTGCTCGCGTGCGGCGTGTGTCTTTCGCAGCTTTGCGTGGGCCGCGGCCCGCATCACCTTCTTGGACCTCACGTTGGCCGCTTCCTTGTGGTCTCCCGTGCCACGCTTCGAGATGTATTCCTGGCCGTCGACCGGGCCGACATGCGGCGGATCGCGGCCGAGATAGGGCCGGCCGATGCCGAATGCCTTGCCGTTGGCGTCGGCCCACTTCCACAGGATTTCGGTCGAGACCCAGCGCTGCGCGCGGTTGTTGCCCTGGGTGCTGACGATGTCGGCCGCCATGCCATGGCCGTAGCCACCGCGCGTGCTGCCGCCATGATAAGAGCGGTCGGAGGCAGCCTTCAGGCCGCTCGCGATCGACTGGCGGTAGTCGTCGCGGAACGCGCTGGTGATGCCCGGCGACAGGCCGGCGGCCTCGGCTGCGAGCAGCATGCGAAACAGCTTTCGCTTGAAGCTCTTGTCCATGCCGCCGATGACGTAGTCCATCATCGGCATGCTGGCGCGCTCGGCCGCTTTCGGATCCTTCCAGCCGAAATCCTGATCGACCAGCTTTGTGAAGCTGCGCATCACCGTGACCATCTTGCCCCTGCGCTTGATGGTGACGGGGCGGCGGTCCTCGACCTTGATCGAATCCTCCTTCGCGGTGCGCTGATAGAGCGTCCACAGATAGCGGTCGATGCAGGCGTCCATGACAAAGCACTCATCGAGCACGGCGACGGTGTCGGCCGGCGGCGATGGCATGCTCGCGGCAGGCGCTGGGCCGGTCGCGATCGCCGCGGGCGACAACGCATCTGTCGTCACGATCTCGGTGGGATCGGCGGATGCGAGCTTGACCACGGGCTCCGGCGCGGGTGCGGCTTCTGCCAGTGCAGCCTCGCTGAGGACGGGCGCGGGTTCAGGTGAAATCTGTGGCGCCGGCGGTGCTTCCGCCGGCAAGATCAGCGCCGGATCGGCTGAGGCGAGCTTGATGGCGGCGGCGGGCATCTCGGCTGTTGCGGCCTCGGGGGCCGGATCCGGATTCGGTGTCGCAGCGACAGCGGCCGCGATATCGGCGGTCAGGGCGATGCCATCCTCGATGGCCGCAGCATGCGGGACGTCGGCGAGCTCGAGCCGGCCAAGATCCTTCGCGCGCGACACGGCGGAAGCATTGGCGCTGCTCTTCTCGATGAGGGCCGGAGCGTAGGCGGACAGGGAGAGCACCAGCCAGCCGGCGAGAACGGCCGAGGGGCATGAGACCGCCACCAGAAGAGATCGCCGATCATTCATGATCCCTGCCTCCAAACGGTTCTGTTCGAACCAACCTTGCACAGCCAGGCACGCGACGCGTCAATTGTTCGGAGGATGGTGTGGCGGCGCAATGGCGCAAATAGACGAAATGGGGCTTTTCGGGCGGGTGTTGCCGAGGTGCAACGCGAATTCCCCGCGGTTTCAGGGGCGGCAAGTGGCTGAAAAGCGGCAGCCATTCATTGTCATCAAATTGAAGGGATTGAATTTACTCAATCTTGGATTGTGGTTTGGTATCGCTCTCGCGCCGGCAACGTGCGGTAGAGTTGAAAGGATGCGAGTTGTGAAATTGAAATGCCTGTTGACCGAATTTGCAGCCGATGAATCCGGCGCCACCGCGATCGAATACGGCCTGATTGCAGCCGGTATCGCGCTGGCGATCATCGAGGTCATCTATGCGCTCGGCACCAATCTCGTCGCCAAGCTGCAATCGCTGGCGACGGCGTTGAAATAAGCCGCGTGCACGCGGGGGGCATGTGCTCGGTGCCTGACCGCCGCCCATAAAAGTGTCATGTCGCGTTGGCAGGGCTTCGACCAAGCGCTTGTGCGTATTAAACATATTGCCATGCAACGGATGCGTTGTTGCAATGCAGCAGTGCATATCGCAATGCAGCAAAACGCGCTTAAATGTGCTCCGAATCTTCCATCCAGGAGCATCACCAATGAACAAGAAGACTTTGTCGATCGCCGCCGCCATCCTGACGATCGCGGGCAGCACCGCGGCTTTCGCCGCCGAGCTGCCGACCTATGAGGCCAACGGTTTTCCGGTCTCCCCCCTGCAGGTGCGCGTGCTCGGTGCCGCGCATGTCAAGCAGCAGGCAACCGTGCCGACCACCGTCGCTTCGGTCCACCAGGCCCGCGTGCTGACGCCGCGCAAGGTCAAGACCGCGGACGTCACGACGGGCACGGCCCGCTGATCTCAATCGTCTGAAGACAACACGAAGCTGACTCGTCTCCTCCCGAGTCTGCATGGACCGCGTTCTCTTTCGGGAGCGCGGTCTTTTTTTGAGAGGCGAGCCGTGATCTGGCGCGCCGTGCGCGGGTTGAGAAAGTTGCGGCAAGAAAGATCGCCGTCGCGCGCCGATTGTGGACGGCCGTTCAAGACGAGTGTGATCTCTTTAATAGTTGCTTTGCAGATCGCGGCGCCTGATGCGGGCGCCGCTCATTGGCGGCCAAGAAGCGTTTTCATAACGGAGGGCGTCATGCCCGTTGCGCAGAAAGCCGTTATTGCCACCACCTCGCCGCGCGCGTTCATTCTCAGGCATCTTGCATTGTTCGCAGCCGCCGCGCTGTTCGTGTTCGTGCTGAGCCTGACCTATGGGCTCGATCTCAGCCCTGGATTTTTCTGAGCGAACTTGCGTAGCTCGATTCGGGCTACGCACCCCTCGATGAGCGCAGGCTGGACGGCGATCTTCCGTAGAGCTCGGCGAACGCGGCATTGAATCTTCGCAGGCTGCCGAAGCCGGCCTGGAACGCGATGTCGGTCATGGTGTGTTCGCCGGCATCGAGCAGGCGTTTTGCTCGCTGGACGCGCAGCGTCTTGGCAAGCTGCTGCGGCGTCGCGCCGACATGGCGCTCGAACAAGCGCGCCAGGTGACGCGAGGAGATGCCGAGCCGCATCGCGAGCGTCACCACCGAATCTTCATCGAGCGCGCCCTCGTTGATCAGCTTCACCGCGCGCGCGACCGTCGAGCGCGTGCCGTTCCAGGCCGGGCAGAACGGCGCGGTTTCGGGACGGCAGCGCAGGCAGGGCCGGAAGCCAGACGCTTCGGCCGCGGCCGCCGTCGGGTAATAGACGACGTTGCGCGTCAGCGGCTGCTTGGCCGGACAGACCGGGCGGCAATAGATGCCCGTGGTCTTCACCGCCGTGAAGAAGCGGCCGTCATAGCGGGGATCCCTGCGCAGGCGCGCGGCGTTGCAATCGTCAAAACTCAGCATGGCCGGATGATAGCGCATGCCCGCGCGGGCGGAAGGGCCGCGGGATGACCGAGTCCGATTGTGGCGAGCGGCAACGCGCATGGCGGCCTAGAAGGCTGCCGTTGATGGAAGCCCCCTCAATGCCAGTTCTGGAGCGCGCCGTGACCAGCCCGAAAGACATCGTTCTCAACGCCTGGAAGACCTTTTCGTCGCGCGATGCCGACCGCATCGCCGCGCTCTTCACCGACGATGCCGAATGGATCGCGCCGAAGGGCAACGCCACCGCCGTCGCGCTCGATCACACCGATCACATGGTGGGCGCGCAAGCGATCGCGCGCTTCATCGCGCAGGAGATGCACAGGATGTTCTCCGAGGTCGATATCGCCTTTCGCGGGGTCTACGCCGACGGCGATGTCGTGATCGTGGAAGAGAGGATGCGTGCCACGCTTGCGGGCGGCAAGCCCTACGAGAACGACTATTGCTTCGTGTTCAGGGTCGCCGGGGACCGCATTCGCGAGGTGCGGGAATACATGGACACACGCAAGGGATGGCGGATGGTGTTCGGCGAGGAGGCATGATGGTTGGGCTATGCCGCGTGCCAGACCTGCAACGGCGTGGGTTGAGGCGGCTCACGCGCTGACATAAGGCTTGCCCATGGATCAGCGAACGAGCGGCGCTGACGCTCTCATTCAGAAGAACGATGCGGCGCCGGCGTTACTCGGCGTCGTCTGCGGCCTGTCGGCTGCGCTGTTCTGGGCGCTGGGCTTTGCCGGCACGCGGCACGGCCTCAAGGTCGGTTTCACCCCGGTCGACCTGCTCGTGCATCGCTATGTCTGGTCGGGTATCGCGTTCCTGCCGCTGGTCGCGCGCGCCGGCATCGGTGATCTCTGCGGCATCGGCTGGGGCAGGGGCCTTGTGCTGATGGTGCTCGGCGGTCCCGTGATGTCGCTGATCTCCTACACCGGATTCCTGTTCGTGCCGCTCGGCCACGGCAGCGTGATCCAGCCCTCCTGCGCGACGCTCGGCGGCCTCCTGCTCGCGGCGGTCGTGCTGAAGGAGCACATCTCTGCATCGCGCCTTGCCGGCGCCCTGGTCATCGTCGGCGGCCTCTGCGTGATCGGCGCGGAATCGATCGGCCATATCGGGTCCGACGGCGTGTTCGGCGATCTGATCTTCGTGCTCACCGGATTCATGTTCGCCGGTTTTGGCGCGCTGCTGCGCCGCTGGCGCGTCTCCGCCGTGTCGGCCGCGCTCGTCATCAACGTGCTGTCGCTGCTGCTGCTGCCGATCTATCTCGCCACCGTCGGTCTCGCCCATGTCGCCGCGATAGGCGTGACCGAGAATGCCATTCAGGCGCTGGCGCAGGGCGTGCTCGCCGGCCCCGCCGCGCTTTATCTGTTCGCCGTCTCGGTCCAGCGCCTCGGCGTCGCCCGCGCCGCCGTGATCCCGGCCTGCGTGCCGGCGCTGACGCTCCTGGTCGGCTGGCTGCTGCTCGGCGAGCCGCCGACGATGTTGCAGGTGGCGGGGCTGGTCACGGTGCTGTGCGGATTCTATCTGGCGCAGCGGCAGCGGTGATCGACTAGCCTGGAGCGGAACCGAAATCCGCGACCGAAAGGTGCGGCAACATTCCGGATTATGCGTCCGCGCCGTCCGGGCTACGCTGCCCGTCATGACCATCCTGCTCAACATCGACGTTCCCGACGCAGCGCAAGCGACCACCTTCTACACCGCCGCCTTCGGCCTCACGGTCGGCCGCCGCTTCGGCACCGACTTCGTCGAGCTGCTGGGCTGGCCCGCGCCGCTGTATCTTCTGACCAAGCAGGCCGGCACACCGAGCGCGGGCAGCGACCGCCGCCGCTATGAGCGGCACTGGACGCCGCTGCACATCGACGTCGTCGTCGACGATGTCGATGCGGCCGTCGCGCGCGCACTTGCCGCCGGTGCGACCCTCGAGGCGCCCGCGTGCGATGCGCCCTATGGGCGGATCGCGATGATGGCCGATCCGTTCGGGCATGGGTTTTGTCTGCTGGCATTCAGCGCGAAGGGGTATGACGCGCTGCTGGAGGAGTAGCTGGAGCGGACGCGGGCGGCCTAGGCCTTCTTCACGAACTCCGATTTCAAATTCATCGCGCCGATGCCGTCGATCTTGCAGGCAATGTTGTGGCCGTCGGTGGCCTCCTGGAGGCGGATGTTCCTGACCTTGGTGCCGCCCTTGACGACCGACGATGACCCCTTGACCTTGAGGTCCTTCATCACGATGACGCTGTCGCCATCGGTGAGCGCATTGCCATGCGCATCGCGCACCCCGGCCTCCTGCGGAGCCTGCGCGGCCACATCGCCCCCAGCGCTCCATTCATGGGCGCATTCCGGACAGACCCAGAGATCGCGGTCCTGATAGGCGTGCTCCGACTGGCAGTTCGGGCATTTCATCGGTTCGGTCATTGCTTGCCTCGTCATCCCCAAAGCCTTTCCCGTTCCGATGGAATCGGAACGGGAAAGGCTCCAGGTTTTTGGTTTTGGCGCGCTTTCTTGACGCGCACCGGTATCCATTTCGCTCGAGAACGCTTTCACGGGCGCGCCGCACGCATTCCGCCGAAAAAGATGGATTGGGAGCAAATTCTTTACCATGGCGTCCGGTCCCGGTTGAAGTGCCGGAGCCTTAGGGGTTCGGGAAAAATTCCGCGGTATCCATGTCCCGATCATACGGATGCGTCGGCTACGCCGTTCGACGCTGCCGCAAGCTTTGGGAGTCCAGGTCATGAGCGAGCATCGTGCCGCTGCCAGACATCAGACGTTGCGAACCGGGATTGTCGAGTTCGACAACGGCACCGGCAGCCTCATCAGCGTGCCCTGCACGATCCGCGATGTCTCCGGCAGCGGCGCCCGCCTGCAGCTCAACTCGTCGCTTTGGGTCGCCGAGCAGTTCACGCTGGTCTTCAGCAGCGGATTGCGCAAGGACTGCCGCGTCGCCTGGCGCAAGGGCAGACTGATCGGCAGCGCGTTCGCCGACGGTTATGCGAGCCCGGACGAACAGGCCGTCATGATGACGGCGGACGAGCAGTCCCGGCACCGGCTCGGGATCGGCGCGCGTGTTAAGGCGGCGCGCGAGACCCGCGGCTACACCGACGTCCAGGTCGCCGAGCGCATCGGCGTCACGCCCGCCTTCCTGGCGCTGGCCGAGAACGGCGAGGCCGATATTCCGCTCTACCAGCTGATGCACATTGCCGATTTGCTGATGGTCGGCCTCGACGGGCTCGTGGCAGGTCCGGCGCCTGAGGACGTCGACGCGGCGTAGGGAGACACCTCGCGGAGCTGTCTGCCAACAAAAATGTCGAAAACAACCCCATGCACCGTAGAAAACACGCATGATTTCAGGGGGCTGCGGGACCGAATATTGTGCGGCTCCGTTGGCAAGGGCGTCGCTTGCCTCGTATCGATTTCGGTGATTCCGAATAAAATTTGACTCGTCGGGCAAAACAGGGATACTATGGCATGGTGACGCCGGTGCGACGGAGAGGTGCGTCGCCGGGGCCGCGGGGCGACATGCCGAAAAAACCGAAAAGCGAAGCGACTAGAAAACCGCAAAGAAAACTGAAGACCTACCAGACCTCGCTCGGCTTCTACGACCAGGCGGTCGCCGCACCCTCGATGAAGGCGGCGCTGGAGGCCTGGGGCGCCAGCTCCAACCTCTTTCATCAGGGCGCCGCGAAGGAGACCGACGACCCCGACATCGTCGCGGCGACCATGGCAAGCCCGGGCGTCGTGCTCCGGCGTCCGGTCGGCTCCGACGGCCCGTTCACCGAGAGCGCCCAGCTGCCGACCGATCTCGCCGACGGTGAGCCCAAGCGAAAACCCAGACCCAACTCCAAGCCCGAGTCCAAATCCAAACCGAAGCAGCGTCCGGCCGAGGGCGCGACAAAACAGTCACGCAAGATTGACGATCAAGACGCGTGCAAAGCCGCTGCGGCGTTCGAGAAGGAAGAGCGGCGGCGGGACGCCGCGCGCCGCAAGGAAGAGGCCGCCATCGCCAAGGAGCGCGCGAAGGAGCGCGCGCGCCGCGACGAGGCGGTCGCCACGGCCCAGGCGACGCTGGACGCAGCGAAGCGGGAGCACGACGCGAAGGCGGAGGCGATCGAAGCTGAGCGTGCCGCGCTTGACGAACGCGCCGAGGCCGAGCAGGGCCGGTGGGACAAGCAAAGGAAAAAGCTGGAGGAGGCTCTGCGCCGCGCGCGCACGTAGCGCGAGCGAATTTAGCTTGCCTTGCCTTGCGTCCTTTTGCACTCTTCCAGCGAAGGAGACCAACGCATGAAGATCATGACTGCCGCGTGTGCGCTCGGAACGGCCCTGGTGCTGTGCAACCTCGGGATATCAGGCGCTGAAGCCCGGACGCGGAAGGCCCAGGTGGTTCGCGAACCACAGCAGAGGCTCATCGTCACGGCGCCCGTGCTCAGGCCGACGCCGTGGGATTACTACATTGTTCCACGATATCGTTATCGCCCTGAGGACGACCGGGTCGATCCGAACGGCCCGCCCTATGTGTCGTCATGGGTCCGCTATGAGGGATGGCGGTGGCCGTACTGGTGGTAGAGGACGAGATGCGTAGGATGGGTAGAGCGACTTATCCGCCGTAGCTCGAAGAGCGAAGGCGGAAGCGAAACCCATCTCACGGGCTGGTGGTGAAGGCCATCGACGGACGTGGAGCGGAATAGACGGGAAGCGGAACCCATCGATAGCTGTCGCGGCACGATCGGTTTCGCAAGCGCTCCAGCCATCCTATGCGCTGCTCCTCTCGGCATCCCCGAGACGTGCTATGCTCCTGGGCGGGAGGAATCGGCATGAGAGTCGTTACCGCGATACTCGCCCTGCTTCTTTCAAGCCCGGCCGCCGGCCAGGAGTGCCAGACATGCTCAATGGCCGACGCCTGCATGAAGGAGTACCTCAAGGCGACGTCGGAGGCCCAAAGGGCCACGAAGCAGGCAGTCCGGGATTGGAAGCAGAATCTGGACCGAAAGGCCTCCGCCGAATTGTCCAGCAGGGGCATACTCGCATTGCAGGACGCGATGGAGGCGCAGGTTCGCTCGGAGCTGGAGCGGCTGAAGGAATGCCTGGCGAAGATCAGGTAGGGCGCAAGCGCGGCCGGCAAGACACTGGTTGCGCCGTTGTCGGGACAAGCTTCGCATAAGCGCGCGTTGGGATAGTGGCATCTCCGAGTTAGAGGAGATTCCGCAATGCCGATCGCAGGGCAAAAGCTGGCCTTTGTCATGGCCTCGTCCAACCATGGGACGATGATCGTCAATCGCTTCGACTATCGCATGGTCGGTCCCGACCGCGGCTACGGCGTGGGGTTTCAGATCCTCGAAACGGCTGCTTTCGATCGAGTCGAGGTCAATATCGCTCTCGAACTGCTGGCATTGCGACGGCGGTACCACGGTGACGGGGTGGTCGCCATTGACTGTGGCGCGAATATCGGCGTGCACACGATCGAATGGGCCTCGTCGATGACGGGCTGGGGTTCGGTGGTTGCGATCGAAGCCCAGGAACGGATCTACTATGCGCTGGCGGGCAACATTGCCATCAACAACTGCTTCAATGCGTTCGCGATGCATGCTGCCGTTTCCTCCGAATCCGGCACGATGCAAATTCCACATCCAAACTATTTTGCGCCTTCCAGCTTCGGCAGCCTGGAATTGCGGCAGCGCCCGAGCAACGAATTCATCGGCCAGCCGATCGACTACACCAACAACACCGTCATGATCCGAAAAATGACGCTGGACGAGCTCAACTTGCCGCGAGTCGACTTCATCAAGATCGATATCGAGGGCATGGAGATGGAGGCCCTTGCGGGTGCTCGGGAGACAATCAAGAAGTACCGCCCGATCCTCCTGATCGAAAAAATCAAGACGGATAACCGGCAACTCGAGGATTGGCTCAAGGACAACGGCTACCGGTTTATGGGTCTCGACATCAACATTCTCGCAGTCCATCAAAGTGATGAGTGTTGGAAGGATATCAACGCGCCTCAAAACGCCGGCCAGCCCGCCGAAGCACGCGCCCTCGCGACAATGAATGTCTAGGCTGGTGCACTGCGCCTCGCGCAGCCGCATGCAAACCCACCCTACGGGTCATCCGCCGATAGTCGCAGGAACTGCCGCTTCATCGCGTTAACCCTGGCGACATAGCTTGCAACCGAGTGATCGCCGCAGCGCTCGTCGGCGATCATCTGAAACTTGCGGCGCGCATAGGCCGTGGCGGGGCCCGCACCGCAGAGATGGATGAAGGCAGCCAGGTCCTGCTTCTGCTCGCGGCTTGCCTTCACATCGCCCGCGCGGGCGAGAACGTCAGCCACGTTGCGGTCCAGATACACCGAGGCCAGCTCGATGGCGTGGCTCGGGATTGCGCGGGTGTAGAGGCCCGTGAACCCGCAACCGGTTTCCGTGACCGCGTTGCCGCGGACACAGAACCGTGCGGCGTCGGCGAAGGCTGGATCGGTCATCTGGTAGAGGCCGACGGCGCTGGAGGCGGGCCGGTAGATCGCGAGCGGATTGAGGCTCAATCGCCAGCGCCAGTAGGTGCGCGCCACCGGATTGCCCGAGCTCTCGACCTGCGCCAGCGCGGCCAGCAATTCGGGCGTGATCGTCGCGGTGGAATAGGTGCGGAACAGCGGCCCGTATTGCCGCCAGTTCTCGGCCGGCTCCTTGTCCAGCGCATTGCCGACAAGGACGAACAGCTCGGTGGGCTTGCGGACCACGTGATAGACGATGTTCACAAGCGCCGCGATCGCGAGCAGGATCGCCATGCTGCCCGCGATCCGAACCATCCGCGGTGCTCGGGCGAACCGCTTTCGCACCCACCGAGCGCCCCGCCGGACGTTGCGAAGGCGAGGGAGGAGGCGTTTGCTTTTTCGCGGCATGGGTCTGGTGGAAGCGCGTGGATGAGTTGAGGCTTTGCGAAATCCATCGCCTGGCGGGGCCGATGGGGATCGACTCGCTCCACTCATCCTATGGATCGTGTGGGGTATCCCTGCAACGATTCGTCCCGATCCTCCGGGAGTTAGGTGCACCGTCACCGCAATTCGAACCGCGACTATGAGAGGTTGAGCGTTGATGACATCCATCATCGCTGCGTGCCGCGGCGACAACCGCGCAAAAATGGCAAAGCTGCGGCTGTCAACGACATATCTGATTAGAAGGTCGCTTATCCACGTAATACACTTTGTCCTGTTTAGGGTTCGGGGTGCGTATTGGGAGGGTCGATCATGGCAAGTGTTGAACAATTGCGCAGACGTGAAGGAGTAAACTTGGTCCAGCTCGAGGCTGACATTGCATCGGTGCGCACGGGAAGCTCGATTGCTTCAATTGCGCTGCCCGATTACGTCGAGCACACCGAGGGGGTCACGCGCGTGGGCGCGCTCAGTGCAGAGGCGGTCATTCGTGACTATGAGTCCGCCGCAAAAGAGATCGAGGCCATGGGCGCCGAGCTGATCGATGCCGCGCGAAAATGTGAGGCGCTGACAGTTCAGGTCCATGATGCGATTGCCTTCATGCGCGAGACGGCAGCGGGGTATCGCGAGGAGGGGCGGAAGATCTTCAAGCGCATCGAGGAATGCGCGCTCTTTACGGAAGACGTCCGCAAGACCTGCGAGGAGGTCAAGCGCAGGATGAAGGACGTCTCGGTCGGCGAGTCCGGCAACGAAGAGCCTGCGACGGAAGAGCCCGAACCGACCGAGATCGCGAAGGTGTCGGTGTACGAGGTACGGTGAGGCGGGCGTAGAGCGTAGTTCGCAGGATGGGCGAGCGCTCGTGCGTCCCCATCCTGCGGGCTGGGCTTCAAAGCCGATCGCGTACGAACGGGAAACAAGCCGGTTTGCGAGAGTCCCAGACGTAATCTGAACCGCCGCAAGGCGGACGCGGACGCGACCTGGCCGGACATGCCGAGGCCCGTCGTGACGTCGCACGGATGTGGCCGAGGGCCTGCCGGCCGATCGCCGCGCAGCATGGTACCAAGGCGCTTGGTACCAAGGCTCTTGGTACTAAGGCTCTTGGCCGAGAACGCTGACGGCTCACCAATCCGGATCGCCGTAGGGGTCGCCCATATAGTAGGGCGGGGGCATCCAGGGTCCTCGCGGTGGCGGCCTGGGCCGCCGGGGTGGGGCCGCTTGCACGTGCGGCCGTGCAGGCGCAGCCGTCTCGTTGCTCGTCACGCTCCGCACGGCGGGTTTCGCGGGTGCGGGTGTGGATGACGTCGTCAGTTGCGTTTGCAGCGCCTGGACCTGCGCGGCGAGGCGCGCATTGTCCGCCGTATCCTTCTCCTGCGCCGCCTTGAGCTGTTGGATGGTGTCGGCCTGTTCGCGCAGCGCCTGCTCGTTGCGGCTTTTCAATTGCTCGAGCTTTCCATTGATGTTCGCAAGCTCGCTGGTGATGGTCTTGAGCGATTGTGCGAGATCGGACGATGAGGGGTCAGGCGCCGTGGCGCCGGTTCTTGGCGCGTCAGGTCTTGCAGCGTCAGGTTTTGGAGCCTCAGCTCTTGCAGCGCTTTCCGTTTCCTTGCTGAGCGGCGGCGCGGGCAACGGACCAGGCTCATCCGCAGCAGCCAGTTGCACGGCCGGCGGCTGCGCCGGACTTTCGACCGCGGGCGCTCGCGAGGGCTTGCTCGCGGCCGGCGGAGCCCACCGCGCCATGATCGACCTGGTCATCAAGCTGGCTTCATCGCGATATTGCGAAGCAAAGGCGGCACCGAGAAGGCCGATCGCCAGCACGAGGCCAACCAAGGCACGCAGCATGGTCCGATCTCCCTTCAGGCCTTGATTGCCAACCTTGCTTTCCGGTGCCGGCGCCTTGTCCCTGGGAGTTTCGGCTGCCTTCGCGGCGGCGCTGGCTTGCGGGGCCCGCGGGCCTTCGTTGCCGCGTTCCATTCCGGAAACGAGCCGGTCCAGCCGCGCAAGGTCCTGCTCTGCGCTCTTGATCTGGTCATAGGCCCGCGCCAGCCCGCCATCGGCGCGCACATCGTCCGGCTTGGCGGCATCAGGCTTGGCAGCATCAGGCTTGGCGGCCTCAGGCTTGTGGGCCTCAGGCTTGGGCTCGTCAGGCTTGGGTTCGCCAGGCTTGGGTTCGTCAGGCTTGGGGTCGTTCGCTTCAGGCACCGATGCGCGCTCCATCCAGTCGGGCGTTAATGGGAGTGCGGCAGTCCGATTGTCGGAAGGATAGGCCTCACCGTTGTCCAACACAACGCGCGCGCGAAGGAGAAATTATGGCGGGCTACGGTTGCTGAAGCAGCCGGGCGCTGCTCCCCGGGGCATCCCCGCGACGTGCGCTGCTATCGTGGGAGGAAGCGCCATGAGGGTCTCACCGCGACACTCGTCTTGCTTCTTTCAGGTCCGGCCGCGGCCCAGGAGTGCCAGACATGCTCAATGGCCGACGCCTGCATGAAGGAGTACGTTAAGACGACGTCGGAGGCCCAAAACGCCACCAAGCAAACCATCCGGGATTGGGAGCAGAATCTGGACAGAAAGGCCTCCGCAGAATTGTCCAGCGGGAGCATACTCGCATTGCAACACGCTATGGAGGCGCAGGTTCGTGCGGAGCCAGAGCGCCTGAAGGAGTCCTGGCGAAGATCAGGTAGGGAGGGGCGTAAAGGAGGATCCAATGAAATCGCTTCTGCTGCTCACGGCGAGCGGTCCGCTGCTCATTCTCACCTCGCACCAGTCCCTGGACGACCAGAAGCTCCTGGGGGTGCTCAGGCAAAAAGGTATCGGCAAGTTCGTCGCGTTCGAGGTTCCCTTGTCGCTCGCCAGAGAGCGCTACGGCGGGCACTTTCACGCGGTCGAAAGCAATCTGCACGAGACCGATGATTTGAGAGTGCTCGACTTCAACGGCCAGCGGGTCTTTCAGCTGTTTCATTTCGAAGAGCTCGGTTCACCGATCCTGATAGAGCGGTCGTGATCCGGTTTGTTCGGCGGCGAAAGGGGATGTGTCGAGCAGGGCTGTTCCGAAAAGATGCCGATTGAGGTACGGTGGAAGCTCGGACCCGTGGAGTCTGCCATGACGTCATACACTGTCGGGTTGAAGCTCGGGGTGCGTGCCAAGGTGCTCACGATCGAAGCCGAGGACGCATTGGTCGCGGCGCTAAAGATCAAGCTCGAGAACCCCGAGGCACTCGTCACCTACGTTCGCAAGTCAAATCGGCGTGGCGATCGTCGCCACCCGCACGAAGTGCAGCGGGCCAAGACAACCGGCTAGCCGATGCCGAGACCGCAGCAAGGAGCAAGTAGCCCGGATGGAGCCAACGGGTCGGCGCAAAGCGCCGCCCGATGACAGGCTCCGCGCAATCCGGGATGATGCCACAAGGCACACTGGTCCCGGATTTCGCTTCGCTGCATCCGGGCTACGCTCGCTCCCCCCGCGTTGGAATGCGCAGCTGCTGTCAGTGACGTGTCGCGCGGATTTCGAGCGTCGTCTGGGTGAGCCTGGCCACGAACCCCTCAAAATGCATGACCCTTTGTCTGGTCAATTGTCCATGCAACTCGGCGATCTTCTGGGATTCGGCGATCAACGATCCGCACACCTGTTTCGCGTACTCCATCTGAAGCTCAAAGGCCTCGACGGGTGAGCGCGCCGTCGCGAGCTTTCCCAGGAAGGTCCAGGCGTGCTCAAGCGACGTCCTCGTGTAGTCGCTATAGGCATCGGCAATCGCCTGCGTGCTGGCCTGGGAGGGTTCCACCGGTGCGACAGGCGCGCTTGCAGCGATCTCCATCCCGGAAGCCTCGCCCGGCAAGGCTGCGGCCGAGGGTAGCTGCGCACCGACCTCTGGGCTCGTCTCTTGCCCTACCTCTTGCTCGGTCTCTTGCCTGTTCTCTTGCTTGGTCTCTTGCCTAGTCTCTTGGCTGATCTCCGCTGTGGCATCCGGCAATTGATGGGCTGCAGTCGCGTGTTGCTCACCGGCCCTGGTCCGTTGCCCGGCCTTCTTCTTCGCGCCGCGCCGGCCGGATTTTCCCGTTGGCTTATTTTCGATCGTCCCCAACATTGCAAATGACTCCTGAATATCGATGAAACCGCAAGCCTCCGTCGGGTTTGCGCTGAAATCGCGATTGCGGGTTGTCGCTTGCGTGGCGGCCATGTGGTGAGATTTTGCCGGGCATCGGCAAGGCCATCCTGCCGGGTCTTGACCGTCCTGCGCGCGGGACCGTGCTCGCCCGATCCGCGTCATCGCTCCCGTCGTTGGCGAGATCGATCCTCGCGCGCTCGTCGTCACCGGAACAGGGCGACATAGACCACGTAGAGCCAGCCCAGGATGCCGTGGATGATCGCCCACAGGATCGAATGATTGTTGGTGTAGGAGATTGCGATGGCGAGTGCGGAGCCGAAACCGACGCCGTATTTGGCGCCCTCGACCCGAACCCCGTAGTAGCGATTGCCGTTCATGGCGGTCCTTCCTGCGGGCTACGCTTGCTCATCATGCCTTATAAAAGTCTTCCGGCAGTTGTGAAATGGCACACAGACGGCAGACTTCGAGTCTGCTTCCATGGCGCCGACACCAGACCCTCGTGCGCTGCTCCAAGATGCGCACCGTGTGGGTCGGCATTCGGCAATTTCGGGGTGATCGTTATGGGCGCTTTCAATCGCACGGCCATGCTTTGCAGCTCTTTCATCGTGTCCACCATGAGCGGGTGAACCGAGAGATTTCGCGTGCGCGCAACGGCGCGTGCAGGGAGTTTTCTTGAGGCCCCGCCGGTGACGGACGGGGCCTTTCCATTTTTGATGTCAGCCCACGACTGCCCGGCGGTGCCTTCGCGAAGAAGGATGCAGGGTCATGTGGGAGTATTTTGGACCCGATTTCGCTTTTGACGTGGTGAAGGGATTTGTCGCCGGCGTTGCTTCCATGGCGTTTCAGGTCGTGGCGCCGCGGGCGTTTCATGCCGCGAAGCGATTTCGCGCGCACTGGGTCGCCAGAAAAGACGCAAGACAAGCCGCAAGACAAGCACGCCGCAACGCGCCGGCGAATGATGAGCCGTGAGGTCTCGTAGGATGGGTGGAGCGACTTGTCCGCCGTAGCTCGAAGAGCGAAGGCGGAAGCGAAACCCATCCCACACCCTTCCCGGATATCGCGGAGCTTGTCATCGGGCGGCGCTTCGCGCCGACCCGTTGGCTCATCCGAGCTACGAATTGCCCATATCCGCCGCCACCCGCAGAAACTGGCGCTTCATCGCGAAAGGGCCATTTTCGCTCAATTGCGCTCAGCGGTCGTATCGACGGAAATACCGATTGCCGAAGCAAGGTGCCCGCTACGGGTGCGTTTGCAACTGAATATTCGCTGGGGACCAATAGCAAAAGACCCGCTGATTCGATCAGCGGGTCTCGCCAAGGCTGGGACTATAACGCGGTGCTCACGAACACCCCGTCGTGCTGCCGCAAGTATCGCACTTCATGCAGGTGCCATTCCGCACCAGCGTGAAGTTGCCGCACTCTGAGCACATCTCGCCTTCGTAGCCCTTGGCCTTGGCTTCCGCGCGGCGTTCGGCCTTCGAGGGGGCCGCGACCGTCTGGGCGCTGCCGGCCTTGCTCCACTGGAGGGCTTCCAGCTTCTCCGTCGGCGAGAGGTCGTGGGCCACTTCCTGCTTCAGCGCGACCGCGCCATCCAGGACATCGCCGACCCGCGCGCTCGCGGCGTGCGAGGCCAGTGCCGTGACCTTGCTGCCGCCGGTCGGGGCGCTGTCGTTGCCCTGGGTGACCGCGGCGGAGCCGCCGCGCATCACGACGAGGTTGTCGGTGCGGGAGCGGGTGAGGCCGCGCGACACTAGCTTGGTGGCGTGGTGGGTCTCGTCCGGCTCCTTGCCTTCCTCGACGCCCTTGCCGAGCGCGTCGAAATTCGACTCGGTCGGGTCGACATGGGCGAGATCGAAGCGCGACATGTAGCTCACCGCGAGCTCGCGGAAGACGTAGTCGAGGATCGAGGTCGCGTACTTGATGCTGTCGTTGCCCTGCACGGGGCCCGCCGGCTCGAAGCGGGTGAAGGTGAAGGCGTCGACATATTCGTCGAGCGGCACGCCGTACTGGAGGCCCAGCGACACCGCGATGGCGAAGTTGTTGATGAAGGAGCGGAGTGCGGCGCCTTCCTTATGCATGTCGATGAAGATCTCGCCGAGACGGCCGTCATCATACTCGCCGGTCCGGAGATAGACCTTGTGGCCGCCGACGACCGCCTTCTGGGTGTAGCCCTTGCGGCGATCCGGCATCTTCTCGCGCTCGCGCATCACGATGATGCGCTCGACCAGCTTCTCGACGATCTTTTCCGAGACCTGGGTGGCACGCGCCGCCATCGGCTTCTCGTAGAGGCTCTCGACCGCATCCTCCTCGTCCTCATCGTCGGCGATGAGCTGCGAGTTGAGCGGCTGAGAGAGCTTGGAGCCGTCGCGATAGAGTGCGTTGGCCTTCAAGGCGAGCTTCCACGACAGCATGTAGGCGGACTTGCAGTCCTCCACCGTGGCGTCGTTCGGCATGTTGATGGTCTTGGAGATCGCGCCCGAGATGAAGGGCTGGGCCGCCGCCATCATGCGGATGTGGCTCTCGACCGACAGATAGCGCTTGCCGATCTTGCCGCAGGGGTTGGCGCAGTCGAACACCGAATAGTGCTCGGCCTTCAGGTGCGGGGCACCTTCCACGGTCATCGCGCCGCAGATGTGGACGTTGGCCGCCTCGATCTCGCGTTTTGTAAACCCGACCGCCTGGAGGAGGTCGAAGCCCGGCGCGGCAATGGCTTCAGCACCAATGCCCAACTGGTCGCGAATGAATTCCTCGCCAAAGGTCCACTTGTTGAAGGCGAACTTGATGTCGAAGGCGGTCGGCAGGGCCTTCTCGACCTTGGTGATGGCTTCGTCGGTGAAGCCCTTGGCCTTCAGCGTCGAGGCATTGATGCCCGGCGCATTGGACAGCGAGCCGTGGCCGACGGCATAGGCCTCGATCTCCGCGATCTCGCTCTCGCGATAGCCGAGCGCGCGCAGCGCCGCGGGGACCGCGCGGTTGATGATCTTGAAGTAGCCGCCGCCGGCGAGCTTCTTGAATTTCACCAGCGCGAAGTCGGGCTCGATGCCGGTGGTGTCGCAATCCATCACGAGGCCGATCGTGCCGGTGGGCGCGATCACTGTGGTCTGGGCGTTGCGATAGCCGTGCTTCTCGCCGAGCTCGAGCGCCGCATCCCAGGCGGCCTGCGCGTGGCTGACGAGGTCAGCCTGCGGGCAGGAGGTGAGGTCCATCGGCACCGGGTTCACCGAGAGCGCCTCGTAGCCGCTGGTCTGGCCGTGGGCGGCGCGGCGGTGGTTGCGGATGACGCGCAGCATGTGCGCGGCGTTCTTCTTGTAACCGGGGAATGTGCCCAGTTCAGCAGCCATTTCCGCGGAGGTCTTATAGGTGATGCCGGTCATCACAGCGGTCAGCGCGCCGCAGAGCGCACGGCCTTCCTTGGAGTCATAAGACAGACCCATGGTCATCAGGAGGCCGCCGATGTTGGCGTAGCCGAGGCCGAGCGTGCGGAACTCGTAGGAGAGCTCGGCGATCGCGCGCGACGGGAACTGCGCCATCATCACGGAGATTTCGAGCACGATGGTCCAGAGCTGGCAGAGGTGCTCGTAGCCGGCGACGTCGAACTGCTTCGTCGTCGTGTTATAGAACGTCAGCAGGTTCGCAGACGCCAGGTTGCACGCCGTGTCGTCCAGGAACATGTATTCCGAGCACGGATTGGAGGCGCGGATGTCGCCGGACGCTTTACACGTGTGCCAGTCGTTCATGGTGGTGTTGAAGTGCAGGCCGGGGTCGGCCGACGCCCAGGCGGCGTAGCCAATCTTTTCCCAGAGGTCGCGCGCCTTCAGCGTCTTGGTCACCTTCTTGGAGGTGCGGGCGTTCAGGTTCCAGTCGCCATCCGTTTCCACGGCGCGGAGGAAGTCGTCCTTCAGCGAGACCGAGTTGTTGGAGTTCTGGCCGGAGACCGTGAGGTAGGCTTCCGAATCCCAGTCGGTGTCATAGACGTCGAACTGGATGTCCTTGTAGCCCTGCTTGGCAAACTGCATCACGCGCTTGATGTAATTGTCAGGCACGAGGCTGCGGCGCGCGAGCTTGATCTCGCGGCGGAGCGCCGGGTTCTTCTCGGGGTCGAAGCAATCGTCGCCCGAGCCTTCGCAGTTCACGCAGGCCTTCAGCACCGCCTTGAGGTGCTTCTGGTTGATCTTGGAGCCGGTGACGAGGGCGGCGACTTTCTGCTCCTCCTTCACCTTCCAGTCGATATAGGTCTCGATATCGGGGTGATCGACGTCGACCACGACCATCTTGGCGGCGCGGCGCGTGGTGCCGCCCGACTTGATCGCGCCCGCCGCGCGGTCGCCGATCTTGAGGAAGCTCATCAGGCCGGACGAGCGGCCGCCGCCGGACAGCTTCTCGCCTTCGCCGCGCAGGCGCGAGAAGTTGGAGCCGGTGCCGGAGCCATACTTGAACAGGCGGGCTTCGCGGACCCAGAGGTCCATGATGCCGCCCTCGTTGACGAGGTCGTCACCGACGCCCTGGATGAAGCAGGCGTGCGGCTGCGGGTGCTCGTAGGCCGATTTGGACTTGGTCAGCTTGCCGGTGAAGGGGTCGACGTAATAGTGGCCCTGGCCGGGGCCGTCGATGCCATAGGCCCAGTGCAGACCGGTGTTGAACCATTGCGGCGAGTTCGGTGCGACCATCTGCATGGCGAGCATGTAGCGGATCTCGTCATAGAAGGTCTGGGCGTCCTCGTCGGAAGAGAAATAGTTGCCCTTCCAGCCCCAATAGGTCCAGCAGCCGGCGAGGCGATCGAACACCTGCTTGGCCGAAAGCTCGCTGACATAGCGCTCTTTCTCGGGGAGAGCGGTGAGCGCCTCGGTATCGGGCACGGAGCGCCACAGGAAGGAGGGAACGGACTCCTCCTCGACCTTCTTCAGGCGCGCGGCGACGCCGGCCTTGCGGAAATACTTCTGGGCGAGCACGTCGGATGCGACCTGCGACCACTCGGTCGGCACCTCGACGTTCTCGAGCTTGAACACGACCGAGCCGTCGGGATTCCGGATCTCCGACGTGGTCAGCCGGAAATCGATCCCGGCGTAAGGTGACTGTCCCGAAGTGGTGTGGCGCCGCTCAATCCGCATGGTCTTGCCCCGTCCTTTTATCTGCCGGACTGCCTCCGCAAGGCGCCCGGGTCGCTATTTCGGTTCGCGATTCCTCCCGGGCCGCTTGTGGCCTTAAGGCTTCGCAGTTCAGCCGGTGGATCCGGCCCAGTTTCTCCCGGCGCGATGGTTCTCATCCGCCGGCATGTCCACACCCATCCGCCCCCAAGGGGATGTGCGCGACATGCGTTCAACGCCCCACACGCCACTTCAACCAATGCCATCCGAGCCTGTTGCCGGCCCGTTCTGGCGCCCGAAGGTCTGCATTTCGAGGGCAGACAAGCCCTCATCCGCGGCCTTTGGCTGGCTTGGCGGAGTGGCGATTTGCGAGACCCTTTGGGGGAGTGCCGGCGGGACGCAAACTCACTCGCGCCGAACGGACCGAAAGCTAGGACTCTCCGTTGCGCCAGTCAAGAACTAGTGCGAGTTCCTGAATCAAATACTAAATATGGTGGATTGCGGGGGATAACAGGGGGCAAGCCCGCGCCTGTTGTTGAGCCAAGTATCAGTGAGTCCTCAGGGATTCCCAACCAAAAAAATTTGCATCCCGTGACGATATGGACCCTTCACCCCGCTGTTCACAGGGCAGGTATATTTTTCGGGACCGGGGTTGCCTCAGCGGGACTCACGTAGGGCTACGGAAGGTGAGGGCAGGCATGCCCGCCGGGGTGGTGGTGGCGCGTGCGAATCCGCGCCAAGCTGACCGCGATTTTGCCGGGTACCCCACATGCTTGATTCGACTCGCCGGGATGCGCGACCGCGCATCGCCCCGGCCGGCCTGATGTTCCTCGCCATCACCTCGATCGGCTGGGGCTTCAACTGGCCGGTGACGAAGTTCCTGCTGTCCGAGCTGCCGCCGCTGACGCTGCGCGGGGTGACCGGCGTGCTGGGCGCGGTCCTGCTCGCCGCCCTCGCGCTGATCCGCCGGCAGAGCCTCAAGGTGGGGCCGGGGATCTGGCCGCGCCTGCTGACCGCCGCCGTCCTCAACGTCACCGGCTGGATGGTGCTGATGGGCCTGGCGCTGCTCTGGCTGCCGGCCAGCGAGGCGGCGCTGATCGCCTACACCATGCCGGTCTGGGCCTCGATCATCGCCTGGCCGGTGCTGGGCGAGCGGCCGACCGTGCTGCGCACGCTGGGGCTGGTGATGGCCTTCGTCGGCCTGGCCTCGATCATGGGCGGCAACGGCTTTGCCGCGAGCGTGGAGAAATTGCCGGGCATCATCATGGCGCTGGCCGGCGCGCTCGGCTTCGCCATCGGCACGGTGTTCTCGAAGAAGTACCCGATCCACCTGCCGCCGATCACGGCTGCGGCCTGGCAGATCGGGATCGGCTGCCTGCCGATCTCGATCATCGGCCTCTTGATCGAGACCACGCATCTTTCGCTGGTGACGCCGGTCGGCTGGTGGCTGCTGGTCTATTCCACCGTGGTGCAGTTCTGCATCGCCTATGTCAGCTGGTTCGCAGCACTGGCGCGCCTGCCGGCCTCGGTCGCCGCGATCGGGACGATGGCCGTGCCGGTGATCGGTGTCGTCGCGTCGGCACTGGCGCTGCATGAGCCGTTGGGCCCGGGCCAGATCGCCGCGCTGATCTTCACGCTCGCAGCCGTGGTGCTGGCGACGCGCTAGACCGCGGTCTCTTGCGCGAAGCCGCGCTGCACCTCTAGATAGTTCCCTGCAATTCACCTCGCTCCAGGGGCAACGCATGAGAGTCATCGCGCTGGCCGTCATGCTCGGCCTGATCCCGTCCCTTGGATTGGCTCAAGCCCATCAGGACCGGGTGTCCTGCGTTGCATCCAATGACGCCCCGGAGGCGGCCGTCATTTCGGCCTGCACGCGCCTGATCGAGGCCGACACGCCGAGCCAGGATGAACGTGCGGGCTTCTTTCATGATCGGGGCAACGCCCGCTGGCGCAGCGGCGAATACAAGGCGGCCATCGCCGACGAGAGCGAGGCCATCACCCTCAATCCGGCTTTTGCCGACGCCTATATGAGGCGCGGTGCGGCCAATTTCGAGGACGGCGATGTCGATCAGTCGATCGCCGACTCGACGAAAGCCATCGAGATCGATCCGCAGAATTTTCGCGCCTACACCAACCGGGGCATTGCCCGCGCGAAGAAGGGCGATCCGCACGGTGCCATCGCGGATGAATCCAGGGCGATCGAGATCAACCCGAGATGGATCGCGGCCTATCTCGCCCGGCAAGACAGCCGCAATCGCATCGGCGACCGCGCCGGCGCGTCATCCGATCTTGCCAGCGCCCTAGGCATCGAACCGGACGGCGGTTTCGACGGATACCGATACCGGGCCGTGGCGTTCGGGCGAAAGAAAGACTACGACCACGCCATCGCCGACATCGATCACTGGATCAGCATGAATCCGGCCAGTGCGGCGGCTTACGAGAGTCGTGCCGATGCTCGTTTACGCCAGGACGACTTCGAGCACGCGATTGCCGATGCCAGCAAGGCGCTCGAGCTGAATCCGAAGCGTTCGTATCCGCTCCGCGTCCGAGGCTCGGCCTATCTGCACACGCGCGATCTCGACGCAGCCATCGCCGACTTCGACGCCAGCATCGCAGCCGCCCCCAAGGTCGGATACGTCTACGGGCTTCGCGGCCGGGCCTACGCGCTCAAGGACGATCAGGACCGGGCTATTGCCGACTTCACAAAGCAGATCGAGCTCGATCCGGACAATGAACAAGCCTATCGCGCACGCAGCGCGGCTTATGAGAAGAAGCACGATGCTGCCGCTGCGAGCGCCGATTTCGAAAAGGCATGGGCGATAGAAGGCGCGCGATCGCGTGCGCCCGGGGCGATGCCTCCGGATGTTGCGAAGGTGTTCGAAACGAAGCGGCGGAAGCCGCCGCAGAACAATCCTTGAACTAACCCGCCGTCATCCCGCCGCCGTTCAGCGCCTTCCTGATCATCTCGGCGAGCTGGTTGCGGCGGTAGGGTTTCGTCAGCAGCAGCACGCCGTCGTCGAGCTTGCCGTGGTGGACGATGGCGTTGTCGGTGTAGCCGGAGGTGTAGAGCACCCTCACGCCCGGCCGTCGCTTGGCCACCTCTTCGGCGAGCTCGCGACCGCTCATGCCGCCGGGGATGACGACGTCGGTGAACAGGAGGTCGAAGTCCTGGCCGCCATCGATCATGTCCAGCGCGGCCCGGCTGTCGGGCGCGGCGACCGTGTCGTAGCCGAGGCTCTGCAGCTGCGCGGTGACGAAGTTGCGCACCAGCGTGTCGTCCTCGACCACGAAAATGGTCTCGGCGCCGCCTTCGGCCTGCGGCGCCACTGGGGCCGCCGCGTCCGTCATGCCGTCGCCCGGCGGCAGATAGAGCTTGATCGTGGTGCCGTGGCCTTCCTCGCTGTAGATCTTGATGTGGCCGCCGGACTGCTTGACGAAGCCGTAGACCATGGAGAGGCCGAGGCCCGAGCCCTTGCCGACCTCCTTGGTGGTGAAGAACGGCTCGAAGGCCTTCTGCTGGATGTCCGCCGTCATGCCGGTGCCGGTGTCGCTGACCGCGAGCATCACGTAGGGGCCGGGCTGCACCTCCGCGTGGGCCTGCGCATAGGCCTCGTCGAGCACGACGTGGTGGGTCTCGAGCAGCAGCTTGCCGCCGTTCGGCATGGCGTCGCGGGCGTTGATCGCCATGTTCAGCACGGCATTGGTGAGGCGGGACGGATCGATGTGCGCGGTCATCGGTCCCTGTTCCAGCACGGTCTCGATCTGGATCTGCTCGCCGAGGGTGGGGCGCAGCAGCTTGGCGATATCGGCGATCGCGCCGTTGATTTCGACATTGCGCGGCTGGAGCGGCTGCCGTCGTGCAAAGGCGAGCAGATGCTGAATCAGCTCGGCGCAGCGCTCAGCGGCATCGTCGATCAGGCGCGCCACGCGCTGGAGCTCGGGCTGCTGCTTCAGGCTCGCCACCAGCGTCTCGGTATTGCCGGAGATCACGGTGAGCATGTTGTTGAAGTCGTGCGCGACGCCGCCGGTCAGCTTGCCGATCGCATCCAGCTTCTGCGACTGGTGCAGCTGCCGCTCGGTTTCGCGCGAAGTGGTCGCGTCGTGATAGACCAGCACGGCCCCGGAGACGTTGCCTTGTCCGTCGCGCATCGGCCGGCCGCTGATCATCAGATGGCGGGCATCGTTGCCGCTGTGCGGGCGGACGATCATCTCCAGGTTCTCGAAGTGCTCGCCGCGCAGCACGCGCGTCGACGGCAGCTCGTCCGCCCTGAGCGGCGTGACGCCGTCGCCGTGAAATACGTCGGACAGGGCGCGCAGATTGCGCAGGCTCATGCCGGCGCGATGCAGCAAGATGCGCTCCGCGGCCGGATTGGACAGAAGCACAGTGCCCTCGGCGTCGATCACCAGCACAGCCTCGGCCATGCTGTGGAACGTGCTCTGGAGCACGTTGACCGACAGCCGCAGCTCGTCATGCGCGTTGACGAGATGCTCGGTACGCTCGGCGACGGCCGCCTCGAGTTGCTCCTTCGCCGCCGTGGTCTCCAGCAGCGTGCTCTTCAGCGCGACTGTGGTGCGCTGGCTCTCGCGCATCAGCATTGCGACCAGCAGCAGGATCACCAGCGCGCCGATCACGTCGATGCCGAGCAGGACGATGCCGGTGCGGCGAGAACTCTGGGCGCGTGCGGCGAGCAATCGCTCTTCCTCCGCGCTCAGCTGATCGAGATTGCCCATCACCGTGTCCATCAGGCCGCGGCCCTCGGCCTTGCCCTGAAGCGCGGCAACGCCGGCCTGGTCGTTATCGGCGCGCAGGCGCATCACCTCTGCGGCGATCTCGACCCGGCGCAGCGCCAGCGGCTCGGTGTCCTCGATGAGCGCGACCTGATCGGGGTTGTCACGCAGGTTGCGCTTGAGGTCGGCGAGTGCCGGCGCGATCTGGGCGTGCACAGCCTGAAACTCGTCGCTGAAGCTCGGGTTGCGATAGATTTCGTAGCCGCGCGCGGCGCTCTCGGCGCGTCGCATCAGCACGCGCAGATCGGAGATCTTCTTCTGCGTCTCGATGGTGTGATTGACCCAGGCGGCATCGTACCGCGACTTGACGTCGAGTCCGATCGAGGCGGCGGTGATGATCAGGAGGATTGCAAGTCCAGCACCGAGAATGACGCGCTGCGTTGGGATCAAGGGACTTCTTTCTTGTCCTTCGGCTGCGCGGCCTCGCCAAGGCATTCCCGGATCGTGGTCAGGAGCGCGTCCGGCGTGAACGGCTTGCGCAGGCAGCGTGTCGCGCCGAGTTCCAGTGCCATGCGGAGGAAATCGGGGGAGGGCGAGGCAGACGAGGCGAAGGCGTAGCCGGACATCGCGATCAGAGGGATCGCCGGCGCGCGCTCGTGGAAGATGCGGATGGATTCGAAGCCGCGCATGTGCGGCATGAAGATGTCGACCAGCATCACGTCAAACGTCCGCGCTTCGAGCGCAGCCAGCCCCGTTTCGCCGCCGTCAGCCATCGTGACATCGAAGCCCTGACGCTGGAGCAGGACCTCGATGGTCGCGCCGACCATCGGATCGTCATCTACCACGAGGATACGCGGCATGACATTTCCCAGTAGATCGAAGTCCCAACATTCATCGGTGATATAGGCGAATCGCGGGACGGGTCAATTTGGGATTGGATCATTGTAGATATGCACGGTGCGGTGAATAAAGGTCCCTCGCGCTCGCGTGTATAGATCCTCCCACGCGGTGATGCGCGGGCTGCGCGCGAAACAGGTGATGAGCGCGCGACAAACGAAAGAGGCGCCGCACCGATGCGACGCCTCTTCCTTCACACGTTGTCGATCTGCTTACGGGCAGGGATGACGCTGGCCGTCATAGCCGAGATACGTGCCCGAGGCCGGATCGTAGGACTTGAAGCGCTGCGCGCAATAAGCCGACGAGTCACCACCGCTGTCCGGCACCACCGCGACCGACGGCTCGTCATAGTAGCTGTCGTCGCCATAGTAATAGGGATCGTTGTAGTACCCGCCGCCGTAATAGGCGTAGGAGCCGAGCCCGCCGATGGCCGCGCCCGCCGCGAAGCCGGGCCAGAAGCCGCCGCGACGATGCCAGCCGCCGCCGTGCCAGTTGCCACCGCCGCCACGCCAGTTGTTACCCGCGACTGCGAGGGGACGGCCACCGCCACCACTAAACGTGGCTCCTGCGCTCGGACGCATGGCGAGGCCGGCGAAATTCCCGCCGCCGCCACCGACCCGCGCACCGGCAAAGCTGCCGCCGCCCATGCGGGCGCCGCCGCCACCGAAATGAGCACCCCCGCCACCGCCGCCAAAATGGGCGCCGCCGCCACCGCCGTGGCCGCCACGGCCCTGGGCGAAGCTCGGTGTCGCCAACGGAAGAACCAACGCGACCGCTGCCACGGCGCTCAAAATTCTCAGACTGCTCATGTTCAAACTCCTTTTCCCGGAAGCAAACCTCTTGAAAGGCCCGCGGTTCCAGGGTTCACGCCGGTGTGCGTGTGTGGCGCAGGTTTCCATGCGGCCGCTGTACCCGGCATGAACGGATCGCGTCCGATTTGCGGCAGTGCCTACGCCGGGGCACCACATTTTGCGGGGGCACGGCAGTCCCCGCGGAACTGGACATTTCGCCGCCCGGATGGCATCAGGGCCTCACGAAGCAGGGCCCTAGCCGTATGAAACAGTTCTTCCTCAAGTTCTTCACCTGGTGGAGTGGCCAGACCTTTGGCACCCAACTCTGGACCAAGCGGTATGGCGAGCTGGTCGGTCAGGACGAGCAGGGAAACCGCTATTATCGGACCCGCGGCGGCGCGATCGATCCGACACTCGGCTTCGAGCGGCGCTGGGTCATCTATAACGGCTACGCCGAGGCGAGCCGCATTCCGACGGGTTGGCACGGCTGGATCCATCACGTCGTCGATGTGCCGCCGACTGAAGAGAACTACCAGCCGCGCGAATGGCAAAAGCCGCACCAGCCGAACCCCACCGGCACGCCGAACGCCTATCGGCCCTCCGGCTCGACGCTTGCCAGCGGCAAGCGTCCCAAGGCGACCGGCGACTACCAGCCCTGGACGCCCGGCTAGCTTTCCGATCTTCGTCCGAATCCTTGCCGTAGGGGTGGATGCACCAGCATCCGCCTCACCTTGCTGTGGACAACGGGAACAGCGGGGACAGCGCCTACGCGGGCGTTGCAGCCACGCGAGCGATGCGGCTCAATGATCCCATCTTACGGAGATGGGAGACCATCGCGTTCGGTTCGGGCAACAGTTCGCGACTGTCCCGAGATGCAGCGGCCGCCGACCAGGACTCGATCGGGAGATAGGCCCCCGGTCTGGAAGTTCGAAATCGCCCGATGGAATGTGCAGCCACCGTAAGACAGGAAAGGCCGCTTGGGAAACCGAGCGGCCTTTTTCTTTTATCTGTTGCCCTGCTCGCTTCTCAGAGATGGAGACGGAGCGGCGGCGAGTTGCCGACCGGCATCATCTCATAGGGCGGCTTCCAGCCCGGCAGTCCAGCGACACGCCGGCGCCAGGCGTCGATGGCCGGGAAAGCCGCGGCGAGATCGAAACCCGTCTCCTCGGTCGGATAGTACAGATAGCCCAACATTGAGAAATCGACGATCGTCGGCCGCTCGTCCAGCATGAAGCTGCGGTCGGACAGGTGTCTGTCGACGATCGAGAAGGCGCTCTCGGTCCGCGCGCGCAAGTAAGCGAGCACAGCGGGGTGGGCGGGCTCCGGCATGAAGCAGCGCTGAAACCGGTGCTGGGCAAAGCTCGAGGTGAACTTGTGATTGTCGAACAGCAGCCAGCGCGTCGCCTCGAATGTCTCCTCGCGTGTCGGACCGAACACGCCGTGAGTCTCGGCGAGCCACAGCAGGATCGCACCCGACTGGCTCATATGCCGGCCATCGACCTCGAGGACGGGGACCTCGCCCATGACATTGGTGGCGGCCCGCCAGTCAGGCGTGCGGGTCTCGCCACCGGCGAAGTCGAGGCCGACCGGCTCCCAGTCGAGCCCGGCGCAGTTGAGGAATAGCGCGACCTTGAACGAATTGCCGGAAGCCCCGATGCAGTGGAGTCGGTATCGCGCCATGGTGAGACCCTCCTGTGCGCACGCGACCGGGAAGCGTCCTTGGGTGTTGGCCGCGATCGAGATTGTCGCGACAGGCTCCTGACAGCGTCATGTCAGCGGTGCGGTGCTGAAGAAGCGGCGCACTCCGCGAGACAGCAAAGGCCGCTCGCGAAGCCGGAAGCTTTTTTCTGTTGGGGACGACTTGTGTTGGTGTCTCGTGCCCCGGACGCTGCGCAGCACCATAAGCGCGTTCACGCGCGTCTTCGACGCGCTATGGTGATGCGCTGCAGAGCCGGGGCCCATGCAGCGGCGTACCGTGTGGCTTTCCGGGTCCCGGCTCTGCGGCGCAGCGTTGCACGCTGCACCGCGTCCGGGACATGACAGCAGGGGCTACATCACCCGCTCAGCCGCGCGCTTGACCGCCTCGAGGCGGCGGGCCTGGTTTGCCGCGCCGCGCTCCCTGAGCAAGGCCAGCACTTCGGCGGGCGCCGTATCAGGGGAGCCTGAGTTGAACGGTGGTGCCGGGTTGTATTCGATCTGGAGCTGGATCGCTTCCGCCGTGGTGCGGTCGACCAGGATCGACACCAGCGTCAGCGCGAAATCGATCCCGGCGGTGACGCCGCCGCCGGTGATGCGGTTACGGTCGACGCAGACGCGCGTCTTGGTCGGCGTTGCGCCGAACTGGCCGAGCATCTCCATCGCACTCCAATGGGTGGCCGCGCGGTAGCCCTTGAGCAGGCCGGCGGCGCCGAGCGCCAGTGATCCCGTGCAGACCGAGGTGACGTATTTGGCGCCCTCGGCCTGCCTGCGCAGGAAATCCAGTACCTCCTCGTCATTGAGGAGGTCGTTGGTGCCGCCGCCGCCGGGCACGCAGATCACGTCGAGTTGCGGACAGTCGGCGAATGTCGTGGTCGGCGTCAGCGTCAGCACGGAGTCGCTCGGCACCGGCTCGATGCGCTTCCAGATCAGATGCAGTTTCGCGCCGGGCACGTTGGCAAACACCTGCAGGGGACCAGTGAAATCGAGCTGGGTGACGCGCGGAAACACCAAAAGACCGATCTGGAGCGGTGACGACATGGGCAGGTCCTCCAAAGATGAGCTTGACGGACGCAGCCTCTCATGATGCCATTCCGTCCAAAATGGCGTATTTCCCTCACTTTCGGACATAACCATGATCGGCATCCTGATCTTCCCGGATTTCCAGTTGCTCGATGCGGCCGGCCCGATCTCGGTGTTCGAGATCGCGGCGCGCTGCACGGGGAAGACGACCACCGGAATCCGCGTGCTGGCGCTGAACGCGGGGCCCGTGCGCAGCTCGTCCGGCGTGGAAATGATGGCGCGCGACTTCAAGTCGGCGAATGCGATCACGACCCTGGTCATCGCGGGTGGCGCAGGCGTGACGGACGCCGCACGCTGCGAGGTCACGCGCGCCTTCGTGCAGCGGCTGGCGCGGCGCGGCGTGCGGGTCGCGAGCGTCTGCTCGGGCGCCTATGTGCTGGCCGAGGCGGGCCTGCTCGATGGGCGCCGCGCCACCACGCATTGGGGTCGCACGCGGGATTTCGTCGCGCGCTATCCCAAGGTGAAGTTCGAGCCGGATCAGATCTTCACGCATGACGGCAATGTGTGGACGTCGGCGGGCATCACCGCGGGTATCGATCTCGCGCTCGCGATGGTCACCGAGGACCATGGCGAGGAGATCGCGCAACAGGCCGCGCGCCAGCTCGTGCTGTATCATCGCCGCAGCGGCGGCCAGTCGCAGTTCTCATCGCTCTTGGAATTGAAGACGCCGAACGGCCGGTTCGGCGCGCTGCTGTCCTGGGCGCGCGAGAACCTCGACGCCCGGCTGACGGTCGAGGATCTCGCCGATCGTGCCGGCATGAGCGCGCGGCATTTTGCCCGCGCCTTTGCCGCCGAGACCGGCACGACACCCTCCAAGGCGATCGAGCGCTTACGGATCGAGGTCGCGCGCGAGCGCGTGCAGTCCTCGCGCGAGGCGATCGAGCTCGTCGCGGAGACAACCGGATTTGGCGACCCCGAGCGCATGCGGCGCGCCTTCATCCGCGCCTTCGGCCAGCCGCCCCAGGCGCTGCGGCGTGCGGCGCGGGCGGGTTAGAAAATCTCACCCGGCACTCGAGCGTGGAGGCAAAGATGGGCGGGATGGAGTACAGCAACGAGAACGCGAAACGGCTCCAGAGAATCTATCTCACGGGGGACGTGACCGCCCAGCGCGCGGAGACCATTCGGCAGCTCAATCTGTCTGCCGGCGAGAGCGTTCTCGATATCGGATGTGGCCCCGGCTATCTCTGCGAAAGCATGGCGCAGATCGTCGGGCCTGATGGTGCTGTCGTCGGTATCGATGTGTCGACTGACCTGATCGCGGTCTGCAACCGGCAGAAGGCTTCCGCCTGGATTTCATATGCGATCGGCAACGCCACGGAATTGCGTCAATCGGATGCGTCGTTCGATGTCGTCGTGTGCACGCAAGTTGCCGAGTACGTGCCTGATGTTGACCGCGTCCTCGCAGAGACATTTCGCGTGCTCAAGCCAGGGGGCCGCACGATTTTTGTCGCAACGGACTGGGACGCGGTGGTGTGGCATTCCGCAAGCCCGGAACGTATGGCCGCGGTGATGAAATCATGGGAAGCGCACTGCGCTCACCCGCGTCTCCCGAGGTCGATGGCCCGCAGACTGGTGGATGCACGACTTCACCTGGACGGAGCGTCGGTCTTTCCAATTCTGAATTTGCAGTACGATGACGATAGCTACAGCAAGGGGCTGGCCGAGGGCATTCGGGACTTCGTCGCCCGCAGGAACGACGTTTCAGCCGATGATCTCGAAGCATGGCACAGCGAGTTCGGGCGTCTGGGCGGAGCGGGACAATATTTCTTCAGCACCAACCGCTATCTCTTCAGGGCCTCAAAGCCGGCTGCGCCGCCGCTGTGACTGCGTTCTCCCTAGGTGAAGTTCGAGCCGGACCAGATTTTCACGCATGACGGCAATGTGCGGACATCGGCGGGCATCACCGCGGGCATCGACCTCGCGCTCGCCTGGCTTGCGGCGATTGACCTCAGACGCCCTGGTAAACCAGCCGCACGAAGAACTCCGGCGTGATGACGAACTGGCCCCATTTGGCATCGAAGGCGGCGGTTGGCCTCGCCGAGATCGCTTCTTCGAGTGAGCGTCCTTGGCTCTTGAGTTTCGCCACGTTGTCGTGGATGGCAACCAGCATATCGCGATAGGCCGACAGCTCTTCCCGGTTGCTCACCGGCGCGCCGTGGCCGGGAATGACGATGGTCCGCTTCGTTGCGGCCGCCAGGTTCGCTTCCGTGGCCTTGATCATGCCTCCGATGCTTCCGCCGGTCGAATAGTCGATGAAGGGATAAATGCCATTCCAGTAGGTGTCACCGACATGGAGAATGTCCGCCTCGCCGAAATTGACTGATATGTCGCTGTCGGTGTGCGCCGGTCCGTAATGCTTGAGCTGAAGGGTCGATCCGTTCAGCTTCAGGGTCTTGTCCGTGTCGAAAATGTCGGTCGGAACGGCGGCAAGGGCTGAGGGCGTAAAATTGAAATCCCAATCCTCGACCCTCTGTGTGGACATGAGATGCTTGTGGGTGTTTTCGTGCGCCGTGATCTCGGCTCCCTCTGCGTTTAGCCATGCATTGCCGTCCGCATGGTCGAAGTGCCAATGCGTGTTGATCAGGTGTGTGATCGGATCGCGGCTGAGACTGTTCGCCGCTTCCAATATGCGCAGCCGAGAGGCCGTGATGCCGGCATCGACGAACACCTTGCCGTCTCGTCCGGTCAGCACCGCGATATTGCCGCCGGAGCCCTCGAGGATGCTGACATTGCCGCGAAGCTTGTGGACCTTGATCTTTGTCTTGGCAGCCTCGTCACGGATCAGGTCCACGATGCTGCGTGCCTTGGCGTAGGCTGTCGCGGGGCTGAACCAACCGCCCGTTGCAGCGAAGCCGGCGGCGGCCGCGCAGCAGAGGCAGAAACCGCGACGTGAGAGCATGGACTGATGATTGGCTGACATGGTCATGGCCTTTCCTCCGTTCGGCACGGCGCGCTTGCACCGTCGTGGCTACGTTCACGAACGGGTAATCCTGGCGGCCCGGGCAGTGAATGCCCCCGCGGATCAGCTTCGTGCCCGAGCGGATCATTTGGATCTGGTGAGGCGCTGGAATCGTTCGGCAAAAGCGGCCGTGGATATGCTCGGAGCGCGCTGGCGGCGCTGCCGATGGAGGCCGCGGGTGGTGATCAACCAGAGAGGGCCCGCTTTATTTACGGGCGCACGCCCTGGGTCGTGCTGCTTGCAGCCGCCGCGTCCGCGCGCGCCGTGAAGCGCCGCGCGATCGGCGTCAGCATGTAGGGCGCAAGATGGATCGGAAACTGCGTCATCGCGAAATACAGCCAGGTGGTGGGCGGCAGCGCGCCGGCGGTCGCGGCCAGCATCAGGCCGAGATTGCGCTGTGACACCATCAGCCCGAGCGCCAGCGCGCGCTCATAGCCGATGCGGCGGAACAGCAGCGTGGTGACGGCGAGCAGCGTGAAATAGATCGCGAAGGACAGACCCGCCAGGCCGATCGTGAACAGCGGCTGGGCCACGAGGTCGCTCACGACATCGCCCATGATCGCGGCTGCGAAAACCAAGAGAATGATGATGTTGAAGCCGTCGATCGGCCGCTTGTGACGCTGGATCGCAGCCGCGCCGAAGACCCATCGGATCAAGGTTGCGGCGAGCAGCGATGCCGCGAGGATGCCGAGCAGCTTCAGGCCGAGCGTCGGCGGCGAGATGGTGAGCATGTCGCCGAGGAAGAGGCCCGCGAACAGCGAGGCCGTGAACGGAACCAGCGCGGTCGAGGTCACCAGCGTGACCAGCACGAGCGTGGCATCGAGGCCCATCAGCGCGGCAAGCGCCGGAGACGCCATCATCGGCGAGGCCATGCTCTGGAGCATCAGCGCCAGCGCAAGGCCGGGCGAGCGAGCCGTGAGTCCCGTTGCATGGGCGACCAGCCCGACGATCAGCGGCACGCCGATCGTGGTCCAGGCGGTGGCGGTCGCGACCAGCGCCGGCCGGCGCAGATGGCTGTAGAGCGCGGCCAGATCGACCCGCATGAAGGAGATGCAGAGAAGTCCGAAGATCGCCTCGGTAACGTAGGGCCGCAGCAGCATCCCGAGCGGCGGGACCGCGGCCGCAATGAACACGACGGCTGCCACCGCACGGGTGCCCTGGCTGCCGAGCCATGTCAGCGCGCGCAGGGGGAGGACGAAGACGGTCTGGAGAAGGGGTGGCATCCGGGACGGCAGCGTCAGCCCAATCCTTTCAGCCACGCGCCGATCTCGCTGACGGCGAGGTTGGCCTGCTGGAGCAATTTGCCCATCGTGAAGAAGCCGTGGAATTGGCCGGGATAGTGCTTGTACGTGACGGGCACGCCGGCCTGCCTGAGGCGCTCGGCATAGTCGTCGCCTTCGTCGCGCAGCGGATCGGCGCCGGCCGTGAGCACATAGGCCGGCGGGAGCCCGGCGAGGCTTTTCGCGCGCGCCGGCGAGGCTCGCCAGTCGTGGATGTCGGCGGTGCCGTTGAGATAGTGATCGCGGAACCAGCGGATCACCGAATGCGTCAGCAGCACGCTGGTCTCGGGCTCGCGGTGCGAGCCGTGCGTCATGGCGAAATCGGTTGCGGGGTAGATCAGGAGCTGGCCGGCGATCCTCGGACCATTGGCGTCGCGTGCGGTGAGCGCGACCACGGCGGCGAGATTGCCGCCGGCGCTGTCGCCGCCGATCGAAAGGCGCGAGGCATCGATGCCGAGCTCGCGCGCATTCGCGGCGATCCATTTCGTGGCGGCGATCGCGTCATCGGCGGCGGCGGGAAACTTGTGCTCGGGCGCGAGGCGGTAATCGACCGAGATCACGATCAGCGCGCCCTCGACGGCGAGCTGGCGGCAGACGACGTCGTGGGAGTCGAGATCGCCGATCACCCAGCCGCCGCCATGGAAGAACACCAGCGCCGGCGACAGGCCGTTCTGAAGGCGTGGCTGCTTCGGGACGTAGATGCGGGCGGGGATTTCGCCGTGCGGCGCCGGGATCGCCAGCGCCGCGACGCGCGCCAGTTCCGGCGGCTCGGGGTTGGTGGCAAAGCGCGCCTGCCCGTAATAGGCGCGGGCCTCCGGTGCCGTCAGCGTCTCGTAGGCAGGGCGGCCGGCCTCCTGGAAGGCCTTGTAGACGGCGGCGGCATCGGGATCGAGCACGACGGGCATGGGGGCGACCTTGGGCTTTCTGTTGTCGTTGGACGTCGTTTCCGGGGGCGCTGCCCGCCTCGGCCCCGGGGAGGGGCCGTTCAACTATCCCATCAGGCCGCCGGTCTGGCCAGCGGGCGGCGGGCAGGGCAGGGATGCCGCCCTTCCCCCGCCGTATTCGCCGTGTTAACCGGATGGCCTGCGAGCGGCGGTATCCCCTGTAGAATGTCCAGCAAGCCCGATTCGCTGTTGAAGCCGCGCGAGAAGATGGTTCGAACCTTTACCCTTACAAGACTTGCCCTGCCAGGTCTTGCGGCGCTTCTGGCCGCCACCGCATTGACGGTTGCGACGCCCGCGCAGGCGCAGATCGGCACGATCTTCTCCGACCCGCCGCCGCGGCCGCCGGGTGCGATTCCGCGTGGTCAGCCGCAGCCTCAGATTCCCGATGACGATGAAGAGGTCCCCGAGCTGCCGCCGCAGGGCCGCGTGCTGCCGTCGCGCCCGATGGCGCCGCCGCCGGGGCGGCAAGGTAACGTGATGCCGGGGCCGGTCGAATCCCAGCCCCTGGCGCCGCCGCCGGGCTCAACCGTCGCTCCGCCGAACCAGCCGCCGTCCGTGGCGGTTGCTCCGCCCAATCCGCAAGCCGCCCCGGGTGCGCCCGGTCAGCGCCAGCCCCAGCAGAAGGGCGGGCCGGGCGGCACTGTCCCGCAGACCCCGGCGAGCCTCCAGCCGGGCGACGAGGTCGTCACCGAGCCGCCGGCCCAGAAGATCGTGAACAAGAAGGCGACCTTCTCCGGCCTCGACAAGATCACCGGGCGCATCATCAATTTCGACGAGGAGATCGGCGAGACCGTCCAGTTCGGCGCGCTGCGGGTCAAGACCGACGCCTGCTATACGCGGCCGGCGACCGAAGCCACCAATACCGACGCCTTCGTCGAGGTCGACGAGATCACCTTGCAGGGCGAGGTGAAGCGCATCTTCTCGGGCTGGATGTATGCGGCGAGCCCCGGCCTGCACGGCGTCGAGCATCCGATCTACGACATCTGGCTCACCGACTGCAAAGAGCCGCAGCAGACCATTGCGACCGCCGCGCCCGATCCGACCGCGGCAAAGCCGCCGGCTCCGCCGCCCGCGCAGAAGAAGGCGGCGCCACCCAAGCAGACCGTGCAGCAGCGCCCGCCGCAGCCCTTGCCGCCGATCCAGCAGCAGCAGCCGACGCCGCCACCCCCGCCGCCGCCGGAGCAGCGGCCGGGCCTGTTCGGTATCCCCGGGTTCGGGCGCTAGGCCCCGATTATGGCCGCGACGCGATGATGTCGAGCGCGCGTGCGCCCTGGATCGCGTCACCGGCTGACAGCCTCAGAAAATCACCGGGGTCGCCGGCGAGCGCCTTGTCGAGCAGCGCGGTGTAGCGCCGCCGCGAAATCTCGACCGCGCCAAAACTCTTCAAATGCTCGGTGACGTATTGCGTGTCGAGCAGCTCGAAGCCGCCATGGATCAGCCGCGCGACCAGGTGCACCAGCGCGACCTTCGAGGCATCGCGCGCGGTGTGAAACATGCTCTCGCCGAAGAAGGCGCGTCCGAGGCTCACGCCGTAGAGCCCGCCGACGAGGTCGTCGCCCTGCCAGGCCTCGACGCTGTGGCAATGGCCGAGGTCGTAGAGGCCGCCATAGAGGTCGCGGATCCGCTTGTTGATCCAGGTGTCCTCGCGCCCGGCTTGCGGCGCGGCGCAGCCGGCGATCGTTGCCTTGAACGCGGTGTTGACGGTGACGCGAAAGGCGTCCGAACGGACGGTGCGCGCGAGCCGTGAGGCCACGCGAAATCCCTCGAGCGGGATGACGCCGCGCAATTCCGGCTCGACCCAGAACAGGGTCGGATCGTCGGCGCTCTCGGCCATCGGAAAGATGCCGCAGGCATAGGCGCGCAACAGCACGGCCGGCGTGATTTCAGACGAAGCGGAGTCGCGCGAAGTCATGGCGCGACAATAGCAGGATCGTGGAGGTGTTGCGAAGGGGGCGGGGGTCAGCCTGCGGCGGCGTTGTTGGTCGTGTCGGGGGCCGCGGGCGTGCGGCGGAACCTCAGCATGACGCGAGTTCCGGAATGGGCGGGGTCGCGCTCGACGGTGGCGTCGAGCTTGGTGGCCATCGCCGCGACGATACGCTGGCCCATGCCGGTCGAGCGCGGATCCGCCTTGACCTTCTCGCCGACGCCGTCGTCGGTGATCGCCAGCAATAGATCCTCGCCCTGCGAGGTCAGCTCGACATGGATGGGGCCGGCGCCGTCGGGATAGGCGTATTTCACCGCGTTCATCACCAGCTCGTTGACGATGATGCCGACGGCGACGGCGCGGTCCGGATCGATCTCGATCGGCTCGGCCTTCACCGTCAGGCGCGACATCCGGTTGCCTTCGGCCGAGCGCCTGAGATCCTCGAGCAGCGAATCCAGGTACTGGTTCAGCACCACGCTCTTGAGGTCCTGCGAGGTGTAGAGCCGGCGGTGCACCTGCGCGACTGCGGCGACGCGGCCCATCGCGTTGGTCAGCGCCGCCTTGACCTCTTCCTGGCCCGCCGAGCTCGCCTGGAGATGCAGCAGCGAGGCGATGATCTGCAGCGAGTTGCCGACGCGGTGATTGACCTCGCGCAGCAGCAGCTCGCGTTCGGCGGCGAGCGCGGCGTAGCGGTCGCGCGAAGCATGGATCTCGGCTTCGGCTTCCTCGCGCGCCTTCTGCAATTCGGCCTGGCGCAGCGCGCCGTCGGCGGCGACGTGGAGCAGGGGGATGAAATCGCCCTTGACGTCCTTGACGAGATAATCGGCCGCGCCCGCCTTCAGCGCGGTGACCGCGATGCTGGAATCCTGCGACGCGGTGACGAACACCACCGGCGGCGCGCCTGTTATCGCCATGATCTGCTCGAGCGTCTCCAGCCCGTCGAGGCCGGGCATGTACTGGTCGAGCGCCACGACGTCGATGCAGCCCTCGGTTTCCGCGCGGCGGATACGCTCCAGACCTTCCTCGCCGCTCGCGGCATGAATGACCTTGTAGCCGCGCCGCGTCAGGCCGCGCTCGACCAGGCGGGCCAGCGCCGCGTCGTCGTCGATGTAGAGCAGTGTAGGCGGGTGCTGGTTCATGAGGCGGCGGGCGGGACCTGGATGACCGAGAAGAACAGGCCGAGCTGCCGGATGGCATTGGCGAAATTCTCGTAATTCACGGGCTTGGTGATGTAGACGTTGCAGCCGAGCTCGTAGCAGCGCTTGATTTCCTGGGAATCGTCAGTGGTGGTCAGCACCACCACGGGCGAGGCCTTCAGGTACTTGTTCTCCTTAATCTGCTTCAGGATGTCGATCCCGGTCATGTCGGGGAGGTTGAGATCGAGCAGGATCAGGAGCGCATTGCCCTTCTGCACGAGCCCGGTGCCGTCGGCGCCGAACAGGTGCTTCATCGCGTCCGTGCCGTTGGCGAAGGGGATGATCTCGTTGTTGACGCCGGATCGGCGGATGTTGCGCTCGATCAGCCGGGCGTGGCCCTCGTCGTCCTCGATCATGATGATGGTGACGGGTTGAGTCATTGGTCGGCGTTCCGGTTGCTTGCGTTCCAGGTGATGGGCAGCGTGATGGTGAAGGTGCTGCCCGTATTCAGTTCCGATGATACCGACATGGTACCGCCGAGGCGGCGCACAAGTGCACGCACATGCGCAAGACCGATTCCCTGACCAGGCTTGTCCTGGGTTCCCGCCCGGCGAAACAGGTCGAAAATCCGCTGGTGATCTTTCGGATCGATCCCGCGGCCGTTGTCGCTGATCTCGAAGATAGCGTAGCCAAGCTTGGTGCGCCCGCGGATTCTGATCTCGCCGGGGGCGCCGGCCTTGAGATATTTGATGGCGTTGTCGATCAGATTGGAGAAGATCTGCTCCAGCGCAAGGCGGTCGCTGACGAGATCCGGCAGCGGTGCGACATGGATCTCGGCCTGCGCTTCGGCGGACTGATGCGCCAGCGTCGAGACGATGGCCTCGATCAGCTCGCGGGTGTCGATCTTCTCGGGCACGAATTCGCGCCGTCCCTCGCGGGTGAGGTTGAGGATCGCCGAGATCAGGCGGTCCATCTTGGCGATCGACGACTTGATGAAGCCGAGCGCTTCGGAAAAATCCGCTGAAAGCTGTTTGTCGGGGCCTTCGAGCGTGACCTCGCCGTCCGCCAGCGGCGGGCCATCGGCCGGGACATGGGTGAGGCCGCCGATACGGCGGAAAATGTCGCCGCCAAGCTCTTCGAGTTCGCTGGTGAAGCCCATGATGTTGACGAGTGGCGAGCGGAGATCGTGGCTGACGATATAGGCAAAGCGCTGGATCTCGTTGTTGGCCTCGCGCAGGTCCGCCGTGCGTTCGTCGACGACGGTCTCGAGATTGGCGTAGGCGTCGCGCAGGCGCGTCTCGGCCTCGTCGCGAGCCCGCACTGAGCGCCGCACCAGCCAGATCGAGATCATAGCCAGCAGCACCACGAGGCCCGAACCGATGCCGGTCATCGAGGCCGCCAGCGTCTGGCTGCGGTCGGAATTGACCGATCGGAGCCGAAACAGGCGCTCCTCCTCCTGGATCATGGTGACGGCGACTTTGCTGATCTCGGCCGTGGTGTCGGTGGAGGCGCCCTCGCGGACCAGCGCTATGGCCTTGTCTGGCCGATTCTGGCCGATGAAGTCCAGCTCCTGCTTGAATTGCCCCAGCCGGATTTCGATCGCCGCGCTCAGCTTCTCGATGTTGTCGCGTTGCTCCGGATTATCGCCGGTCAGACGCGTGAGCTTGTCGAGGGCAGGTATGATCGCTGCCACGGCTTTCTCATGGGCGGCCTTGAAATCCGCCTCTTGCGTCAGGAGATAGCCGCGGGCGGCGCTCTCGGCACGCCGGATTTCCAGCAGCAGGGCGTTGATCTGGTTCTCCGCCTCGATGGTGTGAACCACCCATTTGCTATCGTCCCTGGCCTTGTTGACCAGGTAGACGGAGCCGGCGCTGATCACGGTCAACACCAGAAGGCCCGCCGAGAACAGCAGGATCTGCCACATGGAGCGCCGTCGTTGCGCTTCAGTCGTCACGACGGTCTCGCTTCGTCACGTCAACGGAACTCAAAAGGCCCCCTTGGAACTGTCCCCGTCCAGAACGCGATGCGGGCCAAAGGGTTCCACGGGGAGAGAGGGTCACCCCGCAGCCGGTTCCTTACCCGCGAGGTACTGTTCTAGCCAGTGGATGTGATAGTCGCCGTTGATGATGTCGTCCTGGCGCACCAGGTCGCGGAACAGCGGCAGCGTCGTCTCGATGCCCTCGACCACCATCTCGTCCAGTGCCCGGCGCAGCCGCATCAGGCATTCGGCGCGGGTCTTGCCGTGGACGATGAGCTTGCCGACGAGGGAGTCGTAATAGGGCGGGATGGTGTAGCCCTGATAGACGGCGGAATCGATGCGCACGCCGAGCCCGCCGGGCGGGTGATATTGCGTGATGCGGCCCGGCGAGGGACGGAAGCTCTGCGGGTTCTCGGCGTTGATGCGGCACTCGATCGCGTGGCCGATGATCTGAATCTCGCTTTGCTTGGCCGGCAGATCGCCGCCGGCAGCGATGCGGATCTGCTCCAGCACAAGGTCGATGTCGGTGATGCTCTCGGTGACGGGATGCTCGACCTGGATGCGGGTGTTCATCTCGATGAAGTAGAACTCGCCGTCCTCGAACAGGAATTCGATGGTGCCGACGCCGAGATATTTCATCTCGCGCATCGCCTTGGCGCAGGTTTCGCCGATCTTGGCGCGTGCAGCGGCGGCAAGGACGGGCGAGGGACCTTCCTCCCAGACCTTCTGGTGGCGGCGCTGCAGCGAGCAATCGCGCTCGCCAAGATGGATCGCCCCGCCGCGGCCATCACCGAGGATCTGGATCTCGATGTGACGCGGCTTCTGGAGGTATTTTTCGAGATAGACGGATGCGTCACCGAAGGCGGACTTGGCCTCGTTGGCTGCCGTCGACAGCGCCACCTGCAGGTCGGCCTCGCTCTGCGCGACCTTCATGCCGCGGCCGCCGCCGCCGGCGGCTGCCTTGACCAGCACGGGGAAGCCGATCTTCCTGGCGATCGCCATCGCGTCGTCCTCGGGGCCGACCGCACCGTCCGAGCCGGGCACCACGGGAATGCCGAGCTTCCTGGCCGTCTTCTTGGCCTCGATCTTGTCGCCCATCAGGCGGATGTGCTCGGCCTTGGGGCCGATGAAATGCAGATTGTGCTCGGCAAGGATTTCGGCGAAGCGCGCGTTCTCGGAGAGGAAGCCGTAGCCGGGATGCACGGCGTCCGCGCCTGTGATCTCGCAGGCCGCGAGCAGCGCCGGCACGTTGAGATAGCTGTCCTTGGACGGCGGTGGCCCGATGCAGACGCTCTCGTCCGACAGGCGCACATGCATGGCGTCGGCATCGGCGGTGGAGTGCACGGCCACGGTCGCGATGCCGAGCTCCTTGCAGGCGCGCAGGATGCGAAGGGCGATCTCGCCGCGATTGGCTATGAGGATCTTGTCGAACATGGTGCCTCAGCGGGCGAATAGGGAGTAGCGAATGGCGAATGGCAGGACCGGCACCACTCGCTGTTCGCCATTCGCCACTCGCTTATTCAATGATGACGAGCGGCTCGCCGTACTCGACCGGCTGGCCGTCTTCGACCAGGATCTGCGTCACCGTGCCGGCGCGCGGCGAGGGGATCTGGTTCATGGTCTTCATGGCTTCGATGATCAGCAGCGTCTGGCCGACCGAGACCTTGTTGCCGACCTCGATGAACGGCTTGGCGCCGGGCTCCGGCGCCCAATAGGCGGTGCCGACCATCGGCGAGGTCACCGCACCCGGATGTTTCGACAGGTCTGCCGCGGCCGCCGCCGGCGCGGCGGCAACTGCGGCCGCCGGCAGGACGGCGGGACCGGCTGCCATCTGCATCGGCATGGTCGCGGCGACGCTGATGTTGCGGGCGACGCGCAGGCGAAGGCCGGCCCGTTCGATCTCGATCTCGGTGAGGCTGGTCTCATCGAGCAGAAGTGCGAGCTCGCGGACGAGCGCGGAATCCTCGCTGGAAAACTTTACGGCTGCTTTGTCGTCTGGCTGGCGCGCCATGTTCTGATCCGAATGTTCTGTGTGAAGAGGGAGCGTCAGGCTTTGGGCTTGATGCCGAGCTTGGCTGCAAGGCCCTGGATCGCGAGGCGGTAGCCTTCGATGCCGAAACCGCAGAGCGAGGCGAAGGCCGCACGCGCGGTGTAGGAATGGTGACGGAAGCTCTCGCGGGCGTGGATGTTGGTCACGTGCACTTCGACGGTCGGAATCTGCACCGCGAGCAGCGCGTCGTGCAGCGCGATCGAGGTGTGCGAATAGCCGCCGGCATTGATGATGATGCCCTTCATCTTGCGGGCGTGCGCCTCGTGGACGAAGTCGATCAACTCGCCTTCGCGGTTGGACTGCCGGCAGTCGGCCTTGAGGCCGTACGCCGCCGCCGCTTCGCGGCACAGCGTTTCGACGTCGGCCAGTGTCGCATGGCCATACTTCTCGGGCTCGCGCGTCCCCAACATGTTGAGGTTCGGCCCGTTGAGAACGAGGATCGTGTCGGTTGCTGGTTCGGCCATTCCAATCCCGCAAGAGGTGCTTCGGCGTGGCGGGGGTTATAGGTAACAAAGCGCCCTAGGGGAAGCCTTGAAGGACCTCCCAGGGGGCTTCAAACAGCTCATCCGGGGTGCAAAAACCTGTGCGGAAGTTACGGAAATTGCTTGTTAACCAGTTCTAATCGTGGCTGCCGGGCGAGACAGGCAGGGGAGGACGCCCAATCGGCCAAAAGCCCCTGCCGATCTCTCGGCAAGGGCTCATTGGGCCGTCAGCCAGGCGGCTTTAGCCTTCGATGATGTACACGATCTCGCGCGTCTGCGGACGGACGATGATGTACTGTCCGCGGACGTAAATCACGTCATAGCCGCGCCACTCCGGATAGATTTCCACGATCCGGGGCGGCAGCGGATGGAAGCGAACGGACGCCGGGATCGCGGCGCCGACCGAGATGTTGAAGTTGACGTTGGTGGTCTCTTCGATCTTGGTCGACTTGATCGCCGTTGAGATCTCGGTCCGCTTCTCGGCAGGCGGTGCAGCAGCGGTCGCAGGCGCGGTGCCGGTCGTGGTCTGAGACTTGGAGTCGGCGGCCTTGCTGTCCGCGCCCTTGGTCTGGGCGTTCATGTTGCCGCTCTTGGTGTCGGTCTCGGTGCTCTTGGACTTGTCCATCTGGGACTTATCCATCGTGCTCTTCGACTTGTCCTGTGTGGCCTTGTCCTGTGCGCCCTGGGCGTGCTCGCCCTTCACCGCGCCGGCCTTCTCGTCAGCCGCGTTCTTGTTCATCGTGCCGGACTTTTCCATCCCGCCTGACTTTTCCATCGCGCCGGATTTCTCGGTCGCGCCGGACGACTTCTCCTCGGCTGCTCCGCCGGGCTTCATGGCGCCGCCAGCCTGGCCCACGGTGCCCTTCTCCGGAGCTGCGGATTCCTTGCCCATCGCGCCGCCACGCTCGGCGGCACCGCCGGACGGCTGCGAATGTTGCGTCGCCTGCGCACCGGCGCCACCACCGCTGTCGCGGTTTATGGTGCCTTGTGCGTTCGCCAGACCGGTGCCCGCCACGAGCGCGAGTGCGGCAACCGAGATCATAAAGCGGTTAGACATCGAATTTCTCCTCACGTGTTTCTTTGCGTCATTGCCCGCGCCACCAACGAAAGGAGATTTGAGTTGTTCCGGAACATCGGCGGTTCCGGGGTATTTGTTTCCTAAACGCGAGATGAATGCGCGCGCCGGATTCGCGCCCGAATTCGCGCAGCGTTGCAGTCAACGAAAAAGGCCGGCTTTTCAGCCGGCCTCCTTGCATGCGTGAATTCTGAAACGCGCGATCAGCAGGTCGCCTTGCCGCAGCGGGCAACGCCGATCTTTTCCTTCAGGCTTTCGAGGCCGACGGCGCCGATCACGATCTGCTTGCCGATCACGTAGCTCGGCGTGCCGTTCATGCCCATCGCTTCGGCGAGCTTGAAATTCTCCTCGATGGTGGCGCGCACCTCGGGGCTGCCGATGTCCTTCTCGATCTTCGCGGTGTCGAGGCCGGCTTCCTTGGCCGCCTGCAGCGCGCGCGCCTTGTCGGCGGCGCCGCGGCCGCCGAGCAGCTTCTGGTGGAAGTCGAGATACTTCTTGCCGGTGGGATCCTGCATGCGCACGGCGACCGCGACCTGCGCCGCTTCGACCGAGCCCTGGCTCAGCACCGGAAACTCCTTCAGCACGACCTTCAGCTTCGGATCGGCCTTCATGAGGTCGAGCATGTCGCCCATCGCGCGCTTGCAGTAGCCGCAATTGTAATCGAAGAACTCGACGAAGGTGACGTCGCCATCCTTGTTGCCGAGCACGACCTGGCGCGGCGAGTTGAAGATCGCATCGGAGTTCTGCGCGATGCTGGCTTCGTGCTTCTGCGTTTCGGCCGCGGCCTGGCGCTTGGTGAGCTCGGTCATCGCTTCCTCGAGCACCTCGGGATGGGTGACGAGATAGTTCTTGATGATCGCCTCGATGTCGGTGCGCTGGGCATCGGAGAAGCTGTCGGCCGACGCGGGCGCGGCTGCGCCGAACATGGCGAGCGCGAACAGCGCGGGAGCAAGCAGGCGCAGCGAAGGCATAGGCAAATCCTCTTATCGAAAGCTGGTTTCGGAAAACGTCCCGGCAGACTTAAGCTCGGTGTCGTGACGTCGTGGTGTCAGGCGTCGTCTTGGTCGCGTTAGTTGCGCGGCGGCTTGGCCGCCACGATGTCGTCGGCCTTGACCCATCCGGGCGTGCCGACGGCGAAACGGGTTTTCGCGCGCGTGGCGAGCTCGCGGGCGGTCTTGTTGTCGCCGCGCAGATAAGCGGCCTGCGCCGACGCCAGATCCGCCTCGGCATAGTCGCCCTTCCGGCCATAGGCCATCGCGAGCTGCATATAGCCGAGCGCAGCCTCCGGTTCCCGTGCCACGGCGGCCCGGAGAATCCGAACGGCATCATCGGTGTAGGCCTTATTATCCGATCCAACCAGAGCCTGCCCAAGTAACATCTCGATGAGGGGGGCGTTGTTGGACAGCTGCACCGCCTTGCGCAGGGCAGGGATCGCCTCGGCCGGCCTGCCGCCCTCCAGCAGGGCCTGGCCGCGCACCTCGTAGAAATACGGGTTGTTCGGCTGGACCTGGATCAGCGCGTCGATCTGGGCGAGGGCGCTGCGCAAATCGCCGTGCAGATAGGTGCTGATGGCGCGGGCATAGCGTGCCGGCATGCTGTCGTTCGTCTGGGGGTAACGGCGGTAGACCGTCTCCGGCCGCTCCATGAACGCGGAAATCTTGGCGCGCGCCATGTCGTGGCGGAGCTGGAGCGCGGGATCGTCCTTCTTGTCCCAATAGGGGCTGGAACTGGCGAATTCCTGAAGCGATGCGACGCGCTCGGCGGGCATCGGATGCGACTGGAGATAGGGATCGGCGCCGCGGGAGGCGAACAGGCTCTCGCTGGTGAAGCGCTTGAAGGTCTCGTACATGCCCTTCGGCGACTGCTGGGTCGCGGTCAGGAATTTCACGCCGGCGCGGTCGGCGTTCTCCTCCTGCTGGCGCTGATAGGACAGCAGCGTGCGGCGGATCATCTCCTGCGGTCCGGCGATGGCGGCAGCACCGGCATTGGCGAGCCCGTTGTTGCCGGCGTTGTTGCTGCCGCGGGTGCTGCCCACGGCAATCGCGCCGGCCCCGAGCAGCATGGCGATGATCATCTGGGTCTGGGCGTTGGCGAGCTGTTCGCGCAGCTTGGACAGATGGCCACCGGCCAGATGTCCGGTCTCGTGCGCGAGCACGCCGATGATCTGGTTCGGCGTCTCCGACTGCATGATCGCGCCGTAATTGACGAAGATGCGGCGGCCGTCGGCGACGAACGCGTTGAACGAGCCGTCGTTGATGATCACCATCTGGATGTTCTGCTTTTCCAGACCGGCGGCGCGCAGGATCGGGCGCGTGTATTCGCGCAGCAGCTGCTCGGTCTCGGTGTCGCGCAGGATCGGCGGTCCCTTGGCCTGCGCATGCGCGGCCGGCATCGGCAACAGCGCGATCGCCGCGGCAGTGACGAGGGCGGTGAGGGCGGAGGCCTTCTTGCGCAATGCGATCTGGAGCAACATCAGGCGGTCTGGGTCAAACGGTCTTGATCAAGCAGTTTCGTGATTGGTTTTTGGCGATTGGCGGCGGACCGGATACGAGATATGCCCTTATGAGCCGTACAATGCGGCCAGTCTGGGGCGCAAGCGCCCCGTTTACGGGACCGAACCGACCGGTTCGCCAGCGAAATAGCAGAATTCGATGCACGATGCGACATTGAGGAACCGGTTGGGGCAGTGGCTCGAGCCCTCCCGCCGCAGCGATGTTCCCCCGTTCATGGTGATGGACGTGATGGCCGCCGCGGCCCGAATCGAGGCGGCAGGCGGCCATGTCATCCACATGGAGGTCGGCCAGCCCGCAACCGGCGCCCCAAAGACCGCGATCGCGGCCGCCCATGCGGCGCTCGAGGCGGGGCGGATCGATTACACCTCCGCGCTCGGCATCCCCTCATTGCGCGAACGCATCGCGCGCCACTATCGGGATGCCTATGGCTGCGATGTCAGCCCCGAGCGGGTCGTGGTGACGACAGGCTCCTCCGGCGGGTTCATCCTGGCCTTCCTGTCGATGTTCGCGCCCGGCGACCGCGTCGCCGTGACGGTGCCGGGTTATCCGCCCTACCGTCACATCCTCACCGCGCTCGGTTGCGAGCCCGTGCTGATCGAGACCAGCAATGACACGCGCCACGCGCTGACCGGCGAGGCGCTGCTGGCGGCGCACCGCAAGGCGCCGCTGAAAGGCGTGCTGGTCGGCAGCCCGGCCAATCCGACGGGGACGATGATGTCCCGCGAGGCGCTCGCGGGCCTGATCGCTGCGGCGGAAGACGCCGGCATCCGCTTCATCTCCGACGAGATCTATCACGGGCTCGACTACGCGTTTCCGGCGGCGACGGCGGCGGCGCTGTCGGAGCACGCACTCGTGATCAACTCGTTCTCGAAATATTTTTGCATGACGGGCTGGCGCGTCGGCTGGATGGTCGTGCCCGAGATCCTCGTGCGGCCGATCGAACGGCTGCAGCAGAACCTCTCGATCTCGGTGCCTTCACTGTCGCAAATCGCGGCCGAGGCCGCCTTCGACGGCGCGGCCGAGATGGAGGAGATCAAGCACGGCTATCAGGAAAACCGGCGCATCCTGATCGAGGGATTGCCCAAGGCGGGCCTCAGCAAGTTCCTGCCTGCCGATGGCGCCTTCTATCTCTACGCCGATGTCTCGGACTTCACCTCGGACAGTTTCGAGTTCGCCAAGCAGATGCTGGAGCAGGCGCACGTTGCGGCCACGCCGGGTCTCGATTTCGATCCCATCCATGGTCGTTCGTTCATACGGCTCTCCTATGCGCGTTCGGCAGCGGAGATGCGGGAGGCAGTTGACCGCATCGCTCACTGGCTTAAATAGCCGCGAGTTTTCGACAGCCTTCTGGAGTGCCCCTTGTCTGACCGTTCCATCCCGACCGCCGCCACGCATTCTCCTCTCGCCGCATTGATGTGGCCGACCCGTCCGGGCGAAACCGTCGGCGCACTTCGCGCCGTCGTGCTGATTGCGCTCGGCACCGCCCTGATGGCGCTATCAGCCAAGGTGAATCTGCCGCTGCCTTACGTGCCCATGACCCTGCAGACGCTGGTCGTGCTGATGATCGGCGCCGCCTATGGCTGGCGCCTTGGCAGCGCAACCATGATCGCCTACCTCGCCGAAGGCGCGATGGGGCTGCCGGTGTTCGCCGGTCCGGTCGGTGGAATTGCACCGCTTGTCGGCCCGACTGCCGGCTATCTGTATGGCTTCGTGCTGGCTGCCTTCATCACCGGCTGGCTGGCCGAGCGCGGCTGGGATCGCAACGTCGTGCTGCTGTTTGGCGCAATGGCGCTCGCCCATGTCGTTATTTTCATCGCCGGCTTCAGCTGGCTGGCCTACGTCATCGGCCTTGGCGCAACCAAGGCCTGGGCGGTCGGCGTCGCGCCGTTCATTGCAGCATCGGTGGTCAAGAACGCGCTGGGCGCCGCGCTGATGCCGGCGGCCCGCCGGATCGTCGATCGACGCGGGTAAAGCGCACCATTCCGAGCAGTTCCGATTGACAGAGCCGGCCAAGTTGATCTTGGCTGGCTCTGAGTTTGAGGGGGAGTGAAACAATGACGACGACAACGATGGCGGGGGCGCCGGTCGCGCCGGCCGCCGCCAAGCCGTGGTACAAGGTTCTCTACGTCCAGGTGCTGATTGCGATCGTGCTCGGCGCCTTGGTCGGCTGGCTGTGGCCGTCGCTCGCCACCAACGAGTGGATCAAGGCGATGGGCGACGGCTTCATCAAGCTGATCAAGATGGTGATCGCGCCGATCATCTTCTGCACCGTGGTCTCCGGCATCGCGCATATCCAGGACGCCAAGAAGGTCGGCCGCATCGGCGTCAAGGCGCTGGTCTATTTCGAGGTCGTCTCGACCTTCGCGCTGGTGATCGGACTCATCATCGGCAACCTGGTGAAGCCGGGTGCAGGCTTCGGCAGCGCCGCCGCCAACGCGCAGGCCGTCGCCAACTACGCCAAGCAGGCCGAGGGCCAGAGGTCGGTCGACTTCATCCTGCACATCATCCCCGACACCGTGGTTGGCGCCTTCGCGCAAGGCGAGATCCTGCAGGTGTTGCTGTTCTCGGTGCTGTTCGGCTTCGCCATCATGGGCCTCGGCGAGCGCGGCCACACCATCCGCAGCTTCATCGACGATGCCGCGCATGCGGTGTTCGGCGTCATCTCCATCGTGATGCGCGCGGCGCCGGTCGGCGCCTTCGGCGCGATGGCCTACACCATCGGCAAGTTCGGCACCGGGGCGATCCTCAACCTGGTCGGCCTGATCGCGACGTTCTACGTCACCGCGGCGCTGTTCGTGTTCGTCGTGCTCGGAATCATCGCGCGCTTGGCCGGTTTCTCCATCTTCAAGTTCCTCGCCTACATCAAGGACGAGCTGCTGATCGTGCTCGGCACCTCGTCCTCGGAAAGCGCGCTGCCGTCCTTGATGGAGAAACTCGAGCGCCTCGGCTGCTCGAAGTCGGTGGTCGGCCTCGTGGTGCCCACGGGCTATTCGTTCAATCTCGACGGTACCAACATCTACATGACGCTGGCGACGCTGTTTATCGCGCAGGCGCTCGGCTTCGATCTCACCTTCGGCCAGCAGCTCACCATCCTGGTGGTGGCGATGCTGACCTCGAAGGGTGCCTCCGGCATCACCGGCGCGGGCTTCATCACGCTGGCCGCGACGCTCGCCGTGGTCGATCCGCGCCTCGTGCCGGGCATGGCGATCGTGCTCGGCATCGACAAGTTCATGAGCGAGTGCCGCGCGCTGACCAACCTCTGTGGCAACGGCGTGGCCTGCGTGATCGTCGCCTGGTGGGAAGGTGAACTCGACCGCGACAAGCTAAACGCCAACCTCGCCAGGCAGATCGATCCGACCGACTTGGAAACGGCCCTCACGACGGACTGATCTGCAAGTTGCGTCCGGCGGCGCAGAGCGTCGTCAGAAATAATAGGGCTGGTCGAGATCCTCGATCAGCCCTTTTTCTTTCGGCTCCCAGCCGAGCAGGGCGCGCGTTTTCGCACTCGAGGTCGGAACGTCGACGGCCGCAAATCGCGCGAACCAGCCGAAATGCGCCTCGGCGTCATCGGCGGATTTCGAGACCACGGGCACGCCGAGCCTTTTGCCGATCACTTCCGCAATCGTTTTGAACGGCACGCCTTCCTCGGCGATCGCGTGATAGCGGCGAGCGGATGCGCCTTGCTCCAGCGCGAGCCGGTAGACGCGCGCGGCGTCGAGGCGGTGCGCGGCCGGCCAGCGGTTTTGGCCTTCGCCGATATAGGCGGCGGCGCCTTTCTCGCGCGCGATCGCGATCAGGCGCGGCACGAAGCCGTGGTCGCCCTCGCCATGGGTCGTGGGCGGCAGCCGCACGATGCCGGTGCGGACACCTTGCTCTGCGAGATCCTCGGCGGTGGCTTCCGAGACGCGCGGAAAGTGGCGGGCCGCCGCATCGTCTTCGGTCGCGAGCCGTCCGGGCGCCAGCAGCGCCACACCGGAGGTGACGATGAGAGGGCGGTCGGAGCCTTTCAGCTCCTCACCGAGCGCGAGGATCGCACGGCGGTCCAGCTCGCAATTGTCGGCGAATTTCGAGAAGTCGTGGTTGAAGCCGAGATGCAGCACACCGTCCGCAGCGGCGGCGCCGCCGCGTAAGGACGCATGATCCTCCAGCGACCCACGATGGACCTCGGCGCCCATCGCGGTGAGCGCTGCGGCGCCGGCATCGGAGCGGGCGAGGCCGAGCACGCCATGGCCGGCGGCCATCAGGTCTCGAACGACGGCGGAGCCGACGAAGCCGGTGGCACCGGTAACGAAAACACGCATGCGAAATCTCCTAGTGTTGGTGGAGAGAACCATCTGCGTTAGAGTTATCCGGGTAAAGTAGTGACGTTATCAGGGTATAATAGCTAACAGGATGAGCGAGAGCGCTGCCGCCGAGAACTTGCTTGGGGCCTATCTGAAGGACCGTCGCACCCGGCTCGATGCAGCCGCGTTCGGCTTCTCCGGCAGCCGCAGGCGCACGCCGGGTCTGCGCCGGGAGGAAGTGGCCCAGCGCGCCAATATCAGCTCGACCTGGTACACCTGGCTGGAGCAGGGCCGCGGCGGGGCGCCGTCGGCCGACGTGCTCGACCGGATCGCGCGCGCGTTGATGCTGACCGATGTCGAGCGCGAGCACCTGTTCCTGATCGGCCTCGGGCGCCCGCCCGAGGTGCGCTACCAGGCGAGCGAAGGCGTCTCGCCGCGGCTGCAACGCGTGCTCGATGCGCTCTCATTCAGCCCGGCGCTGGTGCGCACCGCGACCTGGGACGTCGTCGCCTGGAATCGCGCCGCAAGCGTCGTGCTGACCGACTACGGCGCGATCCCGCCGGGACAGCGCAACATCCTGCGCTTCATCTTCTGCGATCCGCGCGTGCGCGCCGCGCAATATGACTGGGACAGTGTGGCACGCTTCGTGGTGGCCGCATTCAGGGCGGACGCGGCGCGGGCAGGTGCCGTCTCGCATGTCGCCGACTTCGTCGACGAGCTCTGCCGGACCAGTCCGGAATTCGCGGCACTCTGGCGCGACAATGACGTGCGCCATCATGGCGACGGCACCAAGCGGCTGCGGCATCCCGTTCACGGCACGATGTCGTTCGAATATTCGAGCTTCAATGTCGAGGGCCGCTCCGATCTCAGCATGATCGTCTACAATCCGGCGACGCCCGAATATGCCGACCGGATCAGGAAGCTGCTGGCCGAGCGCGCCGACTGCTAGAACCGCTCGGGTCGGTATGGCGTCGGATCGATCGCCGGCGTCTCGCCGCTCATCACCTCGGCGAGCAGGCGGCCGGTTGCGGGTCCAAGCGTAAAGCCCTGGTGGCCGTGGCCGAAATTCATCCAGAGGCCCGGGTGACGCGGCGCTTGCCCGAGCACCGGCAGCATGTCGGGTGTGCAGGGGCGGGTGCCGAACCACGGGTCGGGCTCGACCCGCTTGCCGAGGTCGATCAGCTCTCGCGCCGAAGCTTCGGCACTGGCGAGCTGCACCGGCGTGGCGAGCGCGTCCATGCCGGTCAATTCCGCGCCCGTGGTGATGCGGATGCCCTTGGCCATCGGACCCATGGCGTAGCCGCCGGCCTTGTCGACCAGCGGCAGATCGAGTGATGCGCCGCCGCTGTAATGCATGTGGTAGCCGCGCTTGCGCACCAGCGGAATGCGATAGCCGAATTTGTGCAGGAGATTGGGCGACCAGGGCCCGAGCGTCACGACGGCGGCCGCGGCGTCGATGGCTCCCTGGTCCGTGTCGACCGACCAGCCGGTCGCGGTCTGCCGCAGGGTCTGGGCATCGCCAAGCACGATGGTGCCGCCGAGGCGCTCGAACAGCTCGGCATAGGCCGTGACCAGTGCGCCGGGATCGGACACGGTCCAGGTGTCGAGCCAATGGATCGCACCGGGCAGGTCGTCGCGCAGGATCGGTTCGGCCTTGGCGAGCTCGACCCCCGAGAGCGCGCGAAACCTGACGCCGAATTCGCGCTGGTCTTGTTCCGCCGCCTTGACGGCGAGATCGAAGGACGCTGCGTCGCGATGCAGGTGCCGGTAGCCCGCGCGGCGGATCAGATTGTCGGCATGGGCTTCGCGAATGAGGATGTCGTGCTCCGCCGTCGCGTAGGCGATCAGCCGCGCCCAGGCGTCGATCGCCTCGCGATGCCGCTTCGGCGCCGAATGCCACCAGTAGCGCAGCAGGGGCTCGATATGGAGATGGAGCGACGACAGGCTGTAGCGCACGTCGTTGGTGCGGCCGGTCGCGATCTTCAGAAGCGACGCGAGGTCGCGCGGCATCGGATAGGGACGCACGGCTTCGGCCTGGATCATCCCGGCATTGCCGTAGCTGGTCTCGCGGCCCGGCTCCCTGCGGTCGACGAGCGTGACCGACCAGCCGCGCTGCCGGAGGTGCAGCGCCGCGCTCACGCCGATCATGCCGCCGCCGAGAACAATTGCGCTTTGCATCGAAACTGACCTCGCTAAATCAAAACCGCCCGGTTTGGCCGGGCGGTTTCAACTGCTTTGTTCGCTCTACTCGCCGCCGCCGAACCGGCGAGACCACCAGCCGGCGCGACGCGGGGCGGCCGGAGTTTCGGTTGCCGCTTCCGGCGCGGGTTCAGTGGTTGGTGCGGGCGGAGCAACCGGCTCTGGCGCTGCCACAACCGGTGTTGCCGGCTCGCTCTGGCTGCTCGACAGGAAGCTCACCTTTTCCCGGACCGTGGAGCGGCGACGCGCAGCCTTGTCGTCGGCCGGCTCTTCGTCCGCGGCGGCTGGAGCGGGAGCGGGCTCAGGCTGGGCCGGCGCCTCAATCTGCACCTCGGCGCGCGGCTCGGGCTGGCTGACCTGAGGCTCGGCGGCGGTGTGTTCGGCCTGCGCGATCGAGGGCGCAGCCTCGCCGCCGAAGCTGTCGAAATCGGCGACGGCGTCGGTCGCTTCCGACGGCGCATTGGCTGCGAGCTCGTCGCCGATGGAGCCGGCGAGACCTTCCTCGTTGCCGCCGCGACGGCGGCGTCCACCGCGACGACCACGCCGGCGACGGCGATCGCCGTTGCCCTGCTGCTCGCTGCGGGCCGCCTGGTCCTCACCTTCCTCGCCGTCCTGTTCGGACTCGGTATCCTCTTCACCTTCGCTGGCCGCCACGGCCGCTTCGGACGACGCCGGAGCGCCATCCTCGCGCAACTCGCCGTCGCGCGGGCCACCGCGGCCGCGCCGACGCCGGCGGCGCTTGCGGCGCTGGCCGTCCTGGTCGGAGGCCGCTTCGCCGCCAGCCTGCTCCTCGGCGAGGCCTTCGGTTTCTTCGCTCTCGACCTCGGATTCCAGCTCCGGATCGAATTCCTCGTCGTCATAGGCTTCTTCGGCCACGGGCGGCGGGCTTGCGGCGGCCTGTGCAGCCAGCAGCGCCTTTGCGGCTTCCAGCGTATGCACCTGCTCGCCGCGGTCGATGAGATAGGCCTGCGGTCCGCTGACGCTGGGGTCGGCGATGACGGCCAGCGTGACCTTGAAGCCGTTCTCGAGGTCGCGCAGATGGCCGCGCTTGTGGTTCAGCACATAGAGCGCGACGTCGGTGCGGGTGCGGACCACGAGATTGTGGGTCGCGCCCTTCATCAGGATCTCTTCGAGGCCGCGCAGCAGCTGAAGCGCAACCGAGGAAACCGAACGGACATGGCCAGTGCCGCCGCAATGCGGGCAGGGATCGGTCGAGGATTCCAGCACGCTGGCGCGGATGCGCTGGCGCGACATCTCGAGCAGGCCGAAATGCGAGATGCGGCCGACCTGGATGCGGGCGCGGTCCTGCCGCAGGCAATCGGACAGCTTGCGCTCGACCGCACGGTTGTTGCGCTTCTCGTCCATGTCGATGAAGTCGATGACGATCAGGCCGGCGAGGTCGCGCAGGCGGAGCTGGCGGGCGACCTCTTCGGCCGCTTCCAGATTGGTCTTGAGCGCAGTGTCCTCGATATGGTGCTCGCGGGTCGACCGTCCGGAGTTGACGTCGATCGAGACCAGCGCCTCGGTCTGGTTGATCACGATGTAGCCGCCGGAGCGCAGCTGCACGGTCGGAGAGAACATCGCGTCCAGCTGGCTCTCGACGCCCATGCGTGAGAACAGCGGCTGGCCGTCCCGATACTGCCTCACCGCGCTGACATTGGCGGGCATCAGCATCTTCATGAAGTCGCGCGCCTCGCGGTAGCCGGACTCACCGGCGACCGAGATCTCGTCGATCTCCTTGTTGTAGAGGTCACGCAGCGAGCGCTTGATCAGCGAGCCTTCCTCGTAGACCAGGGTCGGGGCCTGCGACTTCAGCGTCAGGTCGCGCACCGTCTCCCACATCCGGATCAGGTATTCGAAGTCGCGTTTGATCTCGGGCTTGGTGCGGGCGGCGCCGGCGGTGCGCAGGATGATGCCCATGCCCTCGGGCACGTCGAGATCCTGCACCACTTCCTTCAGGCGGGAACGATCCTGGGCGCTGGTGATCTTGCGGCTGATGCCGCCGCCGCGCGCGGTGTTCGGCATCAACACGGCGTAGCGGCCGGCGAGCGAGAGATAGGTCGTCAGCGCCGCGCCCTTGTTGCCGCGCTCTTCCTTGACGACCTGCACCAGCATCACCTGGCGGCGCTTGATGACTTCCTGGATCTTGTACTGGCGGCGCGGGCGGAAGGTGCGCTCCGGCACTTCCTCCATCACGTCGTCGCCGCCGACGGATTCGACGTGTTCCTCTTCGGCTTCCTCGCCGTCCTCGTCCTCGTCGTCTTCCTCATCGGACTCCTGATGACGGGCATCAGTGCTTTCGCCGGCAGCGTAGACGGCGTCGGCCGGTTCGGTGGAAGCGGTCACGGCTTCGGCGAGAGCCTCGGCATGGGCCTCGGAGGCGACAGCCTCCTGCGGTTCGGCAGCGGTCTCGGTCGCGACCACGGGCTCGGCGCCGACGGCCGCGACAGGCGCGGGCGTGTCGTCGGCATGATCATGGTCATGGTGATCGTGCTGGCCGTCATGACCATGGTCATGATCGTGATGATGGTCGTCGTGCCCATGATCGTGATGATCATGGCCTTCGTGGTCATGATCGTGGTGATCATGATCGCCATGAGCGTGGTCTTGATGTTCGTGGTCTTGATGCTCTTGGCCGTCGTGCTCGCCGTGATGCTCGGCATCGGCGTGCAGATGCTCGCCCTCGTGCGGCGCGCCCTCGGTGTGCGGAGCTTCGCCCTCGACCGGCTGGGCTGCGGGATCGGCGCCGGCCTCGAGACCCTCGACGATCTCGCTGCGGACGCGCTCGCCCTGACCGCGGCGGCGGGCGTTGCGGTGGCGCGAGCGGCGGCGGCCGTGGGAGCGGTTCTCGCTCTCTTCCTCGGCCTCGCGATGGGCCTGTTCCTCGGCCTCGATCAGTGCCTGCCGGTCGGCGACCGGGATCTGGTAGTAGTCGGGATGGATTTCGCTGAAGGCGAGGAAGCCGTGGCGGTTGCCGCCATATTCGACAAAGGCGGCCTGGAGCGAGGGCTCCACCCGGGTGACCTTGGCGAGGTAGATATTCCCGCGCAGTTGCTTGCGTTGCGCGGTCTCGAAATCAAACTCTTCGACGCGATTGCCGCGGACCACGACGACCCGGGTCTCCTCCGGGTGGGTGGCATCGATCAACATCTTGTTGGGCATGTCTTAACTCTTGGCGGCGGCGGGCGCGATTCACCGAGGGCGCGATCTGCGCTGCCGGGTGACGCGACGGTCCACCTGATTCGGGGGTGAGGGGAAGGCCGAAACGCCGTCTCTCGCGCCTTGCCGAAACGGAAGCTGGAGGGCCGAAGCGGCGCGCGGGATTGTCACTCCGCAGCGTCGCGAACGGTCCTTCAGAATTCGTCGGCACAGTCTGGCGCATCAAGCGTCGGCCCGTATGAAACATTGGGCGGCGGGGCCGCCCCTCAATCAGTTGCTGCTGGCCAGGCATGGCGCGAGCGCGCTCGCCTTGGGGATTACGAACCGCTCCCTTGGGATTAAGGGACCGGGTAACGAGTCACGTCGCTGTCAAAACCGTCCCGGAAACGCGGTGGTAACCAGGGACCGTCCGCCACCGGGGCTTGACCCGCTCCGCCTCGCTGCCGCGCACCGCGCTGGTCTTTGAGGGGAACGGAAAAACGCTGGAATTCCCAAACCTTGAGAGTTCCGGCGCTGCACCGGGAGGCTGAACGCGACACAACCGGAAATATCGGCCGTCAGCACTCCGTACATACGTGGAATGGACCAACCGTGCAAGGAGCGTCGCACGGCGGTCACAGTTGGCGAGTTTCGTATATCTGTGATTAAGCGGCGATTAACCCTGTGGTTCTATTGCGTTAGAAGGGCCGCTCGGAGGCACTGAAACGGTGACGAGCCGCACAAATCAAAGGGTTTTGCTGGGATGCGCGCTTCTGTGCGCTGCAGCATTGGTGTGTGCTGATTCCTGGCGCCTGAGCGCTGCGGAAAGCCAGCCGCAACCCTCTGCTGCGGTAGCGAATTTTCCGACCGCCTCCGCCGCCCGGCTGGCCGGCGATGGCAAGCAGACCCGTTTCATCCTCGACATCGATCAGGTCGTCACCTTCCGCGCCGTGACGCTCGCCGATCCGTACCGGGTGGTGGTCGATGTCCCTCAAGTCAATTTTCAACTGCCCGCTGGCACCGGGGTCGGGGGACGGGGACTGGTCAAGGCCTTCCGCTACGGGCTGGTCATGCCGGGCGGCTCGCGAATCGTGTTCGACCTGACAGGCCCGGCCAAGATCGCCAATTCCTACGTGCTGGAGGCTGCCAATGGCCAGCCGGCCCGGCTCGTGCTCGAGCTGGAGGAGGTCGACCGTGCCGCCTTCGTGCAGTCGCTCGTCCCCGAGAAACGCCCCGAACTGCGGCCCACCATCGCCGACGCGCCGCCGGCAACGGTTCCGGCCGCCGCAGCGCCGGAAGCCGGGCAGCAAAAGGCCGACGGGCGCCCGATCGTCGTGATCGATCCCGGCCATGGCGGCATCGACAACGGCACGCAGTCGAGCGGCGAGAGCGAGAAGACCCTGGTGCTGGCCTTTGGCCTGGCGCTGCGAGATCGGCTGGACAAGACCGGCAAATTCCGCGTGGTGATGACACGGGACGACGACACCTTCATTCCGCTCAACGATCGGGTCAAAGTCGCCCGCGGGCTCAAGGCCGCCTTGTTCGTCTCGATCCACGCCGACGCGCTGCCGAAGGCCGAGGGTGATGCGCAGGGCGCGACCATCTACACGCTGTCCGACAAGGCCTCCGACGCCGAGGCGCAGCGGCTGGCGGACGCGGAAAACCGGGCGGATGCGATCGCCGGTTTCAACCTCGCGGAAGAGCCGACCGATGTCGCCGACATCCTGATCGACCTTACGCAGCGGGAAACTCGCACCTTTTCAAGCCGTTTTGCCCGCCTGTTGATGAGCGAAATGAAGTCGACCGTGCGGATGCACAAGCATCCCCTGAAGTCGGCCGGCTTCCGGGTCCTCAAGGCGCCTGACGTGCCGTCGGTGCTGGTCGAAATTGGCTATGTCTCCAACAAGGGCGACCTCGAACACCTCGTTTCCGAGGGCTGGCGGTCCAAGGCCGTGGCCTCGATGGCGCAGGCGATCGACGGGTTCCTGACCAAGCGCATGGCCACGGCCGGATCGTCAAACTGACGACCGGGGGATCGCCAAATTGACGACCGGGGGATCGTCGAATTGACGAGCGGGGGTTCGTCGAATTGAGAGGGATTTTCCGTCCCGTTGCAAAAGCCCTAGTTTGGCCACAGCGGGCGCTTTATAAAAATGCCGCAGGGGGTTCCGGAATCGGCGAGAATCCCGTTCGGCAAGCGTCTTGGTCCGGCACTGATGTAATTGAGTAGGCCGGTGAATTCGCGACGTGGAGTTGGCGCCTGTTTTGGGTGCCTTGAGCTGATCCAGAGTTTGAACGGATAAACATATAATGCGCTTGCTGGTGCGGTTCATGGGCTTCCTGTTCGCCGCGGGAACGGTGGTGTTCCTTGTCGGTGTCGGGGCCGTGGCAGGCCTGATCTGGCATTTCTCCAAGGACTTGCCGGACTACTCTCAGCTTCAGGATTACGAGCCGCCGGTGATGACCCGCGTGCACGCGGTCGACGGCTCGCTGCTCGGCGAATACGCCAAGGAGCGGCGGCTGTACCTGCCGATCCAGGCGGTGCCGAAGCTCGTGATCAACGCCTTCCTCGCGGCCGAGGACAAGAATTTCTACGAGCATGGCGGCATCGACTACACCGGCATGGCGCGTGCCGGCGTGCTCTTCATCCAGAACTACGGGTCGAACCGGCGTCCGCAGGGCGCCTCCACGATCACCCAGCAGGTCGCCAAGAACTTTCTTCTGACCAACGAGGTCTCCTTCGCCCGCAAGATCAAGGAAGCCTTGCTGGCGATGCGCATCGAGAAGACCTACTCGAAGGACAAGATCCTCGAGCTGTATCTGAACGAGATCTATCTCGGCCTCGGCGCCTACGGCATCGCGGCCGCTTCGCTGGTGTATTTCGACAAGTCGGTGAACGAGCTGACGGTCGCGGAAGCGTCCTATCTGGCCGCGCTGCCGAAGATGCCCGCGACGCTGCATCCGGTCCGCAACCGCGATCGCGCCATCGAGCGCCGCAACTACGTGATCGATCGTCTGCTGGAGAACGGCTGGATCAAGCAGGCCGACGCCGACAAGGCGCGCAAGGAGCCGCTGGCCGTCACCAACCGTTCCAACGGTGCCCACACCTTCGCCGGCGAATATTTCGCCGAGGAAGTCCGCCGCGACATCTTCGAGCGCTACGGCGAGAAGAAGCTCTACGAAGGCGGTCTGTCCGTCCGCACCACGCTCGATCCGAAGATCCAGGTCATGGCGCGCAAGGCCATGGTCGCCGGCCTCGTGAACTATGACGAGCAACAGGGCTATCGCGGCGCCATGAGCAAGCTCGATATTTCGGGCGATTGGGGCGTGAAGCTCGCCGAGATCAAGTCGCTCTCCGACATCTCGCCATGGCGCATGGCGGTGGTGCTGGAGACCAGCGACCAGTCCGCGCGTATCGGCTTCCAGCCGAACCGCGAGCTCGGCGGCGCCATCAGCAAGCAGCGCGAGACCGGCATCGTCACGGTTGACGGCGTGCGCTGGGCGAGGGCGGCCCAAGGCAATGCCAAGGGCAAGACCCCGACGTCGGTGGCGCAGGTGTTGCAGCCCGGCGACGTGATCTATGCCGATCCGCTCTACACCAAGGAGGGACAGCCGGTCGAAGGCCAGTACCGCCTGCGCCAGATCCCCGAAGTGTCCGGCGCGATGGTGGCGATGGATCCGTGGACGGGCCGCGTGCTCGCGATGGTCGGTGGCTTCTCGTTCGACCAGAGCCAGTTCAACCGCGCCACGCAGGCCTACCGGCAGCCGGGTTCGTCGTTCAAGCCGATCGTCTATTCGGCCGCGCTCGACAACGGCTATACGCCCTCGACCGTGGTGCTCGACGCGCCCATTGAAATCGACCAGGGCCAGGGCGCCGGCGTATGGCGGCCCGAAAACTTTTCGTCCGGCAAATTCCAGGGACCGGTGACGCTGCGCAACGCGCTGCGGCAGTCGCTCAACACCGTGACCGTGCGCCTCGCACAGGACATCGGCATGCCCCTGATCGGCGAATATGCGCGCCGCTTCGGCGTCTATGACGAATTGCCGAACTATCTGTCCTACGCGCTCGGCGCCGGCGAGACCACGGCGATGCGCATGGTCACGGCCTATTCGATGCTCGCCAATGGCGGTCGCCGGGTGAAGCCGACCTTGATCGACCGCATCCAGGACCGTTACGGCCGTACCATCTTCAAGCACGACCAGCGCGAATGCCGCGGCTGCGACGCGCCGGGCGGCTGGAAGAACCAGGCCGAGCCGCAGCTGATCGACCGCCGCGAGCAGGTGCTGGATTCCATGACCGCCTATCAGATCACCGAGCTGATGGAAGGCGTGGTCCAGGCCGGTACCGCAACCGTGGTCAAGGAGGTCGGCAAGCCGATCGCCGGCAAGACCGGCACCACCAACGAGGCCAAGGACGCCTGGTTCGTCGGCTTCTCGCCCGACGTCGCCGTCGCGATCTATATGGGCTACGACAAGCCGCGCGCGCTCGGTAGGGGCAACGCCGCGACCGGCGGTCATCTGGCCGCGCCGATCGCGCGCGACTTCCTCAAGCTCGCGCTCGCCGACAAGCCCGCGGTTCCGTTCAAGGTGCCGGCCGGCATCAAGCTCGTGCGCGTCGTCTCCAAGACCGGCATGCGCGCCGGCCCCGGCGAGACCGGCGGAACCATCCTCGAAGCCTTCAAGCCGGGCACGGCGCCGCCGGACAATTATTCGGTGATCGGCGTTGCCGATGCCGACGGGCGCGGCGGCGTGCCGGCGTCGCAGCAGCAGCAGCCGGATTCCGGCTTCTTCATGCGGCCGGGCACCGGCGGGCTGTACTAGCGGATAAGACAGACGATCGCGGTTCCGGCGGTTGCGCTTTGCAGCCGCCGCCGCTACATCCCAGCTCCAATGCACGCGGGATTCCGCGAGATCAGAGAACGACATGCGCGCCGAAATCGAACGGTTGATAGAAGAGATCAAGCAGTCAGTCGGGCTGCTGAGGAGGCATCTTTGACGTCGAGAAATCGACGGCGCGCCTTGCTGAGCTGAACAAGCTCGCAGAAGATCCCAATCTCTGGAACGATCCCCAGAAAGCCCAGAAGCTGATGCAGGAGCGGACCTCGCTCGAGGATTCGCTGTCCGGCATCGGCAAGGTCGAGCAGGAGCTCGAAGACGACATCGGCATGATCGAGCTCGGCGAGGCCGAGGGCGATGCGGGTGTTGTGGCCGAAGCCGAAGCCGCGCTGAAGAACCTGAAGAAGGAAGTCGCAAGGCGCGAGCTCGAAGCGCTGCTGTCGGGCGAGGCGGATCGCTTCGATTCCTATCTCGAAGTCCATGCCGGCGCCGGCGGCACCGAGAGCCAGGACTGGGCGCAGATGCTCTTGCGCATGTACACGCGCTGGGCCGAGACGCACGGCTTCAAGGTCGAATTCCTCGAAGAGTCCGAGGGCGAAGAGGCCGGCATCAAGTCCGCGACGATCCAGGTCTCGGGCCACAATGCCTATGGCTGGCTGAAGACGGAGGCGGGCGTGCACCGCCTCGTCCGCATCTCGCCGTTCGATTCCAATGCGCGGCGGCACACTTCGTTCTCGAGCGTGCAGGTCTTCCCCGTCATCGATGACAGCATCAAGATCGACATCAAGGAATCCGACGTCCGCGTCGACACCATGCGCTCGGGCGGTGCCGGCGGCCAGCACGTCAACAAGACCGAATCCGCGGTGCGCCTGACGCACATTCCGACCGGCGTTGCCGTGGTCTGCCAGGCCGGCCGCTCCCAGCACAAGAACCGGGCGCAGGCCTGGGACATGCTGCGCGCGCGGCTTTACGAGATCGAGCTGAAGAAGCGCGAGGAGAAGGCCGCCGCCGACCAGGCCGCCAAGACCGATATCGGCTGGGGTCATCAGATCCGCTCCTATGTGCTGCAGCCCTACCAGATGGTGAAGGATCTGCGCACCGGTGTGCAGACCTCCGACACGTCAGGCGTGCTCAACGGCGAGCTCGACGACTTCATGGCCGCAACCCTGGCGCAGCGCGCCTTCGGCACCGCCGGCGCCGACATCGAGGACGTCGACTGATGTCCCGCGTCGCCTTCATCGGATTGGGGCGGATGGGCCACGGCATGGCCGGCCGCTATCTCGATGCCGGCTTCACGGTGACGCTGTGGAATCGCAGCAAGGCAAAAGCGGACGACCTGATCGCGCGCGGTGCGCATTGGGCGACCTCGCCTGAGGATGCCGCGATCGATGCCGATGCGGTCGTGACCATGGTTGCCGATGACGAAGCCTCGCGCGCGGTCTGGCTGGGGCCCGAGGGCGCGGCCAAGACGGCAAAGGCCGGCACCATCGCGATCGAATGCTCCACCGTCTCCTATGACCACGCCCGCGAGATGGGCCGCGAACTGAACGCGCGCGGGCTGATCTACATCGACTGCCCCGTGACGGGATTGCCGGATGCGGCAGCTGCCGGAAGGCTGACGCTGCTCGCCGGCGCCGATGCGGCCGACCTCGAACGCGCCCGGCCTTATCTCGATCCGATCGGCTCGACCATCCGCCATTTCGGCGCGGTCGGCTCCGGCACCGTCTACAAGCTCATCAACAACCTGATGGGGGCGATCCAGATCGCGGGCCTTGCCGAAGGCCTCGCCATCGCCGAGCAGGCCGGGCTCGACATGAACCTCGTGCTGGAGTCGATCCAGGCGGGCGTGGCCGCAAGCCCGCAGGTGCAGCGTCACTCCAAGCGCATGGTCGCCCGCGATTTCAGCGGCGCGACGTTTACGGCGGCGCTGCGGCACAAGGATGCCGCCTACGCCGTGAAGCTCGCGGAAAGCCTGCTGGCGGACAAGCCGCTGGTCTCGCGCGCTGCGGTCGAGTCCTACGCGCAGGCCAAGGCCGCGATGCCCGACGACGATGAAGGCAAGATGATCGAGCTGGTGTCGCGGCCGAAGAAGCCGTCCTAGCCGGTACATCCATATGGGGCAGCCTCGTTCGGAACGCGGTCTCGGCATTGCCCTCGTCATCGCTGCCGCAATTGCCTGGAGCACGGCGCCCTTCTTCACGCGCCTGTTGCCGTTCGATCCTTGGACCATCCTGTTCTGGCGCGGCCTGTTCGCGGGCAGCCTGATCAGCGTGTTTCTCGTCGTGATGCAGGGCCGCGCTGCGCTGTGGCAATTGGTCGTGCCGGGGAGGGGCGGCCTGCTCGTCGCGTCCTTGTCCGCGGTCGGCATGGTCTCGTTCATTCCCGCGCTTCAGATGACCAAGGTCATGAACGTGGCGGTGCTGATCGCCACCCAGCCCTTCGTCGCGGCTGCGCTGGCATGGCTGTGGCTCGGAGAGGCCGCGACGTGGCGTACGCTCACCGCGAGCCTGATTGCCTTTGCCGGCGTGGTGATCACGGTCGGTGGTGTGCAAGCCGGCGCCGATCTCGGCGGCGTGGCGCTGAGCTGCCTGATGGTGCTCGCCATCTCCGCCATGACGGTCGTGGTCCGGCGCCATCGCGAGACGTCGATGGTGGCGGCGGCCGCGCTGTCGAATTTTCTGGGCAGCCTCGTCAGCCTGCCGTTCGCCCACGACGTCGCTCATGTCGGCGGTAGCAGCCTTGCGATCCTCGCGATGTTCGGCTGCCTCCAGGTCGCGCTCGGCCTGACCTTCTACATGCTCGGCTCGCGCCTGCTGCCCTCGGGCCAGGCCTCCCTGATCGCAACGCTGGAAACGCCGCTGATGCCGTTCTGGATCTGGGTCGCTTTTCGCGAGTTACCCGCGATGCACGCGCTCATCGGGGGAGCGCTGGTAATCGGGGCGGTGGTGGCCGATATTGCCGGAGCGACACGAAAGCGCGAGAGCGCCTAACGCATTGACGGGTTGGACGGCATGTCGGGCAGTTGTCATTTCGGAAGCTGAACGACGGTTGGAATGCGCAGCCGAATGCCCCGTGGCCTCGCGTGGCCGTATTTGGTCACGACGTCTTGCTCCGCTTCCTGCTCAACCCGTTTCGCTTCACATCCTTCGCGGAGGAAGACGAAGGCATCCTTCGTTTCCAGAACTGCATCCGGTACCGCCTCGGAGCCACCAATGACGAGGGGTGGTATCGTGGGCAATGCCGCTACAGCAGGCTGGCGCCGGAATGGGGAGAATTCTACGAGATTGCGGGGCCTGATCCGGATGCGATGGACCCCGCAGATTGGAAGATCGCGGGTGGAGCTTCGACTGCACTGCGTCACGTCCTGTTCTATTTTCGGGATGAGACGTTTGAGTGCATCGCCGACAGCTGGATATTCGAACCGGCCCCGGACAATGCGCTGATCCATAGACTGCGGGCCGGCTGATGCGTGTCGTCTGCGATCCTTTGATGTACAGATTGACCGACACCGGTATCGTCATCCGCATCGAGGACGGCGCCTTCATCCCGGCCGATCCGGCCAACGCCGATCGCCAGGACTTTTGAGCGCTGCACCAGCTCGCCACGCGACACGCCCCCGAATTGCAGTCGCAACACGTTTTTCGGACGCGACATCAAACGGTAACAACGTGACGGCTACGCATGGCCAAGGCCCTACCCGACGTTAGCGTGGGACAGTAGCAATGATTCGAAATGTACTGGTCGTTGGCGGCGGCATTGGCGGCTTGACGGCGGCCGTGGCGCTACGCCGCCGAGGCGTCGCCATCGATCTCGTCGAGCTGAGTGCTCGCTGGAATATCCAAGGCGTCGGCATCAGCCAGCCGAATAATGCGCTGCGTGCACTCGACCGCATCGGTCTTGCAGGTCCCTGCATCGAGCATGGCGCGGCCTATCCCGGTTGGCGCATTTACGACAGTAATGGCCGCCACCTTTTGGACGCACCGTCGACCAATGCGGCGGCCCCAAACTGTCCACCGACCAACGGAATCAGCCGACCATTGCTGCACGAGATCCTCCTCGATGCCGCGACCACGGCAGGTGCGGAGATACGCCTGGGCACGACAGTCGAAACACTGGAAAACAGCGGCGACAAGGTCAATGTAACTTTTTGGAGCGGGGAGCGTCGAAGCTACGACTTCGTCGTCGGTGCGGACGGAATATATTCCTCGGTTCGACAGTTCCTCTTCGGCAGCGGCTATCAGCCTAGCTTCACCGGTCAGGCCGTCTGGCGCTACAAACTGTCCCGGCCCGAGAGCGTTACGTGGGGTGAACTCCATTTCGGCCCGAACAGCAAAGTAGGGCTCGTGCCGATCTCGCCAGCTGTCATGTATATGTTCCTCATCACTCACGAGCCGGGCAATCCCTGGATGGAGAGCGATCGCTTGGCGGATCTGATGCGCCTGCGCCTCAGCTCCTATAACGGTTTGATCGCCCAGCAGCGCGAGTTGATCACGGATCCGTCCTGCGTCAACTACAAGCCGATGGAAGAGATCTGGCTGCCCGTACCGTGGGGCAAGGGTCGCATCATGCTGATCGGCGATGCCGCCCACGCATCCACGACACATCTGGCTCAGGGGGCGGCCATGGCGATCGAGGACGCGGTGCTGCTGGGGGAGCTGCTCGGCCGAGATGCGCCTTTGGACGCGTTGACCGCCGAGTTCATGGCCCGCCGCTTCAACCGCGTCAAATACGTCTTCGAAACCTCGGCTCAGATCGGCGCCTGGGAGTTGGAGAAATGGCAAGGCATCGTCAATCCTGACGCCAGGCCCGCTCAACTGCTCCAGGCCGCAACGGTCGAGCTGATGAAGGACTATTGATCATCCTGTACATGGCGCGCGCCAGTCCGCTTCGGGTCAAAAGCAGACGTCGGGGGGTGACATTTGATGTTGCGCGAGGTGACATTTGAAATTGCGCGCTACAGATCCGGTCGGAAATCGGGTGGCGTTACTTGCCGCCACGTTGTAGGCGGCAGGCTTGGCCGTCGAGACGAAACCCATGCCCCCGAACGACAACCGGATCGACACGCGAGACTGGTTGCTGCTCGCTGTGCTGTCGGTCCTCTGGGGCGGTTCGTTCTTCTTCAACGGCGCGGCGTTGCGGGAATTGCCGCCGTTGACGCTTGTGCTGCTGCGCGTCGCGCTGGGGACCGCGATGCTGCTGCCCTTGCTGCGGATGCAGGGTATCGGTCTTCCCCGGGGCGTCGCGGGCTGGACGCCGTTCGTCGTGATCGGGCTGCTCAATAATGTCATCCCGTTCTCGTTGATCGTCATCGGCCAGACGTTCGTCCCGAGCGGGCTGGCCTCGATCCTGAATGCCACCACGCCGCTGTTCACGGTGATCGTGATGGCGGCGGCACGCGAGCAGGCCTTGCAGATGCAACGCCTTGCCGGCGTGGCGCTGGGCGTTGCCGGCGTCGTCATTCTGCGCGGATGGGGCATGGAGACGCGGCCGGGGCAGGGGCTCGGCATTCTGCTCTGCCTGGGCGGGGCGCTCAGCTATGGCTTTGCGGCGCTGGCGGCGCGGCGGCTATTGAAGGATTCGGCGCCGCTGGGAACTGCGGCGTTTCAGCTGACGGCATCGACGGTGATGATGGCGGTCGTCGCCGGCGTGGTGGAGCAGCCGTGGCATCTTCCGATGCCGGGTCTCACGACGTGGCTCGCGGTGCTCGGCCTTGCCGCTTTGTCGACGGCGCTTGCTTACATCGTCTTCTTTCAGATCATCCGGCGCTCCGGCGCGGGCAATGTCATGCTGGTGACGCTGCTCATCCCTGTCACCGCCATCCTGCTGGGATGGCTGGTGCTGGGCGAGCCGATCTCGTTGCGCGAGATCGTGGGCGCTATCGTGATCGGCAGCGCGTTGCTCGTGATCGATGGACGCATCCTGACTCTGCTGCGGCGCAAATCGTAAGTTCCTGATTGGCGTTTCACGACGCGGAAAATCGTGGTGCTTGCCAGCCGCACGCCGCCTTGCGACACTCTCCACAAAACAAGACTACAAAATACAGGGGAGAGAACGATGCCGGGTCGTCGCAACAACCGTGCTGCCCTCGCCATGCTCGCTGCCGGAATGCTGGTCACGGCACCGGCCCTCGCGCAGAAAAAGTACGACCCCGGCGCCAGCGACACCGAGATCAAGGTCGGCAACATCATGCCCTATAGCGGGCCGGCGTCGTCCTACGGGGTGATCGGCAAGACCGAGGCCGCCTATTTCAGGATGATCAACGACCAGGGCGGAATCAACGGCCGCAAGATCAACTTCATCAGCTATGACGACGCCTATTCGCCGCCGAAGGCGATCGAGCAGGCGCGCAAGCTGGTCGAAAGCGACGAGGTGCTGCTGATCTTCCAGCCGCTCGGCACGCCCTCGAACTCCGCGATCATGAAATACATGAACGCCAAGAAGGTGCCGCAGCTGTTCGTCGCCTCCGGCGGCACCAAGTTCGGGGACCCCAAGAATTTCCCGTGGACCATGGGTTTCCAGCCGAACTACCAGAGCGAGGGGCGGATCTACGCAAAATACATCCGCGATCATTTCCCCAACAGCAAGATCGCCGTATTCTGGCAGAACGACGACGCCGGCAAGGACCAGTTCAAGGGCTTGAAGGACGGGCTCGGCGACAAGGCCAATATGATCATCGCCGACAAGTCCTATGAGGTCAGCGATCCCTCGATCGACTCGCAGATCGTGGCGCTGCATGACTCGGGAGCCGACATCTTCTTCTCATGGGCCGCCCCGAAGGGATCGGCGCAGGCGATCCGCAAGGTCGGAGAGCTCGGCTGGAAACCAAAATTCTTCCTCGCCAATACGGCGACTTCTATCGCCTCGGTGCTGAAGCCGGCCGGGCTCGACTATTCCAAGGACATCATCTCGACAGCCTATCTGAAGGACCCCACCGATCCGACTTGGGACAAGGATCCGGCCGTCATCAAATGGCGCGCCTTCATGGACAAATATTACCCTGATGGCGACAAGGCCAATGCCAACAACCTCTATGGCTATGTGCAGGCCGAGGCGATGGCGCAGGTGCTGAAGCAGTGCGGCGACAATCTCACGCGTGAGAACGCGATGAAGCAGGCCACGAGCCTGAAGGATTTTCATACCGATCTGATGCTGCCCGGGATCATGGTCAACACCTCCGCCGACGACTACTTCCCGATCGAGCAGATGCAGCTGATGCGCTTCAACGGACAGGCCTGGGAGCTGTTCGGCGACGTCATCACCGGCGAGGTCGGGCACGAGCGGAGTCCGTAGTTCGGTTGTATGTGACCGACAGTGGTCGCGGTGTCCAACTCCGCCAAAGAAATGTGCTCCCGGGTGTGTTCTACTTCACATTGCAGCCGGGTCGGCCAGCGTAGTCTTCCCTATTGTTCGGGCACCTGTGTCGACGCGCGCTGCGCCTCCACGAGGCCCCTGATCTGAATTGTGCCCTGCCTCGGCGAGGGCAGAGCCAATCATGCAAGCGTCGCCTGCTATGTGGGAGCGCGTAACATGGACATCATCCACGCGATCGTTACGAAGAGCCAATGGATTATTGCGATCTTGGCACTCTTTGTCGTGGCCTGGGCGCGCTTCAACTCTCCGCCCACCAATCGGTCCGGCACGACCTTCGCGCTGTTCTTCTGGGGGGTGATATTCTACTACGCCTTGATGATACCGCTCTGGCTGGTCGTAATGATCGGACTCGTCCAGGGCAGCATCGGGTTCGACTTCATCGTCGGCCAGGTGAAGGCGGTAGATCCAAAGGCGCAGGCGCAACTGGATCAATATGCTCCGATCGTGGCCGTGCTCATCATCGTCGTCGCTTCGCAATTCCGGCAGGTGGCACGGATCGACCGGGCCGCGCGCGCATTTTGCGTCAGATTGGCCGCCATTCCGCGTGAAGCCGACCGACTAGCATTTGAACTCGCGCAAACCACGGGTTTCGTCCCGCGCGACGACCTTCGAAGCAAGGTGACCAAAATCGTTTCGGAGAATATCGGTCCGCAAGCGCTGAGTTTCAGCAGGGACGGTACTCTTCCCGACCGCTTCACAAGAGCCATCGGCCTGTACAACCTGTTCGTCGGACCCCGGCAGAATGCCGCGGCCCTCGACTTCACCGGAAATGGATATGGCCGATCCGCCTACGCCATGATCATGCAAATGGGCGATGCGGTGGCGGCTCGTGCGGATGCCCGTTACGAAGAGATGATGCACGCCGGTCTTGCCTTTTTCACGTCGTCGCTTCCAACCCCGGAATTGAAGGACGCTTTGAACCGAAACATTGCTGAGGTCACCAACCTTACTTGCGGCCTCGTGTCTCGCTACGTCCTGTTTTGCGAAAGGACCCATAGCGGCCGATTACAGCGGCTAGCAAGGATGGGTTTCGCCTACAGTCCGGGGCCGACCTTCGGGCTGGATCAATGGGCGACAACGATCTTCCTCGTCACGGCCTGGAGCATTGGCATGATGGTGTTCATGCCGGGGACACTTCCGATCGACGTCGGCAAGGTGTTGACGATTGCGGTCACGTTCGGCGCTTCGATCGGCTTCGCAGTCCTGGGCGCAATCGTCGTGGCGCAACGCTTCATCGGACGCAAGGAAGGCAACACGCCTGGATATCCGCCTATCGCCGAGTTGGTTGTCGCCGGTCTCGTCGTCGTGGGGCTGTCGATTGCGCTCCGGATCGGCATTCCACTGGTGTCCGCCCTGATGCGGGGAGGAGGATATCAGGACGTTCTTAGGCAGTTCATCGAGCGGCTATACGGCGTCATCACGCCTTTCATCTGTACGATTTCCCTCGGGCTCATTTGCTCCTACATGGGATGTTCGCGGATGAGCTGGTACCGCGTGGCGGCCCTCGGGGCTCTCGCGAACGGCGCCGCGCTGGCCTGTGCGGGGTGGCTGGTCGCGCATATGATCGGCCAGCAAGTACTGGCTCAATTCTATGTACATCCGCAGGATGCGATCCAACTGGTGGCGCTAAGCACTGGCTTAACCGGCTTCATCGTCGGCGGCATGGTCCTCGCAGTCTTCAATGAGTCCGAGCGCATACGCAACGTCGCTGCCGAGCGGATAGCCACCAGTCCGCACAAGGAGTTTCCATCGCATGATGCGCCGTCGATTGCCGGCGGACTCGAACCTCCGCCAGTGACGTCCAGGTTCGACGTCGCCGATGATCTTGGCTACCGCGATCGCGCGGGAGTGGAAGCCTTCGAGGGGGACTACGTCTGCTTCAGGCCCGCGTTCTCCAACCCCGAGATCATCAGTGCCTACATCATCGGCATTCATTGGGACGAAACCGAGTCCTGTCTCATGTTCGAGGAACGCGAACGTGTTGATGCCGGGCACACGCAGAGGGGCCGTGTCTACATCCCGGATGGACGCCCGTTCCTGAACTTCGTCACCCTCGAAAAGGGAGCGATACGTCTGATCATGGTGTCACGTCCCGATAAGAGAAACGAGGCCGCGCGCGGTCTGATCACGACGCTGTCCAATCCCGGTGGCGCCCAGTTTACGCCGGCGAGCGCCCCGATCGTTCTCAGGCGTGTGGTCGATCACACGCTTCAACTCGGCTTCATTCGACCGGGAGCGCTCAGCTACGAAAGTTATCGCCGCGAACTCGAAATGGTGGTGCCCGTTTTCGGCGTCTTTGCGCTGGCTCCCCCCCAGGCCGCTTGTCTGGCGGCGGAGTAAAAGGCCTAGTCGGCGCTGAGCCGCACGCCGGCGCGCAGAAAGTTTTGCGGATCGACCGCTTCACCCTCGATGCGGGTCTCATAAAGCAAATGCGGTCCGGCTTTCGCTTTCAGCACCATGCCACCGGCGACGCCGACGCCGAGCACATACATCCAGCCTTCGTGGAAATCGGACAAATGCGAGTTCAGCAGTGAGCTCGCGATGTTCTGCACCACGGCGACGAGCCCGATCCAGGCGGTAAGCCCTTCACCCAGGAACAGGCGAAGGTGGGCGATCCACATGGCGTAGAGCAGGACGACGCCGAGTACGCCCCATTGCATCGCGACATTGAGGGTCTGGTTGTGGGGATTGCTGACGATCTCCGCATCGAGGCTGCTTCCACCAGTAGCGGCGCGCTCGAACTGGCGTTTGATCGACCCGGTGCCGTGACCGGTCAGGGGCGCCTCGGCAATGGCGTGAAGCGCCTTGCGCCAATAGGTCAGGCGTTGGGCGGTCGAGGCTCGGCTGATGTCCTCATGGCCGTGGCGGTATTCCACCGCGATGTCTGCAATGCGGTGGCGCAGATAGGGCGAGGTCGTCCAGGCCAGCGCGCTCGCAGCTATCGTGCCTGCGAGCAGGGCTAACGTCGCGCGCCGGCTCAGATGCCTCCAGGCGAGCAGTCCAAGCAGCACCGCGATGCACAGCAGCGCGGTGCGCGCGGAGGCGACGAACACCATGTTGGTGGCGAACAGCACGATCAATGCCAGACAGACGGCTGTCGCGACCACGTTTCCGCGGCGCCAGAAAGTCAACGCCGGCAGCGCGAGCGCAAAGGCGCACAGCGTGAATTCCTGGCTCTGGTCGATGTAGTTCTTGACGGGAACGCCGGCCGACGCGGTCGCGGTGAGTTTCCAGGCGGGATCGCCCAGCACGATCCAGGAGTAGACTGCAAGCAGCGCGCAGGACGCGAGAAAGCCAAGGAAAACCCAGAAACCGCGTTCGGATCGGCTGAAGTGATAGAGCAGCGCCGGGATCAGCACGAGCTTTGCGACCGGCTTGATCGCATGCAGCCGGTCCGCCAACGCGCCGTCCGACCAGAGCGTGCCGAGAAGCGCGAGCAGCAGGAAGGCAAACGGCAGGGCGAACGCAGGCCGTGCGAGCTGGCGTCCATAGTCGCGCCAGTCGATGGTCGGCGTCACCACCAGCAGCCAGAGCCCGACGAAGATCGAAGGCGCCGTGGTCGACCAGGGCAGCGACGCCGCGATCAGGACGGCGAGCACATCGGCGGCCCCGATCAGCGCGGGCGGTCTGCCCACGGCTTGCCATCGGGCGCGCAAGGCTTGCGGGCCGGCCGGGCCGGAGGATACCGCGGGTTCAGCAGTCATATGCAACGACGCTTATCGCGCGGCGGCCAGGTTTGCCCGGGGCATCTCAAGCCCGAGGAAATCGCGGGACTGTGTCTCGTAGCCAAAACGCTCGGCGAGTTCGTGTCGCCGTGCCCGGATTCTGCCGCGGTACTCCTCCTGACGCGTCAGCACGCGGGTGACAGAAGCTGTGATCGAGTCGGTCGAGAACGGGTCAAAGTAGTCGGCGAGCTCGCGCGCCACCTCACGGAACACCGCGATGTCGGAGCACAGCACCGGCGTGTTCGCAGCCAACGCCTCGATGATCGGCACACCAAAGCCTTCGGCGAAGCTCGGCATGATCAGCCCGTGCGCTTCCGCGATCAAGGCCGCCTTCTCGTGTTCGTCGACATAACCGGCGAAGCGGACGTTTGGCGGCAGGTTGCGCATCCGGCTTGTCTCGCCGGCATAGCCGATCACGACGAGATCAGCCTGGGGCACGCCGCGGAAGGCGCGGATGACTGTGGCGACGTTCTTGCGCGGCTCGTTCGAGACGATGACGACGAAGCTCGGCCGCCCCGGACGCCCCGACGGGGCTGGGAGGTGCAGGACATCCGGGGCGTCGAACCTGGTGCGGGGATACACGACCCGCGCCGGCAGGTGCGCAAATTGCGGTAACAGTTCCTTGAACCGCATCATGCTGTAGTTTGAAACGAAGGCGAGCTCGTTGGCTTGAAGCAGGCTGGTGAGAAGCCGCGACAGGAACAGCCGCGTTGCGACGTCGCTGAGCTTGAGGTCGGTGAGCGGCAAGAGGTCGTGCACCACGCAGATCACCTTGGCATCCGGCTTGCGCCTGATCGCCACCCGTGTGGGGGTGTCCACGACGATGACGTCGTAGTCCCGTGCGTCGACCTGCGGCGGTGGCAGCAGGAAGAAGGCCGAGGAATCCTGATAGCTGTAGAATCCGGGCTCGAGCTGGAAGGCGCGGAATAATTCGAGATGGCGCAGATCCGGCGGGACGTATTCGAGCGCGGCGGTCCTGTTCTCGATCAGCCGGGCGTTCAGCCCGCGCAGCCCGACGGCGCGCAGCAGGCAGAGGATATAGTCCCACGACACCGACATGGTGGCCTTGTGTCGGAGCCAGTCGAGCGTGCGCCGCAAGCCATTGCGCGCCAGCGGCTCGCCCATGTTGATCTCGTCGAGGAAGCGGTAGAGGGCGAGCAGCTCGATGTTGCGCGCCTCTGACGGAAACAGCTTGGTGCGCCGCTCGCGCCGGCGCAGCTTGCGATAGCGCTTGGTGGTCTCGACCAGCAAGGTCAGCTCGTGGCCCTCGGCCGCGAGCGAGCGCATCAACTCGCGCGTGAAATGGAAGATGCCGCGCTTGTGGTTGGGCTCGCCAAGCGCTTCGGAGACGACGAGGATATTCTGCTTCATGCGCGTTTCTCGCGGAGCTCGAAGGGGGGCGTGACCGGCGGCTCGACCGCGATGGTCGAGGCGATGCGGCCGTGATCGAGATTGATGATGCTGGAGCAGGTGCGGCGCAGCAGCGGCTGGTCGTGCGAGGCGATGATCACGATCGCCGCCTGCGAGACCAGGTTTTGCAGCCGCCGCTCGGCCTTCTCTGCAAAATGCTCGTCGACGACGCTGAGCCATTCGTCGAGCAGCAGGATGTCGGCCGGGAAAGCGGTGGCGGTCGCAAACAACACCCGCATCAGCATGCCCGAGGAGAACATCCGCAGCGGCAGCCGCTGCATCCGCGTCTCGAGCTCGGTGAAGGCCCAGATCTCGTCGATGACGCTGCGTGTCGGCTTGCGACCGCTGATCCGCAGCAGCAGCGCGATATTGTCCTCCGCCACGAAGTCGAGATTGACCCCGGCGTTCAGGCCGAGCAGGGGCACGACGTTGCCCCGGACCGTGACACGGCCACTGCTCGGCGGATAGACGCCGGCGATCAGGCGCAGTAGCGTCGACTTGCCTGAGCCGTTGGGTCCGGCAAGCCCGATACGGGCGCCGGCTTCGGCCTCGATCGTGAAATTGTCGACGGCGCGGATGATCCTCATCTCGCCCGGCTCGCGGATGAGGTGGCCGAGCAGCCGCCGCTTCAGCGAGAAGTCGTAGGCGCCGTAGAGCGGATAATCGAGACAGACGTTGTGCAGGCTGATCGAGACCATGCGTCAGATCCAGAAGGCGGCTTTGCGCAGTTGGACCAGCGTCAGCACGCTCGCGAACATCAGCAGCGCCAGCGTGATCAGGACGTAGACGATGCTGGTGGGAGCGATATGGCCGCCTGCAAGTGGCTCGCGCCACACCGCGAACAGATGCGTCAGCGGATTGAGCCGCATCACCGTCGAGCGGTGATTGATCATCTCGGCGGACCAGACCACGGGCGAGGCGAGGAAGGCGAGCATCAGCGTGGATTCGATGATCGGCTTGAGGTCGCGATAGCGCGTTGCCGTCGCGCCGAGGACGAGGCTCAAGGCGAAGGTACAGGCTATGAACAGCAGCAGGCCGGGCAGCGCCGCCAGCGCATGAGAGAGGTCGTGGGGCGAGAGGATCAGCCACAGCACCAGCGGCACGCAGGCGTTATGCAACGCGAACAGCGCCTGGCGGAAGGTGCATTGCAACAGGAAGATCACCGGCGGCAGCGCCCGGTCGCGGATCAGGCTCGCGGAATTCTGAAGCGCCGTGGTCGCATCGAGCACGACGCTGTTGAGGAAGGTCCAGGCCGTCATCGACAGCGCCAGCATCGGCAGGCGCGCCAGCATGTCGGCGTTCGACATCTGGCCGATCACCGAGCCCAACACTGCGACCACGATCGCCATCTGAAGCGACATCCAGAACGGGCCGAGCAGCGAACGAACATAGCGGTGGCGCATGTCCGACCAGGCCAGTGCGGCCGCGATCCGGACTGTGTCCAGCCAGCCGGTCGCCTGCGGCGGCTCGGCGGCGGTGACGGTTTCCTTGGACGATACGGTGACGGCGTCGCGGTAGACGGCCTGCATGCCCTCCCTGAAGGCTGGGGCGGAATAGCGGGTGAGGGCGCGCGTCCGGGCTGACAGTCCCATGCGGCGGCGGCGCTCGGGATCGCTGATCAGCGTGTCGATGGCATCGCCGAGCTTTTCGGCATCGCCCGGCGGCACCGTGATCGCCTCCATGCCGTGGCGGGCGACGCGCGGCACCGCGGTGTCGAGCGCCGTGTTCACGACAGGGCGGCCGGCGGCCATGGCCTCGAGCTGGACCAAGCCAAAGGTCTCGGCATTGGTGACCGACGGCATGACGAAGACGTCGGACAGGCACATCAGCTTGATGCGCTCGCTGTCGTTCACCGAACCGAGCAGGCGGACGCGGTCGCCGAGGCCGAGCTCGCGGATCAGCTGCTCGAGCCGCGGCCGCTCGGTGCCTTCGCCGATGATCCAGATCTCGAACTTGCGGTTGACGGCGGCGCGGATCAGGACGTCGAAGCCCTTGTAGGGCACGAGCCGGCCGCAGGCGAGCACGAGCCGGCCGCGATCGTTCACGTGGTGCGGCTCGATCTTCGGCCAGTCGTAACCCGCGGTGTCGATGCCGAACGGCACGACCTGGCATTTGTCGACGAATTCCCGCAGCAACGGCGTGTTCTCGATCAGCGCGTGGTCCGAGACGATGATTGCTTTCGCCCGGCATAGTGTCCGCCGCATCAACGGTTCGATGAACCAGCGCAGGCCGGCATGGGTGACGATGTCGGCATGCCAGTGCACCACCAGCGGCCGATTGGCGCCGAAGCCGAAGGCGAAAACGAGGTCGGCGAGCGGGAAGGGGGCATGGAGCGCGAGCAAATCGTGCTCGGCGATCTTGCGCCAGAGCCGCCAGGGATAGGTAGGAGCGGCGGGAAGCGACAGGACATTGCCGAAGGAGCGGACGCGCTCGACCGGCACGTCATTGACGACGATCTCGCGCCGCTCGGCCGATTGCGAGCAGACCAGCACGGCGGAGGCGAAGCTGTCCTTCAAGCTGGCGCAGATGTCGCGGATCACGGTCAGCGTGCCGCCGAACAGGTCGGGATAATAGATCTTGAAGATGTGCAGCACCGACGGGCGGCGCGGATTTTCGCTGGTGTGATGCATGATGGTGTCAGCCTGCGAGCAGGGCCGCAACGAACGGTGCGGCCAGCACCGAGATGAAGATCACGCCGCGCAACAGCGCCGGCAGCATCGGCTCGATTGCGCCATGCCCCCAGTCGGGAGCCGGCACAGCACGCAGTGAGTTGGAATTGCGGACCAAGCGGTCAACCATGGGTGTGAGTCCCTTTACGTCGCGCCCTCAGTGGCGTCTCGTATATGTGGGAAAATTTACCACGTAAATCGGAAGGGAGAAAAAAGTGGGATTGTGTCCCACGTGGGGTGCGGGTACAGTTTAGGCATGAATGCCAAGTCCGGGTCCAAAGCAGCGGCTCCGCAGCCGAATGCCGCCGCGAAGCTGCACGCGCCGCTGGCGCGGCTGCTGCGCCCGCTCGTGCGGCTCTGCATTCGCAGCGGCATGACCTTTCCGGCATTGGCGCAATTGCTTCGCGAGCTGTTCGTCAACGTCGCCGAGCACGATTTTGCGCTGGAGGGGAAGGAGCAGACCGACAGCCGCGTCAGCCTGCTCACCGGGATCCATCGCAAGGAGGTGGCGCGGCTGCGCGGTGCCGGCGCGCCGGTGCACGAGGCGCCCGCCGCGGTGTCGCTGACGAGCGCCGTGATCGCGCGCTGGCTTGCCGCGCCCGAATTCACCGATGCGAAGGGCGAGCCGCTGGCGTTGCCGCGCACGGCCGAGGGCGATGCGCCGTCGTTCGAGCAGCTGGTCGCCTCCGTCACCAAGGACGTGCGGCCGCGCGCGGTGCTCGACGAATGGGTCGACCGCAAGCTCGTCACCATCAACGATTCCGACGAGATCGAGCTGGTCGAGGCGGCCTTCGTCCCGAGCGGCGAGGACGATAGCAAATGGCACTATCTCGGCCGCAATCTGCACGACCATATCGCGGCCGCCGCGCAGAACGTCTCAGGCGCGGCGCCGCGCTTCCTTGAGCGCGCGGTGCACTACAACAACATCTCGCCGAAGCTTGCCAAGCGCCTCGAGGCACGCTCGCGCGAGCTCGCGATGGACGCGCTGAAGACCGCCAACCGCGAGGCCAATCGCGCGCTCGCCAAGGACAAGGGCGGTGATGCCCGCTGGAATTTCGGCATCTACATCTACAGCGAAGACGCAGATGGCGAAGGAGAGGCCAAAGAAGGCGGCAAAGAAAGCGGCAAGGAGGGTGGTTCTTCATGAGCCGGCCGCCGTTGATCTCCCGCCGTCTGCTGCTGACAGGATTTTGGCTCGCCGGTACGGCGATGGCCCACGCGCAGGTCAAGCGTGGCACTGATCAGGGCATCGGCGGCACTGGAATCAGGCGCGGTGACGACCACGGCATCGGCGGCACCGGCATCGTCGGCGTGATCCAGCGTTTTGGCAGCATCTACGTCAACGGCGAGCGCGTCACTTATGCGAGCGACGTGCCGGTCCGGATCGACGGCGAGGCCGCGAGCCCGAGGGCACTGCGTATCGGCCAGCTTGCGCGTGTGGTCGCCACCCGTCAGGCCGACGGCACGCTGGTGACGCGCAACATCACGATCGCGAGCGAGGTCGCAGGTCCGATCGAATCCGTGAAGGGCAACGAGCTGACGGTGCTCGGCCAGAAGATCGTCGCAAGCGACAAGGAGAGCAAGCTTCGTGCGGGCACGCAGGTGGCCGTCTACGGCCTGCGCCGGACCGACGGCGTGATCGTCGCAAGCCTGATCGAGCCGCGGCGCGAAGCGACCGAGCGTGTCACCGGTCTCGTCGAGCGCGGCCCTGACGACTTGCGTATTGGCGGGCTGAGGCTGAGCGGGGTCGATCCGCTGCTGGTTGGCCAGCGCGCCCAGATCGAGGGCCGTTCGAGCCAGGGCACGATGCAGGCCGCGCGCACGCGCATCGACGACTTCTCGGATCTCGTCGGCGCAAGCCGCCTCTCGATCGAGGCCTATGTGCAGCGTGTGGGATCGAACCTTCAGCTCGGCTCCGGCTTCGTGGCGCGTGACGGTTCACGCTTCGGCCCGGCTGCCGGCGAGGCCCGCATGGTGATCAACGGCGTGTTCGATCGCTCGCGCGGCTTGCAGGTGGAATCGGCTCAGGCCATCGGCCAGGGGCCGGGAGCACCTCCATCCGGTGGCGGCAATCCCAATCGGTCGCCCGGCGGCTCGATCCTGCATCCGAACCGCGGCGCCGCAACGCCGAGCGGCGGTGGTGGACCTGCGCCGGGATCTGGCCCAGGACCTGGCTCGGGACCTGGCCCAAGTGCGAATCCCGGCTCCGCGCCGACGGGCCCGAGCGGGCCGTCAGGCCCCGGCGGATTTGGTTCGCCCGGCGGCGGGCCGATGGGACCCGGCGGTGGAATGGGTGGTGGCGGCTTCGGAGGTCCCGGAGGCGGGATGGGCGGCGGCCGACGGTAGGCTTATTAGCCCGCGCTGAGCCGCACGCCGGCGCGCAAGAATTTCTGCGGATCGACCGCTTCGCCGTCGATGCGGGTTTCGTAATGGAGGTGCGGGCCGGTGGACCGGCCGGTCGAACCGACGAGGCCGATGACCTGGCCGAGCTTCACGATCTCACCGACCTTGACGTTGATCTCGGAGAGATGCCCGTAGCGGGTCGAGAGCCCGTTGCCGTGATCGACTTCGACCATGCGGCCGTAACCACCGGACCAGCCGGCTGAAACGACCTTGCCGTTGGCTGTGACGCGTGCGGGATCGCCGGTCGCGGCACGGAAGTCGAGTCCGGTATGCATCGCGGGCCGGCCGAGGAAGGGATCGCTGCGCACGCCGAAGCCGGAGGTGAATTCGACCTCGCCGATGACGGGTTTGCGGTAGGGCACCAGCGCAAGCGTGCGATTGAGCCGATCCATCTCGGCGCGGGTGGTGTTGATGCGTGAGAGCTGCTTCTCGAACGGCCCGGCATTGGCCGTCAGCTTGACGGGCACGAAAGGACCGCCCATCGCGGAGCGCGGCACAGCCGCTTCGAGGCTGGCGAGATTGAGGCCGAGGTCGCTGACGACGCCGCGCATCCGGCGCATGCGTGAATCCATGCCTTCCTCGACGGCGCTGAGCGCTGCCATCTGGCGACGCTCGACCTGGTCAAGCGAGGTCGTGAGCCGGACCAGGACGTTGTCGAACCCCTGGTTCTTAGCGAATTGGCTGGTCGGCTGTGCCGCGACGGTCGGCGCGCGCGACTCAAGCCGCGCCTCACGATCGGGCGGTGCCACGAAGATCACGGTGTCGCTGATCGGCGACGGCTTCGGCGTACCCTGCGTTGTGCCCTGGCTCGAATCGCCGCGCTGCGGGGCCGTGCGGGGGATTGATCCCGTGACGTCGGGCATGGCCCCGAGCGCCGTGGCGCGGGACTCCAGCGCCGTCTGGCGCTTCATAATCTGGTCGAGCTTCTGGTCGAACTGCTCCTGGTCGAGCAGCTGCCGGCTGGTGGTGCGGTCGACCTTGGCGCGGAGCTCGGCGATGCGGTCCTCGTAGGCGTACTGCATCTCGGCCTGGCGCGCGATCAGCCGGGTCAGGACGTCGTCGCGGAAGGCGAAATAGGTCGCGGTCGCGGCCGACCAGAGTCCGAGCAGCACGACGGTGCCGACCACGATCCAGAACACCACAGGTCCGAGGCGGACCTGCTTGCCGTGGTGCACGATGGTGTAGGCGTCGTCGGTCGAGGGAAGGGGGCTAGCGGTCGCTGCTACCGCGGCGGCAGGACGGCGATGGAAGGCCCGTCCGTGGTCGTGCGCGTGATGTTGGGGGTACTGCGAATATTGGGCAGAACTTTTCGACATCGGCACTCCCGCGCCGGTCGGATGAGTCCGTACGGCCTAATTGCCGCAGCAATCTGGGCCGGTCATGGTTAATTTTCCGGAAACGGAACCGCGCGAATTTAACGGACTGGTTAAAGGCTTCTTGCCACTTCCAGCACCTCGTCGGCGTGGCCGTCGACGCGGACATTGCGCCAGACCCTGGCTACCTTGCCGTCGGCACCAAGCAGTATCGTGGTGCGAAGAACGCCGAGGAAGCTCTTGCCATACATGGACTTTTCGCCCCAGGCGCCGTACGCCTCCAGCATCTCGTGTTTCTCATCCGAGATGAGGGGCATGCCGAGGCTGTGCTTGTCGCGGAACTTCTCCTGGGCCCTTAACGGATCGGCGGAGATGCCGAGCAGGGCCGTGCCGGCAGCGCTGAATGCGTCCGCCAGCCGCGTGAAATCGATCGCCTCCCGGGTGCAGCCGGGCGTGTCGGCGCGGGGGTAGAAGAACAGGACGAGCTTCCGACCGGCATAGTCGGCGAGCGAGACCACATCGCCGCCGTCGCGGAGCAGGCGGAAGGCGGGCGCCTTCTGGCCCTCGGCCAGGGCTGGCTTCGCCTTCGCGGGCTGGGAGGCCGATTTGGAGGAATTTAACTGTTTCGATGCGGCCTTATGTGATCCTGCTTTTGCTACGGTCCTGGTTGATTTGCTCGCCGGCGTCCGCTGTGTTTTCGCGGACTTTGTTTGAGTCGTTGCCCGCTTGGTCGGGGTCTTCTTTTTAGCCGTTGCACTGCCGGAGGGCGTTTTGGACGATTTCTTTCGGGATTTCTTGGACATACGCCTTCCTTTCGACGCTTTCGGCGGGTCAACCAAAGCGGTATTGCAGCTCTCGTCCGGTGTGCCGGAATCGCGCCCTCATCTGGGCAAGTCTGGCGACGCCGGGTTATGGTTACAAGGAATTCCACGCACCACCCCACTGCTCGTTGAACGCGCTCCCGGGGCGAAATGACGAACAGCAGGAATATTCGAGGTATGGCGGCAATGCCGGCACAGGGAGCTTCGCTTCCCGTGGACGGCTGCGGTCCCGGCGGTGCTCAATCCTATGATGGGCGCCTGTATCGAGAGGCAATGGCAAGGAATACGTCGCCCCAGGATCACAATCGGGATTTCGATCGGCGCGGCGGTCAACAGCAGCCGCAGGAATGGGACGACGCCGACTGGGATCCGGATCAGGAAGCAGCGGCGGGCTATCGGGCACGCCGGCTGTTGTCGCGTTCCAATTCGGGCTTCCATCGCTTCGGTGACGGATTCGCGTCATTGCGCCGCTGGCTGGCCACCGGTCGCTGGCTGAAGCGGCTGGCCATCGTGGCCGGAGCCCTCGCCGTCATTTTCGTCGGCTGTTTCGGCGCGCTGTGGTGGCGGCTCGGTGCCGGTCCCATCAACCTCGACATCGCGACGCCCTGGCTCGCTGCCGCCATCGAGGACAATATCGGCCACGGCAACACTGTGGAGGTCGGCGGCACCCAGATCGAGCGGGCCGGGCGGATCCGCATCGCCGTGCGCATCCGCGACATCGTCGTCCGCGACCACGATCACGCCATCGTCGCCACCGCACCGAAGGCCGAAGTGAAGCTGTCGGGGGCGGGTCTCCTGATGGGGCACCTGCGCGCCGAGAGCCTCAATCTCGTGGACGCCGAGCTGGCGATCCGCATTGCGCCCGACGGCACCGTCACCGTGTCCGCCGGCGACACCGCCAAGCCGCTGGCGACCGGCGTCGCCTCCAAGAAGGAAGCGGGCCTCCCGCCGACATTCCCGCGCAACGGTGTTCCGCCGCCGCCATTCGCTACCGGACCTGCAAGTCCGAACGCATCCCAGGCCGCTCCCCAGGCCGCTGCCCCGAGTGGCATTCTTCAGGGCCTCGACTGGCTCGACAGTCTGAGCATGACCGGGCTCGACGGCCAGAACCTCAACGAGATCGGTCTGAAGAACGGCAATCTGATCGTCGACGATCAGCAGCGCGGCAGCAAATGGAGCTTTGAGAACATCACGCTCAGCCTGCGCCGGCCGAGCCGTGGCGGCGTCGCGCTCAGCCTCGGCGAGGAGGGCGCGCGCCCGTGGTCGCTGCGCGCCACGATCGGCCCCGCCGAGAACGGTGTGCGTTCGGTCGACATCCGCGCCGATAAGGTTTCCACCGCCAACATCCTGCTGGCGCTCCGGGTGAAGGACTTCACCTACACCGCCGACCTGCCGCTGACCGGCGAGCTCAAGGGTGAGCTCGGCCGCGACGGCGTGCCGACCTTCTTCCGCGGCAAGATCGCGGTCGGCGCGGGCAACATCATCGACACCGACACGCCAGATTATCCGATGGCGATCGACTCGGCCGAGATCAACGTCGAGTGGGATTCGAACCGGCGGGTATTGGTCGCTCCGTTCAAGATCCTCTCGGGCGCGAACCGCCTGACGCTTCTGGCCCATCTCGAGCCGCCGAACGGCACCACCAACGACTGGCAGCTCGGCTTCAGCGGCGGCTCGATCCTGCTGGGCGGCATCGACAACGAGCCCCCGCTGGTCTTCAACCGTATCGCGATCGGCTTCCGCTTCGATACCGACCACAAGCGCATGCTGCTGACGCAAGCCGATATCAGCAATGGCGAGATCGGCGTCGCCGGCACCGGTGCCATCGACTATTCGGGCGAGCCACGGCTGACGCTGGGCTTCGCGGGAACGCCGATGTCGGCCTCCGCGCTCAAGCGGATGTGGCCGACGCTTGTCGTTCCCGAGTTGCGCGAATGGGTGATCGAGCGGATCGAGCGCGGCACGCTCCAGCGCATCGAGATCGGCGTCAATTCGCCGACGAAGAACCTCCCGCGCAAGGGCCCGCCCATTCCCGACGACGGCCTGTCGGTCAACATCGTCGCGAGCGGCGTCGCGGTCCGCCCCGTGGATGGCATGCCGGTGGTGCACGACGCCGATTTGAAGGCGCGTGTGACCGGGCGCACCGCGACCGTGAATATCGGGCAGGGCATTGCCGATACGCCGGCGGGCCGCAAGGTCACGATCTCCGACTTTGTCTTCGAGGTGCCGGATATGGCGCCCAAACCGTCGCCGTCGCGGACCAAGTTCCGCGTCGATGGCCCGGTGCCTGCGGCCGCCGAAATGCTCGCCAATGATCGCCTGAGCGATCTGTCGTCGACCGTCGTCGATCCCAACACCAGCAAGGGGACGTTCACGGCCAACATCCAGCTCGGCCTGCCGGTCAAGGGCGAGCTGACCAAGGCCGACACCACCTACGCCGTCACCGCCGATCTCAACGGCTTTGCCGCCGACAAGCTGGTGATGAACCAGAAGCTCGAGGCCAACAACCTCAAGATATCAGCGAGCAACCAGGGCTATCAGGTCAAGGGCGACGTCAAGATCAACGGGCAGGCGGCTTCGCTGGACTACCGCAAGCCGGCCGAGGGCGATGCGGACGTCAAATTGCAGACCACGCTGGATGATGCCAGCCGCGCGCGCCTCGGATTCGATCTGAGCCCCGCCGTCAGCGGATCGCTGCCGATCAAGCTGTCGGGCAAGATCGCCAGCGGTCCCGACGCGACGACGAAGCTCGGTGTCGAGGCCGACCTGACCTCGCTAAAGCTCGACAACATCCTGCCCGGCTGGGTCAAGCTGCCGGGCAAATCGGCCAAGGCCAGCTTCAAGGTGGTGCCGACGCCGCAATCAACGCGGCTGGAGGACATCGTCGTCGAAGGCGGCGGCGCCTCGATCAAGGGCTCGCTAGAAGTCGATCCGAACGGCGACCTCATGAACGCGAACTTCCCGACCTACGCCCCGACCGACGGCGACAAGGCCTCGTTGAAGGTGGAGCGTGGCCAGGATGGGGTGGTGCGGGGCACGATGCGCGGGGACGTGTTCGACGGCCGCGGTTTCCTGAAGTCGGCGATCTCAGGCAATTCCAAGGACGACGCCAAGAACAAGATGAAGAACGTCGATTTCGACATCGACGTGAAGCTCGGTGCCGTCGCGGGCTTCAACGGCGAGGCGATGCGCAGCGTCGATGGCAAGATGTCGCGGCGCAATGGCGCCGTCAAAGCCTTCACGCTGAACGGCAAGATCGGCCGCGACACGCCGGTGGCCGCCGATTTGCGCGGCGGCCGCGCCCAGGGCAATCGCGAGGTGATCTACCTCCAGACCAACGATGCCGGCGCGTTGCTGCGCTTCACCGACACCTACACCAAGGCGATCGGCGGCCAGATGGTGGTGGCGATGGAGCCGCCGACCTCGGAGCCGAACACCACGCGCGAGGGCCTCGTCAACGTCCGCGACTTCACGGTGAAGGGCGAGGCGCAGCTCGAGCGCGTTGCCGCCGGCGCGCCCAACGGCACCGGGAACGGCGTCTCCTTCAGCGCGCTGCGCGCCGAATTCACGCGTCAGAACGGCGCCCTGACGATCCGCGATGGCGTCGTCAAGGGCCCGATGATCGGCGCCACCATCGAGGGCTCGATCGATTATCCCGGCAACCAGGTGTGCATGAGCGGGACCTTCGTGCCGATGTATGGCGTCAACAACATCTTCGGCCAGATCCCGCTGTTCGGCATCTTCCTCGGCGGCGGAAACAATGAAGGATTGATCGGCGTGACCTATGAGGTCGTCGGCACGCCGGCGGCGCCGGTAATGCGCGTCAACCCGATCTCGGCGATGGCGCCGGGCCTGTTCCGCAAGATCTTCGAGTTCAACACCGGCAAGCAGAACTCGCCGTTCGACGAATTCCCCTCGCAGTCGAACGACGGCTCCACCGGATCGACGCGCCAGCTCTCGAGCGGCTGCACCCTCGCGCGGCGGTAGAAGCTGTCCCCGTCGTCATGGCCGGGCTTGTCCCGACCACCCACGCCTCACCACACGGCACCAAGAACGTGGATGCCCGGGACAAGCCCGGCCATGACGACCTCTTGTAGAGATTAAAATGACGTCGCGCCGCTTACGCTGCGCGAACACCCGCGAGGAACGTGCCGACCTCGCCGGAGAGCTGCTCGGCCTGCTTGGAGAGGTTGCTGGCCGCCGCGAGCACCATGCCGGCGGCGTTGCCGGTTTCGTTCGCTGCGGTGCTGACGCCGCTGATATTGGTGGTAACCTCCTTGGTCGCCTCCGCGGTCTGCGAAACGCTGCGGGCGATCTCGGCGGTGGCGGCGCCTTGCTCCTCGATGGCCGCGCCGATCGAGGTGGCGATGCGGCTGACTTCCTCGATGGTGGCGGTGATGCCGCCGATGGCGTCCACGGCCTCCTTGGTCGCGCCCTGGATCTGCGCGATCTTGTCGCCGATCTCGCGGGTGGCTTCCGCGGTCTGGCTGGCGAGCGACTTCACCTCGGAGGCGACGACCGCAAAGCCCCGGCCGGCTTCACCGGCGCGCGCGGCCTCGATGGTGGCGTTGAGCGCGAGCAGATTGGTCTGCGCCGCGATGCTGGAGATCAGCTCGGCGACGTGCTCGATCTGCTGGGCGCCGTCCGAGAGCGCGCGGACGATGGTGTCGGTGCGGCGTGCGCTGTCCACGGCGCGGCCGGTGACTTCGGCGGATTGCGCGACCTGGCGGCTGATCTCGGTGATGGAGGAGGAGAGCTCCTCGGCGGCAGCCGCGACCGTCTGGACGCGCTGGCTGGCTTCGGTGGCGGCCGAGCCGACCACGGCGGCGCGGCGATTGGTGCCTTCGGCCGTGGACGACATCGACTTGGCGGTGGTCTCGAGCTCGCCGGAGCCCGAGGCCATCAGGCCGACGAGCTGGCCGACCGAGGCATCGAAGCGGTCGGCGAGCGAGATCAGCGCGTCACGCTTCTCCTGCTCGCTGCGTGTCTTGGCGGCGACCTGCTCGGACTCCAGCGTGCGCGCCGTCAAAGCAGTCTGCCTGAGCACTTCGAGGGTCTCGGCCATGCGGCCGATCTCATCACCGCGGCCGGTCTCCTCGACTGGCTTGTCGATGGCACCGTCGGCAATCTCCTGCATGCGGGTCTTCTGGCGATCAAGCGCGCCGAGCACGTCGCGGGCGATCAGCCACGACAACGTCGCCATCAGCAGCATCAGGCCGAGTCCGACCGCGGCAAGCTCGAGCGTCAGCGCGCGCACATCAGCATCGATGTCGTCGACATAGAGGCCATAGCTGATCGTCGCGTTCCAAGGGGCGAACTTGCGCGCGAACACGGTCTTGCGCACCGCTTCGGTCTGGCCGGGGCGGGGATAGAGATAGGAGGCTACGCCGCCGCCATTCTGTTCGCCGGCCTTGAGGATAGCGTCGGCAATGAGGACGCCGTTGGCGTCGATCGCGCCGGTGATCTTGCCTTCGAGCTGCTGGTTGGCGCCGTTGACGAGGAGGGACGTGTCGGCGTTGTAGACGACCGGATAGCCCTGATTGCCGTTGAAGGTCATGCGCCGTCCGCGCATGTGGAACTGGGCCTTGGCCTCGGCCTGCGTCAGCTTGCCGGCGGTGACGTCGTCCTGGACCGACTGGGCGAAATTGTAGAGCATGTCGACCGCGGTCTTCATCTGCTGGACCCGGTCCTCCATCATGCGGCTCTTGCTGAGGAAGGCCGATACCGCGATGATGGCTGTGACTGTGAGAGCCGCAAGGCAGACCATGCTGGTAAGCTTGGTGCGGATCTTCAGATGGCTCAGCAGCTTCATCGCAGCCTCTACGAAATGGTTGTTATTGCTCGCATCGGTAGCATGAAGTTCTTACCAATCATGAACATAGGCATGCGGCCGCCGGCGGCGCGCGTGACCGTTCGCAACCTGGTGCGTAACCGTGCAGGCAAAGCGACATGCGTCGGCGCACGTCAGCGCGGTTGCTGGAGAAGATCGATCCTAGACCTTGGTGGTCATCGAGCCTGGCGGGAGCGGCAATGAACCGATTCGTTCACCGCTTCATCATGTCCGCGCTGCTCGTCGCGGCCCTCGTCCTCATCTGGAACGTGCTGGGCTCGCGGTAGATGACACCGGCAAAGCTGCCGGTGCCATCCGTGACTTGAGCGCTAGTTGCGTGCGTCAGCGTCGCGCAAATGCGCCGCCGGTCGAAGCGCGTTCGTTGCCCATCGCCGCATCGACGCTGATCGGGCCGCCGCCGGCCGCCGAGAGATAGAGGCAGGCGAAGCAGAACAGGATGGCAAGCGTGCCGTTGTTGAGCAGCGGCAGGAACACCGGCGTCTCGCCCTTGAGCATATGTCCCATGAAGTAGGCGAAGGCCATTTCACCGGAGAGGATGAAAGCGGCGAGGCGGGTGAACAGGCCGAGGATCAACAGCGCGCCAAGCACCAGTTCAAGCGTCCCGGCCGCGCCGTACAGCGACATCAGTTCGACTTTCGCGAACATCGGCAAAGGCGGAAACTTGAAAAGCTTCGCTACGCCGAATTGAAACAGCAGCAGGCCGGTGATGAAGCGGAACAGGCTCAGGAGAACCGGTTCAAAGCGAGTGAGATAGGGAAAGTTCATTGGTTTGTGCCCTCCATCCAATGGGCGACTTGGACCGTATTCAGTTCGGCCTCGCAAGCCACCCGGGGTCAATTCGGCGCTGACATTTTTGTCATGTGGACAAAATATCGCAGTTCGTCCCTTAACTCCGGTTGCGCCCGACGGTTTCGCACGCGGTGCAGCGTGTGTCGCCCGTAATTTCCCGGTGACGTAGAGGGATGCAGGTTACGTCGGGGAGACCTACTCCCGCAAGGCAGGGACAATCAGAAATGGAATCATTCCGAGGATCACGCTCGCAAGTGCGAAGACGAGCAGGAGATTGTAGCCGTGCGTGAAGTCGTGGATGAGGCCGCCGCTCCATGAGCCGAACGCCGAACCCAATCCGCTGCCGATCGAGATGGTGCCGAAGATCGTGCCGACGCGCTTGCCGCGAAAGATCTTCATGGCGGTCGCGGTGATCAGCGGGCCGCGCGAACCCATCATGCTGCCGAAGCAGACGACGAAGCCTGTGAGCAGGATGATGTTCGGATAATACTGCAAGAGCCAGAGCAGGACGATGCCGACGATCGAGATCGCGTAGCTGAGCAGCACCGAGGGCCGGCGCCCGATCAGCCCGTCGAGCGCGGATACGCCGAGCATGCCGAACACCAGCACCACGCCCGAAAAACCCCAGGCGGTCGCGGCCTGGAGCGGCGGAAAGCCGGCGTCGATGAGATAGGCCACGATCTGCGCGGCGATCGAATACATGCCGACCGCGGTGAAGAAGAAGGTCGAGAACAGCGCCCAGAAAGCGTGGTGGCGCATCGCGCTCACGAGCGTCCAGCCGTTGTCAACGAAATCAGGATCGGTCTTCTTGCTGACATGCGGTGAGCCGACCGCGAACATGCGCCAGGGCAGAAGCAGCAGCGGCACGAGCAGGCCGAGCGCCGCGAAGCCGTAGACCTGATAGGCTTCACGCCAGCCGAGATGATCGATCAAGAGCTGCGAGGTCGGGAGCAGCGCCAGCACGCCGCCACCCATCGCCGAATAGACCACCGCCATCGCGGTCGGCAGCCGTGGCCCGAACCAGCGGCCGAGCAGGATCGAGTTCGGCACAATGCCGATGAAGGCGACGCCGATGCCGACGCAGAGGCCGATCGAGAGCTGAAATTGCCAGAGCGCCTGCGCGTGCGCCGCGATCAGGAAGGCCGAGCCGAGCAGGAAAAGCCCGAGTGCGTAGACGATGCGCGGTCCGGAATGGTCGAACAGGCGCCCGACCAGTGGCGCGGTCAGTCCGCTGATCAGCCAGGTCAGTGAGTAGATCGAGACGACCTGCGCACGGTCCCAGCCAAAGTTTTCGGAGATCGGCTTTAGGAAGACTGTGAAGCTCTCGCTGAGGCCGCGGCCGAGGACAGCGAGCGTGAAGCACAGCCCGAGCACGACGAGTGCGGTGCGCACCGCATCTCGCTGCGTGCCTCCGGCTTGTTCCCTCGAGGCTTCCCTGGGCGTGCTCTGATCCATTGCCGGTCAGGGAGCGCGCTTCGGCGCGCCCTGACAAGCATCAAAAGCTCATACGCCTATGCAGGCCGGATGAGGACGTGCTTCTTCTTGCCGAAGGACAGCTTGATCACGCCCTCGGGCGTCAGATTGGCCGCAGACAGCGCCATCTTCTCGTCGCTGACGGACTCGTCGTTGACGCGCAGGCCGCCGCCCTTGATCTGGCGCCGTGCCTCGCCATTGGAGGCAACCAAGCCTGCCTTGACGAAGGCGTTGAGCACGCCGAGGCCGGCGTCCAGCTCGCCGCGCGGAATTTCCACCGTCGGCAGGCTTTCGGCCAGCGCGCCTTCCTCGAAGGTGCGCCGCGCGGTTTCAGCCGCCTGGTTTGCTGCGTCGCGTCCGTGCAAGAGCGCGGTCGCTTCGGTCGCAAGCACCTTCTTGGCCTCGTTGATCTCCGAGCCGCCGAGCGCCTCGAGCTTCCTGATCTCGCCCATCGGCAGCGTCGTGAACAGCTTCAGGAATTTGCCGACGTCGGCGTCCTCGGTGTTGCGCCAGTATTGCCAGAAGTCATAGGGCGAGAACTGGTCGGCGTTCAGCCACACCGCGCCTTGCGCGGTCTTGCCCATCTTGGCGCCGGAAGCGGTCGTCAGCAGCGGCGTCGTCAGCGCGAACAGCTGGTGGGTGCCCATACGGCGGCCGAGATCGACGCCCATGATGATGTTGCCCCATTGGTCCGAGCCGCCCATCTGCAATTTGCAACCGGTGCGCTTGGCGAGCTCGACGAAGTCGTAGGCCTGGCAGACCATGTAGTTGAACTCGATGAAGCTCATCTCCTGCTCGCGCTCGAGGCGCAGCCGCACGGAGTCCATGGTCAGCATGCGGTTGACCGAGAAATGCCGGCCGACGTCACGCAGCATCTCGATCCAGTTGAGCTTGGTCAGCCACTCCGCATTGTCGAGCATGACGGCGTCGCTCTTGCCGTCGCCGTAGCGCAGCACCTTTGCGAACACGCCGCGGATCGATTCCTTGTTGGCCTCGATTTCGGCGACGGTGCGCATCGCGCGGGTCTCGTCCTTGCCGGAGGGATCGCCGACCATGGTGGTGCCGCCGCCCATCAGCGTGATCGGCTTGTTGCCGGACTGCTGCAGCCAGTGCAGCATCATCATGGTCAGGTAGTTGCCGATGTGCAGCGAGGGGGCGGTGCAATCGTAGCCGACATAGGTGGTCGCTTCGCCCTTGGCGGCGAGCGCGTCCAGCCCCTCGAAATCGGAGCACTGATGGATGAAACCACGTTCCTGCAGGGTGTTGAGGAAATCCGATTTAAATGCAGTCATCTGTCGGCGAGCCTGACAATTCTTGGTTTACTGTTTCGGGTGCAATTTAAGGGTCTCCCGTGGGAACTCGATTGCCACCCGCCACTTTGCCTGTGGCATTATAAGATGTGTCCCTCTGGCACAAGATCGGCATGCCGGAGGGGGTCTCTTGAGGACGCTGATCCATGATGTTGACGGCACTCGGTTTGATGAGCGGCACCTCGCTGGACGGGGTGGATGTCGCGCTGATCGAAACCGACGGAAAGCAAGTGAAGGCGTTCGGGCCGTCCGGCTACCGGGCCTACAGTCCGGCGGAGCGCAATCTGCTGCGCCAGGCGCTGAATGAGGCCGTGCACCTGCCGCGACGCGACGCCCGCCCGGGCGTTCTGGCCGAGGCCGAGCGCGCGGTGACGCTGGCCCATGCCGAGGCTGTGGCTGCCTTCATCGCCCAGAACCGGATGAAGCCGGAGGACATCGACATCGTCGGCTTCCACGGCCAGACGGTGCTGCATCGCCCCGAGAAGCGGCTGACGGTCCAGATCGGTGATGCGCCGGCGCTGGCCAGGGCGATCCATATCCCCGTGATGCACGACTTCCGTGCCGCCGACGTCGAGGCCGGCGGGCAAGGCGCGCCGTTCGTGCCGGTCTATCACCGGGCGCTCGTCCACTCGCTGGAGCGCGAAGGGCCGATCGTCGTCGTCAATATCGGCGGTGTCTCCAACATCACCTATATCGACGGCAACGACACGCTGATCGCCTGCGACACCGGACCGGGCAACGCGCTGCTTGACGATTTCATGTACCGCACCATGAACCAGGCCTTCGATGCGGAGGGAAAGTTCGCAGCGCTCGGCAAGGCGGACGAAGCCTGGATCGCGCGGGCACTGGACCTGCCGTTCTTTGCGGCTCCGCCGCCGAAATCGCTCGACCGCAACGACTTTGCGGCGCTGAAGCTCGGCGATGTCCCGCCGGCCGACGGCGCCGCGACCCTGACCGCCTTCACCGCGGCGGCGATCGCCCGGATCATCTCGCTCCTGCCGCGCCGGCCGCGGAGCTGGATCGTCTGCGGCGGCGGCGCCCGTAACCTCACCATGCTGCGGATGCTGCGGGAGCGGGTAGGGTCGGCCACCGTCGAGGCCGCCGAGACGCTCGGCTGGGCCTCCGATGCCATCGAGGCGCAGGCCTTCGGCTTCCTTGCCGCCCGCGGCCTCAAGGGGCTGCCGCTGTCCTACCCGGCCACGACGGGGGTGCCGATGCCGATGACGGGCGGAGTGATGGCGCGGCCCTGAGGTACCGGCCTCAAGATCCAAAGATGGTTGATGCAAATGCATCGATCTTGACGGGTGAATGCAATTGCATCTATATTGGATGCAGTTGCATCAAACCGTCGGGATGATTGCCATGACCGCTTCACTGAAACTCATCAGCCACAAGCTCTGCCCCTATGTGCAGCGTGCCGTGATCGCGCTCAACGAGAAGGGCGTGCCGTTCGAACGGATTGACATCGATCTCGCCAACAAGCCCGACTGGTTTCTGAAACTCTCGCCGCTCGGCAAGGTGCCGGTTTTGGTGGTGACGACGGAGAAGGGCGAGGTCGCGCTGTTCGAGAGCAACGTGATCTGCGAATACATCGAGGAGACGCAGGCAGGCCTCAAGCTGCATCCGACGGATGCGTTGAAGCGCGCCGAGCATCGCGCCTGGATGGAGTTCGGCTCGGCGATCCTGGGTGACCTCTGGGGTCTGGAGACCACGACCGATCCGGCGACATTCGAAAGCAAGCGCCTGGCGGTTGCGGCGAAATTCGCGCGCGTGGAGGCAGCGCTCGGTGCAGGGCCTTACTTCGCAGGCGATGCATTCAGCCTCGTGGATGCGGTCTTCGCCCCGATCTTCCGCTATTTCGACCTGTTCGACGAATTGACCGAGCACGGCATCTTCAGCGATCTGCCGAAGGTCCGCGCGTGGCGCGCGGAGCTTGCGAAACGTCCGAGCGTGCGCACCGCGGTCGGCGCGGACTATCCGCAATTGCTGCGTGCCTTCCTGGTGCGCCACGACGCGCATCTGCTGAAGCTCGCGGCCTGAGCGCACGCCAATGTCGCAATCCATGGCCTGGCTGATGCTGGTGATCGCCGGTGCGCTCGATGTCGGCTGGGCGATCTCGATGAAATATGCGGAAGGCTACACGCGGGCAGGCTGGAGCATCGCCTCGCTCGTGCTGCTCGCCGCCTTCGTCTTCCTGCTCGGACGCGCTTTGCAGGTGCTGGAGGTCGGCGTCGCCTATTCGGTGTGGACCGGCATCCGCGCGGCCGGCACCTTCCTGCTGGGCGTCGTGCTGTTCGGCGAGACCTTGAGCGCGATGAAACTCGCCGGCATCGCGCTCGTGCTGATGGGGATCGCCGCCCTCAAGCTGGCTTGAGCGGGCGTGTCGGTTCCGTAGCCCGGAAGCCATCCGGGCTACAAGATCTTGGCGCTACAAGGTCTTAGCGTACGTTGGCGAGGCGCATGTCGAGATAGGCCGTGATGGTTTCCATCAGCGGCTCGAGCTTGGCGTCGAAGAAGTGGTTGGCGCCGGGGATGACCTGCTGGTCGATCACGATGCCCTTCTGCGTCTTCAGCTTCTCGACCAGCGTGTTGACGTCCTTGGGCGGCACCACCGCATCCTTCTCGCCGTGCACGATCAGCCCCGACGAGGGGCAAGGCGCGAGGAACGAGAAGTCGTAGAGGTTGGCGGGCGGCGCGATCGAGATGAAGCCCTCGACCTCGGGACGGCGCATCAACAGCTGCATGCCGATCCAGGCGCCGAAGGAGAAGCCGGCGACCCAGCAGGCGCGTGCTTCGGGATTGATGGTCTGCGCCCAGTCGAGGGCTGCGGCCGCATCCGACAATTCTCCGGTGCCGTGATCGAACGAGCCCTGGCTGCGGCCGACGCCGCGGAAGTTGAAGCGCAACACCGAGAAGCCGCGATGGGCGAAGGCGTAGTAGCACTGGTACACGATCTGATGGTTCATCGTGCCGTGGAACTGCGGATGGGGATGCAGGATCATCGCGATCGGCGCGTTCTTCTGCTTGGCCGGGTGATAGCGGCCTTCGAGACGGCCAGCAGGGCCGGTGAAAATGACTTCAGGCATGATGATCTCTTGATTGATCCCTTGAAGACGCTCTTCAGCAATCAACCGATTGTGCGGACTTCATCGACTGCTGTGCCGATCAAACCGCGGAAGAGTGGAGCGGCGCCCTCGGATGGTGCGCGAGCGGCGCGCGGTGAACTGACGCGGGCGTTCTAACATGAGGCGAGGGTCAAAAAGCAAGCATCTTGAACATCCCGCAATGGGCTCAAGATGTTAGCGCGTCACGGCGGCGTCATTGAACGGTGGAGATTCGGAATCGAGTTGCCAAGCGCTCCACGGGGGCCCATGTCGGGCTCCGGGACGGACACACTGGCCCGATCGATGGAGTAATATAATACCTCATGCCGAGCCGTGTCTATCTCGACTGGAATGCGACCACGCCGCTGCGCGCCGAAGCGCGGACCGCGATGCTCGCCGCCTGGGAGCTGATCGGCAATCCGTCCTCGGTTCATGCCGAGGGGCGCGAGGCGCGCCGGCTGGTCGAGGAAGCTCGTGCCACGCTCGCGGCGGCCGTAGGCGCATTGTCGCGGAACGTCGTCTTTACATCCGCAGGGACCGAGGCCAATGCGCTGGCGCTGTCGCCCGGTCTGCGGGGGGCGTCCGGCGGTCCTGTCGAGCGCCTGTTGGTCTCGGCCGTCGAGCATGCCTCGGTGCTGTCAGGCGGCCGGTTCCCAGCCGACAAGGTCAGTCAGATCCCGGTCACGCGCGCCGGCGTCATCGACCTCGATCGTCTGAAGGCGTTGCTCGGCGACGGTCCGCCGGCGCTGGTCTCCATCATGGCTGCGAACAACGAGACCGGCGCAATTCAGCCGATCGCAGAGGCCGCAGGGATCGTCCACGGGGCGGGGGGGCTCCTGCACGTCGATGCGATCCAGGCGCTGGGGAAAATTCCGTTCGATATCAAGACTGTGGACGCAGACCTTGCGACCTTTTCCGCGCACAAGATCGGCGGCCCCAAGGGCGTCGGCGCGCTGGTCCTGGCGGAGGGGATCACTGGGCTGGAACCCGTGCTGCGGGGTGGCGGACAAGAGCTGAGCCGCCGCGCGGGAACCGAAAACGTCGCCGGTATCGCCGGCTTCGGGGCAGCTGTGAGAGCTGGGCTTCAGACTCTGCCGGAGGATGCGGAGCGGATGGCAACCCTCAGAAGTTCCTTGGAAAATGGTATCCGCGGGATCGCCGGCGCGATGGTTTTCGCGGATGACGTCGAGCGGTTGCCAAATACCACCCTTTTCACTGCTCCCGGCCTGAAGGCCGAAACCGCCGTGATCGGCTTCGATCTCGAAGGCGTGGCTGTGTCCTCGGGCTCGGCCTGTTCATCGGGCAAAGTGCAGCCGTCTCACGTGCTGGCGGCGATGGGGTATGATGCCACCGCTGCCCAGGGAGCGGTGCGTCTCAGTCTGGGCTGGTCCACGGAACCAGATGACATCAACAGGGCGTTAGAGGCTTGGCGAAAGCTTGGTAATACCCTACTTAGAGCGTTAGCGACGAAACACGGCTTGAACGGTTCTAAGCGCGTGCTTTCTGCGGAAAAACATCGTAATACTCGTCCAAGTTTGTGATCCACCGCGGTCCTTGAAACCGCGAGCGGAGGATAGAATGCCAGCCGTGCAAGAGACGGTCGAGCGCGTGAAGCGCATCGACGTCGATCAGTATCGTTATGGGTTTGAGACCCTGATCGAGTCCGACAAGGCCCCCAAGGGGCTGTCGGAAGAGACCGTCAAGTTCATCTCCGAGAAGAAGAACGAACCCGCCTGGATGCTCCAGTGGCGGCTCGAGGCTTATCGGCGCTGGCTGACCATGACCGAGCCGACCTGGGCGCGCGTCGACTATCCCAAGATCGACTTCCAGGACCTCTATTATTACGCAGCGCCGAAGCCGAAGAAGACGGTGACCTCGCTCGACGAGATCGATCCGGAGATTCTCAAGACCTACGAGAAGCTCGGCATTCCCTTGCGGGAAGTCGCCATGCTCGAAGGCGTCGAGCCGAAGCCCGGCGAGGAAGATCCGGCCCGGCGCAAGATCGCGGTCGATGCTGTCTTCGATTCGGTCTCGGTTGCGACCACATTCAAGGCCGAGCTGAAGAAGGCCGGCGTGATCTTCATGCCGATCTCCGAGGCGATCCGCGAGCATCCCGAGCTGGTGCAGAAATATCTCGGCTCCGTGGTTCCGACCTCGGACAATTTCTACGCGACGCTGAACTCCGCGGTGTTCTCCGACGGCTCGTTCGTCTACGTGCCGCCGGGCGTGCGCTGCCCGATGGAGCTGTCGACCTATTTCCGCATCAACGAACGCAACACCGGCCAGTTCGAGCGGACGCTGATCATCGCCGACAAGGGCTCCTACGTCTCGTATCTCGAAGGCTGCACCGCGCCGCAGCGCGACGAGAACCAGTTGCATGCGGCCGTGGTCGAGCTCGTCGCGCATGACGATGCCGAGATCAAATATTCGACGGTGCAGAACTGGTATCCCGGCAATTCGGAAGGCAAGGGCGGCATCTACAATTTCGTCACCAAGCGTGGCGACTGCCGCGGCAACAATTCCAAGATCTCCTGGACCCAGGTCGAAACGGGTTCGGCGATCACCTGGAAGTATCCGAGCTGCATCCTGCGCGGCGACAATTCGCGCGGTGAATTCTACTCGATCGCGATCTCGAACGGCTTCCAGCAGGTCGATTCGGGCACCAAGATGATCCACCTCGGCAAGAACACGTCGAGCCGGATCATCTCCAAGGGCATCGCCGCCGGCAAGTCGCAGAACACTTATCGCGGTCTGGTCACCGCGCACCGGAAAGCGACCGGCGCGCGCAACTTCACTGCCTGCGATTCCCTGCTGATCGGCGATAAATGCGGCGCGCACACCGTGCCGTACATCGAGGCCAAGAACTCCTCGGCGACGTTCGAGCACGAGGCCACGACCTCGAAAATCTCCGAGGACGTGCTGTTCTACTGCATCCAGCGCGGCCTCAGCCAGGAAGAAGCCGTCGGCCTTGTCGTCAACGGTTTCGTCAAGGACGTGCTGCAGCAACTTCCGATGGAATTCGCGGTGGAAGCGCAGAAGCTGATCTCGATCTCGCTTGAAGGGTCGGTCGGCTAATCGCCGACCCTCGCGGTGCGCTACGGCGCTCCATGCATCATTTTGAATGGACTGGACACCAAGATGGCTTTGCTTGAAGTGAAGGATTTGAAGGTTCGTGTCGAGGAGCGTGAGATCCTCCACGGGCTGACGCTGACCGTGAACGAGGGCGAGGTTCACGCGATCATGGGGCCGAACGGCTCCGGCAAATCGACGCTCTCCCACGTCATCGCCGGTAAGCCCGGCTACGAGGTCACCGACGGCCAGATCCTGTTCAAGGGCGAGGACCTGCTGGAGATGGACCCCAACGAGCGCGCCGCGAAGGGCGTGTTCCTGGCGTTCCAGTATCCGGTCGAGATTCCCGGCGTCGCCACCATGACCTTCCTGCGCACCGCACTGAACGCGCAGCGCAAGGCGCGCGGCGAGAGCGAATATTCGACCCCGGACTTTCTGAGGAAGGTCCGCGAGGTCTCGAAGTCGCTGAACATCCCGCAGGACATGCTCAAGCGCGGCGTCAACGTCGGCTTCTCCGGCGGCGAGAAGAAGCGCAACGAGGTGCTGCAGATGGCGCTGTTCGAGCCGAGCCTGTGCATCCTCGACGAGATGGATTCGGGCCTCGACATCGACGCGCTGCGCATTGCGGCCGACGGCGTCAACGCGCTGCGCTCGCCCAAGCGCGCGATGGTCGTCATCACCCATTATCAGCGGCTGCTGAACTACATCGTGCCCGACGTCGTGCACGTGATGTCGAAGGGCCGTGTCGTGAAGAGCGGCGGCAAGGACTTGGCGCTGGAGCTGGAAGCGTCCGGCTACGCCCAGTTCGAGGATGCGGCGTAAGGAATTTTGGGATGAACGTTGCTGTGGCAAAGACCGGAAACGGCCGCGCGGTGAGCGATCTCTTCGCCAGCGCCGAAGGCCGCCTGCCGGGTTCGCCTTCTGTGATCGCGGTACGCCGCGAGGCGTTCGAGACCTATGAGCGTCTCGGCCTGCCGCATCGCCGGATCGAGGAATGGAAATACACCGACCTGCGCGCGCTGGTGGGCGAGGTGCTGCCGCTGGCGGCCAGCCCCGATGCGGCCGCGTTGAAGCGCGCCGCGGACGCGGTCAAGGCGCACGCGATCGAAGGTGCCCGCAAGCTGGTGCTGGTCGACGGCGTGTTCGCGGCCGATCTCTCCGACGTCAAGGCGCTTGCCTCTGAGGCGGGCCTCAAGACGCTGCGGGAAGCGCTGGAGAAGGACGCAGGTCTCCTGAAGACCGCGGCCACCGACGCCGTGATCGCGCTGAATGCGGCGCTGGCAACCGACGGTGTCGTGTTGTCGATCGCCGACGGCGCGCAGCTGTCGGCGCCGATCCAGATCATCCACATCGCGACCGCTTCGTCCGCGTCGGCTTTCAGCCGTTCGCAGATCGCGGTCGGGAACGGCGCTCGCGCCACCGTCATCGAGAGCTTTGTGGCGGCCGGTGCCAAGGCCTACCAGGTCAACGACGCCGTCATCCTCTCGGTCGGCGACAATGCCGACGTCGCGCATATCCGTTTGTTGGACGATGCGCCCGACGCGGTGAACGTGACCTCGCAGTTCGTTACGGTCGGCGCGAACACGAAGCTCAATTTCTTCAACATGACCACTGGCGCTGCCGTCAGCCGCCTGCAGGGCTTCATCACGCTGGCAGGCGAGGGCAGCGATCTCTCCGTCAACGGCGTGAACCTGCTCCAGAAGACCGAGCACGGCGACACCACGCTGGTGGTCGATCACGCCGTGCCGAACTGCATCAGCCGCGAGGTCTTCCGCGCGGTGATCGACGATCGCGCCCATTCGGTGTTCCAGGGCCGCATCATCGTCCGTCCCGACGCCCAGAAGACCGACGGCAAGATGATGACCCGGGCGCTGCTGCTTTCGGACGAAGCCGAGGCCGACAACAAGCCGGAGCTCGAGATCTTCGCCGATGACGTCTCCTGCGGCCACGGCGCCACTGCCGGCGCGCTCGACGACAGCCTGCTGTTTTATCTGAAGGCGCGCGGCCTCCCGGAGAAGCAGGCCCAGGCGCTGCTGATTCAGGCATTCGTGGGTGAGGCGATCGAGCAGATCGCCGATGACGGCTTGCGCGAGCACGTGATCGGCATCGCCGAGCGCTGGCTGGAGCGGCGCCAATGAGCACGCATCCCGCAGTCAAGAACGGTGCCTACGACGTCGCACGCGTGCGGCAGGATTTTCCGGCGCTGGCCATGCAGGTCTACGGCAAGCCGCTGGTCTATCTCGACAACGCCGCCTCGGCGCAGAAGCCGAGCGCCGTGCTCGACCGCATGACGCAGGCCTATACGTCCGAATACGCCAACGTACATCGCGGCCTGCATTACCTCGCCAATGCCGCCACCGAGGCCTATGAGGGCGGTCGCAGCAAGGTTGCGCAGTTCATCAACGCGCCGCGGACCGAAGAGGTCATCTTCACCCGCAACGCGACGGAGGCGATCAACCTCGTCGCGTCGTCCTGGGGCGAGCCGAACGTCAAGGAAGGCGACGAGATCGTCATCTCGATCATGGAGCACCACTCCAACATCGTGCCGTGGCATTTCCTCAGGGAACGCCATGGCGCCGTGATCAAGTGGGCGCCGGTCGACGACGAGGGTAACTTCCTCATCGACGAGTTCGAGAAGCTGCTGACCGCGAAGACCAAGCTGGTCGCGATCACGCAGATGTCGAACGCGCTCGGCACAATTGTCCCGATCAAGGACGTTGTGAAGATCGCGCATGCGCGCGGCATTCCCGTGCTGGTCGACGGCAGCCAGGGTGCGGTGCATCTGCCTGTCGACGTCCAGGATCTCGGCTGCGATTTCTACGTCTTTACCGGCCACAAGGTCTACGGGCCGACCGGCATCGGCATCCTCTGGGCCAAGTACGACCACCTCGTCGCGATGCGTCCCTATAACGGCGGCGGCGAGATGATCCGCGAGGTCTCGCGCGACGTCGTCACCTATGGCGATCCCCCGCACAAGTTCGAGGCAGGCACGCCTGCGATCGTCGAGGCCGTGGGCCTTGGCGCGGCCATCGACTACGTCAATTCGATCGGCAAGGAGCGCATCGCCGCCCACGAGCACGATCTCACGACCTATGCCCAGGAGCGCTTACGCGAGATCAACTCGCTGCGGCTGATCGGCACCGCCCGGGGCAAGGGCCCGGTGATCTCCTTCGAGCTCAAGGGCGCTCACGCCCACGACGTCGCCACCGTGATCGACCGCCAGGGCATCGCGGTGCGCGCCGGCACCCATTGCGTGATGCCGCTTTTAGAGCGGTTCAACGTGACTGCCACCTGCCGGGCGTCGTTCGGCATGTATAATACGCGGGAAGAAGTCGATCATCTGGCACAGGCGCTGTTGAAGGCGCGGGATTTGTTCGCATGAGTGACACGGCCGAAGTCAAAGCCAATCCGATGGAGACCCAGTCGGCGCTGCCGCCTGAGGAGACCGAGCGTCTCACCACCGAGATCATCGCGGGCCTCAAGACCGTGTTCGATCCGGAGATCCCGGCCGACATCTACGAGCTCGGCCTGATCTACAAGGTCGAGATCAAGGACGACCGCTCGGTCGACGTCCAGATGACGCTGACGACGCCGAACTGCCCGGCTGCCGGCGAGCTGCCGACCATGGTCGAGAATGCGGTCGCCAGCGTCCCCGGCGTCGGCGTGGTCGACGTCAAGGTCGTCTGGGAGCCGCCGTGGTCGCCGGAACGCATGAGCGACGAGGCCCGCCTCGTGCTCAACATGTGGTGACGGTCTCAGCTCGCATTGAATTCGCTCCGCAACGGACCACATAGATAACATGACCCAGGCAACACCAGCTTCGACACCAAAGCCCCGGCGGCCGCGCCCGCAGGTGATGCGGCTGACGGATGCCGCGGCCCAGCGCATCAGCGAGCTGACCCAACGCGCCGATTCCGAGATCGTCGGCCTGCGCGTCGGCGTGAAGAACGGAGGCTGTGCCGGCCAGTCCTATACGGTCGAGTACGCCCATGATGTCCGCCCGACCGACGAGGTCGTCGAGGATAAGGGCGTCAAGATCCTGGTCGATCCCAAGGCCGTGCTGTTCCTGCTCGGCACCGAGATGGACTACAAGGCCGACAAGATGCAGGCCCAGTTCGTCTTCAACAACCCCAACCAGGTCTCCGCCTGCGGCTGCGGCGAGTCGGTCGAGCTGCGGCCCGCGAAGATCGACGGGTAAGCCGCACTCGCCAATTGTGCCGCTGTCGTCCCGGCGAAAGCCGGGACCCACACTGCATGATCTGGCGATGACGCTCGGTATCAGTACCACGCTGGCAGGACTAATAGTCTTCGCTAAAGTCCTCCCTGTGGTTATGGGTCCCCGCTTTGGCGGGGACGGGGGGGGGGGGGGTGGGCCATGGACCGCGAATTCCTGATCGACCTGTTCGCCGATTTCGGCTCCGTCACCATCCGAAAAATGTTCTCCGGCTACGGCATCTCCGCCGACGGTATCAACTTCGCGCTCGCCTTGCGCGCGGGCCTGTTCTTCCGCGCCGACGAGGTCACCATCCCGGGCTTTGAAGCGGAAGGCTCGAAGCCGTTCCAGTATTCGACCCGCGCCAAAACCGTGCTGGTGAATTCCTATTGGGAACTGCCGGCGCGCCTGTTCGACGATTCCGAGGAGCTTGCGCAATGGGCGAGGGCCGCGCTCGCCGCCGCCCAGCGCGCCAAGGTGAAGAAGCGGCCGAAGGGGAAGAAGGCGCTGGCGAAGAAGGTCGTGCAGAAGCCGCCGGCGAAGAAACAAGCAGCCAAGAAGGCGGTTCGTAGGGTGGGCAAAGCGACTCGTCCGCCGTAGCTCGTAGAGCGAAGGCGGAAGCGTGCCCACCGCTAAGGTCGTGGCGCAGAAACATGGTGGGCACGGCGCTTGCGCGCCTTTGCCCACCCTACAGGAGCTCAGTCCACCGCCTTGGTCAGTCCGACCCTCATGTCCTTGGCGATGAAGACGCCAACGCCGTCGGCCAGCACGCGACCGTCGGCGATCCCAAGCACCAGCTTGCCGCGCCGGACCATGCGCATGGCGACCTCGTAGCGCACGCGTCGCGTCTCCGGTGTGACCAATCCCGTAGCTTCGACCTCGCCGACGCCGATGGCGCGGCCCTTGCCCGGCGAACCTGACCAGCCGAGCCAGTAGCCGATCATCTGCCACATCGCATCCAGGCCGAGGCTTCCCGGCATCATCGCGTCACCGCGATAGTGGCAATCGAAGAACCAGTGGCCGGGCACAATATCGAGCTCGCCGACGATGTGGCCCTTGCCGAACTCGCCGCCGTCCAGGCTGATCTCGGTGATGCGATCCATCATGAGCATCGGAGGGGCCGGCAATTGCGCGTTGCCCGGGCCGAAATAGCCGCCGTCGCTCGATCTCAGCAGTTCGTCCCTGGTGTAGGACGGTTGCGGTGTGTGAAAGTCATGGGGATTGGGCAAGACGACAAATCCTCTCGACGCTCGCAGTCGGGCGGCGGGGACGATGTCGTTCGGCGGGTTGGAATGTCAAGCGCCGGCGATCTCTTCGGCGCGCCGCTTCGGCGTCAGGCCACGCGGCTGTGCGACTCGATCGCGAACTCCGGATCGGCCTCGCAGATCACGCGGTTGCGGCCGTTGCGCTTGGCGGCGTAGAGGCAGGCGTCCGCACGCTCGATCAGCGCGTCGGTGTCGTCGCCTTGCTTGAGCATGGAGACGCCGACGGAGATGGTGACGCGGCCGAGAATCTCGCCGGTCGATTTCTTCTTCAATTCCTTCGCCATCACGGCGCGGCGGATGTGATCTGCAACGGTGAGGGCCTGGCGCAGCGCCGTGTTGGGCAGCAGGACCGCGAATTCCTCGCCGCCATAGCGCGCGGTGATGTCCTGTCCCTTGATGGTCTGCTTCATGGACAGGCCGACCAGCCGCAACACCTGGTCGCCGGTGAGATGGCCGTAGGAATCGTTGAACGATTTGAAATGATCGATGTCGAACAGCAGCAGCGACAGCGGCTCGCCCGAGGCGAGCGCGCTCTGCACGGCCATGCCGATCATGCGATCGAAATATTTGCGATTGCCCAATCCCGTCAGCGGATCGGTCAGGCTCTCGGCGCGGATCGCCTCCAAGCTCTGCTGGAGATTGCTGATCTCGTTCTTGGACAGGGTCAGCCGGTCTTCCAGCGCCTTGTTGGTCTCGCGCATCTCGCTGGTCGAACGCAGCAGAGTCTCGACGATCGACTTGATCTGGTCGCGGTTCTTGGCCGACGACAGTTGCTCGGTGGCGCCCGACAGGCTGGCATCGTAGGAGCCGGTCATCCCGAGTGCTTCGCTCAGCACCGTCATCACGTCGTCGATCTCGCCGATGACGCGTGCGCCGACCTTGTCGATGCGGTCGGTGGTCTTGATGTGGGAAAGATAGGTCTCGTAGATCTGCTCGAGATCGCCTTCGGTCAGCTTGCCGTGGCGCGCCAGCGTCTCGTTGATGATCTTGTTGAGCGGTGCGTTATAGCCGGTGGCGTAGACGTACCAGATCTCGTAATTGCGGGGAATTGCGGTCTGTCGAAGCGAACGGATCTGACCGAGAGCAACTTCGGCGAACGCCATCGTGCGTTCGTGTTCGTCGAGCACCTTGACCACTGAACATACCCCACAGCGGTCGGTGCGCCATCGACCGCAGCAATGCTTAAATTATGTTCGCAGGCTAACGGACGATCGTGAATGCTCTGTAAACAGACGTTCGCGAATGCATCGGAAAAAGTGTGGGGCGGCTCTTTTCAACCGAAGCTGAATCCGCGCCGGCGCGTCAGGCGCCGGCGGGAGAACGCACTGGCCGGAGCAGAAACGCCGGAAGGTGCGAGTGATCGCCGGGCTCGGTGTCGGCCTCACGCTGGCGGCGCGGCTCGGGGCGGCCGATCGACGGCACATGCGACGCATTGGCCTGCTGGCGCGAGCCATGACGCGGCTCGGATGATGGCCTCGCTTCACGCGGAGGCCTTGCCTCGCGTGCGGGCCGTGCTTCGGCTGAAGGCCTTGTTTCGGAAGCGTGTCTTGCCTCGCCACGCGGTTCGCGCGGCTCGTGGCTGCGCTCACGGTCGCGACCGCCGCGCTGCGGCTTGCTGCGCCCGCCGCGCGAACGCTCGCGGCCGCGCTGCTCGCGCGGGCGCTCGGCCGCATCGCCGGCTTCAGCGTGGATCTCGTAATCGCCCTCGGCGCGGGGAATGTTCTGGCCGATCAGCTTCTCGATCGCCGCCATCGACTTCTGGTCCAGCGGCGTCACGATCGAGATCGCGGTACCGGTGCGGCCAGCACGGCCGGTGCGGCCGACGCGATGGACGTAGTCGTCTGGATGATGGGGGACGTCGAAATTGAAGACGTGGCTGACCTCGGGAATATCGAGGCCGCGGGCGGCGACGTCGGAGGCGACCAGCAGCGGCAGCTCACCCTTGCGGAATTGTTCCAGCGCCGCCATGCGGGCCGGCTGGTCCATGTCGCCGTGCAAGGCGCCAACGCTGAAGCCGTGCTTCTGGAGCGATTTGTGAACGATCGCGACCTCGCGCTTGCGATTACAGAAGATGATCGCGTTCTTGAGATCCTTGGCCTCGCGCAGCAGGCGGCGAAGCAATTCGCGCTTCTCATGCGCCTCGCGCCCCGCAGGCACCTGTGATTGCGTGACGGTCACGGCGGTGGTGGCGGGCTTGGAGACCTCGACCTTCTGCGGATTGTGCAGGAAGGTCTCGGTGATGCGCCGGATTTCCGGCGGCATGGTCGCGGTGAAGAACAGGGTCTGCCGCGTGAACGGGACGAGCTTGCAGACGCGCTCGATGTCGGGAATGAAGCCCATGTCGAGCATGCGGTCGGCTTCGTCGATGACGAGGAGCTCGACGCCGGTGAGCAGGAGGCCGCCGCGCTCGGTGTGGTCGAGCAGGCGGCCGGGGGTGGCGATCAGCACGTCGACGCCGCGTGTCAGCTTGGCATCCTGGTCGCCGAAGGAAACGCCGCCGATCAGCAGGGCGACGTTGAGCTTCTGGCCGGCGCCGTAGCGGTCGAAGTTTTCCTTCACCTGCGCCGCGAGCTCGCGGGTCGGCTCCAGGATCAGCGTGCGCGGCATGCGCGCGCGGGCGCGACCCTTTTCGAGGATGGTGAGCATCGGCAGCACGAAGGCCGCGGTCTTGCCGGTGCCGGTCTGGGCGATGCCGAGCACGTCCTTGCGCGCGAGGACGTGGGGGATCGCCTGTTCCTGAATGGGGGTGGGGTTGGTGTAACCGGTGGCCGCCACTGCGGCGAGGACTTTTTCGGACAGTCCGAGATTTGAAAAGGACATTGAGCCTCTGGTCGAAACCGAATCGAGGGTAATTAAGGCTGTCGCGTTCCACCCCGAAACGGCGCGCTCTCAAAGAAGCTGGGGGTGCTGACTCACGCGAACAAAGCGCAAGGCTCAGGAATCGCTCTTCGATCTGAGCCGCGTCGCCCCGGAACATAGGCAGGAATCGGCCAAAGTCAATGGAGCGGGCGCGGGAAGACCCTAAAAAACCTGAGGTTTTTGCCCAAATAGCGGGCCCGGCTGGGCTTTTCCGCCTCCACCGTTAACCGGGCGATAGCTGCGGGAGGGGACGACTAACGCCCTCAGGACCCCCGGGCCCGGAAATCGCCGGGGGGCATTCCGTAGGCGGCGTTGAAGACCCGGTAATAGGTCGCCAGGCTCTCGAAGCCGCAGGAGGTCGCGATATCGGCGATCAGCCGGTCTGGCGCCTCACGCATCAGGCGGCGGCTCTGTTTCAGGCGTTCGTCCGTCACGGTCTGCGAAAAGCTCTTCGCCGCGGTTTCGAACAGCATGTGCAGGTGACGCACGGACACGCCGAGCTGGTCGGCCACCATCGTCGGCGCCAGACCGGGGTCTTGCAGATGGCGCGCGATCAGGCGACGCGCCTGCGAGAGCCGGGCGGTCCGTAGCGCGGCCTGCCCACGGCGGCTGCCGGGCCGCACGATACCGCGCTCGATCAGGGCCAGATGGGCCAAGGCCTGGACGAGCGAGGCTTGATCCAAGGAGGCCTGATCCAAGGAGGTCTGGGTGACTGAGGTCGCATCAGTGGCGCCGTTATCGCCTGCGGTGGCCTCATCGAGGTCGGCGAAGCAGGCGCCGAGCAGGGGCGCCAGGCCGGGATCGTTGAAGGTCCGGGGCGCAAGCTCGCGCATGCGCCTGTCCTGCGTGGAGAGGCTGCTCACGGGGATCTTCAGGATGCGCAGGTGGAAGCCGCCTGCGCCGAGCGGCGCGGTGCGATAGGGCTGGTCAGTATGGCTGGTGGCGAAGCTGCCGTTGGCGATCGCAAAGTCGCCGGTGCGCATGCCGCCGAACCAGCCGCCGCTGCCGAGTTGCTGGTAGACGCAGATGCTGTTGCCGGGCGCGTAGGCGATGTCGGAGTTGCTGCGCTCGACCGTGTAGTGCGAGGCCTTCAGCTCGACGAGGCCACCGCCACCGAGCTGGCGCAGCGAGAATTCGCCGTAGAAGTCCGCGCGGCGTTCGCGCTCGAGTTCAGCGGTGACGCCGAACAGGCCCTTGGACCGGACCTCGCGCCAATAGTCGAACCGGTCATGCGGCTCGACCTCGTCAGTACACCATCGATACACGGCAGCCCCCGCTTGCAGCGCAGCTGCCTAGAAAAAGCAGATTCCGGAGGAATCTGCCATAGTCCTGATGACGGAACCCGAGGGCTCTCGGCGTTGAACCGTGGACATGGCTGGACCGACTATCGTCAACGGCGCAGGGGTCCCATGAATCGCTGTTCGAGGGGGCCGGCGGAGCGCCGTTCTGCAACGGGATTTTTACGATGACGCGTCGGCTTTTCAGACTTCTGGCGGCCCTTGGCCTTGCGGTGAGCCTGAGCGGCTTCGCGCTGCCCGCACACGCCGAGAAGCGCGTTGCGCTCGTCGTCGGCAACAACGACTACAGGAACGTCCCCAAGCTCCTCAAGGCGGTCAACGACGCCCGCACCATGGGCGATACGCTGAAGCAGCTCGGCTTCTCGGTGATGGTCGCCGAGAACCAGAGCCGGCAGCAATTCTCCGAGACGCTGCTCGCGTTCGACAGGGCGATCGAGCCCGGCGACACCGCATTCTTCTTCTACGCCGGCCACGGCTTCGAGATCGCGGGCCAGAACTACCTGTTGCCGACCGACGTACCGGCGGCAACCGAAGGGCAGGAAGAGCTGGTGCGCGACGCTTCCATCCTGGCCGACCGCATCGTCGAGCGCCTTCAGAACAAGAAGGCGCGCACGTCGATCCTGGTGTTCGACGCCTGCCGCAACAACCCGTTCGAGCGCAAAGGCACCCGCGCGGTCGCCGGCGGCGGCGGCCTCGCGCCGATGGTGCAGCTGCCCGAAGGCGTGTTCTCGGTGTTCTCCGCAGGTCCCCGCCAGACCGCACTCGATCGTCTCTCCGACGACGACGCCAATCCCAATTCGGTGTTCACGCGCACCTTCGCCAAGGAGCTTCTCCAGCCCGGTGAGAACCTGGTGCAGGTGGCGCAGCGCACCCGCCGTCTCGTCAGCGAGATGGCGGACACCGTCAAGCACAGGCAGGTGCCGGTCTATTTCGACCAGATGGTCGACGACGTCTTCCTCAGCGGCGTTGCCAAGGACGCCATCGCCGCTGCGCGCCCGGCCGATCCGGCGCCGCAGAAGCTCGCGGCTCTCCCGCCGGTGTCAGTACCGCGCGTGCCGAAGGAAGAAACCACCAACGCGCCGATCGCCAGCTTCTCGCGGCACAATGGCGGCTGGAGCGTGGTGTTCTCCTTCGCCGACCCGACGCTCGGCATTTCCTGGCGCATGGCCGGCCATGGCGATTTCCGCGAGACCGGCTTCATCGACACGCTTGATCCGCGCACGCGGAAGCGGATGCCGAACCCGTCAATCGAATTGCCGCCGGATGCGCAGGCCGGCACCATCGAGGTCCGCTATGTCGATCAGTCCGGCGACATGCAGGGGCCATTCCCGATCCGGTTCGATCCCGAGGCCGCGCTGATCCGCGACCAGCGCAAGATCCTCGACATGACCGCGACGAGCTGGCTGTCGTTCCGCGAGTTCAACGGGCTGCTTGTCTACTACACGCACCTCGTGTCCTATCGCTGCGCCATCCGCGAGGTGCGCATCGGCATCGACACCGCCGTTCCGAACCAGGTGTTGAAGATGCCGGGCTGCGACATGCGAGATCCCAGCGCGATCAGCGCCGGGATGCCGCTCTACATGAAGCTTGCCCCGGCTACGCAGTTCGTCTCGGTGGAACTGACCTACCGCGACGGCAGCGTGTCGGAAATCAAGAGTTTTCGGGCCGCGAACCGCAGCAACAACTGAGCGGTCTGCGGGTCCACTGTTGGGCGGCGAGCGCAGTTGGCGTGGGGAATTAACCGCGACGCTTTGCGATGTAGCGCTTGATGGAGTCGATCGCTTCCATCAAGGGCGGCGCAAGCGAGAAGAACGTCCCCATGGCGATCGAGATGACGACATGGCGAAGCAGGACCTTCTCCTGTTCCTCGAACGGGTAGCCGTTCTGGTCGATCCGTGCCGGCGCGAGCGTGCCCGCGTCCTGAGGACCCGGCTTCCGCGGCTTGCGCGGTGGCAGCATGATCACGACGAAAAGCACGTTGATCAGCAGCCAGATGCCAAGCACTATCAGTATGGTGCGCAACGCGGGATCATCCTGAAATCAATCGAAATCATCAGCAACGCTACCGGCCATTCGGCATTGCGGCAAACCAATTCCGGCTTGTTGCACCGCACAGAGTACTAAAGTTGTAAGAGAGCACTTGATGACGGAATCCGATACGCCAGAGCGCACCGTGGGTCACTCCGTGAGAGCCCGGTGTTGCATCGTTGGCGGCGGGCCGGCCGGCATGATGCTCGGCTATCTCCTGGGACGCGCCGGCATCGACGTCGTGGTGCTGGAGAAGCACGCGGATTTCTTCCGGGACTTTCGCGGCGACACCGTGCATCCCTCGACGCTCCAGGTCATGGACGAGCTCGGCCTGATCGATGGGTTCCTGAAGCTTCCGCACCAGCGCCTGCAGATGATGGACGGCCTGTTTGGCGGCACGCCCGTGCGGATCGCCGATCTCCGCCGGCTGCGCACCAAGTACCCGTTCATTGCGTTCATGCCGCAATGGGACTTCCTGAATTTCCTGCGCGAGGCCGGCCAGCGATTCGCCTCGCTCAAGGTGATGATGAATACGGAAGCCGTCGATCTGATCCGTCGCGGCGAGACCGTCGCCGGCGTGCGCGCGATGACACCGGATGGGCCGATCGACATCGAAGCCGATCTCACCATTGCCTGCGATGGGCGGCATTCGACGGTGCGCGAGCGTGCAGGGCTCCGCGTCGAGGAGATCGGCGCGCCGATGGACGTGCTGTGGTTCCGCGTCGGCCGCAAGGCGGACGAGACCGAAAACCTGTTCGCGCGCGTCGAACCCGGAAAGATGATGGTCACGTTCGACCGCGGCGACTATTGGCAGTGCGCCTATGTCATTGCGAAAGGACAATACGAGGCGGTGAAGGCGAGGGGATTGCAGGCGCTGCTCGACGACGTCGTGCGCATGGCACCGATCCTTCGATCCGGCATTGCCGATGTGAAGAGCTTTGAAGACGTCAAGCTGCTCACCGTCGCGATCAACCGCCTGGCGCGCTGGACGCGGCCAGGCCTGCTTCTCATCGGCGATGCGGCGCATGCGATGTCGCCGGTCGGCGGCGTCGGCGTCAATCTCGCCGTGCAGGACGCGGTCGCGACCGCCAATTTGCTGGCCGACAAGCTTCGGCAGGGCTGCCCAACAGAGAATGAACTCGACGCCGTGCGCCGACGCCGCGAATTCCCGGTGAGGATGACGCAGCGCATGCAGGTGATCGTGCAGAACAACATCATCAGCGGCGCCCTGCAGGGCGGTGATCGGCCGCTGAAGGTGCCGCTGGTCGTGCGCCTGATCACTGCGCTGCCATGGCTCCAGGGTATTCCGGCGCGCCTGATTGCGCTCGGCGTGCGGCCCGAGCACGTGCAGTCGAACGCTGCACCGGCATCGTAGTGCAGGGGGCGGTAGGGATAACGCGGCGTTAAATCGCGCGCCGCGCGTTGCGTGCGTGCAACAGCACAAACGGATTCACATCGCGCCGCTTGCCAATCCGGCGTCTTAACTTTCTTGATTCAAATTTGAGTAAGACCTGCGTGTGACCGTGCACCCATCAAAGGACACGGGGTGTACCATGCGTAACAAATTGATTGCCGCCTTCGCCTGCACGACCGCTCTGGTTTCGACCGGCGCTGCTTCAGCCGCCGATCTCGGTGCGCGCTACATGAAGGCGCCTGCCTACGCGGAGCCGCTGTTCAACTGGACCGGTTTCTATGTCGGCGGTCACATCGGTGGCGCATGGACCAACGAGCAGTTCATCAACAACGGGACCGGCGCGCCGTTCGGCGATCTCGTTCCGGGCCAGGGCTATCGCCAGCGCGGCGCCGGCATCATGGGCGGCGCCCAGATCGGCTATAACTGGCAGGCCAACAACTACGTGTTCGGCATGGAAGGCACGATCTCCGGCCTCGACAACAAGGGTACGGTCGTCAACACCGTCTTCGGTGCTGCGGACGACATCTTCACCTGGCGCACCAACGTGCTCGCGACCGTCGTCGGCCGCGCCGGCTTCGCCGTGCAGAACAATTTGTTCTACATCAAAGGCGGCTATGCCGGCGTGAACAACCGTCTCAACGTCAGCGACACCGTTGCGCCGGCGACGGGCTCGGGCGGTCAGACCCACTGGGCCAACGGCTGGACCGTCGGCGCCGGCTGGGAATACGGCATCACCCGCAACTGGATCGTCGGCCTCGAGTACAATTACGCGGCCTTCGGCAGTCAGACCTATCAGCTCGGCGGCACCTCGGGTAACTACACCTTCGATGCCAAGCCGCGCGACATCCAGTGGGCCGTCGTGCGCGCGAGCTACAAGTTCGACGCACCGGTCATCGCGCGCTACTGAGCAACGAACGACCAATCAGCAAAAAAAGACGATCACTGCCAAATTCAAAAGCCCCGGCATCGCCGGGGCTTCTTTTTTGCGTGCAAGTTTCTTGGGGTACAAGACGGCTTCAGGCCATCACGGAGAATCCACCGTCGACGGGGATCGCAGTGCCCGTGACGAAGTTCGAGGCGGGCGAGGCGAGGAACACGGCGATGCCGGCGAAGTCGTCGATATCGCCCCAGCGTCCCGCGGGCGTGCGCGCCAGCACGCGCTCATGCAAGCCAGACACCTGCTGCCGCGCGCCACGGGTGAGGTCGGTGTCGATCCAGCCCGGCAGGATGGCGTTGACCTGGATGTTGTCGGGCGCCCACGCATTGGCGCACGCGCGCGTGTACTGCACGATGCCGCCCTTGCTCGCCGCATAGGCGCTGGCGAAGCTCGCGCCGAAGATCGACATCATCGAGCCGATATTGATCACCTTGCCGTTGCCCGACGCCTTCAGCGCCGGATAGGCCAGCTTCGAACACACAAAGGCGCTGGTGAGGTTGGTGTCGATCACCTTGTTCCACTCGTCGAGCTCGAGCTCGTGCGGCGGCTTGCGGATGCTCATGCCGGCATTGTTGATGAGGATGTCGATCCGGCCGAGCTCCTTGACGACGCGGTCGATCATGGCCGCGACCGCCGCCTTGTCCGTGACGTCGGTGGTGACCGCAATCGCCTTCACGCCGCGCTGTCTGAGATCGGCGACGGCCGCGGCCGACTTGGTTTCGTTGCGTCCGACGACGGCGATATCGGCGCCGGCATCGGCGAGCCCGTGGGCGAGGCCAAGACCAATACCGCCATTGCCCCCTGTGACGATCGCGACTTTGCCGCGGAGATCGAACCGGTTGGATGTCATATTTGTATTCCCTGGTTTCTTCTATTGGTTGCTCTGCCAGATCAGGACCAGTCCGAAGCCGGCCATGGCTGCGCCATAGCCGGCCCATTGCAACTGGTTGACCATGAAGCTCGACCGCGGCCAGGCGACGGTGCCCGTTCCCTGTCCGATCCAGAGCAGCCCGACGGCGAGTGCAAACAGGCCTGCGATCAGCAGAAATCTGCGCATGCATTCCTCCCCGTTGGTTTGCTTCTGTCGTGGCCCACGGCGTCAACGATCGCCGCTTGTCACGAAAACTTCCCGCCAGACTAGCCGTAGCTTCGGTTTGGATACAATGGCTGCGGATGCAGGGCCGCGGGGAGGATCCATGTCCGTGGTGGCAGGTGCGGCGCGAGGTGGTGGATCCGCGCGACCGTGGCCTCACCATCGCACGCGTGATGGCGCTGACCTACGGCAAGAGCGCGGACGATTCCGGCATCAGGCAGTTCGGCATCGCGTGGGCGGACGCCATGGCGCTTCGCGATCCGCGGGGCGAGGCGATCACCGAGATCGACTGGGTGGGGATCGAGAACCGGCTTGGAGAGGCGTACCGGTCTCTGAACGCGAGCGGCGGCCGCTGACAATTCGGCAACGAAAAAGCCCCGGGCGATGCCGGGGCTTTGACGTCTGAAGTGTGGTTCAGATCAGATCAGTACTTCGCGACGACCGGACCGGTCCAGTTGAAGCGGTAGACCAGCGAGGTCGAGATCGTCTGGTTCCAGCTGTTGGCGCGGATGCTCTGGCCGACCGGGAGATTGCTGACGTCGAACAGCTCGTCCTGGGTCTTGGCGTTGTAGAAGGCCGAACGATACTCGGTCTTCATGAACCAGCCCGGCGAGCTGATGCCGAAGAAGTTCAGGCTGTTCTCGACGCCGCCACCGATGAACCAGCCGTTGCGGTTGTAGCTGTTGAGGTGGGCACCGACCGGGACGCCAGCGAGGTCAGTGAAGTTGGTCTGGCCGAAGTGAGCGCCCGAGTAACCGCCGTTGACGTAGGTGAGAACGTTCGGAGCGGCCAGCCAGCCGAGGCGCACACCAGCGGCCCAAGAGGTTTCCAGCTTCTGGTTGCCCGTGATATTGTTGCCCGGATCCTGGATGGTGGCGCGGATGCTGCCGAACTGACCGTCAGCGAACACACCGGCGACCCAGGTGCCGTTGAACTGCCAGTCGTAACCGGCGCCTACGGTGCCGAACCAGCCCGAGCCACCCTGGCGCTGGGTGATCGTCAGCGGGGTGCCGCTGACAGTGTCGACAATCGATTGATCGGCATTCGAGAGGCCGCCACCGCCACCGCCGAAGATGTAGAAGCCGGTCCAATTGGCGACGGGCGCCGGCATCGGAGCCTTCACGTAGGGACGGGCGGCCAGGTCGGCCGCCGACGCCGAACCGGTCATCGCGGCAACCGCGGTCAGTGCGAGCAAAATCTTCTTCATTTCAAAATCCCCAAGCTTTGGTCTGTCCGGCAGGCGCGAGCGCACTGAAGTCCGATTGATCTGATGCCCGGACTATATCCGCTTTCCGCCCAAATGCTGTTGCCGGACAGGCACAGTCGCCGGGAAACGCCGCTCGGCGGGGATTCCGGGCTTGATCGCCGGAATCCAAAATAACTCTAATATCCCAATGTGTTGCGTCATTTTTGGAAGATCGAATTCAGGTAACTTCTCGTTAGCAAATCCGGCTCTGTCCGAAATGGTAGCAATCCTGCCTCAGCCTTGGCACCGGTGAGTCGTTGGCCGAGTGGTTCCGCCTCAAGATGAGTCGGGCAACGGACGCGGCCTGGTCGGCCGCCTCCGCGAAGGGCCGCAAACGAAAAAGCCCCGGCCGTGGCCGGGGCTTTTTGCGTGGCGTCAGAAGACTGCCTCAGACGTCCAGCAGTTCCTCGCTCGCGAACTCCGCCTTGTCCGAGATGAACGCGAAGCGCGCCTCGGCCTTGGTGCCCATCAGGCGCTCCACCGAATCCGCCGTGGTGTCGCGATCGTCGGCGAGCAGCACCACCTTGAGCAGCGTCCGCTTGCGCGGATCCATGGTGGTTTCCTTGAGCTGCGCCGGCATCATCTCGCCGAGGCCTTTGAAGCGGTTCACCTCGACCTTGGCGTTGGCGTTGAACTCGCTCTTGATCAGCGCCTCCTTGTGCGCGTCGTCGCGGGCGTAGATCGACTTGGTGCCATGGGTCAGCTTGTAGAGCGGCGGCACCGCGAGGAAGAGGTGGCCCTCGTCGATCAGCCGCGGCATCTGCCGGTAGAAGAAGGTGATCAGGAGCGAGGCGATGTGTGCGCCGTCGACGTCGGCGTCGGTCATGATGATGATGCGCTGATAGCGCAGATCCTCTTCGCGATATTGCAAAAGCTGGCCGCAGCCGATCGCCTGCACGAGGTCGGAGAGCTGCGCGTTCGCCGTCAGCTTGTCCTTGCCGGCCGAGGCGACGTTGAGGATCTTGCCGCGCAGCGGCAGCACCGCTTGCGTCTTGCGATCACGGGCCTGCTTGGCGCTGCCGCCTGCCGAGTCACCCTCGACGATGAAGAGCTCGGAGCCCTCGGTGCCGGCGTCGGTGCAGTCCGCGAGCTTGCCGGGCAGGCGCAGCTTCTTGCCGGCGGTCTTGCGTGCCGTTTCCTTTTCCTGGCGACGGCGCAGCCGCTCCTCGGCGCGGTCGATCACGAAGTCGAGCAGCCGGTTGGCCATGTTCGGATTGCCCGACAGCCAGTGGTCGAACGGATCCTTCATCGCCTGTTCGACGATGCGCTGCGCTTCGGCGGTGGCGAGACGATCCTTGGTCTGGCCCTGGAATTCGGGCTCGCGCACGAACACCGACAGCATCACGGCCGCGCCCACCATGACGTCTTCCGACGTAATGGATGACGCGCGCTTGCCCTGACCGACGCGCTCGGCGTGATCCTTCAGGCCGCGCAGCAGCGCGCTGCGCAGGCCGGATTCGTGCGTGCCGCCATCGGGCGTCGGCACGGTGTTGGTGTAGGAGGACAGGAAGCCGTCAGCATCCGCGGTCCAGGCGACAGCCCATTCGCAGGCGCCATGCGCGCCGTTGCGGCCCGATTTGCCCGAGAAGATGTCGGGATGCACCAGCGTGTCGGCGTGGATCGCAGCGGCCAGGTAATCCTTGAGGCCGCCGGGGAAGTGGAAGGTCGCTTCCGCCGGCACATCCTCGACGCCCTTCAAGAGCTCGGGTGCGCAATTCCAGCGGATCTCGACGCCGCCGAACAGATAGGCCTTCGAGCGCGTCATCTTGAACAGGCGCTGCGGCTTGAACGCGGCCTTGGCGCCGAAGATGTCGGTGTCGGGCTTGAAGCGCACGCGCGTGCCGCGGCGGTTGTTGACCTTGCCGAGATCCTCGAGCTTGCCCTTCGGGTGCCCGCGCTCGAACGTCATGCGGTAGAGTTTCTGGCTGCGCGCGACCTCGACCTCGAGCAGCGAGGAGAGGGCGTTCACCACGGAGATGCCGACACCGTGCAGACCGCCGGAAGTCTCGTAAACCTTGGAGTCGAACTTGCCGCCCGAATGCAGCGTGCACATGATGACTTCGAGCGCCGACTTCTTCGGAAACTTCGGATGCGGATCGATCGGGATGCCGCGGCCGTTGTCGGTGACGGTCAGGAACCCATCGGCGCTCAGCTCGACTCCAATGAAGGTCGCATGCCCGGCCAGCGCCTCGTCCATCGAGTTGTCGATGACTTCGGCGAAGAGGTGATGCAGCGCCTTTTCATCGGTGCCGCCGATATACATGCCGGGCCGGCGGCGCACCGGTTCCAGGCCTTCGAGCACCTCGATATCGGCCGCGGTGTAGTCGGCTTCGCCGCCGGTCCCGCGCGAGGCCGCCTTGGCGGGCGCACGCGACTTCGGCTCATCGCCGCCGAAAAATTCGTCTTTTGCTTTTGGCTTCAACTGCTTGGACATATATTTTGATGCACTTTGATGGCCGCGATGGCGGCGAATCGGTTCAGCCGACTATGCCACGGCTGGCCTGCAGAGGTCACCGCAGGTCCACCGGGCGAGTGTGGGTGGGAGCTAATCCCGGCGATTTTACGCCGCAGGCCCACCAATTCCCGGCAATTTGACGCCTGGTCCCGGCTAAGGCCCGGCTTTGTGACTTGATGTCACACAAGTCCTTGGCTTACCAGTCCTTTTATCTGACAGGACCGTGACGGGGCGGGAAGGCAATCTGGAATGGAGCAGTACGCGCACGCACTGGCCGATTTCGTGCGCGCTCACCAGGCTTGGGCGGCCCCGATCGTGTTCCTGCTCGCCTTCGGGGAGTCGCTGGCCTTCATCTCGCTGCTGATCCCGGCCTGGGGGGCGCTGGTTGCGATCGGCGCGCTGATCGGGGCAAGCGGCATCAGCTTCTATCCGGTCTGGATCGCCGGCGGCATCGGTGCTGCGCTCGGCGACTGGGTCTCCTACTGGTTCGGCTATCGCTACAAGGAGCAGGTCGCCCAGATGTGGCCGCTCTCGCGCTACCCGGAACTGCTGCCCAGGGGCGAAGCCTTCGTGCGGAGCTGGGGCGTGCCCAGCATCTTCATCGGCCGCTTCTTCGGCCCCTTGCGCGCCTCGGTGCCGCTCGCAGCCGGCATTTTCGAGATGCCCTATTGGAGTTTTCAGGCCGCCAATTTCATCTCGGCGCTGGTCTGGTCCGCGGCGCTGCTGCTGTTCGGCGACGTGATCGCGACGATCATGGAATGGATCTGGCGCGTGATCTGACCGGGCAGCTCGGCCGCCCGGTCAGCGCAAATGGCAGACCCTATAGCGAGGCGTTCCAGATCGACGGAATCCAGCGATAGCCCGAACCATCCTTCTCCTTCTCGACGCGGACGAGACCGGGGAAGGCGGCATGAAAGGCCTGGATCGGCATCTTCTCGGCAATCGCCATGTCGTAGAGTTTCCGCCGCGTCTCTTGCGCCAGCGGCTTGTCGACGTCGGAGGCGATGTTCCATTCGGGGTGCTTCACGAACAGGAACGCTGCGCCCGCGGTGATGTCGACCTGCACAAGTACCTTTTCTGCGCCAGACGCGACGATGAAGGAGTTGTGTCCCGGCGTGTGGCCCGGGCTCGCCACCGAGGTGATGCCGGGCGCGACTTCCTTGCCGGACTCGTATTGCGTGACCTTGCGGCCGAGCGCATCGAATACGCGGCGGATATTCTTGAAATTGCTCTCAAGGATCGGATTGCCGGTCCCCTTGCTCATCTCGCCGTCATCCATCCAGAACTTCCATTCCACTGCCGGAACCATGATCTCGGCGTTGGGGAAGGCCGGCTTGTTCTCGGCCGCGAGCAGGCCGTTGATGTGGTCGCCGTGGAAGTGCGAGATGATGACAGTGTCGACTGCCGCGCGGTCGATGCTGGCCGCCGCGAGGTTGTTGTGGAACTGGCCGACCTTGCCCTTGGTCTGCGTGAACTGGTCGGGCCCGAGACCGGTATCGATCACGACGAGCTTCGGCCCGGTGTTGACGACGACCGGATTGAAGGTGTGGGTGACCTTGTCGGTCGGCAGATGGTTCTCGGCGAATATCTTGTTGATGTCGTCCTTGCTGGCGCCGGCCGCGTAATTGTCCGTCAGGTTGACGGTCGCGACGCCGTCGCAGACGACGGTGATCTGGTGGGTGCCGACATTGTAGCGGTAGAAGCTCGCATTCTGGGTCGCGGCCGGGGGCGCGGCGGCGCTCGCGGGCGAGGTCTTCACGAAGGGCAGGAGCGCCGAGGCGGCGGCGCCGGCTAGCGTTGCGCGACGAGTGATCTCGGTCATGGCGATGTCCTGGGGCTGGGTTGCGAACGAAAGGCACGAACCGGCGGGGTTGTGGCGCGCCGGTCCTTTCTCGGGAACCCCCATACTTAAGGGAAATTCCGCTGCGACCCGATGACACCCGTGCGGCATCCTGCCGTCACACCCTATCGATTTGGACTTGACCCTGGAACCCGCCGGCCTTATAGCCGCGCGCCATGATCAACGCCGCGACCATCCTGTTCGCCCGTCGCCGCCGCCGCTCTTTAGCGGTTTGGGCGGTCGATCGCGTTTGAGATCATCGTCTTTGCCGCTGGATCCGATCCGCGGCATTCTCTCTCCTGTCAGCGCGATCTGATCCGGCGGCCCCCCAAGGAGGCCCAGCAGGAGACCACGATGTACACGCCACCCTTTTTCAAGCAGGACCGCGCCGCGAGCCTGAAATTCGCCGAGGAGCGCGGCTTCGGAACGATGTGCGCCTTCGACGGCCACAAGCCGGTCGCCTCGCCGCTGCCGTTCTATCTGACCTACGCCGCTGACGGCACGCCGCAGGCCGCCTTTCATGTCGCCCGTCACAATCCGCTGCTAAAGCTTGCGGATGGCGCGACCTCCTGGTTGCTCGCGGTCAACGGCCCCGATGCCTATGTATCGCCCGACTGGTACGTCTCGCCGGACCAGGTGCCGACCTGGCTCTACCAGTCGGTGCATCTGAGCGGGCCGGTGCGTCTCTTGTCGGACGATCAGCTGGCGGTGCAGATCGCCACGCTGAGCGACAAGTTCGAGAGCTGGCTGTTGCCGAAAACGCCGTGGACATCGGCGAAGATGACGGCAGGCCGGCTGGAAGCGTTGAAGAAGGGAATCGTGGGCCTGGTCATGATGGTTGAAGATGTCGAAGGCAGCTTCAAGCTCAACCAGCACAAATCGGATGCCGACTATACCGCGATCGCCAACGCGCTCGGTGCGCAACCCGCAGCCGACGCCAGAGAGATTGCACAATTGATGCAGGATGTGAGGCCGGAGGCCTTCGCGAACGAAACCAACATGCTCGAAAGGAGCGCGCCATGAGCCTCACCGAAACCACCAAAGCCCCGACCACCGGCGCGGCCAAGAAGCCCGCCACCGTCTTCGTCGACGGCGGCTCCGGCACCACCGGGCTCGGCATCAACGAGCGGCTGAAGCTCCAGAGCGACGTCACGGTGAGGACGATCGCCGACGACAAGCGCAAGGATCCCGCGACCAAGAAGGCGCTGATGGAGGAGGTCGATCTCGTGATCCTCTGCCTGCCTGACGATGCCGCGAAGGAAACCGTGGCGCTGGTCGACACCATGGGCGCGTCAGCTCCGAAGGTGCTGGACGCTTCCACCGCCTACCGGGTCGCGCCCGACTGGGCCTACGGCTTTCCGGAACTGACGCCGGACCAGGCCGCCAAGATCAAGGCCGCGAAGAAGGTCTCCAATCCCGGCTGCTATCCGACCGGTGCGATCGCGCTGCTGCGGCCGATCGTCGATGCAGGTCTGTTGCCGCCCGATTATCCCGTCACCGTCAACGCGGTGAGCGGCTATTCCGGCGGCGGCAAGTCGATGATCGCGAGCTTCGAAGACGGCAGCGCGCCGTCCTTCGAGCTCTACGGCCTCGGCTTCGAGCACAAGCATCTGCCGGAGATGCAGCTCTATTCGAAACTGACGCGGCGGCCGATCTTCATTCCCTCGGTCGCCAACTACCGGCAGGGCATGCTGGTCTCGGTGCCCCTCCAACTCGACGCGCTGCCGGGCAAGCCCAGCGGTGCGGACCTTCAGGCCGCGCTGGCCAAGCGTTACACCGGCTCGAAATATGTCTCGGTGATGCCGCTCCAGAACGAGGCGACCAAGGGCGGCAAGCTCGAGCCGGAGGCACTCAACGAGACCAACACTCTCGAGCTCCACGTGTTCGCCAGCGATAAATATCACCAGGCGGTGCTGGTCGCCCGGCTCGACAATCTCGGCAAGGGCGCCTCGGGTGCGGCCGTGCAGAACATGCGGCTGATGCTGGGGCTGCCGGAGGAGTAGGGCAGCCTCGTGCCCCGGGCGCAGCGCAACGCTCCTTCAGAGCGATGCGCTGCAGGCCGGGGCCTGGCGCAACGCGCCGTCACTCACTGCACTCACTGCGAAATAATGTCGGCTGGAAACGGTCGAGCAGGGCGACCGGCGCAAACATTCTTGCGGGCCGCCACGGCTTCGCGGCGATATGTCTCGAGGTCGCCGAGCAAGCGGTCGGAGATTTCGCAGACGTCCCGATGGTCGTTCGCATAATCGACCACGTCGCTCCAGGCGCGCGAGGCCCGGATGTAGACGTCGCAGCGGTCCGACATCAAGGCGCGTGCCGTCGGTTTTGAGGCCTCGACAGCGTCGCTACGCAGGCGTGGCAGTTCAGGACATGGCGCCTGCGCGCCGGCCTCGCGACATGATCCGGCGAGCGCGAGCACCGCGAGGACTGGAAAAAGAATCCGCATCCGGTTTCCCCCGCTTCGGTTGTTACCGTGCGAGGGTATCTTTGGATCGCAGGCAGCGTCCAGCGACCCTGGACGCTGCGACTTCAAAACACCTTGAAGATCGCCAGCGCCAGCACGGCCTGGGCGAGGAAGCCGACGGTGAAGGCCAGCGTGCGGAACACCGGGATGCCGAGCGCGTAGACGATCAGATGCGCGACGCGCGACCAGAAATACACCGCGCAGGCGAGGACGGTCCATTTCGAGGAATAGTCGATCGCGTTCAGGATGAGCACCAGCGGCGCGAACAGCACGAGGTTCTCGACCGCGTTGTCATGCGCGAACATCAGGCGGTTCGCCCACTCCGCCTGCGGCTTGTCGGCGCGCGAGGGATTGGCCATCGCGCCACTGAGACCTCGAACCTGGCAGCGGTTGATGGTGTAGGGAATCCAGAGGATTCCGGTCAGGATTACCGTCAGTGTCAGCCAGAACAATTCGCGCGTCATAACCCGGTCCCCTCTGTCGTCGCTGTGTCGAACGCGAGATTATACAAGCGCGCAGGATTGCGCCATGCGCAACGAAATCCCGCTAGGCGCGAACCCTGACATAGCTGCCGGGCGCGTCCTCGATCGGGGGCAGGGCCTCGCTGCCGACCACGCGCGCCGGGACTTCCTCGGGATCGAGCCCGCCCAACCATTCGCGCCAGTCCGGCCACCACGAGCCCTTGTGCTCCACCGCGCCCTTCATCCACTCGGCGACGTTGACGTCCTTGACGTTGTCGTTGGTCCAGTACTGGTACTTGTTCGAGGCGGGCGGGTTGACCACGCCGGCGATGTGGCCCGAGCCGGACAGGACGTATTTCACCGGGCCGCCGAAGAACTGCGAGCCGTACAGCACCGATTCCGCCGGCGCGATGTGGTCCTCGCGGGTGGCGAGGTTGTAGACCGGCACCTTGACCTTGGAGAGGTCGAGCAGCGTGTTGTCGAGCACCATCGTGCCGGTGGAGAGCCGGTTCTCCAGGTAGCAATTGCGCAGGTAATAGGAATGGTTCGACGCGGTCATGCGCGTCGCATCCGAATTCCAGTGCAAGAGGTCGAACGCGCTCGGCTGCTGGCCCTTCAGATAGTTGCTGACGACATAGGACCAGATCAGATCGTTGGAGCGCAGCATGTTGAAGGCCATCGCCATCTTCGAGCCTTCGAGCACGCCAGCCGCCTTCATGTCCTGCTCGAGGGCCGCGATCTGGTCCTCGTCGACGAACACCAGGAGATCGCCGGCATGGGTGAAGTCGACCTGCGCCGCGAAGAACGTCGCCGACGCCACGCGCTGGCGGCGCTTCTCGGCGAGCCAGGCCAGCGTGGTCGCGAGCATGGTGCCGCCGACGCAATAGCCGGCGGTGTGCACCTTCAACTCGCCGGTGACCTTCTCGATCACGTCCATCGCCGTGAGCGGGCCTTCCTTCATGTAGTCTTCCCAGCTCTTGTTGCCGAGCCGCTTGTCGGGATTGACCCATGAGATCACGAACACGGTGATGCCCTGGTCGACGCACCACTTGATGTAGGATTTCTCCGGCTTGAGATCGAGGATGTAGAACTTGTTGATCCAGGGCGGCACGATCAGGAGCGGCGTGCGCAGCACGTTCTCCGTGGTCGGCGAATACTGGATCAGCTGCATCATCTCGTTCTGGTAGATCACCTTGCCCGGCGTCGTCGCCATGTTGACGCCGACGACGAGATTGTCCGGATTGGACTGGCGGATCTTCAGCATGCCCTTGCCGGCCGCGATGTCCTCGGCCAGCATCTTCAGGCCGCGCGCCAGATTCCCGCCGCTGCTCGCCACCGTCTCGCGCAGCACTTCCGGATTGGTCAGCACGAAGTTCGACGGCGAGATCGCATTGGTGACCTGCTGGACGTAGAACTCCGCCTTGCGGCGGGTCTGTGGATCGAGCTCGGCGTCGTGCACCAGCTCTTGCGCCCATTTGGCTGTGAGCAGATAGAGCTGCATCACGAAATCGAAGAACTGGTTCGACTTCCATTCCGGATCGGCAAAGCGCTTGTCGCGCGGCGAGGGCGCGATCGCCGGTGAAGCGTCCTGGCCAGCCATGCGGCGCGCGGCCGAGCCCCAGAGGTCGAGATAATCCTTGGCGAGCTTGGTCTGCAGATCGGACGCGCGGGACGTATCCGACAGCCAGTATTCGGCGACCGACGTGAAGGTCTTGACCACTTCCGTCAGCTCGGCCGGCGGGCGATCCTGCACCTCGCCGCTCTCGCGTGGCTTCAGATACGCGGCGAGCGCCTTGCCGCCGCTCTCCATTGCCTGCGCGACATTCATCGCGAAGGCTTCCGCATCGAACTTCGTTTCGGATCTGGGTGTGTCGGTCGTGGCGCTACTCATGAGCAGAACAGTAACGATTCATTCCGTATTCGTCACCGCGAAGCTCGCATGTTTGGCGTTAAACAAGCTCCAACATGTGCTGCACTGCGACAAAGCCCCTTGGTTTTGTCACAATCAGCGTGCACCTCTTCCGCAGTGGGCCTTGGAAGTATTCTCGCTCGTACCATTTGTGGGCAGCAATGGTTTGAGCTTGGGCAGGTTGTCGGGTTAAGCTCCGGCAGCCGTGCGTTGGGATGAGTAGGGGATTTCCCAAGTGTTGGCGTTGAGGGACCTGCAAAAGTCGCTGCCGCTCTGTGGCGCGCTGCTGATGGCGGCGCTTGCCTTGGGCGGCTGCTCGAGTCAGCTGGCTGACTATACGCCCACCGACGCGCAGGCCCATCCAAGGGAGCCCGGCTCCTACCTTCCGGTGCACGATCTGCCACCGGATCGTGATCAGGCGATCATCCCGCCGGACCAGCGCGCCAAGATCGAAGCGGAGCTGGCCGCTGCGCGCGACCGCCAATCGGTTGCCGCAAAAGACGCCAAGTAACGCGGCGTAATCGCTGGCGCCCCCGCCATGCCGTGCTAAAAGACCTCAGTTCAGCCGAGAGTCAGGGCGAACGACTTCAGCTCCTGCCGCCGAAAATTGCTCTAAGCGTTTGATTTTGAGTGATTTTCGCGAGGCGGCGAGAGCTTTCCCGAGCGGCTGTCATGGCCGGTCGATTCTGTCCTGACCGGTTGCCCGGAGCCCAGAGAGCCATGGAAGAGTTTTACCGCATCCGCCGCCTTCCGCCTTACGTGTTCGAGCAGGTCAACCGGGCCAAGGCGGCCGCGCGGAATGCCGGCGCCGACATCATCGACCTCGGCATGGGCAATCCGGACCTGCCGGCGCCTGCGCATGTGCTGGAGAAGCTGAAGGAGACGCTGGGCAAGCCGCGCACCGACCGCTACTCGGCCTCCCGCGGCATCCCCGGGCTGCGCCGCGCCCAGGCCGCTTACTACGCCCGCCGCTTCGGCGTGAAGCTCAACCCCGACACCCAGGTCGTGGCGACACTCGGTTCGAAGGAGGGCTTTGCCAATGTGGCGCAGGCGATCACCGCGCCCGGTGACGTCATCCTCTGCCCGAACCCGAGCTACCCGATTCACGCCTTCGGCTTCCTGATGGCGGGCGGCGTGATCCGCTCGGTGCCCTCGGAGCCGACGCCGCAATTCTTCGAAGCGGTGGAACGGGCGATCGTGCATTCGATCCCGAAGCCGCTCGCGCTCGTCGTCTGCTACCCCTCGAACCCGACCGCCTATGTCGCGAGCCTCGACTTCTACAAGGACCTCGTCGCGTTCGCGAAGAAGCACGAGATCCTGATCCTGTCCGATCTCGCCTATGCCGAAGTCTATTTCGACGAGAACAACCCGCCGCCCTCGGTGCTCCAGGTGCCCGGTGCGATCGACGTCACCGTCGAGTTCACCTCGATGTCGAAGACCTATTCGATGGCCGGCTGGCGCATGGGCTTTGCGGTCGGCAACGACCGCGTGATCGCAGCGCTCGCCCGCGTCAAATCCTACCTCGACTACGGTGCCTTCACGCCGGTGCAGGTCGCCGCGACCGCCGCACTGAACGGCCCCGACGATTGCATCAAGGAGATGCGCGACACCTACCGCAAGCGCCGCGACGCGCTGGTGGAGTCATTCGGCCGCGCCGGCTGGGAGATCCCGCCGCCGGAAGCCTCGATGTTCGCATGGGTGCCGCTGCCGGAGGCCTTCCGCAGCGTCGGCAGCATGCAGTTCGCAACCCTGATGGTGGAGAAATCCGGCGTCGCGGTCTCGCCCGGCGTCGGCTTCGGCGAGCACGGTGAAGGATATGTCCGCATCGCCATGGTGGAAAACGAGCAACGGATCAGGCAGGCCGCGCGCGGCGTGCGCCGCTTCCTTGAAAGCGGCATCGAAACGTTGCACAACGTCGTTCCGCTCGCCAATCGGCGTTAAGTTTCTCTTCGGCAGGTTTTCTAAAGCATCATGGTTGCACCCCTGAAAGTGGGCATAGCGGGGCTCGGCACCGTGGGCGCCGAAGTTGTCCGTTTGATCGAAACCCAGGCCCGCGTGCTCTCGGGCCGCAGCGGCCGCGGCATTCGCGTCGTCGCCGTCACCGCGCGCTCGAAGGCGAAGAAGCGTGGCGTCGATCTGCGCGGCGTCGAATGGGCCAAGGATCCGATGGCGCTCGCCACGCATCCCGGCATCGACTGCTTCGTCGAGCTGATGGGCGGCGCCGGTGATCCCGCTCTCTCTGCGGTCGAAGCGGCGCTGAATGCGGGCAAGTCGGTCGTCACCGCCAACAAGGCGCTGCTCGCCAAGCACGGCCTGAAGCTTGCCAAGGCCGCCGAAAAGCACGGCGGCGCGCTGAATTTCGAGGCAGCGGTCGGCGCTGCGATCCCTGTCATCAAAACGTTACGCGAAGGGCTTGCCGGAACCGGCGTCACCCGCGTCTACGGCATCCTCAACGGCACCTGCAATTACATCCTGACGCGGATGGAGCAGGAGGGCCTGTCCTTCGCCGAATGCCTCAAGGATGCGCAGCGGCTCGGCTACGCCGAGGCCAATCCGTCCTTCGACGTCGACGGCCACGACACCGCGCAAAAACTTGCCATTCTGGCCAGCCTCGCATTCGGCACGAAAGTTGCTCAAAGCGCGGTGTATGTCGAAGGTATCTCATCCATCGCGCCGGAAGATCTTCGCGCGGCCGACGATCTCGGTTACCGGCTCAAGCTGCTCGGTGTTGCCGTTCGTACCGCCAAGGGCATCGAGCAGCGCGTGCATCCGACCATGGTTCCAAAATCCTCCTCGATCGCGCAGGTGATGGGTGTCACCAACGCGGTCACGATCGATGGCGAGGGCATCCCTCCGATCACGCTGGTCGGCCCCGGCGCCGGCGGTGCTGCGACCGCATCCGCCGTCGTCGCCGACATTGCCGACGTTGCGCGCGGCATCCGCGCCAATCCCTTCGGTCGGCCGATCTCGCATCTGCGCGACACCAAGAAGGCGCCGATGGAGCGGCACGAGGGCGGCTACTATATCCGCCTGCTGGCGCGCGATTTCCCCGGCACTGCGGCCGCGATCGCGACCCGGCTCGCGGAGCAGAAGATTTCGATCGAGTCGATCGTGCAGCGTCATCCCAATGGCGGCGCTGCGCCGGCGAACGGCAAGGCGGTCCCCGTGCCCGTCATCCTGATCACCTATGCGACGCACGAGGACGCCGTGCGTCGCGCGCTCGCCGCCGTGCAGAAGGACAAGGTGATCAGCGGACGGCCGCAGGTGATCCGGATCGAGAAGAACTGAGCATGACCCGGAAAAGTGTGAAGCGGTTTTCCGGAAAGGTCATGTTCAAACAATAGGACACGGTTCGAACGAACTGTGGGTGTTACGAGTTGATGCGGACGGAGATTTCCGTCCAAAACCGTTCCGAAGGAGTTAGCCGATGTCGACCCATATTTCAGTCCCGCCGCACGCGTTGCTCGAGCGCATCCTCACGCTGGAGATCGTGCGCGTGACGGAGCGGGCGGCGGTGTCGTCCGCGCGGCTGCGCGGGCACGGCAACGAGAAGGCGGCCGACCAGGCCGCGGTGGACGCCATGCGGCGCGAGCTCAACAAGCTGCCGATCGAAGGCACCATCGTGATCGGCGAGGGCGAGCGCGACGAGGCGCCGATGCTGTTCATCGGCGAGAAGGTTGGCATGAACGCCGGCCCGCAGGTCGACATCGCGGTCGACCCGCTCGAAGGCACCACGCTGTGCGCCAAGAACATGCCTGGCTCGATTGCCACCATGGCGATGGCCGACGGCGGCACGCTGCTGCACGCGCCCGACGTCTACATGCAGAAGCTTGCGATCGGGCCGGGCTACGACAAGGGTGTCGTCGACCTCGATGCGACGCCGGCTGACAACGTCCGCCGCCTCGCCAAAGCCAAGGGCGTCCAGCCGGAAGGCATCACCGTTCTCGTGCTCGACCGCCCGCGCCATGCCGGCATCATCGAGAGCGTGCGCTCGACCGGCGCCGCTGTCCGCCTCATCACCGACGGCGACGTGGCCGGCGTGATCCACTGCGCCGACCCCGATAACACCGGCGTCGACATGTATCTCGGCACCGGCGGCGCGCCGGAAGGCGTGCTCGCGGCCGTGGCGCTGCGCTGCATCGGTGGCCAGATGCAGTGCCGCCTGATCCTGGATTCCGACGAGAAGCGCGAGCGCGCCGCCAAGATGGGCGTCAACGATCCCAAGATGATCTACGGCATCGAGGACATGGCGCGCGGCGACTGCCTGTTCGCCGCCACCGGCGTCACCACCGGCTCGCTGCTGTCGGGCGTCAAGTTCCGCAAGGACGGCGTGATCGAGACCGAGACGGTCGTGATGCGCTCCGTCACCGGCACCGTGCGTTACATCAAGGCTGAGCACCGCGAGCTCGCGAAGTTCCATTTGGACTGATGTTCTCCGTCATTCCGGGGTGAACGGGACCGCGCGAAGCGCGGCCCGGAGAACTCGGAATCTCGCGCCGACAACCTCTGGATTCCGGGTTCGCGCTCCGCGCGCCCCGGAATGACAACGACAAAAGCAAAATGAGGAAGCGCACATGTCCAATCTCTCCACCGTCAAAGCCCTCGTCTTCGACGTGTTCGGCACGGTCGTCGACTGGCGCACCAGCCTCATCACCGACTTCATGTGGTGGAGCAGGCAGCGCGGCATCACCGCCGACTGGACCGCTTTGGTCGACGGCTGGCGCGGCATGTACATGGCCTCGATGGACGACGTGCGCAAACATCCCGAGCGCGGCTATGTCATGCTCGACGATCTGCACCGCCGCTCGCTGGAAAAGCTGGTCGCGCAGTTCTCGATCAAGGGCCTCACTGAAGCCGATCTCGACTATCTCACCAAGGGCTGGCATCGCCTCAACCCTTGGCCCGACAGCGTCGCCGGCCTGACCCGCCTCAAGACCAAATTCGTGATCTCGCCGCTGTCGAACGGCAACGTCGCGCTGCTCACCAACATGGCGAAGTTCGCAGGCCTGCCCTGGGATCTCATCATGTCGGCCGAGCTGTTCGAGCACTATAAGCCCGATCCCGAGACCTATCTCGGCGCCGCGCGCCTGCTCGGCCTCAAGCCGGAGCAGGTGATGATGGTCGCCGCCCACAACGGCGATCTCGCCGCCGCCCAGAAGAACGGACTGAAGACCGCGTTCGTGGCGCGGCCGACCGAATACGGCCCGCTTCAGAAGGTCGATTTCGAGGCGACCGGCAATTGGGACATCGTTGCCAAGGATTTTGGCGGGGTCGCCGACAAGCTCGGCTGCTGAGCGGCACTGCTTCTGTTTGACATCCTTCAAGACAGCGCCTTTCATATCGACAATGTCGATGTGTGAGGTGCGCCCCTGGATACCGAGCTCGCGCGTACATTCCTGACCGTGGTCGCGACCGGCAATTTCATCACCGCCGCCGACCGGCTTCACGTCAGCCAGTCCACCGTCAGCACGCGGATCCACTCGCTCGAGGAGCTGCTCGGCTGCACGCTGTTCGTGCGCAACAAGGCAGGCGCGACGCTTACGGTGGCTGGGCGGCAATTTCAGCGCCATGCCTCGACGCTTGTTCGCACCGTCGAGCAGGCCCGCCACGACGTCGGCCTCCCCAAGGGCTTTAGCGGGGCGCTGGTGGTCGGCGGCCGCATCGGCCTATGGGAGGAGTTCCTGCTGCTTTGGATACCGCGCATGCAGGAGGCCAATCCTCAGATCTCCATCCGGGCCGAGAGCGCCCTTGAGCCCGAATTGATGCAGGGGCTGGTCGAGGGACGCATCGACATCGGCGTGATGTACACCCCGCAAAGCCGCCCCGGCCTCAAGGTCGAGTTGCTGATCGAGGAGCAGCTCGTGCTGGTGTCAACCAATCCCAGGAGCGATCCGGAGCCGCAGGACGGCTACGTCTATGTCGACTGGGGGCCCGAATTCTACGCCCGCCACAGCGCGGTCTTTCCCAATTTCGCGGGGCCTGCGCTGACCGCCAACATCGGCTGGCTCGGGCTGCAGCACGTGCTCGCCAACGGCGGCTCCGGCTATTTTGCGCGCCGGATCGTCGAGCCGCTGCTGAAGGCGCGGCGGCTGCACCTGGTGGTGGGAGCGCCGAAATTCTCGATGCCGGCCTATGTCGTCTATTCGGTCGACCAGCCCGACGACCACGTGCAGAGCGCGATAGCGATCATGCGCGACCTCGCCGCCGAGCAGACTGGGCGCGTGACGGAAACGCCGGCGCGTGGCGCGCGCAAGCGCCGCTGACGGCTCGCTTGACTGGATCTATCCGCGCCGGTGCAGGCGGGTCTCGGCCAGCGCCGTCACCGCGCCAAGTGCGAGCGTCGCGACGACGATGTCCGCAGTCGCGTCGAAGCCGATGGCGAGAACTGCAGCGGCGATCACCGCGGCCAGCACGGTGATGGCGAAGCCTTCGTCGGTTACCAACCGTCGCGCGCCGCCGGGAAGCGTTGCACGCTTGTTCGTGGGACGCATTCGCCGCCTACTGAAACAGCTTCATGGCGTTGAGCAGGGTCTGGATCACGCCCGCGAGCAGGGGGATGCCCGCAAAGCTCCAGGCCAGCGCCAATTGCAGCGGGGTGGTCTTTGCCGTCTGAGCGGTCTGCATGTCAGGCCCCCGAGGGATTGTTGCTCGCCGCGGCTGCGGCCGCGATCTCGGTGGCACGATGCACCGGCCGCATCGCCGCCATCGTCCGGGACGCCCGCCAGGCGATCCAGCTCAGCAGCAATTGGGAGAATGACGCTTCGCTCCGTGATGTCGTGGTCATGGTCACCTCCTTGTCTTCGTCCGAACGTCAGGCAGCACGCGCCGCCTCGAGACCCGAACTGTCCTCGTCCTTCATGTGATGACGCTTGTCGACGGCACGGACGCAGAGATTGGCGAGGAAGCCGATCACGAGCAGTCCGGCCATGATGTACATGGTCGTGTTGTAGGCCTGCGCCTTCGGCACGCCGTGCGTGACGTTGTATTCGCGGATGTAGTTGATCAGCACAGGCCCGGCGATGCCGGCCATCGACCAGGCCGTCAGCAGGATGCCGTGGATGGCGCCGACATAGCGCGTGCCGAACATGTCGCGCAGATAGGCCGGAACGGTGGAAAAGCCGCCGCCATACATGCTGACGATGATCAGGAAGCACAGCACGAACAGCACGACATTGCCGCTCGCGCCGGCATAGGGCACGGTCACGTAGAGGGCGATTCCGAGCACCATGTAGACGAAATAGGTGTTCTTGCGTCCGATGAAGTCGGATAGCGAGGCCCAGCTGAAACGTCCGCCCATGTTGAACAGGCTCATCAGGCCGACGAGACCTGCGGCCGCCACCGCGGTGATGTGGCCGGGGAACATCTCCTGGCTCATCGCCGAGGCCTGGCCGAGCACGCCGATGCCGGCGGTGGTGTTGCAGAACAGCACGATCCAGATCAGCCAGAATTGCGGCGTCTTGATCGCCTGGTAGACGAACACGTCGTTCCTGGTCATCAGTTTGGTGGCGGCCGCAGGCGGCACATAACCCTCCGGCTTCCAGCCCTGCGCCGGCACGCGCACGATGGCGGAGCCGACCATCATGAAGACGAAGTAGACACAGCCGAGCGTGATGAAGGCGCCGAGCACGCCGACGTCGCTCGTGGTCGCAAACTTGCTCATCAACCAGACGGAGAGGGGGGAGGCGATCAGCGCGCCGCCGCCAAAGCCCATGATCGCCATGCCGGTGGCCATGCCCGGCCGGTCGGGAAACCACTTCATGAGCGTCGAAACCGGGGAGATGTAGCCGATGCCGAGCGCGCAGCCGCCGATCACGCCGTAGCCGAGATAGATGATCCAGAGATTATGGAGATAGACGCCGAGGGCCGAGATCAGGAACGCGCCTGCCCAGGCAACGCCGGCGGTGAACATCGCCTTGCGCGGGCCGCCTTCCTCGACCCAGCGTCCGAACACTGCGGCCGACAGTCCGAGGAACACCATCGCGATGGAGAAAATCCAGCCGAGCTCGGTGAGCTTCCAGTCGCCGGGTGCCGATTGGGTGATGCCGATCAGCTTGGTCATCGGCAGGTTGAAGACGCTGAAGGCGTAGGCCTGCCCGATGCACAAATGCACGCAAAGCGCCGCGGGCGGCACCATCCATCGGCTGTAGCCCGGCCTTGCGATCGTGTGCTCCCGATCGAGGAACGGCAGGAGTGAGCGTGCAGGCATTCCCGATGCGTCGAGCGTCGTCGTCATCCCCATCCTCCGGTGCCTCGCTGTTCTCGGGGGCGGCCTTTACGGGCAGCCCGGCGATGGCGCGTGATCAGGCTACGCAGAAGGATGATTTTGACAAACGAATAATATGCGCTGTTATAATCTGATTAGTCGATATTAGAAAAAGCAGAAATCGGCTTGGCGTTGTCGCGATGGCCAAAGGGTCCGGGCAGTCTCGCGCCGCCCGGACCTGATCCGAAGCATGACAACATCATCTGCATTGGTTCGGTATGGTATGTCAGCCGATGCTACTTCGCTGCGACCGCATTCGCAGCCTTTCGGATCACATCCAGCACCACATCCGGCTTCGACAGCATGGGGACGTGGGACGAAGGCACTTCGGTCACGGTGGCGTTCATGCGCTTCGAGACGAAGTGTTGCAGATCGGGGTGAACCGTCTGGTCCTTGCTCGCGAGGATGTACCAGCTCGGTTTCGAGGTCCACGCTGTGCCATCGACCTTTTGGGTCAGGAGATCCGCAACCGGCGCGCCTTGCGTTGCGTAGACCAGCTTTTGCTCGGCTTCGGGCAGGTCGCCGGCAAAGTGCGCCAGGCCGCTTGGCTTGAGCCAGACACGGCCCGCCGGCGCGTCGATGTGGCCGAACACCTGCGTCGTCGGAAATTTTGCAATCTGGCTCTGCGAAGTTTCGTCGGCAGCGGGCGCGAGCGCCGCGATGTAGACCAGCGCGGCGACCCGCGGATCGGTTCCGGCATGCGTGATCAGTGTGCCGCCATACGAGTGGCCGACGAGGACTACGGGTCCGGGAACACGGCCAAAACACGCCGTCACGCAGGCGACGTCGGTTGCGAGTGAATCGAGTCCGTGCTGGCTCGCCAGGACCTCGTGGCCTTCGGCTTGCAGCGTCGGGATCAGCTTGCCGAAGCACGATCCGTCAGCCCAGAGGCCATGCGCGAAAACGATGCTTGGTTTGGTCATGAGATGGTCTCCGTTGGATGCGCAACGGCGAGCCGAGGTGCTCGCGGAGCGCGAAGCGGCGGGGCTTCACGTCTAACGCGCGATCACGTCAGCTGACAGAGGGTCGCAAGGATAATCGGGCGAATGCGAAATCGAGCACGTTCGGCTCGTGAGCCGAATGCAGCCTATGCCCCACACGACAGAGAGCGCGCATCAGTTCAATGGTCCGGGCAGCGTGCACCGCCCGGACCGGTTCTTGAAGATTACAACGTCATCTGCATCGGTTCGGGATAGTAATGGAAGCCGTCACCGGCCTTGGCGACATGGCCGTAGCCCGGCCAGGCGAAGTGATAGGACATCACCGGCGTCTTGTTGGCCGCCAGCATCGTGAGCAGCTTGACGCGCGACTCGGCCGCCTGCTTCGGGTCGGTATCGTAGGAGAACTCCATCCGCGGCCGTTCCAGCAGCAGCACGGAATGGTGCGAGAGGTCGCCGAGGAAGGCGAAGGACTTGCCGGCCGACGAGACCAGGAAGATGGTGTGGCCGACGGTATGACCGGGCGCGGCGATCGCCTGCACGCCCGGCAAAAATTCCTGGCCATCCTTGAAGAACACGATGCGGTCGCGGACCGGCAGCAGGTTCTTGCGGGCGTGAACCACGAAGTCCTTGGCTGCGCTGCCGAGCTTGCCTTCGTCGGTCCAGAAGTCGAAATCGGTCTGGGAGATGTAGATCTGCGCGTTCGGAAACAGCGGCTTGCCGCCATCGTCCACGATCCCCCCAATGTGGTCGATATGGGCATGCGAGCAGACCACGGCATCGATGTCGGCCGGCTTGATGCCGGCCTCTGTCATGCTCTTCTGCTGCCGGCCGGTGGTCGCGCCGAACATCTTGGAGCTGCCCATGCCGGTATCGAACAGGATGAGCTTGTCGCCGGTATTGACGATCGGGGAGTTCTGCTCGAGCACGACGTTGTCCGGCGACAGGAAATTGTCCGCCAGCATCTTCTTCACCTCTTCCTTGGGAACGCCGGTGAAGGTCCCGGAGGGATCGCCCAGTGGCAGCGGTCCGTCGGACACGACGGTGACTTCGGCATCGCCGAGAACGAAGCGGTGCCAGTAGGGAGTCTGGGTGCCGAGTTTGGGAGCGCGGGCAAGCGCGCTGCCGCCGAGCATTGCGCTGGCGCCGAGGCCAGCCCCCAATGCGAACAGGGATCGACGTGAGACATCGATAGTCATGCGTTTCCTCCGCCTTTATCTCTTGTTTTGGTCTTTTGTTTTGCGCAACTGTTCGCGCGCCATCGCAATGCAATCAATGATTGTGTCGCGATTGTGTCTCCTGATCGCGCGATGCGGCAGGACCGGACGAATCTTTTTGCGTCAGGATGGCGCGCGCATGCCGAGGCGTTCGATGAACCGCACGAGGTAACCATCCGGATCCTGGACGAGGAATTCACGCTGGCCGAATTCCTGATCGCCGACTCGATACCAGGCTTCGTTCGGCGGCTCGTAGAGCGGCCAATTGGCATCACCGAGAGCGCTCAGCATGGGATCAATGCGATCGACGACCATCTGGAAATTGACGCCGCGTCCGAATGGCCGCTGCATCTCGGCCGTCTCCCAGCGTCCATTCGGTTCGCAGAGCATGACCTGCAAACGCCCCCTGACGAGATACGCAAATCGCGCATCGGGGCGATCATAGGCGAGCTCGAAGCCGAGCAAGTCGCGCCAGAACGGCAGGCTGGCTTGAATGCTGGAGACGCCGAGTTCGGGAACGAGATCGGCAAAGCCGCCTTGCGGCGCGCTTCCCTTGCTGGCGGAGGTCGCACGCGCGACGGGGTCTGAGGGCAGCGGTTTGTTCATTGCGGCGTCGCCTGATCTTTTGACCGATCTTCGGTTATCGCAGCGAAGCGGCGCGAAGGCCACACGCGGAATGGGTCAAACGAATGCTCGCCCGGCAAGGCCGCCTCACGCGATCCGCAGTGCGAGGTCGTTTCCTTCCGTCTCGGCAAAGCCCGCCTGCAAGACCTCTTCGCGCTTGTGCCGCATATGCGCACGCAGGATGTGCGAGAGGCCGACGCCAGCCGCGCCGCGTTGCTGCTCGCCACGGAGATGGCCGCGCGCCGCGCTGCGTGACGAGGCGGCGCTACTTCGTGATCGGCGTGACCAGCTCCTTGTCCGCCGAATCCACGACGAAGACGGCCAGCAGCTTCGCAGGTTCGGTATCGCTGGCATTCGCGCTTATGGCGTGACGGTCGCCGGGCTTTTCGAAGAAATTCTCTCCTTTGCGATAGACCTTGGCGGGCTCGTCATTGACCTGACTGCGGATCGCTCCTTCCAGGATGGTCGCATAGATGAATGCGGAGCGCGGATGCATGTGGGCCGGCGAGGAGCCTCCGGGACCATACTCGACCAGCACGCCCTTCATGCTCTTGCCTGGGACGTTCGGCAGCGCCTGGTCGAACACGACCGTCACTTTGGCCAGAGGTGCCGGTTCGGCCGCATGCCCCGTCAGGATTGATGCGGCATAAACCGCCGTTGCGATCAGCAATCTGCGCATGGGATTTCCTTCATTGCAGTGGTTATCGTGATGGAAGGTCTGGTGGATCCTCAGAGCCTTGCGAGCCACGTTGCGAGCGGCGTTTTTCCAAGCCGCGCCTCGCCGAGCGGGTTCAGTGACGTATCGTCGATGGGGGCGCCGTAGTACGGTGCCTTCGGGTCTCCCACCACCGGTCGGGCGTCGCCGGACGCCTTCAGGCGCCGCGCAATGAATTCATTGAAGGGGGCCTTCTCGGGTCCTGCGATATCGATGGTGCCGTTGAGCGGCCGGCCCATGGCGACCTCCGCGAGGCGATCAGCGACGTCTTCGGCGGCGATCGGCTGAAACAGTGCGGACGGGACGACGATCTTTCCTTCGACCACAGCCGTTTCGGCAATGGCGCCGAGGAATTCGAAGAACTGGGTGGCACGGACGATGGAGTAGGGGACCGACGAGGATTTGATGATGGTCTCCTGGGCGAGCTTGGCCCGAAAATAGGAATTGTCGGGCGACCGTTCGGTCCCCACGATCGACAGCGCCACGTGATGCTTCACGCCCGCGGCCGCCTCTGCCGCGACGAGGTTTGTGCTCGAGCGCTGGAAGAAATCGAGCACGGCGGCGGGCTCCCAGGACGGCGCGTTGGCAACGTCGACGACGACATCCGCGCCAGCCAGCGCTGCTGCGAGGCCTTCCCCGGTCACGGCGTTCACGCCTGATTTCGGCGAGGCTGCAACGGCCTCGTGGCCGTGTTGTTTCAACTTCGTCACGAGCTTGGATCCGATCAATCCGGTCCCGCCGATCACGACGATCTTCATGGCATATCTCCTCGGCATGTGACGAGCGTGAGTGATCCAGGTCCGTGGGCCGATCACGTCACGTCCGCCCAACGTGATGCGAAGCACAGCGTAGCCGAGCAATGCGGCAAGCTCTTGCCTGTAACCGGCCTGCCTTGCCGGAAAATGCTCAGAAGACTCATTGCGACGGGCTGGGCGCCGCGCCCGCCGTGGTCGGATCGAAGCCCAACGCAAGAAGTTTGCTGCATCTGCTCTGCTCGTGCGAAGGCGGCAAAATTGCACTGAGATCAATGTTCTTATTGTACTGAGGCTTGTACCGGTTCATATTACAGCGCATCGCCCCTCAAATGCACCGAGAGGTGGTCGCTTCCGACAAAGCCGAGCAACAGAATGAGCGTGAGTTATCTTGATGTGTTTCTGGCATTCCTCGGAATGACCTTTGGCCTGCCTTCAGTGCTGCCCGGTCTCTTTTTCCAGCCGAAGGCCGAGCCGCCTCGAATCTCGCAAGCGACGTCGACCGACGCCGGCCCAACAGCAACCGATGACGACCTCACCGCGACCTGAGCCGAGTCTCGTCCGCGATGTTTCGGCGTGACGCGCCTCGAAGCGCGAGCGTGCCGGTCATGGAGATGCGCAGATGGATTTGACTGTCGCCACGGTGATCATGGCCTTTTCCGGCGTCTTCCTGATCTGCTTCATGAAAGGCGCATTCGGGGGCGGCTTCTCGATCGTCGGCATTCCGTTGCTGTCGTGCGTGATGGATCCGGTCACGGCGGGCGGCCTGCTCGCGCCGCTCTTCATCGCTATGGACCTGTTCGCGCTGCGCTACTGGAAGCCCTCGACATGGTCGAAGCCGGACCTGGTGCTGCTGTTGCCCGGGCTCGTGATCGGCATTGCCCTCGGCTATCTCTTGTTCCGTGTATTGGACCATCGCGCCGTCGCGATCGTGATGGCGGTCGTGACGTTGAGCTTCGTGGGCATGTGGCTCGTGCGTGATCCGAAGGTGGTCATTCGTCCGCGCTCTTCGCCGAAGGCGGTTGCTGCCGGTCTTGCCTCGGGTGTCACGACCATGGTCGCGCATTCCGGCGGACCGCCGCTGGCGATGTACCTCCTGCCGCTTGGCCTCAGCAAGGAGGTCTACGCGGGAACGACCAGCCTGTTCTTCACCGTCGGCAACGCGATCAAGGCGGTACCTTGGCTGTTGCTGGTGCGGCCGGCGGGCAACGTCTGGATCGTGATGGCGGCGTGCCTCTTTGCCATTCCCAGCGGTGTTTGGCTCGGCTGGCGGCTGCACGGAAGGCTGGACCAGCGGCAGATTTACCGGGCGTGCCATGGCTTGCTGGCCGTGACGGCGTTGAAGCTGTTGTGGGACGGAGTGTCTGGTTATCTCGGATAGGCTGCAAGTCGCGCCGCATCACGGCGCGACCATCGTCCGACGGTCACGCTGCCCCCGCTCACAGGTCTCGTGATGATGTCGTCACGCTCCGCAGACGATCACGCCGTACCAGCCGAGGCCGCGATAAGTCTCGTAGCCTGGCGTCGCATGGAACGCGACCAGCGCGCCCGTGCGGTCATGATAGAATCCGGAGCGCTGGCCGTTCAGCGAGATCGAGATGCGCTCGCTCAAAATACCCTGGCCGTCGGAAGCTGCGATGACACGCAGATTGGAATCGACCAGCAGCACGCGCGCCTTGTCGCTGTCGCCGACGCGCACGCCCTGCACGATGGCGCGGGCCTGCGCCTCCCAGTCGAAATGGATCGCGAGCACGCCGATCGGCGCGCCGTTGGCCTGTCCGCCGGCGCGGACGCTGGCACAATAGGTCGCGACTTGCGCATTGCCGAGCAGCGGCTGGTTCTCGACGTCACCGGCGACATAGTCGTCGCCGGAGCGCAAGGTTCGCGCCTCGCGAAACCACTTTGTGTGGGCGACGTTCTGGCCGACGACGCGAAAGCGGTCGGCGCGGCCGTTGGCGATGACGTTGCCGTCGAGGTCGCAGAGCCAGAGGTCGAGATAGACGGTGTAGGCGCCGAGGATCACGCCGAGTCGCTGCGAGGCATGGGAGACGGCTGCGGCGCTCGGCGAGGCCGCGCAATCGACCACGGCGGAGTCGGTCGCCCACCAGCGCACGTCGCAGGTGCGTTCATAGAGGTTGCGATCGATCAGCTCGATGGCGTTGAGCGACAGGTCGACCATGCGCTCGCCGCGCGAGCGCTGGCTCATGCGGTCGATCGAGGCGACGAGATCGCCGGTGCGCTTCGTCAGCTGGGTTTCGAGCTCGCGCGCGATGGTTTCGACCTGCTGGCCGACACCGCGCACCTCCTGCGCCACCACCGCGAAGCCGGCGCCTTGCGCGCCGGCGCGTGAGCTCTCGATCAGCGCGTTCAGCGCCAGCATCTTCATCTGGTTGGTGATCTGCTGGATCGCCTTGGTCTTGTCGACCGCGATCTGGTTGACCTCCGCGGTCAGGCGATTGATCAGCGCGGAGATATCGGAATCGTCATCAGCGGGTTCAGTGGCGATTGGCTTGGCTTTCAGACCCAGCGCAGCAGACATCGGGGAGCTTCCCTTGGCAATGAGGCCTGATCTGCAACGAACCCGGAACAACGAATTACAGATCGAATACGAGTCTTTTTCGAAGATTCCGCCTAACGCCCGCTTAATTTGCTGTTCCACGGAATGCCCAAATGATAGTCAGTCCGCGCAGCAAAGCGGCAATCCACCGCTTTGTGCGGCGCGGACATTGCAAATCCCAGAGGATTCCAGGTCAATCGTCATTGCCGGCCGATCGCCGCAACGCCCAGTCCGATTCCCGGGTTCCTCAAGCCAGTCTCGACTCATGACGCCGCCCGCAACCGCCTTGCCCGTCGAAGTGCCCCAGGCGTTTCTGGGCGTCGCGCGCTCGCTCACCGACAAGCTCTGGCTCGACCGGCTGGATGCGCGCGGGGCGGCCCTGGCGCTCGCCATCGTGCAGCGGCACCAGCTGCCGGAGCTGTTGGCGCGGGTGCTGGCGGGCCGCGGCATCGACACCGATGGCGTCAGCGACTTCCTGGATCCGACCATTCGCAAGCTGTTGCCGGACCCGTACACTGTGACGGAAATGGAGGCCGCCGCGAAGCGGATCGCCGATGCGGCGATGCGCGGCGAGAAGGTCGCGATCTTCGGCGACTACGACGTCGACGGCGCGACCTCGGCGGCGCTGCTGGCCTGGCATCTGCGCCATTGCGGGCTCGATCCGCTGATCCATATTCCCGACCGGATTTTCGAAGGCTACGGCCCGAACACCGAGGCGATCCGCGCGCTGGCTGCCAAGGGCGCCACACTGCTCGTCACGGTCGATTGCGGCACCACCAGCATCGAGCCGCTCGCGGAAGCCAAGCGCCTCGGCATGTCCGTGGTCGTGATCGATCATCACCAGGCCGGCACGGAGCTGCCGGAGGTCGATGCGCTGGTCAATCCGAACCGGCTCGACGATCTCTCGGGCCTCGGCCATCTCGCCGCCGTCGGTCTCGTGCTGGTGACGCTGGTCGCCGTCAACCGCGAACTGCGCCAGCGCGGCTTCTGGACGAGCGAGATGCCCGAGCCCGATCTGCTCGGCATGCTGCATCACGTCGCGCTCGGCACGGTTGCGGATGTCGCACCGCTGATCGGGCTCAATCGCGCTTTCGTCGCAAAAGGCCTGATCGCGATGCGGCGGCGCGACCATGTCGGCCACACCGCGCTGATGGACGTGGCGCGGCTCAACGGCCCGCCGGAGGCCTGGCATCTCGGATTCATGCTGGGGCCGCGCGTCAATGCCGGCGGCCGCATCGGCCGCGCCGATCTCGGCGTGCGGCTCTTGCTCGAAGGCGACAGCGTGGAGGCTGCGCGGATTGCGGCCGAGCTCGATCGCCTCAACAGCGAGCGCCGCGTCATCGAGCAGGCGGCCGAAGCGCAGGCGGAAGCCGAGGCGCTGGCCTCGATCGGGCTCGAGGACAAGATTGGCGTCATCGTCACGGCCTCCGAGGGGTGGCACCCCGGCGTGGTCGGCCTCGTCGCGTCCCGTCTGAAGGAGAAGTTTTCGCGGCCGGCCTTTGCGATTGCGCTGGAGCCCGGCGGCATCGGTACCGGCTCGGGCCGCTCCATCGCCGGCGTCGATCTCGGCAAGGCGGTGCGGCAGGCGGTGACCGACGGCATCTTGCTGAAGGGCGGCGGCCACGCGATGGCCGCGGGCGTGACGTTGCGGAAGGAGAAGCTCGCCGAATTCCGCGCCTATCTCGAAAATGCGCTGGCGCGGGACGTTGCCGAGGCGCGCCATGTCAACGAGCTCTATGTCGACGGCGCGGTGTCCGCGCGCGCCGTCACGACGGAGCTTGCGACCACGCTCAACCGCGCCGGTCCCTTCGGCAGCGGCAATCCGGAAGTCGTGCTGGCGCTGCCATCGCATCAGCTCGTCCATGCCGACGAGGTCGGACAGGCGCATTTGAGGCTACGCTTCAAGTCTGGCGACGGCTCGATCGTCAACGGTATTGCGTTCCGTTCGGTCGGCCAGAAGCTCGGCAATGCACTTCTCGCCAATCGCGGCCAGCAATTGCATGTCGCGGGATCATTGTCGGTCGACCGGTACCAGGGCGCCGAGCGCGTGCAATTCCGCGTCGTCGACGTCGCGCTACCGGACCAGGGGCCGTCCGTGATTAGATAACGCAAGATCCCTCGCGACAAACGCGGTACGCGTTTGCGGAGATCATGCGGAAAAAAATATGCCGCTCAAACAACAAAAAAGGGAGTGAACATGGCAGGGCAGGTTGAGGGCAAGGTCGCGCTGGTGACGGGCGGCGCCTCGGGCATCGGCGAAGCCATCGTCGAGCTGTTCGCCCGCGAAGGCGCTACCGTCGTCATCACCGACATCGACGAGCTGCGCGGCCCCGAGCTCGCCAAGCGTGTCACAAAAGCCGGCGGCAAGGCGATTTTCCTGGAGCAGGACGTCACCAGCGAGGAGCGCTGGATTGAGATCGTCGCCGAGATCGCCAAGCGCTACGGCCGGCTCGACATCATGGTCTCCAATGCCGGCATCGGCATTGCCGTACCCTCGATCGTCGATATGACGCTCGCTGACTGGCACAAGCAGAACGCCATCAACCTCGACGGCGTGTTTCTCTCCGTGAGGCATTGCCTGCCCCTGATGCGCAAGACCGGCGGCGGCTCGATCGTCATGATGTCGTCGCTTGCAGGCCTGCGCGGCTCGCCGGGCCTGTCGGCCTACTCGCTGACCAAAGGCGGCGTGCGGCTGTTTGCCAAATCGATCGCGATGGAGTGCGCGGCCGCCGGCGACGGCATCCGCGTCAACTCCGTTCACCCCGGCATCATCGATACGCCGATCTGGGGCAAGATCCCGACCGGTGCAGCTGGTGCCGGCCAGAACGCGCCGATCGACCCCGAGGAGCGGGCCAAGGTCGCAACGCCGCTCGGCCGTGCCGGGCAGGCCGTGGAGATCGCCTCCGGCGTGCTCTATCTGGCCTCCGATGCCTCGCGCTACGTCACCGGCAGCGAGCTCGTCATCGACGGCGGCATGAATGCCGGCGGCGTGCCGCGGCGGCAATAGGCCGCCGCGCAAGACGCGAAGGGCAGGGTGGCGCCCGCGGGGGCAGACGCAGGGGCGTCGGCCCTGTACAACGCGGGCCTCTTCCGACCGATAGAGGTTCCCTTCGCCATGGCGCACAGCCTTCAATCCTCCTCATCCGCACCTGCGCCGTTCCGCTCGAACCGGCCTGATCTCGCCACCGACGCGATCCGCACCGCGCGCGAGGACCTCGCGGCCTGCTTCCGCATGGCCGCGCGCAAAGGTTTTGAAGAAGGCATCTGCAACCATTTCTCGGCCGTGGTGCCGGGCCACGACGATCTCTTCCTGGTCAATCCATACGGCTACGCCTTCCGCGAGCTGACGGCGTCAAAGCTGCTGATCTGCGATTTCCACGGCAACGTGCTCGACGGTGAGGGCGTACCCGAAGCGACCGCGTTCTACATCCACGCCGAGATGCACAAGCGCCTGCCGCGCGCCAAGGTCGCCTTCCACACCCACATGCCCTACGCCACCGCGTTGTCGATGACCGAGGGTGATCCCCTGATCTGGGCCGGCCAGACCGCGCTGAAATTCTACGGCCGCACCGCAGTGGACCGCGATTACAACGGCCTCGCGCTCGACAACCGCGAAGGCGCGCGCATCGCTTCCGCGGTGGGCGATGCCGACATCGTCTTCATGAAGCATCACGGCGTGATGGTGCTGGCACCGACCATCGCGGAGGCCTGGGACGATCTCTATTATCTCGAGCGCGCCGCCGAGGTGCAGGTGCTGGCGATGTCGACGGGACGAAAGGTGCTGCCGGTCGATCCCGCGATCGCGGCGGAAACCTACAGGCAGATGCGCGAAGGCGATTCCGAATCCGCGCGATTGCATCTCGCCGCGATCCGCCGGCAGCTCGACGCGGAAGAGCCGCAGTACCGGCACTGAGGCGAGTTACGACCCCTGCCGCAGCTTCGCCAGCACCTTCAGCCCGCCATAGCCATCGGCGGGCGTGATCCCCGCGCGCTGCTGAAAATCCTTGATCGCCTTCATGGTGTCGTTGCCGACACGGCCGTCGGTGCCGCCGGTGTCGAACCCGGCCTTCGTCAGGCGCGTCTGCATCTCCTGCACCTCGGCGAGCGTCAGCGCGCGCTCTGAGCCGGGGAAGGGCTGGATGAAGGGCGGCGCGCCGAGGCAGCGGTCGCCGAGATGGCAGATCGCGAGCGCATAGTTCATCGAGGGATTGTAGCTCTTCACCGAATAGAAATTCGGTCCGAGCAGGAACGTCGGCCCGCCCGCAACCGGCGTCCACATTTGCGCGGATGCATTCGGTTGCGGAAACGGCTGGCCGTCGGCGCGGGTGACGCCGGCCGATGCCCACGCCGCGTAGGTCCGGTTGCCGCTCATATCGCCGGGCGCGCGGACCTCGTAGCCCCAGTGCTCGCCGCGGCGCCACTTGCCGCGATTGACCAGGTACTTTGCCGTTGAACCCAGCGCGTCGTCGGGCTTGCCGAACGGCGACACCTTGCCGTCGCCGTCATAGTCGATGCCGACATTGAGCCAGACCTCCGGCATCCATTGCGAATGCCCCATCGCGCCGGCCCAGGAGCCCTGCATCTGCTCCGGCGTGCTCCAGCCCTTGTCGACGATGCGCAGCGCGTTGATCAGCTCGGTCTCCCAATAGGCTTTGCGGCGCGGCTCGTTCCAGGCGAGCGCGGCGAGCGAGGGGAATACCGGCGTCATGTGGTTCTGCTGCACCAGCGGATCGCCATAGGCCGACTCCACGCCCCACAGCGCCAGCAGCGTGCCGCGCTCCACGCCGAAATCGCGCTCGATCCGCGCGAGCAGCGCCTCGTTGTTTTTCAGCGCGATCTTGCCGTTGATGATGCGCCAGTCCGAGACGCGGCGGTTGATGTATTGCCAGATCTGCTCGTGGAATTCGGGCTGGTTGCGCATCTGCTTGAACACGCTCATGTCGGGCTCGACCCGCGCCATCGCGCGCTGCCAGGTCGCGGCCGAAATGCCCTTCGCCATGGCGCGTGCACGAAAACCCTCGCGCCATTCGTCGAAGCCGGGAGGCGCGGCGAGAAGCCGCGTGGGAAATGTGATGAGTGCGGCTGCGCCGAGCGTGGATCGAAGCAGGGCGCGGCGGCTGTGATTGGCAGAGGAATCAGCTTGTTTCATGGACCCATTCTAGCGGGAATCACGGCTGCTGTGGGCCGGTTCCTGGAACACCGGGAACAGGCCATCGCGCCGCGTTCCGCCGGAACAAAGTGTCGCAGTCACGCATTCCCCCCGCATACACTGGAGGATGAATATGAAGAGATATCTGTTTGCCGCCGCCATGGTCACGGCCATCGCCGCCCCTGCATTCGCCGACGACGTCGGCGTTCACGTCGGCCCGGTCGGTGCCGGCGTGACGGTCGGACAGTCCCACGAATATCGTGAGCGGGACCGCGATCGCGACCGCACCACGGTCATCAGGGAGCGCGAGCCCGCCGACCGTACCACGGTGATCAAGAAGGAAGATGAATTCGGCAATCGCAGCAAGACCGTGATTCATCACGACAACGACTGACGGAGCAGGGCCCCGGCCGAACGCCGGGGCCCGCCTTCTGCACGCAGTCTGCTCATCGAGAATTCGAGGTGGAATGAAGATACGGGCACATGCGGAAAGCCATGTCGTCGAACTCGACGACGGATCGCAATGGCGGATCTATCCCGGCGATCTCGCGACCACGTTGAGCTGGAAGCCCGAAACCGATCTGCGTCTCGAGCCGAGCGGCGATCGGACGAGTTCGCATGTGCTGGTGAATGCCGCCGATCAGAGCCGCGTGCGCGTGAGCGCGGCGGGCGATGCCTGGCCCGACGGCGAGGTAAAGAAAGCGTTGAAGGGCGGCTGAGCGTCCTTAGGCTTGCCCCGATATCCCCAATTTTGAGCCTGTCGCTTTACGGTCGGTTTGCTTCCGTCTGCCCAGAATGCGCTCATGCGGGAGCTGTTCGACATCATCCGTAGCAATCCTTGGCCGTTCGGTGCCGGGCTGTTTGTCGTGATCCTGATGATCATCGCCGAGAACTTTGGCCGCGGCATTCAGGGCGACGGCGCCGTCAGCGATTTCTCGGATGCCGGTGGCGGCGACGGCGGCTGCGGTGGTGACGGAGGCGGTGGCGGCTAAAGCCGGTTAGTCCTCCTGCAAATCGGCGGCGATGCCGGCGAGCCAGCGCCGGATCGCGGCCTCTGTCTTGGCGTCCAGATTTGCCGCAAGACGCTTCTCCAGCGCGATCACGCGCTCCCTGCATGCCTTCAACAGCGTCGTTCCCCGCTGCGTCAGCGTCCATTGCTGGATCCGGCCATGGACCGGATGAGGCGTCATCACGATCGCACCGTCGCGATCGAGGTTGCGAATGATCACGCCGACCGTCTGCGGGGTCAGGAAGGTGAGCCGGGCGACGTCGGCGCCGGAGAGGCCCGGATAGGCGTTCAGCATGGTCAGCACGGCAAATTGCGGCGACGTCACGCCGAGGTCGGCGAGCGTCCGTTCCATCGTCAAGCGGACCGCGGCATGGGCCTGTCGCAGCAGATAGCCGAGATAACCTTGCTCGCCGCGCTTGCCTTCGCCGGGCGCGGGCACGCGAACGGCGGCGATTTCGGCAGGCGCGGCCGGCTTCCGCGAGGCCTTCGATTTCGTGATGGCAGCGGTCTTGCGTGACATATAAGAGCTCTTATAATATGTAAGCAGTCTTATAATACACGAGGGTGAACGCCAATGTCACACGCCCGCAGCGAGTACGAGGATTTCAAGAAGATCGCGCCCGATGCGTATGAGCTTGTGCTGGCGCTCGGCCAGGTGGCCGCCAAGGCTGGGCTCGACAAGCAGCTGCTCGAGCTGGTCAAGCTGCGCGCCTCGCAGATCAACGGCTGCGCCTTCTGCGTGCAGCACCATATCCTGTTGTCGGAGCGGATCGGCGTGCCCGTGGACAAGCTCAATCTGGTCGCGGTCTGGCGCGAGGCGCCGGTCTTTTCCGCGCGCGAGCGGGCCGCGCTGGCCTGGGCGGAGGCGCTGACCTTCCTGCCCGATGGCGTCAGTGAAGAAGTCTATGCGGAGGCTTCCGGCGAATTCTCCGAGACCGAGCTGATGTACCTGACCTCGGCGGTCGCCTCGATCAACGCCTGGAACCGCTTTGGTGCCGCGTATCGCTGGACGCCGCCGAAGCGGCCGGTCGCAGCGAGCGCTGCGACATCTTGATTGCAACAACGAGAAAACAAGGGGAGGTTATCATGACTGCAATGAGTTTGATCCATGCGCAGCGTCCGGTGCCATCGCGCTCGATGGCGCTGGCCGTCGTCGGCGGGCTCGCCTGCGCGCTTGCGATCGGCAAGGCGTTGCCGGTGACGATGGACGCGGTGTCCGGCGCGTTGGCGCCGCTCTGCGCGACCGCGCCGGAGAGTTCGCCGCTCGACAAGGTCGAGCCGATCGGCTCCTACGCGCTGCCGAACGTCCCGGGCAAGCGCGTCACCATCGTGCGTGTGTTCTACGGTCCCGGCGGATTCTCGCGGCCGCATCGTCACGCGGGTTCGGTGACCGCCTACATCACCAAGGGTGAAATCCGTTCCCAGCTTGGCGGCGGTCCTGTCGAGACATTTGGTGTCGGCCAGTCCTTCTTCGAGCCGCCGGGATCGACGCATCTGGTCTCGGCCAATGCCAGCGCGACCGAGCCGGCGGAATTGATCGCGGTGTTCGTGGCGGACGAGGGCGCGCAGCTGACGACGCTGTTGGAGTAGTCCGTAGCGGCCGCATGAGCGAGTTCGCCGCTCAATTCTCCTCACCGCTCGATCCCTCCCGCAGGTCCGGCTTGATCACGTCCTCCGGCAACGCATGCGCCACCGGCTGCGGCGTGCCGGCGATCTCCGGGCCGACTTCGCGGCCGCGGGCGTGGATCAGGCGTTCGTAGGCCGAGACCAGCGTGAGGTAAGGGCTGACCCAGATCCAGCCGTCGCGGGTAAAGACCTGCACGTCGAAATGCAAATGCATCGATGTGCCGGCGGGATGGTCGAGATAGTTGGAGACGACGCCGATCTTCTCGCCTTCGGTGACGATGCGGCCGTTGAGCATGCCGTCGGCGGTCAGCGCCTGCGGGTTCATGTGCATATAGCGGAAGCGGATATGCTCGGTCCGGCTGTTGACCTCGAGCGTCGCGGCCTGATCCTTGACGCCGCGGATCACGATGGCGTCGCGCACCGCGACGACGCCGCGCTGCTTGGGATCGCAGGGTTCGCGGCCTTCGCCGGGCGGTGGGCACTCGGCGGCGCGGATGTCCTCGCCCTGGTGGCCATAACCGCCGCCGCATTGCCAGACCTCGAAACTGCGGGACTCGCAGAAATTGTCGCGCCAGGGATAGGCCGTCGGGCCGTCGCTCTTGTCGCGCTTGCCGTAGGATTGCGAACGCACGAAGGCGGGCGCCTTTTCGAGCGGAAAACGGATCTGCGCATAGGCCATCACATCCGGATGGCCGGCCTTGTTGCGATAACCGGTGTTCGGGATGATGTCGCCGCTCGGTCGGTAGGTGAAATCCGGCGAACGCGCGGAAGGACGATCGATGATGCTGGAGGCCATGTCCGTGAGCGGCCGCATGCGCTGGCCGCCGGCGACGCGGAGCCCTTTCAGGAAGCGCTCGGCAACCGGATAGGCTTCCTTGCAGGCGAGCCTCCGCGGCTTTGCGATGCTGTCCAGGCACTGGATGGAGACGACATAGGCAACGCCGAAGCGGGTGAAGGCGTAGCGGACATAGCCCTCTCGGATGAACCTGCGCAGGTCCGGATAGGTTGTTGCAAGCGGCTTGACCTGCTCACCCTTGCCGCCGGTGGGATCGGCGACGTCGTAAACGAGTGCCGAGCCCGTGATCTGCACCTCGACCGGCCTTGCGTAGACGCGGCTCGGCATGCCGTCGCCGGCGCCGGGTTCGAGCGAGAAGCTGGCGCTGTAGCCCGAGGGGCCGGCATCGAACATGTCGACGGGATTGAAATCGGCCTGGTAGCGCGAAAGCGCGAGTGTCCCCGGTGCGCGGTTGCGCTGCGCCTCGAGATATGCGGCAGCATCGAACGGCACCAGCACAGGTACGGAGCTGCGAGCGATACCGGTGAAGAATTGCGATGAGACCGCGTTGAGCTGCACCAGCGCGGGCATCGCGCGCGGATCGTAGCGTGGCACCGAACGGCGGGGTGCGAAGATGAAGTCGCCCGCGATCTGGGGACGGCTGGTGACCTCGGCGCGGAGCTGGTCGAGCGCTGCGCGCCAATCGACGCGCAGGGCCGTGAGCGAAGGGCTGCGGATCTCATCCGCAGCGAGCGGCGTGGCAATGAGCGGCGAAAGCGTCGCCAGAAGAAGCGAGACGAAGCGGAAACTCCTCCCAACCACTGTCTCGCCCCCGGCGGCGCCTGTTCCGATCGTCCCGCTCTCCGTTAGTCCTTGGCGCGCTCGGAGTAGGAGCCGTCTTCGGTCATCACCACGATGCGGGTGCCGACCGCGATGTGCGGGGGAACGGTGGTGCGGACGCCGTTGGAGAGCACCGCCGGCTTGTAGGACGACGAAGCGGTCTGGCCCTTGGTCACCGGCTCGGTCTCGACCACTTCCAGCGTCACGCGCTGCGGCAGCGCGAGCGAGACCACGTTGACGTCGTGGGTCGACAGCTTGACGGTCATGTCTGGCTGAAGATAGGAGGCCGCGTCGCCGACCACGTCCTTGGAGACCTGGACCTGGTCGTAGGTCTCCGGGTTCATGAAGTGGTAGCCGTCGCCATCTTCATACAGGAAGGTGTAGTTGCGCTCTTCGATCGTGGCCTTTTCGACCTGGTCGGTGGTCTTGTAGCGCTCGGAGATCTTTACCCCGTCCGAGATTCGGCGCATTTCGATCTGGCTGACCGGGGTGCCCTTGCCGGGATGGATGTTCTCGGCGCTCACGACGACATAAAGCTTGCCGTCTTGCTCGATCACGTTGCCCTTGCGAATAGAACTGGCGATGACTCTCAAAGCTATATTTCCTGCTTGCTTGGCCCGGCTCGGGCCAGGACGTGGTCAAATCTCGGGGGGACTCGGGGTCTCAAATCGGACCGCGGCGCCCGTTTCGGGGCGCAACATACTGATTTTGCCGTTGGATGCCAGCACTTTGCTGGGCCGGGGAGCGGTCGGTTGATGGTTGGGGACAAGCCGATTTCGCCGTTCTGGTCGCCCGGGCGGCACCTTGACCGGCGGCCGTTCCTTCAGGCCAGGGGGGCCATTACCGGGTCTCTCAGGGGCTTTTTCGCCGAGCAGGGGTTCCTCGAGGTCGAAACCTCGGTCCTTCAGGTCTCCCCGGGGAACGAAACCCATCTGCACGCCCCCCGGACCGAGATCATGCGGCCGGATGGCAGCCGTGCCAGCCGGTACTTGCGGACCTCGCCGGAATTCGCCTGCAAGAAGCTGCTGGCGGCGGGCGAGGAGCGGATTTTCGAATTCGCACGGGTGTTCCGTGATCGCGAGCGCGGCGACCTGCATCTGCCGGAATTTACCATGCTGGAATGGTATCGGGCTCGCGCCCCCTATGATGCCATCATGGCGGACACCGTCGTGGTCATCGCCCGCGCCGCGCAGGCGACGGGAATCGGGACGTTCTCCTTCCGCGGCCGGACCGCCGATCCCTTCGCGGAACCGGAGCTCCTGACCGTCGCCGGCGCCTTCGAGCGGTTCGCTGGGATCGACCTGCTGTCGACAATCTCGTGCGGCGAGGGTAACCGTGCGGCACTCGCGCAGGCGGCTGGCGGCAAGGTCCGCGTGGCGGAGGATGACACCTGGTCCGACATCTTCAGCAAGGTCCTGGTCGAGCATGTCGAGCCGCATCTGGGGCAGGGGCGTTTGACCATTCTGTTCGAATACCCATCTCCAGAGGCGGCGTTGGCGCGCGTGAAGGCCGATGACCCGCGGGTCGCCGAGCGGTTCGAGGTCTATGCCTGCGGCGTCGAGCTCGCCAACGGCTTTGGCGAGTTGACCGACGCCGAGGAACAGCGCAAGCGCTTCACGGAGTCGATGGCGGAGAAGCAGCGCCGCTATGGCGAGGCCTATCCGCTGGACGAGGATTTCCTGGCCGCCGTCGCCGAAATGCCGGAAGCAAGCGGTGTCGCGCTCGGCTTCGACCGGCTGGTGATGCTGGCGAGCGGCGCAGCGCGGATCGATCAGGTGGTGTGGACACCGCCTGCAAATGAAACGTTAAGTGAGACATGACGAAGACCAACCTTGCACGCACCCTGCGTGAGCCGGCCGAACTTGTGGCCGCGCAGCTTGCACCGGCCGAAGCGCTGCCCGCGCTCGAACGTGTCGCCGCGCGCTATGCGGTGGCGATCACGCCGGCGCTGGTCGAGCTGATCGACACGTCCGATCCCGACGATCCGATCGCGCGGCAATTCGTTCCGACGGTCGCGGAATTGGAGATGCAGCCAGGCGAGAGCGCGGATCCGATCGGCGATCACCCACACTCGCCGGTGCAGGGCATCGTGCATCGCTATCCCGATCGCGTGCTGTTCAAGCTCGTTCACGTCTGTGCGGTTTATTGCCGCTTCTGCTTCCGCCGCGAAATGGTCGGGCCCGGCAAGGAGAACGCGCTCTCGGACGGGGCCTATGGCGCGGCGATCGACTACATCCGTTCGCACGGCGAGATCTGGGAGGTGATCCTGACCGGCGGCGACCCCTTGATGCTGTCGCCGCGCCGGATGGGCGAGATCATGGCCGATCTCGCGGGAATCGATCACGTCAAGATCATCCGCCTTCACACCCGCGTGCCGGTGGCAGATCCCGCGCGCATCAGCGACGAAATGGTCGCGGCGCTCAAGGTCGAGGGCGCGACCACCTGGGTCGCGGTGCATGCCAACCATGCGCGCGAGTTGACGGGGCCTGCGCGCGCGGCCTTTGCGCGGCTCGCCGATGCCGGGATTCCCATGGTGAGCCAGTCCGTGCTTTTGCGCGGCGTTAACGACAGCATTGCCGCTTTGTCGGATTTGATGCGAGCTTTCGTCGAATGCCGGATCAAGCCCTACTATCTGCATCACGGCGATCTCGCGCCGGGCACCGTGCATTTGCGAACGACGCTGGCCGAGGGACAGGATTTGATGCGGCAGTTGCGCGGACGGGTGTCAGGACTGTGTCAGCCCGACTACGTCATCGACATTCCTGGCGGCGCCGGCAAATCGCCGGTCGGGCCGAATTATGTGTTGGCGGTGCAAAATACCGCAGCCGACGCACGTGAAGCGGAGACGGAAACGCGCTATCGTATCGTAGATTATTGCGGCGACGTTCATCTCTATCCGCCCGAGGCATGAGCGGCGATGCAGAGAACGCGGGTTTGAGAATGGAGGAACGGACATGAAGAAGATCATGGTGGTGGCAGCGTCGCTCGTGGTCTTGCTGGGCGGCGCGGCGGTTGCACAGCCCGGCAACTCCAAGGGGTCGACATCCGGCGGCGCCACGTCGGGATCGGTGCCGCAGGCACCCATCGGCCATCGTCAGCCGCGCGCCAGCGATGTGCCGAACGAGAAGAATCTGAGCGATCCGAACAATCCCGTGAACAAGGAAGACGCAGCGCTCGACAAGAAGATCAAGAGCATCTGCCGCGGCTGCTAGAGCATGATCCGGAAAAGCATGAAGCGGTTTTCCCTCGCGACAAACGCGGGACGCGTTTGCGCGGAGCTCAAACAATGAGCCGCTGGGGGCGGGCAGGGCGCGACAGCTCGCCCCGCCCGCGTTGCCTTTGGCCTTACGCCGAACGCTCGTGCAGCCCCGCGCGCTGCGTGTTGCGCCGGATTTCGACCGCGTCAGCGAGCTGCTCGAGCGCGGTTGCCGTGGTCGCCCAGTCGATGCATCCGTCCGTGATGCTCTGGCCGTAGGTCAGCGGCTTGCCCGGCACCACGTCCTGGCGGCCGGCGACGAGATTGCTCTCGATCATCACGCCCATGATGCGGTTCTCGCCGCCCGAGATCTGGCCGGCGATGTCGGCCATGACCAGCGGCTGGTTTTCCGGCTTCTTGCTCGAATTGGCGTGGCTCGCATCCACCATCACCAACGGCGCGACGCCGGATTTGGCCAGGTCGTTGCAGGCCGCCGCGACGCTTGCCGCATCGTAGTTCGGCTTGCTGCCGCCGCGCAGGATGATGTGGCAATCCTCGTTGCCCGCGGTCGAGGCGATCGCCGAGCGGCCGAGCTTGGTCACCGCCATGAAATGATGCGGATGCGAGGCCGACTTTACCGCGTCCGCCGCGATGCGCACATTGCCGTCGGTGCCGTTCTTGAAGCCGACCGGGCAGGACAGCCCCGAGGCCAGCTCGCGATGGATCTGGCTCTCGGTCGTGCGCGCGCCGATCGCGGCCCAGGACACGAGGTCTGCAATGTATTGGGGCGTCGTCATGTCGAGGAATTCGGTGCCGGCCGGCAGGCCGAGATTGTTCACCGCGGACAGCACGTTGCGCGCCAGGCGCAGGCCCTTGTTGATGTCGAAGCTGCCGTCCAGGTCAGGATCGTTGATCAGGCCCTTCCAGCCGACGGTGGTGCGCGGCTTCTCGAAATAGACCCGCATCACGATCTCGAGCTGGTCGGCAAGGTCTTCGCGCAGGCTCGCGAGGCGCTCGGCATATTCGAGCGCGGCCTTGGGATCGTGCACCGAGCAGGGGCCGACCACGACCAGCAGGCGGTCGTCCTGGCCGTTGAGGATGGCATGGATGGCGTTGCGCGCCGCCATCACCACACGCGTTGCGGTGAGCGTGCGCGGGACTTCCCGCATCACCTCTTCCGGTGTGCTCAGCTCTTTCAGTTCGCGGATACGAAGATCGTCGGTCGTGCTCAGCACGGCGGGCTCCTGTTTGTTTGAACCTGCCGGCAATAAAAAAGCCGCCAGGTCTGGCGGCTTGTTCGGACGTTTGCTTCAATATTCAGATTGAGCGCGATCCTCCTGCCGCCAGCGAGCTGTCGTAGCTAAAATACCAAAAATAGCTGGTGACGAGGGTGATCATGGCCGCCCATATAGCGTGCGATTGCCGGGTTGTCACCCCCCAATCGGCGCGAGGGGCCGCGAGGCGCCTCAACTGTTGCTGTTGCGTGCCGCCAGCGCCATGCCGATCAGGCTGGCGCCGCCGAACAGCAAATTGATACCGACGAGGATGCCGATCGCCCATTCCGCCGAGCTCGGCAGCCCCGTGATCACCATGAACGCGATCGCGATGTCGACGAGGCCCGAGATCAGGAGCCACGTCCACCGGCTGCTCAAATCGCGGCGGTGCTCCAGCGCATACATGATGGTGGCGACGCCCTCGGCGAGGAAGTAGGCGCCGAGCACGATGGTCAGCGTCAGCACGGCCTGCATCGGTCGGGCCAGCAGGAGCATGCCGGCGAGCACGGCCAGCGCGGCCGAGATCAGCGACCACCAGAACCCCGGCGAACTGCGCGCCCAATAGGTCACGATCAGTCCGCCGATGCCGCTGACCAGGAACATCCAGCCGAGAAAGATCGTGATCGCAAGGCTCGCGAGCGGCGGCAGGATCAGCGCGGCGACACCGAGTACGGCAAGCAGGATGCCTTCGAACAGGAAGGCCTTCCAATGCGCCTTGACCGTCTGGCTCATGGCGGATTGCAGCCGGGAAAAATCCTCAGGCGATGTCATCGGCAGGCTCCAGATCGAAAGATGTGTGCTCAATCTAATATGCACACACCGCGCTTGCCATCCCGTGGCTCAACCGCCGCCGTGCGCTGACGAAAAACCTTCGCCGCTGGTGCGAACGCGGTTGCGGCCGAGAATGTAGATCGCGATCGTGACGATCAGGAGCGCGAGGCCGAGCAGAATCGAGACGAAGCCGATCGGGATCAGGGCCAGCGTCAGATTGCGCTCGGGATTGATCAGCCAGTGATGGATCGAGGTCAGCACGAAGGCGAGGCCGAGAAAGCCGACGCCGCCGCCGGCGAGCAGCAGCGCCCACATCCGGCGCAGCTGGCTGAGCCGCTCCCGCGCGATATCGGTCCTCGGCGCGTGATGGCGCGCGACCCGCCGCACCAGGCGGATGGCGAAGGCAATCGAGCTGAAGCCGATCAGCAGGCTCGCTCCGCCGAGCCACATCCGCAGCGTCGGATCGAGATCGGGCATCCGCTGCAAGGTCAGCAGCGGGAAGTCGAAGGCCGAATGCAGCGCGACCGGGCCTGCGAAGATCAGCAGGCGGCTGGAGAGGCGGGCCCAGTCGCGATGGTGGCGGTTGGCACCCAGCGCCGTGCCGGCGCGCGCGATGGTCAGGTAGGCGCCGGCGATGATGCCGAGCGCACCGTGGAACGGCACGGTCAGCACGCTGCGCAGGGCGGCCAGCGAGCGCCACATCTCGGCGTGCTGGACGAGGTAGGCGAGATTCTCGTAGGCGGCGAAGCCGAGGCCGACCGCGGCGCCATAGACCACGGTGTCCATCGGATTAGCGAAGGTCCGCCGCTTGGTCGAGGAGACCAGCACGATGGCGATCACCTTGACCGCTTCCTCGGGCAGTGCGACCCCGAAGACGGAATGCATGGCGAGCGCGGCCCAGGGATTGTCAGGGGCTGCAACCATCTTGGCGAAGGGCGCGCGGGCAAGGCCCAGCAGCGAAATGCTGGCCGCGCCGAGCAGGAACGCAGTCCAGACCTGGGCCGGCGGTCCCGGACGCTCCTCGGCGGCAATGACGAGCCACAGCATCAGCAGCGCCGGGGCGATGGCGGCAGTTCCGATGACAGTGGGCAAAGCTTCAATCAGGTACATCGGCGCCGAAAATAGGTTCCCTTGATCTGCTTATCTACGTCTACCGATGCGACCATGTGTCATGCATTTGCTGTCGCGTCACTTAACAGGCGCGACAGCCGGCGTTCATCGGGATCGGCACCGAACGTGTAGAAGACGAGCACAATCAACTACATGACAGAAGCAATTCGTCATCGATGGCAGCGGTCCGCGCTCGTCACCGGACCGCGATTGGCAAGTTAGATCAAGGCACTGTGCAGGTTTCTTCGATTCACGATGCACGTGACTGAGCGGCGAGTCCAGAGGCGGCGTGGCTGCCGCCTGGACAACGCTAGGCCAGACCAACCGGCCTAGTCACGCTTCGTTGTGCGCCCGCGGGGCGGCGCAGCGACCCGGCGTGCCCGCACCTGCTCCAGCTCCCAGAAGGCGCGTACGAGGCACGTGCCAAGGCAGAAGACGATCAGCAGCAGCAGGAAGGCCTGGTCGACGGCGGGGATGTGCATCATGACGTTGATTAAGCAACGTGCATGCCATGCGTTCCCTCAGTCGCCTGCGCCGCGCGCTGCGCGCACGCGATTTGGGCCGGCGTTTCCCGCGCTTCAATGCGTGGTGAACGGCGGAGGTGCGTCCGGCGCGATGTCGAAGGCGCCGAGATGGAATTCCTGGCCGACGGCCATGTCCGGTTCGGCGTGGTCCGCGAGCAGCGTGAAGGCGGCTTGCGGATATTGCTTCCAGATATCGAGGTCGCCGGCTGTGATCGTCAGCCAGCCGAACGTGTACATGTAGCGTCCGGGCTCGGTGACCCGGCCAACCCTGTCCCAAGTGATCTTATTGACCGTAATCTTGTTGACTGCCATTCGGTCCCCCGATCGCAAGTCTGCAAATGAGGTCCGGCACGAGGCACAGACCCTCAAAAGCTGATCCCGCAATGGGGCCGCGATAGGGCAGCGGAGCGGAGGCAAAGGCGGCCGGAGGAATGGCCGCCGCCTGCCGCCTTTAGCGCGCCGTCGTGGCTGCCTGCGCCTCCGCTTCGGACGCCAGCTCGAGCTGACGGTGCGAGGCGTGGAAGACGTCGTGGACGAGGCCGATCTTCTCCATGCCCAGAATGATCAGGCCGTTGAGATCGATCTCCCACCAGGCGTGCGAGATATAGGCGTCCCGCGGGAAGCGGTGATGGTTGTTGTGCAGGCCCTCGCCGAAGGTGAGGATCGTGGTCACGAACTCGTTGGTCGAGGCGTCCTCGACCTCGAAGCGGCGATAGCCGTAGGCGTGGCAGACCGAGCCGGTGAGCTGGCTGGTGAGGATCAGCAGGTAACAGCGGAGCAGGCCGGAGAACAGCACGCAGCCGATCATGGTGTGCACGCCGCCGAAGGTGTAGCCGATTACGGCGGGAATGAAGACGCCGGACATCCCGTACCAGACCCAGCGCGTGCGCACGAAGAACATCGCGATGGGATCGGCGAGAATGTCCTTGGCATAGTATTCGTTGTCGGTGGTCGCCTGGTCGAACACCCAGCTGCCCTGGGCGTGCAAAAAGCCCTTGAGCGCGCTGACATAGCGATTGCCGAAGCCGTCGAATTGCGGGCTGTGGGGATCGCCGACGTCATCGGCATAGAGGTGGTGGCGGCGGTGGTTGGCGACCCATTTCGCGATCGAGCCCTGCACCGCCATCTGGGCGATGGCGCAGAAGAAGACGCGCATGATCGGGCCGGTGCGGAAGCTGCGATGGACGAACAGGCGGTGCATGCCGGCACCGATGCCGAACGTCGTCAGCGCGAACATCCAGGCGAAGGTAAACAGCTCCACCTTGCCGACGCCTTGGGTAATGGCCCAGATGATACCCGCGACAGCGCCGACGTAGAGAATACCGAGGAGAAGATAGCTTTCGCGCAACTTCGCCTGGACGAGCGGGCCTTCAGTGATGACGCCGGGCGGGAGCTGCGGCTTTGCGGCGGCAGGCGCGTTTTGGGCGGTCTCTGCCGGGGCGAACTCAGCAATGGACATTCCGGGACTTCCAATAACTCGGGGCCCGCAGTGATTGCGGACGTGCTGGGTCACACCCTAGCGCGCGGGGATCGACACCTCCAGTATTTAGTTAAAGTTGAGTTAAAATCGATCGGGCCGGTTCAGGCCGATTGCAGCATGGGCGTACGGACGACCAGGCGGACGAGGTCGTCCTGCTGCTGCTTCTCGGCGAACTTGACCGCAAAGCCGTTGTCGAATTTGCGAATGACGCGCCCGACGCATGCGCCGACCGCAAGCGGGGTCCCGATCTGCGGGTCGTATTCGCAGGATATCGCGACGCCGGCCGTGGAGACGTCGATGATGAAGCAGGCATGGGTGCTGCCGTCGGCGAGCGTCAGAAAGGTGTGCGAGACTTGGGGAACGAAGCGCGCGTCATTGCGCAGGTCCTGAATGCTGGCGTCCTTCTGCTTCTTCTCCAGCCAGGTCAGCTTTTCCGACATCCAGGCGCGCCGCTCCCGCGTCATGTCGAGCTCCATCAGGAATCCCGCCTTCAGCGTCGCGCTGATGGTGCACTGGAATTCGCCAAAGTCCTGGAAATAGGAGGTCACGCGCTCGCCGACCTTGCCGACGACAGGCACGTCGACGATCATGCGGAACGGGGAGACACGCTTGGTGCGGCAGGCGAAGGTGCGCAGCTGGCCCTCGCAATCGTACCAGCGCGGCAGCGAGTAGCTGCCGCTCACGCTGACCTCCACTGCGCGCTGCCTGAGGAACTCTGAGACGGACATGAACGCCAATCGTGTTTCGGATTGTTTCCGTAAAATCACGGTAGCGGGCAACGTCTAAGCAAACGATACGCCGATCAAATAGCAGGGGTAAATTTCCGGTAAACGGCCCGGCCGTCTCACGACATCGTCATTGTGTGCCGCTCAGATAGATCCGAGCAGCACCAGCAAGGCGAGCAGGCCAAGGGCCATGAGGAGCCTGATCGCCGTCGCGGTCAGGCTGTCCGGCCTGATCTGGAATCCGAACCACGGCAATGCGTGCCGCATCGCCAGCCCCGCAGACGCTTCGACGGTCGCGAACACGACGGCGATGCAGGCAATCGTGGACCAGGATGTGTCCGTGGGCATCCATGCCGCGAGCCAGGCCGGGAGGGAAGCTTTCAACGATGCAAGCAGTGCGAACCATCCGAACAGGGATGCGAAGCCCTTGATGATGTCGGGACCGACCGTATCCGGCTCGAACCGGATGCCGACCGTTACAAGCGCGTGTTCGATGCGCTCGCCGTCGGTGAGGAAGAGGAAGGCGCCGAGATAGAGCGGAACGCGCGAGTGGAAGAGCAGGGCGATGATGCCGAACAAAACCAAATAGCCGAAGGCATCGCCGAGAATGTCCGCGCCGCTCGTGCGCGGCGGCGCGGTCGCGGTCACGGCCTGGGGCTGCGGAAGCGATCGGGCGCGTGCCATGTGCTCCAGCATTCTGGCGCGCCGCTCCGGTGCGTAGGGCGCAGTACGGTGCATCCAGGACGGCGGTGCCGGCGAGGCAGCGCCGGTCTGGCGGTCCGAGGGGGATTTATGCTGCACCATGGCCTGTACCGGTTCCAACGGGACATTGGTCGTCGGTCAGGGGCGGGGAGGTTCATGGAGGGGCGGCGGATTTCGCCGTATCACCCGATCGGGCCGGATGATGGCGCTCCCTAGCAGTCCGTACAAATACCGATAGACAGCGATGCCCCACACTCATTAGTTGCAGCCTTTTGATTGAAAGGCTTGGAATGTTGCCCAAGATAATTGCCTACAGCATCGTCATTGCTGTCGTCGCCGGGGTTGCGTGGGTGGTGGCGCAGCGGCTGGGCGCCTCCATGGCCCGCTGGTCTCTCCGTATTCAGGCCCGGTACGTCAAGGCTGGTCAACCGCCCGGCTACCACGACCGCCTGAAGGCGATCCGCGCTCTCTACGCAGCATGGACACACGAGGAGGCGACCGTCTGGCAGATGTAGATTGGGCGGCCGTTCAATGTCGCCAGCCGTCCTTGTCGATCTCCCCCGAACGCCTTCCGGGATGCACGGCACTTCACCTTCGCCAGCAGCGTTGCAGGCCGGGCAGGGTGCGCCAGCGCCGCCACAGGTGCAGCCTCGTGGGCCATCCCAAGGACGGTCCGGGTGGTTCTCGCAAACCTAGCCGAGATCATCACAGTTCGTGCACGTTGTGGCCCCAGCAGCGGCCAGCGGCTCTTCTCGCTGGGCATCAGGCAACCGCGGGCAAGGGCAGCGCGAGCTGCATGTCGAAGCGCCTTGTGGCGTTAGCGGCAATGAAATCTTGCAGTGCGGACGAGACCTCAGCATCGGTATCGGCTGCGCGCTGGGCCAGTGCGTCGGCGACCTCGGAAGTCGCATCTCGCGACGCCCCCTCGACGGGATTGAAGGATACAATTCGGACCGGATAAGCGTACTGGCCGGACAGGAGATTTTGCAGGACCGTCTCGAGGTCGGTGTCAGCCTGATCAGATTCACGCCAAGCGCAGCCAGCGCGCGCACCGAAGTCTTCAAGCACTAGATAGATGTCGCGGTCGAGGTGGTCGGCGGGCACGATCGAGGGCGAGGAACGCGTACGCTACTCCGATATGACAAGGCGGGAGACGGCCCGGGCTCCAGGGCGTAGGCCGGGGCTGCTCCGCCAGCTGGCGGCGAGCCAGCGACGACTCAGATATTCGTCCGCCGCTGTGGTTCCTTTTCAAAACTCAAGCCGGCGCTGTCCGTATCTAATCAGTGTCCGAAGCTGATTTAAGGGATCGATCCTAACATGGTAGAAGGCAAGCCAGTTGGGGAATGCTCTTCCACGTCCGGCGCGGGCAACAGGAAGCCTGAGCCATTGATCAGCATTGCTGAGTGCCGAGAACATGCTGAACACTATAAGAGACTTTCTGGCGAAGGCAGCATTTCCAGGGATCGCGCAGCCGCCTTGAAAAACATCGGCCGAAGTTTCGTACGTTTGGCTGGCCAACTGGATAGACTGGCTTCCCTCGCGAGGAACGAGCAGAGGTAAGGCAGCCTCAGTTGGCGGCCTATGTCGGCCAGGACCTTCCTATTTGCGAGCCAGCAGATCTTCACCGGGCGGCATCAGCCCCACGTAGGTGCCGCTTTCGTGTTTTGACAGCCAGCCGCGCTCGATCGCGTATTTGAGCCCGACGCCGAACTCGCTGCCGCCACCCTTCAGCTTGAACATGAATGACGCGTTGATGCGCTCGATGTAGATGCGCCCGCCTTGGACATCCTCGACGCTCGCTGCGAGCTCGACGAGCTTGCGTGCGGCCGCCTCCGGGTCCGCATAGGGACGTTCTTCGGCGTGCTTCATCGGCGTGTCCCATTGACCGCCCGCGCGGCGGTGATATGCGCGCGGTGCTGGTAACTCTCCGCCGGTTTCCAGCTGTCGAATGTGATCCCGCAGACGCAGCGCATCAGCGTGCTCCGGAACTCGCTGTCGAGCTTCTCGCCCCGCGCCGGCTTGGCCGCTACCGCGGTCCGCCGGCCGCGATCGCGGCGCCATTCGGCGAAGAATGCTCGGCTCCAGTTCCGACCATGCGGTCTCGAAAGCCTCGCGCGCGGCTTCGAAGATGGCGGCTATGCCCCTTCGCCCGGTGCCTGGCCCATGCCGGGATAGAAGCCGACAGACCATCCACATTGATCGGCGTGCACGGGCACGCCGCGGGTGCCGATCGCGCCGATGCGGATGTCGTCGAAATAAATGTGCCAAGCCTCCTCGTGAGGATTGTCGGCGCGGCGGCGGGTGAGGGCGGTCATGGTAGGACTATGCACGCGAACGTAGAAAGAACAAATATTGTCGAGAACTGTGCAATAGGGTGTGTAACAGCCATTTAGACCGTTCCGTAAGAGTCTGATTTTGTAGATGGATTTTTGCGCGCTTGGCGCGTTGGCGCTCCCTAGCGGAATCGAACCGCTCTCTCCACCGTGAAAGGGTGGCGTCCTAACCGATAGACGAAGGGAGCAAACACAAGGCCGCGCCGCTTTTCGCGACACGGCCGCCGGCCACTCGAGTCGTGCCCGGCGGCTGCGGCGGGCGAACGTATAGTGGCCTTTGGCGCCGTGGGCAAGCCGTTCGGGACCGGTCTTTTGGCACCGGTGGATAGCGTCGGTCCCCGTTACATTCGCGGGTGATTTCAACGGTTTCTTAGGGGCCCTGAGCTAGCGCTGGAACCGGAGAAATTTTGTCCATGCCCCAGCCCAAGAAGCGCGCGGCCCGCAAATCGCTGTCGCGGCACGCCTGGATCACGCTCGACGGCGGATTCGCGGCGCGGCATTGCCTGGTCCAGGACATCTCCGATACCGGCGCGAAGATCACGCTGGACGAGGACGCGAGCCAGCTCCCGGGCGTGATCCGGATGGCGTTCGCGCGCGATGCCCGCACCGGGCGGAGCTGCCAGGTGGTCTGGCGCCGCGGCAACTCGGCCGGCGTCAAGTTCATCTGATCCCGGACGAGGCGACCCGGATGGCGCGCGGCGCCGGTCCGGGCTAGAACGGCTGCATGCGCGCGCCGCTCCTCATCCTCATCTCCTTGCTGGCCACCTCCGCGGCCGCGGCCGAGGCCCTGCGCCTTCCGCCCGCCGAGCGGCCGCAGGCCGGCAAGGCTCTGCCGTTGAAGGGGACAGGCGGCACGGCGAAGGCCGGCTCCTGCGCCTCCTACGGCCCGCGCTTCGTCATGGTCGAGGGCACCGGGACCTGTGTGAAGATCGGCGGCTCGATCAGCGTCGAGACCACGGTCAGGCGCTGAAGCCGATGCCGCCGGATCTCATGCGGCCCGACATCATCGTCCCCTTCGTGATGTATTGCGCGCTCTTGTTGTGGGTCGGCCGCGGCCTGAGCTGGACGGCCAAGCTCGCCACCGCCGCCGTGACGCTGGTGCTGATCATCTGCGTGCTGCTGGTCGAGCGCGGCTGGCGCTAGGCACCACCCCAAACAAAAACTGCGAAAACAACCCCATGCACAGTAGCCGTCAAGTCCCGGCGCGACGCTTGATGCGTGCGCCATGACGACGATTCATCGCGCGCTCAGCGCAGCTTGGGCCGCGCCGCCGGCTCACGACATCGGCGGTGCGACGAACTGGGCAAATCCGCCCCGTTCGCCGAGCTCGGCGAGCCAGCGGGTCAGATGCGGCTGCGCCGGACGGGTGATGCCCTCGACCCCAAGCCAGCGCCGCGCATAGGCGCCGATCGCGATGTCGGCCAGCGTGAACTGGTCGCCATCGATGAAGCGGCGCGACGAGAGCAGGCGGTCGGCGATGGCCCAGACCTCGGCGGCGGCATCGGCGTCCTGCTGCACCTTGATCATGTCGCGCTCGGCGGGCGGCGTGCGCACGATGCCCCAGAACACCGGGCGGTCGACCGGCTGCACCATCGACAGCGTCCAGTCGAGCCAGCGGTCGACCGAGGTGCGGTGCTTGATGGCCTCCGGATAGATCGGCGTGCCGCGGCCATGCGCGAGGCAGAGATAGCGCATGATGGAGTTCGATTCCCACAGCACGAAGTCGCCCTCGACCAGCGTCGGGATCCGCGCATTGGGATTCATCGCGAGATAGTCGGCCTCGCGGGTCTTGCCAAACGCCATGCCGGCATCGATGCGCTCATAGGGCAGGTCGAGCTCGGCGAGGCACCACAGCACCTTCTGCACGTTGACCGAGTTGGCGCGGCCCCAGATCGTCCGCTTGGTATCCGGCATGAAGTCCTCCCGCGTTTCGCTTTGGCGCGCGTGATAGCGGAATTCCTCAGGCGGAGCGACGGCGATTGCGGCGCGCCCCTCATGCAAAAAGCTCCGCCGTCGGCGGAGCTTTCATTGCAAGTCAACTCGGCAAGTTGAACTTGGCTAGTTGAGCATGGCAAATCGAACTTAACGAATCGAACCTGGCAGATCGAGCCCGATGATCAGTGGCCGAAGAACAGCCACAACAGAATGATCACCGGGATCGGCACGCCAAGCATCCACAGCAACAGTCCTCGTCCCATTGCGTCCTCCTCCAATCGTTATGTCGGAGGGACAACACGGGTCGCGAGGGCTGGTTCCTGCGGCGCGAGCCTACCAATGGCCGGTATTCGGCATCGACGACCAGGGCTCGGCCGGCGCCTTCGGCTCGCCCTTCTGCAGCAGCTCGATCGAGTGCAGATCCGGCGAGCGGACGAAGGCCATGTTGCCGTCGCGCGGCGGCCGGTTGATGGTGACGCCGGCCTTCATCAGCTGCGCGCAGGTGGCGTAGATGTCGTCGACCTCATAGGCGAGATGGCCGAAGAAGCGGTCCTCGCCGTATTTCTCCTCGTCCCAATTGTAGGTGAGCTCGACCAGCGGCGCGCCGCGCGTCTGCGGCTGCTTCTTCAGCGCCTCGAGATCGTCCGCCGAGCACAGGAAGACGAGCGTGAAGCGCCCCTTGTCATTCTCGATCCGCCGCACCTCCTTCAAGCCCAGAGCATCCTGGTAGAACTTCAGCGCGACATCGAGATTGCGCACGCGCAGCATGGTGTGGAGATAACGCATGGTTGTTGCTCCCTTGAACGGATGGGGTTTTGCTTTGGGCCGGGATGGCGGAGACAGGAGATAGCAGGAAAAGGGGATAAGGGGCAGGGGGCGGGGGCAAATGTGCGTGAGGACTGTCCGTTCGGCTCACTGCGTCACGTCTGAAGCAGTGCGGCCATCTCTTTCCAATGATAGATTCGGACCTTCTCCGTTTGATGCCGTGCGGCCTTGGCGATGGCGTGCGCGATCTCGTTGCCGGTAAGCCCGCGATACCGGTTGGCTGAGCCAACCAGTAGCGGATTGAGCACGCGCCAAATCGAGATAATAAGACGTTCACGCGGGCGGTCCTCGTCGCGCTCGCCCAGGATCATCGACGGGCGGAAAATATGCGTGTGGTCGAAATCGAGCGCGAGAATGTCCCGCTCCACCTCACCCTTGGTCCGGACATAGAACATGCCGGAGCCGGCGTTGGCGCCGACAGCCGTGACCAGGAACACGGACCGCGCGCCGTTCGCCTTGCCGATCTCGGCCGCCAGCAGCGGATAATCGTGATCGATCTTGTAATACTCAGCCTCGTCGGGCGTGTGCTTGCGCGCCGTTCCCAGCGCGATGAAGACCTCGTCCGCGACCAATTGCGGCTTCAGCGCAGGGAGCGAAGCGAGATCGCCGATCAGCACCGTGAGCTTCGGATGGCTGATCGCCAGCGGCTTGCGGGCCACGGCGATGACCTGCGAATAGTCGGGACCGTTCAACAGGTCGCGCAGCAAATGCGAGCCGATGAAGCCGGTCGCGCCGAAGAGAAGCGCAGTTTTCATTCAAGCCACCGTTTTGCGTTGATTGCCTGATCGCTTATTGAGGGACAGAGGGAGTGGGCGCCCGAAGGCGGGACTGAGGTGATAGTACACAACTAAGACGAGAATAAAGTGAACTACTGGCGATATCCAAAGTCCAAGAGTTAGTGAAGGCGCCCTCCGGGGCGGTTTTATTTACCCTTCTGCGGCCGGAACGGAATTACGGTGACAGTGCACTAAATAGATGCCACCCGATTTCGCGATCAAGATGCGGTATGGCCCGTCTTGCCCGTGTCGTCATTCCCGGTCATCCGCACCATGTCACCCAGCTCGGCAATGGCCGGTCGCGCACGTTCTTCGACGATGGCGATTACGCGCTCTATCGTGACCTGCTCGCCGCAAATTGCGGCGACGCCGGAGTTGAGGTGTGGGCCTGGTGCCTGATGCCAAACCACGTACATCTCATCCTGGTGCCGTCCGATCCTGACGGGCTGCGCCGCGCGCTGGCCCGTGTGCATCGAAGCTACGCCGGCACCATCCAGACGCGACGCAAGCGTACAAGTCACTTCGGGCAAGGTCGGTTCGGCGCCGTCGCCATGGACGAGCGTCATCTTGTGGCGGCGCTGCGTTACGTGTCGCTCAACCCCGTGCGGGCGCGGCTGGCACAGCGGGCGCAGGATTGGCGGTGGGCAAGCACGCGTGCCCATCTGCGCGGGCGGGATAACGGCCTGACCGCGCTGGCGCCGATCCGCGACCGTTTGCCCGAGTTCGCTGATCTACTGGCAATCGAGCCGGAGGCCGATCTATTCGGCGAGCTCCGCTCGGCGGAAAGCATCGGCCGCCCACTCGGCGACGACCGCTTTCTGGCCTGTATCGAACGCCAGACCGGGTGCATCCTCAACAAGCCAGCCAAGCGCGGTCCCAAGCCATCCGCGCCAGACGACGAATGAGGTCAGCCAATTAAGTGCACTGTCACCGTAATTCCAGTTATGCTGCAGCATGGCTTGCCCGTGTGGCCATCCCCGAAAAGCGGGGTGGGAAGCTCGCCTGCGATCCATCCTTCGAGACAGGATGAGGTCGCACTTTGCGGCGGGATACCCTCATTCCGGTACTAGCACGCGATACCGGAACAAATTGCTCGTCCCGTGGGGCACTGCTTAGGTGTATCCGGAGATGAAAACGTTAGCTCGCGCCGACTACGGCTTACGTTAAAATGTATGCACGGATTACTAGCCGCGATACGATCGAATAAGTCTGCCCAGGTCGCTGCCCTGTAGGTGCCCTGCACCGATAGTTGGCCGACCTCCCTAATAGCGGAAGCATCACCCGAGATTCTCAGGTTGAATCCGTCCCGTTTGGCAGTGGGAAGCGAGAATTGACGGATGATATTGTCGAGCTTCGTCCAATCGGCTTGTCCCGTACCCCACTCCTTGTACGGTACACTAGCGTGCGCCTCCGAAGCCTCTTGAATACGGTGTTTGACCCAATCGTACATTAGCGAAATTCGATCCGCGGGTTTTACGATCGAGAAATGATCGGCCGTGACAGGATAAGCGCGACCATCATGTGGCGTTTCCGCATAAAGTTCAGGGACCACCAAGTAGCCATACGTGGCTTGCATTTCATACGCGACGAATACTCGTGGGACTTGATCTCTGCGCCCCTGATCAAAGTAGTCCTTCCATTGATTTTCAACAGTCTGAAGAAAGGTATTTACATCATACGTTCGCAAATCCACGAGCGGGCGTGCTCCGCCGCCCATACGAGCCAGTATTTCGAGGTAATTAGCGGCGTTTGCCCCTTTTGCAGGAGTGGAAATAAAAATAATCCCGCTTATTTGTTGTCCGACGGTGGGGCTTCGTGCTTGCCAAAGATCAATCATTATTCGCTTCACAACCAAGCCGCCCATGCTGTGGCAAACAAAATAGATTTCGTTGTAATCGTCGAAGACCCTGTGATCCGCCAGCGTTGTTCGCACTACTGTGGCAATTTGCTCAATACTCATCCTTGATGTGACACCCGCGTCGTAGTTGATCGCGAGAATATCAAACGAGTCCATATCGGTATCTTCGGCAAGAAGCTGCGGCCAATAGGCGTGTGTCGTGTCATTTGTGAACGTTCCTCGCGCATCTCCGAGTATTCCGTGGGCAAAAACAATTATCTTATCCGCACCCCTTCTCTTAACAAATACATCCGGCTGTTGGGCGGCCGCGGTCAAGGTTAGACAAAATGAACTCGCCAGCAGGCAGACCACACCCAACATCAAGAAGTTAAGCCGCTTATCTCTCATCGCAGTCCCTCCGCGTCCGGGCGAACTGAGTTTTCAGCATGAGCAGAAACTGACCGTCGCGAAACTGCACACAGCCGAAGGTGATGGTTACGTTGTAATTTCTGCCTTCCACAGAAAGATGATCTGTCGAAACCCTTCCTTCCGATTCTGGCCCGAACAGCGAACGGCGTGCATCTGAGTATTGTGAAAGGAAGGCACGGTATAGCGGAAGCCTATCCGGAGCATTGCGTCCGAGAGCGCCGGCAATCAACGTTGCCATTGCCGGAACAGTATCTTGCCGCGCGGGACTAAGTAGTGCAAACGCGGCGCGATCAAATGGGTCGTCTCCGGGTCCCCCGACATCAGGCAAGATAACCCCTTGCCGCTGCAGCTCGTTCAAAAGTCGAGCGTTCTGATCGCGATTCCCGCCGCCGCCCGCGTTCCAATCCATCTTGCACGACTGGCTGTCGTTCTGCGTCTTGGTACAAGTGCCGCTTGCCGATGAATCTGCCGGAATGGCATCTCGGCAACTGCAATCAGTCGCGTGGCCTGTTGCGGTCATAGTCAGGAGGGCAATGCAGACCGGCAAAAGCCGTCCAACCGACCTTGCTCTTTCAAATGCAAAAATCGTCATAGGGACGTTCTCACTTTGACCGGCGCAGTAAAAAACAGCCCCTGGTTGAAGTCAATGTTCGCTTGGTCGTAGGGATTACCGACTGAACCGCCTTTGGCGTCAACAACGTCGGACATGTACTACTCGTCCCTACCAAGACGCGTGTCCGCCAAGCGCGGTCCGAAGCCGCAACCAACAGGGTGGCGATGGCGAATGAATTTGATGCACTGTCACCGTAATTCCGCCTATCGCTTGTCTCCGGTCACCTGTTCGCCCGGCAGGTTAGGCACGCCTTTTCGGATCCAGTCTGCATAGGACGACACGCGGGTGTAGACACCGAGGCCCGCCTTGGGGCTGTTGCAATCCTCGCCCAGACTGACGATCCCGACCTGATATTTCCGGCCCGCGCTGTTCAGCAGCACTGCCGGTCCTCCGGCACCCCGGTGCGCACATGCAACGGCGCCACCGTGTTCGAAGCCAGCGCAAAAGGTTCCCTCGGGCATGACCTTGCCTGGATACATTGCGGCACACATTGCGGCGTTGGCGATCGGGACCGGACTCTGCAAAAGGCTTGCCGGTTGCGATTTGAAGTCGAACCCTGCGACCAGCGTCAGTTCGCCAATTCTCGGATCAGCCGATTTCTGGGTTGCGATCGTGATGAAGGGCGGCGGCAATGCCGTGCCGATTTCAAGAATGGCGATGTCATCCCGCGCGGTGTCCTCCGAATACGTGGGATGAACGACGAACTTGGTGACCGGAATCCGCCGGCCAATTCTGACGTTTGGTCCATTGTCGGTCGCGGTGGCCACCTCGAACTTGCCGCGCCGTTCACCGGACATGCAGTTGGCCGCCGACAGCACCGCCTTCGGAGCAATCACGGTCCCGTTGCAAATGAAAGTGCCGTCCTCAAAGACGGACACCAGCCAAGGCCATTCCGCAACGGACGTGCCGGTTCCCCCGAGTATAGCCGGTGAAACGGACGATGGCAGCGGCACACGCTGCTTGGAGAGAATTTCGACATCTTCGTCGGGAACGGAGACCGGCGAGAGCTTGAACAGCACCCGGTAGGCCCAGTTTGTAATAAGAGTGTTGGCATCCGGTGTTACATTGGACGCGACGTCCTTCGCGATCTTGACATACTCCAGGTCGATCTTCTTTTTCTCGATCTCGCCCTGCCGACTATTGAGGATCTCGTTGCCGAAATATCCGATGAGCGCCACCACGATCGGGATCAGGAGCGGGACCGATATGCGCGAGATTTGCTCGAGCGTGTCGAGCAGTTGCCGATTCCGGACCGGCGTTTTCTCAGGCGCAACCTGAGAATCGTCCTTGGGGGTCGCCATCGATCCGGGCTCCTGTACGGAACACCATCTCCACCCCAGCCCAACGCCGCGCCCTACGGAACACGAATAGCTTAACGACCACATCTTCTGGTCGCAAGCGGCGAAGTGGCCTGCGGGACTTTCGACCTATGGGCATGCCACCCCGTCACCGGCGTGTGGACGTGGCGCCGCTCACTTCGCCTTCGGAAGCCGTCCGGCAGCCGGGTCGCCAAACTCCCGCTGTTGCGCGTATGTTGAAGCTCGCCGACCTCAACGGTCAAACCCTCGGCAGTTGAACCCCGCCAGAGGTGGGGCGACTAAACGCCATGGCCGCATTCGTTGCAGAACTCCTGTTTGATCTCATCGGAAGCCTCGTTGGCAACTGGCTGAGGCAGGCTGCGGTGGCGGTTTGTGCGTGGCTCGATACGAAGATTCACGGCCGCGCTGCACGCCTTGTCGTGGGCGGCCTTCTCGGGCTCGCCGCCTACTTCCTCGTTCCTGTCGTCGCCGGTCTGCTGGGTTTTTGATGCTCTCCCTGAAGGCGAACCTCATCATCGCGCTGGCCCTCGGGGCGCTCATCTCGGCGGTGCTCCTCGCCATCGAGCCGCTGACCGACTTCGCTTATCTTTCGCTGGAGTGGCCCGGCATCACCGCTGCGTATTTTTTCTGGGGCGCGGTCGGAGGCTCCAGCTTCGCAGGGATTGCCATATCCTGGCTCGTGAATGCACTCACCTACGGTCTTTGTGCTTTCGCCATTCTCTGTGTTCTCAGCGCTCTCAGGCTGCTGGCCGGGCCAAAGACTTGAAAAGCGCGGCTACCCTTTGGAGCTCACGAAAGCCAAGCCCAGCAAAGGCGCGGTGGAGATCCACGCCATGAGGGCTTCATGAAGCGCTGGCTCCAAAGCATCGGAAAGATTGCGAGGGTTGCGGCGCTTTGCGGGACCGTCGTGTGGCTTGTGCTTCTGACGAGTTCTCCCCAGGTGCCCGATGCCGCGCATCCTGAACGCTACGCGCACCGGCACGATGTCCGGTATGTGAGCCAAGAGATGGGGGCGACTCTGCGAATTCTGCTCGGCTCGCCGTTTGCTCTGGTCCTGGTGGCGTTCGGATGTCACTTCGCGACCAGGGACATGCGAGATGGGACGTAGCCGCAGCGTGTCCGTCGCTGCTGGACGATGCTTCGCATCGCCGGGGGCGCTGCGTCCGGGGCAGGAGCGCACATGAAAAGCCGCCCCTGACATGGCCAGGGGCGGTTTTCTGAAAGCCGGTCTTAGTGACCAGTGCCGGGCTTCGTCGTCTTCGGCGGCTTGCCGTCTTCGACGCGGCCTTCGTTGCGGAGGTCACGACCCTCCTGAGCCTTCTTTTGGCTCTCGGGCGACTTGCCGTGCTCGTTCAGCTCTTCCTTGATGTAACCGGCGGCTTCCTTGGCTTTACCTTCAACGCTCATTGGAATCTCCTCATCTGGAGATGGGTCAATGTGCGGGAGAGCCGACCGTTCCTATCCGCCGGTCATTGTGAGAATGCGCTTGCCGTCGGCAACTACGCAGCAATCCGTCGTTCGACAGGCGCCGTCAGATATTTGAGCATCTGCGCATGCTCGAGGTTGGGAACCGCAATCGCCGTGTGGCTGTAGATCAATTACGGTGACAGTGCACCAAATTGACGCCACCCGGGAGGCCGTTCTGTTCGGCGCTCCACTCTGCGGAAAGCGTCGGCCGCCCGCTCGGCGACGACCACTTTCTAGCACGCATTGAGCGCCAGTAATCGGGCGAAGTTGAAATAGATCAACCTTGATGATGTGCATAGTCGATACCGGAAAATGTTGCTTGCAGTCTCTTCGGTAGGAATGAGCCGCAAAAGGATAGTCAGTCGTTCAATCATGGACACATAAGGAGACGCGCAAATGAGGAAGCTTGCTTCGGTAGGACTGATCGCCGCGGCCATGTTCGCTAATCCGGCCATGGCCGCGTGGTATGACCAAAACGGTGCAGCCGTCCGTGCCTCCAACGTCGTTCACTGCATCCGGGCTCCAGACGTTGGCAGTTTTGCCGGAGCTCCGTTCAATAAGCCTCCCTGCGAACCGGCAACCTGGCGTAGGGCGGCGTGGCACGACAAAACCGGTGCAGTCGTCCCTGCCTCCAACGTCGTTCACTGTGTCCGGGCTCCAGACGTTGGCAGTTATGCCGGAGGTCCGTTCAATAAGCCTCCCTGCGAACCGGCAACCTGGCGCTGAGGGGCCAGGTAACACAAAAAGCGCGTATGGGTGGGCGCAACGTCCTGCCTGTCCGGCGCCGCCTTCTTCGACCTCTACACCGACTTGCTCGAAGGGAGCGGCAAGATGCCGCCAACGTTCCCTGCGAAGCGAATGTTCAATGTCGGGACGGTTCGTTGACGCTGTGCGCTGGTGCCAAAATCACCGAGCGCACACAAGAGAGCAACTGGCTGCCCGCGAGTGGCCAGTTCTCGCTTTGCATTCGCGCCTACGGCGCTCCGCTTTGCGGAAAGCATCGGCCGCCCGCTCGGCGACGACCGCTTTCTGGCCCGTATCGAACGCCAGACCGAGCGCATCCTCAAACCAGCCAAGCGCGGGCCCAAGACATCTGCGCCACAAGCCATCTGCGCCAGACGAATGAGGTCGGCTAATTGAGTAGACTGTCACCGTAATTTCTACAGCTTCCCGAACTCATCCAGAGTTCTGATGACCAAAGGCATGAACTCATTGCCGCCGCCGTGGCCGGCGTCTTCGAGAATATGCAGCCTGGAAGTCGTCCATCGCTTGTGCAGTTGCCACGCCGTGGACAACGGACCGCTGACGTCGAAACGGCCATGGATCAGGGCGCCGGGAATGCCGTTCAATCTCGATGCGTCGCGGATCAATTGATCCTCCTCGAGAAATGCGGCGTGGCGCCAATAGTGAGTGACCAGACGCGCAAATCGTAGTCGAAACTCCGCGTCGTTAAATCGGGGATTTGGCCGATGTCCCGGGGTGAGCGAGACGTGCGCATCCTCCCACTCGCACCATGCCCGGGCGGCTCTGTCACGAACGGTCTCGTCGGCATCGGCAAGCATGATTGCGTAGGCATCGACGAGCGGCATGCCGCGGAGATGCCGGGGGACAGTCTCGGAAAGGTGCTCCCATTCCCTTGGAAAGATGCGCCCGACATCCCTGGTGATCCATTGCACCTCGGTACGCGATGTCGTCGTCACGAATCCGAGCGCCATCGCTTTCACGCGTCCCGGATGAGCTTGTGCGTAGGCCAGGCCAAGCGTGGTTCCCCAGGACAAGCCCAGGATGATCCAGCTTTCGACACCGAGCAGTTCGCGCAGCCTCTCGATGTCTGCGACAAGGTGAGAGGTGGTATTGCTTGCCAGGTTCGAACTCAACTGACTTGCGAGTGGAAGGCTGCGACCAGAGCCACGCTGATCGAACAGCACAGCCCTATAGACGTTCGGATCGAAAAATCGTCTTTGACCAACAGAGCAGCCCGTGCCCGGGCCGCCATGCAGGAAAAGCGCCGGCTTGCCCGTGGGATTGCCGCAACATTCCCAATAAATCTGGTGGCCGTCCCCCACATCCAGCAAGCCAGTCTCGTATGGCTCGATAGGCTGGAACTGAGCCATCGCTTTCTCCCGATGCCTTTTGGCAGCCCTTCTCTATGCCGCAATAGCGGGCTTTGGCAGGCCGGATCTACCGGGCGAACGATTTTAGTGCCCTGTCACCGGATCGCACGAGCTGAACCGCCCCGGTATTGCCGAGAGCTATCGCGTATGAAGAAAACGCTGCTGGACGCTCGCCTGCAGCTAGGCAGCGATCCGTCGTTCGACAGGCGCCGTCAGATATTTGAGCATCTGCGCATGTTCGAGGTCGGGAACCGCGATCGCCGTGTGGCTGTAGATCGCATGGGTCCGCGAATTGGCGATTCTGTCCAGGATCTCTTTGCCCTTGATGACGTGGAGGCCCATGCCCTCCTGCGAGGGGAAGATCGCCAGCACCACGTCGTAAGCCGCGATGACGGCCTTGAGCGCTTCGGCTTTGTCCTCGGCGATGTCAACAAACACGCGAACATCAGCCGCGAGTTCACGCAGCTCGTCAAAATTCAGCACTGTGGGTTTACTCCAACGCAACGATACTGGCGGGGAGAGTGGATGGGTTAGGTTACCGAAGTCTCAACAAGGTGTGCCGGGCCGCAGCTTTCACGACGAGGTGACGCGATGGCTGGGGATAACCGGGTTGCGGTGACGGTCCGCTCATTTCGGCGCAGCGCGCCTAGCGCTTGGCTTCGTCGTTGCGAAGCCTGTTATCCCAGGCCTCGTCCACGAGCTTCAAGGCGCTGCCGTCGTAGCTCAGCTTGAGCCCGCGGCCGACGATCCACGTCCATCCCTCGCGGGCGTCCCTGGTCGGCTGGGCGTTGAACTGGTCGGAGATCGATTTGACGGCCGCGTCCTGCGGCCCCGGATTGTTCAACTCGGCATCGACGCGCCGGATGGGGTGGCCGGCGTCGACGTCGTCATTATAGACCGTGACCTTGGCGCCGTTGATTTCGCATTCGAGGATGTACGAACCTCGACCCTGTCGGCAGCGGTAGTGACGTTGCGTGACGAGCTTGTTGGCCTCCTCGAATGTCATCCCGGGCGAAAAGCCGAAGATGTCGGACTTCTTGACCTGTGCCAGAGACGCAGGCTTCAGAAACTCCGGCTGGATGGCGACCAGGGCGGCGACCGCAACGACGATCAGGCCGGCGATAACAATGGCAATCTTCATCAGCCCCTCACGAGAAACATCCGACCATATACCAGCCGGCGCGCTTCACCAGGAAACCAAAAGCGAAAGCCCCGCCTGGGGGAAGCGGGGCTCGCTGATGGGGGTGAAGCTTGGGGACTTCAATTAGTTAGACGCGCCAGCGGCAGAATGGTTCAAAGCCAACGCGGCAGCATGCCGCGACACTTTCACGGTAAGGGGTGGAACCCCCGCACAAGGCATGCTTGTGTTTTGGGCCTCAATGGGTTCTAAGCCCCGTGACTTCATGACCTCCGGCGTGAATCAGCATCACACTCGCGTGGTTCAGCCGCGTCCTGAGCAGGATCTGCTCACCCGCACAAAAGGAAATTCAGACATGGCGAAGATGACGAAAACCCAATTGATTGATGCAATTGCCGAGGGCACGCAGCTGTCGAAGAACGACGTGAAGTCGGTCATCGAGTACATGGCGACGGTCGGCTACAAGGAGCTCAACGAGTCCGGCGAGTTCGTCATTCCCGGCTTCGTCAAGATGTCGGTCGTGAACAAGCCGGCGACCGAAGCCCGCATGGGCGTCAATCCCTTCACCAAGGAGCCGATGCAGTTCGCGGCGAAGCCGGCGAGCAAGTCGGTGAAGGCCTCGCCGCTGAAGGTGGCCAAGGACTCCGTCTAAGGGGCTCGCGACGTCGTCGCGGCGGCTTCCCGCCGCAACGATCGCCGGCTAGTGTGCAGGACACGGACAAGGAACTCTCGGGCGTCATCAGGCTTTGCTTCCCAAAGGGAGACGTCACATGGCCAGTCTGAGCGAGGAACAGATCCGGGAACGTGCCTATCATCTCTGGCGGGAAGCCGGCGAGCCCGCGGGGAGGATGGACACTTTCTGGTATGAGGCCGAGAGGATGCTCCTCGCCGAGCGGGCCGCGCAAGGCGAAGTCCCGCCGGGGCTGAACGACAATCTGCCGGTCTGACGGTCAACAAAGGCCGTACGGAAATTTGCCGCGCGCCGGAAACTTGTCCGGCGTCCGGCGGTTGAGATGACGGCGACGGAATCTTGCGCGAAGCTGACAGTCGTCAAAGCAGCCACCCGGTGTAACGCCCGTGTGGCTGCTTTGTTGTTCGCTGCCGTGTTGTCCGACGGCGCCGCAAAGAAAAAACCCGGCGTTGGGGGCCGGGGCTTCTCAAAGCTGGACAGCCGCGTCGCACAGCCACCAGCACCACTGAATTCGGCCCGACAACGCGGGGCGGGGACATTCGTTCCGGCCGCTACTTCGGCGGCACCGACACATCGATGATCGCCGGCGGATCGATCTGGCGCTCGCGCCAGACGATGAATTCGCATTTGGGATTGAGCCACTGATATTCGGAGCCGCGCGCCTTGAGGTGCGCAAGCGCCGCATCGTGCGCCGTGGTCTCGTCGGGGGCCTCGACCATGATCTCCACGGTCTCCTCGATCTGACGAACCACTTCGACGGCGTAGAATTTCCTGGTCACGGTCCCTCGCTCCGGAATGACTAACGGGGAGGGCGACGGCGCGTTCCCAAAAGAAAAACCCCGCGCTTGCGCACGGGGCTCTCTTGGCCGGCGGCGATGGGATTTCAGCGCCTGGCCGCCAGCGCCTCGAACTTAAGGTTGAAAATCCAAAAAGCAACCCGCCGTGGCGACTAAGTGTTGGTCAGACGGCTTTCCACGTGAGCGGGCGCGGAAATCGCCTGCTTTCAGGGACCCCCGCAGCTCCCGTCAGGCTCGAGGCGATGTGTGTGGGGAAATCGCGCGCGAGGGGCTGGACTTTTTGTTCTCATTTTGTTCTAGTTGGGCATCACGTTGGAGGTGACGCATGACCATCGAGAAACAGCGCGAAGTGATCCGGCTCTGGAATCAGCTGAGGAAGGTCGAGGGGCCGGCCGCGGAAGAGCTCCGCATCCAGATCCTCGAATGTTTTTCCGAGAAGGCCAACGCCAAGCGAGCGGCGTGAGGCGCGCCGGCGGGCCACGACGGCGACCCAGTCAGCGCGATCTCGTCCGCCGTTGAAAATCCTGCCGATGAAGTCGTGACGGCGCGCGCCTTCATCGATCGTTAGGAGTCGCGCCGCGCTGATTTTCTCGACTCCGATTCGTTCCTTGCGAACGAAATGGAGTCGGATGCAGAACAAGGCGTGCCTTCTGTGTCGATGCGGGACAGGCCTTGTCGCCGCAACTAAGCGTGATGCTTCGCACGGTCCCGTCCTCGTGTCATCGCTATCGAAAGAGGCGAGGGAGAGCGACATGGATGCGTGCTGGTTTCTCGCCGAGATCGTCAAGGTGTTCTGGTCCGACAGGCACAAGCGGCTGCGCAAAGGTAGGCCCTCGGTGCCGCAGGTGCCGCCGCCACTGAAGTGCGACGACACGGAGTGATCGGGCTTTCCTTGTGATCGCGCGTTCGCTTTCGTCGCGATCGACACCACTTGTTAAGAGACGCTCCGCGCCGATTTCTTCGATTCCGATTCGTTCTTCGAGAACGAAACGCAGGCGAAGCTGGAACAAAGCCGTACCCGTTCAGGAGTTTTGGTGACGTGGTCTGAAGCGGCGCGCGGGATCTCAAGGCTTGCGCAAACTCCTAACGAAAATTTGCGGGAAAGCCGATAACCCTATTCGGTTAGGTTAAAACCCCAATCGCGTTGCGCTTGCCGCTGCTTGGGATAGGTGTCTGGCAAGGACAAGAAACGACTTTGCCCAGAAGCAAGTTTGCATGACACCTTTTTCAGAACCATCCTTTTATCAAGGCGACCGCCACACCTACCGGCGCGTCGCCGTCGTCGGCTCGCTGTTCTGCCTCGCCTTCGTGATGATCAGCTTCTCGCTGCGGCCGCAGCTCGAGGACACGCGCGTCGCGGTCAAGGCCGACCGGCTGGTGCGCACGGCAGGCCACGCGCCCCACACCAATTAGCGCTCGTCGCCGTAGATGCGGTCGTCGGCGGAATGGTCCGGGCACGCGGTGCCGCGGCGCGCAAGCGCGACGAAGCCGGCATAGCCGGACAGGTTGAGCAGAACTTCAAGCCACGCGGGCATGTCGGGTCCCTTCTTGCGTGAAGAGGACTCAACGTGCGCGGGAAACATTTGTTCCGTGCTCGCCAGAAACAAACCCGCTTACAGCGGAGAGGAGGGGTCCAGCCGCCGGCCGAGGGTCGCAACGGACGCGCTCGAGGGCTGCTCCTTGAGGAACTCGGCGATGGCCCGCGCCAGTTCGCCGTCGCTCATCGGCGTCGGCGGCGGGCGCAGCGCGCCGACACCGAAGTTGCGCACGATTTCGTCGTAGTGCTGGTCGCGCGATTTGGGGACGAGCCTGCGGATGCGCCCCAGCAAAGCGGATAACGGCAATGGGTCCTCCTCGGCATCCGTCCCGTTGGCAGCCATTGATGTCTGCTGCCATTTCTTTTGACGAAACCAAAAACCCCGCCAGCATCGCGGAGACGCTGACGGGGCATCGTGCTGTCGCCTCAACCGGATAGCGGAGGCTTCCGCACTCGCAGATGCAATCCGCCGAACCGGCTTTCGTTCCGATCGTGCCGATATTTTTCTGCCGTCCTGGTTCCACCCCTCGCGCGCAACCATCGCGGGCTCCCGACGTTGTCCCTACGAGACGCGAAGGAGAAGAGTCATGAAGAAGACACTGGCAGTTCTGGCCACCGTTGCGGCCGTCGGCGTGACCGCGGTCGCGGCGCCTGCGCCCGCAGAGGCGCGCGGTCGCGGCATTGGCCCGGGCCTCGCATTCGGCCTCGCCGCCGGCGCGATCACCGCGGGCGCGATCGCTGCGTCGCATCCGTACGGCTATTATGGTCCGGGCTACGGCTATTATGGCGGGCCCGCCTATTACAGCCCCGGCCCGTATGCCTATTACGGCGATGGGCCCTACTACCACCGCCGCCACTACTACCGCGGCTGGTAACGGCTGACCAAGTGAAAAGCCCGGAGCGATGCTCCGGGCTTTTTTTCATGCGTGGCGATCGGAGGCGCCTTATGGCCAGAGCGAGGGCCGCTCCACCTTGCGCGCATTGTCGAGCGTCGACACGAAATACTCTTCGCGCTCGCGCTGGAATCTTTCCTGCGTGGCACGGAAGGCGGCAACACGGGCGGCGATCTCTTCGCGTTCGCGGATTTTGCGTTGTTCGTCTTCGGTCATGTCAAATCCCCTCTACACGTCAGTATGTGTGCACTTCAATATGTGTGCACGGCCGAACTCACGCACTGCCGCCGCAATCACGTTGAGTCGCGTTAACACATGCATTGGCGCTTCTGATTGGGGCGTCAATGGGGAGGAGGCATTGCAGGATTGTGATAAGCGAAGGTCGGAAAAAATTGCCGACCGCGGCTTGCGCGATTCTCGCGCGGCAGTGGATAACAGCGTCAACGATCTTGCCGCCTGCGCATGGTGCAGCCGGCGCAAGGCCAGCCCGGGAGGCCGCAAGTGATTGCATCGGATCTTCACAGCGGCGTCGAACGACTCGGCGACATGATCGCCGAGTCGAGGACCATCGTGCCGTTCACCGGCGCGGGCATCTCCACCGAATGCGGCATCCCGGACTTCCGCTCGCCGGGCGGAATCTGGACGCGCAACCGTCCGATCCCGTTTGACGAATTCGTCGCCAGCCAGGAAGCTCGCGACGAATCCTGGCGCCGCCGCTTTGCGATGGAATCGGTCTTTGCCGCGGCCAGGCCCGGCCGTGGTCATCGCGCGCTCGCCTCGCTCTACCGCGCCGGCAAGGTTCCCGCCGTCATCACCCAGAACATCGACAATCTGCACCAGGCCTCGGGCTTTGCCGCCGAGCACGTCATCGAGCTTCACGGCAATACCACCTATGCGCGCTGCATCGGATGCGGGCAGGCCTATCAGCTCGACTGGGTGAAGCGCCGCTTCGATGAAGATGGCGGCGCTCCCAACTGCACTACGTGCGACGAGCCGGTGAAGACCGCGACGATCTCGTTCGGCCAGATGATGCCCGACGACGAAATGCAGCGCGCGACCGCGCTGTCGCAAGCCTGTGACCTCTTCATCGCGATCGGCTCCTCGCTCGTGGTGTGGCCGGCGGCGGGCTTTCCGATGATGGCGAAGAACGCCGGTGCACGTCTGGTGATCATCAATCGCGAGCCGACCGATCAGGACGACATCGCCGACCTCGTCATCCGCCACGACATCGGCGAGACCCTCGGGCCCTTTGTCGCAAATTGAGGCAGCAGTTTGATTCGCGGCTGTGCAAGCTGTTCATAGGTTCCGGCGAATCTCTTTTTTATCTATGCGTCTCAACCGGGAGTGTTATCTTTTGAGTCGAAAGATTCGCGTCGCGTCGAATTGAGAATATTCTCTTAAGACGCGTGATTCGACGCCGCCGCTGAGGCGGGTTGCAATGGGCAGTGTGGGGTCCGGGGTTATGGGGTCGTCGGACGGATTTGAGTCCAAGAAGATCGGAGTTCCCGCTGTGGGCGAGCACGGCGGCGGTCGCGATAACGCGCTAAGTCCGTTCAGCGGACTTGGTGAAGGCAGTGCCAACCTCGTCGAGGTTCACGGCGTCATCAAATGGTTCGACGCTTCAAAGGGCTACGGCTTCATCGTTCCCGACAATGGCTGGCCGGACGTGCTGCTGCACGTCACCGTACTCAGGCGCGACGGCTTCCAGACCGCCTATGAGGGCGCCCGCATCGTCGTCGAGTGCATCCAGCGCGCCAAGGGCTACCAGGCCTTCCGCGTGGTCTCGATGGACGAGTCGACCGCGATCCATCCGGCGCAGATGCTGCCACCGCGCACCCACGTCACGGTCACCGCGACCAGCGGGCTGGAGCGGGCTCAGGTCAAATGGTTCAACCGCCTGCGCGGCTTCGGCTTCCTGACCTGCGGCGAGGGCACGCCCGACATCTTCGTGCACATGGAGACGCTGCGCCGCTTCGGCATGACCGAGCTCAGGCCCGGCCAATATGTCCTGGTCCGCTTCGGGCCCGGCTCCAAGGGCATGATGGCGGCCGAGATCCATCCCGAGACGGGATCGCCAGGGCTTTCTTCGCACTAGAAAGCTTGCAGTCGCACTAGCGGCTGCCGATCGCCAGCTCCCGCAATCGTGACAAGAGGCGCGCCGCCCGTCCGGCGCGCCTCTGGCTTTTGTCGCGGTCGCCGCGTAAGGACTGGTCCAGTCCCACGCCCCCTTGAGTATCGTCCCATGAATTTTGACCGAAAGGCCGTCTGGTCCATTGCAAGGGGCTGGCTGGCCGCCATCCTCGTCGTCGGCTGTGCCGTCGCGAGCGCGCCAGTGCGCGCCGCCAGCTCCCAGCCGCTCGAGATCGTCACCAGGAACGGCGTGCAGGTGTTCTCGGTGGAAATGGCGACGACCGAGGAGGAGAAGCAGACCGGGCTGATGTACCGCAAGGAACTGGCCGACGGCAAAGGCATGCTGTTCGACTTCAAACCCGAGCAGGAAGTGTCGATGTGGATGAAGAACACCTACGTCTCGCTCGACATGATCTTCATCCGCGCCGACGGCCGCATCCTGCGCATCGCCGAAAACACCGAGCCGCTGTCGACCAAGATCATCTCGTCCCAGGGGCCCGCGCGGGCCGTGCTGGAGGTGGTGGCGGGAACGGCGCAGAAATACGGCATCCGTCCCGGCGACCGCGTCGGCCACCCGCTGTTCGGCACCAAGTAGGGCGACCCGGCGGGGGTATTGGCGCCTTGCTGGCGGCTTGAAAGCTTGATGGCGCTTTGGGAAGCGTGTATCGACGGGGCTCGCTGGACATTCGGGGTATAGCGCAGCCTGGTAGCGCGGCAGTTTTGGGTACTGCAGGTCGTTGGTTCGAATCCAGCTGCCCCGACCAGTCCCGACCTTGATTCTCCTAGGGTTTTTTTCCGCGATTCTGACACACGGTTTTCTTGCGCGTTCGATCGCCATCGCGCGCCGCTTGCTCGCTTCGGCAAGCGGCGAGAGTTCCGACCAGCTTGCAGCGGATCAAGCCCAAGCTCATTGCGCGAGGGCCGGCCGCAGCTCGCGCCAAGTGGTAAGGCCTGGAAAGAGCATTGGCCGTTCAGCGACAAATACGGGTTTCAGTTTAATTGCGTCCGGTGATGCCTTCCGCCGCCGGCGTTGGTGCGGCCGGCGGAACATTGCCGCGAAATGCGGCCGCACCACAACCTCTGCGACAGCCTGACCTGCTACGACCCCTGCACGGGCAATGGGGAATATCAGGACATGTTGAAAGGTCTCGCCGGCGCGGCGCTCGCCGCTCTGTCTGTCACGGCCGCATCTGCGGCTGATCTCGCGTCGCTGGCGCCTCCAGTGGCTTCGGTTACCTTCAACTGGACCGGCTGCTACATCGGCGGTCATCTCGGCGGCGTCGCGGGCGATGATCGCACGATAAATCCCCTCGGTGCGACGGTCGATTTCAACGCGGCCGGTTTTGTCGGCGGCGGACAGGTGGGCTGCGACCATCAATTCGCATCCAACTGGGTTGCCGGCGTCGAAGGCCGCGCCGCAGGGTCGAGCCTTTCGAGCCATCACGGCAGCAGTGTCAGATTTCCCGCGCTCGGCAACCTCACTGTGCCATCGCAGTTCGGCCTCAAGAACGATTTTCTCGGCTCGGTCACCGGGCGGCTCGGCTACGCCTATGGGCTGGGCTGGCTGATCTACGCGCGGGGTGGCGTCGCCTGGACGCACGAGAAGGTCGATGATGCGTATGTCAGTCCGGCCGCCGGCTTCGCGATCGACCCCAGCGCGTCGGTGATGCGGACCGGCTGGACATTGGGCGCCGGCGTGGAATGGGCGTTTGCGCAAAACTGGTCGGCCAATGTCGAGTACGATTACCACGACTTCGGCACGAAGGGCCCGATCCAGCTGATCAGTCCGGTCGAAGGCATCACCGTGGCCCACCTCAAGGACACGATCCATGCCGCGACGGTCGGCGTGAACTACCATTATTGATGGGATCGTAGATGGGACGTCGCAGCCGTGATCGTGGCTGCGCGTTCAGGTGTCAGAACAGCAGCCAATTGGCGAGGCGCCAGCCGATCCAGGCGAGGGCGCAGATCCAGCCCAGCATTGCGATCCCGGCGACGCCAAGCCCGCACAGCGCGAACAGCGAACTTTCAGTCTCCGGCGTGCCAGAGAGTTTCTCGGTCGTATCGATGTGACTCACTGCATCCCCTTGGCTTGCGGCCTGCTGTTCGTTGGTCTCTGCTCGCTCGTGAAAATTCACCGGCCGCGCTCCTGCTCACGCGGTCGTGAGGCGAGATGACCGTCCGTACATCGCGCGGGCACGGATCGCAGCCACGCGGCTTCCCCGGACGGACGGGAAGAACCTGCAACTCATGGCGCGGTGATTGGTTGCGACCGCAGAGGCGGGAACATGGCAACCAGGCGGGACAGACCTACAACGCGCAGGGCGCGCTCAGCGTCAATGCGCGGAGCACGTCGCGCTTCCGAGCCGGCGCGATTGCGGGGCATGGGGCAGGCGGCCTAGCGCGACCTGAACCGCGCGCACATTGCCTGAAGGCTTGCTTGAAACCTTGCCTGAAGCCTTGCCTGAAGCCTTGGCGCTTGTTCTTCACCCAACGCCACTTCCGCGCGATTTTTCAAGGCATTGCGCCGGCCGGCCCAACGCGGAATTGGCAAAATTGCTTCGAACCTTTGGCTGTCGCCAGAGACATATGACCATTGGGGATTTCAGCGCCCAATGCCTAAACGGACGCCGCCAAGCGATGATATTCCGCTTGAGCGGCGTCGCGCTATTCCGGGGATCAGTTCGTCGCGTACCAGCCGAGCGGAAACGGCAGGAACGGCCACGCCAGATGATTGTCGTTGGCCGCCTTCGGCGGTTCAGCGACGGGTGCCTTGACGAGCGGCGCAGGCGGCATCGAGCGCACCGCCAGGCGCAAACGTCCGCATTGCATATTCATCGTGGGCCCCAGTCAGCAAGTCATTTGGAAAATGGAAAATCAGTTCGCAATTGCCACGCGTCCAAAACGGCGCGCTCATTCTCAAATTGTGCACGTATCATAGAAAGATTGGCGCCGGCTTTCAACGGCTCTTGGCAGGTACCCACGAGGGGTAAGGTTGACCGGTTAGGTTAAGCACGAGTGGTTGTTGCGGCCGCCTTCGTGGCTGATATCAGGTCGGCAAGGCTCGCGATGGGCTGCCTGCAATCCGTGCTCACACAGGTCACAGTTCGTCGCGGCGCTCATATCCTGCGAGTTTTGCGTCATGTCTTTCGATCGCAACGTCCGAACCGTCCACCCGCAGTCGAGCTGGACCGAGATCTGGCACCTCTGGACCGTGATCGTGCCGCGCCGCTCGTTCAACGGGCAGCTCGTCTATGGAAAGGTCTGGCGCCGCCACGACGGCCGCGACTGGATCTACAAGAAGTTCACCGAGTTCGACAGCGAAGCGGCCTGATACCGCATCGCTGCCGTCAGGCGCGGGACCGCTGCCGTCCGGCTCAGGCGGCCTTTGCGGGCGGGGCGGCCGCAGGCTTGGCCGGCGGCTTCAGCGGCTTGTCCTGCTTCTTCGACCAGGAAATGTAGTACGCCACCGTCGTCATGATCGCGATGCCGGCGATGCTGACGAAGATCTGCGCGAACAGCGAGCCCGAGCTCATCGACAGCTCGAAATGGCCGACGAAGGACAGGAACACGCCGACGCAGAACACGGCGAGCGACTGCTGGCCGCAGACGATCAAGGGATCGAACACCTTCCACTCCAGGCCCGGCCATTCCTTCGGCACGAAGCGGATCACCAGGATCACGATCACGACGAAATGGAGGAAGCGGTAGGGCGCGAGGTTGGTCTTGTCGTTGGGGTTGAAGGCCGAGAACAGCCATCCCGGGAACATGCCGCCGAGGGTGGGGAAGCGGCCGGCCATGGTCATGACCAGCGCGAAGGCGAGATAGCCGAGGCAAAGCCACAGCGTGATCGGCGAATTGATCAGCGCCCCGGAGCGTCGCGCCCCGCCCATCGCACACCAGGCGCCGAACACGAACAGCACCTGCCAGCAATAGGGGTTGAAGTACCACTGGCCGGCCGGATAGGCCGTCAGATTCCAGCCGAAGTGGCGCGCGGCGAGCCAAAGCACGATGGAGAGCACCATCGTCAGGTCTGGCTTGCGCAGCATGAACCACAGGATCGGCGGAAACAGGCCCATCAGCACGATGTAGAGCGGCAGCACGTCGAGATTGAGCGGCTTGAAGCGCAGGAACAGGCCCTGGCGCAGCGTCTCGGTAGCGTTGTCGACGAGGCCGGCGACGTTGAACTCGTTGATCATGTCGGAATCGCCGAACCGCAGCGCGAGATAGCTGATCGAGGCGATGTAGATCACGAACAGGATGATGTGGGCGACGTAGAGCTGCCAGACCCGCTTGGTCAGCCTCGTGGCGCCGACGATGAAGCCGCGCTCGAGCATCATTCGCGCATAGACGAAGGAGGCGGTGTAGCCGGAGATGAAGACGAACAGGTCTGCGGCGTCGGAAAAGCCGTAGTTGCGGGTGGTGATCCAGTTCACCACGTTGTCGGGGATATGGTCGAGAAAGATCGCCCAGTTCGCGATGCCGCGAAACAGGTCGAGCCTGAGGTCGCGGCCTTTCTCGGGGAGCGTGGCGTTGATGTTCAGGAAGGCCATGCGACGGGAGCTTTCGGAGGGGGCGGACACGCTGGTGTCGGCGAGGCAGGGCCACCGGGCGGGATCCCGGCGCGGAAGGCGGGTACGCAATTGTCACGGTGCAGCATAATGACTATACCCGTCGGCAAGGCACCCTAGGGGACCGGAATCACCGATCAGTTCCCAATAGGTGTCTCTATACTATGCCCGCGGTTTCCACCAACTGCTACCGTGACGCATCTGAATCGAACGAAAAGACGAAGAGGCCCGGACCACCCATGACCGCACGCATTTTCAAGCCCGCCAAGAACGCGATGCAATCCGGCCGGTCCAAGACCAAGGAATGGCAGCTGGACTACGAGCCCGAGCAGCCGCGCTCGGTCGAGCCGCTGATGGGCTGGACCTCGTCCGGCGACATGAAGCAGCAGATCACGCTGCGCTTCCACAGCAAGGAAGAGGCGGTCGCCTATTGCGAGCGCAAGGGCATCGCCTACCAGGTGATCGAGCCGCAGGATTCGATCCGCCGCCCGGTCGCCTATGCCGACAATTTCTCGTTCCGGCGCGGCGAGCCCTGGACGCATTGAGGGGCGGCTCGCTGCTCCGACGTCATACGACGTGATTTACTCGTCATGCCCGGGCCTTGTCCCGCCTGCGCGGCCGAAGCCGCTTCGGCGAGGCGAAGGCCCGGGCATCCACGTCTTTGGGGCCGGGTGAAAGAGCGCCGATGGCCGCGACAAGCCCCGGCATCACGGCGGGGGCTAACCCGCCCGCAAACATGACGTCGCGTCCGATGACCCCGATCCACGGACCAGCTGTTGCGCCGGGCTCCGGCCCCTTGGCAGCGATTCCGCCGCGTGCTTCGCTGACGTCGTGACGGGATCATGGCGAGGTGGGGGATGGCCGGGCGTGACCAGCTCGACGGCGTCGATCTGAAGATACTCTCCGAATTGCAGCAGGACGGGCGGGTGCGCAACAACGAGCTGGCGCTGCGGGTCGGCGTGTCCGCGCCCAATTGCCTGCGGCGGCTGAAATTGCTGTTCAGCCGCGGCGTGATCCGGGCGGTCCGCGCCGTCATCGACGAGCGGCTGCTCGGCTATGAGGTGGTGTCGTTCGTCTCGATCCAGCTCGGCAGCCAGGCCCAGCCGGTGCTGGAGGCGTTCGAGAGCTCGATCGCCGCGATCCCGCGTATCCAGCAGTGCTGGCGGATTTCGGGCGACACCGACTACCTGCTGAAATGCGTCGCGCCGAGCGTCGAGAGCATGCGCCAGCAGCTGCTGCATTTCGCTGCGATGCCTGATGTGAAGAACGTCCGCAGCTTTCCGGTGCTGGGTGTCGCGAAGGACGTGCCGCTGCCTGTGGAGGATGTCGTGGCAGCGTCGGCGGGATAGGCGGGGCAATCGCATATGACGCGAGAGCTTTGGGACGCCTAAGTTTCCACAGCGTCATGGCCGGGCTTGCGAGCTGCGCGCCCCTCGCGACCCGCCCGACGATTCATAAAAGCCGAATCCAGGGTCGCCATTTACATGAGTAACTCACCTTACTGTGACATGTGATTTACGAAGCCCTGCAATGCGCTGAATCGTGATTGCCGGGGTGGGGCGCCGGCCTACATGCGAGGTGTGAGCCTCAGCCTGCGTCGCACGCTGGGGATGCTTTTGTGGGACCCTGAAGCAGGAAAAGACAACATGACCTCGACCTCGAAGACGTTCGTCGCATCCGCTGCGACGCTGTTCGCCTCTGCGTTTCTCATGATCACCGCTCCGGCCGCGAAGGCGGACGACTACTGCATCACCAACGGCTCCCAGGCTGCACACGGCTGCGGCTATCCGACGATGGAAGCCTGCCGGGCCGCTTCCGGCGGCATCGGCGGCATGTGCTCGCAGGCCCCTGGCGCGAAGACCACCAACGATGCGCTCGCCTTCCAGCCGAAGCAGCCGCACTCGCGCACCAAGGCGCGTCCGGGCAAGAATGCGTCCTCGAACTAAGTCGCGATCGCCAATTCCGGCGTAAATGGTGCGGCCTCTGCGTTCGATCGCGGAGGCCGTGCTTGCTTGCAAGCCTCAGCGATACCGGTCGCGAAATTCACGCGGGCTGGCGCCGGTCCAGGTGCGGAAGGCGCGCGAAAAGCTCTTCTCGTTGCGGAAGCCGGCGATCTCCGCGATCCGCTTGATGGGCGCGCGGCCGCGCATCAGCTCCTGCTTGGCGAGCTCGAACTTTGCCTCTTCCTTGAGATCGCGCAGCGAGGTCGCTTCCTCGCGCAGGCGCCGATGCATGGTGCGGGTGGAGAGCGCCAGCTCGCTTGCGACATCCTCGGCGCCGAGAATGCGTCCGCGTGCATTGCGCAGCACGCGGCGGACCCGCTCGACCAGCAGCCGGTCGCGCCGGTAGGGCAGCACGGTGAGCCGCAGCGCGCCCTTGAGCATGCTGTCGAGATCGGCGGGGCTGCGGGTCAGCGGCAGAGAGAGATAATGCTTGTCGAAGACGATGCGGGCGCCGTCCGCATCAAAGCTCAAATGCCTGCAGAAGATCGTCGGATAGACCGAGACGTGGCCCGGCTCGGAATAGGGAAACTCGGCCGCACGCAGCGCGATCGCGGAATCGACGGCCCAGCAGGAGAAGCCGAGGACATAGCGGAGCAGGGTGACGAGGCAGAATTCACGCAACGGGCCAAGGTCGCGCTGCTCGCGAATGGAGATGGTCGCGGTCTCATCACCAAGCGAGAGCTCGAACAGCACGTCCTCGGTCAGCAGGCGATGATGCCGGCACCAGCGCTTTAGCGCGACTTCGAGATTGGGGGCCGTGATCGAGGCGCGGCACAGCATGCCATAGGTTCCCCAAGGCAGCCGGCGCGAGAACCAGCCGAGCGCCTCGTCGTCGAGCTCGCGCATGGCGTGGCCGGCCAGCGCCTCGAACTGGGCCGCCGTCACCCGGCCGTCCCGGGATCGAACGAGGTCCTCGGTGACCTGCCCCTTGCCCAATGCTTCCGCTGGATCCCGTCCGTAAACGACATAAGCGGCAACCACGCCGCGGACGAAGGCGGCGGGGGTCATGGCGCGGCGGGGCGTCGCGGTCGCGGCTTGAAAGGGCATGAAAAATCCTCGCCAAACTTGGCGGAAAATGCAACCTTTTCGACCGCTGGGGCGCCCGGGCGGGGGTAGGTTCGGACCCGACAAGAATACGGAGGAATCGCCTTGAACATCCCGAGCATCGATTTCGATCTGGGCGAAGACATCGGCATGCTGCGCGACACGCTGCGCGCCTTCGTGGAGGCGGAGATCGCGCCGCGCGCAGCCGAGATCGAGAAGGCCAATCTGTTCCCGGCCGACCTCTGGAAGCGCTTTGGCGACCTCGGCCTGCTCGGCATGACCGCGCCGGAGCAATATGGCGGCTCCAGCATGGGTTATCTTGCCCATATCGTCGCCATGGAGGAGATTTCGCGGGGCTCCGCCGCCGTGGGGCTGTCCTACGGCGCGCATTCCAACCTCTGCGTCAACCAGATCCGCCGCAACGGCAACGACGCGCAGCGCGCGCGCTATCTGCCAAAGCTGATCTCCGGCGAATATGTCGGCGCGCTCGCTATGTCCGAGCCCGGCGCGGGCTCCGACGTCGTTTCGATGAAGCTGCGCGCCGACAAGCGCGGCGACCGTTACGTGCTCAACGGCTCGAAGATGTGGATCACCAATGGTGGCGACGCCGACGTGCTGGTCGTCTATGCCAAGACCGATCCGGAGGCGGGCCCGCGCGGCATGACCGCCTTCCTGGTCGAAAAGGGCTTCAAGGGGTTCACCCACGGCCAGCATCTCGACAAGCTCGGCATGCGCGGCTCCAACACCTATCCCTTGTTCTTCGACGAGTGCGAGGTGCCCGAGGAGAACGTGCTCGGGAAGGTCGGCGAGGGCGTCAAGGTGCTGATGTCCGGCCTCGATTACGAGCGCACGGTGCTGTCGGGCGGCCCGCTCGGCATCATGGCGGCCTGCATGGACGCCGTCGTTCCCTACATGCACGAGCGCAAGCAGTTCGGCCAGCCGATCGGCGACTTCCAGCTGATGCAGGGTAAGCTCGCCGACATGTATGCGACCTGGCAGTCGGCGCGCGCCTATGTCTATGCGGTCGGGCGCGCCTGCGACCGCGCCGACCACGCCCGCACGCTGCGTAAGGACGCGGCGGCCGCGATCCTCTATTCCGCAGAGAAGGCGACGTGGATGGCGGGCGAGGCGATCCAGGCACTGGGCGGCGTCGGCTATACCTCCGAATTCCCGGTCGGACGTCTCTGGCGCGACGCAAAACTCTACGAGATCGGCGCCGGCACCTCGGAGGTGCGTCGCATGCTGATCGGCCGCGAGCTGATGTCCGAGACGGCCTGAAACCTTCACCTCATTGGAATCAACATGCCGCTCCATTCCAGCATCGATACGTCTTCATCAGACTTTGCGCGCAATTCCGAGGCCATGCGCGGGCTTGTCGCGGACTTGCGCGAAAAGCTGAGCCAGGTCGCCGGCGGCGGCGGCGAGGTCTCGCGCAACCGCCACACCTCGCGCGGCAAGATGCTGGCGCGCGAGCGCGTCGACCTGCTGGTCGATCCCGGCACCTCGTTCATGGAACTGTCGCCGCTGGCGGCGTACGGCCTCTATGGTGGTGACGTGCATTCGGCGAGCGTCATCACAGGCGTCGGGCGCATCGCGGGCCGCGAATGCGTGATCGTCGCCAACGACGCCACCATCAAGGGCGGCACCTATTATCCGATGACGGTGAAGAAGCATCTGCGCGCGCAGGACGTGGCGCGGCAGAACAACCTTCCCTGCGTCTACATGGTCGATTCCGGCGGCGCCTTCCTGCCGCTCCAGGACGAGATCTTTCCGGACGAGCGCCATTTCGGCCGCATCTTCTACAACCAGGCCCAGATGTCGTCGCAGGGCATCCCGCAGATCGCGATCGTGATGGGCTCCTGCACCGCCGGCGGCGCCTATGTCCCCGCGATGTCGGACGAGAGCATCATCGTGCGCAACCAGGGCACCATCTTCCTCGGCGGCCCGCCGCTGGTGAAGGCCGCGACCGGCGAGGTGGTGAGTGCCGAGGAGCTCGGCGGCGCCGACGTGCATTCGCGGCAATCGGGCGTGACCGACCACTACGCCCAGAACGACGCCCATGCGATCGGCATCGCCCGGCGCATCGTCGGCACGCTGAAGCCGTCGGTACGGCCGAACCTCAACATGCACAAGCCGCGCGATCCGTTGTTTGCCGCGGAAGAGATTTACGGCGTGGTGCCGGTCGACGGCAGAAAGCCGTTCGACGTCCGCGACATCATCGCCCGCATCGTCGACGGCTCGGAGTTCGACGAGTTCAAAAAACTCTACGGCACGACGCTGGTCTGCGGCTTCGCCCACGTCTGGGGCTATCCGGTCGGCATCATCGCCAACAACGGCATCCTGTTCAGCGAGAGCTCGTTGAAGGGGGCGCATTTCATCGAGCTGTGCTGCCAGCGCGGCATTCCCTTGGTGTTCCTGCAGAACATCACGGGCTTCATGGTCGGCAAGAAGTACGAGGCCGGCGGCATCGCCCGCGACGGCGCCAAGCTCGTCACGGCGGTGGCGACCGCCTCGGTGCCGAAATTTACCGTCGTGATCGGCGGCTCCTACGGCGCCGGCAATTACGGCATGTGCGGCCGCGCCTACTCGCCGCGCTTCCTGTGGATGTGGCCGAACGCGCGCATCTCGGTGATGGGCGGCGAGCAGGCCTCGATGGTGCTGAGCCAGGTCCGGCGCGACAATATCGAGGCCAAGGGCGATAGCTGGTCCAAGGAAGAGGAAGACAAGTTCCGCGAGCCTATCCGCGCGCAATATGAAAGCCAGGGGCACCCGTATTACGCGACCGCGCGCCTGTGGGACGACGGCGTGATCGACCCCGCCGACACGCGCCTCGTGCTCGGCCTCGGCCTTTCCGCGGCGTCGAATGCGCCGATTGAGCCTACGAAATTCGGCCTGTTCAGGATGTGATGCGATGGACCGCTCAATGCTCTACCGCCGTTTCCGCACGCTCCTGATCGCCAACCGCGGCGAGATCGCCTGCCGCGTCATCCGCACCGCGCGAGCCATGGGCCTGCGCACGGTCGCGGTCTATTCCGAGGCCGACCGCGACGCCATGCATGTCGCGCTCGCGGATGAGGCCGTGCTGCTCGGTCCGGCGCGGGCCCGCGACAGCTACCTCAGTGTCGAGCGGCTGATCGAGGCCGCGCGAAAGACCGGCGCGGAGGCCGTGCATCCCGGCTACGGCTTCCTGTCCGAAAATGCCGAGTTCGCGCGGGCGTGCCTGGAGGCGGACCTGGTGTTCGTCGGCCCGACCGCCGCGATGATGACGGCGATGGGCTCGAAGTCCGGCTCCAAGGCGCTGATGGAGAAGGCCGGCGTGCCGCTGGTGCCCGGCTATCACGGCGAGGCCCAGGACGACGCGACGCTTTCGAAGGCGGCGGACAAGATCGGCTTCCCCATCCTGGTGAAGGCGTCCGCCGGCGGCGGCGGCCGCGGCATGCGCATCGTGCGCTCGGCGGACGAGCTTGGACCGGCGATCGTTAGCGCCAAGCGCGAGGCCAAGGCCGCGTTCGGCGACGACCGCATGCTGATCGAAAAATATGTCGACAATCCCCGCCACATCGAGGTGCAGATCATTGGCGACAGCCACGGCAATCTGCTGTCGCTGTTCGAGCGCGAATGCACGCTGCAGCGCCGGCACCAGAAGGTGATCGAGGAGGCGCCGTCTCCGACGCTCAATCCTGCCCAGCGCGAGACCGTTTGCGCCGCCGCGCGAAAGGCGGCCGGCGCGGTGAACTATGTCGGTGCCGGCACGATCGAGTTCGTCTCCGACGGCAAGGACGTGTTCTTCATCGAGATGAACACGCGTCTCCAGGTCGAGCATCCCGTGACCGAGCTGATCACCGGGATCGACCTCGTCGAGTGGCAGCTGCGCGTCGCCTTCGGCGAGGCGCTGCCGCTGAAGCAGGACGAGATCAAGCTCAATGGCCATGCGGTCGAGGCACGCGTCTACGCGGAAAATCCGACCAAGAACTTCATGCCGTCGGTCGGGAGGATCTCGACCTGGCGGCTGCCGGCGGAAACCGGCGGCTTGCGCATCGACGCCGGCTATCGCGAAGGCGATATTGTCTCGCCCTATTACGATGCGATGCTCGCAAAAATGATCGCGTGGGCGCCGACGCGGGACGTCGCGATCGAACGGCTGAATCGCGGGCTGCAAGACTCCGACGTCCGCGGCATCGTGACCAACATCCCGTTCCTGTCGGCGCTGATGACGCATCCGAAGGTGCGGACCAATGCGATCGATACCGGCTTCATCGAGCGCGAGCTGGCGGGCCTGACGCAGGCCGCGCCGGCACCCGGCGAGCTCGAGCTGTGCGCGGCAGTCGCGGCGATCGTCAACGACGAGCGGCAGGCCGCGCAGAACGAGGCAAGTTCGCCCTGGCGGACCTTTGGCTGGATGCCGGTCGGCCGCCGCCAGCGCAACTTTGCCTTCCGCGTCGGCCATGGACCTGAGCAGAAGATCACGCTGAACTACGGCAGCGGTCCGTCGACGCTGGTGACCGGCGAGCGCGAACTAGCGTTTGTCGTCGTGCCGAAGGATGGCGGCTTCGATCTGACGGTTGATGGCGTCAAGTCCTCGGTCGCAGCGGTGATCGACGGCCATGAGCTGTATTTGCGCACACGCAATGGCCGCTTCGACCTGCATTGGGTCGATCCATTCGGCGGCGAGACCGAGGAGCAGACCGGCGCGGACAAGATCGCGGCGCCTTTGCCGGGCACGGTGGTCGCCGTGCTGGCCGAGGAGGGCGCCAAGCTCGACAAGGGCGCGCCGATCCTCACCCTGGAAGTGATGAAGATGGAGCAGACGCTGCGTGCGCCCTATGCCGGCGTGCTGACATCGATCAAATGCAAGGTCGGCGACATCGTCCAGGAGGGCGTCGAGCTCGCCGTGGTCGAGCCATCGGGAGAGTGAGATGAGCGATCCGGTCCGCATCATCGAAATGGGGCCGCGCGACGGCCTCCAGAACGAGAAGACGCCCGTCAGCGTCGAGGCCCGCATCGCCTTCATCGAGGCGCTCGTAGCCGCCGGCCTCACCACGGTCGAGGTCGGCGCCTTTGTCTCGCCCAGGGCGATCCCGCAAATGGCGAGCTCGGACGCCGTGCTGCGTGGCGTCAGCCACGTCAAGGGTGCCGAATTCCACGTGCTGGTGCCGAACGAGAAGGGCTATGACGCCGCGCGCGGTGCCGGCGCGCAAGTCGTCTCGGTGTTCGCGGCGGCGTCGGAAGGGTTTTCTCGCGCCAACATCAACTGCACGGTCGCGGAGTCCATCGAGCGGTTCAAGCCGGTGCTGGCGCGCGCCAAGGCCGATGGCGTCAGGGTCCGCGGCTATATCTCCTGCGTGCTGGGCTGCCCGTTCGACGGCGAGATCAAGCCGAAGGCGGTCGCCGATCTCGCCAACACGCTGTGGGAGCTCGGCTGTTACGAGATCTCGCTTGGCGACACCATCGGCGTCGGCACGCCTGATAAGGCCAAGGAGATGCTGCGCGCGGTCAGCGCCAATATCCCGCCCGCAAAACTCGCGATGCATTTCCACGACACCTACGGCCAGGCGCTCGCCAATCTCTATGCCGGACTGGAGGAGGGCGTCCGCGTCATCGATGCTGCCGCCGGCGGCCTCGGCGGTTGCCCCTACGCGCCGGGCGCGACCGGCAACGTCGCGACCGAGGACGTCGTCTACATGCTCGAAGGCATGGGCGTCAGGACCGGCGTGGACATGGACAAGCTGCTCGCGGCCACGAACGAGATGAGCGGCGTGCTTGGCAAGCCGCCCGTCAGTCGCGTGGCATCGGCGCTGAACGCGAAGAAGAAGCGCGCGGCGACGTAGGCCCGCTTGCGGCGCATTCAGGTGCCGTAGGGTGGGCAAAGGCGCGAAGCGCCGTGCCCACCATCTTTCGCAATCGTTGGCAGAAGGTGGGCACGCTTTCGCTTTGCCCACCCTACGAGACCTGCCTTCAGGCCGCCTTCAGCCCGACATCCGGCAGGCGCGGCCGGTTCTTGAGTGCCTTGACCATCATGGCCTCGACCTCGGCCTTCTCCTGCGGCAGCAGCGCGAGGCGGGGCGGGCGGGTCAGCGCGGTGCCGCGGCCCATGATGTGCTCGCACAGCTTGATGCACTGGACGAGGTCCGGCCGCGCGTCGAGGTGCAGCAGCGGCATGAACCATTCGTAGATCGGCATGGCTTCCGCAAAGCGGCCGGCCTTGGCAAGACGAAACAGCGTCTCGCCCTCGCGCGGGAAGGCGTTCGACATGCCGGAGACCCAGCCTACAGCGCCCATGGCGATGCTCTCGACGATGACGTCGTCCAGCCCTGCGAACAGCACAAAGCGGTCGCCGACCATGTTCCTGGTGTCGATGAAGCGCCGCGTGTCGCCCGAGGAATCCTTGAAGCACACCACGGTCTCGACGTCGGCGAGCGAGGCCAGGATGTCGGGGGTGACGTCGTTCTTGTAGATCGGCGGATTGTTGTAGAGCATCACCGGCAGATCGGTCGCGGAGGCGACGGCGCGGAAATGCGCGGCGGTCTCGTGCGGTTTGGACGAATAGACCAGGGCCGGCATCACCATCACGCCGTCGATGCCGACGCGCGCGGCTTCCTTGGCGGTTTCGACCGCGAAGGCCGTGGTAAACTCGGCGATGCCGCACAGTACCGGCACGCGGCCTTTCGCGACGGATTTCGCCGTCTCCATGATCGCGACCTTCTCCTTGCGCTCCAGCGAGGTGTTCTCGCCGACCGAGCCGCAGACGATCAGGCCGGAGACGCCGTCGCGGATCAGACCGTCCATCACTTTGGCGGTCGCGTCGATGTCGAGCGAGAGATCGTCATGGAATTGCGTGGTGACGGCCGGGAAGACGCCTTCCCAGGAAACGCGGCGGCTCATGAATTGACTCCAAGTGAGTTTGCCGGCGGGGGGCTGGGGCCGCCGGCTGTTGTGAAGAGGATGGCGAATGGGATCAGAGCGTCGCGCCGACCTTGCGCAGCTCGGCCAGAACGGGTGCCTTGGGCAGCCAGATCTTGTCGAACTCGGCGATGACGGCCTCGGTGTCGCCGGCCGGGACCTGGCGGATCGGGATCGGCGCGTTCTTGAAATTCTCGATCAGCGCGGGCTCGTTGCCGGCGAGTTCGTCGATCTGCGCGTCCAGCGTCGACTTCACCGTCTTGGCGATCAGCTCGCGGTCGGCTGCGGGGAGCGTCTGCCAGACCCGGCCGGAAACGACCGCCGCCATCGGCATGAAGACGGCGTTCATCTGCAGGATCACCTTCGAGACCTTGTCGAAGCGCTGATTCCAGGAGAATTCGAGATCGGCCTCGAGGCCATCGACCTGGCCGTTGGCCATCGCGTCGAACACCTGCGGCGTCGGGATCGGCGTCGGCGCGGCACCGAGCGAGGAATAGAAGTCGCGATAGACCGGCGTCGGGTTGATGCGCAGCTTCATGCCCTTGATGTCGGCGAGCGAGTTCAGGTCCTTCGAGGAGAACACCGCGCGCATGCCGGTGATGCCCCAGCCGAGGCCGATGGTGCCGGTCTCCTGCGGCAGCACATCGAACAGCTTCACCGCCGCCGGATGCCGCACGAATTTCGCGACCGCAGGCGTCGAGCGGACGATGTAGGGCGCGTTGATCGCGGCGATGTGCGGCACGCGCGAGCCGAGCTCGGCGGCCTGGATGAAGCCCATGTCGTGCGCGCCGGACTGCAATTGCTGCATCATCGCGGGCTCGTTGCCGAGCTGGCCGGAATGGAACACGGTCAGGGTGAGCCGGCCGTTGGTGGCGGCCTTGAGATCGTCGCCGAACTTGAGCGCCGCCTTGTTCCAGGAATGGCCGTTCGGCGTGATCAGGCCGAGGCGGAATTCCTTGGCCTGGGCAAGCGCCAGCGAGGGCGCGAACACCGAGGCGGCGGCGCTGGCGGCGAGAAAGCGGCGGCGTGAAAGCGGCATGGTCGGGCTTCCTTTTGAACGGGCCTATTTGATGAGGATCAGCGAGAGCGACGGGTAAAGCGAGAGCAGCACCAGCAGGACACAGGAGATGACGAAGAACGGCAGCGTCACCATGAACATCTTGCCGGGCTTGGCGCCGGTGACGGCGGCCGCGACGAAGAAGCAGAGCCCGACCGGCGGCGACAGCAGGCCGAGCACGAGGTTGATCACCACCACGACGCCGAAATGCCGGGGATCGATGTGGTAGACGTCGGTTGCAACCGGCAGCAGGATCGGCACCGTCATGATCAGGCCGGGAATGCCGTCGATGACAGTGCCGATGATCAGCAGGATGACGTTGCAGATCAGCATGAAGCTGACTGGGTCCTTGGCGGCGGATTGGATCCAGCCGGCGGTTTCCTGCGGCACCTTGCCGAAGATCAGGACCCAGGAGAACACCGCCGCGGCCGCGACCAGGAACAGCACGATCGCCGAATAGATGGCGCTGCGCAGCATCATCTGCGGCAGCTGCGAGAACTCGAATTCCTTGGTCCAGTATTTCCCGACGAGTGCGGCGGCGACCGCGCCGACCGCTGCGGATTCCGTCGCATTGGCGAGGCCGCTGAGGATGGTGCCGACGATGACGATCGGAATCAGCAGGGTGGGTGACGTCCGCAGGATCGTCATGACGCGCTGGCGCGGCGTCTGATAATCCGCGCGGGGATAGTTGTAGACATATCCCATCAGCGCGATGACGAGGCAGAACATCACCGTGAGGATCACGCCCGGCACGATGCCGGCGATCAGCATGTCGCTGACCGAGACCTGCGCGAGCACGCTGTAGACCACGAACATCACCGAGGGCGGAATGATCGGGCCGAGCATGCCGCCATAGGCGGTCAATTCCGCCGCGAAGGTCTTGTCGTAGCCCTTCTTCTCCATCTCCGGGACCATGATCTGCGCCATGATCGCGACCTGTGCGGTGGCAGATCCCAGGATCGAGGAGATGAACATGTTGGCGAGAATGTTGACGTAGGCGAGCCCGCCCTTGAGCGAGCCGACGAACGCCATCGCCATGTCGACGATGCGCCGCGTGATGCCGCCGCCGTTCATGATCTCGCCGATCAGGATGAAGAGCGGAATGGCGATCAGACCGTAGCTGTCGACGCCGCCGAACAGCTGGAGCGGATAAGACTGGAACAGCACCGGATTGCCGGACGCTGCGATGTAGACGAGGCCGGCAAGGCACAGGCAGAGGCCGATCGGCACGCCGACCAGCATGATCGCGACGAAGGCGGCTGACGTGATCATCAGTTGACCCCGTCGAGCTCTGAGAGCGCAAAGCCCTTCGGCGGCGTGCGCGGGACCAGCTCGAGATCTTCCAGCAGGTTGGCGAGGCCGTGGATGGTCATCGAGACCGCGAAGATCGGCAGCGTCAAATAGAGCACCCAGGTCGGCCAGTTCAGCGTCTGGGTGTGCTCGGTGTAGAGAAAGTTGAAGGTTTCGGCCGCGAGCTTGCGCCCGTCGAAGCCGGCGCGCGCAAGACCAATCGGGTCCATCCAGAGCACGCAGGTCACGATCAGCGCGATGCCGAACACGACGACCATTCCGGTCGAGATCACCTTTGCGATCTTCTGGTGCCGCGGCGAAAGACGCTCCGTCAGCATGGTGACCGCGAAATCGAGCCGCAGCCGCGTCATCGCGGAGGCGCCTACGAAGGTCAGCCAGACCACGCAATAGACCGCGGATTCATCGATCCAGTAGATCGGGAAGCGCGCGTAGCGGGTGACGACGTTCACCAGGATCAGGCCGGTGAGCAGGTACATCAGGCCCATCAGCGCGACGCGCTCGACGGCGAGCAGGCCACTGGACGCGCGGACGACCATGTGTCGAACGCCGAATGCGCGCGTAGCCGGCATCGTCTGCTCGATCATGAAAGAGGCCCCGACCCCTGAGAAATCTCGTGCTATCGGCAAATGTATAATTTATACATTTTGCATGTCAAACGGAGATTGCGGTCATTTCGGCGGCAGGACGCGCTTTTGCTGGGCACCGGCCTTTGCCGGGCCGCGCAACATGCAAGAGAGGGACCGCTTCGGCCGGATGAGTCGGGAAGGACAACAGAAGGTCAGATGAAACAGCCTCTGAAGCATCGCACGCTGTCGGCCGCGATCGTCGACCAGCTCCGGCAGGCGATCCTCGACGGCACCTATCCGGCCGGCTCGCAGCTACGGCAGGACGCGCTTGGCGAGGCCTATGGCGTCAGCCGCATCCCGGTGCGCGAAGCGCTGTTCCAACTCGAGGCCGAAGGCCTGGTGCGCATCGTCCCGCAGAAGGGTGCGATCGTCTCGGAGCTGTCGCTGGACGAGATCAACGACGTGTTCGATCTGCGCCGGATTTTGGAGCCGCGCCTCCTGGCGCAATCGGCGCCGCGTTTCACCGGCGATGATTTCGAAGGGCTCGACGACATCCACAAGCAGTTCGAGAAGGCGATCAAGGCGCGTAATGTCAGCGAATGGGGGCAGCTCAACGCCGACTTCCACATGGCGCTCTATGTTCACGCCCCGCAGCCGCGTACGCGCGCGATCGTGCTGTCACTGCTCCAGACCAGCGATCGCTACACGCGCCTCCAGCTCTCCAATACCAAGGCGATGGGGACGGCCGAGAAGGAGCACGCCCATCTGATCGCGCTCTGTCGCGCGGAGAAGGTCGAGGAAGCCTGCCGGTTTTTGGAGCGGCACATCGAGGCCGTGCGCAAGGATCTGTTGCAGGTCGTTGGCGGCAGTGCGATCGCGCCGAAGCCGCGGCGGAAGAGCGAATAACTTCGTAGGGTGGGCAAAGGCGCACTTGCGCCGTGCCCACCATCCCTCCGCGCTCGCATTTGCTGGGCACGCTTCCGCCTTCGCTCTTCGAGCTACGGCGGACGAGTCGCTTTGCCCACCCTACGGCAATTGCGATCGCCTCTACCTGCTCCCGTCCGGCCCCATCACCAGGTCCGGCAGCCCGGTCGAGATTCCCGGGAAGAAGCACAGCAGCAGCACCGCCAGCATCATGAGCAGCACGAAGGGCAGGGTGCCCCAGATCACCTCGCGCAGGGGAATGTCGGGCGCGACGTTGCGGATGACGAAGATGTTCAATCCCACCGGTGGATGGATCAGCCCCATCTCCATCACGATGGTCATGACCACGCCGAACCAGATGATGTCGAAATTGGCGGCGCGGAGCGGCGGCAGGATGATCGGCGCGGTCATCAGGATGATCGAGACCGGCGGCAGGAAGAAGCCGAGCACGACGACCATGACCAGGATCGCGAACAGCAGCTCCCAGCGCGGGAGATGCATCGCGACGATGGATTCGGCGACCGATTGCGAGATGTGCAGATAGCTCATCACGTAGGAATAGAGCAGCGACATGCCGATGATCATCATGAGCATGGTCGATTCCCGGATCGTCGACATCATGATCGGCGCAAGATCGCTCGGCCGCCACACGCTGTAGATCGCCGCGATCAGCGCCAGCGCGAGGAGGCCGCCGAGGCCGGCGGTTTCCGACGGCGTCGCGTAGCCGCCATAGAGCGCGATCATGACGCCGGTGAGCAGCAGCACGAAGGGGATTACGCGCGGCAGCACGCTGAAGCGTTCGGCGAGCGTGTATTCATCGCGGGCCAGGATCGCGGCTTCAGGGCCGCCTTTCTCGTAGATTGCCTGGGCCGCGGCATATTCCTGGCGGAAGCGGATCACCGCATAGGCGCCGAACAGGGACACCAGCAGCAGGCCGGGCCCGATGCCGGCGAGGAAGAGACGGCCGAGCGATTTTTCGGCGGCGACCGCGAACAGGATCATCGTGATCGAGGGCGGCAGCAGAATGCCGAGCGTGCCGCCGGCCGCGATGATGCCGGCGGCAAAACCGCCGGAATAGCCGCGCTTGCGCATCTCGGGGATGCCGGCCGATCCGATCGCCGAGCAGGTCGCTGGGCTGGAGCCCGCCATCGCCGCAAACAACGCACAGGCGAACACGTTGGCGACGCCGAGGCCGCCGGGCACGCGATGCAGCCAGGCATGCAGGGCCGAATAGAGATCCTGGCCTGCGCGCGATTTGCCGATCGCGGCGCCCTTCAGGATGAAGAGCGGGATCGACAGCAGCGTGATCGAGGCCATTTCCTCGTAGACGTTCTGCGTCACCGTATCCAGGGACGCAGCCGGCATGTAGATGCCCATGAACACGACCGCGACCGCGCCGAGCGCGAACGCGATCGGCATGCCTGAGAACATCACGACCAGCGTCGCGATACCGTAGGCGAGGCCGATACCGAAGACGCTCATGGACGCCTGGCTCCTGCGAAAGGCAGCGCAAGCTGCACGAGGATCTGGATGCAGAGCAGGCTCATCCCGAGCGCCATCAGCGAATAGGGAATGGCGAGCGGCGGCGACCACATCGAGTTCGAGACCTGGCCGTCGACATAGGCTTCATGGGTCAGCGTCCAGGACTTCCAGGTGAAGAAGGCGCAGAACAGGAACGTCGCGGCATCGACCAGCCAGAGCCTGATCCGGTTCGCGAGCGGCGACAGCAGGCCGACAAAGGCCTCGATGCCGATATGGCCGCGCTTCTGCTGCACATAGGCCGCCGTCATGAAGGTGGCGCCGACCAGGAGGAATACGGCGGCCTCGTCCTGCCAGTAATTGGCGGCCTTGAACAGAGCGCGGCTGAGCACGCTGTAGCTCAGGATGGCGCAGGCCGCGATCAGCGCGATCGCTGCGAACACGACGATGATGCTGTTGAGGACGGCGAGACCGCGATCAATCGCCGCCGCAAGGCCGGTCCTTGCGGCAGCGTTCGCCTGGTCGTCACGATCCGGAAGCGGACCGTGGCTCATGCGCCGACGTCGGAGGCGAGCTTGAGCAGGTTGGCGGCGGTCGCGGTCTTGGCGCCGTAGTCCTTCCACGCGGTGTCGCGGGCGATGTCGCGCCATTTGCCGACGGTGGCGGCATCGAGCGCACTGACCTTGGCACCGGCCTTCTCGTAGACCTTGGCGACCTCGACGTCGTCGTCCTGCGCACCCTTGCGGCCGAAGGCTTCGAGCTCGGTGCCGACCGCGAGCAGGACGTCCTGCTGGTTCTTCGGCAACTTGTCGAAGATCACCTTCGACATCATCAGCGGCTCGAGCATGAACCAGTAGGAGGCGCCCGCACCCGAGGTCAGCGACTTCGCGACCTCTTCGAGCCGGAACGAGATCAGGCTGGTCGAGGAGGTGATGCCGGCATCGCAGGCGCCGGTCTGCATCGCCGCGTAGATTTCGTTCGACGGCACCGAGAGCACCGAGGCGCCGGCGGTCTGGAGCACCATGTCCATCTCGCGCGAGCCGCCGCGCACCTTCATGCCCTTGGCATCTTCAGGGGCGACGATCGGCTTGGAGCGGCTGGCGACGCCGCCGGCCTGCCACACCCAGGTGAGCAGGATGATGCCCTTGTCGGCGAGGAAGTCGGTCAGCGCCTTGCCGACCGGCGCCTTCTTCCAGCGCAGGCCCTGATCGTAGGTGGTGACGAGGCCGGGCATCAGGCCGATATTGGTCTCCGGCAATTCGCCGCCGGCGTAAGGCATCGGATAGAGGCTGATGTCGAGCGCACCCTTGCGCATCGCGGAGAACTGCGCGTTGGTCTTGATCAGCGAGGAGTTCGGATAGATCTCGGCGGCGATGTCGCCTTTGCTGCGCTTGGCGACTTCAGCCGCGAACATGCGGCAGAGCCGGTCGCGGAAGTCTCCCTTGTCGATGGTCCCTCCCGGGAATTGATGCGAGATCTTCAGCGTGGTCGCGGCATGCGCGGTACCAGTGCCGAAGCGAAGAATGGCGGGTGCGGCGACGGCGGTCGCGATCAGATGACGGCGCGTGAGCATGGCGGTATCCCCTTGGACGGTCTTGGCCGGTTCTTGTTTGGTGTGAGGTGGGCTGGGTCCTTGAGACCGGCGCGTAGTCCATCCTAGCCGGTCTTTCACCCAATATTCTCTCATCTGATAGTTCGAGACCGAATGCCGCGGCAAGTGCCGACTTTGCTGCGGTGCACACTTACCGCTTGCGTAGCCGGCCCGCAGAAATTTTGTCAGTGGGCGCGTAACAACGCCAGCGGGCAATCCGTCGGGATCAGATAGCGGCGTCCGTCGCTGACAAACACCATCTCGAAGGGAAATCACTCATGACCATTCGCACCCGCATCGTGCTCGGCGTCTCGGCTGCCGCTCTGTCGCTTGGCCTCGCGCTGTCGCCTGCCGCTCTTGCCCAGGACAAGATGGGCAAGGAAGACGGCATGATGAAGAAGGACACGATGTCCAAGGACGGAATGAAGAAGGACACCATGTCCAAGGACGACGGCATGAAGAAGGACCACATGTCGAAGGACGGGATGAAGAAGGACGACGGGATGATGAAGAAGAACTGACCTTCCGCCGTCGTCGCGGCGTCCGCGAAGGCAGACGCGCGCTTGAAAGTCCAAGGGCGGTCACATGGACCGCCCCGGTGATGTTTCAGTTCAACTTCAGTTGAACGTGACGTGAGTTGAACGTGATTTGAGTTGGACGTGACTTGCGAACGTTACTTCCGCTTGGCCTTTCGGGCCGCGTAGCGGGCGTCGCGCTTGGCCTTTTGCTCGGCCTCGATCTCGGCCTGCCTGGCGATCGCTTCTTCCGCTTCGCGGGCGATACGCGCCGCTTCGGCGGCTGCAGCTTCTTCCGCAATACGCTTCTGCTCGGCCTTCTCGGCTTCGCGCGCGGCCTTCGCCTCGGCGCGCTTGGCCGCAAGCGCCTCGCGCTCAGCACGACGTGCCGCCACCGCCGGATCATCCAGCCCGGGCTGCGACTTGAATTTGTTCAAAAGATTTTTGCGCGCGTCCTGCGCCGCCTTTTGCCGGTCTGCGAAGCCGGGTTCCCTGAATCCACTCATCGACGAGCCTTGTCTTCCTCGCTTCCGATCTTACATCATTGCCTGTTGGTACGTCGGCTGGGCATAGCGGGCACCACGCGACGCAGAAGCGTGTACATCGGCGCGCGTCGCGAAGCCACCCATAATCGCAGCCGATCAGGTAGACGAAAAATCGCCACCCCCGACGATCTCTCGTAGCCCCGAAAAACTGCCGAATTGTGATGTCCTTCATAGAGGACCACACGGAGCGGCGCCTAGCGTCCGCCCGGTACGAGACGGAGCACGGGCATGATGATCTTCCGACTGAGCCCGAAGGCGCTCGCAATCGCCGTCGCGGTGGTCGCCCTGGCCGGCGTCGCGCTGTTGCTCGCCCGCCCGAAGCCGATCGAAAGTGCCGTCCTCGGCGCGGATTGGGAATGCACCCAGACCGCGTTCTTGCTGACGACCTGCGCACCGCGGGCCACCCCGGCGGTCGAAACATCGCGCAAGGATGCGATCCGGCAGACCCGGGGCTGAACGATCGACCGGGATGTGACGCGACGTCGCAGAGGTGGTAAAGCCGGCTCACCCCTGCGATCGGCCAGTCATGTCCAAGTCTGAGTCCAAGTCCGAACCCAAGTCCGAACCGGGCAAAAAGCCCAAATCCCTCGCCAAATCTCAATCCGGCGACAACCGTCGTGGCGCGATTGCCGGATTGATCATCGCGCTCGTGATCCTCGGTGTCGGCTGGTGGCTCGCCCGCGATCTCACCGCGGCCAGCAAGATGCAGGACTGCCTGATGTCGGGGCGGACCAACTGCAATGTGATCGAGCCGGCGCGCTAGAACGGTTCCGCCGCGCCCCCAGGGCCGAAAATTGCCGTGATCTTAATCATTTGTAACGGGACTTAGCCGACCAAAGCAGGTCAGTTATGCCCGCCGGCATCAGCCAGGCGCGAGGCGAATCGTCTATCGCGCTAGGCACCACGGCAATCGCGAGAGTAGGGGGTTAAGCACGCATGAGTGCGTCCAGCCGCATGAAGATCATTATTCCCTTGGTTTCGGCCATGTCCCTTGTCGCGCTTTCGGCGCAGGCACAGGACTCATTGCCGCCAAGACCCCCGGCCCAGGCGCCGGCGGGGCCCGGCGCCGGTGCGCCGCCCCAGAACAATCAGAACATGCGCAAGGGACCCCCGCCGCAGCAGGCGGCCCGGCCCGCGCAACAGCCCGGCGGCCAGCCCCACGCCGGCGGCCCCGGTCCCGGTCCGCACGGAGCAGGCGGCCCGCCGCCCGGACGCAATTACGCCAGGGGCCCCGCACCGGAGCGCGACTGGGGCGGACACGCCTATCGCGGCAATCGCGCCTGGGATGGCGGGCGCTGGCGCCACGAGGTCCGCAACGGCCGCTCCGGCTGGTGGTGGGACGTCGGCGGTGTCTGGTACTATTATCCGCAGCGGATGGCCGGCCCGCCGGCCTACATCTCCGAGGATTACATCGACGACATGCCGGTGGCCTACGCCCCGGCGCCGCCTCCCGTCGCCTACGAACCGCCGCCGCCTCCGCCACCGGCTGATCCCGGCGCAAGCGCGCTTGGCGGCGCCATCGTCGGCGGCGTGCTGGGCGGCCTGATCTCGGGCAATGCCACGGGCGCGGCCGCAGGTGCGGTGATCGGCGGCGCCACCGGCGCGATCGCCGGCGCCACGGCTGCCTCGCGGCCCGGCTATTATCTGGCGCAGGGCAATTGCTACTACCGCTATCCGAGCGGCCAGTATGTGCAGGCCGATCCTCGCGCGTGTTACTGAGGCTCCAGGCAAGGTCTGGAACAAGGAGGCGGGCGCAGGCCCGTCTCTTTTTGTTGGGGCAGCGTATTGTTGGCTGAAGCGATACTGATCGCTTCGCGCGTCACACCAGCCAGTTGAAGAACGCGATCGCGGCCCAGACCAGGCCTGCGATCCAGGCCAGCATCACGATACCGATGGTGGCAAGAAACGTGGCGCCGAACAGGTCGGGCCTTGCGCGTCGCGTCGGGACGTGAGCCTCGGCTGCTGCTTCCTGTGTCATGACGGACCACCCATGCCCTCTCGCGGCGGTGCGAGCGGTTGAAGCGATGTTTAGCCGAGACGCCGGGGGCAGGCTGTGACGCAGTTCACAGATGGGTCTTGGGGAGCCGGACGACGAGAAAACGACCCCGCATTCATACGGACGAAATTGCCATGAGCCCGTCCATATCGGTCGGTTAGGTTCGGCGTCATGTGTCCCAAGTACGACCCACAGCACGAAGCCGAGGCGGCGATGAAGCGGGCCGCGGCGTCGGCCGACGGCGCCGACCGGCAGAGGCTGATTCAACTCGCTCTGGCCTGGCATCAGCTCGCCCGCGACCGGCGCGACGAGCAGACGGACTAATCGCATCCTCGGCGAGATCTCGCGTCAAGGGACGGCCGAGGTCGGGACGCTGGTTGGCCTGCATGAGAAAGCCCCGTGCTCGGGGGGACAAGCACGGGGCCCTTCAAAGCCGACCGGGGCTGGCGGGTCGGCACCACTCCATTCCGTTGCGGCCAACGTGCTGGTCGTGATCTCGTTCCGCGGCGCTGCGCATTTCGTCGCGCCACGGCTCGCTGCGGCTGACGTTGCGCGGTTAGGAACATCCGTTCCCCGCCGACGTTGGCCGGCCATGACAGACCCCGAATTACGCGCGCAGTCTTTCGAAATCGCCTGGAAATATCTCGACCAATCCGGCCTGCTCACCGGCGAGCCGAATGATTCAGCGCGCTTCATCCTGAACAGGATCGATCGCATGATGCTGCGCGGCGAGCGGCGCAGGCTGCTGCTGTCGAATGCCGCGATCGACGCGTACCGGTTGCGGCCTGTGCTCGTGACCTCTGATGCGTGAACGAACCGGCGAGCGAAACGCGGCATTAATGAATGCGCGCTGCCGATTTTTGCGATGACGATTCGTGGCTTTGGAACGAAGCGGAGTCGGACCGTGAACAAAGAAATGCCGCTTAGGCGTCACCTGACTCAATCGATCGCCAGGCAGTGCTCCAAGCGTGGCTCCGAGTCCGCCTTCTGGCGGCTTGGACGTGCCCACGCCTGAATAGCGAAGGCGAGTTGATGCTGGCTGGCCGCCGCGTCCGCAATGGAAGCCCGCGCCGTCTCGATGCGCTGTGTGATCACGCTGGAATTCACGACGCCTGCGTCGATTGCCAAATACGACATCGCGATCACAGCAACCGCAGATGCGATAGCTATTCTCGTCCACTCGGTTGGCAGCATCGAATTCCCTATCGGGCGCACGTCGCCCGGCGCATAGATAGGGTTCGTCTGTCCGGTTCAAAGACCGGGGCGAGGGTACCCACGTATTCGTGAAGCAAGAGGATTGGTAACTGTGCGTCGGTCACGTCGATCAAGCGGCCCCGAAATTCCGGCAGCGCGAATCGAAATCGTCCACGGGATCGACGAGAACAGCGAGGCTCTTGAAGAAGTCTCCGGTGAGCGGGCGGCCGACCGCAAGTCGGCTCCATCGGCTTCGTCAATCCAGTGATGACTGGCGATCCCAGCAGGACTCGAACCTGCAACCCGCGGAGTAGAAATCCGCTACTCTATCCAGTTGAGCTATGGGACCGTCTTGAGGCCGGCCTCGGCTATCGCCTGCCGGTCTTCTAACACGCCAAATATGAAAAATCCTCGTTCCCGCCAAGTCTGAACCGAACCGTTTTCCTCAACGCCGCGACTAAGCGGAACGGTGGGGTGTCAGGGTGCCGGGTTGAGCGGCAGCGGACTGGACGATGGATTACATCGCCGGGAACGCTGGCCAGCTTCCGGGACACGACCGCCGGTCGATCGGTCAGGTAGGGCTGCGCCATCAGGACGGCGTGCGCGGTGATATCTCGATCGGTCTCCTCAGGGCTTGCCTTGTCATGGCGAATGCGACGATTTGCACCTTTGGTTCCATCGCCTTGAGTCCGTCACCTTTCCGCGCATTTCATGCTCACGCGGCGTTCGCCGCGATTTCCGGGAGTCCACGATGATCGCTCTTGTTCGCGCCGTCACACTCTGCGCCACGCTGGCGCTCGGCCTTAGCGCAGCGCTGGCCGCCGACAAGGCGTTCAAGCGCGACGACCTCGCCGATTCCGCGATCAAGCTGGAGGCCCAGATCAAGAGCGAAGCGGGGCCGGTCGCCAAGACCAGCGCGACGCTGCGCACGGACGCCGACGCCGCCTTCCGGCGCAACGATCTCCGCACCGGGCTGTCGGTGCTCGGCCAGATCGCCGCGACCACGCCGGAGGATACCGGCAACTGGCTGCGGCTCGCCAAGGTGATCTTCCAGATCTCGCCGAAGAGCTCGAGCGAGCAGACCTTCCTGCTGGAGCGGGCCTCGACCGCCGCCTACATCGCCTACCAGCGCGCCGGCAATGCGGGCGAGGAGGCGGATGCGCTCGCCGTGCTCGGCAAGTCGCTGGCCGAACGCAAGCTGTGGCGGCCGGCGCTGGATGTGCTGCGGCTGTCGCTCGACATGCGCGAGGTCGCCGACGTCCGCGGCCAATACGAGAAGATGCGCGACGAGCACGGCTTCCGGCTGCTCGACTATACCGTGGACTCGGATTCGGCGAGCCCGCGCGCCTGCTTCCAGTTCTCGGAGGAGCTGGCCAAGCGCACCGATTTCGCGCCGTACCTCGCGCTGGCGGGTCAGGACAAGCCGGCGCTGTCGGCCGAAGGCAAGCAACTCTGCGTCGACGGGCTGAAGCACGGCGAGCGCTACAACATCAATCTGCGCGCCGGCCTGCCGTCCACCGTGAAGGAGGGCCTGCCGAAATCGGCCGAGTTCAACGTCTATGTGCGCGACCGCAAGCCGTTCGTGCGCTTCACCAGCCGCGCCTACGTGCTGCCGCGGACCGGCCAGCGCGGCATTCCCGTGGTCAGCGTCAACACGCCCGCGGTCAGCGTCAACGTCTTCAGGATCGGCGATCGCAACCTGATCAACACGGTGGTCGACAGCGATTTCCAGAAGACGCTGTCGCGCTACCAGCTCGCCGATCTCGGCGGCGAGCGCGGCGTCAAGGTCTGGACCGGCGAGCTCGCGACCGCGATGACGCTGAACCAGGACGTCATCACCGCATTCCCGGTCGACCAGGCGCTGGGCGAGCTCCAGCCTGGAGTCTATGTGATGACCGCCGCAGCCAAGGGGCCGGGCTCGGACGACGACTACCAGCTCGCGACCCAGTGGTTCATCGTCTCCGACCTCGGGGTCACCGCCTATTCCGGCAATGACGGCATCCACGTCTTTGTCAATTCGCTGGCCTCGACCGACCCGGTCGGCAAGGCCGAGGTCCGGCTGGTCGCCCGCAACAACGAGATTTTGGCGACCCGCAAGACCGACGACAGCGGCCATGTGCTGTTCGAGGCGGGCCTTGCGCGCGGCGAAGGCGGCCTGTCGCCGGCGATGCTCACGGTCACGGGCGAGAAGGCCGACTATGCCTTTCTGAGCTTGAAGACCTCGGCTTTCGACCTGTCCGACCGCGGTGTTTCGGGCCGGGCGGTGCCATCGGGCGCCGATGCGTTCGTCTACGCCGAGCGCGGCGTCTATCGCTCCAGCGAGACCGTCTATCTCACCGCGCTCTTGCGCGACGGGCAGGGCAATGCCGTTGCCGGCGGGCCGCTGACGCTGGTGATCGAGCGCCCCGACGGCGTCGAATTCCGCCGCGCCGTGCTGGCCGACCAGGGCGCCGGCGGCCGCACGCTGTCCGTGCCGCTCAATTCGGCCGTCCCGACCGGGACCTGGCGGGTCCGCGCCTTCACTGATCCGAAGGGCTCGTCGGTCGGCGAAACCACCTTCATGGTCGAGGACTACGTCCCCGACAGGATCGAATTCGACTTGTCCGCCAAGGACAAGCTGATCAAAGCTAACGCTCCGGTGGAGCTTAAGGCGGATGGCCATTTCCTCTATGGCGCGCCGGCCGCCGGTCTCCAGCTCGAAGGCGACATGCTGGTCGCGCCGGCGAGCGAACGCCCGGGCTTTGCCGGCTACCAGTTCGGCGTCGCCGACGAGGAGACCACCTCGAACGAGCGCACGCCGCTGGAGAATTTGCCGGAGGCCGACGCCAATGGCGTTGCCACCTTCCCGGTGACGCTGGACAAGCAGCCCGCCTCGACGCGTCCGCAGGAGGCGCAGATCTTCGTTCGCATGGTCGAGACCGGCGGCCGCGCGGTCGAGCGCAAGATCGTGCTGCCGGTCGCGCCCGCCAACGCCATGATCGGCATCAAGCCGCTGTTCGGCGACAAGAACGTCGCCGAGGGCGACAAGGCGGAGTTCGATGTCGTGTTCGTCTCGCCCGAAGGCGAGAGGCTGCGCCGCGATGGCCTGCGCTACGAGCTCCTGAAGATGGAGTCGCGCTACCAGTGGTACCGCCAGAACAATTACTGGGAGTACGAGCCGGTCAAATCGACGTCGCGCGTTTCCGACGGCGACGTGACGATCGCGGCCGACAAGCCGTCGCGGATTTCGCTCAGCCCGCAGCCCGGCCGCTACCGGCTCGATGTAAGGTCGAATGATGCCGACGGTCCGGTGACCTCGGTGCAGTTCGACGTCGGCTGGTATTCCGACGGCAGCGCCGATACGCCGGACCTGCTGGAGACCTCGATCGACAAGCCGCAATACGCATCCGGCGACACCATGACGGTGTCGGTGAACGTCCGCAGCGCCGGCAAGCTCACCGTCAACGTGCTCGGCGACCGCCTGCTGACGACGCAGACCATCGACGTCAAGGAAGGTACCGCGCAGGTGAGGCTGCCGGTCGGCAAGGACTGGGGCACCGGCGCCTATGTGGTGGCGACGCTGCGCCGCCCGCTCGATGCGGCTGCGCAACGTATGCCGGGCCGGGCGATCGGCCTGAAATGGTTCGGCATCGACAAGCAGACCCGCACGCTCCAGGTGAAGCTGACGCCGCCGGCATTGATCCGGCCGAATGCAACGTTGAGGATCCCGGTCAAGCTCGACGGGCTCAATCCGGGTGAGGACGCCAAGGTCGTCATCGCCGCGGTCGATGTCGGCATCCTCAACCTCACCAATTACAAGCCGCCGGCGCCGGACGATTACTATCTCGGCCAGCGCCGCCTGAGCGCGGAGATCCGCGATCTCTATGGGCAACTGATCGACGGCATGTCGGGTACGCGCGGACAGATCAAGTCCGGCGGCGATGCCGGCGCCGGCGAATTGCAGGGCTCTCCGCCCGCGCAAAAGCCGCTCGCGCTCTACTCGGGCATCGTCACGGTCGCCGCCGACGGCACCGCCGAAGTGAGCTTCGATATCCCCGAGTTCGCCGGCACCGCGCGCGTGATGGCGGTGGCCTGGACCGCGACAAAGCTCGGCCGCGCCAACACGGATGTCGTGATCCGCGATCCCGTGGTGCTGACCACGACCTTGCCGCGCTTCCTGCTCAATGGCGACCACGGCACGGTCAATCTCGAGATCGACAATGTCGAGGGCCAGGCCGGCGACTACGTCATCAACGTGAAGGCCGGCGGCCCGGTGAAGATGACCGGCAATCCCGCAACCACGGTCAAGCTCGCCGCCAAGCAGCGCAACGCGTTTACGCTCGCAGTCGACGCGACCGCCGCGGGGCAGGCGACGCTCGATGTCGACATCAAGGGACCGAACGGGCTTGCGCTGGCGCGTCACTATGCGCTCGACGTCAAGGCGGCGACCCAGGTGCTGGCGCGGCGTTCGATCCGGACGCTGGCGAAGGGTGAAAGCCTGACGCTAACCTCGGACATGTTCTCCGATCTCGTCCCGGGCACCGGCAGCGTCTCGGTTTCGGCCAGCCTGTCGACGGCGCTCGACGCCGCAACGATCCTGAAGGCGCTCGACCGCTACCCCTATGGCTGCTCGGAACAGATCACGAGCCGTGCCTTGCCGTTGCTCTATGTCAACGAGCTCGCCGCCGGCGCGCATCTGGCCATGGACGCCGAGGTCGACCAGCGCATCCGCGATGCGATCGAGCGGCTCCTGGCGCGCCAGGGCTCCAACGGCTCGTTCGGCCTGTGGTCGGCCGGAGGCGACGACGCCTGGCTCGACGCCTACGTGACGGACTTCCTCACCCGCGCCCGCGAAAAGGGCTTTGCGGTGCCGGACGTGCTGTTCAAGAACGCGCTCGACCGTATCCGCAACTCGGTCGTGAACGGCAACGAGCCGGAGAAGGACGGCGGGCGCGATCTCGCCTACGGCCTCTACGTGCTCGCACGCAATGGCGCGGCGCCGATCGGCGATCTCCGCTATCTCGCCGACACCAAGCTCGCCAACCTAGCGACCCCGATCGCGAAGTCGCAGCTTGCGGCGGCGCTCGCACTGGTCGGCGACCGCAACCGCGCGGAGCGGGTCTATGGTGCCGCGCTCGACAGCCTCGCGCCGAAGCCGGTGCTGGAGTTCGGCCGTACCGACTACGGCTCGCAGCTGCGCGATGCCGCAGCGCTGGTCTCGCTCGCCAGCGAAGGCAACGCGCCGAAGGCGACGCTGACGCAGGCGGTGTCGCGGGTCGAGACCGCGCGCGGTCTGACGCCCTACACCTCGACGCAGGAGAATGCGTGGCTGGTGCTGGCGGCGCGCGCGCTCGCCAAGGAGAACCTGTCGATGGACGTCGACGGCCAGCCGGTCAAGACTGCGCTGTACCGCAGCTACAAGGCCGTGACGCTGGAGGGCAAGCCGCTGAAGATCACCAACACCGGCGATGCGCCGGTTCAGGCGGTGGTCTCGGTGTCGGGCTCGCCGGTCACGCCGGAGCCGGCTGCATCGAACGGCTTCAAGATCGAGCGCAATTACTTCACGCTCGACGGCAAGCCCGCCGACATCAGCAAGGTCAAGCAGAACCAGCGTTTCGCCGTGGTGCTGAAGATCACCGAGGCGAAGCCCGAGTACGGCCACATCATGGTGTCCGATTATCTGCCCGCGGGCCTCGAGATCGACAATCCGAAGCTGGTGTCGTCGGGCGACAGCGGCACGCTGGACTGGATCGAGGACGGCGAGGAGCCCGAGGATACCGAGTTCCGTGACGACCGCTTCACGGCGGCGGTCGATCGCGCATCGGACTCCAAGTCGGTCTTCACCGTCGCTTACATCGTGCGTGCGGTCGCGCCCGGCAAATACGTGCTGCCGCAGGCCTATGTCGAGGACATGTACAATCCCTCGCGCTACGGCCGGACCGGGACGGGTAACGTCGAGGTGCGGACGGCGAAGTGAGTGGAGAGATGAGCGAGGCCAATCAAGTATCTCGTCATTCCGGGGCGGTGCGAAGCGCCGAACCCGGAATCTCGAGATTCCGGGTCTGGTCCTTCGGACCATCCCGGAATGACGGCAGTGGAGCGAGCGGCGGAGGGCTTCGCGTCCTCTCGGCCGCCGCCGTCGCTTTCATCCTCGCCATCGTCAGCTTCGTCGCCTGGGTCTACTCCCTCGGCCCGCTGCCGCTCGACGAGGCGCGCCAGGTCTCCACCACGGTCGTCGATCGTAACGGAAAACTGCTACGCGCCTATGCCATGGCCGACGGCCGCTGGCGGCTGCCGGTCGATGCCAGGGCCAACGTCGATCCGACCTATCTCAAGCTGCTGCTCGCCTATGAGGACCAGCGCTTCTACGCGCATAACGGTCTCGACCCGCTCGCTCTCGGGCGCGCCGCACTACAGCTGACCACGCGCGGCCACATCGTCTCGGGCGGCTCGACCATCAGCATGCAGCTTGCGCGCCTGATGGAGCCGCGGCGACAGCGCTCGCTCTATGCCAAGCTGCGGCAGATCGTGCGGGCGATCGAGATCGAGCGCAGCATGAGCAAGGCCGAGATCCTGGACCTCTATCTCGCGCTGGCGCCCTATGGCGGCAATCTCGAAGGCATCCGCTCGGCCTCGATCGCCTATCTCGGCAAAGAGCCGAAGCGGCTCTCGCTGGCCGAGGCCGCGCTGCTGGTCGCGCTGCCGCAATCGCCGGAGACGCGCCGGCTCGATCGCTATCCCGAGGCGGCACGTAAAGCCCGCGACCGCGTGCTGGACCGCATGGTCGAGGAGCATGTGGTCAGCCTCGATGACGCGAAACAGGCCAAGGCCGTGCCCGTGCCAAAACTGCGCAAGCCGATGCCGATCCTCGCGCCGCACGCCTCCGACACGGCGCTGTCGACGGTCAAGGATACGCCGGTCATCAAGCTGACGCTCGATGCCAATCTGCAGAAGGTGCTCGAGCCGCTCGCGCGCGACCGCGCCATTGCGCTCGGGCCCAACATCTCGGTCGGCATCATCGTGGTCGACAATGAGAGCGGCGACGTGCTCGCCCGCGTCGGATCGGCCGATTATTTCGACGAGAGCCGGGCGGGGCAGGTCGACATGACCCGCGCCGTCCGCTCGCCGGGGTCGACGTTAAAGCCCTTCATCTACGGGCTCGCCTTCGAGGACGGCTTCGTCCACCCCGACAGCTTGATCGACGACCGGCCCGTCCGCTTCGGCTCCTACGCGCCGGAAAATTTCGACATGACGTTTCAAGGCACGGTGCCGGTGAAGAAGGCGCTGCAATTGTCGCTGAACGTTCCGGCGATCGTGCTGCTCGACCGCGTCGGCGCGAGCCGGTTGTCGTCGCGGCTGCGACAGGCCGGCGGCAATCTGGTTCTGCCCAAGGACGAGGCACCGGGGCTCGCGATGGGACTCGGCGGCGTCGGTGTGACACTGCAGGACCTCACCCAGCTCTATACGGGCTTCGCCCGGCTCGGCACCACCATGCCGTTGCGCGACCTCATGACCGGCCGAGATGATCGCGAACCGCTGCGGCTGCTGGATCAGGTCGCGGCCTGGCAGGTCGGCAACGTGCTTCTGGGCACGCCGCCGCCCGAAAATGCCGCCCACAACCGCATCGCGTTCAAGACCGGAACTTCCTACGGCTATCGCGATGCCTGGTCGGTCGGCTTCGACGGCCGCATGACCATCGGCGTCTGGGTCGGCCGGCCGGACGGCGCGCCGGTTCCCGGGTTGATCGGCCGCGTGGCCGCAGCCCCGATCCTGTTCGACGCCTTTTCCCGCACCGGCAAGACGCTGGTTCCGTTGCCGAAGCCGCCGAAGGGAACCCTGGTTGCCAGCAACGCCAAGTTGCCATTGCCGCTGAAACGGTTCCGCCCGGTCGGAGACCTGGTGCGGACCGGCAGCGAGCAGGCGCTGCACATCCAGTTCCCGCTGAACGGCTCGCGGATCGATGTCGACCGTTCCGGCGGCGAGGGGAGCGCAGCCATGCCGGTGAAGGTCGCCGGCGGCGTCCTTCCCATGACCATCATGGTTAATGGAACATCACTCGGCGAGATCGACGGGCGCCGCCAGCGCCTGATCGATCCGCCCGGTCCGGGCTTTGCGCGGCTGACCGTGATAGACGCCACTGGCGCCGCGGACACAGTTGTCATTCGAATTCAATGACCCCGCCTTAACCGGTTGTCGGAATGACGGTTTCAGCGTAAGCGGAACCAATGGCCGAGACCTATCCCAGCCCCCGTTTTGGAGCACCCCGCGAGCCGAAAGCGCCCGTGAATCCGGGCAGCCGGCTCGTGCTTATGCTGGACTACGCCACGGCCAGTCATGCCCGCGCGGTCGGCTTCCTGCTGCTGTGCGCGCTACTGCTATTCCTCCCGGGCTTCTTCACGATCCCGCCCGTCGATCGCGACGAGGCGCGCTTTGCGCAAGCGACCAAGCAGATGGTCGAGAGCGGCGATTATGTCGACATCCGTTTCCAGGAAGACGTTCGCTACAAGAAGCCGGTCGGCATCTACTGGTTGCAATCGGCCGCGGTTGAAGCCGCGTCCGCGCTCAAGCTGCCGAAGGCCGAATTGCGGATCTGGGTGTACCGGCTGCCGTCGCTGATCGGCGCCATCGGCGCCGTGCTGATGACCTATTGGGCCGCGCTCGGCTTCGTCACGCGGCGCGCCGCTGTGCTTGCCGCGCTTTTGATGTGTGCCTCCGTGCTGCTCGGCGTCGAGGCACGGCTGGCGAAGACCGATGCGATGCTGCTGTTCTGTGTGACCGCCGCGATGGGCGCGATGTCGCGCGCCTATCTGTCGTGGCAGCGCGCAGAGGATGAGACCCATCCGCCCTGGAGCTGGCCCGCGATCTTCTGGACCGCGCTCGCCGTCGGCATCCTCATCAAGGGTCCGCTGATCCTGATGTTCGCGGGCCTGACCATCGTCGCGCTCGCGATCCAGGACCGTGATGCCTCGTGGCTGTGGAAGCTGCGTCCGCTCTGGGGCCTGATGTGGATGCTGGTGCTGGTGCTGCCCTGGTTCGTCGCGATCTTCTGGCGCGCGGGTGATGCCTTCTTCGCCGATTCCGTCGGCGGCGATATGCTGAGCAAAATCGGCGCCCAGGAATCCCATGGCGCGCCGCCCGGACTGTATCTGGCGCTGTTCTGGATCACGTTCTGGCCGGGCGCGCCGCTTGCGGCGATGGCGGCGCCGGCGGTGTGGCGGGCCCGGCGCGAGCCCGGCGCGCAGTTCCTGTTGGCCTGGCTGATCCCGTCCTGGATCGTGTTCGAGGCGGTGCTGACCAAGCTGCCGCATTACGTGTTGCCGCTGTATCCGGCGATCGCGATCCTCACCGTCGGTGCGCTGGAGCGCAACGTCCTGTCGCGCTCGTGGCTCGCGCGCGGCTCGGCCTGGTGGTTCGCGATTCCCGCGGCCGCCTCGATCATCGCCGTGGTCGGCGCGGTCATGCTGACGCGGCAACCGGCCTTCGTGGCCTGGCCGTTCATTGCGGCCTCGCTCATTTTCGGTCTGTTCGCCTGGTGGCTGTTCGACACCAATCGCGCCGAGCGCTCGCTACTCAACGCACTGGTCGCAGCGCTGATGCTCGCGGTCGTGGTCTACGGCATCGTGCTGCCGTCGCTGACACCGCTGTTTCCGAGCATCGAGATCGCGCGCGCGCTTCGCAACGTCACCTGCGTCGGGCCGAAGGCAGCCGCCGCCGGCTATCACGAGCCGAGCCTTGTGTTCCTGACGGGCACGCAGACGCTGCTCACCGACGGCTCGGGCGCGGCGGATTTCCTGCGGCAGGGGAGCTGTCGCTTCGCGCTGATCGAGCAGCGCTCGGAGCGCAGCTTCGTGCAGCGCGCCGAGGCGATCGGGCTGCGCTACAAGGTCGGTACGCGCATCGACGGCTATAATTTCTCGCAAGGGCGCGCGATCTCGATCTCGATCTTCCGCTCCGAAGGCACTGAGTAGGATGCCGGCGCCAGCCGACGTCACGCCGCGCCCGGGCTATCCCGCGCAATTGCTCGCGGTGTCGGGCCATGCCCTGGCGCAGCTCGTTCGTACGCCTTCGCATTCGCGCCGCGCCGAAGCCGCGCGAAAGCTGGCGCGGCATTCGCTGTGGCTCAGCGCGACCGGTGCGGCCTTGATTATCGCGCTGATGCTCGCGTTCGATCAGACCGAGATCCAGCTGATGCCGGCGCGCGGCACGCCGAGCCTGTGGCCGATCCGCATCCTCACCGATTTCGGCAAGGACGAGTATGTGCTCTCGGTGCTCGGGGGGACGCTGGTGGTCCTGGCGTTCGTTGCAGCGGGATTGCACGGCACCCGTCGTGGGCTGCTGCTCGGCCTCGGTACGCGGCTGCAGTTCATGTTTCTGTCTGTCGCCCTGTCCGTGTTCGTTGCCGAGATCCTCAAATATCTCATCGGTCGCGGACGTCCGTTCGTGGGCGGCAAGGCCGATCCGTTCAACTTCATCCCGTTCGAGGGAACGGGGGCTTATGCCAGCCTGCCGTCGGGTCATGCGGTGACGGCGTTTGCGCTGGCGTTTGCGGTCTCGGCGCTGTGGCCGCGCCTGCGCGTGTTCATGTTCACTTACGCAATCGTGATCCTGCTGACCCGGCTGGTGCTGCTCGCGCATCATCCGAGCGACGTCGTGGCCGGCGCTCTGGTCGGGATGGTCGGCGCCATGGCGGTGCGCTACTGGTTCGCGGCCCGGAGGCTCGGCTTCGCCATTCGCGCCGACGGCACCATTGTGCCTCTTGCGGGGGCGGTCTCGGGCCGCCTCAAAAGGGTTGCCCACGGGGCATCCGCCCCATAAAAGCGGCTGCCTGCCGGGACCGCCGGTTCCCCGGGGCAGGCCAATTCCAACCACGAGCTTTCGATTTGTCGTCGTCCCAGCCTTCGGTTTCCATCGTCGTTCCCGTGCGCAACGAAGCCGACAACATCGCGCCGCTGATCGAGGAGATCGGCGCGGCGCTCGACGGCCGCTGGGCCTATGAAATCATCTACGTCAATGACGGCTCGACGGACGCGACCGGCGAACGGCTCGGCGCGGTCATGCAGCAGCGCGACAATCTCCGGCAGCTTCGCCATGCCAGATCAGGGGGCCAGTCGGCAGCAGTGCGCAGTGGCGTGCGCGCAGCGCGGGGCACGATCGTGGCGACGCTCGACGGCGACGGGCAGAACAATCCCGCCTTCCTGCCTGACCTGATCGCGGCAGTCGAGAAGGGGGCAGGGCGCGTCGGTCTCGCGGCCGGTCAGCGCGTCGGACGCAAGGACACCGGCTTCAAGAAATTCCAGTCGCGGGTGGCGAACGGCGTCCGCAATGCGATCCTGAAGGACGGAACGCGCGATACCGGTTGCGGCCTGAAGGCGTTCCGGCGCGACGTGTTCCTGATGATGCCCTATTTCGACGGGTTGCATCGCTTCCTGCCGGCGCTGGTGCGCCGGGAGGGCTACGACATCGCCTATGTCGACGTGATCGACCGGCCGCGCCATTCCGGCGTGTCAAACTATGGCTTCTTCGACCGGCTGTGGATCGGCATCATGGATCTCGTCGGCGTATGGTGGCTGATCCGCCGCAAGAAGCCGACACCAGATGTGACTGAGGTGAAGGCATGATCATCCAATACGGTCAGGCGCTGAGCAACTATCTCTACGACGTCTTCGTCGCCAAGTTTGATTTCTGGCTGGCGTTCGGCCTCGTCGCGCAGCTGTTCTTCACCGCGCGCTTCCTGGTGCAGTGGATCGCGAGCGAGCGGGCCGGCAACAGCGTGGTGCCGATGGCGTTCTGGTTCTGCTCGATGGGCGGCGGCCTGATGACGCTGGTCTACGGCGTCGTGAAGCGCGAGCCCGTCATCATCCTCGGACAGGCGCTCGCGACCATCATCTATATCCGCAACATCATGCTGATCATCAAGAACCGCAGCCGCGCCTCGAAGACGTTGGAGCGCTGAGGCACGCCGCTAGCGCGGCAACGCCGAGGCCGCGCCGGAGGCGGGCAGGGCGGTATCCGCCTCGCTCCTGCGATATGGCTCGCCGGCGGCATCGAGCACGGGATAGGCGACCGAGCAGATATGCGAGTGGATGCGGCGCAGGTCGCGCAGCACGTCGAGATGCAGCGAGGTGGTCTCGATGGTCTCGGGGCGGCCCTCGCGCAGGCGGTCGAGATGACGCTCGACGGCGGCGAGCTCGGTGTTCTTCAGCGTGGTCTTCTCCACCAGCAGCTTGCGCGCTTCGTTGGCATCGCCCGACATGAAGACGCCGAAGGCGATCCGCAGCGAGTCCATCGTGCGCTTGTGGAAGGCGGCGAGCTCCTCGGCGCCTTCGGCCGAGAACTGGAAGCGGCGCTTGATCTTCTTGGTCGCGAGCTCGCTCAGGCTCTTGTCGATGATGTCGCCGATATGCTCGAGGTTGATGGCGAAGGAGATGATCTCCATCGCGCGCCGCCCCTCGCTCTCGTCGAGGCTGCCCCGCATCAGCTTCGTCACATAGAGCTTGATGGCTTCGTCGAGGCTGTCGACGACATTGTCCATCTTCGTGACCTGGTCGACCAGCGCGCGGTCGCCGGTCATCATCGCCGCCATCACCTTGCGCAGCATGACCTCGACGAGATCGCCCATGCGCAAGGTCTCGCGCGCGGCGTCGGCGAGCGCCAGTGACGGCGTCTCCAGCGCGCTCTCGTCGAGATAGCGCGGCCGGGCCGGATCGTCTTCCCGGACGCGATCAGGCAGCAGCCGGGTCAGGAGCCGGGACATGATGTCGAGCAGGCCGATGAAGATGACGGCCGTGCCCACGTTGAAGGCGATGTGGAAGGCCGCCGTCATCCTGGCGAGATCGGGCTGCCAGGTGTGCATGTGCTCGGCGATCGCGCTCAGGAACGGGAGCACCAGCGCGATCCCGATCACGCGGTTGACGAGATTGCCGAGCGGCAGGCGGTAGCTCGCGGGATCGTCGCGCCGGGCGCCCTCGAACATGGGATTGATGGCGCTGCCGAGATTGGCCCCCAACACCAGCGCAAGCGCTGCGTAAGGCGTGATGAACTGCGAATAGGCCAGCGACATGATCAGCAGCACGCTGGCGACGCTCGAATGCACCGCCCAGGTGACGAGCGCGGCGATGACGATGCAGAGCACGGGATCGCCCGTGATCGCCGACATCATGACGCGAACACCCGGCGCGTTCTCCGCCGGAGCCAGCGTGTCGAGCAGGATGTGCAGCGACAGCAGCATCAAGCCGAGCCCGATGAAGACGCGGCCGATATCCTTGATCCGCGACCGCGGTCCGGAGCGGAAGGCGACGAGCCCCAGCACGAACAGGACAGGCGCAACGGCTGCGATGTTGAACGACAGCACCTGCACGATCAGCGTCGTGCCGACATTGGCCCCCAACATGATGGCGAGCGCGGCGGCCAGGCTGACGAGGCCTTCTGCTGCGAATGAGCTGGTGATCAGCGCCGTCGCCGTGCTGCTCTGGAGCAGCGCGGTGAGGCCTAGCCCGGCGGCGAACGCGTTGAATCGGTTGCCGAGCGCCTTGCCGAGCAGCCGCCGCAGGTCCGGGCCGAAGGCGCGCAGAATCCCGCTGTGGACCATGTGCAGGCCCCACAGCAACAGCGCCACGCCGCCCATCAGATCGAGCAGAACCAACGTTCCCATGCTCCGCGTCCGGATTGGAGTCGATTGGTGAGGCTAGCGCCAAACGTCAGCGGTTCAAACCCTTTGTTGGCGCATCGGCGTTAACGTTTGCTGCGGCTGCACGTTCCCGCGGCGCGCGTTTTGCGCGTCCGCCGGCGCGATTGCCGCGTCCCGAGGCGCGATGCCTTGTGAGCAGGCTCACATTGCCGCCTTGAGGGCAGCGAAGCCGCGATCGAGATCGGACTTGAGGTCGTCGGTGCTCTCGAGGCCGATGTGGAGACGCAGGGTCGGGCCGCCCGGCGACCATTTGGTGGCGGTGCGATAGGCGTCACAATCGAAGGGAATCACGAGGCTCTCGAAGCCGCCCCAGGAGAAGCCCATGCCGAAGAGCTTGAGCGTGTCGAGCATGGTGTCGACGGCCTTCTGCGGTGCCGGCTTCAACACGATGCTGAACAGGCCCGACGCGCCGGTGAAATCGCGCTTCCAGATGGCATGGCCCGGATCGGTTTCGAGCGCCGGATGCAGCACGCGCGCGACCTCGGGTCGGGCCGCGAGCCAGCGCGCCATGTCGAGCCCCGAGCGATGATGCTGCGCCAATCGCACCGACAGCGTGCGCAGGCCGCGCAGCGCGAGGAAGACGTCGTCGGGGCCGGCGCAGACGCCGAGCAGGCGGATGCCTTCGGCGATCTGCGGCCAGGCCTTGGCGTTGGCCGAGATGGTGCCGAACATGATGTCGGAATGGCCGCCGATATATTTGGTGGCGGCCTGCATGCTGATGTCGACGCCCTGGTCGAGCGAGCGATGATAGAGCGGCGTCGCCCAGGTGTTGTCGTCGATGACGAGCGCGTCGCGCGCGTGCGCGACCTCGGCGATGGCGCGGATGTCAGGCATCTCGAACGACTGCGAGCCCGGCGCCTCCACCAGCACCGCGCGGGTGTTGGGCTTGAAGAGCTTGTCGATGCCCGCGCCGATCAGCGGATCGAAATAGGTGGTCTCGATGCCAAGGCGCGCGAGCATGCCGTTGCAGAAATTGCGCGAGGGCCGATAGACGTTGTCGCAGACGAGCAGATGGTCGCCGGTCTTCAGCACCGAGAGCAGGGTGGTGGAGATCGCCGACAGGCCTGACGGCACGATGCCGACGCCGGCGCATTGCGGCCCCTCCAGCGCCATCAGCGTCTCCTGGAACGCCCTGGTGGTGGGGGTGCCGTGGCGGCCGTACTGGAACTCGCCGCGATGGGCGTGCAGGTCCTCGGCGGTCGGATAGAGCACGGTCGAACCGTGAAACACCGGCGGATTGACGAACCCCTTCTGCGCCTTGGTGTCGCGGCCGGAGGTCACCAGCCGGGTTTCGGCGTGCTGTTGGGAGGGGTGCGAGGAATCCATGCGTCTGCTTTCAAAACCGCGTTTCCACCGGGCGCGCCGCGCCCGCGGGCCGGCCGAAGGCCGCTGCCGTTAATAACAGAACACAGAAGAGTCCCGTCAACCCCTTGACCCGGCACGCCAGTCGTTCTGAGATGCGCGGGTGCTATTCAGTCGCCGCATGTTGAGGGGCTGCCGCGACCTTCGATCCATCGTCTGACCGAACCTTGCGTCACAGCCATAACGGCGGGCGCCTGCGGCGGGGATTAAGGTATGGCCTCCCGGGATGGGCGAGTGTTCGGCAAGGTTTTCCAGCATGACTCTTGCAAGGCTAGTCTTGATGCGGCTAGCCCTGGCGGAGACGATCCCAAAGACGCCATTCCTGACCTTGAGACGACTTTGAAAGGCCTTCAGCCCATGAAACGCGTAACTCTGGCTCTCACCCTCGCTCTCGCCGCCGGCCTCTCCGCCCAGGCCGCCGATGCGCAAACGCTCAAGACAATCAAGGACCGGGGCATGCTGTCCTGCGGCGTCAGCCAGGGCCTGCCCGGCTTCTCCTCGCCCGACGACAAGGGCAACTGGACCGGGCTTGACGTCGACCTTTGCCGCGCGATCGCTGGCGCGATCTTCAACGATGCGACCAAGGTCAAGTATGTGCCGTTGTCCGCCAAGGATCGTTTCACGGCGCTGCAATCCGGCGAAATCGACGTGCTCTCGCGCAACACCACCTGGACGATCTCGCGCGACACCTCGCTCGGCGCCAACTTCACCGGCGTGACCTATTATGACGGGCAGGGCTTCATGGTGAAGAAGTCGCTCAAAGTGAATTCGGCGCTCGAGCTCAACAGCGCCTCGGTTTGCGTCCAGACCGGCACCACCACCGAGCAGAACCTCGCCGACTACTTCAAGGCCAACAACATGAAGTACGAGGTGATCGCGTTCGGCACCAACGACGAAACGGTCAAGGCCTATGAAGCCGGGCGTTGCGACGTCTTCACCACCGACCAGTCGGGCCTGTACGCCAACCGCCTCAAGCTTGCCAATCCCAACGACCATATGGTGCTCCCCGAAATCATCTCGAAGGAGCCGCTCGGGCCGATGGTGCGCCACGGCGACGACCAGTGGTTCGACATCGTGAAATGGACGCTGTTCGCCCTGGTCACCACCGAAGAGCTCGGCGTGACCTCGAAGAACGTCGACGAGAAGGCGAAACTGGAAAATCCGGAGCTGAAGCGCGTGCTCGGCAGCGACGGCAATTTCGGCGAACAGCTCGGCCTGACCAAGGACTGGGTGGTGCGGATCGTGAAGGCCGTCGGCAATTACGGCGAGGTGTTCGACCGCAACGTCGGCGCCGGTTCGCCGCTTGGCATCAACCGTGGCCTCAACAATCTCTGGAACAAGGGCGGTCTTCAGTACGCGCCGCCGATCCGCTGATCCCGCCTGATCCGCGGCGATGAGCACCGAGGCTCGAAAACCGCCGGCCCAGATCGCGCTGAAGATCAGGCGCATTCTGGGCGGCAAGGCAGGCTGGAACGGCGTCGCGGTCCAGTTTGCCTTCGCGGCGATCCTGGGCTGGATTGGCTATGAGATCGTCTCCAACGCCCGGGCCAACCTCGAAAACCAGCACATTGCCGCCGGCTTCGGCTTCTTGCGGAACAATGCCGGCTTCGACGTCAACCAGACGCTGATCTCCTACACCGGCTCGGACACGTTCCTGCGCGTGTTCGTGGTCGGGCTTTTGAACACGCTCGTGGTCTCGGTGGTGGGCATCTTCTTCGCCACCGTGATCGGCTTCATCGTCGCGCTGTGCCGGCTGTCGCCCAACTGGCTGTTGTCGCGCGTCGGCGAGATCTATGTCGAGATCATCCGCAACCTGCCGCTGCTGTTCCAGATCTTGTTCTGGTACCTGGCGGTGCTCGCGGCCTTGCCAAATCCGCGGCAGAGCATCTCGCTGCTCGGCCTCGCCTTCGTCAGCAATCGCGGCCTTGTCATTCCGCGCCCGATCGGCGAGAGCGGCTTCGAGGCGTTCCTGGCGGTGCTGGCGTTCGGAATCGTGGCTTCGCTGGCCTTGCGTGTCTACGCGCGGCGCGCGTTGTTTCAGCGGGGGCAGATGATCCGGATCTGGCCCTATGTGCTGGGCCTGTTGTTCGCCCTGCCGCTCGCCACCATGCTGGTAACAGGTGTGCCCTTTACCTTCGAGGTGCCGCAGCTCAAGGGCTTCAATTTCGCCGGCGGCTCGCGGATCATCCCGGAATTCGTGGCGCTGGCGCTGGCGCTCTCGACCTACACCGCCGCCTTCATCGCCGAGATCGTGCGCGCCGGCATCCTGTCCGTCCACAAGGGGCAGATGGAGGCGGGCTCCTCGCTTGGCCTAAGCCGCGGCACCACGCTCCGCCTGATCGTCGTGCCGCAGGCGATGCGCGTCATCGTGCCGCCGCTGACCAACCAGTACCTCAACCTCACCAAGAATTCCTCGCTAGCGGTCGCGATCGGCTATCCTGACCTGGTGTCGGTGTTCGCCGGCACGTCGCTGAGCCAGACCGGGCAGGCGATCGAGATCATTGCCATGACGATGGGCGTCTACCTCCTGATCTCCTTGCTCACGAGCGCCATCATGAGCGTGTACGGTTGGCGCGTCAGCCGGAGCCTCGGCGCATGAGCGACATTACCTCGTCCGCCTACGTCCGCCGGGACCTGCTCACCGAGCGTCCCGCGCCCGTGAAGACCACGGGCTTCATTGGCCTCGTGCGCACCCGCCTGTTCAATTCACCGACCAACATCCTGCTCACGATCGTCGGCGCCTTGCTGCTCTGGTTCACCATCGTTCCCTCCGTCAGGTTCCTGATGGTCGATGCGGTCTGGACCGGCAAGGATCGCACGGCGTGCCTGACCGAGAATGCCGGCTTTACGGTCGGCGCCTGCTGGCCCTACATCCAGGCCAAGCTGCCGCAGCTGATCTACGGCTTCTATCCCGAGGCCGAGCGCTGGCGGGTCAACCTCTCGCTGATCCTGGCGGCGGTTCTGCTCCTGCCGCTGCTCATTCCGCGCCTGCCGGCGAAAGGACTGAACGCAAGTCTCTTCTTCTTCGCCTTTCCCGTGGTGGCGTTCTTTCTGCTGCACGGCGGCGGCATCACCGGGTTCGGCCTGAGCTGGACGGCCGGCCTGCTGCAATTGTTCGACGACAGCATCATCGGCGCCGGGCAGGCTCTGCTCAGTCTCGCCAAGACCTCGGCCATCGCACCGCTCTTCTGGGTTGCCGGCAATCTCATCGTGCTGGTCGGCACTGCGATCTACTGGCTGATCTTTCCGCTGACCTGGCTCCGTGACCAGCTCCAGGGAACGGGCCAGTCGGTCTGGGCCGATTTCGCCATCACGGCGGCGATCGTCTCCCTGATCGCCTTCGTCGTCGGTGGCGGCGTTCGCACCGGCGGCCGGGCGTTGACATCCAGCATCGGCACCTTCATCGCCATCGCGGTCGTGATCAAGCTGATGAAGCTCGATCACGGCGGCCTGCCGGTCGTGACCACGAATCTGTGGGGCGGGCTCCTGGTGACGCTGGTGGTCTCCGTGACCGGCATCGTCACCTCGCTGCCGATCGGCATCGCGCTGGCGCTCGGCCGCCGCTCGACCATTCCGCTGATCCGGATCTTCTCGATCGCCTTCATCGAGTTCTGGCGCGGTGTGCCGCTGATCACCGTGCTGTTCTTCGCGACCTACATGCTGCCTTTGTTCCTGCCGGGCAATTTCACGGTCGACGGACTGGTGCGCGCGCTGATCGGCATTGCGCTGTTCACGGGCGCCTATCAGGCCGAGAACGTCCGCGGCGGGTTGGCCGCGATCCCGCGCGGGCAGGGCGAGGCGGCGGCCGCCCTGGGCCTGTCCTGGTGGAAGACGACCTCGCTGATCGTGCTGCCGCAGGCCTTGCGCCACGTCATTCCGAACCTCGTCAACAGCTTCATCTCGCTGTTCAAGGACACGTCGCTGGTCTCGATCGTGGCGCTGTTCGACCTGCTGGGCTCGCTCCGGGCGTCGTTCTCGGATCCGAAATGGTCGACGCCGTCGACCGCGTTCACCGGCTTTGCCTTCGCCGGGATCATCTACTTCATCTTCTGCTTTGGAATGTCGCGCTACTCGCTCTTCGTCGAGCATCGCCTCAACGCCCACCGTCGCAACTGATCGAGCTCATCATGTCCGACCCCATCGTCAAGATTTCCGGCCTCAACAAATGGTACGGCGAGTTCCACGTCCTGCGCGACATCGACCTCGAGGTCCGCAAGGGCGAGCGCATCGTGATCTGCGGCCCCTCGGGCTCCGGCAAGTCGACGCTGATCCGCTGCATCAATGCGCTGGAGGAGTTTCAGGAGGGCGAGATCGTCGTCGACGGCATCGAGCTCGGGCCCAACCTCAAGCACATCGACGCGGTGCGTCGCGAAGTCGGCATGGTGTTCCAGAGCTTTAATCTGTTCCCGCATCTGACAGTGCTGGACAATTGCACGCTGGCGCCGATCTGGGTGCGCAACATCCCCAAAAGGGACGCTGAGGCGACCGCGATGAAGTTTTTGGAGCGGGTCAAGATCCCGCACCAGGCCAACAAGTTTCCCGGGCAGATGTCCGGCGGCCAGCAGCAGCGCGTCGCGATCGCACGCGCGCTGACGATGAACCCCAAGGTGATGCTGTTCGACGAGCCGACCTCGGCGCTCGACCCCGAAATGGTCAAGGAAGTGCTCGACACCATGGTCGACCTCGCCGAGGAGGGCATGACCATGCTGGTTGTCACCCACGAAATGGGCTTCGCCCGCGAGGTCGCCAACCGCGTCGTGTTCATGGACGCCGGCCAGATCATCGAGGCCAATACGCCGAACGAATTCTTCGCCGCTCCCCAGCACGCGCGGACGAAGCTGTTCCTGAGCCAGATCCTGCGGTGATCTCGTAGGTGGGCAAAGGCGCATTTGCGCTATGCCCACCGTCTTTCCGCGATCGAGACAGTTGTGGTGGGCACGCTTCGCTTTGCCCACCCTACAAGGCAGCTAAACGAACGGCGGCTTGATGTTGCTGCGCTTCTCCAGCCATTCCGGCACCGGCAGGTTCTTGGCGCGCATGAAATCCGCGTTGAACAGCTTCGACTGATAGCGGCTGCCGGAATCGCAGAGCACGGTGACGATCGTCTTGCCGGGCCCGAGCTGTTTCGCGAGCCGTATCGCGCCGGCGATGTTGATGCCGGTGGAACCGCCGAGGCACAGGCCTTCGTGCTGGAGCAGCTCGTAGATCATCGTGACGGCTTCCGCGTCGGGAACGAGATAGGCGTCATCCACCTTGGCGCTCTCGACGATTGCGGTCGCACGGTTGAGGCCGATTCCTTCCGTGATCGAGCCGCCCGGCGTCGCCTTGGCGTCGCCGCTCCGGAAATATTCGAACATGCCGGCACCATGCGGATCGGCGCAGGCGATCCGGACGCCCTTGTTCTTTTCTTTCAGATAGCGGCTGACGCCGGCGAGCGTGCCGCCGCTGCCGACCGAGCAGACGAAGCCGTCGACCTTGCCGCCGGTCTGCTCCCAGATCTCGGGACCCGTCGATTCGTAGTGCGCCTTGGCGTTGTCGAGGTTATTCCACTGGTCGGCGAACAGGACGCCATTGGGCTCGGTCTTGCGCAGCTCGTCGGCGAGCCGGCGGCCGACATGCTGATAATTGTTGGGATTGGCATAGGGCAGGGCCGGCACCTCGATCAGCTCGGCGCCGCACAGCTTCAGAAAATCCTTCTTCTCCTGGCTCTGCGTCTCTGGGATCACGATCAGCGTGCGGTAGCCGCGCGCGCTCGCCACGACCGCGAGGCCGATTCCGGTGTTGCCGGCGGTCGCCTCCACCACGAGACCGCCCGGCTTGAGCTCGCCGCGCTTCTCGGCCTCCAAGATCATCCATTTGCCGGCGCGGTCCTTCACCGACTGGCCCGGATTCATGAACTCGGCCTTGCCCAGAATGGTGCAGCCGGTCAGTTCGGAGGCGCGCTTGAGCTTGATGAGCGGGGTGTTGCCGATGGCTTCGACAACGTCATTTTTGATGGTCATGTCAGGCAATTACCGGCTGGATCATAGGGTGGGCGCGACCCTAAAGTAGGGTGGCGGGCCTTACAAGCGACCCTTACAGGCCGCCCCCGCAAACCCTTATTGCTGCTTTGCGAAGATGACTTGCCGGACGTCGATATTTCCGGACAGGAATCCGGCCTCGCAATAGGACAGGTAATACTCCCACAGCCGCCGGAACCGGTCGTCGAAGCCGAGCGGCACGAGGCCCGGCCAGGCCGTCTGGAAGTTATTCCGCCAGGTGGCCAGCGTCTTGGCATAATCCTGCCCGAAGATGCGCTCGCGAACGACGGGCAGGCCGAACCTGTCGCCGAGCGACTTGAGGACGGCGGGCGAGGGCAGCATGCCGCCGGGAAAGACGTAGCGCTGGATGAAGTCCACCTCGCGCCGGTAGCCCTGGAACAGCCCGTCCTGGATGGTGATCGCCTGGATGCCGGCGAGTCCGCCGGGCAGCAGCCGGTCCCGCAACTGGGCGAAATATTTCGGCCAGAACCGCTCGCCGACGGCTTCGATCATCTCGATCGAGGCGATGCGGTCGTAGCGGTCGCGTTCGTCGCGATAATCCTGAAGACGGATATCAACCTTCTCGGCAAGACCCGCCTCGTGAATGCGCTTCTGCGCAAAATCGCGCTGCTCGGTCGAGATCGTGAGGCCAACCACGCGCGTGCCGAAGGTCTTTGCGGCAAACTCGGCGAAGCCGCCCCAGCCGCAGCCGATCTCGAGCAGCGTCTGGCCAGGCTTCAGGTCGAGCGCCTCGGCGAGCCGGCGGTATTTGTTGGTCTGGGCTGCCGTGAGATCGGAAGTGCTCTCCTCGAACAGCGCCGAGGAATAGGTCATGCCGGGATCGAGCCAGGCCGAATAGAACGCATTGCCGATGTCGTAATGGGCGTGGATGTTGCGCCGCGCCTGACGGCGGGTGTTGCGGTTGAACCAGTGCTGCAGCAGCTGGACGAACCGCATCAGCGGCTTGTCGTTCAGCATGGCCTGGATCAGATCGTGATTGACGCAGAACAGGTAGAGGAATTGCGTCAGGTCCGGCGTGTCCCAGTCGCCGGCGAGATAGGCCTCAGCGATACCGATGTCGCCGCCGTTGATGAGGCGCGAAGCGAAACCGTAATTATGCAGCCGCATCGCCGCATTCGGGCCCGGCTCCTGGCCGCCGAGGCGGATCACGCGTCCGTCGGGCAGGGTGACGTCGAGCGTGCCTCGCCGCAGCCGCGCGCCAAAACTGAGCGCGAGCCGAACAATGCGCGGCAGATCGGCAAGCACTGTGTCTATGGTGTCTGACGTCACCGAAATGGTATGCGACATCGGCGGATCCATCACCTGAACGGATGCAGTCCGACCGCGAGCCAGGCGCCCCCCTACGCCTCATATCGCTGGACCCGAGGGCGCCCCGCAAACGGTCAGCGTCGAATCATTTGAATGATATAGGTGCGCGCTGCGCCGGTCGCCAAGGTGCTGGCGGGGTACCTCCGGCAGTCCACCGCCGTGTGCACAGCGCAATTGCAGGCCAGCCCCCGATCATAGCGCGCCGTGCGCTCAGCCAAGGCCGGGAAAGCTGCGGTGCGCCGCGGCGCAGGTTTCGGTGGAGCGCCCGCCGGGACCGGTGGCGCTGGCGTCGGCGTGGCAGCAATATCACATGAAATCTTGGTAAGCTTGAATGCGCCGCGGAGCAAGGTTGGAATACAAAAAGCCCTTGTGAGACAGGCATATTTTGTATTTTCGTGAGTTCGACATCGGCGCATTCGGGGCGGCATTTCGCAGGTGCGGGACTGTCCCCCTGTTCCGCGCCCCGCTAGTATGAACTTCAGGTTCCGCAGAAAGCATCACGGCTGTGAACGAGTTACACAAACGCCCCCGGCCGTCCCGCCACGAATCGGTTAATCCGGCTCTGCGGTGGCGGATCGATCTGCCCGGCGGGGGGTGGATGTGACACAGGATGGTCCTGCGGTCGCCATGGGGCGATCTCCCGGCCTTACGTTCCGGGCGTCGCGTGCGGCGCGATGGGCTGCCGTGGCCTGCCTTGCCGCCAGTTCAGGCGCCTGCGTTCTGACGCAGGATTTGCCCGATCCCGCACTCGATGTTCCCGCGCAGTACAAATACGCGGGCAAGCCGGATGCGCCGCCGTCGCTGGATTGGTGGCGCGGCTTTCGCTCCGCGGAGCTGACGCAACTGATGGAGGAGGCGCAGACCGTCAATCTTGACATCGCCGCCGCCGTCTCGCGCATCGTCCAGGCCGACGCCCAGGCGCGGCAGGCGGGCGCGGCGCTGCTGCCGAGCCTGTCGGGCGGCGGATCGGAAACCTATTCACGCACTTCGGGTTCGAGCGCCTCGGGCCTGTCCATCGGCGGCCGCGAGGTCGTCAACTATTCGGCGTCGCTGAGCGCGAGCTACCAGCTCGACTTCTGGGGCCAGAACCGCGATGCGCTGCAAACGGCGGAAGAGACGGCGAATGCCAACCGTTTCGATCGTGACGTCGTCGCCCTGACGACGCTCGCCGGCGTCGCCAACGCCTATTTCCAGGTGCTGGCCTCGCAGGATCGCCTGCGGACCGCCCAGAGCAACATCGCCAGCGCGCAGCGCATCCTCGATGCGATCCGCGAGCGCCGCAAGGCCGGCACCGGCACCGACCTCGACGTCGCCCAGCAGGAGAGCGTGGTCGCCAACCAGAAGGCACTGGTGCCGCCGCTGCGCCAGACGCTCGACCAGAACGTCAACGCACTCGCCGTGCTGGTGTCGCGGCCGCCGGAGAGCGTCCGCGTGCTCGGCGGCTCACTGAACAAGATCGCCATCCCGCGCGTCACGCCCGGCCTGCCGTCGGAGCTTTTGACGCAGCGGCCCGACATCCGCCGGCAGGAGGCACAGCTCGCCTCGGCGACCGCGAACATCGGCAATGCCCGCGCGCAGTTCTTTCCGACCATCCAGCTCACCGGCAATGGCGGCTATCAGAGCTCGGCGCTGGTCTCGCTGTTCCAGCCGCATGCGGCCTTCTTCCAGCTCGTCGGCAGCGCCACGCAGCCGATCTTCGACGGCGGCAAGATCCTCGGCAATTTCGAATTCGCCAAGGCGCGGCAGGACGAGTTGCTTCAGACCTACCGCAAGACCATCGTCCAGTCGTTTGCGGACGTCGACAACGCGCTGTATTCGATCAAGCAGACCACGATCAAGCTGCAATTGCAGCGCGATGTCGTGACCTCGTCGAAGCGCGCCTTCGATCTCGCCGAGCAGCAATTGCGCGCCGGCACGGCCGACATCGTGACTGTGCTGAACGTCCAGCAGACACTATTTCAGGCCGAAGATGCGTTGTGGCAGGCCCAACTCGCACGGCTCCTCGCCATCGTCAGCCTGTATCAGGCGCTCGGCGGCGGCTGGGAGCCGCGAATGGAGAAACCGGTCAATGCTCTTTAAGCCGGACACGAAGGAAGGCGCGAAAGGAGGGACGGCGAAGAAATCGCGCGGCCGCGGCTTCGTCATGACCCTGATCACGTTCGCCATCCTTGGCGGGCTCGGCTATTTCGGCTGGACCGTCTGGCATCAGCAGCCGCAGCAGGCGAATGGCCGCAACCAGCGGCCCGACCTGCCGGTGCCGGTGCTGGCGGCGACGCCCCGCATCCAGGACGTCCCGGTCTATCTCGACGGCGTGGGAGCGATCCGCGCGCTCAACACCGTGACCGTGCGCTCGCAGGTCGACGGCAAGCTGATCGCCGTGAAATTCACCGAGGGCCAGGACGTCAAGAAGGGCGACGTGCTCGGCGAGATCGACCCCGCGCTCTACCAGGCGACGTATGATCAGGCCGTCGCCAAGAAGGCGCAGGACGAGGCCCAGCTCGCCAACCAGCGCATCGACTTGACGCGCTACGAGCAGCTCGCTGCTTCCAATGCCGGCTCCAAGCAGCAGGCCGACACCCAGCGCGCGCTGGTCGCGCAGACCGAGGCGCTGGTGAAGGCCGACCAGGCCGCGATCGACAATGCGGCGGCAACGCTGAGCTACACCAAGATCGTGGCGCCGCTCTCCGGCCGCGCCGGCCTGCGCCAGGTCGACCAGGGCAACATCATCCACGCCGCCGACGCCACGGGCCTCCTGGTGATCACGCAATTGCAGCCGATCGCGGTGTGGTTCAGCCTGCCGCAGCAGCAGATCATGCGCGTCAACGCGGCAGCGTCGAAGGGCACGCTCGCGGTCGACGTGTTCGGCAATGACGGCATCACCGTGATCGACACCGGCAAGCTCACCGGCATCGACAACCAGGTCGACCAGACCACCGGCACGCTCAAGCTCAAGGCCGAATTCCCCAACGCCAATTACCAGCTCTGGCCGGGCCAGTTCGTCAATGTCCGCCTCAAGGTCGAGACCTTGATGCAGGCGCTGGTGGTGCCGACATCGGCGGTGCAGCGCGGACCGATTGGCACCTTCAGCTACGTCATCGGCGAGGACAATGTCGTCTCCGCCAAGCCGGTGACCGTGACCCAGCAGAACGAGCATGACGCAGTGATTGCGAACGGCCTGTCGCCGACCGATAAGGTCGTCACGACGGGCTTTGCCAATCTGTCCGACGGGTCCAAGGTGGTCGTCGGCCGCGATGACCAGACACCGTCGGCCGATCTCGCCCCGCGCAAGCGCACGCGCGGCCCGGATGGCCAGAAGAAGGACGGGCAGGCCAAGGACGGACAAAAGGACGGACAAGGCAAGGACGGCGAGCACCGCGGCAGGCGGAGCAGCGGCGAAGGCGACCAGAAGGGGCAGACCGGGCCGGCACCGGGGCCGGGGGCATCGGGATCTGGAGCCAAGCAGCCATGATCCCGACAACAGCCGCCTGAGCGGCAGGCAGATCCCATGGGCGTCTCCGAACCCTTCATCCGCCGCCCGATCGCGACCTCGCTGCTCGGCATCGCCCTGCTGATCGGGGGCGCGCTCGGCTATTTCTCGCTGCCGGTCTCGGCGCTGCCGCAGGTCGATTTTCCGACCGTGCAGGTGACGACGCAGCTTCCGGGCGCCAGCCCCGACGTGATCGCTTCGCTGATCACCGCTCCGCTGGAGCGGCAGCTCGGCCAGATCCCGTCGCTGTCGGCGATGAACTCGACGAGCTCGTTCGGCGTCAGCCAGATATCGCTTCAGTTCGATCTCAATCGCGACATCGACGGCGCCACCCAGGACGTGCAGGCCGCGATCAACGCGGCGGCCGGCGTGCTGCCCAAGACGCTGCCTTATCCGCCGACCTACGCCAAGGTGAACCCGGCAGACGCGCCGGTGATGACGCTGGCGCTTCGCTCCGACACGATCTCGCTGCGGGCGATGAGCGACATCGCCGACACGCTTCTGGCGCAGCGGCTGAGCCAGATCTCCGGCGTGGGGCGCGTCTCGGTGCTCGGCGGGCTGAAGCCGGCCGTGCGCATCCAGGCGGATCTGGCGCGCCTCGCGGCCTATGGCATCGCCATGGAGGATCTGCGCACCGCGATCTCCAATGCCAACGTCTCCGGGCCAAAAGGCTCGCTCGACGGCGCGCAGCAATCCTACCTCATCGCCGCCAACGACCAGATCGCCGCCGCCGACGCCTACAAGCCTGTTATCATCACCTACCGCAACGGCTCGCCGGTCACGATCGGCGACGTCGCGCAGATCGTGGATGGCCTCGAGAACGACCGCACCGGCGGCTGGTACCAGGGCACGCCGGCGGTCATCATCGACATCCAGCGCCAGCCCGGTGCCAACGTCATCGATGTCGTCAGCCAGATCCGGGCGGAAATCCCAAAGGTCCAGCGCGCCATTCCGGCCGGCGTGAACCTCACCATCGTCTCCGACCGCACCGTCACCATCCGCGCCTCGGTCCGCGACGTGCAGTTCACCCTGATCCTCAGCGTCGTCTTGGTGACGCTGGTGGTGCTGCTGTTCCTGCGTTCGCTGCGGGCCACGCTGATCGCCGGCGTGGCGCTGCCGCTGTCGCTGATCACCAGCTTCGGCATCATGTATTTCGCCGGCTTCAGCCTCGACAATCTGTCGCTGATGGCGCTCACCATCGGCACCGGCTTCGTCGTCGACGACGCCATCGTCATGATCGAGAACATCGTCCGCCACATGGAGAACGGCGACAGCGCGATGGAGGCCTCGCTGAAGGGGGCCAGCGAAATCGGCTTCACCGTGATCTCGCTGACGGTGTCGCTGATTGCGGTGTTCATCCCGCTGCTGTTCATGTCGGGCCTCGTCGGGCGCATGTTCCGCGAATTCGCGCTGACGCTGACGATCGCGGTCGTAACCTCGGCCGTGGTCTCGCTCACGCTGACGCCGATGATGTGCTCGCGGCTGCTCAAGCACGCCCATGAGGAACTGGCCGTGCCGGGATTGGCCGCGATCAGCCGCTTCATCGATAGCACCGTCGAGTTCTATCACCGCACGCTGCTCTGGGTCCTGGAACGCCAGCGCGCCACGCTGCTCGTGACATTTGCGACCCTGATCGCGACCCTCGTCCTCTATGTCGTCGCGCCAAAGGGCTTTTTGCCGCTTCAGGACACCGCCTCGATCACGGCGGTGACGGAGGCGGGACCCGACGTGTCGTTCACCGAGATGCAGAAGCGGCAGGCCGAGGCGGCCGATGCCATCAAGGCCGATCCTGATGTGGTCGGCGTGGTCTCGGTGATCGGGGCGGGCTCGGTCAACCCGACCACCAATGTCGGACGCCTGGTCATGACCCTGAAGCCGCGCGGCGAGCGGCGCGACGACGTCAGCGCGGTGGTGACCCGGCTGAAGGAACGGGTGTCGGCCATCCCCGGCATGACCGTCTATTTCCAGCCGGTGCAGGACGTGCAGATCTCGACCCAGTCGAGCCGTTCGCAGTACCAGTACACGCTGACCGGGACCGACGCGACGCTGGTGTCGGAATGGGCGCGCAAGCTCGTTGCCGAGATGCGGCGCGATCCGCTGTTCCGCGACGTCTCCTCGGAAGCGCAGGAGGGCGGCCTGCGGGCGCAGCTCGACGTTGACCGGACCCGGGCCGGACAGCTCGGCGTGAGCCTGCAGGGTATCACCGACACGCTCAACGACGCGTTCGCGCAGCGGCAGATCTCGACCATCTACGGCCAGGCCAACCAGTACCGCGTGGTGCTGGAGGCGCTCCCGATGTACCAGCGCGATCCCTCGATCCTGTCGAAGCTGTATCTGCCGGGCGCGGCGAGCAGCATCGTGGGCGCGCCCAGCGCCCAGGTGCCGCTCTCGGCCGTGGCAACGCTGAAGCGCACCACGGCGCCGCTCGCGATCTCGCATCAGGCGCAATTCCCGTCGATCTCGCTCAGCTTCAACCTCGCCCCGGGCGCCGCGCTCGGCGATGCCGTCGAGGCGGTGAAGACGATCGAGACCCGGATCGAGATGCCCAACAGCATCGTCGGCGTCTATGCCGGCGACGCCGCTGAATTCGCCAAGGCGCTCGCCGGCCAGCCCTGGCTGCTGCTCGCCGCCGTGATCACGATCTACATCGTGCTGGGCGTGCTCTATGAGAGCTACATCCACCCGATCACCATCCTGTCGACGCTGCCTTCGGCCGGCGTCGGCGCGATCCTGGCGCTGATGCTTTGCGGGCAGGACCTCTCGGTGATCGGCCTGATCGGCATCATTCTCTTGATGGGCATCGTCAAGAAGAACGCGATCATGATGATCGACTTCGCGCTCGAGGCCGAGCGCGGGCAGGGGATGTCGCCGAACGAGGCGATCGTGCAGGCCTGTCTCTTGCGCTTCCGGCCGATCATGATGACGACGCTGGCGGCGCTGTTCGGCGCGCTGCCGCTAGCAATCGAGAGCGGCACCGGCGCCGAGCTGCGCTTTCCGCTCGGCATCTCCATCATCGGCGGCCTGCTGCTGAGCCAGCTTTTGACGCTCTACACCACGCCCGTGATCTACCTCGCGCTCGACCGCATCAACCGCCGCCTCGAGCAGGCGCTGCCTCCGGCCGAATCCGGCGGCCCGCCGGTCGCGGGCGCGACCGAGGGGATGCAGTGATGGCATCGATCTCGGAGCCCTTCATCCGCCGGCCGGTCGCGACCACGCTGCTGTCGATCGGGTTGTTCCTGCTGGGTGTCGTCGCCTACGAGTTCCTTCCCGTCGCCTCGGTCCCGAACGTCGACTTCCCCGCCATCTTCGTGTCGGCCAGCCGGCCGGGTGCCGACCCGTCCGTCATGGCGGCGACGGTGGCCTCGCCATTGGAGCGTCGGCTCGGCGAGATCGCGGGCATCAACCAGATCACCTCGACGTCGTCGCTCGGCACGACCAGCATCCAGCTCCAGTTCGACATCGGCCGCAACATCGACAAGGCCGCGCGCGACGTGCAGGCGGCGATCAACGCGGCGCTGATCGACCTGCCGAGCGACCTGCCGACGCTGCCGCGCTTCCGCAAGGCGAACACGGCCGGCGCGCCCGTTTTCGTGCTGGCGCTGACCTCGAAGACGCTGTCGGCCAGCGCGATCTACGACGTCGCCGATACCGTGCTCGCGCAGCGGATCTCGCAGGTGCCGGGTGTCGGCGACGTGACCGTGAGCGGCGCCGACCAGCCGGCGGTGCGCGTGCAGCTCAACCCCGTCGCGCTGTCCAACGCCGGCATCGCCACCGACGACGTCAGGACAGCGATCATCAACGCCAACCCGCTTGGTCCCGTCGGCATCTTCAACGGCGAGCGCCAGAGCGAGACGCTGTCGCTGAACAAGCAAATGCGGACGGCGAATGAGTTCCGCGACATCATCATCAAGAGCTCGAACGGCAATTTCGTCCGGCTGTCCGACGTCGCCGACATCGAGGACTCCGTCCGCAACGCTCGCTCGATCGCCTGGTTCAACAAGCAGCCGGCGGTGCTGATCCAGATCACCAAGCAGGGCGACGCGAACGTCATCGACACCGTCGACCGGGTGAAGGCGCTGATCCCGGCGCTGAAGCAATGGATCCCGGCGGGCGTCGATATTTCCACTTTGGTCGATCGCACCAGCACGATCCGCGCCAGCGTGCTCGACATGCAGTGGACGCTGCTGGCAACCGCCGTCCTCGTGATGGTCGTGGTGTTCGTGTTCCTGCGGCGGCTGACGCCGACGATAGCGGCCGGCATCTCCGTGCCGCTGGCGCTGGCCGGAACCTGTGCCGGGATGTGGGTCGCGGGCTTCTCGATCGACAATCTGTCGCTGATGGCGCTGGCGATCTCGGTCGGCTTCGTGGTCGACGATGCCATCGTCATGATCGAGAACATGTACCGCAATCTCGAACATGGCATGCGGCCGCTCCAGGCCGCGCTCGTAGGCGCCCGGCAGATCGGGTTCACCGTGGTCTCGATCAGCCTGTCGCTGATCGCGGCGTTCACGCCGCTGATCTTCATGGATGGCATCGTCGGCCGCCTGCTGCGCGAGTTCTCGCTGACGCTGACCTTCGCGATCCTGGTCTCGACGGTGGTGTCGCTGACGGTCACGCCGATGATCTGCGCCCATTACATCCGGCAGACCACGTCCGGGACCGCGACGCTGTTCGATCGGCTGATCGAGGGTTCACTGTCGCGCGTGGTCACGTTTTACGCCCGCAGCCTGCGCACCGTGCTGCAATATCCGCTGCTGACGCTGCTGGTGTTCTTCGCCACCATCGGCCTCACGGTGACGCTCTACGTCAAGGTCCCCAAGGGCTATTTCCCGACCGACGATTCCGGCTTCGTCATCGGCGCGACGCGCGCCTCGGCCGACATCTCGTTCCAGTCCATGCTCGGCCTGCAGCAGCGGCTCGCCGACATCGTGATGCAGGATCCGGCCGTGGCCGGGATCGGCTCGACCGTCGGCAGCGGGGGCGGGGGCCCGGGGGCGGCGACCTCGAACCGCGGGACCATGTTCATCAGCCTGAAGCCGCCGGAGGAGCGCGACCACGTCTCCACGCAGGTCGTGATCGACCGTCTCAGGCGCGCCCTGTACCCGGTGCCCGGCATCCGCCTGTTCATGTTCGCCGCCCAGGACGTCCGCGCCGGTGGCCGACAGAGCGATTCCGACTACCAGTACACACTGACCAGTACCGATCTCAGCCTGCTCCAGAAATGGGCGCCGATCGTGGCCAAGCGCATGGAGAGCGTCGAGGGCATCACCGATATTTCCAGCGACCGCGATCCCGGCGGGCTTCAGCTCACGCTCTCGATCGACCGCCAGAAGGCCTCGGCGCTCGGCGTCAAGGTCCAGGATATCGACAACGCGCTCAACAACGCATTTTCGCAGCGGCAGATCGGCATCATCTACACCCAGCGCAACCAGTATATGACCGTGCTGGAGATCGACCCGAAATTCCAGGTCGACCCATCCAACCTCGATCGCATCTATGTCGCCGGTGCGAACGATGCGCAGGTGCCGCTGTCGGCCGTGGTGCATGCGACGCGCGGGCTCGCTGCGCTGGCGGTCTATCATTCGCAGGCGTTTCCCTCGACCACGGTGTCGTTCAACCTGTTGCCGGACGTGCCGCTTCAGACCGCCACCCAGAACGTGCAGCGCGCGGTCGAGGAACTGCACATGCCGGAAGGCATTCGCGGCAGTTTTGACGGCAACGCGGGCGATTTCGCCAGGACCAGCGGCCGCCAGCCGCTGCTGATCCTCGGCGCGCTGGTGGCGATGTATATCGTGCTCGGCGTGCTCTATGAGAGCCTCGCCCATCCGCTGACGATCATCTCGACGCTGCCGTCCGCGGGGCTCGGCGCGCTGCTCGCCTTGCAGCTCACCAACACGCCGCTGACGGTGATCGCCTTCGTCGGCATCATCCTGTTGATCGGCATCGTCAAGAAGAACGGCATCATGATGGTGGACTTCGCGCTCGATGCCGAGCGCCAGCGCGGCCTGTCCTCGGCGGAGGCGATCTTCGAGGCCTGCCAGGCGCGCTTCCGCCCCATCCTGATGACGACCATGGCGGCGCTGTTCGCCGGCATTCCGCTGGTCATCGCGACCGGTCCGGGCACGGAGCTGCGCCGTCCGCTTGGCATCACCATCATCGGCGGCCTGTTCGTCTCGCAGATCCTGACGCTCTACACGACGCCCGTGATCTACCTGCTGATCGACCGCCTGCGCCGCCGTTCCGAGCCGCGTCCGCTCGCCGCGCCCGCGGAATAGGTTGTTGAACCGCCGTTCGAAGCGTATAGCGGCGGCCATGTCGAACCCCACCGCCGCCGCGCCGGCCGATCCGATCCCCGAATGCCCGCACTGCCAGAAGCCGATGCCGCTGTGCATCTGCGACAGCGTCACGCCGATTGAAAACCGGCTCTCGCTCCTGATCCTCCAGCATCCGCAGGAGCAGGACAGGGCGCTCGGCACCGCGCGGCTGCTTGCGAAGCATTTCGACGATGCCACGGTGCGGGTCGGCCTGTCCTGGCCGAGCCTGTCCAAGGCGCTGGGGCGGCCGGTCGAGAACGCCTCGCACTGGGCCGTGCTCTATCTCGGCTCGGCCCGCGCGGCCGACCTCGAAGCCGAGGGCGAGATCCTGGCGCTCAACCGCAAGGGCGAGGTCGCGGAAAACCAGCGCGCGATCCTCGGCAAGCTCGAAGGCGTGGTGCTGCTCGACGGCACCTGGAGCCAGGCCAAGGCGCTGTGGTGGCGCAATCCCTGGATGCTGAAATGCCAGCGCGTGATCCTCAACCCGGCGCATCCCTCCCGCTACGGCCGCCTGCGCAAGGAGCCGCGCAAGGATGGGCTCTCGACCATCGAGGCGGCCGCGACGATCCTCGCCAGTCTCGAGAAGCGCCCCGACATCGCGGAGACGCTCAATGCCAGTTTTGAACGGATGTTGACGCGCTACCGCGAGGTTCAGGCGGAGATGCCGGAGTTGGCTCCGAAACCGGCCCCAAAGGGCGGTCGGCGCGACTTCCGCCGCCGCAAGCGGGCCTGACCTCGGCCTTCATCCGTAGGGTTGATTGCCCGACGCACGGCGGCCGGATAGAGAACAGCGGCTGATGAGCGGCTATCCTGTCGCGGCATCGGAAGGCCGGAATCGGTAGGGGGCAGTCGAATTCAGCCAGCGGCGAAGGAAATCCTTGCACAGGCGGCGCGGCCCGATCGGTGGGGCACGCTCGCGCTGATGGACATTTCGCTGCGCTACCGGCGCACCGTGATCGGCCCGCTCTGGATCACGCTGACGCTCGCCGCGACGATCGCAAGTGTCGGCACGGTCTACGCCGCACTGTTCAAGCAGGACATCGCCGGTTTCCTGCCGCCCTTCGCCGTCGGCCTGATCGTCTGGACCCTGATCGCGACGACGCTCCAGGAAGGCTCCAGCATCTTCGTGGCGTCTGGCCACCTGATCAAGGCCGTGCCGGCGCCGCTGATCGTGCATGTGCTCCAGATGATCGCGCGCAACGTGCTCATCTTCGCGCATCATCTGGTGATCGTAGTGCTGCTCTACATCGTGATGCCCTGGCCGCTCTACTGGAACATGCTGCTCGCGGTGCCGGGCTTTGCGATCCTGCTCATCGTTCTGCTCGGCGGCTCGGTCGCGCTCGGCATGCTCTGCGCGCGCTTTCGCGATATCGGCACGGCGATCGTCAGCGGCCTGCAATTCATCTTCTTCCTGACGCCGATCATCTGGACCGAGGACGCCCTGCGCGGCACCGCGTTCCACTGGCTGATCCGCGCCAATCCGTTCGCGACGCTGCTCGACCTCGTGCGCAGGCCGCTGCTGTCGCAACCGACCGATCCTGGGCAATGGCTGCTCGGGGCGATCTATGCGATCGTCGTAGCCGTCATCGCCTTCGGCTGCTACGCAAAATACCGCCACCGCGTGGCGTATTGGCTGTGAGGCGCGCATGAGCCTTGCTGCCCACATCGTGCTTCGCAACGTTTCGGTCAACTTTCCGGTGCTGTCGTTCCGCGACCGCTCGCTGCGCAGCCGGTTCGTCAGCGCCGTGACGCTGCGCCGGACGCCAGCGGTGCCGCACATCGTCTCCGCGCTCAACGACGTCAGTCTCGACATCCGTGCCGGCGACCGCGTCGCCGTCATCGGCGCCAACGGCGCCGGCAAGACCACGCTGCTGCGGGTTCTCGCCGGCATCTATCATCCGACCGCCGGCAGTGTGGACGTGCTCGGCCGCTGCCTGTCGCTGTTCGACCTGTCGGCCGGCTTCGACGAGGAGGCCACGGGCTACGAGAACATCATACGCCGCGGGCTAGTGATCGGCGCGCGGCGCTCCGAGATCGATGCGCGGCGGGCGGAGATCGCCGAGTTCACCGAGCTCGGTGACAGGCTCGATCTGCCGCTGCGGACCTATTCCAGCGGCATGATGCTGCGCCTGATCTTCGCGGTCGCAACCGCCGTGGACGGCGAGATCGTGCTGCTCGACGAATGGATCGGCGTCGGCGACCAGCAGTTCCGTCGGAAGGCGCGGCAGCGGCTCGACGAGATCGTGGCCCGTGCCGGCATCCTGGTGCTGGCCTCCCACGACATCGAGCTGATCCAGAGCACCTGTAACCGCGCGATCCTGCTGGAGGAGGGGCGGATGACCGCGGCCGGCCCGACCGATGCGATTCTTGCGAAATATCTCGCCGGTCCTGGCGCGGCAAAGGCGTAAACGCCCGGTCGGGGTTGCCTAAGCCATTGATCCCCTATATTGCTCCGCCCTTACGGGGCCACGTGGCGGAGTGGTTACGCAACGGTCTGCAAAACCGTGTACACCAGTTCAATTCTGGTCGTGGCCTCCATAACAACCTCCCGATATTTCATCACAAATTTTTCTCACCGCGCGTTCCGCCGAGCGCGCGGCAAAGGCCTGCCAGGCCGTGCACACCGGGTTTGCCCGGGGCTTGGCGGACATCAGCGATTCAGGCCCGATGGCATGGACTTCGCATCTGCGAAGTGATGCGTGACGAACCCCTGGAGCTGGAGAGCACGTGAGCGACGTCGTCCGATTTGTCCCGAAATCCGAGCTGGAGCGGGCCCGCCTGATTCGCGAGGCCCGTGCGATCTATGACAGCATCTTTCCGCCGGCCGCACCCGACCGGGCGCCGCAGGACGGCGAGGAGCAGGTCAAGACCTGATCGGCGCCGCGCCATTCCGGCGCAAGGCCGATAGCGAAACGCCCGCGGGAGCGGGCGCAGCGGTTGACGTTGAAAGTGGCCTCAACTCGCTGCGTACCAGCCGTCCGGAAACGGCAGAAGGGGCCAGGCGCCGTCATTGTCATTGGCGGCTTTGGGCGTTGCGACGTACGACCACGAGCGGGGCACGAATTCCTCCTCCGGCTCGGGCGCGAAATCTTGATAGACCATGGCGTCCCGGACGGCATCCAGCAGCAAGTTGAATTCGGCTTCGCTCATCGCACCCTCGCAGAACGCGGATGGCGCAATGTCGCAAAGCCGGTTTGTTACCCAATTGAGCCGGTCGTTCGCATTTTAACGATCCGGCGATCGGGCTCCGATTGGTTAGCGATTCCCTAAAATCCCCGCGGAACCGTACGTTCCTCCCGTCCGGCGTCAGTGTGAAAGAGATCACATCCCCCGCGATTTATTTCTCCTACCCCTTGGCACGACACCGGCCAGCGAAGGCCGAGGGCGGGCAAGGCAGTCGGGAGACTTGGTCATGAAGGCAAGGTTCCTGCGGTTTGCGGGTGCGAGGAGCCGGGCGCGCCGCGCCTCGACGGTCGGGCTGTTCCTGGCGCTGTTCGCCACCGCCGCTCAGGCGCAGCAGGGAACCCCGGAGCAGCGCCGGGCCTGCACCCCCGACGTCTACCGGCTCTGCGCCGGCGAGATCCCCAACGTCCGCGCCATCACGGCCTGTCTGCGCCGTAACCGGTCAAGCTTGAGCGAGGCTTGCCGCACCGTTTTCGACCAGGCCGGCAGCTGACATGGCTGCCCTGTGGGTTTGTGCGCAGCAAGTGGCCTGTGCGGTCTCGCGAATCCGGCATAGTCGGCCTGTGGATATGCTGCGGACAGGCTGTGGACAGACGGTGATCTAGTTTGGATGTCGGCCGTGGATACGGCCCCTGGCTGTCATATCTCCGTCAAATGACAACACCGCATGATTCTCGGGCCGCGCAGATTATTGCGTCGCGCAAAATCATTTGGTTCTCCCGAATTCGGAATTGCGTCCCGCAGGCCGCCTGACGCACGAACAGTTTTTGTGCAGCGGGCTGCCCAATTCGCGGGCCCCATTCATCCAATTTTTTGTACGCCCGCGGACAAGCTTTCCGCGGAGAACTCCACCTAGGCTCGCTCCCGAGATCTGGAACATGGCCAGTGCCATGACAATTCGAAGGAGCTGGAGATGGAGACACGGGTATTGCCCCATGCGCGGGGGATGGCACGCGCATCATTGCCATGGCGCAAGGTCGCACTCGGCGCCGGCATCGCCTTCGGCCTCGTCGCCGCGGCACCGCTGAGCGCGCAGGCCGCCGCGCCCGCCGCCTGCGCCGCGCTCCAGGAGAAATATCCGGACTGGAAGGGCAAGACCCTCGTCAACGCCATCAACCCGCATACACCGGGCTATGAGACGATCGATCCGAAGGATCCCAGCAAATATATCGGCTTTGACATCGATCTTGGCGAGGCCATCGGCGAATGCCTCGGCTTCAAGCTGACCTACAAGCCGGTGACGTTCGCAGCACTCCTCACAACACTCGCTGCCGGCCAGGCGGATATCGTCATCTCCGATATCTACGCCACCAAGGAGCGCGCCAAGGCCGCCGACTTCATCACCTACTCGAAAGTGTTCGACGGCGTGCTGGTCGCCAAGGGCAATCCGAAGGGCATCAACGGCATCAACATGTCGATGTGCGGTACGGCCGCCGCTGAGAACACCGGCTATGTCGAGGTGCCCCTGATCCAGGCGCTGATCCCCGAGTGCAAGAAGGCCGGCAAGCCCGAACCGACCATCCAGCTCTACGACAACAACGCCAACTGCATCCAGGCTATCCTCGCCGGTCGTGCCGACACCTACATCAACGACGTCAACACGGTCGACAGTGCGGTGAAGGCCTATCCCGACAAGCTGGAGAAGGCGATCGCGGTGACGATCCCGTATTCGGTCGGCATCGCCGTCCCGAAGGACAAGCCGAAATTCCGCGACGCCGTGCTGGCCGCGCTGATCGAGGTGCAGAAGGCCGGCACGCATATGGAGCTTCTGAAGAAGCATGGGCTCGATGTGAACAACTTCAAGGAGCCTGACATTCTGACGGCTGACTGATGTCGCTGTTTCTCCATTACCTGAGCATGCCGTATCTGCTCGAGGGCATCGAGCTCACCCTCGAGGTGACCGCCCTCGGGCTCGGCGGCGGATTGATCCTCGGATTGATCCTCGCCGGCATGCAGCTCTCCCGCTTCTGGCCCCTGGCGGCGATCGCCAGGGCCTACACCGTGATCTTCCGCGGCACGCCGCTGATCCTGCAGATGGTGTTCGCCTACGACGCGCTGCCGCATATCGGCATCAAGCTGCCGGCGGTGCTGGCGGCCGGGCTCGCGCTCGCCTGCAACGAGGCGCCGTTCATCGCGGAGATGCTGCGCGCAGGCGTGCTCGGCGTCGACCGCGGGCAGGTGACGGCCGGTCAGGCGCTCGGCATGACGCCGCGGATCCTGATGTGGCGGGTGATCGCGCCGCAGGCGATCCGCACCATGATCCCGGCCTTCGGCAACGAGGCCGTCAGCGCGCTGAAGAATTCCTCGCTGGCGTCCGTCGTCGCGGTCCAGGAACTGACCCTGCGCTCGACCCAGCTTGCGTCCTCGACCTTCGACTTCTTCTCGATCTTCTTCGCCTCTGGCCTTTTGTACCTCGTGCTGACCTTCGCCATCAGCGTCATCCAGTTGTTCGTCGAATGGCTGCTCGATCTCGACCGCGCCAAGGGGCGGGAGCGCAAGCTTGCCGACTATCTGCCCTGGCGCCGCGTCGATCTTGGCACCAAGCTGGAGCTTGCGGAGGCGACCGTTGCCGATCCCGAACCCCTGCAGGCAGAGCTGACCGACACGCCGCCGCTTGCTCTGACCCGAGAGGAGCGCACGCGGCGTGCCGCGACGATCGCGCGCAACAACATCGCAGTCGAGACCAAGGACCTCACCAAGAGCTACGGCGCGCAGAAGGTGCTCGACGGCCTCGATCTCACCGTTCGCGTCGGCGAGGTGGTCGCGCTGCTCGGCCCCAGCGGCTCCGGCAAGAGCACGCTGCTCCGCTGCGTCAACCATCTCGAAAGCTGGGACGGAGGCACCGTACGCGTCGGCGGCCGCAGCCTCGGCTTTGACGATAACGGCAAGTTGCTGTCACCCCGGGCGATCGCCAACGAGCGGGCAACCGTCGGTGTCGGCATGGTGTTCCAGCAGTTCAATTTGTTCGCCCATCTGTCGGCCAAGGAGAACATCGCCGGACCCCTGCGCTGGGTCCACGGCATGACCCGCATCGATGCCGACCGCCGCGCCACCGAGTTGCTCGACCGCGTCGGGCTGTCGCATCGCGCCGACGCGCTGCCGCGACATCTCTCCGGCGGCCAGCAGCAGCGCGTCGCCATCGCCCGCGCGCTTGCGCCCAATCCAAGCGTGTTGCTCTTGGACGAGCCGACCTCGGCGCTCGATCCCGAGCTCGTCAACGAGGTCCTGGAAGTGATCCGGCGCCTCGCCATCGACGACGGCCTCACCATGATCATCTCGACCCACCAGATCCGCTTCGCCGATGAAGTCGCCGACCGCGTCGCTTTCCTGAGCGGCGGCACGATCATCGAGGAGGGACCGGCGCACGAGGTGCTCTCCAATCCCCGCAATCCGCTGACGGCGCGTTTCCTCAGCGTGATGGAAGCCGACAAGACTCCGGAGGAGGTGCGATGAGCGCCGTCTCCACAAGATCCAAGACTCCCGAAGAGGCCAAGTCAGAAGAGTTAAAGTCATGAAGCATGTCACGCTGCCGGTTTCGCCGAAGACCGTTCACTGGGGCTATTTCTCCAAGAAAGTCGCGCCGGCCCTGACGCTGCGCTCCGGAGACCGCGCCACCATCGAGACGCTGACCCATCATGCCAATGACGATTACGAGCGCATGATCCAGGGCGATCCCGGCGCCGAGAGCGTGTTCCAGTGGACGCGCGAGTACAAGGCGGTCGCGCGCCGCGGCTCAGGCCCGGTCGAAGGCCCTTTCATCCGTGGCGCGGGCGAGGGGATCGGCGTGCATCTCCTCACCGGACCGGTCGCGATCGAGGGCGCCGAGCCCGGCGATATCCTGGAAGTGCGCATCCTCGACATCCGGCCGCGACCCAGCTGCAGCGCCTGCCACGCCGGGCGTTGCTTCGGCTCCAACGTCGCGGCGAACTGGGGCTTTCACTATCACGATTTGATCGAGGAGCCGAAGCCGCGGGAGGTCGTCACCATCTTCGAGCTCGACACCTCGGGCGAGCCCTATGCCAAAGCGGTCTACAACTACGTCTGGACGCCACAGACCGACCCCGACGGTATCGTGCATCCGACCATCGACTATCCCGGCGTGCGCGTCGATCACGCCACCATCAAAAAACGCGAGAACATCCTGTCGAGCGTGAAGGTGCCGGCACGCTTGCATTTCGGCACCATGGGCCTCGCGCCGTCGGAAGCCGACTTCGTCAGCTCGATCCCGCCGAGCTATACCGGCGGCAACATCGACGACTGGCGCATCGGCAAGGGCGCGCGGATGTTTTATCCGGTCGCGGTTCCCGGCGCCTATTTCTCGGTCGGCGATCCCCACGCGGCGCAGGGCGACAGCGAGCTCGGCGGCACCGCGATCGAGACCTCGCTGACCGGCGATTTCGAGTTCATCCTGCACAAGAAGGCTGATCTGGCCGGCACCAACCTGGAGGGCCTCGACCATCCGATGCTGGAGACCGATCAGGCCTGGTCGTTCTACGGCTTCACGTATCCGAACTATCTCGCCGCACTCGGCGCCGATGCGCAAACCGAGATTGCCAACCACTCGAGCCTCGACCGTGCGATGCGCGATGCGTTCAGAAAACTCCGACGGTTCCTGATGACCGTGCACGGGCTCAGCGAGGACGAGGCGATCTCGCTGCTGTCGGTCGGCGCCGATTTCGGCGTCACCCAGGTCGTCGACGCCAATTGGGGCGTCCACGGCACGATCCGCAAGAACATGTTTCGGTGCGATTGATGGGCCGTAGCCCGGATGGAGCGAAGCGCAATCCGGGACAGCATCAATGGTGGCCCGAATCCCGGATTACGCTTCGCTCCATCCGGGCTACGCAGCGTGCTTGAAGCAGACATTGGGCTCTAACACTCTGAAGGAAAGTCCATTTCCCGGATGAACGTGTGACCAAAGAACCTCATTTGCGGCCCGTTGCTGCGACGGATGACCGCGTTCGTCTGGCACAGAGGTTGCTTCGATCAACTGCAATCTGGGTTGATCCGATGAGCTTCCGGCCGTTCACGAGCGAGTCCTACGCGCAAGACGACCGCCCCGAAGCGTGGCGGGACGTGCTGGCGGCGGTCGGCCTGCGACCAGCGACCGGCCATTCCTTCTTTGACGGACATGCAACCGCATCGCATCGCCACGCCGCAGGTGTTGCGCTGACGCGCATGGCCGCTGGCGCGCAAAGCGTCGCGCCGCTTTCGCAAGCGAATGAAGACCTTCCGATCGCGCTGATACCGGTCGAGGACGGCATGGTGCTCAGAAGCGCCGGCGGCCACCGCATCGTTCCGGTCGGCCATCTCGTGCTGCTGCCGCGGAGCGGGGACTGGAGCATCGTGTTCCAGCGTGACATGCGGGCCATCGTGCTGTCGGTGACCTCGGAAGCGCTGCACGGACGCCTCTCGGGCAAGCCGCGGCTGGGCGAGCCCCGCGTGGTTCCGCCCAGCGGCTTTGCCGATGTGTTCTCGCGTCTGCTCGACGCGACCGCGCGCACCCTCGACACGTTGAGCGATGCCGAATGGAATTCGGTCGCGCAGTCGCTCGTCGACCTGCTCCTGACGCTCGCGCATCAACTGGCGGCCTCGACGTCCGATGCCGGATCGAGTGCGACGCAGGCCGCGCTGCTGCATCGGATCTGCCAAACCATCGAGCGGCGGCTCGACGATCCCGAACTGGTGCCGGCGCGCGTCGCGCAGGCCCAGGGGATTTCCGAGCGCTACCTGCAAAAGCTGTTCGAGACGGTCGGCGACAATTTCACCCATTACGTCCGCGAACGCCGCCTCCAGCGTGCCTGGGCTGATCTGTCCAACCCCATGGAAGCCCATCGCTCGATCTCGGAGATCGCCTACGCCTACGGCTTTGGCGATTCCGCACATTTCAGCCGCGCCTTCCGTCACCGCTTTGGCCTGCCGCCGCGCGAATTCCGCCAACAGGAGGCGGAGCGCGCGACGTCGCAGCACGGCGTTGCCGGCCAGCGCGGCTGGCCGCAGGAGGCGCTGGCGCAACTCCGCGTGCATCCGAGCGTTGAGGCACGCAGCACCGTTGGGCGTGCCGGCACTGAGGCGCGGACGACCACGGAACGCAGGCATCACCATCTCCCGGTCGAGGCCAGTCGCGTCCATTGGGGCTATTTCAGCCGCTCGCTGTCGCCGCAAATCGAGATCGCCTCGGGCGACACCATCACCATCGAGACGCTGACGCAGCACGCCTCCGACGCGCCCGAGATGATGATCGCGGGCGATCCCGGTGCTGAAAGCGTGTTCGGCTGGACGGCCGACAAGAAGAACGTCGATCGTCGTGGCGCTGGTCCGATGGACGCGAGCGTGTTCGGTCGCGGCGCCGGCGAAGGATTCGGCGTGCACATCTGCACCGGTCCGGTCGCGGTGAAGGATGCCCAGCCCGGCGATGTGCTGGAGGTGCGCATCCTCGACATCGTGCCGCGCGCGAGCCGCAATCCGAACCATGCGGGGCGCGTGTTCGGCTCTTCGGTCGCGGCGTGGTGGGGATATCACTACAACGAGTTTCTCGGCGGTCCCAAGCCGCGCGAAATCGTCACCATCTACGAGATCTCTAGCGATCCCGAGGAGCCGCACGCCCGGGCGCTCTATTCCTATCGCTGGGAGCCGCAGACCGACCCCTTCGGCGTCGTGCACTCGACCTACGACTATCCCGGCGTCCCCGTCGCGCCTGCTACAGTGAAGCGCCGGCATGCCGTACTCGATGGCATCCGCATTCCCTTGCGGCCGCATTTCGGCGTGATCGCGGTGGCGCCGCGCGAGGTCGATTTCGTCGACTCCGTGCCGCCGTCCTATTTCGGCGGCAACCTCGACAATTGGCGGCTGGGGAAGGGGTCTACCGTCTATCTTCCGGTTTCGGTGCCCGGCGCGCTGCTCTCGGTCGGCGATTCCCATGCCACGCAGGGCGACGGCGAGTTGAGCGGTACCGCGATCGAATGCTCGATGACAGGGACGTTCGAGGTGATCCTGCACAAGAAGGCCGACCTGGCCGGCCAGCCCTTTGCCGATCTCTCCTATCCCCTGATCGAGACCGAGACCGACTGGGTGCTGACCGGCTTCAGCCATCCCAACTATCTCGCCGAGTTCGGCGCGCAGGGGCAGAGCGAGGTCTACGCAAAATCCTCGCTCGACCTCGCCATGAAGGATGCGTTCCGCAAAATGCGGCGCTTCCTGATGAACGTCAAAGGCCTCAGCGAGGACGAGGCGATCGCGCTGATGTCGGCCGCCGTCGATTTCGGCGTCACCCAGGTCGTCGACGGCAATTGGGGCGTGCACGCAATCCTCAGCAAGCGCCTGTTCCGGGACGCGACTTAACAAGGACATCTCAAGTGAAATTCCACATGATCAGCGGCGGACCGAAGCCGGTCGCGCCGTTCAGCCACGCCGTCGAGACCGACGGGTTTGTGTTCGTCACCGGCCAGATGCCGGACACGCCGCAGGCGCCGGGCGTGCTGCCCGACGGTATCGTCGCGCAGACCCGCGCGGTGATGGAGAATTTGAAGGTGGTTCTGGCCGGCCTCGATCTCGGCCTCGAGCACGTCGTGATGACGCGGATCTATCTGACGCGCTTCAAGGAAGACTACGCGGCGATGAACGAGACGTACCGCGCGTTCTTTCCGCCAGATCGGCTGCCGGCCCGCACCTGCGTTGGCGTCACCGGTCTCGCCTATGACGCGCTGATCGAGATCGACCTGGTCTGCCGGCGGCCGTGACAATCTTGTAGTGCCGGTCCGTAGCCCGGATGGAGCGGAGCGCAATCCGGGATTCATCCCGCGGGCACAGAGGCCCCGGATTACGCTCCGCTCCATCTGGGCTACAAGCCCTTGCGTTGCCCGTCGGGCAAAACACCCAAGCAACGGGGCAATGGCAGCGCGCAAAAATATTCCACTTTACCGAAATTCGGCTTTGGCGTATTCATGCCGCACCTCATCCCGGTCAGAGGGGCGTATCGCGATCGTCACGACACGCGGGGTGAGCCGTGGTGGACGCGAGCCACACCGGCGCGAAGGGCTTCGCAGGGCGGGCAACCGTGAGCGACAGCCAGCGCGCACACGACCGGTGCGGTCCGCGTACGGCAAAACCGTGTCGTCCTGACGCCCGGGGTCTGTGCGTCAAGTCTTGTGGTGACGTGGCGGCCCGACCGGGTCCGCGCGTCAGTCATCCGCAAGACGACGGGGGCAATAGTGCATCGCTCCCCGGGGAGAACTCGGCATAAGTCGTAAAACCACTGCGCAGGGAAGGCCGGATGTTTGGCTTCACCTGTATGCCGCTGTGCAGATTCTTGTTGCCACCTTTCGCACAGTGGACCGTGGGTGCCCGGCCGGCACCCGGTCTTCCCTGCGCCCTCTGACAAGGAGGGTGGGACGATAGAAAGCTCGGGCGAAATGAGCCGCGAGGATGCGAAGGCGTGTCTGCGAGTAGCGGTGCGAGTTGGCGGAGAACGACGCGTGCCTCGCACTCCGTCATTGCGAGCCACCGGGTCCGCGCGAAGCGCGGCCCGATGACAGGCTCCGCGAAGCAATCCAGAATCCCTCGACGGAAAGACCCTGGATTGCTTCGTCGCTTCGCTCCTCGCGATGACGGCGGGGAGAGTGCGTGCATCCCAAGCTCCGTCTCGTGTTCCAGGTCGACGTAGACTTTGCGTAAAATTGCAACTCTCACGTGCAAGAAGTCTTGATCGGTGGTGATCTAGAGGTGATGGCCGCCTTGAACGCGGATCCGGGCCGCCGCGACAAATCCATGGAGTGCCCAGGGATCAGTGGAACGTGATCATACTTCCTCTTCCTAAAGCACCAAAATGGTGCTTTAGTGCTTTCCATGAGCCCGTCGTCCAAAAGCGCGCCGTCCGCGCTGCGTTACAGGCTTGCCCCTGACCCGGCCGCCAAGGCCGCCATGGAGGCGACGTTTAGGGCTTATGACCGCATGATGGAGATCCTGGACGAGGTGGCGCGGAGCCATAACGTCGGCTCCAACGTCGTCCTGCTGCACGCCCATGCCTATGAGCCGATCCGGAAAGAAACCGCACTGCCGTCGCGGTTGGTGACGCTGGGCCTGCGCGACCGCGCCGATTATCGCGCCGCGCAGGGCCGCCGTCTGCCGCTCGACGACAAGCTCGCCAAGATCAAGGGCCCCGCCACCATTTCGATTGCGACGGTGGAAGGACGCTTCAGCGTGCCCTTCGACTACGCCGGTTACGCCGAGGGCTGGGGGCAGAGCGCGCCCGCGCGCCTGATCCGCACCGACGACGGCTTCGAAGTTCACTACGGCGTCACGCCGAACAGTCTGCCAGAGGAGGAGAACGCCATGGATACCATCGCTGCCGCCCCCGACAACTTCCTGTCCCGGGTCGGGCGCCTGATCGCCGGGATCGCCTATGACGCGATCGAGCAGGCGGAAGGCAAGAACAAGCTCAAAGTGGTTGGCCAGGCCATCCGCGAGATCGAGCGCGCGGAGAGCGAAGCCCGCGATGCGCTCGCGGCCGCGCGCGCCGAGGAGTACCGTCTCAACGCGCGCCGCACCGAGATCGAGCGCGAGATGACCGATCTCACGCCCAAGATCGAGGGCGCGATCGCGGATAGCCGCGACGATCTCGCCCGCGCCGGCATCGCACGACAGATGGACCTCGAGGCGCAGTTCGAGGTGCTTTCCCGGGCCATCGACGAGAACAACGAGAAGATCGAACAGTGCGTGACCTCGCTGCGCGCCGTGCTGTCAGCATTGCAAGATGCCGAGCAGCGCCGCGCCGATCTCGAAAAGAGCGAGGCTCAGGCAAGCCATCAGGCCTCGACGTCGCCCCGGAAGTCCGGTGGCGCCTCGGCGGCAGCGAAGGCCTTGCGCGCGGGCAGGGCGGTGGCGCGCGCCACCGGCGTTCCGGCAGCCATCCCGTATTCAAGCGACATCGACGAGCTCAGCACGTTGCATCGCGACAAGGAGATTGCAGCGAGGCTGGCGCGGTTGAAGTCGCGTTCCTGAGTAATGTGTCATGAGCGCACTGCTCGAACACGTGATGTCGCCGGAGGTCAGGCCATTCGCGATCGCGGCGGCCATGATCCTCATCGTCGGCTCGATCGAGGTGGTCTCGATGCTGGTCGGGGCCTCGCTCAGCGAGATGCTCGGCACCAACATCGATTTCGGTCACCCCAGCGACAATGGCGTGATCAACGCCATCTCCTGGATCAATGTCGGCGGCGTGCCGCTCTTGATCTTCCTGCTGTTGCTGCTCGGCGCGTTCTCCATCACCGGCTTCCTGATCCAGGACGTCGCGCGGATGGTGGCCGGTCCCTTGCCGGCAACGCTCGCCTCGGTCGGAGCGGTCGCCGTCTCGATTCCGCTGGTCCGCGCCGCAAGCAGGGGCATCGCGCGCGTCATTCCCAAGGATGAAAGCTATGCCGTCGGCCTCGGAGATCTCGTCGGCCGCGTCGGCGAGGTCGTGATCGGCCCGCTCGATCAGGGGCCGCCCGGCCGCGTCAGCGTCGCGGACATCCACGGCAACCGGCATTTCGTCTGGGCGGTCGCCGCACCGTCATCATCGCCCCTGCCGCAGGGAACCATGGTCCTGCTGGTCGATCGCGCCGGCACCCGCTTCGTCGCGGTGAAGGCCGACGATGAACTCAAACCTTCCAAGCCGACTCTAAGCAGCTGACAAGTCATTTATCGGAGAAAGTCATGTTCGATATCGCAGTCCCGGCCATGATCGGCGTCGCGCTGATCGTTGTCCTCGGGATCGTCTTCACCATTCTCTACAAGCGCGCCACCCGCGACGAGGCCTTCGTGCGCACCGGCCTCGGCGGCAAGAAGGTCGTGCTCGACGGCGGCGCCATGATACTGCCGATCTTCCACTCCTACGCCAGCGTCAACCTGAAGACGCTGCGACTCACCGTCGAGCGCAAGGAGCGGGAGTCCCTGATCACCAAGGACCGCCTGCGCGTCGACATCGTCGCCGAGTTCTACGTGCGCGTTCGCCCCGACGATGAAAGCATCGCGCTCGCGAGCCAGACGCTGGGCGCGCTGACCAATGACGCCGAAGCCCTGCGTAACCAGGTCGAGGCAAAATTCGTCGATGGCCTGCGTTCGGTGGCGGCCACCATGTCCATCCTGGAGTTGCAGGAAAAGCGCAGCGATTTCGTCAAACACGTGCAGGCAACGGTCGAGTCCGACGTCAAGTCGAATGGGCTCGAGCTGGAATCGGTGTCATTGACAAAACTCGACCAGACCGACGTCAAGTTCTTCAATCCGGAGAACTTCTTCGACGCCGAAGGTCTGACCCAGCTCAAGACCGTCACCGAGACGCGCCGGCGCGACCGCAACTCGATCGTGCGCGACAACGAGGTGGCGATCGCGCAAAAGGACCTCGAGGCGCGGCAGCAGACCCTGACCATCGAGCGGACCAAGAAGGAGGCCGAGCTCTCCCAGGAGCGCGACATCGCCAACAAGACCGCGAGCACCCGCGCTGAAGTCGCGACCGCAACCCAGACCGCGCGCCTGACCGAGGAGAACGCTCGCATCGACACCGACCGCGCCGTTGCCGAGAAGGAGGCCGGCGCCAAGCAGGTCAAGGAAACCGCGGTCATCGAGTCGGATCTCGCCATCAACAAGCGCAAGACCGACGCGCAGCGCGAAATCCAGATCGCCACGCAGGAGAACGAGATCCAGATCGCGGCCAAGAGCAAGCAGACCTCGGAAGCCGTCGCCGACGCCAAGACCGCCGAGGCGCTCGCCGTCTCCGCGGAGGAAAAGGTGGTGACCGCACGCGCGGTCGAGGTCGCCGATCGCGCCCGTCTCACCCAGGTGCTCGCCGCGCGCACCGAGGCCGAGCGCAAGTCGACCGAGTTGATCGTCGCGGCCGAAGCCGAAAAGAAGGCCTCACTCGATCGCGCCGAGGCCGTCAAGACGCTGGCCACCGCGGAAGCCGAGTCCAACAAGATCAAGGCCGTCGGCGTCAGGAATATCGGCGAGGCCGAAGCCGCGATCATCACGCTCAAGAACGAGGCGCAGAACAAGCTCGGCGCCAACGTTATCGACTTCGAGCTCGCCAAGAAGCGGATCGAGACCATGCCCTCGGCGCTGGCCGAGATGGTGAAGCCGATCGGAAACCTCAAGGACGTCCGCATCCTGCACACCGGCGGCGCGTTCGGCGGCAATGGTGCCGGGGGAGGCAATGTCGGCTTCGGCGAAGGGCTTGCGGGCGAGCTCCTCAAGGTGCACGCGCTGCGTCCGATGATCGACGAGATCCTGCGCCAGGGCGGCTTTGCGCCCGGCGACGATCCCGTGAAGTCGTTGGTTAATGCGGTGGCCGGAAAGAGCAACGGCGCCGCAGTGCCGGCGCCCGTGCCGGAGAAAACAAACTCCGCCGATCTATGAATGCCGGTTCATTGCTGCGGAGAATTCGAATCGATATGAACTGCCCGTGCGCGTCTCGCGTCGCGCACGCTCCGGAGCGTCGATCGGTCGCGTGTTGAACCATTCGATCGCGCTCCGGGTGAATTCTTCGAGGCAACGCCATTTGTTGCCGCGGTGCCTGCGCGGATCGACGTCAGGCACCGGAGCCTCTTTCGATCGGGGGAATTTCACATGAAGTATTTTCTGTCCGGACTGATCGCGATCGGTCTTGCGATCGCCGCTACGCCGTCGTTCGCGGCCGACGCCCGCAACGTGACCGTTGTCAACGAGACCGGCTATGCCATCAAGTTCCTGGGCTTCAACGCGCCGGACGACGGCCTGGACGAATGGGAGAACGAGCTCGACAAGGTTTTGCAGAACCAGGCGAGCACCTATGTCGAGTTCGAAGAGGACGACGAGGGATGTGTCTGGAACATCCGCGTCGACTGGCAGAGCTATGACGAGGCCGTGCTCTGGAAGAACGTCAACCTCTGCAAGATCACCGCGCTTCGGCTGCGCTACGACTCCGGAACCAAGACCACGTCCTTCGTCGCCGAATAGTTTGACCTGACTTGAGCCAGGGGAGGGGCGGCGGCCCTTCCCCGGCGCATTGTGCAAGATTGCGAATTCGTCCTTTGCAAGCGCAAGCGGCTTTGTTATACGCAGCCGCGCGCGAACGACTGGTTCGCCCTTTCCTCGGTAGCTCAGCGGTAGAGCATCCGACTGTTAATCGGATGGTCGCTGGTTCGAATCCAGCCCGGGGAGCCAAAATCCAGCAAATTCAAAGCCTTACTTCTGTTGCAATTGCGCAACATCGCCCAAGGCCGCCGCGTCCAGCTGATCTGTCGAGCGGTCGAAGGGGAATCGGTGGGACCAAAGCCGTCCCTCAGCCAACCGAACCTGGTGCCTATAATTCATGCCCAGAGGGTTGAACCCTCAGGCGAGGGACAGTTCGTCCTCCCAGGGTCTGCGACGGACGTTCCCCGAACATCGCATAGTAATACTGCGAGAACCGCCCGAGTTCGTAGAACCCCTGCTGCATGGCGACGGCGGCCACGGTCGTCGAGCCGGGAACGCTCTCATGCAGAATGGAATGAACGGCACACAGCCGCTTGTGCCTGAGGAAGCTGACCGGGCCCAAGCCGAACACCTCCTGGAACGCGCGATGGAGGGTGCGGCGCGACACCCCGAGAGCGGCGCAGATCTCCGAGACATGCACCGGGCGCGTGCCGGCCTCGTCGAGATACTCCTCGACCCGGCGGATCAGCCGCCTTGCCGAAGGCAACCAGCCGGTGTCGTCGGGCGGTAACGACGACATCACGTTGGCCGCCATGCATTCGACGATCGATCGCCTCCAGAAATCGGCGGTCGAGGGCGTCAGGCCGCTCCTGTAGGTGCGCAGATGTGACATGATCCGGACCAGACGATGTGCGGCGATCGCCCCGCTATCGGGGGCCGCCCGGAAATGGTCGCGCCTGCGCCAGGTGTCGGGATTGCTCAGCCTCGCTTCGCCGCCGAACAGCGATGCGACCTCGTTGATGTCGAAGCGCATGGCGGCGTAAGCGGATGCACCGTGAAAGATTCCGTCATGCTCGAGCAGCGGCGGAATCACGAGCACGTCGTTGAGGCGCATGTCGAAGGACCAGTGGGTGACCCGCTCTTCGGCCGCGAGCAGCATCCCGATGATCAGCTTGTCGTCGCTGGAGATACGCTGCGTTCGCATGCCGACGCTGAAGGTGCCGATGCTGAGCGAGAAATCGCCGATGCCGACGTGGGACAGCGATCCGCGCAATCGCCCGCGCCCCAGCTGCATGACATCGACGTGCGAGCCGTGAACGGCCTGGTGAAGACCTTCGAAGCCGTCGAGCTTACGCGAATCAACCAGAAGGAATTGGCCCATGGTTCCACTCTGTTACTCAAGCGCGACAATTCTGCGGCAGGCGGCGGCTGAATACCACCACAACGCGAAGTGGGTATGACGAGCCGAGTTCGCGCTTTGAGGTAAATTATCACCGAATTTGACGCGAGCTGTGCACCACATGACGCTGTGGATTGAGGAATTTGCGACATGTATCGTTAAGCCTCACCGATCGGCGCGACGTCTTGGCACAAACTGCACATCACGGGCATCCAATCTTCGGATACCATTTTCAACCTAGGCGATATCGGCGACGATCGCTCTGCGAACCGCGGGGCGGGGATAGCGGTATGGTGTTGCCGCGGGCTCGAAGGATGTACGCAAAAGAGGGAGAGATGCTGACGCAAGTCTACGACACCCGTCTCGCACCCTCGGCGCCAAGAAGAGGGGACCAAACAATGCGTCCAGAATGCCGGGCAATGTGCTTTCGTCGACGCCTGCTGAAGTCCGCGCCGTAGTATCGGGTGGAATACTCGTATCGGAGTTTCCACGATGCTGCGGGCTGATACGGATCACTGCGAGTGGTTGCCGGACGACGTGAAGACCGGCGAGATGGTCTTCATTCCCGGCGGGACCTTCCGCATGGGATCCGACCATCATTATCCCGAGGAGGCGCCGAGCCACCGCGTCTCCGTCGACGGCTTCTGGATTGACCGTACGCCGGTAACCAACCGGCAGTTCAAGCAATTCGTCAACGCCACCGGGCACGTCACCGAGGCGCAGATCGTCCCCAATCCCAAGGATTATCCCGGCGCGCTCAAGGAAATGCTCTACGCCGGCTCGCTGGTGTTCTCGCCACTGCCGCGCATTACCGATCTTGCCGACTGGAGCCAGTGGTGGAGCTTCATGCGCGGCGCCAACTGGCGTCATCCCTACGGGCCCGGCAGCAACATCAAGGGCCTCGACGATCACCCTGTCGTCCATGTTTCCTATAGCGACGCGGCCGCCTACGCGCGGTGGGCCGGCAAGGACCTGCCGACGGAGGCGGAGTGGGAGTTCGCCGCGCGCGGCGGCCTCGACGGTGAGGAGTTCGCCTGGGGCGATGCGCTGATGCCGGGCGGCAAGCACATGGCCAATATCTGGCAGGGCAACTTCCCTGTCCAGAATCTTGGCGAGGATGGGTTCGAGCGTACCTCACCGGTCATGGCTTTCCCGCCGAACGGCTACGGCCTCCACGACATGATCGGCAATGTCTGGGAGTGGACCTCCGACTGGTGGTCGTCAAAGCATGCCGCCGATGCCGCAAAGCCTTGCTGCATTCCGAACAATCCCCGCGGCGGCCGTGAAGACGCAAGTTACGACCCTTGTCAGCCCGACATCAGGATCCCGCGCAAGGTCCTGAAGGGCGGCTCGCATCTCTGCGCGCCGAACTATTGCCGCCGTTATCGTCCAGCCGCGCGTCATGCCGAACCCATCGACACATCGACCAGCCATGTCGGATTCCGCTGCGTGGTGAGGTCGGTCGAGTCTCCGCCGTCACAGAAGCCTTCTACAAAGTAAAAAGTAGGGAGTGTCAGATGGGCTACGCCGTCAAGGATGAGGCTGGAGCTACCGCGAAGCCGATCGAAAGCGGCCGGAGACCGCTGCTTCACGTCCTGCTCGCGGCGGCTCTGGTCGCGACGAGCTTGTCGCCTTTCGTCAGATCGCCCGCAGTTGCTCAGCAACCCAATACGGCAAAGCCCAACATTCTCGTCATCTTTGGTGACGACATCGGCCAGTCTAACATCAGCGCCTATACGCGCGGCGTCGTCGGCTACAAGACGCCGAACATTGATCGTATCGCCAATGAAGGGATGATGTTCACGGACTACTATGCGGAGAACAGCTGCACGGCCGGCCGCTCCACATTCATCACCGGACAGGTCTGCTTGCGCACTGGCCTATGCAAAGTCGGTATCCCCGGCGCGCCGGTTGGCTTGCAGGATCGCGACGTGACCATCGCGCAGGCGCTCAAGCCGCTCGGCTACGCGACCGGCCAGTTCGGCAAGAACCATCTCGGCGATCGGGACGAGTATCTCCCCACCAAACACGGCTTTGATGAGTTCTTCGGCAACCTCTACCACCTCAATGCCGAGGAGGAGCCGGAGCGCCCGTATTATCCCAAGAACGATACCACGTTCACCAAGAGCAACAGCCCGCGCGGCGTGCTCAAGGCATCCGCCGACGGGAAGATCGAGGACACCGGCCCGCTCAATAGAAAGCGGATGGAGACAGTCGACGACGAGACCACCGCGGCCGCAATCGATTTCATGCAGCGGCAGGCGAGGGCGAATAAACCGTTCTTCACCTGGATGAACACGACCCGTATGCACGCCTTCACCCATGTGCGCGCGTCCATGCAGGGACAGAGCGGCATGCCGGGCAACGAATATGCTGACGGCATGATCGAGCACGACGGCGATGTCGGCAAGCTCCTGAAGACGCTCGACGACCTCGGCATCGCCAACAATACGATTGTCATCTACACCACCGACAACGGTCCGAACCAATGGTCTTGGCCGGATGCCGCAACGACGCCGTTCCGCAGCGAAAAGGACACCAACTGGGAAGGCGCATTTCGTGTGCCGGCTATGGTTCGTTGGCCCGGCCGCATCAAGGCCGGCGACGTCTCCAACGAGATGATGTCGGGTCTTGATTGGTTTCCGACCCTGCTGGCTGCAGCCGGCGATACCGACATCAAGGACCGGCTGCTGAAGGGAACGAGCCTCAATGGCAAGTCCGCCAAGGTACATCTCGATGGATACAACCAATTGCCGTTACTGACGGGGCAGGGCAAGTCGGCTCGCAACGATTTCTACTATCTCAATGATGATGGCGAAGTCGTTGCCTATCGCTACGGCGACTTCAAGATCGTGTTCTGCGAGCAGCGCAAGCCCGGCGGATTCGAAGTCTGGTCCAATCCGTTCACCTGTCTGCGGGCGCCGAAGGTCTTCAACCTGCGGATGGACCCGTTCGAGCGGGCCGACGTAGTCTCCGACCAGTACTACGACTGGCTCGCCAAGAATGCTTATCTGATCCAGTACGGTACCTGGCGGGTGGCGCCGTTTCTGCAGACCTTCAAGGACTATCCGCCGAGCCAGCGCTCCGCGAGCTTCAGCATCGACCAGATGGTCGAGGGGCTGATGAAAACGCTCGACAAGACGGCACCGAAATAGCGCGACAAGCACATGAGCCCCGCCGCTGAGTCAGGTGGCAGGGCGCGTTCTCATCGACAGCAACGCCGATCTTCGCATGAATCAGTTGAAATCTGTGACAGAGCCAAAATCCTCCAAGAGCTCGCCCGCCCGCGACGCCGTGCTTGAACTGAAGTCACGGATCGGAAAGTCCGTACTGGGGCAGGATCATCTGGTCGAGAGCATGCTGATTGGCCTCCTGGCCAACGGTAATCTGCTCATCGAGAGTCTCCCGGGTCTGGCCAAGACCCGCGCGGTCAAGACGCTGGCGAAGAACCTCGCCGCCGATCTGTCGCGCGTGCAGTTCACGCCCGACCTACTGCCGTCGGACGTGACTGGCGCCGAGATCTACGTCCAGACCGACAAAGGTGGACAGTTTGAGTTTCAGAAAGGGCCGATCTTCGCCAATCTTGTGCTCGCCGATGAGATCAACCGCGCTCCGGCCAAGGTGCAGTCCGCGCTGCTCGAGGCCATGGAGGAGCGCCAGGTCACGGTTGCCGGAAAGACTTACAAGATGCCGGATCTGTTCATGGTGCTCGCGACCGAGAACCCGATCGAGCAGGAAGGCACCTATGCGCTTCCCGAAGCGCAGCTCGACCGCTTCCTGATGCATGTCGTCATCACCTATCCCGACGAGGCATCCGAAGGCGAGATCATCCGGCTCAATCGTGCCGAGAACGCGCAAGCACCGAAGGACCACACCTCGGAGCCGTCCCCGATCCCGCAGCAGACGATCCTGGATGCACGCGGCGAAATCGACGGCATCTTCGTCTCCGACCTCGTTCAGAAGTACATGGTCGACGTGATCTACGCGACGCGTTTTCCCGGGCGCTATGGCGAGCCCTTGAGCAAATGGATCCAGGTCGGCGCCAGCCCGCGCGGCAGCCTGGCGCTCGATCGTTGCGCGCGGACTCGCGCTTGGCTCGATGAATACGATTTCGTGACGCCCGACCACGTGCGCGCGGTGATCCACGACTGCCTGCGCCACCGGATCATCCTCAGCTACGAGGCAGTGTCGCAGGGCGTTACGCCCGATCAGGTGATCGACAAGATTACCGAGCTGGTTGCAGCAGCCTGAGGCCGTCATGACCGAGACATCAGCCAATATGCCAGGTGTCTATGTCGGTCTTCACGATCTGATCGCGCTCGAATATCGCGGACGCAAGGTTTCGTTCCTGCCGCGCCAGCCCGTGCATAGCCTTTTGTCCGGCCGCTTTGCCTCCCGCATGCGGGGCCGCGGCCTGAACTTCGAAGAGATCAGGGATTATCGTCCCGGCGACGACGTCCGCTCGATCGACTGGAAGGTGACGGCGCGCCTGCGCAAGCCGCATATCCGGGTCTTCAACGAGGAGCGCGACCGGCAGACGATCCTGGTGGTCGATCAGCGCCTTTCGATGTTCTTCGGCAGCCGGCATGCGATGAAATCGGTGACGGCGGCCGAGGCCGCAGCAATCGGGGCGTGGCGGGTGCTCGGCGCCGGCGATCGCGTCGGCGCCGTCGTGTTCAACGATCGAGACTTTATCGAGGTGAGGGCGCGTCGTAGCCGGGCGACCGTGCTCCAAATCCTCGCGGCCGTCGTCACGCAGAACCAGGCGCTCGGCGTCGGGCGCGGTCTGGTATCCGCGCCGACGATGCTCAACACAGCGCTCGATCATGCAAGGCGTCGGGCACCGCACGATGCCGCCGTGATCATCATCAGCGATTTCGACGGCGCGGACGCTGCAACGCGCGATATGGTCGCCGCGCTGGCGCGGCACAATGACGTTGTCGCTGCGATGGTCCATGATCCCCTGCAAAGCGATCTGCCACCGTCGGCCAGCATGACCGTGACCGATGGCGAGCTGCAGATCCGGCTCGATGTCGGCCGCGACAGCGTCCGCAAGAGCGTATCGCAGCTCACCCGGGACCGCCTGAAGAGCATCTTCGACTGGACGCGCGAGCTCGGAATTCCCGTGCTGCCGCTGAGCGCGGCGGAGGACACCGCCGCGCAGCTTCGGCGTCTTCTTGGTGGTCTGCCGGCCGGTCGTGGCCGCGCGGCCCCGCATAACCTGGCGGAGGCGGCCCTTGGCTGAGGCTCCATCCGTTGCTGCCGACCCCGTGGCCGGTCTGATCGACGTTCCGCTGCCGCGCGAGGTCAGCCTCTGGCCACAGACCTGGGAGGCGAGGCTCGCGATCGCCCTGCTGCTCGCGGCCATCTGCGCTACCGTGTGGCGCGTGGCGCATCTGCGCCGTGTCAACCGCTATCGCCGGGAAGCGCTCGCGGAGCTTCATAGCATCGAGCAGGCGCGCAATTCGATGCCGTCGGAGCTGTTGTCGAAGTTGACCTTGCTGGTGCGGCGAACGGCGCTCGCGGCCTTTCCGCGCGAGCAAGTGGCACCGCTGGTCGGTCCGGCATGGCTGGCCTTCCTCGATCGCAGCTATGGCGGCGAGGAGTTTTCTCACGGCGTGGGGCGCCTGCTCGCGAGCGGGCCTTACCAGAAAATTCCGCCTGATGGCGCCGAGTTGCAATCGCTGGTTCGTCTCGTGCGCCGCTGGATCGGGGGGCATCATGCTTGAGTTCGCCTGGCCATGGCTGCTTCTGCTGTTGCCGTTGCCGGTCCTGGCGTGGTGGCTGCTGCCGCCGTACCAGGCGCGGCAGGCCTCGATCCAGGTGCCCTTCTTCGACAGGTTGGCGGCGGCAACCGGGCAGACGCCGCAGCGCGGCGCGGTTGTCCTCGAACGCCGCGCCGTCCAGATGATCGCGGCTGCGGCCATCTGGACGCTGCTGGTTGTGGCGCTGGCCCGGCCGCAATGGGTCGGCGACGCGGTGACGCGCGAGGTCTCCGCGCGCGATCTGATCCTGGCGATCGACATCTCGGGATCGATGGACCAGCGCGATTTCAAGGCGTCGGACGGCACGACGCTCACCCGTCTCGACGGCGTCAAGCGCGTGGTCAGAGACTTCATCGCCCGCCGCAAGGGCGACCGTGTCGCTCTGATCCTGTTCGGCACCAGGCCCTATGTGCAGGTGCCCTTCACGCAAGACCTCCAGACGGCGCAGCAATTGCTCGATCAGGCAGGGGTCGGCATGGCCGGCCAGCAGACGGCGATCGGCGATACAATCGGGCTTGCCATCAAGACATTTGCAGCCAGCACTGCGAAGCAGAAGCTCCTGATCCTGCTGACCGACGGCAACGATACGGCGAGCCGGGTGCCGCCCGAGCACGCCGCCGACATCGCTCGCCAGAACGATGTCACGGTCTACACGATCGGGGTCGGCGATCCCGCAGCCTCAGGCGAGAACCGCGTCGACCTCGCCGTCTTGCAGCATGTCGCGGACACCAGCGCAGGGCACTTCTTCCGCGCCGAGGATGGCGCGCAGCTGCAGGCGATCTATGCCGATATCGACCGCCTCGCGCCGGCCAAGCTTCAGACCCTGTCATGGCGGCCGAAGCTGCCACTGTTTCAATGGCCGTTCGGCCTGGCCATCGCGATCGGTCTGCTCTTGTGGCTTTGGCTCCTGCTCGGCAGCGAGTGGCGCCGGATGCGGAGCGTCAGCCATGCGTGACGCGGCAACGATGTCCTTCCACCTCTTGCGCCCGCTCTGGCTGCTCGCGCTGATCCCGCTCGCCGTCGTGTTTGCGGTGCTGCTTCGCCGGCAGGACGTGCGCGCGCAATGGGGTGGCGTGATCGCGCCGCATCTGTTGACGCATCTCATCGTGCGGCCGGGACAAGGGCGCCACGTCAACCCGGTTTATCTCGTAGCAGCCGGCATGATGCTCGGCATCATCGGTCTGTCCGGTCCGACCTGGCGCCGCGAGCTTCCGCCCTTCGTCGAAGACAAGGCGCCGCTGATGATTGCGCTCGCAGTCGGATCATCGATGAATGAGACCGATGTGGCGCCCTCTCGCCTCGAGCGCGCCAAGCAGAAGATCAGGGATCTGCTTGCGGCCCGCGCGGGCGCCAGGACCGGCCTCGTAGCCTTTGCCGGCACCGCGCATCTGGTGATGCCGCCGACTGACGACCGCTCCGTGATCGAGCCGTTTCTGGCCGCGCTGGAGCCAGGGCTAATGCCGGCGGACGGCAAGAACGTTGCGAGTGCCGTCGCACTGGCGGCCGACGCGCTGGCGGCCGAACCGGTCCCCGGAACGGTCCTGCTGGTCGCGGACGATCTCGGGACCGCGGATGCCGCCACGATCCGGCAGGCGGCCGGCCGCAATGGTCTCGTCATATTCGCGGTCAGCCCGGCTACATCGGTGCTGCCGGCCGGCGCAGACGTCATCCGGGTCAGTATCGACGGCTCGGACATCGTACGACTGGAGCGCCGGATCGAGACGCGTTTCCAGGCCGCCCAGGGCGATGCGTTCGGCACGCAATGGCGGGATGAAGGCTATTGGCTGCTGCCGCCGCTGGCGCTGTTGAGTCTGCTCTGGTTCCGGCGCGGTACGACAGTGGCGTGGGTCCTGGCTCTCTTCATCGTGACGCACGCCAGCACTTCGAGAGCCGAGGACACATCGCGCTTCACCAATCTTTGGCTGACGCCGGATCAGCAGGGACGACTCGCATTTGACCGTGGCGACTATGCCGCCGCGAAAACGACATTCGCCGATCCGATGTGGCGCGGCCTCTCGGCATACCGCGCGTACGATTTTCTCGCCGCTGCTGAGGAATTTTCGCGCGTCGACACGCTCGAGGGAAAATTCGCGCTAGGTAACGCGCAGGCGCAGAACCACGCTTATGAGAAAGCGCTCAAGACCTATGACGAGGTGCTCAAGGCACAGCCCGGAAACGCCGCCGCGAAGACAAACCGCGCCATCGTTCAGGCGGCGCTAGATGCGCGTGAAGCCAAGCGACGCAAGCAGGAGCAGGATGACCCTGCGCCGCCGGATGAGAAGGCCGACGAGATGCGCGTCGATCCCAATCAGAAAGGCGGAAAGAAGATCGCTGTCACGCCGCAGGACGTCACCACTGCCGGCGCGGCCGAAGCCTGGATGCGTCAGGTCCAGACCTCGCCTGCGGATTTCCTCAAACTGAAATTTGCGATCCAGGCGGCCGCTCCGACACAGGGGAGGGCGCCGCAGTGAGAGTTTGGATCGGCTTCATCGCCTTGCTGCTTGGCGGCGCGCTCCCGTCGCCGGATGTATATGCGCAGCAATCGGTAGCCCTCGGGCCGATCGTGCAGGTCACGATCGACCCGCCGCGGGTCGTGGTCGGGCAGAAGACCACGCTGAGTATCCTGGTCATGGCGCCGAACTATATGACGTCGCCGCCCGAACTGCCCGATTTTCAGGTGCGCAACGCGGTGACGCGGCAATTGCAGAGCGTCAACACCAGCGAGCAGCGCGACGGCGTGGCTTATGCCGGTGTACAATTCGAATACGCTATCTCGCCGCAGGAGCCGGGCTCCTACGCCGTCGCCGATCAGAGCGTCAGGATCAAATATGCGGCCGAGCCGCCAGCCACGCGCGAGGTGGCCGTCGCGCTGCCACGCGTGTCGTTCGAAGCCTTCATCCCGGACGCGGCGGACGCACTTCGCCCGTTCATATCGGCCACCAGCCTGACTGCCGAGCAGGACGTCAAGCGTTCGTCCGACCCGCTCAAGGCCGGTGATGCCGTCACGCGAACCATCACGATCCGGGCGGAAGGCACGCCGGCGATGCTGCTGCCGCCTCAGCAATTTCCGTCTGTCGATGGCTTGAGACTTTATCCGGCGCAGCCGAAGCTCGAGGACAAGGTCGACGGGCGCTCCGACGTCATGACGTCGACCCGCGTCGATTCCGCAACGTATATGGTGGAGCGAGCAGGTGACTATTCGCTGCCGTCCGTCGATATCGGCTGGTGGAATGTCGGCAGCGGCAAGATCGAACAGGTCCATCTCGAGGCCGTGCCTGTCAAGGGCATTGCGACCTCGGTGGCGGCAGGTCCAGCTGCTTCAAACCAATCAGCTCGGCGGTGGACCTGGGATGGCATCGTCGACTTTATCGTCGACCACTGGCTGACGGCCCTGCTTGTGGTAGCCGCCACGGCCGGGATCGCTTGGTTTGCGCCTCGTGCGGCACGTCGCGTTTTGGCCAGTCTTCATCGTCGGCACCAGGCCTATCTTCAGTCGGAGGCGTTTGCTTTCAGCCGGCTGCGCCGTGCGATCCGCCATCGCGACGCAAAGGCGTCTTATTTCGCGCTGCTTGAATGGCTGTCACATCTCAACGCGACGCAGCCTCCAATCACGGCTGGAGCTTTCAAGGCCGTCGCACGCGATCCGGAACTCGACCGCCAGCTTGATGCGATCGAGAGCGAGTTGTTCGGAAATCGGCACGATCCGGCTCATTGGTCGCCACGCCGGCTGCTGCACCGCGTGGTCGCCGCCCGCCGCAGGCTGCGCCCGCGGGCCGGAGGCCGGGTCACGGCAGGTCTGCCCCCGCATTTGAACCCGGTCGGGACCCCGAAGGTCGCCGCGTATCGAAAGCCCGCGAGATAAGCAAAGCACAGGAGGTCACTCAGACGGAACGGACGATCTAGATTCGCCCTCATCTACGACAACCAAGATCGAATAAATCAGGGAGCGTCGAATGACCAACGAGACGAAGAAGCAGAATGATGCCGTTGCCGATTCCACCTGTGGCGACCAATCGGCGATTCATCGCCGCGCCGTGCTGCTTGGTACATCGTCGATCGTCGCAACAGCGGCGCTGACATCGCAGGCACTGGCGCAGGCTCAGAAGGCGGCCCCTTCGGGGGCGCCGGCTGCTGCGCCCGCCGCGGGCCGCAAGCCCAACATTCTCGTCATCTTCGGCGACGACATCGGCATTCCCCAGATCAGCGCCTATACCATGGGTATGATGGGCTATCGCACGCCCAACATCGACCGCATTGCGCGCGAAGGAGCCATCTTCACGGACTCCTACGGCCAGCAAAGCTGCACGGCCGGCCGCGCCTCGTTCATCCTGGGCCAGGAGCCGTTCCGGACCGGCCTCCTCACCATCGGCATGCCCGGCGATCCCCATGGCATCCAGGATTGGATGCCGACGATCGCCGACGTGATGAAGACGCAGGGCTACGCCACTGGCCAGTTCGGCAAGAACCATCTTGGCGACCGCGACGAGCATCTGCCAACCAAGCATGGCTTCGACGAATTCTTCGGCAATCTCTATCACCTCAATGCGGAAGAGGAGCCGGAAGGCTATTTCTATCCGAAGGATCCCAATTTCCGGAAGCAGTTCGGGCCGCGGGGCGTGATCAAATCAACCGCGGACGGAAAGATCGAGGATACCGGGCCGCTCAACACCGCGCGTATGCCGACGGTTGACGAGGAGTTCCTGGGCGCCGCCAAGGACTTCATTGGCCGGCAGGTTAGGGCGGACAAACCGTTCTTCGTCTGGTTCAATTCGACCCGAATGCACGTCTTCACGCATCTCAAGAAGGAGTCGCTCGGCAAGACCGGCAAAGGCATCCACGCCGACGGCATGGTGGAACATGATGGAATGGTCGGCGAGCTGCTTAAGCAACTCGACGACCTCGGCATCGCCGACAACACCATCGTCCTCTACACCACGGACAACGGCGCCGAGCTTGCTCTGTGGCCCGACGGCGCGCAAACGCCCTTCCATGGCGAAAAGGGCACCACATGGGAAGGCGGCATGCGCATTCCCATGATGGTGCGGTGGCCCGGCGTTGTGAAACCCGGCACGCAATATAACGAGATCATCTCGCTGATCGATTGGTTCCCAACACTGTGCGCCGCGGCGGGAATAACTGACATCAAGGAGAAGATGAAGGCGGGTTTCACCGCCAACGGGAAGAACTTCAAGGTCCATCTCGACGGCTATAACTTCCTGCCCTTTTTCAAGGGTGAGACAACTACGCCGCCCCGGGACGCGCTCTACTACTTCGACCAGGGCGGCAACCTCAATGCCATCAGGTGGAACGATTGGAAGTTGAGCTTTGCAATAGCTTCCAAGGGAAACATTGCGACCGCAACCCGCGAGGTGCCCTCGTGGGCGCTAATCGCAAACTTGCGCATGGATCCTTACGAGCGAGGCATGGAGGAAGGCGGAGGAGCCATCCAGTTCCTGGCCCAGAACATGTGGCTGATCGTCCCCGTACAAGGGAAGATCAAGGAGTTCTTCGCCGACTTCAACGACTTCCCCTTCCAGGAAGGCAGCTCGCTGAATGCGAGCGGCATCAATTACGGCTTGCTCCGACAGCAGGCGGCCTTGAAGCGACTTGGTGAGATCGAACGCCTGAAGCCACAGTAACGGGAGCGCCCCGAACGACTGCGCGACGAAGACGGCAAGCACCGACTTCGTCGCGCATGTCACAACGTCGTGCGGGTTCGGGTTCGACCGCGGGAGGACGGGGGCATCGCAACGACGAAAACGATCGCGACGAGGAACTTGATCAACAAGGAAGAATATCAGGAGGTATCGAGATGTTTGGGCATATGCGCACTGTCCGGTTGACGAGCTGCTTGCTGACACTGGTAACCGGCGTTTCTCTGCCGGCTGGGGTAGTGTCGGCAGCGCCGCTTCAACCCGCGGCAATCCATCTGGACGCAGTTGGATCACCCGATCTCATCGAAGTCCGCGCCGCCGGCCGTCGTGGTGGTGCAGCGGTTGGCCCGCGCGGCGGCGCCGTTGTTCACCGCGGCGGAGCCGCGGTCGGGCCGCGTGGCGGTGCCTATCGCGGCACCACGGCCGTTAGGGGACCACGAGGCAACGTTGCGGTTCGCCACACCACCGCGGTCGCGGGCCGCGGCGGGTGGGCGCGGCCCGGCTGGTATGGCTGGCCGAGAGGCGGTGCGATCGCCGCCGGTGCGGCGATCGGCTTCGTGACTGCAGCTACGGCTGCCGCCTGGGCGGGCGCGGCGCCCGCGCCAGGGATGTGCTGGTACTACACTGATCCGTCCCGCACGCAGGGCTTCTGGGACTACTGCCAGTGAAGGCGCGTCACTGACGCGATAAGGCGGTCGCCATGAGTGGTTACGACATCTTCGCCTGGATCGTGCTGGTGATCCTGCTCGCCAGCGCGATCGGCGTGGTCTGCATTGCCGGCTGGCTGCCGGGGCACATCGCGAAATCGCGCAACCATCCCCATGCGCAAGCGGTGACGGTCGCCGGGTGGATCACGCTGTTCTTCGGCTTCGCGCTGTGGCCGATCGCGTTGATCTGGGCCTATCTCGACGTGCCCGCGCGCAAGGCGGGAGATGCGTGATGGGCGTCGCGATCTTCAATATCTATCTCGTGCTGCTGTTCCTGCTGGTGCATTTCGGGATCGTGCGATTCAACCTGTTCTGGAAGGCCTCGCCCGCGATCGTTCTGGTGCTCCTGCTATTCGGACTGCTGATCCCGATGGGATGGGGCGCGCCGCAGGGTGACGCGCTGGTCGTGCGCAACGCGGTTTCGATCGTGCCTGACGTGGCGGGCGAGGTGACGGACGTCCCGGTTGTCGCCAACACGCCACTGAGGTCCGGTGACATCCTGTTCAAGATCGACCCGACGCCCTATGCCGCACAGGTCAAGGCGATCGACGCGCAGTTCAAGCTCGCCAGGACGCGCCTCGGCCAGATGACGCAGCTCTATGAGCGCGACGCCGGCCGCGGCTTCGACGTCGAGCAGCGGCAGTCCGAGGTCGACCAGCTCGCGGGTCAGCTCGAGGCCGCGCAATGGAATCTCGACAAGACCGTCGTGCGCGCGCCGGCGGACGGCTATGTCACCAACCTCGCGCTGCGCAAGGGTGCGCGGGTGGCCAACCTGCCACTGTCGCCGGTGATGGCGTTCATCGATACCTCCGACACGATCATCGGTGTCGCGATCAACCAGAACGACGCACGCTATGTCGCTCCGGGGCAGGAGGTCGAGGCGACCTTCAAGTTCGCGCCCGGGCGGGTCTTTTCCGGCAAGGTCGAAAGCGTGCTCCAGGCGATCGCCACCGGGCAGGCGCAGACGTCGGGCACCGCCGTCGCGCCGAGAGCGATCGAGGCAGCGCCGTTCGTCGTGCGCGTCAGACTCGACGATGCCGATTTCGTCAGGCGCCTGCCGGCGGGCAGTGCCGGGACCGCTGCGATCTACACCGATCGTGTCAAGCCAACCCACGTCGTGCGTCGCGTGATCCTCCGGCAGATCGCCATCCTGAATTACGTCAATCCGTTCTAGCGAGAGGAAACAATGAAAAGAGCAGCGCTGACGGCTTCGATCCTTCTCCTCATGTCGGCGGCGCATGCACAGTCGCCGGTTGCGGTGACGGTTGACAATTTTGCTCGCGCGGAGTCCGATCTCTATTTTGGTAACGGCGTCAAGGATGCCGGCGGCACCGGCAAGCTGTTTCACCATCGCGAGCCGATGCAGATCGAGAAACAGGCGGTTATCCGGTCCAATCGCGACACGCTGTATTCGACCGTCATTCTCGACCTCGATGCCGGCCCCGCGACGGTCACATTGCCTGATGCAGGCAAGAGGTTCCGGTCCATGCAGGTGATCAACGAGGATCACTATGTCGTCGGCAAGGTCGAATATGGCGCCGGCAGCTATACGTTCGACAAGAACAAGGTCGGAACGCGCTATGTGCTGGTCGCGCTGAGGACGCTGGTCGATCCGAACGATCCCAAGGATATCGAGAAAGTCCATGCGTTGCAGGATGCCGTCAAGATCAGCCAGAAGTCCTCAGGCAAATTCGAGATTCCGAACTGGGATGCGGCCAGTCAGAAGAAAGTGCGGGATGCTCTGCTCGTGCTGGCCTCGACAACGGGTGGCTTCAAGAGTGCGTTCGGGTCGAAGGAGCAGGTCGATCCGATCAAGCATCTGGTCGGAACCGCGGCGGGGTGGGGTGGCAATCCCGACAAGGAAGCCACCTATCTCAGCTTCAACCCCGAAAAGAACGACGGCAACACAGTCTACAAGCTGACCGTTCCAGGCAATGTGCCGGTCGACGGCTTCTGGTCGATCAGCCTCTACAACGCCGAGGGCTATTTCGAGAAGAACCCCTACAACGCGTACTCCCTCAACAATCTGACGGCGGTGAAATCCGCCGACGGCTCGACGGTGGTCCAGTTCGGCGGTTGCGACGGCAAGATCCCGAACTGCCTGCCGATCATGAAGGGCTGGAATTACACGATCCGACTCTATCGGCCGCGCCCCGAGATCCTGAACGGCAAATGGAAATTCCCCGAGCCGAAGCCGGTGAGCTGAAGGCTGAATGAGTGGAGGCTGTCATGAGACACGCAATTGCAGGTGTCATCGCCATGACACTGATGACCGCGAGCGCGCATGCGCAGAGTCTGTCGCCGGATGAGGTTGCCGCGCGCACTATCCAACGTCGCGCAGTCGAGGCGATGATCTGGGGCATGCCGGCCGTGAATGCCGATCTCATGCTCCAGACGATGCTTAAGACGACCAAGGCGAAGCCGAACGAGATCATCTACTGGTCGAAGCCGGTGAACTGGAAGAACCAGACGCTGACGCCCAATCCGGACTCGATCTATCTGATGTCGTTCTGGAATGTGAAGGACGGCCCGATCGTGATCGACATTCCGCCTGCGCAAGGCGGCTCGATCGCCGGCAATATCGTCACGGCCTGGCAGATGCCACTGGAGGATGCAGGACCTGAAGGCGCCGACAAAGGGCAGGGCGGTAAATATTTGATCCTGCCGCCCGGCTACAAGGGCGACGTGCCGGCGAACTACATTGGACTGCAGTCCGATACATTCAGCGGCTTCGCGCTGCTGCGCTCCAATCTCGCAAGCCACGGCGATGCCGACGTGGCGAAGTCGGTCTCCTACGGCAAGCAGATCAAGGTCTACCCGCTCGCGCAGGCGAAGGATCCGCCGCCGACCAACTTTACCGATGCCTATGACGTCCTGTTCGACTCCACCATTCCCTATGATGCGAGCTTCTATCGCAGCCTCGATCGTGTCGTGCAGAACGAGCCGTGGCTCGATCGTGATCGAGCCATGATCGACCAGCTCGCGAGCATCGGTATCGAGAAGGGCAAGGCCTTCAATCCGGATCAAAAGACCGTTGCGCTGCTCGATCAGGCCGGTCGCGAAGCCCACGCAATACTTGAACAGAGCTACGACGCCGGCTTCGCCGTGATCAATCCGGGCATCCGCTGGTTCCCGGCTGCGGTGGCCGAGATGGTCAAGGCGGCGAGAGTCGATATGCGCGGCGTCACCTACACGCTCGGCTTCACCGGCATCAAGCGCCTCGGTACCGCGCAGTTCTACCTGATGGCCAACAAGGACAGGGACGGCCAGCCGTTCGACGGCAACGTCACTTACCGCCTGACCGTGCCGGCGAACCCGCCGGTCAAGCAATACTGGTCAGCGACGGTCTACGACCGCGAGACCCATGCGCTGGTGCGCAACATGCCGAGCGCCAGCCGCGCCTCGATCAGCCCGGGCATCGAGAAGAACGCCGACGGTTCGGTCGACATCTATTTCGGCCCGAAGGCGCCGGACGGCAAGGAGGCCAATTGGGTGCCGACCGATCCCGCGCGGAAGTTCGAACTGCTGTTCCGCCTCTACGGGCCCGAGAAGCCGCTTTTCGATCACAGCTGGAAGCTGCCTGATGTTGAGCGGATAGCCACGACCATTGGGGGAGCTACGAAATAGAAGAACTGGCGTGACGGGTGGATGACGTGACGAGAATGAGGGGACGCACCGTGACGGGACACATTCGAAAGGTCGGACTCGCGACCGCATTGGCGATGGCGAGTTTCGCAGCCCAGCCAGCGCTGGCCGATTCCGCCGGCGTCAGCTTCTGGCTTCCGGGCATCTTCGGCAGCCTTGCCGCCGTACCGGTAACGCCGGGCTGGGCCTATTCGACGATCTACATCCATCTCCAGGAGAAAGCCGGAGCAGGGCAGAACTTCGTCACCAGCGGCGGCATACCGGGTTCGGTGACGGCCGGTCTCAATGCTCATGCCGATGTGCTCGTCATGGGCATCACCTATACTTCGCCGATGCCGGTCCTCGGAGGCCAGGCCGGGTTCACCGTGCTCACCGCGCCGGGAAATATCGGTGTCGGCATCGACGCGACGCTGACGGGCCCGCGCGGCAACACCATCTCGGGCAGCGCTGCCGACAACCGCACCACGCTGACCGACGTCTTTTACCAGGGCACGCTGAAATGGAATCAGGGCGTCCACAACGAGATGGTCTACATCACCGGCAACATCCCGAGCGGCACCTATGATTCCAGCCGCCTCGCGAACTTGAGCTTCGGCTTCCCCGCGATCGATGTGGGGGCCGGCTACACCTATCTCGACCTCAAGACCGGACATGAGTTCTCGATCGTCGGCGGACTCACCTACAACTTCACGAACCCGTTTCTCCAGTACCAGAACGGCATCGATTTCCACGTCGACTGGGCGGCTTCCCAGTTCGTCAGCAAGAACGTCCATGTCGGCGTCGCCGGCTATTTCTTCCAGCAGCTCACCGATGACAGCGGGCCCGGCGCCAAGCTCGGAGGCTTCAGGGGGCAGGCGGTCGGCATTGGTCCGCAGATCGGATTCATGATCCCGCTGTCGGACGGCTACCAAGGCTATCTCAACGTCAGGGGCTACAAGGACCTGGAGGTCGAGAACCGTCCGAAGAGCTGGTCGACGTGGGTTACTTTCTCGGTCTCGCAGGCAGCGTCCGCGCCAGCTCCCACAAAACCCATCGTTCGAAAGTATTGACGGAGGCGTAAGCACAGCCCCGATGACTGGAGACGGAACCAGAAAGCAGACATTGCGCATCGGCTTTCAGACATCGATCATTGCGGTGTTCGTGGGCGTGGTGCTGCTTGTGGGCCTGACGCTGGTCTATCTCAGCTTCGAACGCGTGACCGCCATCACCAGGACGGCCGCCTCTGGCTTCATCGAGAAGGTGACGCAGCTTGGCGCCGATCACATCGACGAGCAGTTCAAGAATGTCCGCGACAATCTCGACATCCTGTCCGGCCTGCCGCCGATCCAGGAGGCCGACATCGCGGACAATACGCGGCTCTACAGCCTGATGGCGGCGATGCTGCGCAACAACCCGCAGCTCTTCAATCTCTATGTCGGCTACGAGGACGGCTCGTTCATCGAGATGGACGTGATCGATCGGGCCAAGCCGTCGTTCCGGAAGGGCTTGAATGTCGATGAGGATGCTGCCTTCCGCCTGGTCCTGATCTCGCGCACGGCCGGCGCCGCGCCTGTCACGCAGTATCTCTCCGAGAACCTCATTCAGGTCGCCGAGGTCGCCGGACCCGCCAGCTACGACCCGCGGCAACGGCCCTGGTATGTCGAGGCGTTCAAGAACGACAAGACGCTGTTGACCGGTCCTTACGTCTTCTACGCCACGGGCGAGCCGGGCTACACGCTGCGGACGCCGTTGAGGGAAGGGCGCCGCGGCGTCATTGCGGGTGATTTGCTGCTGAACCGGTTCGAGGACATGCTGGCGGAGCAGAAGCTCGGCCAATCAGGGCTGGCGTTCCTGTTCAACGATGCCGGGCGCATCGTCGGCCATCCCGAGATGAACCGCCTGATGGCGGAGATTCCGGAGCGGCAGGACGACCTGCCACAGATCGGCGCGCTCCGGCTGCCCGCGCTCGTGCCGGTCATCCAGTCCTGGCGGGACGGCGGGCCGGCCCAGCAGTTCTTTGCTGATGCGTCGGGCCGAACCTATGTCGCGGCGGTTCACAGGCTCGAGACGGCCGGCTCGGCCAATATCCGGATGGCAATGGTCGCGCCGCTCGACGAATTCTATGCGCAGATCATCAACGAGCGCCGCACGCTGTTCGCCTTGGCGCTGGCCTTTGTCGGAGCGACGCTGCCATTCGCGTTCTGGCTGGGATCGCTGATGGCGCAGCCGCTCCGCAAGCTCGCCGACGAGACCGACGCGATCCAGCGGTTCGAGATTACCGAGCGGCCGCGCGTCCATTCCGTCATCGCCGAGATCGAGGAGCTTGGCCGCTCGGTGTTCACCATGCGCAGCGTGGTCCGCAGCTTTGCGAGCTTCATCCCGCGCCAGATCGTGCGGCAGCTGATCGAGACCGGCTCTTCGCTCAGCCTCGGCGGCTCCAGGCGCGAGGTCACGGTGCTGTTCACCGACGTCGCCGACTTTACCGCCAAGACGGAGCGCGCCGACCCGTCGCAGGTGATGATCCACACCTCGCGCTATTTCGCGGCGCTGTCGGACGAGATCATGCGGCACCAGGGCACGGTCGACAAATATATCGGCGACGCCGTGATGGCATTCTGGAACGCGCCGGCCGACGATCCCGATCACACCGTCAATGCCTGCCGTGCCATCCTGGCTTGCCTTGCGGCCAACGAAGCGCTCAACAACGAATTTCGGCGCGAGGGCTGGCCGCCCTACGACACCCGCTTTGGCCTGCATGTCGGCGATGCCGTGGTCGGCAATATCGGCTCGAGCGACCGGATGAACTACACCGCGCTCGGCGCCACCATCAACCTGGCGTCGCGGTTGGAGGGACTGAACAAGAACTACGGTACGCGCGTGCTGGTCAGCGCGGCGGTCCGCGCCAGCGTCGGCGACAGATTCCTGTTCCGCAGCGTCGACAGTATCACGCCGAAGGGATTTGCCGACGCGATCGAAGTCAGTGAGCTCCGCGGCGAACTCGCGCACGCCGATGAAGCCGACGTTGCGATGTGCCGGCGCTGGGACGAAGTCTTTGCGGCGATCGTGCAGGACGGCGCGGCCGAGACGACGCTGGTTCGGCTGTCGGCCTTCCTGCACGACTATCCCAGGGATGGCATCGCGCTATTTCATGCCCAGCGATTTCAGTCCACGGCCCGGAATGCGGGGGCGGCGGCATGAACATTTGCGGTGTCAATCGCCGGCAGTTGCTGCGGCACGGCGCGGCGCTGGCGGTCGCGTCAATGTACGCGGCGCCAGCCATCGCGCAGGCGCGCAGCAGAATTCGGCTCGGCTATCTCCACGTGGTCGCCGTGGACGGACAAATCTGGACCGGGCTCGAACGCGGCTCGTTCGACCGCGAAGGGATCGATTTCGAATTGCACGAGTTCAACACCGGACCTGAAGTCTTCGAGGCGATGGCGCGGGGTGAGCTCGACGTCCTCTCGGCCGGGGGCGTCATCTCCAACTATCTGGCGCTCGGCCGCGGCCGGGGCTTTCTCATCAACGACATTGAGGTCGCGACCACACAGCTCTGGGTCCGGCCGACGCTCGGCGTCAAGGGGATAGCCGATCTCAGGGGCAAGCGGATTGCGACCACGATGAAGACCACGGCGCACATCTTCCTCGATCGCGCGCTGCGGGCCAACAACGTCAATCCGTCCGAGGTCGAGATCGTCAACGGCAGCATGGCCGCCGCCGTCAAGGCGTTCATTACCGGCGAGGTGCCGGCCGTTGCGCTCTGGGTGCCGTTCAACATTGCCGTCCGCGAGGCGTTGCCGGATGCGGTCAAGCTGGTGGATGCCTCCGCCTTCTACCCGCAATCCGCCGTGCTCGGCGGCTGGGCAGCGCGGACGGATTTTTATGCGGGGAACAGGGACGTGTTGGCCCGGATCATCCGCGCGTGGACGGAAGCGAACGACCACATGGTGCGCAACCCGGCGGCCGCGGCGGAGGCGCTCCAGACACATTACGGGCAGTCGCGTCGCGCCGACATCGCGGAAGCCTTCAAGGCCCAGAAGCTCTATTCCTCGCGCGAATGGAAGCGGCTGTATTCCGACGGGACCGTCGTGAAATGGCTCCAGCAGGTCAGCGACTTCTTCATGACGGATGCCGGCGTCGCCGCACCCGTGCGGGCGGCCGACTATTTCGACACGCAGCTCTACCTTGCAACCGTCGTCTGAACCTGCAGCGTGGAACACGCTCGCACGGACGCTCGTTCCGGCCATGCGTTAGCCTGTGGAGCGCCTGGAGCATATTTCAATGTATTTTCAATGCGCTGCACCCACATTCTAATGTCGGTGCCACACCACTTCAGGCGACATTTCAACAATGATCCACCCAAATCCGGCGCAGAATCGCACTCAAGCAGTTGTGTGTGCGGACGCGGTCGCGTCATGAGGGGGACGCCAATTCGACCCAATTTAAGTCGAGCTTGCGGGTGCCGGATTTTTACGGAGCTGATTCCCATGCAAGACGTCCAGGTCGACCGTTCCGAAATGGCCCCCTCGATTCTGCCGGCGGACGTTCCCGAGCTCAGCGATGATGAATGCGTGGCCTGTCTCGCGCGCGCCGTCGAGGCGCACGATTCGGCCCGGCTCGACGAAGTCGCCGCGTTGATCGGCCGCCTCGCGGTCACGATCGAATAGCTCATCGATCACCTTGACGCCGTGGGGTGCGTAGCCTGGTCCGCCCGGGCCAACGGACGTGTTGCGTTTTCGCGGAGCCTGTTCCAAAGATGCCGCCAAATTTCGTCCGCGGCATCGTCCGCATTACAGGGTCCGCAAATGTCCGGTTTCTCGACCGCGCGCCTAAAAATGGTCGATGGCCAGGTGCGCACCAATGACGTCACCGATCGCCGCATTCTCGACGCGATGCTCACGGTTCCGCGCGAGGCGTTCGTGCCGATTGCCAGGCAGGCATTGGCCTATCTCGACCTCGATCTCGACGTGAGCGAAGGCGGGGCCAAGCGGTTCCTGATCAAGCCACAGCTGACCGGCAAGCTGCTCCAGGCCGCCGAAATCGGCGAGGGTGACAACGTGCTGGTGGTCGGCTGCGCCACGGGCTACCTCGCTGCACTGGTGGCCAGGCTCGCCCGTCAGGTCACCGCGACGGAATGTGATTCGGCCCTGGCCGCGAAGGCCAAGGATGCTTGCGCCAGCCTCGCCAACGTCACGTGCAAGGCCGCGGCCTGCGCCGAAGGGGATCCTTCTGCCGCTCCCTATGACGTCATTATCCTCAACGGCGCCTTCGAGGTGACGCCTGAGGCGCTGCTCGGGCAGCTCAAGGAGGGCGGGCGCCTCGTGGGGGTGTCGGCCCAATCCACGCCCCCCCGGGCCATGATCGTGACCCATACCCATGGTGAATTCGGCCATCGGGCGCTGTTCGATGCCGCGGCTCCGGTCCTCCCCGGGTTGGAACGGGCCGCTGCTTTCGTCTTCTGAAGGCCCGATTGAGGGCTTTGGCCCGTTAAAATCCCGTTCTGAATCAGAAGTGTGGCCCGGATGCTGCACGTGAAGAGTTTCCACCGGGAACTACCTTGAGGTGGTTCCGTTGCGCCAATTGGCGGCCTATGTTGCTGAGGGGCAACGACTCCACTCGGTAGACGGTATCCTGGCTCGCGGGCACGGGCGGGGCGTTAGAATGAACGGAATTTAAGGGATGCATGGGGTGAAGCTCTTCACCGGAGCTGCGGTTTCGGTCCTGTTGCTGGCACTTGCCGGGCCGACGCCTGCCTTGGCGGACACGATCGAGGCCGCCTTGGTGCGCGCCTATCAGAACAATCCGCAGCTCAACGCACAGCGCGCCCAGGTGCGCTCGACCGACGAGAACGTACCTCAGGCGTTGTCGGGCTATCGCCCCAGAGTCGCGCTGTCGGCGAACGGCGGCTATCAATATCAGGATACGCTGAGTTCGCCGGCGCCGGGCAACTCGCCAATCAACGGGCCCTCCGTGCCGCGCAGCGTGGGTGTGACCGTCACGCAGACGGTCTATAACGGCAACATCACCGGCAACAGGACGCGCGCCGCCGAGAGCCAGGTTTCCGGCTCCCGCGAAGCGCTGCGCAGCCTGGATCAGAGCGTGCTGCTTCAGGGCGCCACGATCTACATGGACTATCTGCGCGATGCGGCTACGCTCGAAGTCCAGCGCAGCAACGTGCGCGTGCTCGAGCAGACCCTGAAGCAGACGCGTGATCGCTTCAACGTCGGCGAAGTGACGCGCACCGACGTTGCGCAATCGGAAGCGCAACTGGCGGCCGGCAAGACGCAGGCCCTCACGGCCGAAGCGAATCTCACCACGACGCGCGCGAACTTCCGCCGCATCATCGGCAACGAGCCGACGAACCTCGCGCCCGGCTCGCCGGTCGATCGTTTCCTGCCCGCAACCCTCGCCGCGGCGGTCGAGCTCGGCCTGATCGAGCATCCCAACGTCACGGCCGCAATGTTCGGCATCGACGTCAATTATCTGCAGGTCAAGGTCGCCGAAGGCGCGCTGCTGCCGACGATCGCGTTGCAGGTTGCGGCCACGCAGGGGAACGAACAGTCCTTGATTCAATACAGGTCGTTCAATGCGTCCGCCATCGCGCAGGCCAATTGGCAGCTCTACGACGGCGGCAATTCATATTCGCTGATCCGTCAGTCCAAGGAAAATCTGGCGCAGCAGCGTCTCAACCTCGAGACGACCCGCGACCAGACTCGTGCGAACGTGGTGCAGTTCTGGGGGACGTTGCAGGCCGGCAAGGCGCAGGTGCAGTCTGCGCAGGCGCAGGTGACGGCGTCCGAGATCGCACTCAACGGTGTGCGCGAGGAAGCCAAGGCGGGTCAGCGCACCACGCTCGACGTGCTCAACGCGCAGCAGGCGCTGGTCAATGCGCGCGTCGCGCTGGTGACCGCACAGCACGACCGCGTCGTGGCATCGTACAACGTCCTTGCCGCGATCGGCCGTCTGTCGCCGCAGGTTCTCGGCCTCGCGACCACGGTTTACGATCCGAGCGTTCACTACCATCAGGTCCGCGACAGCTGGGCCGGCGTGCGCACGCCTGACGGACGCTAAAGTCCCGTAGTCATCCGGTCGGCCTCGCAAACAGACGGGGCCGACTGGCGCTTTGCTTGCAATCATCAAAATCCCTGACATAGCCTTGCCAAGAAGATGCGGGTCGATTCGCCCCGCGCCTGATGTTGTGTGCGTACAGCTTGAGTGCCGAGGGCAGGGGCGCACCGCCGCACGTTGAGCCGTGAACTGGGGACAAGTCGGGCTGCCGCGACGAAAATGTCGGGGCGTCCGTTACGGAACCGGCCAATCCTGTCGTGCTTGGTGTAAAACAACGCATGCGAGGGCGTTGATGATGTGGAGTCGGAGATGACGCAGCCTGCAAAGGTCACAGAACCCTCGATGGAGGAGATTCTGGCCTCGATCCGGCGCATCATTGCCGACGATGAGGCCAAGCCGCCGCCGGCAGAAGCTGCCAAACCCGCTCCCGCGGCGCCCGCACCAAAGCCGCAGGCGATGAACGACATTCCGCCGTCCAAGGTCGCACCCACAAAACCTGCTGCCGAGAAACCCGCGCCGGCGCCGGCTGCGAAGCCGGCTCCAGCGCCGCCGCCACCCGCACCTGCGGCGGATGCATCCAATAACCAAGACGATATTGATGCTCTGCTGGCGGGGCTGGATGCGGCTACGCCTGCGCCGGAGGTCCGTGCGCCTGAGCCAGAACCTGAACCCGACGTACTCGAATTGACCGACGAGATGGCGATGGATCCGGAGCCGACGCCGCCTCCGCCGCCGCCGAGCTTCCGCAAGGTCGAGCCGCGCGACGATCTGGAATTCGCCGAATCGCCGCTGCGCCCGATGCCGTCCTCGTCCTATGCGCCGGTGGACTACGATGCGCCGCCGCTGCCGCCCCAACAGCCGATCCTGGCGCAATCGACGGTCTCGGCAGTCGAATCCGCCTTCAATTCCCTGGCCCACACGGTGCTCAGCAGCAATGCGCGGACGCTGGAAGATCTGGTCAAGGAGATGCTGCGTCCGATGCTGAAATCCTGGCTCGACGACAACCTGCCGGGCCTCGTTGAACGCATCGTGAAGGCCGAAATCGAGCGGGTCTCGCGCGGCGGCAGGTGAGGGCGGCTCCCAAGCCCTCATAAAGCCCTGCTGATGCGCCTGTTTGGCCTGCCGACCGGCCGGAAAGCCGTTTTGCCGCCGGGCTTTCCGTTGACCTTCTCTTGGTCCTTCTTTTGGACCTTTTCGTTGACTTGCCCCCCGCGCGCGGCTTTCTAGCAGCCCATGATCGAGAAAAATTACCAGCCCGCCGATATCGAAGCCCGCATGTCCGTCGTGTGGGAGGACAGCCGTGCCTTCAGAGCCGGCCGCCCGGACCGCCGCGACGCAGTGCCCTTTACCATCGTGATCCCGCCGCCGAACGTGACGGGCTCGCTGCATATGGGCCACGCCCTCAACAACACCCTTCAGGACATCCTGTGCCGGTTCGAGCGCATGCGCGGCCGCGACGTGCTGTGGCAGCCCGGCACCGACCATGCCGGCATCGCCACCCAGATGGTGGTCGAGCGGCAGCTGATGGAGCGCCAGCAGCCCAGCCGCCGCGAGATGGGCCGCGAGAAGTTTCTGGAGCGGGTCTGGCAGTGGAAAGCCGAGAGCGGCGACACCATCATCAACCAGCTCAAGCGCCTCGGCGCCTCCTGCGACTGGTCGCGCGAACGCTTCACCATGGACGAGGGCCTGTCGAAGGCCGTCATCAAGGTGTTCGTCGAGCTGCATCGCGACGGCCTGATCTACAAGGACAAGCGGCTGGTGAACTGGGACACCAAGCTGCTGACCGCGATCTCCGACCTCGAAGTGCAGCAGACCGAGGTCAAGGGCAGCCTGTGGTATCTGCGCTATCCGATCGAGGGCAAGACGTTCAGCCCCGAGGATCCCTCGAGCTTCATCGTCGTCGCCACCACGCGGCCCGAGACCATGCTCGGCGACACCGGCGTCGCCGTGCATCCCGATGACGAGCGCTATCTGAAGCTGGTCGGCAAGAACGTGATCCTGCCGCTGGTCGGTCGCAAGATTAAAATCGTCGCCGACGAATATTCCGATCCGGAGAAGGGCTCGGGCGCGGTGAAGGTGACGCCAGCGCACGACTTCAACGACTTCGAGGTCGGCAATCGCCACGGCCTGGGCCGGATCAGCGTCATCGACAAGGAAGGTTGCCTCGACCTCGTCGACAATGAAGATTACCTGCGCAACCTGCCGGAAGGCGCTTCGCAATTCGCCGAGGAGTTTCACAAGGTCGACCGCTTCGTGGCGCGCAAGCGCATCGTCGAGCGGCTGGAATCCTTTGGCTTCGTCGAGCGGATCGAGCCGCACACCCACATGGTGCCGCACGGCGACCGCTCGAACAGCGTGATCGAGCCGTATCTGACCGACCAGTGGTACGTCGACGCCAAGACGCTGGCAAAGCCCGCGATCGCGGCGGTGCGTTCGGGCGAAACGACGTTCGTGCCGAAGAACTGGGAAAAGACCTATTTCGAGTGGATGGAGAACATCCAGCCCTGGTGCATCTCGCGCCAGCTGTGGTGGGGTCATCAGATCCCGGCCTGGTACGGCCCCGATGGCAAGGTGTTCGTCGCCGAGACCGAGGAGGAGGCCGTCAGCCACGCGCTCGGCTATTACGTCGAGCAGGAGGTCATCACGGCCGAGCAGGGCCGCGAGATGGCGCTCGACCGCAACAAGCGCGAAGGCTTCATCACGCGTGACGAGGACGTGCTCGACACTTGGTTCTCCTCGGCGCTGTGGCCGTTCTCGACGCTCGGCTGGCCCGAGGACGCGCCGGAAGTGCAGCGCTATTACCCGACCAACGCGCTGGTGACCGGCTTCGACATCATCTTCTTCTGGGTTGCCCGGATGATGATGATGGGCCTGCACTTCATGAAGGAAGTGCCGTTCTCGACGATCTACATCCACGCCCTCGTCCGCGACGAGAAGGGCGCCAAGATGTCGAAGTCGAAGGGAAACGTCATCGACCCCCTCAACCTGATCGACGAATACGGCGCCGACGCGTTGCGCTTCACGCTGGCCGCCATGGCGGCGCAGGGACGCGACATCAAGCTCGCCACCAGCCGCGTCGAGGGTTACCGGAATTTCGCGACGAAGCTCTGGAATGCGTCGCGTTTCGCGGAGATGAACCACTGCGCCGTGCCCGAAGGTTTCGAGCCGGCGAAGGCCAAGGAGACGCTGAACCGCTGGATCGCGCACGAGAGCGCCCACACCACGCGCGAGGTGACCGAGGCAATCGAAGCCTATCGCTTCAACGATGCGGCCGGTGCGATCTACCGCTTCGTCTGGAACGTCTATTGCGACTGGTATGTCGAGCTCGCAAAGCCCGTGCTGCTCGGTCCGGACAGCCCCGCCAAGGACGAAACCCGTGCCATGGTCGCCTGGGCGCGCGACGAGATCCTGAAGCTGCTGCACCCCTTCATGCCCTTCATCACCGAAGAGCTGTGGGAGGTGACGGCCAAGCGCGACGGCCTGCTGGCGCTGGCGCAATGGCCGCTGAAGCCGTCCGAGCCGACGCCGGAGCAACTCGCGATGCTCGCCGCGGCAGCCGGGCCGACCGATCCGCTGATCTCGCCGGTCCTGATCATGCCGATCTTCGACCATGCCGACTTCACCGATCCCAAGGCGGAAGCCGAGATCGGCTGGGTGATCGACCTCGTCACGCAGATCCGCTCGGTGCGCGCGGAGATGAACATCCCGCCGGCAACGCTGACGGCGCTGGTGCTCGCGGGCGCCTCGACCGAGACGAAGGAACGCGCGCCGCGCTGGACCGAAATCATCAAGCGCATGGCCCGGCTGTCCGACATCTCCTTCGCCGACCGCGCACCTGATGGTGCGGTCCAGCTCCTCGTGCGCGGCGAGGTGGCCGCGTTGCCGCTGAAGGGCGTGATCGACGTCACTGCCGAGCGCACGCGCCTCGACAAGGAGATCGGCAAGGCCGACGCCGACATCAAGCGCGCCGAGTCCAAGCTGGCGAACGAGAAGTTCGTTGCCAACGCGGCCGAAGAGGTCGTCGAGGAGGAGCGCGAAAAGCGCGAGGCGGCGCTGGCCCGCAAGGCCAAGCTGCTGGAGGCGCTGGAGCGGCTGAAGCAGGCGTCGTGATCCCATCGTCAGTCCGGGGCGATGCGGAGCATCGAACCCGGAATCTCAAGATTCCGGGTCTGGTCCTTCGGACCATCCCGGAATGACGATGATTACTTCGGAAACGGCTTGCTCAAGAACTTCGAGCCCTTGACGCCATAGCGCCAAGGCAGCTCGACGGCCTTGGTGATGCCGATCCGGATGCCGGCCACCACCTCGACCTCCTCTGTCCGCGCATGCAGCGCGATCGGCGGCCGGTCCAACGGCAGGGCGTTGTGCGCGATGGTGATGCCCAGCGCCTCGGTCAGCTTGCCGGGGCCCGAGCACAGCGTGTGCACCTCCTGGAGATGGCGGCGGCGGCGCATCGCCGCCAGGCCATGCGTCGGCTCCAGTGCGCGGATCAGCACGGCGCTCGCGGAGCCTTCCTCCTCGCAGACGAAGTTCACGCACCAGTGGATGCCGTAGGAGCGGTAGACATAGGCAAAGCCGGGCGGGCCAAACATGATTTGGTTCCGCGGCGTCGGGCCATTGTAGGAGTGCGCCGCCGGCTCGGTATGATGATAGGCCTCGACCTCGACGATCAGGCCGCCGACGCCGTTGACCAGCATGGTGGCCCCGATCAAATCGGGCGCGACCTCGTGGACGCTGCGGCCGAAAAAGGCACGCTTCAGGGCTTTGCCGAGCCGCGGTGGTGAGGCTTTCGAGGTTGGAGCCATTCGAGGTGAGAATCGCCTGAGAACAGAGCAGGATATTGCCCATATCTGCCATGTTCCCTGAGGCGGCGCGAGCCGGGTTGCGGCAGGCAGCCAGACCGACTAGGTAGGACCTGAACAGACCGGACAGCCCATGGTCGTTATTGTCGACACCATCTCGAACCCGTTGCGCCCCCGCCACCCTGAAAAGGTGAATCGCCCTGATTCCGCTTCGCCGCCGAAGCCGGACTGGATCCGCGTGCGCGCGCCTAATACCCGCGGCTATGCCGACACCCGCAACATCGTGCGCGCCAACGGCCTGCACACGGTGTGCGAGGAGGCGGGCTGCCCGAACATCGGCGAGTGCTGGGACAAGAAGCACGCGACCTTCATGATCATGGGGGATACCTGCACCCGTGCCTGCGCGTTCTGCAACGTCAAGACCGGCATGCCCAATGCGCTGGATGCGGCCGAGCCGGGGAACGTCGCCGAAGCCGTCGCCAAGCTGGGGCTGGCCCACGTCGTCATCACCTCCGTCGACCGCGACGATCTGGCCGATGGCGGCGCCGAGCATTTTGCAGAGACCATCCGCGCGATCCGCGCCGCATGCCCCTCGACCACGATCGAGATCCTGACGCCGGACTTCCTGCGCAAGGAGGGCGCGCTGGAGATCGTCGTCGCGGCGAGGCCCGACGTGTTCAACCACAATCTCGAGACCGTGCCGTCGCGTTACCTCACGGTGCGGCCCGGTGCGCGCTACTTCCACTCGATCCGGCTGTTGCAGCGGGTCAAGGAGCTCGATCCCACCATCTTCACCAAGTCCGGCATCATGGTCGGCCTCGGCGAGGAGCGCCACGAGGTGCAGCAGGTGATGGACGATCTGCGCTCTGCCGACGTCGACTTCCTGACCATCGGGCAATATCTCCAGCCGACCCGGAAGCACCACGCCGTGATGCGCTATGTGCCGCCCGACGAGTTTTCGTCCTACGAGAAGGTCGCCTACACCAAGGGTTTCCTGATGGTGTCGGCGAGCCCGCTCACCCGTTCGTCGCATCATGCCGGCGAGGACTTTGCGAGACTGAAGGCCGCACGGGCCGCGACTGCCCGCTGAACCGCCATGCCCAAATTTTCGAGCAAGCGCCGTGTCCATCACAGCGCGTCCGAGATGTTTGATCTGGTCGCCGACGTCGAGCGCTACCCGGAGTTCGTGCCGCTGTGCAGCGCGCTCAAGGTCCGCCAGCGGATGGCCAAACCCGACGGCACCGAGGTGCTGGTCGCCGACATGACGGTGTCGTTCAAGCTGGTCAAGGAGTCCTTCACCAGCCGCGTGACGCTCGACCGCGCCAATCTGAACATCCTGGTCGAATATCTGCAAGGCCCGTTCAGCAACCTCGAGAACCGCTGGACCTTCGAGCCCAAGGGTGAGGGCGTCTGCGACGTCGGATTCTTCCTCGCCTACGAGTTCAAGAGCCGCATGCTGGCGATGCTGATGGGCTCGATGTTCGATGCAGCGTTCGCGCGCTTCTCCATCGCATTCGAGAAACGGGCGGATGCGATCTACGGCCGGCCGAAGCTGGCGTCGTCCTAAGGCGTACTCTCTCCGCCGTCATTGCGAGAAGCCCTTGCGACGAAGCAATCCAAGATCTTTCCGCGGAGGGGTTCTGGATTGCTTCGCTGCGCTCGCAATGACAGTGAGGCTCAATCCACCGCCTTCACCACATCCGGCGGCTGCGAGGCATAATACGCCGCGGCCTGCTCGATCTCCTGCGGCGTCATCGCGCGGGCGATGTTGCGCATCTGCTGGCTGATGTCGTTGCGCCGCTCGCCGGATGCGAAGGCCTGGAGCTGCGCCTTCATATAAGCCTCGGACTGGCCTTCGAGCCACGGACTGCCGGTCTTGTTGTCGAGGCTGCCATGGCAGGAGCCGCAGGGCGCGATCCCGCGCATCGGCGCGCCGTAGATGACGATGCTCGGTTTCGGCAGCTGCGGCGTCGGGTGATAGGCTGCCGGCCGCGGCAGATAGGCGTAATAGTTCGAGAGATCGGCGATCTCCTGGTCCGTCAGATTGACGGCGAATGGCGACATCACGGCATTGGTGCGCGCTCCGGAACGGAAATCGTGCAGCTCCTTGTAGATGACGGCCGCGTACTGGCCGGCAAGATTGGGCGAGTCCGCGCGGCTGATGCCGGTCGGGCCGTGGCAGATCGCGCAGCGCTGCGCCAGCGTCGCGCCGCGGCCGATCGCTTCCTGGCTCGGACGCGACAGCGTATGCGAGGTCAGCACGACCTCCGAAAGCCGCTTGCTCTGCTCAGGCGCCGTGACGCTCGGCGCCCGCTGCGGGACGCCGGCGGCGCTGCAGATCGCATCCCAGACATTGGCGAACTGCACCCAGGGCTGCGCGAAGGGCAGCACGATGAAGCCGGCAATTGCGGTGACAACCAGGATCGCGGCGGTGATGCCGACGCCGCGCGTGAAATGCGGATTGCTGAAGGTGAAGAGGTCGCGCGTGCTCATCACTGCGCTCCCACGTAAACGGCCGGCACCGAGGTACCCCGGCCTAGCGCCAGATTGAGGATCGGATAGCCGTAATTGGTGAGGGTGAGCGCGATCATCAGCGCCACCCATAGCGCATGCGTGTTGAGCGCGACCGGCACGGTCGTGGCCTGGTGAACCGCGACCGCAAAGCGGTAGGGCCCGGCATCAGTCTGGGGCGCGCGCATGCCACGTGCCAGGATGACGATGAACATGATGCCGGAGGCCAGCAGGATGAAGCCGCCGATCGCCGAGAATGTGACCGAAAGCGCCTGCGGCGCGATCGCGGGATCGCCGAAGTCGAAATAGGCCATGCGGCGCGGCATGCCCAAAATGCCGACCCAGTGCCACGGGAAGGTCGTGATGATCATGCCGATGAACCACAGCCAGAGCTGGGTGCGGATCAGGCGGATATCGATCAGCTCACGCCCGGTCAGATGCGGCCACAGATCATAGGCGATCGCAAAATACATGATCACGATGGCGCCGCCGAAGATCAGGTGGAAATGGCCGGTGATCCACTGCGTGTTGTGGATCGACGCATCGAGTTGATAGCTCATGTTGATGAGGCCGCCGGCGCCGCCGAAGCCGAGCATGACGAACGAGAACGCCAGCGCCAGCATCATCGGATTGTCCCAGGGCAGGGCCTTCATCCAGCCGAACATCCCCCGGCCGCCGCGCAGGCGCGCCGCGATCTCGACCGATGCGCAGATCGTGAACACGGTCAGCAGCGTCGGCAACGCGACCAGCGCAGTGAAGGCCGAGTGGATGAACTTGAAGCCGGCCCCCACCATCGGATCGGCAAAGGTGTGGTGCATGCCGATCGGCATCGCCACCACCAGGAACAGGATGAAGGAGATCCGCGCCATGGTGTCGGAATAGACCCGGCCGCCGATCGCGCGCGGCACGATGGTGTAATAGGCGATGTAGGTCGGCATCAGCCAGAAATAGACGATGGCGTGCAGCGTCCAGGAGAAGAAGATGCGGGCGAGGCCGGCATCGATCGTGGCCTTCAGACCCGCCGCGACGGGGATGATCTGCAGCAGCAGCTCGAGCGCGGCGCCGACCGCGGTCCAGGCCCACAGATAGGAGCCAGCGACATTGGCGAACATCGCCAGCGGCACCGGTGCGCCGGGATGGGCCTTCCGCCAGACGCGCAGATTGATCGCCATCAGCGCGACCCAGATCCAGGAGCCGACCACGACCAGCACGACGCCGAGATAGTAGAAGACGTTGCCGATCAGCGGCGGGTAGAAGGTGTAGAGCACCGAGGCGCGGCCGAGCGCGATGGGGATCACCGCCATGATGCTGCCAGCGACAATCAGCCAGAACCCGGTCCAGGCCCAGCGCACGCCGACCAGGCGCTGCTCCAGCGCGGCCTCGCTGATGGCATAGCCAAAGCCCATCGCGACCAGCGTCGGGAAGACATAGCCCATCACCGTGCCGTGCGCGGTCAGCGAGCGGTAATAGAGCTCGGGATTGGACAGCCAGGTGCCGATCGGGCTGCGGATGAACATCTGCCAGGCGCCGAGCGTGAGCGCGATGCCGAACACGCCGAAAGCCAGCCAGAAATGGGCGAGGATGAGCTTCCTATTGGCCAACACAGTTCAGCCTCCCGCCACCCTTCGCGCGATCGGCGAATTCGGTCTTGTCGATCACCTTGACCTTGCCCCACATGCCCTCGTGGCCGAAGGAGCAAAACTCCTGGCAGGGCATCAGATAGTCGCCGGTCCTCGTAAAGCGCATCAGCTGCTCGGAAATATAGCCCGGCACCAGCATGGTGTTGATGTTAGTCCCCTGGATCAGCATGCCGTGGACGACGTCGGCGCTGGTGGCGCGCATGGTGATCGGCGTGTCTGCGGGCACAACGATGCAGGCCGGCGTGAAGGAATATTGCTGGCCGATCGCGCGCACCGTCACATTGCCGTTGGCCTCAAGCACGCTGCCGAGATTGCTCTCGACGAACTCGCCGGAGAGATGAATCCGCGATGGATCGGTGGTTTCGACGCGCGGCTGCGGCATGGTCGCGCGATGGATGCCGGCGAACGCCGCCAGCAGCGCCATCATCACGATGATGATCACGGCGATGGTGGCCCAGCGTCGCTCGACGCGGGCGGCGACCTCGGCGCTGCCATGGGTGTCCTCTGCGCTCATTGCAGTGATCCGCGCGGCAGGAAGACGAACAGATAGAACGCGAGCCACATCGCGACCACGCAGGCCGTTGCGATGCCGGCAAGCATGATCGCGCCTGACGGTCCCCGGGCAACGACCTCCTCGACGGCCTGGTCGGCGGCGGCTGGGCTGGTCGGCGGATCGGAATTGATCATGATGGTTCTCTGGCGCCTCTCAGTTCAGCGGTGCGGAGCGCAGCTCGTTGGCGTCGCGCGCCGAGACCGGCGTACCGCGATTGCCCCAGGCGGTGCGGATGTAGGAGACGACGGCCGCGACCTCGTTGTCCGAGAGCAGGCCGGCGAAGGGCGGCATGCCGTAGGGCATCGGATTGCCCTTGGTGCCCGGCGGATAACCGCCATTGAGCACCATGCGGATCGGATTGACCGCCGACTGCATCTCGATCGACTGGTTGTTGGCGAGCGGCGGCCAGTGCGGCGGCTTGCCTTCGCCCTGGGTGCCATGACAGCTCGCACAATTCTTGTCGTAGACGGTCTTGCCGAGGCTGATCAGCAGGCTGCTCTCGGTGGTCGGCAGCGCCGAGCTCGGCGCCGGCGGAGGCGAGGGCTCCGCGATTCCCTTGAGGTACACCGCCATGGCGCGCGTGTCCTCGTCGTTGAGATATTGCAGGCTGTTGTGCACGACCTCGGCCATCGGGCCGTAGACCACGCCGCGCATGGAGACGCCGGTCTGGAGCAGATCGGTGATGTCCTTGATGCTCCAGTCGCCGAGACCCGCCTCACGGTTGGAGGTGAGGGACGGCGCGTACCAGTTCTGCATCGGGATCAGGCCGCCCTTGAAGGCGTCCGATTGCGAGGTGCCGCCGAGCGCGTTGATCGGCGAATGGCACATGCCGCAATGACCGAGCCCTTCGACCAGATAGGCGCCGCGATTCCATTCCGCCGACTTGGTGGGGTCGGGCTTGAATTCACCCTCGCGGAAGAACAGCGTGCGCCAGCCCAGGATGAGCTGGCGGTTGTCATAGGGAAAGCGCAGCTCGTGCGGCTTGTTCTTCTGGTTGACCGGCTGAATCGAGCGCAGGTAGGCGAAGATCGCGTCGCTGTCGGCACGCGTTACCTTGGTATAGGACGCGAACGGCATCGCCGGATAGATCAGCCCCCCATCCGGGAAACGGCCGTTGTGCATTGTTCTGTAGAAATCGTCCGCGCTCCACTTGCCGATGCCGGTCTCCGGATCGGGCGTGATGTTGGAGGTGTAGATCGTTCCGAATGGGGTCGGCATCGGGCGCCCGCCGGCAAACAGCCGGCCCTCGGCCGCAGTATGGCAGGCCGTGCAATCGCCGGCGCGGGCGAGATATTCGCCGCGCGCGATGACATCGCTGCTCTTGTCCTGGGCCTGCGCGGCCGTGGTGAGCACGGCGAAGGCCAGGAGTTTGATCGATAGCAGCGTGATCGACAGTCTTGAGCCCATCATGCGCCTCGTTAGTTGGGCTGGCTGCCGCAGCCGAACGGCAGCGCGTAGGTGCCCTTCGGGACGGGGGCCGGGTTGGCGGGCGCCGGCCGCGTCGCGAGCCAGGCCGCAACGGCGGTAACATCTGCTTCCGTCAGATGGCCGGCCACGAGCTGCATGCAGTCAGGCGATTTTGCCGTTCGCGTGCCGTAGCGCCAGGCGCCGAGCTGCGCGCTGACGTAAGCGGCGCGCAAGCCCAGCAGACCGGGAATGCCGGGCTGCATGCCGGTGAGGCCCGGCCCGTGACAGCTCACGCACGCCGGTATGTTACGACCGGCATCGCCGCTGGTCGCGAGCAGCTCGCCTTGCGCCAGCACCTCCTTGCTGACTTCGCTCGGCGCGGGCTGCGGCAGCGGCGGATGCTCGCTGGCGAAATATTCGGCCATCGCCTCCAGATACGGATCAGGCAGAAACTCCAGCAGATAGTTCATCGGCGGGTATTTGCGCCGGCCACTGCGGAAGGCGAGGAGCTGGTTGTAGAGATAGCCGGCCGGCTTGCCGGCAAGCCGCGGGAAATAGACGTCGCTGGTGCCTTCGCCCTTGTTGCCGTGACAGGGCGTGCACGCCTCCACCCGCGCCGCCATCGTATCCGGCGGCTGGTTGGCCGTTTGTGCGGCCGTACCATCAATGGCGGCCAAGGTGGCAATGGCGATTGCCAGTGCAGTGTCGCGAGCGAACACGCCGCCGCCCTCCAGAAAGCAGGACCGGGTTGATTCCTGGCCACAGCGTAGAGCCGCATTATTGCGCCAATACAGTCGCGCGCAAGATCGGACATGAGCGACGACGCTTGGTCGCGGTTGCACATTTGCGATCCTGCTCGAATTCGACAAGAATTGCGTGCTTTTTGAAAACTGGACAAAACGCTGCGATCTCGCGGCGTATTCCGCCCGAGCTTTGCTCCACGAGCGGGAAGCGCGGCAATGTGGAATCCGTTCGCGCGCGCGGATGTTCTGCCGCTTGGGCCGGCAGACGACTTTCCATCAGAGTGCATCTTCTGATCGGGCGACAAGTGCAGTTTGTGCCAAAACGCAGCGCGCTGACGCAACACCCCTTGCCGCAAACGGCGCACCACGAGCTCTGCCCTTTGCGAAGGGTTCGACTACAATCCGAGTCGGGCGCGGGCGCTTTGTCGCGGGATCGGGGAGATGGCACGCTGGAAGCAGGCATGGAGCGAAGAAGACCTTGGCAGGCTGAAGGTCCTGGCAGGCACCAAGCCGATTGCGCTGATAGCGAAAGAGCTCGGCCGGACCAGCGGCACGGTGCTGGCGAAGGCGATTGAGCAGAAGCTCCCTGTCATTTGTCGGACGAAGCGCCAGGAACAATAATTGGATGTCGCGGAACCGATTCGGCTCCTTTGCGCCGAGCGCGCTGCTGGCGGCGGCATGACGTGTCTCTAGCCGCGCGGTGACCGCGGCGTCCTGCGCTTCACCGCATGCCGGCGCGGCGAGCGGGTCACGCGAGGCCGCAGGCGGGTTGCCGCGGCCGCGCGCCGGGGCTTGGGCTGGGCCTTCGGGCCGCGGGCGAGATCCATCAACATGCGCAATGCCTCGACCACCGAGCGCTGGCGCACGGCGGTCCGACCGATCGCGCCAAAGCGATGCTCGCGGTGGACGATGCGGCCGTCGCGCGCGGCAACCGCAAAATGCACGAGACCGACCGGCTTGCCGGGCGTGGCGCCGCCGGGGCCGGCGATACCGGTGATGGCAACGGCGAGATCGACGCCGGCACGCTCCAGAGCGCCGACCGCCATCGCGGTTGCGGTCTCCTTGCTGACGGCACCGAAATTCGCGAGCGTGCTCGCCTCGACGCCCAACATCGCACGCTTGGCGTCATTGGAATAAGTGACGAAGCCGCGGTCGATCACGTCGGAGGAGCCAGGAATATCGGTCAGCGCGCCGGCAACCAGGCCGCCGGTGCAGGACTCGGCGGTGGCAATCGTCAACTTGCGCATCCGGCACAGATCGAGCAGCGAGCGGGAGAGGGCGCGTGCGTCGCTGCCGCCCATGACCTAGACGCTCCAGGGCAGGCGGATGGTGGCGCTCGCGGTGGCCGCGATGCCTTCCTCGCGGCCGGTGAAGCCGAGCCGCTCGCTGGTGGTCGCCTTCACCGCGACGCGGGAGATGTCGACCCCGGAGATCTCGGCGATGCGGGCGCGCATGGTGTCGCGCAAGGGGCCGATCTTCGGCCGCTCGCAGATCATCGTCACCTCGAGGTTGGCGACGCGGCCGCCGCGCTGGGCAACGCGCTCGATGGCGTATTTCAGGAACTGGTCGGAGGAAGCCCCCTTCCATTTCGCATCGCTCGGCGGAAAGTGCGAGCCGATATCGCCGTCGGCGAGGGCGCCGAGGATGGCGTCGACCAGCGCATGCAGGCCGACATCGCCGTCGGAATGGGCGAGGAAGCCTTTGGTGTGCGGCACCCGCACGCCACAGATCATCACGTGGTCGCCTTCGCCGAAGGCGTGCACGTCATAGCCGGTGCCGGTCCTGATGTCGCCGAGCAGGCTGGCCAGGCGCGCTTCCTCGCGCACGAAATCCTCGGGAGTGGTGAGCTTCATATTGGCAACATCGCCTTCAAAGGTTGCGACCGTCAATCCTGCCCATTCGGCAATCGCGGCATCGTCGGTGAAATCGCTGCGCCCGTCCTTCGCCGCGCGACGATGCGCCTCGAGGATGACGTCGAAACGAAAGGATTGCGGCGTCTGCGCGATTCGCAAGGCTGCGCGGTCCGGCGTGTCCTCGACATTGCCGCTCTCGCCGGTGACCTTGATGGTGTCGGTGACGGCAACCACGGGGAGCGCAGCGCCGGTGCGGCTCGCCGCCTCGATTGCGCGCGAGATCACGCCTGCCGAGACAAAGGGGCGCGCGGCGTCGTGGATGAGCACGATATCGGGCTTATGCCTGGCGAGTGCTTCGAGCCCTGCGAGCACGGAGGCCTGCCGCGTCGCGCCGCCATTGGTCGGCGGCTCGTGGCTGAGACCTGCGACCGCTGCCGTGAACATGGCGCTGTCGTCGGGGTTCACCACCGGCTGCACGGCGAACACGTCGGGGTGGCGGCTGAAGGCTTCCATGGCGCGATAGATCACGGGCACGCCGCCGATCTCGCGATATTGCTTGGGGCCACCCGCGCCAGCCCGCAGGCCGCGTCCGGCCGCGACGAGGACGACTGCGGTGCGCTGTGATTTCGCCATAGGACTCAAATACTCAGTTGGTGATGAAGAGAGTCGGGGAGAGCGGTGATTGCCGCATGCCTCTAGCACGGCAGGCCCGCAAAAAAAGGGGTTTCCCCGGATTGTGGGAAACAGCATTTTGCTGCACTGCACTTGAAAGATTTGCAGAACTGTCTAAACTGTAGGCATGACGCTTGACTGCACAAGAATTGTGCGCAAGATAGGTCATGGCAGGCGCGATGAGGCCCTGCCTACGCAACGAGACCCCTGTGACCGGCTCGGCAGTATCAGGCTCTAAGCCGTTGAAAATTGGCGATATCGAGGTCGCCACCCCGGTCTTCCTGGCGCCGATGTCGGGGGTCACCGACTCGCCCGTCCGCCGGCTTGCCGCCGAGCTTGGGGCCGGTCTGGTCGTGTCCGAAATGACCGCCAGCGATGAGCTCGCGAACGGCCACAAGATGTCTCGGTTGCGCTGCGAAGCGACCGGGATCGGGCCTCATGTGGTCCAGCTCGCCGGCTGCGAGGCGCATTGGATGGCCGAGGGGGCCCGGATCGCCGAAGCCGGAGGCGCCGACATCATCGACATCAACATGGGCTGTCCGGCCCGGCACGTCACCGGCGGCCAGTCCGGCTCCGCCCTGATGCGCGATCTCGATCATGCCGTCAGCCTGATCGATGCGACGATCGCCGCGGTGAAGGTGCCGGTGACCCTGAAGATGCGGCTCGGCTGGGACGATCACACCCGCAACGCGCCGGAATTGGCGCGGCGTGCGGAAGCCGCCGGCATCAAGCTCGTCACCGTGCACGGCCGCACCCGCTGTCAGTTTTACAAGGGCGAGGCCGATTGGGATGCGATCCGCGCGGTGCGCGAAGCGATCTCCATTCCGCTCGTCGTCAATGGCGACATCACCACTTACGAGAAGGCGCTCGCGGCGTTGGAGGCCTCCGGTGCCGATGCCGTGATGATCGGCCGCGGCGCGCAGGGGCAACCTTGGTTGCCCGGCGAGATCGGCCGCCGTCTGAAGGGCGGGGCGGTCGAAGCCGCGCCGTCGCTCGAGACCCAGCTGCATTATGTCCGTACGCTCTATGAAGGCGTCTGCGCGCTCTACGGCCTGCGCATCGGCCTCCGGCACGCACGCAAACATCTCGGCTGGGCGCTCGACATCGCGGCCGATGTGAGCCGTGCGCCGGCCGAGAAGCTGAAAGCTTGGCGCCAGAAGATCCTCACCTCCGAGGATCCGCGCCTCGTCCACCAGTCGCTGCAAGATGCCTTCGACGATTTCGCATGGAGCGCTGCTGCATGAGCTCAGCCGCTGACCATCGCCGGCCGCTTCCGTCCGAGAGCGATGCGATCCTGGATGCGCTGCCCAATCCCGTGCTCATGATCGGGCCGGACGGCAAGATCGTCGCCGCCAACATCGCGACCGAAGCCTTCTTCGACATCTCGACGCAATTCCTGAAACGGCAGTCGCTGAAAGAGCTGGTCCCATTCGGCAGCCCCTTGCTGGCGCTGATCGACCAGGTTCGTTCGTCCAACTCGCCGGTCAACGAATACAAGGTCGATCTGGGCACGCCGCGCATGGGCGGCGACCGCCAGGTCGATCTGCATGTCGCTCCTCTGACGGAGCGGCCCGGCCATATCGTGGTGATGCTCCAGGAGCGCTCCATCGCCGACAAGATGGACCGCCAGCTCACCCATCGCAGCGCCGCGCGCTCGGTGATCGCGCTAGCCGCCATGCTCGCGCATGAGATCAAGAATCCGCTCTCCGGCATCCGCGGCGCGGCGCAGCTGCTGGAGCAGCAGGCCTCGTCCGAGGACCGCATGCTGACGCGGCTGATCTGCGACGAGGCCGACCGCATCGTGACGCTGGTCGACCGCATGGAGGTGTTCGGCGACGAGCGCCCCGTGGTGCGCGGTCCCGTCAACATCCATTCCGTGCTCGACCACGTGAAGCGACTGGCGCAGTCGGGCTTTGCCCGCAACATCCGCTTCATCGAAGATTATGATCCCTCGCTGCCGCCGGTCCTGGCGAACCAGGATCAGCTCGTCCAGGTGTTCCTCAACCTCGTGAAGAACGCCGCCGAAGCGCTGATCGACGTCCCCGACGCCGAGATCCAGCTCACCACGGCGTTCCGTCCCGGCGTGCGCCTGTCAGTCCCCGGTCAAAAATCCCGTGTATCGCTGCCGCTTGAGTTCTGCGTGAAGGACAACGGACCAGGCGTGCCGGACGATCTTCTGCCCAACCTGTTCGATCCCTTCGTGACCACCAAGCAGACCGGCTCGGGTCTTGGCCTGGCGCTGGTCGCAAAGATCATCGGAGATCACGGGGGCATCATCGAATGCGAGTCTCAGCCACGCAAGACCACCTTCCGCGTGCTGATGCCGATGTATTCCACATCGGTCAAACATGCCGATCAAAGCAGCCGCGACGGCTCTGCCGGGAAGTCGTCGTCTGCGTCACAGGGGGCGAAATGAGGATTAACGATGCCCGCAGGTAGCATTCTCGTTGCTGATGACGACACCGCCATCCGCACGGTTCTCAATCAGGCGCTGTCCCGCGCCGGCTACGAAGTCCGGCTCACCGGCAATGCCGCAACGCTGTGGCGATGGGTCAGCCAGGGGGAGGGCGATCTCGTCATCACCGACGTGGTGATGCCCGACGAGAACGCCTTCGACCTGCTGCCGCGAATCAAGAAGATGCGGCCGAATCTGCCCGTCATCGTCATGAGCGCGCAGAACACGTTCATGACCGCGATCCGCGCCTCCGAACGCGGTGCGTACGAATATCTGCCAAAGCCCTTCGACCTGAAGGAGCTGATCGCCATCGTCGGCCGCGCGCTTGCCGAGCCGAAGGAACGGGTCTCGACGCCGGACGAGGACGCCGAGATGGAGGCGATCCCGCTGGTCGGCCGCTCGCCGGCGATGCAGGAAATCTACCGCGTGCTGGCGCGTCTGATGCAGACCGACCTCACGGTGATGATCACGGGCGAGTCCGGTACCGGCAAGGAGCTGGTGGCGCGCGCGCTGCACGATTACGGCAAGCGCCGCAACGGCCCGTTCGTCGCGGTCAACATGGCGGCGATCCCGCGTGACCTCATCGAGTCCGAACTGTTCGGCCACGAGCGCGGCGCCTTCACCGGCGCCAACACCCGCGCTTCGGGCCGGTTCGAGCAGGCCGAGGGCGGCACGCTGTTCCTGGACGAGATCGGCGACATGCCGATGGAGGCGCAGACCCGCCTGCTGCGTGTGCTCCAGCAGGGCGAATACACCACCGTCGGCGGCCGCACTCCGATCAAGACCGACGTGCGGATCGTCGCGGCGTCCAACAAGGACCTGCGCGTCCTGATCCAGCAGGGCCTGTTCCGCGAGGATCTGTTCTTCCGCCTCAACGTTGTGCCGCTGCGGCTGCCCCCCTTGCGCGAGCGCATCGAAGACCTGCCGGACCTCGTGCGGCACTTCTTCACGCTGGCCGAGAAGGACGGCCTGCCGCCGAAGAAGCTCGATGCGCTGGCGCTGGAGCGGATGAAGCAGCACCGCTGGCCCGGCAACGTGCGCGAGCTCGAGAACCTCGCCCGGCGCCTCGCCGCGCTTTACCCGCAGGACGTGATCACGGGCTCCGTCATCGACGGCGAGCTGGCGCCCCCCACGGTCAGCCCCGGTGCCGCAGTCCAGCAGGGCGTCGACAATCTCGGCGGCGCGGTCGAGGCCTATCTGTCCTCGCACTTCCAGGGCTTCCCGAACGGCGTACCGCCGCCGGGCCTCTATCATCGCATCCTCAAGGAGATCGAGGTGCCGCTGCTCACGGCCGCGCTCGCCGCCACCCGCGGCAACCAGATCCGCGCCGCCGATTTGCTCGGCCTCAACCGCAACACGCTGCGGAAGAAGATCCGGGATCTCGATATCCAGGTGTATCGGAGCGGGGGCTAGTCTTCCCGAACGGACGGTGGCTCAGCTCCCCCTACCAAAGCGGAGCTGAGCCTGTCCGGATCGCGTTGGCCGTTGTGGCTGACGCGATGAGCAAAAGTCCGAATCGGGCCGAAACGTTCCGTTGGAACGTATGAATTGTTATTCAACCGCGGCGCGCTGCATCGCGCTCATCTGATCAGCCGCGCCGAGGCCGGCTGGGCGCTGGCGACGTTCGCCAGCGGCTGCTGCACCCCGAGACCGTTGACCAAGAGGTCGGCGGCTACGATCAGCAGCAGCACGGCCGACACCATCATCGCGAGAAAGAACCTGTCCATGGCGGTCAAGCCGCAGGGGCGGGAATCCGTTCCCGCAAGCGAGGTTTGCCAGAACAGCGGCCTGTGGATGCGCCGGTCCGTCGCGGCGAGGGCGCCGCGGAATTGTCGCAATTCGGCAACAATGTGGTAGGAATACATCAGTATCCGCCCACCGCGGACCCCGTTTTCAGCACCATTGCCGGAATGACCAGCGCAGACACCTCGGCCGCACACTTCGACACGGCTCCAGCGGAAGAACCCCGACGTTGGTCGGTGCGGCGCTGGCTGGCGCCCCTTGCCGTGGCGATGGCGTTGCTATCGGCCCTCCTGACCTTCCTGGTCCTGACCGGTCTCACGCGGATCGAAACGACGCCGGAGGTGGTCCGCTCGTTCTATCTGATCAATGCGGCGACGATCCTGCTGCTGGTCGGCATCATCGTCCGCGAGCTCTGGCAGCTGATCCTGGCGCGGCGGCGAGGCCGGGCGGCGGCGCGCCTCCACGTCCAGATCGTCAGCCTGTTCTCGATCGTGGCGGTGCTGCCGGCGGTGCTGGTCGCCGTCGTCGCCAACGTCACCATCGAGCGCGGCCTCGACCGGCTGTTCTCCGGCCCGACCAAGGAGGTGATCCAGAATTCGCTGACGATCGCACGCGCCTACATGCAGGACCACGCGCAGCTGATCCGCGGCGACATTCTCGGCATGGCCAATGATATCGCCCACGCCCGGCCGCTCTACGACCAGGACCGCCGCTCGTTCCGTGAGCTGCTGACCGCCAGCGCCGGCTCCCGCAACCTGCCGGGCGCGATGATCATCGACAAGAACACCAACATCCTGGAATCGGCCGACACCGGCATGCGGCTCGCCTATTCGCCGCCGGCGCCGGACTTCCTCAGCAATGTCAACGAATCCGAGCCCGAGATCGCGGTGTTGCCGGATGCGAGCTTCGTCGCCGCCGTGATCCGCCTGCGCGCCTTCAGCGACACCTTCCTCTATGTCGCGCGGCCGCTCGATCCGAACGTCGTCAACCAGCTCAAGCAGACCGAGGTCAGCGTCGCCGAATACGCCCAGATCGAGTCGCGCCGGCTCGGCATCCAGGTCGCCTTCGCGCTGATGTTCGCGGTGATCGCGCTCACCATCCTGATGGCCTCGGTGCTGATCGGCCTCAACTTCGCCAACTCGCTGGTGGCCCCGATCCGGAGGCTGATGAACGCGGCCCACACGGTCTCGACCGGCGACCTCCATGTGAAGGTGCCCGTGCATCAGTCGGAAGGCGACCTGGCCCAGCTGGGTGAGACCTTCAACAAGATGACGCAGGAATTGCGCAGCCAGCGCGACGAGCTCGTCAACGCGAGTGATCTCATCGACAGCCGCCGCCGCTTCATCGAGGCCGTGCTGTCCTCGGCGAGCGCCGGCATCATCGGCGTCGACAATTCGGGCAGCGTCGGCATCCTCAACCGCTCCGCCGAGAAGCTGATCGGGCACTCCGAAGCCGAGACGCTCGGCCATCCGCTCTCCGACGTGCTGCCCGAGCTCGAGGAGATGATGAAGACGGCGCGGGAAGGGACCCAGCGCCTGGTACAGGGCCAGATCACGATCACGCGCGACGGCACCGAGCGCAACCTGTCGGTCCGCGTCAGCGCCGAGAAGACCAGCCAACCGCACGACAGCTACATCATCACGCTCGACGACATCACCGAGCTGGTCTCGGCGCAGCGCACCTCGGCCTGGGGCGACGTCGCGCGCCGCATCGCCCACGAGATCAAGAATCCGCTGACGCCGATCCAGCTCTCGGCCGAGCGCATCCGCCGCAAGTTCGGCAAGGACATCACCGAGACCAAGGACAAGCAGATCTTCGAGCAGTGCACCGACACCATCGTGCGCCAGGTCGACGATATCCGCCGCATGGTCGACGAGTTCTCGCGCTTCGCACGGATGCCGAAGCCGGTGATGGAGGGCGAGGATGTCGCCGACACAGTGCGGCAGGCGGTGTTCCTGATGAAGGTCGCCCATCCCGAGATCGATATCGAGGCCGAATTCAAGGAAGATCCGCTGCGCGCCCAGTTCGACCGGCGGCTGATTTCGCAGGCGGTCACCAACATCGTCAAGAACGCCACCGAGGCGATCGAGCAGGTCCCGCCGGAGGAGCTCGGCAAGGATTACGGCAAGGGCCGCATCGACGTCGTGGTCTCGCGCGAGGGCGAGGACGTGCTGATCGACGTCATCGACAACGGCATCGGCCTGCCCAAGGTCGCGCGCTCGCGACTCCTCGAGCCTTATGTGACGACGCGGGCCAAGGGCACCGGCCTTGGCCTGGCGATCGTCGGCCGCGTGCTCGAAGACCATGGCGGGCGCATTGAGCTGAAGGACGCTTCCGATTTCCGTGAGGGCCAGCGCGGCGCGTGGATGCGGATGCGTTTTGCGATCTCCGGTGCCCCCGCGAAGAGCGAGGGGACCGTGCAGGCATCGCCGGCCGCAAACGCGGTCACGGACATCGCCAAGCCCCCCGAAACAAAACAGCCGGCCGCCGAAACCAAAGAGCCGGCTGAAAAGACCAATGATTCAACGAAGATCGAAGCCTCAACAGGCATCTGACAAGACAGGCGCGAACCATGGCAAGTGAAATTCTGATTGTCGATGATGAGGCCGATATTCGCGATCTCGTCGCGGGCATTCTCGAAGACGAGGGCTTCGTGACCCGGACCGCTCGCGACAGCGATACGGCGCTCGCCGAGATCGCCAATCGCAGGCCGCATCTGGTGTTTCTCGACATCTGGCTCCAGGGCTCCAAGCTCGATGGCTTGCAGCTGCTGGAGCAGGTCAAGAAGGACAATGCCGATCTGCCGGTCGTGATGATCTCCGGCCACGGCAACATCGAGACCGCGGTCGCCGCGATCAAGCGCGGCGCCTACGATTTCATCGAGAAGCCGTTCAAGGCCGACCGGCTGATCCTGGTCGCGAACAGGGCGCTCGAGAACTCGCGGCTCAAGCGCGAGGTCAAGGAGCTGAAGCAGCTCGCGCCGAGCGCAAGCTCGCTCGTCGGCCGCTCGCCGAGCATGAACCAGCTGCGCCAGACCATCGACCGCGCGGCCAAGGCCAACAGCCGCATCCTGATCGTCGGCCCGGCCGGCGCCGGCAAGGAGCTGACCGCGCGCACGCTGCATACGGCCTCGGGCCGCGCCGATGGTCCGTTCGTCGTGATCAATGCCGCCGCGATCACGCCGGAGCGCATGGAGCACGAGATGTTCGGCGTCGAACAGTCCAATGGCGAGCAGCCGCGCAAGCCCGGCGCGCTCGAGGAAGCCCATGGCGGCACGCTGTTCATCGACGAGATCGCGGACATGCCGCGCGAGACCCAGAACAAGATCTTGCGCGTGCTGGTCGAGCAGTCGTTCCAGCGCGTCGGCGGCACCGCCAAGGTGCAGGTCGACGTCCGCATCATCTCCTCCACCGCGCGAAATCTCGAAGAGGAGATCGCGGCCGGCCATTTCCGCGAAGACCTCTATCATCGGCTCTCGGTGGTGCCGATCCGCGTGCCCGCGCTCTCGGAGCGGCGCGAGGACATCCCGGAATTGATCGACTATTTCATGGAGCAGATCTCGGCCGGCAGCGGCCTGCCCAAGCGGCAGATCGGGCAGGACGCGATGGCGGTGCTGCAATCGCATGTGTGGCCGGGCAACGTGCGCCAGCTCCGCAACAACGTTGAGAGAGTCATGATTCTGGCTGCGGGCGGACCGGAGGTGATCATCACCGCGGACATGCTGCCGCAGGATGTCGGCTCGATGGTACCGGCGATGCCGACCAGCAACAACGGTGAGCACATCATGGGGCTGCCGCTGCGCGAAGCGCGCGAAGTGTTCGAGCGCGACTATTTGATTGCACAGATCAGCCGTTTTTCAGGAAATATTTCTCGCACGGCTGAGTTTGTTGGCATGGAACGTTCGGCATTGCACCGGAAGCTGAAGGCGCTCGGCGTCGGCTGACACCGCGACGTCGCGGCCGCACCTCAGGGATTAGCGAGGAAAATCATCGATTTCCGTAGTTTTTCGGGGCAATTGGGCGTGGCCTGCCGCGTGAAGCGGCTTGCCTAATAACCCGTCCTGTCCTCTAATTGAACCGCTGTTCCTCCGAGGGGGATCTCATGAGGAATAGCAACCGGAAGAGGCCCCGAATTTCATAAAGAGGGCCACAACCGGCGCAATAAAAAGAAACTCAAAGCGAGAAAAAAACAATGGCGGCAGACCGCGCACAAAACCTACAGGACACCTTCCTCAATCACGTTCGCAAAACCAAGACGCCACTGACGATCTTTCTGGTCAACGGAGTGAAGCTCCAGGGCATCGTGACCTGGTTCGACAATTTCTGTTTGCTGCTTCGGCGCGACGGTCACTCGCAGCTTGTCTACAAGCATGCGATCTCGACCATCATGCCGGGCGCTCCGATCCAGTTGTTCGAAGGCGGCGAGGATCAGCCGGCTTGAGAGTGATCTGATTGGAACCCCGGAATTTCGACGGGGAGGCCGACCGTCCGCGGTCGGCAGGGGCGAAGCAGACGGGGCGGGTGCTTGTCATCGGCCCCTACTTGCGTGTGCGCGCGGGCGGTGCCGACACGCAATCGGAAAGCCATGTTCAGCGTGACGCGGAGGCAAGGCTCGATGAGGCCGCCGGCCTCGCGCGGGCGATCGACCTCGTCATTGCCGACGCCATCATCGCGCCGATCAGCCAGATCCGCCCCGCGACCTATATCGGCAAGGGCAAGGTCGAAGAGATCGCCGCGCTGGCCAAGAGCCTCGACGTCGAGCTCGTGGTGATGGATTGCGCCCTGGCGCCGATCCAGCAGCGCAATCTCGAGAAGGAGCTGCACGCCAAGGTGCTCGACCGCACCGGCCTCATCCTGGAGATCTTCGGCCGCCGCGCCAAGACCAAGGAAGGCTCGCTCCAGGTCGAGCTTGCGCATCTCAACTACCAGCGCTCGCGCCTCGTGCGCTCCTGGACCCATCTCGAACGCCAGCGCGGCGGTTTCGGGTTCATGGGCGGTCCCGGCGAGACGCAGATCGAGGCTGACCGCCGCCTGATCCAGGAGCGCATCTCGAAACTCGAGGGCGAGCTGAAGAAGGTGCAGGCGACGCGGCGGCTGCATCGCGCCGGGCGCCAGCGCGTGCCGTATCGCGTCGTCGCGCTGGTCGGCTACACCAATGCCGGCAAGTCGACGCTGTTCAACCGCCTGACCCGCGCCGACGTTCAGGCCGCCGACATGCTGTTCGCGACACTCGATCCGACGCTACGCGCGCTTACCTTGCCGCATGGCGGCAAGGCGATGCTGTCCGACACCGTCGGCTTCATCTCTAACCTGCCGACTCAGCTCGTCGCCGCCTTCCGCGCCACGCTGGAAGAGGTGCTGGAAGCCGACGTCATCCTGCATGTGCGCGACATCTCGCACGAGGATGCCGAGGCCCAGCAGAGCGACGTCGACGCGGTGCTGCGCCAGCTCGGCATCAACCCTGACGATTCCGGCCGCATCATCGAGGTCTGGAACAAGATCGACCGTTACGATGCCGAACAGCGCGAAGAGCTTCTGAACATCGCCGCGCGCCGGCCGGCGGATCACCCGGCGATGCTGGTCTCGGCCGTGTCAGGCGAGGGGATCGACGCACTGCTCGCCGCCATCGAGGAACGGCTCGCCGCAAAGCGCACCACGCTCGATCTCTCCATCGACGCCGCCGACGGCGCCGGCATCAGCTGGCTGCATCGAAATGCGGAGGTGCTGGCGAAGGAGCTGCACGACGGCCGCTTCGACATGACCGTACGGGTCGACGAGACCAAGCGGGATATCGTGGTGAACCGGTTCGATGCCGTGCCGCGCGTGGCGTGATCCGAGGGGCGCGGTGCGCCCGACCGGCCTGCGATATCGACCATATCCTCGTTTCCGGGTTGAGACGCGTAACGCTAGAAAGGAATGGTCAGGCCCGGATTTTTCGCTTGCGCCTTGGTATAGGCGACGCCGTGGACCTTGATGCCACGCTCGTCCAGCAGCGAAATGATACCGCCCTGGTTCGACAATTCCATCGGCTTCTGCACGACGACGGCGAGCGTGCCCCCGGCAGCGATCTTCCCTGACAGGACCATCTTGTTCTTCTGCTTGTCGGCCAGCATCCAGCCGGTGAGGTCGATGTCGCGATCGGCCGTATTGAGCAGCGTGACGACTTCCCGCTCGGGCGTCTTCAAGGCGTTGACGAGTGCTGCAATGATGCGCACGAGTCCGTCAGGCATCTGCCCGGTCGGAGGAGCGGTCGGATCTGGTGGCTGTGTCGGCGCGCCGAGATCGATGGGGTCGCCGGTCTTGTCGTCGGTGTGCCAGGCCTGCGTCTGGAATTTGAGGAAGACCGCCGTCCATAGCTTCTGATCCGGGAATTCGAACACCAGCCCGCCGTCTTGCCATGGCCCGTTGTCGCCCGAGAACCTTCCGATCGGATTTCCCTGATTCATATGGATGTCGTGAATGCCGCGACCCGGCCGGAAGCCGAAATAATTGTCCGCCTTGGTCTCCGGCCCCCATGTCTCACCGAATGCGTAGATCATCGCGCTTTCGTTTGAGAGCGCGCGCTGGACGAACTGGTCGAGCTTCTCGTTGAGGTCATTGTCGGGTCCGGGCACGGACAGCGGCAGCGGGATCATCTCCTGGGGCTGCATCAGATTGCCGCGAATGAAGTCCAGCGCGATGCTGGCCGGCTTCGGCGGCTGCGGGTGCAGGCCCTCCGGCAGCGTCGCGAGATGATCGGTGATCGGATGGACAAAGTGCGATCGCACCAGGAACTCGACTTCGCTTCCGTCGCCTGACTGCACATTGACGGCGATGCGGAAATCCGCGTTGTCGGCCACGACATGGACTTGATAGTGCGGCGACTGGCCGGTGCCGAAACGCATCGCGATCGGGCGTCCCTTGAGGACCGAATAGTGCTTTAGTGGCATCGCACTCACCTGAGGTTTCGGCTGCGCGGGCTCCGTTGTTCAACTTTAGACTGCTTGTCGTGACGGTTTCATGGCTTCACTGCGATCCGCCATGACCGCTCGCTGCATTCGGGAAAAGATGCTGACCTATATCTCCTTCGCGACCGCTTCGATCCTTGCGGATAAGCCGATGGAGCATGCCACAACGCTAGCGGCGGGCCTCTCGGCGAGGCTCTGATACCGGTTTCGCCTCACTCTTCGCCGCGTTCCACAGCGCGTCCATCTCCGCCAGCGACGCCTGCTCGAGCGTCCGCCCCTGCGCCTCGAGCGCGCGCTCGATGAAGGCGAAGCGCCGCTCGAACTTTGCATTCGTCGCGCGTAGCGCGGCTTCCGGATCGGCGTCGACGTGGCGGGCGAGATTGACCAGCGCGAACATGAGATCGCCGGTTTCCTCCGCCAGCCCCTCGCTGTCGTTGCGATCGAGCGCGGCCTCGATCTCGTCGGCTTCCTCGCGGATTTTCGCCAGCACCGCGCGCGGGTCGTTCCAGTCGAAGCCGACCGTCGAGGCCTTGCGCTGGAGCTCCATCGCGCGCGTCAGCGCGGGCTGACCGGCCTTGACGCCCGAGAGTAACGACTTGTGCGTCGGCGCTTCCTCCGGCGGCCGGCGCGCCGCACGTTCGGCTTTCTCCTCGGCCTTGATGCGATCCCAGACTTCCTTGACGTGGGAGGAGGCGAGATTGCCGTCCTTGTCGGCGAAGACATGGGGATGGCGCCTGATCATCTTGCGGGTGATGGCTTCCACGACGTCGCCGAAGGCAAAGGCATTCTGCTCCGAAGCCATCTGGGCGTGAAACACGACCTGGAGCAGAAGGTCGCCGAGCTCCTCTCTGAGATCGTCGAGATCGCCACGGCTGATGGCCTCGACCACCTCATAGGCTTCCTCGATCGTGTAGGGCGCGATCGTCGCAAAATTCTGCTCGAGGTCCCAGGGGCAGCCGGTCACCGGCGTGCGCAGCGCCGCCATGATCTCGATCAGGCGGGAAATGTCACGGGAAGGGGTCATTGCGGGGCAGTCTCCTGGCTCCGAAGCCTTATGCCAAAAGCGGCCCGCCGTTCCCAGCACGGCGCGCCGGAACAGGCCGATTTCCACTGATTGGCGGCAGATTGGCGAGGTGCTAAAGCGCGGGCCATGAGTGACGCATTTTCATCACAAACCGCGCTGGTGCTGTTTTCCGGCGGCCAGGATTCCACCACCTGCCTCGCCTGGGCGCTGAATCGCTTTGCACGCGTGGAGACGCTGGGGTTCGACTACGGCCAGCGCCATGCCATCGAGCTTGCCTGCCGCGACCGGCTGTTCGACGGCATCAAGGGCCTGCGCGCAGACTGGGCCGCAAGGCTCGGCGAGAGCCACACGCTGTCGATCCCGACGCTGGCGGCCGTGTCCGAGACGGCGCTGACGCGCGACGTCGCGATCGCGATGGGCGCCGACGGCCTGCCGAACACGTTCGTGCCCGGCCGCAATCTGGTGTTCCTGACGTTTGCCGCGGCGCTCGCCTACCGGCGCGGCATCACCCACATCGTCGGCGGCATGTGCGAGACCGATTATTCCGGCTATCCCGATTGCCGCGACGACACCATCCGCGCCATGCAGGCCGCGCTCTCGCTCGGCATGGCCAGGCAATTCGAGTTGCATACGCCGCTGATGTGGATCGACAAGGCGGCGACGTGGCAGCTCGCCCACGACCTCGGCGGCGCAGGGCTGGTCGACCTCATCCGCGAACAGTCGCACACCTGCTATCTCGGCGAACGCGGCGCGCAGCATGATTGGGGATACGGATGCGGCGAGTGCCCGGCGTGCAGCTTGCGGGCGAAGGGATGGCGGGAGTTTGCGGCGGGGCGCTGAGGCCAGACATTCGGTGTCATTCCCCGCGAAAGCGGGTGATCCAGTATCCCAGAGACCGTGCTTGAGCCGAGAGGCCGCGGCGTACTGGATCCCTGCTTCCGCGGGGAATGACAGCGGAGGGCCTGGCACGAGCGTGCCTCTTGCCGAACTACCGAAAATCTTCTTCCCGCAGCTCGATCGGCTTGCCGTGCGGCGTGCGGTCGGCGGCGTGGTCCCAGGCGTCGCGGTAGCGGTGCAGCGTCTCCGCCGATGCGACACCCTTGCTTGCGACCAAACCTTCCAGCGTGGCGAGCCAGTGCAGGTAATAGGTCTCGCCCGTGTCAGGGTCGCCGGCAGCTTGCGCGCGCTTGATCTCGGAGGCCAAGGCTGCGGCCCATTCCGGCCAGGTGAACACGCCGCGCTCGTGCAGCGTCAGCGCCATCGCAAACGCATGCGCTTCCCAGGGTGCGCGGAACACCGGGCCGTCGTCATCGCGCGGGATGCTCGGAATGGCCGCCGTCGCGGCGGCCGCAGCCGTGCTGCTCATCACGCCGGGTCCAGATAGGGTTCGAAGGCGTCGATCGACACCTTCAAGGTCGGATCACCATCTGCGCCCCAGAGATCGCGGCCTTCGAAGACGACGGTGTAAAGCCATTGCGGATTTTCGCCGAGCTCCATCGCCGCCGAATCCGGAAATACGTGGCAGCCGTGGTTCAGCTCGACGACACCGACATGGCCGCGCACATAGCGCGGCAGCCGCGTATGCGTGGTCGGATGAATGTTCCTGGCGCGGACGCGGTCGCCGATGTTGAATTTTGCCGGCGCCGGAGCAGGGCGGGCGAACTTGCCGCGCACCATGACGCGCTCGACATTGGCGAGGTCGAACTTGCCGTGCTTGAGCGCCCTTGCAGGCTGCATCGCATGGCCGGCGGCGACCTCCTCGCGGGTGAGGTAGCCCTTCTCAATCAGCATCTCCTCGAGCCCGAGAAACCATTTCTTGTAGTAAGAGCTCGACAGATAGACGTGTGGCGGCAGCGTCTCGCGATAGAAGCGCGAGGTGTCGATGTTGAAGGCGCCGGCGGCGCCCATCGCGCGCACCATGGCGAGAACACGCGATTCCCACTCCTCGTGAAACATCGGCTCGTTCGGCTCGGCCTCGACCTTGCCGAACCCGTCCATGCCGCCCATGTCGTGCACGCCGTTCACGAGGGCGCTCCAGGCGTCTTGGGAAAGCCGGTGCCGATCATGGAATCGCGCGTGACGAGCTCCGCGAGCTGTTCCTCGCTCCAGCCCTCCGTGCCTTTGGGACGCATCGGCAGCACCAGGAAGCGGGTCTCGGCCGTCGAATCCCAGACACGGATTTCCATGTCCCTGGGCAGCGCGACGTCGAAATCGGCGAGCACGCCGCGCGGGTCCTTCACCGCGCGCGAGCGATAGGGCGCGGCCTTGTACCAGACCGGCGGCAGCCCGAGCATTTCCCAGGGGTAGCAGGAGCACAGCGTGCACACGACCATGTTGTGTCGCTCCGGCGTATTTTCGACCACGACGAGATGGTCGCCGACGCGGCTGACATGGCCGAGCGTGCCGATGGCCTTCGAGCCATCCTCCAGCAGCGCCTTCTTGAAGGCAGGATCGGTCCAGGCCTTGGCGACGACGCGCGCGCCATTGTGCGGTCCGATCCTGGTCTCATAGGCCTGGATGATGGCGTCGAGCGCGGCCGGCTCGACATAGCCTTTTTCTGTCAAGATCGTCTCGAGCGCGCGCACGCGCAGCTCGGTCTCCGACAGCTCGGAATGGTCGTGATGATGGTCGTGATCGTGGCTCATGGCGCAAAGATAGGCGCAATGGTCCCTGCCTGTCGAGTATGCGCTGGGGCGCAACCGGGTCCCATATTCGTGAGGCCGGATGTAGGCTAGCCTCGCAGCAGAGCGGATAGGGAGACATCGGTGACGGACTTCGTGACGATCGAGAAGGGGCTCGGACCGGAGGGGCGGATTGCGGTGGTGCGGTTCGACCGCGGCGACGGCATCAACGCGCTCTCGCCGGAGGCGTTGCGCCAGCTCACCGCGGCCGCGCGCAGCTTCGAGGATGATGCCGCAACGTCCGTCGTGGTTCTGACGGGCAGCACCAGCGCCTTCAGCGCCGGCTTCGACTTGAAAGATGCCGAAGGGCGCTCGCGCAAGGACATGGATCTCGGCACGCTGCGGCGGCATCTCAAGCTCGGGCCGCGTCTGACCCATGCCTGGCATGAGATGGAGCAGGTCACGATCGCGGCCATCGAGGGTTTTTGCGTCGGCGGCGGCGTCGCGCTGGCCGTGGCGCTCGACTTCCGCGTGATGGGGCACGACGCGCATCTGCGCGTGCCCGAGATCGGGCTCGGCATGAACATGAGCTGGCAGAGCATCCCGCGCATGCTGCATCTGATCGGGCCGGCCCGCACCAAGCAGGCGGTGATCCTGGCCGACCAGCGCATCTCGGCCGATGAGGCCTACGAGTGGGGTTTGGTGGAGCAGGTCGCCGATCCCGGCCATGCGTTCGATGCCGCCATGGAGCTTGCCCGGAAGGTCGCCGCGCAGCCGTCGCTCTCGGTCGCCATGACCAAGCTGACCGTCAACCGGCTCGCACATGCGCTGGACGATCTCGCCAGCCACATGGACGTCGACCAGTTCGCGCTGGCGAGTCTCACCGAAGACCACAAGGAGGGCGTCGAGGCGTTCCTGACCCGCCGCAAGCCGCGCTTTAAGGGGCAGTAGAACGTGAAGTCAGGCCATTGATCGCGCCGCGGACAGTCCGTATACGCCGCGCTAGGACAAAAACGGCTCGGCCAACGGGCGGTACAATGCGACGACAATCGAGGGGGGAGGGCCCATGGCCGCTAGCTCGCAGACGCCTCAGGCAAAAGGGTTCAGCTGGAAGCTGATCGCGCCGCTCGCGGTGTGGCTGGCCATCTATCTGTGGCCGGTGCCGACGGGTCTCAACGCCAATCAGTGGCACTATTTTGCCGTGTTCGCGGCCGTCATCACCGGACTCATCCTGGAATCGATGCCGGTCGGCGCGGTCGGGTTCATCGGGCTGACGGTCGCGGGCGTCGCCGGCTATATCGATCCCGATCCCGGCAAATCGCTGCGCTGGATGCTGGCAGGATTTGCCGAGAGCACGGTGTGGTTGATCGTCGGCGCGTTCGTATTCTCGATCGGTTATCGCAAGAGCCAGCTCGGCCGCCGCATCGCGCTGGTGCTGGTGCAGAGGCTTGGCCGCAACACGCTCGGTCTCGGCTACGCGGTGGCGATGTCGGACTTCCTGCTAGCCCCAGCGACGCCGTCCAACACCGCGCGCAGCGGCGGCATCGTCTATCCCATCATCAGCAACATCCCGCGCATCTACGGCTCCGAGCCCGGACCGACCGCCGGCAAGATCGGCACCTATGTGATGTGGACGGCGTTTGCGGCAACCGCGATTACCAGCTCGCTGTTCTTCACCGCGCTCGCACCCAATGCGGCCGCGCTTGCGATCGCCAAGAAGACCGCCGGCGTCGAGGTGAGCTGGGCGCAGTGGTTCGTCGGCTTTGCGCCGCTCGGCATCCTCCTGATGATCCTCGTGCCGCTGCTCAGCTATGTGGTCTGCCGTCCCGAGGTGAAGCGCAGCCCGGAAATCGCCGAATGGGCGGTGAAGGAGCTCAGCGCAATGGGCCCGATGTCGCGCAACGAGTGGATCATGCTGGCGCTGATCGTGCTTGCGATGTTCCTGTGGATCGCAGGCTCGAGCCCGGACATCCACGTGCCGCTGATCGGCTCGAACTTCGTCAACGCCACCACCGTCGTGTTCATCGTGATCTCGCTGATGCTGGTGACGGGCGTGATCGAGTTCGCCGACATCGTCAGCGAGAAGAGCGCCTGGGAGGTGTTCTTCTATTTCACCTCGCTGCTGACGCTGGCCTCGGGCCTCAACGAAATCGGCTTCATCAAATGGTTCGCGACCGAATACGCCAAACCACTCGCGGGGCTGTCGCCGTCGACCGCGATGATCCTGCTGGTCGCGCTGTTCTTCTGGATCCACTACTTCTTCTCGAGCATCACCTCGCATGCGGCGGCCGTGCTGCCGGTGGTGCTCGCGGTCGGATCGGGGATTCCCGGCCTGCCGGTCGCGACGCTCGCCATGCTCTGCATGTATTCGCTCGGCCTGATGGGCGTGATCTCGCCTTACGCGACGGGACCCGCGCCGATGTATTTCGGCAGCGGCTATATCGGGAAGGGCCAGTTCTGGGGCTTTGGGCTGCTGTTCGGGCTGCTCTATTTCGCGGGACTGCTGCTGATCGTGCTGCCCTGGTTGCAGATCAGCTGAGCGGGGCCGGAAGCTCATACCCCCGGCAGACGAATTTTCTTCGCCGGGGTGGGATTGGGAAAACTTCGTCCAACTCCCCGCAAATATCTGACATTGCAAGGAAGACCTGAAAAGGCGATGGTGCGTGCTGCAGTGCAGCGCGTTCCACCCGAATCCTCACTGCGATTTCACTCTCCGTCGCGTGACGCGACCGGTTCCGCATGCCCCACGGGGGCAGCAGGAACTGTTGTGCATGAAGGCCGCCTCCATGAACGCCCACCAATCGCTCGCGATCGGACAGAAGATCGAAACGCTTGAAGCGATTTCACCTGCCGCCCGGAACGCCGACGCGATGGTCCGTTTCGAGGGCATCTCGAAGATCTATCCGGCCTATCGCGGCAAGCCCGGCGTCAACGCGCTGCAAGGCATCGACTTCGCGATTGCGCGCGGCTCGATCACCGGCGTCATCGGCCGCTCCGGCGCCGGCAAGTCGAGCCTGGTCCGGCTGATCAACGGCCTGGAGAAGCCGACCACGGGCCGCGTGATCGTCGACGACAGCGATATCTCGGCGCTGGCAGGCCGCGAATTGCGGCTGGCGCAGCGCTCGATCGGGATGATCTTCCAGCATTTTAACCTGCTGTCGTCGCGCACGGCGGCCGACAACATCGCGCTGCCGCTGGAGATCGCCGGCTGGGCCAAGTCTGACATCAAGGCCCGCGTCGCCGAACTGCTGGCGCTGGTCGGCATCGCCGACAAGCACGACCGCTATCCTTCCGAACTTTCGGGCGGCCAGAAGCAGCGCGTCGGCATTGCCCGTGCGCTGGCGACCCGGCCGAGCGTGCTGCTGTCGGACGAGGCGACCTCGGCGCTCGACCCGCAGACCACGCGCGCGATCCTCGATCTTCTCGCCAACATCAACCGCGAGCTCGGGGTGACCATCGTGCTGATCACCCACGAAATGTCGGTGGTGCGCCAGCTCGCCAAGGAAGTCGTGGTGCTCGATGCCGGCCACGTCGTCGAGAGCGGCCATGTCGCCGACATCTTCACCCATCCAAAACATCCGATCACACAGTCTTTCCTCGCCGAAGTCATCGGCGACAGTCTGCCGGTGTCGCTGGCGAGCCGGATCGTGGCGGAGCCGTCTGTCGGCGGGCAGGCCGTGATCCGCGTCCAGGTGCGCGGGGCAGGGGCCGGCGACACGCTGGTAGCGCGGCTCGCCCGCGAGCTCGGTCTCGACGTCTCGCTGCTGTCGGCCCGCATCGACGAGATCGGTGGCCAGCATGTGGGCTCGCTGACTCTCGGCATTCCTCTCGGCATTCCTGGCGGCGAGGACGCGGTGACGCGAACGCTGGCCTGGCTCTCTCAATATCAACTCTCGGCGGAGCGTCTCGGCTATGTCGCCTGAACTCATCAACCTGATCATCCAGGCGACTGGCGAAAGCCTGTACATGGTCGGAATCGCGGCGCTGCTCGGCACCGCCTTCGGCCTGCCGCTCGGCGTCTTTCTCGCGACCAGCCGGAAAGGGGAGCTATTCGCAGCCCCCGCCGTCAATCGCGTGCTCGGCATGGTCGTCAATGCGACGCGCTCCACGCCCTTCATCATCCTGGTCGTCGCCATCATCCCGTTCACGCGTTTCGTCGCCGGCACCTCGATCGGGTCGACCGCGGCGATCGTGCCACTGACCATCGCATCGGCGCCGTTCATCGCGCGCCTTGTCGAGGCCGCGATCCGCGAGGTCGATGGCGGCCTGATCGAGACAGCGTCCTCGTTCGGGGCCTCGCCGATCCAGATCGTGCTCAAGGTGCTGATCCCCGAGGCGCTGCCGGGACTGCTGCTGGCGCTGACGCTCGCCGTGGTCAGCCTGCTCGGCTACTCCGCCATGGTCGGCGCCGTCGGGGGTGGCGGGCTCGGCGATCTCGGCATCCGCTACGGCTATCAGCGCTTCATGCCGGAGATGATGCTGGCCGTCGTGGTCGTTCTGATCGCGCTGGTGCAGCTCGTCCAGAGCGCGGGCGATTATCTGGCGCGCCGGGTCAACCGGCGGCTGCGGCAGCGCTGAACCACATTCCCTGAAACTGGAGACTTCAATGCGCTTTCTCGCAACCCTTGCGGCTGCAGCCTTGCTTGCGACCACCGCTCAAGCTGAAACCATCCGCGTCGGCGTCACCGCCGGCCCCCATGCCGAGATCCTGGACGTGGTGAAGAAGGTCGGCGCCGAGCGCGGCCTCGACATCAAGGTGGTCGAGTTCACCGACTACGTCATTCCGAACCAGGCGCTGGCGCTCAGGGATCTCGAGGCGAACTCGTTCCAGCACGAGCCGTACTTGAAGAACCAGATCTCCAAGACCGGCTGGAAGATCGTCAAGGTCGCGAACACGATCGGGTCGCCCCAGGGCGTCTATTCGCAGAAATACAAGAAGCTCGCCGATTTGCCAGAAGGCGCCCGCGTTGCGATTGCCAACGATCCCTCCAACGGCGCCCGCGGCCTGATGATCCTGGCCCTGCATGGCGTGATCAAGCTGAAGGACCCGAACAACGTCTCCTCGACCATCGCTGATATCACGGACAACCCGAAGAAGCTCCGCTTCGTCGAGCTCGATGCCGCCCAGCTTCCGCGCGCGCTGCAGGACGTCGACGTCGTCTCGATCAACAACAATTACGCCGTGCAGGCCGGCCTCAATCCGGCGACCGATGCGATCGCGCGCGAGAACCCCGATGGTCCCTGGGTCAACATCCTCGCCGTCCGCGAGGAGGAGAAGGACAAGCCGTGGGTGAAGCAGCTGATCGAGGTCTATCACTCGGACAAGGTGAAGGCATTCCTGGAGACGCGCTTCAAGGGCACGTACCTGCCGACATGGTAAGGAAGTGGGCGCGTCAGGCCGCGAGCCTGGCGCGCCGCAAGGTCTCCGAGGGTAACTCGGAGAAGTGGCGCTTGTAGTCGAGCGAGAACTGGCTGAAGTGCCAGAAGCCGTGCTGCACGGCGACGTCGTAGATCGACGTCTCGGCGCCGCCGGCGCGCTTCAGATCCCGGCGCGCTCGGTTCAGCCGCATCGCGCGCCAATAGTGCATCGGGCTCGTGCCCACGACTTCCTGGAAGCAATAGCCGAGCTTGCGCGGGCTCGCGCCGACCGCCTTGCAGACCTCCAGCAGCGACAGCGAGCGATCGCCGCTGCCATGCATCAGCTCGCGGGCGCGATCCACCGTGCGCTTGCGCGCCGTGGCGCTGCGGCCGGGATCGCCGGGCCGGGCCGTCGGCAGCATGTCCATGATCTCGACGAGGAGGGCGTCCTCCAGCGCCTGCCGCGCGGCCGGATCGTCGAACCGTTCGGGTGCGGCCGTGATGGTCTCGTGAATGGCGGCGAGGTGGGCGCGCAGCCGCGCGACCGGCGCCGCCGCCATCTCGATCACCCGCAACTGGTGCCAGACGGCGCGCGGCAATTCGATGTCGAGCCGGGCCGCAAGCTCCGCGATCAGCACCGCACTGGCGACGACACCGCGCAGCTCGAAGGCCTTCGGCGTACACATGTCGATCTCGGCATCGATGCTGGCGATGACCTGGGAGCCTGCAACACTGGCCCCGTTGCAATTGACTTCGCCGTCGCCGTGCCAGGGCAGACCAATGCCAAAACTGTCGGCACCGAGCTGGCCGTATTGGCGGACCTGCTGGCTGGTGATTTCGCGGAACACTTCGAGCCGGGGCAGGGACAGCTGGGTGAAGCTGCCCCTGAAGGCGCCGGCGCTGATCTGGTCGTAGCTCAGGCGCCAGCGACCGAGCGCGGCGCAATGCTCGTCGACGTCGGCACTGCGCGCCTGAAACAGGCTTGCAGCCGAGTCCGGAGTCGGAAGAGTTGCGCTTAAGGCCATGACATCACGTCGAAATTTAGTAGCCCGGAGCTAGCAAGAACCACGCCAGACTGGCACGGCCATGGCCGCTGTCCAGCAAAATATTGCCGGATCTCGATAACGCCCGATGCGGCCTGTGTGCAGTCTTCTCCCCTGCAGTTCCGACATCGCAGTCGGGATCGCCTTGCGGAGGATCGAGATGCGACCGACGGACATCATGCGCGGCAGCCCGCCTGCGCCCGAGGCCCAAGTGACCCGTGCCAATTGGCGCAGCTTTCCCGCCATCCGCTGGGGCTTCACCCACACCCGCGAAGTGCTGCCGACCGCGGAAGTCCGTCGCTCCGCGCATCCCACACCGATGGCAAGCGCGCCGCGCGAGCTTCAAAAGCTCGGCTTCACCGCGCCCGATGGCAAGCCGACCACGGTCGAGGCCACGTTGCGCGAAACCTTCGGCGATGCGCTGCTCGTTATGCACCGGGGCACGCTGATTCACGAATGGTACGGCGACGGCATGAGCGCGACCACGCCGCATCTGATCTGCTCCATCAGCAAGTCGGTCGCCGGCACGCTCGGCGGCGTGCTGGCCGCGCGCGGCCTGCTCGATCCCGAGGCGAGGGTGGTGCGCTACGTGCCGGAGCTGGAGAGCTCGGTCTATGGCAGCTGCACCGTCCGCAACGTCCTCGACATGGCGGTCGCAATCAAGTTCGAGGAGGATTACGAGGATCCCGCCGGCGACGTCGCACGCTATCGTTTCTCCTCGGGCTGGGACGTGCCGCCGCCGGGCGTCAAGCCCGGCCATCAGCGCGCCTATCTCACCACGCTGCGCGGGACAGGAAAGCCTCACGGCAAGGTGTTCCACTACGTCTCGACCAACACGGAAGTGCTCGGCTGGGTCTATGAGCGCGCCTGCGGCATGCCCTACCATCGCGTCCTCTCCGACTATCTCTGGCAGCCGATGGGCGCCGAGGAGGATGGCTCCCTCACGCTCGACAGCCACGGCATGGGCCGCATCGCCGGCGGCCTTTCCGTCACCGCACGCGATCTCCTGCGCTTCGGCGAGATGATCCGCTGCCGCGGCGTGGTCGAGGGCCGGCAGGTGGTGCCGGGCTGGTGGATCGACGACATCCACGAGAACGGCGATCCCCAGGCGTGGAAAGACGGCGACCTCGCCGACATCTTCCCGGGCGCCCGCTACCGCAGCAAATGGTACACGATCGATCCCTCTCGCAACGATCTCGCGGGGATCGGCATCCACGGCCAGTGGCTCTATATCGACGCAGCCACCGACACCGTCATCGTCAAGCTCGCGACACAGCCGAAGGCAATGGACGTTCCGCTCGACCACCGCTGGCTCGCCGCCTTCCGCGCCATCACCGCGCATCTCGCCCCGCGCTGATCTCTGGTCATCATCATGCTCGATACCGTCAAAGCCACATCGCAAACGCAGACCGCGACACCACATCCGCTCGATCCTCTGACAGCCGAAGAGATCACGGCCGCCTGCACGCTGGTTCGCGCCGCCGCGACCTCGCCGGAGAACTGCCGCTTCCCGACGGTCCGGCTGGAGGAGCCGACCAAGCAGGAGCTGGCCGCGGGCGGAACAGGGCGCCGTGCCTTCACGCTGACGCTCGACGTGACGACGGGCGAGGCGATTGAGCACATCGTCGATCTCGGCCGCAACGAGATCGTCGCGCGCAAGGTCATTCCGAACCGCGAGGCGCCCTACGGGCAGCCGCCGGTGATGCTGGAGGAATTCTTCAAGTGTGAGGCCGTGGTGAAGGCCGACCCCGGCTGGCGCGCGGCAATGGTCCGGCGCGGGCTAACCGACAAGGATATCGAGCTGGTCCAGGTCGATCCGTTCTCCTCGGGCTTCTTCGATTTCGAGTACGAGCGCGGCGCCCGCATCGTGCGCGCCGTCAGCTTCTTCCGCGAGCACCTTCAGGACAACGGCTACGCGCATCCGATCGAGGGCGTGGTCGCCGTCGTCGATCTGATCGCCGGCAAGGTCATCGATCTCACGGACGCAGACCCGATCGTGCCGATCCCGCGCAAGAAGCGGAACTACGGCGCACACGAGGTCAAGAACCCGCGCACCGACATCAAGCCGCTGCATATCGAGCAGCCGGAGGGTGCGAGTTTCAAGGTCGATGGCTGGAAGGTCGACTGGCAGAAATGGAGTTTTCGCGTCGGCTTCACGCCGCGCGAGGGCCTGGTGCTGCATCAGCTCGCTTACCAGGACGGTGATCGCAAGCGCTCGCTGATCCATCGCGCCAGCGTCACCGAGATGGTGGTGCCCTATGCCGATCCGACCGCCAATCACTTCTGGAAGTCGGCGTTCGATGCCGGCGAATACGGGCTCGGCATGCTCGCCAACGCGCTCGAGCTCGGCTGCGACTGTCTCGGCAACATCCATTATTTCGACGTGCCGGCCGCCGGCAACAAGGGCGCGCCCTACGTCATGCAGAACGCCATCTGCATGCATGAAGAAGATTACGGAATTGCCTGGAAACACTACGAATTCCGCAACGGCCTGTTCGAGGTCCGCAGATCCCGGCGCCTCGTCATCTCGTTCTTCGCCACCGTCGGCAATTACGACTACGGCTTCTACTGGTACCTGTACCAGGACGGCACGATCCAGCTGGAGACAAAACTCACCGGCATCATCCAGACCGCCGCTGTGCCATCAGGCGAAAAATACAAATGGGGCGGGATGGTCGACGACAATCTGGGCGGGCCGACGCACCAGCATTTCTTCAACGTGCGCATGCACATGGATCTCGACGGCGGCGGCAACACGGTGACGGAGCATGAGTTCGTGCCGCGGCCCTGGGGCGCGGACAATCCGCACGGCAATGCCTTCGACACCACCACGCGCGTGCTGTCGCGCGAGCGCGACGCGGCGGCGATCGCCAACGGCGAGACCGGCCGGTTCTGGAAGATCAGCAATCCCAACAAAACCAACTCCGTCGGCAACGCGCCGGCCTACAAGCTGGTGGTCAATCCGAGCCCGCTGATGCTGGCGCAGGAGGGAAGCTACGTGCGCAGCCGCGGCGGCTTTGCGACGAAGCACGTCTGGGTCACCGCTTTCGACAAGGACGAGAAATACGCCAGCGGCGATTATCCCAATGTCCATGCCGGCGGCGACGGCCTGCCGCGCTACGCCGCGCAGAACCGCAACATCGAGAATACAGATCTCGTGGTGTGGCACTCCTTCGGCCACACCCACGTCTGCAAGCCCGAGGATTTTCCGATCATGCCGGTCGAATATGCCGGCTTCATGCTGAAGCCGACCGGATTCTTTTCGGCCAATGCCGCCGGCGACATTCCGCCGGAGCGCAACAGCCGCAGCGTGCTGGCTGGCGGCCCGAAGGATGCTGCCGCTGGCGCGTGCTGCCACGACGGCAAAGCTTAGGCTCGTCGCGCGGCACAACGTTCGCAGCAGGCCGACCAGCGCTGGTTCGCTGGTCGCATGCGCTCGCGGTCGAATTGTCAGGGGAGTATTGCTGCCCCTTTCGAACGGCCCGCGGCGCGACGGCTGGCCGCAGGTCGAAAGATCGCTTCCAATTCCTTTCGGGAGTGATACCATCCTAAAGTTGTATTTCTTTAGGAGATTTCCCGTGACCCACGCACTCAATCTCACGCTGCCGATCAAGCAGGATGCCGAGACCCTGGCAAAGCTGCAGCTCCTCAAAGACATCTTCGCCGACCAGGTCCAGTCCAAAATCGCGGACGCGTTGAAGCAATCCCGGATCGTTCATTTCGCGCGCGTCGTCGTCATCGACGACAAGTACATTCAGGTCATCACCGAATATGAGGGATCGCACCAGGAATATACGGAGTTCTTCCGCCGTGCGCTTACGCCGGTATTTGCCCAGATTTTTTCACTGGCAGATACTCAAGGCCTGGACATCAACGATCCCGCCTCGTTCTTCGAATTCTCGAAGAACCGCAACGCGCGTTCGCTGGGCACGGCGACCGACGGCTCAACCGACATCAGTGGTAACACATCCGGCTGGCTGTTCTCGGCTTACGATCACATGACCGTCGCAGACATTTTGACAAAGCTCGGGAAATAGCTTTCAGAGCGGATTTGCGCTTTCGAGATAGAGCTTTGAGGCTGTCTATCGGCTGACCGTTATTGCAGGACAGGCGCCATGGTGGATCTCAGCAATTTGCAGGCGATCGTCGCTCGAAGCTCCGCCAAGCCGCTACTCGCGGTTCTGTTGTTCAAGTTTGGCGACGCCGGCGGTGCCAGGTCCTTCCTGCGGCAATGGATACCGAGGACAGCGGTGGGGGCGGGCCCAGACGCCGATGGTCCCGCGTTCCACTTCATGTTCAGTTGGAACGGCGTCGCGACGTTGTTGTCGGGGCGCGCCTCTCTCGACGTCGCGCAGGGCCGTCGGGAGTTCGAGGCGGCTTTCGTGGACCCGACGCAGGCACCGGACGGCGGCATTGCGACACAGCTTGGTTTCCTTGACGCCAGCGCTCCGGCCGGATGGTGGGACGGCAAGTTCAAGTCGAGCGACATCGATCTCGCCATCCACATCGGGTTCGATACGCCCGAGCAGAAAGCCGATTGCCTCGTACAGGTGCGGCAGTCGGCGACGGGCCTCGGTGTCCGGGAATTGTCGCTCGACAGTTGGGACGACGGTGCGCTGTCCGGCTGTCGGCCAGCCGACGGCCGCCTGCATTTTGGCTATCGTGATGGAATCACCGCGCCGAATGTTGACTGGCAGGATGCGCCGGCTGCCAGGGCTTCCGACGCCGTCGATTGTCGCGAGATCGTCGCCGGCTATCCCAACAGCGATTTTCCCACTTCACCGTTCAAGCCCGGTCCATGGCAGGAGTTCGCGCGCGATGGATCGTTCGTCGGCCTGTCGTGGCTTTATCAGGACGTCGCGGCCTTCAACAAGTTCCTGAAGGCGAATGCACCGCTGGCGGCGCCGCATGTCGGCCCGGAGCTGGAGGAAGAATGGATCGCGGCCAAGATGATGGGGCGCTGGCGCCACGGATCGCCGCTGTCACGTTTTCCGGATGCACCACCGTCGACCCCGCAGTTGAGCGATGCATTCGGCTATGGCGACGATCCAAACGGCGTCAAATGCCCGCTCGGGGCTCACATTCGCATTGTCAATTGCCGCGATCAGCCGCTGAAATTTGCCAATCGGATTCGTTTCCCCAAGGGGCCGCCGCGAGTCATACGCCGCGGATTTTCCTACGGCCCTCATCTCGAGGGCACCGAGGACGACGGCAAGGACCGCGGCATCGTTGGGCTTTTCTACTTCGCCAGGATCAACGAGCAATTCTATACCATCCTGCGGTGGATGCATCAGACGGACTTTGCCGACGCCTACATGCGCCTTCCGAACGGAGCCAACGCGCAGGATGCCTTGACCGGAAACCGGGCAGACCCAAAGGCCGAGACCCGGTTCCAGGTTCCGCTCGCGGGGGACGCCTCCGTGACGTTCCAGATGAAGCAATTTATCCGCTACAAGGGCGTCGCAGTGCTGTTTGCGCCGAGCGTTAAAGCGCTCAACACGATGATTGCCGCGCAAGGTTGAACTGCCGGCAATGTCCTGGTGACGCGCCTTCGTCAACAGTTGCATCGTCGTCGCAACCATTCGTTCGCGGCAGCGAGTCCGCCGTCTCCAGGCGATGCGGACAAGCGGCGAATGTTCTCACTCTAGAAGCATTCCATATCGAAGCGCTCGCAGAAGCCGGCGATGCACCTCGACGCGCATATGGGCGCATTGGTCGCACGATCTATTCCCCGGTCTCGATAGATTCTAACTCTGCGTCTCTCGCACTGAAGATGCCCCCGCGTTAGGGCGAGAGTCCAAAAATCATTCCGGCGAAGCCGGCAGTGCGTGGGGCCTCGATAGACGTGTCAGACTTCCAACTTCGCTCGTGCTCCAATGCGCGTGTTCGACAGCTTCAGGTGCTTTTCTTTGGTGCCGTCAGCATGTTCGCTCTCTGCATTCCCTTCGCGCCCGTGCAGGCGCAGACTCAAATTCCCACAGTCTCGGTGGAAGCGCCGGCGCAGCGCGCCCGACCCGCGGCGGCGGCCTCGTCGCGGCGGTCCGCGACGACACGGACCGCACGCGCCAACCGGCGTTCTCCTGCGCAGCAAGCCATGCCGACGCAGTCGGCATCAGCGAATCGCGACACGGGTGAACGCGCCAACGGGCCGGTGCGCGGCTTCGTGGCGACGCGGAGCGGCACCGCCACCAAGACCGACACGCCGCTGATCGAAACGCCGCAGTCGGTGTCCGTCGTCACCACCGACCAGATCAGGAACCAGGGCGCGGTCTCGATCGGCGAGGCCTTGCGCTACACCGCAGGCGTCAGCGGCGACGTCAATGGCGGCTCGGACACCCGCTTCGGCGCACTCCAGATCCGCGGCTTCGACACGACCATGTCGGGCCTCTACATCGACGGCCTCAGGATTCCATCCAGTAATTACGTGCACTTCAACGGCCTCGATCCCTACGGTGCCGAACGCCTGGAGGTTCTCAAGGGACCATCCTCGGCGATGTATGGCGGCAGCGGCACCGGCGGCATCCTCAACTACGTCACCAAGCTGCCGACCGCGCAGCAATTCGGCGAAGTCTCGATCTCCGGCGGCAGCTTCAACCGCTATCAGGGCCAGTTCGACATGGGCGGCCCCGCCAACAAGGAAGGCACCGTGCTGTGGCGCCTGACCGGCGTCGTCCGCGACGGCGAGACCCAGGTCGACTTCACCAAGGACAACCGCGTCTTCATCGCGCCCGCTGTCACGTTCAAGCCGAACGAGGACACCACCATCACGATCCTGGCCGACTACCAGAAGGACCGGGCAGGGTGGGGCCTCCAGTTCCTGCCGGCGTCGGGCACGGTATGGCCGAACAACAGCCGCACCATCCCGGTCTCGTTCTTCGCGGGCGTGCCGAGCTTCAACGCGTTCAACACCGAGATCGCAACCGCCGGCTACCTGCTCTTGCACAATTTCACCGACAACATCACGTTCCGGCAGAACCTGCGCTACGCCTACCAGCACAACGAGGAAAAGGTATTTTACGGCGGAGGCTATACCAACGAGGCCGCGGGGCAGCTCGCGCGTTTCGGCAGCTACAGCAACTCCTACATCAACTCCTTCGCGGTGGATAATCAGCTCCAGGGGAAGTTCACCACCGGCATCCTCAGCCACACCACGCTGGTCGGGATCGACTATCGCAACACGTCGTTCCGCGACACCGCCTTTGGCGTCACGACGTCGGCGCCCGAGATCAACGTCTTCAACCCGGTCTACAGCTACGACTGGACCATCGGCGCCATGAGCGACAACACCGGTGTCAGGCAGTCGCAGGTCGGGCTCTATGCGCAGGATCAGATCAAGCTCGGCCGGCTGTCGTTCCAGCTCGGCGGCCGCCAGGATTTCGTGACGACGCAGGTCGACAGCAATCTCCCCACCTCCAATACGTCGGTCTCGAAAGATGCCTCGGCCTTCACCGGCCGCGCCGCCGTGATGTATAATTTCGACAACGGCATCGCTCCCTATTTCAGCTACTCCGAGTCGTTCCTGCCGGTGCTCGCGACCGGTCCGTCGGGGCAGATGCTCAATCCCGAAACCGGCGTCCAGTACGAGGTCGGCGTCAAGTACCAGCCGATCGGCTGGAATGCGCTGTTCACCTTCGCCGCCTTCGACCTGACGCGCGACAACGTCGTCACGTTCGCGCCGCCGAGCTACCTCGCCGAACAGATCGGCCAGGTGAAATCGCGCGGCATCGAGCTCGAAGGCACGATGTCGCTCGCCGACGGCTGGAACCTGCGCGCCGCCTACGCCTATGTCGACGCGATGCTGTCGCAGGATCCCGTCAATCTCGGCAAGGCGCCGCCGACCGTGCCGCTCAACCGCGCCTCGCTGTGGAGCGACTACACGCTCCAGACCGGGCCGCTTGCAGGCCTGCAGTTCGGCGGCGGCATCCGTTATGTCGGCGCGACCTGGGGCGATGACGCCAACACGTTCAAGGTGGGATCGTCCACCGTGCTGGACGCGCTGCTCGCCTACACCCGCGACAATTGGCGCCTGTCGCTGAACGTCACCAACCTCGCCGACACGCGCTATGTCGCCGCCTGCTACAGCCTGTCCGGCTGCTTCTACGCGGAGGGGCGGAAAGCCATCGGCAAGCTGACCTACCGCTGGTGAGTTCGAAGTGAGGACGGTCCGGCGATGTCAGCCGGACCCGCTTGATGAGAGTCGAGACGATGAGAGCGATATTCGGCAGGCTGCATCGCTGGGCGGGACTTCTCACCGCCGGGTTCCTGTTCTTCTCCGGCATCACCGGCGCGATCATCTCCTGGGATCATGAGATCGACGAGGTGCTGAACCACCACCTGTTCGATGTCACCAGCAAAGGCCCGGCGATTCCCTCGATCGAGCTCGCGAAGATGATCGAGCAGCGCGATCCCCGCGCGCGCGTCGTCTACCTCTTCATGACGCCGGAGGAGGGGCACTCGCTGTGGTTCTTCGTGATGCCGCGGATCGATCCGGCGACGGGAAAACGCTTCGCGATCGACTACAACCAGATTTTCCTCGATCCCAACACCGGTGTCGAGCTCGGCCGGCGCTACTGGGGCGCGGTGTGGCCGGTGACGCGCGAAAACTTCGTCTCGTTCCTCTACAAGCTCCACTACACCATGCACATCCCGGAATTCTGGGGCAGCGATCGCTGGGGCATGCGCGTGCTCGGCGTGATCGCCATTATCTGGACTATCGATTGCTTCGTCGGCTTCTATTTGACGCTGCCCTCGCGACGGCGCGCCAAGGCCGCGCGGGCGCCCCAGGTCACGCGCCAGCTCGAGCGCGGCTTCTGGGCGCGCTGGGCGCCGGCCTGGACCATCAAGGCATCGGGCAGCGCCTACCGGATCAATTTCGACATCCATCGCGCCTTCAGCCTGTGGACCTGGGGCGTGCTGTTCATCATCGCCTTCACGGCGTTCTCGCTGAACCTCTATTTCGAGGTGTTCTCGCCGATGATGAAGATGGTGTCGAACTATACGCCGACGCCCTATGAGCAGCGGCCCTATCGCGATCTCGACGATCCCATCGAGCCCAGGGTGACGTTTGACGACATCGCTGCGCGCGCGGCGGCCGCCGGCAAGGGGCGAGGGTGGACCGTCCCGGTCGGCTCGATCAGCTACGGCCCGGCCCATGGCGTCTACGCCGCGGCCTTCTTCCATCCCGGCGACGATCACGGCGCCGGCGGCGTCGGGCCCGCGCAGCTCTATTACGACAGCGAGGACGGCCGCCCGATCGGGGAACGGCTGCCCTGGGTCGGCACCGCCGCCGACATCTTCGTGCAGGCGCAATTCCCGCTGCATTCAGGCCGCATCGTCGGGCTGTTTGGGCGTATCCTGATTTCGATCATGGGCCTCGTGGTGGCGGCCCTGTCGGTCACCGGCGTCGTGATCTGGTGGCGCAAGCGCCGCGCCCGCGTCCGAGTGCGCGAGACGGCGGCGATGCGCCTGAGCCGGCAGCAGCTCACGCCGGCGGAGTAGGGCTCCCGCCGGCTTTCGCGGGATGAACCTTCCCGCCCGGCAGCGGCACAAAGACTGGAGATCGCTCCCAGTCTTCCGGAAATTGCAATGAGATTGCTCGCCTTGCTCTGCCTGCTCGTTTTCGCGACACCCACCTACGCAGCCACGCCCGAACAGCACTACCTCGACCAGCGCGATCGCTACATCGCAAAGTTCTCGAAGGCCAAGGAGAGCGACGAGACTTTCAAGCAGCACGACGCGGCGCTCAACGAGCTGACGGGCCTGCTGCGTGGCCTGGTCGGACCGGTCACGATCAAGGGGCTGCCGGCGGAGGGCAAGTCGAACGCCGACACGCTGTTCAAGGGCGACTCGGGCTTCGGCCATCTCGACGGGCTCGGCTTCGCGTCCGAAGGCGACAAGATGCAGGCCGTGGTGACCACCACAACTCTGCTCAAGCACTGGCTGCGCGAGCACCGCGAGGACGGCCTGCCGCAGGAGATCGCGGCAGCCTTCAAGTCAGACCGCTTCTACTACCAGGCCATCCAGGACTCGGCCTTCGCCAAATATGCCGAGCTGCCGATCACGAAGCCCGCATCCGCGACTGCCGCGGTCGCCGTGCTGGGCGTGCGCGGCAACGGCGACCTGAAGGGCGCGCCGCATGAAATCGACGTCGTCGCGATCCAGGGCGACAAGGTCTATTTCCTCGCCGCAACCGACGCCGTGAAGACGGCCGAGATCCCGGCCTGCGAAAACGTCTGGAAGCAGATGATGGCCAGGAAGACCCCGGAGGACGCCATGGCCAAGGAAGACCAGGCCATGGACGCCTACACCAGATGTTTCGCCAAGGAAGCACCCAGCCAGAGCTGGTACGCGACGGCAGTGAAGAAGGCGCAGAGCCAGCTCGACCTGCTGCCGCTGCGCTAAGCGAACTGCCGTCGAGATTCGGGCCACGGCCGCCTGCCGACGACCGTCGATGAACAGTCGGATGGTCGCCGGGCGCAGGCCACGATTCAGAACGGATAGTGGCGCGGTCCGGTCTGCACGGTGATCCAGCGCAGCTCGGTGAACTCGTCGATGGCCGCTCTTCCTCCGAAGCGGCCGTAGCCGGACGCCTTGGTGCCGCCGAAGGGCATCTGCGGCTCATCGTGCACGGTGGGCGCGTTGACATGGCAAATGCCTGCCTCGATCCGCTTGGCAACGCCAAGGGCGCGCGCGATGTCGCGGCCGAACACTGCGGAGGAGAGGCCATATTCGGTGTCGTTGGCGACCCGGACGGCGTCGTCCACCCCGCTGACGCGGACGACGGTCACGACCGGACCAAAACTTTCCTCGCCATAGATGCGCATCGCCGGCGTGACGTGATCGACGATGGTGGCCGGCATGATGGTGCCGCTGCCGTGCCCACCCGCCACGACCGTGGCGCCCTTGGCGACGGCATCGTCGATGAGGCGCCTGACGCGGTCGCAGGCCGCGCTACTCACCAGCGAGCCGAGCACGACGTTACCCTTGCGGGGATCGCCGAAAGGAAGCGCGTTCGCCTTGGCAGCGAACTTGGCGATGAAGGCGTCGGCGACCTTGTCGTCAACGACGATCCGTTCCGTCGACATGCAAATCTGGCCCTGGTTCATGAAGGCGCCGAAGGCAGCGGCGTTCACGGCGGCGTCCAGGTCGGCGTCGTCGAGGATGACGAGCGGCGCCTTGCCGCCAAGCTCCAGCAGCGCGCGCTTGAGATGTTTTGCGCAGGCCAGCGCAATGAGGCGGCCGACACGGGTCGAGCCGGTGAAGTTGACGCGGCGGATGGCGGGATGGGCGATCAGCGCCTCGACCACGGCCTGCGCGTCCTCGGGCGCGTTGGTCACGACGTTGACGACGCCGTCGCCAAGGCCTGCTTCAGCGAGGCAGCTTCCGATCAGGCGGTGCACGCCCGGGCTCATCTCGGAGGCCTTCAGCACGACGGTATTGCCGCAGGCGAGGGGCATCGCGACGGAGCGCACGCCCAAAATCACCGGCGCGTTCCACGGCGCAATGCCGAGCACGACGCCAACCGGCTGGCGGAAGGCCATGGCGAGATTGTCGGGCTTGTCGGTCGGGATGACCTCGCCCGAGATTTGCGTGGTCATGGCGGCGGCTTCGCGCAACATGCCTTCGGCAAGATGCACATTGAAGCCGGCCCAGCCCGCGGTGGCGCCGGTCTCGGCAACCATCAGCGCGCTGAACTCCGCCGCTCGGCGCGCGAGGATATCGGCGGCCGCGCTCAGCCGCTTGCGGCGCTCGGTCGGGCCGAGTTGCGACCAGGCCGGAAAGGCGGCGGCCGCAGCGTCGGCGGCGCGCATCGCATCGTCGATCGAGGCTGCCGCCACTGTCGTCGCGACCTCGCCGGAGATCGGATTGTGACGCTGAAAGGTACGTTGGTTGCTGGCCGACTGGTCCTTGCCGCCAATGAGAAGGTCGATTGCGTTCATGGAGCTCTCCAAGGATTGCAGGAGGGTTAGGGGAGTGAATTTGGTGCAGGTGACGTGGCGCGCGCCTTGCCGAGATAGGCGCGCTGGATCTCGGGATCGTTCTTCATTGCGGCTGCCAGTCCGCTGCCGGCATTACGGCCGGACTCGATCAGGTAGACGCGGTCGGCAAGGTCGAGGCTCGCGCGTGCATTCTGCTCGACCAGCAAGACGCTGACGCCACCGGCGCGGATCTGGGTCAGCGCGCGAAACACTTCGCGGCTGAGCAAAGGCGACAGGCCGAGCGAGGGCTCGTCGAGCAAAAGGAGCAACGGGTTCGACATCAGCGCCCGGCCGATCGCAACCATCTGCTGCTCGCCGCCGCTCATGGTGCGGACGGCCTGACTCATGCGCTCGGCAAGGCGCGGGAACAGTTGCAGGATTTTTGCGAGCCGGTCCGCTTCGCCCGCGCGAGCCCGGGCCGGATAAGCACCGAGCTGCAGATTCTCGGCAACGGTCAGGTCGCCGAAGACGCCGCGCCCTTCCGGCACCAGGGCGATGCCGCGCTCCACGATCAGATGGGCCGGAAGCTCGAAAATGCTCTGTCCATCGAACCGGATCACCGCACCCGGCGCGGGCCTGACCAGGCCGGCGATGCTCTTGAGCAGGGTCGACTTGCCGGCGCCGTTGGCGCCGAGGATGGCGACGATCTCGCCTTGCTCGATGGCGAGCGCGACGTCGGCCAGGGCCTGGTGCTTGCCGTAGAAGTGGGAGAGGGCGACGACCTCAAGCATCCTCACCTCCGAGATAGGCGGCGACGACCTTTGGATCGGTCAACACCTCGTCCGGCGCGCCGCGCGCGATCACGCTGCCGGCGTTCATGACGATGCAATGGCCGCACAGCGCGCGGATCGCATCCATGACGTGCTCGACCATGATGATGGTGAGGCCCCGGTCGCGCAGCTTTGCGATCAGGGCAATGCCGGTTTCCAGCTCGCTCGGATTGAGTCCCGCCAGCCACTCGTCGAGCAGCACCAGGCGCGGCTGCAATGCCAGCGCGCGGGCAAGCTCCAGCCGCTTCTGATCGATATAGGTCAGATCGCCCGCGGGCGCTTCGTGCATCGCGCCGAGCCCAACCAGATCGAGCAGCTCACTTCCCGTTGCGTCCGAACCGCCTGACGTGGAGAACAGCCGCGCGGCGGCAACGTTCTCCGCGACAGTCATGTCAGGCATCACGCGCACCAGTTGGAAGGTGCGGGCGAGGCCTAGCCGCGCGATCTGATGTGCGCGCAGGCCGTTGAGCACGGTGCCGCCAAGGCGGATCGTGCCGGACGACGGCCGCAAGGCGCCGGACAACGTGTTCAGGAGCGTCGTCTTGCCGGAGCCGTTGGGCCCGATGATGCCGACGATCTCGCCCGGCGCCACCGTGAAGCTGACGTCATCGACCGCGCGCAATCCACTGAACGATTTGCTGACGCCTTCGACCCCGAGGAGCGGGGCATCCATTGTGCGGGCGGACGCGGCGGCGCGACGCTCCGCCGGGACGCGCCAGCGTCCGGCGCCGAACAGGCCGATCACACCGTTCGGCAGCACCATGACGATCAGGACGAAAACGCTGCCGAGCACGATGCTGAAATGGTTGGGCAGCGTCGCGGTCAGGACCTCGAACAACAGGACCAGCGGAATGACGCCGAGCACGGGGCCGAACAGCGAGCCCGCACCGCCCAGCAAGGCCATGATCACGACCTGGAACGAGATCGTCGGATTGAAGGCGATCGCCGGATCGATATAGGTCCAGCGCGGCGCCATTACCGCGCCGGTCATCGCCATGAATGTCGCGCTCAGAATGAACACGCCGAGCTTGACCCGCGTGGCATCGATGCCGGAATGGCTCGCTGCGGTCTCATCGGCGCCGATGGCGCGCAAGGCCAACCCATAACGCGAGCGCCGGAGCAGCCAGCCCGCCAGGAAGACGAGTGCGGCAAGGCCAAGGAGCTGCCAGTAGAGAATGTCCTGCGTCACGGCGCTGAAGAGATAGCGGCCGACCGATTTGTGGATGTTGACTTCGTACCAGATCACGAGTTGGCGGATCAGCTCGGCAAGCCCGAAGGAGAAGATCACGAAATAGATGCCGGATAGCCGCAGCGTCGAAAGCCCGGTGATGGCGGCGGTGAGCGCGCCCACGCCGGCCGCGGCCAGCAGCACGACGGGCCAGGGCATCGTCTCACCGAGCACCGCGGCAGTGTAGGCGCCGAGGCCGAAGAACGCGACCGTCGCGAGCGAGATGTAGCGCGTCGGGCCCGAGAACATCGCCCAGGCGGTCGACAGAATCGTGAAATAGAGGACGCTGATGCCGAGCGCGAGATAATAGCCGTTGGCATAGAGCGGATAGGCGACGATCGCCGCGGCCAAAGCAAGGCCGGCGCACCACAGCAATGTCCGGACAGCCGCCGTCATGACGCAGCTCTCCCGAACAGACCGGTCGGCTTGATCAGGAGCACGCCGAGAAACAGCGCGTAAGTGGCGGCCAGCGTCAAGCCGGGATCGACCAGCCGCGCCACTGCCGTTTCGACCACGCCGAGCAGCAGACCCGCGACCAGCGCGCCCATTACATTGCCGACGCCGCCCATGATGACGACGACCAGCGCCTTCATGGTGAAGACCACGCCCATCGCGGCATTGAAGGTCAGAAACATGCTGACAAGCACGCCGCCGACGGCCACGAGGCCACCACCGAAGGCAAACGCAAGCCCTGACAGTGCTGCCACGTCGATCCCGACAAGGCGCGCGGCATTCGCGTCCACCGCGATGGCGCGGACGGCGGTGCCGATCCGCGTGCGGGTGAGGGCGAGATACACGGCACCGCCGACCAGCGCTGCGAACAGCAGCGCGACGAGGCGATTGACCGCAAGGGTTGATCCCAGAACGACCACGGGAATGGAGAGATAGCTGTAGCTATAATATTGGCCGCCGAACGCGACCAGCATGGCGCCCTGGATCACGAACAGCACGCCGAAGGTGACGAGGATGCTGTCGATCTCCTGCGCGCCCCTGTCCTTGCCCCGCCGCATCAGCCGTTCGAGCAGGAAGCGATAGAGCAGCCAGTTCAGCGCCATTGCGACCGGAACCGCGAACAGCAGCGCGGCGAGCGGGCTGAGGCCGATACCGCTGTAGAGCGAGAACGCGCCGAAGGCGGCCGCGACCAGCGACTCCCCATAGGAGAGGTTCATGATCCGCGCGACGCCATATTGCAGCGTCAGGCCGAGCGCGATCAGCGCATACATGCCACCAAGCACGAGGCCCGGCAGGACGATGTCGACAAGCAGCATGAAACGACGTCCCCTGGACCGGACGGCAGGCAGGCCTTGCAGCGCGAGGCCTGCCAACCAAGCCTTACTGCCACTGCGCCTTGGGCACGACCGGCGCACGCGCGCCCGGAAGCGAGGCGGGTGCGAGCGCGTAGAACTCGCCGTTCTGCCATTGGCCGACGCTCCACACCTCCTGAAGCAGCCCATCCTTCAGCTTGACCTTGCCGATGATGGTGTCGAACGTGCCCGAACGGATTTCCGCCGCGACCGCGACGCGGTCGAGCTTGCCGACCTTCTCGATCGCCTGCTGCAGCACCTGGAGGCTCGCATAGGTGATCGAGCTCGCCCAGCGATCCGGCTCCTTGCCGGTCGCGGCCTTGTGGCGCGCCAGATAATCCTTCAGCTCTGGCGAGTCCGCGTTCCAGCCGCCGATCCCCATCACGCCGTCGCTGTTGGCGGCGAACTTGCCCTTGTAGAGCGGGAAGGCGGTCCCGACGCCGACGTAGAAGATCTTTGGATTGAACTTCAGGAGCTGCGCCTGCTCGGTCAGGGCGATCGTATCCGGCGGATAGCTGAAGGCGATGAACGTATCCGGGTTGGACGCGATCGCGTCCTTCAGCAGCGGCTGAAGATCCTGCGCGCCCATCGGATAAGTTTTGTCGTAAGTGAGCGTGAAGCCATGCCTCTTCAGGGCCTCGCGGCCGGCGGCAGACAGCTCAATGCCGAACTGGTCGGCGATGCTGACCATCGCGACGTTCGCGCCGATCTTGCCGTCGCTCTTCAGCTTCCCGAGCAGATCGGCCAGCGCCTCGGAAATCTGCGCCGACGTGCCGAGCCAGAACGTCGCGTTCGACCACCGCTTGGCGAGCTCCGGCGCCTTGTCGGTCACCGAAGTTACCGCCAGGTGAGGGTAGCCGAGGCGGTTCAGCGTCGGTCCGACCGCAAGGTTGAGGCCGGTGCTCCAGGGCGACAAAATGAAATCGACCTTGTCCTGGTTGGCGAGACGCTCGATCGCCTTGACCGCTTCCTCCGAGCTGCTGCGATCGTCGTATTCGACCACCTCGATAGGGAGCTTCCTGTCGCCGAGCTTGATGCCGCCGGCGGCATTCACGTCCTTCACCCATAGCTCGTAATTGGGCAGCGTGGTGATGCCCGCGCCGCCGGCATAGGGACCGGTCTTGGAGATGGCATAGCCGATCCGGATCTTCTCCTGCGCATCGGCCGGGGACGCAAAGTTCCCCAGCGCCGCAGCCAAGGCGGCCAGGCGGGTGACGCGCAAAAACGTTCGACGGTTCGCCGAAAACATGTCGATCCTCCCTCGTGTTTCACTCAAGCGATTGTTCGCAACGATGTGAGTGGGTCGTTTCCTCTTGGTCCCGGTTTCTTTTTCGGTGTGGCTTCATCGAGCCGGCCGCGACCAGGACTTGACCTAGCAAGCACCCCGGGGTTTGTTCGCACAATGGACAAATCCGGCGAAAGATTGGACGCTTCTGGTCGGGACGGGCAAGTGCGTCGAGGCGTCGCGGGCGCTGGTCCGGCGCCGGCCGCCACAGCGAGCGGCGCCGCGCCAGTTGGCGCCGAGCTGATTGGATCGCATTACGCCGGGCGGCGCTGGATGCTGACGTCCAAAGCCGCCCGGCCGTTCATTCATCTGCTGTGTCTCCACAGCGGCGCCGCCGCCGAGCTTGGCCATGCCGGCAAGACGATGACGCTAGTCGGCCCCGCGATAGTCTGGCTGCCGGCGGGATCCGCCGAGTATCTGGAGGTGTCGGCGGGGGCGACCGCCGAGCTGCTACAACTGCGCGCCGGCGTGTGGCATCGCTACCTGCCGCCGTCGGCGGAGGCTGCCTATCTCGCGCTCGAAGGTGCCGGCGGCATCATGGCACTTCCCGTCGAACCTGATCTCGTGACCACGATGGCGCGTTCGATCGCGGCGATCGCCGCCGAGATCGCCTCGCCCGCACGGAGCGGTGCGGCATCGATCATGTCGGCCGAGCTGACGCTGTGCGTGCTGCGCTTCTGGCGCCTGTTCGCCGGCGACAGCGACCGGGACGAGGAGGGCAGCAGTGCCGAGATTCTGAGCCGCTTCCGCAGGCTGCTCGAGGAACGCTATCAGCAGCATCTACGCGTCGGCGATTACGCCAAGCTCCTCGGCATGACGCCGGATCGCCTGCACGCACTCTGTAGTCGCGAGCTGAAGCGCTCACCGAGTGAGCTGATCCAGCAGCGCGTCGTCAAGGAAGCCGCAACACGGCTAGAGGCCGGCGCAGTTGCTGTCAAGCAGATCGCATTCGCGCTTGGCTTCACGGACACCGCGTATTTCAGCCGCTTCTTTCGCAAGCATACCGGCGAGGCGCCCGGCGTGTGGCGCCGCCGCGTTGCGGCCCGCGCGAGAGCCGGACAATCGAGGCCGGCGCTGAATTTTTCCGACTGGCCGTAAACGCCGCCCGGCCAGAGTGGATCGGGTTCGGATCAGGATTCGAGCCGTGGCTGTCCGCCGACGACCGCCCGATCAGCGGCTGGACGGTCACCAGGTTGAGTGCTGGAGCGGGGCCCTGGGGTAGCCGAGTCTATCTGGCTTGACCTGCGCACGCCCGTAGTTCGCATAACGCTACATCGCAAAATTCTCCCAAGCCAAGGAGAACGACGAGACCTCTAGACAGCAGCACGATGCGGCGCTCAACGAGCTGACGGGCGTGCTGCTCGGCCTGATCGGACCGGTTCACGATCAAGGGCCTGGCATGCCGCAGGAGATCGGCGCCGCGTTCAAGTCGGACCGCTTCTACTATCAAGCCATCCAAGACTCGGCCTTCGCCAAAGATCCAAGCGCCTGAAAGCACTATCCAGTAGAGTAGGGGACCGATACCCGACGTCAGGTTAGGGGGACGAGAACGCGGACTTCGCGCATCGAACGGCGACAGCCCCTTGCTTGGAAGCCTATTCCAATCGCGCGCCTATCGAATCGACGATCCGCCCCCACTTCACCGTCTCGGCGGCAAGGAACCTGGCATAGTCGTCGGGCGACCCGGGGAGGGCCCTCGCGCCGAGCTCGGCGAGAGGTGCCATCAATATCGGATCGCTGAGGCTCGCGTTGACGGCACGGTTGACCTGCAAGACGATGTCATCCGGGGTGTTCTTCGGCGCGTTGAGACCATTCCAAATCGTCGCTTCATAGCCGGGCAGAAATTCAGCCATGGCCGGGACATCGGGCAGCGACGGAGAGCGTTCTGCGGCACCGATTGCCAACGCGCGCAACGCTCCGCTCCTGATGAATCCCATTGCGCCCGGGAGAGTCGCGAAGTAGACGTGCACGCGCCCGCCGATCAGATCGGCGATCGCTTCAGCGTCGCCGCGATATGCAATGTGCATCATGTCGACGGCGGCCATCATCTTGAACAATTCCGCAGCAACGTGGGGTGGGCTCCCTAGGCCGCTCGAAGCGAAATTCAACCGAGCCGGCTCCGCCGTTGCGCGTGCGACAAACTCGCTGACCGACCGTACGGGAAGGGCAGGATTGACACACATGACGAGCGGCGTGCTGGCGATCATTGCGATCGGCACGGTGTCGCGAATGAAGTTGAATTTCAAATTCCGGTAGAGGGCTGCGTTGATCGCATTCGCGGCCGACGCGACCAGCAGAGTGCAACCGTCAGGTGCGGCGCGCACGACCTTTTCGGTCGCAAGATTCGTCGCCGCACCGATATGGTTCTCTACGATAAAGGATTGCCTGAACTGCTGCGACAACCACCGGCCGACAGTACGAGCGACAATGTCCGTATTGCCGCCGGGCGAAAAGCCGACGATCAGATACACCGGCCTGTTCGGATATCCCCGCAAAGCGAACACATGGCTAGCTGATGCCGCGATCGCGAGCGCCGCAAACTGAACGAACTTTCGACGTCGGAGCATGCGAAGCTCCCGCCCGTTTGAATAGAGATCAATGAACTTGCCCGCGCAGGCTTTCCGGCGTCGACCCGCACCGGGTGGCGCCCGATCTTAGCTCAAACGCGATATCGGCGGCAATAATCGACGACGATATCCATGAATACCTTGGCTGCGGGCGACAGCGACCTGTCGCTGAGTGTGCAAATGAAGAACCCCAGGGGCTCTGCCCCGAACTCGCGGACAGCCGCCGACTTGATCGAGCCAGCCGCCAATTCCCGCTCCACGGCAAAGCGCGGAAGCACAGTGCAGTTGTTGCCTATGCTCGCCACCTCCTTGACCAGCGCCAGCGAGTTCGTGACGCAAAATGTGTTCGGCTCAAATCCGTGTCTTGCGAATACGCGATCGAGCTGTTGGCGAAGGCCGAACGATGGCTCGGTCAAGGCGAACGGGAAGTCTTCAAGCTCGCGCAGCAACACGATCTTTCTTCCGGCGAGCCGATGCTGGGGCGAGAAGACCGCGACCATTCGGTCACGAAACACCTCGAGCCTGGTGATGTTGTCGTGTGCGGGCGGATTGATGACGAGGCTGATCTCCGCCGTCCCCGTGATGAGCGCCTCGATCGCCTCATCGGTGCTGCTCATCCTGACATTGAACGTCACATCCGGATATTGCGTATGAAAGCGGTTCAGGACTGGCGCCACGAAGCTCTCGATCGCCGTCTGGAAGCAGTAGATGTCGACATTTCCGGCCTGGAGGTCCTGCAGCGCCGCGATGTGGGATTTTACGCGCGAGAACTCGCGCATCACGCTGTCCATCTTCGAGAGAAGGATTTCTCCGGCCGGGGTCAATTTCATGCCCTGCGCGTGGCGATCGAAGATGGGCGCGCGAAGCTCGTGTTCGAGCTTCGCGATCTGTCTGCTGATAGCCGACGGTGAGACGTGAAGCCGGTCGGACGCGGCGCGAATCGAGCGGGACTGGGCGGTGGCACTGAAATAGCGAAGGGCCGTGAAATCCATCGCTTGGATCTCCCTTCTGCGTGTGTTGCGTTTTCGGCAACAGGATGGTGCACGTATTGATATGGCATCAACACCGGTTCGAGGTCAATTGTCCCGGCGCGACTAAACCCACCCAACGGAGAACGTGATGCCCTTCATCCGCATGTTACCCGACCCCGGGATGAACTACACCTTCAACCGGCCGCTGCTTGACGGCACGTCGCCGGCGCGTCTCAAGGAACTCGGCGCCATTGCACCGCGCATCAGGGATTACGAGTCCTGGCATGCAGTTTGGCTTGAGGTCGCCAAGAGGGCGGAAGCCGAGAAGCGATACCTGGATGCTGCCTCTTACTATCACGGCGCGGAGTTCTATTTGCCCGCCGGCGATGTTCGCAATGGGCTCTACGACGACTTTGCGCGAAATTGGACTCTCGGAATGAAAGGCGTCGCCGGCTACGAGCGCGTCGCAATTCCGTATCCTGGCGGACATCTTCCGGGCTTCAGACTCCAGGCAAAAGGCAAAGAGCGCAGTACGCTGATCTTCACCGGCGGATACGATTCGTTCGTCGAGGAGTTCTACAACTTCCTTCTGCCGCTGACCGAGCTTGGAATTACCGTGATCGCCTTCGACGGACCTGGCCAGGGCGGCGCCCTACGACAGGGAATCTATCTGGACCACGCGTGGGAGAAGCCGGCCAAGGCGGCGATCGACTACTTCGAACTCGATGCCGTGGATTGGCTCGGTGCCTCCTGCGGCGGTTACATGTCGATCCGGGCGGCGGCGTTCGAGCCCCGCATCAAGCACATCATCTCGATGCCCACATCCTATTCGGGACTCGATATGACGCTCAAGCAGATGCGGCCCGGCAGGGCTCAAGATCTGATCTCCCGGTTCAAGGCCGGTGACCGCAAGGGAACAGAGGCGCTCGTGGCCGAGGAACGCCTGCCGAGCTCCGTGTTCGAATGGTGTGTTGTCCAGGGGATGCATATCACCGGCACCAAGACGCCGTTCGACTTCCTGACGGCGATTGCGAAGCATTCTCTCGATGGCATTTTGCACAACGTCAAGCAGGACGTCTTGCTCACTGAGGGCGAGCAGGATCATCTCTTCGACGTCGGCTGGGTGCATCGGACCATGCGTGAACTCGTCTGCGCACAATCAGTGACGACGCGGATATTCACCGCGCGGGAAGGTGCCGAGCAGCATTGCCAACTCGGAAACTCGGCGGTCGCTCGTCACGCGATCGTATACTGGCTTGCGAGCTTCTACCCCGGCATGCCCGTGAGCGAGAGTGTGAAACCGGCCAGCGTCGCCGCTTGATGGCGCTGGACGCCTCGACAAGACGCCTCGCCGCGCGGGGCTCGATCAGGGATCGCAACGACGCAGCCCCGTCCTTGCAAGGGTGATCAAGATGAAACTGAGTTCGCTGAAAGCATCAGCACTGGCCGCGGCGTTCATTGCCGCGGCCTCTGTCCTGGCTCTTGCGCAATTCCCGGCCCTGTTCGTATGGGCCGCCTTTATCGGCTGGGCAAGTTACGACCATTCCGGGGCGACGGGGCAGGCGGCGTTACGCTCTTCGGTAGCGCTCTCGTTTGGCGCCATCATGGCGTGGCTGGTCGCGATCATCGTGGCGACCCGAGGATCTCCAGCGAGCGCGACCCTATTGACGGCCATCGTTGCCGGCATTGCCTCGTTCGTGATCGTGGCGGCCTCACGCTTGCGGTCACTTCGCATTGTGCCGGCCGCCTTCTATGGTTTCGCTTCGACATTCGCCTATCTCAGCCTCGCGCCGGGAGCTTTCACCATCGAGGCCCTGATCTCGCCAAGTTTGAGAAATGCCGTTTTCAGTGTGCCGCTCTCCCTGCTTGTCGGTACGTTCCTCGGGATCGCTCACACCTCACTTGCGCGCATTCTTGCCTGCCAGGGTGGCGAGGGGAGGCGAAGTCTTTCGGAGGCACACGCCTCGAAGGGAGGCGAAGCATGACCGAGACCGCGACCATTCTGGCTTTGCTCGCGCCCGTTTTTCTTGTCATGGCGATGGGCTATGCGGCCGGCCGAACCAAGGAGTTCGACAACCACAATATCGGTTCGCTCAATGCGCTCGTCATGGATTTTGCACTGCCCGCGGCGCTGTTCACGGCAATGGCACAGGCGCCGCGCCAGGCCATGATCGGTCAGGCTCGGCTTGCGCTCGTGCTCCTTGGCACAATGCTGCTTGCATTTGCCGTCACATACTTTGTCCAGGTCCGCTTGCTTGGGGGCGACCGGCGCGAGAGCGCGCTGATCGCGCTGACTGCGTCCGGTCCAAATGTGGGATCCGCCGGCCTTCCGATTGTCGCCGCCTTGTTCAACAAATCGGCCTCGATCTCGGTGGCCGTCGCGGTCGCCGTAGCCGCAATCGTGCTCACGCCGCTGTCCCTTCTGCTGCTGGAGTCCTGCGCCGGCAAGAGCCGAAGTGCCATGTCGATCGTCACAGCCGCGCTGGCCAAGCCGATTGTGATTGCGCCGCTCCTTGGCCTGCTATGGTCGCTCGCCGGCTTGTCGCTCCCGCCACTCCTCGACAGCACGCTGACCCTGGTCGGTCAGGGCGCGTCGGGAACGGCCTTGTTTCTCACTGGCCTCGTCTTGTCTGCTCAGCCGATCCAGTTCAGGGCAGAGGTCGGATTGGCCGTCATGACAAAGAACATACTGCAACCATTGATGACGGCGCTGCTCGCCATTCCGCTGCTCGATCACACGGAGGCGCGGGTCGCAATCATGTTGATGGCGGTCCCCTCCGGGGCATTCGGGGTCCTGTTTGCGATCCGGTACAATGTTGCGTCCCCGAGGGTCGGAACAGCCTTGATCGTGAGCACAATTGCAAGCGTCGCGACCCTCACGACCGCAATTCTTCTGTCAGCCACCTTGTGATTGGCCTGACAGGTCAATTCTGGCAATTTGGAGCCCGGCCCAAAGGGGCGCTCGGGGCAGGGCCCAGGGCAGGGAGTGTGTCATGGATCGCCTGCGCCTAACGCTCGAAGCAACAATTGCGAATTCCCGCTGGTTGCTTGCTCCATTTCTACTCGGCCTGATACTTACGCTCGCGGGACTTTTCTACAATTTTGCGCTCAAGCTGTTCGATTTCTTCGCGCGCGCCCGGGTCGCCGATCCCTCGGAAATCATTGTTGGAAGCCTGAAACTGGTCGACGTCGCCCTCACGGCCAATCTGATCGTCATCGTGATTTGCTCGAGTTACGAGAACTTCCAGGCGCCAATTGACGTGCAGCGGCGTCCTGCCTGGCCAACTGGCCTCGCGAACGTGGGCTTCTCGGGCCTAAAGCAAAGGCTCCTCGCATCCATAGTCGCCATTGCGGCAGTGAATGTCCTCGAATGGTTCCTGGATATCGAACACAACGCGGACAGCACCAAGCTCGGATGGCTCATTGCGATCATGTTGGGGTTTGCGCTTACGATGCTTCTCCTGGCGCTCGCGGAGCGTGTCGGACACATTGAGCCGCCAAAGCAGTAGACGAGACCACAGGCCGCGATTGGCCTCGGCGACACGCAAGCTGTCCGACAATTGTTGCTTGGTGGTGCCCGAGCCGTGCGCGGCGATCACCTCCAACATTGATGCAATGCGAGCGTCTCCAGCTAGCGCCCACCCCTGAGGTCCGCGGTCGCGCGCCTGAGAATATCGTGAAGCCAGTCATGCGATGGCTCGCCCTCGATACGTTCGTGCCACAGCAGCCGGACCTCGACCGGGGTTGTGGCGTAAGGCAGTTCGTACGTCGTGACGGCATGCGCGCGTTCGAACGCCCGCGCCAATGGCCGCGGAACGATGGCCGCCAATTTGGAGTCCGCGAGCAGGGCGGGCAGGGCAAGGAAATGCGGCAGCGAAACAGCTATGCGCGGCGGCCGGTCGCTTTCGGACAATGCCCGTTCGAGCGCCGCGCGGTCATACATTTCCGATCGCCTGGCGAGGCCGCGCTCGGAGATGAAGCCTCCGATCGCTCCCTCCTGCTCGCCGCCGAAGGAGACAACGACCAGCGGCATGCGCGCCAGAGCCGCGTTGTCGATCCGGCCGAGCTTGCGCTTTCCGCCCACGATCAGCACGTCGTCATATTCGAACAAGAGTGACGTCCGAAAGCGGCTCGGCGGATCCGAGAAGACGCCGATCGCAACGTCGATGCGACCAAGGTCGATCTGCTCGGCAAGGTCGATCCGTGTCACCGGCTTGATGATCAGGTCGATCGCCGGCGCCTCAAGCCTGAGTATCTTCAGGAGCGGTGACGCCAGCACCATCGTGGTGAAGTCGTTGGCGGCGAGGGTGAACTGCCTGGTGGAGGCGGCCGGAACGAAACGCGGCTGCTCGACCGCCGCCTCGAGAGATCGCAGCGCTTCGCGAACCTGTGGTGCCATCGTCAACGCGCGCGCTGTCGGCTGCATGCCGGTCGCCGTGCGCACGAACAGATCGTCTTCCAGCATCTCGCGGAGCCGGGCGAGCGAATGGCTCACGGCGGATTGACTGAGCGCAACCCGCTGGCTCGCCCGCAGCACACTGCGCTCCTCCATGACGGCGTCGAAGACCTTGAGCAGGTTCAGGTCCAGGGTCTTGAAGGAAACAGCCACGTGCAGGACACCGTCGCAGGCGGATCGCGCGCCCGTTGCGTACCTGCGATCGTTTCCAGTTAAGGCCATGCGCGCGGCCAACGCAACCGAGCAGGGCGCCCGGACCGCGACGCCCGGGCGTTCGCGCCACCAATCTGAAGGCGGTTCAGGATCACTCTGCAAGAGTTTCACTTCCGCATTCGCGCGATCCCGTCATGATCCCGACGCCGAATTTGGAGGAGACGGGCAATGAAATCCTGCGGGATGTCGATCGGAGCTTTCGGACTGGCACTGGCGCTGTTCACGGGACCGGTCCTTGCGCAGGATGGTCCGGTCAAGCTCGGCGTTCTCACCGACATGTCCTCGCTCTACGCCGACAATGGCGGCCAGGGCTCGGTGGTCGCGGCGCAAATGGCGGTCGACGACTTCGGCGGTCGGGTGCTGGGGCGCAGCATCCAGATCGTCGCGGGAGACCACCAGAACAAAGCCGATGTGGGCGCGACCATCGCGCGGCGCTGGCTCGAAAATGAAAACGTCGAGGTGATCCTCGACGTGCCCAATTCCGCGGTCGCGCTGGCGGTGCAGGGCATCACACGCGACAAGAAGAAGCTGTTCCTCGCCACTGGCGCCGCCACTTCGCGCCTGACTGGCGACGAATGCTCGCCGACCGGAATTCACTGGACTTACGACACCTATGCGCTGTCGCAGGGAACGACGCGGGCGATGTCGCGTCTCGGCGCAAACTCCTGGTACTTCATCTCGGTCGACTATTCCCTCGGCGCCCAGCTCGAAGCAGACAGCCGCAAGGTCATCGATGCCATGGGTGGCAAGGTAATCGGCGCGGTGAAACATCCGCTCAACACGCCGGATTTTTCGTCCTTCCTGCTCCAGGCACAGTCCTCGAAGGCGGACGTGATCGCACTTGCCGACACCGGCGGCGACTTCATCAACGTCGTCAAGCAGGCCGGCGAATTCGGCATCACGCAGCGGCAGAAGCTGGTCGGGCTGCTCGTCTTCATTGCCGACATCCACAGTCTCGGGCTCCAGAGCGCCCAGGGCCTGATGCTGAGCTCGGCGTTCTACTGGGACCAGAACGAGGACACGCGGGCGTGGTCGAAGCGCTTCATCGGCAAGGCCCAGAAGGTCCCGACCATGATCCACGCCGGCACCTATGGCGCGGTGATGCACTACCTTAGGGCGGTCCAGGCGGCCGGCACGCTGGATGGGCCGACCATAGCCGCCAAGATGCGCGACATGCCCGTGAACGATTTCATGACGAAAAATGGCCGGATCCGCGAGGACGGCCGGTTGGTCCGCGACATGTATCTGTTCCGCGTCAAGTCACCCGAGCAGTCCAAATACAAGTTCGACTATTACGAGCTGCTGGCGACGATACCGGGAGAGGAAGCCTTCCGGCCGATGGAGCAAGGCGGATGTTCCCTCCTGAAGCAGCCATGATCGGCGAGGGCGCAGCCGTGCAGAGCGGCATCGACGAGATCATCGCAGGCCGATTTGCATGCCGCGACTTCTCGGGCGCGCCGGTCGGGCGAGGGACCATCGAGCAGATTCTGCGCGTGGCACGGTTTGCGCCAAGCGGCGCCAACATTCAGCCCTGGCACGTCTACGTGCTGGCCGGCGATGCCAAAGACAGGGTCTCGGCGGCGCTGCGCGAGGCGCACGAAACCGCCCGTGAAGCGCATGTGTCGGAATACCGCTACTACGCCAGCGACCTGCCCGAACCCTATTTGCAGCGACGACAGGAGTTCGGCCGATTGTTCTACGGCTCGCTCGGCATCGCCCAAACCGATATCGAAGCCAGGAGCGGACAAACCGCCAAGAATTATGCGTTTTTTGGCGCACCCGTCGGGCTGATCGTCACGATTGATCGGCGCCTGGAAGTCGGCAGCTGGCTCGACCTCGGCATGTTCGTCCAGAACGTGCTGCTGGCTGCGGCGGGCCATGGGCTTCAGACCTGTCCGCAGGAAACATTCTCCAGATATCACCGGATCCTGCGCCCGCTGCTGTCGATCCCGGCGGAGCAAATGGTCGTGTGCGGCATTTCGATCGGCCGCGCCAGGGACCAAATCGCGGGCAGGCTGATGCCGCGCGCGGACATCGCGGACTTCGCCTCGTTTGCGGGCTTTGAAGAACAAAGTGCAACCCAAATGGAAAGGACTAGGCCATGGGAAGCCGAGACGAACTGATTCAGTGCAGCATTCCGTTTCTGCGCGAGGTCAAGGACATGACGCCCGGCGCCGAGATGGAGCGGTGGCTCAATGAGAAATACGGCGAGCGCAGCCAGCTCTACCAGGACCTGGCCCGCCTGATTAAGCTCGGGGTCGCCGAAGGCTGGGCGGCGAACCAGGAGGTCGAAGGCCCGAACTACCGGCGCAGCCGCATCCTGGAGCCGACGCCCGAAACGTTCCAGTTCAGCATCACGGCCGTCTACATGAACAGCACCGATCCGCGCCGCTTCAAGGACGAGGACGACCACGACGTGCTCCGCGGGCAATATCACGGTCACCCATATGGGGAACTGAACCTGGTCGTGCCGCTCGACAAGGGCGCCGAGCTGAAGGGGCTGCAGGGCTGGCAAGGGCCCGGCTGGACCGCGCCCGATCCCGGCAGCCGGCACTATCCCGAGGTCCGCGGCGGCGCCGTCATCGCCCTGTTCTATCTGCCCGCCGGACGCATCTCCTACGACTTCGCCGCGCCGTCCTGACCGCCGGCCCGGACGGTCTCGGGTGACGCCGTGCGCGAGCGTCACCCGTTCAGAAGAATGCACAGCTGAGTCCGCGCGCGGAGATGCGCCACGACGCCACGGCCAGCAAGGCGGCTCACCATGAACGGTGGGGAGGGATTTCGGCGACCATGCGCCAGGCGGCACCCAGCCTGGACCGCCATATCCATAATTCGCATAAGGTATATTATGGAATATATTTATATACAATTAGATCAGCTATTTAGATCGAATTCCTGACACGACGCCTTCGCTTGCCGCCCGTTTTCGATCTGGGCCGCGACCAGCCTCTCGGCTCTCGACGGCTACCGTGCATGGGGTTGTTTTTCAGATTTTGAATCCGGCCCATCTGCCGAAAGCCGATATTGCCGCGACGGTGTCCGGCTGCAATAAGCGAGACCTCGCGAGATCGCAGATGACCTTCAGGCCTTCCGTCCGTATAGGTTTGCATCTCAGAACAACAACAAACTTCCGAGGAAGCAGACCCATGAGTTTTACCCGACGCACGCTTCTTAAGGCCTCCGCCGCGACCGCGGCCCTGGGTGGCCTCGGTGCGCCCCATGTGGCCCGCGCCCAGAGCGCCGAGTTCACCTACAAATACGCCAACAACCTGCCTGACACCCATCCGCTCAACGTGCGCGCCAGGGAGATGGCGGCGGCGATCAAGGCCGAGACCAACGGCAAGTTCGACCTCCAGATCTTCCCGAACAACCAGCTCGGGTCCGACACCGACATGCTGAGCCAGATCCGGTCCGGCGGCGTCGAATTCTTCACGCTGTCAGGCCTGATCCTGTCGACCCTGGTGCCGGCCGCGTCCATCAACGGCATCGGCTTCGCGTTCCCGGACTACGGCACGGTCTGGAAGGCCATGGACGGCGACCTCGGCGCCCATGTCCGCGGCGAGATCAAGAAGGCCGGCCTCGAGGTCATGGACAAGATCTGGGACAACGGCTTCCGCCAGACCACGTCGTCGAGCAAGCCGATCAACGGGCCCGACGATTTCAAGGGCTTCAAGATCCGCGTGCCGGTGTCGCCGCTGTGGACCTCGATGTTCAAGGCGTTCGATGCGGCGCCCGCCTCGATCAATTTCGCCGAGGTCTATTCCGCGCTCCAGACCAAGATCGTCGAGGGCCAGGAGAACCCGCTGGCGATCATCTCGACCGCCAAGTTGTACGAGGTGCAGAAGTACTGCTCGCTGACCAACCACATGTGGGACGGCTTCTGGTTCCTGGCCAACCGCCGCGCCTGGAGCGCGCTGCCGGAGGATGTGCGCACCATCGTCGCCAAGAACATCAACGCCGCCGCCGTCAAGGAGCGTGAGGATACCGCCAAGCTGAATGCGAACCTCCAGCAGGAGCTCGCGGGCAAGGGCCTGACCTTCAACCAGCCTGCGGTGGCGCCGTTCCGTGACAAGCTGCGCTCCGCCGGCTTCTATGCCGAGTGGAAGGGCAAGTATGGCGACCAGGCCTGGGATCTCCTGGAAAAGGCCGTCGGCAAGCTGTCGTAACGCGTCGGGGCCGCCGAGGTTCTTATCGAGATGGCTCATGTCGAGGTTGAGGCGACTGAAGTGGTGGGCGAGGTGGCTGTTCAGCCCCCTCGCCGATCCCCCGTGCTCGCCTCGCTGGAGCGCATCCTCGGCCTCGCCGTCGAGATCCCCGCGGCAATCCTGGTCGTCGCCGAGATCGTGATCCTGTTTGCCGGCGTGGTCGCACGCTACGGCGTGCACCGGCCGCTGATCTGGTCGGACGAGCTCGCCTCCATCCTGTTTCTGTGGCTCGCCATGCTCGGCGCCGCGGTCGCGTTCCGCCGCTCCGAGCACATGCGCATGACGGCGCTCGTCGCGAGCGCGCGGCCGGCCTTGCGCGCCTATCTGGACATGGTCGCGACCTGCGCGGCGCTGGCGTTCCTGGCGCTGATCGTCTGGCCATCCGCCGAATACGCCTACGAGGAAAGCTTCATCACCACGCCGGCACTCCAGATCTCGAACATGTGGCGCGCCGCGGCGCTGCCGGCCGGCATCTGCCTGATGGCAGTGTTCGCGCTGCTGCGCCTGCTGCGCGCCGCCGATTACCGCATGGTGCTGACGGCGGTAATATCGGTTGCCGTCATCGTCGGTCTGTTCTGGTTGGCGCAGCCTTATCTGCGGCCGCTCGGCAATCTCAACCTCGTCATCTTCTTCGTCGGCGTCGCCGGCTTCTGCGTCTTTGCCGGCGTTCCCATTGCGTTCGGGTTTGGCCTCGCCATCTTCGGCTATCTGGCGCTGACCACGCGGACGCCGGTCATGGTGCTGGTCGGGCGGATGGACGAGGGCATGAGCCACCTCATCCTGCTCTCGGTGCCGCTGTTCGTGTTCCTGGGGCTCCTGATCGAGATGACCGGCATGGCGCGGGCCATGGTCGCGTTCCTGGCGAGCCTGCTCGGCCATGTCCGCGGCGGCCTGCATTACGTCCTCGTCGGCGCCATGTATCTGGTCTCGGGCATATCGGGCGCCAAGGCGGCCGACATGGCGGCGGTGGCGCCCGTGCTGTTCCCGGAAATGAAGCAGCGCGGCGCCAAGCCCGGCGACCTCGTGGCGCTTCTTGCGGCTACAGGCGCCCAAACCGAGACCATTCCGCCGAGCCTCGTGCTGATCACGATCGGCTCGGTCACGGGCGTCTCGATCGCCGCCCTCTTTACCGGTGGCCTGCTGCCCGGCATCGTGCTCGCCATCACGCTCTGCATGCTGGTGTGGTGGCGCTACCGCCACGAGGACATGAGCCATGTCCGCCGCGCCACGGGTGGCGAGATCGGCAAGACCTTCATCATCGCCCTGCCCGCGCTCGCGCTGCCCTTCGTGATCCGCTACGCCGTGGTCGAGGGCATTGCGACCGCGACCGAAGTCTCCACCATCGGCATCGTCTACGGCGCCCTGGTCGGCCTCCTCGTCTACCGCCGCTTCGACTGGCAGCGGCTGTTTCCCATGCTGGTCGAGACCGCGGCGCTGTCGGGCGCGATCCTCCTGATCATCGGCACGGCGACCGGCATGGCCTGGGGGCTCACCCAATCCGGCTTCTCGCGCTCTCTGGCTTCAGCCATGACCGGATTGCCTGGGGGGCCTGCGACCTTCATCGCCGTGTCGATCCTGGCCTTCACCATCCTCGGCAGCGTGCTCGAGGGCATTCCGGCAATCGTGCTGTTCGGGCCGCTGCTGTTTCCGATCGCCCGTACCGTCGGCGTGCACGAGGTGCACTATGCCATGGTGATCATTCTCGCCATGGGTATCGGACTATTCGCCCCGCCCTTCGGCGTCGGCTATTATGCCGCCTGCGCCATCGGACGCGTCGATCCGGCCGAAGGCATCAGGCCGATCTGGGGCTATCTGCTGGCGCTGCTGGTGGGATTGATCATCGTCGCGATCTTCCCCTGGATCTCGATCGGATTCCTGTAAAGCGCGGCGTCAAGGAGGGTTCGATGAGCGAGCGGCAGAACCAGTACAATATCGGCCTCGACAAGACCCCCGCCAACTACGTCCCCCTGAGCCCGCTGAGCTTCCTCGCGCGCAGCGCCGCCGTCTATCCCAACCACGTCAGCGCGGTCTATGAGGGCCGCAGCTTCACGTGGCGTGAGACGCATGAGCGCTGCAAACGCTTTGCGTCCTGGCTCGGTGGCAAGGGCATCGGCGTCGGCGACACCGTCGCGGCGATGCTGCCGAACATTCCGGCGATGAACGAGGCGCACTTCGCCGTCCCCATGACCGGCGCCGTCCTCAATGCGCTCAACATCCGTCTCGATGCGCCTTCGATCGCATTTCAGCTCGATCACGGCGGCGCCAGGATCATCCTGGTCGATCCGGAGTTTTCGACTGTCATCACCGACGCGCTCGCGCAGATGAAGGGGCCGAAGCCGTTCGTCGTCGACGTCGCCGACGCCGCTTTCAAGGGCGGCAAGCCGATCGGCGAGATCGAATACGAGGCAGCGCTCGCGCAAGGCGATCCGGATTTCACCCCGATCCGGCCCAAGGACGAATGGGATGCCATCGCGCTGAGCTATACCTCGGGCACCACGGGCAATCCCAAGGGCGTCGTCACCCATCATCGCGGTGCCTATCTCAACGCCGTCAGCAACATCCTCGCCGGCCAGCTCGGCCAGCATCCGGTCTATCTCTGGACGCTGCCGATGTTCCATTGCAACGGCTGGTGCTTCCCCTGGACCATCGCAGCGGCCGCCGGCATCAACGTCTGCCTGCGCAAGGTCGAGCCGACAAAAATCTTCGAGCTGATCAAGCTACACGGCGTCACCCACATGTGCGGCGCGCCGATCGTCTACAACACGCTGATCAACGCGCCCGATGCGCCGAAGGGCAGCGCCGCGCGCCACGTCGTCGGCCTGATCGCCGGCGCCGCGCCGCCGGTCGCGGTGCTCGAAGGCGCAGAAAGCATCGGCATCAAGCTCACGCACGTCTACGGCCTGACCGAGGTCTACGGCCCCGCCTCCGTCTGCGCCGAGCAACCCGGCTGGGACGATCTGCCCGCCGCCGAGCGCGCCAGCATGAAGCGGCGGCAGGGCGTGCCCTACCCGCTCGAGGAAGGCGTCACCGTCATCAATCCGCAGACGATGCAGGAGGTGCCCCGCGACGGCGAGACCATCGGCGAGGTCATGTTCCGCGGCAACATCGTGATGAAGGGCTACCTCAAGAACGAGAAGGCGACGAAGGAAGCCTTCGAGGGCGGCTGGTTTCACACCGGCGACCTCGGCGTGCTCGACGAGTACGGTTACGTCATCATCAAGGATCGCTCCAAGGACATCATCATCTCCGGTGGCGAGAACATTTCCTCCGTCGAGGTCGAGGACATCCTCTACAGGCATCCGGCAGTGCTGTTCGCAGCCGTCGTCGCAAAGCCCGATCCGAAATGGGGCGAGGTGCCCTGCGCCTTCGTCGAGCTGAAGGACGGCGCGACTGCGACCGAAGCCGAGATCATCGCCTTCTGCCGCACGCATATGAGCGGCTTCAAGACGCCGAAGGCGGTCATCTTCGGCCCGATCCCGAAGACGTCCACGGGCAAGATCCAGAAATTCCTGCTGCGCAACGAGGTGGGATCGGCGAAGGCGATCTCGGCCTGAACCGAGCCGGCGCGATCAGTGTGTCTCGAGCCGCATGCCGTCGTAGGCCGGCACCACGTCCGCGGGCAGCTTCTGCCTGATCACCTCGTAATCGACGTCGGCCGTCATGTTGGTGATGACGGCACGCTTCGGCTTGAAACGCTCGATCCAGGATAGCGCATCGTTGATGCTGAAATGGCTGGAATGCTGGGTGTAGCGCAAGCCGTCGACGATCCAGAGATCGAGATTTTCCAGCGCGCCCCAGCTCTCGCGCGGGATGTCGTTGAGGTCGGGCGTGTAGGCGGCATTGCCGATGCGATAGCCGAGCGCGGGGATCTGGCCGTGCTGGACCAGGAAGGCGGTCATGGTCACGTCGCCGCCCTTGCCGCCGATGGTCCGGCTCTCGCCGGCCTCGATCGAATGCCGGTGCAGGATTGGCGGATAGTCGCTGCCCTCGGGCGAGATGAAGCAATAGGAGAACCGCGCCATGATGTCTTTCGCGGTCGACTGATTGAAATAGACCGGAATGCGCTTGCGCATGTGGAGCACGACGGAGCGCAGATCGTCCATGCCGTGGGTCTGGTCGGCATGTTCATGGGTCAGGAACACCGCGTCGATGTGGTCGACATGGGTATCGATGAGCTGCTCGCGTAGATCGGGCGAGGTGTCGATCACGATGCGCGTGGTGCCGTGGCTCGACGTCTGCTCGACCAGCAGCGAGCAGCGGCGGCGGCGGTTCTTTGGATTGTTGGGATTGCAGGCACCCCAGCCGAGCGCCGGGCGCGGCACGCCGGCGGAGGAGCCGCAGCCCAGGATCGTCAGCGTCAGCGTCATGCGGCTCCCAACCTTAAGATTTCACCTTGGAGAACAGGCGGAAGAAGTTTTCGGTGGTCTGGCGTGAGATCTCCTCGAGCGGCACGCCGCGCGTTTCGGCGAGCACTTTGGCGACCTCGACCACATAGGCCGGCTCGTTGCGTTTGCCCCGGAACTTGCCGGGCGCAAGATAGGGCGAGTCTGTTTCAACCAGAATACGGTCAGACGGCAGTTCAGCCGCAAGCGCGCGCAGGGTCTCCGATTTCTTGAAGGTCAGGATGCCCGTGAAGCCGATATAGAGCCCGAGCGACACCGCCTTCAGCGCCAGCTCGCGCCCGCCCGTGTAGCAATGCAGCACGGCGCGAAACGATCCCTTGGCAGCTTCCTCCTCCAAGATGCGGCCGCAATCCTCGTCCGCTTCGCGGGTGTGGATCACCAGCGGCAGGCCGGTCGCACGGGCCGCCGCGATGTGGGCGCGAAAGCCCCTCGCCTGCGCCTCCGGCGCGCCATTGTCGTAGAAATAGTCGAGCCCGGCCTCGCCGAGCGCGACCACCTTGGGATGCCCGGTCAACCCGATCAGCTCGTCCGGCGAGATGCCGTCTTCCTCGTCCGCGTTGTGCGGATGGGTGCCGACCGAGCAGTAGACGTCGTCGTAGCGCTCAGCGATGGCCAGAAGCTGATCGAGCTTTCGCACCCGCGTGGAGATCGTGACCATACGGCCGATGCCGGCCGCACGTGCACGCGAGACGATCCCGTCGAGGTCTTCCGCAAAGTCCGGAAAATCCAGATGGCAGTGGCTGTCGACCAGCATCGCCCGAACGCCCTAGGCCGCCGGCTCGATGTAGCGCGGGAACGCCGGTGTCGGCGCCGGCAGCGTCGAGCCTGGCGCGATCCGTTTGGCGCCCCCGAGCATCGCGAAATTCCGCTCGCCCGCGGGAATGCCGAGGCTGTCGAGCAGCAGGCCCGAGGCGGTCGGCATCGCCGGCTGGGCCAGGATCGCGATCTGGCGCACGACTTCGGCGGTGACATAGAGCACCGTCTTCTGCCTGACAGGATCGGTCTTGGCGAGCGCCCACGGCGCCTCGCCCGCGAAATAGCGGTTGGCCTCCGCGACCACGGCCCACACCGCGTTGAGCCAGTGATGGATCTGCTGCGTCGCCATCGCTTCGCGCGATGCGGCGATCATGCCGTCCGCCATCGCCAAAATCGCCCTATCATTGTCGCTGAACTCGCCCGGCTCCGGCAGCACGCCGCCGAGCTGCTTGGCGATCATCGACAGCGAGCGCTGCGCGAGGTTGCCGAGGTCGTTGGCGAGATCGGCATTGATGCGCGCGACGATGGCTTCGTGGTTGTAGTTGCCGTCCTGGCCATACGAGACCTCGCGCAGGAAGAAATAGCGCATCTGGTCGACGCCATACTGGTCGGCAAGATTGAAGGGGTCGACGACATTGCCGACCGACTTCGACATCTTCTCACCCCTGTTGAACAGGAAGCCATGGGCATAGACCCTCTTCGGCAGCGAAATGCCGGCCGACATCAGGAATGCGGGCCAGTAGACCGCGTGGAAGCGGATGATGTCCTTGCCGATGATGTGCACGTCAGCCGGCCAGTAGCGCCAGTTCTTGTCCCTCTCGTCGGGGAATCCGACGCCGGTGATGTAATTGGTCAGCGCGTCGACCCAGACATACATCACGTGCTCTTCGTCGCTGGGCACTTTCACGCCCCAATCGAAGGTCGTGCGCGAGATCGAGAGATCGCGCAGGCCGCCGCGCACGAAGCTCACCACCTCGTTCTTGCGCGAGTCCGGGCCAATGAATTCGGGATGATCTTCGTAGAGCTCCAGAAGCTTGTCCTGATAGGCCGACAGGCGGAAGAAATAGCTCTTCTCCTCGACCCATTCGACTGGCGTGCCTTGCGGGCCGAGGCGCACGCCGTCGTCGTTCAGCCGCGTCTCGTCCTCGGCGTAATACGCCTCGTCGCGCACCGAGTACCAGCCGGCATAGGTGTCGGCGTAGATGTCGCCGTTCGCTTCCATGCGTCGCCAGATTTCCTGGCTGGAGCGATGGTGCTGCTCTTCGGTGGTGCGGATGAAGCGGTCGAACGACACGTTCAGACGCTCGTCCATCTCCTTGAAGCGGCCAGCATTGCGGGTCGCGAGCGCGGACGGGGTCAGGCCCTCGTTCTGCGCGGTCTGGACCATCTTCTGACCATGCTCGTCGGTGCCGGTCAGGAAGAACACGTCCTTGCCGTCGAGCCGCGCAAAGCGCGCCAGCACGTCGGCCGAGATCGCCTCATAGGCGTGGCCAATATGCGGGCTGCCGTTGGGATAGGCGATGGCAGTCGAGATATAGAAGACGTTGTCGCGCACGGGCGTAGCAACGGGAGTTGCGGCTTGCGGAGCGGCCACGGGCTTCGGCGCAGGCGGCGCCTCAGGCTTCGGCACCTTGGGCATCGACACCTTCGGCTTCACGACCTTCGGCGGCACGGCGACAGGAGCCGGTGCGGCGGTCACGGCAGGCGCGGTCACTTTCGCTTTCTTGGCGACCTTCTTGGCCGGAGCCTTGTTCTTCGCCGAAGACTTGGCTGCCTTTTTGGCCGCTTTCTTCACCGCCTTCTTGGCGACGACCTGCTTCTTCGCGGCCTTCTTGCCGGCCTTCTTTGTCGTCTTCGCAGCGCTCTTCTTTACGCCCTTCTTGGCCGCTGCCTTCTTGCTCTTCTTGACCTTCTTGGCACCTGCATGCGCCTTCGCGGCCTTTTTGGTGGCCTTCTTCGCAGCCTTCTTGCCGCTCTTGCGCTTGACGGATTTTTTAGCTCGCGTGGCCACGACGAATTTCCTTTACCGGCTTCTAAAAATTTGGAAACGAACCTGCGCCTAGCGCGTTGCGTCCGCCAGCCAGCCGAACACCGAGAAAACCAAGGGCTTTCGCTCCAGATTGTAGGTTTCGGTGTCGCGCGCGGCGCGGACGATCTTTTCCCATACCTCAGCTAGGCGCGCAAGGCGCGGCAGATTCTGGTTGGCATTGGCCTCGTCGGAGTGCAGGCGTTCCGCGATCCAGCGATCGATGCCGTCGATGAAGGCCGCCAGCGCGACTCGATCGCTGGTGCCGAGCGAATCGCCGAGTGTGTGCAATTCGCGCGGATCGACCTGTGGCAGGCGCGCGAGCAGCGCCGCCGTGCGCTGCTGCAGCTTCAGGGCATCACCGCCGAGCAGCGTCAGCGCCCTCGCGACGCTGCCCTCGGAGGCCTCCGCGGCCTCGCGCAGCGCCGGATCGTTCGGATCGAGGTCAGCCGTCGAAGCTGCGGCGCCGATCACATCATCCGTGTCGAGCGGGCGCAGGCGCAGCTTGCGGCAGCGCGACTGGATCGTGGCGAGCACGCGCGCCGGTGCGTGGCTGACCAGGAGGAACAGCGATTGCTGCGGCGGCTCCTCAAGGATTTTCAGCAGCGCGTTGGCGGCATTCGGATTGAGCTCGTCGACGGTGTCGACGATGCAGACGCGCCAGCCTTCTGCCGCGGCAGTCGAGCCGAAGAAACCGATCGTCTCCCGCGTCTCGTCCACGGTGATCACCGTGCGCATCACGCCGCGATCATTGGCGGTGCGTTCCAGCGTCAACAGCCCACCATGCGAGCTGGCCGCAACCTGCCGCGCCACGGCGTCATCAGGATCGACCGCGAGGGTCTCGGCGCGCTGCACGGACGGCGCCAGCGGCTGGCCATTGGAAAGCACGAAGCGCGCCATGCGATAGGCCAGCGTCGCCTTGCCGATCCCCTGCGGCCCGCCGATCAGCCAGGCATGCGGGATGCGCCCGCTGCGATAGGCCGCGAGCAGCGCTGTCTCGGCCTCGCGATGGCCGAACAGAAGGCTCGTCTCGCGTGGATGCGGAATGGCGGTTTCACGTTCGGCCTGGCGCGGGCTCATAGGGAAACCACCGATGCAGGGGTTGGGAGAAGGCGATCGCGCAGCGCCGCCCAGACTCGTCCAGCAACCGTGTCAGGATCGGAATTGGCATCGATCAGGACGCAACGGCCGGGATCGTCCTCGGCGATCTTGCGATAGGCCTCGCGCAGGCCCTGATGGAAGCTGAGCTTCTCGCCCTCGAACCTGTCAGGTGTGCCGCTACCACGACGCACGGCGGCGCGCTGCAATCCAATCTCGACCGGCAAATCGAGGATGAAGGTGAGGTCCGGCTTGAGATCGCCGATCGTGACCCGCTGCATCGCGTTGATCAGGCCCATCGGCACGCGGCCGAGGCTGCCCTGATAGGCCCGCGTCGAGTCGGCGAAGCGATCGCACAGCACCCAGGCGCCCCGATTGAGCGCAGGCTGGATCACGGTGCGGACATGGTCATCGCGAGCAGCCGCGAACAGCAGCGTCTCGGCTTCGGGCCCGAGCAGCTTGCCCATCCCCGACAGCACGAGATGGCGCATGATCTCGGCACCCGGCGAGCCGCCGGGCTCGCGCGTGACGAGGGTCCGCATCCTGGCCGCATTGAGGCGGTCGGCGAGCTTCTTGATCTGGGTCGACTTGCCGGTGCCCTCGCCGCCTTCAAAGGTGATGAAGCGTCCGCGCCCGGACGTCCGCTGTGCTGCGCTCTCACTCATGATCAGAGCTTCTCGGCGCCCGCGCGGAACATGCCGATCACGAGCTCGCTGGCACCGTCGATCGCGCGGCGCATGGTCGAGCCGGTGCCGATCGCTTCGGCGGCATAGACGGGCGTCTCCACCGCGATATTGCCGCTGCGCCAGACCTTGACCACGCCGACCTTCTGGCCGACTTCGATCGGCGCGCGCACCGGTCCGCTATAGACGACGCGCGCAATCAGCTTGTCGCTGCTGTTCTTGTGCACCATCACCTTGACGGGCGTCTTGGCGACAAGCTTGACCGAGCGGCTCTCGCCGCCAAACACTTTTGCGTAGCCAACCTGCTGGTCGGCCGCGATCAAGGTGCGGGTCTCGAAATTGCGGAAGCCCCATTCCAGCATCTTCTTGGCTTCGGTGGCGCGATCCTCAGGATCTTCCAGGCCATTGACGACCACGATCAGCCGCGTGCCGTTCTGCACGGCCGAGCCGACCATGCCGTAGCCGCCTTCCTTGGTGTAGCCGGTTTTCAGACCGTCAGCGCCTTCCATCGAATTGAGCAGAGGATTGCGGTTGGGCTGGCGGATCTTGTTCCAAGTGTACTCCTTCTCGCCGAACAGTTTGTAGAATTCGGGGAAGTCGAGAATGATGTGGCGGGCGAGGATGCCGAGCTCGCGCACCGTCATCTTGTTGCCGGGATCGGGCAAGCCGTTGGAATTGCCGAAGGTCGACTTCGTCATGCCGAGCTCGCGGGCACGCTTGGTCATGAAGTCGGCGGCAAAGATCTTCTCGTTGCCGGCGATGCCCTCGGCCAGCGCGATGCAGGCGTCATTGCCGCTCTGGATGATCGCACCATGCAGGAGATCGTCGACCGAAACCTTGCTGTTGATGGCGGCGAACATGGTCGAGCCGCCCGAGGGCGCCCCGCCCTTGCGCCAGGCGTTCTCGCTGATCCGGTACTCGTCGGTCGGCTTGATGTCGCCCTTCTTGATGGCATTGAAGACGACTTCCGCCGTCATCAGCTTCATCATGCTGGAGGGCGCGCGCAGCTCGTCGGCGCTCTTCTCGAACAGCACGCTGCCGCTGGAGGCCTCGATCAGGATCGCGGTGGGGGCGTCGCCATCGAAGCCGGAATCCTCCGTTTTCTTGGCGCCCTGGATGCTCTGGTTGGCGGCGTAGAGCGCTCCGCCCCAGCCGATGCCCGCCACCAGAACCGCCGCGATCAGCCCACGCGCCAGCGCACCGGCTGAGAACCGGGTGCGACGGAGCGGAAAAAGACGAAATGCCATGGCGAAGCCCTGAGAGCGGCGTTCTAACAGCAGGAACCGGTGCGAACAACACGGGGCTGGCCGCCGAACCCGAGATTGCACGATTCTCGGCGCGCCCCTATCGTGGCACCTCATATTTCCCGACCAAACCCCTGAAACAAGGCGGAAAAGCGATGTTGTCCACCCGCGTCATCAAGGCCAACGGGATCGACCTGTTCATCCGCGAAGCCGGCCAGGGTCCGCTGGTGGTGCTGTGCCATGGCTGGCCCGAGCTATCCTACTCCTGGCGCCACCAGATCCCGGCGCTCGCCGACGCCGGATTTCGCGTCGTGGCCCCCGACATGCGCGGCTACGGCCAGAGCGCGGCTCCGGCGGACGTTGCCGCCTACTCGATCTTCGACACGGTCGGCGACATCGTTGGCCTCGTGCACGCGCTCGACGAGAGCAAGGCGATGGTGGTCGGCCACGACTGGGGCGCGCCGGTCGCCTGGCACGCGGCGTTGTTCCGGCCCGACATCTTCACCGCGGTGGCGGGCCTCAGCGTACCGCCGCCATTCCGCGGCCGCGGCAAGCCGCTCGATCTGCTCCGCCAGGGCGGCGTCACCAATTTCTACTGGCAGTATTTCCAGACACCCGGCGTCGCCGAGGCCGAGTTCGAGCGTGACATCGCCCGCACCATGCGCATCGTGCTCGGCGGGCGCGGCCTTGCCGATCCCAGCGCCGCGATGTTCGTCCAGGAGGGCAAGGGCTTTCTCGGTCACGCGCTCGCCGAGGAGCCGCTGCCCAGCTGGCTCAGCGAGGCTGACCTCGCCTATTTCACCGAAAGCTTCCGCAAGTCCGGCTTCCGCGGCGGGCTGAACTGGTACCGCAACCTCGACCGCAATTGGGAGCTGACGGCGCCCTGGCAGGACGCGCAGATCCATCAGCCATCGCTCTTCATTGCCGGCTCGAAAGACGCCGTCATCACCGGCCTGATCGGCGCCAAGCGCGTCAACGAGCTCGAGCGCGTGCTGCCCAATCTGACGCGGAAGCTGATCATCGAGGGCGCCGGCCATTGGGTCCAGCAGGAACGGCCCGACGAGGTCAACGCTGCGCTGCTGAAGTTCCTGCGCGAGGCGGCTGAGCGTTAGGCGAGATCCCTTCTCATTGCGATGTGGGCGGCGCCCGCCTGCCCGGTCTCGGCAAACCCTCGCCTCAGGTAAAACCTATGTGCGGCCGGATTGCCCGCAAGCACCGAGAGCGTCAGCGCACCGACACCCTGCTGCCGAGCGCTCGCTTCGAGAGCGTCGATGACCTCTGTCCCGAGACCATGGCCGCGCTCGGCCGGCAACAGCACGATATCGACGATATGCCAGCGAAGCGCCGTGCAGTGCAGGATCAGGCGCCCGATCGGTTCATCCCGTCGCACGATCAGGAGCGAGACGGCATCGGGAAATTGTGCGGCGTAGCCGGCGGACTGCGCGCGGAACTGCTGTTCGAGCAGAGAGTCGAGCGCCGCCGGAGGCAGTCCGGCGACCGCGAGGCTCTCGGCGCGCGCCGTCTTGAACAAATGCCGGACGAACGACTCGTCCCCCGTTTCGGTCAGCCGCATGGCCAAGCCGTGATGCCCGATGCCGATCATCTCGCCCGGCGCGGGCGCCGCCACGGCCGGGACCGCTCAGCTGAAGCTTGGAAATACCCCGGAGTAGGCAATGCACCAGATCAGCACCTGGGTCGGCTGCATGTTGTCGTGAGGCTGGCCCTGGCCGTTAGGCGCGATCGCGTTCGGCGACAGCACCGTGTTGCCGGGGAGCGCGGCAAAGCCGTTGAACGCCGGATCGATCGCCGTCAGGTTTGAGGACGTTCCGGGGCCGGTGGTGGCGTTCGTGGCCGTCTTGACGCCAAGCTGCAGCCCGTGGGTGTGACGGGCCATATTATCTGTTGTCAGCGTGACCGTGGGGGAGCCCACGACTTCACCAATGTTCCGCAGTGAAAGTCCCCGTCCCTGGCCCTGGCTCATGACGACCGAGCCGGAAAGATTCGGCAACGCAAAATTGGTCTGGCCGTTGCCGCCGTAATAGGTGCCGATCAGGCTGAACAGTGGCGTGAAGCGTTGGATGGGAACGAGCTGTCCCAGACACGGCAGCCAGGCATTGTTGAAACCTTGGACAGCAAAAGAAAACGGAAACGCCTGGATTTCACCGACAAACGGATCTGACACCTTGTTCTCCCTGACGATTGCGCGAGCTTGATTGCCTCGACGGCACGATCAGCCCTGTGATGGGAAAATACCCGCCCAGCAGATGCAGTAATTGCATGTGACGGTCGGCATCATGTTGTCGTGCGGAACGCTGTTGCCGGCGGGGACGACGCACGCCGCCATGACATCATAGGACGGGATGTTGGCAGCCGGTGCATAGAGAGTCCCGTCCGTCGCCGTCGCCAGATGCAGCGTCGGGCCCGGGGTTACCGCGTCGCCCGTCGCCGTTGACGACATCAACGCATGGCTGTGGACCGGCATCTCCGGCTCGTTCAATGTGTGCGCTTCTTCACCACCCGGTTGCCCGAGACTGAAGTTCGGCAAACCCGTGCCCTGCCCCTGTCCGATAGCGACGCGTCCCTGCAGATCGGGAAGGTTGAAAGTCGTCTGCCCATCGCCGCCATAGATCGTGCCGATGATCGCATACAGCGTCTGGTATTCCGCGATCGACACGCTCTGCCCGTTGCAGGCGAGCCAGCCGTTCGGCACGCGCGGAAAGGCAAAGAGCCTGATTTCACCGATAAAGGGATCTGACATGGTCGCGTTTCCAATCGTGTCGCGAATGCGTGGTCTAAGTGCGGAGTGAAAGTTGTCGCCTGCCGCCGTCGGCGCGCGCTCAGTCCCGCGACGGATAAACGCCTTGCAGCGCGATCAGATAACTGATCGTGAGGTAGGGCTGCATGTTGTTGTGCGGCGCGCCGCCGCCTTCGTTCAGGACATTGGTGCCGATGGCGAGTGGGGTCTCCTGCTGGCCGGCAGCGACGAATATCTTGGTCGGATTTGCGGCAGGCAGCGTGTTCGTTGCGAAGGTGTTGCCCGTCGGCACAACGTTGCCGCGGCCGCCGCCCTGATCGGTCTTGGCCTGGATCCCGTGCGGATGGCTCGGCAGCGTGGCCGTGGTCAGGTTGACTGCGGTCGTGCCGCTGATCATTCCCGGCACGTAGCTGCCCTGGCTGTCCGCGCCAAGGATAGCGCGTCCCATCAGGTTCGGCAGTCCGAACACCGTCACGCCGTTGCCGCCATAATACGTGCCGAGCAGCGAGAACAGCGCGGTGTTCTGCTGGATCGACAGCAATGCGCCGTTGCACAAGGCCCATCCCCTGGGAATGATGGAGCCGGCAAAAGGCATAATCTGCCCAAGAATGGGTGTTGCGGGCAATTTCCCCTCCAAATGCGCGCATGCGAACGCATTCGCCTGATGATGCGCGACTTCTCAAATGTGGTTTGAAGAACGACTGGGCGTATCGATATCTTTTGCTCGCCGAGATTGTTCAACAGCTCACGCTGACAGTCAAGCGTGGGTACAATTATAAATAGATACAATCATAAATAGTTCTAGCGTTATTTCGGCAGTCATGACTTGCACACGCAGTTGTTGCCGCGGCGCAACGGTTCGCCGCAAAGTGGTCCTGAAAGATGACTTTTCGGGATGTTGCAGCCCGCACCTGCTTGCATTTGGAAGCAGCCTCCAGTCCTAAATACACGCAAGAATATACGCGAACAATTTCACAATCAGGGATTTCGTAGCGGGAGTTCTCCTGTGAGAGCCGCCGCCGAGGGGGGCCGTTGAGTCACGCAATTGCGGTGGCCGTGCCAGAAGCGACCGGAGAATTTGCGGTCCGGATGCGCGATGGCGGAGCTTTGCCTTGGCGGATCTGGCTCGCTCTTTGGCGAGCGGCTCAGCGCGTTTGCATCGCGGCTGTCTTGATGCTCGGCGCGATGGCGGCGGCGAACGCCGCCTGCGATCAGACAACGAATTCCACATCAGGCGTGACCGTGAACTTCACGTCAGTCGGTCAGGTCTACCGCCTGTGTTTCACCATCGGCACGGGCTCCGCCCCAGCCGACGACTCCGTTGTGTGGGGCCTATACTCCGTCGCCGGCACCGATTCCTTTTACAACGCGCCGATCGCCAATTCGAGCGGTACCAATCAGGGCAACCAGCAGCTCACCGCCGCCGACTACAATCCGACGACGGCGAAGGCGACCTATACGTTTCATCCGACCAACCCGAACCAGAACGGTCAGACCGCGAACTCCGGCCATGCCGAGATCGACATTACGCTGAACAGCAAGACGGGCAGCGGAGCCGAAGCGATCACGCTCTATTACGCGCCGGGCTGCAGCGACTTCACCGCAAGCTGCTCCGGCAGTTCGATCGCGAACACCCCCTTCGTTTTCACGATCAATCTGCCCAGCCCCACAGTGACGTCGATCTCGCCGACGTCCGGGCCGCTCGCGGGCGGCACTTCGGTGGTCATCACCGGCACCAACTTCACCGGCACGACCGGCGCGGGCGGCGTCAAGTTCGACGCCACCAACGCGACGAGCTATACCGTCAATTCCAATACGCAGATCACGGCGACCGCGCCCGCGGGGTCCGCCGGGACCGTCGATATTACGGTCACGAACGGCTCGACATCGCCGACATCGGCGGTGGACCAATTCACCTATGTTGCCGCGCCAACGGTGACCTCGATCTCGCCGACGTCAGGTCCAACCGGTGGCGGCACATCGGTGATCATCACCGGCACGAATTTCAGCACGACCACGGGCGCTGCCGGCGTGAAGTTCGGCGCCACCAATGCCGCGAGCTACACGGTCAATTCCAATACACAGATCACGGCCACCGCGCCTGCCGGAACCGGCACCGTCGACGTCACCGTCACGACAGTAGGCGGGACATCCGCGACCACGGCCTCCGACCAGTTCACCTATGTAGCCGCGCCCACCGTCACCTCGATCTCGCCGACGACGGGCCCGGGTGGCGGCGGCACCACCGTGACCATAACCGGCACCAACTTCACAGGCGCGACGGCCGTGACGTTCGGAGCAACGGCTGCGACTGGCTTCACAGTCAATTCGGCAACACAGATCACCGCGACATCTCCGGCCGGGATCAACACCGTGGATGTCCGAGTGACGACGGCCGGCGGGACGTCGGCAACATCCGCAGCGGACCAGTTCACCTATATTGCCGCTCCCACCGTCACCTCGATCTCCCCGACCGCAGGTCCGGCGGCCGGCGGGACGTCGGTGACGATCACCGGCACCAACTTCACCGGAGTCACGGCCGTGACGTTCGGCGGGACCGCGGCGGCCGGCTTCACGTTCAATTCAGCGACATCGATCACGGCGACCTCGCCGGCAGGTGCCGCCGGTGCTGTTGACGTCAGGGTCACGACACCGGGCGGGACATCAGCGGCCTCGGCTGCGGATCAGTTCACCTATGCTGGTCCGCCGACCGTGACATCGATCTCGCCGACATCAGGCCCGCAGACCGGCGGCACAACCGTGGTCATCACCGGCACGAACTTCTCCGGAGCAACTGCGGTCACGTTCGGCGCAACGGCGGCAACCGGTTTCGCGGTCAATTCGGCGACCCAGATCACCGCGACGTCGCCCGCAGGCACTGGCACGGTCGACATCACGGTGACGACCGTGGGCGGAACCTCCGCCACATCGGCTGCCGATCAATTCACTTATATCCCGGCACCGACGGTCACTTCGATTTCGCCGACCTCGGGGCCGGGCTCCGGCGGCACCACCGTAACCATCACCGGCACCAACTTCACAGGCGCGACGGCCGTGGTGTTCGGAGCAACGGCTGCGACTGGCTTCACGGTCAATTCGGCGACCCAGATCACCGCGACATCGCCGGCAGGAACCAGCACGATCGACATCAGGGTGACGACAGCCGGCGGCACGTCGGCAACATCTGCAGCGGACCAGTTCACCTATGCTCCCTCCCCGACCGTCACCTCGATCTCGCCCACCGCCGGCCCGCAGACAGGCGGCACGGTGGTGACGATCACAGGCACGAATTTCACCGGCGTCACGGCCGTGTCATTCGGCGGTACAGCGGCCGGCTTCACGTTCAATTCAGCGACCTCGATCACCGCGACATCGCCGCCCGGGACCGGCGTCGTGGACGTCAGGGTGACGACCCCTGGCGGGACGTCCGCAACCTCGGCCGCTGATCAGTTCACTTATGCCGGCTCTCCCTCCGTCACGTCGATTTCGCCGACAGGCGGCCCCCTGGCCGGCGGCACCATTGTCACGATCACCGGCGCCAATCTGTCAGGTGCAACGGCGGTGACGTTCGGCGCCACGGCGGCGGCCGGCTTCACCGTCAATTCGGCAACCCAGATCACCGCGACATCGCCTGCTGGGACCGGCACCGTGGACGTCAGGGTCACGACGGTGGGCGGAACGTCGGCCTCCTCCGCGGCGGATCAGTTCAGCTACGCCGCGACGCCGGCGGTGACGTCGGTTGCGCCGAATGCGGGCTCGACGACGGGTGGCACCTCGGTCACCATCACGGGCACCGCGCTGTCCGGAGCCACCGCGGTGAAGTTCGGCACAACCAATGCGACCAGCTTCACTGTCAATTCGGCAACCTCGATCACCGCGGTCTCGCCGGCCGGCGCCGGTACGGTTGATATCACCGTGATGACACCAGGCGGAACGTCCGCGACATCGGCATCGGACCAATTCAGCTACACGCCGGCACCGACGGTCGGCTCGATCTCACCGAACTCCGGATCCGCGATCGGCGGCATCTCCGTGGCGATCACGGGGACCGGATTCACCGGCGCCACCGCAGTGAAGTTCGGCGCCAACAACGCGACCAGCTTCACAGTTAATTCGGCAACGTCGATCACGGCAACCTCGCCGCCCGGCGCCGGCACGGTCGATGTCACCGTGACGACGGGCGGAGGGACGTCGCCGACCTCGGCGGCAGACAGGTTCACCTATCTGTCCGCGACGACCACCACGGAGCTCACCTCGTCGAAGAATCCGAGCAGCTACGGCGAGTCTGTAACGTTCACGGCCAAGGTGAACAGCTTGGGCGGAACGCCGACGGGAACGGTCACTTTCAACGACGGCGGCACGCCGATCGGCACGTCTAGCCTGTCGGCCGGTGTCGCCACCTTTGCCACGACCACGCTCGCCGTCGGCAATCACAGCATCACGGCGAGCTACAACGGCAGTGTGGCCTTCAACGCCTCGACCTCGCCGGCCCTGAACCAGTCGGTCGACATTCCCGCCGACAGCGCCAAGCTGCGCGCCCTCCAGCTCAACGTCACCAAGATCGTGGCGCAGAGTTCGGGACAGGCGATCTCCGGTTCGATTGACACCGCGATTTCCGAAGGGTTCAGCGACGGCGGGCAATACATCACGCCGGGCGCGGGCGGGCTGCGCGTCAATTTCGCCGCCGCGCCCGACGGCGATGAGGACGACAAGCCCAAATCCGGTCAGCAGCCCGGTTCTCAAAGTTTGAACGCCTATTCGGGCGACGGCGGCCCCGGCCGGACCGGCGGCCGCGGGCGCGGCTCCTCGCGGATCGATGACGCCTTCGCCGCGATCGATCGGGCCGCTCCGACCAAGGCACCGGCTGCGCGCTTCAGGGAGCAGAAGGACTGGCTGTTCTGGATCGACGTGCGCGGCAGCGGCATCGATCAATGGGGCTCGTCCGGCAACATCGGTCAGGGTGCAACCCAGGCCACGCTCTTCGGCCAGCAGGTCAACCTGCTGTCCGGACTGACCTACCGGGCGAGACCCAATTTGCTGGTCGGTGTGACCGGCGGCTACGAGAACTTCAGCTACACCCAGACCGACATCAACGGAAAGCTGAAGGGCGACGGCTGGACCGTCGGCGCCTATCTCGGCTGGAAGATCATCCCGACGCTGCGTTACGACGTGGCCGTGACCTATTCCGGCATCGGCTATGACGGCACCGCCGGGACGGCCCAAGGCAATTTCAACGGCAATCGCTGGATTTTCGCGACCGGCTTCACCGGCAGCTACAGCTGGGCCAATTTCAATATCGAACCGTCGGCCAAGGTCTACGCGATCTGGGAGCGGGAAAACGCCTATGTCGACTCGCTCGGCACCCAGCAGGCGGCCCGCACCTTCTCGAGCGGCCGCGCGTCTGCCGGCAACAGGGTCTCCTATCCCGTGCCGTGGCTCGATAGCGTGCTGCTGGTCCCCTATGCCGGCGTCTTTGCCGACTATTACTTCACGCAGGACGATGCGGCCGCGATCGTTGCTGCGGGCGGCATCCCGCTTGCTTCGACACCATTACTCCAAGGCTGGTCAGCCCGCTTCACGGGCGGCATCGGCGCAAGGCTCGCGGGCGGCAGCACGGTCGGCTTCGGCGCCGAACTCGGCGGCATCGGCAGCAACACGCAGATATGGACGTTCACGGGACGCGCGCGCATCCCATTCTGATCACTGGGCGCGACGACGCGCCAGCGGCGGCGCCACGCCGCCGCCGGATTTGCCGGCTTGGTACCTGCCTAGTAGAGGCCGCGGCCGCTCAGGATGCTGCGGGCCTCGGCGGCGCCGTCGGCCGATGACGGCGCGTTCTCGGTCGCGTAGCGGCCATCCTCGTCATAGGACACGGCGCGCGCGTTCTGGAGCGCCCGGCCCCGGCCCCGGCTGCGGCTCGAGGCCGACATCTCCGAGGTCGCGTTGAGCGACGCAATGTCGGCGGAGGTGTTGCCGAGATTATAGGGCCGCCCTTCCGGCGTCGGAACCTCGCCGCGAATGGCGCCACGGTTCGACGATGGCAGCTCCGGCACGAAAGGCCTTGCCGAGGCAACCCGCACCATCGAGGGCGACGGCGCCGGGATTCCGGTGCGCAGGGTCGCCATCAGCTGGCGGTCGTCGGAGCCTTCCAGCGGCGCCCGGCCGACATATTCGACACGGACCTTGGCGACGCCATTGCCTTTGAATTCAAGCAGTTCAGCAGCTTTGTTCGAGACGTCGATGAGCCGGTTGCCGTGATAGGGTCCGCGGTCGTTGACGCGCACGATCAGCGATTTTCCGTTCGAGACATTGGTCACCCGCGCATAGGACGGCATCGGCAGGGTCGGATGCGCCGCCGTCAGCGAGGTCATGTCGAACACTTCGCCATTCGCGGTCAGGCGGCCGTGGAAATCGTCGCCGTACCAGGACGCCATACCCTCGGCGCGGTAGTTGACGTCCTCCTCCGGCACGTAGGTCCGGCCGGCAACGACATAGGGCTTGCCGACGCGGTAGGTGCCGCCGCCTTTCGGAACCGGATCCCCAAACGCCACGACCCGCGGGCTCGAGGACACGCCGTACTTCGGATCGACCCGGCTGGCGAACTTGTTCGAGGAGGCGCAATTGGCAAGCGCGAGGCAGGTCGCGACCGCGGCAACACCGCGTGCGGCCCGCAAAACCGAATCTGACCGTCGGATCCCCATGCGCCCCAAATACCACTTCGCCGGAGGCGCACCCAACCCCGCTTTGGCTACGGGGGAGCGCTGTCCGGTCCCAAAATCCGAGGCGGCCCACCACCGCGTCGGAAGCAGTAAGGATAACGCAACCCGAACACGGCGGAAATGGGGAGCCCACAGCCTTCGCGCTGGGATGGTAAACGGGACGTTCGCCTCTCCCCCGTTGATCTACGGAGCGCAAGCACCCTGCTCTGTGCCACTCCTAGACATTCTGTTGCGCCAAATCCTCACTCCACCCCCATTGTCTTGTGGCTCACTGGAATTCTTTTGACTGTGCAAGGCCGCACGCGTTTTCTCGGTTGCAGGGGCGAACTGGAATTTGACGATGATCGAGACGGTTTCGGCACTGATGGGTCTGGTAAGCGCGGGGATCTTCCTGGCCCATGCGTTTGAAGGTTACCGCACGAGGGCCTGAGGGCATTCGGGCGGACGGCAAGGATCACCTCTTCAAGACGGCACGTTCGGACAATCTTAATTGATCCGACCGAGCATCGAACACGAGAGCGGCAGGTGTCCCATGCGCAACCATGACTTCGTATCCGATAGCTTCCTGGCACTGACCGCCGGCGGCTTGGTTCTTCTCTGCTCGAGCCTCGTGGCACTGGCCTTCGGCTGAGCACCACCACCACGCTCTTGCTTTCCAACCACAACCACACCGCGATGCAGCATACAGCGCTGTCCGGTATTGCCCTGCTCCCGTTTAGTTGATTGAATTTCTGCGTTCGGCGCCTCGACTCATTTCAAGAGGCCATCACCAACGAGGGTGACGCAAATGCTTGCTGAGAAATTTTTTCTGGTTCTGGAATCGCTGATCCGCGGCGACCGCACCTATCCCGACGGAAGCCCCCGGGTGATCAGCACCTCCCCGCACGTGCCGGTGAATCTGCCCGCCCAGAAATAGCCGTCCTCCAAGCTTTCCGAATCACGCGCTGCTCAGCGCAGGCCCAATAACGAGCGGCGATAAAGGCCGTCGCGGGCCTCGCTCAGGCAGACGAAGCTGCCGTCGAAACCCTGCCCGTACCGCTTCTGGCTCTTGCCGTAATAGACGCCTTTCCTGAAATCGAGCCAGACCACCTGATCGTGCGGGCAATGACGTTGCGCCTGCGCCTCGTAGCGAAACGGCGTCAGCGGTGTCGCCGAGACCTCCGCGCCACCGGCGCCAACCACGATTGCGACGGCGACCGCGATGCCGCCGAGCCCTTTGCCGAAGCCGCTCCAAGACACCCCCGCCTCCCGATTCAAGCCCTGGCTCTTTGGCCGTTCGGCACGGTAGCACGAGACTGCGCGACCTGTCGGCCGCAGCCGGCGGCTTGGCCGTCTTCCGCCGGCCATCTTGTCGGGTTACATGAAAGCGAGATCATTTCAGCTCGCGAGGATGCTGCCTGAATGTCGGTTGAGCCTGCACCCAGGACCGAACCCCGCCCGCCGTCGCCGCGTTTGGGCGTGCTCCCGATGATCATCTTCGGCTCGCGCTGGCTGCAACTGCCGCTCTATCTCGGACTGATCGTGGCGCAATGCGTCTACATCGTGCTGTTCCTCAAGGAGCTCTGGCATCTCTCCTGGCACGCGATCGACCTCACCGAGCAGCAGATCATGATGAGCGTGCTGGCGCTCATCGACGTCGTGATGATCTCCAACCTGCTCGTGATGGTCATCGTCGGCGGCTACGAAACCTTCGTTTCGCGGCTCGACCTCCAGGGCCATCCCGACGAGCCGGAATGGCTCGGCCACGTCAATGCGAGCGTTCTGAAGATCAAGCTCGCCATGGCCATCATCGGTATCTCCTCGATCGCGCTGCTGCGGACCTTCATCGAGGCCGGCAATCTCGGCTCGAACCGCGCCGGCTTTACCGAGACCGGCGTGATGTGGCAGGTGCTGATCCACCTCACCTTCATCGTCTCGGCGCTCGGCATCGCCTTCGTCGATAAGCTCAGCGATTCAGGCATGCGCAGGCACGCCGAGTGAGGCGCGAAGCTGCCTTCTACTTGTCTGCTTCGAGCTGCGCGAGCGCCTGGTGCAGGCACTCCTGAAGCTTCTGCGCGACCTGCTCGCGCGCGACGCCCTTGGCGGCAAGATCGCCAGACACCTTGCTCACGACATCGTCGGTCTGGCTCTCCAGATTGTCCGTCACCAGCGCCGTTGCGTAGCTTGCCGCGGCATCGCCGCTGAGCCCGAGCTGGCCCGCGGCCCAGAGCCCGAGCAGCTTGTTGGACCGGGCCGTGGCCTTGAACATGAATTCCTCGTCGTGGGCGAATTTGGCCTCAAAGCCCTGCTCGCGCTTGTCGAACGTGGTCATGGTCAGCTCCAATGCGTTTTCGCTGAGGAGAATCGGACTGGCTGGGAGCGAACGTCTCCGTGGTTCTCGTCAGTTTAGGATCATTTGAATCTTCCTCCCGGAAGGCAGAGGCCGTCAAGCCTGCGCGGTGGTGCGCCGCAGCCCGGGCGTGGGCACGGCACGCGCCAGCGCCGCGCCAGCCAAATCGGCTAGGTAGAGATGTTTACCGTCCGTTAAGCAGACTCGGCGCCGGATGGGCCGGGGGACATCGAGAGCTGACGCATGAACAAAGAGCTGCGGGAGTTTCGACGGCTTGAACGGGTCTGCCTCGAGCAGGCCGCCCTCTCCACCATGGATCTCGCGCGAAGCGGGCTGCTCAAGGTCGCCGACGATTGTCGCATCGCAGCCGAAGCGATCGAGGCGCAAGCGCCCCGCGGCGCGTTCGCCGGCGCCGTCCAGGCGCTCAAGCTGGCTTTGAGCGCAACGGGCATGTCCAACCGGCACTAGCCGCCGGTCTCCGGTTGGGAGAGCGCTTCAGAAGATTGGAGGCGGTGACCGCGTTCGGTCAGCCCTTCGCCTCGGCCGCTTCGCGCGCGAGCCGCTCGGCCCTCAGCCGTTCCTTGTTGGCGTAAAACGCCTTCTGCGCCTCTTCGTGATCACGCATGGCCTGTTCGGCCTCGATCCGGCGTGCGGCATCACGAGCCTGGCGCTGCTCAGGGGTCAAGGGTTTGCGTCGGAAGGAAAGGTCTTCGGTCATGCGGAGACAACGCGCAGGCAGCGAAACGGTTCCACGAGTTGAACCAAGTAGGCCGGCGCGGTCGATTGAAGTCTCGACATATCAGATAGTTAGATGATTCACTCGTCGCGCGGCCGGACCTATTGCGTCGCTCCCGGCGGCTTGATGCCTGTGAGAGGGCACTGCGGTGCTGCGGGAATCGCACTGCGGACCGGCGGCTCCGGATAGTATTGGGTGTTTTGCTGAACCTCGCGCGCCAGCTCCGTGCCTCCGAGCAGCGTGATCAACATCAGCGCCTCGTCGAGGCCCGCGGATATTCCGCCTCCAGTCAGGCGATTGCGATCCAGCACGAAACGCGGATGTCCGTCGGCAACCTTCACCTTCGGGAACAGCGTCGGGAAGCATTCCAGGAAAGCCCAGTGCGTCGTCGCCCAGTGGTCGTCGAGAAGACCCGATGCCGCGAACAGCATCGCTCCCTCGCAGACCGAGCACATGTACTTCGCACCGGCGGCCTGCCTGGTCAGAAACTGGACGTAGGTCCGGTGCGGATCGTTGATGATCTCGGTGAGCGCGTCTGGATCGCCGCCGGGAATCCAGACGGCATCATACTGGGTGCATTCCGCGAAAGATTTTGCGACCTCGAACGGAAATCCCCGGTTGCGAAACCGTTTCATTCCCGGCTTTGCCGCAACGATCTCGACGTCGAAGTCGGCCCAGTCGAACATTTCGAAGGGACCGGCGACGTCGAGCATGTCGACGCCGTCATAGACGGGGATGCCGATCTTCATCGCGCGCAATCCTCCCTGCTTCCTGTGACGATCAATGTTTGTGGCCGACGGGCGTCGCCGCGGGTGTCGCCGTCGGCTGCTTGGCATGGCGCATCCCCGCCATCCCGAGGCCGCCGCCCGGCGCGTTGAGGTCGGGAACGATCGCGATGTTGGCCATCATGCCCGCGTCCTCGTGGTCCAGGATGTGGCAATGCAGGACATACTCGCCGATGTAGCGGTCGTACCGCGTCCTGACGCGGATCTGATAGTTGTTCTCGACGATGATCGTGTCGCGGAATGTGTGCCACATGCCGCAATACTGGTTCGCCAGTTGCTGCTTGTCGGCATACACGATGTCAGGTTTGCAGGTGCCGTCGGGATTGTAGATCGAGATCTGCTGACCGTTGGTGTTGGTGGTGGTGACGTCGATCACCTGGAACGGATTGACGTGGATATGGAAGATGTGCGGCTCGCCTTGCGCGGACAGCAGCCAATCGTCCGTGGTGTTGACCTCGCGCGTGAAGTTCACCACGTCGGGATCGTACGAGGCGTTGTTGACCGTGAAGGCCGGGAAGTTGATCGCGAAGGCCGCCTGCTGCTGCTGGCTGCCGGCAGCCGGCGGCGCAAGGTTTTCGAATGGCGCCCACGGCCGCAGATCGCCGTCACGCAGCCCGGTGCGAACGGCGTCCGGCAGCGTCGGATTGGCATCGTACAGCGCCTTGCCGACATAGGCCTGCAGGTCGCCGGTCACGGGCTGGCCTCCGCGCACATGGACGTAGGCCAGCAATTGCGGGGTCGACGGCCCCTGCCCGCCGCCATTGCCGTTGGACACGCGCTCTGCCTTCGGCGCCGCCTGGTTGAGCAGGCAATAGTCACCGTCCGAGGGGAATACGACGAGGACGTCGCTGCGATAGCCGGGCTGCATGTAGTTCGATTCGAGCACGCCGCCGACTTGCGAGGCGTGCACGGTGCGCAATTTGGTCCGGGTCAGACCGTCGGATGCGATCTCGAACTGCGGGATCAGCGTGCCCGGCGAAGCGTTGCAGGCGGCCAGAAGATCGGCCTTCTGCTGCTGGCGGTTGCCGCTCAGAGCCGAGGTCGCGATCAGGTTCGTTGTGCCGACCGGCGTGGCGCGCACGAGCTGAATGTTGATCGTGTCGTGAATGCCGGCATGCACGAAGCGCCAGCGCTGGATCTCGCCCGCCGGCACGGTGAGCGTCGGCTGCACGATGCCATTGACGCTGGTGAAGCGGCCATTGGTGTCCCAGATCGACGATGAGTCCAGTTGCAAGCCAAAGTTCTCGACGACGCCGGGGCTTACCGGATTGCCTGACGTCGCCAGCGGGCACGTCCACGGCGCGTTGGCGATATTTGCCGGACTGCTGGCGTTGTAAAGTCCCTGCGTGGTGTAGATCTGCTGCCACGGGCCGCCGGACTGGTTCGGCTGGTTGGCGAAGCAGGCATAGGCGATCTGCTGAAACAGGAAGAGCTGCTCCTTGAACGGGGCGCCGTTGACGTCATGCAGTACCGTGTCGATATCGGCAATCGGCTTCGGGTTCTGCGGTGACGGTGGCGTATAGGGACGCTCGCCCTTGACGACCAGCACCCCCGAGGCGCCGCTCGCCACCTGCACTGCCGTCGAACCATGACGGTGGGCGTGATACCAGAACGTCCCCGCTGGATGGTCGTTGGGGATGTTGATCTCATACGGAAACTTCGTCTGCGGGGCGATGTTGAGCAGCACGTTGTCGCTGTTGCCGGCAGGCGAAACGTGCAGGCCGTGCGTGTGCAGGTTGGTGGTGTTGAAGCACCCGACCAACGCCGGCAAGCCCAGCCCCTCCGGCGGATTGGGCAAACAGCTCGGGTCGTCCTTCGCGAGCTGGTTGATCAGGTCGACGCGCAGCGTGTCGCCGGGCTTGACGAAGATCGCCGGGCCCGACTTGCAGCCGCCATAGGAGCGCAGCTCGACGGGGTCGAGGCCATCCGGCTGCGGATCGGTCGGATCCGGGTTGTTGATGAAGAAGCGGCCGCGCACGAAGTTGAGCACCACCGAGACGATCGAGCCGCTGCGCGAGATCGATCCTTGCGGCCGGCAGCCGCCGACGGCCGGCGCCACGGCGGCCTCCAGGGCCACGACATTGCCCTGCCCGGGCAGCGTCGGCGGCGGTTCGAAAGCACGGGGAACCGGCGCCGCGAATGCTGGAAGGCTCGGTCCCAGCGCGGCGATGACAAGACCAATTCGCGCGAAGCTCTTCATCATGTTGTCCGCCCTACTGTTCCAGAAGACTGCTCGAAGGATTGCGTGAAGGCGCGTCGGCACGCCGGCGCCGCCAGAACGGCCGCTCGGACCAGCGCGAAACACTGCCGTAGTGTTCGCTCAGCGTCGTCGCGTAGGCCGCAGCCTCGCGCGCGATCCACGCGCCGTAGCGATCGAGAGCGGCCGCATCACCGCGCGCGAGGCAATCGCAGGCGGCATAGGCAGCGAACACGCCCGAGCGCATGGCCTTGACCACGCCGTGGCCCGAGATCGGATCAAAAGCGCTTGCGGCATCGCCTGCGCAGAGGAAATGGAAGCCGGCAGTCGTTGCGGCGTACCGACTGCCCGCAGGGATCAAGCGGGGTTGCTCGAGCCGAATGATCCTGCTCCCGAGCGCCGAGACGAATTGCGTCCTGGCGAGAGCGGCGCGCCAGCCGTCCGGCGTGTTCAGCCCGAGGCCACGCGCCAGATCGGCATCGGTCATGCAGGCAAAGGCGCGCCTGCCCTGGTCGAGTGCCATCGTGTACCACCAGCCGTCTTCAAAGGCCTCGACGAGCAGTTCCGGTGCGGCCGGCCCCGATGTCGTCGCCTCGGCATAGGCTGCAATCAGGCGGTCCTGCGCTTTCGCCCGCGAACCCTGGCGGTCGGCGAGTGCGCGGGCGCGGCCCGTCGCGTCGATGATCAGCCGGGCCGAATGGCTGTTGCCGTCGTCGCAAACGACCGACCAGCCGTCCGCCTCGCGCGCGAGCTGACAGACCTTCGCATCGACGCGCTCGGCCGCGCGGCACCCCGCCGCCGTAAGCCAGCCATCGAACGCCCGGCGGTCAACGCGCCATGACGGCCCGCGCGCTTCCAGCAGCAATTCGCTCGACGTCAAGCCGGCCTGGTCCCAGGAGGTGAGCGTGCGGTGCGACGGCGCAAAGCCCTGCGCCAGGAAAGTCGGCCACAGACCCAGCTGCCGCAGCACCGGCTGGACCAGCGGTGACAAGACCTCGCCTCGTCCTCGGCCCCGTCCTTCGCCTCGCCCGCGCCGCTCGGACGGCGCGATCACGGCCACCCGAAGCTCCGGCGCGCACATCGCAAGCGCGCGGGAAGCGGCCGCTCCCGCTGGACCTGCGCCTGCAACGATGATGTCGAACGCGGCCAAGGTCAGTCGGCCCGGACTGCGTAGAACGACGCCACCACACCGGCAGGCGCCACCGTGCCGGGCGAGCCGCCGCTGTGCGGGATGGTCCGGATCACCGAGCCGACGATGGCCGGACGCTGGTCGACGCCATTGGGCCAGGCCGGCACCAGCGAGCCCCAATAATCGTAGATCCATTCCTCGCCGCCGACGACGCCGGTGCCCTGGAAGCGCACCTGCATCGGCGATCCATAGGCGCGCGATCCCTTCAGCGCGAGCGACCAGCCCGGGCCGCCGATCGTGCCGGTCAGCAGCTGCATCGGCCCGTCCACGATCTCGATCGTGCCGCGGCCGAATTCGAGATTGTTGAAGGCCGTGTTGACGTCGGGATCATTGAGCAGGCTGCGATAGGTCCAATGTCCGACGAATGGATTGTCGCTCATGATGCCTCGCTTTTGGGATCGGGCCTCGACCCGGTTGTTCGCTCGACGCTGACGTATTTGGGCCCTTGATAACTGTCGGCGGGCTTGACGGCCGGCTCGTAGGGATTGCGCACGATGAAACCGAGCAGCGACCACTCGGTGACCATCTTGAGGTCGCCGACCGGCGTCTGCGGGACGCCGCGGCTCCACGTGGTCCAGACGTAATTGGGCTTTCCGTTCGAGACCGAGGCGATCTCGAACGACTGCAACGGCCGATGCGCCGGCCACCACAGCGTGGTCCAGGTCTTCTCGTCGCGCCGCAAGCGATCGTCATTGTCGCTGCCGGGCCAGAGATTGTTCCAGTCGGCGTAGGTGATATTGATCGGCTGCGTGGTGCACTCGTTGAAATCGGACTGCCAGGGCAACCCCATATATTTGGTGAGGTCACCCGGCTGGAGACCGGTCTCGAAGTCGTTGTCCTGGCTGAGCGGCGAGTTGACGTTGAAGGTCGGGTCGGCAATCACGGTGCCGTGGTCCTGATTGGCCTGGGCGGCGCTCTGCAGGAAATCCGAGACGCTGCGATCGGCGTTGATGCGATACGGCGCCCGGTAGATCGAAGGGTTGCGCATCACCCAGCCGAGCTCGGCGCCCGGACAAAAGGCGCCGCCGAGCACGTTGCTGAGCACGCCGCGGTCGAGCTCGCGGCCGGTCTTCGGCGGTGTCTTCGGATAAGGCGCGAAGGGTGAATAGCCGTCGGGCAGCCAGCCCTCCTCCTTCTCGTTGATGAACCAGCCGCGCGCCCATTGGCCGAGGATGAAGAGCTGGTACTCGGTGAGATGAAGAAACTTCGACGGCGTCTCGTTGGTCAGCGGATTGTCGCCGCACAGCAATGGCATCAGCGGCAGCGAATGGACGCGCGACGATGCCCGGTCCTGCACCTGGAACGAATTGGCCTCGCCCGCACGGCGCAACAGATCGAACAGGAAGCGGCGCATCGGTCCGTAGGGATCGTCGGCCTTGGAATAGTGGGTCGGACCTGCGACCGCCGCCACCGCCATGACCGCTTCGCCCTGACTGGCATCGCGCAACGGCGCATCCGACGGTGTTGCCGTTGCCGTCGGCCGCGTCGCGCGTTTCGGGGCCTGCGACAATTTGTCGGGATCGAACGTGCCGCGCTGCGCCTGATCGTGCGGGTAGTTCGATTGCTGAAGGATATCGTTCAGATACCTGAATTCATCCGGCCGGAACAGGATCGGCCAGATGTCGCGATAGAACCATGGCCGATAATTGCGATTCCAGGCAAGACGGCCGGCCTGCCAATGACGCAACGCCGCTTCGTCGCGGAACGGGATCTGCTGCGGATCGTCATAGGTGCCGAGCGTACCGTAGATGCCGGTGTCGGTGGCGAACTGGCGCACATAGAGATCGTACAGCACCTCGTCCATCGTGATCATGTCGAGGATCTCAGGTACGAAGCGCGGGTAGCCGACCACGACCCAGGCCGGAAACTCGACGTCGATGTAGCGGGTCTGGCCGACCTGTTTCGAATACATGATCAGCCGCGCCATTACCGGGCCGTCGGAGATGTCGTCGTACCAGCCGTCGGTGTTGGCATAGTCCTCGATCTTCGGACCGAAGCTGCCGCTGACGTCCATGCCCGAATTGCCGTGACCGCCGAGCACGACCAGGCGGCCCTTGTTGTCGGTCATCATCTCGCCCAGCGTGTCGATGTCGAACGGCTGGAGTCCCTTCGGCGGAAACGTGGTGGCGTAGCCGCCGGGCCCGCCCGAACGATCGAAATGCGCGCGCCGGTTGGTGGTCGCGTTCACGCTGCGCGGGCCGGGATCAATGATGAGCAGGTCGCGGTCCTGACCGGTGACGTCGGCGTTGCGGCGCGCGCTGCCGGGGGCGTAACCGTGCTCGCCCTTGAGCTCGGTGAACGGGTACCAGGAGGCCTTCTTGTTGGCGACATAGACGCGCCACTGGATGTCGACGAGAACGCCGTGATTGCCGCCGCCCTCCACGGCATCGCCGAGCGCCAGCGGCCTGCCTTCCGGGGACTCTTCGTCATAGACGAAGATCTGGAAGCGCGCGGCCTGGCGCTTCACGCGGCCCTGCGCATCCTTGAAGGTCTTGACCGGAACGGGTGTGACCCCGTCGGGGCCGTGCAGGGGATTGCCGAAACTGTCGCAGGCGAGCGGCATCGCCGCGGGCGTCTCCGGCGCGAGATAGAATTCGCTGTCGCTGTTGCCCAGGCGCGCGATGCCGATGCCCGGATGGATTCGATACGTCGCCATGACTTCCCCGCCACCTTCTCAACCCAGGAATTGCTCAATCCAGGAAACTGATCGACACGCCTTCCAGCTTCAGAAGCTCCCTCTCCTCCTGGTAGTCGCCGCCGATCACGACCAGCGTGATCTGCAGCGGGCTCTTCTTCTTGAGCGCCTGCCTGGCGGCGGCCGTGACGTCGATGCGATGGACGCGCGGCGTGTTGTGGCTGCGGCCGCGCTGATCGAAGCGCCGCGGCTGTGGCGGCGGGATATCGCAATGGCCGGGACCGCCGTAACAGGCCCCGTGTCCGAAGATCGAGATGTAGCCGGCGTAGTGCGGATTGCCCTTGATCGGCGTCGAGGCATCGGCCCCGGGTTCGTTCAGGAAGGCGCGCACGAAGCAGGAGCGCATCAATTGCGGCACCTGATGCAGGCGGATCTCCGCGCGTTTGAAGCTGCGCGCGGCCGGCGGCACGTTGATCAGCTGCGACACGAAGCGGCTGACCGGCGCCTCGAGTCCAACCGGTATGAAATGCGAGCTGCGGACGTATTCGTAGCCGAACGGCGCGATGTCGAGCGTGTCGCGGATGGTGTAGTTCCACGGCGACAGCACGGAATCGAGATCCGCCGGCAGCGCATTCGGATTGAGCTTCTGCCACTCCCACCAGATCCGATCGATGTTGACGTGGATCGGCCAGAACACCGGGTCGTAGGACGCGGTCAGATTGCTGAACATGTCGCCGAAATCCGGCTGCGAATAGAGATCCGGCCGGGCATGGAAGCGGCGGCCGCCAACCTGCGCGGCGCTGTTGCGACGCGTCGTGAGCGCACGCAGGCGCGCCGTCTCCGCGCCCGGCTGCGGTGTCGTTCCTGTCGCGGTCGGCCCGCCCTGGCAAACATAGGCCGCCTTCCCGGCATCGGGGTTCTGGCCGCCAGTCCAGATGTGCATGGTGTTGTGCGGATTCTGGTCGAGGAATCCGAACGCCGCGTCGTAGATGCTGCCGCCGCCGAAGTCGCGGAAATTGTTGAGGCTCAGGATCTGGGCGATGTCGTCGGCCGAGGGGTAATGATAGTGAATGACCTGGTTGATGGTGCCGCCGCCGTCATACTCCGCAGGATAGCGCAGCGGGTACCAGAGCGAGTTCGAGTGCAGCAGCGCGTCGATGAAGCACTGCCGGTTGGCATTCGCGGGATCGGGCGTGACGGCCGAATAGCCGATCGTGGTGATCAGGTGGCAGAAGAAGCTGTGCTGCGAGGTGAAGGTGACGCGGTCGTGCGCGAGCGCCAGGATCGCCTTCTTCTGAGCCGCCGTCGGCACCGGATCGAGCGCCGCCAACAGCGTCTCGGCCGCTTCCTCGGTGAGATAGGCCTTCATCGAATTCGGAATGATGCGGCCCTTGTCCGGCTCCTCCGGCCGGTACTCCGGCATCGTGAAGTCCCAGTATGGGAGCATCAGCCCGGGCTCGAAGTCCTGAAGGTTCTGTTCGAACTCGTAGAGATAGGCGCGGTGCCAGGGCAGGAAGCGCTCCCAGCCGTGCTGGCAATGGTTCTGGTGGATCAGCGCCTGGTTGTTGTAGTTGCGCCGGTCTTCCGGCCAGTGGTCGAGATCGTAAAGCCGACGGAAGCCGCGGCGCAGCCGTTCGAGCTGCGGCTCGCTCATGCAGTCGATGTTCATGCGCCGCCTGGGCTCGCCGGCATCCGCGGCCGGCGAATAGCCGTCGGCAGCCACCGCAAATTCGGCGATCTCGCTCACCTTCACCGTCGCGGTCTTCGCCGGCTTGCCAGGCGCAAGCTCGACTGCGACGCTGGTCGCATCATCGGGGCAGCCGGCGTCGATCCAGTCGGCAATGCGGTCGACGTCAGTGGGCGCGACGCGCTTGCCGCCCCATGGCAGCCCCGGGAACCGGCCGCCGTCGAACGGTGCGTCACCGCGCAATCCCTTGATCAATCCGGACGCGTCGCTGCGCGCATGCGGCGGGATGCAGCAGGCGTGCCCCTCCGGCACAGGAGCAACCATCTTGATGCCGAAGATCTCGGCCGCCTCCAGCGCCTGTGCGCCCTTGTCCCAAAACCGTCCAGCGCCACCATAATCAGCGGTGCTGTCGCCGGCAGCTTCATCCAGGATCGCCTTCACGCGCGCATAAGCAACGGTCAATGCTTCGGTGTCCATTCCAGCCCCCGGACGGCAAGACGAAGAAGGCGGTCGGAGACTAAGCACAACTTTGGGGTGATGTCACGTAGACACGCACCTTCAACGTCGAAGCAAGCGCGAATATTTTTCAGGGTTGCGTGATCTATTTCATACAACCTTTATCAAATCGACAGATCTGGCCATGCGTCGTGCGGATGAGGCGGATGCGAGCACGAGTGCGTTGCTCAAGCTCAGCGCCGGCCATCGGAGGTGTCCGGTCATCAAACGCTGCGCGATTGAGCGCAGCGTGCAAGTCGTCGTGGGACGAAGCCGAGCCACACCGTGAGCGAATCCGCGCCGAACGACTGTTCGACGAAGCCGAGCTTCGCCCTTCCCGGCCTGTTTCCTCAACGGAGTTGGTTTTCCCCGCGCAAGCGCCAACTTCGCGTTGCCTTGCGCGGTCGACTGCGTTAAGCGACAAGCATTCTCTGTCCGGAAGGGTGGCCGAGTAGTTTAAGGCACCGGTCTTGGAAGGCGAGCGGCTTCGTCCACTCCGATGCATTGATGCCGCAATCGGCGCGATGTTATGCTGGTTGCAGAACCGGGAGTTTCTCGATGCGCAAAATCGCCGTCGCTGTCATGTTCGCCCTGATCGCACAGACCGCATTGGCTGAGGACCATGTTCCAATGTACGGCGAAGAGTCCAAGGCCAAGACGGAGGCCGAGAAGGCAAACGACATTCGGGCCGAGCGCGCCTATCAACGCTCCCTCGGCAATGTTCCCAACCAGAAGGCAGTCGATCCGTGGGGAGCTGCCCGCGGCGACGAAGCGAAGAAGCCGGCCACGCCGGCCAAACCGGTCGTGAAAAATTCGTCCAAGACCAAGAGCGGCAGCACCCCCAACTAGCGAATCCCGCCAGCATGAGCCGGCGGGCGCAGTCACAAACCTGTGGCACGCCCATTGCAAAATTAGCCCTAACTGGGATTTCAGTGCTCAGTTTGAGAATGAGGCGCTGCCGGGACATGTATTTCGAGCCCGGCAGCGTTCTATTTTGAAACTAGTGGGACAGCCGGCCATGCCTCATCATCCGCTGGTGGGCTTCCCGGGAGTGCTAGGCGCGCCAGCGTGCACTGACAGGGCCTGAAACCTTCCCAGCTTTCGCGCGCAAAATCTGTATCCGAGGTTTTTGTTAGTTCCCATCTCCGGGGCTGGAAATGAACACCACCGCCGGGACAATGCATTAGAGCACCTGGCGTGGCGTGAACCGGCGGGCCTGGTCTTTAGCAGCGCCTTGAGCGGCGGCTTCCACCTGAATTTGTAAGGCAGATTTTTTTCTAACCTGAGTTAGTTTTTTCTATGCCCGGCGTCGACTACCCCAATTTTTCTGCGCATGGAGCAAGGGGTCGGCTGGGTGGTTGAACAACTGGGACTGGAGGATTGGGCCTGGCAAATCGCCGCCGACGTGTATCGCTTGAATCTGTATAGCCGACTCACCGGACGAGCGGCCCCGGGGGGCGCCGTATCAGACGAACAGCTTGCCGGAGCAATCCACGAAAGCTTCACTCAAACGAACGACGCCGCTTATCGAGAAATGGTTGAGCTGGCGACCGATGCCGCTTTATCGGCCTACGATCGTGTCGTCTCTCGCAATGTCAAACAGGCGCGCGCTCAACGAACGAACTAACGGTTCGTCGGCGGACCCGGCGGTGCTCTTGCGAAACTACGCGAAGCGCAAGCGCGCGAAGCAGACGGACGAGCCGCTGAACTCGACCTTGTCGGCCTTCGCTACCGGTTTTCTTGGGTCCTGAGCTCTTTGGGTCCGGGCTGGGTCCAAGTTCGCGTTGCGTTCGGTCGTCCGCTAGGCTAAGTGCCTGATCCTGTTGATCCGGAAGGGTGGCCGAGTGGTTTAAGGCACCGGTCTTGAAAACCGGCGTGCCCGCAAGGGTACCGTGGGTTCGAATCCCACCCCTTCCGCCAGTATATTGTTCACCACTGTTCGTGGTCGTTCGAACTCCACAGCAAATTCAGTAACTTATGCCGAAAGACTGTACTTCACAGTTCGTCGGTGTTCTTCCTAATCGGGTCACTGACCGTAGCTGAAGACCGTGGGTTCGGAGGACGATTCTTTCGGAGGAACAATGGCTGGACGGCTCAAACCACTCGACGTAGAGCGCCTTATAAAGCCCGGCAAATACGCCGACGGCGGCGGTCTCTACCTGATCGTCACAGGACCAACCTCGAAAAGCTGGTCTTACAGATATTGGAAAGACGGGAAAGAGCGGTGGCACGGTCTTGGCTCGTTGAAGGAGGTATCGCTAAAGGACGCACGGCTTGCCCAGGATGCGGCCCGGCTGCGCGTCAAAGGCGATCGCAGCACGGCCGGCGTTGACATCGTCCACGAACGCCAATGGGACAAGCCAATGAAGCACGCCGACGAACGACCCTATGCAAATCCGGAAGCGGCCGCGCGCAAGCTTGTCGAGCTCGCAGCCAACGTTGAGGCTGTTCAGGATGGCCGGATCCATATCGAGAGGATCAACGCCCCTTCTTGTTCAAGCTAAAGGGCATCGGCAGCGAGTTCGGCGTCGGGCTCAAACACGCGATCGAGCGCGGCTGGTTGTGGAAGCACTAGGGCGTGTACTCATTAAGCGTCTGACCCGACCGATGTCCGCTCCCCCAACAGCGGCGGAAGAACGGACATCGCACGAAGTCGCAGAAGTTGTAGGCCGGATTGGCTTCGGTGCCGCCTCCACCTCCGGTGCGTAGCTTGGGTTTGCTGAGTTTCGGGGAAGAAAGAACCCTGAGTTTAGATGGATCTGGCGGTGCACGCTGGTATCAGCCGGACTTCGGCGTCGGGCGCGGGCAGCTCTGGTCAGCAGCCGCGGCAAATGATGAGCTTGCGATCGATCTTGATATCCTCTTCGCTGCGCCGTTCGAGGTCGTTCGGGTTTTCAAAAATGACATCTCTGATCTTCGGCTGTCGATGGCCAACCGGCGGGCGTCCGAGCAGTCCCGGACCGGATGGCTGTGACGAGGAGATTTGCACGCTCGCCGAACTGATCAACAATCTTCCCGGCGCAATCACGTGTGCGGCAGCGGCGCGGCCGCTGAGGAGCAAGATTGGAATTATGGTCCGGATCAATTTGTACATCTGCGAGATCCTCTGAGTTGGCCAGACGTGGACGCCGCCGTCCTCGTCGATTTCTGTTGGCAGTGAAGATTGATGGGTGATTTAGCTCTCTGCGATGGCGCTCGCCGAGGCCACGTGCTTTGGGCGCATCTTCGCACCGCACATCAAGAACCCTGTGATATCCGTTGACCGGCAAAAGCTGTGTCAGCAATCACGGCAGTACCTCACCATCCGCTCGATATCCGCTCGGCCGTGGATGCCAAGGTTCCGCAAGGTCCGCTCGTCGTATTTCGACAGGGCTGCGATCGCGCTTTTGATCTCCCGCTCCCGGCGCCAATGCGCCCACAGCGCCGTGAACTTCTCACTAAGCTCGCTCATCCAGCTTCCGCGGCGACGCGGACATAACTCAGCCCTCGCTGCGAACTCCGGCGCGACCTTTGGCGGCCGTAAGCCGCCCTGCCCGTGCGTCATGGAAGGCGGAACGGCTCGGCGCGCCTGGCGAGCATGTGCGGTGGCCAACGCCGCATGCGCGGTGACCAGCGCAGCCTCAGCGATGAACGTCGTGCTCGGATGTAACCACTCGCCGTAGAGGGCGAAACCTGCGATGAAGAACGCCAAGTCCGTCCTGCACCAACGGCTGGTCGGACTATCTGCCTCCACAGTCGGCGCCACAGGCTGCCGTCGAGTGTATCCCGGCATATCGGGATACACTGCGCGGACGAGCTTGCCGCCGAGTCCGTCCGCAATCTGGCCGATCCGCATCCGGCAAGGCCGAACCATCCGATTCACGTTTGAAGAGAGGTACTGTTTGAGCATGGTAAGATTTCTCCTGCGCGATGTTTGCAAGAGATATCCTGAAGCTCCCCTGTCACGGGGGCGTCACGGCTACAGCAAAAATGGTTACAACCGCAGCCGGCCGCATCGAGCTGGATAGTCGTTTGCGCCGGTCACGAAGCGGACTTGCTGATCGACGAAATACCGTCATCGCTGTCACCAGCGAAATGTTCGTGACCGCAGCCGAGAGGTCGCTCGTACGACAGGCGGCCTCACGAATATTCAATGATCGAGACCAGCTTCCTGCCGTTCGGGCTGGTCCAATCGAGCGCCAACTCGGAAACGATCTGTGGAACGGTCACGATCGCTGCGCCCGCCTTGTGCATGCGCTGCAGTGCCAGATCATTACCGACTTGCGAAAACGAAGCCGAGGCGTCAGCCGACACCTGCACCTCATACCCCTCCTCCAGCATTTGCAGCACTGGAAAAGTGATACAAATTTCGGTGGTAATACCAGCCACGAAGAGCTTCTTACGACCGGTTGCCTTGACAGCCTTGTTGAAGCCTTCGTGATGCATCGCGTTGACGATGCCCGGGCGCCGGATCCTTGCAGCAAATGCCTCAGGCAGGATTTGTTCGAGCTCCGGGATGAGCGGGCCGGTGAAATTGATCTGATCCTCCATGCTCGAGGTCAACACCACCGGCATTTCCAAAGCCTTTGCAATTTGCGCGAGCTTGAGCGTGTTTTTCCTGACGATGTTGATATCGAGAGAGTGCGTCCACGACATCGTACCGACCTGGTGATCGATCAGCACCATCGCGGCATTGTCGGGCGTGAAGGCGTTCTTGTGCATGTCAAAACTCCCTTAAGGCAACTTTTTGCGACGGCGGAGCGCCCAAGCCTCAAACAAGCTGCCTGCGCGCAGTAAAAGCTAGCGAGTGAAAGATCCGCGCAAAAGTCGGAAAAATCGCAACACTTCGTCCGCTTTTTATGGACGATCCGCGGATTTTCTCCTGCGCGATGTTTGCAGGAGATATCTTGAAGCCTCCCTGACACGCGGCCATCACGGCCACAGCGAAAACGGTCACGACTGCAGGCTGCCGCCTCCACGTTCACCATCCCTGCTGCCTCTCCCCGCCATGGGCACAGGATACGCTCGCGGGGCCGGATCGCGTTCGCGCGCAACATCCAATTGCAATCGTCGCAACCTAGAACGGCTCGACCGGGATAGTGAAGACGTAACCAACGCCGCGCTCGGTCTGAATGATGCGCGTCGCGCGTGGGTCGGTCTCCAGCTTGCGCCGCAGCCGCAGCACTTGAACATCGATGCTCCGGTCAAAGATGTCTTCGTGGACGCGGGTCGCCTGAAGCAGGTGCTCGCGCGTCAGGGGGCGCTGCGGCGCATCAAGAAAAGCCAGCAACAGGGTGTATTCGCCCTTGCTCAGGGGGACTTGCGTGTTGTTGGCGTCTATCAGTCTGCGGCCGCGACGTTCGAGTTTCCAGCCGTTGAAGCGATAGCCGCCGCGTTCCGGATCACGGCCACGCGCTGCCCGCGCCGCTTCCTGACGGCGCAACACGGCGCGGACGCGCGCCAGGAGCTCTCTCAAGCTGAATGGCTTGATGATGTAGTCGTCGGCGCCGAGCTCGAGCCCGACGATGCGGTCGGTTTCGTCGAGCCGGTGCCCGGTCGTGATGATGACAGGCACATCGGAATGTGCGCGAATTTCTTGCAGCATATTCAATCCATCGTCCTGACCTAGACGAAGGTCGAGAATGATCAGACTAGGCTGCGTTCGTTGAAGATGAAGATGCAGTTCGGCCCAGCTGGATGCGGCCCTGCACGGCACACTGTGCTCTTCCAGATATCCGATCACCATCTGCCGCAAAGCGGCATCATCATCGACGACAATGATATGGCTGACGTCTGCCAACATATTTGATCTCTCAAACTTGCCGTAGCAGCAATCCCGATTGCTGCGTTATGTCTGGGTTGGGACGGGAAATGCTGCTTGCTGCGGCTGAAACGAGAATTAGCCCCGGTATGCCGCCGGCGATCTTGCCCGCACCGTGCCGCGCGCGAGGCATGGGCCGCTTTTGCCTACCCTATACGCCCTCCAACAATGGCAGGCAGGTCAGGATTCACCGTGTGCGTCCGCCGGCCCCGGCGCCCGCACCGCCTTGAAGCCGGCGACGAACCGCGCCAGCGTGTCCGACGTCCTTCCACGGGGCAGCATCACCTCGATCAGCGCGAAGCGGCCGCGGTTCTGTACCGCCCGCTCCAGCGCGGCCGCGAACTCGCGCCGCGTCGTCACCCGCTCGCCGGTGCCGCCGAGCGCCGGCGCGATCTCGGCGAAATGCCAGTCGTCGAGATCGTTGAACGCGGACTCGGGCTGAAACGCGCGCAGCATCTCCCAGCTGCGGTTGTTGAGCAGCACCACAATCGGATCGAGACCGTGGCGGCGGCAGTTGCCGAGCTCCCATCCGGTCATCTGGAATGCGCCGTCGCCGACCAACACGAGCGGGCGGCGTTGTGTCGCCACCGCGACGCCGATGCCGTCCGGCACGCCGAACCCCATGCCGGCGTAGTAGCCGGGCGCCGCCAGCGCGGTGTTGTCGATCTCCATGGCGACGAACAGGCAATCGCCCATGTCGGCCGCCATTGGCATCTTGCCGTGCCGGTCGAACAGGTCGTTGATCGCCGCCGCCACGTCGGACGGCGCAATCGGGCGGTCGTCCGCCGCGAGCCCGCGCGGATAGGGCAGCACCAGCCGCTTGCGACCCGCGGGCTTGTTTCGGCGGGGCGTGCGCCGCACCAGCTCGTCCACCAGGTACTCGATCGGCACGTTACGGTAGACGTGGTGCCCGACCCGCACCTCGCGGCCGACCGCCAGCATCGTGCGCTGCGCATCGAGCTGGCGCTGCGATAGCGCGAAATTGGTGTCGCTGACGATCACACCGAGCAGCAGCATGGCGTCGGCGTCCTCGACCAGCCGGGTGATCTCGGGATGGCCGGCGGCGCCGAGATAAGTCCCGGCCATGACGTCGGCGGCCTCCTCCATCAGGCCGCGCCCCATGAAGGTGGTGACCACCGGCAGCTCGAGCGCCCGCGCGAGCTTTGCGGTCTTGGCCTCGATCCTGTAGCGGCGGATCTCGACATCGACGATCATGACCGGCGCGCGCGCTTGTGCGAGCCTTGCCAAGATCTCCTCGGCGCATTCGGCGAGCGCGCCGGGATCGGCCGGCCGGCACGCCAGCGTCGGCACCGCCGCGGTCCTCGCGCCGACGAGGTCGCGCGGCGCCTCGATGTAAACCGGCAGCGACTGCTCGCGCGCGTTGCGCAGCACGCGCGCGATCGCCTCGGGCGCGCGTCCGGGATCGTCGAGCACCGCCTGGTCGCAGGTGATCTCGCGAAACACCGCGAGCTGGGTGTCGATGCTGCGCGCCTGGTGATGCAGCAGGAAGCCGCCCGCGCGCTCGCGCGCGCCCGGCGCGCCGGCGATCACCACCACGGGCGAGCGCTCCGCGTAGGCGCCGGCGACTGCATTGACCAGGTTGAACGCGCCGGCCCCATAAGTGACCACGGCGACGCCCAGGCCCTGGTGATAGCGTGCGGCCGCGTCGGCCGCGAAGCCGACCCCCGGCTCGTGGCTCAGCGTGTAGTGCGGCAGGATGCGCGATTCCTCGATCGCCTTGTAGAACGGAAGGACGAAATCGCCCGGGATGCCGAAAATCTCGCGCGCGCCGTGCTCCTTCAGGCCCTCGAGCAACGCGGCCGCGAGCGTGGTCATGCTTCGCGCGCCCGAGCTTCGGCAACGATCGGCAGCGGGATAGCGGACCGGAACACATTGTCCGGGTCATAAAGACGCTTGGCCCTGAGCAGTCGATCGGCGTTCTGGCCAAAGCTCGCTGCAGCGCGCGCGACCTCACCCTCGCCCAGCATGTTTGGGTATCCGCCAGGGAGCGCGATATTCGTAAACGCCTCGCGAGCCTCACGTACCCATTGTCGATGCCGCCGTTCTTCCGTCCGCGATCCGTCGTCAAATGACGCAAGGATCTCGATGGACACATGGTCCCGACGCAGACCAAACGCAGTCGTTTCCAATGGGACCTGCGAGGCTGCTCCCTTGAACTCATGGGTGATCATGGAACAGCCGGCCGATGGCGCATTCGCCATTACTTTCGAAAGCATGTCGATGCCGGCCTCGTCGAGTACGGGAAGCAGGCACGTTTCCATAAACACACGCCGCCCATTCACGATGGCCGGATCAAACAGCGACACGGAAGCGCCGTAGCGAACCGTTCCCACAGTATTGGAGAGCGCCGTCCCAAGCTCAAGGAATGGCGCTAGATAGGTGTCGGCCTCGTCGCGCGAACCACTCCAGGTCGGCACAATCATGATGACCGGCGTGCCATCAGGCCCCGCCCCCGCGACGACCTGCACGGTCAGTTCGTCCGGCGCGAACCGAGCCACGTCGGCGTAGCGTCGAAGTACGTCCCGGGCTTGCGAGAACGGATAGACTAGCGCGCCGGAAACGACGAAGGGCAGTTGGTGCAGCTGAATCCGCATAGCCGTCACCACGCCAAAATTGCCGCCGCCGCCGCGCAAGGCCCAGAATAGGTCTTCGTTGCGCCCGCGCTCCGCGATCACTAGCTGGCCGTCCGACAGGACGACGTCGGCCGCTATCAGATTGTCGAGCGCAAGCCCAAAACGTCCGTTCAGCGGACCGTAGCCGCCACCCAGTGTAAGCCCGGCCATGCCGACCGTACTGCACGAGCCTGTCACCGCGGCGAGCCCGAGTGGATCGGTCGCCGCGAGCAGATCGGAGGCACGGCTCCCGCCGGAGACCGAGGCAATGTCGGCTTCAACGACCACATCCCGCATACCACCAAGGTCAAGCACGAGCCCATCGCACAACGCGCGACCGGCCCAATCATGGCCGCCGCCTAGCACGGATAGCGGCAGGTCTGCGGAACGCGCGGCCGCAACGGCAAACTGGATGTCCTGCGGCGCCCGACAATGGACGATGGCACGAGGCTGCCGCCCGACCGGCTTCGCCCAGATGGCGCAGGCGGCCTTATAGCCTTCATCGCCTTGTGTTGAGATCCGACCTTCGAGCTGGCCACTGAGCCTACGGAGGGCACCATCAATATCCTGAGTCTTTTCTAGCATACCGGCTTCCTGACGGTTGTTCGTGACGACTTCCCCAACAACAGGCGTGAAGCTTGGCCGCCAAGCCGTACCAAAGCCATTTCAAGTGCGGTCTAATTCGTTACAGATGTTACGGATTGTAGCGTCAGCGCTCGCCTTGTAGTGTCTTGCGATATGCTCACAATCCGCGCGCTCGGTCGGTCCCCGATCTCGCCGCGGGGAAGGCCGGCTGCACCGGCGATACAGCGACAATTGTCCGGTTTTGTCGGATACAGAGTATGTCTGCAGGGCACTACTTGGACTGTCCGCCCTTCCTTAGGCTTATGACTCTTCCGCAACGAAGTGTTCACGACTCAAAGGAAAGACGATGCCGACTAGTTTACTCCAGCATGTCTCACCCGAGGACGCAGCGCTCGTTATTGATTTCCAGCCGCAGATGTTCATGGGCGTTGAGAGCCATGACCGCCTGAAACTCAGATGCAATCCGCAGATCATCGCCAAGGCTGCCAAGCTCTTCAAGTTTCCGACCTTGCTGACGACCGCAACCGCGAACGCCTCCGCCGGCCCCTTCGTGCCCGAGGTCGCCAAGGATGTCTTTCCCAATGATCCGATCCAGGATCGCGCGTCGATCAATGCCTGGCTCGACTCCGGCTTCGTCTCCGCCGTGGAGGCAACCGGACGGAAAGCGGCAGGTCATCACCGAAGGCGTGATGGACATCGTCAAGGAGCACACTGCCTTCCGCATCAATATCTACTTCTCGAAGTGAGCACTCGGCGAAAACATCGGGCGAAAGTGACAGGTCGACCCAAAGGGGCTTGTGTTTGGATGAATCAAAGGGAGGTGTAGTTGCTCACGAACTCACACGGAACGGCATGAAACCCGCCAACCTTCGTATCGATGTCATCACGACGTTTATCGCAATCGTCGAAGCGGGAAGCATGCGAGAAGCCAGTCGGCGTCTTGGCGTCTCCAAGTCTGTCGTCAGTCAACGCCTCAGCGCACTGGAGGCAGCCCTGAATGTCCGGCTGCTGAGCCGGTCGACGCGGCAGCAGGCCCTCACCGATAGCGGCAAATATTTTTTTGAGCGTTGCCAGAAAATCGCCGAGGATTTCCAACTCGCAGCCGAAGAAGTGAGCGATCGGCAGGACGAGTTCTCCGGCACGATCCGCATCGCCGCCCCGATGAGTTTTGCTGTACTACATCTGACTGACGTGTTTTCGACTTTCTTGCAGACCCATCCCTTGATCGATCTCCAGATCGAATTCGACGACCGCATGCATGATCTGGTCGGCGACTCCTTCGACATGGCGGTCCGAATTGGAAGGCTGAAGAATTCCGCGCTGATTGCGCGCCGGTTCGGGCTGAGCAATCGGGTAGTGGTCTGCTCGCCGCGCTACATTGCCGAGAACGGAAAACCCCACTCGATCGAGAGTCTCGAGAACCACTACGCCGTCAGCTATGCCAATCTCACCCCCTAGTCGGAATGGATTTTCCGCCGAGGCGACGAGATCAAGAGCGTGACGCCAAAGAGCCGCATGAGGGTCAATAGCGGCGATATCCAGCTGGCGGCTGTGAAAGACGGCGTGGCGATTGCAGCACTGCCCCTCTTCATCGTTCACAGGGCGATCGAGGCGCGCGAGGTCCAGATCGTCGACCTCGATTGGCAGTTGGTGCCAGACGACCTTTGCATCGTTTATCCGCAGAACCGTTTTCTGGCAAGGAAAGTAAGAGCGCTGTCCGCTGCCATCATCGCCCACATCGGAAGTCCGCCTCGCTGGGAGAGCCGGCTTAGCGCAGAACAACAGGAGAAGCTAAAATCATGAATCAGATGATCATCAACGGCGTCAACAGCCAGACTTTCGTCTGCTCGGATCTCCAAAAAGTCGAGCATTTTTATACGCTCATGCTCGGTCTTCGCGTTGTCAAGCGCACTGTCAGCCATCTCGATGGACGATTGCCAGTGATCACCTTCGGCTTCAACAGCCTCGCGGAGGAGCCACGATCGCAAACCATAACCTACCTCGAATGGAATCCGATCTTCTACATGATGCCGAAGGAGGGATTTACCGATCCCTCCCTCGTGGCAGATGCTGTTTCAAACCCGCGCGCAGGTGATCCTAAGGGGCGCTGGGGCGCCGGCACCAACCATCATCTTGCCCTTCACGTCCCTAATCGAAACGGACTTTTGAAGTGGAAGCGGCGGCTTACGGACTTTGGCATTCATGTCACTGGCCCATATAACCGACACTACTTCCATGCGATCTATTTCCCCGACCCGGACGGCGCGATCATCGAAATCGCAACGTCGGAACCCGGCTTCGGTCATGACGAAGTTGTTCTGGGATCGGAATTCAAGCATCAGCCTGCGGAAAATCTGGTCGGCGGCCGGAGCGAATTGTCCATCGCGTCAGAGACCTGGCCGGCTCCGATGCCTGTTATCGGCGATGATTACGCGTTGCGCGGCTTCCACCATATCACGTCAATTTCCAGCAACGCAGAGCGCACGGAGAAATTTTTCGTCGAAACAGTTGGACTGCATCTGATCAAGAGGACCGACTACCTCGACGAGAAGGGTGGAACGCATTACTACTATGCCTGCGATCAAGACCTTTCTCCCGGCTCGGTGATCACATTCTTCGGCCTGCCCAACTATGCTCCGGGACGGCTCGGAACCGGTCTTTCCCATCATTTCACGTTGGAGGTCGAAAACGAGCCGGCGCTTGCCGATCAACGCGTACGCCTGAAGCGCGCCGGCGTCGAGGTTTCCGGCATTCAGGACGCAATCTATTCGAAGCTCTTCCATTTTCGTGATCCCGACGGCCATATCTGTGCCGTCTCGACGCCCAGCGACTTTACTGTAGACGAGGATAGGGAAGATCTCGGTCAATCTCTCTGTTTGCCCGAATCGCTTGAACCGCGCCGCGCCGAAATTGAACGACACCTTGCGTTTCGGCCAGCACCGACGCCGATCCTCCCTGAGTGAGAGTCGTTGGGGCGCGGTGCTGCCGCGCCCCATCGAAAGGAGGTCACTTCCAGGCCACGCCTCCATTTCCGGCGAAGCGTTCATGCAGTCGGAAATCAACCAGCGCACCGATGTAATCGTGTGCACGTTCTGCCAACGGAGAGGTCGTAGTCGGCCCCCATAAAGGGCCCATTTGGCAAATCGATACGAATTGATTTCACGACCGGCCTTTTCGCATCAGCGCTGCGACCAACTCTTGTCCTGGCGCGGCCAATTACTTGATCCGCGGACTATCGTCGCAAGACGCGTATTCGATATGGCGCATCCTAAAACGATCCGGGAGCGTCGGAGAAATAAAATGGACGAATGTATCGATAGAACAACCGCTCTTTTCGCCGGCGCGGCAGGTGGACCGCTTGGACCAACGGACACACCCAGCAAAGAGCACCCGACGTTCACATGCCTCCTCGTCGAGGACGATGACGCCCTCCGCCTCCTGGTAGCGAATTATCTGGAGGAAAATGACGTCCGCGTGATCTGCGCATCCCGGCTGTGCGACGTGGCACCGCTGCTCGCGCGCAACCAACCCGACCTGATCGTGCTCGACTTGCGGCTCGGGCGAGAAGATGGCCTCGATCTGCTTCGTGAACTCCGCGCGCGATCCGATATACCCGTCATCATCACGACCGGGCACCGGCCCGACGAGATCGACCGTATCGTCGGGTTGGAGCTCGGAGCTGACGACTACATCACCAAGCCATTTAGCTTGAGGGAATTGTTGGCCCGCATCCGCACCATCTTGCGACGCCGAGACGCGGAACCGACCAAACGGCAGCGCGAGAGCGAGAGAGGCAGCCTTCGCTTCGGGGGATGGCGCCTCGAGCGGCGGACGCGCCGCCTCACCAATCCGCGAGGCGAACCGGTCGCCCTTACCAAGGGGCAATATGCGCTGTTGACAGCATTCCTCGATGCACCACAGCGGCCGCTGTCCCGCGAACACCTGCTGCAAGCGACGCGTGTCCACGAAGACGTATTCGACCGCAGCATCGACATGCAAGTCATGCGCTTGCGCCGCAAACTCGAGGACAGCGGGCGTAGCCCCTCGATCATCCGCGCCGAACGCGGCGTCGGCTACGTTTTCACGCTTCCTGTGGCGACCTCATGATACCGAGGCTCGGGCTTTCCCGCCCTATTGCCTGATGACGGGCTGAAATTGATACGATAAAACTCCGGCAATTTGCTATCAAGGTCGAACGAAAATGCAGCAGGTACAGCTGCCCCAGCTTTATCGGTCGGCTGACGAGGACCCTGCACGGCGCAGGACTTCCTGGAGGCTCCGCGCCAGGTCTACAGAGCGAAAAGGTTTGCGTATGATCGAAAACTCATCCACCGCATCATGTCGTTGCAACACATCTCTCGCGTAACCCGACGTGAGCAGTATCTTGATGCCTTTCCGCAGTCGCCTCGCTTCGCGAGCAAGCTCAACTCCGCTCATACCTTTTTGCATCACGATATCGCTGAACAAAAGTTCAAATTCCTGGTCGCTCTGAAGGATCCGAAGCGCCTCCGCGCCGCTCCGGGCACAAGAAACCTGATAGCCATGTACGGTCAGCATTTCCGACGTGACTTCCAGAATATCGTCGTTGTCATCGACCAACAGGATTCGCTCGGAGCCGGTTGCTATAGGCTGAGCCTGTCGGGTCTCTTCCTCCGGTTCAAGTTTCTGCGTGGCCTTAGGCAGATACAGAGCAATCGTGGTTCCCGCTCCAGGTGCACTTTCAATGGTAATGTGTCCTCCGGACTGTCGGACAAAGCCATAGACCATGCTGAGGCCAAGCCCGGTCCCCTTGCCGACCTCCTTGGTCGTGAAGAAGGGCTCAAACACCCGATCCAGCACTTCAGGAGACATCCCGCACCCGGTGTCTGTGACGGACAGCCTGACGTAGGCCCCCGCCAAACACCCCGCAATGGCGCCCTCCTCCGCCACGATGTTCCGCGTTTCGATCTGGAGCACACCGCCATCCGGCATGGCATCACGTGCGTTCAGCACCAGGTTGAGGAGAGCGGTTTCCAGCAGCGACGGATCAACCTGGCACAGCCATAATTGATCATCGGTCCGCAGCCAGACCTCGCATGCCGCCCCGACGGCCTGCCGAACGAGCCCCTGAAACGCGGAAATGAGCTGGTTAGCGTTGACCACCTTTGGGTTCAATGTTTGCCGCCGTGAAAACGCCAGAAGCTGCGCTGTCAGTTCTGTCCCCCGGTTAATGGCACGCCGTGCGGCCGCGGCGAACTTGCGAACCTTGCCAACATCCGTGGCCGCCTCGACGAGTTCGAGATTCCCGGAGACCACCGTGAGCAGGTTGTTGAAGTCGTGCGCAACTCCGCCAGTGAGCTGGCCTACGGACTCCATCTTGTGGCTCTGGTGCAACTGCTCCTCGGCCAGGCGGCGCGCCTCCAGGGCATGCTTGTGTTCGGTGATATCGCGGAAAAAAATTGCGATGCCCTGGCTGGAAGGAAACGCATTGATTGCGTACCAGATATTCCGGCGCGGACAGTACACTTCGGCGAACGCCGGATGATCCTCTGATACTTTCTCCCGAATTTGGTGCAAGATTTCCCTGTCACGGTCGCCTCGAAACGCCTCGAACAGAGTCATGCCGATGATATCGCGGCCCTCGGCGACCTGTGCCCAGGCCGGCCCGTTGATATAGCTGACGCGCCAGTCCCGATCGATGATGACTATGCTGTCGTTTGTGCTTTCAAAGATCGTAGTGATCCGGGCGGCCGCCTCCTCGGCTATCTCCTTTGCCTTAGACAATTCCTGCTCACGGTGCTCCAACGCGTCCGCCATGGTGTTGAACGCGTCAGCCACCCGCGCGATTTCTGCATTTCCGCTGATGTCTACGCGGCGGGAAAATTCACCGAGCCGCCATTGGTATGCGGCATCGACCAGCTGCCCAAGCGGGCGATGGATAAACTGCCGGGCGCCCAACGACACCAGTGCCAACACCAGCGCGGTGCTCAAGAGGATCAGGAATGTGTCGCGCAGCGTTTCACGTCGGATCTCGGCGAAAGCCTGCGCCTTGTCGAGGCCGAAGCTGACGACAAGCCCGCCGGAGTCGTCCTGAAGGGCGGAGTAGCCTTCGATCCGCTCGACGCCATCGACATCGACGATATCGACCGCGCCGCGGTCGTCCACCGTCAAATGTTTGTCACCGGGCATCTTTGTACCGACAAACCGGTCGTTGTCGGGATAGCGGGCAAGATAGGTTCCGTTGCGGTCCGTGACGGCGAGCGCGACTCCTTTCGAAGCTCCCTTTTGAGCGATGTCGTCGGCGAGCCACTCCAGGCCCAGACTCGCAGCGACAACGCCGCCCATACTCCCATTGTCGTCGTAGAACGGCAGTGCAAACAGTATGACCTTGCGGCCTGACGCCAGACCTATGGAGAATTCTCCTACCGCGAATGCACCGGTCGCGAGCGCTCTCGCGAAGTAGGCGCGCTTGGAAACGTCAATCTGCTTTTGATCGCCGGTGTGGCAAAAACTCACGCCGTTCAAGTCGGTCGCGAAGAAGGTAATGAAAGCGGGAAACCGCTCCTTCACCGTAGCGAGGTAAGTCGTGCATCCTAGGCTATCCCTCGACTTGATCTGTGGGAGTTCCGACAGCGCGATCAAGACCTGACGAATTCCCTGGACGATCTGTCGCTGGTCTGCCGCCGCGAGCTTGGCCAGGCTGAGCGCATGGTCCTGCACTTCGAGTTGGCGCGCGCGGCGCCGATCGAATTCGTTGTACGCCTGGAGCGCGATCGCCGGCAAAAGCGCGACAGCCACCAGCACGAATAGCCTTGACAGGAGAGTCACTTGCGATCTGGCCCCAACCTAAGAATATTCGTTCACCGGAGACGATTGCCACTCCGGTTCAAACAGGTTTTCCAGAGGAGCGTTGGCTACACCCCTGATGGCGACTACCGGAGTACGAATCGCACCGGGAGCGTCTTGGGACCGCCGACGAACGTCGAGGCGGAGCGCTTCGGCTCGCCGGTCAGGCTGTTCTGCCGGCCAACTTCGTACACATCCTGATGCCGGGTCTGGAGCCAGAACGGATCATACCCGTCAGCCTCGACGAGCCCGACCGGATTGTTGGCCCGAAGCCAACGCTGGTTTGATAACAGTGCATCACGTTCGGGGTCTTGACGGAAGACACAGTGACGCACCCCCGAAAGCCACCGTGCGTGGCGGACAACCGGTCTGTGATGTGTTTTGGAAACAACGCGTAGAGACACCACGCGGCGTTGTTCATCACAGCCGCAACCCAGCCAACGGATAGATCGCCGCGTCCCAGCTCTGCGATTGTGGCCTTTCTGGTCCTCACATTAGCTTGCAAGCCGCCGTAGCTTTGGGGCGTCGACAGCCCAAACAGCCCCTCCGCAAGGAGGCGGTCGAAAAGATCGTGCGGAATTCTGCCGAGTGCGTGAATCTCCTCCGAGCGGCGACGGAGCTCTGGAACAAGGTTCCGGACGCGAGCCACGACTGATTCATCCACCCCCGCCGAAGAACCGCACCTGGTATCGGCAAGATTTCCGATATTCGCTTTATGACGCGCCCTCGCTTTTTGTGTTTGCGGAAACTCAGCTGCGTGTTGGTCAACCATTGCGCACCTGCTCTTTCTGGAAATAGGTGTTGACGCCAAAGGACGAGTCAGTACGCCGCTAACACTCCATCGCAGCAGCCGCCATCTTCGCCGACGTGCGCAAATATGAGGCGACCTGCCTGTCACAGCATGGTTTCAGCGCGGACGAAGCGCGTTACAATTGTGACCAAACCCGATGCGTAGAAGTACCTTGGTGAAAGAGTTGCGGGACCTTGATCGCTCGCCTAGAGATCGCAGCGATCGGATCGGCTCGCCGACGTAACTCCAATAAGACCGATCACCCGAGGGTTTCTAATGAGATTACTCAAGCTGATCGGATTGGCCTTTAAACGCGACGACAGCACGAGCCACAGCGGCATCGGTTGAGGACCTCACCATTAATGACCGACACTGAGGCCGCTTTTGGCCGTCGAAGCGCTCGCCGCTGTACGTGATTGCATCAGCATGTAGCTGGACTAACCGAGCATCGTCATCAGCACGAATAGGTCGCCTTTGGCAGCGTGCAGTCCGAGCAACGTGTGCATGTCTCCGCGCGTGACATCAGGAAGCCGCCGAAATTTGCATTCACGAAGCGGCCGTGAGCCGCGGAAGACGCTCCGGCTCCAGCCTTGGCAGAAGCTGGAACGACTTCACTCGCTGTGGCCTTCGTTATTGCAGGGTTGTAAACGCAGACGATTCGTCATCTGCCGATGCCGGTCGCGCGGCTGGTGCCCAATCGGTGCCTGGCGGTCCAATTGCCCCCCTATCATCCCCTTTCTGGCCCCCTCGGTCGGCTGCGGACACGATTCACAGCGTCAATCTCTCGGCCTCTGCTTCAGCAGCGGAATGCGACAAGCTCGACAGAGGTTTCCGCCTTTTCCAATCGCAGCACATCCTCTGAAATATCCAGTACGGTGAACCGGCCGGTTTTCGGTCGCTCATACCAAACAACGTACCTCGCCTTCATTTGTGCTACGCGACATGGTGCTCAATTAGCGCAGCACCGCTCGGCTGGCGAAGGCGGACATGCCGTAGTTCGCTCTTCCTGGTGCGGCTCCGAGACCCGTCAATTCCCAATAGCGCAACATAACGGCTTCGCGTAGCCCACGGCTTGAGCTCAATACGGAGCCGATGCCTAAGACGATCAGCAGCAAGCCCAACCAGGTCACCGCCCAGTCCCTCCCCTCATCGCCGCCCCCCTAGGCCGCATGCCCACCGGCAGAGCCGGGGGCATCGAGGCAGCAGCGACGTCACTTGCGGCCGCAAGAAGCTTCTCTACGTCAACTTGGGGCGGCACGGAGAACTCCGACGTGAGCTGGCTGGCACGTCGATGCAGGTCGGGTACCGCTTGTATAGGGGCCGTCGTGCTCGTACCGGGTTCGGAAGAAGCATCAGCTACTTTGAATTCGGGTACAGGAGGCTGAGACTGCTCGGCTGGTCTGGACCGCAGCAACTCTGCGCGCGCGTCAACAAGGCGGCGATGACGTCGTGTTCGATTTCTCCAAAAGGGTACGGCACGCCGTCACGTCGGATGACGTCGGGGATGCTTCGCGGCCGTGGACCCGTCCTAAAGCGCGCCTGGGAAGCACTGCCATTTCGCGAGTTTGACGCAGAATGCGCTGTACGACTGCGAGCACATGGTATTCAATCCCTGGAACTGTCTGCCTGGGCACGGTCCGCTCGGCAGCGTCAACTGGATGCGGCTCACCGTCTATCTTGCCTCGCGCAGGTACGGCGGAAAGTGAACTTGGTGGGTCATGAGCAGCGAGCCGAAGCCCGATCGTTTGGGCGGACTTCAGCGGACACAGGGGCCGCCGAATGTCGAGAATGAGGCCCCGCATGCCGAACGCCGCCAGCTCACCGTGACATTTATCGATATCGTCGGTTCGACACCCCTGAGCGAGCGGATCGATCCCGAGGAGTTCTTCGCGATTATCAGAACTTACCGCGATATCTGCGACGAGCAGATTCGCCGCTACGGCGGTCATATCGCCAGAATGATTGGTGACGGGTTGCTCGCATTTTTTGGCGTCCCGCAAGCCCATGAAAATGATCCTGAGCGCGCGGTCCGCGCCTCTCTGGCGATTGCCGCGGCGATCAAGGAACACAAGTTTCTGCTATCGGACGGCAGCTTCGTTCGCCTGGGCGTGCGCATCGGGGTCAACACCGGGGTCGTCGTCGTCGGCAGCGTGCCCGGCGAGCCCCCCGATCGACGGGAGGTGTTCGGCAGTACGGCGCATGTCGCTGCCCGCCTGCAGGGATTGGCGAACGAGAACGGTATCGTGGTCGGCTCGAGCACTTACGACCTGACCCGCAGGACGTTCAGCTATGCGCCGCTTGGCCGGCAAGCTCTCAAGGGCGTGGAGGAGCCGGTTGAGGCCTGGCGTGCAGAGGCGCTTGGGTCACACGAGAGCAGGTTCGACCGCGCGCGGAGATCACCTCTTGCCCCGATGATAAATCGAACCGGCGAAAGTGCGTTGCTTGCCGAGATGTGGCAGCAAACTCTCGCAGGCTCGGGGCAGGTCGGCGTCATTTCCGGCGAGCCCGGCATCGGCAAGTCACGTCTGATCCGCCAGTTTCGCAATTCGCTTGGTGTGTCTCCCCGTAATGTTCTGTCGCTGCAATGTTCGCCATTCCACGTCAACACGCCGCTTGCCCCGGAAATCGAGCGGCTGACGCGCGCGACCGGCATCCAGGAGGCCGATGACGCAGAAGTCGCGTTGGCGAAACTGCGATCGCTCCTGGAGGACTCCGTCACCGATCTCGGGCAGGCGCTTCGCTACTACGGAGCGGCGCTGTCGATCCCCGCATGTCCGGGATACGAGCCTGCGGATTTCGGATCTCCGTTTGAGCGCGAGCGTGCGTTCCAGGTGTTTGTCGATGCCCTCGTCGCCGCCTCGCGCAAGCAGCCGATCCTCGGAATCGTCGAGGACGTCCAGTGGATGGATCCGACCACCATCGAGCTGCTGGGACGCGTGAGAGCCCGCTGTCCTGGCGAACGGATAATGGTCCTGATCACGCATCGCGACGACTACAAGGCCGACTGGCTGTCGGGCCCGGCCATTCGACGGATCACCCTGCAGAAGCTGGCGGCGCATGAATGCGAGCAGATGGTCGCAGCCGTCGCGGGCAGCGATCTCGTACCGCGCCGGATCACCAGCCAGATCGTGGAGAGGACCGACGGCGTGCCGCTCTTCGTCGAGGAGTTCACGCGAGCCGTCGTCGACGCCGGCGCGGTCCCGCTGGCCGCAGAGAGCCCTGCGCCGAAGTTGCCGGAAACACTGGTGCCGGCAAGTATCCACGATTCACTGATGGAACGCCTCGACCGTCTCGGTCCCGCCAAGCGCGTCGCCCAGATCGCCTCCGTTTTCGGAAGGCGTTTCGACTATTCAGGGATTTTCAACGTGCTTCCGGACCAGAGCCAAACGCTGCCAAAAGCGCTGCGGGCTCTCGAGAGAGCGGGGATCGTGTATCGCACCAAGGAACCCCAGGGCGAGGTCTTCACGTTCAAGCACGCGATGATACAGGAAGTCGCCTACTCCTCGTTGCTCATGGAGGAAAGGCGTGAACTCCATGCGCGCGTCGCATCGTGGCTGCTCCAGGACGCCTCCATTGAAGAAAGCAGCCAGCCAGCGGTGCTGGGCTATCATTATGCGCGCGCGGGCAACGTTCCGGAGGCGATCGAGGCCTGGCTCCAGGCTGGCAAATCCGCACTACGCAGATCTGCGACCAAGGAAGCCGTGGCTCATCTTCGCGAAGGTCTCTCGCTGATCTCCAAGATGCCGGCGTCGCCACGGCGCTTCGAGGCTGAAATCGGACTGCAATCCAATCTGGCGATGGCGTACACGGCCAACGCCGGATGGTCCGATCCGAACGTCTATGGCCCGTACAGTCGTGCACTCGAGCTTTGCGCGAGCCATGGCACCATTCGCGAGAAGGCGACGGTGCTGTGGGGAAGTACCATAGCAAAGCTGGTCAACTGCGAGCTTACCAAGGGGCTCGAACACGCGCAGGATTTCGTCCGGCGGGCAGAAGAGTGGCGCAACGACGAGGCCGCTCTCATGGCCTACACGGCTGCCGTCATCGCCAACTTCTTTCTCGGTCGCTTGCAGCAGGCGAGTGAGCTCGCAGCCCTGGTCCGCGCACGCTACAATCCGCGCGAGCACGGCAAGCTGGTCCAGATCTACCAGCATGATCCGTTGATCGTATCGCTGGTCTATTCCGGACACATCGAATGGCTGTTGGGCCGGCCCTGCCGGGCCAGGGAGTGTTGCATGACGGCGCGGCAGCACGCGAACGAGATCGGGCATCCGTTCATGGTGGCCTTTGCCTCGATTCTCGGCGTTGCCGATCACTGGTATGAGGGCGATCTCGCGGAGAACCTTACCAGCGTAAAGCGCGGCCTAAAGGTCGCTGATGAGTATGGCTATCCGATGTACCGGGTCATCGGCCCATTGTGGGCGACCGCCGCGTTGGCGGCACGAAGCCCCGCACCGGACGTGCTCGAACAACTATGCGGCTTGCTCGATAAGCTCCCCCCCGAGAACCAGTGCATTCAGATGCCGCTCTATCGAATTCTGCTGGCCACGGAATTCGGACGGATCGGGCAGATAGAAAGGGCCCGGAGCTTCGCCGCTTCGGCTGCGACCCTGATGAAGCAAACCGGCGAACGCTGGGCTGCTCCCGAGATCTATCGGATCCACGGCACGCTGCTGTCTCGCGAACCGTTGCGGGACGACCGGGCTGCCATGCGCATGTTCAAACGCTCGCTCGTCTCCGCCAGGCAGCTCGGGGCGGTCGGCTGGGAATTGCGCACGGCGATCAGCATCGCGCGGCTGGTCAGCGCAGGCGAGAGCGCAGACGGACGCTCTGAGGCACGAGACCTGCTAATATCGACCCGGGCGAAATTCGCATCCGCGGAAACTTCCCGCGATCTGCGCGAGGCTGATGATCTGGTGAGAGTGTTGAACTAGTGTTGGCGCCTAAGATCGGACCGTTGGAGCCGGTGATGCGTGGAGCCTGAAGGCCAAGATTCGACCAATCGCAGGACATGGCCTCGAACTTGGCGCCGACGCACAAAGTTAGCCGAATGAAGCACCGCGCAATTCGAAGCGAATTGCAAGGTTCGACTCCCGATGGTACTCGCGCGCACTGATAAAGTGATCGGCTGAGTGCGTATCTTGTTGCGCTGCGTGAGTCCGGATGTGGCCCTTAGCCGAACAAGGCTGAAGCTATTGTGATGTCGGCTGTCGGCGGTGGACCGGACGCGGAGGTTGCGTGCCTCGACCGCCCTTGTGACCCAAAAGGTGACATTGGAGGTACAGACACCACCGCGCTCGTCCCAGCACGGTAAGACACCCTCTGTACAAGGCCACCTCTTGCGACAAAGATCGGCCAGCGTGATCGTTCCGTCGTCTTCGGGGGGCAGATATGCTGCGACGCAACTTCATTCAAATTTTGGGCGGTACAGTTTTGGCCTTCCCTAGTCTGGCAACGGGCCAGACAAAGACGAAGGTGTGGCGTATCGCATATCTCTATCCGGGCTCTCTCGCGAACTCGGCTGATCATGCGGTATTCGATGTTTTTCGAGCGGAGATGAAGCGTCTTGGCTATATCGAAGGTCAGAACCTTGTCATAGACGACCGGAGCGCCGAGGGAAAGCTTGAACGTTTGCCCGCATTCTTGACTGAGTTGATTGGTCTAAATCCTGACGTCATTGTTGCCATCACGACTCCGGCCATTGCTGCAGCTCAACGCGCAACAGCCACCATCCCAATCATCATGGCACCAGCGACGGATCCTATTGGATCGGGCTTCATCAAGAGCTTCTCCCATCCGGGCGGCAATATTACCGGCATGGCCAACATGATGGGCGATTCCGTCGGCAAAGCCGTCGAACTCCTCCACGCAATAGTCCCATCGGCTAAGCGCATTGCCGTGTTGACGTCCAACAATCCAACACATGCTGAACAGTACCAATTGGCCAGAATTGCCGCAAATACTCTGGGAGTGTCGGCGATTCAGGTAGCAGCTCCGACGCCTGACGATCTTGAGGCCGCTTTCGAGACAATGAAGCGAGAAGGCTGCGATGCCCTCTTTGTGCTCGGGGATGTCACGCGACCGACCATTCCCGGCTTGGCAGCCAAGTCAAAACTGCCGGCAGTCTACCAATCGAGCCCATTCATGCCACTAGGCGCGCTGGCGAGTTATCATCCCAAGATCGAGGCGATCTACGTGAAGGTCGCGCGGTACGTCGACCGGATTTTCAAAGGGGCCAACCCGGCCGATTACCCAGTCGAACAGCCGGTAGTTTTCGAGCTTGGTGTAAATCTGAAGACGGCCGCGGCGCTTGGCGTTATTATTCCGGACAATATCTTAGCGCGGGCCGATCGGGTCATTGAGTAGACGCGGACCATTTCCGCGCCTGGCCCATCTGCGACGCGGGAGAACGTCTCCGATTGGGGCGTTGTTGGGAGTTGACCGGACATCAGTTGGCCGGCCGCTTGATGAGTAAATGCCCTAGCAGGTGACTATCGACTTTAGCTTCAAAAGTCTGCGCGATCGGCAGACCTCTTCTATAGGACGTGGCAAAGGCGCTAGTGGCCCCATTAGCACGAGATCGACGAGTGCGTGCGCACGGGGCCCACTGCCGGCATTTGGCTGATGAAAAGCGCCGAGGCCCTGGAGCGCAGCGCACTCATCGAAATGGCCGAAAACTACGGTCAGGATGTCACCGGAAAGACCGTGGTTGGGATCAGATCGCTGGCGTCGTAAGCCGAAAACACTAGCAATTTGAAGAGGATTGACGGGACACCCCTTCCGCCAATATATCGTATTGTTCTGCTCTGTTCGTCGCTACTCGAAGTCCCCAGCAAAATCAGAGACTTGCGCCAGAGAACTGTACTTCGCAGTGGCCGGCATTCTTGCAATCTCGAGAGCACCTATTGAATAGCGCGCGAAGCGCTGTCCAATATGGACCGAGCGACCTCGGAAACGCCGGTGAGGATGATCTGCACGCCGATGCAGACCAGCAGGAAAGCTGACAATTTCGTCACCACGCTGGTGCCCTCCTCGCCGAACAGGCGCGCCATTGCGCTCGATTTCCGGTAGGCGTGATAGATCGCGGCAGTCACGGCGAACGCCACCAGAAGCGAAACGATCGATGACTGGAACATCGCATCGAGGCTGCCGGTGCGGCTAATCCCGATCGCGATGGCTGTCGCGATCGTTCCCGGCCCGGTCGTCAGCGGAATTGTGAGAGGAAAGAAAGCCATGCGCTTCATGGTCGCATGATCTGGGGACGAGACCTCGTGAGGTCCGGCCGGGTCCGAGGGCGCGTGGAGCATGGACCAGCCTGTCGCTGCGACTACGAGGCCGCCGGCAATCCGAAGCGCCGGGATCGTCACGCCGAAGAAATTGAGGATCTGGCTGCCCAGAAACAGCGACACCAGCAGGACCACGAAGGCGTATCCGGCAACCCGCAGCGCAAGGCTCGCGCGCTCGTCTTCAGAAAGACCTGTGGTCTTGTCGAGAAAGATGAAGGCCAGTCCGTAGGGATTGATGATCGCGAACAGCGCGCCAAAGCCGAACAGGAAATCGGCAACGAGCCCCGATGTGGCGATATCACGCATGCTGCGCCCGCGCCGCTCTTCGGCTTACGGGCATGTGAAGCCGGACGCTTCGACATCGGCCAGATGGTCGAGCGCCGTGCGCAGAACCTCGAACAGCACGGCCGCCGACCCGCTGTTGGCGATACGGGCCAGCATGCCGACAAAAAAAACGGGGCATCATCCGATGATACCGGATCTCACTTGTCCCTGCCGGGTGATCGCTCAAGACGCGATCTCTGCGCGCGCATGCGCTTGATCTCCTCCCTGAGCGCCTCGGCTTTTTCGTCTCGCTGCTCGCTCGCCGTTTCCAAAGGTTCGTCGCGAAGCAACTTCTGGAGTGCCTTTTCGACAGAAAGCTTGTTGGTCTCGGCCATACTAGACCTTTCTGACGCCACCGCGTCTGTCAGTACCGTGGTTGCAGTCTCAGCTCTTCGGACTGAACATGCCGCCGGCCGCCTTCATCGCCGCCTCACCCATGGTCTTGGTCTGGTCGGTCAGGGCCCGCATCTGCTCCTGGAAGAAATCGGCCTGAAGCTTGAGCGCGTCCTGGACATCCTTGGCATGGATCAGCTTGTCGCTGAGGTCCAGGGTCGCTGTGACATTGCGCTGCATGAAACTGCAAAACTCCTTCGCCTGGTTCGCGATCGGCAGAGGCGACGAACTGATCCCCTTCTCCAGCATCTCGAAATAGTCGGCGTTGGCCTTGCGCAGGCGGCCAAGTGCCTCGCTCAGCGCGGCACGGACGTTATCCGAGGATAGATTGATCTCTGCCATGACGTGTCTCCCTTCAGGTGCTAGCAATTACGCGGCAAGTCCGCCGAACCAGGCGCCGAAATAGCCGGCGTAGAGCGCCGGTACTTCGAGATTCATCGAGTGCCCGACGCGAGGCACGATCACGAGACGGCAATCCGGCATCGCATCAGCCATGACGTGAAGATCGGCTGGCGGAATCCAGCCGTCCCATTCGCCCCACAGCACCAGATGCGGATGCCTCAGCTCAGGCATGCGGCGCTCGAGCTCTCTGCTCTCTCTTTCCTTCGTGAGGTTGACCGGCGTTCCGATCCAGATGCCCTCGGAGACGCCAAAGGTCTGCTCGATGATACGGTCGAACAACGCCTGGATATCTTTCAATCCCTCCCGAAATCGAGGCACGGCGTTCAGCTCCATGCTCTCGGGCACGAACAGCGAGGACGCCGCGGTCGCCATCATCGTTCGTGTCAGGTCCTTGCTCGCCATCATCTCCCGAAACAGGCCGATCTGGTCGGCATTGAAAGCCATGCCGAGCGGCGTCACCGGATCGAGTGCGAACACGCGCCCGAAACGCTGCGGCTGCATCAAGAGCATGCGGGCGGCGATGATGCCGCCGGTCGAATGCGTCGCGAGATGGCAATAGCCGATGTCGAGCATGTCGAGTGCCGCCAGCATGTCCTCGGCATGCTGCTGCATGGAGTAGTTCGAGTAATCGGCGGTAGGCTTCGGCCGGTCGCTGTCCCCGCAGCCGCGCCAGTCGATCGCGATGACGCGCAGGCCCGTTGGAAACAACGGCGCAGCGAGCTCGATCCAGTCCTTGCTGGCGAGATTGCCGTGGATGAAGACGACGGTCACTTCGCCTCGGCCCCACTCCCGCCAGCCAAGCTCGATTTCACCCGCCTGCACCCGTGGCATAGACCGATCCTATTTGTTGAGACCGGCGGTTGGTGCCGCACCGGGAGGTGTCGGCGCCACTGGCAGGGCGGATACCACGGAACCCTTGATCATGCGATCTGTGCCGAGCGGCGATGAGGTGTCGACCGTTCCCTTCGTGACGAAGTCCACGACATCGGCGGAATATTCCACCGGATTGTCGGTGTGGATGAAGTGCCCGGTCTCCGGATAGATTTTCAGAATCGGCCGGTTGCCCGCATTGGTCATGCGCGTCATGAACGGCGTGATGACGTCGCGTCCGAGATCGGTCAGCCCGTTGAAAGCGGGCGTCGGGATGAACGGCTCCTTGTCACCGAAGGCGAGGAAGATCGGCGTCTTGATCTGGGTGACCCGCTCGTAAAGGTTCTTCGGATCATCCTGCTGGAGCTCAGCCCCGATCGTGTAGATGTCGAAGATGAAGACGTTGCACCACTGTTCGAGCTCCTTGGGGTTGCCCTTGGTAAGCCCGACGCGCTGCTCGGTATGGAAGCGCGCATATTCGCTGTCGCTGAAGAAGTAGCCGCTCTTCGCCGCCGACACCACGCCGCTGTCGGGGTCGCGCTTCTTGAAATAGAAGAAGTCACGAACGCTCTGCTCGTCGCGGGCCTTCTCCGCCGCCAGGATGCCGGTCTGGTCCCAGATCTGCTTCCACTTGTCGAAGTCGCGACCGAGTCCCGGTTGGAACAGAGGTGCCTTCTTGTCTTTCGCGATCGTAATGTCGCGGGGGTACTCCTCGAGCCCGGATGGTGCTTCGAGCGCGAGGCCCTGCACCGCATCCGGCCAGGTCAGGGCGTACCCCGTGACGAACTGACCACCGAGCGAGTGGCCGAGATAATAGGCTTTCTTGACGCCAAGCTGGTTTACGACGAGATCGTAGATGACCTCGCGCATATCCTGCATGGTGCGCGCCGGGCTCTTATCGAGATTACCGGGCCCGGACATGCCGTAGTTCGGCAAGTCCGGCACGATCACACGCAAGCCACTCCGCAGCGCATATTGCATGATGTTGCCATAGTGCCCGCCGAACGCGCCCTTGCCGTGGATGATGACGAGGACCTTGGGATCCTTGTCGGTGCCGGCATACTCATCCATGTAGCCGATCTGCCAGGTGTTGCCGATCTTGTCCTTGGCGTTGGCGTATTTGACCGGATAGGGATAGGTCACGAAGTCCTTCCAGAAGGACTTGCTCGGATCGATGTTTCCGGCGACGCCCGGTACGCGATAATTCTTGTCGACGAACATCCCCGCGCGATCGAGAGCCGCGACGTCGTCCATGAAAGCGACGAACTTCGGATCGTTCTTGCGCTGGTTGATGATCGGGAACACGCCGTAATGGGCGACCGGGCTCTCCTGCGCGATCAGGTCCGCGCCCGGCACGCGATCCACGGCTTTTTGGGCCAGCTTGAAGTTCAGCCAGAGATCGTTGGTGATGTGCATCACCAGTGTGCGCGCCTGGATGCGGCCGAGATAGGGATTGACGTTATGGGTCTCACCGACCCGGTTGCGCCAGACGAGATCAACGGCGTCGTAGATCTTGGCGCGATTGGTGACGTTCAGTCCCGCCTTCTCGTTCGGCGCATCCCAGTAGAATATCTCAGGCTGCACTGCGGTCCAATTCTGGGTGGTCCGATAAGCAAAGTCGTAGCCTGTCATTCCCAGGATCGACCAACCGAACGCCACGCCCGGCACCGGATGCTTCTCTTTGGGCAGCTTGTAGTAGTCGCCCTTGGTCGCTTGCCAGACCGGATCGCCCTCGATCGCCGCCGTCATCATCTGGAAAGTCCAGTTGCCGACGGGGTCGTCGCCGTCCGACTGCGTGGTGCCGCCGATCGGCATCAGGGCGCCGATATATTCCGGATGCATGACGCCCCACACATAGGTCTGGGTGCCGCCCATTGAGACGCCCGTGACAAGCGCGACGCGCGCGACCTTCAACTCGTCGCGCAGCAGGCGGTAGTTCGCCTGCACCATGTCGTAGTAGCTGTACTGCGGAAACTTGATGCCAAGGCCGTCGGACGGTTTGCTGGCGCCCCAAGTGCCCAACGGGTCGACCATGATGACGTAGTAGCGGTCGGTGTCGATCGGCCGTCCGGGGCCGATGATCGGGACGCCGCCCGACAGGGCAGCGCCCTTGACCCACTGCTCGTACATGTCGGTGGAATCGCCGGAATAATAGGAATTGATCACGACCGCATTGGTGATCTCACCGGCAGCATTGCGCCGCGCGTTGCCGATCGCAATGTATCCGGTACGCAGCTTGCCTGCCCCGAGCGATTCCAACGTCACGCCGCCCTCGCCGCCATTCTCCCATTTGGACGGATTGGCCAGGTCGTACTTGCCGCCGAGCCGGAAGTTCGCGATCTCATAGGTCTTCTTGAGCCCGTCATGCTGCATCTGCGACGAGCGCCGCGTGAACGGCTGGGCGACCGCGAGCGCGGTGCCGACCAGCAACAACAGGAGGCCGACGAAGCAACGCTTGAGTGCGCTTCTCCCGTTCATGACGAACTCCCTCCTGGCGATGTTTTGCGCGAACGCTAGGCTGAGCCTCCTCCTGAGGTTTGATTTAGCTCAATGGAATCCTCAGGCCTGCGTTGAGGATCGTGGTCATCGTCACGGTGGCCGGTCCCCGCAATGCCCTTCCTCAGTCATGGCTCATATCGTGTCCGCTATGAGCTCGACGGACCGGCGAATGCGCCTGCCTATGTGCTGGTGAACGGTCTCACGCAGTATTCCGAGCTTTGGGGCGCGTATCGCGACACGCTGATCGCACGGCGATTCCGGGTGGCTACCTTCGACCTGCTCGGCCAGGGCGTCTCCGACAAGCCCGCGCTGTTCATCGATCAGGACGACCACATCGCCGTGCTGCATCGCCTGATCGACGAACTTGGAGACGGTCCGGTCTTCCTCAGTGGCATCAGTTTCGGTGGCTTGATCGCGCTGCGCTATGCCATCGAGCATGGCGCGCGGCTGTCGGGCCTTGTGCCGATGAGCTGCTTTGCCGAGCTTTCGCCGCAACTTCTTCTGATCGGCAACGCCTTGCGCACCGGCCTCATCCTGGGCGGCACCGGCTATCTCCAGGATCTGTTGCTGCCGATGAACCTGTCCGATCAGTGGCTGAAGCCGCTGCTGGACAAGCTCGACAGCGTGAAGCGGCAGGGCTGGCTGGTCAACGACGTGTACGCCCTTCAGAACCTGATGGAGTCTTTCCTCGACTTCAAGCCGCTGACGCCGCGGCTTTCCTCGATATCCGTCCCGACCATGATCCTGAACGGCGAATTCGACTTTCTCACGCCGCGGGCGCTGCACGAGACGTTGCGTGTGGAGATTCCCGACAGTGCACTCGTCATCATCCCGAGGGCCTATCACGCCTTCACGCTCGAAAAGTCTGCACTAACAGCCGACCTGCTGGCGCGCTTCGCCGAGGACGTGTTGGCTGGCCGCTGGCAGGGCAACAAGCAGGTCTTGATCGCGCCGGAAGATGCCGGCGGAGACTTTTCGCCGTTTCCCGCCGGCTATGACCATCTGCGCGCGATCCCGGTGCAGAGGCCAGCGACATGAGCGCGTTCTTCGGACCGTTGCAAGCCGACGGGCGCGTGCCGCCGCGCCAGCAGACGCGGGTCGCCGCGTTCCTGGTTTCTGCGCATGGTGCGCTGGCACGGCAATTCGCGGTCGCCCTGCCCGCGAGATTCGATGCCGCCTGGCAGACCGAATTGAACGCGCAGTTCTATCGCGAGAGCGAGATCGTCTCGCTTCTCATGCGCGCGACCGCCTGGGTCCCGGACCTCGCGCTGGGCCCCATGGCGGCATCCTGGGAGATGGCCTGGCTCCCCGCCCCGATCGAAGGCATCGCCGATCACACCCGCGCGCAGACCATTCACCTGGCGACGCTCGCGCATGCGGTTCATGCCGGGATCCGGCCGGCGGCCCTGCTGCCGACGGAAGCGAACGCGAACGATCCCTTCGTGATGGCGCTGCGGCGCATCGAGTTCGAAAGCGGCCGGCTGCTGCAGGCGCAGATTCTGTTCCTGAAGGGCCCGGACCTCCTACCGTTCCGGGATGCCGTCAGCGCGACGCTCGAACGGCGGCACGCCGAGGTGCACAGGCTCTGGCACGAGACCCTTGCAGGCGTCGGCGTTGGCCTGCGCGAATGACCCGGCAACCTTGACGCAGATCAAAGCCGAGGGTCTGCCCGCCCCCAACATCGGTCCAGTATTCACCTGCGCCTGCCGACCGGAGTTCCGCCCATGAAGGCCGTTTCCGTCGAAGAAGCCGTTGCGATGATCCCGTCCGGTGCGAGCATCATGGTCGGCGGCTTTATGGGCGTCGGAACCCCGGAGCGCCTGCTTGACGAACTCGTGCGGCAGAACAAGACCGGCCTGTCTCTGATCTGCAATGACGCAGCCACTCCGGGCAAAGGCGTCGGCAAGCTGTTCGACGCTACGCTGGTCTCAAGGTTGACGGCAACGCATATCGGCCTCAATCCGAAGGCGCAGCAGCAGATGCTCGCGAACCAGATCGCCGTCGATCTCGTGCCGCAAGGCACCTTCGTCGAACGCATCCGCGCAGGCGGATGTGGCCTCGGCGGCGTACTGACGCCGACGGGCGTCGGAACGCTGGTTGCCGAAGGCAAGCGTCAGATCGAGGTGGATGGCAAGCCGTTCCTGCTGGAGACGGCATTGCGAGCGCAGTACGCGCTGGTTCACGCGTTTCTCGCCGACTATCTCGGCAATCTCGCTTACGCACTGACCTCCCGCAACTTCAACCCGGTCATGGCGATGGCTGCCGACACGGTCATCGTCACCGCAGAGAACATCGTGCCCGTCGGTGTCATCGCGCCCGATCACGTCGTGACCCCGGCACCGCTCGTCGATTACCTCATTGCCAACGGGTGAGATCATGGACCCGCAGATCATCATCGCCCGACGCGTCGCCAGGGAGTTGAGGAGCGGAAACCTCGTCAATCTCGGCATCGGCATTCCGACCTTGGTTGCGAATTACGTTCCGTCCGATTTGAAAGTCTTTTTTCAGTCGGAGAACGGACTGATCGGCACCGGGCCGATTCCCGAACAAGGCATGGCGCATCCGACACTGACAGACGCCGGCGGCCGGCCGATCAGCGCGCTGCCGGGTGCGGCGACCTTCGACAGCGCGATGTCGTTCGGACTGATCCGCGGCGGCCATGTCGACGTCACCGTGCTCGGCGGCCTCCAGGTCGATGCGCATGGGCTTCTCGCCAACTGGATGATCCCGGGCAAGATGGTGCCGGGCATGGGCGGGGCGATGGACCTCGTCAGCGGCGCCAAGCGGGTCATCGTCGCCATGCAACATGCCGCGAAGGGCAAGTCGAAGATCGTGAAGAAATGCAACTTGCCTCTGACCTCGGCGCGCCCGGTACATCTGGTCGTGACCGACATGGCGGTTATCGGTTTTGCGGACGGCAAGGCGACGCTGCTCGAGACTGCTCCAGGTGTCGGCGTTGGCGAGGTTATGGCGGTGACAGAGGCCGAATTGGTCATTCCTGACAACATCCCGGAAATGCCGATCTGACGAGGTCACGACCATGCGGATATTCAGCGACTTCAACGAGTTCAAATCCGCGGTCGGCACCGAGATCGGCGCGAGCGACTGGATCGAAGTGACCCAGGATCGCATCAATAAATTCGCCGAAGCAACCTGTGACGAGCAATGGATCCATGTCGACCAGGACCGCGCCAGGAAGGAAGCGCCCGGCGGCACCACCATCGCTCACGGCCTGCTGTCGCTCTCGCTTGCTCCACTGTTCATTCGATCCGTGATGGGCTTGAAAGGGCTGCGCAATACGCTGAATTATGGCGCGGATCGCATCCGGTATCTGGCGCCGGTGCCGGCCGGCTCAAAGCTCCGCGGCCGGGTCACCGTCGCTGAAACCGAGGACGTGCCGCCGGACGGCTTGCGCGTCAACTATCATCTCGTGATCGAGATCGAGGGCGGCAAGAAGCCCGCTTGCGTCGCCGAGCTGATTGCCCTGCACTATCGCTGAGGGCGCTCAGTCGATGATGTGATACCCGCCATCGATATAGAGAACACCCCCGGTGATCAGCTTGGCACCATCAAGCGCCAGGAACGCGGTGGCATTGCCGACGTCGTCGATGCTGACCAGACTGCGCGCCGGCGCTTTGGACTGCGCCTTGTCCATGAGCTCGTCGAATTCCGGGATACCTGACGCCGCGCGGGTGGCGAGCGGCCCGGGCGAGATCGCGTGCACGCGGATGCCCTTTGGGCCAAGCTCGGCGGCCGCGTAGCGGACGGCCGCTTCAAGCGCCGCTTTCGCCACGCCCATGATGTTGTAGTTCTCCACCACCATCTGGCTGCCATAATAGGTCATGGTGAACATTATGCCGCCGTTCTTCATCAGCGGCTCGGCGAGATGCGCCATGCGCAGGAATGACCAGCAAGAGACGTCCATCGTCTTAAGGAAGCCATCGCGGCCGACGTCCACCACGCGGCCATGGAGCGCCTCCTTCGGCGAGAAGGCGATCGAATGCAACAGGAAATCGAGCTGTCCCCATTCCTTCGTAATCCGCTCGAACACCGCCTCGGTCTGCCCCTCCGTCATCACGTCCAACGGCATGAAGATCGGCGCTTCCAGCGCCTGCGCGAGCGGCTCGACGTGTTTCTTGGCGCGATCGTTGAGGTAGGTGACGGCCAGATCCGCCCCAAGCGCGCGAAATGCCCTCGCACACCCCCAGGCGATGGACTGGTCGTTCGCGATGCCGACGACGAGGCCCTTCTTGCCCTTCAGGGCAACCTTTGTTTCCGGGAACACCGGGATCATGACACCCTCTCTTGCCTTGGATTGGTCGATTGTCCGTTCATCAACAGCGACAGCGTATGCTGTGCGATCATCAGCTCTTCGTCGGTCGGCACGACGTAGACGGGGATGCGGCTGTCGGAACGCGAGATCAGCCTGGAATTGCGGGCGTTCTCGACCGGATCGAGCGTGCCGCCGAGCCATCCGAGCTGCTCGACCACGCGCGCGCGAATGTTCGCCGAATTCTCGCCGATCCCGGCCGTGAAGACGAAGGCGTCGAGGCCCTGCAAGGCGGCCGCGAGCATGCCGGCACTGAGACCGATCCGGTAGACGAAATAGTCGACCGCGAGCTTCGCCTTGGGGTCGGCGCTCGCCTCCAACTCGCGCATGTCGTTGCTGACACCGGAGAGCCCCTTCAATCCGCAGTCGCGATAAAGGAAGTTTTGCACGTTTGAGGCGGACATCCCTTTCTCGGAGATGAGATAGATCACCACCCCGGGATCAATCTGCCCTGGACGCGTTCCCATCGGCAGGCCATCGAGCGCTGTGAAGCCCATGGTGCTCTCGACGCTGCGCCCGTCCTTGAGCGCGCACATCGACGCGCCGCTGCCGAGATGGGCAACGATCACGCGTCGCTTCGCGATATCGGGCGCTACGCCCGGCAGCGTCCGGGCGATATATTCGTAGGACAACCCATGAAAGCCATAGCGCCTGACACCCTCGGCATGAAGTTGATGCGGAATGGCATAATGGTCGGCAACGGCGTCATGCGTGCGGTGAAATGCGGTGTCGAAGCAAGCGACCTGTGGCAGCGTCGGAAAATTCGCCAGCAGCGAACGGATCGGCGCCAGATTGTGCGGCTGATGCAGCGGCGCCAGGGCCACCAATCGTTCGAGACGGGACACGACGCCGTGGTCGATCAGAACCGGCCGCGAATAGTCCGGCCCGCCATGCACGACCCGGTGGCCGACCGCGATCGGGGTGACGCGAAGTTCGTCCCGCAGCCAGTCGCCGGCAACGGCCATCGCCGTCGGAACATCAGGCACAGCCTCGATCGGATAGGCGCGATCGGCCATCGGATCGCCGCTCGGGCCACTTGCCCGCAGACGCGGTCGGCTGCCGATACCGTCCATCTGTCCCTTGATCTGACGACGAAGCGCACCGTCGCCGTCGATCGCATAGACCTGAAACTTCACACTGGACGAGCCGGCATTGACGACGAGGATCGTATCCATGGCAATCACGCGGCAACCGTCGGCGCCTTCTGACGCCGGGCGTGAGCGTAGAGCGCGGCGACCGCACAGGACGCCATCCGCGCACGTGGCGAATCCGCGCGCGAGGTCAGGACGACCGGAACGCGCGCACCGAGCACGATGCCGGCGCCATCGGCCTTGGCGAAATAGGCAAGGTTCTTGGCCAGCATGTTGCCGGACTCGAGGTTCGGAACCATCAGGATCTGGGCGCGGCCGGCGACCTCGGATGTGATGCCCTTGATCCGCGCGGCTTCGAGATCGATGGCATTGTCGAAAGCCAGCGGGCCGTCGAGGATGCCGCCGGTGATCTGGCCGCGATCGGCCATCTTGCACAGGGCCGCGGCTTCGATCGTCGAGGGGATTTTCGAGGTCACGGTCTCGACGGCAGATAGAATCGCGACCCGCGGCGTCTTGCCGAACCCTGCCTGATTGTAGAGGTCGATCGCATTCTGAATGATGTCGCGTTTGGCGTCGAGATCGGGGAATATGTTGATCGCCGCATCCGTCACGAAGATGGTCTCCGCATAGGCAGGCACATCCATCACGAAGACATGGCTGATACGTCGATCAGTGCGCAAACCCCCGGTCTTGGCCGTGACGGCGCGCATCAATTCGTCGGTGTGCAGGCTGCCCTTCATCAACAGCTCGCCCTTGGCGGCATGGATGAGCTCGACGCCCTTGGCCGCGGATTCGTCGCTGTGCGCGGCATCAACGATCTCGAAACCGGATACATCGAGATCGAACCGGGCGGCAATATCCTTGATCTTCCGCTCGGGCCCGACGAGCACTGGCCGGATGATGCCGGCGCTTGCGCTATCGATGGCGCCGCGCAGCGAGGTCTCGTCGCAGGGATGCACCACGATGGTCGGCGTTGGCGGCGCGCCCTTCGCCGCCGCAATCAAGCGATCGTACTTGCTACCGGGCTGGGTTCGCGTCGTGTCGGCCGACATGATGTCACTCCCGATCCTGCCAATCCGCGTTACGACGCCCGTGCCTTGGGATCGAAAGGGGCGACGTTCGATGCCAACTCCCCCTCTCCGTCCAGACCAAAGAGCGCGGCGACGCGCTTCAGGCGATTGGCCCGCTCGCCGGTGATGTCTTCACTCGCCGCCAGCACCTCGCGCATCGCCGCGAAGGCCGCACGCCGCTGGTTGATGTCGTCGGGCAACAATTTCGGGATCGCAGCGAGAGCACCTTCGCGATCGAGAAGCAGTATGAAGAACTGCTCACGCACCAGCGTCTTGAATTCCGACAGCGTCATGCGGGCGCCGGCATGGTCACGCCGAACCTGCCGCAACGCCTCGATGCTGCGCTCATCCACCATACCGCGTGCGGAACCAACATAGAGCAGCGCACGGAGGGCCGCTTCGCGGAGCCCGCCCTCAGCGACATGTGATTTCAGTTCGGCGATCCGTGCCGCGAGCATGGCGCGATGCTCCGGCGACATCTCCCGGTGGCGCGAGGGCACGGAATTAGGGTCGACGCCGACCGCGGCCTGGAGCAGTGACGAGCCGTAGAGGTTGAGGAAGACGGTCTCGCTCAGCGCCTCCTGCGCGTCGCGCCAGCTATCCAGCGCGTGCACGATCTGCTTCGACATCTGTTCCTGGAATGCCAGGAATGGATTGTCCTTTGAAACCGGCTTGCGGTTGTCCTCGACGCGATCAGCCACCGACTTGACCGTGGACATCCAGGGGTTCCGGCTGCTGAACGCCTCGTATTGCAGCCGCAGCGGATGCATGTTGCGGACCCATTCCGCGAGTTGGGGCGTCACCATGCCCTTCACCCACGGCCGCAAGAATTTCTGATAGGCAGCGAGATTGAGCTCCGAGACACGCTTGGCCGCAGCGAAGCGCCGCTCGTCCTCGGGCGAATTTCCACCCATCGCGCGGATATCGTCCAGCGTGCGGGCCTCGCAGCGCATCACCCACTGGCCTGTCGCAAGATCCGCGTTGAGCGTCTCGTTGCCACGGGCCTCGAACGTGGCCTCGTAGAGCCCTGGCGGCAGCACGTCGATCAGGTCGATGTTGCTGGAGAACTCAGCGTGCTCCTTCTTCGCCACACCGCCGGATACGAAGATGCCGAGATGGCCGATGCTCTCGTGAACGGTATAGACGATGGTCTGGCCATAGGCTCTGATCTCGTCGACGTCGGCGTAGCAGTCCAGGATCCAGTCCAACGCCTGCTGCGGCGGCGTCACGTTATCGCCTTTCGAGCAGAACACCACGATCGGCGAACGAATGTTGCGCAGATCGACCTTCTGGCCATCGGACATCTCGATCCGACCGGCGGCGAGATTGTTGCCGATGAACAGTTCGTCGACAATGAACTGGATTTCCTCCGCATTGAGATTGACGTGTCCGCCCCACCAGCGCTCGAAATCGAGATAGCGTTCCGCCTCGGTATCGACCTTGGAGTAGACGTTGTACTGCTTGGTCCAGAGCGTATTCGACGGGTTCTGGTTCTCGAAATTCTGTACCAGCCAGGCGCCGTCGAACTTGCCGGCACCGAGATCGCTCGTGAGCGCCGTGAGCCAGCTTCCGCCCAGCAGGCCACCGGAATAGCGCATGGGGTATTTGCCATGCACGCCTGCCCAGTAAGCCAGCGGCGCGCCGGCGATGATCAGCGGCCCGAATAATTCCGGCCGCAGTGACGCCAGGATCATGACGGCCCAGCCGGCCTGACAATTGCCGATCACGCAGGGCTTTCCATCGGCGTCCGGGTGACGGCTGATGACGGTCTCGATGAAGATGGCTTCCGCGCGCGCAATGCGTTCGATGGTCTGCCCGGGCATAGGCTCCGGAAGAAAGCCGATGAAGTAGCAGGGATGCCCCGCCTTCATGGCGACGCCGATCTCGCTATCGGCCTTGAAGCCGCCGATGCCGGGTCCATGGCCGGCGCGCGGATCGACCACGACGAATGGACGCCGGCTCATGTCGATCGCAACATCCTTCGGCGGAATGATGCGCACCAGCGCGTAGTTGACCGGTTCGTCCAGCTTTCGGCCGTCCGTGATCAATTCAGCGGCATATTGCAGCACATGCGGCGCGGTCTGGGCGACGTGCTCGCGATACTGGTCGCCACGCTGGCGCATGATGTCCAGGAATAGTACGCTGCGCTGTCCCGCATCCACCATGTATTCCACGGCCGAGGCCACCAGCCCCGACATCGGGCCATCAGGCAGCTTTAAGTCTTTGATCGCCATGTTCGACCTCGTCGTCGCGCGAGGTCATTCAAAAAGGTCGGCGGTCGCTGACGTTGATTTAGGTCAACGGTTGGCAACGGTGTTCGCGTCAATCGGGATCGACCAACCGCCCCGCGGGGGCACGCCGCAATCGGGCCGCGGGAGAACTTAAGTGCCGGATGCCGCAAATTACAACCGCCAGGAGAGACTACGCGACGGACGATTGGTCGATATCCGGGCGCTTCGTCCCGGGGACGAGCCTGACATGCTTGCCGCGCTCGAGGAGACCAGCGCTCAATCGCTCCAACGGCGCTTCTTTGTGACGAAGCGCCATTTTTCCGAACGGGAACGCGCTTTCTTCATGGAACCCAATTTCAGAAACCACGTGGCACTGATTGCGTGCACGGAAGAGGCGAGCCGCAGCATGATCATCGGCGGTGGTCGCTATGTCATATTCGAGCCTGGACGGGCCGAAGCAGCTTTCGTCGTGATCGATGCCTGGCAGGGACGCGGCGTTGGCGGGCTGCTGACGCGCCATCTTATCGCTATCGCCCGCGAGGCCGGCTTGACGGAGTTGACCGCGGAAGTGCTACCGGAGAACGCAGCAATGCGCCGCGTCTTCGACAAGTTTGGCTTCAAGCCCGCAACAATCCACGAACCCGGTGTAATTCACATGGCATTGAAGCTGTCCTAATACGCGGCCGGCACGAGAGCTCCAGCATCGAGAGAAACGGCGACGGCGCGTCGCGCCACCGTCCGTTGGTACAGGCACCTCCAACCGCGCGCCCTCACCCCAAGCCAGAATTCTCTGCCGTACGCGATCTGTCAGGCGAGCGTCAGCCTGTTCCTCTAACTTCGCAACGCGTCGGCCGCCGACACACGGCGCGCCTCAGCAATCCCGGACACTGGCGACACCGCCCAGGGCGTCGCTGGTTGCGAGGCCCGGTTGGATTCGCGTCCATTTCCGGGCCTCGTTTGCCGGCGCGCAAAAGAAAACGGCGCCCCCAAAGGGAGCGCCGCCCGAAACTCTTTGCAGCTGCGTCGGCTCAGTAGCCGCAGGACGCGCAGCCCATCTGCACTGGCGCGTAATAGGAATAGCCGGGCGAAACCATCTCGACGCGCTGACGCGTGGCGTATTGCGGCGGGATGCGCTCGTACTGGACGCCCGGCGGTGCCACCATCACGGTCTGCGGCACCATCACCGTGCGGTACTGCGCCGGCGTGCGGTGCGCGACGGTCGCGCCGGGAGAAACCATCACGGTCTCGTCGACGGTGCGGTATTGCGGCTGCACGTATTGCTGCTGATAGCAAGTCTGGCACGGCGGCGGCGCGTAGCAATTGTAGCAGCCGGCGGAGGCCGCGCTCGTCATGGAAATCGCAGCGACGACTGTTGAGAAAGCGACAGCGAGAGTACGAGACATTGTTGTGGTGCCCCAGTTGCCCAAAATGGATTTGCGAAGGTCGCGGGCAGTATACGCTGCAACATCCCGAGTTGCCGAACTTCGTCGAGGCATCCTTAATGCGAACGGCCGGCTTTCGCCGGCCGTTCAGAACTTGTTGACTATGCGCGCGAGGCGCGGACGGTACAGCGCTTACTTCGTGCGCCGCTTCACCTCACGCACCGCACCGCGTGCGGCGCTGGTGGTGAGCGCTGCATAAGCCTGAAGCGCGGTCGATACGTTGCGCTTGCGGCCCGTCGCCTGCCAGGCGGCATCGCCCTTCGCCTCTTCCGCCGCGCGACGGCTGGCGAGTTCCTCGTCGGAGACCTCCAGGCTGATGCTGCGGTTCGGGATGTCGATGGCGATGCGGTCGCCGGTGCGGACGAGACCGATGTTGCCGCCTTCGGCCGCTTCCGGCGACAGATGACCGATCGACAGGCCGGACGAGCCGCCGGAGAAACGTCCGTCGGTGACAAGCGCGCAGGCTTTGCCGAGGCCCATCGATTTCAGATAGCTCGTCGGATACAGCATCTCCTGCATGCCGGGACCGCCGCGCGGACCTTCGTAGATGATGACCACGATCTCGCCGGCGACGACCTTGCCGCCCAGAATGCCTTCCACAGCGGCGTCCTGGCTCTCGAACACACGCGCGGGTCCCGAAAATTTCAGGATCGAGGCATCGACGCCGGCGGTCTTCACGATGCAGCCGTCCTGCGCGAGGTTGCCGTAGAGCACGGCGAGACCGCCATCCTTGCTGAAGGCGTGCGCGAGATCGCGCACGACGCCCTTCTCGCGATCGCTATCGAGCTCGTCGTAACGGCGCTCCTGGCTGAAGGCGACCTGGGTCGGGATGCCGCCGGGCGACGCGCGGAAGAAGGTGCGGACCGACTCGCTCTTGGAGCGCTTGATGTCCCAGCGCTCCAGCGCGTCGTTCATGGTCGGCGCATGCACGGTCGAGACCGAGGTGTCGATCAGGCCGGCGCGATCGAGCTCGCCTAGAATGCCCATGATGCCGCCGGCGCGATGCACGTCCTCGACATGGACGTCGGCGACCGACGGCGCGACCTTGCAGAGCACGGGCACGCGGCGCGACAGCCGGTCGATGTCCTGCATGGTGAACTCCACCTGCCCTTCATGGGCCGCCGCCAACAGATGCAGCACGGTGTTGGTCGAGCCCCCCATGGCGATGTCCAGCGTCATCGCGTTCTCGAACGCCTTGAAGTTGGCGACGTTGCGCGGCAGCACGGAGGCATCGTCCTGCTCGTAATAGCGGCGGACGAGATCGACGATGGTGTGGCCGGCCTCGACGAACAGGCGCTTGCGGTCGGCATGGGTGGCGACCACGGTGCCGTTGCCGGGCAGCGCCAGGCCGAGCGCCTCGGTCAGGCAGTTCATCGAGTTCGCCGTGAACATGCCCGAGCAGGAGCCGCAGGTCGGGCACGCCGAGCGCTCGATCACCTTGACGTCCTCGTCGCTGACCTTGGAATCGGCTGCGGCCACCATGGCGTCGATGAGGTCCACGGCCTTGGTCTTGCCCTGCAACTTGACCTTGCCGGCCTCCATCGGGCCGCCCGAGACGAACACGGCGGGGATGTTGAGCCGCAGCGCGGCCATCAGCATACCGGGCGTGATCTTGTCGCAGTTGGAGATGCAGACAAGGCCGTCGGCGCAGTGGGCGTTGGCCATGTACTCGACGCTGTCGGCAATCAGCTCGCGCGACGGCAGGCTGTAGAGCATGCCGTCATGGCCCATGGCGATGCCGTCGTCGACTGCGATGGTGTTGAATTCCTTGGCGACGCCGCCGGCCTGCTCGATCTCGCGGGCGACGAGCTGGCCGAGGTCCTTGAGGTGGACGTGGCCGGGCACGAACTGGGTGAAGGAGTTGACGACCGCGATGATCGGCTTGCCGAAATCGGCATCCTTCATGCCCGTCGCGCGCCAGAGGCCGCGGGCGCCCGCCATGTTGCGGCCGTGGGTGGTGGTGCGGGAGCGATAGGCTGGCATGGCGGTTTCCGTCCTCGGTTGGGTCAGCCGGGCGGAAAAATGGAAGCCGCCTCAGGCCTTTCCGGCCGGATAGCGCACGGGCTGGGCGCGCGCAACGGGAACTTGCCCCGAAACGGCCCGGATCGGCCCCGCGCAGGCCTCCCCTGCTCCCGGCGCGGGTTATTGCAGGGTCGCGTCAGCGTCAGACGGACGCTGCAGTAGCTAGCGCTTCGGCTTGGGCAGCACAATTCTCCCCTGGGAGGCAATGCCGCCCCACTTAGCGGACCACCCGACTTCCGAGGCCGAGAATGGCTCGATGCCTGAATGACCCCGGGCACCCTGCAGTGCAAACAGGGCGCCCTGGGGATCCACACATCGTGCGATCCAGCAGCCATCAGGCAATTCGATCGGACCCTGGAGGATCCGGCCTCCACCAGCATTCACATGCTTCGTCGCAGCGCCGATGTCGTCGACATTGAAGTAATGCAGCCAACACGGCTGAGCCACGCTCGAAAGTTTCGTCAGCATGCCGCCGACCGTTTGCCCCCCCGCCGAAAACAATTGATACCAGTCCGCTGGATCGGTTTGAGCGTCGGCTTTCTGCCAACCAAATAGTTCTCTGTAGAAATCGAAGATCACGGTCCGGTCGACGGCCAATAGCTCATGCCAGCCTACGCGCCCGGGCTCGTCCAGCCGGCCCGGTTTCCATCGGCCATATGTCGGCTTCTCGATCAGCCCGAACGTCGCTTTCTGCGGATCGGCGGCGACTGCTATTCGGCCAATATTGGTGTCGGTCGGCGGCACAAAGATCGTGCCTTCGAGACGCCTGATCTGCGCGGCAGCCCCGTCCAGGTCGTCGACAGCGACGTACCCCATCCATCTCGGCGTTGCCCCTGATCTCCGCCCCTCTTCCGGAATATCCATAAGGCCGCCCAGCGGGATGCCGCCGCTACGAAGCACCGTGTAAGGCAGTTCCGGAGTCGATTCATCCGTCACGCCCCAGCCAATGACCTTGCGATAGAATGCGCCCGCCGCCGCGACGTCCGTGGTCAGCAGTTCGTACCAAGCGAAACGTCCGAGTTGATCCGCCACGCCGATCTCTCCGTTCAAACCCGGGTGCGATTGCGGCACTGCACCAAGTTGCACGCGGAGCGAGAGCGTGGATCGTTGACGCGCTGTGTCAACCGGCCGCGCCGATTGCCGTTCATGAAGATGAATACATCCCGAACGTGCAGCGCCGCGCTTTTGTGCGCGTAATTGTTGCTCGCGTAATTTCCTCGGCGTAGACTTACCGCGGCTGGGATACTTCTTGCAATGCTCGGAGGGTCGACCATGCGGCAGGCGAAGAAGACCTCTAAAGGAAAGAAGCGAGTAAGCAAAGTCGCCGTGCCGGCGTTCGGAGCCGCAGGGTTGACGTTCTCGCTGGCGGGAGGCGCATCGGCGTCCGCCGTCCCGACACCCGACGTACAGCAGTTGCCGCACCTTGGAACGGGCCAGGCAATCATGCTCGATGAAGAGGAAATGGCTGACGTCAGCCTGGCCACCTTCCATCTCTTCGACAAGGAAAACGCCGGTAGCCGCGTGCAGCTGGCATGGCGCGGATGCGGCGGTTGCCGCGGCTGCGGAGGCTGTCGGGCTTGCCGTGGTTGCCGATGTGGCGTCGGTTGCCGATGTGCGGGTTGTGCAGTTGGCTGTGCTGTCGGCTGTGGCGTTGGTGTGGTGGGATGCGCCGTAACATGCGCGGGTTGCTGCGCATCGTGGGGCCGCTGCCGCGTGTGCTAGACCCCGGCGCGTTCCGAATGTCAAATTCACGGGTTGATAGGTCATTGGCCGGCCTCGAGAAAGGGTCCGGCCAATTGCTTGATTTCGCTACGACGCCTGCATCGGCGGCTTGCGGATGACAGCCGAATTCGTTTCAATTCTTTGGGAAAATGCCGGCGCGCGGTCGCGACGATCCATCTTGCGCCGGGGATCTAGCGCGACGGCAACAGGATCAGCGTGCTGACTCAATGACTGCAACTCGCAAGACCCGCGTTGCGCGGCAGACTCGCAAAGACATTCTCCGATTTGCACCGAACTTCACCGCTTACGTACTGCCTCCCGATGCGGTTTGCCTCTATTCCGAGAACCGCAAGTTCTTCCTGCACGGCGAGCTCTACTGCGCCCTCGCCACCGCGATCGGGCAACACGGCAAGGCCGGGTCGGAGATCATTCGCCAGCTTTCGAAGCGCTTCCCGGCCGACAAGATCGAGGAAGCAATCAAGCGGCTGCTCGATCGCCGATACGTCGTTGCGCGGACCCCGAAAGCGCTCGACGGCTCCGTCGGCGGTTTCCTGGCAAGCCTCGGCATGCCCTTGGAGATCGCGGAACAAAATCTTCGCAATTGCCCCGTTCAGGTCGAGTCGATTGACGTCAAAGGCGCCAAGGAACTGACCGCGGCGTTGGGCAAACTCGGTGTTCAAATCGCCAAGCGAGCGCCGAAGCTCACGATCACGCTGGCGAACGACTATCTCGACGGGCGACTTGCTGAACTGAACCAGGAACGTGTGGCCAGCAAGACGCCCTGGTTGCTGGTACAGCCATCCGGCCCGTTTCCGCTGGTCGGGCCTGTGTTCAAACCGGGCGAGAGCGCCTGCTGGACCTGCCTGTTCGATCGCATGATCCGCAACCGGGAGATCAAGGGGTTTCTTGACCGTGGACCGGCGCGCGCGGTCGCCATTTCGCCCCTCGTCAGAGAAAGCGTCGGCAACACTGGAATCCATTTTGCGGCCGTCGAGATCGCCAAGGCAATTGCCTCGGATTTTCGCACCGATTTGTGCGATCACATCGCAAGCTTCGACCTGACCGGCGCCGCCATCGCCAAGCACTACGTGACGCGACGTCCACAATGTCCGACCTGCGGCAGCAGGAAGCTGAACAACCCGCGCCGATCTCCCGCCCTGGTCGAGATCGCCGAGGGCAAGAGGCTCGTCATGACCAGCGGTGGATACCGCACCGTGACGTCGCGGTCGACGGTGTCGCGGTTCCGCAAGCATGTGAGTCCGCTGACAGGGGTGGTGACCCGGCTCGAGCGGATCGACGTTGATCTGCCAATGAACACCAACTACTTCGCCCAGCACAATTTCTCCGCGCCGGCCCACAGCATCGACCAGCTCAGGTCCGGATTGAGTGGCGGCAGTTTTGGCAAGGGCTCGACCGCTGAGCAGGGTGAAGCCAGCGCGCTGATGGAATCGATCGAACGCTATTCGGGCATTTTCCAGGGCGATGAGATCAGGACGACGCGCCGCTTCGTCGATTTCGCGCCTGGCGACGCGCTTCTTCCCAACGACGTCCAGCTCTTCAGCGAAACACAGTTCAAGACCAGGTTTCTGCAGCAGCCGGATGATCCCCATCCGGTGCCCGAGCCGTTCGATCCCGCGACGAGGACCGAGTGGTCGCCGGTCTCGTCGTTGCGCGACAAACGCTTCAAATATCTGCCGACCGGCCTCCTGTACTTCTTCTATGGCGGCTTTCATACGGATTCCAACGGCTGCGCGGCCGGCAACACCCGCGACGAAGCCATCGTTCAGGGCTTCCTCGAACTGATCGAGCGCGATGCCTACGCGATCTGGTGGTACAACCGGGTGCAGCGCGCCGAGGTCGATCTCGGGCAATTCGACGATTTCTATGTTCGGGATCTCCAGGCTCAATTTGCGGAAGCCGGGCGCAAGCTGTGGGTGCTCGACATCACCACGGACCTCGGCATTCCGACTTACGTGGCGATCATGCACTGGGTGCAGAATGGACACGAGAATATCGAGTTCGGTTCCGGCGCGCATTTCGACCGCCATATAGCGCTGCTGCGATCCCTCACCGAACTGACCCAATTCATGTCCGTCGGCATGATGGGCGGCGCAAGCGGCGAGAAACCGACCCTCGACGGTGTCACGCCGCTGCGCCTGGAAGACTACCCGTTCCTGACACCGAGCGACCACCCGATCGTCCCTCCAGCGCCGAGCCTCAAGCTTCACGACAATACGCGTGACCAGGTCATTGCCTGCGTCGAGATCGCCGCCCGTGCAGGCTACGATTTCCTCGTCCTCGACCAGACACGTCCCGACGTCGAGGTTCCGGTCGTCAGAGTGCTCGTTCCCGGCCTGCGTCATTTCTATCGCCGTTTCGCACCGGGTCGCCTTTACGATGTGCCGGTGAAGCTCGGATTGTTGGACCGGCCGCGACCGGAAAGCGATCTGACTTCATTCCTTCCACACACCTGAAGGGCTGCTCTCTCGTGCGCGCTCCCCGGAAAAAGCCGACCAGGAAGATCGCGCCAGACATTGCCGCCCGGTTGAGCCACCATTTCTCCCTCCAGATGCAGCCCGACGGAAACATCGCCGCCATTCTGGGCGACTATTCCGTCAGCCTCGGACAATTCAGCGCGGCCGCGATGGACTGCGCGCAACATCTGAGCACCGGCCTTCCGCTCGCGTCCTTTGCAGGCAAGAGCGCCCTCGCGAGAGACGTCGACGCCCTGGTGCGTCGCTTGGCCCGGCAGGGGCTTCTGGAATACCGCCTCTCCTCTTCGCGCAACACGCAGGACTTCGTGGTCATCGAACCCCAGGTCCCCGAATACTGGCCAAGGCGCGCGAAGCTGGGCGGTCGTGACACCATTGTGCTATCGCGCTTTGCCTTTCTGCGCCGGCGCGGCAACGAGTTGGTGCTGGAATCGCCACGCGCCGGCGCGTTGTTCCGGATTGGCGATCCCGCCATCGCCGCCACCCTTGCCACGCTGTCGCAGCCTCGGAAGATCGGCAAGCTCAGCCAGAAGATGGCTTCCTCCACCCTCCATCTGCTCGAACTGTTGCTGGACAGCCAGATCCTGCTCAAGCTCGATGCGAAAGACGGACAAGGCCTGCGCGTGAACGAAGGCGACGGCAACCTCGTACTCTGGGATTTCCATGATCTGGTGTTTCACACGCGGAGCACGGAGGGTCGGCAAGCCAATCCCGTCGGCGCCGCCTTCACCTATGCCGGCGCCGTTCCGCCGTCGCCGGCGGTGCGTCCGCCCTGGGGCGGCAACAAGATTGACCTGCGCAAATTCTCCTCCCCGGAGCCGAACTCCCGCTTCCCGAAGCTGTTGCGCGAACGCCATTCAACACGGGATTTCGACGACAAGAATCCGGTCACGCTCGGCGAACTCGCGCAGTTTCTCGACACCAGCGCGCGCGTCTTGTCCGAATGGAAGAGCGAGCCGTATTTCGAAGGCGGTCCTGACGTCACCTATAGCACAAGGCCTTATCCGTCGGCGGGCAGCGCATACGAGCTGGAATTGTACCTTACCGTGGCGAACTGCGACGGGCTCGCGCGCGGACTCTACCACTACGACGCAGGGAGCCACGCGCTCGTCTTGATCGGCGCCTCCCCCCAACAACTCCAGGCGCATTTGGCGGCTGCCCAGTTCGCCATGGACGCGCCGGGTCAGCCGCAAATCCTCATCACGATCGCGGCGCGTTTTGGGCGGGTTTCCTGGAAATACAGCTCAATCGCATATTCGCTGATCCTGAAGGATGTCGGCAGCCTGATTCAGACGCTTTACCTGGCGGCGACCGATATGGGCCTCGGCGGCTGCGCCATTGGCAGCACCAACATCGATCTGTTCGCGAAGATGACGGAGTTGGAATTCCATATCGAGGGCCCGGTCGGTCAATTCGCGCTCGGGCGCGGCAGGATGCCGGAGGTCCAAGGCTAGAAGCGGGTGTCCGACGGCAAATCGGCGCACGCGTCAGGCCCGTCGCCCTATTGCAGGGTCGGATCGAGCCGGTCGCGCAGCCAGTCGCCAATCACGGAGACGGCCAGCGTGGTGATCACGATGGTGGTCGCCGGCGCCAGCATGATCCAGGGCGCCCGGGTCAGGTACTCGCGGCCATAGCCGACCATGTTGCCGAGGCTGGTCATCGGGGGCTGCACGCCGAGGCCAAGGAAGGACAGGCCGGATTCCATCAGGATCACCTCGGGGAAGACGAGCGTGGTCGAGACGATCAGGGTCGAGGCGATGTTGGGCAGGATGTGGCGCAAGTAAATCCGCGACGGCGTCGCACCAAGCTGGCGGACGGCCGCGGCATAGCCTTGCGCATTGGCGGAGATGGCGAGGCCGCGGGCGATGCGGGCGTAGCGCTCCCAGCCGAACAGGCCCATCAGGCCGATCAGCAGCGGCAGCGAATTGCCGAAGAAGGCCAGCACCGCGAGCGCCATGATCAGGAACGGCATGCTGGCCTGGAAGTCGGTCAGCATCAGCACGAACTGCTCGACGGCTCCGCGAAAGTGCGCGGCGAGAAAGCCGAGCGTGGTGCCGACGATCGCCGAGATTGCGGTCGCGCCGAAGGCGATCAACAGCGAGATGCGGATCGAGACGAGGAGCCGCGACAGCACGTCGCGGCCGAGCTCGTCGGTGCCGAGCCAGTGCGCGACATTGCCGGGCGCAGCCAGCCGGTTGCGCAGGTCGAGCTGGGTGAAGCCGTAGGGCGCGATCTTCTCGGCGAACGCCGCGATCACCAGCATGGCGACGATCCAGCTGATCGCGAGCGCGACCGAGACCGGGATCGCGGGAAGGCCGATGCGGCGGCGGACGCCTGCGTCCTTCAGCGTTGCGTCGGTCATGCGTGCGCCCCCTTGGCGCGCAACCGCGGATCGAGGAAGCCGTAGAGGAAGTCAACGATCAGATTGGACGTGACCATCGTCATTGCGACCAGCAAGAGAATGCATTGCACGACGGCGAGGTCGCGGTTGGCGACGGCAACGACGAGCAGGCGCCCTACTCCGGGCCAGGCAAATACGCTCTCGACCACGACCGCGCCCGCGATCAGCGTGCCCACCATGAAGCCGAGAATGGTGACGGTCGGGATCGCCGCGTTCGGCAGCGCATGTGACGTCACCACCTTGCGCCACGGCACGCCCTTGGCCGAGGCGGTACGGATATAGGGCTGGCCCAGCACCTCCAGCATGGCGCTGCGAGTGAAGCGCGCCAGCACCGCGGCGCCGCCGAGGCTGAGTGTCACGATCGGCAGGATGGCGTGACGCCAGCTGTCCTGCCCGCCCGACGGCAACCAGCCGAGCTGCACGGCAAAGACGAGCACGAGCAGCAGCGCAAGGACAAAACTCGGCACGGTGAAACCGGCGACCGCCGTCATCATCACGGCGCGATCGATTCCCGAGCCGCGGTGCAGCGCTGCGTAGATGCCGGCGGGAATGCCGAGGGCGACCTTGAAGAAAAAGGCCGGCAGCGTCAGCGCGAGCGTTGCCGGAATCCGCTCCAGCACGAGCTCGATCGCGGGTCGCCCGTCGCGCATCGAGCGGCCGAGCTCGCCCTTGGCGATGGCGCCGAAGTAGTCGAGGTACTGGAACCAGATGGGATCATCGAGCCCCCAGGCCTTGCGGAAGGCAGCGAGCACTTCCGGCGGTGCCTCCGGTCCCAGGATCATCAGCGCAGGGTCGCCGGATAGGCGCAGCACCACGAAAGCGAAGGTGACGACGAGCACTATCGTCAGCGCCGCGCGTCCGATCCGAATGGCAAGGTAGCGTCCCATCAGGCCGCGTCCCGCGTCTCGGCCTGCGGCCCCGTCACGAGATGGCAGGCGACCTGCCTGTTGCCGTCGACAGCCGACAGCGCCGGCACCTCGCTCGCGCAGCGCGCGATAGCGCGCGGGCAGCGCGGATGGAAGGCGCAGCCTTGCGGCCGCGCCGCCGGGTTCGGCGGATCGCCCGCCAGCACGATGCGGCCCGCGCTGCGGCGGCCGGGCGCGGGTGACGCCGAGACCAGCGCCTGCGTATAGGGGTGCTCGGGGCGCGCGAAGAGATCGTCGGCGCTGCCGATCTCGACGATGCGGCCGAGATACATCACGGCGACGACATTGCTGATCTGCCTGACAACGCGCAGATCGTGGCTGATGAACAGCAGCGTCAGCCCGAGCTGCGCCTGGAGATCGCAAAGCAGGTTCACCACCTGCGCCTGGATCGAGACGTCGAGCGCGCTGACCGGCTCGTCGCAGACGAGGAAATCGGGCTTTGTCGCCAGTGCCCGCGCCAGCACGATACGCTGACGCTGGCCGCCGGAGAGCGCGCCCGGATAGCGCGCGCCATGCGCCGGCGTCAGCTCGACGGCGCGCAGCAATTCGCGGACACGCTCCTCGCGTTCGGCCGACGTGCCGAGACCGTGAATGTCCAGGGGTTCGCGGATCTGGGCTGCGACCGGCAACCGCCGGTCCAGCGCCCCCAGCGGATCCTGGAAGATCATCTGCATGCGCGCCCGCTGCGCGCGCCACGCCTTCGTCCCAGGCGCGGCCATCGGCTTGCCGTCGAACCGCACCTCGCCGCGATCCGGCGGCTCGAGACCGAGCACGATACGACCCGTGGTCGACTTGCCTGAGCCAGACTCGCCGACGAGGCCCAGTGTTTCGCCCTTGGGGATCATCAGAGACACGCCATCGACCGCGTGGACGGCCGTGCTGCGGCCGAACATCCCGGAGCGCATGCTGTAGCTGCGCGAGATCGAGGACATCTCGACAAGCGGCCCGCTCATTCGGCGGCGATCCCAAGCAGCGCGCGGCGCGAGGCCTCGGCACGGATGCAGGCAACCACGCGATCGTTCGCGATCGGCGCCAGGCTCGGCACGGCAAGTCCGCACGGCTCGGCCGCCAGCGCGCAGCGCGGCGCGAAAGCACAGCCGCTTGGCATGTGCGCGGGATCGGGAACGGTCCCCGGAATAGCCGTGAGACGCCGACGCGGTCCGTCGAGCGGCGGCAGTGCGCCGATCAGGCCCTGCGCGTAGGGATGCACCGGATCGGCAAAGAGCTGGTTAGCGGGCGCCTGCTCGACGATGCGGCCGGCATACATCACGGCGACGCGGTCGCAGTTTTCCGCGACGACGCCGAGATCATGGCTGATCAGCACCGTCGCCATGCTCATCTCGCGGCGGATGGTCGAGAGCAGCTCCAGGATCTGCGCCTGGATGGTGGCGTCGAGCGCCGTGGTCGGCTCGTCCGCGACAAGGAGATCGGGATTTCCGGCCAGCGCCATCGCGATCATGATGCGCTGGACCTGGCCGCCCGAGAATTCGTGCGGATAGGCTTCGAGCCGCCGCGCCGCATCGGGAATGCCGACGAGATCGAGCAGTCGCCGCGCTTCGGCCTTCACCGCCTCGCCCGAGAGATCGCGATGCAGCGCCAAAGCCTCGCAGAGCTGCTTGCGAATGGTGAGCACCGGATTGAGCGCGCTTGCGGGATCCTGAAAAATCATGGCGACCCGCCCGCCCCGCACCCGGTCAAGCTCACCCGCGGCAGCGCCGAGGATTTCGCGTCCGTCGAGCCGCACGGAGCCCGAGACTTTCGCATGCCGCGGCAAGAGGCCGAGCGCAGCAAGCCACGTCACTGACTTGCCGGAGCCGGATTCGCCGACGAGGCCGACGGCCTCGCCCTTCTGCAAAGCGAGATCGACGCCGCGCAAGACCGCTACGCCGTTGAAGGCGACGCTGAGGCCCTGGATGCTGACCAGCGGCGTCGCCACTTACGCCTCGAAATTGCCGGCGCGGAAATCCATCGCGAATGCCGGCGACGCCTTCCACTTGATCGACTTCGGCTTCGCGGTGAAGGTCGCGTTCTGGTGCAGCACCGTGTAGGCGGGATCCTCGCGCTCGGCGATCTCCAGCATGCGGTGGAACGCCTTCTTGCGCGCCGCGCGATCGGTCGAGGTCTCCAGGAATTCTGAGAGCTTGTTCAGTTCGGCGTTGGTCCACTCGCCGATCTGCTGCTGCTGGCCGTTCGGGCCGTGCTGGGCGACCAGCGACGAGACGGGATCGTTGAAGGCCGCCGAGTTCGACCAGTCGCGAACCGCGCGGGTCGGCGCGCGTTCCATGATCTGCGACCAGTTCTCCTTGGTCTCGATCTGGACGTTGAGGCCGACCGACTTCCACATCTCGACCAGCACCTGCGCGGTCGCGACCTGGTTGGTGTAATAGTTGTTGAGCAGGCGATAGGGAATCGGGTCTCCTTTGTAGTTGGCTTGCTTCAACAGATCCTGCGCGAGCTTCGGATCGTAAGCCGGCACGCTCCAGTCGGCGTTGAACATGTCGCCGTAGAATTCCCACTGCAGGCCTTTCGGCACGCGGGTACGGCCCGCCCATAGGCTGTCGACGATCGCCTGGCGGTCGATCGCGTGGGTGAAGGCGCGCCGCACCAGGGGATTGGCGAGTACGGCGTGGTTCTTGTCGAACACGGTCAGGCGGTGATTGAGGATGGTGCCGCCCTGCACTTCAAACGCCGCGTTCTTCTCGATGCCGGCTATCTGGTCCGGCGGGATGTCGCAAGCGAACTGGTATTCGCCCGACAGCAGCCCGTTGATGCGGCTCGCGACCTCGGGCACTTCGAGGAAACGGATGCGCTTGAGCGGCGGCCGGCCGCCCCAATATTCGTCATGCGCCTCGAGGGTCAGCGACACGTCGGGCTTGAGCTCGACGACCTTGTACGGGCCCGTCGTGATCGGCTTGCGCGCCCAGTCGAGATAGCTCGCGGACTGCTCCCAGGCGCGGCGGTTCATGATATCGGAGCCGTAGCGCGACAGCCGGCCCTCGATCGTGACGTCGGGCGTCGCGTTGTAGAAGCGCACCGTGTACTTGTCGACGGCATCGACGCGCACGAGGTCCGGCCAGATGCGGCGGGCAACCGCCGGCACATCAGGTGGCAGCTCCTTGCCCGGGCGCGGCGTCGGGATCTTCTCGAAGGCCTGGATGGTGGAGCGGCTCTTGGCCTCGGTCTCGCCGAACATGCGCTCGCGGCTGAAGGTAAAGACGACGTCCTCGGCCGTCAGCTCGTCGCCGTTGTGGAACTTCACGCCCTGGCGCAGCTTCACCTCGACGGTCTGGTCGTCGATCCGGCGCCACTCGGTGGCGAGGCCCGGCACGGCCTCCAGGCTGCCGCGCCAGTTCTTGGAGATCAGGCCCTCCCAGATCGACGAGAAGAACACGCGCTCGCCGACGTTCGATTGCTCGCGCAGCACGTCGAGCACGTTCGAATTCGTCACCTTCTGCACGGCAATCGTCACCGACGGACGGTTGTCGGCCTGCCCGATCGCAAAGCGCGGCAGGAGAAGCGTGCCCGCGGCAGCGCCGCCGGACTTCAGGATGGTGCGACGGGTGAGTTTGCTCATGACGATAAGCCCTGACCTTTGTGATGCCGGTTATTCAGCGAGACCGAGCGCGGCAAGATGGGCTGCGCCGGCGCGAACGTCGTCGTGATTGCGGAGTTCGAGGATCAGCCGGGGGTTGGACGTCAGCCGGCCCAGCGCGCGGAACACGGCCACCCACGGGATGTTGCCTTCGCCCGGCGCCCAGTGCCGGTCGGCAAAGCCGTCGGTGTCCTGGAGGTGCACATGCGTCAGCATGTCGCCGGCGGTTTCGACGTAGTAATCGACCGGGGGCGCGCCGGTGGAGATGTGGGCGTAGTTGGCGTGGCCGGTGTCGAGGGAGACGCGGACCTTGCTGCTTTCGAGCGCCTTGGCGAGGCGCACGCGGTCGCGCGGATCCTTGTCCTCGATGTTCTCGATGACGACCTCGCAGCCGATCGTCTCGGCGCGCGCGATCACCTCGGCAAGCGTCGTCTTGACGCGTTCGACGAGATTGCCGCGGTTATCAGGATAGAGGTCGAGATTGTTGTGGTCCCAGGTCGTGAACGGCGAATGGATCACCATCTGCGTCGCGCCGAGGAATTCAGCGGCATCGAGACCCTGAAGCAGGCGCTTCGTCACCGCCTTGCGGATCAAGGGATCATGGCTGTCGATCTTGAAGCCCCAGAACGGGCCGTGAATGCCGAGCCGGCCGGTGTGGCCCGAGAGCATCTGCTTGATCTCGCTGGCCGCACTCCGCCAATCGCCGTCGAGCAAATCCGCGCGGAAAAAATCCTGGATTTCGAGATCGCGCTGCCGTTCCAGAAGCCAATCGCGGTGGGCGTGGATCGATTTGATGGATAGTGCGGCGCCCAACACCGGCTTCGACATGGCTTGCTCCTTGACTGTCAGCGATGACGGGAGCAGCGCTAGACCAGTTAAGTGACAGGCCCGTGAAATGCGGGTGCCGCGGCGATGCGCTGATGTGGACATCCCCGCCGACCGCCTGCATCGAATTCAGGCAGCAGTGATCGCAGCAGATGCGGACGAATGCACCAGCGTGCAGCATCAAGCGCGTTCGTGTCCGTAGTGACACGGAATGGAATCCTAACCGTACTTCGCGTACATCGCGCGCATCGATCGGCGGCCTTCCAGGGGCATCACCCTCTGATCGCGCTACATGGGGTTGGGGGACCGCATGGGGCGGGGGGATCAAAGGCTGGGGCAAGGTGACGAGGTCCGGACTCCTAGGCACTCCGGACCTCGGAACTTTTTAGATTGAACGCAATTTCGCGCCGCCGGCTTTATGAGCCGCGCGGCGCGAAATCGTTCTGGAGCTACCCTACCCGATCAGCGGTCTTGCTCAATTACTTCGGAACGTTCCGCTCGAGATCCTCGAGCCATGCCGCCGCGCTTGAATCCGACGGCGCGCGCCAGTCGCCGCGCGGCGACAACGAGCCGCCGGCCGAAACCTTCGGCCCGTTCGGCATCGCCGAGCGCTTGAACTGGCTGAAGGCGAAGAAGCGGCGCAGGAACACTTCCAGCCAGCGCCGGATCTCCGGCAGATCATAGGCCCTGCGCTTATCGGTCGGGAACGCCGGCGGCCATTCGCCCTTGGCGACATCATTCCAGGCGTGCTGCGCCATGAACGCGATCTTGGACGGCCGCATGCCGAACCGCAGCGTATAGAACAGGTTGAAATCCTGCAGCTCGTAGGGCCCGACGGAGGCTTCCGTGCTCTGCGGCTTCTCGCCGGGCTTGACCGGAACCAGCTCGGGCGAGATTTCGGCCGACAGGATCGACGCCAGCGTCCGGTTGACGTCGTCGCTGAACTGCTTTGAGGCGATCACCCAGCGGATCAGATGCTGGATCAGCGTCTTCGGCACCCCGGCGTTGACATTATAGTGCGCCATCTGGTCGCCGACGCCGTAGGTGCACCAGCCGAGCGCGAGCTCCGAGAGATCGCCGGTTCCGATGACGATGCCACCATGATGGTTGGCGAGCCGGAACAAATAGTCCGTGCGCAGGCCCGCCTGCACGTTCTCGAACGTGATGTCGTAGACCTTCTCGCCCTTGCCGAAGGGATGACCGATGTCCTTCAGCATTTGCGTCGCCGTGGGACGGATGTCGAGCTCCTGCCACTCCGTTTGCAACGCCTTCATCAACGCCAGTGCGTTGGTCTTGCTCTCGCTGCCGGTGGCAAAGCCCGGCATCGTGTAGGCCAGGATGTTGCTGCGCGGCAGGCCGAGCAGGTCGACCGCCTTGGCGGCGACGATCAGGGCGTGGGTGGAATCGAGCCCGCCCGAGACGCCGATCACCACGCGCTTGGTTCCGGTCGCGCGCATGCGCTGCACGAGGCCGGCGACCTGGATGTTGTAGGCCTCGTAGCAATCCTGCTCGAGCAGGGCTTCGTCGCTCGGCACGAACGGGAAGCGCTCGATCTTGCGCAGGAAGCCGATGTCGGTGGCCGGCGGCTTCAGGGCGAATGTGATCCTCCGGAAAAAGGCTTCGTGTTGCCGGCGATTATCGTCGAACGTGCCCATAAGTGCGCGTTCCTGCCTGAGCAGATCGAGATCGACGTCGGCCAGCGTGATCTGGCCGTCCTGGCGGAACCGCTCGCCCTCGGCCAGCAGCACGCCGTTCTCATAGATCGAGGTTTGGCCGTCCCAGGCCAGATCCGTGGTCGATTCCCCTGCCCCGGCGGCGGAATAGACGTAGGCCGCAAGACAACGCGCCGACGTCGATTGGCACAGCAGCGCGCGCGAGCGCGCCCGCCCGATCGTGATCGGGCTGCCGGATAGATTGATCAGCACGCTGGCGCCGGCAAGCGCGAGTTCGGAAGCCGGCGTCACCGGAATCCACATGTCCTCGCAGATCTCGACGCCGATGATCAGGCCTGGAACATCCTCGGCCGCGAACAGGAGGTCAACGCCGAACGGTGCGTGCAGCCCGCCAAACGCGATCGTCTCTCCGGCGATGCCGGCGCCGGAGGCGAAATGCCGTCCCTCGTAGAATTCGCGATAGGTCGGCAGATAAGACTTGGGCACGACACCAAGGACGTTGCCGCGATGAATGACGACGGCGCAATTGTAGATGCGATGACCAAAGCGCAGCGGCGCGCCGACGATCAGGCCGGTCATCAGCGCCGAGGACGCGTCGACGATTGAGGCGAGCCCGCGCTCGACCGCATCGAGCAGCGGGTCCTGCTTGACGAGATCCTCGATCGCGTAGCCGGACAGGCACAGCTCCGGAAACACGGCGACCGCCACCGACTGTTCATGGCAAGCGCCTGCCGCAGCCAGGATCGCCTTCGCATTGGCCGCAGGATCGGCCACATGGGAGGTGGTGACGCAGGCCGCCACGCGCGCAAATCCGTGGGCGTAGATCGAGTGGAAGCTCATCGAGCGCGGTACCCTTAATCTTGTCGCGGCCGCAGCCGCCAGTTCCCCATGATATGTAGCCCATCGACCGGGCCCCGTGCAGGCCATCCGCCGTCATGCATAACGGATTTGCGTGTTCGCCGGCCCGGCCGGGCCAAAGCACCTGACAAGATCAGGCGCTGCGGGCCAGCACTCCGGAGCGGTCGTCGCGCAGCCACTCGGCGATCCGGGGCCAGGCATGGGCGTGGGTGCGCGCCCCCATGAACAGGCCGAGATGATTGCTGGGCTCGGAGGCCGCGGCAATGAAGGCCGGCGGGGTGCCGACCAGACCGGCGGTCGCAAGCGCCTGTCTGGCCGGCACGACGTCGTCATCGAGCCCGGCCAGCAGGAAGACCGGCGCCTTGAGGTCCCTCAGATCAACCTCGCGGCCGAGCGCCGTGAAGCTGCCACCGGCAATCCGATTCTCCCGGAAGATCAGGTTGACGATCTCCAGATAATAGGTGCCGGGCAGGTTGAGCGTCTCGGTATTCCAGCGATCGAAACGCGCGAGCAGTGCCGCGCCCTCCTCGTCCGAGAGATCCCTCTGCAACGCCGCCGCAATGTCGTCGCGGCTCGGCGCCTTCGTCCAGAAGCGCAGCATCTCGTCGCCGCTGACATTGCCGCCGCCGCGCGCCACGAGCTGGTCGTAGAGCGCCTCAGGCGCATTGCGAGCGAGCCTGGACAGCGCGGAATCGATCGAGAGATCGACGGGCGCCCCCACCAGCACCAGCCGCCGCACCTTGGCGGGAAAGCGCGCCGCATAAAGCAGCGACAGCCAGCCGCCCTGGCACAGGCCGACGAGATCGACCGGCGCGCCGATTTCGTCGACGGCGACGTTGAGATCGCCGAGATAGCTGTCGATCGAGAGATAGCGCATGTCCGGCGAGGCCGAGCGCCAGTCTGTGAGGTAGACCCGATCGATGCCGCCATTCTGCAGGGACTGCACCACGCTGTGGCCCGGTGCGAAGTCGGCGATCAGGGCCCGATGCAGCGCGTAGGGCGCGCAGACCAGTGCCGGCTGGCCGGATTGCGTCCGCGTGCAATCGCGCAGGCGCATGGTCGCAAGCTCCAAGGAGACCTTGCTCGGTGTCGTCCATGGCAGATTGGTCTCGTCCTGTTCCGCCGGACCGCGCTCCAGCCACCAGAAGCAGGCGTCCATCGCGAGCCGCGCCGCCGCAAACGGCCATAGCACTGGATCATCCGGAGGACGATCCGATCCGCCCAGCGGTTTGCCGCTCTTCTCCACCATGACTATCTCAGGGTCCTCACAGCAAGGCCTCCAGGCTGACGATCGAAATACCGCGCTCGCGAAAACTCCGATGGGTCGCGGCCACAGAGCCGTCGAGATCGATGCCGCGGCATGCGTCCTCGATGACGGCGACCTCGAACCCCGCCTTGCGAGCATCTTCCGCCGAGAAGCGAACACAGAAATCCAGCGCCAGACCGGCAACGAAGACGGTCTTCAGCTCGCGCTCGCGCAAATAGCCGAGCAGGCCCGTCGGCGTCCGGTGGTCGTTCTCGAACAGCGCCGAATAGGAATCGATCCCGCGACGAAATCCTTTGCGCACGACGAGGTTTGCCCTGGTAATTTCGAGCTCCCCATGGAATTCGGCGCCCGCCGTGCCTTGCACGCAGTGCGACGGCCACAGCACCTGGGTGCCGTAGTCGAGCTCAATGGTCTGGAACGGCTCCTTGCCGGCATGGTTCGGTGCGAACGAGACGTGGTCGCCTGGATGCCAGTCCTGGGTCAGCACCACATTGGTGAATTTTGCGGCAATTTGGTTGATCGCCGGGACAACCTTCTCGCCGCCGGGAACGGCGAGCGCTCCGCCGCTGCAAAAGTCGTTCTGCACGTCGATCACCAGCAGCACATCGCGGTCGGAAATCTGCATCGCAAGGTCCCGTTCCAGCCGTCCGGCGCGACGGGCGCCGAACGCTCCGTCCAATGTCGATCTTCCCGCGCGGCTTCGCAACCACCGACACATGCGGCGATATCGCGCCCGTCGCACCTGGGATGCAACGGTTTGGCGTTGTCCGAGTTGACTAGGCTCACCCGAGGACGGATTCTAGAGACGTTCGCAAATTGCGGATCGGATGGAGCGGAGGGAACGGTTCCCGCGAGCCTGCACGGCGCGGCAGCCACAAAGTCATGAGTATCGGCAAGACAGGACAAATTCTTCTCGCCGATATCGGCGGCACCAATGCGCGCTTTGCGCTGAGCGAAAGCGCAGCGGACAGCGGCGACCAGGCCGGGCCCATCGACTATGTGAAGGTTGCTGACTTCCCGACCGTCCGGGAAGCCATCGCCGACGTCCTTGCGCGCCGGTCCGGCGGCAAGCAGCCCAAACGAGCCGTGCTGGCCGTCGCGGGTCCCGTGACCAATAACCGCTGCGTCATGACCAACAGTCCGTGGGTCATCGACGGCAACGAGCTCCAGCCTGCCCTCGGCTTCGAGAGCGTGCATGTGCTCAATGATTTCGAGGTCGTGGCCTGGTCCCTGCCCGCCCTGAAGCCTGCCGATTTGATCCCGCTCGGGGGCCAGGACGGCCTCCCCGGAGAACCGCTGCTGGTGGTTGGGCCTGGAACCGGCTTTGGCGTCTCCTGTCTGGTCGAACGCCACGGCGCCCGGCTAGCGGTCGTCACCGAGGCAGGCCACGCCACTTTGCCGGCGGAAAACGAGCGCGAGGAACGCGTGATCGCGTGCTTGCGCCGACGTTTCGGCCATGTCTCCATCGAGCGCGGCGCGCTTTCGGGCTCCGGTCTGCAAAGCCTCTACGAGGCGCTGGCGGAGGTCGACGGCGCCCAGGTGCCGCACCGCGACGCCGCCGCCATCACCAAGGCCGCCCTGGAGGGCAGTTGCGAGCTCAGCCGCGCGACGCTGGAGATGTTTTGCGCCATCCTCGGCTCGGTCGCGGGCAACCTCGCGGTGACCTTCGGCGCCCGCGGCGGCGTCTATATCGCCGGCGGGATCGTGCCGCGCTTCCCCGAGTTCCTCGCGGCCTCCGCTTTCCGTGCGCGCTTCGAAGCCAAGGGACGCTTCCAGGACTATTTGCGCAATATCCCGACCAGGCTGGTGACGAAACCTGACGCGAGCTTCGTCGGGCTGAAGATGTTCGCCGACCACAATCCGGATTGATGAGCCGCGATCGGCTTCGACGCCGCCCAGTCCGTTAACTATACACAGCTGATTGCAGCCAAGGCGCGGTTCCACGCAGGATCGTGCTTGCCCGACTATGTCCGATGGGAAACAATTCCCTGAGTGTGTGGCGTAGTTGCGGGGGCGTGACATGCGTAGGCAGGACTTGAGTTTCGACTATGACCGCTATCACCGTCTGCTGACCGAGGCGGACGACGATGACAAGCGGCTGGCCCTGATCGAGCTCCTGATCGAGGAAAAGGCGCGCGACCGGCTGGCCGCGCAACGCGCCTCAGATCGCGCCGCCATGACGGCCCATACCATCGCCACCGTGCTGAAGAACGGCCGCAACTGAGACTTGCGGGACCGCTTGCCGCTCGCGCAACCACGCGAGCGATGGCGATTCCGTTAACGATCCCTCGCAAGCTCGCGTCAAACTTTTTGCTCTAAGAGCTTCCCCTACCTGATGCAATTCAGGGTCAACAAAGGGGGGAATGAACATGAGCATGATTTCGCTTGCCGCGATCCCGGTCGCCGTCGAAACCCGTTTTGCCGATTCTTCGTTCAAGATCATCTTGCTGTTCTGCTGCATGGGCCTGGTCGCCTCGTTCGGCGTGATGGCGCGCGGCATCGACCTCAGCGCCGGTCTGATCTGAGACCACGACACATTCTTTAGCCAAATGGCCGCTCCGCACGGGCGGCCATTTTCGTTGGCGATCTCGGTACGGCGCCTTCTCAGTGAGGAGTTTTGGCGACCGCGTCTGGAAACAGCGAATCGATCATCACCTTGAGCTGGTCGAGGGAAATCGGCTTGCGCAGGATCGGCCGCCGCCGGAGCAAGGACGGCAGCAACTCCGGCCCGTAGCCGGTGGCGAACAGAAACGGCTTGCCGCGGCGCTCGATCAGGTCGGCGACGGGATCGACGTAGAGGCCCTTCAGATTGATGTCGAGGATGGCGAAATCGTATTGCGCGGTCATCGCGAAGGCGCTCGCGTCCCGGACATTGTCCGCTTCCGCGACGACATGGTGGCCGAGTTCCTCCACCATGTCGGCGATCATCATTCGGATCAACGCCTCGTCTTCGACCAGGAAAACGGAGAGTCCGTCCGCCATATCAACCCCGCAGTCAGCTTACGAAGCTAACCATACCCGAAATGCGGAGAGGATTCACGAATTCGTGGCGGGCGCCGTTAATTCAGACGCCCGCAATCGGATTCAACTTGATTAATCCAGCCCGCGCTCGTGGCTGAGGCGCACCATCTCCTGGATGAAGACCTCCTTCTGCTTGTCGTCGAGGCTCGAATAAAGCGGCTCGGCGGCATCGGCGACGTTGCGCTGGTCGGCTGCGCGGTCGATCAGGAATTGCGACTCGTTGCGCATCTGCTCGATGATGTCGTCAGGCGGATCCCGCTTGGCGCGGGCGATCCGCAGGTTGAGCCGCTCCGCGCCATTATGCCCCAGATAGTGCATGGCGCTCGAGAAGCCGAACCAGTGCTTTTCCTGATCGGGCGTCAGGTTTAACTCGGTCTTGATCCGCTCGATATAGGAATCGCTGTTGGCGACGATCTGCTCGGCGGTCTGTTGCGGCGCGCCGGGCTGGGTGAGGACGGTGACGTCCTTATTGTCCTTGTTGTCCTTGTTGTCTTGCGGCGCGTTCTTGGCTTCCTTGCTCGCCTTGGCGCCCTTGCCCGCCTTGGCGGTCTCCTTGGCGCTCTTGGCATCCTTGTCCTTGGCGGCTCCCGGCTGCTTGGAATCCTTGCTCGCGTCCTTGGCAGCCGGAGCCGGCTGGTTGTTGTTACTGACGCCGAGCACGCCGGTAAAGACACCGACCACGCCGCCGATCGCACCGCCCAGCACGCCACCCACCGGTCCGGCCGCCTTGTTGCCGGCCGCGGCCCCATCCTGAACGCCCTTGACCAGGCCTTGCGCCTGCGCCACCGCGGCGGCGCCGAGCAGCACCGCGAGCACGGAGCCCAGCGCGAACCATCGCCTCAGGTGAAGCCGCGCAGGCGGCGCCGGGTTGATCATTCTGGTCTCCATCGTCGATCCGATTGTCCTGTCCGGGCGGGGGCCACCCGCCGGTTGCAACTCTATCGTTTTCGCCGCTTCGCGGTCCAGCCGCAGCCAATTGCGGTCCACGCCCGAAAACTGTTTGGCGCGAAGCGGTTATGAAGGCTCATTCGAAACTGCGGCGCAATTGCGCACGAGATGTCCCGCGCTCCTTGCCCCGAAGTGTGCATCGCAAAATGCGCCTCCGAGGTTTACCTCCGGTGCGCCTCGCGAGACGGCGCTGCCGCGTCCCCGGACGCAACGTTAGTTCTAGACGGAGAGCCGTTCGGCTTCCTCGACAGACGGGATCAATCATGATCTGATCGCGCTACCAATTTGCTGCGCTTCGCGCGATTTCACGGCGAGGCGTAGCACCAAGAAACGCGAACAAAAAATCAAAAACAAAACTCGAAATGCCAGAGGAAACGCCAGAACAATAAAACATCAAGCGAGGAAACGAGATGTCACGCAAGAAACTGACGCGACGTCAATTTGTAGCTGCCACTGCAATGTCCTCCGCGGCGCTGATCACGGCGCCCTACGTCCGCGGCGCCTACGCCGCCGGCAAACTCTCGATCGGCTTCTGGGACCACTGGGTCCCTGGCGCCAACGACGCCTCCAGGGCCCTTGTCAACGAGTGGGCCGCGAAGGAGAAGGTCGAGGTTTCCATCGACTACATCACCAGCAACAACAAGAAGATCGAGTTGACCGTTGCAGCCGAAGCGCAGGCGAAGTCCGGTCACGATATTCTTCAGATGTACACTTGGTGGCCGCACGCCTACGCCGAACAGCTCGAGCCGGTCAATGACGTCGTGGAGCCGGCGATCAAGCAGAACGGTGAAGTGAACGGCACCGTGAAATATCTCGGACAGGCGGCCGGCAAATGGCTTGCCGTCCCCGCCACCCCCGGGAGCCAGATCAAGGGGCCCTGCACCCGCATTGATCTGATGAAGAAGTACGCGGGTATCGATGTTCAGGAACTGTACCCCGCAGGCGCACCGCCGAAAGCGGACAGCTGGACCATGGAGACATTCCTCAAGGCCGCCGAAGCTTGTCAGAAAGGCGGCTTCGCCTTCGGCATCGGCCTCGGCGAAACCACCGACAGTGTCGATACGGCGGGTGCGATCTTCCAGTCGTTCGGCGCCGAACTCGTCAACGCCAAAGGCGAGCCCACGGTGAAGACCGATCAGGTCCGTCAGGCGCTCGAATATTACAAGAAGCTGATCGCTTTCCTGCCACCTGACGCACCATCCTGGGATGACGCCTCGAACAACAAATGGCTGATCTCTGGCCGGGGCGCCCTCATCATGAATCCGCCAAGCGCCTGGGCGGTGGCCAAGCGCGACGCACCGCAGGTCGCCGAGCAATGCTGGACGCACGGCTTCCCGGCCGGCCCGAAAGGCCGCTTTGCGCCCTATCTGCCGTACTACTGGGGCCTCTGGAACTTCTCCAAGAACAAGGAAGCTGCCAAGAGCCTGCTCACCCATTTGTCGCAGGCGTCGTCGATCGAGAAGTTCGTCTCTGCCAGCGGCGGCTACGACCTGCCCGCCTATGCGAACATGACGACGTTGAAGACGTGGGCCGAGGTAGAGCCGCCGAAAGGAACGCTCTATCACTATCCCAACCCCCACAATCATCAGACGTTGTCGATTGCGGCCTCTCCTGCACCGCCAAAGATCGCCCAGCAGATCTACGCACAGGCGATCCTGACCAAGATGGCGCTCCGCTTTGCGCAGGGAGAGAAGATGGACACCACGCTCGCCTGGGCCGAGGGCGAGTGCGAAGGCTTCATGCGAACCTGAACCGGAATGTGCAACCGCGGTTCACGCCTCCGGCGTGAGCCGCCAGCACAATCCGCCGTTCGATGTATGATCCGATGAAGCCGACCGAACGGCCGGCTTCGCGAACAGACATTCTGCAGGGAAGGTTTGGTCATGGCCGATGTCGTCGTTCAGCACGGTCGCGCCGCTCGAGCAACGAGCGCACGCAAGGGAGGGAGCCTGCACAATGCGTTGAGGCGAAAATCGACCGTGGCGTTTTTCCTGACGCTGCCGCTGATCCTGCTGATCGCGTTGCTCGTGCTCTACCCTGCCCTTTACTCGGCTCACCTGTCGACGCTGAACAAGTCGATGCAGAAGTTCGTCGGCTTCGGCAATTTCACCTTCCTGTTCAAGCGCGAAACGTTCTGGATGGTGGTGAAGCAATCCTGCATCTTCGCGATTACGGCCGTCGTCTTCAAAGCGCTGATCGGCTTCATCGTCGCGCATTTCGTTCACAACATTCCGGCCAAGGGCCAGCGCAAGTGGCGCGGCATGCTGCTTGTGCCCTGGGTCATTCCGCCGGCGATGAGCACGCTGGCCTGGCTCTGGCTGTTCGACCCCTCCTACAGCGCATTCAACTACACGCTTTCCTTCTTCGGCATCGGTCCCATTCCCTGGCTTGGCGACGCCGCCTGGGCGCGCTTCTCCGTCATTCTCGTCAATGTCTGGTATGGCGCACCGTTCTTCATGATCATGTATCTGGCGGCGCTGAAATCGGTGCCCGATCAGCTCTACGAGGCGGCAGCGATCGACGGCGCCAATTGGTGGCAGCGCATCTGGTACGTGACGCTGCCGATGATGCGCAACATCATCGCGATCACGACGCTGTTCTCGCTGATCGTCACCTTCGCCAATTTCGACATCGTGCGCATCCTGACCTCGGGTGGCCCGCTCGACCAGACCCAGATCTTTGCAACCTACGCATTCCGGGTCGGCATCGAGAGCAGCGATATTCCGCTCGGCGCCAGCGTCTCGCTGTTCATGGTCCCAATCCTCGCCGTCGCGGCCATCTTCATCCTCCGCGACGTCTCCAAACGCGGGAATGAAGCCTGATGAGCACAGTCGCGATCGATAAGGCCGGCCCCCGGCGCAAGGTCAAATACGGCAGCATGAGCCGCGACCGCACCTGGGCGCTGCGTTGGTCCTATTTCTTCCTGGTGCTGTTTGCGATCTTCTCGCTGACGCCGCCGCTCTACATGCTGATCACTTCGCTGAAGACGAGCGCAGAAATCTCTGCGGCCACCAATCCCTGGTGGATTTTCCATCCAACGCTCTCAAACTACGTCGAGTTGCTGACCTCCAACCAATTCCTTCGATTCTTCTGGAATTCGGCCATGGTGTCGATCGTGGTGGTGATCGTGACCATGTTGATCAGCATCCCTGCGGCATTCGCGCTGGCGCGGATGAAGTTCTGGGGCTCGGCGACGCTGGCGACCGGGGTCTTCCTGACCTACCTGGTCCCGGACAGCCTGCTGTTCATCCCGCTCTTCAAGGTGTTCGCGACCGTTCAGGAGTGGACGGGGATCCCCCTGCTCAACCGATGGTACGTGCTGCTGTTCATCTACCCGACCCTGACCGTGCCGTTCTGCACGTGGATCATGATCGGCTACTTCGCCTCGATCCCGAAGGAGCTCGACGAGGCCGCCATCATCGACGGCGCTTCCTGGCTCCAGACCCTGACGCGGATCTTCATTCCCGTCGCGCTTCCGGGACTGATCGCCGCGACCATCTTCGCCTTCACCGTCTCATGGGCCCAGTTCCTTTATCCCCTCGTGTTCACGACGTCGGTGGACCAGTTCGTGCTGCCGGTCGGCATCACCACCACGCTGATCAAGGGCGATGTCTTCAACTGGGGGCAGATCATGACCGGGGCGCTGCTCGGCGCAGCTCCGCCGCTGATCATCTACGCCTTCCTGATGGACTACTATATCGCCGGCCTGACCGCCGGTGCGACGAAGGGTTGATATCGAGGGGTTGAAGTTCAATGGCCGACGTTTCCCTGCGCAAGGTGATCAAGCGTTACGACGATGTCGAAGCCGTGCGCGGCATCGATCTCGATATCTCCGACCACGAGTTCATCGTGCTCGTCGGCCCCTCCGGCTGCGGCAAGTCGACGACGTTGCGCATGATCGCGGGATTGGAGGACATCACCGACGGCGACATCATGATCGGCGGCGACGTCGTCAACGACGTGCCGCCCAAGGACCGCGACATCGCAATGGTGTTCCAGAACTACGCGCTCTACCCGCACATGACGGTCGCCGAGAACATGTCGTTCGGGCTGCGCCTGAAGCACTATCCCAAGGCTGAGATCAAGGCGCGGGTGACGGAAGCCGCCCGCCTCCTCGACATCACCGACCTGATCGACCGCAAGCCGAAGCAGCTCTCCGGCGGTCAGCGCCAGCGCGTCGCGATGGGCCGCGCCATCGTGCGCAATCCGAAAGTGTTCCTGTTCGACGAGCCGCTGTCCAATCTCGACGCCAAGCTGCGCGTGCAGATGCGGATCGAGATCAAGAAGGTGCACCAGAAGGTGCGCACCACCACGGTCTACGTCACTCACGACCAGGTCGAGGCGATGACGCTGGCTGACCGCGTCGTCGTGATGAACAAGGGCCGCATCGAGCAGATCGGCACGCCCAACGAGCTCTACCACAAGCCTGCGACGCGCTTCGTCGCCGGTTTCATCGGCTCGCCCGCGATGAATTTCATCCCGTGCCGGCTGGAGGATGTCGGCGGCGCGCTCCAGATCCGTTTGACCGACCGCATCGCCTTTGCGCTGCCGCCGGCCCGCGCCGCGCGCTACAACGCGTTGCCGCGCACCGACAAGCTGCTGCTCGGCCTCCGGCCCGAGCACCTCACCGAGTCGCATGCGCATCTCGGGCCGGGCGTCGAGACCTTCGACACCGTGCTCGACGTCACCGAGCCGATGGGGATGGAAACCCTGGTCTATTTCGGCCTCGACGGCACGCCGGTCTGCGGCCGCGTCGATCCCAACGCCGGCGCCAAGGACGGGGCACCCATGCGTTTGGCGATGGACCTCAACAATATGCACCTGCTAAACGAAGACACCGGCGTCGTATTGTGACGCAGGTCCAAGAAATGCGAGCAGGCAGGGAGCGATGGCGACCAACAAGAAGAAGATTTTCGTTACACAAACTTTGTCGCAAGGGGCCCGCGCCCTCCTCACCCAGCGAGACGATATCGAGCTCGTCGAATTTGCAAACCTGATCTCGGCGAAGGATTTTGAGGCACTGCTGAAGAGCCATGCCCCGGTCCACGGCGTGGCGCTCGGCGCCACCGCCTTCGGCGAGACCGAGCTCGAGGCGTCCCGCGACATGAAGGTGGTGACGCGGATCGGCGTCGGCTATGACGCCGTCGACGTACCCGCCCTCTCCCGCCGCAAGGTGCCGCTGATGGTCGCGGGCAGCGCCAACTCGCCCTCGGTCGCCGAGCAGGCGCTGTTCATGATGCTGACGCTGGCCAAGCGCGCGCAGGAGATGCATGCCTGCGTCAAGGACGGCAAATGGGCCGACCGGCTCAGCATGCTGCCGTTCGATCTCTACGGCAAGACCGTGCTCGTCATCGGCTTCGGCCGCATCGGCACACGCACCGCCAAGCGCTGCCTGGCGATGGAAATGAAGGTGCAAGTCTACGATCCCTACAAGCCTGCCGCCGAGATCAAGGCCGCCGGCTGCGAGCCCGTCGCCGATCTCGACTCAGCGCTGCCCAACGCCGACTTCGTCACCATCCACTGCCCGAAGACGCCGGAGACCGTCGGCCTGTTCGATGCGGCGCGGATCGGCCGGATGAAGCCGAAATCCTATCTCATCAACACCGCGCGCGGCGGCATCGTGAAGGAGGCCGCGCTGTACGACGCCCTGATCTCCGGCAGGATTGCCGGTGCCGGGATCGACGTGTTCGAGCTGGAGCCGCCGCCGGTCAGCAACGCGCTGTTCGCGCTTCCCAACGTCATCATGGCCCCGCACGTCGCCGGCGTCACCGTCGAGGCGGTGAGCCGCATGAGCGAGCAGACCGCTCGCAACATCCTGAGTGTGCTGGATGGCGATCCCATCCGGCAGAACATCATCAACCAGGACGTGCTCGGCTGAGCCGTCCTCCAGGCGGGCGGTTATCCGCCCGCCTCCGGAACGCCAGAATGCGTCCCATTTTGGTGCAGATCGAGCCCCAACTCAGCCTTAATCAAACCCGCGTAATAAGTCCGGCCGCGGCGGCAGTGGGACAGACTTGCCGGCCGCGTCGAGCTGGAGGATGGACCCTTGTCAGAGATCGACCCGACCGACCACGCGCTGGCCACCATCGCCAGCATTTTGGAGCACCCCGAGCCCGTCCTCGCCGTCCGCGAGACCGAGACCGAAATGGTGGTCGCCGGTGAGCAGGTCGTCGCCGACGAGCACCCTCTCACCGACGAGCATCCTGTCGCCGACGAGCATGCGGTGGTCGACGAGCACGAGCATCCCGTGGTCGAGGAGCAGCCGCTGGTGCCGGAGCACACCGATGCCGACGGCTACAGCAAGGTCGGTCCGGGGCCGATGGTGGCGATCCGCCTGAAATGGACGGTCCATCGCGGCGATGGCGACCAGTTCTACGTCCACGAGACCATCGGCGAGCAGTCCGCGCCCGTGATCAGCGGCCCGATGACGAGCGAAGCCGCGGTGCACTTCGTCGACGCGCACGAGGATGAGGCACATCGGCGCTTCGAGGAGCTGCGCAGCGAGATCGCCGGCCGCAGCTCGCTCGCCGATTACGAGCGCAAGGGCGAAGCCTAGCGCTCGCGGGGGCCGAGAAAATCTCGCTTCACGAGCTCGACGCCGGCATGCCGGAGCAGGTCGTAGGACGTCGTGACGTGAAAGAAGAATTGCGGGACGCTGAACGTCAGCAGCAGCGTCCGCCCGGTGAAGGGCAGCTCGGTCCCGTTTTTCAGCCTGAAGAAGACATTCCGTTCCGCCGCGCTGTCGATCTCGGCGCGCGACAGGCTTTCGATGAACTCGATTGACGTCGCAATGCGCGCCTGAAGCCCGGCGATGTCGTGCTCCAGCGCCGGCAGCGCCACCGGCTCTTGCTCGGCCAGCAAGGCCGGCGCGACCGTGGCATGGCGGCACGCCTCCCCTATCTGCTGCGCCAGATCGTACATGTTCGGCGCCATGCGCATGCCGAGCAGGACGGCCGGATTGAACTTCCGGCTTTCGGCATAGGCGACGCCCTTGTCCAGCAATGCCGACAGGTTGCGCAGATACGGCACGAAGACGCCGACCGAGGCGTCATACATCGAGATCGTCACCCTGAATTCCCTTCAATTCCGCCTCGCCAGTGACGGGCATCTGGTCTAAATCCAAGTTTCAAGAGCTGCACAATGACAGCTCAGGCTTGGGTGGAAAAGAGATGATCGTTCGAATCGTGGCGGCTTTGGCCGCGGTCCTGCTGGCGAACTTTTCGGCATATGCGCAGCAGCCGGCGCCATCGCGCCTCGACGAGATCGTCAAGCGCGGCACTTTGCGCGTCGGCATGACCGGCGACTACAAGCCTTTCACCTACCTGGACAAGGCGACGCAGCAGTTCAGCGGCTTCGACGTCGACATGGCGGAGGCGCTCGGCAAGGCGCTCGGCGTCAAGGTCGAATTCGTGCCGACGGCCTGGCCGAAGCTCATGAAGGACTTCGAGGCCGACCAGTTCGACATCGCCATGGGCGGCGTCTCCGTTACGCTCGACCGGCAGAAGAAGGGCTTCTTCTCGATGCCGATCATGCGCGAAGGCAAGACGCCGATCGCGCGCTGCGCCGACGTCGGCAAGTACCAGACCATCTCCGATATCGACAAGAAGGGCACCCGCGTCATCGTCAATCCGGGCGGCACCAACGAGCGGTTCGCGCGCGCCAACATCAAGGATGCCGAGATCAGCGTCTTCTCCGACAACACCGTGATCTTCGACGAGATTGCCAAGGGCAACGCCGATTTGATGATGACGGACGCTTCCGAGACCCGCTACCAGCAGAAGCAGCATTCCGGCGTGCTCTGCGCGGTGCATCCCGAAAAACCGTTCGACTTCTCGGAGAAGGCCTACTGGCTCCAGCGCGACATGGCGCTGAAGGCTTTCGTCGACCAGTGGCTGCACATCTCGATGGAGGACGGCAGCTACAGGAAGATCTACGCCGCCTGGTTCGACTAGAGCGTTTTCGGGCGTAGTGGGTAGCGGTTCGCGTAAGGAAGAAAGAATCTAGAGAATCTAGAGAATCTAGAGCCTCGTTACGGTCCCATCGGAACGGCGCTCCCGGCCGCATCCTCCTGTCGCTTGTCTCGGCCAAATTGAGGACGGGTTCCGGGCTTATTGAACCCGGCACCGCCGGACCACGACTCATACGGTGACAGTGATCTAGATCACTTTTTGCGATCGAACCGGCGCGTAAGCGTTGGTACGGGGACCAGCTGTTCAGGAGACGGAAATGAGGAAGCTGTTGGCCACGGCCGCATTCCTTTTGGCGAGCACCGCTGCGCAAGCGCAGTACACTTTCGAATATGGCGGGCGCACCATCCGCATCGATCCGGACCGCGGCACGGTGCAGATCCCCGGCGTCTACGACAACACCGGCCAGGGCAAGGCGAAGAAAGCCAAGAAGAACGAGACGAACCCGGGCCAGCAGGCGCCGCAACAGGCCAAGGTTGATCCGCAACCGCAGGCCGCTCCGGCACCAGCTCCCGCCCCTGTCGCGCCGCCGCCCGCAACCGAACAGGCGCCGGCCGCTGCAGCGCCGCCGCCGGTTCCGCCCCCGCCCGCTCCGCCGCCGTCCGCAACCGCCAGCAACGCGCCGGCCGAAACTGCTGTCTTGCCGCCACCCGCACCGCCTCCGGCGACCGCTCCGGTCGAGCAGCAGGCAGCGCCTGCCGTGGCACCGCCGCCGGCCCCGACTGTGGCTGCTGCCCCCCCGGCGCCGCCTCCAGCCCCCGCCCCGGTGCCGGCCCCCGCACCCGTTCAGGCGGCTGCCGTCGCGCCGCCGGCTCCCGCAGCCGCGGCTGCGCGCGATCTCAATTCACCGCTCGGCATCTGGCTCACTGAGGAAAAGGAAGGCAAGGTCCGCATCGAGCAATGCGGCAGCAATCTCTGCGGCTATTCGGTCGACAGCAAATCGAACCAGAACGGCGAACAGGTCCTCATCAACATGAAACCCGCCAAGGACCAGAACAAGGATCAGAAATGGTCCGGCCGCATCCTCGATCCCAACACCGGCTCGACCTACGATTCCACGATCGCGATGAAGGGCACCGACCGCCTGCGCGTGCAGGGCTGCGCCTTCGGCGGCATGTTCTGCGGCGGCCAGACCTGGACGCGTGTGAACTGAGTCCGGCTTCGACGTTCGAACCGAGACAAGGGGCCCGCGATCCGGGCCCCTTTGCTTTTGTCCGCGATCTCCTTGCGGAGTGCGCCACCTCACAGAGCCTCTTGCGCACGTGACAGCCCTCACATCACGGGTTCCGCGCTCCTGCCACGATCCCCCATGGCCAACCAACGGGGCGTGTCATGAACGGATTTCGCAAAGGTCTCTTCGCGGAAACTTCTGGGCCCCGGATCAGCAACGCAGCGCTTACGCGCTGCATTGCATCCGAGGCACGGGAGATTAGCCGAGCGCCGCGCTGTACTCCGCGTCGGTCACCGGCTCCAGCCAGGTCGAATAGACGCCGTCGAGCGCTTCCTGCATGGCGATGTGGCACATGCTGTTGTTGGGCGATGCGCCGTGCCAGTGCAGTTCACCCGGCGGAATCCAGACGGTGTCACCGGGACGGATCTCCTTGACAGGGCCCCCCTTGGTCTGGACGCGGCCGACGCCCGAAATCACGTAGAGCGTCTGCCCAAGCGGATGGTGGTGCCAGTTGGTACGCGCGCCCGGCTCAAAGGTGACGCGCGAGCAGTTCAGCCGCGCCGGCGCCGGAGCCATGATGACGGGGTCCTGCAACACGGTGCCCGTAAAATTTTCCTTGGGCGCGCGGCGGGTCGGCCGCGTGCCTGCGACGGTGATTTCCATGGGATACCTCGTTTCCTGTTACTTCTTGCTGGCGGCGTAGCGCGCCTTGGTTTCGGCGTTCATGGGATAGAGGCCCGGCAGCACCGCGCCGTTGTTCACCTCGTTGACGATCCAGGCTTCCATCCGCTCCTGCTCGACGCCCTCATTGAGCACGTGATCGAGCATCGCCTGCGGGATCAGCACGCAGCCGTCCTGGTCGGCGACCACGACGTCGTTCGGGAACACCGCAACGCCGCCGCAGCCGATCGGCTCGCCCCAGCCGACGAAGGTGAGGCCCGCAACCGACGGCGGCGCGGCATAGCCGTCGCACCAGACCGGAAGGTTGGTCCCGAGCACGCCCTCGACGTCACGCACCACGCCGTCGGTGACGAGCGCAGTGACGCCACGCTTCATCATGCGGGCGCAGAGGATGTCGCCGAAGATGCCGGCATCGGTGATGCCCATGGCGTCGACCACGGCAATGCAGCCGTCCGGCATCGCCTCGATCGCGGTGCGGGTCGAGATCGGCGACGACCAGGATTCCGGCGTCGCCAGATCCTCGCGCGCCGGCACGAAGCGCAGCGTGAAGGCAGGCCCGACCAGCCGCGGCAGGCCCGGGCGCAGCGGACGCGCGCCGCGCATCCAGACGTTGCGCAGGCCCTTCTTCAGCAGGACCGTGGTGATGGTGGCAGTGGTGATGCCGGCGAGGGTCTTGCGGGCTTCGGGGGACAGCGACATGGACGAGAACGAGCTCCGGATGGGCGGGAAAGAACGCGCGCATCTTGCGAGCCGCAGCCCTTGCGTCAAGGGCCAAAGAGCCAGCAAGAACGCAGGGCCGCAGGGCTGTTATGCGACGCGATAACAACGCTTTATCGTTTCCCCTTGCATTAATTTATTGGACTTGCGGGCGCATTTACGCGAAGCAGGGAAAAGCGGAACTCAAGGCTGAGCCCGCATTTCCTGAGAAGCCCGATTTCGACAGCCCTTCGACAGCTCATGGCCGCGACGCTTCCCCCGCCCCGCCTTCTGCCCAGTGGCGACAGCGCCGTCACGGTCGAGTTCAGCCGCACCATCGATGACGCCGCCAACGAGCGCGTGCTCGCGCTCGACAAGGCGCTCGCAGCAAGCCCCATCGACGGCATCACCGAGACCGTGCCGACCTATCGCTCGCTGCTGGTGCATTACGATCCCGGCAAGATCGGCTTCGACGCGCTCGGCGAGAAGCTGCTTGCGCTCGCCAGCCAGCCGCTGCCGCCGGCCACGAAGGCGCGGCGCTGGCGCATTCCCGTCGCCTATGGCGGCGAACACGGCATCGACCTCGAGGATGTCGCCAAGGCGCTGAACACCACGCCCGACGACATCGTCGCCCGTCACGTCGCCGGCGACTACCGCGTTGCCATGATCGGTTTCACCCCGGGCTGGTCCTATCTCAGCGGCCTCGACAAATCGCTGCACATGTCGCGGCGGCAGAGCCCGCGGCTGTTCACGCCCGCCGGCACGATCTCGATCGGGGGCATCCAGGCCGGGATCCAGTGCCTGGCGGCCCCGAGCGGCTGGCATCTGCTCGGCCGCACGCCTGTCAGAACCTATCAACTCCACCGGAATCCCACCTTTCTCACCGAACCCGGTGATCGCGTGACGTTTTTCGCCATCGACCACAAGACTTTCGAGGAACAGGATCGCGCCGCCGAGGCCGGCGAGATCATCGCCGAACAGGTGATCGCATGAGCCGGCTCGTGATCGCCAGCATTGGACCCGCAAGCTCCGTCCAGGACGGCGGCCGCCACGGCGCGCAGCGCTACGGCCTGACGGTCAGCGGGGCGATGGACCGTCTGTCGCTGGCGGCGGCGAACACGCTGGTCGGCAACGAGCCGTTCGCGGCCGTGGTCGAGATCGGCCCCTTCGGCGCCACGTTCACCGCCAAAGACGGCGCCGTGCGCGTCGCGATATCAGGCGCGCCGCGCAATGCAGACGTCGCCGGTAAGCCGGTGGCAATGGACACGTCGGTGACGCTCAAGGACGGCGAGACGCTGACGCTGGGCTTTGCCCGCGGCGGCGCGTTCACTTATCTGGCGATCGAAGGCGGGATCAAGGGCGAGCCGGTGTTCGGCAGCCTTGCGGTGAACGCCCGCGCGGGCCTCGGCAGCCCCTATCCGCGCCCGCTCCAGGCCGGCGATGAATTTACAGTCGACGCCGCAAGCGGCGCGCCTGAGCTGCGCATCGAGCTACCGAAGCCTGCAACAGGCCCGATCCGCGTGCTGCTCGGACCGCAGGACGATGAGTTCGACGATGCCAACAAGGCGCTGTTCCTCGATAGCGAGTGGAAGATCTCGGCGACCTCCGACCGCATGGGCTACCGGCTCGAGGGCCCCGCGATCAAGCATCTGCATGGCCACAACATCGTCTCCGACGGTACCGTCAACGGCAGCATCCAGGTGCCCGGCAACGGCTCGCCGATCGCGCTGATGATGGATCGCGGCACGTCCGGCGGCTATCCGAAGATCGCAACCGTGATCACGGCCGATGTCGGCCGCCTCGCGCAGACCTCGGCGGGAACCGCGTTCCGCTTCCTCGAGGTCACCATGGCCGAGGCGCAGGAGGAGGCGCGCAAGTTCGCGCAACTCATCCGCAACCTGCCCGATCGCCTGCGCTCGTCCGACACCGTCGAGCTGAACATCGAGGCGCTCAGCGATGCTAATGTCGCGGGCTATGCGGTGAGCGCAATGGATGCCGGGACCTGGCAGGTCACGGCGGAGCCGTAAGCGACAAGACGACCAGAGGCGGAGAGCACCCCATGAAGACGATCGATCTCAATTGCGACCTCGGCGAAGGTTTTGGCGCGTGGGAGATGGGCAACGACGCCGCGATGATCGACCTTGCCAGCTCGGTCAACGTCGCCTGCGGCTTCCATGCCGGCGACCCCGACATCATGCGCCGGACGGTGGAGCTTGCGAAGGCGCGCGGCGTCTCGGTCGGCGCCCATCCGGGCTACCGCGACCTGCACGGTTTCGGCCGGCATCCGATCGCGGGCCTGAAGGCCTCCGAGATCGAGAACCTCGTCGCCTACCAGATCGGCGCCTTGCAGGCGATCGCGACCGCGGCCGGCCACAAGGTCACGCATGTGAAGGCGCATGGCGCGCTCTCCAACGTCGCCTGCGAGGACGACATGACGGCCAAGGCGATCGCCGCCGGCATCAAGGCCGTCGACCCGAGCCTGATCTTCGTCGTGCTCGCCAATTCGAAGCTGGTGAAGGCCGGCGAAGACGCCAATCTGCCGATGGTGCACGAGGTGTTCGCCGACCGCGCCTATGAGGACGATGGCAATCTCGTCTCGCGCAAGAAGCCCGGCGCGGTGCTGCACGATGCCAAGGCGATCGCCGATCGCGTGGTGCGCATGGTGCAGGATGGCGCGGTGGTCTCGGTGACAGGCAAGGTGATCAAGATGCGCACGGACACGGTGTGCATTCACGGTGACACGCACGGCGCCGTCGAGATCGCGCGCACGCTGCGTCAGGCGTTGAAGGATGCGGGGATCGAAGTCGCGCCGTTCAAGCGCGGGGCGTGATCAGAACGGGTGCACCGAGAGCGTGCCGAACACGATGGCCGCGATGACCGCGAAGGCGCTGTAGAGCCCAACGTGATGCATGCTCGCCCCGGTCCGACGCGAGAGCGAGCGCGCGTAGAAGTGCAGCCTGGCTTCCGCCGATAGTTCGCGCATGGTCGATCTCCAACGCCCCATTTGCGGGAGTATGAAGGATCAACCCTGGCGGGAGGCAAGATGGCGGCGAAAATAGCGATGGCGGTTCTCTGAAGGCGCCCCGCCGCAGGCGCAAATTCTCTTCACCTGAGGGTTCCGAGAATCTTATTCGTTAAGATCCGAGCCAGCTGGAACCGGCCCGGATGACGGTGGGATGACAGTCGGGCGAAGGCATTCAGACCCCCTCCAAACCAAATTGTCGAAAACAACCCCATGCACAGTAGAAGCGGCCCAGCGGGGCGCGCCCGGCGGTTGCGCAGCCGGGACGATTTGCGCTGATCGGCTCGCGCCTTAGTAGACGTCAGCCTGGAAGCGGCCCGTCTTCTTGAGCTCGGCGACAAAACTGACGGCCTCATCCGTCGAACGTGCCCCGAACTGCGCGACGATGTCGACCAGTGCGCGCTCGACGTCCTTGGCCATGCGCTTGGCATCGCCGCAGATGTAGAGATGCGCGCCTTCGGCGAGCCAGGTCCACACCTCGCGGCCGACCTCGCGCATGCGGTCCTGCACGTAGAATTTCTTCTCGCCGTCGCGTGACCAGGCCAGCGACATGCGCGTCAGCAGCCCCGAGGTCTTCATCGCGTTGAGCTCTTCCTGATAGAAGAAATCGCAATCGCTGCGCTGATGGCCGAAGAACAGCCAGTTCTTGCCGGGCGCGCCGGTCGCCTTGCGATCGAGCAGGAAGGCGCGGAACGGCGCGATGCCGGTGCCCGGGCCGATCATGATGACAGGCGTCTTCGGATCTTGCGGCAGGCCGAAACCGTGCGCTTTCTGCACATAGACCTTGAGCTTCTCGCCCTCGGCGATGCGTTCGCCGAGGAAGGTCGAGGCGACGCCGATCCGCTTGCGCTTGCCGATGACGTAACGCACGGAGTCCACCGTCAGCGACAGCTTTCCGGGCGTCGCATTGTGCGAGGAGGAGATCGAATACAGCCGCGGCTGGAGCGGCTCCAGCGCCTCGACGAAGGCCTCCGGATGAGGCCGCGTGCCCGAAAACTTCTGGAGCGCCGCCATGACGTCGAGCGTGGCGGCGTCGCCGTCGGGATCCTCGCCCTGCGCCAGCGCCCGCGCTTTCTCGCGCTGCGCGCCGCCGGTGATGAAGGAGATCAGTTCGAACAGCGTGTCGGGCGCGGGCGACAGCGAGACGTCGTCGATCAGCACCTCGCGCAGCGTCTTGCCGTTGACCTTGGTGGTGTGGGAGGCGCCGAGCAGCGCGATGATCTGATCGACGAGGCCGACCTCGTTTCGCGCGAACACGCCGAAGCTGTCGCCGACGACATAGTCGAGCTTGCTCTCAGCGAGATCGAACTCGACGTGGTAGGTCTCTTTCTCCGACTTCCCCTTGTTGAGCAGGCGCCGCGACAGGAACGTCGCCGCGACCGGATTGTCGCGCGAGCGGCCGGGCTCGGCGATCGTCACCGTGACGGCCGGCGCCGCCACCGCATCCACCTTGTCGGCCGCCTTGGCCGCCGGCGCCTTGTCCAGTTCCTCGTACAGCGACTTCAGCATCCGCGCGGTTTCCTTGCCGCCGGGGACGCAGAGATTGAGCCGTGCTTCGCTACGGGTGGCGATCGCCTCCGAATAGTCGTGGCAATTGTAGCCGCACTGCCCGCAATCCTGCTGCGCCATCGCAGCCATCATCTTGCGGCGCACGGGACGGCCTTCGGCGAGCTTCATCCGGTCGGAAATCGGCATGGTCTGGTCGTGCCATGGCGCCTCACCGTCGTCGCCGTCACCGGCTTGCATGACGGCGGCGCCCTGCTCCGCCGACAACGGCGTGGCCACGTCAGGCGACAACAGCCCGGCGAAGAAGCCGTTGAGCCAGGAGCGCTGCGCATCGGAGAACGGGGCGCTGGCGGGAATGATGTCGAGTTTCGGCGGAGGCGTGATCTGGTTCATGCGGACACCTGTGCATCGGCAAGCTTGCGCAGCGTTTCGCCATCATGGCGGCGCGCAAAGGACAGGAAGGTCTCGTCGGGCGACGAGCGGTGGGCGATATAGGCCTTGAGCAGTCCCTCGACCGTCTTCGGCGCGTCCTCGGCCTTGAGGTCGTGATAGACCTCCTGCCCGACATCCGCATCGGGACCGAACCCGCCGCCGGTGAAGAGGTGATAGCCCTCCACCGTGTCTTCGTCGTTCACCGGCACGCGGGCCCCGATCAGGCCGATGTCGCTGATGTAATGCTGCGCGCAGGAATGATGGCAGCCGGTGACATGGATGTTGACCGGCTTGTCCATGGCGACGCGCGGCTCGCACCAGTCGCCGATCTCGGCGGCATTGCGCTTGGTATTGGAAGCCGCGAAACGGCAGCCGGCATTGCCGGTGCAGGCGATCAGGCCGGCGCGGATATGCGAAGCCTCGACCGCGAGCCCGATCTGCTTGATCGCCGCGATGGCGAGTTCGACATTCTCGTCGCGCACGCCCGATATCAGCAGGTTCTGCCAGACGGTCAGGCGGATCTCGCCGTCGCCGAGGTCCCGCGCCACTTTGGCCAGACCCCGCATCTGATCGCAGCTGATCTTGCCGAGCGTCAGCGAGACGCCGATCCAGTTCAAGCCGTCCTGCTTCTGCTTGTGCACGCCGATATGCGCCATGCGGTCCGCGGCTGGCCGCGGCGCAAACGCCTCTTCTGGCGCGCGCGTAAACGGCGTCTTCAACCGCTCCTCGACGAGTTTAAGGAAACCGTCGTGGCCCATGGCATCGAGCACGTATTTCAAACGCGCCTTGTTGCGGTTGGTGCGGTCACCGTGATCGATGAACACGCGCACGATGGCGTCGGCGACGGCGGTGGCCTGCTCCGGCTTGACGATGATGTTGGAGTATTTTGCAAAGTCCTTGTGCCCGGTGATGCCGCCGAGGCCGAGGCGGAACCAGACACCGGGCTCGACGCCAAAACCGTCCTTCACCTCGAACGCGGTGAAGGCGATGTCGTTGGTTTCCTCCAGCACCGCGATCCTGCCGGCGCCGTCGAAGGCGACGTTGAACTTGCGCGGCAAGCCGTAGAGCGAGCGGTCGTTGAGGATGTGGTAGTGCCACTCCCGCGCATAGGGCCGCGTATCGATCAGCTCCTGCGGATCGATTCCGGCGGTCGGCGTCCCCGTCACGTTGCGGATGTTGTCGGCGCCGGAGCCGCGCGAGCACAGGCCGAGGTCCTGGATGCCCTCGATCAACCTGATCGCGTTCTTCGGCGGGATCTCGCGGAGCTGGAGATTGGCGCGCGTCGTGACGTGGCTGTACGGGCCGGAGAGATCGTCGGCGAGATCGGCAAGGCCGGACAGCTGCCAGTGTTTCATGATGCCGTTCGGGATACGCAGCCGGCACATGTAGGAGTCCTGCGTCGGCGCGACGTAGAAGATGCCGTAATAGCGCCAGCGGAAATTGTCCGCCGGGCTCGGCGGCGCGTTGTCGAGCGCCTGCTGCCGCAGGCGCGGATACGCATCGAAGGGATGCTCGTCGCGTTTGACCTTCTCCTGGTCGGCGAGCTTCTTGCCGGCTGCGATGACCTTGTCCTGCGCCTTGATGTGGACGGCGTCCGGACCCGTGGGCTCGGCATTGGCCTTGCCGGCGCTGCCGCCGAGACCGCGACCGACCCGGCTGATCTGCAAACCGGTCGTGAAGCCTTCGAGGTAGCGTTTCTGCTCGTCGGAAAAGTCGACTGAGAGCGTATCGATTTTCATGGTCGGTAACGAAGCTCCTGCGGCCACCGGGTGGCATCGACGGAAAATTGCGCGACCCGCGAGGAACTCGGCTGGCTCAAGAAGCCGGCTGCGCACCCAACGGTCCGGTCAGCTTCGTTGCTGCGGGACTCGGCTCAGCAGGCGTCTGTGACAAGCTGGCCGCACTGCAACATACAAGTTGCGTGCCAGCTTGGATAAAATGAAAATTGTTTTGATTTCAGATGGTTACAGACAAGCCCGGGAAACCGCGGTCCGGAACTCTCATGAAATTCGGGCAGGCGGCTCAAAATTTAGCCGATGATCTCTTCCGCCCAAAAACGATGCAGGGCCGAATCAGGCCTTCCAGCGTCCGACCTCGAAGGCCTCCAGATGCCCGCGGATGTTGCCGGGATCGAAGGCCGGGCCCGCAAATGCCCCGAACGCCGCGGGGGCTTCAGCGGGCGATTGCTGACCGAGGGCTGCGTCGTAGAGGTCGGGCCTGAACACGGCCATCGCCGTTTTGACGCCGTCCGGCGTCAGTGCGGTCTGCCCCCAGCGCACCATCTGTGCATAGAGCCAGGCCGCCTGGACAGGGTCCGGGCGCCCTGCCCCTTCGCGTCCGACCAGGAGATAGCGGCCGCTCTCGCGGAGGGTGCCGTCGGGAGAAATCTTCAGGCGCCCGGTGAGGGTTCGCTGAATGACTTCGGCATCGACGCCGATCCGCTCCGGCTGCGCCAGGATCCGCGCCGCCTCAGACAGGTTCGCGGGGTTCTCGATGAACTCGGCGCCCTTCACGGCCGCGCGCACCAGCGCTGCCACCACATCCGGATGCTTGTCGGCCCAGACCTGGCGAACCGCCAGCACCTTCTCTGCCGCGCGCACGAGAATGTCGGAGACGAAATGCAGAATGTGGCCGATGCCGAGATCGACCGCGACCGAGTTCCAGGGCGCGCCGACGCAGAACGCATCGACATGTCCATTGGCGAGGCTATCGACCATGTAGGGCGGCGGCAGCACCACAAGCCTTACATCCTCGTCGGGGTCGACGCCCGCGGCCGCCATCCAGAACCGCAGCTGGTAATTGTGGGTCGAGAACGGAAACGTCATGCCGAAGGTCAGCGGCTCCGCACCCGCCTTGCGCCGCTTCGCGACCACTTTCGCCAGCGCTTTCGCCGTGACAAGCGGATCGAAACGGTCGCCGTCGATCTCCTCCATCAGCGCGGCGTGGAGCGCCGGCGAGACCGTGATCGCGTTACCGTTGATGCCGAGGTTGAAGGGCGCCGCGATCGGCACCTTGACGTGGCCGAGCCCGAGCGAGGACGCGATCGCCACCGGCGCCAGCAGATGCGCGGCGTCGAACAGCCCGATATTGAGCTTATCGCGCACGTTGGACCAGGAGACCTCGCGCACCAGCTCGACCTCGAGCCCTTCGGCGGTGGCAAAGCCCTTGTCGACCGCGACGATCAGGGCGGCGGCGTCGACCAGCGGGATGAACCCGATGCGGAGGGGACCGGTCATTTCAGCATCTCCGACGCGGTGATGATCGACTGCGCGATCTCGCCGATTTTCTTCTTCTCGCGCATCGCCGTGGAGCGCAGCAGCACGTAGGCCTCGTCCTCGGTGAGGCCCTTGACCTTCATCAAAATTCCCTTGGCCTTCTCGATGATCTTGCGGTCCTCGAGCTGCGACTTGGTGCGCTCCAGCTCCTCCTGGAGTTTTGCGAAGGCGTTGAAGCGGGACACGCAGAGGTCGAGGATCGGCTTGATGCGCTCCTTCTTCAACCCGTCGACGATGTAGGCGGATACTCCCGCCTCCACGGACGCCTGGATCGAGGCTGAATCGCTCTGGTCCACGAACATCGCGATCGGCCGCTTCACGGCGCGGCTGACCTGGAACATCGCCTCAAGCACGTCGCGGCTGGGGTTTTCCAGATCGATCAGGATGATGTCGGGATCCACCGCATAAATGCGGGCGAGCAGGCTCTGCATCTCGCGGATATGGACGACCTGCGTGAATCCGGCCTCCCGCAACCCCTCCTCGAGGATCGCGGCCCGGATCGGGCTTTCGTCGACAATCACGATTTTGGGCGACTGTTCGGCGCTCATAGCTCACTCACCACCGGTGATTCATCCATAGCATGCCAGGGGGCGATGCAAAGGGTTGTAATTATGGGCAATTGGGACTAGCCGAGGCCCGTCCGTCAGGCAGATCAGATATGGATCAGATAGCTGCACCCAAGATCAGCTTCGTGTCGCCCCGGCACCCCTGAGAGGCTGGCGTGTGTCGCGCCTTACGCCGGACCGAACGCTCCTCTTTGCCGTCGCCGGCTCAGTCGGGCGCGTGATCGGAAACGTCTTGCGCATATGCTCGGCGAGCATTGCACAATAATCAGTCGCGAAACGCGGCAAGGGGCGCCGCTTATCCCACGAGATGGTCAGAGGTTCCTGCAAGATGCGGCGCCGATGCGTGAGACCGACGATCCTCAATTGGTAACGCCAGCACTGAAGTTGGGAAGGGATGATCGCGACGCCGTGGCCAGCCTCGGCGAGTGCCAGCAAAGTATGCGGATTGCGACTTTCGAACATGATCGTCGGTTTCAGTCCAGCCACACGGCTTGCTGCATCGAAAGCGCGGCGAAACCCGAACCCGGTGTCCAGCAGCAGCAACGGAAACCGGTCGAGATCGGCTATCTCGATGGTACGATCGGGACCGAGGTGCATCGAAGGATTGCACGCAGCCAGCAACTGCACAGATCCAAGCGGAAGACTGCCGAAATGCTGTTCGTTCAGCTTGACTGCGTGCAGCAGGTTCTGGCCGAGATGAATTTCGCCGCGCTCGAGCATCGTCAGTATTTCGCTGCCCGTACCTTCCCTGATCCTTATCTCGACCCTGGGATATCGCTTCGCGTACAGGTGAAGAAATTGCGATAGCACGCTCTCGATGTGCTGAGACGAGCCGGCGATCTTGAGAACCCCTGTGTCTCCCTGACGGAGCAGTTGAGCCTGCTCTTTCAGCGAGCTGACGCTGTTGAGCAGCAGCCGGCAGCCCGCAATCAACTGCTCGCCCTCGCCGGTCAACACAAGACGGCGCCCGACCCGGTCGAACAGACGCAGGCCCAGCTCCTGCTCAAGACCCATGATTTGCCTGGACAAGGCCGGCTGGGCGACGCGCAGCCGCAGGGCAGCCTTCGAGACGGCGCCGAGCTCGGCCACAGTCAGAAATGTGAGGGCTTGTCGAAGGTTCATGCTCGCTTATACCACCGGAGCATAAGTCCTGAGAGAATATATGTATTGGACACATCTTGAACTCCCGCGGAGAGTCTCGCGCGGCTACCGCTCGCAGCAGTGGCAGAGCATGGGAGGAGGCCCACATGAATTCTCGATGCAGGATCGGTCTCGTCATGTTGACGTGTACCGCCTTAGGCGCCTTTGGCAGCCGAGCGCTCCACGGCGAAACTCCTCCGCCCGCCTACCTGATCGGCCAAATCGACGTCTCCGATCCCGATGGCTATGCCAAGGAATATCTCCCCAAGGCGAGGGAGATCATCAAGGCGCATGGCGGGAAATTGGTGGCGGCTGCAGGCGCCGCGGCGACCGGTGCGCAGGTCGTTGCGGTTGACGGAAATCCACCCGGGCGCGTGGTGATCTACATGTATCCGAACATGGAGGCGCTACGAGCCTGGCGCAGCGATCCGGCCTATGTCCAAGTTCGAGCCATCGGCGAGAAATACGCGACGTACCACACATTTGCCGTCGAGGGCGCCGCCAACTAACCCCGATCGTCCTATCAGCGACCACAGCAGCCGCGGCTATCCTGGCGCAGAGCCTGAAGCGGCGGCTGCCGGCCATGCCTCATTTTACCATCGCTGGACCAGCCGTAGCGGTTGAATTTTTCTATCGGATCAATTACTTGGAACGCAATTTCAAACAATCCAGCTGCAGGTTCCAGGCGAGTACATGGAAAGAGCGCCGCGTATTTCATTCACGTCACTCGGGTGCCCCAAGGCATTGGTGGATTCCGAGCGCATCATCACGCGCCTGCGCGCCGAGGGCTACGAGCTCGCCCGCAAGCATGACGGCGCCGACATCGTCATCGTCAACACCTGCGGCTTCCTCGACAGCGCCAAGCAGGAATCGCTCTCGGCGATCGGCGACGCCATGGCCGAGAACGGCAAGGTGATCGTGACCGGCTGCATGGGCGCGGAACCCGAGCAGATCGAGCAGGCCTATCCCGGCGTGCTCTCCATCACCGGCCCGCAGCAATATGAGAGCGTGCTCGACGCCGTGCACCGTGCGCTGCCGCCGGCCCACAATCCGCATCTCGATCTGGTGCCGCCGCAAGGCATCAAGCTGACGCCGCGCCACTACGCGTACTTGAAGATCTCCGAGGGCTGCAACAACCGCTGCACCTTCTGCATCATCCCCAAGCTGCGCGGCGACCTCGTCTCGCGTCCGGCCAATGACGTGCTGCGCGAGGCCGAGCGCCTTGTCGGTGCCGGCGTCAAGGAGCTCCTGGTGATCTCGCAGGACACCTCGGCCTATGGTGTCGACCTCAAATATGCCGAGAGCCCGTGGAAGGATCGTCAGGTCCGCGCCAAATTCCTCGACCTCGCCCGCGAGCTCGGCGAACTCGGTGCCTGGGTCCGGCTGCAGTATGTCTACCCCTACCCGCATGTCGACGAGGTCATCGCGCTGATGAACGAGGGCAAGGTGCTGCCCTATCTCGACATCCCCTTCCAGCACGCGAGCCCCGAGGTGCTGAAGGCGATGAAGCGTCCGGCGGCGCAGGACAAGACGCTGGCGCGGATCAAGCGGTGGCGCGAGGAATGCCCTGACCTCGCCTTGCGCTCGACCTTCATCGTGGGCTTCCCCGGCGAGACCGATTCCGACTTCGCCTATCTGCTCGACTGGCTCGATGAAGCCGAGATCGATCGCCTCGGCTGCTTCAAATACGAGCCGGTTGCGGGTGCGACGTCGAATGCGATCGAGAATCCCGTGCCGGAAGAGGTCAAGCAGGAGCGCTACAACGCGCTGATGGCCCGCCAGCAGAAGATCTCGGCGCGCCGGCTCAAGCGCAAGGTCGGCACCCGCCAGCAGATCATCATCGACGAGGTCGGCCCGACGGTGGCAAAAGGCCGCTCCAAGGCCGATGCGCCGGAGATCGACGGCGCCGTCTATCTCTCCAGCCGTCGTCCTCTGCGCGTCGGCGAGATCGTCACCGCGAAGATCGAACGCGCGGACCAGTACGATCTGCACGGCAGCGTCGCGGGGTTTTAAAGCCCGCTGTCATCGCGAGCGTCACGCTCGATCACCGTCATCCTGAGGTGCTTGCTCTGCGGCGCCATCGCGCCGTAGAGCGAACCTCAAAGGACGACGGCCCGGCTGCATCCCGGCCGCTCATCCTTCGAGGCTCCCCATGGGACGCCTTGCGTCCCATGCCTCGCACCTCAGGATGACGGGTCCGCTATCGCCTTTGCTGCGCTCGTCGCTTCTCCCGACGCCTGCCGTCCATCATGCGCGGAGAACACCTCCTTGGCTGCGAACAGCCCGTTCACCGCCGCCGGGAAGCCCGCATAGACGGCCATCTGCATGATGATCTCCACGATCTCGTCGCGAGACAGCCCGACGTTCAGACCCGCCTCGATATGCACCTTGAGCTGAGGCGCGGCATTTCCGAGCGCCGTCAGTGCGGCGATCGTCGCGATCTCTCGATCGCGCAGGCCGAGGTCCGGGCGGCTGTAAATGTCGCCGAAGGGAAACTCGATCACGTATCGTGCGAAATCCGGAGCGATGTCGGCGAGTGAGGCGACGACCTTTTCACCGGCTCTGCCGTCAATGCGTGACAGGGCCCGCTGGCCGCGATCGAAGCGGCTTTCGGCTTGTGTTTGGGCGTGCGTCATCTTCCTTCGTCCTCTGTTCGTCGCCGGCATAGCCGGCGATCTTGGTATCAAGGACGAGCAGGCATTCCCGGAGTTCGGCAATCTGCGTGCGAACCTGTTCCCGGTGGATTTCCAGCATCTGCCGCCGGGCTGGCCCGGTGGCTTCGCCTTCATCACGAAGCGCCGCATAACGCAACATGTCCCGGATCGGCATTCCCGTGGTCTTGAGCCGACCGAGGAATGCGATCCATGTGAGGATCGATGCGTCAAAGTCACGCTGGCCGGAACGATCCCGGTCTGCGTACGGCAGCAGCCCGACGCGCTCATAATAACGCAACGTGTGAGCCGACAAGCCGGTTCGTTTTGCGAGGTCCCCGATCTTCATGTGTGCCCGTTCTCGTACTGACGCACGTACAGATACCCCTTCGAGCGCACTCTAAGTCAAGGGGGATCGAAGGTGCCGTTCCCGCGAGGTCAAGATGGCACGACAGCAGAAGATTTCGGCGCGCCGGCTGGGCCGCAGCATCGCGGGATTCCGAGCTTCAGGATGCCGCCAGCCATTTCGGCACCCAGCGCTCCGGCCTTGGTGCGCGCGCGAGATCGGCCATTGCCTCGGAGAGCTGCGCCGGCTCGCCGTCGATGGTCGGGCGCGCGTCGTACTCGAAATTCGGGATGACACGGCCGTCGGCATAAAGACCGAATTTCATCGCGTACCACAGCCCGAGTTCGGGCTGCGCCTTCCGCATTTCCTCGCGCAGATCGCGCAGCAGGGATTCGACCGAGGCGGCCTCCTCGAACGGCTGCGGTCCGTGCGAAAGGACGCGCGCCTCGTACTGCTTGCCGACGATCGCGGCTTCGAAATGCGTCTTGTCCCAGGGCTTCTTGCCCTTGGGCAGATGGGCAGCGAGCCGCCAACCGAGTTCGGCCATCAGGCGGTGATTGGCCCAATAGTCTTCGCGATCGCGGCTCCATTTTTCCACGAAGCCGCGGAAATCGGGAAGCTCTGCAGCACCGTCGTCACACGCGGCCTTGTCGCCGATCGGCTGTCCGGCAAGCCATCGCGCGAGCTCGTCCGTCTGGCACTCGACCTCGTCATGCGGCTTGAGATCGCTCCAGGCCTTGTCGAATTGCTGCGACGTCAGCTTCGCCAGCAAGCCGTCGAGGCTCGGCGCGAGCAACTCGTAGTCGCCCTCGGAGCCCAGCCCCACGATCGGCGGGTTGTCGCGATCAAGCCCTGCGCCATACCAGCCGCCGACGGCCGAGCCATCCGGCAGCCGCATGAACAGTGAAAACCTGTCGCGCAAGGGACTGCCGTCGAAGATCGGCGCCTGATCGGAGAACTGGCCTTGCAGGGAGAAACGGCCGACGCTGCCCCACGGGCGCCCGTTCAGCCAATCGGCAAAGTCGACCAGCAGGGATGGCGCCTCGATGCCCGGCGGAAACGCGCCGCGAATGCTGTCGAGGTCGATCGGGTAAGGCGTATCGGACAAGGTCTTCAAACTATCTGGTTGGTCCCGCCTTCTTGGTCTGAGCCGTGATGCATTCGGTTCGAACCAAGTCGCGTCCTTCGATCACAAACGCGCTAGAGGCGCAATGGTTTCTGTACGGCAATCAAATGACATCCAATCTATTGCGGAGTACAGATTGGCGCGATCAACATGCTGAGTGAGCCGCGCTCGGCGAAGCGACCCGGAGCGGGCGGTTGCCGATCGCAACCGCGCCATCGATTCCGCGGGATACGGCAGCCTCAGACCGCAGAAAACGGCCCGACCGCAACTATCGCAGTGATTGAACTTTACGCTGAGTCGCGCTAACAGCGACCAAGATCTCCGCTCGGACCGCATCATGATCGACGATCAAGCCCCTCCAGGCGCCCCGTCAGGCGTTGCGAAACGCCTGTTGAAAAATCGCGCCCTGCTGGCCCTCGCCGTGCTTGCCCTTGTGCTTGGCGCACTGCTTCTGCTCTCGGACGAGGCCGTTACGTCGCGTTTCCACTACAAGTATTTCTAATATGGCTCCAATCGTCCGGCGCGCCATCGGACTCGCGCTGTTTGCGGCCATCGCCGACATGATGTTCTTCGGCTTCGGGCTCGCCTCGATCGCGCGCGGCAATCCATACCTGCTCTACAAGCCATGGCGGCTCGATGCCGAGATCGCCGCGATGCTGCCCCATGAGCGCGAGGGCTCGTTCACCGGCTGGCCCCGGCAAGGCGAACTTCCGACTCAGCCCGTGCCGAAGGTCGGCGCCGCAACTTGCGGCTCTGCATGGGGCGGGTCATTCACCCAGAGCCCGGACGTCGCCGCCGCAGAAACCTGGCCATACCTGGTCTCGCAAGCCCTGGGCTGCCAGATCGATAATCACGGCATCGGCGGCTTCAGTATCGACCAGACATTGCTGCTGTATCGTGAGCATTCACGTTCGGATTCGATCGTCATCCTCGGGCTCATCGAACTCATGCTCGTCGGCGCCGGGGCCTCGTCCCCGGCCTTCTTCTCGCTGTCGGATGATCATTCTCCGCGGGCTAGCCTGACCAAGCCGAGATTCGTGCTTGAAAAAGACCGCCTCGTGCTGATCCCCCGCCCCGCAGCCGACGTCGCCGCGATCCGCGATGCCATCACCAGCGACATGCCCGCCGCCGAGTGGACTCCGCTCGCCTTTCCGTTCTCGTTCCATGTGGCGACCGCGATCTATCGCAAGTTCACCCGCACCGAGCAATTCAATGCCGCAAGCCTTGCTTCGCCGCGGGAAGACATGGCCGCCTTGCGGCGTCTCGGCGTGTCGCTGATCCAAACATTTGCCCGTGAAGCCGCCGTCCGCAACAATCGCTTTGTGCTCCTGCTCATTCCGTCACCCGACATTCAGGGCGAGCTTGGACGCAGCTTGACGATGATGATGGAAGCCGTCGGCAGCCAGCCCGGCATCTGCATCGTCGATCCCTCGCCCGAACTGAAGGACGCGTATTCACGAACGGGAGTGCTGCGCACGGACAGCGGTCATTTCAGCGCGGCCGGCAACAAGGCGCTCGCGGATGCAACCTTGCGCGGCCTCAAGGCCTGCGGGATTGCAACGTGACGCATCGGATCGCTTCGCTTGATCTGTTGCGCGGCATCGCCGCCTTCTCCGTCGCCATCCCGCATTTTTTCATGGCCAGTTCCGCCAGCGCGCCGGCCGCGGAAACCATCTCGATTCTCGGCGTCGAAATCTTCTTCGTGCTGTCCGGCTACGTCCTGGCCCCGCAGATTTTGATGGTGGCCGCAAGCTCCTTCCGCCTGCGCAATCTCGGCGTCTTCCTCGTGCGGCGCTGGATGCGCACTGTGCCGCCCTACCTGATCGCACTCGTTCTCGTCTCGATCACGGCGCGCCAAACGTTCAGCGCGGATTTCGTTCGTTACGCCTTCTATGTGCAGAACCTGGTCGGGCAAGCCAACGATCACGATTATTTCGCGATCGCCTGGAGCCTGTCGGTCGAGGAATGGTTCTATGTGACCTTTCCCGTTCTCTTGCTGGTTGCGTCGGCGTTTGTCCCCGGTCGCCTGCGGGCGGCGCTTCTAGCCGCGCTGATCTATGTCGGAGTGGTCACGATTGTCCGCTTCGCCTTCGGGGATTGGGCCGACTGGGGTCCGGAAGTACGCCGCGTTGTTGCGTTCCGCGTCGATGCCATTGCCTGGGGCTTCGTCCTGTATCTTGCCGTCTCGGACGGCCGCCTGCTGCGCGCGGTCACCCCAGTGCGCGCGGGGATGACGCTCCTCGTCGTCGGCAGCGCCGCCTTCGCGCTCACGCTTCGGCTTGCCGGCCAGCCGTCGCTCGCGCTCGAGGCGCTGTTCCACCTCTACGCATCCGCGTTCGGCGCCGCCGCGATCGTGGCCGCGCTTGCATTCGCGCCGCGTCTTGCGAGCCGGCCATTCCTTGTCAGCGCAAGCCTCTTCCTCGGCCGCATCTCCTACTCGGTGTATCTGTTCCACCTGCTCGTGCTGGCAGCCCTGGACCGCCTCGGCGCAGCAGAGAGCTCCGCAGGTTTGATCCTGTACGTTGCCCTGACGATCATCGTCACGGCACTGATGGCCGTCGGGGTGGAGGCGCCGATCCTTGAGGCGAGACCGTCCTACAGTGCCGGCCAGCGACCATCGCTCGACGCTCGTGAACGCGACGCTCGCGCGGTCGTTGAGGGTTGAACGCTGCCCGAGCATGGGCTTGACAAGCCCTGCCCTTCGGCTGTAGGGACGCGCCCCATGATCAACGCTCGGACCCATCAGCGCACCGAAATGCTCCGCCGTCGCTTCCGCGACGACGAGAGGGTGCGCCATGTCCGACGACGCCGCTGAACCAGTAGAATTCAGCCGAGTTTTCGCAAAGGCCGCACCTGCAAGGTGCGGCCTTTCTGCTTTTTGCGCCGCTTTTCCACCCCGTCCCCACAGGAGTTCGACATGACCACGCATCCGTATGACGCGCTGATGGACATCACCGCACGGCCCAGGGCCGTGTTCGTCCGCGGCGCGGGCTCCTATCTCTGGGACGACGGCCGCAAGCGCTATCTCGATTTCGTGCAGGGCTGGGCCGTCAACTGCCTCGGTCACTCCCCGCCCGCGATCGCCGATGCGGTTTCCGCGCAGGCCAAGCGGCTGCTGACGCCTAGCCCGGCGTTCTACAACGAGCCGAGCCTGAAACTTGCCGAGCGGCTTGTCGCAAACAGCGCGTTCGACCAGGTGTTCTTTGCCAACTCGGGCGCGGAAGCCAACGAGGGCGCGATCAAGCTCGCGCGCAAATATGGCAGCCTGCACAGGAACGGCGCGTTCGAGATCATCAGCTTCGCAGGCGGCTTCCACGGCCGGACGCTGGCGACGATGTCGGCTTCGGGCAAGAAGGCGTTCGAGCCGCTGTTCGAGCCGAAGGTCGCCGGCTTCAAGAAGGCGAAGCTGAACGACATCGCCTCGGTCGAGGAGCTGATCAACGACAATACCGTCGCGGTGATGCTGGAGCCGATCCAGGGCGAGTCCGGCGTGTGGCCCGCGACCGATCAGTTCCTGAAGGAGCTGCGCGCGCTCACCGACGCGCACGGCCTGCTGCTCGTTTTTGACGAGATCCAGACCGGCATGGGCCGGACCGGCAAACTCTTCCACTACGAACACACCGGCATCGCGCCCGACATCATGACGCTCGGCAAGGGCATCGGCGGCGGCGTGCCGCTCGCAGCACTGCTCGCAACTGAACGTGCCTCCTGCTTCGAGCACGGCGATCAGGGCGGCACCTTCAACGGCAACCCGATCATGTGCGCGGCGGGGCTCGCGGTGCTGGAGGAGGTCAGCAAGCCGGACTTCCTGAAGACGGTCACCGAGACCGGCCTGCTGCTCGAAAGCGAGTTGCAGAAGGTCTCGGCCCGGCACGGCCTCGGCGGCGTGCGTGGACGTGGCCTCCTGCTCGCGCTCGACCTCAAGCTACCGATCGCACCTAGCATCGTCGCGCAGGCGTTCGAGGCCGGCGTGCTCCTGAACGCGCCGCAGCTCGACACGCTGCGCTTCATGCCGGCGCTGAACGTCACGAAGGGAGAGATCGCAGAGATGATCGATTGTCTCGACGGGATTTTGACCAGGGCCGGCGCGGCACGGCGCGTGGCGTGAAGCCAGTCTCGTGCCCCGGACGCAGCGCAGCGCCCCTTCGGCGGTGCGCTGCAGAGCCGGGGCCCAGCCGGGGAGATGGGTCCCGGCTCTGCGCAGCAGCGTTTCACGCTGCGGCGCGTCCGGGACACGAGAGCCGAGGATGACGAGAGACTACGGCTTCAAAATCGACGCGCCCGTGGTCTTGCGGCTTTCGAGATCGATATGCGCCTTGGCGGCGTCCTTGAGCGCGTAGGCGTGATTGATCGGCACGTGCAGCTTGCCGTTGATGACGGCGGCGAACAGCGTGTCGGCGCCTTCCAGCAGCTCCTTGCGCGTGCCGACGTAGTCGTTGAGCTTCGGCCGCGTCGCAAACAGCGAGCCGTGATTGTTGAGCTCGGCAATCGAGAACGGCGGCACGGGGCCCGAGGCATTGCCGAACGAGACGAACATGCCGCGCGGCTTCAGGCAGGACAGCGAGCCCGGGAAGGTCGCCTTGCCGACGCCGTCATAGACCACGTCGCAGCCCTCGTTGCGGCTGATCTGCTTCACGCGCGCGACGAAATCCTCCTCGTTGTAGAGGATGACGTGGTCGCAGCCATTGGCCTCCGCAAGCTCCGCCTTCTCGCGCGAGCCGACCGTGCCGATGACGTGCGCGCCGAGCGCCCTCGCCCATTGGCAGGCGAGCAAGCCGATGCCGCCGGCTGCGGCATGGACCAGCACGCGGTGATGCGGCTCGACCTTGAAGGTCTTGTGCAAGAGATACCAGACGGTCAGCCCCTTCAGCATCAGCACGGCCCCCTGCTCGTGCGTGATGTGGTCGGGCAGCTTGACCAGCTTCTCCCAGGGGATGTTGCGCTCGCCGGTATAGGCACCGAGATTGTGATAATAGGCGACGCGGTCGCCGGGATGGAAATGCGTCACGCCGGGCCCGACGGCGACGACCTCGCCCGACGCCTCGTTGCCGGCGATGAAGGGCAGCCCCGGCGCCTTGTAGAGGCCGGTGCGATAGTAGACGTCGATGAAGTTCAACCCGACCGCATGCTGGCGGATGCGCACCTCGCCGGAAGCCGGCTCCGGGACATCGACGCTCTCATAGACCAGGGCTTCGGGGCCTCCGACCTTGTGCACACGGACGGCTTTGGTCATCACCTGACCTCCTCTTCTCGCGGCTCAACGAAAGACATCGCGCCGGCCTTGTCAACTCGGCGCTGGCTGGAACGGCTAAACGGACGGCTTGCGGACTTTCCTGCGGTTGCGCTTCGCCAGCACGTTGAAGAATTCCACCGCCGCCGAGAACGCAATTGCGAAGTAGATGTAGCCGCGCGGAATGTGGAATTGGAATCCGTCCGCGACCAGGGCGACGCCGATCAGCACCAGGAACGCCAGCGCCAGCATCTTGGTGGTCGGATGCTCCGCGACGAATCGCGACACCGGTCCCGACGAAATATACATGACCAGGCAGGCGATCACGACCGCCGCGATCATGATCTCGATGTCCTGCGCCATGCCGATCGCGGTGATGATCGAGTCCAGCGAGAACACGATGTCGATGACGATGATCTGGGCGATCACCCAGAAGAACGCGTTGCCGCCGGACTCCCGGTCGCCCTTACCGTCATCGGCCTCGACCTCGGCGTGGATCTCGTGCGTCGCCTTGGCGATCAAGAACAGGCCGCCGCCGATCAGGATGAGATCGCGCCAGGAGAAGCCGTAACCTGAAAACGAAAACACCGGCGCGGTCAGGCCGATCAGCCAGACCAGCAGGCTGAGCAGGATGATGCGGAAGATCAGCGCCAGCGCGAGCCCGATCTGGCGGGCGCGGTGAGCCTGCTTCTCGGGGATGCGCGACACGATCACCGACAGGAAGATGACGTTGTCGATGCCGAGCACGATCTCGAGCGCGGTCAAGGTGAGCAGCGCGGCCCAGGCTTCAGGACTAGTGAGGAGGTGCATCATGCGAAGGATCTTGCCAGGCGGATCAATGCGTCGCTGAAGCTGATCCAGAGCGCGATGGCGCAGAGCACGATGGTCACGCCGGTGCCGACGCGAAAATCCATCTCCAGCACGTAGAGGCCGAGCACGGCCCAGATCGCGATCAGCGACATCGTCAGCCAGCGCAGCCGAACCACCCGGACCGGATGCAGCACGTGGAACGGCACGAAGGTCAGCACGACAAGCGCCGCGACCAGCAGCGTCGATACCAGCGGCGGCCAGTGCAGCAGGAACAGGTAGAATGCCGCCGCATTCCACAGCGCAGGAAAGCCGCGGAAATGATTGTCGTCCGCCTTCATGCGCAGATCGGCGAAATAAAGTGCGCTGGTGACGATGATGGCGATGCCGAGCAGTGGCGCCGCCACCGGCAGCAACAGCCCGCTCGCCACGATCGCATAGGCCGGCACGAAGACATAGGTGACGAAGTCGACCACGAGATCGAGCACGTCTCCCGACCAGTTCGGCTGCACATCCTTGACCTTGAGCCGGCGGGCGATCGGCCCGTCGATCGCATCGATGATCAGGGCGACGCCCAGCCACTGAAACATCGCCGCCCAATGCTCGCGCACGGCCTCCAGCATCGCCAGCAGCGCGATGGCCGCGCCGAACGCGGTGAAGATGTGCACCGAGAAGGCCGCAGCGCGGATCGCCGGTCTCGGCTTCAGGGAATCCTCTTGGGTATCCATGGCTTCTGCTATCAGAATGAGACCGGTTTGCACATCCGCCATTGCGGCGCGCGGTCGCACAATTCGCCACAAAATCAAGGAAATATAGCCGGGCTTGAATTTGCCGCGCAGCATGTCAATTGTCGTTCCATGACAGATGCATCGACACTCCATGACGCGGCCGTGATCGGCGGCGGACCGGCGGGACTGGCGGCCGCCATCGCGCTGGCGCAGGCCGGCGCGCGGACCGCGCTGGTGGCGCGGCGCGTGCCCTATGCCGACAACCGCACCACCGCCCTGCTCGGCGCCTCCGTCGATCTCCTGGAGAGCCTCGACGTCTGGCCGCGCTGCAAGGGCAAGGCGGCCGCGCTCGAAATCATGCGCCTCGTCGACGACACCGGCCGGCTGTTCCGGGCGCCGGAGGTCCGGTTCTCCTGCCACGAAATCGCACTCGACGCCTTCGGCTACAACATCGACAACCGCTCGCTGATGTTGGCGATGGAAGAACGCGCGGCCGAGTTGCCCAACCTCGTCCGTTGCGATGACGAGGCCGAAAGCGTCGTCATCGAAGCCGACGACGTCGCGGTCCGCACGGCGTCCGCTGAATTCCTCTCGGCCCGGCTCGTGGTCGGCGCCGACGGCCGGCACTCGCTGTGCCGGGAAGCCGCCGGCATCGCGGTGACGCGGCGCGACCTGGCGCAGACCGCGCTGACGTTCAACGTCGGGCACGCGCGCCCGCATCGCAACGTCTCGACCGAGTTCCACACGCCGCATGGGCCTTGCGTGTTCGTGCCCCTCCCCGGCGACCGCTCCAGCATCGTCTGGGTCTCGGCCCCCGCCGAGGCCGAGCGGCTTCGCGGCTTGAGCGACGCGGAGCTGTCCGCCGCGATCGAGAAGCAGTCGCATTCCATTTTGGGACGCATGACCGTCGAGCCGGGCCGCAACCTGTTCCCGCTGGCGATCGAACGTCCAAAATCCTTCGGGCGCGACCGCATCGCGCTGGTCGGCGAAGCCGCCCATGTGGTCCCGCCGATCGGCGCCCAGGGCCTCAACCTTGGTCTGCGCGATGCCGCTGACATCGCCAGGCTCGCGGGCGAAGCCATCGCTGCGGGCCAGGATCCGGGCGCGCCGGACGTGCTCAAGCGCTACGACCGGGCGCGGCGTCCGGACATTCTGAGCCGTACGTTCGCGATCGACATCGCCAACCGTTCCCTGCTCAACGATTTCCTGCCGCTCCAGCCGGTCCGCGCGGTCGGCATGCACCTGCTCGGCGCCATCGGCCCGCTGCGGCGCTTCGCCATGCGCGAGGGCCTGACCCCGACGTGGCGGCGGTAGGCTCGCTTACGGAAACGCCAGCCGGCCGGTCTGGATCGCCCACATCACGCTGGTCAGCGTGACGACGGACGCGAAGGTCCCGAGCAGCACCGCGACGGATGCGGATTCGATCCAGGCGTCGTTCTGCCGGGCGATCACGAACACGTTGAGCGCCGGCGGCAGCGAGGCCATCAGCACGGCGGTCGCGGCCCAGGGCTGCGCGAACGGTCCGAACGCCAGCATCAGGCCGAACGCGGCGAGCGGGTGGATCAAGAGCTTCACCGCGATCACGCCCGGCACCTCCCACGGCACCCGGTGGAACGGGCGGAGCGCCACGGTCACGCCGAGCACGAACAGCGCGGTCGGTGCGGCTGCGTTCTGAAGGAACGTGATGGTGCGGTCGAGTGCGACCGGCAGCTCGATATGAAGCGCCGCCACGGCCGCGCCAAAGCAGGCCGACATGATCAGCGGGTTGAGCACGATCTGCTTCAGCACGACGCCGAAGGCATGGACCAGCGAGGGATGGTCGCGGTCGGAGAGCTCGATCAGCAGCGGCACGATCGTGAACAGGAAGATGCTGTCGCAGCAGAAGATCAGCGCGGTCGGCGCCGAGGCCTTCGGTCCAAGCACGGCGAGCGCCAGCCCCGGCCCCATATAGCCGATATTGCCATAGCCGCCGGAGAGGCCCGCAAGCGTCGCCTCGCGCAGCGTCAGCCGTCCCAGAACCTTGCCGACCACCAGCGCCAGGGTGAATGCCGCAACCGTGGACAGCGTGGTCGCGACCAGGAACGGCGGGTTGTTCAATTCCGCAAACGGCGTCTTCGACATGATCGCGAACAGCAGCGCCGGCAGCGACACGTAGAGCAGGAAGAAGTTCATCCAGGCGAGGCCTGATTCCGGCAGCGACTTGGCCTTACCACACGCGAAGCCGACAAAGATCAAGCCGAAATAAGGCAGCGCCAGATTGAGGATATCGATCATTGATGAAGTGTTTTCTGAAGATTTGGGGGCTATCCGCCCCTTAGTCGAAGGTTAATTCCAGGTCAGGGCACTAGCATCGGCCACAATCCTGGTCTATCGACGGGGAATGATTAAAGCGAGGACCGCCAAATTCCAGATCGGACAGGTCGTTCGCCACCGGATCTTCTCGTTCCGGGGGGTGATTTTCGACATCGATCCGGAATTCAACAACACCGAGGAGTGGTGGCTGTCGATTCCCGAAGAGGTGCGGCCTCACAAGGACCAGCCGTTCTACCATCTGCTCGCGGAGAACGCGGAGTCGGAATACGTCGCCTACGTCTCCGAGCAGAACCTGGTGCCGGACGATTCCGGCGAGCCGATCCGCCATTCCCAGGTCGCCGAGATCTTCATCAAGGACAAGACCGGCGGCTATCGCCCGCGCAATCCGTCGCTGAACTGAGCGAGCGCGCTTGAACTGAGTTTTGCCGCCATCAAGCGGCCAGCAAAAAAGGCGCTCGAACCGAGCGCCTTTTTCATGTCGGGGATTTGAGCCCGCTTACTTCTGACCGGTCGGAGCCGCGCCGGGCGCGCCACCGTTCTGCTCGAGCTTCTTGCGCTGCTCGTCGGCCTTCTTCTGAAGCTCTTCCTGAAGCTTCTTCTGGGTTTCCTCGAACACCTTCGGATCGGTCGGTGGACCGTCATAGGCCTTCTGGAATTCGCCTGCGAGCGGCAGCGGCAGCGTCAAGGGCGCGCCGTTCGCATTGATCGCCTGGACAACGAGGTTCTGGCCCTTCTTCATGTTGCCGATGAGCTCGGGCGTGGCCTCGTAGTCGGACATGCAGCCATTCTGGAAGCAGATCACGTAGGGGCTCTGCAACGGCGGATTGTTGTCCACGATGATGCGGGTGCCGTGCACGAGCTGCATGCCGAGTGGCAGCGTCACGCGCAGGATCTTCTTGGGTTCGCCTTCCGGCTCGATGATCACGGCCGCGATGACCGGCTGGCCCGACTCGATACGGCCGTCCTTGCCGGTGAAGCAGACCTGCTTGGCGTTGGCGTCCTGGCCCTTGAGGCAGAACTTGGTCCAGGGGGCGTAGATCAGCTGGATCTGCTGATCGGCCGGCTGGGCCGCGGCGCCCTGCTGCGCCGGAGCGCCCGGCGCGGGACCCGGCTGGGCGGGAGCCTGGGCAGCCGGTGCCGGAGCCTTGGGGGCAGCCTTCGGAGCAGCTTTCGGCGCCGCTTTGGGCGCGGCGGGGGCACCGGGGGCCGGCGCCGGGGTCTGGGCCTCGGCGGCAAACGGAACGGCCAATGCCGTCGCCGTCAACAGGGCGAGAAGTCGCCCGCGCGGCCGGACGGACGCGGCCAAGTAACGGAAATTCATTGCGGAAAACCCTTTCTGAACGGGAAGTGCCCGAACCGCTCCGAAGCGACGAACCTAGCCGCGTTGGGCGCGGCTCTCTCCCCGTCAATTGAGGCGGATAAGTGACGGGCTCGACGCTCTTGCGCGATTGCGTGCCTTCTTAACGTGGCCGACGAAAAGATCAATGCCGACAAGCGTCTTTGGCCACGGCTTGAACCGCTCCCAGGCCTGCGATCCGTGAAATTCCTTGTGATAGGATTCAGGCCCGCAGGTCCTCGAATCAACGTGTGCCGATGTCCATGTTCCAGCGCCTTCTCGAGGGCCTTCCTGAGGGCCTTGGCATCCGCCTCTCTCTTCTCGCCTTCGTCGTCGCCTCCGCGCTCCCCGCAAGCGGCGCACGGGCTGAGGAAGCCCATGCCATCGCGATGCACGGCAAGCCGGCGATGCCGGCCGATTTCACCCACATGCCCTACGCCAACCCTGATGCCCCCAAGGGCGGCCGGCTGACTTGGGGCATTCTCGGCACCTTCGACAGCCTCAATCCCTTCATCGTCAAGGGACTGGCCGTGCAGCCGGTGCGGAACTACGTGGTCGAGAGCCTGCTCGCGCGCGGCAATGACGAGCCGTTCACGCTCTACGGCCTGCTCGCCAGATCGGTCGAGACCGATGACGCGCGGAGCTTCGTGACGTTCCACCTCGATCCCCGCGCCCGCTTCTCCGACGGCAAGCCGGTCCTGGCGGAGGATGTGCTGTTCTCCTGGCAGCTGCTGCGTGATCACGGCCGCCCCAACCATCGGCAATATTACGCCAAGGTCGCCAAGGCCGAGGCGTCCGACCCTCTCACCGTCCGCTTCGACCTGGCTGGCGCCAACGACCGGGAATTGCCGCTGATCCTCGGCCTGATGCCGATCCTGCCGAAGCATGCCGTGGATGTCGCGACCTTCGAGGAGACGACGCTGACCGGCCCGATCGGCTCGGGCCCGTATCGGATCATTGCGGTGAAGCCCGGCGCCAGCGTGACGTTGACCCGCAATCCCGACTATTGGGGCCGCGACCTGCCCATCAATCGCGGGCTCTACAATTTCGACGAGATCAGGCTCGACTATTTTCGCGAGGCCAACGGCCAGTTCGAAGCCTTCAAGCGCGGCCTCTATGATTTCCGCGTCGAGCACGAGCCGCTGCGCTGGCACGACGGTTACGACTTTCCAGCCGCCAAAAGCGGCGAAGTGATCCGCGACACCATCAAGCCCGGCGTGCCGCAGCCTTCCGAATTCCTGGTGTTCAACACGCGCCGTCCGATCTTTGCCGACATCCGCGTACGCCAGGCACTGACGCTGCTGTTCGATTTCGAGCTGGTCAACCGCAACTACTTCTTCGGACTCTATTCGCGGGTTGCCGGCTATTTCGCGGGCTCCGACCTATCGGCCTATGGCCGGCCTGCGGATGCGCGCGAACGCGAGCTGCTGAAACCCTTCGCCACACGGATTCCGCCCGACGTCATGGACGGCAGCTACCGCCTGCCCGTCACCGACGGCTCGGGACGCGACCGGACGACGCTGCGCGCAGCACTCAAGCTCCTGTCGGACGCCGGCTACGATCTCGACGGCACCGTGCTGCGTAACCGCGCGACAAAAGCCCCCTTCACCTTCGAGATGCTGGTGACGACCCGCGACCAGGAGCGCATCGCGCTCGCCTTCCAGCGCGACCTCAAGCGCGCCGGCATCGAGCCGAGCGTTCGCGCGGTCGATCCCGTGCAGTTCGACCAGCGCCGGCTCGGCTACGAGTTCGACATGATCCAGAACCGCTGGGACCAGTCGCTGTCGCCCGGCAACGAGCAGTATTTCTATTGGGGGAGCGCGGCCGCCGACAATCCGGGCACCCGCAACTACATGGGCGCCAAAGATCCCGCCGTCGATGCCATGATCGACGCTCTCCTCGAGGCCCGTGATCACACGGCCTTCGTCTCGGCGGTGCGGGCGCTCGACCGCGCCTTGATCTCCGGTTTCTATACAATCCCCCTGTTTAACGTATCCGAGCAATGGATCGCGCGCTGGAATCGGATAGAACGGCCAAAGGCCACCTCGCTATCCGGCTACCTGCCGGAGACCTGGTGGTCGAAGGGGCAGCCGCAAGCGAAGTGACGCCGTGAATCAGCCAGCCGTATCGCCGACGCTCGACACGCTGTTTCAGCGCACGCTGATGCGGCAACCGCACGCGCCCGCCCTGCTCGATCCCCTCAACAAGGCCCGCGTGACCGGCCACCAGCCGCGGCGGATGACCTACGCCGAGGCCGACACCGCCATCGAGGCCCTGTCGGCGCATTTCGTCGAATCGGGCCTGCCGGCCAATTCCGTCATCGCGATCCAGCTGCCTGCTACGGTCGAGTTCGTGCTGACGGTGCTCGCCGCGCATCGCGCCGGGCTCGTCGTCGCCGTGCTGCCGTTGCTCTGGCGCCACGCGGAACTGACCGCCGCGCTGAACCGCACCGCGGCGCGCGCCATCGTCACCATGAGCAAGGTCGACGGCGTCAGCTATTCCGACCTCGCAATGCATGCCGCCGCGGAGGCCTTCTCGATCCGTTACGTCTGCGGTTTCGGCGCCGACCTGCCCGAGGGCATGGCCTCGCTCGACGACGTGCTGGCCCGCCCGCCCGGCACCACGCGCGCCGTGATCCAGGACGGCCGCAAGGCGGCGATGATCTCCTTCGACGTCACCGCGGAAGGCTTTCGCCCGGTGCCGCGGCCGCATTTCAGCCTGATCGCCGGCGGGCTCGCGATGTCGCTGGAAGCCGACATCAAGCAGGGCGCGACCGTGATGGCGGCGTTCACGCCGATGTCGTTCGCGGGCCTCGCCTCCTCGCTCGCGGTGTGGCTGCTCTGCGGCGGCACGCTGGCGCTACATCATCCCTTCGAGAACGACGTGCTGGAACAGCAAATCAACGCGCACGAATGCGAGGTGCTGATCGCCCCCGCGCAGCTCGCGCTGCGGCTCGGCGATGCCGATCTCGCGGCGCGTATGCCGAGCTTGCGCAATGTCCTCGGCCTCTGGCGCGCGCCCGAGCAGGTCGCGGCGAGCGACGCCTGGATCGCGCCGCATGCACCGCTGACCGACGTCTATCTGTTCGGCGAGGCCGGGCTGTTCGGCGCCCGCCGCGGCGAGGACGGCATGCCGGTTGCGGTGATGCCCGGGCCGCACGGCGCCCCGCGCGAGCAGTCCGGTTCCTCCATCGCCGGCGAGATCCTGCTGACGCCCAGGGGCACGCTCGGCCTGCGCGGAGCGATGGTGCCGATCGCGGCCTACGCGCCGCCGCAGCCGGTCGGCGACACCCTGACGGCGCAGCCGCCGCGCGATTATGTCGACACCGGCTATGCCGCGCGGCTCGACCGTCCGAGCGGCGCGATCTGCATCACCGCGCCGCCCTCCGGCATCATGGCCGTCGGCGGCTACCGCTTCCTGTCCAACGACCTCCAGGAATGGGCGCGCCGGCTCGGCCAGGGGGCCCTGCTCACCGCGCTGCCCGACCGGCTCTCGGGTCACCGGCTCGCAGGACGGGCGCAAGACAACGCCCGCGCCCGCGAAGCGCTCAATGAGCTCGGGCTTAACCCCCTGATGGTCGAGGCTTTTCGCGACCGCTCCGGGCCGGTTTAAGCGCAGTTTCGGCCCATCCATTGACGCTGCATTAAGGCAACAAGACTAGATTGCGCAGCATCTGTTGCGTGATCAGAGTTTGCGATGTCCCAGGCGGGCCCGATCCTGTTTGTGTCCAACGCCCAGCGGCCGCCTTTCATTGCGGCCCTGGACGAGGCCCGTCTGTTTCCCGTCGTCGACGCCGACTGGGCCAGCGCGGCGCGCGCGGTCGAGCAGGTGCAGCCGGCCGCGGTTCTCGCGGCGATGCATGCCGGGCACGAGCCCCACCTGGCGACGCTCGCCAGGACGATCGCGGACCAATCGCCCTACTTGCCCTTCGTGGCGCTCGAGGCTGCGGGCACGCTGCCGCAGAACGCCCTGCCCTTCTCCTCGCGCGGCGGCAATTCCGACCGCCTCGTCGCGCGGCTCCGCGCTGCACTGCGCGTACGGACTCTCCATGCGACGGTTCTGCGCCGGCTGCCGGACGCGAAAGTCGGGTTGCCGGAGGGAGATCCGGCCCGCGATGCAACAGTGCTCCTGATCGGCCGCGGCGCAGCCTATCCTGCGCTCTCCGTCGCGTTCGGCGAACGCGTCGGGGTCGTCGGCGCGCTCTCGATCGAGGCCGCGGCCAAGCATCTCAACACCCGCGATATCGATGGCGTCGTGCTCGCCGAAGGCTTTACCGCGCGCGTCACCGACGCCTTCCTCACGGTGCTCGCCGAAGACACCCGATTCCGCAGCCTGCCCGTGGTCGTCACCGCGCACCAGCTCGCGCAGACCTACGACCTGCCCAATCTCGAGCTGATCCCAGGCGAGCCGGCGAAGGTCGCCGCCAACGCGCTGCCGCTGATCCGCCAGCACGCGATGGAAGCGCAACTGAGCCGCACGCTGCGCTCGATCGATGCCGGCGGCTGGCTCGATCCGCGCAGCGGCCTGCTCACGGTGGAAGCTTTTGCCCGCGATTTCGCCAAGGCGGTCGAGCAGGCTCTTGCCCGCGGCGGCGGCCTCTCCGTGGCACGCTTCGCCTTCGAGCCCGGCAATTCCCGCGCCCAACTCGACGCCGCGCGGATCCTGAGCCGCCTGATGCGGCAGATGGATTTTGGCGTGGCGCAGAAAGACGGCTCCGTCATCGTCGTGTTCGCGGAGACCGACTTCCGCACCGCCCACATGATCGCGCGCCGCCTGTCGGCGGTGATGCGGCACACCTCCAATGGCAAGCACGAGATGCGCAGCGATCCCGTCGTCAGCGTAGATTCGCTGTCGCCGTCGGATACGGCAAGGTCGCTGCTGGCGCGTCTCTCAGCTGACGCGTCGCGCGCGGCGTCGTGACCACAACCTCGCTGCCGTAGGGTGGGCAAAGGCGCGCAGCGCCGTGCCCACAATTTTCAACAAAGGCGAAACGCGTGGGCACGCTCCGCTTTGCCCACCCTACGGCAGCGCGCGTTAGCCGCCACCCTTCGTCCCCGGTTGTGCATTGGCCGCCAGAGCGGGCGCAGGAGTGGCCAGGAGAAAGCCGACAGTTTCGTTCAGGAGCTCGTGAGCCCGGTCGACGATGTCGTCCAGCGACATCGTCTTCGCGAACATGCGCTGCGCTTCGGCCAGCAACTGGTCGCGCGTCGGCATGCTGGCCAGCCGCAGATCGGCACGGTGCTGCAACAGGTGGATCGCATCCCGCACCGACAATTCGGTCTCATGGATCGACGTCCTGATCGCCGACGCGATGTGTTCGGGATTGAAGCGGGCCGCGAGCTGCTCGGCCGCCTGCTTGATCACGCGTGATCCCAGCCGATGCTCATTGCGCAGGACCTGCTTGGGCGGCATCTTCAGATCCCGGACAATCCCGAGCCAGGACAAGGCCACCAGGATGTAATAGGTGAGATCAATCTCGTACCAGTGGAAGCCCTGCCGCGCACTGGCCTGATAGGCGTGGTGATTGTTGTGCCACCCCTCACCCATCGTGACGAGAGCGAGCAGCCAGTTGTTGCGGGAATCGTCGCCGGTCACATACCGCCTGCGGCCGTGAACATGTGCGAGAGAGTTGATACAGAATGTGCCGTGATACACCAGCACGGTGCTCCAGAGGAAGCCGACCACGAGTCCTGACCACCCCGCAATGAGGAAGCAGAGGCCGGCGAGCACGAATGCCGGCAGAAGCTCCAGCCTGTGCAGCCACATCAACTCGGGATACGACGCCAGATCCGACACTTTCACCAGGTCGGTTGCGTCGTGCTGCCGGTAGAAGATCCAGCCGACATGACTGTAGAGGAAGCCCTTGTGCCGGGGCGAATGCACATCCTGCGCCGTATCCGAGTGAAGATGATGATGGCGATGCTTGGCCGCCCACCAGAGGACGCTTTTCTGAGCGCTGCTCTGGGCCAGGAAGGCCAGGATGAACTGAAACACCCGGCTGGTCGCGTAAGCCCGATGCGAGAAATACCGGTGATACCCGGCGGTGATCGCAAACATGCGCAACCAGTACAGAACCGCGCAAATGACAACGGCTTGCCACGAGACGCCCGACCAGATCGCCGCGATGCATCCCGCGTGGACCAATATGAACGGCAGGACCTGCGGGTACATGACGTCGTCGTGTTCGTCACCGTGTTCCTGGCCTGAATCGATATTGATAGACACGCTCGCGACCTCAGAAGTTTCAATGAGCGGGGCAGCCCCGCTTTACGGTACAAAAAACCCGCGGCCGGTAAACCAGTCGCGGGTCACACGAATCAGGTCATCAGTCGGGCACGCAATCAGCGGCGAGGCCAAATCGTCGGCCGAACTCGACGAATCGAACATGGCTGTCGTTCGATCATTCCGCAAGTGGCCATATGCCGCTGTTTTGTATCCAATTACCACTCCGGTGGCGCTCGGAACAATTACGCCGCCTTCTTGCTCTGCGCGAGCTGTGCCAGCTGCCGCATGATCTCGGTGGTGCCGGCGAGACGCTCTTCCGGCGTCTCCCAGTCCTGCAGGAACACCACCTTCATGTCCGGCCGCACCTTTGCCGCCTGGCCGTAGCTGCGGATGAACGACACCAGGCGGTCGGGGTGGGCGAAGGAATTATCGCGGAAGGCGATGACGGCGCCCTTCGGGCCGGCGTCGATCTTCCCGACATTGGCCGTGCGGCAGAACGCCTTGATCGCGGCGACCTTGAACAGATAGCGCACCTCGTCCGGCAGCACGCCGAAACGGTCGCGCATCTCGGCGCCAAAGTTCTCGATCTCCTCCTCGGTGTCGAGATCGGCGAGCCGCCGGTACAGCGACAGCCGCACCGAGAGGTCGCCGACATAGTCTTCCGGAATGAGCACGGGCATGCCGATGGTGATCGAGGGCGACCAGCGATCGGCAGCAGGCTCGGACACGCCGGCCTTGAGATTGACGATCGCCTCCTCCAGCATCGACTGGTAGAGCTCGAAGCCGACTTCCTTGATGTGGCCGGACTGCTCCTCGCCGAGCAGGTTGCCCGCGCCGCGGATGTCGAGGTCGTGCGAGGCGAGCTGGAAGCCCGCGCCCAGCGTCTCCAGCGACTGCAGCACGGTGAGCCGGCGCTCGGCCTGCGCGGTGATCTTCTGCTGCGCCGGCAGCGTGAACAGCGCATAGGCCCGCAGCTTGGAGCGGCCGACGCGGCCGCGGAGCTGATAGAGTTGCGCCAGGCCGAACATGTCGGCACGGTGCACGATCAGGGTGTTGGCGTTGGGAATGTCGAGGCCGGATTCCACGATGGTGGTCGACAGCAGGATGTCGAACTTGCCGTCGTAGAAGGCGGTCATGATGTCCTCGATCACCGCGGGCGGCATCTGACCGTGCGCGACCGCGACCTTCATCTCCGGCACGTTCTTGTCGAGGAAGTCCTTGACCTCGGCGAGGTCGTCGATGCGCGGCACCACGTAGAACGCCTGGCCGCCGCGATAGCGCTCGCGCAGCAGCGCCTCGCGGATCATCAGCGGATCGTGCGGAGCGACGAAGGTGCGCACCGCGAGACGGTCGACCGGAGGCGATGCGATGATCGAGAGCTCGCGGACGCCGGTCAACGCCAGTTGCAGCGTGCGCGGGATCGGCGTCGCCGACAGCGTCAGCACGTGCACCTCGGAGCGGAGCGCCTTCAGCCGTTCCTTGTGGGTGACGCCGAAATGCTGCTCCTCGTCGACGATGACGAGGCCGAGATCGCGGAACTTGATCGCCTTGCCGAGCAGCGCGTGGGTGCCGACGACGATGTCGACCGAGCCGTCGGCGATCCCCTTCTTGACCAGGTTCAGCTCCTTGGTCGGGATCAGGCGCGAGGCCTGCGCCACATTCACCGGAAAGCCCTTGAAGCGCTCGGTGAAGGTTCTTGCGTGCTGGCGCGCCAACAGCGTGGTCGGCACCACGACCGCGACCTGCTTGCCTTCGAGCGCCACGGCAAAGGCCGCGCGCAAGGCCACCTCGGTCTTGCCGAAGCCGACGTCGCCGCAGATCAGCCGGTCCATCGGACGGCCGAACTCGAGGTCCTTCAGCGTGGATTCGATAGCCCCTAACTGGTCCTCGGTCTCGTCATAGGGGAAGCGCGCGCAGAACTCGTCGTAGAGGCCCGGCTGCACCGGCAGCTTTGGCGCCTCGTGCAAATGGCGCGCGGCGGCGATCTTGATCAGCTCGCCCGCGATCTCGCGGATGCGGTTCTTGAGCTTGGCCTTGCGGGTCTGCCAGCCGCTTCCGCCCAGACGATCCAGCTCGACCGTGGTCTGGTCGGAGCCGTAGCGTGACAGCAGCTCGATGTTCTCGACGGGGAGGAACAGCTTTGTCTCGGCCGCATAATGCAGCTCGAGGCAGTCGTGGGGCGCGCCGGCGACGTCGAGAGTCTGGAGGCCGATGAAGCGGCCGATGCCGTGATCGACGTGGACGACGATGTCGCCCGCGGCAAGGCTCGTCACCTCCGAGATGAAATTGTCGAGCTTGCGGCTCGCCTTGCGGGGCCGGACCAGGCGGTCGCCAAGGATGTCCTGCTCGCTGATCAGCGCGATCTCGTCGGTCTCGAAACCGCTTTCCAGGCCGAGCACGGCGAGCATGGTCTCGTTGCGCGGGGTCGCCTGCACCGTCCGCCAGCTGTTGACGCTGGTGGTATGGGTCAGCTTGTGGTCGCGCAGCATCGAGGTCATGCGGTCGCGCGATCCCTCGCTCCAGAGCGCGATCACGACCTTCTTGCGCTGGGCATGCAGCGCCATCACGTAGCTGACGACGGATTCGAACACGTTGACGGTGGCGTCATTGCGTTCGGGTGCGAAGTCCCGGCCCTTGCGCGCGCCGGCATCGACGATCGTCGCACCATCGGCCGGAACCGAAAACTGCGTCAGCCGCACCAGCGACATCTCGCTTTCGCGCTTGGTCCATTCCTCGTCGGTGAGATAGAGCCTGTCGGGCGGCAGCGGCTTGTAGATGGCGCCACCGCCTGGATGCTCCATCGCATCGCGGCGGGCTTCGTAGTAATCCTGGATCTGCTTGAAACGCTCGCGGATGGCGTCCTCGGCCTGCGGCTCGATCGCGATGGCTGCGCCTTGCAGATAGTCGAACAGCGTGTCCATCCGGTCCTGGAACAGCGGCAGCCAGTGCTCCATGCCGGGATGGCGGCGGCCCTCGCTGACGGCCTCGTACAGCGCGTCATCGCGCTCGGGCGCGCCGAACTCGGCGACATAGCCCATGCGGAAGCGGCGGATGGTGTCGGTGACGAGCTGGAATTCCGAGATCGGCACGAGGTCGAGCGAGCGCATGTCGAGCATCGTGCGCTGGGTCTCGGCGTCGAAGGAGCGGATCGATTCCAGGCTGTCGCCGAAGAAGTCGAAGCGGACCGGCTGGTCGAGGCCGGCCGGAAACAGATCCAGGATGCCGCCGCGCACGGCATATTCGCCGGGCTCGCGCACGGTCGAGGAGCGGTTGTAGCCGTTGTGCTCGAGCCAGGCGACGATGCTGTCCATCGGCACCACGTTGCCCGGCGCAACCGACAGCGCCTGCGCGGCAACGAGTTCGCGCGCAGGGACGCGCTGCACGATGGCGTTCACCGTGGTCAGTACGATCAGCGGCTTGTCGCTGCCGGTCAGCGGCGCAAGCCGCGCCAGCGTGGTCAGGCGCTGCGCGAGGATGCCGCCATGCGGCGAGACGCGGTCATAGGGCTGGCAGTCCCAGGCCGGAAAGGTCAGCACCGGCAAGTCGGGCGCAAAGAATTGCAGCGCGCGCTCGAGCTGCTGCATTCGCCCACCGTCGCGGCAGACCACGGCGAGGCTGACGGCCGGTTTCTTCGGCCGCGCGGCGATGGCGCGGGCGAGATCGGAGATGACGAGGCCCTCGGCGCCCTCGGCAACATTGGCAAGCGTCAGCGCGCGGCCGGGCGTGAGCAGCTCGGCCGGCGACTTCATTACCTGTTTCATGAATCGCCGTCCGTAATCGGGAACGCCTTGATGCGGGCAAACAGCGCGCCGGTGACATCAGCTGGCAGCACCTTGTCACCGGTGATGGCCGCATAGAGATCGGGATCGGACTCGTCGAGCAGGGTCTCGAGCTCGGACAGTTCCGCGTCGGTCAGATTGCCGATCTCCGCATCCGCGAAGCGGCCCAGGATCAGGTCCATCTCGCGCGTGCCGCGGTGCCAGCAGCGGAACAGAAGCCGCTTGCGGCGATCGTCCAGCCCGTTGCTCGATCGTGTCGTTCCCGTCATGTCTCAGATCCAGTCAAACGCAGAAAGCCCGGACGTGCCGGGCCGGGGTGATATAGCCACTCGGACGGCCCCTGTCAGCCCTCGATTTGGCATGGCCCGCTGCCGCGCGAGCGCCGCGAAAAAAGCCGTGGATCCCGGCATAAAGCCGGGCATGAGGGGCCGAAACGATCCTAGATTCGCATCCATGCGCCCCAGCCTGCTCAATCCGCTGTTTGCTCCCGTGACCAGCCTGCCCGGCGTCGGTCCGAAGCAGGACAAGCTGCTGCAGTACCTGCTCAGCCGCAATGAGACGCCGCGCCTGGTTGACCTGCTGCTGCATTTGCCGAGCCAGGTCATCGACCGCCGCGCGCGGCCAAAGATCCGCGACGCCGTCCAGGGAACCATGGTGACGCTGGAGGTCACCGTCGATCGCCATCGCCCACCCCCGCCCCGCAACGCCCGCGCGCCCTATCTCGTCTACGCCAGCGACGATACCGGCGACGTCGTGCTGACCTTCTTCCGCGCCAAGCCCGGCTATGTCGAAAAGCTGCTGCCTGTTGGCGAGAAGCGCTACGTCTCGGGCACGCTCCAGATGTATGACGGCATCCCGCAAATCGTACATCCCGACCGCGTGCTCGACGAGGAGGCGATTTCAAAGCTCTCCGGCATCGACCCGGTCTATCCGTTGACCACGGGTCTGGCGCTCGGTTCGCTGCGACGCGCGGTCGCGCAAGCGCTGCAGAAGCTGCCCGCCCTGCCGGAATGGATCAGCCCGGAGGTGATGCGCCGCTGCAGTTTTCCGACGGTCACCGAAGCACTCAGCCGCGTGCATCAACCGGTCGAGCTCACGGACATCCTGCCCGAAAAGCCCTACTGGTCGCGCCTCGCCTTCGACGAGCTGCTGGCCGGCCAGCTCGCGCTGGCCCTGATCCGCGCGCAATTGCGCCGCCCCGCCGGTGTCCGCAACGCCGGCGACGGTCACTTGCGCAACAAGATCATCGACGCCCTGCCCTATGCCCTGACCCCGTCCCAGCGCAACGCCGCGGCCGCCATCGCCGAGGATCTGAAACAGCCCGTGCGCATGCTGCGCCTGCTTCAGGGCGATGTCGGCTCGGGCAAGACCGTGGTGGCGCTGCTGGCGGCCGCCGCCGTCGCCGAAGTCGGCAAGCAGGCCGCGCTGATGGCGCCGACGGAAATTTTGGCGCGCCAGCACATCAAGACCATCGCCCCGCTCGCGGAGCGCGCAGGGCTGCGCGTGGCCATCCTCACCGGCCGCGAGAAAGGTAAGGAGCGGCGCGAGCTGCTGGCGCAGCTCGAAGCCGGCGAGATCAATCTCCTCGTCGGCACCCACGCGCTGATCCAGGACGACGTGATCTTCAGCGATCTCGCCCTCGCCGTCGTCGACGAGCAGCATCGTTTCGGCGTGCGCGAACGCCTCGCGCTGACCTCGAAGGGCGCCGCCGTCGACGTGCTGGTGCTGAGCGCGACGCCGATCCCGCGCACGCTGGTGCTGACCTATTTCGGCGACATGGACATCTCCGAGTTGCGCGAGAAGCCCGCCGGCCGCCAGCCGATCGAGACCCGCACCATATCGATGAGCCGCCTCGACGAGGTCACGGACAGCATCGGCCGGGCCCTGGAGGCGGGCAAGCTGGTCTACTGGATCTGCCCGCTGGTCGAGGAATCCGAGGCCGAAGGCACCGAGCATCTCACCAACGCCACCAAACGTTTCGAAAGCCTGCAAAAGCGTTTCGGCGACCGCGTCGGCCTCGTCCACGGCCAGATGAAGGGCACCGAGAAGGACCGCGTGATGGGCCAGTTCGCAGCCCACGAGATCGGCCTTCTGGTTGCGACCACCGTGGTCGAGGTCGGCGTCGACGTGCCGGCCGCGACCATCATGGTGATCGAGAACGCCGAACGGTTTGGCCTGGCCCAGCTGCACCAGCTGCGTGGCCGCATCGGGCGCGGCTCGGAAGCCTCGACCTGCCTCTTGCTCTACAGCGAGCCGCTCGGCGAGATGTCGAAGGCACGGCTGAAGGTCATCCGCGAGACCACTGACGGCTTCCGCATCGCCGAGGAGGATTTGAAGCTGCGCGGCGAAGGCGACGTGCTGGGCGTCCGCCAGAGCGGCCTGCCCGGCTACCGCATCGCGCGGTCGGAGGTGCACGGCCAGCTCATCACCCAGGCCAGAGACGAGGCGCTGCGGATCCTGAAGGACGATCCGAAGCTGAAGGGCGAGCGCGGCGAGGCGCTGCGGTGCCTGCTGTATCTGTACGAGCGCGACGAGGCGATCCCGCTGATCGGGGCGGGTTAGCCTGCTGCTCTTCGGCGCCCGACCTCATAAGCCGCCACATGCGCGCGGGCCAGATCCAAGAGCGGCGTATCGATACCGAGCGTGCGGGCGCGATTGGCCATATCGCCCAGGATATGCTCCGCTTCGGTGACCGAACCACGCTCGATATCGCGCAGCATCGAAGCCTTGAGCGGCGAGTCCAGGGTGGTGAACAGTTTCCGGTCGAACTCGATGAACGGCGCACGCGGCTCGAAACCCGACGCCGTTGCGACGGCACAGCATTCCGCGAACAGCCGGAAAATGGACTGCTCGCCGTTCGGCACCGCCAGGATGTCGCCGATACTCGCGCGCATCAGGCAGGTGATGCCGGCGAGCGTGCTGAGCTGGATGAATTTCTCCCACATGTCCTGCATGATCGCTTTGCTGGCGCGCACGTCGATACCGGGGACCTGGAGCAGTGCCTCCAGAGCGCGCGCACGCTCGCTCAACGCTCCCTTGGTCTCGCCAAAGACGATCGTTTGATTGGCCATGAACTGAACGACACGACCATCCGCGTCGAGCCCGGCACTGACGTTCGCCAATCCGCCAAGAACGCGTGCGGCACCGAACCTCGCGGTCAGGGCGTCAATATGTTTCAATCCGTTGAGGATCGGCAGAATCATCGTGTTGGCGCCAACGGCCGGGGCAAACTGGGCCATCGCATCGTCGAGCGAGTAAGCCTTCACTCCGACCAGCACGACGTCAAACGTCTCCTTTAGATCATTTGCCAGAAGGATCTTCGGCTGTACGGCAAAGTCGCCGTGCGGGCTCACGACCTGCAAGCCACTCTGCCGCAATTGCTCGGCCCGCTTCTCGCGCACCAAAAATGTCACGTCGCGACCCGCTCGGACCAGGCAGGCTCCGTAATAACCGCCAAGCGCGCCTGCGCCGATCACCAGCACTCTCATTCGAACTCCGATTACAGACGAATTGCTTCAGCAGAGATAATAGCAGATCGGCTTCGCAACGTCTCCTCCTCGTCATTGCGAGCGCAACGACGGTGTGGGTAGAGCGCGGCAGCCGCCGATCGGGCCGACTCGCGGCGACGCCCCTCACCCGGCATGCGCGCGCAAGAACCTGCCGTGCTCCGTTTCGGTCGCCTCGTTGGCCGGAAACATGCACTCGAGCCGCAGCTCTTCGGCCGTCACGGTCTGTGGCGTTCCGACCGTCGTGATCAGGGAAAAGTAATCCAGCGCCACGCCGTCCTTGACGAAGCTGAGCGGGATCATCGGCATCGCATCGGAGGCAGAGGGTGCGCGCCATTCCGGCTTCACGCCCGGGTATCGCGACAGCTCCTCCAGCAGCGCCTTGGTCCTGACATCGACGACATGCCCGACCGCCTCGCGATGGACACGGGCAAGCAGGCCGCGGGCGGCCTGCGGCCAGTTCGCGATGAAGGGACGCATGCCGGCCGGATCGAACATCAGGTGTAATAGATTGCGGGGAGCCGGTCGCGCGGACATGTCGATGAAGCAATTGAAGAGCTGCGGCGCGGCGTCATTGGTCATCAGCACGTTCCAGTACCGGTCCATGACGATGGCCGGAAACGGTTCGTGCTGACGCAGCATGCACCGCAGGGCGCGGTTGATGCTCGTCATGGCCGGTGTATCGAGCGCCGGATCGGAATAGGACGGCGCGTAGCCCGCGGCCAGCAGCAGCTCGTTTCGTTCGCGCAAGGGCACGTCGAGGGCCTGGGCAAGATCGAGCAGCATCTGCCGGCTTGGAACGCTGCGGCCACTCTCGACGAAGCTGATGTGCTTCTGCGAGACGCCCGCGTCGAAGGACAGATCGAGCTGCGTCTTGCCGCGAATGTCCCGCCATTGACGCAGCAGTGCCCCCGCAGATCTGACGGCTGTCTTGATGTCGCTGGCCACGGCTTTCATGCGATCGATCCTTCCGGTCGATATCGTCGACGCGCATCGGCGGCGGCGCCGGTTTACCCGAGGCGCCGCCGCCAATGGCAGGCTTATTCCAGGCGATCAACCGAAGGTGACCGGCCCCACGGCGCCGACCCAGTGCCGCACCTTGGTGTCGTCGGTCTCGTCCATGTAGAAAAAGTGCGTCATGGTCGGATGCACCGTCGTCATCGAGGGATCATCGGGTGTCATGTCGACGACACCGCGAAACACCTTCAGGGAGCCGGCGTCCCAATATTCGGTGACGTGATGCAGCGCGGTGAATCCGGTGTCGATGAAGGCCTTCAGATTGGCGCGGATCGCTTCCCGCCCTTCCAATCGGCGACGCCGAGATTGCAGACGGCATCCTCCGCAAAACACTCGAAACCTTGCCCGAAGGTCTTGTCGTCGATCTCCTTCCACATATCGAGCAGCCATTGTGGCGGCGCCTTCTTCGTAAACACGACTTGCATCTCTCTCTCCTCATGCGATGACACGCGCGCTCGACGGAGGCTTGAAGACTCCCCGCGGGTGGACGATCGGCAAGGTAGACGGGCTACGAATTGGCTCAATTACATGCGAGGTAATAAAGCGCGCCCGGAAGGCACGCTCTTTCCCCACGACCGACTTTATGGAACCTTGCGCTCATGCGCCGGATCATCGTCGTTGGCTCCCAGGGAAGCGGAAAGACCAGCCTCTCCCGAAATCTCGGGCGGAAGCTTGGACTGCCCGTGGTACATCTCGACGTGCTCTATTGGCGGCCGGGATGGAAGCCATCCGACAAGGCCAGCTTCCGTGTACGCGTCGCGGAGGCGATCGCGGGCGACACATGGGTCATCGACGGCAGCTTCTCGGGGCTCGCCTTCGATCTCACGCTTGCGCGTGCCGACACCCTGGTCGTCATCGACCGCCCGCGCTGGCTTTGCCAGTGGCGCATTCTCTGGCGCTCCGCGTTCGATCGCGACACGACGCGACCCGATCTGCCCGAGGGATGTCCGGAACAGTTCGACTGGAAACTGATGAAGGAGGCGTGGCGCTACGACACCGAGCGCGTCCCTGTCATCGAGGCCGAGCGCCTTCAATATGGCCCCGATGTCCCTGTCGTGCGCCTGAGACGCGACCGGGACATCCAGGGTTTTCTGGAGTCGGTTTCAGTGCACGGCGAGTGATCCATGCCGTGACTGCGGACTGGACGGTCAGGCCTTCTTCTGCGCGACACGCGCTGCGAACGCCTTCAGCAGTGCCGCGTCCACCGCTTCGCCATTCGCGTCTGCGGCGAGGTGCTCGAACCAGCGCGCAAAGCCTTCGTAGATCTGGCTCGCCGGATGGTCGGGCCCGAGGAAACCCGAGATCTCCCGCATCTCCGCGACCCAGCGATAGGCCTTCGGGATCATGTCCGGCAGCGCGACTTCGAGCCGGGCCAGGACGGCGGGCTGGCTCAGCGCGAGCTCGTCGCGCAGCGCATCGGCCGCGCCGGCTTTCGTGGCCGCGACCACCATGGCCGAGCCGATGCCGGCGAGGCCCTTGACGATGCCGGCATAGGACATCTTCAGCGCGGAGGCCGCGCCGACGGGGCCCTCGACAATCCGCACGTCGAGCCCGAGGTCCTTCAGCACCGCGAGATCCCCAGCGTACTCGCCGGACAGGTAGAAAGCCGGGCTCTTGCCGCCGGGCTGCGGCGGCAAACCGATGATGCCGCCATCGACGAACGGCGCCTGTGCCGAGCCGATGATCTCCTCGATCCGCTGCACGGTATCGACATTGACCGCGTTGCAGTCGACCACAACCGGCTTCTTCTCGCGCCGGACGATCAGCGCGGCCAGGCGTTCGGCCAAAGCCACGGCTTCGCCCGGCGGCACGATCGAAAGGATGATGTCGGCCTCCGCGATCGCGTCGTCCTCGGCGCCGATCATGCCGGCATCCGCGGCGCGCTTTTGCGTCGCCTCGCTACGCCCCTTCAACGACGTCAGCACCCGCGCACCGTTTTCGCCGAGGCGGCGGGCCACGGCGCTGCCCATGGCGCCGGGCGCGAGGATCGCAATGGTCTTCGTCATCATGCACTCCAGGTCGAATTCCGAGCGAGGCGCTCGCTTCAACCGGAAGACTAGCAGAGGACGAAAGTGCTTGCGTGAATGCGGCCATCCGAAACGGGAATGGCCCTACTCCACCTTCGCAGGCTGGGGCTGGAGCGCGGACGCGTTGGCGATGCGCGCGGCATTCGCCATGCCCGCAAGCGCCGCGGCCTTCTTCGGGTCGGGCGCCGAGCCCGGCTGCACCACGCCGGCCGACATGATCAGGGTCGCGGCATCTTCGGTGCTCATGTCGACCTCGACGATTTTGCTCTTGGGCACGTAGAAGAAGAAGCCCGTGGTCGGGTTCGGCGAGCACGGCAGGAACACCGAGACGTGCTCCTCCTGCCCCGGCAGGCTGCGCGCGACCTCTTCATTCGGCGACTGCGAGATCAGCACGATCGACCACATGCCCGGCGACGGAAACTCGACCAGGCCGACCTTCCGGAAGCTCGAGCCCTTGCCCGAGAACAGCGTCTCGAACACCTGCTTCAGGCCGCGATAGATGGCGCGCACCGCCGGAATCCGGCCGAGGAAGGTCTCGCCGATATCGACCAGCGTCCGGCCGATCAGATTGGCGGCGAGGAAGCCGACCAGCGTCAGCGTGAAGAATGCGACAATCAGTCCCCAGCCTGGAATGACATACGGCAGATAGGTTTCGGGCCGGTAGGCCAACGGCACGAACGGCCGCACCACGCCGTCAACCCAGGTGACGAACCACCAGACCAGATAAAGCGTGATCGCAATTGGCCCCGTCACGACAAGGCCGGTGAGGAAATAATTGCGGAAGCGGCCCATCAGGCCGGTATGCGGTTCCGGGATGGGATCAAGCGGCGCAGGCGCGTCGTCGCGGGGGGTCATTCGGGTTCCAGGTCGGTCGCTGCACTCAAACTAGGGTCTTCTAGCAGGTTTTGGAAGACTACCTAGCGTTCCGGCCTGATCCCTTCTGCCTATTCCACGGTCACCGATTTCGCGAGGTTGCGCGGCTGGTCGACGTCGGTGCCCATGATGACCGCCGTATGATAGGCGAGCAGCTGCACGGGGACGGCATAGACCATCGGCGTGAACGCGGCCGCCATGTCGGGCATGACGATGGTGACGAGGGACTCGACGGTCGCCTCCTCCGCGCCCTTGGCGTCCGTCATCAGGATGATCCTTCCGCCGCGGGCGGCAACCTCCTGCATGTTGGAGACGGTCTTTTCGAACACGCGGTCGTAGGGCGCGATGACGACGACCGGCATGGTCTCGTCGATCAGCGCGATCGGCCCGTGCTTCAGCTCGCCGGCGGCATAGCCCTCGGCATGGATATAGGAGATCTCCTTCAGCTTCAGCGCGCCTTCGAGCGCGAGCGGGAAGCTGGTGCCGCGGCCGAGATAGAGCACGTCGCGCGATTTGGCGACCTCACGCGCGAGCTTCTCGATCTGGAGCTCGGTGGTGAGCGCGTCCGACATCAGGCGCGGGATCTCGACGAGGCCGTGAACGAGCTTGGTCTCGTCCTCGTCGGACAATTCGCCGCGGGCCTTGCCGGCCGCGATCGCAAGATTTGCCAGCACCATGAGCTGGCAGGTGAAGGCCTTGGTCGAGGCGACGCCGATCTCGGGACCCGCCAGCGTCTGCAGCACGGTCTCGCTCTCGCGCGCGATCGTCGAGGTCGGCACGTTGACGACCGCCACCGTGTGCACGCCCTCGGCCTTGGCGTAGCGCAGCGCTGCCAGCGTGTCGGCCGTCTCGCCCGACTGCGAGATGAAGATGGCGAGATCGCCCTTGCGCAACGGCGCTTCGCGGTAGCGGAATTCGGAGGCGACATCGACCTCGACCGGCACGCGCGCAAAGCGCTCGAACCAGTATTTCGCGACGAAGCCGGCATAGCTCGCCGTGCCGCAGGCGGTGATGTTGATGCGCTGGATGCTCTTGAAGTCGAACGGCAGCTTGACCGGCAGCGAGACGCGCTCGGTCGCCATGTCAACATAGCGCGCCAACGTGTGGCCGACCACTTCCGGCTGCTCGTGGATCTCCTTCGCCATGAAGTGCCGGTAGTTGGCCTTGTCGACCAGCGAAGTCGAGGCGGCGTGCTTGATCTTCTCGCGCTGGACGGCGTGGCCGTCCTTGTCGAAGACCGTGGCGCCCTTGCGCGTCAGCACGACCCAGTCGCCGTCTTCGAGATAGCTGATCGTGTCGGTGAACGGGCCGAGCGCGATGGCGTCGGAGCCGAGATACATCTCGCCGTCGCCATATCCGATCGCGAGCGGCGGGCCGTTGCGGGCGCCGATCATGAGGTCGTCGTCACCGGCGAAGATGAAGCCGAGCGCGAAGGCGCCGCGCAGCCGCGCCAGCGTCAGCTTCACCGCTTCCACGGGCTTGTTGCCGCGCGTGAGCAGATCGTCCACGAGATGCAGCACGATCTCGGTGTCGGTCTCGGTGTGGAACACCGTGCCCTTTTTCTCGAGCTCCTCGCGCAGCTCGCGGAAATTCTCGATGATGCCGTTGTGGACCACGGCAACGCGTTCGGTCGCGTGCGGATGGGCATTGTTGACGGTAGGCTTGCCGTGGGTGGCCCAGCGGGTGTGACCGATGCCGGTCGTGCCTTTGAGCGGCTCGGCCTCGAGACGCTTCTCCAGGTTCTTCAGCTTGCCCTCGGCGCGGCGGCGCGCGAGATGCTTGCCTTCGAGCGTGGCGACGCCAGCGGAGTCGTAGCCGCGATATTCAAGACGTTTGAGCGAATCCACCAATTGCTCTGCAACCGGCGTGCGCCCGAGAATGCCGACAATCCCGCACATGCGGATCAATATCCCCCAAATCGTCGAAAAATCGCTTAAACGACGCGCTCGGTTTCTAGCGAAGTTCCTAAGGAACCAGATACTCAATAATTATTGCTGATTGAGACAGCGCCGGTTCGCTTCCGATTTCGACTGCGTCGAATTGGCCGGCCTTAAACCGCGCGAATTAACTTGTTGTCAATGAGTTTGGCAAACCATTTCCGGACAGGAGAACAAGGCCATGAAAGGCTCATCCGGCCGCAAAGGTCTGTCATCGACGTTCCTGCGTGCCAGCGAAACCACCGGCACGCACCTTGCGCATTGGCCGCCGCCCCAACGAGGCAAGGAGAGCAAGCCGGTGTTCACCAAGCACCCCGCGGGCGAGCCGGCCAAGCGCGCCAAGCCGCGCGGCTGGCGCCTGACGCGCGCGATCTTCTCCGAATTCGCCGACGACGAATAGCGGCGCGCCTTACCACCCCAGCGTCACGGCCCAGACGAGGGCAATGAGGAGCGCCCAGAACGCCAGCCCGATGACGAGGGCCAAAATCTCGGGCGGATCGTACTCGTTCATTTCCCGCAGCAGCAGTCGCCCCATCCCCGTGACGAATGTGTCGATCAGAAAACTGAAGAGATCGCGCACAAAGCGAGACGACACCGCAGTTGGCGCTAGTTCTCCGGCTTCTTTTCCGGCTTCTTGCCGCCGGTCTTCATCTCGCGATAGCGCGCCGCGCCGCCTTCGCGGATGGTCTGCTGGTTGCGCTCCAGCGCCATGGCGTCGTCGGGCACATCGCGCGTGATCACCGAGCCAGAGCCGATATAGGCGCCGTTGCCGATCTTTACCGGCGCGACGAGAGAGGAGTTGGTGCCGACGAAAGCACCCTGCCCGATGATCGTCTTGTGCTTCTTGAAGCCGTCGTAGTTGCAGGTGATGGTGCCGGCGCCGATGTTGGAATTGGCGCCGATGGTGGCATCGCCGATGTACGAGAGATGGTTGACCTTGACGCCGGCCTCCAGCGTCGCGGCCTTGGTTTCCACGAAATTGCCGATGCGCGCGCCGTCGCCGAGCGAGGTGCCGGGTCGCAGCCGCGCATAGGGGCCGATCGAGACGTTCTTGCCGAGCGTGGTCTGCACGATATGCGAGAAGGAATGGATCACCGTGCCGTCGGCGATCGACACGCCCGGACCGATCACCACGAACGGCTCGATGGTGACGTCATTGCCGAACACGGTGTCGGCGGACAGATAAACGGTCTCGGGTGCGATCAGCGTGACACCTGCTTCCATCGCCGCCTTGCGCAAGCGCGCCTGCATCACGCTTTCGGCCTCCGCGAGCTGCGCCTTGGTGTTGATGCCGCGCACCTCGTCCTCGCTGGTCTCGATCACGACGGCCTCCCATCCCTGTTCACGAACAACGCCGACCGCGTCGGTGAGATAATATTCGCCCTTCGAATTCGCATTGCCGATCTTGTCGAGGATCGCGAGTGCACGGTGCCCGTCGATCGCCATCAGGCCGGCATTGCACAGATCGATCTTGCGCTCTTCCGCGCTGGCATCGGCATGCTCGCGGATCGCGACCAGACGGTCGCCCTCGACGATGAAGCGGCCATAGCCGGTGGGATCGGCGGCGCGAAAGCCGAGCGCCGCGATTGCCGCGCCCTTCGCGAGCGGCGCGCGCAGCCGCGCAAAGGTCTCGGCAGAGATCAGCGGCGTGTCGCCGAAGGCAATCAGCAGATCGTCCGCGCCCCGCGCAATCGCCTCGCGCGCCGCCAGCACCGCATGCGCGGTGCCGAGCCGTTCTGCCTGCACGAAGGTGAGCGCATCGGGACGGATGCGTTTCGCTTCGTCCGCGACCGCCTGATGGTCGGGGCCGATCACGACGGCGAGCGAGGTGCCGGTTCCCTTCGGCGTGGCGGCGAGCACGTGCGCGAGCAGGCTCTGGTGGGCGACCGGATGCAGCACTTTGGGCAGGTTCGATCGCATGCGCGTGCCTTCGCCGGCGGCGAGCACGATCGTGAGGCTGGAACGGGCAGTCATCGAAATCCTGTCAACATGGCCGAATCAACGGGCGGCGGCAGGCCGATGCCGTCATGAGCTGTCGCCTTGCTACCCCCGCGAACGCCCGGAATTCAAGTGCGACGGGGTTTTCCTGTTAATGTTCCCTGATTGATTCGGGGAAGCTGTTCGGGGCTGGGCACTTAACGTTCATGGCAAAGGATTCCGACCCACTGGCGGATGCCTTCGGGACCAGGGAGACCGGCGGGCTGTTCTCCGGACTTCTGGCTGAGGAAAGCGCGGTCGACCGCAGCATGATGTGGCGGCTGGGCTCGTGGGGCGTGGCCGCCGTCGGCGCCGTCGTGCTGGCCGTAATGGCCAATCAGGCCCAGCTCGGTTGGCGGCGTGACCAGGTTGCGTCGGCCGATCTGTCGCGCCAGGCCGACCGGCTCCAGATGCTGACCAAGGAGAGCCAGAACGAGGCCCGCCGCCTCGCCTCCGCCATCGAGACGCTGAACACCGATCGGGACCGGCTCTATTCGCGCGTCACCGTGCTCGAGCAAGGGATGGATTCCGTCACCGGTGCCATCGCCAAGCAGAGCGCGAAGCCACAGGACGCGCCGGCGCCTGACGCACAGCCCGCGGCGCCGAGCGTCGCGCCGGTCGCCTCGACGCCGGCTCCCCCGAGTGACAAGCCGCGCGCGGGAGCCGCGAAGGACCAGGCGAAGGAGCCGACAAAAGACGCTCTGAAGGAGGTCGCAAAGGACCAGTTGATCCCGCCGCCGCAGACCGCCGCCGCGGCCTCGCTGGTGTCGCAGTCGCCGCTGACGACGGCGGCACTGCCGATGCTTCCGCTGGTGCCATCCAAGTCGATCATGGCGCCGCCCGATCCCGCCGCATCGAAACTGACGCAGCCCGAGACGACTGAGAAGGCCGTCGAGAAGAAGCCCGAACAGGCGCCCGCCCCGACCGAGGTCGCCGCGGCGCCAGCCAAGCCGCCGGAGGCGACCGAGAGCGAGGCCCCCGCAATCGCGGTCCAGCAGACGCGCTTCGCCATCGACCTCGGCGGCGCCAACTCGCTCGACGGCCTGCGCGCGCTCTGGCGCGGCCTGACCAAGTCCAATCCGGAGATCGCGGCGCTGCGGCCGATCATCATGATCAAGGAAGGCAATGCCGGCCTCGGCATGCAGCTCCGCTTGGGCGCCGGCCCGCTGATCAATGCCGCGGCCGCCGCAAAGCTCTGCGCGGGCCTCGCCGAGAACGACCGCCATTGCGAGACCACCGTGTTCGACGGCCAGCGGCTGTCGATGCGCGGTGGATCGGAGAAGGGCCAAGAGAAGACTCAGGACCGGGTTCAGGAGAAGAACTCCGAGAAGAACCAGGACGCAGTGCCGCAAGCCGAGACGGCGCCGGCACCCGCGCCTGCCGCCAAACCGGAGAAGCGCCGCCGCAGCTACTCCTCAAAGCGCTCGTCGAAGCGCGAGGAGCCCGCGCCTGCCCCCGCCCCTCAGCCGCCGGCCGCACCGGCGAAGCCGGAGACGGCCTCGGCGGGATCGACACTGTCGTCGTTCTTCAGGCGATAGGAACGCGCACGAGTTCGATCATTACCCGCGGATCCTTGTTGCGCGACCCTCTTGTTGCGCAACCCTTGGGGGCCTCAATGGCCGTCGAGCAATGACTCGTCGAACGGCGCAAGCGATCAGAAATATCCACCTCGCCTGTTGCCCCCTCCCGTCATCCCGACCATATTGCGCCCATGACAAAAAAGCCCTTCCGCCTCACGCCCTACCAGGTGCAGTTCCTGATCGTCGTCGGCTTCGTGTCCGTCGGCTATGCGATCTATCTGCGTTATCTCGGCATCGAGAACTCGACCGTCGGCCTCGCCTGTGATGCCGGCCTGCAGACGCTGATCTGCAAGGCGCGCTCGGTCGCGACGGTGCTTTTCAAGAATTCGGTGTTCGGCATCGTCGCGCTGGTGGTTGCGACGCTGAACCTGATGCGGCCGTCGATCGTGCTGCTGACCGTCGGCATCGTCGCCGCCGGCCTCGGCATCGTGCTCTACAATGTCGTGCTGTCGGGCCTTGCGATCGGCCTGTTCATTCTTGGATTTGCTCGGCCCGCGCCCGCCACAGCGTGAACGCGAACAGCAAGTAGATCGCGCAGGTCCACAGCGACTGCCAGTTCTCGCGGCCTTCGTTGAACAGCACATAGGCGGCCGCCAGCGCGAGCAGGCCCGCGAATACCGATTCCGCGATCGGACGCTGGCCGATCTGCGGCCGGTTCAGCATCAGCACTGCGAACGGCACCACCGCCATCGTCAGCGAGGCGTAGGGGAAATCATGGTAGCGCGAGTCGAACACGAAGGCGAGCGCGGTCTGCGCCGCAATCACCGCGGTCACCGCCAGCGTCAGGCCGAGCACGGCGGTGAGCTTCGACCATTTGCGGCCCTCGCGCGGGCCGAGCAGATCGAGGAAGGTCGGCAGGCTGCGGCCGATCACCATCGCCTGCGCGCAGAAGATCGGCGACAGGATGCCGGCCAGAAGCAGCGCGCCCCAGTGCAGCCAACCGCCGATGCCGTAGCTCTCATAATACATCTTGTCGACGCCGATCCCGAGCAGGGCGCCCGCTGACGTCGCCGAGATCGCGACGCCGAGCCATGCCGAGAAGCGCGGCGTCCACGGCCGCCTGCGCAGCGTGAGGCCGGCGACCGCGAACACCAGCACGCAGAGGCCCATGCCCGCGCCCATGTACCATTTCCAGTACGGGAAATTGCTGATCGGCTGGCCCGGCGGATATTTCAGGTTCCGGCGCACCGAGTCATACAGGCCCCAATAGCCGCCGACGGTGCCTTCCAGCTTGCGCTTCCAGGGCTGGTCATAGGACTCGATCAGATTGACGCGAAACTTGTTCGCTTTCGCCAGGCCCAGGATTTCCGAGACGACGCGCGCCTGGTTTGCGCGCGACGGCAGCGCGCCCTCGCGCATGCGCCCTTCGCTGGGCCAGCCGGTCTCGCCGATCAGGATCTCCTTGCCGGGGAACGCGACCGCCATGCGCTCGCGGATCGCCTCGACATGGCTCGCTGCGAACTTCGCCTTCACCGGAATATCCTCCCAGTAAGGCAGGATGTGGATCGTGACGAAGTCGACGGCGTCATAGACCTCGCGATTCCTGAGCCAGAACTCCCAGACGTCGGCATAGGTGACGGGCACGCTGACCTGCGCCTTCACCGAGCGGATGATGGAGACGAGGTCCGCCGTCGTCATCTCGCCGCGCAACAGCACCTCGTTGCCGACGATGATGCTGGTGACGATGCCGGGAAATTCCTTGGAAAGGCGGACGGCGAGCGCGGCCTGCTCAAAATTCTTGGCGCGGTTGCTGGAGAGCCAGATGCCCTGCAGCACTTTCAGCCCACCGACCTTGGCGGCGATCGCCGGCACTTGGTCGAGCCCGTTCTCCATCGAATAGGTGCGGACGCAGTCGGTGATCTCCTTGAGCTGGCGCAAATCCTGCTCGATCTGGTCGGCCTCGATATGGGTCCACGCGTTCAGCGGCGACTGGTCCCCGCGGAACGGCGCATAGGAGACGCATTGGACCTTGTCGGCCGGGTCGATCGGGGCGCGTGCGAGCGTGATTGGCGTGGCCAGCCACCACCACACGGCAGCAATCGCACCCAGTGAAACGAGCAGAAGCGCCAGTGGCGTACGAAGAGAAATCGGTTCCGTCCTCCGCGAGGTGCCGTCGATTACCTGCTCACGCGCCATCTGCCAAGGGGTGTGTCCGGGATGGATCCTTCCCTCCCCCGAGGAATTTACCTGCGGCCGTTCGACAGAGGCCTAGGATCGTGACTTTGCTGGACAAAATTTCAAATTCAGGTCATGGACTCGGCAGGACTTTGCCGCCGCATTGGGGACCCATTTGGACGCCATCACCGGCGCGTCCGCGAGGTCCTGGCGCGGGCGGTCAGCTGATATATTGGGGAATTCATGCGGCAACGGGTGTTCGAGTTACGAAATGCGGTCCTGCGGCAGTTCGCCGCCACCTTGGCCGTCTCCTCCCTGGTCGTGATGGTCGGTCTCGGTGGCGCCTCCGCCCAGAGCGGCACGCCCGCCCCGGACCAGGGCAAGGCAGCCACCCAGCCCGCCGATGCCGCCGCCAAGGACGCCGCCCAGAACCAGCGCCGCACCGACGAGTTCGCCGAAGCAGCCCAGGTCATCAACGGCCCGGCCGGCAACCCCGAATGCGTCTGGCTCGGCCGGCGCGTGGTGCGGCTGATGTGGCGCGACGACCTCGATACCGCGTTCCGCCATCTCGACCTCTACGACCGCTTTGGCTGCCCCGGCGGCCACATCCAGGCCGCTTTCCGCTGCCTGACCCGCTTTGGCGGCCAGATCGATCCCAAGGTCGCCGAGACCCTGGACAGCCGGGTGCACGCCTGCTGGATCAACCCGGCATCCCAGCCGCAGCAGGCGTCGGCCAGCGCCTCCCAGCCGGCGGCGCCAACCACGGGCAATTCGCAGGCCCCGCAGCCGGCCGCGAACCCCGCGCCTGCGGCAAGCCCGACACCGGCGCCCACGAAATAGCCGCGATCGTTTCAGCAGCCGTTCAGGAACGATCGGCGATAGAAGCGGTTGGCACTGCCGCACATTCCGAAACTGTCGTGCCCTCATACGGTCATGAGGCCGTGACAGTTGTGAAACCGCGCGGCAGAGGTATGCTCCATTTGCCGCGGACTCGGTCGGATCTCGGGGTCGGATCCGCTTCCCTGCCACCTCAGCCCCTTTTGGTTTAGCCGCGATGCGCGTTGTCGCCGCCGTTCTGTTGCTTGTGTCCGCGCTTCACGCCGGCATCTGGGGAGTCATGCGGGACAGGGAACCCGCGCCCGACTTCAAGGGCCTCTTGCCCAGCGTCTCCTACGCCCCGTTCGAAGGCGCGGCCCATCCCGACATCGACAACATCCCTACCGTCGAGAAAATCCGCGCCGACCTGAAGACGCTGTCGACGATGACGCGCGCGATCCGTCTCTATTCGTCGACCGGCGGCGTCGAGCTGGTGCCGCCGATCGCGGCCGAGTTCGGCCTCAAGGTCACCGTCGGCGCCTGGATCGACAAGGACAAGGATCGCAACGAGCGCGAAATCAAGGCCGCCATCGAGCTCGCCCGCAAGAACAGCAACGTCGTCGGCGTCGTGGTCGGCAACGAGGTGATCTACCGCGGCGAGCAGAAGGTCGAAGACCTCATCGACATGATCAAGAAGGTCAAGGGCTCGGTCCGCGTGCCCGTCACGACCGGCGAGATCTGGAACATCTGGCGCGACAATCCCGACCTTGCCTCCAACGTCGACTTCATCGCCGCCCACGTGCTGCCCTATTGGGAAAACTTCCGCTCGGACCAGGCGGTCGACCAAGCCGTCGACCGCTATAATTTGCTGCGCAATCTGTTCCCCGGCAAGCGCATCGTGATCGCCGAATTCGGCTGGCCGAGCCAGGGCTACAACCTGCGCAACGCCGACCCCGGCCCGTTCCAGCAGGCGCTGACCCTGCGCAACTTCGTCAGCCGCGCCGAAGCCATCGGCATGGAATACAACATCGTTGAAGCCATCGATCAGCCCTGGAAATATTTCGAGGGCGGCGTCGGCCCGTACTGGGGCATCCTCAACGCCAGCCGCGAGCCGAAATTCGCCTGGACCGGCCCGGTCGAGAATCCCGACTACTGGAAGCTGATGGGAATTGCGCTGCTGGTCGGCGTCCTCCTGTCGCTGCCGATCCTGCGGCTGGAGCAGCCGACCGCCAGGCAGGCGTTCCTGCTGTCTGCGACCGCCAACGGCGTCGGCGCCTGGGCCGCGACCGTGTTCGCGTTCTGGAACGACCACTATTTCATCTTCGGCTCGGCCTTCGCGCTCACGCTCGGCATGATCCTGCTTGTTCCCCTTGTCCTCATCGCGATGGCGCGCGTCGACGAGATCGCGGCGGTGGCGTTGGGCCGACCGCCGCAGCGGCTGCTCTCCAAGAGCAAGCCGGTCGAGAACGTTCCGGAAAATTACTATCCGAAGGTCTCGATCCACATCCCCGCTTATTTCGAGCCGGTCGAGATGCTGAAGCAGACGCTCGATGCGCTGTCGCGGCTGAACTATCCGAACTACGAATGCGTCGTCATCATCAACAACACGCCCGATCCCGCGTTCTGGCAGCCGATCCAGGACCATTGCCGCGCGCTCGGTGAACGCTTCAAATTCATCAACGCCGAGAAGGTGCAGGGCTTCAAGGCCGGCGCGCTGCGCATCGCGATGGACCGCACCGCCGTCGATGCCGAGATCATCGGCATCCTCGATGCCGACTATGCCGTCGATCCCGACTGGCTGAAGGACCTCGTGCCTGCTTTCGCCGACCCGCGCGTCGGCCTCGTGCAGGCGCCGCAGGAGCACCGCGACGGCGACCTGTCGATCATGCACTACATCATGAACGGCGAATATGCGGGCTTCTTCGACATCGGCATGGTCCAGCGCAACGAGGCCAACGCCATCATCGTGCACGGCACGATGTGCCTGATCCGCCGTGCCGCGATGGACATGGCCGGCGGCTGGTCATCCGACACGATCTGCGAGGATAGCGATCTCGGCCTTGCGATCCAGGAGCTCGGCTGGACCACCCACTACACCAATCACCGCTACGGCCAGGGCCTGCTCCCCGACACCTACGAGGCCTTCAAGAAGCAGCGTCACCGCTGGGCCTATGGCGGCCTCCAGATCGTGAAGAAGCACTGGCGGCACTTCCTGCCCGGCCGCAGCCGGCTGACGCCCGACCAGAAGCGCGAATATGGCTTGGGCTGGCTGAACTGGCTCGGCGCCGAGAGCCTCGGCGTGGTGGTGGCGCTGCTCAACCTCATCTGGGTGCCGATCGTCGCCTTCGCCGACATCGCCATCCCCGACAAGATCCTGACCCTGCCGATCATCGGCGCCTTCGTCGTCTCGCTCGCGCACTTCCTGTCGATGTACCGCGCACGCGTCGCGATCAAACCCGGCCAGATGATGGGCGCCATGATCGCGGCGATGAGCGTGCAATGGACGGTGTCGCGCGCGGTCGCGCAGGGGTTGATCACCGAGCACATCGCGTTCGCGCGCACCTCCAAGGGCGGCCTGTCGAGGATGTCGATCGAGTTCCAGGCATTCTGGGAGGCCGTGATCGGCACCCTGCTGGTGATCGGCGCCGGCGTGCTGATCGCCTCCAACAGCTATCGCCAGATCACCGAGATCTACATCTTCGCCGGCGTCCTGGTGCTGCAAAGCCTGCCGTTCCTGGCCGCGGTCGCGATCGCGATCCTCGAGCTCAGCCGCATCAACTCGTTCCAGTTCTGGCGCGACAGCGCGATCCGCACCGCCGAGCTGATCGGCCTGCGCCCGGTTGCGCTGCCGACCCCCGCCGGCACGCCGCAACCGGTGCCGAGCGAGGTGCGCCGGGAGGCGAACTGACGGGACGGACGGTGTCGCGGCGCGGGTGAAAGCTCCGCGCCGGCAAGCCACTGGCGCTGTTCGGCGTGGATATCCGGCCGCCAATCGGGTTGAAAATTCCGACCTAAGCGGCGGAAACCGCGAGCGAATCTCCGCCTCTGCCAGGAGTTTCGGCTGCCACTCGCGCTATTGACCTCAGCGCCCCATCCCCCTACACAGCGCGGGCCGAAAGCATGATCCGGAAACAGCCGGTTTTTCCCCGCGACGCCAGTTGAGGCAGCGGCAAGACATGCTTCTCGAATGTCCGAAGACGATGGCGATCGATCTTGAAAGCCATCAGCGGCCATGGGAGCGCGTAGCTCAGCCGGTAGAGCACGTGACTTTTAATCACGGGGTCCTGGGTTCGAGCCCCAGCGCGCTCACCAAGCCAGATCAAAGACTTAGCTGAACAAGCGACCCATCGGAGTAACCCCTCTACTCATGAGGAGCGGATAATCAGCGCCACATCGTTGGTGGGTTCAGGGCCTTGCGACCCGCCGCTTTCAACGCGTCGGTTGAGCGGTGCCCATGTGCCGCGGCATCAAGCAGCTTCGAGGCAACGTACGCTCTGGCCCCTGTCTCGCTTACAGGAATATTTTCGCAAACTTCATCGAGCACCGCCCTGAGCAGCGCAGTCATTTCAGCATCAAACACGCCGAACTCCCGAAATTGAGAGGATGCTGAACGCTGCACAAGCGGAATATGTTCGCTTGGCAGCGTTCGCCGCGTATTCCTGTCTGGGCTCTGAAATCCCAGCGCCTGCCAAATTGGCACCTGTCTGTCAAAGTAATGTGACAGCTTCTCCGGCCGCGTCAACGCGTAAACCGGCGGCCTGAAACCCTCGGAGATTTCGTGCGTAAAATCTCTATCCGAGATTTTTGCTAGTTCCCATCTCGGGGCTGGAAATGAACACCGCCGCCGGGACAATGTATTAGAGCCCGGCGGCGTATTTGTTGGTGCCCAGCGTGGTGTGAACCGGCGAGCACTGGTGGTCGCTACCGTCTCAGCCACCGTGGCGCGCCATCAGACGCCGGCACTTCCAGGCGCCACCGCCCGGCCTCCACGCGCCTCCATCACGAAGGCCGGCGAGGCTGCCATCGAGCATCCAGTCAAAGCTATGGCGTGGCGACGGCAATAGCCCGCCAATTCTTGCGAAGCGCAGAAGCCTGGTGCGTGCGGAGCCGGCTCCTGAGCCGCGGCGGCTCAAGGGCTACGAGTGTTGGTCCACGGGTTTGCAACCTTGGGGAAAACGCTCCCTAGGTCAGTCGGACTGCATTTTCCGAATCAACCAGATGTGCGCGCGTTCGCGCATGATCTTGCGGGGGGGTATGCGTGAGCCAGTTTCTGTCCGTGCTGCTATTGCTGACGACATTGACGCTGACGGTGTGTTTCGGCGTGGCTGCCTGGCGCCAGTCGGCCGGCAGAGATGTCGATATCACCGCCACCATTTCACATCGGGAAACCGGCTGGAGGTCGGAACGGAGCAACTGAGACCTTGCGCTCGCTCTTGCGAGAGGGTTTTGAAGTCACCGTTGGCGCACGCCAGTTCGATTGCGCCCCCCGGGCTTGATTTCGAAAATGCATCGGGGCGCAGCAGCCCCTCTTGCGGCATCCAAATCGAGCGGCCCCTCACGGATAACACCTCGGTGAATGAAACCGTTCGCCGCATCACGCGAAGCACTCAGGAAACAATCCGGGTCCAGTGTCCCGTCAGCCACGAGGGGATCTCAAAATGATTATTCTCAAGGTTTTTGCTGTTGTTCTTGCCGCTGGCGTCCTCTTCACGATGTACTCAGGGGACCTAGGCGCCGACGTCGTGCTTGCCATCGTGTCCTGCTTGGCATGACAAGAGGACCGGCCAGCGTGAACTCGAGGGCCGGTGATGCCAACTGCTTCGCTTGACCAATCGTCAGCTTTCCGGAGCTGAAACCGTAGCCGGCACACTCAGCGGAGCGCCCCCAACCGAAACCGGCCCGACGGATTTCGACTGCCGGACCATCCGCTTACGCATCGCAGCGGACAATCCATAGCGCGCATTCGCTTTTCGGATCGAGGACGTGACGTCCGACATCATTGCATTCTGCAGCGTATCGACCTTCGCGATGAGCGTGGACAGCTGCGAAGAAATCTTCCTCACATCGACCCGTTCGTCCGTGATGCTCTGTCGCAGCGACAGCAGCACCATTGAATCCTGTTGCAGCAGAGCGGCATTTTGCTGCAAGGCGTGGTTGCTCTCCTGCAGCGAAGCCGTGTGTTGCTGCTGGGCCGACTGAATGTCCTTCAAGGCAGCGGCAACCGGATCCGCCTTTGGCGCGGAAGCTTCCCGGCGCGGAAGCAGTTCAGCCAGACTGCCGACACTCAGCGACGGAAGATCAGCCGGCAATGTATAGATAGCCGCCGCGCCATTGATGGCCAAGGCGCACACCGACAGCGCCAGGACCGATTTCCGGCTGGACTGCTTGGCCGGTGCCGGAGCTTCCGGGGCAGCAGGTTCGAGTGCTGCGACTGCGAGCGCGAGCGCCGCGGGGTCGAGTTGTTCGACGAGGCCTGGCGCCTCGGATGTCGTGGTCATGTCCATTGACCTCAAATGAGCGAGCAACAGGAAGCCGACGCCGGAACGTCCTCGCGACGGCTCCTCTACGCAGCACCCACCTACAACTGCCTAAAATTGTGAGCATTTTGGATTAATTCCACGTTAGCGACGTGGCCGACTGAGACGCCTGGAGGTGTGAGATTCACGAGAACCGAAGGAACGGCGTGTTTGAAATCAGCGGTTTCGACACGGCAGGCGTCGTCAGCCTCAAGCGGCTGTCACTCGCGGCCGCCCTCGAGAAGGCCAGGCAGCTTGTCGAAGACGGGGGCTGGGACGTTCAGGTCGTCGATCCAACCGGGTGCGTGCACACCCCGTTTGAGGCGCAGGCCGCCTGGTCGTGGCGCTGGGCCGGCTCCGCAGCTACCTCATCAAGAGCACGCTGATCAGGAGCAAGCTCGGCCTTGCGCGTGACGGCCCGTCTCTCAGTAGCGCCGATAGTAATTCTCTGGCCGGTCCTGGAATTGCAGTGGAACCGTGCCGTTGGGGTAGCAGACACCGTCGCGGATATCGACGTCAGCGCCGTGGCCGCATGGCACCGGACGCCGGCGCATTCCATAGTAAGGCCGCGGGCCCTGATAATACCCCTGCAGCGCCGCCTGGTCTTCGGGACGGAGATAGCCGTTGGGATAGCACATCCCGTCGCGGGCGCTCAGATCCCAATGATCGCCGCACGGCGGTGGATGCCTCGGCACGCCGCGATACTGCACCTCGAGCGGGCGTTCGACAGCTGCGGCAGGCGCCGTTGCACCGCCATGAAGAGCAAGGATTGTCGCGATAGTGGTGATCAACATCGAAGCGGTCCTCCAAGGCAGCAAGATAGACAAGCCCTCTGAATGACGCCTGAACGAGACGGGAGCGCCACGACCATCCGGGTCGGCCGATGGCACGATGGCGGCCCACCGCGCTGCACCGGAACTGCAGCTGTCTGCAGTTCCAACGGCCTTGCCACAAAAGCCGGGAGACAACGCCCTCGAAAGGTGTAAGATTCAGGAAAACCGGAGGAACGGCATGTTTGAAATCAGCGGTTTCGACACGGCAGGCGTCGTCAGCCTCAAGCGGCTGTCACTCGCGGCCGCCCTCAAGAAGGCCAGAGAGCTCGTCAAAGACGGGTGTTGGGACGTTCAGATCGTCGATCCGGCTGGGCAGGTCTACACCTCGTTCGAGGAGCAAGCCGCTTAGTCGCCCCGCCCGCCTTCGGGATTTTTCAGAAAGCACCCGCCCCGTCCGATCACGCTGCGCGACCCGTGACCGCGATCGACATGAAAACCCCAGCGCCTCTGAGGGAGCGCTGGGGCGTTTTCAAAATATAAATTGGTTAGGCAATGAGGCCTTCATAGCACCGGTCTCGAAGCGCGAGTGTGAACTGGTTCACACGGCTCCGCCGATCTTCGCGCTCCATGTCGGGGTGTGGCTATCCGCCTCGGCCGACGTTGGACGAGGCGTTGTTGAGCCAGCGCGCCGTTGCTTCATCGCTCCAGCCGGGGACCGCGAAGCGCGCGCGAGGATTCACTTCCGTGCCGAAACGATCGATCGGAGGATGGCGTGTCGCAGGATTGTGCGCGCGAGCGTGGTGCGCGGCGTCTGCAGACGTGCACAAGACGATCAAGAGGCCCAGGGCCACAACTAGACGCATCATATCGGCTCCAATCGACTCCGCTGCCGGTCATATAATGCGCCGACCGTCCCCCCGCGATCTGACGCGGCTTCACAGCTAGGAGAGCGAAGCGCGAACGCGACGCTCTTGCGATGGAGCGAACCGCCGCTCAACCCCGCGCGCCGTACCGTTGCCAACCAATTCGTTTGGGAGCACGCTCTCCCCAGGCGCTTAAGACGCCGCACGGGGAGAACAACATGAAGGAACCGGGCCTGGACGGTCGCCATCGGGACAAGGATGGCGCGATCAGCAAGAAGCACGGCAACACGCTGGTCGGTACGTTGCGCAAGATCTACGGAAAGGGATTTGCGGCCGGTTATCCCGATGCGACTCCGCTCAGCGAGGTCTTGCATCAATTGAACGAGACCTCGCTGAGCCAGTTGCGTCGCGATCACGACACCGGGCATCTCGGGCACAAGATCGACCACGCCTCGAAGTGAATGGACTTCGTTTGGCCGATTTCACTTGGCCGACTTCACTTGACCGACGTCAGCTCATCGAAACCGACTCCGCCGACAGCCTCTCGGGCTCGTGTTCTGGACCAGCGGGCGATTTGTCGCACCGGCGCCGCGAAGACGCGGCCGCCCCTGCTCACCGGCGCCGCGGCTTGCTCGGAAACAGCCGATCGCGGATGTAGCGCGAGGTCGGCGTCAGGCGGATGCCGCGCGGCTTCTGCCAGGCGGCGCGGTCGATCTCCTTCTTGTCGCCGATCTCGAGCCTGCCCTTGGCGCCCTTGGCGATGAAGATCGCGTCGCTCATCTTGCGACCGGAGCGCTTATTCCTGGCCGTCACTTCCTTCCACAGGCTGATCCGGCCGAGCTTCAGCTTGGGCAGCTCCTCCTTGATCTCCCGCCGCAGGCAGTCCTTGTCGGACTCGCGCGAACGCTTGCGGCCGCCCGGGAACATCCACAGGCCGTCCGACCGCCGTCTGACCAACAATACCTTGCCGCGTTTTGCGGCAACCAGCTTGGAAGCCTTCGCCATTTCTGCCGTAGATCGAAAACAGAATCGCCCTATCGTAACTTGTCTAGTTGAATAGACAAGTTCGCGGGGCGCTTTGACCACAGCCCGTGCCAGCAGCTCAGCTTTCGCTCGCCGCCGCCCGGTCCTCGGTCCTGATCCAGGCCATCATCATCTCCCAGGCCACCGACAGGATGATCGGCCCGATGAACAGGCCGACGATGCCGTGGGCGAGCGTGCCGCCGATCACGCCGACGAAGATCACGATGGTCGGCGTGGTGAGGCCGCGCCCCATCACCAGCGGCTTCAACATGGTGTCGATGAAGCCGACGAGGACGAGAAACACGGTGAGCAGCAGCGCCGTGGTGACGTCCTTGGCGGTCCAGATCCAGATGATCACCGGCAGCAGCACGAGGAAGGCGCCGATCTGAACGATCGAGAGCAGCAGCACGATGAAGGCGAGCAGGCCCGCGCTCGGCACGGCGGCGAGCTTGAAGCCGATGCCGGCAAGCAGCGCCTGCACGATCGCGACGCCGATCACGCCTTGTGCCACGGCGCGGATGGTCGCGCCCGCAAGCTCCAGGAAATGTTCGCTCTGCTCGGGCACGATGCGGAACAGGAAGCCGCGGCCGGCCGCAACCAGCCGCGGCCCGTGCGGAAACAGGAAACCGGCGACGAACACCGAGACCAGAAACTGGAGCGTGCCGAGGCTCGCATCGCCCGCAAGCGACAACAAGGGTCCCGCCAGCGGCTGGAGATAGGGCGCGACCTCGCGCAGCACCGCACGGATGTTGTTGTAGGCCTGATCCCAGAGATCAAAGAGCCAAGGGCCGACCACCGGCCACGACTTGAGCTGCTCTGGCGCCGACTGCAGCGCGAGGTCGCCGGTGCCGAGCTGCTTCGCCAGCTCGCGCGCACCGTCCACCGCGCTGAGGCCGAGCCAGGTCGCCGGACCGATGACGATGCCGAGCGTGATCAGGGTGAGGATCGCGGCCGCGGTCTTCGGGCGGCCGCCGAGGATCTTGGCGACCCAGCTGAAGGCCGGATAGAACGCGACCGCGAGCACGGCGCTCCAGGCCAGGATCGGGACAAACGGGCGGATGATCAGGAAGGTCCAGATGATCAGCAGGCCAAGCAGGACGACCCGGATCAGGAGCTGGATGATGTCCTCTCCCGTCAGGAGCTGACGGAGACTTTTCACGGGCACGCCTTTCCTTGCGGCATTGACGCGGGTTCCGGCACTTGCGCGGCAAAGCGTTATTGCCAGCCGCGCATCCGGCGTCAAGACGACCGGGCCCGCGGCGGCCCCGGGATTTAAGGAACGCTTCGGCCCGAAGCGCACCGCAAAGAGCCCGATCGCCGCACCGGCATTCATCGCGGCATACACGATGCGCTCGAGCCAAGCGCCGCGCCGGGCTTTTGGCACTACACTTGCGCGATCCACGACGAGGTCCGGTCCAGCCGGGTGCAAGGCCGGCTGCCGCTGCGCGCGGTCAGGCGGGTGCGCCGAGGGCCGCACGCTTGCACGCGGGGGTTGGCTAACGACAATTAACCGGATTTCCACGCGCCGGTTTACGCGGCTGCAAAGGCTCGCACCTACGCTTCCCACAACGCATCCAAGAACACTGACGTGCAATGGCCAACAGCATCTGGACGATCGAAGAATTCACCTGCGCGGGTTGCAGCATGAACTACACCGCGACGCGGGAAGAGCACAGCGAAGCCCACACCGGCAGCTTCAAATGCAGCATCTGCAGCGGCGTGGTGCACACCTGGTCCGGCAAGCACCACTTCTTCGGCTGGTCGGCGGTGAAGACAAAGCCGCCGGTGTTCGGGAGACGATGGGCGGGAGCGGGTTGGTAGGCCGAGGCAAGGCTCTCACTGCCGTCGCCCGGATGGAGCGAAGCGAAATCCGGGACCTGTGTCGCTCCATTGCACGAACCCCGGATTGCGCTTCGCTCCATCCGGGCTACGAAACCCCATCGCGACTCTAGCCGTCACTGCGAGGAGCTCTTGCGACGAAGCAACCCGGATCGCCTCCGCGGAGAGATTCTGGATTGCTTCGCCGCGCTCGCAATGACGATGTTGAAGCAACGACGCACAATGCATCGACGGAGTTCGCAGCGATACCTTGCCCGTCGTCGGGCAAAACACTTCACGCAAAATTCCCAATGCGATTGTCAGCCCTGCCGTTGCGGCGAAAATAGCGATCCTTGATCATGGCAACTGCTACGGCATAAAAAAACGCGGCAGGTTTCCCCGCGCGGGTGTTACGAATTTCCGATGATGCCACTCTGCCAGTGTTTTGCCCGACGTGTCAAATCCGGACGTGGCGATGCGTCGCGCCGTCGAGATATCGGTAGGCTATTCGCGTTGGACAAGTCCGAAAAGGACCTGCTTGGCACCAACTGAAAATGACGAATGCATTCAATACCCCCGCTACTGTGCATGGGGTTGTTTTTCAGCTTTTGCTTTGAGGGCGTTTGAACGCCAGCTTCAGCGCCGGCCGCGCGGCATCAGGCCGGGATCGGCGGCGAGCGCTTTGCCGTGACGCAGGGATGAGGAACTGACGCTTCTGCTACGCCGAGACACCGGATAAACTCCCCCTCCCCGCAACAGAAGCCGACACGCAATGACCGCTCCCTTCGTTCCGCAGATCGCCCTCTACCGCAACTGGCTCGCCGAGCAGCGTGGCCTTTCCTTCGCGAATTACGAGGAGATGCGGCAGTGGTCGGTGCGCGATCTCGACGGCTTCTGGCGCAGCATCTGGGACTATTACGATCTGCAATCACCGACGCCGTTTGCGGCCGTGATCACCGAGCGCAAGATGCCGGGCGCGGTGTGGTTTCCCGGCGCGCAGGTCAACTATGCGCGGCAGGTGTTCCGGCACGTCGAGGCCGCCGGCGCCGCCGGCCTGCCCGCGATCGTCAGTAGCGGCGAGGACGGCAAGCTCAACGAAACGAGCTGGCCGGAGCTGCGGCGCAAGGCGGCGGCGCTCGCGCTGCATCTGAAGGACAAGGGCATCAAGCCCGGCGACCGGATCGCGGCCTACCTGCCCAACATCCCCGAAACCATCATCGCGTTTCTGGCGAGCGCCAGCATCGGCGCGGTCTGGAGTGTCTGTGCGCCCGACATGGCTGCGCCCGCCGTGATCGACCGCTTCAAGCAGATCGAGCCGAAGGTGCTGATCGCCTGCGATGCCGTCACCTATGCCGGTCGCCGGCATGATCGCAAGGACGTCCTCGCGGAGCTGCGGCGATCGCTGCCGACGGTCGAGCACGTCATCCTGCGCAGCGAGGGCGCGCCCACAGCGCCGGACGCCCGGCTCGCCGACATCGTCGCAAGGACAGGCGCCGCGATCGACGCGTTCGAGCCGGCCTGGCTGCCGTTCGATCATCCGCTCTGGATCGTCTATTCCAGCGGCACCACCGGCCTGCCGAAACCGATCGTGCACGGCCATGGCGGGATCGTCATCGTGGTGCTGGCACTGCTGGGCCTGCACAACGACCTCGGCTGCTCCTACCACGAGAACTCGTTCGGCGAGCGCTATCACTGGTACTCTTCGACCGGCTGGATCATGTGGAATTCTCAGGTCGGCGGCCTGCTCAGCGGCACCACCTGCTGCATCTTCGACGGCAGCCCGGGCGGCACCAAAGACAAGCCGGACTGGACCACGCTGTGGCGGTTCGTGGCACAGTCGAAAGCGACCTTCTTCGGCGCCGGCGCGGCGTTCTTCGCCAACTGCGCCAAGGCCGAGATCGATCTCACTGCGGCCGGCGATCTGTCGCGGCTGCGTTGCCTCGGCTCGACCGGCTCGCCGCTCAGCGCCGATACGCAAGCCTGGTTCAACGATCGCTTCGCGGCGTTGTCGAAAATCAACGGCAGCAAGGCGCAGGCCGACATCTGGTGGGCGAACATCTCCGGCGGCACCGATTTTGCCGGCGCCTTCATCGGCGGCAACCGCGAATTGCCGCAGACCCCGGGCGCGATGCAATGCCGCCTGCTCGGCGCGGCGGTCGAAGCCTTCAGCGAGCAGGGCCGTGCCGTCATCGACGAGGTCGGCGAGCTCGTCTGTACCGAGCCGATGCCCTCGATGCCGCTCCGTTTCTGGAACGACAAGGGCGATGCGCGCTATCGCGCCAGCTATTTCGAGACCTATCCGGACAATTTCGACGGCAGCGGCCGCGGACCAGTGTGGCGGCACGGCGACTGGCTCAAGGTCAATCCGGACGGCTCCTGCATCATCTATGGCCGCAGCGATGCGACCATCAACCGGCACGGCCTGCGCATGGGCACCAGCGAGCTCTATTCCGCGATCGAAGCGCTGCCGGAGGTGCTGGATAGCCTCGTCGTCGACCTCGAATATCTCGGCCGCGACAGCTACATGCCGCTGTTCGTGGTGCTGCGCGAGGGTGTCGCGTTCGACGCCGCGATGCAGGCCAAGATCAACAAGGCGATCGAGGCCGGCCTGTCCCGGCGATTCCTGCCGAACGAGATCTTTGCCGTCGCCGAGATCCCGCGCACGCTCTCGGGCAAGAAGCAGGAGCTGCCGATCAAGAAGCTGCTGCTCGGCCAGCCCGTCGAGAAGGTCATCAACAAGGAGGCGATGGCCAATCCCGCCTGCCTCGACTGGTATCTCGCCTTCGCCCGCGACTATCTCGCCCGAACCGCGGCGTAGCTTCGATCAACCGCCGCCGAAATTGGAGGGATCGAGATTCCTGTTCTCTGACGGCGGAATCGGCGGCTGCCCGGGAAATTTGTACCAGCCGGGCGGCACCGGCGCGTCCTCGGGCAGTTGGACGGCGACATGATGGCGCGGGCGGGGATGATGCGCCGGCGCGGCAGCCGCCGCGGCGCATGTTGCAATCAAGAGGACCAAAGCCAGGACAGACCGCATCGTACGTGCTCCGGACGTCCACCCGGGCTCCCATGTGGTGCGGGAACCACGCCGGGACGATGCATCGCAACGTCACGATGTCTCACATCGGCGGCATCGCCGCTGCCGGGAGACGCCGGAGATCGACCCAATTGCGCCAATGGCGTTTGGATTCCGTTCACCGATCGCCGCTAGATCAGGATGGATCCTTCGCGACGAACAACAGCTATGGCCGACCTCAACGCCGTCCTCACCAGGCTCAACGACCGTCTGCTCCGCCTCGAAGGCGAGCTGTTCGTGCTGCGCTCGCTGGCGCGCGCGACGCTGACGGCGGGCGACGACCATGCGGCGCGCATGCGCAAGCTGGTCGAGGCCGCAAAGGTCGCGCTCGACGACGAGGCCAAACGTGAGCTCGACAAACCGACGCGTAAATATGTCGATGCGGCCACCGCGCTGGTGGAGGAACTGCTGGTCGAGCCGACCCAGGCACGGCCGCTGTTCACCGTCATCGACGGTGGCCGGCGCGACTGAGCGCGTCAGATCGGACGTATCCCGCGGGCATCCGGAGACTGAGCCTTCAGCCGGCTGAGCCCCTCCTCGATGATCGCGATCTCCTCGTCGATCTTGCCGATCGGGAGGCTGAAATCATAGCCGGACCTGCTCTTCAGATCGACCGCGAGCCGCTGCCTGTGCATCATCAGCTCGTCGAGCCCGCGGCGGTTCCTCAGCCGCACATAGGCGTCCACGATCTGCTCAATTGCGCTCGGCATGAAATCGGTCCCGGCAAAAAAGCCCACGCGGCGCACCCACGCCGGCGGGACATTTTTGGTGTCGCGGTACGCAATACAAATCCGCGACGGATTCGTCGATACGACAGGCAGGTTGAGAACGCGTTACCGTTTGATGATTTCGTGATGGCGCCGGCATGAAAAGCCGCTGGCGATCACTCGCCAGCGGCCAAAGCCGGGTTCGAAAACGGATTCGGAATCAAATTTGGCCAGCCCCGGTTGGCGCATTCTAGCGGCACACGGGGACTCCGTATGTTAGGAATGAAACAGAGGAACCGGCGGATGCATCATTTGCTGTCGATGTGGCCGCGCGGCAACGCTAATCGGTGACGCAAAAATACGTGCGCGGCAGCCTGCGGTAGGCGCTGTAGCGGTAGTACGGCCTGTAGGCGTAGCCGCGATAGAGTGCGGGCGGCTCCTCGCCGTAATAGGCGCCGTGATAGAAATTATAGACCGGCCCTTCGGCGCAACGATAGGCATCCCAGGTCGGACCGATGAACGGCGCCACCCCAACCTCGGGCGGGACCGCCGGATACGGCCCGCCGGCGCGCGCGGGCGTGGCTACGCTCAGTGCTGCGAGAAGGAAAAACCACGCGGTTCGCATGCGCTCGCTCCTGATACGGGGCAATACGCGCATGGAAGCACCGGAACGGCCGGCTGCGCAATCGCGGAGTCCGTCCCGCCCCGCGCCCGGTGCATTGTTGATAACCGGCACAAACCGCCCGCGGCTGGTGACAGGACGCACCGACGTGTTATCGGGGGATGACGCAGTTGCGAGACAGATCGGACACCCATGCGCATCACCCTCGTCGGCTCCCGCCATTTCGGCGTGACCACCCTGAACATGCTCCGGGAGCACGGCGTCTCGATCGTGCGGGTCGTCGTGGCCGACGCCGAGGATCGCCTCGCCGCGAGCGCCAAGGCGGCCGGCATCGAGGTGGCGGTCCAGGCCAATCCGAAGCTGGTGGTCGCCTCCGAAATCGGCCCCGACACCGACCTGATCATCACCGCCCACAGCCACGCCCGGATCGGCAAGGACGCCCTGGCCGCGGCGAAGTACGGCGGGATCGGCTATCATCCCTCGCTGCTGCCGCGTCATCGGGGCAAAGCCGCCGTTGAATGGACCATCAAGGAAGGCGATCCGATCGCCGGCGGCACGATCTATCAGCTTGCCGACCGCATGGACGCCGGCGCCATCGCCGCCCAGGACTGGTGCTTCGTCAAGAAGGGCGAGACGGCTCGCGAGCTCTGGGAGCGCGCGCTCGCTCCGCTCGGCCTCAAGCTGCTGGCCGACGTCATCGACTACGTCAAGGTCCACAAGGCGCTGCCCTCCAAGGTTCAGGACGAGCAATTCGCCACCTTGGCGCCAAGTCTTTCGTGAGTCCTTTCCGAGAGTCAGCCTCCTGAGTCGCCTCCTGACGTTTACCCTTAACGTGAAGCCGCGTTGATTCTGCTTCGAAAATTGGAGCCAGAAACACAAATAAACCATTGTTTCCACAGGAACAATTTTCGCTTTGGCAATGCAACAAATTTCCGTCACATTTGGGTCGAATAAGCGTCAGCATATCAGACAGATTCAAGGACGGAATTCATGCGTTTTGGTCGCATTACGGCATTCTGTGCCGCTTCAGTCATCACCCTCGCCGCTCCCGCCTTCGCCCAGACCCCCTATGACGGCAACTGGCACGTCACCATCGTGACCAAGAGCGGCACCTGCGAGCCGACCGCGAGCTCCATGCTGACGGTTGCCGACGGCAAGATCACCGCGCCCGGCGCTAACGTTTCCGGCACCATTGGCAGCGGGGGACTTGTGAAAGTTTCGATCAATGGTGCATATGCCAACGGTCAACTCAGCGGCAACGCCGGATCGGGGAAGTGGAATGGAGCATCTGCAGGCATACCGTGCAGTGGGCGGTGGGAAGCATCGCGCCAGTAAGAAAATCGGGACCAGCGTCGTAAGCCGGCGGCTGCTGATCGCGGCCGCCGTTTTGTTTGCGGCGGGGATCGCCAACTCTGAGAGCAAGGCCCAGTCAGGCCCGTTCGCCCCGCTGGCGGGGAGCTGGAACGGTGCGGGCACCGTCACGCTGGATGACGGCTCGACCGAGCGGATCCGCTGCCGGGCCAAGTACGCCCCCATCGGACCGACGATGGAGATGTCGCTGACCTGCGCCAGCGACGCCTACAAGTTCAATCTCGGCGCCAACGTCAGGGCTGAAGGCGGCGCCATCGCCGGCAGCTGGTCCGAGGCCAGCCGCAACATCAGCGGCTCCCTCCAGGGCCGCGGCGCTGGCGGAAACTACGAGCTCGTCGCCTCGACCGCCGGCTTCAACGCCAACATCTCGCTGAAGACGTCCGGCAACAAGCAGAGCGTCACGATGCGCGCGGACAGCCAGTTCCGCGGCGCCAACATCTCGCTGTCGCGCTAAGGCGGGCCGCGTTCAAGCCAAAAAGCCCCGGCGATTCCGCCGGGGCTTTTTTATGCGTTTTATGCGTTCGGCACGAACGCCGTGACCTCGATTTCGACCTTGGCCCGCTCGTCCACGAGACCGCCGATGTAGAGCAGCGTCGAGGGCGGAAAATTTCGCCCCAGCGTTTCCTTCCAGGCCGCGCCGATGCCCGCCCCGGCCGCTTCATATTCGCTACGGCTGGTCAGGTACCAGGTCAGGCGGACGATGTGCTCCGGGCCGGCTCCGGCCTCGCCAAGCAGCTTGATGATCCGCTTCAGCGCGGTTGCGACCTGCGCCGCCATGTCAGGCGCGTAATTGCCGGTCTCGTCGCCGCCGGTCTGCCCGGCCAGCACCACCCAGCGGCCCGGCCCTTGGGCCACCACGCCGTGAGAAAAGCCCCGCGGTTTCTTCCATTCGGCCGGCTGCAAGATTTGCATGAGCGAAGATCTCCCTTTTCTTGTTGTTCAATGATGCCTTAACACGCCGCCCTGCATCGCTGCATCCGCAGTTTTGGCCGTTGCAAACGCCGGCGATGTCGCCGATACCGGCCCTCCCCTCAAGCTCGATCGCCCGCACCAGCAACGATGACCGCGACACCGTCCAAAACGATGGCTGCACTGTGGATGGCCGGCTGGCTGGCGCTGATGCTGGTCATGGCGGTTGCCGGCCGCGAGACCACGCGAGAGCTGAACGTCTTCGAGATCATGGAAGTGCGCTCGGTGATCGGCTTGACGCTGTTGCTGCCGATCATCTACCGGGCCGGCGGCTTCAAGGCGGTCGCGACCAAACGCCTGCCCCAGCACCTCGCGCGCAACGGCGTCCATTATTTCGCGCAGCTCGGCTGGTTCTATGCACTGACGCTGATCGGGATCGGCCAGGTCGTCGCGATCGAATTCACCATGCCGATCTGGACCGCGCTGCTGGCCGCAACGTTCCTGTCCGAGCGGATGACCGTGTGGAAGATCGCCGCCATCGCGCTCGGTATCGTCGGCGTCGTCATGATCGTGCGGCCCGCGACCGGCGAGATCAATCCGGGCCAGCTGATCGCGCTGGGAGCCGCGATTGGCTTCAGTATTTCCATGATCTTGGCGAAATCGCTGACCCGGACCGAGAGCGCATTGTCGATCCTGTTCTGGATGATCATCGTGCAGATGGTCGTGGGCCTGCTGCCGACGCTCTATGTCTGGACCTGGCCGTCAGCCACCCTCTGGGGATGGCTCTTCGTCATCGGGGTCTGCGGCACATTCTCGCACTATTGCCTCGCCAGCGCGCTCCGCTACGCGGATGCAACCATCGTGGTCCCGATGGACTTCTTGCGGGTGCCGCTCACCGCGACTGTCGGCTGGCTGCTGTATTCGGAGCGGCTCGACGCCTGGACCGTGCTTGGCGCGACGCTGATCCTGTGCGGCAATCTCCTGAACCTGAAGCCGACCGCCCCGATTCCCGCCCGCGCGCAGTGAACCTCGCGCGGTCTCGCGCGACAAAAACGAAGTGGCCGTGTGATCTGGATCACGTTGGAGGGTCCTTCCATCGTGCACATTCGGCCACACAGCAGCGGGTTGAATACGACGTACCGCCGTTTTGGTGGCGCGAAGTCGGGCACTTCGTGTAGGTTCGTTGCCAATTTGTTGCTGCCTGCAATTCGATTCTGTTGGGGATTTCAGATGCGCACTCTCACCCTGCTCGTTTCGCTGATGTGCATGGCACTGTCGGTCAGTGCAGCGAAGGCCGACCGCCGTGTCGCTTTCGTCGTCGGCAACGGCTCCTACAAGAACGTCGCACAATTGCCGAACCCGCCGATCGACGCCAAGGCGATGGCGGCGACCCTGCGCAACGTCGGCTTCGAGGTGATCGAGGGATCCAACCTCACCCGCGACCAGATGACGGAGAAGCTCCTGGACTTCGGCCGCAAGGCGCAAGGCTCCGATGTCGCAGTGTTCTATTACGCCGGCCACGGCATCGCGGTCAGCGGCAGCAACTACCTCCTGCCTGTCGACGCCGACATCAAGTCGGAGATGGACGTCAAGCTCGGCGCAGCCATTAATATTGACCTGACGCTCGAGCAGACCATGGGCGACGCCAAGGTCAAGCTCGTATTCCTCGACGCCTGCCGCGACAATCCGTTCGCCGCCAAGATCAAGTCGAACTCGGCAACGCGCAGCGTCAACGTGCAGAGCGGTCTTGCCGAGATGAAGTCGGGCGAAGGCACGCTGATCGCGTTCGCCACTGGCCCGGGCCAGACCGCGCTCGACGGCCAGGAGGGCAACAACAGCCCGTTCACCCGCGCGCTAATCGACAACATCACCAAGCCCGGCGTCGAGATCCAGCAGGCGATGACGTCGGTGCGCGCCCAGGTCAACGAAGAGACCCGCAAGGGCCAGCTTCCCTGGGGCCACACCAACCTGATCGGCGCGGTCTATCTCAACCCGTCGCAGCAGACGCAGGTTGCAAACGCAGCGCCGACCGCTTCTGGAAACGTGCCGGCAGCAGCGAGCAGCTCCGACGGTGTCGAGCTCGAGTACTGGCGCTCGGTCAAGGAATCCAACAAGCCGGAAGAGCTCAACGCCTATCTCTCGGCCTATCCGAACGGCCAGTTCAAGGCGCTGGCGCTGGCGCGGCTTGCGGCGATCAAGAGCGGCCCGTCCACGGCGACCCGCAATCTGAACTCCGGGATCGATCCCGCGACCTTCACCGATGACGCCAGCCAGCTCACCGAAGACCAGATCGGCCTCGACAAGGGCCAGCGCCGCGACGTGCAGCGCCGCCTGACCGGGCTCGGCTTCGACACCAAGGTGACCGGTGCGTTCACCGACGAGACCCGCTCGGTGCTGAAGCGCTGGCAGGCCGCCCGCGGTTATCCCTCGACCGGCTACCTCAACAAGCTCCAGCACAAGGCCCTGCTGTCCGAGATCGTGGCGGCCGCGCCGGCCACCGCGAGCGACGATAGCGCGAAGCCGGCCCGGCGTGCTGCCCCGGCCCAGGCCCAGAGCAGCGCACCGGTTCAGCATCGCAACAGCGGCGGCGGCGATGCCGGCGCAGCCTTTGTCGGCGGTGTCGTCGGCGGCATGATGGGCGGCATGTTCCGCCGCTGAGGCGCAAGGCCAGAACTCAAGCAGAAAAGCCCGGCGCCAGCCGGGCTTTTTCGTTGCTAGTAATCCTGGGTGAACCAGGGCACGAGCGTCCGGACGCGCGGCATCGCCTGCGTCGTAATGCTCATTCGCGCCATCTCGGCAATGCGCGGCGCCAATGACGAAAGATCTCCACGGCGGGTCACCAGAAGCAGCTCACGAAAGAATCCAGGGCCCGGCAGCGGGAGAGCGCTGACCTGGGCCGCGTGGGCAAGCCCCTGCAACAGGCACAGCGGCGTGGTGATCGCCACGCCCATCCCTGTCGCGACCATGGCTACCAGGCTGTCCGAGGTGTCAAACTCGAAGGCCCGTGGCGGGCGAATGCCCAAGCGGCTCAGATGGCGCTCGACCTGAGCGCCGACATAGGAGCGTTCGCTATGCCGGACCAGACGATGCCGGGCGAGGATCTCGCGCAAATCAAGGTCGGCGAATTCGGCTTCCAGTCCGCGTGGCACCACGAGCAGATACGGCTCGCGGTAGAACGGGAAGCGCTCGACATCATACAGGTCGTCCATCGCATCGCATGTGATCGCCGCGTCGATCATGCGACGAACCAGGGCCTCCGCATGAGAATGTGCAAGCCCCGACCATGCCGACAGGCTTAGCGCGATCGACCCCGTCATGAGCTCCTTGACGAGGTGCGCGCCGACCGTGCCCGCGTAGGAATCGACGAGGCCGAGCCTGAGATCGACACGTGCAGACTGTTCCGCCGCAGCCCGGAGCGTGCTGAGAAGCACGTCGAAGTCGCGATTCAGATCGAGAACTCGGTCTGCGAGGATGCGCCCTGCCCGGGTCGGCGTCAGCGGCCTGCGGCTCCGGTTGAAGAAGGCGACGCCGACGGCGGCTTCGGCACGCCTCACTGCCTGGGACACGGCGGATTGCGTCATCCCGAACTGGCGCGACGCCTCGAGCATGCTGCCGGAGTCCGCAACGGCAGCGACAATCTGCAGGCTTCGCAGGTCTGGAACGGGTGGCTGCATCTCGATGACTTAAGCAGAAGTCATACAGGGATGCAAATTCTCTTCATTCCATGAATTATCCTTGTCGAAGAGCCGTATCTGAAAGCAGAATTCGTTCTGTCCTAACAATTAAGCAGTCCCGATCCATGAGCGAGCAAGCGGATATTCTGGTGATCGGCCTCGGTGCCATGGGCAGCGCGGCGCTCTATCAACTGGCCAAGCGAGGGGTAAAGGTGGTCGGCCTCGACCGCTTCGCCCCGCCCCACACGATGGGATCCAGCCACGGCGAAACCCGCATCACCCGGCAGGCGGTCGGCGAAGGCCGCGATTACGTGCCGCTCGTGCTGGACACCCACCGGATCTGGCGTGAGCTCGAGGCCGAGACGTCTGCCGAGCTGATGAACCCATGCGGCCTCGTCGTCATGGCGCCCGGCGTCGGCGAGACGTCGCACCACGGCAAGCCGGATTTCGTCGCGCGCTCGATCGGAGCGGCGCGTGACTTCGGCATCGCGCATGAAGTGATCGACGGGCGAGAGGTGGCTCATCGCTTCCCGCAGTTCCTGAATCTCCAGGGTAACGAGAAGGCCTATTACGAGCCCGGCGGAGGATACGTTTTTCCGGAGCGCTGCATCAAGGCGCAGCTGACGCGTGCGGAGCAGCTCGGAGCAACGATCCGCACGGGAGTCGAGGTTCTCTCGATCGCGCAGCGCGGCTCCGCCGTTCGGGTGGAAACGTCCTCGGGCACATTCGAGGCCGACCAGGTGGTGGTGTCGGCCGGCGGTTGGAATGCTCACCTGCTCGGCGCGCCGTTTGACCGCGTGCTCACGGTGAAGCGGCAGGTGCTGCATTGGTACGAGCTCGACGATACCAGCGCGTATCGCGCCAATTCGCCTGTGTTCATCTGGATGCACGGCGCGACCGATGTCGACTACCTCTACGGCTTCCCGCCGCTGCCTGGCGATCGTCGCCTCAAGGTCGCGACCGAGCAGTACGAGACCAGCACGACGGCCGACACCATCGACCGCACCGTCGATCCCGCGGAATCGGCTGAAATGTACCGGAAGCACGTCGCAGGGCGACTCGCCGGCGCCACGCCGCGCGTCGCGCAGGCGGCCGCCTGCATCTACACGGTGACGCCCGATCGGGGCTTCATCATCGACCGCCATCCCGACCATGACAGAATCTGTGTCGTCTCGGCGTGCTCGGGCCACGGCTTCAAGCACTCGGCAGGTATCGGCAATGTCGTGGCCGGGATGGTGACCGACGGTCGAAGCGCGATCGACCTCAGCCCATTCTCCATCTCCCGATTTTCGTGACGTTTGGCACGAGCCTTGTATCTTGAACTAACGCGCGCAACGCGCGTCGTGATCACAATCCTGGAGGCGTCATCCGATGAGAGACATTGTCCGTTCCATGATGACAGGCATCGCGGCGCTGCTGATCCTTGGCAGCGCTCAAGCCGCCGACGGCGTCGATGCCATCAAGCAGCGCGGTACGTTGAATGTGGGCGTCAAGGCTGACTACAAGCCCTTCGGCTTCCGCGACCCCACGGGAAACGTGGTCGGCATCGAGCCGGATCTCGCCGCAGACATTGCCAAGCGCCTCGGCGTCAAGCTCGAACTCGTTCCGGTCGCGGCCTCCAACAGGATCGAATTTCTTCAGCAGGGAAAGGTCGACCTGCTGATCGCGACCATGTCGGACAGGCCGGAGCGCCGTCGCGTGGTTCAAGCCATCGAACCGCTGTACTACTCGGACTATGTGAACATCCTTCTCAACAAGAAGTCCGGCATCAAGGACTGGGCCGAGCTCAAGGGAAAACCCGTCTGTGCCACGTCGGGGGCCTGGTACAACAAGGACGTTGCCAAATCCTACGGCCCCGAAATCGTTGCGTTTGACGGCTCGGAGAAGCCTCTGTTCGCCATGAAGCAGGGCAACTGCATCGGCTATGTCTACGATCAGACCTTCCTGCAGGGCAAGCTGCTCGAGGACGAGTGGAAGGCGGACTACGACTTGCCCCTGAAAGGTATTTTGCCATCGCCATGGATGATCGCTGTCGCGCTCGATAATGCCAGCCTTCAGAAGCTGCTCGAAGATACGACAAAGGACTGGATGAAGACCGGCTTCATCGTGGCAGCGGAAAAGAAGTGGGGCATTACGCCGACCGAGTATTCGCTGCTCATGCACGAGCAATACAAGGACAAATAGACGCGCAGAGCGGAGCGCGAGATACGTCTTGCGCTCCGAACAGGTCGAGCCAATGCACTGATACGAGGCATCGCCTCAACAGTTTGGTGTCGCGTAAAATGCACGCAATCGGCGACTGGTTTCAACGGCTCTACGAAACGACGGGGCTGAATTTCTCCGTATTCTACGATGCCTACGATTGGGACCGCTATTTCGGCGGGCTCAAGATGACGTTGCTTCTGAGCGTCACGACCATCCTGCTGAGTCTCATCATCGGCGCGGTGGGCGCCTTGCTGCAGGGCAGTCCGTCGATGCTGTTGCGGTTGCCCGTCAATGCTTTCGTGGTGGTGTTCCGCAACACGCCGCCGCTGGTCCAGATCTTCTTTTTCTATTTCGGCCTCGGCACCATGCTCCCGGCCGTCGAGGCGGCGGGCATGCGCGTTCCGCTGCTGAGCAACGTCCAGTGGGCCATCATTTCGCTGTCACTGTTCGCGGCCGCCTTCAACGTCGAAATCTTCCGCTCCGGCATCGAGGCGGTGCCGAGGACGACGCTGGAAGCCGCGGAGGCGCTCGGATACACGCGCCTCAAGGCTTACATCCATATCGTCCTTCCGCTGGCCATTCGCGTCTGCCTTCCCGCACTGAACAACAACCTCGTCAACCTGCTCAAGACGACCACCCTCGCCTACGCGATCGCCGTTCCCGAGACGCTGTATGCGGTCAAGCAGATCTGGTCGGAATCCCAGAACGTCTTCGAAATGATGGTCGTATTGCTGGCGACCTACGGCATCCTTGTCGGCGTCCTCGTCTGGCTGATGCATCGCTGGGAGCGGGCGATGCGCATCCCGGGATATGCCCGATGAAGGACGCCCAGCCCGAGCACCGGCTTGCCGTCCTTCTGCCGTACCGTCCCGCGCCGGCCCGGATGTCCGTTCGGATTGGCCCGCTGACGGCCGCGATCATTTGTTTCTGCGCCATCATGGCCGCGTCCACCGCGTGGGCGCAGACCGGACCGGCGGTGCTGTCCCCGCTGCAAGTCATCGTGAAGTGGTCGCCGCTGCTGCTGCGCGGGTTCGCCTTCAACATCCTGATCTCCCTGCTGGCCATGCTGCTGGGGACCATCGCCGGGCTTGGCCTGGGTCTGGGGTTGTTGTCGGAGTTTCGACCGCTCGCCGCCGTCAGCTGGCTCCTGACTCAATTCTTCCGCAACGCACCCTGGCTGGTGCTGCTGTTCTTCGTCATGTTTCTGGTGCCCTTCCAGGTCACCCTCTTCAAGACGACCATCCCGTTGCCGGACTGGATCAAGGCGACGGTGGGCTTCGCATTGCCGGTCATGGCGAACGTCGCCGAGGTCGTGCGCGGCGCCGTCCGCTCCATTCCGTCGACGCAATGGGAGGCGGCGGAATCGCTCTCGTTCACGCGGCGCCAGACGATGTGGCTGATCATGCTGCCACAGTGCATCAAGCGCATGCTGCCGCCCTGGATGAACGTCTATGCGCTGGTTGCGATGTCGACGGTGCTGGCATCGATCGTCGGTGTTTCGGAGATGCTCACCCTGACGGCGCAGGTGCATGCCGCCGAAGGCGGCAGGCCGGAGCTGTTCGCGCCGCTCTATGGTTTCGCGCTGCTGTGTTTCTTTCTCTACTGTTATCCGATCAACCTCTGGACCGCTCGTCTCGAGCGTCGGTTCCGCATACGCTGAGGGCAGAGCATGGCCACGAGCTGGACTCCGGATCAGCCCATCGTCCAATGCGTCGACGTCAGAAAGTCGTTCGGAGCTCTCGAGGTTCTGAAAGGCATCAGCCTGTCGGTCAAAAAGAGTGAGGTGATCTGTATCATCGGCCCGTCCGGATCAGGAAAATCCACGCTGATCCGCTGCATCAATGCGCTGCAGCCGATCTCGTCCGGCAGCATTCAGATCGAAGGCATCGAGGTGTCCGATCCCAGGCTCGACAAGCTGGCGCTGCGCCGCAAGGTCGGGATGGTGTTTCAGCAGTACAATCTTTTCCCGCACAGGACGGCGCTCCAGAACGTGATGATGGCGCCGATCCATGTTCTCGGCCAGAAACGTGCCGAGGTCGAAGCGCGCGCCCGGGCGCTGCTTGCCAAGGTGCGGCTCGCGGGGAAGGAGGATACCTATCCCGGCGAACTCTCCGGCGGACAGCAGCAGCGCGTGGCCATCGCCCGCTCGCTGGCGATGCGACCGGACATCATGCTGTTCGACGAAGTTACGGCCGCCCTCGATCCGGAAACGGTCAAGGAGGTCCTGGTCACCATCCGGGAGCTGGCCGAGGATGGCATGACATGCCTCCTCGTCACCCATGAAATGAACTTCGCGCGTGAGGTCGCCGATCACGTCTACTTCACCGACCGCGGTGTGATCGTCGAGCACGGGCCGCCGGAGGCCCTGTTTACGGCAGCAAAGGACGAGCGAACGCAGCGGTTTCTGTCGCAGGTCCTCTGAGTTCGCCGGCGCGCCGCCCTTCGGCGCCCCTGGCAGGAGGCGCTACTTCCCCGCCGCCTTGCGCAGCGCCTCGTTGATGCGGTCCTGCCAGCCCGGCCCGCCCTGCTGGAAGAACTCCAGCACGTCCTGGTCGATGCGCAGCGTGACCTGCTCCCTGATTCCCGGCGCCACGTTCGGCTTCGATGGCGCCACGGCGACCTTGGCGGTCACCTTCTTGAACGCCGCCTCGGCCTCCGACCGCGCATCGCCAAGCGTGCGCGGCCGCCTCGGTTGATCCGTCATGTCCTAGATTCCCTCAAACAGAGCCGTCGAAAGATACCGCTCGGAGAAGGACGGCACTATAGCCAGAATGGTTTTTCCCGCAGCTTCCGGCCGCTTGCCGATCTGGAGCGCAGCCGCGATCGCCGCGCCCGAGGAGATGCCGCCGGGAATGCCCTCATGCCGCGCCAGCGCCCGCGCGGTCTCGATCGCGGTCGTCGAGTTGATCTTCACGATCTCGTCAATCACCGAGCGGTCGAGGATGTCGGGCACGAAGCCGGCGCCGATGCCCTGGATCTTGTGCGGCGTGTGCTGGCCGCCTGAGAGCACCGGACTTTCCTCCGGCTCGACCGCCACCACCCGCAAGGACGGCTTGCGCGGCTTGAGCACCTGGCCGACGCCGGTGATCGTGCCGCCGGTGCCGACGCCGGCGACGAAGACATCGACGTTGCCGCCGGTGTCGTTCCAGATCTCCTCGGCGGTGGTGCGGCGGTGCACCTCGGGATTGGCGAGGTTCTTGAACTGCTGCGGCATGACCGAGTTCGGCGTCGTCTTCAGGAGCTCCTCGGCGGTCGCGATCGCGCCCTTCATGCCCTGTGCCGCCGGCGTGAGCACCAGCTCTGCGCCGAGAAAGGCCAGCATCTTGCGCCGCTCGATCGACATCGATTCCGGCATCACCAGCTTGAGCCGGTAACCGCGCGAGGCCGCGACGAAGGCGAGCGCGATGCCGGTGTTGCCCGAGGTCGGCTCGATCAGCACGGTGTCAGGCTTGACGATGCCGGCCTTCTCCATCGCGATGATCATGGCCGCGCCGATGCGATCCTTCACGCTCGCGGCCGGATTGAAATATTCAAGTTTTGCCAAAATCGTCGCGCTGACGCCGTGCATGCCCGGCAGCCGCTGCAAGCGCACGATCGGCGTGTCGCCAAAGGCCTCGACGATCGAAGAGTAGATCCGGCCGCGGCCGGGCTGGTGCGCTGCACCCGTGTTGGACGATGCGTCCATGATGAACTCCCTGTGACGACAATTTCTGCTTCTGCAGCGTCTCTTGCGCAGTAACGGACAGCTTGGGATGACACGCAAGCGACAATGCGGCACATGTTAAATACGCTGCATCGCAAAATCGCGTGAGCCGTAATTATCAGAAAACCAACGTATTTGTGTTGCGACCTCGTCAACTGATTCGGTCTATGTTAGACTTAGGTCTCAGAGCAGAGAGGTCACCGCGATGTCAGCAGTTGCTGAAGTGTTGTCGACCGTCGCATATCACCGCGACCCGCGTTGCAGCGAGTTGCCGACCTGCCCCGTTTGCGCCGACTCGATGGTCGCCGCCGAAGCATCCGCCTACATCTCTGACCACATGATCAGCTATCTCTGGACCTGCGACAATTGCGGCTACGGCTTCGTGACCAAGCACGCCGTCAAGCAGCGGATCGTCTGCAATTGACTAGCGCGGGGCGATGTCGCCCCTCGCCCAGTCCTGGCGCGTGCGCTGGTAGAACTCGTCGAACGTCCCGTTTGCGATCGCGTTCCTGATGCCCTGCATCAGGAACTGGTAGTAGGCGATATTGATCTCGGAAAGCAGCATGGCGCCCAGCGTCTCGCCCGCCTTGACGAGATGATGCAGGTAGGCGCGCGCGTAGTTGCGCGCCGACGGCCAGGAACTCTCTTCGTCGAGCGGACGCGGATCGTCGGCGTGGCGCGCGTTGCGCAAATTGACCTGGCCGAAGCGCGTGAAGGCGACGCCATGCCGGCCATTGCGTGTCGGCATCACGCAATCGAACATGTCGATGCCGCGCTTGACCGCTTCGAGGATGTCGTCCGGCGTGCCGACGCCCATCAAATAGCGCGGCCGCTCCCTCGGCAGCATCGGTGCGGTCTCGTCGATCATCGCCAGCATCACCGCCTGCGGCTCGCCGACGGCGAGGCCGCCGATCGCATAGCCGTGGAAGCCGATTGCGACGAGGCCTTCGGCGCTGGCGTGGCGAAGCTGCGGCACGTCGCCGCCCTGCACGATGCCGAACAGCATGTAACCGTCGGGTGCACTCTCGAATGCGCGCTTGCTTCGCTCGGCCCAGCGCAGCGACAGCCGCATCGCCCGCTCGATGTCGTCGCGCTCGGCCGGCAGCCGCACGCATTCGTCCATCTGCATGGCGATGTCGGAGCCGAGGAAGCGCTGCACCTCGATCGAGCGCTCCGGTGACAGCTCGACCTTGGCGCCGTCGATATGCGAACGGAATGTGACGGCGTTCTCGGTGACCTTGCGCAGGTCCGACAGCGACATCACCTGGAAGCCGCCCGAATCCGTCAACATCGGCCCGTTCCAGCCGGTGAATCGCTGCAGGCCGCCGAGCGCCGAGATCCGCTCGGCGCCGGGGCGTAGCATCAGATGATAGGTGTTGCCGAGCACGATGTCGGCGCCGGCCTCACGCACCTCGCGCCAGTGCATGCCCTTCATGGCGCCGGCGGTTCCGACCGGCATGAAGGCCGGCGTCCGCACCACACCATGCGGCGTGGTCAGGCGCCCGGTGCGTGCGGCGCCATCGGTGGCGAGCAGTTCGAAATGATTGGGTAGAGCGGTGTCGGGAAGATTCATGGTCGTGCTTATTGCGTGTCGGAAGAGGCTGATCAACCCGCCCGGGCCACGCCAGAGCCGGCTTGTGGTTCAGACCGGGACATATTTGACGCCGACTTGATCGCCTGGCGCGCTTGCCAAACAAAACGATACAGTATAGTTTTTACGCTGGGGCTGGACGAGATGCCGCGGTGAATTTTGCCGGCGGCAGTATTTGCGTGATCGCCAGCCACCGACAATGCCCTCCGCTTCATGTTCGACCGAAATGTTCGGCTCCTCGCGCGGCTGGATCAGACAGACAGGCGTCCGCCTGACCGGATTCCTGGTTCTGGCGTGCAGCCTGGCACTCGGCGCCTGCACCTCCCTGCCCCGCACGCCCTATACGGCCGCCGAGGCCAGCACGTCGCGCGTGCTCGATATCGACGGTCTCAGGCGCTACGCGGACGAGCCCGTCACGAAATTCAGCTTCGACAAGGACACCAGCACCGCGACGAAGTCCTATCTGGCGCTCTCCGGCGGCGGCGCCGACGGCGCCTACGGCGTCGGCGTGCTGAGCGGTTGGACCGCTGCCAGGACCCGTCCCACCTTCTCGGTCGTCTCGGGCGTGAGCACCGGCGGCCTGATCGCGCCCTTTGCGTTCCTCGGCTCGCAATATGACGACACGCTGAGGGAGGTTTACACCAGCGGCATCGCCGAGAGCCTCCTGAACGATCCCAGCATCATGCGCGTGCTGTTCGGATCCGGCCTATTCGGCAACACGCGGCTGCGCGAGCTCGTCGCCCGCTATGTCGGGCCGGAGATCATGGCGCAGGTCGCGCGTGAAAATGCCAAGGGCCGAAAGCTGCTGGTGGTGACCACCGATCTCGACACCCAGCGGACCGCCATCTGGGACATGGGCAAGATCGCAGCGGTCGGAACACCCGAGGCGCTCAAACTGTTTCGCGACGTGATGGCGGCCTCCGCCAGCATTCCCCTGGTGTTTCCACCCATCATGATCGACGCCGAAGGCCAGGGCCGCAGATTTCAGGAGATGCATGTCGACGGCGGCGTGACGGCGCCGGTGCTGACGCTGCCGGAAGCCCTGCTCTCCCAGGACCGCCTGCCCGGCAACGCGCGGATGAACATCTACATCCTCGTCAACAAGAAGATCGAACGCAATTTCGAGCTCGTGTCCAACAGCACCATCGACGTCGCCTCGCGCAGCCTGTCGTCGATCACCCAGTCGCAGACGCGCTCGATCATCTTCTCGACCTATGATTTCGCCAAGCGCAACAATCTCGGCTTCCACCTCTCCTACATCGCGCGCGATTATCCCGCGCCGCCTTCGGAAGGGTTCGACACCGCCTATATGCGGGCGCTATATCAGTACGGATATGAGAAGGCTGCCTCCGGCCAGGCCTGGACTTCAAAGCTGCCGTGATCCCTCGTGACGGAACGAGACAGTGCCGAAACCGTTGACGATATGGCCAATTCGGCCAGATTCGCGATGACGCCCCCGCTCCTGCGCGATATAGAGCAAATGACGACGATTAGAAGCGCGCAGGAATCATTGGGCATGGGATTGACTGCGACCAGGACAAAACCGGCGGCGCCACGGCGCGAGGTGCCGAAATCACGCGGCGGCCGTCCGACGAAAACCGCTGCGATCGAGCGCGATCAGCGGCTGATCGAGGTTGCCACCCGCCTGTTCCTGGATCGCGGCTTCGACGCGACCTCGCTCGACGCGGTCGCGGAAGCCGCTCGGGTCAGCAAACCCACCGTCTATTCCCGTTACGGGGACAAGCGCGGCCTGTTTGCCGCCGTGCTGAGGCGCGAAATCGCGCGCTGGCTTGCGCCGCTATCGGCAGCCGCCGAGACCCAGCTCTCCAGCGTCTCGGACATTTCGGTCGAGCAGCGGCTGGTCGAGATCGGGCGCGAGATGCTGACCTTCACCTGCGGGCCCGATGCCGTCGCCTTCAGCCGCATGATGACGTCACAGGCCATCAACTTCCCCGACATCGCCAAGCTCGGCAAGGAGGAAGGTTGGCTGAAGGCCGTCGCCACCACGGCCCGCTTCTTCGACCATCTGGTGGCGCAGGGCGCACTCGACGTCGACGACACCACGATCGCGGCGGAAGTGTTCCTCGACGTCGTCGTCGGTCACACCCACCGCCTGGCGACGTTCGGCACGGCGCTGGAGTTGAAGGCCGCCGAGAAGCGCATGCGCGCGGCGATCAAGTTGTTCCTGGCCGGCGCGCTGGGACCCGCGGACCGCGTCCAGAGCGCCGCAAAGGGCACACAGCGGCGGCGCCCGTCCCGCTGACAATTCCGTGAGGTAGCGACGTTTCCCCTTCGAGGTTACGCCCGCGTCATTGACCAAAACAAAACGATACGGTATGGTTTAGTTATAAGCGATACGGACCGCTTTTTCACCAGCCCCAAAGTGGTCCGTACCGCCCAAGATCGCCGTGCCGGGTCCAGCCCGCTGCGACGCTCCGCGGCCGGCCAATGCCCAAGGTCGGCCGCGAATTCTTTACGATCATCCGGCACACTCGCTGGCCGAGGGTTTCGAGCATGACGACAGCCAAACGATTGACCTCGCGATTGCTTGCGATCGCCTTGCCCGCGCTGCTCCTTGCCGCGGCGCCGACGCAGGCGACGGTGGCCGCGGGCACGCCGACCGCGCTTCACGGCGACACAGATGGTGATGCCGAAGCAGACCGCCAAGCGGTCAGTCGCGAAATCGAACGATTCCGTAGCTCGTCGATCTCGATCAGCCAGGCCATGGCGATTGCGGAAGCCCGTCATGCCGGCGCCACGACGGCGGATGTGAGTTTCGACGGAGCCTCCGGTGTGCCGGTCTACCGGGTGAAGACCCTGCACAACGACCGTATCTGGCGCCACACCATCAACGCTGCCACCGGCGAGCTCGTCGGCGGTGAAGCCGCCCTCCCCCTCGCCGAGCTCGATCTCGACGACCGCAGCAACCTCGCGGCGCTCGGTGCCATCAAGCACCGCCTTGCGGATGCCGTGCACGTCGCCGAACGTGCGGCCTCGGGCAAGGCGATCAGCGGCGGACTGGTGCGCGAACGCGGCCGGCTGAATTTCGCGATCGTCGTCATCAGCGGCGACAACCTCAAGGAGGTCATCCTGGAGCCACCGGGCGCCCGGGCGAAATAGCGGCGGCCACAATCCCGCCGAAAAGCCATTGACGGACGCGAAACTCTCCCGCATAAGTCGCCGCCATGTTCACGACCACCAAACGCACGACTAAAACCACCACGGCCTTCGGGGCCCGGGGAGGCGTGCGCGCGTAGGTCGTCGACTTAAACGCAATCCACTCTACCGAAGCTCCGACCGCTGGTCCGGGGCTTTTTTGTTGTCTTCAGCTCAATGCAATGGAGGAGAATGTGAGTAACGATCCCGTCGTCGCGATTGTCGGCGTCACCGGTGCGGTGGGCGCCGAATTCATCGCCACCATGGACAAGCGCGGCTTTCGCGTCGGCAAGCTCAAGGCACTCGCCAGCGCCCGCTCGGCCGGCAAGACGGTGTCGTTCCGCGGCCAGGACGTCGTCATCGAGGAGCTCACCGAGCGCGCCTTCGAGGGCGTCGACATCGCGCTGTTCTCGGCCGGCGGCAGCATCTCCAAGAAGTTCGCGCCAATCGCCGTCAAGGCCGGCGCCGTCGTGGTCGACAACTCCTCCGCCTTCCGCATGGACCCCAACGTCCCGCTGGTGATCCCCGAGATCAACGCCAACCGGATCCGCGACCACAAGGGCATCATTGCGAACCCGAACTGCGCCGCGATCACCGCGCTGGTGCCGCTCTGGCCGATCCACCAGAAGAACCGCATCAAGCGCGTCATCATCTCGACCTACCAGGCGGCCTCGGGCGCCGGTGCTGCCGCGATGGACGAGCTCGTCGAGTCCACCCGCGCCAATCTCAACGGGCAGGTCTATACGCCCAAGGTGATGCCGCACCCCTACGCCTTCAATCTCTTCAACCACAACACCGCCGTCGATCCCGAGACCGGCTACAACGACGAAGAGACCAAGGTCATCAAGGAAACCCGCAAGATCTTCGAGGACGAAAAGATCGCGATCGGCGTCACCTGCGTCCGCGTGCCGGTGCTGCGCGCCCATTGCGAGGCCATCACCTTCGAATGCGAGAAGCCGATCAACGAGGACCAGGTCCGTGCCATCATGGCGCAGGCGCCCGGCGTGAAGCTCGTCGACGACCGCGTGAAGAACTACTTCCCGATGCCGATCGACGCTTCGGGCCAGGACGACGTCCTGGTCGGCCGCATCCGCAAGGATCTCAGCGATCCCTCAGGGCATTCGATCTCGATGTTCGTGGCGGCGGACCAGCTGCTCAAGGGCGCCGCGCTGAACGCGGTGCAGATCGCGGAGTTATTGCCGCAGCGCGTGATGGCGTAACCGGTGTCGTAGGGTGGGCAAAGCCAAGCGTGCCCACCAATCGACCTGAAATATGCGGATAGAGGGTGGGCACGGCGCTACGCGCCTTTGCCCACCCTACGGCTCCGCCCGAAACAACAAACACGCATCCCCGTACGAATAGAACCGGTACCCCTCCGCAATCGCGTGCGCGTAGGCCTGCTGCATCGCTTCGAGCCCGGAGAACGCCGACACCAGCATGAACAGCGTCGACTTCGGCAAATGGAAATTCGTCAGCAGGATATCGACGGCACGGAAGCGATAGCCGGGGGTGATGAAGATCGACGTCTCGGCCGCGAACGGCTGGATGGTGCCGTCCTCGCTGGCCGCGCTTTCGAGCAGCCGCAGTGACGTCGTGCCGACGGCGATGATGCGGCCGCCATTCTGCCGTGCGGTGTTGAGCCGCTCCGCCGTCTCGGCGGAGATCGTGCCCCATTCGGCATGCATCTTGTGGCCTTCGGTGTCGTCCACCTTCACCGGCAGAAAGGTCCCTGCCCCGACGTGCAACGTGATGCGGTTGATGCCGACGCCGCGGTCGCGCAGCGCCTGCTCCAGCGCCGGGGTGAAATGCAGGCCCGCGGTAGGCGCCGCGACGGCGCCTTCGTTCGCCGCGAACATGGTCTGGTAGTCCGCGAGGTCCTGATCATCGGGCGTGCGCTTGGAGGCGATATAGGGCGGCAGCGGCGGGCTGCCGAGATCTTCGATCGCCTGATCCAGCGCCGGGCCGTGAAACGAGAATGACAGTGTCACTTCACCATCGGTGCCCTTGGCCTCGACCTCGGCGTCGAGATGGCCGAGCAGGCAGACCTTGCCCTCGTTGCCGAAGCGGATGCGGTCACCGGCGACGAGTTTCTTCGCCGGCTTGACCAGCGCCTGCCAGCGCGAGCCGTCGAGGCGCTTGATCAGCGTCGCCTCGATCTTGGGTTCGGTCTCGCGGCCGATGCGGCGGCCCTTGAGTTGTGCCGCGATCACCTTGGTATCGTTGACGACGAGCTGGTCGCCCGGCTTCAGCCATTGCGGCAGCTCGGAAATGAGCTGGTCGCGCAGCGCGCCACCTTCCACGACCAGCATCTTCGCGGAGTCGCGCGGGATCGCCGGGCGCAACGCGATGCGCTCGGCGGGCAGATCGAAATCGAAGAGATCAGTACGCATGTGTCCTGTGCTTCTAAACGGCGAAAGTGCGTCTGGCGATCGGACGGAGCCGATCGCGCAACCAGATCATGCCGGGATCGCGGCTGCGGCCGCTGCACCACACCATCGCATGCGGCAGCGGCGCAATCGCAAACGGAACCTCCATGCTCGCAAGATCGTAAGCGTCGACCACGTCCGCCATGGCCGCCGACGGCAGCGTCGCCAACAGATCGGACCGGGCCAGGATCGGCGCGATCGCAGGAAAATGCGGCACCCATCCGGCAATCGTCCGCGTCAGGCCGGCGGCTGCGGCGGCAACGTTGACCGGGCTTCTCACATTGTCGCCGATCCGCACCGCAAGATGCGGCCAGCGCGCCCAGTTCGCGGGCCCCCATTCCGAGAATGCCGGATGATCGCGCCGGCCGAAGCAGCGCCAACCCAGCGCCCCGATCGCCTCGCCCGCCACGCTCCGTGGCCATTGCAGTTCCGACGGCACGATCGCGAGGTCGATCTGGCCCTCCGCGACGTCAAGCAGGGTCGGCGCGCGTGGCGTGGTCCACTCGACCGACACCAACGGCGCCTCCTTGCGCACCCGCGCGAGTAGTTCGGCAAACAGCGCGAGCGCAAAATCAGGCACCGCGAGCCTGAACACGCGCTGTGAATCCGCCGGATCGAACACCTGCGTCGGCGACAGCACGCGCTGAATGCCGCTCAGCATCGGCCGCGCCTGCTCGATCAGATCGAGCGCGAACGCCGTCGGCTGCATCCGCACCCCGCCCTTGACCAGCAGCGGGTCGCCGAACTGGCTGCGCAGCCGGGACAGGGAGTGGCTGATCGCCGACTGCGTCCGCCCCAGTCGCTCGGCCGCGCGGGTAACGCTGCGCTCGACCATCAGAACATCGAACACGACCAGCAGGTTGAGGTCGAACCGGCGTAAATCGATTTCATTCATGAGGAGGCATCATTACTCATTGGATTAATTATCCAGGCTGGTTCATAGCACCGCCCGCCTCTCAAACAAATCACTGGAACCGCCATGAAATGGATTTTTGCGGCCTGCGCCATCATTGCCCTGTCGGCCTGCCCGGCCGCCGCCGAGATCAGCACGGATGCGGCTCGCGCCAGCGTCGCGCCGTTCTACAAGGCGCTGAACGCCGAATTCGCCAAGGACAGCCCCGATTTGATCAGACAGTCGACGGCCGCGGACTGGGTATCCTGCCGCGGCAACAATGTCTGCAACACGCGTGACGAGGTCATCGCGGGCATCGGCCAGCGCCTCAAATCCGTTCCCGACCTGAAATGGGAGATCAAGGACGTGCTCGTCTCCGGCAACCAGGTCACGATCCGCGGTGAAGCGACGGGCACGCCCGCGGCCGACTTCATGGGCGCACCGCATAGCGGCAAATCGTTCAAGGTGATGTCGATCGACGTGCATACGCTCGAGGGCGGCAAGATGGTCCGCTCCTATCACATCGAGGACTGGATCGGCGCCGTCCGTCAGCTCACCACGAATTAGCGCTCAGCCAGGAATCAGAACGGGATGACGATGACCGTCATCCCGTTCCAGAAGCTTCACGACGAATGCGCGATGTCAGGCCGCGTCCGCGGCCATCCGCGCCTTGACGATCTTGTCGGGGTTCTGGACGGGCTCGCCGCGCTTGATCTTGTCGACGTTCTCCATGCCGTCGGTGACCTTGCCCCACACCGTGTACTGGTTGTCGAGGAAGCGGGCGTCGTCGAAGCAGATGAAGAACTGGCTGTCGCCGGAATCCGGGCTGGCGGCGCGGGCCATCGAGGTGGTGCCGCGCACATGCGGCTCCTTGTTGAACTCGGCCTTCAGCTTCTTGCCGGAGCCGCCGGTGCCGGTGCCCTGCGGGCAGCCGGTCTGCGCCATGAAGCCATCGATCACGCGGTGGAACACGATGCCGTCGTAGAAGCCCTCGCGGACCAGTTCCTTGATGCGCGCGACGTGGCCGGGCGCGAGATCGGGCCGCATCTCGATGGTGACGGGGCCCTGCGTGGTCTCGAGGATCAGGGTGTTTTCGGTGACGCTCATGCTCGTCTCTCTTGCGTTGGGGGTGAAGTCTTCCGGTTACGGAACTGGATCGCGAATGGACGTCCCGCGGCGGCGCCGGCCATTGCATCGGTAAATGGCATCGGCGTGCAGCGTTGCAGCGCCTCCATCACCGCGACCCGGTATTGCAGCCGGTCATTGTCGGAGGCCTCCGCGGATTCATAGGTAATCCTCGGATGGCCCAGAATGTTTCCGGCTCGGTTAAAGCTCACGACGACGGTGATGTCGATAGGGCGAGCCTTGCTGGGCGGCGGCGGCTTCCAGCAGGTCCGCAGGTGCTGGAAGATGTCCTGGATGGTGTTGACCTGCGCGTCCTCGGCGGCCGCGCCGGAAACGCCGAGCAGCAGCAGCGCGGCAGTCAGCAAAAGCCTAGTGCCACAGCGCGCCATGGTCCCATCCTATTTGATGTCGGAGGCCACCTGGACCTTCACCATCTTGTCGGGATCGGTGACGGCACCGCCGGCCGAACCGGGCGGTGCCTTCTTCAGCTTGTCGACGACGTCCATGCCCTGCACGACCTCGCCGATCACCGTGTACTGGTTATCGAGGCTGCCGCCGTCCGCGAACATGATGAAGAACTGCGAGTTGGCGCTATCGACGCTGTCGCCGCGCCGCGCCATCCCGACGATGCCGCGGGCGAAATGAACCTTGGAGAATTCCTGCTTCAGGTTCGGATATTTCGAGCCGCCGGTGCCGTTGAATTTCTCGCCGTCGCCGGTCTGCGCCATGAAGCCGTCCATCACGCGGTGGAACGGCACGTTGTTGTAGAAGCCCTCGCGCGCGAGCTGCTTGATGCGCTCGGCATGCTGAGGCGCAATGTCGGTCCGCAGCTTGATGACGATGCGGCCCTTGGTGGTGTCGATGACGATGGCGTTGGCCTTGTCGAGATTGGCCGGCAATTGCTGCGCCACCGCCGGGAGCGCACTGAAGAGCGCGGCAAAGATCGTGGCAAGAACTGCGAGACGACGGATCATGAGAACTCCGGATCAGGTAGGATGAAGAATTGCCGCCGTTATCCGGCGAATTTGGCCTTGAGCAGGTTGGCGACGAGCGGCGGCACGAAGGTCGAGATATCTCCGCCCATGGCCGCGATTTGACGCACCAACGTGCCGGTAATTGGGCGGACGGCCGGAGAGGCCGGCAGGAACACGGTTTGGACGTCGGGCGCCATGGCGCCGTTCATCCCGGCGAGCTGCATCTCGTAGTCGAGGTCGGTGCCATCGCGCAGGCCCCGAATCATGACAGTCGCGCCGTGCCTGCGTGCCGCGGTGACCGCAAGATCGTCGTAGGTCACGGCATCAAGCGTGCAGCCGACCTGGGCCGCAACCGGCCCGCAGACGTCATGGAGCATCTTGAGCCGCTCCTCGGTCGAGAACAGCGGCTTCTTGCCAGGATGCACCCCGATCGCGACCACGAGCCGATCGCACAGGGGGACACTGTTCCGGACCACGTCCAGATGGCCGTTGGTGATGGGGTCAAAGGAACCCGGATAGAAGGCAATGCGCGGCATGACCTCGTCCTACCGCGCCCGGCCCGGCCCGGCAAGCCAGACGGGTTCCCTGCCGGTTTTTCGGCGGCGCCGTGTCGGAATCACCCGAATTGTTTCGTCCTCGGAGCGGCCATGAAACAAAACGGAGTGGGAACGAAACCATTTCGGGCGTCCGCGAAGACGTCCGGAAACTGGCCATGGTTACTGATCCACCCAACAAATGACGGGCCGCACAACTGGGCGTAGCGGCCGCATCACAGGGGACCGTCAATGATCAAGACCATCTCGGCCATCGCCATTGCTGCGTTCGTTGCCGCCGCTCTCACCGTCCTCCCCGGTTTCGCTCCGACCGTCGAAGCAAGCGTCCCGCAGCCGCTGGCCAAGAGCGACCGCCTCGATATCCGCACCATCGGCAAGGACTGCTCGCAGCAGGCCTGGCCGAACTTCGAGGCGTCCTGCCTGCGTCAGGCCGGCACCAAGGCCAATATCCGCGAGGCGCGCCTCGTGACCGCCGACCGGACCCCGTAGTCGAGGCTGTCAGCTTCGCGTCACATAAACCCCGAGATAAATCCCATGGATATTTGCGACGTCTCGTCGCAGACTGTCTGATACTCGCGCCCGTCGGAATGGCCCGGCGGGCGCGATCCCATCGGGGGGTCGACCTTGTCCAGTACGCCCGCAGTCGTTTCCGGCCATCACCCTGACCCTCTGCCGATTGCCATGACCATGGGCGCCCTCGGGGTTGTCTATGGCGATATCGGCACCAGCCCCCTCTACGCCCTGAAGGAAGCCGCCAAGGCGGCCGCCCATGGCGCGACGGTGACTCCCGAAGCTGTCCTGGGCGTTGCCTCGCTGATCCTCTGGGCCCTGCTGCTGATCATCTCGCTGAAATATGCGCTGCTGATCCTGCGCGCGGACAATCGCGGCGAAGGCGGCATCGTCGCGCTGCTGGCGCTGCTGCATGCCCGCCACGCCCAGTCCGGCACCTGGCGCGCGCATCTCCTGGTGGTCGGCCTCGTCGGCGCGGCTCTCCTTTATGGCGACGGCGCGATCACCCCGGCGATCTCGGTGCTCTCAGCCATCGAAGGCCTCAAGGTCGATGCGCCCTCGCTCGCGCCGGTCGTCGTGCCCATCACCGTCGCCATCCTGATCGGGCTGTTCATGATCCAGAAGCAGGGCACGGGCTTCATCGGCCGCATCTTCGGGCCGGTGATGCTGGCCTGGTTCTTCGTGCTCGCCGCGCTCGGCGTCCACGGCATCGTCAAGGCGCCGGCTGTGCTCGCGGCACTGAGCCCGCTCTATGCCTTCAACTTCCTGATCCACCAGGACTTCCACATCTCCTTCGCGATCCTCGGCGCCGCCTTCCTGGCGGTGACCGGCGGCGAAGCCATGTACGCCGACATGGGGCACTTCGGCCGCTTCCCGATCCGGCTCGCCTGGTTCGCGATCTGCCTGCCCGCGCTGGTGCTGAACTATTTTGGCCAGGCCGCGCTGCTGATCACCGATCCCGCGATGATCGAGAACCCGTTCTTCCAGCTCTGCCCCGACGCCCTGCACTATCCGCTGGTCGCATTCTCCGCTGTTGCGACCGTGATCGCCTCGCAAGCGATCATCTCCGGCGTGTTCTCGCTAACGCAGCAGTCGATCCAGCTCGGCTTCCTGCCGCGCATGCAGATCCGCCACACCACGAGCCATGCGATGGGCCAGATCTACGTGCCGCTGGTGAACTGGCTGCTGGCGGCAGCAACGCTTGGCGCGGTTCTGAGCTTCGGCACCTCGGAAGCGCTTGCCGGCGCTTACGGCATAGCGGTGTCGCTGCTGATGGCGATCACCACGCTGCTCGCGGCCCTGGTCGCGATCCAGTGGGGCTATTCGCCGTGGATCGTGGTCGCCGTCAACGGCTTCTTCTTCGTGATCGACGTGATCTTCTTCTCCGCCAATTCGATCAAGCTGTTCGAGGGCGGCTGGTTTCCGCTGCTGCTCGCGGCCCTCGTCGCCTTCATGATGCTGACCTGGCGCAGCGGCGTGAAGCTGGTCGAGGCGGCGCGCGCGAAGCTGCGTCAGCCCGAGGAGGACCTGATCGAGACCGCGGTCAACAAGTGCCGCGCCAGACTCCCCGGGACCGCCGTCTTCCTGGCGTCCGCGCCGCGCGGCGTGCCGCTGGCGCTGACCCAATTCGTCAAGCACAACCACGTGCTGCATGAGCGCATCGTCCTCGTCACCGTGCTGATCGAGGAATCCCCGCACATCGCCGATGAAGACCGCGCCGAGGTGATCGAGATCATCCCCGGTATCACCCGCGTGGTCCTGCACTACGGCTTCATGCAGAATCCGACGATCTATGCAGGCCTGACGCTCGCCTGCCGCCAGGGCAAGCTGCCCGGCATCGACCTCTCCGACATCACCTATTATGTCGGCCGCGAGACCATCATTCCGAGCGAGGACATCCCGGGCATGTGGGTCTGGCGCGAAGGCCTGTTCGCCTTCCTCCAGCGCAACGCCGAACGCTCCGCCGCGTTCTTCGGCGTGCCGACCAGGCAGGTGGTGGAGTTCGGCACGGAGCTGGAGATTTAGCACCGGGACCTCTATCTCAACGTAAGATTTCGCATTCCCAATGCACGCTTTGGTTGATAACATCCCTCGCCTATCTTTTTCGGGGGAGCCAGATGTTTGCTCGCATTCTATTGACGGTCATCGCGCTCATATTCGGAGCGACAACGGTCGAAGCAGGTACGCTTTCAGACCTATTGCTTACCGATGCTGTAAAGAGCTTGGACCCCGCCCAACGCGCCGCTAAAGGGGGCATTGGCGTTTCGCTGTGGGTGATCTGTTCTACATCTTCTATCTGGGCACCATCTGGTCGTTCAACGTAGCGATGTTGCTAACCGAAGGCCAGCTCGCTCCAGACCGACGCAAATTCGCAAAATACTTCTGCCGCGCGAACATCTTTCTCGCCGCCGGCGATACGGCAATGTTTATCGCCTTTCTGACAGCCTATCTATTTCCAGATGCATTCAGCTCACCAGAAGCGTCACAGAAACTGATGCAGTTACTTCTGCTTGGCGTGTTCACAACTTCGCTGACGATGTCAGTCTATTACGCCTATCTCGGCTTTTACTACCGAGAACGATTTGGCGGCGGAGCTTGGGACGTGCTCCTCCTTCTCATCATCGCCTTCTTTGTGATCCGTCTTGTACTGCACTATAATCCAGAGAATGTCTGGTTCAGCATGATGCTCCCGCAAGGACAGCCCAACTACAGTTCGTGGCTACGCAACACTCCGCTCTTTCTCTATGGAATTGGAGCGGTCCTTGTTGTTGGCTATCTGTCTTGGAAGAGCTTGCAGCAATCTCAAGACGGCATTCAACGGTTGATCGACTGGTGTGTCATTGGCGCGATGTGCGCGCTCTTGTTCTCGTTTGCAATGTACGCGCTTGATGTATTCTACGCACACAAAATTCCGCATGCCTACATCTGGATTATCTATACCCTGAAGACGCTGGCCTACATGGCGGCATTCTTCCTGATGTGGCTTGGAGAATTCCACTATGGCAGGAGGCTACCCGCATAAATCGAACGGACAAGGTTCTCGGCGAAGCGCAATCCGGAATTCTAGGCGCTTGACAGAGCGCATCGCCGGCTTTCGCTTCGCTCCATTCGAGCGACGGACAGACCTACACCCCGTTCTCCCCGTTCCCGCTCTCGGCCTCTTCCGTGATGTGCTCGACCGAGACGACGTGCTCGTCCTCGGCGGTGTCGAACACGATCACGCCCTGGGTCGAGCGGCCGGCGATGCGGATGCCTTCGACCGGGCAGCGGATCAGCTGGCCCTTGTCGGTGACCAGCATGATTTGATCAGCATCCTCCACGGGGAAGGACGCCACCAGATTGCCGTTGCGGTTGTTGACGCTCATGGCGACGATGCCTTTGCCGCCGCGGCCCGTGGTGCGGTACTCGTAGGACGAGGTCCGCTTGCCGTAGCCGTTGACGGAGACGGTGAGCACGACCTGCTCGGCCGCCGACATCTCGACATAGCGCTCCTGCGGAAGCTGGAAGCTGCCGGAGGTCTCCTCGGCCTCGGCATCCAGTGCGGGCTCCTCGGTCGCGGCCTCGCCGGCGACCGCGCGGCGCATCTTCAGATAGGCCGAACGCTCATCCGACGTCGTCTCGACATGGCGCAGGATCGCCAGCGAGATCACCTTGTCGCCCTCGCCGAGTGCAATGCCGCGGACGCCCATCGAGGTGCGCCCGGTGAAGACGCGCACGTCGGTGACGGGGAAGCGGATGCACTGGCCGCCGGCGCCGGTCAAAAGCACGTCGTCGCGCTCGGTGCAGATCTGCACGTCCACGATCGCTTCATTCTCATCGAGCTTCATGGCGATGATGCCGGAGCGGCGGACGTCGACGAAGTCGGACAGCTTGTTGCGCCGGACGTTGCCGCCGGTGGTGGCGAACATCACGTCGAGGTTGCCCCAGGTCGATTCATCCTCCGGCAGCGGCATGATGGTGGTGATGCGCTCGCCCTGCTCCAGCGGCAGGATGTTGATCAGCGCCTTGCCGCGCGCGTTCGGCGCAGCCATCGGCAGGCGCCAGACCTTCTCCTTGTAGACCTGGCCGCGCGACGAGAAGAACAGCACCGGCGTGTGCGTCGACGCCACGAACAGGCGGCTGACGAAATCCTCGTCGCGGGTCTGCATCCCGGCGCGGCCTTTGCCGCCGCGGCGTTGCGCCCGGTAGGCAGACAGCGGCACGCGCTTGACGTAGCCGGCGTGGGAGACGGTGACGACCATGTCCTCGCGCTGGATCAGGTCCTCGTCCTCGACCTCGCCCTCCTGCTCGATGATCACGGTGCGGCGCGGGGTCGCGAACTCGGCCTTCACCTCGGCGAGCTCGGTCTTGATGATGCCCAGCACGCGGGCGCGCGAGCGCAGGATGTCGAGATAGTCGGCGATCTCGCCGGCGAGCTTGTCGAGCTCGTCGCGGATTTCGTCGCGGCCGAGCGCGGTGAGGCGCTGAAGGCGCAGATCGAGAATGGCCCTCGCCTGCTCCATCGACAGCCGGATCGTGCCGTCCTCGCTGATGCGGTGGCGCGGATCGTCGATCAGCGTCAGCATGTCCTCGACGTCCCGTGCCGGCCAGTCGCGCGCCATCAGGGTGTCACGGGCAGTGGTCGGGTCGGGCGAAGTCCGGATAACGCGGATCATCTCGTCGATATTGGCGACCGCGATCGCCAGACCGACCAGGATGTGGGCGCGATCGCGCGCCTTGGCCAGCAGGTATTTGGTGCGCCGCGTGACGACCCGCTCGCGGAAGTCGACGAAGATCGCCAGCAGGTCCTTCAGATGCATGATCCGCGGACGGCCGCTGTCGAGCGCCACCATGTTGACGCCGAAGCTCGTCTGCAGCGGCGTGAATCGGTACAGCTGATTCAGCACCACATCCGGCACGGCGTCGCGCTTCAATTCGATGACGACGCGGTAGCCGTCGCGGTCGGATTCATCGCGCAGGTCGCCGATGCCCTCGATCTTCTTTTCCTTGACCAGCTCGGCGATGCGCTCGACCATCGTCGCCTTGTTCACCTGGTAGGGAATCTCGGTGATGATGATCGCCTCGCGCTCCTTGCGGATGGTCTCGATCGCGACCTTGCCGCGCATGACGATCGAGCCGCGGCCGAGGTGATAGGCGGCGCGGATGCCCGCGCGTCCGAGAATGACGCCGCCGGTAGGGAAATCCGGTCCCGGAACGATGTTGATGAGTTCGTCGATTGTGAGCGCGGGGTTATCGATCAACGCGACGCAGGCGTCGATGACCTCGCCGAGATTGTGCGGCGGGATGTTGGTCGCCATGCCGACCGCGATGCCGCCCGCCCCGTTGACCAGGAGGTTCGGGAACTTGGCCGGCAGGACCGACGGCTCGGTTTCGTTGTTGTCGTAGTTCGGCTGGAAGTCGACGGTGTCCTTGTCGATGTCGGCCAGAAGAGCCAGCGCCGCCTTCGTCAGTCGCGCTTCGGTGTACCGATAGGCCGCCGGGGGATCACCGTCGACCGAGCCGAAATTGCCCTGGCCGTCGATGAGCGGCACGCGCATCGAGAAGTCCTGCGCCATCCGGACCATGGCGTCGTAAATCGACTGGTCGCCATGCGGATGATATTTACCGATGACGTCACCGACCACGCGCGCCGACTTGACGTACTTCTTGTCGGGCGTGTGCCCCTGCTCGTTCATCGAGTAGAGGATGCGGCGATGAACCGGCTTCAACCCGTCGCGCGCATCGGGCAGCGCACGCGCCACGATCACGCTCATCGCGTAATCGAGGTAGGACTTCTTCATCTCCTCGTAGATGGAAACGGGACGAATGTCCGAGGGTTGCGCCGGCTGGTCGCCGGGCTTGTTGTCGTCGTCAGCCAAGGGGAAATCCGGTGAGATTTTATCTGGGAATCATATAGCGCATCGCCCCCCTGATAACCACCCTTGCGAGGTCTGGGGAAGCGGTTTTTCCGACTGTTTTTCCAGAGACTTACGAGCTCAGCGCCACCGCCTCGAGCGGAGCCGGAATGAGCCGCCCGGAACCACGTCCTAGGCTCCGAAAATCACCCGATGCATGATCCGTCCAGGCATGAGCGTGAACAGTCCGGCAATGACGAGCGCGCCGACGAACGTCATGATCATGATGCGCCGGTGATCGGCGACCCGGTGGGTGTGCGCGCGCCACACCGCGAGCGGCAGCATCACCAGCGTGAAGATCGATAGGAGATGAATCGGGCTGAACGGCCCGACCAGGCGGATCTGGTGGATCCAGAACGACGATGCCGCCACGACCGCCATGAGCCCCACCCAGATCCAGCCGATCGTCCGGTGCGGCAGCGTGCCCTTGGGGGCGGCAAACTGAACGAGGCCGAGCACGAAGGCGGCCATGGCGGCAAAGGCGTGCAGCGGGATCGCTGGAGCGGCCTCGAGCAGCGGCGCAACGCTCATGCAAGGCTCCCTCCGATCGACGGCCGACCATGTGAATAGGATTAACATCAAGTTAATACCATTCACATCATGCCCCGTCAAAGGCTTGAGGCAGCACATGAGGCAAGCCCGGAAAAACCGAGCTTTGCCCGCCAATTGGTAAGGAATCCTGTCGCTCTACGCGAGCAAGGTGACATCAGAGGCGAAGCGCCCCCGCCCGCCTCAGAACGGGATATCGTCGTCCATGTCGCTGTTGCGGCCACCGCCGGCGGCAACGGCACGGCGCGGCGCGCTGCTGACGGGACCGGAGGAGCCGAAATCGCCGCCCGGCTCGTCGCCAAAGCTGCCGCCTCCACCGCCGCCGCCGCGGCCGTCGAGCATCGTCAGGGTCGAGTTGAAGCCCTGGAGCACGACCTCGGTGGAGTACTTCTCGGCGCCGCTCTGGTCGGTCCATTTGCGGGTCTGGAGCGCGCCCTCGATGTAAACCTTCGCGCCCTTCTTCAGGTACTGCTCGGCGACCTTGCAGAGCCCTTCATTGAAGATCACCACGCGATGCCACTCGGTCTTTTCCTTGCGCTCGCCGCTGTTCTTGTCGCGCCAGGTCTCCGAGGTGGCGATGCTCAAATTCGCGATCGGCCGCCCGTCCTGGGTACGGCGGATTTCGGGATCCTTGCCGAGATTTCCAACCAGAATGACCTTGTTGACGCTTCCCGCCATCGCCGCTCTCCACTCCGAATGCCACTGAATTTCAAAAGGCCCGGGACGCGCCCGCGTCCTCTGCAACCTGTTGACGCGACCCTATACGCTTGCGCGGACGGATCGGCCCGTCACCCCTCCACTTATCCCCACATATAGCACCCGCGGCCGGTTCGTTCCAGATTTGTTCTTTCGACATCCCTCACGTTGTTGCGTGGGCACGACGAGACCGCGCTGCACAAAGACGGCCTGCGCCAAATAGAGCTTTCCCGAATTCCCCGAGGACGACGAAAACAGCCTAACATTCATCAAGTTAGAAGCAGTCCAGATGCCGCCTGACTGTTGCATTCCGGAGACGGACTCCGCCTCCCGCCTAAGTTACGCTTGCCGCGGAATTGGATTCTTATGGGCGTCGCGCCTGATCGGCCGCTTCGGGGACTTCGAAAAGCGGATCGAAACTGGGGAGACTGCAATGAATAGGATTTTGATTGGTACTATTGGTGTAATTGCGTTGGGGCTGTCGGCTCCCGCAAGCGCGGCAGATCTCTACACCAAGGCCCCGGCGCCGATGATCGCGACCATCTACGACTGGAGCGGCTTCTACATCGGCATCAACGGCGGCGGCGGCACCAGCCACAAGTGCTGGGACGCAGATTTCGGCGGCGGCGTTTTCGTTGGCGAAGGCTGCCACAACGCGACCGGCGGCACGGTCGGTGGCCAGGTCGGGTACCGCTGGCAGTCAGCCAACTGGGTGTTCGGTTTCGAAGGCCAGGGCAACTGGGCCGATTTCTCGGGTGACAACATCAGCGCGATCACCGGCTTGCGCGATCGTTCGAAGATCAACGCCTTCGGCCTGATCACCGGTCAGGTCGGCTACGCCTGGAACAACGTCCTGCTCTACGTGAAGGGCGGCGGCGCCGTTGTCAGCGATCGCTACCGCAGCTTCGACCTCGCCAGCGGCCTCGAAGTCGACCGGGCCAACGAGACCCGTTGGGGCGGCACCGTGGGTGCGGGCGTCGAGTTCGGATTCGCGCCGAACTGGACCGTGGGCTTCGAGTACGACCACATCTTCATGGGCAACCGTACCGTCGGCTTCACCGGATCCGGCAATTTCGTCATCGCCCCGCTCGGGGTTGCCACACGCTCCGATCGCATCAGCCAGGACGTCGATATCGGCCTCGTCCGCGTGAACTATCGCTGGGGCGGCCCGCTGATCGCAAGATACTGATATCCATCTGAGATCGCTTGGAAATCAAAGGCCGGCCCCGCGCCGGCCTTTTTGCGTGGGCAACGGGAATGATAGGTCAGTCATCATTACGTTTTGCGATTATTGTGGCTTTCGGGAGACACAACTTGCGGCTTTGCTGGTGTAAGCACGACGTCAGTTGGACCATGGCGTCCGATGTCCTTCCGAACGCACGGAAGGCAAAAACAGAAACCGGGACTGGGATTTAGTTTGAAAATGAAGAAGGTTTTGTTGGCTTCGGCCTGTTTGTTCGCTCTCGCTGCTCCGGCTTCGGCCGCTGATCTTGCGGCGCGCCCCTATACCAAGGCTCCGGTGGCGGTGGCCTCGGTCTACAACTGGACCGGCTTCTACCTCGGTATCGTCGGCGGCGGCGCCTGGGAAGACTCCTCGATCGGCGCGAAGACGCAGGGTGGCTTCGTCGGTGGCACCGCCGGCTACAACTGGCAGACCGGTAACGTCGTGTTCGGCCTTGAAGCCGACGGTTCCTGGGCTGACGTCAATGCTTCAGTGACGACGCTTGGCGTTACCCTGAGCAACAAGATCGACGCGCTCGGCACCGTGCGCGGCCGCATCGGCTGGGCCGTCAACAATGTCCTGTTCTACGGCACCGGTGGTTACGCCTGGATCGACAACAAGCTGACCCTCAGCGCCCTCGGCGCGAGCGTTTCCGACACCAAGCTGCGCTCCGGCTGGACCGTCGGTGCGGGCGTCGAAGCGTTCTTTGCACCCCAGTGGTCGGTCAAGGGCGAGTACCTCTATCGCAGCTTCAGCGGCGAGACGTACTTCTCCGGCATCGGTCTCCCGTTCAACACGGGCACGGACAGCTTCCACACCGTGCAGGTCGGCGTGAATTATCACTTCAGCGGCCCGATCGTCGCCAAGTACTGATCTTCGCCTACCGACGTCACATCGTCACGAAAGGCCGGCCTCGCGCCGGCCTTTTTGTTTTTGCGCGTCCGGATCCAGGCCAACCGTTTCCCAACGTTTTCGGGGAGAGCTGTGGCCTCCCGGTGACACAACCTTTGGCTTCAATGGTGTAGAGCAATCACATCGGTTGGGTCATTGGGTCTGCCGTTTTTCGCCGACAAAGAGAAACGAAACTGGGGAATTTGAAATGAAGAAGATTTTGCTGGCCTCGGCCAGTCTGTTCGCACTCAGCGCGTTGGCTCCCGCTTCTGCGGCCGATTTGGCGGCCCGCCCCTACACCAAGGCGCCCATTGCCGTGGCCTCGATCTACAACTGGTCCGGCTTCTACCTCGGCATCAACGGCGGCGGCGCTTCGAGCCGCAACTGCTGGGATGTCAACAACATCTTCGGCATTGCGGGTCCGGACACGGCTGAAGGCTGTCACAATGCGACAGGCGGCGTCGTCGGTGGCCAGGTCGGTTATCGCTGGCAGTCGGCCAACTGGGTGTTCGGCCTTGAAGCCCAGGGCGACTGGGCCAACCTGAAGGGCTCGAATACGAGCTTGGTGCTTGCCCCGCCCCCGCTGGTCAACCAGACCAAGATCGATGGGATTGGCTTGTTCACCGGCCAGGTCGGCTATGCCTGGAACAACGTGCTCTGGTACGTGAAGGGTGGCGCGGCCGTCACGCACGCCAAGTACAACGGTCTAATCGGCGGCGTTGTCCTCGACAGCGCAAGCGAGACGCGCTGGGGCGGTGCGGTCGGCACCGGCCTCGAATTCGGTTTCGCGCCGGGCTGGTCCGTTGCGATCGAGTACGACCATCTGTTCATGGGCCAGCGCAACAACTCGTTCACATTTCTCGGCATCAACGATCGCATCGACCGTATCAAGCAGGACGTCGACATGGGCACCGTTCGCGTGAACTATACGTTCGGCGGCCCGGTCGTGGCGAAGTACTAAGCTTCGCCTCCATCGCATCGCGTTACGAAAGGCCGGCCTTGCGCCGGCCTTTTTGTTTTCGCGCGAGGGTGCACCCAACCGTCTTGGAATCGTGAGGCGCGCGCAAGGCGCCCGCGAATGGCTTTGGCGAGTTGGGGACGTGACATGAAGACGTGGATGCTGGCTGCGGTCAGCCTGTTCGCACTCGGCGCGGTCGCGCCGGCTACCGCCGCCGATCTCCCGCTTTACAAGGCGCCGGCGGCCGCCGTTCCCGTCTACGACTGGAGCGGCATCTATGCCGGCATCAATGGCGGCGGCGGCTTGGCCCATGCCTGCTGGGGCGTGACCCGCGCGCTCGGCATCGCTGTCGATCCGGCCGTAGGCGAAGGCTGTCACAATGCGGCCGGTGGCACGGTCGGCGGACAGTTCGGCTATCGCTGGCAGAAATCGCGCTGGGTGTTCGGCATCGAGGGCCAGGGCAACTGGGCCGACTTCAAGGGCAGCAATGTCAGCGTGGCGTTGGCGCCGATCACGAACCAGACCAAGATCGACAGCTTCGGTCTGTTCACGGGCCAGCTCGGCTACGCCGTGAACAATCTGCTGCTCTACGGCAAGGCCGGCGCAGCCGTGGCTCACGACAAATACGACACCTTCTTTCCGGGCGCGCCAGCGGCGGCGACGTTCAACAGCGTCAACCAGACCCGCTGGGGCTACACGATCGGCATCGGCGTGGAATGGGGTTTTGCCGAGAACTGGTCGGTCGGCGGCGAGTACGACCATGTCTTCCTCGGCCATCACAGCGCCGACTTCGCAACTCTCGTCGGCGGCTTCGCCCCGCGCACCGACCGGATCGGCCAGGATATCGACATGGGCCTGATCCGTATCAATTACCGCTGGGGCGGCCCGGTCGTCGCCAAATACTGAGACGAAGCTTCCCTCAGGAACCTCCAAGTCCTGATCATGTGCGGATTGCCCCAAATCCACATTCAAACGCGAACGAAGGGCTGGCCTCGCGCCGGCCCTTCGCATGTTCCGACCTGCCCCGCTCCTGCCAGATGCCGCCAGCGCGCCAACAATCCGTTGACGATTCGCACACGCCACTGGAAATCCGTCCCCGTTCTTCCTACGTTCGCTGGCATACCCATCGGCGCCGATCCCGGTTCCGGGCGACGCGCGCCTTTTTTGTTGGCGCGATCGCGCACCTTTGGGATTGAGGGCAACTCGGATGGATGAAGTGATCAAGGCGAAGCGCCAACAGCAGAACGCGGGCTCGAGCCTGCGCGCAATTACGATCCGTGGCGCGCGCGAGCACAACCTCAAGAATGTCGACGTCGAGATTCCCCGCGACAAGCTGGTGGTGTTCACGGGGTTGTCAGGCTCCGGCAAATCCTCGCTCGCCTTCGACACCATCTATGCCGAGGGTCAGCGCCGTTATGTCGAATCGCTTTCGGCCTATGCGCGCCAGTTCCTGGAGATGATGCAGAAGCCTGATGTCGACCAGATCGACGGCCTGTCGCCGGCGATCTCGATCGAGCAGAAGACGACCTCGAAGAACCCGCGCTCGACCGTCGGCACCGTCACCGAGATCTACGACTACATGCGCCTGCTCTGGGCGCGCGTCGGCGTACCCTATTCGCCCGCCACGGGCCTGCCGATCGAGAGCCAGACCGTCTCGCAGATGGTCGACCGCGTGCTGGCGCTGCCCGAAGGCACCCGCCTCTATCTGCTCGCCCCCGTCGTGCGCGGCCGCAAGGGTGAGTACCGCAAGGAGCTCGCCGAATGGCTCAAGAAGGGCTTTCAGCGCGTCAAGATCGACGGCACCTTCCATGAGCTCGCGGAGGCGCCGACGCTCGACAAGAAATTTCCGCACGACATCGACGTCGTGGTCGACCGCATCGTGGTGCGCGCCGACATCGGCCAGCGCCTCGCCGAAAGCTTCGAGACCGCGCTGAAGCTCGCGGAGGGCCTCGCCGTCGTCGAGTTCGCCGATGCGCCTGCAGCGGCTGCACCAGCCGAAGAAAAGAAGAAGACCGCAAAGATCCACGACAAGAGCGGGCCCGAGCGCATCCTGTTCTCGGAAAAATTCGCCTGCCCCGTCTCCGGCTTCACGATTCCGGAGATCGAGCCGCGCCTGTTCTCGTTCAACAATCCCTACGGCGCCTGCCCGGCCTGCGGCGGCCTCGGCGTCGAGCAGCATGTCGACGAGGACCTCGTCATCCCCGACAAGGAGCTCGCCATCGGCAAGGGCGCGATCGCGCCCTGGGCCAAGTCGTCATCGCCCTACTACGTGCAGACGCTGACGGCGCTCGGCAAGCACTACAAGTTCACGCTGACCACCAAATGGAAGGATCTGCCGAAGAAGACGCAGAACGCGATCCTCCTTGGCTCCGGCGAGGACGAGATCAAGTTCTCCTACGAAGACGGCGTCCGCTCCTACGACACCAAGAAGCCGTTCGAAGGCGTCATCACCAACATCAACCGCCGCTATCGCGAGACCGAGAGCGAGTGGGCGCGCGAGGAGCTGGCGAAATATTTCCACGACGTCCCCTGCGAGGGCTGCAAGGGTTTCCGGCTGAAGCCCGAGGCGCTCTGCGTCAAGATCGGCGGCAAGCATATCGGCGAGATTTCGGAGCTGTCGGTCAGGAAGGCCGGCGAATGGTTCGAGACCGTGCCCGAGGCGCTGAACGCGCAGCAGAACGAGATCGCGGGCCGCATCCTCAAGGAGATCCGCGAGCGTCTCACCTTCCTGCTCGATGTCGGCCTCAACTATCTCACCCTGTCCCGCTCCTCCGGCACGCTGTCCGGCGGCGAGAGCCAGCGCATCCGCCTCGCCTCGCAGATCGGCTCGGGACTGACGGGCGTGCTCTACGTGCTGGACGAGCCCTCGATCGGCCTGCACCAGCGCGACAATGCGCGCCTGCTCGACACCCTCAAGCGCCTGCGCGACCTCGGCAACACCGTGATCGTGGTCGAGCATGACGAGGACGCGATCCTGCTCGCCGACTACGTCCTCGACATCGGGCCCGGCGCCGGCATGCACGGCGGCAACATCGTCGCCGAGGGCACGCCCGCCGAGATCATGCGCAACCCGAAATCGCTCACCGGCAAATATCTGACCGGCGAGCTCGAGGTCGAGGTGCCGGAGCGGCGCCCGCCGAACCATCGCCGCACCATCAAGGTGGTCAACGCGCGTGGCAATAACCTCAAGAACGTCACGGCGGAAATTCCGCTCGGCCTGTTCACGGCCGTCACCGGCGTCTCCGGCGGCGGCAAGTCGACGCTGCTGATCGACACGCTCTACAAGTCCATCGCGCGCAAGTTGAACGGCGCCAGCGAAGGCGCCGCACCCCACGATCGCATCGAGGGCCTGGAGCATATCGACAAGATCATCGACATCGACCAGTCGCCGATCGGCCGCACGCCACGCTCCAACCCCGCGACCTATACCGGCGCTTTCACGCCGATCCGCGAATGGTTCGCCGGCCTGCCCGAAGCGAAGGCGCGCGGCTACGAGCCCGGCCGCTTCTCCTTCAACGTCAAGGGCGGCCGCTGCGAGGCCTGCCAGGGCGACGGCGTCATCAAGATCGAGATGCACTTCCTGCCCGACGTCTACGTCACCTGCGACGTCTGCAAGGGCAAGCGCTACAACCGCGAGACGCTGGAGGTCCTGTTCAAGGGCAAGAGCATCGCCGACGTGCTCGACATGACCGTCGAGGAAGCCGCCGAGTTCTTCAAGGCGGTGCCGCGCGTGCGCGAGACTTTCCAGACGCTGCACCGCGTCGGCCTCGACTATATCCATGTTGGCCAGCAGGCGACCACGCTCTCCGGCGGCGAAGCCCAGCGCGTCAAGCTCGCCAAGGAACTGTCCAAGCGCGCCACCGGCCGCACGCTCTACATCCTGGACGAGCCGACCACTGGCCTGCACTTCCACGACGTCAAGAAGCTCTTGGAAGTGCTGCACGAGCTGGTCGCCCAGGGCAACACGGTCGTCGTCATCGAGCACAATCTCGAAGTCATCAAGACCGCCGACTGGGTCATCGACCTCGGCCCCGAAGGCGGCGACGGCGGCGGCGAAATCGTCGCCTGGGGCCCGCCGGAGGATATCGCGAAAGCGCCAAGGAGCTACACGGGGAAGTTTTTGGAGCCCGTGCTGAAGAAGGCACGGAAGCCGAAGCGGCGGAGCACGAGCGAGGCGGCGGAGTGAGATTGCTTGATGTCCCTCCTCATCCGACGGGCCGCGAGCTGATGCCTTCTGAGATTTGGCATTTGGCGAGGTGACTGGCCGCCTCCTGGTTCTTTGCCTCGTGGGGTACCTCCTATTGTTCATTCCGAGCGCGGATTTGTTCTTAAAGGTTGTCGCGGCCAGCTTGCATTGGCGATAGCCTTACAACTCTTGCCGTGTGACCCCGCCAAACAAGCCGTCGATGCCCTACTCCCTCGCCATTTTCGATCTCGACGGCACGCTCGTCGACAGCTTCCCCTGGTTCCTGCGCACCATCAACGACGTCGCCGACCGCTTCGGCTTTCGCCGCGTCGCGGATAAGGATGTCGAGGCGCTGCGACATGCCTCGACGCGCGAAATCCTCAGCCGGCTCGAGGTGCCCGTGTGGAAGCTGCCGGCGATCGCGCGGTATGCGCGGCGGCTGAAGGCGGAGGCTGCGGGCGAGATCTCGCTGTTCGCCGGCGTCGAGACCATGCTGCAGACGCTGGCCGGCAATGGCGTTCAGCTCGCGCTGGTGACGTCGGACGACGAAGCCAATGCGCGTCAGAAGCTGGGCGGGGCGGCCGCCCTGTTCTCGCATTTCGACTGCGCCGCCTCTGTGTTCGGCAAGCCCGCGAAATTCCGCCGCGTCATCCGGGGCGAAGGCGTGGAGCCAGGCCGCGTGATCGCGATCGGTGACGAGGTCCGCGACATCGAGGCGGCGCGCGCGGTGGGGATTGCCTGCGGCGCGGTGAGTTGGGGCTACGCCGCGCCGGCGGCGCTGCGAGCGCTTGCGCCCGATCACATGTTCGCGCAGATGGACGAGATCGCAGACGTGGTCTGCCCGATTTCGCTCAAGGCCTGATCCGCAATCGGCACGCCCGGCCCAAGGAGACGGTGATGACACTCTCGGACGCAGCCCGCCTCAAACTTCTGGAGCCACCGGTCGGCAAGGTGCGCGTGGTGCTCGACACCGACACCTACAACGAGATCGACGATCAGTTCGCGCTGGTGCAGATGCTGCTGTCGAAGGAGCGGTTCGACGTCGAGGCGATCTACGCCGCGCCGTTCTTCAATACACGCGCCGACAGTCCCGGCCACGGCATGGAGCTGAGCTACCAGGAAATCCTTCGCCTGCTCGAGCGCCTCAACATCGCGCCGGACGGCCTCGTCCATCGCGGCGTCACGGACTATGTCGGCCCCGGCAAGACGGCGCAGGCGGCGCCCGCCGTCGACGACCTCGTGGCCCGGGGGCGCGCGGGCTCCCCTGACAATCCGCTCTACGTCATTGCCATCGGTGCCATCAGCAATGTCGCCTCGGCGCTGCTCAAGGCCCCCGACATCATCGACCGCGTGGTGGTGGTCTGGCTTGGCGGTCACGCGCTGGAATGGCCGCACACGATCGAGTTCAATCTCAAGCAGGATGTCGGCGGCGCGCAGGTGCTGTTCGACAGCGGCGTGCCGCTCGTGCTCGTGCCATGCAAGGGCGTCACCTCGCACCTTCACAGCACGGTACCGGAGATCGAGCGCTACGTCGAACCGCATGGCAGCATCGGCGCGTTCCTCGCCATGCGCTTCAAGGAATACTCATCTGATCATCTGGGCTGGGCCAAGGAGATCTGGGACATGGCGCCGGTCGGCTGGCTTCTCAATCCCGATTGGGCGCCGAGCGTGATCATCCCGGCCCCGGTTCTCACGGATCAGATCACGTGGAGCGTCGACCGCCGGCGGCATCCGATCCGCTATGTGACCTATGTGGATCGCAACCCGATCCTGAAGGACTTTTTCCTGAAGTTGAAGGCGTTTGCCGGATCGAAATAGGCTTGGTGCCGTAGCCCGGATGGAGCAAAGCGCAATCCGGGAAAGTGTCCCCGCATTCCGCTTCGCTCCATGCAGGCTACGGATGCCCCCGTCCCCTACTCCGTCCGCCTGAGAAACGTCCCGAACGCCCGCGGGCCGTCGCCGGTCTTGACCTCGCCGATCACCTTCAGCTCGGTGGCATCGATGATGCTCAATGTGTTGCTCTCCCAGCAGGCGACGATGACGCGCTTGCCGTCGGCGGTCGCATTGATGCCTTCGGGATAGTCGCCGACATTGATCCGCTTGATCGGCTTCAGCGCCGCCAGATCGAACACGCTGACGGTGCCGCCATATTGGTCGGTGACGAAGCCGCGCCCTTGCGTCAGCGCCACGGCATAGGGACGCATCCCGACCGGCACGCGGCCGATCTCTTGGCTCGCGGCGATGTCGATCACCGAGACGTCGTTGGAGCCGACATTGGCAGTGTAGGCGCGTTTTCCCTCGGCATCGATGGTGACGCCGAACGGACGGGTGCCGACCTTGATGGTCGTTTTGCGCTCACGCGTTGCGGTGTCGACCACCGAGACGTTGTCGTCGTCGCGGTCCGCCGAGAGCAGCAGCCTGCCGTCGGGCGTCACCGCGAGGCCGGACGGCGAAGCGCCGACCGCGATGCTGGCCGTGACGCTGCGCGAGGCCGTATCGATCACCCGCACCGCGGCGGCATACCAGTCCGCGACGTAGACCGTCTTGCCATCGGGCGTCACGGCAATGCCGAGCGGCCCGCCGCCGACCTCGATCCGCCCCGAGACCTGCCGCGTTGCCGCGTCGACCACGGTCACTGCCTTGGCGTCCGGACTCGTGACATAGGCAAAGCGCCTATCCGCGCTGACGGCCACGCCGGCCGGCTTGCCGCCGATCGGGATGGTCGCAACGCTGCGCGACGTCGCGAGGTCCACGACCATCAGATCGTCGCTGAGCTGGTTGGTGACGAACGCCTCTTCTGCGGACGCGCTGCCAATGCTGGCAGCGCAAAGGCTGGCGGCGAGCGCCGCCAGGACCCGCGACCGCACGGTCAGCTTCCGCTCTCGATCTTCTTCTTCAGCGCTTCGAGCCCGGCCTGATAAAGCCCCTTCACTGCCTTCACCGCGGCCTCGTCGCTCAGCTCAGGCGGCGGATCGTTGTTGGGGAAGCCGCGGTAGAACGCGCCCGCCCATTCCAGCGTCGCGCCCTTGCCGTCGGCGCTCGGCGTCACCGTCAGCGTCGAGGAATAATTGGTGACCGGCAGCACCTTCACGTCCACCTTGGTGATCCGGTAGGAATAGGTCATCGCGGCAGCGTCGAACTTGTAGAGCTCCTCATCAACGGTGGCGCCTCCCGTCAGGGTCAGCCGCCGCGTCGCTTCGATCTCATTGCCCTTCTCGCCCTCGGTCTTGGTGACAGGCGGCAGCCAGCTCATGTCCTGGAAATTGCCGATCGCGGCCCACACCTTGGCCGGGGCTGCGTTGATCTCGATGGATTCGCGCACCTTCTGCCGGGTCGGCCCATGCGCCCAGGCCGGGCCAAACGCCGCCGTCAAAGCCACCGCGCCCGCGGCAGTCAGCACCGCGCCCATGACCGTGCGCCGTCCAATCGTCACCCTCATCTCGTTTCCTCATGCGTCTCGTGGATCGTGCGCGACTTGAGGCGCGCTGGGATCATGGTAACGCATTTTGCGGCCGAGGGGAGACCTGTTCATGGCGGCGTTGCGGCGCGCGCTCGCGCGTCCCACAACCACCCATTGCGCTGCCCGGCGGGCAAAACACCCAATGGGCGGGTCAACCAAACCATGCAGAAATAATTCTCTTTATCCGTATTTCGGATTATCGTATAGAACGGCTCTCTTGCCCCGGACGCAGCGCAGCGCCCCTTCGGCGGTGCGCTGCAGAGCCGGGGCCTATGCGGCGGCACGCTGCGCGGCCTCCTGGGTCCCGGCTCTGCGCCGCACCGCTGCGCGCTGCGTCGCGTCCGGGACACGAGAGCGGAGAATGCCGCTGCTGCCTCCGCTCGCAATGACGACGGAGAGAGCGAGTGCCGTGGGAGGGCGCCCTCGCCTACTCCGCCAGTGTCGCCTCCACGAACCCGCGCGGATCGTCACAGAATTCGCGCATCACCCGGTAATGATCGGTTTGCTCCACCGTCGTCGGCTCCAGGCCGTATTTGCCCAACCGCAACAGTCTCGCGTTGGGATAAGCCATCAGCAGAGGCGCGTGGGTTGCCATGATAACCTGGCAGATGCGGGAATCGTCCATGCGTCGCAAGAGCTTCAGGAATTCGATCTGACGCGCCGGCGACAGCGCCGATTCCGGCTCGTCGAAGATGAAGATGCCCTGGCGCTGGCAGCGTTCTTCGAAGAAGCGCAGAAAACCTTCGCCATGGGAATGCGACAGGAAGTCGGGGCCGGCCTGGCCGGCATCACGTGCGGCCTTGTCGAGATATCGCGCCACCGAGAAGAAACTCTCGGCGCGAAAAAACCAGCCGTTGGTGATCTTCGGCAGCCAGCTTGCGCGCAAAGCCCGGGAAAGCTGGCCGCCCATCTTCTCCCGCGCTTCGGAATGGTCGACGGGCATGTAGCCCTTGCCTCCACCGGCATCGTCGTAGCCGGCAAGCGCTGCGATCCCCTCGAGGATCGTCGACTTCCCGGTGCCATTCTCTCCGACGATGATCGTGATGGCCGCGTCGAAGTTGAGCTCGAAATCATCCGGAAAGATGGGCAGGCAAAACGGATAAGCCTCGCGATCACGAACTTGCGTCGGGTCGAGCCAGACCCGTTTCAGATACGGCGCCGGCAGGTTGATCGTGCGATTGCTTCTTCGGCTCATGCCCGGCTTCCAACCCGTCTGACCCATTAACTTAATAAGAACATATCAGGAACACAATCCTCGCGAAAGCTGCATCTGAGAAACAAATGGAAACAAATTGAAACAAACCCGCCATCCGCCATCCGGGGGCGAATTAAGAAAACGTAGCTACGAGACAGTTGCCGGCATGAGGCCGGCTCCCACCTCGCGACCCCGGCAATGATTGACGGACGTCCGGGACCGTAAAGCCGCGAGGAGTGCGCGATGGTATCGACGTATTTCAGTTACAGCTACATCACGCGCAATCTCAAGCAGTCACTGGCGCGGGTCGAACAGCAAACGGATGTCGCGCGCGAGGAGGCTTACTACAAAGCCAACATCGGCAAGGTGAAGACCGTCGATGATTTCATGAAGGACTATCGCCTGTATCATTACGCGATGAAGGCGTATGGTCTGGAAGACATGGCCTACGCCAAGGCCTTCATGAAAAAAGTGCTGGAGAGCGACCTCTCCGACCCAAAGAGCTTCGTCAACAAGCTGGTGGACAAACGCTACCAGGAGTTTGCCGCGGCATTCTCCTTCAACGGAGGTGCAACGCCGGTTGCGCAAACGGAGAACCAGATCGATGAGATGATCGATCTGTACACGGCGACCAAGAAGAGCCAGGTCGATGCACTTGCCGACGACTCGAAGTACTACAGCGCTCAAATCGGCAACATCAGCAGTGCAGACCAGCTCCTGAACAACGACCGTCTTCGCAACTATGTCTATTCGGCATATGGGATCGATGAAAGCAAGTGGCCGCGTGACACGATAAGTCAGGTCTTGCGCAGCGATCCGTCCGATCCGAACAGCTACGTCAACACCACCTTCGCTTCTCAGTTGACCGGCCTCAACGCCCAGCTTGCCCAAGCCAAATCGGATGCCAGCGCCGCTGATTTAAAGATAGCCGATTACAAGGCCCAACTATCGCAACCGGGCGCCGACGTGACCCAGTTGAACATCCAGATCCTGGTCGAAAAAAGTCACCTGGAGTCATACACGAAGAGCATTTCCAGCCTCGGCGACCAGATCACGACGATTGGCGGGTTTGTAGATCTGGCCGGCGCGTTCGAGTTTTCGTCCGACGGGTCGCTTCCGTCCGGCGTGTCCGCCCAGACTGCTGCAAACGTCACGATCACGCAGAAGCGGTTCGACGACAGCAAGGCCGCCGTCTATTCGGCGGCAAGCCCGCTTAACGAGGCCTTTGCAGCCAGGCAATTCAGAACGGCCATCCTCAAGATCAATTCAGTCCAGGCGTTCGTATCAACACCAGCCGTGTATGATTTTGCGCTGGGCGCCGTCGGCCTCGATCCCAAGGGGGTCTCGGAGGCCACCGTCAAGGCCGTCCTCGAAAGCGACCTCAGTGACCCCAAGAGCTTCGTCTATACCCTCAAGGACAACCGGTACGTAGAGCTCGCACGCGCTTTCAACTTCGACGCAAAGGGCAACCTGACGACCCCCCTGGTGGCTCAGGACTCGGCTGAAGTCGTCGAGATCGCGAAGAACTACGTCATTGCAGCGCTGAAACAGGCAAGCCCTCAGCAGCAGACGGCCGTTCGGGCACAAGCCACGAAGGATGCAACGGCTTATCAAGAGGCAATCGCAGGCATCGACAGCGTTTCCGACCTTCTCGCAAACAGGCCGATGGTCGATTTCATTCTCGTGGCCAAGGGCTTGGACCCCAAGAAGGTCAGCACCGATTTTCTCAAGAAGATCTTCAGCTCCGACCTGAACAACCCAAAGAGCTTCGCGAACACGCAGAGCGATCCTCGCTTTGCCGACATCGTTGCGTCGTTCAACTTCGACAGCAAGGGTAACGTCGCGCGCCTCCCGATGATGGGTCCTCAGAAGCGAGATCAGTTCCGGGAAACACAGGCGAACTATCTCCAGCAAAGCCTGGAGCAGCAGCAGGGTGATACGAATCCCGGCGTACGCCTTGCGCTCTATTTCCAGCGAAAGGCGGGAGAAATCACGTCCGCATACGACATCCTCGCCGACAAGGCTCTTTCGGAGGTGTTCAGGACCACCTTCGATTTGCCTGACTCGATGGCCTCGATGCAGATCGATCAGCAAGCCAAGGTCGTGGACAAATTCATGAAGATCAAGGATCTTTCCGATCCGGCGAAGGTTGCAAAACTGTTGAGCCGATTCTCCGCCATGTATGACGTCAGAAACAGCCAGAGCATCGACCAGGGTCAATCTCCCTTGCTCAACCTCTTTCAAGGATCGAGCTCGGGCATATCAGGGATAAGCGAATCCACGTTCTTGGCCATCGCCAAGCTACGTGCTCACTGACGATCGCTCGCCGATACTAGCCCAATACCTCGAGCACCAGCTCCATCGTCATCAGCACGGGATTATCGCCGCGGACTAAGCGGCCTTCGGCGACGCCCCCGGTGTAGTCGATCAGTGCAACATCGAGCGTGGCTTCCAGCCCGTCAGAAGGGCCGAGCGTGATCGCACCGGCCGTTATTGCGAGCTCGGTCGCGAACGGCTCGGTCACCCCGCCATGGGTGAAGCGCGCGCCGATGGTCGAGCCGACGCCGCCGTGGATCTTCGCACGCGCGATGCCGTTAGCGCGGCAAAAGCCTTCGAGGCAGCCGGCAAAATCCTGGTTGGGCCGCAACCGCAGTGCGAAGGCGCGGCTTGTGGTGCGCGCGCCGATGCTCGCAGCGAGCACCGGTCCGAACAGCTTGAAATTGGTCTCGGGATCGGGCTCCGCGGTGAACATCGCGCCGTCGATGCCGAAGGCCTCGACCTCGAACGGCTCGGCGACAACAGTCTCGTCCGGCAGCATGTGCCCGCCGCTTGCCTTGCCGTCCGCCTCCGTCCAGAGCCCGTGGCAATGAAAGAACGGCGCGCCGTCGCGCATGCCGAGCGTCATGCGGCCGAGTTTCGTCCGCGTCACGCCGCTGGGGCGAAAAGTGTCACTGTAGAACGCTGCGTTCTCACCTGTCTTCGACAGCGCCGGCATCACGTATGCGAATGGTCCGAGCGCAGCGCTGCCGAAACTCAGCACGCCACCGGCAAATCCCTCCGCCGCAAAACCACGCCGCGCGGCTTCGAGCAGCGGTAGACCCGCTTCGAGCCTGAACGAGAACGCGCGCCCCCTGGCCTCGACCCATTGGATGCGTTCGGCGACAGGCGCGCCCGGCTGCTTGATACTTCGCATCGCGTCTGCTCAGCCCGCCTGCTTGTTGTCGAGATCGAGCAGCCCGCGCGCCTCGAGCTCATCGCGCACCATGCGCTTCGGGATCTTGCCATAGCCGGACTTCGGCAAGGCCTCCCAGAAGAAGAACCGCTTCGGCATCTTGTAGCGCGGCACCTTCGGCAGGAGGAACGCCGCCATCTCGGCTTCGCTCACCGGCTTCTCGCCTTCGCGCGCGACGCAGACGGCGACGCCGACCTCGCCCCAGGTCGCATCGGGCACGCCGAGCACGGCGACCTCGCCGACCGCGGGATGCGTCAAGATCTTCTCCTCGATCTCGCGCGGATAGATATTGGAGCCCCCGGAGATGTACATGTCGGAGGCGCGTCCCGTGATGTAGACGAACCCCTCCTCGTCCATGTGGCCGAGGTCGCCGGTGCGGAACCAGCCGTTGCGGAACGCCTTCGCATTGGCCTCGGGGTTGTCGTAGTAGCCGGCGAGCACGGCAGGCCCGATCACGCAGATCTCGCCGCTCTGGTTGGCGGCCAGCTCGCGGCCCTCGTCGTCCTGGATCGAGACCTGCATGGCCGTGCGCTCGAAGCCGCAGGTGCCGATCTTCGCATAGGGCCCGTCCTCGGGATCATGCAGCGCCGCCGGCAGCACGGTGATGTTGCCGGTGACCTCGCCGAGGCCGAAATACTGCACGATGACCTTGCCGAGCTTCTTCAGCGCAGCCTTCTGGTCCTCGCGGTACATCGGCGCGCCGGCATAGATCACGTGACGCAGCGAGGAATGGTCGTATTTGTCGGCGGCGGGATGCTCGACCATCATCTTCAGGATCGTCGGCACCGTGAAGAGATTGCTGACCCGATGCGCTTCGATCAGGCGGAACGCTTCGTCGATGTCGAATTTCTCCGTCGGCAGCAGCACGGTGCACACGCCGCGCGCGGTCTGCACCAGCTGATGCACGCCGGCGCCATGCGACAGCGGCGCCACCACCAGCGACGCATCCGCTTCCGTGACGCCGGGGGTGAGATCGGCGAGATGGTTGGTGACGACAAAACCCATCTGGCCGTGGGTCAGCACCGCGGCCTTGGAGCGGCCGGTGGTGCCGGAGGTGAAGAAGAACCAGCAGGGATCGTCGTGCTCGACGGCGACGTTCGCAACGCTTGCACCGGCCTGCGAGGCGATGGCTTCCGCCACCGAGCGCTCGCCGAACGAGCTCTTGCCGTCGACGCTCCAGGTGAACTCCAGCGCACCGCCCTTCACGGCTGCAGCGTGCTCGGGAAAATCGACGTGGCACAGGAACGCCTTCGCGCCGGAGGCCTCCGCGAGATAGGTGACTTCATCCGGCATCAGACGGAAATTGGTGGGCACCCAGACCGCACCGAGCCGGAACGCGGCGAACATCGAGAGGAACATCTCGTCGCCGTTCTTGGAATGGACGAGGATGCGGTCGCCCTTGGCGATGCCGCGCGCGGCCAGTGCGGCGGCCAGCGCCGAGACCTGCGCATCGATCTCGCGCCAGGTCCAGGATTTGTCACCCCAGACGAAACCAGGACGCGACCCATGCCGCCGCGCATTCTGGGTCAGCATGTGAGCGAGATTCATGACGCGGCGGGACATGCGCAGGGGCTGCATCGGGCTTCCTCTTCGACGGCGGACGGCGCACGAGCCGTCCGCTCCTTGCAGCCCATTTATCGCCATCGAACGCGGCGTAGCAAGGCCGCCGGTCGCGCATCTGCCCTACGGCTGCTTGAACGCAAACGGCGTCGCCGTGATGGCCTTCTCCTTCCAGCAGGCCTGCGCACCGAAACCGCCGCAATAGCTGCCGTGCAGATCGAAGCGAATGGTGCGCGCTGCGCCACGCTTCATCGGCGGCGGCAAAATCCTGTAGCTGCGGACATAGCCGTCGAACACGGGGCGCACGCTGCCATCGGGCAGAGTCACCAGGACGTTCATGACGCAGCCGCCGGTTCCGCAATAGGTGGTCTCGCGCTCGCCGCATTTGGTGTCGCGAAAATCGACGATGTAGTCCTCACGGCCATCCCCGGTCAGGTCGATCTTGCGCACGGTGTCCAGCGCGAAGGTCACCAGCCCACCATCCTGGCCGTCGCATTCCTCATTGGCGTAGCGCAATGCCGTCTGCACGGCGGGCGGATAATCGGAGGGATTGAACGGTTTTGCATCATCGGCGCGCGCAGCGGTGGCGAGCAGTGTGAGCAGGAGGATCAGATATCGCATTCGCGTTTGTCGCCGGCGCAGCCGCGACCGTTCAGGGAATTTTAAACATGATCGGCGCAACCTCAGCCAGTTCTCGCGTACAGAGTGCCGCATCATGGTCAAAGCGCCCGCCTTCCTCCTGTTGTCGCTGGCGCTCGCCGGATGTGCCGTGGCGCCTCAGGCGCACCTCTCCGCCGACCCCGCCTTCAAGCCTGCGCGCTATGCCTGGGACGGCGCCGGCGAGGATCCCAACCAGCCACGTTCCGGGGCTCCGCGTGCCGCACGCGCCGACGCCGGCTCCGAGCGCAACAGGTCGCAGGCCGGACTTCAGCCCTATTCGAAGGAATGGTGGCAGGCCCAGGACGGCACCGAGGCCGAGCAGGACGCCAAGGTCACCCGCTCCCTCGTCATCTGCCAGGGTTGCCTCCGCCCGCAGCCGCAATCTGAAGATTCCAGGCTCGCCAAAGCGACCGATTGAACCGAGCGGCCGCTTCATCGGTCTACAGAGATACGCGCTGACGCCGGCCGCTGCGGCCCTGCGGTCGCACGTCATATCTCAGGGACATTTCATGCTCACCCGTCGGACCTTCGTCGCCGCCTCTCTGCTTGCCACCGCCTCCCCGGCATTCGCCGTGATGCCTGTCTCCGGCGACCCCGTCGCGATCCTGACCGCCATCTACACGCGCGCGGCCAAAGGCAAAGGTGATGGCGGCGGCGCCTTCGTCATCGAGAACAAGGCGGCCAAAACAAAATATCTCTCCAGGGCGCTGGTCGCGCTGTGGGCCAAGGCGGATGCGCATACGCCGAAGGGCGATGTCGGGCCGGTCGATTTCGATCCCGTCACCAACTCGCAGGAACCGGACGTGAAATCCTTCAAGGTTGACGCGGAGAAGGTGGAGGCCGACAAGGCGACGATCGCGGTGACCCTCACCGGCCACCGCAACGACCGCAAACCCGCCGACCAGATCGTGCGCTATGACTTCGTGCGCGAGGCCAATAGCTGGCGGATCGACGACATCAAGGGCTCGCCCGACGGCGAGGCCTGGTCGATCCGCAAGATGCTGACGGACTCGTTGAAGACCTGACGGGAGACACCATGAGCGACGTCATCGACAACAAGGGCGATCATCGCTTCGAGCTGGAGGTGGAGGGCCATCTCGCGACCGAACACTACAAGCTCGACGGCAACGTCATCACCTTCGAGCATACCGACGTCCCGAAGGAGCTCGGTGGCAAGGGCGTCGGCTCGAAGCTGGTGCAAGGCGCGCTCGATCAGGTCCGCGCGGCCGGCTTGAAACTGATCCCACAATGTCCGTTCGTGAAGGCGTGGATCGAGAAACATCCGGAGTATGCGGATTTGGTGAAGAGTTAAGCGAGCGCAGGCCCACCGTGCGCGCGGCGGGCCTGCTCAAATCCACCGCCTATTGCCCATGCTTCAGCATATCCTGGTCACTCAGATTCCAGTCCTGCCACAGCTGGAGCACGCCGAGGATCACCGCCACCGCTCCCAGACTGGTATGGTAGATCCGGAGAAAACCTTCGCCGGAATAACCGAACACATAGGGCGAGACGATGAGCCAGAGCCCGACCAGGATCGTCGCCACCTCCTGCCAGCGCTGCAATGCGACATATTCAAGCTGGCTGAGGCCGAATACCACGAGGCCGATCGCGACGGTGTTCAGGACCATCACCTGGCGTTCGATGACCGGCGCGTGATCCTGGATGGGGAACCACGGCGACGCGACAATCAGCGCACCGAGCAGCATCCCGCACCAATCTTCCCACGTTCGATGAGTCTTGAAGAAACTAAAGTCCGACATCGTACCCTCCTGCAAAAGAGGCATACGTCGGCGGCTGGCAATCATGACACTCCGAACGTCTAGCGACCTTGCCGGCCGCATTCGAGCGTATGTCCTGAACAACACTTGGGGAACCGGTGCACGATTGCAAGACTGACCAGCGTTTTTTGCAAGCAAAACAGCGAGCCAATTATCGCTCTCGCGTGAGCGCCCCGAGCTTCTGCAGTGCATCATGGGCGGACGGCAGGCCCGGACGCAATTCCAGCGCCTTCCGGAAATCGGCAATCGCGCCCTGCCTGTCGCCGAGCCGCATCCTGGCCTGTCCGCGATTGTTCCAGGAGAACGCGTCGGAGGGATCGTATTGCAGCGCCTTGTCGTAATCGGCGATGCCACCCTTGTGGTCGCCCTGGAAGAGCCGGATCAGGCCGCGATTGCGCCAGCCGCGCGCGTCGGTCGGCGCGAGGCGGATCGCCTCGCCGTAGTCGGCGGCGGCCCGGTCGAGCTGCTCGCTGTCGCGGTAGACATTGCCGCGGTCGATATAGGCGATCAGATCCGGTGCCAGCTTGATCCGCATGCTGTAGTCGGCGAGCGCATGCGCCGTGTCGTGCTTGCGGGCGTAGACAAAGCCGCGGTTGGCGTAGGCGGTGACATAGTTGGGATCGCGCTCGATTGCCGCGTCGAAATCGGCAATGGCGCCGTCGAGGTCGCCCTTGTTGAAACGGGAATCCCCGCGGTTGCTGTAGGCCAGCGCCAGCGACGGATCCAGCTTGATGGCCTGGTCGTATTCGGCGATGGCACGATCATAGTCGCGCTTGAAGCTGTAGACGCGGCCGCGATTGTTGTAGGCGCAGGCATAGCCGGGATCGAGCCGGACCGCCTCGTCGAGATCGGACAACGCGGCGTCGAGCTCGCGTTTCTCGGTGAGCCCATGGCCGCGATGGCAATAGACACCGGCGAGCCTCTGCCCGCTCTCGCTCCTGGTATCGATCACCGCCGAGCAGCCTTTGATGCGCTCGTCCGGCGTACTGGCCAGCCCGACGCAGGCCTCCCAGGCCGGACCGCCTTCGGCCGCAGCCGACACCGGCGCGGTCGAGGCGAGCGCCGCGAGCAGCGCCATGAGCCTGAACGGGACACGCATTTTCCGGATATCTCCCCTGCGGCAACCTCCCTTGGTCGCACCTTGGCAAGGGCCGGTTCAGGCGCCTAGATCAGAGAACACGCAGCGCTTCGAAGGGATCTGGCATGGCGGTACGGGACAACAAGGACAGGAGTCGCTTCGAGCTCGATGCGGGCAACGAAATCGCCTTCGCCAATTACCGGCTGACGCCGTCGGCCGTGATCATCACTCATACCGAGACGCCGCGCGCGCTACGCGGCCGCGGCATTGCATCCGAGCTGGTCAAGGGCGCGCTGGACTTGATCCGCCGTGACGGCAAGAAAGTGATCGCCGGCTGCGGCTTCGTCGTCGACTATCTCGACAGGCATCCGGAGGAAGCTGACCTCGTCGCCTGAATGCAAAAGGGGCCCGCGAGATCGCAGGCCCCCCTGGCTTACGACCGAGCAATCGGTCAGTGCTTGATCTCCGGCGGCAGCTTGCCGCCATTGGCGGCGAGCTTGGACATCACCTGCTTGTGCAGCCAGACGTTCATGCTCGCCGAGTCGTTCATGTCACCGCTGTAGCCGAGTTCCTTGGCGAGGTCTTTACGCGCGGCAAGGCTGGAGTCGATGTCGAGCGCCTTCATGAGGTCGACGATCGAGGTGCGCCATTCCAGCTTCTCCTTCTGGGCGGCGACCAGCTTGTCGACGATGGCCGCAACGTCCACGGTTGCCATCGGCGCGGCAGCAGGCGCCGATCCGCCCGGCGCGGCGCTGGCGGGCGCGCTACCCGAGGGTGCGCCACCTGCGGGTGCGGCGGAAGCCGGATGGCTGCCGAAGATCGCGCCCATGATTTTCCCGAAAATGCTCATGTCTTCTCCCCGAAAAGGATCCGTTGGAAGGGCCTTGAGTGCCACTTATAGACGAAGTTACTGCGTTACGCCCGCGAAGTTCTGCGAACCGACAACCAGCATCAGCTTATCTGCGGCGAAATGACGACCGAATGACATCGTTGAGGTTGCGGTGCGGCATCGAATCTCAACCAAGCGTGTGGGACAGGACTCGGAAATGGGCGTACGCTCCACTTTCAGCTCGCGATGACGTCCGGAATTCGCGTCTGGCCGGAATCGCGAAACTCAGAAGAGCGGCCGCTTGCGCCGTTGCCGGCGCCGAATTCGGCTGCATGGCAAGGGAGCTAGCGACCATGGCCACACTCTACCCGGGCAATGTCCCCACTGTGGCCCAGACCGCGGATGCGGCTGGACCGGTGATCCGAACCATCCAACTGTCCGATCTGCACGACGCGCTCAGGCGCGGCTGGGAAGATTTCAAGGCGGTGCCGAGCCACGCCATCATCCTCTGCGTGATCTATCCGGTACTGGGCCTCGTGCTCGCCCGCGTGGTGATGGGCCATTCGGTGTTGCCGCTGTTGTTCCCGCTGGCCGCAGGCTTCGCGCTGATCGGCCCGTTCGCCGCGCTCGGTCTCTATGAGCTCTCCAGCCGGCGCGAACGTTATGAGGAGGCCAGCGCCTGGGATGCCATGGAGGTGCTGCGCTCGCCTTCGTTCGGCGCCATGCTCGGTCTCGGCACCCTGCTGCTCGCTCTGTTCGTGACCTGGGTTGCGACCGCTCAGGCGATCTATGTCGCGGCGTTCGGTTATGAGGGCGTGACCGGGATCTCTGATTTCATGACGCGCGTGCTGACCACCCAGCAAGGCTGGTGGCTGATCGTGGTCGGCTGCGGCACCGGCTTCCTGTTTGCGCTTGCCGCGCTCTGCATCAGCGCCGTGTCGTTTCCCTTGATGCTCGACCGCCATGCCGGCGCGTTCGAGGCGATGGTGACGTCGCTACGCGTCGTCGCCAAGAACCCGGTGCCGATGGCGGCCTGGGGCCTGATCGTGGCGGTGCTGCTGGCGCTCGGTACGATTCCGGCGTTCCTTGGCCTTGCCGTGGTGATCCCCCTGCTCGGCCATGCCACCTGGCACCTCTACCGCAAGGTGATCGTCTCGGAGCCCGGTGCACGTCCGGTGCCGCCACCGCCGCATCGCCCGCGCAAGCCGGCCGCCGACTTCCCCGCCAACCTCTTCCCCTGGCGCAATCGGACGGACGCCTGACGATATCGTGACACGCGATCCTGCCCGGGCTCGGCTCGGGCAGGATCGCGCGCTGTCATACGCCTTGCTTTGGCCGCGGTTACAATCGAAATTGCGTTAGATCACTTCACGGAATCCATTTCATCTGATGACCCCGACGATTTCTCGTCTCGCTCTCGCAGCCCTCGCCCTCTCCGCGTCAATCCTAACCGCCCAGCCAACCCTCGCCGCTGTTGCCTGCGGCTCGGGCAATTTCGATGCCTGGCTCGCGGACTTCAAAGCCGACGCCACGGCCAAGGGCGTCTCGCAGCAGGCTGTTGCCGCCGGGCTTGCCGGCGTGACACTCGATCAGAGCGTGCTCAACCGGGACCGCTCGCAAAAAGTCTTCACCCAGAGCTTCGAGGAGTTCTCCGGCCGCATGGTGCCGCCGCGCATGCAGCGCGGCTCCAACATGATGAAGCAGTACGGCTCGGTGCTGTCCCGCATCGAACAGACCTATGGCGTGCCCGGCGAGGTGCTGGTCGCGATCTGGGGTCTCGAGACCGATTTCGGCGTCAACACCGGCAAGTTCGCCACCATCCGCTCGCTGGCAACGCTGGCCTATGATTGCCGCCGCTCCGAACAGTTTCGTGCCGAACTGCTGGATGCGCTGCGCATCGTCCAGCGCGGCGACCTCGCCCCCGCCGACATGAAGGGCGCATGGGCGGGCGAGCTCGGCCAGACCCAGTTCATGCCGTCGTCCTGGATGAAATACGCCGTCGATTTCGACGGCAATGGCAAGCGCGACCTCTTGCACAACGCGCCCGACGTGCTCGCCTCCACCGCCAATTATCTCGCCGGCTACGGCTGGCAGCGCGGCAAGGATTGGCAGCCGGGCAGTCCGAATTTTGCGGTATTGCAGCAGTGGAACAAGAGCGAAGTCTACTCCAAGACCGTCGCCTATTTCGCGACCCAGCTCGCCCGCGCCCCTTAAATAGCGCCCGAGAGGACGCGTAGGGCCGATCGCCCGGCGATCGGCCCTCTCTTGGTGCGTTTACTTACCCATGGTGGCGTTCATCGCCTTGTTCAGGTGCGCGCCGCACACACCCATTTTGCCGTTGAGCAGCGCGTCCTGCGCAGCCGCGATCTCCTTCTGCGCCACGAACTTGCTGTCGCCGTCCGCCATGTTCTCGATCGCAGTCTCCGTCTTCTCCAGATTGGCCGAGCTGCAACCGCCCATGGCGTGCTTGGCGGCCTGAGCCGGCGCGACGGCGAACGCGACGGCGGCAATTGCGATAACCCCGAGTAACTTCGTCATGATGTTACTTTCCTTCTCTTCTTCTTGGGACAGAGCCAGCGACATTGCCGGAATCTGCGACATGACTTTTCTCCGGGCGCGGCAACTTGCCGCAATAAATTTCTCGCGAGAATTGCGTGATGTTGCGCGCAGCGCAGAGGCACCATGCGAAGTTTCTGATTTTCATTACACCCTCGTAATGAACGCCACACGTTCGGCGTGTGTGCACCGCACCAACGAGGCGGTTGCGGTCTGAAATGCGTCAGGATGAGTTTCGGCAGGCTCCTTGCCCGCTCGTCTGGCGATACGCCAGCCCAGAGCGAGTCGGATCGCCCGGACCCGGTCGCGTGGCATCTTTCATATAAATGAACTTAAATTCATATTTATAGTTCCACCATCATGCGATTCGCGCATGCGAGACTTGGGCGCAGACGCTGACTGATCGCCTTGAGAACAGTTGGAACCCTACCTATTTCCATTTCACCGGTAACGAGATTGTTTGCAGTAAACCCGTGAATTCACGGTGATTTATGGCAAAGCATTCGCTATTTCGCCTACCCTTTGGGCGAGAGTGCTCCCGGGTTAATCGTCCGTTACCGCCGCCATGCACCTTGCGCTTAGCTGCATCGCAACATCGGAACTTTCGCACTGCACCACTCTCACCTATATTCATTTCAACGATGAGGCCCGGGCAAGGGCTGAATCGAACTACAGGAGACTACCAATGCTGCTCTCGCTCATCCGCATGATCCAGGCTTTCCGGGACTATCAGCGCAATGTTGCCGAGCTGTCCCAGCTCAGCGATCGCGAACTGGCCGACATCGGCCTCGATCGCTCGGACATCCCGCGCGTTGCCGCCGGTCAGTATCAGGGCTGATTTCGTTCAGCCCTTCACCGGACGAACCGATAGCGCCCGCCTCGTGCGGGCGTTGTCGTTTCTGATGGCAGAAAACTCCATCTCGGCGATTCCACTGACCGCCGAAAAGCGCTACCTGTCCGCCCCATGACAGGACCCCAATCCAACATTGTGCACGTGATCGGCGCCGGCCTTGCCGGTTCCGAAGCCGCCTGGCAGGTCGCCAAATCCGGCGTGCCCGTGGTGCTGCACGAGATGCGGCCGGACCGCATGACCGAGGCGCACCGCACTGATGGGCTCGCCGAGCTCGTCTGCTCCAATTCGTTCCGCTCGGACGACGCCGCCAACAACGCCGTCGGCCTGCTGCACGCTGAAATGCGCCGGCTCGGCTCGCTGATCATGCGCGCGGCCGACGCCAACCAAGTGCCCGCCGGCGGCGCGCTCGCGGTCGACCGCGACGGCTTCTCGGCGGCCGTCACAAAGGCGCTCAACGACCACCCCCTGATCGAGATCGCCCGCGGCGAGGTTTCAGGCCTGCCACCGGCCGACTGGAGCAACGTCATCGTTGCGACCGGCCCCCTCACCTCCGCCCCACTCGCCGACGCCATTCGCGAGCTTACCGACGAGAACGCGCTCGCCTTCTTCGACGCGATCGCGCCGATCGTGCATCGCGAGTCCATCGACATGTCGGTGGCCTGGTTCCAGTCGCGCTATGACAAGGTCGGCCCCGGCGGCACCGGCGCCGACTACATCAACTGCCCCATGACCAAGGAGCAGTATGACGGCTTCGTCGCCGCGCTGATCGCTGGCGAGAAGACCGAGTTCAAGGAATGGGAGACCAACACGCCCTATTTCGACGGCTGCCTGCCGATCGAGGTGATGGCGGAGCGCGGCCCCGAGACGTTGCGCCACGGCCCGATGAAGCCGGTCGGCCTCACCAATCCGCACGATCCCGCCACGAAGGCCTACGCCATCGTGCAGCTGCGCCAGGACAACAAGCTCGGCACGCTGTACAACATCGTCGGCTTCCAGACGAAGCTGAAATACGGCGAGCAGCAGCGCATCTTCCGCAGCATTCCGGGGCTGGAGAAGGCCGAATTCGCCCGCCTCGGCGGCCTGCATCGCAACACCTTCCTCAATTCGCCAAAGCTGCTCGACGGCCAGCTGCGCCTGCGCGCGCAGCCGCGGCTGCGCTTCGCCGGTCAGATGACCGGTTGCGAGGGCTACGTGGAATCCGCCAGCGTCGGCCTGATCGCCGGTCTCTATGCGGCAGCGGATGCGCGCGGCGAGACGCTGGCGAGCCCGCCTGCTACGACGGCACTGGGTTCGCTGCTCGGTCACATCACCGGCGGGCATATCGAGACCATCGAGCCCGGTACGCGCTCGTTCCAGCCGATGAACATCAATTTCGGCCTGTTCCCGCCGCTTGCGAATGCTCCGACGAAGAAGCCCGACGGCACCCGCCTCCGCGGCAACGAGAAAACGGTGGCCAAGAAACAGGCGATGAGCGCGCTGGCGCTCGCCGATCTCGATCGCTGGATCGCCGATCATCTGCGCATCGCAACAGCCGCGTGAGTTTTCGATGAGTCTTCCCAAAGACGACGCCGCAACTCTGTCGGCGCGCTGGACCGAGGGCGTGCTGCTCAAGCGCGACGTGTTCTCGACCGTCGAGCGCGGCCGCTTCCGCGGCGACAGCGGCGAGGTCGACGCCGTGCTGCGCCGGCTCGACGAAGTGCCGTGGTGGTCCTTCGTGCTGGCGCGTCATCTGTTCGCCCGCGAGAAGCATGCGCTGGCCCTCGCCAAGGGGCTGAACGTCGGCCCTGAGCTACTCTGGGCCGGACGCCGCGCGCTTGTCCGCGGCTTCGTGGACGGCGTCGCGCTGCATCTTGCCAAGCCGCATGGCGACCTCGCCTATTTCCGCTCGGCCAAGGCGGCGCTACGCCGGCTGCGCCGTGCCGGCATCTGCCACAACGATCTCGCCAAGGAGCAGAACTGGCTGGTCGGCCGCGACGGCCGCGCCTACGTGACCGACTTCCAGCTCGCGGCCTGCTTCAACCGACGTGGCCGGCTCTACCGCATCCTCGCCTACGAGGACCTTCGGCATCTGCTCAAGCACAAGCGTTCCTACGCACCCGAGGCGCTGACGCCACGCGAGCGAAAAATCCTGGCGAAGAAGTCATTCGCCGCCAGCCTGTGGCTCGCGACCGGCAAGAAGGTCTATCGCGCGATCACGCGCGGCCTGTTCAACTTCACCGACCGCGAGGGTGGCGGCCGCCGGCTGGTCAACGACGCGCCGGTGCTGGCCGAGCTGATCCGCAAGAACCCGGCCGTGCGCGACACCGCCATCGTCGCCTTCGCCGACCGCCGCTCCGGCGTCGGGCTCTATGCCTTCGTCGAGGCCGATCAGGCCACGCTTGAAGGCGAGCTTCGCAGCGAACTTTCGGCCGCCAAGGGTCCAAAGCCGCCGGAGCACATCCAGGTCGTACACGCGCTGCCCCGCGATACCAGCGGCAAGCCGCGGACCGAGATCCTGCAACTGGTCGCCATGAACCAGCTCGACCTGATCGAGCCGATGATGAAGAACGACCAGGACCGTGCCTTCCTCAAGGACATCCTGGAACAGCGGAAGAACCTGCGGGACCGTTTCAACTTCGAGGCCGACCTGTCGGCGAGCTGACGGGGTGCTCGCGCCTTGAAGCGTCCACATTGGCGATAGAGAAGCGATCGGATCATTCGGGCGGCGGGTCATGGGCATTCGGGGGATGATGATGCATCGTGTGGTTGGCGGCGTGATCGCTGGCCTTGTGCTGCTCGCGGCCGCGCCCGCGATGGCCGACTCCCCGGCCGAGCTGATCTCCAGCTTTCGCCTCAAGCACGGTGAGGTCCGCGTCGTCCGCGATTCGACCCTCGACCGCATCGCCATGGACCAGGCCCGCGCGATGGCGGCGAAGGACGACCTCAGCCACGACGCGCTCGGCCCGTTCAACCGGCGCGTCGCACCGGCCGGCGCGGGCCGCGCAGCCGAGAACATCGCCTACGGCTACGACAATTTCGAGAAGACGCTCGGACAGTGGATCGACTCGTCCGGGCATCGCAAGAACCTGCTGCTGCACAACGCCTCCCGCGTCGGCATCGCAAGCGCCAAAAATGCCAGCGGCAAGCGAACCTATTGGGCCATGGTGATCGCGGGCGACTACGAGCCGAAGGGCAAGGGCAAAGGTAAAGGCAAGAACGACGGGGAGCCGCTGGTTGCCGTGAAGCGCGAGGCCGCCCCCGCCAGCAAGCCCAAATCCAGCGGCTGCCACGTCAAGCTGCTCGGCCTCTGCATCTGAGGCGAGATGATTTCAGCCGCGGCGGGCGGCCTCGATCGCGGCGACGTCGATCTTCGTCATCCCCATCATCGCATCGAAGGCGCGCTTTGCCTCGGCGCCACCGGCCGCCAGTGCCTCAGTCAACACCCGCGGCGTGATCTGCCAGGAGAGGCCCCATCTGTCCTTGCACCAGCCACAGGCGCTCTCCTGCCCGCCATTGCCGATGATGGCGTTCCAGTAGCGGTCGGTCTCTTCCTGATCGTCAGTCGCGATCTGGAACGAGAAAGCCTCGTTGTGCTTGAAGATCGGACCGCCGTTGAGGCCGAGACAGGCGACGCCGGCCACGGTGAACTCGACGGTGAGCACGTCGCCGGCCTTACCCGACGGGTAGTCGCTGGGCGCGCGGTGAATGGCGCTCACTGCGCTGTCGGGGAACGTCTCGGCGTAGAAGCGGGCGGCCGCCTCGGCGTCCTTGTCGTACCAGAGGCAAATCGTGTTCTTCGCCATTGCGCGTCCCCTTCGGTTCCAGGCCATCACACCGCCATCCATTGAGAATGGACGGCGGTGCGATGTCATTCGCCTAGATACCCTCTTGAATGCGCCTCACCAAGGCGCCCAATGCCGCGGCCTATGTGACCCGGGGTTCCGCCACGTCCCTGGCTTTCAGGTCTCGCGGAAGCACCGTCAGCAACAACACCGCGCAGAGCACGCACAAGCCGCCGATGACATAGAGCGCCGGCGTCGTGCTGCCGGTCACATCCTTGACCGAGCCGACCATGACCGGGCTGACGATGCCGCCGACCTGCCCCAGCGTGTTGATGAGCGCAATTCCGCTGGCTGCGCCCGCGCCGGTGAGGATCTTCGGAGGCAGCGTCCAGAATGTCGGAATGGCCGCAACCACGCCGGCCCCCAGGATGGCAAGCGCGCCAACCAGGGTGACAACATTCCTGTCGAATGCACCGGACGCGAAGAAGCCCACGGCCGCGGTCAGAACCAAGGCTGCGACAAATTTCGGGCGTTCGCCTGATGCATCCGACAATCGGCCTACGACGATCATGCAGATGGCGCCGCAGATATAGGGTACGGCGGTCAGGAACCCGATCGCGGCTGCACTGCCTCCGCCGGCCGCTTTGATCAGGTCAGGCGCCCAGAAATTGAGGCCGTAGGAGGCGATCTGGATCAGGAAGTAGATGAATCCGAGCAGCAGCACGCCGGGCATGAGCAGCGAGCGCCATGCCGAATGCTCGCCGATCTCGCTCTTCTGGCGGTCCAATTGAACCGAGATCAACCGGCGCTCGTCGTCGCTCAACCATTCGGCCTGCTCGATCCCGTCGTCGAAGCGCAGCAGCACGACGAAGCCAAGCGCAACGCAGGGAATGCCGCCAGCCAGAAACAGCCATTGCCAACCGGCCAGACCGTGCAGCCCGTTCAGATAGTTGAGGATGAGACCCGAGATCGGCGCGCCGATGATCCCCGAGAATGCAGTGGCGAGAAAGAACACGGACGTCATGCGGCCGCGATGCGATTTTGGAAACCAGAGTGTCAGGTAATAGAGAATGCCGGGCGCAAATCCCGCCTCCATGGCGCCGATCACGAAGCGCAGCGCATAGAACTGCCACTCGCTGTGAACGAAGACCATCGCCGCCGTCGCCAGCCCCCAGGAAATCATGATGCGGGCGATCCAGCGCCGCGCGCCGAAACGATAGAGCAGCATGTTGCTCGGCACTTCCAGCAGGACGTAACCAACGACGAACAGGCTGGCGCCAAATCCGTAGGCTGTGTTGCTGAGGCCGAGATCGGCCTGCAGCGCAGCCTTGGCAAAGCTGATGTTGACGCGGTCGAAGAACGCAAAGAAGTAGCAGACGATGATCAGCGGCATCAGCCGCCACGCAATCTTCTTGATGACCTGATGCTCTGTGAGTTCAGTATCGAGGTCGGCAGTCGCCGCCGTGGCAATCGTCATGGTTTCCTCCAATGTGTTTTGAATTTTGATCGTGGTCGCTCAGCCCGAGCGTCGCAGCCGCTCGGGTATGGGATGCAGATCGAGGGGACGGCCGGCCTTGGCGACCTGTCCCGGCACCTCGTGTCCGACCAGTCCAGGCAACCGGAACGAGAGATCGATCAAGCGCTGCAAATCGAGACCGGTTCGCAAGCCCGTCTCGTCGCAGAGATTGACGAGATCTTCGGTACAGACATTGCCGGTGGCGCCCGGCGCAAATGGACATCCGCCGAGGCCGCCCAGCGCAGCGTCAAAGCGGCGCGCGCCGGTGTCATAGGCCGCGAGGACGTTAACCAGCCCGAGACCGCGCGTGTTGTGGAAGTGAAGCGTGAGCATGTCCGCAGGGACCAGCATCAAGACCTCGGCAACCAGCTGCGAAACCTGATTGGGATTGGCCATGCCCGTGGTATCGGCAAGCGTGACGCCGTCGACCCCGAGATCGAGATAGCGCTTGACGATATCGAGCACCCTCTCGAGAGGCTGCAGGCCTTCGAACGGACAGCCGAACGCGGTCGCAACCGTCGCGTTGACCAACGCGCCGCCTGAATGGGCCGGCTTCACGATCTCGCCGAGCGACGCCAGCGACACCGCATGCGTCATGTTCATGTTGGCACGGTTGTGCGTCTCGCTCGCCGACATCACGAAATTGAGCTCGTCCGCACGTGCGGCCAGCGCCAGCTCGGAACCCTTCCGGTTCGGGATCAGCGCCGTATAGATCGTGCCGGGCCGTCGCTCGATGGCGGCGAAGACGTCCGCGGCATCGCGCAGCGACGGCACGGCCGCCGCTGACACGAATGACGAGACCTCAATGCGGCCGAAGCCGATCGCAGAGAGCGAATCGATCAAGCGGATTTTTTCGCTGGTCTCGACCCACTTCGCTTCGATCTGAAGGCCGTCGCGCGGAGCGACCTCCTGGATCAGGATGTCCGGTGGCGTTGCCGTCATTGCACCGCTCCGCTCCGGCGCAGCTGCGCGATGTCACCCGCCTGCATGCCGAGGCCCGCGAGCACCTCGTCGGTATGCTGCCCCAGCGTCGGGCCAGGCCATTTGACGGCGCCCGGGGTGTCGGAGAGCTTTGGCGCGATGCCCGGCATCTTTACGGTGACGTCGCCCGGCAGCTCGGTCGGCAGGATCATCTCGCGGGCGGCGTAATGGGGATCGTCGACAATATCAGCTACGGAATAGATCCGGCCCGCTGGAACATCGGCCACATCGAGGTGAGCGAGGATCTCGTCCATCGTTCGCTCCGAGGTCCATGCGGTGATGGCAGCATCGAGCAAGGCGTTGCTGCGGACACGTCCGTCATTGCTGGCAAGGGCCGGATCGTCGGCAAGGTCCGGCCGCCCGATGACCAGCATCAAGCGCTTGAAGATCGCGTCACTGTTGCCGGCGATCACGACATGGCGCCCGTCGCAGCTGGTATATGTATTGGATGGACTGATGCCCGGCAGGGCGCCGCCGGTGCGGGTCCTGACATGACCCATGAGGTCATATTCGGGGACGAGACTCTCCATCAGGTTGAACACGCTCTCATAGAGCGAGACGTCGACCACCTGCCCTCGCCCCTGCCCCGTCTTGACACGAAGCAGCGACATCAGCGCGCCGATCACGCCATGAAGCGACGCAAGGCTGTCGCCGATGCTGATGCCGACCCGGGCCGGCGGGCTGTCGGGATCGCCGGTGGTGAAGCGCAGCCCGCCCATAGCTTCGCCGATCGCGCCGAACCCGGAGCGGTCGCGATAAGGGCCGGTCTGCCCGTAGCCGGAGATGCGGACCAGTGTCAGGTCCGGATTGAGCTTTGAGAGCACGTCCCAACCGAGGCCGAGCTTCTCAAGGCTCCCTGGCTTGAAATTCTCGATCACGACATCGGCTTGCGCGGCCAGCCGCAGCGCGACGTCGCGGCCGTCAGGCGATTTCAGATCGATCGCGATCGACTTCTTGTTGCGGGATTGCAGGTACCACCAAAGCGAGGTGCCCTGATGCAGCTTGCGCCATCTGCGCAGGGGATCGCCACTGCCAGGCTGCTCGATCTTGATGACTTCGGCGCCGAACTCAGCAAAGAGCCGCGCGGCAAATGGTGCCGCGATCAAAGTTCCGAGTTCGACGACTCGTATTCCGGATAATGGTCCGTCCACGTCTGGCGCTCCTCGATCGTCTTTGATCGTGGTGTCGCCGAGCGCAGGGCCCTAAGTCCAATATCCTTTGATGAACACGCGTTCGCGGATGACGAACGACACGAAGGCCGCAGTCAGTGAGGCTTGGTTCCGGGCGATCGCAGATGATCGAGCATCAACTGGCTCGTCGCCGACAGTCCCGCGGGATCCCTGGCCACCAGCACCAGTTCGCGATCGGCCCAGTCGTCGCTCAACTCGACGGCCGTCAGGTTCATGCCGTGACTGAGGACCTGGAACGCACGGTCGGGAATGAGGCCGATACCCATGCCGGCCTGCACCATCCGGCACACCGCATCAAAACCCGGGACGTGGACCCGCAATCGGATCGACTTTCCGATCTGCTGCGCGGTGTATTGCGAGCGCAGATAGATCGAGCTGGTCGCAAACAGGCCGACATGGTCGTAGTCGAGTGTGTCGGCGAACGAAACGTCTCTTGCCGACGCGAGCGGATGATCGGATCGCACCACGATGACGAGGCGGTCCCGCCGATAGGAGAACCGCTCCAGCCCGCGCGTCGACACGTCGGCCGAGCAGATGCCGATTTCGGCCACGCCCTCCTCGACGCCGCGAACCACATCGGCGCTCGGACGCTCCTGCAGATCGAGCCGCACCAGCTCGTGGGAGCGAAAGAAGCCGGGCAGATCGTCGGGAAGGAACTCGACGATCGACGACAAATTGGCCAGCATCCGCACATGCCCGCGCACGCCGCGCGCATGCTCGGCCATGTCGACGGCGATCTTCTCGACGTTGAGCAGCGTCACGCGCGCATGATGAAGCAGCGATTCACCGGCCGGCGTCAGCGCCATGCCGTTGGGATGCCGCTCGAACAGCGCGACCTCGAGCACCTCCTCGAGGTCATGCATGCGTTTGCTGACAGCAGAGGGCGCGATCGCCTCGCGCTGCGAGGCGCGCGTCAAATTGCCTTCCTCACAAATGGCGATGAACAGCCTGAGGGTCGTGAGGTCGATCCGTCGGGTGATGTTGGTCCTGGGCGTCCCGGTCATTGAGCGGGATTGCGTTTTCTCTTGCATGGTCTGTTTCCCGATCCGGGAAGATATAGCGTTCGAAGTCACCGGGTTTCCCAAAATCCGGGGGGAATGGCCGCCGATCTGGAATCCAATACCAAGATGAGGCAATAATTAGCCATTTTGTTCCAAGCTTCACATAAGCTTGCTCGCGCTCGTCAACGCGCCTAATTCATGGGATCGGGACAGCAGAGGCGGAGACCAGCACTTGATCGACATCGACCGGATACGTTCCGACACCCCGGCCGCCTCCCGCCTCGCTTATCTCCACAATGCCGGCGCGGCCCTCATGCCAACTGCCGTCATCGCGGCAATGAAGGACCACATCGACCTGGAGGGCGAGATCGGAGGTTATGCCGCTGCCGACCGCGAGTCCGATCGGCTCGATGCGGTCTATGGCTCCGTAGCGCGCCTTCTGAATGCCGCGCCCGATGAGATCGCCCTCATGGAGAACGCGACCATTGCCTGGCAGATGGCGTTCTACGCGCTTCCGTTTCGCCAGGGCGATCGGATCCTGACCGCCGAAGCGGAATACGCTGCCAACTACGTCGCGTTCCTTCAGGTCGCAAGGCGCACGGGCGCGATCATCGATGTCGTGCCGAGCGATGCCAGCGGCGAGCTCGACGTCCACGCGCTCGAGCGCATGATCGACGAGCGCGTGAAGCTGATCGCCATCACCTGGGTTCCGACCAATGGTGGATTGGTCAATCCCGCGGCGGCGATCGGCAAAATCGCGCGGGCGCACGGGATTCCTTATCTGCTCGACGCCTGCCAGGCGGTCGGCCAGATGACGGTCGACGTCGACGCCATCGGCTGTGACATGCTGTCGGCGACGGGGCGCAAATTCCTTCGCGGCCCGCGCGGCACGGGCTTTCTCTACGTCCGTCGCGAGCTGCTGCAACGGCTCGAGCCACCGATGATCGATCACTTCGCCGCGCCCTGGGTCTCGCGCGATGAATATCGGTTGCGTGACGACGCGCGCCGTTTCGAGACCTGGGAGAACAATTACGCAGCGCGGCTCGGTCTCGGAGCCGCCGTCGATTACGCGCTCGCGATCGGCCTCGGCCCGATCGAACAGCGCTGCCGGCTGCTTGCGGACCGCCTTCGCGGCGGCCTCGCCTCCGTTCGCGGCGTGACCATTCGCGACCTCGGACGCGCACCGGGCGCCATCGTCAGCTTCACGATGGATGGGTATGAGGCGGACGCCATCGTCAGCAGCGCCGCTGCAGCGGGCATCACCATCGGCGCTTCAGATCCGGCGAGCACCCGCATCGATGCCGAGATCCGCTCGCTGCCGCCGGTCGTGCGGGCCTCCCCGCATTACTACAATACGGAAGCCGAGATCGACCGGCTGATCGGCCACCTCGCGGGTTTGGCGCCGCGATAGTGACGCGCCGCTCAGGTGCAGCGCGCGCTCAAGCCGGATGCACCGAGCTTGGCCATGACCTCGTCGAGATGCGCGCTGTCGCGGGTCTCGATGACGAGCTGAAGCAGCGTCGCCTTGGCCGGCAGATCGGAGAAGGTCCGCTGATGCGAGACCTCGATGATGTTGGCGCCGGCCTCGGCCAGCAGTGAGGCGACGGCAGCCAATTGCCCGGGCCTGTCGGGGATATCGAGCGACAGCTGGGTGAGCCGACCCTCGCGCGCCAGCTCACGCGTCAGGACGGAGGCGATCAGCCGCGTGTCGATGTTGCCGCCGCTCAGGACGAGGCCGACCTTCTGGCCGGCAAAGCGGGACGTATCGGACATCAGCGCGGCAAGTCCGGCGGCGCCGGCGCCCTCGACGACGGTCTTCTCGATCGAGATCAGGGTCGCGACCGCACGCTCGAGCTCGGCTTCGTTCACCAGCGCGATGTCGTCGACGAGGCGGCGGACGATCTCGGTCGTGATCTTGCCCGGCGATTTCACGGCGATACCTTCGGCGAGCGTGTCGCCGCGCGCGGGCAGATTGCCGTCATGGATGGCGTTGTACATCGAGGGGTAGAGCCAGGCCTCGACGCCAAGAATCCGCACCGTCGGCTTGATCGATTTCGCGGCAATGCCGATGCCGCTGATCAGGCCGCCGCCGCCGATCGGGACCACCAGCGTGTCGAGCTCCGGCACCGCCTTCAGCATCTCGAGCCCGACAGTGCCCTGCCCCGCGATGACGAGCGGGTCGTCGTAGGGGTGGACGAAGATCATGCCGCGGGCCTCGCCATGGCTGCGCGCATAGGCGGCCGCCTCCTCCAGCGTTGCGCCCGTCACCACCACCTCGGCGCCATGGTGCTTGGTATTCTCGACCTTCACCATGGGCGTGCCGACCGGCATCACGATGGTGGCGGGAATGCCGAGCCGCTTGGCATGATAGGCGACGCCCTGCGCGTGGTTGCCCGCCGACATCGCGATGACGCCGCGCGCACGCTCCTCCGGAGTCAGCGCGGTGAGCCGGTTCAGCGCCCCCCGCTCCTTGAACGAGGAGGTGAACTGGAGGTTTTCGAATTTCAGCCAGATGTCGCAGCCGCAGATGTTGCTCAGCGTGCGACTGTAGCTGCAGGGCGTCTCGACGACGGCGCCACGGATGGTGTCGGCGGCGGCACGAATGTCGCCCAGAGCGACCGGCAAGCCGCTGAGATCGGGGGACATGTTTTGGGACAACTCAGCCATAGGACAGCATAGAGCATTTGGCCGTTCGAGGCGATAAGCCGGCCGCTATTTGGTAAATTCCCGGGAACGTGAAGCGCGCCACAACGTCCATAGCGTGTGCAGCCGCGACGGGGGCTGCGGCGCAAACGGATTGCGCCCCGGTTGCGACAGGCGCTTGAGGTCACCCCGCACCTGGCTCAGCAGCAGGAACGCTGGCCGTGCCGGCGCCGGCACCTCCGGCAACAACGACAAGGCCGTCGTCAAATGCTGCTCGGCTTCGCCCACGAGCTGGCCCAGCACCGCATGCAGATTTGGGGTCTCCTTGCCGGCGAACACGTCTTCCATCTGGCAGCCATGGGCCGCCAGCAGCTGCTGCGGCAGGAACAGTTGCCGGTGCGCCGAGTCGCGCGGCAGATTCGCAATCACCTGCGCGATGCCCTGGGCGAGCCCGGCATGCCTTGCGACATGCTCGGCCGCCTCCGAAGGTGGCGCCATGACCCGCGCTGCGAGGCCAAACAATGCCGAACAGGTCGCGTCCAGATAGCCCTCCAGAGCCGCCATGGTCGGCATCGGATCGTTGTAGAGATCGAACTGATGCTCGTCGGCGAGTAGCGACAACGGCTCGACCGGCAGGTCGAAATCGCGGATCGCGCGCAATAACTCTGCCGCCACCGGATTGCCCTCGGCGCTGCCGTGGACGTGGCCCGACAGCATGTCGGTCCACCATTGCAGGCGGATTTCGCCGGGCAAGGGCTGGCTCACCTGGTCGCGGACGCGGACGATCTCGACATTGAAGGCATAGAGAGCCAGCAGCGCCTGGCGCTCGGCGGCCGGCGCAAACAGCGTTGCGGCATAGCGCGGAAAGTCATGGCTGCGCACGAGGCCGGCGCAGAAGGCGACGGAATCGGCCGGAGGCGCAGCGCTGCTCATGGCACGGCGATCAGCGCGGCCGCGACGCGGCGCCGCTCGCCGATCATGATGTTGTAGGTGCGCACGGCGGGACCGGTCTGCATCGTATCCAGCACCACCCTCACCGCCTTCAGCGCCTGCCGCAGGTCCGGCGGCGGCAGCCAGACGCCGGTTCCGGTGCCGATCAGAAGCGTGTCGATGCTGTTGGCCGCGGTGAAGACGCGATCCAGCGAATAGCGGTCGATCTTCGTCGGGTCCGTCACGTCCCAGGCCCAGATCGCGTCGGGCAGGCAGAGCAGCGATCCCCGATGCGACATGCCGGCAAAGGCGAAGCCGCCCTTGCCATAGGCTTCGATCGGCGCCGAGCGGGGAAAATGCGGTGCGTTGGGATCGCCGGCCATGTGCTTCGTCCGAATGAGCTTACCGCCCTCGCAAACGCCTGCGAGGGCATGCGGTTCGGATCATGCCTTGTTTTTCTTCGCCGGCGTAGCCGTATCGGGCGCATCTTCGCGATGCTCGCCGACGCCGAGATAGATCAGGATCGGGGCCGCGATGAAGATCGAGGTATAGGTGCCGACCAGCACCACGCCGAACATCATCACCGCGGTGAAGCTGTGGATGGCATGGCCGCCGAACAGCAGCAGAGCCAGCAGCGCCAGTGTCACGGTGAAGTGGGTGATGATCGAGCGCGACAGGGTCGAATTGATCGACTCGTTGAGCAGCTGCGGCATCGGCATCTTCTTGTAGCGGCGCAGCATTTCGCGGATACGGTCGTAGATGACGACGGTGTCGTTGAGCGAGTAGCCCAGAATGGTCAGAAGGGCCGCAATGCTGGTCAGGTCGAAATCGACCTGGCTGATCGACATGAAGCCGATCGTCAGCACGATGTCGTGCACGTTGGCGATCATGGCGCCGAGCGCGAACTGCCATTCGAAACGGAACCAGAGGTAGATCAGGATCGAGACGATCGCGAGCATCAGGCCGAGCATGCCGTAGGCCAGCAGCTCGCCGGAAACGCGCGGTCCCACCACCTCGACGCGGCGATATTCGACGGAATCGCCGAGCGCACCGCGCACCTTCTGCACGGCTTCCTGCTGGGCGGCGTCGCCGCCCGGCTGCTCCGCGACGCGGATCAGGACGTTCTCGGGGCCGCCGAACTGCTGCAGCTGGACCTCGCCGAGATGCAGGCCATCGAGCGTCGTGCGCATCGCGGCGATGTCGGCGACGCCGGACTTGGCCTGCACTTCCAGCAGCGTGCCGCCGCGGAAATCGATGCCGAAATTCAGGCCATGGGTAAAGAACAGCGTGATCGCGACGATCGACAGCGCCGCCGAGATCGGGAAGCTGATCCGGCGGAAGCGCGTGAAGTCGAAATGCGTATCGTCCGGGACGATGCGCAGCGAAGGCAGCAGCCCGAGCGCTGCGACCACGGTGAGAACGGCAATGAGAATGCCAAGCCCGATGAGAACGTAGTGAGTCACGGTCTTAGCTCCTAGATCGGCACGCTCTGCGGCCGCTTCCACCGCACCCACCAGGCCACGATCAGCCGGGTCAGCGTGAAGGCGGTGAACACCGTGGTGATGATGCCGATACCGAGCGTCACGGCAAAGCCGCGCACCGGGCCGGTGCCGATGTAGAACAGCACGGCGGCGGCAATGAAGGTGGTGATGTTGGAATCGAGGATGGTCGCAAGCGCCCGCTTGAATCCGGCGTCGATCGCCGAAATCGCATTGCGGCCGCCCCGCAGCTCCTCACGGATGCGCTCGTAGATCAGCACGTTGGAGTCGACCGCGATGCCGACGGTGAGCACGATGCCGGCGATGCCCGGCAACGTCAGCGTGGCGTTGAGCAGCGACAACAGGCCGAAGATCATGGCGACGTTGATCGCCACCGCGATGTTCGCGAACACCCCGAACAGCCGGTAGGTCAGCAGCATGAAGATGATGACCAGGATCGAGCCGACATAGGCCGCAAGCTCACCCTTCTCGATCGAGTCCTGGCCGAGGCCCGGACCGACGGTGCGTTCCTCGACCACCGTGAGCGGCGCCGGCAGTGCGCCGGCGCGCAAGAGGATCGCGAGATCGTTGGCCGATTGCACCGTGAAATTGCCGGAGATCTGGCCCTGACCACCGGTGATGGGCTCGCGGATGACGGGCGCCGAGATCACCTTGTTGTCGAGCACGATCGCGAAGGGCAGCCCGACGTTTTCCTGCGTGGCCTGCGCGAACTTGCGCGCGCCCGAGGTGTTGAACTTGAAGCTGACGACCGGCTCACCCGTGCGCTGGTCGAAGCTCGCCTGGGCGTCGGTCAGGTCCCCACCGGCGACCAGCACCTGCTTCTTGACCACATAGGGCGTGGGCGGCGGCGAGGCGCTCATCAGCAGCTCGGATTCCGGCGGCAACCGTCCCTGCTGCGCCTGATCCGGCGGCACGGACGCATCGACCATGCGGAATTCCATCTTCGCGGTCTTGCCGAGCAATTCCTTCAGGCGGGTCGGATCCTGAAGACCGGGGACCTGCACCAGGATGCGGTCGTTGCCCTGTCGCTGGATGACGGGCTCGACGGTGCCGAGCTCGTTGACGCGGCGCTCGACGATCTGGATCGACTGCTCGATGGTCTTGCGCATGCGGTCGAGCATCGCAGCCTGCGGGATCGTCAGGCGGATCACGCCGCCACCGGCATCGGTCACCTCAAGGTCGCGCTGACCGCTGGATCCCATCAGTCCGCCCAGCGGCTGGGACAGCTCGCGCAGCTTGGCGAGCGCCGGCTGCACGTCGGATTCCTTGGTGATGCGAACCTCGGCCGCGTCGTTGCGTACGGTCACGCCGCCGGTGAATCCGATCTTGGCATCACGCAGCGTCCGGCGGACGTCGTCGCGGACCTGGTCCAGCCTCTCCTTCTTCACGTAGCTGGAATCGACCTCGAGCAGCAGATAGGAGCCGCCCTGGAGGTCGAGGCCGAGCACGAGCCGGCGCTGCGCCCAGGCTGGCCAGGTCTTGACCTGCGCTTCGGGGAAGAAGTTCGGCACCGCGCAGAGGCACACGATCAGCGCCGTCAGGATAATCCCGAGCGCCTTCCACCGCGTGAAATACAACATCGACTGGACCTGTCAGATCAGGAGATTGGGATGCTCGCGGAAGCGCTCACTTCGACGCGGCGTCGTCCTTGGCGGCTTCCTTGCTATCCTTGGATTCCTTGGCCGGCTCGCCCTTGGCGCGCACGCCGGAGATCATCTGGCGCATCTGCCGCACGCGCACGCCGTCGGAAATCTCGAACTCGATCTGGTCGTCGTCGACGACCTTGGTGACCTTGCCGACGAGGCCGCCCGAGGTCACGACGGTGTCGCCGCGGCGGATGTTCTTCACGAGGTCGGCATGGTCGCGCACCTTCTTCTGCTGCGGACGCAGAATCAGGAAGTACATGATCACGAAGATCAGGGCGAACGGCAGCAGCGACATCAACATGCTGTTGGTGTCGCCGGCGCCCGCGGCCTGGGCAAACGCAGGGGTAATGAACATTCGGACGATCCTCGTGGAAACGGGGGAAAACCGGTCAGGCCCTCAAAGGCGACCGGTTCGGTCAAATTCGCGCGGACTATAGCGGCCATTGCCCCAATTGCAACGCTGCCAGACCGGCGATTTGGCCGCCTTGCGGCGCGCCCTCAGGCCCGATAAGGCTGCATTCTCAGGAACTTCGGACATGCCCAAAAAACCAAGCAAAAGCCCGGCCGGCAAAGGCCCCCGTACCCCTGCCAGGATGCCTGCCCGCGTCGCGGCAAAACGTCCCAAGGCCCCCCCCAAGGCAGTCGATGAGGCAGTCGCCAAGGCAGCCCCGGACCTCTCCCAGGATCGTATCGTCCGCGCGCTGGAGACGATCGCGGCGCACCTCGCCGCCCAGGGCAAGCCGGCCGTCGAACGCGAATCGTTCGAGCGGGCGGACGCCTATGTCTGGCACCCCGACGGCCGCCTCGCTGCGGTGCCACGGGTCAGCCGCGTCGAGCTGTTCCTGCTGAAGGGCGTCGACCGGATGCGCGACATCCTGATGGAGAACACCGAGCGTTTCGCCAACGGCCTGCCGGCCAACAATGCCCTGCTGTGGGGCGCGCGCGGCATGGGCAAGTCGTCGCTGGTGAAGGCGGCGCATGCCAGCATCAACGCGGAGCGCAAACCGTCCGACAAGCTGAAGCTGATCGAGATCCACCGCGAGGACATCGAGAGCCTGCCCGCGCTGATGGAACAGCTTCGCGCCTCGTCCTTCCGCTTCATCGTGTTCTGCGACGACCTGTCCTTCGACGGCAATGATGCGTCCTACAAGTCGCTCAAGGCGGTGCTCGAAGGCGGCATCGAGGGTCGCCCCGAGAACGTCATCCTCTACGCCACCTCAAATCGCCGCCATCTGCTCGCGCGCGAGATGATCGAGAACGAGCGCTCGACCGCGATCAATCCCGGCGAAGCGGTCGAGGAGAAGGTCTCGTTGTCGGATCGCTTCGGACTGTGGCTCGGCTTCCACCGGTGCAGCCAGGACGAATATCTGGCCATGGTGCGGGGCTATTGCAGCCATTTCGGCATTGAGGTCGACGACGAGGCGCTGGAGCGCGAGGCGCTGGAATGGTCGACCACGCGCGGCTCCCGCTCAGGCCGGGTCGCCTGGCAGTTCGTGCAGGAGCTCGCGGGACGGCTCGGTGTAAAGCTGACGGTGAATTAGCGGTCGGATCGCCACCCGGCGACGTGCCGCCCTTCCCCGAAGGGCGCGTGCCTTGCTTTGTCACCATGTGCCGGGTCGGCGTGACGGTACTTTCAGGCGCGGCGGGCAAGATCGCAAAGGAATCGCGCGCGAAGGCGACGCCTGCTACGCGCCGGCACTACGGCCTCGGTGGTGGTCAGCGGAAAGAGCTTCGACGGAGACCAGGTGCCACCGGTTGCCCGCGTGTTGCAAAGAATGACCAGCAAACTGACAAGCCGCAGCTTGATTGCTGCTAATACTTTCTGACGATGGGCTTTGTCGTCGGAGGTGCTCCGGGCGTGGGCGGCGAGATAGAGAAGGTGACCCAGGTATTCCAGCCACGGGGACGATTCTCTGCGGCAAACTCTCCGTAAGCCTTCAAGTTGAGATAGCCCTGCATGTCGCCGACCGGAAAAAGGAATCCGACCTGGGGACCGACGCTAACCACCTGGGACTGGAAGCAGCCGACACGGTCGCCTGAACCGCTGTCGCAGCCGAGCTCCTTGTAGACATAGCCCACGAGGCCAACCATGACCTGCTTCGACAGGAACTGCGATGCACCCCAGTCGAAGTGCATGTCGACGCCGCTCTGATACTGCGTTGTTGTATTCTTGGTATTGTAGGTGAAGCCAAGCACGCCGGAGAATTCGTGGCCGGTCTGCGGATTGAAATAGGTGTAGCCGCCGCCCGCATCGATCGCGCTGTGTCCGATGCCCAGGTTCGACAGGCGGTTGGATTGGTAAGCGCCAACCGGGATGTCGCCGGTGATATAGGTCATGTAGTTGTGGACGCCGGCGTTCCAGCGCAATGAGAATAGCGGTATCAGATCGCCAAAGCCCCAGGTCGTGTCGCTGATGGTGTCGGACCGTGCGAAGGGGACGCTGTTGCCGAACGGCCCCGTGGCCACGCCTGACAAGGTTCCCGCCAGGCTGGTGCCGACGACGCCATAGGCCGCCACCATGGACACCGACGCCTGGCCGCCGAGCACCGGCGTCGCGAATACATAGGTTGGGATCACAAAGCCAAGATCGCCCGTGGCATTGACGTTCAAATTCAGATTTGCATTGAGGGTAACATTGGCCGGAACCCTGTTGAGCGTGAACTCGCGCGCACGCGCGACGTCGGCGCCGGCGGAGACAGAGGTGTGATAGTAGATGTTTGCCAGCGACCAACCCGGCTGCTGCGGCGTGGCGGCGAGACTTCCAAAGAAGCCGGGGACCCAGAAGCTGATGCCGTTTTCATCGGCCGACGCACAATGGGAAAAACCAATGATCGCGGACGTCAAGACGAATGCAGCAACGCCAAGTCTGCGTCGACGTGCTGATTTCGGTCGCTCACTCTGCCCCGCAGCCAGTGCAATGCTCCCCGTCATGTCGCGCCTCGTAAGAAGTGTTGCCTCCGAATAGAATCCGGCGACAGCGTACCCCTGAGGCGACCGGGGCTCATCATGTAAAATTCAACGGGGATAGAGCTGTCGCAAGAAAGATCAATGCTGCGACCAAAGAGCCACATTCGGTAACCCAAGTCCGATCGGGCGCCACGGCAGACCTACTGCAACCCTCTCATGGCTGGAAATGTTGAGTATGCAGTTTGTGCCACTGATTCTATTTTCGGCCCCACACCAACGAGTGAGAAAAAAGCAAGCTCGCGTTGCCGTTCGCCGGCGTCTCTTGCTGCAACGCGATGCCAGCCGTCGTTAAGTCGCATACTGAACCTCACAACTGCCTATTGGTAATCGAGTGTGACCGAGTGCAAAGTTTGCCAGACGATGAACCTCAGGCTCACGCTCGTCGGCGTCGTTCCAGCGTCAGTCTTCGCCGCACCTGTGGCCGCTGGCCCATTCGAGGATGCCGTCGATGCTCACGCCAGAGGCGATCACGCCAAGGCCCCGCGCCTTATTCGTCCGCCGGCCAATGATGGTGACGCCGCAGTCAAATTCAATCCTGGGTTAATGTATGTGGCGAGCCACGGCATGCAGCAAGATAGTGCTGCCGCGATGCTGATGCCCGCTATGGCCACAAATTCCAATGCTTCACTGCCAGATCGCCCGGCGCATTCTCAAACGGGAGACGGTCGCAAAGTCAGTCAGACAGCAATGTTCACTTAAAGAACACGAAGCGGCACGAAGACCCTCAATTTCGTTGTGGCCGAAATGTCACCGGCATCGACATAGCAAGCTAGGCTTGATGCAGATCAAACAAGTTGATTGGTCAGAGACCTCCTTGGTCATATGTTTGCGAGTTGTGGCCGACCTTGAGGAGGCGACAGTGCAGAAAGTTTTCCTCATTTGCATCGCGGCAGGATTGTTGAGCGGCCCCGCTCTTGCGTCCGACCTGCCTGTCAAAGCTCCGATATACAAAGCACCAATCGCGGCACCATTGTATAATTGGGGAGGGTTTTATGTTGGTGCCAACTTCGGTGGGGGATGGGCCAACGGCAGCCTGAACATTCCCGGCAACAATCTGTATGGCGGCCTGACCGAATTCGTTGGAGGCGTGCAGGCGGGCTATAACTTCCAGGCGGGTCACTTTCTGTTTGGTGTCGAAGGTGAGTTCGATGGAGCCGACTTCGGTCATCCGGTCCTTCCTGCTCCGACATTAGCCCTTGTAGACCAGCACTGGATCGGCACCGTGGCGGGCCGTGTCGGCCTCGTGGATGATCGATGGCTCGTATTCGCCAAGCTTGGCGGCGGCTGGGTCAACAGCAGCGCGACTGTGAACCTTCCCGGCGCCGCCTGGAACGGGACCAGCACGAACACCGGCTGGTTGGCGGGCGCTGGCATCGAATACGGCTTCAAGTCGCATTGGACCGTCAAACTCGAATACGATTATCTTGGGCTATCGAACTGGCGTTCTCCCACCCTCCCCTCGGTCGCTTTGAACCGCGACCTTCAAATGGTCAAAGCTGGCATCAACTATAAATTCGAAAGCGGCCTTCCCGCGGAGGCCGAGGCGCCGAAGCATTCCCACGAGCCTTCAGACGACGAAGATCTACAGAAGAAATCACAAAACCCGATCGCGGATTTGGTCAGCGTGCCGTTTCAGAGCAACACCAATTTCAATACCGGACCATTCAATCGCACCCAGGAAGTACTCAACATTCAACCCGTCGTGCCCATGCATTTAAACGATGACTGGAACGTAATCTCACGTACCATCATTCCGTTGGTGAGCCAGCCGAGTCCGTTCTTCGACAGCAACACCAACGGGATTGGCGACATTACTCAATCGTTGTTTTTGTCCCCCGTCCACCCCGGGCCGCTGATCTGGGGCGTGGGACCAGTCTTCACCGTTCCGTCCGCAAACGATCCCATCCTCGGGACCGGTAAATTCTTGGTCGGTCCAACGGCCGTGTTAGTGGTCACGCCGCCACATTGGGTGATCGGTGTATTGCTCAATAACCAGTGGTCGGTCGGCGGCAATCCACTGCGACCGCCCGTCAACGCCTTCCTTGCCCAACCCTTCGCCAACTACAACATGCCGCACGGCTGGTACCTGAACACATCACCCATCATCACCGCGGATTGGCTCGCGGCGTCGGGGGAGCGGTGGACAGTGCCGGTCGGCGGCGGTATCGGTCGGGTTTTCAGAGTGGGTGATCAACCGGTCAACGCATCGATTCAAGCCTATTACAACGTGATACGTCCGACTGGCGCTCCGGCTTGGTCACTGCGAACTACTGTCGCGTTGCTATTCCCGGTTAAATGACGTGGCGGCCTGACGCACAATCAGACGTGCGCCCCGGTGTCCGCAGAGGGGCGTTTGCGTCGGCTAACCGGGCAAACTCGACTTCGATCAAAACGAATAGCCTGCGTTTGTGAGCGCAATGCCGCAGGCGACAAGGATGGTCGGTGTGCAAGTCCGGAATGCGTTGGGTGCGTCTTGCCGGTAACGATGCCCAAGGGCTATGGCCGTCCAGATGGCACTTATGGGTCCTTAGAGGATGTCAGTCGAAGGCAAAGACGCGCTTCCAGTCCTTCTTCATGTCCACGACGGTCCACCTGTTCAGCGCTGCAGCATCGAGAGCGACATCAAGCTTGCCGAAATGTGATTGGCGATCGTAGGCATATTCACGTTCCGCATCGGTATGGTGAACGATCAGGCCGAACCGCGCGCCGCTGGCGCCGAGCGTCGTCCATTGCAGCATTTCGAGATCGCCGTCGGAGTTGCCGAACGCGGCAATGGGACGGCGGCCGATGTGCTCGTTGATGCCGATCGGCTTGCCGGACTTGTCATCGATGAAGTTGATGTCGGGCAGCCGGAAGAGCGTTGGCGCACCGTCCTTGATCTCAAATCGGGTCTTGATCGACGATCCGACAACCTGCTCCGGCGGTATCCCGTAGATCCGCTCGGTCCAGGGCCGCATGAATTCGATGCCGCCGCCTGACACAATGAAGGTCTTGAAGCCGCCGGCCCGGAGATAGGCGAGCAGTTCGAGCATCGGCTGATAGACCAGTTCGGTATACGGCCGCTTGAAGCGGTGATCGCGCGCGGTCGCCAGCCAATCCGTGACAATCTTCTCGAACTCCGCCGTGGTCATGCCAGCATGCGTCACCGCAATCAGTTCGACCAATCCCTTTTCGCCGGATGCCATCACCGCCTTCAGATCGCCGTCCAGCACCCCCGCGAACGGTTGCTTGGTCTTCCATTCCGGATTCATTGGCGCCATAGCCTTTACGCGGTCGAGTACGAAGGCCAGTTGCACATACATCGGCTGTTCGACCCAGAGCGTTCCGTCGTTGTCGAAGGTTGCGATGCGCTGATCAGGCGGTACGAAATAGGGCCCGCCTTGCGTCGTGACACGCGCGACGAAGTCGAGGATTGACGATTTGGTCGCGCCGTCGTTCCAGGACGGAAGCGGATCGCGCTGCACTTGAGCCTCCGCCGTGGTCGAGCGAAGCGAGGCAGAGAGCAACGGAAGCATCGCCGGCGACGACAGCAGGATGCGGCGGTTGACGCCGAACAAAGCCCGAGGCATCGCCATGGCTGGTCCCTTTCAACAATGAGAGCAGGGATTGTGAAGGCCAGAAACGGGCGCTCCAACGCGGAGCGCCCGCTCACCGCACATTTATTTGCTATTTGCCAGCGGGCGAGTGCATGGCCTTCTCGATCTGCTCCTTGACAGCTTCCAGGTTGAAGCTCGCGCCCTTCTGCATCGGTGGAAACTCGATCGCAGTTTGGGCGAGCTTGCCGACCTCCTGCTGCACGAACTGGAATCGCCAGAACTCGTAGGCAAACCAGTTATAGAATGCCCACGACCCCTTATCGCCGCTGGGCAAGTTCGTGCGTTCGAAGGGATCAAGGCGGAGATTGGTGAGGATCGGCCAATCAACCTTGACCGTGCCACCCAACCAGCCGCCCGGCTGATCAGTAAAGCGATACTTGAAGTCGTCGAGGCGCACCGCGCTCAGCGTGCCCTCCGTGAAATAGAAGATCGAGTGGCGGGCAGACGGGCCTTTCCCGGTAATCAGGTCCATCTGGTTGTAGCCGTCGAGGTAGACTTTGTAGGTCTTGTCGCCGAGCTGCTTTCCTTTCCGCAGCTCTTCCGCGATATTCGGATTGCCGACGGCGGCGAGGAAGGTCGGGAACCAGTCGAGTCCGGACATAATGCCGTTCTCGACCTTTCCCGCCGGTACCCTGCCCGGCCAGCGGATCATGCAGGGCACACGGAAGCCGCCTTCCAGCGCAGTTCCCTTGCCTCCCGCGAACGGCGTCTGTCCGCCATCCGGCCACGTGAAGTTCTCCGCGCCGTTGTCGGTCGTGAACACGACGATCGTGTTGTCGTCGAAGCCCTCGTCCTTGAGCTTCTTCATGACGGCGCCGACGATATCGTCCAGTTGGGCGAACCCGCCCTCGGAAACCGACCAACCGTTGTCAGAGTTGCGCATGTTCTCGTATTTCTCCGAGAGGTGGGTGACCACGTGCATGCGCGTCGGGTTGAGCCAGACGAAGAACGGCTTGTTGTCCCGCTTGGCCTTGTCGATGAAGTCGAATGTGATTTTCAGGATTTCATCATCCACCGTCTCCATCCGCTTTGGATAAAGCGTGCCGGCGTCCTCAATCTTTTGCTTGCCGATCTTGCCCCAGCGCGTCTGCACCGTCGGATCGTCAACGTTGGTCGCCCAGGAATGAACCATGTTGCGGGGACCGACTGTCGCCAAGAGCGCTTGGGGGTAGTTGCGGTGGGCCGGATCTTCCATCGCGTCGAGGTGATACAGGTAGCCAAAGAACTCATCGAAGCCGTGCATGGTCGGCAGGAATTCGTTGAGGTCACCGAGGTGGTTCTTGCCGAACTGCCCCGTGGCGTACCCCATGGATTTCAGCGCGGTCGCGATCGTCGGCGCCTGCGCAGGCATTCCGATCGGGGAGCCAGCCTGGCCGACCGTGGTAAGCCCGGTACGGATCGGCAGTTCGCCGGTGATGAAGTTGGCGCGACCCGCCGTGCAACTCGCTTCAGCGTAGTAGTCGGTGAATCGCATGCCTTCCGCTGCGAGCTTGTCGAGGTTCGGTGTCCGGCTTGCCATGATGCCCTGGTGGTAGGCGCCTATGTTGAACCAGCCGATGTCGTCACCCATGATGAAGACGATGTTCGGCCGCTGGCCGGCCGCAGCGGGCGCAGGTGCCGCGGGTTGCTGTGCTTGCGCTGTGGTTGTCAGCCCGACAGCCGTGAGCGCCGAAGCGGCGACGAGCGAACTGCCGCTCAATAATAGATCGCGACGCTTCAATCCTCCGCCGGTTTTCTCCGCAATGCTCTCCAAGTTCCTCGAGTTCTCATCATTGCTCATGATGTATCCTCCTCAGTAGCAGGGTGGGTACGGGTATTACCCGCAGGCGGCGCCATAGCAGGACAGGCACCTGCTGCCGACGCCCCTACCGCGGCCGTCAGCATGGCCCTCTCGACCTGCACCTTGACGACCTCCAGCGTTGCGAGTGGCTTACTGGCCCTCGCGGTGCTTGATCATCTCATCGATCTTCTTTTTGACTGCATCGAGGTTGAAGGAAGCCGGGTCCTGCATCGGCGGATAGTCGACCGCCGTCAACGCGAGCTTCTCGACATATTGCTGCACCAGGACGAAGCGCCAGAACTCACGGGCGAAGAACTCGTTCATGTAGCCAGGGGACCCGGTGTTCAGCGACTCGCCACGCATGATCGACAACCTCTCGAATGGATCCTGTCTGAGATTGGTCAGGAGCGGCATGTCCGTGGTGACTTTTTCACCCGGCCAACCCCAAGGCTGCACGAAGAACGTAAACTTCATATCGTCCAAGCGAACCGCGCCCAGATGCGGGCCGCCGAAGTAAAAAATCTCCTGGCGTTTGGATGGTCCCTTGCCGGTAAGGAGATCCATCTGGTTGTAGCCATCGAGATGATTCTTGTAGGTCCGCTCGCCGAGCTTCACGCCCCTCAGCAACTGAGTGGTGATGTCAGGGTTGCCCGCCGCGGCCATCAGGGTGGGGAACCAATCGAGGCCGGAGAAGATTCCGTTCTCGACCGTGCCCGGCTTGATCTGGCCTGGCCACCGGATAATGCAAGGTACGCGGAAGCCGCCTTCCCCGACGGTGCCCTTGGTGTTCTTGAATGGCGTCATGCCGCCATCCGGCCACGTGAATACTTCCGCGCCGTTGTCGGTCGTGAAGATCAAGATGGTGTTGTTGGCCTCGCCGATGTCGTCGAGATGCTTCATCAGTGCGCCGATGCTGTCATCCATCTGCGTCATGCCGGCTTCCTCAAGACCGTAGTTCGTCTGGCTGTTCTGCATCGAACTGTACTTCTTGGAGAGAAACGTCCAGACGTGCATGCGCGTGGTATTGTGCCAGACGAAGAACGGCTTGCCGTCCCTCTTGGCTTTGGACATGAAGTCAGTGGAAGCCTTGACCAACACCTCGTCGAAGGTCGTCATGTCGTATTTTGGCTTCAGGAACGGCAAGTCGTGCATGTTCGGCACGTTCGACATGTCCGGGAACGGCGGCAGAGGGCCTTCATCGACGATCCTCTGCTTGCCGATTTTGCCCCAACGCGGCATCTCGGTCGAATCCTCCGTGTCGGTGGCATAGCTGTGGATCACGCTGCGCGGGCCGTAGGTGTTGTAGTATTTCTCGTCGATGGGGAACGAGTACCAATACGGGTCCGACATCGCGTCGAGGTGGTACAGGTATCCGAAGAACTCATCGAAACCATGCAGGGTCGGGAGATACTTGTTGAGGTCACCGAGGTGGTTTTTGCCGAACTGCCCGGTGGCATAGCCTTGCGCCTTCAGGGCAGTCGCAAGCGTCGCCGCCTGTGCCGGGATGCCGACGTCGGCACCGGCCTGGCCCACGGTCGTCAGCCCGGTTCGGATCGGCAACTCGCCGGTGATGAAGTTGGCCCGGCCCGCCGTACAGCTGGCTTCGGCGTAATAGTCCGTGAACATCATGCCTTCAGACGCCAGCTTGTCGAGGTTCGGTGTCTTCCCCGACATGATTCCCCGATGGTAGGCGCCGATGTTGAACCAACCGACATCGTCGCCCATGATGACGACGATGTTCGGCCTCCGACCGGCCGCAGCGGGTGCGGCCTGTTGTTGTGCTTGCGCTGTGGTTGTCAGCCCGACAGCCGAGAGCGCCGAAGCCGCGACAAGCGAACTGCCGCTCAGCAGCAGATCGCGTCGTTTCATTCCGGCGCCCGATTGCGGCGCAACGTCGTGGGATTCTTCTGGCGGAAGCTTGTTACTCATGACGTGCTCCTCTCTGTGTTGATGCAATTGGCTCTGTTCGCTTGATGCATCGGAAGCCGACGTCGCTCGTGGAGGTGTCAACCGGCCCGGCGCGGCCTCCTTGATCACTTGCTTGCCATTCCGTTGGCGGGCGCCCGTCGTGGGGCGCCCGCTTCGTCGGATCACACTCGTCGCACGCCGCTAGTCGCTGCGACCGGCAACTTTGGCCTGCTTGACCTGTTGCAGCACCTGCTCGAGGTTGTAGCTCGCCGGGTCCTGCAACGGCGGGAATGGAATATAGGTCTCGAGTTCCTTCAGCCACAGCGCCTGGCCGATGGGCAGCATGTTCCAATCATAGACGTAGGCTGTAGACGGGGAGCCGATCGAGCCGCCCACGCCGATGAGTGTCTTGAATTGTGAACCGATCGAGGTCTCGAACGGGTCTCGCTTGATATTGACGACCTGGGCCCAGTGATAGGGAAGCGCTCCGGAAATAAAGCCCTGCGGCGCGTCAGACACCATCGTGAAGTAGATCTTCCAGTTCTTGTAGCGGACCGCCGACGGATCCTTGCCCGAATAGTAGAAGAAGGTATCGCGCGCCGACTTTTCCGAACGCCCGGAAAGGTATTCGGTCTGATCGACGCCATCGAGCGTTGTCTTCACGATGCCGGGATATTGGCCGGCCTCGATGCGCTTCTTCAACTCGTCTCCCTTTGCGCCGCCCCCGATGTTGACAAACGTCGGCAGCCAGTCGAGTGACGCGAAGATGTCGTTCTTGATGGTGCCGGGCTTGATGACCCCCGGCCAGCGAACGAGCGCCGGAGCGCGCATGCCGCCTTCCCAGGTGCTCAGCTTGCCACCCTTGAACGGCGTGGTGCCGCCGTCCGGAAAGGTGATGGTTTCGGCACCGTTGTCGGTCGTGAACACCACGATCGTGTTGTCGAGCTGGCCCATGTCCTGGAGCTTCTTCAGCACATAGCCGATGTTGTCATCCAGCTGCTTCATGCCGGCCTCGTTGAGGCCCCAGTCCTTGCCGCCGGGCTCGCCGACCATCGCCGCGTACTTGTCGTTCAGCACGGTCGTGATGTGCATACGCGCAGGGTTGTACCAGACGAAGAAAGGCTTGCTCGTCTTCTTCGGATCGTTGCGATCGAGGAAGTCGATGACCTTGGCTGAGATTTCCTCATCGACACCCTTCGATCGCTCGAGCGTCAGCGGGCCCTGGTCGACGCACTGCTGAGTCCTGCCTGTACCATCGGACTTGCACGACAGGATGTTGCGCGGAGGCGTCAGGCAAACCGCCGTTTTCGGATCGACCGCGCCCGGCACCTCCGGAATGCCGGGGATCGGCGTATTCTTGCATGGCGGGGCAACCGTCTGCTGGGTGGGGGTCTTGTTGATGTCCGGGAAGCTCACGCCCTGCATGGCGTCGAGATGGTACAGGTAGCCCCAGTATTCCTGGAAGCCGTGCGCGGTTGGTAGCGCGTCCGTGTGGTCGCCGAGATGGTTCTTGCCGAACTCGCCGGTGTTGTAGCCGAGATCGAGCAGGAATCTGGCAATCGCCGGGGTGCCGGGCCGCAGGTAGGACGGGCTGCCGGGCAGTTGCGGAGGAATCATGCCGGTGCGCAGCGGATGCATGCCGGTGAAGAAAGCGTTACGACCGGCCGTGCAGCTCTGCTCGGCATAGTAATGCGTGAATATCGCGCCTTCATTGCCGATGCGATCGATGTTGGGCGTCTCGCCGACCATCAGGCCGCGATGGTAGATGCTCGGCTGGTAGAGGCCGATGTCGTCCCCCATGATGAAAAGGATATTGGGTTTCTGTGGCGGTTGCTGCGCCACCGCCGGTGTGCTGACTGCCCCGGACAGTGACATCAACATGGTCGCGCCAAGCAGCGAGGCGCAGGACCTCTTGTGGCAACTGGACGTCTTGAACGGTGGAATTGCGGCAATCGGCGGCTTGTTATTGAATATGCAATTCAACATGGCCTCGCTCTCCCGTTATGATGCGTTAGAGACACCTCGCCTGATGCACCGAAATCCAAGGTGGCTCGTGGATGTATCGATCGGCTCCGCATGCCGCGCAGCCGGCCGGTAGCGTCGGCAGTAATTCGGCGCGCACAAATGCGAGCCGCCTTTGATGACCTTGCGTGGAATCTTGACGTTGATCGTTCTGGGGTCGTAGCTATCGGCCTCGCGGCCGCCGCGCGGGTTCTCTGGAATGCAGCAGGCTTTTGCAGCGTCGGCCTCATGCCGAGGCGAGTACCAGTCGGACGTCCACTCCCAGACGTTGCCGATCAGATCGTGCAGCCCGTAACCGTTCGGCGGGAATGCGGTAACCGGCGATGTCCGTTCGTACCCGTCGTCCCCGGTGTTCTGGCGTGGAAATTCGCCCTGCCACGTGTTGGCCATGTGACGGCCCTCGGGCGCAAATTCATCTCCCCATGCGAACTCGGCGCCATCCAGCCCGCCGCGCGCTGCGAACTCCCATTCCGCTTCGGTTGGCAAATCCTTGCCGGCCCATCTTGCGTAGGCGAGCGCATCGCTGAAGGCCACATGCACGACGGGATGATCGTCCAGCCCACGGATGTCGCTGCCCGGCCCGTAGGGGTGCCGCCAGTCCGCGCCTTTGGCAAAGGTCCACCACTGGCTGAAGTCCCGGAGACTGACCGGATACGCGGGCGGAGAGAACATCAGGGAGCCCGCATAGACCATGTGCGGGAGTATTCCGGGATAGTCCTTTGGATCGGGCGGAATCTCGGCAACGGTGACGTGGCCGGTCGTCTTGACGAACGCCTTGAATTGCCGGTTTGTCACTGGATGGCAATCCATCCAGAACGCATCCACGGTGACCCGGTGGACCGGCGCTTCCTCCGGATAGTGCCGATCCGAACCCATGCGAAACGTGCCGCCCGGCACGTACAGCATCCCCTCGCCTGCTGGATGCTGGACCGATTGTCCGGAATCAGGCGACGATTTCGCATCAGCCAGCTTCATGCCGATCTCCGGACCCGAGCGTCATTGGCCTGCGCCGCTACGGAAACGGAATGCCACTCTTCGAGATTGATCTAGATCAAAGGCTCCCGGTTGGGTCATTCACGATGGCGCTGGGTCGCCAGCAAGCCTTGCCATGTCCGCTGCGTCATCAAAACCGAAGCAGATTCAGAACAGTAGGACATCCCACCGACAGCCATCGGCTACTTTGCATGGGGTTGTTTTTCGAAAATTGATTGTCCGGACACAAAAGCCTGAATACGCCACGGTGTGAGGCAGCTTCTCGGCGCGGCGACCGCCGCCTCTGGAATACTGGATCGCCCGCACCAGTGCGCAATGCGCACAAGGCGGGCGATGACAGCATACTCGTGGTGATTGCGTGCCCTACTCTGTGGGCCCGCGCCTCATGCGCCATTCAGGAATTGAAGCGGGTCAACCGGACTCGATCCCTTACGGATCTCGAAGTGGAGCTGCGGCGACGCCACCTCCCCGGATTGACCCGACTTGGCAATGACCTGACCGCGCTTGATGGTATCGCCGCGCTTCACCATCAGCTCACTCGCATGGGCATATGCGGTGACGTAGCCGTTGGAGTGCCGAACCAGGACCAGATTGCCGTAACCTTTGAGCTCGTTGCCTGAATAGGCGACGACGCCGTCTTCTGCCGCCTTGACCGGCGTCCCCTCGGGCACCGCGAGATTGATGCCGTCGTTGGACTTGCCATTGGTCTTGGCGCCATAGCTCGTGACCACCTTGCCACGCACTGGCCAGCGGAATGTCGGCAGCGCGCTGATGGTCTCCGCAGCTTTCGCCGGAGCCTCTGCGGCCTTCTCTTCGACATTGGTCGTGGCCTGGGCCAGACGCGCGCTTTGCACGGGTGCGGCGACAGCGGCCATCTTGGTGGCGGGTGCGGGAGCGACCGCAACGGGCTGCAGCGTCCCCGCGACAGGGGCCGCAGCAACCGGCGCTGCGACGGCGGCGGTCTTTGCGCCTGGCACGGTCAGCCTGGTGCCGAGCTTGAGCTTGGCCGACGGATCGAGGCCGTTGGCACGGGCCAGCTCAGCCGACGAGATGTGGTTCTTGCGGGCAATGCTGGCGAGCGTGTCGCCGCGGTTAACGAAGTGTGTACTCGACGGCGCGACGACAGCTGCAACCGGCTTCGCAGCAGGCGCCATCGCGGGAGCCGCCGCGACAGGAGCCATCGCCGGTGCGGGCGCAGCGGCTGTGGCCGGATGTGGGATGATCAGTTGCTGACCGGGCGAGAGCGCGCGCGGGCCCTTGTAGCCGTTGGCGGCGAGGATCGCCTGCGGCGTGACGCGATAGCGCTTGGCGAGCACGTCGAGCGTGTCGCTGGTGCCGACGATGATCTTGGTCCCGCCGGCCGGCTGGGCGGCCGCGACCGAGCGCGGCGGCACGGTGGCCGTGGTTTCAAGATGCGGCTGCGCCGGGGGCGCGTAGGAACTGACGCCACGGCCGCCCCCGGACACGCCACCACCCCCAGTGACGGGGTAAGATTGCGGCGCGGAGACCGCCGGCGGCGGCAAGGGCTGCGACTGATAATAACCGGGCTGCGTCTGCGGCCGCGAATATTGCGGCAGCTCACGCTGCGGCGGCGGTGCCTGCTGCACCGTACCGGTCTGATCAGACGAGAAGGGGTTGGAGAAATTCGACTGGGACAGCCGCGACTGCATGTCGGCGCTGCACCCTGCGAAGCTGAAGGAGATCAGCGCCAGCACCGCGATCTGCGGTACGCGGCGCGAGTAAAGCAACTCGGCGACGATAGACATGGTTACTCACTCGTACGCAACAGAACTGGTCTTTTAAGTAAACACGTCGCGAGTAAATAACGCCTTAACCCTCCCAATAAGATGTTGGCGGCACTGCCGATCCGGAGATCTACAGCTCCCGCGCCACCCCGGGCAGCGCCGGCACGAAGCGGACCTCGACGAGTTCCTTGCGCTCGATCCCGGCTTCGGTCCGGCTGAAGCGGACCAGCGTCTGCACACCATGGTGCGGGCCGATGGGCGCGATCAGGATGCCGCCGACCTCCAACCGCTCGACCAGGTTCTCCGGAAGCTGCTCCATCGCGGCGGTCACGATGATGCGGTCGAACGGGCCGATATTGGCCGGCAGGTTGAGGCCGTCGCCGAGCATCACCTCGACATTGTGACAGCCGAGCTTTTCGAGCCGGGCGCGCGCCGCCTCCGCGAGCTTGCGGTAGCGCTCGACGGTCAGCACCTGGCCTGCGAGCCGCGACAGCACGGCGGCCTGATAGCCCGAGCCGGCGCCGATCTCGAGCACGCGGTGCTTCTTCTGGAGCTGCAACTGCTCGGTCATGTAGGCGACAACGAAGGGCTGGCTGATAGTCTGCCCGCAGGCGATCGGCAGCGCGCTGTCACGATAGGCGGCGTCGCGATCGCTCTCCTCGACGAACAGATCGCGCGGCACCTCCTCCATGGTTCGCAGCACCGCCTGATCGCTGATGCCCCGGCGCCTCAGCGAGAGCTGAAACATCATCTTTTCCGGCGGGTGCTGATCGGAGGTCATCGCTGCTTATCGTCTCGTCGGGTCCGGGGCCACGTGTCTCGTTAAGACCCGGGGCAGGAATCCTGTTCCTACCCAGGAACCCATGATAGCCTTTCGGACGCGGTATTGGACCATAAATCGGCTTGCAGCGGGTTGGCTGCAAAGACCATTTTCAGGTGTCCGCTCGCCGAAACGCGCATTGCGTCGATTCGCGTTATCTGCGAACGTTTTCCGCAAATGGGCAAGGACTCAACGACTATGACTGCGACCGGGCCTTCGGGCCGCTCTGTATTCCTCGTCGAGGACGAGGTGATGATCAGGATGATGGTCGCGGATATGCTCGAAGAGCTCGGCTACAAGGTGGCCGCCGAGGCCGGCGATATCACAGAGGCCCTGCGGCTCGCCCAGGCGACCGAGTTCGACATCGCCATCCTCGACGTCAACGTCAACGGCAAGGTCATCTCTCCGGTCGCCGATGTCATCAGGGCGAAGGGCTGCCCGTTCATCTTCGCCACTGGCTACGGCTCCTCCGGCCTGCCCGAGCAGTACCGCGACCGGCCGGCGCTGCAGAAGCCGTTCCAGCTCGACGCGCTCGGCAAGACCATCGAAGCCGCCCTTCGCGGCGGCTAGCGATTACTTCAGCGTCGCGCTCAGCGCTTCGGAAAACGCCTCATTGGTGCGGTCGAGCCGGAGCGGCGTGACGGAGACATAGCGCTCGCGCAGCGCCGCCAGATCGGTGCCTTCGGCAGGCGTATCCATCATCGCGGCGCGCTCGAAGCCGATCCAGAAATAGGGATTATTGCGGCCGTCCCTGCGCTCGTCGATCCTGAGGAAGCCGAGATTGCGCTTGCCCTGGCGCGTGACGCGAATGCCGAGCACCTCTTCCGGCGTACAGGCCGGGAAATTGACGTTGATGACGGTGTCCTTCGGGATGCCGGCGGCGATCACCTTGCGCAGGATGTCGGGGCCAAATTTGAGCGCGGTGTCCCAAAGCGGGCGCTCGCGCGTCTCGACGCTGAACTCCTGCGACAGGGCGAAAGACGGCAGCCCCAGGATGGTGCCCTCCAGCGCGCCGGCGATGGTGCCGGAATAGACCACGTCCTCGGCGACGTTGCGGCCCTTGTTGACGCCGGACAGGACGAGGTCCGGTGGCTTGGTGCCGAGGATATGGCGCGCGCCCATGATGACGCAGTCGGTCGGCGTGCCGCGCACGGCGAAGTGCCTTGGTCCGACCTCGCGCAGGCGCAGCGGATCGTTCAGCGAGAGCGAATGCGACACGCCGGACTGGTCGAGCTCGGGCGCCACGACCCAGACGTCGTCGGACAATGCGCGCGCGATCTCCTCCACGACCTTGAGGCCGGGGGCGTGAATGCCGTCGTCATTGGTGCAGAGAATGCGCATATTAAAAATCGTTCCTGAAGCGGGTCTGAGCCGTCTTATCCGGCCGAGGCCGATCAGGCAAACCGGCCGACTGGGTCCGGCGGCGGGTTCCCAGCCTGGTCCTGCTACCTGCGGATGCGCCATTGCGGCAGGAAGCGTGCGAGCCTGCCTTCCGCACGCAGCTTCATCGCCGGCACCACCAGGCTCACGACGGGAGCCTCGATCACCCCGAGCGCCTCCAATTGCGCGAGGATCGGGTCCGGCTCCGGCGTCTGCGGAAAGCGTTCGCGCGCCACGGTCAGCGCCTTGTCGAAATCCGCAGCATTCACGCCGGGCTTGGCCCGCCGGCTGCACACGAGATCATCATCCCAGAGCCGCGCGATCGCGATGTCGAGCACACCACGCAAACGCTGATCGACAGCCTGGATACCGGCACCTGTCACCGCCCATTGTCTGCCGACCCAGAAGATGTCGCGGTGCAAGGCCATGAACAGTGAGTTCGCATTGTCGGGTGGCCGGCAGCATAACCAGCCGCCCGATCTTCGCAACCAAACGTTTCTGCGTGACAGCCGGGCAACACGCCCTGGACTCCCGTTCCGATAGAATCAGAACGGGAGTCCAGATTTTTATCTTGTTTGACGTGTTTTCCTGACGTGAACCGGTATCGACTTCGCTCGAAAACGCGCTACTCGCGCGCGACGACCTTCAGCCCGCCCATATAGGGCTGGAGCACGTCGGGGACTGCGATCGAGCCGTCCTCCTGTTGATAAGTCTCCATCACGGCGATCAGCGCGCGGCCGAGCGCGGTGCCGGAGCCGTTCAGCGTATGCACGAATCGTGGCTTGCCGTCCGGACCGCGCGAGCGGGCGTCCATGCGGCGGGCCTGGAAGTCACCGCAGACCGAGCAACTCGAGATCTCGCGGAACGCGCCGCCCTCGCCCTGCCCGGGCATCCAGACCTCGATGTCATAGGTCTTTTGCGACGAAAAGCCCATGTCTCCGGTGCACAGCGTCATCACGCGGTAATGCAGATCGAGCCGGCGCAGCACTTCCTCGGCGCATGCCAGCATCCGCTCATGCTCGTCCTTGCTGGTCTCCGGGGTCGTGATCGACACCAGCTCGACCTTGGTGAACTGGTGCTGGCGGATCATGCCTCGGGTATCACGCCCTGCGGCGCCCGCCTCCGCGCGAAAACACGGCGTCAGCGCAGTCAACCGCATGGGCAGCTGCTTCTCATCGAGGATGGATTCTCGAACGAGGTTGGTCAGCGCCACCTCCGCTGTCGGAATGATGCCGAGACGCTCCGTCCGCAGCCGCTCCAGATCGGGTGCCGCGAGCAATTCGCCCTTGATCGCCCAGAACTGGTCGTCCTCGAATTTCGGCAATTGTCCCGTACCGAACATGATCTCGTTGCGGACCAGCAGCGGCGGATTGATCTCGGTATAGCCGTGCTCGTCGACGTGCAGATTCAGCATGAACTGGCCGAGCGCGCGTTCGAGCCGCGCCAGCCCCTTCTTCAGCACGACGAAGCGCGCGCCGGAGAGCTTTGCCGCCGTCTCGAAATCCATGTCACCGAGCGCGCCGCCGAGATCATCATGGGGTTTGGGCGCAAACGCGTAGTTGCGCCGGTTGCCGAAGACATGGCGTTGCACGTTGCCGTGCTCGTCGACGCCGTCGGGCACTTCGCCGAGCGGCAGATTGGGGATCGCCGACAGCGCCGTGGCAAGCTCCTCGTCGGCGGCTTTCGCAACCGCTTCGAGCTGCGGCATCGTGGTCTTGAGCTCAGCGACCTCCGCCATGAGCTTGGCAGCGCGCGCGTCGTCCTTCGCCTTCTTGGCGTCGCCGATCTCCTTGGAGGCCGCATTGCGCCGCGCCTGCGCCTGCTCCGAGGCCAGGATTGCCGCCCGGCGCTTCTCGTCGATCGCGAGCAGCGACGCCGACAACGGCTTCAGGCCACGCCTGGCGAGGCCTGCGTCGAAGGCTTGCGGATTGTCGCGGATCGATTTGATGTCGTGCATGGCGGTGGTCCTGGATCAGCGCGCAACAGCCAACGCGGTATGTCGGAAGCTTGCATCGCGCTTCCCACTACCACAGGCGTCATCGCCCGCGAAAGCGGGCGATCCAGTATTCCAGAGACAGCAGTGATTCTCCGAGGGGCCTCGGCGTACTGGATTCCCCGCTTCCGCGGGGAATGACAGCGAATCCTAGCCCTACTCCGCCGGATTGGGCGGTGTCGACACGTCGGTCCCGGTGGCGGCCTGCGACGCCGCCGCCTTCTTCTCCACCATCCCGACCGCGATGATCGAGCCCTCGTAGAGCGCCAGCAACGGGATCGCGAGCGAGCACTGGCTGAGCACGTCCGGTGGCGTCAGCACGGCTGCGATGACGAAGGCGATGACGATGAAGTAGCGGCGCTTCTCGCGCAGCATTTTCGAGGTGACGATCCCAATGCGGCCAAGCAGCGTCAGGATCACCGGTAGCTGGAAGGCGATGCCGAAGGCGAAGATCAGCGACATCATCAGCGACAGATATTCGCCGACCTTGGGCAGCAGCTGGATCTGCGCGGTCTCGTCGCTGCCGGCCTGCTGCATGCCGAGCGAGAAGCGGACCAGCATCGGCAGCACCACGAAATAGACCAGCGCGGCACCGAGCACGAAGAAGAACGGGGTCGCGACCAGATACGGCAGGAAGGCCTGCTTCTCGTGCTTGTAGAGCCCGGGCGCGACGAACTTGTAGATCTGCGTCGCGACGATCGGGAACGAGATGAAGCCGGCGCCGAACAACGCGAGCTTGAGCTGGGTGATGAAATATTCCAGCAGCGCCGTGTAGATGAACTTCGAATTCTCGGGACCCGCGACCCACACGAACGGCCAGACCAGCACGTTGTAGATCTGCTTGGCGAAGAAGAAGCAGAAGATGAAGGCCACGCCAAAGCCAAGCAGCGCCTTGATCAGCCGCGACCGCAGCTCGATCAGGTGGTCCATCAGAGGGGCTTTGCTGGCCTCGATATCGGCGTCGCTCATGACGCTTTGACGTCCTTGATCGCCTCAGGTGGCGCAGTGTCTTGAATGACCTGGGCCTGCTCGACCTCCCGGGTGATCGCGAGCGGCTCGTTCACGGCCGCATGCGCCTCGGCTTCTACGAAGGTCTCGGGCGTCGGCGCTTCCGGCGTGGTCGGTGTCGCCGGCGCTTCGCTTGAAATCGCCAGCGCTTCACTTGAAGTCGCTTCGACGGCGGTGTCGGCCGGCTTGTCCAGCGCATCGACGCGGAGTGCGTCGCTGACGTCCTTCTGGAGTGAGGTCATCAGATTGTTGCCGGCAAAGCCGGAAGCGGCTTCCTTGACCTCGTCGAAGCTCTTCTTGAGGTCGGCCATTTCGGCCTCGCGCATCGCTTCCTGGAACTGGCCCTGGAATTCGGCCGCCATCTTGCGGGCCTTGCCCATCCACTGCCCGACCATGCGCAGCACGCCCGGCAGCTCTTTCGGGCCGATGGCAACCAGGGCCACGACCCCGATCAGGACCAGTTCACTCCACCCGATGTCGAACATGAGGTCTTCCGTTCACGCCAGCCGCGACCGGCCCAATCCTTCGCGCTTAGGATCGGCGCCGTCACCCGCGTCTCGCGTACGCTTACTCAGACGGCCTTGCTGCCGACGTCGGACCGGGCCGCGGTCGGCGGCGCGGCGGCGTGCTCGATCGACTTGGCCGGCTCGGGCTTGTCGGCGACCTTGTCGTCGTCCTGCATGCCCTTCTTGAAGGCCTTGATGCCCTGGGCCACGTCGCCCATCAGATCCGAAATCTTGCCGCGGCCGAACAGCAGCAGGACGACTGCGATCACCAGGATCCAGTGCCAAATGCTAAGCGAACCCATCCTGCAACCCTCCAAACACCATGGCCGGGGACCCGGCCGATCTTCCCCGAAACCTAGGCTTGGCAGGCCTCAAAAACAAGGACCAAGGCAGCGCCAATTCGCTGTTGGCGCTACGTAATCTTGCCAGTGTTAACTGGTCGCAGGGAGCCTCTGAACGGCCGGGACGTCAGTCCTCGCTGCCACCCTCGCCGCCCGCATTGCCGCCTTCCGGCGTCTCGGGCTCGACCGCAGGCGCCAGCGCCAGATCCAGGTCCTCGCCCGGTTCCAACGGATCCTCGTCCTCGCGCAGTTGCGGGTCATCCGACGGGGTCGGCACGCTGAATCCGGTCGGCAGGCGCGAATCCAGCAGGCCGGTGCCCTTCAGCTCTTCCAGGCCCGGCAGATCGCCAAGCTGTTCCAGCGTGAACTGCGACAGGAAGTCCTCGGTGGTTCCGAAGGTCAAGGGGCGGCCGGGCGTCTTGCGACGACCGCGCGGCTTGATCCAGCCGGTCTCCAGCAGCACGTCGAGCGTGCCCTTCGAGGTGACGACGCCGCGGATCTCTTCGATCTCGGCGCGCGTCACCGGCTGGTGATAGGCGATGATCGCCAGCACCTCGATCGCGGCGCGCGACAGGCGGCGGGTCTCGGTGCTCTCCCGCGTCATCAGCCAGGCGAGATCGCCGGCGGTACGGAAGGTCCATTTGTTGGCGACGCGCACGAGATTGACGCCGCGCAAGGCATAGTCGGCCTGGAGCTGCTCGAGCGCAGCCTTGACGTCCACGCCATCAGGCATGCGCTTGGCCAGCGTCGCGGTGTCCAGCGGCTCATTCGAAGCAAACAGCAGCGCTTCCAGCAGCCGCAGCTCTTCAGGACGTGCCTGGGACTCGTTCTCCATCGGCTCGGCCTCTTCTACCCGCACTTCAGCCAGGCTTGCCATGGCAGCTTCTCCTTCTTGCACTTAACCGACCGGCGCATCAGGCGCAGGAGCTGCGTCCACGACCGGTTTCGGGCGCCCCTTCCGGAAATAGATCGGCGCGAACGCCTCTTTCTGGTTCAGCTCGAGCTGACCTTCGCGCACGAGCTCGAGCGCGGCGGCAAAGCTCGAAGCGAACACCGTCGCGCGCTGCGTCGGATCGGCGACGTGGCGGACCAGGAAGTCGTCGAGAACGCCCCAGTCGTCCTGTTCGCTGATGCTGCCGACCAGCCGCTCCAGCGTGGCGCGCGCCTCGGCGAGCGACCACACCGTGCGCTTGGCCAGATGCACGCTCGCCAGCACGCGCGACTGGCGCTGCGCGGCATAGGCAGTGAGCAGGTCGTACAGCGTCGCGGTGTATTTCGGGTGCTTGATCTCGGCGATGTGCTCGGGCTCGCCGCGCGGGAAGATGTCGCGCTGCAATTGCGGCCTGTTCATCAGCCGGTTGGCGGCTTCGCGAATGGCTTCCAGCCGGCGCAGGCGGTTGGCGAGCGCGGTCGCCATCTCTTCTGCGCTCGGGCCTTCCGCACTCGGCGGCTCCGGCAACAGCAGGCGCGACTTCAGGAAGGCAAGCCAGGCCGCCATCACGAGATAATCGGCGGCAAGCTCGAGCCGGATCTTTCGCGCGGCTTCGATGAAGTGGAGGTACTGGTCGGCCAGCGCCAGGATCGAGATCTTGGCGAGATCGACCTTCTGCTGCCGCGCCAGCGCGAGCAGCAAGTCGAGCGGGCCTTCATAGCCTTCGACGTCCACCACCAACGCCGGCTCACCCTCGGCGAGCTCTGCGGGCCGCCCGGTTTCAAACGATAGAATTTCTGCGGTCATGCGGATGCCGTGTTTGCCCGTGCGATCAATGCGTCCAGTTCGGCGCGTGCGGCCGCCCGGTCGAACGGCTGCGGTGCCTTGCGCGACGCAAGTGCAGCTTTCGCCCGCGCCATCGCCGTGCCGGACAGCTCAGGTGTCTGGCCGGCGACCTCGCGCATCTCCTCGATGTTGCCGTTGCAATGCAGGGCCATGTCGCAGCCGGCCGCGAAGATGGCGCGGGTCCGTTCGGCGATATTCCCCGACAGCGCGTTCATCGACACGTCATCACTCATTAACAAACCCTGGAACCCGATCACGCCGCGAATCACCTGAGTGATCATTGTCGCAGAAGTCGTCGCCGGATGGGCGGGGTCGACCGCGCTAAACACAACATGTGCAGTCATGGCCATCGGCAGGTCGGCCAGCGGCTGGAATGCCGCAAAGTCGGTTCGGTCGAGCTCGTCCCTCGGAGCATCGACCGTCGGCAGCTTGAAATGGGTGTCGGCGGTGGCGCGTCCATGGCCCGGAATGTGCTTGAGAACCGGCAGCACGCCGCCCTGCTCCAGGCCCTCGGTGACCGCGCGCGCGATCGCGGCGACCTTGCCCGGCTCGGTGCCGTAGGCCCTGTTCCCAATGACGGCATCGGCACCCGGCACCGGCACGTCAGCCAGCGGCAGGCAATCCACGGTAATGCCGAGATCGGCAAGATCAGACGCAATCAGCCGGGCGCTGAGGCGCGCAGCCGTCAGTCCAAGTACCGAATCAGTGTCGTACAAGGTCGAGAAAATGGCGCCCGGCGGATAGACCGGCCAGTGCGGCGGGCCCAGCCGCTGCACCCGCCCACCCTCCTGGTCGATCAGGACAGGCCCGTCAGCCGCACCCGCAACCGCCCGCAATTCCGCAACCAGCGCAGCAACTTGAGCCGGCGTATCGACATTGCGCTTGAAGAGGATGAAGCCCCATGGGCGTTCGGCACGGATAAACTCCCGCTCGACGGCGGTTAGTTCCGTTCCGGATACACCGGTAATGAAGGCCCGCGTGCTCATAACGGCCGATTAACCCTGCCCCGCGAGGGGGTCAAGGAAACGGCCGTTAATTCCTCTGGACGAAGCAGGCGGACAGGCCAGCGGACTTCAGGCTGTTGCAAGCCTGCGTCGCTTCCTCGGCCGAACCATAGGGTCCGGCGAAAGCGCGATAGACGATCCCCTTGCCCTTGTCGGTCAGATCAACCCGCTTGATCACCGGCGAGCGCGATCCAAGCACGCTGCCATATTTGCTCTGAAGCACCCGGTAGGACGCGGCCGCGCTGTCCTCGCTCTGCTGCGAGGAGACCTGCACGACGTAGCCGCTACCACCATTGCTGGCGGGCGTGAGTTGCGTCGGGTTGGTCGCAGCCACCCGCTGCGGCACCTCCGCAACCGGCGTCGATTGCGGCGCGAGCGAGAGCGGCTGGTTGGCGCTGGCATTGGCCGAAGTCGGCGGATTACGCGGCGCAGGCGGTGCGGCGGGCACGGCAACGGGCTTCGGCACCGCTGCCGCCGGCTTGGCGGCTGCGGATTGCGGCGTGGTGCTATCGGTCTGATCGCCCCTCACGGCCACGGTCCTGATCGCGCGCGGCGTGTTGGCCGGCAGCGTGCCGTTGCTCGGAATTGGACCCGCGCTTGGCGCCGGGATCGTGGACGGTGCAACGCTCGCCACCGACGGCGGGTTCGCGTTCTGATTCAGTGGCGGGAACACCACGCGGGGGCCGCCCGCCTTGGCAGCGACGTCGACAGGCGCCTCTTCGCGCGGCACGATCTTCTCGGAGCCGTCGCCGCTCGCCATGCGATCCGGCACCTTGGCCGAGGAGTCGGTCGGCGCTGGCACGATCTTGGTCGGCGTGTTGTCGGCCTTGATGATCGGCGGCTCACCGCTGCGGGGCGAACCGACATAGGTCTTGTAGGCAAAGGCCGCGCCAGTGCCGACCACGGCAAGCGCGAGGATCGCCGCGACCGTCATCATGCCGCCGCGCGGCTTCTTCGGCTCGTCGAGATCGGCCTCGGGATAGTCGCTCTGGAATGCGTAAGGATCATCCGGATAGGCGGGATCGCGCTGATAATCCTGCTCGCCCCCCTCCAGCCGTCCATAGAGCGCGTCGTCGTAGCGTGCCGGATCGGGTGGCTGATGCGGCTCCTGATAGGCTTGCTCTTGATAGGCCTGCGCTTGATAGGCCTGATCCTGGTAAGCGTGGCCCTGATAGGCCTGCGGCTGATGGAAATCAGGCTCGGGCGCGGTCGGCTGGGCTGAATAGCGGTGCAATGGATGAACCGGGTTCACAGAAACGGGATAGTCGGGCTCGGGCGCCGGCTGCGGCTGCACGTTGGCGCGCCGCATCCATGAGGGCGGCCCGGGCGGAGCCGGCGGCGCCTGCTCGGCAAAGTCCTGCCGATAGTCGTCCTGCGGATAGTCGTGGTCCTGATAGCTCTGGGCTGGCGGTGCCGGCGGCTGCGCGCTCGGTCGCACCTGCGCTGCGAATGGATCGGTCTGTCCGATCAGGCGGGCGAGTTCGGCCAAGGGATCGTTGTCCGCCTTCCCGTGCTGATCGCCAGCGCGACCATAGCCATCGGAAGGAAACGTTCTGTCCTGATATCGTTCGGCCATCGTGATGATGCGTCCCTTCGGGAAAGCCGCGCGCCCCTCGACCAAGGCGCGGCTTTCGACCCACAAGGCATTCAACCAAGTCTAAGCGGTCCGGCTTCTGCCGGTTCCCCCCAAAATTCCCCTTAAGTAGTTCGCCCCAAACTACCGCATCTCGTCCGGAGCATGGACGCCGAGGATGGCGAGGCCCGATGCCAGGACAGAGACGACGCCCTGGACCATGGCCAGTCGCGCCTTTGTAAGATCTGCATCATTATTGATAATGAAGCGTAAATAGGGCAAATCGCGCCCCTTCGTCCAAAGCGCATGAAATTCGCTGGCTAAATCATAGAGATAGAAGGCAATTCGGTGCGGCTCATGGGCCGCGGCGGCGGCCTCCAGCATGCGCGGAAAAATTGCGAGGCGCTTGAGCAGCTCGAGTTCGACCGGGTCCGACAGCCGTTCCACCGCCGACTCGCCGAGCCACGCGGTGCGCTCGCCGGTATCCTCCGGCAGTTCCGGGAACACTTCGGCCCGGGCGTTGCGGAAGATCGAGTGGCCGCGGGCGTGGCCGTACTGGACGTAGAACACCGGGTTGTCGCGCGACTGCTCCATGACCTTGGCGAGGTCGAAGTCGAGCACCGCGTCGTTCTTGCGGTAGAGCATCATGAAGCGGACGGCGTCCTGGCCGACCTCATCCACCACCTCACGCAAGGTGACGAAGTCCCCGCTCCGCTTCGACATTTTCACCGGCTCGCCGTTGCGCAGCAACTTCACGAGCTGGACGATCTTGACGTCGAGCGCGCCCTTGCCTGATGTCGTCGCCTTCACCGCCGCCTGCATCCGCTTGATGTAGCCGCCATGGTCGGCGCCCCAGACGTCGATCATCTCGGCGAAGCCGCGGTCGAACTTGTTCTTGTGGTAGGCGATATCGGAGGCGAAGTAGGTATAGGAATTGTCCGACTTGATCAGCGGACGATCGACATCGTCGCCGTAGGCCGTCGCCTTGAACAGCAGCTGCTCGCGGTCTTCCCAGTCCTCGACCGGCGCGCCCTTCGGTGGCGGCAGGCGGCCCTCGTAGATGTCGCCCTTCGCCTTCAGGAAATCGATGGTCTCGGCAACCTTGTTGTTGCCGGTCTCGATCAGCGAGCGCTCGGAGAAAAACACGTCGTGGCGGATGTTGAGGGCGGCGAGATCGTCCTTGATCTCGTCCATCATCATCGCGATCGCTTTCGCGCGAACCGTCGGCAACCACTCGGCCTCGCTGATCGCGAGGAGCTTGTCGCCGTGCTCTTTCGCCAGCGCCGCGCCCACCGGCTTAAGATAATCGCCGGGATACAGCCCTTCCGGGATCGCGCCGATGTTCTCGCCGAGTGCCTCGCGGTACCGCAGGAAGGCAGAACGCGCGAGCACGTCGACCTGCGCACCGGCATCGTTGATGTAGTATTCGCGGGTGACGTCGTGGCCGCCGAACTGGAGCAGGCTTGCGAGCGCGTCGCCAAACACGGCTCCGCGGCAATGGCCAACATGCATCGGTCCGGTCGGGTTCGCCGAGACGTATTCGACATTGACCTTGGTGCCACCGCGGACGCGGCCGTAGTCAGCCCCCTCGCGCAGCACCGTCCGCAGCGCCTCGGCCCAGGCGGCCGGCTTCAGCGTCAGGTTGATGAAGCCGGGACCAGCGACGTCGACCTTGGCAATCAGCGCGTCGGCACGGATCCGCTCGGCAATCTGCTCGGCGAGGTCGCGGGGCTTTGCCTTTGCCTCTTTCGCAAGCACCATGGCGGCGTTGGTCGCCATGTCGCCATGGGAGGCGTCGCGTGGCGGCTCGACCACCACGCGCGAGAAATCGATACCCTCGGGCCATTTGGCGTCCGCCGCGAGCGCGCGGCAGGCGGCGTGCACGCGTGCGAGCACGTCGGCGAACAGGTGCAGTGCTGAGGATGTATCGGGCATGGCCGCCGCCTAACGCAAATCCGGTGTCGAGTCAAAGAGCCGCTGGTGCTCGGTCAGGGCGAAACGGTCGGTCATTCCGGCAATGAAATTGCCGATCCGGCGGGCCCGGTCGCCCTCATTGTCCGCCTCCGCCCCCAGCAGCCATTCCGGAGGCAGCTCACCGGGCGATGTCAGGTATTTTGCGAACAGGTCGAACAGGATCTGTTCCGCCTCCCCCATCACCCGCATCACCCGCTTGTGACGGTACATGTGCTGATAGAGAAACTGCTTGATGGCGGCCTCCTCCTCGGCAACCGCCGTCGGGAACGTGACCAGCGCCCGGCTCTGCTGGCGCACATCCTGGGCCGACTGCGGTTTCACCGCCGCGAGGTTCTTCTGCGCCTCCGAATACACCGCACCGATCAGGTGCGAGATCAGCTCGCGCACCAGCTCGGCGCCGCGCCTGACGTCTTCGAGATCGGGATAATGCGCTGAGGTCTCGGCGATGATCTCCGCCGTCAGCGGCATCACCTTGAGATCATCGAGATGGAACAGGCCGGCGCGCAGACCGTCATCGATGTCGTGGGCATCATAGGCGATGTCGTCGGCGATCGCGGCGACCTGCGCCTCCAGCGACGCGAAGCTCCACAATTCGAGATCGTAGGTCTTGATGTAGTCGGCGATGCCGACGGGAATGCCATGCTCGCGATAGCGCCCGACCGGCGCGCCGCTGCGATCCGTCAGCGGACCGTTGTGCTTGACGATGCCCTCCAGCGACTCCCAGGTCAGGTTGAGACCGTCGAACTCCGGATAGCGGTGCTCGAGCGACGCGACGACGCGCAAGGTCTGGGCGTTGTGGTCGAAGCCGCCGAAATCCTTCAGGCAGGCATCCAGCGCCCGCTCGCCGGCGTGCCCGAACGGCGGATGGCCGAGATCATGAGCCAGCGCCAACGTTTCCGTGAGGTCCTCGTCCAGCCCGAGTTGCCGGGCCAGGGCACGAGCGATCTGCGCCACCTCCAGCGAATGGGTCAGCCGAGTGCGGTAGTGGTCGCCCTCGTGGAACACGAAGACCTGGGTCTTGTACTTCAGGCGGCGGAACGCGGTGGAGTGGATCACCCGGTCGCAATCCCGCCGGAACGGGCTGCGGGTCCGGCTCGGCGGCTCCGCGACCAGCCGGCCGCGGCTGCGGTCGGGGTCGCAGGCATAGGGCGCATGAGGGGCTGCCATTCCGACGGACACGACGAATTTAGTCCCTATCCATTTGATTCTGCGTATGGTTGCACTTAACTATGGCTGACGCGGGATACCAAATGAATTGGGCAAGTGAACCTGGTATGACCGCGGGACTATCGGAGACGAGCTATGACGACTGACGTGACCATCAGTGACCGCGCCGCACGCCGGATTGGGGAGATCCTCAAGGGCGAAGGTTCTGGCGCGATGCTGCGCATCTCCGTCGAGGGCGGCGGCTGCTCGGGCTTCCAGTACAAGTTCGACATCGACCGCGACCGCACCGACGACGATCTCGTGATCGAGCAGGAGAATGCGGTTGTGCTGGTCGATTCCGCCTCCCAGCCGTTCCTGGCGGGCTCGCAGGTCGATTTCGTCGACGATCTGATCGGCGCCTCGTTCCGCGTCAACAATCCCAACGCGACGGCGTCCTGCGGCTGCGGGACCAGCTTCTCGATCTAGCCCGACCTAAAATCTGAAAAACAACCCCATGCAAAGTAGCCGGGAGCCGGCACGATGCATTTCGGCTTTTACGAAAACAATTTGACGCGTCGGGCAAATCAGGGGTAACTTGTGATCATCGCGAGGTCCCAAGGGGGGCTCGCGGCTCCGCGACAGTCTGACGCCGAAGCGGCCCCCTGCCGCAGTCCAATCATTCTAGAAAGTTCGAATCTCGTCAGCGGCGCCAATAGCGGTATTAAATTATCCAATGCGCATTATTGATCGTCTGTTCTCTTGCCTCGCTCTATTCCTTGCAATCGCAGCCGTCCCGGTGCTTCCCGCGCGCGCGGCCGAAACCTGCCCGTTCATTAGTGCCCAAGAGCTCGCCCGCGCGATGCCTGCGCTTAAATGGTCACTGATTTCAAATCAGGACGGCCGCGGCTGCATCTACCAGGGCGGGCGCGGCGACACGATGATGCTGACCGTGTTCCGCAATCCCGACAAGGACCGCGCCAGGGAATTATACGCGACCTTCGTCAAGACGCTTGGCGAGCGCATGCCGCTTAACGCCGTCGCGGGGATCGGCGACGAAGGCCAGGGCGGTACGAGCGCCGCCGGCGCGGAACGCCAGGAGGCTTCGGTCGTCGCCTTGTCCGGCGATTACATTCTGCAGATCAGCGTCTATCCGATCGGCCGGCGTGCCGACGACGCGCTGCTCGGACCGATCACAGATGCCGCACGCGTTGCCGTCGCCAACGTGAGCAAGAGCAGCGAGCGGTTCGGCAATTGCGAGTGGCTCACGGCCGCGGATGCCAACGGCTTTCTCGACAACAGCACGCTGACGGTTCAGCGGACCGGCGCCGGCAGCTGCATGATGTTCGATCGCGAGGCCAACGCCATGACCGTCGCGGTGATCGCGATGTCGCGCGACACGGTCATCGGCATGATGAAGCGCACCGGCCCGTGCAAACACGTGACGATACCCGAGCTCGGCAGTGAAGCGTTCGGCGAGCATTCCTGCACCAAGGGCAACGGCAACGCCGTCAACATCTATGTCTGGAAGAACGGCAGGCAGGCTTCGATCCTGTTCGCGCCGGTCAAGCCGCATCCCGAGTCCGGCTCGGTCGAGCGCCTGAGGGCGGTCGCCGGGCGCGTCTATGGAAAACTGTAACGGCGCCGCGTTACATTGCCGGCGCACGCGCCCGTAGCCGTCCTGCGCCTGCGGACCAGCTTCTCGATCTGACGGGCTAGACGCCGGTCATCTGCCGTTCCTCATCCGTCCACTCGACAGCAAGCGGCGTCAGCTCCGGCTGAAGCGGCGCGCCCTCCGACATCATGTGGCCGTCGAGCGCGCGCAGCAAGGCGGCGACGAGTGCGGGCTTACGCAACGGCTTTGCCAAAAAATCCGACATGCCCGCCTCGCGGCAGATCTTGACGTCCTCGGGGAAGGCGTTGGCGGTCAGCGCGACGATCGGCAAGGCTTCGAAGCGCCCGCCTTGCGCGCGGATCGCCCGCGTCGCGGCAAGGCCGTCCATGTCCGGCATGCGCACGTCCATCAGCACGACATCGTAATCGCTCTCCGAGGCAGCCTCGACCGCCTGGACGCCGTCGGTGACGACGCGCAGCTCGACCTCGAACGCGCCCAACATCTTGGTCACGACCATGCGGTTGACGGCATCGTCCTCGGCCACCAGCACCTTCAGCGGCCGGTCAAGCCCCGCGATCCGCGCCTTGAGCTCGTCGGCTTCATCGCTGCCCGCCGCCTGGTCGGAGGCCTGCGCCTGGCTCCAGGGCAGCACCAGCGTGAAGCGGAAGGTCGACCCCTCGCCCGGCGTCGAGGTGACGCCGATGGTGCCGCCCATCTGCTCGATGATGCGCCGGGAGATCGCAAGCCCAAGCCCGGTGCCGCCGAAGCGGCGGCTGATCGAGGCGTCGGCCTGCGCGAAGTCGGAGAACAGCTCCCCGAGCTTCTCGGGCGCAATGCCGATGCCGCTGTCGGTCACGGTCCATTCGACCGTCGCAAGCAGATCGCGGCGCGCCTGGCAGGTAGCCTTGATCGTCACCTCGCCTTTGTCGGTGAACTTTACCGCGTTGGAGGCGAGGTTGAGCAGCACCTGCCGGATCCGCGCGACATCACCGCGCAGCGTCGGCGGCAGGTTCGGATCGAGCTCGACGTTGACGGCGAGCCCCTTGCTCTTGGCGCCTGCGCGCACGACGGTCGCAACCGTCTCGACCAGCGCCTGCGGGGCGAAGTCGATCGCCTCGAACGCGAAGCGTCCGGCCTCGAGCTTGGACAGATCGAGGATATCGTTGAGGATGCGCTGGAGATTGTCGCCGGACTCGCGGATCGAGGTGACGGCCTCGTGCTGCTCCGGATCGAGCTTGGTTTCCAGCAGCATGCTTGCAAGCCCGAGCACGCCGTTCATGGGCGTGCGGATCTCGTGGCTCATCACCGCCAGGAAGTTGGATTTGGCGCGGCTCTCGGCCTCCGCCTTTTCCGCGCGCCAGCGCTCGGTGACGTCGCGGCCGAAGCCGCGATAGCCGAGGAACTGACCGTCGCGGTCGTAGGCCGGCTTCGCGGTGAGCGACCACAGCCGCGCTTCGCCGCCGGCGACGACCTTGAGGTTCATCTCGTGCAGCGGCTCGCTCTGCTCCATCAGGCCGACGACGTTGTAGGCTGCACTCTTGTCCTCGGGACAGAGCATGTCGAGCAGGTCGACGAAATGCGAGCCCTTCAGCAGCGGAAGCGGAAGCTGTGCGACGTCGGCGAAGCGTTGGGGCACGTCGACGAGATGCCCTTCGGCGTCGGTCTGCCACAGCCAGTCGCTGGCGTTCTCCTGAAAGTCCTTCAGCAGCAGCGAGATGATCTCGGTCTGACGTTCGAGCTCGAGCCGGGCCTTGAGATTGCCGAGGAACAGATTGCCCTGCGAGACTATGTTGCGCGCCATGAAGAACGCGAACAGCAGCAAGAATACCGCGGTCAGCAGATATGGCCCGGTGCCGCACAGGAACAGCGCGCCGGCACAGGCCATCGTCACGGTCGCGAGATAGACGAGGCCCGCGCGCGGGAAGGTCGACAGCGTGAAGGCGCCGCCTGACATCATGCCGACCATCAGGCAGGCCAGGATGAGCTGACTGGTCGGCTCGACCCGGCTGAACAGCGCGAGCGGCAGCGTGCCCCAGATCGCCGCGAGGAAGAACGCCTGCCGCAGCATCTGCCGCGCGGCGCGCGGTGACGCTTCCTGCGGCGGGTTTTGATGCGACCGCCGCCACGCGCGCACGGCAAGCGAGGCGGTGACGGCAAGGGTCATGCCCCAGATCGCGAGGAAATCGTTCCAGCCCCTGCCCCAGAACAGGATCAGCACGATGGCGACGTTGAGCATGGTGACGGCCATAGTCACCGGGATCGCGCGCATCACCGCGTCGATCTGCTTGGCGCGGATGCGGCGCAGCTCGCGCTCGCTGAGATCGGCGGTCAGGCCGTCCTCGATCTCGAAGCCGCCGAGCCAGTACAGGAACGCGCCGATCAGGCCGTCGCGCGGCTCAGCTTGCTTCATGGATTTGTCCGGCCATCCCATTCGAAAAACCTTTTCGGTATCAATGGCCCGAGCCCGGCTTAAGCCGGGTTAATTTTGTGGGAGATTTTGCGGCGTCCTTGACGGGCGCGTTTGCAGTTTGTTCTAACCATGGCCCCTGCCCGGAGCCCGCCGACATGCCCATAAGAGTAGCCACCTGGAACGTGAACTCGGTCCGGCAGCGGATCGACCTGCTGTTGACCTGGCTGAAGGAGTGCCAGCCGGACATCGTCTGCCTGCAGGAGATCAAATGCGTTGACGAGGCCTTCCCGCGGCTGGAGATCGAGGCGCTGGGCTACAACGTGGTCACCCACGGTCAGAAGACCTTCAACGGCGTCGCTTTGCTGTCGAAGCTCCGCTTCGACGAGACCAAGTCGGGCCTCGCCGGCGACGACGAGGACGCCCATGCCCGCTTCCTCGAGGGTGTGGTCACGCTCAAGCACGGCGTGCTGCGCATCGCCTGCCTCTATCTGCCCAATGGCAATCCGGTCGGGACCGAGAAATATCCCTACAAGCTCAAATGGATGTCGCGGCTTCTTGAGTATTCGAGGGAGCGCCTCAAGGCCGAGGAGCCGCTGATCCTCGCAGGCGACTTCAACGTCATCCCGCATGCCCGCGACGTCCATAATCCCGCCGCCTGGACCGAGGACGCCCTGTTCAAGGCCGAGACGCGGGAGAGCTTTCAGTCCCTGCTCGGCCTCGGCCTCACCGACGCCCTGCGCGCGGTCACCGACGAGCCCGGACTCTATACCTTCTGGGACTACCAGGCCGGCGCCTGGCAGAAGAACCATGGCTTGAGGATCGACCATCTGCTGCTGTCGCCGCAGGCCAGCGACCGGCTCGCCAATGTCGGCATCGACAGCTATGTGCGGGCTTGGGAGAAGCCGTCGGACCACGTGCCGGTATGGGCGGATCTGGATCTGGAGGCGGCTTGAGCCGATGCCTGCAGGTGCTGGATGGCGCCGGCGGACTGCGCTTCGCGCAGCCGCGGGCTAACCTACCCGGTGGGGGTACCTACTACCGGCGGCCCTGAACGCCCTGCACCCACTGTTCCAGCATCTGCAGGCACATGGCGCGGTCGTCGTCCGAGGCCTTGGCGAAAGCGCGGTTGTAGCTTTCCTTGATCCAGGTTTCCTCGATACCGGCGCTGTCACGCGCCAGCGTCAGCCACATCAGGCCGCGCGCGGCCTGCCGCGGCAGGCGGTCGCCATTGAACAGCATCTGGCCGAGCAGCGCCTGCGCCTCATGCTGGCCCTTCTGGGCGGCAAGACCGAGCCAGCGCGCGCCATAGCGGAAATCCTCGCGCGAGGCGTCCGGGGTCTTCAGATACAGCCGGGCGAGATCGTACTGCGCATCCGCATTGCCGAAATAGGAGGCCGCATAGGAGAACATCTCCCGCGCCCGATCCGGATCCGGCGTGATCTTCGAGTTCGGGATACCGCTCAGATAGTAGCGGCCGAGCGCGACGAAGGCGTTGGCCACGACCTGCGCCTGCGGCGCCGACGGGCTGTCCTCGGCATGCGCATTGGCGATGCGGCTGAAATATTCGAAGGCGCGCACGTCGTCCTGAGCGACGCCGTCGCCATTGGCATACATGCGGCCGAGCTTGAACTGAGCGCCGGGATGACCGCCTTCGGCGGCATATTGCAGGGCGCTGAGCGAGGTTTCCTGGGGCGTGGTCGCCGGTGCCGTCACCTTGCTGCGCACGGCACCCGCGGCGCCCGGCAAAGCGGTCACGACCGGGAGGGCCGCGTCCTTGCTGGCCGAACCGTCAAAGGCGAGCGCCGGCGCGGCCAGCGCTCCGGCCCCCAACACAAACGCAACTATGGCACGCCTAGATGTCCGCATAGCACTGTTTCTCGTGCGCGCCGCCCGGATGGGTTACTGCCCCACCGACCGCTGGTCCAACCTGCTGAGCATACTTCCAGAGCGCACCCGACGTGTGGTTAGTCGCGCGAGCGCTCCATTTGGTCTTGCGCTGGGCGAGCTCTTGATCGCTCAATTTTACGTTAAGGGTACCCACGACCGCGTCGATCTCGATGATGTCGCCATCCTCGAGCAACCCGATCGGGCCGCCGATGGCGGCTTCCGGCCCGACATGCCCGATGCAGAAGCCACGGGTGGCGCCGGAGAAGCGGCCGTCGGTGATGAGCGCGATCTTGCCGCCCATGCCCTGGCCAGTCAGCGCTGCGGTGGTCTGAAGCATTTCCCGCATGCCGGGACCGCCCTTGGGGCCCTCGTAGCGGATCACGATGACTTCGCCTTCCCTGTAGGTGCGGTTCTGGACGGCCTCGAAGGCGTCCTCCTCCCGGTCGAAGCATCGCGCCGGACCGGTGAACCTCAGGTTAGACATTCCCGCGACTTTCACGATCGCACCTTCTGGCGCCAAATTACCCTTCAGACCAACCACACCACCAGTGACGGTGATCGGCTTGTCTGCCGGGTGCACCACATCCTGGTGCGGATTCCACTTCACGCTTTTGAGGTTTTCGGCGATCGTTCGACCGGTGACCGTAATGCAGTCGCCGTGGAGAAATCCGTTGTCGAGCAGCGTCTTCATCAGAAGCGGTATGCCACCTACTTCAAACATGTCTTTGGCGACATAACGGCCGCCCGGCTTCAAATCCGCGACATATGGTGTCTTTTTGAAGATTTCGGCGACGTCGAACAGGTCGAACTTGATGCCGCACTCATGCGCGATCGCCGGCAGGTGCAGTGCAGCATTGGTCGAGCCACCGGACGCCGCGACCACGGCGGCGGCGTTCTCAAGCGCCTTCCGTGTCACGATGTCGCGCGGCCGGAGGTTGGAGGCGATCAGGTCCATGACCTTCTCGCCCGCGGTCATGCAGAAAGCGTCGCGGATTTCATACGGTGCCGGGGCGCCGGCCGAGTACGGCAGTGCCAGGCCGATCGCCTCGGAGACGGTCGCCATGGTGTTGGCGGTGAACTGCGCGCCGCAGGCGCCCGCCGAGGGGCACGCCACGCGCTCGATCTCGTCGAGGTCCTCGTCCGACATGGCGCCGACCGAGTGCTTGCCGACCGCCTCGAACATGTCCTGCACGGTGACCTGCTGTCCGCGGAAATTGCCGGGCAGGATCGAGCCGCCGTAGATGAAGATCGAGGGCACGTTGAGGCGGACCATCGCCATCATCATGCCCGGCAGCGACTTGTCGCAACCGGCAAGACCCACGAGCGCATCATAGGCGTGGCCACGCACGGTCAGCTCGACGGAATCGGCGATGCACTCGCGCGACGGCAGCGACGAGCGCATGCCGTCATGGCCCATGGCGATGCCGTCGGTAACGGTGATGGTGCAGAATTCACGGGGGGTGCCGCCGGCCGATGCCACGCCCTTCTTCACCGCCTGCGCCTGGCGCATCAGGGCGATGTTGCAGGGAGCGGCCTCGTTCCAGCAGGAGGCGACGCCGACGAAGGGCTGGTGGATCTGCTCGGTGGTCAGACCCATGGCGTAGAAGTAGGACCGGTGCGGCGCGCGCGCAGGGCCTTCCGTCACGTGACGGCTCGGCAGCCTCTGCTTGATGTCGGTCTTCGCGTCCATCGCAAACCAGTTTCCCCGGCCAACCCTTTCAGACCCGAAAAATCAGAGCCAAGATTTGAATCGACCTTGGGATTTCCCGACCTTCGAAGACCGCCGATGCCCTTCAAACTTTAGAGCGATTTTATTCATGTTCGGGTGTGGCTAAAAAGCGGCGCTGATGCGAACGGACGGAGATAAGGGTTTAATCCAAGATGAGTGTTGCAGAGACAGCACAATCGTGGCTCGAAGGACACGCGCGGGACTACTGAGATACCTCGCCAAGATGACAATTCACAACTCAAGATCGTTCCGCAGGCGTGGCGCGCCTGACTTCAGCTCGATGACGAGGCGCACTTAGGTGAGTCGTTCCGCCCTCCTTCGTCGGCGATACGCCTCGGGTATTCTGCCCGTCGGGCAACCAATGGCCGAGCGGACCCGTCACAATAGTCGACCCGCAAATGCGCCGCAGGCGAAGGCAGCTCAATCCGTCAGGTCGAGCCGCATAAACTGGTTGTGCGGGCTTGCCTCATAGTCGGCGAACGGCGCGCAGGAGACAAAACCGGCGCTGCGGTAGAGCGAGATGGCGGGCGCGTGCAGGGCTGCCGTACCTGTCTCCAGGTTGAGGTGCACGTAACCCCGCCTGCGGGCTTCAGCGATGATATGGCTCAGCAGTGCGCGCCCTACCCCGGTGCCCCGCGCAGCCGGCGCGGCACGCATCGACTTCACCTCGCCATGCGTATGATCCAGCTCCTTCAGCGCACCGAACCCGAGCAGGACATCGTCCTGCCAAGCCGTCCAGAAGGTCACGGTGTCAGCCGAAAGGCCGGCGGCATCGAGAGCGAACGCACGCTCGGCCATGACGCTGCGCAGCTCCTCGAGATGATGTGCCAACAAGTCAGCGACATAGGGCGCCGTCGGATCGTCTCGTCTGATCTCCACCTCATCCCCCTGCTGTCGCACGCGTGCCACCGTTTAAGCACAGGTGGCACGCCCGCGGCGTAGCCGTTATCGATGCTATTCCCAAGTCAGCGCACCGCCGTTCTGGTACGCGATGACCCTCGTCTCGAAGAAGTTCTTCTCCTTCTTCAGATCCATCGCTTCCGACATCCACGGGAATGGATTGTCGACCTCGGCGAAAGCGAATGCGAGTCCGATTCAATCCTGGAGCGCGCCTCAACTTGGCGCGCTATGAGGTCCACATCCCGCCTGCAGGATCACGCAGTCCGGCGCGACGCTGCCGCTGCATGTCGCCTCGCAGCCGCTCACCAGCGACGCCACTGTCGCTTCCAGCACACGCAGCTCCGCAATCTTCGCCCTGATTGCACCGAGGTGCTTCTCCGCAAAGGTCCTCGTTTCGCTGCAGGGCACGCATCGCTGCACCGATGCGAGAAGTTCGCGCGTCTCGTCGATCGAGAAATCGAGATCGCGGCAGTGCCTGATGAGGCGGATCGCACCGAGAGCCTGTTCGCCATAGACGCGCTGGCCGCCTTGCCGCGCCGGCGGCATCAACAGGCCGATGCTCTCGTAATAGCGGATGGTGGGGACCGAGACGCCGGCCGCTTTGGCGAGGACGCCAATTCGCATGGAAGCTCTCACTTTTCGCTTGAACCTCAAGTGGCTTGAGGGCGTAGCGATCGGGTCCGCGACGCACAAGCATGAGGAGAATCACATGAGCGTTATTGGACCGTCCTGCAATCTTCCGTCCGAGACCTTGCCGGGATGCGGCTGCGCGGCGAAGGCAGAGCCGAGCGGCGGCAAGGCCGCAGGCACGGCGGTTGCGACTGCGGTCGCCGCGGCGGCCTGCACGGCGTGCTGTGTGCTGCCCTTCACATTGCCCGCTGTCGTGCTCGCCAGCGCCGGAAGCCTGATCGCCGCGCTCGATCACGCGCACGGCCTCATGACGAAGTTGTCGATCGCAATCGTGCTCTGCGCATGGGGCTGGATCGTGTGGCGATCGCGGACATCAGGCCTGAAAATCCGATCGTCGGTGCTGGCCGCGATGTGCGTGGCAACCGTCCTGACCGCGACGGCCGCGCTGTGGCCGGTGATGGAGCCCGCCGCTTTTCACGCGCTCGGGGTCGCCAAGAGGCCGAAAGCGCCAGCGGGCTGATGGATACGCTGACGATCTTCGGACTGCTGTCGGTCAGCGCGATGCTGCTGTTCTACGCGCTTGAGCCGCGCGGGCCTCGCTATGTGCTGGCCTTCGCGGCGGCGTGCGCGCTCAGCAGCGCCTACGGCTTTCTCCAGGGCGCCTGGCCGTTCGGGTTTGTCGAGACGGTGTGGACGGCGGTCGCCTTGCGGCGGTGGGCGAAGGTCCGGTCATAGACATGACCGGACTCTCGTCTCGTAGCCCGGATGGAGCGCAGCGCAATCCGGGAAAGCTGCGCATGCCGGGCGGGCAGCCCCGGATTTCGCTTCGCTCCATCCAGGATACCAGTCAGCCACTCAGGCCGACATTGCGCCCTTGCGCCCGAACGGATCGACCAGGCGGACGATCTCGCAGGCCGCGACGAGGCCGGCGAGCCAGACGGCGCTGGTCAGCCCGATGCGCGTCACGATGGCCGCAGTGAACGCGCCCTCTCCGCCCAGGAACGGCGTCGCGGCGAGCAGCGCGAGCTCGTAGGCGGCGTAGGCGGCGACGAGCGCGATGGCCAGCATCAGCGGCGTGCGGCCCTGCGGCAGCAGGCGGAGGACGGTCGATGCCGTTGCGGTCGACAGCAACGCAGCCGCGCCGATCACAAAGCCCCAAGCGATGGTGCTGCCGTCAATGGGATAATGCAGGACGCCGAAGCCGATGGTCTGGTTCACGAGCCAGGCGCCGGTGACGACGAGCAGCGCCGGACGCATCGGCAGCATCGCGGCGGCGACGACGGCGAACGCCGCAAACGGCGTCGCGCAGGCAAGCGCGAGGCTCGCGAGCGCGCATGACACGGTCAGCAGCGCAAAGCAGAACATCGGCGCAAGGCGCGAGGCGACCGGATGAAGGCGGAAACGATCGGCGTGGGGCGGCAGGATGGTGACAGTCATGGAACGATCTCCTTGTGGGATTTGTAGCACATTTTTGACGTCTGACTCAGTGAAGAGCCTCCATGGGATCTTCAGTCTCGGCTGGATCGCGCCGGTCGTAGGCGGCAAGCCAGGCGGCGAGTGTCACGGTGTGCGGCTCCATGGCCGCCAATTGGCGCAAGGCCACGCGAACGGTGGCGCGCGCCGTGCGATCGGATGGAAGCGTCACCGTCTCAGGTCCCCGCCCCTCCGCGACCGCCTCGACCACGGCCCTCTTGCACGCCATTAGCTCCGGCAGCCCATAGAGTTCGAGCAGCGCCTGGAAGGCTGCGTGATGATCCGGCCGGAAAGCGCGCTTGCGGCCGAGCTGATCGCGCAGCGGATGGGCCGGATAGAGATGCGCGCAGGGGATCCATCCCTCGGGCAGCGGCTCGGTGGCGGCATGGGTACGGCCATGCGCGAGCAGCTTTGGCAGGACGTGGGTGTGCGGGCCGTCAGGGCTTCGCCCGCCCGGCGGCGGGATCGGCTGGAATACCTCGGCGCGCCCGATGCGGCTGATGAAGACGCGGTGCGGATTGGCAGCCAGAATGATCCGCATGGCGTCGCTTTCGGGCGCGAACACGGATTGGCCCGTGCGGCTCCTGAGTGCGGCAATGGCGTCGGCATCGCTGACGCGGATGCAGGCGTCGATCTGCAACGCTCCGAGGCCAAGGTCGAACAGGATGCCGCTGCGATCCCTCCTCTGGAGCGACTCGATATCCGGGCCGAGCTCGGTCAGCACGGTACGACCACTCATGACGCTCGCTTCATGCGGAAGACACAGCGCGATGCGGTGGCTCCAGCTCTCCGTGGTCGGCGATTCCGACGCGATCAGGCGCAGATCCGGGTGGGAGACAACGCGTATCCCACCCTTCTGCGCCACGACGCTGATCCGGTTGCGCGACTGCTCGATATCGAAGGCTTCGCCGGGCTCGCGCGTGAACTCGGCAATGGCACCGAACGTGCCGACGCTCCAGCCGGCCTCAGCGTCGGCAAGCTGGCTTGCGATCAGGTCCATGAGCGGATCGGCCGTCGTCATGAGGCTTCTCTCCCTCGCTATCTGACGTCGTAATTCGCCAGGCGAATGCCGCCATAGACGCCCAGTGCCGGCTGCAGAAAGCCGGTCGGATTTTGATAGTGCACATTGGCGAGATTATCGACCCGGCCAAACACCTTCACCTGGTCGGTGACCAGATATTCGGCTGCGACGTTGACGATGGTGTAGGCCGAAGCCAGCAGACGCGGAATGCTGAAGTCACGGTTGCCATCGACGAAACTCCCGACGTGCAACACGGTTGCGGACAATGTGAGCGGGTCGATCGGATTCCAGATGACATTCGCGCTCCACTTCTCCTTCGGACGCCTCAGCAGCTCCAGTCCCGCTGTCACATCGACCGCGCGGGTAAAAGTGTAGTCGGCACGAACGCGAAGCCGGTCGGTGATCGCCGCCGCGACGAAGCTCTCCGTGCCCTCCGTGATCGCCTTGCCGATATTGGTGTTGGTGCTCGTGAATGTCACGGGATCGAACGTGCTCTGGATCAGGTCCGTGATGTTGTTGCGGAAGTAGGTCGACCCGAAGCGAACGCGATCGCCAAACAAGGGTTGCTCGAAGCCCGCGTCGTATCCGACGCTTTCCTCGGGCCTGAGGTTGGGATTTGCAAAGAAGAAGAACGCGGGAAAGCTCACGTAAAGCTGGTTGAGCGTCGGCGCCTTGAACCCCGTGCCGTAGCTTCCCTTGAACTTCGTATCCGTGACCGGCACGATCACGGCAGACGCCAGACGAAAGGTCGGATGCTCTCCAAACCGCTCGTTGTCGTCCTGCCGGACGTTGGCCGTGAAGAAGACGCGATCCCGGAACTGGGACTGCAGCTCCATATAGCCGGCCTTGTTGACGTTTTGCGCCGAGAGCATCGCCGTTTGCAGTGTTTCGGTCTCATGCTCCGCGCCAAGGATGACATTGCTGTTGGGCGCGAGCTGGGTCGTGGTGTGCCAATCATACTTGACGCGGTCGCCGGTCGTGATCGTGGCCATCGCGTTGCCGGGCGAGATGTTGTAGTTCCAGTGGTTGGTGTAGTTGACGCCGAAATAGCTCGTCATCCGGTCGTCGAGAGCAGACCAGACCGCCTCCCCGCGCGTGAAGAGCTGGTGCACCGTCTGCGTGCTTTGCGCGGCCGCGGGAAAGCTCGCGAATGTGACGAGATCGAAGGTGTCTCCGGTAAAGCGGAGGGTGGCGTCAGTGTACCGCGCCACGCCGTTGAGCGTCAGGCGTTCGCTCAATTCGGCGCCAAGCTTCGTCGAATAAGTCATGTTGTCGTAGTTGTTGCCGATCGCCTTCTGCCCCGGCGGCAGCAATTCGACCGGCGTCACCGGCACGTCGTTCGCGTGGAAATGCGCAACGTTGAAGGCATAGTTGAAGTGGTCCTGTGAACCGCTCAGGCCTGCGGTTTGATTGAACGTTCCGAACGAGCCTCCCTCGACCGAGCCGGTCGCGCGGGCGGGACCGTCGCCCTTCTTCGTCACGATGGAGATCACGCCCCCCAGCGCGTCTGCGCCGTAGAGACCGCCCTGCGGACCGCGCAGGACTTCGATCTGCTGAATATCGGAGGTGAGCAACTGGCCGAAATCAAACGAACGGTTCGGGTTGCCGGGATCGCTGACGTCGATGCCGTCGATCAGGACCTTGGTGTGGTTGGAATTCGTTCCGCGCATGAAGATCGACGTCTGTCCGCCGGGACCGCCGGTCTGCACGAGGTTCAAGCCAGGAACCACGCTCAGCGCATCGGATGCGGTCCGGCGCTGATCGCGCTCGATGTCTCTGGCGGTCAGAACCGTCACCGAGCTCGCAACCAGATTGGTCGGCGTGACAACGCCCGTCGGGCTGACGACGACCGTCGGAAACAGGTTGGCCGCGGATACCCCGGCAACCGGGGGCGACGCCGGCACCAGCTCGGGCTTAGGGACCCGAGCGAAGCGCCGCTCGGGCTTGTCGGGCGCAAGCCGCGCGACTTGCGGCTTGGCCGCACGCGCGGTCGGCGCGACCTCGACCGGCGGCAGCAGATCGGGCGATGCCGATTGCTGGGCCTGGGCAATGGACAGATCGAGCGAAGACAGGGAAACGAGCACGACAAGGCCGGCGCGGAAGCGCCTGGCGGCAAAGACAATACGGGACACTCTTGTAACCTCGGTATGACGTCAGTGGCACGTCACAGCGAACGATGTTTCACGGCGGAGCGTTCGATTGCTCCGGTGAAGCTAATGTCTGTACTCCCCGACCGACATCTTCGCGTGTGACCACGGCTGACGGCAGGTCTCCTGGCTCGCGGGTCGTTACCTTACGTCGCCTTCCCAGGACCGAGATTCCCAGTGGCATATGACGAAAGATTCACCGCTTACAGTTGCGGGGGCAGCCGTGGCGTTGAGAATATCCCGGTATCGGGAAAATCTCGCACCACGTTCCCTTTTGATCTCCGTGAGGAGAACCGTCACCGGCCAATCTAGGGGGCGGGCAAGCGGAGAGTCAATCGGCCGGTTGCATCACGGTCAAAGCACCGCACCGGAGATTGAGCCGGCGCAATCAGGCCGGCTCCCGTTCCGAATGCGTCCTGATCACCGCCCGCTCGCCGGCATCGACGAGCTGGCCGATGCCGGTGCGGCCCGTGAGCGCGCAGCGGATGATGTTCTCGGCAACGGACCTGCGAAAGCAATGGTCCTCACCGATTGGGCGATTGCGGCAGACCCGATCCAGCGCCAGCTTCATGTTGATCCGGGTGCGGGTGTCGAAATGCTCGCTGATCATTCGCAGGGCCTCGATGCGTTGATGTCGGAGCGGAAACGCGTCGGCCTAGGCCGGGTTCCAAAAACGGACCGCGCAAGGTGTTGCGCAGAGCTGATTGCGCCCAATCTCTTGGTTCTGTGACAGGCGGGTTACGCCCGCCCTCTTGGCCGCTGGGCCTGAGCCCAGGCCGCGCCGACGTCGCGCAGCGGGGCGTCGCTGCGCCGGATCGGGGTCAGCTCACCGGAGGCCGAGATGATGGCGGTCTCCTCGCGGCGACAGCGCGGGCATACGAAGCGGACCTCGTGCGGCGACGAAGACCAGCTCGAACGTTTGACGTTGGCCGCCATCGGCCATGCATCGCAATGCGAGCACGACACCAGGAACCGACCGGGATCGAGCATACCCATTCCATAGGACTCCGCGTCCTGCCTGCCCCTTCAATGACTGACCCATGTGAATCGTTCCGGTGCCCGAGCACCGTCCCCCCTAGCTCCAGGCAGCGCCGCCGCTCAGTGGGCGCCCTTGAGGGTGCATGACGTGGTGCAGGTGACGGTGTTGCCGTGGTCGCACGCCTTGCAGGCGGCAACGCACTGGTTCATGTCGCGGGGATTGTAGGAGCTGTAGCTCCGCATCGCACAGACCGGGGTCGAGCCGGTGATGTCCTGCTCCTGATTGCAGGCGGCCATCATGAGCGCGAAGATGAGGACTGCAACAAGGCGCATGGGATTGCCCTGGTAGGGAGCGGCAAAGCGACGTCGGCGAGGTGCGCTGCACAGCAACGGATCTCGGCATTCCCACCGCGAGCAATCATGGATCGCGACGCCCGCATCCCGGAAGATGCGCGCCAAACATTAAGAACGGCTTGCGGTCGGCGTCAGGCCGCGGCTTTGGTCGCGATCACCTTCCGCATATCAACCGCCAACTGACGGTATTGCTCCGAGAGTTTCAGATAGAACTCGCGCTTGGTGCTGTCGGTCGCGAGCTTGGCGATCAGCTCGCATTCGGCGGTGAGCGTCTCGAACCGTTCCAGCCTGTCCTGAAGTTCTGTCATCGGCGTGTCCCCATCAAACGCCTCAAGGGACGACTAACCTAAGCCCGGGAATTAGGTCACTGCGAACATCGTTATCAAGTAGAAGCGTTTTTTCCGGCAAGGGCGGTGCCGGCCCGGCACGGACGACTATTTCTGCTCGAGCCGCCATGCGCCGTCCCAATTGGCGTCCGGCGGATTGGCCTCGAACTGCGCGATGCGGCCGAGCAGCGTGCGCGAGGGACCGTCGCCGGGCACGGCTTCGAGCGCCGTGTTGAAGGCGGCGCGAGCCTCGTCGAAGCGCCGGGCGCGATAGGCGGCGAGGCCTTCGGCATAATGCGTGCGCAGGCTCTGCTGCGGGACGCTGAGCCCGTGCGCCTTGCTCATCACCTCGAAAATGGCTTGTGGCGCACTCTGCCCGGCCACCGCGAGACGATCGATCTCGCGCAGCTCGCAGCTCGAGCCGATCGCGTCCGCACTGGCCTGCGAGATCAGGATGCGGGTGCCGTAGGTCTTGTTGACGGCCTCCAGCCGTGAAGCCAGGTTCACAGCGTCGCCCATCACGGTGAAGCTCATCATCAGCTCGGAGCCGATGCTGCCGGTCAGGACCTCGCCGGTGGCGATGCCGATCCGCAGATCGCACGGCGCCGGCATGGCGCGGATGCCGAGCAGGTCCGGCAACTGCTTCTGGAGCGCGGGCACCTGATCGGCCATGTCGATGGCGGCGAAGCAGGCGAGCAGCGCCGGCTCGTCCTCCTCGATGAAGGGAGGCCCCCAATAGGCCATGATGGCATCGCCGATATACTTGTCGATGACGCCGCGATTGTTCCTGATGGGACCGGACATCACCGTGAAATAGTGGTTCATCACCTTGACGAGGCCGCGCGGGGTCATGCCTTCGCTCATCGAGGTGAAGCCGCTCATGTCGCAGAACATGATGGTCATCACCCGGCGCTGGCCGTCGATGGCGACCTCCGGCCGGTCGATCAGCCCCTGCACCACCTTGGGATCGATGTAGCGGCCAAAGGTCTCGCGGATGCGCTCATTGTGCCTGAGTTGCTCGACCATGCGGTTGAAGGCGGCGGCCAGTTCGCCGATCTCGTCCTGGGTCGAGACCGTGATCGGCCTGTCGAAGCGACCGGCCTCGACCTCGCGGGTACCGGCGAGCAGCAGGCGCACCGGCCGCGTGATGCCGCTCGAGACCAGCAACGCAAAGGCAAATCCGACCACCGCTGCGAGGATGGTGACGATGCCGGAGATGATGATCGCCTTCCGCTGTTGGCCGACCACGGTCGACGTCGAGGCATAGACCTGCTTGAGCATGTCGGCACGAATGCCGTCGATCCTCTGGTTGAACTGGTCGCGCAGCGCGTCGAGATGCTCCAGCGTGCCGCGCGCCTCAGGCATCTGCTTGGCATCGATCTGCTTGAGGAGCTTGGCGTGCGCCTCGTTCATGCCCTGGCGCAGCTCTGTGACGGCGGTCTCGATACGGGTGTCGATCCGCGCCAGCGCGGCATTGTCCGAGGGCGTCCTGGAATCGTCGATGATCGCGTTGATGTGGCTGCGCGCGTCCGAGGTCTCCGCCTCGATCTTGCGGTCGGCCTCGTCGAACTCTTTCAGCCGTGCAGCGTACGCCTCCTCGTCCGGGGCTTCCTGCATCTTCATCATGACCATGCGCCGCAGCGCCACCGACCGCTCCAGCGAGCGGATATTGGCGCGCGCCAGATCGCCATAGGCCGGGATGTAGCGGTTGGTCAGCTCGTCCAGGAGGACGCCGACCTGGCTCGACATCACCATCGAAAGAATCGAGGTGACCAGCATCAGGACGATCAATCCGAGGGCGATCCCGACGATCTTGCGCCTGATCGACTGGTTGAAAAGTGGCATGAGCGGTGGGGTTAGAGCTGAAAGGACCGGTTGGGAACTCAATACACCGGTTTTGGCGGCGGGAACACGCGCAATCTGGCCCTTGCGACGCCCCGACCGCGCTCAACCGTCGCGCGAGCCCTATTCGTTAACGAGGATTAAAGACGATACCCTTTCCGCCATTTCGGAAGTTCCCGAGTTCCCATCGGTATTTTGCCGCATTGTTGAAGGAGCGTGAGGACTGCGAAACGGTGTCGTGGCATCGTTTTGGGTGTCGTCTTTGATTCTCAAGCCGCATGTCGTCGCGGACCTTGGTTTGTAGTGGTTTCGCAGGGGGACCATCGAATGAACCAGTGCCTACGCTCGCTCGCGTGTGTCATTGCCGTGGCCGCATTGGCCCTTCTTCCTGCCGAGCTGGCAGCGAAGAGCGGTCACAAATCGTCGGCGTCGAAGAAAACGCATGAGACGAAAGCCGGCGGCAAGCAGCGTCACGCTGCCGCGAAGTCGCGCCACGGCAAGCATGCCGAGGCCAAGCGCAAGTCCAAGAAGGACGACGACGATTCGGACAAGCCGAAACCTCCGCCGCTCACCGGCGACCTCGCCGCGCTGAAGGACGCCATCGATCTCGCGCGCAAGGGCAAGACCGACGACGCCAGCGCGGCGCGCGACCGCATTGCCGACCCTGCCGGACAGAAGCTCGCCGACTGGTTCATGCTGCGCCATTCCGAGAGCACGGCACCTTTCAAGCGCTACGCCGCCTTCCTCGCCGCCAACCCGGACTGGCCGAGCAGCGCCCTGCTCCGCCGCCGCGCCGAAGCGCGGCTGTGGCAGGAGAAGAGCGACGCGGCGACCGTACACAAGTTCACGATGGACCGGCCGACCAGCGCCAAGGGCAAGTTCGCGCTCGCCCGCGTGCTCCTGAGTGAAGGCGACAATGACAGGGCTACGCGTCTGGTGCGCGAGGCCTGGCGCACGGACGAATTGTCCGAGCGCAGCGAGGAGGATTCCTACGAGGCGTTCCACGATCTCCTGACCGCGGACGATCATCGCGCCCGTATGGACAAGCGCCTCGGCGCCAAGGACTACGCCGGTGCAAGGCGCGCCGCAAAACGGCTTGGCGAAGATGCGCTCGCGATCGTCAAGGCCTGCTCGGCTGTCACCGGCAAGGCCAACAAGGCCAAGGATTATCTCGAGGACGTCTCGACCGAAGCACGCCGCGATCTCGGCTACGTCCTCTGCCGCGCGCAGTGGCATCTCCAGAACGACCGCATCGACGACGCCGCCGAGGTGATCCTCGCCGCCGCGCCCGACATGATGGCGGCCCAGGACACCGATGCCTGGTGGCGCGAGCGGCGCCTGCTCGCGCGAAAGCTGCTCGACCAAGGCAAGTTCAAGACCGCCTACGACGTGGTGCGCGCGGCCGTGGTGCCCGCGATGGAAGTCTATCGCGTCGACTACCACTTCATGTGCGGCTGGATCGCACTGCGCTATCTCGACGATCCAAAGGCGGCGATGGTGCATTTCGCCGCGATCGACGAAGGCTCGGCCAATCCGATCGCGCTGTCGCGTGCGCATTACTGGCGCGGCCGCGCGGCCGAGGCGATGGGGGCGACCGCGGATGCGCGCATGAGCTATCAGGCCGCGGCGCGCTATCCGACCGCCTATTACGGCCAGCTCGCACGCGCCAGGCTCGGTCTCGACGGGATCGAGCTGCGCCCGCCCTCGCCCGTGCTGGCCGCGGCCGACACTCCGCCCGCGGACGAGCGCGTCCGCGCCGCCGAGATGCTCTACGGCATCGGCGAGCGCGACATGGTGTTCTACTACGCCGAGGATTTCGCCAAGGAGAGCACCGACGTCGCAGCGCTGGAAGCGCTCGGCGAGCTCGCCGGGCAGCGCAACGACGCGCGCGTGATGCTGGAGGTCGGCAAGTCGGCGCTGGCGCGCGGGCTTGCGCTCGACCATTACGCCTTCCCGACCATCGGCATTCCCGAGCACAAGCAGGTCGCGCCCGCAATCGAGACCAGCGTGATCTATTCGGTCGCGCGCACCGAAAGCTCGTTCGACCAGCGCGACAAGTCCCCCGCCAACGCGGTCGGCCTCATGCAGGTCACACCGGAGGCGGGCCGCGATACCGCAAAGCGCTTTGGCCTGACCTATGACTGGGACAGGATGGTGTCCGATCCCGTCTACAACACGCAGATGGGCGCGGCCGAGCTCAGCGCGCTGCTGTCGGAATATCGCGGCGACCAGATCATGACCTTCGCCGGCTACAATGCCGGCCGCGGCCGGGTGCGCGAATGGGTGCAGGCGCGCGGCGACCCGCGCGACCCCAAGGTCGATCCGGTCGACTGGGTCGAGCGCATCCCGCTGTCGGAGACACGCAACTACGTCCAGCGCGTGATGGAGAACGTGCTGGTCTACCGCGCCCGGTTCGAGGGCAGCGGCACAGCCACGGCGAAGTCCGAGCAACGCGTCACGACGCACGCAGTCAGCGCGGCACCCACGGCAGCGGCCGCAGCCGCCGCGCCCTAGCTTCGCAACGCCGGGGCTGGACGCGGCGCGAAGCTGGATGCAGTGACTGCGGCCGACCACTCTGCGCGGCCCGCATCGGTACGCTAGCCGTCACCTCCTTCCGTGCTCAGAAGGTTCGTGCGCGCGCAGAAATGCTTCCGTCAGCGCGCCCGAGAGCGCGCCGAATTGCATCATCCAGCTCCAGCTCGAAATGGCCGCTAAGACCGTGACCATCTCGAGCGAACTGCGGTAAGGCCAGAGCGCTTCCATGCTCGTCTGCTGATACCGGCGGTAGCAATCATACTCGCAGTACTGCCGTTGCGTGGACACATGCCGGACGTAACTCGAGCCCAGCGGCCGGGCGCACGCGCTGCAGGTGACGCCATGGCGCGGTTGGTCCTGGTTGACGAGCATGAATTTCAACGTCCTGTCCTCCCCTGTCGGCCGCCGCATCGGCCGATGCGCCTCGCCCACCCGTCAGCTCATGACGCCGCTTGCGCTCGCCTCTCGATCAACGGCGCCGCTTCGTGATGGAGCGCGTAACACTCGTAGCCGCAATAGGGCAGCAGCGTCTTCGCGTCGCGCAGATAACCGCCGCTGATCTCCTCGCAGCACCATAGACAGAATGTTTTGCGGAAGGGGGTCCTGCCGTTCACCAATATGAATCTCACGTGGCACCTCCCAACGCGAAGCAGTAGACCGTGTCGACCAGAGAGGCGGACGGCGGCGGCGCGCAAAGATGGTTGCGGCCGTCGGGATTGTCCCTGTTTCGCTCTACCTTCTGGGATGGAATGAGGATGTACTTCCCGTCCTCCCGGCGCCGCGCGTAGATCCTGCCGTCGACGTATCGCACCTCGGTCGGGTAGCAATCCGCGCTGTTGCAGCAGCTGAGCACGGGATTGTCGGGCATGTGCCAGCTGGAATAGAACTTCTCGTGCAGGAGCTGATCCTGGAGCGGATGATGACGATGTGCACCATCCTGCCCGAGTTCGTCGGCCTTCACTCCCGTTATCAACGGAAGCGGCAGCGCGATCATCAAGAGGAGCTTGCAAGCACGGTTCAGCACGCAGCCTCCGGTTCAGAATTGCCGAATGGAGCCGATCGAAGGGCTAATCCTCAGGCCGCCTGGAACCGAAACAACCATCGGCGGTCGCGTTCGCGGCGCGCCCTGAAGCGATCGAGACATTTTCTGGAGCAGAGCGGCGTTCGCCACGAATAATATCGGATCAGACCAAACTTGCCGCTACAGACAGCGCAGGCTTTTACAGCAGGACCACGCTCGGAGTGTTCAGGCGTATCGCACATCATGCTCTCCTCCCGGCTCTCATGGTCGTGGCTTCGCGCGTACGCTGACGCCCGACCATCCACGCTCGTTACTGAAATGCGGCCTCTCAATCGCGACCCGCCAATCGTGCGGCAGGTCGGGCAATGGACGCAGAGCTATCGGCAGCACATCGAGCTAATCGCCGGCTTGTGGCCTTGCACATCGCGTCCCTTCGATGGTTGTGAGACTAATCCGCATGCAACGGACGACTCAATTGTACGGAAGTAAATGTGCGCTATGACTTGGGATGCGCGAGCTATACGTAGGTTTGTCCCGTAGTTTTTCGGGCTTCGCCGCACCTTCGCAACGAGACGGCGCAAGGGCGGCAGGCTGCACGGCTGCCGCGAGTTTCGGCGCGCAGTTCTACCTTGGTCGGAGGGAATTGCTCCCCTGGTTGCAAAGTGCTCTACTTGCTTCGACCCTGCGAGCCGGGACGCCCGCGATGATGCCTGGCCAAATCGCGAAATTTGGGAATTCGGCCGCACAATTGCTGCTCGGCGGCCTCGCGGCGCTTCGATCTTTCGGCGCCGGCGAGAAGGACAGTCCCGCAGTCGGTGATGACTCGCGACAGGACATCCGCGATCTACGCGACGCCGTGAAGCAGTGGCGCGAGGTGTTCGAGCACAATCCGGTCATGTACTTCATGGTCGATCCGGCCGGAACGGTGCTCAACGTGAACACGTTTGGCGCCGCACAATTGGGCTACACGGCGGCCGAGTTGACCGGCCAATCCGTGCTGAACGTCTTTTTCGAGGAAGACCGCGACTTCGTCCGTCAATGCGTCGGGTTGTGCCTGGAAACCGTGGACCAGTCGCATACCTGGGAGATTCGCAAGATCCGCAAAGACGGCTCGGTTCTCTGGGTCCGTGAAAACGCCAAGGCGATGCTGCGCGGCGACGGCACGCCGGTCGTGCTGGTCGCCTGCGAAAACATCACCCAGCGCAAGGAGGCGGAGGATGCGCTGCGGCAGAGCGAGGCCTACCTCGCCCAGGCTCAGGAACTGAGCCGCACGGGCAGCTTCGGCTTGAGCCCCGCGACCGGCGAGATCTTCTGGTCGAGGGAAACCTTTCGCATTTTCCAATGTGACCCGGCAATGCAGCCGAACCTCGGCTTCGTTTTTCAGCGCATCCATCCGGAGGACCGCGATGCGGTCCGCAAGACCCTCGATCGGGCCTTCCGCGAAGCGGAGGATTTCGACCATGAATATCGCCTGTTGATGCCGGATGGATCGATCAAATATCTCCATTCCGTGGCACGCGCGGTGAGACGTGCATCCGGCTGCGTCGAGTTCGCCGGCGCTGTCACCGATGTCACGATTGCAAAGGAAACAGAACAGAGGCTGCGCCGCAGTGAGGCCTATCTGGCCGAAGCCCAACGCCTCAGCCATACGAGCAGCTGGGCCTGGGACGTGCGTCGTCAGGAGTTTGCCTACCGATCGGCTGAACTCTACCGCCTGTTCGGATTTGAGCCGGACCAGACCGATGTCCCGGCGCGGGCTTTCCAGCAACGGATCCTCGCCGATGACTTTCAACGAATTGCCGACATGGAACGTCGCGCAATCCAGCAGGGGGAGCCCTTCGAAATCGACTTTCGGATTGCGCGTCCGGACGGCTCGATACGACGGGTCCATACGGAGGGACATCCTGTCAAAGGCGGCGATGGCGATGTGATGGAAATCATCGGCACGCACGTGGACGTCACCGAGCAGTTCGTCGCAAAGGAAGCACTGCAAAAGGCCTTTGACGAGCTCAAGCAATCCGAGCAGCGCTTCCGCGATTATGCCGAAACCGCATCGGACTGGTTTTGGGAGACCGGGCCGGACCACCGCATCACCCGGATATCGGAACACGCCGACACGGCCAGTCCGGTGCCGACCGGCTTGATCGGGCTGACCCGTTGGGACATTCCGCCCGATGCCGAGTTCGAGCCCGAGAAGTGGGAGCAGCATCGCGCGGCGCTCGATGCCCACCTTCCGTTCCGCGACCTGGTTTACCGCAGCAAGGATCGCAGCGGATCTCCGATTTACGTGCGCACCAGCGGCAAGCCCTTCCATGACGAGAATGGTAACTTCCTCGGCTACAGGGGCGTCAGCAGCGATGTGACGGCGGCGATCCGCACCGAGCAGGCCGAAGATGCCCTGCGCAAAGCGCAAGCCGAGCTCGCTCACGTCACGCGCATCACGACGCTCGGCGAGCTCACCACCTCGATTGCCCACGAAATCAACCAGCCTCTTGCTGCCGTCATTTCCAATGCGGACGCCTGCATCGGCTGGCTCGGCCGCGACCCGGCCGATCTGGATGCTGCGCGCCGTTCCGTGGAATGGATCGTCGAGGACGCCAATCGGGCCAGCGAGGTGATCCGCCGAATTCGGGCGCTCGCGAAAAAGACCGAGATCGAGATGGTCCCACTCGATATCAATCAGGTCGTGAGGGAGGTGATGGCCCTCGTGCGGCGCGAGCTCGCCACCCATGCCGTGTCGGTGCGGATGGAGTTGTCGTCCGGCCTGCCCAACATTTGCGGCGATCGGATCCAGCTCCAGCAGGTGCTGATCAACCTCGTCATGAACGGGATCGAGGCGATGCAAGCCAATGTCGAGCTCCCGCGCGAGCTGGCGATCCGCTCCAGTCGGGACGGCGACGGGCACCTGCTCCTTACCGTGACAGATCGCGGTGTCGGCCTTGACCGCGACGTGACGAACCGCATCTTCATGCCGTTCTTCACCACAAAGGCGAGCGGCCTGGGGATGGGACTATCGATCTGCCGATCGATCATCGAGGCTCACGCGGGCCGGCTTTCTGCATTTCCAAACGAGGGGAGCGGCGCAACATTCCAGATTGCCCTGCCCTTCCCGCAAGAGGCCGCGTCGTGACTGACCAGGCCAAGCCAACACAGATGCAGGCACAGGCAGGGGCCGACGATCCGATCGTCCTGATCGTCGATGACGATCCGTCGATGCGGCGTGCGCTCACCAATCTCTTCCAATCGGTCGGCCTCAGGGTGGAGGCCTTCGGCTCGGCGGCGGAGGTCTTGGAAGCCAAGCCGCCGGTGGTCCCCAGTTGCCTCGTGCTCGATATTCGCCTGCCCGGCTCGAGCGGCTTCGACCTCCAAGCGGACCTCGTGAAGGCCGACATTCGCACGCCCATCATCTTCATCACCGGTCATGGCGATATCCCGATGACCGTCAGGGCCATGAAGAGCGGCGCCATCGATTTTCTGACCAAGCCGGTGCGCGACCAGGACATGCTGGATGCAGTCCAGGCTGCGATTGAACGGGATCGCAGGCGGCGCGATGCCGAGAAGTCGGTGTCAAGCGTGCGCGCTCGCTTCGAAGGCCTGACGGCGCGTCAGCGCGACATTCTCGTCCTGGTTGCGTCAGGCCTGATGAACAAGCAAGTCGCTGCCGAGCTCGGATTGGCTGAGATTACCGTCAAGATCTATCGCGGGCAGATCATGCGGAAAATGGGCGCGAAGTCATTGGCCGATCTCGTCAGAATGACCGAGACGCTCGGAATCCCACGCCCGGGGGGAAAAGTGCAAACCTAAGTATGCTTTCCAAGCTCGCCCCGAGGGCCCACCCTCCGGTGGGTGCTGTACCATGATCGGCGGCTCCCCGATCAGGAGCGATCATCTTGTCAGTCCTCTCGGTCATTTCCATCATTGACGATGATCCATCAGTCCGCCTTGCGACGAACAATCTCCTGACGTCGCGGGGCTACACCGTCTGCATCTTTGGCTCCGCTCTCGAATTTCTCCAGTCGGCCGAACTGAAGACGACGTCCTGCGTGATCGCGGATGTGCAGATGTCCGTCATGGGCGGGGTTGATCTTCTGATGCATATGCGCGGCCTTGGTCATCGCACACCGTTCATCTTCATGACCGCCTTTCCCGACGATGCCGTGCGCGACCGCGCGCTGAAAGCTGGCGCCATCTGCTTTCTCGCAAAGCCGTTTTCAACGCCGGCCCTGATCAATTGCCTGGAGAAGGCCCTGTCGAAGCACAGCGAAGCCAAGACGTAACGCGGCGCCGCGTGAACCTGATTGCTCCACAGGGTGCGGCGACTTGACGTTGTGGCCGCATCCGAAGAGGCAGGCCGCCTCAATCCACCTTGATGTCGGCGGCCTTGATAATCGGCCACCATTTTGCGATTTCCGCCTTCTGGCGGGCGCCGAGCGCTTCGGGCGTGAGCTGATCCTTGGGCGTCATCTCGAGGCCCTGGCTCTCGAGCTGCTTCTTCACGGCGGGATCGTTCAGCGCTTCCACCGCGGCCGCATTGAGCTTGGTGACGATCTCCTTCGGCGTGCCCTTCGGCACCCACAGGCCCGACCACAACGTCATGTTGAAGCCTTTCAGCCCCGCCTCGGCTGCCGTCGGAATGTCCGGCGCCGACGAGAGCCGCTTGTCGTCGGTGATGGCATAGGCGCGGATCGTGCCGGCGCGGACCTGGTTGATGGAGTTGGAGGTCTGATCGATGATGACGTCGATCTGGCCGGCGATGAGATCGTTCAGCGCGGGCGCAGTGCCGCGATACGGCACATATTGCAGCTTGATGCCGCTGACGCTCTCGAAATAGACACCGGCGATATGGCTGCCGGAGCCTGCGCCCGCAGTGCCGGCGGTCGGCGGCGACGGCCGCGACTTCAGCCACTCGGTGAGCTCCTTCAGCGAGGTCGCGGGCACCGCATTCTTGCTCACCACGATCATCGGATTGCTCGGCAGCAGCACTACCGGCTCGAGGTCGGCGACGAGGTCGTATTTGAGCTTGTAGACGGCGCCGTTGGCAACATGGGTGCCGAGATGGCCGAAGGAGATGGTGTAGCCGTCCGGCGCCGATTGCACGGCGCGACCGACGCCGATCGAGCCGCCCGCACCGGTGACATTCTCGATCACCAGCGGCTGGCCGAGCGTCACCCGCATGCGCTCGGCGAGCACGCGCGCCATCGCATCCGACGGGCCGCCGGCGGCGAAGGGAACGATGACGGTGATGGGATGTGAGGGATAGTCGTCGGCGCGCGCGGCGCCGGCCACAGCGAGAACACCGATCAGCCCGGCTAAGATGGCCTTCTTCATTGTCTTCTCCCCAGCGATGTCTTTGTTGTTTTTTGTGCCCTCCCGCGTACGGGAAGAGGGATCGGTCGTGAAGAGACGAAATGACGCGCCGGGGCGCGATCATCGCGCTCCGGCGGTCTGATCGTGCCTAGAACTGCGTGTAGTCGATCGGCTTGTGGCGATCGAGCGTGCGGGTGACCGGCGGCAGCGGGTATTTCAGGCCGGTCGCGCAGTTGAACAGCATCACGCGGTCGGTCTTGCTGACGCGGCCGTCGGCGAGGCTGTCCTTGTAGGCGGCGTAGGTCGCGGCGCCCTCGGGACAGAGCAGCAGCCCCTCCTCGCGCGCGACCTCGTTCAGCGCCGCCGAGATCTTGTCGTCGTCCACCGCGATGGCAAAACCCTTGCTCTCGCGCACCGCGCGCAGGATCAGGAAATCGCCGATCGCCTGCGGCACGCGGATGCCCGACGCAATCGTGTGGGCGTCTTCCCAGCGCGTCGCATGCTCGGTACCGGCGTCATAGGCCCGCACCATCGGCGCGCAGCCCGACGCCTGCACCGCGACCATGCGCGGGCGCTTGGAGCCGATGAACCCGATCTTCTCCAGCTCGTCGAAAGCCTTCCACATGCCGATCAGGCCGGTGCCGCCGCCGGTCGGATAGAAGATCACGTCGGGCACGTCCCAGCCGAGCTGCTCGGCGAGCTCCAGGCCCATCGTCTTCTTGCCCTCGATACGGTACGGCTCCTTGAGCGTGGACGTGTCGAACCAGCCAACCTTCGCCTTGCCTTCGCCGACGATCTTGCCGCAATCGTCGATATAGCCGTTGACGCGATAGACGGTCGCGCCTTGAAGCTCGATCTCGCTCACGTTCACTTCCGGCGTGTCGGCCGGGCAGAAGATCGTGGTCTTGATGCCGCAGGAGGTCGCGTAGGCCGCAAGCGCCGCACCGGCATTGCCGTTGGTCGGCATCGCCATGTGCTTGATGCCGAGCGCCTTGCCCATCGACACCGCCATCACGAGGCCCCGCGCCTTGAACGAGCCGGTCGGCAGGCGTCCCTCGTCCTTGACGATGATCTCGCCGCCGCCAAGCTTGGCGCCGAGCTTCGGCAGCCGGATCAGCGGCGTCGTGACCTCGCCGAGCGAGACGATGTCCTTGCATTTGCGCACGGGCAAGAGCTCGCGGTAGCGCCACATGTCGCCAGGACGCTGGGCAAGCGCGTCCTTGGTCAGCACCTTCTTCACGCCCGCGAGGTCGTAGCGCACCAAAAGCGGCTTGCCGGCCTTGGAGAGATTGTGGACCTGGTCGGCGGCGTAATGATCGCCCTCCATCGCGCATTCGAGATGCGTGACGAAGGTCGGGCGTTCGATGGTCAGATTGTCGTTATCATGCATGGGTTGACCCCTCTTGTTGTTCTACTTGGTTGCTATTGAACTCGTCACCCTGAGGTGCCGGAGCGAAGCGGAGGCCTCGAAGGGCGACGAGCCCGGCTGCTGCATCTCGGCCGTTCACCCTTTGAGGCTCGCCCAACGGCGCAATTGCGCCGCAAGGCTCGCACCTCAGGATGACGGATCGGGCACGGCGCCGCCGCCCAATCCTCAAATATTCAACACCCTTCCATACGCATCCAGCACGGCTTCCTTCATCATCTCCGACAGGGTCGGATGCGGGAACACCGTGTGCATCAGCTCTTCTTCGGTCGTCTCCAGGTTCATGGCGACGACGTAGCCCTGGATCAGTTCGGTGACTTCAGCACCGACCATGTGGGCGCCGAGGAGCTGGCCGGTCTTCTTGTCGAAGATCACCTTGACCAGGCCCTGGTCTTCGCCGAGCGCAATCGCCTTGCCGTTGCCGACGAACGGGAAACGGCCGACGCGGATCTCTCGGCCACTTTCCTTGGCCTTGGCTTCGGTGAGGCCGACGGAGGCGACCTGCGGCTGGCAATAGGTGCAGCCCGGGATCAGGTTCTTGTCCATGGGATGCGGATGCAGGCCCTTGATGGCCTCGACGCAGATCACGCCTTCATGCTCGGCCTTGTGCGCCAGCATCGGGGGACCGGCGACGTCGCCGATGGCATAGATGCCGGGGACGTTGGTCTTGCCGTAGCCGTCGATGACGATACAGCCGCGGTCGGTCTTCACGCCGAGCTTTTCGAGGCCGAGATTCTCGATATTGCCGACGACGCCGACCGCCGAGATTACGCGCTCGAACTCGGTGGTGACGGGCTTGCCCTTGCCGTCGTCGATGGTGGCGACGACGCTGTCGGCCTTCTTCTCCAGCTTCGTGACCTTGGTCGAGGACATGATCTTGATGCCCTGCTTCTCCAGGCGCTTGCGGGCGAGGCCTGCAATCTCGGCGTCCTCGACGGGCAGGATCTGCGGCAGAACCTCGACCACGGTGACGTCGGAGCCCATGGTGTGGAAGAACGAGGCGAACTCGATGCCGATCGCGCCCGACCCGACGACCAGCAGCGACTTCGGCATCGTATCCGGGACCATCGCCTCGAAATAGGTCCAGATCAGCTTCTTGTCGGGCTCAAGGCCGGGCAGCACGCGCGGCCGCGCACCGGTTGCAATAATGATGTGCTTGGCTTGGTAGCTCCCCTCGCCCAGCGCGCCCTTCGGGCCCTCGACGTCGGACTTCTTCACGGTGACCTTGCCGGGCGCATCGATCGAGGCCGCGCCCCAGATCACGCTGACCTTGTTCTTCTTCATCAGGAAGCCGACGCCGTCGTTCAGCCGCTTCGAGACGCCGCGCGAACGCTGCACCACGGCCTTCGGGTCGAACGAGACCTTCTCCGCCGACAGGCCGTAATCCTTGGCGTGCTGCATGTAGTGATAGATCTCGGCGGAGCGCAGCAGCGCCTTGGTCGGGATGCAGCCCCAGTTCAGGCAGATGCCGCCGAGATAGGATTTCTCGACGATGGCAACCTTGAAGCCGAGCTGGGCGGCGCGGATCGCGGTGACATAGCCGCCGGGGCCAGAGCCGATGATGATGACGTCGAAGGATGTATCGGCCATGGCGGCTCCCGTTCAACTCAAGCGGTCGTTGCGCCGCGGGCGCGGCGATTGCGGATGTAGGTTCTGATCAGCCATTCCGAGAGAATGGCGGCCGCCATGACGGCGAAGATGGTGAGCGCGATCGGCGCCCAGATGTTACGCGACAGCGCTTCGCCGGCGAAGAAGGCGGAGTCAACGATGTCGCGGCCGAGCGGGCTCAGCGTGAGGATCAGCGAGACCAGCATCGAGATCCAGGGCCAGCGCGTCCTCATGCGCCATCTCAGACCATCATCATGACGGGATTTTCGATCAACTGCTTGAACGCGCCGATCAGCTCGGCGCCAAGCGCGCCGTCGATGGCGCGGTGATCGCAGGACAAGGTCACGCTCATCATGTGCGCGATCTCGATCTTGCCGCCACGCACGACCGGCCGCTCCTCGCTGGTGCCGACCGCCAGAATGGTCGCATGCGGCGGGTTGATCACGGCGGTGAAGTGGCTGATGCCGAACATGCCGAGGTTGGAGACCGCGGTGGTCCCGCCCTGGTATTCCTCGGGCTTCAGCTTGCGCGAGCGGGCGCGCGCGGCGAAATCCTTCATCTCGTTGGAGATGGTCGAGAGCGTCTTGGTCTCGGCCTTACGGATGATCGGCGTGATCAGGCCACCGGGCATCGCCACGGCGACGCCGACGTCGGAATGGTGATGCTTGACCATGCCGCTTTCGGTCCAGCTGACGTTGCAGTTCGGGATCCTCTGGAGCGCAACGGCCATCGCCTTGATGACGAAGTCGTTGACCGAGATCTTGTAGAGCGGCTTCTTCTCCTTGTCCTTGGGAGCAGCCGCATTGATCTCCTCGCGCGCGGCGAGCAGCTTGCCGATGTCGCAGTCGATGGTGAGGTAGAAGTGCGGGACGTTCTGGATCGACGCAGTCAGGCGTTGCGCGATCGTGCGGCGCATGCCGTCATGCGGCACGATCTCGTAGGAGCCGGGCTCGAACAGCGACAGGATCTGCTTGTCCGACATGGTCGGCGCGATCGAGGGCGCCCCGGACGGCGCAGCGGCAGGCGCCTTCAGGCCCTTGCCGGACTTGGCCTGCTCGACGTCGCGGGCGACCACGCGGCCGTGCGGGCCGGTACCGGTCACCATCGACACGTCGATGCCGGCGTCCTTGGCAAGACGGCGCGCGAGCGGTGATGAGAACACGCGGCCGCCATGGCCGTTGCTCTGCGCGGCCGGAGCTGCGGCCTGCGGCGCCGGTGCAGCGGCAGGCGGCGGCGCAGCCTTGGGCGCGGCAGGCGCAGCTGCGGGAGCCGGCGCAGCGGCGGGCGCTTCAGCAGCTTTCGGAGGTGCGGCCGAGGCGCTGGGCTTGGCGGCACCAGCCGCCTTCACGTCCTCGCCTTCGCCGGCCAGCACCGCGATCACGTCGTTGACCGGGACGTCCTGCGTGCCCTCGGGCACGAGGATCTTGGCGATCGTGCCTTCGTCGATCGCCTCGACCTCCATGGTCGCCTTGTCGGTCTCGATCTCGGCGATGACGTCGCCGGATTTGACCTTGTCGCCTTCCTTCTTCAGCCACTTGGCGAGGTTGCCCTTCTCCATTGTCGGCGAGAGAGCGGGCATCAGGATGTTGATGGGCATGCTGACCTCAAGAAGAACTTTTCAATACGTCGTCTCCGACAGCGAAGACGACCAGGTTTAGTTGCCGATGTCGCCCTGCCACAGGCGCTCGTTGGCAGGGATGGAACGCCAATTCTTCATCATGGTGATGGAGCGGTCGTCGGCAAGGTCGATCCAGGGGATGCCGAACTTGTCGAGGATGTCCTTGGAGCCCGGGAAGGTGACGGATTCTCCGATCACCACCAGCTTCACCTTGAACAGAGCGAGCGCGCCGGCGCACATCGAGCATGGCGACAGCGTGGTGTACATGACGGTATCGTGGAACGAGATCACGCCGGCCTCGCGCAGGCAGCTCATCTCGCCGTGGAGGATGACATTCTTTTCCTGCACACGGTTGTTGTGGCCGCGGGCGATGATCTCGTTGCCGCGCGTCAGCACGGCGCCTATCGGCAGGCCGCCCTGCGCGATCGAAGCCTCCGCCTTACGGATCGCCTCCAGCATGAAATCGAAATGAAGGGCTTCGATCGCCACGATCAGTGCCCCTTCCCGCGCGGTGTCGTCGTGCCCGTATCGGTCGGCCGCTCAATCTCCGCCTGGAACATCTCGAGGATCCGGCTCAGCGCGTCCTCCTCGGTGTATTCGCTCTCGCGCGCATAGGCGCGCGCCGCGTGGCGGGCGAGATCGACGAGCAGGAGGCCCCACATATCGGGCTCCTCGAAAGCGCGCTGGAACGCCATCGACAGCCCGCCGTCCAGCACGAATACGCGCAGGATCTCGACCGCATCGTCGCGGGCGAGGACGTCGGGTGGTAATGGCTGCTCCTTCGGGCCCGCCATGATCTACCTGTAGCAGACGGCTTTGGCGGCCTCGACCACTTCGGCTGCCGACGGCAGCGCGAGCTTCTCCAGGTTCGCGGCATAAGGCATCGGGACGTCCTTGCCGGAGACGCGCGCGACCGGCGCATCCAGATAGTCGAACGCGTTCTCCATGATGCGCGCGGCGATCTCGGCGCCGACGCCGCTCTGCGCCCAGCCCTCTTCCACCGTGACCGCACGACCGGTCTTCTTGACCGAGTTGACGATGGTCTCGGTGTCCATCGGCCGTAGCGTGCGCAGGTCGATCACCTCGGCCTCGATACCGTCCTTGGCGAGTTCGTCGGCGGCTTTCAGCGCATAGGTCATGCCGTTCGACCAGGAGATGATGGTGACGTGGCCGCCCGAACGCACGATGCGCGCCTTACCGATCGGGATCACGAAGTCATCGAGCTTCGGCACTTCGCCGGTATGGCCGTAGAGCACCTCGTTCTCGAGGAAGATCACCGGATTGGGATCGCGGATCGCAGCCTTGAGCAGGCCCTTGTAGTCCGCTGCGGAGAACGGCGCGACCACCTTGAGACCCGGGACGTTGGAATACCAGGACGAGTAGTCCTGGCTGTGCTGGGCGGCGACACGCGCGGCGGCGCCGTTCGGGCCGCGGAACACGATCGAGCAGCCCATCTGGCCGCCGGACATGTAAAGCGTCTTGGCCGCCGAGTTGATGATCTGGTCGATCGCCTGCATGGCGAAGTTGAAGGTCATGAACTCGACGATCGGCTTCAGCCCGGTCATCGCGGCACCGACGCCTATGCCGGCAAAGCCGTGCTCGGTGATCGGCGTGTCGATGACGCGCCTGGCGCCGAACTCCTGGAGCAGGCCCTGCGTCACCTTGTAGGCGCCCTGGTATTCGGCGACCTCTTCGCCCATCACGAAGACGTCGGCGTCGCGGCGCATCTCTTCGGCCATTGCGTCGCGCAGCGCTTCGCGGATGGTCTGCGTCACCATCTCGGTGCCGGCGGGCAATTCAGGATCGGGTTCGGCGACGGCCTGGGGTGCGGGCGCAGCCTTGGGCGCCGAGATCATCGGCTTGCCTTCGCCGACCGGCGAGCGGGATTCGGCGACTTCCTGCGCGACGCTCGGCGCGGGCGCGGCCGGCGCCTTGGCGAGATCGGCGGCGCTCTCGCCATCGGCGAGGATGGTCGCGATCGGCGTGTTCACGGCAACGTCGGCGGTGCCCTCGGGGATCAGGATCTTGCCGAGCGTCCCCTCGTCGGTCGCCTCGACCTCCATGGTCGCCTTGTCGGTCTCGATCTCGGCGATGACGTCGCCGGATTTGATGGTCTCGCCCTCTTTCTTCAGCCACTTGGCAAGGTTGCCCTTCTCCATCGTGGGCGACAACGCGGGCATCAGCACTTGAATTGGCATATCGACTCCAAAAGAAAGCTTGCGCGCGTTCAGCGATAAATGTCGGTCCAGAGCTCGGCGGCATCCGGCTCGGGATCATGCTGGGCGAAGTCGGCGGACGCATTGACGATGTCGCGGACCTCGGCGTCGATCGCCTTGAGATCGGCCTCGCTCACCTTGGCTGCGAGCAGGCGGTTGCGCACCTGCTCGATCGGGTCCTGGTCGTGGCGGACTTTTTCGACCTCTTCGCGCGTTCTGTACTTGGCGGGGTCGGACATCGAGTGGCCGCGATAGCGGTAGGTCTGCATCTCCAGGATGAAGGGGCCCTTGCCGGCGCGGCACCAGGCCGCCGCCTCCTCGCCCGCGGCCTTCACGGCGCGGACGTCCATGCCGTCGACCTGCATGCCGGGGATGTTGAAGGACGCACCGCGCTTGGAGAAATCCTGCTGCGCCGAAGCGCGCGACACCGCGGTGCCCATGGCGTAGCGGTTGTTCTCGATGACGTAGATCACCGGCAGCTTCCAGAGCTCCGCCATGTTGAAGCTCTCATAGACCTGGCCCTGATTGGCCGCGCCGTCGCCGAAATAGGTGACGCTGACATTGTCGTTACCACGATAATGGTTGGCGAAGGCCAGACCCGTGCCGAGCGAGACCTGGGCGCCGACGATGCCGTGACCGCCGTAGAAGTGCTTCTCCTTGCTGAACATGTGCATGGAGCCGCCCTTGCCCTTGGAATAGCCACCGCGCCGGCCGGTGAGCTCGGCCATGACGCCGTTGGCCTCCATGCCGGTGGCAAGCATATGACCGTGATCGCGATAGCCGGTGATGACCTGATCGCCCTGCTTCAGGGCCATCTGCATGCCGACCACCACGGCCTCCTGGCCGATATAGAGGTGGCAGAAGCCGCCGATCGCGCCCATGCCGTAGAGCTGGCCGGCCTTTTCCTCGAACCGCCGGATCAGGAGCATGTCGCGGAGCGCTTTGAGCTCCTGCTCTCTGGTGAATTCCGGGGGCGAACCGCCGTCGGTCTTGTCTTGTGGAGTGCTTGCGGCGGCTTTCTTGGGTGCGGCCATGGGAATTCCGGGTCAGAGAAAACTTCAGCCCTCTCTAACCCAAGTCAAACGCCCTTGGAAAGGACCGCGGCGGCATGGCTCGACTTTCATTATGCCGCACTGCAACGTGGCCGAAACTTTGCAAAACCTTTGGCGCCGATCGGGCAACTTTAGCTCACCGGTCAGCGAAGGGAGCGTGAGCCGCCAACGCAGAGAAATCGGACGCGGTGTTTTGTATCCGAAATCCCACGCGCGTCCGATTCGCCGTGCCAGCCTTACCAGCCCAACTCGCGCAAATACGCTGAGCGGGCGGCAACGCCGGTATGCGTGAAGTCGCTGAAGACCCCATCGACACCGAGCCGGTAGAATTTGAGATATTCAAGGCTCGGGTCGCCGCGATAGTCGGCGGCGAGATATTTCTTCTCGTTCCGAAAAGTGAAGACATGGACGAAAAGACCGAGCTTGTGCGCGTCCGCGACGAGGCTGGTCGCGTCCTGCGTCGAAGCCTCCGGCGTCGATCCCTTGTAGGGCGTGCCATCGGCGTTAGTGTCCTTCCACGGCGCGATCTTGAGCGGAACGATGTAGGCCTTCCACGGACCGATGCCCTCGGCATAGGTCTTGATCTCGGCAAGCCCCTCGGGCGTCAGCATCGCATCGTACAAGCGCGCATCGCCCGCAACGGTCCAGTCGAACGGGCGCGAATTCGTGATGTTGTTGAGGAGAACCTTGCCGGTTTTGAAGTCGATTCCGTTGCCGTCGACGAGCTGGACCTGCCGCGCCTGGAGGCCGTGGCTGCGCATATATTTCAGGCTGCCAGGTTCGAAGCTCTGGACCAGAATCGGAGCGTCCTTGGTATTGAGGCCGTTATCGCCAATGATCTTGATCAGGGCATCTTCGAGCGGACGGCTGCCGGCCGCGCCGCAGCCATTGGCGATCGCCTGGGCATTGTTCCAGGTCGGGTTCTTGGTTTCGGGATAGACGAGGATGGACCGCCCGGTCTCCTTGCTCTTGACCTTGGCGATGTCGATGACGTCCTGGAAGCTGATGATCGGGAGCTTGCCGTTGAAGACTTTCGGCCGCTCGTTGGCCGCGTCATAGGTGGTGCCGCCGATCCATTGCTTCAGCTCGGCCATGGTGAAATCGCTGATCGACCAATCGTTGGTATGATCCTCGCCGTCGACGATCAGCGACTTCAGCACCGATTTGGGATCGGCCGGGTCGCTGAGATCCGTCAGGTAATCGGCAGGCACGCCGGTGGCCGACGGGGCCTTGACGCGCACACCGGGCACGGTGCGCTTGCGGGCGGCGACGGCCGCATTGGTCTTTGCCACCTCGACAATGTTGGTGTTGTCGCTCAGCCAGGGGTTATGACGCACGACCAGAACGCAATCCTTGGTCAGGTGCAAATCCTCTTCGAGCGCATCGGTCCCGAGTGCCGCGGCGAGGTCGTACGACGCCTCGGTCTCTTCTGGTACCAGGCCCGGCAGGCCGCGATGGCCAAGGACCAGCGGCGCCTTTCCATCGACGGTCAGGAAGGGCTTGGCGCCGGCTGGCGCCGGGCCGGACTGTGCAAGGGCCATCGACAGCGGCAGCACCGCCGCGCCGAACAGCACCGCTGCGACACCCATTGTCCGTCCTGAACGACTGTTCCGCATCACCAAGCCTCCGTCTTTGCCCGGCATCGCTTCGAATGCCGCGGGCGCCGAACCGAATACGGTCGGCGCTGTCGTATTGTCTCAAGACTCTGACAGACGGATGACGACGGAGAGGGCGGCGCAAGGTTGCTCCGCCCTCTCCTACTCAATCAGATCTTGCCCGATCAGAAGAAGCCAAGCTTCTTCGGGCTGTAGCTGACCAGGAGATTCTTGGTCTGCTGGTAGTGATCGAGCATCATCTTGTGGGTCTCGCGACCGACGCCCGATTGCTTGTAGCCGCCGAACGCGGCATGCGCAGGATACGCATGGTAGCAGTTGGTCCAGACCCGGCCGGCCTGGATGGCCCGGCCGAAGCGGTAGCAGCGGTTGGCATCGCGACTCCAGACGCCGGCTCCCAGGCCGTAGAGCGTGTCGTTGGCGATCGCGAGCGCTTCGTCATCGGTCTTGAAGGTCGTGACCGAGACGACGGGACCAAAGATCTCCTCCTGGAAGATTCGCATCTTGTTGTGGCCCTCGAACACCGTCGGCTGGACGTAGAAGCCGCCGGACAGATCGCCCCCGAGCTCGGCACGACCGCCGCCGGCCAGCACCCTGGCACCCTCCTGCTTGCCGATGTCGATATAGGAGAGGATCTTGGCGAGCTGCTCGCTGGATGCCTGCGCGCCGATCATGGTGTCGGCCGCACGCGGATCGCCCTGCTTGATCGCGGCGACGCGCTCCAATGCCCGCTCCATGAAGCGGTCGTAGATGTCGGCGTGGACCAGCGCCCGGCTCGGACAGGTGCAGACCTCGCCCTGGTTCAGCGCGAACATCACAAAACCTTCGATCGCCTTGTCGAAGAAGTCGTCGTCCTCGGCGGTGACGTCGTTGAAGAAGATGTTCGGCGACTTGCCGCCGAGCTCGAGCGTGACCGGGATCAGGTTCTGGCTGGCATATTGCATGATCAGCCGGCCCGTCGTGGTCTCGCCGGTGAAGGCGATTTTCGCGATCCGCGGGCTGGATGCGAGCGGCTTGCCAGCTTCGAGGCCAAAGCCGTTGACGATGTTGAGGACGCCGGGCGGCAGGAGGTCGCCGATGATCTCGGCCCAGACCATGATCGAGGCCGGGGTCTGCTCGGCCGGCTTGAGCACGACGCAATTACCGGCGGCGAGCGCCGGCGCGAGCTTCCAGCACGCCATCAGCAGCGGGAAGTTCCAGGGGATGATCTGGCCGACCACGCCGAGCGGTTCGTGGAAATGATAGGCGATGGTGTCGTGGTCGATCTCGCCGATCGAGCCCTCCTGTGCACGCACCACGCCGGCGAAATAGCGGAAATGATCGATCGCGAGTGGCAGGTCGGCGGCGCGGGTCTCGCGGATCGGCTTGCCGTTGTCCCAGGTCTCGGCAATCGCAAGGCGCTCCAGATTCTCTTCCATCCGGTCGGCGATCCGGTTCAGGATCGCGGCGCGCTCGGCGACGCTGGTGCGTCCCCAGGCGGCCTTGGCGGCATGCGCCGCATCGAGGGCGGCCTCGACGTCCTGCGCATCGGAACGCGCAATCTTGCAGACGATCTGGCCGTTCACCGGCGAGGCGTTGTCAAAGTACTTGCCGGAGATTGGCGCGACGAATTTGCCGCCGATGAAATTGTCATAGCGTTCGGCAAATGGAACCTGGGTGACGCCGAGGAATTCCACCTTGTTCATTGATCGCTCCCGATGTTTGCTGTTTGCGCAATTCGCCGCGTGTTCACGACTTGCGCCGACGATGTCGCGGGAGCGTTTTCCTGTCAGCCCGGGCGGGAGCGATGGCCGGGGTAACCTGTCGCAGTTCTGCGACAGTCACGGGCGAGGCAAGCGCCCTCAGTGCTTCAGCTCGAACCGCTTCAGCTTCCGGTGCAGCGTGGCGCGACTGACGCCGAGCGCTTTTGCGGCGGCCGACACATTGCCGCCGGCCCGCAGCAGCGCCCGTTGCAGCACCGCGCGCTGGCCGCCGGCGAGATGGTCGTGCGCGGGTTCGCCGCCGAGCAGATCGGCCGCGGGCACCGGCTGCAAGGGACGGCCGGGCGCAATCCCGAGTCCCACGCGCGCGGACCGGGTCGCGCCGATCACGAGATCATCCGCATCGACCGCGACGAGGCCGCCGGCTTGGCCGTCGGCGCCTTGCGTCAGCACGATGCGGGCATGGGCGAAGGCGCGGCGAAACAGATCAGCTTCGATGCGCCTCGCCGCCTCACCTGCCGCGAGCGCGATCAGATTCAAAAACGCATCGGTCCGGTCGGCGCGGCAGGAGGAGACATCGAGCACGCCCGCAAACGCCGCCTCGTGATCGTAGATCGGAACGGCGGTGCAACTCAGAAGTGTGTTGCGGGTGAAGAAATGCTGGTCGCGGTCGATCGTCAGCGGGCGCTGCTCGACGACGCAGGTGCCGATGCCGTTGGTGCCTTCATGCTCCTCGCTCCAGAGCGCGCCGGTCCACAGGCCCCAGGATTGGAACGTCGCATCGTCCACCGCCGTGCCGCGGCGGTCGACCGGCACGCCCGCGCCGTCTGCGAGCAGCACGCAGCAGCCGCTCGCGCCGACCGCCTGATACAGCCGGTCCATCGCGCCTTGCGCGGCGGCGAGCAGCGGCGCGACGCGCTCGCGCGCCTGCCGCAACTCGACATCACTCAGCCGCATCGGCGCGCTGCGGCCGGCGGGATCGAGATGATACAATCGGGACGAACGGCGCCATGAGGCCACCAGCGCGGAGCGCGCGGCCTGGCCTGACGCAATGGCGGCCTCGACGCGGGCCGCGTGATGCCGGGACATTGGCCCATTCATCACTGTTTCCTCCGGTGGCAGTCTAGGCTGCGCCGACACGGCCCGGTTGATCTGCGTCAACTCGGGCAGACGGCGGCAGAAGCCATGGGGCCGTTACTGCGTTGCCGTCAAGGCGGCAGCCCGGTTCCAAGCCTAAGACTTTCGGTAGAATTGCTACACGGTTGTCGGATTTCGGCAGCGGCTTTCGATGCCGGTTTCGAATGCTGCGGAAAGCGCTACTTCGCCGGGATCATCCGAACGAGATCGTGCGGATTGACATAGTCAAGCTGATAGCGCGCCCGCTCGTCCAGCATGTCAGGATCGATCCGCGACGTCCGCAGCAGCGACACGCGCTGCTCGCTCTTCGCGCGCTCGCGCTTGAGCTGAGCCAGCTCGCTCGTCAGCGCGATGATCTCCTGGTCGAGTTCCTGACGAGCGTTGAGACCGTATTTGCCAGTGTAAGCGTTGACGCCGAAATAGCCGACGATAGCGGCCGCCATCGCATAGAGGGCAAGGCCGGTCAGGATCGATTTCAGGCGCGCGCGGGAGACCATCTTGGGAAGATGCGGCAGGTTGGTTAAGGGAGTGCTAATCGTTTCCCCCTTCGCGTTCCCTACCCCAGCCGTCATGCCCGGCCTTGTGCCGGGCATCCACGTTCTTCGTCACCACGAGCCAAGACGTGGATGGCCGGGACATCTAGCGCGAAGACGCGCTTCGCGCTTTTGCCCGGCCATCACGAAGAAGACCTCAGCCGTGGTGCTTGGCCACGTGCGCGGCAAAGGCGTCGACATAGGCCTGGAGGACGGGCTTCAGAGATTCCTTGGTCAGGTTCCCCTCCGCATCGAAGGCATCGCCGACCGCGTTCAGATAGGTCTCCGGCTGCTGCAGGATCGGGCCGGCAATGCCCGGCAGGATGTTCTGCAGCGTCTTGGCCGCGCTGACGCCGCCGAGCGGGCCCGGCGAGTTCGAGATGATGCCGACCGGCTTGCCGTTGAACGAGCTCTTGCCATAGGGGCGCGAAGCGACGTCGATGGCGTTCTTCAGCACGCCCGGGATGGCGCGGTTGTATTCGGGGGTGACGAAAATGACGCCGTCCGACTTCTGCAGCTTCTCGCGGAAAGCCAGCCAGTCCGCGGGCGGTGCGCCCTCGAGATCCTGGTTGAAGAACGAGATGCCTGCCAGCGTGATGACCTCGAGCTTGAGCGAGGCCGGCGCGAGTTTTGCGAGCGCGTTGGCGACCTTCAGCGAAAAGCTGTCCTTGCGCAGGCTGCCGGCGATCACGACGATGTTGTAGGCCATGGATTGTCCTTGGGGGCTTGAGCGGAAGTTCCGGGGCGGCACTTAAGCGATCCAGCCCGATCGATGCAAGTGCATGAACCGGTCCCGTTTGGAAACGCTGAGTTTCCCGAAAGCAGATGGTCGCTACGATCCAAAAACAATCAGGCCGCCCGAAGGCGGCCTGATGTTTCTCGCGAACCCCTGGCCCGGTTCAGATCGTCGGATTCCAGGCCGACGGGATCAGGCGGTATTTCGCGCCGTCCTTCTCGACATGCCCCACCGAGGGGAAGGTGAAGTGGAAGCCGATCACCGTCGCCTTCTCGGCCGCCGCCATGTCGTAGAATTTGTGGCGGGTGGCCTGCGCCAGCGCGGCGTCGTTGTCGAACGCCACGTGCCAATCCGGATTGCGCAGGAAGAACTCCGGAATGTTGGTGACGTCAGACTGGATCAGCACCTTCTTGTCGCCAGAGGCCACCGCGAACGAGGTGTGCCCCGGCGTATGGCCGGGCGTCGCGATCGAGGTGATGCCCGGGGCGACCTCCTTGCCCCACTCATACTTCGTGACCTTGGATTCGAGACCGGCAAAGGTCTTCTTCACGTTGGCGAAGTAGTTCTTCGTCATGTCGTTCGGAGCCTTGGCCGCGTTCTCGTCGCTCGCCCAGAACTCCCAATCCTTCGCCGGCACCATGATCTCCGCATTCGGGAACGCGAGCGCGCCGTCGGCGAGACGAATGCCGTTGGTGTGATCAGGATGGAGATGCGACAGCAGCACGACGTCGATGTTCTTCGGGTCGACGCCCGCAGCGGCGAGGTTCTGCAGCGTACGGCCGACCGCGCCCTTGCTCGGCTCGAGATTGGCAACGCCGTTGCCGGTGTCGATCAGGACCAGCTTCGAGCCGGTGTTGATGAGTTGCGGATTGAACGGCACCGTGACCATGCCCTTCGGCATGTACGCCGCCTCGCCCGCGGCCAGCGCTTCCTCCTTCGGCAGGTTGACCACGAACTTGTCCGGCATCGGGAAGGTGCGCGCGCCGTCATTGATCGAGGTGCACTCGTAGCTGCCGACCTTGTAGCGATAGAAGCCGGGCGCCTGCGCCCCGCTTTGCGGCACCGAGGCACTGGCAGTGGTCGGTCCAAGTCCGGTCACGGCCGCCGCGCCAATAGCGGCCGCGCCCGCGAGCAGGTCGCGGCGATTCAGATCAGTCATGGAAGTGTCCCCTTCTATGCTTGCGGTTGCCCCGCCTTCAATTGCGGCGCGAATGTTCTCCCGCTTCGCTCAGAAGGCAAGTCCTTCTTTGGATGGTGTGCCGTGGCACATCACGAAGATTTATTTGGGTTGATGAGGAATTTTTCGCCGGTGGCCCGTTTGGCGTAGACCGCGATGTTGGCGGGATCGAGCGCCTCCTGAAGCGACACCACCTTGGTGTAGTGGCTGGCGAAGGTCGTCTTCAATTCGTCGACGACGCGCTGGCGCAGCCTGGCTCCGTCCGCCTGCCCGATCTTCATCAGGAACGGAAACAGCAGCCAGCCGCCAACGCCCCAGGCCATACCGAAGCCGCGCGGCAGCTCGATCGGGCGGATGTCGAGCGCGCCGTAGACGTAGACCTGCTTGTGCACGTTGGAGCCGTAGCGGCTGTATTCCTTGGCGGTCTTGTTGATCGCGGCTTCCATGCAGTTGAGGATGTCGCCGGCCAGCTTGCCGCCGCCGATGGCATCGAAGGCGATGGTGGCGCCGGTCTCGACCAGCGCATTGGTGAGATCGCCGAGGAAGCTCGGTGCGGTGGAATCGACGACGTATTTGGCGCCGATCTTGTGCAGGATGTCGGCCTGCTCCTTGCTGCGCACGATATTGACCAGCGGAATGCCGTCCTTGATGCAGATCTTGTTCAGCATCTGGCCGAGATTGGAGGCGGCCGCGGTGTGCACCAGCGCCTTGTGCCCCTCGCGCCGCATGGTCTCGGTCATGCCGAGCGCCGTGAGCGGATTGACGAAGCAGGAGGCGCCTTCGGCCGGCGTGGTGCCCGCCGGCAGCGGCAGGCACTCGCGCACTTTCAGCGTGCGGTACTGCGCGTACATCGCGCCGCCGATCATCGCGACGGTCTTGCCCATCAATGCTTTCGCGGCATCGGACGAGCCGGTCTTGATGACGACGCCGGCGCCTTCGTTACCGACCGGCATGGACTCGTCGAGCCGGCCGGCCATCGCCCGCATCGCGCCCTCCGGCACCTTCGCGGTGATGACGGGAGCGTCCTTGGCGCCGGACGCCTTCGCCGTACTCATATCGGCGGCGCCGACGAGGAGGCCGAGGTCGGACGGGTTGATCGGCGCCGCCTCGACGCGGACGACGACCTCGTCCGCGGCGGGCTCGGGGGTCGGCACGTCGACGAGCGAGATTTCGAGCTCTCCGCTGGTCTTGATCAGCGAACGCAGTTGCAGTCCGGTCTTGCCGTCGCTCATGTCGATCCTCCCCTGTCCTTGCCAGAACGCCGGCTTATGCCAGCGCCTTCAGTGCCGCCTTGCCGCCGTAGAGCGCCTGCTTGCCGAGCTGTTGCTCGATGCGCAGGAGCTGATTGTATTTGGCGGTGCGGTCGGAACGCGCAAGGGAGCCGGTCTTGATCTGCCCGCAATTGGTGGCGACCGCGAGGTCGGCGATGGTGGAATCCTCGGTCTCGCCGGAGCGGTGCGACATCACTGAGGTATAGCCGGCCTTGTGCGCCATCTCGACGGCGGCGAGCGTCTCGGTCAGCGTACCGATCTGGTTGACCTTGATCAGGATCGAATTGGCGCGGCCGGCCTTGATGCCTTCGGCCAGGCGCTTGACGTTGGTGACGAAGAGATCGTCGCCGACCAGCTGGCACTTCTTGCCGATGAGGTCGGTGAGTTCCTTCCAGCCGTCCATGTCGTCTTCCGACATGCCGTCCTCAATGGTCACGATCGGATAGCGCGACACCAGGTCTGCGAGGTACTTGGCCTGCTCCGAGATCGAGCGGGTCTTGCCCTCGCCTTCATAGACGTACTTGCCGTCCTTGAAGAACTCGGTCGAGGCGCAGTCGAGGCCGATCACGATGTCGGTGCCGGCCTTGTAGCCGGCCTTGCCGATCGCGTTCATGACGAATTCGAGCGCGGCGTCAGCCGACGGCAGGTTCGGAGCGAAACCGCCCTCGTCGCCGACATTGGTGTTGTGGCCGGCCTTCTTCAATTCCGACTTCAGGGTGTGGAACACCTCCGCGCCGTAGCGCAGGCCCTCGGCAAAGGACGACGCGCCCACGGGGAGGATCATGAACTCCTGGAAGTCGATCGGATTGTCGGCATGCACACCGCCATTGATGATGTTCATCATCGGCACCGGCAAGAGACGCGCCGAGGTGCCGCCGACGTAACGATAGAGCGGCATGTCGAGCGAGTTCGCGGCTGCCTTGGCGCAGGCGAGCGAGACGCCGAGGATGGCATTGGCGCCCAGCCGGCTCTTGTTCGGCGTGCCGTCGAGGTCGATCATGATCTGGTCGATCTGGGCCTGCTGCTCGACATCGAGGCCGCTCAGGGCCTCGAAGATCTCGCCATTGACGGCGCCGACGGCCTTGGTGACGCCTTTGCCGAGATAGCGGGCCTTGTCGCCATCACGCAGTTCCACCGCCTCATGGGCGCCGGTGGAGGCGCCGGACGGCACCGCGGCACGGCCGAGCGCACCATCTTCCAGCACGACGTCGACCTCGACGGTGGGATTGCCACGGCTGTCGAGAATTTCGCGGCCGATGATGTCGATGATGGCGGTCATGATGTGCAATTCCGTTCGTTAGGGCTGATCGGTGCCGGGGGTCTTACACGGGCCGCAAGCAAATGTGAACGCTTGGACGGCGTGCTTCGACTGACGCGTGAAGGGGCTCGGACTATCCTTGAGGTCGCCTGCTCTGCGCGTCCAACCTCAATCTGAAACAGTCGGGGTAACGCCATGAACCGCCGCCAGTTTCTTGCCTCCAGCGCTTCCCTCCTCGCCGTCCGCCCAAGTTTCGCGCAGGAGGGCCTGTTCCGGACAAAATATTTCCCCATCAGCGCCGGCATCGGCCTGCACGACCTCGCCCCCGCTCGCGACGGCACGGTCTGGTTCACGGCGCAGGGCAAGGGCATGCTGGGCAGGCTCGACCCCCGCGATGGCAGTTTCAAGACAGTCAGCCTCGGCCAGGGCGCCGCGCCGCACGGCGTGACGATCGGCCCCGACGGTGCCCCCTGGATCACCGAGGGCGGCCAGAACGCGATCGCCCGGGTCGATCCCGGCGATCTCAAGGTCACGCTGTTCCGACTGCCCGAAAAATTCGCTTACGCCAATCTCAACACCGGCGTGTTCGACAAGGAAGGCACCTACTGGTTCACCGGCCAGTCCGGCTATTACGGCCGGCTCAAGCCGGGATCGGGCGAGATGGACGTGTTCAGGGCGTCCAAGGGTGTTGGCCCCTACGGCATCGCGGTGACGCCCAAGGGCGAGGTCTGGTACGCCTCGCTGGCCAGCAGCTACATCGCGAAGATTGACCTTGCGACCGGCAATGCCGCCGTTGTCGAGCCGCCAACGCCGAGCCAGGGGGCGCGTCGGGTCTGGTCGGATTCGCAAAGCCGGATCTGGGTCAGCGAGTGGAACAGCGGTCACGTTTCGGTGCACGATCCCGCCAACGGCTCCTGGAAAACCTGGAAGCTGCCGGGCGATCACCCCCGCACCTATGCCGTCTATGTCGACGACAAGGACAAGGTCTGGCTCACCGATTTCTCCGCCAATGCCATCGTCCGCTTCGATCCCACGACCGAGCGGTTCAACGTTTTCGCCAGCGACAAGGCCAATGCCAATGTGCGCCAGCTCGACGGCCGCCCGGGCGAGCTCTGGGGCTGCGAGTCCGGCAACGACCGGATCGTCATGATCCAGACGATCGCGGCCGGTTGACGACGGCGACATTTGCGTCCATCCCGGCACCCTCTGGAGCGCGATCTTATCGCGCTCCGGTTTTTGAGTTGAGCATGATCTTTCGAAAAACCGGTGCCCACTTTGCGCTAACGCGGCCCTCCGGGTCCGGATCATGCTCGAACAGGATGTGACGACGATGGCGAAGAAATCCCTCCAGCTCGGCCGCGCGGTCGAATGGCCGCACACACCGGAAGAAGCCCAGCTCGACCGCGTGCCCAATCCGCAAAAGGGCACGGACTATCTGGTGCGCTTCACCGTGCCGGAATTCACGTCGCTGTGCCCGGTCACGGGACAACCGGATTTCGCGCATCTGATGATTGACTACGCGCCCGGCCCGTGGCTGCTGGAGTCGAAGTCGCTCAAGCTCTACATCGCGAGCTTCCGCAATCACGGCGCATTCCACGAGGACTGCACCGTGATGATCGGCAAGCGCATCGCGAGCGAGATCAAGCCGAAGTTCTTGCGCATCGGCGGCTACTGGTATCCGCGCGGCGGCATCCCGATCGACGTGTTCTGGCAGACCGGCCGCGTGCCGAAGGGATTGTGGGTGCCAGAGCAAGGCGTCGCGCCGTATCGCGGACGGGGTTAGTTGGAGACGAATGACGATGACATCGATATCAGTAACATTCCGCAACATTGCCTTCGGCGTTCTAACCGTCCTGTGGCTGACCGGCGCGGCCGAAGCTGCCGAGGTCCATGTGATGATCTCGGGCGGATTGACGGCTGCCTACAAGGCGCTCGTGCCGGAATTCGAGAAGGCCACCGGCAACAAAGTGCTGACGGAATATGGGCCGTCGATGGGGACGACCACCAATGCGATCCCGGTCCGGCTGGAGCGCGGCGAACCGGCCGATGTCCTGATCCTGGTGGGCTATGCCCTCACCGACCTCGCCGGCAAGGGCAAGGTCGTGGCCGGCAGCCAGGTCGACCTCACCAGATCGCCGATCGGCGTTGCCGTGAAATCGGGTGCGCCGAAGCCGGACATCGGCTCGGTGGAGGCGGTCAAGCGCGCGCTCTTGGCGGCGAAAACGATCGCCTATTCCGATAGCGCCAGCGGCGTCTACGTCTCGACCGAGATGTTCGACAAGCTTGGCATCGCCGACGTCATGAAGGACAAGGCGCGCAAGATTCCGGCAACACCCGTCGGCGAGATCGTCGCGCACGGCGAGGCCGAGCTCGGCTTCCAGCAGATCAGCGAGCTGAAGCCCGTGAAGGGCATCGATATCGTGGGACCGCTGCCGAACGAATTGCAAAAGATCACGATCTTCTCGGCCGGAATCGCGGCCGGCTCGAAGGAGCCCGAGGCCGGGCGTGCCCTCATAAAATTCCTCGCCTCCCCCGCCGCGCGCGAAGCGATCATCGCAAGCGGGATGGAGCCGATCCCGGCTGGGGGTGCGAATTGAGGCAGGCCTACTCCACGCGCGGGTCCTGATACGCCCTCAACAGATTGGCTTCGCCACCCTTGGTCAATCGGAGGCTGCTGAGGCCTTCTTGACCGGACCGAGATCTCGCGCCGGATAGTTGGCGCCGGATTCGACGATGTGTCGCCGCACTGCTGCAACGAGCGCGGCGAGATCGCGAGCCTCGATCGCATCGACGATCTCGACATGATGCGCAGCACTTCTCTGCAGCTCGGCGTTCGAGGGCCACAAAGCAATCGGCCCTGGTCTGGCGCGATTTCTGATTTCCACGATGAGGCTGGCGAGCGATTGGTTCGCTGCATGGCGATAGATCTCGTCGTGAAAGGCTGCGTTGGTATTTGCCTGATCCGCCTTGCTGCCGCGCGCCACGGCATCTTCGAAGATTTGCTGAGCCTGCTTGATCTTCTTGAGTTCGTCGGGGCCGATATTCGGTAGCGCCTGCGTGGCCGCTTCAACCTCGAGCAGCGTGCGGATCGCCAATATCTCGCGAACGACATTCAAGTCGGGTTGCGCGACCCGGTATCCGCGATTTTCGACATGCGTCACCATCCCGCTTGCGGCAAGCTGGGTCAGCGCACTCCGGACGTCAAACCGTTTGGCAGCGAAGGCTTCCTCCAGGTCGATCTGGCGCAGCCATTCGCCCGGTCGGTAGTCGCCTTGCAGGATGGCGGCACCGATTTCCGCCGCCAACAGCCTCTTCTGCTCCTTCCGTACTTTCATGGCTGCTTCCCTTTTCGGAGCGCTTGACTTGCCAAAACTATTGCGCACAAATTGGCGCCAATAAATGTGCATAACAAATCGCGGCGGCCGGAGGAACAGTAGATGTCAGGCATCGATCGTAGAAGCTTAATGGTGATGTCGGTCCTCGGCGCCACGATGGGGCTTCGGGGCACGGCCCAGGCGGCGCCGAACGGATATCCCGAGAATTATCAGAAGATCATCGACGACGCCCATAACGAGGGCAGCCTCCTCATCTACTCGATTATGTCGCCGGAAAACTGGCGTCCCGTGATCGAGGGCTTCAACAAGCTCTACCCGAAGATCAAGGTCGAGACCCTGGATCTCCCCGCCTCCCGCGAGAGCTTCGAGCGATATCTGGCCGAGCGGAGCACCAACAGCCGCACCTGCGACCTCATCGCGACGGCCGATCCCGGCGGATGGATCGATTTCCAGGAGCGCGGTGAAGTCCTCGACTACGTATCGCCTGAAGCGAAGGCCTGGCCGGATTGGTCAAAGCCGTTTCCCGGCGTCTACACGGTCTCGTCCGACCCCATGGCGCTGATCTGGAACAACACGCTGGTGGCCGACGGCAAGCGTCCCAAGACACTTGCCGAGTTCGTCGAGCTTGCGGTCGCAAACGAGAAGACCTGGCGCAACCGCATCACCAGCTACGGCGTGCATCAAACAACTTTCGGCTACGGCATCAGCTACGCGTTCGTGAAGAAGCACGGCGAGAAGGCCTGGGACTGGTTCGCCCAGCTTGCAAAGCTTTCGCCCCGATTCGAGCGTTCCGGCGGGCCGATGACCGAGAAGGTCACCTCCGGCGAATACACCATGGGCTTCTTCGTTTCGGCCATCACCTTCTGGCCGCGCCTGAACGATCCGGCGCGGGCAAAGATCCTCGGCTGGAGCTTCATCGGAGACGGTCAACCGGTCGTGCTGCGTGGCATCGCGATTCCGAAGGGATCGAAGAACGTCAACGCAGCAAAACTGATGCTCGACTACGTCGTCTCGGAGGACGGTCAGCGCGCATTCGGACGGGGCGGCCTGACGCCGGCACGCCCCGGTGTGAAGCCGGGCGACGGAATCCGCCACACCTACTCGTCGATCGTGGAAGCCGTCGGCGAGCAGAACATCTGCTACATCGGCTACGATCGGGACGCGGTGCGGGACTACGACAGCTTCCTGGCGCGCTGGAAAAAGACCTTCAATGTCGCTTGACGCAAGCAGCGCGCTGGGGTCGTCGGCCGCGGACGCCTTGCCGAAGCCGCTGCCCGGCCGCGATACCGTCATCCAGTACGGCATGGCGCTGCTGACAGTTGTCCTGATCGCAGCGCCTCTCCTTCCCGTTCTCTATCAGTCTTTCCTGGATCGTGCGCTCTACGATTCCGGCCAGCAACTGACGCTGGGCAATTTCGGGCGCCTGCTTCGCACCGACGGCTTCGCGCTCGTCATCTGGAACACGTTCGTGTTCGCCACCCTCACCACCGTGATTTCGCAGACGCTGGGCACGCTGGCGGCGGTGCTGTTCGGCCGCACCGACATGCCGTTTGCGCGGTTGTTCGGCGAGCTCTTCCTGTGGCCGATCTATCTCTCGGCGCTGGTGCTGTCGTTCGGCTGGTACACGATCTACGGGCCGGCCGGCTACCTCACGCTTCTGGTTCAGTCGATCTTCGACGGCGCGCCCTGGAATCTCTACTCTCTGCCGGGCATGGCGATGATCGCGGGCGTCTCGCAAGCGCCGGTCGCCTACATCTACTGCATGTCGTCGGCCTCGATCACCGATCCGACTTTGGAGGAAGCCGCGCGCGTGACCGGCGCCGGTACCTTGAGGACCTTGTGGCGGATCACGCTGCCGCTCCTGATGCCGGCGATCGCCTACAGCGCAGTGCTCAATTTCACTGTGGGACTGGAGCTCCTCGCAATTCCGCTGGTATTCGGAGATCCCGCCGGCATCACTGTGCTGACCACGTTCCTCTACAACAACGGCGTGGCGTCGGCCCGCCCCGATCACGGGCTGGTGGCAACGGCTGCCGTGCTGATGCTTGCCGTCGTCTGCGTGCTGGTGTGGCTGCAAGGACGCCTGCTCGGCAATACAAGGCGCTTCGTCACGCTCGGCGGCAAGGCCACGCGACCGCGCCCTTTCCGCCTGAGCAACCTGCGCTGGCCGCTTTGCATCGTCTCGGCGATCTACATCACCGCAACTGTCGTGATGCCGATCGGCGCGCTGCTGCTGCGCGCCTTCACCAGCCTGCTGTCGCCGATGGTGCCGATCAGCGAGGTGCTGACGCTCGGCAACTTCACCAACATGCTCGAATACCCGGTCTACCCGCGTTCGATCTGGAACTCGCTGATCGTCAGTTCGGTCGGTGGCGTCGTGGCCACCGCGATGGTCGCCCTGATCGCCATCATCGTGCTGCGGTCCGACTTCCGCTGGCGTGGCGCGCTACACTACGTCGCGCTGTTTCCCCGTGCCGTGCCCGGCGTCGTCGCCGGCATCGGTTTCTTCTATGCGTTTGCGCTCGTGCCTGGCCTGGGCGGCCTCCGAAACACGATCTGGATTCTGGTTGCCGCCTTCACGATGCACTTCATTCCTGTGGGGCTCGGTGCGGTTGCTCCGATGTTGTTGCAGATGAGCCCGGATTTCGATCGCGCCGCCCGTACGCAGGGCGCGGACTGGTGGACGACGAGCCGGTGCATCGTTTTGCCCTTGCTGCGCCCGGCGCTGGTGGCCTGCTTCATCATCCTCTTCATCACGTTCTTCAAGGAATACACGACAGCGATCTTCCTGTTCGCACCCGGCAGCGAAGTGATCGGGACCACGCTGCTCCAGGCATGGACGCAGGGCGAGGTCGGTCTGGTGTCCGCCCTGGCGACCATCCAGATCCTGGTCATCGGCGTCTGTGTCACGGCGGCGCGCGCTTTTCTCGGAGTGAAGCTTTATGGCTGAGTTGCTGATCGAGAACCTGCACAAGCGATACGGACCGGTCAAAGCGATCGACGACGTCAACATCCACGTTGCCGATGGCGAGTTCGTCACGCTGCTGGGGCCGTCAGGATGCGGCAAGTCAACAACGCTCGGCGCCATTGCCGGACTGGATCAACCGACGAGCGGGCGCATCCGCGTCGGCAACAAGACCTATTTCGACGGAGAAAAGGGAATCTTCCTGCCGCCGGAAGCGCGCCATTGCGGGCTCGTGTTCCAGAGCTACGCTTTGTGGCCGCACATGACGGTCTATGACAACGTCGTGTTTCCGCTCAAGCTGCGCAAGGTATCGACCGCCGACTGCAAGCGCCGCGTCGAGGAGAGTCTCGCTCTCGTCGAGATGGAGCGCTTTCAGGACCGCTATCCGCATCAGCTCTCGGGCGGCCAGCAACAGCGTGTCGCGCTGGCGCGAACGTTGGTCTACCAGCCCGAAATCCTCCTGCTCGACGAGCCCCTGTCGAATCTCGACGCAAAGCTGCGCGATCGTGCCCGGACCTGGCTTGCCGAACTGCGCACGCGCCTCGGCTTGACGACGATCTACGTGACGCACGACCAGGTCGAAGCGCTGGCCCTGTCCGACCGCATCGTGGTCATGAATGGCGGCCGCATCAGCCAGATTGGCTCGCCCCAGGAAATCTACACGCGGCCGGCGGACAGTTTCGTCGCCGACTTCATCGGAACGACCAATTTCCTGAACGGCGACGTGGTCGGGGCGCCCGACGGCGATGGACAGACACTGGTCGGTCTCGCCGATGGTCAGCGCGTTCTGATCAAGTCCGACAGACGTCCATCCCTGGGCGACAAGGTCACGTTTGCCTATCGCCCCGAACAGATACGCCTGGCGGCGGCCAGCGATCAGGCGATCGGAGGTTCGATCGTTGAAGCCGACGTGGTCAGCCATTCCTATGTTGGCGGCCGATGGCAAATCGGATTGAGCGTGAGCGGAAATCAGATCCGCATCGAAACCCAGGAGGCAACGACTGACCGCCAGTTGCGCCTGTGGCTGCCTGTCACCGGCGGCATCCTGTTTACAGAACGGAACCATGGCAAATCCCACTGACGCCACCTCTCCCGAAAGCGGACTGCATCAGGCCGACTACACTCCCGGTGTCCGCGGCCCGCTGACAGGGCTCCGCGTCATCGACCTCTCGAGGCTGGTCGCAGGCAATCTGCTCACCCAGCATCTCGCCGACTTCGGCGCCGACGTCATCAAGGTCGAGCCGCGCGAAGGCGATACGCTGCGCGGCTGGCGCACCAAGGGTGTCGAAACCAACTGGAAGATCCATTCGCGCAACAAGCGCAGCATCTGCCTGGAATTCCGTCACGACGAAGCGGTGCCGCTGATCCGCAAGATGATTCCCGGCGCCGCGATGCTGGTCGAGAGTTTCCGTCCCGGCACACTTGAGCAGATGGGGCTCTCGCCGGAGGAACTGCTGCGGCTGGAGCCCAAGCTCGTGATCGTTCGCATATCGGGATGGGGGCAGACCGGCCCCTATCATCGCCGGCCCGGCTTCGGGACATTGGTGGAAGGCTTCTCCGGCTTTGCCGAGATGAACGGCTTCCCCGATCGCGAGCCGGTGTTGCCGCCGATGTATCTGGCCGATGCCCTGTCCGGTCTCACCGGAGCGTTCGCTGCGATGGCGGCCCTTCGGGAGGTCGAGATCAACAGCGGAAAGGGACAGGTGATTGATCTGCCGCTGCTCGACCCGATCGTGAACTCGCTCGGGCCTCAGGCGGCAAATTACCGTTTGACCGGCGTGGTCAAACCGCGCAGCGGGAGCCGCTCGAGCGGCTCGGTACCGCGCAATGTCTACCGCACGCTCGATGGCGGCTGGGTTTGCCTGTCGGCGTCGACGCAAGGCATGGCGATGCGGGTGCTGCGTTCGATCGGCCGCCCGGAGCTCTGCGAGGATCCAAAGTTCAAGACCAACGAGCAGAGGCTTGTCCATGTTGCCGAACTCGACAAGATCATCGGTGATTTCATCGCGACACGAACGGTCGACGACAACGTTGCCTTCTTCGAGGCGGCCGAGGTCACGATCGGTCCGGTCAATGACACCGTCCGCTTGATGAATGATCGCCACGTGCAGGCCCGGGGACTGCTGGCCGACTATCCCGACGAGGACATGGGAACGTTCCCGATGCACGCCGTCCCGGTACGCCTGTCCGAGACGCCCGGAAGCATCCGGACGCCTGCGCCACGCCTCGGTCAGCACAGCCGCACCATCCTGGCCGAAGCAGGCCTCAGCCCTGACGACATCGATGCCGCCCTCGCCTCGGGCGTTGTGAAGGAAACCAGCACATGACAGTTGAACGAAAATTCCCGGTTTGGCGCTCTGCGCTGTTCGTCCCCGCAAACGTCGAGCGGTTCGTGGTCAAGGCCGTCGAGCGCGGCGCGGACGCGCTGATCATCGATCTCGAGGACAGCGTGCCGCTGGCCGAAAAGGCGAACGCTCGAAAGCTGATCCCGGGCATCGTGAAGCGCTTTCGCGACACCGGAAGTTCGGATGTCATGGTGCGGATCAACCAACCGCTCGAATTGGCGGTGCCCGATCTGGAAGCGGCCGTCATCGCCGGCGTGGACGCGATCAAGATCACCAAGGTCGAAGGCGCCGAACACCTGCGCCTGCTCGACGAGATGGTGACCAGACTGGAGATCGAGCGCGGATTGCCTATCGGCAAGATCTGGTTTGTCGGTCTGATCGAGGCGCCCGGTCCTCTCTCCAGGGCTCACGAGATCGCGCGATCGATCCCGCGGCTGGCCGGCATTTCACTGGGTGCGGAAGATTATGCCACCGCCATCGGCGCCAAGCCGACGGAAGAAACCCTGTTGATGCCGAAGCAGCAGGTCGTGCAGGCGGCACGAGCCGCAGGCATCATGCCGCTCGGCACCATCGGCTCGGTCGCCGATTTCTCCGATCTGGAAGGATACACAAGGATCGTCAGGCGCTCTGCGGACTTTGGCTTCGTGGGCTCTGCCTGTATCCATCCGTCGCTGGTGCCGATCCTCAACGAGGGTTTCAGCCCCTCCGCCAAGGAGGTGGCGGACGCCGAGCGCGTCGTCGCGCTCAACAAGCAAGCGGCTGCCGAGGGACGCGCATCCTTCGCCATCGACGGCAAAATGATTGATATTCCGATCGTGCAGCGAGCCGAAGCGCTGCTCGAACGCGCGCAAGCGATCGCCGCTCGGGCGCATCGGCCTCGTTGATTGTGTTGGCCCCAGCGCGGCGCGCAGAGCTGCGTCTGGGGATCGAGGACTAATCGATAGAGTGCGCGCGGCAGCCCTTATGCCACCGCCCTCACCTTGCTGATGAAGCCGTCGACCTCCGACGTCAGCGAGGTCGACTGGCTCGACAGGTTGGCCGCGGCCTTCAACACGCCGGACGCGGCGCGGCCGGTCTCGTTCGCGGCTGACGACACGGTTGCGATGTTGCGGGTAACGGTCGAGGTCGCTTCCGCGGTATGCTGCACGGTGTTGGCGATCTCGGCAGTCGCCTTGTTCTGCTCCTCGATGGCGGCGGCGATGACGCGGTTGATGCTCGAGACCTCCTCGATGGTCTTGACGATGCCGTCGATCGCCGAGACCGCCTTCTGCGTCGCCCCCTGGATCTCCGTGATCTGGGCGCTGATCTCTTCGGTCGCCTTCGCCGTCTGGGAGGCCAGGTTCTTCACCTCGCTCGCCACCACCGCAAACCCCCGGCCGGACTCGCCGGCTCGGGCTGCCTCGATCGTCGCGTTCAGCGCCAGTAGGTTGGTCTGGCCGGCGATCGAGGTGATGAGGCCGATGACCTCGCCGATGCGATCGGCGCCGTCGGCAAGCGCGCGCATGGTGCCGTCGGTTTCCTTGACGGTGACGACTGCCTGCTCGGTAGCGCGCGTCGCCTGTTCGACCTGGCGGTTGATCTCGCGGATCGAGGCGTTGAGCTCCTCCGCTGCAGCCGCCACGGTCTGCACGCCGCCGCCGACCTGGTCGGCAAGCGTCGAGGCCGAGCCGGCCTGGGTCTGGGCCTCGGCTGCCGTGCCCGACATCGAGCGCGCGGTCGTCTCCAGCTCGCCCGAGGCGCTCGACAGCGTCTGGACCATCTGGCCGATGCGGCTCTCGAATTGCCGCACGAGACCGGACAATTCGGATGCACGCTTCTCCTTGTCGGCGCGCTCGGCGGCCTGGTCGCCGGACAGGCGCTCGGCGTTGATCATGGCCTCCTTGAACACCTGGAGCGCCGCGGCCATGCGGCCGATTTCGTCGTTGCGGCCGAGGCCCGGCACCTCGCCGGCGAAATCATGCGCCGCGAAACGGGTCATGACACTGGTGATCGCGGTCAGCGGCCGGGTAACGCGGTTGCGCATCAGCATCAGCCCGCCGATCGTCAGCGCCAGCGAGGCCGGCACCAGCAGGCCGAACAGGATCAGGCTGAAGCGGGCGCGCGAGGCGCCCTCCTCGGCCCGCGAGATCATGTTGGCGAGCGCGGTTTGCGTGACGATGACGACATTGTTGGCGCCGACGAGCTGACGATCGCGGTAGTCGATGCCTGCGACGCCGGCGGGCTCGCCGGCGAGCAGCTTGGTCGCAATGGCGTTGCGTTCGTCGCTGAGCGCGCCGGAGATTTCCGGCTCGGCGTTACGGATCGCCTGCAACAGCTCGGGCGAGGCCACATTCGGGCTGAGATCGCGCACGACCACCCAGGACTGCTGGATGCGGCCGCGCAGATCGGCGAAGGTGACGCCATCGGCGGCGGTCCAGGTCTTGTTGGCGAGGATCGAGGAGAACTGGATGAGAATGGTCTGGCCGGCATTGGCGCGGGCCTGCCAGGAGGCCTGCTTGGCGATCAGGAGGCGATCGACCACGGGATCGATCAGTGTCATCGCGTTGTCGACATGGGCGGTGACGTCACCGATCGCGTCCATATAGGCGTCGCTGATCTTGGCCCAGCTCGGTTGCAGATTCGCGTCACGTGCCGCCTTCTCCTGCTTCAGGGCAGTGACCGCGCGCGGCCGCAGCTCCTCGAGCTGCGCCCAGATGCCGCGGAGCTTATCGAGCTTTTCGGCAAGACCGGGCGCCTCGGCGGAGGCGAGGCTCTGCAAGGCCTCCGCGTAATTCTTCTGCACCGTGGCTCGCTGCTCGGCGAGACTGCTCATCACTCTGTCGGGCGCGGGGGCAGCCGACGCCAGATAGCTCAGCGTGTCACCGCGCTCCAGGCGGAAAATCACGAGTGTATTGGTCAGGTCGCGGCTGGCAACCGCGAGCGAGACGATGCGGTTGCTGTCCGAGTAGCGGGTAACCGCGAGCTTCAACGCATAGGCACAGATGACGACGAGGACGAGACCGAGAGACCCAACCACCGCCCCGAGGATGCGGGCGACCGAACGCTGCTTTTGCATCGACTGATCCACAGATGTTGCCGCCAAGTTGCGGTTCGCGGGCAATCTACGGAGCGAACGGTGAGATTTGATTTAAGATCGAAAGGAATTGGCTACCGTTTTTTCCCGGAGAAATACGGAGTCCGGTAAGTCGATCCTTCCGTCAGGCCCGTGCGTCCGCCGGTGCCCGCGACTTGAGCAGCCGGGCGCAGGCGAGCCCCAGCATCACCATGATCGCCGCGCTCGCGAGCAGGGTCGGGACCTTGCCACCGTGCTGGAGGCCAAGCCCATAGGCGATCGGGCCAACGGTCTGCCCCATGAAGAAGAAGAACGAATGCAGCGACATCGCCGTTGCCCGCGCCCCGATCGACAGCTCGCTGGCAAACACCTGCAGGCAGCCGTGGATCATGTAGAAACCCCAGCCCATCGCCAGCATGCTGGCGAATTGCAGTTTCCATCCGGGACCGAAGGCGAGCACGCCGAGCTGCAGTCCGACGAGGCCCGCGCCCGCAATCATCATGCCCCTGACGCCGAGCCACGGCAGGAAGCGTGAGACCGTGAAAGTGTAGAACAGTCCGCCGATCGCGAAGCCCGCGATCACGATGCCCGCGATCGACGGCGACTTCTCGCCGAGATCGAACAGCAGCGCGGCGATGAACGGAAACAGGCCGAATACGCAGCAGCCCTCGACAAAGACCGCCGAGTAGCAGTAGCGCGTGTTGGGGTTGGCGAAGATGGTCCGGTAGCCCTGCCGCAAGGCCTTCAGATCGGTCTTCGGCGGCGCCGTCAGCGCGGCACCGCGAAAGCCCGCAGCCACCGCAACGGCCGCGATCAGGCCGAGCGCGCCGAGCATCATGAGCACACCGCGCCAGCCGATGAGTTCACCGATGATGCCGGAGGCGGTCGCACCGAGCAGATTGCCGGTCATCGAACCCGCAAGCGTGCGGCCGATCGCGACTTGCCGCTTGGCGGGTGCAACGAGGTCGGCGGTCAGGCCGAGAGCGACCGGAAACACGCCACCGGAGGCGATCCCGGCGAGGATCCGGCTCGCGAACAGGCCCGAGAAGGTGGTCGCGACCGCGCCAAGAATGCAGGAGACGCCAAGCAACGCCAGGCACAGCGTCATCAACCGCGCCTTGCCGAACAGATCGGCGGCCGCTCCGATCACCGGCTGAACCAGCGCGTAGATCAAGGCGTAGCCGGCCGCGATGCTGGCGGCCGTCGTGATACTGATCGAAAAATCCTCAGCGACATGCGGCAGGACGGGATCAAGCGCGCGCGTGGACAACGCCGCCGAGAAGCTCGCGAGCGCGATGATATTGATCGCGGGCGGAAACTTCTGGTCGGACGACGGCCCGGTCGCAGGCTGGGACATCAGCGCGTTGTGCTTTTCGTCACCGCGTCGAATGCCATCAGCGTGCGGATCAGCCCTTCGAACTCGCGCAGCGGCACCATGTTGGGCCCGTCCGAGGGCGCGCGATCAGGGTCGGGATGGGTCTCGATGAAGACGCCGGCAACGCCGACCGCGACGGCTGCGCGCGCCAGCACCGGCACGAATTCACGCTCGCCGCCCGAGGACGTCCCCTTCCCGCCGGGCTGCTGCACCGAATGGGTGGCGTCGAAGATCACGGGCGCGCCGGTGGTGCGCGCCAGGATCGGCAGCGCGCGCATGTCGGAGACCAGCGTGTTGTAGCCGAACGAGGCGCCGCGCTCGGTGACGAGCACGTTGGGATTGTTTGCGGTCGTGATCTTGGTCACGACATTGGCCATGTCCCAGGGCGCGAGGAATTGCCCCTTCTTGACGTTGACGACCTTGCCCGTCGCAGCGGCGGCCAGCAGCAGGTCGGTCTGCCGGCACAGGAAGGCCGGGATCTGGAGGATGTCCACGGCTTGCGCCACCTCGGCGCACTGCGCGGCGTCATGCACGTCGGTCAGGACCGGCAAGCCGAGGGAGGCGCGGATCTCGGCGAAGATCGGCAGCGACTGTGCGAGCCCGAGACCACGCGCTGCCGACGCGCTGGTGCGGTTGGCCTTGTCGAACGAGGTCTTGTAGACGAGGCCGATCTTCAGCCGCGCGGCGATCTCCTTCAGCGCGGAGGCCACCTCCAGCGCGTGCTGGCGGCTTTCGAGCTGGCACGGCCCAGCAATGATCGAAATCGGCAGATCATTGCCGAACTTGACCGTGCCAATGGTGACGACCGGCGCTGCTGAATTCGAAGAGCTCAAGGCGAATTCCCTCGTTTCGCCGCGACCATAGCGGCGATGAGGGGCGGATCAACCCCATTCGGACTAGGCTGTCAGAATATCAGGGTTGCGCCGGGGGGCCCCGGCGCGCGCCGCGCGGGAGCCGCTACTTGACCGACGAGAAGGCGGTCGGCGTCAGGATCTGGCTGACGATGTTGCCGACGATCTGGCCGTCCGCTTCGCTCTCGGCGCGTGCCTTCATCCAGTCCGGGTCGGTCATGAACTTGCCCCACTTCGCCTCGCGGTCGGCGAGCGAGTCCCAGGCCAGGAAATAGGTCAGCTCCTGGTTGGATTCGCCGATCAGCGTGGTGAAGAACCCGGCCTGCTTGATGCCGTGCTTCTCCCAGAGCTTCAGCGTGACCGTCTCGAACCGCTTCAGGAGCGCCGGCAGGCGGCCGGGCACGCAACGGTAGATGCGCATTTCATAGATCATTCTTGTTCCTCCCTGATGACGTCGGGGGTTATAACGGCTGCCCGTGACGGTGTCTTCGGCCCTGCCCGATACCGCCCGCGGCGTCTGGCGCATGGCTTGCCGGCCCCGATCGCCCCCGGTTCCCGTAATGCTGCCGCAATGATACTGCCGCTACAACGCCTCGGTTGAGGCTCAGGTGCGGATCATGCGGATTTTGCTCGTCGAGGATGAAGCGGAGATGGCCGGAGCGCTGGCCTCGGCGCTCAAGCGGTACGACATGATCGTCGATCACGTGCCAACGCTTGCCGAGGCCGAAGAGGCCATTTCCGCCGATGTGCACGCCGCCGTGCTGCTCGATCGCCAGCTGCCCGACGGCGACGGTCTTGCCCTGATTCCGAAACTGAGAGCGCGCGCCGACGGTGTGCCGATCATCGTGTTGACGGCACGCGGCGAGCTCGCCGACCGCGTCGCCGGGCTCGACAGCGGGGCGGATGATTATCTGGCAAAACCATTCGCGGTGGAGGAATTGCTGGCGCGCCTGCGCGCGGTGTTGCGCCGGCCCGCCGGGGTTCAGCCCGATATCATCCGCGCCGGCCGCCTCGCCTTCGACTTCGGCCATCGCGAGGCGAGCGTCGACGGGGCTCCGCTCGAACTGCCGCGGCGGGAGCTCCTTGTGCTCGAAGCCCTGGTCCGCCGCATGGGCCGGACCGTGCTGCGATCGGCGCTGGAGGAAGCGGTCTACAGTTTCGACGACGAGATCCAGTCGAACGCACTCGATACGCATGTCTCGCGGCTGCGCCGCAAGCTTGCCGAAGCCGACGCGCACGTGGAGATCCACGGCATCCGCGGCGTCGGCTATCTCCTGAAGAAACTGCCGTGAGCAGGCACGCCGACCCATATTGCCTGCGCTCTCGGTTGAGCTGGCGCCTGCTTTCGCTCCAGGCCGCGCTGTTGGTCGCCTTGGTCGTCGTCATCATCGGCGCGCTGTGCGCTACAGGCTTCGTGCTGGTCCAACGGGACGAAGACCGCGTGATCGACGTCGTGCAGAGCGCGCTCGCGCGCGACGCAGCCGGCGGCCTGACGCTGCGGCCGACGGCCGAGCTGAAAACCTTGCGCGAGGAGACCCCCGACCTCTGGTTGCTGGTTCGCGACAGGCAGGGCCATTCGCTCAGTGAAGGTTCCGTGCCGGCGGAATTCGCCGGGATCGGCGGCGCCCTCGACCAGATCAGCCAGGCGCGGCTCGGCTGGCAGCTCCTCGAGGACGACCCACGCAAGCCGGCGGCGCGGTTGAAACGAATCGACACGGCCGCCGGCAACGTGCAGGTCATCACGGCGACGCAGGGCAAGCTCAGCGGGGCCAAGGCAGTGTTCACGACGTCGCTGGTGTTGCTGGGCATCGCGCTCCCCGGCCTGCTGTTGATGGGGACCGCGACGTTCATCGCGACGCCGATGGTCGTGCAGCGTGCTTTCAAAGGACTGGACGCGACGGCAGACCAGGCCCGGCGGATCGATATCCATCAGCGCGGCGCGCGGCTGTCGGTGGAGCAGATTCCGCTCGAGGTCGTGCCGCTCGTGGCCGCGGTCAATGACGCTCTCGCGCGGCTCGATCAGGGTTACGCCCGCCACAAGCGCTTCGTTGCCGACGCCGCGCACGAGCTGCGGACGCCGATCGCGATCCTGAACACGCGGCTGGAGTCATTGCCGTCGGGACCGGACAAGACCCGCCTGATCGAGGATGCGGCGCGGCTCGCGACGCTTGCCGAGCAATTGCTGGATATCCAGCGGCTCGACCGTTGCGGGCATCCATTCATGCCGGTCGACCTGGTCTCCGTCGCGCAAGGCGTTGCCGCCGACCTCGCACCGCTGGCGATTGCGGCTGGCTATGAGCTGTCCTTCGACGCACCTGCGGCGCGGATCGACGTGCTCGGCGACGCGGCCGCGCTTGAACGCGCGCTGACCAACCTCGTGCAGAATGCCATCCAGCACGGCCCTCGCCGCGGCACGATCGTCATTCGCGTCAGCCGTCCCGCCAGCATCGAGGTCACCGACGAGGGCGCGGGCATTCCGGCCGATCAGCGCGAGCTGATCTTCGAGCCGTTCTACCGGCTCACGCCGCTCGATCGCGGCGCTGGCCTCGGTCTCAACATGGTGCACGAGATCATGCTCCTGCATAGCGGCCACGTTTCGGTCCTGGACGGACCGAACGGCGGTGCGTGCTTCAGGATGACGCTGCCACCCCTGCAACAGGGCTGATTCAATTCGTCCCTGCGTCCCAAGCGCAATGCTGTCGCAATGCGCTCAGGCGACTCTTCGACCGCCTCACCTCTGATTTGCGAGGCGCAATCGAAATGCCGGAGTGCGCATGCCCAACGATTTCCTCTCATTCTTCCTGTCCTGGATGTCGGCCCCGCGGCGGGTCGGCGCGATCGCGCCCTCGGGCGCTGCCCTGGCCGATCTCATCACCCGCGAGATCACCGCAACGACCGGCCCGGTCCTTGAGCTCGGCCCCGGCACCGGCGCTTTCACCTACAAGCTCCTGAAACGCGGCGTGCGCCAGCAGGACCTCACGCTGATCGAATACGGTTCGGACTTCACGAAGCTCCTGCAAATCCGTTTTCCCGGCGCGCGCGTGTTGTGGATGGATGCAGGACGGCTCACGACGGAGCCGCTCTATGACGGCGCGCCGGTGGGCGCCGTGGTCAGCGGCCTGCCGCTGCTCAACATGTCGACGCGCAAGGTCGTCTCCATCATCGGCGGTGCGTTCCGTTACGTCCGCCCGGGAGGCGCGTTCTATCAGTTCACCTACGGGATGAGCTGCCCCGTGCCGCGGCCGGTGCTCGACCGGCTGGGCTTGCGGGCAAAGCTGGTGGATCGCGCCTTGCTGAACGTGCCGCCGGCCGCCGTCTACAAGCTGACGCGACGGCCGCAGATGAAGATCGTCACGGAAACGCCTGCGCCTGATGCCTCAATACCGGTCGCGACGGCGCCGATGCACCTCGTGCGCGACTACACCGCCGCGCCCTGAGGCATCATACCAGCCGCGACTGCACCATCGCCGCCTGAATGAACGAGGCGAAGAGAGGATGAGGCTCGAAGGGCCGCGACTTCAGCTCGGGGTGGAACTGGACGCCGATGAACCAGGGATGATCCTCGTACTCGACGATCTCCGGCAGCACGCCGTCGGGCGAGAGGCCGGAGAATTTCAGCCCGTGCTGCTCGAGGCGGTCCTTGTAGGCGGTGTTGACCTCGTAGCGGTGGCGGTGGCGCTCGGAAATCTCGGTCGCGCCGCCATAGACCTGCGAGACGCGACTGCCGCGGTTGAGCGCCGCGGGATAGGCGCCCAGACGCATCGTGCCGCCGAGATCGCCGGCCTTGGAGCGCTTCTCGAGCTCGTTGCCGCGCAGCCATTCGGTCATCAGGCCGACCAGCGGCTCCTTGGTCGGACCGAACTCGGTGGAGTTGGCGTCCTCGATGCCGACGAGGTTTCGCGCGGCCTCGATCACCGCCATCTGCATGCCGAAGCAGATGCCGAAATACGGCACGTCGCGCTCGCGCGCGAACTGCGCCGCGCGGATCTTGCCTTCGGCGCCGCGCTGGCCGAAGCCGCCCGGCACCAGAATGCCGTTGACGTGTTCGAGGAACGGCGCGGGATCTTCCTTCTCGAAGATCTCGCTCTCGATCCAGTCGAGATTGACCTTCACCTTGTTGGCGATACCGCCATGCGAGAGCGCCTCGATCAGCGACTTATACGCATCCTTCATGCCGGTATATTTGCCGACGATGGCGATGGTGACGTTGCCTTCGGGATTGCGGACGCGCTCGTTGATCTGCTGCCAGCTTCGCAGCTCCGGCGGAATCCGCGAGCCGATACCGAAGGCGGCGAGCACTTCGTCGTCCAGGCCCGCATTGTGATAGGCCTCGGGCACGGCGTAGATGTTGTCGACGTCGCGGGCCTCGATCACGGCGCTTTCGCGCACGTTGCAGAACAGCCCCAGCTTGCGCCGCTCTTCCTTCGGGATCTCGCGGTCGGTGCGGCAGAGCAGGATGTCCGGCTGGATGCCGATCGAGCGCAGCTCCTTCACCGAGTGCTGCGTCGGCTTGGTCTTCAGCTCGCCCGCGCTCGGGATGTAAGGCAGCAGCGTCAGATGGATGTAGACGGCATGGTCGCGCGGCAGCTCGTTCTTGAGCTGACGAATCGCCTCGAAGAAAGGCAGGCCCTCGATGTCGCCGACGGTGCCGCCGATCTCGACCAGCACGAAGTCGTAATCGTCATTGCCGGAGAGGACGAATTCCTTGATCGCGTTGGTGACGTGCGGAACCACCTGGATGGTCGCGCCGAGATAATCGCCGCGCCGCTCCTTGGAGATGATGTCCTGGTAGATGCGCCCGGTGGTGATGTTGTCCTGCTTGGTCGCAGGCCGGCCGGTGAAGCGCTCGTAGTGACCGAGATCGAGATCGGTCTCCGCGCCGTCATCGGTCACGAACACTTCGCCGTGCTGATACGGCGACATCGTTCCGGGATCGAGGTTGAGATAGGGATCGAGCTTGCGGAGGCGGACCTTGTAGCCCCGGGCTTGCAACAGGGCACCGAGTGCCGCTGAAGCCAGACCCTTGCCGAGCGAAGAGACCACGCCGCCGGTGATGAATATGTACCGCGCCATGGGACTTAACCTCTAATCCCTCGAATTCGATTCGCCAAAGCGATTCGTATTCCGCCCCAAATAATCTGCGGGCCTGTGGGTGAGCCAAAACTAAGAGTGGTGACAAAGCCTTGATGGGGATTTTTGATGCAGGACGGTAGAAGCCGCCCTGCATGGCCCCCCTGCTTTATTGCGAGCGCGGTACCTGCGGGCCGGCTGGCGCCTGGTTCTGCTGCTGCTCGTCGGCCTTCTTCAGCGAATCCAGGATGCCGCCCGAGGTCGGCGGCGCGATCGGAGCGCCTCCGGCCGGCTGGGTCTGGGACGCCGGCGCGCCGATGATCGACGTAGGCGCACGGCTGTAGCCGGCATGCCAGGACAGGAACAGGCTGGTGAGGAAGAAGCCCGCGGCCAGAATCGCGGTAGTCCGCGTCAAAAGGTTCGCGGTGCCGCGGCTCGACATGAAGCCCGCGCCTCCGCCCATGCCGAGGCCGCCGCCTTCCGACTTCTGGAGCAGGACGGCGCCGATCATGACGGCGACGATCATGAGGTGAATGACGATGACAACGGTCTGCATAGTGTCCTTCCGTCACAAGCCGACAGCGCCGAGACGGCGGCCGATCGCGCTTCGCGGGTTTTCCTGAAGTTGCGCGGTGTTACACGATCGGAAGGGGCATTGCCACCCCCCGATCGGCCACGGCCGCGCTTTGAGATTAGCTAGGGGCAGCCCTTCGCAATCGCAAGGAAATCGGCCGCCTTCAGGCTGGCGCCGCCGACCAGCGCGCCGTTGACGTTTTTCACCGACATCAGCTCGGCCGCGTTCGACGGCTTGACCGAGCCGCCATAGAGGATGCGCATCCTGGCCCCGTCCGCCCTGAACCGGGAGGTCAGGAGTTCCCGGATAAAGCCATGAATCTGCTCAACATCCTGGGCCGTCGGGGTCAGGCCGGTGCCGATCGCCCAGACCGGCTCATAGGCCACGACCAGGTTGGCGGCGGTCGAGCCGTCCGGCAGTGAGCCGTCGAGCTGGCCGCGCAGGATGTCGAGGGTCTGGCCGGCATCGCGCTGGCCTTGCGTCTCACCGACGCAGACGATCGCGGTAATGCCGGCGCGCCGGGCGGCCTCGGCCTTCTGTCGGATCAGGGCATCGCCCTCGCCGTGGTCGGCGCGACGCTCGGAATGGCCGACAATGATGGCGGTCGCACCGGCATCGGCCAGCATTTCGGCAGCGATATCGCCGGTATGGGCGCCGGAGGCCTTGGGGTGGCAATCCTGCGCCCCCACCGCGACCTTGCTGCCGCGCGCTTTGTCGGCGAAGGCCGTGACCAGGGTCGCCGGCGGGCAGACCAGCAGGTCGGCCTTGGCGGCCACCTCTGCCGTCCCCTTGAGCATGGCGTCGAATTCGGCAGCCGAGCCCTTGAGGCCGTTCATTTTCCAATTGCCGGCGATCAGAGGTCGGATGGCGTCGGTCATGTCAATTTCCAGCAAAATGAGGTTTGTGCATGCGCTAGCAGAGCTGTCGCGGCAGTTCCAGAGAGCTGAGGGCTTTAACCGCAGCGTCGAGGGACCGCGTGGCCCGAGGTTGCGGGGGGAAAGCCGCCACTTTATGATGATTGATCAATTTGGTGACGCGCTTTTGCGGAATCTGCATTAAGACGCGCTCCCGTTCCCCTCCTGCCAAACAAGTTGGACCAAATGCTTCGAGGAATGCGCAAGGCCTCATCAAACTGGCTCGGCAAGACCATTATGGCCGTGGTGATGGGCGTGTTGATCATCAGTTTCGGCGTTTGGGGCATCGCAGACATCTTCAAAGGCTTCGGGCAGTCCACGGTGGCCAAGGTCGGCAGCACCGAGATTTCGTTGAACGAGTTCCGGCAGACCTATACCGACCGGCTGCAACAGATCAGCCGCCAGTTCGGCCGGCCGCTGACGCCTGACCAGGCGCGTGCCTTCGGCCTCGACCGCCAGGTGCTCCAGCAGACGATCGCGGAAGCCGCCCTCGACGAAGAAGCCCGCCGGCTCGGGCTCGGCCAGTCCGACGAACAGATCCGCCAGGTCATCATGAACGACCCCAACTTCAAGGGCGTCGGCGGCAGCTTCGATCCGAACCGCTTCCAGGCCGTGATCCGCAATTTCGGCTATACCGAGCAGCGCTACGTCTCCGAGCAGCGCAAGGTGTCGCTGCGGCGGCAGATCACCGGCACGATCGGCGCCGGCCTCGAACCGCCGAAGACCATGATCGACGTGCTGACGCGCTTCCAGAACGAGCAGCGTGCGATCGAATTCGTCAGGCTCGACGCCGCGCAGGCCGGCACCATCGACGCTCCCTCGCCCGAAGCCCTCGCCGCCTATTTCGAGGACCACAAGGTCCAGTTCCGCGCGCCCGAATATCGCAAGATTTCCTTCGTCGTGGTCTCGCCGGAAGAGATCGGCAAATGGAGCGAGGTCTCCGACGAGGACGCCAAGAAGGTGTTCGACCAGCGCAAGGACCGGCTCGGCACGCCGGAGAAGCGCCAGATCCATCAGATCGTATTCCCCAACGTCGCCGAGGCGCAGGCCGCACGCGAGCGGCTCGCCGGCGGAATGTCGTTCGAGGACCTCGGCAAGGAGCGCGGGCTGAGCAGCGCCGATGTCGACCTCGGGCTCGTGACCAAATCGTCGCTCGACCCCGCGGTCGGCGATGCCGCCTTCGCGCTTCCCGCGGGCGAGATCAGCCAGCCGATCCAGGGCCGTCTCGGCACGTCCATCGTCAAGGTCGACAAGATCGAACCGGGCAGTGAAGCGAACTACGCCAGCCTCGTCGGCGACATCAAGCGCGAGATCGCTACCGAGCGCGCCCGCGTCAAGGTCAACGATCTCCGCGACAAGATGGAAGACGAGCGCGGCGGCGGCGCCAGCGTGATCGACGCGGCGCAGAAGCTCGGCCTCACGGCCGTGACCATCGACGCCGTCGATCGCTCCGGCCGTGCCCCGAACGGCCAGCCCGTCACCAGTATCCCGCAGGGCCTCGACGTGGTGTCGCAGGCCTTCAACACCGATGTCGGCGTCGACAACGACGCGATCTCGTTCAAGGGCGGCTATGTCTGGTACGACGTGCTCGCCATCACGCCCTCGCGCGACCGCAATCTCGACGAGGTGCGCGACCAGGTCGAGGCGCGCTGGCGCCAGGACCAGATCGCCGCCAAGCTGAAGACCAAGGCGACCGAGATGGTGCAGAAGCTCGAACAGGGCGGCAAGCTCGCCGACGAGGCCGCCGCGATCAACGTCAAGGTCGAGACCGCCTCCGGCTTCAAGCGCGACGACTCGCCCGCCGGCGTGCCCGCCAACGTCGTTGCGGCCGCCTTCCGCACCGCCAAGGACGGGGTCGGACAGACCGCCGTGAGCGGCGGCAGCGAGGTGATCGTGTTCCGCGTCACCGACATCGTCGAACCCGCGGTCGACGCCGCGTCCGACGCGGTGAAGAAGCTGAAGGACAGCCTCGACCGCGCGCTGACCGACGAGCAGGTCGCCTCCTACGTCAACAAGCTTGAAACCGACATCGGGACCACCATTAATCAGGCCGCCTTCGCGCAGGTGACCGGCGCGAACCAGTGAGTTGAAAGCACGCGATGGACGACCTGAAATCGATCATTGGAAAAGTGGCGACCGGCGCCAGCCTGTCGCGTGACGAAGCGGCTTCCGCCTTCGACGCCATGATGTCCGGCGAGGCCACGCCCTCACAGATGGGTGGCCTCCTGATGGCGCTGCGGGTGCGCGGCGAGACCGTGGACGAAATCACCGGCGCGGTCTCGGCGATGCGCTCCAAGATGCTCACGGTCGACGCGCCCGCGGACGCCGTCGACATCGTCGGCACCGGTGGTGACGGCTCCGGCTCGGTCAACGTCTCGACCTGCGCGTCCTTCATCGTCTCGGGCACCGGCCTGCCGGTGGCCAAGCACGGCAACCGTGCGCTGTCGTCGCGCTCGGGCGCCGCCGACGTGCTGGCGTCGCTTGGCGTCAAGATCGACCTCAGGCCCGAGCAGGTCGGCCGCTGTGTGCGCGAATGCGGCATCGGCTTCATGTTCGCCCCTGCCCACCATCCGGCGATGAAGAACGTCGGCCCGACCCGGGTCGAGCTTGCGACACGCACGATCTTCAATCTGCTCGGCCCCTTGTCGAACCCGGCCGGCGTCAAGCGCCAGATGGTCGGCGTGTTCTCGCGGCAATGGGTGCAGCCGCTGGCGCAGGTGCTGAAAAACCTCGGCTCGGAATCCGCCTGGGTGGTGCATGGCTCCGACGGCCTCGACGAGATCACCCTCACCGGCCCGACCTTCGTCTCCGCGCTCCAGAATGGCGAGATCCGGAATTTCGAGGTGACGCCGGAGGACGCCGGCCTGCCGCGCTGCGATCCCGGTGCGCTCAGGGGCGGTGACGCCGACGCCAATGCGATCGCCTTGCAGAGCGTGCTCGACGGCAAGCCGAGCCCCTATCGTGACGTCGCGCTGATGAACGCCGCCGCTGCGCTGGTCGTGGCCGGGCGCGCCAAGGACCTCAAGGAGGGCGTTGCGATCGGTGCGAAGTCGCTCGACAGCGGCGCGGCGAGCGCGCGGCTGAAACATCTGATCGCGGTCTCGAACGGCTGAGCCTCACATGTCGGACATCCTGACCAAGATCGAAGCCTACAAGCGCGAAGAGATCGCAGCCGCCAAGCGCGCGCAGCCGCTCTCGGAAGTCGAGGCCAGGGCGAAGGCGCAAGGAGTGCCACGCGGCTTCGTGCGCGCGATCAAGGCCAAGCACGCCAACGGCGACTACGCGCTGATTGCCGAGATCAAGAAAGCCTCGCCGTCGAAGGGGCTGATCCGCGCCGATTTCGATCCGCCGCTGCTCGCCAGGGCCTATGAGGCCGGCGGTGCGGCCTGCCTGTCGGTGCTGACCGACACGCCCTCGTTCCAGGGCCATCTCGACTTCATGGTGGCGGCGCGCGCGGCGACGTCGCTCCCGGTGCTGCGCAAGGATTTCATGTTCGACACCTATCAGGTGATTGAGGCGCGCGCGCATGGCGCCGACTGCATCCTGATCATCATGGCCGCGCTCGACGATGCCACCGCCAAGGACCTCGAGGACGCCGCCCTCGCCTACGGCATGGACGTGCTGATCGAAATCCACGACCGCACGGAGCTCGACCGCGCGCTGAAGCTGCGTTCGCCGATGATCGGCGTCAACAACCGCAATTTGCGTACCTTTGAAACCACGCTCGCGACCAGCGAGACGCTGGCGCCGCTGATCCCGGCGGAACGGCTGATGGTCGGCGAGAGCGGCATCTTCACGCCCGCCGATCTCGCCCGGCTCGAACGCGTCGGCATGTCGACCTTCCTGGTCGGCGAGAGCCTGATGCGCCAGGCCGACGTGACCGCTGCCACCCGCACGCTGCTCTCGCGCGAGAACGCGCCGCGCGCGACGGGTACGCGCTGACATGGCGCGCAAGCCCGCCAAGGCCAGGCAATCCAGGACGAAAGCCGGCCCTGCCCTCACCCATATCGGCGCCTCCGGCGAGGCGCGGATGGTGGACGTGTCGGACAAGCCCGCGACCGAACGGCTCGCGGTCGCCGAAGGCCACGTCGTCATGACCAAGGCGACGCTTGATCTCATCGTCTCGGGCAACGCCAAGAAGGGCGACGTGCTCGGCACCGCGCGCATCGCCGGCATCATGGCGGCCAAGCGCACCTCGGAGCTGATCCCGCTCTGTCATCCCCTCGCGCTGTCGAAGGTCACGGTCGACATCGAGCCCGACCCGAAATTGCCAGGCTGCCTCGTCCGCGCCAGCGTGAAGGTGACGGGCCCGACCGGCGTCGAGATGGAGGCGCTCACGGCGGTGTCGCTCGCCTGCCTCACCATCTACGACATGATCAAGGCGGTCGAACGCGGCGTGCGCATCGAGGGCATCCACCTGGTCGAGAAGCTCGGCGGCAAGTCGGGCCACTACCGCGCCTGAGCGCCGCGTGCCTTATTTCGCCTCGCGCTGCCGCTCGCGATAGGCGCGCGTCTTCATCCGGTTGCCGCACAGCGTCGACATGCACCACCGCCGCGTCGATGGTTTCGAGCGGTCGAAGAACACCCGGCGGCATTCCTCCGACGCGCACATCTTCAGCCGATCCAGGGTTCCCACAAGCGTGGCGTCATGAAGCTCGATCGCGATGGCCGACAGGCCTGCGAGCGCATCCTCGCGCGCTGCCGACAGCATCGCGCCACGGCCTGCGCGCGCCTCCACCCGCAACGGAAACGGCGCGAGCGCCTCATTGAGAGTGCCGAGAACGCTCCTGTTCCGGGGCCGCTCGGCGGGCGCGCATTGCAGATAGGCGCGCAAGGCGCCGCGCAGCCTTAGCGCGGTCTCAAACATCGCGGGCGTGACACGCCCGCCCTCGGCGCCAAGGCCGCGTTCCCGCATCCAGTCCGCAAGTTCCTTCGGCCCGCCAAGCTCATCGCTCTCCGGGTGCTCCACGCCGAAATGCGTGAAGTGGCGAACATCGAGCGTGTTGGCGAAATCGTAGACGTTCGCCAGCGTGTCGGGAACCTGGAATTTGCGCGACTCTTTCGACATCGGGACACCAAAGATTGGAACACCAGTAAAACAGATTTACTGGTTGACTGCAAGCGACACCTGTATCCTAATTATACCGGTGTCGAATCCTTCGGGATCGAGCCCGCCCATTGCGATCACCAGAACGGAGAACTCGCGCCGATGGCTGATGCCCTGCACTATCTCGAACTCACCGCGCTCGCAGCACGCCTCAAGGCGCGCGACATCTCCGCGCTGGACGTGACGCGCGCGCAACTCGACCGTATCGACGCCATGGACCGGGATCTCGGCAGCTACGTTCACGTGATGGCGGAAACGGCCATCGCCGAGGCAAAGGCCGCGGACGCCGAGATCGCACGGGGCCGGTATCGGGGCCCGCTGCATGGCGTGCCGATTGCGCTCAAGGACCTGTTCTGGACCAAGGGCATTCCGACCGCGGCCGGCACCACGCTTCATCGCGACTTTCGTCCCAGCGAAGACGCAACCGTCGTGCGCCGGCTCAAGGACGCGGGCGCCGTGATACTCGGCAAGCTGCAACTCACCGAGGGCGCCTATTCCGATCACCATCCGTTGGTGACGCCACCGAAGAATCCGTGGAATGCGAGTTACTGGCCGGGCATTTCGTCCAGTGGCTCGGCGGTCGCAACCGCTGCCGGGCTTTGCTTCGGCTCGCTCGGCTCCGACACCGGCGGCTCGGTCCGCTGGCCCTCCGCCGCCAACGGGCTGACCGGATTGAAGCCGAGCTGGGGTCGCGTCAGCCGCCACGGCGCGTTTGAGCTGGCCGCGACGCTCGACCATGTCGGACCCATCGGCCGCAGCGCGGCCGATGCGGCCGCGCTGCTCGGCGTCATTGCCGGACACGACCCCAACGACCCCACCTCGGTGTTCAATCCGGTGCCCGACTATCTCGCCGCAGCCGCGCAGGACGTGCGGGGCTTGCGGATCGGCGTCGATGCCGCCTGGAACAGCGACGACGTGGACGTTACGACGCAGCGCGTGCTGGCAGACGCCATCGATGCGTTCCGCGCGCTCGGCGCCGGCATCGTCGATGTCAGATTTCCCGACGTCATGCAGGCGATTGCCGACTGGACACCGAATTGTGCGGTGGAAGCTGCGGTCGCGCACGAGGCGACCTATCCTGCCCGCAAGAACGAGTATGGTCCGATGCTCGCCTCGCTGATCGAAGCTGGTCGCGCGCTCTCCGCTCTCGATTATCAGAAGATCCTGCTGCGGCGGCTGGCCCTGCGCGGGCGTGTCACCGCGCTGTTCGAGACCATTGATCTGCTGCTGATCCCGGTACACCCGTTCCCGCCGGTGACGCTCGCCATGATCCAGACGCTCGGCGAGCAGCCGGATCTGATCGCGAAGCTGCAGCGCTACACCTGCCCGTTCGACATGACCGGTCATCCCACGATCACGCTACCGGGTGGTGCATCGGCGGACGGACTGCCGATCGCGTTCCAGCTCGTCGCCGCTCATCTCGACGAGGCCATGCTTGTGCGCGCCGGCGCGGCGTTCCAGCGGGCCACGTCCTGGCATCGTCGCCATCCTTCCCTCAGCTCGCGGAGGCAGCATTGACCGTTCAATCCACGCTCGCTCAGCGCAGCATTTTCCATGGCTGGTTCGTCGTCGCGGCGGCGTTTGCCGTCATGTTCGTCGGCTTCGGCTCCGCCTACACGTTCAGCGCATTTCTGGAGCCACTCCAGCGCGATTTCGGCGCCTCGCGCGGTTCGATCTCGCTGGTGTTTTCGATTGCGGGCTTTCTGTACTTCGCGTTCGGGCTCGTCAGCGGTCCCCTCGCCGATCGGCTCGGCTCGCGTCCGCTGGCCGTCGTCGGCATGATCCTGATCGCGGTCGGACTTGCGGCCGCGAGCGCGGCACGCTCCCTTGTCGAGGTCTATCTCGCCTACGGGCTGGGCGTCGGCCTCGGTCTCGGCTGCGCCTATGTTCCCGCGATCGGCGCGGTGCAACGCTGGTTCGTCAAGCGCCGCGGCTTCGCCTCCGGGCTCGCGGTGAGCGGCATCGGGCTCGGTACGCTGGCGATGCCGCCGCTCGCCTCATTGTTGATCGCATCGGTGGGCTGGCGCGGCGCCTATCTGGTGCTGGGCGCGATCGCGCTGGTGCTCGGCGGCGGAGCGTCGCTGCTGATCGAGAACGATCCGAAGCACCGCGGCCTCGGACCCGACGGAGATCCGCCTCGCGAGGCCGCGGGCGCAACCAATGCCGGTGGCGCTTCTGTGCGCGAAGCCGTCCGGTCGACGCGGTTTGTCGCGCTCTACGTGTCGTGTCTGATCTGCTCGTTCGGCGCCTTCGTCCCGTTCGTCCATCTCGTGCCTTACGCACGCGACCACGGGGTCGCGGCGTCCTCTGCGGTGCTGCTGCTCGGCGTGATCGGGGCCGGCAGCACCGCGGGCCGCTTCTTTCTCGGCGCGCTCGCCGACCGGATGGGCCGCGACCGCTCGCTCATCATGGTCCTGGTCGGAATGGCGTTCGCGATGGCGATCTGGGCCATCGCCGCCGATGTCTGGACCCTCGCCGCTTTTGCCTTCGTCTACGGCGTGTTCTACGGCGGCTGGGTCGCGGTGCTGCCCGCTGTGGTCATGGACTATTTTGGCGGACGCAACGTCAGCGGAATCATCGGTATTCTCTACACCAGTGTGGCGTTCGGCACGCTGGTTGGCCCGAGTGCGGCCGGCTTCGCCTATGACGTCAACCACAGCTATACGTTGCCGATCCTGATCAGTGCTGCCGCGAACGTCGTCGCGGCGCTGATCGTGGCGGCGATATTGGCGCGCGGCGGAGCCCACGCGATCAGCGCAGCGAAGAGCTGATCGACCCGAATTTGGCGTTGAGCTTGGAGCCCATGCCGTTCACGACGGAAATGATGGCCAGCGCGATGCCGGCGGCAATCAGACCGTATTCGATCGCGGTCGCCCCACGCTCGTCGGCGAGGAACTTCTTCAAGGTGTTTGTCATCGTCGCGTCCTCTCTGTGTCGTTGGCAGGCATGTTCGCAAATCACGTGCCAATGCCGACGTGTGGATCGCCAACACCTTAGATGGTTAAGCCTTGGTTGACCGTGGCACGACCGGCAGGAATTGACCGGCATCGCGAGAGCTTCCGGCAATTCCTGCACGTCTTGCGTCGCGCGCATCGATTGCTTTTGTACGCGGCCGTTCATGTCGCATTAACCGCGCTTCCTAACTTCGCCTCCACACCGTTTCCGTAAACCAACGGATGTTCTGGGGATCAAGAAGCGATCCTGACGTGTGCGCGGCAACGATCGACATGATGACGAACTACGGCAGTCGCCTCTTTGACCAGGTCTTCGTGCGCAGCGGACCGATCCGCTGGCTGGTGGTGGGCGGCACGCTGCTGATCGCGGCCATCGCCATTGGCTCGGTCCTGATGGCGCAGAATTTCCGAGAGCGCGCGCTGCGCAACAGCGGGCGCGAGCTGGAAAACACCGTCCTTCTGCTCGCTCATCATTTCGATCAGCAGTTGCAGGATTTCGCGGTCATCCAGAAGGATTTCGTCGACCACGTCCGCGCAACCGGCATCGCAAGCGCCGAGGACTATCGCAAACGCCTCTCCGGCGAGGACGTCCACCGGATGCTGCGCTCGAAGATCGAGGCGCTGCCCTACATGGGCGGCGTCAACATCATCGATGCCGAAGGCAATCTGATCAACTCCTCGACGGCGTGGCCGGCCCCCAAAGTGAACGTCGCCGATCGCGCCTATTTTCGCACGTTCAAATACGATCCTTACTCGCCGAACGTGCTGATCGAGCCGGTGCACAGCCGCGTCTCCGGCGCCTGGACCATCCTGATCGTGCGCAAGATCGTGGGACCGAACGGCGAGTTCATGGGCGTGGTCGGACGCGGCATCGAACCGGCCAATTTCGAGAAGTTCTTCGCCTCCGTCGTGCTCGGCGAAGGCGCCTCGATCTCGATGCTGCATCGCGACGGCACGCTGCTCGCTCGCTATCCCCATTCCAGCGAGCAGATGGGCAGGAATTTCAAGACCGGCCCGTTCGAGCAGCAGAGGATCTTCGGGCTCGATCACTTCGCCGGCCGCATCATGAGCCCCGTCGACGGAGAAGACCGTCTGATCTCCTCGCGCGCCCTGCCCCACTTTCCGATCCTGATGATGGCCACCACGACGCGCGCGGCGGCGCTGACGGACTGGCGCGAGCAGATCGGCATCCTGATCTCGGTTGCGGGCGCCTCCGCGCTCGCCATCGCAGGCGTCCTGATCGCGATCGTGCGCAAGCTGCTGGAGCAGCACCGCGCCTCCCGCGAGCGGCTGACGCTGGAGAAGCAGCGCCTCGACCGCGCCGTCAACAACATGACGCAGGGCCTGCTGCTGTTCGACGCCGAGCGGCGGCTGGTGATCTGCAACCAGCGCTACATCGAGATGTACGGCCTGTCAGCCGAAGTAGTGAAGCCCGGCTCCAGCTTCCACGACATCATCGCCCACCGCAAGGCGACCGGCTCGTTCAGTGGCGACATCGGCGACTATGTCGTCCGTGTGCTGCGCGACATCCATGTGCGCAACTCCATGGTGATCGACACCTCCGACGGGCGCTCGATCCACATCCTCAACGAGCCGCTCGCGGACGGCGGCTGGGTGGCGACCCACGAAGACGTCACCGAGCGCCGGCGCATCGAGGAGCGCATCACCCACCTCGCCCACTACGACGCGCTGACCGACCTGCCCAACCGCACCATGTTCCACGAGCATCTGCGCGCGGAGCTCGCCGCCATCGCCGGCGGTGAAGAGATCGCGGTGCATTACATCGACATCGACGAGTTCAAGGGCGTGAACGACGCGCTTGGCCATCTCGTCGGCGACGAGCTGTTGAAATCGATCGCGACGAGCCTCAGCCGCTGCGCGGGTCCGCAGGACTTCGTGGCGCGGCTCGGCGGCGACGAATTCGCCATCGTACAGAGCGCGGTGACGTCGCTCGAGCAGGTCGACGAGCTCGTCGCGCGGGTCTTCCAGGCCATCCGCGCGCCGTTCGACTGCATGGGCCATCATCTCACCACGGACGCCAGTATCGGCATCGCGCTGGCGCCACGACACGGCACCGCGCTGGACCAGATCCTGAAGAACGCGGACATGGCGATGTATGCCGCCAAGGCCGCCGGACGCCGCACCTATCGCTTCTTCCAGCCGGAGATGGACGCCAAGGTCCGCGAGCGGCGGCAGCTCGAGATCGATCTGCGCCACGCCATCGCCCAAGGTGGGCTCGAAGGCGGACTCGAGGTCTACTACCAGCCTTGCCTCGCCCTGAAGGACGACCGCATCACCGGCTGCGAAGCGCTGGTGCGCTGGCGCCATCCCGAGCGCGGCATGGTCTCGCCCGCCGAATTCATCCCGATCGCCGAAGACACCGGCCTGATCAACGAGATCGGCGAATGGGTGCTGGCCACGGCCTGCCGCGATGCCGCCAACTGGCCCGACGACATCCGCCTTGCCGTCAACGTCTCGCCGGTGCAGTTCAAGAGCGGCACGCTGGCGCTGAAGATCATGGCGGCCCTTGCCGCCTCCAATTTGCCGGCGAGCCGGCTCGAGCTCGAGATCACCGAGGCCGTGCTGATCCGCGACGACGACACCGCGCTTGCGATCCTGCACCAGCTCCGCGCCATCGGCGTGCGCATCGCGCTCGACGATTTCGGCACCGGCTACTCCTCGCTGAGCTATCTGCACCGCTTCCCGTTCGACAAGATCAAGATCGACCGCTGCTTCGTCAGCGACATCGCCGGTCCCGACGGCTCCGCCAGCATCGTGCAGGCCGTCGTCAACCTGGCTGCCGCCCGCCGCATGACCACCACGGCCGAAGGCGTCGAGACCGAGGAGCAGCAGCGCCTGCTCCGTGCGCTCGGCTGCTCGGAGATGCAGGGCTATCTGTTCAGTGCCGCAAAACCGGCCGACAAAGTGCTGGAGCTGTTTGCGCTGCATCGCAGCCGCCTCGCTCAGCGCGGCGGCGAGGAAAGCCGGCGCCGCGAGGCCAGCTAGATCCGAACGTAGCCCGGATGGAGCGCAGCGCAATCCGGGGCCGATCGCTCGCAGAGGCAGGGACCCGGATTGCGCTTCGCTCCATCCGGGCTACGGATTACTGAGACAGCGCCCGCAAAACGAATTCGCCCGGGAGCGGTCATCCGCTCCCGGGCGATATCTGAACGTCATAAGGCTTAGTTCGGTACCGCCGCCTTCGGCGCAGGCTTGGCGGCGACCGCATTCGCGGTCACGCCGTGCAGGAAGTCGTAGGCCGCATGCAGGGCCTTGTCGTCCTTCTCTTCCGGCGGGACGTAGGACTGCGATCCGGTCTGCTCGGTGCCGTCGGCGGCCGACAGGTGCCCGCGCATCTGGGACTCCGCCATGGTGTCAATCCGGCCCTTCAGCTCGGGCGGCACATCCTGGAGGATCTCGATGTCGGGCGCGATGCCCTGGGCCTGGATCGAGCGGCCCGACGGCGTGTAGTAGCGCGCCGTGGTCAGCGCCAGCGCGCCATTGCCGGCGCCGAGCGGAATGATGGTCTGCACCGAGCCCTTGCCGAACGAGCGCGTGCCGATGATCGTGGCCCGCTTGTGGTCATGCAGCGCGCCTGCGACGATCTCCGAGGCGGAAGCCGAGCCGCCATTGACCAGAATCACCAGCGGCTTGCCCTTGGTGAGGTCGCCGCCATGCGCGGTGAAGCGCTGGGTCTCTTCGGGATTGCGGCCGCGGGTCGAGACGACCTCGCCGCGCTGAAGGAAGGCGCTCGACACCGAGACGGCCTGGTCGAGCAAGCCGCCTGGATTGTTGCGCAGGTCCATCACGTAGCCGACCAGCTTCTCCGGCGGGACCTCCTTGGAGATCGACGCGATCGCCTTCTTCAGGCCGTCGGTGGTCTGCTCGTTGAACGAGGTGACGCGGATGTAGCCGATGTCGCCGTTCTCGACGTGGAAGCGCACCGGACGCACATGGATGATCTCGCGCTTGATCGCGACGTCGAGCGGGGCGTCGGCGCCCTTTCGCACGATGGTGAGCTTGGTCTGGGTATCGACCGGCCCCTTCATCTTGTTGACGGCCTGCTCGAGCGTCATGCCCTGCACGGCATCGCCGTCGATCTTGCTGATGAGGTCGCCGGACATGATCCCGGCCTTGGACGCCGGCGTGTCGTCGATCGGCGAGACGACCTTGACCAGGCCGTCCTCCATCGTGACCTCGATGCCGAGCCCGCCGAACTCGCCGGAGGTGGTCTCCTGCATCTCGGTCCAGGCCTTGTCGTTCATGTAGCGTGAATGCGGATCGAGCGAGGTCACCATACCGGTGATCGCGCCTTCGATCAGCTTGGAATTGTCGGGCTTCTCGACATAGCTCGCCTTCACCCGCTCGAACACTTCGCCGAACAGATTCAGCCGGGAATAGGCATCATCCGCGCTTGCTGCCGCCCGTGCCGCCCATACTCCACCGTGCGGGCTGGCGACCAGAAGGGTTAGACACGCTCCCGTGAGTGCGCCCAGGGGGAACAGCAGGTTTTTCCGCATGGATAGGCTGGCCTTCTTGCTTGGAGCTTTGCTTTGGGCTTGGCAGGCGCCATGCAAATGGCGATCCAGCCCGCTGTTCACAATACCATTCTGGTTTCTTCAAGGCCGGGACGCCACGCCGGCGGGTACATCGTAAAAATCCCTTCGCCCGGGCCTAAACTTTTGGCAACGTTCCGAAACCGTTTCGCGCAAGGCGAGAATCGGCCGGCCGGCCCACGCTTCGCAGCTATGCGATTTTAGGATGGTTTTGGATTGCCGGACACGATACGCGATGACAATAACGCTTCAAATTCTCGGGAGGACAACAATGAACGACGCGCCCCGCAACCGGCCGGAACGGAACGTCGAACTCGGCGCCAGCGCCGAGCCATTCCAGAACCTGCACGAATTCATCCGCAAGGCGCGCGCCAACCTCAACCAGAACGCCTGGGACTACATCGTCGGCGCCGCCGAGACCGAGACCACGATGCGCCGCAACCGCATGGCGCTCGACGAGATCGCCTTCCGGCCGCGCGTGCTGCGCGACGTCCGCGAGGTCGACGGCTCGGTCGAGCTATTCGGGCGCAGGATGCGGCTGCCGGTGGTGCTGGCCCCTGTCGGCGCACTGGAGATATTCGATCCGGATGGCGCAGCGAGCGTCGCCCGCGCCTGCGGCACCTTCGGCGCGGCGCACATGCTGAGCTCGGTGTCCGAGCCCGGCCTGGAGAAGACCGCCGAGGCCGCCCCTGATGCGCTGCGGCTCTATCAACTCTATGTGCGCGGCGACGACGACTTCGTCGCCGATGTCGTCAGCCGGAGCGAGAAGAATGCCTACGCCGCCTTCTGCCTGACCGTTGACACCGCCCATTACAGCCGTCGCGAACGTGACATTGCCAAGCGCTATGTTCGCGAGAGCCGCCTGCGCGCCACCGGCGGCGATTACCAGAAGGGCCTGGAGTGGCGGACCGTGAAGATGATCAAGGACAAGTTCAAGATCCCGCTCATCCTGAAGGGCATCGCCACCGCCGAGGACGCCCGGATCGCGGTCGATCACGGCGTCGAGTGGATCTACGTCTCCAACCATGGCGGCCGCCAGCTCGATCACGGCCGCGGCGCCATGCATGTGCTGCCCGAGATCGTCGAGGCCGTGAAGGGACGCGCCAAGATCATGGTCGACGGCGGCTTCTGCCGCGGCACCGACATCGTCAAGGCGATCGCGGCGGGCGCGGACATGGTCGGCATCGGCCGGCTGCAATGCTGGGCATTGGCGGCCGCCGGCGAAGCCGGCGTGAGGCGAATGCTGGAGCTGCTCGAGGACGAGGTGCTGCGCTGCCTCGGCCTCTTGGGCGCCACCTCGTTCGCCGAGGTCGACAAGTCCTGCCTGCACCAGGCGACCGCAACGAATGCGCCGAGCGTATTCAGCGCGTTCCCGCTGTTCGACCACGACCCCTATCGATATTGAGTGAAAGGATGCAATGAGCTCGCTCTCTCCCGGCAGCGCGGACGCGCTCCTGTTCGATCTCGGGCGCGTCGTGCTCGACATCGATTTCTCCAAGGCGATCGCCTGCTGGGCGGGACATGCCGGCTGCAAGCCGGAAGCCATCGTCGCGCGCTATGTGCGGGACAGCGAAGCCTACCGGCTGCACGAGGTCGGCAAGATCAGCGACGAGGTCTATTTTGACTCGCTGCGCGCCTCGCTCGGGATCGGCATTTCGGACGCGCAGTTCCTGGAGGGCTGGAACGCGATCTTCGCCGGCGAGATGCCCGACATCGCCGAGCTGCTGCCGCGTGCGGCAAAGCAGTTGCCGCTCTACGCCTTCTCCAACACCAACCGGCCGCATGTCGACCATTTCTCGAAGGAATATGCCGGCCTGCTCGGCCATTTCCGCGAGCTGTATCTGTCGTCCAGCATCGGCCTGCGCAAACCGGATGTGGAGGCCTTCGACCATGTCGTGGCCGCGATCGGCGTGCCCGCGAACCGTATCGTGTTCTTCGACGACCTTGCCGAGAACATCGAAGGAGCGCGGTCGCGCGGCCTGACCACGGTCCACGTGACCTCGCCCCACGACGTCGGGAACGCCCTCAAGGCGCTCGGAATCTGACTCTGGCCGGCAAGCCGACGGGCCGCGAATGGAACTATTTTGCCCGGGGGCGAGGAACCAAATCCCTTTGTGCATTTTTATACGGAGTTCCCGGAACGATTAACCCTCTCGGGACTCATGAGTCCGTTGGGAATTCTACGTCGGGCTTATCGTCGTGTTGGGCAAAACCTACCTTACCAAGCAGGCCTCTCTGCTGATGAAATTCGCCAGGACCACATCGGATTCTGAGCTTTCCGCCAAGCTGATCAGCAAGGCCGCCGACCTAAAATCCCAGGCCGACCCGCTGCCCGACAAGGATCAGGGCCCCGCAGCGCCGGACGTCAGTCCGTACAAGCCGTCTGGGAGTTGACCGATGCTGGCCGTGGCTCTCGTCCTTCTCGTCCTCGCCATGGCCATCCTCGTACCGGTCTGTCTCGCCTTCCGGATCATGCCGCGACGGACTTGATGCGCCCCCTTCATCGCATTGCGGATGACGCAGCATAAATCATCCTGCTCGGCCGCTGTTTTGCCTCTGCGCCTGCACTCGGCTAGAACTCTCGCCGCCGATTTGCCCGAACGGGCCCAGCAGGAGTTTTCACCCGTGGCCCTGATGCCGGTTTCCGACGCGCTCGCCGCGGTGCTGGCGGGCGCAGAGCCGCTGCCTGAAGAGATGATCGCGCTCGACGCGGCCTTTCACCGCGTGCTCGCGCGCGATGTCGCCGCGCGGCGCACGCAGCCGCCGCAGGCGATGTCGGCAATGGACGGCTATGCGGTGCGCGCGGCCGATGCGGCGAAGATCGACTCCCAGCTCACCCTGATCGGCGAGGTTGCGGCGGGCCGTCCGTTTGCGGGATCGGTCGGCGCCGGCGAGGCCGTGCGTATCTTTACCGGCGGTGTCGTTCCCGATGGCGCGGATACGGTCGTGATCCAGGAGGATACGGTCGCGGACGGCAAGCGCATCACGGTCAAGGAAGCCGCCGTAACGGGGCGGCACATCCGCCCCGCCGGCGTCGACTTCTCGGAAGGCGACGTGCTGCTGCGCAAGGGAGCCCGGCTCACCGAGCGCGACCTCGCGCTCGCCGCCGGCATGAATTACCCGCAACTGCCGGTCCGACGACGCCCGAAGGTCGCGATCCTCGCGACCGGCGACGAGTTGGTGATGCCGGGCACCACGCCCGGTCCTGGCCAGATCGTCTATTCCAACGGCTACGCCCTGCACGCGCTCGCCCGCAGCGAAGGCGCGGATACCATCGACCTCGGCGTTGCCGCCGATACGCTGGAGGCCACCACCGCCGGCATCGGCCGCGCGCGGGAGAGCGGTGCCGACATCCTGATCACGACCGGCGGCGCCTCTGTCGGCGACCACGATCTGGTCCAGCAGGCGCTGAGGGACGAAGGTATCTCGATGGCGTTCTGGAAGATCGCGATGCGGCCGGGCAAGCCGATGATGAACGGGCGGCTCGGCGCGATGCGCGTGATCGGCCTGCCCGGCAATCCCGTGTCATCCTACGTTTGCGGCTTCCTGTTCATGGTGCCGTTGATTCGCGCGCTTTCGGGCCGTTCGATGATTCATCACCGCCGCGAACGCGCGGTGCTCGGCCGCGACGTCGGCGCCAACGACCAGCGCGAGGATTACCTGCGCGCGCGCCTCGAGCTGCGCGACGACGGCACACTCCTCGCCCTTCCGGTCAATCACCAGGATTCCTCGCTGCTTGCGAATCTCGCTGCGGCACAGGCACTTCTCGTGCGCGCGCCATTCGCGCCGAAGGCCGAAGCCGGCACGCCTTGCGAGGTCTTGCGGCTGCCCGTCTGAGCGCTTCGTTCGCGTGCGTTCCGCGAACTTTGTCGCGTTCACGGTAAATTAAGCAGTTGCGGAACATGTATCGAACATATAGTGTCCGTTCATGATTTGTTTCGAGCATGTAGCGGCTTACTGCTGAATTCAGCGTCTCGGAATCGAACGACATCAACCGGGGGATTTTGGTCGAGATGTTAACGCGCAAACAATACGAGCTCCTGCGGTTCATCAGCGAACGGTTGAAGGAAAGCGGCGTGCCGCCCTCCTTCGACGAGATGAAGGACGCGCTCGACCTGCGCTCGAAATCGGGCATCCATCGCCTGATCACCGCGCTCGAGGAGCGCGGCTTCATCCGGCGCCTGCCCAACCGCGCCCGCGCCATCGAGGTGATCAAGCTGCCCGAGCTTCAGGCCGCCGCCGGCGGCCGCCGCGGCTTCACGCCGAGCGTCATCGAAGGCAATCTCGGCAAGGTCCGCACGACTTCGAGCCCGCCGGCGGATGAGGGCGAGCGCCCCGTCGCAGTCCCCGTGATGGGCCGCATCGCGGCCGGCACGCCGATCGAGGCCTTGCAGACCCGCAGCCACACCATCAGCGTACCGCCTGACATGCTCGGCTCGGGCGAACACTACGCGCTCGAAGTGCGCGGCGATTCCATGGTCGAGGCCGGAATTCTCGACGGCGACATGGCGCTGATCCAGCGCAACGAGAGCGCCGACACCGGCGATATCGTGGTGGCGCTGATCGACGACGAGGAAGCAACCCTGAAGCGTTTCCGCCGCCGCGGCGCCTCGATCGCGCTCGAGCCCGCCAATGCGGCCTATGAGGTCCGCATCCTGCCGCCCAACCGGGTGAAGATCCAGGGCAAGCTGATCGGGCTGTACCGGAAGTACTGATACCGGACGCGCCGGTATCGGTTATTTGGCGCCTCGCGCGCTTTCGATCGGCACCGCCGATCCGAGATTGGAGCGGACGATTGTCCGCTTCCGCTGGATAGTCTTTCTGGTTTTGCGCAGATTATCCGGCCCCTTCCCCGGCGGTACATCCTCGGCACGCCGCACGAAGCAGCCCTGCTTCGCGGCCTTCAGGTTCGAGGAGAAGTCGTGCGCCAGATCGTTCTGAGCACAGTTGCAGTGGCACTGATCGCAGCATCAGCGTCGCAAGCCTTGGCCGCGGAAGCCTTGGCCGCGCAATCCCGGCCCCATGTCCGCAAGGACACGGTGAGCGAGCAAGCCCGCGAGGCCCGCGACGCAGTCAACCAACCGTCGCAGCCAGCCTGGCAATATTCGGGGGTGGTCCGTGCCCGCGGGACGCTGACGCTCACAGAATCCACGGGGGCGGGCTTTGTTCCCACTGCATTTGAAAAAGATTTTGTGATGGCAGTCTGCGGACTCAAGTCGCAGATTTGCCCTCAACATCGCATATAATTGCAAGCTTCCACTCTGATAGAGGCCAGCGCCTCAGAAGAGGCGCGGGTTGCTATCCTGATTGAGGAGCACCCGATGTGTGACTACAGCCTGCATGCCGTCGCGTCGCGTCCCGCCGAAGTTGGCGAGACGATCGTCACGACAACCTTCCGCGGCACCTCGACGCGCGGCTTTGCCTCCGCGGCCGATCCGACCGTCGCGGTCTGCCTGCTGCCAGGAACGGAGCTCGCCTTCGCCGACAACGTCCGTTACGACAATCGCTGGATCTGGACGCGCACCGTCAATTCGCGCGTCGGCAAGTTCGGCAAGATCGATCCGCACATTCCGGATCGCCATCATGATGCGATCGAATTCCCCGACGGCAAATCCGTGCTGGTGACGCAGCTGGTCGAAGGCCAGCGCGCGACCGTGCTGCAACTACCAGTGACCCAGCCGCTCGGCGAGCGCGAGCACAAGTCGCAGATCATCACCGACAGCCGGCCGACCATCACCCGCCTGCCGATCGGCTGACATAGCCATTCCCGGCCGGCAGGTCGGGTCAGGATCGAAAATCGCCATCGCCGGCCGAGGCCGGCGAGATGGTGTCGTTCGTGTCCCGCGAAATGCCATCGGGCGGACCTAGCCGTTGCGCCTCCCACCGCACGAAGTTTGCGCTGTCCTGCCTGAATTTTGAACGTCCGTTCCGCAGCCAAATGGCCGATGCTTGGTGCGGCTTGAGACGGCGGACACGTTCGATGAAGACCTTCATTCGCGTCGTTGAACTCTGGGTGCCTGACCGCACGCGCATGCGGCTGGAATTCGGCGGCGGCCTCTACGGCGAAGGATTGTCCGCGTTCAAGGCCGTGAGCGAAGATCTGCACTTCGGATATGACGAGGGGCTTCCCGGCAAGGCCTGGGCAAGCGGCCACCCCGTGATCCTCACCAAATTCGCCGATTCCTATTTCAAGCGCACCGATCAGGCCATCGCCGCCGGGCTGACCTGCGGCGTGGCGGTGCCGGTGTTCTCAGGCGAATTCCTGCAAGCCGTCATCGTGCTATTCTGCGGCGACGACGAGGCCCATGTCGGCGCGATCGAGCTCTGGCACAACGATGCCGAAACCTCCCACGAGATGGGGCTCGTCGACGGCTATTACGGCACCGCCGACATGTTCGAATTCAACTCCCGCCACACCAGATTTCCGCGTGGCTTCGGCCTGCCCGGCCGGATCTGGAAAGCCGGCCTGCCGCTGATCATCAAGGACCTGCACGATGCCAGGAGTTTTCTGCGCTGGGAGGACGCCGCCAAGGTCGGCATCAATCTCGGCGTCGGCGTCCCCTACCGGACCGGCACCGATCAGACCTGGGTGCTGACATTCCTCTCCGCGCAGGCGACCCCGATTGCGCGACGCTTCGAGATCTGGGTCCCGGACGAGGCCCGTTCGGCGCTGGTCTTCCGCGCCGGCGATTGCAGCGCGCAGACCGACCTCGCCGCGCTCTACGCGACGAAATCCATCGCCAAAGGCGAAGGCAGCATCGGGGGGGCCTGGGCCACCGGCATGCCCGCACTCAACGACGATCTCGCGCGTGACGGCTCGGTCGCAGCCTCGCAGGCCAGCGCCTCTGGACTGAGCCAGATGGTTGTCCTGCCGGTGATCGGCAATGCCGGGCTCGACGCCGTGCTGGCCTGGTATCTGTAACCCGTCCGCTCAATCCTCGGCCTGCAGGTCGGCTTCCGATGGCGTCGCATCGCGGTTGCGGGGGACCGCCGCCTGCGGCGCAAGGCTCGCGCCGAAATCCGCCTCGCCGGCCGCTGCCGGCGACCACGGACGGTCTGTCCCCCTCGTCTTCGCCGCCTGAACCGCAAAGCCGTCGCCGCTTCGCGTCAGCGCCAGCGCGCCCTGCCTTGCGAGACGCTGGCGGTCGACAACCATCGCCGCGCAATCCGGCGGCGCCGGCCGTGCCGTCACCACCAGCGCAGCACGGCTGCAATCGTCAGCCAGTGAATCGATGCGCAAGGCCAGCGCGACCAGGCGCCCGTCGGCGAGCGGCGTCACGCAACCGGCATCGTCACACGACACGCCGGCGGCCAGTGAGGCACTGCCGGCGTCGCGCGGATCGGCGTCGGCGGCGAGCCATTCCTTCAGAAGAAAACTGTCCTTGCTCGACCTGATCAGATGCAGGTGCCCATCCCTGCCCCGCACCGCGACGCTCTGGCCGTCACCGGCGATCAGGATATCGGGCTGCCGCGCGCACAGTCCCCAGAGGATCGCGGCCAACAACACCACGGCGCCGGCCCAGCGCAACGGGGTGCGCAACAAGCCCATCACGATGATCCCCAAGCTTGCAGCGATCAGCGCTGCGATGCCGAAAGCCGAGATGCGGCCGACTGCGCCCGGCAAACCGGCCACCCAGCGCGACACCGCAACCATCCAGTCGATGCCGATCCCCATCAGCCACCAGAACGGACCATCAAGTCCGAACGGCGCTGCAATCAAACCCAACAGGCCCGCAGGCATCACCAGGGCCGAGACCACCGGCATCGCCCCGAGGTTGGCGAGCACGCCGAACGGGGTGACGCGGTGAAAATGGAAGGCGGCATAGGGCGTGGTCGCGAGCCCCGCGATCAGCGAGGCCAGGAACAGCATCGCGATCTCGCGCCCGCCCCACATTGCAATCCGCGCGGTCGCGGAATGATCGGGCGAAGCAAACAGGTTCGGCATGCCGATCTGCACCAGCGCGACCAGTCCGAGCGTCGCGGCGAAGGACATTTGAAAACTCGGATGCACCAGCGCTTCCGGCGCGACCGCGAGCACGATCAGCGCGGCCACCGCCAGCGTGCGGAAGGTGATGGCACGGCGATCGACCATGACCGCGATCAACACCACCGCGGTCATGAAGAACGAGCGTTGCGTCGCGACCTCAGCGCCCGACAGCAGCAGATAGAACGCGGCTGCGACCAGGGCGGCGGCCGCCGACCATTTCTTGATGGCAAAGCCGGCCGCCATTCCAGGGATCAACGCCAGCAGCGCGCGCACCGCGAAGAAGACCACGCCGGCGACGACCGCCATGTGATAGCCGGAAATCGAGAGCACATGGCCGAGCCCCGAGATGAACATGGCGTCGTTGACGGGCGTGGTAATCGCATCGCGCCGGCCCGTGAGCAGCGCGGTCGCAATCGCCCGGTTGTCGCCCTCGAGCGTGGCGCGGATGCGCGCGTCGATCGCATCGCGCAGCCCCTGCATGAAGGCGGCATAGCGCAGCCGCAAGCCACCGGCATCCGGCGGCGCTGATGCCGCAATCGTGCCCATCACGAAGCCGGAGGCACCGATGCCCTGGAAGAACATGTCGCGCGAAAAGTCGTAGCTGCCGGGGCGCACCGGCGACAACGGCGGCAACAGCCGCGCCTTCAACTGCACGAAGCTGCCGACCGCGGGCGCCGTCCCCTTGCGCACGGAGAGGCGCACGCGCTCGAGCTTGACGTCGCTGCGCTGCGCCTCCATCGCGGTGACGCGCAGCACGAAGCGGTCGGTGCGCTCACGGATGTCGCGGGTCTCGACGAAGCCCGACAGCGAGACCGAATAGAGCGGCTTTGCCAGCACCATGTGCGCGATCCGCGCGGTCTTCCAGGTCGCCGTGGCAAGACCGGCCGCGACCGCCGCGATCATGATCGCCGGCGCAAACAACCGGCTCCGCCGCAACAGCACGGCGCCGAGCATGAGTGCAATGGCCGTTGCGGCAACGACCCACAGCACCGGTTCATGATCGGCGGCAAAGTAGAGCGCGATGCCGCCGCCGAACGCGACCGGCACCCACGGCAATAATCGCCCGGCGCCGGCCTCGGCGCGTGCCCAGTGGCGCAGGGTCTCGGCCAGCGACGTCGAGAGGTCGAACCCTGCCGGCGCGAGGCCGCCCGCGGATGCAGCTCGGCCGACGGGCCAAGTCCCCGCAATCCGAGCCCCCGCAATCCCCTGGGACCGAACTGGCCGGCCCGGCTCCGCCATTCCCTGCACCTTACGATACGCGACAGGCCTGGAGGCTACCGGAACGTGCAGGCAGGCGAATAGCGGTACGGATCAGGAACGGAGCGAACGGCCCCCTACTTTTCCTCTTCCATCGTCACGGCGACGTCCGCCTTGGCCGAGAGCCGAACCTTGTTGCCCTCGACGCCGGCGACGAGGCCCTTGTCGATGAAATGATGGTGGCCCTTGTGGCTGCCCTCGCCGCTGTCCTTCTTGGTCAGCTTGATGCGATGGCCCTCGACCTTGTCGACCGTGCCGATGTGGACGCCATCGGCGCCGATGACTTCCATATGCTCTGCGATGTTCTGCATGGGGGATCCTCTGATAGACCCCACACAACGCCTGGGACGACCTTCCGTTCGCTGCCCGCCAGATGTCACGGAGAATTTGAGCTCGTGCGGCCTCCGTCGCAAACGCCCCGGCCCGCGCGCCGATTGCGCCGAAAGTCTCATAAGGTGCCCGCCCCTGGCGGGACTACACTACGGTTCCCCGCCTCCCCGGCAAACGGGCAAGGCGGCGGTGGCTCGCGGTTCTAAAGCCGCTGGAGCTCACCTCAGGTGGTCCAAAGCTCCCCTGAGGTCAGGCGTTGCCGACGCAACTCGATAGCAGGCGTATGCAACGCCGCGCATCACGCACTCCGCGAGAAGATCGACCGCTGAAACACGCGAGGAGACATCTTGAAACCATAGGAGTTGCAAATGCCCATGCAAATTCCGAGCGATTTTCGCCGCGTGATTGTTGCTGCATCGGTGGGAAACGTCATCGAATGGTATGATTTCTATATCTTTGGCAGCCTGGCCGCAGTTCTGTCGGTCAAGTTCTTCGAGCAGTCCCACCCGGTTGCAGCCCTCCTCAGCACGATCGCGCTGTTCACTGCAGGCTTCCTGATCCGTCCGCTGGGAGCTTTCCTCTTTGGATGGATGGGCGACCGGGTCGGGCGAAAATATACGTTCCTCATCACGCTGAGCGGAATGGGACTGGGTACGGGGGCAATCGGGTTGATCCCGACCTACCAGTCCATCGGTCTGACGGCGGCATTCCTTCTATTCGGCTTGCGCATGATCCAGGGTCTGTGTCTGGGCGGCGAGTATGGCGGCGCCATCACCTATGTGGCAGAGCATGTTCCGGACGAGAAGCGCGGCTACTACACCGGTTGGCTGCAGACCTCGCCAACTCTCGGCATCGTGGTGTCCCTGGCCGTGATCATCCTGACACGGACCTGGTTCGGCAATCAGGCCTTCGACGAATGGGCGTGGCGCGTTCCGTTCCTGGTGTCCTTCCTGCTGGTGGCCATCGCGATCTATATCCGCCTCCAGCTCCAGGAGACGCCGGTCTTCCAGGAGATCAAGGCCCGCGGACAGATGACGAGGAATCCGTGGAAGGAGGCCTTCCTCAGTTCGAACATCAAATACATCGGAATCGCCGTCGTGGTCCTGATCGGACAGGGCGTGGTCTGGTACAGTGGTCAATTCTGGGCGCTCTACTTTCTGCAGCAGGTCTCCAAGGTGGACCCGCTGACCTCGGCCTACATCGTGGGAGCCGCGCTGCTCATTGCAACGCCGAGCCTGATCTTCTTTGGCTGGCTGTCGGATCAGATCGGCCGCAAGCCGGTGATTCTTGGAGGCATGCTGCTCGCCGCGATCACGTACTATCCGCTGTATCTGTGGCTGGGATCGGTCACGCAGCCCGGAAACATCAACTATCCGACCGCGATCTTCATCATCTTCATCCTCGTCTGCTACGTCGGGATGGTGTACGGGCCGGTCGGCGCGTTCCTGGCGGAGTTCTTTCCCGGCAGGATCAGGTACACGTCGGTCTCCGTGCCGTATCACATCGGCAATGGCTGGGGCGGCGGATTGGTGCCGTTCATCACCTCAGCGGCATTCGCCGCGACCGGCAGCATCGGCTACGCACTGATCTACCCGATCGTGGTTCCCGCGGTGTGCTTCGTGCTTGCCGTCTTCCTGATGCCGGAGACGCGCAAGATCAGCATCTGGCAGCCGATCGAGCCCAGAGCCGCATAGAGGCGACCCTCACGGTGCAGGACCAAAGGCCCTGCACCGTCGTCGATAGTCCGCATCGAAAGCTCGGCTAACCGCTCTCGTCAGCCGGCCCGGTGATGCCAGCGATCGTGCCACCAGGTGGAGAAATCGCGATCGGTTATCAGCTCCCAGCCACCGAACAGGATCACCAGGATGCCTGACAGTACGCTGCTGACCGTGGCTGACGTCGTGTCATAGCCAATGGCCCAGGGCGCCAGCACCAGAGCCAGGCCCAGCAGCATTTCTCCCCACTCCTCCAGATAGGACGGGATGACAAACGCTTCTACGGCAAACAACACGACGCCGAGCCCGAGCGCGATGGTGATCCAGACAGCCGCCCCGGACGAGCCGAGGACGAAGGGCGACAGGACCAGCCACACGCCCACCAACAGGCTGGCAGCGTCTTGCCAATGTTGGATGCGCATGATGCTCACCTCCTCTCTCCCATTCATATGGTGGCGCCACCTGCGAAATGTATCCATCCGGCCTGCGTTGTGTTGCCGCGACTGCCGGTCCACCACCGGCGCCCAATCCTGGCCGCCCATGCCCCAAAAGGGCTCTTGCAAATGCTCTGCGCAAGGATGCAGATTATCCGTTGCTTGACGGTGTCAACGCCTGCAGTCCTCGGCCCCATCCATTCACGGGTGGCGCCCGGAAGAGGAGAAGGGTGGCGCCATGCGAGAAATCGAAATCCACGACTATGCGCGGCAGTTGCTGGAAGCACATGGCCCCAAGGCCATTGCGGAAGCAGCCCAGAATGCCATCGACCTCGAGTCGAAGGGCGAACTCGAGCTGGCCAGAACCTGGCGACATATTGAAGACGCCATGAAGCTCATGCGCGGCCCGCACCAAAGCTGACGCTGCGGGCGCCGCAAACGAGACTCCCTGACTGCGAATGCCGCCATGCCGGACTTGAGGCTGCAGCGGTGGAAAGGCGGATCATTGTCCGTCGCAGGCCGCCTGCGAAGCGAACGGAAGCCAGATGTGCGGGATGCCGATCTCCACCAAGGGAGCGAAGCCATGGTCCGGAACTGCGCGAGCGCCGAAGATCTTGTGAAGGCGATCAAGGACGAGAAGGTCCAGATGATCGATCTGCGATTCACCGATTTGCCGGGGGTATGGCAACATTTTTCCGTCCCGCCGAGCGCAGTGAACGTCGATGCCCTCGAGGAGGGCATTGGATTCGACGGCTCATCGATCCGCGGCTTCCAGGAAATCCACGAGAGCGACATGCTGGTCGTCGCCGATCCGACGACGGCCTTCGTCGATCCCTACAGTCCGGCCAAGACGCTGGTCCTCATCTGCAACATCCGCGATCCCGTGACCGGCCAGTCCTATAGCCGGGATGCCCGCTACATCGCCCAGAAGGCCGAAACCTATCTCAGGGGCACGGGGCGCGCCGATATCAGCTACTTCGGCCCGGAGGCGGAGTTCTTCGTATTCGACGACGTGCGTTATGGTCAGGGCATCAACTACGCCATGCATGAAATCGATTCCTGCGAAGGCAGCTGGAACACGGCCAGCAATGAGGAGCCGAACCTGGCTCACAAGCCGCGACCGAAAGAGGGATACTTTCCCGTTCCCCCGACCGATAGCATGCAGGCGCTACGCACCGAGATGGTGCTGACGATGGAACAGCTGGGGATCCAGATCGAAGCTCATCACCATGAGGTGGCAACCGGCGGCCAGAACGAAATCGACATGCGCTTCACCACCCTCACCCGTATGGCCGACAATTTGATGATCTACAAATACGTGGTGAAGAACACCGCGCACCAGCATGGCAAGACCGCAACCTTCATGCCGAAACCGCTGTTCGAGGACAACGCTTCAGGAATGCACGTTCATCAGTCGCTGTGGAAGGGCGAGACGAATCTGTTCTACGACAAAGGCGACTACGCCGAATTGAGCGAACTCGCCCGCTACTACGTCGGCGGGCTGCTCACCCACGCCTGGGCATTGTGCGGGCTCTGCGCTCCCACCACGAACTCCTACCGGCGCCTGGTGCCGGGCTACGAGGCTCCGATCAACCTCGTCTATTCCCGGCGCAATCGCTCGGCCTGCTGCCGGATTCCGATGTATTCGCCGAACCCGCGGGCAAAGCGCGTCGAGTTTCGCTCACCGGATCCCTCCTGCAATCCCTATCTCGCCTTTGCCGCAATGCTGATGGCCGGCCTCGACGGTATCGACAGGCGGATTGACCCCGGTAGCCCGATCGACAAGAATCTCTACGACCTCCCGCCCGCCGAAGCGAAGGAGGTGAAGTCGACGCCGGGATCGCTGGACCAGGCGCTCGACGCGCTCGAGCGCGATCACGCCTTCCTGCTGCGCGGCGATGTCTTCACCGCCGACGTGGTCGAAACCTGGCTCGACTACAAGCGCAAGAAGGAGGTCGATGCGATCCGGCTGCGACCGCATCCTTACGAGTTCCATCTGTACTACGACATCTGACCGACCGCCGAAGGCGATGGCTCGCGGGCGTGAAGGATTGGCCCCTCACGGTGAGCGGTATGCGACAGGAGCCAGTCAGATCAGCGGAGCTTGCGACGAGGCATGGTGATTGACGATCTTCCAGTCGCCGTCCTCACGCATGACGACCCAGCTCATCTTGACGACGAGATCGTCTCGTTCACCTGCGAGGTCGAACGAGATTGTCGCGGCCATGTTGATCAGGTCAGGACCTGCTTGCGCCGCCCGCACTTCAGAAAAGACCGCGCTCGGAGAACGCCAGCGCGGCAGGCCGTTGAAGTAGTCGGCGACGCCGTTCCTGCCCCGATAGAGTCTTGGATTCGAGCCGAAGAAGAACGCGTTCTTCGCATAGAGCGACGACAGCGTGGCCGCATCGAGCGTCGCGAAACCGGCGCACCATTTCGCGATGATGGCGGAAACGATCGCGTCGGCTTCACTGCTCATAGGCCCAATCCCCTCAGCCCTTGGCGACTTCCTTCGCGAACGTGTCGCGCAGGCCGATGGTGCGCGAAAACACCGGCTTGCCCGGCGTCGAGTCCTTGTCGCGCACGAAATAGCCCTGACGCTCGAACTGCATCGGCTCGGTCGAATTGCTTTCGGCAACCGATGCCTCGATCCGCGCGTCGGAGAGGATCTCCAGCGACTGCGGATTGAGATCGGCCGTGAAGTTCGAGGCGTCCGGGCTCGGATTGGAGAACAGCTGGTTGTAGACGCGGATCTCCGCCGGCACCGACGTTGCCGCCGGCAGCCAGTGCATGGTCGCCTTGACCTTGCGGCCGTCCGGCGCGTTGCCGCCCTTGGTCGTGGGATCGTAGGTGCAGCGCAGCTCCACCACTTCGCCCGCGTCGTTCTTGATCACGCCGGTGCACTTGACGAAATAGGCGTAGCGCAGCCGCACCTCGTTGCCGGGCGACAGGCGGAAGAACTTCTTCGGCGGGTTCTCCATGAAGTCGTCCTGCTCGATATAGAGCTCGCGGCCGAACGTGATCTTGCGCGTGCCGGCCGAGGGATCGTCGGGATGGTTGATCGCCTCGAGCTCTTCGGTCTGCCCTTCCGGATAGTTCTCGATCACCACCTTGAGCGGCCGCAGCACGCCCATGCGCCGCTGCGACGTGCGGTTCAGCTCCTCGCGGATGCAGAACTCCAGCATACCGACGTCGACGACGCTGTTGGCCTTGGCGACGCCGATGCGCTTGACGAATTCGCGCAAGGCTGCCGGCGGCACGCCGCGGCGGCGCATCCCCGCGACAGTCGGCATGCGCGGATCGTCCCAGCCCGCGACATGGCCATCACGGACGAGCTGGGTCAGCACGCGCTTGGACAGCAGCGTGTAGGTCAGGTTGAGCCGCGCCATTTCGTACTGGTGCGGCTTGGACGGCACCGGCAGCTTTTCGATGAACCAGTCGTAGAGCGGCCGATGGTCTTCGAACTCCAGCGTGCAGATCGAGTGCGTGATGCCCTCGATCGCGTCCGACTGGCCGTGCGCATAATCGTAGCTCGGATAAATCGACCATTTGGTGCCGGTGCGCGGATGGTGCGCATGCAGGATGCGGTACAGCACGGGGTCGCGCAGGTTGATGTTGCCCGCGGACATGTCGATCTTGGCCCGCAGCACGCGCGCGCCGTTCGGGAATTCACCGGCCTTCATGCGGCGGAACAGGTCGAGATTCTCGTCCACGCTGCGGTCGCGGAACGGCGAGTTCTTGCCGGGCTCGGTCAGCGTGCCGCGCGCGAGCCGGATCTCCTCCTGGGTCTGGTCGTCGACATAGGCGAGCCCGTCGCGGATCAGGTTCTCCGCCCATTCGTACAGGCGGTCGAAATAGTCCGAGGCGAAGAACAGGTTCTTGCCCCAGTCGAAGCCGAGCCAGTGCACGTCGGCCTGGATGGAATCGATATATTCCTGCTCTTCCTTGACCGGGTTGGTGTCGTCGAAACGCAGGTGGCAGCGGCCCGGAAACTCCTGGGCGATGCCGAAATTGAGCGCGATCGACTTGGCGTGGCCGATATGCAGGTAGCCGTTCGGCTCCGGCGGGAACCGGGTCACGATCTCCCTGTATTTGCCCTGATCGAGGTCGGCCTGGATGATGTCACGAATGAAATCGCGCCCAACCTCAGTCGCCACCGGTTCTGTCATTACGAAAATCCTGTAGGGAAATCAGCGGCCCTTCTGCCAAATTCGCTTGGCTGAGCCAAGAGCTTAGCGGCCCGCTGCCGGGCTTTAGTTATGCTCCGGTCCTGTTATATACCACCGCCTCCAATGCATAGGCCCTGCCAAGAATGACCGATTCCGTCGTCACCCGCTTTGCTCCCTCCCCGACCGGCTTCCTCCATATCGGGGGCGCCCGCACGGCCCTGTTCAACTGGCTCTATGCGAAGAAGCACGGCGGCAAGATGCTGCTCCGGATCGAGGACACCGACCGGGAGCGCTCCACCGAGGCCGCGATCGGCGCCATCCTCGACGGCCTCAAATGGCTGGAGCTCGGCTGGGATGGCGACGTCATCTACCAGTTCAGCCGCGCCGCCCGTCACCGCGAGGTCGCCGAGCAGCTGCTCGCCGACGGCAAGGCCTATCGCTGCTACGCGACCGCAGAGGAGCTCACCGCCATGCGCGAGAAGGCGCGCAGCGAGGGCCGCACCCGCCTCTATGATGGCATGTGGCGCGACCGTGATCCGGCGACCGCACCGTCCGACGTCAAGCCCACCATCCGCCTTCGCGCGCCGCAGACCGGCGAGACCGTGATCGAGGACCAGGTCCAGGGCCGTGTGGTCTGGCAGAACGAGAACCTCGACGACCTCGTCCTGCTGCGCGGCGATGGCAATCCGACCTACATGCTCGCGGTGGTGGTCGACGACCACGACATGGGCGTCACCCATGTCATCCGCGGCGACGACCATCTGATCAACGCCGCCCGCCAGAAGCAGATCTACGACGCCATGGGCTGGGCGCTGCCGAGCATGTCCCACATCCCCCTGATCCACGGTCCGGACGGCTCAAAGCTGTCCAAGCGGCACGGCGCGCTCGGCGTCGATGCCTACCGTGCCATGGGATACCTCCCGGCGGCGCTCCGCAACTACCTCGTCCGGCTCGGGTGGAGCCACGGCGACCAGGAGATCTTCTCGACCGAGGAGATGATCGCCGCGTTCGACCTCGCCAGCGTCGGCCGCGCCGCCGCCCGCTTCGATTTCGCCAAGCTCGAAAACCTCAACGGCCACTACATCCGCCACGCCGACGATCAATCACTCGTGAAGATGTTCGAGGACGTGCTCGACCACGTCGTGCCCAGCCGCAACGAGCTTAAGGCCAAGTTAAACGACACCACGCGCGCGCAGCTTCTCAAGGCCATGCCGGCCCTGAAGGAGCGCGCCAAGACGCTGATCGAGCTGATCGACAGCGCCTATTTCATCTTCGCCGACCGCCCGCTGGAGCTCGATCCCAAGGCCGCAGCGCTGCTGACGCCCGAGAACCGCAAGCTGATCGGCCAGCTTCATTCCGCGCTGGAGAAAGTCGAGACATGGAGTGCGGCGAATGCAGAGGCCGCGCTACGTGCTTTTGCCGAGGAAAATAGTCTCAAGCTCGGCGCCGTCGCCCAGCCGCTGCGGGCGGCGCTGACGGGACGGTCGACATCGCCTGGTATTTTTGAGGTTTTGGACGTGCTGGGACGCCAGGAAAGCCTGGGCCGGCTTAAGGACCAGGCCAAGGACTAGGCTACGACGTAAGTCGACCATGCGTGCGGCGATCTTGCAGCGCACACAGCAATAATATACCCATCTCACCCGTACCTTCTGGAATATCCGGCCTGCCCCACCATGTCATTGGGGTCTTCCGGGTCCGGCCCGTTTCACCACACATCGGGGACCTCTGATGGACGCAAAAGCAAGCAATAAGACCGCCACGCTGACGGTCGGAAACAAGAACTACGATCTCCCGATCCACAGCGGCAGCGTCGGGCCTGATGTCATCGATATCGGTAAGCTCTACGGCCAGTCCGGGCTGTTCACCTACGATCCCGGCTTCACCTCGACCGCAAGCTGCCAGTCCAAGATCACCTATATCGACGGTGATGCGGGCGTGCTGGAATACCGCGGCTATCCGATCGAGCAGCTCGCCGAGAACGGTGACTTCCTCGAGACCTGCTATCTGCTGCTCTACGGGAACCTGCCGACCGCCGCGCAGAAAAAGGATTTCGACGACCGCGTGATCCATCACACGATGGTGCACGAGCAGATGGCCCGCTTCTTCCAGGGCTTCCGCCGCGACGCCCATCCGATGGCGGTGATGGTGGCTTCCGTCGGCGCGCTCGCCGCGTTCTACCACGACTCCACCGACATCAACGATCCGAAGCAGCGCATGATCGCTTCGATGCGGATGATCGCAAAGATCCCGACGCTGGCGGCGATGGCCTACAAATACACGATCGGCCAGCCCTTCGTGTATCCGAAGAACTCGCTGAAGTTCGCCGAGAACTTCCTGCACATGTGCTTCGCCGTGCCCTGTGAGGAGTACAAGATCAACCCGGTGCTGGCTGACGCGCTGGACAAGATCTTCATCCTGCACGCCGATCACGAGCAGAACGCCTCCACGTCGACGGTGCGCATCGCCGGCTCCTCCGGCGCCAACCCGTTCGCCTGCATCGCCGCCGGCATCGCCTGCCTCTGGGGCCCGGCGCATGGCGGCGCCAACGAAGCCGCGCTCGCGATGCTCGCCGAGATTGGCTCGGTCGACAAGATTCCGGAATTCATCGCCAAGGTGAAGGACAAGAACAGCGAAGTCCGCCTGATGGGCTTCGGCCACCGCGTCTACAAGAACTACGATCCGCGCGCCAAGATCATGCAGAAGATGTGTCATGCCGTTCTCAAGGAGACCGGCCATGGCGACGATCCGATGCTGAAGGTGGCGCTCGAGCTCGAGAAGATCGCGCTCAGCGACCAGTACTTCATCGACCGCAAGCTCTACCCGAACGTCGACTTCTATTCGGGCATCACGCTGAAGGCGATGGGCTTCCCGGTCTCGATGTTCACCGTGCTGTTCGCGGTCGCCCGCACCGTCGGCTGGATCAGCCAGTGGAGCGAGATGATCGAGGATCCGCAGCAGAAGATCGGCCGCCCGCGCCAGCTCTACACCGGCGTCACCCGCCGCGACTACGTCGCGATCAAGGATCGGAAATAAGATCGGCCATTACGGCTTTCGAAACGGCGCCATCCTGCGATGGCGCCGTTTTTGTTTGCGGGCGACATTTGTAGGGTGGGCAAAGCGCAGCGTGCCCACCACCTCTCCGAGACCGAGCCAGAAATAGTGGGCACGCTGCGCTTTGCCCACCCTACGATACGGAGAATCCGATGCTGACCGGAAGCTGCCTCTGCGGAGGCGTTGCCTACGAGGTCGATGCGACCCCGGGCACCATCATGCACTGCCATTGCCAGACCTGCCGCAAGACGCACGGATCGGCCTTCTCCACCGTCACCAACGTGCCGCGCGATCGCTTCCGCTGGACCAAGGGCGAGGACCTGCTGCGCGGCTTCGAATCTTCGCCCGGCAAAACCCGCTATTTCTGCTCGCAATGCGGATCGCACATCGTCGCCTCGCGCAAGGGCAAGAACACGGTCTTGCTGCGGATGGGCTGCCTCGATACACCGATCGCAGAACGGCCCGAGATGCACATCTGGCGATCGGATTCCGCCAACTGGTACGACCCGAAGGCCGAATTACCGGAGTGGGCCGAAGGCACCGCACCAAAAGCCTGATCGGTTCTTCGCCTCATCTTGCTGCCACGCACAACAACAAGTCGACTCATCGCGTCCGCAATCGCTTGACAGTTGAAACGCTCCGCGCGCAAATTCTTACACTAAGTAAGAATGACGACAGGGATGGAAATGCCGGAGCAGCCGAGAAGTCGGCGGCAGACGCGCGCTGCCATTTTGACTCACTTGCTCCAGTCCGGCGGCTCGTTCCGGCCGCCGCTGGCCAAGGCCGTGCGCCTGTCGGAAGCAAGCCTGTCGCGCATCCTGTTTGACCTGAAAGCCGAAGGCCTGATCGAGGAAGTGCGGCGCCCTGCCCCTTATGTCGGCGGTCCGACAGGGCTCGTGTCGCTCGATGGCTCCGTGGCGCTCGCGGCCCTCGAGCTGACCGGCCAGTGGCTCAGCGTGGGCGTTGGCGGCATGTCGGGCGAAATGCACTACACCGAGCGTGTTCCGTTGCTGAAGAAGCCGACCGTCGAGACCGTCGGCCGAGTGTTCCGCGAAGCCCTCACCTTGCTGCGCGACTGGACGCGCCGCCGCCGCATCAGTCTCGCGCAGATCGGCATCACCATTCCCGGCCTCGGCCGCCTGAGCGCCGCGGGCAATCCGATTATTCCGTGCGACGTCGAACGCATCAGCGACATGCTCGGCGGGATGTTCGCCGGCGTGCCGGTCGAGTTCACCAACTCGGTGGTCGCACACGCCACGTTTCACCGCTGCCGCACGCAGGACTATCCCTTCAGCGGCGCACATCTCTTCGTCTTCGTCGGCCAGGGCGTTGCCGGCGCCTGGATGGACGATCCGCTTGAGGCCGATGCGCTGCAGCCGGTCGAGCTCGGCCATATGGTATTCAACGCCGACGGGCCGCGCTGCCGCTGCGGTCACTATGGCTGCGTCGAGGCCTATACGTCGCTTCCGGCCCTCGCCGAGCTCCTCGGCGTCACCGAGGCCGAATTGCTCCAGCTCGGCAGCGAGTGGGTGAGCACGATCCCGCGCTCGTCGCGCATGCGCCAGGAGTTGCGCCAGCGCTTGTTCCGGCTGGGCCTTTCGATCGGCAACACGCTGAACGTGAAACCGTGCAACGGCGTCGCGATCAGCGGCTGGCCGTCGCTGCTCTCCGAAGAGGATCGGAAAGCGGTGGTCGATGGGATCGACGCCTGCCTTCTCGGCGGGCGGAAACTGGCGCAGGTGTCGCTCGCCTTCGTGCCGCCCTCGAACGGCAACGATCCGCAAGCAGCTCTCGCCTTCGCCGCCTTTCGTCTCGCCAGCCGCGGCGGGATGCCCTCGGCTTCGACGGAGGCCGCCTGACATGCCCTAAGCCGCGTGGCTCAACACGCCAAGAAAGTTTCACACCGGGAGGAACTGCCATGCCGATCACGACAACAAGGCGCCGTCTGCTCGCTGGGTCTGCGGCCGCACTCGCATTACCGGCATTCGCCCGCGCGCAAGGCGCGGCCAAGCCGCGCCTGACCGCGATCTCGCAATGGTCCGCAGGCAGCGATGGGGCGGCGATCACCGCACTCGGCAAGAAATTCGAGGAGAAAGGCGGCGTCTGGCAGCATTCGCCCGTCCCCGGCTTCACCACCGAGATGATGAACAAGCTGCGCGCTCAGATCATCGCCGGCGATCCACCGGCCTGTTCGCAGTTGAAGGGCCCCGAGATTGCGGCCTGGTCCAAGATTGCCCCGACCGTCGATCTCGACGCCCTCGTCGCGGCCGCCGGCTACGAAAAGGTCGTCGCTCCGGACCTCGCAAAATTGCACAAGCCGGGTGGCAAGTGGATTGCGCTGCCGTTGCAGATCTACAGCACCAACATGCTGTTTCTCTCCAAGCGCGCGATGGACAAGGCCAAGGCCGACAAGGTCCCGGTCACCTGGGCCGACTTCAACGATCTCGCCGACAAGATGAAGGCGGGCGGCATCACCTACCCCATCGCCAACGGCGGCACCCGCCCCGATGACGGGCAGAAATTCGAGGCCTCCTTGGCCGGCATCAGTCCCACGGCATACCGTGCGGCCATCATGAATCTCGACAAGAAGGCCCTGGAGGGCCCCGAGATCAAGGCTGCCTTCGTCCAGGTCCGCAAGATCGCCAACTGGATGGACCCCAACGTCGGCGCGCAACCCTACGCCACCAATTTGAAGCGCTTCGTCGACGGCGACATGGGCATGATGATCATGGGCGGCTGGGCGCAGGGCGTGTTGCGCAACGCCGGTTTCAAGTTCGACGACTTCATGATCACGCCGGGCCCGAGCGACAATGGCAAGCCGGTCTTCCTGTTGAATGCCGACGCCTTCATCTTCTGGCAGCGCAAGGAGCCGGACCTCCAGGCCGGTCAGACGTTGATGGCCCAGCTCGTCATGGATCCGGCGATCCAGACCATGTACTCACAGATCACGGGATCGATCCCGGTGCGCACCGATGTCGACCTCTCCGGTGAGGGCTGGTCGGATGGTCAACGGCGAACCGCGGCCGCGCTCAAGGACGCTGTCGCCAACAATCAGGCCGTCCTGAGTCTTGCGCACAACATGGCGCAGGAAAACGGCCTCACCGCCGCGATGATCGACGTGCTCACGGAGTATGTGAAGAACAAGACGATCACGCCGGAGCAGGCGGTCACCCGCCTCGCCGAGGCCGTCGAGGGTTCGCGTTGACCGACACCGTCTCCACAGCAACGCGGCCGGCGACGTCTGATCTCGTGCGCCGGCTGCCCGAATATCTGATGATCTGGGTGCCACTGCTGTTGTCGGCTGCGCATCTCATTTCGTTTTCGCTGTGGACGATCTGGATTTCGTTCACGCCTTCCACGCTTGTTCCTGTTACGGGCTGGGTGGGTTTGCGCAACTACAACGCGGTCCTGGCATCGCGGAACTGGCAGATTGCCTTCGACAATCTGCTGCTGTTTGGCAGTGCTTTCGTGCTGCTGAGTTTGATCACCGGCCTTATGCTTGCGATCCTGCTCGATCAGCGCATTCGCGGCGAGAATGTGCTGCGATCCATCTTCCTGTATCCGCTTGCGGTCTCGTTCGTCGTCACCGGCACGGTCTGGAGCTGGCTACTCAATCCCGGCATCGGGATCCAGAAGCTCGTCCATGACCTCGGCTGGACCTCCTTCCGGTTCGACTGGCTGATCGACCGCGACATGGCGATCTGGACGATCGTGATTGCCGCGATCTGGCAATCCTCCGGCTTCGCCATGGCGCTCTTCCTCGCCGGCCTTCGCTCCGTCGATTCCGACATCATCAAGGCCGCCCAGATCGACGGCGCCGGACCGGTCCGAACCTATTGGCGGGTCATTCTGCCGACGCTCTGGCCGATCACCATCACCGTCGTCGTCGTCCAGTTGCAGTTCGCGATCTCGGCCTTCGACCTCGTCCGTGCGCTCACCAATGGCGGGCCGGGAATCGCGACCCAGCTGCCGGCCCTTGTCGTCTACGACCTCATGTTCCAGCGCAGCCAGCTCGGCCGGGGCGCCGCGGCGGCGGTGCTCATGCTGCTCATTCTGCTCGCGGTGCTGCTACCTTATGCGGCGTGGCGTTATGTCCAGCGCAGGCAGGCCACCCATGCGTGACCGCAGCTTCGCACCGAGCCGAATTCTGATCTATCTCGTCGTGACATTGTTCGCTGCGGCCTATCTCGCGCCACTGGTTGTTGTCGTCCTGAACTCTCTCCGCACCAACGAGGAGATCGCGCAGGGTTCGATGATCGGCTGGCCGCAACATTTGGCCTGGAGCAACTACGCCAAGGCCTGGAGCGGTTTCTGCGTCGCCGAGACATGCGCCGGCATCCGGCCGTACATGCTGAACTCCGCGCTCGTCACCATCCCGGCGACGATTTTCTCGACCCTGCTCGGCGCTGTCGCCGGTTACGCCGTGTCGCTCTGGCGCTTTCGCGGCGATGGCTGGATCTACGGCATCGTGACCCTCGGCCTCTTCCTTCCCCAGCAGATGCGCCTGCTTCCCTGGACCATCGTGCTGCGGGACACCGGTCTCATCAACACGCTGACGGGACTCGTGCTGATTCACACGATCCAGGGGCTCTCCTTCACCACGCTGTTCTGCCGAAACTACTATGTCGCCATTCCACACGAGTTGATCAGGGCCGCACGCATCGATGGCGCCGGCTTCTTTCGCATTTTCTGGCGCATCATCCTGCCGCTCTCGGCTCCTATCCTGATCGTCACCGTGATCTGGCAGTTCACGCATATCTGGAACGAGTTCCTCTATGGCGTGACATTCACCACCGGCCAGCAGCAGCCCGTCACGGCCGCGCTCATCGCGCTCTCTGCCGCAATTGCGGACATTCCGCAGCATGGCGTGCAGAGCGCCGCGGTGATCATCGCAGCGCTGCCTACTTTGCTGATCTATCTCCTCGGCGGACGGTACTTCGTGCGCGGCCTGACCGCCGGCGCAGTGAAATGATGGGGTCGTCATGGCAGCACTGAGCATTCGCACCCTGTCCAAGCGCTACGCCAATCTGGAGGTGCTGAAGGGCATCAACCTCGAGATCGAGAGCGGCGAGTTCACCGTGCTGGTCGGGCCATCCGGCTGTGGCAAGTCCACCCTGCTCAACATCGTCGCCGGGCTCGATCGTCCGAGTGACGGAACGATCGAGATCGGCGGACGCGTCGTCAACGACGTCCCGCCCAAGGATCGCGACATCGCCATGGTGTTCCAATCCTACGCGCTCTATCCGTCGATGACGGTGCGCCAGAACATCACCTTCGGCATGGAATGCCGTCACGTTCCGAAGGCGGAGCAGGAGAAGGCGCTGGCGAATGTGGCTCGCCTCCTCCAGATCGAGCCCTTGCTCGGCCGCAAGCCGTCGCAATTGTCCGGCGGGCAGCGCCAGCGCGTGGCGATGGGCCGGGCGCTGGTGCGCGATCCCCTGCTCTTCCTGTTCGACGAGCCGCTCTCCAATCTCGATGCGAAGCTGCGCGTCGAGATGCGGATGGAGATCAAGCGGCTGCACCAACGCATCGGCGCCACCATCATCTATGTCACCCACGACCAGATCGAGGCGATGACGATGGCAACGCGCATCGCCGTGATGCATCGGGGCGTGGTGCAGCAGTTCGCCGATCCGGACACCGTCTACCGTTATCCGGCCAATCTGTTCGTCGCCCGCTTCATGGGTTCGCCGCCGATGAACACCATGCCGGGGCGGCTCGAGGCCGGTAGCGGCGGACCTGTGGCCGTGATCGGCGCGGGGCGACCGGACGAGGTTCGTCTGCGCCTGCATGGACACGACGCGGCGGCTTCTTATGTCGGCCGCGACGTGGTCGTCGGCATCAGGCCGGAATGCATCGCTGAGGCCAGCCGCGTCTTTTCCAGCGAGGTGCCCGTCCTCGTCGACGCGCCGGTCGAGATGATCGAGCCGACCGGCGCCGAGACAATCGTGCTGCTGCGTCTCGGCGGCGAGACCGCGCTGGCGCGCATCACCCCGGATATCCGACCCGCGCCCGGCGCGACCGCCACCTTCGCGCTCGACACGCGGCGCATTTGCCTGTTCGACCCCGAGACGGAGCGGCTGATCGCATGACCCGGACCATCTATCCCAGCCTTGCCGGCCGCGTTGTGTTGATCACCGGTGGCGCCAGCGGCATCGGTGCCGCCCTCGTACGCGCCTTCGCGACCCAGGGCGCCCGCGTCGCCTTCCTCGACATCGATGCGAGCGCCGGCGAAGCGCTGGTACGGGACATCGCGGCCACATCCGGCGCCGCGCCCCTGTTTGTGCCCTGCGACCTCCTCGACATCGACGCCTTGCGCGCTGCGATGGCGCGGGTGCACGGATCGCTCGGCGATGCCGCAGTCCTCGTCAACAATGCCGCCAACGACCAGCGTCAGGTGCTGGCCGAGGTGACCCCGACCGAATTCGACTGGACGATCGGCGTCAATCTCAAGCACGTCTTCTTTGCGGCCCAGGCGGTGGTGCCGCAGATGCAGGCGCGCGGCGGCGGCTCGATCATCAACATGTCGTCGGTGGCCTGGATCCGCGGTGCGCCGGCGCTGCCGGTCTATGCCGCGGCGAAGGCGGCGATCGTCGGCTTCACCAACTCGCTGGCCAGGTCGGTCGGCCCCGACCGCATTCGCGTCAACGCGATCGCGCCCGGCATGGTGATCACCGAGCGCCAGCGCCGGCTCTGGTTTCCGGACGAGCAGAAGATCTCCGAGCTGCGCACCCGCCAGGCGGTTCCCGATGCGGTGACGCCGGAGGACATCGCCAGCATGGCGCTGTTTCTCGCATCCGACGAGAGCCAGCGTATCACCAGCCAGTGTTTTCGGGTCGACGGCGGCCTCGCCTAGGACTGTAGGGTGGGCAAAGCGAAAGCGCGCCCATCATCTTTCCGCAACCGAGAAGGAAATCGTGGGCACGCTTTCGCTTTGCCCTACGAAGCCGTCTGTTGCCGCCGCCCCTTGCGCATCGTCGCGAGCACGATGTCGGCGGCGAGCACGCTCGGCGACGTGTTGCCGGTGGACATGATGGTGTCGAGCCGGGCGAAGGCTTCGACCTGTCGTTTGCGCAGCGGCGTGTCCGTGAGCAGCTCCGACAGTGCCGGCGCCAGCTTCTCCGGGACGCAGTCCTCCTGCAAGAACTCCGGAATGACATCCTCGCCGATCACGAGATTGGCGAGGATTACCGAGGAGACGCGGATCGCGCGGCGCAGGATGAAGGCTTCGATCGCGCCGACGCGATAGGCGGTGACCATCGGAATGCCTGATAGCGCGAGCTCCAGCGTCACGGTGCCGGATTTGGCCAGCGCCGCGCGCGCGGTTCGGAACGCGGCGCGCCTCTCGGTCTCGCCGACCACGATTTGCGGCTTGACCGGCCAGCCCGCGATGCCTTCGCGGATGGTGGCTTCGAGGTGCGGCATGGTCGGCAGCTTCAGTTCGAAGGCGCGGCCTTCGGCCTGGAGCCGTCCGAGTGTCGCGCCAAACACGTCGAGATGGTGCCTGATCTCGCTGCGGCGGCTGCCGGGCAGCACCAGCAGAACCGGCGGCTCGCCGTCGCGGCGCCGCTGCTCCTCCTCGTTTGGCCGCAGCGACGGCAATTGCTCGATCAGGGGATGGCCGACATAGCTGCATGGCGGCCCGCCGAGCTTGCGGTATTCCTCCGGCTCGAACGGCAACAGGCCAAGCACATGATCGACATAGCCGAGCATGGTCCGCGCCCGCCCGGGCCGCCAGGCCCAGAGCTGCGGCGAGACATAGTCGACGACCGGGATCGCGGGATTCTTCGCGCGCACGCGGCGGGCAACGCGATGGGTGAAATCGGGGCTGTCGATGATGACGAGCGCGTCGGGCGCAGCCTCCAGCACGGCGTCCACGGTCTGGCGGATCAGCCGCAATATCTTCGGCAATTGCTGCGCCACGGCGGCGAAGCCGACGATCGACAGCTCCTCGATCGGAAACAGCGTCTCGAGCCCCTCGCGCGCCATTGTCCGGCCGCCGACGCCCACGAACTGCACGCCGTCGCCGAGCCGCTGGCGCAACACCTTCATCAGGGCACTGCCGAGCCGGTCGCCGGATTCCTCCGTCGCGATCAGGAAGATCTTTCGCTTGGGATCGCGGCTCTGCATCACGCCGTCAGGCCGATGACGAAGAGATATTTGGCGTCGGCGAGTGAGATCATCGCCTGCGGCTCGGCGGCGATGGTGTTGCCGGCGACGACGGCGATGCCGGCCAGTCCGGCGCGAGCGACGCCCTCCAGGGTACGCGGGCCGATCGTCGGCAGGTCGAAGCGCAAATCCTGCCCGCTCTTCGGTACCTTCACCAGCACCCCGCGTCCTGTCGCAGCGCGGATGCGACCTTCCTCGCGCAGGCGGGCCACGCGCGCGAGCAGCGCGTCGGTGCCCTCGATATCCTCGATCGCCACCACATGGCCGTCGATCACGACCGCAGCCTGGCCGATGTCGAACGGGCCGAGCGCGGTCAGCACCGCGCGGCCGCGCTCGATATCGGCGTTGCTGTTGTCGTTCGGCCAGGCGCGGCTGATGCAGCCCTCGGGCATCAGCAGATCCGGCGCGACATCCTTGATGCCGACCATACGAAAGCCGCCTTGCTCGAGAATGCGCCCTACGCCGGACAACAGATGATCGTCGCCGCCGCGGAAGGCGCGGATGACGTTGCCGAGCAGGCGCAGTGTCGTGACGTCGAACCTTATTTCGGACAGCGCGGGCCGCACCAAAGTGCCGATGAAGATCAGATCGCGGCAGCCCTCCTCGCGGAACAGCCGCATGGCGCGGCCGAGCTGGCCGACCGAGATCCAGCGATGGCGGAATTGCTCCACCCGCGTCGGATCGCAGGCGCCACGCAGCGGGAACAGCACCGGGGTGATGCCGCGCGCGGCAAGCGAGTCGGCGACCGCGAACGGCATGGCCCCGCCGCCGGCGACCACGCCGACCGGCGATGAAATCCCCGAAGCCGCCGATGTCATGCCCGCGGCCATCCCGAAATCACTTCTCGATGGCGGGAAGACAGATCGGGCGATGCTTGCGCTTGCCGATGAAGTCGAGGATCTCGGCAATCGCGGGGTCTTCACTCGCGAGCGGTTGGGCCGCCGCGAGCCGCTCGGCGAACGTGCCGGGGCCGTGGAAGAGTTTTTGGTAGAACGATTGCACGGTCGCGCGCCGCTGCTTGGTGAACTGCCGCCGCTTCATGCCGATGAGATTGAGGCCTTCCAGCGCCGCATACTGGCCGTTGGCGAGGCCGAACGGAATGATGTCGTCGCGCACGCCCGAGAGGCCGCCGACCATCACATAGGAGCCGATGCGCGTGAGCTGATGCACCGCCGACAGGCCGCCGATATAGACGAAATCGCCGATCTCGCAGTGGCCGCCGAGCGTCGCCGAGGTCGCGAAGATCGCGTTGTTGCCGACCACGCAGTCATGGCCGATATGGCTGTTGTTCATGAAGTAGCCGTCGTTGCCGACGCGCGTCTTTCCCCCGCCCTTGACGGTGCCGACATTCATCGTCGCACCCTCGCGGATGGTGTTGCCGGAACCGATGTCGAGCGTGGTCGGCTCGCCCTTGTAGCTGAGATCCTGGGGTGCGCCGCCCAGCACCGCGAAGGGCGAAATCACGCAGCCGTCGCCGATCGAGGTGTGGCCGATGACCGTGACTTGTCCGATCAGCTTGCAGTTCGCGCCGATCACGGCATTCGGACCGATGATGCAGAAGGGTCCGATTTCGGTACCCTCGCCGATCACGGCGCCGTCCGCGACCCGTGCGGTGGGATCAATCTTACTCATCAAGCAATCTGACTCATCAAGAAGGTCTGATTATGTGTTGAAGTCGCTCAGTTTTCCGGTGGTTAGCGCGACTATGCCCGATCTGTCCAGTGACGTATCATCTCGGCCTGTTTCAGGCGCCGGATGAGCCGGCCGTCCTAAAGCACGATGGGATTGGGATGAATCGTCATCGCGCTTCAGGCTATTGTTCGAGCATGATCCTTTCGGAAAACCACTGCACGCTTTTCCGGATCATGCTCTAGCCTTTCAGCGCCTTCATGTGGAGCTTGAAGTCATCGTGGTCAGGGCCCTGGCAGTTCTGCTCGCACAGCTCGCGGCCGCCCCGATCGTCTCCGAGACGGTCGAGACCGGCGAACGCCGCTTCGTCGATCTCGGGACGTTCGAGTGCCGCGACATCACCCGCAGCACGGTGCTTCAGCGGGTCTGCTACGACCGCGCGCGGCAGGACCTCATCGTCGCGGTGAACGGCGCCTATGACCGCTATTGCGGCGTGACGGCCGACACGGCCGAGCGCCTCCTGGACGCACCGTCCATGGGCCAATTCTTCAACCAAAATATCAAGCGAGATGTCACAGCCGGCCGTTACGCCTGCCCGGCGCGCGAACGCATGCAGAAGAGCTGATCCCGCTCAGTCCGTCAGCATGGCGCCGACGTCGGCCTCGGCAACGATCTGGCCGTTGACCTTGGCGTCGCCGTGAAACCACCACATCGTCTTGCGGCGTCCGATCGAACGCATGTGGTATTCGATGGTGTCGCCGGGCAGCACCGGCTTGCGGAACTTGCACTTGTCGATGGTGAGGAAATACACCGCGCGCGGCTTCTCGGTGCCCTCGACCGAGGTGATGCCGATCACGCCCGCGGTCTGCGCCATCGCTTCGATCATCATCACGCCGGGATAGACCGGACGCTCCGGGAAATGCCCCTGGAAGGCCGGCTCGTTGAAGGTGACGTTCTTGATGCCAATGCCGCTGTAATCGGCGCGGATATTGATCACCCGGTCGATCAACAGCATCGGAAAACGGTGCGGCAGCGTCCGGAGGATCGCGTTGATATCCACCAGCTCGAATTTGATCGGTGATTCCTCCGTCATTCCCGTCCCTCGTTCTTCGGATCGGCCCTGCTGTCGCGTACCAGGCGCTCCACCGCGATAATTTCCTTGAACCATTGCTTGGTCGGCTTGGCGAAAAAGCCGCCCCAGCGTCCGTTCGGCGGGATGTCGTCCTTGACGCCGCTCATCGCGGTGACCTGGGCCCCATCGCCGATCTTGAGGTGGTTGTTGATGCCAACCTTTGCTCCCAGCGCCACGTTGTCGCCGATCGTCAGGCTGCCCGCGAGCCCGATCTGGGCCGCCAGCAGGCAGTTCCGACCGATGGTCACATTGTGGCCGATCTGGACCTGGTTGTCGATTTTGGTGCCCTCCCCGATCACGGTGTCGCGCAGGGAGCCGCGATCGATGGTGGTGCCGGCACCGACTTCCACATTGTTCTGGATCAGCACGCGGCCGGTCTGGGGCACCTTGAGATGGCCCTCGGGGCCGAAGAAGATGAAGCCATAGCCGTCCTGGCCGATCGAGCAGCCGGGGTGGATCAGGACGTTGTTGCCGATCAGCGCGCACTGGATGGCCGTGCGGGCGCCGACATTGCAGTCCCGGCCGATCTTGACGCCGGGACCGATGACCACGCCGGCCCCGATCACGGTGCCGCTGCCGATCTCGACGTCAGGGCCGATGACGGTCAGGGGGTCGACGATGACGTCGTCCTCCAGCCGGGCCGAGGGATCGATGATGGCCGACGGCGAGATGCCGTTATTGCCGACCCAGGACTGCGGGCGCAGCGCATCGCCGTGCCATTCCCGGGCAAGCCCGACAAAGGCGCGGAACGGCTGCGCCACCCGCAGCACGGCAACATGCGCGGGCACCTGGGCCTCGAAGCGCGGACTCACCAGGCAAGCCCCGGCCTTGGTCGCCTTGAGCTCGTCGGCGTATTTGAGGTTGTCGAAGAACGCCAGATGCATCGGGCCGGCTTCGTCGAGCGAAGCAAGACCGGTAATGACGTGACCGCCCCTGGCAGGGTCGACGAGCTGCGCCTTGGTCAGCGCTGCAATGTCAGCCAGCGCTGAGGCCGGCGGCTTTTTGAAGAAGGTCGGCTGCGCCATTCCACCCCATCGCGGTCCGGCTTCGGCATGAAGCGGTCAGGCCGCATCATGCCTTATCTCACGGATTGAGCACGATCTTTTTGGAAACCGACCCCAACAAGGGGCCGGCTCATGCCCTGCTGATCGAACTAGAACGAGGTGCCGCCGCCGAACCGGAACTCCTGGGTACGGTCGTACTTGCCCTTGGTGAGCGGCACGGCGTAGTCGAAGCGCAGCGGTCCGAATGGCGACTGCCAGATCAGGCCAACACCAACCGACGAACGGACGACGTTGCCGTTGTCATACACCAGGCCGGTACAGGTTCCAGCCGTGGGCGGGTTGATGGTCGACGCCGTGCAGTTCGAGTTCCTGGTCGTGGTCACCTCGTTGGTCAAAGCCCATGTCGTCGGGCCCTGATAGTCGAAGAGACCACCGGCGTCGGCATAGACGGCGCCCTTCAGACCCACTTCCTTCGGCAGGAACCAGAACGGCATCTGCAATTCGAACGAAGCGCCCCAATATTTGGTGCCGCCAAGCGCGTCCTGCGTGCCAAAGGGATTCAAATCGCGCGGGCCGATGCCGTTCGGGGCAAAGCCGCGGACGAGATTCGGGCCCATCTGGAACTGATCCAGCATGCGGATCTCGTTGTTGCCGATCTTGTTCAGCATGCCGCCCTGAAGGTGGACGAGGCCGACGATGTCGGACACCAGCGGAGTGTAGTACTTCGCATCGACGACGGACTTCAGGTAGGAGACGTCGCCGCCGACGCCGGCGAAGTCCTGACGGAAGTCGACGAGCAGACCGTCGGTGGGGTTCTTGTTGTTGTCCAGCGTGTTGTAGGTCAACGTATAGCCCAGCGCCGAAGTCAGGGTCTTGCCGCCGGCAAGCTCCTTGCGGACCGGCAGCGAGGCTTCGCCGTCGAGGTAGCAGCCGAGGCCATTGGTCGACGCGAGGCTAAGACCATTGGCATTGGCAAAGGCCGGGCTTGGGTTGAACAACGGATTCGCGCTACCGTCGGGCAGGGTCTGCACGTTGTTACAGTTCGCCAAGTAGGACGGCAGCGTGATTTCCTGCTGATAGATCGAGTAGCGCAGCTGGAGCGCCAGATCTTCACGCAAGGAGAAGCCGAGGCGCGGCGAGAAGCCGAGCGTCTTCGTGCCATAGGAGATGTAGCTGTTGGCCAGCTGCTGGCGCTGATAGAGGTCGAGGCCCAGCGCAATGCGGTAGTCGAGCAGGTACGGCTCGACGAACGACAGCGAATAGCCGCGCGCATACTGGCCGTAGGTCACCGACGCCTTGGCGAACAGGCCGCGGCCGAGCAGATTGCGCTCGGAGATCGAGACTTCGGCGAGCGCGCCGTCGGTCGTCGAGTAACCGCCCGAGACCGAGAAGTCGCCGGTCGATTTCTCTTCGAGATCGACGATCAGGACCACGCGGTCGCTGGAGGAGCCCGGCTCCGTCGTGATCTTCACGCTCTTGAAATAGTCGAGGTTCTTCAGGCGGCGCTCGGCACGGTCAACCAGCGCGCGGTTGTAGGCATCGCCCTCGGAGATGTCGAACTCGCGGCGGATCACGTAGTCGCGCGTGCGGGTGTTGCCGCGGACGTTGATGCGCTCGATATAGGTGCGCGGGCCTTCGTCGATGTTGAAGACGACGGCGACGGTGTGCGCCTCGAAATTGCGGTCGCCGCCGGGGCGGACCACGGCGAAGGCATAGCCACGCCGCGACGCCTCGATCTGCATTTCCTCGACCGACTTCTCGACCGATTCGACGTTGTAGAGCGCGCCGACATTGACGCGCGAATAGTTGCGCATCGTGGTCGGATCGAAGTTCGGAATGGAGGAGCGGAAGTCGACGGTGCCGACGCGGTACTGCGAGCCTTCCTCGATCTTGAAGGTGACGTTGAAGCCCTTCTTCTCTGGATCATATTCGGTGAGCGCGGCGACCACCTGGACGTCGGCGAAACCGTTCTTGAGATAGAAACGGCGAATCAGGTCGCGGTCGGCCTCGACGCGATCGGGATCGTAGATGTCGTTGCTGGCGAGGAAGCTCAGCAGATTGGATTCGTGCGTCTTGATGACGTCGCGCAGGCGGTAGGAGGAGAACGCGTTGTTGCCGACGAACTCGATCGACTTGACGCCGGTCTTGGCGCCCTCCTCGACCGTGAAGACCAGATCGACGCGGTTGTTCGGCTGCTCGATGATCTCGGGCGTGACGCGGACGTCATAGCGGCCCGAGCGGCGGTAGATTTCGGCGATTCGCAGCGTGTCGGACTGCACCATGGCGCGGGAGAAGGTGCCGCGCGCCTTGGACTGGACCTCAGCGGTGAGCTGCTCGTCCTTGATCTTCTTGTTGCCCTCGAACGCGATGCGGCCGATCACCGGGTTTTCCACGACGGAGACGATGATCTGGCCACCGGAGCCGCGGTTGATTCGCACGTCCTGGAACAGGCCGGTCTCGATCAGGGCCTTCAGGCCGTCGTCGATGGCGCCCTGATCCAGGCGGCCACCCGGGCCCGGCTTGAAATAAGAGCGGATCGTCTCCACTTCGACACGGCGATTTCCTTCGACGGAAATCGACTGGACGGTCTGAGCAAGCGCAGACGAAGAGACAAAACCAGCCCCAACCGGGGCAAGCACCGGCGCGCCGAACAAGATCAGGGTTGCGAGCAAGCCCCCCCGGAGTCGCAGTCCAAACTTCATTGCGCAACGCGCCCTTATCAGTACCAGACCCAACCCCAACGCCGGTCCGGGAGATTCCCCAAGTTCAAAGCCGCTTGTAGCTAATTTCCCCGATGCCGCAAACGGCCGCTGACACCGCAATTTCAATTTCATTCCAAGACGTTGCTCATGAGCAACGCCACAAAAAAGCCCGTATCAGGAAGCTGCCATCCGCAAGATGTCGTTATAGGTGGCAAACACCATCAACATCAGCACCAGACCGAGCCCGATTCGGAACCCCATCTCCTGAGTCCGCTCGGACAAGGGCCGGCCCCGGACCACTTCCGCCGCGTAGAACATCAGGTGACCGCCATCGAGCAGCGGGATCGGGAACAGGTTCAACAGCCCGATCGACACCGACAGCACCGCGCACAGGTTGATCACGAACTGGAACCCGGCGCTGGCCGCCTGCCCGGACATCTTGGCGATGCCGAGCACGCCGCTGACCTCGTTGGGATTGCCTTGTCCGACGAACAGCGAGCCTAGGAACTTGAAGGTGCTGGTGATGATGAACCAGACCTGCTCGACCCCGATCTTGAGCGCTTCGCCGACGCCGACCGGCGTGGTCGAGGCCTCGCCGGCCTGCGACTTGTGCTCGACGCCGAGCACGCCGAGGCGGTGGCTGTTGCCGAAGGGATCCTTGCGCTCGAGCAGCGCCGGCGTCGCGGTCAGGGAGACGATGGTGCCGTCCCGCTTGACCTGGAAGGCAAGCGCCGAACCGGCATTCATCGCAACGATTCGCTGCATGTCGGCAAAGCTCTCGATCGGCTTGCCGTCGATCTGCACGACGACGTCGCCGATCTTGAAGCCGGCCGCGGCCGCAGCGCCGTCGGCGACGACGCCGTCAACGCGGGCGATCGTGCTCGGCTTGCCGTAATAGAGCGCCATGGCGGCGAAGATCAGCGCGCCCAGGATGAAATTGGCGATCGGTCCGGCCGCGACGATGGCGGCACGCGGGCCGACCTTCTTGTGATGGAAGCTGCCGGCGCGCTCCTCGGCCGTCATGGACGCAAGCGTCTCGGCCGAGGGGGTCGAGGCTTCGCTCTCGTCGCCGAAGAACTTGACGTAGCCGCCGAGCGGAATCGCCGAGATCTTCCAGCGGGTGCCATGGCGGTCGTTGAAACCGACCAGCTCCGGTCCGAAACCGAGCGAGAAGGTCAGCACCCGAACGCCCGCCCAGCGCGCGACAAGGAAATGGCCGAGTTCATGGAAGAACACGACGATCGTCAGGACGAACAGGAAGGGAACGGCGTAGCCAAGGAGCCCATGGCTCAACGTATTGAAACTATGGACGAAAAAGTCGATCATCGAATTCCCTCATCCAGCGCCGCAAGGCCCTGGCCCCGTGCCATCTAGGATGCCTTTAAGGCAATTTGAGGCAATAGGGCGGCAGCTCTATTTCGCGCAACATGGTCAACAGAGATAGCATCGTCGGCGGACGTCAGGGGAGCCTGGTTCCCGCCGCGGATCCAGTCGTCCAGCGTCGCCTCGACTAGCCGCGCGATCGCGCCGAACCGGATCTTGCCGGCGATGAAGGCGGCGACCGCAACCTCGTTGGCGGCGTTGTAGACGGTGGTCGCCCCCTTCCCGGTCCGGAGCGAATCGAAGGCCAGCCGAAGCCCGGGGAAGCGCTCGAAATCCGGCGCCTCGAAGGTCAGCTGGCCGATCTTGGCCAGATCGAGCTTGGCCGCCGGCCCCTTGATGCGATCGGGCCAGCCGAGGCAGTGCGCGATCGGCGTGCGCATGTCGGGAGAACCGAGCTGGGCCACCACCGAACGGTCGGAGAACTCGACCATGCCGTGGATGATCGACTGCGGATGCACGAGAACGTCGATCTCGTCGGGCGAGAGCGCGAACAGATAGGATGCCTCGATCACCTCGAGGCCCTTGTTCATCATCGAGGCGGAATCGATCGTGATCTTCTGGCCCATGCTCCAGTTCGGATGCTTCAGGGCCTGCTCGAGGGTCGCCTGCTCGATATCGGCGGGCTTCCAGGTTCGGAACGGCCCGCCCGAGGCCGTGATGATGACGCGGACGAGTTCGTCGCGGTTGCCCGAGCCCAGCGCCTGGAACAGCGCATTGTGCTCGGAATCGGCCGGCAGGATGCAGGCGCCCGCTTTCGCCGCGCGCTGCATGAAGAAATCGCCGGCGCAGACGAGACATTCCTTGTTGGCGAGCGCGACATGCGCACCGCGATCGACCGCGGCCAAAGCCGGCTTCAATCCGGCGGCGCCGCTCACGGCGGCCATCACCCAATCGGCCGGACGCGCGCCGGCTTCGATCACCGCGCTTTCGCCCGCGCCGCATTCCGTGCTCGTTCCCGCGAGCGCAGCCTTGAGCTCGGCGAACTTGGATGTGTCGGCAATCGCGACGTAGCGCGCGGAAAACTCCTTGGCGAGCTTGGCCAGCGCTTCGACATTGCCGTTCGCCGTCAGAGCTTCGACGCGATAGCGCCCGGGAGAGGCGCGCAGCAGATCCATCGTGCTGTCGCCGATCGAGCCGGTGGCGCCGAGAACCGTGACACTGCGGACGCTCGACGCCGCAGCCTTGTTGTTACGCAATGGGACCGCGCTCATATCCTCACCAAACCATAAGACCGCTTCCGGCGCTATGCACACCATGGCGGAGAAAGCCGATAATCCATGCCATCAGGATGGCGGCAACAAAACCGTCCAGACGGTCCAGCAGTCCGCCATGGCCGGGAATTAAGTGACTGGAATCCTTGACGCCAAACCGCCGCTTGACCGCGGATTCGAACAGATCGCCCGCCTGCGATACCACCGACAGGATGGCGCTGACGAGCAGCAGTGGAACCGCCTTTCCGATCCCGCACGCCGCAAAGCCGGCCGCAACCAAAAGGCTCGCCGCAAAGCCGCCGAGCGCCCCTGACCAGGTCTTCTTCGGGCTCACGCGCGGCCATAGTTTCGGCCCGCCAATGCTGCGTCCGGCGAAATAGCCGCCGATATCGGTCGCCCACACCACGAGCAGCACGAACATCAGGGCGGCGAAGCCGTTGACGAGATCCTGCCGCACCAGGATCGAGGCCAGCAGCGCCGCCGATGCGTAGGCGAAGCCGGTGGCCGCCCAGATGAACTTGCCCCGCGCGATCAGCGTCACGATCGCGCCGCCGATGAGGCCGGTGATGATTGCGGTCTTGAGCGCGCCGAAGGCGACGCAGGCCCCCATCATCGCAATGACGATGGTCCCTGCCCCGGTCAGTGCGGCAGACCCCGCGCCCACCACCATCAGCCATTCCGCAAACAGTCCGATCGACACCAGCGTGACGAGAAGCGCCCACAGCCAGCCGCCGGCATAAGCCAGCGCGATGGCGAGCGGCGCCAGCACCAGCGCCGCGAGGACTCGCATCACGAGATTGCTCGGGGCAGGCTTCGCGCCCGCCGATGCGGCGTCGGGTTCGCTCACGAGGCGTTTTTCGCGACCAGACCGCCGAAACGGCGCTCGCGTCTGGCGAATTCGGCGATCGCGCCTTCCAGCGCCGCCTTGTCGAAATCGGGCCAGTGGATCGGCACGAAGACCAGTTCGCTGTAGGCGGCTTGCCACATCAGGAAGTTGGACAGCCGCTGCTCGCCGCTGGTGCGGATGATGAGATCGGGATCGGGAATGTCGGGCGCATCGAGATGAGCCCCGATCGTCTCGGCGTCGATCGTTTCAGGGGCGCGCTTGCCGTCTGCGACTTCCCGCGCGAGCTTCTGGGCGGCTTTCGCGATTTCCTGCCGCGAACCGTAATTGAAGGCGACGACCAGCGTCAGGCGCGTGTTGTCGCGCGTCAGCTCCTCGGCCTCGTTGAGGAGTGCGCAGATGTCGCTATCGAGTCCGTCACGCTCGCCGATGATGCGGACCTTGACGCCGTCGCGGTGCAGGCTCGCGAGATCGTTGCGGATGAAGCGGCGCAGGAGACCAAACAGATCGCCGATCTCGCTCGCCGGGCGCGACCAGTTCTCCGAAGAGAAGGAGAAGATGGTGAGATAGCGGATGCCGAGCTCGTGCGAGGCACGCACCACCCGGCGCAGCGCCTCGACGCCGCGGCGATGCCCTTCGGCCCGCGGCAGGCCGCGCGCGGCGGCCCAACGCCCGTTGCCATCCATGATGATGGCGACATGCGCAGGCGCGTCGGACCGGTCGGGTCCTTCGGTTGCTGGCGCGGCGGCGTTGGACATGAAGGCGGCCCTAAAGCATGATCCGGACAAGTGCGAAGCGGTTTTCCGAAAAGACCATGCGCGAACAATAACCTAAAGCGCGATGATCGCTTTAGACGGTGAGGATTTCTTTTTCCTTGGCAGCCAGCAACTGGTCGATCTCGGAGATGGTGCCGTCGGTCGCCTTCTGCACCTCGTCGGCGTGACGCTTCTGATCGTCTTCCGACATCTCGTGATTCTTCTCGAGCTTCTTGAGGACGTCGAGGCCGTCGCGGCGGACGTGACGCGCGGCGACCTTGGCGGCTTCCGCGTATTTGTGCGCGACCTTGACGAGCTCCTTGCGACGCTCCTCGTTGAGCTCGGGGATGCGCAGGCGCAGCACCTGGCCTTCGGTCGCGGGCGACAGGCCGAGATTGGAATCGACGATCGCCTTCTCGACCGGCTTGACCATCGACTTGTCCCAGACCTGCACCGAGATCAGCCGCGGCTCCGGCACGCTGACGGTGGCAAGCTGGTTGAGCGGCATGTGGCTGCCGTAGGCCTCGACCTGCACCGGGTCGAGCATCGAGGCCGACGCGCGCCCCGTGCGCAGGCCGCCAAGCTCGTGCTTGAGGGCCTGGACGGCGCCCTGCATGCGACGCTTCACTTCGTTGAGGTCGAAATTACCCGTGGCCATCACGTTTCTCCTTCAAAATCCCGGCGACCCACTCCGCGCCCCTCAGGCGCGACCGACGAGCCGTCAGCCGGCGACGACGGTTCCGTGGCCGCCGCCACGCAGCACAGCGCCGATCGAACCCGGCTCCGCGATCGAGAATACGATGATAGGCAGCAACGTCTCGCGGGCAAGCGCGAAGGCGGTCGCATCCATCACCTTGTAGCCGCCCTCGATCGCCTGCGAATGCGTCAGCCGGTCGAATCGCGTGGCGGTCGGATCCTTTTTCGGGTCGGCCGAGTAGACGCCGTCGACATTGGTCGCCTTCAGCACAGCCTCGGCCCCGATCTCGGCGGCCCGCAGCACCGCGGTCGTGTCGGTGGTGAAGAACGGATTGCCGGTTCCGCCCCCGAGCAGCACGATCCGGCCCTCGGCGAGGTATTTGTGCGCCGCGGTGCGGGTGAACAGCTCGGAAATCTCGGGCATGACGAAGGCCGACAGCGTACGGGCCGGCGTGCCCTTGCGCTCGATCGTCGCCTCCAGCGCGAGGCAGTTCATCATGGTGGCGAGCATGCCCATGGTGTCGCCGGTGGTGCGCGACACCCCTTGCGAGGACACTTCGACGCCGCGCACGATGTTGCCGCCGCCGATCACCACCGCGACCTCGGTGCCGAGCTGGCGGGCGGCGATCAGATCGTCCGCAACCCGGTCGAGGGTCGGCTGATCGATGCCAAAACCCTGCTGTCCTGCGAGATACTCGCCGGACAGCTTGATCACGACGCGACGATAGACCGGATCAGTCATGAGCACTTTCCCCGTCCGGGCGCCGCTTCCGGCGGCAAGCCGGAAGGAACGTACCGGCGCTTACTTCTTGCCGCTGGCCGCTGCGACCTCGGCCGCGAAGTCGCTTTCCTGCTTCTCGATTCCCTCACCGAGAGCATAGCGCACAAAGCCCGCGATCTTCACCGCGCCGCCGACCTTGCCTTCGGCTTCCTTCACCGCCTGCGCCACCGACTTGCCGGTGTCGTGGATGAAAGCCTGCTCGAGCAGGCAGACTTCCTTGTAGTAGGTCTTGAGGCCGGACTCGACGATCTTCTCGATCACGTTCTCGGGCTTGCCCTGCTGACGATATTTGTCGGCGAGCACGTCCTTCTCACGCTTCACGACCGCCGGATCGAGGCCGGACGGCTCGAGCGCGAGCGGGTTGGTGGCCGCGACATGCATCGCGATCTGGCGACCGAGGGCCGCGAGCTCGTCGGCCTTGCCGGGCGATTCGAGCGCGACGATCACGCCCATCTTGCCGGCGCCTTCGACGACGGCGCCGTGGACGTAGCTCGACACGACGCCCTGCGTCACTTCGAGCGAAGCTGCGCGACGCAGCGTCATGTTCTCGCCGATGGTGGCGATCGCATCGTTGATCGCGGCTTCGATCGTGACGTCGCCGACCTTGGCGGCCTTAACCTTCTCGACATCGGCGCCGACGTCGAATGCAACCTGTGCGACCATCTTGACGAGGCCCTGGAACTGGCCGTTGCGCGCGACGAAGTCGGTCTCGGAGTTGACCTCGACCACGACGCCCTTGGTGCCCTTGGTGAGCGCGCCGATCAGGCCCTCCGCGGCGACGCGGCCGGACTTCTTGGCGGCCTTCGACAGGCCCTTCTTGCGCAGCCAGTCCTGCGCGGCTTCCATGTTGCCGTCGTTTTCGGTGAGCGCGGCCTTGCAGTCCATCATGCCTGCGCCGGTGGACTCGCGCAGATCCTTGACCATCGCAGCTGTGATCGTTGCCATCGTTGAAAATCCTTCTTGCCTGCCGGTTTGCCGCGGCGTGGCATCAAACAGCCCCGCCGCGGTCCATCTCAGGAATTCGCGTCAACTGAAATGGTGGCCGGACTTATATCCGGCCAACCCATCGCTCTTTTTGACTATTCCGCTTCCGCGGTCAGCGCCTTGGCCTTGGCCACCCAGGCATCCGCACGGCTCGGCAGACCGACTTCTTCGCCGATCTTGTGCGCGGTGTCGTGATCGAGCTCGGCAAGCTGCCAGAAGTGGAAGATGCCGAGGTCGTTGAACTTCTTCTCGATCGCGCCCGACACGCCCGGGAGCTTCTTGAGGTCGTCGGCGGTGCCGCGCGGACCGGCAAGGCCCTGGAAACCGCTCGAGGAGGCAGCCGGCAGATCTTCGGCAACCGGGCGAGCCGAGGCACCGATGTCGATGCCCGAATCGCCCTGGGCGCGCGAGATGCCGTCGATCGCCGCACGTGCGATCAGGTCGCAATACAGCGCGATCGCGCGGCCGGCGTCGTCATTGCCCGGGACCACATAGGTGATGCCCTTCGGGTCCGAATTGGTGTCGACGATCGCGGCGACCGGGATGTTGAGCCGCTGGGCTTCCTGGATCGCGATGTCTTCTTTGTTGGTGTCGATCACGAAGATCAGGTCGGGCAGACCGCCCATGTCCTTGATGCCGCCGAGCGAGCGATCGAGCTTGTCGCGCTCGCGCTGAAGCGTCAGGCGCTCCTTCTTGGTGTAGGAGCTGGCGTCGCCGCCGGACAGCACGTCATCGAGATGACGCAGGCGCTTGATCGAGGCCGAGATCGTCTTCCAGTTGGTCAGCGTGCCGCCGAGCCAGCGCGAATTGACGAAATACTGCGCGCAGCGCTTGGCAGCGTCCGCGACGCCGTCCTGCGCCTGGCGCTTGGTGCCAACGAACAGGATGCGGCCGCCCTTGGCGACGGTGTCGCTGACCGCCTGCAAGGCGGTGTGCAGCATCGGCACGGTCTGCGCGAGGTCGACGATGTGGATGTTGTTGCGGGCGCCGAAAATGAACGGAGCCATTTTCGGATTCCAGCGGTGAGACTGGTGACCAAAGTGCACGCCAGCTTCGAGGAGCTGACGCATGGTGAAATCGGGTAGCGCCATAGTTTCAATTCTCCGGTTGGTTCCTCCGGAAACGTGTGAGCAAAACGGAGCGTTCTCGCCCCGGTTGCCACCGGACGGCCTTGTGAGCCATGTTTCCGTGTGAGATGGGGCGCTATATAGCGCCATTTCGGCCAGAAGCAAGGAAATAAGGGCCTTTCGGGGGCGGTTTTCGTCCCCCGAAGGCCCTCTTCCGTAAAGACCACGGCAGTCCGTAAAGACCTAGCAAAGACCTAGCATTTGGGCTGGTTCGGCGGGCACTTTTTCGCCGCCGGCGCCGCTGGGTGCGGCGGAGGCGCCGCCGGACGCTGCGGGGGCGGTGGCGCGACGGCCATCCGCGGCGGCGGTGGTGCCGGCCGGGCGACCGGCGGTGGCGGCGCGGGCCGCGCCATTGGCGGAGGCGCCGGCCGCGCGACGGCCACAGGCGGAGCCGCGCGGGCCGGCGGAGGCGAAGCGACATGCGGCGGCGGTGCCGGGCGAGCGGCGGGCGGTGGTGGCGTCGGCCTCGCCACAGCCTGCGGCCGCGATGCTGGGGCTGACGGCGACGGCCGGGCGGCCTGCGCCGGAGGGGTCGCGGGCGAGTTCTGCGGTTTGATAGGTTCGCGCGCCGCCGAGGGCGGCGGCGTGACCGGCTTGCCCGCCGCGCCCGAGGGCGTGCCGGGCGGCGTGCCCGGAGGCGACGCGCCGGCCGGCTCGCGGGTTGCAGACTTGCCGCCCCCGGGCGGGGTCTGGGCAACCGGCGGTTTCGGCGGTTGGCCGGGCGCAGCCGGGTTCGCGGTGGGCGCAACGGTCGTCGGAGTGCCGGCCGTTGGCGCACCAGGATGGGGCGGCAGCGTTGTGCCGGGCGCAGCCGTGGTCGGCGCCCCCGGATGCGTCGGCGGGGGCGCGCCGGGTGCATTCGCCGTAGGCGCCGAGGGCCTGCCGCCTTGCGGCGTCCCTGCCCCGGCCGGCGGCGCTGGCGGCCCGCCTTGGGCGCCGGGAACCGGCAACGTGTTGGTCTGTGGCAGCTTGGGCGGCGGTGCGGCGGGGGGTGCGCCGGTCGGCGCGACATTGGCCGGCGTCCCGGGAGGTGTCCCCGGCCTTGCCGTCGGCTGGACCGTCGCGCTCGGCGGCATCGGTGCCTTGCCCTGCTGGATCAGCGCGGCGCGCTGCGTAGCCGCTTGCGGCAACATTGGCGCGACCGGGCTGGCGCGGTCGGCAAGCGCCGGCCTCAGATTGCCAGGCCCGGTCCCTCCTCCCGCTCCCACGGGCGGGGCGGGCGGCCGGTTGATCACGGTGTTGATGACCGTGGTGTTATGGATGTTGTTGAAGACGATGTTGTTCGGCGGCGGCGCAACATAGATCGGCGGCCTGACGAACACCGGGATCGGCACGAACAGCGGCTGCGGCAGCACGAACAGGCCGACCACAGGCAGCGGCGGCTCGAGCACGACGAAATCCGGCGGCGGCGGCGGCAGATAATAGACCGGCGGCGGCGGTGGCGGCGCGAAACCGAAATCAGGGTCGCTGAAATACAGCACGGGACGGTCGACATAGACCACCTCCTCCGGCGGCGGTGGCGGCACGTCATAGTCGATCATCGCGAAGGTCGGCGGTGGCTCGGGCGGCGCGGTGAGTATCGCCAGACGCCGGCGCGCATCGGCCGCGTGCGGCCCGCGCGGATAGCGGCGCAGATAGGACCAATAGGCCTCCGGCGTATCGTTCCGGTAGGTCCGCCGCCAGGTGATCGCCTCGCGGCGCGCCGCGACGATCACCATCACGCGCTTCGACAGCGGGTCACCGGGATAGGCCGCGAGAAACTCTTCGTAGGCCGGCAGCGTGTCGCGCTCGAGCGCGGCCGCATAGGCGTCCTGCACACCGAGATCGCGGATCGGCTTGTTGCGGATCGCGGCAACCTGGTCGGGCGCGGCCTCCGGAGGCGGCGCATCGGGCCCGCGCTCGAAGAACGAGAAGGGCGCCGATATCTTCGCCTCGTTCCACGGCACCTGCGCGCCCTTGCTGGCCTCGTTGACGCGCAGACGGACGCGGTCGAACACCTCGGCCAGCGGCAGGCCGCCGGTACGGATCATCTCCGCCAGCGATTGCGCATAAATGCCGTACGGGCCGGGCTCTTCCGGCGCGACCGTGCCGGGCGCGGCGTTGAAGGCGATCAGCATGTTCGGATCCGGCTCGACCAGCGCCAGTCCGCTCGCGATCGGCTGGCCGCCCTCGATGAAGGGCTGCGCGCGCGCCGCGTCGAGCACGACGATGTTGGCCTTGAGCGGAATGGAGGCGAGCTGGCGGGCGTAGTCGCTGATGCGCAGACCTTCGGTCGGAATGTCGGTGTCGCGGGTGATGTTGGAATCGACCGGGATGAAATAGTTCTCGCCGGCAAGCTGCACGCCATAGCCGGCAAGATAGACCATCGCGACGGTGCCGGGACCCGAGGCCTGCGCCTTCTGGATGAAATCGCGAAGACTCTTGCGCAGCGTGTCGCCGTCGAGGTCGCGCGCGCCGACCACGTCGAAGCCCGCCGCTTGCAGCGTCTGCGCGATCAGGCCGGCATCGTTCGCGGTCGTCGCCAGCGGCGACTTGGCGTAGGCGCCGTTGCCGACCACGAGCGCGATGCGCTTTTCCTGCTGCTGCGCGCGCGCCGGATCGGGCGCGGCCGCAGCGAAGGCCAGGATCGGCAGGAGAAAACAGAGGAAGGCCTTGTAGGTCCCACGCATGGCTTGCTTGCCCGCTATCGTTGTTGAGCTGCCACCGTATATGAGACGCGCGGCCGGCTGAATGGCTCTTGAACGAAAGGCGCGGATTGAGGCGGTGGCATGGCGCCCCCGCCCCATCAAACCCCTGCGTCAGGCCCGCGTAAGCCTCACGACCGCATTGCGGCGCGAGCCTCGCTCAGCCCTGCGCGATCAGATCGACTGTTCCCGTCGTGAGCCGGTAGATACCGCCGACGACCTTCAGCTTGCCCTGCTCCACGGCCGCGTTGAGGATCGGCGCGGCCGACTTCAGCTTCGCGACGTTGTCGATCACGTTCTGCCGGATCGCCTTGTTGAGCACGTCCCCACCCTGCTGCATCGCAGCCTTTGCGGCGGGCGCGATCGCATCGACCAGCGAGGGAATGTGGCCCGGCGGCGACGTGTTGTCCTTGATCGCCTTCAGCGTCGCATCGACCGCGCCGCAGGCATCATGGCCGAGCACGAGGATCAGCGGCGCGTTGAGCACGGCGACCGCATATTCCATGCTGGCGATGGTTTCGGTCCCAGCAAAGTTTCCGGCGACGCGGCAGACAAAGAGATCGCCACGGCCCGAGTCGAAGGCATATTCCGGCGCAATGCGCGAGTCCGCGCAGCTCAGCACGGCCGCGAACGGGTTCTGCCCGCCCGCCAGCGCTTCGCGCTCATGCTTGAAATCATGCCGCCGCGCCACACCCGAGACGTAGCGCGCGTTGCCCTCCATCAGTCGTTTCAACGACGCATCGGGCGACAGCACGTTCTCCGGCTTCGGCGGTTGTTTGGCTTCCTTTGCCAGGGCGCCGTTGGCGACGGCTCCGCCGGCGAAAGCCATGCCAAACGCGGCGGCGCCAAACAGCATCGCGGACCGCCGTGACGGCGCGATGTCTTGATGCAGAGATTGATGATGCAGAGATTCAGAGCATTGGTCGCACATGTGACGTTTCCCCGGGTACAGTGGACGAATGGAAGCGTCGCGAGGATAGGTCCGCCGATGTGAAGAAATCACCAATGATAAATGATGCAACTGATGATTGCTGCACCGCGAACCATGCTGCAAAGCCGAAGGGGGCGCTTGCTTCCCGCGCAATGACTGCACGAACTTGCGCTCGTCTGCGTATGTTTGCAATCGGGCCGCTAAAGCCTGACCCGAAAAAAAGCGCAGCAATTTTCCCTTGCGACAAACGCGGCACGCATTTGCGCCTGGATCAGGCTCCAACAACGATCCACGGCACGATGACGTTTCTTCCAGATCTCGTCGCGCCCTAGAGCTGCTGCACGTCCACCACGCCCGCGACCGCCTTGATCGCGCCGGCGATCTGCGGCGAGACCTTGAAGCGGCCCGGCAGCTTCATCTCGACCTCGGTCTCGAGGTCGAGCATCATCACCAGCGAGACCTCGCCGTCGCCGTTCGAACGCGGCGCGATGCCGGGACTGCCGACCTTTGGCGCGGCGCCGTTCGAGGCCGCCATGTCGGGTCCGGCCAGTCGCTTGGCGATCGACTCCAGCGGCTTGGTGTCGCGCACGAAGATGCGCAGGCCCTTCTGCGTCTTGGCGGCGGCGTCATCGAGCGGCTCGGCATGCAGCACGCGCGCGCGGACGTCCTCGCCCTGCAATTCCGCGCCCAACTGGAGCAGCACGGCGGCGCCCGGCTCGAGCACATCGCGATATTGCGCGAGGCCTTCGGAGAACAGCACCGCCTCGAAATGGCCCGTGGGATCAGAGAGCCCCATGATACCCATCTTGTTGCCGGTCTTGGTGCGCCGCTCCATGCGCGACACCACGGTGGCCGCGACCTTGCCTGCGGTGGCGCCGGTCTTCACCGCACGCGAGAATTCGGCCCAGCTCTGCACCCGCAGGCGCTTCAGCACCATCGCGTAATCGTCGAGCGGATGGCCCGACAGGAAGAATCCGATCGCGTCATATTCGCGGCGCAACCGCTCGGCCGGCAGCCAGGGCTCGATCTGCGGCAGCATGATGGTCGGCGCGTCCGCCGACATGCCGAACATGTCGTTCTGGCCGATCGTCTCGGCCTGATGCGCACGCTGGCAGGCGGCCAGGATCGAGTCCGCGCCGGCAAAGACCCGCGCCCTGTTCGGCTCCAGCGTGTCGAAGGCGCCCGCAGCGGCGAGGCTTTCGATGATGCGCTTGTTGATCGCGCGCGGATTGACCCGCGCGGCGAAGTCAGCGAGCGAGGTGAACAGCCCGCGCCTGGTCCGCTCCTCGATGATCTGCTCGATCGCCTGGATGCCGACGCCCTTGAGCGCGGCGAGCGCGTAATAGATCGTCTTCTCGCCGACCTCGAAGGTCGGGCCTGAGCGGTTGATGTTCGGCGGCTCGACCTTGATGCCGAGGCGCTGCGCCTCGGAACGGAATTCGGAGAGCTTGTCGGTGTTGTTGAGATCGAGCGTCATCGACGCTGCGATGAACTCCACCGGGTAATGCGCCTTCATATAGGCGGTGTGGTAGGAGACCAGCGCGTAGGCCGCCGCGTGGCTCTTGTTGAAGCCGTAGTCGGCGAACTTCGCGAGCAGCTCGAAGATGGTCTCGGCCTGCCCCCGCGGCACGCCGTTCTTGACCGCGCCGGCGACGAAGATGTCGCGCTGCTTGTCCATCTCGGCGCGGATCTTCTTGCCCATGGCGCGGCGAAGCAGGTCGGCGTCGCCGAGCGAATAGCCCGACATCACCTGCGCGATCTGCATCACCTGTTCCTGGTAGATGATGACGCCGAAGGTTTCCTTCAGGATCGGCTCCAGCACCGGATGCAGATATTCCGGCTCCTCGTCGCCGTGCTTGCGCGAGCAATAGGTCGGGATGTTCGCCATCGGGCCCGGACGATAGAGCGCGACCAGCGCGATGATGTCCTCGAAACGGTCGGGGCGCATGTCGACCAGCGCGCGCCGCATGCCCTGGCTTTCAACCTGGAACACGCCGACCACCTCGCCCCGCGCCAGCATCTGGTAGCTTTCGGCATCGTCGATCGGCAGCGTCGCGAGATCGATATCGATGTTGCGCGGCTTCAGGAGCTTCACCGCGACGTCGAGCACGGTCAGCGTCTTCAGGCCGAGGAAGTCGAACTTCACGAGCCCGGCCGGCTCGACCCATTTCATGTTGAACTGGGTCACCGGCATGTCCGACTTGGGATCGCGGTACATCGGCACGAGTTCGCTCAAGGGGCGATCGCCGATCACGATGCCGGCCGCGTGCGTCGAGGCGTGGCGAGTCAGGCCTTCCAGGCGCTGCGCGATGTCGAAGGCGCGCGCCACCACCGGGTCTTCATCGCGGAACGCCTGAAGCTTCGGCTCGCTCTCGATCGCGGCGGCCAACGTCACCGGCGCGGCCGGATTCTGCGGCACGAGCTTGGTCAGCTTGTCGACCTGGCCATAGGGCATTTGCAGCACCCGGCCGACGTCGCGCAGCACGCCGCGCGCCTGCAGCGTACCGAAGGTGATGATCTGCGCGACCTGGTCGCGACCGTAGCGCTCCTGGACGTACCTGATCACCTCGCCGCGGCGATCTTGGCAGAAATCGATGTCGAAGTCCGGCATCGAGACGCGTTCCGGATTGAGGAAGCGTTCGAACAGCAGGCCGAACTTGATCGGGTCGAGGTCGGTGATGGTGAGCGCCCAGGCGACCAGTGAGCCGGCGCCCGAACCGCGGCCCGGCCCGACCGGAATCCCTTGGCCCTTCGCCCATTTGATGAAGTCCGACACGATCAGGAAGTAGCCCGCGTACTTCATGCGCATGATGACGTCGAGCTCGAACGCCAGGCGCTTGTTGTAGTCCTCTTCCGTGGTGCCCTGCGACAGGCCGTGCACGCGCAGGCGGTTGGCGAGCCCCTCCTCCGCCTGGCGCTTCAGCTCGGCCGCCTCGACCGACGCGGCGTCGGAGCTGGCGGCGGCGCCGACCGTGAAGAACGGCAGGATCGGCTTGCGCGTCATCGGGCGGAACGAGCAGCGCTCGGCGATCTCCACCGTCGAGGCCAGCGCCTCCGGAATGTCGGCGAACAGCACCGCCATCTCGGCGCGGGTCTTGAAGCGGTGATCGGGCGTGAGCTGAACGCGATCGGTCTCGGCGATCAGCCGCCCGCCGGCGATGCAGAGCAGTGCATCATGCGCCTCGTAATCGTCGTTCGAAGCGAAATACGGCTCGTTGGTCGCAACCAGCGGCAGGCCTTTCGCGTAGGCGATGTCGATCAGCCCGCTTTCGACGCGGCGCTCCTTGTCGATGTTGTGGCGCTGCAATTCGACATAAAGGCGGTCGCCGAACAGGCCGGCGAGACGCTCGCAGCGCGTCGCCGCAATTTCGGCCTGCCCGCTCGCAAGCGCGAGCGAGATTGGACCGTCGGGGCCGCCCGTGAGTGCGATCAAGCCTTCGGTCTCACCGTCGAGCCAATCGAGCTTGATGAACGGCGCGTGGCTGTCAGGCGATTCGAGGAACGCGCGCGAGTTCAGCCGCATCAGGCTGCGATAACCGCGCTCCTGGGCCGCCAGCAGCACCACACGCGACGGCAGCAGCGCGTTGCGCGCATTGGGATCCTGGTCGCCGAAATCGATCGCGAGCTCGCAGCCAACGATCGGCTGGATGCCGGAGCCCGCCATCTTGTCGGAGAACTCCAGCGCGCCGAACATGTTGTCGGTGTCGGTCAGCGCCAGTGCGGGCTGGTGGTCCTTCTTCGCAAGCTCGGCGAGCTTGGCGATCTTGATCGAGCCCTTGAGCAGCGAATAGGCCGAGTGAACGTGAAGGTGGACAAATCCGGCGCTCGGCATGGTCGCGTGACGGCCTCTTGCAGATGAGATGGAGCGGTCGCCGGCTCCAGGGGGATCATGAGGACATCTTCCGCCCACCCAGCCGACTCGCCTCACAATGGTGGGGCGTCACCGCTTCAGAGTCCACGCCGGAGCCACGAAACGGCCGCGTCGTCCCGCTTTTCCCCAAGGGCATGACCAAGGGGGTCTGGCCAGCCGCGGCCTAGAGCTGCGGAATCACCTGCGCCCAGATTGCGATCATCCCGACGAACAGCGAGATCGAGGCGAGTGCGGCGGCTTCTTCCACGAAAATCCTGAACATGGCTTGCTCCATCACCAGAACGTATGAAGAACATTGTTCTCATTTCGTTCTTGAGAGTCAAGCCGTCTCGGCCACCTCGAAATGGGATGGTTAACTCGCTGAATTCAAACAATAAAAAAGCCCCGGCCAACGGCCGGGGCTTCGACAACCGCTCCAGGCAGAGCGATCAGTCTCAGGCGTTTTCTTAGTAACGGCCGATCAGCGGGCCGCCGAACTTGTAGTTCAGGCGGACGAGACCCATGTCGACGTCCTGGCGGATGCGCTCCGAACCGGCGAAGCCAGCGAAGGTCACGTCCTTGTCGGACAGGAAGATGTGGTTGTACTCAACGCCAACCGACCAGTTCGGCGCGAAGCCGTACTCGAGGCCGGCACCGACCGTGCCACCCCAGCGGCTGTCGCTGGACGAGGAGAGCAGCGCGCCCGCCGTGTTGGAGATCTCGTACTTGTTGCTGACCACAGCCGCACCGCCCTTGACGTAGACCAGGACGTTGTTCCAGGCGTAGCCAACCTGACCAGTGATCAGACCGAACGCATCGATCTTGGTGCGGTTGCGGGTGGCGAACAGCGCGCTGGCGTTGTCGCCCGAGAAATCGGCCCAGTTGCCCTGGCCTTCCACGCCGAACACCCACTGGCCGGACTGCCAGCGATAGCCGATCTGACCACCGACCGTACCGCCGGTCGCATCGTGCGAGCCTTCACGACCAACGCCGACGAAATCCCAGGTCGCGTGCGACGAACCGCCGCCGCCGTTGATGCCGATGTAGAAGCCGCTCCAGTCATAGACGGTCGCGATCATCGCAGGCGCCTTGGTGTAAGGCCGCGCAGCGAGGTCAGCAGCCAGCGCCGGCGCAGTCGCGCTCAGCGCGACAAGGCTCACAGCAGCAAGCAACAGATTCTTGTTCATTTGATTCCCGTTCCAGTTTCGTCATTAGGCCCCCGGGCCGTGGCGTCGTCATATCAGCGCTCGACGGAATTGCTGTAACTCCGACGCAACAGTCGGAGCCAAAGGGCTGTGCTGCGTTAATGAATGTTTAGCAGCGTGCGCGGGAAACCCTTTGAAACAAGGGTTTTCATGAGTTCCAATGTCGACTGCACGACGTATATTGCATCTGTGCTTGGAGACCTGATGCACGCACGATTGTGTGATTGGAGATTGAGATGCGTAGACAGATTGCCCTCCCCATTGTCGCCACACTTTCGCTCGCAATCGCCACATTCGCGCTCACGCTGAGCGCAAGCGCGCCCGCACGCGCATTCGGCACGCATCACGCGTTCTGCCTGACCGGCGATGAATGGCCGGGGCTGAGCAATTGCACGTTCGACAGTTACGCACAGTGTCAGGCAAGCTCGTCGGGCCGCGCGCTGACCTGCCTCGCGAATCCGTATTTCACTGGCCAGAGCGATGATCCCTACGCCTATCAGAATCGTCCGGGCGCCCAGACACCGGGCTATTCACCCGGCTACTACCCGCCGCGCTGAGATGCGCCGCGCCCGCTTCGCGCTCGTCGCCACCGGCCTGCTCTTCTCGGGCGTGCCGGCGCACGCGCAGACCTACGATCCCAGCTATCCCGTCTGCATGCAGATATACGGCCCGGTCGGCTATTTCGACTGCCGCTACACTTCGCTCGAACAGTGCAGATTTCTCGCCGTCGGCCGCTCCGCGAGCTGTACCGTGAATCCATACTTTCCGCAGAAGAGGTCAAAGGCTCCCCGACGGCCGAAGCAGGCGGACTAGGCGTGCTCCTCTGCCGGGACTTGCCAACTTTGACGCCCTTACGAGCTTAACGCACTTGCGAGCTTTTCCATCGCGCCGACATTGCCCACTCACCCCCTCGTCGCGTATTCGGAAGTTACTTTCCGAGCGAGGTCTTGCACGACAGCCAAGAACGCAGCCGACGCCATCGGCCGATACGGCTCCAAGGCCTGGTCCGAGGGCGGTAACGTCAGCAGCAGGTCCGCATCGCCATGACAATCTTGATAATCTTGCAACCAGAGCGCTGTCACATGGACCGCCGGCACGGTGAGCAGGAAAGCCTCGAAGCGTCCTTCCCGAACTTCAGGAAGCTTCTCGGCACGACGGATCGCCTCCGACGTCGCCGCCACAAACGGCCCTTCGTTCAGGTCACCCAGTTCATACGTCGTCTCATACGTCGTCGCTGCCGACTTCACGATTGTCGCAGCAGCGATCGGCTCCTGTTCCTCCCCTCCACCATCATCAGCGGTGGTGCGCCGCTTCGCTTCAATCACAAGAAATCTCCAATTGCCTATCGTCGCAGCCGCTCGCAGTTTTTCTGCGCGACGGATCTTGCCAAAAGCCAGATAGGCAATGCGATGCGGCAGGGAAATGAAGACCGCGTCGCGGTTGGCAGTGGAAAGCCTTGATCGCGGGAATTTCGGATTGCCCACCCGGATGGCCACCGCTCGCTTCACAGCTACGACCGCAGCCGCCGGAGGATCGCTGGGATGAATTGCCATCTTTTCTCTCCTTTCGCGGTGGCGAGGTTCTAGACCGGGGGCTTCGAGAAGTAGGTGTCCGTCCAGACACCTTTGGCGTCCCGATAGTTTGAGCAAAATCGATCAAACTGGATCTCTGGTGTCGAGCCGTAAAGGGGATCCTCGATGACCAGGCTGTCGGTATCCTCCAGATATCCGACGATCGCGACGAAGTGCGCCGGTCCCTCCTCATCTTCGTCTCCCGACCAGACCGTGCGAACACAAATGGGTCGCCCTGCACTGATCTCCTGCTGCACCTCCATTCGTGTCGCTCGTTGGTCGTAGGCCAACAGGGCGAGGCAGCGAACTCGGTTGAGCGGTGATCCAAGAGTATGCGTCACATCGAATTCCAGGCCCGGCGTGCCGCAAGGGAAATCACAGCAATCATGCCGGTTCAATTCAAGGTCGGCGATGTGGCACTGCGTGAAAATGCTGGTCTCGTCGTAATAGCGCGAGATGCTGGAAGCGACGGCTGCCCAGCACCAATTGATGTGACACTGATGTTGCATCGTGAAATCTGGCGCCAACTGAATCCGCGTCCTTTCGATGACGGAAATTTCTTCCACACCCATTGCAATACCTCGTGGTTGAGATCGATTGGTCCAACTTCAATTCCTTGTGGCCGTGCGGAGCGCATCCTTGCAAAATCCAAGGATGCGATCTCGGCTGCGGCATTAGGCACGGTTCAATGCTCTTGTTTTGCTGCCTCGGTCACCGCATGGAAGGTGCCGCATTGCTGGAGGTACGGAAACACGGCTTCAGCAATGGCCTTCCCGGCAGCCGTGTCACTCGGGTAGTGGACGCCAGCGATCTCGCGATTCTTCCCGATCCGCGCGGCCAGCGCCCTCAGCGCACTCTTGGCACCGGGGATAATCTCTCCCAGCGCCAGTGCCATCAGGTGGCTCTCCAGCGAATGTCCGCTCGGATAGGAGGCGTGCCAGGGCGAAGCGACCATTGGGAAAAGCCCCGGCCACACCTGTTGCGGCCGCCCGCGATTGAACCTGAGCTTGTAGTAGACGGCGACCATCAGCCCAACATGATCGGCCATCTCCAGAATCTTTATCGTATTTGGATGCGCCGACGGCGAAAGCATGAGGACCTGCGCAAAATAGCCGACAAGCCTCACGTCCTGATCGACGATCTCATCTGCCAACCTCTTGCGACGATCCATCGACGCCCCAAGGAGTTCGTCGATCTCCCCGAAAATCACATCGTGATCCGTTGGCGGGCCGGCGACAGTGATGGTTTGCCAATCGGTCCTGGCAAATTCGAGCAATGCGATCTGGGCAAAAAAGTCAGGGCGCCAGGCAGACAGCGGGAATGTCGCCCCGTAATTCAAGCTACCGGGCAGGACTCCGACGAAACTCTCGAAGATCGGGAAAGGACGCGGGGGAATTCCGCCGCCAACGTAGCCGCCGCTAACTGCGCCGTTTCCGCCACCACCGCCGCCCCCACCACCGCCGCCTCCGCCGCCGCCGCCACCACCGCCACCACCGCCGCCACCACCGCCTCCTCCTGCAACACCAGGCATTGTGCTCTCCATCGAGGGGCTAATAATTTGAACCGGGCTCCTGGCCCCATCAATCCGGCAACCCAGCTGCTCCTAATCGCTCGACATATAAAGACCCCTGGGGCTCCTTGAACGGACAACGGCGCGCATAGTCCGATACCCTGAAGCCGGGCAGGATGTTCTTATGGTGCAACGACACCTGCTGCGCTTCCTCCAGGCGACCGACAGCGACGAGGCTTGCGGCGAGGACGCGCGCGGCGTTTCCAAAACGCGGGCTGAGGGTCAAAGACTTCTTCGACCAGCGAATGGCATCGTCAAACGTTCCGTTCAGATAATGATTTTGGCCGAGCAGGCAGAAATTGAAAAAGGCCTGTTGGCCAAGTGGTGAAAGCCGGATGGCGCGCTCCGCACGGGCAATTCCTGTTGAAGCATCGCCGATGAATCCGGGGGTCCCGCTCCCGAACACCCATGCCCACGAATTGCTTGGCGATATGGCAAGAGCCCGCTCACACAGGTCCAATCCGCTATCGTAGTCACGGAAAAACATGCTCTTGCCGTGCCCTTGTATCGCGAGCGCGAGAGCATTGTGGGGGTCTCTTTCGATGGCACAATTGGACAGCCGGATCACGTCGGCCGAATCCGCATCGAAATCCGACGACCACCCCTCCGCGATCTTGAAATTGTGCCACTTCGCAGCGAACGCATACGGCGCCGCGTATTCGGGGTCTTCCTCGCTGGCTTTCTCGAGCAGCCCTTTGGCGCGCGAGAAGCTCGCGAAATCGAATTTGTAGAGCAGCTCAAGCGCCCGCAGGAGATAGTCATACGCATTGAGGCTCTTGGGCGGCTTTCGCAGCGCCCGCTTGATCTCTGCGCGACGCACATAGGCGGCGATCTTCTCAACGACACCAATGGCGATCTCGTCCTGGACTTCGAAAACGTCCGCGAGCTCCGTGTCGTATTTCTCCGCCCACACCACGGAGCCGGTCGCAACATCGACCAGCTCGACCGAAAACCGGACTCGCTTGCCCGATCGGCGAACGTGACCGCTGACGTAATAGCGAACGCCAAGCTTCTCGCCGATTTCGACGGGATCGATCTCGCGCTGACGAAACGGCATCGTCGACCCGCGAGACACCACCAGGAGCTCCTGGATATTGCTCAGGCTGACAATGATGTCTTCGACGAAGCCTTCGGCAAAATAGCTGTCGTCGACCTCCGAGGAGCTGTTCGCAAACGGAAGAACGGCGATCGAGGGCAGTTTGGTTCGTCTCGAGGATTTGGTGGAAGCGCCAATCACCGTGCGGCGGTCCACTCCCGGCGAGAGCAGGAGAAAGGCATGAACCGGCCGCGACAGGTTCTTGAGATGAAGCTCACCCAGGTCGTCAAACTTGAATTCGCTGAGATCGGCGACGACCATCAAAAGGGCCGATGACACCACAACGCCGCCCGCGGGAGCGACAGATTGCAAGCGTGCCGCGATATTGACGCCATGGCCGTAGACATCGTTCAGATCAAAGATGACAGGCTCCCAATGGACGCCGATGCGAAAGGCTATGCGGCGCTCGGGAGGTTGCAGGATTTCAAGCCCGGTGACTTCACGCTGCAACTCGGAGGCACAGCGAAGGGCATCGAGCGGGCTCTCGAATACCGCGACGAAGCCGTCGCCGGTGTTCTTCACAATCTCGCCTCGTCGACCGATCAAGGTAGGGTCGATGACGCTCACGCGAAGAGCCCGATAGCGACTATGCGTCTCGACCTCAGCAGCTTCCATAAGTCTGGTATAGCTGACGACGTCCGCCACGAGGACGGCGCGGAAAGGTCTTTCGAATTTGAGGATGGCACCTGCCGGGGAATCAAAGTCCTGTTCGGCAGCACCAACCAACCTCGCACCACTCTCGTTGGCGGTGTTCGGCGACGACGGGGTGACGCTCGTAGGCTCCGACTTCATTGATCCCCTCAGCGGCGGATAAAGCATCTCGCCGAGCAGAGTCTCGTCGTTGAACCAATCTGTAACAGGCTAAACGCAATTCGGTTGAGGCGCTACCAAAATCACCCGAATGGCTCCGAGCGGCAGCGCCACAACAAGTGGCGGCGGAGAGTAAGACGGGTTCTACGGATTACCTCATCTTGGCGATGAGCGGCTCGCGCTGGAATAAGGTGCCCCAATCCGAGCACTCTGCCTTTCGAATTCCTTTTGAATTCCTTATGAATTCCTTTTGAATTTCGACAGCATTCGCGGACTCTCACTTGCACCGGCCCCCGAAGTGAAAGCCCTCGCGCCGGGCCCGATGGCAAAAGGTCGCGCCCGACCGCTTCAACCTTCAATACACTTTGCTGCAGATATGCAACTGCTTTGCCATCAGGCACCGTCTGTTAAGAGGATAGCGAAAGTCGTGGGAAGGCACCGATGAGGCATCGGGCGTCATGCGCGACGCGTCCGGATGGCGCCACTCGCAAATCGGGACGCTGATATGCGGCACGCCTTGCATCGCGCCTCCGGTGTTGACGCGGGCTGGTGCGGGTTTAAGTACGACGACAAATCTTGCAGGGGTGGCGACGTTCGCTGGGCTGGTTCCCGTTGACGCCACCAATGCAGGACACATGACGACCTCGCCTCACGCGACCTCGCCAAGAGCGAACTCGGCCTCAGCGCCCCCTCACCTCGCCATCGTCCTGTTCTCGCTCGCGATGGGCGGCTTTGCGATCGGAACCACCGAATTCGCATCGATGAGCTTGCTGCCGTTCTTCGCTGCCGACCTCGGGATCGACGAGCCCTCTGCGGGGCACGCGATCAGTGCCTACGCGCTCGGCGTGGTGCTGGGCGCACCGCTGATCGCCGTGCTTGGCGCGCGGTTCGCCCGGCGCACCCAGCTGCTGGCCCTGATGGCCGTGTTCGCGCTCGGCAACGCGCTCACCGCGCTCGCGCCGGGCTTCGGCTGGATGATCGCGGCTCGATTTCTGTCGGGATTGCCGCATGGTGCCTATTTCGGCATCGCCGCGCTGGTCGCGGCCTCGCTCGTTCCGCAACACCGCCGCTCGCAGGCGATCGGCCAGGTGATGCTCGGCCTGACCTCTGCCACGATCATCGGCGTGCCCCTGGCCAATCTCATCGGCCAGGCGGTCGGCTGGCGCGCGAGCTTCGGCCTCGTGTCGGTGCTGGCGTTGATCACGGTCCTGCTGTGCGCCCTGTTCGCGCCGCGCGACCAGGCCGGCCAATCGGATCCGCGGCGAGAGCTCGCGGCGCTCAGGAGCGGCCGCGTCTGGATCACGCTTGCGATCGGCGCCATCGGCTTCGGCGGCATGTTCGCCGTCTACACCTATCTGGCGACGACCCTGATCGAGGTCACCAAGGTCAGCCCCGCGGTGATTCCGTTCTTTCTGGCCGTGTTCGGCATCGGCGCCACGCTCGGCAATCTGTTCGTGCCGCGCTTTGCCGACCGCGCCTTGATGCCGACGGCGGGCGCTATCCTGCTGTTCGCCGCGGTCGCGCTGCTGCTGTATCCGCTTGCCGCCGGCAATCCCTGGCTGCTCGCGGTGGACGTCTTCGCCATCGGCGCCAGCGTCTCGCTCGGCGCCGTCCTGCAGACGCGGCTCATGGACGTCGCAGGAGACGCGCAGGCGCTCGCTGCTGCGCTCAACCATTCGGCGTTCAACACCGCCAATGCGCTCGGCCCGTTCCTGGGCGGCCTTGCCATACGCGAGGGGCTGGGCTGGACCTCCACCGGTCCCGTCGGCGCCGCGCTCGCGCTTCTTGGCTTCCTGATCTGGATCGTCGCCTGGCGCGACACTGGACCCACGCCAGTCGAGATCACTTCAGCAAGCGACGGAGCTTCGCTGAAGAACGCTCCCGCGAGGCCGGCGCCACCGCTGGCGCCGGATGACCGAAGCCGTTCGGATGCCGTCCGGGATCCGGTGGCTTGAGCGGCAGCTCAGCTTGACCAGGGCGTATTGCGGATGCGCGTACACGCGTTGGGCTTGCGGAAGCTGGGATCGTGATCCTCGATGTAGTCGAAATTCACCGTCCCGAACGTTGTCTGGGGCTTCTTCAGCGCTGAACAGGTCTGCACCTTCAGGAACTCGTTCTTGAAATCGCCGCGCGGAAACGCCGTGATCACCTGGTCGCGCTGCTCCGGCGTGTAGTCGTCATAGCCAACGCCCACGACATCCACCAGGACGCCTGCGTTCGTCAGGGCGATTTCCGGCCTCATATATTGCGGGATGCCGGGCGTGGTATGCAGTGCGATCGCTTCCCACACCAGATCGGCCTGCGGCTCGGCAATGCCGCGCGCCCGGAGGAAGTCGCGCGCGGCGTCGGCCCCGTCGACCTCAAATCGCTTCGTCGCCGTATGGTAATGATCGACGAGGCCGAGGTCGTGAAACAGCGCCGCGACATAGAGCAGTTCGGCGTCGAACTTCAGCTTCTGACGCAGCCCCTTCATCGCGCCGAACACGTAGACGCGGACCGAATGGTTGAACAGCATCTCGTCTTCGTAACTGCGCACCAGCTCGGCGGCTTCGCGCGCCAGCTTGCTGTCGGGAATCTTGACACCGGAAATCACGTTCGTCATTTTCAAGCTCCTGCTTTGCATCTGTTACGGCCGATGCCGTTCGTGGCCGTCAGGCCGCCGTCTCGACGGCGGCCTGCGGCGTTTTACGGAAGCTGATCGCCATGCGATTGTACGTGTTCATCAGGCCGATCGCGATGGTGAGATCGACGAGCTCGCGCTCCTCGAACACCGCGCGCGCGGCTTCATAGGCCTGATCCGGTACGCCGGTATCCGCGACGCGGGTCACCGTTTCGGCCCATGCGAGGGCGGCGCGCTCGCGCGCGTCGAACAGATGGCCGGCCTCCTCCCACGCCTGCAACAACGCGAGCTTTTCGAGCTTCACTCCGCTCTTGAGCAGATCGCGCATGTGCAGGTCGAGGCAATAGGCGCAGTTGTTGATCTGGGATACGCGCAGATAGACGAGGTTGATCAACCCCGCCGGAAGATTGCTCTGCATGATGTAGCCGTAGACGCCGCCCAGCGCTTTCACGCCTGCCGGCGCGATACGGTCGTAGTCGAGACGCCTGGTCATTGTCCTGCTCCTTGATGAATCGATGCCCCTTGATCTCCGCCATAAATGGCCCTGCCCTGGTTCACAGAAAAGAACCAAGAACGCACGAAAATCGTGTACCAAGGGCCATGACCAAACCGCTACGGCTGGACCTGGATCGCTCTGCGAAGACGCCGCTGGCCGAGCAGATCCATGGGGGCATCAGGGCCGCCATCGCGAACGGCGTGCTCGCGCCCGGAGCGCGCCTGCCCTCCTGGCAGGATCTGGCAGCCCAGCTTGGCGTCGCGCGGGGCACCGTGCGCGCGGCGTATGAAAAGCTGTCCTCCGCCCAACTGATCGTCGCGTCACGCGCGACTGGAACGCATGTCGTGGATCGGCCGTCCTTTCCCGTTCGCAAGGACAAGGCCCCGGCCCCCGGCTCATTCATGGAGATGTACCAGGAGCTCACGGCGGGGCCGGCGATCTTCCAGATGGGCGTGCCTGCGCAAGAGACGTTTCCTGCCACGCTGCTCGCAAGGATGCGCGCGCAGGCGGTTCGCGTCGAAATGAGCGCGCCGGCGATCTATCCGGATCCGCGCGGCGAACTCGACTTGCGACGCGAGATCGCAGCCTACCTCGCGGTGGCGCGGGGGATCGCGTGCACGCCGTCGCAGATCATCATCACCAGCGGTTTCAGCGGCGGCCTCGGATTGGCGCTCCGTGTCCTCGGCCCCGAGCCAAAGACGAAGGTCTGGGTGGAGAATCCGGGCTTTCCCATCACGCGGCACGGTCTCGCGCTCGCAAAGCTGTCGATCGCGCCGATCCCGGTCGACGCTGACGGCATCGATGTCGACTACGGCCTGAAACATGCTCCTGACGCCGCGCTTGTCGTCGTGACGCCCGGACAGCAGGCGCCACTCGGATCCACATTGTCGCTGGCGAGGCGTTCGCGCCTGCTCGACTGGGCCACCCGACGCAAGGCGTGGGTGATCGAGGATGACTATCTCAGCGAGCTTCAGCTCAAGGGCCGGGCCACGCCGGCACTCGCCTCGCTCGATCGCGCGGGCCGCGTCATCCATATCGGCTCTTTCAGCAAGACCGTCACCCCTGCCCTGCGGCTCGGCTTTGTCGTTGCGCCGGCGGCTCTGGCGTCGCGATTTGCCGAAGCCGCGGCTTGCCTCGCTCCGGCGCCCGGGCCCGCGGTGCAGCTCGCCACCGCCGATTTTATGCGCGAGGGCCATTATCTGCGGCATCTCCGGCGCACGAAGCGGGTCTACACCGCGCAAGGCGATGCATTGCTGAAACAGCTTCGGACACGTACCGCCAACGTTGCGCTTGCCGGATTGGCAGCGGTCCTGCGGCTGCCGGATGGAGCGCCCGATCTCGCCATCGCCAGGGAAGCGGCATCGTTCGGGCTGGCGCCTACCCCGCTGTCGCTGTGGTATGCGTCGATGGCTTCGGCGCGCCCCGGTCTGTTGCTGGGTATCGCCACATCGCCGCAAAAGCGGATCGAGGCTTCCTGCGACAGGCTCTTTGAAATCATCGATCGCCTGACGTGACGAACGCAGTATTTCGAGACAGCATGATGTCCTGCCCGGCGCAATAGACGCTACGGCATGCCACCGAAAGTTGTAAGCGCGCCGATCATCATGTAACGTCGGTCCCTATCTTCACCGCGCGTGGCCCAGTCGTTACATGCTTGCCCGTATTTTGTTTCTCGTGGCCGTGCTGCTTCCAAGCGCCTTGCATGCCGAGGAAACGCCCGCCGAAAAAGTCGGATTTGCGCGCAGGCTGACGATCTACCTTGCCAAGGGGGCACCGGACGCGTGCGGGCCCGGCTGCGACCGCTGGATCGCCATCGAGGGCGAGATCGATGGGGACGCCAGCCAGCGCATTCGCCGTTTCCTGGCCGGCGTCAAGGACACGCAGCGTCCGATCTACCTTCATTCGCCCGGCGGGAACGTGGAGCAGTCCTACGTCATCGGCCGGCTGCTGCGCAGTCGCAAGGCGGTCGCGCGCGTGGGCCGGACGATCGCGACAGCGTGCGCCGCCGGCGCACAGGTGGACGCCGCATGCCTGAAGACCAAGGCCGCCGGCGGCGAGGTCGAGGCGGAGCTCACGACCTATCATGCGATGTGCAATTCGGCCTGCGGCTACCTGTTTCTCGGGGCGACATCACGCGAGGTGGCTCCCGACGCCGCCCTGGCGGTCCATAACTCCAGGCTGGTCCTCGTCTTTCACGGGCATCCGGCGCCGCAGGCGGTCGCGGAATACAGGCAGCGCCGGATCGCGAACGCCGACCGCGACCGCGCTGCGTTCATCGCGGCGATGGGGATCAGCCGCGAGCTCGACGGTCTCATCCGTACGGTGAAGTTCGAAAACCTGCATATGCTGACGCGAGCCGAGCTCTATCGTTTCGGAATCGACACGCGACCGTTTGCCGAAGGGATGTGGAGGCTGGAGAAGGCGACGCGGCCGTTCATCAGCAAGATCGCGGTCATGAAGAAGGAAAGCGGCCCTTCGTTCCGGACGATGGAATGGCGCATGTTTTGCGAAACCAGGAATCGCGTGCCGCTGATGTTCGCGGGCGAGATCGACGAGGCGAGCGTCGGTAAAGGTACGATCATGATGACGGCGGACGCCGACAAGGACCAGGAAGCCGGAGGGTTTCCGGTGCGGGCCGCGAAGTACGAGATGTGGAGCGGCAGCATCGACCCTGACATGGTCAAGGCGATCATGGCGTCCCGCTCCCTGCATGTCCGCCGGACCACGCCGATGCCGGACGAAAAGGTGGACGTCGCGAAATTCGACATCGACCTGACGGGCCTGGCGTCGCTGCGAACTCAGCTTGCGGCGGCGTGCTCGTCGGTCGCGGCCAAGCCGAACGGTCCCTGGCCCGCGAGCCCTGGGCCAGCAATTTCGCTGCCGAACGTCACCGCACCGCCTTCGGCGGCGCCGTCACCGTAAGCGCAGGAGCGCAATTCGAAGGCCCGCGGCATAACGTAGCTTCACTCTGGGGCCGTTGCCGAGTTCGCCTGCGCCACCTCGGAAATACGCTTTGGGCCGTGAGCGGACCTGTGCGCCACCGGCTGAATGGATGAGCCCGTCACCTCAGGAGCCCTCAGGGAACAAGCGCCGCTGGCATTAGTCCTGTCGGACGCGGTACAAACTGATCCTGCTGCCCCCGAGCCATCGCCAGGATCACCAATGCAATTGCGAGGACCGCCAAGAGTCTGGCCATCAATCAAATCCGCTGAAGATCTTGTTGGTACGTACGGGATGATCTAGTTTTGCCTTCCTTTGGAAAGGCAATCGTTCGACAGCGGCTGGGATCGACCGGTCACAATCAATACATGCATGCTGAAGAAACCAGCACCGTGAACATATCGACGTCGAACTCGTTCTCCAGGGTAAGTCCGAACCGCTCTAGCCATTTATCCTGAGCCAGGTAGGCCAACTTCTCTCGCGCCTGCGGGCAATCAAAATTGAGCTTTCCAACATTCTGAAGGTGATGGACCATTTCGTGTACCAGGACCGATTGGTCGGCCGGCGAAGTGCCACCCCAATCATCAGGAAGCAGGATCGTTCGCGTCTCGTTGTCGTAAAGTGCGACAACTTCGCGCTGAGCTAGTCGCCCATCGCTTTCCATGAAACCTTGCGAAAAGGTACGGTCTCTTGCACGCAACCTCGCAAGCTCCATCTTCGACGCAAATTCAACGACGGGACGCTGTTTGATGGCAGGCAGGTCGAAATTCGATGAGAGCCAAGTCACAATGTCATCCAACAGGGCTTCCGCAAGTTGAGCTGCATCAGAATGCAACGAAACCGAACGCGACTCGGCGGACACGCCGCGCTCCAAAACATGTTCGCAATGGGCTTTGGTGGATGTGGCTAACGTCAGGGAGGCTATCGCCGCGACCAAGAGGAATTGCTTGAACATGACCCTCTCCTCAGAGGCTGTTCGAAAAAGACACTCTTCAAAAAATAAGTCGGCAGTTGAATGGCTGGAGCATAGCATTCGCCTGGCGACGTCGTTGTGAACCCATTCACACCCAAAGAACTCACAACGCCGGTCACCAAGTCTTGAACGGCACATAACACGTAAACACGCGGCTGAGCTGACAGCGTTGCGAGCAGAGCGCCATCGCCCGCTCTTCTTGAGTTACTTTGCGGCCTGTTGCGGCTGGGGCGGCGGCGGTTTGGGGACCGACGTCAGCATGCGGATCTTCCATTGCCCGTCCTCACGAACATCGAGAGCGGTCCAAACAACGGTGAAGTCTATGGGAGCGCCTGTCTCGCTGTTGCCGGTAACGCGAGACTCGCCGGTGACCAGAGCCATGCTTTCTGACAATGACTGAACCTCGGTCGTCTTGACCTCGAGGCGACTAACTCCCGCCTTGAAAGCGTTCTCATAGTACTTGGTATTGTCCACGACGCCGTCTTCAGTCACGCGCATATAGTTCTTGGTATAAAGCGAAGTAATCCCGGCGGGATCCTTGTTGCTGAAGTACCGCTCGTATGCTGAACCTATCTTTCCAACTTCCTCCTTGAGATTTTGATCTGACGCAGTCGCAGGAATTGCCGATAGTAACAGCGAGATACATACAGCTCCGAATCCGCGCATGATGTCACTCCCTACTGTTGACGCCGCTCCAGACGAGACTTGAGACCAGGCTTACCTCCATCCCCCGTGAACTCCCGATGTCGCTGTATTTGAGCCGGCAGCCTCGTTGCTCTCCATGGACAGGAGGTCTCGCTTGATCTGACGCAAGGAATTTTCTCCGCTGTCAGCGCTGCTCGAAACCCGGTTGTTCGTCTTCATGGCGGCAGCAGAGCGGCCGCGATTCCGCCGCTGTGGTCGGGCGGCCGCACGAAGAGAAAACGAGAAGTCGCCGGTATTTCAGCATCATCTCTGCCTTCCTGGCCGATCAGGATCAATCCGGCTCCGCCATTTGCCACGTTGAGAACCACGGGCTCCCCGCTCCACGTCTTGATCGGCTGCATTCCCACGATGAGGAATTCACCCGTGGGCTGATCGAGATATTGAAGGCGCAATTGCGGACCGACCTCCGCTGCAGCAAGTTCAAAGCCGAGTTGCCGGGCCCGCGCGTAAATGACGGCCAGAGGCACGCTATCGGTTTTAAAGCCGAGCTCGACCGCGGATACCGCCACAAGCGCCACGTCCATCTTGCTGGAACTGACGGCAAAGGCCGGCCGAGCCAGAACTTCCGCGGCCAGCCCGCCGATATTGCAACCCACGGCATCCAATGCATTGCGCAATGCAACGGAGTTGCCAAAAGTGCCGACCGCAATCGTCTTCCATGTCGGGACATCGCGGGCGGCCCCGATGAGTTTTTGCGGCAGATCAACTGCACGAACTTTGCCGAGCTTCAGTTGATTCTGTAAGACATCGCGCGCCGAGCATTGTCCCCACGCCTCGGGCGTGACCTGAAACAGGGAAGCGGCACAGAGCAATGCAACAATCAGGCAATGCCTGCCCCGTCCCGCGATCGGATGGTGATGTGGTGCGGCACGATCCGCGTGGCTTGTCAGAATGCACATGTCGAAGGTCGACTTGTTGCAAAGTCCGACTGAAAAAACCCGCCTCCGAGTCAATGGGAAGAACGGAGGCCAATGAAAAACATCGTCCGACCGCACTCAAAAGGGGGGCCGGAGGCGGGGCACAATTGGCTCAACTATTCCAATTTCAAATGAGCGGGCGGCAGTCCGTAAGCCCGATCGCCCGTCGCATCAAACCGAAAACGGAATGACGTCGCTCAAAAATAGCACCACGAGTCCGACGGTTCAATCTGCAACTCCGCCCACCAGCGTGCACAACGCGCTTCGCCGCGATCGCATTCCTCGCGCCGTCGCGCGCCCGCCGGCCGCGCCCTCACCTGCATCGTCACTTCGTTTTTCACAGGGCAAAGTGACGATCCCCATGCCGGTCACAATCGGAAGCACGTCGACGCCAGTGTATTCGCCGAGCCATCCTCGGGCGCGTTAAATGCGCCGCCCTTGCCTGGCTCGGCGAGGCTCCCTTGGCATCTGTCATTGCTGCCGGCCAACGGTCTCACTCTCGACCCGCTTGATGGCCGGTGGATTCCACACGCCGGTCAATGCCTCCGACTTTGGCGCATAAAGGCGCATGGTGAGGTTGAACGGGCCTTTAGGCGCGGGTAGCCAGTTCGCTTCGCGATCGCCGCCGGGATTATCATTCTGGAAGTAGAGCGTGAGCGACCCGTCGGCGTCGCGCTTGAACGGCATCCAGCTGCTCACCGCAAAGCGATTGAGTGGATTGGCAACCTGGAAGCCTTCACTGTCATACAGGGTGATTGACCAGAACGCGTCGACCGGCGGCACCGCGTCCTTGGCAAAGCGGATGATGTATTTGTTGGCGCCATCGAGCGGCTTGCCGTTTTCATCGCCAATGCTGGTTGGGTAGACCGCGTCCTCCGGCAGATTGGCACCGAGTCCAAGCTGGGAGACGATAGCGCGCTTCAAGTAGTAATTCCCGTAGACACCCATCGTGTCCGTGTTCATGGACCAGTTGTTTGCGACGCGCGCCAGCGTCGGAACTTTCCATGCCATCAGCTTTTGCGCTCCCGCCGGCGCCTCTTCGACAGCTTTCCGAACCGTTGCATCGACCTTCGTAATATCGAAGCTCTTGCCCGGTTCGAGCCCTATCCGCGCCATGCGCGCGATGATCGGCTCATCGGTAATGTGTGGCGGGTGGACCTTGGACAACTCGGCCGCATAGGCAAAGAATTTATCGCCTGCCATCGTGTCGACTTGCCGCTTCGGCGGTGTCTTGACGTCAACGGTGGGATCGATGGTCTGTGTCACGGCGACCGGGGGTTTGCCCCATCCAGACAGCGGTGTGATCTTGTAGCCTTTCTGCACCTCGTGAACCGCAGCATAGTCGGCAGGGCCATCGGTCTTGGTGCGGCCGATGATCCAGACATAAGGCGTCGGAGCGTTGATGCGCGCGAAGCCCGTCGGCACGCTTCCGTTCCAGCCCGGCGGTACGACCAGGAAATTGGCCGCCTTGGTGCCTGTCGTGCGCCATCCCGGCGACGCGAACACATCGGTCCACATGTCGAGCATCGGCAGCAGGTAGTAGCGGCCGCCGGTATCGGGAACCGAAACGACCATGGGCTCGCGGGTCAGGTCGAGCCAGGCGCTCGAATACAGCGTGTCGAAATTGGGCCGCACCACCGACTTCATGTCTGCAGCCGGGTAGGCCTGGACATTGTCGAACGTGTTGGGAGGACCGCCTATTCCTGCGGTTTTGGGATCGGAATTGATGAGCTGCTTGCGCGTTAGGTCCATCGTCACGAGCGGATAGAAGTAGACATACGCCTCCGCAGCGATGACTTGCGCCTCTTCCGCGGAAATCGATTGAGCCGCGCTTGGGACCGATGTTGACGCCATGAAGATCAGACCTGACAGGATCGCAGCAAGCGACGACAATTGCAATTTCATGAAAGTCCTCCCGAATTACCCGCACTTGCGACCAATGGTCCCTGCGGATGAGATAGTGCCCCGCTGCGGGGCTTTTCCCCACCTTCCAACCCAGGCAAGCACGGACGGTGGCTGAGACAGCCAAGAAGCGAAGCGCCGCGTTCTGGTTGATCTAGATCAAAGGACGTCCACCGTTGGGTCACGAGCGGCATTGCCCTGACGGATCGCAGCGCTCCCGCTCGGCCCTCGGAAGCAGACGCTTGGCGATTGTGGCGCGAAACATCGCGACCATTGGCCACGGCTGTCCGGCAGCGGCAGTCGCCGCTTCATCAAGCCCGCAGCGGCAGGTCGTGATCTCGGTTCGTCCGCCAGCGACGATGCGAGCCCATCTGCCGAGAAGGGGCAGAGCTGCTTCCACTTGCGAAGGCTGAACCTGGATCAGGCCGCCGAAGACGAACCTTCATCGAGATTGAACTGGAGGTTCGCTCCTCAAACGTCGCTCGATACATGCCTCTTGGACAGTTTACACAGCTATGGAGGTAGCCCATGCCGATCGTTCAATTTACTCGCTTCAAAACCGACAAGGTCGAGGAAACGGTCCAGATCATCAGGCAGGCAAAGAAGATCTTTGAAAAACATGGTGCCGAATTTCTTCGGCTCTCCCGTTTCCACACCGGTCACTGGGCAGGAGAGTTGCTGGTTACGACGCGCTACTCCAATTGGGAAGTCTACGGCAAGGTGCAGGAGGCCGTGTCAAAGGACCCGGAGTTCGCGCAGCTGCAGGCTGATGGAATGAAGATTGCCGAACTACAGGGCCGTAACATCGCCGTCAGCATCGACCTCTAGTCGGGGCGCCGCCCCGCAAACCACAATAAGCGCGGAGGCCGCCGGACATAGGCCGGTGGCCTTCCCGATCTGATGACTGCGCTCTACGCCCTACACCGGCGTGTAGATCACGAGCTTCAGCGCGGGATCGTCATTGGCCTGAAAACTCGTGTGCTCGAAATGCAGCACGCCCAGAGTTGGATGAGACATCGTCTTGAGGCCCGAGGCGGTGCTGCGGATCTCGTGGGCTTCCCACCATTTGACGAATTCCGGGCTGCCCTGCCGCAGCCGCGTCAGCAATTCCGCAAAGGCGGGATCGCCGGCCCAGACGTCGTGGGTCGTGCGAAACATCGCGACCATGCGCTTGGCGACCTCCGCCCAGCCAGCGCCGTAAGCCTTGCGCGTCTGCTTGTTGGTCATCATCAGGAGCATCGTGTTGCGATCCTCCTCCGGCAACCGGCCGAACGCAAAAACCTGCTCGGCGGCTGTGTTCCAGGCCAGCACGTCCCAGCGCCGCCCGGTGATATAGGCCGGATGCGGCAGGCTCTCGATCAGCCGCAGGATCGGCGGCGGCACGATCTCGCGCGTGAACACCCGCTTATCGCCGTCGCGCGCCAGCGCCTTGAGATGCGCATGCTCGGTCCTGCTCAGCCGCAGCGCACGGGCGAGCGCATCGACGGTGGTGACCGAGGGGCTGACGGTGCGGCCCTGCTCGAGACGGATGTACCAGTCGACACCGATGCCGGCGAGCTGTGCGACCTCCTCGCGGCGCAGGCCCGCGGTGCGCCGGCGGCTGCCCGCGGGAAGACCGACCGTCTTCGGCGTCAGCTTTTCGCGGCGGGACCTCAGGAAGTCGCCGAATTCGATGCGGCGCGGGTCGGCCATGACGAGTGTCCTCGATGGAGGGCCTTTGTAATACTAGGATAATACCAGGCCTTCCTGGCCGTTCAAGCCGGGCGTAGATGCCGTTCACCCGACTTTTTGAGGTGAACAACATGAAAGCCGCCGTACTCAAATCCCTGGGATCGCCGCTGGTGATCGAGAATGTGCCGGAGCCGGTGCTCGGCACCGGCGAGGTCATCGTCGACGTCGTCGCCACGCGCGTCCTGTCCTACATGAACGAGGTTTTCAGCGGCGAACGCAACTACGCGCTCGACCTGCCGATCATCCCGGGTCCCGGCGGCATCGGCCGGGTGCGCGCGATCGGCCCGGACGCGACCAAGCTCGCCGTTGGCGACTGGGTGTTCTGCGACCCGACGGTGCGTTCGCGCGATGACATCGTGGCGCCCGACATCGCCCTGCAAGGGCTCACGGCCGCCGGCCCCGGCGGTATGCGCCTGCAACGGCATTTTCGCCACGGCTCCTATGCCGAGCGGGTGCGCGTGCCGACCGAGAATGTGAAGCGGCTTGGCGCGATCACGTCCGCGGAAGCCTCGCAATGGTGTGCGCTGGGGACGGCGCTGGTGCCCTATGGCGGCTTCCTCGCCGCCAACCTTCAACCGGGCGAGACCGTGCTGGTGAGCGGCGCCACCGGCAATTTCGGCAGCGCGGCCGTCTCGGTCGCGCTCGCCATGGGCGCCGCCTGCGTGGTCGCGCCCGGCCGCAACGACAGGATCTTGGCCGACCTCGTCCGCCGCTTCGGCGATCGGGTGAAGCCGGTGAAACTCACCGGCAACGAGAGCGACGACTGCGAAAACATGAAGCGCGCCGCACCGGGGCCGATCGACTGCGTGTTCGACATCATGCCGCCCTCGGTCGGCACGACCGTCGTACGCGCGGCGATCATGACGGTGCGCGCTTACGGCCGCGTCGTGCTGATGGGCGGCGTCGGCATGGCGGGCGGCGCGGGCCTCGAGCTGCCCTACCCCTGGATCATGCGCAACTGCATCAGCATCCACGGCGTCTGGATGTATCCGCCGGATGCAGCGAGCCGCCTGATCGCGCTGGTGCGCGCGGGATTGTTACGGCTGGACGAATACGAGGCGACGGCGTTCGACCTCGACCACGTCAACGAGGCGGTAGAACACGCCGCGGCCAATGCGGGACCGTTCAAATTGACGGTGATCAGGCCGTAACGACCCCTCCGCTGCGGCGATGCGCCGTCGCAGCCGATCGGCCCGACATGTCAAATGGCTGGAAGACGTCACCCCGATCGCAGCCGGCCCGGGCCGGCTACTGTGCATGGGGTTGTTTTCGCAATTTTTGCTATTCGAGTTCGACGACCTGGCCGTTCGACAGCGACACGCGCCGGTCCATGCGGCCGGCGAGCTCCATGTTGTGGGTCGCGATCAGCATGGAGACCTTGGTCGCCTTGACCAGCTGCATCAACGCCTGGAAGACGTGATCGGCCGTGTGCGGATCGAGGTTGCCGGTCGGCTCGTCCGCGAACAGCACGCGCGGCGCGTTGGCGACCGCGCGCGCGATGGCGACGCGCTGCTGCTCGCCGCCCGACAGTTCCGCGGGCCGATGGGTGATGCGGTCGCCGAGGCCGAGATAGCCGAGGATCTCCTTGGCGCGCTTGACGCTCTCCGACTTCTTCAGGCCACGGATCATCTGCGGCATCATCACGTTCTCGAGCGCCGAGAACTCCGGCAGCAGCCGGTGCGACTGGTAGACGAAGCCGATATCGGTGCGGCGGAGCTGGGTACGCTCGATATCGGGCAGCTGCGAGGTCGGCGCGCCGTTGACGTAGACCTCGCCGGAATCGGGCGCTTCAAGCAGCCCTGCGATGTGCAGCAACGTCGATTTGCCCGAGCCCGACGGCGCGACCAGCGCGACCGACTGCCCGGCCCACAGCGCGAGCTTGGCGTTGTCGAGGATCGTCAGCGGCATCTCGCCCTGCAAGTACTGCCGCTTTATCTCGTGGAGATAAATGACCGGTACATCTTCCGCCCCCTGCTGGCTCTCCATCAGCCCCTCACTCGTACCGCAGCGCTTCGACGGGATCGAGGCGCGCGGCGCGCCACGACGGGTACAACGTCGCAAGGAACGACAGCGTCAGCGCCATGATGACGACCGCCGTGGTCTCGCCGACGTCGATCTCGGCGGGCAGCTTCGACAGGAAGTAGAGCTCCGGCGAGAACAGCTCGGTGCTGGTCAGCCAGGACAGGAATTGCCTGATGGACTCGATGTTGAGGCAGATCACGAGGCCGACGAAGAAGCCGACCAGCGTCCCGACCACGCCGATCGAGGCGCCCGTGATCAGGAAGACGCGCATGATCGAGCCTTGCGAGGCGCCCATCGTGCGCAGGATCGCGATGTCGCTGCCCTTGTCCTTCACCAGCATGATCAGGCCGGAGACGATGTTGAGTGCGGCGACCAGCACGATCATGGTCAGGATCAGGAACATCACGTTGCGCTCGACCTGGAGCGCGTTGAAGAAGGTCGAGTTGCGCTGCCGCCAGTCGACCAGGAACACCGGCCGGCCCGCGGCCTCCGTCACCGCCTTGCGGAAGGCGTCGATCTTGTCGGGGTTGGTGGTGAACACCTCGATCGAGGTGACGTCGTTGCTGCGGTTGAAATAGGCCTGTGCTTCGGCCAACGGCATGAACACGAAGCCGAGATCGTATTCGGACATGCCGATCTCGAACACCGCCACGATCTTGTAGGGTTTTATGCGCGGCGTCGTGCCCATCGGGGTGACCGCGCCCTTCGGCGCCACCAGCGTCACGCTGTCACCGGCATGCAACGACAGCTGGTCGGCGAGGCGGCGGCCGATCGCGACCCCCTGCCCGTCGTCAAAGCCCTCGAGCGAGCCCTGCTTGATGTTCTTGGCGATCGAGGTGAGGTTGTTGAGGTCTTCGGAGCGGATGCCGCGCACCAGGACGCCCGAGGCATTCCACGGCGAGGATGCCAGCGCCTGACCGTCGACCACGGGCGCGGCGAGCCGGATGCCCTGGACCTGGCTGAGGCGGTCGGCGACGTCCTTCCAGTCGGTCAGCGGGGATTCCAGCGGCTGCACCAGGATGTGGCCGTTGAGGCCCAAAATCTTGTCGAGCAGCTCCTTGCGGAAGCCGTTCATGACCGCCATGACGATGATCAGCGTCGCCACGCCCAGCATGATGCCGAGGAAGGAGAACCCGGCGATGACCGAGATGAATCCCTCCTTGCGGCGCGCCCGCAGATAGCGCGCCGACAGCATCCACTCGAATGGCGCAAAAGGCGCGGTTTGCTTGGTCTCGGTCATGGTCTCATCCATCGCTCGATAATCCCATGATTCGGGGTCAATTGTGGCCGGATTGGCGGCCGCGATATCGCGCGATGAACAATATTCAGCCGACCAGCCGGGCGACCGCGTCCGCAGGTGACATCGTCTCGCGGGAGCCGTCACTGCGCTTCTTGATCTCGACCTTGCCCTCGGCGAGGCTCTTCGGCCCGATCATGATCTGCCAGGGGATGCCGATCAGGTCGGCCGCGGCGAATTTGGCGCCGGCCCGCTGATCGGTGTCGTCGTAGAGCACGTCGACGCCCTTGGCGGTGAGCTCGGCGTAGAGCTTCTCGCAGGCCGCATCGACCGCGGCATCGCCCTGCTTGAGGTTGAGAATCGACACGCGGAACGGGGCCACCGCCTCCGGCCATTTGATGCCGGCATCGTCATGGCAGGCCTCGATGATGGCACCTAGCAGGCGCGAGACACCGACGCCGTAGGAGCCTCCATGGATCGGCACGTCGACGCCGTCGGGGCCCGCAACCAGCGCCTTCATCGCGTCGGAATACTTCGTGCCGAAATAGAAGATCTGCCCGACCTCGATGCCGCGGGTGTTCACCCGCTTGTCGGCAGGCACTTCCTGTTCGAAGCGCGCGGCGTCGTGGACGTCTTCCGTCGCCGCATAGACCGAGGTCCATTGCTTGATGATCGGCGTCAGGTCGCTGTCATAGTCGACGTCCTCGCCCGGCACCGGCAGGTCCAGCACGTCGCGATTGATGAACACGCCGGATTCACCGGTCTCCGCAAGCACGATGAACTCATGGCTGAGATCGCCGCCGATCGGGCCGGTCTCGGCGCGCATCGGGATCGCCTTCAGGCCCATCCGCGCGAAGGTCCGCAAATAGGCGACGAACATCTTGTTGTAGGCGACGCGCGCAGCGGCCTCGTTGAGGTCGAAGGAATAGGCGTCCTTCATCAGGAACTCGCGGCCGCGCATCACGCCGAAGCGCGGACGCTGCTCATCGCGGAATTTCCATTGGATATGATAGAGGTTGAGCGGCAGGTTCTTGTAGGACTTGACATAGGCGCGGAAGATCTCGGTGATCATTTCCTCGTTGGTCGGCCCGTACAGCAGCTCGCGCTTGTGGCGGTCGGCGATGCGCAGCATTTCCGGGCCATAGGCGTCGTAACGGCCGCTCTCGCGCCAGAGGTCCGCGAGCTGGAGCGTCGGCATCAAGAGTTCCAGCGCACCGGAGCGGTCCTGCTCCTCGCGCACGATCTGCTCGATCTTCTTCAGCACGCGGAAGCCGAGCGGCAGCCAGGCATAGATGCCGGCCGCCTCCTGCCGGATCATGCCGGCGCGCAGCATCAGCCGATGCGAGACGATCTCCGCCTCTTTCGGATTTTCCTTCAGGATGGGCAGAAAGAATCGCGACAACCGCATGGCAATACTCTGGGAATCAGTGATCGCCTGCAGTGAAAGCGGATTGGGAGCGAAAACACAAGACCGGGAATGAGGAAAAGCCGCTAAGGCGGCGAAATTCCTGTCATTTTTCCGTTGCCTTCAGGTTCAGCATGAACTGTACCGGCGCGCTTTAAGGTAGCCCCAGATCTAGCTCGTCCTCCAGCGTGACCTTCTCGAAATCGGTCACCAGCGCGTCGATCCGCACATGCCACCGGCCGGCGAAGGGAAGCTCGACCTTGCGCACGTGCCAGTAGCCGTCGGGCCCGAGCGAGGCGCCCCGCTCCATCGGCTCGATGCCGCGCTCCGGCAGGCTCAGGGTCAGCGTCACCTCCTTAGCGATCAGCGGCGCGGCCTCACCGGTCATGAGCTGGAGCACGAAATCGTCGACGCCGGGTTTCCCAGGAGACACCAGAACCTGGAACATCGCCTTGTCGCTGTGGATGTGGATCGCCAAAGGCGTCTCGGGAATGATCGTCCGCGGCGGTGGGGTGAAGCGCCAGCCGGCGACGACGGCAAGGATGGCGAGTGCGATCGCGCCTTCCAGCAGGATCGAGCGCTTGAGCGCGGGCGTCCCACTCTCGTCCCGGGCAAGGGCCGGTGTCAGCCTGAACCGATTGAGCGCGGCGAGCGCCAGCAATCCCGTGACCAATGCAAGCTTGATCGAGAGGATGAGTCCGTAGCGGGTCTCGACCAGCGCGACCGGCTTTTCGAGCTGAACGATCGCGAGCGCGAGGCCGGTCAAGGCCAGCACGCCGACCGCAAGCGCAGCGATGCGGGAGAAGCGGTTCACGACGGGGAGCGTCGCAGTCGTCGGCTTCGACACCAGCGCGACCAGCGGCGCGAGAGCACCGATCCAGATGGTGACGCCGAGGCCGTGCAGAAAGATCGCCGGCCGGGTCAACGCCTCCGGCGGGGCCGTTGCGGCGTGCCCGGTCATGGCAAGCGACAGACCGACGCCAACCAGCGCGATGATCGCAAGAGCGCGCGCATACCATGCGCTGCGCAGCGCCACCAACGCGAGCAGCATCGCGGCAATCGCGACCAGCAGCGCGGGGCCGGCGCTGGTCGCGAACGCGACTTTCCACGGGGCGGCCGTCGCGAGAGCCGCCGGCGGCAGCCCGAGGAGATCGAGGCCCAACGCGCCAACGGACGCAATGGCGCTCGGAATGCCGATGGCGAGCGCTACGCGTGGAACGGTCATGCCCGTCGTCGACCACGCAACCCAGCGCGCAAAGAACACGCCTCCGACGCCGACGAACAGCCCAAGATACAGACCGACCCGCGCCAGCCAGATCAGCGCGCTCAACCCGCGATCTGCATTGGCGGGAGGTTGCGTCCCCGTCGGCATGCCGATCGAGAAGATCACCGATCCCGCGACGGGATGGCCGTCCTGCGAGATCACGCGATAGCTGACGACCGCGGTGCCCTGCGGCAGGTCTGGCGGCATCGCGACCGAGATCGTTTCGCCCGACGCGCTGACGCGCGCATCGTCCCGCGCCCTGCCCGCGCCGTCGATCAATTGGATTGCGCCCGGCGTCACCGCCTCGTTGAAACGCAACTCCACCGCCTTCGGCGCGCTCGCAAGCATGCTGCCGCTCGCCGGCTCGACCGCGACGAGCGCCGCATGTGCAGACGCGCCGGTCGTGAAGCCGACAACGCAGAGGAGCGTCGCGAGCGCGGCGAGCAGGCGCATCAGGGCTTTGACAGGAGCTTCACGCCCGGCGCCGGCGACTTGCCCTCGTGCGAATGCCCCGCCCCGTCCGCCGGGATATCGATCCAGCGGCTGACGCCGGTCTCGCACTCCTGGACGACAGGGAAATACAGCGTCGTGTCCGGCTTCAGATTGTTGGTCAGGAAGCTGCTGATGACGAACTCGTCGTAATTGTGATCCGGCAGCTTGCCGCCGGACCAGGCCACCTCCCTGACGCCGGAGCCAAGCTTGTTGCCGTGATAGTCGTATTCATTGGCGTACTTGCCTTCGACGACATCGACGCTCCAGCCCGCCTTTGGCATCGGCTTCACCGCGATCACGCCTTCCGGAATCTGCACCCTGATCTTCACCGTGGGCGAACCCGCGCAGCCGTGCGGCACGGCGAAGACGGCCTTGTAGTAGGAACCAACCGTCGCCTGCTTGGTCTCGAGCGTGATATGCGCCGATGCCGGCGACGCGGCCAGCGCGGCGATCAGGAACAGGCAGGATTTCTTCGACATGTTTGGCCCCTTCGACAACGTCATTTAATCAGGATCGGCGATTCCACGCTGACATGATCGGCCTCGGAGATCGAAATTCCGAGACCCAGCATCCAGCGTCCGGGCGTCAATTGCGCGACCTTCACGTGCCAGCTGTCCTCGCCGTCGCGCGAAGCCTCGACCGGCGCGAGCTTCCGGCCGGACTGCGTGTCCACGAGCGTCACCGACACGGCTTTGGCCGTGAGCGGCGTCTCGTCCGTGGTTTCGAGCTGGATGGCGATCTCGACCGGGCCGGCCCGGCCCGGCGAGACCGTGACATTGGCCATGGCCTTCTCGGTGTGCAGGTGCGTGAAAAAGCTGTCGTCGTCCGTCGCCGCCGCAAGCGGTGTCGCGGCAACCGACAGCAACGCAGCCATCGCGAGCGCAGGGCCCGTGAGGGATCGACGCGAGGTCATCGGAGACTTGATCTGTTTCATCACATCTTCATTCCCGAATGATCCGGCATTTTCTTCATCATGTGCCCGCCGTCGCCAGGCGCCTGCGCGCCGACCCCCTGGACGTCGAGGGAGACGGCGACCTTGCCGGCCTTCTCGAACTCCAGCGTCACCGGGACCTTGTCACCCTGCTTGAACGGCCCCTTCAGCTCCTGGAGCATCAGATGATTGCCGCCGGGCGCGAGCTTCACCGTCTTGCCTGCATCGATCACGAGCCCCTTGTCGAGCGGACGCATCTTCATCACACCGTTGTCCATCGCCATCTCATGGACCTCGGTCTTCCCCGCAATGTCGGCGGAAACGCTGACCAGCCTGTCCGCCGTTGCCCCCTTGTTCTCGATGGTGAGATAGCCGCCGGCCACCTTGGCGCCGCCCGGCGTCGCCCGGCTCCAGGCCTGCGAGATGACGAGATCGCCGGCCTTGACGTCCTCGGCCGCCGCTGGTGCTGCGCAGAGCGTGAGAGCGAACGCTGCGAGCAGCACATCTTTCAACATGGTCTTCATATCGGTCTTCCCGTTTGCAGATTGAATGTCAGTGTGTGGCGAGCTGTTGGCCCGACCATTTTTCGAGATCGGCCATCTCGGCCGAGCCTTCGATCGTCGTGATCGTCCCGTCCCGGGAGATGAGCATGGTCCGGGGAATGTCGCCCTGCCAGGCGGGATCGATCTCGAACCTCAAACGTTCGACAAAACCATCGTCGAAGATGAAGTTCTCGGTCGACGACAGCCCTGCCTTGTCAAGCATCGATTGCGTTGCCGCCGGTAGGTTCGGCACGAGATCGGCGCTGATCGTGACCACGTCGATCCCGGGATGATCCTTCGCAAACTGCCCGAGCAGCGGCAGCTCGACCTTGCAGGGCCCGCAGGTCACACCCCAGAAATGCACGAGCGTCGGGCGGCCCGCATGCCCCCTGAGGACGCCTTGCCAGGTGCCGCGCTCGAACGATTTCAGGGCCGGCGCTGCTCCCGGCGTAGCCGCTGACGCGATCAGGATACCCAGACCCAGAATGCCTGCAAATCGACGTCTCATGGCTGGTCCTCGATTGCTGTGAGCCGATAGCCATCCGCTTTCGTCATCCATGACAAATAGACCTGTTGGCCATTGGAAACGAGCATGGGATGATCGGATGTGTCGGTCGTGCTCGATATCGTCTTCGGCGGCGACCAGCTCTCGCCGTCGTCGCGGGAGATCATCATCTGGACCGAGGTCTTCTCGCCGTCGAACTCCTTCCAGACCATCACCGTTCCCGCCGCGCCTGCGAGCACGTAGGGACGCGTCGGATTGCGGCCGGGCTGCCCCAGCGCCATGGGCGCAGAGAAGGTGCGGCCTTCGTCGCGCGAGTGAGCGTAGAACAATCCCTTGCGCGCCTTCCCGTTCGTGTACCAGGCGACGTGATAGGTCCCGTTGGGCGCGACAGTCAGGCTCGGCCCATGATGCGGACAGGCGTTGATCTGCCAGTCGTCATTGCTGACCCGACGGATCTCACCCGGCGTCGAGACGTCGGCGAAGGTCATGACCGCGTGGTCACGTACGCCGCCGTCAAAAATGTTTCTGAAGATCACGGCCGGCCGCCCGGGCGCCGCGAATGTCAGCCCCAACCGGCAGCATTCGCAGGTGCCTTCGCGCGCCAGCTTTGCTTCTGCGTAGGTGGTGCCGCCGTCGCTGGACGAGGTGAAGAACAGCCCCGCTCCCTCGTACTTCTGTCCCGCCTCCTTCGCAAAAACGCGATTGCGCTTGTCCAGCCACGCCGCAAACACCGTTCCATCCTGATCGAGCGCCAGCGCCTCGAAACGCTGGCTCTCATTGCTGGCGGTGATCGGCTTCAGCTCGGCAAAGCGCTTCCCGCCGTCGACCGAGCGCGTGTAGAGCACCTGACCGTTGAATGCTTCATCCCTGAAGATCGAGAATGCGAGCGCGATGCCGCCCTTGCGATCGACCACGATCTTGGGCCGGGCATCCGGCCCCCAATCAAGGTTCAGCCGCGTCGTCGTGACCTGAGTGGGGGCCGAGAAACTCCGCCCCGCATCCGGCGAGCTCGCAACCGAGACCTGCCCGCCCGCCATCCAGACGAGCCACAGCGTTCCATCCGGTCCGAATGCGGGCGTCACCTTGGTTGCGCAGCGCAGCGTCGGCTCCTCGCACGCCGCTTCCGAGGCATGCTGATGATGGCTCATTTGCGCATGAGCTGGGTCTTGGCAAAGCGAAACGACGAGCGTCGCGAGCAGGCTCATTCGTCGCATGGCTTTCCTCCTCCTGCAGTGTTGCTCGATCATTTGAACGCCAGCTTCATTCCGGCGAAGAACGCGCGCGGCGAGCCGGCGTAGATCGAATTGGTCGTATTCGCCAAAGCGATCGCTCCGTCCTGGATGCCCGTGCCTTGCACCGTATTCGCAATATTGTTCGCCGAAGCCACATAGGTCCGGTCAAACACGTTCCTGACTTCAAAATAGACGTTCAGTGACTTGAAGTGGTCGGACTGGAGGTCTGTCTTGTAGTGCACGTTGAGATTGACCAGTTCGTAACCGGGCGCCTTCAAGAGATTGGCGTTGTCCATCCAGAAGGAATCCTTCCACTGCACTTCGACGAACGCGCCGAGGCCGGCAAGCGCCCCCGAAAACTCGTCATAGCCAAGTCGCGCGGTTAACTCGTTCGGCGAGATCCCGGGAATCTTGTTGCCCGCACGATTGAAGCTGAAGACCGTTCCACCGACGCCGGGGCTTCTGAGGTTTTCCGTATATTCGGTGTAGAATTGATCGAGATAGGTATACGCCGCCGTGAATCGCCAGCCTGGAAGGAACTTCCAGTCGGCGGCAAGCTCGACACCGCGATGCTCGGATCGTGGCGCGTTGAACATGAAGCTGACGCCGGCCACTTGTGTCGCCTGGCTCACCAATTCGTTACGGAAAAACTCGTAGAAGCCGGTCGCGCTGAATTTGAGCGCGGTGTTTGGAGTCCAATCGAAGCCAAGATCGTAGCCGAGATTCTTTTGCGTCTGAAGCTGGGTGTTATTGCCGGCTGTGCCGTCCGAAACGATGAACAAGTTGGTGACCTGCGGCGTTCCGTAGCCCGTAGCGACGCGGCCGCGAAACTGCCATTCGGAGTTCAATTTGTAGACCAGCGCCAGTTCGGGAGCCGTATTCTGAAATTGCCGGTCAGTCGCGGTGAGATTCGTCGTCGTTATGCCCGCGGCTCCCGTGTAGATGTATGCCGTATTTAGTCCCTTCAAAATGGTGGTTTCCCATCCGATCCCGGCAACAGCGGTCAGTTGCGGCGTCAGCTTGAGTTCCTCGCGCGCACGAACGCCGTAATTCGAGGTGTCGCTGAACGTATTGCTCTGGAGCCTACCCAGCGTGGCGTTACCACCCGGCATCACGAATCTCGTGTCGCTCGATGCCGTCAGAGTATTGTAAAAGCCACCGAAATAGGTGGTCGAATCCATCCCGAAGATTTCACCGCGCTTGGTTATGTCGCTCATGTAATTGTACGATGGAAAGTCGCCGATGGCGCTGGTGCCACCCGTGGGCTGACTGATGTTGCGGTCGTCGAAAACGAACTGATTTCGCCAAGTCGTCGTATTGTCGAAATCGTGCTCCCATCGCCCGCCGACGATGGTCCGGCGGTCGTTGCGACCAAGCCCTGCTTGCAGCGCCGTTTCCCTGTCGGTCCCCGCGACTGTGTTGAAACCGTTATTATTGAGCAGAACCGTCGCGCATCCCGGTGCGGCGGTAGCCCCGGTCGCGCAGCCCTGCTGGAAAGGGTTTTGATAGAACTGGTTCAGTGAGGAGCGGATCGGAAGGCGGGTATCAAGATTGTTGTTGATGAACTTGACGGTAAAGCGATCATCAGGCGTGGCCTGCAGCGTGCCGAGAAAATTGACCGTTTGGGTATTGTACCAGCTATTGCCGATGAAGCCGTCGCCGCGGGCGTCACTCGCAAACACCGAGCCCTCGAAATTGCCGACCTTCTTGCCGTAGGTAAAATAATTGTTGAGGTAGCCGAAACTCCCGCCATCGACGCCATATTCGGCGCCATCGATCGAGCCGCCCGGGCGGGTGCGGAAATTGAGCGCGCCGCCGGTGGCATAGTTGCCGTAGAGCGCCGACGACGGGCCGCGGATCACATCGATTGCACTGTAGGCCCGCGGATCGATCAAGTCACTGCGAGACAGCCCGTCCGGTTGCGTGACCGGGAAGCCGTCGTCGAAGATCACGAGATTGCGGATGCCGAAGCCGTTGCGGGCGTTGGAGCCGCGGATCGAGATGCCGATATCGCGGGGTCCGTTGCCCTGCTTCACCGATATGCCGGGGCTCTCGCGTAGCACGTCGGCCACGGTAACCGCCGGCCGGTCGTCGAACTGGCTGCGATAGATGGTCGTCTCGGTCTGGCCGGTCGGCGCCTGATTGAGACCGGCTCGCGCCGCGCTGGCCGTCACTCCCCTGTTTGGGGTCGATGCGCTGACGCCCGCACTCGGCGTAACGGGCCTCGCCGCACTGCCGGCCGAACCGGATCGCGGCCGCGAAGGCCGGGTGACTGGTTTGGCACGGGCAGTCTGCGGCGCCTCAACGGTCACCGCCGGCAGCTCCGAGTTCGTACTTTGGGCAAAGACTCCGCTCGACGACGCAAGCAGCGCGGCCTGGACCGCGACGGCGCTCACGCCACGGCGGGCATGACAACGTAACATGGGGCATTCCTGACGCCGGCTTTCTCTCCGGCCATTCGACAGCATCGATCGCCAGCGGACGGACCGCGGCAATCACGAGGGTCGTCAGGAAAATTGAGGTGGTGCGCGCGCCTGTGCGCTTGTGCCCTTATGGATCGCGACGGCGGATACATCCGCCGCATGCCACACCACGCGCGCGGCGTGGCGGAAGGGAATGGCGAGCGCGACGTGCGGCGGCGAATCGAGCGATGCGCCCGCCTGCGCCAGGCAGCACAGCGCGCACGCGGCGCCATGTGCGGTCGGCGCGCCGGTCTGGTCGTTCAGACCGCCCTGCTCGCTCGCGCTGTGGCAGATGACGCCGGCAGACAACGGATCGGCCACGGCCTGGCCGGCCGCCAGACAGGCGGCAATCGGCGCCAGCACCTGCATCGCCAAAGCGAGCAGGACCAGGGGTAGGAATTTTTGCAGCCGTGCGCGCATCCGCCGAACCATTCGTCCGCCTAAACTAAACACCTCGCCGAGACCTGAGTCGAGGTCAGTTCCACGGGCTTCTTGGCCCGGCGCAAATTTCTCGAAAACTGTGGTCCCGCCGCCCCACGGGCTGGGACGTCCGGCATTTGAGGCAGTCCGGCAACCCTCCCCATCCACAGATTTCCTATATTTGTCATATGCTTACAGGGCAAACAGCCCGATCATTTCGTCAGCTGCTCTAATTTTGAACAATCGTTGCCGAAAATGATGACAAGTGAGAAAAGTTGATCTAGCATCCCTCTTGCTCAGGCTGGCCGAGAGGTCGAAGTCTGGTGGTCCAAGTCTCGGGAGGAGCCCCTGGCGCGCAAAACGCAGCGTCGCCCCGTCAATCAAGAGCAAATCTTAGAATCGGGGATAATAGGGTCGACACAATTTTCGAGCGGGGCCAGGGCCCCGCTCTTTTTTTGCCCGCATGGCTTCGATGCCGATGAGCGCTCCCCTTAATTCAATCGAGAACAGCTTCGAACTCGCAGCCTCGCGTTGCGCAGATCTCACGCCACTCGTTTACCAACGGCTGTTCGAACAGCATCCCGAAACGCGGACCATGTTCCGGTCGCAGGGCAGTGAGCCGGTGATGGGGTCGATGCTTGCGCTGACGATCGAGGCGATCCTCGACTTCGCCGGTGAGCGTCGGGGCCATTTCAGGCTGATCGCCTGCGAGGTCGCCTCGCATGATGGCTACGGCACTCCGCGCGAGCTGTTCATCGCGTTCTTCGCCGTCATCAGGGATGCGCTGCGCGACCTCCTCGGCGACGAATGGTCGCCGGAAATCGCACAGGCCTGGGACCAGCTGCTCGTCGAGATCGACGCCTTCGCCACCATTCCGGCCTGACGCTTTGCGCTGCACCAACACGAGCTGCGGCGATCTCGCGATCGATTGCAGATTGAGTGGCAGGAACTCTTGTGAGAGACTTTCGAACATCGGTCGCGCAATCAATGACGCGCCGACGAAAATTTTATGGGAGCGAGCGATGTCCGGGACGAAAGATTTCTCGACGACGAGGCGCGATCTTCTTCAGGCGGCGGCGACCGCCGGCGCCGCGACTGCCCTTCTCGGCAGTATGGGCATAAACCCCGCCCTTGCAGCCGAGGTCGGACGATCCGAGAAGCCGCTGAAGGCGGCCTTCTCCAATGCGGGCCTCCAGGCCACCTGGTGCGCCCAGGGCAAGCAGGCGGCGGAATTCTGGGGCAAGCTGTTCAATGTCGAGGTGACCTGGTTCGACGGCCAGCTCGATGCGGTGAAGCAGCGCGCGGCGATCGACAACATGGCCTCGCAAAAGTGGGACTTCGTCGCGATCCAGGCCTTCGGTATCGGCACCCTCACCCAGCCCGTGCAGAAGATGATCGATGCCGGCACGCCGGTGATCGACATGGACACGCTGATTGCCCCGCTCGACCAGATCAACGTCCACTCTTTCCTTGCCCCCGACAACGAGTTCATGGGCGCCTCGGTGACACAGGCGCTGTGCAACGCCATGGGCGGCAAGGGCAAGATCATCATGACGCAAGGCGCGCTCGGCCATACCGGCGCGCAAGGCCGTGCGAAGGGCTTCAACACCGTCGTCAAGCAGTTCCCGAACATCGAGGTGCTCGACACCCAGCCCGCCGACTGGGACGTGTCGAAAACTGCGCGTCTCTGGGAAACCTACCTGACCAAATACCCGCAGATCGACGCGGCGTTCTTCCACAATGACGACATGGCGCTTGCCGCCGCCAACATCATGAAGGCGCGCAATCGCACCAACATCCTGATCGGCGGCGTCGATGCGATGCCACCGGCGATCCAGGCGGTGAGCGAAGGCCGCATGTTCGCGACCGTGCGCAATCCGTCCTGCCGCATCCATGGCGGCGCCATCATCGCGGGCGTTTCCGCCGTGGTCGGCGGCGAGAAGAGCGGACAGGGCATTCCCAAGAACGTCGTCACCGACGGCCCAGTCGTGACCAAGGCCAACGCCGCCGGGATGCAGTGGATGCAGGATCACTTCCTGATCTGAGCCTCCATGCCTGAGGTTCGTGCGCCCATCCTGGAACTGCAAGGCATCACGAAGAGCTTCGGCGGCGTCGAGGCGCTTCGTGGTGTCGACTTCGCGCTCTCAGCCGGCGAGATCCACGGTCTCGTCGGCGAGAACGGCGCCGGCAAAAGCACGCTGATGAAGATCATCGCCGGCGTGCACAGCGAATTCTCGGGCCGCTTCCTGATCGACGGGAAGGAGACGCATTTCCGCTCCGCCCGCGATGCACACGCGGCCGGTATCGCCATGGTGCATCAGGAGCTGAGCGTCGCACCCGATCTCACGGTCGCCGAGAACGTGTTCCTGGGCAACCAGCCGACCAACCGGTTCGGCCTTGTGCAATGGCGGCGCATGGCGCGCGAGGCCGGCGAGCAGCTCGCCCGCTTCGGCATCGACGTCGATCCGATGTCCAGGCTCGGCGACCTCCCGATCGGGCTCCAGCAGCTGATCGAGATCGCCCGGGTGCTGTTCTCCGGCGCCCGCATCGTCATCCTGGACGAGCCGACCTCCGCCCTCTCCCCGCCCGAGGTCGAGCGGCTGTTCGCGACGCTGCGGCGGCTGCGCGAGGAAGGCACCGCTATCGTCTTCATCTCGCATTTCATCGAGGACATCCTGCTTGTGTCCGACACGGTGACCGTGTTCCGCAACGGGCGGAAGGTCGCCGAGACTGCCTCGGCTGCGACCAGCAAGGGCGCGCTGATCGAGGCCATGATCGGCCGCGGCGGCGAAGCGCTCGAGCACAGCTACACCGATGACCTCATGCTGCCACGGGCAAGCGACAGCTCCGTGGTCCTGAAGGTCGACCAATTGTCGCTGGCCCGCAGCCTGAAGGACATCTCCTTCGAGGCGCGCGCCGGCGAGGTGCTCGGCATCTACGGGTTCATGGGCTGCGGCCAGCAGGAGCTGTCGCGCATCCTGTTCGGCAAGCTGAAGCCGGACGGCGGCACGCTCGCCGTCGAGGGCAAGCCAAAAACCTTCGCCAGCACGGCGGCGGCGCGGCGCGCCGGCGTGGCGCTGGTGCCGGAGAGCCGGCGCGCCATGCTGTTTCACCAGGAGCCGGTCTACAAGAACATCTCGATCAGCATTCTCGACCGCATCTCGTCGCTGCTGCTCAAGCCGGCGCAGGAGCGCGACATCGCCAAGCGCCAGGTCGAGCAGCTGCAGATCAGGCCGCCGGTGGTCGGCCTCGATCTCGGCATGCTCTCCGGCGGTAACCAGCAGAAGGTCGCGCTGGCAAAATGGCTGACCTATCCGCCGAAGCTGCTGGTGCTGTGCGAGCCGACCCGGGGCATGGATGTCGGCGCCAAGAACGACGTCATCAACATCGTCCGCGATCTCCGCGCCAAGGGGCTCGCGGTCATCGTGCTGTCGACCGAACCGGAAACGGTGCTGTCGCTGGCCGACCGCATCCTCGTGCTCAAGCGCGGCGCGTTGGTGCGGGAATTCAAGAACGAGCCGGTCAGCAAGGACCGCCTGCTGGAAGCGGCGTGACGGAGAAGCACCATGGCGAGCAGTGAGACGGCTTTGGCGGCAGGGCGGCGGCCGCGCGGCGTTGCGCCCTTCCTGCGCTCGCAGATGCGCAACATCGCGCCGTTCCTCACCCTGATCTTCCTCTCCGCCTTCTTCGCCTTTGCCAGCCCCTCCTTCGCGACCCTGGACAATCTCGGGAACATCCTGACGCAGGTGTCGGTCACCGGCATCATTGCGGTCGGCCTCACCTTCGTGATCCTCTGCGCGGAGATCGACCTCTCGATCGCCAGCATCGCCAACGTCACCGGCATCGCGGTCGCCTACTTCACGCTGCAGGAATCCTACGTCAACATCGCCAACATCCCCCTGCCCGGCGCGGTCGCGATCATCCTGTCGATCCTGCTCTGCGCGCTGCTCGGCCTCGTCAACGCGCTCGGCCTGACCGTGATTGGCATCCCCTCCTTCATCATGACGCTGGCGATGATGCAGATCGCGGCCGGCGTCTCGGCGCTGCTGGTGCGCGGCCAGATCGCCTACAAGGTGCCCGGCCTGATCACCACGCTCGGCTCGGGCTCGATCGGCGGCATCCCCTGGATCGTCATCGTCGCGGCCATCATGCTGCTCGGCGGCCATCTGGTGCTGACCTACACGCGCTTCGGCCGCTACGTCTACATGGTCGGCGGCAACCGCGAGGCCGCCGAATATTCCGGCCTCAACGTCAAGCTCATCCTTGGCGCCGTGATGGTGATCTCGGCGGTGTGCTCGGGCATCGGCGGCATGCTGGGAGTAGCCCATTTCGGCAGCGCCCAGCAGAACGAGTTCGACACCTATCTGCTCGACTCCATCGCCGCCGTCGTCGTCGGCGGCACCAGCCTGTTCGGCGGCCGCGGCGGCATCGGCAACACCATCGTCGGGCTGTTCGTGCTCGGTGTCCTGAATAACGGCCTCGACCACGTCAACATCGACAGCTTCCTGAAGATCCTGATCCGCGGCCTGATCCTGCTGGCGGCGCTGGTCATCAACGTCTACGCGCAGCGGCTCAGGGAAAAAGCGGCGGAGTAGACGGCCCTCAAAACAAAAAACGCGAAAACAACCCCATGCACAGTACAAATCATTGAGGAATTTGGCGTGAGGTGGCTTGAGCCCGCGCTCCAGGGCTTTTGACACGTCGGGCAAAACAGGCGCACGATGTCATCATGGCGACGGGCGCCGATGGGCCTCGGGCCGCGCCCCGAACTCCGTCATTGCGAGCGCAGCGAAGCAATCCAGGAATCTATCCGCGGATACATATCTGGAGCGCCGTCTCAGGCGGCGCGCTGGTCGTGTCGCGACGAGAGATCCGGGCACAGCACGAGCTTGCCCTCGAGGCCACCAGTCTCGAGGCGGCGGTGAGCATCGGCGACCTCATCGAAGGAGATCCGCTCGGCGATGTGCGGCCGGATGGCACCAGTTGCCAAAAGCCTGAACAGCCGCTCCAAGTCCTCCTTGAACCAGGTGGGATGTCGCGCCCGCATCGCATTTACCGAGTAAAACCGGGCCCGCTTGCCGCCGGGCAACAATCTCCACAGGTAAAGGCGTGCGATCTCCATCACGATAGGGAGCATGCGACGCTGCGCTTGCACGCTCGCCGAGAAACCGATGGCACAGAGCAGGCCGCCTGGCTTGAGCGCCGCGTATGAGCGGCGATAGCCGTCTTCGCCAACGCCGTCGACGATAACGTCGAACCCGCCCGGCAGGACCTGCGTGAAGTCCTCATGCTTGTAGTCGATCGGCGTTGCCCCTAGCTCTCGGACGAGCGCCATGTGCTCGCTGCGCGCAGTGCCCCACAGCTCGATGCCGGCCAGTCTCCCGAGCACGAGCAGCGCCTGGCCGACGGCGCCGGCGGCGCCGTGCACGAGCACGCGCTGGCCTCGCTGGACCCGGGCCGCGCGGTGCAGAAGCTGGTACGCGGTCGTCCAGCTCAAGATCAGTGTGGCCGCCTCCGCCGCGTCTACGCCCTCCGGCACACGGGCCACGTCGTTCGCGCGAAGCGTGCGATAGTCGGCGTTTGACCCGACCACCGTCATGTCGGCCACGCGGTCGCCAATCTGAAAGTCGTGCACGCCTTCACCGAGCTGATCGATTGCCCCGACCACGTCGTAGCCCATTACGAACGGCGGCCGGAGGCCCATCGTCTGCGGGTATAGATGGCGCCTGATCAACACCTCGGTGTAGTTGAGGCTCGACGCAAGTACACGGACCCGCAGCTCGCCCCGGCCGGCGGTCGGCAAGGGAGCCTCGACCACCTCCAGCTTCTCGGGATCACCGAAGAGGCTGACTTGAACAACTCGATTGCGCGGCTCCATCATCGGCGATCTCCACGCAATGTCGTGATCCAGCGCAAGGACGGACACACTTCGGCAACTACTTTGCATCGCCACGTCGGCAAGCATTGAGGATATGGCCGGCCTGAAGTTCTACCTTGATCTGGCTCAAAGCATGCGATGCGCCATTTTATGGCTACCGTGGCATAGCGAACTTTCGCGAGCTGTCATCGCGGCCGATTTATGGGTTCACGGCCTCATCCGGCGGGAGCCGCGAGAAGCGGAAATTGCAGTGGCTTGCGCCGCCCGCCAATGTTTGTGTGCGCTCCAGGCGGATGCCACGCGCTGCGTAGGCGGCGAAATCGAGCCCGCAGATGTTCGGCAGGATGTCCTTGTCCCCGTGGCGCGCTGCGAGCTTGCAGAAGCCGCAGGCCTTGTAGTTGATGCCGAATGTAAAGCTGTCGTCCGGACCCGGCTCGACGAAATCATAGACGAAGTCTTCCGGAAACTCTTCCTGATGCGCTTTTGTAGCGCTCCTTGCCGCCTGCTCGCGCAGCAAGGCGTGGTTCTCCGGCGACATGAATTGCCGCCCCGAGGCGAGACGTTCCGCTTCTGATACGGTCAGCAATTGCGCCTTGTAGGTTTCTCGCTCGATCTCGCCGATCACAGGCACCGGCACGCCGTGTCGCTGCAGCACCCGGCTGATGGCCATGAACCCCGTCAGGCGCATGAAGAAATCGCTCATGCGGCTTGCCGCGCCGCCGACATAGGGCATTTGGGTGAGGACAATCTCAAATTCGTCCATCACCTCCCGCCTGATCCCGTCGATGTCGGTGAGATGCGTGCGCTCGCGCAGCATCGCTTCGGCGAGGTCGAGCCGCTCGCGCATGGCGGCCTCCATTGCGTTCCGATGCGTCTCGTAGAAGGGATGGATGTTCTCAGCTATTGGACACCTGACGGCTCATTGCAAGGTTGGCGACGCCGGCTTCATTCCGCGGCGATCGCCTCGATCTCGAGCAGCCATTTGCTCTCGACGGTCTCGACGACCACGACCGTCAGCGCGGGCTGGTGGTCCCCGAGCACAGCGCGGCGAATGGTGCGGTTGGTCACGACTTGAGTCCGGTCAGTCAGGAACGTGGTGACCTTGACCAGATTCCCGACGCCAAGGCCGGCGGCGGCGAGCACCGCGATCACGTTGCGCCAGGCCTGCTCGCATTGCGCCTCGAAACCTTCGGGCACGGTGCCGTCGGTTTTCTCGGGCACCTGACCACTGATGAACAACAGGCGGCGATGCTGCGACAATTCAAGTCCCATGCTGTAACCGCCGGCGGGAGGATGAACCGTTGCGGGATTATGATTGGCGATGTGAGCCATGTCAGCTTGCCTCCTGTTCGACGAATTCGAGCGCCAGACCATGCGCGGTGGCGGGTGGCACGAACAGCACGGCACCGGTCATCGCAAAGCCGACGCCGTTGTGTTCCAGCGTTCGCCTTGTCGCATCCAGATCAGCGACCGCCAGGCGCGCCGCGCAAAAGCGCGGCGAAGCGCCGTTCGCGAGGCCCGGTAACCGGCGCGCCAGCTCGGACGGGTCAAGCAGGGTGATATGATTGCCGCGCTCACCAATCGTCAGCCGCCCGGGCGCAAGCTCGGCCGTGCCTTCCGTGAGCCGCTCGAGGAAATCGCGATGCGCCGCCGGCTCCGCCGCCGACATCACCACCTCGACCACGCGGAGGGCGCCGTTGGGATGACGCTGATACTGCGCCTTCCAGAACAGTTCCGGCGGGTGACGCTGCTGGCAGGTGAAGAACGCAATCCCGGGCATGGCGGGATTGGTGGCAAAAGCCAGCGAGAACGCGACGCGCGCCGTGCCCCCGCCCGGGAGCACCGCGTCACGGCCGAAATCGAACGGGGCATAATCGCCGATGCGGTCGGCCTTGAAACGCGCGGCATCGGCATGGGCGTCGGTGCTGTGCAGGACCAGCATCGACATTCCCTCGGCGGCCGCAAGAAAATCGCGGTTGTGGGCCGCGAAGCTGAAATGGCCCGGCGTGGCTGGCGGCACCAACGCATCGTCGGTGATGGCCAGCAACTCCAGAAAATTGTCGGCGAACTGTGCAAGGCGGTTGCTCGTTCCGAACGGGTGCACACCGGTCGGCGTGAGGTTGAAGCCCAGCGCCTGCCAATCCAGCGCGGCCTGCTCCAGATCGCGGACGCAAATGACGAGATGATCTAGATGACGGGGCATTGGGGGTCTCCGAATTTGCAGGCCGACCGTATCCGGCGATGACGGCGCCGATCAAAGCATTGCTGCTGCGGTTCAGCGCAAGAAAATCTATTGCAAGGCCAGGGCCCATCGGTGTCAAACTGCGGTGCGATGACCTACGCCCTTCCCCCGCTCAACGCGCTCCGCGCTTTTGAGGCCGCCGCCCGGCATCTCAGCTTCAAGCTGGCCGCGCACGAGCTGCACGTGACACCTGCCGCCGTGGGACAGCAGGTGAAGGCGCTGGAGGCACGTCTCGGCGTGCAGCTGTTCGAGCGGCTGCATAAGCAGCTCATTCTCACCGCGGCCGGTCAGGCCTATCTGCCCGGGGTCTCCGAAGGTTTTCGTCACATTGCGGAGGCGACCTCGCAATTGAAGCCGGAGGGCGCGGTGCTGCTGCAGTTGGGGGTCCATGGCAGCTTCGACCTGCGCCGGCTCGAATTGGCGGAGTTTCGCAGCGCGCATGCGGAGATCGGTTTGCGGGTGCTGCAGCCGGCCGGCCTGCACGAATTGGTCGAGGGCAAGGTCGACCTCTTGATCGCCCGCGGTCTCGGCCACCATCCGGGCTATCGCTGCGACCGGATCAATGAGGGATCAGGCCTCGGTGATTGGCTGATCGCGCCTCAAGGCACCGCGGATTGCCCCGAGATCGTCAGTTTTCGCGCGTGGCTGCGCGCCCTGCCGGCCGAAAACCCTCTCGCAAACCGCCGCCCTCGTCTGGTCGGCATCAGCGGAAGTTGAGGCGACCGTAAGAACATGGCTTGAGCCCTCGCCGCCAGGACGTTTGAGACGTCAGGCAAAACACCGGCACAAGTCCATCATGGCGCTGGTCCCGTAGAGACCACCGAGCTCACGGCAGCGGTTCGACCTTCGCCGCCATATCGGGAACGCGCGTGATCTTGTACGTGGCGTTGCTGCATTTAAGAACCCAAACGTCGCGATCAGGTCGAGACTCCTTCGTGTTCTTCTTTGCGCCGAGTGGCTTTTCGCAGGTGAAGCCTTGCGTGCGAATCTGGGCCGCAAGCATTCCCTGAACTGTTTCGGCCGGAATTTGCTGCGCCCGCACTTGCGGAGCAAATAGAATAAAAACGAAGGCAAGTAGCAATGATGCAGATGCTCTGTGCATGATTTCAACCCTTGAAGCAGCCACCCCGCAAGTTCGAAGGTCGCACTATAGCAGAAACACCGGTGTTGTCCGCGCCGGATCGACCGCGCCGTAGCGCGGCTTGCTCCAGTTGGCCTCCATGCTCACAGCAGGCATCATGTTGACAAGGCGCGAACTTCTTCGCTCCGCAGCGCTAGCTGCACTGAATGCGGGAATGCTCGTTGCGACCCCTCTGGTTGGGGGGCATTATTTCGTGGATGTGATCGCCGGCGTGTCGGTGGCTGCGCTGACGATCCAGTTGTCGAAATGCCTAACGGCGGTCGTCGCTGCAAGCCCGCTGGCGGCCTCGACGCGGTCGGCATCGGCGGAGCCGGGTCGGCTGGTCGATCCTGCCTTTAGCCGCGGCGTTTGAACGGCCATGCCGTCGTAAGTAGTCCGGTTTAGGATACACCTTTGAACGTCAGCTTTTGGCCCCTAACGGACCTATGGACGCCGTAGTGGATTTGTCTGCTGCGGACCCGACTGAGACATTGGCGCGAGGCTTCTGTCCCGCGTCTTGTGCTTAGGACCATGGCGGCTCATCACTCTTCCCGACCGCCTCGTGGTGGGTCGTGACACCCGCCGAACGCAAGCCGGTCAGCAATACGGTTCTCACAGAGACCGGATCGAATCCAATATCCTTGGCGTTTGGTGGATGAGCCTCGCTGCCCTTCAATCGGAGCGCCAAGTGCAATTGCTCGCAAAGGTGCCGAACGACGAGATTGACCTGATCGTCAGTCATGATCTGCCTTTCCTGCTACATTTTGCTATCCAATCAGGTAGCACAGATGAAAATAGGGCGATACGCGATTGGACCGCCCCAAGAAATCAACCCCACGCGATTCCCATGGGCGGGCCCCAAAAATCGTCAGCCTGTCAGGGTAGACCGGAAGTAACGAGCGGGCCACTAGAACGACGCTTTTGACCACGACGGACGCGCCTTCCATCCCTGGGATGCCCGCCCTCGGTCGAAGCCAATTGCATCTGCCCAGCAATCTCATCAGCCCGCCAGCACCTCACCGCGTGCCCATCGGCTCGCGTTTCCAGCACCGGACCGGGCTTGTCCGCGCCGGGACGTCCGCATCTTAGCGCGGCTTTCTCCGGTTAACTTCCGGACTCACAAATACGCCGTGTAGGAACTGACCCACACGAGGATCGAGGCAGCAGGCCGATCATGCCCGCATTCTCGCCAAAGGCAGTGGCGCAGCCGGACATGCCCGGATAGACGCGCTTTATGCAGCCATGCCGTGCCTTCTCTTGCATACGCCAACAGCAACTGGCGCTGACTGCTGTGCACTATGCAGTTTGTGCCAGCGATGACGACACCTGAAGTCGTCGGCCGATCCAGTACAAATGCAATAACGGCCTCGGCTGGTCATCGCTCTGAGCTAAAACTTGGCTCGCAGAGAGGGCTCAAACAATATCGAATGGAGTCCCGTGCATTTTTCGCAAGTCTCGTTTCGATTCTGAGAGCACACGCGCCAGCATCAAAATGCCGGCGCTGGGGTGCTCTGATTTTACCGGTGGTTAATCCGAGTTGGTCCCACCGCAAGAATATAGGTACCACTAAAGGAGGCGACGCTATGCGGCACTCCATCGGATTTCCATCGGCAACCTTCGTCTGTACGTGGTCAAGTATGAGGCCGATGCGCGGAAAGCCTGCTGTATCCCGGAAAACCCGCACGGCGGTCGAAGGACCAGAGCTACGACCCGTGCGCGCCTAACATCAAGATCTCGCGCAAGGTGTTGAAAGGTGGATCGCATCTCTGCGCGCCCAATTAATGCCGCCGCTACCGGCCGGCGGCACGCCATCCCGAGCCGGTCGACACATCGGCCAGTCACGTTGGGTTGGGTTCCGTTGCATCAAACGAGAGGAGAAATCCCATGATCGATGAACAAGACAGGCTTGGACTGAGGCAAAGACTGCTGTTGGCCACCGGTCTTGCGACCTTGCTCGTCACGTTGCCCGGCCTGCTTGCTGCGCCGGCGGCGGCCCAACAAATCACGGGCACGCCGGGTACGCCCAGTGCCACGATGACACTCGATGGCAAGCAGCTTCCGGCCGAGCCTCCCAAGTTCGGCGGCGATATCAAGGAAACCGCGAAGGACTCCAAGCCCTACTGGCCACCATCCGTGGTGCCGCCCAAAGGCGCGCCAAACGTGCTGCTGATCATGACCGATGATCAAGGTTATGGCGTGACTGGCACCTTCGGTGGAGTCATCCCGACTCCGAACATGGATCGCATCGCCGAGACGGGTCTTCGCTACACGCAGTTTCACTCGACGGCGCTGTGCTCGCCGACGCGCGCAGCGCTGATCACCGGCCGCAACCACCATTCGGTCGGATTCGGCGTCATCGGCGAGCTGTCCACCGGCTACCCCGGCTACGATTCCGTCATCGGACCCGAGAACGCCACGATCGGGACCATTTTGCGTGACAACGGCTTCGCCACCTCATGGTTCGGGAAGAACCATAACACGCCAACCTATCTGTACAGCGCGGCCGGGCCATTCGATCAATGGCCGGTCGGAATGGGATTTCAATACTTCTACGGGTTCATGGGCGGCGAGACCGACCAGTGGACGCCCTATCTTTATAAAAACACGACCCAGATTTTTCCGTGGATCGGCAAGTCCGGCTACAACCTCACCACCGATATGGCGGACGAAGCCATCAACTACATGAACAGCCTGAACGCGGCCGCACCCGACAAGCCGTTCTTCCTCTACTACGTGCCCGGCGGCACCCATTCGCCGCATCAGCCGAAAAAGGAATGGATCGACAAGTTCAAGGGCAAGTTCGACATGGGCTGGGAAAAGCTGCGCGAGCAGATCTTCGCCAACCAGAAGCGACTCGGGGTCATCCCGGTGAATACCCAACTCACCGCCTGGCCTGATACCTTGCCGAAGTGGGACTCGCTCTCATTGATCCAAAAGAAACTGTACGCGCGGGAGGCGGAGGTGTTTGCCGCTTACGCAGCCTATACCGATAATGAAATCGGCCGCGTCATCAAAGCGGTCGAGGACATGGGCAAGCTCGACAACACCCTGATCATCTATATCAGCGGTGACAACGGCACCAGCGCCGAAGGCACGCTCGAGGGCACCCCGAACCAGATGACCGCCTACAACGGCGTGCTGAAACTCCCCGAAGCCGAGCTGATGCTCCACTACGAGAATTGGGGATCAGACAAAACCTACCCGCACATGTCGGTCGCTTGGTCGTGGGCTTTCGATACCCCGTTCAAATGGACCAAGCAGGTGGCATCGCACTTCGGTGGCACCCGCCAAGGAATGGCAATTTCATGGCCCGGTCACATCAAGGATGTCGGCGGCATTCGCAGTCAGTTCCACCATATCATTGATATCGTGCCGACGATCCTTGAAGCCACCGGCATTCAGGCGCCAGCGACGGTCAACGGCATCGCGCAAAGGCCGATCGAGGGCGTGAGCATGGCTTACACATTTGATCAGGCCAACGCCAACGCTCCGTCAAAGCGCGACACGCAGTATTTCGAGATGTTCGCCAACCGCGGCATCTACCACGATGGCTGGTATGCCTGCACGACACCGCCCGAAGCGCCCTGGCTTATGGGCACGGCAAAGATGCCTGAGATCAACGAATACAAGTGGGAGCTCTACAAGATCGCCGAGGACTTCTCGCAAAACAACGACGTCGCGGCCAAGAATCCTGACAAGTTGCAGGAGCTGAAGGAACTCTTCCTGACCGAGGCGGCGAAATACCAGGTCTTGCCGCTGGACAACTCCGTCTTGACGCGCCTCGTGACGCCGCGGCCGAGCGCGACCGCTGGGAAAACTGTTTTCACCTACACGGGAGCTAATCCCGGCATCCCGGCCGAGAACGCACCCAGCATCATGAACAAGGACTATAAGATCACCGCCGAGATAACGGTCCCTGCGGGCGGCGCGGAGGGAATGATCGTCACTCTCGGCGGCCGGTTCAGCGGCTATGGCCTCTATTTGCTGAAGGGCAAGCCGGTCTTCGTCTACAACATGCTGGATCTGAAACGATACCGCTGGGAAGGCGGCGTGGGCGCGCGCGACTGGTTGGGTACTGCGCTCAAGCCGGGCAAGCACACCATCGTGTTCGATTTCAAATATGATGGACCCGGCCCGGCCAAGGGTGGCACCGGGGTGCTCTCGGTGGATGGCAAGGAGTACGCCCGCCAGTCGATCCCGCACTCGATTGGATTCCTGATGGCCATCGACGAGTCCTTCGACGTCGGCGTCGATAGCCGCACCGGCGTGGATGACAGCTACAAACTGCCGTTCCAGTTCACCGGGAAGATCGACAAGCTGACATTCAATCTCGGCCCGACGCAGATGACAAGCAGCGAACAGAAGTCCATGCGGCACGCGCTTGAACGAGCGAGGGACTAGCCTGGATACCCTCTGATCTGCGAGCATCTTCCACTGGATGCCCGCAGGTCCTACCGCCTCACATAAGTTGTTCTCGCGAAGGTCGGCTCAGGAACACGGGGTGCCGTGGCATCGGCTCGGCCTCGACTGCTGTACGGATCCATGAACGCGGAGTGGCCATCCTGTTCATGGCCTCCCTCGCCGCCTTCGCGGTTTCGCCGGTCGATTTTGACCGTGAGGTGCGAATTGCATGAGTTAGTTTGATCACTACGCCTGACGTATGGTCAACGGAGGTCCGCTTCTGCTGCACAACCGCCGCGACAGCCCCCCCCTTAAGGGAGTCTTAATCTGTATCCGTGATCATACGACATTTCATTTTTCTGATTCTTGTATTTTCACATGCGCCTCGTCGCTACGCGAAAATATTCATTTATCGCCGTTCAAACGCTTACCGAATGTCAGGCGTGCGACAGCCTTTTCAAAGTCGCCGAGAACGAGTTCGTGTTGCACATGAATTCCGACGAAGCCTCCGAAGACGAGCGGCTGGTTTGGTTGGATAGTCGAGCGGCTCTACTTTGGATCAATCAAACGACTGACGAATACGGAATGAATTGGGAGTGATCTCTCGTGGTCGAAACCCGGAGTGCGCCCCGCTATCGCGTTTCGAAGCCGGCGCAGATTGAGTTTGGTGGCGACAAGACCCCCTGCATAATTCGTGATCTCTCTGTCACCGGGGCCGCTCTGCAGCTTTCCGATGGGAGCGCGACGATTCCTGCCGCGTTCCTGTTGATCGTACCCGAGGATAATTTGAGGCTACCGTGCCGCGTGGTCTGGCGAGGTGCTTTCAAGATAGGCGTAACTTTCGATTAGCGTCATCGGGGGACCGAACAATGACTACTGGCGAACGAAGATCCGGCATTGACACCCGATCTGGTGCGGAGAGGGAGCTCATCGGGGAAAGAAGGTCAGGAAGCGATCGACGCAATCCTTTGGCGTCGCCTATGCCGTCGAACGAGCAACTGGCGCTTTTCGCACGTCGATTGAGGAGAGCCATGCGTGACGACAAAAGTCGTTGCCATTTCGGGCTAGCAAACGGAGAACAGGATTTTTCCTTTTACCCCGACGTCATTCGGATCGTCGAGTGGATCGAGCGCCTGAGCGTTCTCGAAGCGGAGCATGGAGCGCGCCCGACTTTGAGGAAAGCTGCTGTAGGCGCTGCCGATCCGACAAGTGCAGACCGCTAGATTCGCTTCATATCCGCGTTGGCTCCTCGTAGCGTATGATTCGAGGCTCCGGTTTCGGAGCTTGAATCCCGTCTGGTCCAGCTGGACGAGGTGCTCTCCATCCTAGAGATTTTCGCCCTCCGCCGACGCCAACGCCGTCCGACCGGCAATCTCGTCAGCCCGCCAGCACCTCACCTCATGTCCATCGGCGCGCGTTTCCAGCACCGGACCGGGCTCGTGGCGACACACGGCCTCCGCGTACCGGCAACGCGGGCTGAAGGCGCATCCGTTCGGCGGATTGAGCGGGTTGGGAAGGTCGCCGCCTGTCGTCGCTAACGGCGCATGACGCAGCGGATCGGGGATGGCCGCGATCAGGGCCTGCGTATAGGGGTGCGCCGGGCGCTCAAAAATCTCGCGCCAGTGGCCGTTCTCGACGATGCGGCCGAGATACATGACGGCGACGCGGTCGCTCATGTGCTCGACGACCCCGAGGTCGTGGCTGATCATGATGTAGGAGAGACCGAGCGTGTCCTTCAATTCCAGCAGCAAATTGATGATCTGGGCGCGGATCGAGACGTCGAGCGCCGATACCGGCTCGTCGCAGATGACGATCCTGGGATTGAGGATCAGGGCGCGCGCAATCCCGATGCGCTGGCGCTGGCCGCCGGAGAATTCGTGCGGATAGCGGTCGGCCTGTTCCGGCCGCAGGCCGACATGCCGCAGCATCGTTGCAACACGGTCCTCGATCTCGCTTTTCGCGGTCACGCCGTGCACACGCAGGGGATCTTCCAGCGTGCGGCGGACGGTCTGGCGTGGGTTGAGCGAGGCGTAGGGATCCTGAAAGACGATCTGCACGCTGCGGGCCAGCGACTTTCGGTCGCCGGATTGCCTGTTCGTCACCACCTGCCCGTCCAGCACGATGCGGCCGCGCGTCGGCGTCAACAGACCCAGGATTGACAACGCGACGGTCGACTTGCCCGAGCCGGACTCGCCGACGAGGCCGAGGCATTCACCTCGTCTCAGGCTGAGATCGACACCGTCGACGGCACGGAGCACCCGCCGGCTGCGGCCGAGCCAGCCGCCCCCCATCGGAAAATGAACCGCGAGATCCTCGATGCTGAGAATGAGATCGTCGTCCGACCTCGCCTGCCCCCGCCTGTCTTGCGGCTCATGCATGGTGGTAACACCGGACGAAACCGCCGGCCTCCAGCAAATCCGTCTGCGGCGCAACCGTGCGGCAAATCTCGGTGGCCTGCGCACAGCGCGGATTGAACCGGCAGCCATCCGGGAAATTCGTGATGGCTGGAACCACGCCCGCGATCTCCTTGAGCCTGGTGCGGCCAAGCGCGGCCCGGCTGCCCAGCCGGGGCAGCGAGGCGACCAGGCCCTGCGTATAGGGATGCGAGGGCGCCCGGAAGATATCGGCCGAGCCGCGCTGCTCGACGATGCGGCCGGCATACATGACGGCGACACGGCGGCAGACATTGGCGACGAGGCCGAGATCGTGGCTGATCATCAGGATCGCCGTACCCCTCTCGGCGCACAGATTGCGCATCAGCTCGATGATTTCCGCCTGCACGGTCACGTCGAGCGCGGTGGTCGGCTCGTCGGCGATCAGGAGGTCCGGACCGCATGCGAGGGCGATGGCGATCATGACGCGCTGGCGCATGCCGCCGGACAGCTGGTGCGGGTAATCGTTGACGCGCCGCTCCGGTGCGGGGACGCGGACGCTCGCCAGCGCCTCAACCGCGAGTTGGTTGGCTTCCCGCCAGCTCTTGCCCTTGTGCAGCACGAACATCTCGGCGATCTGCCGGCCCACCGGCGAGACCGGGTTCAGCGCCGTCATCGGCTCCTGGAAAATCATGGCTATGCGATTGCCGCGCAGCTCCCGCTGCCTGGCCGCGGAAAGGTGCTGGATCTCCCGCCCCTCGAACCGGATGACGCCGCCGCCGATCGACAGCGGCTGCCGCAACAGGCCGATCAAGGCGAGTGCCGTGATGCTCTTGCCGCAGCCGGATTCGCCGACGAGGCCGAACGTCTCGCCTCGATCGATGCGGAACGAGATGCCCTCGGCGGCCGCGACGCGCCTCGCTCCGTCGTCGAGATCGATGCGCAAATCCTCGACTTCGATCAGCGGCGCGCCGGTCATGTCCGCCGGCTCCGTGACTGGGGATCGAGAATGTCGCGCAGGCCGTCGCCGAGCAGGTTCAGGCCGAGCACCGTCAGGAAGATGGCAAGGCCCGGAAAGACCGAGAGCCACGGCGCCGTCGTGATCTGCTCGCGCGCATCCGACAACATGCTGCCCCAGCTCGGAAACGGCGGGCGGACGCCGAGGCCGAGGAACGACAAGGCAGCTTCGGACAGGACCGCGCTGCCCATGCCGAGCGTCCCGATGACGACGATCGGCCCTAACATGTTCGGCAAGAGCTGCGTGACCATGATGCGCAGATCGCCGTAGCCGAGCACGGTCGCCGCCTGCACGTAGCCCTGGCTTCTCAGCGACAGCGCCGAGGCCCGTGCGATCCGGCAGGTAAAGGACCAGTTGGTCAGGCCGAGCGCGATCAGCAGGCTCGTGAGGCCGGGGCCAAGCACCGCCATGATGGCGAGCGCGAAGATCAGCGAGGGGATCGCGAGCATCAGATTGGTCAGGCCGTTGACGAAATCATCCCACCAGCCGCCCCAATAGCCCGCGCTCAAGCCGAGCGCGACGCCGATGACGCTGTTGATGAGCTGCGAGACGATGCCGACGGTCAGCGAGACGCGGGCGCCGTAGACGACACGGGAATAGATGTCGCGGCCCTGGTCGTCGGTGCCGAACCACCAGGTCCAGCTCGGAGGCTCCTCCGCGTTCATGAGGTTGGCGTCCAGGACGGGATCGGTGTGCGCCAGCCAGGGCGCGAGCAGGCCGACCAGGATCGCGAGCGCGAACAGCGCGCCACCGATGATGAGATTGGCGCGGAGCTTCATGCGTATCTGATCCTGGGATCGATCACGCCGTAGAGCACATCGATCAGCAGATTGATCGCGAGAAAGGCCAGCACCACCACGAGAATGGAGCCCTGGACGGCGGGAATGTCGCGCTGGAGCACACTGTCGACGAGCAGCGAACCGATGCCCGGCCAGGAGAACAGCTTCTCGACCACGACCGCCTGCCCCATCAACCCGCCGAACTGAAGGCCGACGGTGGTGAGAATGATGACGAGCGCGTTGCGCATCACATGCCACTTCACCACACGCGTCTCGCTCATGCCCTTCGAGCGCGCGGTGCGGACGAAGTCGGCGGTCATGATCTCGAGGACCGCGGCGCGCGTCGTGCGGGCAAACAGCGCCATCGGCGAGACGCCGAGCGTCACGGCCGGCAGGAGCAGATATTTCAGCCCTCCATCGCCATACCCGAAGCTCGGCAGCCAGCCGAGCTTCAACGCAAACAGATACATCAACACCAGCCCGAGCCAGAATTTGGCAATGGAAAGGCCCGATACCGCCACGACCATGGCGAGCGTATCGACGATGCCGCCGGGTTTCAGCGCTGCAATGAAACCAAGGGGAACCCCGATCAGAATCGCAAACGCCATCGCTGCGAAGATGAGCTGCAGCGTCGGCCAGGCCCGTTTGGCGATCATGGTGGTGACCGGCTCGCGCGTCCGGAACGAGGTGCCGAAATCACCTGTTGCGAGCTTCGCGATGTAGGCGCCGAAGCGCCAATAGACCGGGTCGTCGAGGCCGAGCTGCTTCTTCATGCGCAGCTCGACCTGGGGATCGGTGTCGTCGCTCATGCTTGAGACGATGCTGCCGGGAACGACGCTGAACAGCACGAACACCAGCAGCACGACGGCGAGCACGGTCGGAATGGTTTGCAGGAGACGGCGGAGCAGGAACGAGAGCATCCAGGCTTTTCCTCTCTCCCCCCACCGCTCGTCGCGATGGAGGGAGCGCGAGAGCGCATGTCACTTCGCGGGCGAGGTCTCGTCGACCCAGAGGTCCTCGACGTTCTGATGGGTCAGCTCCGTCGCATTGAGCTGAACGCCCTTGAGCCACGGCTGCACCGCCATGACCGCCTTGTTGTAGTTGAAGAACCAGACCGGCGCTTCCTCATAGAGCAGCGCATTGGCTTTTTGCAGCAGCTCGGTTCGCTTTGCGGGATCGTCGGCCTGCCCTGCCGCATCGATCAGCTTGTCGAAGTCGGCATTCTTGTAGTTCATGTAGTTGCAGGCCGGCTGCGGCGTCGAGGAGTGGAAGCATTTGAGCGCGGCCTGCGGATCCGGGCCGGTCGCCTGGGAATAGATGAAGGCCTGATAGTCGCCGCTGCGCACCACCTCGGCCAGCACCGCGGTTTCGACCTGCTTGACCTTCGCCTTGATGCCGACCTTGTCCAGCATCGGGATCACGGCCGAGACGATCGGCAGGCCCCAGCTTTCATTCTGGCTGGTGGTCCATTCGAATTCGAAGCCGGAGGGATAGCCGGCCTCCGCGAGCAGCTGCTTGGCCTTGGCGGGATCGTAGGGGTAAGGCTTCATCGCCTTGTCGTAGGCTGGAGATGTCAACGGCAGCCAGCTGGTGGCGCGATAGGCTTTACCCTTGACCAACTTGTTGATGATCAGGTCGGTATCGATCGCGTAGTTGATCGCCTGCCGGACGCGCTTGTCGGTGAACGGCTTGAACGCGGGATTCATGCCCATATAGCGCGTGAAGACCTCGGCGACCTCGACGATGGTGCCCTTGAGGTCGGCGTCGGACTGATAGGCGACGTATTGCGCAGGTCCCAGCACCGACGTGTCGATCTCCTTGTTGCGGAAGGCGACGTCGCGCGCCGCGGCCTCGCCCATGATCGACACGATGACCTTGTCGGCGTAGGGCTTGCCCGGCTTGTAGAACCGGTCCCACCGCTCCAGGACGATGCGCGAACCCGGCACGTGCTCGACGAACTTGAAGGGACCGAGACCGATCGGCTTCTGGATGAAGCTCTCCTTGGCGGCCTCGTCGGCGGGATAGATCGAGGTCAGCGCCGTGAAGAAGTAGAAGCCCGGATCGACTTTCTCGGTCAGCTTCATTTCGAGGGTGAAGTCGTCGATCTTCTTCAGGCCGGAGATCTCCTTGGCCTGGCCCTTCTCGACCGCGGCCGCGCCCTCGATCACGCGAACAAAACGCGCGCCGGGATAGGCCTTGGTGCCGTCCATGATGCGGTTGTAGGACCAGATGACGTCGTCGGCCGTCATCTTGCGGCCGTTGTGGAAATAGGCGTCGTCGCGCAGCTTGAAGGTGTGAACGAGACCGCCGCCCGAGACCACGTCCTGCTTGGCAAGCTCCAGAACCGGTTTGCCCTCCGCGGAATTCCAGATGTAGAGCGACCGGTGCAGCGCCTTGGCGTAGATCTCATCCTGGGCGCGCTGCGTGGTGTGAATGTCGAGGCTCGTGAAACTCGAACCGTAGGGCGCCGTCATGCGGATGGTTCCGCCCTTGCGCGGTGTCTGGGCCTCCGCCGAGGCGGCGAGCGCCAGCCCCAAACCAGCGACGATCGCGATCATCCTGAACATCATGTGTCCCCCAACAAGCAAGCATTCCGATCAGGGATTTGATCATTCGTAGCCCATCGAACGCAAGCTTCGTTTTGATGGCAGCCGATGCCGGTTCCTGAGGCAATCGATTGACGCGGTGCATCATCGATCGACCAGAACCAGTGAACATTTTTCGTGATCAACGCGACCAAGCTCAGGATCGTTATCTGAGCGCCAAGGATCGCGGAAAAAATGAATCGCCGAACGCTAGGTATCTTGCTCGCGGGCGGGCTGCTAGCCGCCACGGCCGTGCTGGCAAGCCCGGTCGCGGCCAGCCTCGGCCGGTACAGCGAGGCGGACAGCATCCGGTTCAGCTGGAGTCGCACCACCGGCGTGAACGACTATCTTGACGAAACGTGGTGGGCGGTCCGGGGCCATGACACTCCGGATAATTTCGTCGAGCGACTGCTCAGCATCCCCGTCGGAGCGGTCGCACGGGGCGCAGGTACGGGTTTCGAAGCCAGGGTTTCCCAGGGCACCGGTCTGCCACTGCCCGAGAGCTGGAGCATCGCTACGGCGAAGAATTCGCCGTTCATCACGTCGGTCTACGCCGAGACCCCGCGCGATCTCACGTCTGTGCTCGGCTTCTATCGCGCCGAGCTCGGCAAGCGTGGCTGGATCGAAACGGTGGTCGAACCGGACCGGGCCGTGATCACCTTCACGACGGCCCGTGGACCGGTCCTGCTCCGGCTTTCCCGTCAGGACGACAGGACAATCGCCGAACTTTCGCTGCGCAAGCCGGGTATCGCGAATGCCGGCCTCCTGCCGAGGCCGAGGCAGGCAAAGCTGATGCTCGGCAACAAGTCGGACGCGGGGGCGGTCATCACCGTCGCCGACCAGACCGTCGAGCTGGCGGCGCACGCCGGCGAGAAACTGGCGCACTCCGACTCCGCCGCAGCCGAAATACCTGACGGCCAAAAGATCGATCTGCCGCCCGGCAAGTACAAGGTCACCCTCAAGGTCGAGGGCGGCATGGCCCAGAGCCGGGAGTTCGAGGTCGCGGCCAACGAGACCTGGGGCCTGCTGGCCGGCACGGACGGCGTCCTGCTGCCGATGCGGCTTTATTGAAGCGCATCGGCCCCTAGCCGTTCGTAAACTCCGGCATCCAGTCCCGCAGTTTTCGCGCCGCGCCCGTGATGTCGGCGATCGTCCGAAATGCCCCCGTCTCCACCATCATCGCCCTCGCCAGCCGCACGGCGCGGGCCTCGCTGATCGCGCGCTTCTTGGGGTCCTCGATCAGTTCGAAGTCGATGTTGTGGGCGAGGCCGAAGATACGGCGGATGGTTTTGGCGGCGGCGAAGCCGACGGTGTCGGCGAACAGCCGCTGCATGTAGGCCTGCCGCTCGGCCTCCAGCCGCGCGGCGCCCCTCTCGCCGGCAAAGAGCGTGACCGGATAGGCATCGCCGGTGGCGCCAGCGCGCCAGAGATCAAGGAACTTGCGGGCGAACTCGCTCCAGACTTTCTCGACCGTCTCCAGCACCCAGCTTTCGAACGCCTGCCGCTCGCCCGGCGTGCGCTCGTGACCGGCCGAGGCAAAATAGGCCATCAGGAGGTTCGCGAGCACGGCGCCGACATCGAATCCCATCGGGCCGTAGAACGCGAATTCGGGATCGATCACGCGCGTCTGGCTCTCCGTCACCATGATCGAGCCGGTGTGGAGATCGCCGTGGAGCAGCGCCTCGGGGCTTGCCATGAACTTCAGCTTCAGCCGGGAGATCGCGACATGCAGCTCCATGTCATCGCGCAGCTCTGCGGCCAGGCCGTCGAGATAAGGCGCGGTCCAGCGGTTCTGCTCGGCAATGCGGTAGGGATCGGTGAAGATCAGGTCCTCGGTGATCTTGCACAGCGCGTGGTTGCCGGCAAAGGCGGCGATGCCCTGCTTCTTCTCGGCCGCCGACAGGGCGAGGTCGGAGGTGAAGAACAGGGTGCGCCCCATGAAGGTGGTGATGTCGTCCACGAAACCAGGATATTGCGTTGCGGCGACCATCCCCTTGCGCATGATGATGTGGGGCTCGAGCAGCTCCATCACCGTCAGCGCCAGCGTCTCGTTGTGGTGCAGCAGGGCCGGCACGAGGCCGGGCGCGAGCTGGGCCTGCTTCGACAAGGCGAGATACTCGTAATGGGCCCGCGACAGCGGCAGCGGCCAGCTCTCGCCGACGAGGCGGACATAGGGCAGCGCCTGCTTCACGGCGACGCCGCCCCGCGCGCCCTTGACGATGAAGACGAGATTGAGATTGCCGTCGCCGACCTCGGTGATCCCCCAGGCGGCCGGCTCGCCGCCGATGAGTGCCTTCAGGTCGGGAATGCCCGCGAGATGGTCCCGCAAGGCCGCCTCATGCAGAATCCGGTAGTCCCCCACTTCGGCCATGACGATCCCACCCCATGGTATTTGAGCATGATCTTATCGGAAAAAACGCTTCGCACTGTTCCGGATCATGCTCTTGGCATGGCCGGATCGTTACTCCCGCTCCAGGAAGCTCGAGCCGATCTCGGCCTTTCTTTTGATGGGATCGTAATCACAATAGACGCTGTCCGCCACCAGCGTGTAGCTGGCGCTGACGGTGTATTTGTCCAGCTTGACCGAGTTCAGGCCGATCACCGAGGTGCTCTTGCCCCCGTTCCACTTGAACGGCGTCGAGCTCTTGGCCTGCTCGCAGGCCATCACGGCTTCGTTGAAGACAGACCCCTCGACGAACGCCTTCAGCGTTCGGACCTGCACGGCCATCTTCCACTCGAAATAGCCGATGGCGCCAAGGCCGGCGACGATCAGCACCAGAAGCGCGATGACGATCCGCTGAAAAGTCATTCGTTTCCCCCAACAACGATTTAACCAGGAAATCCCCGCAAGAAACCTAAAACGGCATTCCCATCAATTTCGACAAGCGCTCGATCGAAAGATAGCCGGCATGATAGGCCGCGATGCCGATCCCGTAGATGATCGCCGAGATGATCGTGGTCCAGATCAGCTTGCCTCCCATCCGCGTCAGGATCGGTGCGCCGGGGTCGGTGCCGGGCGCGCCGACGCCGTCCTCGTGCTGGCTGCGCACGCCGAACGGCAGCGTCAGAAACAGCGCGATCCACCAGATGACGAAGTAGATCGCAAGCGCGGTCGATATCTGGATGGCCATGATCCGGGGCCCTACGCCTGCTCGATTTCAACCAGCGCCCCGGAAAAATCCTTCGGGTGCAGGAACAGCACCGGCTTGCCGTGGGCGCCGATCTTCGGCACGCCGTCGCCAAGCACCCGCGCGCCCTCCTTCACCAGCGTATCGCGCGAGGCGATGATGTCGACGACCTCGTAGCAGATGTGATGGATGCCGCCGTCGGCATTGCGCTCGAGGAACTTCGCGATCGGCGAGCCCTCGCCGAGCGGCTCGATGAACTCGATCTTGGTATTGGGCAGCGTCGCGAACACGGTGGTGACGCCATGCTCGGGCAGCGCGACCGCCTCCGAGATCTGCGCCCCGAACGCCGCGCCGTAGATCTTCGCAGCCTTGATGGCGTCCTTGGTCGCGATCGCGACGTGGTTGAGGCGACCCAGCATGTTTCTTCTCCCTCAGCGCATGATCCGAAGACCATGCTCAACTACACCGTCAGGACGTGTACCAGACAGGGGGGCTTCTTGCCCCAATGTTCGTTGATGACGGCCCGGACAGCGCGTCGCACCGACTCAGCGAGGGCATCCGCGTCGCGGCGGCGCGCCTTCGGCAGGCCCTCGATGGTGGAGACCACCGCGTCGAAGACGAGGTCGTCGAAGGGCTCGCCGTCCCGGTTCTTCTCGGGAATGCCGACGAGATCGACCTCGGGGTCGTCGGCAAGCTCGCCCTGCTCAGTCATCGCGACCGCGACGAAGGCGCAGCCGGAGAAAGCCATGCGGCGGCGTTCGACCACGGCGCGGGACTTGGAGTCCTCCAGGATCGTGCCGTCCTTGTAGAGACGGCCGGAGGGCACCTCGCCGATGATGCCGGGATCGCCCGGTCCGAGCTTGATCAGGTCGCCGTTGCGAACGACCAGGACGCGCGGCACGCCGGCGGCGCGCGCGAGCTTGGCATGCTCGTTCAGGTGCAGCGCCTCGCCATGGACGGGGATCAGGAGCTGCGGCTTGGTCCAGGCGATCATGTCGCGCAATTCGTCGCGGCGGGGATGGCCGGAGACGTGGACCAGATGGTCGCGGTCGGTAAGGACCTCGACGCCCTGCAGCACCAGATTGTTGATGATCGAGCCGACGGCCTTCTCGTTGCCCGGGATGGTGCGCGAGGAGAAGATCACGCTGTCGCCGCGGTTGAGCGTGATCTCGGGATGGTCGTCATTGGCGATGCGCGCCAGTGCCGCGCGCGGCTCGCCCTGGCTGCCGGTGCACAGCGCCAGCACCTTGTCTTGTGGAAGATGGCCGTAGACCTCGGGCGAGCGGAAGTTCTGCACGCCGTCGAGATAGCCGGTCTCGCGCGCGACCTGCACCACGCGCTCCATGGCGCGGCCGACCACGACGACCTCGCGATCGGCGGCCCTGGCCGCGGCGGCGACGGCCTTGATGCGCGCGACGTTGGAGGCGAAGGTCGTCACCGCGACGCGGCCCTTGGCGGCCTTGACCAGATCGATGATGGTTCGCGCGACCTCGGCTTCCGAGGGCGAGCGGCCGTCACGCACGGCATTGGTGGAATCGCCGATCAGGGCGAGCACGCCCTCCTCGCCCAGTTCGCGCAGCCGCTTCTCGTCGGTCGGGCTCCCGAGCGTCGGGGTCGGATCGATCTTCCAGTCGCCGGTGTGCAGCACCGTGCCGGCGTCAGTGTGGATCGCCAGCGCGTGCGCCTCGGGAATCGAATGCGCGACGGGAATGAACTCGACGTTGAACGGGCCGATATCGACGCGCCCGCCCGACGGCACCACCGTCACCGGGATTTTCGGCGCGTTGCGCTCGGCGGCGCATTTGGCCTCGAACAGCGCTGCGCTGAACTGGGTGGCATAGATCGGGCATTTCAGCTTCGGCCAGAGGTCGATGATGGCGCCGAAATGGTCCTCATGGGCGTGGGTGAGCACCAGGCCCATCAGGTTCTTGCGTTCCTTCTCCAGGAAGTTGATGTCGGGCATGATCAGGTCGATGCCCGGCAGATGCTCCTCGTCGCCGAAGGAGACGCCGAGATCGACCGCCAGCCAGGCGCGCTGCTGGCGGTTGCCGAGGCCGTAGATCGACAAATTCATGCCGATCTCGCCGACCCCGCCGAGCGGCGCAAATACCAGTTCGTCAGGCTTCGCCATCACGCAGCTCCCACGGAGGCGGCCGAGCCGAAGAACACCTCGCCGGCCGCCACCGGGAGGCGTCGGCCGTCAACGGTGCGGACGATCAGGCAGCCGGTGTCGTCGATGGTGTCGAAAATGCCTTCCAGCGTCATCGTTCCCGTGTTGATCGCGACCCGTTCGCCGAGGCCGCAGGCGCGCGCCAGCCACAGCTTGCGGATCTCCGCAAAGCCGCGGCCATTGTCCCAGATGCCGAGGAACTCGACCCAGGCGTCGGACAGCGCCGAGAACAGCTCTTCCGCGCTGATCTGGACGCCGAGCGCGGCCAACGAAACGGCCGGCGTCGGCGTGCCCTCCGGCGCCGCCACGACGTTGGTGCCGATGCCGACGACGACGGCGAGACGATCGCCGACGGCCTCGGCTTCGAGGCCAATGCCAACCAGCTTCTTGCCGCCCGCGAGGACGTCATTCGGCCATTTCAGGGCGTATCTGGGACGGTCGGGACCAAGCCGCAACGCGGCCTCGAGGCTGACCTTCTCCAGGGCAGCCTCTTCGGCAAGCCCCGCCGCAAACCCGATGGTGGCGGCAACCGCAGGCGCAATATCCAGCACCTCGAGGACGCTGGCGGCGAGATTGCCCTTTGGCGCGATCCAGGCGCGCTGGCGGCGGCCGCGGCCGGCGGTCTGGTCCGAGGTCACGAACCACATCGGGCCGGGTTCGCCGGCCCGTGCGCGCTCGATCGCGTCGGTGTTGGTCGAGCCGGTCCGTTCGAAAGCTGCGAGCTTGTAGCCCGCCGAGAGTGCGCGAGGACCGAGCGCGAACCCCATCCTAAAACAGCGATTTTGCCGCGGCGGAGGCGACGCTCACCACCGGGCCCGCGAACAGCGCGAACAGGATGTTGAACAGGCCCGCGACCGCCAGCACCGTCTTCACCTCGACGCGCACCGGATCGACCTGGCCGGCCGGCTCGTCGAAATACATCGTCTTGACGATGCTGAGATAGTAGTAGGCACCCACCACGCTGGTCAGCACGCCGATGACGGCGAGCGTGAACAGGTTCGCCTTGATGGCGGCGACGAAGACGTACCATTTGGCGAAGAAGCCGGCGAGCGGCGGGATACCCGCGAGCGAGAACAGCAGCATCGCGAACATGAAGGCGAGCAGCGGATTGGTCCGCGACAGGCCGGCGAAATCGCTGATCTGCTCCACGGCCTGGCCGTTGCGCTTCATCGCGAGGATGATCGAGAACGAGCCGAGCGTCATCGCCACATAGATCACGATGTACATCAGGACGCCCTGCGCGCCTTCGACCGTGCCGGAGGCGAGGCCAACCAGGGCAAAGCCCATGTGGCCGATCGAGGAATACGCCATCAGGCGCTTGATGTTGGTCTGGCCGATCGCGGCGAAAGAGCCCAGCGCCATCGAGGCGATCGCCACGAACACCAGGATCTGCTGCCACTGCGAGACGATGCCGGGGAACGCGGTCAGCGTGACGCGGGTGAAGACGGCGAGCGCGGCCACCTTCGGCGCCGAGGCGAAGAAGGCGGTGACCGGGGTCGGAGCGCCCTCGTAGACGTCGGGCGTCCACATGTGGAACGGCACGGCCGAGACCTTGAAGCAGAGGCCGGCGAGCAGGAAGACGAGGCCGAACACCAAGCCGATATTCGAGACCGTCGCGGCTGCCGCGATGCCGGTGAAGCTGACCGTGCCGGTAAAGCCATAGACCAGCGAGGAGCCGTACAGCAGCATGCCCGACGACAGCGCGCCGAGCACGAAGTACTTCAGGCCCGCTTCGGTCGACTTGGCGTTGTCGCGGTTCGAGGCCGCCACGACATAGAGCGCGAGCGACATCAGCTCAAGGCCGAGATAGAGCGAGATCAAGTCGCCGGCCGAGATCAGCACCATCATACCGAGCGTCGAGAGCAGCACGAGGATCGCGTATTCGAAGATCCGGCGCGACGGGTCGGACAGGAACTCGGTCGACAGCACCAGCGTCACCGCCGAGCCGATCAAGGCCAGGATCTTCATGAAGCGGGCAAAATCGTCGACGATGAAGCTGCCGCCAAAGGTGACGTGCTTGCCAGCGGGCTGTGCGTAGACGAGCACGCCGACCACGACCAGCAGCAGGACCGCAAGCGTCGTGACGGTCCTGGTGGTCCCCTGCCCGCGATAGGCCCCCAGCATCAAGAGTGCCATCGCGCCGACCGCGAGCACAATCTCGGGCAGCACCGGCGCCAGTTGATAACCTGCAGTCTCAAAGCTCATGGCGATATCCTGACCTGCCCGATCACTGGAGCAGTGCGGCGGCCTTCACGGCCGTCACAGCGGTGTTGTAATTGTTGACGAGTTGCTGGACCGAGACGGCCGACATATCGAGCACCGGCTTCGGATAGACGCCGAACAGGATCGTCAGCGCGATCAGCGGGAACAGCGTCACGCACTCGCGGAAAGTGAGATCCTTCATGCTCGCCAGCGACGGCTTGACCAGCGCCCCGAACACGACCTTGCGGTAGAGCCACAGCGCATAGCCCGCCGACAGGATCACGCCTGTCGTGGCGAAGAACGCCGTCGGGATCGAGACCTTGAAGGTGCCGAGCAGCGTCATGAACTCGCCGACGAAGCCGGAGGTACCGGGCAGGCCGACATTGGCCATGGTGAAGACCATGAAGGTCAGCGCGTAGAGCGGCATCCGGTTGACGAGGCCGCCATAGGCCGCGATCTCGCGGGTGTGCAGGCGGTCGTAGACGACGCCGACGCAGAGGAACAGCGCGCCGGAGACGATGCCGTGCGAGATCATCTGGAACACGCCGCCGGCGACGCCCTGCATGGTGCCGGCGAAGATGCCCATGGTGACGAAGCCCATATGCGCCACTGACGAGTACGCAATCAGCTTCTTCATGTCCTCCTGCATCAGGGCGACCAGCGAGGTGTAGATGATGGCGATGGCCGAAAGCGTGAAGATCAGCGGCGCGAAGTCGTGCGAGGCCAGGGGGAACATGGGCAGCGAGAAGCGCAGGAAGCCGTAGCCGCCCATCTTCAGCAGGATCGCAGCCAGCACCACCGAGCCCGCGGTCGGCGCCTCGACGTGGGCGTCGGGGAGCCAGGTGTGCACCGGCCACATCGGCATCTTCACCGCGAACGAGGCGAAGAAGGCGAGCCACGCCCAGGTCTGCAGCGACCGCGGCACGGCGGTGTGCATCAGGGTCGGGATGTCGGTGGTGCCGCCGTTCCAGTACAGCGCCATGATGGCGAGCAGCATCAGCACCGAGCCGAGCAGCGTGTAGAGGAAGAACTTGAACGACGCGTAGACCCGGCGGGGACCGCCCCAGACGCCGATGATCAGGAACATCGGGATCAGGCCGCCCTCGAAGAACAGGTAGAACAGCACGAGATCGAGCGCCGAGAAGGTGCCGATCATCAGCGTTTCCAGGATCAGGAACGCCATCATGTATTCGCGGACGCGGTTGGTGATCGCCTTCCAGCTCGCGATGATGCAGAACGGCATGATGGCGGTGGTCAGGATCACCAGCGGCAGCGAGATGCCGTCGACGCCCATGTGGTAGGTGATGCCGGTGGCGAGCCAGTTCGCCTTCTCGACGAACTGGAAGTCGGCGCTCGACGGATCGAAGCGCATCACCAGGATCACCGACACCGCGAAGGTGATCAGCGTGGTCCACAGCGCGATCCAGCGCGCATTGCGCCGGGCCGCCTCGTCATCGCCGCGGCTGAGATAGACGATCAGCGCGCCAACCAGCGGCAGGAACGTCGTGACCGAAAGGATTGGCCAGGTTGTCATTTACTGGCCTCCAAAGCCGAACATGAACCAGGTGATCAGGCCGGCGGCGCCGATCAGCATGGCGAACGCGTAGTGATAGAGATAGCCGGTCTGGATCTTCACCACGTTTCGGGTGACGTCGAGCACGCGGGCCGAGATACCGTCGGGGCCGAAGCCGTCGATGATGAAGCCATCACCCTTCTTCCAGAGCTGATAGCCGATCCACTTCGCCGGACGGACGAAGATGAGATCGTAGAGCTCGTCGAAATACCATTTGTTGAGCAGGAACTGGTACAGCATCGGCTGGGTGTTCGCGAGCTCGACCGGCAGATACGGCCGGCGGATGTAGAACAGGTACGACACCAGGAAGCCCAGCACCATCATCACCGTCGGCAGGAAGGCGATGGTCTCGGGGATGTGGTGCATCTCCTCGATGATGTGCGGGTTCATCTTCACGGACTCGCGGAAGAACTCCTCGACGCCGTGACCGGCGAACAGCTCCTTGAACGGGAAGCCCGCGACGATCGAGCCGACCGCGAGGACCCCGATCGGGATCAGTATCCAGAGCGGTGCCTCGTGCGCAGCCTCGTAGTGATGCTCGTCATGGGGCTCGCCGTGGAAGGTCTTGAAGATCAGGCGCCAGGAGTAGAACGAGGTCAGGCCGGCGGCGACGACCGTCATCAGGAAGCCGTACATCGCGAACGGATTATGCGAGGCGTAGGCGGACTCGATGATGGCGTCCTTGGAGAAATAGCCCGCCGTCAGCGGGAAGCCCGTGAGCGCCAGGGTGCCGATCACCATCACCGCATAGGTGTAGGGGATCTTGCGCCAGAGGCCGCCCATGTTGCGGATGTCCTGCTCGTGGTGCATCGCGTAGATCACCGAGCCGGAGCCCAAGAACAGCAGCGCCTTGAAGAAGGCGTGCGTGAACAGGTGGAACATGCCGACCGAATAGGCCCCTGCTCCCATCGCCACGAACATGTAGCCGAGCTGCGAACAGGTCGAGTACGCGACGATGCGCTTGATGTCGTTCTGGACGAGGCCGATCGTCGCGGCGAAGAACGCCGTGGTGGCGCCGAAGAACATCACGACGGCCTGCGCGTTCGGGGCGAGCTCGAACAGCGGCGACAGGCGCGCCACCATGAACACGCCGGCGGTGACCATGGTCGCGGCGTGGATCAGCGCGGAGACCGGGGTCGGGCCTTCCATCGCGTCCGGCAACCAGGTGTGCAGCAGGAACTGCGCCGACTTGCCCATCGCGCCCATGAACAGCAGGAGGCAGGTCAGGGTCAGCGCGTCGGCGTGCCAGCCGAGGAAGTCGATGGTCTTGCCGGTCAGGCTCGGCGCCGCATGGAAGATGGTCTCGAAATCGGTCGAGCTCGTCAGCATGAAGATCGCGAAAATGCCGAGCGCGAAGCCGAAATCGCCGACGCGGTTGACCACGAAGGCCTTGATCGCCGCCGCGTTCGCCGACGGCTTCTGGTACCAGAAGCCGATCAGGAGATAGCTGGCGAGACCCACACCTTCCCAGCCGAAGAACAGCTGCACGAGGTTGTCGGCCGTCACCAGCATCAGCATGGCGAAGGTGAACAGCGAAAGATAGCCGAAGAAGCGCGGCCGATACGGATCCTCGTCCATGTAGCCGATGGAATAGAGGTGCACGAGCGAGGACACGGTCGTCACCACCACCAGCATCACGGCGGTGAGCGTGTCGACCCGCAGCGTCCAGTAGACCTGGAGGTCGCCCGAGAGGATCCAGGGCAACAGCGGAATGCGCATGTCGTGGTGCATGAAGCCGACATCGACCAGCGTCATCCAGGACAGCGCCGCCGAGACGAACAGCAGAGCGGTCGTGATCAGCTCGGCGCCGCGCGAGCCCGCGGCCGGCGGCTCGACCGGGCCGTGATCGTCATGCGCGTGATCGTCGTGGCCATGATCATCATGGGCGACCGCCGCGTGCGCGTCGCCGTGGCCATGATCGCCGTGATGCTCGACCTCGTCGCCCGAGGGGTTGCGGGCATGCGCGCCGAACAGCGCGATCAGGCCAGCAAGGATGGCGCCCAGCAGAGGCAGAAAGACAATCGCCTGAACCATGACTGAGCTCAGCCCTTCATCAGATTGACGTCCTCAACCGCGATCGAGCCGCGGTTGCGGAAATAGACCACCAGGATGGCGAGACCGATCGCGGCTTCCGCAGCCGCAACAGTCAGCACCAGCAATGCGAAGACCTGGCCGACGATGTCGCCGAGGAAGGTCGAGAATGCCACGAGGTTGACGTTGACCGAGAGCAGGATCAGCTCGATCGACATCAGGATGACGATGATGTTCTTCCGGTTCAGGAAGATGCCGAGGATCCCGAGCGTGAACAGGATCGCGCCGACCGCCAGATAATGTCCGAGCCCGATCGTCATTTCACCCACTCCGCCGCGTCGGCATCGGAGAGCCCCTGCCCCGACGCCACCTTGCGCATCGCCATCGCCATTTCGGGCGTGCGCGCGTTCTGAACGTTGATGTCCTGCCGCTTCACACTCGCCTTGTGGCGCAGCGTCAGCACGATGGCGCCGATCATGGCGACCAGCAGCACCATGCCCGAGAGCTGGAAGTAGTGGATGTACTTCGTATAGAGCACGAGCCCGAGCGCCTCGGTGTTGCTGACATTGGTCGGGATCGCCGCCGTGATCGTCTTCGAGACGCCTGGGTTGATGACCCAGAAGCCGACGGTGAGCAGTAGCTCGAACAGGAAGATGCCGCCGATCACGAGCCCCACCGGCAGGTACTCGATGAAGCCCTCGCGCAGCTCGAGGAAGTCGACGTCGAGCATCATGATCACGAACAGGAACAGCACCGCGACGGCGCCGACATAGACGACGATCAGGATCATCGCGAGGAATTCGGCGCCCATCAGCACGAACAGGCCGGAGGCGTTGACGAAGGCCAGGATCAGGTACAGCACGGAGTGCACGGGATTGCGCGAGACAATCACCATCACCGCCGAGGCGACGCAGACGCCGGCGAACAGATAGAAGAACAGCGCGGGAAGGATCATGCTCTCATCTCACCGGTACGGCGCGTCGAGCTCGATCGCTTTCGCGATCTCGCGTTCCCAGCGGTCGCCATTGGCGAGCAGCTTGGCCTTGTCATAGAACAGTTCCTCGCGGGTCTCGGTCGCGAACTCGAAGTTCGGACCTTCGACGATGGCGTCGACCGGACAGGCCTCCTGGCAGAGGCCGCAATAGATGCACTTCACCATGTCGATGTCGTAGCGCACGGTGCGGCGGGTGCCGTCGTTGCGGCGCGGGCCGGCCTCGATGGTGATGGCCTGCGCCGGGCAAATGGCTTCGCACAGCTTGCAGGCGATGCAGCGTTCTTCGCCGTTCGGATAGCGGCGCAGCGCATGCTCGCCGCGGAAGCGCGGCGAGATCGGGCCCTTCTCGAAGGGATAGTTCAGCGTCGGCTTCGGCTGGAAGAAATAGCGCATGGCGAGGAAGAACGCCGAGACGAATTCCGACAGCAGGAGCGAGCGAGCGGTGGCGTTGACATTGATACCCATGACGGCCCTCACTTCGGCGCGATGCCGGCGAAATGCAGCACGCCGGCCACCACGACCACCATCGCCAGCGACAGCGGCAGGAAAACCTTCCAGCCGAGGCGCATCAGTTGGTCGTAGCGGTAGCGCGGCACGATCGCCTTTGCCATCGCGAACAGGAAGAACATGAAGAACACTTTGAGCGAGAACCAGATGATCCCCGGCACCCAGTTGAAGGGCGGCAGGTCCACCGGCGGCAGCCAGCCTCCGAGGAACAGGATCGTGGCCATCGCGCACATCGTGACGATCGCGACGTATTCGCCGAGCATGAACAGCAGATACGGCGTCGAGCCGTATTCGACCATGAAGCCGGCGACGAGCTCGGATTCAGCTTCGACGAGATCGAACGGCGGACGGTTGGTTTCCGCCAGCGCCGAGACGTAGAAGATCACGAACATCGGGAACAGCGGCCACACATACCAGTTCAGGATGGTGAGCTGCGGCAACCCGATCAGGCTGGCGAGGCCACGCGCATGCTGGGCCTCGACGACGGCCGACAGGTTCAGCGTGCCGGCGCAGAGCAGCACGGTGATGATGACGAAGCCGATCGAGACCTCGTAGGACACCATCTGCGCCGCCGAGCGCAGCGCCGCCAGGAACGGGTATTTCGAGTTCGACGACCAGCCGGCCATGATGATGCCGTAGATCGACAGCGACGAGATCGCGAAGATGAAGAGGATGCCGACATTGATGTCGGAGATCACCCAGCCGAGATTGGTCGGGATCACCGCCCAGGCGGCGAGCGCGAGCACGCATGAGACCAAGGGAGCAAGGAGAAACACGCCCTTGTTGGCGCCTGACGGGATGATCGGCTCCTTCAGCACGAACTTCAGCAGGTCGGCGAAGGACTGCAGCAGGCCCCAGGGGCCGACCACGTTCGGACCACGGCGGATCTGCACCGCCGCCCAGATCTTGCGGTCGGCGAGCAGGATGTAGGCGATCGCGACCAGCAGGACGACGAGCACCAGGACGCTCTCCGCGACCATGATGATCAGCGGCCAGAGGAAACCGGTCCAGAATGCGCTTTCGAAGAATTCCATCGGCTCACTCCGCTGCGGTCAGCATCTGCCCGGAGGCAAGCCGCGAGCATTCCGCCATCACGGCGGACGCACGCGCGATTGGGTTGGTCAAATAGAAGTCCTCGATCGCCGGCTTGAACGGCGCCTTCTCCGGCGAGCCGCCCTTCCCCGCCAGCTTCTTGATCTGGTCGGCGGCGCCGGCCTCGATCTGGTCGAGGCGGATCAGGTGCGGCACGGCCTTGAAGATCGCCTGGCGGAGCGCCGACAGCGAGTCGTAGCCGAGCTTCTTGCCGAGCGCCTCCGACAGGGCGCGCACGATCGCCCAGTCCTCGCGGGCTTCGCCCGGCGGGAACGCGGCACGGCCGGTCATCTGCACGCGACCTTCGGTGTTGACGTAGATCGCGGACTTCTCGGTGTAGGCGGCCGCCGGCAGGATGACGTCGGCGCGATGCGCGCCGCGGTCGCCATGGGTGCCGATATAGACGACGAAGGTGCCGTCCGACGGCTTGATCTCGTCGGCGCCGAGCAGGAACAGCAGGTCGAGCGTACCGAACGTCGTCATCTGCGCGGCGTTCAGGCCACCTGCCGTGGCGGAGAAGCCGATATCGAGCGCACCGACGCGCGAGGCGGTCTCGTGCAGCACGCCGAAGCCGTTCCAGCCGTCCTTCACCGCGCCGACATCGAGCGCGAGCTTGGCGGCGGCGGCGAGAATGGCGGCGCCGTCGTGACGCGAAGCTGCGCCCGCGCCGACCAAGATGATCGGGTTCTTGGCGTTCTTCAGCACGTCCATGAAGGAATGCTTGCCGGCCGCGAGCTCGCCGAGCGTCTCGGTGCCCGCACCCAGATGATCATAATCGTAGGTCAGGTCGACCTTGGCGCCGATCACGCCGACCTTGAAGCCGCCGGCACGCCAGCGCTTGCGGATGCGGGCGTTGAACACGGCCGCTTCCTTGCGCGGATTGGCGCCGATGATGAGCAGCGCGTCGGCCTGCTCGACGCCGACCAGCGTCGGATTGAAGATGTAGGAGCCGCGACCGAGCGCGGGATCGAAGGCGTCGCCGCCCTGCACCGCCAGATTGCCCGAGCCGTATTTGGCGAGCAGGTCCTTGAGCGCGAACATCTCTTCGACGCCGGCAAGATCGCCGGCGATCGCGCCGATGCGCTTGCCGTCGGTACGCGCCGCTTTCGCGGCGATCGCGGCGAAGGCCTCGGGCCAGCTCGCCGCCCGCAGCTTGCCGGCTTCGCGGATATAGGGCCGGTCGAGGCGCTGGGTGCGCAGGCCGTCGACGACGTGACGTGTCTTGTCGGAGATCCACTCCTCGTTCACGGCCTCGTTGATGCGCGGCAGCACGCGCATCACCTCACGGCCGCGGGTGTCGACGCGGATCGCCGAGCCGATGCCATCCATCACGTCGATCGACTGGGTCTTGCCGAGCTCCCACGGGCGAGCCGCGAAAGCATAGGGCTTCGAGGTCAGCGCGCCGACCGGGCAGATGTCGACGAGATTGCCCTGCAATTCCGACGTCAGCGCGTGCTCGAGATAGGTCGTGATCTCCATGTCCTCGCCGCGGCCGGTGGCGCCCATCTCGGGCGCGCCGGCGACTTCCGCCGAGAAGCGGACGCAGCGCGTGCACTGGATGCAGCGGTTCATCGAGGTCTTGACCAGCGCGCCGAGGTACTTGTCCTCGACGGCGCGCTTGTTCTCGGCGAAGCGGCTGGTGTCGACACCATAGCCCATCGCCTGATCCTGCAGGTCGCACTCGCCGCCCTGGTCGCAGATCGGGCAGTCCAGCGGATGGTTGATGAGAAGGAATTCCATCACGCCTTCTCGCGCCTTCTTCACCATCGGCGAACGCGTGGAGATTTCCGGCGGCTCGCCCTTGGGGCCCGGACGGCAATCGCGCACGCCCCAGGCGCAGCTTGCGACCGGCTTCGGGCCGCCCTTCACTTCGACGAGGCACATCCGGCAATTGCCGGCGATCGACAGCCGCTCGTGATAGCAGAAGCGCGGAATCTCGGCGCCCGCGGCTTCGCACGCCTGGAGCAGCGTGTACTCGGCGGGGACATCGATCTCTTTGCCGTCGATGATGAGCTTGGTCATTCTCTCTACTCCGCCGCGACCATGTTCACGGGATCGCGGACGCCGATATCGTCGATGTCAGCCTTGTGCGAATACTGGTCGATGCGCGCTTCGATCTCGTGACGGAAATGCGCGATCAGGCCCTGGATCGGCCAGGCGGCTGCGTCGCCGAGCGCGCAGATGGTGTGGCCTTCGACCTGCTTTGTGACTTCGAGCAGCATGTCGATCTCGCGCTTGTGGGCGCGGCCGTCGGCCATGCGGGTCAAGACGCGCCACATCCAGCCGGTGCCCTCGCGGCACGGCGTGCACTGGCCGCAGCTCTCATGCTTGTAGAAATAGGAGATGCGGGCGATGGAGCGGATCAAATCGGTCGACTTGTCCATCACGATCACGGCCGCGGTGCCGAGACCCGAGCGCAGCTTGCTCAGGCTGTCGAAATCCATCGGCGTGTCGATGATCTGCTCGGCCGGCACCATGCGCACCGACGAGCCGCCGGGGATCACGGCCTTGAGGTTGTCCCAGCCGCCGCGGATGCCGCCGCAATGCTTCTCGATCAGCTCACGGAACGGAATGCCCATGGCCTCTTCGACGTTGCAGGGCCGCTCGACATGACCGGAGATGCAGAACAGCTTGGTGCCGACATTGTTCGGACGGCCGATGCCGGCGAACCAGGCCGCGCCGCGCCGCAGGATGTCGGGCGCAACCGCGATCGACTCGACGTTGTTGACGGTGGTCGGGCAGCCGAACAGGCCGACATTGGCCGGGAACGGCGGCTTCAGGCGCGGCTGGCCCTTCTTGCCTTCGAGGCTTTCGAGCAGCGCGGTCTCCTCGCCGCAGATATAGGCGCCGGCGCCGTGCGCGACGTAGATGTCGAACGGCCAGCCGTTGACATTGTCCTTGCCGACGAGCTTCGCCTCATAGGCCTGGTCGATCGCGGCCTGGAGATGCTCGCGCTCGCGGATGAACTCGCCGCGGACATAGATGTAGCAGGCATGCGCGTTCATCGCGCAGCTCGCGATCAGGCAGCCTTCGATCAGGAGATGCGGATCGTGCCGCATGATCTCGCGATCCTTGCAGGTGCCGGGCTCGGATTCGTCGGCGTTGACGACGAGATAGCTCGGCCGGCCGTCGGTCGATTCCTTCGGCATGAACGACCATTTCAGGCCGGTCGGGAAGCCGGCGCCACCGCGCCCGCGCAGGCCCGAAGCCTTCATCTCGTTGATGATCCAGTCACGGCCCTTGTCGATGATAGTCTTCGTACCATCCCAGGCGCCGCGGCGCCGCGCGCCCTCGAGCCCCCAGTCGTGGAGGCCGTAGAGGTTCTTGAAGATGCGGTCCTTGTCCTCGAGCATTTCAGTGCTTTCCGATCAACGATTGGACTGCTTGTAGGCAAGTCCGGCGGCGCAGACGGCGAAAGTCAGCGCCCAGAGTAGGCTGCTCTCCTGCGTCGCGTTCATCACGAAGCGCTGCAGCAGGAACATGAAGGCGGCCGCGACCGCGGCGTGCATGGCGACGAAGCCCCATTTGTTCACGGCCTCGTTCCCTCCAATTGCGGGGAGATCACGCATCAGGTGATCTCCTTCAGCGTGGTCGGCCCACCCGTCGGCGCCGAGAACTGGCGACCGTTCTGCGGACCGGGCTTCGGCGGATTGCCCGAGGCGAAGCCGTCGAGCACCTTGCCGAAGGTTTCCTTGGTCAAATCCTCATAGGTGTCCTTGCCGATCAGCACCATCGGCGCATTCACGCAGGCACCGAGGCACTCCACCTCTTCCCAGCTGAAATTGCCGTCCTTGGACAGATGGAACGGCTCGTGGTGGATGCGGTGCTCACAGACGTGAATGAGATCCTCGGCGCCGCGCAGACGGCACGGCGTGGTGCCGCAGACCTGGACGTGGGCCTTCTTGCCGACGGGAGCGAGCTGGAACATCGTGTAGAAGGTCGCGACTTCGAGCACGCGGATATAGGGCATGTCGAGCAGATCGGCGACGGCGCGGATCGCGGCTTCCGACACCCAGCCGTCGTGCTGTTCCTGGACGCGCCAGAGGATGGCGATCACCGCGGAGGCCTGGCGTCCGGCCGGATATTTCGCGATCTGCTGCCTGGCGAATGCGAGGTTCTCCTCCGTGAACGCAAAGCTCGCGGGCTGGACTTCCTTCGGTGCTAATCGGCGAACGGACATCTCTTATCTCTCACTGCATACGGCGCGCGGTTTTCGCATTCAGGGCATCGATCCTGTCCTGCCAGAATGCGCTTGCGGTGCCGAAAACGTTGTAGCCGACATGGGTCGAGACCTTGATGCGGTCGAGGATCGACAGCTCGGTCACGGTCTCCATCCGGTTGCTGCGCGGATCGAACACGATCAGCTTCAGCGGCGTCTGTTCGAGGATAAAGCGCGACACCGCATGAGAGCGGTCGCTGCCGTGCTCCTCGCACATGATGACGCTGTCGGTCTCAAGCAGCCGTGCGCCGCCCTTGATCGCCTCGATCTCGACGCCCTCGACGTCGAGCTTGATCAGGTACTTGCCGTGGGCCGCCACCTTGCCGTCGTCGATGAGATTGTCGAGCGCGAGAACGGGCACGTCCTCGCCGCCCGCCGACGGTGCACCGGCGATGCTGAAGGCCTCATGCTTGGTGCCTGACAGCCGCGCGGTGCCGCGCGCCGCACCGATCGCGCATTTCAGCGTCTCGAAGCGGTTGCCGTTGACGCGGGCGTTGTTGGCAAGCTTCGGATAGTTCTGCCCCGACGGCTCGATCGCAATCGCCTTGTGCGATCCGAACGGCTTGCTCGACACCAGCACCGACCAGTAGCCGTAATTGGCGCCGCAATCGAGCAGCGTGTAGTCGACGTCGATGGAGTCGGCGAACAGGACCTCCAGCTCGTCCTCGTAGTTGTACGAGCGGTTGAGCAGCTTGCTCCAGTAGCCGTCGCCGTAGGGGAATTCGAACACGGCGTCGGGATTGAGCCTGATCGCGATGTTGCGCTCGGGCAGCGTCTTCCGCAGCAGGTTCGCGCAGGCGATGTAGCCCATGTGCGAGAAGTGCGAGGAGATCTTCGATCCCGTCACCAGCGCCAAGGCAGCCGTCCGCTCCCACAGGTTGGCCCCTTCAAGGGCCCCCGAGGCACGGTCAAACTGGATTGGCGCTTGCGCCATCACCGATCGACCTCTCCGAACACGATGTCGAGCGAGCCGAGGATCGCCGAGACGTCGGCAAGCAGATGGCCGCGGCAGATGTGGTCCATCGCCTGCAGATGCGCGAAGCCCGGCGCGCGGATCTTGCACTTGTAGGGCTTGTTGGTGCCGTCGGAGATCAGATAGACGCCGAACTCGCCCTTCGGCGCCTCGACCGCGGCGTAGACTTCGCCGGCCGGCACGTGGACGCCTTCGGTGTAGAGCTTGAAGTGGTGGATCAGCGCTTCCATCGAGCGCTTCATCTCGCCGCGGCGCGGCGGCGCGACCTTGTTGTCCTCGACGACGACAGGCCCCTTCCCGTCGGCTGCGTTCAGCTTCTGGATGCACTGCTTCATGATGCGCACGGACTGGCGCATCTCTTCCATGCGGATCAGGTAGCGATCGTAGCAGTCGCCGTTCTTGCCGATCGGGATGTCGAAATCCATCTCGGCGTAGCATTCATAGGGCTGCGACTTGCGCAAATCCCAGGCCGCGCCCGAGCCGCGCACCATGACGCCCGAGAAGCCCCACTCCCAGGCTTCCTTCAACGGCACCACGCCGATGTCGACGTTGCGCTGCTTGAAGATGCGGTTGGCGGTGAGGAGGCGATCAAGGTCGTCCACGACCTTCAGGAACGGATCGCACCAGGCCTCGATGTCGTCGACCAGCTTCTGCGGCAGGTCCTGATGCACGCCGCCGACGCGGAAGAAAGCCGCGTGCATACGGCTGCCGGAGGCGCGCTCGTAGAACACCATCAGCTTCTCGCGCTCTTCGAAGCCCCACAGCGGCGGGGTCAGCGCGCCGACGTCCATCGCCTGCGTGGTGACGTTGAGGAGGTGCGAGAGGATGCGGCCGATCTCGCAATAGAGCACGCGGATCAACTGGCCACGGCGCGGCACCTCGATGCCGAGCAGCTTTTCAGCGGCGAGACAGAAGGCATGCTCCTGGTTCATCGGCGCGACGTAGTCGAGCCGGTCGAAATAAGGGATCGCCTGGAGATAGGTCTTCTGCTCGATCAGCTTTTCGGTGCCGCGGTGAAGCAGGCCGATATGGGGATCGACGCGGGCGACGACTTCGCCGTCAAGCTCCAGAACCAGACGCAGCACGCCGTGCGCAGCCGGATGCTGGGGCCCGAAGTTGATGGTGAAATTGCGAAGCTGTTCGGGTTGCTCGTTCATGATCAGACCTTCGGTCCCGCCTTCTCGTCACCGGGAAGCGGATAGTCCGCCCCTTCCCACGGCGAGAGGAAATCGAACTTGCGGAATTCCTGGTTGAGCCGGACGGGCTCGTACACCACCCGCTTCTCCTGGTCGTCGTAGCGGACCTCGACGAAACCGGTGGTCGGGAAATCCTTGCGCAGCGGATGGCCCTCGAAACCGTAATCGGTCAGCAGGCGGCGCATGTCGGGGTGACCGACGAAGAACACGCCATAGAGGTCGTAGGCCTCGCGCTCGAACCAGTCGGCGCCCGGGAACACGTCGATCAGCGACGGCACCTGCGTGGTCTCGTCGGCCTGGGCCTTGAGCCGGATCCGCGTGTTCAGGGTCGGAGACAGGAAGTGATAGATCACGTCGAAGCGTTTTTCGCGCGACGGATAGTCCGCGGCCGTGATGTCGGTGAAGTTGATGAACCGGCATTTCGGATCGTCGCGGAGGTACTTGACCACCTCGACGATCTTGCTGGCCTCGACATCCACCGTGAGCTGATTGAAGGCAACCGAATGACCGATGGCGGCGCCCGGAAGCGCGCTAACGATCGTCTGCCCCAGGGCGTCGAGCTTGGCGTCGTCCATGACGTAAAACCTTAGCGTTCAATCGTGCCGGTGCGGCGGATCTTCTTCTGCAGCAGCAGCACGCCGTAGAGCAGCGCTTCCGCCGTGGGCGGGCAGCCCGGCACGTAGATGTCGATCGGCACGATCCGGTCGCAGCCGCGCACGACCGAATAGGAATAGTGGTAGTAGCCGCCGCCATTGGCGCAGGAGCCCATCGAGATGACGTAGCGCGGCTCTGGCATCTGGTCGTAGACCTTGCGCAGCGCAGGCGCCATCTTGTTGGTCAGCGTGCCGGCGACGATCATCACGTCGGACTGGCGCGGCGAGGCACGCGGGGCGAAGCCGAAGCGCTCGACGTCGTAGCGCGGCATCGAGACCTGCATCATCTCGACCGCGCAGCAGGCGAGACCGAAGGTCATCCACATCAGCGAGCCGGTACGGGCCCAGGTGATGAGGTCGTCGGTCGCGGCCACGAAGAAGCCCTTGTCGGACAGCTCGGAGTTGACCTCGAGGAAAAACGGATCGTTGGCGCCAACCGGCCTGCCGGTCGACGGATCAAGGATGCCCTTGGGGGCCGGCGCTACGACCGGGCCCGAGGACGTTGCAGGGTTCAATCCCATTCCAGTGCTCCCTTCTTCCATTCATAGGCGAACCCGACCGTCAGCACGCCGAGGAACACCACCATGGACCAGAAGCCGGTCGCGCCAAGCTTGCCGAACGCAACCGCCCAGGGAAACAGGAACGCCACCTCGAGGTCGAAGATGATGAAGAGGATGGCGACCAGATAGAAACGGACGTCGAACTTCATGCGAGCGTCGTCGAAGGCGTTGAAACCGCACTCATACGCCGACAGCTTTTCCGGGTCCGGCTGCTGGAACGCCACGATGAAGGGCGCGATCAGCAGCACGAGGCCGATGAGGCCCGCTACCCCTATAAAGACGACGAGTGGAAGATAGTTCTGCAGAATGCCGCTCATTGACGAGCCCTTTTTCCCGCAGCCTCGGGACAGCCACGGATTCGTCCAGTTTGGAATTGTTCTGAGCCTTAGCGCAGTGCACCAATGGGCGCAAGACACGCTCTTTTTAGGCCCTTTGCCGCCCCCAGAACGATAGAAATCCCGGAATCGCCCCGCGGCTGGTATGGAGCAGATCGCCAATCCCAGCAAGAACAACCACAGTTTTGCAGGGCAGCCGTTCGAGGATTGCGGCACACGGGCCGAGGCCGCTATTTGCCGCGTGTCGTCCGCGATAATTGCCCGGTTTTCTGGGTGCGGCAGCGCACCCAAACCCAGACAATGACCAGCACCGGGGCTCCCACCGTCACCCAGGCGACATACTGGCCGACCGGTCCCCAGAGCAGCGCAGCCAGCAGGCCGGTGATGGTCGCAGCCGCGAGCAGGATGGGTGCAGCAAAGACACGTATCCACAGGCCCGAGCGGTCAGAGGAGCCATGCATCACGACGGGACCGGGGTTCGTCTGGCGAATGCGTCGCTCCGGGCGGGCGCGCGCTTGCGCCGCCGTGCCAGCCAGAGATAGAGGCCGCTGCCGATCACAACGATTGTAAGAATGTCGAGCACGGCCCAGATCACCTTGAGCGGCATCCCGCCATAATCGCCGAAATGCAGCGGCTGCGAGATCAGGAGCGCCTGGAGATAGACCGGCAGCGCCCGGCTGTCGGCGACCTCCCCTGTTTCGCCATCGAGCAGGACCGGCTTGAGCAGTCGCGCCGTCAGCGCCGTGTCGCCGCGCATGAAGGCGGCGAAGTGGTGCGAGGAGGTGAACGGCGTTCCCGGAAACGCGATGAAGGCAACCTCCATCCCGGGCGCCGTCTGCCTCGCGCGCGCCACGACGTCGTCGAGCGAAGCCAGATGCGACGGCGGCGGCTTGCCGGCATAGGGCGCGACCATGCTGGCAAGCTCGGTGGCCTTCCACTGGTTGAGCATCAGCTCGGCCCAGGTGTTGACGACGCCGGTGAGGCCAACCACCAGCGCCCAGGCCACCGTCACGACGCCGATCAGATTGTGCCAGTCGAGCCAGCGAACGCGGCGCGAGGCGTGACCGCGAATGGTGGCAAAGCGCAGCCGGCGGGTGAACGGCCAGTACAGCACCACGCCGGAGATGATGGCGATGGCGAACAGCAGGCCCATCCCGCCGAGGAACAGTTTTCCGGGCTGGCCGGCAAACATGTCGGTATGCAGCTTGAGCATGATCAGCATCGGCCCGATGCCGACCGGCCCGAGCAGCTTGGTCGACACCGCATCGAACGCGCGCACGGTCGTGTTGTCAGGCAGCCCGTCGACGGCGCTGTTGGTGAACGCCGTCACGATCCCGGGCTCGTCCTTGTCCCAGGCGATATATTGCAGCACCCGGCCGGGATCGGCGGCGAGCGCGGCGTCGGCGACGGCTTGCGTCGTCGCGCGCGCCGCGCCCGCGTGAGCTTCGGGCTGGGGGGCATAGCCCAGGAGCTCATCGATCTCGTGATGGAAGACCAGCGGCAGGCCGGTCAGGCAGAGCAGCAGCAAGAAGACGGTCGAGATCAGGCTGGTCCAGGTGTGGACCACGGACCAGAGCCTGACCGTGCGCGCCTTCACGAGGCCCTCCCCTCGCCGGTGCCTACCACTTGTAGGAGACGCTGGCGGTGACGCGCCGGCGGTCGCCGTAGAAGCATGACGAGGCCGCCGCGCAGCTTGCGACGTAGATCTTGTCGGTCAGGTTGATCACGTTGATTGCCGTGCGCCAGTTCTGCCACTCGTAGTGGACCGCGAGGTCGCCGAGCACGACCGCGGGAACCTCGAGGGTGTTGGCGACGTCCGCCCAGGAGGCGCCGACATAGCGCACGCCGCCGCCAAAGCCGAATCCCGCAAGCGGTCCGTCCTTGAATGTGTAGTCGGCCCAGCCCGAGACCAGGAGCTCAGGCGTGTTGGTCGGCGTCTTGCCGACCAGCGCCGGATCGAGATCCCTGCTGGTGAAGAGATGATAGGCCGTGAAGGCGCCGATGAACTTTAACTCCTTCGTCGCATTTGCGACCGCTTCGAGCTCGATGCCACGCGAGGTCACCTCGCCGGTTTGGTTCTGCAGCGTGGTGATGATCGGATCGGTAGTGGGTACATTCTGGCGCTTCAGGTTGAACACCGAGGCAGTGAAGTAGCCATCAAATCCCTTGGGGGCGACCTTGACGCCGATTTCGGCCTGCTGGCCGGTCTCCGGCTGGAATAGCTGATTTTGCGCGTTGAGCCCGATAATCGGGTTGAAACTCGTCGCGTAGGAGATGTAGGGCGCGATGCCGTTGTCGAAATTGTAGATCAAGCCTGCGCGACCGCTGAACTGGCTGTCATTGTTGCTGGCGAGCGTCGCCCCAGTGTCACGGGCGGCCTGCGTCGTCTCGACCCAATCGTTGCGGCCGCTCAGCACCAGCGTGAAGTTACCGAGCTTCATCTGGTCCTGGAGGTAGGTGCCGGCCTGCTTCTGCGTGATCAGGAAGTTTCGGAACGGCGGGCCTGTGAGCGGGATGTTAATGCCGTAGACCGGATTGAGCACATTGATCGGAGGAACGGTGCCGAAGTTGAAGGCCTGATAGTCGTCGATCTGATAGCCCTTCAGATCAACACCGAACAGCATCGTGTGCCTGACCGGACCGCTGTTGAAGCGATACTCGAGCTGGTTGTCGAGATCGGCCTGATTGGCGGTGTTCTTCGCATACCAATTGTAGCGGCCCATCGTGGCCGTATTGATGTTGTCCCAGCCATTGCCGATATAGCCGCGATAGGTCAGGTCGATATGCGCAAATCGCGCATTCTGGCGGAACGTCAAATCGTCGGTGAGATTGCGCTCGAACTGGTAGCCGAGCATCTCCTGCTCGCGCGTGAACTTGTCGACGCTGGGATCGCCGACGAAGAAGCTGGTCGGGATCTTGCCGAATGGCGCGTTGGTCACCGTGCCCTGATAGGGCAGGAAGTTGATGCCGCGCGTGTCCTGCTTCGAGGCCGAGGCCAGCACCGTGAACGTGGTGTCGGCATCCGGCTTCCAGGTGAACGACGGCGCGATGAAGTAGTTGTTGTCGGGCGTGAAGTTGACCTGCGTCGGGCCGTTCTGGACCTGGCCGACGACGCGGTAGAACAGCTTGCCGTCCTGGGGCTGTGTCGCGACAGGACCGCCGACATCGAAACCGACATAGGCGTTGCCGAAATTGTTGACGCCGGTCTCGATGTAGCGGATCGGCTCGGCCGGCGGTAGCTTGCTGATGACGTTGACGATGCCGCTCGGGCTCGATCCGCCGTAGAGCACCGCCGACGGGCCGCGCAGCACCTCGACGCGCTCCATGTTCGACGGCTGAAGCTTCCAGCTCGCGTAGGAGGTGTAGAACAGCTGCATGCCGTCGAGGAACAGTCCGATGTCGTCGGACTTGAAGCCACGGATCAGCCACCAGTCGTTGCGGGTGTCGGCGCCGAAGGTGCCGGCCCGCACGCCGGCGGTGTAGCGCAGGACTTCGTCGAGCTTGTTCGGCTTCTGGTCGCGGATCTGCTCCGCGCCGATCACCGACACCGACTGCGGCGTCTCCATGATCGGCGTGTTGGTCTTGGTGCCGGACGAGCTGCGGTTGGCGACATAGCCGTTCACCGGACCGCGCGGCGTCTCGACAAAGCCGACGTTGCGCTGTTGAACCGGCCTGCGGCTGGCGGCGGACTGCACCGACGGCCGCGCCGCGCGGCGCACGGCGGCAGCGGGCGCGCGGCGGCGCGTTTCCGGCGCGTCGACGGTGACCGACGGCAGGTTTTGCGCACCGCCTTGCGCCGAGGACTGCGCAAGCGATGCCTGCGGTACCACTGCGAAAGCAGACGCGGACGCCAAGACGACCGACCGCAGCATACGAAGACTGTTCAACGCGCACCCCAACATGTCTGTTTGCTTGCGTCATGCCGTCGTTCCCCCAACGGCAGGCGCTTGCAGTGACGCTTAGGTGAGCGCGCGCGAATTCCCTAATTGAAAACCTCTTAGAAGGGTTCTTAGAAATGATCCAATATTCCCGGAGATTTCCGAGAGATCAGCGTGAAACTTTCTCAGCCTCGAGCATCTTCTCGGCTGTCGCCGTGAGACGGTCGATCTGCGCCAGCAGCGTCTCGAACTCGTCCTTGCTCAACTGTTCCAGCAATTGCCGATTGCGCTCCTGCGCGCCTTCGACGATCGCATCATGTGCGGCGAGCCCTGCGGCAGTCAGCGCGACCAGCACCTCGCGGCTGTCCTTCGGGTTCGCCGACTTCGAGATCAGCTTGCGCGAGACGAGTTCCGCGAGCGCGCGGCTGATCTGGCCCTTGTCCTGGCCGACGGCTTCGGCGAGCCGCGCCACGCTCATCGGCGGACGGCGACCGAGCGAGGCAACGAGACCGAACTCGACCGAGGACAGTCCGGCGAGGCGCTTGTAGCGCAGGATGGCACCGCGCTTGAGCAAATTGGCGAGCACCATCAGCCGTGACGACAGCATAACGGTGATCGGCGCCGGCGAGTGGCTTTCGTCCCCATCGGGCGATGCGTGCCCGTCCCTGCTCGATGTCTGGCTCATGATCCACCTCTGCCAAGAAAGCCGGGGCGTGCCAAGCGCTGGTAGCGCAACCTCCCCAACCACATCGGAATGCGATTAAGAGGCATTCTGGAATATCGTTGACATTGTCATCGAATTATTTTTCACTGGGTCACCGCATCAAAACGACCCGGCCACCCAAGGCCAGCGGCGGGAGGAACAGCATGACGATGACCCAGCGGGATCGCGATCTCGGCACCGCCTATGCGATGAAGCCGGCACATACGCGTACCGAGCTCACCTCGGTCGTGCGCGGTACACCGATGGGAGAATTGCTGCGCCGCTACTGGCATCCGGTCGGGCTCGTCAGCGACGCCACCGACACGCCGAAGAAGGTGCGTGCGCTCGGCGAGGATCTGGTGCTGTTCCGCGACAAGGATGGCCGCGCCGGCCTGCTGCACGCGCGCTGCTGCCATCGCGGCACCACGCTCTACTATGGCAAGGTGGAGGAAGACGGCATCCGCTGCTGCTATCACGGCTGGAAGTTCGACGCCGAAGGCCACTGTCTCGAGCAGCCCTGCGAGCCCGACGGCGGCCAGTTCAAGGACAAGGTGCGTCAGCCCTGGTACCCGGTCGAGGAGCGCTACGGGCTGATCTTCGCCTATATGGGCCCGGCCGAGAAACGCCCGGTGCTGCCAGCCTACGAATGCCTGGAAAACATGGACGAAGGCGAGTTCGTCGAGGCCGACGATTCCTCGATCGGCGGCGGCGGCCCCGCGATCATCCCCTGCAACTGGCTTCAGCATTTCGAGAACGTGGTCGATCCCTATCACGTGCCGGTGCTGCACGGCTCGTTCTCGGGGCCGCAATTCACCAACATGATGGCCTCGATGCCGGAGGTGAAATTCGACAAGACGCCGCGCGGCATCGCCGTGCGCTCGATCCGCAAGCAGGACGACGGCAAGGTGTTTTACCGCGTCACCGAAGCCGCCCTCCCCACCTTGCGCGTCGTTCCCAATCCGCGCGTGGCGCAATTCGCCCGCGTCGAGTCGATCGGCTGGACGCTGCCGATCGACGACACCTCGTTCCGCATCTACGTCGCCGGCCGCGTCAAGACTTCCGGCGACATCGGCCGCATGCGCTCGAAGTTCAACGGAAAATTCTGGTGGGACATGACGGAAGCCGAGCACCAGCAATTCCCCGGTGACTACGAGGCCCAGGTCGGCCAGGGCGCGCAGACCATCCACTCCGAGGAGCATTTCGGCCAGAGCGACCGCGGCATCCTGATGATCCGGCGCATGCTGAGCGAGCAACTGGAGGCGATGGAGGCAGACCGCGATCCGATCGGCGTGTCGTTCGATACAAGTGCTGCGCCGGTCGAATTCGAAGCGGGGAATTACATCCGCGAAGGCTGAGTTTTTGTTTGGCGCGTTTTCTTCACGCGGACCGGTATCCACTTCGCTCGAAAACGCTCTCGACCAGCCTCACGAAGGGCTGGACCGGCAACGATAACAAAGACAAATTGGGGGGATGCGATGGTCGATGTGACGTCACAAGTCTCGGTGCAAACGGCCGCGGCGGCGCCCCCCTCGCCGCGCCGCTATTATGTGCTGGGCCTGCTGACCATCATCTATGCGCTGAACTTCCTCGACCGCACGATCTTCAACGTCCTGATCGAGCCGATCAAGAAGGAGTTTCAGCTCAGCGACACCATGATGGGCCTGCTCGCGGGCTTCGGCTTCGCGCTGTTCTATTCCCTGCTCGGCATTCCCATCGCGCGCGTCGCCGACCGGCTCAACCGGCGCAACATCGTCGCGGTGGCCTTTGCGTTCTGGAGTACGATGACGGCGTTGTGCGGGGCGGCCTCGAGCGTGACCTCGCTGGCGCTGGCGCGCATCGGCGTCGGCATCGGCGAATCCGCCGGCTCCCCCGCCTCGCAGTCCATCGTCGCCGATCTCTTCGCCAAGAACGAGCGTCCGCGCGCGCTCGGCATCTACGCCATCGGCACCTATCTCGGCGTCTTCCTCGGCTATTTCATCGGCGGCTACGTCAACCAGCACTATGGCTGGCGGATGGCGTTCTACGTCGCCGGCCTGCCGGGCATCCTGCTCGCATTGATTCTGTGGCTGACGATCTCCGAGCCGAAGCGCGGCGCGATGCAGGAGAGTTTCGTGCCCGAGCCGCTCGGGCCGACACTGCGCTTCCTGGCCTCGCAGCAGAGCTTCATCATCGTGCTGGTCGGCTTCTGCCTCACCACTTACACGAACTACGCAACGGCGGCCTGGATCCCGCCGTTCCTGGCCCGTGTGCACCATCTGTCGAGCGCCGAGATCGGCACCTATGCCGGCACCTTCAAGGGGCTCGCCGGCATGGCCGGCACCCTGCTCGGCGGCTTCGTGGTGGCGCAGATCAGCCGCCGCGACGACCGCTGGAAGCTGTGGGCGCCGGCGATCACCTCGGGGCTGGCCGGCCCGGTGTTCGCGCTATGCATGCTGACGCAGGATTTCTCGTTGATGATCGCCATGCTGGCGCTGACCTCGTTCCTGGTCGGCTTCCATCTCGGACCGATCTTCGCGATCGCGCAGACGGTCGCCAAGCCGAGCATGCGGGCGCTCGCCTCCGCCCTGATCGCGCTGACCGCCACCTGCTTCGGCCAGGGCGTCGGCCCGCTGGCCGTCGGCATGGTCAACGACGCCCTCAAGGGCAGCTATGGCGCGGATGCCGTGCGCTATTCCCTGCTCTCGGCGGCGGTCACGACCACGCTGGGCGCCCTGCTGTTCGTCTGGGCGGCCCGCACGATCCGGGGCGATATCGGCCGGGCAGCCGCCTGAGACCCGTTCCGGCCACCAGCCCGGCGAAACCGAGCGGGCGTATTAATGAAACCATTTTGCGGAACCCGCGAAACCATCCGGAAACAGATGGTCCTTAAGACATGGGCCCATAGACGGCGGCTAAGCCCGTCGGGAGGCTCATATGAACCACTCAATTCACTCGGCTGATCGTGGCACCCACCTGAAGATCGTGGTGGTGGCGCTGGTTGCTGGTATCCTGGTCGCCGGCTTCGGGATCGCAGCCCGCACCAACGTCGATTCCAGCCAGACCGCCCAATCCGCCCACGTGATCAAGGCCGGCAAGCCGGTGGTGGTGACCAACGCGGGCACGTCCGAGATTCGCTAAGGTTCGGACCAATTTCGATTGCATAAGTGGCCGCCCTTTGGGCGGCCTTTTCGTTTCGACATCGAGAATCCGCGCGACCGCCGGGAAAAAACGGCAGTGTAGCGCGCGGGACACGGTTAATAACTCATTGTCGCGAATGAACTACCCGTCATTTCCAAACAGTACGAACTGTGAATGATGTGCCTCAAGTCTTGTGGGCAAGCATGGGGGCACCATGAGCGGCAAGCAATTTTTGATTGATCGATTTTCTTTTGGGCGGGTCGCAGGGGCTGTTGCGCTGGTGGGCCTCATCTGGAGTTCGGCACCCGTAAGTCCAGCTTTCGCGCAGTTCGTCTGCGGCGGCAGTGCTACCGGGGGCGAACCTCAAGCGGGCGGCGGCTCCACCGCCGCAAATCAGCATGACGTAGCCTGCGGCATGAGCGCTGCCGCCTTGGGCGCTACGACCGGTGTGTCCGGCGGCGCAACAGCCGTCGGATACGGCGCCTTCGCCCTCGGCGATAATACCACCACGGTCGGCAGCTTTGCCGGAGCCGGGACCACCAACGCCGGCGTCACGAGCATCGGCGCCAACGCCAATGCCTTCGGCGGCCCGGCCGGACTTTACAGCACCGCGATCGGCGCCGGGTCCAATCCCAGCGGCAGCGTTTTCGTGCAATCGCTGGGCGCCTACAGTGTCGCCATTGGCGGCGGCGACGGGACCGGCGCGACCCCCGCGCGTGCGGTCGGCAATTCGAGCGTCGCTATCGGGGCCAGCACGGTCGCCAATACCGTCAACAGCACCGTGGTCGGCTCCTCCAGCTCCGCCACGGGAATCGGCAGCGGCACCTTCGGCACTGGCCAGACCGTGGTCGGCACGAACAGCTACAGTGTCGGCGCGAACAATTCGGTCACGGGCGATAGCAGCGGAGCCTTCGGCACGGGACAGACCGTCAACGGCAATGGCAGCTTCGCCATCGGCGATCCCAACACGGTCAATGGCAACAACAGCTTCGTGTTCGGTGACGGCAACACCGTCAACGGGACCAACCAATCCGGCTGGGGTAACAACGTCCAGGCGATCGGCGCCAACAACACGGTGGCCTCGACCGCGAACTCATCCGGTTCGACGGTGATGGGCACCGGCAACACCGTGAACGGCGCCAATGCCGTCGCGATCGGCACTGGCGTCACGGTCGCTGGCGACAGCGCCATCGCGATCGGCACCGCATCGCAAGCGACGGGCGCCAACGCCACGGCGCTCGGCCCGAATGCGACGGCAGGTTTCGCCAATTCGACCGCGATCGGCGCCGGCGCGACGACGACGGCGGTGAATCAGGTTTCGATCGGCACCACGACCAACACCTATAAGATGGCGGGCATCACGTCGGCAGCGAGCACCGCCGCGCAGAGCGGCCCGACCTCGTTCGTGACGACCGACGCTGCCGGCAACCTCGCGGCGACGAGCTTCAATCCTGCTAACTTCCAGACCCAGATCAACTCGCTGTCGTCGCAGATCACGGACAACAGGCTCGAGGCGCGCACCGGCACCGCCGTCGCGCTCGCGGCCGGATCGATGCCGTCGCTGCAGCCGGGCCGCAAATTCGCTCTATCCGCCGGCTACGGCAATTTCCAGGGGGCCAATGCGTTTGCGATCGGTGCGACCGCGTTGCTCTATGACAGCAGGCAATACGCCATCGTCGGCAATGTCGGCGGCGGCGTGGGCCTCGAACGCAGCGTGGCAGGTGGCAGAGGAGCCGTTTCCCTCCAGTGGTAAGCCGTCGTCTCGCAATCATCGCCCCGCGCGTTAGTGCCGCGCTCCTGATTCTGCTCGCGGGCTGCGCCGTGACATTGGCACAGGGACCGCAGCCGACGCCGAACGCGAAGCCCGCCAACATCGACCGCAACGGCGTCTTGATGCTGATCCGCTCGTCCCTGCTCGCGCTCGACCAGGCCAACAAGACCGGCAACTACACCGTCCTGCGCGACCTCGGCGCACCCGGCTTTCAGGTCGCCAACACGGCCGCGCGCCTGTCGGAGATCTTTGCCTCGCAGCGCAACGACAGGCTCGACCTGTCGGGCGTCTCGGTGATCGATCCCCAGCTCAGCGTGCTGCCCGAGATCGCGCCGAACGGCATGATGCGCATGGCCGGCTTCTTCCCGTCGGTCCCCTCGCAGGTGAATTTCGAGCTGCTGTTTGCGCCTGTGGATAGCCAGTGGCGGTTGTTCGGGCTCTCGGTGAACGTGGCGCAGTCCGCACCCGTAGCTCCGGCCCCGCCAGCGCCCGCTGCCGCCAAGAACGGGGTAGCGGCGAAGAAGCCGCCCGAGGCCAAGCCGGCATCACCGCCGCCGGCAGCGCCGAAATAGGCTGCTCCCAGGAACGGAAACCATCGAATGGGGATGTTCGCTCTCCGTGGAAGCAACGTCCTTGACTTCACCCAGCCCCGCCTTTAAGTCCCCCCTCGTTCCGCGCGCTTTCAGCGAACCACGCGGGAGTAGCTCAGTTGGTTAGAGCGCCGGCCTGTCACGCCGGAGGTCGCGGGTTCGAGCCCCGTCTCTCGCGCCATTTTGGCAATCCCTTCATAGTCTTAGCCCGAACTTCTAGATGCTCGGCACGGTCGGCGATTGCCGGCGTGCGGCCGGAACTCGTGGCCGGGAACTCGTGGCATAGTCAGCCCGCGCCCGAATCGTCTACGCCTTCGAGGACTTTGAGGGATCCTCACGCTTTACCGGCTTTTCCGGGGCTTCCCTGTCATTGAGGAGGCCAGACATGGCTAAAAAGGATTCGGCCAAGAAGGATTCGGCGAAGAAGGCAGCCGCTCCCGCCACCATCACGCTCAAGCACCTCGCCGCTGACATCGCGGAGAGCCAGGACCTCTCGAAGAAGCACGCCGAGGCCGTCCTGACCGACATGGTCGATCTGATCGCCAAGCACCTCAAGAAGGGCGACCGCGTCCGCATCGTTGGTCTCGGCATCCTCCAGGTCCGCAAGCGCGCCGCCCGCACCGGCCGCAACCCCACCACCGGCGAGGCGATCCACATCAAGGCCAGCAAGAAGGTCGCCTTCCGCCCGGTCAAGGAGCTCAAGGAAGCGATCTGATAGCTACGTTTCGTTGAGCCTGATCCGCTTCGTTCCGGCCGCATCACGGCCCGCTTTTCTGATATACCGCCTGCTTCCCCCAAAGCCCTTCCCCAAGACCCGGCGGTTTGACCAGAAATGTCCTCCCTCTCCTTTTCGCACACCGTGACCGAACGCTTCCTGCGCTACGTCACCATCGACACCCAGTCCGATCCGGAATCCCCGGCCTCGCCCTCGACCGAGAAGCAGAAAGATCTCGGCCGCGTGCTCGCCGCCGAGCTGAAGGCCATGGGCGTCGCCGACGCGCATCTCGACGACTTCGGCTACGTCTACGGAACGATCCCGGCCAATACGACCAAGAAGGTTCCGGTGATCTGCTTCTGCTCGCACATGGACACCTCGCCCGACGTGACCGGCAAGGACGTCAAGCCGCAGCTGGTGAAGGACTATCGCGGCGGCGATATCACCCTGCCGGGCGATACCAGCCAGGTGATCCGCTTCACTGAACATCCCGCGCTGAAGAACCAGATCGGCAACGACATCATCACCACCGACGGCACCACGCTGCTGGGCGCCGACAACAAGGCCGGTGTCGCCGAGATCATGGATGCCGCGCATTTCTTCATCAACAACCCCGATGTGAAGCACGGCACCATCAAGATCCTGTTCACGCCGGACGAGGAGATCGGCCGCGGCGTCGACAATGTCGACCTGAAGAAGCTCGGCGCCCATTTCGGCTACACCATGGACGGCGAGAGCGCCGGCAGCGTCGAGGACGAGACCTTCTCGGCCGACGGCGCCACCATCACCATCAACGGCGTCAGCGCCCATCCAGGCTACGCCAAGGGCAAGATGGAGCACGCGATCAAGATCGCAGCTAGCATCGTCGAGCGGCTGCCAAAGGAAGGCTGCTCGCCCGAGACGACGTCAGGCAAGCAGGGCTTTCTGCATCCGATCGGCATCGATGGCGCGCTGGAGCAGGCGACGCTGTCCTTCATCGTGCGCGACTTCACCGAGGAAGGGCTGAAGGAGAAGGAAGTCCTGCTCGAGAACATCGTCAAGGACGTGATGAAGGACTATCCGCGCTCGACCTACAAGTTCGAGGTCAGGGAGCAGTACCGCAACATGAAGCAGGTGATCGACCGTCACCCGCAGATCCTCGAATACGCCATCGAGGCGATCCGCCGTGCCGGCCTGCGCCCGATGCGCACCGCGATCCGCGGCGGCACCGACGGCTCGCGCCTGTCCTTCATGGGCCTGCCCTGCCCCAACATCTTCGCCGGCGAGCACGCGTTTCATTCGCGGCTCGAATGGGTCAGCCGGCAGGACATGGAAAAGGCGGTGCAGACGATCGTGCATCTCGCGATGATCTGGGAGGAGAAGGCTTAGGAAACGCCGCACCTCCCGGCAGCAGGGCAAAATAATTCCGAGCCCTGCGGAACGATCCAGTGCGAGGCGCGTTGGCGCCTCAAGTCCCAAGGATGAGAATGCGAGCACATGAGGCCTCAGCCGGTCAGCCCCGGGCTGGGGCCTTTCCGCGTTTGGATCGCGCGCAAAGGCCACCCTCAGGCAGTCACGGCAGCTTGCCCGCCGCGATACTCTGCCCATGCTTGCCGCAAGATTTGCAGCGAAGAGGTCAGGAAGATTCCGGCCATCACGCCGGCGACAGCCAGATCGGGCCATGCCGTCGCGGTTCCAAATACACCGATGGCGGCAACCATCACGATGACGTTGCCGATCGCGTCATTGCGCGAGCAGAGCCAAACCGAGCGCACGTTGGCGTCGCCGTCCTTGTAGCGCGCGAGGAGGAGAACCGAAGTCAGGTTCGCTGCCAGCGCGGCCAGGCTCATCGCACCCATCAGCTCCGCACGCGGGAGTCCGAGGATCAGGGTCTGGTAGAGCGTTGATCCGAACACCCAGGCGGCCATGGCACTGAGCGACAACCCCTTGAACAACGCGGCGGTGGCACGCGTCTTGATGCTCGCGCCGATCACCGAAAGGCTCAGGCCGTAGGTGACGGTGTCGGCGAGGAAGTCGAGAGCGTCGGCCTTGAGAGCCTGCGAGCCGGCCAAATGGCCCGCCGCCATTTCACTGACGAACATCGTCGCGTTGATGGCGATGACGGTCCACAGCACACGCTTGTATCGCGGGTCGAGCCCATCGAAGACCGGAACGCCCGCCGAGCAGCAGTCGGCGCAGCCTGACGCAGCGACTTCCTCCACAGGGGGCTTGGCGGCTTCCCCACAGCACCCATCGTGCGAGCAGCAAGACTCTTCGGGCATTCCAGGCTCCCTCGCGGCGTTCCTATCCTACCATGCGACGGGTAGCGATGGCGATGAACGGTCGGCGCCGCTCGCATTTACATGAACACATGCGGGTACGACCTTCAGTACGCCACGTAACATTATTGCGGGCCGTTCTCACTATTCCGACCGCAGCGTTCCAAACGCAGTTTCGCATCCTTGCGGCGGAGGCCTCTCCCGCAACACAGCGAAAGATCACGCAACTTTGCGAGAGCCCTGCCTCAAACAGGACGCCGGCCGGGGATTGTGATAGCCTCGATCTCGAAGGCGTCGCGAGTCATCCGAGATGATGGAGGCTGGCATGTCGATTTTTCGTACTCCGTTCCCGGTAGTTGCAGGCGGAGTTCTACTGTTGCTCATCGGTGCGCCGGGCGCACTCGCTCGCGGCAGTCAGGTCGGACACGACGACCCCTGGAATCCCGAACACATCGATCGCCTGCCGCTCGAAGTCCGCAACGCAGTAGCCCATATGTGTGGAAATTCGGCCCGCGCCGCCCACTATTTCGCGACCTATCTGAACAACTCGCACATCATCAGGCTGCATTTCGAACATCTTCATTGTGGCGAGAGCGGAAGGTTCTGCAAGGCGGAGGGTTGCCTTCATCAAGAGTATTTCTCAGGAGGCGGCCAGTATCGGCTTCTCAAAAGCTACTACGGCCGCAGTGACGATTGAGCGCTCCGAGTCGCAATGATCCAGCTTGAATCGACCCTCACCTGTCCAGAGTGCGGCCATCAAACGGTCGAGACCATGCCGGCGGACGCGTGTCGGTTCTTCTATGATTGCGCGGGGTGCGGCAAGCGGCTGAAGCCGAAGGAAGGCGACTGCTGCGTGTTTTGCTCCTTCGGCTCGGCCCCCTGTCCGCCAATCCAGGCGGGTGATTGCTGTTCGCAGACTTAGTTTACAGACCGAACAATCGCTCCCGCGACGGCCGCGACAACAAGTTCCCCACACGTAACAATGTAGCGGGTCGACATCGTTGCGGCCGCCATGCTACCGGAGCGAACCGGGGAACCTGAGTGATACCGTGACCGCGATCCGCCGAGCCCATCGATCCAGCCGCCTGCGCAACTGGCGCGGGCTCGTGGCTGTGCTCGTTGCGGTCATGTATCTGCTGTCCGGCGCGCTCCATGGTGCGCACGACATCGATGTCACCAGCCCCTCCGGCGGCTCGGAGATCGCCTCGATTGTCGAAGACGGTTCTGCTCCGGGTCATGGCGACCACAAGGCGCTCGGCGGCCATCACTGCCACGGCTGCTTCTCGGTCGCTGTCGCGCAGCCGCTGCTGGCTGGAGCTGCCACTGACATCGTTGCCGCACCGATCCCGCAGCGCGAGCCTGCGCTGCTCGGCATTGCGCCTGACACCGACTCTCCGCCCCCCAAACATCTGACCTGAACTGATCAGCCGGGCGCCCGTGCGCCCACGATACGATTGTTCACAGGTCACCTTCATGTCTTGCAGACGGACTGCCGCGCGCCTGGCGTGCGCGATGGCGATTTTCGTCAGCCCCTGGCTGACGCAGCACACGCACGCCCAGACGCTGAAGATGCGGAACGCGCTATCGCGCGCGCTGGCCGCGAGCCCGCGGCTCACCGCGGCAGAGCGCGACGTCGGCATCGCCACGGGCCAGCGCATCCAGGCCGGTGCGCTGCTCAATCCGGAACTGTCCTATGAACAGGACAATTCGTTCGGATCGGGCATCTATCGCGGCACAAGATCGGCCGAGACCACGCTCCAGATCAGCCAGGCCTTCGAGCTGTTCGGCAAGCGTGATGCGCGAATCGCCGCAGGCGCCGCAGGCATCGAGGTGGCCGCGATCCAGCGCAAGGCGGTCAGGCTGGAGGTGCTGTCGGAGACTGCGATCGCCTTCCTCAGCGTGCTCGGCGCGCAGCGGCGCATCCAGATCCTCGACGAGCAGATCGCCGCGATCGACCGCCTGACGCCGCTGCTGCGCCGCCGCGTCGAGGCAGGCGCCTCCTCGCCGGCCGAGACCGGCCGCGCCGAGGTCGCGTCCGCCCTGGTGAAGGCCGACCGCGAGCGCTTCAAGGCAACGCTGGCGAGTGCCAGGCGCGAACTTGCAGTGCTGATGGGGGATCCCGCGGCAAAATTCGGCGAGGTCTCCGGCCGGCTCGACACCACGGGAAAGACGCCGACGTTCCAGTCGGTCGTCGCCGCCATCGATGCCAATCCGCAGCTGGTGCGCTGGACGGCGGTCTATGCCCAGCGCAACGCCGAGCTGTTGATGGCGCGCTTAAGGCCCTATCCCGACGTGCGGATCGCGGCGGGATGGCGCCATTTCAACGAGACCAATGACGACGCGGTGCGCCTCACCGTCTCGGTGCCGATCCCCGTGTTCGACCAGAACCAGGGCAACATCCTCTCGGCGCAGGAAAGCCTCGCCAAGACCAGGGCCGAGCGCGAGGCCAACCGCAACACGCTGATCGTGGTCGCCGGCCGCGCCTACGACTCGCTCCAGGGCTCGCTGCGCGAGCTCGCGGTGCTGCGCGAGACCGCGATTCCGAAAGCCACGGAAGCCTCGGAGGCGATCGCGCAGGGCTACGGCCAGGGCCGCTTCTCCCTGCTCGAAGTGCTCGACGCCCAGGCGAGCGTCACCCAGGCGCGGCTGCGCGAGCAGGAGGCGCTGCAGAACTTCCATGCCGGCGTTGCGACCATCGAAGGCCTCGTCGGCAATCCCTTTGCGCTGGCCCGGGAGAGCGCGCGATGAAGACATCCTCCACCATCCTGATCGCCATCGTGGCCGCAGCACTCGGCGCTTATGGCTATTCCCAGCTCGCGCCCACCAAGGTCGCGCCGACGGAGCATGCCGAGCATTCCGAACAGAAGAAGCCGAGCGACCATGTCGAGCAGGACGAGCACGGCGCCGACCGCATCCGCATCTCCGACGTCAAGCTGGCCGCCGCCGGCGTGGTGCTGGCGGAAGCTGCAAGCGCGACGCTGACCGATACACTGTCTTTCAACGGCATCTTGCGCGCCAACCAGGAAGCCGTCGTGCAGGTGACGCCGCGCTTTCCGGGGGTCGCCAAATCGATCCAGAAGCGCATCGGCGACAGGGTCGGCAAGGACGACCTGCTCGCCGCGATCGAGAGCAACCAGAGCCTGACCGTCTACGAGCTGAAGGCGCCGATCGCCGGCACCATCATCGAGCGGCAGATCTCGCTCGGCGAATACGCCTCCGAGCAGAAGCCGGCCTTCGTGGTCGCCGACCTCTCGACGATCTGGGTCGACCTCTCCATTTACCGGCAGGACCTCCGGCGCGTCCGCCTCAACGACGAGGTGCTGATCGATCCCGACGACGGCCGCGGCGAGATCAAGGGCACGATCTCCTACATGGCGCCGATCGGCAGCAGCGAGACCCAGACCGCGCTCGCCCGCGTGGTGCTGCCAAATCCGGACGGGCGCTTGCGTCCCGGCCTGTTCGTCACGGCGCGGCTGATCCTTGCCGCGCGCAACGTCGCTGTCGCCGTACGCCGAAGCGCGATCCAGACGCTGGAGAACAGGACCATCGTGTTCGTCCGCGAGGACGGCGACAAGATCGAGGCGCGTCCCGTGGAGCTCGGGGATTCCGATCCGCGCCATGTCGAGATCAAGGCGGGTCTTTCGGCCGGCGAGCATTACGTCGCGGAGAACAGCTTTGTCGTGAAGGCGGAGATGGGCAAGGGCGAGGCCGAGCATGATTGAGCGTCTCATCGCCGTCTCGCTTCAGCAGCGCTGGCTGGTCCTCCTGCTCGCGCTCGGCGCCGTCGCTTTCGGAGGGTGGAATTTCCAGCGCCTGCCGATCGACGCCGTCCCCGATATCACCAACGTCCAGGTCCAGATCAACACCCGCGCGCCCGGCTACTCGCCGCTCGAAACCGAGCAGCGCATCACCTTCCCCGTCGAGACCGCGATGGGCGGCCTGCCGAAGCTCGATTACACCCGCTCGCTGTCGCGCTACGGCCTGAGCCAGGTGACGGTCGTGTTCAAGGACGGCACCGACATCTACTTTGCCCGCCAGCTCGTGGGCGAGCGCATCCAGCAGGTGAAGGACCAGCTTCCGGCGGGCGTCGAGGTCGCGATGGGCCCGGTCTCGACCGGCCTGGGCGAAATCTTCATGTACACCGTCGAGGCAAAGGCGGGCGCGAAGACGCAGGGCGGTCACGACTATTCGCTGACTGACCTCCGCACCGTGCAGGACTGGATCATCCGGCCGCAGCTTCGCAACGTGCCCGGGGTGATCGAAGTCAACACCATCGGCGGCTTCGAGCGGCAGTTCCACGTGCTGCCGGACCCCGGCAAGCTGATGGCCTACCGGCTCGGCTTTCGCGACGTCATGACGGCGCTGGCCGCCAACAACGCCAATGTCGGCGCCGGCTATATCGAACGCAACGGCGAGCAATATCTGGTGCGCTCCCCGGGCCAGGTCGGCAGCATCAGCGAGATCCAGGACATCGTGATCGGCTCGCGCGGCGGCAATCCCGTCAGGATCAGGGATGTCGCCTCCGTCACGGAAGGCCGCGACCTCCGCACAGGCGCGGCGACGCGCGACGGCGAGGAAACCGTGCTCGGCACCGCCATGCTGCTGATCGGCGAGAACAGCCGCAGCGTGGCGCGCCGCGTCGCAGCCCGTCTCGACGAGATCGCCAAATCGCTGCCTGAGGGCGTCGTGACCCGGACCGTCTACGACCGCACCCATCTGGTCGAGGCCACCATCCGCACGGTCGAAAACAACCTCCTGGAAGGTGCGGCCCTGGTCGTGGCCGTGCTGTTCCTGATCCTCGGAAACATCCGCGCCGCGCTCGTGGTGGCCTGCGTCATTCCGCTCTCCATGGCCATGACGATCACCGGCATGGTCGAAACAAAAGTCAGCGCGAACCTGATGAGCCTGGGTGCGATCGATTTCGGCATCATCGTCGACGGCGCCGTGATCATCGTCGAAAACTGCCTGCGCATGCTGGCCGAGGCGCAGCGCCAGAAAGGCGGCCTGCTCTCCACCCCCGAACGGCTGCGCGCGATCCTGCGCGGGTCGCGCGAGGTCATCAAGCCGAGCCTGTTCGGAACGCTGATCATCGCGGTTGTCTACCTGCCCGTGCTGACGCTGACCGGCGTCGAGGGCAAGATGTTCACGCCGATGGCGCTGACCGTACTGATGGCGCTGGGCGCCGCGGTGCTGTTCTCCATCACCTTCGTGCCGGCGGCAGTTGCCATCTTCGTCACCGGCAAGGTGTCCGAACACGAAAACCTGTTCATGCGGGTGGCGAAGCGCATCTATCTCCCCCTGCTCCGCCTCGCGATCGACAATCGGGTCGCGGTCACCGTCATGGCCGCCGTCATCGTGGTCGCAAGCGGCATTGCCGCCGCGCGCATGGGCGGCGAGTTCATCCCGAGCCTGGACGAAGGCGACGTCGCGCTGGCCTCGATCCGGATTCCCGGGACCAGCCTCACGCAGTCGCTGGATCTGCAAAAGGCGCTGGAAAAGCGCATCAAGGAGATTCCCGAGGTGAAGGAATTCTTCACCCGCATCGGCACCGCCGAGATCGCGACCGACCCGATGTCGCCGGCGCAGACAGACGGCTACATCATGCTGAAGCCGCGCGCGGAATGGCCCGACCCGGGCAAGCCGAAATCGGAGGTGATCGAGGCCATCAACCACGCCGCCGACGAAATTCCCGGCAGCGCCTATGAAATCTCCCAGCCGATCCAGTTCCGTGTCAACGAGCTGATCTCGGGCGTGCGCAGCGACGTCGGCATCAAGGTCTTCGGCGACGACCTCGACATCCTCCAGGGCGCCGCAAAGCAGGTCGAGGCCGCAATCCGCGGCATCCGCGGCGCCAGCGACGTCAAGATCGAGCAGGTCTCGGGCCTGCCGATCCTCACCGTCCGGCTCGACCGCCAGGCGCTCGCCCGCTACGGGCTCAGCATCGGTGAGGTACAGGGCATTGTCGAGATCGCGGTCGGCGGCAAGTCGGCAGGCAAGCTGTTCGAGGGCGACCGCCGTTTCGACATCGTCGTGCGCCTGCCGGAGCATCTGCGCGGCAATCTCGAGGCGATCCGGGCCATCCCGATCCCGCTGCCTCCCAGCGAGGAAGCAGCAGGCGGCACCGCCGTTCGAACAGCGCTGACCGCCTCTCCCCTTGCCCAGATGCGCTATGTCCCGCTGTCGTCGGTCGCAACGGTCGATGCGACGCCCGGTCCCAACCAGATCAGCCGCGAGAACGGCAAGCGGCGCATCGTCGTGACCGCCAATGTCCGCGCGCGCGACCTCGGCTCCTTCGTGCGCGAGGCGGAAGCGGCCGTCGCCGAGAAGGTCAAGCTGCCGCCGGGCTATTGGATCGGCTGGGGCGGCCAGTTCGAGCAGCTGGTCTCGGCGACCAAGCGGCTGACGATCGTGGTGCCGGTGGCGCTCCTGCTGGTGTTCCTGCTGCTGTTCATGGGCATGGGATCGGCGGCGGATGCGGCCCTGGTTTTCTCCGGCGTGCCCCTGGCCTTGACGGGCGGCGTTGCCGCGCTTCTGCTGCGCGACATCCCGCTGTCGATCAGCGCCGGTGTCGGCTTCATCGCATTGTCGGGCGTGGCCGTTCTCAACGGCCTCGTCATCATCGCCTTCATCGAGCGGCTGCGCAGCGAGGGGCTCCCCGTGGCCGACGCCGTGCGCGAGGGTGCGCTGACGCGGCTGCGCCCGGTGCTGATGACCGCCCTGGTCGCCTCCCTCGGCTTCGTGCCGATGGCGCTCGCCACCGGCGCCGGCGCCGAGGTGCAGCGTCCGCTCGCGACCGTGGTGATCGGCGGCATCATCTCCTCGACCGTGCTGACGCTGCTGGTGCTGCCGGCGCTCTATGCGCTGTTCCGGCGTGACGGGGCTGCCGAAACGCCTACAATGGCACCTGATTTGGCGGCGTCCGGGGAGCGCTAGATTTGGGCAGCCAGGACCATCACGGACATCACCACCATGATCATGCCGGCCACGGGCATGATCACGGGCATAACCACGGTCCTGGCCACGCGCATGTCCATGCGCCCGCCAATTTCGGCACGGCATTCGCGATCGGCATTTCGCTCAACACCGCGCTGGTCGTGGCCGAAGCGATCTACGGCTATATCGGCAACTCCACCGCGCTCCTCGCCGACGCCGGCCATAACCTCAGCGACGTGCTCGGCCTGGTCGTGGCCTGGTGCGCATCGATCGCGGCACGGCGCGCGCCGAGCGGCCGCTTCACCTATGGCTTTCGCGCGTCCACCATCCTGGCGGCGCTGGCGAACGCGGTGTTCCTGCTGGTCGCAACAGGGGCGATCGGCTGGGAGGCGATCTTGCGGCTGCGCGAGCCGGAGCCGGTCGCAGGCGTGACCGTGATGGTGGTCGCCGGCATCGGCATCCTCATCAATGGTTTTACGGCCATGCTGTTCGCGCGCGGACGCAAGCACGACATCAACATCGAGGGCGCCTATCTGCACATGGCGGCCGACGCCGCGGTCTCGCTCGGCGTCGTGATCTCGGCAGCGCTGATCATCTGGACCGGCTGGCTCTGGCTCGATCCCGTCACCAGCCTCGTCATCTGCGCCACCATCCTGTGGAGCACCACCAGCCTGCTGCGCAGCTCCATCGACATGTCGATGGCGGCGGCACCGAAGGGCACCGACATCGCCGCGATCAGGATCTTTCTGCTGGAGCGACCCGGCGTCTCGGGAATCCACGACCTCCACGTCTGGCCGATCTCGACCACCGAAACGGCGCTGACCTGCCATCTCGTCATGCCCGCCGGGGCCGGCGATGCATTCCTGATGGAGACGGCGCAGATGCTGAGGGCGTCCTTCCGCATCGGCCACACCACGCTCCAGATCGAGACGCATCCCGACAACGGCTGCGCGCTGGCGCCGGATGATGTGGTGTAGGCGCTGCGTGGTGGCGACTCCGATCTCCGCTGTCGTCCCGGACAAGCGCAGCGCAGATCCGGGACCCATAACCAAGGGAGTAGTTTGGCGAAGGCCCGGAGTTACCGGCTTCGCGCCCCAACTTCTCCCTGTGGCTATGGGTCCCCGCGCCCCGTGCGCAATTGCGCACTAGGCGGGGACGACACCGAGTGTGTGGCAGCGACCTTCGCCACAGCATTGAGTAGCAAACCCTACGCCGCCTTCGCCGTCACGATCCAGATTGCGCCCTGGAGCACCACGCTCTGTCCCTTGAGGAACGGCGTGAGCATCTCACGGATCGAGGCTTTTGCGGCCGCATATGTCTCCGGCGGATGGCCCTGCAGCGCGCGGCTGGCCGGGCCGATCTGGAGCGCACCGTCGACCGCGGCGTCGAGCCCGCCGCCGATGGCGACATCCATCGCGAGATTGTGCGGCTCCATCGCCACGTCCATGAAGCCGGCGCCCTTCAGGATGCGCATCACGCGCTCTTCCGAGGCGAAGGCGAACGGGCCCGGCTCTTCCGGCCCGACCGGCGGCATCTTCGGGACATGTTTGTAGACCGCCATCAGCGGCGCCATCATCCACGGATTTTCCTTCGGCTCGCGCCAGCAGGCGAAGGCGAGCCGTCCGGTCGGCTTCAGCGCGCGGCGGAGGTTGGCGAAGGACGCAATGGGATCGGCGAAGAACATCACGCCGAAGCGCGATGCCAACAGGTCAAAGCTCGCCGGCTCGAACGGATGCACCGTCGCATCCGCCAGCACGAAATCGAGCGGCAGCCCTTTTGGCGCAAACGCGCGCGCCTGCGACAGCATCGGCTCGGAAACGTCGAGGCCGAGCGCGAAGCCATCGGGCGCGACAGCCTTCGCGAACGCGAACGTCGTCGCACCGGAGCCGCAGCCGACATCGAGCACGCGCTCGCCCGGCTTCGGCCTGGCGCGATCGATCAGCACGTCGGCGATGGGTCCGAGCAGGCTCTCCTGCGCCGCGTGCCGATCGGCCCAGCGCTGCCCGCTCGGACCGTTCCAATAGGCGATCTGATCCGCGTTCTCTGCGTGTCCGCTCGACTGTTCCATGGATCCTCTCCGGCAGCTTGGTCGAAAGACCCCGATGCCGAAAAGCAAGGACGCCGTCAACTGAGGCGGCCTGTTCGGTCCACCTGTCAGCTTGCGTTCACGCCGCACGCCACGGCGTCAGAGGTTGACGGACGCTGAGGTCTTCAACTGCGGACCTGCGTTACGCCGGAATCATTCGGCCGCGAGCGAAACTCCGGTTCGCTTGGCGAGGACGCGGCGAAAGTCGGCTGCCAGCTCGTCGTAATAGTTGGCAAGCTCCTCGTAGAAGGCCCGACCGGCCTCATCAGGAGCTTCTTGAGCCGCTTTCATGCAGTGGGCGGCTTTCGACTCGTACCTTTCCAGCTTGATGCGAAGATCACTCATCACGGCGATACTCCACGCTGCCACAGGGAGCCGTAACGGTGGTTCGGATGGCGATCAAAAAGATGACCGAAAAAGGGCAATTTTGGACCCTTGGAGGGCGGTTCGTGGGCGTCCGATGCCAGGCGCAACGAGGCAGGACAGCCGCCAGCGGCCAAAGGCGGTCTTGCTCGGGCCCAATTTGCGATGCGTTCGGGCCTTGCTCGAACACCCGCGGGAGGGCTAAAGAGGCGCCTTGGGGCGGTTAGCTCAGCTGGTTAGAGCATCTCGTTTACACCGAGAGGGTCCGCGGTTCGAATCCGTGACCGCCCACCAGCCTGCGCTCGCGCAGCGACGCAGGCTGCCACGCCGAATCCCAACGGGCGAAGGCGGGCTTTTACGGCGAGCTTCGGCTTGGCAAGCCGGCCTAGTCCTGCGGCCGGCCCGGCAACAGCGGCACCGCATCGATCCACACTGCCGCCGATTGGCACCATATCTGCCTCCCGGGCCGCAATTTGTCGCGTTGGCGGATGCTGCCCCAGCGGATACCCCAATCGTCGGCCTGATCACCCTCCCCGCTGGTGAACAGCGGGGAGCCGCAGTCGACGCAGAAGTGTTGGAAGCGCATCCGGCCGTTGTCGCCGCGCTTGCCGTAGACTTTTGGCGTGCCGCTGGTCACGCGCACGTCGGCCTTCGTGCAGATCACGGTCACCCGGAAGGGCGATCCCGTCAGGGTCTGGCAGTCGCGGCAATGGCAGACCGACACCGCCTCGAGGTCAATCTCGGCCTCAAAGGTGATCTGCCCGCAATGGCACTGCCCGTCGATCTGCATCGCCCTGATCCCTGCCCCCAAAACAAAAACGGCGCCCGAAGGCGCCGTTTTATCATCTTTCGCTGAACCTTAGTGAGCGGTCAGTCCGCCGGCGGCCTCGTCCCCGTCCGGCTTCACCGTCACCTTGGTGTCTTCTTCCCAGACGATCGGCACCGGCTTCTTCACCAAGGCCTTGGCGACGACATCGTCCAGACGCGACACCGGGATGATCTCCATGCCGCCCTTGATCGCATCGGAAATCTCCGTGAGATCCTTGGCGTTGTCCTCGGGGATCAGCACCGTCTTGATGCCGCCGCGGGCAGCGGCCAGCAGCTTCTCCTTCAGGCCGCCGATCGGCAGCACACGGCCGCGCAGCGTGATCTCGCCGGTCATCGCGACATCGTGGCGGACCGGAATGCCGGTCATGACCGAGATGATCGCGGTGGCCATCGCCACGCCCGCCGACGGACCGTCCTTCGGCGTCGCGCCTTCCGGCACGTGCACGTGGATGTCGCGCCGGTCGAACAGCGGCGGCTCGATGCCGTAGACGATCGCACGCGAGCGCACGTAGGACGCCGCCGCCGAGATCGACTCCTTCATCACGTCGCGCAGATTGCCCGTGACCGTCATCTTGCCCTTGCCGGGCATCATGACGCCTTCGATGGTCAAGAGCTCGCCGCCGACATCGGTCCAGGCCAGGCCCGTGACGATACCGACCTGCGGCTCGCTCTCGATCTCGCCGAAGCGGTACTTCGGCACGCCGAGCAGCTCTTCCAGAGTCTTCTCGGTGACCTTGACCGACTTCTTCTTGGAGATCATCAGCTCCTTCACCGCCTTGCGGGCGAGTGTGGAGAGCTCACGCTCCAGATTACGCACGCCCGCTTCGCGGGTGTAGCGGCGGATCAACAGCAGCAGCGCGTCGTCGTCGATCGCGAACTCCTTGGAGTCCAGGCCGTGCTTGGACACCGCGTTCGGGATCAAATGCTTGCGCGCGATCTCGACCTTCTCGTTCTCGGTGTAGCCCGCGATCCGGATGATCTCCATGCGGTCCATCAGCGGTCCCGGAATATTGAGCGTATTCGCGGTCGTAATGAACATCACGTTGGACAGATCGTAGTCGACCTCGAGGTAGTGGTCGTTGAAGGTCCCGTTCTGCTCGGGGTCGAGAACCTCGAGCAGCGCCGACGACGGATCGCCGCGGAAATCGGCGCCCATCTTGTCGATCTCGTCCAGCAGGAACAGCGGATTGGAAGACTTCGCCTTCCGCATCGACTGGATGATCTTGCCGGGCATCGAGCCGATATAGGTGCGACGGTGGCCGCGGATCTCGGCCTCGTCGCGCACGCCGCCGAGCGAGACGCGCACGAATTCGCGCCCCGTCGCCTTCGCGATCGACTTGCCGAGCGAGGTCTTGCCGACGCCGGGAGGTCCGACGAGGCACAGGATTGGGCCCGTCAGCTTGTTGGCGCGCGACTGCACCGCGAGATACTCGACGATCCGTTCCTTGACCTTCTCGAGCCCGTAGTGATCGGAGTCCAGGATGGCTTGCGCCGATTCCAGATCCTTCTTCACCTTGGACTTCTTGTTCCACGGAATCGACAGCAGCCAATCCAGATAGTTGCGCACGACGGTCGCTTCCGCGGACATCGGCGACATCTGGCGCAGCTTCTTCAATTCATGCTGCGCCTTTTCGCGCGCTTCCTTGGAGAGCTTGGTCTTGGAGATCTTCTCTTCGAGATCGGCGAGCTCGTCGCGACCGTCGTCGTCGCCGAGCTCCTTCTGGATCGCCTTCATCTGCTCGTTGAGATAATACTCGCGCTGGGTCTTCTCCATCTGGCGCTTGACGCGCGAGCGGATGCGCTTCTCGACCTGCAGCACCGAGATCTCGCTCTCCATCAGGCCCAGCACCTTCTCCAGGCGCGTGGTGACGGACAGCGTCTCCAGGATACCCTGGCGATCCGCGATCTTGACGGCGAGATGCGAGGCAACGGTGTCGGCGAGCTTGGCGAAATCGGTGATCGCCTGCACGACGCCGACGACCTCGGCCGAGATCTTCTTGTTGAGCTTCACATAGCTTTCGAAATCGGACACGACCGAGCGCGACAGTGCCTCGGCCTCGACCGATTTCGCATCGGTGTCGGCGAGCGCAATCGCGGTCGCTTCGTAGTACTCGCTGCGATCGGTGTATTTCTGCACGCGCGCACGCTCGAGCCCTTCGACCAGCACCTTCACGGTGCCGTCGGGAAGCTTCAAGAGCTGAAGCACGCTGGCGAGCGTACCGGTCTCGTAAATGGCGTCGGGCGCCGGATCATCGTCGGACGCATTCTTCTGCGTCGCGAGCATGATCAGCGCGTCGTTCTTCATCACCTCTTCGAGCGCGCGGATCGACTTCTCGCGACCGACGAAGAGCGGAACGATCATGTGCGGGAAGACGACGATGTCGCGCAGCGGCAGCACGGGATAGGCGTGCGTTTCGCCATGGACGATGGTTGGCCGGGGTTTTGGATTAGTCATGGCCTTTTCCTTTTGCTTTGCCCCCTTGCACGCAGCCCGCCATGCTCATGCGCAACCGCCACAAGGTGCCGAGGTGATCCACAAAACCGGCCTACCATTCTAAGGTTGGACCGGGCTTGCCGGATCGGAACTGAGGCGAATCTTGAAGAGAATTCTCGCTCGCCGTCGACATTAGGTGGCTATCGACCGGGGGGGTGTCAAGTCATTGAAAGACACGCGCCATCAGGCGCTTACGCACGCGTATAAGCGACGCAACATCGGCTGCGGAGAACCATTCCGCAGCCGCTACTATCAAAGACGATTGGAGCGTTCCAGCGCCGAAAATCAGGCGCTGGCGTTCTCGACGGCGCGATCGGACCGATCGGCGTAGATGTAGAGCGGACGGGCCGTGCCTTCCACGACTTCGCGCGAAATCACGACTTCTTCCACACCTTCCAGGCCCGGCAGGTCGAACATGGTCTCGAGCAGGATCGCCTCGAGGATCGAACGCAGACCACGCGCGCCGGTCTTGCGCTCGATCGCCTTGCGGGCGACCGCGCCAAGCGCCTCGTCGGCGAAAGTCAGCTCGATGTTCTCCATCTCGAACAGCCGCTGGTACTGTTTCACCAGCGCGTTCTTCGGCTCGGTGAGGATCTTCTTCAGCGAGGTCTCGTCCAGATCCTCGAGCGTCGCCACGACCGGCAGACGGCCGACGAATTCGGGGATGAGACCGTACTTCAGGAGGTCCTCAGGCTCGACGTGGCGGAAGATCTCGCCGGTACGGCGATCCTCCGGCGCGAGCACCTGGGCGGCGAAGCCGATCGAGGTCGACCGCCCGCGCGCCGAGATGATCTTCTCGAGGCCGGCGAACGCACCGCCGCAGATGAAAAGGATGTTGGTGGTATCCACCTGCAGGAACTCCTGCTGGGGATGCTTGCGGCCGCCCTGCGGCGGGACCGAAGCCACCGTGCCTTCCATGATCTTCAGCAGCGCCTGCTGCACGCCCTCACCCGACACGTCGCGCGTGATCGAGGGATTGTCGGACTTGCGGCTGATCTTGTCGATTTCGTCGATGTAGACGATGCCGCGCTGGGCGCGCTCGACATTGTAGTCGGCGGCCTGGAGCAGCTTCAGGATGATGTTCTCGACGTCCTCGCCGACATAGCCGGCTTCGGTCAGCGTCGTTGCATCGGCCATCGTGAACGGCACGTCCAGGATGCGGGCGAGCGTCTGCGCGAGCAGCGTCTTGCCCGAACCGGTCGGACCGATCAGCAGGATGTTCGACTTCGCGAGCTCGACGTCGTTGTGCTTGGTCTGGTGGTTGAGGCGCTTGTAGTGATTGTGCACCGCGACCGACAGGACCTTCTTGGCATGGCTCTGGCCGATGACGTAATCGTCCAGGACCTTGCAGATTTCCTTCGGCGTCGGAATGCCGTCGCGCGACTTCACGAGCGAGGATTTGTTCTCCTCGCGGATGATGTCCATGCAGAGCTCAACGCACTCGTCGCAAATGAAGACCGTGGGACCCGCGATCAGTTTGCGGACTTCGTGCTGGCTCTTGCCGCAGAACGAGCAATACAGCGTGTTCTTGGAGTCGCTCGTGCCGACCTTACTCATTCATGTCTCCGTCCGCGGTTCGATCCCGCTCCGCTCGATCGCTCCATTCCGGCACGCAGGCCGTATGAAGTTCAAATAGAGCAAATTCCGTACCAAAAAAGACCCTACGCGTTACATCCCGTGCGAATCACGGTCACTCGATTCTCCGCGATCATAGTCGATCGATCGTAGCCAACCATGCTGTCACCCGACTATCAAGAATTCGCTAATCGAGGGGGCGCTGGCTACCCGTGACAATACCGTGATTTCACGTCTTGGCACGGACGAAGTGATCGAAATCGCCCCGGAGTTGCTGGATTGCCACGAAAAACAAGCACGAAAGCGGAACTTTCTGCCTGTCGCGGGGCGCAAGACTGCTTTTTACGTCCCCGCGTAGCGCGCCGTTAACGTGAACGTCGCCCTGACGATCCAAGGAAATCCCCAGAGGTACTCCAGGGATCGATGTTGCAGCCCCGTTCGCGTTACTGCGGTTTCGCCGCCGGTTCCTCGGCGCGCTTGTCGATAACCTTGTCGACCAGGCCGAACTCCTTGGCGTCGTTCGCGGTCAGGAACTTGTCGCGCTCCAGCGCGTCCTCGATCGTCTTGTAGGTCTGACCGGTGTGCTTCACGTAGATCTCGTTGAGCCGCTTCTTCAGGTTCAGGATTTCCTGCGCGTGCAGCATGATGTCGGTGGCCTGACCCTGGAAGCCGCCGGAGGGCTGATGCACCATGATGCGCGCGTTCGGCAGCGAGAAGCGCATGTCCTTCTCGCCGGCGGCGAGCAGCAGCGAGCCCATCGAGGCGGCCTGGCCCGTGCACAGCGTCGAGACCGGCGGGCGGATGAACTGCATGGTGTCGTAGATCGCGAGGCCCGACGTCACCACGCCGCCCGGCGAGTTGATGTACATCGAGATTTCCTTCTTCGGATTTTCCGCTTCAAGGAACAGGAGCTGTGCGACCACCAGCGTCGACATGCCGTCCTCGACCGGCCCGGTCAGGAAAATGATGCGCTCCTTCAACAGGCGCGAGAAAATGTCGTAGGCGCGCTCGCCACGGTTGGTCTGCTCGACCACCATGGGCACGAGGTTCATGTAGGTTTCAACCGGATCGCGCATGAGTCACCTAAGGTTTTAGGAGGCGGACATTGCCAGTCTTGGCTGCCAGCTTGGCTGGATTTTGCCGGATGGCCGATGGACGCCAGTGATGCAGGAAGTGGGTAGAGGTAGAACGCTTGGCATAAGACTTGGGTACAGGGCGTACCGACAGATATAGCCCAATTCGCGCCAGACAAGTGCGGAGCGAATTAAGGCTTAATCCACGGGGCACTTGAAGCTGATTCTCGCAAACAGGCCCAGCCAGCCAGATGGCTAGCCGGGCCCTTTGATGATCATCCTTAATGGAAGGCTTTCTCAAAGCCTTCAGGCTGCGGTCTTTTCCGCGTCCTCGTCCTTGTACAGGTCCTCGCGCGAGACCTTCTTCTCGGTCACGTTCGCGAGCTCGAGGATGAAGTCGACGACCTTGTCCTCGTAGATCGGTGCACGAAGCTGGGCCAGCGCCTGGGCGTTGCTGCGGTAATAGTCCCAGACTTCCTTCTCGCGGCCCGGCATCTGGCGCGCCCGCTCGATCACCGCGCGGCCGACCTCGTCGTCGGTCACGGTGATCTTGTTCTTCTCGCCGATCTCGGAGAGCACGAGGCCGAGCCGCACGCGGCGGTCGGCGATCTTGCGGTACTCTTCCTTGGCGGCGTCTTCAGTGGTGTCCTCATCGGCAAAGGTCTTGCCGGCGGAGTCCATCTCGGCCTTGACCGAGTTCCACATCAGATTGAACTCCTCGTCGACGAGCGACGGCGGCGCTTCGAAGCGATGCGCCTCGTCGAGGCGGTCGAGCAGCGCACGCTTGACGCGCTGGCGCGTCGCGCCGGCGAACTCGGCAGCCAGACGCTCGCGCGCGGCTTCCTTCAGCTTGTCCAGCGATTCGAGACCAAGCGTCTTGGCGAACTCGTCGTCGATCACGACGTCCTGCGGCGCCTCGATCGAGGTCGCGGTGGTCTCGAACTCGGCCGGCTGGCCGGCGAGCTTGTCGTTCATGTAGTTCTTGGGGAACGACACTTTCAGCGTGCGCGTCTCGCCTGCGCCGATGCCGGTCAGCTGCTCCTCGAAGCCGGGGATGAAGGTATTGGAACCGATCGCGACCTGGATGCCCTCGCCGGTGCCGCCCTCGAAGACTTCGCCGTTGATGGTGCCCTTGAAGTTGATGGTGACGCGGTCGCCCGACTCGGCCTTGGCGCCCTCGGCCTTGGCTGCATAGCCGCGGTTGGTGTCGGCGATGCGCTTGATGGCTTCGTCGACATCGGTGTCGGACACGTCAGCGACGGGCTTCTCGACCTGGAAGCTCTTGAAATCGGCGAGCGCAATCGCGGGCACCACTTCGATCGCGACCGTGTAGGTCAGATCGGTCTTGCCATTGAGCAGCTCCTCGACCTCGGCCTGCTCGGTCGGCATGGTGATCTTCGGCTCGGTCGCAAGGCGGAAACCGCGGTCGGAGAACAGCTGCGTGTTGGTGTCGCGGATCGTCTGGTCGATGGTCTCGGCCATCACCGAGCGGCCATAGACCTTCTTCAGGTGAGCGACCGGCACCTTGCCGGGGCGGAAGCCGTTGATGCGGACCTTGTCCTTGAGATCGACGAGTTTGGCACCAGCCTTGGCGTCGAGATCAGACGCGGGAACGCTGATCTTGAACTCGTGCTTCAAACCTTCCGAGAGGGTTTCTGTGACCTGCATGGCGTCCAATCTTCTTCTCGCTCGGCCCCGGCACGCATGCGTCGGGACGCTGTCATTAATCGAACCGGCGCGAGGCAAGACGCCTCAACGCCGGTGGTTCATCGGACCACTTCCGCCGGAAAACTCCGTGAGGAAGCAGCCCTTCGGTAATCCGTGCAAACGCTGAAAGCGCTTGGTGCGGGCGGAGGGACTCGAACCCCCACAACTTTCGTCACTGGAACCTAAATCCAGCGCGTCTACCAGTTCCGCCACGCCCGCGTAATTTGCATCAAGACCGGCCGCGATGCCGCGGGCGGCCGGGCTTATAGCATGTGCCTGACTGTTCGCAGCAAAAAAATGGCCCGATAGCGGCAGGCTTTAAGTAGGCGCGACGGCTGGACTTATCCAGCGCTTCATGGTCCGCATCGAGCCATGAAAACGCGGATCTCTGACCCGACTCGGCGCGAGGTTTTGGCCGGACTTGGAGCCGGACTTGGAGCTGGACTTCGAGCCGGATTTGGAGCCGGACTTGGGGCCTCCGCGGCCGGGCTGATCGCCGGCGGCGCGGCCCCCGCTGTCACGGCCCAGCTCGCCCTGCAGGCAAGGCAGGCAACCCTGGCGCTCAGGCCGGGGCAGCCGGCGACACCGATCTGGGAGCTGGCCGCCGTAAGCCATATCGGGAACGTCCGTCTCAAACGAGGTGACCGCTGCGAGGTGGTCTTCCGGAACGACCTGCCTGTCCCGCTTGCGCCAGTCTGGTACGGCCTGAATGGCCCGGCCGCAGCCGATCCGTTGCGAGGGCGCACGCCGACCGCGCCGGATGTGACTGAAACCTCAATTGTTTCAATATCAAATGCAGGAACTCTGGCAGCCGACTTCCGCCTCTTCGAAGACGGTTTGAAGCTGCCCGCCCGCCCACTTCCGATCATCGCCGGCGAGACAAATCGCGTCGCCGTCGACCGCGACGAGGTCCTGTTGATCGAGGAATGGCGGCTGCGGCCGGATGGGACCGCGCTTCCGCCCGGCCGCGCCCCCGGGGACACGAAACCGCTCTTTACGCTCAATGGCCGGACTTCATTCGAACTCTCAGCCGCGGCCGGCGAGCGGCTGCGGCTGCGCTTCATCAACGGCTCGCAACGTTCTGTTCTGGCGATCAAATTGGAAGGCCACGAGGTCCAGGTGATGGCCCTGGATGGACAGCCGGCCGAGCCGTTCCCGGCGCGCAACGGCGCCCTGGTGCTCGCCCCCGGCGCACGCGCCGACGCCTTCGTGGATGCGGCCACATCGGCCCCATTCCTGTTGCATGACGGCAAGGAGGCGCGCCAAGTCGGGAGCCTCACGATGTCAGGCAAGCTCGAGCGGCGCGCGCCGCTGTTGCCGCCACAGCCGCTCCCCCTGAACGACCTCCCCGAGAAGCTCGACCTCAAAGGCGCCCTTCGGTTCGATGTCGCGCTCGGCGCGCCCGTCGCCGGCTGGTCAAGGCCTGCGAACTTCTCCGTCTCCTCCAATCCCGTCTTCCGCGCCAGGACCGGCCGCACCGTCGTGCTGGCCCTCAAGAACCCCGGACCGGTCACGACCGTGTTTCACCTGCACGGCCATCATTTCCGCCTGCTCGACAAGCTCGACGACGGCTGGAAGCCCTACTGGCTCGACACACTCGCAATCGAGCCCGGCCAGACCCAGCGGATCGCGTTCGCGGCGACCTCACCCGGACCCTGGCTGATCGAATCCGTCGTGACCGACTGGGCCGCGCCGCGGCTGGTGCGCTGGTACGCGGTCGAGTGAGACTTTGTGGGATGGGTAGAGCGCAGCGAAACCCGTCCTACCCGACCCGTCGGCGTCAGCGCGTCCAGACGTAGCGGGCGTCCGGCTCCCTCTCCTCGTTCCGCGCCCCGTCGGTCTGCTCGACCAGCGTGAACCCGCGTGCCTCGTAGAAGCGTCGCGCCGGCGTGTTGCGCTGGAAGGTCCAGAGCTCCAGCCGATCGTAGGCAGCTTTCGCGACGTCGAGCAGCTCGGTGCCGACGCCGCGGCCCTGGGCCGCGGGAAGCAGGTAGAGCTGTTCGATCCAGCCGTCTCGGAAAGCGATGATCCCGGTCAGTTCGTCATCGTTGAAGCGACCCCAGACCCGGCATGTCGGAAAGACGCGCTCCCGGTAGAACCAACGGTCCTCCGCCGGCGTGTGCAGTCCAAGCAGCCACGGCATCGCCTGGTCGAACGCAATCCGATGGACCTGCGCGGCCGCGCCCATGTCGGTGAGCGCGAGCTGCCTGAGCACTAGTACTCCACCCCGAGCGCATCATAGATTCGCCGGTGCACGGCCGGCAGCGTCTCGGTCAGGTCCTCCGCGATCAGGCCGGGCCCCGCCTCGCTTCCCGCCTCGCCATGCATCCAGACGCCGATGCTGGCAGCTTCGAACGCCGGCACGCCTTGCGCCAGGAGCCCTGCGATGATGCCGGCGAGCACGTCGCCGGCGCCCGCCGTGGCGAGCCAGGGCGGCGCGTTGGCGGCGATGGTGGCGCGGCCGTCGGGGGCGGCGATCGTCGTGTCCGGCCCCTTCAGCAGCACGACCGCACCACAGCGCTCGGCGGCGGCGCGCACGCGCTCCAGCTTCGAGCGGCCCGGATATTTGTTGCTGAGGTCGGAGAACAGGCGCGGAAACTCACCCTCGTGCGGCGTCAGCACCACCGCATTGTCTTGAGAGGACTTGATCGATTCAAACAGCCGTTCGGGGTTTGCGGCAAAGCTCGTCAGCGCATCCGCGTCCAGCACCAGATGCCGCTGCGCGTGAAGCGCGGTGTGGACCAGATCGCAGGTGCGATCGCCGACGCCCGCGCCGGGGCCGATCAGGCAGGTGTTGTAGCGCTTGTCGCCGAGCAACGCGCCGAACTCGATCGCGGTGTCGCAGGCGCGAACCATCACCGCGGTCAGCGCGCTGGCATTGATCGCAAGCGCATCGCGCGGGGTCGCCAGCGTCACGAGGCCCGCTCCGGCCCGCAAAGCGCCACGGGCCGCGAGCCGCGCCGCGCCGGTCGCGGCGGCATCGCCCGAGACCGCCAGAACGTGGCCCCGCGCGTATTTATGGCCGTCGATGCGCGGCACCGGAAAGGCGGTGCCCCAGAAATCAGGATCGTTCTCGAAGGTCCGCGGCGCGATCTCGTCCAGCACCTGCGCGTCGATGCCGATATCGGCGACGCGCACGTGGCCGCAATGCATCCGGCCGGGCAGCAGCAAATGCGCCGGCTTCTTGCGGAAGAAGGTGACGGTCTCGGTGGCGTTCACCGCCGCGCCCATCACGGCTGCGCTGGTGCCGTTGATGCCGCTCGGCAGGTCGACCGCGAGCACCGGGGCGCCGTTGGCGTTGATCGCGTCGATCATCGCATGCGCCTCGCCGTCGACCGGGCGACTGAGGCCCGCGCCGAACAGCGCATCGATGATCAGCGCGGGCTTTCCGATCGCCTGCGGATTGAACGGCAGCACCGGGTGCTTCCAGCCGCGCGCCGCGGAGGCCGCGTCACCCTGGAGCTGGTCGCGCTCGCACATCAGGATCACCGAGACGTCGCGCCCTTGCGCGGCGAGCTCGGCGGCTGCGACAAAACCGTCGCCGCCATTGTTGCCGGGACCGGCCACGATCAGGATCGGCCCCTCCTCCACCAGCGCATTGGCGGCCTCCGCGACCGCCTGTCCCGCGCTGAGCATCAGCTTGAAGCCGGGCGTGCCTGCCGCAATACTGAGCTGGTCGGCACGTTGCATTTCAGCGTTGGTCAGAACTTCCATGCCACTTCCCTGGTCCAAACGCCTTTTCAACAGGCACGTTCCGTATCGACCCACCCCGCAGAACAACGATTTGCACAGATATTGAACCGATTGCCTATTTCGTAGTCTGCGGTATTTTGAGCTAGTCGGCGCCACCTATCAGAGATGCGCGTTAAAAGGCTGATAACGCTCCAATAATCAGGGCATTTGCAACTTGGCATAGACCCTGCTTTCGAGGAAGCCGCTTCGGTTCGTCGTGCTCACTGGCAATCTATCAGGGTGTGGCCGGCCGTTGTTGCCGGGCTGGTCAGGTACCCCGGCATAGCGAAGACAAGATCGTGCGTTAAGAAAAGCGCATCCTGACGAAGACGTTGCTATTTGATCGAAAGGCCGGGAGGCGCGCAGTGAAAAAAATCGAAGCCATCATCAAGCCATTCAAGCTCGACGAGGTGAAGGAAGCGCTTCAGGAAGTCGGCCTTCAAGGCATCACGGTGACCGAAGCCAAGGGCTTTGGCCGGCAGAAGGGTCACGCCGAGCTTTACCGCGGCGCAGAATACATCGTCGACTTCCTGCCCAAGGTGAAGATCGAGATCGTGATCGGCGACGATCTGGTCGAGCGCGCCATCGACGCGATCCGCCGCGCCGCGCAGACCGGGCGCATCGGCGACGGCAAGATTTTCGTCTCCAACATCGAAGAGGCGATCCGCATCCGGACCGGCGAATCCGGGCTGGACGCTATCTGAGCCGGGTGCTATCCCGCATTTTGCGACACTCCGACAAGAAAAAGGCTGCTTCGGCGGCCTGATTTCGTTTGTGCGGTCGCGCGCGAACTCGCCAAAAGCGAGAACAATCCTGCTCACCTGGAAACCGACCCGCAGAGCCAAAAGGGGTATGCATGAAGACCGCCAAAGACGTCCTGAAATCGATCAAGGACAACGACGTCAAATACGTCGACCTGCGCTTCACCGATCCGCGCGGCAAGTGGCAGCACGTGACGTTCGACGTCAGCATGATCGATGAGGACATTTTCGCCGAAGGGACGATGTTCGACGGCTCCTCGATCGCCGGCTGGAAGGCGATCAACGAGTCCGACATGTGCCTGATGCCGGATCCGGTGACCGCGACGATCGACCCGTTCTTCGCCGAAACCACCATGGTCATCACCTGCGACGTGCTCGAGCCGACCACCGGCGAGCCCTATAACCGCGACCCCCGCGGCATCGCCAAGAAGGCGGAAGCCATGGTGAAGTCGATGGGCGTGGGCGACAGCGTGTTCGTCGGCCCCGAAGCCGAGTTCTTCGTCTTCGACGACGTGCGCTTCTCGTCCAGCCCCTACAACACCGGTTTCCGGCTCGACTCCTCGGAGCTGCCGACCAACACCGACACCGAATATGAGGGCGGCAATCTCGGCCACCGCATCCGCACCAAGGCCGGCTACTTCCCCGTCCCGCCGCAGGACTCCGTGCAGGACATGCGCTCCGAAATGCTCGGCGCCATGGCCAAGATGGGCGTCAAGGTCGAGAAGCATCACCACGAGGTCGCTTCCGCCCAGCACGAGCTGGGCATGAAGTTCGACACGCTGACGCTGATGGCCGACCACCTGCAGATCTACAAGTACTGCATCCATCAGGTCGCGCACATCTACGGCAAGACCGCCACCTTCATGCCGAAGCCGGTCTACGGCGACAACGGCTCGGGCATGCACGTGCACCAGTCGATCTGGAAGGACGGCAAGCCGGTGTTTGCCGGCAACAAGTATGCCGACCTGTCGGAGACCTGCCTCCACTACATCGGCGGCATCATCAAGCACGCCAAGGCGATCAACGCCTTCACCAACCCGTCGACCAACTCCTACAAGCGTCTGGTCCCGGGCTATGAGGCCCCGGTGCTGCTGGCCTACTCAGCGCGCAACCGCTCGGCCTCATGCCGCATCCCCTACACCGCTTCGCCGAAGGCCAAGCGTGTCGAGGTGCGCTTCCCCGATCCGCTTGCCAATCCCTATCTCGGCTTCGCCGCGATGCTGATGGCCGGCCTCGACGGCATCAAGAACAAGATCGATCCGGGTCCGGCGATGGACAAGGACCTCTACGACCTGCCGAAGGAAGAGCTGAAGCAGATCCCGACGGTGTGCGGTAGCTTGCGCGAGGCGCTGGAAAACCTCGACAAGGACCGCGGCTTCCTCAAGAACGGCGGCGTGTTCGACGACGACTTCATCGACGCTTACATCGAGCTGAAGATGACCGAAGTCGAGCGCTTCGAAATGACCCCGCACCCGGTCGAGTTCGACATGTACTATTCGGGCTAAGCGGCCCGAACTCTCTGCGACAAGCAAAAGGCGCTCCGCGAGGAGCGCCTTTTCGTTTTGGGAGCGCAGGCTGGGTTACGGCTACCCCACCCTGCAGGATGCGACCTGCCCAATCACCACGTGGCCGTGAAGGCGCGCTGGAGCTCGGCCGGAGCCGTCACGCCGCCCGCGATGAGCAATTGAGTGAGAACACGGGCCTTCTGCGGATTGAGGTCCTCGGACACGACGAACCCGTTCTTGTCGTCGTCAACCTCGACATTCCGGGTGACGAAGCCGGATCGAACCCGCGTCGAGCGGACGACGATGATGCCCTTCTTCGCTGCCGCTTCGAGCGCATCGAGGGCCTGCTTCGACGTGTTGCCGTCGCCGACGCCGGCCAGCACGATGCCCTTGGCGCCGTGGGAAATGGCGTCCTCGATCGGAACGGCGTCCATGTTGGCATGCGAATAGACGATCTCGACGCGCGGCAGTTGCTCGCCTGCCGGAAGCGGATAGGTCGTGCGCTTGAAGCCGGCGGCCTGGGTCATGAAACGGATGCCGCCGGCGGTGTCGACATAGCCGATCGGGCCGTCATTGGGGGAGCTGAAAGTCTCGATGCTTGTGGTGTTGGTCTTGGTGATCGAGCGGGCGCTCTGGATCTTGTCGTTCAGCACGGCCATCACACCGCGGCCGCGAGAGCGCGGATCGGCCGCCACCTGCACCGCTTCGTACAGATTGCCGGGGCCGTCCGCACTCACCGCCGTGGCCGGGCGCATCGACCCGACGATCACCACCGGCTTGTCACCGCGCACGACATTGTCGAGAAAGAACGCGGTCTCCTCAAGCGTATCCGTGCCGTGCGTGATGAGGATTCCATCGGCTTCATTCTTGTCGAAGGCATCCTGGATTCGGCGGGCCAGGGCAAACCAGACCTTGTCGTTCATGTCCTGGGATCCGATCGACGAAATCTGCTCGGCGTTCAGCTTCGCCAGCTTGTCGAGGCCCGGCACCGACGCCATCAGCTGCTCGCCGGTGATCTGGCCGGATTTGTACGCGCCGGTCGCGCGCGCGTCGGCCTGGCCGGCGATGGTGCCTCCCGTCGCAAGCACGAGAATGCGCGGCAGGCCGGCCGCCGTCGCGTCCTTGGGCTCTGCGGCCCGCGCTGCATCGATCCCCCACGACCAAAGTGCGAGGGCGACCACCGGGACGGTGAGCATCAATGTCCGATTTCGGCGGCGGCTTGCTGGTCTGGCGGCATGCTTCGTCATCGAATTGTCCTCCCGTTTAAGTTGGGAGCGATATTCCACACCTCCATTTGGGCCGAAGATGGGTCATCCTGCCGCTTATGGCTACGGGGTGTCGCGCCGCGGCAAAAAATGGTCGAGCAGGCCCGTCGGCAGTGGAAAGACGACGGTCGACGACCGTTCGCCCGCGATGTCGTGCAAAGCCGCGAAATAACGTAACTGCATCGCCTGAGGCTCCTGTGCGAGAATCCGGCCGGCCTCGACAAGCTTTTCGGCAGCCTGCTGCTCGCCCGTCGCATTGATCACCTTGGCCCGCCGCAAGCGCTCCGCCTCGGCCTGTTTGGCAATCGCGCGCACCATGGTTTCATTGAGATCGACGTCCTTGATCTCGATGCCGGTGACCTTGATGCCCCAGACGTCGGTCTGCTTGTCGAGGATCTCCTGGATGTCTGCGTTCAACCTGTCGCGCTCGGCCAGCATCTCGTCGAGCTCGTGCTTGCCGAGCACCGAGCGCAACGTGGTCTGGGCGAGCTGGCTGGTGGCGGCCATGTAATCGCCGACCTTGATGATGGCCCGTTCGGGGTCGACGATGCGGAAGTACAGAACGGCGTTGACCTTGACGGAGACGTTGTCCCGCGAAATCACGTCCTGCGGCGGCACCACCTGGACCATCACCCGCAGGTCCACCTTCACGAGTTGCTGCACGATCGGAATGAGGATGATGAGGCCCGGGCCCTTCACGCCGGTAAAGCGGCCGAGCGTGAAGATAACGCCACGCTCGTATTCGCGCAGGATTCGAATAGCCTGGGACAGGAACATGATGACAAGCAACGCGAGCGCCGCATAGGTCAGATATTCCAGCATCATGATGGTCCTCCCTCGCCTGTTGGTGCGCGCCGTATCAGCAGCGTCAGGTCGACGACGTTGGCGACTTCGGCCGTCTCTCCGGGCTTGAACGTTTCGGCGCCGCGCGCCTGCCAGCGCTCACCGTGGGCGAAGACATGACCTTCGTTCCCATTCCAGTCGAGAACCTCGGCGGGCAAGCCTCGCATGGCCTGCGCGCCGACCAGTGCAGGCGCCCTGCCGACGCGCCGAAGCGAACCGAGCACGACGAGCGCAAAGCCGGCGAACACTGCCGCAGTGATGCCGATCACCCACCACGACAGGTGGTAGCCCGGCGCCTCGCCCCTGAAAAGCATCAGCGCTCCCAGCACGAAAGCGATGATCCCTCCGAGCCCGATCACCACGGTCGGGTTGAAGGCTTCGATGGTGAGAAGCACGAGTCCAACCAGCATCAGGGCGAGGCCGGCATAATTGATCGGCAGCAGATTGAGCGCATAGAGGCCGATCAGCAGGCAGATCGCGCCGACGACTCCGGGCGCGACGGCACCGGGAGACATGAACTCGAAGATCAAGCCGTAGATGCCGACCATCAGGAGAATGAACGCCACGTTCGGATCGGTGATGACCGCCAGGAAGCGGGATATCGATCCGGGATCGATGGCTTCAACGACGGCATCCTTCGTCACCAGGCGCTGCGTCTTGCCGCCTGCAACCTCGACCACGCGACCGTCGAGCTGCCGCAGCAATTCAGCCTGATCGCGCGCGACGAGATCGATGGCATGAGCCTCCAGCGCGGCGTTGGCAGAGAGCGTGGCTGCCTCACGGACCGCCTTCTCTCCCCAGTCCGCATTGCGGTTGCGCAGCTCCGCAAGGCTGCGGATGAAGGCAACCGCATCATTGGTCGCCTTGGCCGTCATGGCATCCTTGGGCTGATCCTTGGACTCGCCCTGCTGGTCACCGTCCTTCTTATCCTTGCCGCCCTTGTCCGCTGGTCCGCTCGGAAGTCCCGGCAGCGGCCCGCCGATCTGCACCGGCGTCGCGGCGCCAATATTGGTGCCCGGCGCCATCACCGCGATGTGGGTCGCATAGAGGATATAGGTCCCCGCGCTCGCCGCGTGGGCGCCGGAGGGCGCGACGTAACCGACGACAGGGATCGGCGAGGCCAGCACATCGGCGATGATTTCGCGCATGCTGGAATTGAGACCGCCGGGCGTGTTCAGTCTCAGAAGCACGACCTCGGCGCGCCGTTCGCTTGCCTTGGCCAAAGCCTCCTTGACGTAGCTGGCCGACGCAGGGCCGATGGCTCCGTCGATCGAAACGACCAATGCAAGACGGCCGTTCTCCTCCGCTGAACTGGGAAGGAGGCAGCAGATCAAAGCCACGACGCCAATCGCCGCAACGAGGGCCGCCTTCATGGTCTGCACGGCAGGGCTCCCTTGCAGAGCATATGGTGCGCGTCTTGCGAACCTCAATGCGGCCGCGTGCGGGCCATGGTCGTGATTGTGCGATGCAATGGAAATCGCCAGGCAGATCGATTGAAGAGAGGGCGGTGGCGGACCCTTCCTTTGGCTGGTCCGCCCGCGCACGCTGCACTGCTACGGCCGCGGGACCCGCACGCCATCCGCGCCGATCGCGCCGAACATGCCGACGATGATCTCAGGCGTCGGCTGCATGCCGCCGAGCGACCAGTGCGCCGGCTCCTGCTCCTCGATCCTGACCCAGACGTTGCGGCGGAAATCCGGGTTGCCCTGCCCTTCGACCTCGACCAGGAGATCGGTGACGCGTTCGAGCAGGGTCTTCTTTTGCCCGGCATCCAGGATGCCGCGGACGGTGGAAATGGTGACGTAAGGCATGTCTCTCTCCAATCATGTCGGGTGACGACGGCACGAGACTGGACCTGACGGCGCCGGCAAGGCAGTGGCGGATGAGACAGAGATCGGGCAATTTCCGCCACGCAGCCCCGCGCCGATCGGCTAGGATCGCCGCGCCTGTCCCGGAGGTCTCATGAAGCTCGCAATTCTGGCGCTGGAAGGCTGCATGCATTCGGCGATCGCCGGGGTCGCCGACATCCTGTCGCTCGCCAATCACGTGATGCAGCAGAGCGGTGCGAAAACGCGCTTCGCCTCGGAGGTGCTTTCGCTCGACGGCAAGCCGGTGCGTGCCGGCGGCGGCCAGATGGTCGCCGTCGATGGCGCGGTCGGCAAACGCGGGCGCTTCGACGCGATCCTCGTCCCCGGCAACCTCGTCGATCACGTCACGGCGGAACGCCTGCAACCGCAATATGCCCGCGCCGGCGCCTGGCTGCGGCAGCAGCATGCGAGCGGCCGGCTGATCGGCGCGTTCTGCAGCGGCGTGTTCCTGCTTGCAGGCAGCGGCCTGCTCGACCACCGCCGCGCCACCATCACCTGGTGGCTGCAAGGCGAGTTGCGGCAGCGCCACCCCACCATCGACCTCGCTGCCGACGCCGTCATCACCGTCGCGGACCGCATCGTCTGCGCGGCCGGACCGATGTCGTGGGTCGACCTCCTGCTCAGGCTGATCGAGATGGTCGACGGCAAGGCGATTGCAAAGCTCTGTGCGGACTACGTCGTCATCGACACCGCGCAACGCACCCAATCGATCTTCATGCCCGTCGGCTATTTGCTGTCGCAGGACCCGCTGCTGACCCAGGCCGACCTCCTGGTTCGCCGCACCGGCAAGAGCCCGATGACGGTCAAGCGCCTCGCCGATGCGCTCGGCCTCAGCGAGCGCACGCTGAACCGAAAGTTCCAGGAGCTCACGCGCGAGCCGCCGCAGGCCTTCATCATGCGCCGCCGCGTCGAGCACGCGCGCACGCTGCTGGAGACGACGGCGCAGCCGATCAAGACCATCGCGCGCACGGCCGGCTACGAGGACGAGAGCAGCTTTCGCAAGGCCTTCCGCAAGCTCACCTTGATGTCACCGCAGGCCTATCGCGCAAGACGGATGGTGCAGACGGCGTAAGCTGCAAGACCAAGACGTCGTTCAGTGGAGAGCTGCGAGCGAGCCCTTTGTTACGCCGTCGCACGCTGGCGTACGACCATCGCCTCGCCAAACGCCTCGAACAGCTTGCGATTGATCGGATTGCGCTGCGGGTCGTATTCGGCGTGCCATTGCACGCCGAGCGCGAAGGTCGGGGCTTCCGCGATGCGGATCGCCTCGATGGTGCCGTCCTCGGCGATGCCCTCGATCAGCACCCGTTTGCCGGGGTCGAGAATGCCCTGGCCGTGCAGTGAATTGACCCTGATCTTCTCGCAGCCGAGCAGCTGCGCGAAGGCGCCTCCGGGCGTGAGGTCGACGTCATGACGGTCGGCGAACACCACGGTCGGATCGGGATGAATCTCGCCGTTCTCGAGCCGGGGCATGCGGTGGTTCATGCGGCCGGGGATTTCGCGGATCTCCGGATGCAGCGAGCCGCCGAAGGCGACGTTCATCTCCTGCAGGCCCCGGCAGATGCCGAACAGCGGAATGCCGCGGGACACGCAGGCGACCGACAGCGCCAGCGCGACCTCGTCGCGGTGGATGTCGTAGGGCTCGTGCCGCTCGCACGGGTCGACATTGAAGCGGGTCGGATGGACGTTGGCGCGGGCGCCGGTGAGCACGATCCCGTCGACCACGTCGAGCAGCGCGCCGATATCGGTGATGTCTGGTGCTCCCGCAAACATCATCGGCAAGCCACCCGAGACCTCGGCCACGGCGCGCAAATTGCGCTCGCCGACCATCTGGACCTGAAATCGATTTTCGACGCGATGGGCGTTCCCGATCACGCCGACGACCGGCTTTCTCATCTCCCCTTCCGACCTCCCGCGTAAGAAGATTCTCCAAACATGCCCTTGGGATGGAACAAATTCAACAGAAGGGATCGCGGGACGGCAATGCTATTTTCGCGCAAATGCCTCCTGGGCGTCAGTTGTCCCCACGAGGGGCAGGCCGGCCGCCTTCAGCGCAGTCGCCGCCGCCTCACCGGGCGCGCCCGTCCAGGGCAATTTCGCCTCAATTCCGCGCGTCACGGGCTCCCCGAGCACACCGCCGAAATCGATCGGCCAAACCCCATTGGGCACCACCTCGGCGGTGAGGCCGCCGATGGCGTAGCCGTCGCCCAGGACCGTATCCGCATGGTCGGCGGCGACAAGGCGCGCGGTCTTGGGGTCCTTGGGATCGCCAAAGCTCACAAGCAGTGGGATCAGCTCCCCCTGCACCGGGACAATGCCGGCCTGCCGGCTGATATCGTTGAACGAGACGCGGTTGCCGCGCGCGGCGCCATAGGCACGGAGCGCGACATAGTTGATGTCATCGAGGTCGAGCTTGCCGCCCTGCTGATGCGCCAGCAATGCCACCAGGTTCTTGCCTTTGCCGCCGTCTTGGCCGAGATCGACGAACACGGCCTCCCCGCGCATCGTGGTGCGGCCGCCCCGGTTATAGTTGCGGTCGGGCACGACGGCGAGTACGCCGGACCCCGTCTTGATCCCGTCAGGCGTCGTCACCTCGACCGTGAGGCGGTATTTGTGGCCCGGCCGGTTGATCCGGATCTGGTCGCCGATCACGATCACGGCCAGAAGCCCGAGCAGACCGGCCCACTTGCTGATGAAACTCAAGCGCCCCCCCACCTGTTTTCTCCTCATCGCTCTGCACCGTTCGCGCGACAGCGTCAAACCAGCGCGTTGACGCGGTCTTGATCGAAAGCGCGTTTGCCGAAACAGTGCCCCGCCCGCAGCCGCCGAAAAGGACATGATGTGACCATCCGCGCAGACCAACGCCCCACGACCCGCACCGATCTGGCTTGGGCAATTTCGGTCGGCGGCATCGGCGTCGTACTGTTCACGGCGATGCTGGTCTTCACCTGGTATTTTGCGACCACCCTGCTGCTGATCTTCACCGGCATGTTGCTGGGCGTCGCCCTCAACGCACTGACCAACGCGCTCGGCCGCCGCGTGCACCTGCCGCATCCGGTCCGGCTCGCGATCGTCTGCGTCGTGCTTGCGTTGCTGCTCGCAGGCGTCGCCTATCTCGGTGGCGCCACCATTGCCGAGCAGGCCTCGCTGCTGAGCAAGACCATCAAGTCGCAGATCGGCAACGTGAAGACCTTCCTGGACAACCACGGGATCGACACCAGCTTCTTCGATCTCGGCAACGCGGCGTCTGACGCCTCGGCCAATACGCCATCGGACTCGCTGTCCTCACCAGCAGCGCCCCCGCGCGGTTCCTTGCCCGGCGCCGGCGCGCTGGCCTCCAGCGGTGGCGCGATCGTGAGCCAGACCTTCAAGCTGCTGCTCGGCACCATTCACGGCGTCGGGAACATCTTCATCGTGCTGTTCCTGGGGCTGTCCTTCGCCGCCCAGCCCGGGGTCTATCACGACGGCCTGTTGTTCCTGGCGCCGGCGAGGCATCGCACCCGCGTCACCCTGATCATCGACCGCATCAGCGAGACGCTGGAACGCTGGCTGATCGCGCAGATCGTCGTGATGATTGCGGTCGGCGTGGTGACCTGGATCGGGCTTGCCATCATCGGCATCCCCGGCTCGTTCATCCTGGGGATTCAGGCGGGCCTGCTCGCCTTCATTCCGACCGTCGGCGCCATCATTGCCGGCGTCGTCGTGGTGCTCGCGAGCCTCGCCTCGGGCTGGATTCCGGCGCTGTCGGCCTTCCTCCTCTTCATGGGCGTGCACGCGATGGAGAGCTATGTGCTGACGCCGATCCTGCAGCGGCAGGCATTGGACATCCCGCCGGCCACGCTATTCGCGTTCCAGATCGTGCTCGGCGTCGTGTTCGGCATCTGGGGCCTGGCGCTGGCGCTGCCACTGGTCGCCATCGCCAAGGTCATGATCGACCATTTCAAGACGTATGAGGCGTCGCCCATGGCAGCATGATCCGGACCCGAAGGGATCATGCTCAGACGCCGAGGCGGCGTAAGGCGTCGAGAAGTCGCTCAGGTCGTCAGCACGGTCTCGGTGTGCTCGACCTCCGGGGGCGAAGCAAAATACTGGCCGACGAGGCCGCGCCATTCGGTGAAATTCTCCGAGCCGCGGAAATCGACGGTGTGGTTCTCCAGCGTCGCCCACTTCACCATCAGCCGGTAGCGCTGCGGCTTCTCGATCGACTTGTGCAGCTCGAAGCCGTGAAAGCCCTTGGAGCTGCCGAAGGCGGCCTTGGCCTTGGCGACGGCCGCCTCAAAGTCCTTCTCGCTGCCCGGCTTGACGTCGATTTGCGCAATCTCGGTGATCATCGGTTTCCACCTGTTTGTTTGATGGGTGTGTCTACCGTAGACCGCAGCGAAGAAAAAGGCACCGAATCGGCGCCCTGACCGGTCAAAAATGCGTGCTCTCAGGCGAACAGCAGAGCGGTGCCTACCACGATGAGCGCGCAACCGATGAACAGCGCGAGCGGCCAGTAGCTACGGCTTTGCGCGTAGCGCCCCTGGGCGGGGCGCTCGGTGATCAGCGCGCGCTCGTATTCATCCGCAGTGGAGAACACGCATGCGAAGCCGCCACGTGCGGAGGCCGCAGCGGCTTCGAGCGACATCAGGGCAGCCTGCGGGTTCTGTCGACGGATCGATTCCATGACCGCAATGGTAGGGATCGAATGGTAAACAGCGGATTACCGCAAGCCTTGCTCCGGCTCAGACGGTGGCCGGACGCGCCTGCGGCGCACCGACCCGCGCCGCGCTCTGGCGGCGCCAGTTCTCCAGCGACAGCGGCAGCTCCTCCGCCGCCTCGACCCGGTTACGGCCACCGCGCTTGGCCTGGTAGAGCGCGGTGTCGGCCGAGGCCAGCAGCACCTCCAGCTCGGTGCCGGCCGGACCGCCGGCGACGCCGATGCTGACGGTGGTGTCCACCGGGCCCTCGTCGACCACGACGCCGGAGGTCTCGAACGCCTCGCGTACGCGCTCGGCAACCAGCACGCCCTCCTCCAGCGAACACGGCAGTAGCGCCGCGAACTCCTCGCCGCCGATACGGCCCGACATGTCGGTCATGCGCAGGTTGCTGACGACGACGGTCGAGAACAGTTTCAGCATCTCGTCGCCGGCGGGATGGCCGAAGCGGTCGTTGATCGACTTGAAGTGGTCGATGTCGAAGATCATCACGGTCACGGGACGGCCGGCCTTGGCTTCACGCTCGATCACGCGCCCGCAGGCTTCCGAGAAGCCGCGGCGGTTGAGCATGCCGGTCAGGGGATCGGTGGACGCGGCGGTCCGGTGCGCCGTCACCGTGCGTTCCGACACCAGCATGAAGATCACGAACACGGTGCCGACGGCATAGAGGATGAGTTCGACCGCAAACACCGTGACCCAGATGCTGCCGGAGAAGCCGGCATCGTTCGGACGCAGGAAGCTGCCGAGCACGATCGGCAGCATCAGCACGCAGCCGTGCATCACCGGCACCACGAAGGCCGGCCAGCGCCGTTGCAGGCTCTTGCGCCGCTCGACCCAGAGCTCGCTCGCGGTCAGTGCCGCATAGACCGAGACGATGCCGGCGCCGACGATCATGCGCAGCATCGCGGCCGAAGGATCGAGCAGGGAGACGGCGGCGACCCAGGCGAGCGCGCCGACGAGCAGGCCCGGCCAATTCGGCTTGCGGCCGTGGAAGACGCGCGCCGCATTCCACACCATGCCGCAGGCAACGAAGCCGACCGCGTTTAACGCGAGATAGAGGTGCGGCCCAAGCTTGTCGCCGGCCGCGGTCCATAGCGCGACCGAGGCCGCGCCCAGGAGATACGCGGTGCCCCACCATTTCAGCGCAGGACTGTTTTCCTGCTTGCCGAAAAACACCATCATGGCGCCGAGCAGTGCGGCAACCATGGTGGCGACCAAATAGAGCGTGATGCTATCGAGCGACATCATGTCGGCCCCCTTCTAGACATAGCAGTTACGCGATCGGCCCAGCCGACTTGCGCGCCCTTCCAGATGCGACGCTATGTCCCGCGAGTTCCATTCAGGTTTTCATGCGAGGCCAAGTTTTCCTGAAACACGCCATCAATTTGCATACAAACGAACAACAAAAAGGGCGCTGAAATCAGCGCCCTTTTGCATCTCATTGAAGCCGCTTTCGCGGCGAATGTGACCGAAGCGATTAACGCTTCGAGAACTGGAAGGACCGGCGGGCCTTGGCCTTGCCGTACTTCTTGCGCTCCACCACGCGGGAGTCGCGGGTGAGGAAGCCGCCCTTCTTGAGCACGGTGCGCAGCTCCGGCTCGAAATAGGTGAGCGCCTTGGAGATGCCGTGACGGACGGCACCGGCCTGGCCGGACAGACCGCCGCCGGCGACCGTGCAGATCACGTCGTACTGGCCGGAACGCGCGGCCACGGAGAACGGCTGCTCGATCATCATGCGCAGCACGGGACGGGCGAAATAGACCTCGACCTCACGCGAGTTGACCGTGACCTTGCCGGCGCCCGGCTTGATCCAGACACGGGCGACCGCGTCCTTGCGCTTGCCGGTGGCATAGGCGCGGTTGAACTTGTCGACCTTCTTCTCGTGCTTGGGCGCGTCGGGCGCCGCCGCCGTCTTGAGCTGCGAGAGCTGGTCGAGCGACTGGATGGATTCGGCCATGTTATGCGGCCCTCGTGTTCTTGCGGTTCAACTTGGCGATGTCGATCTTCTCGGGCGTCTGGGCCTCGTGCGGATGATCGGCGCCGCCATAGACGCGGAGGTTGCCCATCTGGACGCGACCGAGCGGACCACGCGGGATCATGCGCTCGACGGCCTTCTCGAGCACGCGCTCGGGATGCTTGCCCTCAAGGATCTGGCGCGCGGTGCGCTCCTTGACGTGGCCGACGTAACCGGTGTGCTTGTAGTAGGTCTTCTGCTCGCGCTTGCGACCGGTGAGAACCGCATGCTGCGCGTTGATGATGATGACGTTGTCGCCGCAATCAACGTGCGGGGTGTAGGTCGGGAGGTGCTTGCCGCGCAGGCGCATGGCGACGATGGTGGCGAGACGGCCGACGACCAGACCCTTGGCGTCGATCAGTACCCATTTCTTCGTCACCTCAGCCGGCTTTGCCGAAAAGGTTTTCATATCGGAGTTTCCGTGGACGGGGAGACATCGACGCGAACACCGCGTCGGACTGGCGGTTTTCTAGAGAAGAGACGCGCAACGGTCAATGCCCCAGAACGTGAATTACAATAGCAAAATCAATATTTTAAAATTATGGTGCTATATTACCTGCAAAAAGCTCAAACATTTGGAATGGAATAGGTCGAGGTGACATGGGCGATCGGATCGGGCGAGGTGCCGGACAGCAGCTTCACCTCACCGACCGCCAGGCGCTTGCCGAGCTTGAGCAGCCGTGCCTCCGCCAGCACATCCTGGCCGGGCTGGCCCTTGCGCAGGAAGTTGATGTTGAGATTGGTGGTGACCGCGAGCCCGATCGGCCCGATCGCGGACAGCAGCACCACGTACATCGCGAAATCGGCCAGTGCCATCAGCGTCGGGCCGGATACGGTTCCACCCGGCCGCAGCATCCTTTCGCTGTAGCGCTGGCGCAAAAGGCAGGTCTGGCCGTCGGCGCTCTCGATCGTGATGTCATCGCCGCTGAAGGCCTGGGGAAACTCGTCGCGGAGAAACTGCTCGACCTCCGCCACGCTCATTTTCGCTGCCGCCATGCTGTTCCCCACCCTCGCTTCACTGGCCCTGTTACATTAAGTTATCTGCGTCATCCAATTGCAATCATCCAGCGGAAATCGCGTCAATGTCCGTCCAGGCCGCCCGCGCCCACTCCCCGCAACCGCCAATCCTGCTGCGCGAGACCTTAGGGCCGATCGCGGTCCTGACGCTGAACCGTCCGGCCGCGCGCAACAGCCTGTCGGCCGCGATGATCGCGACCTTGCATGCCGAGCTGAACGAGATCCGCGACGACAAGGCGGTGCGCGGCGTCGTCATTGCCGCCAACGGCCCCGCCTTCTCCGCCGGCCACGACATGAAGGAGCTCACCGCGCGCCGCACTGACCCGGATCGCGGCCGCGCCTTCTTTGCCGAGATGATGACCGCCTGCTGCGCGATGATGCAGGCGGTCGTGCACCTGCCGAAGCCCGTGGTCGCCGCCGTCCAAGGCATCGCGACCGCGGCCGGCTGCCAGCTCGTCGCCAGTTGCGATCTCGCAATCGCCTCGGAGGATGCGAAGTTCGCCACGCCCGGCGTCGACATCGGCCTGTTCTGCTCGACACCGATGGTGGCGCTGTCGCGCAACGTGCCGCGCAAGCAGGCGATGGAGATGCTGCTGACGGGCGAACCGATCCCCGCCGATCGCGCCCGCGAGATCGGCCTCGTCAACCGCGTCGTGCCCGCCGGCAGCGAGCTCGGCGCCGCGATCGAGCTCGCGCAACAGGTCGCGCTGAAATCCGCCTACACCGTCAAGCTCGGCAAGGAGGCGTTCTACCGCCAGGCCGAGATGAGCCTTGCGGACGCCTATCGCTATGCGGCAGAGGTGATGACCGAGAACATGATGGCGCGCGACGCCGAGGAAGGCATCGGCGCCTTCATCGAGAAGCGCACGCCGACATGGCGGGATGAATGACTGAATTTGTTACACCGTCATTCCGGGGCGGCTCGTAGAGCCGAACCCGGAATCTCGAGATTCCGGGTTCGATGCTGCGCATCGCCCCGGAATGACGAACGAAAGAAAAAGATGAACCACGACGCCTATCCAGACAATTACATCCGCGGCATCCTCAACAGCGTGAAGTCGATCGCGATGGTCGGCGCCTCGCCGGTCAATGTGCGGCCGAGCTATTTTGCGTTCAAATATCTGGCACAGCGCGGCTATGACATGATCCCGGTCAATCCCGGCCATGTCGGCAAAGATCTGCTCGGAAAGCCGTTTGTCGCCTCGCTCTCCGACATCGAGCGCCCCGTCGACATGATCGACATCTTTCGTAACTCCAGCCACATCATGCCGGTTGTCGAAGAAGCGCTCACGCTCGATCCGCTGCCGAAGGTGATCTGGATGCAGCTCGGCGCGCGTGACGACGCGGCAGCCGCGAAAGCGGAATCGGTCGGTATCAAAGTCGTGATGAACCGCTGCCCCAAGATCGAATATGGCCGCTTGTCGTCCGAGATTTCCTGGATGGGCGTCAATTCACGCACCCTGAGCTCCAAACGGCCGCCGGCGCCGACGCAAGGCATGCGGCTATCCCTCAATCGGATGAGTGTCGGCGGCGGCGACACCGCGGCATCGGATCGCGCCGCCAAAAACAAGAGCGAACAAAGCTGACGCCATCGCGAAGGATTCATTTCGCTCACGCGACAGTGCGTAGCACGATCGTTCCGATGTGACGCGGCGCCTTGACGGCGGGCGCGTCGCCGATCAGCATGCCGCGCGATTTCAGATCACAAGAACAGGACGCCTCAATGAGCGATCGCCTTCCCGGATTTTCAACCCTCGCCGTGCATGCCGGAGCACAGCCCGATCCCACCACCGGTGCGCGCGCGACCCCGATTTATCAAACCACCTCATTCGTCTTCAACGACGCCGACCACGCCGCCTCGCTGTTCGGTCTGCAGGCATTCGGCAACATCTACACCCGCATCGGCAACCCCACCAACGCGGTGCTGGAAGAGCGTGTTGCCGCACTCGAAGGCGGCACCGCCGCGCTTGCTGTCGCCTCGGGACACGCCGCACAGGTCGTGGTGCTGCAGCAATTGCTCCAGCCCGGCGACGAGTTCATCGCCGCGCGCAAGCTTTATGGCGGCTCGATCAACCAGTTCACGCATGCGTTCAAGAGCTTCGGCTGGAACGTGGTGTGGGCCGATTCCGATGACATCGCGAGCTTCGAGCGCGCGGTGACGCCGCGCACGAAGGCCATCTTCATCGAGTCCATCGCCAATCCCGGCGGCAGCATCACCGACATCGAGGCGATCTCGACGGTGGCGCGCAAGGCGGGCGTGCCGCTGATCGTCGACAACACGCTGGCCTCGCCCTACCTGATCCGCCCGATCGACCATGGCGCCGACATCGTCGTGCACTCGCTGACGAAATTCCTCGGCGGCCACGGCAATTCGCTCGGCGGCATCATCGTCGATGCCGGCACGTTCGACTGGTCCACGGGCGGGAAATATCCGATGCTGTCGGAGCCGCGGCCCGAATATCACGGCATCCGCCTCCAGGAGACCTTTGGCAATTTCGCTTTCGCGATCGCCTGCCGCGTGCTGGGCCTGCGCGACCTCGGACCGGCGCTGTCGCCGTTCAACGCCTTCATGATCCTGACCGGCATCGAAACGCTGCCGCTGCGCATGCAGAGGCACTGCGACAACGCCAAGGCCGTTGCCGAATTCCTCGCCGGGCATCCGGCGGTGGCCTCGGTGAGCTATGCGGGCTTGGCAAGCGACAAGTACAACCAGCTCGCGCGGAAATACGCGCCGAAGGGCGCGGGCGCCGTGTTCACCTTCAGCCTGAAGGGCGGCTATGACGCCGGCGTCAGCCTGGTGTCGAAGCTGCAACTGTTCTCGCACCTGGCCAATGTCGGCGACACCCGCTCGCTGGTCATCCACCCGGCCTCGACCACGCACAGCCAGCTCGACGACGCCGCCAAGGTGAAGTCCGGCGCCGGCCCCGACGTGGTGCGGCTCTCGATCGGCATCGAGGACAAGGAAGATCTGATCGCCGATCTGGAGCAGGCGCTGGGGGCGTAATTGCCATCGTCATTCCGGGATGGTCCGAAGGACCAGACCCGGAATCTCGAGATTCCGGGTTCGGTCCTGCCGGACCGCCCCGGAATGACGGCGGCGGTTTTGGCCGCAGTCAGTTAACAGTCATTAACCATATCTGCCGCATACATCGTCCTTGGATCGCCCCTTTGATTCGGAGCCGACGATGCTGCGCTGGATGGTACCTGCCCTTGCCGCCATGCTGACGGTCTCAGCTGCCGTTGCCGCCGATCTGCCGGCCACAGCGAGACGGCGCGCTGCCGTGCCGCCGCAGGAGCCGCCGAGGGTCTACGTCGAGACGGATCCGGATGCGCTGATCTCGCCGGCCTACGGCATCGGAAGCTACATCCGAAACCTGCCGGGCACGCCGCTGCTGCCCGGCTCCAACACGTTGCCGGGCTATTACGGACGCCCCTGGGATTACGATTATCAAGGCCCATACTACGGCGGACCGCAGGTCGGCTATTTCTGGCGCCTGCCCTACGCCTGCGGCGTGTACGGCTATTGCTGACCTGATCAGCCGGCCTGACCGACCGGAACCGCGCGCGGCTGCGCCTGTGCAGATTGTCGCGAGGCCAGCCGCTCCACCTGCATCACTGCAAGCGTGAGCACCACGATCGCAATCGCTTGGTGCGAAAGCGCGAGATCGATCGGCACCTGGTTGAGCAGCGTGAGGATCCCGAGCACAGCCTGCAGGCTGACCGCGGCGAACAGCGAGAGCGCACCGCCGGCCGCCGTGCGCGAGCGCACCGCATCGAGCGCATGCAGCGCCGCCAGCACGAACAGCGCATAGGCCGTCATGCGGTGCTCGAACTGCACCGTCAGCACGTTGTCGAACATGTTGCGCCACCACGGCGTCTCGAACCAGAGCCGGTCGCCTGCGGGAATGAACGCGCCGTCGATCTGCGGCCAGGTGTTGTAGGCACGCCCGGCGCGCAGACCCGCGACCAGCGCGCCGAAATAGATCTGGACGAAGGTCACGATGAGCAGCAGCACGCTCGTGAACCTCAGCCGCGCGGGCGCAATGATCTGCGGCCGCTCCTTGAGCCGCCGGACCGTCCAGACGATGCCGGCGAAGATCAGGAGCGCGAGCACCAGATGCGTCGCCAGCCTATATTGCGAAACCTCGACGCGTTCGGTGAGACCCGAGGCCACCATCCACCAGCCGACGGCGCCCTGGAGGCCGCCGAGCGCGAACAGCAGCCACAACCGCCGTTTCAACTCACCCGACAGGCCGCCGCGCCACAGGAAGAACAGGAACGGCAAGAGATAGGCCACGCCGATGAAGCGGCCGAGAAAGCGGTGGCTCCATTCCCACCAGAAAATCTCCTTGAACTCGGACAGGCTCATGCCCGCATTGAGCTCGCGATATTGCGGAATCTTCTTGTAGGCCTCGAACGCCTCGGTCCACTGCGCCTCCGACAGCGGCGGCACGCTGCCCGTGACCGGCTTCCATTCGACGATCGAGAGGCCGGATTCCGTCAGCCGCGTCGCGCCACCGACCAGCACCATCAGCGCGATCAGGGCGGCCACGGAAATCAACCACCAGCGCACGGCGCGATGCGGGTTGGTCGGAGCGAAAATCGTCGTCATTTCAGGGGCAAAACCAAGCCTTGTTGCAAAGAGACTTGAACCGGACTGCGTGCCCCTTATAGTCCCCCGCTCCCGCAGCGCAAGTTACGCGAAGGCCGCAGCATTCCGCCATGACGATCCGCACCCGCAAGTTCCTCGGCGCCATCCTGCTCCTGGTGCTGGCCACCGTCTGGGCCCTGCTCGGCATGGCGCTGGCGCAGATGCCGTGGATCGCCGAATCCGGCTGGCGGCAGGCGATCTACTACGTGGTGGTCGGCATGGGCTGGGTGCTGCCGGCGATGCCGATCGTGAGCTGGATGCAGCGGCCGGATCGGGTCAAATCTTAATTCGTAACGCTGCCGGTCGGTTTCACCGGCGCGAAAGCAACACCGGACACCAGCACGCGCAGCATGCGCAGTGATCTTATCCGGCCGTCCCAGGAAATCCGCGGCAGTGCGCGCAGATTGGTGCGCCCCTCCGCATCCACGATGCCCGGGATGGCCGAAACGGCGCTGGCAAAGCCGGCCTCCTCCGCCATGACGACGTGGCTGCGCCGGAAAGACGAGCGATCGCCGAACGGAAAGGCCAGATGCCTGATCTCGCGGTCGAAGGCCGCTTCCGCGACCGCCTTGCCCATCGCCAACTCGCGCAACGCGGCCGCGTCCTTCATGTTGGCGAGCACGGGATAGTTCACGGTCGCGCTGCCGACCGTGACCAGCGGATCCGCCGCAAGCCTTGCCAGATCCTCCCAATCCATCGACGCTTCGCGCGAGAGCGCAGCGAGGTCGATCCGGTAGCGCGCGCAGAGATCGGCGATCGCAGCCGACACATCCGCCGGCGGCAACGAGCGCAGCCAGCTCTCGACGAACGAAAACAGCGCCTGCTTCTCGGCGTTCCCTGTGACGGTGAAGCGCTGCTCTTTCTCGCCCATCATCAGGTTGATGCGGCTCTCGCGCGCGATTATCCGCTCGAGCCCGAGCCACCAGGCCTCTCCGACTCCATCGGGAAACGCGGTGGGCACATAGATCGTGAACGGCACGGCGTGGCGCACCAGCACCGGATAGGCGAAGCTGATCAGGTCCTTGTTGGCGCCGTCGAAGGTGAGCGCCACGAAGCGCCGCTTCTCCGGCAGCGTCACCGCGCGGCGGCAGACATCGTCCATGCCGAGGAAGTCATATCCCCACTGCTTCAGCGCACCAATGGCGCGATCGAGGAATTGCGGACTGATCTCGCTTTCGCGCAGCGGCTGAAACGCGCTGCGCCGCCGCGGCCGCACGTGCCGAAACCGCAGGATCGCGCCGGCGCCGCGGCTGCGCAGCACAGCCTGACCGGTGAACCAGGCCAGCTCGAGCCGCAACCGCTCCAGCCATCTGTCGTCGGATGCCAATATCCCACCTTCGCGTTCGCCTGATTGTCATTACCCTTTGTTGACATTTCTTTGCAAAGGTCGGCCACAGGCCGAAATACGCAAATTTTTCGTTTCTCGACAGGTTTCGTGAATGACCATGGCTGCGGCGATGCAAAGCCGGACGGCAGAATCGCCAGCGCGGTCGAAAGCGAGCCGTATCGCGCATGTCGATATCGTCACCGATCTGGCCGAGGCCGAGACGGTCTGGCGCGCGTTCGAGGAGAGCGGCCACCTCTTCACGCCCTACCAGCGCTTCGACCTGCTCAGCCCATGGCAGCAGCTGGTCGGCAGCCACGAAGGCGCCAGCCCCTTCATCGTCATTGCCCGCGACACCGAGCGCCAGCCGCTCCTGCTGCTGCCGCTCTCGCTGCGGCAAGGCCACGGCGTGCGCACGGCCTGCTTCATGGGTGGCAAGCACACGACCTTCAACATGGGCCTGTGGAACGCCGAGTTCGCAGCCCAGGTCGCTATCGCCGATCTCGACGCGCTGCTTGAGACACTGCGCGAGCATGCCGACGTGCTCGCGCTGACACAGCAGCCGCTGCGCTGGCACGACCAGCACAACCCGTTCGCGCAGCTGCCGCGGCAGAGTGCGATCAACGGCTGCCCCCTCCTGGCGATGGAGCCGGGCGGGCCGCCCGCATCGCGGATCAGCAACTCGTTCCGCCGCCGCCTCAAGAGCAAGGAAAAGAAGCTCCAGGCGCTTGCCGGCTATCGTTATCACCTCGCCACCACGGATGCGGACGTCACCCGCCTGCTCGACTGGTTCTTCCGGGTCAAGCCGGCGCGGATGGCCGAACAGAAACTGCCCAACGTCTTTGCCGAGCCCGGCGTAGAAGCGTTCATCCGCAGCGCATGCCTGTCGCCGCGCGGCGAAGGCCGCGTCATCGACATTCATGCGCTCGAATGCGACGACGAGGTGATCGCGATCTTCGCCGGCGTCGCCGACGGCCAGCGCTTCTCGATGATGTTCAACACCTACACGATGTCCGAGCACGCCCGCTACAGCCCCGGGCTGATCCTGATGCGCTACATCATCGACCGCTACGCCGAACGCGGCTACCGCTCGCTCGATCTCGGCATCGGCTCGGACGATTACAAGCGCATGTTCTGCAAGGACGATGACGACATTTTCGACAGCTTCGTGCCCCTGACCGCGCGCGGAAAACTCGCGGCGATGGCGATGTCCTCGCTGAGCCACGGCAAACGGCTGGTGAAGCAGAACCAGATGTTGTTCGATCTGGCGCGGCGGCTGCGGCAGGCGTTCGTGTAGCGAGATGCCCTTCCCTTCTCCCCTTGTGGGAGAAGGTGGCATAGGCGGCCTTCGGCCGCCGTTCTTAAGAACGACGAAGCGAAGCTTCGGCTATGGCGCCGGATGAGGGGTATTTTTCCTCGAACTCAGTATCGTAGGGTGGGCAAAGCGAAGCGTGCCCACCGCTTCTACTGTGGTGTTGGATCGATGGTGGGCACGGCGCAAGCGCGCCTTTGCCCACCCTACGATTCAGGACTCGCGGAGAGATACGCCTCACCCGTCTCGCCGCTTTGCGGCGAGCCACCCTCTCCCACAAGGGGAGAGGGACGAAAAGCTACGCCGCCACGACCCGCGGCGTCTCCACCGCATTCGACGGCTGCACCGGCCTGCTCAGCATCGTCACCTCGCTGAAGCCGACCGCCTTCAGCTGCTCGCACATCAGCGCGCGAGCATCCGGCGCCATCGAGGCATCGGGCACCACGACGGCGCGGGCATGCGCCGTCAAGAGTTCCGCCGGAAGGTCCGAGGCGCTGCCGGCGTCCACCAGCACGTGGTCGTAGGCGCGGAGCAGCGCATCGATCGCGAGCGTCACCCGTGGCGATTGCAGCAGGCTGCGGTCGAAGCCGTGACGGCCGGCCATGACCAGATGCAGCCGCGAGAGCTTGTCCCGGGTGATGATTTGCGCGAATGAGGCCTCGCCCTGCATCAGCTCGGCGAGGCCGGGAGCCGAAGCATCGACGGACACCGCGGCGATGGTCGGCGAGGATGCGGCGAGATCGACCACAACGACGCGCGCATCGCGCGCCAGGTGCCGGGCCAGCGTCAGCGTCGACAGCGTGATGGCTTCGCCGGCCGCGGTGCCGAGCACCGTGACCTTCTTCGCCGCCGGTCCCGCAGTGCGCAGGCTGTCGGCGAGATGCTCGATCTCGGCGAATTCAGTGACGTCGGCATCGGCCGTCATCTCGGGCTGAAGCGGCGCAAGGTCCTCCACAACCGGATCGAGCATCGGTTCGGCCACCGGCTGGACCATCGGCTCGACTACCGGCTCTTGGCGCACCGGCGCCTGCGCCGGCGTGAACACGGCCACCGCGCGCGGCGCGGTCTGGCGCAGCAGCTCGCCGGTGACGACGACGCCGGACGAGAGCAGCAGCGTCGCGATCGTCGCGATCAGCACGATCGGCAGCTTCTTCGGATAGGCCGGTGTATTCGAGACGATGGCGCGCGAGATGATTCGGCCTTCCGCCGGCGCTGTATCGATGCTCTCGCGGGTGCTGGCCTCGCGATACTTCCCAAGATACGTCTCGAGCAGGTCGCGCTGGGCCTTGGCTTCGCGCTCGAGCGCGCGGAGCTGGACGTCCTGACCGTTGGTCGAGGTTGCCTGCTTCTTGAGCTGCTCGAGGCTCGCCGTCAGGCCGTCGACCCGGCCACTGGCAATCCGCGCATCGCTTTCGAGCGAGCGCGAGATCTTGGCCGCTTCGTCGCGAATTTGGTTGTCGAGGTCGCCAAGCTGCGCCTTCAGCTCCTTGATCCGCGGGTGATTGCCGAGCAGCGTCGATGACTGTTCGGCAAGCTGCGCCCGCAACGTCACCCGCTGCTCAGACAGCCGCCGCATCAGCTCGGAGTTCACCACCTCGGACGCTTCGATCGGCTTGCCGCTCTGGAGCATCTCTTTGATCAGCCGCGCCCTGGATTCAGCATCCGCCTTCATCGAGCGTGCGTTGTTGAGCTGGGTATTGACCTCGCCCATCTGCTGGTTCGAGAGCGTGGTATTGTTGGTGCCGACGAACAGCGACGACTTGGAACGGAAGTCCTCGACCTTGGCTTCGGCGTCGGAAACTTTCTTGCGCAGATTTTCGATTTCGCCCGAAAGCCACTGGCTGGCGCTGCGGGCCTGGTCCTGGCGCGCATTCTGCTGGAGCACGAGATAGCCGTCGGCGATCGAATTGGCGACGCGCGCGGCAAGGTCGGGATCCGCAGACTGGAATTCGACCACGATCACGCGCGACTTGTCGACGGCGTAGGCCTGGAGCCGCTCGTAATAGGCATCCAGCACCCGCTCTTCCGGCGTCATCGAGAACGGATCGCGGCCGATGCCGATCAGCGCCGCGAGCGACTTCAGCGGCGAAATGCCTTGCAGTACCGGATCGAATTCGGGGCGCTCCGCGAGCTTGTTCTTCTTGATGATCTCGCGCGCGAGATCGCGCGACAGCACGAGCTGCACCTGGCTAGTCACCGCCTCGGGATCGAGCGACTGCCGCTCTTCGGTGCTGCGGTCGCTGCTCGGCCGCAGGAACACGTTCTCGCGGCCGTCGATCAGGATGCGGGATTCCGACTTGTAACGCGGGGTGACGAGATTGACGGCGGCGATCGACGCGACAAGCGCCAGCACCGTCGGCACGATGATCCAGCCGCGCTTGCGGGCGAGCACCGCGCCGAGCGCGTGCAAATCGATGTCGCCGGATTCGGCTTGTGCCTGCTTCGCAGCAACGGGCGCAGGCTCTGCTTCAATCTTTCGCGCGGCTTCGGTCGATTTGGCTTCGGTCTTGGGCTTCGAAATAGCCCGCTCGACCACCGCCTTGTCCTTGCCGGCACGCCAGAACGCTAAACGCATCGAACACTCCCGCAGGGAAACGCTGCGACTCTACCTCAACCGGGGCGATTACACTCCATTAAGGTTGCTGCTGGGTTAATCGCGCCCTGCCGCGACCGGCGCGCACGGCGCCGACACCGTTTGTTAACCACGAGGGCTCTTAATCCATCTCGATATTTCGAGAATTGTTCGAGCATTCGCCGTCGAGCGCTGGTTCTGATCATGCCCCCCTCTCCCGACCGGCCGCTCCGCATCCTGCACGCCGTGCGCGCTCCCGTGGGCGGCATCTTCCGCCACATCCTCGATCTCGCCAACGGTCAGGTCGATCGCGGTCATCACGTCGGGATTCTCGCCGACAGCCTCACCGGCGGCGAGCGCGCGGAGAAGGCGCTGGCCGAGCTCGCACCGCGGTTGAAGCTCGGCGTGCACCGGCTGGCGATCCGCCGCGAACCGTCGCCTGACGATTTTCTGGTGTGGCTGCGGATGCGGCGCCTGATCGCCGCGCTCAAGCCCGACGTCACGCACGGCCACGGAGCCAAGGCCGGCGCCTTCGTCCGCATGCGGCGGCGATCCGACGACACCATCCGCATCTATACTCCGCATGGCGGCTCGCTGCACTATCCCCTCAACACCTTCAAGGGCGAGTTTTACGCGCGGCTCGAACGCACGCTGATGGACGCGACGGACCTGTTCCTGTTCGAGAGCGCGTTTGCGCGCGACACCTATCAGCGCATCGTCGGCACGCCCAAGGGCGTGGTGCATTGCGTCTTCAATGGCGTGACGCCGGAAGAGTTCGAACCTGTTGGCATCGCCGACGATGCCACCGATCTCGCCTATGTCGGCGAGTTCAGGCACATCAAGGGCGCGGATTTGCTGGTCGATGCGGTGGCGCGCCTGCACGAGGGCGGCAAGAAGGTCACGCTCACGCTCGGCGGCGACGGCGAGGAGACTGCGGCGCTGAAGGCGCAGGTCGAGAAGCTCGGTCTCTCCAACGCCATCCGCTTCATCGGTCACGTCAAGGCGCGCTACGGATTCTCCAAGGGGCGGCTTCTGGTCGTGCCCTCGCGCGGCGATTCCATGCCCTATGTCGTGATCGAGGCCGGTGCGGCCGGCGTTCCCATGATCGCGGCCCGCGTCGGCGGCATCCCCGAGATCTTCGGGCCTGACAGCCCGGCGCTGTTTGCGGCGAGCAACGCCGAGGCCATGGCGGAAGCGATCGCGGCCGCCCTCGACGATCCGCAGGCGACCTCGCAGCGCGCATCCGCCCTGCGCGAGCGCATCTCCGCGCATTTCTCCCAGCAGGCGATGGTTGACGGCGTGCTCGCGGGTTATCGCGACGCATTTGCCAATCATTAACCATCCTTAAGACCGCTTTAGAGAATCTTCCGATTTGTCCGATAATCGACGTGCCAGGGGATGCTCGCCCGGGGCGCAACGCTGCGACCCGCGGGTTTTTTGGAATGGACGTGGACGCCCGTGGAACCGCTCAACGCACGCTCGATGCTCGACGCCGCCACAAGCGCCGCGACGAAGCCGGCTGATCAACCCTTTGTGGAACGCCGTCGCCGGCTCTCGCCCGCCGCGCTCCAAGTCGTCAACCAGAAGGTCGCCCGCGCCTATTCGCCGATCGTGATCACCGGATTCGTCCGCTTGGCCGATTTCGCGCTGCTGAGCCTCGTCGGCATCGCGCTCTATGTCGGCTATGTCATGCCGCTCGCCGGCTCCTTCAGCTGGGTTTATCCCGCAGAGATCATCGCCGTCGCGGTCGCCGCCGTGGTCTGCTTCCAGGCCGCCGACATCTATCAGGTCCAGCTGTTCCGCGGCCAGCTCCGGCAGATGACGCGGATGATCTCCTCCTGGTCGTTCGTCTTCTTGCTGTTCATCGGCGTATCCTTCTTCGCCAAGTTCGGCAGCGAAATGTCGCGGCTGTGGCTCGCCGCCTTCTACTTCCTCGGGCTCGCCGCGCTCATCTCCCAACGTCTGGTGCTGCGCTCGCTGGTGCGCGCCTGGGCACGCCAGGGCCGGCTCGACCGCCGCACCATCGTCGTCGGCTCCGACAGCAACGGCGAGCAACTGGTCGAGGCGCTGAATGCCCAGGAGGATTCCGACATCCACGTGCTCGGCGTGTTCGACGACCGCAACGACAGTCGCGCGCTCGACACCTGCGCCGGCGCGCGCAAGCTCGGCAAGGTCGACGACATCGTCGAATTCGCCCGCCGCACCCGCGTCGACCTCGTGCTGTTCGCGCTGCCGATCTCGGCGGAGACGCGCATCCTGGAGATGCTGAAGAAGCTCTGGGTCCTGCCGGTCGACATCCGGCTCTCCGCGCACACCAACAAGCTGCGTTTCCGTCCCCGCTCCTATTCCTATCTCGGCGAGGTGCCGACGCTCGACGTGTTCGAGGCGCCGATCACCGACTGGGACCTGGTGATGAAGTGGCTGTTCGACCGCATCGTCGGCGGCCTCGCGCTGCTCGCAGCCCTGCCGGTGATGGGACTGGTGGCGCTGGCGGTGAAGCTCGACAGCCCCGGCCCGGCGCTGTTCCGTCAGAAGCGCTTCGGCTTCAACAACGAGCGTATCGACGTCTACAAATTCCGCTCGATGTACCACCATCAGGCCGACCCGACCGCCTCCAAGGTCGTGACCAAGAACGATCCGCGCGTCACCCGCGTCGGCCGCTTCATCCGCAAGACCAGCCTCGACGAGCTGCCGCAGCTCTTCAACGTGGTGTTCTCGGGCAATTTGTCCCTGGTCGGCCCGCGTCCGCATGCGGTGCAGGGCAAGCTTCAGAGCCGCCTGTTCGACGAAGCCGTCGACGGCTATTTCGCTCGTCACCGCGTCAAGCCCGGCATCACCGGCTGGGCCCAGATCAACGGCTGGCGCGGCGAGATCGACAATGAAGAGAAGATCCAGAAGCGCGTCGAATTCGACCTCTACTACATCGAGAACTGGTCGGTGCTGTTCGACCTCGTCATTCTCCTGAAGACGCCGGTCTCGCTGCTGACCAAGAACGAGAACGCGTATTGAGTTTTGTCCTTCCGTCATGCCCCGCGAAGGCGGGGCATCCAGTACTCCGCGGCGTCAGCCGTTTCCGCAATAGGCGCCGCGGAGTACTGGATCGCCCGGTCAAGCCGGGCGATGATCGCCGTGTTTGTGGCGTACAAGTTGCGTAAGCGTATGAGCATGTGATGGCGTATGCGGCGACAGCCGGTGGAGTGAAATTAGCCGCACCGGCTGCGCCCGGCGTGCTGGCCATCCAGCGCGCGCTGGTGTGGCTGGTCGGCGCCTCCGGCGCCATCGTCTTTATCGAGCCGAGCCCCTACGAGATCGTGACGCTGCTGGCTGCCGTCGCCTTCTTCGCGACCGGCCTGCGCCTGCGGCTCGTGCTGATGCCACTGATCCTGATGCTGGTCCTGCTCAATGTCGGCTACACGATCAGCGCGGTCCCGCTGTTCGAACAGTCCGAGGTGGCGAGCTGGATCGCGACCTCCTGGTACATGGCGGTCACCGTCGTGTTCTTCGCGATGGTCACCTCGGAAGACACCGCGGCCCGGCTCGACATGCTCCGCCGCGGCCTCGTGGTCGGCGCGATGGTAGCCTCGCTGTCTGCGGTCGCCGGCTACTTCCATCTGGTTCCCGGCGGAGACGATCTCCTCACCCTCTACGGGCGCGCGCGCGGCACGTTCAAGGACCCGAACGTGCTCGGCGCCTTCCTGATCCTGCCGGCGCTATTCGCGCTCCAGAGCGTGGTCTCCGACAAGTTGGCCAAGGCGTTCCGCAACGTGATCGCCTTCGGCATCATGTCGCTGGCGATCCTGCTCGCGTTCTCCCGTGCCGCCTGGGGCGGATTGGTGCTGACCTCCGCCTTCATGCTGGCGCTGATGGTGCTGACCAGCCGCACCAACGCGCAGCGCTCACGCATCGTCGTCATGGCGATCGTCGCCGCGGTGCTGGGCCTCGCGCTGATCGCGGTGCTGCTGTCGTTCGATTCCACCGCCGAGATGTTCAGGCAGCGCGCGAGCTTCGACCAGAGCTATGACGAAGGCCGCTTCGGCCGGTTCGGCCGACACATCCTCGGCGCAGAGATGGCGCTCGACCTGCCGTTCGGCATCGGCCCCCTGCAATTCCACCGCTACTTCCCCGAGGACACCCACAACTCCTATCTCAACGCCTTCATGTCCGGCGGCTGGCTGTCCGGCGTGTGCTACCCCGCGCTGGTCTTCACCACGGTGATTATGGGCTTCCGGCACATCTTCGTCCGTGTGCCCTGGCAGCGCGCTTATCTCGCGATCTTCTCCGCCTTCGTCGGTACTGTCGGCGAGAGTTTTGTGATCGACACCGACCACTGGCGCCACTTCTGGATGATGCTGGGCGCGATGTGGGGCATGATCGCGGCTGCGCAGGTCTATAAGAAGACTAGCGACGAAGTTTCTTCAGCTTGAGATCGGGGCGCTTTTCCGGCGGCGTGTCGAGCAGGCCCTTCAGCGCCTCGGTTGCCGCGAGCACGCCCTTGTAGCCCTCGGTCGCGAAGCGCAGCAGCAGGCGCAGCTCTTCGTCGGAATAGGCGCCAAACACCTTCTCCATCGCTTGCTGCATCGGCACGTAGAGCTGGCCGATCTTCATCGCCGTCTCGGGCACGACGGAAATGAAGACCTTGCGGCGGTCTTTCTCGTCCCGTTCGCGGCGCACCAGCCCGGCCCTCTCGAGTCGGTCCACGACGCCGGTGATGGCGCCCGTCGTCAGCCCCGTGACCTCGGCGAGCCGGCCCGCAGTGACGCGGCCCTCCAGATAGAGGATGTCCATGCATTCGAGGTCGGAATTGGCAATTCCGGCAACATTCGCAACCGTTTGGCCATAGAGCACGCCCTGCGCGGACGACCGCCGCATCGCCTCTTCGAGCTCCTGCAACAGCGCCGCGCGCGCCTTCGTCCTTGACAAGGTCGGCTCCTTATCTTACTCGATATATATCTTAGTAGCTAAGAGATTTAGCAATCGTAATTTTCCTAGCACCACGGAAACGTCGGGAGCAAGCCATGTCCAACCGTCCCCGCAAGGCCCTGATCGTCGGCGCCGGCATCGCCGGGCCCGTCACCGCGATCCTGTTGCGCCGTGCCGGCATCGAATCCGCGATCTACGAGGCCTGGCCCTACTCGAAGGGTATCGGCGGCGGCCTCCAGATCGCACCGAACGGCATGCATGTCATGGACGAGATCGGGCTCGCGAACGAGCTGATCAGCCGCGGCTCGATCGCCGAATCCTTCGATTTCTATTCGCAGAGCGGCGAACGGCTCGGCTCGATCAACCGCGACATGGCGCGGCGCTTCGGCCAGCCGGCCGTGAACGTCTGCCGCTCCACGCTGAACGAAATCCTGATCGACAAGGCCTGGTGCGCTTGCGTCTCGCTTTATTTCGAGAAGCGCCTGATCAAGATCGAGGACCGCGGCGACCAGCCGATCATCGCCTACTTCTCCGACGGCACCACGGCCGAAGGCGACTTCCTGATCGGCGCCGACGGCGTGCACTCGGTCGTGCGCCGCCAGGTCGTACCGGACGGTCCGCAACCGTTCGACACCGGACTGATCGGGTTCGGCGGCTTCGTGCCGCACGCCGTCCTCGATGGCAGGCCGATCGGCCGGCACGTCGAGACCACGTTCGGCAAGAGCGGGTTCTTCGGCTATGGCTATTGCAGCCCGGATCCGAACGACGGCGTGATGTGGTGGAGCACGCAGCCCGCGCACGGCATGGACGCGGCGATGTTCCGCGCGCTCGACCACGCGACGCTGAAGCAGCATCTGCGCGGCTTCCATCACGGCTGGCACGATCCGATCCCCGACATCATCGACGCGGCCGAGAACATCGTCGTCACCGACACGCTCGACGTCGCGACCTTGCCGACCTGGTCGCGCAAGCGCTCGCTGCTGATCGGCGATGCCGCGCATGCGACCAGCCCCCACGCCGGCCAGGGCGCTTCGCTCGCGCTCGAGGATGCGATGCGGCTCGCGCGGCTGATGCAGGAGGGCCAGGAGCTCGGCGCCACCTTCCAGGCCTTCGAGGCCGAGCGGCGCCCGCGCACGGAAAAGATCGTCGCGATGGCGCGCCGCAACGGCAACAGCAAGCGCGAGTTCAGCGCCACCGGCGCATGGGTCCGCAATCAGATGATGAAATGGCTGTTGCCGCTGGGATCGAAGAGCATGGAGTTCATGTACGCGTATGATGCGCGGGCGGCGTAGAGGCACGGTGCCGTAGGGCGGGCAAAGCGGAGCGTGCCCACCACTTGCGAAGTGAAACCGCGGGGAGACGGTGGGCACAGCGCGTTGCGCCTTTGCCCACCCTACGATGGCTGAACTAGCCTTCCACCTCGAACCTCAGCCCTGCATTCTCCCGCAGCCGCTTGATCAGCTTGTGCTGCATCGCTGCGCCCGGCGTCCAGAGACCGGCCGGGACATCAGGCGTGTCGCGCAGCAGGCAGATCGCGCATTCGGAGACCATCTTCGCCGTTGAGGCATAGCCGGGATCGAGATCGCCCTTCACCGCCGCGCGAACCTGACGGCCGTCGGGCGCGATCGCGACATAGAGCAGGTCGTAATGACCGTTGTCGCGCTCTTGCTTCGACGGCCCCTCGCCGGGCTTGAGCGCTTTGGGGCTGGTCTTTTCGCTATTGGCGGCCATGACGAGCTTCGCGTTGGCCTGCCCTTCGTCCCCCGTCCCCGTCAGCACCATCTCGTCGTAGACGAAATCCCGGCCATATGGGAATCCCATCAGCATGTTGGAGCGATGGACGTTGCGCGTGTTCAGCGTCGCCATAGCAAACGGGGCAGACCAGGATTGCAGGTCTTGCTCGAAAATAGGCTTGTTGCCGCGCGGCTGTTTCGGCCCCTCGAAGCCGGGTGTGAATGCGAAGGGGTCCTTGAGGATCGACACCAGACTGAGATCCTGCGCGACTGCTTCGAAGGTGACCCTCGCGCTCGCCGAGGTGCCGCCGGAGAACTTCCAGCTGAGGTCGCGGACGCGCCCCTTGACGCGCGGCACCGGCGCTCCGAACACGCGCCGGGCTTCCTCCTGCACGAAGAACGCACCGAGCTCGAACGGGATGGAATCGAAGCCACAGGAGAACATGATGCGCGCGCCGCTCGCCCTGGCTGCCGCCTCATGCTTGTCGATCATCTGCTTCAGCCAGATCGGCTCACCGCAGAGATCCACGTAGTCGGTGCCCGACGCGACGCAGGCGGCGAGCAGATCGGAACCGTAGAGCTGGTAGGGACCGACAGTGGTTATGACCAGCTTCGCCTGATCGACCATCGCGCGCAACGAAGCCGGATCGGCTGCGTCCGCCACGATCAGCGGCGTGTCAGCGGGTGCGCCGATCGCATCGCGAACGGAGGCGAGCTTGTCCCCGCTGCGCCCGGCCATCGCCCATGTCGGCGCGCCGTCACCGGCGTAGCTTGCAGCGAGATATTCGGCGACGAGCTGGCCAGTGTATCCGGTCGCGCCGTAAACGACGATGTCGAACTTCGCGGACACGGACCTTACGCTTCCACTCCGAACGTCAGCCCAGCATTGTCCCGCAGGCGCTTGATCAGCTTGTGCTGCATCGCCGCGCCCGGCGTCCAGAATCCGGCCGGGACGTCTGTCACATCGCGCAACAGGCACATCGCGCATTCGGAGATCATCTTCGAGGTTGAGCCGTAGCCGGGATCGCGGTCGCCGGTGACGCCGGCGCGAACCATGCGTCCGTCGGGCGCGATCGCGACATAGAGCAGGTCGAAGCGGCCGTTCTCCCGCTCTTCCTTCGAGGGCCCCTCGCCCGGCTTCGGCGCGTTCGGACCGGTCTTCTCGGCGTTGGCGGCCACCACGCGCTGCGCGTTGGCTTCGCCCTTCTCGCCGGGACCCGTCAGAACCATCTCGTCGTAGACGAAGTCCTGACCGTAGGGAAAGCCCATCAGCATGTTGGAGCGATGGACGTTGCGCGTGTTGATCAGCGCCATCATGAACGGCGCGGCCCAGGACTGCAGGTCCTCCTCGAGCAGCGACCTGTTGCCCTTCGGCTGCTTCGGGCCGGTGAAGCCCGGCGTCAACGCGAACGGATCGTTCAGGATCGCGATCAGGCTGATGTCCTTTGCGACCGCATCGAAGGTCGCCTTGGCGCTCGCCGCGGTGCCGCCCGAGAGCGTACCGCGCATGTCGCGCACGCGGCCTTTCACACGCGCGGCCGGAGCGCCGAACACGCGCTTGGCCTCTTCCTGCACGAAGAACGCACCGAGCTCGAACGGCACGGAATCGAAACCGCATGAGAACACGATCCGCGCGCCGCTCTCTTTGGCGGCCGCCTCGTACTTGTCGATCATCTGCCGCATCCAGATCGGTTCGCCGCAGAGATCGAAATAATCGGTGCCGGTGGCGACGCAGGCCGCGAGCAGTTCCTCGCCATAGAGCTGATACGGGCCGACGGTGGTGATCACCGACATCGTCTGCTCCGCCATCGCCTTCAGCGAGGCCGCGTCCGACGCGTCCGCGACGATCAGCGGCGTATTCCCGGGCGCGCCGATCGCGTCACGTACCGACTTGAGCTTGCCGAGGCTACGGCCCGCCATCGCCCATTTGAGCGTGTGGTCGCCCTTGTAGTGCTGAGTCAGATATTCGGCGACGAGCTGGCCGGTGAAACCGGTCGCACCGTAGACGACGATGTCAAATTTCGCTGAGCTCATGGTCGACCTTTACTTCTTCGCGTAGCTCACGCCCATGCCGGCGCGGACGTCGCTTTGAATCCCATAGGGCGGAATCGGATAGCGCAGGCCGTTCTTGGCCAGCGCCTTCATGCCCTCGATCGCCTTGGCGAGATGAGAGGGCTTCAAGGCCATCAGCATCTCCTCGTCCGGCACGCCGCCATAGCGCCGTTCGGCATAGCATGGCAAGGACAGGCTGGGCTCGCCGGTTTTCAGCGCCCGCCCCCAGGAATCCGCGCAGGCGGTCTCACCGACGACGCCCCATTCGAACTTCTTGTAGCCGGTATATTGCAGCCCGTTGATCAGGATGATCATCTGCCCGGGCGTTGCATAGACCAGGCAGATGTCGGGCGGATCGAGCCGCCCACTCGCGAGCGGACTGACCGCAAGCGCCTGATACTGCCCGAACGGAACCACGTCCAGCGCCTCCTGGCGCTTGCGCGCGTCCTCGGCGGTGCCGTGCCAGACCCCGACATAGTTTTCGCCGGCGAGCCATTTTTCGTCCTGCGGCGCAAGCCCGATCACGGCGCGACACTGCGCACCGACAAGATCGTCGGCGGTGATGCCGACCGTCCAGCCCAGACGTGCAGCCATGCTGACGATCTGGTCGGTGGTGTGGACCGCGTTCGGCCGCCGGATTTTCGGGATCGCCTCCATGTCGGCGGTGCGCGCGAACAGCTTCATGCCGATCACCGTCGTCTTCAGCCGCAGCAGGCTGTTGAGGTCGGCGACGAGGCCGGCAAGATCGATCCTGTCTGCGCTCTGCTGCTGCATGGCGTCCTCCCGACCGGCGATCGCGCGCCGGTACTCTGTTCTTGTTTTGCGGCTCCCGTTTTAGTCCTTGCCCGGTCCCGGAAGCAACTCGCCGGTCCGCCCCATGATGCGAGACGCCAAAAGGCCGATCCATTCGCGCACGGCGACGTCGGTCTTGCCGAGACCATCGGCCCCGTTGCGGGTGAAGGCGAAGAGCCCGTGGCGCCCGCCCATCCGCCAATCCACCGGATAGGCTTCGACATCGAATCCGGCCTTGCGAAACATCCCCATTGCGCGCGGCATGTGGAACGCCGACGTGACCAGAAGCCAGCGTTCGCCCGGCTTCGGCGTCACCAGCTGCTTCGTGAAGACCGCGTTCTCCCAGGTGTTGCGGGAGTCGCGCTCGAGGATCAGGCGCTCCTTCGGTATGCCCAGGCTTTCCAGGATCGGCGCGGTGTAGTCGGCCTCCCTCGCCCCCGTCGCGACCAGGTTCGGCGAGCCGCCGGTGAAGACGATACGCGCGTTCGGATAGCGCCGCGCGAGCTCGGCCGGCGCCAGCATGCGATCGGCCGCGTGCGCAACCACCGGCGTGCGATGCGCCGCCGACAGATCGGTGTCGATCGAGCCGCCGAGCACGATGATGCCGTCGGGGGCGCCCCGCGACGGGTCCCACGCCGGGAAACGCGACTCCAGCGGATAGAGCAGAAGATTGCCGATCGGCGAGAACGCGACCAGCGCCAGCAGCACCAGCGTGGTCACGGCAAGCTTGCGGCCGACCGCAGCGAACCGCGTCGCCATCAGCAGCAGCGACAGGATTCCGAGCTCGATCAGGAGATTGATCGGCAGCAGAGCGGTGCCGAGGGTCTTGGAAAGAACGAAATACAGGGGAGCCTCGCTGGAATGATCGTGCCGGGCTTGACCGGCCCGTCCATCTTCAGAAATCTTCTTGAAAGAGGATCGATCGCCCGGTCAAGCCCGGGCATAACAGGTTCTCATGACCAGTTCTGATGAAACCGATTGGACGCGGCCAATGACCCATCACCACCTGCATTCAAGCCCCGAGACCTGCCATTGGGGCTTCTTCGAAGCCGCGCTCAAGCCCGTCCTCACCGTCAAAAGCGGCGATGAGGTGACGGTCGACACCATCAGCGGCGGACCCGACATGCTGCCCGACCGCAACAAATTTCACATTCCGCCGGAGATGTTTGAGGTTCACGCCAAGAACGAGCGCATGCTGCCCGGCCACATCCTCACTGGCCCCATCGCAGTCGAGGGCGCGGAGCCCGGCGACGTGCTCGCGGTCGAGATCCTCGACGTCCAGCTCCGGCAGGATTGGGGCTGGAACATGATCAAGCCGCTGTCCGGCACCCTGCCCGACGATTTCCACGAAACGCGAATCCTGAACATCCCGCTCGACCGGTCGCGGATGGTCGGCCGCATGCCCTGGGGCCTCGATCTGCCGCTCAAGCCGTTCTTCGGCGTGATGGGCGTCTCGCCGCCGCCGGCCTGGGGTCGCATCTCCTCGCTCGTGCCGCGCGCGATGGGCGGTAATCTCGACAACAAGGAGCTCGGGGCCGGTGCGACGCTCTATCTGCCGGTATTCGTCCCGGGCGCGATGTTCTCCTGCGGCGACGGCCACGGCGTGCAGGGCGACGGCGAAGTCTGCGTCACCGCGATCGAGACCGCGCTCCAGGGCCGCTTCCGCCTGACGCTGCGCAAGGATCTCAGGTTCGACTATCCCCGCGCCGAAACGGCGACGCATTACATGACCATGGCGATGGACCCCGACCTCGACCAGTGCGCGGTGCGCGCGCTGCGCGACATGATCGTGCTGCTCGGCGAGACGCGAAACCTGTCGCGCGAGGACGCCTACACGCTGTGCAGCCTGGCCGCCGACCTGCGGGTGACGCAGACCGTCAACGGCTGCAAGGGCATCCATTGCATGATCGAAAAGGCGATCGTGCACGGCTAGCCGCACCCGCCTGCCCGGCCCCGTCTCCACTCCGCCGCCGCTCGGCATCCCGCGCGGCGCGCGGAGCTGCGCCTGATTTCCCTAGTGATTCCAATGAGCTGAAACACCGGTCTTGCCCGGATTTGACTCCGACCCCTGAACCTAAATAGAGTCTTAATCGTTACTTTTATGTACCTTAGTAAGAGGCTAGCGTTCGGGCCATGGCCACCGAAAAAGCCGAGACTGACCGCATTCCCGTAACCTTGGCGCTCTCGACCATCACCTATCTGGAGAAACTGGTGAGACAGGGCACCCACGGCACCAGCGTTCCCGGCGTCGCACGCACACTGATCGAGGAAGGCATCCGTCTCGCCATCAAGGACGGGCTTCTGTCGATTCGCGACAACGGCAGAACCTGAGCACGCGCCGGACGTGAGGCGGACGGATCTCGCAAGGCGGATGGCCGACATCTGCAACCTGGGACCGTTACAATGCCTGTTCTCTCACCAACTTCTTCACCGACTGCTTCTTCGCCGACTTGGACCAACGAACGAATTGAACTTCTGAAGCAGCACTTCGAGGCCGGCCTCACCTGCAGCGAGATCGCTGCCGACATCGGCGTCAGCCGCAACGCGGTGATCGGCAAGCTGTCCCGGCTCAATCTCACGCGCGGCAGGACGAGCGACGAGCGCAAGCTCGAGCGGAGCCTCGCGCCGCGGCGCGGGACGCGAGCCGTACCGCGGCTGCAATATGAGATGCTCGCCACGATCTACGGCGACACCGACACACCTGTGGTCGCGGGTCCAATCGACGATGCCAACCGCTGCTCGCTGCTGGAGCTCTCGGAGAACTGCTGCCGCTGGCCGATCTCGACGCCAGGTGCGGACGACTTCTGCTTCTGCGGCAATACCGCGCCCGACGGCCAGCCCTACTGCGTCGGCCACAGCCGCCTAGCCTACCGGCCGAACTCGCGCGCCCGCGTGATGCGCGGCTGAAGGAAATCCCAAAACGAAAAACCTCCGGCGGGGCATCGCCGGAGGTTTCTGGAGGCTTAGCATGAAGCTAAGAGCCGCGACTTTCGTAATCGGCTGAAAACAAGATAGCTGATCAACTCAGGTAAGTAAATAAATTTGAGGACGATCGAATCGCATAGCTCGTCTTCGTCGCTTGCAACGCGTTGCCGGATTTCCGAAGTCAGCTTTCATGAAAAAGCCCCGGCGGTTTCCCGCCGGGGCTCTCTCAGATTGGAACGGACTTGAGCTTACCAGTTGCGCTGGGCGCGCAGCAGCAGGCTGTAGGTGTCCTGGTCCTTCAGCTCGTAGGTTGCCGCAGGCTTGGCAACCGACGTCAGCGCCGGGCTGGTGATCACGCCCGAGTACTTCTGGTCGAGGTGGCTGTAGGTGAAGTCAGCCGAGAAGGTCAGGTTCTTCACCGGCGTCCAGCGGGTGATGACACCGATCTGGCCGATGTTGAAGTCCGGGTTGCAGGTGCCGGTCAGGGTCGCGAACGCGGCGCTGCCGCAGATCATGGACTTGGCCGTGCCGCTGTAGTTGACCGCAGCCCACGCGCCGTAGAGCGCCGTGTTCCAGTACGGGCTCCAGTTGTGGGTGTAGGCACCACGGAAGCCGTAGGTCTTGGTCAGCTCGAGCTGGCCGTTGGGACCGAACACCGCGTCAGACACGCCGGCAAAGCCGATGCTCTGATACGCGCTGCCCGAACCGCCGAACATCGAGTAGCTGGTCGCAGCCAGCTCCTGGAAGTTGTAGCGGCTCGCACCTTCGGTGTAGACGCCCGAGATGTTGATCACGTCGCCGGCGCCGGTCGGGATGTTCTTGATCTGCAGAGCGAGCTGCACAGCCCAACCCCACTTGTCTTCCGGATGACCGGTGACTTCCGTCGCGCCGTAGTAGGCGACGTGGTTGTCGTGCGCGGCCACCGACGCCTGGAACAGGCCCCAGGCCTGGTCGACACGGACCATGGCGACGAGGTCGGGAGACCGGGTGCCGCCAAAGTCGCTCGAACCGTAAGCGCCGCCGAGAACGCCGGAGGTGGTTATGCCCGCGGTGTTCCAGATGTTGGTCTGGAAGGCTTGGGTCTGATCCTGCGCCGAGAACGCAGCCGTCACGCCCTGGCCGAAATCAGCGGTGTAGGTGAACTGGGCAACGCCGTTGGTCGTGCCGCTGCCGCCGACCAGCTGGTCGAAGTTGTTGCCGGGATAGTTGATCCAGGGCGCGTCGAACTGCGACACGGCCTTACCCATCGTGAAGCCGGCGAACTGGATGAAGGCGTAGTAGACGCCGAGCGTACCGCCCGAGATATTGCCCGCGTTTGCGTTGTTCGGCGCAGACACCCCGGTGCTTCCGAGTTGTGAGTAAACCGTCGCACCCGGTGTCGTGCCGCTTCCCGTCGTGAAATCGGTCGTCCAGGTGAACACGGCGTCAAAATAAGTACGAACCACGCCGTATTCGGTCGCGGTACGTGTATCGATGTTGAGGTCTTCGCGAGCGCGCGCCGAGTAGTAGTTGGTCAGGCGGTTATTCGAGGCGGAAACGCTGTTGTAGGAGCCGCTGTAGTTGCCGCCGGCATTCAGCGCGACTTCAGCACGCAGATAGCCGCCGAGCTTGATGCAGGTATCGCTGCCCGGGATGTAGTAGAAACCCGCGCCGTAGAGCGTGCAGATCTTCACGTACTCGACCGCCTTGGCCTTGACCGGAAGATCGGCCGCCTGAGCTCCACCGACGGCGATCAGACCCGCCGCAGTGCCGAGCAAAAGGCTCTTCACCACTTTCATTTAAAACCTCCAAGTTGCTCATTTTACGGAGACCGGACCGTGAGGCCCCCCAGATCCCCGTCTCTTAAAATCCGCTCGGCCGCTTCGCGCTTTTGGACACACCCGCATCGACGCGAGGGACGTGAGCGAACCACCTGCAACGGGACGATTGAGTACCCCCCACCGTCACGGGCCAATATGCCTGCGCCGTTCCGCTAATCAAAATAGTTTATTTAGTTAGCTTTGTTGTTTCACTAAACCTGTGCCCCGCGCGCAACACCGCAGGCGGGGGAATATGCTGAGCTGATCATCTTTGTAATTTTAGTGACAAAATTACCCTGCTCTGCACTTGCGTCAGGGCAGACTTGCGTGGACTATGGCCGTGCAAGACACCGGCCGGAAAAGAATCAGATCACGGGAGTGACGCTGTGTCAGCGACGAGGAAGGAAGGAGCGCGCCTCCGCTCCATCGGCAATCTCGATATCATCAGGCGTTTCACCTGGGAGATATCGTCGATCAACATGTATCTGGAGGAGTTGCGTCAGTTCTGGGCGAGAACGCTGGGCATCAGCGGTCCGCAATGGCTGATCCTGATGGCGATCTCCGACCTCGACAAGGACGACGGCGTGCCCGTCAACGTGGTCTCCAAGCTGCTCCACGTCGATCCGTCCTTCGTCACCACCCAGTCCAAGCTGCTGGAGAAGAAGGGCCTGCTGCGCCGGCGGCCCTCGCCGACCGACGCCCGCGTGGTGCGGCTGTCCCTGGTCGAGAAGACGCAGAAGCACATCGCAAGCCTCAACGAGCAGTACAAGACGATTCGCGAATTCGTCTTCCAGGAATTCGACGAGAACGAACTGACCGAATTCACCGGCAAGCTCGCGACGCTGAAGACCCGGCTCGAAAAGGCCTGCGTCAGGATCTCCCTCGACTACTGAAGCATGATCCGGAAAAGTGCGAAGCGGTTTTCCGAAAAGATCATGCCCAAACGACAACCTGAAGCGCGATGACGATTCATCCCAATCTCATCGCGCTTTAAGGCAGCAGGCGGCGTTCAGATCCGCCGCCCCGCGGCGCCGAGCTGCGATTCCAGCCAGTCGAAGATGTATTCGTTGGCAAGGCTGGGATTGTCCGCGTGGGCCTGCGCCGCGCCGGTCTCCTGCGCGGTGAACACCTTCAGCACGATGTCGGAGCTGCCGAGTCGCGACTTCTGCACGATCTGGCGCGCCCGGTCGGCCTTGAGCCAGCCGTCCTCGCCGAGTGTGATCAGCACCGGACAGTCGGCACTCGAGGCCATCAACGGCGCCGACGGCACCGGGACGATGCTGAGATCGCTCATCGCAAAGCGGCTGGCGAAGAAGGATCGTTCGTGCAGGTCCCACAGACCGCCGTCGCAGACGGCCGCGGCGAGCCTCGGCTCCTGCAACACCGCGCGCGCGACGAAGGAAGAGCCCCACCCGTCGGCCACGATGGCAACGCGATCGAAATCGACGTCGCCGCGCGTCTCCAGATAATCCATGACGCTGGCAATCGAGCTCTCGAGGTCGCGGCGCTGCAGGAGCGTGTCGGTATAGTCGTCACGCTGGTCGCCGAGCAGGTCCAGCGCGAGCATCGACAATCCACGCTCACGCGCATGCGGCGCGAGCTTGAACAGGAATTCCTCCTTGCGGTGTCCGGGCTCGCCGATGCAGATCACGGTCGGAGCCCGCTTGCTGCCCGGGGACGCAGGCAGGAAATAGCCTTGCAAAACGTGTCCGTCGTCGGCCCAGGGAATCGTGACGACCTCGCCAGCCGGACTGCGCGCAGTGAGGAAGCGGCGCGCACATTCCTGCATGGCGAGCACGGCGACCCAGCGGCGCTCGTCGGCCTGGTCGAGCGGCATCGCGGCCGCGCCGTAGTAGTTCATCGCTCGCAGCCAGTTGCGCTGCGCAGTCGCCATGTGGCCCTCCGCGAACGCCGCCTCGGCACGCTGCCGGTTGGCTTGCGCCAGCCGCTTCCACTCGCGGTGCCAGGACTGCTCGCCGCCCTGCTTGAGCTGCCGCGCGATCATCAGGCATTCTGCGATGGTGGCGCCACCCTCCTGCGCCGCGGTGAGGAGCCGCGTGAATTCAGCGGAAATATCCTCTCTCTCCGGGCAGAGGATCCAGTCGTCGGAGAGGCATGCGGGTATCATCGGAGCTACGCTTTATGATGGCGTTACCCCTGATTGACTAAACTATTTTGGTTCACCAACCAAGCTGCCGTGCGCCCAATGAGACCCGTTTCACATCACCATCGCTTGAACATTACTTGAACGACGGAGCATGTCGCATGCGTGACATTCCAAATCGTCATAAGGCGTCGGAAAATGGCAAGAGGTGGCACGTAAAGTTACCTGCGTAACATGTAAATTACCTGCGTAATAATACGTCCGCACCTCTTGCCATGATGATCGTCATACCTACATAGGCCGACGCTCGTTGACAGTCTCAGCCAATCGGACTCAACCGAGCCGCCAGCCAACTTCCTGCGTAAAGCTTTCATAGAAGGCGCGGTCATAGGCCTGCTCCGGCGTTGCGCGCACGCGTTCGTCAAGGCGCTTTGCGTCTTCGCCCACAAGAATGCGCCACCGCTCCGCCTTGACCCCGTCGAGGATGATCTTCGCGGCCTGCGCAGCCGTCGTCGGCGCGTCCTCGAGGAAGCTGCGGGCGCGTTCGGCGAACGCAGCCTGGATGTCCTCGTCCGACATCTTGTCAGCATCCGGCACGCCGGCCGCGACCATGCGCTTGCGGGTCAGCGCGACCTCGTCGGCATTGAGCCGCTCCGACCCGTCGGCGCTCTGCACCTTGCGCGAATTGGAGACGATCGAGGTGCCGATATGGCCGGGCATCACCACCGAGCATTTGACATGCGGTGCGTGCAGGCGAAGGTCGTTGATCAGCGCTTCGGTAAATCCTTTCACCGCGAACTTGGCCGAGCTGTAGGCGGTGTGCGCCTGGTTCATGCCGATCGAGGCCCAGAAGCCGTTGACGCTCGCGGTGTTGACGATGTGGGCCTCGTCCGCCGCCACCAGCATCGGCAGGAAGGTGCGCACGCCGAGATAGACGCCGCCCCAGCAGATGTTGAAGGTACGCTCCCACTGCTCGCGCGTGTTGGTGAACAGGCTGCCGCCGCCACCGATGCCGGCATTGTTGAACAGGAGATGGATCCGATCGGTCTTCTGCTGCTCGGCGATCTCATCGCGAAACCGCTTGAGATGATCCTCGATCGAAACGTCGGCGACATGGGTCGTGACCCGCAGGCCCTGCGGCAGCTTCTCGACCTCGCACAATCGCTTGGTCTCGGCCATCGCGGCCTCCGAGACGTCGCACATCGCGACATTGCAGCCCTCCGCGACGAGCTGCCGCGCGAGCTCGCGTCCCATCCCCGTGCCGCCGCCGGTGATGACGGCGATCTTTCCTGCAAAATCCTTCATGGGACTTCGGTCCCTCCCCTTGTCGGTATGTTTCTTCACAGCTGGCGCCGCGCATCGCGGCGTGCGCAAAATGTAGCAGCGCCGCATCCGCAGGTAAAAGCGGATCGGCGTTGCCATTCGACATCGATAATTTCGGCTGGTGGACTATTCGGCCGCTTCGACACGCACCCCGTTCAACGCGCCGAGCGCCTCCAGCGCCTTGCGGGTGGCGGCCTGCTGCGCCGGCGAGGCCTCCGGCATCGGCGCGCGCGGATAGGTCCTGGGCAAGCCCTGGAGCGTCTGGGCGTAACGCGTGCAGGCCGGCAGATTGTCGGCGATAACGGCGTTCCACAGCGTCAACAGCTTCTTGTGCAGGTCGAGCGCGCGCGGATGGTCGCCCGCCTTCACCGCATCCCACAGCGCGACGGAGGCATGCGGTGCCGCAGTCAGGATCGCGGCGATCGAGCCGTGGGCGCCGAGCGTGTAGGACGGATACATCAGGGCATCGACCGCGCTGTAGATCAGCTTGTCCGGCGCCATCATCATGAGATCCGCGAACAGCTTGAGATCGCCCGCGCTCTGCTTGACGCCGACCACCAGCGGCACCTCGGTCATGATCCGCACCAGCAGTGCCGGCGACAGATAGGACCACGGCACCACGTTGTAGATGATGATGGGCATGCCGGTCTCGTCCGCCATGGCGCGGAAGTGCGCAACCATCGCCTCGTCGTCGGGCTTGAACAGATAATGCACCGGCGTGACCTGGAGTGCTGCGACATTCATGTCGCGCACGAGCTTGCCGCGGCGGATCGCATCGCGCGTGGAGTCCACGATGATGCCGGCGATCACGGGAATGCGCCCCTTCACCGCCTCGACCGTCGCGGCCATCAGGTCGCGATATTCCTCGTGATCGAGCGTGTGGCCCTCGCCGGTCGAGCCGCCGGCCGCTACGCCATGCGCGCCGGCGCCGATCATCCAGTCGACCTGGGGCGCCACGAGCCCAAAGTCGATCTCGCCGTCTTTCCGGAACGGCGTCGTCATCGGCGGGATCACGCCGGTCGGTCGTGCCTTCATGGTCTGCCCTCGCGTTTCCTTTGGTCCTGTGGCGGTCCCGCTCTTTTGGCGAGTATCCGCCCGCTTCCGAGCCTATCGGCTGCGCAGGCCTTGTGAAGGGGCGGTTCGCGCGGCGCTGCCCCCACAATCGCTCATTCCTGCGATCCTTCCGCGTCCTTTTCCTTGTGGATTCCCCGTATTTGCCCGGCTTCGGTTTAGGGGCAATTTTTTTACAATCCGAATCGCCAAATGGGGATGGACGCTGGGGCGGGTCGGCCAGGCCAGCGTGTTGTTTGTGTCACAGGCTCTGGCACTCCGCTTGCATCCTCTTCGTGGTCTGAAACTACCGATGAGGTGACAGGAATGTTCGTGACCGTGGTTGCCGTGCTCTGCCGGCTGAGCGCAGCCAGCTCAGGCAGTTGCATCGAGGAAATCGTGACCGACAGCAACATGACGCCCGAGATATCGATGATGCAGTGCGCGATCGGCGCGCAGGCCCCGCTTGCCAAATGGATGGGCGAGCATCCGATCTATCACGCCAATTGGCGCCTCGAGCGCTACAAATGCGTGCCCGGCCACTATGAGATCAAGGGCCACGCCTAAGGCCCCGCAAGACTACGGATGAGGAAACGCCCCGGGGACCGCCTGGTCTCTCCGCGCGGGCACCGCTAGCGCCAGACCCCATTGCGGCGGCGCGCGCCTGTGACGACGATCACGCCTTCCCTTTAAGCCACTGCACGCAGAATGATCGCACGCGCCCGTCGCCCTTCCGGAGTCGGCATCAGCGCATAATTGTGCGGCTGGTCACGGAGCAGATGCAACTCGACCGCCACGCCCGCCGCCCTCGCCCGCTCCGCGAGATCGACGCTATCGGGATAGAGAAGGTCGCGCGTGCCCGAGAAGATCGTCATCGGCGCCAGCGCGCGGAAGGCGCCGTTGAGCGGGCTGACAAAGGGATGACCGACATCGAGCTCGCCGGCATAGAGCCGCCCTGCCTCAAGTATTCCCGGAATGTCCTGGATCGGATCGCGCGCCGCGATCTCGACCTGCTCCGGGCGGCTGACCGATGCATCGGCCGCCGGCGAGATCAGCATCAGCCGGCCCGGCTGCCGATGCCCGCGGTCGCGCAGCCACTGGCAGGCGGCGAGCGCCAGGCTAGCTCCGGCGGAATTGCCGACCACCGTCACCTTTGAGGGCCCGGCATCCTCCAGCAGCATCCGCAACAGCTCGGCCGTCGCCGGCACGACATCCTTCGCTGTCGCGCGCGGCGCAAGCGGATAAATCGGCACGACGCACACGACGCGCGCCTTGCGCGTCATCTGTGCGACAAAGCGCCAATGCGCCGGCACGATCTCGTTGATGAAGCCACCGCCGTGCAGGAACATGACGTGGTTGCAGCCCTCATGGCCCGAAGACGGTGCCGTGTAATAGACCGGCCATCCGCCCATCTTGGTCAATGTCACCTCGACGCCGCGGCCCAGATTCGGCGGCTCGAACGAGACCGCCTGCAAGGCGAGCTTCTGGACATGCTCCTGCACGGCGTCGGCGGACGCGAGCTGTTGCTTGTACGGAAGCTGCCGCAGGAGCAGGTTGAGGGCACGGCTTTGCAGGCTTGGCGCGGGATCGCGCCGGGCCGGGGCGCCGAAGACGCAACCGCCCGGACAGAACTGCAAGGCCGACACGATTCTGGCAACGCTCATGGCCACATCCCCATCTGGCTCTTTCGACACGGCGACAAAGAGGCTTGCCGACCCGCCGTCACTTGCGGATATAATGCGAGCATTCACTCGCTTTTCCTACTCGCATTCAGATCACAAGGCCGTGGCCCGCAAACCGCCGACAAAACCCCGGAAAAATGCGTCGCAGGAGCGATCCCGCGCCACCGTCGACGCGCTAGTCGAGGCAACCGCTCGCATTCTGGTCCGTGAAGGTTTCGAGAAGACCAGCACCAACCGCATCGCCGAAATCGCCGGCGTCAGCGTCGGCTCGCTCTACCAGTATTTTCCCAGCAAGGAGGCGCTGGTTGTCGCTGTCATCGATCGCCACAACGACGAGATCATGCAAATCGTCCGCGCCGCGTTCGTCGAGGTCGCTGACATGCCGATCGAAAAGGCCGTGCGCCGGCTCGTCACCGTCGCGATCGAGGCCCATCACATCGACCCGGACCTGCACCGCGTCCTCGCCGAGCAGATTCCACGCTCCGGCCGGCTCGCCGAGGTCGAAGCCTTCAATCACGAGGTCCACGGCCTCGTCCGCACCTATCTCGAAAACCACCGCAAGGAGATGCGCAAGATCGATCCAGGACTGGCAGCCTTCATGTGCGTCAGCGCGATCGAGGCAGTCGCGCACAACACGGTGCTGAACCCGGCCGAGATGCTGTCGGAGAAGATGGTGCGGACGCTGGTGGACGAGACGACGCGGATGGTGGTGGGATATTTGAGGTAGTTTGCGAAAACGTCGCCTCATGCCCGCTCGACACGGGAGAGCGGGCATCCTGCTAAGCAGTTGATTGATCTGCGGGCTGCATAGAGCCGAGCCCATGGCCATGAGTTTTCCATTTTTGATGGCGATCAATTCAGCTTTCCAATTGAGGACAAAACATATGCCCAAGAAAAATTGCCTGATAGTCCATGCCGCCGGAAGACAGCTCGACCTGCTGCGCGGAGAGGCTTCCCGCATTGCGAAGGCGAACAAGGTCGACTGGTGGATCGATCGTGCCGACGTCGGCACACTTTTTTGCTTTGAAGACGCAAATGCTACAGATGCCTTCGCACGCACCTGCGACGACTTCGGAGTTCGATGCCAAGACGGCTAGCTCAAAAACCCCGCCGACTTTGTGAGCCGGCGGGAGTTGAGTGAATACCTACGAAAACCGGCCCATCGCCAAACGCGCGTCGGACGGTGGGGCCGTTCCGGGTGGATGGCGAGACCTTGAGGAGGTCCAGATTCGCCACAGACCGATTTTTCAATCTCTCCCTTGAAGAGTCGTTCCTCAGACGCCGCGATGCCAATATTTTTGTGATCTGGCGCAAAAGGAAGGCCCCAGCCAATGGGGAAGACTGGGGCCTTGACAGGCCTTGCGATGGATCACACGCAAGACCGATCGCCGGATAGCTGCAGGAGCGCTCATTCCTCCTGCGGAACCAATCTCGACCCAGGTTGGCTGCAACTCCAGATGAGTCGCGAGAGCCAGCATTCCAGCAGCCAAATCGGGGCTAGAGTGTGTCCGAAGTTGAACTAGACGCGGGCGAAACCAACGTGCTGAAGCCACTATCCAACTCGAGTGTTTCGCAAATCATCGATTCTTCGTAGGCCGAACCCGCGGCGAGCGACTATTGCGCGTGGGTGAAGATATCCACGCGTCGATTTCGTCTGGCTCTACTCGCCACGAAGGCGAGACGCCATCGGCTGTCCGGGCTGTGACACGGTATCGGCGCTTATGCAGCTTGGCTGCCAAACTCTTCGCGCCCTCTTCGTCTCGACATTCAATAGAAAAATTACCGTAACAAACAACCCAGCGCTTTCGACTTACTTTTCGTTTGGATCGCGCTGAACGCTCCATCTAAGGGACCCCGTGAGTCCCCAGGCCCGTCCCAGTATCAAGACTCCATTCTTACCAAACCATTTAAACATGATTGCGACCTCGCCAAGGGTGGCGGACTAGCTACCGATCCCAGCGCCCCCCGCGTCCGCAGGTGCCGTTCAGTTGGATCATGCCTGCGAAGCCATTGACGGTCATTAGGCGCACCCACCGACCATGCGACGCGCGCGCAACGGCTCCGAGAGCGGGTTGTGTCCGTCGGGGCATCGTGTCCCAAAGGGAATTCGCGCCAGCGCAAGTCGTCGTTGAACTTCAGGACCCAATGGCCCAACGCACGGACATTCGGTAAGTCGCGCTGTCTGATCTAGTTCAGTAGCTTCTCCTGGCGTCGCCCCCGACACTCAGGACGGAAGTTGGAAGCACTAGGCCGAGCGCCTTTCGCAACCGGGAGGTGGGCTACCGTGAAACTCGCGCGCGGCGCGGACGCTACTTGCTTGCCGCCAGGACGGGTTACGCATCATGGCGCGGGGAGAAGACAACTCCGCTCCGGACGTCGCGCCTCCCAGGTCCCTGCGACGCAACGCATTGAAGCAGCTGTCGTGAATATTCCCCCGTCCCACAGGCTGGCATGGTGACATCATGCTTCTGGCTTGCCCGACGCGTCCAATCGATTCGGAAAAATAAAATTCGTCAATGGGTTCGCTACTGTGCATGGGGTTGTTTTCGACATTTTAATTTTCCGCCCCAGAAGCAGCCGCCCGCTACCGGTCGTCACGCAGCGGGAGCAGGCTCCACGCCGACGGTCAATCCACCGATGATTTGGAAAAAATGGTCGGAGCGAGAGGATTTGAACCTCCGACCCCTAGTCTCCCAGTTATAAACGACCTGATTTATAGCCATTCCTGACGTTGGATGGCGCGCAACAAATCGCTGTAAATCAAACGTAATCCAACCAAAGACCACTTGCCTTTTCCGAGCCAATAGCCAGACTGCTGGCTACATACTGGCTATAAATTTGGTGGGGCATGGCAACGATCAGGATTTCGACCGATAGCGTAGCGGCGCTCATGAAGTCTGCGGTTCCCAACAAGACGACCTACTATTTCGACGACGATCTTGCGGGCTTCGGTCTCTACCGCACCACCACGGGCACCGGCACCTACTTCGCCGAATTCCGCCCCGTAGCCGGCGGCAGCAAGAAGCGATTGAAGTTGGGCCGGGTCGGCACCCTGAAGGCCAATGAGGCCCGCGAGGCGGCCCGCAAGGCGATCGCGAACGCCGCATTGGGGAAAGACCTTGCCCAAAATCGGAGCGACGAGCGGGCCAGCCTAACGGTTGAGGAATTGGTCTCGAAATACATCGAGGAATACGTCGCCGAGCACAAAAAAGCGTCCACCGCGGGCCTTTACCGCATGCTCCTAAAGAAGCACGTCAAGCCTCGGATGGGCTCGACTAAGGCAGTGGTGCTGACCCGAGTTGATGTACAACGCGCGCACTCTCTAATGACGCGCGAAGCCCGCATATCCGCTAACCGGGCAATCAAGCTGGTGTCTGCGGCGTACGGTTGGGGATCGCGGCATGGCCACGTGCCGGAAGGTACGAACCCTGCCTCCGGCGCGAAGCTGAACGAAGAGGAAGGCCGCGAGCGCTATTTAACGACCGCCGAGCTACTGGCGATTGGCAACGCCATGATAGAGGCGGAGACCGTTGGCCTGCCTGTTGAGGCCGGTGACGCCAAGCACGCGCCTGTCGGGCAGCTTGTGAAAATGTCGCCCTACGCCACCGCCGCAATCCGGATTCTTATGCTGACCGGCGCGCGCTTGCGGGAGATCCTGCACTTGCGCTGGGACGAAGCTGATCTGGATCGCGGTGTGTTGCGGTTGCCCGACTCGAAGACTGGCAGAAAGACGATCTATCTACCGGCTGCGGCAATCGACATCATCAAGGGCCTGACCAAGCTGGGTGCTTTCGTCATCGCTGGAGAATCGGCCGGTACCAAGAATGAGAAACCGCGCGCGGACCTGAAGCGCCCATGGGCAGCCATTTGCAAGCGGGCTGGCGTGACCGGTGTCAGGATCCACGATCTGCGGCACAGTTTTGCCAGCGTCGGGATCGGTGACCAGATGGGCCTCCCGGTGATCGGCACCCTGCTCGGTCACGCCGATCCGAGTACGACAAACCGATACGCTCACCTGGCCGACGAGGCAGCCCGCCGCGCGGTTGAGGCCATCGGCGGTAAGATCGCCGCTGCGCTGAGTGGAAAATAGCCCGAGGAACCTAAACCAGCCCGCAAGATTTGATTCCTGCCGGGCTGGAACTGCACGGAGAACCCCATGCGAAAAATCCGCCGCCGCTTCGAACAAATTCAATCTGCTGAAGAACGTCTGGTTGAGCAAGCCGCGGAACTGCGGGAGCGGGCTAAGGCGATGCCTCCGGGGGTCGAGAAAGATGCCCTTCTCCGGCGCGCCCGTCAGGCTGAGACTGGCACTCACGTCAGCGAAAGGTCGCTGGGGTTGTAGTTGTCGACGGCGCTGGAGCCCGGCCGAACGGAAAAACGAGGCCAGGGAGGCGGTGCTTCCGGCTAGCGTTAGACGAGCTACGGTGGTGCGGAGCGACGTTACTCGTCGATCTCGCGGAGCTTGCGTTCTAGACGGTCCATCTCGGCGCGCAGGCGTTCGGCTTGCTCTAAATCCCAGCCAACTCGCCGCAATTTTTGGCGACACTCCAGAATCTTCATCGCGAGTTCTACGCGCTCGTTCTGGTGGGGCACGGTGGGCATTTCCGATGGTCCCCTATTAGGATCATCGAAGGCCCGATTAGTTCAACGGGGCTACTCTCACTCAACAGGCCAATCGGCCATGCTGCGGTTTCTTATCTGCGCAAGTAGAAACGAGTAGCGAGCTGTGGAATTAGGGGTGGATGGCGGAGCCGTTCGGCAACAGTTTTACTGTCGTTGAGGTAGCCTCGGACGACGCAAAAACTGAGATATGGATTGCGTTGGTTAAGCCGAGCCAGGCGCCGACCCTGGTACTCGCCGCCGTTCCAGAAGGCTGGACTGCAGCTGTTTTAGATGTCCCGATCACCGCAGAGCAGCAGGGAATGTTTGAAGAGCTTAACCTTCAGCCTGGTGATGTCCAGAGGTTGCAGGGCGCCTACGTAGGCGTACGCCGCTCGCTTTCAGCGCTGTTCGCTGCCCTCAGAAGCTCTTCGATATAGGCGGCGATGTCGCCAATCGCAGCCCGCAAGTCGGCCTCCGGAATGCCCTGCCCCTTGGCAGCCTCGATGAGACGTCGCGAGAGTTCCGGCACATCCTGCGACGCGCCCGCAGTATGGTCCTGTTCGACAGCATGTATGCTGTTCTCTACCCAGAAATCGATAAACTCGCGGGCCCTGTCTGACATGTGACGTCCCCTGCTGGGACACGCTTAGCGCGCCCTTCTCAAAAGGGACAATCGAAATCACGGTTCCCGTGTGAGTAAATGAAAGGCTCCTGGGAAAGCGGTAGCCCGCCTCAACCTGCGCTGCGGCATGCTGCGCGCTCGGCTCGCGCTCGCGCGATTATAGCGCGACCGGCTCTCCCACCTACAGACAGGCCCGCCGCAGGCGAAAGTCGTAGGAACGAGCCCTCATCGCATTGCATTGATTTGTCGCCCTATTCGAACATGGAGATGTGAATGCGAAAAATTGCACTAGCAGCATTGGCTGCCGGCGCGATCTCCGTCGCCGCTGTCGCTCCCGCCGAAGCCCATTGGCGTGGCGGTTGGCACGGCGGTGGCTGGGGTCCAGGACTTGGCTTTGGTCTCGCCGCTGGAGCACTCGCCTTTGGCGCCGCAGCTGCGGCCTCTCCCTACTACTATGGTCCCGCTTACGGCCCGCGGTATGGTTACTATGGCCCGGGTTATTACCGACCCCGCGTTTATTACAGGCCATACGCTTGGGGCGGATACTATGGTCCTCGGTACTATGGCGGATGGGGACGTCCAATTTACGCCGGCTGGTAACTCAAAAACAGAAGCATGCGCCCCACCCTTGCGGGGTGAGGCGCTACGGCGGCATGCCTCCGCACGGAACCTTTCTTAAAGTCCGATTTTAAGGAGTTTCAGGGAGGTATCCCAGGAGGAGTATCGCAGATGCCCGAGTCACATCGGCGGTGGAGTGAAGAAGATATCTCCGAGCTCAAGAGCCTGGCGGGGAAGATGCCAGTTGGCCAGATTGCCGCTAAACTGGGCCGGAGCGAAGGTGCTGTCATGGTGGAAGCTTCGAAGTTGAAGCTCTCGCTTCGCGTTCATCGAACGCAACACCCGCAAACCGCCTCGGCTTAGCTTTTCAGCTCAGCCGCCGGTTAATGCGCGTTGCAGCGGGAACGCCCACCCTCGCGGGTGAGGCGCTACGGCGGCGCGGTCAACGGCCCTACTGGCGCGCGCCAAGCAGAATCACCTCATCATCCGAAGTTCGCTTCGCCCACGCAGCGCGTGCGTGTTCTAGCCGGAGCGAACCGTCCCGATCGTGGCTCGCGGCCCACGTGTTTAGGCTGTCTGTGGATGCCCCCTTGAGAAGGACGTGAAGACCGCCCTTGTGAACAACGGGGTCGCAGCCCTTAGCTCTTAGCCCGGAATAAAGGTCTTCGCAAAGAAAGGTCTGGATGGGTCGATTTTGATGGTGGCGCCGCCGCTAAGATTAGTCATTGGTATTATTTCCCTACCCCCGTCCCGCGAGCATTCAGAGGACATGATTTCGTGGCATCATGATTTCATGAAGAAAACAACGAATGATCGCACGCTTCCACAGAAGCGGCCTGCTGTGACCGGGGCCCCGGTTATGGTCCGTATCCAGCCCGACATGGCCAAGGAATTAGACGACTGGCGCCGTCGCCAAGAGGATCTGCCCGGCCGGCCAGAGGCCATCCGCCGGCTGGTGGAGATCGGACTGAAGGCCAAGAAATAGATGCCAGCGCGTGCCAGTCATCTGCCGACCAGCTCGGAGCGAGATGCATTGCAAAAACTACGCGCGGGTCGCGAGCTGACACTGAGAGCCCTTGAGCCCACCGGTCAGCGCACCATCGCAAACATGCTGTCGAAGAGCTGGATTGAACGTGGGAGCACGGCAGGAGCGTACCGGATCACGCCAGCAGGCCTCGCTGCCCTGCGCGTCAAGATACCCTAGCGCCGAGAGCTGATTCGCATTTCGCCGTCAAAGGCAGAGGAACCATCCTGCGGGCCAGAGATTTCTCTCTTGCTTCAGGTTTCCCCGGCCTGAGGCGCCTTAACAGCGGCCTCCGCGTTGCCCCCGCGGGGGCCGTTCTGCATGCGAGGTACCATGGACGAGAGCTTGAGGGTGATGCTTGCGATCGGCGCGACAATGGCCGTCGCCGCTGGGGCGTTCTTTGCCATCCGTTTTATCGTGGGGTTTTACGGCTAGACGTTGCACGTTAGGGCGTTACCCGTATTTTTCCCAAGGTTGATCTCGCAACGTGGCACTTTCGCATCCCACCCGGCTCCCTATAGTTATCGCGTCAGCGGCGGCCGATTCCGGGACCGATCATCAAAATGAACTGTTCAATTACCAGAACCAATAGCGTCAAGTTGTCGAAGCCCATGCCCTTCGTTAACCGCGTTCCGCTGATTGCCGCAGCTATGTTTGTAGCGCTTACGGGCTCCGCGCACTCGAAAGCTAGTGTCTTCGATAAGAAGGACGTGAAGGGATGGATTGTTCTCGGGCAAGCGTGGGACACTGAAGCCGACTGCTTCGCTACAAAGAGCTTCGGTGATGGCACCGTAGTCAGCTTGTCTATGAATCCGGGTGATCCGAACGGAAAAATCACGTTCAAGGCCAACAGGTCTACAAAAGACGCCGAAATCCCGATGGACGAAATCAAGAAGGCCCTCGGGGCGTGTAAGTGGCGGTACGAAAGTTTGTATAACGAGTAACAAAATGGGCAGGCACAAGCCGCTTTCCGCCGACGAACCAATCACAATCGACCTGCTTGAACGGTGCCTCGACCGGTTGGCCTATGAAATGCGCCGCGCGCCACAAGGCGGTGAAGTCTATCTGCCGCACTTCGAGCGCCTTGAATCAGACCTAGCCGCCGCTAAAGCGAAGGAGGATATGTTGGAACGAGCGCGCGTTAGGGCTGCGCGCTATATGTGGGAGCACTCCATTAAGAAGTAGCCACTACGAACCCGACTCTCACGCGGGGTTTCGCCGCGTTTTCAGCGGCTACAGCTAAGGCCCGAGACAACTCAAGCGCCTGATCCGCCGTCGCCTGGAAATGACTGCCGACAACACTCGCGATGGCAACGGTGATTTCGTCGTCGATTTGCTCAACGCAGATCGCCGCAGACTCGTCGATTTCGATCCGCGCAATTTGGCCCGCCCAATTATCCCGCTCATTCGCCATCACGGCACTCCATGCTTCCGGCGAAAGTCTATCGGAGATACCGTCGCAGGTCACGGTCGACCAAAATCCTAGTTGCCCAACCCCGTACTGACGCCGTAAAGTTGCGGTGGGTCTGGGGGATTTCAATGAAGATATTTTTCTCAACGCTCGCGCTGCTTGCGGTGTGCGCCAATTCAGCCAATGCAGCCGACTGCAAATCTATCGCCGATCCACAGGCGCGCTTGGCGTGCTTTGACCGGCCTGTGGCGCAGAAGCCCCATAGCGTTAAAAACGTTGTCGCGGCCCCTGAATTCACCGCAGCAAAAGGCGTCATAGAGCGCAAACTAAAAGACCCCATGTCCGCACAGTGGGCCGATCTCTTCAAGGTAAAGACCAAAGAGGGTGAGTTCGTTTGCGGGGCAGTGAATTCCAAAAACAGCTATGGGGCTATGTCGGTTCGCGAGGTTTCATTTTTGACGTGCGATTCAACACGGCGACCATCATGCTGAGTGGCGCGTCAGACCCCGATTATTCCGGTGAGGATGCGGCGCGCTATTGCCTCTATTGCCTTCCCGATCCTCGCTCAGAGCAGAGCGTTGCTCCTTACTGCGCGAGCCTGATCAAGTCTTATGTTCGATGATTCCCAGCGCAGCTAAAACACGAAACAATCACTATGTCCCGCAATGGCACCAAGAAGGGTTCTTCGAGGAGAGGCGAAACGTTCTCGCTTACCTCGATTTGACACCAGACGAAACGGTGCTGGCAGACGGCCGCACAATTACCTTCAATGCTTTTGAACATCGGCCGACTTCGCTCGCCTTCATGCAGCGCGATCTTTACTCGACGTTCTTCGGAACGTCAGTCAATGACGAGATTGAGCGAAAGATGTTTGGCGACATTGATCGCAAGGGCTCTCAGGCAATTCGAGCTTTCCAAGGCAATGAAATAAGCGAGTGGCATCGTCACTTTCAAACTCTCTTCGAATACATAGACATCCAGAAGGTGCGCACCCCTAAGGGGCTCGATTGGCTACGCCGGCATTACCCGAAGCCGTCTCAAAACGAACTTATGCTAGAGATGCAAGGGATCCGCGCGCTTCATTGCACAATCTGGACCGAAGGCGTTCGAGAGATTGTGTCTGCTGAAGATAGCGATGTAAAATTCATCCTCAGCGACCACCCTGTGACGGTATACAACTATGCTTGTCCGCCGGACGCGCTGCTGTGCACCTATCCCGACGACCCCAGTATTGCTTTGAAGGCTTCCCAGACCATTTTCCCCCTATCGAGAAACTATTGCTTGATACTGACCAATCTCGAATACGCGCAGAACGCCTCAACTGACCCGCTTGAAAAGCGGACGTTCGCCAAGAATTTCAGGAATTCGATGGTGCGCACAGACGCATTTATTCGCGCGCGCAAACTTCGCTCCTTCGAAGTGCTGAGAGTGAATCGCGTTATCAAAGCTAGAGCGAAACGCTACGTCGCGGCTGGACGAAAAGAGTGGCTGTTCCCGGAAAGCCAAAGCGCAGAGCCGTGGGAGGCGATCGCACAAACATTGCTGCCGCCCAAAGACGAGCTTTGGCACTTCGGCGGAGAGATGTTTGCAAAATTTTCTGACGGCCGGGTCTACTACCAAGACCAATTCGGTCGAACCGAAAAACAGCGTGACTTTCTGTTCAAGGACTTATCAGCTCCACAAAGCTCAAAGCATCCTTGCGGCTGCGGCTCTGGCAAGCCCTTTGGCGCGTGCTGCGAAAAGAAGCCACCATTCTTGCGCCCCTCTTGGAAAGAACTCAGCATACGCGAACGAAACATCCGGCTCTACATTGGCATCACCAAGATTCTCGATTTGGAAAATGCCAAGGATTGGACCCAAGTGCGCCGCGGTATCACGGACGACAAGATCCGAGACGTCTATTTTTTGTATCAAGCACTCTGGCCGTTAGAAACGGACCTTGTCGGCCTTTTACCTAAGCCAGACGGCAAACCACGATCTATTTTTACCGGCCTCATTCATCCGACGACGATCGCGCCGATGGCCGTGACCGGCGCATTGTATTTCGGAACTGTCTTAATGCAGCACCCGTTCCAACATGCTGGGACGGTAAAACCAAAGTTTAGCCCGGTCGACAATCCAAGCGCCTACCGCCAGGAGTTTCTCAAAGACATTTTGATCTTCGTCACGCTCTTCCCACTAATCGATCTCGGCTACATCAACCTTTTTCCAGACCCTTGCATCTTCGACGCTCACTTGCGGCGTCAGATGATGGATATGGCCGAAATGCGAAATGCGCAAAATCCGCTCTACGATCGTAACGAGCAGGAGCGGCTCGAGAAGCTGGCGGAGGAAGACACCAAACGGATGATCCTGTCATTTCCCGATCAGGTTTTGCGCCGGCAACTGCTGCGCTTTAAGCCTGACATGAAGGAGCCACTTCTTGAAAGCGTGATCGATCATATCCAGCGCTCAAAAGAAAGCGACCCGCTGGCGATACTGCAAGCCGCTGATGCTACAAGTCAGGGGCAAACCGCGGGCTTGCTCAATCTAATGAAAATGACGCCGAATTTTGAGATAACGATTTATCTCGCCCAACTGACGGGGTCGAGCATTTTTACCGACAGCGCGTATCGATGGCGCGAGATCAGAGGCGCTATTGCCAGCAAGGAAGCGCGCCTCGCTAAGCTTTCATCCAACTTCAAAAGCACCACGTTCCAGATGCCAACAACGGTAGTCGATGCCGTAAATTTGATAGATGAAGGAGCTACCGCGACCTATCCGGCCCTGATGGCTGATATCTTCAAATATCTACTCAGAGCGAACAATAGCGGCATGCCAAAGCCCAACGTGGAAGATCGCCTCGCCGCGCGGTTTTCGCGATTGCATTCGACCGCACAAACATCGCTTGGGAAAAAAATGAAATGGCCGATCGCTTCGCAGATCACCAGCGCGTTTCCGTCAGGCGGCATACAACATAACAACGTTAATCGTCTTCTGCTGATGTCTAGCTCCGAGCACCATCTCTCTAGCGTTCCGATGGCTTTCCTAATTTCCCGACAGGATTGACCAACTTTGCGCGTCGCCCTCCTCGCCCTCACCGCTTGTCGCGGCCTCACCGGCCTTCCCGCTCTATCCTCAGGCCAGGTGTGCACCGCGCGTTGCGTCACACCATCCCGCGTGACGGTCGTACCTTCCGTGTGCTAGACCGCGCCATCAACACTGAAGGAGCGCGTCTTGGCTAAGAAGAAATAGAAAGCTGTTCGTCGCGAGTGGACCGCTGCAGATATCAAGGACCTGAAGGCGCACTCCAAGGCGCGGACGCCTGTGGTCAAAATAGCCAAGATGACCAAGCGAACCGAGGGCGCGCTCCGCCAGAAGGCTCTCGTATTGGGTTTCGGCCTGGGCCATCAGCGGTAGTTTACTCTACTGTTCAAGCTTAATTTCAGGCTTCGATTGCGCCGCTCGCCTTTGCAGTTACGCTGTCATGGCCGGATGAGTTGCCCTGTCCGGCTTCAGCCTAGCGAAGTCGGCGCGCCATCATACTGGGTGCGTCGGCTTCGTTTTTCCCAAAGGAGATCAGCCGGTGTGGCCCTACGGAATCGCGGCGCTATGCGTTGCGCTCGTGATCGTCGGAGCTTTCGCACTCATTTTTCTCAGCTTCGATTTTCCGGACGAGCCTAAGGCCTGAGTTTAGCAGTGAGGCGCGTTGAAATGATCGTTGGGCAATGAATTTCCTCACGCGGGTTTGCACGCCACGCCTCATGTGTTAGACGGCGCTCTTCAACATTGAAGGAGCGCCGAGTTGGCCAAGAAGAAGAAAACTGTTCGTCGCGAATGGACGAAAGATGATGTGAAAACACTGAAGTCGCTGGCCAAGCAAAAGGCTGGTGCCACAAAAATTGCAAAAGTGCTGAAGCGGACGCCAGGCGCGACGATGGTGAAGGCCTCATTGCTGGGCGTTTCGCTCAGCAGGCGATAGCGCTCACCCCTTGCGCTCCACTAGCATGCTGGCGCCTTCGGCCAGCCTCAACCAGGCTTCATTGTCGGCTGTCTAATTGCTCTATCGGCCAAACGGCGGCATTCCTCAGCTTCGGTTCGATAGCGATCAGCTTCTTCCTCGCTCATCATTCGACTCCCCAGCGAACCAAATGAGGATGGCGACGAGGAAATCGAAGGAAATTTGACGATAGGCCATTACGGGCTCAGGGGCGCGTACTCCTAAAACCCGCGGGGACTTGGGGCCGTGTCCGGTCAATGTTCAAGACCAAGATGTGCCAGTTCGGCCTAACTGGTCGTCTAAGGGCCGCAGCGGATTGCTGCCCCCCTCCGGCGTGCGCGTGTACGACTGCCCAACCTGTAAGAGGTCGTTGTGGGATGCCGGTTGCCATAATTTGTCTGAAGCGTTCCACCTTTTGGATGATCGCGCAGGGCGGAAATGGTCCGAACCGGAACTCCAAAAGTTCGACGATCTGGTCCGCAGAGGACGAAGAAATGCTTTTACATATGCAGGCGAGCGGAGCGTCATTCAGCGACATGCAGCAGATCTCGGCCGTAGCCAGGCATCAGTCGAAGCTCGCTATTCCAACTTAAAGAAGCAGGCTCAACTAAAAAGCTGAGCCGCCCCCGGCAAATGGGGCCTCGGATGTTTGGCCAAATTCTGGAAGAGCTACTTGAGACTTCCGCTGTCGGATCAATTACCGGTCTTCAACGATTTTGCGGTGTCCCGGTGCTTTTGCAACGTCTATCTAGTCGGAAGCATATTCTCCAGCAGCATCCTTACTTTTTGATGCCTTTTGTACTCGGCGATATCCTTTTGGTGGTCTGCGACCATGTGAGTCGCGAACATTTTATCGAAGCCTGCGCCGGACATCTTTGACATCTTGTCATGTTCGGCTTTTTGCTTCGCATTCGGTCCGCTTGGTGAGTTCATCCGAAAGCTCGGCTGACAGACTATCCTGTGCTCAATGCTGTCACCTGCCGCCTGCATAGCCTTGGCTCCAACGCCAAGACCGAGCCGACTTGTAGCATGGTCTACTTCTTGAGAATGCCGATATCGGTGTTGCCCAAATTCTTAATGGCGCGTTCGGCGGCGGGCGTATCCACCGCGTTGTCGTGGGAAGTTGGAGCCGGACTAACAGAGGAAGCATCCACGTCGCCGGTCGCTGCGTGGCTGAGCGCGTTGCCCACGTTGGGACTGGAGGAGCCCGCAGTGCCGCTTATGGTATGCCCGGTCGATAGGTTGCCGCCCGCATAACCTTTGGAGCCGGTGGCCGCAGTTCCACTCGCCGCCGAGCCGCTACTGCTCGATCCACCCGTACTCTGGGCCAATGCGAGCGACGAGCCGCCAAAGAGTAAGATCAAGATAACGGCGATGTGGTTCACAGAGCGGTCCTCTACTTGAATGACCGCTCAATGAGTTGCACCTCCGAAAGTTCCTAAGGGCGCTCTCCAGGCCACCACGTTGATGGTGGATCACTCGCCGAAATCTCAGTGCGCCGGAGTGCCACGAGGTGGCCTAGCTTGTACGGATAGCCCCACACCGCCGAGCAATCCTTTCGTCGTGAACCGGCCGCCTCAGGATGTTCAGACCCTGCAGTGCCGCCGGTGGCTTATCCGAACAAGGCGGATGCTTTGTTGTGCGAGCTATTTCGGTGCCTGCGAGCCCGGGAACCGCAGCCCCTCACTGACATGTAATCCAGTCTCGGCTTGTCTGGCTTTGTGGAGGATAGTTTCGCGGTCGAAATTTCTTGGCTTGCTCATTGCGAGACCCAAGCGACTCCGCAAAAATTGCCCGATAAGAAATAGGCCGCCAACTGAGGCGGCCTCAAGCGGGGGCTCCATGAATTGGCTTGTGGCACTTCTATTTGTTGGACTCGTTTTGGTTTTCTGAGATCGTGGTGGCAGCGTGTGGCCGCCCTTCGCGAGGTGCACGGGACCAATCCGCAGCGTTTCTCCCGTCGGCCAGTACCGAGTCCAGTAATGCCGTGTGTCTAACTGCGTGGGCTATGATGTCAGGGGCATCTCTCAGACCGCCGCCGGTCCCTACGGTAGCAGTTCGGCGGCCGCCTGGAATAAATCCACGTCGTTGTTCAGCAGATCTTGGAGGGTCGGCTCATGTATCTTGTCGGGCTCGATGCCGAGGTCCTCGATTTCGGTACCGGCCTGGGCACCGACGCGCAGAGTGCGCCGGATCGCGACACGCATACTACCGCCCTTGGGCAACGGCTGCAGTGCCCCCGCGCCGTGCAGCAGCTGTCGTAACAGATCGATGGTCCAGACGTTGGCCCCGCCGGCGCCCGTGTTGTTGTCCACCCCCAGGATCTTGCCGATGCCATGGTCCTTGAACCCCGCGGCGAACATGTCCGTCGTGCTGTAGCAGCGAGCATCGATGATGAGCACGACCGCCCCCTTGTAGCGGTGGCCGATGTCGTTGCAACGCTCGGGATCTGTGATCGGAAAGGCGGCGGAGAAGGCCGCACCTGTCTCAACCGCACGCTCGAGCGAAGGTATCCACACCGCGAGCTGCCCGTCCGCCTTGGCCAATTCCACCGTCAGTGGCGTGACTGCGAACTGCGCACGCGTCGGTTCGATCCGCTTCGCCGTGAAGAGCTGGAGCAGCCGCTCGCCGGCCCAGATCAGACCGCCTCCGTTACCGCGGACGTCGAGGATCATGCGCTCTTTCGGGAAGTCCGGATGCTCGAGCAGGCGAACAACCTCGTTCACGAACGGCTCGTCGCGCTGGACGGAGAAGGTGCGGATGCGCAGGTAGCCGACCCTCTTTCCTCCCAGATTGAGCATCTGCACGTCGAATACGTCCGGCATCACCGACTTCAATCCCTGCACAGCGGCGGCGGCGGCGATGGCCGTAGCCTCCTCGGGCGTGCTACCTCCTGCGGTCGTGTAGCCTGCGCTCGCGCGCGCCCGGCGAATCCGGCTGCGCTCGGCGAGCTTCTCCGGAGAGAACAGGAGGGCGTTTATCCGCCGACGAACGTCGCCTTCGAGGTCGAGGCCGAGCGCCAGTGCGGCGCCCGCCGACTGAACGCTCCCCTCGTCCTCGGGCTGGGGCACGTCCACCACCGACCATTCCGCGCGGAACTCTCGCTGCACTCCCGCCAGATCCGTGTAGCCTACGATGACCCACTCGTCGTCCGGCGGTGCTGAGATCAGCAGAGCGCGTTGCGTCAGCCCGTCTACGCCGCGGGCATGGCGTGCGTCCGGGTTGCTGCCGGCGTGGTAGTTGGCTGCGATCTCGACCGCGCGATCGATGGGCACCGCGTTCCAGTAGTTGATTCTGACGCCCTTGTTGAAGTTCGCGTCACCGATGCCCTTCATCGTCTCCGTGACGATGTAGACGCGACTCCCGTTCTCGTAGCAGTGCTTCAATCGGAACGGCAGGAATGCGGCGGCCTTCGCGAAATACTCCGGCAGTATGTAGTTGGTGTGCAGGTCGCGCAGGCCGGTGAAGATATCGGTCAGCTCGTTGTGGAAAGATATCTCGGACTCGTAGCGGCGGAGCCGTCGACGCAGGAGCCGCAGCCGCTGCACCGGATCAATTCCGTGCATCGCCTTCTTGAGCTGCAGATGCGCATAGTATCCGTCGAGCAGAAGGATGGCTTGGTCGACAATGCTCATGCGTTCCTCGGGGCTGAGCTTGTCGATACCGGCGAGGTAGTGGTGCAGGCCATGTCCGCCCTGCAAGACGCCTCGCACGCTGTCGTCCGCGGACGCGGCGAGAGAGTCGAGAGTTCCAGAACCCGTTGTCGACGAAGGAGGAGGCGGCGCGAGTGGTCCCACCGCGGGATACGGCGCGGAGGGCGGCTGGACCTGCACCAACTCAATGCCCGCACCGACCCGCACGCTGATTTCGAGCGGAATGGTCCACGTATTCCCGCCGTCGGCTTGGTTCGCGGCCATCTCTACCTCGCCTTCTGCACAACAGACTCGACCGGGTCGCGGTCAGTCATGTTGATGCGGCCAGTGTAGATCGCACCCCTAAGCGGTGAGCCGAAAGCATACCGAACAGGCAATCCAGTTGCAAGCCCCGCAACACACTCGCACGCCGGTCCCGCCCGACCCAAGACGTCGGCTTTAAGGTGACGACACGATGAACTTTAGATCCACGTGACCAGAACGGGATTTCCTCTTTGGCTACGATTGCAAGAGTTAAGTCGCGAGGTCGTCACCGAGTTTTTGCCCTGAGGTTCTCGCCACGGATCAGGCAGGCCTCGTGACATTTTGGTCCAAGTTGTCGCATTTGCCGGCGCCACCTGCGCAGGTAGCATCGTCGCTTTCCTACCAACGAGTGGGTGATGCCGTGAGAGTGGGAATTGTTATTTTGGCCCTGTTGATTTTTTGACACCCGCAATCGCGCAAACGGTATCAGGGAGAAGGCCCAGGAGGGGACGGATCCACAAAACCAAGTTGCAACTATTGCACCCTTGAATCCAGCTCGCAGAAGGCGCAGTGCGCTCGATGGTCAAACGCGAGCGAGAGGGCAAACTGTGAGCGGGCGGCGTTTGACTGGGGTCCACATGTATGAGGGCTTGCAAGTAGGCTCGAAACGGATCGCAAGTTTTATCATCGCGGTCCTTCTGGCGGTAGCGTCGCGAGCTGCAGCCTATGGAGCCGTCGCTGAATTTTGGGGCAATGAGGGTTCGCCGGAAGCCCTGCAGTTTCTCGCTCAAGCTCACCCGAGCATGGAATTTCTACTCTGACAAGCCTCATCTGGGAGCTCCGCGTAGCCCATCTCCAGCGCCGGTACAGGCTCCAGAGAGCCAAGCCAAAAGTGCGAGCGGTGCAGGCATAGTCAGACTGGTTTGTAAGGGTACCCTCAGGATTCTTGCTTTCGGGAACGGATATTCGGAAAACAATACCAGTGCTTTCGAAGTCGTGCTTGAGATTGACTTGACCAAGCGCACACTAAAGGCTGACGGCTTCACCTACAAAGACACCGAAATAAGCGACACATTTGTTGCGGCACGCTATCCGGATCGGGAAATCGAAGCGATCACGGTGAACAGAATTACAGGTGGCCCCAGCGGCTGGCTCAAGGCTCGGCTAGCCCCTATCCTGTCGCCATGATCAACACCGCCCTCACCCGCCCCCGCGCCGACAATCCGCATGACGAGACTTGGCACATCTATTCCGGCGACGTCCGCATCGGGACCATCGGCGCGGCGCGCCGGAGTGCCTGTGCACGCCGATCAATGGGAATGGTCGGTCGGTTTGTATCCCGGCATGGAGCCAGGCACATGGCGGAGTGGCATAGCATAAAGGAACACAAGCGCGGCCGAATATTTGAATCGTCGCTGGCTCGCTGCCATAGCCGGCGGAGCGGCCCCGGCCTACCCCCTTGATCCCCCCGCAGCCGGGGCCGTCTCTTCGCCGTTTGTCGTATCGGAGTAGCGTATGCGTTCCTCGCCCTCGATCGTGCCGGCTGACCGCCTCGACCGCGACATCTATCTAGTGCTTGAAGACTTCGGCGCGCGCGCCGGTTGCGCCTGGCGTGAAACGGATGAAGCTGACACCGACTTCGAGACGATCCTGCAACTCTTGTCCGGCCAGTACGCCTATCCAGTCCGAATTGTATCTTTCAATCCCGTCGAGGGGTGGTCGCGGGATGCGACTTCTGACGTCGCCGACGCACTGGCCCAGCGCGCAGCCGACTCCGACGCCGAGATCTCCTCTGCACTGCAAGACTTCATCGCCGCCAACGCCACAATGCGCTTCGACATGCAGCTCGCGCTACCCTTGCGCGGGGTCGCCTGATGTCCAGCGAGGAGAAGCCGGCGGCCGCCGGTGCAACGACCACGACGTGCGTCAACTGTGACGATCTCGGCTGGGTTTGCGAGAACCACCCGGACCGCCCCTGGGATGGCCCGCGCGCCTGCACCTGTGGCGGCGCTGGCGCGACCTGCCCGGCCTGCAACGCTACTGGCGAAGCGGAAGCGCCGCGCATGCCGGAAGGATTTCAGGTGGAGGTCGACAAGGACGGCTGGCGACACTGACGTCGTTTCGGAATTTAACTCCGCCAGATCCCTCGGTTGAGCCATTTCCAAAACAACTTACCTGCCACAAAGAGCAGCAACAGCCCGATAACCGTATAAGCGATCCAGTCCATCCGGTTTCGTAGCCTCCGGCGAACAGCACGCTGCGCGTGTTTATTTACACCCGCCGCCACTAACAGTGTCAAGCCGATATCGATTCAGGACGGTTCCGGATTCGCAATCCATGAAACCGCGCGTATCTCTCGACTATGTCGAAAGCGTTTGAGTTCTGTCTGCCCACGGTCGCCAAGGTGGTGCCGGCCGGGCCCAACTGGATCCACGAAATCAAATATGACGGCTATCGCCTGCGCGTCGAGCGCCAGGGCAAGACCGTGCGATTTTTCACCCGCAACGGCCACGACTGGACCAAGCGATACCCCTGGATCGTCGAGGCCGCGCTGGACAACCGCGAGCAGCAATTCGCCATCGACGGCGAGGCCCTGGTGCTCGGCGTCGACGGCGCCTCGGACTTCAACGCCCTGCACTCGCGCAAGCATGATCACGAGGTGCAGCTCTATGCCTTCGATGTCCTCGCGATGGGCGGCGACGACCTGCGCGATCTGCCGCTGCATTTGCGCGAGACAAACGTTGAACGGCTTTTTGCGCGACGGCCGGATGGGATCACCGTGGCGCCATTCGAGCGCGGCGAAATCGGTCCGGATCTGTACCGTGCCGCTTGCCGCATGGGCGTCGAGGGCCTGGTCTCAAAGCATCGCGATCGGCCGTATCGCCGCGGCCGGCAGAAGCACTGGATTAAAGTGAGAACCGGAGCCACCCAGCGATGGGGGGCGAGCTGTGACCGACTGTCCCATAGGCTGCTACTGCATATAACTCGCGGAGAGCGAAATGGCTGAAAGGCACAGCGCCATCTCGGTCGCAACTTTCGGCAGCGTCACGCACAAGAAGTGCGTCGCGCCCATGCGCATCTTCAGTGTGCCGAACGGATGCTCGACGGTCTCGCGGCGTGTGCGCATGGCGTTTGGATTCTTGTCGAGCCGCGCCTGAGCGCGTTCGAGAGCGTCCTCGTACACCCATCGCTTGATACGGCGTTGTGGGCTCGGCGTGCACTTTGGCTTGCCGGGCTTTGTTTGCAAGTTACGACCGGTCTGAGCCGCTTGTTGTCACCTCGTGCGCGACGATCAGATGGCTTTCTGTATCGACCGCCGTCTGCACGTTGTAGCCGACGACCCCAGAACCACGGCCGCTCGTGGCCATCGAACGGCTGTCGGGATCAGTGAACGATATCTGCTGATCGGGCGACGCCAGAACCCCCTGTTTTCAATCGCTGCGAGTTTCGCCATTTCAACGGTCAGATTTTCGAGCCGTTCTTCGATCCGCGTCTTTTTTAACTCCAGTGTTTCCGACGGCTCCTGCCGGTCGGTGGTATCGAGCTGAGCGAGATAGCGCGCAACACTCTCCTCCAATTGCGTGCGCCGCCGCTCGACTTTGCCGCGCGTGAAGTTCTTATCGCGATTATTGACTGCTTTGAATTTGCTGCCGTCGATGGCAACGCTGGCTGTCGCGAGCAAGCCCATCTTGCGGCACACCTCGACGAAGCGCGCGCAGACCTTTTTGATGCCGGGACCATTGTTCTTGCGGAAATCGGCAATCGTTTTGTGATCGGGCGCAAGCCTGGCGAGCAGCCACATCACTTCGACGTTGCGGCCAGCTTCACGCTCAAGCCGGCGGCTCGAATGGACACGGTTGAGATAACCGTAAATGTAGAGCCCTAAGAGCGCGGCCGGATGATACGACGGCCTACCTGTGCCGGCAGGCTCAACGCCACCAAACCCAAGTTCAGCAAGATCGAGGGCTGCAACGAAGGCGTCGATCACGCGAACCGGATTGTCATCTGCAACCCAGTCGTCCAGGCATTCCGGCAACAAAGTAGATTGCCCGCGATCAGCTCCTTGAACGAAACGAGTCGTGCCAGCCCCGCCGATTCAGTGCGGGAATCATAGCAGGCACGGCGTTTTCCCACAGCCAGGGTCAAAACGCGAAGAACTCAGCAGGAGCAAATCTCGTCCGCCTTGCCATACTAAGCGGACCTCAACGAAACGCTTCCGCTACTTCGTAGATGGGCGAGCAGCGGACCTCCGGCAACGTCACGCGCCGCGCGGTGCGGCGTGTCTTGAAGGAGGGCGCAATAACTGGCGACAAGCGCCCGTCGACGAACATCAGCGCGTGATCGGAGGGCTTCCGTTATCTGAATACAGGCTGTGTCGGAGCGGAGCTCCGAAACGGATCATCGGAAGTTGAGAGTCCTCGATTGGGGGGCGGAGTGGCGCCGGGGAATGGGTTCCGCCAAGCTTCCTCACTTGTGCGATTGCAGAAATCCGGATGGCTGCATTTGCTCACCGAGTCTTGCCCCGTCAAGCTACCGAGTGCCCGCCTTGCAGGATGTGATCGGCGGGGCGGGTGGCGTGGAGGTGCAGCTTGCATTGCGGAGTGGGAGGTATAGTCCCGGTCTCGAACCTTCTTGGAGTCCACCTGGGAGTTCATCCGTGCCTGCGCGTTTCTCCCTTGTTCCCAGGTCTGAAATTGCCGGAATAGCGCTTCCTTATCGGCCTCCGACTGGATGTTGGCGACGGCGGGGGTCTCTTGCAGGAATGCCTCAAAGCGTTCTCGCTTTACCGGTTCGAGGCCGTGTTGGTCGAGCCATTGCTGTGCGAGCGGCAGGCGATTCCAGCCGGCGAGTGGTGCCGTCAGGGAGACCTCCTTCCACTTGGGATGAAAGGGCGGGTTCTGCAAAGCGGCGAATTTCGTGAAGAAGGCGTCAACGAACAGGGCGAGCTTGCGACGGCGTTCAGTGTTGGGAGCCCAATTGTATGCTGCGAGCACCGCCGGCACCGCGATCGTTTCCACCGTTTCTCCCTCGGGAATCAGGTTCGGATAGTCTTTCGAGGTCAACGTCGCCGGCAGATAATCGCTCTGCAGGGGCTTCGAATAGGCGACCGCAGCAAGATGAAAGGGGCCGTCATTCTTGAAGGCAGTGACAGACAGGTATGGCTTGCCGCCCACCACGATGACGGCGTCTAGCTCGCCCTTCTTCAACTTTTCCATTGCGATCCGCTGCTCGATATAGACGAAGTTCGCTTTGATCCCGAGCCGCTCGAAAACTGTCAGTGCAGTCACAAACGTGCCGCCATTGGGCAGGTCGACGCTCACCGTCTTACCTTCGAGATCGCTCAGAGTCTTGACTGCCTTCGGTGCGATGACCTGCATCTCCTCATTGTAGAGCTTGGTCACATAGGTGAACTGCTTCTTGATGTTGTTGGCGAAGCCCTTCTTCTCGAGATAGTCGAGCGTGTCGGCGCGCACGATGCCGAGATCGACGCCTTTAAGAAAGAGGATGTCGGCGATGCTCTGCACCGAGCCTCGACCGGTGATCGGCAGGACGCGCAGCTTACCGTCGTCGTCGAGCACGGAAGCGAGGTCTGCACCGAACTGCACATAGGTGCCGCCGATCGTACCAGTAAGCAGCGTGACCGTGTTGGCGTTCATTGCCTTCTTGGTCGAGACCGAGCCGAATTGGAAGACTGCCTTCAGGCTGTCACTAACCTTGGCCGGGTCATACTCGGTCTGTCCGGCATGGGCCGCAAATCCAGAAGCCATCAAGATCATCGCGGCAATCATTCCAAGGAGTTGACGCACAACATCCTCCTGGCATGTGGAACCTGCCACACGGACACAACCTCTCGAATCGTTGATCGTTCCCATGTCACTGTCGAACACTTCTGCTCCGGGTCAAAAGGCGAAGAACTCAGCGTGAGCCAATCTCGTCCGCTACGCCCCACTAAGCTGACCTCAGTGAGGCGTGTCGCCACTTCGCTGATGGGCCAACAGGAGACATTTGCTCACCAGCAAAAGTCTTCCCGAGACCGGCCAGTGCCGAGCGCGGCTTTATCTTTCTCGCGGCACGAAACCTTTACGCTGCTCATCTATTGGTATGTGTAGCGGCGGAACCGGAAAACGGCAGCCGTCTGAGAAAGCCGCGCGGAGCAATGCCCGAGCGGCTTTTTCATGCAGATCGCGCCGTGTCCTTATCAGCGCATCAGCAGGTTCCGAGGTTTGGGACGAAAGCAGATGAGGCCTTTAGCGAGACAGCCATTTAGGGCACGTACCACCGAAGAACTTATGGCGCTGCTCAGCGCAGTAGCTACTGCAATTCTTGCGGTCATCATTATCTCGATGCTCTATTTTGGCCGGGATATCTTTGTGCCCGTTGCTTTGGCTATTCTACTCAGCTTCGTGCTGGCGCCGCTGGTCGGAATACTGCAGCGTATCCATGTCCCCCGCGGATTAGCCGTCGTGAGCGTGGTTATACTTGCCTTCACGCTGATTTTCGCGATGGGGAGTCTCCTCGCCACGCAACTGACGCAACTCGCGGGAGACCTCCCGCGTTACCAATCGACGATAAGCGAAAAAATTCAGTCCTTCCGGGACACAAAAGCCGGCAGGGGCACGCTGGAACGCGCCTCCGACATGCTGAAGGATCTCAGCAAAGAACTTGATAAGCCAAAGGATGCGCCATCCGCACGTGGCTCAGGCTCTGTCGCTGGTTTCAACACGCCCGCGCCGCTGACGCCGGTTCCGGTAGAAGTACGCCAGCCCGATCCTGGCGCGCTGGAAAGCTTGCGGACTCTGATCTCGCCGCTGGTTCATCCTCTCGCGACAACCGGCATCATCATTATTTTCGTCATCTTCATTCTGCTTCAACGCGAAGATCTTCGTAATCGTCTCATTCGATTGGCGGGGTCATCCGATCTCCAACGTACGACGGCGGCGCTCGACGACGCGGCGAGCCGCCTTAGCCGGCTGTTCCTGACTCAGCTCATCTTGAACGGCGCATTTGGCGTGGTGATCGGGATAGGTCTGTGGCTCATCGGGATTCCAAGCGCGATCCTTTGGGGCATCCTGGCGGCAGCTCTCCGCTTCGTTCCCTACATCGGCGCCGTCATCGCGGGCGCGTTCCCGCTTGCGTTGGCAGTAGCCATCGATCCCGGCTGGTCGATGCTGCTATGGACGCTCGCGCTTTTCCTAGTTGTGGAGCCGGTCGTGGGCCATGTCATCGAGCCGATGGTTTACGGCCACAGCACAGGGCTTTCTCCAGTTGCCGTGGTCGTGTCGGCAACGTTCTGGACTGCACTATGGGGTCCAATCGGGCTCGTCCTCGCGACGCCGCTGACGGTGTGCCTTGTCGTGCTAGGGCGTCATGTGGAACGTCTGGAATTTCTTGATGTCATGTTCGGGGACCGGCCGGCCCTTTCTCCCCCCGAAATATTTTACCAGCGGATGCTGGCTGGTGATCCGACGGAAGCCGCCGAAAAGGCCGAAGAATTTCTGAAAGAACGCTCGCTGGCCTCGTACTATGATGAAGTCGCCTTGAAGGGTTTGCAGCTAGCGCAAGCCGATGCCGAGCGCGGCGCGCTTGACCAGGAACGTCTAACGAAGATTCGAGACGCGGTGAACGAATTTGCCAGCGACCTTTCGGATCAGGAGGACCGGCCGCCGGCGAAAAGCAATTCAACCACCGACGCGGAAGCATCGTCCGCGGTGGAAAGCGTTGCAGAAAATGCGACAAATGAAACGTTGCCCATTCTCAGCAAGGAATCCCTCCCGCCGGGATGGCAGGGTGAACATCCCGTCCTCTGCGTGGCGGGGCGCAGTCGCATCGATGAGGCGGCCGCGATCATGCTGGCTCAGCTCTCGACGACGCACGGCCTGGCGGCGCGAGTGGAAGGGGCGGAAGCGCTCTCCACGACGAATGTCTTCCGCCTTGATACCACCGGCGTTGCGATCGTATGCCTGGTCTATCTCGATGCCAATGGACCAGCGCACATGCGTTACTCCGTTCGACGCCTAAGGCGAAAGTTACCGAAGGCAACCATTATCCTAGGCTGTTGGGTCAAGGAAATCGACCCGGCTGCGCTGGAATTGTTGCGGGAAGGCGCGAAAGCCGACCTCGTTGCCGCGAGCCTCGGTGAGGCGGTCAAGCTGTGCATCGAGGCGACGGGAGTGAAGGACCAGGAAGCCTCCAAGCAGGAAATGTCCGCAACAGTAGCTGCGTGAAGTTTCCCTCATGGCCAGATTTCCCGTCGTGAAATCAGGCAGACGTTGTCGGCATATGCCCAATGCTGGAAAGGTTATTTGAGTGTGGAACAATCTAATCGAATTCGCTGCGTCTTGATGGTGTGCGCGACAATCACCACGACTTCGGCCTTCGCGGCTAACCCTGATCAAGGCGAAAATCTCGTCAAACGATGGTGCGCAGGCTGCCATCTTGTCGCAGCCGATCAGAAGGGCGCGAGAGCCGACGCTCCAACGTTCGCGTCCATCGCAGCGAGGCCGGATTTCGACCCCGCCAAGCTAGCGTTCTTCTTGCTCGATCCACACCCGAAGATGCCTAATATGCAGCTCAGCAGGGATGAAGCGTCAGATATCGCCGCCTATATCGGGACACTCAAGTAGCAGCAGAAAACACGCCGCCGACGCGGAGCACGCGCGATCCCGAACGTTCCGCGCTTGATGACCGACAAAGTGTGGTCGAGTTCAAGAAGTCCGCAGCGCGCCCATCTGCTGCCGAAGATTGGTCTACTGTACACCCACCATGTGCGGTCAGCGACGCAATTTGCTGCCTTGAAAGAGCCAAACAGTCCCTTTGCCTGAACAATCGACGTCTGTTCTGGGTCAATCTTGTCGGTTTTCCCGCGAGCCGCTGACTTCCGCTCTAGCCTGATAAGCGGACTCGTCAGATCGGACCGGCATGTCTCAAACGGGCCATTAGCGGAACAGTCGCGCTCTCGCTATTTGGAAGGCTTCTTGGTCCAAAGGCGGGTATGTTGCCATTTGCAAGGCAGGCCCTGTTCCCGCGGGAGGTTCTATGGACGCGAAGTCAGCCGCACGATTTAAACAGCACGTAGAGCGAGTCATTGAGGAGTTATCCTTGGCGCTCTGAAGCCAGGAGATCGTCTATTCACGGGCCGCAGAGGGCCGGACCGCAGCTTGACGACACGGCAGTATGCACGCCTGCGATCGGACTGGCTGGCCGGTATAGGATTGGACCCTCACCTGTTCGGAACGCATTCACTCCGACGAGCCAAGGCGACGCTCATCTATCGTCGCACCGGCAACTTGCGAGCCGTGCAGCTCCTGTTGGGGCATACAAAAATCGAGAGCACCGCTACCTCGGAATAGAGGTCGATGACGCACTCGCAATAGCAGAACAGGTGGACGTCTGGCTGCCCTGGCAGAGCCGACCTGCCCTGCCCCTCCGTTACAGGAGGTTGCGGGCCCGAAACGGAAGTCGCGCTGCGTCATTCAATCACTTCATCGCCCGTGGATACCGGCGAAGGCAAAAAAGAGAAGTGGTTCCCCTGGATCGTCGAGGCCGCGCTGAACAACCGCGAGCAGCAATTCGCCATCGACGGCGAGGCCCTGGTGCTCGGCGTCGACGGCGCCTCGGACTTCAACGCCCTGCACTCGCGCAAGCATGATCACGAGGTTCAGCTCTATGCGTTCGACATCCTCGCGCTTGGCGGCGAGGACCTGCGCCAGCTGCCATTGACGATGCGCAAGACCAATTTGACGCGGCTGCAGCACGGCCGGCCTGATGGCATATTCGTCGCGCCGTTCGAGGCTGCCGAGATCGGTCCGGATCTATTCGCCGCCGCCTGCCGCATGGGCCTCGAGGGCCTGGTCTCGAAACGCCGCGACCGGCGTTATGGCGCCGGCCGCTCGAAAGACTGGATCAAGGTGAAGAACCGGACCCATCCGGCAATGACGCGAGAATTCTGAGCGTTCGGTCGCGCGCCTCCTGCCCAATCGGGCCCGGCGGTTCAATTGCCCCTTTCCGTCCATCCCCTTTCTGGGCCCCTCGGTCGGCTGCGGGCAGCGTTCAGTCTATCGGCCTCTGCTTCAGCAGTGGAGTGCGACAAGCCAGACAGAGGCTTCCCGCCTTTTCCGATCGCAGGCACATCTAGTGAAAGATCCAGTATGGTGCACCGGCCGGTTACCGGTCGCTCATACCAAACAACGTACCGCGCCTTCATTTCGGTCATTCTAGACCCCCTCGGTAGCGGATCGATCCTCGAATAGATCAACGTATCGCGCATGGAGAATCACGTAGCCCTTGGCACCGTCTAAGAGCACCTTGACCTGAGTGGCCGTCGCTCCCTGACCAAGAACGATGCCTTTCTTACCGCTAAGACGCGGTCCAGCCAAAGAAGCAATGACGATCCGTCGACCAGCAAGAAGCTCGTCCTTGGCGGCCAATAGGTCCGCAGATCTCGGCAGGTTACGGTTTGTGTTACGCGGCATGGCTTTAAAATAGCGCAGCACCATTGAGTTAAAAAGCCGGCGTGCGCCAGCCCCGGTGGATAGCGCAAAACTCCGGGTGTGATGTGGTGGGCCTGCCAGCCTCAACCGCGTGATCAGTGACGCGGGGTCCAATGGGAAAAGCCGCAGCGTGGTACCAGCCCCACTGCGGCATTCCCGGAATAACGAAAAAACTTGGTGCTCAAATCGCGCCGGTGTTCCTTCAGTAGAACACCCCGTTCCGAAAATGGAGTCCGGACAACTACCGGAGTCCGACGTTCTACGTATTGTCATTTAGAAGGCAGCCATGGCACGGCATGCCCTCCAGCCCCAATGCTCCCGGCAGCCGATCCAATTGCGTAGCGCGCCGGGAGTACTAGGCCCGCCAGCGTGAACCGACGGGCCTCACTTGGTCGAAGCTAATTAGCGTCGCCCGACCTGCGATCAGCGGCGCGCTCGCCAACGGATCAACGTGCCCTTCTTGTTCAAGCTGAAGGGCAGTGGCAGCGAGTTCGGCGCCGGGCTCAAACACGCGATCGAGCGCGGCGTAGTTTTCGAAGCACGAGAGCGGCACGTATGTGAAAATGATGCCACCCAGCGAAGACCTGCTGACCCGCAAATACTGGTGGCTCTCCCGAAAGCCTGGGCGGTACGGTCCCGACCCAGATTGGTTTCAGAACCCCCTGGCAGATTTTCTTTCCTTCTGAACGGATGGTTTAGGAACGTGGCTTCTGCGCTCCCGTTGGCCCCGCACGAATCCAAACAGGAGTTTTCGATGAAGAAGATCATTATCGCTACCGCCGCCCTCGGCCTTATGTGCGGTACCGCCTTCGCTCAGAATTCCAGGCCCGCTCCGCAGTCCGACAACATGCAGAAGCCCGGCATGCACAATACGGACAAAGGTTCGATGACCAAAGGCACCACCGGCATGAGCAAAGACGGCATGGCCAAGGGCGGAATGGTGAAACCCGATGCATCCGGCCAGGGCGGCTCTGGTCCCGGCAGCGACCAAGGCGGCACGAAAGTGGCGCCAGGTAACATGAAGTAAGCCAGTCTCTTCCTGGCTTTACTTCTACGGCCGCGCCGCTTTTCCATGCTGGCGCAGCCGGCCCTACCGCATGCCCATGAACAGCGCCGCAACGAACAGTGCGGCGCCAAAGGCTGCAACGCCAAGGCAGATGCGCGCGTGGACTGAATACGGATTGATGTGGGGCTGTTCGACCAAGGCACGCTCCCATGCTACGCAGGCGGGAGCCCAATCGGTCTCTCAGTCACCGACGCCTAAGGCGGAGTATGGCCGATGATGCGGTGACAATCGATCGCTTGCCAATCGGTTCCAAGCAAGAGACCCCATTAAGGCCGCTGGCCTATGCGGAAAAACGAAGCTGATGATCGAAAAAAGCCGCCAACTAAGGCGGCTTTACTCGTCGATGGATCGCAGCCGGCTTTCCAGATCCGCGATCAGCTCTTGGATGCGCGCCTCTGTCTCGGGGTCTAATGCCATCTTTCGGAGGAATGCGCGGTACTTCATGATCTTCACTTCGAGTTCGACGCGCTCGTTCTTTATGGCCACCTTACTCTCCCCGTTTTATATATGACGAGGGAGAAGCAAAATTGTTCAATTGAATCAGCAGTGTACGGTAGCGGACGCAGCGCGACGCCGGATTTGCCTCAATGCATCGTGGGTTTTCTCATGATCTCTATGTAGTCGCGAAAACCGATCCGATGAAGTTTGATCATGACCCTCGCTATTTGTCGAAGCTCGTTTCTGGCCCCGCCGATGGGAAGTTCGCGAGCGCGCCGCAGCAGTTGTGCAGCGCCTTCAATCAGGGGCGTACCTTCAGGTACCTCTTCGGCCGGTCTCATTTCGGGGCCTGTAAGCCGGGCGACCTCAACCATTCACTCATTTGAGAGCCGGTCTCTACTTGCCGAGCCTTGCGGATTGCGCGCTCCCGCTCGATACCTGGCGGAAGCGAGCGAGCCTTCTCACGAAGGCGCTTCGCCTCATCTGCAAGGCGATCTTCAAGGGGGACTGTTTGCTTGAAACGGCGTCGCTGCATGGCGCTGCTCCATTCCTGAGGAAGGCGGGAGCGCTAATGGCGTTCTCATCACCGATAAGAGCCGAGGACCGTGCGGTGATGACCGACGTTAGCATTGTTCGATACCGGACATAAGTTCACTTTTGCACCAACGCCAAAAGTTAATGAAACAGACTCTGGAGCTGCCAAACTCAAAGCAGGACGAGCAGCTAGTCAATCGCGGCCTTGATTTGCCCGACTTTTCTCGCGAGTTGCCAGATCTCGACGTCGTGACCGTCGACGAGGCGCGTTGCCTTTTGCAAGGCTTCTTCATCGTCCACAGCATCGAAGCCATGGGCGCTGAAAATGTGTCCGTCCTGATCGAGGAGGTACGCGCGGTAATCCTTCACGTGGGCGCGCGAAGTCCGGGAGACAGCAGCCACTCACTTACGTGGGAGCCGGTCTCCGCTTGGCGCGCTCGGCGAATGGCTTCGTCGCGTAACCTGCCAGGTGGAAGACTCTCGGCTTCTTCTCGCAGGCGCTTCGCCTCTTGAGCGAGACGTCCTTCGAGTGAGAGTATTTGTTTGAAACGGCGTCGCTGCTGCTGCATGGCGCTGCTCCCTGTGAGAGAGGGCGGGAGCGCAACCGGCGTTCTCATCACCGATAACAGCCAATGTCCTCGCGATGACCCCCTGAGTGTCCGATATCGGACCAAGAAAAGCGAGTCCAAAATACTTCGCTGCGGCCAGGAACGAAGTCTCGCCCTAGACTTTGCCCTATGTAGAGGGTTTTTCCCGTCGTGAGTTTCCCCGACCTGTAGCGTCGCTGTGACGGAAATCGGACCGACAGGCTGACCTAACGTTCCCTATACAAGCTATTCCCGCTTGCGTGCTCTCGGAGCGCATCCGTCCCGCGGAGATCGGCCCGACCGACCGGGCGGGAGCCGCATTGGCCAAAAACAGCGCTTCGGCGAAACATACCAACAATCTTCTCGGATCTTTGCCGCACGCTCAATTTAGTTTGCTCTCACCTTACATGGTCGTCGAGCAACTCGACCAGGGTGTAATCCTCATCGAAGCCGGAGACGAGACGGAAAACGTCTACTTCCCACACCTGGGCATGCTCTCGCTGCTAGCCGTCTTGAAGGACGGCAGGGCGATCGAAACCGCGACCGTTGGCCGGGAAGGCGTTGTTGGAGCCATGGCCGGACTGGGCGCGCATATTTCTCTTGTTCGGGTCGTTGTGCAGCTCAAAGCCGAGGTGACAAGAATTCCGGCAAGCCGATTTCGAAAGGCAACGGGAGAAAGCACCACGCTGCGAAACCTCTGCGTAGGCTACAACGAAATCCTGTTATCCCAAGCCCGGATCAATGTCGCTTGCAATGCGGTTCATGTCATTGAAGCGCGCTTCTGCCGATGGCTCCTCCAAACGGCTGACACCGCAGGAAGCAACACCATTAATCTAACCCAACAGTTCCTGGCCGAGATGCTGGGCGTGCGGCGCACCTCGGTCACAGAGGTCGCAAGAAAAATACAGAACACCGGCGCCATTCACTACGCCCGTGGAGAAATCAGCATCCTCGATCGGCAGATTCTGGAACGTTTATCTTGCGAATGTTACACGACGCTGGTGGAGCAATCGAAGAGCTTGAGCAGATAGGTCGAAGCAGTCTCTGGTAACAGCGCCTTCCGAGACGGCCTTGCTATGTCTTCTTCCCAACTTTAGCGTCTGCCCGGGAAAGAAGTACGAGGCGTTCGGTGAGCAAGGTCCGCGAGTACATCGATTTTTGGGTTGAGAACAGCGTTAACGCCGCGGAGCAATATTCGACTCCCGGCGCATCGCAAAACGTGCACGATCTCGTGCGCCGCCTCGTCGAGGGGGCAAGCGGTCAAGGTATCTCTGAGGAAGCCATGACCAACGAAGTTGGCGACCTGACGAAATACATAAGAGACAAGCTTTCCGCCGCTAACAAGGCTGAAAAAGACCGGAGCAAATGAGATTCGCGGTCGGGAAATTCGAAAACTCGCCGCGCGCCTTATCCTTCTGCTTTTCTTCGACACCAAGCCCAACAATCTCGCGCTCTAGAGCGGCGGCGGGAGGAATCACGCCGCCCCGATGGGCATCGTAAAATCGCCTTGTACAATGGCACGTGAGGAAACGCCCGGGACCGTGCTTCTCGCGCGCGGTTTGGATCACGACGGCATGTCCGATCTGCGAAAGAAGATGACGCCAGCCTTCGCCCGGCCTATTCGCATCTGCGAGTGGCCAGCACCTAGCCGGCGGGTTTTTCTTTGTCCTCGTGCGGCTGCTCGCCACGGTTTTCGGCAGTCTGCTCCGAATCCCCGGGCTTCTTCCCGGCCATGTTCCCAGGATTGAAATGGTACTTGCCGTCCGGATTCTCGCCGGGCTGTTTCTCATTTGGATTTTTGTTGTTGTCGTCGGCCATAAGGCTGTTCCTTAGAGAGAGGAACAACATGCAACAGGGCGAGCAATCCCTTGGTTCCTACCAATGGACCTAATTCTCGTTCGCGAGTGGCCTATTTCGGTCGGCATCCGACGTTCCGCACGATCGGCGCGGCACACGCCCTGTTGGCTAGCATAAAGGAACACAAGGGCAGCCGAATGTTTGAGTCGTCGCTGGCTCGCCGCCGAGCTGGCGGAGGGTAGCGGCGTCGGCCCAGGCGCAACTCAGTGGATGCGCCTGCGGCCCATCACGCGCGACGGAGGGCACTCCGCCCTCACCTCACCGGGCCCGCCTCTTCAAATCAACTGCTCACCAAGTCTGACGTCCGTACCAATCATCGACCTCTTTCTTCGTCTGGTCTTTCTGATAGCCGTATCGCTCCTGAATTTTGCCTTCGAGTTGATCTCGCTTCCCGTCGATCACGTCGAGATCGTCATCAGTGAGCTTTCCCCATTGCTCTTTGATCTTGCCTTTGACCTGCTTCCAGTTTCCCTCGACCTTGGTTCCAATCCATGACCTCCTGCTGATCGGTTTAATCGGTGCAGCATCAACGAATACTAGTGAAAGCCGTTCCTGCGCATCACTAGGAACGAATGCCGAGCGCTTCTGTTTTTTAGGTTCCAGCTAGGGAGGATATCGTGAGAACATTGGCCACCATCACTGCTCTGCTCTTTGCTTCCGCGGCGTTCGCCCAGACTCCCGCTCACACGGCGTCCGAAGCAGCCGCGCCAATCGCCGCTGCGGGAGACTGGAGCGCAGCAAAAATGAAGGGCGTCAACGTTTACAATGAAGCCAACGACAAAGTCGGAGACGTTTATGACATCATCATCGACTCTCAGGGCCGGGTGAGGGGTCTCGTCATCGAGGCAGGCGGCTTTTTGGGAATGGGCACGCATTATGTGCCGGTCGCGATGAACAGCCTCAAATTCGCTAATAAGGCTGGGAAAACGACCGAAGGAATGACGTCCCAGACTGCGCGCGAATGGTTTCCCGATCGCGCCGTTATCAACGTCACGAAAGACCAACTCAAGTCGATGCCAGAGTTCAAGTACTAGGTAACTCTGTCGAAAGGCCTCGACAGTCGCCAGCTCGGCAGTGTGCGGCTGCTCGCTGCCTAGCGCTACTCCATGATGTTTGCCCGCATCGGGTTCATTCCTTGAACCTTTGCATCGTCGTTCTACACCAATGAGCATCCGAGATTTTTGTCCCTCCACCTCGGGGCTGGTCTGAGCATTGCCGCCGGGACAGCGTATTTTTAGCCGGCGGCGCATTGCCTGGGGAGAAACCGTCGGCGACCTTCAAACGCGCCACCGCCGCCCGAATACCTCGCATTACGAGAAGGGCTTGAAGCATGATGATTTTCCACTTCGGCACAAATCAAATTCCTATGCGCAAAGGCGCAGGGGGCCTGGTAGTGAAGCTGCGTCTCAGCGATGGCGGCCGCGCTCTCCCCGTCCATCGGTGTGAGCTTTGCATGAAGCCAATGAGGCACGTAGGCGATCAAGCCGAAAGCCGGCTGTTCAAGTGCGACGACTGCGCTCTTGTCAGAACGGAGGCATGTCTTGCATGACACTACTTCGGTGGCTGCAAGTCCGGCGATTTCAGCCATTCGTCAATATGGGCGGTGATATCGGCTGCGCGGGCCTTCCTCAAAAGGTCCTCCCGTTCCGTCCCCGGGGGCAACTGCTCTACCCCTTCCCGTGCTTGTCTAGCTTCTTCGATGAGCCGTTCGCCTAACGCTCTATCCTGTTTGAACCGGTCGCGTTTCATTTGAACATCCTCCCGCACACCAACTCTTTCGGGATTTCAACTGTTCAATCCGGGAACATTACATCTGGCGCTCTCTTCTAGCGGAACATCCTCGTTGCGCGTGCCGCCGCAAGCCGGTGCGTGAGGCGGTCCTGGCGTCTCCGTCCTATCCAGCCCTCAAGGCGGTTGGGCCGCTCACGCTCGCAGAGTAGACGCACCGAGGAACAGACTGTCGGTGGAAGGCTTGTGTCTGCGGTGACTGCTTCCCTAACGAGGCAAGAGCCTGTCCGGAGGCCCCAGCATGCCCCGGATGCCAACACGATTTTGGGAGTTTTGCTGGGGGTGCACTCCTCTACGTCATTTTTGCCCATTAGCGCGCCCAGGAGCAGATGACCGGACCCGATCAAGCAGCACGGAGGCATCACACGTGGGGACGAAGCAGGAGGAAAGAGGCCGCCAACTGAGGCGCCCCTTACTCGTCTATCTCGCGGAGCTTCTGTTCTAGCCGGTCCATCTCGTCGCGTAAGCTCTTGGCCCGTTCCACGTCCCAGCCAGTCCGCCGCAGCTTTTGGCGGCAGTCCAAAAGCTTCATCGCTAGTTCTACGCGCTCGTTTTGATGGGGCACGACAGACATTCCGACGGTCTCCCCTATTGGACCATCGAAAGTCAGATTCGTTCAAACTAGGCCACCGCTACTTTCAAACTAGCCCACCGAGGCGTCCTTACCGCATGCCCATGAACAGCGCCGCGACAAACAGTGCGGCGCCAAAGGCTGCAATGCCAAGGCAGACGCGTGCGTGAACTGAATACCGATTGAGATGGGGCTGTTCGATCATGGCCCTCACCTCGGCGGCTGCAAGCCCGGTGACTTGGCCCAATCGTCCAGATGGTTCGCAATGTCGGCTTGACGAGCCTTCCTGATAAGGGCGTCTCGCTCGGGACCAAGTGGAAACACCTGAGCCATGCTGAGAACCTCTTTCGCCCATTCGGCCAATCGATCTTGAAGCGGAAGGTGTTGTTTGAAACGACGCCGCTGGGACATGCCATGCTCCTTTCCCGTTCGAGGAAGGCGGGAGCGCAAGTGGCGTTATCGTCACAGATAAAAGCCAAGTTCCGTTCTGTGATGAGTGGATAATCGTAGGGAGCGGATTTGATTTTCCTTGTCGAATGTTAAGTTTCCAAATTAGCGACCGACAACAACACCTAAATTGGAGTTGATTTCAGCGGTTAGCGTGAGGGTGAGCAAAGTCCGACCTTCATTTGGGAAAGGGCCGTCCGTGACCTTCATCTCCCATGGTATCCCCTTCCACATGTCGGTGGGATGCTCGGAGGTCAGGACAGTACCCGCGTACTTCACTGCTTCAAGTTTCGCTGCTTCGGTATCGGCCACTTCAACGCCGACGTCATCGATCAGCATTTTTCCGTTCAAAATATGGAAGTAATAGCGCGGCATAGGCGGTCCTCCGTTTGGGTGGGGAGCGCAGCGCGTTTCTCAGTCAGGGGGCGCCTTGATCGGTCCCGGTGATAGAGGACAAGAGCAGATACCGGACGGCGTTCCTAATTAGGCCACCGTTTGTTGGCCGCGGGGTTCTGACCGAGCTAGGAACATCGTGGTTTTTGCCAAGTTTTCCCAACGCCCTCGGGCTCGCCGAGGGTTAACCTCTAGGCCCCGGCTCATCCCCCATTTGAGCTGGGGCCCTTTTCTTCCGGGACAAGGGACTCAAGGGGAACGACAAGAGCAGGCGAATATTTGAGTCGTCGCTGGCTTGCTGCCAGAGCTGGCGGAGCGGCCCCGGCCTAACCCCCTTGCCCCCCGGAGCCGGGGCCCTCTCTCCGCCCCAGTAAGCGAATGACCTTCGCGAGTTCATCCGAAAGCTCCGTGAGAAGATGAATTGAAGCGGATTGGCGCCGGGCTCAGATACGCGATCGAGCCGCTGGTTATCGAAGCATGAAAGCGGGACGCCGCCCGGGGAGCAAATAGAAAGGTGCTGGGCGGGGTAGCCCGCCAACTGAGGCGGCCTTGCTTCGCAAAGGGCAACCGCAACGGTTGTCTTGCGCTTTTAAGTTTCTCCGTTCGGCAAAACAGTATCGATTGTGTGCTTGAGCTTATCCAGCGTGCACGGTTTGACTAAGACGGGCGTTCCTTCAAATCCGTGCGGCACGCCGCTGCTGCCGTATCCGCTCAAGAAAAAGAACGGCAGCCCTCGTCTCCTTATTGCTTCGGCAACGGGCCCCACGTTCGTACCATGCAAATTGATGTCGAGGATCGCGAGATCGTATCCTTCGATCTCAGCAATAGATCGCGCATCATCTATATTCCCCACTTCAGCGATGACCCTGTGTCCGAGTTCCTCGACCATCTCGACAAGCATCATTCGAATAAGCGCCTCATCTTCCACAAGGAGTATTGACGCCTGCGTCATGTCTCGCCTCAAGCCTTGCCTAAATCGGCCGCCGAGCGCTCGTTAAGGAGCTGAGAGACCGCCGTTGTAAGCTGCGCGAGGGCAAACGGTTTCTGAAGAATTATGCTGTTGGGAACGCCTTGCGCCGGCCAGTCGTGGGCCGCTGCGCCCGATATGTAGATCACGGGCAAATTGGGATCGGTCTCGCGCGCAGCCCGCGCGACCTCCCAGCCGGCGAGGCTTCCTAACAGATTGATGTCAGTCACTAGAGCGCAGTATTCAACGAGCCGACTCTTGAGCAGAGTTACCGCCTCCTCGCCGCTCTTGGCGCTGGTGGACTCGAAGCCCCCCTCCCTCAATGCATCCTCGACAATGCCTTGGATCGCATCGTCGTCTTCTACCAGAAGAACCGTCGGCAGCACTTCCGTCATAGTTCTACCCCGAGCACGTGCAAACTGGAGGTTACAAAGTGCACACAAGCCAAAGGTTCCCGGGAAAGTCTGGCACTCTTGAAATCCGGGGTCTAGCTCCTGTCGGAGGATTTTTTGGCCTTGACCTTTTCGCGGATGAAGCTGACCCGCAACTCTTCGCCGTTTACTCGTTCGAGCTGACAGCGACGATAGGCAAGTCCAGTGGACGAAAGCAGAAGAAAGAACTCGTTCAGGGTCAGCCCCTCAATCGAGGTCTCAACTTGAAGTGTCGCTCCGACATTTGAGACCTCCTTAAGCGTGCACGCGCGACGCCACGTGCCATCGATGGCCATCATTTGCGCTGGCAACGGATGCTCGAAGGTGACCCTTCGGTCTTCTTGCTCTTTTTCTGCGGGCATCGGGTAAACAGAAGTGATCCCGCCGTTATATTCCCGATCAACTAAAAGGTAGTAACCGCGGTCGGGAAAAGTTGGCAAATTTTGAAATACGAACAGCGCCCGTGAAGTTGCAAGCAGGCCAGTGCCGCCTTACTTCACCTCCATTGTCTGCTCGTTCCTCGCGAGAGACGCCAGTCTATCCAGTTGGCCAGCCAAACCGACATAGGTTCGGGCGATGTTTCTCAGTGCGGTGGCGCGGTCCTTGGAGATCCCGCTCGCGGAAGAAAGTCTCTTGTAGTGGTCAGAAAGTCTCTTGTAGTGATCCGCATGTTCGCGGCACTCAGCAATGTTGTGGTCGAGGCGGCCGGCCGGCACGATCGAGGGCGAGGAACGCATACGTTACTCCGATATGACAACGGTGTGAGACGGCCCCACTAATCCCGGCGGAAAATCTGGCCCTGCTCGGCCGCGAGCGCGAGCTCAGTCCATTCGCGCGCAAGCTTCAACCAGCCTTCTCGATCGACCTGGTCGAGGCTCCGAGCCGCCTCCTCGCGACAGGCCGTCGCCTCCGTGAAAAATTGCTGAGCGGAGGCGGCCATCTTATCGTAGTGCGACAACTTCCCGGATCGCTTGGTCTTCATCGATGCCTCGGCGCATAACCATGCAACACAGACGGTTCGAAAACCCGTGGAATTGCCACTTGTTCCCGCACCAATAAGTACGGCCAGTGCCTAAGGTCGGACAAAAGCCAGTGCCCATTTTTGGAAGAATGGCCCCAATAGGGACGACGAGCGCGGGCAATTATTTGAGTCGTCGCTGGCTCGCCGGCACCTGCAGCCGGGGCCGTCTCTCCGCCATTATCGTACACCCGGCTCGGCGGCCTCGAGCACGAGAAGCCCGCCACAGTTGCCTGGCGGCCTTCTCGCAACGACGATCTCCCAACCGCACCGGCGGTTCGCGCCAATTCGGCAATGACGAACTAAGGCCCCGCGGAGTGACGCTCCGCGGGGCCTTGCCTCTTAAAGCCTACACGCCTTGACCGATCAGTCGATGATTTTCACGACCCGGCGCGTGCGCGGTTCGACGATGACACGGCGGTCGTTCACGACCGCGTAGCGATACTCGGTGTAGTTCGGCACCGGGCGCAAGACCACGGTCGGGGGCAAGGGCTCGCCGACGACGACGCGCTCGTGGATCACGACGGAGTCGTCGCGCGGGATTCCGCCGAGCACGGCATTCGGAATTTCGAGGCCGGCGCCAACGGCCGCACCGACGGTGCCGCCGACCATCGCGCCGACCGGGCCACCGATTTCGCCACCCGCACGCACGCCGTCCCTAGCGCCCTGTTCGGTCGTCGACTGGGCAAAGGCTGTACTCGACGCCGCCAGCAGCGACACAGCAGCCAATGAAATCGCAAGACGGGTTTTCATGTCCACTCTCTCCAGTGGTTGTTGATGCGCCGTCAACCGCTGGGCCAGAGCATTGTTCCGGTTCCTCCGATGAAAGGCGCGTCTGGAGAATGTTACTGCGTAACAGTTCAAGCCGCGGCGGCGCAGCGTTGCTGTCAGGCATACGTTGCTAAGACGGGTAGCTCTTGATTGGAAAGCCGCAGTATCATGGGCCGGTTGCAAGAAGTTGCGACGAAGAAGGCTATCGCATTATTGCAATCTTTTGCTCGACGGATTCGAAATCCGCGTTTTCTTGAACGACGCGTAGCAAATCGAATACCACTGCGGCAAATCCGAAGAAGGGTGGGTTCGGGTAATTCCTCCCGGCAACTCGTTGTCCGCTCGCGTTACTCTGACGGGCTATGTTGAGATCAGGATTGAGCGAACGTCCAGATCAGGGCGCACGTGAAGAGCCGCCTAGCTCTTCTTTGCCTTTTTCTTTTTGGTAGCTTTCTTCTCAAGCCGCACGCCCTTGAATTTCTTTGCGGCCTTCTTGCCCTTCGCGGGCTTCTTGACGCCCATGAATTCGCCGGACGCCTTGTCGCGCTTAGTGAAGGCGGAAGCTCCACCCAATGTCGTCTTCGTCTGCGAACGCTTCTTGACCGCACCTTTGCGAGCGTTGTCGCCGGTGGGCTTGTTGACCGCCATGTTTCCTCCCTGAGGCAACTTAGACTTGCGAATCCTGCCTTGCAGTGCCTTTTCTAACTTCAGGAACGAATCGGTCCGCGTCAAATTGAATCCGGGTTCCGTTGGGTGAGTTGCTTATGCGTCAGTTCCGATGGCTTTTGTCGATCGCCCCGAACAGCGACGAGACTGTCTACTTGGTTGCAGACAACTCCGGCCGCAATGGCAGCGCTTGGTGCAAGCAGACCTGGAGAGCGCGGTGGAGACCGTCATCCAGGATCTGCTGGCCGGAGAATATCGCAAGCCGATCCGGGTAGTCGCCTTCAACACAGCCGAATGCTGGTCGCAAGATGTTTCCGAGGACATCGCCCGAGAGATCCAGCGTCGTTGCAATCTGCACCTGAGCGACGTGCCGTCGTACCTGCAGGAGTTGGTGGATCGCTACTCACCACAAGACCTGCAGCAATTCAGCCTGCGCCTCGTGTAGCGTTGGCCTTCCAGCGAAAAAAGCCGGAAGCGCTAGGCGTCAAGGCACCCTTCCCCGGCTTCATCGAGCCGGCCCTGGCATCCTCGATCGACCGCGTGCCATCCGGCGAACGCCCATTCAGTCTGACAGTATCGTCGGAGGAATCGGCGAGCAGTTCGGTAGGCGACGGCTTGCCGAATTCGATCCGCAGGGTCCGGCACAACCCTGATACCAAAAGGCGCGAGGGGCCGTTCGGCGACGATGAGGGATAGACAATCCCTCCACATCGATGACCGCGACTGCCTATTGAGAGAGCTAAAGCGATTAGTCCTTTGATATAGCTCAATGGGGTTGCCGGCGAGCTAGGTTCAAGGCTCTGCCATGAACAAGCCCTCCCAATCCGATAAGCCCGAGCCCAAGCCAACGCGCTTGGAGGACGCTCGCCGGATCATTGAGGAGTACGCTAACGACCTGCGCGAGATAATAAGAAAACTCCGTGAGAAGATGAATTAAAGCCGCCCGCCTTGGCCCACGGTCCGGAGCACAGTGCTTGCTCTTTCCGGCCAGTCGAACGCTAGAACCGCGCTCGTCGCGTTAGCAGCGTGTCCCCACTTGGCCCCAAGCGGTCTTCATGAAGCGTCGGGCTTCTGCGCCGCTGTTGGCGAATAAGCCAACAGCGCGAATGAAGAGGCCGCCAACTGAGGCGGCCTCTTCATTGCCTTCTAACAATCCTGGAATTGAAGATGGCCGTTACTTCGAGAACAGGCCCCATTCCATTGCGGACCTCGATAGCAAAGCGCTGATCCAGAGACCCTGCGATGACTGCTTCACGAGCTGCATCCACGAGTGTGTCAAGCAACCCCACTTAGGAACGCTCTGTCAGTGATCGGCTTGTGTTTGCGGTGACTGTTTCCTTGAGAGACAAGAGCCTGTCCGGAGGCCCCAGCATCATTAAGCCCCCCGGCCCGATGCTGGGGCCCAAGCAGCGTGACCAGGCAGCGCTCAACTTTTGATTCTTCAAGTCATGTGCAGGCGCAGCCTGCTGCCTTTTTTACGATTGAGGGCGGGCGGAGCGTCGCCCTTGTTCAGGTTCTCGGCCACAACCTCTGCCGTTGAATGAGAGAGTCCAGTTAAAGGCGTCCCGTCCGGCGTGACTGCAGGCTGATCTATTGAAGTGTCCAGCACTGTGAATCGGCCGTTCTTGGGATGCTCGTACCGAACGACAAAGCGGTCTGCCATGAGGATCGCCCTTCCCTTCATGGTTGTAAACATACATGGGCGAAGGTCGATGACTAACGGGCGGCGCCACCACCGAGGCGGCCTTGCATCATCTTTCGGCGCAACTTCTGATAATTTCGCGGAAGTACTCCTAAATATCCAGAGCGCCTCGTCCCAAGCGCGACGGCTTGGCGTTCGGCAAACGGGCGGTGGCCTAAATCGAAACTAAACGGCTGTTCCGGCATACTTAAAGAAAGGTGATGGAATTGGTGCCGTGCAGTCCAAGAACGAACGCGTTGAGCTGGAAATGCGGATACTCCGCTATCGGCAAATAGCCAGACGTTTTGCGCATGACCCACAGACCTATGAGCGTATCCAGACGCTCGTTCGGGAACTGGAAGACAAGCTCCGCGAAATCGACGAGTAGGCCGCGTCAGTCGGCGGCCTCGGTGTCCATCAGACGATCAAACCTCGGCCACCGACGTCTAGCGCCCCCGCTTGGCGGATTTCTTGGCTCTTTCGACCCGCACGCCTTTGAATTTCTTGGCAGCTTTCTTCGCCTTTTTCGGTTTCTTCACGGCCATGAACTCGCCGGACGTTCTGTCGCGCTTTGTATATCCGGTAGCTCCGCCAATTGTCGTTTTGGTCTGCGAGCGTTTCTTCACCGCGCCCTTGCGAGCGTTGTCGCCGGTCGGTTTATTGACTGCCATGTTTTCTCCGCTGGTTGCCTCTCGCTATAAAAGCGCAGCGTAACTCGCAGTTCCAACCAGAGGAACAAATCGGCGCGGATCAAATTGAATCCCGGTTCTGTTGCGTGGAGTTGCGTATGCGTCAGTCCCGGTGGACCCCTTCCATCGTCCCGGCCGATGAACCGACCGTGTATCTAGTGGCGGACGACTTCGGGCGCGCAGGCAGCGCCTGGCGCGAAACCGACATGGAATCGGCAGACCTCGAGACGGTCATCCAGGACCTCCTCGCCGGCGAGTATCGACGTCCGATCAAGGTTATTGCCTTCAACACGTCCGAGCGCTGGTCAGAAGACGTTTCCGAGGACGTTGCTCGCGAGATCCAGCATCGGTGCAATCTGCAGCTCACCGACGTTCCTTCGCATCTCCAGGAATTCGTCGATCGCTACGCTGCCCAGGACACCCGGCAGTACAGTTTGCGCCTGGTCTAGATCGTGGCCTTCCAGCGAAAAAAGCCAGAAGCGCTAGGCGTCAAGGCACCCTTCCCCGGCTTCATCGAGGCGGCCCTGGCATCCTCGATCGACCGCGTGCCATCCGGCGAGCGCTGGATTCATGAGATCAAGTTCGACGGATATCGCGTCCAAGTGCATCTCGCCAACGAAGCTGTCACCGTTTTCACCCGCCGCGGGCACGACTGGACCAAACGCTTTAAGAAGGTCGCCGACGACGCATGGCACATTAAGGCGAGCTCGGCGATCATCGACGGCGAGGCCGTGGTGCCGGCCGCCGGCGGCAGCACCGATTTCTCCGTCTTGCAGAACGAGCTAAAGGGCACCTCGACTAAGATCGTGCTCGTCGCCTTCGACCTGCTGTATCTCAACGGCCGGGATCTACGGAAAGTCCCCCTGCTCCAGCGCAAGGCCGCGCTGAAGAAGATCATAGCCGGCAGCGACGTCCAATTTAGCGAAAGCTTCGAGATCGACGGCCGCGAGATGTTCATGCACGCCTGCAAGGTCGGGCTCGAAGGCGTGGTCTCGAAGGTGCGTGACAGCATCTACGCGAGCGGCCGGGGCAACAACTGGGTCAAGAAGACCTGCGCCCAACGCGAGACGCTGACGATTGCCGGCTTCGCGCTCGATGATGGCAAATGGGACGGCATTTATCTCGCGCGGCGCAGGGGCGACGACCTGATCTATGCCGGCAAGGTCGACCACGGCTTCGACAAGGTCTCGGCCGCTGCACTCCAAAAGCGCCTGAAGCCGTTGATCCGACCGACGCAGCCCTACGCCAAGCGCATCGCGCACAGGGGCATCTGGGTCGAACCGAAGCTGCTCGCCGAGATCGAGTACCGGGCCAAGTCGGCCGAAGGAAAAGTGCGACATCCGTTCTTTAAGGGGTTGCGTGAGGACCTATAACGGCGCGGCGATCGGTGGCGAAATTTTTTCCAGCCCCCTCTTGAAACCAAAACCGGCTTTGCTAATTTTTTTGTCGCCATCCAACGATGGCGTCCGGGTGCCTCATGGGCCCGGGCCAAGAGACGGGCACCGGTTGTGTCCGGTGCCGCTCGTAGACATCTTGCTCTCAGGAGGATTTGGCTATGCGCACCTACGATTTTGCACCCCTCTGGCGCTCGACCATTGGCTTCGACCGCCTTTTCGACCTCGCAGAAATGGCTCAGCGGGCCAGCGAGGACAATTATCCACCCTACAACATCGAACGGCTGGCTGACGATCGCTATCAAATCTCGCTCGCGGTCGCCGGGTTTTCGCCCGAGGACATTGGCATCACCGCCGAACAGAATGTGGTGACGGTCGAAGGCAGCAAATCCGACAAGACCGAGCGCGATTTTCTCTATCGCGGCATCTCGACCCGCGGTTTCAAGCGGCAGTTCAACCTGGCCGAATATGTCCAGGTAAAAAGCGCCGCGTTCGACAACGGCTTGCTGACCATCGAGCTTGTTCGCGAGATCCCGGAAGCCATGAAGCCGCGCCGAATTGCCATCGGTGATGCCTCGGCCAGCAACATGCGAAAGCTGGAAGCTAAGGCCGCCGCCTAGCCGCCCAGATGCCATTGGAGCCGCGCGACAAATCGTGCGGCTCCATCCATTGTCAATGAAAAGGAGAGGACCATGCGGCCGACGACCGCCGACGACAACGTTTTCGATTTCAACGCTCTTCTTCATCCCGGCACCGTGTTTGAAGGACCGAGAGACGTGCTGGATCATCCGGCCCTGACGTTGGCCGAGAAGCGCGCAATCCTGGCATCATGGGCGTCCGACGCGTCCGCGATCGCCTCTTGCCCATCCATGCGCGCACCCGCGGGCCTCAAGAAGCCGGTGTCGATCGACGAGATCTTGGACGCGTTGCGCGCCCTGGACGGTGGCCCCCGGATGCCGCCCGGCGGAAAGCCTTACCGTCTCCGTTCGACCGAACGTGCGGCTGCGGCGGCGGAGGTTCGGAGGCCCAGATGATGATGGACGAGAACCTGGCCCTCCTTCGTGCCCATCACAACAACATCAGCCGCTACCGCCGGCTCCTGCGTACCAAGCTTTCACCTTTGGAACGGCAGTTTATCGAAAGGCGGCTTTCCGAGGAGGAGGCCGCTCTGCAAAGCCTTTCTGCTTCGACCTTCCCGATCGCCTTCAAGGAGCCAGGGCCCGGTCGACCGCTGCCGGTTGCAGAGGTGATGCCATGAGCACGACCGTCAACCCAGGCCGACCGGGCTCCGGTTCGTTCTCTTTGGCGCTCCTCGGAAGGTTCTTCGTGCGCGAATATTGAAGACTCCAGCTGCGGACGGCGTATCATCGGCGGTGGAGATTTCAGGGATGGCTGTCTCGACCAACGAGCGTCCGATGTGTCCTGTGTGCAAGCACCGGATGGCGTTGGCGCGCATCTCTCCCGGCCCCCGCGGATTCGATGCGCGCACCTTCGAGTGCTCGACTTGCGAGCGTACCGAAGTGGTCCGCTCCGCCGTGGATCCGATGAAAACGGACGCGGTAGGCTGGCTCGCCGGTGAGCTGAAGCCGCCCAACTGAAGTTCGGTGTGAGTGGCGCGATGGATGAGGACTTCTGCAAACAGACGCAACGCATTCGCGCATAGCAGTGCGTTGTGGCTAGGGGACGCGCCCGACGGCTAGGCGCGTCCTAAGTTGGCTGAGCGGGCTGAGCTCCTTCACCAGGCGCCGCATGTTGGCGCTGGTTTGGCGAGGATCGCTTAGTCGGTTCGCTGGCGATACACTAGAGCCGACGCGGCGCGGCGTGCGATTCTTGGGCGAACTGGCCGGGCATTCTCCTTGCGGCAATCGGTGCCGTTCTGTTGGTGTTGGGGCCAGTCTCTAGCCTCAGCCACCCGCCGAGTTGCCGCTCTTGATGACAAGTTGGTATCGACGCTTCAGCCGATGGCTCGTTGTAGTAGCGGCGTTTTGGAGGCGATCGAGGTTCGCGCCGTCTTTAGCAATCACGAGCAGTCGCCAATTCAGGCCATCGGGTTCCGCGTCGTCGTGTTCAATCTCGACGGAGATAACGAGCTCCCCGCCGGGAACGTGCCGGATCTCCTGAAGAGCGATCAGTTCGAGATCGGCCTTGGACACCAACGTTCTTGCCACCGGTCTCCTCCCGGCCGGCCTAACGCAGCCTCAATCGCTACGCGACAGCTTTATGAAAAACGGCCCGATCGATCATGTCAGCGGGCTATTTCTTTCGCTTCTATTTCCCTTTCATCTTCGGGTCATTCATGGTCGCCCCCGGGTTAGCCGAACTCGGGCTGCTCGATGCCCCTTGACCGCTGGTCGCGGCTGGAGAATTGCCGCCGCCCCCAGATCCCGCACCTGCGCCTCCGCCGTCCCCTGATCCCGCACCCGCGCCGCCGGCTCCGCCCGATCCCGCGCCGGCCCCTGCTCCGCCCGCTCCTCCGGCCCCGCCCCCAGCGCCACCCTGCGCGGAGGCGGCAGCGATCGATCCGAACACAAGTGCAGCTACGAGCGCCATCTTGCCAATCTTCATGATTTGCTTGCAACCGACCGCTGTAACCTTCGTTCCTAAGCTGGAGCAGGACCAAACGCGTCGAGGTACCGCACGGGCAGGTTCACTTACAGCAGACGACTTCCCCGTGGAGGTCGAGGATCAAAGCGAGCCGGTCGCACCTGCCGAGACTGAGGGGCTCGCCGACCGACTCGCCGAACCGGTCAACGAGCATGCGCACCAATGCCCGGTAACAACCACAGGGCCCCGGCTTAGGTGGGAAGCGAATTTGCCCGAACGCATTTCCGCAAGCCGCGGCAGAATGTCTCTATTTGACCTGCGATAACTTTAACAAGGCAGGCGGTGCGGCCGATCTTATCGGATCGATTGCGCCCGTCTGCTCAAGCGCGAGTCCTGAGATCCTTCGATCGGACGCGACATTCCCCGAGCTCTCTTCTCGGCACCGCCGCTCCGATTTTTTCACGTACTAAAGTCTTGCGCGCAGCGGAGAGTTTGGCCGGCGGCACGTCATCCTTGTTCAGCTAGGAACGATTCAACAAAGCGTGTGTTCGTCCTTAGATCCAAGAAATAAAGCACAAGAAATAAAGCAAGAGGTAAAGCGATGGCGCGATCAGTGGAGGAGTTGAGGCGTGAGTCCGAGCGCAACCGCGCAGAGCTGGCGGCTACGGTAGGGCGACTAAGGGAGCAGATATCGGACACCGCCGAGGACATCCGCCACAAGGTCTCGCCGCAGCACATTAAATCCGAAGTCTCCGCATACGTCAGCCACAAGACCCAAAGCTGGATTGAAGGGCTCAAGCAGCAGATCATGAGCAATCCCATGCGCGCAGTGGCCGCGGGCGCTGCGGTAGGAATTCCGCTGCTGCGATTGGCGCGAGGTGCCCCGTTGCCACTTCTCATGATCGGCGCCGGGCTTGCCCTGACCTCGAAGACAGTGCGTGATCGCGCTGCGGACGTGTCCGGTCCGGTAAGGGATGGAGCGGGGGAAATGCTCGAGGAGTTGACGGAGGGTGCCCAGGCCATGCAGGGCGACGCGACAGAAAAGCTATCCTCCGCTCGAAGCCAAGCCGCTGGCATGGCTGAAGACGCACAAGATCGGGCCGCCGGCCTTGCGGATGACCTGCGGACAGGCGCAACAAAGGCTGCCAGTTTTGCAGGTGAAAAGCTCAAGAGTGGCATCGACGCAGCCAAGGATGCGGCGACGAACGCGCCGGACCAGGCCCGTCAGACCATCGGCGACAATGCTGCTCTGATCGGAGGCCTGGGCATCGCGATCGGTGCCATCATCGCTGCGGCTCTTCCCGAGACCAAGGTTGAAGGCAACGTGATGGGTCGGGCCAGCGATGGCGTGAAGCAGGCTGCGGCCGCTGCGGCCCAATCCGGATTTGAGGCAGCGAAAGAGACGACCACGTCGGCAGCCGACGCGGCGGCGCAGAAGGTCGCCGAGGCCGATCTCGGCACCCACGCTAGTCGTATGACGCAGGATGTGGCGGGCATTCTGAAAGAGGCTGCGGACGACGTCGTCAAAGCCGCCTTTAGCCCCTCCCAAAACACCAACACCTGAAGGAAACCATCATGAACGATGTGGACCCGAACAATATTACGCAGTTCGCGCCGAACCGAGACAAGGGACTCTCGAAGGATCTGAAGGAACAGATCGGTGAAGCCGGCGCAGAGATGAAGCAGCGCGCTGGCGATGCCTTTCAGGCAACGGCCGATCTCGCGCGGGACAAGTTCAGTGAAGCGGCGGATGCGGCCAAAGGGGTGACGGAAGGGACTGTGGACCAAATCCAGAGCCAAGCCCGCGAGCAGCAGCGGTCGGGCGCGGATTTCGTTGAGCGCCTCGCAGGCAACATGCGTGAAGCCGGCCGAGCATTCGAGAGCGACGTACCGTTCGCTGCACGCGGCATCGGTTCTGCTGCGGACTATGTCGAAGAAGCCGCCCAGAAGATCCGCGATGGCAGCTTCCGGGATCTCGTCGAAGGCGCAACTGATTTCGCCAAGCGTCAGCCCGCGGCCTTTCTCGGAATATCTGTGCTGGCAGGATTCGCAGCAGTCCGCATCCTAAAAGCATCTGGCGAGCAATCGTCATCATCGAAGCGGAGCGGCACAACGGATAAATCGTCGTCGGAAGACGTTCAGAAGTCCGATGGCCCCCTGTTCTCGGCGAGTTCCGCGCGGCCTAGTCCGAGTTCGCAACAAACGTCATCCTCACAGGGCAACACCGTACGATGAGTATCGAGCACGATATCAAAACTAGCCGGGGCGAGTTTCGGGCCGTCTCGACGCTGTTGGGCGATACCATGTCGCAGTTTGCCAAGCTCTTCCAGAACGAAATAGACTTGGCCAAGGCGGAGGTTGTCGACAAGCTTCAGAAACTCGGTGGCGCGCTGGGTTTGATTGCAGGCGGTGCCGTTCTGGTGATTCCGGCGATCGTCATGGCACTGTTTGCCCTGTCCGCGGCGTTGGTCTCCGCAGGATGGTCACAACCGGTATCGTATCTGGCATCGGCGTTCATAGCGGCGGTAATCTCTGCCGTGCTCTTTGCAGTCGGCGTCAAACGACTTGATATGCGCAATCTGGCACCTAAAGAAACGATCGGCCAGCTTGAAAAGGATAAGGACACCATGAAAGGAATGGTGCGATGAGCAACACAAAGAGCGGCTTTATCGACAATTTGGTGACGGCGGCCCGGGAAAACCCCCTTGCCGCGGCGCTTATCGGAGGTGGAGCGCTTTGGCTGTTGGCTGGCGACCAGAAGCTGAAGACCGCGACCCGCTCGGCTGTGGATGCAGTTTCACCCGTGGCCGATGCTGGAACGAGTCCTCTCAGGTCGCCAGCATCGGCTATTAAGCAGACTGTGGCGCCTCCAACGGCACCTGAAATGGACGACGAGGGATCGCTGGGCGTCGGCGAAACTTTGCGCGGCGCCACCGCAGCGGCTTCCGATGCAGTCTCAGGAGCTGCCGACAGCGTTCAGGATCGGTTCGACGATGGCGTCGCCTTCTTGCAGGAGAACTTTGGCAAGCTCGGCAATGCGCTTCCAGGTAAGGAAGCACTCACCGGTGCGCAATCGTCACTAACTGAGTTGCTTGAAAGACAACCCCTGGTGCTTGGGATTGTGGGCATGGCGATCGGGGCAGCAGTCGCAGGCGCGTTTCGCGCTTCCGAAATTGAGAACGAATATATCGGCAAAGTCGCCGACGAAATGAAGGCCGACCTTAATCGTCGCGCCGGCGCGGTATCGCAGGCCTTGCGTGAAGCCTCAGATACAGTGATCGCAGAAGTCGGCGACAAAGGTGCCGAAGCCCTGGATAGGGTAAAGCAAACCGGCATGGATGCCGCCGAGGCAGCCACCGCCAAAGTAGGGTCCCCCCAGCCGGGCTAAGGTTGCGGTGGTCGTGATCACGTGGATCTGCAGCGAGGTGCGGAGTGCACCCCTGAGGTGTCTTCTCAGATTGTGCGCCGTTGTCTGCCGACCACAAAGCCATAGACAAGCAGCACGATGACCGCGTCGACCACGGCGCCGATCAATCCTGTGCCTTCGCCAGGACGATACCAGCCAGGGGCTTGCCCAAGGTAAGTCGCAACGAAGGCACCAACGATCCCGAGGATGGTCGTTAGGATGAACCCGGCTGGTTCGTTGGCACCGAAACAGTGCACCATGGAGCAGATCACCTGACCCGTTTCCATGCCGGAGGCCAAGGCGGCAGTCCAAGGCGCAAGACAAACGAGCGGTATCGAGCTGACATCACGTAATGCGGTTTAGACGTGGTCCAAAACCGAGAAGGGCGCATCGATACGCGATCGAAGGGTGGGAACGGTCGAAAGCGTGGCCTCTCGTAACCGTCTACTGCTTCGCGTCTTCGTCCTGGCGGTCTTTCAAGTCTTGCGCTATCTGATCAACCGACGTTTCGCTTGCAAGCTCATCCGGCCTACCATTCTCGATGTCCTCGACATCCAATTTCTTCGCGATGCGCTGCAATATGCGCAACGACTGGGTCGCCTCCCTCTCTGCAAGGAGATTGATCTGCAGCTCCAGGTGATCGCGCCGTTCCAGAGTTCGGTCGATCAGGCTTTGGCGGATCAGCACGCAGGAGGTGAGGAGAACGGCTTCGAGCGCGAGGATCGTCGCGAGCAGCGGGAACGGATATTCGTCGAAAGCGTGATGCGGGAAAAAGTGGCTGAGGATGATCCAGCCGATCACGAACGCGCATTGAAGAACGATAAACTGAATGGTGCCGACGAACCAGCCGATCCAGTGAAACAGACGGTGATGAACCGCCAGAGTTTCTTCATCCTGCTTTTCAAGGCGAAGGATTGCGTCGATGCTTTGGGCGGCGGGCCTCGCTGACTGAGTGCCCGCCCGCATCAATTTGCGACCTTTTCTGCGGCCCGTCGCGCCGACTTCCGCGTTTTGTCGACACTCTTGTCGGCCGATTTTTCAGCGCGCGCCCTCGCCTCGCATTTGCCGCGCAGATCCTCGATCTCGTCGTCCGTCAGATGTTCGATACCGACCAATGAATTCCGGGCCGCGCCGACCCGGATCAATTCGTCGAGCTTGACCTGGATCGCGGCGCTATCGCGGTTTTGAGAATTCTGGATGAGAAACACCATCAGGAACGTGACGATGGTCGTTCCTGTGTTGATCACCAGCTGCCACGTATCGGAGAAACCGAAGAGCGGTCCGCTTACCGCCCATACGATGACGATGCCGGCCGCGATAATGAACGTTGAAGCCCGGCCTGCCGCCAGCGAAGTTTTGTTGGCGAGGTCGCCGAAAAACTTCGAAACCGCGGACGGCTCTTTAGCTTTTGCTTTGCCCTTCATGAATGTCGCCCCTGTGTCAGCCGCCGGGATAAATCGGTACTGCGCCCTAAAGTTCCATTCGCCAGGAACTAACCCCTCGCATGCTCATTATTGCGGCAGACGGCGCGCGGCGCGGTCATTTGCGGAGCGAATATGATGATCGATACTGTCGTGGTTGCACCGGGAGGGCCCGCGGGTTCGCCGGGAACGGGCGTGTCCTGGCCTTCCATCATCGCGGGCGCGGTCGTCGCGTGCGCGATGACCCTCGTACTGCTCGCCTTCGGCACCGGACTTGGCCTTAGCGCAATCTCGCCGTGGGCAGGCTCAGGCGTTTCGGCCACCACTTTCAAAATTACGACCGGGCTTTATCTGATCGTCATCGCCATGATCTCGTCGTCGATAGGCGGGTATCTCGCCGGGCGTCTGCGCACGGCATGGGAGGGCGTGCATGCGGATGAAGTTTACTTCCGAGATACGGCGCACGGGTTTATCGCGTGGGCTTTAGCTTCGGTACTCGGCGCCGCCGTGCTCGCCAGCCCGGCGACAAGCCTAATTGGCGGCACCGCAGCCGGGGTAAGCCAGGGGGCGGTCACGAGCGCCGCTCAATCTAGCAGTCCGATGGACGGTTATGTCGACACTATCCTGCGGGGCGATCCCGCAGCACAAAACGCTAACCCCGCCGATGCCCGCGGCGAGGTAGTCCGCCTTTTCACGCGAAGTTTTCGCAACGGCGGCGAACTCAAGGCACCTGACCGCGATTACACCGTCAAGGTCGTGGCCGCCCGAACGGGCCTGAGCCAGCAGGACGCGGAAAAGCGGGTCAATGACGTCGTCACGCAGATTAAGGCCGACATCGATGCCGCACGCAAAGCAACCGCTTCGCTCGCATTCTGGATCACGGCTTCGCTTCTTCTCGGCGCCTTCTGCGCCAGCCTTGCAGCCACCGAAGGCGGCGGCCTTCGCGACGGCACCTGGAAACGCCGCCGATAAACGAAAGGAAACATCATGCCGATTTTACTCTGGCTCCTTGGAATTCCGATCCCGCTCATCATCCTGATCCTTCTGCTGCGTTAATTGGGATGCGTCAGCGGCGCGCGACCGGGGCCGCTGAGCGGAGAAGATGCCATGGCAGACAAATTCGATCCGGGCCGACCGACAAATATGCAGATACGCCGAAAGAGCGCTCGGCCGGCGACAAGAAGGCGGATGACGAGCTGAAAAGGGGATTGAAGGACAGCTTCCCGGCATCCGATCCGCCAAGCAACACCCAGCCGCCGAAAACAGTCGACGACGCCGGTTAGTAGAGCGCCTTATGGGCATCGCGAAATACGAGATTTTTGGTACCGACGGCACGTGGCGCGTGCGTCATGACGGCAAGGCGGAGAATGAATACGCCACGAAGGAAGCCGCCTTCGAGGCCGTAATTGCGGCCGCTTCAATCGCGCTCCGGCAGGGCCATGACGTGACGGTGACCGCGCCGTCCAGCCAACTCCGACAGGGGCGCCCGCCAAGTAGGGATTTTCGAGAGTCTGAAATGGCCAGTGCCTGCAGCCGATAGGGCGTTAAGCCTCGGGCCCTGACAGGGCATCGACACGTTCCGATGCCAAGGGCCACGGCGGCAGTGGCGGCAAGCCGAGGACTTCACGCACGGGACCGAACGAGCGTCTATGCGCGGCACATGCGCCAAGCCGTGTTAGGGCGGCATAGTGGGCGCGCACAGGGTAGCCTTTGTGATCGGCGAAGCCGTAGCCTGGGTAACGCATGTCGAGTGTCCGCATCAGCGCATCGCGCGAGACCTTGGCCAAAATGGAAGCGGCAGCGATGCTCGCGGATTTGGTGTCCCCTTTGATGATCGGCTGCTGCGGGATCGCGATATCTTTAAGGCGTTTCGCGTCGATCAGGAGATGCTGCGGGGTGAACCCAAGCCCTTCAACAGCCCGCCGCATTGCGAGGATACCGGCCCAGTAGATGTTGATGGTGTCGATTTCCTCGACTTCGACAAAGGCGACAGACCATGAAGCCGCCTTTTCCTTGATCTCGATCGCGAGAGCCTCACGCGAATTCGCATCGAGCTTTTTCGAATCGTCGATACCGATTATGCGCGTGCCGGGCTTCAAGATAACTGCGGCAGCCGAGACCGGCCCTGCGAGCGGGCTCATTCCGGCCTCATCGATACCAGCAACGGCATCCTGCCCCTGATCCCAGAGAAGCGTTTCATAGCGGAGCATCCTGCGAAGCCGCTGTCCTTCGGATCGGTTTTCAAAGCGCCGCTTTTCAATCGCAACGAGGATCGCGCGCGCTCCCCCGCGGCTGTCAGCGCGCAGGATTTCTTCGACGCTCGCCTCAAGCGGCCTGCCCTCGACGACATAGCGCTGACGTAGTTCGTCCAGTGAATAGCGGGTCACGGCAGCCTCGATGCAGGGACTGGCGGAGGTGTCGCCAAGCTTTGTGGCGAATGTCTGAAATTCACTGTCAAGGAAATGGAACTAGGCGCCCGCGCTTAGACGGAGGACCTAAAAAAACGCCCCGCATTGCGGGGCATTTTTCTAACTCACCGTAAGTGTCAGGCTGCTTTAGCCTCCTGATTGATCGCCATCTTTGCGATTTCAGTCAGAGCCTCGTCGGTCGCCTCTTCCTCTTCGAGGGTTTCCTCAAGGAGCGAGACCGCATCGTCGAGGCCAAGCTCTTCGGCCCAGGCAATCATCGTGCCGTAGCGAGAAATCTCATAGTGCTCGACGGCCTGAGCGGCGGCGAGGAGGCCGGCGTCGAGAGCGGGCGAGCCCTTATATTCTTCCATAATCTCGGCGCCCTCATCCGTGATGCCGACGATCGCTGCACAGGTTTTACCCTGCGGCTTCTTCTCGATCACGGCGAACACCTTCTCCAGCCGCTCGATCTGGCCTTCCGTCTCGGTGCGATGTTTTTCGAATGCTGCTTTCAGTTCTTCGTTCTGAGCAGCCTTTGCCATCTTCGGCAGGGTGGCCAAGATTTTCTTCTCAGCGAAGTAGATATCCTTGAGGGTATCGTGGAACAGGTCGTCGAGAGTCTTCGGCTCTTTTGCCATTTGCGCTTCTCCAATGTTTTGAGGTTGTCGCATCACCGCTGGTGAAGCTCGGCGGCTAACGGGGCTGCCTTTGAGTCGTTCCAATTCCGGTCGCCTTCCGTCTGGATACGGGAGCCCCCGGGGGTCTCTTTCAGGATGCCAATCTGCGCTGGGGCGCGCACGCTTCAAGGGCTAAACCCTCGGCTTCCGGCAAGCCGGGCCGCTTCACCTGCGGCGAAGTTCCGCATCCGCTTGTTCCGCGCCTTCGCTAGGCATCGAGACCGCCACTCAGGGCGGCTCAGAAAGCGAAGGAGCTTCAAATGTCAAACCGGTCCCGCCAACGCAAGTCCCTGCGCATCCGCGCAATGAGCTTTCAGTCGTGGTTCGACGCGAACCTCAAGGCACACGCGGGACATTGCGCGGCACGGAGCGGATTGCGGCTTTCCCCACATCAGCTACACCAGCGATACGGTATGCATCTTCAACCGCTTTGCAGACGAAATCTGGGCGATAGCTGTGGCCGTCGCGGTGGAGTTCGGTCACGCGAATGTCTGCGAAATGATCGCTGGCTTCAGACGCCCGACCTCAAACCATGAGGACGTGGCGCTGCTGCTCGGGAAGATCGGCCAGCTCGCAACGGCATTCAGGAGCGCGGCGGGGCTGCGGATGCGCAAGCCGTCGAGGCGGAAACGGCCCCAGCGCACTGTTGCCGGACAGTGCGCTGAGAGGCCAGTCACGACGGGTTCGCCCCCTCGTGGGGGCTCGGGAAAACCTTGCAACTGGCCGGTCGTTCCTAAGAGAGGGGCCACTCCCCGACGAGGCGCTCGGCCCGCTGCGTTAGCTTCGCGCAGGTGCCGCGCGCTCGAAAAGCTCTGCGCTCACGTCATGGCTTCGACGGCCACCGCCGCCGGCCTTGCCGAAGGCAACCCTGCGTCCCGTAGTGGCACGTCCGCCCCGACCCATTTGAAACCAGAACCCGGCGTAATCCGTTAGGGTCGCGCCTCCACGGCCGCCCCCAAGCTTCCGGCGCTGTTGGAGGGGACGGGTGCGCTCAAGGTGTGCCCGTCTTATCAATCTGGTTTCGCTCTGTGCGCCCGGCCCCGAAGACCATTTCATGAAACGGAGGCGACCATATGGAGAATCCCGATCTCAAAGCGTGGGTCGATGGCTGGATGGAGAAAGTGAAGCAAGGCGCTGAAGTCCATCGCCAGCAAGGTCCGTCACCGGAGGATGCCGAAGCGCGCGACTATGCCCCCGCTGACGTCAAGATCCTCACCATCGCCCACGTCCCGGAATCCCTGCAACAGGCGTGGCTGCAACATCTGCGCGACTTCGACGTCGCGCATCCCGGCTGTCATTTCGAGGTGATGGTGGATGCGCCCGAGATGCCGCTCCCCGACATCATCAATATGCTGGCGATCAATCCGGGGCTGACCTTCACCAAACTGCTCGAACGCAAATGAGCTGGCCCGACCGGCAGTGCCATACCGAGCCCGGCTTGGGGCCTGAAATCAGCGGCGCTTCGCTCGCCGTTTTCCTTGTCTCCGACCTGCTTGCTCCCGTGAAGGCAGGTCGGCATTGAACCAGAGTGGTGGTTGTCTCGGAGCGGCGGTGGTGTCGGTGATGTTTCTGGGATCGCTCATCATCATCGCGCTGTGGTTCTTTTACTAGAACAGCACGATGAATCCGCCAACTGAGCCAGGGCTTACGTTCGCTTCTCGGCATTAATACGCAGGACATAGAGCGTGTTTCGGGACTCATCCACGACTTCGATCCGCCATTCGCGGTCGGGCGTTAACTTTCATGGAGGCCTTGGAGTATATGCCCAGCCGTTACTGTGGCTTCCTTCCAAGCGGCGTGCTCGTCAGGTAGCTCATAGCCTTCGCGGTCGAGTTCGCGGCGTTTGTGGGTGACGTGGAAGAAATAGCGCGGCACGAATTCGCGGCGAACTGGCATTTAGGACGTTGATTTGGATCAACCATCCCGCGAATAAGCGGGACGCCTACGGTGCACAAGTGAACAGATGGAACAGGCGGTGGTGGGACATGCTCACTTCGGTGCGCTGGGCAAGCGGCGCGCTCGCGGCCCCAGCGTCCCGCTCTTGTTGTTCTCCTCCCGGCGACGCTTGGGGCAGTCGCGCGCTGATCATGTACGTGCCGCGAAACGGCGCTACAAAATGCGCGAGGTTGTCGGCGGTGGGGACACACGATGCGCGACTTGCTTAGTCCGCGTGAGAAGCGATTATTGAGGCGCTTGGCTGCCGAAAAGACTGACGCGGAGATCGCGGAGCGACTGGGCGGTACTGCCAAGCAAATCTCAGAGCAGAAAGCCCGGCTGCTTGCGCGATTGCAGATCAATTCGCCCGACGAGATCGCCGATGCAGCAAAGCAGTGAGCGAAGTGGCCGGGCTATCGAGGCATCACGTAGAATTTCGCCCGCGAAACCAAGCGCACGTCTCTTGTAGGAACGGTCGGCGCACACCAGACGATTCATTGGGCTAGGATCAAAGATCATCTGCGCCGCTGCCACTGGCCCAAGGTTAACGAATGATTAAGCCGGATCTGGGAGGTTGCAATGGGGGTGACCTAAAAAGAGGTCCACATGTTGAGGCTGAAGGAAGCTGCCCCGGTATCTCGCGATTTGAACATCGGCCAGATCGACACCGCCGAGTTGCTGCTGCACCGCGTGTACGCCTTTGGAGCGGCCGAGGGAAGCCCCGGCGAGTCAGTGGGGCAAGACGCTGCGGGCTGGGAACGGGCAGCTTGGCGCAGTCGGGCTACCAGGCTGTGTCGATCAGTTTCGACTGACCTCACGGCCACCCCGCGCCCCGGATCGTTTGCCGCATCTCTCCACCAACGTCGAATACATTTCCGGCAGCATTGACTCAAACAATTGCCCCAAGAACCGCACCTCGCCGATAATAAGGGGTGCCCCTGGGGCATTGTACTAGAGGTGCAATGTGAGTCTGACGAGACCAGAACCTTCGCCTACGTGGCGGGTCGCAGGGCCTAAGCCAATCCGCATTATGTGCACTTTGCCGTTCACCTAGTTCCTTGCAATCCGCACCTAGAAGCAAATACATGGCCGGATGTGCAATCGTAAAATAGGCGATGGCAGCGTCAGCGGCGCCATCTGCCTACTTATGCCGGAGAATTTGTCGACGCGCTTTGCAAATGGCATACGTGATGGCGATCCTTCCGGCGTGGCTGTTGGCTGCGGTTGATTGGTGGCAAAGCCGTCTTTTGGCAACGACGATCGCGGGAGCCGCTCTCGGCTATGCTGCGGCCTTATGCATTGGATTTCCCTTCATCGACCCGTTTGCCGTGATGATGGCAGGACTGGTTGCAGCACTACCAGCGGCGGTGTCTTTTTGGCTGTCGAATATGAACGAGGTTAGGATGTCCGCGCGGCGCTTCGGGCAAGACAGTAACGAGCTCGTTGATCGTCCGACCGAGCCCCGAATGCGCTGCGAGTTGCCAATCTACGAAAGCCCGCCCGGATCAATTAACCTCAGCGGAAAGCCCTGCCTGTCGCCCCAATCGAGCGCAAATACAGAATGCGCTAAGCAATGTTCCGAAGTCTTCGGGAATCTCCATTGAGCTTCGCAATTTTGGCAGCTCGGACGCCCTCCGCTGTAAGCGCTGTCGACCCCTGTTTAGGGTCGCGATTTTGCCTGCAGCGCATTTTCGAGGCTGCGGCGCAGAGTTGCCGGCGCGTAGGGCTTCACGACGAGCACCGCGTCCAAGAGCTCGGCTTCGGATTGGATCCCGCTGTCACCTGTCGCCACAACAATGCACAAGTCGGGTCGCAGCGAGCGGGCGTCCTTTGCGAGTTGCAGGCCGGACACTCCGGGGAGGCCGACATCGGTCACGAGGATATCCACGGCAGCCTGATCCAGGGCTTTCAACCCCTCTTCGGCGGAGCTGGCCTCCATCACCTTGCAGCCCAGATCGTTCAACATCTCCGTTGCTGTCAGGCGGATCAGTTCGTCGTCTTCGACGAGCAACACGGTCGCACCCTTGACGGCGTCTTCGCTTGTGGGCTGACGCGATTCCGTAGCCGCGAGACGCCGTTGAGCATGGTTGGCAAGCACATGCCTGATCTTCCGCGCAAGCGCTTCCCGCGTATAGGGCTTGGCCAAAAGCTCCACTCCCGGGTCGAGCCGTCCTCCGTGCACGATGGCGTTCTGCGTGTAGCCTGATGTGAAAAGGACTGCAACGTTGGGCAGCCGTTCCTTGGCTTTCCGCGCCAACTCCGGGCTGCGCAGGGCGCCGGGCATCATCACGTCGGTGAAGATCAGGTCGATTGGTATGCCGCTGTCGACGATGGCTAGCGCGGCCACCGCATCTCTCGCCTTCACCACGCGGTAGCCAAGATCGGAGAGCATCGACACCGCGACCTCGCGCACTTCATCGTCATCCTCGACCACCAGTACGGTTTCCTCGCCGCCTTTGATGTCACCGGAGGTGGCACTAACTAGCGTATCCTCGATGGCCATTTCTCGCGGGAAGTATAGCTTCACCGTCGTTCCGGCGCCGATCTCGCTGTAAATTTTGACGTGTCCGCCGGATTGCTTAAGAAAACCGTAGACCATGGCAAGGCCAAGGCCAGTGCCCTTGCCCTCCGCCTTGGTCGTGAAGAAGGGCTCATAGACCCGCTCCAGGATATCTGACGGAATGCCGATGCCCGTGTCAGTTACCGCGATCATCACATATTGCCCCGCAATCAGATCATCGTAGTGGCGGACATACTCGTCGTCCAAGAAGGCATTGCTGGCCTCGATGGTCAGCCGACCATCGCCGTTCATCGCGTCGCGGGCGTTGATCGCGAGGTTGAGAATGGCATTCTCGAGTTGATCGGGGTCGATGAGGCTGTTCCACAGCCCACCGCCGACGACCGTCTCGACCTCGATCTCCTCGCCGATGGCGCGACGCAGCAGTTCATCCATGCCTTTGATCAGGCGACCGACGTTCACCACCCTCGGCTCCAGCGGCTGGCGCCTCGCGAAGGCGAGCAACTGGGTAGCAAGTTTCGATCCCCGCGCGACGCCGGCAAGAGCGCTCTGGACTCTCATCTCCGCTCGGGCATTACCCGCGATGTCCTTGCTGAGCAGCTGCAGGTTTCCGCTAATCACCTGCAATAGATTGTTGAAGTCGTGGGCAACGCCGCCAGTAAGTTGGCCGATCGCTTCCAGCTTCTGGGACCGGATCAACGTTGCTTGCGCCGCCTGGAGCGCGGCTTCCGCCTCACGCCGTTCTGTAATGTCCCGGGTCACTTTGGCGAATCCTACGAGCTTCCCATCGTCGTCTCGAATCGCGTCGATCACGACATGCGCCCAAAAGCGAGTGCCGTCCTTTCGTACCCTTTGACCTTCATGCTCCCACCGTCCGTCACGGGATGCGGTCTGCAGGCCTGTTCGCGGGAGGCCCGCGGCGCGATCCTCTTCCGTATAGAAATTGGAGAAGTGGCGGCCGATGATCTCTTCGGGTCCGTACCCCTTGATGCGCTGGGCCCCAGCGTTCCAACTCGCCACATTGCCTTCCACGTCCAGCATGTAGATGGCGTAGTCCGTCACACTTTGGACCATTAGCCGGAACTGCTGCTCGCTTTCGCGTAATTTGGCCTCGGCCGCCCTTCGCTCGGTCAGATCCCGGGTGATCTTGGCGAAACCTACAAGCTCGCCCTTAGGCGAACGGATCGCGTCAATGACGACATGGGCCCAGAACTGCGTGCCGTCCTTGCGCACGCGCCAACCCTCTCGCTCGAAGCGTCCAGTTCGCTCCGCCTCCTCCAGCGCCAACGCAGGCACTTTCTGCTCCCGCTCGGTCTCCGTATAGAATGTCGAGAAGTGGTGCCCTATGATCTCCTCAGCCTCATAGCCCTTAAAGCGCTTCGCTCCCGGATTCCAGCTAGTGACATGCCCGTCGCGATCCAGCATATAGATCGCGTAGTCGGTGATAGCCTCAACAAGAAGCCGATAACGCCCCTCGCTGGATTGCGCAGCTTCGAAGCGGTTTGAGTTTTCCATTCGGGTCCTATCCAGCCCCGCCGATAGCTGGAGGGTTGAGGTAAAACAATACTAAGACGTTTGAGTTCCTAGCCTTCGGTCATGCAGCTGACCTCTGGCATTTGTCCAGGGTCACACGGCGTGTAAGGCGTGGGCTCATTAGCTCGCAACCAAAGGCGGATTGGTGCGAGTTTAACGAACGCCGGATAGTTGGCTGCGGATTTGAGCATATCGGCGCGCGACATTGGCCGGCTCAGGCATCACCTTCTCGACCAGCGACAACAGCGACACAAACACCACCGGGCAAAGACGTGTGGCAATGATGATAGAGGTCGCCAACTGAGGCGGCCTTACGCCTTGTCCCTCGGGGAATTTGCGGATCTGCGTCGCTCTCGCCAGCCGTCTCGTCCGCGGCCACGTGGCTCATGCAGCCAGCCTCGGAGTCCGCTCGATACCCGCAACCCGACGTTCCTGCTCCGAGATTAGTTCGAGGACGAACGTTGGCGCGATCCGCAGCGGCCCATTCCCCTCGGCTCTGATGGGCGACGAGAAAGTCCTCCGTCTCCACGAAATTAGCCGGATCAGGCCATTGCCGCTCGCGGCAGCCGGTATCATCTCTTCGGTGCCCCCCAAACAACGCGCCGATGTCCTCCGCGAGGAGATCCACGGAGACGGCTCCGGGCCGATCGGATCGATTGCCGGTGGCTTCAGAAGGATCTCTTCTTCGACTTCGGAGCGGGAGCGCTGATCTTCGCTCTCTTTCACACGGCGCGGACCTCTCGTCAGCTGCGTTGCTAGACAATGCAACCTAAGATACCCAATGTTCCGAATTGCAGATGCGCGAATTTTTGGGGGCGTCCGGTAGCTATGGACGAAGGTCGGAAGGATCTGACCCACCCCCCGTCACGGCCTCTACCCCGCGCTCACCGTCAGACAGCGTTGCACCCGGCGCTGTCCGGCCGGCGCGGCGAAGGCGGGTGATGATCGGCGCGGTATGTGGCTGGTTGTCGTTTGCGTGGTGCATAGGATGGTCTCTCGGGACTTGCTGATATGGCCGTTTGTGCGGCTCTTCGTTTCGTCGACGTCTGCACGCCGATCGAGTGTTGGGTGGGGTGGCTTCAAACCCTCGGGCGGTTCGTCACCATCCCGGTATGGGCACCTGCGGACGCGACGCCGCAGGTTTTCGAAAAATGACACAGGCCAAAATTTTCCTCGAATTCTGCGGGATGACGCGTTGGATTGTACGGGCGGAAGTTAAGGCCCACGGTGGGAGAGATTGAGTCGGCCCCACCCCTATGCAGCCAGCCACGGTAGCAGATCGCCGAGGCCACCCTCCATAAGCGACTCCACCGCAACCCATTCCCATGTCCACTCGCCAGTGGCGACGTCGCGCCCATATGCGTGCAGCGCCTCGCCATCGCATTCCTCGGCGTCTTCGATATCGTCCCCTTCGTGAAGTGGCCGCGAGAGTCCATTGCGCGCGCGAGTCAGTAAGATTGAGAATGTCCCTTGAAGATAGAAAAGAACGGGATTTGCTCTATGTGACGCGCGCGCAAGGGCCAGTTGCGGCCACTTGCTATTACTGCAACGAGCCGGAGATAATCCGGCGGACCTCTTCACGGCGTGCCTTCTCTGCCTCGGCACGGTCAGCGAACAGTTTGTGGACCGATGGCAGCACCTGCCATGTCAAGGAGTCGCGTCGGCCTGTTTGCACGGGCTCTAGCCAGCCAAAGGCATCCAACTGCTCCAGAACCGCCTGGGCCTGGTCTACGTCCATCCCCCGCATTATGCGGTCACCTCGCCTGACGTCTCGCACCGAGATAGTCTCCAGCTTGCGCGCTAGAATAAACCCAGCCGCCGCCAACACCATGTCATGCCGATCCGAGAGTCCGAGGATATCGACGTAGAACGCGACAGCGTGCGGAAACAGGAACTGCTCAAGGAACGCAGCGGCCCGGCTCGCGGTGTCTTCCTTGATGACGGATGCCGGTCGCGCACCGTCGCTCTCAATGCAGTGAAACACGATGCAAAGACGAGCGAATAGGCCGTCATATTTCCCGAGGTGCGAAGCAAGTTTCTTATTCACCGCCTCCCACGCACACTGCATCTCGAAGTACTTCTGCGCTAGCGAGCTGCGCAGATCCTGCGCGGCGTCATCGAACTGCAGCGGCACTTCAACATAGGTACTGAGCGCACCCTCTCCTGTCGGCCTGCGTAATCGCGTCAGGCGGGCCACGGTAGCCTCATATGCGGCAGCGGCATCTGGCATGGGCTTATCGACACCGGCACCGGCGGCGCCGAGAACGATGGGAAATAGCCTCTGAAGCAAACCATCGTCATGGGCTTCGGCAGCGAGAGCGCGGATTGGCTCGGGCTGGATGCCGCCTAAGAGCGAAACCGACAGGTTCTCAATCAGCACGGCGCCGCGCCCAATGCGATTCACCGTGTACGGGCCGCCATTGAATGATTGCAGCCAGAAGCCCCGGTCCTTCGCAGAGCCACGGCCGGAACTGTACTTGTCCATAGACCCAAACCAGCCCGATAACTCATCCTGCAGGCACAGAACACCATCAGGACTATCCTTTAGGACTTCCTGTGCAGCTTCGATCGTTGTGTCTTCTAGGCGCAGACGAACATGCTTGGGTGCGGGCGCGTCCTTCTTGTCTGCTGGTGACTGAGAATCATACTTGCGCCGCGCCTCTTCGTAAGTACGAAACATATCGCGATCGAGCCGTTTTAGTGGCGCGGCAGCAGCGGAAATCAGCGGGGATTTCTTCGTGGATGGGTCACCAATTGGCGCGACCCACAGGCGAGCAGATTCCAGCCAATTCGGATCATGGCGCTTAACCCTCAACCGAATGGAATCGGGAATTGCAGCTGCACATACCGCAAGGGCAGCAGCCGCCAGGCCGCCGGGATCAACACCCATCAGTTCGCCCTGTGCCAAGGCGAACTCCTCAATGACTGGCGGAAGAAGCCCAAAGGGAAGCGGTGGGTGCGCACGACGCTGCCAAAGGTCCACCGGAGGTACGTTGTCATTGGCCGCCGTCAGAGACGACGCAAGCGCTGCTCCAGCCTCACGCATCTCCGCATGCCTCTCTCCGTATTTGCCCCAGAGGCGCGTGAAGTCCACGCGAGCACGGTCTTCAGAGCTATAGCGGGCAAACCAATTGCCCCTAGCTGATAAGAAGAGAGCCGCCGCGGCCTCAGCACTGTGACCGTCGAAGGCCATCTGCTCGACGACCACTGCCGCGTAGTCAGAACGGTTGCCAACATCGTTGGCCGCAAGCATCGCCGCCAGCTTTTCCGACACCACGATGCCGTCAATATCGGGGAGGTCGCCAAGCTCCATGGGCTTTGCCTCCGTCGCTGGTGGAGATGCCCAAGGCGCCAGCGCCCCGCGGAAGGCATCCACGTTAGTCAGATCTCCGCACCATTCTTGCAGATAGCGCACCGGAGCTGGATCTGGTGATCGACCGCGCTTCAGTTTGGCTTCATTTGGCCAATTCTTTGTTCCCGGAACGCGCCACACGTGGTCGACATCAGCGGTGCCGTGATCAGATCCTGTTGCGCGCTTCAGGGCCAACGCGAGCGGCGCAGCCTCGGCCACAGACAATGGCCGGTCAAACAACCAGCATGGCTGTTGATTGCCGGGGCTGGTTTCGACGATATAGTTGGGCTCGAGCGGCAAGTCGCCAGCGTTGCCCGTGTCCGCGTCCATGTCTGCCGTCAAACCGACCACGACGACGATGTCGGCCTTCGTTCCGCGTTTACCGCGCGGCAAGCCCCGCTTCATGATGTGGGGGGCGGTGTAGACGTTCGCGCCAGGCGTATCTTGATGCGCCAGGATGGCCTCGACCATGCCGTCAACGTCGCCCACCCTGTGGTGCGTGATGGTGCCCTTGTCGCCCTTAAGATTGGCATTGAACGCAGACACAACGAACACGCCGTCAACGCTCTTAGCAAGCCCATGCAGCATTTCGCAGTGCGTGCGGATCGGATCGGTATTGTCGGTGATCTTAGCTGCGGCGAATCTCGTCACTGGCGTTCAAGCCCCCATCAAATGCATTGCTGGCAAGTTGCGTAATTTCATCGGCAAAGGTGCCAACGAAGGTCGCGGTACGCCGTCCCGCGGCGTTCTGTGAGTAAGTGAGGCGACGACCGCTTTCGGTCTGCACGAGTCTTAGGTCGTACATTCGCAGTTCTGGCGTCAGCTCAATATCAAAGCGAGCCAACGTCTTTCCCTCTCCAGGCGGTGCCGGGCGGATGGATAGGATTTTCACCGTTTCCCGTCTTCCTCTACGGCCTTAAAATACGCCGCGCACAACTGGTCGTGCTTCCACACATCGAACTCGCTGCAATCGCTCAGCGTTGCGTCGGGGATACTCGCCCGCGCGGCCCGTAACATTTCGTCCTCCAGTGCATCGATTTGGGCAGCAATGCGCGCGGATTTGCTGTCGCCGGAATCTGGCGTGCCCGTCATGTTTGGATTTCCTAGTTTGGTTACGGGTGCACCTGGCTAAAGGGCCAGTCGTGCTAGGCGGCTTGGGTGCCGCTCTTTGAATTGTCGTTGGCGATGGTGCAGGTCCGCGCCCATTCGTCGAGTGCTTCGGTAGAATAGACTACGGCTTTGCCGAAACGCATGAACGCGGGACCGCTGGTCCCGTAGCAGCGTGCTTTATCCAGAAAGGATTTCGAAACGCCGAGATATTCGGCCGCCTCCCGAACCCTGATGTTCGCCACTAGTTGCCTCCGTGTGTTGGCGTTGGAAGCACAATGGATATCAAATCAAATTCGAACAAATAGGGCACAAACCGTAATTGCAATCGCTTTGAAACTAAACGTTATTGCGACTGGGGTTTTTGCCGCCTCTTGGGCGAGGAAGTCAATCGCGCGGGCCATTCCACACATGGGAGGTAGGCGCTGGCTACATAGTGGCTAAAAATCTTTTAGCCAGCTCTTCAGACCTCCGGCTAAGTCTTTGATTTTAATGGTCGGAGCGAGAGGATTTGAACCTCCGACCCCTAGTCTCCCAGACTAGTGCGCTAACCGGGCTGCGCCACGCTCCGAACGTCGTTCCATTAGCTAGGATCGCCGCTTTGCGCAAGGCGAGGTCGCAGCATTTTGGCGTCCGTGCCCACAGCCCCGGAACTGCCGGCCAAGCTCGCGAAAAGCGCCCCTAGCCGTCCTTCAGCGCCTGATCCAGCATCTCCCGGCACGCGACGAGGTCGGCGAGCACCCGTCCGAGCCGCTCCCGGTCCAGCGCGCTGGGCCCGGCAGGTGCGGCGGGAGTGCCGCCCTTGCGGAAGGTGGTGAGGATGTCCTCGTCGTCGACCTCCGTGAAGCGGAAGTCGATGCCTTCCTCCTCGTCGCCCTGGTAGTCGTCTTCATCGGCATCCGTGACGCCCTTGATGAGCGCCTCGTCGTCGTCGGGCTCCATCAGGCTCTGGCCGATGGCATCCTCGATGGCTCCGAACGAGACCGCGGCCGCGCCGTCGGCGAGGCCCTGCACCGATTTGACGCCGTGCTCCTTGAGGATCCGCTGCACCCCGCGGATGGTGTAGCCCTCCCCGTAGAGCAGGCGGCGGATGCCCTTGAGCAGGTCGACGTCGTCGGGGCGGTAGTAGCGGCGGCCGCCGCTGCGCTTCATCGGCTTGATCTGGGCGAATCGGGTCTCCCAGAACCGCAGCACGTGCTGCGGAATGTCGAGTTCCTGCGCTACTTCGCTGATGGTTCGGAACGCATCCGGCGCCTTGTCCAAATGCCAAATCCTTCGCGCAGGCGGTTACGCCTCGGGTTGAGCCTTGCTGGCGTCGCCATTGCCGCGATGCTGGGTGTTGATCCGCTGCTTCAGGATCGCCGACGGCTTGAACACCATGACGCGGCGCGGCGAGATCGGCACCTCGGTGCCGGTCTTCGGATTGCGGCCGATACGCTGACCCTTCTTACGGACCATGAAGGAGCCGAAAGAGGACAATTTCACCGTCTCGCCCTTCTCGAGGCAGTCGGTGATCTCCTTCAGGACGAGTTCCACGAACGCAGACGATTCCGTGCGCGACAGGCCCACCTTCTGGTAGACGGCCTCGCAGAGATCAACACGCGTTACGGTTTTGCTTTGGTCGGTCATCGCCCTGCCCCACATCACGGCGAACAATTGTTGTCTGAAATTATGAGGTTACGATACGGCGGTCAACAGCGCTCATCAATGCAGGCGCATCGATAATCGCGGCTGATTCGGGCAAAATTTTATCGATTGTGGCTCTACCAGCGCACCAGCGCGGAGCCCCAGGTGAACCCGCCGCCCATCGCCTCCAGCAGAACCATGTCGCCGCGCTTGATGCGGCCGTCCTTGCGCGCCACCGACAGCGCCAGCGGGATCGAGGCCGCCGAGGTGTTGCCGTGGCGGTCCACCGTCAGCACCACCTTCTCCGGCGCGATGTGGAGCTTGTGGGCGGAGGCGTCGATGATTCGCTTGTTGGCCTGGTGCGGCACGAACCAGTCGATGCTGTCGGCATTGAGCCCGGTGGTCTGGAAGGCGTCGACGATCACGTCGGTGATCATGCCGACCGCGTGCTTGAAGACCTCGCGGCCCTCCATGCGCAGATGGCCGACCGTCTGGGTCGAGGACGGACCGCCATCGACGAATAGCTTTGCCTTGTGGCGGCCGTCGGAGCGCAGGTGAGTGGTCACGATTCCGCGGTCGGTCGCGGCATTGCCCGGCTGCTCCTGCGCCTCCAGCACCACCGCGCCGGCACCGTCGCCGAACAGGACGCAGGTACCGCGATCGTTCCAGTCGAGGATGCGCGAGAAGGTCTCGGCGCCGATCACCAGCGCGCGCTTGAAGGCGCCGGTGCGCAGGAAATTGTCGGCGGTGGCGAGCGCGAACACGAAGCCCGAGCACACGGCCTGGAGATCGAACGCCGCGCCATGGTTGATGCCGAGCGCGTGCTGCACCGCGACCGCGGTTGCGGGGAAGGTGTTGTCAGGCGTCGAGGTCGCCAGCACGATCAGCTCGATCGACTGTGCATCCACGCCGGCGTCGCTGAGCGCAGCCTGCGCCGCCTTGATCGCCAGATGCGAGGTGAACTCGCCCTCGGCCGCGATATGCCGCTCGCGAATGCCGGTGCGCTGCACGATCCATTCGTCGGACGTGTCGATGCGCGCCGCCAGCTGGGCGTTGGTCACCACCTGCTCCGGCAGATAAGAGCCGCAGCCCAGCACGACCGAACGAATTTGAGTCACGAAACAGCCTCCTGCGCGGCCTGCACGGAACTAAGTGCACCACCCTCGCGGTTGAGCATCTGATTGATCTTGTTCAGGAGATCGTAGTGAGCCATCTCATAGCCAACATCGATCGCATAGGCAAAGCCTTCGGCGCTGATTCCGCCGTGGCTCTTGACCACCAGTCCGTTCAGACCCAGGAACACGCCGCCATTGGACTTGTTCGGGTCCATCTTGTCGCGCAGGGCCTGGAAGGCGCTGCGTGCAAAGAGATAGCCGAGCTTGGACAGCCAGCTCCGCTGCATCTCGTTACGGAGTAATTCCGCCATCTGCCGGGCGGTTCCCTCGGCGGCCTTCAGGGCAATATTGCCGCTGAAACCTTCGGTGACGATGACGTCGGCGAGCCCCTTGCCGATGCCGTCGCCCTCGACGAAGCCGATATAGTCGAGCTCCGGCAGGTTTCTGGCACGCAGGATTTCTCCGGCCTCGCGGATCTCCTCGTGCCCCTTGATCTCCTCGGTCCCGATATTGAGCAGGCCGACCGTGGGCCGCTTCTTGTCGAACAGCACGCTCGCCATGGCCGCGCCCATGAGCGCGAGCGAGACCAGATGGTGTGCATCGCCGCCGATGGTCGCACCGAGGTCAAGCACGACAGACTGGCCACGCTTGGTCGGCCATATTCCGGTGATCGCCGGGCGGTCGATCCCCGGCAGCGTACGCAGGTGGAAGCGCGACATTGCCATCAGCGCGCCGGTATTGCCGGCGGAGACCGAGACATCCGCCTCGCCCTTCTTGACCGCATCGATGGCGAGCCACATCGAGGAGGTTCTGCGCCCGCGCCGCAGCGCCTGGCTCGGCTTGTCCTCCATGCTGACGGCGACGTCGGTATGGATGATCTTCGAAGCAGCCTTGAGGGCGGGATGCTTCTCGAGCTCGGGCTCGATCTTGGCGCGGTCGCCGACCAGCAGGAATTCGATCTCGCGATGCCTGTGAAGCGAGATGGCGGCGCCTGGAATGACCACGGCGGCGCCGATGTCGCCCCCCATGGCGTCAAGCGCGATGCGAACCTTGCTTGGCATAAAAGTCCTGGAAACCTGGTCTGGTGCGGTCTTGAACGAGCGGGGCCGCAAATGGATTCGCCATGGACATGGCGACCGGCCTAGCGCCACGCCGCGCCCGGACCGGGGCGCGACAATAGCGTTTTGTTATCCCGAAACAACCTCTTGCCCCCAGCCTTTTGCATTCGGGGCGATCTGCGGGCGACAGCGCGATTTCAAAAGAAACATATCGAAATCAGATAGATAAGCCGCCCTTTCAACCGACTCCTGCAAGCGCCTCGCACCCCTAGCAAAGCGGGTCTTACGGGGAATGCCCAGCTATTTGCCTTTCTTCCTGTCCTGAAGCGCCTTCAGCGCCGCGAACGGATGGTCCTCCGGATCGAGGGCGGTGACTTCGGCCTCGAATACGGCTCCCTCCTTGCGCGGATAGGGATCGACCGCCAGGAACAGCGCGTCGGTCGCGATCCGGCCAAGGTCGATGATTCCATTGACGATCGCCTCCGGCGGATCGATCACCTCTGGCGGCCCCGTGTCGTCCTGCCCCTCCTCGATCAGGTCGGCCATCTTCCGAACCTCGGCTTCGGGGGCGAACACCAGGTCCACCTCCTCCTCGATCTCGTTCTCGATCGGATCGAGGGTGACGACGCAGGTCTGGCCGATCCGCGCCCGGACGCTGCCCGTGACCTGGAAGCGGCCGCCGCTTTTCGGCACGATTTCGAGGTCGGCCTGGGCGGAAAGGACCTCCCGCAAGCCCGCAACCTCGGCCATGGCCTGCCGCTCGAGGGCGGAGGCCTCGAGCTTGCGATGCAGGCCGGTGTCGGGGATTTGCGCGACAATGACGGGAGAGCGCCAGGGATCGGGTCTGGATTCGGCGTTCGGTCGGCTCATGGCGTGATGTCCTCCGTGAGCGCTGGGGGATACTTGAAAGACGCGCGCAGCAGCGTGGCCTCGTCGGTCCGGCCGAGATCGGTCTCGGTGGCCCGGGCGTAGGCTGCGAGCCGCCGCGCCTGGTCCATGTCGGTCCCATTCAGGATATTCTTGCAGATGGCGGCTGCCAGCGCCTCGCCGCCGGCTTCGATGGCCTGGTCGTAGGCCTGGACGCGACCGTAAAACGCCTCGCCGAAAGCGCGCATCCGCTTCGGCACGGTCTGGTCGCCGATCCCCATCTCGCGCAGATTGTCGTCCATGTCCTCGCAGAAGCGGTCGAACAGCGCCTGCGACAGTTCCGTGGCGCCTTGGTTGGCGCTCTGGACCGTGCGCAGGCGTCGCAGCAGCAGCCAGAGATGCAGCAGCAACAGGTCGAAACGCCCGTTAACCGTATCGGGCACGCCCAAGTCGCGGTAAAATATGGGTTCTCGCGCCTGCGTCACGATCATGCCATAGATGGCTTCAATGGTGCCGCGCGGGGCTTGCCGGGGTTTCCTAAAGTGATTGAACGGCCAAACCATTGTGGGTTCCGCAAGCGGGCGTGCGCGTGTTGCAATTGCAGTCTCCGCCCGGTACTTCAGCGCCTCGCGCGACGCAAGGGGACGGAATCAGTTCCACTATGACGATAACGAACCAGACCAGCCTGCGCGCCAACAAGCCGCGCGGCCTCCATGCACGCTGGCGCGGTTTGCGCATGCTCGCGGCCGTCGCTCTGGTCGGCACCGCCCTTGCCGGCTGCACCGGCGAGCAGTTCCAGAAGGGTTACATCCTGCCGCCCGGCGCGCTGGAGCAGATTCCGATCGGCGCGAGCCAAGACCAGGTGCTGATCGTGATGGGCACGCCCTCCACGGTCGCAACCCTCGACGGTGAGGTGTTTTACTACATCTCGCAGCGCTCGGAGCGGATGGTCGCCTTCATGAACCAGAAGGTGGTCGACCAGCGCGTCATCGCGGTCTATTTCGACAAGAACCGGCGCGTGCGCCGGCTGGCGAATTACGGCCTTCAGGACGGCAAGATCTTCGACTTCATCAGCCGGACCACGGCGACGTCGGGTCAGGAGATGAGCTACCTCGCGCCGCTGTTCAAGCTGCTCAGCTTTAACTGAGTCTTCAGCCTGCGGCGTCGTGCCGCCCTCCGCGCGGCACTTGCCGTCGCGTGCGGCTTGCCGTTGCGCGCTCGGTTCCATACGCTCCCTGCAAAACAAGAAGCAGGGAGTGGATTCGTGCCCAAGACTTTGTTGTCCCGCCGTCGCGTACTCGCCGGTGCTGCCGGCCTCTCGGCCGCAGCGATCCTGCCGCGATCGAGCCTGGCGGACTGGAAGCCCACCGAAAACGTCCGCATCATCGTGCCGGCTGCGGCCGGCGGCTCGACCGACGTCATGGGCCGTCTCCTGGCCGCGCATCTGCAGACCGCCTGGGGCCAGTCGGCGGTCGTTGAGAACCGCTCCGGCGGCGGCGGTACGATCGGCACGGCCGAGGCCGTCCGCGCCAAGCCTGACGGCCACACCATCCTGATCGGCAACCCCGGGCCGAACGCGATCGCCTACAGCATCTTCAAGAACCTCACCTACAAGCCGGACCAGCTCCAACCGGTCTCCAACATGATCCGGATCCCGAACATCGTCTCGGCGCATCCGAAGACCGGCATCAAGTCGATCGCCGAGCTGATCGCGTATCTGAAGACCAACCCGGACAAGCTCAGCTACGCCTCGTCCGGCGTCGGCCAGAGCCCTCACCTCACGGGCGCCTGGTTCCTCCAGCTCACCGGACTGAAGATGACGCACATCCCGTTCCGCGGCGCGGGCCCCGCACTCCAGGCCGCGCTCGCCGGCGACATCCAGATCCTGTTCGACAATCTCTATCCGAGCCTGCCGCAGGTGCAGAACGGCCCCCTCACCGGCCTCTGCGTCACCACGACCGACCGCAGCGACCTCGCGCCCAACCTGCCGACCATGCGCGAGAGCGCGCCGGAGCTGGCCAATTTCGACGTGTCGTCGTGGTTCTCGGTGTTCCTGCCGAAGGGGGTGCAGCCCGCCGTGCTGGAAGCGCTCAATCTTCAGGTCAAGGCGATGCTGGAGCGCGACGACATCAAGAAGAACATCGCCGCCATGGGCGCCCGCGCCGACTACGGCACGCCGCAGCAGTTCGCCGACTTCGTGGACGCCGAGACGAAGAAGTTCGCCGGCATCATCCAGAAGGAAGGCCTGCAGATGGACGTGCAGTAGGTCTCGTGTCCCGGACGCGGTGCAGCGTGCAACGCTGCGCCGCTGAGCCGGGACCCAGCCTCTCGGATATGGACCCCGGATCTGCAGCGCACCACTTCGCGCTGCGCAGCGTCCGGGGAACGCGGGTCGAGTGAAGTCTACCAACAAAAACCCCGCGGCTCGCGCCGCGGGGTTTTTTCGTGTGTCGCTTGCGCCGTTCAGTGCGCGAGGATCGCCAGCAGCAGCAAGGCCACGATGTTCGTGATTTTGATCATCGGGTTCACGGCCGGTCCCGCCGTATCCTTGTAGGGATCGCCGACGGTGTCGCCGGTCACGGCCGACTTGTGGGCATCGCTGCCCTTGCCGCCGAAATGGCCGTCCTCGATGTACTTCTTGGCGTTGTCCCAGGCGCCGCCGCCCGAGGTCATCGAGATCGCGACGAACAGGCCCGTCACGATCACGCCGAGCAGCATCGCACCGACGGCCGAGAACGCCGCCGACTTGCCTGCCGCGCCGCCGCCCGCGATGACGTAGATCAGGAAGTAGACGACGATCGGCGACAGCACCGGCAGCAGCGAGGGGATGATCATCTCCTTGATCGCCGCGCGGGTCAGCAGGTCGACCGCCTTGCCGTAATCAGGCTTGTCGGTGCCCTGCATGATGCCCGGCTTCTCGCGGAACTGACGACGCACCTCCTCGACGATCGCGCCGGCCGCACGGCCCACCGCCGTCATGCCCATCGCACCGAACAGGTACGGCAGCAGGCCGCCGAACAGCAGGCCAACAACCACGTAGGGATTGTTGAGCGAGAAGTCCGGATTGACGCCGGCGAAGTACGGATGCTGCGCGGACCCCGCGACGAAGAACTTGAGGTCCTGGTTGTAGGCCGCGAACAGCACGAGGGCGCCGAGACCGGCGGAGCCGATCGCGTAACCCTTCGTCACCGCCTTGGTGGTGTTGCCGACCGCGTCGAGCGCGTCGGTCGATTTGCGCACCTCCTTCGGCAGGCCCGCCATCTCGGCGATGCCGCCCGCGTTGTCCGTGACCGGGCCGAAGGCGTCGAGGGCGACGACCATGCCGGCCAGCGCCAGCATGGTGGCAGTCGCGATCGCGATGCCGAACAGGCCGGCCAGGCTGTAGGTGACCAGGATGCCGGCGATGATGACGATCGCAGGCAGCGCGGTCGCTTCCATCGAGACGGCGAGACCCTGGATCACGTTGGTGCCGTGACCGGTCACCGAAGCCTGGGCGATCGACTTCACCGGACGATAGTCGGTGCCGGTATAGTATTCGGTGATCCAGATGATCAGCGCGGTGACGACGAGGCCGACGATGCCGCATTGGAACAGCGACATGCCGGTGTAGTCGACGCCGTCGAGCTTGCCGAAACCGATCAGATAGTAGATCACGCCGGCGATGCCGATCAGCGACAGGATGCCGGTTGCGATCAGGCCCTTGTAGAGCGCGCCCATGATCGACTGGCTCGGCCCGAGCTTCACGAAGAAGGTACCGATGATCGAGGTGATGATGCAGATGCCGCCGATCGCGAGCGGCAGCGTCATCATGTTGGCGAGGATCGGCGTCTTGGCGAAGAAGATCGCCGCGAGCACCATGGTGGCGACCGCGGTCACCGCATAGGTCTCGAACAGGTCGGCGGCCATGCCGGCGCAGTCGCCGACGTTGTCGCCGACATTGTCGGCGATGGTGGCCGGATTGCGCGGATCGTCCTCGGGAATGCCGGCCTCGACCTTGCCGACGAGGTCGCCGCCGACGTCCGCCCCCTTGGTGAAGATGCCGCCGCCGAGACGGGCGAAGATCGAGATCAGCGAGGCACCGAAGCCGAGCGCCACCAGGGCGTCGACCACGAGACGGCTATCGGGCGCGAGTTTCAGCGAGTGCACCAGGAAGCCGAAATAGAGGGTCACGCCGAGCAGCGCGAGACCCGCCACCAGCATGCCCGTGATGGCGCCTGCCTTGAAGGCGAGCTCGAGCCCGCCGGCAAGCGACGTGGTCGCTGCCTGGGCGGTGCGCACATTGGCGCGAACCGAGACGTTCATGCCGATGAAGCCGGCCGCCCCCGACAGGATGGCACCGATGGCAAAACCGATCGCGACATAAAGCCCGAGGAAATAGACAAGCAGCACGAAGATGACGATGCCGACGATGCCGATCGTGGTGTACTGGCGCCGGAGATACGCCTGTGCGCCCTCACGCACCGCTCCCGCGATCTCCTGCATGCGCGGCGACCCCGCATCCGCACTCAACACCGAAGACGTCGCCCAAATCGCGTAGACGACGGAAAGCACTCCGCAGAGCACTATCAACCATAATGCTGTCATGTGATTTTTGCCTCAGATCCTTGATGTACGTACCCCCGGCGCCTTTTGTTTTTCCGTCATGCGGTGGGCGCCCTTATGTTGAACAGGGCCGCCCCTTGCACGAAGGTGTGGCCCTGGTCGGTCACAAGCTTGCCAAAATCAAATTGAGGGTGCAACGCCGGATGAGGCCGAAAAAGCCGATCTCGGCAAGTATTTAGACCTAATCCCGAGCGCTTGGCCGCCGCCCTGGCGCAATTCCTAGAAGTGGCTGTAGGACAGGCGCTTCAAGGTCAGTTCGTGACCCCGCCCGTCCAGGAAGCGCGGCCGCTCGCGGCCCGCGACGATCGTACCGATCGCCGTGACGGCCACACCCGCCGCCTGGCCTGCGGCAATCAGCGCATCGCTTTGCGCCGGCGGCACCGTGCACAGCACCTCGTAATCGTCGCCCCCGGCGAGCAGCGCCTCAACGCAAACGACGTTGCCCGCGACCAGGCCGGCCGCAGCAGCCGAGAGCGGCAGGTTCGCGACGTCAACCCTGGCCGAGACGCCGGACGCCGCACAGAGTTTCGTCAGATCGCCGGCGAGCCCGTCGGAGACATCCATCGCGGCCGTCGCGTGGTCCCGCACGGCCTGCGCCAGCACATTGCGCGGCTGCGGCACGCGATAGCGCGAGACCAGCATCTCCTTCGCTTGCGGTTCGGACGCGAGCGCCCCGGCCGCGGCGCCGCCTGTGAGCACGTCGAGGCCGAGCGCGGCGTCGCCGATTGTCCCCGTCACCAGGATGCGGTCGCCGGGCCGCGCGCCGGTACGGCCGACCATCCGTCCCTTCGGCACGCGGCCGAAGGCGGTGATCGAGATCATCTGTGGCCCCGGCGTCGACACCGTGTCGCCGCCAAGCAGCGGGCACGCGAAAGTTCTGCTGTCCTCGCCGAGCGCATCGGCGAACGGCCTGAGCCAGCCATCCTCCTTGCCGCGCAGCGCCAGCGTCAGCACGAAGCCGGCGGGCGCCGCGCCTTTGGCTGCGAGATCGGACAGGTTCACCCGCAGTGCTTTGCGCGCGATGGTGTCGGGCGGATCGGTGGCAAGATAATGCACGCCCTCGACGACGGCGTCGGTGGTGACGACGATGTCGTCGCCGGACGAGGACAGGACCGCGGCATCATCGACCAGCCCGAACGCGCCGGGGTCGGTCGCCAGCGGCTTGAAATAGCGCGCGATGAGGGAGTCTTCGGCGGAGGGGTTCTGAGGGTCTGCCATCGGCCTTAGCCACACCCAATGCTGTCATCGCCCGGCTTGACCGGGCGATCCAGTACGCCGAGACGGCAGTGATGAATTACGACCGCCGCGGCGTACTGGATCACCCGCCTTCGCGGGTGATGACGGCGGAGTATGGGGCAGCCGCATCGCATCTCTTCACCGCCCTCGTGGATAACTACCCCCGCCCGAACTCGTCGCCGCGGAACTGGCGGCCGATCTGGTCGAGCACGGCGTTGACCATGCCGGTCTCCTCGCGGTCGACGAATGCATTCGCGACGTCGACATATTCGGACACCACGACGCGGCCCGGCACGTCCTTGCGATGCTGGAGCTCATAGGCCCCTGCCCGCAGCACCGCGCGCAGGATGGCCTCGATCCGCTTCAGGGGCCAGCCCTTCGACAGCGCTTCGTCGATCAGGGGATCGAGCATCTTCTGGTCGCGCACGACGCCGGAGACCACGTCGCGAAAGAACGCCGCTTCCGCCGGCAGATAGGTATCGCCCTCGACCTCGTTGCCGAGCCAGTGGCTCTCGAACTCCGCAAAGATGTCGTTGATCCCGGCGCCGGCGATGTCCATCTGGTACAGCGCCTGCACGGCCGCGAGCCGCGCGGCACCGCGCCGGTTTGCTTTCTTCTCCGTGAGCCCCGCCGGTTTCTTGGTGTTGTCAGCCATGGCTCAGGCCTGCGCCACGCGGTGTTTTATGCGTAACATCGCGAGCGCGGCGCGCGCGGCATCGCCGCCCTTGTTGAGCTCGCTGGCGCGCGCCCGCGCCCAGGCCTGCGCCTCGGTATTGACGGTGAGGATACCGTTGCCGAGCGGCAGCTTTCGCGAAACCGCAAGATCCATCAGCGCGCGCGAGGATTCCTGCGAGACGATCTCGAAATGGATGGTGTCGCCGCGGATCACGCAGCCGAGCGCGATCACCGCGTCATAGGGCTTGCCGTTCGCCGCAGCGGCATCGATCGCGATGGCGACCGCCGCCGGGATTTCCAGCGCGCCGGGAACCGTGATGACGTCATGCGTCAGCCCCGCCGCCTTCAGCTCGGTCACCGCGCCGTCCAGAAGCGCATCCTGGAGATCGTCATAGAACCGCGCCTCGACAATCAGCGCGCGTGCGCCGGAAATGTCGGTCTGGTCCTTCAGGGGTGCGCGTCGCGCGTCTGCCATCGTCTCAATCCGTTGAGTTAAGTCGTCTCTTGGTTAGTCTCTTGTGTCGGCGCGTTATGTAGTCGCCGCGAGCGGGTAAGCCAAGTTTTAAACCGTCATTTCCGTCAGCCGCGCCGCATAGCGGGCCATCAGGTCGACCTCGATATTCACCTCGGCGCCCGCTTTCCAGCCGCCGATCGTCGTGACCGTCAGCGTATGCGGGATGATCAGCACCGAAAAGGTCACGTCTCTCACCGTATTGACCGTCAGAGACACGCCATCGAGCGTGATCGAGCCCTTGGTGGCGATGAAGCGCGCGAGCTCCCGCGTGGTCGAGAGCTCGAACCGCGCCATGTCAGGCAGGTCCTCGCGGCTGACGAGGGTGGCGACACCGTCGGCATGGCCGGCGACGATATGGCCGCCGAGCTCGTCGCCGATCTTGAGCGCGCGCTCGAGATTGAGCCTCGTGCCGACCTTCCAGTGCTTCGCTGTCGTCAGCGCCAGCGTCTCCGCGGCGGCATCGACGTCGAACCAGGTTCTGCCGCCTTCGACGCCGGAAGCAACCACCGTCAGGCAGACGCCGTTGCAGGCGATCGAGGCGCCGTCGGCGATGGTGGTCTGATCGTAGCGGCAAGCGATGCGCAGCCTGTGCAACTGGCCCTGCGCCGTTGGCGTGAAGCCGACGATCTCGCCGATATCGGTGACAATGCCAGTGAACATTACGCGCGCTCGTAGATGGTGAGAGTATCCTTGCCGAATGTCTCGCTAGCATGAACCTTATAGGCCCGCGACTGCGTGATTTTCGACAGGGGCAATGCATCGAGTGCATCGACGCCGCCCGGGCCGACCTCTTCCGCTCCGCGGAACAGCCAGATCTCGTCGGCGAGATCGGCCGCGACGAAGGACGCCGCGACATGGCTGCCGCCCTCGACCATCAGCCGCGTGATGCCCTTCTCCGCCAGCACATGCAGCACGGCCGAAAGATCAAGCCCGGAAGCGTTTCCCGGCGGTACGCGGATGATCTGAGCGCCGGCCGCTCCGAGCCGCGTAGCGGCGGCGGCTTCAGCAAGCTCGGAGCCGATCACCCAGAGCGGCGTCTCCCGCGCGGAACGACCAAGCTGGCTCGCGGCCGGAATGCGCAGATTCTGGTCGAGCACGACGCGTATCGGAGAACGTGCTTCCATGCCCGGCAGGCGACAGTTGAGCTGCGGATCATCCGCCAGCACCGTGCCGATGCCGACCAGGATGGCGTCGCTCTGTGCGCGGAGCAGATGCACGCGATCGCGCACGGCCTCGCCCGTGATCGCAAGCGGCTTGCCGCCAGCCGCACCGATCTTGCCGTCAGGCGAGACCGCGAGCTTCAGGATCACATGCGGGCGCTTGTCACGGATGCGGCGGAAATGCCCGGCATGGTCGAATGCGGCCTCCGCCGCGCACAGACCTACATCCACATTGATGCCGGCGGCGCGCAAGCGCGCATGACCCTGGCCCGCGACTTCCGGGTTGGGATCCTCGATCGCCGCGACCACCCGCGTTATGCCGGCGGCGATCACCGCGTCTGCGCAAGGCGGCGACTTGCCGAAATGCGAGCATGGCTCCAGCGTGACATAGAGCGTGGCGCCGCGCGCCGCCTCGCCGGCCCGGCGCAGCGCTTCGGGCTCGCCATGCGGTCGCCCGCCTGGCTGCGTCCAGCCGCGGCCGATGATGACCCCGTCTTTGACGATGACAGCGCCCACGGCAGGATTGGGCCAGGTACGCCCCTGCCCGCGCTTGCCCAGTGCAAGCGCCAGCTGCATGAAGCGGCGATCGGCGTCCTTGGAGTCGCGGGCCTTCTGCGCGAACTGATCCTCCAGTATCCGGAAGATCATTTGCGGATCGCGGCGAGCCGCGCTTCCTCCTCACCGGAGAGCTCGCCGAGCACGTCGGCGAAATCCTTGGCCTCGCGGAAATTGCGATAGACCGAGGCAAAGCGCACATAGGCGACGTCGTCGAGCGTGCGCAGATGCTCCATCACGGTCTCGCCGATCACCTCGGAGGAGATCTCGGCCTCGCCGCCGGTCTCGAGCTCGCGGACGATGGTGGAGACCATCTTCTCGACCCGCTCCGGCTCGACCTGCCGCTTGCGCAAGGAGATCGACACCGAGCGCATCAGCTTGTCGCGGTCGAACGGCACGCGGCGGCCGTTGCGCTTGATCACCGTGAGCTCCCGCAACTGCACGCGCTCGAAAGTGGTGAATCGGAAATTGCAGGCGACGCACACGCGCCGCCTGCGTATCACGGAAGAGTCCTCGGTCGGACGCGAGTCCTTTACCTGCGTATCGAGACTGTTGCAGTTCGGGCAGCGCATCCGTTTACCCTAGACCTTACTGATAGATCGGGAACCGATCGGTGAGCGCCTTGACCCGCTCCTTGATCGCGGCCTCGACCAGCGGCGCTTTGCCGTCGTCGGACTGCGCGATCGCGTTGAGGACCTCGGCGATCATGCCGCCAACCTGCTGGAATTCGGCGACGCCGAAACCGCGGGTCGTCGCCGCCGGGGTGCCAAGACGCAGGCCCGAGGTGACGAAGGGCTTTTCGGGGTCGAACGGAATGCCGTTCTTGTTGCAGGTGATGGCGGCGCGGACCAGCGCCTTCTCCGAAACGTTGCCCTTCAGGCCCTTCGGCCTGAGGTCGACCAGCATCAGATGGTTATCAGTGCCGCCGGAGACAATATCGAACCCGTGGCTCTTCATCGCTTCGGCCAGTGCCTTGGCGTTCTCGACGACGTTCTTCGCATAGATCTTGAAGTCCGGACGCAGCGCCTCGCCGAAGGCGACCGCCTTCGCCGCGATCACATGCATCAGGGGCCCACCCTGCAGGCCCGGGAAGATCGCCGAGTTGAGCTTCTTGGCGAGCACCTCGTCGTTCGAGAGGATCAGGCCGCCGCGCGGACCGCGCAGCGACTTGTGCGTGGTGGTGGTGGTGACGTGGGCATACGGCACGGGCGAGGCATGCACGCCGCCGGCGACGAGACCGGCGAAGTGCGCCATGTCGACCAGGAGGTACGCGCCGACGCTGTCCGCAATCTCGCGAAAACGCTTGAAGTCCCAGGCGCGCGAATAGGCCGAGCCGCCGGCGACGATCAGCTTGGGCTTGACCTCTTCGGCCTGCTTGGCGACCGCGTCCATGTCGATGATCTGGTCCTCGCGGCGCACGGTGTAGTGCGCGGCCTTGAACCACTTGCCGCTCATGTTGACGGGCGAGCCGTGGGTGAGATGGCCGCCGGCCGCGAGGTCGAGGCCCATGAAGGTGTCGCCGGGCTGCAGCAGCGCCAGAAACACCGCCTGGTTCATCTGGCTGCCGGAGTTCGGCTGCACGTTGGCGAAGTTGGCGCCGAACAGCTTCTTGGCGCGATCGATCGCGAGGTTCTCGGCGACGTCGACCCACTCACAACCGCCATAGTAGCGCGCGCCCGGATAACCCTCTGCGTACTTGTTGGTCATCACCGAACCCTGCGCTTCCAGCACGGCACGGCTGACGATGTTCTCGGAGGCGATCAGCTCGACCTCATGGCGCTGCCGGCCGAGCTCGCCCTTGATGGCGGCGGCGATTTCCGGGTCGGCCTGGTCGAGTGAGGCGGTGAAAAACGAGTCGGGCGCGGAGGCGGTTCTGGCTGAGGTCATCTTGCGAATATCTCCACCGCCGCAGCCTTTTGGCGGGCTACGGGCGGTCTGGTGTGGCGATCGGAAGCGGCGAGCGCGATCTACCACATCACCCGCCCCCGGCCAAGTATTTGCGGGTCGGGCCTGATATTTATGCAAGATATGGTGGGGATTGAAGGATCTGGGCGAGCGGACGGCTCCTTGAACCGTCCGCCCCGATCAGTCCTGAAGGGTCCGATTTGGACCTTAAAATCCGTGCCGGCGCCGGCCGATGCGGGCCGGACCTGCCCTGCCCCCCTACAGCCCGGTATACCCCGCCTTCACGGGATCGACGCTGCCGTCGAGCTGGCGCAGATAGGTCAGTCCGCAGACCGTCAACCTGTGGGGGTCCTTCTCGCCGGCTTCCATCAGGGTGTTGAGATAGTTCGTGACCTTGGCCCGCGCCTCCTCGCTGGCCGCCGCCGAGCGATTGGCGAGCAGGTCATAGGTCTGCATGATCCGGTCGATGGCAGCTTCCATGTCACCCTCTGGCTCTGTCGAATTTTGGGAGTTTTGATCAGGCAACCGCGCGGGCCCCGGACTGGGCCTCGAACCGGCCAATGGCCTTGTTGGCGAGCCTGATCTTGTTCAATTCGCCGTGCTGGAGCAGCTTGATGATGATCTCGAGCAGGCGTTCGTTGGTGACCAGCGTGTCGGGAATCGCGCCGGAGCGGCGGAGGTAATTCGCTGCGATGGCATAGGCGTCGCTCACGACTTCGACGTTCATTGCCTGAAGCCCGCGCTCGACCAGCATCGCATCCTCCGATCCGCAGTAACAACTGCGGTGCGGGGGACTGGTTCCACCCGGCTGGACAATTATTTCGCAGTCGCGAAACGACAAAACGCACCGGTCCGGGCAGAGCCGGGCCGGCGCGCTTGGGGAGGTCAGGCACGTTCGGGAGGCTTGCCGGTCTTGTTGTGGGCCGGCTTGGCCAATCCCGTCGTAAAGAACTCAGAGACGATACAGGATCTGGTCGGTCCAGAACCGCTCGAGGCGGTGCAGCGACTTGTTGAGGGTCGAGAACTCCTCGCCCGAGATACCGCCGACCTGCTCCACCGTCTTGACGTGCTTCTGGTAGAGGGAGTCGACGATGCGGCGGACTTCCTGGCCCTGCGGGGTCAGGCGGATGCGCACCGAACGGCGATCGACGCGCGAGCGCTGATGATCGAGGAAGCCGAGCTCGACGAGCTTCTTCAGATTGTAGGAGACGTTGGAGCCGAGATAGTAACCGCGCGTGCGCAGCTCGCCCGCGGTCAGCTCCTTGTCGCCGATGTTGTAGAGCAGGAGCGCCTGGACCGAGTTGATGTCCGCACGGCCGCGGCGATCGAATTCATCCTTGATGACGTCGAGGAGCCGGCGATGCAGCCGCTCCACCAGAGTCAAAGCTTCCAGATAGAGCGACTGCACCGAACCCTGCTGGCCGGAGACGCGCTCTGCGGTATCTGCCGCAGTTGCGACGGCTTTCATCATGACACTTCCCCTGTTGTCGTTTTTATCGACACTCATTCGACGAAACTTGTGCTCCGTCTGATAGGTGCAACTTAAGGGGGGCGTTTGAAGATCGGCTTAAATAAGAGAATAAAGAGATCATGAATTTAAGACAGTGAATTGCGGATTAAGCCTGTGTCACAAGGGCTTTTCGCAACCGTCTATTGACCCTCGCAAGGTCCTGTTCACCCTCCGTCCGCCACCTCTGTCGCATTCCAGTACAGGGCCGCCCCGTTTCGAAACGGGCGCGTAAGAGCTGTGGCGGAATGCACGGAGTCAATGAAAAGTTACCTCGAATTTTAGGCAACCAACGGTCAACCAATCCACGACTTCGGAAATGCCGCTCTCGTGTCGCGGACAAGCGCAGCGAAGCGAAGCGGAGCGCAGAGCCGGGCCCCAGAAGCAGCAACCGAGATCGTGGAGAGCTGGGCCCCGGCTCAGCAGCGCATCACTGCGTGCTGCGCTGCGTCCGGGGGCACGAGAGAGTGTGCGTTGAAATCGTAAGCGCGCTACGGCGGCCGCTCGCGCGCGGCCATCCAGGCGAGCGCGAGATAGGCGGCGAGCATGAAGGCTTCGACACCGACGACGATCAGGCTGCCGCCGTAGATGCCCGGGAACATCAGTTCGATCACCGCCATCGACACCACGGTCGTCAGCCACACCACCGCGCCCCAGGGCGTCGCGAGCCAGAGGCCGACCGCGGCAACGAGCTCGATCACGGCGAAATAGACGGTGGCGGCCTGCCAGGCCATCGACTGGTTCTCGAACGCCTCGTCCTCGCCGCCGACGAAGCCCGTGACCTGGGCCCAGTGATAGAGGCCCTTCAAAATAGACAGCAGCGCCATCACGCGTAGGAACAGCACGAGCCGGCGCGTCCAGACATTGTCGTCGGACTCGGGACGCTCCGACGAGATCGCCGCCACCGACATCGCGTTGTCTCTGGCGTTGTCTCTGGCAGCGTCCCTGGCACTGGCGCCGTCGCGGGCCGCATCGCGGGTGGAGATTTCGGACATGGTCCCCTTCTGGCTGCTTCGCCCCGCAAAATCAATCGGCTGCCCGAGCGACCTCAATTTTGCCTTGCGGCAGGTCAAGCCGCGGTGGCGGGAACCATGCGAGCTGGTATAAGAATAATTCCAGCCGGAGGAAGAATGATGGCGATCAAATACGGACGTCCGATCGAATTGCGCGAGGTTTCGCGCCGGGACGGCGCTGCCGCCTCCCCTGCCCTCGATCTGACCGTCCGCCCGCGCCGCAACCGCAAGGCCGAATGGGCCCGGCGCATGGTGCGCGAGAACGTGCTCACCACCGACGATTTGATCTGGCCGCTGTTCCTGATCGACGGCAACAACAAGCGCGAGCAGATCACCTCGATGCCGGGCGTCGACCGCCTCAGCGTCGACCAGGCCGTGCGCGAGGCCGAGCGCGCCATGAAGCTCACCATCCCCTGCCTTGCGCTGTTTCCCTACACCGATCCGTCCCTGCGCGACGAGGAGGGCTCCGAGGCGACCAATCCGAACAACCTGGTCTGCCAGGCGGTGCGCGCGATCAAGAAAGAGTTTCCCGACATCGGCATCCTTTGCGATGTCGCGCTCGATCCCTTCACCAGCCACGGCCATGACGGCCTGATCTCCGACGGCAAGATCTTGAACGACGAGACGGTTGCGGTGCTGGTGCGTCAGGCGCTGGTCCAGGCCGAAGCCGGCTGCGACATCATCGCGCCGTCCGACATGATGGACGGCCGCGTCGCCGCGATCCGCGAGGGGCTGGACCGCTCCGGCCTGCTCGACGTGCAGATCATGGCGTATGCGGCCAAATACGCCTCCGCCTTCTACGGTCCGTTCCGCGACGCCATCGGCTCGGCCAAGACGCTGACCGGCGACAAGCGCACCTACCAGATGGACAGCGCCAATACCGACGAGGCGCTGCGCGAGGTCGATCTCGACATCTCCGAGGGCGCCGACATGGTGATGGTGAAGCCCGGCATGCCCTATCTCGACGTGGTCCGGCGCGTGAAGGACACCTTTGCGATGCCGACCTTCGCCTACCAGGTCTCCGGCGAATACGCGATGATCGCAGCCGCCGCCAACAACGGCTGGCTCGACGGCGAGCGCGCGATGATGGAGAGCCTGCTGGCGTTCAAGCGCGCCGGCGCCGACGGCGTGCTCAGCTATTTTGCGCCGAAGGTGGCGGAGAAGTTGCTGAGCCGAACGTAAGGCATCGCAGTAATCTTAGGGTGGGCAAAGCGAAGCGTGCCCACCCTGCCAATTAGCGATCGCGGAACGATGGTGGGCACGGCGCTAACGCGCCTTTGCCCACCCTACGACACCTTCCCTGAGCGACAGCGGTAACAGCATCGCCCCCGAATCGCCGGAATATTTCGGCTTGTTGACGCCCGCGCCCTTGGCACGGGGACGACTTGTTCCCATGTCCTGCCACGGGAGTTTCCCTTGGGAGAACGGACCATGTCGTATTCGGACTCGGGTAATGCCTGGCGCAATGACGGCGCTGTGCAACCGCACGCCTACGATCCCTATCTGCACCCCGAATTGTTCCGCGGCGTGGCGACGCGGCGGGCGTTCGCGTTCCTGATCGACATGGTCGTGATCTCCGTTCCCGTGATCCTCGGCTACATCTTCATCGCGCTGTTTGGCATCGTCACGCTCGGCATCGGGTGGGCGCTGTTCTGGCTGGCCTGGCCGGCCTCCGTCGTTTGGGCCATCGTCTATTACGGCGCCTGCATCGGCGGTCCGTCGTCCGCGACGATCGGCATGCGCCTGATGGATCTGGAGTTGCGCACCTGGTACGGCGCACCCGGCTATTTCGTGCTCGGCGCCACCCATGCCGTGCTGTTCTGGGTGACGGTCTCGTTCCTGACACCTTTCGTGGTGCTGGTTGGGCTGTTCAACGGCCGGCGGCGAATGCTGCATGATGTCGTGCTGGGAACGGTCGTGATCAACAATTCCGTCCGCGCGCCCGTTCCGCAGGCCGCAAGGACCTACTGAGAGCCTGGTGATCAAGAACCTATCAACCGGGACCGACTAAACTGACTGATCTGACCTGCCGAGTAGACCGATTGACCGGGGGGCTTCGTAGCGCGATGCTGATGCCCACTTTGGAGGCCCACGACGTCCCTTGACCCAACACTCGCGCGACACCCCCCAATTTTACCTCACGGCGCCCTCTCCCTGCCCGTATCTGCCGGGCCGGCATGAGCGCAAGGTGTTTACGCACCTCGTGGGGGAGCGCGCAGGCGACCTCAACGACCTCCTGACCCATGGCGGGTTCCGTCGCAGCCAGTCGATCGCCTACCGGCCGGCCTGTGACCAGTGCCGCGCCTGCGTCTCGGTCAGGGTGGTCGCCAACGAGTTCCGCCCCTCCCGAAACTTCCGCAAAGTGATCGCGCGCAACGCCGACATCATCGGCGAGCAGCGCAGCGCGGTGCCGACCTCCGAGCAATATTCGGTGTTCCGCGCCTATCTCGACTCCCGCCACCGCCATGGCGGCATGGCCGACATGACCGTGCTCGACTACGCCATGATGGTCGAGGACAGCCATGTCGAGACCCGCATCATCGAATACCGCAAGCGCGGCCCCGACAGCGGCATCACCGGCCGCGGCGAGGAGCTGATCGCGGTGGCGCTGACCGACGTGCTCAGCGACGGCCTGTCGATGGTCTATTCGTTCTTCGAGCCGAGTCAGGTCAGCCGGTCGATGGGCACCTTCATGATCCTCGACCACATCGCCCGCGCCCGCCGCCAGGGGCTGCCTTACGTCTATCTCGGCTACTGGATCGAGGGCTCCAAGAAGATGGATTACAAGGCCCGCTTCCTGCCGCAGCAGCGCCTCGCGCCGTCAGGCTGGCTGCGCATCGACGCGCAAGGCGACGCGACATCAGAGCCGCAGGATTAGCCGACCCGCACTCTCAGCCATGCCCCGCGACCCGGCCACGCCAAGGCTTCGCCGGGGCTGAGGTCTAGGGGCGCCGAAGCTTTAGTGTAGGCCGCAGGCGGGGCATCCAGTACGCCGCGGCCTTTCGACTCAACTCCAACTGTCTCTGGAATACTGGGTCGCCCGGTCAAGCCGGGCGACGACAGCGGTATGTTTTGTCGGCACTCACCCGAACAGCGTATCCACCAGCAGTTTCACGTTCAAAACCACGATCACGCCTGCGACGATCCACGCGATCGCGGCGACTGACGTGGGTATCGCGAACTTCCCCATCTTGCGCCGATCCGAGACGAAGCGCACCAGCGGGATGACGGCGAAGGGCAGCTGCATCGACAGCACGACCTGGCTGAACACCAGCAGATCCGCCGTGCCGCGTTCGCCATAGATCGCGGTGACGACGATCACGGGAACGATGGCGATGCCGCGCGTGAGCAATCGCCGCGCCCAGCTCGGCAGGCGCAGGTCGAGAAACCCTTCCATCACGATCTGGCCGGCAAGCGTCGCCGTCACCGTCGAGTTCAGGCCCGAGGCGAGCAGCGCAATCGCAAACAGCGTCGAGGCGATACCGAGGCCGAGCAGCGGCGACAACAGCTCGAAGGCCTGGCCGATCTCGGCGACGTCGGAATGGCCGCTCTTGTGGAAGGTCGCGGCTGCCACGACGAGGATCGCCGCATTGATGAACAGTGCCAGCATCAGGGCGATGGTCGAGTCCGTCGTCGCCCATTTGATCGCTTCGCGCCGGCCGGTGTCGTTACGCTCATAGGCGCGCGTCTGCACGATCGAGGAGTGCAGATAGAGGTTATGCGGCATCACGGTCGCGCCGATGATGCCGATCGCGATGTAGAGCATCTCCGGATTGGTGAAGATCTCGGTCTTCGGCATGAAGCCGTGCAGCACCTCGGCAACCGGCGGTGCGGCCGCCACGACCTGGACCGCGAAGCACACCGCGATCACGGCCAGCAGCGCCATGACGAAGGCTTCGAGGAAACGGAAGCCGCGGTTCATCAAAAGCAACAGCAGGAAGGCGTCGAGAGCTGCGAGCAGCGCGCCGCCGATCAGGGGAATGCCGAACAGCAGTTTCAGCGCGATCGCGGTGCCGATGACCTCGGCGAGGTCGCAGGCGATGATCGCGGCCTCGCAGGCGAGCCAGAGCAGAAAGTTCACCGCCGGCGAATAGGTCGCGCGGCAGGCCTGGGCGAGGTCGCGGTCGGTGACGATGCCAAGCCGTGCCGCCAGCGACTGCAGCAGGATCGCCATCAGGTTTGAAAGGAGGATGACCGAGAGCAGCGTATAGCCGAACCTGGAACCGCCGGCGAGGTCGGTCGCCCAATTGCCGGGGTCCATGTAGCCGACCGAGACCATATAGCCGGGGCCGACGAAGGCCAGCAGCCGCCGCCACCACTGCCCCGCAGCGGGAATGGCGACCGTGGCATTCACCTCGGCAAGGCTTTTGGTGGTCGGCGCATCGCTGCGCCAGCCGGTGGCATCTTGGGTCAAATCGGGGGAGCGGGCATCCATATCAGCAGAATACCGAAGTCGAAGCTTATTGCAACTCATTTGCAACTGCATCTAGCCGCATGAGTTCCCGGCCGGGCGGTATCCGCCGTCCTGTCGGGAAGCGGGTGGGTTTGGCCGTCCTCGGGGGCGGATACTGGCGCCAACACGACTTTGCAGGAAATGCGCCATGTCAAACCCGCTTCGCCTCCCCGACACCTTCAACCGCCTCGCCTGGTCCAACCTGGCGGCGCAATCGGCCGAGCAGATCGCGCTCGCCGCGGCCCCGATCGTCGCCGTGCTCACGCTGGGTGTTGCGGAAGGCCAGACCGGCCTGCTCCAGACCGCCCTTACCCTGCCCTTCGTGCTGTTCGCCATTCCGGCCGGCCTGCTCGCCGACCGCATCTCCCGCCGCTCGCTGATGGCGGGTGCCGAAGCGCTACGCGCGGTCGCGCTGGCGGCCATCGTGCTGCTGCTCACACTGGGCGCGCTCAATTTGCCGCTGCTGGCTCTGCTCGGCTTTGCCGCCGTATGCGGCACGGTCGTCTACAGCGTGGCGGCGCCGGCCCTGGTGCCCTCGCTGGTGAGCGCGGAGCTGTTGCCGTCGGCAAATGCCCGCATCGAGCTCGCCCGCACCATCGCCTTTGCAAGCGGGCCGGCGCTCGGCGGCGCGCTGGTCGGCTGGTGGGGCGCGAGCCCGGCCTTCGGCTTCGCCGCAGCGCTCTCGGCCATCGCCGTCGTGCTGCTCTCCGGCATCTACGAGCCCACCCGGACGCCCTCGCCGCGGCGCCATCCGTTCCAGGACATCCGCGAGGGCGCGGCCTTCGTGTTCCACCATCCACTGCTGCGGCCGGTGTTCATCACCCAGTTCATCTTCAACACCGGCTGGTTCCTCCAGATCGCCGTGTTCGTGCCCTACGCGGTGCGCCATCTCGGCCTGACGGCCGCAGGCGTCGGCACCGTGCTGACGATGTACGGCATCGGCATGGTGATCGGCGCGCTGTTCGCCACGCGCGTGATGAAGCGCATCGCCTTCGGCACGGTGGTCGGCCTTGGCCCGGTCACGGGTTTCGTCGCCGCGGTGGTGATGGCGCTGACGGTGCTGGTCCCCTCGCCCTGGCTCGCGGCCTTGAGCTTCTTCCTGCTCGGGGTCGGGCCGATCCTCTGGGTGATTTCGACCACAACACTGCGCCAGTCCGTGACGCCGCCGCGCCTGCTCGGTCGCGTCTCCGCCATCAACATCATGAGCTATGGCGCCCGCCCGCTGGGCTCGGCGCTGGGCGCGATCGTCGGCGGCCTCTGGAGCGCGGAGGCCTGTCTGTATCTCGCAGCCGCCGTGTTCGGCGCGCAGGCGCTGGTGATCTGGCTCTCGCCCGCCGTGGCGCTGGATCGGCAGCCGGCCATGGTGGGGGACGAAGCGGTGGCGGCGCGGTGTTAGCCACAGCTGTCGTCCCCGCGAACGCGGGGACCCATAACCCCAAGGAGAAGTTTGACGAAGACTGTTAGTTGCAAGGCATCCGTTGGGACTCGCACCAAGCACTGCCGAAAGATCACGCGCGGTATGGGTCCCCGCGTTCGCGGGGACGACAGCAACGGCCTAATTCGCCAGATACCGCTCGTAGCTCCCGGTCACCGGCTCGCTCGTATCGACCTCGGGATCGAGCGTGTAGAGGTCCTGCGCGCGGCCGATGCCGCGCAGCGCATAGCGTCCGGTGGAGACGAGGTAGCGGCGGCCGGTGGCGTCCAGGCCCTTGTAGAACTCGGCCGAGGCCAGCAGCTCGCGGTCGACCGAGCGGCTCATCGAGGCGATGCGGCTGACCTCGTTGACGGTGGGGCCAACGACGGTGAAGTCGAGCCGGTCCGCGCTGCCGATATTGCCGTAAAAGACTTCGCCGACATGCAGGCCGATATAGGCCGACGTTGTGGGGCGGCCATCGGCCTCCCGCCGCTTGTTCAGCGCAGCGACGTTCTTGCGGAACAGATGCTCGGCGCGCAGCGCAGCGCGCCGCGCGTCCGACATGTCCTCCCCCCAGAACATCGCGAGCACGCCATCGCCGATCAGCTTCAGCACGTCGCCGCCGGCATCGTGGATCGCGTCGATCACAGCCTGCGCATAGTCGTTGAGGAACGGGATGATCTCGTCGGGGCCGATGCTCTCGCTGATTCCGGTCGAGCCGCGCAGATCCGAATACCACAGCACGGCGTTGATCCGCTCGGTGACGCCGCGCGTGATGCGCCCGCCCAGCACCTGCGCGGAGGCATCGCGGCCGAGATAGACGCGGCCGAGCGTTCGCGCGATATCGACCTGCTGCGCCGACTTGATTGCGAGCCCCAGCACCGGCACGAGATCGCGCAGAGATTCGAGCTCGGGTTCGGAGAAGCCGCTGTCGCGGCGCGTGGTCCAGCAGGAGTAGAGGCAATCCATCAGGCCGAGCGCACCGTTCTCGCCAAAACGATGCACGAAAGCGAGATAGTGCTTGTGGCCCTTTTCGGCGAGTTCGCCGATCTGTGAGAAATCCATCGACGGCGCGTCGGCAAGGTCGATCACCCTCTCGTCCTCGCCGTGCTCGAGCATGTGGAAGAACACCGAGCGGCGCCAGCTCTTGGCGGCATCGCCTTCGGCGGTCGAACCATATTCGAACGCATCGCTCTCGTTGCTCTGCCGGTCGCTCCACCGGAAGCCGCGGCCCTCATAGATCGGATGCAGCGTGTCGATCACGACGAGCCCGCGCGAGAGTTCCAGCCCTTCGGCGCGGCAGCGCTCGCAGAAGCCGCGAAGCAGCTCGTTTTCGGGCAGGCCCGTCAGCCCTTGGCCGGTCAGCCAGTTCATCAGCGCGAGGCGCGAGGTCAATTGCATACGCCATTATGGCGTGCATTCGTGACGAGCGAAAGGCCGCGCGCGAACGCCGCACAACCAAGGCTCCCGCCCGCAGCAGGTCGAATATGCCGCAGGCGCTGTTGACGCGCTCTCGCCGCGGGCCGCAAATGCAACCGATGACACCGCCGCACACCGCGACCAGAATCGCACCGAAATGAGCCAGCGCCAGCTTCCGATCATCCTGGCGCTCGGCACGACGCAGACCCTGGCCTGGGCTTCCAGCTACTATCTGCCGGCGCTGCTCGCCGATCCCATGGCGCACGACCTCGGCGTCTCCTCCAACTGGATCTTCGGCGCATTCTCGGCCTCGCTGGTGATTTCGGCGATGCTCGGCCCACGCATCGGGCGACAGATCGATCTGTTCGGGGGCCGGCAGGTGCTGTCGGTCTCGAACCTGACGATGGCCGCCGGTCTCGTCCTGCTCGGCCTCTCGCACTCATTGGCGGTGATGGCGTTCGCCTGGCTCGTGCTCGGCATCGGCATGGCGATGGGGCTGTACGATGCCGCCTTCGCCGCGCTCAGCCGCATCTACGGCACCGAGGCGCGCAGGCCTATCACCGGCATCACGCTGATGGCAGGCTTCGCCTCGACCGTCGGCTGGCCCCTCACCGCCTGGGGCCTGTCCCATATCGGCTGGCGCGAGACCTGTTTTGCCTGGGCGGCCGCCAACATCCTGATCGGCCTGCCCCTGAACTTCTTCATGCTGCCGGCGATCAAGGGCGCCAGGCAGGCTGCGGTGACGGCCGAGAAGCCGCATTTGCCGCTCGACCGCACCATGGTGCTGCTCGCCTTCGTCTTCGCGGCGGTCTGGACCGTCACCGGCGCGATGGCCGTCCATTTCCCGCGCCTGCTGGAGGCCACAGGCGCGAGCCATGTCGAGGCCATCGCGGCCGGCGCGCTGATCGGTCCGGCACAGGTGGCCGCGCGCATTCTCGAAGCGGGCTTTCTGAGCCGATTCCATCCGCTGTGGTCGACGCGCCTTGCCTGCGTCACCCACCCGCTCGGCGCCGCCGTCGTCGCCATCTTCGGCGCGCCCGCTGCGAGTGCGTTTGCGCTGCTCCACGGCTCGGGCAACGGCATTCTCACGATCGCGCGCGGCACGCTGCCGCTGTCGATCTTCGGCCCGAAGGATTTCGGCTACCGCCTCGGCATCATCGGCGCGCCGGCACGGATGGCGCAGGCCGTGGCGCCGCTGGCCTTCGGCCTGCTCATCGATGTCATGGGCGCCAAGGTGCTGATGGTCTCCTCCGCGCTCAGCCTCTCGGCGCTGGCGGCGCTGTTCCTGATCCGCGCCGAACGGCGGCCGGATTGACCGCGCAGCCGCTTTCGCGCACAAGCGGGCCATGAGCGAAGACAACAGCCCGCCCCGCACCTTCAAAGGCCTGCTGCGCTGGGCAACCACGCCGCCACAGGCCTGGGGCGTCTATCTCCTCGCCATCATGCTGGTGTGGCTGCTCTCGTTCTACGCCGGCACGCTCAAGCCGAAGAAGACACCGGACGCCAGCCCGCCCCCGGTCACGGCACCGCGCAGCTAGGCCGGCTTCGCCTGGCTGGTCGCGATCCAGATGCCGGCGAACACAGCAACCAGCCCGATCAGAAGGTTTGCCGTGATCGGCTCGCCGATGAGCAGCGCCGCCAGCAAGGTCGCGGCAATCGGATTGACCGTCATGGTGTTGGCAACGCGGGTCGGCGTCGCCCGCGCCAGCGCCATCACCCAGAGGATGAAGGCGAGCGCGCCGCCGCCGATGCCGAGATAGATGCCGGCAATCCACTGCGCAGTCGTGAAGTGATCGAGCGCCGCAAAGCTGCTCTTCACGAGTCCCACCAGCACCAGCACGGCAGCGCCCGCGCCCATACCGACGGTGAGAAAGCCGAGCGTGCTGGAACGTTGCATCAGCGGGCGTGACAGCACGTTGTAGAACGCCATGCAGAACACGGCGCCGGTCATGATCAGCTCCCCGCGCCACGCGCCGGGCGGGCTCTGGGCGAGCCCCGCGGCCAGCGCCGCCGCCACACCGAGCACGGCGATGCCGACGCCGATAATCTTGCGCGCCGTCAGCCGCTCGACGCCGAGGATCGCACCGACTACCATGGTGTGGAGCGGCAGCGTCGCCAGCGCGAGACTGGCGCGCGCGGCGGTCGTGTAGGACACCGCGATATTGTAGAGGATGAAGAATAGGCCGAAGAAGCAGATGCCGAGCAGCGCTACCGCCGGCCAGTCGGGCCGCTGCGGCCAGCGCACGCCAAGCAGCAGCGCGCAAGGCAACAGGCAGAGAAAGCCGATCCCCCAGCGCAGGATTGCCAGCAGAACCGGATCGGCACCGCCGACGAGATAGCGGGTGATCGCCGCGGCGGTGCCGCCGAGGCTGCTCGACGCCAGCGCGATCGCAACCCCGGCCCACTCTCCCACGATCATCTCCTGTCGCGGAGCTTTCCCGGGCCGTAGCACGCTGCTGCTGCCAGCGTCATGGCAGCAGCCTCGGCGCAAACGTTAGTCGTAAAACTCAGGCGCCATCTTCTGGCTGTCGCGCTGGGCCTTGTCGTGGTTGATCCAGAGCTGCGCCTTCTCCTTGGTCAGCGTGTCCGCGATCTTCTGCATCGAAGCCGCGCTCTGGTCCTTGTTGGCGTTCATGCTGGGGACGCGGCGATTGTCCCAATTGTCCTTGAAGTGGACGGCGTCGCCCGACAGCACCACGGCGCCGGTCTTCGGCAGTTTCACCAGCAGCGACTGGTGTCCCGGCGTGTGGCCGGGCGTCGACAGGATGGTCACGCTGCCGTCGCCGAACACGTCCTTGTCACCCGTGAGCAACTCGACCGGATGCGATGGCTTGAAGCGCGGCTCGTTGTTGGCGCCGGGCCAGTCATATTCGGCCTTCTGCACATAGAGCGTGGCCTGCGGGAACAGCTCGACATTGCCGGTGTGGTCGGGGTGGGTGTGCGACACCGCCATCGCCTTAACGTCATCCGGCTTGAGGCCGAGCTGTTCGAGCTGGGCGGCAAGCGTCTTCGGCCGCCGCCAGGTGACGGCCTTGGGATCGGCGGGGACAAGGCCATTCGGCATGGCGGCGACGGCATCAGCGATGCCGGTGTCCCACAGGAACCAGCCCTTATTGCTGTGCTTGATGAGATAGCAGCTGTCGACGAAGTCCATCGACTTGCCCTCGTTCAGGCCGGGCGTCCAGCGCGAGATGTCCCCGGCGGTGCCCTCCCCGCAATTGAGGACGTAAAGCTTTTCGACGCCCGATTTCTCGGACTGCGCAACGGCCGCGTGGCCGGACAGAGCCAGCGCGGCGACGGCGAGAGCAAACTTCATCCCTGGCATCATCCTTGGTCCCTCTTGGAGCGGCTTGTATGGCTGCGACCGAGGATCAACCCCGGCCGCGCCGCCGAATTCCGCTTCTGCGGATCACATCAATGCGGGCAGGTCTCGACCTCGACCGTGACGTGGCTCAGGCCCTTCAGCCCAGCGAGCCGCTTCTTATAGACGGCCGGCTGCTCCGGCTTGTCCGACACCACCGAGACCAGCACGGCGCAATGGCCGGGCCCGACCTGCCAGAGATGCAAGTCGGTGACGCGGTCCTCTTCGACCTCCATGCGGGCGCGGATGGTACGTTCGAGCTTCTCGTCGGCGCGGACGTCGAGCAGCACCGCGCCTGACGTCTTGACCAGGCCGAACGCCCAGCTCGCGATCACGGCGCTGCCGATCAGGCCGACGGCCGGATCGGCCCAGACCCATCCCGAATACATCGCGACCACCAGCGCTGCGATCGCCAGCACCGAGGTCGCCGCATCGGCCATGACGTGGACATAGGCCGCACGAAGATTGTTGTCGTGATGATGGTGGTGATGACCGTGATCATGGTCATGATCGTCGTGATCATCATGCGCATGCCCATGGCCGTGGTCATGTCCGTGATGATGGTGATCATGGCTGTCGCGCAGCAGCCACGCGCTGGCGAGGTTGACGCAGAGGCCGAGGACAGCGACCGCGATCGCCTCGCCATAGACGATCGGCACCGGCGTGAACAGCCGCAGCACGCTCTCATAGGCAATCTCGACCGCGATCAGACCCAGGATGATCGCGCTGGAGAAGGCGGCGAGATCGCCGAACTTGCCGGTGCCGAAAGTGAAATGCGAGTTCCCCAGATGCCGGCGCGCGAAGCGGTAGGCAAAGGCGGCAATCCCGAGCGCCGCCGCATGCGTGCCCATGTGCCAGCCGTCGGCCAAAAGCGCCATCGAGCCGAACAGCGAGCCGGCCACGATCTCGCCGACCATCATGACCAGCGTCAGGACGACCACGAGCCAGGTGCGCCGCTCGTTCTCGTCGTGCTTCTCGCCGAGGAAGGCGTGGTCATGGGTCCATTGTTCAATGGAGTGGGAATGCATCGAATTCTCCAGAAGATTCAGGTCTGTTGGCGCGCATTATAGACTGGCGGCGACCTGTTTTCTAAGGCCCAATCGCTCCGTGGATTGACAGTTCCGTTTAGTTTCGCTGTAATTGGCCTATGGGGATTTGAGCGATCTCCCCACGAGGCGACATGCCCAAGTATCGCGTCCCGTTCGGTTTATGCGAGGACGCATCATGTCTACGTTCACGACCATATCATCTGACAAATTGGCAAGGCTTATCGGCACGGCGAACGCGCCTGTCCTGATCGACGTGCGGACGGAAGAGGATTTTGCCGCCGACCGGCGACTGATCCCCGGCTCCATCAAGCTCAGCCACGAAACCGTTGCGGAATGGGGCAGTGAGTTTGCCGGCCGTTCCGCCATCGTCTCCTGCCTGCGCGGCGCCAAGCTCGCACAGGGCACGGCCGCCTGGCTGAGGCAGCTCGGTGCTGACGCGGAGACCTTGGAAGACGGTTTCGAAGGCTGGAAAGCAGCCAAGCTGCCGCTGCTCGACACGCGCAAGCTGCCGCCGCGCGACGCCAAGGGGCGCACCGTCTGGGTGACGCGGGCGCGGCCGAAAGTCGACCGCATCGCCTGCCCCTGGCTGATCCGCCGCTTCGTCGATCCCAACGCGGTGTTCCTGTATGTCGCGCCGTCCGAGGTCGTCGCCGTGGGCGAGCGTTTCAACGCGGCGCCCTTCGACATCGAGAACGTGTTCTGGAGTCACCGCGGCGAGCTCTGCACCTTCGACGTGATGATCGAGGAGTTCGGGATTGCAACACCGCCCCTGCTGCGGCTTGCCACGCTGGTCCGTGGCGCCGACACCGCGCGGCCCGACCTCGCGCCGGAAGCCCCCGGCCTGCTCGCGGCCTCGCTCGGGCTGTCGCGGATGTACGACGACGATCTCGAACAGTTAGAGGCCGGCATGCTGCTCTACGACACCTTCTACCGCTGGTGCCGCGACGCCACGGCCGAGACCCACAACTGGCCGACCAACAAGGTGAAGGCGTGATGGACATCCGCACCAATCAAACGGAAGCTGATGCCGGTCACGGCATCAGCTTCACGGAGGCCTTCCGCGTCTGGCTCCGCGTCGCCTGCCTGAGCTTTGGCGGGCCCGCGGGCCAGATCGCGGTGATGCACCGTATCCTGGTCGAGGAGAAGAACTGGATCTCCGAAGGCCGATTCCTGCATGCGCTGAACTACTGCATGCTCTTGCCCGGACCGGAGGCGCAGCAGCTGGCCACCTATGTCGGCTGGCTGATGCATCGCACGGCCGGCGGCCTGATGGCGGGCGGGCTCTTCATCCTGCCCGGCATCATCGCCATCATGGGCCTCAGCTACACCTACGCGGCTTTCGGCAATGTCAGCTTCGTCGAGGCGCTGTTCTTCGGACTGAAGGCCGCCGTGCTCGCCATCGTCATCGAGGCCGTGGTGCGCGTCGGCAAGCGCGCGCTGAAGAACCGCATCATGATTGCGCTCGCCGCAATCGCCTTCGTCGCGATCTTCTTCTTCGCGGTCCCCTTCCCGATCATCATCATCGCCGCCGGCGTGATCGGATATGTCGGCGCGCGGGCCGGCCGTCCGGAGTTTGCCCCGGCCGGCCACGGCCATGGCGGCAGCACCGCCGTGATCGACAGCATGCTCGGCGAAGCCGTTCCCGAGCATGTGCGCCCCAACACCGCGCGCGCGATCCGCGTCGGTGCTCTCTGGCTCGCGCTCTGGCTAGTGCCGGTGATCGCGCTGCTTTTGATTCTTGGTCAGGCCAGCGTGTTCAGCCAGATCGCGCTGTTCTTCTCGAAGATGGCGCTGGTCACGTTCGGCGGTGCTTATGCCGTGCTGGCGTATGTGGCGCAGCAGGCGGTCGAGCATTATCACTGGCTGAAGCCGCACGAGATGCTCGACGGTCTCGGCATGGCCGAGACCACGCCGGGCCCGCTGATCATGGTGCTTCAGTTCGTCGGCTTCATGGCCGCCTATCGCGATCCAGGCGGCCTGTCGCCGATGCTTGCGGCGACGCTCGGCGGATTGCTTGCGACCTGGGTCACGTTCACCCCCTGCTTCCTCTGGATCTTCGTCGGCGCCCCCTACATCGAGCGCCTGCGCGGCAACACGGGCCTCGCCGGCGCACTCGGCGCGATCACCGCCGCCGTCGTCGGCGTGATCCTCAACCTCTCGATCTGGTTCGCGCTGCACACGTTGTTCCGCGAGACCGTTCCGGTGCACGCCTTCCCGTTCGCATTCGACAGGCCGGTGCTGACCAGCATCGACGTCCCGGCGCTCGTGCTGTCAATCGCGGCCGCAACCGCGATCTTCCGCTTCAAGCTCGGCATGCTCACGGTGCTGGCGGGCAGTTGCGCGGCGGGAGTGGCGTTGCGGCTGGTGGGGGTGATCTGAGGTACGGGCTGCATCCTCGCTGTCATCGCCCGGCTTGACCGGGCGATCCAGTACGCCGAGACGGTTGTGGTTGAATCGATGGCCCGCGGGTTACCGGATGCCCCGCCTTCGCGGGGCATGACACCTGTATTGCGACAACTACCGCATCATCATCCGCGCAATCGCCTCGCCAATCACCACCGTCGTGAAATGGGTGTTGGCGCGGCAATCGGACGGCATGATCGAGGCGTCGGCGACGCGCAGGCCGCTTATGCCTTTTACCGTGCCATCAGGGTTGACCACGCCGTCAGCGTCGTTAACGCCACTCATGCGGCAACTGCCGGCGGCATGCTGGATGTCTCCGGTCTCTCGCCGCAGCAGCGCATCGAGCTCGCGATCCGGCAGGCTAGCTGCTTGCGGAAGCGTCAGATCGGTGTCGGTCAGCCTGATCCAGTCGGCAATGCCTGAAAGCGCCGGCTGCGAGGTGATCACAGCCAGCCGTTTCACCGCGTCCTTCATCCGCAGCATGTCGCGGGGATCGGCGAGCATGTTCTCCTCGACGATGGGATCGATCGCCGGATCGGTCGAAGCCAGCTTGAGTGTGCCGCGCGAATAGGCGTTGAACAGGCCGGCGCCGATCGCCCCGGGTACGCCGATGCCGCGGTGGTTGAAGGCGATCAGGATCATGTCGCGCTTGCCGCCATCGGCGAGGCCGGAGGAATAGGTCACGCAGCAATTGGTGTGGCGGGTGTCCGGATCGGTCGGCCGCAGGTTTTCATGGAGCTGGATCGTGGCCCGGAACAGCGGGTGATCGAAGAAGTGGCGGCCGACCGGCAGATCGCGCTCGACCGCAATCCCCATCGCCTTCAGCTCATCCGCCGGTCCGATGCCCGAACGCAGCAGGATCGCCGGACTGTGGATGGCGCCGGCGCAGAGCATGATCTGGCGCGCGCTGATCTCGTGGGTGCCCTGCCCTTCGATGTGAACACGAAGGCCGGTCGCCCGGCCGTCGCTGATCAGCACGCGATCGACCAGCGCGTGCCCGCGAATCTCGAGGTTGGCACGGCCGCGCGCCGGCTCGAGATAGCCCTCGTTGGTCGTGATGCGGCGGCTGTCGCGGCTGTTGATGGGATAGCAGGCGACGCCCTCGCCATCAGGACCGTTGAGGTCGGCGCACCAGGGATAGCCGCTCGCCAGCGCCGCATCGCGCAGGCCGCGATCGATCGGGCCCCACTTCTCGGGCGGCGCGCGATAGACCGGCAGCGGTCCGCCGCTTCCATGGCCCGCGGCGTCACCAAATTCCAGATCATCCTCGATCACCGAGAACAGGGGCATCACGTCCTTGGCCGACCAGCCGGTGCAGCCATTGGCTGCCCATTCGTCGAACGCGTCGGCGACGCCGCGGATGGCAATCTGGCCGTTCATCATCGATGAGCCACCAAGCCCCTTGCCACGCCAGTAGAAGCGCGGCTCCTGCCCGGCCACCCGGCGCGTCAGGAGATCAGGCCATTGCCATTTCTCCTGGTACTCGCGCTTGTGGATGATCGGGATCGGATTTGGCGTCATCACCTCCCAGGGCGCCTCGTCGGCGCGCCAGTCCAGCCCCGCCTCGAGCAGCAGGACACGCCGTGCGGGATCCTCGGAAAGCCGCGCCGCAACAGCGGCGCCAGCGGAGCCGCCGCCGACAACAATGACATCGTACATCGCGTTACTTCTCAACGTTCCAGAACACCGGGATGGCGGACGGTATCAGACCACGCAGGGTGGCGCGATAGGCCGCCGGCTGCGCGAACTGGCCCCACGGGATCGCGGGCGCCTGATCGTACATGACGCTCTGAATCTCGCCGGCGATCTTCTTGCGATCCTCCTCGGCAGGCGCCTTGGCGAAGGCTTCCATCAGCGGCGTGATGCGCGCATCGCATTGCCAGCCGGTGAAGTCGGCGCAGTTGAAGGCGACCATCACGTTGGTCAGCGGCGAGCCGAGATCGAAACCGCCGGCGTGGACGCCATAGACGCTCCAGCCCTCCTTCTTGGCGCGGCGCGCCAGCACGCTCGCCCAGTCCATCACCTGGAGATCGACGTTGAACCCGGCCTGCTTCAACCGCTCGGCCAGAACCTGCGCCGAAACGCGCGGAGCTTCGAGGTCGTTGGCTTCCATGACGACGACGGGCTCGCCGGCATATCTGGTCGCCTTCAACGCGGCTTTCGCCGCTTCAATCGACGTCTTCGCGGCGGCTTCCGTGCCCGCCTTGCTCTCATAGGTGGTGCCGCAGGTGAAAAACGTCGCGCATGGAGCTGCGTATTTGGCATCGAGCCCGAGCGCATCCAGCACCTCGCGCTGGTCGACCAGCTTCCACAGCACGCGGCGAATCTCGGGATCGTCGAACGGCTTCGATGCGGCGTTGAGACGATAGGCGCCGGCGAACATGTTGCCACCGGTGAAGTTGACCAGCTTGACGCGGGAGTTCTTTTCCAGCTGCGGCAACAGATCGAACGGCGCATATTGCATGAAGTCGACCTCGCCCGCCTGCAGCGCGGACGCGGCGGTCGCACCATCAGGGATGACGCGGATCTCGAGCGTGTCGATGCCGACGCGCTTGCCGCCGGCGAGGAAATCGGCGGGCTCGGGGCGCGGCACATAGTCGGCGAATTTCTTCATGATCATGCGATCGCCGGTGCGGTGATCGGCCTTGCTGTAGACGAACGGGCCGGAGCCGATGATCTCCGTGATGCGCTGGTCGCCGGGTGTTTTCGCGATGCGCTCGGGCATCATGAAAGCGACCGGGCTGACGGGATTGCCGAGCGCATCGATCACGAGGCCGGACGGCTCCTTCAGCGTCAGCACGAAGGTTTTCGCATCCGTCGGCTCGAGCGAGGCCGTGATCGCGAAGATCCGACGACCGAGCGCGCTGCGGGTGCCCCAGCGGCGCAGCGAAGCCACGCAATCGGCCGCCGTGACCGGCTGGCCGTCATGCCATTTCAGGCCGTCACGCAGTGTGAACTTATAGGTCAATCCGTCGGATGAGACTTTCCAGTCCTGCACCATCTGCGGCTTGATGTCGCCCTTGGAGTCTTTCGCAAAGAGCGTGTCGAACACCATGTAGCCAAACGTGCGCGAAATGTAGGCCGTGGAAAAATGCGGATCGAGCGTGACGATCTCCGCCTCGAGCACTGCGACGAGATTGCCCGCTGCATGCGCCGGAGCCGCGACCAGCGCGAGGCCGAACAGCGCCGGAATGAAAGCCTTCAGTTTGAACATTGGTGCCTTTTTGCCTTTTGACTGAAACGTTCGCAGTCACCAGGAAAAAGCAATGTTCGTGCCCGCACGTATGCTCTCGTGGCTATCTGCCACGCGTTTGCGGGATGCGCACTTTTGAGTTGGAGAGCGGCGCTATCGCAGCTCGTCATTGCGAGCGGAGCGAAGCAATCCAGAGTCTTTCCGCGGCGGCAGGCTGGATTGCTTCGCTCCGCTCGCAATGACGGTGGGGAGGCAGATGCGCGCTACACATTCGCTGTCATCGCCCGCCTAGTGCGCACTTGCGCACAGGGGCGGGCGATCCAGTACTCTTTGACGTCAGTAATCGAACCGAGAAGCCGCGGCGTACTCGATGCCCCGGTCCCGGCTCCGCCAAGGCTACGCCGGGACACGAGCTCGCTCGGCCGCCGAAGCTTCAGCGAAGGGGGCAAGCCGGGGCATGACACCTGTGTTGTGCGTCCCGGCTCTGCGCAGCAGCGTTTCACGCTGCAGCGCGTCCGGGACAAGAGCCTGCTTACCCGATCACCTTGCCGAACTTGTTCGACTTCGGGAAACCCTTCGGCGGCAGGCGGCCGGCGTCGGCGCGGGTGCCTTGCCACTCCGCGAGTTCCTTCATGGTCGCGGAGAATTCGCGGCCGGCGGAGTCCTTCCAGGTCAGGCCCGCCTTGGCCTCGAAGACGGCGACGTCGGACAGGCCGCCGTCCTTGTACTTCTGCAGGCGCACGCCGCGACCGCGGGCCATCTCCGGCACCTGGTCGAGCGGGAAGACCAGCATCTTGCGGTTCTCGCCGATAACCGCGACGGTGTCGCCGATTACCTCGGTGACCGTGCGCGCCTCGTTCGGCATGTCGACGTTGAGGACCTGCTTGCCCTTCTTGGTCGTGCCGACGCAATCGTCCTCGTTGACGACGAAGCCCTGGCCCTCGTGGCTCGCGACCAGGAATTTGCGCCCGCCCTTGTTGACGAACAGCGCAACGGGGGCTGCCTCCTGCTCGAGGTCGATGAACAGACGGATCGGCTCGCCATGGCCGCGACCGCCCGGAAGCTTTGCAACATCGAGCGAGTAGAATTTGCCATTGGTGGCGAACAGCAGCAGCTTCGAGGTCGTCTCCGCGAAGAAGGCAAAACCGAGCTTGTCGTCCTGCTTGAAGGCAAGGCCCGAGAGATCCTCGACATGGCCCTTCATGGTGCGGATCCAGCCCTTGTCGGAGACCACGACCGTCACCGGCTCGCGCTCGACGAGGGCTTCTTCCATTGCGGCGAGGTCGTGCTCGGGTGCATCCGCAAAGGTGGTGCGGCGCTTGCCAAGCGGCGTCTTCGGTCCAAACATGTCGCGGACCTTGCCGACCTGCTCGCCGACCTTCTTCCACTGCTCCGGCTCCGAGGCGAGCACCGCGTTGATGCCCTTGAGCTCGGCGCGGAGGTTCTTGTCCTCGGTGCGGATCTCCATCTCCTCGAGCTTGCGCAAGCTGCGCAGGCGCATGTTGAGGATGGCCTCGGCCTGCACCTCGGTAAGCTTGAACTCCTTCATCAAAGCCGGCTTCGGCTCATCCTCGGTGCGGATGATCTTGATGACCTTGTCGATGTTCAGATAGGCGATCAGGAAGCCGCCGAGGACCTCCAGCCGATGCTCGATCTGCGCCTTGCGGTAATTGCTGCGGCGGATCAGGACGTCGCGCAGATGGTCGAGCCATTCGCGCAAGCACTCCGCGAGCCCCACGACCTTGGGGATGCGGCCCTTGATCAGCACGTTGAGGTTCAGCGGAATCTTGTTTTCGAGCTCAGTCAGCCGGAACAACGATTCCATCATCAGGGCGGGATCGACGTTCTTCGACTTCGGCTCGATCACGATGCGGACGTCTTCGGCCGACTCGTCCCTGATGTCGCCGACCAGCGGCAGCTTCTTCTGGTCCAGCAGCTCGGCGACCTTCTCGATCAGGCGCGACTTCTGCACCAGGAAGGGGATCTCGGTGACGACGACGACCCAGGTGCCGCGCGTACCCTCTTCCTGCTCCCATCGCGCGCGAACACGGAACGAGCCGCGACCGGTCGTATAGGCTTCAGCGATCGCCTGCTTGGAATCGACGCAGATGCCGCCGGTCGGGAAATCCGGACCCTTCACCCACTTCAACAGCGCCTTGGATTTCGCGTCGGGCTTCTCGATCAGGTGCAGCGCGGCGTCGCAGAGCTCGGCCGCGTTGTGCGGCGGGATCGAGGTCGCCATGCCGACCGCGATGCCCTGAGCGCCGTTGGCAAGCAGATTCGGGAAACCGCCCGGCAGCACGACCGGCTCTTTCGACTGGCCGTCATAATTGGCGCGGAATTCGACGCCGTCCTCGTCGATGCCCTCGAGCAGAAGCCGCGCGACGTCGGTCATGCGCGCTTCGGTGTAGCGGTAGGCGGCCGGGTTATCGCCGTCGATATTGCCGAAATTGCCCTGGCCGTCGACCAGCGGATAGCGCGAGGAGAAATCCTGCGCGAGGCGCACCATGGCGTCGTAGATCGCCTGGTCGCCATGCGGATGGAACGAGCCCATCACGTCGCCGACGATCTTTGCGGACTTCTTGAAGGCCGTGCCGGGGTCGAGCCTGAGCAGGCGCATGCCGTAGAGGATGCGCCGGTGCACCGGCTTCAGGCCGTCGCGCGCATCCGGCAGCGCGCGGTGCATGATGGTGGAGAGTGCATAGGCGAGATAGCGCTCTTCCAGCGCCTCACGCAGCGGCACCTCGTGAATTTCGGCCGGCTCCTCCGGCGGAATCAATCGTTTTCCCATGCCGCCCGGTTAAACCGTGGAAGCGAATCGGGCAAGGATCGATTGGTTCCCTGTGGGCGGCTATTGCCCTGCCCAGCCGGCGGTCACTGGCTGCTGGGTCTTGGCTTGCGCGGTAACCGGCGCATTGGTCAGGCAACGCCGGGCGACCTCGATTTCGGCCTCCATTGCCCCCTTGGACCGCGCCCATGCCTCTGCGGCCGCAGCGGAATATTTCGCCACGTAATACCGGACCACGGTGCAGGATGCCCGGCGAAAGATACCCGGTTGCGGCTCGCCAGCCACCGCGTCAGGCGCGAATGCAAGCAGCGCCGCCGACAAGGCGAATCCCTTGATCAACATTTAGGCTGTCCCCATTGTGGAACCCAGCGGGGCCAATTCAACCAGGCGGATTTGGTTCCGGGGAATATGATGCCCTCAGGCAAGGCAGAGGCGCCCCCAGGTCATGGTGCTGGAATGGCCGCCTTCGCCTGCTGCCGCGTCAGCGCATTGATGAAGCCGGCGCGCGCGTCGGAATGGCCTTGGCCACGCGGCTCCAGCACATGGCGCAGCAGGAACAGGCCAGTGAGCCGGAAGCCGTCCTGGAGATCCTGGTCGGTGAGGTCGCTCGCGGCCTCGCCACGACGCAGGAACGGCGGCAGGCGCAACAGCCGGTCGCGCCACGGTTCGCCGGCCCCGCGCGACACCGCGCCGCCGGATTTCGGCGAGACATAGATCAGGTCCGTGGTCTCGCCGGTCACCGCGCAGTTTTCCAGCGCGAGCCCGAAGCCGAGCTCGGCGAGCATCGCCAGCTCGAAATGGATGAGGTGCACGGCGGCACTGCCGATATCGTCGAAATCATCGAGCGAATGTTCGAGCATCGCAAAGATGTCTTCGTGCGGATCGCGCTCCGGCAGCAGCCGCGCAATCGAGGCGAGATGGGTGACGCCATAGACCCCGTGGGAGGATCCCAGCAGCGTCGCCGCGCGCAGCTTGAGGCCCTCAACCGCATAGGTGCCGAGATGCTCGTCGAGCCGCGCCCGCCACACCACGCTGACGCTGTTGCCGGGCTGCAAGAGCGGCCGCATCCGCGAACCGGCGCCACCGCGCACGAGGCCGAGATGCCGGCCGTGCGCACGCGTCAGCAGCTCGACGATGGCGCTGCTCTCGCCATGCCGCCGCACGCCCAGCACGATGCCTTCGTCGGTCCATTCCATGGAAGGAAGTGTAGCGCAGTTCGAGCGATCGTAGGGTGGGCAAAGCGAAGCGTGCCCACCAATTTGATTTACGACACGGTTATGGTGGGCACCGCGCGCAAGGGCGCGCCTGCCCACCCTACGGCATCGCGCGGGACGTTAGGCGTTGAACCAGCCCTGCGCGTCACCGGTGAAGGAGAAATACAGCCCCATCGCGGTCAGCACGCAGGAGACGATCTCGATGACGCTGTCGAGCTCCAGGCCCTTCTCGCCGATGATCTGGCCGAGCGAGATCACGGACAGCACGAGGGCCGCCGCCAGCACCCAGCGCGGCCAGTTCTTGCGCCAACGCGCAGCCAACCAGACGAAATAGACCAGCAGCAGGATCATGCCGCCGGCGAGCAGGGTCGCCATCATGATCATCTGATCGGTCATCTCGGCATTGGGCGTGCGGTCCTGCACCGCGACCGACAGGGCATCCAGCATCAATGACGCATAGAGCAGCGCTTCGAAGCGCTGGACGTTGCTGGGTACGCTCATCGGTGACCGATCTTTTCTTGGTTATTCTTTAGGAAATTCCAGGCCCATCTCGCGATAGCGATCGGGATCGTCACCCCAGTTTTCGCGTACCTTGACGAACAGGAACAGGTGCACCGGCACGCCCAGGATCTCGCCGATCTCCTTGCGCGAGTCCGCGCCGATCGACTTGATGGTGGCGCCGCCTGCGCCGAGCACGATCTTGCGCTGGCTCTCGCGCTCGACGAAGATCGTCTGCTCGATGCGCACCGACTTGTCCTTGCGCTCCTCCCACTTGTCGGTCTCGACCGTGGATTGGTAGGGCAATTCCTGGTGCAGCTTGCGATAGATCTTCTCGCGCGTGATCTCGGCCGCAAGCTGCCGCATCGGCGCGTCCGACATCTGGTCTTCGGGATAGAGGAACGGGCCCGGCGGTACGATTTCGGCCAGCGTATGCCTGAGGTCGTCGACGCCGTCGCCCGAGATCGCCGCGATCATGAAGGTCTTCGCAAAGGCCATGCGCTCGTTGGCGGCTTGCGCCAGCGCCAGCAGCTTCTCGCGCTGGACCAGATCGACCTTGTTGATGACCAAAATCTTGTCGTGATTGACGCTCGCGGCCTTGGTGAGGATCGCCTCGGCCTCTTCATCAATCCCGGTCTTGGCGTCGAGCAGCACGCAGACGAGATCGGCATCATGCGCCCCGCTCCAGGCCGTCGAGACCATGGCGCGGTCGAGCCGGCGCTTGGGCAGGAAGATGCCGGGCGTGTCGACCAGGATGATCTGTGCGTTGTTCTCGATGACGATGCCGCGGATCAGCGCGCGCGTGGTCTGCACCTTGCGCGAGACGATCGTGACCTTGGCCCCGACCAGCGCATTGACCAGCGTGGATTTTCCGACATTCGGCGCGCCGATCAGCGCAACGAAACCGCAGCGCGTTGCGGAGGGCGCCTCGCCGCTTGCTTCAGCCGTCATTGCCGCCGCCAACACCTTCACGTTCGATCATCACTGAAGCCGCCACCTTCTCCGCTGCACGTTTGCTGCCACCGATGCCTTCGGCCGGCGCCAATCCCGGCAGATCCACCGCGACGCGGAACTGCGGATCGTGATGCGGGCCGGTGCGCTCGACCTCGCGGTAAACCGGCGTCGGCAGCCCCTTCCCCTGCGCCCATTCCTGCAGCACGGTCTTGGGATCGCGCAAGGGACGCCGCGGCTTGTGCATGCGTTCGGTCCAGTTGCGCCTGACGAATTCCGCCGCCGCCGCGTAGCCACCGTCGAGGAAGACGGCGCCGATCACGGCCTCGCAGATGTCGCCGAGCACGCTCTTGCGCAGGCGGGCATCGGCGCTCGGCCCGACCGAACCAAGCTTGACGTCATCGAGCAGACCGAGCGACTTGGCAACGTCGGCGCAGCTCTCCTTGCGCACCAGTTCGGCAAGTCGCTTGGATAGCTCGCCCTCGTCGGCATTCGGGAAGGCGTGATAGAGCATGTCGGAGACGACGAGCCCCAGCACATGGTCGCCCAGGAATTCCAGCCGCTGATAGCTGTCGCCGCGCTTGCGCCCCGACTTCAGCGCCGAGACATGCGTGATCGCCTGCATCAGCAGATTCGGATCGGCAAAGCTGTGGCCGATGCGCGCCTCGAGCGCCGCATTCGCATCCGAGGCCTTGGCCTTGCTGCTGCGCACCCGCTTCTTCTTTGCAGGCGTCTTGGTCTCAGGAGTCTTGGTTCCAGGAGTCTTGGTTTCAGGAGTCTTGGTTTCAGGCGTCTTGGTCGCAAGCGTCTTGGTCGCCGCTTCGCCGTCGCCGTCGGCGCCCGCCGCGGGCTCGGTCGATTGGATCGGGATGTCCTTGGCTTCGTCTTTCATCGGACGATTTTGAAGAAACGGTTCCAGCGCACCGCCCAAGGCCAGCGCCAGAACATCCAGGCATGCTCGCCTTCGGCGATGGAGAAGAAGATCATCTGGGCGCGGCCGATCAGATTCTCCTGCGGCACATAGCCGACCTGGCCGAGGAAGCGGCTGTCGGTGGAGTTGTCGCGGTTGTCGCCCATCATGAAGAAATGGCCCGGCGGCACGTTGTAGACGTTGGTATTGTCCATGTAGCCGTTATCGGCGCAGTCCAGCGTCTCATAGGACACGCCGTTCGGCAGCGTTTCCTTCCAGCGCTTCACCCGAGAGATGCCCCCGCCTTCGGAGCCGCAGGGATCCTCGCCGACAAATTCGCTCATGCGCTGCCGCTCGACCGGAGTGTCGTTGATGTAGAGCAGCCCATCCTTCATCTGGATGCGGTCGCCGGGAAGGCCGATGACGCGCTTGATGTAATCGGTGGAGTCGTCCTTCGGCAGGCGGAACACGACGATGTCGCCGCGGTTCGGGTCCGAGCCCCAGATCCGCCCCGAGAACAGCGGCGGCGAGAACGGGATCGAGTAGTGGCTATAGCCGTAGGAATATTTCGAGACGAACAGATAGTCGCCGACCAGCAGCGTCGCCTTCATCGAGCCGGACGGAATGTTGAACGGCTGGAACAGGAACGTGCGGATCACGAGCGCGATCAGGAGAGCGTGGATCACGACGCGGATCGTTTCGCCGACGCCGCTTTCAGTTTTCGTTCCCGAAGTCACGCTCATTGCTCTCTCAATTCCGGCCGGCGGTCACAGAGCGCCCTCCCCACGCGAACAGCCCATCGCTTCGCGGCCCAAGGAGATTGTCCTGATTCTGATAATGAGGGCCAATTCCGGCGTAAAGCCGAATTCGCCCAGCCTGATTTGCGTCCGCGGACTTTTAGACGGTTGTCGTGGGCCACGCAATCAAGGATCGCATCAAAACTGTATAAAGTATTGATTTTTAATGCGAATTATAAAAACAGCCCGCTGACGGTCAGGGCTTGGCCAGCGGCACGGCGGAAATGATCACGAAGGCCTGCGCCAGCGGCCAGTCGTCGGTGATCGACAGGTCGATTCTCGCCTCGAACCCCTCGGGCGTCAGGGCCTGGAGCCGGGCCAGCGCCCCGCCCGTCAACTGCATGGTCGGCCGCCCTCCCGGCAGGTTGACCACCCCCATGTCGCGCCACCAGACACCGTTCCGGATGCCGGTGCCGAGCGCCTTCGAGCAGGCCTCCTTGGCGGCGAAGCGCTTGGCGTAGGTCGCGACCACCATCTTCTCGCTCTTGGCGCGTCGCTCCGCCTTGGCCCGCTCGGCCGCGGTGAAGATGCGGTCGAGGAAACGCTCGCCATGGCGCTCGATCACCTTGCCGACGCGGGTGATGTCGATCAGGTCGGAGCCGATGCCGATGATCATGCCCGGCTCCGGCCGCGGTCCATCGCCGCGCGCATGCTGCGCACCGTCTCGGCGAGCCCGACGAACAGCGCCTCGCCGATCATGTAGTAGCCGATGTTGAGTTCCATGATCTCCGGCAGGGCCGCGATCGTCTCCGCCGTCGCATAGTCGAGCCCATGGCCCGCATGAACCTCGAGCCCCGCTTCCTTGGCCAGCTTCACCCCTGCCACGATCCGCTGCCATTCCGCCTCGGCCTTCGCGGTGTGGCCGTCGACGACAGCGTCGCACCAGGCCCCCGTATGGATCTCGATCACGGGCGCACGCAGCCGCGCCGCCATCTCGATCTGCGCGGGATCGGCGGCGATGAACAGCGAGACCCGGATGCCCGCATCGTTCAGCCGTGCGATGTAGGGCGCGAGCGCGTTGTGCTGGCCGACGACGTCGAGGCCGCCTTCGGTCGTCACCTCCTGGCGGCGCTCCGGCACGAGGCACACCGCATGCGGCTTGGTCGCGAGCGAGATCCGCATCATGTCGTCGGTCGCCGCCATCTCGAAATTGAGCGGCCTGGAGATCTCGGCCTTCAGCCGCGCCATGTCCTCGTCGCGGATGTGGCGGCGATCCTCGCGCAGATGCGCGGTGATGCCGTCGGCGCCGGCCTCGATCGCAAGCAGCGCGGCGCGCACCGGATCGGGATTGCGGCCGCCGCGCGCGTTACGCAGGGTCGCGACATGGTCGACATTGACGCCGAGGCGGAGCGGAAGTGCGGGCATTTCAGGACTCACGAAATCGGGGGGACTGACGCCTGCGAAAGGCGTCTATCCATTAACACGTTCGACGCGGGCGACGACCGCCTTCGCGCGCAACTGGGCGAGGATCGCGCTCAAATGCTTCAGATCGTAGACTTCGAGATCGATCGTCGTCTCGGTGAAGTCGGGCGAGCGGCGCTGCATGCTGATGTTGTCGATGTTGCCATCGTGCTCGGCGATCACGGTCGCGATCTGCGCCAGCGCGCCGGGCTCGTTGACGTTCTCGACCTTGATGCGGGCCGGGAAGCGCTGCGGGGCGGAATCCTCGATGTCCCAGCGCACGTCGAGCCAGCGCTCCGGCTCCTCCTCGAAATCCTTCAGGGCCGGCGCCTGGATCGGGTAGATCGTGATCCCCTCGCCCGGCGTGACGATGCCGACGATGCGGTCCCCGGGCACGGCACCGCCGTTCGGCGCGAACTTCACCGGCAGGTCCGAATTGATGCCGCGGATCGGGATCGCGACCGGGCTGCGCGGCGGCTCCGACGACTTCTCCCTGAGCTTGGCGGCGAGCCCCTTCTTGACGCCGTAGCGCGCGATGCGCTCCTCCTTGTAGTCGGGATACATCGCACGCGCGACGTGGGAGGCCTTGATCTCGCCGCGGCCGACCGCCGCCATGACGTCCTCGATCGAGGTGCGCGCCAGCCGCGGCAGCGCGCCCTTGAGCTTGTCGTCGGCGTATTCGATCTTGGCGCGCTCGAACAGGCGCTCGACGATGCGCCGACCAAGACCGACATATTGGTCGCGCACCGCCGTCCTGGTCGCGCGGCGGATCGCGGCGCGCGCCTTGCCCGTGACCGCGAGCGTTTCCCAGGCCGAGGGCGGCGCCGCTTGCGCCTCCGAGGTCAGCACCTCGACCTCGTCGCCGTTCTGGAGTTCCGAGGACAGCGGCGCGAACTGGCCGTTGATCTTGCAGCCGACGGCGCTGTTGCCGACGTCGGTATGCACGGCATAGGCGAAGTCGATCACATTGGCATGGCGCGGCAGCGCGATCAGCTTGCCCTTCGGGGTGAAGCAGAACACCTGGTCGTGGAACAGCTCGAGCTTAGTGTGCTCGAGGAATTCCTCGGGGTTGGCGCTCTCCGAGAGGATGCCGATGGTGTGGCGCAACCAGGCGAACGCATTGGACTCGCGCTTGAGAAACTCGGTCGGCGAGCCAACGTCTTCCTTGTAGAACACGTGAGCGGCGATGCCGCGCTCGGCGATCTGGTCCATCGCCTCGGTACGGATCTGGAGCTCGACGCGCTGGTTGCCGGGGCCGATCACCGTGGTGTGGATCGAGCGGTAGTCGTTCTGCTTCGGCGTCGAGATGTAGTCCTTGAACCGCCCCGGCACGACCGGCCAGTTAGTGTGGACGATGCCGAGCGCGCGATAGCAGGCCTCGATGTCGTTGACGACGAGGCGGAAGCCGAAGATGTCGGACAATTGCTCGAAGCCGACCGACTTGCGTTCCATCTTGGTCCAGATCGAGAACGGCTTCTTGCGGCGGCCGTAGACCCGCGCGCCCAGCCCCCGGTGGCGCAGATTGTTGGAGAGCTGGTCCTCGATTTCGCCGATCAGGTTGCGGTTGCGCTCGGCGAGCGCGTCGAGCCGCTGCATCACAACCGAATAGGCTTCCGGATCGAGGGTGCGGAAGGACAAATCCTCCAGCTCCTCGCGCATTTCCTGCATGCCCATGCGGCCGGCCAGCGGCGCATAGATGTCGAGCGTCTCCTCGGCAATGCGCCGTCGCGACTCCGGCGGCACGAAGTCCAGCGTACGCATGTTGTGCAGGCGGTCGGCGAGCTTGACCAGCAGAACGCGGACATCGTCGGCAATGGCCAGCAACAATTTGCGCAGGTTCTCGGCCTGCTTGGCCTCGCGCGACACCAGCTCCAGCCGCTTCAGCTTGGTCAGGCCCTCGACCAGCGCGCCGATCTCGGGCCCGAAGATCTGGTCGATCTCGGCACGCGTCGCCTCGGTGTCCTCGATCGTGTCGTGCAGCAGGGCAGCCACGATGGTGGCGTCGTCGAGCTTCAGATCGGTGAGAATCGCCGCCACTTCCAGCGGGTGCGAGAAGTACGGATCGCCCGAGGCACGGGTCTGCGAGCCGTGCGCCTTCATGGCGTAGACATAGGCACGGTTTAGCAGGTCTTCGTTGGTATTGGGATTGTAGGACCTGACGCGCTCGACGAGGTCATATTGACGCATCATGCGCGTGCGAGGCTTGGCCGGGCGCCCCACCGGCGCAGTCGGGGCCACGGCAACCGATTCGGTTGCGGCCAGCATCTGCGTTTGTCTCCGGCGCCGATACACCATGCCACCCTGCCTTCAAACGGACCATGAGCCGCCCGTTGCATACATCTTAGCCCCGATCGCGCGTGCGTCCGATCAATTCGGTGACAGGCAAGCAACGCGATGCGGCAACGCTATGGTAACCACGAAAACGCGAACAAAAGCAAAGGCCCGAACACGGGTTCGGGCCTTTGATAAGATCACAAGAAGTCGACGACTGCGACGGGACGATTACTCGTCCTCCTCGGGCTGTTCTTCCGGCGGCGCGAGGCCTTCGAGGCCCTTCAGGAGCTCCTCTTCGGTCATGCGCTCAACGGCAACTTCGGTATCGTCGGCGTCGACGCTGGCACCGGCGGAACCGATCAGCGGGACCGTATCGGGCTCGGGCTCGTCGACCTCGACGAATTTCTGGAGCGAGTGGACCAGCTCCTCGCGGAGGTCCTCCGGCGAGATGGTTTCGTCCGCAATTTCGCGCAAAGACACAACGGGGTTCTTGTCGTTATCGCGGTCAACCGTTAGTTGTGAACCGGACGAAATCATGCGGGCCCGGTGGGCGGCCAGCAGGACCAGGTCAAACCGGTTGTCGACCTTGTCGATACAATCTTCTACGGTGACGCGAGCCATGGACTATCGCTCCGTTGTGGGTGGGACGAAATATGTGGATGATTGGGGCTAGTTATAGGGGACAGGGCGATTTCGCAAGGCCAATTTGTGATTTGGCCTCGCCAAACGGCTCTGCTACCCCCACATTGGGGCTGGGATGGGTGGTTTGCCGGGCTGCCGTTGAGGGTGGCGCCGGGCGTACGCAGGTCCGCCATAACTATACCTTGATTGCCACGACTTCTCCGGATTTGCGGTTTCGACGGGTTTCGGCGGCACCATGAGACTGCGCGGCTTGCTGTCGCCGCGCCAACAATAAACGATCAATCACGAACGCTACGCGAGCAAACTGAATGTCACCTTCTGCCACTAACAAGATCGCGCTCTTCATCGATGGGGCCAATCTCTACGCGACGGCGAAAACTCTGGGCTTCGACATCGACTACAAGCGCCTGCTGAAGGAGTTTCAGAGCCGCGGGACGCTGTTGCGGGCGTTCTACTACACCGCGATCATCGAGGATCAGGAATACTCCTCGATCCGCCCGCTGATCGACTGGCTCGACTACAACGGCTACACGGTCGTCACCAAGGCGACCAAGGAGTTCATCGACGCCTCTGGCCGCCGCAAGGTCAAGGGCAACATGGACATCGAGCTCGCCGTGGACGCCATGGAGCTCGCCGAGCACATCGACCAGATGGTGCTGTTCTCCGGTGACGGCGACTTCCGCTCCCTGGTCGAAGCCGTCCAGCGCCGCGGCGTCCGGGTCACCGTGATCTCCACCATCGCGAGCCAGCCGCCGATGATCGCCGACGAGCTGCGCCGCCAGGCCGACGTCTTCACCGACCTCGTCGAGCTGCAATCCAAGCTCGGCCGCGACCCGTCCGAACGCCCTGCCCCGCGTGACCGCGGCGAGCGTGGCGAGGGACGCCATCACGCCCCGCAGTTCCTCCAGCGCGCGACCACGATGGCGCCGAGGGGCGATGACGACTTCGAGGAGTGAGGCGGCCCGGTCAAGCCGCCAGCCTCTCACCCTCGTCCCCGACCGTGACTGTCCGCTTTGTCCGCGCTTGGTCGCCTTTCGCGAGGCGAACCGCGCGCGCGAGCCGTTGTGGCACAACGCGCCGGTCCCCCCCTTCGGCGACATCAAGGCGCGCCTGCTGATCGTTGGCCTTGCGCCAGGCATGCAGGGCGCCAATCGCACCGGCCGCCCCTTCACCGGCGACTATGCCGGCGACCTGCTCTACGCCACGCTGCTCGAATACGGCTTCGCCAAGGGCGCCTATCAGGCGCGGCCCGACGACGGCCTGAAGCTGGTCGACTGCCGGATCGCCAATGCCGTGCATTGCGTTCCGCCGCAGAACAAGCCGCTGCCAATCGAGATCAACACCTGCCGCCAGTTCCTCGCGGCGAATCTCGCGACGATGCCGAAGCTGCGCGCCATCGTCGCGCTTGGACGGATTGCGCACGACACGGTGCTCAAGCCGCTGAACCTGAAGGCCTCGCAAGCTCCCTTCGGCCACGGCGCCGTGCATCAGGCCGGCGCATTCAGGCTCTACGACAGCTATCATTGCTCGCGCTACAACACGAACACCGGCGTGCTGACGGCGGACATGTTCCGGAGCGTGTTCGCGAAGGTGAGGGCCGACCTGGACTAGGGCGCGGCTGGATTGGCCTTCAGCCAGTCCAGGACATCGCCGGCGTTCCGGTCGGGCGGAAACACCGGATAGAACACATGCGTGACCTCGGCATCGTCGATGATCAGCGCAAGCCGCTTGATCAAGGTCAGGCCAGCAACCTCCATGGTCGGCAGATTGAGGGCGCGCGTCAGCGCCAGCTTCTCGTCCGACAGCACCGGAAACGGCAGGTGCAGCCGCGACGCCATCTCGGTCTGGTAGGCGTTGCTCTGGGTCGAGAGGCCGTACACCTGCGCGGCACCGGCAGCTTTCAGCTCGGCAAACAGATCACGAAACGCGCACGTCTGCGGCGTACAACCGCGCGCGCCCGGGATCATGTCCCAATCGTCGACCAGCCCGATCTTGCCGGGCTCGCCAGTGCGCGGATAGGCGAACACCACGGTCCGGCCGGAGAGCGCGGACAGATCCACCGACGTATCGTCGGTCGCGAGCAGGCTGACGGGAGGCAAGGTCATGCCCTTGAGATGCGCCGCACCGCCGTCGTCGGCGGGTGCGGGAATCTGACTCCAATCGACCTCGAGCAGGTTCTTCTGAGTCATCCGCCAACCTCTTGCCGCTATCCCCTCGCCCGCAACAGCCGGCCCTTCTCCCGGCTCCAGTCGCGCTTCTTCTCGGACTCGCGCTTGTCGTGCAGCTTCTTGCCCTTTGCAACCGCCAGCTGCAGCTTGGCCCGCCCACGCTCGTTGAAATAGAGCTTGAGCGGGATCAGCGTCATGCCTTCGCGGTCGACCGCGCCCATCAGCTTGTTGATCTGCTTGCGATGCAGAAGCAGCTTTCGCGGCCGCTTGGGCTCATGATTGAAGCGGTTGCCCTGGAGATATTCGGGAATGGTGGCGTTGATCAGCCAGATCTCGCCGTCCTTGGAATCGGCGTAGGACTCCGCGATCGTGCTCTTGCCGTTTCGGATCGATTTGACCTCGGTGCCGGTGAGCGCAATGCCCGCCTCGATCGTGTCTTCGATCGCATAGTTGAAGCGGGCCTTGCGATTTTCCGCCATGACCTTGATTGGACGTTCGTTCTTGTCGGCCATGGAAGACAACCTGATCGGATGCGTGAGGACGCTAACAGTTTGGATGAAGCGCCCGCGTCAAGACTTCTTGAGGAGATCGCGGATCTCGGTCAGCAATTCGACCTCGGCCGACGGCTTCGGCGGAGCGGCGGGTGCTGCCTCTTCCTTGCGCTTCAGCGTGTTCATGGCGCGGATCACCAGGAACAACACGAAGGCGACGATGATGAAGTTGATCGTCAGCGTCAGGAAGCTGCCGTAAGCAAGTACTGCACCTTGCTTTTTCGCATCCGCTAAGTTGGTGGCGGTCACCGCCTTCGACAAAGGGGCGAAGTAGTTCGAGAAGTCGAGGCCGCCGGTCGCGGCGCCGATGATCGGCATGATGATGTCACCGACCAGCGACGTAACGATGGCGCCGAAGGCCGCACCGATGATGACGCCGACGGCGAGGTCGACGACGTTGCCTTTCATGGCGAACTCACGGAACTCCGTGAGCATCTTCCTGCCCTTCTCGTCGACGCTCATGAACGGCTCCCCGGTTGGCTAAATCAATTGATCAGCCCAGCATGAACCATGGCATTGCGCACGGCAACGCGCGTCGGCTCGGTGACCGGAACCATCGGCAGCCGCAGCGTCTCGTCCAGCTTGCCGAGCAGCGACATCGCATACTTGATCGGCGCCGGGTTGCTCTCGATGAAGAGGTTGTTGTGCAGCGGCATCAGCTTGTCGTGGATCGCGAGCGCCGCCTTGGTGTCGCCCTTCGCCCAGGCGGCCTGGAACTCCGCGCACAGCCGCGGCGCGACGTTCGAGGTCACCGAGATGCAGCCATGGCCGCCATGCGCCATGTAGCCGAGGATGGTCGCGTCCTCGCCGGAGAGCTGGTTGAAATCCTCGCCCATCGCCGCGCGCTGCTGCGAGACGCGGACCATGCTGGCGGTGGCGTCCTTGACGCCGGCGATGTTCTTCAGCTCCCACAGCCGCTTCATGGTGTCGACCGACATGTCGATCACCGAGCGCGGCGGAATGTTGTAGATGATGATCGGGATGCCGATCGCATCGTTGATCGCCTTGAAGTGCTGGTACATCCCTTCCTGGGTCGGCTTATTGTAATAGGGCGTCACGACCAACACGGCGTCCGCGCCGGCCTTCTCGGCGTGCTGCGCGAGCTCGATCGCCTCTTTCGTCGAATTGGAGCCGGCACCCGCGACCACGGGCACGCGCCCCTTGGCTTCAGCGATGCACCATTCGACGACCTTCTTGTGCTCGTCATGGCTGAGCGTCGGGCTCTCGCCGGTGGTGCCGACCGGGACCAGGCCGTTGGTGCCTTCCGATATCTGCCAGTTGACCAGCGAGCGGAACGCCGCCTCGTCCAACGAGCCGTTCTTGAACGGCGTAACCAAGGCGGTGAACGATCCCCGGAATTTCGTCTTGGCTGCCATGGACTTCCTCCGTACGCGGCTATCTCTTGAGCAAGCTGCATTCATATCGGGTCTATCCCGCCGGTAAAAGACCCGCTTCCGTGTGACGCACCGTTTAGGCCGCGATTTTGCCGCGGTGGTGGTGCAAACTGGGCAAAGGTAAGCAGCTGTTGGTATTTTGTCCGCATATTCAAGCGAATACAGCTAGGTCTTGAGCCAACTGACTGATTCGGGGCGACCAAAACGCCGTGACCTCCTTTCCTCGTTCCGCATGGCGATCCACCGGTCTGGCCGTGTGCCTCATGGCAGGGCTGTCGGTCGGCTGCGCCGCCCTGGCCAAGTCCAATGAGACGACCGCGGACGGGGCCAAGGACACCGCGAAGCCGGCGGCCAAGGACGCCGCGAAGGGATCAGCCAAGGGAACCGGCAAGGAAACCCCCAAAGAAACACCGAAGGGCGCGAGCAAGGGAGCGGCTGGCGCCCCGGCCAAGGATGCCGCGAAGAAACCTGGCAAGGACGCCGCCAAGGATGCTGGCAAGAGCGCCGGCAAGGAACCCGCCAAGGACAAGCCCAAGCCCGCAGCCGCGCCAAAATCACAGCCGGCCGCCAATGGCTCGCCCCCGAAGACCGCACCCGCGCCGGCCGTGACGGCTACCGTCAGGCCCGCCGCCCCGGCGCCCGTCGCCAAACCCGTCGCAGCTCCTCTGCTTGCGCCGGCGACCCGCCAGCACGCCACGCCGCGCAAGCCGGTCACGCCGGCCGCGGTCGCTGCGACCTCCTCGACGTCGCAGGCCGACAAGGACACGCTCGAGAACGTCATCGAGCTCGTGCGCAAGCGCAAAGCGGCCGACGCCACCAATTACGCTGCCTCGATCTCGGATCCCGTCGCACGAAAGCTCGCCGAATGGATCATCCTGCGCAGCGAGGACAATGGCGCGACCGTGGAACGCTACCGCGCCTTCCTCTCCGCCAATCCGAGCTGGCCGTCGCAGACCTTCCTGCGCCGGCGCCTCGAGGCCGCGATGTGGGACGACAGGCGCGACGATTCGGTCGCGTGGTCGTGGTTCGAGAATGAATCGCCTGTGTCCGCCAAGGGCCGCTTCACGCTCGCCAAGGCGATGCTGGCGCGCGGCGACCGCGCCAATGCCGAGCGGCTGGTGCGCGAGGCCTGGCGCAGTGATCCGATGTCGGAGGAGACCGAGAACAACGCGCTCGACCAGTTCGGCGCCCTGCTGACGCCGGGCGACCAGAAGGCGCGGATGGACACCTTGCTCTACGGCAGCGAGAACGAAGCCGCGCTCCGCGCCGCAAAGCGCCTGGGCGCCGGCTATGTCGCGCTGGCCAAGGCCCGCATCGCCTCCGTCAAGAAGGCGCCGAATGCGCGCGCGCTGCTCGACGCGGTGCCGCGCGAGCTGCACAACGATCCCGGCTTCATCTTCAGCAGGATCCAGCTCCTGCGCCGCGAGGAGAAGTTCGCCGAAGCGGCCCAGCTGATGCTGTCGGCGCCGAAGGATCCGAACCGGCTCTACAATCTCGACGAATGGTGGATCGAGCGGCGCCTGCTGGCGCGCAAGATGATCGACACCGAGGAATTCCGCAGCGCCTATCTGATCGCGCGCGATGCGGCCCTACCCTCGCGCGACATCTACAAGACCGAGCAAGAGTTCACCGCCGGCTGGATCGCGCTGCGCTTCCTCAACGACCCCGCCGCCGCCACCCAGCATTTCGCCCGCATCGGCGTCGGCAGCGTCAATCCGACCACGCTGGCGCGCGCCGGCTATTGGCAGGGCCGCGCGGCGGAAGCGGCGGGCCGCCAGCAGGAGGCGCGCAACGCCTACGCCCGGGCGGCCGAGCAGTCCACCAGCTATTACGGCCAGCTCGCGCGCGCAAAACTCGGCCTGCCGCAGATCGAGCTCAACAGCCAGCCGCGCGGCCGCGGCGCCGAACGGCTGGAGATCGTGCGCGCCGCGCACCTGCTCTATGAGCTCGACGAGCGCGAGATGGCGATACCTGTTCTCGCCGACATGGGCGAGAACGGCGATCCGGAAGCGCTCGCGGGCCTCGGCGAGCTCACCCAGCGCTACAGCGACGCGCGCGGCATGCTGCTGCTCGGCAAGGCCGCGCTCAACCGCGGCCTCCCCTTCGACTTCTACGCCTATCCCGTCAACGGCATTCCGCAGTTCACGCCGATCGGCCCCGAGGTCGAGCGCAGCATCGTCTATGCGATCGCGCGGCAGGAAAGCGCGTTCAACCCCTCCGTGGTCTCGCCCGCGCAGGCTTACGGCCTGATGCAGGTGACGCCGGACGCAGCGCGTTACGTCTGCAAGCGGCACGGCGCGACCTACGACCTGGGGCGGCTGAAGAACGATTCGGTCTACAACGCCACGCTCGGCTCCGCCGAGCTCGGCGGACTGCTCGAGGACTACCGCGGGTCCTACATCATGACCTTTGCGGCCTACAATGCCGGCCGCGGCAGCGTGAAGAAATGGGTCGACCGCTACGGCGACCCGCGCGATCCCAAGGTCGACGCGGTCGACTGGGTCGAGCTGATTCCGTTCTCCGAGACGCGCAACTACGTGCAGCGGATCATGGAGAATCTTCAGGTCTACCGCGCCCGCTTCGGCGGCGGCACACGGTTGCAGATCGAGGCGGACCTGCGCCGCGGCACCGGCAGCGTGGAATAGAGCCATCCTCCTTCCTATGCGCTCCCGATCTACCGCCGAGAGCATCGGCGGCGAGCGTCGCAACGTGTCCGGACGTGAGCCGCTGAAGAAGAGCTGAAGCTCGCGCGCGATCTTCAGGCGAGCCTTGCTCGACACACTGAGCCCCGAGCGCTCCCTGGTCGCCGTCCGATCGGCAAGCTCGCCGTTCCACCTCCTCGAGGATGAAGGCGTCGATTGCCGCCGGCTGCAGCGTCAGGACGATGGGGCGCTGCAAGGCCATGCCGTCAACGGCAGTCGGCCCGTTGCATACATTGCGCGGGGACGCCCGCAGCGCAGAGGCCCCTCCTCCATAACGGCCTCGTCCAGATCGTCACGGACGATGGAGCACGGGAGCAACGCCAGCCCTCCGCCAGCATTCCGCGGCGTTAGAACAGCCCTGCCCTGCCGCCAAAAGAAAAGCCCCGGCGGTTTCCCGCCGGGGCTCTCTGTCAGGTCGTTAGACCAAACTTACCAGTTGCGCTGAGCGCGGACCAGCATGCTGACCGTGTTCTGATCCTTCAGCTCGTACACGGCACCCGGCTTGGCCACAACAAACGCAGGGCCAGCGGCGAGCGTGCTGATCGTGCCCGCGAACTTCTGGTCGAGCATGGTGTAAGCCACGTCCACCGAGAAGGTCAGGTTCTTCACCGGCGTCCAGCGGGTGATCACACCGATCGTGCCGAGGTTGAAGTCCGGGTTGCAAGAGGTGATACCCGCAGTGGCGGCACCCAGCGTAGCGAGCTGGCCGCAAATGAGAGCCGCACCACCGTTGCCGTACTTCAGCTGAGCGTACGAACCGTAGATTGCCGTGTTCCAGTACGCATCCCAGTTATGGGTGTAGGCGCCACGGAAGCCCCAGCTCGTAACCGTGCTGATGCCAGTTCCGTTGGCGAACACACCATCAGCAGCGCCGGCAAGGCCAATGCTCTGATAGGCGCCAGCCACGCCAGTACCGCCGAACATCGCGTAGTTCTGCGAAGCCAAGCTCTGGAAGTTGTAGCGGGTCGCACCGTCAGTGTAGACCGCCTGGACGTTGATCACGTCGCCCGCGCCAGTCGGAATGTTCTTGATGGACAAAGCCGCTTGCACAGCCCAGCCCCACTTGTCGCCCGGATGACCGGCCGCTTCAGTCCCGACAAGACCAGGGGTCGCGTAGTAAGCGGCGTGGTTGTTATGCGCCGCTGCGGACAACTGGAACAGACCCCAGGCCTGGTCAATGCGGACCATACCCTGGATGTCAGGAGCCCGCGTGCCGCCGAAGGCATTGATACCGTAGCCGCCGGTACCAAAGTTCGCGACCGAGAAGCCAGCGCTGGTGTTGTACAGGTTGCTCTGGTAGTAGGCGGTCGGATCCACAGCCGAAATCGCGGCCGTGATGCCCTGACCGAAGTCAGCGGTGTAGGTGAACTGGTTCACACCAGTGACCGTGCCGCCGCCACCAGTCAGACCGTCGAAGTTGTTACCCGGATAGTTGGTCCAGGGGGCGTCGAACTGGGCAACCGCCTTACCCATCGTGAAGCCAGCGAACTGGATGAAAGCGTAGTACACGCCAAGCGTACCGCCGGCGATTGCGCCTGCGTTGGAGTTGTTGGGTCCGCCAACGCCCGAAGCGCCGAGCTGCGAGTAAACGGTGGAGCCGTTACCGGTGCCGTTGCCCGTGTAGTTGTCCGTCGTCCAGGACATGACCACGTCAGCAAAGGTACGAACCACGCCGTACTCGGTCGCGGTGCGGGTGTCGATGTTGAGGTCTGAACGGGCGCGAGTGACGTAGTAGTTCGTCAGGCGGTTCTGAGAACCGTTAACGCTGCTGAAGTTACCGTTGAAATCGGTCGCGTTGATCGCGACTTCAGCACGCAGGTAACCACCCAGCTTGATGCAGGTGTCAGTGCCCGGGATGTAGTAGAATCCGGCACCATACAGGGAGCAGATCTTCACGTATTCGACCGCTTTGGCCTTCACGGGGAGATCGGCTGCCTGCGCTCCGCCAACGGCAATCAGACCTGCCGCTGAACCGAGCAAAAGGCTCTTAACCAACTTCATGTTAAACCTCCAAGTTTGCTCTATAGGGAAGGTTCCGGATCCGCTGGGTGACGACACCCTAAGGTTGGTTCCCTTGTCCCTTAACTCACCGCTTAGTCGCTTCGCGCCTTCGGACACACCCGCTGAACGCGAGGGACTTAAGCGAACCACCTAAAACGGGACGACCTCGGGATGCCCCCCTCCGTCGCTCAGTCACAATTACCGAACGTCCTTGCACACACAACAACAGAACGCTCCGTAGCGAGCCCATGACGTTTGTTTTCCGAAGGGTGTTGCACAAATAACACGCAGATGTGATCGAAGCGCCTTCGCAACATATTGTTTTTACTTATGTTTCTAGGACGGTTCCGTTTGCCGTCAAAATTCCCCACCTGAGGCACTGCGGACGGAACCTCGGCCTGAACAGGCTTTGACGCGCACGAATCGTGGAATCAGAAGGAGACTCAAGGAGAAGGCGCACAGGTCTTCCCGCGACTCTCCACCAGGCGCAGACACGGTCACGGCGGCGCTCGAGGCGCGCTGCGAAGGCTCTTTATCGATGGCGGGGATGATTGAAACGAAGCGGACAGCTCGGCTGGCGGAGACGGAGGGATTCGAACCCTCGATAGGCCTTTACAAGCCTATAACGGTTTAGCAAACCGCCGCCTTCAGCCACTCGGCCACGTCTCCAATATGCCGGGTATGCCCGACACGGCGGCGAGCCGCAAGCGGCAGAATCAAGGTCTGTGCGTTCTTTCACCTGAAAGCGACCGCCGGACGGCTGCAAAAGCCTGGCGCAAGGATCAGCGCGGCACGCGCAGCCGATTCGCGCTCTCTATATATGTGTGCATCCAGCGGCGGGATTGCCGGATCCGCCACTGCGGAGGGCGCATTCAGCGCCACCTCGCCAGCTCAGATATTGAACCAGACGCCGGAGCTGCGCCGGGACGGAAGGCCGAAGACCTCTATATCCCCGGCAAGAGGCCTGTCTTGTGCGGCCGTCCGGGTTCCAGAGCGGAATCGTCGGGCGGCGGCTCGGTCATGCCGCGCGGGTCCATGTGGCGACACGACGAAGGAACTTGATTGAGCGCAATCCGCCCCCGTGAAGACAAGGGTGTGGATGCGATTCTCGGCTCAGTGAGCCGAGACCCACGCCCTCGCCTCGCGCTGCGCGGCCGAGATCTCGGCGTCCGACATCTGCCCGGCGACTTCCTGGCGCAGCGCCACGGCGTCCTTGCGGCCCTTCAGGGCGGCGAGGTTGAACCATTTATGGGCGGCGACGAGGTCGACGAGGCCGGAGCGGCCGCTCGCCCAATAGATCCCGCGCTCGAACAGCACGTCCGACAGCGCGCTCGCGTCGATCGGCGTCGCCGTCTCCAGATCGAAAGTACCCTGAAACATAACGCATCCCCTTTTTTTCTGCCGCCTCGTTCCCCCGAGCGCGGCTCCCGTCCAAAGAACTGTTCAACTCATCCCCATGCCGTTTGCCGGCTTGTTGGAGGCGATGATGGCGGGCAAATTTGAATGGCAGTTTAAGTATCGCGATGAAGCAGACGTAAACGCACCCGCACGGGGCGCACGCGACGAATGCAAGAAGTCCCCATTTTGCAGGCACTTCTGCGATTCGTCAGATTCGGTTTACCCTGAGATTTTGGGAGAACGATAACCATCGCGCGCGGTGACGCGCGCCCTGCGGTTACAATTCATGGGAGGGGCGCGTTGTGGGAGGCGCGCGCTGGCAAGGCCACACTCGCGCGGCGGCGCCACCTCGTGGCCGGCGAGCCGCGCAGCGCGAAGTGCGCGACTCAGGAATCGGAGCGACGGCTTCGCATTGCACCTGCGCGGCGACCGTCGCGGCAAAAGACAGTGCGCCGCAGCCCTCGTCTGCCCCACGGCAGCGCGGCCACGTCTCGGTCAGATCAGCAATGTGGGAAAAGGGAATGCCGGCAATACCCCGGCCTCAAGAGAACGAGGGCGTCGGCGAACACGTCAGGACCAGATTCCACGTTGGCCCGAAGGCCGCTTGTGAAATTGCGGAGCCCTTGAGAAGGAGAACCGCACCGAACGAAGAAAACTTGTTTCTTCTGCCTGACCGTACTTTGGCGAGCGAACCCGCGAAAGAGAACGATCCGACCGTTGGCCTGATGTCTCGCCGACACCCTCTATCGCCGACCAGAACCTGTTAGAAGGCGCTGATGACGTGCCGGCTCTCTAGGAGCCGGCAACTTCAGAAGTCGAAGTTACTTCTTCTTCTTCGCGACCTTGCGGGTCTTCTTCGCAGTCTTCTTCACTGCGCTCTTCGCCTTCTTCGCCTTCTTCGCTTTCTTGGCCATGTTGCCCTCCGATGTGTGAGATGGCTTTAATCGCTGCATGCAGTCGGGGATCGAATGCACACTCATCCCGAATACACCAACACGACGAAAAAAACAGCTTCTCGCTTAAAGAAGTGTTGACGGCACAACGCGCCTGCGCTTGGCGAGCACGATGCGGGCGCACTGCATGACGCGTGCTTGCGATCGCGGGGAGTGCCCGCATCGTCGACGTCTACGCGAGATGCGATTGCAGAAAAACACTACACAGCAAGTATTTTTCTGCACGCGCGCATCGCGCATGCGCGATGCGATGATGTGCATCGTCGATCCCGCGATCACCGCGCAAGGGTGCTTCGCGGACTCTGAGTCGCGAGTTTTGGCAACGAAAATATTTTCATGCTTAACGGCGCAAACGATCGTCAGCGCGTGTGGAAGCCGCCGTTTTGCGCGAATCGCGTGGCGGCGATTCGGCCGCCGCATCGCCGTCGGTCGGGATGGAGTTTGCCGCCGAGGGTGCGCGCGAGCGTCGCAGCGCGAACCGGAAACGAGGTGACGAAGCGTATCCGTCACCTCGTTCGAATGCGTGACGTCAGATGCCGAGCTTCGACTTCAAGAGGTCGTTGACGCTCTGCGGGTTGGCCTTGCCGCCGGACGCCTTCATCACCTGACCGACGAACCAGCCGAGCGACTGCGGCTTGTCCTTGACCTGCGCGGCCTTGTCGGGATTGGCCGCGATGATGTCGTCGACCACCTTCTCGATCGCCGAGAGATCGGTGACCTGCTTCATGCCGCGGCTTTCGACCAGCGCGCGCGGATCGCCGCCCTCCTGCCAGACGATCTCGAACAGATCCTTGGCGATCTTGCCGGAGATCGTGCCCTCGCCGATCAGGTCGATGATCGCAGCCAACTGCTCGGCGTTGACGGGAGAGGCCGTAATATCCCGGCCTTCCTTGTTGAGACGGCCGAACAGCTCGTTGATCACCCAGTTCGCCGCCATCTTGCCGTCGCGGGCACGGTTGCCGAGCGTGTCCAGCACCGTCTCGTAGAACACCGCGCTCTCGCGCTCGGCGACCAGCACGCTCGCATCGTAAGCCGACAGGCCGAAATCAGCGACGAAGCGCGCCTTCTTCTGATCCGGCAGCTCCGGCAGCTCTGTCTTCAGCTCGTCGACGAAGCTTTGCGAGAATTCGAGCGGCAGCAGGTCGGGATCGGGGAAGTAGCGGTAGTCGTGCGCCTCTTCCTTGGACCGCATCGATCGCGTCTCGCCCTTGTTGGGGTCGTAGAGCCGCGTTTCCTGGTCGATCACCCCGCCGTCTTCGAGGATCTCGATCTGGCGCCGCGCCTCGTACTCGATCGCCTGGCCGATGAAGGTGATCGAGTTCATGTTCTTGATCTCGCAGCGGGTGCCGAGCGGCGCGCCCGGCTTGCGCACGGAGACGTTGACGTCGGCGCGCAACGATCCCTTCTCCATGTCGCCGTCGCAGGTGCCGAGATAGCGCAGGATCGATCGCAGCTTGGTCACATAGGCCTTGGCCTGCTCGGCGTCGCGGATGTCGGGCTTGGAGACGATCTCCATCAGCGCCACGCCGCAACGGTTGAGATCGACATAGGACATGGCCGGCGACTGATCGTGCAGCAACTTGCCGGCGTCCTGCTCGAGATGAAGGCGCTCGATGCCGATGGTCGCGCTCTTGCCGCCATCGAGTTCGACCACGACCTCACCTTCGCCGACGATCGGCGACTTGTACTGGCTGATCTGGTAGCCCTGCGGCAAGTCCGGATAGAAATAGTTCTTGCGGTCGAACACCGAACGCAGATTGATCTGCGCGTTCAGCCCGAGCCCGGTCCGGACAGCCTGTCTGACGCATTCCTCGTTGATCACGGGCAGCATGCCCGGCATCGCGGCATCGACCAGCGACACGTGGCTGTTCGGCTCGCCGCCGAACGTAGTCGAGGCGCCCGAGAACAGTTTCGAGTTCGAGGTCACCTGGGCATGGATCTCCATGCCGATGACCATCTCCCAGTCACCGGTGGCGCCCTTGAGAAGCTTGTGCGTGGCCGTGCTCATGTCCTGCTCCCGAGCAGCGTGGCAGCGATCCGCTCCCACTCCGCCTCCAATGAATCCTTTGCCGCGGGTTGGCCGGCCTGGCGATACCAGTAGCCGGCATTGCCGAGATCGCCTTCGACCCGGTGCAGATAGGCGTGCACCCAGGCAGCGTCGCGGCTGCTCTCGTCCTGAACGATCTTGTGCGCCTGATCCCAGTCGCCCTTCGCGGCCCACCAGAGGCCGGCGAGCGGCGCGCTCAGATCCGGCGCAGGCGCCGCGCCGTCGAGGCTCGCGATGAACGCGGCGACATTCACCACCACCTCGCGGGCGTGAAGCGACCGGCGGCCTGCTCGATCACCTCGCCGAGCGAGAACAGCGTCTCCTCGTCGAACGGACGGCCGATCAGTTGCAGGCCGAGCGGCAGGCCTTGTGCGTCCTTGCCGGCGGGCACGGCGATGCCCGGCAGGCCCGCCATGTTCACGGTCACCGTGAAGATGTCGTTGAGATACATCTCGACAGGATCCGCCCCGCCCTTCTCGCCGATGCCGAAGGCCGCCGACGGCGTCGCCGGCGTCAGGATCGCGTCGACGCCCTTGGCGAAGCAGTCCTCGAAATCCTTCTTGATCAGCGTCCGCACCTTCTGCGCGCGCAGATAATAGGCGTCGTAATAGCCGGCCGAGAGCACATAGGTGCCGATCATGACGCGGCGCTTCACCTCCGCGCCAAAACCCTCGGCGCGGGTGTTCTCGTAGAGCTCGATGATGTTCTTGCCCTGCTCGCGCAGTCCGTAGCGGACGCCGTCATAGCGCGCGAGGTTGGAGGACGCCTCGGCCGGCGCCACGATGTAATAGGCCGGCAGCGCGTATTTGGTGTGCGGCAGCGACACCTCGACGAGCTCGGCGCCGGCCGCCTTCAGCCAGGCCGCGCCCTCGCTCCAGAGTTTCTCGATCTCGGCCGGCATGCCGTCGAGGCGATATTCCTTGGGGATGCCGATCCTGATCCCCTTCACCGACTTGCCGATCGCGGCCTCATAGTCCGGCACGGCAATGTCGACCGACGTCGTGTCCTTCGGATCGTGCCCGGCCATCGAGCGCAGCAGCATCGCGCTATCGCGCACGCTGCGCGCGATCGGGCCGGCCTGATCGAGCGAGGAGGCGAAGGCGACGATGCCCCAGCGCGAGCAGCGGCCGTAGGTCGGCTTGATGCCGACCGTCGCGGTGAACGCCGCCGGCTGGCGGATCGAGCCGCCGGTGTCGGTCGCGGTCGCGCCCATGCACAGCAGCGCCGCCACGGCCGAGGCCGAGCCGCCGGACGAGCCGCCCGGCACCAGCGTCGTGTTGCTTCCCTCACGCCGCCAGGGATTGCCGACGGGACCGAAGCAGGAGGTCTCGTTCGCCGAGCCCATCGCGAACTCGTCATTGTTGAGCTTGCCGAGCATCACCGCGCCATCGCGCCACAGCTGCGAGGTCACGGTGGACTCATAGGTCGGCACGAAATTGCCGAGGATCTTCGAGCACGCCGTGGTCCGCACGCCCTTGGTCGCGAACAGATCCTTGATGCCGAGCGGGATGCCGGCGAGCGGACCGCCCTCACCCTTGGCGATCTTCTCGTCCACGGCCTTCGCCATGTCGCGCGCGCGATCGGGTGTCTCCATCACGAAGGCATTGAGCACGCGTGCGGCTTCGATCGCGTTCAGATGCGCGTCGGTCAGCTCGAGCGACGTGAAAGTTTTTGCCGCGAGGCCCTTGCGGGCCTCGGCGAGCGTCAGCGATGTCAAATCGGTCATTTATTGATCGGGCTGCAGAAGAACGGAGACAGGGTTTTGTCGTTGGCCGGGTCGTCTTTTTTCTTGGCGGCGGCGTTCGCGGCGGCCTCGATCTCGTCGAGCACGGCATTGACGGCGACGTTGGGATCGGCAGCCTTGCCCTGCCGCTCCATCTTGTCGAGATAGTTCATGTAGGCCTGATAGGCCTTCTCATCGTCGCAAAGCATGCACATCGGACTTGGTCCTGAGGCTCTTTAGTTTGACGCGTTTTCTTTACGCGAACCGGCTTCCACTTCGCTCGAAAACGCTACGTCACTCGACCACCTTGGGCACAAGGAAGAAGTGACCTTCGGTCGCGGGCGCGTTGGCAACGATATCGTCGGCGATCTCGCCGTCATTGACCGCGTCCTGCCGCTTCTTCATCTGCATCGGGGTGACCGAGGTCATCGGCTCCACGCCCTCGACGTTGACCTCCGAGAGCTGCTCGACAAAGGCGAGCATGGCGTTGAGCTCGCCCTGCAGGTGCGGAACCTCGCCCTCGGAAACCGCAATGCGCGCCAGATGCGCGATGCGGCGGACGGTAGCGTCGTCGACGGACATTATATAAGGCCTCTCACGGCAAAATCTAACTGCCGTATAGCAGAGGCCGGTTTTGCGCCGCAACCGGCGCTTCCCGCCTATCCAACCAGCGCTTTCATCCGCGCCAGCGCCGATTTGGCGAAATCCCGGGTCAATTCGGCTGCTGGGACCTCGCGGCCCAGGGCCACGGCCTGGCCGGCCCAGAGATTGGTGAAATCCACCCTGCCCTGCTTTTCGGCAGCCGCCTTGAGCGGCCCCAGCGCGGTCGCGGCATGGGGAAACGGCGGCGCCTCGGGCGAGATCGGGCCGGCTTCGCGCATCAGGCGGTTCTGGACGCCGCGTGCCGGACGCCCGGTCATGACATTGGTGATGACGGTGGAATCGTCCCGCGCTTCAGCCAGCGCCTTGCGCCCGCCCGCGCTGACCTTGGATTCCGGGCAGCGCAGATAGGCGCTGCCGATCTGCACGCCGGAGGCGCCGAGCGCAAAGGCTGCGGCGATGCCGCGCCCGTCGGCGATACCACCGGCCGCAATGACAGGCACCTTCACGGCGTCGGCGACCTGCGGCACCAGCGCAAAGGTGCCGGGCTGCTCGGAGATCTTGTCGGTCAGAAACATGCCGCGATGCCCACCCGCCTCGGCGCCTTGCGCAATGACGGCATCGACGCCGCGCTCTTCCAGCCAGACTGCTTCCTTCACCGTCGTGGCGGACGAGATGACGAGGCAGCCGGCCGCCTTGACGCGCTTGAGCAGCGCCTGCTCCGGCAGGCCGAAATGAAAGCTGACGATCTCCGGCTTCAGCTCCTCGACCACCTCGCAGAAGGCGGCGTCGAACGGCGCACGGTTCGCGGCGTTGATGGGCGCGGCGGGATCGAGGCCATGCTCGGTGTAATAGCCCGTGAGCCGCTCCTTCCAGCGCGCTTCCGCTTCGACTGTGAGGTCAACCGGCGTGTGGCAGAAGAAGTTCATGTTCACCGGCGCCTTCACCCGCTGGCGAATGATGTTGACCTGCTCGCGCGCCTTCTCCGGCGACAGCATCGCGCTCGGCAGCGAGCCGAGCCCGCCGCCCTCTGCCACGGCGATCACCAGTTCGGCATCCATCACACCGGCCATCGGCGCCAGCACGATGGGGAATTCGGTCTTGAAGAGATCGATCAGTCGACGGTCAGGCCACATGGTGTGTCTCTCTCGTTTAGTTCGTTCTTACCCTCCCCTGGAGGGGGTGGGTCGATCGCGCGACGCGCGAGCGGGGTGGGGTGACAGTCTCTCCATTGAGACACTGCCCGAGTCGAGAGATCACCCCACCCCGCTGCGCATTTCGCTTCGCTACATGCGTAGCGACCCTCCCCCTCCAGGGGAGGGTGAAGAAATCTACGCCGCGACTACCGAGTTGCGTCGCCCGGCAAGAAGCTGCTCCGCTTCAATCGCAATCCGCTCCACGATCTCGGCCGCCGGTGCAATATCATGAATCAATCCGACCGCCTCGCCCGCGATCACGGCCGCGACATCGAAATTGCCGGCGGCCTTTGCCGCGGCATAGTCCGCCGCGACTGCGGCAACATTCTGCATCAGCTCGACCTCATGGCCGATCCAGCGCCTGGCGTGGTCGTTGACCAGACATCTTCCCGTGAACGGCGCCGGCCAGACATTGTTGCGCGAGAGATCGAAGATGATGCCGCGCACGGTCGTGCCGCTGTTCGCTGCGCAGATGCGCCGCTTGGCCTCCTCCGCGCCATCAGCCTCCTGGCTCGCATAGAAGCGCGTGCCGAGCAGCACGCCGCTCGCGCCCAGCATCATCATGGCGGCAAGACCGCGCCCGTCAGCGATGCCGCCGGCCGCGACGACAGGCACGTGACCCGCGGCAAGATCGACGATTGCAGGCACGAGATCGACGGTGGTGCGGGAGGCGCCGTGACCCGCCTCCGTGCCCTGCGCGACCAGGATGTCGGCGCTGGCATCGAGCGCCTGCCGCGCCATGGCTTCATCCTGCACCTGGCAGATCAGGCGTGCGCCTGCGGACTTGATCTTCGGCGCGAATGGCGCGGGATCGCCGAACGACAACATGATCGCAGACGGTTTTGCGGCGAGTGCGACATCGAGAAGCTCGGGCCGCTTGGCGAGGCTCCAGGTGATGAAGCCGATCCCGAATGGCGCCGACAAGCCCGCAAGCTTCGCAGTCTCCTGCTCCAGCCACACCTTCTCGCCATAGCCGCCGCCCAGAATGCCGAAACCGCCGGCACGGCTCACGGCCGTCACAAGCCGGCTGCCGGCGACGATATCCATCGGCGCCAGCAAGATGGGATGCTCAATCTCCAGCAGCGTGCTCAGCGAAGTCGCAATCGGCATGGCTCCTCCCCAATCTGGACAGGGAGACTAGGCGCGACTAGCATTCTCGAAAAATGAATTGTTGCGAACGCTGCCATCACAAAAGCGAAACGACACCACCATGGAACTCAGCGATATCCAGACCTTTGCCGCGGTCGCCCGCACCGGCGGCATCACCCGCGCCGCCGAAGAGCTCAACACGGTGCAATCCAACGTCACCCAGCGCGTGAAGGCGCTGGAAGCGGAGATCGGCACACCGCTGTTCGAACGCCACAGCCGCGGCATGACGCTGACCGGCGCCGGCAAACGCCTCCTGCCCTACGCACAGCGGATGGCCGCGCTATCACGGGAGGCCGTGCTCGCCGCGCGTGACGACGGCGAGCCGAAGGGACCGCTCGCGATCGGCTCGATGGAGACGACGGCAGCCGTGCGCTTGCCGTCCCTCCTCGCCGATTTCCACCGCAACTTCCCTGCCGTACGGCTGAGCCTGCGCACCGCGACCACCGCCGACCTCGTCGCGGGCGTGCTCGAAGGCACGCTCGACGGCGCCTTCGTCGCGGGCCCCATCGCACATGCCGACCTCACTGCGACGAGTGCGTTTCGCGAAGAGCTGGTGCTGGTCAGCGCGCGGCGCTGGGCCTCGCTCGCCGAACTGCGCGCCGGCACGCCGGAGTCCGGTCCGACCGCGCTGGTATTCCGCACCGGCTGCACCTACCGCCAGCGTCTCGAACAGATCTTTGTCGAGTTCGGCTGGCCGTCGGCGGCACGCTTCGAGCTCGGCACGCTCGACGGCATGATCGGCTGTGTCGCCGCCGGCATGGGCGTGACGCTGCTGCCGCGCGCCGTGGTCGAACGCAGCGCGATGAACGGCAGCGTGTCGATCCACACACTCAGTCCCTCGCATGCGCGCGTCGAGACGCTCTTCATCCAGCGCGGCGGCGGACATCAATACAGCGCGCTTCGAGGTTTCGTATCCTGCCTGAAGAAAGACAACGACGTCATCGCGGCCTGACGCCGGCGCAGCGTTCCACGCGGCGAAATTCGTCACAAATCCATCGCGCTTGAATCAATCTGCGCTGCGTTCAGCCGCCGCAGCGCAGCACCTCGAAATGCTTTGAAGCACGCATCCGTTCTACGTTAGGATGAGCCGCTGGCCAGCGCGAAAACATAACGAAGCCAAAACATCGGGAGGACTATCGATGCGCAATACGCTCGTGTTGTGCTGTGTCGCCGCGTTGTCGGCGATATCAGGAACTGCAAGCGCGCAAGACTGGACCAAATCGAAATGGGGACCGAACGACGAGATCGGTGCCGCCAACTACATGACGCCCGAGCTCGTGGTCAAAGCGGCATCGCTGGTGAAGAGCGGCAAGACCTACGCCCTCGGCATTCCCGTCACGCCCCAGACGCCGGCCTATCCGCCGCGCACGTTCAAGATCACCATCGTACAGCCCGGACAGGCCGGCAGCCCGGGTCTCGGTCCGAACAAGGCGACCTATAACGACGACATCCTTGATACGTGGGTCGGCATCGGCAGCCAGCTCGACGGCCTCGGCCATCTCGGCGTCGAGCACGTCTATTACAACGGCAACAAGCTCGCCGATTTCGCCGATCCGAATGGCTTGAAGAAGCTCGGTATCGAAAAGGTCCCACCGATGGTCACGCGCGGCGTGCTGCTCGACATGGCCGCCTATTTCAAAACCGACATCGTGAAAGAAGGCACCGCCTTCAACGTCAAGGAGATCGAGGAGGCCGCCAAGCAGCAGAACGTCGAGATCCGCCAGGGCGACGTCGTCATCTTCCACACCGGCTGGCTCAGCCTGATCGGCAAGGACGACAAGCGCTATTCGGCCGGCGAGCCCGGTCTCGGCGTCGAAGGCGCGAAGTACCTGACCGGCAAGGGCGTGGTCGCCATCGGTGCCGACACCTGGGCACTCGAGGTGCTGCCGTTCGAGTCCAAGAACGTATTCGAAGTGCACCAGATCCTGCTCGCGATGAACGGGACCTACATTCTCGAAAACATGGACACCGCCGCGCTCGCTCGCGACAAGGGCTACGAATTCCTGTTCGTGCTCGGACAGCCGCGCTGGACCGGCGGCGTGCAGGCGATGATCAACCCGATCGCGATCCGCTGATCGGCCACGTACCCAGCGGGCGAGGATCGGCCTGCCGCCCGGCAGGCGCCCTCGCCCGACCTGTCCGTCATCGCGGCCTCAGATGCCATCGCCGCAATGCAACGAAGGCCCAGATGGCTTCGACGAGGCCAAACGGCCAGGCGCCTTGCAGGAAGCCGTAAGCCGAGCCGAGCGCGCAAGACACCGCGAACAGCAGCACGAACCAATGGCTGCGATCCTCCAAGGCATAGCAGACCAGCATCGCCGTCACGGCAAACAGGCCGAATAGTGTCAGTGCATCCATGTTCCGGGTTCACTCCGCAGCGCGACGCGTGATAAGCGCTAGTCCCATGCCGGCTCTTATCCTGCCCCTGATCGATGCTGCAACCCACTGGCCCGAACGCGGCGGGTTGGTCGGCCTTGACCTCGGCACCAAGACCATTGGTGTTGCCGTGTCCAATCCGGACCGGCGCCTCGCGACGGGCGTCGAGACGATCCAGCGCAAGGCATTCAAGCAGGATGCCGCCCGGCTGCTCGCGATCGCGGCCGAGCGCAAGGCGGTCGGCTTCGTGCTCGGCCTCCCCATCAACATGGACGGCAGCGAGGGCCCGCGGGCGCAATCGACCCGCGCCTTCGCGCGCAACCTTGCCGGGCTGACCACACTCCCGATCGGCCTCTGGGACGAGCGTCTGTCGACCGCCGCGGTCGAGCGCGAACTGATCGGCATGGACGTCAGCCGCGCCAAGCGCGCCGAGGTGATCGACGAGCACGCCGCGATCTTCATCCTGCAAGGCGCGCTCGACCGCCTCGCCAATCTTCGCACGGCGCCGGGCTGATCCATGGCCGTCGTGATCGCGGCGCTGCTGCCGGTCTTCATCCTCATCGTGCTCGGCGTGGTGCTCAGGCGCACCCTGATGCGGCTCGACACGCAGTGGCACGGGCTGGAGCGGCTGACCTATTTCGTGCTGTTCCCGATGCTGCTGATCCAGACGCTGGTGAAGGCCGACCTCTCCAGGGTGCCGGTCGCCGGCGTCGGCGGCGCGCTGCTGCTGTCGGTGCTCGCGATGTCGCTGCTCTGTCTCGCGCTCCGCCCGGCGCTCGCGCGGTTCGACGTCGACGGTCCCGCCTTCACCTCGATCTTCCAGGGCGCGACGCGCTGGCAGACCTATGTGGCGCTCTCGGTGTCCGCCAACATGTTCGGCGATGTCGGACTGGCGCTGGCGTCGGTGGCGATGGTCGCGATCATTCCGCTGGTCAACGTATTCAGCGTCGCCGTGCTCGCGCACTATGCATCGCCCGAGAAGCAGTCCGCGCGCGCCATCGTCATGACGGTGGTCCGCAATCCCCTGATCTGGGCTTGCGTGATCGGCCTCGTCATCAACGTCATTCATCTGCCGCTGCCAAAGATCTGGCACGAGGTTGCGGACGCGCTCGGCCGGTCCTCGCTCGCCATCGGCCTGCTCGTCACCGGCGCCGGCCTGCAGCTCAAGGGCCTGCTCCGCCCGAGCGTGAGCGCAACCATCGGCGTGGCGTTCAAGCTGGCGCTGATGCCCGTGCTCGCGCTGGCGCTCGCCGCCTGGTTCGGGCTCTCGGGCGACAGCCTGGCGATCGTCGCGATCTGCGCGGCGGTGCCGACCTCCCCCAGCGCCTACGTGCTGGCCCGCCAGATGGGCGGCGATGCGCCGCTGCTGGCGCAGATCATCACGCTGCAGACGATCTTGGCGGCGATCACGATGCCGGTCGTGATCGCGCTGGTGGCGGCGCGCTAGACGTAGGTGCCGCTCGCAGAGAAGATGAGGATGTTGACCCCTGAATGAACCATCACGGTCAACCAAGTCGAATTGCTGCGCCAGCGAATGTACCCAAGAAGGAGTCCGCCGGCGAACACCGAAAACTGGCCTAGCCAATTATATTGATTGTGGAGCATTGCCCATGCGGCCGCCGTCAGCACAATGGCTCCCGGCGGGTGAAGGAATGACTGCGACCAGCCGCGAAACATAAAGCCGCGGAACGCCAATTCCTCAGAGATCGGCGCTGCAATGCACCCGCCCAACAGATAAATCAGCAATCCGTCCGGTGAGCCGGCGAAAGAATGATCGGCGGACAAGTCCCATCTGCTGAGAATGGGCCAAGCGAAGTATTGCACCAAGAGAAGTATCGACGTGAGAACGAGCGCAAGCACAAACTCGCTTATCTTCGGCCAATTCAAAGCGAGATAGTCAGTGAACTTTCGGTTGGCCACGCGCGTCGCGATCCAGAACACCGCCACTGTCGCCGGGCACGCCAGAACAACGGCAAAACCCACCCGGACTTGTGCCAACGAAAATCGCTCCACGACATGGCGCAAGTCCCACATCGTGTTCAGGGCGAGTTTCAATGTCAGAGTATGAACCGCATAAGCGATGAGACCAACGAGCAGCGTCTCCATGAAATCCCATGTCCGGGGTGGCCGAGGCGAACCCACGACCGACGGATGATGCTGAAGCTCTGACATTGGTGGACAACCTATCCGTGACGATCGGATTTTGTTCCACCTAACATATAATACGGCAGGACAACTAGACGGTTGATCAGCGTTGGCCGTTCGAAGCGAATTCCGCCTCAGCTCCCCAGCCACATCGTCAGCACCACCGCCGTCAGATTGTTCAGCGCATGCAGCGCGATCGTCAGCCAGAGCGAGTTGGCGCGATAGCGCATGTAGCCGAACCACAGGCCGATGGAGAAGACCTCGGCGAGGAAGTACATGTCGTATTGCAGGTGCACGACGGTCCACACCAGTGACGACAGGATGATCGCGCCGGGCACGCGCAGGAAGCTCGCCGACCAGCCGCGAAACAGGAAGCCGCGCGCCAACACCTCTTCCGACATCGGCGCAGCGACACTGAACGCGAACAGCAGCATCACAGCCGCGCCCTTGTCGCGGCCCGATTTCAACAGATCGGTCATGAAGCCCGGCGTCGCCTCACGGCCGAGGCTCCGCGACATCGTCTCCCAGGCGACCACGATCAGGACAAGCCCGATGGCGCCGAACAGCATCTGCTTCCAGGACGGCCAATGCAACGCGAGATAGTCGACGAACGAGGCCTTCTTGATGCGGATGGCGAGCCACACCGCGGCCAGCGTCGCCGGCAGGCCCATGGTCACCGACAGCGCGAGCGCCGCGGGCTCGCGACCGACACGCTGGATCGACATCAGGTCGAGGGGGTCGCCACGGTCCCAGGCCAGATAGAGGATGGCACCGACCTGGCCGAGGAACATCGCGACGAAGATGAGCAGGCCCCACACCGCCGTGCCCCAGAATTTCCAGACGCGCGGTGCGGCCGGCGTCACGGTCATCGGCGGGAGATCGGGATTGAGGGAGTCCATTCAAGCGCTTTCGTTGGGACGGCACCGTCATTCCGGGGCCGTTCGCACGACGATCTACTTCGTTCGCGGCGGAATCGGGAAATCATAGGCCGCCCCGCCCGCCCCCGGCAGGGAAAAATGCCACCACTCCTTCGCATAGTTCACAAAGCCTTGCTTCGCCATCGCGGCCACCAGCCGCTTGCGCCAGGCGCGCTGGTCCGGATTGATCGACGGTGCCGCAGTGTGCCCCTTCGCGTCCGTGCAGTCGTAGCCCGTGCCCATGTCGACGCTGCCCTCCGGCAATCGTGCCTCGACCGGCGCCGTGCAATCGGCATAGGCTTTTGACGGATCGTATCTGGCGGAATTGTCAGCCTTGAGATCGACCAGAGTGAGATCGAGCGCCGCGCCCGTGGAATGCTGCGAGCGGCTCGCGATGTAGCCGAGACGGAACAGCTCGGTCTTCGGGATCTTCGGATTGTAGCGCCGCTCGGCCGCCGTCTCGTGGCCGTTCTGCGACCACTTCACCATGTCGAGCGAGGCCCGCGCCGGGCGGTAGCAGTCGAACATCTTCAGCGACAGGCCTTGCGCCGCCAGCTCCTGCTGGGCCGCCTTCAACCGCAGCCCCACCTCCCGCTTCACCACGCATTCGCCGGCGCCGTAGCCGGCGAGCGGACGGCCGACGAAATTGTTCGAGCTGGCGTAGCGGATGTCCTGGATGATGCCGGGATCGATGTCGCGCAAATAGACGAAGCCGCCGGGGAGCGATTGGGCGTGGGCTTCGGCCGTTATCATCGTCAGCGCAATCACAATTCGGATTAACTTCACGTGATCCATCCCCATCGTCATGGCCGGGCATAGCCGTCTGAAGGACGGCGTCGCTTCCGCTCGCCTATGCCCGGCCATCCACGTCCTTTTGCCTCAAATGCGATAGAAGATCGTGGATGCCCGGGACAAGCCCGGGCATGGCGGAGATACTGGCGACAGGCCACGCCAGAGCGACGAACCTGACAGATCAGGGGATAACTCCCCGCCCCGGCATTGGCCCTTGCTCCCCCCGCCATCCCCGCCTATAGCTCTCGTTTTAATGACATCGAAATCGACCTTCGTCCTCGGCCACCGGCATTTGCTGGGCATCGAGGGCCTTTCCGCGGCCGACATCACCGGCCTCCTCGACCTGTCCGAAGAATATGTCGAGCTCAACCGCCAGGTTGACAAGAAGCGCACCGTCCTGCGTGGACGGACGCAGGTGAACCTCTTCTTCGAGGCCTCCACCCGGACCCAGTCCTCGTTCGAGCTCGCCGGCAAGCGGCTCGGCGCCGACGTCATGAACATGTCGGTCTCCTCCTCGTCCATCAAGAAGGGCGAGACGCTGGTCGACACCGCGATGACGCTGAACGCCATGCATCCGGATATCCTGGTGGTGCGCCATCACGCGTCCGGCGCGGTGGAACTGCTGGCGCGCAAGGTCGACGGTTCCGTGATCAATGCCGGCGACGGCGCACACGAGCATCCGACGCAGGCGCTGCTCGACGCCCTGACCATTCGCCGCAACAAGGGCCGGATCGAGGGCCTCGTGGTCGCGATCTGCGGCGACGTGCTGCATTCGCGTGTGGCCCGTTCCAACATCATCCTGCTCAACACCATGGGCGCCCGCGTCCGCGTCGTCGGCCCTTCCACGCTGCTGCCGCCCGGCATCGAGCGGATGGGCGTCGAGGTTGCGCGCGACATGCGCGAGGGGCTCAACGGCGCCGATATCGTCATGATGCTTCGGCTCCAGCGCGAGCGCATGAACGGCTCATTCGTGCCGTCGACCTCCGAATATTTCAACTATTTCGGGCTGGACCAGAAAAAGCTCGCTTACGCCAAGCCAGACGCTCTCGTCATGCATCCCGGCCCGATGAACCGCGGCGTCGAGATCGACACCGCGGTCGCCGACGGCGCGCAATCGCTGATCCGCGAACAGGTCGAGATGGGCGTTGCGGTACGGATGGCCGTGCTCGAAGCGCTCGCCCGCAACTTGCCGAACGCGTGATGCTCATGCTGACTGACCGCCGTCCCATCCTGCTTGCCAACGCCCGCGTCGTCGATCCCAGCAGGGATTTCGACGGCCCCGGCGATGTCCTGATTGCCGACGGCATCATCCGCGAGACCCGCCGCGGGATCGGAGCGGCCGGCGTCCCCGAAGGCACCGACGTCGTCAACTGCGCCGGCAAGATCGTGGCCCCCGGCCTGGTCGACATGCGCGCCTTCGTCGGCGAGCCCGGCTTCAGCCACCGCGAGACCTTTGCCTCCGCGAGCCAGGCGGCTGCGACCGGTGGCATCACCACCATCATCTGCCAGCCCGACACGTCTCCGGTGATCGATAACTCGGCGACCGTCGACTTCGTGATGCGCCGCGCCCGCGACACCGCGATCGTCAACATCCAGCCGATGGCGGCGCTGACCAAGGGCATGCGCGGCGAGGAGATGACCGAGTTCGGCCTGTTGAAGGCCGCAGGCGCCATCGCATTCAGCGACGGCGACAGAAGCGTCACCAACGCCCAGGTGATGCGCCGGGCCCTGACCTATGCGCGCGATTTCGACGCGCTGATCGTGCATCACACCGAAGATCCCGACCTGGTCGGCGAAGGCGTGATGAACGAGGGCGAGTTCGCCTCGCGGCTCGGCCTGATGGGCATTCCCAACGCGGCGGAAGCCGTGATGCTCGAACGCGACATGCGCCTCGTCGCGCTGACCGGCGGCCGCTATCACGCGGCCTCGCTGTCCTGCATCGACTCGCTCGACGTGCTGAAGCGCGCCCGCGACGCCGGGCTCGCCGTCAGCGCCTCCGTCTCGATCAATCATCTTGCGCTCAACGAGAACGACATCGGGCCGTACCGGTCGTTCCTGAAGCTGTCGCCGCCGCTGCGCACCGAGGACGACCGGCGCGCGCTGGTCGCAGCGGTCGCCTCCGGCCTCGTCGAGGTCATCATGTCCGACCACAATCCGCAGGACGTCGAGGTCAAGCGCCTGCCGTTCGCGGAAGCCGCCCCCGGCGCCATCGGGCTCGAGACCATGCTGCCGGCGGGCCTCCGCCTCGTGCACAATGACGAACTGGAGCTGAAGACGCTGATCCGGGCCATGTCGACGCGCCCGGCCGAGATCCTGGGTCTGCCGGGTGGAACCCTGCGCACGGGCAGCCCGGCCGACGTCATCGTGATCGACCCCGATGTGCCCTGGATCGTCGATCCCGCCGACCTCAAATCGCCCTGCAAGAACACCCCGTTCGACGAGGCCCGCTTTACAGGCCGCGTGGTGCGCACCATTGTCGGCGGACGGACGGTGTACGAGCATGTCTGACGGGCAAATTCATGCGTGGCGTCGCGGTTCAGCATGGGGATGCGGCCATGGGGCTTGAAGCCTTCCTGCCGGTGGCCTTCGTCATCGGCTACCTGCTCGGCTCGATTCCGTTCGGGCTGGTCCTGACCAAGCTCGCCGGCACCCAGGATATTCGCTCGATCGGCTCCGGCAGCATCGGCGCCACCAACGTGCTGCGCACGGGACGCAAGAGCCTTGCCGCGGGCACGCTGCTGCTCGACGCGCTCAAGGGCACGGTCGCGGTGGTGATCGCCGGCTACATCGCGGGGCCCAATGCCGCCATGGTGGCCGGGCTCGGCGCCTTCCTCGGCCATCTCTTCCCGGTCTGGCTGAAGTTCAAAGGCGGCAAGGGCGTCGCCGTCTATATCGGCATCCTGCTCGGCCTGTTCTGGCCCGGCGCAGTCGTGTTCTGCCTGCTTTGGCTCGCCACCGCCTTCACCACCCGCTACTCCTCGCTGTCCGCGCTGGTGGCGGCGTTCATCACCCCGATTTTCCTGTGGTGGTTCGGGCATCTCGCGCTCGCATCGCTGTTCGCCGCGCTGACGCTGCTCTTGTTCTACGCGCATCGCGAGAACATCAAGCGCCTGCAATCCGGCAAGGAAAGCCGGATCGGCGAGAAGGCCTAGAGCGTTTTCGAGCGAAGTGGATACCGGTTCGCGTCAAGAAAACGCGTCAAAACAAAATCCAAGGCCGGAAAAAGTCCGGATACCGCCGCAACCCTTCCGCATTATCTGCCAAATCCTGTTCGCAACTCTCGCCTGGAGTGGCGAACAGGTTCCATGCCTGTCATCCTGACAGAGAAGATGGCGTTACGCGGTTGCTCAGAATGAGCGAGAAGATTGTCGGCACGCATGACGGGAGTGGTTTGCAAGGTGCTTCCAGCACCGCGGCAAGCCGGCTGCTCTCGATGACCAATGTCTGGTCCGATGCGCCCTCGCCCGCCCACGAACCTGCTGCCGTTCTCCCGCCAGTGACTCAGCCTGCGCCGGTCGCGCGAGCCGCCGCGCGAGTCGAGATTGCGACCATTGCCGCGCCGGTCGCGCCCGCGCAGCCGCACTCCGACCAATGGCCTCCGCAAAGAGTGTCGCTGGCCCTTCAGGGCGGCGGCACTTTTGCCGCCTTCACCTGGGGCGTGCTGGAGCGGTTGCTGGAAGAGCCGTCGATCGAATTCGACACGGTCAGCGGCGCCAGCGCCGGCGCCATCAACGCGCTCCTGCTTGCCTCCGGCCTTGCCGAAGGCGGACGCGAAGGCGCCCGTTCGCGGTTGAACCGGTTCTGGGCCCGCCTGATGCACGAAGCCTCGTTCCGCTCCTTGATGCTGGTCGGCGGATTCTCGCCGGCGGGAAGCTCGGTCGCGTTCGGTCCGACGCTGCGCTCCGGCCAGTTCGATCCGTTCGATCTCGATCCGCTGCGGCTGGCGCTGTCGCGCGACATCGATTTTGCCGCCTTGCGCGACGCGGCCTGCCCAAAACTGCTGATCGCCGCGACGCGAATCCGCGATGGGCAGCAGCAGATCTTCCGCAACGATTGCATTACCGCCGACGTCGCGCTGGCCTCGACCTGCCCGCCTTTGGTTCACTGCGCCGTCGAGATCGACGGCGAGGCCTATTGGGACGGCGGCATTGGCGGCAATCCGCCGCTGGTGCGCCTGGCGCAGGAGTCGACAACCTCCGACCTGTTGCTCGTCCAGGTTACGCCCACGCGCGACAGCTACGTGCCGATCACGCTCGCCGCGATCGACCGCAGGCTCGACCAGATCGCGGCCAACGCCGCCCTCAACGCCGAGATCGCGGCGCTGGAATGGGCGCGAGCCACGGCTGCACCTTCGCTGCGGCTCTCCAGGATCGCGGCCGAAGACTCCGTTGAGGGTCTGGCGCAGCGCTCATCCACCGATCTCGGCCGCGGCTTCATTCGCACGCTGCACCGGAGCGGGCGCGAGGCCGCCGAGCGTTGGCTCGGACAAGGCGCGACCGGCGCCGAGGCCGAACGCGCGCTGCCCGCCACTGAGCCTGCGCTAGCCTGATTTCGCCAGCGCGTCCTCCAGGAACCATGCCGCCGCAAGCGCGCCCGGATCGTTGCCGAACCGCGCGATCACCTGCACGCCGATCGGCAGGCCGCCCACTTTCAGCACCGGCACGTTGACGCAAGGATTGCCCATCAGCGTCCAGAGCCGGTTGTAACGGGGCGAGCCAGTCGAGGCGAGCTCCTTGGCCGGCGCGGTGCCCGGCGCCGAATAGGTCAGCAGCACGTCAAAACCCTCGAACAGCTCGCCGAGCTCGCGGCGGCCACGGCGGGCGATCCGACGCGCGTCGTCATATTGCTTCGGCGTCAAGCCGACGGTGTCATCGAGGCTGGCACGCAGCATCGGCGCGATCTCGTCGTGATGCTCCGAAAACTCCCAGGCCAGCGCGCGATGCGCCTCGAAGTCCTGGATGATCGGGTGGATGCGCCAGGCTTCCTGCAGCGACTCCGGCAGATCGATGGTCTTGACACTGGCACCGGCCCTCTCGGCCGCCTTGATCGCAGCCTGCAAGCCCTCTTCCGCCGCCAGCTCCACGGCCTCGGCAAACTCCTGCCTTACCACGCCGATGCGCGGCGCCTTGGCCGCGGCAATGCCATCGAATTCAGTGCGGCCGGTGATCGCCAGCAGCCCGCGCGCGAGATCTTCCGCGCGCGATCCGAACAGGCCGACGGTATCAAGCGCCCATGAGTAGCACTTCACGCCGATGGTCGGCAGCATCCGGAACGACGGCTTGATCGCGGCAGCCCCGCAATAGGCGGCGGGACGGATCACCGAGCCGCCGGTCTGGGTGCCGAGCGCCAGCGGGATCATGCCGGCACCGACCGCCGCGGCCGAGCCCGAGGACGAGCCGCCCGGCGTATGGCCGAGATTGTGCGGATTGAGCGTCGGGGTCGGATCGCGCGAGGCGAACGCCGTGGTGGTGGTCTTGCCGATGATGGTGGCGCCTGCCCGCTTCAGCATCATCACGACCGGCGCGTCCGAGCGCGGCTGCCAGCCGCGATAGATCTCCGAGCCCATCTCGGTCGGCATGTTGGCGGTGTCGATGATGTCCTTGATGCCGACGGCGATGCCGCGCAGCGGGCCGGAGGCTTGCGCCTTCGCGGATTTGTCGTGGCGGACGAAGGCGCGGACGTCCTTCTCCCTGGCCTCGATCGCCGCGTGCGACTGGGCAATGGCGTCATCGGGCGAAAGCTTGCCCGCTTCGATGCGGCGCTGGAGGTCGGCAAGTGAGATCATGGCAACACCCTTCTTATTGCCATCGCTTTTAGCATCGGGACGAGGTCGCGCAAGCGCACGTGGACGCGGTCGATCCATGCGTGCAGTCGACCGGGACCAGCGGCTCGACCAGAGCATTCGCCTCCGCGGGCGCCGCGCCGATGAGATCAAAAATGGAAACAGTATATTTCAATTATTTCTATTTTTATCGCAATTCAAACGGGCCAGTTTGAGCTCGCAACACAGGGCCCTGCGGCGCGCACCCTCTTACGGACCACAAACGCCTGGTGCGTCACCGCCGTCGGACCTCAACCAAGCACAGGAGCGATGACCATGGATACGACCCGTTATGCTTCCCTCGTTGGCCGGCTGCTGATCGGCCTCCCGTTTGCAATGAGTGGCTTCAGCAAGCTCACCGCCTATGGTGCGACGACCGCTTACATCGCCTCTGCGGGATTGCCGGTGCCCCCGTTGGCATATGCGATCGCAGTTCTCGTCGAGCTCGGTGGCGGTCTCCTGCTGATCGCGGGCTATCAAGCCCGCTCGGTCGCGCTGGCGCTCGCCATATTCTCGCTGGCCGCGGCAGTCTCGTTCCACAACAACTTTGCCGACCAGAATCAGATGATCCACTTCCTCAAGAACGTGATGATGGCAGGCGGCCTGCTCCAGATCTTTGCCTTCGGTGCCGGTGCGCTCAGCCTTGACGCTCGCGTCTCGCGGAGCGGCATTGCTGTCGCTCAGGCAGCGCACGCGCGTTGAATCGACGACCTTGCGGAAGACCCGTCGACCACGTCGGGTCTTCCGGCAGCGCCTTTGAAGCCCGATCAAGCGCAAGCAACTGTTGCCCACGCCCTCAGGTTGTTCCATGCTGCTTCCACAAGGAGACGCCGTGGACGCCATCAACCCGAGCGTTGAGCTGACCGAGCTAGAGCGGATCGACCGCCTGCGGCTGATCCGCTCCGACAATGTCGGGCCGCGCACCTTCAAATCGCTGGTCGATCATTTCGGCAGCCCGCGCGCCGCACTGGAGCGCCTGCCCGATCTGGCGCGCCGCGGCGGTGCTCAGCGATCGGGGCGCATCTGTAGCGTGGACGAGGCGAAGGCCGAGCTCGCCGCAAGCCGCAAGTTCGGCATCGCCTGGCTCGCGCCCGGCGAGGACGGTTATCCGGCGCGGCTAGCGACACTCGACGATGCGCCGCCGCTGCTCGCCGTGCGCGGCGACACCACGACGCTGATGCGTCCGATGATCGCGATCGTCGGCTCGCGCAATGCCTCCGGCGCGGGACTGAAATTCGCCGGTCAGCTCGCGCGTGAGCTCGGCGAAGCCGGCTTCATCATCATCTCGGGGCTCGCCCGCGGCGTCGATCAGGCGGCGCACCGCGCCAGTGTCGACAGCGGCACCATCGCCGTGCTCGCCGGCGGACATGACTGCATCTATCCGCCCGAGCATGGCGACCTGCTCGCCGCGATCCTCGATCACGCGGGCGCTGCGATCTCGGAGATGCCGCTCGGCCACGAGCCGCGCGCCCGCGACTTCCCCCGTCGCAACCGGCTGATCTCCGGCGCCGCGCTCGGCGTGGTCGTGGTCGAGGCCGCGTATCGCTCGGGCTCGCTGATCACCGCGCGCATGGCGGCCGAACAGGGCCGCGAGGTGTTCGCGGTGCCCGGCTCGCCGCTCGACCCGCGCGCCGCCGGCACCAACGATCTGATCAAGCAGGGCGCAACGCTCGTCACCGAAGCGTCCGACATCATCAACGCTGTCGCACCGATCATGGAGCGGCCGCTGATGCATCCGGCGAGCGAACCCGACAGCGAACCGTTCGAGAGCGATCCGCAATCACACGACCGCGACCAGATCACCGGCCTGCTCGGCCCTGCCCCCATCTCGATCGACGACCTCGTGCGGATGTCCGGCGCCTCGCCCGCGATCGTCCGGACCGTGCTGCTGGAGCTCGAGCTTGCCGGGCGGCTCGAACGCCACGGCGGCGGATTGGTGTCGCTGCTCTAATGCATGATGAAATGAGGCTCGAAGTCTTACCCTCCCCTGGAGGGGGAGGGTCGATGCGCGAAGCGCGAGCGGGGGGGGTGATCTCTCAACTCGGGGACCGTTGGAGGCGGAGAGACCGCCACCCCACCCCGTCTCACATTCCGCTGCGCTTCATGTGAGCCGACCCTCCCCCTCCAGGGGAGGGTGAAACCGGCCGCGCGGCATGAGTATCGCGTCTAATTATTCTCCGCTTCAGTCCCCGTTGCGCTCGTCGAAGCGCGTTCGTGCCGCCGCGATCTGCGCCTGGTGCTCCTTCGCCCATAGCCCGAGCGCCATCACGGGCTGCTGGAGCCCGCGGCCAAGATCGGTCAGCTCGTAGTCCACGCGCGGCGGAATGGTCGGGAAGATCGTGCGCGTGACCAGGCCGTCGCGCTCCAGCCCACGCAGGGTCAAGGTCAGCATTCGCTGCGAGATGCCGTTGATCATCCGCTTCAGTTCATTGAAGCGCTTGGGCCCGTCGCTCAGCATCATGATGACGAACACGCTCCATTTGTCGCCGACGCGCGCAAGGATCGAGGCGACCCCGCGGCAGTCCGCGTGGTCGCGATCCGGCATCTGGGGCGCAGGAAAATCGGTGTGTGCAGGTCTCAAAGATGTGCCCATGGCTCAAAAATGTGCGTTCTTGCGGGGAATTTGACAGTCACTCATGTAGTGCGGGTTACAAATCTATACCATAGGTGAACCCCAATGAAACTCCTCCATATCGACTCCAGCGTGCTCGGTCCCCACTCCGTCTCACGACAGGTTTCCGCCGCCATCGTCGACCGCCTCATGCAGGCAACGCCGTCGCTCGACCTCGTCTATCGCGATTTGACGCAGATCCCGCTCGCCCACCTCTCCGGCTCGCACCTCGCGGCCGCGCAAGGCGCGCCCGCGCCGGCGGAACTCGGACCCGACCTTGCCGCGAGCGCGGCTGTGCTCAACGAGTTCCTCGATGCCGATATCGTCGTGATCGGCGCGCCCATGTACAATTTTACGATCCCGAGCCAGCTCAAGGCCTGGATCGACCGCGTCCTCGTGGCGGGGAAAACGTTCAAATACGATGCGAACGGCCCGCAGGGCCTTGCCGGCAACAAGCGCGTGATCGTGGCGATCTCGCGCGGCGGCTATTACGGCCCGGGCACGCCGGCCGCCTCGCTCGAGCACCTCGAAACCTATTTGCGCGGCGTGTTCGCGTTCATGGGCATCACGAGCCCCGAATTCATTGTCGCTGACGGCATCCAGGTCGGCCCTGAGCATCGCGAGAAAGCGCTGGCCGGAGCGCTTCAGGCTGCCACCAGCCTCCAGGCGGCGTAACACTTACGCCGACGCCAGCCGCTGCCGGACTCCGGCGGCGGCTGAGAATTCGACAGCGCTAAAACCAGGCGCCCTGAACGCCAAGAATGACCGCGACGAGCGAAATGAAAAGCCCGATGCCTGAGAAAAGTGCCACCCCGATGAACTCGGACGTGTCGGAGTGCTTGGCGGGAATGGCGGAATCTTCGGTGTAAATACGCGGTTCTGAAATCGACGAAGAAATACGAGCTGCCTTTGACATCGCGGGCTCCCTGAAAGTGAGTCTTATGACCCCTGCCCGCAAAAGTGTCTCGGCAGCGCAAGCGAAGGTTCAACGCCTCACGGAAGGTTCAGAGGAATACAGCCATCAAGGTGCAGGAACCGGCCGGCGCAACCGATGTCGCCGCGCCGACCGATTCAATTTTCGCAAACGTTGATCAGCCGCGATAGATCGGCGCGCCCGCGGGAGAGGCAACCGCGCCACCATCGACGAAGATCTCCTGGCCCTGAATGTGCGCGGCATCATCCGACGCAAGGAACAGCACCGTCTTCGAGATGTGATCCGGTTCACCAATGCGGCCGAGCGGCGTGGACAGTCCAATGCGCTTCTCGAACGCCTTCTCGGCTTCAGGCGTTGCAATCGCGGCGCCCCAGATCGGCGTGCGGATCGCGCCGGGCGCGACGACGTTGACGCGAATCCCGCGCGGCGACAGTTCCGACGCCATGATCCGCGCCATCGCGCGCACGCCGGCCTTGGCGGCGCCATAGGCCGAATAGCCGGGAATGCCGAGCACGGAGATCACCGAGCCGTTGAGGATGATCGAGGCATTGTCGTTGAGATAAGGCAGCGCCGACTGCACCGTGAAGAACACGCCGGTGAGGTTGGTGCTGATGACCTTCTCGAAAACCTCCAGCGTTGCCGAACCGAGCGGTGTGCCGCCGGGAATGCCGGCGTTGGCGAACACGATGTCGAGCTTGCCGAATTTTTCGGCGCCCTTCTTGATTGCAGCTTCGGTCGCGGCAATGTCGGTGGCGTCGGCTGCGACCGCGAACCCGTTCGGGCCAAGCTCCTTCGCCGCGGCCTCAAGCGTCTCCTTGTTGCGCCCGGTGATGATCACCTTCGCGCCCTCGGCCACGAACAGCTTTGCCGTCGCCAGGCCAATGCCGCTATTGCCGCCCGTAATCAATGCCGTCTTGTTCTTCAGTCTCACGATCGTCTCCAGTGGTTGCATCATAAAACTATGTTGCCATCTAGGGCATATGGTTTTATGATGCAACCACACAAACGCGTGATCGGCGCCGAAATCGGGCGAACGCGACAGGACCAGGACGATGGTGAAACGAACGAGCTTCGAGGGCGATTCCTGCCCGATCGCGCGGTCGCTGGAAGCGATCGGCGATTGGTGGTCGCTGCTGATCATCCGCGAGGCGCTGTTCGGCCTGCGCCGCTTCGGCGAGTTTCAGAGCAAGCTCGGCATGGCCAAGAACATTCTGGCCGTGCGGCTGCGCTCGCTTGTGGACCACGGCATTCTCGCCACCGCCCCCGCCTCCGACGGCAGCGCCTATCAGGAATATGTGCTGACGCCGAAGGGCCGCGGCACCTTCCCGATCCTGGTGGCGCTCCGGCAATGGAGCGAGGAGTTCGACGATCACCCCGAGCAGATCACAACGGTTCTGGTCGATCGCGAGAAAGGCCGCCCGATCCGGAAGCTCGAAATGCGCGCCGAGGACGGGCGATTGCTCACGCCCGCGGACACGATGGTGAAGCTACGGCCGCCGCCGCGCAGGCGGTCGGCGTGACGACGCACAACTGCCGCCACACCGTCATTGCGAGCGCAGCGAAGCAATCCGGGATTTCACCGCGGAGGGATTCTGGATTGCTTCGCTGCGCTCGCAATGACTGCGTTGGGGGGACTTGTACAAAATATCGACGGCGTCAAAGATGGCTGAACACTCTAAAGTGGCACCGCCATGCCCCTGCTCGCCATCGTCTATTTTTCCATCACCGGCACCACCGAGAAGCTGGCGCATGCGGTGGCGCGCGGCGCGGATGACCCAGCGGACGTCGCGCTTTGTCGCATCACCGGCGACGACATCGTGTCAGGCCGCTTTCAGGATGAACGCTTGTTGGAAACGATCGACCGCGCTGACGCGGTCGCATTCGGCAGCCCGACCTACATGGGCGGCCCGGCGGCCCAGTTCAAAGCCTTCGCAGACGCTTCAAGCGACCGATGGACCCAGCAACGATGGGCCAACAAGATCGCGGCCGGATTCACGACGGGTGCCTGCGCAGGCGGCGATCAACTGCACACGTTGACCTATTTTTCCATTCTGGCCGCCCAACACGGCATGCTCTGGTGCGGCCTCGACATTCCCGGAGGCGAGGATCCGGGCGGCCGGAATCGTTTGGGCAGCCAGCTCGGCCTTGCAACACATCTGGTCGACGGCGCGTTGCCGCAGAGCGACCTCAACACGGCCGAATATCTCGGCCAGCGATTGGCCAAATTGGCAAAGCGCAACGGCTAACCACATCCGTCATTGCGAGCGTGGCGAAGCAATCCAGAATCCCACCGCGGCAAGACTCTGGATTGCTTCGCTGCGCTCGCAATGACGCGGTTGATGCAGCGCGCCTCCATATATCGCCGTCACCCCGAGGTGGCTGCTTCTTCAGCGGCCCTCGAAGGGCGACGGCCCGGCTGCGGCATCTCGGCCGCTCAACCTTCGCGGCTCGCTACGCGAGCACCTCAGCATGGCGGATTGGATAGTGAGCGCCGCTACGACAGCTTGCGCTTGCTCCGCAGCCGCAAGTGCTCGTCGGCCTCCAGCTTGGTCATCCCCAGGAGATAATGCAGCACATCGAGCTTGTGGCGCTCGGCGAGCTTGCGCAACGCGCCCACCTGCTCGGCGATGAAGGCGACGGCCTCATCGACGCCGCCCTCCCCTGGTTCCTCACCGCGCGAGCCCCCCGGCGCGCCTGATGCGGCGCGCGCCCGTTTCTTTCCTGGCTTAGTCACCAGACCCCACCCGAATCCATGCCCCGGGAGGACTCTACGCCGACATTGACCGCAACTCCAAGGTGGTATTTTGCAACTTTCTCGATATGAAACTTTTCCCATTCGAGGTGCTTTCAACACCCCTCGATTTGACAGCGAGGGTCTCACCACCCATGTTCGGGTCGAAACGGCCGATCCGAATCTCATCGCAAGCGGCTCGTAATTTCCCCGTAAGTTACTGGAACTACATGAATATCGTCATTGTGGAGTCGCCGGCGAAAGCCAAGACGATCAACAAGTATCTGGGCTCGTCCTACGAGGTTCTGGCCTCGTTCGGCCATGTCCGCGACCTCCCGGCGAAGAACGGTTCCGTCGATCCGGACACAAATTTCAAGATGATCTGGGAGGTCGACCCCAAGGCGGCCGGCCGGCTCAACGATATCGCCAAGTCCCTGAAGGGCGCCGACCGCCTGATTCTGGCGACCGACCCTGATCGCGAGGGCGAGGCCATCTCCTGGCACGTGCTGGAGGTGTTGAAGGAAAAGCGCGCGCTGAAGGATCAGAAGATCGAGCGCGTGGTGTTCAACGCCATCACCAAGCAGGCGGTCACGGATGCGATGAAGAATCCGCGCCAGATCGACGGCGCGCTGGTCGACGCCTACATGGCGCGCCGCGCGCTGGACTATCTGGTCGGCTTCACCCTCTCCCCCGTGCTGTGGCGCAAGCTGCCGGGCGCCCGCTCGGCCGGCCGCGTGCAGTCGGTGGCGCTGCGGCTGGTCTGTGATCGCGAGCTCGAAATCGAAAAATTCGTGCCGCGCGAATACTGGTCGCTGATCGCGACCCTGCTGACGCCGCGCGGCGACGCCTTCGAAGCGCGCCTTGTCGGCGCCGACGGCAAGAAGATCCAGCGCCTCGACGTCGGCAGCGGCGTAGAAGCCGAAGACTTCAAGAAGGCGCTGGAAGCAGCCGCCTATGCCGTGACCGCGGTCGATGCGAAGCCGGCCCGGCGCAATCCGCAGGCCCCTTTCACCACCTCGACGCTGCAGCAGGAAGCCAGCCGCAAATACGGCTTTGCGCCGGCGCACACGATGCGCATCGCCCAGCGCCTTTATGAAGGCATCGACATCGGCGGCGAGACCACCGGACTCATTACTTATATGCGTACCGACGGCGTGCAGATCGATCCGTCCGCGATCACCCAGGCACGCAAGGTGATCGGCGAGGATTACGGCAACGCCTATGTGCCGGAGGCCCCGCGCCAGTATCAGGCCAAGGCCAAGAACGCCCAGGAAGCGCACGAAGCGATCCGTCCGACCGACATGTCGCGCCGCCCCGACAGTATGAGCCGCAAGCTCGACGCCGACCAGGCGCGACTCTATGAGCTGATCTGGAAGCGCACCATCGCAAGCCAGATGGAATCGGCCGAGCTCGAGCGCACCACCGTCGACATCACCGCGAAGGCAGGCTCCCGAACGCTGGAGCTGCGTGCGACGGGTCAGGTCGTCAAGTTCGACGGTTTTCTGGCGCTCTATCAGGAAGGCCGCGACGACGAGGAGGACGAGGACTCCCGCCGCCTGCCCGCGATGAGCCCGAACGACGCGCTCAAGCGGCAGTCGCTCGCCGTCACCCAGCACTTCACCGAGCCGCCGCCGCGCTTCTCGGAGGCCTCGCTGGTCAAGCGCATGGAAGAGCTCGGCATCGGCCGTCCCTCGACCTATGCCTCGATCCTCCAGGTCCTGAAGGACCGCGGCTACGTCAAGCTGGAGAAGAAGCGCCTGCACGGCGAGGACAAGGGCCGCGTCGTGGTCGCCTTCCTCGAAAGCTTCTTCAGCCGCTACGTCGAATACGACTTCACCGCCAATCTGGAGGAGCAGCTCGACCGCATCTCCAACAACGAGATCTCCTGGCAGCAGGTGCTGAAGGACTTCTGGACCGGCTTCATCGGCGCCGTCGACGAGATCAAGGATCTGCGCGTAGCCCAGGTGCTCGACGTGCTCGACGACATGCTGGGCCAGCACATCTATCCGCCCCGCGCCGATGGCGGCGATATCAGGCAGTGCCCGAGCTGCGGCAACGGCCGGCTCAATCTCAAGGCCGGCAAGTTCGGCGCCTTCGTCGGCTGCTCGAACTATCCGGAATGCCGCTACACCCGCCAGCTCGCCGCCGACAGCGAGACCACCGCCGACCGTTCGCTCGGCCAGGACCCCGATACGGGTCGCGATGTCTGGGTCAAGGCCGGCCGCTTTGGGCCCTACATCCAGCTCGGCGAGTCCAAGGATTACGAGGAAGGCGAGAAGCCGAAGCGCGCGGGCATCCCGAAGGGCACCTCGCCGGGCGATGTCGAGCTCGAGCTTGCGCTGAAGCTGTTGTCGCTGCCACGGGAGATCGGCAAGCATCCGGAGACCGGTCAGCCGATCACGGCAGGTCTCGGCCGTTTCGGGCCGTTCGTGAAGCACGAGAAGACCTACGCCAGCCTCGAGAGCGGCGACGAGGTCTTCGACATCGGCCTCAACCGCGCGGTGACGCTGATCGCGGAAAAGGTCGCCAAGGGCCCGAGCCGTCGCTTCGGCGCCGACCCCGGCAAGGCGATCGGCGATCATCCGACGCTGGGCACCGTCACGGTGAAGAGCGGCCGTTACGGCGCCTATGTCACGGCAGGCGGCGTCAACGCGACGATCCCGGCCGAGTTCGAAAAGGACACCGTCACGCTGCCGCAAGCGATCGCGCTGATCGACGAACGCGCGGCCAAGGGCGGCGGCAAGACCAAGGCGAAGAAAGCCGCGAAGCCGGCCAAGGCCAAGAAGGCTGCGGAGAAGGCTGCGGACGGCGATGACGCCGCGCCGAAGCCGAAGAAACCGGCCGCGAAGAAGGCGGCCAAACCCAAATCCGAATCCACCAGCAAGGCGCGCGCCGCCGTGTCGTCGACCGCAAAAACGTCGCCGACCAAGGCCGCCGCCCCCAAGGCTCCGGCCAAGAAGAGTGCCGGCAAGACCTAGATCAAGAATTAGAGGTTAAGTGAAACGCAAGAATGACCGTGGCTTTCCCGACCGGAGCGCCATCGTCGCCTTCATCAAGGCAAATCCCGGAAAGGTCGGGACCCGCGAAATTGCGCGCGAGTTCGGCCTGAAGAACGCCGATCGCATCGAGCTCAAGCGCATGCTGCGCGAGCTCGCCGACGACGGCACCATCAAGAAGAAACGCCACAAGGTTTCCGAGCCGGACGCGCTCCCGTCGACGCTGGTTGCCGACATCACCGGCCGTGACAGCGACGGCGAGCTGATCGCCTCCCCCGCCGAATGGGACGAGGTCGAAAGCGGCGAACCGCCAAAAATCCTCATCGTCATGCCACGCCGGCCAAAGCCCGGCACCGCGGCTGGAATCGGCGATCGCGCGCTGCTGCGCGTCGAGCGCTCGGACGAGAACGAAGGCCCGGCCTATCGCGGCCACATCATCAAGGTCTTCGACAAGACGAAGAGCCGCATCCTCGGCGTGTTCCGCAGTCTGCCCGAAGGCGGCGGACGGCTGGTCCCGGTCGACAAGAAGTCCGCCGACCGCGAGCTGAACATCGCCGCGGCCGACACGCACGGCGCGCAGGACGGCGACCTCGTCAGTGTCGATATCGTCCGCACCCGCAGCTTTGGGCTGGCCTCCGGCCGCGTCAAGGAGAAGCTTGGCTCGGTCAAATCGGAGAAGGCGATCAGCCTGATCGCGATCTACGCGCACGACATTCCCCTGCAGTTCCGGCCCGCAGCAGAGCGTGAAGCCGAAGCGGCGGAGCCGGCGACCCTGAAGGGCCGCGAGGATTGGCGCGATATCCCGCTCGTCACCATCGATCCGCCGGACGCGAAGGATCACGACGACGCGGTGCATGCGCAGCCCGATCCTGATCCGAACAACCGAGGCGGCTTCATCGTCGATGTCGCCATTGCCGATGTCAGCTTCTACGTGCGGCCGGGCACCGCGCTCGACCGCGACGCGCTCGATCGCGGCAACTCGGTGTATTTCCCGGACCGCGTCGTGCCGATGCTGCCCGAGCGCATCTCCAACAATCTCTGCTCGCTGGTGCCGGGCGAGCCGCGCGGCGCGCTCGCGGTGCGGATGGTGCTCGGCCCTGACGGGCGGAAGCGCTCGCACAGCTTCCACCGCATCCTGATGCGCTCGGCGGCGAAGCTGAATTACGCGCAGGCGCAGGCCGCGATCGACGGCCGGCCCGACGACACCACCGGCCCCCTGCTCGATCCGATCCTGCGGCCGCTCTATGCCGCCTATGCCTGCGCCAAGCGCGCCCGCGACGAGCGCGATCCGCTCAATCTCGATCTGCCTGAGCGCAAGATCCTCTTGAAGAGCGACGGCACGGTCGATCGCGTCGTCGTGCCTGAACGTCTCGATGCGCACAAGCTGATCGAGGAATTCATGATCCTCGCCAACGTCGCGGCGGCCGAGATGCTGGAGAAGAAGTCGCTCCCGCTGATCTACCGCGTGCACGACGAGCCGACGCTGGAGAAGGTCCACGCGCTCGCGGAGTTTCTGGAGACGCTGGACGTTCCGTTCGCGAAAGGCGGCGCGCTGCGGCCCGCCTTGTTCAACCGCGTGCTGGCGCAGCTCGAAGGCCACGACCACTTCCCGCTGGTGAGCGAGGTCGTGCTGCGCGCCCAGGCCCAGGCCGAATATTCCGCCGAGAATTACGGTCATTTCGGCCTGAACCTGCGCCGCTACGCGCATTTCACCTCGCCGATCCGCCGCTATGCCGACCTCGTCGTGCACCGCGCGCTGGTCCGCGCGCTCGGTCTCGGCGAAGGCGCCCTGCCCGACAGCGAGACGCCGGAAAGCCTCGGCGAGGTCGCAGCCCACATCTCGGTGACCGAGCGGCGCGCGATGAAGGCGGAGCGCGAGACCGTCGACCGGCTGATCGCCCATCACCTCGCCGACCGCATCGGCGCGAGCTTCCAGGGCCGCGTCTCCGGCGTCACCCGCGCCGGCCTGTTCGTCAAGCTCGCTGAGACCGGCGCCGACGGCCTGATCCCGATCAGATCCCTTGGCACGGAATATTTCAACTATGACGAGAGCCGGCACGCGCTCGTCGGCACGCGCAGCGGCACCATGTATCAGCTCGGTGACGTCGTCGACGTCCGCCTGATCGAAGCGGCCCCCATCGCGGGCGCGCTGCGCTTCGAGCTCCTGTCGTCCTCCAGCGAGACCGCACCGCGCGACCGCAGGCGTCCCGGCCCACAACGCCGCCCCTCGTTCAAGACACATCCTGGACGCAGTCCGGATAAAAAACGCAAGCCGCCGAAGCAAAAGTCCGGCAAACCCAAGAAGGGCAAGGGCAAGAACAAAGGAAAAGGCGGGGGTCAGAAGGGCAAGGCATGGTGACGACGAGCACGGCCCCAAAGATCTGGACGCGCGAGACCGGCCTCGTCGAGAAGCGCGACGTCTGGACGGCCATGAAGCGCGGTTTCCGCGGCCGCTGCCCGCGCTGCGGCGAGGGCAAGCTGTTCCGTGCCTTCCTCAAAACCGCGGACAATTGCGCGGTCTGCGGCCTCGACTTCACGCCGCATCGCGCCGACGATCTGCCGGCCTATCTCGTGATCGTCATCGTCGGCCACATCGTGGTGCCCACGATCCTCTGGATCGAAACCAACTACACCACGCCGGTCTGGCTCAGCTTCGCGGCCTATCTGCCCTTCACCTTCGTCGCCTCGCTCGCGCTGCTCCAGCCGGTCAAGGGAGCTGTGGTCGGCCTGCAATGGGCTCTGCGCATGCACGGCTTTGACGACAACCCTCCGGATGGTATTCCGCCGGTCTAAGCAAATAATCAAAAAGCGGTTTGGGTGAGGACATGACGGATACGTCGCAGGCAGCCGAGAAGGCCAAGATCCACGAGGGCAAGGAAGCCGACCACCATCCCTATTTCCGCCCCCGCGATGCGGCGACGCTGATCCTGGTCGATCGCAGCGGCAACATTCCAAAAGTCCTGGTCGGCAAGCGCCACGACAAGGTGGTGTTCATGCCCGGAAAGTTCGTCTTCCCCGGCGGCCGCGTCGACAAGGACGACTACCGCGTGCCGGTCGCTGCCCCCATCACCGCCGAGCTGGAAGCCAATCTCGCCAAGGGCAGCCCGAAGACCCCGGCCTCGCGCGCCAAATCGCTGGCGATTGCCGCGATCCGCGAGGCCTGCGAAGAGACCGGCCTCTGCCTCGGACGCAAGACCGAGGGGAAAGCAAAACTCGAGGGTGCCTGGAAGCCGTTCGCGGATGCGGGCCTGCTGCCCGACCCCTCCAGCCTGTTCCTGATCGCACGCGCGATCACCCCGCCCGGCCGCGTCAAGCGCTTCGATACCCGCTTCTTCACGGCGGACGCCTCCGCGATCACCCACCACGTCGAGGGGGTGATCCATGCGGATGCTGAGCTGGTCGAACTGGTCTGGGTCGAGCTCGGCTCAAAGCCGCTCGCCGATCTGCATCCGATGACGCGCAACGTGCTCAACGAGCTCGACACCCGCCTTGCCACCGGCCCGCTCCGCCACGACGCGCCGGTGCCGTTCTTCCATTTCTACGGCGGCAAGATGCAGAAGGATATCTTGAGCTGAGCGAACCGATCTCTCCAGGCTCGTTCACGCGATCAGCAAACTCAGCGCGGCACCTCTGAAGGCGCGGTCTTCGCTGCCACTTTGGCCGTGGCCGATCGCCCAGTGCTGCGGCCACGAAAGCTGCTCCAGCCCTCGCGCCGTCGCGGAAGCGAAGGACGACCAACGCGGGGCGCCGTGATCGCGGTAGAGGAGACCGCCGGGGCCCATGTCCGGATAGAGCGTAACGCGAATATCGAAACCGTCGCCCGCCGGAAGGTCAGGTCCAAGCCAATAGGATGGACTACGTCCGGGCTCACGCCCCACGATGGCTGTCAGAGTTTGCTTCGGTCCCCTGAGACCAAGCCAGAACGGCGCGATCGAACCAGGCGCGAAGGCCGTGAATATCGTCTGAGCTGATGCGACATCGGTCGCAGCGCTTTGCCCCACGAGCCTCAGCTCGATCCGCCGCCCGCTCTCCACACATCCGCTGAACGGCGCCTCGATTTCACCGAGCGGCAGCTCCCTCCAACTAGCGGGATCAGGATCGCGCAGCGGCCATTCCATCCTCTCCCTTACAACGCCGTCGATATCGAGCACCTGATAACGCAGGCCTTGCTCATCAAGCGCGGCTTGAACGCAATGCAGATACTCGACGCCCTCCGGCATCCTGTGAGCCGTTCCCGCGCCCGCGGTGCAGATCTGCAGGACACCGCGATGCGCCTGGACGTCGAAGGCGAGGATGTGGCTGCACAGATAGGCAAGCACGTTTTCGTTCACCAGGATGTCCCAGAACGGGCGAGCATATTCGTGGCCGATCTCGCGCTGATACGTCCCGGTAAAGCCGTTGATCGGAAACACCGGGTGATGGCCAAGGACGAGCTTGTGTCGGGCATCACCATGTTCTTTGAGCGTTGTTTCCAGCCACCCGAGCTCGACATGGCCCTCACCTCCCAGGCCGCTCCAGAGCGTGTTGACGAACACCATCAGGAGGTCGCCGCGCCGCACGAAATAGGAGAGGCCCGCCTGTCCCGGCGGCCCATTCTTCGGCAGTTCGAGCACGGCGCGAAACACCGCCTCGCTCATCAAATCATAGGTCGTGTGGTTGCCGGTTGTGTGCCACATCGGAATGGCCGCACGGTCGAGCCATGCCATTTCCGTATCCAGCCAATAGCGCCACTGCGCGCGCAGCGCGTCCGGATCCGGCGTCAGTCCGATGATTTCATCGCCCGGGAAGAGAACGAACTCAGGCTGCGGTCTCAGGCGTTGAGCAACCGCATTGACCGAGGCGAAGGTCTTTTCGTGCAACGCACCCGGCACGCCCGAACAGGAGTCGCCATACAACAGGAATTGGTGGCCCTTGCCGCGCGGTAGAAGCGCGGGAATGGAGTTATTCGCTGAGGTCATGGCCTTCCATCGCGGTGTTCGGCCGCGAGGATGGCAATTTCCGCAACGGGTCGCAACAGGCCCTGGCTGGACCTCGATCAGTCCACATCAGGCTCGGTGCCGACATAGTCGCGCGCCGGCAGTTTCAGGACGCGGCCGATCTCGCTTGCGAGCTCGTCCGCTTCCTCGCGCCTGGTGAAGCTCTGAAGCGTGATCGGCTCGGTGCCCCTGTTGCCGCAGAGATTGACGTCGTAGGTCGTCAGATCCGTATCATAATCGTCGGTGATGCTGACGAAGTGATAGTCCGCGAGATCGCGCTGACTGCGGATATTGAACGGGCCGAACTGCCTGGTGATGACGATCTGGCGCAGCGTCTCGTTGAGCACGACGAAAGTACGGAACGTCAGCAAGATGATTCCGGGGATGCCGACGAGCAGTCCCAACCCCGTGAACACCAGCACAGGCACGAGATCATCGGCGAGCCGGCCGAAACCGGAAAAATCCTGGCGCAGGCCGAGCGCGACGTTCCACAAGAGATAGCCGCTCGCGGCCAGCAGCGGCAGCGACAATAGCCGGCCGACCCAGGGCATGGGCCGGTCGATGCGGACGGTGCCGCCGTCCACGGTCATTGCGCCGGCCATGTCGGGTCTCCTCACGAGGTCATGGCTTGGTCGAAGCGAGAGGCGGATTGGTTCGAAGAGACGCCCCGATGCGCCGGTGCCGTTCTTCCATTTCTGTCGCGGCAAGATGCGACGAGATGTGCTAGGTGGGGAAATGGGCGCTTAAACGACTGGAGAATCGGATGACGTGGTTGGTAAGGCCTCTGCTCGCTTCCGTGGCTTTGTGCGGCCTGCTCTCGGCGCCCGCCCATGCGGAGCTCGACGTCGCCAGATTGAAGCAAACGATCGAGACCTCCTTCGAGAGCGAATACCCGAAGCTCGACGCGCTCTACAAGGACATCCACGCCCATCCCGAGGTTGCCTACCAGGAAGTGAAGACCGCGGCGAAACTCGCTGCCGAGATGCGTGCGATTGGCTTTGAGGTCACCGAGCACGTCGGCAAGACCGGCCTTGTCGCCATCTACAGGAACGGCGACGGTCCCACCATCATGGTTCGCACCGAGCTCGACGCGCTGCCGATGGAGGAGAAGACCGGCCTGCCCTATGCCAGCCGCGACAAGCAGATCTGGCAGGGCCGCGAGACATTCGTCGCCCATAGCTGCGGCCATGACATCCACATGGCGAGCTGGGTCGGCACGGCGAAGACCCTGGTCGGCATAAAGGACCAGTGGCACGGTACGTTGATGTTCATCGCGCAACCCGCCGAGGAAGAGGTAACGGGCGCAAAGGCGATGATCGACGATGGCCTGTTCACCCGCTTTCCGAAGCCCGACGCGGGTTTTGCCCTGCACGATGGCAGTGGAGCCTACGGCTCCGTGAGCTATAGGGTCGGGGTCGGATCGTCGAATGTTGACGGTCTCTTCATCAGATTCGTTGGCCGCGGCGGCCATGGTGCGATACCGCAGGCGACCATCGATCCCGTGATGATGGCATCCCGCTTCGTCGTCGACGTGCAGAGCGTGATCAGCCGCGAAAAGGACCCGACCGAATTCGGCCTTGTCACCATCGGCGCGATCCACGCCGGCACCGCCGGCAACATCATTCCCGACGAGGCCAGGGTGATCGGCACGATCCGCAGCTTCAAGCCGCAGGTGCGCGCCAGGATGCTGGCTGGGATCGAGCGGACGGCGAAGGCGGTGGCGGCGATGGCGGATGCGCCGGCGCCCGAAATCCATCTCGACGAGGGGACCAAGGCGGTGATGAACGATGCCGCTGTCGTCGGCCAGGCCGAGCGGGTGCTGAAAGTGGCCTTCGGCGACAAGTTCAACGTCAGCCCGGCAAACACGACCAGCGAGGACTATTCAGAATATGTCAACGCCGGCGTGCCTTCGATGTTCTTCAACATCGGCGTCTATGAGCCCGACCGCGTCGCCGCCGCGCGTAACGGCAGCGGCCCGCCGCTTCCCGGCAACCACTCGCCGCAATTCGCCCCGGTGCCGAAACCGACCATCCAGACCGGCGTCACCGCGATGACGCTCGCCGTGCTGAGCGCCTTCGATCAAAGGGCGCGAGGGCAGTAGCTTCCTCGCATCAGTGTCTGCGGCTTGATGGGCTTCTCAGATGCGCGATTGCGCATCTGAGCTCACCGCTCCGCGCGGCGCCCCGGAATGACGCGAACATGCTGAGAGTCGATCAAAAAACAAAATAATCTTCCCGCCTCCCCCGATGGCGGAGCTCCTAGGCGTCCCTATGTCTTCCCTAACGACACCCAGAACGGATACGGGGCGATGGCACAACGGCAACTCAAGCTTGGCGCGTTCATGCGCCCGATCAGCATCCACACCGGCGCCTGGCGCTATCCGGGGGCCTGGCCGGATGCCAATTTCAACTTCGGCCATATCAAGACGCTGATCCGGAAGCTCGAGGCCGGCAAGTTCGACGCCTTCTTCATGGCCGATCACCTCGCCGTGCTGAACATGCCGGTCAACGCGCTCAAGCGCAGCCACACCGTGACCTCGTTCGAGCCGTTCACGCTGCTGTCGGCGCTGTCCGCCGTCACCGAGCGCATCGGCCTGATCGCGACGGGCTCGACGACGTTTGACGAGCCCTACCACGTGGCGCGCCGCTTCGCCTCGCTCGACCATCTCAGCGGCGGGCGCGCGGGCTGGAACATCGTCACCACCTCGAATCCGGACGCGGCGCTGAATTTCGGCCTCGACGACCACATGGAGCATGCCGAGCGCTACAAGCGCGCCCGCGAGTTCTACGACGTGGTCACGGGCTTGTGGGATTCCTTCGCCGACGACGCCTTCGTGCGCGACGTCGAAAGCGGCGTGTTCGTCGACCCCGCGAAGATGCACGTGCTCGACCACAACGGCAAATATCTGAAGGTGCGCGGCCCCCTCAACATCGCGCGGCCCGTGCAGGGCTGGCCGGTGATCGTGCAGGCCGGCGCATCGGAGGACGGCAGGCAGCTTGCGGCGGAGACGGCGGAAGCCGTGTTCACCGGCGGCGGCCCCCTCGCCGACGGCCAAAAACTCTATGCCGACATCAAGGGCCGCATGGAGAAGATCGGTCGCGATCCCGAACATCTCAAGATTCTTCCCGGCGCCTTCGTCGTGGTCGGCGACAGCGTCGATGAGGCCAAGGAGAAGCGCGCGCTGCTCGACAGCCGCGTGCATTACGACAGCGCCATCGCCTCGCTCTCGGTCATCCTCGGCACGGACGCCTCAGGCTTCGATCCAGACGGGCAACTGCCGGAGATTCCGGAGACCAACGCCAGCAAGAGCGGCCGCCAGCGCATGGTCGACCTCGCCAGGCGCGACAAGCTCACCGTGCGCCAGCTCGCCCAGCGCGTCGGCGGCTATGGCGGGCTGTCCTTCGTCGGCACGGCCAAGACCATCGCCGACCAGATGGAGGAATGGCTGGTCGGGCGCGGCTCCGACGGCTTCAACATCATGTTCCCATTCCTGCCCGCCGGCCTCGACGATTTCGTCGACAAGGTGGTGCCGGAGCTGCAGCGGCGCGGGATTTTCCGCAAAGAGTATGAAGGGGCCACTTTGAGGGAGAATCTGGGCCTGCCGCGGCCGAAAAACCGGTTCTTCGAGGCGTAATGGGACCGTTTTGGGTGGTTTTCCGCCCTAGAGCCCCGTTCGGGGCTCTAGGTTGTTGTTTTTGACGCGTTTTCTTGACGCGAACCGGTGCCCACTTCGCTCGAAAACGCTTCGAAACCTTGACATCAGGCGGTTTCTGGCTAGGTTGCCGGCCAACGCGGGCCGTTTGGCCGGCTCCAGATTCCCTTCATTCCTGAGGTTCTGAACATGGCCAAAGCGGTCACCATCAAGGTCAAGCTCGTGTCCTCGGCTGACACCGGCTTCTACTACGTCGCCAAGAAGAATTCGCGCACCATGACCGACAAGCTGGTCAAGAAGAAGTACGATCCGGTCGCGCGCAAGCACGTCGAATTCCGCGAAGCCAAGATCAAGTAAGAAGATCAAGTAAGATCGCGGAATAAGCTACGGACTTTTGACGGGGCCTCACGGCCCCGTTTTATTTTGCCGCTCACGTCTCGGACGGCCTACTCAATCGTTGCGTAACGCTGTGTCGGACCGAACACGCGTCACTTCGGCTGCATCGATCGGGGCAGCGGCACCACCCCAGCTATTTCTGACAAAGCTGAGCACCGCCGCGACCTGGCGATCATCGAGCTGCCAGCCGTAGGACGGCATGCCGGGTGCCGTCGGCTCGGCCTTGGTGCCGACGCTTCGCGCACCACGGAGCACCATTCGGATTGCCGTTGTGGGATCATTTGAGTGCACCATCGTGGACGCTGCGAGGGCGGGAAACAGGTGTGGAACGCCCTTGCCTTCGATCCCGTGGCAGGCGGAACATTGGTCTCGGTAGATCGCGCCCCCGGCCGCCATCACGTTCGCATCCACCGGGGCAAGCCTCGCCTCATCCCTGTTGCCCGGCAATGATTTCAGATACGTCGCAATAGCCTTCGTATCCTCATCCTTCATCCTGGACGTCGACAGCTCGACGGCCTCCGCCATCGGCCCTGTCGCAGCGGTAGCGCGATTGTGCCCCGTCTTGAGGTAGAGCGCGACATCGTCTGCCGTCCAACTGCCCAGTCCTGTCCGCCGGTTGTCGGTGATGTCAGGCGCCGACCAGCCCTGGAGATTTGCTCCCTGCAGATATTGATCGGTTCGATCGCCTCCGAGCAGCGTCTTCGGCGTGTGACAGGCTCCGCAATGCGCTGGCCCGTCGACGATGAACTTGCCGCGATTCCATTCGGCGGATTTGGTCGGTTCCGGCTTGTATTCACCTGGCGTGAAGTAGAGCGCGTTCCACACGATCATCGTTGAGCGGATATTGAATGGAAACGGAAGCGTATCCGCGTTGCGCGAACTTCGGACCGGCTCCAGCGAAGTCAGATAGGCCCGGATCGCCATCACATCGTCACGCGACATCCGGGTGTACGCATTGTAAGGCATGGCCGGATAGAGATGCGCGCCGGTTCGTCCGATACCCTTTCTCACCGCGGCATCGAATTGATCGTCGCTCCAGGCTCCAATGCCCGTTTCGAGATCGGGCGTGACATTGGGCGATATGATGTTGCCGAACGGCGTTTCGATCGGCCGCCCGCCCGAAAACGGCTTGCCGCCGGGAACGGTATGGCAGCCGGCACAGTCCGAGAGGATCGAAAGATAGCGCCCGCGTTCGATCTGGGTGAACTCTTGCATGTTTGCGGAGCCGGCATGCGCGCGGCCAGCCAGCGACGCCGAAACGAGCGCTGCGCAAACGAGCGCGCGTACGCGAGGAATCCTACGCATCGACCAGCTTTCCGGGATTCTTGAGGTACTGGTTCCGGATCGCGGCCGCCGACCAATAAGCGAGTGCGCCGACCGTGAGCGTTGGGTTGTAGCCGGCGTTCTGCGGAAAGGCGCTTGCCCCCATCACGAACAGATTCGGGACATCCCAGCTCTGCAGATATTTGTTGAGGACGCTTGTCTTGGGATCGGCCCCCATGATCGCACCGCCGTTGAGATGCGTCGTCTGGTAGGTCGTTATGTCGTATGGCGCGGTCCGATACTGCACGGCGAGCTTTTCAGCGCCCATCGCCTTGATGATCTCGGCGAACTTGTCGGTGAGAAACTTGTTCTGCTTGATCTCGTTCTCCTTGAGATCCATCGTGATCCGCATCAGAGGACGCCCGAACCGGTCCTTATAGGCGGGGTCGAGATCCAGGTAGATGTCGCGGTAGGCGTAGAAGCTGCCATGCACACCGGTACCGGGCTTGACCGTGCTGAGATAATTGTCCTTCACCGCTTTCTTCCAGTCGGCGCCCCATGCCGGCGTTCCCGGCGGCACCAGGGTGCTTTCGATCGGACGAGCACCTGTCTGCACCTGGCCGACATAGCCGCCGCCCACGAAACCATGCGGCCCGTGATCGAAATTGTCGCCGTTGAACTCGTCGACGCACATCCCGATCGAGCCTGACGCGATGAACGGGTTGAAGTTGAACTTCTTGCTGTCGAAGAAGCCGTTGACCGACGAGATCGTCTGGTGGGTGTAGTTTCGGCCAACGACCCCGGTGTTGGTGACGGGGTCGTAGGGCTGTCCGATTTGCGAATGCAGGAGAAGCTGGACGTTGAACATCGTGTAAGCCGACAGGATCACGAGATCCGCCTGCTGTTCCCACTCCTCGCCGCTGGAGTCGACGAATGTCACGCCGGTGGCGCGCTTGCCCGAACGATCGACATTGATCCTGACAACCTCTGAATTGTCGCGGAGGCTGAAGTTCGATTTTCGAATGAGATGCGGCAGGATGGTTGTTTGCGGGCTAGCCTTGGAATAATTGCCGCAACCGAACCACTCGCAGAAGCCACAATAGGTGCAGGGGCCAAGGCGCATACCCAGCGGGTTCGTATAGGCTTGCGAGAGATTGCCCGAAGGCTGCGGGAACGGCTTGTAACCAAGCTCACGCGCGGCCCTCCCGAACAGCGTATGGCTGAACGGCTGGGCCTGCGCCGGGGTTGGATAAGGACGGGACCGCGGCCCTTCGAACGGATTGCCGCCGTCCATGATCTTGCCGCGCAGATTTCCGGCCGTCCCCGACGTGCCGCACAGATATTCGAAGCGATCGTAATGCGGCTCTAGATCTTCATAGGTGATCCCCCAATCCTGGATCGTCATATCCGGGGGCAGGAACGCCGCGCCATAGCGTTCGGTCAGATGTGTCTTCAGCACGAAATCCGACGGGAGAAACCGCCACATTTCGGCATTCCAGTGCACGCCCCCGCCGCCGACGCCGTTCGGCGGCATGAACGCGCCCCAGCTCCGGATCGGCAGCGCCGTCTGGTCCATCTTGTTGCGGAACGTGAACGTCAGCTGGTCCGGACGCAGGAACAGCTCGTGCCGGATGCGATAACGAAGTTCGTCCTGCATGTAGCCCGGCGGAAAATCCGTCGGCGCGTCGCGCCATGGACCGCGCTCGAAAGCGATCACCTCGAGCCCCTCGTCGGTCAGCTCGTTAGCCATGATCGCGCCGGTCCAGCCGAAACCGACGATGACGACGTCTTTCCTGGGAAGCCTTCGGGACATGCTACGACCTCGTCCATTGCGCGTTGCCGGTCATGCCGACCGGCGGCAACGGAAAGCGCTCGTTGTGGCGGTTCACCCAATCGAGATAGTTGTAGCGCGCGCCCGGATAGCCGATCATTTTCCACGCGACCATGTCGCGGTTGCCGCCATAGATCGGGTCCGCGAAAAACCCCATCTGCGCGTCCTTGACGAGTTGCGTGAAGAACGCCTTGCCGTCGACGCCGTCGAGCTTGAGCTCGCCCTTCTCGACCGCCTTCAGAAGCGCGATCCTGTTGTCGCCGGAGAGCTCGGCGAAGGGCTTTCCACCACTGTGCTGCTTGCACGCATGATCGAATGCAGCGAGACCGTCCCGATAATCCTGTGCCGGACCGTTCGCCGACTGATGGCCCTGATTCTTCAGGCCGGCCTGAAACGGCGGGCGCACATACAATCCCTCCTGCCGGCCGTAAGGCCCAGCCAGCTGCCGGTCGATGAACACGGCGCAGCCGGCATCCTTGCCGCCCGGCGTCTCCGGATCCGGCGGGATGATGCAATCAACGAGTGCCTCCATGGCTCTGCCTTCTTCGCCGTTGAAGAACTCCCACGGCCCAAGCTTGATTGGCGGCGGCGGATTTCCCGCATTTGGAGCCCAGGGCAACCTCCCTGCAATCGTGGCGGCTTTGACGGTCGTCGCGCTGAACAGCAGCAAGGCCGTCCCCGCAAGAAACTCCCTGCGTCGCAGTCCGATCATTGTGGGCGTCCCCTGTTTGATTTTTTTCTTCCTCGTCGGTCCACCGCGCTGGAACTTCGATGAGCTTCGGAGAAGTGAAACGCCTCCACGTCGCTCACGACCTGCATCTATCGGTCATGATCGACGACAATCGTCCGTGAACACCTCACCGCTCTCGGCCAGCGGCTTCTCGTTGTACGATCGCAAATTGATCGCGTATTTCACGAAGCCGGCGCTTTTCGAAAAAAACACGGAGCCGATTGCTGCGGCAGGCAGCGGAATCTCGCGGCAAGTCTCCTGTGTGCCGGATGCGCTGCAGTGCGCAACGCTGCTGCGCTGCGTCCGGGGCACGCGACTGGCGCGCTGCTCCTTCTCCACGCCGTCGTTGCGAGGAGCTCTTGCGACGGAGCAATCCAGCGTCGTTCCGCCGAGCGCCACGCTTTGTGTGGATGACGAGTTTATAGGCAGACGTTCCCTCAACCCTTGGTTGCCCAATCCGAAATGTATGTTACCGTGCATTTACCGGGGCGGCATCTCCGTCCCGCATTTGGGAAGGACATGCTCATGAAATTTTCGTCAGGCTTTGTCGTGCCCTCTGCCATCGCTGTCTTGTCAACGGCCTTGCTGTGCGCCCCGGCAGCGTCGCAAATCCCGACTGGCTCCGCCGCCACGATCCCCCCTGTCACGGTCGACGCGCCGAAACAGGTGGCAAAGCCGCGCGTGTCGGAGCGGGGAGCAAACACAACGGCGCCGCGTCGGACTGCGTCAACCGCTCGAACGTCAACCGCGAGCACGCCATCGTATGCGCCGGGTTCGGCGATGGCGAGGCTCGCCAGCCTGGAGAAAGTCGCCAGCAGCTGCAACGGTGGCTGTGCAACAAGCTTCCGAAGCGGCAAAGATCCCTGGGTTGGATGCAGCGAGTCGGGCGGCGGTCTGAACTATGGACCTTTCTCGCCAACGTGCCGAGACACCATCACCCATACATCCTACGAGGGTTGCGTTGAAACCAAGGTGTTCCTGGGCGACAACCGAAACAGGGCCCACTGGTTTTGCAGCAGCCTGCAGGCCGGCAACAGGTTTAAGGTCGCCGAACTCAAGCGATCAGGACGTCGCTAGTCCATACCGCCCGCTGGCTTTCTGTTTCAGTTGAACTTGGACCCGATGTCGGCCAGCGCTGGCCGCAGCAAGCCTAGCGTCTCCCGCCGGTCGCGCGCAAGCGCACCGTCGTGGTGACGCTGCGCTGCGCCCCGGGGCACGAGAGCAAAGACAGGCGCGCTCCCGGCGGCGGCGGACCATTCTTCGCGTTCCACAAGCAAACGATCCTTTCTGCATTTGAACGGCGAGATCGCGCCAGGTCGCGGGTATGCGATCAAGCGCGCTTGTTCGGCGCAGATGTCGATCCAACTCCTGTCGCACCGGCAGCACGATTGCACCGGGCAATGATGGAGATGGACCATGACTGGACTTAAAATTCTCGCTGCCGTGGCTTTGTTGTCGGGCCTGACCGCAAGCGCCGCCTACGCGCAATCCGGCTTTGCGAGCAGCCATCCCGATACGTACGAGGCCGAGAACCCCAATCGCAACCTGAACGGCACGCTGACGCCGGCCGGTCGGCAGGGCCTCGAGTTGCCGGACGGCGCAGCTCCTGCGCAAGGCGCGGACAGCGCCATGGCTCGCGCGGATGGCACTGCTTCACGTTCCTGCGCGGAGCGTTATCGGTCCTACGATCCGGCGACGGGCACCTATCTCGGGTGGGACGGCAACCGCCATATTTGCAGGTAACGCAAAGCCGCAGCGCGAAGGCAGCCCGCATCGAAACGGCCAACGCTGGCCCGCGGGCTGCGCCTTCCGCTGCCCGCATCGGCCAAGGTGAACGTCGTGGCATCTGGATGCCGCCGCCGGCCAAGCCCAGCGGCACGCCGATGAGCCAGGCCATCGTGCAGGAGCCGAGCGCTTCGTACAGCGCCCCGTCGCGGAAGCGCCGCGTTGCGTCCAAGGCACGAGCGCAGAAGAAGATGACGTTGATACCTGGTCGATCCATGCCACCGATGCGTCACAAACGGACATCCGGCACGCTTCCCAATCGCTCGAGAACGGGGTCATATGGCGTCCGGAGACACTTGGCGTCTTGGGGCAAGGGTGTCCGATTGCACGGGGAGAAAGCGCGTGAAGGAACTCGCTGGAAAGACTGTGTTCGTGACCGGTGCAGCGTCAGGCATTGGACTGGGGATCGCGACCGCCTTCGCCCAGGCAGGCGCGAAAGTCATGCTTTGCGACATTGAAGAAGCGGCTCTGTCCGCAGCGCTCGAGCAACTGAGGCTCACCAACGTCGATGTCGACGGCGTGAAAGCGGACGTTTCACTCAAAGCCGAACTCGTGGCGGCCGCCGAAGCCACGACTGCCCGCTATGGCAAGGTGCATATCCTCGTCAACAACGCGGGCGTCGGCGGCGGTGGGCCTTATGGCGCCTGGACCGAGGCGTCGTGGAACTGGACCATGGGCGTCAACCTGATGGCGACCATTTGGGGGATCGAGATTTTCGGGCCCTTGATCGAGCAGCATGGCGAGGGTGGACACATCGTCTCCACAGCCTCGATCGCTGGCCTCATTTCGGGAGAGAGCAATGCATACAACGTCTCCAAGTACGGCGTTGTCGCGCTGTCCGAGGGCCTGCGGCGTGAACTCGCGCCCCGAGGGATTGGCGTATCGGTGCTGTGTCCAGGGGTCATCCGCACTCAAATCATGAACTCAAGACGCAATCTCCCCAAGCGCTTCGAGGGGGGGCTCCCTGCCCTGCCGACTTCGGGCCCACGTGCCGAGTGGATCAATATGCTCCGAGAACGGATCTCTCAGGGCATAGACCCCAACTATGTCGGTGAACTCGTCCGCGAAGGCGTCGAAAAGGACCTGCCCTATATCTTCACCGACCTCGAATTCGAGCCGATGATCGAAGCGCGCTTCGCCGCAATCAAGCAAGGCTTTGACCACATCCGCGGCCGCCCCCCGAAACATTGAGCGCGCAGCCCTTCCACCAGCCTTGGCAGCTAAGACGAATATGTAGCCTTGATCCATTGAAGGTCGGAACGCTCCCAGGGAAGGCGGCCAAAGAAGTGTGGGAAGCGGACATGGGCGATCTGAAGATAGGCATCGGCCCGGCCGTAGGGCTGGGGCGTCTCGTGGCCTACGCCATCGTCGCGGCGGCAGGATGGGCGGTGACTACACCCGCGGCGGCGCAGGACGTGAGCGGAACCTCGTCGCTTCTGCCGGCCGACCGGCAGGAGACCGCGGACCAAGAGCGGCTGTCGTCGTGGACGGTGCAGAAGATCAAGCCGCAGCCTTACATGAAGGAGATCTACTGGCAGATGCCGGACGACACGCCGGCGTTCTTCCGAGATTCACTCGTGCAGTACGTCGCCCGCACATATTATTTGGGGCGCGACAATGCCGACGGGTCACGGTCGCAGGCATGGGCGGCGGGCGGCTGGCTGGCAGTCCGTTCCGGCCTGGTCGGCGACCTGTTCGGCCTGCAGGCGGCGTTCTACACCTCGCAGAAACTGTTCGGTCCGCCCGACCAGGACGGAACGAAACTGTTAGCGCCCGGACAGAACTCGATCGGCACACTTGGCCAGATCTACGGCCGGGCGCAGATCGGAGACCAGGAGTTCCGGGGCGGCTACCAATTGGTCGACACCCCGCTCATCAATCCGCAGGACACCCGCATGGTGCCGAACACGTTCGGCGGTATCACGCTGGATTCGCTGCCCGACAAGGACCGCAGCTACGACTACGCGCTGGGCTACTTGTGGAACGTCAAGCAGCGGGATTCCAACGACTTCATTCCGATGTCGGACGCGCTGGCGGGCGACGCCATCAATCACGGTGCCGCGTTCGGCATGGTGCGGTGGCGGCCGGTGGCCGGGCTGTCGACCGTGTTCATGGACTACAACATCCAGGACTATCTGAACGCGGGCTTCGCGCAGGTGGAATACGATCTCAAGCGGCCCAAGGGGACGCCGAACTGGATCTTCGGCGCCAACATCATCACCCAGCAGAGCGTCGGGGCCAACCTGCTGACTGGCGCCCCCTTCTCGACCCACCAAGGCTCGGCGAAGGCGCAGATGACCTACGAGGGCTGGACCCTGTTCGCGGCGGGGTCGTTCACTGGCAACGAATCGAACATCTTCTCGCCGTTTGGCACCAAGCCGACCTATACCGACATGCAGCAAGTCTCCTTCGACAACGCCGGGGAAAAGGCCTTCGGCGGCAGCGTCGCCTACGATTTCGGCCATTCGTTCGGACTGAACGGCGTGAGCACCGGCGCCTGGTTCACGCAGGGATGGGGCGCCCTCGATCCGGTCACCCTGTCGGCGATTCCCGACCGTCGCGAACTCGACGTCTGGCTGCAGTATCGTCCGACCGAAGGCCCCATGAAGGGCTTCCGGTTCAAGACGCAGTATTCGAGCCTTTGGCAGCAGGGCAATGTGCGCGAGATGCAGCCGGAGCTGCGCTTCATCGTCGACTACACGGTGCTGTTCCGGCCGCCACCGAAGTGAGTATCGACGAGGACGACGAAGGTTCGCATGTCGGGTGCCGGGTGTTCGTCGTCGGATTGAATGACGGCGATGTTCTGTACCTCGTAACGCTTTGCGCCAATGATGTCACTTTCTGCAGGGTGCAATTCAGCTTGAGATCCACGACGACAATGAAATTACGCGCGAGCGCCGGCGTCCGCATAACCGCTTCGGGTCACACCCCGAAGAACTCGGGCTGAGCATATCAAGTCTGCTTCAGCCCCAAGGAGCGGACATCTAGCGGACATGCCGGGTCGACCGCTCAGGGCCAAATCCGGACCTTCCCATGGGCCAGGCAGAGACTTCGTTTCACCTGTTCCCCAGACTCGTCAGGCGACGTAGAATGTCATTGCCCTTAAGTGGGATGTGCCGAAATCACCGTCTGGGCAAACGAGCAGCACTGGTGCCATCGGCAAGCACGCTCTCTTAGAAGCCGTTCTTTTTTCGGTTTCGTACCACCGTTCACCACGAACTTTGCGCGCTGCTTATGCGGCGGCTCGTTCGGTAACGTCGGGAGAAAGCGATGAGCAAGATCGATCGAAGGTCCGCACTGGGAATCGCGTTGGCAGCGGCTTCGGCTGCCATGGTCAAACCAGCCGCCGCTCAAGCCACAGGCTACAAGGATATGACGCCTTGGCCAGGTGTCGTGGTGCGTGAATATGAAGGCGAGACACCATCCCTGATCCCAGGCTTTAAGACCGTCTCTATGCGCGATGTCATCATGCAGCCGGGGGCGAAGACCATGGGACCCCCGATGATGAATGCCATGATCTGCCATATCACCGAAGGGGAGCTTCGGCTTGAGCAGGACGGAAAGACCTTTACGGGTAAGAAGAATTTTGTCTGGACCTGCAACAAGGAAACAAAAGAGCAGGCGTACAACGACGGGAATGTGGTCGCGATTATGCGGATCACGGACCTGAAAGCTTAAGGCCCATGACTTAAGGCCCATGAGGAGGAGCGGATGGCGCACGCGACGACGCGCCATCCGCCTGCAGGATCATGGATTGTTGCAATGTCACAGCCGAAGAAAAGTTCGTCCGCGCGCCAAGCAGCCCCACCCGTGAGCGGGAACCCATTTCACGAAACTGCAGCCCGAATTCAGTTGACCTTGACTACCTGCGGCACCTTCCAGCTCCCATCGATGATCGAAGGCGGAGTGTCCTTCGGCCAGTACATCCGCAGCATCAGGACGAAGTCGCCCTTCGGCGCCGGCAGCCAGTTCGCTTCTTTGTCTGCGCCCGGCGACTCGCTTTGGAAGTAGAGGGTCAGTGAGCCGTCGGCATTGAACTTCGGGTTATCACGCATGCTGACGGTGAACCTGTTCAGTCGATTGGGGACAAACCACCAGCCCTGATCGATCATGTACATTGTGAAGGACCAGAAGCCGTTGACGGGCGGTGTCGCCCCCTTCTGAAAAGTCAAGGTGTAGTTGTTCGCACCGGTCAGCTTCTGTCCCGCCGAATCTTTTTCGGTATTCGGATAGACCGCGTCGCGCTCCTGGTTGGCGGGCCAGCCAAAGGCTGCCACCACTGCTCGCTTCATGTAGTCGGAGGGGCCGTAACTACCGAGACCTTTTGTGATCGACCAGCCGTCGACTACGCCACCGAGGTTCTCCTTGTTGGCCTCGATCTTTTTCAGAGCGGCCTGGGGAATGTCCTTCAGAGCTTGCTGCACTGCTGGATCAAGCTTGCTCATCTCGAACGGCTTGCCGGGCGCGATGCCGATCTTTGCCATGCTCGCGAGCATCGGTGCATCCGCCGCTGGCGCGGGTGCTGCCGCAGCCATCAGCTGGGCCATCAGGTTGAAGTATCCCTCCGTTCCCATGCCGAGAATGACCGTCTGCGGCTTGTCGGTCATGCTGAAGCCAGGATTAGGATTTACCGGCGGCGCTACCGGCGCGAACGGCTTGCCCCAAGCAGAAAGCGGCGTGATCTTGTACTGCGCCTGCAGCGCGTTGACGGCCCTGTAGTCAGCCTCGCTACCATCGGCGTAGGTGCGGCCGAGAATGACCATGTAGCGCGTCGCCATTGGGAAGTGCTTCATATCCGCCGGCACCTCGCCCTTCCAGCCCGGGCCAGTGAACAAGTAATTGGCGGCCTTTCCGCTGGCTGTCCGCTTGCTCGGCGAGTCCGTGGAATCCGACATCCAGAGATCAGTGATCTCGAAGAGGTAGAAGCGGTCGCCCATATCCGGGTGACTGAACACTTGCGGCTCGGTGAGATCAAGCCAAGCAACCGAATAGAGTGTGTCGGCATTGGGCGCGGAAACGCCCCGATAATCCGCCGGCGGATAGCGGGGAACGTTGACGAACTGTCCGGTCGGGCTTGTGAAGCCTTCTACTTTTGGCACGTTGCTCATCTGCACCCGCGTAACTTCGGTTGTGATGAGTGAATAGCCATAAACGTAGGCATCCTCAGCAATCTGCTGTGCTTCGGTCGGCGATATGGATTGCGCGTTTGCGGGTGGGATCGCTGTGAAGCAAGTCAAGCCAATAGCGAGGACCAGACGTCGATTAATCACACTCATGAAGCACCTTTTTGCTGCAGCAGCCAAATGGGATGAGGCACGCCCTAATGCAACGGCGCCACCGAGCAGATCCCATTGATTCAGATCAAGGGCTGTCCGGTATGGGTCAAAGGCGGCGGTCGGCCTTGAGTGAGACGACTTCTGCTCTACCTCTCGTTCCAGACATGTCACTTCGGTGTGCCAACCAACGCAATGGGCCAGCAGCAGAGATTGATCAGAGACGAAAACCCAACTTCACCAACGTCGTTGGCGGACTTCAGTATGCCGGAGCGCGAGCGTGAACTGGCGCACATTGGGTAGACCCGCGCGCGTGCGAGAAAAGTCCCGTATTGTTCCCGCCCCGCGCTGACGAGGTAAGGTGACAGCGCATTGAATTTCCACTTTGGGTCAAAAGCGGCCATCACGACCAAGCAGCACGGCGTCCGCCGTAAGCTCCCAAGCTGACGAAGGCGAGCACCGCCCCGCTACGCCGTCCGCAGCACCGGCGCCGGCGGCTGCGACGGCCGGATCAGCGCGAACGCGACCTGGATGATGCCGCCGGCCAGGCCCAGCGCCACGCCGATGCGCCAGGCCATGGTGTAGGAGCCGAGCGAATCGTAGAGCACCCCTCCTCCGTACGCGCCGAGGAAGCTGCCGATCTGGTGGCTCATGAAGGCGAGGCCCTGGATCATCGCCTGCCAGCGCAGGCCGAACATCTCGGCGACGGCGCCGGCGACCAGCGGGCCGACGCCCATCCAGAGGAAGCCCATGATCGCGCCGAACAGCAGCGTCGAGAACGACGTCGCCGGCAGCATGAAGTACCAGGCGAGCGCGAGCGAGCGCAGGATGTAGATGCCGCCCAGCAATGCCAGCTTGTTCCAGCGCTGGCCGGCCCAGCCGAAGAACAGCGAGCCCAGCACGTTGAAGCCGCCGATCATGCCGAGCGTCTGCGCGCTCAGCATCGGATCGAGGCCGCAGATCGCCAGATAGGACGGCAGATGCGTGGTGAGAAACACCAGCTGCATGCCGCAAACGAGATAGGCGCAGGTCATCACGGCGAAGGACGCGTTGCCGAACGCCGCCTTCGCGACGGACGCGGCCGTGGCATCGCCGATATCGTCGGCGGCCGGCTTCGGCAGCGGGACCTGGTCGACACGGCCGGCATACCAGGCCGCGGGGATCATCAGCACCGACATGATCACGAAACCGGCGAGCCCGACGCGCCAGCCAAATCCTTCGTTGAGCAACTGCCCGATCGGCGCCGACAGCAGCGCGCCGAGCGAGCCCGCGCCGGAGACGATGCCGAGCACGGTGGAGCGGACGGTCTCGGGCACGGCGCGCGCGGCCACCGACATCGCGATCGCCGCCGCGGTGCAGGCGAGCGAGGTGCCGATCAGCACGCCGGCGCCGATCATGATGCTGACGAGTCCGTTCGCGGTCGCCATCAGGATGAGGCCCACGATGTACATCAGCGCGCCCACGATCATGATCGGGCGGAAGCCGTAGCGCACCGTCATCGCGCCGGCGAGCGGCTGCAGAAAGCCCCAGGCGAGGTTCTGCACCGCGAGCGCCAGCGTGAAATCCGAGATCGAGATGTGGATGTCGTGCGTCAGCGGCTGCATGAAGATGCCGAGGCTCTGCCGCAGCCCCATGCTCAGTGTCAGCATGATCGAGGCGCCGATCAGGATGGGCAATGTCGGACGCAGGACCTGCAAAAGGGGCATAATTTTCTCCCTCGTCGGCGCGACGCGCGCGCCGGCGTCTGCAATTCACGATGTTTTTGGTTACACAGACCTGTGTACTTAGGCTATGAAAGGTGCACGCTGTCAAGCGAACAGGACGCACGCTGCCGCATGGCTCCCCCGCCCACACCACAGACGATGAAGGAGCGGATCCTCGAGACCGCCGACAAGCTGTTCTATCTGCAAGGCATTCGCGCCATCGGCGTCGACACCATCGCGGCCGAGATCGGCATCTCCAAGCGCACGCTCTACAACCACTTCCCCTCCAAGGACGCGCTGATCGCGGCCTATCTGGAGCGCCGCTTCGTCAAGCCGCGCCCCTCCGACAAGCCGCCGGCCGAGCAGATTCTTGGCACCTTCGATTCGCTGGAGCGGCGCTTTGCGGCCAAGGATTTTCGCGGCTGTCCGTTCGTGAATGCGGTCGCCGAGCTCGGGCCAAAGGACCGCGCCGTGAAGAAGATCGCGATCGCCTTCAAGGAAAGCCGCCGCGTCTGGTTTCGCGAGCGGTTGAACGAGCTCGGCGTCGCCGATTCCGAGGCCCTGGCGACGCAACTCGTGCTCCTGGTCGACGGCTCAATCGCGCAGGACCTCGTGCGCGACGACCCCGCGATGGCCCGCGCCGCGAAGGAAGCGGCCAAGGTGCTGCTGCGGAATGCGGGGGTGGATGTGGGTGATGCGACGGCGGCAACGGCAGGCAAACGCACGCCACACTGAGCACTGCTGCCGCATCACTCGGTGTCATCACCCGCGAAAGCGGGTGATCCAGTATTCCAGAGGCGGTTGTGATTGAACCGAGGAGCCGCGGCGTACTGGATTCCCCGCCTACGCGGGGAATGACAGCGGAGTTTGGGGAGAGGACTTCGCGCAACAACCGCGCCCTGCCCGATCCTGCCAAAATGCTCCTGTTTTGCCCGACGTGTCAAATGCCGGGGCAACTGGCATCGACCGTCATGCCCCACGCATAAGCCATTGATCCGACTAATGACGGCTACTTTGCATGGGGTTGTTTTCGCATTTTTAGTTGCAGGCGGCCTCACGCCGCCTGCGACACCACGCGATTGCGGCCATCGTGCTTGGCGCGGTAGAGCGCGGTGTCGGCGCGCTTGAGGACGTCGGCGACCGCCTCGCCCTTCTGCTCCAGCGTGGTGAGGCCGATCGAGATCGTGACCTCGATGCGCTTGGTGCCCTTGTGGACGGCGAACGGCTCGCCCGCGATCGAGCGGCGCAGGCGCTCGGCGACCATGCCGGCAACGTGCAGATCGGTCTCCGGCATCACGATGACGAACTCCTCGCCGCCGTAGCGGCAGGCCAGGTCGATGCCGCGGATCGACTTGCGCACGCGCACCGCGAACTCGCGCAGCACGTCGTCGCCGGCGTCGTGGCCGTAATTGTCGTTGATCGACTTGAAATAGTCGATGTCCAGAATCATCAGCGCCAGGGGCTTGCCGCGGGTCGAGGCCTGCTCGGCGAGCGTCGCCAGATGGCTCTCCATGTAGCGGCGATTGTGCAGGCCGGTGAGCGCATCCGTGATCGCCATCTCGATCGAGTTCTGCACGTTGTCGCGCAGGTGGTCGGTGTAGCGGCGACGGCGGATCTGCGTGCGGGCGCGCGCCAGCAGCTCGGTCTTGTCGATCGGGCGCAGCAGGTAATCGTTGACGCCGATCTCGAGGCCGCGGAGCAGCCGCGTCGAGTTCTCGGGGTCCGCGATCGCCAGGATCGGCACGTGGCGCGTGCGCTCCAGCGAGCGCGCCTGGCTGCACAGCCGCAGCCCGTCGAAATTGTTGAGGTCGAGCGAGACGATCAGCAGGTCGTAATTGCCCTCGGCGGCGTGGAACAGCGCTTCGGTCGGGTTCGGCTCGACGTCGATGGTGTGCTCCGCGGCGAGGATCGTCGCCAGCCGCTCATAGGAGGACTGACGGTCATCGACCAGCAGAATGCGGCCGCCGCGGCCGGTGTCGGCCACGGCACTGCGCTCGGGCGCCTGCATGCCGATCTCGAGCGAGGTGATGGCGCGCATGCGCAGCTCATCGGTCATCATCTTCAGCCGCGTCAGCGAGCGCACGCGCGCGATCAGCACGACGTCGGAGACAGGCTTGGTGAGGAAATCGTCGGCGCCGGCTTCCAGGCCGCGATTGCGGTCGGCCGGGCTGTCGAGCGCGGTGACCATCACGACGGGAATGTGGTGCGTCGCCGGATCGGTCTTGAGACGGCGGCAGACTTCAAAGCCGTCCATGTCGGGCATCATCACGTCGAGCAGGATGATGTCGCATTCGGCGCGGCTGGCCAGCGCCAGCGCCTCGGTGCCGTTCGAGGCGGTCATCACGTCGAAATATTCGGCGGACAGGCGAGCTTCGAGGAGTTTGACGTTGGCGGGAACGTCATCGACAACCAGGATACGCGCGGACACTTTGAACTCACTTCCTATCCGATAAAACGCCGGACCGTCTCAATGAATTTGCCGACCGAGATCGGCTTGGACAAATAGGCCTCGCAGCCGCCCTCGCGGATGCGCTCTTCGTCGCCCTTCATCGCGAACGCCGTGACCGCGACGACGGGAATGGCGCGCAGCTCCGGATCGTCCTTGATCCAGCGCGTGACCTCGAGGCCCGACACCTGCGGCAATTGGATATCCATCAGCACGAGGTCGGGCCGCATCTTGCGAACGAGGTCGAGCGCCTCGTAGCCGTTGCTGGTGCCGGAGGTCTGGTAACCGTGTGCCTCCAACAGGTCGCGGAAGAGCTTCATGTTGAGCTCGTTGTCTTCCACGATCAGGACGGTCTTAGCCATCCCGCCCTCCTGATTGGCACGAAGCCGTATACATGTGACGCCTCAGGCGCCGCTCGCCGGCGCTTCGAAAACTGGATTCAAACTAGCCTCAGATTCGCTTGAGTTTCGTTAAACCCGAGGGCCGACTTTCTGCGATGTGGTTTCCAGTTGCTTGTCGGCAGTCTTGAGACTCGGGCATGATGGCTTCAAAGTAGACACCGAAAGTTAATGGAAAGGCAAATTGCGCCATTGAAAAAGCCTGTTCACAACCCTCGCGAAGTCGCTGAAATCGTTGCAATTCAGGCGCTGTCTTTCGTCGCCGGCGATCCCGAGCGGCTGGGTCTGTTCCTGGCTGAGACAGGGGTCGGTCCGGAGACCCTGCGGAACGCCGCCTCGAACCCCAATTTCCTCCTCAGCGTGCTCGATTTCGTGATGCGGGACGATGCCACCGTGACGGCCTTCGCCAAGGCCGTGGAGCTGCATCCGACCAACGTTGCTGCGGCGCGGCAGGTGCTGGGCGACGCGCTCGGCGACCCCTCCTGGGAGCGCGACGTGCCGTGACCATCCCCGATACGACCGGACCCCGCTGCTTCTGCCGGGATTGTCTGACCGATCTGGATATGGGCGTGCGGCGCTGCTCCGCCTGCGGTTCCCCTCGCCTCGTCCGCCACCGCGCGCTCGCAGGCCTTACCATCGCCCATGTCGACTGCGACGCCTTCTATGCGACGGTCGAGAAGCGCGACAATCCCGACATCGCCGACAAGCCCGTCATCATCGGCGGGGGCAAGCGCGGCGTGGTGTCGGCCGCCTGCTACATCGCGCGGACCTATGGCGTCCGCTCGGCCATGCCGATGTACAGGGCGCTCGAGGCCTGCCCGCACGCGACCGTGATCCCGCCCGACATGGCAAAGTACGTCCGCGTCGGCCGCGAGGTGCGCCAGGCCATGCAGGCGCTGACGCCGCTGGTCGAACCGCTCTCGATTGACGAGGCCTTTCTCGATCTCTCTGGCACCGAGCGGGTGCACGGCATGGTTCCGGCCAAGGTGCTGGCGCGGTTCGCGCGCAACATCGAGCGCGACATCGGCATCTCCGTCTCGGTCGGCCTGTCCTGCAACAAGTTCCTGGCCAAGATCGCCTCCGACCTCGACAAGCCGCGCGGCTTTGCCGCGCTCGATCAGGAGGAAGCCCGTTCGATGCTGGCGGAGAAGCCGGTCGGCTTCATCTTCGGCGTCGGCCCGGCCACGCAGGAGCGCCTGGTGCAGCGCGGCTTCCGCATCATCGCCGACCTGCAAAAGGCCGACGAGATCGAGATGATGCGGCAGTTTCCGAGCGAGGGCCGCAGGCTGTGGCGGCTCGCCCGCGGCATCGACGACCGCCGCGTCGAGCCCGATCGGGGCGCCAAGACGATTTCGAGCGAAACCACCTTCGAGACCGACATCCGCGACTTCGCGACGCTGGAGAAGATCCTGTGGCGGCTCTGCGAGAAGACGTCGTCGCGGCTGAAGAGCAGCGAGCTTGCCGGCTCGACCGTGACGCTGAAACTGAAGACCGCCGATTTCCGCCAGCGCACCCGCTCGCAGTCGATCGCAGGCCCGACGCAGCTTGCCGCCAAGATCTTCTCGATCTGCCGCGAGATGCTGGCGAAGGAGATCGACGGCACCGCCTTCCGCCTGATGGGCGCCGGCGTCAGCGCGCTGCGCGAGGGCTCGCCTGCCGACGACACCGATATGCTTGACCGCCGTGCTGCGCACGCCGAACGCGCGGTGGACAGTCTGCGCAAGAAGTTCGGCAACTCCGCCGTCATTCGCGGCATCGCGTATGATGGCCCTGAAACAGGACAGCAGGAATGATCGAGTCCTGCTCAATTCAGTCGCGTTCGAAGATCCGTGCACCCGGATAGACACGCCGGGCATACTGAATGACCAACTGCCGATCCTGACTCGCCAGGAACGGTGTTCGGATCTGACAAGACCCGACGATGAGATGCCACAGGCCGTTGAGCCTTCCAATCATGACGTTCATTTGAGCTTCCTCGCGGTGACCCGAGTAGACTCAAATTGTAAGAATCTCCCGCCGTCGCTCAATTGTACCAGCGTAAGGTCAGCGTATGAGAAGGATTAGAGCAGATATACAAAGGTATGTTGGCGAGGCCCCCGTCGGGTTCCAGCGCTGATGGGTTTCGCAAGGGCTGTACGCACCCGAACGCGCTGAGAGGCTGGCCATCGTGACAGGCGAACGCGACCTCGACGCGCTGTTGAGGAACATGAAGCCGGAACTGCTGGACGGCACCTTCGTGTTTTGCACGATCCCACCCGGCGAGCCCATTCCCGCAGGGGTCAACCCGCTGCTGACGTTCCGCGAGCAGGAAGGAACCACGCTGGTGATCCTGCGCGAAGAAGCCGAGGCGTCAGGCTTACGCTACGCGTTCGCCTTGCGCCTGATCACCCTGACGGTTCACTCCGCACTCGATGCGGTGGGCTTCCTGGCTGCAGTCACGGCGCGACTGGGCGAAGCCGGCATCAGCGTGAATGCGGTGTCGGCCTTCCACCATGATCACCTGTTCGTACCTGCCGACAGGGCCGATGAAGCGATGACTGTTTTGCGAGCTATGTCCGCAGCAAAGTAGGATGGGTTTCGCTTCGCTCTACCCATCCTATGGTCGTTTCAATCCGCGACCGCCACCGCCTCGATCTCGATCAGCCATTCCGGCGCAGCGAGCGCGGAGACGCCGACGAGCGTGCTGGCCGGCGGCTCCATACCCTCGAAGAAGGCAGAGCGGGCCTTGCCGATGATTGGGCGCAGCTCCGGCTTGTAGTTCACGACGAAGGTCGTGATCTTGACGATGTTGGCGTAGGTCGCGCCGGCCGCCTTCAGCGCATGGCCGAGATTCTGCATCACCTGCGTCGTCTGCGCGGCAATATCGCCCTCGCCGACGATCCGCCCCTCCTCGTCCACCGACACCTGGCCGGAGATGTAGATCGTGCGCGCACCGGAAGCGGTCACGACGTGGGAATAGGCCGGATTGTGATGCAGGCCGCTGGGGCGGAGATGGTCGAGCTTGGGCATTGTGCTTGCCTCCCGGGCTTGTGGTTGGGAGGGAGCGTAGCTGGAGAGCGAGCGGAGGGCTAGCCTCGGCCCTCAATTGCAGGGCTTGCTGTCCTTCGCGTCGAACTTGCCCATCGCGCCGGAAATCACGAAATCGTTGTAATCGAGCACGAGCTGGCGCGAAACGCCGTTTTCGTAGAGCTCGAACGCCATCGCGTAGACCGGCGTCTGCTCGCCTTCCTTCTGCTGGGCGTCGCGGTCGAAATAGCTCACGGTGACCGGCCAGCGCTTGAGCGACTTCATGTGCTCGTCCGACGTCGATGCATCCGGCGAAGCGGTGCGGTCGGCAGGGACCGGCTGACCAATCACGGTCAGCGTATTGTAGACCTTCTGGCCGTCGTCGGAGCCGTCATAGACCGACAGCTCGAGCAGCGACTTGCCCTCCTTGGCGGCGGCAATGATGTGCTGGATCTGCTCGGTCGGGAACACGATCTTGCCGTCGAGGGTGAAGCTCTTCGGCGCCGGCAGCTTCAGCTTGACGTTGATGTGGTCACCGTCGCGCTCGGCCGAACCGTCGACCCGGCCGGCATCGGTCTCGTTCATCCGCGTCTCGATCTTGAAGCGGTAGCTTTTTCCCGCGGCGTCTTCCCAGGAGTTCGAGCGGAGGTCGCTCAGCGTGATCTTGCCCTCGCCGCTGTCGAGCTCGGAGACTTGGCGGAATTCGGAGGTGTAGCCCTCGCACGAGCTTCCCGTGAAATTGTAGAGGATGCGGCCGCGCGCACTGTTGACCGAATTGGAGCGCGATTTGACGAGGCTGAGGTCATAGAGCGCCTGGTGCGCAAGGAACGGACCGCTGGCCGCCTGCGCTCCACCGCCTGCGCCGAAAGCAGCCGCCGCGAACGCCATCACACCGAGCGAAGTCCGGAAAAGGTGCACCATGTGTCATCCCTGGGGAAAGCGCAGATTCGACATTTTAATGACCGTTCCATTGCGTCGCAACTGAGGCCGTTTCACGTAAAGTTGCGGCCCCCGCCTTGAACCTGCTGCCTGGCCACAACAAAATGCAGTCGCTCCGGTTGCTTGCATGTGGCGGCACGATGGGCGAAACAGGGCGCGACCGGCCTCCAAATGGACGTAGCCGGGCGGATGACAATTGGACAACGAGGTCGAACATGGCGGGCACGGTCGAGCAGAAGCTGGCGGAACAGGGCATCAAGCTGCACGAGGCCCCTACCCCTGTCGCCAATTACGTGCCGTTCGTGCGCACCGGTAACCTGCTGTTCGTCTCCGGCCAGGTCTGTTTCGACCCCGCCGGCAAGCTGATCGCCAAGGGCAAGCTCGGTGCCGGCGTTTCGATCGAGGACGGTGCCGCGGCGGCGCGCGGCTGTGCCGTCAACCTGCTGGCCCAGGTCAAGGCGGCGCTCGGCGACCTCGACAAGGTCGCGCGCGTGGTGCGCCTCGGCGGCTTCATCAACTCGGCACCCGACTTCCTGGACGGGCCGAAGGTGCTCAACGGTGCCTCCGACCTGATGGTTGCCGCCTTCGGTGACAAGGGCCGCCACGCCCGCACCACCGTCGGCGTCGCCTCGCTGCCCGCGGATGCGGCGGTCGAAGTCGAAGGCGTGTTCGAGGTCGCCTGACACGGAGCTGACGGCGTTGCGCGCTCCTGATTGGCTGACAGCCCGGCCGGTCGCCCATCGTGGCCTGCATGACATCTCCCGCGGTGTCGTAGAAAATATGCCGGGCGCGGTGCAGGCTGCGATCGTGGGCAATTTCTCGATCGAGGTCGACATCCAGCTCTCCGCCGACGGCGAGGCGATGGTGCATCATGACCATGCGCTCGGCCGTCTCACCGAGGCCACCGGCGAGGTGGTGTCGAAGACTGCGGCCGAGCTGAAGGCGGTCAAGTTCAAGGACACGGCCGAGCGGATGATGTCGCTGTCCGACCTGTGCGCCATGGTCGCCGGGCGCGTGCCGCTGGTGATCGAGGTGAAGAGCCATTTTGGCGGCGACCGCAAGCTGGTGAAGCGGATGGCCGAGGTGCTGGCGTCCTATCAGGGCCCCGCCGTCGGCATGTCGTTCGATCCCGACCAGGTGCTGGCGCTGCGTGAGCTGCTCCCCTCCCGCCCACGCGGCATCGTTGCGCAGCGGACCTATGAGGACGAGTACTGGGCGAAGCTGACGCAGGCGCAGCGCGACAGCATGCTGTATCTGCGCCACGGCTTTCAGACCCAGCCGCATTTCGTCGCCTTCAAGGTCGACCACCTGCCGGCCCCCGCCCCCTGGATCGCCCGCAACGTCCTCGGCTGCGCCCTGCTCGGCTGGACCGTGCGCACCCCGGAACAGCGGACGCGGGTCGGACAATATGCGGATCAGATGATCTTTGAGGGGTTCGTGCCGCAGGCATGATGTTCCCACCCTTGAAGTCGCTGCTGCAATGCACGATCTTGGGCGCGATGGCATCATCTGAAATCACACTCGAGGCCGTACCCTCGATTGGCGAGGTATCTGCCGAGGATTGGGACGCCTGTGCCAATCCCGACAAGGCCTGCAACGGGCATGGCGCGGGAACTTCATCCGGGCTTCCAGGCGATTCCCTCGACCTCTCAAAGCCCGCCTATAACCCGTTCGTCTCGCACGCGTTTTTATCCGCAATTGAGAAATCGGGTTCAGCAACCATCCGCACCGGCTGGGGGCCGCGGCATCTGGTGGCCAAGGTCGATGGCCGCGTCGCCGGGGTGGTGCCCTGCTATCTGAAATCGCATTCCCAAGGCGAGTACGTCTTCGACCGCGGCTGGGCGGACGCCTATGAGCGCGCCGGTGGACGCTACTATCCGAAACTCCAGGTTTCGGTTCCCTTCACTCCGGCCACAGGGCCCCGGCTGCTGGTCCGCGACGGCGTCGATCGCGAGCGCATCGCGGAGGCGCTGGCGAGCGGACTCGTGGCGCTGTGCGGCGTCAGCAAGGCCTCCTCGGTGCACGTGACCTTCGCGCGTGAGGCGGAGTGGAAACGGCTCGCCGGGCACGGCTTCCTCCAGCGCACCGATCAGCAGTTCCACTGGCGCAACGAGGGATTTGCGACCTTCGACGATTTCCTCACCACGCTCAATTCGCGTCACCGCAAGTCGATCAAGCGCGAGCGGCGCGATGCGCTTGCCGCCGGCATCACCATCCACTGGCTCACCGGCAGCGACATCACCGAGGATGCCTGGGACGCCTTCTTCGAATTCTACATGGAGACCGGCTCGCGCAAATGGGGCCGGCCTTATCTCACGCGCGAATTCTTCTCGCTGATCGGCGAGACCATGAGCCAGGACGTGCTGCTGGTGATGGCGCGCCGCAACGGCCGCTGGATCGCGGGCGCGATCAACTTCATCGGCTCGGATACGCTGTTCGGCCGCAACTGGGGCGCGGTCGAGCATCATCCGTTCCTCCATTTCGAGGTCTGCTACTATCAGGCGATCGATTTCGCGATCAAACACGGCCTCGACAACGTCGAGGCCGGCGCGCAGGGCGAGCACAAGATCGCGCGCGGCTACCTGCCACGGACGACCCATTCCGCCCACTTCATCGCCGATCCCGGCTTGCGCCGCGCCATCGACGATTACCTCAAGCGCGAGCGCGCCTATGTCGCCGAGGCCGGGCGGGAGCTGGCCGAGCTCGGCCCGTTCCGCAAGGGCGTCGACGAGGCGCCTTGACGGTTTGCCGTGGCTGGTGACAGTAAGCGCAAAATTCGAGGAGCCGCCGCCATGACCGCCTACGACCCCAACAACATCTTCGCGAAGATCCTGCGCGGCGAGTTTTCCTGCCACAAGGTCTATGAGGACGAGCATGTGCTTGCGTTCCTCGACATCATGCCACGGGTATCGGGCCATACGCTGGTGATCCCGAAGGCCCCTGCCCGCAACATCCTCGACATCAAGCCTGATGACTACGCCCACGTCGCCAGGGGCGCGCACAAGATCGCGGCCGCTGCGATGAAGGCGTTCGAGGCCGACGGCATCACCGTGCAGCAGTTCAACGAGCCCGCCGGCGGCCAGGTGGTGTTTCATCTCCACATGCACGTGATGCCGCGCCACGACGGCGTGGCCATGCTGCCGCCGGCCAGCCGCAAGGAAGACGTCAAGGTCCTGGAAGAGAACGCGGCCAAGCTGATCGCGGCGCTGAAGAGCTGATCGTTATTCCGGGGCGCGCAAAGCGCGAACCCGGAATCCATTCATCCACTGTCTCTGCCGCACAATGGATTCCGGGCTCGACGCTTCGCGTCGCCCCGGAATGACGGAGGAGAGACTTCACTCCGTCTGAAAATCGCCTGCTTGCGGCGCGGCCAGCGGCGTGAATTCGCAACGATCCGGCTTGATGTCGATCAGAGGCGTGTTGTCGATGCAGTCGAGCCCGCGCACCAGAATGGCGTTGCCCTCGATGCCGACCAGCTTGACGATCGAGGTGCCGATCGGGTTGGGCCGGACCGGTGAGCGCAGCGAAAACGTGCCGCGGGTCTTCTCGTTGTTCTTGGGGCTTTGCAGGACGATGTCGCGGCGCGACTTGTCGAGCCAGTAGAGCACTTCAAGACTGCTGTAGAAATCGACGCCCTTGATGGCCGGCACGAACGGCTCGAAGATCTCGAGCCGGCACACCGGGCCGTCCTGACGCCCCTGTCGCGGCGTCTCCATCCGCGAGGTCCAGGGCGTGCGGATGCGGCCGATGAAGACGAGGCCGGCATCCTCCGTCGACGGCAGCTCGATGGCGACCTCGCCCTCGCGGAGCTCGTTTTCGCGAACCATATTTCCCGTTCCTTGCTGTTCGCCGGTGGTTTTAGCCTAACCACCACTTGCCGGCCAGCATGAAGACTTCGCCTGTCACCACGCCCGCGAAGATCGAGCGGCGGGTCAGCAGGAAGACGATTAGGCCTGCGCCGACCGCGCCATAGCGCAAGACGTCCGGCACGCTGGCGAGCGCCCCCGGCGGCTCCACCACGATCTGGGCGATGACGCCCGCCAGGATGGCGGTGGCAACCGCCCTCACCCAGACCAGCAGCTCCGAGCCCTCGTCGATGCCGCCGCCGAACCACAGGCCCAGCATGCGCCATATCTGGTTGGGAACAACGCCGGCGACGAACAGCACGACGAGCGCGTGCCAGTCGCCGATGAGCTGCGCAAAGCTCATGCGCGCACCTCCCGCCACCAATGCACGCCATAAGCGATCGTGCCGGCCACCAAACCGCTGACGAGGATGTCGAGCCCGGAGTTCATCTTCGCGGCTAACGGATAGAGCAGAACCCCGAGCGTCAGCGCGACGACGTCGGCGGCCTCCCGGCTGTTACGCGCGGTCGAGAACAGGAACGACAGCGGCGTCAGCATCAGGATCGCGGCCCCTAGCGTCTGCGTCAGGTTGGCGGCAAGGAAATAGCCGACCGTGTTGGCGGCGAGACACACGGAGACCAGACCAAAACCAAGTCCGTTGACGAAGGCGATGCGCCGCTCGCGCGGCACCTGCGGCAGAAAGCGATGGCATTCGACCCACAGTGTCACCGCTGTAAGATGCGCGGCGAAGAACAGCTCGCGCCGCTTGGTCGTCGGCGTGCGCATCAGGGGCAGCACCGAGACCACCATCGGGAACAGCCGGATCGCACTGACGGTGACCGCGATCGCCGACTGGATGATGGTGGCGCCCGAGCCGAGTGTGGTGATCAGGATGATCTGCGCCGGCCCCGCCCACACGAACAGCGTCGAGCAGAGCGCCCAGAGCAGGCTGAAATGGGTGTCATGGGCGAGCGCGCCGATGCCGAGATAGGTCGCGAACAGAACGAGCGTGAGGATCGTCTGCGTGATCGAACGCAGTCCCCACGCAAACGCGCGCCAGGAGCTTTGCCATTGAGGGGAATCGAGCGGAGGAAGCGCCACGGGAGTCTTTGGCCGGATTGCGGAATCGTGCCCGCATAACGGGCAATGCCGTGACCGGCGTCAAGGAAGCGCGCGGCGGGGCTGGCATGCGCGCGCGGGCAGACGCGCCTACCCGCTCACACCCCGGTTCTTCAGCACGAAGCAGGCACCGCCGGCCTTGCGGATACGGTTGCACAGGTCATCCGCCTCGCTGCGCGTGTCGGCGCCGATGCGCACCTGGTAGAACGCACGCGTGCCGCGGCTGCGCATCACCGAGCTCAGCAGGCTCGGATCGCGCTCGCCGATCACCGCGGTCAGCCGCGTGACGGCGCGGGAATACATCGCCAGCGCCCGGTTGCGGTCGAATCCGGCAGCGAGCTGTACGCCCCAGACCTTTGCGGCGGCGAGCTCGACATGCTGCTCGAGCTCGGCGACAAAGGCATTCGGTGCGCGCTTGAGAAGCGCCATGAGATCACGGCAGCTCGTCGGTGGCGAACTCGGCGGGCCCTTGCCGGTCGCTCCCGCCTTGGCCCACGCGTCAACGCTCGTGCCGGTGATGGCATAGACGTAGTTGCGGGTCTGCTCCGGCATGCCGCCGGTGCCGGCGAGCCATTCCTGCACCCGGCGCGGCCCGGCGTTATAGGCGGCTGCGGCCAAGCCGAGATTGCCGAACTGGTTGCGCAGCTCGTTCAAAAATTCGGCCGACTTCGGCAGCGCCTGTACCGGATTGAAGGGATTGAGCAGCCCGCGCTCGCTGGCAGTGCCCGGCATGAACTGCGCGATCCCCTGCGCATGCTCGCCGCTGCGCGTCATGGGCCCCACGGCATCGGCCTGGAATCGGCTCTCCTGCCAGATCACGCGGGCGAAGAATTCCAGCGGCAGATTGGCATCCCGTGCGGCGGCCTCGACGATCAGGCAGATCGATTCCCGCGTATCGCTCTCGCGTGCAGCTGGCTTCTCCGGCGGCATCGCGAGCTCCTCGACGCTCGGATGCACGAACCGGTTCGGCGCCTCCTGGCCAAGCGCCGGCCACGCCGCGACGGCCTGGCACAACACAGCGAGAACCCGGGCTAAGCGCATGGCCTCCACTATACCGGACAAATCGGACCTTGACTTGGGGGCCCAGCCAACTAGCAACGGGCGACGATATCAACGCCGGTCCCGCCCTGATGGTTACAATCTATTTTGATCTCGACGGCACGCTGACCAACCCAAAGCCCGGGATCACCCGCTCGATCCAGTACGCGCTGGAGCGGCTGAACGTCGCGGTGCCGAGCGAGGATGAGCTGGTCTGGTGCATCGGCCCGCCCCTGCATGCCAGCCTGGAAAAGCTCACCGGCAGCTCGGAGCTCGCCGACCGCGCGCTGCTGCTCTATCGCGAGCGGTTCAGCGATATCGGCCTGTTCGAGAATGAGGCCTATGCCGGCATCATCGACACGCTGACGACGATTGCCGCAACCAACCAGCGCATGTTCGTGGCGACCAGCAAGCCCGCGGTCTACGCCACCCGCATCGTCGATCATTTCGGCCTGAAACCGTATTTCGAGCGCGTGTTCGGCTCCGAGCTCGACGGCACGCGTGTCGACAAGCGCGACCTGCTGCGCTACGCGCTCGACGAAGCGAAGGTCGATCCCGGCAGCGCGATCATGATCGGCGACCGCAGCCACGACGTGATCGGCGCCCGCACCAACGGCATGACCGCGATCGGCGTGCTCTATGGCTATGGCAGCGAGGCCGAGCTGCGGGATGCCGGCGCGCATCACATCTGCGCCGCGCATCCCGAGTTGCTCGGCCATTGCGCAGCCTAGGCGCTGACGGTCTCGACCACTGCCAGCATGCCGGTCTTCGAATGGCAGTTCAGATATTCGAAGAACTGCTCGTCCGCGGCCGCCACCGTGACCTCGTGATAGAGCCGTAGCTTTGCCGACGGCCCGAGCGTCGACAGGTATTTCATCGCTGCGCCGAATATCTTGACGTGGGTCGGATGCGACTCCGCCCAGCGCTCAAGTGCGGCGAGGCTCTTCCACCAGCTCTGGCCGTAGGACTTGTCGCTCACGCTGCCGTCGGCGGAGAGCACCTGCATGTAGCGGTTGGCGTAGCATCCGATCGCTAGCCCGTCGTCGCGCAGGAAATCCATTCCCTCGCGCAGCACCGGTTCGACGTCGTCGAGATAGAGCTTTCGCTCCGATGCCTCCGTATCGCTCCAGTCCTGCCCGGAGCGGATCAGGCAGAGATTGTCGTGCGCCTTCACCCGCAGCCGCGCGCCGTCGCAGATCAATTCCGGCGCGCCGCCCGGCGTCATCGGATCGGTCTGCGACAGCGGAATGCGATCGCGCATGCCGCCCCAATAGGCGTGCTCCTGCACCTCGCCGCTCATGCCGTCGGCGATTGCGGCGACGCCCTCGGGCCGGTCGAGCGAGGAGAACAGCGTCTCGTGCCGGGCCACGGCGGGTCGCAGCACCTCGATGAACGTGCCGATGCCCTCGCGCGCCTTCACAGTCCACGCCTCGCGTGCCGGCGCGAACCATGCGTCGAAGCGCGCGACGTCGTCCCAATAGGCAACCGACACGACGGTCTCATAACCGGCGCGGTCGAGGTAGCGGGCGCGATCCCAATGCGAAGGCCCGCCCTCGGCAGCAAATCGCGCCGCGATCTCGGCGAGAGCCGCCGTCGCAGCCACCGGCGCCGCGCCGCGATACTGCACACCGAAATAGGCCATCACGACGCGGCTTACGGCGGGCTTGTAGCGCGCCACGAACGACGGATATGGCGGCTGGTAATCGTCCGGCACGCGCTTGTGGCGCGTGCGCTGGGTCTCGAGATGCAGAGGAATTGCGGATTCCATGATCGTTCCCTCCCCTTGATCCCGGCGATCAGCTCGCCGCCGCCGCGATGTCCGTGGGCTCAATGGTGTCGACCGGCAGCGCGAACTGCTCGACGCGCTGGTATCGCTTCTTGTTGAGCAGGAGCCGCGTCACGTCGGGCCGCGAATAATGCCCGGCGGGATCGGCAGCGTTCTTGGCAACACCGATGGCACCGAGATCGATCTCGGCCATCAGCAGCCCTTCCTGGTCCGGTGCCAGCTTGTCGCCGATCTGGCTGCCGTCGGGGCCGTAGATCGCGGCGAATCCGCCGCCGACATGCAGCAACGCATTCTTGTCGGGCCGGTCGCAGAGCTCATCGATCATGGCCTGCGAAACCGTCGCGCACGGCGCGAGCACGAAGCAGGAGCCTTCCACCGCATAGACGCGCGAGGCGGCATTGTTGACCTCGGCGCCGAGCGCCGGCGCAAAGGGATCGTAGAGCGAGAAGCTCGGCCAGGCCGCGACATGCACCTGCTCGTTCTGGGCGTACATCGCATATTTCGACAGTGGCTGGAGATGCTCCCAGCAGCACAATGCACCGATGCGGCCGATGTCCGACCTTGCGTGCACGGCGAGATCGCTGCCGTCACCCTCGCCATAGACCGTGCGCTCGGCATGGGTCGGCCGCAGCTTGCGGCGCTTTGCGATGGTCTCGCCGTCGGGCCCGATCAGCCATTGCGCGAGATAGAGACTGCCGCCGTCGCGCTCGGACAGGCCGAGCACGGCGGTGAGCTTTGCCTTGCGTACGGCGTCGCGAAGCCGCTCGGCCTGCGGACTGTCATAGGACAGCGAGTTGTCGAAGTAGCGCTGCACAAAGCCGCGGCCGATCGCCCAGGCCGGCGAGTCCATCCAGATATGCCAGGGGTAGCCGGGGATGAAGGCCTCGGGAAAGGCGATCAGCTTGGCGCCCTTCTCGGCCGCGTCCCTGATCAGCGCGATCGACTTGTCGATCGAGGCGTCGAGATCCAGCCAGGCGGGCGCCGCCTGTACCACCGCGACCTTGTATTTCGGATGTTCGATGCCCATTGCCGCCTCCATTGCCGGTTGATCGGAAGCCACGTCCGATGCAGTCTATTTGGCCAAGCCACCCGGCCGGGCGCTCGACCGCGGCGGAACAAAAACTCGACTGGCCGGGATCCCCGACGGGTACGGGATTTGCCTTCGGTCAGGCTGATCTGCGCCGACATGCAGTTTGCGGGATGTGAAAGGGAGGCTGTCCAGATGCCAATCCAGTTCACGACAGACGGCAGCCCCGGCTACCGGCGGCTGGCGCTGTGGCAGGACATCGTCTGCGACGTCTTCGTCGGGCTCGACTGCAAGTCCGACCTCGGCAGCGCCTTTCGCGGCTCGGTCACGCAGGCCCCGCTCGGCAGGGCCGTGTGCTCCGAGGTCTGCTCCGATCGCCAGCACGTGTTCCGGACGCCGTCCCGCATCGCGCGTTCGGATCAGGACTTTGTCCTGGTCGCGCTCGGCAATCGCGGCGACGGAGGCGTGGTACAGGACGGCCGCGAGACCGTGATCCATCCCGGCGAGTTCGCGCTCTACGACACGACGCGTCCCTATGAGCTGAAGTTCAACGACGCCTTCACGCAGACCATCTTCAAGGTGCCCCGCGAAATGCTGCAGCGCCGGCTCGGCGCCACCGAGACGCTCACCGCGATGTCGTTCGGCGCCGATGTGCCGCTCGAACGGCTCGCCTATGATTTCATCTTCAGGCTTTGCCAGAGCGCGGACCGACTTGCCCCGGACAACGCTGCGGCGTTGTCGGAGCAGGCCGTCGATCTGCTCGCGATGGCGCTGAGCGAACGGCTCGGCAAGACATCGCTGCCGTCCTCCACCCATCGCTCCGCCCTGCTCTATCGCCTGAAGGCCCACATCCGCGCTCATTTGGCGGATCCCGACCTCTCGCTGTCGGAGGCCGCGGCTGCACTCGGCATCTCGCCGCGCTATGTGAACGATCTCCTCGCCGACGAGGATACCTCGTTCCAGCGCCATGTGCTTGCCGAGCGTCTCGCCCAATGCCGGCGTGACCTCGCCTCGCCCGTGCTGGCCCATCGCCACGTCAGCGAGATCGCCTTCGCTTGGGGCTTCAACGACCTCTCGCATTTCGGCCGCGTCTTCCGCGAGCATTTCGGAATGTCGCCGCGCGACTTCAGGCAGAGCCAGTTGCGGCACTGACATCCGGCCAGCTATCACTTCGAGCCTTCGCTGCTGACGAAGGCAAGGCTCGTCAATTCCAGATTGCCTTGTCCGGCTGCGCGCATCAGGCTGGCGTCCATGAGGACTCACGCCACCATAAGCGGATCGGAGCTGTTGCTGGGTGTGATCGCGATCAGGCTCGCGGTGCTGGTCCTGGTGGGCTGGGGCCTGACGCTGCTGCCGCGGCAGGCGCGTGACGGCGAAGTCACCTGCTTCCCCTCGCCCGCAACCAGGGTCGAGGTTCGGTCATCGCTGAAGACGCCAGGCGCGCGCGTTGCCGATGCAGCATTCGATGACATGCGCCTGCACGACTAGGCCATTCCCGAGCAAGGCCGGTATGTGAGCGCGTGATAGGACGCGGCCCGCGCTTGCATTACCATCGCACCCCAAGGCCGCATCGATCAACCAGCGGCCAGCCGAGGAGCATATCGATGGAATACCGACGCTTGGGCCGATCCGGCCTCATGGTGCCCGCTTTGAGCCTGGGAACGGGCACCTTCGGCGGCGTCGGCCGCCTTGCTGCGTGGGGTACGACGGACGCGACCGAGGCGCGGCGCCTTCTGGATATCTGCCTCGATGCCGGGGTGTCGATGTTCGACACCGCCAACGTCTATTCGCTCGGCGAATCCGAGCGCGTCCTTGGCGAGGCCATCAAGGGTCGCCGCGACAAGGTTCTGATCTCGACCAAGGCCACCTTCCGCTTCGGCGACGGGCCCAACGACATCGGCTCGTCGCGGCAGCATCTGCTCGCGGCGATCGACGGTTCGCTGAGCCGGCTCGGCACCGATTACATCGACCTGTTCCAGCTTCACGGCTTCGACGCGTTCACCCCGCCTGAAGAGGTGCTTGCGACTCTCGACGTGCTCGTGCGCGCCGGCAAGATCCGCTATGTCGGCGTCTCCAACTTTTCGGGCTGGCACCTGATGAAGTCGCTCTCGGTTGCCGACAAGCATGGCTTCCCGCGCTATGTCGCCAACCAGACCTACTACTCACTGATCGGGCGCGACTACGAATGGGAGCTGATGCCGCTCGGCGTGGACCAGGGGCTCGGCGCTGTGGTCTGGTCACCGCTCGGATGGGGGCGCCTCACCGGAAAAATCCGACGGGGTCAACCGAAGCCCGAGGTCAGTCGCCTGCCCAAGACCGCCGATTTCGGCCCGCCCGTGCCCGATGAGCACGTCTATCGCGTCGTCGAGGCGATCGATGAGGTCGCCAAGGAGACGGGCAAGAGCGTCTCGCAGATCGCGCTGAACTGGCTGCTCCAGCGTCCGACGGTCTCGACGCTGATCATCGGCGCGCGCAACGAGATGCAGCTGCGCGAAAATCTCGGCGCGGTCGGCTGGACGTTGACCAAGGACCAGATCGCAAAGCTCGATGCCGCGAGCAAGGTGACCTTGCCCTATCCGTACTGGCACCAGCGCGGCACCTTCTCCGACCGCAATCCGCCGGCGGTGTAGAGACGGCCAACTGCCCGACCGCTCGGCTCCCTGAGCCCTCGCGAAAGCGGTCCCGACCCTCGTTTTCCTGTGCCGGAAGGCCCGCTTCCGGCACAGGAACCGTCCGGGTCCTGCCGGGTTGCGATCCATCCTGCAATTTCCTAATCCGGGGATGAATCACGGCTCCAATCAGGCGCGCCTCCATCATGTCGTCTGCACCGATCGAGCATGCCGACGGCCTGCCGCAGCCGCAGCGCAACCAGGCGGTGCTGACGATTGCGCTCGGCATCATCATGGCGGTGGTCGACAGCGCCATCGCCAACGTGGCGCTGCCGACGATCGCGGCCGACCTCGATGCGAGCCCGGCCTTCTCGATCTGGATCGTCAATGGCTACCAGCTCGCGATCACGATCTCGCTGCTGCCGCTGGCATCGCTCGGCGAGATTGTCGGATATCGCCGCGTCTATCTGGCCGGGCTCGTACTCTTCACGCTCGCATCCGCGTTCTGCGCGCTGGCCCATACGCTGCCCTTGCTCACGATCGCGCGCATCATCCAGGGTTTTGGCGCGGCCGGCATCATGAGCGTCAACGCGGCACTGGTGCGCTTCACCTACCCGCGCAGCCAGCTCGGTCGCGGCATCGGGATCAACGCGCTCGTCGTCGCCTTCTCGGCCGCGGTCGGCCCGACGCTCGCCGCGGGCATCCTGGCGGTCGGAACCTGGCCTTGGCTGTTCGCCATCAACGTCCCGCTCGGTGCAGCGACGCTGGTGCTCGGCCTGCGCAGCCTGCCGCACACAAAACCCGCCGGCCGTTCCTTCGACTGGCAAAGCGCAGGCCTGTCCGCGATCACCTTCGGCGTCGGCATCGCGGCCGTCGACAGCGTCGGTCATGGCGAGGCCGCGATCACCTGTCTCGTTCAATTCGCCATCGCCATTGTCGCGGGCGCGCTGCTGATCTACCGCGAAACCCACATGACCTCGCCACTGCTGCCAGTCGACCTGTTGCGCATCCCGGTGTTCGCGCTGTCGATAGCGACCTCGATCGCCTCGTTCTGCGGACAGATGCTGGCCTTCGTCGCGATCCCCTTCTACCTCCAGAGCCGCTTCGGCTATTCGGCGGTGCATATGGGGCTCCTGATCACGCCCTGGCCGATCGCGGTGGCGTTCGCGGCCCCGCTCGCCGGCCGCCTGGTCGAGCATTATCCGGCCGGCCTGCTCGGCGGCATCGGGCTCACGCTGTTTGCCTGCGGCCTCGGCGCACTCGCCTTCCTGCCAGCAAGCCCGACACCACTCGACGTGATCTGGCGGATGGCGCTGGCGGGGGCCGGCTTCGGCCTGTTCCAGACCCCCAACAACCGCACCATGATCGCGGCCGCCCCGCGCGAGCGCGCCGGCGGCGCCAGCGGTATGCTGGGCACGGCGCGCCTGCTCGGCCAGACCACCGGCGCAGCGCTGGTGGCGCTGCTGCTCGGCCGCTATCCGACCGAGGGAACCAGGATCGCGCTCCTTGTCGGCGTCGGATTTGCGCTGTGCGGTGCAGTGCTGAGCATGCTGCGGCTGTCCCCCGCGGGCGCGCGCGGCGCCGAGCACGTCCGGGTGCAGGACGACCAGCGCCTGCGCGGCGAATAGCTCACGTCCAGGTTCGGCTGTTCTCGCGCGCAACTTGTGCGTGGCTTAACTATCTGGACCAATGACGTATTGCCCTCCCGCTATGGTTGCGCTTCATTGACGCGGGGAATAAGGGGCATTTCATGCGTTCATTTGGAATTGTGGCGCTCAGCGTCATGCTGGGCGGCTGCGCGTCTGTCACGCGGGGCACGACCGAAAACATCAGCATCTCATCGACACCGTCGGGCGTGGAAGCCGTCGTCAGCGGAATGGAAGTTCCGACCACCTGCACGACGCCGTGCTCGGTGGTGGTCAAGCGGAACGCCGACATCTCGATCACCTTCCAGAAGGAAGGCTATGAACCGCAGATCGTGCCGCTCAGCCGAGACATACCGACCTCCGGGGCCGCAGGCTTCGCGGGAAATCTTTTGCTCGGCGGTGTCGTCGGCATGGGCGTCGATGCTGCCACCGGCGCGGCAACCGATCACAAGCCGAATCCTGTCATCGTGACCATGCAGCCGTCAGCTCCTGCCCGCGCACGGCCGCCCGCGCCGAAGAAGCCGCGGCCGCCGGCGGCACCTGCACCCGACACCGGCACCTAGCGCCTCGCAACGGCCACGCCAACAAAAAGGCCGGCTTTTCAGCCGGCCTTTTCAATTCATATCGCTCGCAATCAAGCCTTGACCAGCGGGCCCTTCGAGGTCGGCCCCTTCGAGCCGCCGGAGCCGCCACCGCCCGGCTTGGACTTGCCCGGCGGACGCTTGCGGGCGCCGGGCAGCTTCTCCTGCTTCGGCGTGATCGGACCGTCGAGGAACTCGAACCCGATCTTGTCCTTGGTCTCGTCGGCCTCGTCCTTGACCAGAACGACGCGAACGTGGCCGCCACCCTTGAGCTTGCCGAACAGCACCTCGTCGGCCAGCGGCTTCTTGATGTGCTCCTGGATGACGCGGGCCATGGGCCGTGCGCCCATCTGCTCGTCGTAGCCATGCTGGACCAGCCAGGTCTTGGCGGGCTCGGACAGTTCGATGGTGACGTCGCGATCGCCGAGCTGAGCCTCGAGCTGCAGCACGAACTTCTCCACGACCGTACCGATCACTTCGACGCTGAGATGGCCGAACGAGACGATGGCATCGAGACGGTTGCGGAATTCCGGCGCGAACTGCCGGTTGATCGCCTCGTGGTCGTCGCCTTCCCGCTTCGAGCGGGTGAAGCCGAACGCCTGCTTGGCGAGATCCGAAGCACCTGCGTTCGTGGTCATGATCAGGATCACGTTGCGGAAGTTGACCTGCTTGCCGTTATGGTCGGTGAGCCGGCCGTGATCCATGATCTGGAGCAGCACGTTGTAGAGGTCGGGGTGCGCCTTCTCGATTTCGTCGAGCAGAACCACGCAATGCGGATGCTGGTCGACGCCGTCAGTGAGCAGACCGCCCTGGTCGAAGCCGACATAGCCGGGAGGCGCGCCGATCAGGCGCGACACGGTGTGCCGCTCCATGTATTCGGACATGTCGAAGCGCAACAGCTCGACGCCGAGCGACGCCGCGAGCTGCTTTGCGACCTCGGTCTTGCCGACGCCGGTCGGACCCGAGAACAGATAGCAGCCGATCGGCTTCTCCGGCTCGCGCAGGCCGGCACGCGCCAGCTTGATCGAAGCGGCGAGCGACTCGATCGCCTTGTCCTGGCCGAACACGGTGCGCTTCAGGGTCTGCTCGAGATGCTTGAGCACCTCGGCATCGTCCTTTGACACGCTCTTCGGCGGGATCCGCGCCATCGACGCGATCGTGGTCTCGATCTCCTTGATGCCGATGGTCTTCTTGCGCTTGTTCTCGGCGACCAGCATCTGCGCCGCACCTGACTCGTCGATCACGTCGATCGCCTTGTCGGGCAGCTTGCGGTCGTGGATGTAGCGCGAGGAGAGCTGCACCGCGGCCTCGATCGCCTCATTGGTATATTTCAGCCGATGGTAGTCCTCGAAGTAAGGCTTGAGACCCTTGAGGATCGCGATCGCGTCTTCGACCGTCGGCTCGTTGATGTCGATCTTCTGGAAGCGCCGCACCAGCGCGCGGTCCTTCTCGAAGTGCTGGCGGTATTCCTTGTAGGTGGTCGAGCCCATGCAGCGGATCGTGCCCGAAGCAAGCGCCGGCTTGAGCAGGTTCGACGCATCCATCGCCCCGCCCGACGTCGCGCCCGCACCGATCACGGTGTGGATCTCGTCGATGAACAGGATGGCGTTGGGATGCGCTTCGAGCTCCTTCAGCACCTGCTTCAGGCGCTCCTCGAAGTCGCCGCGATAGCGGGTACCCGCGAGCAGCGTGCCCATGTCGAGCGAGAACACGGTCGCAGCCGCAAGAACCTCCGGCACCTCGCTGTCGACGATGCGCTTGGCCAGGCCCTCCGCGATCGCGGTCTTGCCAACGCCGGCCTCGCCCACGAACAGCGGGTTGTTCTTCTGCCGGCGGCACAGCACCTGGATTGCCCGGTTGATCTCGGAATTGCGTCCGATCACCGGATCGATCTTTCCGTCGCGCGCCTTCTTGTTGAGGTTGACGCAATAGGTCTCAAGCGCTTCGCCCTTCTTCTTGGCGTCCTCGGTACCCTTTGCCTCGGTCTCCTCGTCGACGCCGCGCACCGGCCGCGCCTCGGAGACGCCCGGGCGCTTGGCGATGCCGTGGCTGATGTAGTTGACGGCGTCATAGCGCGTCATGTCCTGCTCCTGCAGGAAGTACGCGGCATGGCTCTCGCGCTCAGCGAAGATCGCGATCAGCACGTTGGCGCCGGTCACCTCTTCGCGGCCGGACGACTGCACGTGGATCACCGCGCGCTGGATCACGCGCTGGAAACCGGCGGTCGGCTTGGCGTCGTCGGCGCCATCCGTCACCAGATTCTCGAATTCGGTCTCAAGATAATTGACGAGGCTCGTGCGGAGCTTGTCGAGATCGACGCTACAGGCGCGCATGACGGCGGCTGCATCGGAGTCGTCGATCAGGGAGAGCAAGAGATGCTCAAGCGTCGCGTATTGGTGATGACGCTCGTTTGCGATCGCCAGCGCACGATGCAGGGATTGTTCAAGGCTTTGGGAAAAAGTCGGCATTCGCGTCCTCTATGGCCCCCACCATCATGATCGCCATCGCCCGGTCAGGCAACAACAACCTTTGTCACATATAGTTATACAAGACCGCGGCGAAAGACCGGTTCCGCGACTCAAATGGGCATTACGCGCCCACGGCATGCTCGATGCAAAACCCGTTCCGATTTGGGCAGAACTACCCAGTTGGGCAGGATTGACGCCGCTGATTTTCGCGGGATCACGCAGCAGGATGTGCTGCCGTCACAGACCGCACGAACAGAACCGATCTAAATAACTCTGGATTTAAGCGCGCCGTTATTTCTTTTCCATCACGCATTGCAGCGGATGCTGGTGCTTGCGGGCGAAGTCCATCACCTGCGTCACCTTGGTCTCGGCGATCTCGTAGGTGAATACGCCGCACTCGCCGATGCCGTGATGATGGACATGCAGCATGATCTTGGTCGCGGCCTCGATGTCCTTCTGGAAGAACTTCTCCAGCACATGGACGACGAATTCCATCGGCGTGTAGTCGTCGTTCAGGATCAGCACACGATACAGGTTCGGCCGCTTAGTCTTCGGCTTGACCTTGGTGATGACAGACGTATTCGGCCCGGTCGGTCCGCCCGAACGGTTCTCGTCATTGCTCATACGAGGAGCGTGGGCAGCGGCTTGCGCGGACAGGTCTAGTCTGAAAGTCAGGTGCGGCATGGCTCAGGCGTTCAAATTCCCCACAGAAGCGAGTGACGGTCAGCCGCGCGGCCCCGCCCTTCGGAGCTTTGCACGGGCGCGCCGCCTTGTTGGATCACCGCTTCCAACCGGTCCGGTCAAGCCCGGCTCGATTGTAGGGAATATGGGCCCGCCCCCGGCTCGCCGCAAGCGTGCAACGGTCTGGCCAAAATGGTCGAGGCAGTCCCGATTCCCGGTCCGGCGATCCAGACCAAGGTTAGTCAATCCGGACCGATTTGACAAAAGTTTCGGCCCACACCGTTTAGAACATCTTGACCAGGAACCCGGCCGTTAAGCGGCAGCGGCGGGAATCCCTCCGGTTTTCTACGGTCCCATCGAGCTGCCGTTCAACCGCGTGGCGCCTGGTGCGCATGCGCGTCGCCATGCGGCTCGACAACGCCGGCTCGATGGCCCAGGACGGCAAGATGCCGCCGATGCAGACGGCCGCGAAGAACCTGGTCGATCAGATCAGTGGCCTCGCACTCCTCGCCGGCGGTCTCGATGCGCAGAATCGCTGGTGGTACAGCGATGCCTCGCAGATCGGCACGCGGCGGAAGAAGCTGCGCGACGACGCCGAGGCGGCGAGCATTGCGCGAGCGGCATCGACACGTTCTGTCCGGTGATGTCGGCGAGTCAGACCGTGTGGGGTTGACGTCGGTACGTCGCTGTCGAAGCTGCGCGTGGCGCGCTGAACCGGATCTCTGTCGCGACAACAAAAAAGCCCGGCTGAACCAGCCGGGCTTTTCGATTCCAGGAGTTCCAGAGGACGTTAGTTGGCAGCCGGGGTGAACTTCGAAACGATGGTCTCGACCGGCTTGAACGCCTGCTTGGCGAGGTCGCTGTAAAGGCCGGCGATCTTCTGCGATTCCGCAACGAAGGTCTCGTAGCTGGAACGGGCGAAGTCGGTCTGCGCTTCCACGGCCTTGTCCAGCGACTTCACGCCGGACAGCTTCTCGACGAAGGACTTGGTGTCTTCGAACGACTTCTTGGTGTAGTCGCCATACGCGCTGGCGATCGCCTGGAGGCCATGCTGCATCGAGGTCGCGGAAGCAACGCACTGCTCGAACTGCTCTTTCCCGTAGCTCTGAAAGTCTTCAACCTTGAACATTTCGGAATCCTTTTCCCTGGCTCTGGTCCGGAAGCCCCGGCTCCCTGACTCCGCCTAAAAATAGTGCAACGCACAAAAATGTCAACAATATTGTGCGACGCACAAAACTAGATGCAAGTCGCTGAGATTCCCGGGGTTTCCCGCAAGGGTTCCTTAAGCTTTTAGAAACCGCGGACCCCTACCCTGATTCCCTGGACGTGTTCAGCTTCCGCAAACGGTCTAAAGCCGTTTGAGAACATCACCTTAGCCAGAACAGCGGCTCAGGCCCAACGTTTCCCGCAGTGAACACCAGCGGAGGGACAGCCTGAGCAGGTAATGATCCCGGGTCGAGTGGGCACAATTTCGCCTCACCGGCCGGTGATCAAGTCAGAAACGGGGACGGGGTTTCATGCTTCGTAAAAACTTGTCTTCCTCGCGCTTGGCGCGGGTTGGCGTTTTCGGGCTTCTTACGGTCACCGCCGTAGTCATCTTCACCGATGCTGCCGAGGCACGGCGTCACCGGCGCCATTACGCGCAGCACCGGGTGCAGCGCGATGTGTCCGAGAGCTCCAGCCCGAAATTCGCATCGATCATCGTCGACGGCAATTCTGGCTCCGTGCTCCAGGCAACGAGCCCCGACGGAATCCGCCACCCCGCCTCGCTCACCAAGATCATGACGCTCTACCTGCTGTTCGAGCGCCTGGAGTCCGGCAGGATGAAGCTCGACACCGAGATGCCGGTGTCGCAGCACGCCGCCGATCAGGATCCGACCAAGCTGAACCTGCGTGCCGGCCAGACCATCCGCGTCGAGGACGCGATCAAGGGTCTCGTCACCCGCTCCGCCAATGACGCAGCCGTGGTGATCGCCGAAGCGATCGCCGGCGACGAGGACGACTTCGCCACGATGATGACGCGCAAGGCGCGCTCGCTCGGCATGTCCAAGACGGTCTACCGCAACGCCAACGGCCTTCCCAACGACGAGCAGGTCACGACCGCGCGCGACCAGGCCACGCTCGGCCGCGCCATCCAGGAGCGCTTCCCGCGCTACTACCGTTATTTCGCGACCTCGACGTTCAATTGGCGCGGACAGTCGATCCGCAACCACAACCACCTGCTCGGCAGCGTCGAGGGCGTGGACGGCATCAAGACCGGCTACACCCGCGCCTCCGGCTTCAACCTCGTGACCTCGATGCGCCGTGGCAACCGCCACCTGATCGGCGTGGTGCTCGGCGGCCGCAGCGGCGGCTCGCGCGACGCCATCATGCGCAACCTGCTCGCGGAGAACCTCGAGAAGGGCGCGACCACTCGCACCGTCGTCGCCGTCACCGAGCGCAACGGCGCAGACGCCAATACCGATGTCGCCGATGCATCGGAGGCCCCGGCCCGTCCCGCTCCGCAGGTCCAGCAGGCTGCGGCCGCCCCTGCCCCCGAAACAGCCCCGCAGCGCCTCGCCTCGCGCCTTTCAGCGCTGGCGGCTGCGACCGCCGCGATGCCGCCGGCTCAAGCCAGGCCGGACACCAGCAAGCCCGAGGTTAGGCCGACCGAATCCAGGATAGAGCCCGCGCCGCTCACCAATGGCGTGATCTCGAGCCAGCCGCTCTCCATCATCCCCGGCTCGTCCGAGCCGATGAAGCCGGTCCGGGTGAAGACTGTTCAGGTCAAGGCCGGCACCGTGAAGGTCGCCTCCGCCGCCCCGGCTCAGGTCACACCGCAGGTCACCAGCACGATTGCGGCCCGCTCCGACGTCGCGGAGACCTCCGGCGCCGTCGTCGCCCGCGCCGATCTCATCAACAAGCCCGAGATGGCGAGCCAACCGGAAGCGCCGAAGGCCGAGTTCGCCCGCACCGAGATGCCCCGTCAGCCGGCGGGCTTCGGTACCGGCAATGGCATCCTCGGTGTGCTGCCGGCCACAACGGCCGCCGCGCCCACTCCGGCTGCCGCGAAGCTCGCTTCGGCCGATCCTGTGCCTCAGCCGATCCAGATGAGCGCCACCACCAAGCCGGTCGTCACCCATAGCGGCTGGATCGTCCAGGTCGGCGCACTCGAGAGCGAGAACGAAGCCCAGCAGCGCATCGACGCCGCGCGCAGCTCGGCCCGCGGCCTGCTCAGCAAGGCCGACCCGTTCACGGAGCCGGTCCTCGCCAAGGACAATCGCAAGCTTTACCGGGCCCGTTTCGCCGGGCTCGAGCGGGACCAGGCCGAAGCCGTCTGCCGCGCCCTGAAGCGCGCCGACATCTCCTGCATCACCGTCCGCAACTGATGTATCGTACCGCCCCAATCAAAATGCCCGCGCCTTGCGCGGGCATTTTTGTTTGGGGGATGCGGCGATGCCCGTTCCGCGACAACCTCTCGTCAAGGATTTACGGTTAAAACTTTACTCAAGGGATCGACCACGCCGACAAAGGCGGGCATCGGGGCGACGGCAGACAGAGCAAGCGGAGCTTACGCGGTACGGGCGTTTGTAGCGTAGTGCCGGAGTTAGCCGTTATGCGTGCGAAGCAGAGTATCCTTGGCCTCGTTCACACGGGCAGCGAGATACGTCGAGCCCCCCTGGTCGGGATGGAGTTTCTTCATCAGGGACTTGTGCGCCCGGCTGATGTCGTCGCGCCCCGCGCCCGGTTGCAGGCCAAGGATCTGATAGGCTTCCTCCGCCGTCATTTTGCCGCTCGGCGCCGTGCGGCGCTGCCGCCCTGCCGCATCGCCCTGCGCGTTCTGACGCCAAGCGGGAAACCTGCGGTCCAGATAGCTTTCAAGTAGGGCCACGCTCTCGGCGTCGAACGCCGGAGCCATCGCCAGCAGGCCAGCGAGATCGAACTCGTCGAGATTGCGCCCGGCGTGAGGGCCGGCGACGATCTGGCCCGCGAGCTGACCCGAATCGTGGTCGAGCCGCATGTCCAGGAATTGCGAGCGTACGCGCGAGGCCTGTCCGGCCGGGCGCGTTGCGCCACCGCCGAACAGCCCGCCGATATTGCCGAAGCCGGCATTCGCCAGCGGCGTCCAGCCCAGGAGCCCGGCGCCGAAAATCCCGAGCGGGATCGCCACCGCCAGCTCGCCCCGCAGGCCAGTGAACGCTGCAACCGCGAGCGCCACCACGCCGCCACCGAACTTGATGGTGCGCGCCAGCACCGCCGGATTGGCGGAGCGGAACATCTGGAGCAGCAGATAAAGCGTGATAACGGCGACGGCGCCGGCGATCAGGGTCATGGCCGGAATATAGTCGCCCTCACGGCAAAATGCATGGCGTCCGTCTTCGACGCGGACCGCTACTTCATCTGCCCGATCAGCTTGGCCGCACCGCTCGCACTCTTGGCGAGTTTCAACAGCGCCTCGCGGCCGCCGGCGGCATAAGCCGCGGCCGCGCGCAGCAGCTCGCGGAGCTGCGCCGCTGCGCCGGGATCGAACCGGCACCAGGCCCCGCCGGTCAGCCGCGCGATCTCGCGAAAGGCCTGCTCGGCCACCGGGTCGGCGCCTTCCTGAAACACGAACACGGGCACCTTGAGCATGCCGAGCTCGCCGGCCTTCGCACAGAGCTCGTCGACCTTCTCCTCCATGGCATCGCCGACGAAGACGACCGCACGCACGCCGGAAGCGACCGCCTCGCGCCGCACGTCGCTCAGCACCTTGCCGATCTGGGTGTCGCCGCCGCGACAGTCGATCTTGCTCATCAGCGTCGCGAGCTTGGCGCTGTCGGAGATCCAGCCTGTGGCGCGACACTCGTTCAAGCCGCGATAGTAGACGAGCCGGATGTCGAGGCTGCCGATCGCTGCGACCTCGCGGAACATGTCCGCCTGGAGCGCGCAGGCCATGTCCCAAGTCGGCTGCCGGCTCATCGTCGCATCGAGCGCGAAAATCAGCCGCCCCTTCGCGCCGGGGGCATGCGGCGACAGCGCACGCGCCTCGGCGACGAACGCGGCGATGTCCTCCGCGGTGCTGGCTTGAGGCAGCGTGCCGCCGGTTTGGCTCGATACGGCATCATGGCCACGCGGTTTGACGGGTTCGCCGGGCATCCCTGCTCGCTTCTTGCGTGAGCGGCTAATGTGGATAGCGCCTGCGGCCCGGTCAATGTGCAAAGCCTCCGCGGGCGGATGCCGGCGGAGGCTTTGCAGGTCGTGCAGACGATCGGAGCAGCGTCGGTGTCAGCCTGTGTCGGCGTCAGCTCTTGGCAGGCGCCATCAGAGCGACCGGACCGGGCTCCAGGATATTGGGCGGGGCCGAGCGCGTATCGACCGGCGCCACGCCGCTGTCGGTATCGGTCAGGAACTTGTCGAGCATGCCCTGGATCGAGTTCTTGGCCGCATCCGGACCGGTGTCGCGCATGTCGTTGTGCTGGAATTCGGTCTTCACGACCTGGATGCCGGCCTTCTCGCATTCCTCGTCGGTCGGAATGACACCCGCGTCGGTCTTGAACTGCGGATCCTGCGAACGGAACGACAGGATCTTGAACTTGCCGGCAGTGACGAAGGGCACGCGCAGATTGTCGAGCGTGACGACCTTCTTGACCTCATCCGGATACTGCTTGGCGAAATACATCGTGATGTCGCCACCCATGGAGTGGCCGACCATCGTCACCCTGTCGTAATCGGCGTTGGGCTGAACCTTCTTCATCTCCTGCATGGCGAGATGGATGTTGGCAACGCCGCGCAGGATCTGAGGCAGCCGGCCGACATAGAGCTCACCGGGCTTGGTCACCATGGGAGGATCCGTCGGCAAATCATGCTGCGGGCTCACGACCATGTAGCCGCGCGCCGCGAAGATGTTGGCGAGGAAGCCGTACTCGGTATTCTTGACGGTGTTGCCGTGATTGATCACGGCAACCGGCAGCGTGATCATGCCGGCATTGGCCTGCATTTCCTTGTCGCGGCGAACCGCGATATCGACAGGCACGGGACGGTTGTCGCGCGAGGCGTCGTAGAAGGTGATGGTCTCGTGCTTGATCGCCCACTTGCTCGCCGTGAAATAGGCGACGCCGCAGAGGGCACTGACCGAAACCAGAACGGCAATTCCACGCTTCATTTTCGTCCTCAGCCTCAGGCTCTTGCGGCCTGAATCCCTGTTGAAAATCGTGTTCTTCCGGAGCTCTTCGGCCCCTGGTCGCCTATTCCCTAATATATGTCACAGCCGCGTGACAGGAAGGCTAAATATTGTGATCCGTCAGCCCTTTCATTGTGCGGCGCACACGTTTCTTGGGCATCCCGTTCTCAGGCGGCTACGTCAGGTGCAGGCCACCATCCGGCGCAACCGGTCTCGATTTGGTTCTATTTCACGGTAAACACAGGGTGAAACGGCTAAGTCCACCCTCGATTCCGTCGAGAGCCGGCAGCTTCAATCGGCTGGAAGTAGCGATATACCGCTGCCTCAGGCGCCGAGGATGTCGTGGACCTCGAGCGGCTTGTCGACCTGGCTGAACCACTCGGCGCGATTTGCCGCACGGCGGCGTCCGCGTTCGTCGAGCGGCAGCTTGAGCTGGCGGAGCAGGCCCGTCACCTCTTCCCGCGCGGTGAGATGGCCAAGGTTGGGCCGCATGCCGAGCGTGGCCTCGTCGATCTCGTCGAGCGCGGTCAGGCCGCGCGGAAAAAATTCGCGGTAGACGACGCGCTCGGCGAAGCCGTCGACGTAGCGGAAGCCGAGCCGTAGCGACAAATCCTTGAGGCCCTCGGCGACGAGCTGCTTGTTGCGGGAGCCGAGCATCGACAGGCGGTTGCGCACGACGATCCAATCGGTGCTGGAGCCGTCAAGCTGGCGGCGCTTGCGCCTGACATCCCGCACCATCTCGGCATAGTGGCTCTCGCCCGTCACTGCGTAGTTGGCGGGATCGACGGTGCCGAGCACGTCGAAATCGAGGAAGCTGTCGTTGATCGGCGTGACCAGCGTGTCGGCCATCGAGTGCGCCAGGCGCATCAGATAGCTGTCGGTGCCGGGCGTATCGATGACGATGAAGTCGAAATTGCTCTCGACCGCCGAGACCGCCTCCATGAACTGCAGGAACTCGGAATTCTCGTTCTCGGCGATCTGCATGGTCTCGCCGAGCTTGATGCAGCGATGCACCGGCAGCTCGAGGCCGAGCCCGGTGCGGCGCGCCCAGGCGGAACGGTTGCCGATGTAGCGGGTAAAGCTCTGCTGACGGCAGTCGAGGTCGATAGTGGCGACGCGCTGGCCGGCCTTCAGCAGCGCGACAGCGATGTGCAGGGCGGTGGTCGACTTGCCGGAGCCGCCTTTTTCGTTGCCGAGCACGACGACATGCGCCGAGCCGGATTGGCCTTGGCTAGCCTGCACAAGCATAGCGATCCTCAACACCCCTGATGAATATCTTCGAGTTGGCCGCGTCTGCGGTCAAGTGAAATGCGTGACAGTAAATGCAAATCGCAGCGCGCCGTTGTTCGACATGAATCACGGCGCCATCTCTCGCCTGCGATTCAGCCATGTCGCGACATCGTTCGCGGCCTCGCGCGGGATGCTGTGCCGCATCCGAATGCATGGCGTCCACGATCGGCGCTTGTTAAGGTTAGCCGGCCGGGCGCCGGGACGCGCCCGCTTCCCATTCCCAACCCTGTCGAGTCCTGATGTCACGAAGCCCCTTGATCGCCCGCACGGTCCCCGCCTTGCGACGCGCCGTCGAAAATCTTCGCAAGCGAAAGGCCACGATCGCGCTGGTCCCGACCATGGGGGCCCTCCATGACGGGCATGTGTCGCTGGTGCGCCTCGCCAAGCGGCGCGCGAGTCGCGTCGTGGTGTCGATCTTCGTCAACCCGACCCAGTTCGCCCCGACCGAGGACTTTGGTGCCTATCCGCGCACCTGGAAGTCCGATCTCGCCAAGCTCGCCGCCGAGGACGTCGACATCGTCTGGCACCCCGGCGCCGAGGCGATGTATCCGGAAGGCTTTGCCACCCGCATCGTGCCGGAGGGGCCGGCGCTGGCCGGCCTCGAGGACCGCTTCAGGCCGCACTTCTTCGGCGGCGTCGCCACCGTTGTCGGCAAGTTGTTCACGCAGTGCCGGCCGGATGTCGCGATCTTCGGCGAGAAGGACTTTCAGCAGTTGCGGGTGGTGACGCAGATGGCGCGCGACCTCGACCTCGGCGTCAAGGTGACCGGCTCCCGCACCGTGCGCGAGCGCGACGGGCTCGCGATGTCTTCGCGCAACGTCTATCTCTCGCCGGAGGAGCGGCAGACCGCGACCACGCTGTACCGCGCCATGAAGGACAGCGCCGGGCGCATTCGCGCCGGCGAAGCGATCGCATCCGCGATGGCGCGCGGCGCCGGGATGATCACGGCGGCCGGCTTTGCGCTCGACTATTTCGAGGCGCGCCATGCCGAGACGCTCGCGCCGGTCACCTCGCGCAAGGACGGCCCGCTGCGGATACTGGTGGCGGCCAAGCTTGGTAAGACCCGGCTGATCGACAATATCGCGGTGTAACCCGCCAGGGTCGATCTTGCGCGTTGCCTCGCCCGGATGGATGATCGGGGCGAGCAAACGAGCCGACCGGCAGGGGCATGTCATTCATCCGCACGATGATCGTGAACGGCGTGCTGGCGCTTGTCGCCGCGACTGCCGCCGAGGCACAACAGCGCCCGCCGATCGGCCTGTACGGGTCTCCGCCGGATGCGATGATCTTCTACGTCGCCCATGGCGCCGCCGGGGCCTGCGGACCGGGCTGCTCCGACTGGATCGCCGCCGAGGGCACGGTGCAATGGGACAGCTACAAGCGGCTGATCGCGATTCTCGATCGCCAGGCCGGACACAAGCTGCCGCTCGTCATCCATAGCTGGGGCGGCTCCAACCTCAATGTTGCGGTCAGCATCGGCCGCATCCTGCGCGACCGCGGCCTGGATGCCACCGCCGGCGCGACCGAGGTCGAGGCCTGCGCCGGCAAGCCGGAGGCGGATTGTTTTGCGCTGAAGCGCCCGGGCGGACCGCTCGATGCCAAGGTGTCCTTGCCGGATCCGGCGTGCGATTTCGCGTGCGTCCTCATGCTCGCCGGCGGGGTGCATCGCAGCCTCCCGCAAGGTGCGACGGTGGTGCTGGCCGGCCGCTCCATCCGCAATCGCCGCGCGCCCAACGTCGCGCCCGAACAGCGCGAGAGCCTGACGGCGATCTTTGGCGAGCAGTATCGCAAGTACCTGCACGAGATGGGCGTCGAGCCCGAACTGGTCGACATCATCGACGCCATCGGCGAAGGCGGACGTCCGGTCGTGATGCCGCCGTCCGACTGGGCCCGGCTGCACATCGTCACGTCGCCATGAGCGGCCGCGTCAGAGCAGTCCGAGATCGCGCAGCTCGCGCCGCATCGGCTCTGGCATCGCCGCGATCGAGCCGGCGGCCGACTTGCCGAGATCGGGCGGCACGGAATCGTCGCTGAGGTAGCGCCAGCCCTGGAACGGCCGCATCGGCCGCGGCGATACCGAGATCACCTTCGGCTGCATCACGATCCGGCAACGGCCGATGCCGTCCTTGTCGCGGAACGGCTCGATGCCGATGATCTTTTCACGCGCGGCGATCTCGCCCTTGATCACCCAGTAGAGCGATCCGCCCGCGAGGATCTCGGCGTCGCGCTTGGGCACCATGCGGGTGATGTGGATGTGATGTTGCGGCAGACCCTTCTTCTTGGCGGTCTGCATCCGTTCGGCGACCCACCCCTTCAATTCCTTGACGGAGTCGCAGCCGACGGCGAGCTTGATCAGATGGAGCGGCATGCCCCAGCATTAGCCGGGCAGCCACGCATTTGGAATGCCGAACTATTCGTTATCCGCAGCCGCAGGAGCCGGGGCCGGGGCCGGCGGGGCGAGCGGAACCGGTGCTGCGGCCGGCGCACGCGCGGCCTTCGGTGCCGGCGGCTTCTTCGCAGCCGGCGCCGCTGGAGCAGCGGCCTGCGCCGAGGTCGGAGCGGGCGCGCGCGGCGCCGAGGCTGCGCCTCCGGCAGGCGCAGCCTGTCGCACCGCCGCCGTGGGCGGCTCCGGATTCATGATGCTCACCGGCGGCGTCGATGACGCGCTCGGGAACTCCGCATTGGTCGGCCTGCCCGTCGGCATCGATGGCGGCATCCCGGCAAGCGCCGCGGTGGCCGGCAGCGCCGGCGCCGTTGCGGGCGCGTTCCAGCCCGGCGAATAGCGTGCGACCAGCGTGTCGTAGAGATGGGAATCCATGTTGGCGGCGACCCGCTGCTGATCGGTCAGGGAGCGGAAGGCGGGGCAGTCGAACTGCGTGCAGCCGTCGCGCGCGACCAGCACCTGCGCGACGAGGCCGTAGCGGTCGCGCTCCAGCGCCTTGCGCAGCACCTTCATGTCCAGCGTCAGGCTCTTCTCGGCGGTCGCGGCATCGCCGAGCGCGGTGAGCCGGTCGATCCGCGCGGCGGTGTAGGAGACGGCCGCAGCCGCCGCGTCAGGCGAGCCGAACAGCGCCTTCTCGCAACCAATCGCCACGGCATTGCCGGCGAGATCGTCGAGACAGGACAGCGCCGGCAAGCTGGCGACGACCGCGCTCTGCGCGCGGGCCTCGCTTGGGGCCGCCTCCTCCGCGGGACCATAGACGCGCACGGTGGCAGCTACCGCGATGGCAATCGAAAGCAGCGTGATGACCGTCAGCGCGCCGTTGGCAACCGACCTTTCGGCGCGCAACAGCGTGATCAGGAGAATCAGTCCCAGGAAGCCGGCAGCTACAAGGATCATCCACATCGGAAAGGCCTGCGAACGCCACATTTGGTCGAACGAAGTGGCCCATGCCCAATTCATGCGCGAAGCCCCCTCACGCGAGCAAAGAGCGAATGGTCAAACGAACCCCCGCGAGTCGGCAACTCCCACCGGCGCACCATGTCGAGGCGAAGGGGGCCTTTTGACGGCGAGCGAAGCGAATTCATCCGCGACGTCAACGCGCGGCACCGTCATCCGTCAGGATTGTGCGAGCTGGCTTTCCTTGGCGACGCGCTCGAACGCTTCAGTCGAACTCTTGATGCGGTACTGGCAGTCGTCGCCATCCGTCGGCAGCAGGCGGATGATCTCGTATGAGCCACTCGCAGCCGGGCGCGCGACGTTGCTGGCAGTGAACAATACGCGCGTTCCCACGGGGAATTTATGCTTCAACGCCCATCTCCATGACTCAAACAGCGCCGGCCGTGCCCAGGGTCCCACTGCGACGGACCGGCTGAAAACCCGGTGTGACATATAGCACGCAATGCGGCGTTTTGGCCAGCGGTATACAGGCATGCCAAATAGGCCGATCCGGCAGTATTTTCAGGACGATAGTGTGGGAACCGGTGAGTGGAGGATACCGCTGGAACCGGCTCCCTCAGGCGGTGCGGGGCAGATGCCCCTCCGGGCTTGCCCGGTCCACGGCCTTGGGCAGTTCCTGGGCCAGAATCTGGCCGAGCTGGTCGACCGGGATGTTGTAGCGCGCCGCGAGCTGGCGAACGGTGTCGCTGCCAAGCACGGCACGGAGCTGGTCGGCCGAGATCGGCAGGTTCTGGCCATTGCCGAGCCAGGATTTGACCTGGTCACCGAAGCCGGATTGCTGGAGCTTGGCGACGATTGCGCTGAGGCCGCCCTGGTTGTTGCTGCCGAGCACCTCGTTCAACACCGCCGGCAGGACCGCGGCGCCGAGCTGGCCGAGCGCGCTGCGAAGCGCGGGGTTGTTTTCCAGCGAGTCCAGAATTCCCATGCCCGTGCCCTCTCCCAAGCGGTCCTTCCACCGCGATTGAGCGCCGCCAGCCTGCGCATCGTCAAGCGGCGCCCAATCACATTCGCGGGTTAGACCTTCTCGAATTTCTCGATGACGAGCGTTTCGGCGATCCCGTCGCGGGTCCATTCCTGGAACGCCGGCAACGCCATCATCGTGTCCATGTAGGCCCTGGTCTCCGGCGTGACCTCGATCGCGTAGGTGCGGAAACGGTGCACGACCGGGGCGTACATCGCATCCGCCGCACCGAAGCGGCCGAACAGGAACGGTCCCTTGGCACCGTAGCGCGCCCGGCACTCCCGCCAGATCTCCTGCACGCGGGCGACGTTGGCCTTGGCGTCCGCCGACAGCGTCACGGCGCCCACGGGGCGGTGCAGGTTCATGCCGCATTCGTTGCGTAAAGCCATGAAGCCGGAATGCATCTCGGCGCACACCGAACGGGCGTATGCGCGGGCGGCGACATCGTCGGGCCACAGCTTCGCTTCCGGATAGCGCTCGGCGACGTACTCGATGATGCTGAGCGAATCCCACACCGTGATGTCGCCGTCGACCAGCACCGGCACCTTGCCGGCGCGGCTGAATGACAGGATCTGATCCTTGTCGGCGGGATTATCCGTGTAGAGCGGAATGACGGTCTCGACGAACGGGATGTCATTGGCGCGCAGTGCGAGCCATGGCCGCATCGACCACGACGAGTAGTTCTTGTTTCCGATCGCGAGCTTGAGCGCGGCCATGTCGCTGGTCCTTCCCTGAGTCCTCTGGATGCGGCTGCTTTTAGCGCCATCGCCTGCCGCCAATCAATCGTTGCCGCACCCGACCGCGCATGGCAATCGTTGCGATCTTCGCGAGGAGTGAGACATGGGCAGGCATTGGGTCGACATCACCGCGGTCGGCTTCTTCATCATCGAATGGCTGGTCTATGCCCTGACGCTGGAGCACTCGGCCTATGGCCGCGACAGCCTGTCGGCGCGCATGAACCGCTATCGCGAGGTCTGGGTCCGCCGCCTGCTCGACCGCGACACCCGGATGGTCGACATGCAGATCATGGCCTCGCTCCAGAACGGCACCGCCTTCTTCGCGTCCACCAGCCTGTTCGCGCTCGGCGGCGCGCTGGCACTGCTTCACGCCACCAACGACGCCATCACGATCCTGAGCAAGCTGCCGATCGACCTCAGCACCTCGCCCGCAATGTGGGAGCTGAAATGCGTCGGCCTCGTGCTGATCTGCGTCTACGCCTTCTTCAAATTCGCCTGGGCCTATCGCCTGTTCAACTATGTCGCGATCCTGTTCGGCGGCATGCCGCCGGCTGACCGGCGCGATACGCCCGAGGCCGAGGCCCATGTCATCCGCACCTCGCGCCTGTTCGAATCCGCCGGCCGCCACTTCAACCGCGGCCAGCGCGCCTTCTTCTTCGCACTCGGCTATCTCGGCTGGTTCGTCAGCCCCTGGGTGCTGTTCGTAACGACGGCGGCGGTGGTGATCGTCACCTGGCGAAGGCAGTTCGCATCGAGCGCATGGGCGGCGATGGCGCCGGAGGAGACGGATGATACGGAGACGCGGAAGCGCGGCTACTGAGGCATCTGCTGCGCGCGAACGAAGGGTGGCGCGTGTTCTCCACACCGTCACTGCGAGCGCAGCGAAGCACTCCAGAATCTTTTCACGGTGACAGTCTGGATTGCCTCGCTATGTTCGCGATGACGACACGACTGGCTCCGTCATCCCAAGACGCGAGGCCTGCCCACTCGGTGATATCCCGGCCTACTTCCTGCGCACCGTCCCGGACCGGCAATCGAATCTGGCCACAGGCCGATCCATCTGCCAGAGCTCCACGTCGCGACCGTCGACGAGCCGCTCCGCGGAGCTGATCGCGGCTTCATCATCGATGCAATCCATGTGGATCATTCTGATGGGACGATCGTGCAGTCCCACGATCAATGCACGGTAAGCGGACATTTTTGTCTCCAGGCAAGGCGCGATAGCAAGCGCGGGCCGGAAGAATGGCGCTGACGGCATTTGAATGCGATGGGGAGCGCATCGCCTGTTTATAAGCGCGGCATAAGCTGCCGGCAGCGCGCGGCCGAGGCCGGTCCTATGCCGATCCTATGCAACCGCGATCGCGCCAATCTCGAAATCATACAGCATCCGGCACCATATCCGCTCCGTCGCGCAAGCTCGCGCGGCGTAGCGAATTGGTGAAATGATGTCGAATTCAGGGGTCAGCGACAGGATCATCGATCCGATGATGGCCATCGCGAACTGCTCGACGCGGCAGCGCATCGTCGTGGTCGGCGCGAAGAGCATGGAATTGGTGATTGAGCTGCATCGTCGCGGTTACCTGCTGGCAGCGGCGGCAGGCAATTGCGGCCGGCCGGCAGGTCAGTATGAAGTCGCGCTCGTGGATTGGCGGCGACGCACGCTTCACGCACTCGATGCGACAGTGGATTGGCTCGACGACTTCCTGAGCTCCCGCGCCGTGCTGGTGATCTGGCTCGATGCGCAGAAGGCAGCTGCGAAGGACAGTCTTCGTGCCGCAGTGATGAAGCGCGGCTTCGTCGTCCTGCAGGGCGCCGAGCATCCCTGCGGCAGCGTGCTTCTGGCGCGGCGCTCGGAGGCCATCCCCCTTCGGCAGGCCGCGTGAACATCCGCCGGAACTCATGGATTTGATCCGATGCCAAAATCGAAAATTCGACGCGCCGTCATTCGCGAGTGGATGGCTCTCGCGCCGGCGCAGCGACGCTCCGCCGAGCAGGCCGGCGCGTTTGCACGGCGCACCATCGAAAGACATAGCTTGCCACGCAGCCGGAGAACGCCGCACGCCGTGATCATGGCATGGCTGAAGCCGCGCACCGGACGGCCTTAGCTCGCAGGATGGGTAGAGTGGAGCGAGCCGGCTACCCTCCGCCAAAATCCCGCGGCGAGAACGGCAGGTCCAAGATCTTCCATTCGCCGTACTTGTCGGCCGGCAGCATCTTGTAGGGCTGGCAGGCCTGAAGCGCGGCCGTCGCGGATTTCACGATGGCCACGCCCTTCGCGGATGGCGGAGCTTCGATCAGGATCGGCGGGCGCGCCAGCGTGCCGTCGGTGGCGAACACCGTGCGCAACTTGATGTTGACGTTGTCGGTCGGGTCGACCCCGGCCGGCAGTTTTGCGCAGCTCTTCAGGTGGCGACGCAGCGCGGCGATGACCTCGGGTGGCAGCTTGGCTGCGATTGAATCCTTGGCATCGCCGCCATCGTCCTTGGCGGCGTCTTTCGGCAGTTCCAGCGGCAATTCCGGCGGCAGGCCCAGCATGACGCCGTACTTGACCGTCACGTCAGGCTCCGGCGCCTGATAGGCGGGCGGCGCGGCCTGTGGCTGCTGCATCGCTTGTGGCGGCGGCTGTTGCGACGGCGGCTGGGGCATCGCCTGGGGCGGCGGTTGCTGCTGGGGTTGCGGAGGCGGCTGTTGCGACGGCTGCGGCTGTTGAGGCTGCGGCTGCACATTGGCCTCCCGCTGCTTCGGTGCCTGTGAGGGTTGCGGCTGCGGCTGTTTCTGCTGCGGTTCAGGCGAGGCCTGCGGTGACGGCGATGGCGCCGCGGCCTGCTGCTTGGTCGCAGGCTTCGGCGCGGCCTCCGTCTTGTCCTTGTCGGTGAAATCAAGCTTCGGCAGTTTCAGGTCCGGCAGCGGCTCCGGCGGCTTCTCCGCCTGCTCCTGAGCCTTCTCCTCGGCCTTGGCCTCCTCCTGCTTCACCTGCTCCGGCGTGACGATGTCCACCGAAACAGTCTCCGGCGCCGCGGCGTGAAACGGATGGACTTCGCTGATCAGGATGATCAGCGCCACCAGCGTCAGATGCGCGACCGCCGACGCTGCAATGTCCGTCCGTATGATCTTCCGCAGTTCCATCGATCGATCTTGGGTTGCCACGCCGGTCCTAGCATACAGCTGCCCCCTCTCAATCCCATTTTGGCGCGAAGCCGAAATTGGTCAGGCGGCCCTTGGGATTTGCCAGTGCGGTGATCCGGGCCATCTCGTCGTCCGAGAGCTCGAAATCGAAAATATCGATGTTTTCCGACAGGCGTTCGACGCGCGAGGTGCGCGGGATCGCGGCGACATTCTGTTGCACCAGCCAGCGCAGGCAGATTTGTGCCGGCGTCTTGCGATGCGCGCGGCCGAGCCCGGCGAGTGTCTGGTCGGCCTTGACGCGGCCCTTGGCGATCGGGCTGTAGGCGACCAGCGCGAGGCCATGCTGGTCGCAGGCCGCCCTCACCTTCGTCTGGTCGAGATAAGGATGATATTCGACCTGGTTGCAGACGAGCGGCTCCGGCGAGAGCGCCACGGCCTGCTCGATCAGCGCCACCGTGAAATTGGAAACGCCGATGTGGCGGGTCAGGCCCATGCGCTTGGCATTCGACAGCGCACCCAGCGTCTCCTCCAGCGGCACGTGCGAATTGGGCCAGTGCAGCAGCAGGAGATCGACGGAGGATAGCCGCATCCGGGCGAGGCTCTCCTTGACCGAGCGTTCGAGATCGTGAGGCGCGAAATGGTTGGTCCAGACCTTGGTCGTGAGGAAGATGTCGTCGCGGCGCACGCCTGAGCCGCGCAGGCCGTCACCGACCTCGCGCTCATTGTCGTAGACCTGCGCAGTGTCGATGTGGCGATAGCCGAGCCGCAGCGCCTGCTCGACCACGCGGCCGCAAGCGCGCCCGCTCAGCTCCCAGGTCCCGAGCCCGATCGCCGGTATCCTTGCGCCATTGGCCTCGACGAACAGCATGAGGAATCCTCTCTGTTGCGATCGCCTCAAAACATCATCCGGGCGCCATTATGGACCCGGCCCGTGACAGTGCCAACGGACGACGCCGGCGCCGGGCCGGATATTCAGGGCAATGCTAACGGGAGGTTCGCGCCTGGCCTTGACGTCAGGCCTTTGCGAGCGCCTGGAACACGGTGTCCGGCGCATGCGCGATCACGGCGAGCAGCGCGCGGGCGGGTCCTCGCGGGGCGCGCTTGCCCTGCTCCCAGTTGCGGATGGTCTCGACGGGAACGCCGAGCTTGGCGGCGAACTCCATCTGGGTGAGGCAGGCGCGGCGGCGCAGAGCGCGCACCGCGAGCGAGCTGGCATCATCGCCAGGGGCGGCATTGGCCGCCGGCTCGGCCGGCAACGGCTGGACCGGAAGCGACTGGACCGGAAGCTCCTGCCCATCCCGCAACTCGACGACCCGTCCGTCCGCCTTCAGCCGCAACCGCATGTTCATTCCCCCAAGCACGGGCAATGATGCGGCAGGTCGCTTAAGTTCGGATTAAAGATCGTTGTCTCGTGCCCCGGACGCGGCGCAGCGCCTCTTCGGCGGTGCGCCGCAGAGCCGGGGCCCATCTCGCCGCGGAGTCTGCCTCGCCATCTGGGCCCCGGTTCTGCGCAGCAACGCTAAGGCGTTGCAGCGCGCCCGGGACACGAGAGCGTGGTTGCCGCACTTCCCCTACCTCAATCCGAACCACAGCGTCGCGATGCCGAGGAAGGAGAAGAAGCCGACCACGTCGGTCACCGTCGTGACGAACGTGCCGGAGGCCACGGCCGGATCGGCCCTGACACGTTCGAGCGCCATCGGGATCAGGATGCCGCCGAGCGCGCCGGCGACGAGGTTGCAGACGATCGCAAGCCCGATGACGATACCGAGGCCCGGGATCTTGAACCAGGCCACCGCCGCGATGCCCGTGATCAAGGCGAAGGCAAGGCCGTTGACGAGCCCGACCAGGCCTTCGCGCATCACCACCCGCCAGGCGTTGGAGGAGCCGAGCTCGCGCGTCGCAAGCGCGCGCACCGCGACCGTCATGGTCTGGGTCGCGGCATTGCCGCCCTGGCTCGCGACGATCGGCGCCAGCACCGCGAGCGCGACCATCTTCTCCAGTTGCCCCTCGAACAGGCCGAGCACCGAGGATGCAAGAAAGGCGGTGGCGAGATTGACCAGCAGCCAGTTGAACCGCGCCCGCGCAATGGTGAACACGGTGTCGGAGAGTTCTTCGTCGCTGTTGACGCCGCCGAGCGCCTTGAGGTCTTCGTCCGCCTCCTCCTCGATCACGTCGACGACGTCGTCGACGGTGATGACGCCGACCAGGCGATCCTGGGTGTCGAGCACGGGTGCTGCGACGAGATTGTACTTGCCGAACATGCGCGCCACCTCCTCCTGGTCCTCCAGGACGGAGACGCGGCGGCGATCCTCATCGGTCAGCTCAGCAAGCGCGACTGGGCGGCGGGCGCGGAGCAGGACGTCGAGCGAGACCGCACCCTGCCAGTGCTGGTCCTTGTCCACGACGTAGATCTCGTAGAAGCGGTCGGGCAGATCCGGCGTCTCGCGCATGTAGTCGATCGCCTGGCCGACGGTGAAATCCTGCGGCACCGCGATGAACTCGGTCTGCATCCGGCGGCCGGCGGAATTCTCGGGATAAAGCAGGCTGCGCTCGAGCGCGACGCGCTCCTGCAACGGCAGCTTCTCGAGGATTTCCTCCTGCTCCGCCTCGTCGAGGGTTTCCAGCAGCTCGACCGCGTCGTCGGATTCGAGCTCGCGGACGCCTTCCGCAACGGTCTCCGGCGGCAGCTCCTCGAGGATCTCCTCGCGCACGCCCTCGTCGAGCTCGTTCAGTGCCGAGAAGTCGAAGTCGCGCCCGGTCAGCTCGACCAGGCGAACGCGATGGTCGGGCGCGAGAGCTCCGATCAGATCGCCGAGATCGGCCTCATGCAGTTCGGCGACGCAGGCGCGCAGCGCGGCGCTGTCGCCGGCCTCGATCGCATGGGCAACCTCCTCGACGAATTCGTGACGAATTTCGCCGTCTTCATTGCGCATCGGAACGTGGTCGAGTACCGAGGCCTCGGCGGATGGGGCACCGTCCATATGTTCATCCATGGCGCGCCTCGCCGTTTGACAGGTTGGAACGAGTGGTCTGAGCTGACGGTCAGGCAATACCCACAAGCGAACTGCGAGCGCAATGGCAAAGATGCTTCGGCTGAAATGGATGTCGATCTCGGTGGGCGCGCTCTTCGCGGGGCTCGCCGGCATCGCCTCTTCGGAGGCCGCGGACTGCCCGCGCAAGGACGCGCTCGGCACCTCGCGCGTTCTGAGTGTCGACGCCAAGACCACGCCGCGCGTCGGCCTGAAGAGCTTTCCGCAGACGCTGCCGCTCGCCGATCACGAGGTCGTGCTGACCTTCGACGATGGCCCGCATCCGCCGACGACGTCGAAGGTGCTGGCGGCGCTGGCGCAGGAATGCGTGCGCGCGACCTTCTTCCTGATCGGCCTGCACGCCTCCGAACATCCTGACATGGTCAAGCGCATCGCGCGCGAGGGCCACACCATCGGCCACCACACCTGGTCGCACCCGTTCATGGCGCGGATCCCGTTCGAGAAGGCGAAGAGCGAGATCGACCGCGGCATCGCAGCCGACGAGATGGCGCTCAAAGGCGTGTCGACGACGACGCCCTCGACGCCGTTCTTCCGCTTCCCCTATTTCGAGGGGACGCCAGCGCAGCTCGACCTGCTCCAGTCGCGCGGCATCGTCGTGTTCGGGGCCGACCTCTGGGCCAGCGACTGGAACGAGATGACGCCGGAGCAGGAATTGAAGCTCGTCACCGAGCGCCTCGCCGCCGCCGGCAAGGGCATCATCCTCTTCCACGACCCCAAGGCACGCACGGCCGCGATCATGCCGGCCTTCCTGCGGTACCTCAGGGACAACGGCTATCGCGTCGTCCACATCGTGCCGGCGGGCACGTCACAGAAGAGCGCCGATGCGCATTGATGCCGTAATGTCACGGCGGCGCAAAATGGGGTGATTTAGGCCCTATTAACAGTCTGTTCATGCTACGGCATGCAAAGATGCAGAAGGTATTGCGCCTGAACCGTTTCTGGGCGTCTCCGACCAATCAAGGCGGCCGTCGCGCAAGGAGGCACACGAGGTTCATGATCGGAAGTAGCGTTGTTGTTCGGACGCGATCGTGGATCGTCCTCTGTCTGGGGCTGTTGGTCGTCGGTTCACCGGCGGCCCTTGCCGCGGACTGTCCCGGCCATCCGGACGCGCTCGGGACCTCCCGCACCCTCGTGGTCGATCCGCGCGAGCATCCGCGCATCGGCACCATGCAGTACCGCGAGACGCTGCCGCTGAAAGACCATGAAGTCGTCCTGACCTTCGACGACGGTCCGCTGCCGAAATATTCGAACCAGATCCTCAAGATGCTCGACGACGAGTGCATCAAGGCGACCTTCTTCATTATCGGCGAGCAGGCCAAGGCAAACCCGGAAGGCGTGCGCAAGCTGGTGGCGGCGGGCCACACGGTCGGCACGCACAGCATGAACCATCCGCTGACGTTCGACCGGATGCCGATCGAGAAGGCCGAAGCCGAAATCAACGGCGGCATCCAGTGGACCTCGGCCGCGATGACCGATCCGTCCAAGCTTGCGCCGTTCTTCCGCATTCCCGGCCTGATGCGCGCCGAAGGCGTCGAAAATCTCCTGATCTCGCGCGGCATCCAGGTCTGGAGCGCCGACTTCCCCGCCGACGACTGGCGCCATGTGTCGTCCGACCGCGTCTATCAGCTCGCGATCCAGCGACTGGAGGCCAAGGGCAAGGGCATCCTGCTGCTGCACGACATCCAGCCCCGCACGGTGGCGGCGCTGCCGAAGATCATCCGCGACCTCAAGGCGCGCGGCTATCGCATCGTGCATGTGGTGCCCGCGACCGCCGACCGGCCGGCGACGGCGACCACGCCGGTGGAATGGCTGCTGCATCCACCGACCGAAACCGTGCCGATCGCACGCTGGCCGTCCGTGCCGAACTTCGTGTTCGCGCAGACAGGGACGCTGCCGGCGCCCTCGCTTGCCGACCTCAACGCGCAGACCGAGCATCAGCCGCTGCTGCCGCGCAAGACCGTGGCGCTGGCGAATGTCGCGGCGACCCTGCCCGTGCCCGATCGCGATCTCTTTGCCATCCCGGAGGGCTCGGTCGAGGTCCTGCTGTCGACGACGTTGTCGCGGCGCGCCGCGACGCGGCTGGCGATGGCGGCCGAGACGCCCCGTGCAGCCAGGGGCAAGGCCGGCAAGTCGCGCGGCCATCGGACCGCACACGCGGCGCCGGCCGGAGCGAAGCACACCGCGCAGGCTACGGGCACCGCCCCCAAGAGCATTGTCCCCAAGAGCAACGCCAAGAGCACCGCCCCCAAGGGCGCGGCACCGAAGAGTGCCGTGACGCATCCGACCCGCGTCGCCAGCCTGAAGAAGCGCGCGCAGTAAGCTCTACTGCCGCATGATGTTGGCGACGCAGAGCAGCACGATCAGCGCCAGGAAGAACAGGTCCATATAGGACTTGAGCTCGCCGTCGCGGCGCAGCCGGGCAACGTCGGCCACGACCTGCTTGCGCGCGTTCGTTGCGCCCGAACCGTCATTGATCGGAGCCTGCAGGCGCTTGGTCTCCGCCTCGAGCTTCTCGATCTTCTGGAAGAAATAGAACGCACGCAGCGTCGAGGCCGCGCGCATGCCGGCATAGACCAGCACCAGGATCGCGAGGATCGCCCGGTTCTGGTATTTCTCCATGAAATTCAGGCTGAAATAGACCATCGCCATGAAGGCGAAGTTCGTCACGAAGCGGTAGACGAAGCTAAGAAAGACCATGCTGGCTCCAGCCCTGAGCGGTGCGACCCGTCTACGCCATCTTTATTTCGACAAAGATACGATCGCCGGCCGCCTTTTAGCCACGGGCGTTCATAATGCAAGCGAGAGTACCGGGGCCTGCGTGTTCCACGTAAACGCGAGGTTGCCAGCTGCGCGATGGAGATTCGCCGGAAGCTACGGTACATTGCAACAGCCACCGCATGTGGGGTCTGCCGATGCCGAAGAAGGGAATCACGGGCCACGACGACTGGGTGCTGACCGAGGCCCTGGCGACCGCGCTCGTCGCGCTGGAGCAGCTCGAACCAAAACACCAGCCGAGCGCGCATATGGACGACATCCGCAAGATGCTGGCGAACGGCAAGGAGCCGTCGGCGGTGAGCCTGCATCTCGCCCAGGCCAAATGCCGCCTGTTTCCGGACACGGACCCGCTCGAGATCTACCGCGAATACGGGATCGGCGACGAATACGGCTGAGTGGCCCGCGCCGGTCCTTCGAGCGCGGTGCTGCCTGGAGCTGAGCGGCGGCCGATCGCTACAACGATCATCCACCTCAATGTTCGCGTGAATTTGAGCTGAGCCGCGAAACGACTTGACGTCGGCGCCGTCAACGAATGTAATGTTATAACATTACATATTTGGTCCCAATGCCCCTCCCCAAGCGTCGCCGCCCTATCCCCTTGAAAAGGCTCTTCGATCTCCATGCAAAAACTCCCCGTCACCGTCTTGTCCGGCTTCCTCGGGGCTGGAAAGACCACTTTGCTGAACCACGTCCTGAACAACCGGCACGGCCTGAAGGTGGCGGTGATCGTCAACGACATGAGCGAGGTGAACATCGATGCGGATCTGGTTCGCGATGGCGGTGCGAACCTCTCCCGGACTGACGAGAAGCTCGTCGAGATGACGAACGGCTGCATCTGCTGCACGCTACGAGACGACCTCCTGAAGGAGGTGCGCGCCCTCGCCGAGAACGGCCGCTTCGATTATCTCTTGATCGAATCCACCGGCATCTCCGAACCGCTGCCGGTTGCGGCGACCTTCGATTTCCGTTCCGAAGACGGCGAAAGCCTCTCGGATGTGGCGCGTCTCGACACCATGGTCACCGTGGTCGACGCCGTGAACCTGCTCAAAGACTATTCGTCGACGGATTTTCTCGATCAGCGCGGCGAAGCGCTGGCGAACGACAAGCGGACGCTGGTCGATCTCCTCGTCGAGCAGATCGAATTTGCCGACGTCATCGTTCTCAACAAGGTCGATGACGCGTCGCCCGCACAACGCGAGGCAGCCCGGAAAATCATCCGCGCGCTCAATCCGGAAGCGGATCTGATCGAAGCCAACCACAGCCGGGTCCCCTTCGATCGCATTCTCGACACCGGCCGGTTCGACGTCGAGCGGGCGCAGCAGCATCCGCTCTGGTTCAAGGAGCTCTACGGCTTTGCCGATCACGTGCCGGAGACCGAGGAATACGGCGTGACGAACTTCGTCTATCGCGCGCGCCGGCCGTTCGATCCCGAAAAGTTCGACAAGTTCGTCAGGGAGCCCTGGCCCGGCGTCATTCGCGCCAAGGGACATTTCTGGCTAGCAACGCGGCCGCAATGGCTTGGCGAGATCAGCCAGGCCGGCACGATCACGCGCACGCAGGCGCTTGGCTTCTGGTGGGCAAGCGTACCCGCGGAAAGATGGCCGGATGATCCGTCCTGGCGGAAGCAGCTGCGCGCGAACTGGAACGACATCTACGGCGATCGCCGCCAGGAAATCGTGTTCATCGGCACCAGTATGGATGAAGGTTCGCTCCGCGCCCGTCTGGACGCCTGCCTCGTCCCGGGAAAGCCGGCGATGAACGTCACGGAATGGGCGAAGCTCGCAGACCCCTTCCCGGTCTGGCGCCGCGCTGACGAAGCCGCGGAACGCGAATGACCAACGTCGTTCGATTCGTTCCGAAATCCGAGCTCGAGCGGCAGCGCCTCATCCGTGAGGCGCGTGCGATCTACGACAGCATATTCCCGCCGGTTACCGTGTGCGACGGGCCAGCGGATGATCGCTCAGGCCAAACTGCGCCGCCCGAGGCGGTCGCCGAAAGCCAACCAAAACAACGGTGAGGCTGAAGGTGGCGCGTTCGGAGGGCGTTCGCATTTATTGAAGTTTCAATGGCTTGCGGAAATGGGCAAAGAGATTGGGTGGATCTGCAGCTGATAGGTGCATTTTCCAGTCGATTGACCGAGCCTCACAATAGCTTGCGGGACTTCGCCACGCAGCGTAACTTTCAACCCCACGTAGCTCATTCGAAAGTAATCTGACGGGTTCGGCCTAGCGGGAGATAGCGATGGCGGATGTCCCATGGCACCTTTCCGGCGACTACTTCGAGAATTGCAGTTGCAGCATCGTGTGTCCCTGCCTCGTGTCGGCGGCTCCCCCGCTGACCTCGCGACCGACCGAGGGCTTCTGTAACGTACCGCTGATCTTCCACGTCGAGAGCGGCCGCTATGGCAACATCGAGCTCGATGGACTCAATGTCCTGGTTATCCTCCACGCGCCGGGGATCATGGCAGACGGAGATTGGTCGGTGGCCGCCTATATCGACCAGCGCGCCAACGATGAGCAGACCGAGGCTCTAGCTGCGATCTTCACCGGCGCCGCCGGTGGTCCGATGGCCGCGTTCACGCCGCTGATCAGCAAGAACCTGGGGGTTCGCAAGGTCCCGATCACATTCCGAATCGAGGGCAAAACGCGGTCCGCGGAAATCCCTGGCATTCTGCACATGTCCGTCGACCCGTTGCCGACCATGCATCCGAGCGGGGAAATGTGGGCCAACATCGGCCATCCAGTCAGCCCTGACGGGATGGTGATGGCGGTCGGCGCAGCCGGTAATACGTTCAGCGATCATGGCATGCGCTGGGACAATTCCGGCAAGAACGGCCTCTATGCGCCGATCCGCTGGTCGAACCAGGCGTGATGCAAATCCTGATCCGGCCTTGCGAGAAGACCGGCAATTGCAAATGACCGACGGCCCCCTGGAAACCGTGCTGCGGCGCGATCGCTGGATCGTCGGCGGCGCGATCGGGATCATCGTCGCGCTGGCATGGGCCTATGTGCTCTGGCTCGCCGAGGACATGGACATGGGCGGCATGGACATGACCGGGTTCCGCATGATCCCGGCCGGGATCGGAATCATGTTGCCGGCGAGCGAGCCATGGCGAGCGATCGAGTTCGCGTATGTGTTGCTGATGTGGGTGGTGATGATGGTCGGAATGATGGCCCCCTCGGCAGCGCCGATGATCCTCATGTACGCCCGCGTGGGTCGACAGGGGAAAGCGCAGGGCAAGCCGTTCGCTGCGACCGGCTGGTTTGCGGCCGGTTATCTCCTCGCCTGGGGCAGCTTTTCGCTCGCAGCAACCCTGCTCCAATGGGCGATCGAGCGGGCAGTCCTGCTGGATTCCCGGATGACGATCGCCAGCAATCTGCTCAGTGCAATCGTGCTGATCGCAGCGGGAGTCTATCAATGGACACCGCTCAAGGACGTCTGTCTCGCCCAATGCCAGTCACCACTTCTGTTCCTGATGCGCCACGGCGGCTTTCGCGACGGCGTGCGAGGCTGCCTGCTGCTGGGGCTGCAGCACGGAGGCTATTGTGTCGGCTGCTGCTGGGTCTTGATGGCGCTTTTGTTCGTAGGCGGGGTGATGAACGTGCTTTGGATTGCGCTCTTGGCCCTGCTCGTCCTGTTGGAGAAACTTACGCCGATCGGACGATGGATCGCGCGCGCCGCCGGCATTGCGTGTGCGGCCGCCGGCGTCTGGCTACTGGTGTCGTCGCCGCGGTGATGAGCAACCTGCTTGATGTTCAGTTCGAGTGCCCTGCTGCAAACGGCGATCACGCCGAGCCGCCGGCCCTACGCTCACCGTCAGACCGGGACGGCCGAACGGCGAAGACCGGGGCTGCCTGAGCCGGTCTCTCCATCGATCGGCTTTCGAGGGTGGTGCGCTCGGAGGGCGACCCCATTTGCTGTGATTTCAACGGGTTACGGGGCCAGACAAAGAGTTTTGGTGCATTTCGCGCTCAAAAGTGCCTTTGGCCAAGTCGAAGTCATACGGCCCTGTCCGATGCGAGCCCCACCGCTCATAACGGTCTGGTTGCAGGTTCGAGTCATGCCGGGCCCACCAAGAACATCAGTATCTTGGTTGGTCTTCGTGGGCCTCGGCGCGACGACCGCACCAGAAACCGCACCAGATACGTGCACTTTTCGTTCGGAGAGGCGGTGCGCGCCCCGTAATCAAGAGACGCGTGCTATCGCCGACAGTCGCCTGCTCTAGCACCACTGAAGCGGCAATCGGATTTTTCTCTCGGAATGCCGAATAGCAGACCGAGGGCTTTTGCGGATGAGTCAGTGATCGGCGACAACGATAGTCGCGCCAATTCCGAAGCGCTGTTTTCCAGACGGAGGGCCGCCTAATGCTTTTGTAAATGCCTGGCTTCCAAATGCGTCAATTGAAGCGGCCGCAAGATCTTAGATGTCCAGCGCCAACGTGCGGCTTGAGCGAATCCAGAATGGCGGAATCAAAACCTGCTCGATTAAGCAATGATTTCAAGGCGCATTTGGAAGAACGGCCCAAATACCCTGCAGCAATATCAATAGCTTGTCGGCCATTTCCAAATGAAGAAGGAGTGGATTCGTTTCGAAAGGCAGCAGTCCGGCGGCGATCAATCCGACAAGCACCGCCGACAGCGAGTGAATGCACTCGCTGGTCAATTGATACGACAGGATCGTCGGTTCGACCGTGTATGTCGTCTCGTTGATGAAGTGCGGCGCGATTGACGTCATTCGGCATGCGAACGCCGGTTGACAGGAGATTGCCGAGGAAGCGCGCGACTATTTAGTGGAACGGCCAATAGAGCGGGGTGACAATAACCGTCACGATGAGTGTCCAGATCAAGACGACCAAGCCGAGACGCCAAAAGTCACCGAACTTGTAGCCACCCGGCCCGTAAACCATCAGGCTCACACCGTTGGCGAACGGAGTCAGGAAGGATGCGCTCGCTCCCATCGCCACGCTCATCACCATCGGCAGAGCCGACACGCCCATGTCGCCGGCCGCCGCAAACGCGATCGGCATCATCACCAGGGCCGTCGAAGTGTTGGAGATGAACTGCGTGATCAGGGTCGCTGCCATGAAGAGACCTATGAGCACGGCGATCGGACCGAAGTCGCCGAGCAGGTTGACGATCTGATTGCCGATCATCTCGGCGGCGCCGCTCTTTTCCATGGCGCGCGCTGGCGCGATCATGGCGCCGATCAATAGAACGGTGTTCCAGTCGATGCCGCGATAGATCTGCGGCAGGCGCACAACGCCCGTGATCACCATGAGGCATGCGCAGAGGAAACACGCGATCGGCGCCGGCGTGACGTTGAAGACCAGGAGCACGACCAGCAGCGCCAGGATCGCGAAGACACGCTTCGTGCCCCGGCCGAGCGCCACCGCCTGGGTACGAACCTGGTCGGGCGAGTCGATAACTAGCACCTGGGCGCTGGAGAGGTAGCGCTCCAGGGCCGGCCAGCTGCCCTGCAGCAGCAGGTGGTCGCCCGAGCGGAGGGTGAGCCGCGGGCGGACCAGCTCGGCCCCGCCGCGCTGTACAGCCAGTATCATCACCTCATGGTCTTCGCTGGTCATACCGGGGAAGACGGTGCTCCCGATCAAAGCCGACCGCTCGGGGACGACGACTTCGGCCAACCCGGAGTCCCGCGAGAGGAGCACGTCGCCCAGCGCCGCTTTCTCGCCGTGCTCGCGCACCTCTACCCGCAGGTCGGCAGCCAGCCGGTCGACCTCGTGGCCGTCGCCGCGGACGAGGATCAGGTCGCCGGCCTCGAGCCGGTCGCGCTCGAGCGGTCGGTCATCTTCGTGATCGAGGAAAGCGACAGCGCGCACACCGACGTACGCGCTGATGTCGAGCGCCTTGCGCGACGTACCGACGAGGGGTGAGTTCGCGGGCACCGCCAACTGGTGCAGTCCGTGCTCGAGGTTGTAGTGCTGCACAAGCGTGTGGGCGTGACCGCTGAAGTCGGCCGGGATCGACTCGCTCTTCCGCTCGGGCAGCAACCGCTGGCCGAGGAAGATGACAATGATGATCGACCCGATGAGCTGCGGCATGCCGAGGACAGACCAGGCGAAGAAGCCGATATGGCCGGCGCCGAACTCCTCGGCCTGCGTGGCGGCGATGACGTTGACCGGCGAACCGAGCATGGTGAGCTTGGCACCCTTCAGGCACGCCAGTGCGAGCGGGATCATCAGCTGCGACGGCGATATCCCTGTCCGGACTGCGATGATGACGGCGACCGGCAACAGGGCGGCGACGGCTCCGTTCATGCCGATCAGCCCGCTGAAGATCGCGGCGACGATCATGAGTGCGACCAGCAGCGTGGTTTCGTTGGCACCGCTGAGACGCACGAGAAGTTGGCCTGCCCAAGCGCCGATCCCAGTCGTCTCGACTGCCACCGCGATGGCAAGCAGCGCGGCGATCAAGACCACCACCGGGTCACCGAAGCCGGTCAGAGCCTCTGGCATGGTGAGAACGCCGGTGAAGTAGAGCGCCAGGGAGGCACCGACCGCGACGACGATCGCAGGCACCGGGTTCCAGGCGAACAGCACCAGCGCCAGGCCAATGATCGACAGCGTGATCGCAATGTCGTTCATGGGATTGCCCGGACAAAAGCGAAGTGACCTGCACGGCTCTCCTTATGAGAACGACAACGCGCAACGCGTTCAGTATTCACCCGGCCTAAACGTGCTCCATGGTGCATTCCTTTCTGCTCCGTGATGATGTCCTTTCCTCACTCTCAGTAGCCCGCTGCAGCACCGTCGCCGCGCGGATCGGCGCCGCCCTCGAAGAGCCCCTGTTCGTGATCGACGCGGATCGCGTGCGCGTGACCCATGTTGTCGTTCCAGTCGGGGACCATCTGCACCGGCTGTCCCCGGCGTTTGAGCTCACGCACGACCTCATCGGAGATGCGACCTTCAAGCGACAGGTTGCGTGATCGCGTTCCCCAGGTGCGGCCCATCAGCCAGCGCGGTGCTTCTATCGCCTGCTGGACGTCGTAACCGAAGTCGACAATGCGAGTGACCAGCGCGGCCTGTGATTGCGGTTGACCTTCGCCACCCATTGATCCGAAGGCGAGATAGGGCTTGCCGTTCCGCAGGAGCAACGCGGGAATCAACGTGTGGAACGTCCGTTTGCCGGGCAGCAAATGGTTTGGATGATGCTCGTCGAGCGCAAAGAAGGCGCCACGGTTTTGCATCAGGATGCCGGTGTTGCCGGCGATCACGGCGCTGCCGAAGTCGTGATAGATCGACTGGATCAGCGACACGACCATTCCGTCCCGGTCGGCCGCGCAGAAATAGCAGGTGTCGCCATCCGGCGCGCGGCGCGCGTGCTGATGCTCATAGGGAATGCCGGCCGGCACTTTGGCAATGTCCTGGGCGCGTTCCGGATCGATCAGCCTGCGCCTCTCATCGGCATAGCCTTTCTCGATCAGCCGCTCCACGGGGATCTTCACGAAGCGCGGATCCGTCAGCCATTCCTCGCGGTCCGCAAAAGCGATCTTAACCGCCTCAGCCATGTGATGATAATAGTCGGCGCTGCCGTCGCCCCAGGCGACGACGTCGTAGCCTTCGATCATGTTGAGGATTTGCAGCGGCGTGAAACCCTGCGTGTTCGGCGGCAGCTCGTAGACGGCGTAGCCGCGGTAGGTCGATGTGATCGGCTCAACCCACTCGGCGTGATAGTTGGCAAAGTCGTCCGGACGCAGCGGTGAGCCCTGGGCCTGCAATGCCTTGCAGACGCCTTCGGCGATCGCGCCGTCGTAGAAGCCGGCGCGTGCGCCCTTGCCGGCGATGGATTCCAGCGAGCGGGCGAGATCGGGCTGCAGCAGGCGCTGGCCCTCGCGCGGTACGCCTTTCCCCGGCAGGAAAATGGCCGCCGTCGCTGGATATTTTTTTAGGATGGGTTCATCCTGGGCCAGCCAATCGGCCAGCGAGCGGGGGACCGGGACACCATCCCGCGCGTAGACGATCGCGGCATCGAACAGCTCGCTCCAGGGCATCCGCCCAAACCGTTCATGCGCCACGTGCCAGCCATCGATCGCGCCGGGAGTGGTCAGGATGCTGAGAGGGCCGCGAGCCGGAATTTCCCCATTCTCGCTTCGCGGCCGATAGTAATCGAACGTCGCGAGACGCGCAGCCGGGCCGCTGGCATTGAGGCCATGCACGGTGCCGTTTGGCTCGGCGATCAGCCAGAAGCCGTCGCCGCCCAAGCCGGCCATGTGTGGGTAGGCGACACATAACACGGCGTTGGCGGCGATGGCGGCGTCGACTGCGCTGCCTCCGCGCTGCAAAACCTCCAGTCCCGTGGCGCTGGCGAGATAGTGCGGCGTCGATACGATGCCGCGTGGTGCGCGCGTCGAAGGGCGGCCAGTGCGCGGACCGTTCGGGCTACTCATGATCGCCTCCTTACTCTGCTTACCTCCGCCAAACCCAGCGCGGCGACGTCGGCTTGCGCTCTTAAGAGACTTGAGCCGACGCGAGCGTGTCAGCTGCGGGGTTAGGAAGTTCGGTCATCATACTCCATGCCGACATCCCGGATTTTGTCGCCGGAATGATCCATGTAGCGCGTCATGACCGGCACGACGCCGCCGGCGATAAGGCTGATGAAGCCGATCGACCACACCAAGTAGTAGCCTGCTGTCGTGCCCCAGCTCGTGATGGGGAATGCTGCGATCAGGAGTAAGAGGGCGAGGGTCTCAGCCTTTAGCTTTTTATCCATGATGCGCTCCGTCTATCGCGCAAAAACCACGAGCGCGACCGTTGCGAGACCTGTTAGGACCGCAACGAGAGCGGTCCAAGGCATTGTGATGCGCAGAACCGCTCCTTCCTGGCCTTTGACTCCCGCGATGCTTGTGCCCAGCACGACATTGGCGGGAGCGATGGCATTACCGTAGGCACTTCCGGCCGCTTGCGCGGCAATGATGGTTTCTCGGGACATCCCATGCAGCTGAGCCACGCTGCTCTGGACACCTCCGAAAAGTACGCAGGAGGCAGTGCTGCTGGACGTCATGAAGGCGCCAAGAGCGCCGATGACGCTCGCGATGCCCGCGTACACGAGCGGCGGCGAGGCGGCGGCAATGCCGTAGGCGAGGGTCAAGACCTGGCCGCTATGATCCAGGATGCGGCTCGTCACCAGGAATGCGATCACCGGGACCGAAGCGGGCACCGCATCGATGAGCAGTGCAGACCAAATTCTCTCGGGCGTGTGTCGGTCCGCCCAGGCGCGGTAGTAACCGCCCGCGCCATACACAATCCAGACTAAGATCGAGGTGACGAGCAACATCATCCCGGGATGGGTAAACACACTGATCGGCGCATAACGTGCGACCGCCGCATTCTTGACGCCGAAGCCGGTTTCGACGGCTGGGAACGGCAGTCCGATCTGAACCTGCCGCAGCACTGCATTGAGCGGCGGGATTAACAGCACACCGAGCGTCACGATCGTCAGCACGATATACGGCAGGCACGACATCCCGAGGCTCATGACTGGCGCCGCCTCTTTTTGTTCGTTCGCTCGTGTCTGCGTCATGGCCGGCCGTTCGGGAATCTCCTCTATCGGAATCGGCTCGCCGTATTTCTTCCAGCGGGACAACGGGTAGAGCGCCAGAAGCGCCGCAGCAGCAGCCAGGAAGGTCGACAGCTCGGGGCTGAACAACGCGACCAGGAGTTGTCCGACGCCGAGGATCGTGCCGAGGATCAGCACCAGCGGCCAGGCATGGCGCACGGCTGGTCCCCTGCCGTAAACCCACACGATGAGGAAACCACCCAGATAGGTCGGTATGAGAATCAGTAGCGACGACTCAAAGGCGGTCCTGACGACGTTTTCCACCTCGGAGACCCTCAGCAGTGCCAGCCATCCGACTCCAAGAGTGCCGAAGAACCGCGCCCAAGCGTGTGCGAGAACGCCCATGGCTACAGCGTAGACCGGTTTCACACCTACCGTGATCAGCAGCGGCACGACGACTGCGACGGGTGCACCAAAGCCCGCGATGCCCTGGAGAAACGACGCAAACACCCAGGCTAGCGCCAGAATGATGAAAAGATCGTTCCGACTGAACCTGGAGATCCCTTGACGCAGCGCATCGTATGCGCCGGCCTGCTTGGTGATCTGATATAGAAGGAGCGCAGGCCAGATCACATAGAGAATGAAGATGGCGTCCCAAACGCCTTTTGCACTGGCGACCGCCAGCGTGTTCCATGGTGTGCGGAAGGCGAGGAGCGCCACGATGCCGGCAGTAAACATTGCCATCGGCCCTGCTTCCGGGGCGCGCCAACGCAAAGGTACAAGGAATACCAAGAGCGCGACGATCGGCAATATCGCCAGCACCCAGTGCAGAAGGTCGACAGGGACCTGAGTGGTCGCCATGCGCTCCTCCTCAGCTACGGCGCGTGGCCGCAGGCCGATAGCTCAACGCGTATAGTTTAACTCACACCACGCCAAGTTGAAAGCAACATGTGAGAAGTTCCTCGACGGGTCCGAGTTAAGAGTTCAACTCCGAGCGTCTCGGAAGTTTGTGGGCCTTAGACGTCCCAAGGGCATCCGAAGGGAAACGTCACCGCATCGGCGGCGCGTATCGCAGGCCGCCCTCGGTCCATAGCCGATTGAGCCCGCGCGGGATCGCGAGCCGGGAGCCGGTGCCCAAGCTGCGATCATAGACTTCGCCATAATTGCCGACGTGGTGAATGATGCGCGCGACCCAAGATGGCGGTGCAGATCTCAACCAAAAAAGCCGTGGCAACAGGACCGTCACGGTGCCGGTGCATCCGGAGTTTGCAGATACCTCCGCGCGGCGCGTACGGCCGGGATCGTCGGCGCTGACGTTTTCACCGGGAAGATCGTGAAGGGCCGCGTGCTACCGATGAACAAGAAAGCGTGGGCGGCGAAGTTCAAGAAGTACGCGGTCAAGGCGGGCGTCAACGAGCCGAAGAAAAGCTGCCATGGGGTGCGGAAGGCCCGCGCCGAGGTCGCGGCCTACGCCGACTGTACCGAGAGCCAGATGATGGCGATGTTCGGCTGGACTGCCCCAAAGATGCCGGCGCACTACATCGCCAAGGCAAACCGAGAAAAACTCGGAATCAGCGGCATGGAGAAGATCGTTGCGTTCGATCAGAGCCAGTCATTTAACGATATCATGGCTTTACCTGGCGCGAACAGGTCCGGAACGTCGACCGAGAACAGAGTAGTAACTTTGCGCAGTAATTTTGGAAGAAAAATGCCGTAATTTCAATAGATTAGGCGTGGGTATGGTGCGCTCGGAGGGACTCGAACCCCCACGATTTTACTCACTGCCACCTCAAGGCAGCGCGTCTACCAATTCCGCCACGAGCGCTTTGGGGATGCCGGCTTAGGGCTTGAGGCCTGCCGGATCAACGGCGCCGATCTAACAAATCCATCAGAGGGGTACAAGCCTGCAAAGGCCCAGAATTCCACAAGCTTGGCAGGAAAAATCCGGACCCCTGCCCGGATCGGCCCTATCGAGTCCCCCGGCCTTGCCGGGTACCCGCGGCCGCTACCGCGTGCCGGGGCCGCTACCGCGTGCCCGTCGTGCGCTACCGCGTGCCGGGGCCGCTACCGCGTGCCCGTCGTGCGCGGCAGCATCTGCTTGACCTCGACCGCGATCCGGTTGCGGTCGACCAGCACGACGCCGGAGGCGATCGGCAGATTGTTGGCGAGAACCTTGACCTCGTCGGCCTCGGTCGCGTCCAGTTCGATGATGGCGCCGCGGGAAAGACGTAATACTTGATGGATCGGCATGGTGGTCGTCCCGAGGACGACCATGAGATCCACGGTGACTTTATCGAGAGTGGGCACTGTCAGGACCGCCGCAACTTGGGACAAGCCAAAGGACTTGGCATTTGCTCCCCAGATGATCACCACGTTATGGTTAGCCAATGGTTAATTCGCCTCAAAACCCCCGCCAAGACCTCGATTTGACGTCGTTTTCCGCCTCCACCGGCGAGCCCGTGGAGTGGCGGATCTCGGACGCGCCGGTGCCCTATCCGGAGGCCGTGGCCGCCATGGAGGCGCGAGTCGCTCAGATCGCCGCCGGCGAGGCTCCCGAGCTGGTCTGGCTGCTCGAGCACCCCCCGCTCTACACCTCCGGTACCTCGGGCAAGGAAACCGACCTGCTCGATCCCCGCTTCCCGACCTTCGCCACCGGGCGCGGCGGGCAGCTCACCTATCACGGGCCCGGCCAGCGGGTGGCCTATGTCATGCTCGACCTCAAGCGGCGCCGGCCGGACGTCCGGGCCTATGTCGCGAGCCTGGAGGAATTGATCCTGCGGACGCTCGCCGCCTTCAACGTCCGCGGCGAGCGGCGCGAGGACCGGGTCGGCGTCTGGGTGAAGCGGCCCGACAAGGGGCCCGAGCACGAGGACAAGATCGCCGCGATCGGCGTCCGGCTGAAGCGCTGGGTCTCGTTCCACGGCATCGCCATCAATGTCGAGCCGGAGCTGTCGCATTTCGCCGGCATCGTACCCTGCGGCGTCGCCGACCCCCGCTACGACGTCACCTCGCTGGTCGATCTCGGCCAGCTCGTGACCATCGCCGATGTCGATGTCGCGCTGCGCCAGGCGTTCGAGGAGCTGTTCGGGCCGACCCGCGCGCTGGTGGCGGAAGCGGCCGTCTAACTTTTCCTGTTCGAGCCCGACCGGCGCATATTCTCCGCTTGCGGCGGAATCGGCTATGCTTGCTTCCGGTGCCGCCCACGCCTCCCCCCTCCGCCGGGAAAGCAGACCTCATGCCGGGCGATGAGACCATCGGACCGACTGTTCGAGCGCCTGGCATAAGGAGGGATTGCGCTTTCTGCTCGCAATGGGAGGTTTTGACGATGAGACTCTCTGCGCCGATCTATCATCTGAAGCGACGAGCCAAGCGCCTGTCGCGCGAGGAACGCATTCCGCTCCACGACGCGCTTGACCGCATCGCTGCGACGGAAGGGTTTTCCGCCTGGAGCATGCTCGCGGCAAAGGCCGCCGCACTGACGCCCGCCAATCGCCTGTTCCCACAATTCCGGCCGGGTGATCTAGTGCTGGTGGGCGCGCGCCCCGGTCAGGGTAAGACCCTGATGAGCCTCGAACTCGCCGTGGAGGCCATGAAGTCGGGCCATCGCGCCGCGTTCTTCTCGCTCGAATACACCGAGAAGGACGTCTTCGACCGCTTGCGGTCGATTGGCGTGGACCCCACGCAATTCGCTGAGATGTTCGAGATCGACTGCTCCGACGCCATCAGCGCCGACTACATCGTCAAGCAGATGGCCGCGGCGCCCAGTGGCACGGTCGTGGTGATCGACTATCTGCAACTGCTCGACCAGAGGCGGGAAAATCCTGATCTCGCTGTTCAGGTGCGCGCACTGAAATCCTTCGCGCGCGACGCGGGGCTGATCGTCGTCTTCATCTCGCAGATCGACCGATCCTATGATCCGTCGATGAAGCCCTGCCCCGACCTCGACGACGTCAGGCTGCCGAACCCGCTGGACCTCAAGCTGTTCGACAAGACGTGCTTCATCAACAATTCCGAAGTCCAGTTCCGCGCGGCGAGCTGATGGCTTCAGGCCGCGGGTGAGTTTTTCACCCGCGGCTTGCGACCTCACGCCGCTTGCAACGCAACTTCGAGCTTGCCGGCAATGTAGCGCCGCTCCTGGGTCAGGCCGCCAAAACCGTAGGCATCGCCCTTGACCTCGTCGACGTGCAAATACGTCTCGGGATGCAGCGGGCCCAAAATCTCGGCCATGCGCTTGAACATCGCGGCGAGATAGGCCGCCTTCTCGTCCTTGGTGTTTGTGCCTTCGCTGACATGGATGTCGATCCAGTAGCTGGCCAACTTCTGCTCGGCGAGCGACTTGCCGCCGGCGAACCAGTCGCCTGCGTCGACCGATTTCACGATGATGGCGGTCACCTTGGGATCCTTGTGCAGGATCTTTGCGGTGAGCTCGGACACGGCGTTGGCGATATCGGCCTTCAGCGAGGGCGACTGGCGGGAGGTGGTGTAGGACACGGTGATCAGCGGCATGGTCGTTCTCCTCAAGATGCTGCGCGGAGTTTGCGCGGCGTTGGTAGGAAGCTAGACCTTGCCCCGTCATTTTGGTATCTTATCTCTTCTGATACCAGTGATAACGATACGTAATGACAGAAACCCTCGACATCGCCACCATCAAGGCCTTCCTGCTGGTCGCCGACCTCCAGAGTTTTACGCGTGCCGCCGAAGCGCTCGGCACGACGCAGGCCGCCGTCAGCCTGAAGCTGCAGCGGCTCGAGGCGCTGCTGGGAAAGCGCCTCGTCGAACGCTCGCCGCGGGCGGTCCGGCTCACCGCCGACGGCGCCGCGTTCCTCGATCGCGCCCGCGCACTGATGGAGGCGCATGACCGTGCACTCTCAGGCGAGGCGCCGGCCGCACAGTCGCTCTCGCTCGGCATCTCCGATCACGCCGCAGGCCCTGAACTCGTGCCGCTGCTCGAACGACTGCACGCGATGTCCTCAAGCCTCACCCTCGCCGTCACCATCGGCTTCTCGCGCGAGATGCAGGACGCTTACGACGCAGGTCAGCTCGATGCCGTGATCGTGCGCCAGGAAGGCAGCCGCCGCGGCGGCGAGAAGCTGGCCGAAGACGAGTTCGGCTGGTTCGCGTCGCGACGCTTCACCCTGCCGAAGGGTGAGCCGCTGCCGCTCGCAACCCTCGCCCCGCCCTGCGGCGTCCGCGCCGTCGCCGTCCGCGGGCTCGACAAGGCCGGCCTCGCCTGGCGCGAACGCTTTGTCGGCGGCGGCGTTACGGCGGTGGTCGCGGCCGCGCTTGCCGGGCTCGCAATCGCGCCGCTCGCGCGGCGGATTGCGCCGGCAGGCCTGATCGACATCGGGCCTGCACACCAGCTGCCGAAGCTCGGCAGATCGAAGGTGATGCTGCATTCGAAGGTCAGCGATCCCACCAAGCTCGCAGCGCTGCGCGCGGTGGCGGCGACGTTTCGGAGCGCCGCGGGAGCTAACTAGCGCCCGCGTCCTTTCCTGCAGCGGACCAATAAGCGACCCCGGCCAGACATCCAGCCAACGCAAACAGCGCATCCATCTCAAAGAGCGTCCCGAAGATGCCGTTCGCAATCAAGGCTCCGATCGCAGCGCCAGCGGCCGCATAAAACAGCACCGAGCGAATTCGAAGTGACTCACCGAGCCATATCACAAGCGCGGATGGCATCCCGCTAAGCAGGCACGTGAAGATCAATGTGATAGGCAGGACAATCAAGACCAGGGGGACGATGGGAGCCAGTCCTTCGGGAAAGCCTCGATCTGGAAGAGATAGAATTGCGGCGAGGACTGGCAACGCACCCAATGTCGCGGTTGCCGCCAGGCATCCGCGAAACCAGCCGTTCAGAGCACGAGGGCATGCAGCGCAAGACATGACATCACCTCACAAGATCGCCTCGAACGCACTGCGCAGCGTCTCGTGCCGAAACACAAAACCGCGGCTCAGCGCCTTGTTCGGCAGCACGCGCTGGCCGCCGAGCAGGAGTTCGTCGGCAAAGCCGCCACCGATCCGGCGCAGCAGGCCGCCGGGGATACGAAACACCGCAGGCCGGTGCAGGCGGCGGCCGAGCTCTTCGGTGAATTTTGCGTTGGTGACGGGGATCGGCGCGGTCGCGTTGACGGGCCCCGTGAGATCGGGCGTCGCCATCACATAGGCGATCAGCCGGATCAGATCGTCGCGCTCGATCCAGGACATCCATTGCCGGCCCGTGCCGAGTGGCCCGCCGAGCCCGAATTCGAACGGCGTCAGCATCCGCGTGATGAAGCCGCCTTCGGTGCCCAGCACCAGGCCGATGCGCAAGTACACCACGCGGACGCCGAGCTCCTCGGCCGGCCGCGCCGTCTTCTCCCACGCCGCGCACAGCTCGTGGCTGAAGCAGGCATGCGACTTGGCCGACTCCGTCAGCACCTGGTCGGCCCAGAGGCCGTACCAGCCGATCGCGGAGCCACTCACAAGCACCTCCGGCTTGCGGTCGAGCCGCGCGATCAGTTTGACGACCTCGCCGGTCATGTCGATCCGGGAGCCGAGAATCTTCGCGCGCTTCGCCTCGGTCCAGAGGCCATTGCCGATCGGCTCGCCGGCGAGATTGACGATGGCGTCGATTGGCGTGTCCGCGGCGAGCTGATCAAGGCTGGTGATCAGCGTGACTGGCGGCGGCAGCATCTCGGCCTTCGCGGGGTTGCGGATCAGCGCGATGACGTCGTGCCCTGCCCCGCTGAGGCTCGCGGCAAGGCGGCTGCCGATGAAGCCGGTGGCGCCTGTTATCAGTACGGTCTTGCGGCCGGGGACCTTCTCGACCAGCCCGTGCGCCGGCACGCTCTTCATGCGGCCGAGCCGGCGCATCGCCGCAAAGTCCCTGACGCCGCAGAGCGCTGCGCCGACTGCGCAGGCAGTGGCGGCGATGCTGAGCAGGCCCTGATACACGACACTCACGCCGAACGGCTGCATCGCCCAATCGATCAGCACCGGCAGCAGCAGCACCAGGATGGCGCCATAGTTGATCGCGAGCAGCGTGTGGTTGATCCGCTCACTCGGCGGCAGCTTTCGGCTCAGATCTTCCTCGACGAAATCCATCAGCGTGATGACGATCTCGGCGACCAGCACTGCCACGATCAGCAGTGCCAGCACGCCATGGACTTCGAGCCAGCCGAGCACAAGGAACAGCAGCGCATAGAGCATGTTGCGGATGCCGTGCAGCTTCAGCTCGAAGCGCTGCGACGGGCGCCAGGCCAGGCGCTCGGTGAATTCGTGGTGATAGAAGGTGTCGAACACGCCCATCACGATCTGGATGGCGATGAGGGTCCACAACAGCGGCGTCATGATACGGCCTCCCTGAAGACGACGGACTGGTGGATCAGAGCGCCGTAACGCGGGTGAGTGACATCGAGGGTGAAACGAAAGGCGCCTTCGCCGAGATCGCTATGCGTCACCGTGAGATCGCCGGGCGTGAGCCATTGCGGCAGCGGGATCCACAAGCGTCCGAGCTGGAGTCCGTAACCGGCACTACGGAAGGTCAGCGCCTGCCCCTCGACCGCGATGCGGAGCGCCATCGAGACGCCGAAGCCAACATACTCTTCGAGCCCGGTCGGGCCGGCGAAACGCTTGGCGGAATGGATCACCTGCGGAAAACCGCGCTTGCGCGCGCAGATGCGGGTCCAGGTCTGGCCGCCGGTCGCGCCGTCCTCGGTGACGGTCACAATCATGGGGACACCGGTGTCGCGGCCGGTCGGCAGCGGTCCGCCGATCAGGCGGGCAGCTTGCGCGAACCACCAGCCGATGTCGCTGAACGAGACCTCATCGACTACGCCGACATAGACGACGCTGTCGCCGTCAGCGACGCGTTTCGAAAAGCGCCGCCAGGTCGCGAGCGGCAGCCGGCCCCAATCCTCGTCCGACAGCAACGTGCGGAAGCGGCGGTCGTCGAGGAGTTTGACGTGAGCGGAGGGAGATGCGCTGGAGCCTGACAATCGAGCCGACGTCATCGCACCCTCCTCATCGCTATTTGGCCTTGCCCAGCGGCAGCAGGTTGGCGATCTTCTCGCCAAGCCGCATCAGGGCGACCAGCCGCGGTCGCGGCACCTTCAGCATCTGCATGAACCAGTGGTCGGCGAGCTCGGTGAAGGCGAGCATCTCCTTCAGCCGTTTGGCTGCGACCGGATTGATGGTCGGATCGTCGGCGGCATCGGACACGCAGGCCCGGAGCGCCGTGATCGCCGGATCGAGCTCCCGCTCCTTGCGCCGCGCCGCGATCCGGGCCGCAACCTCCCAGATATCGGTCTCGGCCTCGTAATGGTCGCGGCGGTCGCCGAGGATCGGCACCCGCCGGATCAGATTCCAGGCGAGCAGCTCCTTCAGCGAGTTCGAGACATTGGAGCGCGCCATGCCGAGCGTGTCAGCGATGTCCTCGGCCGTCATCGGCGCCTCGGCGAGATAGAGCAGCCCGTGGATCTGGCTGACCGAGCGGTTGACGCCCCACCCGTCCCCCATGTCACCCCAATGCAGGATGAAGCGCTCGACGGCGGCGGGCAGTTTCTTCTTTCCGGTTATTTCTGTCATAACAGAAATATCTGACGAGCGCGACTGATTGTCAAGAGCGCTCGGCGGCTTGCGTCCTGTATACCGTCCGTCGTATTTGCCTAAAAACGGCCCAGAGAACGGGAACCAAACGCCCTCCGGGGCGTTTGCCCCGGTTCCAGGCGGGTTGAGAATGACGACAAAGTCCAGTCAACAGAGAGACTTGTTCGAAAGCGAGCGCAGTTTTCGGCTGTTGGTGGAAGGAGTCGCGGACTACGCGCTCTATATGCTCGATCCCACCGGGATCATCACGAGCTGGAACATCGGCGGCGAGCGGATCAAGGGCTATTCGCCCGAAGAGATCCTCGGCCAGCATTTCTCGCGCTTCTACACCGAGACCGACCGCGCCAACGGCAAGCCCGCGCGTGCCCTCGGCATTGCGCGGGACCACGGCCGCTACGAGGAGGAAGGCTGGCGCGTCCGCAAGGATGGCACGTTCTTCTGGGCGAGCGTCATCATCGATCCGATCTACGAGCACGGCGCCCTGGTCGGCTTCGCCAAGATCACCCGCGACATCACCGAGCGGCGCAATGCGCAGCTCAAGCTCGAAGCGATGCAGAGGCAGCTTGCCGAGTCGCAGAAGTTCGATGCGCTCGGACAGCTCACCGGAGGCGTCGCGCACGACTTCAACAACCTCCTGATGATCATCAGCGGCAGCCTTCACATCCTCAAGAAGCGCGATGAGGACGAGGCCAAGGTTCAGCGCGCGATGTCCGCGATCGAGACCGCAACCAAGCGCGGCGCCGCACTGACCAGCCAGCTCCTGACCTTCGCACGGCGGCAGAGCGTCAATCCCCAGGCGATCCGCCTCGGCGACCGCATCGAGGCGATCCGCGAAGTGCTTCACGCCGGCGTCGGAAGCGCCGTTCGTCTCGCCTTCGACATCGACCGCGAGGTCTGGTCGGTCAAGGCTGATGTCTCCGAGCTCGAGACGGGGCTGCTCAATCTCGTCATCAACGCTCGCGATGCCATGCCCGACGGCGGTACCGTGACGGTCGGCGCACGCAACGTCGTCCTGGATGATCCGCTCCACCGCGGCGAGTTCGTCGCCATCACCGTCGCCGATACCGGGCTTGGTATCCCCTCCGACGTCGTCAACAAGATCTTCGAACCGTTCTTCACGACCAAACCCGTCGGAAAAGGCACCGGCCTCGGCCTGTCGCAGGTGCACGGATTCGCTCATCAGGCGGGCGGCACGGTCAAGGTCGCAAGCGAGCTCGGCAAGGGCACGACCTTCACCATCCTGCTGCCGCGCGAAAGCGCGACCGCACCAATCGATATCCCTGAACCGGTGCCGGTTCCCGGCAGCGGCACCGTGCTGCTGGTCGAGGACAATCCCGACGTCGCGATCGTCAGCATCGGCTTGCTGGAGCAGCTCGGCTATCGCGTGCACCGGGTTGCCGACGCCGAGTCCGCCTTGCGCGAGCTCGAGAAGAACGGCGTCGACTTCGTGTTCACCGACATCGTGATGCCCGGCAAGATGGACGGGCTCGGTCTCGCCCATCATCTGCGCCAGATCCACCCTGGCCTGCCGATCCTGCTCGCCACCGGCTACAGCGAAGCCGCCGCCGACGTCCGCGGCGACTTCCCGATCCTGCGCAAGCCCTACGAGATCCACGAACTGAGCGAGGCGATCTCGAAGCTGCCAAGGTGAGGCGATGGTCTCCTCACCTCGCCCCGCCCGCACCGTGTCATGGCCGGGCTTGACCCGGCCATCCACGCCTAGCCACGTCGCACGAAGAACGTGGACGCCCGGGACAAGCCCGGGCATGACGACCTCACGGAACGCACCTACACCGTCGGCAACACCGAAAACGCTTCCCCTGCCCTACGCAGGTTCAACTCATCCGCACCGGCCGTCTCGCTGGTCACGCTATCCACACGCGATGACGGCGGGCCGTGGCGGCATAGCGCGACCATGTCGGCGACATGCTTCGGTGTGCCTGCGAACAGTGCTTCCACGCTGCCGTCTCGGCGGTTGCGAACCCAGCCCTCGAGGCCACTCGTTGTCGCCTGGTACTCGACCCAGGCCCTGTAGCCGACGCCCTGCACGCGGCCGCGGATCATGACCTGGAGGATCGCCCGGCTCATTTCTTCAGCCCGAGAAAGCCGGCGCTGCGTGCCTTGACGTCGGCCTCGCGCATGACGCGGCTGGTCAAGTCCGGCGACGGAAGTCCTTTGAGGTTCTTCGGCGGCGTGCCCTCGCGCAACGCTTTCTGCGTCTCGTAGACGGCCTGCGTGGCAGCCGCGATCGGCGCGTGGCCCTGAAGCGCGATGCGCACGCGCTGGTTCGCGAGATAGTCGATCGCGTTCAGTTCGTCCGGCGCACCGCCGAGCACGATCGGCAGGCGTGTAGCGGCGACAATCGCCTCGAGCTCGGCGCGCGACTTGATGCCGGTGAAGAACAGCGCGTCGACGCCGGTCGCCTCATAGGCCCTGGCGCGGCGGATCGCATCCTCGATCGAGGTGACCGAGGCAGCTCCCGTGCGGCCCATGATGACGAGCGAGGGATCGCTGCGGCCATCCAGCGCCGCCTTCATCTTGCCGACGCCTTCTTCCAGCGAGATCAGTTGTGTCTTCGCCTCGCCAAAGGCGGCCGGCAACAGCGTGTCCTCGATGGTGAGGCCGGCGGCGCCCGCGGTCTCCAGCTCCTGCACCGTGCGGCGCACGTTGAGCGCATTCCCATAGCCGTGATCGGCATCGACCAGCACCGGCAGCATCGCCGCGCGCGACATCCGCCGCATCTGCTCGGCGAGCTCGGTGAGCGTGATCAGCGTGACATCGGGGTCGCCGAGCACCGCGAGCGAGGCCACCGAGCCGCCGAACATGCCGAGCGGAAAGCCGAGATCCTCGGCGATGCGGATGGAGATCGCATCATAGACCGAGCCGGGATGAACGCAGGCCGAGCCGGTCAGGATCGAACGCAGTTTTTCGCGGCGGGAACGAAAGGCCATGGTGCCCTCTCAACTGTTGCGACGCAGCCGCAACATACTCCGTCATTGCGAGCGCAGCGAAGCAATCCAGAATCTTTCCGCAGAGGCAGTCTGGATTGCTTCGCTGCGCTCGCAATGACGGTGTTGGTGGGGCCAGTGAGGGCCCCACTCACTTGCTTTTACGCAAACTCCAGAATCAGCGCATCCACGGCGAGCGTCGCGCCGGCGCTGGCGTGGATCTTCTTCACCGTACCGTCCTGCTCGGCGCGGAGCACGTTCTGCATCTTCATGGCTTCGATCACCGCGAGCGTCTCGCCGGCCTTGATCTCCTGCCCTTCGGTCACCGCGATCGAGACCACGAGGCCCGGCATCGGGCAAAGCAGCTTCTTGCCGCTGTCGGAAGCCGTGGTCACCGGCATCAGCCGCGCCGAGGCTGCTTCCGCCTCGGTCCAGACATAGACCGGCACCTCGACGCCCTGATGCGCCAGACGGATGCCGTTGGCGATCGGGCGCGCCTGCACCGCGACGAAATGGCCGTCGATGGTCCCCTGCCAGACCGGATCGCCCGGCTTCCACGACGACTGCAGCAGATGCGCGTTGCCGGCCTTGCCTTCGGCATCGACGAAGCGGATCGCGATCGCCTCGCCCTCGCGTCCGACCTCGAGCAAAATCTCCTGGCGGTCGAGCCAGACCGCGCGGCGACGCTCGCGCTGCACGACGCGGCCGCCCATCTGGCCCGAGATCTGCCGCTTGCGCTCCCCTAGCACATGGTCGATGGCGGCGCCGACCGCCGCGATCCGCCGCGCGACCTCGCCTTCGGGCACGCGCACGGCAAAGCCCTTGGGGAATTCCTCGGCGATGAAACCGGTCGAGAGCCGTCCCTCGCGCCAGCGCGGATGGTGCATCAGCGCCGACAGGAATGGGATGTTGTGCCTGATACCCTCGACATAGAACGAATCCAGCGCGGTGGCCTGCGCCTCGATCGCGGCCGCGCGCGACGGCGCATGCGTGACGAGCTTGGCGATCATCGGATCGTAATGGATCGAGATCTCGCCGCCCTCCTGCACGCCGGTGTCGTTGCGCACGGTGATGCCGTCCTGGCTGGCTTCGGCCGGCGGGCGGTACTTCACGAGGCGCCCGATCGAGGGCAGGAAGTTGCGGAACGGATCCTCGGCGTAGAGGCGGGATTCCACCGCCCAGCCAGTGAGCGTCACGTCCTTCTGGCTGATCGCGAGCTTCTCGCCGGCGGCGACGCGGAGCATCTGCTCGACGAGGTCGACGCCGGTGACGAGCTCGGTGACGGGATGCTCGACCTGAAGGCGCGTGTTCATCTCGAGGAAGAAGAAGCTCTTGTCCTGCCCCGCCACGAATTCGACGGTGCCGGCGGAGTCGTAGTTCACCGCCTTGGCCAGCGCGACGGCCTGCTCGCCCATCTTGCGGCGGGTGGCCTCATCGAGCAGCGGCGACGGCGCCTCCTCGATGACCTTCTGGTTGCGGCGCTGGATCGAGCATTCGCGCTCGCCGAGATAGATCACGTTGCCGTGCTTGTCGCCCAGCACCTGGATCTCGATGTGGCGGGGATCGACGATGAACTTTTCGACGAAGACGCGGTCATCGCCGAACGAGGCCTTCGCCTCGGCCTTTGCAAGGTTGAAGCCCTCGGCAACCTCGGCCTTCGAATGCGCGATGCGCATGCCCTTGCCGCCACCGCCGGCGGAGGCCTTGATCATGACGGGATAGCCGATCTCGTCGGCGATCTTGACCGCGTGCCTGTCGTCCTCGATGACCCCGAGATAGCCCGGCACGGTCGAGACCTTGGCCTTAGCTGCGGCCTTCTTGGATTCGATCTTGTCGCCCATCGCGGCGATCGCGCCCGGGTTCGGGCCGATGAAGACGATGCCGGCGGCCTCCAGCGCGCGCGGAAACGCCTCGCGCTCGGACAGGAAGCCGTAGCCGGGATGCACGGCCTCGGCTCCCGTCTTGCGGCAGGCCTCCACGATCTTCTCGATCACCAGATAGCTCTCGGCGGCCGCGGGCGGGCCGATCAGGACGGCCTCGTCGGCCATCTCGACATGGAGGGCATCGCGGTCGGCCTCGGAATAGACCGCAACCGTCTGAATTCCCATGCGGCGAGCGGTCTTGATGACCCGGCAGGCGATTTCGCCGCGATTGGCGATCAGAATGCGTTTGAACATGCTTTTCTTGAGTCTCGACCTTGGGCGGGACCCTTCCCTGGCCGTTGGGGCCTGCGGGGACGGGCCGTGTGGCCCCCGTGGTACATCAAAATCGGCCGGAGGCAACGGTCTAAATCCGGGGCCCTCTGGCGTACCAGCGCAAGACCGAAATGGGCCCGGTGAGCCCATGAGCGGACCTACGGCTTCGCGGCCTTGGCCACGTCCCTGACCAAGTCGTGAATGAAGCCCAGCTTGCCGACCACCGCCGGCGACAGGATGAACGGATAGAGATCGCGCAGCCCCATGGCGCGGTTGACGCTGTTGATGGCGAAGGTGAAGGGCAGCCATGCGTTGACGAGCGCCTCGACGTCCCTCGTCTCATAGGGGTTGAAACGGATGCGCGCCGTCAACTCCCCGTCGCGATCGACCCTGGGGCGCACCTCCATGCCGAACTCCGAGGCCATCTCCAGGGTATCGACGATGTGGAGGTAGTGCGCCCAGGTCTCGGCGAAATCCTCCCAGGGATGCGTGGTGGCGTAGGCCGAGACGTAGGTTTGCTGCCAGTCCGGCGGCGCGCCTTCGGCATAATGGAGCTGCAAGGCCTGGCCGTAATCGGCGGAATCGTCGCCGAACACGGCGCGGCATTGCTCCAGCCTGCCGCCCTCGCGCACCAGCACGTCCCAGAAGTAATGGCCGACCTCGTGGCGGAAATGCCCGAGCAGCGTGCGGTAGGGCTCGCCCATCTCGAGCCTGCGCCGCTCGCGCTCGATCTCGTCGGTCTCGGTCAGCGCGATCGTGATCAGGCCGTTATCGTGGCCCGTCATGATCTTCTGCCCGCTGTTCGGATCGTCGGCGAGGAAATTGAAGATCAGCCCATGTTCGGGATTTTCCTGCCGCGTCTGGAGCGGCAGCTTCCAGCGGATCAGGGAATAGAACAGCCGGTGCTTCGCCACCTCCAACTCGCGCCAGCCGGCGAGCTGAACCGGATCGGACAGATCGGGCACGATGCCGTTGTGGCGGCAGGCGCGGCAATAGCCGGTGGTATCGCCCGCATCCGTCAGCCAGTTGCACGCGTCGTACTCGGCGTTGCGGCAGAGCATACGGCTTTCGCCCTTGTCGGCCAGTATCTTCCAGGCCTCCCCGTCGGGCTCGATCGCCGACATCGTCTCCTTCTCCGGCAGGAACGCGACGCGGTGGCCGCAGCGTTCGCAGGCGCGGTTCTCGAAATAGAGCACGTTACCGCAGTCCTGGCAGACAAAGAGCTTCAAGATTTAGCCTCTTCGGGAAGAGAGTTTTATGATTAAGAGTTGCGGCGCCTCGCAAATACGCGCACGGGGGGCTCATCGTTCCAACATTCGGGAACAAATAGCCAGACCCGACGTTCGTTCATACCCGCCCCTGCGATCGGTGGCGCCTTTCCGTCCTTATTCCGTTTTGAGCAATGGCTATCACGCTTTGTCTGTGTGAATATCGGCCCGGCACGTGCGCTATTGCATCACAACGGCCGACACCTTGAACGATCCTTTGCCCGATACCACCGCCGCGGAAAGGCTGCGCCAGCACCTCGAAGAGATCGCGCGCGAGCGCGACAACGCCTATCACGCGCTCCAGGAGCGCGAGGCAGAGCTGGCGCGTATCCAGCGGATCGGCAAGGTCGGCGGCCTCGAGGTCGACTTCCGCGAAGGCTTCAAGAACCGCCGCTCGCCGGAATATCTGATGCTCCACGGGCTGTCGGCAGATGCCGCCGACGAGTCGCATGAGGATTGGGTCAACCGCATCCATCCCGAGGATCGCGACGCGGCGGTCAAGCACTTCCTTGATGCGCTGGCCGGGACGAACGAAGACTACACCGCCGAATACCGCATCATCCGCCCCAACGACGGCGAGACCCGCTGGATCCGCGTTGTCGCCAAGTTCGAGCGCGACAGCGACGGCCGCGCCATTCGCCTCGTCGGCGCCCATATCGACATCACCGCCCAGGCGCTCGCGCGCGAGACGCTGCGCGAGAGCGAGGAGCGTTTCCGGCTGATCGCCAACAGCGCGCCGGTGCCGATCTGGGTCACGAAGCTCGACCGCACGCGCTCCTTCGCCAACCAGGCCTATGTGGACTTCGTCGGCCTGCCCTACGACCAGGCCATCGCCTTCGACTGGCGCAAGGTGCTGCATCCCGACGACCTGCCGCATGTGCTGCAGCAATCGGTCCAGGGCGAAGCGTCCCTGAAACCGTTCGTGCTGGAGGCGCGCTACAGGGACGCATCCGGCGAATGGCGCTGGCTGCGCTCGGAATCGCAGCCGCGCTGGGACCCGACCGGCAAGCATATCGGCTTCATCGGCGTCGCCCACGACATCACCGTCGCCAAGCAGGCCGAGATCGAGCTGCGGCAACTCAACGAGACGCTGGAAGAGCGTATCGTGGAGCGCACCGCCCAGCTCGAATCCAACGAGGCACGGCTGCGCGCCATCCTGGAGACCAGCAACCAGTATCAGGGCCTGGTCAACCTCGAGGGCGAATTGCTCTATGCCAACAAGACCGCGCTCGACGGCATCGGGGCGAGCGCCGCGGACGTGATCGGCAAGCCGTTCTGGGACACGCCCTGGTTCACCGGCACCCACGGCATGAGCGCAACCGTGCGCAAGGCCTTCGACACCGTGCTCAGAGGCGAAGCGGTACGGCTGGAGATGCGCCTGCGCCTGCCCATCGGCGAGCGCGATTTCGACTTCGGCATGCGTCCGGTGCTCGACCGCCACGGCAACATCACCGGTGCGGTGCCCGAGGCCGTCGACATCACCGAGCGCCGTCGCGGCGAGGAAGCGCTGCGGCAGTCGCAGAAGATGGAGGCGATCGGCCAGCTTACCGGCGGCGTCGCCCACGACTTCAACAACCTCCTCACCATCATCCGCTCCGCGACCGACTTCCTGCGCCGCCGCGAGCTGGCGGAAGAACGCCGCCGCCGTTATGTCGACGCCATCTCCGACACCGTGGAGCGCGCCTCCAAGCTCACTGCTCAGCTTTTGGCCTTTGCGCGCAGGCAGCCGCTGAAGCCGCAGATCTTCAACGTCGGCAGCCAGGTCGAGGCCGTGGCGCAGCTGATCCGGCCGCTGGTCGGCGGCCGCATCGAGATCGCCGTCGAGGTGAACGATGCCGACTGCTTCACGGTGGCCGACATCGCGCAGTTCGAGACCGCGCTGATCAACCTCGCCATCAACGCCCGCGACGCCATGGATGGCGAAGGCCGCCTCACCATCGCCGTGCGCAAGGTCGCGGGCATCCCGAGCCTGCGGGCGCAGTCGGCACGCGGCGGCGACTACGTCGCGATCTCGGTCGCGGACACCGGCAGCGGCATCGCGCCTGAAAACATCGACGCCATCTTCGAGCCGTTCTTCACCACCAAGGAGGTCGGCAAGGGCACCGGCCTCGGCCTCAGCCAGGCCTTCGGCTTCGCAAAGCAGTCCGAGGGCGACATCGCGGTGACGAGCACGCACGGCGAAGGCGCGACCTTCACCATCTACCTGCCGCAGGCGCACAGTCCCGCCGCGGAGAAGGACGCTGCGGCACTGACCAGCGAGGCCGCCACCACCGGGCGCGGCTATCGCGTGCTCGTGGTCGAGGACAATGACGACGTCGGCCAGTTCTCGACCGAGCTGCTGGAAGATCTCGGCTATGTCGTCCGCCGGGTCGCCAACGCCAATGCGGCGCTCGGCATTCTCGGCGAGAACGAATTCGCCGTCGACCTCGTCTTCTCCGACGTCATCATGCCCGGCATGAACGGAGTCGAGCTCGCCGGCGTCATCCGCGAGCGCTATCCGGGCCTGCCCGTTGTGCTCACCAGCGGCTACAGCAACGTCCTCGCCGAGAACGCGCATCGCGGGTTCGAGCTGATCCAGAAACCGTATTCGGTGGAGTCGCTGTCGCGCATTTTGCGCAAGGCGATCACGGAGAAGTTGGCGGCGGCAAGGTGAGAGATAATCGATGAAACCCGCCCTCTTCACCGCCTGGCAGACCTGGGCTCTGCTCTCGGCCTGCTTTGCGGCGCTCACCGCGATCTTCGCCAAGGTCGGCGTCGAGAACGTCAATCCGGATCTGGCGACGTTCATCCGCACGATCGTGGTGCTGCTGGCCTTCTCGGTGCTGCTGTTCTTCACCGGCCAGTTCGCGGTGCCGTCGGCGGTCTCGTCGAAGACCTGGCTGTTCCTGGTGTTGTCCGGGCTTGCGACCGGCGCGTCCTGGCTGTGCTATTTCCGTGCGCTGAAGCTTGGCCCCGCGACGCTGGTGGCGCCGATCGACAAGCTCAGCGTCGTGCTGGTAGCCCTTTTCGCCTTCGCCTTTCTCGGCGAGCGTCCGACCGCACAGGGCTGGCTCGGCATCGCCATGATCGGCGCCGGCGCGGTCCTGCTGGCCGTGAAGTTTTGAAGGGCGGAACAAAGGTGGCGTGAGATCGGTTTCTGGCGGGTCGCTTCCCAGCCTCGATCGAGAGACCGATGTCGAGCCAGGCCTCCCATCACCCCACCGGCCAGACGAGACGCGCCGGCCGCGCGCTGGACGCGGCCAACTTCTTCCTCGCCGACGTCCGCGACGGGCTTGGGCCCTATCTCGCCGTCTATCTCCTCACCGAGCAGCACTGGGACGAGGCACGCATCGGCCTCGTGATGTCGATTGCGACCATTGCCGGCATCGTGGCGCAGACGCCGGCCGGCGCGCTGATCGATGCGACGCGGGCGAAGCGGCTCGCGATGGTCATCGCCGCCATCATGGTGACGCTGGCGTCACTGTCGCTGCCGCTGTTTCCCAGCTTCCTGCCGGTCGCGGTCTCGCAAGGGATCGCGCAGGCTGCCGCCGTGATCTTTCCGCCGGCGATCGCCGCCGTCTCGCTCGGGATCTTCGGCCATGCCGCCTTCACCCGGCGGATCGGCCGCAACGAGACCTTCAATCACGCCGGCAATGCAGTCGCCGCCGGCCTGGCGGGACTTTCCGCCTATTGGTTCGGCCCGACCGTGGTGTTCTACCTTCTCGCTGCCATGGCGGTCGCAAGCCTCGTGAGCATTCTCGCGATCCCCGCTCGTGCCATCGACCACGACCTCGCCCGCGGGCTGCACGATGCCGATACCGGTGACCAGGCGGAGCAGCCCTCAGGTCTCGCGGTGCTCCTGACCTGCCGCCCCCTGCTCGTCTTCGCGATCTGCGTCGTGCTGTTTCACCTGTCCAACGCGGCCATGCTGCCGCTGGTCGGGCAGAAACTCGCGCTGCAGGACAAGAACATGGGCACGAGCCTGATGTCGGCCTGCATCGTCGCAGCGCAAATAGTGATGGTGCCGTTCGCGATGCTGGTCGGCGCGAAGGCCGACCGCTGGGGCCACAAGCGCTTCTTCCTCGCCGCATTGTTGATCCTGCCTATTCGCGGCGCGCTCTATACGCTCTCCGACAATCCATTCTGGCTGGTCGGCGTGCAGCTTCTGGACGGTGTCGGCGCCGGCATCTTTGGCGCGATCTTCCCCGTCATCGTCGCCGACCTCGTGCGCAACACCGGCCGCTTCAACGTCGCGCAGGGCGCGATCATCACCGCCCAGAGCATCGGCGCGGCGCTGTCGACGACGCTTGCGGGCCTCGTCGTGGTCGGCGCCGGCTACAGCGCGGCGTTCATCACGCTCGGCGCGGTCGCCGCAATCGGTGCCATCGTCTGCCTCCTCGCTTTGCCCGAGACCCGGCGTGGCACCTTGCAGGCACAGGGGAAGACAGCGGCTCCAGCATCGGTTATCGCTGCCGAATGAACCGACCCAACCTCAAGGACTGAACGTGCCGTCTGACGCCATCTGGGCCTGGAGCATCATCGTCGCCGCGACCGCAGGCGTCATCATCCGGCCCTTTCGCCTGCCCGAGGCGATCTGGGCCGTGATCGGCGCCGGCGCTCTGGTGCTGTTCGGCCTCCTGCCGTGGCAGGACGCGCTCACAGGCATCGAGAAAGGCGTCGACGTCTATCTCTTCCTGATCGGCATGATGCTGATTGCCGAGCTCGCCCGGCTCGAAGGCCTGTTCGACTATCTCGCCGCCCTCGCCGTCGAATATGCAGCCGGCTCGCCGCAGCGCCTGTTCCTGCTGATCTATCTGGTCGGCACGCTCGTCACCGTGCTGCTGTCCAACGACGCCACCGCGATCGTGCTGACACCCGCCGTCTACGCCGCGACGCGCGCGGCTGGCGCCAAGCCGCTGCCCTATCTCTTCGTCTGCGCCTTCATCGCGAACGCTGCGAGCTTCGTGCTGCCGATCTCGAACCCCGCCAATCTCGTGGTGTTCGGCTCGCGCATGCCGCATCTGACCGAATGGCTGCGTCAGTTCGCCCTGCCCTCGCTCGCCTCGATCGTGCTGACCTATGTCGTGTTGCGTCTCACCCAGCATCGCGCGCTGAAGGAGGAGACCATCGAGCGCCGCGTGCCGCACAAGGTGCTCAGCCGCGGCGGCAAGCTGACCGCGATCGGCATTGCCGCGATCGGCGTCGTGCTGATCACGGCCTCCGCGCTCGACAAGCAGCTTGGCCTGCCGACCTTCATCTGCGGCGCCGTGACGACCGGCCTCGTCCTGCTGCTCAGCCGTCAGTCGCCCATGCCGGTACTGAAACACGTGTCCTGGAGCGTGCTGCCGCTGGTCGGCGGGCTTTTCGTGATGGTGGAAGCACTGGTGAAGACCGGCGTGATCGGCCATCTCAGCGCACTTCTGCACGAGGCCGTCGCGCAGTCCGTACCCGGGGCCGGCTGGAGCGTTGGGATCGCCACCGCCATCGCCACCAATATTGCCAACAACCTGCCGGTCGGCCTCGTCGCCGGGTCGATCGTGGCCGCCGATCACCTGCCCACCTCGGTCGTCAGCGCCATCCTGATCGGCGTCGACCTGGGACCGAATTGCTCGATCACCGGCTCGCTCGCCACGATCCTCTGGCTGGTCGCACTCCGCCGCGAAAAAATCGAGGTCGGCGCCTGGCCGTTCCTCAAGCTGGGCCTGCTGGTGACGCCCCCCGCCTTGATCGCAGCGCTTGCGGCTGCAATCCGGTAATCGCGCGCAATTTGCGGCGCATCAATGTCGCCGGCAAAGCCGGACCTATGCTTGACCTCGTCGCGCAGCTACGGCGCGGCACGGAGGTCCATCATGCAGATTCAGTCAAAGGCATTGCCGCAGAGTCCTTCGCCGCGTCGCTCGTTTCGGAGCTTCACCGCGCCGGAACAAGGAGGCGGGACATTCCACCCCCTGCTCGTCGTCTCGGTCGTGGTGCTGCTGACCCTGTTCGCGATCGTGGAGATCGATCTCCACAGCGCCCAGCTTCAGGCGATCGGTCTGCTCGGGTCCGGGATCAATCCCGTCTTCCTGAGCCCGTAGCGGGAAAAGCCCGATCGCGGCCACAAGGCCGCGACCGGGCAACGCGTTAGTCGTTCTCGTAGCCGTAGACTTCCGGCAGGATGAAGATTGCGGCGAGCAATCCGATCAACGGGAAGATCGCGACCATCAGCGTGGCATTCGCCTGTCCGATCGCCGCGAACACCGTCGGGAACAGGAAGATCGCCAGGAACGACGGCAGCTTCACGAACATGTAGGCGAAGCCGCTGGCCGTGCCGCGATACTTGGGCTTCGCAACCATGGTCGGGATCGTCATGCAGTTCGACGCGTCCCAATAATGGCCCCACAACATGGCGGCCGCTGCGAACGGCAGCAGGATCTTGTTGTCGGTGTAGAGCGCGAAGGCCGCGACCAGCAGCGAGGCCAGCACGATGCCGAAACCGGCGATCGCGATGCCGCGGTGGCCGATCTTCGGCGTCAGCAGCGGGCCGACCCAGCCGGACAGAGCGGCGAAGCAGAACAGCGCCATCGTCACCAGATTGATGCCGAGCACGCTCGACACCCCGACCATGACAAAGAGGACCGGCAGGTAGAACGCGAAGGTCGAGAACTCGCTGCCCTGGGCGAAGCAGGCGATCCAGCCGTAGATCGTGGCGCGCCAGCGGATCGGATCCTTCTTGAGATCGGCGAGGAACGCGCGGGTCGAGACCTTCGGCACCTCCACGTCATGGTTCGGCAGCATGTCGAGATTGTCGTTGAACATCTCGCGCGCGACCTGCTTGGCCTCGCGGTAGCGTCCCTTCTGCACGAGCCACACCGCCGTCTCCGGCACGTCGTGGCGCATGACCAGGATGATCAGCGCCGGCAAAGCGCCGAGGCCGAGCGTCACGCGCCACAGCATCTCGTGCTGCATGTCGGTCAGCAGGAAGATCACGATGACGCCGATAGTGAGAACTTCACCGACGGCGAACATGAATTGCCAGCGATTGCCCATGACCTCGCGCTCACCCTTGGCCATGGATTCCATGATGTAGGTGTAGCCGGTCGAGATATCCGAACCGAGCGGAATGCCGAGCAGGAAGCGGATCACGATGAGCCAGGTGACATTGGGTACGAAAGCCTGCGCCAGCGCCAGCACGATGAACAGCACCATCGTCACCAGGAACATGACGCGGCGGCCGATCTTGTCGGAGAGCCAGCCGCCGAGCAGCGCGCCGATCAAGGCGCCGCCCTGCGTGCCGGCGGCGGCAAGACCCAGCATCAACGGATCGGGATTGTACTGCTCCTTGATGAAGATCAGCACGAAGGCGATCGAATAGAGATCCCAGGCTTCGACCAGGATCGAGGCCATCATCAGCCAGCCGACCTTGTTGCCCTTGGGACTGTAGTTCGTAATGAGGTAGCGGACCGCGGCTTCGCTCGCGGTCGGTTGTGGCATCGCCATCGTTGACATCTTTGGTCCTCTCTTCAAAACTCTCTTACGTGCCGAGCAGCGGCTCGATGCTGCAATCGAGCAGGCGCGGATCGATCCCCGCCTCCATGCCCGTGAACATCTGGTCCATGTAGTCGATCAACGCATCGCTCGCCTTCACGGCGTCCTCGACGTGGCGGCCGGCGACCGCACTGAGAATGGCGAGGTGGTGATCGATCGTGCCCGACAGGTCGGCCTGTCCCGGCATGAAGCGATGGTGGATGTAGCCGATGCGGCGGTACAGCGTGTGCAAGGGCCGCAGCGTGTGCACCAGGAAGGGCTCGCCGGCGGCTTCCAGCACCAGCGCGTCGATGCGGCGATCGATGCTGTTGAATTCGTCGAGGGTCAGGGTGGCACGGCGTTCGCGCAGCAGACGCTCGATGTGCAGCGCCTGATTGCGATGCGACAGGCTGGCGCGATCGGCCGCGAGCCGCACGACAAAGCGCTCCATGTCGCGGCGCAAGGCCAGCAGCATCCGCTCGCGCGCAAGATCGATCGGCGCGATGTGCAGGCCGTGGCGCGGACGGATGATGATGAGCGTGTCGGCGGAGAGACGATTGATGGCGTGATGCACCGGTGTGCGCCCGAAACCGGTGATGTGCTGCAATTCCAGCATCGTCATGAATTGTCCGGGCTTGAGCTCGCAGTGGACGAGCAGCTCTTCGATCTTCTGGTAAGCCAGCTCGAAGAAGTTGAGCCGGTTGTGCCGGGAGGGCTTGCCCTCGCCGTCGTCCTCGTTTCTCACCACCTCGAGCGCGCGCTTGCGTCGTGCCATGTCGTCCTCCTGTCAGCCGCGCTCTCATTGCTCGGTGGCGCGATATTTGTGGGACCCTTAAAACATGTTGTGATATATTACAAGCAGGCGTAAGACGTTCGCGCGACCTGCAACATGTTGCAGTGCGAAATGAGACGTCAGGCGCGAGGCGCCTGTAATGGGAGGATTGTTGCCGTGAAGATCACGTCGATCGAGACGCTGCGCACCGAGGAATTTTCCAACGTCATCTGGGTGCGCGTTCACACCGACACGGGCATGATCGGTCTCGGCGAAACCTTCTATGGCGCGGGCGCGGTCGAAGCGCAGATCCACGACACCTTTGCCGGCCGCCTGCTCGGCCGCAATCCGCTGCACATCGAGGCGATCCATCGCGACATGCTCAACCTGCCGATGGCGCAATCCTCGACCGGCGTCGAATACCGCGCGGCTTCCGCAATCGACATCGCGCTATGGGATCTGTTCGGCAAGGTCTGCAATCAGCCTGTGCACCAGATGCTCGGCGGCCTCTGCCGCGACAAGCAGCGCATCTACAACACCTGCGCCGGCACCCAATATGTCCGCTCGACCAATATCAGCCCCGTCGCCAACTGGAATCTCGGCGCCTCCAAAGGCCCCTACGAAGACCTCGACGGCTTCATGCACCACGCCGACGCGCTGGCCGAAAGCCTGCTGGAGAGCGGCATCTCCGCGATGAAGATCTGGCCGTTCGATCCGGCGGCCCAGGAGAACAAGGGCCTCTACATCACCGCAGCCCAGATGAAGCGGGCGATCGAACCGTTCGAGAAGATCCGCAAGGCCGTCGGCGACAAGATGGAGATCATGGTCGAGCTCCACTCGCTCTGGAACCTGCCGACCGCCAAGCAGATCGCGCGCGCGCTCGAGCCCTACAAGCCGACCTGGTACGAAGACCCGATCCGGATGAACTCGCCGCAGGCGCTGGCCGAATATGCCCGCTCGACCGACGTCTGGGTCTGCGCCAGCGAGACGCTGGGCTCGCGCTTCCCCTACAAGGACATGCTCGACCGCGACGCCATGCATGTGGTGATGGCGGATCTGTGCTGGACCGGTGGCTTGACCGAAGGCCGCAAGATCGCGGCGATGGCCGAGACCTATCACCGCCCGTTTGCGCCGCATGACTGCATCGGCCCGATCGGCTTCATCGCCGCCATCCACATGTCGTTCAGCCAGCCCAACACGCTGATCCAGGAATCGGTACGCGCCTTCTACAAGGGCTGGTACAATGAGCTCGTCACCACGATGCCGACGATCAAGGACGGCTTTGTCTATCCGATGGAAGGACCCGGCCTCGGCGTCGACCTTCTGCCCGCCGTATTCAACCGCTCCGATCTCACCGTGCGCCGCTCCAACGTCTGAGGATTTCTTGAGATGAGCACCGCCCTCTTCGACCTTTCCGGCCGCACCGCGCTCGTGACCGGCTCCTCCCGCGGGCTCGGCCGCGCCATTGCCGAGGGCATGGCGAAAGCCGGCGCCAGGATCATCATCAACGGCGTCGATCCCAAGCGGGTCGAGCAGGCCGTGGCCGAATTTCGCGCCGCCGGACATCAGGCCGAGGGCGCCGCGTTCAACGTCACCGACGAGCCGGCGATCGCCGCCGCCTTCAACGACTTCGACAAGAAGGGTATTGCGGTCGACATTCTCGTCAACAATGCCGGCATCCAGCACCGCAAGCCGCTGGTCGAGTTCACCACCGACGAATGGCGCAAGGTAATCGAGACTGACCTCACCAGCGCCTTCGTGATCGGCCGCGAGGCCGGCAAGCGCATGATCCCGCGCAAGCGTGGCAAGATCATCAATATCGGCTCGCTCGGCAGTGAGCTCGCACGTCCCACCATCGCGCCCTACACCGCGGCCAAGGGCGGCATCAAGAATCTCACCCGCTCAATGGCGGTGGAATGGGCCCAGCACGGCATCCAGGCCAACGCGATCGGCCCTGGCTACATGCTGACCGACATGAACGAGGCGCTGGTCAACAACACCGACTTCAACAACTGGCTGATGGGTCGCATCCCCTCCAAGCGCTGGGGCAAGCCGGACGAGTTGGTGGGCGCGGCGATCTTCCTGGCATCGGTCGCTTCGACTTACGTCAACGGACAGATCATCTATGTCGATGGCGGCATGATCGCCGCGATGTAATCGCGAAACAGGGAACGAGACCATGCGCGCCGTCGTCATCCACGCCCCGAAAGACCTGCGGATCGACAGCTATCCCGATCCAGCCCCCGCCCCGGGCGAAGTCCGCGTCAAGATTGCGAACGGCGGCATCTGCGGCTCCGACCTGCACTACTATCATCACGGCGGTTTCGGCGTCGTGCGCATCCAGCAGCCGATGGCGCTGGGCCATGAGATCGCGGGCGTGGTCGCGGCCGTCGGTGACGGCGTCACCAATGTGAAGCCGGGCGTGCGTGTCGCCGTCAATCCGAGCAGACCGTGCGGCCAGTGCCTTCATTGCCAGGAAGGCATGCGCAACCAGTGCCTCGACATGCGCTTCCTCGGCAGCGCGATGCGCTTCCCCCATGTCCAGGGCGGCTTTCGCGAGTTCATCACGGTCGATGCCACGCAAGCCGTGCCGATCGCGGACAAGCTGTCGCTGGCGGAAGCCGCGGTGGCCGAGCCGCTCGCAGTGTGCCTGCATGCCGGCAAGCAGGCCGGCCCCCTCCTCGGCAAGCGCGTGCTGATTACGGGTTGCGGGCCGATTGGAGCGCTGATGATCCTGGTCTCGCGCTTCGGCGGCGCGTCCGAGATCGTGGTGACCGATGTCGCCGACGCGCCGCTCGCGGTCGCAAACAAGCTCGGCGCCACCCACGCCATCAATGTCGCGACCGATGCCACAGCGCTCGATCCCTGGCGCACCGGCAAGGGCGTGTTCGACACCCTGTTCGAGGCCTCCGGCAACCAGGCCGCACTTCGCACCGCGCTCGACGTGCTCCGGCCCGGCGCGACGCTGGTGCAGCTCGGTCTCGGCGGCGAGATGACGCTGCCGATCAACTCTATCGTCGCCAAGGAATTGCAGCTCCGCGGCACCTTCCGCTTCGACCCCGAATTCGAGCTCGCGGTACGGCTGATGGGCGAAGGGCTGATCGACGTGAAACCGCTGATCACGGCCACCATGCCGTTCGAGAACGCGGTCGCCGCGTTTGAACTCGCCAGCGACCGCTCGCAGTCGATGAAGGTGCAACTGACGTTCTAGGGCTGGTATCGCGGTTACTGGCTCCCGATCAGCTTATCGCTGACCAGCCGGACCGCGCCTCGTTTCCACGAATAGTCGGCGCCCATGCGCAGGCCGCTGTCGCCACGGGACAGCACCGCACCGGTCCTGGCATCGCGGACCTGGAAGCCGAGCGTGTATTCGGTGCGGCTGACCCGCCGCACCACGCCGATCAGCGACTGGTCCGCACCGAGCTTTTGCGCGATCGCCGCCTCGCAGCCATCACAATCCCGCAAGGCGCGCGCCTTGACCACCTCGCCGCCGGCATCAACGATGCGGTAGCGGCCGGATTGACCCAGCGCCTCGCGCACGCTGCCGGTGACCTCGGCCAGATATGACGCATCCGACGCGGCCGAAGTGCCCGCCGCGGCGGCGGTCGTGTCCTCGAGCTCGAAATCGAACACCGCCAGCGCGACCGGCGCGGGCGTGGCGAGCGCGGCCATGACCTCGCGAGACACAAAGATCTCGGCACGCTCCCATGATTCATCATTGTCGCCGCGGAAGGTGTAGAGCTTGTCCATTACGAGCTTCTTGGCGCCGACGTCGATGACGGCAACCTTGGCCCATTGCACCAGCGTGCTGGTCTTCTGGATGCCGCCGATGACCTTGAAGGCCGCGCCGTCCTGGGCAGACGGCACTGGCCGGTAGCGGCCGCCGACACTGATATCCCGCCGGAGCGCGGCCATGAACGCCGACAGCCGCCGCTCGTGGGCGGCGGTCTGGTTGGCCGGCTCGGCCGACGTATCGGTGTAGCTGAAATCGTCCATGGCAACGCCGATGGCATCCTCGGCACCGGCAGGCGAAGAGGCCGCCGGGAGGACGAAGAGGAGGAAAGCAGAGAGGATCAAGCTGATACGGCGCATGCGGGCCTCGTGTGATGGAGCGGCGGCGCAATCTGGACGGCAGCCTCGGGTCATGCAGCCGTCCCCGTCCCGGCGCGTGCCGGGAAAATTTCACGACGTTGCACCGCGGTATGCGCAGCGCTTTGCCCCGCTTGCGTTCTGCCGTTTAATGCCGGGGCGACAATTCCGTTCGCGCGCCGCCGATGTGGAACCGCCCGAGGTTCGATCTCAAGGTCCGTCTGACGTTGCGCGTGGCCGCCATTTCGGCCGCGTGCTTCGCCGCGATCTCCGCCTATTTCCTCATCACCGCCGACCGCGCGGCCCATGCGCGCCTCGACGACATTGCGGCCATCGTGGCCAAGACGCTGGAGCTGCAACAGGGCAAGATCCAGTGGGTGGCGAGCCCGCGCTCGGACTTTCCCAACCTCGATCCCGTTTCGGCCTATGTGATGACGCCCGGCCTGTGCCTGGCGTTCCGCGGCGTGAGCGGCGACATCCTCCAGCGATTCTGCAGCGGCGCGCCGATTCCGGCGAACCCGCCGCCGCAAGTCTTCGCGGCCTTCTATCGCAGCCTGTTCGACCCCGGCCGCGAGGCGGCGCGGCCCGTGATCGTGCGCGGAACGAAGCTCGGCGAGACCGTGGTCTCGCTCGATCCGGCCGTGCAGACGGCCGACGCCTGGCACGAGGCCGGCCGCCTGATGCTCGCACTTGCGATCGCACTGCCGCTGTTGTGCGTCCTGGTCTACGCCGCACTGGCGCGTGCGCTGCGGCCCACCCGCATGATCCGCTCCGGCCTCGAACGGATCGCCGCCAATGACCTGTCGACGCGGCTGCCGCCGTTCGATCTCGCCGAGCTTTCGGCGATCCGCGACGTCTTCAACCATCTCGCCGAAAGCCTCGACACCGCGCTGGCCGAGCGCAGCGAGCTGACGCGGAAACTGATCGCACTCCAGGACGAGGAGCGCCGCCATCTCGCGCGCGAGCTGCATGACGAGTTCGGCCAGTCGCTGGCCGCCATCCGCGCGCTCGCCTCCTCTGCCCGCCAGACCGCCGTACAGGACTGCCCCTCCCTGCTTGGCGAGTGCGACGGCATCGCGCGGACCGCAACCGGCATGATGGAGACGCTGCGCGGCGCGCTGTTCCGGCTGCGCCCGCCTGACGTCGAGGAGCTCGGGCTTGTGGCGAGCCTCGAAGGCCTGGTTGCGGGCTGGAACGGTCGCAGCCGCGGCCAGACGCGCTTTTCGATCCGGTTCGACGGTGCGTTCGCGACCCTGCCCGCCACGATCAGCGCGAGCCTCTACCGTATCGTGCAGGAGGCACTCACCAACGCCGCCAAGCATGCCGGCGCCACGCGGGTCAGCCTGGAGCTTGCGATGCGTGCCGACGAGATCGCACTTGCGATCGACGATGACGGACGGTCGAACGATCCCGTCGCAAAGTCCGGAATGGGCCTGCTCGGCATGCGCGAGCGCGTCGCGGCCTTGCGCGGCCAGCTGAGCTTCGAGGCCGCGCCGAACGGAGGCTCCGCGCTGCGCGTGGTCATTCCGCTTGCAGGTCTCGACCGGCACCCACTGGAGCGCGCGGCATGAGCGCGGCCGATGCGACGATTCTGCTGGTCGACGACCATTCCGTCGTTCGCGAGGGCTATCGCTCCGTGCTCCAGAAGCAGCCGGGACTTCGCGTCGTCGCCGAAGCCGCCGACGGCGCCGAGGCCTACCGTCTGTTCAAATCCGAGGCGCCCGACCTCGTCATCATGGATCTGAGCATGCCCGGCATCGGCGGCATCGAGGCCGTCAGGCGCATCAGGCAATGGGACAAGGCAGCACGGATCCTCGTCTTCACCATGCACGAGAATGCCGGCTTTGCCGTGCAGGCGATCCGCGCCGGCGCGCGGGGCTATGTCACCAAGACCAGCCCGCCCGAGACGCTGGTGCGCGCCGTGATGGACGTGCTCGCCGGCAAGATCGCCATCAGCCCCGACATCGACCACGAGCTCGCGCTCAGCCGCATCAGCGGCGAGAGCTCGGCCGCCGACGTGCTCACGCCGCGTGAGTTCGAGGTGTTGCGGCTGCTGCTCGCCGAGAACACGACGGAGGAGATCGCCGAGACGCTCCATGTCAGCCCGAAGACGGTGGCGAACCTGCATTCGCTGATCAAGGACAAGCTCGGCGTCGGCTCCGACATCGAGCTGGTCCGGCTGGCGCTGCGGCAGGGGATATTGACGGAGGTCTGATCTCGACGAAAGCTTAAGGCTCCAGCTTCGCTCCGTCAGGTGCAAATGCCTCGACCGTGTCGCCGATCCTGAACGACATCATGTCGCGGCCGACCAGCAGCGGCCCCTTGTAGGCGGTCCGCGTGCGCAGGATCAGCGGCTCCTCCGGAATGTCGGGCCCCGGTTTCACCGTGCCGAACACGATGTGGGAATAGACGGCGAGCTTTGGCTTGGCGGACGCAAAGATCCGGCCGGCTTCCTCGGGTGACGTGTGGTGCGCCTGGATGTCCTTATAGACCGGATTTCTGACCAGCAGGTCCGGCTCGATCACCGCAACCTCGTGGATCAGCAGATCGGCGCCTTCAGCCGCCTTCGCGATGCGCTCATCGTATTTGGTGTCGCCGGACAGCACGATCTTGTGGCCGCCATAGTCGACGACATAGCCGAACGACGGCTTGATCCTGTCGCCATGGTTGACCTCGATCGCGGTGACCTTGACGCCGTTGTTGTCGTAGATAGTTCCGGCCTCGATATCCGTCGCGGCGAACTCCACAGCCTTCGGATCGAGATGCTCGTCGTCGATGCGAATGCGGATGTCGTCGGCGAACGCCTTGGTCAGGTTCTCCGTCATGGCGACGGTGCCCTTGGGGCCATAGAGCTTCATAGGTCCCTTGCGCGAGGCCCATGGCGTGGCGAGCCAGCCGGTCAGCCACATGTCGGGAAGGCCGACGAGGTGGTCGGAATGCATATGGGTGACGAAATTCCCGGTGATCGCGCCGAGCGGGATCTTCAGCTTGTAGAGCTGCATGGTCGAGCCGCGGCCGAGATCGAACAGCAGCTTCTCGCTCCCCGCCTCCACCAGCGTCGAAGCGCTGAAACTGGTCGGCCGCGGCGTCGGCACGCCGGTGCCAAGCAGCGTCACCTTGATCGGTTCGGCCGAGACAGCGGTGGTGAACGCGAGCAGCACAAAGCCTGCCCGCAAAAGGATCTTGAGCATAGTGTCCTTCCCTGGATGTCAGATTGTTGCCGCGTCGCCGCGGATCATTCGCGCGCGACCACCGCGTCCAGCCATGCGCAGTTAAGCGGCGGAACGCGCGGGTCGGCGACACGGACGCCGCGGGCCGCCGCATCCAACCGCATGTCGCGCAGGCGCTTGCGCGGCTCCTCCGGCATGTAAAGGCGCTCGTGGCCCCACAGCGAGGGCCCGTCAAAGGTCTCGTGCGGCTGCCAGGTCTCGGGATCGATCACGCGCCCGCCCCAGCCATATTCGATGAAGAAGCCGGACGGCGTATTCACGTAGAACGAGGTCATGTGGTCGTTGGTGTGCCGACCCAGCGTATAGACGACGCGGCCATCTTCGAGTTGCGCAAGGTCGTAGCCCTGCCCGACATCGTCGAGGCTGCCGAGCTCGACCATGAAATGGTGCAGGGCCTTCCGCCCCGACCCGACCATCGCAAAGGAGTGGTGGCGGCCGTTGACGTGGAAGAAATAGAGCCCATACGGCTTCAGCCCGAAATCGGAGACGCGGAAGCCGAGCACGTCGCGATAGAACGGCACCAACGGTTCGACGTCCTCGACATTGAGCACAACATGCCCCATGCCGAGTGCCCCGGTGCGGAAACCCGTGATCGGCCGGCCCGGCTTGAAGGGTTCGCTCGCAAGCTCCGGCTTGCAGAAGGCTTCGAGCCGGTTGCCTGCGGGGTCGGCGAACGCGATCAATTCAGCCACGTGACGCTCGTCGGCGAGCGCGCGCGATCCGCGCGTCACCTTCACGCCGTGGTTTTCCAGCCGCCCAGCCAACTGATCTAGCTCCGCGGTCGAGGGAACCTCCCAGCCCATCACCGCAAGGCCGGCGTCGCTGCTGCCATCGACGATCAGGCGCTGCTTGCGATCATCCATGCGGAAGGCGCGCATCTTGCCGCCGCGATCGACCTGCTGCATGCCGAGCAGCCCGGTCGCCATCTGGCCCCACTGATCGAGCTGGGATGAATTGATCCCGACATAGCCGAGCGCGGTGATTTCCATCGACGTCCTCCCGAGGGCATCGCATTCGCCGCACTGCGGCGAACTTGATACCGGCCGCGCGCGATCCTACGGTGGCCTCCCGCAATCGCTGCGCGTTCGCAAAGACGATAGTCGCGCCACGATCGGTCACAAGGGAGGAAATACGAAGTGTCCAAGGAGCGGACGCGGAACGGACAACCGCGGCAATCGGAGGGCGTCCGCGCCTTCAAGCGCGGGTTGGACGTACTGCAGGAGGTCAACCGCTCCGGCGGCATCCGTGCCGGCGACGTCGCGCGCGCGCTCGACCTGCCCCGTCCCACGGTCTATCGCCTGCTCGAAACGCTGGAGGAGCTCGGCTATGTTGCCCGCAGCGCCAGCGACGACCGCTTTCGCGTGACCCGGCGCGCGCTCAGTCTCGGCGACGGATACGATCCCGGCGTGGTGATCTGCCAGGCCGCCGCACCTTTTCTCGCGGAACTGAGCAAGACCCTGGTCTGGCCGGTCGATCTCTCCACTTACGAGAACGCCGCGATGGTGGTGCAGGAGACCACCCATTCCCGCAGCCCTCTCTCGATCGACCGCGGCATGATCGGCAAGCGCCTGCCGATGTTGCGGACATCTGCGGGCCGCGCCTATCTCGCCGCGTGCCCGGCCCGCGAGCGCGACCTGATCGTCAATCATCTCCGCCGTATCGACGAGGCCGACGACCGCCCCTTCCTCGACCAAGCCCGCCTCGACCAGATGATCGCGGAGACTGCCGCTCGCGGCTACGCGATCCGCAGCCAGGGCGAATACAATCCGAAGACCGCCTCGATTGCCGTCCCCATCACGCGGAACGGCGTTGTGTTCGGGTGTATCTCCATCATCTGGATCCGCTCGGCTCTGGGGATCGAGGAAGCAATAGCGCAGTTTGCAGCGCAACTTCAGGAGACGGCATCCGCCATTCCGGTCGAGGTGTAGGCGGGCCCGTCCGCTGGGCGGACACTTGGCGCGGCGACGTTGAACGGGTGGCATCGCTTGGGGAAGAGATAGCCCCATGCAAGATAAATCCGCCCCCGAAGAGTTTGATGTCGTGATCGTCGGCCGTGGCCCGGTCGGGGCCACGCTCGCCAATCTGCTCGGCCTTTGCGGTGTGCGGACGCTGATACTGGATCGAGAGGCGCGAACCTATCATTTGCCGCGCGCGGTGCATTTCGACGACGAATGCATGCGCGTGTTTCAGACCATTGGCCTCGCCGACGCGATCCTGCCGCAAACCATCCTCAGCCCCGGCATGCTCTTCCTCGACGCCGACGGCCGGATGCTGCTGGATTGGTCACGGCCGCAGACGCTCACGCCGATGGGCTGGAATCTCAGTTACCGCTTCCACCAGCCTGATCTGGAGGACGTGCTGATCGGTGGCCTCTCGCGCTGGCCGCATGTTACCTTGCGAAGCCGCTGCGACGTGTTTGCGCTGGATCAGGACGAGACCGGCGCGCGCGTCCGCTACGAAGACCTTTCCAACGGACAGCTCGGCGAGGTTCGTGCCGGCTACGTCATCGGCTGCGACGGCGCCCGCTCGCTGGTGCGACGCTTCATCGGCTCCGGCATGGAGGATCTCGGCTTCCACGAGCGCTGGCTCGTCATCGACGTGCTGCTCAAGCGCGAGCGCGACGATCTCGGCGACTACAGCCTCCAGCATTGCGATCCGCGGCGGCCTGCGACCTATGTGCGCGGCACCGGCACGCGGCGGCGCTGGGAGATCACGGTTCTTCCCGACGAGACCTCCCAGGAGGTCGCGCAGCCGGCCAGGGTCTGGGAGTTGCTGTCGCGCTGGGTCACCCCCGACGATGCGGAGCTTGAGCGCGCCGCGGTCTACACCTTTCATTCCGTCATTGCGCAGCAATGGCGGAGCGAGCGGCTGCTGCTCGCGGGCGACTCCGCGCACCAGACCCCACCCTTCCTCGGCCAGGGCATGTGCGCCGGCATCCGCGATGCCGCAAACCTCGCCTGGAAGCTTGCTGCGGTCATACGCGAGGGCGTCGCGCCCGATCTGCTCGACACCTATCAGAGCGAGCGCCAGCCGCATGTGCGCGAGTTCATCGAGCTTGCCATTCGCCTCGGCGGCGTCATCAACACCAAGGCGATCGAAACGGGCCTTGCCGCCGGGCAAGCGCGCGAGAATGCGCCGGTCAGGCTCGAGGTGAAAAAGCCCCTGCTCGGCCCGGGGCTCGCGCTCGGCGATCTGCCGGTTGCCGGACATCTCGCACCGCAATTCATACTCGGCGATGGCGCCCGCTCCGACGATCAGATCGGCTACAGGCATGTGTTGCTCGTCGAAAGCGCCGCCACGCTCCCGTCGCATCTGGCTCATTCGCAGGCAGGGCTCGATATCCTGACCAGCGATGATGCAGACGGCATCGGCCCCTGGCTCCGCGAGCACGGCGTCATCGCCGCGCTCGTTCGCCCCGACCGCTACATTCGCGGTACCGCCCGCAACGAGATCGAACTCGGCCGGCTCATCGCCGCCATCACGCCTCCAACCCACGTGCCGTCCGCGGCCTGACCGAACCTCTCAAGGACATCCTATGAAGCTGCTCTCTTTCGTCGCCAATGGCCGCACCTCCTTCGGGGCCGTCAAGGACAATGGCGTCGTCGATCTCGGCGCGCGCATGACGCCCTGCACCACGCTGCGACAGTTGCTCGAAGCCGGCCGCGTCGCCGAGGCGGCAAGGCTGGTGGCATCCACCGCGCCGGATCATCCGCTCGGCAGCATTGCCTTCGCTCCCGTGATCCCCGATCCCGGCAAGATCATCTGCGTCGGCCTCAATTATCGCGATCATGTCGCCGAAACGGGGCGCACCGTCACCGAGAAGCCGGCGCTGTTCGTCCGCTTCCCCTGCAGCCAGGTCGGCCATCTCCAGCCCATCGTGAAGCCGAAAGTGAGCGACGATTTCGACTATGAGGGCGAGCTCGCGCTCGTCATCGGCAAGGCAGGCCGGCATATCCCCGCAGGCCGCGCGCTCGACCATATCGCCGGCTATTCCTGCTACAACGAAGGCAGCATCCGCGACTGGCAACGCCACACCAGCCAGTTCCTCTCCGGCAAGTCCTTTGCCGAGAGCGGCAGCTTTGGTCCGTGGCTGGTGACCGCGGACGAGATTCCCGATCCGTCCAAGCTCACCCTGCAGACGCGGCTGAACGGCACTGTGGTGCAGGACACCACCACGGATCTCCTGATCACAGGCATCCCCGAGCTGATCGCCTACATCTCGACGATCTGTCCGCTCGTCCCCGGCGACGTCATCGTGACGGGCACGCCGGGCGGAGTCGGCGCCAAGCGCACGCCGCCGCTGTGGATGCGCCCCGGCGACACCGTCGAGGTCGAGATCTCCGGCATCGGCACCTTGCGCAACGAGGTCATCGCCGAACCGGCCTGACCGCCGACGCCGATCAATCAAACATAACAACATCAGGAAACGCCATGGTCCCCCTTCGCACGACATCCGCCGCCACTCTGCTCATTGCGCTGGCGCTCGCAGGCCCCACCGCGCGCGCCGAGATCAAGGGCGACGCCATCCGCATCGGCGTCCTCACCGACATGAACGGCATTTTTACGACCGCCATGGGCCCGGGCTCGGTCGAGGCGGCGCGGATGGCGGCGGAGGAGTTCGGCGGCAAGATCAACGGCAAGCCGATCGAGATCCTGCAGGCCGATCACCAGAACAAGCCGGACCTTGCGGCCTCGCTCGCCCGCAAATGGTTCAGCGACGGTGTGCAGGCGATCGCAGACGGTGGCAGTTCCGGTGCGGCGCTCGCGGTGCAGGAGTTGGTGCGCGGCAACGGCAAGATCTTCCTGGTCTCCGGCGCCGGCGCCAACCAGCTCACGGACGAGGCCTGCGCACCGACCAGCGTGCAATGGACCCAGGACGCCTACTCCACCGCGACCGCCGTGGTCTCCGGCATCATGCAGACCAGCAAGGAGCCGTGGTTCTTCATCACCGGCGACTATGCTTTCGGCCATTCGATCGAGGCGACCGCGCGCGACCGCATCGCCGCGCTCGGCGGCAAGGTTGCCGGCAGCGTGAAAGCCCAGCTCGGCACGCCCGACTACTCGTCGTTCCTGCTTCAGGCCCAGTCGTCCGGCGCAAAAATCCTCGCGATCAACGTCGCCGGCGACAACGCCACCGCGATCAAGCAGGCGGAGGAATTCGGGCTCGCAGACCAGGGCATGAAGATCGTGCCGATGTCGTTCCAGAACGTCGACATCGAGGCGGTCGGCCTGAAGGCGACGCGCGGCGATCTCATCGTCACCTCGTTCTTCGAGGACGTCTCGCCGGACGCCCGGAAATTCTCGGACGCGTTCTATGCCCGCCGCAAGGCGATGCCGTCACAGATCCAGGCCGGCGTCTATTCCGCCGTGCGTCACTATCTGCAGGCCGTCAAGGACAGCGATACGGACGACAGCGCGGCCGTGATGGCCAAGATGAAGGCGACGCCGGTGTCGGATGCGTATACGCCGAACGGTCGCATCCGCGAGGACCAGCGCATGGTGCACGATCTCTATCTGGTGCAGGTCAAGACGCCCGAGGAGTCGAAGGGCCCGTGGGACTTCGTCAAGCTGGTCGCGACCATCCCGCCCGACCAAGCCTTCCGCCCGCTCGACCGCAGCAAGTGCAGCCTGGTCGGCAGGTAATCGAATCAGGCGAGATAACGCGTGAGATAGCCTTCCATGGCGTAGAGCGCGCAGAGCGCGAGGCTCGACCACACCGCGGCGGTGAAATACAGGAACATCCAGGTCAGCTCGCCCTTCCAGTGCGCGATGTCGTGGGTCACCACCCAGCGCGTCGCGACGTCGTGCAGGCCTTCGAGCAGGCCGAGGAGCTTGTTGCCCTCTTCATGCCCCGCCCGCCAGCGGCTGAGATACATCGGCACGTCGACGGTGACGAGGAAGGCGAGGAAGCAGGCGATGCCGATGATGCCTGACATCAGCGCCCAGCGCACCGGTCCCTGGAATTCCGGCATCAGGCGGCACAGCGCGATGCCGGCGAGGAAAAACGTCACCGCCCACAGCGAATTCTCGATCGCGTTGTAGAGGAAATTCGTGGTGACGACCGCGTACCAGGAGAAGCACTCCGCGATGATGATGATGGGCACGATCACCAGCGCGATGTTCACCGCGGTCTCCGCCCCCGTCATGTGACCCAGCTGATGCAGGATGATCGCCCATTGCGCGACGAAGCACAGCTCGGCCACGGTCGCGACGGTGCGGCCGACGAAGACACTGGAGAGCCAGGTGTCGAACAGGCAGATGCGCTGCACGTCGGCGCGCGGCAGGAACGATCGGAACGCGCAGCCGAACACATAGCCGGCGCAGAGCAGGAACATCAGCCCGATATCCGAACCGCCGCCGGCGCTGCCGGCAACCGTCGGATAGAACTCGCGGTACAGCATGAACCAGACGAGGATGTTGGCACTGCTTACAAGCGTCAGGGAGCCCCACCACCACGCGAGGGGATTTGACCGCGCCTGCCACTGCAACATGAATCGCTCCGCCGTAATCGATATGACATCAAGCGGTAGCAATTCTGTCATAAATTGGCGGCACGACGCGACAAAAATCTACGTTATGGCGCTGTCATAATTGACCTGCGCGCTGTCATATTCGCGAAGACGACTGCTCTCCCCACGTATTTCCGAGCTTATTCCGGGGCGCCTCTTCGAGGCCCCCGGATTAGCGCGAGGACTTTATTTTTTCATCCCACCAACATACGCCGCGAGCTTGTCCAGCGTCTGGTAGCCGTATTCGACGGCGCCGAAGCCGATCATGCCATCGCGCTGCTCGGTGCTCGAGGCCAGTTGCCGCATCATCAGCACGGTCTTGCCGTTGCTCTGCTCGGCGAAGGTGATGGTGAAGCGGAACATGCCGGGATCGTCGTCCCGGTCGACGCCGTGATCCATCTCCATCAGCGACGGCCGCTCGATGCGGCGGAAGCGCATGCGGTTAGGATAGACGGTGCCGTCGGGACCGATCATGTTGAAGCGCCAGACGCCGCCGACACGCACGTCGATCTCGAAGGTCTCGAGCTTGAAGCCCTTCGGCCCGAACCATTGCGGGAGATGTTTTGGATCGGACCACGCCTCGAACACCAGATCGCGCGGCGCGTCGATCACGCGCGACATCACGATCTCGCGGTCCATCGACCATTGCGACAGAGCGGGATTGGCAGAATTCGTCATCACTCGGAACCTTTCCGTTTGGTTGTGCGGGACGGCCGCTTGGCGGCCGCCCTCTCCTTCTCTTTCTTCAGTTGCAAGACGTAAGCCTCGAACCGGTCGAGCCGTGCCTCCCAGATCGCGCGCTGCCGCTGGAACCAGTCCTCCGCGCCGACGAGCGCGTCCGGGCTGAGACGGCAGGTGCGCACGCGGCCGGATTTCTCCGACTGAACGAGCCCGCTCGTCTCCAGCACATGGATGTGTTTCATGAAGCTCGGCAGCGCCATCTCGAACGGATCGGCGAGCTCGCCGACCGACGCCTCGCCGGCACAGAGCCGCATCACGATCGCGCGCCTTGTGGGATCAGCGAGGGCTGCGAAGATCTGGTCGAGCTGGGATAATTGGTTAGCCATGAAGCTAACTATAGACTCGCCACCGTCCGCCGTCAATAATTGTTAGCCCACAAGCTAAGTATTTTTCCGCAAGCCCGCGCCGACGGAACCCACAACGCGCAATCGTGAATTGGGGCAGCCGGCCCTCCCCGTTAGAAGAGAGAGGGGGCGCATCGCATCATGCGTCAGAGCCGTGCCGTCTGTTGTCACCTCATCACACCTCACCCGGCGGGCGTTCACCGGGGCTGCGCTCGTTCCCTTCGCGCTGGCCTGGCCGCGCCGCGCATCCGCGGATTCCGACATGATCGCGCAGATGCGCGACATCGTCGCTCACGAGCTGGCGCCGACCATGACGCCGGACCAGCCGGGCGGCCTCGCCGCCGCGCTCTATGCCGGCCGCCATGTCGAGTTCTTCAACTACGGCTTCGCCGACGACGCCACGCGACGACCGGTCACGCCGGATACGCTGTTCAACCTTGGTTCGCTGCGCAAGCCGTTCGAGGCGACGCTGGTGGCGCTGGGCTCGCTCCGGGGTGAATTGCGGCTCGACGACCCGCTGCCGAAATATCTGCCCGAGCTCACCGGAGACTATGTCCGCCGCGTCACCGTCGGCCAGCTCGCCACGCACACGTCGGGCATGCTGCTGTCGACCGACCATCCACCCTGGCCGAACGACTCGTTCTCGCAGGCGCAGTTCATCGACATGTTCAACGCCTTCGAGCCGCAGGCCGGCGAAGCGCCCGGCAAGCAGCGCGTCTACAGCCATGCCTGTTACGTGCTGCTTCAGCTCGCGCTGGAGCGCTGCTACGGCGCTCCGATCGCAACCCTGTTCGAACAGCGCATCCTTGGACCGATCGGCATGAATGCGACCTCCCTGCCGGAGCGCGGCGAGGACAACCGCGCCGTGATGGACGCGGCGTGGATGCAGCGCGTCGTGCAAGGCTATTCGGATCAGGGAATGGCGATCGGCCCACCCGGCAACCAGCAGAGCTATTTCGACTTTCCCGGCGCCGGCCAGATGTTTTCGTCCGCGCGGGATCTCGCGACCTTCGTTGCGGCCTGCGTCGACGGCCGCTCGGTCGATCCGCATTTGCGCGAGGCGCTGCAGATGACGCAGAGCGAGAGCTTCCGCGTCGACGACAAATTCGGACAAGGCATGGCCTGGGAGACGGTCCACCTCCCCGACGCCACTATCGTCGACAAGCCCGGCGGTCTCAACAATGCCTCCGGCTATCTCGGCCTCGTCCCGATCAGGCAGATCGGCTTCGTCCTGCTCGCCAATCGGGGCGAATACCCGCACGAGATCGTTCGCTACAAGATCCTGCCCGCGCTGGCGAAGCTCGTCGCCTCGCACTGAACCGTCCCTCGCAACAGAAAGCCCCGGCAGGGCCGGGGCTTTCCGCGCCAGATCAGGAACGGGATGCTCAGTACCTGGCGACGACCGGTCCGCCGAACTTGTAGTTCACGCCGACGCGCACGATGTTCGACTTGAGATCGACCGAGTGGGTGTAGACGTTGCTCGGAAATGGCGTCGTTCCGGCAAAGCCGACCAAATTGGTGCTGGTCGCGCTGGCGCGGCCGAGATCGACGTAGAGATATTCGGCCTTGAGCGACCAGCCGCCGCCGAAGGCATATTCGGTGCCGACGCCTGCGGTCCAGCCGAGGCGCGTGTCGCGGATCGTGGCCGACTCGGTGGCGGCCGAGAACGTGTCGGTGAAGTTGAAATTGCCCTTCACCTCGGAGATCGCCGCGCCGCCCGTCGCGTACAGCAGCCAGGTCGGAGCCGCGAGGAAGCCGATGCGGCCACGGATGGTGGCGAGCCAATCGGCCGAGACCGACGACGACACGGTAAAGCCTGTCGGGGCGCAGCAGGGATAGAGAGCAGAGCCCGTCGCGCTGCCCTTGAAACCGAAATAGTTGATGTCGCCTTCGAGGCCGAGCACGGCGTGGTTGACCTGCCAGTTGTAGCCCGCGGTAAAGCCGCCGGTCACGCTGGAGCTGTTGACGCCCTGGGCGCCGACCGTGTTGATGGCGGGGACGCTGCTCGCCGCAAAATAGCCGGTCGGAGAGAACACCGTCGAGGTGTTCAGATCAGAGTCGCCCCACTGCCCGCCGACATTGCCGCCGACGTAAAAGCCCGTCCAGTTATAGGCCGGCGCCATGATCGGCGCCTTGGTGTATTGCGCCGCGAGGTCGGCCGCCTGCGCGGATGCGGTGCCGAGCACAATCGAAGCGACCGCCAGCAAAAGCTTCTTCATTCCAATCTCCATTCCCCCACGCGCTTGATCTCGCGTTTTCGATGCGCGCTGGTGGGAGCCATCCCGCGCAGTTCGGGAATAGGCGGAGGACGTCCGTTCGTCTCGGCCTGCGGCGCAGTTCGTATGGACTGTGACGTAGTCAGTGACCTATCGCGCAAGACCAATGGCGAGTGTGACCGATGAGCCACGCATTATGCTTCATCGACGGCGCGCAACGCACGAACGCGTCGCACCACGACAAGGCTATGCGAGTATGGAGATTCTCAACGATACACTTATCTACCGACACGGTGACGAGCCTAGATCGAGACTGGCCACAAACATCGCTGCACAAGCACGCGGACGGTCGCCATTTAGTTCGTAGATGACGGAAATGGTCGACGAGATGATCCCGTCTATTGTCTGTCGCGACGATCGCTATCCGCCTTACCATCGGCGGGCAGGTCGTTCGCGCCGATACCTCACAGGTTGCAGGAAATCTTTTGCTTGCGCTCGGGAATCCCTTTCCAACGACAGGGCGGCTTATCTTTTCGCGTAACTTCGACCTCTACTAAAGAAAATATCGGGTTTACCCCGTACTCGCTACGCTCCGTTGCCAAATATGATTTCCCGTTTATGCGGACTTCATAGTCTCTTGGTGGGGCGGGTATCACAACAATGTGGATGACCGGCATCTCTTGTAGAGCTGCAACGAAATCAGCTATTCCCCAAGGGGTGCCCAAGGTATTTCCCTGCTTGAACCGATACCAATTATACAAGAAGTCTTCTGTGACAACTACGCCTCGTTGCTTTTCCCAACGTTGGGCCTCCGCAAAAATTTCTTTGTCCTCTGCATCTATGAGCGCACGACTCGAAATTGGCATGCTTGTTCCCTGACGTTTGGGCAAATCGGAGATGAGCATGCCACTGAGAAGCAGTACCGCTAAGATGCTCATGGTTCGCTCCTTCTCTGTGTTGCTGATGTCAAAATGGACGACGACATCATGATGACTAGCATCGCAAGGCCTGCTAGAAGGAAACAGAGCGATGAAAAAAATAATCGCTGCATCACGTCTTCAGAGACGAGATTTAGACACTCGTTCAGCCAGCCATTGGCAACCTTGATTTTCCAGAATACGCCGGCCAACACTGACTGACTCAGCAACAAGACTGCGCTCAATAGGATGACTTTGCCATTGGACGACAATGCCATCCCGGATTTCAAGCCGAACAAGAGGGCACCGCCGGCCCCAATCGATGCCACAGCGAGCTTGATACCAAGATCAATCGTACCGTCGAGCGCCATGATCGTTTTCTGGTAGGACTCACCTGTGGTACCTTTCACACAGGCGCCAAAGTCGCCATTCAGTGCCCAAACCCAACCACTTGCGCATCCCGCGGAAAGGGCCAGCGCGAACCAGATGCTGAACAGGCTCAATGATGGCAATCTAAACATGCCACCTCCTAGCGCGACCGCGCCCGCAATGCTGCCGCATAGCCGCGTGATGCCCGGCTTGCTGGCGCGAATTGTTGCGCATGATCCTGACGTCGCTGACGATCTGGAGGAAGCCGAATAGCACGGCGGCCGGAACGAAGAGACCGATCCCGATCACCACGATCAGGACGTTGGCAACTTGATGACTTCCTACCCGTGCCGCCAATGTCGTCGGGTTTGAGACGAAGACAGCAATCGTCAACCCAACAAGGACTCGATGGGGGGGCGGAAATGGCCTTGAAACCAAATGCCATCACTACTGCCCTATTTAAATTGTTTTAAAACTATAGCGCAACCATTACGAGTGCATCAAGTAGGCAATTGTGTACGATCACCATCAAGCCAACCGCCACTGACATGGCGCACCGGCCATTCGATCGACATGTGAGCGTCACTACGGCCAGTATTGCACATATTGATTGTCTGACGATCGCCAGCCGCGATTTGGTTCGAGCCAGCCAGCGCTATCAAGACTTCGTCGGCCATGTAGAACCACGTAACTCGCCACGCACCACCGCTGATGATAGCGTGGTGCTACGCTTCACACCGAGCGCGTCAGTCCGCCGTCGACGCGGACATTCTGACCGGTGATGTAGGCGGCACCCTCGGACGCCAGGAACGACACCGTCGCTGCGACCTCCTCGACCTTGCCGTAGCGCTTCATCGGCACGCTGTCGCGGCGCGCGTCCAGCTGCGGCAGGCTGTCGATCCAGCCCGGCAGAACGTTGTTCATGCGGACGTTGTCGGCGGCATGGGTGTCGGTGAAGATCTTCGTGAAGGCGGCAAGGCCTGCGCGGAATACCGCGGAGGTCGGAAACATCGCGCTCGGCTCGAATGCCCAGGCGGTCGAGATGTTGATGATGGCGCCGCTCTTCTGCGCCTGCATCACCGGCGTCACCAGCCGGGTCGGCCGGATCACGTTGAGGAGATACGTGTCGAGGCCGGTGTGCCACTGCTCGTCGGTGATCTCCGTGATCGCCGCGCGCGGCCCGTGGCCGGCGCTGTTGACGAGCACGTCGATGCGTCCCCATTTGGCCATCGCCCCGTCGACGAGCCGCTTCAGATCATCGTTCGACTTGTTGGAGCCGGTGACGCCGAGGCCGCCGAGCTCGACTGCCAGCGCCTCGCCCTTGCCGGAGGACGACAGGATCGCGACGCGAAAGCCGTCGGCCGCGAGCCGCCGCGCAGCCCCTGCCCCCATGCCGCTGCCGCCGGCGGTGACCAGTGCGACCTTCTCTGCTGCCATGACCGATCATCCCTGTGTTGAGGCGAGCCCCGGGCCCGGCCTATCATGAGGCCTTCTACCGCCGGACCTGCCGCCAGGTCCACCGCCCAGGGCATCCGTCAAGCCATCCGTCAAGGCATCCGACATGAGCGATTTGCATATCCGCAATTTGCGCCCCGAGGAGATCGCCATCGCCGTCGACTGGGCCGCGGCCGAGGGCTGGAATCCGGGCCTCGGCGACGCCGCCTGTTTCGCCATCCCGGACGCGAAAGGCTTCTTCGTCGGCGAGATCGACGGCGAGCCGGTCGCGACCGTCTCCTGCGTCAATTACGACGATCGCTTCGCCTTCCTCGGCTTCTACATCGTGCGCGCAGGCTTTCGCGGCGCGGGCCACGGCCTGCGCATCTGGAACGCGGCGATCGCGCATGCGGGCGCCCGCGTGATCGGGCTCGATGGCGTCGTCGCGCAGCAGGACAATTACAAGAAGTCCGGCTTCCAGCTTGCCTACGCCAATATCCGGTACGGCGGCATCGTCGCCGCGCCGCCGAATCCGCCTGCCGAAATCGTCGCGCTCGACAACATCCCGTTCGCGCTCGTTGAAGCCGACGACGCGACCGTCTTCCCAGCCGCGCGCAGCGCGTTCCTGCGCGCCTGGATCAACACATCAGGCCATCTCGGCGGCGCGCTGCTGCGCGACGGCAAGCTCGCGGCATGGGGGGTGATCCGGCCCTGCCGGACCGGCCACAAGATAGGCCCGCTCGTCGCCGACGACCGCGGAGCGGCGGACGCGATCGTGCAGGCCCTGCTGGCGAGCGCAGGCGGCGGCGAGGTCTTCCTCGACGTCCCCGCCATCAATCGCGAGGCCATCGCGCTCGCGGAATCGCTCGGGCTCAAGCCGGTGTTCGAGACGGCGCGGATGTACACAGGGCCGATCCCGCCGCTGCGGATCGACCGCGTTTTCGGCGTGACCAGCTTTGAGCTGGGCTAGCTGGGCGGACGCCGCCGCTCAGTAGCAGCGCATGATGTTGACCGTGTGCTCGCCGCCGCCGCGGCCGGGCACCGTCACCTGCTCCGTCGGGCAGCTCGGCACATAGGGCCGGTCGGACGGCACCACGTTCGGCGGGAAGCGATGGGTCCAGTCCCATGGGACGTCGTACGTATAGGTGTAACGCACGTCGGTGGAGGTCGGCTGCCCGGCATCGACGAAAGGCTGGCTATAGCCTCCGTTGTCGTAGAAGAACCCGCCGCCGCCCGGCCAGTAGACCCAGGGCGTGTTGCGCCCGCGGAACCGGGCGCCGGGAGCGATCTGCGGACGCGCCATCGCGCCGGAAGGCGCGGCCATCCCGTGCGCGGCGGTGGCGGTGGCGCCGGGCCTGGCAAAACCGTCATTGGAAGAAAGGAGCAGCGCGGCTGCGCTGAGCGAGGCGAAGAGCGCCCCATATGATCTGGACATCATGATACGCACCAACTCGTTTGGCTTCGGCGGCTCCCCACCGCACGCTAGGCCGGGCCGTCACCCACCCGCAAACGTATAATTAATTGTTGGTTAAGGCACGGAATTACAGCGCTGCGGCGGCCGATTGCCGCTGTCCCGAAATCGGTCAGCGCGGCAATATCCGGATCGTGACGCCGTGCATGCGCGCCCCGATCATCGGCTGGAGATAGGCGCATTTGGCGTATTTCGCCCGGTAGGCCTCGTCGATGCGATGGTTGATCGCCCCCTCGACCGGCGCAAACATGACGTCCTTCATCATGCCTGCCGCGACGATCCGTCCCGCCTTCTGCCGCACCGCGGCCTGGTACCAGCTCGAGTTCCGCCCGTTATACGGGCGCGCATAGAGCGCATCGTCGACCGCGACCGACCAGATCCAGGTCGGCGTGCCCGGCGTTGCGCCGTCCTCGCGGAACGGGGCAACGTGCAGGTCGTTCGCATCCGCGATACGGCGCAGCTCGTCAATTGGCCAGAACGTCATGATGCTCACGCCCTGTATTGGGCATCGGTGACATGCTCGAGCCAGTCGACAGTCTTGCCGCCAACCGATTCCTGGATAGCGATGTGCGTCATCCCGGTCGCAGGCGTCGCACCATGCCAGTGCTTCAGATCAGGTGGAAACCACACGACGTCGCCGGGCCGGACCTCCTCGATCGGGCCGCCCTCGCGCTGCACCCAGCCAAGACCCGACGTGATGATCAGCGTCTGGCCGAGCGGGTGAGTGTGCCAGGCGGTGCGCGCGCCGGGCTCGAAGGTCACCTGCCCGGCACCGACGCGGCCGGGTTCGGGTACCTGGAACAACGGGTCGATGCGCACCGATCCCGAAAACCATTCCGCAGGTCCCTTGCGGGAGGGCTGCGAGCCATTGCGTTGATGTCCATGTCGATCTCCTTTGCATGGGCGAGCCTTGCAGGCGCGCTCGCAAGCAGCGCTGCCACGAGCACGCTCCGTCGCGATAAATTGCTCACGGCTTCGGCCGCTTCTCGAACACGTCCTTGAACACCAACACTGCCGAGAACGCGTTGGGCCAGCCGGCATAGAACGCAAGCTGCGTGACGACCTCGCCGGCCTGCTCCCGTGTCAGCCCGTTATCCATCGCCCGGTTCAGATGATAGGTGATCTGCGCGACCTGTCCGGTCGCGACCAACGCGCTGACCGTAACGAGGCTGCGGTCGCGCGGCGCGAGGCCCGGACGCAGCCAGAGATCGCGGAACAATACATCGGTCGTGTACTGCACGAGGCCGGGTGCGACGTCGCCGAATTGCTGGCCCACGCGCGTTGCCCGCTCGGATTCCGCGGCCTCGTTGATCGGCGACAGCGCAGGCGAGACTGCCGCCAACTGGTCCGACGCGATCTTTCGGGCCGCAAAGACATCCTTCGCAACCGAGACTGCCGACATCGCATTCGCCCATCCCGTGTAGAAAGCCAGATGCGTGACGATCTCGGAGATCTCGGCGGGCTTGACGCCGCTGGCGAGCGCCAGGTTCAGATAATGGGCGAGCTCGACGGTCTGGTTGCGCGCGATCAGCGCTGCCAGCGTGACGATGCTGCGGTCGCGCGCGCTCAACTGCGGACGCTTCCAGAGATCGCCGAGCACGACGGTCTCGCGGTATTTTTCCAACGCGGGTGCGACGTCCCTGATGCTGTCAGACATCGGTTTGGCTCCTTCGGTTCCCTGCTCGCTCCTCGCCGGCGCAGCGACGATCAGGCCGAGCGCAGCGATGGCGATGGTCATTCGTCTCACGGGAAACATGGCGCGCCTCGCTCAATAGTCCTGGCGGGTTGGGCGGAACAGGATCTCGTTGATGTCGACATCCTCGGGCTGGCTGATCGCGAAGGCGACGGCGCGCGCGAACGAGGACGCGGGGATCGCGACCTGCGCATAGAATTGCTGGATGCGGGAGGCCGCGTCGCGGTCGGTGACGCTGTCGGGCAGTTCGGTCGCGACCGCGCCGGGCGAGATCACGGTGCTGCGGATGTTGTAGGGTTTCACCTCCTGGCGCAGCCCTTCGGAGAGCGCCCGCACCGCGAATTTCGTCGCAGCATAGACGGTCGAGCCCGGTCCCACCCTGTGGCCGGCAACAGAGGAGACGTTGATGATATGACCCGCCTTCTGCGCGGTCATGTGCGGCAGCGCCGCCGCGATGCCGTAGAGCACGCCCTTGATGTTGACGTCGATCATGCGGTCCCACTCATCGACCTTCAACCGTTCGAGCAGCGACTGCGGCATCAGGCCGGCATTGTTGAGCATCACGTCGATGCGGCCGTGGGCCTTCACACCCGCGTCCACCAGGGCCTTCACCTGCGCGCGGTCGGCAACGTCGGTCGTGACGGCCAGCGCCTTGCCGCCGCTCGCCGTGATCTCGTTCACGAGCGCGGCAAGGCGATCGGCGCGCCGCGCACCGAGCACGACCGCTGCCCCCTGTGCCGCAAGCAGCCGCGCGGCAGCCTCGCCGAGACCGCTGCTGGCGCCGGTAATGACGACGACCTTGCCAGAGATGCCCTCGTTCATGACGTTCAACCTTCTTCAATGCGCGCAGCGGCGATCCCTCCGTCGTTCGCGGACGGGCGGTACATTCCAGTGATTTGCTGTCGGCTGAAGCTAGGCCGTTTCCGGCCAAGTGATTAGATGATAAAACCTGAATAGATTTATCGCCTGGGCTAATGAATGGACCGCGACAACGCCAGTGACCTCCTCGCCTTCCTCGCGGTCGCGAGAGAACGCAGCTTTACACGGGCCGCTATCAAGCTCGGCATGTCGCAATCGGCGCTGAGCCAGATCGTGCGTGCCCTCGAGGAGCGGCTCGGCGTGCGGCTGTTGAGCCGCACCACGCGCAACGTCGCCCCGACCCAGGCCGGTGAGAAGCTGTTCCGGTCGATTGCTCCGAAATTCGAGGAGATGGACGTCGAGCTCGCCGCACTCGGTGAATTCCGCGAGAAGCCCGCGGGCACCATCCGGATCACCGCAACCGAGAACGCGGCCGATGCCGTCCTGCTGCCGGCACTGGAAAAGATCCTGCCTAACTATCCCGACATCAAGGTCGAGGTGATTATCGACTACGGCCTGTCCAACATCGTCGCCGAGCAATATGACGCCGGCATCCGGCCGGGCGGTCTCGTCGCCAAGGACATGATCGCGGTCCGCGTCGGTCCCGATATGCGCATGGCCGTGATCGGCGCGCCGTCCTATTTCGCAAGACGCAAGAAGCCCCGCACCCCGCAGGACCTGACCGAGCACAACTGCCTCAACCTGCGCCTGCCCACGCATGGCGGGCTCTATGCCTGGGAGTTCGAGAAGAATGGCCGCGACCTCAACGTTCGTGTCGAGGGACAGCTCGTCTTCAACGGCGCCGGCGCATTGCTCAGTGCCGCGCTGCGCGGCTTCGGCCTCGCCTACATCACAGAGACCCAGGTGCAGCCCTATCTGGCGAGCGGGCAGCTCGTCCGCGTGCTCGCCGACTGGTGCCCGCCCTTCTCCGGTTACCACCTCTATTATCCGAGCCGCCGCCAATCCTCGCCGGCGTTTTCACTGCTGGTGGAGGCGCTGCGCTACCGCGGCAGGCAAAACAACACGCGCCCGTAGCCAGTAGCCCGGATGGAGCGAAGCGCAATCCGGGGCCGCTGCATCTGCGGGCGAGAACCCCGGATTACGCTTCGCTCCATCCGGGCTACAAGACCTCGCGTTGCCCGTCGGGCAAAACACCTGACCGCTCGGTCAATCCGCATCGGCAAAATATTCCACTTTACCGAAATTCGGAATTGGCAGATAATGCGCTCACTCCGGCCCAAGGAAGAGGGGCGTATCGCGATCGTCACGAACGCGGGCCGGGCGGCGGTGGACGCGGGCCACATCGGCGCGAAGGGTCTTGCAGGGCGGGCGACCGTGAGCAAAGACCGCGCGCCAACGACAGATGTGATCAGCGTACGGCCAAATCGTGTCGTCCTGGCGCCCGGGGTCTGTGCGCCAAGTCTTGCGGTGATGTGCGTTGCCCGACCGGGCACACACGTCAGCCATCCGCACGGCGACGGGGGCAATAGTGCATCGCTCCCCGGGGAGAGCACGACATAAGCCGTTCCAACCATCGCGCAGGGAAGGCCGGGATGCTCCGGTTGCCCTGTTACCCGCTGTGCATTGTAGCGCAGACTACTCATGGCATAGCGGTCAATGGGAGCCAGCCGGCTCCCGGCCTTCCCTGCGCCCTCTTTCATCGGGGGTGAGGCATCGAGGCAAAGCTCGGGCGAAGTAAGCCGCGAGGATGCGAAGGTGTGTCTGCGGGGCGAAGGATGGGTGGAGCACTTGCGAAACCCATCATGCATCGACGCCGACAAGAGCGTGATGGGTTTCGCTTCGCTCTACCCATCCTACGAACTGCGCTCGGCAATGACTTGTCCGTGAGAACGAGCCCCCTCCCCAGCCCTCTTGCATGCCCCGCCCCTCTTGTAACAAAACTGTCATACAGCAAAACTAAACGATGGCCGGAGGCCGCGGTCGCGGCCATTGCCGCCTCACCGCAGGAGATTTCGATGCGCCGTTCACTGGTGTTGCTGTCCGCCGGACTGACAGTCTTGTCCACCGGACTTGCCTCCGCCCAGAACAACACGCCCCGCAACCTGATCCTCTTCATCCCCGATGGTCTGCGCGCGCTGAAGGTGACGCCGGAGACGGCGCCGGCGATGGCCGAGGTCCGCGACAAGGGCGTCAATTTCAAGAACCCGCATTCGCTCTTCCCGACCTTCACCATGGCCAACGGCTCGGCGATGTCGACCGGCCATTATCTCGGCGACACCGGCGTGTTCTCCAACACGATCTGGACCAACTATACGTCCGCCCCTGCCGGCGACACTGTGGTCCCCTTCATCGAGAACGACGCCGTGCTCGGCGATATCGACGAGCATTTCAAGGGCGACTATCTCAACGAAGAGACGATCCTGAAGATGGCCCGCGACAAGGGCTTCAGCACCGCGGCGATCGGCAAGGTCGGTCCAACCTACCAGTTCGACCACACCGACAAGCCCGAAAGGGCCGGCCTGCATTCGGTCGTGTTCGACGACTCCACCGGCGGCAAGAACGGTGTGGCGCTGTCGGACGAGGTGAAGGACGCGCTGACCAAGGCCGGCCTGCCCCTCGCCACGCCGCCGCGCGGCGACAATTCCAAGGCGGGCGATGCCAAGACGCCCGGCACCGTTGTCGCCAATGTCGCGCAGCAGGCCTATTTCGCCGACGTCGCCGCCAAGGTCGTGCTGCCGATGTTCAAGGCGCGCAACAAGCCGTTCGTGCTGGTGTTCTGGTCGCGCGACCCGGACGGCACCCAGCACAACCAGGGCGACAGCCTCAACCAGATCAAGCCGGGCATCAACGGCCCGAGCACGATGGCGAGCATCAAGAACGCCGACAACAACCTCGCCCAGCTCCGCAAGGCGCTCGACGAGCTCGGGCTGGCCGCGAATACCAACATCATGATCCAGGCCGACCACGGCTTCTCGACCATCTCCAAGGAAAGCAAGACCAGCCCCTCGGCCAAGGTCAGCTATGACGACACGCCGAAGGACTTTTTGCCCATGGGCTTCTTGGCAATCGACCTCGCCAAGGCGCTCGACCTGCCGCTGTTCGACCCCAACGACAAGAACGCTGCCGTCACCGGCAACGCCCATCCGAAGGCCGGCAACGGCGTGCTCGGCAAGGATCCGACCAAGCCTGACCTCGTCATCGCCACCAATGGCGGCTCGGACCTGATCTACCTGCCGAACAAGGACAAGAAGCTGGCGGTCAAGACCGTCAAGGCGCTGCTCGAGCAGGACTACGTCTCCGGCCTGTTCGTGGACGACTCGCTCGGCCGCATCCCCGGTACCCTGCCGCTGTCGAGCATCAATCTGCGCGGCAAGTCGGCGACGCCAACGCCGGCGATCGTCGTCAATTTCCGCTCCTATGCCAGCGATTGCGGTGAGGCGCCGACCAACTGCTCGGTGCAGGTCGCCGACACCGTGCTGCGCCAGGGCCAGGGCATGCATGGCAGCTTCAGCCGCGGCGACACCATGAACTTCATGGCCGCGATCGGCCCGGACTTCAAAGCAGGCTATGTCAGCCAGATCCCGGTCAGCAATGCCGATGTCGGCATGACGGCCGCCCAGCTCATGGGCCTGCGCGGCCCCCAGAACGGCGGCCTGGTCGGCCGCGTAATGTCGGAGGCCCTGCCCAACGGCATCGTGCCGAAGGCCTATACCGGCACGCTGAAGTCCAAGCCCGCCGAGGGCGGCCTGGTGACCGTGCTGAACTTCCAGCGCGTCGGGAGCCAGCGCTATTTCGACGCCGCCGGTTTCCCGGGCCGCACGCTCGGGCTCGAGCCGGACGCCGGCAAACAAAAAACGGCGGGGAAATAACCCCGCCGCTATCTGTCGCGCCTCGCAAGGGGCGCGACAATCTCGTCAAGAAACTTACATGCCGATGTCGAACACGTTCGGCAATTGGCCCGCCAGAGGCAGCGCGGTGGCGCCCAGGAAGGTCGCCACCATCGCCATCAGGCGACGGTTGTTCTGGCGCTTGCCGCGCATCTGTCCCGCAATCCACTCCAGCATCTCGCTGTTGACCTTGGCGGCGTAGGACGGCGCCCAGCTCTCGATCTCGGACTCTGCCGAGAGCGCTACGCTGCGCGGCGGCACCTTCAGGCCCGAGGCGCTCGCGGCATAATGGGCAACGGCCTTGGCGAGCAGGTCGTCGAACCGGCCGCCATCGGTGCGCTCGGTTGCGGCTTCATTGATCTCAAACAGCGCCTCGGCTTCGGCGCGGCTGACCGGCTGGTCGTTGACGGCCGTGGCGGTCAGGATGCGCGCGCACCAGGCGGTGTCATCGGCATCGAGCGAGCGGGAAAAGTGGACCCGGCCCTTGGTGGTCGGGCCTTCGCCCGTGATCACGCCGTCGCGCACGACGGTCAATGCATGAGCCGCGGTATCGCGGCAGGACGGTTCGAGGGACGGCGACTCAACAGACTTAGGCGCAGCGGCGGACATAGTTCACTTCCAGATTTCTTCTGATCGACCAGCATTTTCATGCGGGCGTAAAGGGGTGGTTAACGATTCGATACGGGGATCGCGACTTTTCTCAATGGTTGCCGATTAGTCGCTACGAGGACCATTTCGGTTCCGGAGGCGTCGGGGCGAGCGTGATGCGGGTCATAAACGGCTTTATGGGGGCAATCGAGACCGTACGGCTCCGGTCGAGATGTTTCGTCGCACGCGCGGCTGTAACAGAAAGGTGCTAGGAAATCGGCCCTTCACAGAAGAAATTCACATTTTACTTGAAGCGGTTCACTTAGGGTCGCGGAGACCCTATACTGGCCACGACGGCCAAAGAAAAATTACCAAGTAAATTCAATGAGATGAGGTAGAACCATGACACTCCCGATCGGCACCACCGCGCCCGACTTCGAAGCCGAGACCACCGAAGGGAAGATCAAGTTCCACGACTGGATCGGCAATAGCTGGGCTCTCCTGTTCTCCCACCCGAAGGACTTCACGCCGGTTTGTACGACCGAGCTCGGCGCGCTTGCGAAGCTGAAGCCGGAATTCGACAAGCGCGGCGTCAAGCTGATGGGCCTTTCGGTCGATCCGGTCGACCGCCACTCCAAATGGTCGGAAGACATCAAGGAGACCCAAGGCGCCGCCCCCAACTACCCGATGATCGGCGACACCGACTTCAACGTCTCCAAACTCTACGAGATGCTGCCGGCCTCGACCTCGGGCGATCCGCTCACCCGCACGCCGGCCGACAACCAGACCGTCCGCAATGTCTTCATCATCGGGCCGGACAAGAAGATCAAGCTGGTGCTGGTCTATCCGATGACGACAGGCCGGAATTTTCAGGAGATCCTGCGCGTCATCGACTCGCTTCAGCTCACCGCCAAGCACCGCGTCGCCACGCCGGCCGACTGGACGCAGGGCGAGGACGTCATCATCGCCGGCTCGGTTTCCAACGACGAAGCGAAGACGATCTATCCGCAGGGCTGGAAGGAACCGAAGCCCTACATCCGCATCGTGCCGCAGCCGAAGTAACTCACTGTCTTCCCGTGCGGTCCGCAGGACCGAACCATGGTGCGCAATTGCGCACCTGAGAATCTGGAGATCCCGGGCCTGGTCCTTCGGACCATCCCGGGATGACAGTGTTGGGTCACACGTCCGCTCCTAGGCCGCGTGCACGCGGTCGAGGAAGCTGTCGACCTCGGCCTTGAGATGCAGGCTCTCGCCTGACAGCGCCTGGGCAGAGGCAAACATCCGGCTCGAGGTCTCCCCCGTCTCGCTCGCGCCCTTGGCAGCGTGACGGACATTGACCGCGACATCAGCAGTACCGGAGGCCGCAGCGCGAACGCTGGCCGCGATGTTGTGGGTGGCGCTCCTCTGCTGCTCGACGGCGGCCGAGATCGAGCCCGCGATGCCGCTGATGCGCTCGATGGTCTGACTGATCGCCTTGATGGCGGTGACCGATTCCTCCGTTGCAAGCTGCATGCTGGCGATCTGGTTCGAGATCTCGTCCGTCGCCTTGGCGGTCTGGCCGGCGAGCGTCTTGACCTCCTGGGCCACCACCGCGAAACCGCGACCGGCGTCACCGGCGCGCGCGGCCTCGATGGTGGCGTTCAGCGCCAGAAGATTGGTCTGCTCGGCGATCGAGGTGATCAGCTTGACGACGTCGCCGATCCGCGCCCCCGCCTCCGAGAGCTGCGCCATGCGCTGGTCGGTGGCTTCGGCCTGTCGTACCGCCTCGGCGGAGATCTCGTTTGATTCCTGCACCCGGCGGGTGATCTCGGAGATCGACTGAGACAGTTCGTCGGAGGCCGAGGCCGCCGTGCGGACGTGCTCGGAGGCGTTCTCGGATGCGCCGGCCGACTGCGCCGACAGGTCGGCGGTGGAGCGTGCGGTGTCGGTGAGTTGCCGCGCCACCCGCTCGAACTCACCGGAGGAGCTCAGCACCTTGTCGAGGATGCCGCCGACGCTGCCGCGGAACTGCTCGACGAAGTTACGCAGCTCCGCCTTGCGCTGCTCCGCCGCGGCAGCCGTGGCCGCGGTCTGCTCGCTGCGCAGGCGGGCCCGCTCCAGCGAGTTGCTCTTGAAGACTGCGACCGTGCGGGCGATCTCGCCGATCTCGTCGGCGCGATCCTCGCAATCGATCTCGACGTCGCTCTGGCCTTCGGCCAGCGCCGTCAGCGAGCGTGTGACCGAGGTGAGTGGCTTGGTGATACGGCGGACGACCAGCAAGGTGAGGACCAGGACCAGGAGCGCGGCAATGCCGGCCGCAATCGCCATGCTCTCGATGGCCTGGGTCAGCATGCTCTCGAACTGCGCCATGGGGATGCCGACATAGAGAATGCCGACGATCTTGCCGGTGGCATCCGCGACCGGGAAATAGGCGGTCATGAAGGTTTTGCCGAACAGCGTGGCCGGGCCCTTGTATGCCTCGCCACGGCGCAGGGCGGCCTGCCCGGGATGATCGGCGGCAAGCTGGGTCCCGACAGCGCGGTCGCCGTTCTCCTTCTTCACATTGGTCGAGCGGCGGACGAACTGGCCGCTCGCATCATCGAACACGAACAGGGTCGCGTTGCCGCCGACATAGGACACCGCGCGATCGACGATGGCGTGATCCTTGAACTCCGGCATTTTGGGAATCTCGGCGCGCGCCACCCCGCCATCCCGCATCGTGATCTTCGCGTCGGGAACGACCTCGGCAAAAGCCAGGGCCAGCGTGCGTAAATTGACCTCGATGTCGCGCAGCGCACGATCGTTGAAGGCGGAGGTCAGCGACCAGTAGCCGGCGCCGACCACGAGCGCCGTGTTCACGGCGATCAGCAGCACGGCGCACAGGACGGCCTTGGTACCCAGCTTGAATTGCGGCAAGAACTTTGCCGTCGCACGGTTGGACATGAATGGAACTACCCCCGGAATTCTTGCATATTCATGCAATCGGCTTACGACCGAATTAACGACGGTTCACACCGCGGCACGCGGCATGCTTGCCAAATTGTAAACGAGGCCTGCCCTGACCACCCCAAGCGCGCCGCCTGTCATCGTCTGGTTCCGCGATGACCTCCGCCTGTCCGACCATCCCGCCCTCCATGCTGCCGCGAAGACAGGCGCGCCGGTGATCTGCCTCTACGTGATGGATGAGATGGCCGGACGGGCGCCGGGCGGCGCGACGCGCTGGTGGCTGGCGCAGTCGCTGCGGGCGCTCGGCGCCGAGATCGCCACGCGCGGCGGATCGCTGATCCTGCGCAAGGGGCCTGCGGCCAAGGTGATCCCCGAAGTGGCGCGCGAGAGCGGAGCCGCAATGGTCTACTGGAACGGGGTCGCGCAGGCGCCACATCAGTCCGTCGAGAAACAGCTCGAAGCGGCGCTGGCAAAGCTCGGCGTGGACTCGCAGAGCTTCCCCGGCGACTTGCTGGTTTCACCCTCGGCGATCCGCAACAAGGAGGGCCGCGGCCTTCGCGTCTTCACACCGTTCTGGCGGCGGGTGCTGTCGCTGGGCGATCCGCCCAAGCCTCTGCCCGCACCGCGGGAGCTACGCCCTGCGCCGCCGCTCGCCAGCGACGCGTTGGAGAGCTGGACGCTCGAGCCGACAAAGCCCGACTGGGCTGGCGGCCTGCGCCAGACCTGGACGCCGGGCGAAGCCTCGGCCCGCGTGCACCTCCGCGACTTCCTCAGGCACACCGCGCGCGTCTATGTCGGCGATCGCGACCGTCCGGATCGCGAGGGGACTTCAAGCCTGTCGCCTCATTTGAGGTTCGGCGAGCTCAGCCCGCGCCAGGTCTGGCACGCCGCGCGCTTTGCCGCAGCGGAGAATCCCGCGATCGGGCCCGGCGTCGAAAAGTTCCTGAGCGAGCTCGGCTGGCGCGAATTCTGCCGCCACCTCCTCCACGATCACCCGAGCCTTGCCACCGAAAACCTGCAAACGAATTTCGATGGCTTCCCCTGGAAGGGAGACAAGAAAGCGCTCGCCGCCTGGCAGCGCGGACGCACCGGCTATCCCATCGTCGACGCCGGCCTGCGCGAGCTCTGGCACACCGGCGTGATGCACAACCGGGTGCGGATGGTGGTGGCGTCCTTCCTGGTCAAGCATCTCCTGATCGACTGGCGCGACGGCGAGAGCTGGTTCTGGGACACGCTGGTCGATGCGGATGCCGGCAGCAATCCCGCCAACTGGCAATGGGTCGCCGGCTGCGGCGCCGACGCCGCGCCCTATTTCCGCGTGTTCAATCCAACTCTCCAGGGCGAGAAGTTCGATCCTGATGGAGTCTATGTCAGGCGCTGGGTGCCCGAGCTGAAAGACGTGCCGGCCAAGCTGATCCACCAGCCCTGGCAGGCATCACCGATCGAGCTGGCGAGTGCGGGCGTCACGCTCGGCAAGACCTATCCGCAGCCGATCGTCGATCACGCGAAGGGGCGCGAGCGCGCACTCGCCGCCTACGCAAGGATCCGTAAAGGTTGAGCGTTGCTTTGACACAATTATGAAACCCGCTATCGTCATCGCTCCATACAAACCGTGGGGGACGATATGGACGACGAGAAGCCGATCACCGAACAGGCGATGGACACGATCACCACCGCCGTGGAAGCAACCAGCGAAGCCGCAGTCACCGCCGTCAAGAAGGTCAGGAAAGCCGCCAAGAAGGTCGCGAAGAAAGTAGCGTCGAAGAAGGTTTCCAAGAAGAAAGCCAAGAAGACGTCCAAGAAATCTGCGAAGAAGGCTGCAAAGAAGTCGTCGAAGAAAGCGGCCAAGAAGGCTGCAAAGAAGGCCAACAGGAAGTCCGCGAAGAAGGCTGCCAAGAAGACCGCCAAGTCGAAAAAGAAGGCCAAGCGCTGATCGCTACGCTCGAGCAGGTCTCCGGGTGCGGGGCGCCCGGAGACTTCTCCCATCCCTACCCTCGCCGCTTGGCGGCGCGCCGGCCCGGGTGATGCTCTCCCTTCGGATCGCGGAATTCGCTGCGATGGCCGCGCCGGTCCTCCTTGGCGAAGCGCTTCCGCTTCTCGGGTGAGCCGAACTGCTTGATCACCCTCCGGCCGTTGACCTTCTTGATGACATAGCCGCCTTCCGTCATCGAGAACGGCGCCTTGAGCGACCCCAGATGGTCGAATTTGGTGCCGCGGGGATGCTCGAACGGTTCGAACCAGGACGGATAGACGAAGTTCGACATCGCAAAGCCGTTGACGAGAAAAGACTCCTCTTCCACGGCGTCGCAGACCTCGTAGGCATATTGGGTGTGCCGGGTCTTGTCGGCCCACAGATTGGCCATGGGGTCGAGCACCATCTCGAACAGTTCGTGCGAAGCCGCCAGACTGACCGGATCATCCTCGCCGAGTGCCTTCAGAAAGATCTTTGAGATCGGCTGGCCGCGGTGCGTCAGTTCGTGCCGCCCGAGGAAGTTCTTGTGGGTGGCGTCGTCAAAATAAAGCAGCTGCCAGTCCGTCGGCTTCGGCTCGCGGGTGACGTCGAGGTCGATGGGATAGCCCCAGACCGGCAGGAAATGCTCGTCGTAGCATTTCTGCAGCGCCGCGGTGAGCCTCCCCATCATCCGCTCGCTCATCATCTCCTCCGCGTAGTTGATGCAGGCAATCCGGACCGGCCTCAAGGACCTGCCGAGCAGCGCGCGTCTCGCTTTCTTCATGGAAATCACCTTGCGAAAGGGAAGCTGAAATCAGTCCAGCCTAGCACGAGCGCGCGCCGCACGTCAGGGATGTATTCCGACGTACTGGCTTGCCTGCCTAGAAACGCCGGTTGACCACGAACACTGCCGCCGCGCACATCGCCATGCCGGCAATCGCCAGCGCATCGAGCTTCTCCCCGAACAGCAGATAGGCCATCAGCGCCGTGACGGCGGGCACCAGGTAGAACAGACTCGCAACCGAGGTCGCCGCAGCGTGGCGGATCAGCCAGTACAACAGCCCGATCGATCCGATCGAGAGCGCCACGGCGAGCCAGGCAAGCGCGAGCACGAACTCTCGCGTCCAGTGCACCACGCGGTCCTCGAACAGGAAGGCGCCGACCGTGAAGAAGACGGTGACGGCGATATATTGAACGAGGTTGCCGGCGCGCCAGTCGATGTGGTTGCAGTAGCGGCGCTGATAGAGCGTGCCGAGCGTGATGCTGATCAACGACACCACCGAGGCGAGCCAGCCGAGCCCGGCCTCGCCGGTCATCGGGCGTCCGTGCAGGATCAGCGCTACACCGCCAAGGCCAAGCACCAGCCCCGCCCATTGCACCGGCGTCACGCGTTCGCCGAGCCAGCGGTTGGCGATGGTCGAGGTCAGGATCGGCTGAAGGCCCGGAATCAACGCCGAGAGTCCCGCCGGGATCGAATGCGCGATCGCAATGGCCGTGCCGCCGAGATAGAAGCCGTGGACGAGAATGCCGGCAACAGCGCTATGCGCGACGTCGACGCGGTCCGGCCATTTCGGTCGCGCGATCGCCGCGATGATCGCCATCAGGCCGACCACGATCGCCATGCGAATGGCGAGATAGGTCAAGGGATCGGCGTTGTTGATGATGTATTTGGTGCCGATGAATCCCGTGCTCCAGAGCAGGACGAACAGGATCGGTGCGGCGCGGGCGGTCAGGACTTCTTGATTATGGTTCATTGCCGCCCTCATTGCCCGACCGGGGCCTATGCGGCAATGCGAATTTCCAAACGGGCGATGCTGCGCTGCGATGGACAGCGGGAGCGCAGCTCAGCCACTCACCATTCTTCCGGACAGGGGTCGATGATCTTCCAGAGCTCGACACCGTTCTTGATCTTCTTCATGTCGGTGGTGAGCCCGCCATTGCGGCGAATCCAGTCCTTCACCGTGTTGGGGTAGTAGGACATCAGATCGGACGTCCCTTCCGCGCTGGTGACCTTGATGCCGAAGGTGAAGGCCTTGTCGTAATAGGCCTGGTGGAAGCCGAGGCTGGCGCGCGGCGTCACGCAGATCTTGTTCATCGGCACGATGCCGAGCACCAGGGTGCAGGCCGAATTGCAGATGCCGTCGATGATGACCCGCTCGCCCTTCTCGCGGACGCGCTTGTACTTGGCCTTGTACTCCTCGACGTAGCCGCCGTGGTCACGGGTGATGTGCAGCTCGGCGCGCGCCGGCGTGGCGGCGGCGACGGAGAGCAACAGCAGGCTCAAAAGCGTGATGCGCATGGTGCGTGACGGCGAAAGCCTTCAGGAATGAACCGGCCTCGAAGGACCCCCAAAGGGCCGGCGACAGGATTCTTGAGCGAATTCTCTTTGGCCATACTTGTGTGGGGAATTCGTTAAGCATCCCGAAAAGGCCAAAAATGGGCAGCCTTCGACCCTGCTTCGGGCAATTCTGTCACACCCACCCGGGAATCGGCGGGATTGGCCCCGATTTCCAGGCCCCGGACGGGTGTCCCGGCGGCCCGAAATGGCTATAAACACCTGACCTATTCGCGCGGGTTCCGGAGAATCGAGATGAGCACGTTGAAGCTTGTAGCCGCGGTTGCTGCCCTGTCGGCCGCAATCCTCGCCCCCAGCCTTGCGGAGGCGCGGGGACACCACCGGTACCACCGCTACTACACCAACCCGCTGCCCTACCCGATCAGCTATCTGCACAATTACGGGCCCGGCATTACTCCCGGCACCTTCGCCTTCTACGACGGCCCGTCGAACAACCGCTGCTACCAGAGTTCGGCCACCTATATCGGCCAGGACGGCCGGCGGCACCCCTGCTTCTGAGGGGCGCGCGCTGGCGCATCCTCTGCGGGGGCCGCTATTTGGCGCCCGACAGCAGCAATTGCTTCTCGATCTCGTAGACCGGCAGCTTGACGAGGTCCTTGCCGACCTCGCCCTGAAGCGCCTTGCGCACCACGGCCGAATAATCGGCGCGGATCATCCCGAGCGCGCGTGGTGAGGCCACCATGGTCAGGGCCGAGGTCTCGCCCGCGCTGACGGCGGCATCGAGCCGGCCGGCCAGGCTCCGCAGGAAGGCACGCTCGGCCTCATCGTGCCAATCGGTCTGCTCGACCGAGCTGCGCGCGCCGCCGACGGCGGCGTTCAGCCGGCCCGGCGCATCGGTCCCTTGCGCACCGGTCGAGGGATTGGGCTGCTCGTGCACCTCCCGGATGCGGAGGTTCGGAAACATCTCGTCGCCGAGGTTTTCCAGAACGAGCGCCTTGCGCCCGTCGCACACGATCAGCCAGTCACCCTTGTCTATTCTCATCTTGTCCATTGCACAGCTCCACGCAATCTCGCGAGCCTGCTCTTCGAATTCCTCGAAGCGCTGGCTACGGCAAGATTAGGGATGAAGTCGTGCCGGCGAATTGCGCAGGATCAAGGATGAACGCAATGTCCGGCCAAGCAGCGCCAGTGCAAGCACAGCATTGGTCACAGGCGCGAACCTGGGATAGTCTTGCGAAGCGAAAGGTCAGGTCTGCGGCGAGCTTTGCTGAAGATTTGTTCATCAGCATTACATTTCGGTTCCGCCACAATTTGATCAGAACAACTTCGATATCCTGCATTGCGTAAGCAGAGGAAGACATCATGAATCTCAAGACTGGCCTCGTCGCCGCATCCTTGTTCGGTGCCATCATGGCATCGCCGGCGGCGTCCGCCATGCCCATCGCGCCCGCACCTGCGACGCCGCAGGTCTCCGACGTCGAGCAGGTCCGCATGGTCTGCGACGCCTGGGGACGCTGTTTCTGGCGCCCGAACTATTATGGGTATTACGGCCCGCGGCCGTATTACGGGCCCCGATATTATGGGTATGGGCCGCGCTACTATGGGCCTCGCTATTACGGACCGCGCTATCGCCGCTGGTGATTTCTGAAGGGGCCCTCTCGGGCCCCTTCGCTTTTGCGAGATCGCGCGTTGCGTCCATTCGCGTGCGTGGAGCGATTCCAAAACTGATCTAGATCAAAGATGAAATTCGTTGTGCCGTCATTCTACGTCGATGGCGGATTTCATTGTTTTCCGATGCCCCCAGACGGGCATGAATGTGCAGACGCATCTCGAGAGGCAGCCAAGGCCTGACGAGCGGAGGCTTGAGGGGCGGCGGCTCGAGGGGCGGAGCTTCAAGTCCTTCGCCTGCCCCGCCTGCACGCGTCTTCATTTCATCGACCTCGTCTCAGGCCAACCGATGAACCGGGACCGTTGACGGTGACATCGACCTGCTACGTGGCATGATGTCCGCAATACTACGGCTCGGAATCCGGTTTACTGAATCATCCTGTTTCGCCATTGATTGCGATATATCGATTTTCATTTGATTGTCACATTTCAGCATTCGGCCAGAAGCATGTTCTTCGACGCCCTCGCCCCCTCCTCCGCCCTCCAGCTGATCCGGTTTTCCGATGTCGACGCGTTTCGGCCAGCCGAGTCGATGGAAGACGCCCGCAGCATTCCGCTCGACGTCGCCAACTTCGCTGCGGCGCGCGCGATCGTGAACCTGCCGGGGTGCCGGATCATCGTGGCGAGGTCGTTTGCGCGGATTCTCGATACCGCCTATCGCGCACCGGGCGGCATGGTGATCCTGCCGATGACCGACGATCTGCGGGCGAGCTCGAGCGGAATCGAACTCGACTCGCGCGTTTTCATCGCCTTGCGCGGTAATCATCATTGTCATTTCGTCGAGCATCAGACCAATCACCACGCGCTGATCATGTTCTCCCCCGCCCTCAGGGATCGCGGCTGGTTCGATCGCGCCGATGCATTGTGGGTTCGCATCGCGGACCCCGTGGCGCATCTCTACGCGCGTCAGCTTGTTCTCGACATCCTGCGGACCGCGTCCGTAGAGCCGCACATGTTCGAAACCACAGAGGTCGCCGCGCATCTCCAGGAGGGCCTGCTGCTCGCCCTCGACGACCTGTTTCAAATCGACCCGTCGTCTGATCGCACCGCCCCGAATGCAGGCGCGCGATCGGCCCGGCTCGTGCAGCAGATCGACGATTACGTCGCGGCCTATCCGACCGCTCCGATCTATACGGCCAATCTCGCCGGTGAGTTGGGCGTTTCGGTCCGAACGCTCGGCAGCGCGGTGAGCAAGGTGCGCGGCATGAGCCTGCATCAATACATCCGCCTGAAGCGGCTGTGGGCCACACGCTCGCGGCTCCTGAAGGGCGGCGGTGCCACGGTCGCCACATGCGCACGCGCCCAGGGATTTCATCACCTCGGCGAGTTCGCCGCGGCCTACCGCGCAACCTTCCACGAGGCGCCCTCCGACACGCTGGCACGGGCCCGGCACACCTGCCGTTCCGCAGGCTGACATCACAGGCGCGACGCCGATGGCTTGCCTTGACCACGCGTCGGGCGGCCATGGAACAGGTTCCCCCCGAACGACGTTGTCAGGTCCGAGCAGTGCGCCGCCAGCCAGCCCCGGGGGCGCGCTGAGAAACCCCGCGCGCCCTACGCGCGGGGTTTTTCTCGCGGTCAATCAAGTGGTTCCAGGGAAGAGAATGTCCATCAACCGTAACGTCCTGTTTCTGATCATCGGCGCTCTGGTCGTCACGGCAGCCGTGCTCGGCTACAATCTCTACCAGGCGAAGAAACAGCCCGACGGCCTGCAGATCAATGTCGGCCCCAACGGGCTGAAGATCCAGGGCAAGTGAGGGGACCCGCGAATTGGGCCAGCCGGCCCTCGAGGCTCCTGCCTGGCGAGTGGCGCGCTCGGAAGGATTCGAACCTCCGACCCTCGGAATCGAAATCCGATGCTCTATCCAGCTGAGCTACGAGCGCCCCGGCCCGGGTATGGGGCCGCAATCGAAAACCGCTTGAGCGCCGCTGGCAAGCCAGCGCGCCGGACGGCGTTCGGATAGGTTCGAATTAGCAGAGAGATTGACCAATAAAAAGCCCTTCCCGTCTCGTTTCGAGACGGGTCAGAGGCGTTCCTACCAGAAGAAGCCGAACTGCGGCCGCTGCGCCACCATCATCATCGGCCGGCCCTGCTGCGGCGCTGGATGCGACCTGGCGACCTTGCGCTTGGGCTGAGCCGTAGCCTGCGGGGGCTGGGCCTGAGCTTGCGGCTTGGCGTCGGCCTTCCTGGCGGCATCCTTCGGGGCCGGCGTAAACTGGGCGAAGGTCTCGCGCACCCGGGCCTTGGCCGACATCTCGGCCAGCTCCGGCGAAGCAGCCTCCTGCACCTGAGGCGCAACGACCGCGGCGGTCTTCACTGCGGGTGCGGCAAGCGTCGGCTGGCTGGTGTCGAGCACGACACGCTCAGGCAAATGGCGATCCGACCGGATCCGGATCAGCGGCTGATCGTTGCTTGCACTGACGATGGCCTGTGCGACCGGTTGTGATGGCAGAACGTAATCCGCCACGAACAACAGTGCGAGCAAGGCTCCACCGACGAAAACGAAGTACCTGAAAATGGGCATTGGCCACGCTCCGCCCCCCGCATCCCCGCGTGGGCTCTTCGCCTTAAACTGGCGATACTCTAATTGGTTCCTGCACCCGGCCCTTGGTTCAAATGGCAACGCCAAGTTTTTCGGCCAAGGGCTGCGGACAGTAACTTTTCCGCTATCGGAAACTGGCGGACGTTACGCGCGCCGTGCTGCGACCAGCGAACACTTTGCCTGATCGGCGTTAACGTTGATGAAGCCGACAGGGATACGCGCGAAGGTCTTGCGGCTCTTCATCGTTACCGTGTCGGCAAGCACGCGGCTGCGGTCGGTGAGATGACTGCCATCGCGTCGCGTGAACGCGCAGACGATCTCCAGATCCTTAACGGCATAGTCATTGTCGTTTCGCAGCGTGAACGTCACCAGCGCCTTCGAGCCGAGCCCGCCACGGCGCCAGGTCTGCGATGAGATTTTGAGGCGATCGAGTTCCGCCGCAGCTGGCGCCTGAGCTTCGACAATCGGCGAGACCGCCGCAGCCGTACTGCCCGGAGGTGCCGGTTCGACCGTTGCCACGTCAGACTTCACCGGCTCGGTGCTGTTGCCCCGGGAGAGCGGCAGCAGCATCCACACCCCGCAGCCGACGATGATCGCCGCCAGTAGCCAGAGCAGGCTTCGCCCGAACGAGACGCTCGCTATCGTCACGGCTCGCGCCAGGCGCTCGCCGCTCCCGGCGAAACGTCCCCACCCGATACGGCCAAACCTGACGTTCATGGCTTCATCACCGACCGCGGCCGTAGTTCGTTCGACGACGGACTCGGCCACTGTTTACCTTAATCCGGGAGACGAACTAAGGTTCCCGCGCTCGTGCCGAGTCGGCAAGGACGGTGGCGATCACCAGCCGGGGCCGCTAACATGCGCTGCAACATCGAAGACCCCGTTGGGAGAACATGAAATGCCAGTCGTCGTCACTTGGGATCACGTCCATCTGCGCAGTCCCGATCCGGAGGCCACAGCGGCGTGGCTGCGGGACATCCTCGGCGGAGAGATCGTGCGCGCACCGGGACGGATCGACGTGAATCTCGGCGGCGCAAAAATCTTCATCGCATCGCTCGAGGGCGACAACGCCGTCAACCCGCCGCCGCCGCACCCGCATCAGGGCCTCGACCATTTCGGTCTCACCGTGAAGGACATCGACGCCGCCGCGGCCGAGATCAAGGCCAAGGGCGTCACCTTCACGCGCGAGCCGACCACGATCCGGCCCGGCGTGCGCATCTGCTTCATCCGCGGCCCGGAAGGCATCTCCATCGAGCTGCTCGAGCGCGACAAGAAATATACCTGACCCGTCGCCTCATCTGGCGCCTCATCCGAGGTCGACGAGAAGCCGGGCGTACTGTCGCCCGGCTAACTCATGCTGCCCGGCATGAAGCAGCGGATGGCGACGCCCATGTAGCCGTAGATCGGCCACACCATGGTGCGCCCGACCCGGTTCGGCTCCAAGATGACGGCCTCCTCGGGCACGTCAACCCAGACGAGCTCCTGCTGCTGGTCGTCGAGCACATGACCCAGGCGCGGGATGCGGACACGATAATGTCCGTCCTTGCTCTCCCAGTCAGCGTCCGAGAGCGCCGAGCCGTCGGCATCGGAACAGCAAGGCCCCTTGCCGCTGTGCAGGCCGTCGAACCACGCCTTCAATTCGGCATTGGTGTTGACGAACTGGCCGCGGTCGCGCGCGTGCCCCGAGGGGGCTGTAAGCGCGATCAGGGCCAAGGCGCAAGCGAGGCTCACCATGCTTCGCCAGCGTGGCGCGCCACCAGGCGGCCGTTGTGTTTCGCAAATCGTGGGACGCACACTGTACAGACGCGGCTCATCGCCGCCGGAATCGATCCAGTTGCTCACGTTTGTCTTGCTCCAGCACCCCGCGGCCAGTGCAACAATGGTTATGCATTTCGCGGGCCAACTTGATTCGCAACGACTGGCCTCGCGCCATGATCAGACCGTCGTGGTGGTGTCATAGACAAGCCGGGACAACTACGGCTGGCGGCGGCAAGATCGCACCGCCGCCCGGCAAACTGCCGCGTTGCGCGCGGGAACGCGCTTTGGCATAAAAGCTCTACCGGTTACGCCGTTGGGCGATGGCGGCCGGCCTGTGGGACGTGATGAAGAACGGCCTCTATTCGATTCATGTGAACCTGCTCGATGGTCGAGTCGGCAAGGGCAGCGGCGTGATTGTTTTTCGCGACGGCAAGATCCTTGGCGGAGATGCGTACCTCTATTACACCGGCAGCTACATCGTGAAGGACGACCACACCTTCAAAGGCGAGGTGCTGGTGCAACGGCACACCTCGCCGCGGGGCGATGACAATCCGCTGTTCGGCGGCCCTGCCCCCGTCGGCATCGGCGTCAGCGGGACTTACACGGACAGCCGCGCGGAGATGACGGGCACAGCGCTCGTCGGCAAGGCCAGCCTGATTTTCGGCGCCACCCTGCACAAGCTCGCGGAAGCTGATTAGGCGCGGGACTATTCCGCAGCCTGCTCGAGCGGCGCGGTGCGCGGCAGGATGATCTGGATGCGCGTCCCCTCGCCCGGCTCGGAATCGAGATCGAGCCGCCCGCCGAGGCGATTGGTGACGATGCTGTAGACGATGTGCAGTCCGAGGCCGGTGCCGCCCTGGTCGCGCCGCGTGGTAAAGAACGGATCGAAGGCGCGGCGGCGGACGTCGAGCGACATGCCGCAGCCATTGTCCGAGAAGATGATCTCGACATTGTCCTTGCCGGACTCGCGCACCTGGATGTCGATGATCCCTGGCCGGCCGTCCGGAAAGGCGTGCGCCACCGAATTGAGAAACAGATTGGTCAGCACCTGGCCATACGGGCCGGGATAGCTGTTCATGGTCAGGCTCGGCTGGCACTCGACGTTGAGCGTCAGATTGTGTTTGCGCAAGCCCGGCCGCAGGCTCATCACCACCTGCTCGGTGAGGTCGCCGAGATCGAAGCTGCGTTGGTCCGAGTAGTTGCGATCCGCCGCGACCTGCTTGAACGACTGGATCAGCTCGGCCGCGCGGTTCAGGTTGGAGACGAGCTGCGAGGACGCATCGCGGCTGGTGTTGAGGAAGTCGTTGAGCGTGGAGCGACGGAGCTCGCCGCGCTCGACTTCGGAGGTGAACATCGCGGTCTTGCGCTCCAGCGCGGATGCCACCGTGAGGCTGATACCGACGGGATTGTTGACCTCGTGGGCGACGCCGGCGACGAGCCGTCCGAGCGCGGCGAGCTTTTCGGCCTCGATCAGCGAGGCCTGGGTCTCGCGCAGATTCCGGAGCGCGGTTTCGGCGGATTCCTTGGCTTTGCGCATCTCCTGCTCGCCGCGCTTGCGCTCGCCGATGTCGAGCGCCACGGTGACGATCCGCTCGATCTCGCCGTCGGCATCGAGCAGCGGCAACTTGTTGACCAGCCATTGCCGCATGTTGCCGGAGGAATCCTTGTACTCCTCCTCGTAGAAGCCGAGGCCCCTTCGAAGCTTGAGCACCCTCTTGTCGCTCTCGTCGGACTTGGCCGCGCCATAGCGCGACATCAGATCCGCGGTGGTGCGGCCGAGCGCATCGCCGGGCTCGATGCCGAAGATGCCGGCCATGTAGCGGTTCATCAGCACGTAGCGCAGCTCGCGGTCCTTGACGTTGATGACCGCGGGCACGGTGTCGATGACCTGCTGGAGCAGGCGCCTGCCTTCGGCGATGGCGTCTTCCGCCCGTTTCTGGTCGGTGATGTCGCGCAGCGTGCCCTCGTAGCGGACGATGTTGCCCGCCTCGTCCCGCACGCCCGTGGCGCTGTCGGAAAGCCACAGGATGTTGCCGCTGCGCTGGCGTACCTGGTACTCGAACTCGCGCACGATGCCGTCGCGCGCCATCAGCCGCTGATATTCGGCACGCGCCTCGGGGTGGACGTAGATGGTGTGGGCGATGTCGTTGATGCTGTCGATGAGCTGCTGCGGGCTGTCATAGCCCATCATCCGCGCCAGCGCCGGATTGGCATTGAGCAGATCGCCGGCCGGCGTCGTGACATAGATGCCGTCGACCGAGCCCTCGAACAGCTTGCGGTAGCTCTCTTCGGCGAGGCGCTGCTCGGTGAGCGCCCGCACCGCCGCCTCGCGCGCCGTGTCGGCCTCCTCCAGCGCGCGGCGGAACACTTCGGCCGCGCGCGCGATGTCGCCGATCTCGTTGTCGAGGTCGGCCGACGGGATCGAGGTGTCCTTCTCGCCCGCTGCGAGCGCGCGGATGGATCTCGCTATCTTCGCAAGCGGCCGGACGGTCCGCCGCACCACGAAGCCGGCCGCGAGAATGCCGATCAAGACGCCGATGGTGCCGAACACGATGCTCTGCCACCGCGCCTCCGTCAGCGTGCGGGCGAAATCGCGCGACAGCACGTGGCCGCGCCTCGCGCTGACCTCGCGCAGCAGTTCCGTGACGCGGCCGATCAGGCGGCCCTCGGTGCCCAGCACCTCGCGGTCGATATCGGCGATCTGCCGCTCCCGGACCGCCACCGCGATGATGGCCTCGGCATAGTCGTTCACGGCCGTCTTCAGCCCGGCGTCGGCGATGACCATCGCCCGCATCCCCTGCGCGGCCTGCTCGGCGGCGGACGGGTTGCGCGCGAGCAGCCCGAGCGCGATCTGGCTCTGCGCCTCCGACAGGCGGGAGGCGAGCTCGCGGTCCGCCGCGGATCCGACGGCCACGTCGAACCGGTCGCGCAGCGGCGGCAGGCCGGCGAGCAGCTGGGCGCGGCGGTCGATCAGGGTCGAGATCCGCTCGAGGCCATTGCGATAGGTCGCCAGCCGCTCGGTGACCCCGTCGATCATGTCCTGCTGCTCGGGAGCGAGCTCGATGCGGGTCTTCTTCAGGATGTCGCTGAGCGTCGCGGCCGCCTCGCCGACCTGCTTGAACTGGATCCCGGCGCCGGGATCGGTGACAAAGTCGCGCGCGGCGAGCCGCAGCTCGTTCATGCGGCGGTCGATGTCCTCGGCGAGGTCGCCGACGCTCTGGAGCCGCTGCAACTCGGCGAAGGTCGTATCGATGTGCCGGATCGCGATCACGCTCGCGGTCGAGGTGACGATGATCACCGCCAGCACCAGGAGGAAGCTGCCGAAGGTGAGCTGGCCGATGGAGAGCGAGAATGTTCGCTTTTTCTCAGGGGTCGGCGTCAATTCGGCGGACATTGGGGCTTTTGAGGACCGGGCTATTGGAGGCCCAATATACGATGGTTTGCGGCTCTGGGGGAACATGCCTCGCGCTGCCGAATATCCTTAATATCGCGAGCCCGCCGCCCGTCTCCCCTCCCGATTATGACGTTTTGACGCTGGCCGGCCGCCGGGCCGGGATCGTCATGGCGGCGACGCCGAGGACGACGCAGGCAAGCCCGATCCAGGCGGTCCGGCTCAGGGTTTCGCCGAGGAAGGCGACGCTAATGGCGACCCCGATGGGCACGCGCAGATAGGCCTGCGCGGTGGTACCGACCGAGCCCAGCGTCTGGATCAGGCGGAAGTAGATCGCGAACGCCGCCGCAGTCGAGAAGGTCGCCAGCGCGAGCAGCGCCAGCACGGAACTCAGCGAGGGCGACAGCGTCCAGGGCTGTTCGACGATCAGCGAGGCCGGGATCAGCGCCGCCGCGCCCGCCAGCAGCGAGCCGGCGGCCGGTGCCATCGGATCGAGACCTTTAAAGCTGCGGCCGAAGATCGCGGCGCAGGCGTAGCAGATCGTGGCGGCGACGATGGCGGCCTCCGCGACAAGGCCATTGCCGATGTCGTGGAAAGCGTCGACGCCGACGATCAGCAGGATGCCCGCCATGCCGGCGACCACGCCGAACAGTTTTCGCGGCGTCGTCACCTCGTGGCGCGTGACTACGGCCGTGAGCAGGAAGGTGAAGATCGGTCCGGCCGAGTTGAGGATGGTGGCGAGCGCAGCATCGACATGGCGCTCGCCCCAGGCGATCAGCGTCCAGGGGATGACACTGTTGAGCACGGCCTGGAACGCGAAGCGCTGCCAGGTCGCGGCATCCGTGGGCATCCTGATGCCGCGTGCCCACATGACGACGAGCAGCAGCAGACCGGCGATCGTGGTGCGCGCCGCGATCAGCGTGATCGGCGGAATAGTGGCGACGCCGAGCTTGATGAAGGTGTAGGAGCCGCCCCAGAGCGTTGCGAGCGCGACCAGCAGCGCCAGCTCGACGGCGATGTTGGGGTCCCGTCCCTTATCCATATTGCGCGTCCCGTCCATTCGCGATGGACGGAACCTAGCGCGTCCGTGGCCGCCAATACTTCGTTTGGTGTCGAAGTATCCTAGCCGACCGCCCCGACCTCGAACACCTCACCGTCATAGCCGGCCTCGCGGGGAATGCGGAGCTGGCGGCCGCCTTCGGTCTTGGTCATGACCGGCATCACCGTGACGATCGACATGCCGCGGGCGTGCTCCAGCGCGGCGCCCACGCTCCCCTGCTTGGCCAGGCGGATCAGGTTGCGCGTGGTCGGAAACGGCAGCTTGAAGCGGCCGCTCTCGCCGCCCTCCACCGCCTCTCGCGGCGACACCCAGATCGAGTCGGTGGACTCCCGGCCGTCATGGGCGCCGAGCTGATCGGGGGGTGCGGCCGCGAGGAAGAACCAGGTGTCGAACCGCTTCGGCATGCCCTCCGGCGTGATCCAGTGCGCGTAGGGCACGAGCGTGTCGAGCGCGAGCTGGAGGCCGTTGTCGGCGAGGATACTCACGAAGCTGATCTTGTGCTCGTTGAGGGCGACGCGATGCTTGTCGGCGATCTCGCCGGCGCGCCTGGCGTCGATCGGCGTACCCGCGCCCTTCGCCCGCGCCAGCAGGATGCCGCTTTCCTCAAAGGTCTCGCGGATCGCGGCGATCCGAAAACCGCGATCCGATTCACTTAAGGCTTCGCCGCCCGAATAGAGGTCAGCACGGGCGACGATCTCGTTGTCGCCGGCATCGACACTGCCGCCGGGAAACACCAGCGCGCCCGAGTTGAACTCGATCTGATGATGGCGGACCATCATGAAGACTTCGATTTCGTCGCGGCTCTTGCCGTCGACCTTTGCACCGTCACGGAGCAGAAGGATGGTCGAAGCTGGGCGTGATGCTGATGTCTCTGGCATTCAACTAACCTGCGGCGCTGGATTGCGGGCCGAGATTGGCGCGCTTGTCGAAACGGGCAACGCGCGACAGCAGGTAGTCGACCTCGGCCTTCGCCGTCGCCGTCATGGTCGCGCCCGGCTTGCGCTGCGCGCTGGAAGCGATGATGCCGCGCTTCTGCAGCACGTATTTGCGCACGGTCAGGCCGACGCCGGGCTGCTGCTCGTAGCGGATCAGCGGCAGATGCGCGTCGAACAGATCATGCGCAGCATCACGCTTGCCGGCCTTGGAGAGGTTCACGACATCGATCAGAAGCTCCGGGAAAGCATAGCCGGTCATGGCGCCGTCGGCGCCGCGCTCCATCTCGAAATCGAGGAACGTGCCGCCGTTGCCGCAGAGGATCGAGAGCGGACGCAGCGAGCCGTCCTTCCGGAAGCCGCGCAAAGTGGAGATCTTCTCCAGGCCTGGCCAGTCCTCGTGCTTGAGCATCACGCAATTCGGATTGTCCATGACGATCTTGCGGATCACGGCGGGGGTGAACACCACCGTGAGCGTCAGCGGATAGTCCTGGAGCACCCAGGGCACGTCGGGCCCGATCGCCTCGGCCGCCTGCTTGAAATAGCCGACGATCTGGTCGTCGGTCCGGAGCGAGGGCGGCGGCGCGATCATGACGCCGGCCGCGCCTGCGTCCATCGAGGCTCTGGCCAGCGAACGCATGGTGGCAAAGCCCGGCGCGGAGACGCCGACGATCACCTGCATCTTCTTGGCGCGCTTGACGTAGCGCACCGCCACCTGCTCGGCCTCGGCGGCGTCGAGCTTGGGGGCCTCACCGAGGATACCCAGCACCGTGACGCCGTCGCAGCCGACCTCCTCGTAGAAGTCGGTCAGGCGGTCGATCGAGCGCTCGTCGATCCGGCCGTCGTCGTGGAACGGCGTCGGCGCGATTGCGAAGGTGCCCTTGGCGTCGGCGGTGAGTTTCATCTAGTCCTCGTCTCTCTCTATCTGTCTATCTGTCATTCCGGGGCGCGACGCAGTCGCGAGCCCGGAATCCATAACCACGATCCGGAGTATGGATTCCGGGCTCACGCTTCGCGTGCCCCGGGATGACGGCCTTCTAAAACCGCCTCGCCCCCATCTTGATCTGCTCTTCGGAGAAGAAGATTTCCTTGGCATGATCGACGATGTCCTGGGCGTTCCAGCCCGAGTGCGGCGGTCTCCAGCCTTCCATTTCCATCATCCGCATTTCGCGCACGCCGCGGGGTCCGGACACACCCAGCACCTTGCCGGTCTGGTCGCCCGACAAGTCGCTGACCATGTATAGCACGGCCGGCGCGATGCCGTCCGGCCCCAGCGCCGCACCGGGGTTCTCCTTATAGCGGGGCAGGTCTGCGGTCATGCGGGTCAGGGCGCCCGGGGCCAGCGTCCATATCCGGATGTTGTACTTCCGGCCCTCGATCGCCAGCACGTTGGACAGGCCCCAGATGCCGCCCTTGGCCGCGCCGTAATTGGTCTGGCCGAAATTGCCGATCAGGCCTGATGTCGAGGAGGTGTTGACGATGACGCCGCCGCCGTTTTCCCGCATCCAGCGAAACACCGGCATGGTGCAACAAAAGGTGCCCTTCAGATGCACCTTGATCACCTTGTCCCAGTCGGATTCGGATGCCTTGGCGAAGGTCTGATCGCGCAAGATGCCGGCATTGTTGACGAGGATATCGGCGCGGCCGAAATGCTTGATGGCGTCGTCGAACACCGACTGGCCGCCCTCCATGGTGGAGATGTCGGCGCCGTTGGCGACCGCCCTGCCGCCCTCGGCCTTGATCGCGTCCACCACGAGTTGCGCCATCGACTTGTCGGCGCCGGAGCCGTCCCGGGGGCCGCCGAGATCGTTGACGACGACGGACGCCCCTTCCCGCGCGAACAGTTTTGCGTAGGCCTCACCGAGCCCCCCGCCCGCGCCGGTGATCAGCGCAACCTTGCCGTCGAGTAGTCCCATGGTGGCTTCTCCCTGTTTTTGTTTGTCGTCATTCCGGGGCGCGCGAAGCGCGAACCCGGAATCTCGCGCCTCAACGTCTGGATTCCGGGTTCAGCCCTCTCGGGCTGCCCCGGAATGACGAAGGAAGCTAACCCAGCACCGTCTTGCCGTTCTTGATCACGGTGACGCCGCGCGACTTCACCTTCGCTTCGAACGAGATCGTGTTGCCGTCCTTCCAGAGGTCCATGGTCACGGTCTCGCCGGGATAGACCGGCGAGGAGAACCGCGCGACGTGCTGGCGGAAAGCTGAGGCGTCGTAGTCGGCATAGGTCTGGAGCACGCCGCGGCAGGTGATGCCGTAGGTGCACATGCCATGCAGGATCGGGCGCGGGAAGCCGGCCTTCTTGGCGAACTCGGGATCGCTGTGCAGCGGGTTGCGGTCGCCGCAGAGGCGATAGACCAGCGCCTGGTCGGGGCGCGTGACGATATCGATGGTCCTGTCGGGGCTGCGCGATGGGATCTTGTGCGGATCGGGCTGGGTGAGGTTCGGCCCGCCAAAGCCACCGTCGCCGCGGGCGAAGCGCGAGGCGACGAGCGTTGCCAGCTTCTCGCCCTTCTCGTTCTTGAGCACGGTCTGGTGGCTGATCACCACGCCCTTGTCCTTGCCCTTGTCGTAGACTTCGACAACGGAGGAGTCCGCCGTGATGTTCGCGGCTACCGGCAGCGGCTGATGGAAGGTGATGTCACGCTCGCCGTCCACCACCATGACGCGGTCGAGGTTCATCTCGCCGGGCCCCGAGCCCCATGCGGCAACGGACGCAAAGGTCGGCACCACCTTCAGCGGCCGCGGCGTGAACGTGCCCTCGTTGACGAAGGCGAGCTCGTTCTCGTCCATCGGATCGGCGCCGAGACCAATGCCGTAGGCGTAGAGCATGACCTCGCGATCGCCATAGGCGTATTTCTGGCCGATGTTTTTCAGGCCTTTGAGTTCTTCGTATCTGGCGGACATTTTTCTGGTTTCCTCCCGGTCTCTCCGCGAGCAGTGGCGCTCGTTAATATGCCCTCTCCCCTTGTGGGAGAGGGCCGCGAGGTGCTCGCAACAAACTCACTGGGGTGAGGGGTTGCCTCCGCACGGAAAATTTTCTCCGCGAAGCGATACCCCTCATCCGGCGTTTCGCGCCACCTTCCCCACAAGGGGGAAGGAAGAACTCGTAGGATGGGTAGAGCGCAGCGAAACCCATCATTGCCGGCGTCGGTGGGTTTCGCTTCGCTCTACCCACCCTACGCAGCGTCGCCTCAGGCCGGCGTGAAGAACGGCAATGGCGCGCCGTCGGTCGGCTTAAACACCACCTTCACCTTCTGGCCGATCTTGAGCTTCTCGAGATCGCAATCGACGAAATTGGTCTGCACTGACGGCCCCTCCTTCAGCGTGACGTAGCCGATAGCGTAAGGACCAGTCGGCGATTTCCGCATCAGGCTCCAGGTGTAGATCGTGCCCTCGCCCGACGCCTCCTCCCACACCGTCTTGTCGGAGTAGCAGAACGGGCAGATCGAGCGCGGAAAGTAATGCGCTTCACCGCACGCGGTGCAGCGCTTGATCATGAACTTGCCCTGCTTGGCTGCGTCCCAGAACGCGGCAGTCTCCGGATTGGTCACCGGGGCCGGATATTTCTTGGCTTCGCTCATCACACGCGCTCCAGAATTGCCGTCGAGGCGGCGTGGCGAACGCCCAAAAGGCCGCCGGTGCCGTGGGCGATGGCGAGATCGCAATTCTTAACCTGCACCTTCGGATGCGCCTCGCCGCGCAATTGCCTGACAGCCTCGATGATCTTGGTCATGCCGCCGCGATTGACGGGATGGTTGCTGCACAGGCCGCCGCCGTCGGTGTTGAACGGCAGCTTGCCGACGCCCGAGATCAGATTGCCGTCGGCGACGAACTTGCCACCCTCGCCCTTCTTGCAGAAGCCGAGGTCCTCGAGCTGCATCAGCACGGTGATGGTGAAGCTGTCATAGATCGAGGCGTATTTGATGTCCTTCGGCGTGATGCCGGCTTCCTCGAACGCGCGCGGGCCGGACCAGATGCCGGCGGAGTAAGTGAGATCGAGATCCTTGCCGCCGCGCGGGCCCTTCATCGCCTCGCCATGGCCGATCAGCTTGACCAACGGCTTCTTCAGGCTCCTGGCGATCTCCGGCGTCGTCACGATCAGCGCGCCGCCACCGTCGGAGACGACGCAGCAATCCATGCGATGCAGGGGATCGGAGATCATCGGCGAGTTCAGGACGTCCTCGACGGTGACGACGTCCTTGAGCATCGCATGCGGATTGTATTGCGCGTGGTGCGAGGCCGCGACCTTGATCCAGGCGAGTTGCTCGCTGGTGGTGCCGTAGTCGTGCATGTGACGCATGGCACACATGCCGTAAGCATTATGCGTGGTTGCGCCGTAAGCGGACTCGAAATCGGCTTCTGCGCCTGCGGCGCGCGGCGGCATCACGCCGGTGCGCGGCTTGCCGGCGAGCGTGATCAGCGCGATCGAGCACTTGCCCGCCGCGATGGCTTCAGCAGCGTGGCCGAGATGGATGATGTAGGAACAGCCGCCGGTCTCGGTGGAATCGACGTGGCGGAGTTTTTTGGTGTTCAGGCCGAGATAATCGACCATCGGCCAGGCGCCGCCCGGTGCATCGCCGGCGCAGAAATAGCCGTCGACATCGTCCTTGGAGAGCCCGGCATCCTCGATCGCGCCCTTGGCGACCTCGGCATGGAGCTGGGCGGTGGATTTGTCCGGCGCATGCCGGGTCGGGTGTTCGTAGATCCCGGCAATGTAGGCCTTGCCCTTGATGGTCAAAAGAGAGGTCTCCGCTCGCGTTTCTTCTTGCTCCGTTTTTCTGAACCGCGGGGGCCAGCTTGGCAAGCGCGGAAATATTCCGTCGGGCGAGAGGGCAGCGCGTCGGCGCAAGTGGATTGCTTAGCTGCGCTCACAATGATGAACGCGACGACCAAAATCCTAAAGGTGTTTTGCCCGACGGTACAAGCGCTATTCTTTTTTTACGAAAACAACCCCATGCACAGTAGGGCGCTGGTTGATTTCAAACAGGAAATCGTAGGGCGGGTTAGCCGAAGGCGTAACCCACCTCTTTGCTTTCCACGTGGACGGAGAAGTGGTGGGTTACGCCGAGCAGATGCGCTTCGCGCATCTACAGGGCTAACCCACCCTGCGCATTGCGTCCGCGTCGAGACCGCCCTACTCCGCTGCGATCTGCCTTGGCGCGGGCGGCGGGCTCGCGAGGTCGGCGGCGAGCTGGGCGTAGCGGGCCTTGGCGTCCACGACCGCCTTTTCCTTCACCGGGCCGTAGCCGCGGATGCGGTCGGGCAGCGAGAGCAATTCGACTGCCGTGTCGACCGTGATCGGCGACAACAGGCCGAGCACGGTGGCGACGTCCTTCTCGTAGCCCACGATCAGATCGCGCTCGAGCTTGCGGTCGGCGCTGCGGCCGAAGATGTCGAGCGGCGTGCCGCGCAGGAACTTGAATTTCGCCAGCACGCGGAAGACCTTCAGCATCCACGGGCCGAAGGCGCGCTTCTTCGGGCGGCCGAGCGCGTCGACACCACTGCTGAGGATCGGCGGGGCTAGATTGAAGTTGAACTTGAAGTCGCCCTCGAACTGGTCGCGGAGCTGCTGCTCGAAAGCACCGTCGGAGAAGAGGCGCGCAACCTCGTATTCGTCCTTGTAGGCCAGCAGCTTGGCGTAGTTCACCGCGACCGCGCGCGGCAGCGCATCGTCATAACCGCCCTGCTTGGCGGCATCGCGAACCTGATCGACCAGCTTGCGATAGCGTTTTGCCAGGCGGCCGCTCTGGTAGGCGGTCAGGTGCTTGGCGCGATGCGCGACGACCTCATCCAGCGTCATTGCGTCGAGCGTCTTCGGCGCAACCACTTCGTCCGTCCCCTTCAGCATATCGGCGAGGCGCTGGGGATCGACGACCGCGAGGCGGCCGAGGCGGAAGGCTTCCTTGTTCATCTTGATCGAGACGCCGTTGACCTCGATGGCCTGCTCGATCGCTTCAGCCGACAGCGGGAACAGCCCCTTCTGATAGGCATAGCCCATCATCATCATGTTGGTGGCGATGCTGTCGCCGAGCAACTGCTCGGCCGGCTTGGTGAAATCGAAGAAGACGGAGTCCTTGTGCAGCGCCGTCTCCAGCAAGCCGTTCAGCTTGCGGGTCTGGAAGTTGAAGTCGCGGTTGAGGACGAAGTCGGCGGTGGGGATGACGTGGCTGTTGATGATGCCGCGGGTGCGGCTGGTATCGCAGAGCGAGATCGTATCCTTTGCGACCGCGACCACCTCGTCGGCGGCGAGCACCACGTCGGCCGTGCCGGTGACGATGCGCGAGCAGGTCACCTCGGCCGGATGATCGGACAGGCGGACGTGGCTGAGCACCGCCCCGCCCTTTTGCGCAAGGCCAGACATGTCGAGGATCATCGAGGCTTTGCCCTCGATATGCGCGGCCATGCCGAGCAGCGCACCGATGGTGAGCACGCCGGTGCCGCCGACACCGCCGACGGCGATGTTGTAGGGCTTGTCCAGCATCGGCCGAGACGCGGGCTCCGGTAGCTCGCCGATCTCACCGAGATCGGCCGGCGCGCGGTGGCGCGGCTTGCCGCCGTCCACGGTGACGAAGGACGGGCAGAAGCCCTTCACGCAGGAATAGTCCTTGTTGCAGGACGACTGGTTGATGGCGCGCTTGCGGCCGAACTCGGTCTCCAATGGCTCGACCGAGATGCAGTTCGACTGCACCGAGCAGTCGCCGCAGCCCTCGCACACCGCCGGGTTGATCATGACGCGGCGTGCGGGATCCTCCATCAGGCCGCGCTTGCGGCGGCGGCGCTTTTCGGCGGCGCAGGTCTGCACGAAGACGATCGCCGAGGTGCCCTTGTACTCGCGGCACATCTTCATGACGTTGTCGAGTTCGTCGCGGTGATACTTCTTCACCCCGGGCGCGATGGTGTCGGCCGGATAGGCATCGGGCGCCTCCGAGACCAGGTAGATCTCGCGGATACCTTCGGCGTGGAGCTGGAACGTGATCTGCTGCGGCGAGAGATCGCCGTCATGGCGCTGGCCGCCGGTCATGGCGACGGCGTCGTTGTAGAGGATCTTGTAGGTGATGTTGGTCTTGGAGGCGACGGCCTGCCGGATGGCGAGAAGGCCCGAGTGGAAGTAGGTGCCGTCGCCGAGATTGGCGAAGATGTGGTTCTCGTTGGTGAAGGGCGCGATGCCGACCCACGGCACGCCCTCGCCGCCCATATGGGTGAACGTCTCGGTCGAGCGGTCCATCCACAGCGCCATGAAGTGGCAGCCGATGCCGGCCATGGCACGGCTGCCTTCGGGGACCTTGGTCGAGGTGTTGTGGGGGCAGCCGGAGCAGAAATACGGTGTGCGGGAGACAGGCGCCGTCGCCTGCATTTGCGTGGCCTGGCGGCCGTTGAACCAGTCGGCCTTGACGCGGAGCATCTCCGCAATCTCGGGGTTGAGATTAAGTCGAAGCAGTCGCTCGGTGAGCGAGGTCGCAAGCGAGGCGACGCTGAGCTCGGCGGCAAAGGTCAGGAAACGCTTGTCGTGCTCGTCCATCTTGCCGACGATGCGCGGGCGGACGTCGTCGCGCCAGTTGAACAGCTCCTGCTTGACCTGGTTCTCGACGATCTCGCGCCGCTCCTCGATGATGAATATCTCTTCGAGCCCGACCGCGAACTGGCGCACGCCTTCCGGCTCCAGCGGCCAGGGCATGCCGATCTTGTAGAGGCGAAGCCCGATCTTGGCGGCGACCTCCTCGGTGATCCCGAGCTCGCGCAGCGCCTGACGGACGTCCTCATAGCTCTTGCCCGACGCCATGATGCCGAAACGGGCGTTCGGCGAATCCATGGTGACGCGGTTGACCTTGTTGGCGCGCGCAAAGGCGATCGCGGCAAAGCCCTTGTAGTCCTGGAGGCGGCGGTCCTGCTCGAAGCGGTCGTCGGGCCAGCGCAGATTGAGGCCACCGGGCGGCAGCTCGAAATCGGGCGGGATGATGAACGGCTTCATCTCGTCGGTGAGGTCGATCTCGGCGGTGGTCTCCACCGTCTCCGTGATCACCTTCATGCCGACCCAGCAGCCCGAATAGCGCGACATCGCGATGCCGAGCAGACCCATCTCGATCATCTCGTGGATGCTCGAGGGATAGAGATACGGCATCAGCGCGGACATGAAGGCATGGTCGGACTGATGCGGAACGGTGGAGGATTTTGCACCGTGGTCGTCGCCGGCCAGACACAGCACGCCGCCGTTCTTGGCCGAACCGGCGGCATTGCCGTGGCGGAACACGTCGCCGCAGCGATCGACGCCGGGGCCCTTGCCGTACCAGATGCCGACGACGCCATCATATTTGGCGCCGGGCGAGAGGTTGAGCTGCTGCGAGCCCCACACCGCCGTCGCCGCCAGATCCTCGTTCACGCCGGGCTGGAACTTGATGTTGTACTGCTCGAGATGCTTCCGCGCCGCGAAGAGCTGCTGGTCATAGCCGCCGAGCGGCGAGCCGCGGTAGCCGGAGATGAAGCCCGCGGTGTTGAGGCCGTTGGCGCGGTCGCGCCGGATCTGGGCCATCGGCAACCGGACCAGGGCCTGGATGCCCGTGGTGAAGACGTGTCCGGTTTCCTGGGTGTATTTCTGGTCGAGACTGATCGGACCCTGGTTGATACCCATTCTTGTCCTCTTCCGCCCTTTTGAGCGTTTGGCCACTTAAGCCGTTGCCTGCCCGTTGTTTTTAGCTAGGGCGCGCCAACCACCTCTGCCACTCTATGTCGGATATTTAACGCTCCGCATCACAAATCTGGACCAAAGGAAGCCCCGGGTAAAAATCGCAATTTCGTGGCTGCAAAGGCATCAAGCATTTTCAATTTGTGTCACCATACCCCCGCCATCGCGAAACGACGTGAGGCTCCTGTCCGGGCGATTGGTCGCAGGGGAGGCTTTCGATGCGAATGATTCTGGCCGTTGTCGCATTGTGCAGTGCAATTGCGAGCGTGGCCCGCGCCGCCGAGCCATCGCCGGAGCTGATCGCCTATGGCAAGGCGCTGGTCGAGGCCGGCGACTGCGCGAGCTGCCACACCGCCGATCCGGCAAAGCCATTCGCGGGCGGAAAGCGCATCGATACGCCCTTCGGCGCGATCTACGCGCCGAACCTGACGCCGGACCGTGACACCGGGATCGGCGCCTGGACCGACGCCGATTTCACCCGCGCGGTGCGCACCGGCGTCGCGCCCGACGGCTCGAGCTATTACCCGGTCTTCCCCTACCCCTATTTCACGAAGATGACGAAGGACGACACGCTGGCGATCCGGGCCTATCTCGGAACGCTGGCGCCCGTGGCGAGCCGCAACAAGCCGCCGGAGCTGCGCTGGCCGTTCGGCTATCGCGGCCTGATGCGGCTCTGGAACGCCATGTATTTCAAGCCCGCCCTGTTCGAACCGGACCAGAGCCAGAGCGCGGCGTGGAACAGGGGCGGCTATCTCGTCACCGGGCTCGGCCATTGCGGCGCCTGCCACACACCGAAGAACTATTTCGGCGCGGACAAGACTGCGCAGGCGCTGTCGGGCAACGAAGTTGGCGGCTGGTACGCGCCAAGGCTCGATGGCGCCGCGCGCACCGGGCTGAAGTCGTGGAGCGTCGAGGACATCACGGAATATCTCCAGAGCGGCCGCAACGCCAAAAGCCATGCCGGCGGGCTGATGGCCGAGGTTGTCGTCAACTCGACCGCGAAGATGAGCGATGCCGATGTGCGCGCCATCGCGGTTTACTTGAAGAGCCTGCCGGCGTCGCGGCGCGAGACGATCGTGACGCCGCCCGACGATGCCGAGATGAAGGCCGGCCAGGCCGTCTACGCAAAGCTCTGCATCGCCTGCCATGAAGCCGGCGGCTCCGGCGCGCCGCGCATCTATCCGCCGCTGCCCGGCAACGCGCTTCTGCAATCGGTCAACCCGTCTTCCAGCTTGCGCATCATCCTCGACGGCGCCCACACCGTGACGACGCCACGCGCGCCCAACACCGGCGAGATGCCGGGCTATGCCAAGCAATTGTCCGACGAAGAGATCGCCGCAGTGACGAACTACATCCGCAATTCCTGGGGCAACGCCGCGCCGCTGGTGACCGCGGCGCAGGTGGCGAAGGCGCGGAAGGAAAAGCCGTAGTTCCTGCTGCCTCCTCCGTCATTGCGACGTAGATGGAACAGTGACTGAAAGAGCCCTACCGCTCCTCGCCTTCCGTGAACACGAATTTCGGCATCTCCCATTTGTAGCGCACCGCGAGCAGGCGGAAGCTGACGCCGAGGACAAACGTCAAGATCGTCCAGAGCTCCGCGTTGAGATTCAAGCCGAACGCGGTGGCGTAGAACAGGCCGGTCGCCACCGAAACGGTCGCGTAGAGCTCGGAGCGGAACAGCAGCGGCACGTCGTTGCAGAGCACGTCGCGTAGCACCCCGCCTGCGCAGCCGGTCACCATGCCGGAGACGATGACGATCGGCAGCTCGGCATTCGTCTGCCAGGCGATGTCGCAGCCCGCCATGGTGAAGACGACGAGACCGATGGCATCGAGTACGATGAAGGCCAGCTTCAGCCGGTGCACGAGCCGCGCGATCAGGATGGTGAGGAAGGCGGCGCCGCCGGCCAGCGCGAGATAGATGGGATGAGCGACCCAGGTCAGCGGATAATGCCCGAGGAGGAGATCGCGCAAGGTGCCGCCGCCGAGCGCGGTGATGCAGCCAAGGAAGCAGACGCCGAGCCAGTCCATGCTCCGGCGGCCGGCCGCGAGCGCGGCGGTCATGCCTTGCGCTGCGACCGCGACCAGCGACAACAGATGCAGCACGCTATCGCTCGGCGGCAAGCTCCACATCGCCTTGTTCCCTTCCCCATCGATGGAACCGACGCGCACGGTTCCAAAATGAACAGGTTCCCGATTCCTCGCGCAAGGGCAACATGCGACGAAAGCACTAAGGAGGGCGGAACAGAATCTCGCATCTAGCGGTTGTCCAGCCGCAATAATCGAGGAGACAAAATCGATGGCTGACGAGCGTTTTCCCAACGATCCGTATCGCCCGAATCTCGCCGATGATGAGTATGTCCGTGCGGCGCGACGGGATGCCGAGCTTCAGGCCGATCCCGAGCTTGGCGAAGGCCCCGCCTCCAGCGGCAAGGTAGCCTTGTTCGCAGTGGCGATCGCCTTGGTACTGGGTGCCGTGTTCTACGGACTGAACAACACGAGCACCGGCAACCAGGCCAGCAACACGCCGGCAACGCAGACCGCCCAGCAGGCTCCGCCTGCGAATCCCGCCGCGCCTCCCGGCATGCGTGACGTGACGCCGCGCAACAACACCGGCCCCGGCGTGACCACGGGTGCCGCCCCGAGCAAGCCGGCGGCGCCAGATCCGGCCGCCCCGTCTGAGGGCGCGAAGTAAGACAAGCACGATAGCTGTCGTCGCCCGGCTTGACCGGGCGACCCAGTATTCCACCAGCGGCGCAGATTAAGTCGAGAGGCCGCGGCGTACTGGATGCCCCGCTTGCGCGGGGCATGACAGCGAGAGGATGAAAGAGCGGCGGGACCTCACATCCCGCCGCTTTTCGTTTAGCTGAACATCTTGTTGAGTTCGCCGCCGGAATAGCCGGTGCCGAGCTCCGTAAAGGTCCCCTTCTCCGCCATCTCCTTCGCGGCGCGCATGAAGCCGCCCCAGGCGACGCGGGCGAGCGAGCCGCCGACGCTGATGCGGCGCACGCCGAGGTCGGCGGCCTCCTGCAAGGACAGGCCAGGCGCGCCGATCAACAGGTTGAACGGCTTCGGTGCGACAGCCTTCACCACGGCGGCGATGTCCTCGCGCGTCTTCAGGCCGGGTGCATAGAGACAGTCGGCTCCGGCGTCCGCGTAGGCCGTGAGCCGGTCGATGACGAGCTTGAGGTCGGTCACGCCCCACAGATACGCCTCGCAGCGGCCGACCAGCAGCGTGCCGCTGTCGCCGATCGCCTTGCGTGAGGCCTTGATGCGTTCGACCGCCAGCGCGCGCTCGTAGAGCGGCTTGTCCTTGTCGCCGGTGGAATCCTCGATCGAGAGGCCGGCGACGCCGGTGCGCACACCGCGCTCGACATTGTCCGCGACCTTGTCCGGCTCGACGGCAAAGCCGCCCTCGAAATCCGCATTCACGGGGATGTCGACGGCCGAGCACAATGCTGCCAGATGCTGACAGACGTCGTCGACCGTGACGTGGTTGTCGGCCTTGCCGATGGTCCAGGCAAAGCCCGCGCTCGATGAGGCCAGCGCCTTGAAACCGAGATGCTGCAACGCCTTGGCACTGCCGACGTCGACCGGATTGGGCAGGATGAAGCAGCCGCTCTCGTGCATTGTCTTGAACGTCGCGCGCTTGTCAGCGGTTGTCACATGCATGTTTCTCTCCCTTGTTGGCCGCGCAGACATAAGCGCGCACAAATGGAAACGCTAGTGCGCGTCGTGCACGGCGCGGCTGTCCTTCGGCGCCTGCTCACGATCATTCATGCCGTAGTCGCGGATGACGCTGGCGATGCGCAGGTGATAATCGGCAAAGATCTTCGCCCTGCCCTTCGCCTGCGTGCGCCGGTGTTCCATCGTGTTGCGCCAGGCCTGGACTGCTGCCTCGTCCCGCCAGAACGACACCGACAAGATCTTGCCCTTCTCGGTCAGGCTTTCAAAACGCTCGACCGAGATGAAGCCATCGATGGTTTGCAGGATCGGCTTCAGGTCGGCCGCGAGGTCGAAGTAGTCCTGGCGATGTTCCGGCTTGGGCCAGACTTCGAAAATCACGGCAATCATGGGCGTCTCCTTTGCGTTGGCAGTCTACAATACCACCTTGCGCAGGAAGGTGCGCTCTTCGGCGAGGATGAATTTGTTCTCCTCGGCGAAATGGAAGTTGGCCATGCCGTCTGCGTCCTGCCGCAGCCGGGCGCGATAGGCCTCATAGGCGGCCAGACTCTCGAAGGTGATCAGCGCAAACGCGATGTTGTTGGTGCCCTCATGCGGCATGAAATAGCCGATCAGGTCGCCGCCGCATTTCGGGATCATGGTGAGCCAGCGCTTCGAGTACTCCTCGAACTGCGCGCGCTTGAAGGGATCGAGCTGGTAGCGGATGAAGACGGTGACGGACATGGTCGGCTCCCTGATTTTTCATTGCGGCAAGCGCGAGCAACACCGTCGCCGCTGAAGCAACTGGATTGCTTCGCTTCGCTCGCAATGACGTGTTCGCAGCGACAGACTACGTCCTTGCTCCACCGCAATGCTTCGGCTACCATCGAAGCATGAAATCAGGTCCTGACATCGCCATGATTGCCTCGCTGGTCGGCGACCCCGCCCGCGCCAACATGCTCACCGCGCTGATGAACGGCCGCGCGCTGACCGCGAGCGAGCTCGCGCAGGAGGCCGGCATCACGCCGCAGACCGCGAGCTCGCATCTGGCCAAGCTCGAGGCCGGCGGGCTGATCGAGCCGGAGAAGCAGGGCCGCCACCGCTACTACCGCCTCACCGACGATGACGTCGCCGGCGTGCTCGAAGGCCTTGCGGGCCTTGCCGCGCGCACCGGCCACATGCGCGTGCGCACCGGGCCGAAGGATCCGGCGCTGCGGCGCGCGCGGATCTGCTACGACCACCTCGCCGGCGATCTCGGCGTGCAGATGCTCGACAGTCTACGCACGCGAAACCTGGTCAGGCAGAAGAAGCAGGACATCGAGCTGACGGCCGAGGGCGAGCGCTTTCTCGCAAAGCATTTGCAGATCTCGCCCGACATGCTCACCCATCCGCGCCGTCCGGTGTGCAAGGCGTGCCTGGACTGGAGCGAGCGGCGCCATCATCTCGCCGGCACGCTGGGCGCCGCCATGATGCAGCGTTTCGCCGAGCTGAAATGGGCCGCACGCGACGCCACGCCCGGCAGCCGCGTGGTGAATTTCACCCGTACCGGCGAGAAGCAGTTTGCGACGCTGTTCGGGACCGGGAAGGATTGATCACGCCAGGTGCGTGAGATCGCACGTTTGCGTGTGAACGAGCACCATCGTCATGGCCGGGCTTGACCCGGCCATCCATCGCTTTAAGCGCAGTGTCGTTCCAGGGCGATGCAAAGCATCGAACCTGGAACCTCGAGATTCCGGGTCCGCGTCTTCGACGCGCCCCGGAATGACGGCTCCAATTACGAGATCTTCATGAACCGCATCCTCTCGGCCGCGCTTGCCGCAGCCCTCCTTGCTTCCCCGTTCACGTCCGCCCTCGCTGCCGACACCGCCCCGCGCGAGCCCTACGGCATCGCGCTCGAAGGCTTTGCCTATCCGTATCCCGTGCATCTGCTGCCTGTCATCAACGACGGCGAGCAGCTCAGCATGGCCTACATGGACGTCGCGCCCGAGCGGCCGAACGACCGCACCGTCGTGCTGCTGCACGGGCGCAATTTTCCGTCGAGCTACTGGGCGCCCGTCATCAAGATGCTCAGTGCCGCCGGTTTTCGCGTGATCGTGCCGGACCAGATCGGCTTCGGCAAATCCTCCAAGCCGCAAGGCGAGCTGCACTTCGACACGCTGGCGCGCAACACCATCGCCCTGCTCGATCATCTCAAGATCGACAAAGCCGAGGTCGTCGCGCATTCGCTCGGCGGCATGCTGGGCGTGCGCATCGCCCGCGCCTATCCGGATCGCGTCGCTCATCTCGTGCTGACCGCGCCGATCGGGCTAGAAGACTACCGTCTCTACGTGCCGCCGACGCCGACCGAGAAGATCATCGATAACGAGGACAAGCTCACACCCGACGGCTACCGCAAGCAGCTCCAGACCAATTATGCGATCAAGCTGCCGCCGGACGCGATCACTCCGTTCGTCGACGCCCGCTTCAACATCAAGGGCAGCCCCGATTATCCGCGCTGGCTGCGCGCCTATGTCAGCTCCGGCCAGATGATCTATCGCGAGCCGGTCGCGCACGAGGTCGCGTTGATCACCGAGCCGACGCTGTTCATCATGGGCGCCGACGATCACAACGCGCCGGGCCGTCCGAACGCGCCGGAGGCATTGCGCGCGAAAATGGGCCAGAACGCGGAGCTGGCGAAAGCGCTTGCGGCCAAGATGCCGAATGCGCGGGCCGAAGTGATCCCGGACACCGGCCACCTCGTCTTCCTGGAGGCGCCGGAGAAGTACAAGGATTTGGTGCTGGGCTTTCTCGGCCGCTAGGCGTTTTCGAGCGAAGCGAATTCAGTTCGCGTCAAGGAAACGCATCAGAACAAAGAACCTGGAGCCCCGTTCCGATTCCATCGGGACGGCGCTCCAGCGCCATTGCTGTCGCCGGAAGCCGCATGCGAAGAATGTTCATGCCGCATTCAGGTCATGATTGGCAGGTTTGGATCGCGACGTGCCGGCACGTCTCCAAATTTTAACGTGTCGAATCGTGTCTTTTGATTCATTGTGCGCCGCAAGCGCCAATCCCCTAAGAATCTGCCCTAAAAACCTGCCCAAGGACAAGAAGGAAGATCATATGAAATACCTGTTTGCCGCCGTCATGCTCGCCAGCGCGGTCGTCGGTTTCAGCGAGGCGGCCAGCGCCGCCGGCGGCTGCGGCCCCGGCTGGTACCGCGGCCCCTATGGCGGCTGCCGCCCGATGCGCGGTGCGGTCGTTGTGCGACCCGCCCCCGTGGTGGTTGCCCCGCCGGTCGTCGTCGTGCCCCGCGCCCGCGTCTGCCCGTACGGCTTCCGTTGGTGGGGTGGCCGCTGCCGCCCGATCTGATCTCGTCTCTTCGCGTTACGAAGTGGCCGCGCGGCGAAAGCCTGCGTGGCCATTTTCGTTTTGAACGCCTGACGTCGCATCCGCCAGCTCCGAATCAAAACGGGGACCGCAAGCGCGATCCCCGTTCAAGGCCTGGCTTGTGCCGAGCTTACCAGTGGTGGCGGTGCCAGCGCCGGCGATGCCAACCCCAATGACGGCGGCGCCAGCCCCAATGGCGGTGGTGGCCATGCCAATGCACCTGCTCGGGCTTGAGCTGCGCGGTCTCCTCACTCGTGGTGACGGCGGGACGAGCGTCGGGATTGCCTTGCGGCGCGCGCGTGAGATCACCGAGCGGCTGCGGCGCCAACGGCGCAGCTTGTGCGGTCGCAGTCAACGTCGCGGCTCCAGCCGCGACGCCGAATGCAAGTTTCAAAAAGTTCCGACGCTCCATGACATGTCCTCTAGGCTATCGAGCAAGTGATGCAGAGGGAGTGTCGCGGTCACGACATGAACGAAAGCTGAATCGCACCTTCAGCTTCATGACATGGATGTCAGAGACAAGCGGGCTACGGGACTCGGTGCCAGCTACGCTCCGGCGTCCTGCTTCGCAAACTCCTGCGCGAGCACCAGCGTCTCGCGCGTGCGCTTCACGTCGGGCCAGTCGCGGTTGAAATCGGCGACGAGCTGCTTCAATGCATCGCCCTTCAGCATCGCAGCCAGCTTGGCCTCGTCATCGAACTGATACATCGCCTGATGCAGCGAGGGATCGTCCAGGCTCCAGAACCGCCAGGCCTTAGCTACGCCGAACGCCTTCACCGCATCAGGCACATGTTCCGTCTCGTACCATGTGTCGAAAGCGGCGCGCTTGCTGGCGTCGGTGACGGTGGCGCGAACGACGAAGTAGGCAGCAGGCATGTGTTTCCTCCCGTTGTTTGGCCGCAGCATAGACGGTTATAGTGGCGGCAACAAAAAGCCCGCGCGACGGAACATTCGGATCGCGCCGATGGGGGAAGGAACGGCCATGCGCAGGATCATCACGGGCCTCGTTGCGATCACCTTCCTGTGGCCCACGGCCTCGCTCGCCGAAATCGTCCGCTTCGACATCCTCGCGCGCGAGCCCGCCTTTGCCGGGCGCAGCTTTGGCGATGTCGGCACCTATGAGCGCATCACCGCGCGTGCGACCTTCGCGCTCAACCCGTCCGACGATCGCAACGCCGTCATCACCGACCTCGCGCTCGCACCGCGTAGCTCCGACGGCAAGGTGGCAGCCACCGCCGACGTCGTGATCCTGCGCCCCACCGATCCCACCCACGGCAACGGCACACTGCTGCTCGAGGTACCCAATCGCGGCCGCAAGCTGGCGCCGCAATTGTTCGACGATGCCGCCCAGCCCGGCGCCAACAATGCCGACAAGGCCGAAGACGCCGGCATCGGCTTCCTGCATCGCCAGGGCTTTACGATGGTCTGGGTCGGCTGGCAGGGCGACATCCCCTCCAAGCCCGGACAACTCGCGATGACCGCGCCCGTGCTCAAGAGCATCACCGGACCCGCGCGCGAAGAATTCGTCTTCGACAACACGACCAATCCCGCGCGCGCGACGCTGACCTGGCCGGCGACTGACGCCGCCGACCTCAAGGTCTCCGTGCGCGCCGCCTGGGCGGATGCGCGGCAGGCACCTTCCGGCCTCCTCGCAAGGCTCGTCGATCCCGTGACGGTGGAGATCACCCGGCCCGATGGTTTTGATGCCGGCGCGCTCTACGAGATCACCTACACGGCGCGCGATCCCGTGCCGCTCGGCATGGGCTATGCCGCCGTGCGCGACGTCGTCAGCTTCCTCCGCCACGACGAGACGCAGGCGAACCCGCTGCTGAACGGCCTGCATCCCTCCGTCAGCCGCGCCATCGGCTTCGGCGTGTCGCAATCCGGCCGCTTCCTGCGCGACTTCCTCTATCTCGGCTTCAACGAGGATCTCCAGGGGCGCACCGTGTTCGACGGATTGATGCCGCATGTCGCGGGCACGCGGCGGATGGCGACGAACGTCCGCTTCGGCCAGCCCGGCCGCAACCCGCGCCATCCGCAGGATCCGGCGTGGCAGGCCGATCTGTTCCCGTTCACCTATGCGAGCCTCAGCGATCCCTATTCCGGCAAGACCGACGGCCTGCTTCGCCGCTGCGCGCTCTCGGCGACGTGCCCGAAGGTGATGCAGACCGACAGCGAGCACGAATGGTGGGCCTCGCACGCCTCGCTGCTCGTCACCGATCTCGCCGGCAACCACCTCGACCTCCCCGACAACGTCCGCGCCTACATGATCGCAGGTACGCCGCATTTCGCCGAAGCCGCCGACGTGATGCGCAAGGGCGTGCCGGCGATGTCGCTGCCGCAGAACCCGATGCATGCGGGCGGGCCGATGCGCGCGCTGCTCACCGACCTCAACGCCTGGATCAGCGACGGCATCAAACCGCCCGCGAGCCGCGTCCCCATGCGGGCCCACGGCACGCTGGCGCCGGCGCAAGGCGCGGTGCCGATGGATATCCCCGGCCTGCCCTACGCCGGCATCCACACGCTCGCTGCCTTCTCCGACCAGAGCGTGCTGCCGCCCAAGGAGATCGGCCGCTATCCCGTGTTCGTGCCGAAGGCGGACAATGACGGCATGGCCATCGCTGGCATCCGCCAGCTTGCGCTCGCGGTGCCACGCGCGACCTACACCGCATGGAATCCACGCGCGCAGGGATTTGGCCCGACCGCGCTCTATCCGCTGCAAGGCGCGGTCGTGCCGTTTGCGCCGACGGAAGCTGCTCGGAAGGAAGTGCACGATCCCAGGCTGTCGATCGCGGAGCGATATGCGGATGACGGGGCGTATGTGGCCGCGGTCCGGCGCGAGGCGGCAAGGCAGGTGGCGGAGCGGACCCTGCTGCCGGAAGATGCAGAGCGCGCGACGGAAGCGGCGAAGCAAGGGAAGCTGGCGAAGCTTGGGCAGTGAGCGAAGCCCAGTGGCCCCGTAGGGTGGGCAAAGCGGGGCGTGCCCACCACTTCTGTCGTCGGCCAAAAGATGGTGGGCACGGCGCAAGTGCGCCTTTGCCCACCCTACGGTCGCAGCCTGCAGAGAAAAAACGTCCTCGCCTGTCGGAACGCCCGCCCTTCATCCGTCCTATGCCCAGACGGCACGGAGACTCCACATGGCCAACCTCACGCTCACCACCTTCGACTGGGTTCCCGAGATGCCGCGCGGCTTCGTGCGCGATCTTCGCGTGCGCTGGGCGCTCGAAGAGGCCGCGCTCCCCTATCGCGTCGCGAGCGTGCCATTCGGCCCGCGCGATGCCGAGCATTTTGCGCACCAGCCCTTCGGCCAGGTGCCGTGGCTGACCGATGGCGACCTCTCGATCTTCGAGAGCGGCGCGATCCTGCTGCATCTGGGTGAGCTCAGCGCCAGGCTGATGCCCACCGATCCGCGCGGTCGCAGCGAGGCAAAGGAGTGGGTGTTCGCGGCGCTCAATTCGGTGGAGATGCCGGCCCTGCCCTGGACGATGTTCAAGTTCACCGGCAGCGACGATGGCTCACCTGCCGTGAAGTTCGTCGACGACTTCCTAAAACTCCGGCTCAAGCACATGGAGACGGTGCTGGCCGGCCGCGAATGGCTGGCGGGATCCTTTTCCGTCGCCGACATCCTGATGTCGGACGTGCTGCGCGTGGTCGATAAGTTCAACGGCCTGGCGGAACACCCGGCCTGCCGCACCTACGTTGCGCGCGCCACAGGCCGTCCAGCGTTCGCAAAAGCCCACGCCGACCAGATGGCGCATTTCGCCGCGGCGGACCAACTTCGTAGGGCGGATTAGGCAAAGTCGCAATGCGCCACCTTCGGCGCCGCGGACAGATGGCGGATTACGCTTCCGCCTTCGCTCTTCGAGCTTCGGCGGACAAGCCGCCAATCCGCCCTACGCGCTCAACCAATTCCGCGCCTGGCTTCTAGTTTTGTGAGCGCATAAACGGGACAAAGCGCACGAGGGCAACCGCGCGAGTCGTCGTCTTGCCGAGGGCAACTTTCTCGACGACCGTGAGCTGCTGAGTCGTGTACGCCGGTCCTACTGGCATGACGAGCCGGCCTCCCACCTTCAGCTGCTCGATCAGCGGCGGCGGTGGCTCCCCGAGCGCCGCAGTCACGACGATGGCGTCAAAAGGACCGCATTCGGGCCAGCCATTGTAGCCGTCGCCGAGCCTGACACTCGCGTTGTCATATGCGAGGTCTCGTAGTGTCTTCGCGGCGGTCTCGGCCAGTTGCGGGATAATCTCGATGGTACAGACCTTTTGCGCCAGGCGCGCAAGAATGGCTGCCTGGTAGCCCGAACCCGTACCGACTTCGAGCACAACATGATCGGGCGCGACCTCGGCCAGCTGGGTCATCAAGGCGACGACATAGGGCTGCGATATGGTCTGGCCGAGGCCGATCGGTATCGGTTGATCCGCGTACGCGATCGAGCATGATCGCTCGGGGATGAACAGATGGCGCAACGTTTGCGCCATGGCCTCAAGGACCCTCTCCGACAGGCCTTGCTGTCCCAGAACACCGGCGGCGGACCGGGCGTAGGTCCGGATGGTTTCAACCATGGCGGCGCGTTCGCGGACGCATTGCGCGTCCTGCGCGCTCGTGTCCCGCGCGAGGACAATCATGGCAATCACGAGCAGCAAGGCCTTCATGATCGCGCTCTCCAGCCCTGAAAGGAGCGCCGCGGCCGAGCGCGGATACCTCTGCCGGCGCTACGTGCTCCGCAACAAGGCCGATTGCCGGCTCGAGGCTGGTCTAGTCTTCGTTCGGCTCGCGTACGGCCGGCGGTGCGTCGCTTTCGTCTTCGTCCTCCTCGTCCTCATCTTCCTCATCGTCTTCGTCGTCATCAGGATCTCGGGGCGGCTTCATGCTGCCCATGACCACAAAGGTGGAAAATTTCGTGGGGGTGTGCTGCGTCATGTCATTGCTCCTCGGGTATGGAGCTTGAGAGCGCCGGCGGTTCGACGGCGTTGTCGATGCAGGCCGCTCGCTTCCGACGCCATCCGGCTGCTACAACTTGTAGCCGATCTTTCGCAGCAGATCCTTCCGCCACGCAATGTCGGCGTCGGCTTCGATGCCCAAGGGCGAGGCGCCGTCCACCACGCCGAGCACGCCACGCCCCTGCTCTGTTTGTGCGACGATTACCTCAGTCGGGTTGGCCGTCGCGCAGTAGATGCGGCAGACCTCCGGAACCCCGCGCACCTGAGCCAGCACGTTGACCGGAAAGAATCCTTCGCCCAGGAAGATCAGGAAGGTGTGGCCGGCGCCGATGGCCAATGCGTTGTCGCGTGCAAGCGCAATGGCGGCTTCATCATTCCCCGACCAGCGCACCAGCCGCTTGCCGGAGGCCTCGCAGAAGGCCAGCCCGAAGCGGATGCCGGGGACAGCCCCCACCAGCGCCTCGTGGAGGTCCTCCACGGTCTTGATGAAATGCGACTGGCCGAAGATGAAGTTGGCAGCGTCCGGCTTGACGATGGGCACCACGGTGAGTTCCATGGCTGCGCTCCTTCAAGGTAGACACGCAACGCATGGTAGGCCACCGGGAGGCGATTGCAAGCGGCTAGCGGCGGCTGATATCCCGCCGCGGTGCTTCAACCTTCGCCCGTCAAGCTACGGCGGCCAAGTCCCGCGCTGCGCGCTCGTCCTCACGCGTACGCCCCCGTCACATCAGTTTCATAGGCGCATCGCTGACCATCCGAAGGTCGATCCTGCCGATCAGTTGCGCGCGAAGCGCCTCCGCAGCGCGGATGGCCTCATCCGTCTGCCGCAACGTGCTAATGTTGGAGCCGAGAGAAACGATCCCACCGAGCACCAGGGCAATCGATCCAAGAGCAGCGGTCTGCCCCGTCCCTAGCAGGCCGAGGATCGTGATCAGCAGCAACGCTGCACCGCTACCAATCGCAATCTTGGATGCCAGAATGTATTTCCGGCACCGCTCCGAGACCTCGGCTAGCGCCTCGATCCGATCCTCGATGTCGGAAATCTCGTCGGACGGATCGTCTTCGGTCATCAGCGACATGCGGCACTTGGGTTAAGAACCCGGATTTCGCTACGCTCCATCCGGGCTACTTGTCCTCACAACGGCAAATTGTCGTGCTTCTTCGCCGGCGTTTCCACTTTCTTGTCCTTCAGCATCGCCAGCGCACGCGCGATCCGCTTGCGGGTCGAGTGCGGCATGATGACGTCGTCGATATAGCCGCGCTCGGCGGCGATGAAGGGCGACAGGAAGCGGTCTTCGTATTCCTTGGTGCGCGCGGCGATCTTGTCGGGGTCGCCGATATCTGCGCGGAAGATGATCTCGACCGCGCCCTTGGCGCCCATCACCGCGATCTGGGCGGTCGGCCAGGCGTAGTTCATGTCGGCGCCGATCTCCTTGGAGGCCATGACGTCGAAGGCGCCGCCATAGGCCTTGCGGGTGATGATGGTGACCAGCGGCACGGTGCACTGCGAGTAGGCGAACAGCAGTTTTGCGCCGTGCTTGATCAGGCCGCCATATTCCTGCGCGGTGCCCGGCAGGAAGCCCGGCACGTCGACGAAGGTGACGATCGGGATGTTGAAGGCATCACAGAAACGAACGAAGCGCGCCGCTTTCCGCGATGCATCGCTGTCGAGCACGCCGGCCAGCACCATTGGCTGGTTGGCGACGAAGCCGACGGTGCGGCCCGCGATGCGGCCGAAGCCCGTGACGATGTTCTTGGCGAAGGCATCCGCGATCTCGAAGAAATCGCCCTCGTCCACGACCTTCAGGATCAGTTCCTTCATGTCGTAGGGCTTGTTCGGATTGTCGGGGATCAGCGTGTCCAAGGACATGTCGACCCGGCCGATATCGTCAAAACTCGGCCATTCCGGCACGCCATCGCTGTTGTTGGACGGCAGGAAGTCGATCAGGCGTCGCATCTGCAAGAGCGTCTCGACGTCGTTCTCGAAGGCACCATCCGCGATTGAGGAGCGCGTGGCGTGCACCGAGGCGCCGCCGAGCTCCTCCGCCGTGACGACCTCGTTGGTGACGGTCTTCACCACGTCGGGGCCGGTGACGAACATGTAGCTGGTGTTCTTCACCATGAAGATGAAGTCGGTCATCGCCGGCGAATAGACGTCGCCGCCGGCGCAGGGGCCCATGATGACGGAGATCTGCGGGATCACGCCCGAGGCGAGCACGTTGCGGCGGAACACATAGGAATAGCCGGCGAGCGCCGCGACGCCCTCCTGGATGCGGGCACCGCCCGCGTCATAGAGGCCGATGATGGGCGCCCGCGCCTTCATCGCCATGTCCTGGAGTTTCGTGATCTTCAGCGCGTGCGTTTCGGAGAGCGAGCCGCCGAACACCGTGAAGTCTTTCGCGAAGACGAAGGTCTTGCGGCCATTGACGGTGCCCCAGCCGGTGACCACGCCGTCGCCGGGCACCCTGGTCTTCTCCATGCCGAACTCGGTGGAGCGGTGCTCGACGAACATGTCGAACTCCTCGAACGATCCCTTGTCGAGCAGGAGCTCGATGCGCTCACGCGCGGTCAGCTTGCCGCGGGCGTGCTGCGCTTCGATGCGCTTCTCCCCGCCGCCGAGCTTTGCGCCGGCGCGACGATCTTCAAGGGCGTCCAGGATATTCTTCATTTGCTCCCGCCAGTTCTTAGCCTAAATGCGATTGCCGGGGGTTCTAACACGGCATTTTGCGGGCCGGGAAGCCGCTTTCGGCGCCGCAGGGCTGCCTTGCCGCAGCGCCAAAGCGCAAGGAATTACAGAGTTTTGCCTGGGAGACGACGATGAATGAAGCAACGGCCGAGACGGGCGCGGCGACCGGCGGCGTCAAGATCCTGCTGCGGCTGGAAGGCCTGACCCTGTTCACGGGGATGGTGATGCTCTACGCCTCCTGGGACGGCTCGTGGCTGGTGTTCGCCCTGCTCTTCTTCGTCCCCGATCTGAGCTTCCTGGCATACTTGGCCGATGCCAGATTCGGGGCCCTGGTCTACAATGCCGCCCACAGCTACATGGCGCCGGTGACGCTGCTGACGCTGGGCTTCGGCTTCGCCTCGCCGCTCACGCTGTCCATCGCCTTGATCTGGCTCGCCCATATCGGCATCGACCGGGCGCTCGGCTATGGCCTGAAATATTCGGCCGGGTTCGGCTTCACCCATCTCGGGCGGATCGGCCGCCAGAAAGACGCCTGAGGGGATTGCCCCCTTTTTGTCGGCCCCGCCGGTTGACCGGGCCGGCCGATTCAGGCTTGCTCCCTCCACGATCAGGCGCCGAATGTTGCGTGAGCTCAGTCGGTACGGCGGCGGTCACCACGTCTGGCTGCAAGCATCACCCATGTCCGCCACGGTCGTCCCCCTGCCGCCGAACAGCCCGTCCGAAACCACCGACTTCCTGCGGCGGATGGCCAGCATGGTGTCGGGGCGCAACGGCGAGATGCTGCTGCGCGCAGCAAGCCTGATCGAATCGCTCAAGCAACGGGCGATGTCGGCCGAGCGGCTGTTTCACGAGCAACAAGAAGAGAACAAGCGACTTGTCGACCTGCGCGAGGTGACCGCGCTCGCCTCGAGCGGCATGGTCAACCAGATCGCGGCGCTGGGGACCCAGCTCGCCGAGGTGACCGCAGCCGCGGCGGCCGAGCGCGCGGCGTTCGACGCCGAGCGCGGCAAGCTGCTCGGCCTGATGCAGGATGCGGAAAGCCATATCGGCAAGCTCACCACCGAGCTCGAGACGTTGCGCGCCTCCGTCGACAGCTTCAACGAGACCGTGGTCTCGGTGCCGCTCGAGGTGCTGCGTCTGGCACGCACCCAGTTCGATGTCCTCTCCGCCGGCTTTGCTCGCAAGGGCGACGTGATCTCGCAGGCGATGAGCGAGATCGGCGGCTTTGCGATCGACGAGGCGCTGATGAAGAAGACGGCCGATAAGGCCTGAGGTCGTCGAGATCGTCATGCCCGGGCTTGTCCCGGGCATCCACGTTCTTGGCGCTGTTGGAGAAGGTCGTGGATGGCCGGGACAAGCCCGGCCATGACGCTGGAGCCGATAGCCGCGCGGCAAATTGACAGCGCGCAGGTCCGTTGTTCTACTCCATGAAAATCATAGGGGGAGGATCACGATGCCGACGGCATTCCGCGTCGCCATGGCGCTCTGCATTTCAACACTGTTCGCCGGCGTTGGCGCCAACGCGCAATCCCTGCCGAAGGAAGTCGCCACCCGCGCCGAGATCTACCCGATCGCCTCGCTCACCCTCTCCGACCAGCAATTCCTCAGCGGCGATGCGGCGGCCGGCAAGCCGGTGACGGTCGCCGGCGAATTCCGCGTCGCCCAGGGCGCCGGCAAACTTCCCGTCGTGGTGCTGATGCACGGCTCGAGCGGCGTCGGCGCCACCACCGAGGCCTGGGTGCACGCTTTCAACGCCATGGGCATCTCGACCTTCGTAATCGACGGCTTTACCGGCCGCGGGCTGACGGTGGTGGGGCCGAACCAGGCCCTGCTCGGCCGCCTCAACCTGATCGTCGACATCTACCGCTCGCTGGAGATTCTTGCGAAGCATCCCCGCGTCGATCCTGATCGTATCGTGCTGATGGGCTTTTCGCGCGGCGGACAGGCGACGCTCTATGCGAGCCTCGATCGCTTCAACAAGCTCTGGAACAAGTCCGGCGTCCAGTTCGCGGCCTACATCCCGTTCTATCCGGATTGCTCGACGATGTATCAAAGCGACAGCGAGGTCGCCGCGCGCCCGATCCGGATCTTCCACGGCACGCCCGACGACTACAATCCCGCGACGAGCTGCAAGGCGTTCGTCGGACGGCTCAAGACGGCCGGGCGTGATGTGGTGCTGACCGAGTACCCCGACAGCGCCCACGGCTTCGACAGCGGCCTGCTCGGCGTCAGCACCGTTGCGGTGTCGGCCAACGCGCAGACCGTGCGCAACTGCCATATCAAGGAGGGCGACGGCGGCGTGCTGATGAACGGCGACACCAACGCGCCCTTCACCTACAAGGATGCATGCGTCGAGCTGAACCCGCATGTCGGTGGCAACCCCGCGACGGCCGCGGAGTCGCGCAAGGCGGTGGTGGAGTTCTTGCAGGCGCTGTTCAAGCTGGGATAGGCGACGTCAGCGCGACATTCTCCGTCATTGCGGGCGCAGCGAAGCAATCCAGAATCTTTCCGCAGCGGCAGTCTGGATTGCTTCGTCGCACCAGCGCAAAATTGCTTCGCAATTTTGTCGCGGGCTTCTCGCAATGAGGTTGGCGAGAGCTGCGCTCCCGACAACGAGGACGAGCCTCACGGCTCACCCGGCTTGAACGGCTCCTGCTTGTCCGGCGGCACCGTCTCTTCCGCCATCGCCAGCAGCATCGCGACCATCACGTAATTGCCGGCGAGCGCGGTGAGATCGACGATCTGCTGATCATTGAAAGTTTTCTTGGCGCGCGCATAGGTCTCGTCGCTGACCTTCTTTGTCGTGGTGAGCTCGGTGACGAAATCGTAGACCACGGCCTCGTCCTCGGCCATCTTCGACGGGCGCTTGTTGGCCTTCAGCTCCGCGATGATGTCAGGCGACAGGCCCGCCTTGGCCGCCAGCGGCGCGTGCGCGAACCATTCCACCTGCGAGCGCCACTGCCGACCGATGATCAGGATCGCGAACTCATTCAGCTTGGTCGGGACCGAGGTTTCCCAGCGCAGATAGTAGAACAGGTCGAACAGGCGCTGGCCGAGCACCGGGCTGCGGATCATCGGATTGTAGGGCCCGCCGATGCCGACGCTCGACACCTTCATGATCTGCTCGCCGAGCGGCTTCTGCTTGGCGTCGAGCTGGTCCATGGTGAGTTGCGGAAAGCGCGGCTCCTTGCTGGTGGCGGGTGCTGCAAACATCGTGGCGGCGAGCCAGCCGCCGGCGGCGGCCAACGTGAGCGACGACAGCCAGAGTGGCGTTGAATTCATTTTATCCTCCCGACCGTTTCTTTTGTTTGGTCGGAAGAATGCTAGCAGGTTCGTACGCGCCAGCTAGATCGCGCCGATCTCGGCAAGGCAGGCTTGCGTCAACGGCATGCGCTCGCCGACGAGACGCGGCTCCTTGCAGTCCATGTTGAGCGCGAACACGGTGTGCGCCTCGCCCTTCTCGGCCCAGCCGACCATCCAGCCGAGCGACGGCTCGCCACGCTCGGCGCCGAGCAAGCCGGATTTGGCGCGGATGACGCTGTCGCCGACCTTGGTCAACGGCAGGATGTCGGCGACGAGGTCCTGGCTGCGCTTGCTGATCGGCAGCACGCGGCGGCGCAGCCGGTCGACGAAATCGACCTGCTCGACCGGATCGATGCGCAAATTGCCGGTGAGCCAGAACTGGTCGATGCCGCCGCCGATATCGCGATTGCCGTAGTCGAACATGTCGACATACTTTTGCATCCGCTCCTGCCCGATCCGGCGCGCGATCTCCTGATAGACCGGCACGGCGCTGACCGCGATGGCGCTGCGCATCGTGTGGTCCTTGTTCCAGGCCTCGATCGGCCGCTTCACGCCGTCCCAGGGAAATACGTCCTTGTCGGGGTCAGCGACGACGCCGGTCTCCAGCGCAATCAGCGAGTTCGGAATCTTGAACGTCGAGGCCGGCAGCTTCGCTTCGCCGGAACGTTCCCTGTCGCTCGCGATGATCAGATAGTCCTCGACCTTGTAGCCGACGAAGGTGCCTGCCGTGCCGAGGTCGGTGAAACGCTTTGCCAGGCTGTCGCGGATCTCGTTGCGCGGCGGCGCGACGTGGGCAAGCGCGCGCGACGGCATGGTCGCAGCTGCGGCGAGAAGGCCAAGCGTGGAACGGCGGGTCAGCAAGAGCGGTATCCGTTGAGCAATGAAGATGGCCGCGACCATGCAGCCGCTATCGTGGTGAAACGATGACAGGTTATTTCTTGAGAATGATCTTGTCGGAAAACCGCTGCACACTTTACGTTAGCGCGGCCCTTCGGGTCCGGATCATGCTCTACCGCCCCCGGCCCGACAGTCGCAGTACGAACACCAGCACTTCGGCGACGGCCTTGTAGAGGTCGGGCGGGATCTCCTCGCCGAGCTCGACCTTGGAGAGCGCGCCGGCCAGGATCTCGTTCTCTTCGATCGGGATGTCGTTGGCCTTGGCGATCTCGACGATCTTTTCGCCGATCGTGCCCTTGCCCTTGGCGACGACGACGGGCGCGTTGCCGCCCTTTTCGTAATGCAGCGCGATTGCGAGCTTGGATGGATCGCTCATGTGGCGCGGTCCAGGAAGTGGCCGGCGCGGGCCGGTGCGGGCTGCGGCGGCGTGCCGTCGCGCACCAGGATGTCGCCGGGCTTGAGCTCGGCGCGCGTCAGGGCTTGATTCAGCTCACCGATGCCGGCGCGGAGCTGCTGCGCGGTCGCGGGCCGCTCCGCCCACATCCGCACAAAAGTCTTGTCGCCGTTCAGCGTGATCAGGGCATGCACCGGGCCGGCCGGCTCGACATTGAGCGTGAAGCGCGCGCGCCAGGCGCGCTTGGCGGGATCGGCGGATTCGTTGCCGCCATCGCGCGAGATCTCGAACTGCGCCATCGCGGTGCCCTGCGGGGTCGCAAAGGGAATCTCGAAATTCCATTGCGGCACGGTCGAGTCGATGCGATGGCCGGAGGCGTCGGTGCGATCGGGCAGCGAGGCGACCTGGAGCAGCGTTTGACGCGCAATCGCAGCGTCAGTGTCGTCGAGCAGGCGATGCACCGTTGCGGAGAGCGGCGTATCCGGCGCGAGCGATGGCGATGCGATCGCCTGCGGCGCCGGCAGCGCGCCGCGGAACGGCGGCGGTGTCGCGCGCGCCGCTGCCTCGAAGAGGTGACCATCCGGCACGGCCTTGTTGGAGCCGGGCACATTGCCGGTCAGGCGCGGCAGATTTTGCGTGACCTCTTGAAGGAGGGCCGCGGCAAGGCCGGCGGACATGGTTCTAGGCATCGCGGCCTGCGGAGCGCCGCCGGCGATGTCGGCGAGCGCAGCGGGTGCGAGATTGGCGCTGCGCGGCATCTGCGGCTGTTGGGCCACATCGAGCTCGGTCGACGGCGATGCAGCCTGACCCGGCACGGCGGCGACCTGCGATGCCCCCGCCGTAGTGCTGGCCGGAAGCGCGGCGCCTTGCGCTTGTGGAGTGGCGGTCTCGAGCGTGGCCAATGTCTGGCGCAGCACCAGCAGCGCGGCCTTCAGGTCCGGCATCGCGCCGGAGGACGGCGTTGTACCTGCGGCGAGCGAGGCCTCGAGAAACAGGCCGGACTTCTGGAAGGCGGATTCGATATCGCCGCCATCGAGGGCGGTGCTGAGCGGCGTCTGCTGCGCCAGCACGTCCAGCACCGCCTGCTTCAGTCCCGCCGGCAGATCGCTGCCGGTGACGACGGAGGCGAGATTGGCGAACAGCGGCGCCTGGCTGCCCTGTTTTGTGACCGCCTCAGCCGAAGCCACGGTGACGGCGACCTGCTCCAACGGCGTCAGCGTGTTGCGTGCGGTCGTTGCAGATGGCGCGAGCGACGGGCTGTCCACGAGCGAAGCCGCCCGCGGCGTCAGCGTGATCTGGTCGGCCGCCGCCTCGCCTGCCCCGTTCATGATGGCGAGCCTGATGGTGCCGTCGTTCTGCGACACTGCGAGCTGGAGATTTTGCCCCGGTGTCAGCGACACCTCGGACATCACATCCATCGACAGATTGGCGATTGCGATCCGCACCAGATTGTCGGCCATCACGCTGACGACCCTCGCGTCCACGACGCTGCCGGCCTGGAGCACAAGATCGGGCGTCGCCGCATCAGCCACGGGGCTGGCGGCACTGACCGGAACGATCGAGCTTATCGGCGTTGGCATTTCAGGGGCCCAGGGAACGCTGGCCCACCCTAAGGCCGCCCTCGTAAACCTCTCGTTAAGGACCTTCGGCCGCTTGCGGCTTCACGGCCGCCAGAACCGCCACGGCGGCCTGAAAATCCTTCAGGCGGGCGCCGCGGCGGGCAGCCGCCTCCTCGTCCACGCCCCATTTCTCGGCGTTCCAGTCCTCGTCGACATGGGCGGCGGCCCAGACCTGGCCGGCATCGCGCACGCCATGGGCGAGCGCCAGCGCCAGCAGCGCCGAGCCGGTCAGGGTCGTGACCACGTGGAGCGCCGCGATCGACCAGGCATCCCCGGGCAGCGCGGCGCGGGCGGCCTGAACGGCCTCGTCCGGCTGCTTCACATGCATGATGCCCTCGGACAGGATGAAATGCGCGCCCAGCGTCTCCGCGGCCCAGAACAGCACGGGGTCCCAATGCGTGGCCTCGCGGGCGACTAGCCCTTCCGGGTGGCCGGCGCGATAGAACAGCAGGTCGGTCTCGAAGTATTTTGCAAGGTCGTCGGCTACGAGCTCGACGCGATCGATGACCCCCTCGACGACGCTGTTGGCGATCCGCGTCAGCGGCATGGTCACGGGATCGATCGTCTCGCCCTGGGCCGCCCATTCCGCGGCCACCGCATCGGCCAGCGCGCGCGACGGGATCACCACCTGGCGGGCCGATGGCGTCCGGATCGGCCTGCCATCCAGCGTGATGGCAAAGCCGCCCTCGGCCTCGGCCACGCCCGCCTCCTTGTAGAAGCGCTTGCGCTGCGGCGTACGCGCGGCCTGGCGCACCGCCTCCTGCGGATCGAGCGGGGACCGCCCCGCAACCTCATCGAACAATTCGCGCATCTCGTTTCGGCCTTCGGTCTCTGGATGCTAGGCTTGTAAGCCAAGACCGGCGGCTGATAAAGCGAGCGGCAAGGCATGAGGGAACTTGCGGGCATTGGGACCCTTCTCGCCGGGCTCTGGCTGGCCGCGGCGGACGCCGGTTTCCGCACCCCGGAATCGCTGGTCCGCAATGTCTACGCGCATTACGGCGATGGCGCGCCGGAACTGTCAAAAGGCCTGCCGCGCGATGCCGTCGCCGCCGGGCAATTCTTCGACCCCAGCCTGCGCAAGGCCTGGAGCGCGCCGAGGGTCGAGCCCTACGACTTCCTGGTGCAGAGCCCGAACTGGAAGCTCGGCCCGGTCGCGATCACGGTCGTTCGCAGGCAATACGACAAGACCTATGTCGCGGCGAATTTCGACAATCGCGGGCGGAAGGTCACGCTGAACTTCGTCCTGGTCAACGGACCCGAGGGATGGCTGATCACGGATGTCGAGAGCCCGCATGACAGTCTGCGGATGTTTCTGGAGCAGTTTCGGAAGTGAGGGGGTTGAGACAGCTCGACGCACAGCTGTCATGCCCCGCGCAGGCGGGGCATCCAGTACGCCGCGGCCTATCGATTCAACCGCAGCCGTCTCGGAGTACTGGATCGCCCGCCTTCGCGGGCGATGACACCGCAGAATGTGGCTTACTCGGTCGCGCAACTGCCGCAGCCGGCACGTCCAATCACTACTCTTCCGGCGCGTTCTCGATCGGATCAAACCGGCTCGCATCGAGCCCGAGCAGATTCCACGACTGCTGCATGTGCGGCGGCAATGGCGCGGTGGCGTCGATCACGCCGCCGCGCGGATGCGGAATGACGATGCGGCGCGCGAGCAGATGCAGCCGGTTTTGCAGGCCGCCCGGCAGCTGCCAGTTCTCGATGTTGAAATATTTGGGATCGCCGACGATGGGGTGGCCGATATGCTCCATATGGGCGCGCAGCTGGTGGGTGCGGCCGGTCACGGGCTTGAGCGACACCCAGGTCAACTTGTTGCCGGCGGTCTCGACCACCGCATAATACGTCACCGCGTGGCTGGCGCCCTCGTCGCCATGCTGGGCGATGCGCATGATGGTGTCGTCCTCGCTCTCTTCCTTCGCGAGGAAGGTCGAGATGCGGCCCTGCTTCGGCTTCGGCAGACCCGGCACCAGCGCCCAATAGGTTTTTCGCGCGGACCGCGAGCGGAAGGCACCGGTCAGATGCGAGGCGGCAAATCGCGTCTTGGCGATCAGCAGGCAGCCCGAGGTCTCCCGGTCGATACGGTGCACGAGGCGCGGCTTCTGGCCCTTGGAATCGCGCATCACATCCAGCATCTGGTCGATGTGCCGCGTCATGCCCGAACCACCCTGCACGGCGAGGCCGGCCGGCTTGTTCAGGACGAGGACGTCGTCGTCCTCCCAGATCGTCATCTCCTTCAGCGCGGCAAGCGTCTTCTGGGCGCCTTCCGATAGCTCACCGGCGGCCTTCGGCGTGTCGAGCTTCAACGGCGGAATGCGGACGCTCTGGCCCTCCTCCAGCCGGTCCTTGCTGTCGACACGCTTGCCGTCGACGCGCAGCTCGCCTTTACGGACGACGCGCTGGATGTGGGAGAACGACAGGCCGGGAAAGCGCGCTTCCAGGAAACGATCGACGCGCATGTTGTTCTCGTCGGCCGTCACCTTGACGGTCTGCACCTTGGTCGGCAGCAGCGCCTCGACGGGCTTTGCCGGCGCAGACGCTTCGGGCGCAGCCTTGGGCGGCCGCCGCTCGGCACGCTCCGCCGCAAAGCGCGGCGGCTTCGCACCCGGCTTGCCACCCAGCCGTGGCCCCGTCTTCTTCGCAGTGCGCGCCTTGAACGGACGCGAATCGTCGCGCTCGTCACGCGAGCGGGGCTTTGGGTTCATTCTCTTGATGCGGCGGCTCATGGTTGCCTGCGTACCCTAAAAGCCGGCTCCCGTCACGGCGAAATGGCCGTTTCTAGCGCGAGCCGCCCCGCTCCTTCCGCAGCTTGGCCCAGTAGTCCAGCCGCTTGCGGATCTCGCGCTCAAAACCGCGCTCGGGCGGGTCGTAGAAAGTCTGGCGGCCCAAGGCTTCCGGAAAGTAGTCCTGGCCGGAGAAGGCGTCGGGGGCGTCGTGGTCGTATTCGTAAGCAGCGCCGTAGCCCTCCGACTTCATCAGCTTGGTCGGGGAATTCAGGATGTGCTTTGGCGGCAGCAGCGAGCCGGCCTGCATGGCGACCTGCATCGCCGTGCCGAAGGCGGTGTAGACCGCGTTCGATTTCGGCGCGGTGGCGAGATAGACCACGGCCTGCGCGATCGCGAGCTCGCCTTCGGGATGGCCGAGGAAATCGAAGGCGTCCTTGGCGGCATTGGCGATGACCAGCGCCTGCGGATCGGCAAGGCCGATGTCCTCGACCGCCATGCGCACGACGCGGCGGGCCAGGAACAGCGGGTCCTCGCCGGCATCGAGCATGCGCGCGAGGTAATACAGCGCGGCGTCGGGATCGGAGCCCCGCACCGATTTATGCAGTGCCGAGATCAGGTTGTAGTGACCGTCGGCCGATTTGTCGTAGATCGGCGCGCGGCGCTGCAGGATCTCCTGCAACTGCGCCGCGTTGAAAATCTCGTCCGCCCGCGCCGAACGCCAGACCTCCTCGACAAGCGTCAGCGATGCCCTTCCGTCGCCGTCGGCCATGCGCACCAGCACGGCGCGCGCCTCGTCATCGAGCGGCAGCTTGCGGCCCTCGACCTCCTCGGCATGCGCGAACAGTTTTTCGATCGCAGCGGCATCGAGCGAGCGAAACACCAGCACGCGCGCACGCGAGAGCAACGCCGCGTTGAGCTCGAAGGACGGGTTTTCGGTGGTCGCGCCGACCATCACGACGGTGCCGTCCTCCATCACCGGCAGAAACGAATCCTGCTGGGCGCGATTGAAGCGATGCACCTCGTCGACGAACAGCAACGTGCCCTTGCCCATCTCGCGGCGGGCGCGCGCGGCGTCAAACGCCTTCTTCAGATCGGCGACGCCGGAGAATACCGCGGAGATCTGCTCGAAATGCAGGTCCGTCGCATCCGCCAGCAGCCGCGCCACCGTGGTCTTGCCGGTGCCGGGCGGGCCCCAGAACACCAGCGAGCCGAGCGTGCGCGTCTCCAGCATGCGCGTCAGCGCGCCGTCAGGGCCGAGGATGTGGTCCTGGCCGACGACCTCCGACAGCGCGCGCGGGCGCAGCCGGTCCGGCAGCGGGTGCGGTGCCTCGTGATCGAGCCCCGCCGCGGCAAAGAGAGTTGGCGTCTCCTGTGGTCGCTTCGGACTCATCCGCCCAGCGTGACGTTGATCTGCTGGCCGTTACGCACCAGCGTGATGCGCCAGATCCGCGGCCGTTCGCCCGCCGCCTTTTCGAGGTCAGTGGTCTTGCCGATCTTCTGGTTGTTGACGGCGAGGATGATGTCGCCCTTCTGGAAGCCGACATTCGCAGCCGCGCTGTCACCGCCGAGATCGGTGATCACGACGCCTTCGGTGTCGGCGTCCAGATGCAGCTCGTCCGCAACTGCCGGCGTGATGGTCGAGACCTTCGCGCCCTGGAACGGCGAACGCGCGGTGACGACGAGTTCGTTGCGGCCGGAGTCGGGTGCGGTCTCGAGCGCGATCGTGACCTTGAGCGGCTTGCCGCCGCGCTGCACGTCGATCTGCGCGGTGCCGCCGAGCGGACGCGTGGCGAAACGGTAGTCGAAGGCGTTGGGATCATCGACGGCCTGGCCGTCGATCCCGGTGATGAGATCGGAGGATTTCAGGCCGGCCTTGGCCGCGGGGCCGCTTGAGACCACGCTTGCGACCAGCGCGCCGGTCGGCGAACGCAGGCCGAGGCTCTCGGCGATCTCGGGCGTCACCGCCTGCAATTTCGCGCCGAGCCACGGACGCTTCACCGCCTTGCCGCCGCTCTTGGCGGAGGCGACGACGACGCGCACCATGTTGGCGGGAATCGCAAAGCCGATGCCCTGCGAGCCGCCGGAGCGCGAATAGATCGCGGTATTGATGCCGGCGAGCTTTCCGCCCATGTCGACCAGCGCCCCGCCGGAATTGCCGGGATTGATGGCCGCATCGGTCTGGATGAAGAACTGGTAGTCGGTGATGCCGACCTGGGTGCGCGCGAGCGCCGAGATGATGCCGTGGGTCACGGTCTGGCCGACGCCGAAGGGATTGCCGATCGCGAGCACGACGTCGCCAACCAGCAGTTCGTCGGAGTTGGTGAAGTCCAGGGTCGGAAACTTCTCCTTGGTGTCCTTCAGGCGCAGCACGGCGAGATCGGTGCGCGGATCCTTCAGCAGGATCTCGGCCTCGAATTCCCGCTTGTCCGACAGCGATACTTTCACCTGGTCCGCGCCCTCGATGACGTGGACATTGGTGACGACGAGGCCGGAGGCATCGACGATGACACCGGAGCCGAGCGAGCGCTGCATCTGCTCGGGCTGCTGGCCCGGCACCCCGAAGAAGCGGCGGAAGATCGGGTCGTCCAGCAGCGGATTGCGGTTCTGCACCACCTTGGCCGCGTAGACGTTGACGACGGCCGGCTGCACCCGCTGCACGATCGGCGCATAGGACAGCCGCAGCTCGGCGGGCGAGGACGGGACACGGCGGTCCTGCGCGGCGGCCGGATTGAGATGGGCTGAAAACGCTATGCACAATGCCGTGAGCACGGCAGTCCGGGTCGATCGAAACATTCCTACCTCTCGGAAAAGACGCCGGAATATAGGCGCGTTCGCCCGCCAATAGAAGGGCGCCAGGCGGCATTATTCAGCCCCCCTTTCCGGTGTGTCCCGCCTGCAAGTCCCGCCTGCGAAATGACAATTTGTCTGGGCGGTGGATTGGCATGATGCGTGTCATCCAGCATTGTACTGTCGAGCGGATTCGGTTGCAGCGAATTGGCATCAGTGGGAACCGCGCAACCGGGCGCAGCGTCGCGGGGCAGTCATCGTTCATACCTAGACTCTCCCGTTACGACTTGGGGAAGTTCGTCAAACGATGGAGTCATGATGTGAGCAGGACAAGAATAGCAGCCACGGCGATTGGTCTCGCCGGCGTGCTGGCGGCCTCGCAGGCCCAGGCCCAAACGGCAAGCAGCAGCGATCAGGAGATCGCTCTGCTGAAGCAGCAATTGAAGATGCTGGAGCAGAAGCTCGACAAGCTCCAGAGCCAGACCGCCGCCAACACGGCGGCCACGGCGAAGGCTAAAGTCGAAGCAAAGGCAGAGGCGAAGGCCGAAGCGCGCTCGGAGGCGAAAGCCGTGGTCGCCAACGCCAACGCCGCGATCCCGCTCAAGGGACCGGTACCCGTCTCCGGTGCTGTCGTGACGATGCCGAACAACCGGCCGACCATCTGCACCGCTGACGGGGCGAACTGCGTCGCCATCACCAGCCGCGTGCACTGGGACGTCGGCGGCTACAACTATCGTCCCAACACGGCGGCGACGGTGCCGCAGAAGCTCGACAGCGGCGAGAACATCCGCCGCGCGCGCATCGGTGTCGTCGGCAAATTCCTCGAAGACTGGAATTTCGCGCTGATCTATGATTTCGGCGGCTCGTCGGACGGATTTGGCGGCACGGGTGCCGCTGGCGCGACCCCTGTCGGCTTCCTGCCCGGCGGTGGCACATCCGGCATCGAGAACGCTTGGGTGAGCTATACAGGGCTGAAGCCGTTCGGCGGCAAGCTGTCGATCGAAGCCGGCGTCATGGACCTTGCCTGGACCCTGGACGAATCCATGAGCTCCAACGACATTCCCTTCATGGAGCGCGCCTCGGTCGGCTTGATCGCGCAAAACATCGCCGCTGGCGACTTCCGTTCTGCCATCGGCGCACGCTGGTACAATGACGTGTTCTGGGCCGGCGCTTACGTGACCGGCCCCACCACGGGCGCCGTTCACTCGGCCTCGAGCGTTTCACCTCCCGGGACCAGCGAGCAATACGGCGCGGTCGCCCGCGTGGCGGGCCAGGTGGTTAGCGGTAATGGCTACTCGGTGCATCTCGGCGGCGACGCAGAATGGCTGATCCAGCCACCGCGCAATCTGATCGCGAACACGCAAACGCTCACGCTCAGCGACCGGCCCGAGCTGCGCATCGACCCCACGACACTGATCTCGACCGGTGCGATTGCCAATGTCGCGGGCGCCCAGGTGTATGGCGTGGAAGCCGCAGCGACCTATGGATCGCTGTACCTCCAGGGCGAATACTACTGGTTCAACATCGATCGCAACGCGAATACCAGCGTGCCGCTGATCGGAGCACCAAGCCTGAAATTCCAGGGCGGCTATGCAGAAGCGGCTTACGTTTTGACCGGTGAATCACGCAAGTACAATCCGTCGAATGCCGCCTATGGCGGCGTCAAGCCGAACAATCCGTTCTCGCTCGATGGCGGCGGCTGGGGGGCCTGGGAGATTGCCGGCCGCTACTCCACCATGGATCTGAACAATCAGCTCGCGACCGCCGCCGGCATCGCCGGCGGACGTCAGACCGTCTACACGCTCGCGCTCAACTGGTACGTCAACGGCAACGTCCGCTTCATGCTCGACTACCTGCATGGCACGGTATCGAAGCAGGCTTCGCCGATCTCGACCGCCGATGTCGGCTCGAAGTTCGATGCGATCGCGATGCGCACGCAGTTCGCGTTCTGATGCAATCTCTTCCGGGAGCGGCACCGTCCGCTCCCGGAGAGCTACGCTGCGCGCTTCGGCTTCTTGACCGGCTCCGCTTCAGGCGGCGGCGCGCAGGATAGCCGTTGCTGATGACTCTCGCCCCAGGCCTTCAGGATATCGATCACCGGTCGCAGGCTCTCGCCGAGCTCGGAGAGGCAATACTCCACGCGCGGCGGCACCTCGGCATAGACCTTGCGGATGACGAGCTTGTCCTCCTCCAGCGCGCGAAGCTGCTTTGTCAGCATGCGCTGGGTGATGCCGGGCATCCGGCGGCGCAGTTCGCCGAAGCGCTGGGTGCCGTCCTGGAGGTGGTAGAGGATCACGCCCTTCCACTTGCCGTCGATCAGGTCCAGCGTCGCCTCGACCGAGCAGCCGGGACGCCGGGTAAAATCTCGCCGCTTCATGCGTGTTTTCCCAATAGTATCCAAACAGGGACTATATCCCCGAATTTACAGTACTTGCCAAACCGGGGCTAGCGGGACAGTTAGCGGGCCAGGCGCAGATCAAAAGCTACGCGCCATTTGATGGAGACAAGCCATGAAGGCCGTTGGCTACAAAAAATCGCTTCCGATCGAGGATCAGGACGCGCTGATCGATTTCGAGACCGCAAAGCCCGAGCCCAAGGGGCGCGATATCCGCGTCGCCGTGAAGGCCATCTCGGCCAACCCGGTCGATTACAAGGTACGCAAGCGCGCCGCCCCGCCCGAGGGCGAAACGAAGATCCTGGGCTATGACGCGGCCGGCGTCGTCGATGCCGTGGGTCCGGACGTCACGCTGTTCAAGCCGGGCGACGAGGTGTTTTACGCCGGCTCGATCCTGCGCCAGGGCACCAATTCCGAATTTCACCTGGTCGACGAGCGCATCGTCGGCAACAAGCCGAAGAGCCTGTCGTTCGCGCAGGCCGCAGCCCTTCCCCTCACCTCCATCACCGCCTGGGAACTGCTGTTCGACCGGCTCGGCGCGGTGCCCGGCAAGAGCGTCGATCCGCGCACGCTGCTGATCACGGGTGGCGCAGGCGGCGTCGGCTCGATCCTGATCCAGCTTGCGCGCCGCCTCACCGGCCTCACGGTGCTCGCGACGGCGACGCGGCCGGAGTCGCAAAAATGGTGCCTCGATCTCGGCGCGCATGCGGTGATCGACCACGGCAGGCCGATGAAGGAGCAGATCGAGAGCTTGAGGCTGCCGCCGGTCGCGCTGGTGGCGAGCCTTACCTTCACCGACCAGCACTACAAGGCGATCGCCGAGTTCATGGCACCGCAGGGTCGGTTCGGCCTGATCGACGATCCCCCGGAGTTCGCCATGAGCACCTTCAAGGGCAAGGCGATCTCGGTACACTGGGAATCGATGTTCACGCGCTCCTCTTTCCAGACGCCCGACATGATCGCGCAGCATCATCTGCTCAACGACGTCTCCGACCTCATCGACAAGGGCGTGCTGCGCACCACGCTCGACCAGACCTTTGGCACGATCAACGCGGCCAACCTCAAGCGCGCGCATGCGCTGCTCGAGAGCGGCAAGTCGCGCGGCAAGATCGTGCTGGAGGGGTGGTAGCGGCCGCGCCGTTGGGGCGTAGGGTGGGTTAGCCCTGCAGATGCGCGAAGCGCATCTGCTCGGCGTTACCCACCTCTTCTGCCCCTTCGGGAACACACAGTGGTGGGTTACGCCCGCGGACTGCGCTTCGCGCAGCCGCCGGCCAACCCACCCTACGAACGCGTCTCAGGCGATCGTATTGACGATACCGCCTTCCGCCCGCAGCGCCGCACCGTTGGTCGCGGACGCCTCCTTCGACGCAACATAGACCACCATGTTGGCGATTTCGTCGACGCTGGCGAAGCGCTGGATCAGCGAGCTCGGGCGGTGCTGTTTGACGAAATTGGCGGCGGCCTCATCGACCGACTGCCCATTCTGCTTGGCGAGATCCTTCACGAAGATCTCGACGCCCTCCGACATGGTCGGACCCGGCAGCACGGAATTGACGGTGACGCCGGTGCCCCGGGTGAGCTGCGCGAGGCCGCGGGCGACCGAGAGCTGGGCCGTCTTGCTCATGCCGTAATGGATCATCTCGACGGGAATGTTGAGTCCGGACTCCGATGAGATGAAGACGATGCGGCCCCAGTTGCGCTTGAGCATGCCCTTCATATAGGCGCGCGACAGCCGCACGCCGCTCATGACGTTGACCTCGAAGAAGCGGCTCCAGTCCTCGTCAGGGATCTCGAAGAAGTCTTTTGGCTCGAAGATGCCGGCGTTGTTGATGAGGATGTCGACCTCCGGCAGCGCCGCCACAAGCGCCTTGCAGCCCGAAGCGGTCGAGACGTCGGCGGCGATGCCGCGGACCTTAAGGCCCGCCCCTTCCAGCTTGCGCACGACGGCATTGACCTTGTCCTGGCCGCGACCGTTGATGACCACGCTCGCGCCTGACGCAGCGAGACCTTTTGCGATGGCGTGGCCGATGCCGGCGGTAGAGCCAGTCACGAGGGCGGTCTTTCCGGAAAGGTCGATCTTCATGAATCATCTCCATTGTTGCTGAAGCGGATATCGTGTCCGGCGCACGCCGCTTCAATCGCCACAACTGCGAAATCGTAGGGTGGGGCAAAGCGACTTGTCCGCCGTAGCTCGAAGGGCGAAGGCGGAAGCGTGCCCAGCTTTTCGACACGAGTTGAAAGCGAAATGGTGGGCACGGCGCGCTGAGAGCGCACCGTTGCCCACCCTGCGGCACTATTGCCGCGGCGGTAGCGTCCTGAGAAACGCGACGATGGCATCGAGATCCTGGGCCGTCATGCTGGCGTAGGCAGCATAGGCCATCGGCGGCTTGAGCTTGTGGCCGTCTCGCGCAATGCCTTGCGTAATCGCACGTTTGATTTCGTCGTCGCTCCAGCCGCCCAGGCCGGCCGCCGGATCCGCGGTGATATTGGGGGAGATGGATTCGCCCCACGGCCCCTCGAATCTCCGGCCACCCTTGCCGCTCGCACCCGCGAAATCATGCACGGCGGACGGGCCCTCCGGCGTGTGGCATTCCAGGCAATGGGCGATGGTCAGGAGATAGCGGCCGCGCGCGAGCTTGTCGGAGAGCTCAGCCTCGGTCGCCTGCTTGCCGGCATAGGTCGGCGTTTCCGGCTTCAGCGCGATCCTGTATTCCGGCGCCGGCGTTTCGTGGCGCACTGCGGGTACCGAGCGCAGGTAAGCGGTCAGCGCATCGAGATCCCGGGCCGTGAGCACCGTGTAGAACGCGGTCGGCATGATCGGCGCGACCTTGGTCCCGTTCGGCCTGTCGCCGCTGACAAGAAACCGCTTCAGCCCGGCATCGCTCCAGTTGCCGATGCCGGTGTCCTTGTCCGGCGTGATGTTGGAGCCGGTGACCTTGAAGGCAGGCTCATCGAAAACCTGGTTGCCGCCCGAAAGCGCGCGCGAGAGATCAAGGCCCTGCGGCCCGCGCGGCGTGTGGCAGTTGTGGCAGACCATCACGCTGTTGACGAGATAAGCGCCGCGTTCCACCAGCGTCTCGCCAGAGGCCGGCGACATCAACAGTGCCAGCGCGATCCCAAACACAATCCTCATCGACAGCCCCCCGGCCGGAATCGCGCTCACCAGACGATGCGCGGCATGAGATATCGCCGCGCCATACAAAAAAGCGGCGCCCGGGAGCGCCGCTTTCTGAAAACTGAGGTACCGGCCGGCTTACGCCGCCTCGGCTTCCTTCTCCTGCACCGGACCAGAATCCTGGCCCTTGGCATCGACGTCGCGATCGACGAACTCGATCACGGCCATCGCGGCGTTGTCGCCGTAGCGGAAGCCGGCCTTGATGATGCGGGTGTAGCCGCCCTGGCGGTCCTTGTAGCGGGGCGCCAGCACATCGAACAGCTTCTTGACCTGGTCCTTGTCGCGCATCTCGGAGATCGCCTGGCGACGCATGGACAGGCCGCCCTTCTTGCCGAGAGTGACGAGCTTCTCGACGATCGGACGGAGCTCCTTGGCCTTGGGCAGCGTGGTGACGATCTGCTCGTGCTTGATCAGCGCGGCGCACATATTGGCGAACATCGCGCGGCGATGCTCGGCCGTGCGGTTGAGCTTCCGATGAACCTTGCCGTGACGCATGTAACTATTCCTTAGTTTGAAACTGCCGCGACGGTTCGTCGGACATGTTGCTCAGGTGGGCTGCCTGCGTTCGCCCTTCTCAGTCATTCCGGGGCGGCTCGCAGAGCCGAACCCGGAATCTCGTCGTTCCGGGTTCGATGCTGACGCATCCCCCCGGAACGACGAATTCTCAGTAGTGATCCTCGAAGCGCTTGGCGAGCTCGTCGATGTTCTCTGGCGGCCAGCCCGGCACTTCCATGCCGAGATGCAGACCCATCTGGGCCAGCACTTCCTTGATCTCGTTCAGCGACTTGCGGCCGAAGTTCGGGGTGCGGAGCATTTCCGCTTCGCTCTTCTGCACGAGGTCGCCGATGTAGACGATGTTGTCGTTCTTCAAGCAGTTGGCCGAACGCACCGACAGCTCGAGCTCGTCCACCTTCTTGAGGAAGGCCGGGTTGAAGGCGAGGTCCGGGATGATCTCCTGGGCGACTTCCTTGCGCGGCTCTTCGAAGTTGACGAACACGTTGAGCTGATCCTGCAGGATGCGCGCGGCGTAAGCCACGGAGTCATCCGGCGAGATCGCGCCGTTGGTCTCGATCGTCATGGTCAGCTTGTCGTAGTCGAGGATCTGGCCCTCGCGGGTGTTCTCGACCTTGTAGGAGACCTTGCGGACCGGCGAGTACAGGCTGTCGACCGGGATCAGGCCGATCGGCGCGTCCTCGGGACGGTTGCGCTCGGCGGGCACGTAGCCCTTGCCGGTGGCGACCGTGAACTCCATGCGGATCTCCGCGCCCTCGTCGAGCGTGCAGATCTGGAGGTCGGGGTTGAGGACGACGACGTCGCCCACGGTCTGGATGTCGCCGGCGGTGACGACGCCCGGTCCCTGCTTCTTCACGACCATGCGCTTGGGGCCTTCGCCCTGCATCTTGATCGAGATGTCCTTGATGTTGAGCACGATGTCGGTGACGTCCTCACGGACGCCCGCGATCGAGGAGAACTCGTGCAGCACGCCGTCGATGTGCACCGACTGCACCGCCGCGCCCTGGAGCGAGGAGAGCAGGATGCGGCGCAGCGCGTTGCCGAGCGTCTGCCCGAAGCCGCGCTCGAGCGGCTCGGCGACGATGGTCGCGAAACGGTTCGAATCGCTACCGGGCGTGACCTGGAGCTTGTTCGGTCGAATCAGTTCTTGCCAATTTTTCTGGATCGTCACTGTTTCACCCATACAGGCCAGTCAAACTGCTGTTGCAGACACTGGCGTTGGAGAAAGGCCGCGATCATTTCCGCGGCTTTGCAAAAAGTCATCGCGGGCGCCGATGCGCCCGCGACTTGGTCTCAAACGCGCCGACGCTTGCGGGGACGGCAACCGTTGTGCGGGATCGTGGTCACGTCGCGGATCGAGGTGACGGTGAAGCCCGCGGCCTGAAGCGCACGGAGCGCCGACTCGCGGCCCGAACCGGGACCGGCGACTTCGACTTCCAGCGTGCGCATGCCGTGCTCTTGCGCCTTCTTCGACACGTCCTCGGCGGCAACCTGCGCGGCGTACGGGGTCGACTTGCGCGACCCCTTGAAGCCCATCGTGCCGGCGGAGGACCAGGCAATCGTGTTGCCCTGCGCGTCGGTGATGGTGATGGTCGTGTTGTTGAACGACGAGTTCACATGCGCGACGCCGGAGGCGATGTTCTTGCGCTCACGACGACGAACGCGGGTGGCTTCCTTGCCCATAGAGTACCTTTCCTGGAGATCTCAAACGCCGCCGTAATGCCAGCGGCTACACCTGTGGAACGAAAGGCGTGTGGCGAACGGGTCTCCCCTTTCGCCACACGCCGCGATTGGATTCGAAAACTTACTTCTTCTTGCCGGCGATGGCCTTGGCCGGACCCTTGCGCGTACGCGCATTGGTGTGGGTACGCTGACCGCGCACCGGCAGGCCGCGACGATGACGCAGGCCGCGATAGCAGCCGAGGTCCATCAGACGCTTGATGTTGATGCCGACCTCACGACGCAGGTCGCCCTCGACGAGATAGTCGCGGTCGATCACTTCGCGGATCTGGAGCACTTCGGCATCGCTGAGCTGGTTGACGCGACGATCCTCGGGGATCTTCACCTTCTCCAGGATCTCACCAGCGATCTTCTGGCCGATGCCATGGATGTACTGGAGCGCGATCAGCACGCGCTTGTTGGTCGGAATGTTCACGCCGGCAATACGGGCCACGGCTCTCTCTCCTGTTGCCGATCCCTCGTCAGGAACCGGTCTTTAAGTGCTTGGTTTCTCGGGCAGGTGTTCACAAACGCGAACACGACGCCCACCCCTGGTCTTCCTGGGGCCCGGCATCGTTTGAAACTATCCGACTTGGATGCGGGGCTTATTAGGGGATTCAGGGGGCTTTCGTCAACCGCTGCTAGCGCTTAGCTCGCTTTTTCGTGACCTTTTTTGCGGCCTTTTTGGCACCCTTTTTGACTGCCTTCTTGGCGGTCTTTTTGGCTGCCTTTTTGACCGTTTTCTTGGCCGCCGTCTTGGCGCCCTTTACGGCCTTCTTGGCGGCCTTTTTAGCGGTTTTGGCGGCCTTTCTGGCCGTTTTCGCCGGCTTTTTGGCTGCTTTGGCCTTCTTGGTACCCGTTTTGGCACCCTTCTTGGCGGGCGCCGACTTGGCCGCGCTGCGCGCATGGGCCTTGCCATGCGACTTGGGCTCGACCGCCCCCAGCGCCAGGAGCTGGCGATGAATCGCGCGGGTGACCTCGTCGATCGCCATCATGCCGTCGATGGTCGAGAGCTTCCGCCGCTCGGAATAGTAGTGAATCAGCGGCTCCGTCTGGCTGCGGTAGCTGGCGAGTCGCTTGGTCAGGACCTCCGGGGTGTCGTCGACCCGGACCTCCTCCCCGCGCTCCCGCATCTGGGCGACGCGAGTCTCGACGCGGCTCAGCAATGCGCTCTCGTTGACGCGGAGCTCGACCACGGCATCGAGCTTGAGATGCTTGTGCTTGAGCAGCTCATCCAGCGCCTCGGCCTGCGGCACGGTGCGCGGGAAGCCGTCGAGGATGAAACCGTTCTTGGCGTCCGGCTGGTCGATGCGGTCGGAGATGATTCCCACCACGATCTCGTCGGGCACGAGGCCGCCGCTGGCCATGATCTCCTTGGCCTTCAGCCCGACCGGCGTTCCCGCCGCAACGGCCGCGCGCAGCATCTCGCCGGTCGAGAGCTGGACGATGCCATAGCGCTGCACCAGCAGTTGCGCCTGGGTCCCCTTGCCCGACCCCGGCGGTCCCAGAAGTATAATTCTCATCGGCGTACGCCCCCCGGATTGGTGAGCGATACGTCGCGCACCTGTGTTTGAAGTCCAATGACAGTGCAAATCATAATCGGCGTCGCACCGCTACCCATATCATAGGGGAGCAAATGCCAGGACGCCAAGAAGGCCTTTGAAATCAGTGATTGCGTCGCAGGGAGAGCAGCTCTGCCGATGTCTTGGAATGGCTGACTGGTCACCTCGGCGGGCGCCGCGCGCTGCTCGCGCGGCGAATCGGCGACGCTGTCGCGCCGCCCTCGGGGAGCGCCGCGTTTAGCGACGGCGGCCGCGCAGCTTCGACTTCCGGATCAAGCCCTCATACTGATGCGCCAGCAGATAGCCCTGCACCTGCGCCACCGTGTCCATGGTGACGCTGACGACGATCAGCAGCGAGGTGCCGCCGAAGTAGAACGGCACCGACGCGTAGGAGATCAGGATTTCCGGGATCAAGCAGACGATCGCCAGATAAATCGCGCCGAGCACGGTGATGCGCGACAGCACGTAGTCGATATATTCCGCGGTGCGCTCGCCCGGACGGATGCCCGGAATGAAGCCGCCATGCTTCTTCAGATTGTCCGCGGTCTCGGTCGGGTTGAACACGATCGCGGTGTAGAAGAACGCGAAGAACACGATCAGCGCGAGATACATGATCAGGAACAGCGGACGGCCGTGGCCGAGCTGGGTCGTGATCCACTGGAACCATTCCGGCCCGCTGCCAGCGTTGAAGTTGGCAACCGTGGTCGGCAGCAGCAGCAGCGAGGACGCGAAGATCGGCGGGATCACGCCCGAGGTGTTGAGCTTGAGCGGCAGATGCGAGGACTGGCCCTCGAACATCTTGTTGCCGACCTGGCGCTTCGGATACTGGATCAGCAGCCGGCGCTGGGCGCGCTCCATGAACACGATGAAGGCGATCACGGCGACCGCCATGATGATGACGACCAGGATCAGGCCGGTCGACATGGCGCCCTGACGGCCGAGCTCGAGCATGTTGGCGAGCGCCGCAGGCAGCTCGGCGACGATGCCGGCGAGAATGATCAGCGAGATGCCGTTGCCGATGCCGCGCGAGGTGATCTGCTCACCCAGCCACATCAGGAACATGGTGCCGCCGGTCAGCGTGATCGCCGTGGACAGGCGGAAGAACATGCCGGGGTCGCTGACGACGTTGCCGGCGCCTTCGAGGCCCACCGCGATGCCGTAGGACTGGAACGCCGCCAGGATCACCGTGAGATAGCGGGTGTACTGGTTCAGCAGCTTGCGGCCGGACTCACCTTCCTTCTTCAGCGCCTCGAGCTGCGGCGAGACGGTGGTGAGGAGCTGGATGATGATCGAAGCCGAGATATACGGCATGATGTTCAGCGCGAAGATCGCCATGCGGTGGATACCGCCGCCGGCGAACATGTTGAACATGCCGAGGATGCCGCCCGCCTGGGAGCGGAACACCTGTTCCCAGATGTTGGGATCGATGCCGGGCAGCGGGATATAGGTCCCGAGCCGATAAACGAGCAGCGCACCCAGGGTGAACCAGATGCGCTTCTTCAGTTCGTCAGCCTTGGCAAACGCACCGAAATTGAGATTGGCTGCCAGTTGTTCCGCTGCAGAGGCCATCTTGGACTTTCTCCCGCCGCCTGTTGCGCCGTCATGCCCGCGGCCGGGCTACTCTAGCGGACGCCGGACATTATCTGGGGCTCGGCTTCGATAAGTCCACGTCCCACACGCGTAAAGGCCCGCGAGCCGCGGGCCAATGACGCAGTTGTTACGCCGCCTCGCCTTCTTCCTTGGCAGGGGCGAGGATCTTCACCGAGCCGCCGGCCTTCTCGACCGCGGCGATCGCGGTCTTGGTGGCGCCGTGCACTTCGATGTTGAGCTTGGACTTGAGCTCGCCGCGGCCGAGCAGCCGCACGCCGGCCTTGGCGCGGCGCAGCACGCCGCCCTTCACCAGGGCCTCGACGTTCACGACGCTGCCGGCGTCGATCTTCTTGGCATCGACCGCTTCCTGGAGCCGGTCGAGATTGATCTCGGCGAACTCGACGCGGAAGATGTTGTTGAAGCCGCGCTTCGGCAGACGGCGATGCATCGGCATCTGGCCGCCTTCGAAACCCTTGATGCGCACGCCCGAACGCGCGGTCTGGCCCTTGCCGCCGCGGCCGGACTGCTTGCCCTTGCCCGAACCAATGCCACGGCCGACGCGCATACGCTTCTTGCGCGAGCCGGCGTTGTCGGCGATATCGCTGAGCTTCATCGCCCTGCTCCTTGTTTCTTGCGCATGATCTTCACCGAAAACGGGTGCCCGTTGTTCGGGATCCTGCGCCTTTGCTTACTTCTCGTCGACGATGCGAACGAGATGGTGAACCTTCTCGATCATGCCACGAACCGCCGGGGTGTCCGGCAGTTCGCTGGTGCGGCCGATCTTGTTGAGCTTGAGCCCGATCAGCGTCGAACGCTGCGAGTGATGGCGGCGGATCGCGCTGCCGGTCTGCTCGAGCTTGATCGTCTTTGCGGCCTTGGCCATGGGAGTCTACTCCGAAAAGCTTCCGTTAGTCGGCAGCCGCCTCGGCGTCACCGCCGATACGGCGGGACTGGAGGGTGGACACCTTGATATTGCGGCGGGCTGCGACCGAACGCGGCGAATCCTGATGCTTCAGCGCGTCGAAGGTTGCGCGAACCATGTTGTAGGGGTTCGACGAGCCGATCGACTTCGCGACCACGTCCTGGACGCCGAGCGTCTCGAACACGGCGCGCATCGGACCGCCGGCGATGATGCCGGTACCGGCCGGGGCTGCACGCAGGTAGACACGGCCCGCGCCGTGACGGCCGGCGATGTCGTGATGCAGGGTGCGGCCCTCGCGCAGCGAGACGCGGGTCAGGTTGCGCTTGGCGGACTCGGTCGCCTTGCGGATCGCCTCGGGCACTTCGCGCGCCTTGCCGTGACCGAAGCCGGCGCGGCCCTTCTGGTCGCCGATCACGACGAGCGCTGCGAAACCGAAGCGCTTGCCGCCCTTGACGACCTTGGCCACGCGATTGATGTGGACGAGCTTGTCGACGAACTCGCTGTCGCGCTCCTCGCGCTCCCTGCGTTCACGTCCGCCGCCGCGTTGATCGCGTCCACCACGTTGTTCGCGTTCAGCTGCCATGGTTTTTCCAATCCTTCAGAGGCTTGCGCCTCAATCCTCAAATTCCGTTAGAAGCTCAGCCCGCTCTCACGCGCCGCGTCGGCAAGAGCCTTGACGCGCCCGTGATAGAGATAGCTGCCGCGATCGAACACGACTTCCTTGACGCCCTTCTCGGCGGCGCGCTCGGCCAGCAGCTTGCCGACCGCCTTCGCCGCATCGATGTCGGCGCCGGTCTTGCCGCCGTCGCGCATCGACTTCTCGAGCGACGAGGCAGACGCCAGCGTCTCGCCCTTCAAGTCGTCGATGACCTGGGCGTAGATGTGCTTGGACGAGCGGAACACCGACAGGCGCGGACGGCCACCACCGGAGCGGCGCAGCTTCAGCCGCACACTCCGCTTGCGCCGGGCATTCGTAACCTTGGCTTTCGACATGACCGGCTCCGTTACTTCTTCTTGCCTTCCTTGCGGAAGATGAATTCGCCAACATACTTCACGCCCTTGCCCTTGTAGGGCTCCGGCGGACGATAGGAGCGAATCTCGGCGGCGACCTGGCCGACACGCTGGATGTCGCTGCCGGTTACCGTGATCTCGGTCGGCTTCGGCACGGTGATCGTGATCCCTTCCGGGATCGCGTAGACCACGTCGTGGCTGTAGCCGAGCGCGAGCTGCAGGTTCTTGCCCTGCATCGCGGCGCGGTAACCGACGCCGGTGATTTCGAGCTTCTTCTCGAAGCCCTTGGTGACGCCTTCGACCAGATTCGCGACCTGGGCGCGAGCGGTACCGTACAGCGCCCGCGCGCGGTTGGTCTCGAGCCGCGGCTTGACCTTGATCTGGCCGCTCTCGAGCTTCACCTCGACGTCGTCATGGACGACGAACTGAAGCTGGCCCTTCGGCCCCTTCATCTTGACGGTCTGCCCATCGACGGTCGCGGTAACACCCGACGGAACCGCCACAGGCCTTTTGCCAACACGTGACATGGATCAAAAATCCTCCTCAGAACACCGTGAAGAGGACTTCACCGCCCACATTCGCGTCACGCGCGCTGTGGTCGGCCATGATCCCCTTCGGCGTCGACAACACCGAAATGCCGAGCCCGTTGTTGACCCGCGGCAGGTTCTTCACCGAGGCGTAAACGCGGCGCCCGGGCTTGGAGACTCGTTCGATCTCGCGGATGACGGGCTCGCCGTCGAAATACTTCAGCTCGATCTCGATCTCGCTGCGGCCCGAGGAGTGCTCGAGCGTGGCGTAGCCACGGATGTAGCCCTCGGACTTGAGGACCTCCAGCACGTTCTCGCGCATCTTTGAACCAGGCGTGGACACCTTGCTCTTGGAGCGCATCTGCGCGTTGCGGATGCGGGTGATCAGATCGCTGATTGGATCGTGCGTAGACATCTAAACGACCCTCCTTACCAGCTGGACTTCACGAGGCCCGGGACCATGCCCTTGGAGCCAAGGTCGCGCAGCGCGATACGGGACAGCTTGTTCTTGCGGTAGTTCGAGCGCGGGCGGCCCGACAGCTCGCAACGCAGACGGACGCGGGTCGCCGACGAATTGCGCGGCATTTCCGCAAGCTTCAGGGTCGCGGCGAACCGCTCCTCCATCGGCAGCGTCTTGTCGGCGATGATCGCCTTCAACCGCTCGCGCTTCGGGGCGGCGTTCTTCACCATCCGCTTGCGCCGGTTGTTCTTCTCGACTGAACTCTTCTTTGCCATGCTTGGCTCCTGGGTATCCGCGTTTGAGAGGCTTTAGGTCAGCGTCTCACTGCCGGAACGGGAAATTGAAAGCGGTCAACAAGGCCCTCGCCTCTTCGTCGGTCTTGGCCGTGGTGCAGACGGTGATGTCCATACCGCGGGCTTCCGTGACCTTGTCGAAGTCGATCTCGGGGAAAATGATGTGCTCCTTGATGCCGAGCGAGTAGTTACCGCGGCCGTCAAAGCTCTTCGGGTTCAGGCCGCGGAAGTCGCGGACGCGGGGCAGCGCCACGTTCACCAGGCGGTCGATGAACTCGTACATGTGGGCCTTGCGCAGCGTGACCTTGCAGCCGATCGGCTGGTTTTCACGCAGCTTGAAGGTCGCGATCGCGATACGCGAATAGGTCACGATCGCCTTCTGGCCGGCGATCTGGGTCAGCTCGGCAGCGGCGGTCTCGGCCTTCTTGCGGTCGTTGACGGAATCGCCAACGCCCATGTTCAGCACGACCTTGTCCAGGCGCGGAACCTGCATCACGTTCTCATAACCGAACTTCTCGGTCATCGCCGTGCGGATCTTCGCGTCGTATTCCGCGCGCAGGCGCGGCGTGTAAGCGGCCTCAGCCATCGATCTCAGCTCCCGAGCTCTTGGCGATGCGGACCTTCTTGCCGTCCGCCAAAATCTTGAATCCGACGCGGGTCGGCTTTCCGTCCTTGCCGACATACGCGATGTTGGACAGTTGGATCGGCGACTCCTTCGAAATGATGCCGCCCTCCTGGGCCTGCGTCTGCTTCTGGTGACGCTTGACCATGTTGATGCCGCGCACGAGCGCCGTGCCTGCGGCGGGACGCACTTCGAACACTTCGCCGGTGCGGCCCTTGTCGCGACCGGTCAGCACGACGACCTTGTCGCCCTTGCGGATCTTCGCAGCCATCACAGCACCTCCGGCGCGAGCGAGATGATCTTCATGTGGTTCTTGGCGCGCAGCTCGCGCGGCACGGGCCCGAAGATACGGGTGCCGACCGGCTCGGACTGATTGTTGATCAGGACGGCGGCGTTGCGGTCGAAGCGGATGACCGAACCGTCAGCGCGGCGGATGTCCTTGCGGACGCGCACCACGACGGCCTTCATCACGTCGCCCTTCTTCACCTTGCCACGCGGAATCGCTTCCTTGATCGAGACGACGATGATGTCGCCGATCGTGGCGTAGCGGCGCTTGGAGCCCCCGAGCACCTTGATACACATGACACGGCGTGCGCCAGAATTGTCGGCCACGTCGAGGTTGGTCTGCATCTGAATCATTGATGCACCTCGTCCTCTTTCTCTTTGCGCCAGCCCAGCCGGCGCTCAACATTTCCCTGAAGTCAGTCGGCTAAAGCCAACAGATCAGGCGCTTTTCTTGTGTTCGCCCCGGATCACGACCCAGCGCTTCAACTTCGAAATCGGCTTCGATTCCTCGATCCACACCATGTCGCCCGGCTTGAACTCGTTGCTCTCGTCGTGCGCGTGATAGTTCTTCGAACGGCGGATCGTCTTCTTGTAGATCGGGTGCGTGAAGCGGCGGTCGACGCGCACCACAATGGTCTTGGCTTGCTTGTCGCTGACGACCACGCCCTGCAAAGTACGTTTCGGCATCTTCGTAAGCCTCTTACTTCTTCTTCGCGCGCGTCTGCGCGGCGACGGTCTTGATCCGGGCGATGTCACGGCGAGCCTCGCGCAGGCGCGAGGTGTTCTCGAGCTGCCCGGTGGCGCGCTGGAAGCGCAGGTTGAAGCGCTCCTTCTTCAGGTTCAGGATGGCGTCATCCTGCTGGTCGGGGCTCATCGCGCGGATGTCTTCGATCTTCATCTGTGCCATGGCCATTACTCCGCAATGCGCTCGACGAAGCGCGTCTTGATCGGCAGCTTGGCGGCCGCCAGGGTCAGCGCCTCACGCGCCGTCTGGGTGTTGACGCCGTCGATCTCGAACAGCACCCGGCCCGGCTTGACGCGCGCGACCCACAATTCCGGCGAACCCTTGCCGGAGCCCATGCGGACTTCGGCCGGCTTCTTCGACACCGGAACGTCGGGGAACACGCGGATCCAGACGCGGCCGGCACGCTTCATGTGGCGGGTCAGCGCGCGGCGAGCGGCTTCGATCTGGCGCGCGGTGACGCGCTCAGGCTCGGTCGCCTTCAGGCCGAACTGGCCGAAGGCCAACGTCGCGCCCGAAGACGCGACGCCGTGGATGCGGCCCTTGTGCGCCTTCCGGAACTTCGTTTTCTTAGGTTGCATCATGGCTTTAAGCCCTCAAATTCCTGTGCTGACTCAGGCTGCAGCCGTATCGCGGCGCTGACGGCCACCACGATCACCGCTACCACCCGTCTCGCCTTCGGCCATTCTCTTGTCCTGGGCCATCGGATCGTGCTCGAGGATCTCGCCCTTGAAGATCCAGACCTTGACACCGCAGGTGCCGAAGGTCGTGAACGCGGTCGCAACGCCGTAGTCGATGTCGGCGCGCAGCGTGTGCAGCGGCACGCGACCTTCGCGGTACCACTCCATGCGCGCGATTTCCGCGCCGCCCAGACGACCCGAGCAGTTGATGCGGATGCCTTCCGCGCCGAGACGCATCGCCGACTGCACGGCGCGCTTCATGGCACGGCGGAACGCCACGCGGCGCTCCAGCTGCTGCGCGATCGACTCTGCCACCAGCGTCGCATCGAGCTCCGGCTTGCGGATCTCGACGATGTTGATGACGACGTCGGACGAGGTGATGTCCGCGACCTTCTTGCGAAGCTTGTCGATGTCGGCGCCCTTCTTGCCGATCACCACGCCCGGACGAGCCGAGTGGATGGTGACGCGGCACTTCTTGTGCGGACGCTCGATCACGATGCGGGCGACGGCCGCCTGCTTGAGCTCCTTGTGCAGGATCTCGCGGATCTTGACGTCCTCGTGCAACAGCTTGCCGTATTCCTGCTTGCCGGCGAACCAGCGGGAATCCCAGGTCCGGTTGATGCCGAGACGCAGACCGATCGGATTGATCTTTTGACCCATCGTGTGCTCCTGCGTCCCTTAGGCCGCTGCTTCGGCTTCGACCTGACGAACGATGATCGTCAGCTGCGAAAATGGTTTGTAGACGCGGCCCGAACGGCCACGGCCGCGGGCGGCAAAGCGCTTCATCACGAGGCCGTTGCCGACGAAGGCCTGCGCCACGACGAGATCGTCGACGTCGAGGTCGTGATTGTTCTCGGCATTGGCGATAGCCGATTCCAGGCACTTCTTCACGTCAACGGCGATCCGCTTGCGCGAGAACTGCAGATCGGCGAGCGCAGCAGCTGCCTTCCGGCCGCGAATGAGCTGGGCGACCAGGTTGAGCTTCTGCGGGCTCACCCGCAGCATCCGGGCGACCGCCTTGGCCTCGTTCTCGGCGAGGCTCCGTTCGCGCTTAGGTTTGCTCATCGTTTAATCCTCAAGCCTTCTTGGCTTTCTTGTCGCCGGAGTGGCCATGGAAGGTCCGGGTCGGCGAGAACTCGCCGAACTTGTGACCGACCATTTCCTCGTTGACGGCAACCGGTACGTGCTTCTGACCGTTGTAGACGCCGAAGGTCAGGCCGACGAACTGCGGCAGGATCGTCGAGCGACGGCTCCAGATCTTGATGACGTCGTGACGGCCGGACGCGCGGGCGGCATCTGCCTTCTTGAGCAGAGAACCCTCGACGAACGGGCCTTTCCAGACTGAACGAACCATGTCCGGCGTTCCTTACTTCTTCCGCTTGTGGCGGCTTAGGAGAATGAATTTGTTGGTCGACTTGTTGCTGCGGGTCTTCTTGCCCTTGGTCGGCTTGCCCCACGGGGTGACCGGGTGCCGACCGCCCGAGGTACGACCTTCACCACCGCCGTGCGGATGGTCGATCGGGTTCATCGAAACACCGCGGTTATGCGGCTTGCGGCCCAGCCAACGGCTACGGCCGGCCTTGCCGATCGAGGTGTTCATGTGATCCGGGTTCGACACCGCGCCGATCGTGCCGCGGCAACGGCCGTGCACCAGGCGCTGCTCGCCCGAGTTCAGGCGGATGATCACGTAGTCGTGGTCGCGGCCGACGAGCTGGGCGTAGGTGCCGGCGGAACGAGCGAGCTGGCCGCCCTTCCCGATCTTGACCTCGATGTTGTGGATGATCGTGCCGACCGGCATGTTGCCGAGCGGCATGACGTTGCCCGGCTTCACGTCGACATAGTTGCCGGCAACCACGGAATCACCGACGGCAAGGCGCTGCGGCGCCAGGATATAGGCCTGGGTGCCGTCTTCGTACTTGACCAGCGCGATGAACGCGGTGCGGTTCGGATCGTATTCCAGCCGCTCGACCGTCGCGGGCGCATCGACCTTGTCGCGCTTGAAGTCGACGATGCGCAGCGTCTGCTTGTGACCGCCGCCGCGGAAGCGCACGGTGATACGACCGGTGTTGTTGCGACCGCCCGAGGAGTGCTTGCCTTCGGTGAGCGCCTTGACCGGCTTGCCCTTGTAGAGGGCCGAACGATCGACCATCACCAGCTGGCGCTGGCCCGGCGTCGTGGGATTGAATTTTTTCAGTGCCATCGTCGTACGACCTTACAGACCGGTGGTCACGTCGATCCGGTGGCCCTCTTCGAGGGTCACGATCGCGCGCTTGCTGTTCGACTGCGAGCCGAGATTGCCGCGGAAGACCTTGGTCTTGCCCTTGCGGACCAGCGTGTTGACGCTCTTGACCTTGACGTCGAACAGCTTCTCGATCGCTTCCTTGATCTGCGGCTTGGTCGCCTTCGCGGCCACCTTGAACAAGACCTTGTTGTGCTCCGAGGCGATCGTCGCCTTTTCGGTCACGACCGGCGACAAGATCACGTCGTAGTGGCGAGGCTCGATGTTCTTCGTCATTTGAAGCGCGCCTCCAGCGCATCGATGGCGGCCTTGGTCAGAACGAGCTTCTGACGGCGCAGGATGTCATAGACGTTGATGCCCTGGATCGGCAGCACGTCCATGTTCGGGATGTTGCGGGCCGCAGCGGCAAAGCCGTTGTTGAGCTCGGCGCCGTCGATGATCAGCGCGTTGGTCAAGCCGAGGCCCGAGAAGTGGCCGAGCAGCGCCTTGGTCTTCGCGGCTTCCAGCGCGGCCTTGTCGATCACCAGCAGATCGCCATCCTTGGCCTTCGCCGACAGCGCATGCTTGAGGGCAAGCGCGCGGACCTTCTTCGGCAGGTCAGTGGCGTGCGAACGCACCACCGGACCGAAGGCACGGCCACCGCCGCGGAACTGCGGCACGCGGGCCGAGCCGTGACGAGCACCGCCGGTGCCCTTCTGCTTGTACATCTTCTTGCCGGTGCGCCAGATCTCGGCGCGGCCCTTGGCCTTGTGAGTGCCGGCCTGACGCTTGTTGAGCTGCCACTGCACGCAACGCGCAATGATGTCCTGGCGCGGCTCGAGGCCGAAAATGGCGTCGGAAAGCTGGACCGAGCCGGCTTCCTTACCTTCGAGGGTCGTGACCTTCAATTCCATCTCACGCCTCCTGCGCAGCCGGAGCGGCGTCCGCTTCGCCAGCAACCTTGAACTTGCCGGGCTTCGGAGCTTCCTTCGGCAGCGGCTTCTTGACAGCGTCGCGCACACGGATCCAACCGCCCTTGGAGCCGGGAACGGCGCCTTCGACGAGGATCAGGCCGCGCTCGACATCGAGCTGAACGACTCGAAGGTTGAGCGTGGTGATGCGGTCGACACCCATGTGGCCGGGCATCTTCTTGTTCTTCCAGGTCTTGCCGGGGTCCTGACGGCCACCGGTCGAACCGATCGAACGATGCGAGATCGACACACCGTGGGTGGCGCGCAGACCGCCGAAGTTCCAGCGCTTCATACCGCCGGCGAAGCCCTTACCGACCGAGGTGCCGGTGACGTCGACGAACTGGCCGACGACGAAGTGGTCGGCGAGGATCTCGGCGCCAACGGGGATCATGGCATCCGCGGAGACGCGGAACTCCTCGACCTGCCGCTTCGGCTCGACCTTGGCGACCGCGAACTGGCCGCGCTCTGCCTTGGGCATGTACACGGTCTTGCGGCTGCCAGAACCAAGCTGGAGCGCGACGTAACCGTTCTTCTCTTCAGTGCGGTGGCCTACGACCTGGCAATTGCCGAGCTTCAGCACGGTCACGGGGATATGTTCGCCGGCCTCTGTAAAGACCCGCGTCATCCCGACCTTTTGTGCGATCACTCCGGAGCGCATCGGCGTGCTTCCTGTTCTTTCTGTCCGCTAGTCGCGAACGTGATCCAAAAATCTTAGAGCTTGATCTCGACGTCGACACCGGCGGCCAGGTCGAGCTTCATCAAAGCATCGACGGTCTGCGGGGTCGGATCGACGATATCGAGCAGGCGCTTGTGGGTACGCATCTCGAACTGCTCGCGGCTCTTCTTGTCGACGTGCGGCGAACGGTTGACGGTGAACTTCTCGATGCGGGTGGGCAGCGGAATGGGTCCGCGGACCTGCGCGCCGGTGCGCTTCGCCGTGTTCACGATCTCGCGGGTCGACGTATCGAGGATACGATGGTCGAACGCCTTGAGACGGATACGAATGTTTTGGCCGTTCATTGCCGTGCTTTCTCTAGTGAGTGGCGAGTAGCGAGTAGCGAATAGAATTCCCTATTCGCCACTCACCATTCCCTATTCGCTTGTTACTCGATGATCGAGGCGACGACGCCGGCGCCGACGGTGCGGCCGCCTTCGCGGATCGCGAAGCGGAGCTTCTCTTCCATCGCGATCGGCACGATCAGGTGCACTTCCATCGCGATGTTGTCGCCCGGCATCACCATCTCGGTGCCTTCCGGCAGATGCACGACACCGGTCACGTCGGTGGTGCGGAAGTAGAACTGCGGACGGTAGTTGGTGAAGAACGGGGTGTGGCGGCCGCCCTCTTCCTTGGTGAGGATGTAGGCCTCAGCCTTGAACTTGGTGTGCGGCTTGACCGAACCCGGCTTGCACAGCACCTGGCCGCGCTCGACGTCCTCGCGCTTGGTGCCGCGGAGCAGCGCGCCGATGTTGTCGCCGGCCTGGCCCTGATCGAGCAGCTTGCGGAACATTTCGACGCCCGTGACCGTGGTCTTCTGCGTGGCGCGCAGACCGACGATCTCGATTTCCTCGCCGACCTTGACGATGCCGCGCTCGACACGGCCGGTCACGACGGTGCCGCGACCCGAGATCGAGAACACGTCTTCAACCGGCATCAGGAACGGCTGGTCGACCGGACGCTCCGGCTGCGGGATGTACGAGTCGACGTTCTTCATCAGCTCGAGGATCGCCTCGTGGCCGAGCTTCTTGTCGGAATCTTCGAGAGCGGCGAGCGCCGAACCCTTGATGATCGGGATCTTGTCGCCCGGGAAGTCGTACTTCGAGAGCAACTCGCGGACTTCGAGCTCGACGAGCTCGAGGAGCTCCGGATCGTCGACCATGTCGCACTTGTTGAGGAACACGACGAGCGCGGGCACGCCGACCTGGCGGGCGAGCAGGATGTGCTCGCGGGTCTGCGGCATCGGGCCGTCAGCGGCCGACACGACCAGGATCGCACCGTCCATCTGGGCGGCGCCGGTGATCATGTTCTTCACGTAGTCAGCGTGGCCGGGGCAGTCGACGTGGGCGTAGTGGCGGTTCTGAGTCTCATACTCGACGTGCGCGGTCGAGATGGTGATGCCGCGCGCCTTCTCTTCCGGCGCCTTGTCGATCTGGTCGTACGCGGTGAACGTCGCACCGCCGGTCTCGGCGAGGATCTTGGTGATCGCCGCCGTCAGCGACGTCTTGCCATGGTCGACGTGACCGATGGTGCCGATGTTGCAGTGCGGCTTGTTACGTTCAAACTTTGCTTTGGCCATTTGACTCTCCGTTCAATCGTCAGCTCTGGACCGACGACAATCAGGCAAACTTCTTCTGGACTTCTGCCGACACGTTGGCCGGCGCTTCTGCGTAGTGGTCGAACTGCATGGTGAAGGTCGCGCGCCCCTGGCTCATCGAGCGCAGGTTGTTCACGTACCCGAACATGTTCATGAGCGGCACCATCGCGTTGATGACGTTGGCGTTGCCGCGCATGTCCTGACCCTGGATCTGACCGCGCCGGGAATTCAGGTCGCCGATGACCGAGCCGGTGTAGTCTTCCGGGGTCACCACTTCGACCTTCATGATCGGCTCGAGCAGGACGGACTTGCCCTTCTGCAGCGCTTCGCGGAATGCCGCGCGCGATGCGATTTCGAAGGCGAGCGCCGACGAATCGACGTCGTGGTACTTGCCATCGACGAGCTGAACCTTGACGTCGACCACGGGGAAGCCCGCGACGACACCAGAGCTCATCACGCTGTTGAGGCCCTTTTCGACGCCGGGGATGTATTCCTTCGGAACCGCACCGCCGACGATCTTGGACTCGAACTCGTAGCCCTTGCCGGGCTCGTTCGGCTCGACCACGATCGACACTTCCGCGAACTGACCGGTACCGCCGGTCTGCTTCTTGTGGGTGTACTTGACCTCGGCCTTCTTGGTGACGCGCTCACGGAACGCAACCTGCGGCGCGCCGATGTTGGCGTCGACCTTGTAGGTACGCTTGAGGATGTCGACCTTGATGTCGAGATGGAGTTCGCCCATGCCCTTGAGGATGGTCTGGCCGGACTCCTGGTCGGTCGACACGCGGAAGGACGGATCCTCCGCGGCGAGCTTCGCCAGCGCCACGCCCAGCTTTTCCTGGTCGGCCTTGGACTTCGGCTCGATCGCGATCTCGATGACCGGCTCGGGGAATTCCATCTTTTCCAGGATCACCTGCTTGTCGGGATCGCACAGCGTGTCACCGGTGCGCGCTTCCTTCAGGCCGGCCAGCGCGACGATGTCGCCGGCATAGGCTTCCTTGATGTCCTCGCGGTTGTTCGCATGCATCAGCAGCATGCGCCCGATGCGCTCCTTCTTCTCGCGCGTCGAGTTCACGACGCCGGTGCCGCTCTGCAGGATGCCCGAGTAGATGCGACAGAAGGTGATGGTGCCGACGAACGGGTCGTCCATGATCTTGAACGCGAGCAGCGCGAGCGGCTCCTTGTCGTCGGCCTTGCGCACGACCTCGTTGCCGTGGTCGTCGGTACCCTTGATCGCGGGCACGTCGATCGGCGACGGCAGATAGTCGACGACGGCGTCGAGCAGCGGCTGCACGCCCTTGTTCTTGAAGGCCGAGCCGCACAGCACGGGATAGAACGCGCCGGTCAGCACCGCCTTGCGGATCAGCCGCTTCAGCGTCGCCTCGTCCGGCTCGTTGCCGTCGAGGAAGGCGGCCAATGCGTCATCGTCGAGCTCGACGGCGGCTTCCACCATCTTCTCGCGGTATTCCTTGGCCTGCTCGACGAGATCTTCCGGGATGTCGACATAGTCGAACTTCGCACCGAGCGATTCATCGTTCCAGACGATGCCCTTCATCTTCACGAGGTCGACGAGACCCTTGAAGTTGTTCTCGGCACCGATCGGAAGCTGGATCGCGATCGGCTTGGCGCCGAGGCGGTCGACAATGTCGGACAGACACTTGAAGAAGTCGGCGCCGGTCTTGTCCATCTTGTTGGCGAAGACGATGCGCGGAACCTTGTACTTGTCGCCCTGGCGCCAGACGGTCTCGGTCTGGGGCTCGACGCCCTGGTTCGAGTCGAGCACGCAGACGGCGCCGTCGAGCACGCGCAACGAACGCTCGACTTCGATGGTGAAGTCGACGTGGCCGGGGGTGTCGATGATGTTCAGGCGCTTGCCGGCCCAGAAGGCGGTGGTCGCAGCCGAGGTGATCGTGATGCCACGCTCCTGCTCCTGCTCCATCCAGTCCATCGTCGCGGCACCTTCGTGCACTTCGCCGATCTTGTGGCTCTTGCCGGTGTAATAGAGGATGCGCTCGGTCGTCGTCGTCTTGCCGGCGTCGATATGCGCCATGATACCGAAGTTACGGTAGTCCTCGATGGCATGTTGGCGGGGCATGGGTTGTTCCTTGCGAGTCCGTTTGTTTCGCCGTTACCAGCGATAGTGCGAGAAGGCGCGGTTGGCTTCCGCCATCCGGTGCACGTCTTCACGCTTCTTGACGGCGTTCCCGCGGTTGTTCGATGCGTCCAGGAGCTCAGCCGAGAGCCGCTCGGTCATCGTCTTCTCGTTGCGCTCGCGCGCGGCCGAGATCAGCCAGCGGATGCCCAGCGCCTGCCGGCGGGTGGAGCGAACTTCGACCGGAACCTGGTAGGTCGCGCCGCCGACGCGGCGGGAGCGAACCTCGATCGTCGGCATGACGTTCTCGAGCGCCTGCTCGAACACGCCGAGCGGGTTCTGCTTGGTCTTGGTTTCGATGATGCCGAACGCACCGTAGACGATGCCTTCGGCGACCGACTTCTTGCCGGCGTACATCACCGAGTTCATGAACTTCGTGACGATGATGTTCCCGAACTTCGGATCCGGGAGAACTTCGCGCTTTTCCGCTGAGTGGCGACGAGACATTGAGCTGGTTCCCGCTTACTTCGGACGCTTGGCGCCGTACTTCGAACGACGCTGCTTACGGTTCTTGACGCCCTGGGTATCCAGAACGCCGCGGAGGATGTGGTAGCGCACGCCGGGCAAATCCTTGACGCGGCCGCCGCGGATCATGACCACCGAGTGCTCCTGGAGGTTATGACCTTCGCCGGGGATGTAGCCGATCACCTCGAAGCCGTTCGTCAGGCGCACCTTGGCGACCTTACGAAGCGCCGAGTTCGGCTTCTTCGGGGTCGTGGTGTAGACGCGGGTGCAAACACCACGCTTCTGCGGCGACTGCTGCAGCGCCGGCACCTTCTTGCGCGACTTCTGCACTTCACGCGGTTGAGCGATCAGCTGGTTGATCGTCGGCATCCTGGCCTTACCCTTTGTTCTGCCGCGGTCCCTTCCGGGCCCGCTGTCTTGGCGCGGCCCGTTGCCGGAACCGCAATTCTTTTCGGGCCACCTGCCCGACGAGGTCGCCTCGCACGGAACAATCCGCACAAAGCGAAATTGCGCCAACCGCTCCATCACCGAGCGGAAAGCGTTACGACGCCACAGAGGACCGCAGTTTCAGGCCAATCAGCATAAAGCTGTGGCCCGCGCACCGAGGTCATGCATCCGAATTTGACCTCAAGAGAACGAGCTCAAGAGACCTAAAATCGCACTGGCATTGCCTAGCTATGATCGACAGCGTTTGAGCGGCATTCGTCGAGGTTGGTGCCCGTCTTAGCGATCCCTGAGGATCCGATCCCTGGAGATCTAATCCTTCCGGATCAACGGGTGGCCCGTTCCGACGCTGGCGATGCTCACCGCCTGTCGTTAAGTGAGGCGCTTTCTATAAGTGAGAGTCGGCCAAGTCAAGGTGAAACGACAGTCAGAAAACGCTTCTGCCACCTGACGAAATCGCTGTTTGCCCGCACTCACTACGCCTGTCGGATATGGGGAGCGGACGCCTGTTCCGCCAGCCCAAAAACAATTTATATCCGGGCAAAATGTACTTTTATAACCCTTGCTAAGGCTTTTTTTCCTGTTGATGCGTCAATCTGCCGCCTGCGGCAGAGATTTGCACCATGCGGTACACCGACATTGCCATTATCGGCGGGGGATTGTCCGGCTCGACCGCCGCCGCAATGCTCGGCCGCGCCGGCATTTCAACGGTGTTGATCGACCCGCATGAGAGCTATCCGGCGGACTTTCGAGTCGAAAAACTCAGTGGTCACGTCCAGGTCGAGCGATTCCTGAAGACCGGAATCGGAGAATCGGTGCTGCGCCGCGCGACCTTTGCCGGCGAAAACTGGATCGCTCGATTCGGCCGTTTGCTCGACAAGGCGCCGAGTCAGCAGTTCAACATCCTCTACGATTCGCTCGTCAACGCCGTCCGCGACGAGATTCCTGCCGGCGTCGAGCGCATCTGCGCCAAGGCGGTCTCGCTCTCGACGAGCCCGGACCGGCAAAAGATCACGCTCTCCAATGAGGAGACGATCTCGGCCCGGCTCGTCGTGCTCGCCAACGGCCTGAACGTCGGCCTGCGCCACCAGCTCGGCATCGCGCGAAAAGTCATCAGCGCCTGCCATTCGATCTCGATCGGATTCGACGTGGTGCCGGCGGGGCGCAATTCGTTCGACTTCCCGGCACTGACCTATTTCTCGGAACGGCCGAGCGACCGAATCCCCTACATCACGCTGTTTCCGACCGGTCCGCGGATGCGCGCCAATCTGTTCGTCTATCGCGGCTTCGACGACCCTTGGCTGCGCGAGTTGCGCCGCGCGCCAGCCGAGACACTGAACGCCGCCCTGCCCCGGCTCAAGCGCATCACCGGCGCCTTCGACATCGCCGGCGAGATCAAGATCCGTCCGGTCGACCTCTATGTGAACGACGCAGGCGGCCAGCCCGGCCTCGTGCTGGTGGGCGATGCGTTCTCTACCTCGTGCCCCGCCGCCGGCACCGGCTGCGACAAGGTCTTCACCGACGTCGAGCGGCTCTGCAACGTCCATATCCCGGATTGGCTCGCCTCCGACGGGATGGATGCGGACAAGATCGCCACCTTCTACGCCGATCCGGTCAAGCGGGCCTGCGACCAATGGTCGGCGGCGAAGGCGTTCGAGTTCCGCTCAGTCTCGACCGCGACGAATCCCTACTGGACCGCGCAGCGCTGGGCGCGCTTCATCGCTTGGTCAGTTCAAGGCTTGCTGCGGCCGCTCGGAGGAGCAATTCACCTGGAGCCGAACTTCCTCGGTCACGCCTCCTCGTCGTCCTCGTCCTCATCATCCTCGTCGAGGTCGTCTTCATCCTCGTCGTCATCGTCGCTGTCGTCATCGGCCTGAGCCACGGCGCCATGCGGCTGGTGGATCTGGTCGTTCCACAGCTTGCGATAGGTGCCGTTCCTGGCGAGCAGTTCGGCATGCGAGCCGCGCTCGATCGCCCTGCCCCCTGAGATCACGATGATCTCGTCCATCTCGACCACGGAGGTCAGGCGATGGGTCGACCAGATCATGGTGCGCCCCTTCGCGACCTTCAGCAGCGTACGGTTGATCGCGGCCTCGGTGGTCTGGTCGAGCGCCGAGGTGGCTTCGTCCAGTAGCAGCACGGAAGGGTTACGGATGACCGCGCGCGCGATCGCGATGCGCTGGCGCTGGCCGCCCGACAGCGTGTCGCCGCGCTCGCCGACCGGCGTGTCGTAGCGCTGCGGCAGGCTCATGATGTAGCGGTGGATCTCGGCCTTCTTGGCGGCGTCCTCCACCTCCTCGTCGGTCGCGCCTTCCTTGCCGAGCCGGATGTTCTCGCGAATCGACATGTTGAACAGCATGTTCTCCTGGAACACCACCGCCATGCTCCGGCGCAGCGAATCCAGCGTCACCTTGCGGACGTCGACGCCGTCGATGGCGACGCGCCCCTCGTTGGGCACGTACAGCCGCAGGATCAAATTGAGCAGCGTGCTCTTGCCGGAGCCTGAGGGGCCGACGATGGCAATGCGCTTGCCGGCGTTAAGCTTGAGGCTGAGATTGTCCAGCACCGGCGTCTGGCTGCCTTCGTACTGGAACGTCACGTGGTCGAAGGTGATGTCGTTGGTGATGCGCGGCAGGTCGGGGGCGCCGGGACGATCGGCGCCGCGTGTCGGCTCGTCCAGCAGCTCCTGCATGTGGCGGATCGCGGCGGCCGAGGAGATCGACACCGGGATGAAGTGCATCACGTGGGCGATGTTGTAGGAGACTTCCCAGAACGCGCTCTCGAAGGTGACGAAGGTGCCGATGGTGATCTGGCCCTTGGTCGCCAGATAGGCGCCGATCGCGAGCACGACGAGGTGCAGCAGCAGCACCGAAATGGTGACCGTCCGCTCCACCATGGTCGACAGGAACGCAGCCGAAGCGATCTTGCGGCGGGTCTCGTCGTTGCGGAAGGTGAAGAAGCCGAACATCTTGCGCTGCAGGCTGAACGCCTTGATCACGGCCTGCGCGGCAACGTTCTCCTGCACCATGCCGAGCAGCGCGCTCTCGTTCTGCTTCTGCTCGTAATTGGCCTGCACCGCCTTCGGGGTGAGGATGCGCGGCCCGATCAGCGTGATCGGGAACACCAGCAGCGCGACCGCGGCGAGCTGCCAGTTCAGGAACACCATCAGGATGATGCCGGCGATCAATTCCAGGAACGGCAGCGCCGCACTGTTGGCGAAGGTCTTGACCGAACCCTCGAAGGCCGAAAGGTCGACGGAAAAGCGCGACAGGATCTCGCCGCGCTTGGTGCGGCCGAAATAGGCCGCCGGCAGGTCCTGCACATGCTCGAACAGGCGCTTGCGGACGTCGGAGATGATGCAGGCAGCCAGCCTGGCGTCCCAGCGCTCGTACCAGACCGCCACGATCGAGGTGAAGATGCCGGCGACCGCGAGCACGCCGAGGATCTTGTAGAGCGCCTGGAAATCCTCCTCGCCGAGCGCGTCGTCGATCAGGTACTTCAGGCTGAGCGGCATGATGACGTTGAACAGCGTCTCGACGCAGACGCCGAACGCCACGAATGACAGCATCCGCTTGTAGTTGGACAGGAACGGCTTGACGAAACCCAGGATGGTCGCGAGCGCGCCTGCGGCCTCGCGCGCGGTAAAGACGACGAGCTCCTCGTCCTCATCGTCGTCGTCGAGCTCCAGCTCGTCATCCTCCTCGTCTTCGTCGTCCTCGTCGTCTTCGAGGTCCGGCTTGACGGGGACCAGCTTGTCGTCGAGCTCGGCCGCCTCGCCCGTGGCGAGTTTCTGTTTGTCGGGCGGGAGGGGCTTGGACGCCATGAAACCAACCGATGCTGACGGCCGGCATGACCGCGGAGAAAGCAGGAAATAGCGGCAACCGCTATCGCACCGATTCTATGCGATCATGACGAATTCGGCAAAGCAATTGGCTAGGCCGGTCCGATCCCGTCTCTAGTCGTCGTCCTCATCCTCGACCTTGTCGAAGAAGGAATAACGCAGGCTGTCGGCGTCGGCGTACCACTGGCCCGGGCCCTTGTTGGCGGCAAGCGTCGCCTCCCAGAGCGCATCGGTGCAGTCCTTGCGGTGCATCGACAGGTCGAAGCCGTTGCCGAAGAACAGCTCGGACCATTCCCACCAGGTGCCGAGCTTCTTGACGCCGCGCAGCAGGTCGTAGCGGTCGATCACCACCGAAGCCATGTCCGAGGTGATCGAGCCGAACACGAGGCCGGTCTTGACCACGCGGTTCAGTTCGCGGATCGCGCGGACCACCTGCTTCGGGGAAACATGGCAGAGGCTGGTCTCGAACACGAAGTCGAAGGCGCCGCCCTTGAACGGCAAGTCGGTGATCGAGCCGAGCTTGTTGTACTTCTTCAGCGCCTTCGGCGTCCTCGCGTGGATGGCGCGGTTGTTTTCGATGCCGAAGGCATCGATGCCGCGATCGCGGAGCGCGCCGACCAGTTCGCCGCTGGCCGAGCCCGCGACCAGCAGCTTGGCGCCCCTGGCCTTGCCCCAGACGATGCCGATCAGCTTGGCCAGATAATCGGGATCGCTGAAGTGGCGCCAGGCGTCGCTATAGGGACCGAGGCCGCGATAATTCTCGAAATAATCGCGGTCGATCTTGTCCGAGACCGGCTCGCCCTCCTCCTGTGCGCGCTCGCGGCGCAGGCGCATCATCTCGGTCAGGATGATGTCGGTCGCCGCGTCCGAGGAGTCGAGCAGACCGTTCAGCGTGGAGTCGAACAGATAGTCGCCGACCACCACGATGCCGGGATGCTCCTTCGGCTCCGGCCGGTGATTGGTCATGACGTCGCGCACGGGCAGACCGCCGGGGATGGCGTTCACCGACGACAGCCAGCGGTGGATCTTGCCTTCCACGAAATGCGAACGCGCATCGCCGAGCGAGGCGGGCAGCGATTTCAGTGCGGCGTCGATCAGCTCCTGATCCGACAGATTGGCGAAGGCCAGCGCGTCGGAGCCGGGAATCAGCCAGTTCAGCACGCCGTGCTTGCCGACGTCGTGGCGCGCGCCCTCGTTGTAGACGCAGCAGCCGCCGAAGGCTTCCGACATGAACCAGGCGCCGGAAATCTTCTCACCCCAGAACGGCGTGTCGAACAGGATCGAGACGCGCAGATAATGCGCGGGACGATCGAAATACGAGACGTGCTTGACCATCGACTTGCGGAGCTGCTCGCCTTCCCAGCCCATGGTCGCGAGCCACGAATGCGGCAGGCAGACCAGCACGAGGTCGAAGTCGCGCGTCTCCGGCCCCTTGCCGTTCATCATCTTGAGCTGGTAGCGGCCGGTCGGCGCCTTGCCGACGGTGAGCACGCGGTGATTGAGCTGGATGTCGGCGTTGACCTCCGACTGCAGGCACTCGATCAGCTGCTCGTTGCCGTTCTGGATGGAATAGAGGCCGATATAGCCGTCGACGTCCATCAGGTAGTTCTTGAGCGCGTTGAGCCCGTTGGTGTTGTGGCTTTCGGTCGCGATGTCGGAGCGCGCCATCACCTTGAAGAAACGCTTTGCGGTTTCGTCCTCGACCTCCTCGTCGAGCACCTGCTCGGCGGTCTTGTAGGCCCAGGGATTCTCGTTGTCGTGCGCGCCGACGCCCTCGTAATATTCGATCGGCGACATCGCCTCGGCGCAGCGCTTGCGGAACGCCTCGATCGCCGCCGCAGTCTTGGCGCCGTATTTGCGGCGCATGCCTGCGACGTCGTTGAGGAGCTCGCCGCCGAACTGCACCTGCTCGGCGTCCATCGGAATGGTCTGAAGTCCGAAATGCTGGATCAGCTCGCGCAGCGGATCGGGACCCGTCATCGAGTAGTCGTAGATCTCGGCAACGCCGGCCTCGTACATCGCCGGCGCGGAATCGAATTTGCGCGTGACGATCTTGCCGCCGAGCCGGTCGGAGGCCTCGTAGATGGTGATGCGGCAGAGGTCGCCGAGCTTACGCTTCAAGTACCAGGCGCTCATCAGCCCGCCGGGGCCGCCGCCTACGATTGCGAGATCAAGCATATGAGTTCCGTGGTCTCCGGCCCTGCCCCCGTCACGGGACCACCGGTCTAAGTTCCCTTAGCAGAAGCGCTTTTGCGCCTGAAGGAAAGATGAACAAAGGTTGATCCTGCACCGCAACAGGCAAACAAAGCAGCAAAAAGGCCGGCTTGCGCCGGCCTTTTCATTGTCCTCGGTATTCCTACGGATGAGGGATTATTCCGCAGGAGGCAGCGCAGGAAGCTCCGCTTCCGGCGCGGGCGACACGACGGCCGCCTGCTTCTCGCGCTCGTCCAGGATCAGCTTGTCGCGCTTCATCGCGACTTCGCGGATCTTGGCCATGGAGGCGCCGGTGCCCGCCGGGATCAGCCGGCCGACGATGACGTTCTCCTTGAGGCCTTCGAGCGGATCGACCTTGCCGTTGACCGCCGCTTCCGTGAGGACGCGGGTGGTCTCCTGGAACGAGGCCGCCGAGAAGAAGGAGCGGGTCTGGAGGCTCGCCTTGGTGATGCCGAGCAGAACCGGCGTTCCCGTGGCGACCTTCTTGCCCTCTTCCTTCGCCTTCTCGTTGAGCGCGTCGAACTCGATCTTGTCGACCTGCTCGCCGGAGATCATGTCCGTGTCGCCCTGGTCGGTGACTTCCACCTTCTGGAGCATCTGACGGACAATCACCTCGATGTGCTTGTCGTTGATGAGCACGCCCTGGAGCCGGTAGACCTCCTGGATCTCGTTGACCAGATAGGCCGCGAGCTCCTCGATGCCCTTGACCGCCAGGATGTCGTGCGGCGCCGGATTGCCTTCCACGATGAAGTCGCCCTTTTCGACGACGTCACCGTCCTGAAGGTGGATGTGCTTGCCCTTCGGGATCAGGTACTCGCGTGCCTCGTCGGTCTTGTCCATCGGCTCGATCGAGATGCGACGCTTGTTCTTGTAGTCGCGCCCGAACCGGATGGTGCCCGCGATTTCGGCGATGATCGCCGCATCCTTCGGACGCCGTGCCTCGAACAGTTCCGCCACCCGCGGCAGACCGCCGGTGATGTCACGCGTCTTGGCGCTTTCGGTCGAGACACGGGCGAGGATGTCGCCCGGATTGACCTTGGCTCCGACGTCGACCGAGAGAATGGCGTCGACCGACAGCATGTAGCGGGCATCGCCGCCACGGGCGAGCTTGAGCACCTTGCCGTCCTTGCCCTTGACCACGATGGCCGGACGCAGGTCCGCGCCGCCGCGGGTCGAGCGCCAGTCGATGACCACGCGCTTGGCGATACCGGTGGCCTCGTCGAGCGTTTCCGAGATCGACTGCCCCTCGACCAGATCCTCGAAGCCGATCGTACCTTCGACTTCGGTGAGCAGCGGACGGGTGTAAGGATCCCACTCGACGATGCGCTGGCCGCGCTTGACGGTGTCGCCCTCGTCGACGTGCAGGCGCGAACCGTACTGGATACGGTGCGTCGCACGCTCGGTGCCGTCGGCATCGACGATCGCCACCACCATGTTGCGGACCATCGCGACCAGGTGACCTTCGCTGTTGCGGGCGATGGCCTTGTTCCGGATCACGATCTTGCCGTCGAAGTTGGATTCGACGAACGACTGCTCGTTGAGCTGCGCCGCACCACCGATGTGGAAGGTGCGCATGGTCAGCTGGGTGCCGGGCTCGCCGATCGACTGCGCCGCGATGACGCCGACGGCTTCACCGTGGTTGACCGGCGTGCCGCGGGCGAGATCGCGGCCGTAGCACATGCCGCAGATGCCGTTGACGAGCTCGCAGGTCAGTGCCGAGCGGATCTTCACCTCCTGCACACCACCCTGGTGGATGGCGTCCAGATGGCTCTCTTCCATCAGCGTACCGCGCTTGATGATCACCTTGCCCGAGCTGTCACGCACGTCTTCGCAGGCCGTGCGGCCAAGGATGCGCGAGCCGAGCGAGGCAACCACGGTGCCGGCATCGACGATGGCGCGCATCTTGATGCCGAGCTTGGTGCCGCAGTCGTTCTGCGTGATGATGCAGTCCTGCGCCACGTCGACGAGACGACGGGTCAGGTAGCCCGAGTTCGCGGTCTTCAACGCGGTGTCCGCGAGGCCCTTACGGGCGCCGTGGGTCGAGTTGAAGTACTCGAGCACCGAGAGGCCTTCCTTGAAGTTCGAGATGATCGGCGTCTCGATGATTTCGCCCGACGGCTTGGCCATCAGGCCGCGCATGCCGGCGAGCTGGCGCATCTGGGCCGGCGAACCGCGGGCACCGGAGTGAGCCATCATGTAGATCGAGTTGATGTCGGCATCCGCCCCGCTCGCCGTCTTCTTGGTCGAGGAGATCTCCTTCATCATCGCCTTGGCGATTTCTTCCGTGGCCTTCGACCAGGCGTCGACGACCTTGTTGTACTTCTCGCCATGGGTGATCAGACCGTCGTTGTACTGCTGCTCGAAATCCTTCGCCAGCGTACGGGTGGTGTCGACGATCTTCCACTTGGAGTTCGGCACGACCATGTCGTCCTTGCCGAACGAGATGCCGGCCTTGAACGCGTTGTAGAAGCCGAGCGCCATGATGCGGTCGCAGAAGATCACAGTCTCCTTCTGGCCGCAGTGACGGTAGACCTGGTCGATCACGCCCGAGATTTCGCGCTTGGTCATCAGCTTGTTGATGATCTCGTACGAAATCCGCGGGTTCTTCGGCAGCAGATTGCCGAGCATGACGCGGCCCGCGGTGGTCTCGATCCAGCGCGTCGAGACCTTGCCGGTCTCGTCCATGCCCTGCCACCGATACTTGATCTTGGTGTGGAGGTGGATGACCTTCGCGTGCAGCGCGTGCTCGAGCTCGGCCATGTCGCCGAAGATCTTGCCCTCGCCGGGCAGACCTTCGCGCATGATCGAGACGTAGTAGAGACCGAGCACGATGTCCTGCGACGGCACGATGATCGGCTGGCCGTTCGCCGGATGCAGGATGTTGTTGGTCGACATCATCAGGACGCGCGCTTCCAGCTGCGCTTCGAGCGACAGCGGAACGTGCACGGCCATCTGGTCGCCGTCGAAGTCGGCGTTGAACGCGGCGCAGACCAGCGGATGCAGCTGGATCGCCTTGCCCTCGATCAGCACGGGCTCGAACGCCTGGATGCCGAGACGATGCAGCGTCGGTGCGCGGTTGAGCAGCACCGGATGCTCGCGGATGACCTCGTCCAGGATGTCCCAGACCTCGGGCCGCTCCTTCTCGACCAGCTTCTTCGCCTGCTTCACGGTGGTGGACAGGCCCTTGGCGTCAAGCCGCGAGTAGATGAACGGCTTGAACAGCTCAAGCGCCATCTTCTTCGGCAGGCCGCACTGATGCAGGCGCAGCTCGGGACCGACCACGATCACCGAACGGCCCGAATAGTCGACGCGCTTGCCGAGCAGGTTCTGACGGAAGCGGCCCTGCTTGCCCTTGAGCATGTCGGCGAGCGACTTCAGCGGACGCTTGTTGGCACCCGTGATGACGCGGCCGCGGCGGCCGTTGTCGAACAGCGCATCGACCGCTTCCTGAAGCATGCGCTTCTCGTTGCGGATGATGATGTCCGGCGCGCGCAGCTCCATCAGCCGCTTCAAGCGGTTGTTGCGGTTGATGACGCGGCGGTAGAGGTCGTTGAGGTCCGAGGTCGCGAAGCGGCCGCCGTCCAGCGGCACCAGCGGACGCAGGTCCGGCGGGATCACCGGGACCACCGTCATGATCATCCATTCCGGCTTGTTGCCGGAGTGGCGGAACGCTTCAACGATCTTCAGGCGCTTGGCGAGCTTCTTGTGCTTGATGTCGGAGTCAGTCTCCTGCATCTCGATGCGCAAGGACGCCTCGAGCTTCTCGAGGTCCATGCCCTTGAGCAGCTCGCGGATCGCTTCCGCGCCGATCATGGCGGTGAAGGAATCCTGCCCGTACTCGTCCTGCGCCTTCAGATACTCGTCTTCCGACAGCAGCTGACGGTCCTTGAGCGCGGTGAGGCCCGGCTCGAGCACGACGTAATATTCGAAGTAGAGGATCCGCTCGAGATCCTTCAGCGTCATGTCCAGCAGAAGGCCGATGCGCGAGGGCAGCGACTTCAGGAACCAGATGTGGGCGACGGGGGCCGCGAGCTCGATATGGCCCATGCGCTCGCGCCGGACGCGCGACAGCGTGACTTCGACCGAGCACTTCTCGCAGATGATGCCCTTGTACTTCATGCGCTTGTACTTGCCGCACAAGCACTCGTAATCCTTGATCGGCCCGAAGATGCGGGCGCAGAACAGGCCGTCGCGCTCGGGCTTGAAGGTACGGTAGTTGATGGTCTCCGGCTTCTTGATCTCGCCATAGGACCAGGACAGAATCTTCTCAGGAGACGCGATCGAAATCCGGATCTGGTCGAAGACCTGAGCCGGAGTCGTCGGGTTGAAGAGATTCATAATTTCTTGGTTCATCGTCTTCTCCTCGCGGGCCGGTCGCCTACGGCCGCAAATTCGAAAATCACTCAATCGGGGCGCCCTGCCCTCAAGGCCTCGGGAGGGGCGCCGATGCCCGGCCGTGAAGGCCGGGCATGAAAGGTCGTATTACTCGGCTGCTTCCGACGTCGGCGCCGGTCCCACCTTGGAGTTGTGCAGGTCGACGTTGAGGCCGAGCGAGCGCATTTCCTTGACCAGCACGTTGAACGATTCCGGAATACCGGCCTCGAACGTGTCGTCGCCGCGGACGATCGCCTCGTACACCTTGGTACGGCCGGCGACGTCGTCCGACTTCACCGTCAGCATCTCCTGGAGCGTGTACGCCGCGCCGTAAGCCTCGAGCGCCCACACCTCCATTTCGCCGAAACGCTGGCCACCGAACTGCGCCTTGCCGCCCAGCGGCTGCTGGGTGACGAGCGAGTACGGACCGATCGAACGCGCGTGGATCTTGTCGTCCACGAGATGGTGCAGCTTGAGCATGTAGATGTAGCCCACCGTCACCTTGCGATCGAAGGCATCGCCGGTACGGCCGTCATAGACGGTCGACTGACCCGAAGCGTCGAGACCGGCAAGCTTCAGCATCTCCTCGATGTCGGCTTCCTTGGCGCCGTCGAACACCGGCGTCGCGATCGGCACGCCGCGGCTCAGATTGTGACCGAGCTCGATCAACTCGTTGTCGTTGAGCGTCTTGATCGTCTCGTCCTCGCCGTAGACCTTCTTCAAGGTTTCCTTCAGCGGCTTGATGTCCTGCTTCGACAGGTAGGCATCGACCGTCTGGCCGATACGCTTGCCGAGGCCGGCGCAGGCCCAGCCGAGATGGGTCTCGAGGATCTGTCCGACGTTCATGCGCGAGGGCACGCCGAGCGGATTGAGCACGATGTCGGCATGCGTACCGTCTTCGAGGAACGGCATGTCCTCGATCGGCACGATCTTCGACACCACGCCCTTGTTGCCGTGACGGCCGGCCATCTTGTCGCCGGGCTGGATCTTGCGCTTCACCGCGACGAAGACCTTGACCATCTTCATCACGCCGGGCGGCAATTCGTCACCGCGCTGAAGCTTCTCGACCTTGTCGAGGAAGCGCTGTTCCAGCCCCTTCTTCGACTCGTCGTACTGCTTCCGCATGGCCTCGATCTCGGCCATCAGCTTGTCGTTCGGCGAAGCGAACAGCCACCACTGCGACTTCGGGTACTCCTCGAGCACCGCACGGGTGATCTTGGTGTCCTTCTTGAAGCCCTTCGGGCCCGCAATGCCCTGCCGTCCCTCGAGGAGCTCGGCAAGACGGTTGTAGACGTTGCGGTCCAGGATCGCCTGCTCGTCGTCGCGGTCCTTGGCCAGACGCTCGATCTCTTCCCGCTCGATCGCCAGCGCACGCTCGTCCTTGTCGACGCCGTGACGGTTGAACACGCGCACTTCCACGATCGTGCCCTGCACGCCCGGAGGAACGCGCAGCGAAGTATCGCGAACGTCGGAGGCTTTTTCGCCGAAGATGGCGCGCAGAAGCTTTTCTTCCGGCGTCATCGGGCTTTCGCCCTTCGGCGTGATCTTGCCGACCAGGATGTCGCCGGCGCGCACTTCCGCGCCGATGTAGACGATACCGGCTTCGTCGAGGTTCTTCAGCGCTTCTTCCGAGACGTTCGGAATGTCGCGGGTGATTTCCTCAGGGCCGAGCTTGGTGTCGCGGGCCATCACCTCGAACTCCTCGATGTGAATCGAGGTGAAGACGTCTTCCTTCACGATCCGCTCGGAGAGCAGGATCGAGTCTTCGAAGTTGTAGCCGTTCCACGGCATGAACGCGACCAGCACGTTGCGGCCGAGCGCGAGCTCACCGAGATCGGTCGACGGACCGTCGGCAATGATGTCGCCCTTTTTGACGATGTCGCCGACCTTCACCAGCGGACGCTGGTTGATGCAGGTCGACTGGTTGGAGCGCTGGTACTTCATCAGGCGGTAGATATCGACGCCCGACTTGGTCGGATCGAGATCTTCCGTGGCGCGGATGACGACGCGGGTCGCGTCGATCTGGTCGATCACGCCCGAACGGCGCGCCGCGATCGCAGCACCCGAGTCACGCGCAACCACGCCTTCCATGCCGGTGCCGACGAACGGCGCCTCGGCGCGAACCAGCGGCACCGCCTGGCGCTGCATGTTCGAGCCCATCAGCGCGCGGTTGGCGTCGTCGTTCTCGAGGAACGGGATCAGCGCCGCGGCGACCGAAACGAGCTGCTTCGGCGACACGTCCATGTAGTCGACCTTGTCCGGCGTCACCGGCAAGACTTCGCCGGCGTGACGGCAGACCACGAGGTCCTCGGTGAAGCGGCCCTTCGGGTCGAGCGGCACGTTGGCCTGCGCGACCGTGTAGCGGCCCTCTTCCATCGCCGAGAGGTACACGACCTCGTCCGTGACGCGACCGTCCTTGACCTTGCGGTACGGCGTCTCGACGAAGCCGTACTTGTTCACGCGCGCAAACGTCGCGAGCGAGTTGATCAGGCCGATGTTCGGACCTTCCGGCGTCTCGATCGGGCAGATGCGGCCGTAATGCGTCGGATGCACGTCGCGCACCTCGAAGCCGGCGCGCTCGCGGGTCAGACCGCCCGGTCCAAGCGCCGAGAGGCGGCGCTTGTGGGTGATCTCCGACAGCGGGTTGGTCTGGTCCATGAACTGCGAGAGCTGCGAGGAACCGAAGAACTCGCGCACGGCGGCAGCCGCCGGCTTCGCGTTGATCAGGTCCTGCGGCATGACCGTGTCGATGTCGACCGAGGACATGCGCTCCTTGATCGCGCGCTCCATGCGCAGCAGGCCGATGCGGTACTGGTTCTCCATGAGCTCGCCGACCGAGCGCACACGGCGGTTGCCGAGATGGTCGATGTCGTCGATCTCGCCCTTGCCGTCGCGCAAATCCACCAGCGTCTTGATGACGGAGAGGATGTCTTCCTTGCGCAGCGTACGTTGGGTGTCGGGCGCATCGAGGTCGAGGCGCATGTTCATCTTGACGCGGCCGACCGCGGACAGGTCGTAGCGCTCGGCGTCGAAGAACAGCGACTGGAACATCGCCTGCGCCGAATCCAGCGTCGGCGGCTCGCCCGGACGCATCACGCGGTAGATGTCGAACAGCGCGTCCTCGCGCGTCATGTTCTTGTCGGCCGAGAGCGTGTTGCGGATGTAGGCGCCGACATTGACGTGGTCGATGTCGAGCAGCGGCAGTTCCTTGTAGCCCTGCTCGTTGAGGGCCTTCATCGACTTGTCGGTGATCTCTTCACCGGCTTCCGCGTGGATCTCACCGGTCTTCGGGTTGACGAGGTCCTCGGCGAGATAGTTGCCGACGAGCTCCTCATCGGACAGCCGCAGCGCCTTCAGGCCCTTCTCCTGCATCTGACGCGCACCGCGCACCGTGAGCTTCTTGCCGGCCTCGAGCACGACCTTGCCGGTGTCGGCGTCGATCAGGTCGTTGATGGTCGAGTAGCCGCGGAAACGGTTGGCGTCGAACGGAACGCGCCAGCCTTCCTTGGTCCGCTTGTAGAGAATCTTCTTGTAGAACGTGGACAGGATCGCCTCGCCGTCGAGGCCGAGCGCGAACATCAGCGACGTCACCGGAATCTTGCGGCGACGATCGATACGCGCATAGACGATGTCCTTGGCGTCGAACTCGATGTCGAGCCAGGAGCCGCGATACGGGATGACGCGGGCGGCGAACAGCAGCTTGCCCGACGAATGGGTCTTGCCCTTGTCGTGGTCGAAGAACACGCCGGGCGAACGGTGCATCTGCGAGACGATGACGCGCTCGGTGCCGTTGACGATGAAGGTGCCGTTCATCGTCATGAGCGGGATGTCGCCCATGTAGACGTCCTGCTCCTTGATGTCCTTCACCGACTTCGCGCCGGTTTCCTCGTCGATATCGAACACGATGAGGCGCAGCGTCACCTTGAGGGGTGCCGCGAAGGTCATGCCGCGCTGGCGGCACTCGTCGACGTCGTATTTCGGCTGCTCGAACTCGTAGCGGACGAATTCCAGCATCGAGGTGCCCGAGAAGTCGGAGATCGGGAACACCGAGCGGAACACAGCCTGCAGGCCCTCGTCGAGACGCCCGCCCGCGGGTTCGTCGACCATCAGGAACTGGTCATAGGACGCCTTCTGAACCTCGATGAGGTTCGGCATCTCGGCAACTTCCTTGATGTGTCCGAAAAACTTGCGAACGCGTTTGCGACCGGTGAATGTCTGCTGCGCCATCGTGGCCTCTCATTTCGTCGCCCGCTCTGGGCGCGCCGTCCAGGACGCGGCTGCCGCCGCTCCCCGGGTTGAATTTTTCGAACCCGTTTCGGGGACTAAAAATCCAGTTTCAGGCCGTCATGTCCTGAATCTGTTCTTCAGACCTTCAAAACGCAAAACGACGCGCGGGGCGCATAGGCACGCCCGCCCGTCACAACGATTGTCTTCACGGACTGCAAAAGCCCGAAATAGCCTGCTCTCCCAACGGCTTACAGGGAAATCCGGCATCCCTGCCCACCGCGCTTTCGTGCTGCCGAACCGATATGGGGCGACAATAGTGAAGATTCGAGGGGTTAACCCTCAAATCCTCACACTTTTTCGTGTTCGGCCTGCGTCGGGACGTTCCGTCGCACGCCTTTTGCATCTGGCCCGCCCTTTTCGAGGGATGGACCGAGACCCCGGTCTCGCTGATGCTCGCCCCGGGATCTCGCGCCAGTAAGCGTTGCTTACTTGAGTTCGACCTTCGCGCCAGCCTTCTCGAGCTGGACCTTGATCTTCTCGGCTTCGTCCTTGTTCACGCCTTCCTTGACAGGCTTCGGCGCGCCCTCGACGAGGTCCTTTGCTTCCTTCAGGCCCAGGCCGGTGATGGCGCGGACTTCCTTGATGACCTCGATCTTCTTGTCGCCGGCGGAGGCGAGAACGACCGTGAACTCGGTCTTCTCTTCCGCCGGAGCGGCGGCAGCGCCACCACCAGCCGGGCCAGCCACGGCGACAGCCGCGGCAGCCGAAACGCCCCACTTCTCTTCGAGGAGCTTCGCGAGTTCGGCAGCTTCGAGCACGGTGAGGCTCGAGAGGTCGTCAACGATCTTCTGCAAGTCAGCCATTGTTCAGTTTCCTTGAGTGTAAGTCTGGTTCGGGTTTGAGTTTTGCGAAGGGCGTCAGGCCGCTTCGCCCTTTGAGGCATGAGCCTGGATGACGCGCGCGAGCTTGCCCGCGGGCGCATTGGCGAGCTGAGCGAGCTTGGTCGCCGGGGCCACAAGCAGGCCGACGATCTTGCCGCGCAGTTCATCAAGCGACGGCAGCGAGGCAAGCGCCTTCACGCCGTCGACATTCAGGACGGTCTTCCCCATCGAGCCGCCGATGATGACGAACTTTTCGTTCGCCTTGGCGAATTCGATGGCGACCTTCGGCGCCGCTACCGGATCGTTCGAAGTGGCGATCACGGTCGGTCCCTTCAGCATGGGGCCGATGGCAACGACGTCAGTGCCTTCAAGAGCAATTTTGGCGAGACGGTTCTTCGAGACCTTCACCGAGGCGCCAGCCTGCTTCATCTGCATACGCAGCTTCTGCATCTGGGCAACGGTCAGGCCGGAATATTGAGCAACGACCGCGACGCTCGTGGTCTTGAAGACCCCATTGAGCTGTTCGACCGCTTCCTTTTTTGCCGCTCGTTCCACAGCAAGCTCTTTCCGGTTGGCGGTCATCGCGAGAAACGGGACCGCCGGGTTGCACCCATCGTCCCACCCAAAACCTGAACCTCGGGGCCAAAACCCCTGGGACACGCGCCGGGCGAGACGACAATTTAAAGCCTGCCCTCCGGGAACCCTTAAGGCCCACGGCGTGTCGAGGTCCGAACCAGACCCGTTTCGCAAGCCAGCCGTTGAAGCTGGGCGCGAAGTGAAATCCGGTCTTCACCCGTCTATGCAGGCCATGCGATTAAGCCGTTGAGAAATCGAAATTTCCCGCGGGCGCCTGCAGTCTTGGACAGGACAAGGTCAGCCGGCGAACCGCCCGACCCCTGCCCGCACTCCACCAACCGACGGGTTTTCCTTCCTTTTCGGGCAAATCCTCACGGACGTCCTGAAAAGGAATGATCTCCTGTCTTGTCGGGTTTTCGGAATGCGTGCACGAACGCGCCAGCCGAGGCCGGCACGTCCGGAAGCGGTTCTTTAACCGCTCGGAGCCCGCTTGCCAAGAGCAAAATTCACACCAGTTCCAATCCGTTGCCGGCCGGGCTTGAGGCGGCCCGACAAGGGCCGATTCAGGCCGATTTGACCCCATATGGCAGCGGCTTGCCCGCGAAGAACGCCGTCAGGTTCGCCAGCACGCAGTTTTGCATGGCGACGTGCGATTCGAGGGTGTGGCCGCCGATATGCGGGGCGAACACGACATTGGGGAGCGCCGTCAGCGCATCGGGGGCGTGCGGCTCCTTCTCGAAGACGTCGAGGCCGGCGCCGGCGATGGTCCTGTCGGTCAGGGCCGCCACCAGGGCCTTCTCGTCGATCACTGAGCCGCGGGAGATGTTGACGACATAGCCGTGCTCCCCGAGTCGCCCGAGGATATCGGCGTTGACGACGTACTGGGTCTCGGCCCCTGCCCGGACCGCGATCATCAGCACGCTGCACCAGTCGGCGAGCGCCTCCAGCGTCGGGAAATATTGATAGGGCAGATCGTATTTGCTGCGGCTGAAATAGCCGACCTCGCTCTCGAAGGCAGCGCAGCGCGCCGCGATCTTGCGGCCGATCTCGCCCATGCCGTAGACGCCGATACGGCGGCCGGGCATGCCGGCCTGCGGCCGCATCATCGGCGACTGCTTTGACGCCGCCCAATCGCCGCTGCGGACATATTGGTCGGCGACCAGGATCCGCCGCGTCGTTGCCAGCATCAGGGTCATGGCGATGTCGGCGACCGAAGCCGCATTGGCGCCGGGGCTGTGGCCGACCGCGATGTTGCGGGCGGCCGCAGCCTTGAGGTCGACGCCGTCATAGCCGGTGCCGTAGCAGACGATGGCGCCGAGTTTTGGGAACAGGTCCATCGCCTCCGCCCCGAGCGGCGAGCCGCCGGCGGTGAGCATCGCGCGGATGCCGCCGAGCTCATCGGCCGAAAACACCTCGTGCGCCGGCTTGCCGCCGGTGTCGAGCAGCTCGAACCGCTCGGCGAAACGCGCCATCATCGTCTTCGGGAAGCGCGAGTAGATCAGGACCTTGTCAGCCATTTTTTCTTGTTTCCCAGTTCTTGCTTCCGACGAACGCCACAAACGACGAGGGGCGGAATCGGTTGTCCAATTCCGCCCCTCGCCTCATGCAATTTCCAAACCTTAGCCGAGAATGGTGCCCGGCTCGACCTTCACGCCCGGGCCCATCGTCGAGGACACCGCAACGCGCTGGATGTAGGTGCCCTTGGAGCCAGCCGGCTTCGCCTTCGAGACAGCATCGGCCAGGGCCTTGATGTTCTCGACCAGCTTCTCCTCGGAGAACGAGGCCTTGCCGACGCCGGCCTGCAAGATGCCGGCCTTCTCGACGCGGAACTCGACCGAGCCGCCCTTGGCACCCTTCACCGCGCCGGTGACGTCCATGGTCACGGTGCCGATCTTCGGGTTCGGCATCAGGCCGCGCGGGCCGAGCACCTTACCGAGACGGCCGACCAGCGGCATCATGTCGGGGGTGGCGATACAGCGGTCGAAATCGATCGAACCGTTCTGCACCTTCTCGACCAGGTCCTCGGCGCCGACGACGTCGGCACCCGCAGCCTTGGCCTCATCGGCCTTGGCGCCGCGGGCGAACACGCCGACGCGGAGCGTACGGCCGGTGCCGTTCGGCAGGGTCACGACGCCGCGGACCATCTGGTCGGCGTGACGCGGATCGACGCCGAGATTGATCGCGACCTCGATGGTCTCGTCGAACTTCGCCTTGGCGCGTTCCTTGACCATCTTGATGGCGTCCGCGAGCGGGTAAAGCTTTTCGCGGTCAACACCTTCGCGGGCTTTGTTCAAACGCGTTCCGATTGCCATGACCGCTTACCCCGCCACTTCCAGACCCATCGAACGGGCAGAGCCCTCGACCATCTTCATGGCCGACTCGATGGAATCGCAATTGAGATCCTTCATCTTCTTCTCGGCGATCTCGCGCACCTGCGCCTTGGTCACCTTGCCGGCCTTGTCGCGGCCCGGCGCCTTCGAGCCGGACTGGATCTTGGCGGCCTGCTTGAGGAAGAAGGACATCGGGGGCGTCTTCATCTCGAACGTGAACGAACGATCGGCGTAGATCGTGATCACGACGGGAATCGGGGTGTTCTTCTCTTCCTTCTGGGTCTGGGCGTTGAACGCCTTGCAGAACTCCATGATGTTGAGACCGCGCTGACCAAGCGCGGGACCGATCGGGGGCGAAGGATTCGCCGCACCGGCCGGGACCTGAAGCTTCAGGTATCCGGTCACTTTCTTTGCCATGTATCACTCCTGTTGTGCCGGCCAGGCCGGCGGTTTCAGGTTCGTGGTCTGGGTCGGATGCGGCTGGCAACCGCCCTCTCCCTCCCACGGCCTCTTGCTAGCGTGAGACCGAAGCCTCACGCCTCAATCGATCAGACCTTCTCGACCTGACCGAATTCCAGCTCGACCGGCGTGGCGCGGCCGAAGATCGACACCGCGACCTTCACGCGCGAGCGCGCCTCGTCGATTTCCTCGACCACACCCGAGAACGAGGCGAACGGGCCATCGGCCACGCGCACGTTCTCGCCGATCTCGAACGACACCGACGCCTTCGGCCGTTCCACGCCCTCCTGCACCTGGTGCAGGATGCGCATGGCCTCGGCTTCCGAGATCGGCATCGGCTTGTTCTCGGCGCCGAGGAAGCCCGTGACCTTCGGGGTGTTCTTGATCAGATGAAACGCCTCGTCGGTCAGCTTCATCTTCACCAGCACGTAGCCCGGGAAGAACTTGCGCTCGGCGTCGATCTTGCGGCCGCGGCGCACTTCCGTGACCTTCTCGGTCGGAACCAGCACCAGCTCGAACAGCTCCTCGAGCCCGCGCTGCTTGGCCTGCTCGCGGATCGATTCGGCGACCTTCTTCTCGAAGTTCGAGTAGGCGTGGACGATGTACCAGCGCTTGTCGGACGATTGGGTTGCAGCGGCTGTTGCCATCAGTGAATGCCCAAAAGGAAGGTGATGAGGTAACGGATGATCTGGTCGGCGGCGAAGAAGAAGATCGAGGCCACGGCGACCATCACGAACACCATGATGGTGGTGATCGTTGTCTCACGACGGGTCGGCCAAGTGACCTTGGCGGTCTCCGAGCGCACTTCCTGCAAGAACTTGAACGGGCTGACTGCCATCGTTTGATATCCAACGTCCGTCGACAGACGCGAATGAATTTCGGGGATCCGAACAGCCGCCGTTGGCCCAGCCCTCTGTCTCGAAGGATGAGCCGGGAAACCGGGCTCGATTGTTCGGGGATTTCAAAGCCGCGCCGGAAATCCGCGTTTAACGGGCCGGCTGCGAGTGCGGGGTAGATACTGCGGATGAGGCCAAAGGTCAAGGTGTGGGCTGCCCGGGACACGCCCGGCCGGGGCCAGCGGACCCGATCCGGATCAAGGGCTTACCCGGTCCGCATGATCCACGGTCCGAGCTTGTCAGCCCGCCGCCGTCCTGCCTGTCGATCCTGATTGTCTGGGATTAGTTGGCAGGAGTGGCAGGGCTCGAACCTGCGACCCCCGGTTTTGGAGACCGGTGCTCTACCAATTGAGCTACACTCCTACGGACCCTCGCGTCGCCACGCGGATCAGGGGCGCTTTCAAGCACAAGGGACGGCCGGATTGCAAGGGTGAAGCGCGCTGGCTTCGCTTGTTTGTGCCGCGCCTTCTGGGCCAGAGTTCATTCCCGACAATAATGTGCCCCCGGGAGTGAACATGACTGCCACAGCCGCCGCCCAAGCCGCCACCGCGCCGAAAACCCCGCTTTTGCCGGAGGCCAGGCCGGAAACGCTGGGGCTGTCGCGCCCTCGCCTCCAGGCGATGTCGAATGCCTTCAAGCGCGAGATCGACAAGGGAACCATTCCCGGGGTGACCGTGCTGGTGGCCCGGCGCGGTCAGGTCGGCTGGTTCGAGGCGCTCGGCAAGCAGAGCCCGGCGGGAGCCGCGCCGATGGCGCTTGATTCGATCTTCCGGATCTTCTCGATGACCAAGCCGCTCGTCTCGGTCGGCATCATGGCGCTGGTCGAGGATGGCCACCTCCTGCTCGCCGACCCCGTCGCCAAGTTCATTCCGGAGTTCGCCAACCAGAAGGTCGGCGTCGTCAGCGGCGGCAAGCTGGAACTGGTTCCACCGAAGCGGCCGATGACGGTGCAGGACCTGCTCCGCCACACCTCTGGTCTCACTTATGAGCACCAGGGCGACGGCCCCGTGCACAAGCTCTACCAGGAGTCCCGCGTCCGCAGCCGCAAGATCACCAATGCCGAGCATGCCGCGCTGGTGGCAAGCTTCCCGCTGGTCTGCCATCCCGGCGATGAGTTCAACTACAGCCGCTCCACCGACATCCTCGGCCGCATCATCGAGGTCGTCAGCGGCAAGTCGCTCGGCGCCTTCCTCACCGAGCGCATCCTCGCGCCGTTGCAGATGACTGAAACCGCCTTCTCCACCAGCGAGGCCAATGCCAGCAGGCTCGCCCAGCCGTTCGAAGCCGATCCCTGGACCGGCGACAAGGTCGCGCTGTTCAACATGCTCGAGCAGCCGGTGATGGAGTCCGGCGGCGGCGGCCTGGTCTCGACCACGATGGACTATGCCCGCTTCGCGCTGATGCTGCGCAACGGCGGCACGCTCGACGGCAACAGGATCATCGGCCGCAAGACGCTGGAGCTGATGGCATCCGATCACCTCGGCCCGCACGTTGTGACCAACGGCACCCTGCTGTCGCCGGGCCACGGTTTCGGCCTCGGCTTTGCCGTGCGCCGCGAGGCCGGCATCGCACCGTTCCCCGGCAGCGTCGGCCAATATTTCTGGAGCGGTATTGCGGGGACGTTCTTCTGGATCGACCCGAAGGAGGATCTGTTCGTCGTGTTTATGTCGCAGGGACCGGGACAGCGTGACCACACGCGCACGCTGGTGCGGGATCTGGTTTACGCGGCGGTGGATTGACCCGAAGGGTCATTCCGGAGCGGTCCGCAGGACCGCATCCGGAATCTCGAGATCCCGGGTTCGCGTTAAGCGCGCCCCGGGATGACGCTCTACCGCGTCAACTGATCGTCGCGCCGCCGTCGATCACCATGGTCTGGCCGGTCATGAAGTCGCCGGCCTTCGATCCCAGGAACACGGCGGCGCCGGCGATCTCGTCGGGGATGCCGATGCGGAGCAGCGGCGAGCGCGAGGTCGAGGCCTTCAAATTCTCCGGATTGTCCCACAGCGCCTTGGCAAAATCGGTCTTGATCAGGCCGGGCGCGATGCAGTTCACGCGGATGTTGTGCTTGCCGTACTCGCAGGCGAGGTTGCGCGCGAGCTGCATGTCGGCGGCCTTGGAAATCGCGTAGGCGCCGAGAATGGTCGAGCCTTTGAGGCCGCCGATCGAGGAGACGATGATGATCGAGCCGTCCTTGCGCTCGATCATCTGCGGCACCACCATCGAGATCAGCCAGTTGTTCGCGACGATGTTGTTGTCGAGAATCTTCCTGAACTGATCGTCGGAGATGCCGGCGAGCGGACCGTAATACGGGTTCGACGCGGCGTTGCAGACCAGCACGTCGATCTTGCCGAAGGCGCGGTTGCTCTCGTCGATGAGGTTTTGCAGATTTTCCTTCGACGAGATGTTGGCGGCGATCGCAACCGCCGTGCCTTTGCCGAACTTGTCGTTGATGGCCTTCGCAACCTGGTCGCAGACGTCGGCCTTGCGCGAGGAGATCACGACCTTGGCGCCGTGCTCGGCCATGCGCTCGGCGATCGCAAGCCCGATGCCGCGCGTCGATCCGGTGATGACGGCGACTTTCCCCTTCATGTCGAACAAGGTCATGTTTCTCTCCCAGAGTACGTTTTGATTGGCTTGAAGCCTACGCCGCGTCCGCACGAGCGGACAACGGCGTCAGGCGAGCTTCTTGACTTCCGGCCCCGCCGGTTGATGCATCTCGGCGTGCGCGTCATCGGCGATCCACGGCTGCTGGTTGACCATCGGCAAACGCCAGACCGAGCGCTCGGAGCTCGAAAAATAATCGAGCCGCGTGATCGACACATTGTCGATGTCGAACGACAGCGCCCGCTCGACCTGGCCGTCGAGCGCGAGGCCGATCGCCGCCTTGATGGTGCCGCCATGCGCGACCGCGATCACGTCTTGCCCGCCTGCCTCTTTGTTGATCCGCTCGATGGTGCGGCGCGTGCGGTTGTAGAGATCCATAAAACTTTCGCCGCCGGGCGCGGGCTCATTGATGTCGGCGAACCAGCTCGAGCCGACGGGGCGGCTGGCGATGAACTGGGCGCGGTTCATGCCTTGCCAGCGGCCGAGATTCTGCTCGGCGAGATCCGCTTCCCATTTCATCGACGCAGGCTTCGGGTAACCGGCCGCCCAGATCGCTTCCGCGGTCTGGTGGGTGCGCATCAGATTGCTCGAATACCAGACCGCCTTGCGTGGCAGCACCTTGGCAACAGCGTTGAAGACGTAGGTGTCGCTGGTGTCGCAGGCGAGATCGCTCTGCCCGTAGATGTTGCCGCCGTCATTGCGCACCGGCGCATGACGGACCCACCACCACCGCGTCGTGACCACATTGGGCTTGTCTGCGCCTGTCATCGAAACTCTTCCATCCCGTTTGATGTCGCTGTACGTCAGGTGTGAACGTGTCTCAAGACACTTTACCGTTTGAAATCTTGTTTGAAATTCCGTCGCGCGGCAAGCGTCGCGCGCGTGCAAAAAGGGAGAAACACATGGGCCGTCTGCAAGGCAAATCCGTCATCATCACCGGCGCCGGCAGCGGCATCGGCCGCGCCGCCGCACTCCTCTTCACCAGGGAAGGCGCCAAGCTGATCGCGGTCGACCGCACCGAGGCGGTGAAGGAGACCGTCGACGAGGTGAAGAAGGCCGGCGGTGTCGCGGAGGCGATGATCGCGGATGCGGGCTCCGAAAAGGATGTCATGGCCGTCATCGACAAGGCTGTGAAGACGCACGGCCGGCTCGACGTGATCTGGGCCAATGCCGGCGTCTCCGGCGGGCTCGTGCCGCTCGGCGAGCAGACCGTGGAACAGTGGCAGGAGGTGCTGCGCGTCAACCTGATCGGCCCGTTCCTCGCGGTGAAGCATGCGATGCCGCACATGGTGAAGCAGCAGTCCGGCGCGATCGTGCTCACGGCGTCCGTCGCGGGCCTGAAGGCCGGTGCCAGCGGACATCCCTATGCGGCGAGCAAGGCCGGCGTGATCTCCCTGGTGCAGACCACGGCGTATTCGCTCACCGGCACCGGCGTGCGCATCAACGCAGTATGTCCGGGCCTGATCGAGACCGGCATGACCAAACCGATCTTCGACCGCGCCAAGGAACGCGGCACCCAGGACAAGATCGGCCAGCTCAATCCCCTGAAGCGCCCCGGCCAGCCGCACGAGCTCGCGGCGATGGGGCTGTTCCTGGCCAGCGACGAGGCCTCGTATGTCAACGGCCAGGCGTTCCCGGTGGACGGTGGTTTGACGGCGTCGATGCCGTATACGGGCAAGCCGGTCTGACATCCGCACTCTCTCGTGTCCCGGACGCGCTGCAACGCCTCTTAGCGTTGCTGCGCAGAGCCGGGACCCAGAAAGCCACAGCAACCGCTGTTGCATGGGCCCCGGCTCTGCAGCGCGCCGTCGAAGAGACGCTGCGCTGCGTCCGGGGCACGAGAGTGAGTTTGTGGCGCACACCTGCATCAACACCATCATTGCGAGCGCAGCGAAGCAATCCAGAATCCCTCCTCGGAAAAACTCAGGATTGCTTCGCTGTGCTCGCAATGCCGGAGCAAGGAGCGTCAGGTCGCTCTTCTAACTGGCATCTCAATCGCAGACGCACCTTCGTATCCTCGCGGCATCTTCCGCCCGAGCTTTGCTCTATCGCCTCACCCCCCATTGAAAGAGGGCGCAGGGAAGACCGGGAGCCGGCTGGCTCCCATTGTCCGCTATGCCATGAGTAGTTTGCGCTACAATGCACAGCGGGTAACAGGGCAACCGGAGCATCCCGGCCTTCCCTGCGCAGTGGTTGGAACGGCTTATGTCGTGCTCTCCCCGGGGAGCGTTGCACTATTGCCCCCGTCGCCGTTGCGGATGGCTGATGCGCAGGCCCGGTCGGGCTGCCACATCACCGCAAGACTTGGCGCACAGACCCCGGGCGCCAGGACGACACGATTTGGCCGTACGCCGATCACATCTGTCGTTGGCGCGCGGTCTTCGCTCACGGTCGCCCGCCCTGCAAGACCCTTCGCGCCGATGTGACCTGCGTCCACCGCCGCCCGGCCCGCGTTCGTGACGATCGCGATACGCCCCTCTTCCTTGGGCCGGGTTGCAGCGACGAATACGCCGTTTCCGAATTTCGGTAAAGCTGAATATTTTTGGCGATACAGGTTGCCCCATCGCTGGCGTGTTTTGCCCGACGGGCAGCGCAAGGGCTTGTAGCCCGGATAGAGCGAAGCGTAATCCGGGGATCCATCCATGCGGCACCAAGGCCCCGGATTGCGCTGCGCTCCATCCGGGCTACGGGGCCTGTGTTGATTTGCGCCACCGGCCCTCACATTGGTATGGTTCGTGCAGGCAACCTCAGCCTCTGCAATCCCCGACAAGAAAAGACAATGCCCAACCCGATTTTCCCGAGTTCACGACCCGATCGCATTCGCAACCTCCTCGCCGACCTCGTCGGCTTCGACACCGTCAGCGACCGCACCAATCTGCCCTTGATCGCCCATATCGAGAGCTATCTCGCTTTCCTCGGCGTCAAGGGCGAGCGCATCGTCGACGAGACCGGGCAGAAGGCGTCGCTCTGGGTCACGATCGGACCGGAGGACCGGCCAGGCCTCGTGCTGTCAGGCCATACCGACGTCGTGCCGGTCGTGGGCCAGGACTGGAGCCACGATCCGTTCAAGCTGGTCGAGCGCGACGGCAAGCTCTATGGCCGCGGCACCACCGACATGAAGGGTTTTGTCGCGGTGTGCCTTGCCATGGTGCCGGAGATGCTGGAAGCGAAGCTGACGACGCCGATCCATCTCGCCATCTCCTATGACGAGGAGATCGGCTGCGTCGGCGTGCGGCCGATGCTGCGCGAGGTCGCGAAGAAGATCAGGCCGCTCGGCGCCTTCATCGGCGAGCCGACCGAGATGAAGGTCATCATCGGCCACAAGGGCAAGCACGGCGTGCGCGCGACATTCCGTGGCCTCGCCCGCCACTCCTCGATCGCGCCCGACGGCGTCAACGCGATCGAATACGCGGCCGAGCTGATCACCGAGATTCGCCGCCGTGCCGTGAAGCTTGCGGCCGCGCGCTCGAATGACAGCCTCTACGACGTTCCGCACTCGACGCTGCTGACCAGCATCGTGCATGGCGGCGCCGCGCTCAACATCGTGCCCGACACCTGCACGGTGGATTTCGAATGCCGCGGTATCGGCATCACCGAGTCCAGGGAGGTGACGGATGCGATCGTCGCCTGGGCCAAGGCCGAGCTCGAGCCCGCGATGAAGAAGCAACATCCGGAGTGCGGCATCGATTTCGAGGAGATCCTCGATTATCCCGCGCTCGACACCGATGCCGATGCCGCGATCGTCACGCTCGCCAAGAGCCTTGCGGGTCGCAATGACCACGCCAAGGTGGCATTCGGCACCGAAGCGAGCTTGTTCGCCAGCATCGCCGATGTCCCGTCGGTCGTGATCGGACCGGGCTCGATCGCGCAGGCGCATACGCCGGACGAGTTCGTGGAGATGGCTGAGCTGGAGAAATGCGCGGGTTTTGTGGAGAGGCTGATCGCGCATTGTGTGAAGGGGTAGCCGGAAGCGACGCCGCCGTAGGGTGGGCAGAGCGAAGCGTGCCCACCATTGGTATCAACATAGCGGAGAGATGGTGGGCACAGCGCTACGCGCTTTTGCCCACCCTACGAGAGCGGCGTAGCTCGTATGAGCGGAGCGACACTCCCCGGATATCGCTGCGCTCATCCGGGCTACGAACCTTGCACGAACTACTAGCGAGGATCCTGAGTTCCATCCTCGTCATTGCGAGGAGCTCTTGCGACGAAGCAATCCAGACTGCCGCCGCGGAACGATTCTGGATTGCTTCGCTTCGCTCGCAATGACGACGGAACGAGCTCGCCTCATCACTGGTGTCATGCCCCGGCTTGACCGGGGCATCCAGCACGCCGCGGCTTCTCGGTTCAAGCACCACCGTCTCTGGAATACTGGATTGCCCGCCTTCGCGGGCAATGACACTGAGCGTGTAGAAGCGGCGTCGCAACAAACAAAAAGCGCGGCCATCAGCCGCGCCTTCGTCGTCCCTACACCGCGCCCGCCTTCTGCGCGTACTCCCACGACGCCTTCGACAGCGGCACGGTGCGCTTGGCTGATTCCAGGGCCTTGGCATTCGCGGCGGTGCCGTCGCGGACGCGGCCGGCGATGCCCTGGGTGATGCCGGCGAGGCGGAACAGGTTGTAAGCAAAATACCAGTTGAGATCGGGCACCGTCATCTTGGTGACGTTGCAATAGATCTGCGCGGCCTCGTCCACGCTCGGGATGTTGAGCGCCTTGAGGTCGGCGCCCTGCAGGCCCGGCATGATCCACTGCATCAGGAGATAGGTGAAGTCGGCCATGGGATCGCCGAGCGTCGACAGCTCCCAATCGAGCACGGCCTGCACGCGCGGTTCCGTCGCGTGGAAAATCATGTTGTCGAGGCGATAGTCGCCGTGGACGATCGAGACGCGCGCCTGCTCCGGCACGGTCTTGGGCAGCCATTCGGCGACCTTCTCGAACTCCGGAATGTGCTGGGTCTCGGAGGCCCGATACTGCTTGGTCCAGCGGTCGATCTGGCGCGCGAAATAATTGCCGGGCTTGCCGAACTCACCGAGGCCGATCGCGACGGGATCGAACATGTGGAGCCTCGCCAGCGTCTCGATCTTGCTGGTGAATATCTTGCGGCGATCTTCCGGCGTCTGGCTCGGCAGCGTCGGATCCCAGAACACCCGGCCGTCCTCCATCGACATGATGTAGAACGCAGCGCCGATGATGCTGTCGTCCTGGCACAGCGCATAGGCGCGCGCGACCGGAAAGCCCTGCTTTCCAAGGGCTGCGATGACGCGATATTCGCGATCGACCGCATGCGCCGACGGCAACAATTTGCCGAACGGCTTGCGGCGCATCACGTAAGAGCGGTTCGGCGTGTTCAGCCGGTAGGTCGGATTGGACTGGCCGCCCTTGAACTGGAGCACGACCAGCGGGCCCTGATAGCCTTCGACGTTGTCGCGCATCCACGCCTCGAGCCGCATCTCGTCGAAGCGATGACGCTCCTCGACCGGCTTGGTGCCCGAGAACTCTTCGTCTTTCCTGACGCCGTCAGCCACGGTGACGCTCCCTCTTCAGTCCTGACCATTTCAGGTCGAGCATGATCCTAATCGGTAACCGCTGACGCACTTGCGTCAAGCGGTCATTCCGAATGCGGATCATGCCCTGTCGTTTCTTCAGATCGGGAGCGCCGCGCGGCTCTCCCTCTTAATGACTGGGAGAGTTGGCATACTTCCGAACTTCGAGCCTGGCAATGGCGCGATTGTGCACCTCGTCCGGACCGTCGGCGAGCCGCAGCGTGCGGATGCCGGCGTAGTCCTTGGCAAGCCCCGCCTCGTCCGAAACGCCCGCGCCACCAAAGGCCTGGATCGCCTCGTCGATGATCTTCAGCGCCATGTTCGGGGCTGCGACCTTGATCATGGCGATCTCGGCCTGCGCGGTCTTGTTGCCGACCTTGTCCATCATGTCGGCGGCCTTGAGGCAGAGCAGACGCGTCATCTCGATGTTGGTGCGGGCCTCGCCAATGCGCTGCTCCCACACGCTGTGCTCGACGATCTTCTTGCCGAACGCGGTGCGCGACATCAGGCGTTTCACCATCTTCTCCAGCGCCTCCTCGGCCTTGCCGATGGTGCGCATGCAGTGATGGATGCGGCCGGGACCGAGGCGGCCCTGCGCGATCTCGAAGCCGCGGCCCTCGCCGAGCAGGATGTTCTCCTTGGGCACGCGCACGTTCTCGAGCAGCACCTGGGCGTGGCCATGCGGCGCATCGTCGAAGCCGAACACCGGCAGCATCTTCTCGACCTTGATGCCGGGGGTGTCGAGCGGAACCAGGATCTGCGACTGCTGCTGGTGCTTGGCCGCCTTGAAATCGGTCTTGCCCATCAGGATCGCAATCTTGCAGCGGGGATCGCCGACGCCGGACGACCACCATTTGCGGCCGTTGATGACGTAGTGATCGCCATCCTTCTCGATGCGGGTCTCGATGTTGGTGGCGTCGGACGAGGCGACCGCCGGTTCCGTCATCAGGAACGCCGAGCGGATCTCGCCGTCCATCAGTGGACGCAGCCATTTGCGCTTCTGCTCCTTGGAGCCGTAGCGCATGAACACTTCCATGTTGCCGGTGTCGGGCGCGGAACAGTTGAACACTTCCGAAGCCCAGGAGATGTGGCCCATCTGCTCCGACAGCAGCGCGTATTCGAGGTTGGTCAATCCCGCGCCACGGAATTCATCGTCCTCATGCTCGTTCGGCGGCATGAACATGTTCCAGAGGCCTTCGGCCTTCGCCTTCTTCTTGAGGTCCTCCAGAACCGGGATCACCTTCCAGCGCTCGCCGCTGTGATCCTGCTCGTTATAGATCGGCACCGCCGGACGCACGTGCTTGGTCATGAACGACTGCACGCGGTCGAGCCATTCCTTCTGCTTGGGGGACAGATCGAAATCCATGGGACGCTCCTCGGTCTCTCTTTGCAAAGCTGTTTTGCGCCGGACTGTCCTCCCGCCGCACGCGGCCCGCAAGCGCGAATGCTTGCGGACGCCTCGGAACCGGTTCGCGCGCTGCGAACGAGTCTCGATTGCGGATTGACTTTCTCCAGCCTTCAAACGATAGTTTCATACAAGTGTTTGAATTGCAACTCCCTCCCTGAGGGGCATCCATGGCCAGCGATCATACGAGGTCTGCCATTCTCGCCGCCGCCGAACGGCTCTATGCCGATCGCGGCTTTGGCGACGTGACGCTGCGCGACATCGTCGCGGAGGCCAACGTCAACCTCGCGGCGGTGAATTATCATTTCGGCTCGAAGGACGAATTGATCGCAGAGCTGTTCGTCTCGCGTTCGATCGCCACCAACCGCGAACGCCTGCGCGAACTGAAGGCTGCGGAAGAGCAAGGCGGCGGTCGCGCGCCGATCGAGGTGATCTTGCGCGCCCTCGTCGGCCCGACCTTGCGCGGCTGCCTGGGTCCGGAAAACCAGCGCTCCACCGCGGCGCGCTTCATGATCCGCGCCTCGATCGAATCCGTGCCGCCGATCCGCCGCATCAAGAATCGCGAGATCGACCATTTGCGGAAATTCGCCGGCGCCATGCGACGGTCCCTGCCCGACCGCAGCGACGTCGATATCTATTGGGGCCTGAACTTCGCGCTCGCCATGGCGCACCACACCATCCGCGAGAGCGAGCGGTTGACGAAGCTGTCGGAAGGCAAATGCGATCTCGACGACGTCGAGGACGTCGTCGCGCGCGTCGTCAGCGTCGCGACAATGGCGCTGACGGCCGGAAAGGCCGAGGCCAAGATGCCGTCAAGGATTGCCGCGCGTTAGCGCCTCACATCATCGCGATGCAGTCGATCTCGACGTCGAAGGGACCGAACCATTCCGGGGTGCAGACGAAGATGCGCGCCGGCGGATCAATCGGGAAATAGCGCGCATAGACCGCGTTGAACGCGGCGAAGTGTTTTGTCGAGGTGCAGTAGACGTTGCACTTCATGACGTTGTCGAGGGACGCGCCGGCCGTCTGAAGGCAGAGCTTCATCTGCTCCATGATGAGCTCGCTCTGGCGCTCGATCGGCACTTCCGCGATCGCGCCCGTCTCGGGGTCGAATGGCGGCAGGCCGGCGACGAAGATCATGCTGCCGGCGCGCGTCACCGGCGAGGTCGGCGCCTTCCAGCGATCGAGGAATGTCGAAATCGGTTCGACGCGGAGCGCTTCGCGTTTCATCGGCGGCCACCTTCGGTTCAAGCGAGACTGGCGCCTTGCTACATTATTCTGCAGCCGGCATGCTTCGCTAAAGCTCGAAGTGTGGTTGCGGGCCTAAAGCGCGATGAGATCGCGCTCTAGTTCTTGTTTGAGCATGATCTCCGCGCAAACGCGTTCCGCGTTTGTCGCGAGGGAAAACCGCGGCGCAGTTTTCCGGATCGCGCTCTACACCCGCTGCGGCATCTCCTCGGCCTCTTCCTTGGCGAGCAGCAGCAGCATCTCGATGCCCATCTCGCCTTCCTGGGGCGAGCGGATGAACTTTATCTCGTCGGCGCTTTGGCGCAGCGCGGCAATGATGGCGACGGCCTGATTGGCCGTTGCTGCTTCGGTCGCCAGAATTGCCTTCTGGTCCTTGGCCTGAAACCCGATCGTGTAGGACATGCGTTCCCTCCCGGACTTGCGTCGGGAGCATCGCACCAGAGTCGCGCGCGAAGCGAAAGCCTGTGCGAGTACGGACCGGGTTTGTCTGGGGATTGCGCGCAAGCCTCAAGCAAGCTCGAGCATCGCGCTCGCTTCGGCGGCGCTCGCAACGGTCGCGCCGAGGCCCGTCAGGATCCCTGCCCCATGCACGACCAGCTCCGCATTGGTCTTCGCCGGCACGCCCCTGGGAGGATCAGGAAGCGACGCTAGATGATCCCCTGCTGCTTCAGCTGCTCGATCTTGCCGGCATCATAGCCGAGCTTGCCGCCGAGCACCTCCTGGGTGTGCTCGCCGAGCAGCGGCGGGGCGCGGTAATTCTCGATCGGGGTCTCCGAGAGGGTCAGCGCGTTGCGGATCAGCGACAGATCGGGCTCGAACGGATGATCGACCTTCACCCGCATGCCGCGCGACTGGACGTGCGGATCGGAAAACACCTGCTCGAAATTGTTGATCGGCCCCGATGGCACGCCGGCCTCCTCCAGCTTTTCGAGCCAATAGGCCACCGGCTTCTTCAGGAACAGGCCGGCGAAGATCGCCATGATCTCCTTGCCGTGCACGACGCGGTCGTTGTTCTTGACGAAGCGCTTGTCGTTGGCGAGTTCGGGCTCGCCTAGCACGGCGCAGGTGCGCTGGAACTGGCCGTCATTGCCGACCACCAGCATCAGCTCGCCGTCGGTGCAGCGGAACACACCGGCCGGCATGCCGCCATTGCCCCAGGTGCCGCGGCGCGGCGGCATCTTGCCATTGACGAGGTAGATCTGCAGCCAATGCGACAGCGATGCGATGACGGTGTCGAACAGGCAGACGTCGATGTGCTGTCCCTGCCCGTCATTGGCGTCGCGATGGTAGAGCGCCGAAAGAATCCCGATCGAGGTGTTCATGCCGGTCATGTAGTCGACGATCGACGGCCCGACCTTCATCGGTCCCTCGCCGGGCTCGCCGTCGATATGGCCGGTGACGCTCATCAGGCCGCCCATCGCCTGCAGGATCGCGTCATAGCCGGCGCGCGGGGCGTAGGGGCCGGTCTGACCGAAGCCGGTCACCGAGCAATAGATGATGCCGGGGTTGATCGCCTTGATCGTCTCGTAGTCGAGGCCGTAGCGCTTGAGATCGCCGACCTTGTAGTTCTCCATGAAGACGTCGACGTCCTTGGCGAGCGCGCGGATGATCGCCTGCCCCTCCGGCTTGGCGATGTTGACCGTGACCGACTTCTTGTTGCGGTTGGCGCAAAGGTAGAACGAATTGTTGTTGTTGGCCTTGCCCTCGGGGTCGGTCAGATAAGGCGGGCCGAAGGCGCGCGCGTCGTCGCCGGTGCCCGGCCGCTCGATCTTGATCACCTCCGCGCCGAGATCGCCCAGCATCTGGGCCGACAGGGGCCCGGCGAGCACGCGGGTGAGGTCAAGGATCTTGATGCCTGAGAGCGGCAGAGCCGACATGTCGATTTCCTCCGGGAACTGGATCTTGGCGCGGCGCTCGAAGCGGGCCTGCGCTTCCTGCGGATACACTATTTTCGGGCGCTGAGCACTGCACGCTGGGCATACGGCCATCCCCCGCCCCGCAGCTGAGGCAGCCCCCGGCGGGGTATTCCGCGCTGCGAATATTACGTCGACGGTTCAGGTCGCGGCCGCCGCAGCGACCTGCGGCCGCCGGCGGCCAAGCAGGACCAGGATCAGCACCGTGGCGCAGGAGAAGACAAAGGTGAGACCGAGCGCACCGCGGCTGCCGAACTGGGTGAGCAGGCCGACAAGGAGCGGCGGCGAGATCGCGGATGCCAGATTGAGCGGCAGCGCGATCATCGACATTGCCTTGGCGAACTCGGCCTGGTCGTAGAACACCAGCGGGATCGTCGCGCGCGCCACCGCCATCGCACCGCTGCCGGCGCCATAGAGCAGGATGAAGACCGCAACTGCCCAGGTCGCGCCCTCGCTCGTCATCAGCAGCAGCATTGCCACCGGCAACGCCGTGCCCGCAACGAGCCCGGTCGTGATCCCGTCCCATCGCCCGCCGCCGAGGAAATCCAGCCCGCGGGCGCTGACCTGGATCACGCCCAGCATCGAACCGAATGCGAGCGCCTGCGCGGGCGCCAGCCCCTCCGCCCGCAGCAATTCGATCATGATGGCGCCGATGCCGAAATTGACGAAGGCGTTCATCGTGATCACGCAAGCGACGAGACCGAAGGTGCTTCTCGGAATCGCAGGCGGCGGCGCGGCCTTGATCGGGCCACCGCCATCGTCAGTCGCAATTTTTCGGTGCGGAGCCAGGAACGCGTAGAGCGGAAGGTTGATGAGGAGCATCATCGCCGCGTAGACGAGACAGGTCCCGCGCCAGCCGAAATGCCCGCTCAGGAACGACGTGGTCGGCCAGAAGATGCTGCTGGAGAGGCCCGTCACCAGCATGAGCCCGCCGATGGCATTCTTGGCGCCCCGCCCGGCCACTTCGTTGAGCATGATATAGGCGCCGGTCGAGAGCGTGGCGCTGCCGCCCATGCCGAGAATGACCCAACCGATGAAATAGAGCATCGGCTCGTGGGCAAAGGACATGACGACGAAGCCCGGCAGGGTCACGACCGTGCCGACCATCATCACCTTGCGCGCACCGTGGCGTGCAAACGCCCTGGCGAGCCAGGGCGCGCACAGCCCCATGGTGACGTAAAGGACCGAGTTGCCCGCGAACACCGCCGACAGGCTCATGCCGAGATCGGCCGCAAGGTCGCGGCCGATGACGGCCGGAAGGCCGATCGTGCCCCACCCGATGAGTTGGGTGATTGCCAGCACCAGCAGGACCCCGATGAGCCTGCTGTCAGATCTCAAGAACCGCATTCCAAACGTCGCCTGCCCGGCAGGCGCCGATCACGCCTGTGACATCCGTCTTACCCGGAGACTCAGCGCAACGGAACGCCGGCCGCTGAATGGCAGAAGGCGGCCGGGAGCATGTCAGCAGGAGGCAGTAGCTCCTACCCCGCGAGCCCGAGCAGGGATCGCGCCTCGGCCGCGGTCGCGACGCGCCGGCCGTGGCGCGCGACAGCCTCGCCGGCGATGGTCACGAGTTCGGCGTTGCTGGCGGCCAGGCGGGTCTTGTCGATCCTGATATTGTCCTCGAGCCCGGTGCGAACCGCGTCGGCGCCGCGCGCAAGCGCCCAGCCCATGACCTCGGCCTGATGGCGTCCGATCCCGGCCGCCGTCCACGTCGCCTTCGGGATCAGCCGCTTCAGCTCTCCCAGGAGGATGTCGAGGACATGCTCGTCGGCCGGCATCGCGTTCTTGACGCCCATGACGAATTGCACGTGCGGACGCGCGTCCATCAGCCCCGCCTCGATCAGACGCCGCGCACCGTGGAGATGCGACAGATCGAAGATCTCGATTTCCGGGCGGATGCCATTTGTCTTCATGCCGGTCGCGAGAGTCTCGACCAGGGCGGCGCCGTTCTCGTAGACGATCGTCGGAAAGTTCACCGACCCTGTCGACAGCGAGGCCATGTCCGGCTTCAGATAAAGCGATGATCCCCGCGCCGAGGGATCGCGGCCGCGCCCGCCGGTCGAGAACTGAACGATCATCCCCGGGCAATGCTTTTTGATCCCCTCCTGCACCTGCGCGAAACGCTCGGGGTCGGAGGACGGCGTCTCGTCATCGTTTCGAACATGGATATGGGCAAGGGTGGCGCCGGCCTCGAAGGCCTTCTGCGTCGACTCGATCTGCTCGGACGGCAGGATCGGCACCGCGGGATTGTCCTTCTTGCGCGGAACGGAGCCGGTGATGGCGACAGCAACAACAACGGGGTTCATCCCTTGACCTCATGATGATCGCGCTCGCGCGCCCAAAAATTCGAATCGGCAATCTCGTAACGCATCGAGCCCTGCCGCTGCAAACATCATCGATCGCAGCGGCAGGCTCCTTGCGTGCCCTTCAGGTCGGAATTGCGGCCGCGCCGCTCGCCGCCTCCGCACGCTGCCGCTCATAGTCGGCCCGCGGCATCGGAACGGCCTTGGGATTGCCGAGATCGTCGATCCTGACCCGATAGGTCTCCCGGGCCGTGACGGCCGCCAGCGCCGCGATGACAGTGATACCGAAGGCGATCGCTCCCACCGTCAAGGGGATATTGTCCGAGCCGGGAGGCGCCACGGCCGCAAACAGGGCCGGAAGCAACGCGGTGATGGTCGTTCCGATGTTCTGCGAGATCGCCATCGCCGACACCCGGGTGCGGGTCGGAAACAGCTCCGGGTAGAAGCTCGGGAAGATGGCGTTGTAGCCCTGATAGACCACACCCCACATCAGGAGCGACAGCAGGATCGCGAGCGGCACATTCCTGATGCTGATGGCATAGAGATAACCGAAGGCGAGCAAGCCGGAGAGCAGCGCGCCCACGATGATCGGAGGCCTGCGCCCGACCTTGTCGGAGAGATTGCCGACGAAGGGAATGACGAACACGGCCAGCATGTTTCCGAGCACCGGGATCCAAAGATAGACGTCCTTGGCAAAACCGATGCCATAGGCCGGCTGCACCGCGTAGGCCGCACCGAAGATGGTCGCAACCACCGGAATGACGTTCATCAGGGCCATGCAGATGACCCTGAGCATGTCGCGCCAGCTCAGCTTGATGGCCTGGACGATGGGCGCCCGCGGCGTCTCGCCCCGCTCGCCCTCACGGGCGAACGCAGGGGTCTCGTCGACTTCGCGACGAATGATGTAGCCTGCGACGATGACGAAGAAGCTGAGCAGGAACGGAATCCGCCATCCCCAGCTGTTGAATGCGTCGGTCGGCATATAGGCCGCCAGCGGCAGGAAGACGGCTGCCGCGAGGATTTGTCCGGCCTGCACGCCCTGAAGGGCGAAGCTGGCATAGAAGCCGCGCCGGCCGAACGGCGCATGCTCCAGGATCATCGAGCTCGCGCCGGAGATTTCACCGGCGACGGCAAATCCCTGCACGAGGCGCAGGATGACGAGCAGGATCGGCGCCAGGATGCCGACCTGCTGATAGGTCGGCAGGATGCCCACCGCCATCGTCGAGATGCCCATCAGGAACATGCAGACGATGAGAACGGTCTTGCGGCCATGGGTGTCGCCCCAATGTCCGAGAACGAAGGCGCCGATCGGCCGGGCCACATATCCCACACCATAGGTCGCCAGCGATGCGACGATGGCGACGGTGGGATTCTCCGACGGGAAGAAGATTTGCGGGAAGATCAGCGACGCGGCGGTCGCGTAGATGAAGAAGTCATAATATTCGAGAGCCGAACCGATCCAGCCGCTCGCAGCAGCCTTCCTGGACTGACTCATGTTACGGATCGTGCGAGTCGTGGTCATCGCAGAAAATTCCTCCACTGGGTTTGCTGACGTCCCGTTGTCGGGCTTCGCTGGAAATTGGGCAGCATTCTCTGGGCGCTCTGCCGTCTTCCGCGAGCGCTTGTCACTGCCGATGGGTATCCGATTGGTCGCGACAATAGGCTTTCGCCGGGCTAACACAATTACCCAGTTATGCGATAAACCTAACATGATGTTATTTTCGCGCGTAAGTCGATCGGCGACTCGCCAAAGGAGCGTGATCAGAACGCCTCTTGTGAGGTCGACAGAATTGGCGAGGAAATGCCAATTCCGAAGCTGCATGCCCATCCAAGCCCGCCGAGCGTTGACTGCAGCGCCTTGTACTCGCAGCCGCCCCATCCAGTATATCCAAACTTCCGAGCAACGCCGAACAATGCAACTTCGTCGAAGTGCCGAAGCTAGACCGCCCGCACCTGAAGAAAGCGGGAGATAACAACATTCTGTATCTCTGTCGTGCCGTCGAGGTACTGAGCTGCCTTTGCGGAGGCCAAATGCCGCGAGATTGGCGTGTCAGCCAACAGGCCGCGCGCACCAGCAAGCTGCATACATTGCGCGACACCGTTGAACGCTGCCCTTGTCGCAAATTTCTTCGCGTGAGCGGCCTCAATTGTAGCTCGCTCTCCTCGGTCAAGCTTCGATGCAGCAGCGGCGAACAACAGCTCTGAGGCCGATAGATCCGTCGCGACGTCGGCCAGCATCCATTGAAGGCCTTGAAACTCGATCGTCCTCGAACCGAATGCGGAACGTTCCGCTGTTGCCTTTAAGGCGTGCGTCAGACTTGATTGCAGCATCCCGCAGCACATTGCACTAACCAAAGTGCGGGCCACGTCGATACCGCTCATCGCTCTTTTAAAGCCTTCGCCAGGTCGAGCAAACAGCGCCTCATCGGGAACGAAACAATCGGAGAGCTCTACGCCAGCGAGCCCCATAGAATGGCACCCCACGAGATCGTAGGGAGCCGTAATCGAGAGACCCGCGCACGTTCTCTCTACTAAAAATGCGGCAATGCCTGCTGGTCCAGCATCCACATCGGTTTGCGCATACACGAGAAATAGATCCGCAGATACAGCATTAGTAATCCACGCCTTCGAACCATTTATTTGCCACCCCCCACGCCTACGGGTCGCTTTCGTTTGCATAGCTGCTGCATCCGAGCCTGCGGAAGGTTCAGTTACGCATACGGAGAGAATTAGTTCTCCTGTTTGCATCCGGCGAACATATTGATCGAGCTGAACAGGCGAGCCGGACTCCGTTATCAAGCCGGCAACCGCGCTGTGCACAGCAAGGCTGAAAGCAAACGGAAAATCCGCGGAGGCCAAGACCCTGAGGACATTTCCAACGCGGAGATAGTCCAGGCCCAAACCACCGTGCTCAACTCCAATCCTGAGCGATCCAATTCCAACATTGATCGCTTCGCGGAGCTCAGTCGTTGCCATCGCGCGCGACTTTTCCCAAGCGGCAGCTCGCGGCAGAATTGTATTGCGCGCGAATTCTTCAGCGATAGTCATAATGGACATTGGTCCCCTCAGACTCAGCTGTTGGATTCGGATCGGCATTCAGCCGTGATACGCAAACAGGTCGATTGGTTACTGAAGTCGCGGGCCGGAAACTCCTACGCGTGCTCGGTCGATCTCGCGACCCGTTCCCAGGTGTCGATCTCCCTAGCTAGCGAATTCAACCTGTCGCGAACCTATCTCAGTGCGCCGTTTCCGAGTAAGAGAGGCATTGGTGGATCGTCCACCACTTTCAAGATCGCACGAGCAGCTTGGACGGGATCACCTGCCTGCCGGCGGCTTTGACACCTCATCTCCTCCAGCGACCCCTCTCAAGGGTCCCTTTGCGGCCGTACCCTGCTTTGTTGACGAGGACGCCTATCGGGCCAACATCTCTTTCGGCCTGCGCAATCTCAGGGCCGATGGCTGCGCAATCCGTGACATCCAACACGACCGCTCGCGCGCGAGCGGGGTCCATCGGGCAGAACTCCTGTCGCGCCGCCCCACTTCGCACGGTGCCGATCACGGAATATCCGGACGAGAGCCCTTTCGTCGCCAACCCGGCCAAAGCCAGAACCGGCACCCGTGATCAGACAATTCGGCTTTCCACTCATCGCCATGTCCTTATCGCAGCTGTGCTCGATGATCTCGTAATCCTCTGCCATCGCGTTCGCGCCAAAACCGGCCGATGAGAGGAAGTCAGCTTTTGGGTGATTAACGGATCGGCGCGCGTCACCATGATTTCAACGCTTTCGCTTGAGCCGCAAGCAATTATTCGAGCGGCCAGGAGATCGTCCGCAAGGGCCTCCCTTTGGCGGGACGCCTTCATCAGCCAGGGACGTCTCGCCCGCCCTCGCCCCTCGGGCGCCCCATCGCCGAAGGCGCCTTCGCGCGAGACCTGAGAAGGATGACAAGCCTGACGTACATAACGAGCAGCCTGATCGCAAAGGATATGGCGAGCCATATTACTAACACGGGCATAAATTCTCCAATCGCGATTTTGGATTTGAGCGCATGTTCGGCAAAATGCGATGCACCGCTCTGACACTGATGCCGTGCGCCCGCGCCAATCAGGTTGGCCCTTGAACAAAGAGTCGTAATTAACTGCGGCGCACTGCTGGTCCGCACGCACCCACAGCGCTTCACGCGAGTTCTTCGAGATGCCCGAGGCCCAGACCGCCGACGACGGCTTTCTGGACGGGCGCGACGTCGGCATTGATCTTGTCAGCACCGAACGACATGCCCACCACCGTCCGAGCGGCGCGACTGCCCTTCCCCTGGCCGACGAGCTTGGCGACGGCCTCGGCAATGTCATGAGGCTTCGGGGCGTCCTTACCCTGCAACATTGACGTGAAGGTCTTGTAAATGGCGTCGGGGATCTGGCCGACCGCGCCGTAAGACTTCGTGATGTCGTCGTCGGCAGGCCTCTGGATGCTCGAGTACAGGCTTGTCGGGTAAGCGCCAGGCTGGACTTCCACTACGTCTACGCCGAGCTGGGAGACCTCCAGCCGAATGCTGTCGGTCAAGGCTTCGATCGCCATCTTGCTCGCGCCATAGATGCCGACGAAGGGGAACGTCACCCGGCCGAGGACCGAGCCCATGTTGATAATGAGGCCTTCGCGCTCCCGACGCATCGAAGGCAACACTGCCCGCGTAACGCGGAGGAGCCCGATGACGTTGGTGTCGAAGATCGCCTTCGCCTGATCGGCCGTGAAGGCTTCAGTCACGCCGACCGACGCAATGCCGGCGTTGTTGACCAACACGTTGATCTTGCCGGCCTCGGCGAGAATAGAAGCAACGGCACGATCGACCGAGCCATCGTCGGTGACGTCGAGTTCCACGACGCTTATTTTCTGCCTTCGCAGCGCGTCGGCGTGGCTGCGATTGCGGCCGGCGATGTCGCGCATCGCGGCGAACACGTAATAGCCGTCGCGCGCCAGCCTTTCCGCAGTTTCGCGGCCGAAGCCACTCGATGTACCGGTGATGAGAATAGTCCTGGTCATGGCTTGCCTAAGGTGATGAGCGTTGCGGGTCAATGCGAGATGATCAGCCGGTATGGCTGTTGGTGTCATTGTATTCTCAACTTCCCAAATCATTCTTTCTTCCGTCTCTCGTCAATACGTGACTGCTGGACCGCAATGTAGGCGGCGCAATCTCAGGTGTCGTGAGGCGAGCGCGCCCAATCGTCCGTACCAGCGCGTACCGCGTGGCGCGCCGCGCGGCGGCGCTGACACGATCTCGGAGGCGTGATTTGGTGTGACGCGGAGTTGAGCCGGACCTATCTCGCGGCCACGCTAGGTTGGTTGACGCCTCCCCGTGGCTTCGTCGCAGGCCGCCGTTTTTCTTCCTTATCAGTCCGAAGCGGCCGCAGCGCACTCGTTGAGCGATCGGCAGAGGACGAAGAGAAGAACCGCAGGGGATTGGTCGAGAACGCAAGCGAAGGCGATGAGCTTTCGCGCCTGCGGTACGACTGTCTTCGCGAGTTCTCTTCATTCATCAAAAGTGAGGTCGCAAATTTCCGGGTACGACCGCCTTTTTGGGTCGATCGGTCGAGAGGTCACGCAAGGCTTGGAACGCCTCAGTCGCTTTGCGAAGGAAAAGACGCCTCTGGCGCGCAAAGATGAGGATGCGCTCACGTCTCTTGGCTGCTGGGGCCGCGTCGAGCTGCAGCTCCGGCACCCCTCGTTACACTGGCGCCGCATCGCCGTAACGGCTGGGAGTGCTACGCCATAATGCTACACCGATCCGCCTCGTCAGCTCACAGGTGTCGCGAGCAGCTCGTTCAGATTGGCGTCAAGCTGCGCGAGCAGCTCGGGATCCACGCCAAACAGGCCGAGGTGTCCGCATATGCTCTTCAGCGGACGGAACTGGCTACCGGGGATCAGCCGTTGCTCTACCTCGCAGTCGCTCGGCGGAAAGAACATGTCGTGACTAATCGGCATCACGTAAGTCTTCGCCTTGATACGGCCGAGCGCCGACGCGAGATCGTCACCGGTGTTTCGGCTCACGTCGCCTCGTTGCCACTTCCACGCCATCGCCAGAAGATCGTTCGGATCCATCGGCGCGAAGTATCCGGCCATAAACGTATCGACGAAGGCCTGCATCGAGTCGAAGCCGAGCGCCTTGTGTCGGCCTTCTCGGAAGAACTCGGTACTCCACCCCATCACCGTCCACAGCCTGGCGTGGCGATGAAGGCCGGCGGCGACATCGGTGGGCGAACCGTACTTGCCGCCGTTGAACCCTGGATCGGATGTGATCGCTTCGGAAAGTGTCTCGGTGAGGACGAAATCGTGCTCGGTGTTCTTGGCGGTGCCGGCGATCGGAGCGGCGCGCTTGACGAAGTCGGGATAGCGCACGGCCCACTCATAAGTCTGCTGAGCGCCCATGGAGCCGCCGACGACCAGCGCGAGCCGCTTCAGACCGTATTTCAGGGTCAGAAGCTTATGCTGGGCGCGCACGTCGTCGCCAATGCGCACTTTCGGAAACATCGGCCCGGCCTGCGCTCCACCGCTGTTGTGCGGTGAGGTGGAAAGGCCATTTCCAATCTGGTTGACGACGATGATGAAATACTTCGCCGGATCGAGCGCACGCCCGTTGCCGATGTAGACCTGCTCCACGATCTTGCTGGTTCCAGAGAACCAGGTCGGAACGAGGATGGCATTGTCCTTCGCTGCGTTCAGCGTGCCGTGGGTCGCCACGGCAAGCTGACAATCCGGAATAGTGCCGCCCTCCTCGAGTTCGAGGCTGCCGATTCCAATCGATTCGTAGGGACCGTGACCTTCCTGACCGTAGTAGGGATTCATGCTCACCGGATTTTTCTCCCGTTACCGCTGTCATCTGGTCATCGCGAAGCCTTGGTAGCCGATCGCCGCAAGCGCGTCACATTGCTGGCTGTAGCTGCCGACGCGCGGTCCCCGTAAAGCTCACGCAATTTGCTCTTCAGGACTTTTCCAGTCGCCCCGTGCGGAAGTCCGTCGACGAACAGCACATCGTCCGGCATCCACCACTTCGCTATCTTGCCTTCGTAAAAGGCCAGGAGGTCTTGCGCCTCGAGCATCGATCCCTGGCGTCGAACTGCAAGGACAAGCGGGCGTTCGTCCCATTTTGGATGCGCAACACCAATCACGGCCGCTTCGGCGATTTCGGGGTGGGCCATCGCCACGTTTTCGAGCTCGATAGATGATATCCATTCGCCCCCGGACTTGATGACGTCCTTCGAGCGATCCGTAACCTGCATATAACCGTCGCTGTCGATCGTGGCGACATCACCGGTGAAAAACCAGCCATCGGCACGCTCGCTTTCCGGCATCTTGTAATAAGCGCGGGCGATCCAGGGCCCCCGGACCACGAGGTCGCCAACTGCCTTGCCATCGTGTGGGAGTATTCTGTTGTTGCTATCCAGAATGCCAATTTCCACCCCGAAAACCGCTCGTCCTTGTTTGACCTGGCGAGACTGCCGTTCAGCTCTCGACGAGGCCCGGTGCTTGCGCAGTGACTTTGAGATCGTGCCGATCGGGCTTGTTTCCGTCATGCCCCAGCCATGCAGCACCTCGACTCCGTAGCCATCCTGCAGCGTTTCCATCAGCGAGGGGGGACATGCTGTACCGCCGATCAGCACGCGATTGAGCGTCGTCGGCTTTACGCCGGCGCTTTGCAGGTATCGAACATAGCCCAGCCAGACCGTCGGCACGCCGCCAGCGAAAGTCACCCCGTGGTCCTCAAACAACTTGTGCAGGCTCTCCCCGTCGACTTTTGGTCCGGCCATCACCAGCTTCGAACCCATTGCCGTTGCGCAATACGGCATTCCCCAGGACATTGCATGGAACATCGGCGAGACAAGCGCGACCGTGTCATCCAGAGAAATGCGACAAGCGTCTGGAAGCGCTGAGGCGCAAGAATGCAGTACGGCGCTGCGATGGCTATACAGAACACCCTTTGGGTTTCCTGTCGTTCCCGAAGTATAGCACAGTCCGCACGCCGTGTTCTCGTCGAATTCCGGCCATGCATAAGCTCCCGAGCACCCGGAGAGAAATCCTTCATAGGATGCGAAGCCTTTGGCTCCCACGATCTTCGCGTCGGCAGCCTCCCCCAGATATATCCATGCCTCAACAGTCGGACATTGCGGCACTAATGAGTGTACGAGATCGATGAAGGCCAGATCGAAGAACACAACCACATCTTCGGCGTGGTTGATGACGTATATGATCTGCTCCACGAACAGCCTTGGATTGATCGTGTGACAAACGGCCCCCATTCCCGAAACACCGAAGTATAGCTCGAGGTGCCGATAGCTGTTCCAGGCTAACGTCGCCACGCGATCGCCCCGCTTAATTCCAATCGAGTCCAATGCATTTGCGAGCTGAGAGCTGCGCTGGAGAAGGCCGCTGTAGCTGGTAATGTGATCGGGCTTATTGGGGGTTCGGGAGACGATCTCGACATCGGGAAAGGAGCGCGCCGCGTGCATGAGAATGGACGACAGGAGCAATGGAGTTTGCATCATTAAGCCAAGCATGGCGAATGGTCCTTGGTTTCAACGCTTTCGCTTCAGCAGAAATCAACTAACCGTGCCGGCAGGAGATTGTCCGCACGGGTGCCCGTAGCCTTCATCAGCCAAGACGACTTCTCGCCCGCACGATCGGGTGCCCGATTCTCAAAAGCGCGCCTTCGCGCGAGAGCTGAGAAGGATGATAAGCCTGAAGTGAACAACGAGCAGCCTGATCGCAAAGGACGAGAGAAGCCATATGACTGACAGGGGCATGTGTCCTCCAAACACGATTTGGATTCGACGTTGTGAATGAATGATGGTAGGGCTCCGGAAGCCGGATGTCGTGAGCCGCGAGCGCCATTTCACCCATACTGGCACGCACTGCTCACCACCACGTCGCCGCCAATCTGGCGATTGGTGAGCTCCCTTCCCTGCCTGGGTGACGACTACGACCAACGGCATCGTGATCGGCCATCCCGCTTCATCACCAGCGCGCGGTGGACGCAGAGCATCGGCTCTGGCGACACCGACATGTTCCCGGCCGCGCCGCCAGATTGCACTTGGCTGGCATTTAGTGATGTTCAACCCAGTCATCCGCTATCCGAACGAAAAGATATTCTTCCAGTCGTTCTTCATGCTGATGACGGTCCAGTTTTTCTCTCTAGCCTCGGCATAGAGCGCGGGGGTGAAGGAACCAATCTTCGTATCGGGCAGCCCCTGCGCCGGACCATAAGCGTACTCACGTATCACATCGTCGTGCAGCACGAGCATCGATAGTCGCGCGCGGTCCCCGGCACCCGTATATTCCAGCATCTGCTGGTCTCCAGTCGAGTTACCAAATGATGCGTTCGGACGTCGACCAATCATCAAGTGAATGCTCTCCGGTTTCCCGGCAGCGCTGTCGTTGAGCAAGAGGCAGGGTTCGCTGATGAGGACCGGCTTGCCGTCCTTGTCATAATCATATTTGACGGCGAGCGCCGACCCGAGCACCTGCTCCGGTGGGATGCCGTAGACCTGCTGTGAATACAGACGTACAAAATCCTGACCGAAGCCCGTGACAATGTAGGTCTTGAAGCCATTCGCCCGCAGGTAGGTCATCACCTCCAGCATCGGTTGGTAGACGAGTTCGGTATAGGGCCGCTTCCAGCGTGGATCCTTCGCGGAGGCAAGCCACTTTCTTCCTTCGGCCTCGAACTCGTCAGTTGTCATCCCGGCGAGCGTTGCAAAAACGATCTTTTCGAAGTCCCGCATCGAGAGCCCGGCCATCGCTCCGCGGCTTCCCGACAGCAACGTCTTGAAAGGCTCGACCTCCTTTAACGCCGGCTGTTGTGCGGTCAACACCGGCACTCGGTCGAGGCAATACACCATCTGACTATAGATCGGGTGCTCCACCCAAAGCGTACCATCCTGATCAAAGGTGGCGATGCGTTCCTCGGGAGGCACAAACTTCGGATTTGCCCGTTCCGTCGTATCTCGGACGAAGTCGAGGATCGCTTGCTTGGCGGATCCCTCATTCCACGATGGCAATGGGCCGCTCGAAGCGGTCTGGGCCGACGCGGAGAAGGATAAGGGCCGCACGGATAGGGCCGGAAGCAACGCCAACGTCGTGAGCAGGGTGCGACGGTCGATGCCGGAGCGGAGAATGGTTTCCTTCATGTTCGGCTACTCCTACCTAAAGCCTAAGGACGGCAAGATCGTCGAGGAGATCGACCTCGATGACGGTATCGCGGCTTCGACGCCTGGACTTGTCAGACGGCCACATATGTCGGCCGCGAATCCCTAGCGCTATGAGCAACCGATCGTCCTTCTCCGGAGGGTCGGCCCTGATTCCCCTTAGGGCTGGAGATCGCAAGGTGGAGGCGAACATTCCATCCGATTGAGGCTATCGAAACGAAACCTGCACTTCACCTCATTGGGTTGCTCGCTCGGTATCGCTCCACTGTTCTTTCAGGATTAGAACATTCCTGCGTGCTGATAGTCCTACAATGTCGACGGTATCGCTAAGTCATCGAAGTCGGCCCCCAGGGCGCCCAATCATCCTGGGGTTCTCTTTATCAATCGACGCCACCCCTTGCGGACTTCTTGTCAACTTCGCGCATAGCCCTCATGGACATCTTGAGCCTTTGCGTACTCGGGCTGGAATCGAACGCTGGCGTAGTGCGAGGCTCTTTCCGCTTCCTGAGTCCTCTTGCCGAGCTCCGCCGTGTCTCCGAAACCAAGAACCTGTCTAGCAAGCTCCGTGAGTGGGCCATCAACCTGATACTCGGTGCGTTGCATCGTAAGGAGATTTATCAGGTACAATGGCGTTCCATTGAACTTCTCGAACATCTCATGACGATTGCCCCACTCAGTAAGGAACCGCTCGCTGATCTGCCGGAATATCTTGATGCGATCCCGAGCACTGATCTCCGGCCCCCGAAGCGCTTCAGCCAATTTGGGACCGATGTACGGGTCGTCCAGCTCTTTCCTGGTCGGCTGGATAACGACGCCGCGCCCACAGAAGTCGATCAGCATATTGACCATCTTATGCTGGTTTTCCAGGTAGTAAGCGCGACCAAAGTCGATGTAGATGTTGTTCGGCTTGTAGAGTCCCCCGGGAGTCACGAATCCGGTCTCCTCGGCTGCGAACATGAAGGCCCGGCACGTCTCACGGAATCTGATAAGCTCAGCGAGTTGCGCCTGTACTACCGGTCCCGAACCGGTCCCGAGCGACTGAGTAAGCAACAGCGCCAGACCGACCATAAGCTCGGCGTGTACGCAGTGGCGAATTTGTGTTTCCAGATGAATCCAGTCAAACTGACGCTGCGGGTACCATTTCGCATGGTCCGGATTGCCAATGTGCTGCACCTGCGGCCAGGGAATCAGGACGTCGTCGAAGTAAACCATTGCATCAAGCTCGTCACCGATAGTAGCCAGCGGTCGATCGTACGGATCTGCGTCCGGTTCGGCATTCGATTTGCGGGCAACCACTGAGACACCCCTCGTGGCGATCGGAACCAAGGCATATACCGTTTGCTCTGGTGTCTGTCCCGGCCGCCACAAATTTCCAATCAGCAGGTGGTTTACAAACGGCACCGATGTGCCAATCGCTTTCCAGCCCTTGACCAAGATACCGTCGTCCCTCTCTTCAACAATCTTCAGCATCGGGGTCTCGGCTATTGCGTTGTCGCGACCCCGGTCGAATTGCACATCGAGGAACATTGGAGAAATCGCAAGGTCCCTGGAGGTAACCTCGTCCCATTGACGCTGAATATTCTTGGATAGGTCGCGCGTTCCGTTTTTGAATCGGGAGTTTTCAGCCCACGGCTTTTGGTCGTCGACCTGCGTGAACATCACAGCATTCATTCCGACCGGCGGCCGCGTAAAGATGCCACCCTTGAAATGGCGACAAATAAAATCACAGTACTTGCGGCGCCGAACAACATCTTCCTTGGATCGCGGCAAGAACCAGTGCATCGATTGGCGATTACCGTTCGCGTCGACAAAAGTTGCGACATCCCGGTTCTTGGGATCGAGATGCAGGTCGTAATACTCTGCGATCGCTTGAGCATAGCCCTTCGTCTTGGGATGCGTCGTGATGTCTTCGATGAGTTCGCCACCGACGTACACTTTCCTCCCATCGCGAAGCGACGCTAGATACTCTTGGCCTGTTCGCATGATAATTGCTCCGTTAAGCGTTAAGTTGTTTCTGAAACGTTGCAGCGTCCCAGTAGTCTTCACTGCTGTGAATGAGCCTCCCCCGCACATGCAAAACGTGAGCTCCGCGCAATGAAATCCTTTGACCACGCGCAATCGTGCGGTCCATTTGCGTCTGCAGAGTTGCCGTAAGGAGGTACGTGATCGTCACCGACCCGAATGGATCTGCGATCTGCACGTGCGGGGCCCAGTGCGCATCCGGAAACCAACCGAAGAACTTCTGCAGGCCATGCGCAATCGCGGCCCGGCCAACCTTGGGAGGGCCCATCGCTATGTCTTCATGAGTGCCGTTACCATCATAAAGCTCCGCGACAGCTGCCGTGTCATGACGGTTGTAGGCGCCATAGAGCACGTCGGCGACTCCGTGTAATTTCATGATCTGATCTCTCTCGTAGCTGCCTCTCCGATCGCGACACCGTGCAGATAGCGGCCCTCTCCATACAGCAACGGCGGCAGGGATTGCGGTGCCAGGATCGCCGCAATGACGCTAATGACGACGAGATGGCTTCCTACGGAGAGAATGTCGGTCGCTCTGCAATCGAACGTCACAATGGAGTCTCGCAAAACCGGCGTCATGACCCGCTCTGGTAAACCGGAGGGCGGAACGACATAGTCGCCGATGAATTTATCTTCGCCTGCGCGCGAACATAGCTGCGACAGATAAAGCTGCGCCTGGCTCAGCAAATTCACAGCAAAGCGGCCGCCACGTGATATGTCCGAGGCCGTGGTCGTACGACTATTTACGCAAACAAGGAGCGTCGGGGGATCAATGCATACGGGCGTGAATGCGCTAACCGTCATTCCCCACGGTTCACGATCATGCAGCGTCGTGATTATGGTGACACCGCCGACTATCCGTCGCATCGCAGTCCGAAAAGCTTCTGCCTCTCCGCCGCTATTGACGTCCCAGTGTACGCCGGCGTATCCGACGTCGACCTGTTCGAGTAGCGGCAATTGTGTTGCTTGCTCAACCATCTTGTTCGGCTACTCCTAATTCAAATGGAGCGGATGGAGCATGTTCGGCGAAAATGCGATGGACCGCTCTGCTACTGATGCCGCTCGCCCCGCCCATCAGGTTGGGCCTGGGACAAAGAGTCATAGTTCACTGCAGCGCACTGCTAGTCCGCACACACCCAAAGCGCCTTTAGTCCATTGAAGTTGAACATCGTCCGGCGCTCCAAGGGGCGCTCGGCTCTCAGGCGGAGCTTCGGGAACCGCTCGAAAAGCATCGAAAGAGCGATCTGTGCCTCGGCCCGGGCCAATGGCGCGCCAAGACAGAAATGAGCGCCCCCACCAAATGAGTTGTGACGCTTATCCGGCCGTTCGATGTCAAACCGCTTTGGATCCGGATGCGCTTCTGGGTCGAGATTCGCTGCATAGAGCATGGCATTGATCGTCTGCCCTGCAGCGACCGGGCACCCGCCGATCCGCATCGCCTCGGTTGCGATCCGAGTGCCTTGCATGACTGGCGCGTCATAGCGCAACACTTCCTCGACGGCGCTACGAACCAGGTTCGGATTAGCGAGCAGTTTGCTGAGTTCACTGGGATGCTGTAGCAGGGCTAGTACGGCGTTACCGATAAGATCGGTCGTCGTCACGTTGCCCGCAATGAGCAAAGTAACGCAAACGCTAATGATCTCCGCTTCATCGAGCTGCTCGCCGTTCTCTTCAGCGTCGATTAGGCTGCTGATCAGATCGGCGCGACGTTCCTTACGACGATTTTGGATCACCTCGGTGAAGTAGCCGGTGAGAGCGGCGTCGCTGGATGCCAGAATAGCCTCCTGCTCCGGCATGCGTCGCGGGTTGAACATCTGCATTTTGCCGTCAGACCATTGCTTGAAGTCGCGGCAGCGGGCGGTATCGACGCCCAACATCAGGGCGATGGCTGTCGTCGGCAACGGCCGGGCATAAGCGTCCATAATATCGAAGCAGGATGGATCGTCTATGTCGTCCAGCAAGCCGCATGCGACCTCAGTGATACGCGGGCGCATCGCATCGACCGCGACCCGGTTGAACGCCTTGGCGACCAGGTCGCGCATGCGTTTATGGTCCGGGTCGTCCATATGCAGTATGAGCGGCCGGAACGTCTCATCCACCTTAAGTTGGACCCGAGAGAACGAACCCGGGCGGGATTTCCGCGGATCGGAAGCTAGGCTGCGATTGTTCATAACGGCCTCGACATCGGCCTCACGGGTCAGCACCACCCGATCGACCGTCCGATCCTGGTGTACCGGCTCCCGCGACCTCAGCAGATCGAGATATTCGTTCGGTCGTTCACGAAAGACGGGATCCAGGTGGGTCAGGGCCATTCCTGTTGGTACCGTGGTCTCGTCGTTACTCATGGGTATCGTCCTTTCGCCGAAGTTTTGTTGCGATCGGCTTGGAACAGGCAAAGCCTCCGCATCAACTGCCAAGATTGAAAGCTAAGCGGCTGGACCTCCGGTGTCGTGAGGCGCGCGCGCCCAATCGTCCGTACTGGCGCGCACCGCGTGTGCCTCGCAGCGACGTCGACACGATCTCTCAGGCGTGACTTGGTGTGACGCAGAGTTGAGCGCGGCCAATTTCGGCGCACGCTAGATTGATTAACTGCGCCGGTGGCTTCGGCGCGGGCCATTCCAAACCCAAATCATACGATTAGGTCTGCAGCATTGTTGTCCCGTGGAGTTGATGGTGCACCCAAACGACGATTTTCTCAGCGCGCCAAAATTGGACTATGACAGTTTCCGAGCTGCACTGCGCGAGGATTGGGGATTGTTTAGTCCCGCCTTCGAAGCCAACATCTTCGCCGGCAAGGTGCGCACGCGGCGCGTCTTCGGATTCGTCGCAACGGATCTCACCTGCAACGCGACTCGCGTTGAGCGTACGGAATCGGATATTCGCCGTGATGACATGGAGTATTATTACGCCGTAGTTCAGCTTACAGGCGGATCGACAATCATTCAGAACGACCGAGTCGTAAATTTCGCTGCTGGCGATGTCGTCCTGCTCGATTCCACAAGACCCGTAACATTCGTCCCGGAGGCCAAGCACCGGGACGCGCAATGGCTTAGTCTGCAATTGCCGCGCCAGAACCTGGTTTCGCATCTCGGCTTCGAACCACAAGGTGGCGCTTGCGGTCCGCGATCGGCGCAAGCGTCACGTCTGCTCTGTCAACTCGCTCTTGGCTCCGTGAGCGATGCAGAACCATCGTTTTCGTCGGCTGATAGATATATGCCTCTAGTAGTCTATGATCTCCTCGGCGCGCTGTTTGCACCGCCCGCCCCGCTTGGCTCACGCCACAACGACAAGCTGTTCATGCGCGCCTGCCACATCATAAAGAACCGCTTTGCCGATCCGGACATCTCTCCGCGCGAGGTGGCTGCCGAGGCGGGAATTTCGCTACGTTATTTGCAGAAGCTGTTCACGGTCCGTGGGTCGACATGCCGACACCACATATGTTCGGCCCGTCTGGATCATGCGGCGCGTCTGATCGAGCGCCGCGCGTTGATCAAGACAGGCCAGCCACTCAACGATATCGCCTACGCCTGCGGCTTTCGCGACTACACGCATTTTGCACGAGGATTCCGACAGCGTTTCGGCATCACGCCGGGCGCATTCGGAACAGGTGCCACGGTTAGCGACAACGCACGAGTCCGCGCCAACCTTGGGCAAGTCGAAAGGCCCTCTATGGACCGACGCGACAAGCACGCCATTTGGCCAGCGCGAGCCGACGCAACAATGGGCGACGATGCCGAAGGTGAGGAACACGTCGACTAACCCGATGGATGCACGCGTCCTGACCGGCGCTGGCGACAGACCGGGGATCCAACCGCACAGCAGAGATCTTGTTTGACGTTCAACTAGACGCGGAGCGCTTCGGCCGGCTCGAGCGCAGCCGCGCGCGAGGCGGGGTAGACTCCGGACAAGAGGCCAATCACGCCGCCGACAACGGGCGCGAGCAAAGGAGCGAGCGGATCGAGCACCGGTGTCCAGACCTGGTACGCTGAGACGCCAACGACGATCGTAACGCCGATGCTGGATCCGAGCAGTCCTCCCACAATCCCCATGGACGCGCTCTCAACAAGGAACTGTGCCGCGATATGCCGGCGCGTCGCACCAATGGCGCGGCGCAATCCGATCTCCGCCGTCCGCTCCATCACGCCCACCAGCGTAATATTGGCAATCCCGAGCGCACCCACCACGAGCGACAGGCCACCCAAGAGCAGGAACATGACATTGAGGTCGGTCTGCACGTCATCGCGCACGCGTCGCGGCTCCTGCGGCAATTGCACCCGAAGCGTGCGTGGGTCATCCGGCCGCAAAGCAGCTCGCGCCTGTAGCGCAATCAGGGAGGCGGCGCCGATCTTCGTCTCCACGACAACGAGGCCGGGCCCGAAAAGGCCAAAGTATCGTCGCGCCGTGCCCTCGGGAATAATGACCGAGCCGAGCAGTTCGGGTTTTCTCACGACATCGCGAAGGATGCCGATGACGAGATAAAGTTCATCGCCGACATAGATCGCGGGCAGCCGCTCGACCCCACCGATGCCCAGACGGCGCGCGGCGTCGGGGCCGAGGACCGCGACGCGGTCGGCGCGGAAAGAATGCCCATCGTCCAGAAACCGTCCCGAGGCGAGGTCGCCGCGCACGGCGCGAAGCAGATCGGGCGAGGCCGCCCGCACCGCCAGCCTGATGGCTGTCTGGTTTGCCGGATCCACGACCGGCGACGCGCTGACGAGCGCGTCGTGGACATTGACGTCGCTCAGCAGGCCCGCGGCTACCACTCCGTTAAGCCGAACGAGCCGTTCCGGCGCGTCCCACGGAATTGCACGCGGATCAATCGTGCCGGTGGCGCCGCCCGGCCGTGCCGAGATGAAGAGTTCTGTGGCTGCGAGTTGATCGAACTGGCTGATGATGCGATTGCCGGCGGTTCGGGTGAGACCAACGGTTGCGACCAAAGCCGACATGCCGATTACGATGCCGAGCACCGTAAGCGCCATGCGGGCCGGCCGCGCGATCGCCCCGGCGATCGACTCGGTGATAAGGTCGCGCGTCGTGATTCCCGAAGCCGCGAAGCGCTTCTTGGATGGGGTTGATAATGCAGGCTCGCCTCCGCCAAGGAGTTCGCCATCCTTCATATTGACCCGCCGCGAGGCGCGGCCCGCCACGTTTTCATCGTGCGTGACGACGACGATCGTCATTCCCTCCTTGTTCAGCTCGGTGAAGAAGTCGAGGATCGACTCGGTGTTCTTGGAATCGAGATTGCCTGTCGGTTCATCACACAGCAGCAGACTCGGTGAGCCCATCAGAGCCCGGGCGATCGCCACCCGCTGCCGTTCGCCGCCTGACAATTTGGAAGGCAGAAACTCCGCCCGATGGGCGAGGCCAACGCGGCGAATTTCCGCCAGCGCTCGCTCGCGCCGCCCCTGTCCGGTCCGGCGGCGGTATACTTCCGCCAGCATGACATTCTCGAGGACGGTGCGATATGGCAGGAGATGAAACGACTGGAAGATGAATCCAATGCGCCGGCTGCGCAGTCCGGCTCGCTCATTCTCACTCAGCTTCGTCGTTTCTACGCCATCAAGAAGGAACTCTCCGCTGGTTGGCCGGTCAAGGCAACCCAGCATATTCAAAAGTGTCGATTTCCCTGAGCCGGATGGCCCGGTGATCGACAGCCATTCGCCACGCCGCACCACGAGATCGACATCAACCAACGCATTGACGGCAGGATCGGTCCCGAATTGCCTGCACACCTTACGCAGGTCGAGCACATGATTGGGATCGGCGGCAACCGTTTCGACCGACAACTCTCGACGTATGGTTGCGGTGGGCATCATTTCATCGCCGTTGGCTCCGCCGTCTTGTAGCCTACCACCACCATCTGGCCGGGCGCGAGCCGCTCGTCGGACGCGCTGACCTCGACATAGCCACCCGTCGAAAGCCCTGGCTGCACGGTGACGTATTCCTGGCGGCCACTACGATCGACCAGCACGCGTGACGTTCCGTCCGCGGCGAGCGATAATGCGCTCGTCGGCACGGCGATAACCGGGCCCTTGGTGGTTTCGATCGGGATTGCAAGGCGAACGGAGAAACCTGCCAGGGCAACTGGCGTACTCTCCACCTTGACGCCGAGATAGAAGTGGTAGCCATCCACGCCGCGCGTCCCTGGCGTGTTCGCCACCGTCTCAACGATACCGTTCGCCTTGATGCCAAGCGCCTGCTCATCGACGGCGACTTTCATTCCTGGCTTCACCAGCGGCGCGGCCTCGATCGCCAGTTGCGAGTCGATGCTGAGCTCGTTGTCCGTCACGCTCATCACCGGCCCGGTCGCATTGCCGGCAACGGACGCGGTCACCTCGTGAACGCGGATCGGCAACGACGGGATGAACACGACCTCGTCCGCCGGCACCTGGACGCCGAGCTTTGCCCTCGCCGCCGCGAGCTCGCGATCCAGACGCTCGTATCGTTCGGTTGCAACCTTGACGTCGAATTCGGCGAGCGTCTGTTGTTCCTGCGCCGCACGCACGCTGCGCTCGCCTTCCAAGCTCGCCGCTTTCACGGCGCCCTCGGCGGCCTTGATCCGCTCGTTGGCCAGGCTGGCCTCGCGCGTCGCATTCTCAATCGCAAGCTCGGCTTCTACCCTTACCTTGCGTTGCGCGCTTCGCGCTACTCTCAGCTTGGCCTCGGCTGCCGCCTTGGTCATCTCCGTCTGGCGCGGATCGAGGACGACCAAGGCGCGGTCGGCCATCTGCGTCTTGATATCGGCGTCGGCCATAGCGGCCGAATATGTGCCCCGCGCACGCTCGGTTTGAACCAGGAGGGATTTGCCGGTGCGTGCGTCTGCCAGCTGCCGGCCGGTACCGAAACGCAAAGCGCTATCGATTGTGGCCTGACGAATATTCTGCTCCGCGATCGCGCGCGCGGCGGCCACCGCCTTGACGGCCGTGTCGCGCGCGGTCTCGGCAGCGAGCCGGCTTCTCGCAGCGTCCGACCAGTCTCGCTCCAGCGTGGCGATTGCGGCGCGCTGTTCACGTGTTGGTCCGAACGCATCCCACCCGGCCTTTTGATACATGCGCTCAACCGCAAGGGACGTCTTTTGATCGTAGTTGCCGTCGACTGGTCCCGGATCAAAGCCGAGCCGGGCCAACGCTTCCTCGAGCTGCTGCACGTCGCTCCCGCTCGTTCCCGGCGACATGTCGCGGAAGGCCGGCGCGGCGCCACGCAGGACCAGGACCGGACGGCCAGACGCTGACATGATCACGTCGCCTTCCTTGAACTGCGCATTTGGCCGCGGCAGCGACGAGATCAGTCCGGCCCCACCCTTAACGATGGAAGGCGCAATCGAAATCGGCTGCGGGAGGCCGAAGCGAACGGTCCCGCGCGTGACAACATCGGAACTCAGAACGCGCGATTCGACCGGCACAAGGATCGGAGATGGCTCAGGCGGCGCGGTTCGCGCCGCCATCTCTGCCGGCGACTGGATCCTGGACCCCATGTACCAGGCGCCAAGCGCCGTGCCGCCGACAAGGCCCAGGATGCCCCAGAGAACATTTACCCGGCTCGCGACCATGCCCAATCCTCCCAACTATTTATTGGGGTCGCACCGGCCATGCTCGCTCGAGCAATGCGTTGGCCTTCGCTGCGATTCCCGGCCACGGGAAAAGAATACCCGCAGCAACCGATCCGGGAAAGACCGACAAATGGATGTAACGATCGATCTCATTGGACTTTCCGGGAGAACATTTCCTCCTGGATCCGCTCCTCGACCGGCTTCAACACCTCCTCCGACATTTTGAAGGCCTTAGCCGCCACACTTCGCTCAAAATCCTGTAGTTTTCGCAAAGCCGCCTTCTGGTCCGCTGACATCTTGTCAACCAGGAGCCTGCCGCCCTCGGTCAGTGCGTTGAGCCGGTTGCGCAGGTCGGGTTCAATTTCATCGGGATGGCCATATTCAAAACCGGCCTTCTTCATCTCGCGCTGCCAATAGCCAAGTGCGGCTTTCATGCGCGAATCCTTGTTGATGAGTGCGTCCTGGGGATTGTAGTGGCTCGCCTTCAGTTGATCGGGTTTGAACGTTTCGGCAACAGCCTTGCGTGTGCAGCCGCCAGTGCGCGACAGGTCTTCGATCTCGAGCGCGACCGCGAAAGTGCTGGATACGTCGTCCCCGAACAAGGCGCGATTATAGGCGGCCTGATCCGCCGGTGAAAGTTTACGGAAAATCTGCACATTGCGTTCGCCGAGGCCGACGCGAGCGGGGCTGTAGCCGGTGGACAGTTGAGGCGCCAAGCCCGTGTAGAAGGTGGATACGCCGAATCCATAGCGATTGACGAACTCCTCCTCGCTGAGGCCAGGAAGGCTCTTGTCCGCCGACATGCCAGCTCGCACCGTGTCGACATCAGCAGCAATGTACTTGAAGCCCTGTTCGCTCATGCAGCGCGCGATGATTTCCTCGGTCTTCTCGATCGCCTGAACCAGCTCGCGTGGCGACAGCCCGAATTCCTCGGTGCCAAGGCCCTTCGGGGCCTCTGCCGCGGCGGCGATCATTGGAGCGAAAAGAACGGTGAACAGTCCCGTGCAGATTGCTCTCTTCATGGCACTACCTCGTCGAATAATCCTGTCAGGATCGCGGCCGCATCTCACCGCAACCACCAGGAGGGTGGGCGCGCGATCCACGATTTCGTCACTGAGAGTGAAAAAATCGTGGATCGCAGTCGAAAGACGGTCCATTCAGATCGCCCTCGTGCCGTCGCTTCCTCAGTCCGTTCCAACGATATTTCCCGACTCGATGTCGACGAAGACATCCTTCTCACCCTGGTTCGGGGTCTGGATCTCCACGACGTAGACATTCTTGCCTTTCTTTCGTTCGATCTTCACCTCGGTGACCTTGCCAGGGATCCGCTCGAGAGCGATCTTCGTTGCCTCCGCTCCGGTGACCTTCGCCACGGGCGGCGTATACTTGAGCGGCTTGTCGCGCAGCGTCCCGACGCTTGAAACGTCTGAGGCCGGATTTTCCTTCGGCAGCGCGTTGGAAACGATGAGCTTGCCGTCGGAGGTGTCGGACACCACCCCAACCACCGGACACCAGATCTTGTCGGTGATGTCGTCCAGTTCGCGCAGACCCTGCTCGCGAACCCGGACACAGTTCTTGAACGTCCCAGCCGGAACCGTCATTTCGATGCCGGCTTCTATGTTCTCGGAGCCGCCAGAGTTCACGCGGCCCCCGTCGAATAGATAGCGACCGCCGATCGTGAATGTGCCGGGCATCAACAAGCCCGGTTCGGCGACGCTGTCGCCGTCGAATTCGCCCGCCCGCCAGGTGCCGGCGAAAACCGGCTTGCCTTCCTCATTGATCTCCCAACTCACCTCACCGAAGGCATAAACGCTGTTGGTCGTCTTATCGACGGCGAACCAGTTGAGCGCACGCTGCGTCAGGACCCCATCGAGATATTCCTCTTCCTGCACGACCGCTGTCTTGAATTTTCCAATGCCGGGAATGTCGAAATCCTCGGTGTCATTGAGGACCACTGTTTCCTTGCGATACTTCCCGTCGGGATGATCGGGCCGCTCATGCACATGCTTGTGGCCCGGCACGATCGGGTAATAGAGCGGGTTTATCCCCTGCGGGACGATATTCTCGCCTTTCAGATTCCAATCCCTCAGAGAAGAATAATCCTTGGCATGCTTCCAGCGCGGCGGATCCTTGATCTCACCCGCGACCGCAGCGCCGCCGAGCGTGAACCCGACCGCCGTCAGAAAGCTGACCGCCATGAGTGCGGCACGCCACCTGATCAGCCGGCCAGATGGCCGGTCTTCCATCTTCATATGTCGATCCAAACTCTTCATGTCGAACATCTCACGGCCCTCCAGTTGCGGGCGGCGGTCTGGCGATGCGTCGCCCAGGGTTACGGAAACTTGAGTTCAGGTGGCGGGCGGACAGCAATCACTGCCGCGAACCATCTTCCTCATGCGGTCTTCCTATTCCACTGGCCTGTCTCCACGTCAGTCCGTTATGTCAGTCCGTTCCAACGACCTCCCCGGTCTGGGTGTCGACAAAGACGTCGACCTCTCCACTACCGGTCTGGATCTCGACGACGTAAACGTTCCTGCCCCGCTTCTTCTCGATGGTTACGTCGGTGACTTTTCCGGGCATTCGCTGAAGCGCGACCCTCTTGGCGTCAGCAATTGAAACCTTGGCCGCCGCCGACTTTTGCTTCGCGGGTTTGTCGCGCTGCTTCCCGATGCTTGAAACGTTGGAGGCCGGATTGCTGGACGGGAGCGCGTTGGAAATGACGAGCTTGCCGTCTGAGGTATCGCTCACCAGGCCGACTTCCGGACACCAGATCTTGTCGTTGATATCCTTCAGGTCGATCAAATCTTGCTCGCGGACCCGGACGCAGCCCTTGAACGTCCCGGCAGGAACTGTGGCCTGAAGGCCTTCTTCCATGTTCTCGGCGCCACCATAGGACGTGCTCTTGCTGCCGGCGGAAATGTAGCGCTCGCCGACCTTGAAGGTGCCCGGCATCAGCAGGCCTGGTTCAGCGACGCCGTCGCCGTCGGGGTCTCCGGCCCGCCACGTGCCCGTGAAGCTCGGCTTGCCGTCCTCGATTTTCCAGCTCACCTCGCCGAACGAGAGAACGTTGTTGGTGGCCTTGTCGAGAGCGATCCAGTTGAGCGTGCGCTGCGCCAGGGCGCCGTCGAGATACTCCTCTTCCTGCACCACCGCCGTCTTGAATTTGCCGATGCCCCGAATATCGAAATCCTCCGTGGTGTCCAGCACCACGGCCTCCTTGCGATATCTGCCGTCGGGGTGATCGCGCCGCTCCAGCGCATGCTTGTGGCCCGGCGTGATCGGGTAATAGAGCGGGTTGACGCCATGCGGGACGATCTGCTCGCCTTTCAAATTCCAATCCTTCAGTGAGGAGAAGTCACTGCCCTTGGTCCAGCGCGGCGCGTCCTTGATTTCGGCCCCATACGCTCCGCTGCCCGTGATAGATCCGGCCGCGGACAGGACGACAGCTGCCGTGAGCACGGCACGCAACCGGAAGAATGGGCTGAGCCGCCAATCCACTGGCTTTGCTTGTATGTCCGCCATTGCAATGCCCTCAGGTATGGACGGAAGATCCGGCTGCCGCCCGGGATCGCGCAAGCTGGACCTTAAGACATGGCCGGTTGGTCTCAGGCCGATCCGATGATGACGGGATGCGTTCGTTCATCGCTCCCTCGCGGTGGAGAATTCGGTTTCGATAAAAGAGCGGTTGCCATCTTTCGCGACCGTACCGATCGCGAGCGTGTAAGCCTGGCCGGCACGCAGGAATCCCTTGGGCACCGCGAAGGCTTTGGTCGAAGCCGGCACCAGCGCCCGGATTTCGTAAGGCGAGCCGTTCTGCTCGATAACGATGACGCACGACTCGATCCCTTTCGGCACGGACCAACGCAAGGTCAAGTCAGTGGCGGGAACATCCTTTTGGCCAGACCGTGGATATTCGAACGTGGCCGGTTCCGGAAAAGCATGGCTCAGTCGCGCCTCGCCGCGCAGGCGTACCCCCTTGCTCGTGCTTCCTTCGAAACGGTATGCGCCCGCCGGGAAGTCGGCCTTGACGATGCGGTCATCCGCGGGTTCCGGAGATTCGATCGTCAGCTTGCGAATTCCAAGTTTCGAGTCGGGAGTCTTGACGTCGACCACCGTTCGCTCACCGGGCGCCGCTACCCTCAGCTCCGTGAGCCCTTCGCTGGCGCCTGTTACCTCGAACTTGATCTCGGCGTCCCTGTCTTGCACGTTGCGTTCGAGATAGACGGAGAGCTGTTCGAACTGCCCGTTCTCAGCCGCGGACGTCGCCATTGGAAGAGAAATGGTTGCCAATGCCACAGCCGAAGCGAGCCAACTGTCGTGACGCAGCTTGAGCTTCACGTCACCCTCCCCTGATATGCTCCTACGGCTTCCGGACCTGTCGGCCCGACCGTGCCGCGGCCGAAACGGAGATAAAGGGCCGGCAAAATGAACAGATTGAGCAGTGTCGAGGTCACAAGGCCACCCATGATGACCACCGCCATCGGATACTCGATCTCATGGCCGGGCAAATTGCCGAAAATGATCAGTGGCAGGATCGCAAGTCCAGCCGCCCCTGTTGTCATCAGGATCGGACGCAACCGCTCGTTCGCTCCGCGAAGCACGAGGTCCATGCCAAACGTCGCTCCCTCATAGCGCTCCAAATGCTGGAAGTGGTTGATCATGATGATTCCGTTGCGCGCGGCGATGCCCAGCACGGTCAGAAATCCGATCAATGAACCCAACGAAACGATTCCACCTGCCAGCCACGCTGCCAGCACGCCCCCCACCAGCGCTGACGGGAGAGTGAGGAAACTGAGCGTTGCCAGCCGCCAGCTGCCAAAAGTCTGTTGCAGAAGCACGAATATGACGGCGAGCGCCAGCACACCAAGCGCTTCGAGCCGCGCGCGAGCGGCGCGCAGCTCCTGATACTCGCCCTGCAGCACCGCGTAGTAGCCGAGCGGGAACGACAACTTCTCGAGTCGCGCCTGCACGTCCTGGGCGACCGCGGCGAGATCCCGGCCCCGGACATTCGCCTCCACATCAATCCGGCGGGAGCTTGCCTCGCGTCGGATGACATTTGGCGTCGGCTGAATGTCGACGTCGGCTACTTCGGCCAGCCGCACGCGCTGGCCGGTCGGCGTGTCGATCTGCATCTGGCGGACAGAGTCAACGCTGCGACGGAATTCCGGCGGGGTCCATACCTGAACGTCATAGGTGCGCCCCTCGAGGAAGATGTCACCGACCTCCTCGCCAGCCATCAGAGTTGCGGAGGCTCGCCGGGCATCACCCGGCTTCAGACCGTAACGTTGCGCCTCATCCAGCTTCAGTGTCACCTGGATGTGCGGCACCTCGACGATCAGCTCCTTGTGCAGGTTGACGAGGTTGGGAACGTCGGCGAGTGCCGCGCGGACCTCCTCCGCCTTGCCCCGGAGAACGTCGAGGTCCGGGCCAAAGATGCGAACGACGATCGCCTCACCGGCGCCAGTCAGGACCTCGCGAATGCGCTCCTTCAGATAGGTCTGCACATCGCGATAGAGGCCTGGATAACCCTCCACCATTTCCTCGATCCTGGCATGCGTCCGGTCGTAGTCGGCATCCTTGCTGATACTGATCCAGTTCTCTCCGAAATTGACGCCGACGACCTCGTCCGCGGCGAAGGCCTGACCGATATGGGCGCCGAAATTGCGTACTCCCGGAATGGCTCGCAGCTCCTTGCTCGCCCGCGTCGTGATGCGCAACATTTCGGGCAGCGAGGTGTCGGGCGAGGTGACCCAATGCATCAGGAAATCGCGCTCCTTGAACGCCGGCAGCAACGAGTGCCCGAGCAACGGCCAGACGACGATCCCCGCGAGGGTTACGACGCCGACGGTGATGAACGCCGGACGCGGCGTTCGAGTGACACGCTCGAGCAAGCGCGGGTAATGGCGCCGCAGCCAGACGACGAGTGGCGATTCACGCCCTTCAAGCCGCGCGTTGTTCAGCAGGATCAGGCAAAGCGCCGGCGTCACCGTCATCGCCACGACAAGCGAAGCCGCGATCGCAAGCACATAGGCCGCTATCAAGGGCTTGAAAAACGATCCGGTCAGGCCCTGCATGAACAACACGGGAACCACGGCGGCCACCACGATCAGGGTCGCGGAGACGATCGGCGCGCGCATCTCGAGGGACGCGTCCAGAACGATGCGCGCCGTGCTTCGTGTATCGGCCGCCTGCCGCGAAAGACGCAGGCGTCGCATGATATTCTCGACATCGAGGATCGCATCATCGACGACGATTCCCAGCGCGATCACGAAGCCGGCCAGCGTCATCGTGTTGACAGTCGCACCCAACATGAACAGGACCAGTGCGGCTGCAAGCAGCGACAGCGGAATGGCGACGACGCAGACGATCGCGGTGCGCCACTCATAGAGGAAGATGACAATAATGCCCGTAACGAGCAGGCAGCTCAGCAACATTGCCCGTGACAGATTGTCGATCGAGTCCTCGACGAAGGTTGCGGGCCGGAAGATCGTCGTATCGATCTCTACCCCCGGAAGACCCGGCTTCATCTTCTCCAGCGCTTCTTCCACCCCGCGGGTGACCGCGAGCGTGTTTCCCCAGGGGAATTTCTCGACAATGAGCATCAACCCCGGGCCGTCATTGATGACGGCGTCACCGATCATGCCTTGCGGCGCATAGACAAGGTTGGCCACCTCGTTCAGCAACAGTGGCTTGCCGTCCTTTGTCGTCACCGGCACCTTGGAGAGCGTCTCGGGTGTAACGCCGGACGCGGCAAAGATCAGCTGAAAGCGCTGATTGGGCGTTTCGACAAAGCCGCCGGTGCCGATATGCGCGCCGCGGGAATAGCGCAACAGGCCGACGTCAAGGGCATCGGAAACCGCCTCCTGCACTTGATCGAGCGTGACTTCCGCTGCGGCCATCCGATTCGGATCGACCATGACCTGGAGCATCTTGAGCTGCTCGCCCCAGATCGCGACGTTCGCAACTCCGGGAACACCGAGCAGCCGTTGTCGAATGGTCCAATAGGCAAGCATCGACAGGTCCATGACGGACTTGTCCCGCGAGGTGATGCCGATCTTCATGATCCGGCTCGTCGAGGACAATGGCGGCATCATGAAGGGCGGAGCCGCCCACGTCGGCAGGCTCTTGGACGCAAGCGCCATGCGCTCGCTCACCAGTTGACGCGCCCGGATACCATCGACGCCGGTTTTGAAGATCAGGAGGATCGACGACAATTGCCCCACCGACTTCGAACGCATCACGTCGATGTCCGGAACGCCGTTCAGCGCGTTTTCCAGCGGCACGGTCACCAGCTGTTCAACTTCGGCCGACGAGAGTCCAAGGCAGATGGTTTGGATCTCCACGCGCGGCGGCGCGAATTCCGGGAACACGTCTACTGGCACATCCCTAAGGCGTGCCAGGCCAAACCAGGTCAGCACCACGCCCAGCGCGAGGACGAGATAGCGAAAGCGCAGGCTCGATGCTATGACCAGCTTCATCATCGCAAGACATCCAACTCGGGCCGCGGCCGTTAGGCGGCACAACCAAGCTAATGGCCGACCTTCACCTCAGTCCCGAATACTTGCGGCACCCCGGCCGAGAGCACCTTGGTGCCGACCGGCGGCCCGTCGCTCAGGTACACGTTGTCACCCTTGATGGTGTCAATCTCAATCGGTCCGCGGACGAAGGTCAGCGGCTCGGCGCTGATGTAGATCCACGCTTTTCCCGAGAGATCGTAAAGAACGGATGCATAGGGGACGATGAGTCGCCCCGACGGATCGGCGCGCACCTCGTCGATCAGAATACCAAGCCGTTCCGCCGCCTTCGGCGTGAGTGTAATCTTCTTGATGTTTGCATCAAGCGTAGGCTCGACGCGCGCCGGCGTGCTTTTCCCTACCGTTTCCGCAGATAGGACCAGGACAAAAACCATTACGAGGCACGCGGCAGACGCCGCTACCAGCACCTTAAAGCGGGTCATGAGGCGTTCCCTCCTCTTGATCGCAATCGAACAAAGCACACCGTGCTCATGGCGTGGTCTCCATCTCAAGATCGAGGCGGTCGTCGGTCCAGCCGGCGGCAAACCGTACATAGAGCGCCGGAAGCATCAGCAATGTTGCGAGCGTCGCGGTGACGATGCCGCCTAAAACGACGACTGCAAGCGGGTGGACGATTTCAAGTCCCGCAACATCGCCCATGACTGCGAATGGAAGCACCAGAACGAATGTCGCGATCGCCGATGCCACGATGCGCGGGAATTGCTCGCGAACACCACGGCGCACTAGCGCTTCACCGAACGGCTCGCCCTCGTTCAACTGCAGATGCTGGAAATGAGAGACGAGACCGACGCCCTGCCGTACCGCCACCGCAAGCACGGCCGCCAGGCCCATCAGCGAGCCAAGCGAGACTGTACCCTCCTCGGTGACCGGGATGGCCGCCAGACCGCCCAGCACGGCGATGGGGACACCGAGCAGCGATAGTGCAGTGAGCTTCCAACTGCGCAGCACCGCCTGCAGGAGCAGGAACATTACGATCGCCGCAGCCACCACGTAGCCGTATATCGACCGCAGGCTGGCTCTCTGTTCCCTGTATTCACCGAGCACCTCGGCGCGGTGTTCGAACGGGAATGCGACTTGCTTGACGCTGCGGACAACCTCTTCCGCCACATCACCAAGCGCCCGCTCGTCCACTTTTGCCAGGACGTCGATGCGGCGCGAAGCTCCCTGCCGACGGATAATACTGGTCGCCGGCGAGACGTGCACATCGGCGACCTGCGCGAGACGAGCCTGAGACCCGTTCTCGCTGTTGATCATCAGATTCCTTATGTCCTCGATGTTGTCGCGCAGTTCCGGACGGCCCCAGACCACCACATCGAAGACTTTCTGCTCCTCGAACAGCGCGCCGACGGTGATGCCACCGACAAGCGCAGAGGTTGCCCTGCGGACGTCACCTGGCTTCAAACCGAAGTCAGCCGCGCGATCGACATCCACCTTGACCTCGATCGCCGGCTCCTCGACCTGCAGCTCAACCCGTGCATTTTCGATGCCCTGGATCTTGGCGATCGCCGCGCGAATCTCCTCGGCCTTGGCGCGAATGACGTCGGCTCTTGCCGTATACGCGGACGGTGATGGAATCCGGGTCACCTGTGAGCGCTTCACGAAGCCTGGTCGACAGATATGTTCCGACCTGCCCGCGCATTCCGGGATAGCCTGTGACGACTGATTCCACGGCATCGACCACGGTTTCGTATTGCGCCTCGGGATCGATGTTGACCCACACCTGCCCGGCATTCACGTCGGTCACGCGCTCGCAGTTGCAGAGCAGCGCGCGCCCGAGATTGGCGTAGGCGCTCTGCACACCCGGGATCTGCTTGAGGTCGCGAATCAATCCCTCAGTGGATCGCATCATCGCCTGAAGCGAGGTGCCGGGCGGTCCCTGCCACTCAATGAGAAGATCAGTCTCCTTGAAGCTCGGTATCAAGTTGCGTTCGTGCAAATTCAAGAGCGCAACGCAAGCGAACGCTGCGACGACGCCGACGCCGATGCAGGCGATCGGCCAGCGGGCGACGGAGCAAACTACCCGATCAAGAATTCCGGCCCATCGATCGATCGGCCCATCACCCCTGGCATTCGGCGCAACATTGACGAGAAGCAGTGAGGCGAGCGCCGGGGTCAGGATTAGCGCCACCAGCATCGAGATCGCCACGGCGCCGATGTAAGCCCAGGCCATCGGCGCAAAGAACGACGCCGACCGGCTCTGCATGAACAGGACGGGAAGCACCGCCAGCACGACGATCAGCGATGCGTAGACCATCGGCCGACGCGTCTCCTGCATCGCACGGGCGAGGACAAGGAAACTCGATTGTCCGTCGCGAGGCGCCCGCAACCGGCGCAGCAGATTGTCAGCGTCGAGAATGCCGTCATGAACCACCACCCCCGAGGCCATCAAAAGACCGCCGATGACCATCATGCTGAGCGATATTCCGGCAGCCTGCAGCAGCAGCACGGCCGAAACGAAGGACAACGAGATCGCGGCCAGGGCGATAACGGCGCCCCTCCAGCTCCCCATCAACAGACCAAGCGCGACTGCGACCAGAACGACCGAAGCAATTGCGGCCCTGCTCAGGTTGCGTGTCGCACGTTCGATGAAGCTCGCGGGATGATAGATCGTCGTGTTGATCTCGATGCCGGGCAGCCCCGGTTTCAACTCGTCCAGCGCACGCTCGACTCCGCGCGTGACGTCTGATGTGTTGAAACCGGGAAACTTCTCGATGGCCAGCATCAGGCCCGGTCCGTCACCGATGATGGCATCACCGATCAGCGCCTGATGACCTTCGGCGAGAAATGCAACGTCGCCGACGCGCACGGTGGTGCCGCTCAATGGCACCTTGGCGAACGTACCTACCGTGGAGATCGGCAGCTGGTGACGAATGCTGAGCCGCTGGTTCGGTGTTTCGATGAAGCCGCCAGTGCCCGGCGTGGATGAGTTCAGGTAGGTCAGCGGCGAGGACCACACCGCCTCACCAGTGGTCTTGATCACTTGCTCCAGCTTAACGCCCTTCTTCAGCAGGTTTCGGCCATCGACAAGCACCTGCACCTGCCGCTCGCGCTGCCCCCAGATCGAAACGTTCGCGACTCCAGGAACGCCGGCGAGCCGCGGAGCGATGTTCCAGCGCGCCTGAATAGACATGTCGATCAGCGAGACGGATTTCGAACTCAGGCCGATATTCATCACTCGGCTGGTTGAGGACACCGGCTGCAGCATGACCGGCGGGCTGGAGACGTTCGGCAGGGCGTGTGCCTGCGTCAGTCGTTCCTGCACCATCTGCCGCGCCTTCATCAGATCGGTGCCGGGCGCGAAGATCATTTCGATCGTCGAGAGTCCCGCCATCGATTCCGATTGGATGAGCTGAAGCCAAGGGACGCCGTTAAGCAGATCCGCTTCCAGCGGCACTGTGATCAGCGATTCAACTTCGGCGCTAGAGAGACCGAGCGATTCCGTCTTCACCGTGAGCGAGGGGAGCGCAAGTTCGGGGACAACATCCAACGGCTTGTCCCTGATGCCAATGGCGCCGAAGATCAGCAGGCCAGCAGCGACAGCCACAACAAGAGTACGCAAACGCACGCTAGAGGAAATGAGCCACAACATTCTCGCCCCCTCTTTTTACCTATGATTGTAATCAAACTCCGATTGCAAACGTCTGCTGAACTACTAGATGCTTTGGTTTCCATCTCGTTCGCACGGAACCGCGATCATCTTCCCCTCGGGAATGGCGAACCGCAGCTTGTCTGGCGCTATCCGCAAAATCTTTGCGCGTGCACGAGGGGTCCTATATTACGGCCTTTGCTTGACTAACCTCTGCGAGACATTTTGACGCACGTACTTTTGGACAGGTTCGGCCAACTGGGTCAAGCAATGCTACCCATTTGGTTAGGGGGCACTACCGAATTGGGTTACGTCCCTCGCATCACCCGACGACTCCAGGTTGCAAATCTCCTGACAACGGCGCTTGCCAGACCAATTCGCTCGCGCGCGGGTAATGCACGTCAGAGTGACTAGTGTTGTCTCGGCGCCATCGACGCGCTTCCGTTAACGACTTCTTCTGTTGTCTGTTGTCGACTTGACGGGTGAAACGTTGACGGTGAATGTTTGCCTGTATGCTCGAAATGGTTGTGAGCGAGTTGGCCCGGCTGTTTGGGTGCCTGGAGTAGCGAGGGGAGACCGCGCATGAACTCTGGCAAGCGAGATGAGTTCGTTGCTGGATCCGGACGGCGACGGCAGGTGAAAGCAATCAGAGCGCTCGAGTCGACGATGGGCGGTCGGCGCCCCTACGTCATATGCCGGTTGATCGTTGGCGGTGCGCCAGCATTCTTCGGCCTTGCCCTTCTTGTCCCTTCTTATGCGGCGGCTGCGGAGAGCGAGGAGATCGCAGTTCTCCGACGGATGCTTGGGGAGCTGAAGACGGAGAATCGAAAGCTGTCCGAACGCCTCAGTGCGCTGGAAGGAGCGGCAACGCCAAAGCGCAGCGCGCCGCGTGAGCGCGCGATAGCCGGCGCAACAGCAGCGGCGCCTGCCGCAACTGAGGTGAAGCCGGTGCGGCCCGCCGAGGCATCAGCCGCCGTCCTGCCCGCTCCGGATTTGACCGAAGCAGGAGCAAAAAGACCGCTCGCAGCACGCGTGAATGACCTGGAGATCGCCTGGGGCGCACAGGAGAATGCGACACGACAGATTATCGCAGATACGCTCAACAAGACGGGACCGAAGATCAACAACTACCTCACCCTTAGCGGGGTCGTCGAAGGGATTGCCTCGCGCACAAACAATTTTAACGGCCCCACCCAGGAAAACCTGCAGTTGGGCACAGCCGAACTCGACTTCGATATCAAGCTGAGCGACTGGCTGACCGGCGCAGTGGTACTTCATTTCGACAGCGGCACCGGCGCGATATTTCCGACCGGAAACCAACCCATCGTGCCTAACGTCCCCGGCACCGGCGTTGATCGCTTCACGCTTGATCGGACTCACATTTTGGTCGGCGACTTGATGCAATTCCCGATAGCTGCCCGCTTCGGCGTTGAGACGCTGCATTTCGGTACGTCAACCGGCGTCGCACGTCTGGATACCCTTTCGATCGGCACCCCTCTGACGACCGAGGTGTTTGAAAACCGCCAGACCGCAGGAGGTTTGGAATTCGCCTGGCCGACCCCTCCTCTGCGACCGCTGCCCGCGCCTGTGGTCGTTCCCAAGGTCAATCCGCTGGTGGTCGCACCGGCAGTTCAGCAGATCGCGCGCTGGATGGGTTACACCCCACCTCCTCAGCGGCCGTTCAAGCCGCTACCAGTGACTCCCCCGCTCGAGCCGCCACCCTTCTACGGCTCGGTCATCACGTACAGGGGCAGCGACAGCATCATACCCGGCCGCACCAGAATTGACGATTACAACGCTACACTTGGTTTCCGCACGAGCGGCCATTGTGGCTTGCCGTATGATCAGTTGACGACCTCGCTGATCTGTCCGTGGACCCTTGATTTCCATGTCGACTATGACACCTCCGTGTTCGAGAGCAGATTCCTGCATGCGTCGTACCTGCCATTCCTGCCGGAGATCGGACGCGTTCCCGGAGTGGCAGCGAGCGTCAAAGCCAGTCTTGGCCCGTTCGCGGTTGTTGGCGAGGTGAACGCCGCTCTTCGGTCAGCTCAGTTCATCGATGGGCTCGGCATTCCGAGGAACATGACGCCGATGACATGGCAGGCTTCGCTTGCCTACCAGTTCGATTGGAATCCATGGGTGACGGAGATTGGCGCGCAGGGTGATTTCATCTCGTTGGGATATTCCGGCAGCAAGGACATGGCTGGCGTGTTGATTCTGCAAAACGGCGTGCCGACTCGAATTGGATTCGTCCCGCAACACCGGCTGTTCCTCACCGCCGGCGAGTGGGTGATGGACGGGCTGAAAATCGCCGTCGAATATTCCGCCAATTGGGACTATTCAACGAACGTCGGCGGCACGGGCAAGCTCGCGCATGGTGCGTTCGGACTGATCCAGCTCAACTTTTGATCCGCTGCTCCCAGAAGCCATGCGTCAGCGTCGAGAGACAGTCGAACACCGTCCGTCGAGTAGTTCGATGCTCGAGGCCAGGGTTGAGTCCCGAACGCTCGCCCAACTGAAGGGATAACTCCATGAAGGCCATCGTGCCGGGCGCATTCGGTGCCGCGCTGCTCGTGTCTGCCGCTTCCGCCGCCCCCCTCAGCGCGACGACGATCGCCTCCGCCGAAATTTCCAACTTCGACCAGGTCGGCCTGGTCTGCAACGAGTATTATGGACGCTGCTGGCGGACCCGGCGACCGCGCTACGTGCTGCGCTATTTCTACGACCCCAGCTACTTCCCCGGCTGGGGCTACAACTACTACGCTGGCCCCGGCTACTACAGTCGCCGATACGGCGGACCAAGGTTCATCATTCGCGGCTGGTAGCCAGGTGCGCGAGGCCCGCGCGCGACGTGCTAGGGGTCGCGTGCACCATACAGAATTTGTGGAGGATTCGGATGAAAGCTTTCTTGCTCGCCTGCGTGGCGGCTGTCGTGATCGCCGCAGCCTCGGCTGCGATGCTTAGCGGCATTCAGGAGCCCGTCGCACAGGCCTTTGCGACAATCGGCGTGCGTCTCTAGGGAGCGGCCAGGAACCGCTCTCCGCCGCTACTCCGCCGCAGAGGCCGCGTGGCGCGGCTGCGCTGTGCGCGCCGTTTCCTCGTCCAGCCATAGGCTGTGATGCTCGCGCGCCCAATTGACGTCAACTTCGCCCGATCCCATCGCCTCGAACGCGCCTTCCATACCGATCGTGCCGATGTAGATGTGCGCGAGCATCGCCGCGACGAACAACACCGAAACGATGGAGTGAACGATCTGGGCCATCTGCATGCCCTCAATCCCCGTGGTGTAGAACGGGAACATGAGGAGATAGCCGGTCGCAGCGACGAGACCGCCGCCAATCACGACGATCCAGTAGATCCCCTTTTGGCCCGCGTTGAAGCGACGGGCCGGCGGGTGATCATGCCCGATGAGACCGCCTCCCCGCTTGATCCACTCCACATCCAGCTTGCTCGGGATATTGCCGCCAAGCCACATCAGAAAGATCAGCACGACTCCAATGGTGAACGGGAAGCTCAAATAATTGTGGGCATACTTCGCCCATTGCGACCATTCCGAAAACGCTTCGAATCCGATCAGCGGCAGCAGCAGCGGCCGGCCGAAGGTGATGTTCAGGCCGGAGATCCCCAGAATGATGAAGCAGGTCGCGGTCATCCAGTGCACGAACCGCTCAAACATGTTGAAGCGCACGATGGTGCGCCCCGATCGGCCGCTTTCCAGCCGGACCATGCCGCGCGTGAGATAAAAGATGACGAGCACCGCCAGCATGCCGATGATCGCCACGCCGCCAATCCACCGTAGCGTGACATTGCGGAAGTCACGCCATTCGCGCCCCTGCGGCTGCTCGAGAACACCGGACCGCTGGTCCGGGATGCTGACGCGGCCCTGGATCCGGTTCAGCTCCTGCAGAAGCTGCTGTTCCTTGACCGAGCGCGCGGTTGGATTGACCTGCTGGGCGCTCGACGGTGCCGGCGCCACGATGACCAGCAGAAGCAGTGCCCACGCGCCGACGCCTAAACGAATGAACCTTCCAAACGACGCCATGAGCTCCTCCCGGTCTTGCGCGCGCCTATCACCCGCGGCTTGCGTCAGGACGCGATCGTCTCGCGATAGGCCGTCTTCCAGCCCCATGCACCCGAGCCGTAGCCGCGCTTCGTCACACGCTCCATGTAGATTTGCGCGATGATCTCGCCGTCGCCGGCCAATAGCGACTTGGTCGAGCACATCTCGGCGCACAGCGGCAGTTTGCCTTCGGCAAGACGGTTCGCACCGTATTTCTCGTATTCCGCCTTGCTGCCGTCGGCCTCGGGGCCGCCGGCGCAGAAGGTGCATTTGTCCATCTTGCCGCGCGAGCCGAAGTTGCCGACCTTCGGATATTGCGGCGCCCCGAACGGACAGGCGTAGAAGCAATAGCCGCAGCCGATGCAGAGGTCCTTGGAGTGCAGCACGACGCCATCGGCGGTGGTGTAGAAGCAGTTCACCGGACACACCGCCGCGCAGGGCGCATCGGTGCAGTGCATGCAGGCCATCGAAACCGAACGCTCGCCGGGCTTGCCGTCGTTGATGGTGACCACACGGCGCCGGTTGATGCCCCAGGGGACCTCATGCTCGTTCTTGCACGCGGTCACGCAGGCGTTGCACTCGATGCAACGGTCGGCGTCGCAGAGGAATTTCATACGGGCCATCGTCGTTGCTCCTTATGCTGCAGCAATCTGGCAGAGGGTGACCTTCGGCTCCTGCATGCCCGTGGCAGGATCGTAGCCATAGGTGGTGATGGTATTCGCGCTTTCGCCGAGCACGATGGGATCGGTGCCCTTCGGGTAGGCGCTGCGCAGATCTTTGCCCCCGAGCCAGCCGCCGAAGTGGAACGGCATCCAGGCAACGCCCTTGCCGACCCGCTCCGTCACCAGCGCTTTCATTCTCGCCCTGGAGCTACTCTCGGCGCCGGTGACCCAGACCCAGCCGCCGTCCTTGATGCCGCGATCGGCGGCATCGGCAGGACTGATCTCGATGAACATGTCCTGCTGCAGTTCGGCAAGCCACGGATTGGTACGGGTCTCCTCACCGCCGCCCTCATATTCAACCAGACGGCCCGACGACAGAATGAGCGGAAACTGTTTTGCAATTCCCTTCTCCACCGCAGCTTTCTGGATGGAGAAACCGATATTGGGCATGCGGAACTGCTCGGCATCGGGCAACGTCGGATATTTTGCGACGAGGTCGACGCGCGGCGTGTAGATCGGCTCGCGATGCACCGGAATCGGGTCCGGCAGGCCGAACGCGTTCATGCGCGCCTTGCCGTTGCCGTAGGGCACACAGCCGTGTTTGAGCGCAACCCGCTGGATGCCGCCGGAGAGATCGAGCGACCACGACACGGCACCGGGGGTGGCGGGATTGATCTTGTTGATCGTGGCCATCTCCGCTTCGGTGAGATCGGTATCCCAGCCGAGCTTCTTCAGGCTCGCCAATGTGAATTCGGGATAACCGTCCTGGATCTCCGAGTCCTTGGAGGAGGACTTGTCCGCCAGCAGGCTGACCTTCCGTGTGGTCCCGTCCGGCAGCTTCTCCTCGCGCTCGACGCCGAAGCGCGGCCGGAAAGTTCCGCCACCATCCATCACGTGGAGGTTGGTGTTGTAGAGCAGCGGCGTGCCCGGATGCCTGACTTCCGGCGAGCCCCAGCACGGCCACGGCAGGCCATAATAGTCGCCACCGATTTCCGGCTCGTCTTTCGGCGCTCGCATGGTCAGCATGTCGAACTTGGCCTGGTTCTTCATGTGCGCCTTGAGCCGCTCGGGCGATTGGCCGCAATAGCCGGTCGACCAGCTCCCGCGGTTCATCTCGCGCAGGACATCCTCGGCCTCGGGCAGATTGTTCTCGACCTTGATGTTCTTGAACATCTTGTCGGCGAAACCGAGCTTCTTGGCCATCAGGTAGATGACTTCGAGATCGTCCTTGGATTCGAACACCGGCTTGACGATCTGCTCGCCCCACTGCAGCGACCGGTTCGAAGCGACGCGCGAGCCCTTGCACTCGAATTGCGTGGCGACCGGAAGGATGTAGACCCCGTCCTTGCGTCCCGCTTCGACCGAGAGCGAGGCCCAGGTCGTCGGATGCGGGTCGGCGATGACAAGCAGCTCGAGCGCCTTCAGGCCTTTGAGAGATTCCGGAATGCGGGTGATGCTGTTGCTGGCGTGTCCCTGAACGAACACCGCCCGCACATTGTCTTTCTGCGCGACCCGATCTTTCGGCAACGTCACCGCGTCGAACCAACGGGTGAGCGGAATGCCGGGGGTTTCCATGATTTGCTTGGTGTCGAAGCGTGACTTCAGGTATTCGTAGTCGACCTCCCAGACCCGCGACCAGTGCTTCCATGCGCCTTCGGCGAGGCCGTAGTAGAATGGCAGCGTGACGATATCCAGCCCGACATCGGTCGCTCCCTGCACGTTGTCATGGCCACGGAAGATGTTGGCGCCCATGCCCTGTCCGCCGACATTGCCGGTCATCAGAAGCAGGATGCAACTCGCGCGCACGTTGGCCGTGCCGACGGTCTTCTGCGTCTGACCCATGGCCCAGATCAGCGTTGACGGCTTCTCCGTGGCAAACATCTTGGCGACGCGCTTGAGCTGTTCGCCGGGAACGCCACTGACGCGCTCGACTTCTTCCGGATTCCACTTCTCCACTTCCTTGCGCAGATCGTCGAAACCGTAGACGCGCTGCTGGATGAATTCTTTGTCCTCCCAGCCGTTCTGGAGGATGTGCCACATCATGCCGTAGAGCACGGGTATGTCGGTGCCCGGCCGCATGCGCACATATTCGGTCGCATGCGCCGCGGTCCGCGTCATCCGGGGATCGATGACGATGAAGTTGGCCTTTTGCAGCTCCTTGCCCTCGAGCAGATGCTGCAGCGATACAGGATGCGCCTCCGCCGGATTGCCGCCCAGCACGACCTGGGTCTTGGCGTTGCGAATGTCGTTATAGCTGTTGGTCATCGCGCCGTAGCCCCAGGTGTTGGCCACACCGGTGACGGTCGTCGAATGGCAGATCCTCGCCTGATGATCGGTGTTGTTGGTGCCCCAGAACGCGCCAAGCTTGCGGAACAGATAGGCGCCTTCATTGGTCATCTTGGCCGATCCCAGCCAGTAGACGGAATCCGGGCCCGACTTCTCGCGAATGTCCTGGCACTTGTCGCCGATCTCATTGATCGCGGTCTCCCAGGAGACGCGCGTCCACTGCCCGCCCACGAGCTTCATCGGATAGCGCAGCCGCCGGTCGCTGTGCACGAGCTCGCGTACAGATGCGCCCTTGGCACAATGCGATCCGCGATTGATCGGGGATTCCCAGCTCGGCTCCTGGCCGATCCAGACCTCGTTCAGCACCTCCGCGGTCACGGTGCATCCAACCGAGCAATGCGTGCAGATGCTCTTGCGGACGGTGGCGCCCGCGGCGAGCGGACCGGCGGTGGCCGCTTCCGCCTTGCGCACGCTGCCGATAGGGATGGTGCCGAGCGCGGCGAGCGCGCCGCCCGCAAGACCGGATTTGCGCAGGAAGCTGCGGCGATCAAGACCACCGGATTGACGAGCAAGGCCTTCCGCGACGGAGCCGCTATGGTCGGAGCCGGAACGCTGTGTTCTCTTGATAAGCACGGCTGCCTCCCTGTCTTAACTGGGATAGCGATTGACGCGATAGTACGTCTTCACATGGTCGGATTCCGTGTAGCGCGCCTTGCGCTTCTCATCGTTGTTCTCGCTATCGGCCTGCGCAGGTCCGACCAGCGGGGTCGCGAGCGTCGCACCGGCACTGAGCGTGCCGATGCCGATCTTGCGAAGGACATCGCGGCGCCCGACAGCGACTTTCTTTTCCTTTTCGTTCCTCATCGCTTTCCTCCCGGACCAGCGCACGCTGGTCAGTTGGCGAACGTGAATGCATCAGTCTCAATCTCGATGAACAGGCGACCGAGTCCCCCGACCGCGCGATAGAAATCGGCGCACTCTGCTCTCTCCATGTCGGCGAACAGCCGACCCATCCAGGACACGACGTGCGTCTCGAAGAAGGCGCGCTGCGCATCCGCGGTCGCCTCGAACTGCCCGCTTGCGAAGCCAGACATGATCTCGCACAGGATCGCTGCGTGATCCTCGGGCTCGAAATTGTTTTCGACGCGCTCGATCCCGAGCGCCGCGAGGTCGGCGCGCAGGCGCGACAGCGGCCGCTCGTTGAGAAACCCGGTCAGGTAATAGGACGCATAGGGCAGCAGTTCGCCACGGCCGAGGCCCACGAACAGATCGAAATATTCGCGTTCGATCCGGGCCGGGACCGCGCGAGCGGCGGCGTCCGCGAGCACTGCGTGCGCGCGTCCGAGCGGCGTCGTATCTGTGTTCAATGCGGCGAGTTGATCGAGCAGCTCCCTTGATGGAGCTGCGGACAGAAGCGTGGCAAGGAATGCGTATTCCTGCGCGCGCGCCGCATCGATGGGGTCGATCGGCTCGGATAAGGAGCTCTCGCGATAAAGATCGGGCCGCAACTGATTGCGCGACACGCCGGTTTCAGCCTCGACTGCAATCACCCGTTGCGCAGGCACCTTGCCCCAGTTCGAAACCGACGGCTGGCTGATGCCAATTTTGCGCGCAAGCTGGGCAACGCCGCCTACGGCGTCAATGGCGCGATCAAGCCCTTCATCACGCACGTGGACCTCCCATCCAGAGTCCCCGTCTGCCTGATTATTGCTTTTGTTACAAACAACTAGCGAATCGTAGTCCTGGTTCCGTGGGTGGTCAACGTTTGCCCATAGCCTGACACTATAGCCTTTGGTTGAGCATCTAGGACGGCAGCGCGCCGCCATGCGTGCGGCGCTTCACGGGAGCGGTGTCACGCGCGGCGTCCTCAGCCAATATCGGTTGCGATGCAACAGCACCGGGCGCGGACTCCGTCGCCACAGATCTGTCTTCCGCATCTGCAATCATGGAAGTTTCCGCCTGCTGCAATTCCGATGCAGAATCCTTGGGTTCGACAGATGCATCCGGTAGGGATTGAGCCGCCTTGCGCACGCCGCCAACGATGCGGTCGACCAGTGCGGCCAGTTCTTCCTGGGAACAGTCCAGCCGTCCAAAGCCGGGCATCGCGTTCGGGTCGTTGAAGTCCCAGGCGTTCTCGGCCAGCCCGACGAAGTCGCGAATGGCGGGGTCGGCGCTCCAGGCGCGGCGAAGCGCCGCACGCGTCAGCTCCTGCGGAATTCCCTTGCGCAGGAAGGCGGTGATGTCGGTTGCCGACGTGATCTGGTCGATCGAGGGCAGGCTCGACAGATCAAGTTCGGGATCATCTTCTTTCGCTGCGGGCGACGGCGTCGCTTGCACGTCGTCATGCATTGCCGTCTCGGGAGGCGCGGCATTTGCCTTTGCCTCCTGCTTGCGGCGGGACCAGCGCTCCAGAAATCGGTCCTCGCTCATTCGTGCCCGCCTTCATGCTGACGGCGCGCCAACGCCTCGGGATCAGCCTGCCGTCGCTTGCGCTTGAAGAACTCGCGCTCGACGTGGTGCTCGGCGATGAAACTTTCAATCGTCTCGCGCAGCATCTCCGGCATGGGTACCGCTTCGACCAGATTGGCGCCGGCCTCGGTGAACGCCTCGCCTTCCGCGGGATCCGCGGTGGCGGCGGCCACCGAATAGGGCCAGGCGCCCTCCGCGGGCGCCAGAACGATCCAGATGCTCGGGCTGCCTGATGCGAGATTGTCGCGATAGCGCGCGGTCTCCAGCGGATAGAGGTCGACCGTGGCACTGCCGGCATAGAACAAGGTCGTCCCCTCCTCCTCGCGCAGGACTGTCCAGGGTCTTGTCTCCGGCTCGTCCGGCAGCACGGCGACGCCACGCCAGACAACGTCGACCCATGGCGAGTCCGCCTTGCGCCGCTCGACGACGATGCCGACGGGAATGCGCACCAATGGCAGCGCAGCGCCGCTCACGTCACCATCTCCAGATGTTTGATCGGCAAGCCGGTGAGCAGATTGTGCGGCTTCATCCGGAGCTTCTGGTCATTGGTCATCGCCAGGATGAGATAGACCGGCTCGCCGCGCACGTCCGCCATCGCCTGGCTGGCGTCCGCAAACGTCAGCCGGAACAGCGCGAGCACGCGGCCCGCACTGCGCTCGTCGAGCTCTTCGCCATGCCAGAGACGGTCGCCAAGCCTCGTCGCATCGGCATCGAGCCCGACATACCAGGTGAGGTGCGCATCGTGAAGTGCGCGCAAGGGCTCGATCGCGACATCGATCCCGAGCAGATGGGAGATCCAGCGTGTCATTACCTGCGCCACCGCAGGCGGCCCGCGGCCCGCCGCAGTGAGGTCGAATGCCATGTCGAACCGGTCGCTGCGCTGCCAATAGCCTTCGGCGGTCTCCTCGCTCATGACATCGACCTCGGCATCATGCATTGCGCCCAGCATCGACATCAGCGAGAGCACCAGAGTCGGGTTTCGCCCGCCGACAACCTCGTCATCGCCGAGCAGCAGGGCCTGCTCGTGCGGCAGAATCCGCTGCGGGCGGAAAAACAGTTCCGCGGCGCGCAGCACGAAGGGATCGTCACAGTCATCGAGCGCATTGCGCAGGATCACGTGCACGAGCTGGTTGACGAAGAGCGGCGGCAGGTCGCTCATGCCCGAGCGGATAATTGCGAGATAGGCCGCCTCCAGCGTTGGATGCCGCAACAGGAGATCGCGAAAGGCCAACACGAACTGCCAGTTCTCCCGGGCGTCCGCGTCAATAATCGCGGCAATATCCTCTGCGCCCACCGGCAAGCGCGGATTTACAAGCAGCTCGCGGTGCAGCCGGCGCTCGACGGGACAGGCATCGTCCGGCGGCATCAGTTCGGGGCGGGCAAAATAGGCCTTCAGAAATTCGTCGGTGACGCATAGCCCGCCGCTCTCGTCGCGATCGAGCAAATGGTGACCGCACGCGAACCAGAAATCGTTCGTTGAATCGTTCATGGGCGTCGCAGCTCCCGGCCCAGCTCCGTGAGATTGAGACCGCCGTCGGGCTCGGTGTCATCCTCGACTTCCATGAAGGAGAATGCCTTGCCGTGTCCCTGCCCTGCCCGCAATTGCAGCCGCCGGAAGGACTCGCGGATCTCGCCGTCATCAGCGGTGCGGTGCACGGCAATGAGCGAGCTGATTGGATGCGTGCAGAGCGATTGCGTGAAAGCAACCTCCTCTTCCGCTGACGTCCGCGCGGTTGCCATGTCCGGGGCGCCGAAGCGGTCGACCAGTTGCCTGGCAAGGAGATCGATCAGCGTCCGGCAATCAGCCTCCGTCGCCGGCACGATCTGCACCAGCGTCGACCAGCCCCAGGATTGCACGCCGAGAAAGCCGCTGCGGAAGGCCGTGCGCACCTTGCCGCTGAGCGCCGCCGGATCCTGGTCGCAGAAGCGGAAGGCGCCGGAGACGGCCCACTCGCCCGGCTCGGCCGCCACTTCGAACACGAACGTGTCGGACGGATCGAGCGCGATGGTCCGCAGCAGCTTCACAGGCGCGGCCCTCCGAGCTTAAGATCGAACCAGCCGGGCGTGCCTAGCGCCTTCACGAGCCCTCTTCGCTCAATCCGGTCCGCGCCGACGCGGCGCGTCAGGAGATCTCCGTGATCGTCGATCCGCAGAAGCCTCTGCCGCTCGCGTGGCACCCGGCCAAGATAGTCGCGCGCGATGTGCTCAAAGCCGTCGACCCGCCAGCAGTCGAGCGCCCGCATCAAATGGCGCGCAAAGCTCTCCATCACCTGCACGGCCCCCGCCTCGCCAAAACCCTCCTGATCCGGTGCTGAAACCAGCGGGTGAACGCCGGGCCCCTGGTCGGTCATTGCGACGGTGCGGATCATGGCGCCGAACACAAGCCATGGGGACGGCCCGTCCTCGCGGGCGGACGACGGCCATCCCATCCGCCCACCACCCACCAGCCCGCCGTCAATCCTGACCGCATCAGGCCAGTCGATCGTCACTATCTTGTTGGGCGGTGCGTAGGCGCGCAGGGCGTCGGTGAGCGCGACCATGCCGGCGTAGAAAGCGCGCCGCGCACTGCGCAAGGGTTCGCCCGGCTCGAGCACCACGGCGAACTCGGCCAGGTCGAACCGCCCGACATAGACCAGCGTGCCGGCACCGCTCTCGGGTGCAATGCGGCAAGCATGGGCGAAGGCGTCTCCGCTCTCGCGCAGCCGGACGAGCGTGAACGGCGGCGGCAGACGGATGGCTTCCGCCAGGGAAACGTGGGTGGTCGAGGTCGACGGCAGGGCCGTCCTCCACTTTCCTTTCTTTACTCGTGGAGAATATTATATGAGGTGATGGGTCGGCGCGAGTCCGTCCTCCGCGCCGCACCGACGGAGGGCTTAACCTGGAGCAACCAGCGAAGACCGTCCTGATCTGCTCGTGCGAAGACACGATGCGCCTTGACACGGCCGCGATCCGGCGTGGATGCCCCAACCGCGACATCAAGAGCTTCCGCCATCTCTGCGGCACGGAGATCGATCATTTCCGCAGCGCCGCAAAGGCAAGCGGCCCGCTGACCGTGGCCTGCACGCAGCAGGCGGCGCAGTTTACCGACGAAGCCGGCGAGCGGCCTGACGCCATCACCTTCACCAACATCCGCGAGACGGCAGGCTGGTCCCGCGACGGCGCGCAAGCGGGTGCAAAGATGGCGGCGCTGCTTGCGGCAGCCTCCGTCGCCGTCCCGGACTATCCGCTCGTCACGCTGTCGAGCGACGGCGTCATCCTGATCTATGGGCGCGATGAGGCGGCAATCGAGGCGGGCCGGCTGCTCGCCGACCATCTCGACGTGACGGTCATGCTGAAGCAGCCGCAGGACATCACGCCGCCCGCGGCGACGGCCTTTCCGATCGTGAAGGGAACGATCGGCAACGCGAAGGGCCATTTCGGCGCGTTCGAACTCGTGATCGACGACTACGCCCGGCCGCGCCCTTCCTCACGCGATCGCTTCGTGTTCGAGGCTCCACGCAACGGCGCGATCTCGCGCTGCGATCTCGTGCTGGATCTATCCGCCGGCGCGCCGCTGTTTCCTGCCCACCATCTCAGGGACGGCTACCTGCGCGCCGATCCTGCCGATCCCGCCGCCGTGCTTCGCGCGGTGCTGAAGGCGCGTGATCTCGTTGGAAGCTTTGACAAGCCGAAATACGTCAACTTCACTGCCGAGCTCTGTGCGCATTCGCGTTCGAACCGCACTGGCTGCCACCGCTGCCTGGATTTGTGCCCCACGAGTGCGATCACGCCGGCCGGCGATCATGTCAGTGTGAATGCGGAAGTCTGCGCCGGATGCGGCCAATGCGCTGCAGCCTGCCCGACCGGCGCGGCCTCTTATGTCCTGCCGCCCGCCGACACGCAGCTGCACCGGCTCCGCGCGATGCTGCTGACCTATCGCGAGGCCGGCGGCGACCGGCCCGTGCTGTTGTTTCATGACAGCCAGCACGGCAGCTCGCTGATCGATGCGCTGGCCCGCCTTGGCGACGGTCTGCCGGCGAATGTGCTGCCTTTCACCGTCAACGAAGTGACGCAGCTCGGCCTCGAAGCCGTCGTGGCGGCGTTTGCCCATGGCGCGTCCGCCGTGCGTTTCCTGCTGCGGGCGAAGCCCCTGCACGATTTGACCGGGCTGTCGCAAACCATCGCAATGGCGGACGCCATTCTCGCCGGTCTCGGATTTTCCGGCCGCCGCGTCGCGACGATAGAGACGGACGACCCCGATAAGCTGAGCGAAGCGTTGCAGGCGATCGAGCCGCTCGCGACCGTCAGTCAGCCCGCAACATTCAGGACCGTAGGGAAGCGGCGCGATCTGCTCCGATTTGCCCTGAGCGAGCTGCACCGCGTGGCCCCGAGCCCGACCGACGTGATTGCACTGCCCGAGGGCGCGCCGTTCGGCGCCATCAGCGTCAACACCGAGGGCTGCACGCTGTGCCTGTCCTGCGTCTCGGTCTGTCCGACTGGCGCGTTGCGCGACGATCCGGAACGTCCGATGCTCAAATTCCTGGAGGATGCCTGCGTGCAATGCGGCTTGTGCCAAAGCACCTGCCCCGAAAAGGTGATCAAACTGACGCCACAGATCGATTTCCGCGCCTCCCGCGCGCCCGCGCTGGTGATCAAGGAGGAAGAGCCTGCCCTATGCGTCCGTTGCGGCAAGCCGTTTGGCGTCAAGAGCACGATCGATCGCATCGCGGCAAAGCTCGAAGGCCGGCACTGGATGTATCCAGCCGGCGACAAGCGCGTTGATGCGCTCAGGATGTGCGCCGACTGCCGTGTCATCACCATGAGCGAGCAGCAGTTCGATCCGTTCGCCGGCGTCCCCGAACGCGCCCCGCCGCGCACGACGGACGACTATTTGCGCGAAAGAGACAACAAGAACTAGAGCGTTGTTCGACTATTTCGCGGTCGCGCGCCCCAGGAAATCGGTGAGTGCCCGGCGATCTTCCGCCGAGCCGATGCGCTGCTCGGGCATCTTGGTGCCGGGCGTGTAGGCATTTGGACCGATCTCGAACAGTTTTGCGACCGTGTCGGGCGTCCAGACGATCTCCATCGTCTTGAGTGCATCCGAAAAGCGATAACTGGGCAGCGACGCGATCTTCCGGCCGTATATTCCCGCCAATGTCGGGCCCGCGCGCTGTGTGTCCTTCTCCGACAGCGTGTGACAGGCCACGCAGGCGCGAAACACTTCCGCGCCGGGATCGCCGGCATAGGCCGCCAGCGGATCGGTTGGTGTGCCCAGCAGATTGGAGCCGATGGGTTCGCCGGTGCGCACATTCCAGCGCCGGATCTTTCCGTCGGCCCCGCCGGTCAGCAGGATCTCGCTATCGGGCAGGAACGCCACCGACCAGACCGGCACTGCCGACCTCACCAGCGTGCGCAACACAGCACGCGTCTTGCGATCGACGATTGTCACCACGCCATCCACACAGGCAGCTGAATCAGTGCGCCATCGCCGGATATAGCGAGAGCCACGACCGGCATGGTGCCGGCGGCAACCTCGCCGCGATCCTTGCCGCCGGCACTCAAGAGGTGCAGCTTGCCGTCCGCCGCCCCGGTGACGATTTCACCGTCACTGGCGATGACGACGGCATTCAGCGGAGCCGGCAGTACGATCGTTTCGCCACTCGCATCGGGCAAATGCCAGATCCGCAGCGCAAGGTCGTAGCCCACGCTGACGAGCGACTTGCCGTCCGGCGCGAAAGCAACGCCGTTGACGTTCTGCGAATGACCTTCAAGCACCCGCTGCGCGCCGTCGATGAGTGACCAAAGCCGCACCGAGTGATCCCAGGATGCAGAGGCGATCATCGCGCCGTCGGGCGAGACCGCGAACGCGACGACGGGCGCGTCATGTCCCAGCAACACCGTGTCCGGCTGCTGCCGGCCGGCTGTCCAGATCGCGATGCGCGCGTCCGCCCCGGCGGTCACCATCCGCCGATCGCGAAGGAATCCAACCGCGTTCACCGCGTCAGAATGAAAGCGCAGCACCTGTTCCGCGGATTCGCTTGCGAGGGACCATCTGATGGCGGCGGTGTCGAACCCGCCGGACAGCAGGCTCTTCCCATCGGCCGAAACAGCCATCGCCCGTACCGCCCCGCCGTGGCCCATCATTTGCGCGCGAACTGTCTGCACCGGGATGACGAGCGAGGCGATCAGAGTGAGCGAGGCGAGAAGGAAGGAATTCATCAGCGAATCCGAGGCAGCGCCAGACCTACGCACGTCCCATTCTGCCTGAATTTGCGCTTCGCACAAACGCGTCATTTGTCCGGCGCGACGACGGTCTTGCTCGATCCCTCCGGAGCAGCTTGCATGCCGGGCGGGCTCTGGCCTTGCGGGCTTTCGGCGGGCGCGCCACCCGATCGCGTCTCGACCGGACCGGTCCAGCCTTGCGGCTGCAGCTGGCCCTTATCTTCGGGAGCAGTTCGCCCCGTGCCAACAGTGCCCGGCTGCTCGGTGCGTTGATCCGTTTGCGCGAGCGCCACGCAGCTGGACCACGCCGCTACGCAGACGATGATCGCGAATCGACGCATGAGGCACCTCGATTGCATTTGATCCAGCTCAGCGAATAGCGCTCTACCCAGTTCCATGGGGCACATTGACACGCCAGCTTGAACGGCGACGAACCAAGTTCCAGATTGCATTTCAGGCTGCGAGGGCCTTGGTCATGCAAATACGATCCAAAGCGTATCTGCTGATGGTTTCGCATCTGCGAGGTCTGCGTGCCTTGCTTTCGTCGGCCCACGATCCCGCGGTCAAGACGAGCAAGGAAGCTTCATCCCTGCTCATCTTTGTTGCGGTCGTTCTGACCCTGCTGCTGGCGATACTGGAAGTCGACCAGCACCGCGCAACGCTTCAGTCCCTGGGGCTGCTGGGCGATCCCTCCAGCATGCTGCCCAATCTGATGGGCCCTTGACGGGTCAAGGATACTGCCCTTCAGCGATCGACGCTCACGCGGGCATGCCAGCACGCCTATTGCTGCGGCTTTGTCTCACGCGGGAACACCAGTGATCGATCATCGAAGTCCTGGACCGGAAGTTTGTCTGCCTGCCCGCCGCTTTGAGACACCGGCATCCCGGCGATTCGGGCCGCTCCGACCGTCCCGATGATCGGCCATTTGTGTGATTGCAGCATAGTCGTTGCGGCAACGAGCGACGCAACGGCGATCAGTCCGCAAATTGTCAGACGCTTCACGGGAATCTCCGTTGTTTGCGAAAGTTGAAGGCCTGACTAGCGCTTCACCCAAGTTCCGGATGTGTGCGGCTTCACATCTCTCGTAACGGTGATCGGAGGTCCGCCCCTTTCGGCTCACCTTAGAGTTTGAGCGCCGCCTCGGGCGTTGCGGCCGGTGCAGCGCCACCAACCTCCGCCGCGAGATTTCGTCGTTCTCAAGTTGGACGAGAGGAAACGCCGCACGCTAATTTTGACGAGTTGGCAGCGTTCCGTGCGAAAGCGATCGAGTTGGGCTATCCGTCATTGGCAACGGGTGTGCTGATCGGTTGGGAATGGCTGCAGCGCAAGGCTCATATCTTCATCCGATTCATGGCGGAGCACTATCGGCCGGAAAGCCGCCCGCACCACGTCTATGTCATCAACTACAAAACGAGTACCGGCTCGTGGGAGCCGCTCTTCGATAAGAAGGGTAAGCCGCTCTATCCCCTGCTGATGGCAGAGCTCGACGCCATGAAAGCATTGCGGCCGACGGGCGGCCTGATGCTTCGCCGAGATGGTAGTAGTTTGCCCTGGAGCGGCAAGGGCGAGATGCTGACTCAGGTCGAGCGCATTTCGAAGAAGATCATTCTGGCCGCGGCCTGCGTCCCGAGCTGACCTTCACGTCGTTTGGCCGGCATGGCGGGACCACCGAGGCGAGCACGTCCGGCCTGACAGACGCAGTTGATGAAGAAGGGCCAATGGTCATCGACCAAGGCGATGGCGCACTATCTTCATCACGACGACGAGGCCAAGCGGGACGCACAGATAAAGCGCATCAAGCGGCGCAAGCAGGCGGCCAGAAAGTGAATATTTGTCGGAATCGATTCCGCCGTCTTGTCGGAATGGAAATTAAGAAATTCAATAAGTACTTGAAAACATTGGAGCGGGTGAAGGGAATCGAACCCTCGTATTCAGCTTGGAAGGCTGCTGCTCTACCATTGAGCTACACCCGCATCACCGGCTCCCTAACACGACCGGGCGGCAGTCTCAACTGCTCCGGGCCGGTCTTTCCCGTGTTACGGACAGGCCAGTTCCCGCCCTTGGGCGCCCCTTAACGGCGGCGGGAATTCGTCCTATATCCAGAGTCCCGAAACCAACGAAAGGAGGTGATCCAGTGTCTTATCTCAAGCGCTGTCACCTCGCTGGGATCGCCCGCTAGGCTTTGACGAAAGGCCTGGCATCGGGGCGCTCTCAGCCCTGGACCAGCGAGCAAGAAATCGGGCGCGACGGGGCTTCCCCGCCGCGCCTTTTTCGTGGGTGGGCGCGGGTGCCGCTCAGGCCGGCGGCTCGCCCGCAAGCGTCTCGCGAATCTTCTGGGACAGCTCCGACTTCCGGTATGGCTTCTGGAGCAGCGCCACGCCGGGATCGAGATGTCCCTCGTGGATGATGGTGTCGTCGGTGTAGCCGGAGGTGTAGAGCACCCTCACCCCAGGGCGGCGGAGTCGGACCGCTTCGGCCAGTTCCCGGCCGTTCATGCCGCCGGGCATGATGATGTCGGTGAACAGGAGATCGAATCTCGCGCCCTGGTCGACCAGCGTGAGCGCGGTCGCGCCGTCGGCGGCAACAAGCGTGCGATAGCCGAGGCTGCCGAGCTGGGCGATGACATAGCCCTGCACCAGCGGATCGTCCTCGACCACGAGAATCGTCTCGCGCCCGCGTGTCGCCGCCTGAGCCTGCACCGGCCCCATTCTGTTGGAAGCCTCCCCCTCCGATCGTGGCAGGAACAACCGCACCACAGTGCCACGGCCCTCCTCGCTCTCGATGGCGACGGTGCCGCCGGTCTGACGGGCAAAGCCGTAGACCATGCTGAGACCGAGCCCGGTGCCGCGACCGACGCCCTTGGTGGTGAAGAACGGCTCGAATACGCGATCGCGGATCTCCGCTGGGATGCCGTGGCCGGTGTCGGTCACCGCGATCATCACGAAGCCACCGCGTGTGACATCGCCGTCATCGGCACTGCCGGTGCCGTCAAATTCCCGGTTCGCGGTCTCGAGCACGAGCTTGCCCCCGCCCGGCATCGCGTCGCGCGCATTGACGGCGAGATTGACGATCGCGGACGAGAGCTGCGACGGATCGGCCATCGCGGACCATGCGTCGTCGGCAAGCCGGGTCACGATCTCGATATGCTCGCCCAGGATCGGCTTCAACAGTTTCGCCGTCTCGACCACGAGGCCGTTGACGTCGATCTCGCGCGGCTCCAGCGGCTGCCGGCGCGCGAAGGTCAGGAGCTGCGAGGTGATCTCCGCGCCACGCGAGGCCGCATCGTCGATGAGCTGCGCGATCGCGGCAAGCTCGGGCTTGTCCGCAAGCCCCTCGTGGATGATCTCGATGGTGCCGGTGATGACCGTGAGCACGTTGTTGAAATCATGCGCGACGCCGCCGGTGAGCTGGCCGATCGCATCCATCTTCTGGGACTGGCGAAGCCGCTCCTCGGTCTCGTGTTGCCCAGTGAGGTCGGTGGCCGAACCGCGATAGCCCATGAAGCGGCCGTCGGCGGCGAAGATCGGCTGACCATTGACGCTGAAATGGCGCACGCGTCCGACGACATCGCGGCCGCGATACTCGAACTTCCGGAACGGCTCGTGGCGGTCAAGCGTCGCCATGTGCTCGCGCCACTTCTGCGGCTCGGCATCGCGGTCGAAGGCGGCATCGCACCGGCGCTTGCCAATCAGGGCCTTGCGGTCCATGCCGAAGGCGCCGGCCCGGTCCGATATGTAGGTGAACGCGTGATCCGGTCCGGTCTCCCAGAACCAGTCGGACGCGGTCTCGGCGTAGTCGCGGAAGCGCTGCTCGCTCGCGTGCGCGTCCTCTTCGGCACGTCGGCGGATCTTCAGATCGCGCTCGAGATTCGCGTTCGCGTCGCGAAGCTCATCGTAGGCGCGTTCGAGCTTCGCACACATGGCGTTGAAGGCGTCGATCACCTTATCCAGCTCGTCGGCATCGTAGGGTCGGCGCCGCTCCAGGTGCAAAGGCGGAGGCGGTCGTGCAACGCTGTACTTGCTGACGAACTCGGCGATAGCGACGAGGTGCCGCGTCACCAGAAGATGAACCATGTAGATGATAAACAGGGACACCAGGAACGTCTTTGCAGCCTGGCTTGCCAGAATGACCAGAGCCCGGTTCAGCAATTGCTGGTAGACGTCGCTCAGCGTGGCCTCGACGTGGAGCTGGCCGATGGGACGCGACGCCCCCTGCGCGGTGTAGTTCAGCGGATAGTCCCGGGTCACGACCGAGCGGGTGCTTCGCTCCCCGACCGAGACACGGATGGGATTGGGGCGATCGGCGATCTCGCGGACCTCGGCAGCACGGATGTCGGGCAGCCGCAGGATGCCGTCAAGCTGGAGCCTGAGCTGGTTCTGGTCGAGATTCCACAGGCTCTCGCCGAGGCTGCCGGTCATGCTGCGGCCGATCTCGTCGAGCCGCGTCTCGATGACGCCGACCTCACGCTCGTAGTCGAGATAGAGCTGAAGGGCGGTCAGCATCAGCGTGACGATCGAGGAGAACAGCAGCACGGCGGCCAGCAGGCGCGGCCCGACGCCGCTGCGCGACCAATGGAAGATCCGCGCCAGTAGCGCCGCAAACATCGACGGCGCGATCGCGGCGCCAATGCCGTTCAAATTCTGTTTCGCCGCCGCCGGCGCAGTGGCGCGGCCGGATTCCTCGTCACCTGCGTTGCCCATGCACCACTTCCCCGGAATGGCGACACCCAGCTCCGGCCTGCCGGTCGCAGCCTCGAGCAATTCGACGGTTGAGACTCTCCCTCAGCACCCGATGCGGGCAGCCATCCTGTCGGCCCAGGGGCGATGGAAGCATGCCTTGCGCCCTGTAGCAGGATTGTTCGGCAAACTACCACTTCGCGTGCTAGAATGACATATCGGTGAAGGTCCGGAGTCGCCTGCACGTCGGGCGAGTCGCGATCGTTCCGGCCCTGCCCAGGCACCATCTGCGGTCGACCGCGCTGGCATTTGAATCCAATGGTAGCAATGGGCGAGAGACGCGGCATGTGGCGGATAGTCGTCCTCTGCCTGTCGTTGCTCGCAGCCGGCCCATCGCAGGCGCAGCAGCTCATCCGACTGGCGCGGATCGCCGACATCCCCGATCAATATGTCGGCGGCGAGATGCTGCGGGCCGTCTACGCCAAGCTGAATATCAAGCTGGCGTTCGAGGACGTCCCCGGCAAGCGCGCACTGGCGCTGTCGAGCGCCGGCGAGGTCGACGGCGAGATCCAGCGGATCGGAACGCTTTCCAGCGACTACCCGACGCTGATTAAGGTGACGCCGGCGATCAACTACATCGAGCCGGCGGTCTTCACGACGAAACTCCGTTTCGACGTCGCCGGCTGGAATTCGATCAGGGAGTACAGCATCGGCATCGTCCGCGGCGTCGGCTCCTCAGAGGCCGGGACGCGCGGCATGGCCCGCGTCACCGCGACCACCAGCCTCGAGAACATGATCAGGATGCTCGACGCCGACCGTTTCGAGGTGATGGTCACCGATCTCTTCAGCGGGCTCGTCGCGGTAAGGAAACTCAATCTGCAGACCAGGATTGTCCCGCTCTCGCCGCCGCTGGAGCGCATCCACATCTACCACTATTTGCACGAACGCCATCGCGATCTGGTGCCGAAGGTCGGCAAGGTGATCGCGCAGATGGAGGCGAGCGGCGAGCTGGCAATGCTGCGCGAGGCGCTGGTCAAACAGGTCCTGAGCGCGCCGTGACGGCGCCGGGTCAGCTCGCGCGAATCCGCTCACGCAGGGCAACGGCTGCAATCAGCACGCCGACGCACCAGGCCATGACCGCCCGATGAGGCTCGTCGCCGAGCAGCACGGTGATGATGCTCGTCAGCAGGCACGGCGCGATTGCCTTTCGCGTCCGGCTCATCAGCGCAAGCAGGAATGGCATCGCCGCGATCGATATTTGCAGGACATCCATGTTGAAAGACGGTGTCGCCGAAGGCGTCAGAAGCCACACACATTGAGCACGCGGGGGCGTTTTCCGCGGCGGCTTTCGACGATCCGCTCGCCGCCGTTCTCGGCCGAGCTGCCGTAATAGCGGTGGTGGCCGGACTGGTCGTGCAAATCCGCGGCTTCCGACTTTCCTGCCCGACGCGCGTCGCAGATGATCTTGATGGTCGACATGGCCGCCTCCGAAGTGTTCTTGGTGGCCATCAGTCGCCTCGGCTTTGGACAGCGTTCACCTCCGAGGGCGGCAATCGGGTTTCAGGACGGTTTCGTCGCAACTTGCGCGACGCAATATGTTAGTCTCCGGGATTGTCGGTATCGGCAGTGCTCATACATCCTTCCGACTGCGAGCTTGAAAAACAAACGAGGTGACGATGCTTTACGCCATCCTGGCCTACCACGTGGAAGACGAGATTTTGTCCTGGACGACGGAGCAGGACGCCGCGGTCGTGGCCAAAGTGATCGAGGTTCAGGCGCCCTTGAGGGCAAGCGGACACCTTGGGCCGGCCGCCCGTCTGGATGAGACCCGAAAGGCGCACACCTTGCGCGGCCCCGGCGCGGGCATGGTGCTGGACGGCCCGTTTGCCGAGACCAAGGAGCAGCTTCTCGGCTTCCATCTCGTCGACTACGATACCGATGAGGAAGCGATCGCGGCAGCGCGGAAGCTGCGCGAGGTCAACCCGTCGGCGGTCTACGAAATCCGCCCGGTCAAGCTTTACGTGCCGGCCGACGGGTTCGGCGCGACAAAGGGGTGAGCCGCCGCCTCACGCGCCTGGCCCGGTCGGCGCGGCATAGAAGCGCTGGATCAGCAGCCCGCCAAAGGCGATGAACCACACGAAGGGCGCGACGTGCGGCGCGAAGGCCGCAACGATCGTGCCCGGAATGAACACCAGCAGCGGAAACATCGAGGCCATGATCTCGTGGCGCCAGCCGCCCAAAATCGTCCACCACAGCCAGGCATTGAGGCCGGCGATCGCGGTCAGATGCAGGCCGTAGAGCACGGCCACCGCGCTGCTCATGCCGTAATTGGTGTAGAGGCCGTTGGTGACCGGCAGCAGCACGATCGACAGCAGGAAGAACAGGTTGAGGATCACCATGCCGCGGCTGCCCAGGGGCTGGCGCGCGAGCCGGCGATGGTGGCTGATCCAGAACACGCCGGCGATGATGAAGCTGAGCGCGAGACCGGCGAGCTTGCCGGAATAGACATGGGCGAGATCGCTCCAGCTCGGGGCACTGGTGAACACCGCGGCCTTGGGCAGGTCGTAGGCGAGTAGCGTCATGGCGACACCAAAGATGGTGTTGCTGAGCGACTCCAGCCGCCGCATCTCGAACTGGTCGGGCTTGAGCTCGGTCATGCCGGTTGCGTGCTTTTCGGGCTGGAACTTCGGGCCGTCTTGTCCCTAGGTCTTAACATTGGTTCCGTCCAGCCGCATTGCGATTCGCGCCGGGATCGCCGACTCTCCCCCTTTCACCGGGGCGATTCGTGGCGACATATCTGGACACGCTCAATGCGGAGCAGCGCCGCGCCGTGGAGCATGGCGTCGCCGACGGCGCGACCGTGGGCGCCCCCCTGCTCGTCATCGCCGGGGCGGGCTCCGGCAAGACCAATACGCTCGCCCATCGCGTCGCGCACCTGATCGTCGCGGGCGCCGATCCACGACGCATCCTCCTGATGACGTTCTCCCGCCGCGCCGCGGCCGAGATGGCTGGCCGGGTCGAGCGCATCGCACGAAAGGTGCTGGGCGAGAACAATGCCGCGATCATGCGCGGCGCCCTCACCTGGGCCGGCACGTTCCACGGCATCGGCGCGCGCCTCCTGCGCGAATATGCCGAGCGGATCGGCGTCGATCCAGCCTTCACCATCCACGACCGCGAGGATTCCGCCGACCTGATGAATCTGGTCCGGCACGAGCGCGGCCTGTCGAAGACCGAGAGTCGCTTTCCCGCCAAGGGCACGTGCCTGTCGATCTACTCGCGCTGCGTCAATGCCGAGATGGAGATCGAAAAAGTGCTCGGCCAGCACTATCCCTGGTGCGCGGGCTGGGCCGCCGAGCTGAAGGGCCTGTTCGCGGCCTATGTCGAGGCCAAGCAGGCCCAGCACGTGCTGGATTACGACGACCTGCTGCTCTACTGGTCGCAGATGATGAGCGATGCGCTGATCGCCGAAGAAATCGGCGGCCGCTTCGATCACGTGCTGGTCGACGAATATCAGGACACCAACCGCCTCCAATCCTCGATCCTGCTGGCGCTGAAGCCGGATGGACGCGGGCTCACCGTGGTCGGCGACGACGCGCAGTCGATCTATTCGTTCCGCGCCGCCACCGTCCGCAACATCCTGGATTTTCCGCAAAACTTCTCGCCCCGCGCCGAGATGATCACGCTCGACCGCAACTATCGCTCGACGCAACCCGTGCTGGCGGCGGCCAACGGCGTCATCGGGCTTGCGCGCGAACGCTTCACCAAGAACCTCTGGACCGACCGCACCTCGTCGCAGAAGCCGCAGCTCGTCACCGTCCACGACGAGGCCGACCAGGCGCGCTACATCGTCGAGCAGGTGCTGGCCAACCGCGAGCAAGGCGCGCTGCTCAAGTACCAGGCGGTGCTGTTCCGGACGTCCTCGCATTCCGGTCCGCTGGAGATCGAGCTGACCCGCCGCAACATCCCCTTCGTCAAGTTCGGCGGACTGAAATTTCTCGATGCCGCGCACGTCAAGGACGTGCTGGCGCTGCTGCGCTTTGCCGAAAATCCGCGCGACCGCGTCGCCGGTTTCCGCATCCTGCACCTGTTGCCCGGCATCGGCCCCGCCACCGCGCAGCGCGTGCTCGACCAGATGGCCGAGAGTATGGACCCGCTGCACGCGCTCGGCCAGCTCCCGGTGCCAGCGCGCACCGGCGCGGACTGGACCGACTTCGTCCGTACCGTCGAGAATTTGCGCTACTCGGAATGGCCGGCCGATCTCGAGCGCGTGCGGCTCTGGTATGAGCCGCATCTCGACCGCATCCACGAGGATTCCGAGACGCGCCGCGCCGATCTCATGCAGCTCGAGCAGATCGCGAGCGGCTATGCCTCGCGCGAGAAATTCCTGACCGAGCTCACGCTCGACCCGCCGGATGCGACCAGCGACAAATCAGGTCCTCCGCTTCGCGACGAGGACTATCTGATCCTCTCCACCATCCATTCGGCCAAGGGCCAGGAATGGAAGTCGGTGTTCGTGCTCAACGTCGTCGACGGCTGCATGCCGTCGGATCTCGGCGCCGGCACCTCGGCCGAGCTCGAGGAGGAGCGCCGCCTGCTCTATGTCGCGATGACGCGCGCCAAGGACGATCTGCACCTCGTCGTGCCGCAGCGCTTCTTCACCCACGGCCAGCAAGCCAAGGGCGACCGCCACGTCTACGCCTCGCGCACCCGCTTCATCCCGGAATCCCTCGTCTATCTGTTCGAGCGCACCGCCTGGCCGAAGGCGGCTTCGGCTGCGGCCCGCACCGCGGCGCAGGGCCCGAAGATCGACATCGGGGCGCGGATGCGGGGGATGTGGCGGTAGGTGGATCCGAATCCCAGTACATCGATCCCTCGGATTGGCGCGGATCCTGCTTCCGCTGGCTGGTTTGGTGAGCTAGATCATCTGGAAAGAGGTGGCTTTTGCCAGAGGATCGCTTGTCACTGCGGCTTCCGTCGCTCAATGCCCTGAGAGCCTTCGAGGCTGTCGGCCGCACCGGCAGCATCAAGGCGGCAAGCGATGAATTGTCGGTGAGTCCGACCGTCGTCTCCCGACACATCCGCAAGCTCCAGCTCGACCTCAATGTCGCGCTGGTTGCGGCGCACGGACGCGGCCTGCTGCTGACGGCAGCCGGCGAAGCATTCCACGCCCGGGTCACCCGCGCCTTCGACATCCTGCGCCAGGCCAACGAAGATGTTCGTCCGGCCAGCCGCCGAACCCTGACGATCTGGTGCATTCCCGGCATCATCAATCAGCGCCTGCTCGCCCGTTTGCCCGCGCTCATGGCCAGTCTGCCGAACTACGACATCGCCCTGTATCCAACGCTGTCGCGTGCGGACTTCACGCGCGGCGAGGCTGATGCCGAGATCGTTCACATGAACATGATGATCAGCCGCCCGAAGGTCAGGACCGAGCTGATCGCGGCACCGAAGATTCATGCCGTCGCAAGCCCCACGTTCAGGGCGCGCCATCCCGTCGTCACTCAGGCTTCCGATTTCCTGAACCTGCCGCTGATCCACGAAGCCTCGACGCTCTATTGGGAGCAATGGTTCGAAAATGCGGGAGTCACCGACCTGCCGATGCTGCGAGGACCGCACCTCTGGCATGCCCATCTGACGATCGAGGCCGCAAGACAGGGACAAGGCGTCGCACTCGCAAACGCGCTACTCGTCGAGGAGGACCTCGCCGCAGGCAGACTGGTCGATCTCAGCCCTCACCCCGTCAGTCTCGGCGGTTACTACTTCGTCGCTGTTGCCAGACGTTGGGGCGACCCCGAACTGGTGGTGCTGCGCCGCTGGTTGAAGGAAGCATTCCAGGGGGGCATCGCCAGGACAATCGATGCGGCGGCTCGTTCTGAATAGGCCGCCTGTCCAGCGACAACGCCGACGCTCATCGTCGGCACACCGAACGCACTGATTGCAACCGTCCGCCACCGGCGGGTCAATCGTTCAAAAAACACACCATACAGATGCAAATTAGATGATTGTTGCGATTTTGGCTCTCGGCCAATCTGCAGGGATACACGGATCTCCGCACGTTCTGCCGCCGTAGCCAGAAGACGAGAATGATCACCAACAATTTCATAAGTGTGTCAGCTTCCGCAGGAGTTGATCACGATTTGAAGATCGAGAGGCTCGTCAAGTTCTACGGAGACTTCGCGGCGCTGAACGATGTGTCCCTCACGGTCAAGCGCGGAGAATTTCTGACGCTGCTGGGGCCCTCGGGCTCAGGCAAGACCACGCTGCTGATGTCCATCGCCGGCTTTGTCCAGCCCGATCGCGGCGACATCCTCCTGGGCGGACAGAGCATCCTGCGACTCCCTCCCGAGCAGCGGAATTTCGGTATGGTGTTCCAGGGCTACGCCCTGTTTCCGCACATGACCGTGTACGACAACGTCGCGTTCCCGCTGAAGGTGCGCAAACGGCCTGCCGCCGAGATCAAGAGCAAGGTCGATGCCGCCATCGATCTGGTGCAGCTGACCTCGCAAGCCGGCCGCTATCCGCGCCAGCTCTCCGGCGGCCAGCAGCAACGCGTCGCGCTTGCCCGCGCGATGGTCTTCACGCCTCACCTGCTTCTGCTGGACGAGCCGCTGAGCGCGCTCGACAAGAAGTTGCGCGCAGAGTTGCAGGACGAGCTGAAGCGATTGCACAAGCGGATCGGCCTGACCTTCATCTACGTCACCCATGACCAGGACGAAGCCCTGTCGATGTCCGACCGGATCGTGGTGATGCGAGACGGCAAGATGGTCCAGCAGGGATCGCCGACCGAGCTGTACGAGCGGCCCGCGACAAGCTTCGTTGCCAACTTTCTCGGCAAGAGCAATTTCCTCAAGGGCAGCGTGGACAGTCACGTGGCCGGCGGCTTCGTGCTGACCCATCAGGGCGTGCGGATCATCCAGGCGAGCGACGACTGCAATCGCCCGGCGATCGGCCAGCCCGTCGTGATCGCCCTGAGGCCGGAGAAGATCACCCTCGCCGGCAAAACCGGTCAACCCGACAATACGCTCAAAGGCTTCGTCTCCGAGTGGAGCTATCTGGGCTCGCAATTCCGGCTCGTGGTCGCCACGCCGGAATTCGGCGACGTCGTCGTGATGATGCCGACCTGGCGACATGGCGAGCCGCCCGTCGCCGGCGACGCCGTAACGATCGGTTGGGACCACAGCGCCGGGACGCTGGTCACCGATGCCTGAACTGCAGTGCCGCAACAGTCGAAACGAACGAATGGGGCTTCCGTCATGAACGAACGCAATTCAATTTTCACTCCGACCCGGCGCGCCCTCCTGAAGGGAGGCGCCAGCCTTCTCGCCGCTCCCGCAATGCTCGCCGCCGGCGCTGCCCGCGCAGAGGCGCGCAAGGAGGTCGTCGTGGTCAATTACGGCGGCGCCGCCATGAAGGCTTTCGACGAAGCCTATGTGCAGCCCTTCGCCGCGCAGGGCGGCCGCATGGTGCTGGACGGCAGCGGCCCCCTCAACGGCAAGATCCTGACGATGGTCCAGTCGCGCAACGTCACCTGGGACATCTGCGATTGCGGCGTCACGACGCTGGCCGAGCTCGGGCCGCGCAACGCCTTGGAGAAGATCGACTACAGCATCGTCGACAAGAGCAAGGTCGCCACGGAATTCGCCTACGAGAACGGCGTCGTGAACTACATGTTCTCCTCCGTGCTCGCCTGGGACACGGCCAAGGTCAAGGAGACGCCGACCCTCGCAGACTTCTTCGACCTGAAGAAATATCCAGGCCGCCGCATGGTCCGCAAGGATTCCCAGGCCATGCTCGAGCTGTGCCTGATCGCCGACGGTGTCCCGCTCGACCAGCTCTATCCGCTCGACGTCAAGCGCGCCTTCGCCAAGCTCGGAACCATCAAGAAGGATGTGCTCTACTGGAACAGCGGCGCCGAAAGCCAGAGCCTGATGCGGGACGGCGAATGCGTCATGGGCCTGTTGTGGCACACCCGCGCCAACGTCCTCAAAGCCGAGACCAATAACCGCATCGCCTACACCTTCAAGGACGGTCTTCTGCAGCCCGGCTTGTGGGTCGTGCCGAAGAACAATCCGGCCGGCGCCGAGGCCTTCCGCGCCATCGCCTCCATGCAGCAGCCGGAGGGGCAGGTGAAACTTTTGACTGCGATGGGCAACGGTCCCTCCAATCCGGCGGCCCAGTCCATGGTGCCGGAAGCCCTGCGCGCGACCAATCCGGCCGATCCAGCAAACGCAGCAGTTCAGGCCAGGATCAACGCGGCCTGGTACATCGAAAACCATTCCAAGACCTTCCAGGCCTATCTGGATTTCATCTCCTCCTGACATCCGTTACCGGCGGCGTGGCGCTCCTCGGCGCCGCGCTGCCAAACCTCGCCAAGGTCGAGCGCCCGGGTCCGATATCGATGAGCTCTCCTGCAGATCAGCTGACGCCCTCGCCGTCCCGTCCAGGCTTCGGCGTAACCGCGCGCTACTGGTTGCTGATCCTGCCGGCCCTGGCGCTGATGATCGTTTGTTATATCTACCCGATCTCGAAGGTGCTCTGGTTGAGCGTCACCGAGCCGGAGCCGGGCCTCGACAACTACGCCATGCTTGCGACCAGCGCGTCGATCCAGCGCATGCTGGCGACGACGGCGCGCATCAGCGTCATCAGTACGCTGATCACGCTCGTGCTCGCCTACATCGTATCCTACGCGCTGGTCCATACGAGCGAGCGGGTCCGCCGCTGGATGTTCCTCGGCGTTCTCGTGCCGCTGTGGATCTCTGTCCTGGTGCGCGCCTTCGCCTGGTTTGTGCTGCTGCGGCGCGAGGGTCTCATCAACAACATCCTGATCTCAAGCGGACTGGTTGACGCTCCGCTCAGCCTGATCTGGAACGAGACCGGTGTGCTGATCGGCATGGTCCACTACATGCTGCCCTTCGGCATCCTCCCCATTTACGCCAACATGCGCGACATCGATCAACGATGCGTTGCCGCAGCCCGGGGCCTCGGTGCCAGCCGCGCGGTCGCGTTCCGCCAGGTGTTCCTGCCATTGTCGATGCCCGGAGTCGTCGGCGCCAGTATCCTCGTGTTCATCTTCTCCCTCGGCTTCTTCGTGACCCCGGCCATTCTCGGCGGCGGCAAGACTCTGATGATCGCCGAATATATCAAGGTCCAGATTCTCGAGATCGTCCGCTGGGGCGTCGGCAGCATGCTGGCCGGCACCCTGCTCATCATCATCGGCGGGCTGCTTGTCGCGCTCGCCCGCGTCGTCGATCTGCGCAAGCTGTTCGGGTCCATATGAGCACCAGCAGCACCGCATTCGAAGGCTGCTCGCCCATGACGCGCTCGATCGCATGGGCGATTATCTGCTTTCTCGTCCTGCCCATCACCATCGTCTTCGCGGTGTCGCTGACCGATCGCCCCTATCTGTCGCTGCCTCGCGACGGCGTCTCGCTGCAATATTATCGCAACCTGCTGACCAGCCAGGCCTGGCTGACGAGCATCCTGCACAGCCTCGTTATCGCGATCTGCTCGACGGTCATCGCGACGGTCGCCGGAACGCTCTGCGCTATCGGATGCTGGCGTCTCGGCAACCGTGCCAGCAATATCGTCCGCCTCGTCATGCTGATGCCGATCATGGTGCCGACCATCGTCTACGCGCTCGGCATCTATCAGGTCTGGGTGGACCTCAGGCTGATCGATACCTACGCCGGCGTGATCATCGCCCATGCGGTGACCGGTATGCCCTATGTGATCATCACCGTCTCGACGGCGCTCGCCGGCTTCGACCCCAGGCTCGAACAGGCGGCCCTCAATCTCGGCGCCAGCATCGGCCAGACGCTGCGCATGGTCATCATCCCGAACATTCTGCCGGGCATCATCTCCGGCGTGATCTTTGCCTTCATCCACAGTTGGGATGAGCTGGTGATCGTGCTGTTCATTGCCGGCCGCGGGGTTTTCACGCTTCCGCGGCGGATGTGGGACGGCATCAACGAACAACTCGATCCCACCATGGCCGCAGTCGCCGCCGTGCTCATCCTGATCACGATCAGTCTTCTCTTCATCGATATCGCAGTCCGGGCGTACCGCTCGCGTTGAGCCCCCATGCGCCACACCAACCACTTCCCGCAGGAGACCCTCATGTCGATCATTTCCGAGCCAGAATTTCGCTACAACATGCTGATCAAAGCGTTTCCGTCGCGCGCCGAACCGGCCTTCGAGACGGAATCGGAGCAGGTCGGCGTTTGGGGGCGCCGCTGGGGTTGCAACAACGACGTCGGCCAGATCCGGATGGTGCTCATGCATCGCCCCGGCGCCGAGTTGAATATCGTTGACGCGAACAAGCGCCTGCCCGAGATCGGCGCCTTCGGCGACCCCGCGCAAGGCTGGTACTGGCGCGGTGACGTGATCCCGGATCTGGCCGCACAGCAGAGCCAGCATGACGCGCTCGCTCAGGCGTTACGCGAGGAAGGTGCGGAGGTCGTCTATGTCGATCAATGCGCGCCGGGCAAGATGAAGACCGTCTACACGCGCGACAGCGTGATTGCCGTCGACGGCGGCGCCATCGTCACCCGTCTCGGCCCCCCGATCAGGCGCGGGGAAGAGCTGCCGGTCAGCCGCACCCTGGCCAAGCTCGGGATGCCGATCCTCAGGACGATCTCCGGCACGGGACTCATGGAGGGTGGCAGCTTCGCCTTCATCACGCCCAAGGTCGCGGTCGTGGGGCTGTCGAGCCGCGTCGACGAGGAAGGCGCGCGCCAGCTCGAGGAAGTGTTGCGCACGCAGGGCGTGGAGCTGCTGCGCGTCCAGCTGACCGGCTATCGGCTGCACATCGACGGCATGTTCGTGATGATCGACCACGATACCGCCTTCGTGAACCCGACGTTGCTGCCGTTCTGGTTCCTTGGAAGATTGAAGGAACTCGGGATTCGCCAGATCGAGGTCTGTCCCGATGACCAGAACTGGGTGATCAATTGTCTCGCCGTACGCCCGGGCCATGTCATCGTGCCCGAAGGCATTTCGCCGCGGACCATGGAGAAATTCGCCAAGGCCGGCATCACCACGCGCGTTGTGGCTTACGACAAGGTCGCGCTCGGCGGCGGCGGCATCCACTGCTCGACCTCGCCGCTGATCCGCGATCCGCTCTGACTGTCATGAGCACGAGGCGGCAACGACATCTGCCGCCTCGTGACCGCGCAGAGAGCAAGGGTCTACCAAACGGAAACCGAGCATTTCCGAAACCCGCCTTGTGACCCGGCGGCCATCCACTAGATGTCGTCGATCCTCCCCTCAGAGACCTGATCGATGACCCCACCGCTCGAATTCGGACTGGATACCTTTGGCGACGTCACCAAGGACGGCACAGGCAAGGCGCTCGCGCATGCGCAGGTGATCCGCAACGTCGTCGACGAAGCCGTGCTGGCCGACGAGCTCGGCCTCGACTTCATCGGCCTCGGCGAGCACCACCGTGCCGATTTCGCGATCTCCTCGCCCGAGACCGTGCTCGCCGCGATCGCGTCGCGCACCAGGCGCATCCATCTCGGCTCGGCCGTGACGGTGCTGAGCTCGGACGACCCCATTCGCGTGTTCCAGCGCTTTGCCACGCTCGATGCGCTCTCCAACGGCCGCGCCGAGGTCATCCTCGGCCGCGGCTCCTTCACCGAATCCTTTCCGCTGTTCGGCTTCGACCTGCGCGCTTACGAGGCGCTGTTCGAGGAGAAGCTCGACCTGTTCACGGCACTCTTGTCGCAGCAGCCGGTGACCTGGGAAGGCAAGCTGCGTCCGCCGCTGAAGGAGCAGCTGGTCTTTCCGCCGGTCGAGAACGGAACACTGAAGACATGGATCGGCGTCGGCGGCAGCCCGCAATCGGTGGTGCGCGCCGCGCATTACGACCTGCCCCTGATGCTCGCGATCATCGGCGGCGATCCCGCGCGCTTTGCGCCTTACGTCGATCTCTATCACCGCGCCTTCAAGGAGTTCGGCCGCCCGGCACAGCCGATCGGCGTACACTCGCCTGGCTACGTCGCCGAGACGGACCAACAGGCGCGCGAAGAGCTGTGGCCCGACTACAAGGCGATGCGCGACCGGATCGGCAAGGAGCGCGGCTGGCCGCCGATGGGCCGCGACGAGTTCGTCAATGAGGCCGAGCACGGCTCGCTCTATGTCGGCTCGCCGGAAACCGTCGCGCGCAAGATCGCGAAGACCGCAAAGGCGCTTGGCATCTCGCGCTTCCAGCTGAAATATTCGGCGGGGCCGTTGCCGCACGAGAAGCTGATGAAGAGCATCGAGCTTTACGGGCGGAAAGTGGTGCCGATGGTCAGGGAGATGATGGGGGGAATTGCGCTCTGAGCCAGTCCGCCTACGCCCTTCGGGCTACGGCGTGACAGCCTTCGCTAGCTTCGCGTGACGGTGATTTGGTCTGGCTTGCCCAGCCGTAGCTCGCGAAGCGAGCGAAGGCTGGTGGGGGAGGCAGGACTCGAACCTGCGAAGCCATGAGGCGGCTGATTTACAGTCAGCTCCCTTTGCCACTCGGGACACTCCCCCGCTCGACGGCAGCACAATCGGGCCGGACCTTGCCGGCGACCGAAAACGGCCATGGAACGTGAAGGCCGCGACAGCCCGGATGGGGGCGCGACCGGGCGCGTTTATGGGCGATGCGGTGGGGCAAAGTCAACCGAGGCGAACAGCTAAAATCGCCCCTGAAGCCACCCAAATTGCCATATTCCGGGACCCGTGACACAAGCGAGCCCATGAAGGATCGAAAATTCACCCCAAGGGGCCCCCGCGGCGGGGCTAAGCCCTTCAACAGGCCCGGAAAATCAGCCGGCCGGCCGGCCTGGCGCGACCGCGATTCGCAGTCCGACGGACCGGTCATCCTCTATGGCTGGCACACCGTGACCATGGCGCTCGCCAACCCTCAGCGGCGGATCCGCAAGCTGACGCTGACCGAGAACGCCGCAAAGCGGCTTTCGGACGAAAACATCGCGACCCGCGTCACGCCCGAGATCGTCCGGCCCCAGGAGATCGACCGCCTGCTGTCGCCCGATGCCGTGCACCAGGGCCTGCTGGCCGAGGCCGACGCCCTGCCCTCGCCCGACATCGAGACCCTGGCGCAGGAAGGCATGGTGCTGGTGCTCGACCAGATCACCGATCCGCACAATGTCGGTGCCATCCTGCGCTCCGCAGCGGCTTTCGCGGTGAAGGCGATCGTCACCACGGCGCGCCACAGCCCCGAGGCAACCGGCGTGCTGGCCAAGGCCGCCTCCGGCGCTCTCGAACTGGTGCCAATGGTGACCGTGCAGAACCTCGCCCGAGCGCTGACCGCGCTGAACGAGCGCGGCTTCCAGACCGTTGGGCTGGACAGCGAAGGCAGCGAGGACCTCTCGAACGTCACGCTGCGCGAGCCGCTCGCGCTGGTGCTTGGTGCCGAAGGCAAGGGCCTGCGGCAATTGACCCGCGAGACATGCAGCGTCGTGGCGCGGCTCGACATGCCCGGCGAGATCAAGAGCCTCAACGTCTCCAACGCCGCCGTGCTCTCGCTCTATGTCGGCGCGAGCCGTCTTGGGCTGATGAAGCGGTAGAGCGTTTTCGAACGAAGTGGATACCGGGTCGCGTCGAGAAAACGCGTCAAACTGAGAATCCAAAAAACAAAACGCCCGTCCGCATCACGCGGACGGGCGTTTCTTTGGCTCAACCGATCAGGGATCAGTAATAGCGGCGCAGCACGCGATGGCCGCCGTAATAGTACGGCGCCGGCGCGCGGCGGTGGGCGTAGAGGTAGCGCTGACCGTAGCCGTAGTGCGTACGCGGCAGATAGCCGTAGCGCGGGCCATAGCCGTAACGATACGGACGGTAGTACGGGCGGCGATAGGGATAGGCCGCCGGCGCTTCGAGGGCGGCAGCGCGATAGCCATAGCCGTAGCCGTAATTAGCGGGCGCAACGACCGCGTCCTCACGATAGGTCGGATACGGCGCGAAGGCGCCCGGGCCGGTGTAGGTCGGACCCTGGTTGACGTAATAATACTGCGTGGTTGGCTCGGCGAGACGCTCATAGGCACCGTAGCCGTAGCCGTAGCCGCCGCAGCCGGTGTTGCAGCCGGAGTAAACCGGCACAACCGGTGCGCACGTGCTGAAGCCGCAAGCCGCGGCGGGCGCGGTGGCGACGAACATCACGGCAGCCGCCGCAACCAGTCCCGAAATCATCTGACGCATTACTCTCTCCTGTTGATTTTCGTATCTTGGATTTTTTCTTGAATTCTTGACGTGTCTTAAGTTGGCGGCCTTCCGGGCGCCTGTGCATGCGGCCGCGGCCGAGGACGCCGCGGACGGTCGTTGATCTCAGGCGCAAAGATCACCGGCGGCGGATTGACGGGCACGTCCATCTGCGGCGGCAGCGGCGCCGATTGCACACCCCAACTCTGGTGATAGCTCTCGGCAGGCCTCGGCAATTTGCGGTTGGCGGGCGGCTCGACCTCGAGCCGGCCGTAGCCGGGCCGCAGGCCCATGGTCGGATAATAATGGCCGACGTCCTCGGGCTGCCGCTCGGCGATGTAGCGCCCGCCATAAATGGTCGGCTGTACCTGGACGTTCTTGCCGAGACCCCAGACACCCTCGACCACGCTGTAGGACGCGTCGATGTTGTTGATGATGATGGGCACGCCTGGGCGGCCGGGCACGACGATATCGAAGCCGCCGCCGGCAAACGCCGTCGCGGGCAATCCGATGAGAAAGGCGGCGAGCGCGAGAGCGCGCATGAAGGGACCCCGGTTATCCGGCGACAACCTATCCGATCGCGACGCAGAGAGAGTTAAGGCCCGCTCACCAACTTCCGGTAAGCCTAACGCGTAAGGATCGCATGGTCCGCGAATGCCACGAAGCGAGCTAGCGAAGCGTTAACGCTGTGCGGAAGCCGCGATGCACGGCTTCGCGCGGGCCAGCCTGGATTGCGTGGCACAAACCGCACATCCCCTGCGCGATCACTTCGAAGTGACGCCGCTCGAATGAAATCGCGGAACGACTTGTCGACGATCGCACTTAGCGTCGCACTTAACGATGCTCTCAACCACATGGAGCAAATACCATGACGAGCCTCAAGTTAATCGGCGCCGCCGTGATCGCGGTATCCGCACTCGCGAGCCCCGCAATGGGTCAGGCCACCATCAGCAACCCGGCCGCCTGCGAATCCATGTTCCCCAGCGCCAATTGCCTCAACGCGGGCGCTGGCAGCCCTTACGCCACCAGCCGTCAGCAGCGACAATATAGGCGGACAGCCTATCGCGACCCGGACCGCTACAACAACGTGACCAGGCAGGATAACGGTTTCTGGCCCGCAGCGACTGCCGGCGCGGTGGCAGGTGCCGCCGTCGGCACCGCGGCCGCCGTTGCCTCAGCGCCGTTCGGCAGCTGGGACAATTCCTACGCCTATGACACTTCCGGTGGGTATGCCGGCGGCCGCGGCGAAATGGGCTGGTACGGCAATTGGGATACCTACGCGGCCCGCAACGGCATCATTTGCCGGCCCGGGACCTGGTACAAGGGAGCGGACGGCCTCCAGCACATTTGCCAGTAAGGCCTTCTTCCATCGGGTTGAATGGTTTCAGGCGGCCCAATGGGCCGCCTGTTTCATGCTGGCGAAACCCACCCGTCTGGTTCTGGCACTTTCCATCCAAGTCTGATATTGCGGCGCGCACGGGCAGACAGCCCCGGCACATGCCGGCCCTGCCCGCTTCCAAGCGTGGCCGGCTTAGCTCAGCGGTAGAGCAGCGGTTTTGTAAACCGAAGGTCGGGGGTTCAATCCCCTCAGCCGGCACCAAATAATTCATATGGTTCAATATGATATAGCAGTCACCAGTTTGACACGTCGGAAGTTTTGCCCGAAAAAGCCACCGGGAAGCCACGGAAAAAGTTAAACGCCTGCACCCTTCGGAGCGGGCTTCGGCAGCGGATTGCAGTCTCGGCCTGCGCATCATTGGCCGCCTGCTGAGTCACACTCAGGCTGCCACCACCGCGCGCTATTCGCATGTCGCGACCGATCCCGCGAAGCGCGCTGCAGACTTCATCGCTGGACAGATCCCCGACGGATGATTGGCAGAAGGTAAACAGCCTGCCACGTTTGGAGCGAGTTCTACACGCTCGTTCTGGTGGGGCACGGCGGCATTCCGAGTGGCCCTTCCTATAAGATCATCGAAAGCCCGATTATAGTTCAACGGGACTACTCTCACTCAACAGGCCAATCGGCCGTGCTGCGGTTTCACATCTGCGAAAGTAGAAACCAGTCGCGAGCTGTGGAATTGGGGGCGGATGGCTGAGTCGTTCGGCAACAGTTTTACTGTCGTTGAGGTAGCCTCGGACGATACGAAAACTGAGATCTGGATTGCGCTGGCTAAGCCGAGCTAGGCGCTGACCTTGGTACTCGCGGCCGTGCCTGAAGGCTGGACGGCGGAAGCGTTGACGGCTGAGCAACAGCGGATGTTCCAAGAAATCGAACTTGATCCTGGTGATGTGTAAAGGTTGACCAAGCCTAAGTAGGCTTGCGCCGTTCGCCTTCGGCTTTATTCACCCCCCCTCAGAAGCTCTTCGATATAGGGGGCGATGTCGCCAATTGCCGCCTAAAACTCGGCTTCGGAAATGCCCTGCCCCTTGGCAGCCTCGATGAGACGCCGCGTGAGTTCTGCTACATCCTGCGACGCGCCCGCAGTCTGGTGCTGCCCCACAGCGTGCTGTTCTCCACCCAGAAATCGATTAACTCGCGGGCCTTGTCTGACATGTGACGTTCCCTGCCGATATAGGGTTAGCGCCGTGGGGCAAATAGAGCAAGTAGAACGCCCACTCTACTGCAGCGGCGCGGGCTTGTTACTGACGGGCGCCAAGTAGCACGACCTCGTCATCCGAGGCCCGCTCTGCCCAAACGGTGGGCGCGCGGTCTATGCGCAGCGTACCCCGAGCGCCTGACGCGCTACCGATCAAGAATGGAAGACAGGGCCACCAAGGCATTCGAGCGAAAGCACGGGATCAAGCGGCCGCGCAAAAGCAGAAAGATTTCCATCGGGCGTCGCCATCTGCGGAGAGAAACGACACGCGCCGAGATCCGAGATCTAGTTTGGAGTAAGACAATGATCCGTGCGGCCGGCGATCTTGGCATTTCCGAGTTTACCCTGCGAAAGATATGTAAGCGCTGGCTGGTCCTGGTCCCGCCCGCGGGCACTTCAACCACAAAGATCTCAAGAAGCGCCCGCGTAAGCCGGCGCTGCCGCCGATCAGCGCGAGCGAGCCAGCAGACGTTGCCACCTGATTTTGGAAGCTACTTGCAGCCGCCGTAGTACTGCGAGGGGACAAATGTGCCGTTCATGATCGAGTGGCGGCTATGTACCGATCGACCGTCTGTATGACTGATCGTCGTGGTCTGAATTGCGCCTGTGGCCAGTTTTTCTTGAAATGTGATGGCCTGGTTACCGTTGAAAACGTCTAGGTCAGAAACGCCGGCGTTGCCGATCAGTGCAGCTTTCTTGGTTAGTGTGTCCAAGACAAACTCGAGCCTAAAGCTCTCTTGCTTTATTCCAGATGGCGATGCCATCGCCTCGTATCTACATACCCAGCGCAGGCTATCAGCACGCGCATTCAGGAGCCCGGCGCCGAAGGTGATCGCAATCGTCAGCGCAGCCAGCATACAATTGAGAGTCTTCATTCCCCTGCCCCAGTTTTGCAGCGCTAGTAGACAGTGGCGCAATTCATACACGGCTATCCCTGCGCGACCTCCCTCAGACATTTGCCTGCATAAGCTCGCAAGCACCATCTGCTGTGGCTCATCCAATAGTCGAACTCGACTGTCGAATGACTTCGTGGTTGCATCCCCAAACTAATAACACTATTTGGGGGACCAGGGATGAAACAGCTTATTTTGACGGCGGCGTTCTTGCTGACCGCTACCGCGGCCGACGCGCAATATTTAACTGGTACCGGCTCTAACCCGAGCACGCACACATCGTCTGGCTACACCCGCAGCAACGGAACTTACGTGGCGCCTTACGTCGCTACAAATCCCAACGGCACGCAGCGTGATAACTTCGGGACCAGCGGCAACTACAATACGTCCACGGGTCAGAGCGGTCATCGGACGCCTCGATATTGAGTGCGACCGGCGGGCGGATCGCTCGATAAATGTTGCTTCGTCGCGAACCAACTAAGCGGGGCACGCGCCCTCCGCAATGAGCCGACAAGCCTTGTTGGGCTTCGTGGCAGCCAATCCCCTTCGGCCTTGCGTACGCGTCGAGGTTGCGAGACAATGCTCGTCGATTGGGGGGAGTGATGGGCAAATCGCGCTCAAGTGTCTTAATTTCGCTTGTACTTCTTACGTTATCTACTCACGGCCACTCTGCCGAAGTCAAAGTCGGCGTGGGTAAATCTGGGCAAGCGACGATCTGGATCACTGGAGAAATTGTTCCAGGCGACGCCGACAAGTTTTTGCAGTCAGTTCGCCAAGCCAACGATTCCGGGAAGTTTGTCGCGAACGTGAGGCTGGATTCTCCAGGCGGCAACTTGCTCGAAGGTGTAAAGATCGCCGACGCTATCAGGTTTGGCAAAACGTCTACCAACGTTGGCAAAACAGCGGTTTGCGCCTCTGCGTGTTTTCTGATGTTCGCTGCCGGTTCGACCAAGAACGCCGGCTACGGCGCACAAGTCGGCGTCCACGGAGCTTCAGGAGAAAATGGCGAAGAAACTGCCGCGTCAGGTGCTGCAACAGTATCCATGGCGAAAATCGGAAAGGAGCTCGGCGTCCCAGCCGCCATCATTGGTCGGATGGTCGTTACGTCTTCGCAGGATATGGTCTGGCTGAGCCCTCAGGAGCTTCAATCAATGGGCGTCACCATGATGGGCCGTCCATCTCAGGTCACTCCGCCCGTCGCCAATCTGCAGCAAACTCCGCCAAATGCACCTTTGTCGTTGTCCCCATCAGGCAGTGGCGTCACCGCTTCGCGGACCTCCAAGCCTGATACTGCCCCTACTTGGGCGGAAATGGTAAACAAGGCGATGGACCGATCGGCGAGTCAGAATAACGGAAAGCCGCTCCTTCATCGCTCCTGCCAGCCTGAACTAAAGGTGTGCAACATCGGTTTGAGCTACGTCGATAATCAAGGCAAAGTCGCCTTCTTGAAAACGGTCGAGGACATGAACGGCAAGGTCATCGTGCGTGAAGCATGCACCTTGAATGAGTTCAAGGATGTCCGAATCTGCGTCGACTGGGACACCGGTATCTCTCATCGTGACATGAAAGACAGCAGCGGGACTTGGTCCAAGGTCGCGGATCAATAAGTCTTCGTGCCTGTCGGGTCACGGCTAAAGCTAAGCTTGAAGAGACATTCCTGCAAAGCATACCCCTAGGAAAATCCCAGGTCATTCGTTACCGCGGAGCTTCCGAAACTGGATGACCCGACGCCAGCCTGCCGGGCGCGGCTCCGTCCGGGACGGCCGGGGGGATCGTCGTCAAAAGGCGTCCACTCGACGTCTTCCATCCCGTAGGCGATGTACCACCAGCGCTCGGTGAGCGAGGCGCCAGCCCATGGGAATTCCTCTGGCTCGGATTCCTCGTCCTGCGGATCGCCAGCGTCGAGGGGTACCGACTTGGCAGGGCTGTCCCATACCACCCCGCCGTTGGGGAGCTCAACGTATTCGCACTCAGGCGCATTCGTGCATTCGTCATCACGAACGCTAGGTCGTCTTCGTCATCGGCGACGAATAACCCGACCAGGTCGCGGGTCTCGATTGTGCGAACGAGGTAAGCCGGCACGCGCTGGGGTATTCCATGAGGGAGCTACCATGCCCGCTAACTCCCAATGTGCCAATGCCCTGTGACCGCTTGCGTTCGCGCTAAAGTTGCGTCAAGCTCATTGTAGGACTGGGAGGACGAGCGTGGCACCGGACTGGCACGAATACGCAAGGGGCATCGAGAAGCAGCTTGAGCAACTGAGGAAAGATCTCGAGCCCCTTGAGTCGGGAAGGATGACGCTAGGTGAGCGCGAGGGAAGCGGCGCCTGGGTAGACGTCACCCAGGAGGCAATTGATCGCAATAAGCAGGTGATTGCGACGTACGAAGCAATTCTGAAAGACGTCCGAGAGAATCGGATCAAAGGCTAACCTCCGGACGGTCCACCTCTCTGCCCATGCTGATTTGCTGAGAGCCATCCCCTTCCGGGGGCCCCTTAGGGCGCCGAGCAAATCTCGCCGGGCCGGACCAGCCTACTGCGTCGTTGACTCAGCCACAGAGGTGCCCCCACCATCCGGGTAGGCCCCATGACCCACTCGCAGCCCATGTCCATTCGATTCGGCGTTCTACTTCTCGGCGCTGTGCCCGTCGGCACCGGACTGAAGGGCGCGGTGCGCGGTTTTGCGGACGTTCAGGGGACGGACGTTGCGGTCGTCGCCAAGAAGTTGCCCGACGAAGAAATCCTCGGCGAGATATACTGCTCTCTTTTGTGCCGCGCGGTCGGCCTACCGGCGCCCGAACCCCTGCTCCTGAAGGATCAGGCAACAGGCGCTTGGATGTTTGGATCTGTCGATCTTCCGCACCCGAATTGCTCGCAATTCTTGAACTTCGACGCCGGGAGCCCTCAGTCGCAATCGATGCTCGGCGAATTGCTCAGAAATTGGCCGGCACTCCCAAAGGTCGCGGCTTTTGACGAGTGGATCAACAACCGGGATCGAAACCTTCAAAATATCCTCTGGCAGGACGAGAACACGTTTGCCTTGATTGATCACGGTAAGGCGCTCAACCTCGACCCGCACTACGCCGATCGCAACGTCATGATCGAATGCTGGCTGGCCTTTGTGGCTAACAGCGACCAAGTGGCACAGCAGCGGCTGAAGCGCGATGCACTGAGGTTTGCGGATTTGTTCGACGACGTCCAGGCCCGTGATTGCGCCGCGGAGCTCGTCGGCGTCGCCGGACCTGACCTACCCCAGGCATTCGCCGCTTTTGTGTGCGATCGTTTGGTGAACATAGTTAACCACATCGGAATAAGGTTCCCCAACACGCAGCTTAGGATGCAGCTATGAGCATCAAACTCGATGTCCAAACAGCGCCTTCATACCGGGCCAGCTGGGCGCCAGTGTTTTTCGAACCCATCACCGGCTCGGGTGAGCGCATTACCGTGGCCATTGTCGTCTCTGATGCGGCGGGCGGGGAAGTGAAGCGCACGGTGCGCGAGGACGTACTTAAGGCCCTGTATGGGTCGAGGCGGGCGCACTTGTCCCAGATGATCGATTTCGTGCTCGATGCGCTGCGGTCGCAAATAGGCAACGCAAATCCCACCATTCCGCTGACTGGTTTCTCGCTCGGCTCTTGGAAAGAGGCGTCCTCGCGCGCCGAACGATATGGCGTATTGCGCCAAGCCGTCTATCGATCGTGCTCGATGGCGAGTCTCGACGAGCTCGATGCGCAAGAGGACGAAACTACCGCGCAAGAAGGAACCAAGCAGTGGCAGGCGCAAGTGCGGCAAAGCGTCATCGAACGCCGTCCGGAACTCGCGAACAGCTTCAATTGCGATGTGCAGCTCATCTCAAACGGCATGCCGCCGCGGATCGGTTTCCTTTACGAAAGCCGAGGTGCCAATTTTGCCACTTTGCGGCCGAATGGACTCTCAGCATCGGTTGGCACTGTGCGGGGCAAGCTCTACGAGCTAGTGATGGTGAAGCGTGAAGGCTTCGTGAGCCGGGGTGCAGTGATCTTGGGCGCTCCTCGCGAAGACGACATCACGTATCCTGAGAAGGCATTGCAAGCGACAATGCGAGCGATCGCCGAGTTGAAACACGAAGCAGCCAAAGACGATCTCGAGCTGATCCCGGCACACAGCGTACCAGAAGCAGCGGATCAGGTTCTGGCGCTGGCTGCATAGCGCCATAGTCGAGCTCTGATCGGCACCACGGTGCTCGGGGCACCCTCGACCAGCCCCATCAGATGCGCCCGCCCATAAATTCAGCGCTTCGCGCTTTTCCTTGAAGTAGATGTTCGTGTCATAGGTGCGCACCAGCCAAGGGGGGCAGGTGGTTCAGCACCGCCTCGGCGACGTGAGGGCGACTCCCGAGATGCCGAACCCCGTCCTCAGCTCCGTGTGGCGCCGTTTCGCTTGCCGTCCAACTCGGAGTGCCCGCCGGGGCAACAGGGATAGGCAACCGCCTGCCATCACGCCGTGGTCCCTTCAGGTTCCCCTACCCCCACACGGGTCCTGACAGCGTCTGCAGCCCCCCTCGATTGCAGCGATATCTTGCTCGAGTTGGGCGGTCGATGACCGGCAGTCGAAGCCCTCCCTGGCCTTTAGGTCGACCGCCAAGCGCCGGCGGTGCATCCGTAGATCCTCGAGCGACTGGCGATCCTTCAGTCGGGCATAGCCATCGACAATCAACTCAATCGCACTCGACATAACGCTACCCCACAATGAAATTCGCATTTGCAATGCGGATAGGCTAGCGGGAAGCGGGACTGGAGTAAATCGACAGCGCGACATCAGCCGAGGTTGAGAGCCGGCGGCAGCTGGACGCGGTGCGTCACCGCACCTTTGACCATCTTTCCCCGCTCATTGCCGCGTGGCTAGCCGGGTTGCTCGCCGCAACCCCTTTTCAGGACAGGAACCAAGGTCGCGCCGCTCCGTTGAAGCTCACTTTCGAGGACGGCGCCAATGCCAAAGAACGATGAGCTCCGCTTTGGGGCACCCGGAGAGAACGCGGTTCATATTTGCGTCGACATGCAGAGGATGTTCGCGGAAAGCACGGCATGGAAGATGCCGTGGCTGCCGCGGGTTTTGCCGAATGTCGTTTCGGTCGCGGCGGCCCACCCCGAGCGAACCGTCTTCACCCGGTTCATCCCGGCGCAGAAGCCGGGCCAGGGTGCCGGCATGTGGCGACGCTATTATGAGCGCTGGGGATCGATGACCATCGACGAGCTTGGTCCCGAAATGATCGGACTGGTTCGGGATCTCGCGCGGTTCGTACCGCCCGCACGCATCTTCGACAAACACGTTTACTCGCCCTGGACAGGAAGCGATCTTCACGAGCAGCTGCGCGCGGCTCATGTCGATACGATCATCATTACCGGCGGCGAGACGGATGTCTGCGTGCTGGCGACGGTGCTCGGCGCCGTCGACTGGGGATACCGCGTCATTCTTGTCACTGACGCACTTTGCAGTTCGGCTGACGAAACGCATGATTCCATGATGAACATCTACATGAACCGCTTCGGGCAGCAGGTGGAATGCGTAACGACCGAAACGCTTCTCGGCAGCTGGCCGGGCAGCTCCAGGGCAAGGCTTGTGTCATGAGTAAATCCTTCTCGTGCAGATTCTCCTGCCGAAGGAGCGCGGTGACGGAGAGCCGGTTTCGCAAAGCTGGTTCGAGGAATTCCTGGAAGAACTGACCGGAAAATTCGGCGGCGCGACCAGCTTTGTCCGGGCGCCCGGCCAGGGTCCTATGGCGCAGCGGCCACGAGGCCGAGCGGGACAATATCGCGGTCATCGAAGTCATGGTGGCAAAACTCGCACCCGAGTTCTGGCGCATCCTGCGCGAGCGGCTGGAACGTGAGCTTTCGCACGCTGTAAGATTGGGAACGCTCTCCATTACCGGCTGTTTGCAGAGCAGAAACACAGGAGGACGCCATGGGCTTTTTTTACCAAGGACTTAAAGACGCTGAACGACCTCTTCGTGCATACGCTGCAGGATATCTATTACGCCGAGCAGCAGATCGCGAAGAACCTTCCGGACATGATCGAGAAAGCGAGCGATCTCGGCCTCAAGAACGGGTTCCAGACGCATCTCTCCGAAACCAAGGGCCAGATCACCCGGCTTGAGAAAGTGTTCGAGATGCACGGCGTCGAGGCTAAGGGCGTCGATTGCCCTGCGATTGACGGAATCCTCAAGGAAGCGAGCGAAGTCGCGGGCGATATTGACGAAAAGCAGGTGCTGGACGCGGCACTGATCGCGGCGGCCCAGGCCGTCGAGCACTACGAAATCACGAGGTACGGCACCCTCATCGCATGGGCCAAGATGCTTGCACGCCGTTGGCCTTATTCCTTGGTACGTGGCTGGCCGGTGGTGGTGTGGTCTTCCACCTTCCCTTCGCTTTTGAGCTTTGCGGCTCTGTCCTCGTTCTTCTTTGCTGACTCTTCCTTATCGCCTGGAGTAGCGCATTGCGAACCGGCCTTGAGGTCGCCCCTCACTTGGGCCTCGTCGGCTGAGTTCTGCTGAGATTTATCCTGCTGGAGCTTGTCCTCGCATTGCTCCGCCGATGCGGAAGCGGCGACGCAAGAGAAGGTCATTGCGAAAGCGATTGCGATCGATCGATGCATAGAGGTGTCCCTTGATATTGGCTAATTTACGCCGGAGCGAACGTGTGCGGCGCGGCGTTCATTGGACTTAACAACCTTCGCAAGGCCGCGCTTTCCCCCACCTCTTCTGCCTTAAGCGAAAGCGGCACAGGGAAGGACGATTGCAATAGCGAAGGCGAGACAGACGACTTTCATGCTGCGGTTCCTTTAGCGACCAAGCGGCTTACGGTACATTTCGTTCCTATCGCTGACGCGCGTCCCGGGAGACGATGTCGCTGACGCACGTGGCTAGGAACCCGGGCTGCCACGGAGGCTTAATCTGCGCGCACCGCCTTGTTCCGCAACATTTATCAGCCTGGACTGGAGTTCGCATGCTTGCTTGTATTCGATGCTGGCTCTTATGGCTGATGCCCTCCAGGTCATCGACATGCGGCCGCGACAGATCGCGGCGGGCACCGGCACCGCCGACGAGATATCACTACAGAAAAATCGTGGCCGGCAATGTCGAGCGTTTCGGCAGGTAAATCGGTCGGCCCGGCGTGAGATTAAGAGGCCCATAGGAACGCGGCGCAGGAACGGTCGTTTTAGGTTTTATGAAGCGGTTTTACTTCGATCTAGTCGGCTCGTTCACGGCCTGCGACAGGGTGGGACATCAATGCGCGTCCCGCCGCGAGGCGAAGGAGCACGCCAAGTTCATCGCTCATCGCACTGGCGCTGAAAAGCCACCCTTCGCGCAGCCTGGCAACTACATCAGGGTCCGGGACGAAAACGGTGCAGAGATTTTCGAGATTCCGATACAAGTCGGGCTTGGCTATTCTATGCGGCAGGTATCTTAGGCGGCGAGCTGCGATTTTTTTTATGCCAGTCCTTCCGGCTCCGCGTTTTGTTATGCGCTTCCGTGCTCGCCGTGGACGACCTCGAGTTCGCCGAGCAATCGAACAATGAGCTATTCTCGGGCGACGGCGACTTCCGCTCCCTGGTCCAGGCCGTCCAGCGCCGACGGCGTCCGAGTCACCGTGATTTCCACCATCGCGAGCCAGCCGCTGATGATCGCCGACGGTGATGCGCCGCCAGGCCGACGTCTTCACCGACCTCGTCGAGCTGCAATCCAAGCTCGGCCGCGACCCGTCCGAACGCCCGGCCCCGCGTGACCGCAGCGAGCGTGGCGAGGGACGCCATCATATGCCGAAGTTCCTACAAGAGCCGAAGGGGAATGACCCTCAAGAGTGAAACCTTTTCGTACAGGCTCGTGGGGCGCCTTGGCCCACGTCTTGCTGCATCGCGCCAAAGACAGGCACTACGATGGCGCTTGTTTCAGATCTAGACGAGCAATGCAGCCCTTGGCGTGGGCGGCTTAGCCGGTAGTTACTCACCAACTTAGACTTGATTGAGATCATTTCTCCTGCCATTGCCCTAGGTCGGAAACCCTCTGGTTATGGTGTAAGCCGACTTTGAGCCCCCCTTAGCGGACTCAAGCGGTCTATTGTTCCACACCCGGGACGTCAGCGAGTGACCCAAGCGGACCTACCCGCCCGTACCGCCTCATTCCGTTGTAGCGAGTCGGGGACTTCGGTCTCGGGGTGTACCCACTTATAGTTTGATCGCTGCCTGACGAAACACCCTAAGATTGTGTTGGATGCAGTCGAGGAGGACTTCCGATGCGCAGGCAGCCTGTTCCGCTTACTCCGGGTGACCTAGTCAATCGTCAAATTGGCACCGACGACAACCTGATAGGCAACCCTGACGCACCGACCCTATTCGGTGATGCTGGTGGTAGCATGTTTGACTTTTCGAAGGGAGGGAACGACACCTTCGATGAAGTCGGACTTTCCAATTACACATTTTATGGCGACGTGGTTGGCAGCATTTTCGATTTTGCGCAGGGCGGCGATGACACATTCAACGGACTCCCAACGGGAGGTGTCACTGCCTACGGGGACGCTGGCGTGGACATGTCGGGCCACAGTAAGGGGGGCAACGACACCTTCTTGAGTGGAACTGGCAGACAGCAAATCAATACGTTCTTCGGCGATGCCGGCGGCGCCATGTCGGGTCACGCTCGGGGCGGCGACGACACCTTCATAACTCAGACGGTACAGGGCGGCACCCACACCTTTTACGGCGATGCGGGCGGCGACATGTCTGGCCACAGCAAGGGTGGCAATGACAGCTTCCAAGGCTCCAGACAGGCTACAAACACCTTTTTTGGTGACGCCGGGAGCAACATGACCGGTCACGCCCAAGGCGGCGATGACACATTCACAGCCAGAACGGACTCAGGCAACTCATTCTACGGAGATGCCGGCGGTGACATGACCGGCCACAGCAAAGGTGGCAACGACACCTTCAACGGGGCCTTGTTCGCAACGCAGGTGTTCTACGGTGATGCCGGAGGCAACATTTCCGGCCATGCTGAGGGAGGTGACGACAGTTTCACGGGATCCGGTGGGACGGTAACGTCAAAGACCTTCTATGGCGATGCCGGCGGCGACATTTCCAGTTTTGCCAAGGGCGGCAACGATACTTTCGTAAACGAGGGCGGCTCCACAGTGTCTTTTTACGGGGACGCCGGCGCCACAATGTCCGGCCATGCGCAAGGCGGCGACGACGTTGCAGCGCTGCAGGGGAGCAAGAACTTCGCCGTCGGCGATGCTGTTACGATGCTCGACGCTGCCAGCGGAGGTAATGACAGTCTTAGTGGCGGCGACAGGTCGTTGACGGACGTTGTGAACCAGCTCTATGGCGACGCACAGGTCATGGGCGGGGCGACCCAAGGAGGCGATGATCTTATCTTCGGGGGCCACGCCGTTGACAGCGGCCGGGTCGACAACTTCTTATGGGGCGATGCGGCGCAAATTTCAGGTCGCGCCAAGGCCGGCAGCGATGTCCTATACGCGGGGACGGCTGGGCAAGGTGGCACAGTCAGCAATGAGATGTGGGGAGATGGTGAACTGAGCGGCAATGCTCATGGAGGTGCCGATACGTTTGTATTCAAGGACAATGGTCTAATGACCGTTGGTGCCAACAATCTCATCCGGGATTTCAGCCAATGCCAGGATGACAAGATAGCTTTCATTGATGTTGCGGGCGTGCAGTCGTTCGATGACCTTGTCATCACTCAAAGCGGAACTAGCACGATTATCATGGCGGGAGCTGATCAAGTTACGCTTGCAAACTTCACGCACTTGATGACGGCGAATGACTTTTTGTTTGTTTGAGAGCGTTCCTTCGTCGGCGATCTAGTCACCGATCCTCAAATCCAAGGCAATCGCTCCAATGAATTCGGTCCTCAACCGCGACTGCTCCTGCTCATAAGCGAACGCATCATGAAGATAGCCCGCTGGATCATATCCGGCGGGCTGTTCGCGATGCGACTACTTCCCCTTCATCTTCGGGTCATTGATGTCGCGCCCGGGTTGGTCGATCCAGGGCTGCTCGAATCGCCTTGACCGCTAGCGGCCGCCGGAGAATTGCCGCCGCCGCCCGATCCAGCACCCCCAGCCCGCGCCGCCGCCGGCTCCGCCTGATCCAGCAGTCGCACTCCTGCCCGCCAGCTTCTGCTACCGACCCAACCCGGAGATCTCTTGCACCGGCGGCAAGTAGCCGTTTTGGGTGTCCGGTAAGGCCGCCGCCTCACCGGACGGATTAAGCCTCGACCGCTTTAGTTGAATGTTTGCAGCCTCAATTTGAGCGATCCGTCGGCTTGGCGTTCGAAGACGTGCGTCGCTAAACCACTGAAGGGAGACGGCTTGCCCTCCTTGTCCTTACCCGTAGCGCTCCACTTGGCTGTGCCGAACACAATTTTGTCGTCTCCGCCGGCGTCGATCATCTCCAACTTATGACCCGTCACACCGTTGGTAAAGAGTCCGGCAAAGAACTTCTCGATCTCAGCCGGACCCGACGCGACCTGATGTGTTGGCGGCATCAATTTTGCCGTTGCGACATAGGAGGCGCCGATGGCTTTCTCGTCCTGCTTGTTGAATGCGGCATCCCAAGCGGCGTAAGCCTTCTCCACGTCCTCTTTGGCGTCCGCGGCCAACGAAACTCCCGGCGCGCCGAGCAGACAAATGATTAGTGCTGATGTTTGAGCCAACTTCATAGGATACTCCTCTATTGCATAATGCCTTTCCCGATTTCTCAGATAATCAATCCGATCGTCTGCCGCGGCTGCGCTCCCGCCAGCATGCCGACACCGTCGCCGGTCGCGCTGCAGCCGGCCATTCGTTCATTAGGAAGGAGGCGCAGGCGGCGCTAACTTCAACTGCGCCATTCACCTCGGGAGTCCACATCGCGCGCCATGACACCGCTAATGCAGCCGGTCACACATGCGCCGAACTTCAACCACCATGACCAGTTCTGCGAAGGCACATTCATCATGATTGGTTGGTAGGACTCCACCCAATAGTTCGCGGAACAGCAATTCCGGGCAATTACGGTCAACGGCGCTGACAAATGGGAGACGCGGCACACCATTGCCCAGGTCGGAAATCCCTGCGTTGGTCACAGTGTAATTCGGCCTTGGCCCTTAGCTATCATCTGTCTCAATCGCCGTATTGTCGGCTTTGGGCTTTGAGCTGACCAAGGTCGGACACCAGCTAGACAGCCGCTTGTGACCCAAAGCCGACGTAGGTCAGGAACGCGCTGAAGTCGACTTCTGACCCGAAGCGCTCATCATCCTTCCGGCACGCCAGCGAGGCGCCAGCCTTCACACAAGCGCTGCACCCCGGCAAGGTAAATTGGATTGTCGCTTTGTTGAGCTGCGAGCAAGCGACGAATGGTGAAACCTGAGTTGAGCGCAAGTCCCGTTCTCGCAGCAGTTCGCGCCTCATCGAGCGCGCCGGTCAAGGCCAAGGCAGCGGCGAGCGATATATGAGCGAGATGAAAGTTACGGTTCGCCTCGGTGCTTCGTCGCAGCCAACTAACGCCTTCGACGTCTGAACCAAGCAGCAGCTTGGCCACGCCCGCAAAACACGCCCACTGGTAGGCGAAAACGTCGCGAGGAGAGAGCCGTAAAGCTTCGAGTATATGGCCTTCGGTCTCGGCAGCGCGACCTATGTAGGATTTTGCGAAACCAAGGGCAGCATGAGCGTGGACCAAATTCGGAGCCAGCGCCAACGCAAGTTCGAACTCACGGATGCCTTGGGCGGCCCGGTTCGTAAAGGTCTGGACCCAACCCCGAGCCATGTGGGCTGAGGCACTGTTCGGCCTAATCGACAATACCTTGTTCACCATCGCCTCGGCCGCCGCAAGCCGCGCGGGCCCATCATCCGTCGTAAAGCTACCTCCAACTACCGTATCAACATTTGCCAGACCAATCATTGCTTCGACGTTGCCGGGATCGAACTCCAGCGAGCGTTCGAAGAAGCCCCGCGCTTGCGTCACGCATTCAAGGCTAATCCCCTTCATCAACCAGGCCCGGCCCTGGAAACACAAGTCCATCGCATCGGGATGCAGCGTACGCTCGGCTCGTCGCGCCTCAGCCTCAATGAGCTGGGCACCTAATGTACCGGCGAGCCTCGATACGATTTCGTCCTGCATATCGAACAGGTCGCCGACAGGCTTCTCGAAGCGCTCGGCCCAAAGATGCTGGCCGCTCTTAGCATCGATCAACTGCACGTTCATCCGGAGTCGCTTGCCGCTGCGTTGCACTGAACCTTCGAGCACGTAGCGAACGTTTAATTCGTGGCCGACCTGCCGTACATCGACTGCTCTACCCTTGTATGAGACGGCGCTGTTCCGTGCGATTACAAATGAACCAGCGATGCGCGACAAGTCCGTGGTCAAGCTCTCGGTTACACCATCCACGAAATAGTCCTGCTCGCGATCACCGCTCAGGTTCGCGAAGGGTAGCACGACGATGGACAGGCGCGGCGGCGCGTCGTCGGTTCGCTCGACTGGGCCCACCGTCTGACTTGCGGGCCTCCGGTCTTCCTGCACTGCACCAACGAAGCGGAAACCTTTGCGCGGCAATGTTTTGATCAACTGCTGTTTCTCGCCCGTGTCGCCGATTGCGCTCCGGGCGGCATTGAGGCGAGTCGTCAGCGCAGCATCCGAGACGATGCGACCCTTCCAAACGGCGTTGATGAGGTCGTCCTTGCTGACGACGCGCTCTCTGTTTCGGATCAGGTATTCGAGCAGATCGAACACTTGGGGTGCGACAACAACCACGTCTGTTGCGCGCTGCAGTTCGCGCCTGTCGGTATCAAATGCGTAATCCTCAAAAAGAAACCGCAAGCTGCATTCCCTCTCCGGGGCCACCCTCGGAAACCATAACAATAAGCTGCCAGTGAGGAAAATGTAAGCGAGCTGTTAGTGCGCCACTAGCGACCAACGCCTTCGTCCTTAGATCCGCGGCCGGACTGGCGTTCCTTATTCCTCTCCTCCCGCTTGTGGCCCTTAGAGGTCGACCCAGCATGTCCGCTAGATGTCCGCTCCTTGGGGATGAAGCAGACTTGATATGCTCAGGCCGAGTTCTTCCGGGTGTGACCCATAGCGCACTGGTCGCGCCCTTTGCGCAGCGAAGGCGCCAATCGAGATTGCGGAAATCGTTGGCTGACCGCTTTCGCCGCTCGCGGAATCATACGGGATGGCAGACGACCTATCCTTGCGCCGGACCAAAAGAAAAGCCCGGCATCGCTGCAGGGCTTGAGGTCATGAAAAAATTTACGTGATGAAGGCTAGTAGCAATAATTTTTCCCGTTATTCCAATCTCCTTTGATGAAGATGCGTTCGCGGATGACGAACGACAAGAAGGCCGCAATCAGGGTTGAAGCTGCACGAATGGCTTGGGCCAACTCGCAATAATTGCGCAAAGATTCATTCCCCGAAAATGGACCAATTGAAAATGCCTAGCGAAGAAAGCGGTAGCGAGGGGTTCAAAACGACCAGAACCGCTGCGCATCGGTACGGCGGCTTCTGGGCAGCCTATTGACCAACCTATTGGGCTCGGCCCAAGACCACGCGCAAGCCCCAGCGACTGGCTCAAGGCTCGGCTAGCCCCTATCCTGTCGCCATGATCAACACCGCCCTCACCCGCCGCCGCGCCGACAATCCGCATGAGGAGACCTGGCATATCTACTTTACCGACGTCCGCATCGGCGCGATCGGCGTGCGCACCGGCGTGCCTGTGCACGCCGATCAATGGGGTTGGTCGGTCGGCTTCTATCCCGGCATGGAGCCAAGCACATGGCGGAGTGGCATAGCCGCCACCTTCGAAGCCGCGCGCGGGGCTTTCGAGACCGCTTGGTCGGATCTACAGCCGAACATCACCCACAATGCCTTCGCCGAATGGCGCCAAGACCGCGACTGGCGCGCCGCGATGGCGGCCAAGCGGGCGCGGAGCGAGAAGCTCGACAGCGAGATCCGGAGCACGCTTATGCGCTGCATCTGCGGGACCACATTCGACAGCTGGAGACCGGCGGAGAGCTACCAGCACCGCGCACATATCACCGCCGCGCAGGCGGCCAATGGGACACGCCTATGAAGCACACCGAAGAACGACCCTATGCAGATCCGGAGGCGGCCGCTCGCAAGCTCGTCGAGCTCGCAGCCAGCGTCGAGGCCGTACAGGACGGCCGAATCTATATCGAGAGGATCAACGCGCCCTTCTTGTTCAAGCTGGAGGGCAGTGGCAGCGAGTTCGGCGCCGGGCTCAAACACGCGATCGAGCGCGGTTGGTTGTGGAAGCACGAAAGCGGCACGTATGTGAAGCTGATGCCGTCCAGTGAAGACCTGCTGGCCCGCAAATAAAGGCGTTCTGAACCTGCGGCACGCATCTGCGCGATCGTCACGGACGCGGCGCCTGGCCGATGGCGGCTGGCGTCTTTTTCGCGTGGATCTTCCATATGACGACTAGACCGAACTGACCCCAAGCTTCGCTGAAAAATCCCCGCTCTCCCTGTACAGCCCCGAAGCCGAAATAACGCACCAGCAAGGGCGCTGTGCAGCGCTGGGACGCACTCGAACTTGAGCTGCGGATGCGCTGACGCCATGAACGGCGGCAAGTAGAGCGCCCGCCCCGCTTTCAGGAGCGGGCCAGCGAGTCGTGGGGTTGTTGTGTTTCCAGTAAAATGAGTAGTTAGCACAATTGAGTATTTCTCAAAATAAATCAGTGAGTTAACGCAGGATATAGAAACCAACCACGACCCTGGTCAGTTTAGACGCCATCACCGCGCGGTATTGTGGCAAACATCGGTGATGAGAACGCGACAATGCGCTCCCGCCTTCCTCTGACGGAAAGGTGCAGCGCATGATCAAGCGTCGCAACCGAACCAAGCACACGAAAACATTTGAAGAGCGATTGGCTGAAGAGGCTGCGCGCTTCAAGGAGGCCGCAGCACAGTTGCCGCCAGGCACCCAGCGCGAGCTCTACCTCAGACGAGCCCGCCAGGCCGAAACGGCCTCACACATCAACGAATGGTTGACGTCGCCGGGGCTACAACCGCCGACCGCGTTGGAGAGTTTGCAGGCAGGAAGACAGGCGAAGCGAGATCGAGGCGCATCGGACTAGAATCCGGGTGCAAGTTGTCGCATTGAAAAGAAAATGGCGGAATCCTTCGGTAATAGCTTCACCGTCGTTCAAGTGACTGCGGACGACACAACAACGCAAATTTGGATCGCGCTCGCTAAACCGAGCCAAGCGCTGACGTTGGTGCTCGCCGCCGTGCCTGAGGGATGGATTGCGGAAGTATTGAGTGTCGCGATAACTTCCAAGCAGCAGCGACTATTCGAAGGGCTTAAACTACAGCCCGGGGATGTTCATAGAGTTGGATGAGTGAGGCTCGCTACGTAGGCCTGCGCCGTTCGCTTTCGGCCTTATTCACCGCCCTTAAAAGCTCTTCGATGTAGGCGGCGATGTCGCCAATCTCCGCCCGCACGTCGGTCTCCGAGATGCCCTGCCCTTTGGCAACCTCGACGAGACGCCGCGTCAGTTCCGCCACATCCTGCGACGCTCCCGCAGTCTGGTACTGCTCGACAGCATGGATGCTGTTCTCGACCCAGAAATCTATGAACTCGCGAGCGCTCTCTGACATGTGACGTTCCCTGCCGGCAGGCCATTGGTGTCCACCACCGCGTGAATCTTGCTCGTCAGGCCCCCTCGTGAGCGACCCATATCTTGATGATTGTTGTCGGCAATGCAGGCTCCGTGCTGGTGCACGCGAACGACCGAGGTATCGATCATTTGCACCGCCGCGTCACGACCGGCGGCCAGTGCATCCATGATCCGGTCCCAGACGCCAGCCCGCCGCCACCGAACGAAGCGATTGTAACAAGTGGTGCGGGGACCGTAGTTCTCCGGCAGGTCGCGCCATGGCGCACCTGAACGCAGGACCCAAAAAATGCCATTGAGCACGCGACGGTCATTTACGCGCCGAACGCCGCGCGGCTTGTTCGGCAGCATGGGTTTGATGGCGGTCCATTCGTAATCGCTGAGTTCGTAGCGCATGATTCCAGGCTCCGGTTTTCGGAGCTTGAATCACGTCTCGGGCAGCGCCATCAACCGGCAACGCTCCGTGGGCGTGCCACTAATGCTCTGAACTTACTTCCGCTTTCGGCGGTATAGCGGACTTGACCGGACTTACTCCTGGCTCGACCCGGTCGCGAATGGCCCTTACCGGACATCGGCAGCCGCTTGAACCTTAGTGTCCGCATCGCAGACGTAGCAACGAGCGGGATTTTTGGAAGTCGCCCAATTGTCTGCAATTGGTGCGACATGACGCGGCTCGTATTGGAAAGACCGCGCAGTTTGAACTAACGCATTTTGAGGAAATCGCGGCGCTAATTTCTTGTTTTCTTAGAGAAATTGCGATGACGAACTTGCCCTTGAAGGCCGCAAACTCGGCGACGACATTGATCGTGCTACTGGTCTCGCACTTGGCAGCGCACGCGCACGATCCTAACCGCCCCGAACTAAATCACTGGTTCGAGAGCCTCAAAAGTGGCAAGGGGCCATGCTGCTCAAACACGGACGGAATAGCAGTCGCCGGCCCCGATTGGGAGAGCAAGGGCGACGGATACCGCGTCCGTTTGTACGGACAATGGTGGGATGTGCCACCGGAAGCGGTGATTGTCGGACCCAACCTCACCGGACGGACCATTGCGTGGCCCGTGTATGAATATATCGATGGCATGCCAGCACGCGTGACCGATATTCGCTGCTTCATTCCGGGTCCCATGATGTAATTCAAAATCAGCAACATCAGTTCCGCCCGTGGCCCATCGCGTCAGTTGAGCAAGCCATGAAGTCCAGCCAAGCGCGAAGTAACCCGCAGCGGCCCGGTCGGGAGCGGGATTGACGCATGAAAAGCGCGTCTCCCAAGCGACCAGAAGCCACGCCCGCCGACGAGCCGTTAGTTCGCTACTTGAGCGCGCGCCTGTTTGACATTGCGTGAGACGACGCGATCGTAGGCCGATATAGCGGCATCGGTCGCCAACTCAACCATTTCGCGATAAGCAGCGTCGTTCGTTTGAGTGAAGCTTTCGCGGATTGCTCTGGCAAGCTGTTCGTCTGATACGGCGTCTCCAGGGGCCGCTCGTCCCGTGAGTCGGCTATACAGATTCAAGCGATACACGTCGCCGGCGATTTGCCAGGCCCAATCCTCCAGTCTCAGTTGTTGAACCACCAGGCCGACCCCTTGCTCTACGCGCAGAAAAATTGGGGTTAGTCGACACTGGGCATCGAAAAAACTAACTCAGGTTAGAAAAAAATCTGTCCTACAAATTCAGGTGGAAGCGGCCGCTTCAGGGGCTAAAGACGGCCGCCCGTTCACGCTGGCGGGCCGATCAGCCCCGTCACAAGATAACATCCAGGGGAATGGTGCACACGCCTCTGCCATCATCGTCACTGACGAAGATCGAATAGCGATGGCCGACCAGTTCCGGGCGAGTTTCGCGCAGTGACCGAGCAAGCCTGATTGCCTCTATCTGTGCGTCCGTTTCGCTCGGCAGGTCATGCGATCCAAAATCCGAGACAAAGTGGGAATTGATGAGCTTGAACGAAAACAGCGGCATGGAACATGATGTCCAACGGATGCCAAAGCGAAGCCCCCGCCCACCGTTAGAGAGCGGGGGCTCGCGGATGGATGGCGCGAGGCTCGCGCGAACGAGGTGTCGCACCAAGGACCCGCAGAACTATGAACGCCCTTGCGCGCCGATCGTGGAGCACAAATGTTGTGCAGATTGCGCAAAAAGAAGCCCGCCGGTACGGCCTACTCCAGAACGTCGTATTGAATGCGGCCATCGGCCTCTATCTGCTCCTCGAAAGGCCGCCTAGCCTCGGCCAATAATTCACCGTTTCGATTTTCTAGGAAATAGCCGGTCGCGAATAAAGCGTGATGTTGCCGTCAGGCGCACCGCACGTGGCTTTTGCCACACGGCGCGGTCGATCTCTTTCTTGTCGCCGATCGCGAGCCTGCCCCTGGCGCCCTTGGCGATGAAGATCGCGTCGCTCATCTTGCGACCGGAGCGCTTATTCCTGGCCGTCACTTCCTTCCACAGGCTGATCCTGCCGAGCTTCAGCTTGGGCAGCTCCTCCTTGATCTCCCGCCGCAGGCAGTCCTTCTCGGACTCGCGCGAACGCTTCCGGCCGCCCGGGAACATCCAGAGGCCGTCCGACCGCCGCCTCACCAAAAGAACTTTGCCACGTTTGGCTGCAACGAGCTTAGATGCCTTTGCCATTTCAGCTGATGAGCCTCCATGAAGAATCGTCAGCAATTATAGCTGGATGGCCCTTTGTTCCAAACGGTGCCTACCGATACCCCATGCCACCGATTGGCCCTTTGGCGTTCCAGTTGAAGTCCGGACGTACGTCTGCGCGGCGCCCGCCGCAGGCGGAGCCCACGGCGCCACAACCGAACTGCCCAGTACCGCCCCGTCGGTAGCCCTAAATCGAAACTAAACGGCTGTTCCAGCACACTTAAGGAAAGGTGATGGGATTGGTGGGTGCCGTGTAGTCCAAGAACGAGCGCGTTGAGCTGGAAATGCGGATACTCCGCTATCGGCAAATAGCCCGGCGCTTTGCTACAATCCAGAGCCGGCCGAGCGCATCAAAGACCTAGTTCGGGAACTGGAAAACAAGCTTCGCGAGATCGACGAGTAAGGCCGCCTCAGTCGGAGGCCCCTCGGTTGCCGGTGGCGGACCCTAACACATCGTACTCGAAGGCCACCCCCTCGGGGTCGTTCTCATCAAGCCAATCCTTGGCAGCGTCTTCGGTCGCAAAGATCTTGAGGTGCTCGACGTCACCGATCTGTTTCGCGGTGTTCACGTAAACAAAGACGCTTATTGATTCCTCCCTTGGGACGGCCCGCGTGCCTGCACCTGTGGTGGCGCTGGCGCCCTGCCCGGCCTACAACGTGACTGAGCGAGGGTGAAGTGCCGGCATGCCAGAGGGCTTTCGCGTGGAAGTCGACAAGGACGGCTGGCGACACTGAGGTGCCTTGTGACAGTTCAGAACGAAGCTCGGCATGAGTATATGCCAGACCTCGTGCCCTGAACGACTTGGGCGGCCGTCCCTTAGGCCCCCCAAATTTACGCTGCTCCCCGAGGTCTGTCTCCGTTCGGTAGGACAGCATCGATTGTGTGCTTGAGCGCATCCGGCGTACAGGGTTTGACGAGCACGGGCATTTGTTCAAATCCGTCGGGCAGACCTGCACTTCCGTACCCGCTCAAAAAAAAGAAGGGCAGCCCCCGGCCCCTCACTACCTCGGCAACTGGCTGCACGTTGATTCCTTGCAAATTGATGTCGAGGATCGCGAGATCATAGCTCTCGCGTTCTGCAAGAGGTCGCGCTTCATCTACGCTTCCCGCCTCGGCGATGACTCTGTGCCCCAACTCCTCAACCATCGCGACAAGCATCATTCGAATGAGCGCTTCATCTTCGACAAGGAGTATCGATGCTTGCGTCATGACTTGCCTCAATCCCTGCTCGGACCGGCCACCGAGAGCCCATTAAGGAGCTGAGAGATCGCAGTCGTAAGCTGCACCGGCGCAAAGGGTTTCTGGAGCATTATGCTGTTGGGAACACCTTGTGCCGGCGATTCGTGGGCTGCTACGCCCGACATGTAGACTACGGGAAAATTGGGATCGACATCGCGTGCCGCCCGCGCGACCTCCCAGCCGCTGAACCTTCCCAAGAGATTGATGTCTGTGACAAGGGCGCGGTAGGCGACAAGCCGCCCCTTGAGCAGCGTCACCGCTTCCTCGCCGGTCGTGGCGATGGCGGCCTCAAAGCCCCCCTCGCTCAAAGCATCTTCGACGATGCCCTGGATCGTAGCGTCGTCTTCAATCACCAGGACTATAGGTAGCATTTCGGCAAAGTCTCCCCTGGCGCACGAGCACTGGATGTTACAAAGTGCACACAAGGAGAAAGTTCCCGAGCTACCGGGAAAATTCGGCAAACTCCAGAGACGATGGTTCAGTCCCTGTCAGAGGATCTCTTGGCCTTAGCTTTTTGACGGAGGAAGCTGACCTCCAGTTCTTCGCCGTTGACCCGGTCGAGCTGACAACGGCGGTAGGCCAGTCCGGTGGAGGAAAGCAGAAGAAAGAACTCGTTGAAGGTCAATCCCTCAATCGAGGTCTCAACTTGAAGTCTGGCTCCGACGTCTGAAACATCCTTAAGCATGCAGGCGCGACGCCAAGTGCCGTCGATAGCCATCATCTGCGCGGGCAATGGAGGCTCGAAGGAGACCCAGCGGCCTTCTTGCTCTTTTTCTGTCGGCATTTGGCAAACCCGAACCTATCCCGCCTTGTACCCCAACCAACTAAGAGGACGTAACTAATTCGGGAAAACTTGGCAATTTTGAAATACGAACAGCGCCCGTGAAGTTGCAAGCAGGCCAGTGCCGCCTTACTTCACCTCCATTGTCTGCTCGTTCCTCGCGAGAGACGCCAGTCTATCCAGTTGGCCGGCCAAACCGACATAGGTTCGGGCGATGTTTCTCAGTGCGGTGGCGCGGTCCTTGGAGATGCCGCTCGCGGAAGAAAGTCTCTTGTAGTGGTCAGAAAGTCTCTTGTAGTGATCCGCATGTTCGCGGCACTCAGCAATGTTGTGGTCGAGGCGGCCGGCCGGCACGATCGAGGGCGAGGAACGCATACGTTACTCCGATATGACAACGGTGTGAGACGGCCCCGCTAATCCCGGCGGAAAATCTGGCCCCGCTCGGCCGCGAGCGCGAGCTCAGTCCATTCGCGCGCAAGCTTCAACCAGCCTTCTCGATCGACCTGGTCGAGGCTCCGAGCCGCCTCCTCGCGACAGGCCGTCGCCTCCGTGAAAAATTGCTGAGCGGAGGCGGCCATCTTATCGTAGTGCGACAACTTCCCGGATAGCTTGGTCTTCATCGATGCCTCGGCGCATAACCATGCAACACAGACGGTTCGAAAACCCGTGGAATTGCCACTTGTTCCCGCGCCAAATAAGTACGGCCAGCGCCTAAGGTCGGATACAAGCCAGTGCCCATTTTTGGAATGATGGTCCCAATAGGAACGACGAGCGCGGGCAATTATTTGAGTCGTCGCTGGCTCGCCGGCAGAGCTGGCGCAGCGGCCTCGGCCTACCCCCTTGACCCCTGCAGCCGGGGCCGTCTCTTCGCCATTATCGTACACCCGGCTCGGCGGCCTCGAGCACGAGAAGCCCGCCACAGTTGCCTGGCGGCCTTCTCGCAACGACTGATCTCCCAACCGCACCGGCGGTTCGCGCCAATTCGGCAATGACGAACTAAGGCCCCGCGGAGCGTCACTCCGCGGGGCCTTGGCTCTTAAAAGCCTACACGCCTTGAGCGATCAGTCGATGATTTTCACGACCCGGCGCGTGCGCGGTTCGACGATGACACGGCGGTCGTTCACAACCGCGTAGCGATACTCGGTGTAGTTCGGCACGGGGCGCAGCACCACGGTCGGGGGCAACGGTTCGCCGACGACGACGCGCTCGTGGATCACGACGGAATCGTCGCGCGGGATTCCGCCGAGCACGGCATTCGGAATTTCGAGGCCGGCACCGACGGCCGCACCGACGGTGCCGCCGACCATTGCGCCGATCGGTCCGCCGATGTCGCCACCCGCGCGCGCGCCGTCCCTGGCGCCCTGTTCGGTCGTCGACTGGGCAAAGGCTGCACTCGACGCCAGCAGCGACACGGCAGCCAGCGAAATCGCTAGACGAGTTCTCATGTCCACACTCTCCAGTGTTTGTTGATGCGCCGACAACCGCGGGGCTGGAGCATTGTTCCGGTTACCCATGATGAAGGGCACGTCAAATCCCGGAGACTGTTACCGGGTAACAGTTCAGGTCGCTGCGATCTCGTGTCCCGCCATCAGTTCCAGTGCGCGCACCATCGCGGAATGATCCCAGGCCTTGCCGCCATGCGCGGCGCAGGACGAGAACAATTGCTGCGCCACCGCCGTGCTCGGCAACGACAGGCCGAGCGTGCGCGCCTACCGGGCCGACAGTGCAACGCCGCCGGCTAAATCAATCCGCCCGAGCATCGAGCGAGGTCTCGAACGCCCAGGGCCGGTGCAAGTTGGCGGCTGTACCGCTAGTCTCAAAACAGAACGCTGCCGGGCTCGAAATACCTGTCCCGGCAGCGTCTCATTCTCAAACTGAGCCCTGAAATCTCAGTTAGCCCTGAATTCTGCAATGCCTGTGCCACAGGTTTGTGACCGCGCCGGTTGCCGACATTTCCCGGTTTTGGCACAATCTGCGTAGCCGCTCGTTCTGGTTGAGTGTAGGTTTCCCTTTCAATCGGAGGGGTGACACCATGACCGAACGACTTATTCAGGCAGGCATTGTCACCGTAGGCACCGTGAACGCTGGCCTAGTCGTTTGGTTGATCCTGTCGCTTTGAGCCGTCTCAAGGGGCCGTGAGTGCGAGCGGGCCACGGTGTGCGGAAAAGTGCGCTTAGGTCAAAGTTGCCTCCTTTTCCCAAACAACCATTCACTACAGGTTGCATAAGCAGGGGACGCTTATGGATTGGGCGGAACGAACTTATCGGTTCGGCTTTGTCGTGCTGTCGATCTTCAGTGCTTTGGGGTTGGTATGGATGATTTTATCGTTGTGGACCCGTGCTACGCGCGGCGTTAGCCCGTATCGTGCGGTTAGGTCTTGGTGCGTGTCGTTCGCTTGGATTGCGCTTCTCGCGTTTGTTGCCTACGCGATCGCTAAGCTGCCTTGGTAACGCCTTAGGCAAATGCAGGCGCTCAACCCAACGGCCTTTTCTTTGTGCTCAGCGAAGCCACCAGCACCGCTGCCAATAAGACCCAACCGACGATATCGACAGCAGTCATAGAACCGTACCTTGAGATTATGGGGGTAGTCCCTCGGCCCCGAGAAGGGTTCAAAATCTTCGTGTCATCGTTGGCGCGTGCGGTCGCTAGTTCGTGACTGGAAGCGAAGTCAGATGCTGGTGACGCATTTTGCCTGGGAACATCGCACCCAATCGTAGAGGCTCCGAATGCGCGGGCTGGCGATCGTGGGTGTGCAAAAGGAAAGATCCGATGTGGCGATTCAGCCACAGCAATAGAGATCAAGACTTGGGCTGGAACGTCCGGACGGAGCCCGGCTTGTGTTCCGCGACGGTCTCTGTCGCAAGACCAGAGCCTGTCCGGAGGCCCCAGCATCATCATGCCCCCCGGCCCGATGCTGGGGCCGTTTATTTTTTGCGAGGCGCCGATTGGACGAGACCTGGAGAGTGGTGCTGGCGATTGGTGCGACGGCTATTGTCGCCGGTGGCGCCTTCCTTGCCATCCGGTTTATCATCGGATTGCACCTTTGATTTCGATCCGGTGCATGAGCGCGAGCTACTGCCTGTCGTGGGTGTGAAGGCCGATTGCACAGGAAGCGCGACCGGCAGCGGCTCACGACCTCGATTTGGACTTAGGAAGTTGGGGGTCTAGGGCGTTTGGGATGATGGGTCATTTGGTTCTCTGCCAGGTCCGATTATCAGGCGGTAGCTGGGACCCGAGCAGAATGCCATTTTTCAATTGTCTCGCCGCAGACGGCGCACTCGAAACTACTGAACTCTCGCTCGCAGGCCATGCGTTCGGTACGGCGATAAACCGCACTTGCACGCGTGTGTCCCCACGGCCCCGTCCCGAAACCGAAGAATGCTCGTGCTTATTTAACGAGCCGCTATGACGGCTCAGGAACCTTCTCAGGTACGGAGCATTTTCAAGTCGCTTCTGGCCTATGCCCCGTGGGTCGGAAGCTAAGTGAAAGCACGGCCCCAGCTTGCCAATGGTTGGGGTCGTAGCTTTTTGGCGCCAAGGATCACTCAGAGAGCGCGAGCAGTGTGGCGCTGCCTATGTCGGAAGGCATACAGACCCGATTGCCGAATCTTCCTAGACCTCAGTAAACCTCGGCGACCCCATTACCGCCAAGGCTTCCAACGGCTCTGGCATCTAGTTGTGCTGGGGCCGTTTTCGCGACCTGTAACAACGCGCGCGAGCTACTTCGGTCGTGGTGGGGACAACGCCCGCCGTTTCACACTGGCGGGCCACCTGCACCAATGAATCGACCCCAGGCCGGGGACAGCATCTAACGGCCAAAGGTCCGGATGGTTTTGGCGGATACGGTGTTATCTAGATTGATGCTTGAGATGATCCTGATCACGCTGAGTACAGGCCTCGTCTTGATCGCGGCTATCGTCGCAATCTTCGAGGGCGTGGCTGAGGTGGAGCTTCGGCGGCGATTGAGCGAGTACCTCGGTTGACGACCTCTTCGCCCCGCCCGTCCAAGCTGGCGGCCTGTTCTCGGTTGCCCGGAACGTTCTCACAGCGCTTTTGGTACTGGCCTGTTTCCGACCTCAGTGGCCTAGTTTGAAAACCGCAGTGGCCTAGTTTGCCTTAAACCTCGGCTTTCTGCGGCTCGGTAGATTGGTCTAATATGGGGTATGCCGATCGATCTTAACGACTATTACATCGCCACTTCTCGCACGAGTAGCAGTCCCGAACGGTGGGGTTGGGAGATATGCCGGAAGAGCCAACCGTTGGGCATTAAAATGACCGCAGACGGTTTCCAGTCCGACACTGCCGCTCAATTTGCAGGAAAGAAGGCGCTGGCCGAGTTTCTTTCTGAACTCGAAAAGGAAGACAGGCGTCTGCGGAGAAAGTAGGGCCGCCTCACCTGGCGGCCTTAACCGAACACCGAGCCGCGCGGTAACGCCGATCGCCAACCCTAGCGGGCTCGCTTGGTGGTTTTCTTAGCTTTCTTTTCGACCCGCACGCCTTTGAATTTTGTCGCGGCTTTCTTCGCTGTTTTCGGCTTCTTCACAGCCATGAACTCGCCGGACGTCCTGTCGCGTTTGGTATAGCCGGTAGCGCCCCCGATCGTCGTTTTGGTCTGCGAGCGTTTCTTCACCGCGCCCTTGCGGGCGTTGTCGCCAGTCGGTTTATTGACTGCCATGTTACCTCCGCTGACTGCCCTCACTATAAGGCGCAGCTGTGACAAGCAGTTCCAAGAGCTGGAACGAATTGGCCCAGTTCAAATTGAATCCCGGTTAGTTGCGTGAGTTGCTTATGCGTCAATTCCGATGGCTTTTGTCGATCGCTCCGAACAGCGACGAGACTATCTACCTGGTCGCAGACAACTCCGGCCGCAATGGCAGCGCATGGTGCAAAGCAGACTTGGAGCGGGCGGTGGAAATCGTCATCCAGGATCTGCTTACCGGAAAATATCGCCAGCCGATCCGGGTAGTCGCCTTCAACACGGCCGAACGCTGGTCGGAAGATGTTTCCGAGGACATTGCCCGCGAGATCCAGCGTCGTTGCAATCTTCAACTGACCGATGTGCCGTCGAATCTGCGCGAGTTTGTGGATCGCTACTCACCACAAGACCTGCAGCAATTCAGTCTTCGCCTGGTGTAACCGTGGCGTTTCAACGAAAAAAGCCGGAAGCGCTGGGCGTCAAGGCGCCCTTCCCCGGCTTCATCGAGCCGGCCCTGGCAGCCTCGATCGACCGCGTGCCATCCGGCGAACGTTGGATTCACGAGATCAAGTTCGACGGGTATCGCGTCCAGGTGCATCTCGCCAACGAAGCAGTGAAGATTTTCACCCGCCGCGGTCACGATTGGACCCGCCGCTTCAAGAAGGTCGCCGACGACGCCTGGCACATTAAGGCGAGCTCGGCCATCATCGACGGCGAGGTCGTGGTGCCGGCCGCCGATGGCAGCACCGATTTCTCCGTATTGCAGAACGAGCTAAAGGGCACCTCGAACAAGATCGTGCTCGTCGCATTCGACCTGCTCTACCTCAACGGCCGCGATCTACGGAAAGTCCCCCTGCTCCAGCGCAAGGCCGCGCTGAAGAAGATCATCGCCGGCAGCGACGTCCAATTTAGCGAAAGCTTCGAGATCGACGGCCGCGAGATGTTCACGCACGCCTGCAAGGTGGGGCTCGAAGGCGTGGTCTCGAAGATGCGTGACAGCATCTACGCGAGCGGCCGGGGCAACAATTGGGTCAAGAAGACCTGCGCCCAACGCGAGACGCTGACGATTGCCGGCTTCGCGCTCGATGATGGCAAATGGGACGGCATTTATCTCGCACGGCGCAAGGGCGACGACCTGATCTATGCCGGCAAGGTCGACCACGGCTTCGATAAGACATCGGCGGCCGAGTTGCATAAGAAGCTTCAACCGCTCGTCCGCAAGACTCAGCCATATGCCAAGCGGATCGCGCACAGGGGGATCTGGGTCGAGCCGAAGCTGCTTGCCGAGATCGAATACCGCGCCAAGTCCGCCGAAGGGAAGGTGCGGCACCCGTTCTTCAAGGGGTTGCGCGAGGACCTATAACGGCGGCGATCGGTGGCCAAATTTTTTTCCACGCCCTCTTGAAACCAAAACCGGCTTTGCTAATTTTTTTGTCGCCATCTGACGATGGCGTCCGGGCGCCTGACGGGCCCGGGCCAAGAGACGGGCACCGGTTGTGTCCGGTGCCGCTCGTAGACATCTTGCTCTTAGGAGGATTTGGCTATGCGCACCTACGATTTTGCCCCGCTCTGGCGCTCGACCATTGGTTTCGACCGCCTTTTCGACCTCGCAGAAGTGGCTCAGCGGGCCAGCGAGGACAACTATCCACCCTATAACATCGAACGTCTGGGCGACGACCGCTATCAAATCTCTTTGGCGGTTGCGGGTTTTGCGCCCGAGGATATCGTCATCACCGCCGAGCAGAACGTGGTGACGGTCGAAGGCAGCAAATCCGACAAGACCGAGCGTGATTTCCTCTATCGCGGTATCTCGCACCGCGGTTTCAAGCGGCAGTTCAACCTCGCAGAATATGTTCAGGTGAAAAGCGCCGCGTTCGACAACGGCTTGCTGACCATCGAACTCGTTCGCGAGGTCCCGGAAGCCATGAAGGCCCGCCGGATTGCGATCGGCGATGTCTCGGCCGGCAACATGCGTAAGCTGGAAGCCAAGGCTGCCGCATAGTGCTGCTGCCCTTGGAGCCGTGCGGCGCATCGTGCGGCTCCATCCATTCGTCAATGAAAAGGAGAGGACCATGCGGCCGACGACCGCCGATGACAACGTTTTCGACTTCAACGCCCTGCTTCATCCCGGCACTGTGTTTGAAACACCCCGAGACGTCGTGAAGCATCCTTGCCTGACAAAAGCGGAGAAACGCGCCATTCTGGCCTCATGGGCGTCAGATGCATCCGCCATCGCCTCGTGCCCCTCTTTGCGCGCGCCGATCGCGCACATCGCAACAACATCAGCCGCTATCGCCGGCTGCTGCGCACTAAGCTCTCCACTCTGGAGCGACAGTATATTGAACGGCGACTTTCCGAGGAGGAGGCTGCTCTGCAAAGCCTTTCCGCTTCGACCTTCCCGATCGTCCTCAAGGAGCCACGGCCTGGTCGACCACTGCCAACGAGAGGTTTGCTGCTCGTGCCGCAGGATGACTTCACGCTCTAACTGAAAGAGGCCGCCAACCGAGGGGTCTTACTTCACGTCCATCGGGTGTGCGGGCGCTTCTTGACGCGCCAGTACCCGACCAACGCGCGCCACTCGAAGGCGATGACTATGATGCCCATCAGAGCTGTACCGAGCCCTGCCATTATCAAAATCATTTGGAGCATCGAACCACCCGCGTGACATGTCGATGTTCCTAAGTATCAAAGTGAACAAATGTTCCGAACTCTCATCTGGGCGGCTGCAGCCGGGGCCGTCTCTCCGCCCTTGTCGATCGGAATAGCGTATGCGTTCGTCGCCCTCGATCGTGCCGGCCGACCGCCTCGATCGCGACATCTATCTGGTGCTTGAAGACTTCGGCGCACGTGCCGGTTGCGCCTGGCGCGAGACGGATGAGGCGGACACCGGCCTCGAGACCGTCCTGCAAAATCTCCTATCGCTAGAGCCATCCCGGTCCCGATGGAACGAGAACCGGCATGCTCTCAGTCTTTCGTGAAGGCGCGTGAGCCTCAGGCTTCCTTGAAGCGGTAGCCGACGCCGTAAAGTGTCTCGATCATCTCGAACTCGTTGTCGACCACCTTGAACTTCTTGCGCAGCCGCTTGATGTGGCTGTCGATGGTGCGGTCGTCGACATAGACCTGGTCGTCATAGGCGGCGTCCATCAGCGCGTTGCGACTCTTCACCACGCCGGGCCGGGTCGCCAGCGCCTGGAGGATCAGGAATTCGGTGACGGTCAGCGCCACCGGCTCGTTCTTCCAGGTGCAGGTGTGCCGTTCGGGGTCCATGCGCAGCAGGCCGCGGTCGAGCGCCTTGGCATTGTTCTCCTTCGGCGCGACGGTCGGGTCCTTCGGCGCCGAGCGGCGCAGCACGGCCTTGACGCGCTCGACCAGCAGGCGCTGCGAGAACGGTTTGCGGATGAAGTCGTCGGCGCCCATCTTGAGGCCGAACAGCTCGTCGATCTCTTCGTCCTTGGAGGTCAGGAAGATCACCGGCAGGTCGGATTTCTGCCTGAGACGGCGCAGCGTTTCCAAGCCGTCCATGCGCGGCATCTTGATGTCGAGAATGGCAAGATCGGGCTGGGTGGTGCGGAAGCCGTCGAGCGCGGAGGCGCCGTCGGTGTAAGTCATGATGCGGTAGCCTTCCGTCTCCAGCGCGATCGAGACGGATGTGAGAATGTTGCTGTCATCGTCGACCAAAGCGATTGTGGGCATGAGCCTCTGCTTTCTGCTTTCCGTTTGGGTCGTGGCTTTAAACGGCGAGCAATCCACTGATGTGCCGCACACATGGGTGCCGAAGTCGGCGGTCGAACCTTGTCGCCGAGCAATGCAAGCTGGGCTGAGGTGTGACCAAGTTCTACAAAGCGCGGCAGATTCGCCCCGTTTCGCCCCTTAACCTGACCCCCATTTACCCGAAAAAAGACCTCCCTTGCAACCACCTGACCCTAGAAAGCTGATGCAACCGACCTCCGATTTCGACGCTCGGGCCAGTACGCCTATCCGGTCCGGATTGTATCCTTCAACCCCGTCGAGGGGCGCTCGCGGGATGCGACTTCCGAAGTCGCCGACGCGCTGGCCCAGCGCGCAGCCGACACCACGCCGAGGTCCCGTCTGCATTGCAAGACTTCATCGCCACTAACACCACAAGGCGCTTCGACATGCAGTTAGCGCTGCCTTTGCGCGGGCTCGCCTGATGTCCAGCGACGAAAAGCCGCTGGCCCGTGGCAGCGCTACAACGTGCGTCAACTGTGACGATCACGGCCGGGTTTGCGAGAACCACCCGGACCGCCCTTGGGACGGCCCACGCCACGAAATCAAATATGACGGCTATCGTCTGCACGTCGAGCGCCAGGGCAAGACCGTGCGTCTCTTCACCCGCAACGGGCACGACTGGACCAAGCGATACCCCTGGATCGTCGAGGCCGCGCCGAAGAACCGCGAGCAGCAATTCGCCATCGACGGCGAGGCTGTGGTGCTCGGCGTCGATGGCGCCTCGGACTTCAATGCCCTGCACTTGCGCAAGCATGATCACGAGGTTCAGCTCTATGCGTTCGACATCCTCGCGCTTGGCGGCGAGGACCTGCGCCAGCTGCCATTGAGACCGATCTGGCGCGGCTGCTCCGCGGCCGGCCTGATGGCATATTCGTCGCGCCGTTCGAGGCTGCCGAAATCGGCCCGGATCTATTCGCCGCCGCCTGCCGCATAGGCCTCGAGGGCTTGGTCTCGAAACGCCGCGACCGGCGTTATGGCGCCGGCCGCTCGAAAGACTGGATCAAGGTGAAGAACCGGACCCATCCGGCAATGACGCGAGAATTCTGAGCGTTCGGTCGCGCGCCTCCTGCCCAATCGGGGCCCAGCGGTTCAATTGCCCCTTTCCGTCCATCCCCTTTCTGGGCCCTTCGGTCGGCTGCGGGCAGCGTTCAGTCTCTCGGCCTCTGCTTCAGCGGTGGAGTGCGACAAGCCAGACAGAGGCTTCCCGCCTTTTCCGATCGCAGGCACATCCAGTGAAAGATCCAGTACGGTGAACCGGCCGGTTACCGGTCGCTCATACCAAACAACGTACCGCGCCTTCATTTCGATCATTCTAGACCCCCTCGGCAGCGGATCGATCCTCGAATAGATCAACGTATCGCGCATGGAGAATCACGTAGCCCTTGACACCGTCTAAAAGCACCTTGACCTGAGTGGCCGTCGCTCCCTGACCAACAACGATGCCTTTCTTACCGCTAAGACACGGTCCAGCCGAAGCAGCAATGACGATCCGTCGACCAGCAAGAAGCTCGTCCTTGGCGGTCAATAGGTCCGCAGATCGCGGCAGGTTACGGTTTGTGCTCCGAGGCATGGTTCTAAATTAACGCAGCACCGTTGGGTTAGAAAGCCCGTGTGGCGCTAGCCTCAGGCCATCCATCCGCGGCAGCCCCTGTCGTAAACCGGCAGGGGTTGCTTATTGGTGGTAGGCCCGCCAGTGAACCAGCGGGCCTTTGAGTTGGCATCCCAAAGAGGGAAAGGGTGACATCCGTTCTTCAAAGGGTTGCGCGAGGACCTGTAATGGCGGCGATCGGAGGCAAAATTTTTTCAGCCCCCTCTTGAAACCAAAACCGGCTTTGCTAATTTTTTTGTCGCCATCGGACGATGGCGTCCGGGTGCCTCATGGGCCCGGGCCAAGAGACGGGCACCGGTTGTGTCCGGTGCCGCTCGTAGACATCTTGCTCTTAGGAGGATTTGGCTATGCGCACCTACGATTTTGCCCCCCTCTGGCGCTCGACCATTGGTTTCGACCGCCTTTTCGACCTCGCAGAAACTGCTCAGCGGGCCAGCGAGGACAACTATCCACCCTACAACATCGAACGGCTGGCGGAGGATCGCTATCAGATCTCGCTGGCGGTGGCGGGTTTCTCGCCCGAGGATATCGCCATCACCGCCGAGCAGAACGTGGTGACGGTCGAAGGCAGCAAATCCGACAAGACCGAGCGTGATTTCCTCTATCGCGGTATCTCGCACCGCAACTTCAAGCGCCAATTCAGCCTCGCCGAATATGTCCAGGTGAAAAGCGCCGCGTTCGACAACGGCTTGCTGACCATCGAACTCGTCCGCGAGATTCCGGAAGCCATGAAGCCTCGCCGGATTTCGATCGGCGATGCCTCGGCCGGCAACGTGCCGAAGCTGGAAGCTAAGGCCGCCGCCTAGCGCAGACGCCATTGGAGCCGCGCGACCAATCGTGCGGCTCCCATCCATTCGTCAATGAATAGGAGAGGACCATGCGGCCGACGACCGCTGACGACAACGTTTTCGATTTCGACGCTCTTCTTCATCCCGGCACGGTGTTTGAAGCACCGAGAGACGTGCTGGATCATCCGGCGCTGACGTTGAGCGAGAAACGCGCAATCCTGGCATCATGGGCGTCCGACGCGTCCGCGATCGCCTCTTGCCCGTCGATGCGCGGACCTGCCGGCCTCAAGAAACCGGTATCGATCGACGAGATCTTGGACGCGTTGCGCGCCCTGGACGGTGGCCCCCGGACGCCACCCGGCGGAAAGCCTTACCGTCTCCGTTCGACCGAACGTACGGCCGCCGCTGCGTAGGTTCGGAGGCCCCGATGATGATGATGATGGACGAGAACCTGGCACGCCTTCGTGCCCATCGCAACAACATCAGCCGCTACCGCCGGCTCCTGCGTACCAAGCTTTTGCCTTTGGAACGGCAATTTATCAAAAGGCGGCTTTCCGAGGAGGCCGCCGCTCTGCAAAGCCTTTCCGCTTCGACCTTCCCGATCGCCTTCAATGAGCCAAGGCCTAGTCGACCGCTGCCGATTGCAGAGGTGATGCCATGAGCACGAGCGTCGATCTGCTCGTTCGCGGCAGCGCGAAAATAATCGCTCACTACCGTTGGCTGCTGCAACGGGCAAGGGACAACGGCGAGCGGGCCGCGTATGAACGACGCATAGCCGAGGAGGAACGCCTGGTCCAACAGCTCTTGCAATCGATGCCCGGCACAATACAGAACTAACAGCTCCACCCGCTTGGCGCCCCCAGCGCCAGGCGGGAACGATCCTTAAGAGGATGATGGATCGTGTCGCCCCGTCGCGCGCGGCCATTGGAGGCCGGATAGGTCCCCTGCGGCCGGGCTCGGACTCCCGCGTGGCCAGAGATCCCCGCCGCCGCAAGCGTTGCACCCGACTTCGATCCGCCCTTGGTCACGCCTCGCCTGCCCCTCGAGCACTTCAGGCAGGATGGGCAAGGGGACGCGGCCCTACTCCGGCAGGCTATCGGTCCCGACGTCCTTCAGAAACTGGAGCACAGACAGGCCTGTCGCATCAGGAGATACTCGACCGCTTATTCGCGAGCTTCCGACAGCCGTGGAGCAATAACGCCCGACAGACATCTTCCGACTCCATCGGCGTGATAACATAGTAAGGCTCGAAGAAAAGGCGGCCCGCCTCGGCGGACCGCCCAAGAACTCACCGCAGTCCGGCTCCGTAGAGTTGGCGCTCTCGCCGGACCTCTTCGGCGTTATACGGTTGGGCTGAAGGATCGTAGCTCTTCCATCCAGCTTTCTGCCAAGCCACGCTCCGGTCGCGCAGATTGACCGCGGATTGGTTCAGGAGCGCTTCGTATCGCGCGCGATCGGCATCGGGGACGCGTGCCGAAACAAGTGTGCCGCCCCTTCGCACGCCTTCGGCGTAGAGCGGAGCTTCCTCATCGGATACACCAGCCTGCGTCAAAGCCCCAACCACGCCACCCGTGGCACCGCCGGCAGCGGCACCCAGCGCGGTCGACGCGAGCCAACCGGCCGCGACGACCGGACCCAAGCCCGGGATCGCCAACAGCCCGAGGCCTGCGAGCAGACCGGCAGCACCGCCGAGACCCGCCCCGACGCCCGCTCCCGTTGCAGCACCTTCGGCACGATCGTCGACCCCGTCGCGGTCACGATCGACCTTCTTGTCCTTGCTGTACCAGTTGTCGGAGTTGTTAGCGACGATGCTCAAATCCGAGTGCGGCACGCCCGCCGCTTCCAGGCTTGTCACGGCGCGTTGCGCGTCAGAATAGTTGTCGTAGAGACGTGAAATTGTAACGGTCATATGGAATCCTTGTCGTTTATCGCTCCTGAGCGATCGGTCACTTGGCTGCGTTCACGTTGCCTTGGAAGTCCAAACTGACATCGGTCGAGGCGCCGCCCTTGCTCGCCTTTCCGCGCCACACGCCATTGTCGTCCTTTTTCAACGAAGTGACGTTGGCGTAGCCTGCTTCCTCAATCTTTGATTTGGCCTGCCCTTCGGTAAAACTGTTGGCGCCCGACACCGGCTTGGCGGAATTGTTCTGGCCCGAGCTATTGACCGCGCTATTGTTCGGTCGATCCGTGGCCGGCGGATTCTGGGCAAACGACGGACCTGCCAGAAGCGAGGCCGCGGTCAGCAGCAGAAGAACTTTCTTGTTCATATCATCCTCCATTGTGGCCGGTCACAACACGCCTGCCGCGACGATGTTCCTATTTTTCCCGTTTCGGGTCGAACGAAACACGCCAGCGCCGGTCTCTCGATCCCGGCGGCCGCAATGGACAGCGCTAAGGCTCTACTCGTCGGCGGCAGAAAGGAGGTTTATGTTTGTGATGCCTCTTGCGCAATCGACGGTCTGATGCACCGTCCAGTCCTGGCAAGACTGTCGCAAGGTCTTGCGCCGAGCCGTTTGGACAAAGGCACAAAGCCCTTGGCAATATCTCAGCCGGGTTCAAGCACCAGCATTTGAGCCTGACTAAGCAAACGGCGAACGTCAAGACTGCACAGGGGGTGGCTCGATAAACGGTTTGCGGGGTCCGACGACGTTATCGCGAAGCAGACCGATCTCGATTACCGCTTCGGCGAACGCGCGATTCTTAAGGTAAAACGCGTCCGCACCTTGGACTGCGTCGTTGGAGGTTTCCGCTATGCACAGGACAGTGAGCGCGTCGGCTCGTTTCTTCTCGGCCTGTATAATGACAAGGGGCTACTCGACCATGTCGGCTTCACGTCAGCGTTTGAGAAGGAAGACAGAGAAGCGCTGAGGCCAAGGCGACAGTCCAAGGCGCAAGACAAACGAGCGGTATCGAGCTGACATCACGTAAGGCGGTTTAGACCTGGTCCAGAACCGAGAAGGGCGCATCGATACGCGATCGAAGGGTGGGAGTCGAAAGCGTGGCCTCCGACAGAGCTTCGTAACCGTCTACTGCTTCGCGTCTTCGTCCTGGCGGTCTTTCAAGTCTTGCGCTATCTGATCAACCGACGTCTCGCTTGCAAGCTCATCCGGCCCACCATCCTCGATGTCCTCGACATCCAATTTCTTCGCGATGCGCTGCAATATGCGCAACGACTGGGTCGCCTCCCTCTCTGCAAGGAGATTGATCTGCAGCTCCAGGTGATCGCGCCGTTCCAGAGTTCGGTCGATCAGGCTTTGGCGGATCAGCACGCAGGAGGTGAGGAGAACGGCTTCGAGCGCGAGGATCGTCGCGAGCAGCGGGAACGGATATTCGTCGAAAGCGTGATGCGGAAAAAAGTGGCTGAGGATGATCCAGCCGATCACGAACGCGCATTGAAGAACGATAAACTGAATGGTGCCGACGAACCAGCCGATCCAGTGAAACAGACGGTGATGAACCGCCAGAGTTTCTTCATCCTGCTTTTCAAGGCGAAGGATTGCGTCGATGCTTTGGGCGGCGGGCCTCGCTGACTGAGTGCCCGCCCGCATCAGTCTGCGACCTCTTCTGCGGCCCGTCGCGCCGACTTCCGCGTTTTGTCGACGCTCTTGTCGGCCGATCTTTCAGCGCGCGCCCTCGCCTCGCACTTGCCGCGCAGATCCTCGATCTCGTCGTCCGTCAGGTGTTCGATACCAACCAGTGAATTCCGAGCCGCGCCGACCCGGATCAATTCGTCGAGCTTGACCTGGATCGCGGCGCTATCGCGGTTTTGAGAATTCTGGATGAGAAACACCATCAGGAACGTGACGATGGTCGTTCCTGTGTTGATCACCAGCTGCCACGTATCGGAGAAACCGAACAGCGGTCCGGTTACCGCCCATACGATGACGATGCCGGCCGCGAGAATGAACGTTGAAGCCCGGCCTGCCGCCAGCGAGGTCTTGTTGGCAAGGTCGCCGAAAAACTTCGAAACCGCGGACGGTTCTTTAGCTTTTTCCTTGGCCTTCATGAATGGCGCCCCATGTCAGCGTGTCAGCCGGCGGGACAAATCGGTAGTGCGCCCGAAAGTTCCATCGCCAGGGAACCAACCCCTTACATGCTCATTATTGCGGCAGACGGCGCGCGGCGCGGTCATTTGCGGAGCGAATTGATGATCGATACTGTCGTGGTTGCACCGAGGGGGCCCGCGGGCTCGCCGGGAACGGGCGTGTCCTGGCCTTCCATCATCGCGGGGGCGATCGCCGCATGCGCGATGACCCTCGTGCTTCTCGCCTTCGGCACCGGACTTGGCCTTAGCGCAATCTCGCCGTGGGCAGGCTCAGGCGTTTCGGCCACCACTTTCAAAATTACGACCGGGCTTTATCTGATCGTCATCGCCATGATCTCGTCGTCGATCGGCGGGTATCTCGCCGGGCGTCTGCGGACGGCATGGGAGGGCGTGCACGCGGATGAAGTGTACTTCCGAGATACGGCGCACGGGTTTATCGCGTGGGCTTTAGCTTCGGTACTCGGCGCCGCCGTGCTCGCCAGCCCGGCGACCAGCCTTATCGGCGGCACCGCAGCCGGAGCAAGCCAGGGAGCCGTTACGAGCGCCGCTCAATCAAGCGGTCCGATGGACGGTTATGTCGATACTATCCTGCGAAGCGATCCCGCTGCACAAAACGCTAACCCCGCCGAAGCCCGCGGCGAGGTAGTCCGCCTTTTCACGCGAAGTTTTCGCAACGGCGGCGAACTCAAAGGCCCGGACCGCGATTACACCGTCAAGGTCGTGGCCGCGCGGACGGGCCTGAGCCAGCAGGACGCGGAAAAGCGGGTCAATGAGGTCGTCACGCAGATCAAGGCCGACATCGATGCCGCACGCAAAGCAACCGCTTCGCTCGCATTCTGGATCACGGCTTCGCTTCTTCTTGGCGCCTTTTGCGCCAGCCTTGCAGCCACCGAAGGCGGCGGCCTTCGCGACGGCACCTGGAAACGCCGTCGATAAGCGAAAGGAAACATCATGCCCATTTTACTCTGGCTCCTTGGAATTCCGATCCCGCTGATCATCTTGATTCTTCTATTGCGGTAATGGGCCATTGCGTCAGTGGCGCGCGACCGAGGCGCCGCTGTCGCTCGCGTCAGAACTTAAGCACGGTTCGAAGACCGAAGACTTCCGCGTTTTTAAGAGCCTTGCCGGGAAAAGCGGAGAGCGGGCCCGTCGCGCCGCCGCCCGGTCGCACGATGAACTGAAAGTTCGGCTGCAGCGTCCATCCGGCACGCAGCTCGTACTGGTACACGGCGGTGACAAGGCCTTCGAAACTGCGCGGGGGCCAATCAGGCGTCAGTAATCTTCGGAAGTCGAAATCGAGGGCGCGGACGCGGGGCGAGACGTGAGCGTACGCCATTGCTAAACCGAACTTGTCCTTCGGCCGCCCGTCCGATAGGCCGACGAATTCTAGGCCCGTGTCCGCGTAATAATCGATGACGTTCCGGTCAGGCGGCCTGTATGAAGCGCGCGCGAAAACGCCGATGGCGCGATCGTCGTCCGCACCGACACGATATAGTTTCTGCTCAAACACCGAATATACCCCGAAGTCTCCGCGCATGAGTCCCGGCATTCCGCTCGACGCGGGGTCCGCAAGCGAGACCCCCATCCAGTCGAAGCGCTGATCGCTAAACATCCTGAAATGGCGCCATGCGCCTAGCTTCAACTTTCCGTCCAGTCCCGGGTCGCCTTTTTTCCGTTCCAAAGAAATTGCATTTCGCCGAGCGCGAGCGGCGGGTCGTTGATGCGAAAGTTGACACCATAGCGGTTGCGGAGCTGCGGGTCGTCCGCGCCCGGCCCTGCCGAGTCGCCGTTGAAGATCGCGCCCAGCACCGTCAGATTATCTGTGATGTCGGCGCGCAGCCGGGCACCGAGAGCAGCCAGCGGCGGCGAAGGACCGCCGCTCGGAAGGTAGCGAAAGTCCTGCCGGCCAGCCGAGCGACGCATTCGTGAACACTTCCGTGTATTGCGCGGTCATGAATTCTGTATCGGCCGCGAGCTGCCCCGCACGAAGGGCAAGCATGGTCCCCCATTTGCGTTCGAACCAGGCTTCGTAAAGGCGGGTCGACGGCAACGCCTCGATGCCGCTGACATCCATGAAGTTTAGCAGCGCGCCACGCGATAAGCCGCCGCCGTGGATCTGGAACATGTTGGCATGGAAGGTCAGATCGCGCACGCCCGCGAGCTTTCCAAACTCGACGTCGACAGCGAGATTCAACCGGCCTTCATAGACGGAGCCTCGTTTCAGACCGCCCGACGGATTGCCCAGCGTTTCACCTATGTAGGTCGCCGCAAACTTGATTCCCCGCCCTTCGAGCGGCTGCCCTTGATAACATAGCGCTGACGTAGATCTCAGAGTGAATGGCGGGTCACGGCAGCCTCGATGCGGGGACTGTCGGAGGTGTCGCCAAGCTTTGTGGCGAATGTCTGAAATTCACTGTCAAGGGAATGGAACCAGGCGCCCGCGGCCTGGAGGGGACGGAATAAAAAAACGCCCCGTATTGCGGGGCAGTTTCTAGTTCATCGTAAGTGTTAGGCTGCTTCAGCCTCCTGATTGATCGCTGTCTTTGCGATTTCAGTCAGAGCCTCGTCGGTCGCCTCTTCCTCTTCGAGGGTTTCCTCAAGGAGTGAGACGGCATCGTCGAGGCCAAGCTCTTCGGCCCAAGCAATCATCGTGCCGTAGCGAGAAATCTCATAGTGCTCGACGGCCTGAGCGGCGGCAAGGAGGCCGGCGTCGAGAGCGGGCGAGCCCTTATATTCTTCCATGATCTCGGCGCCCTCTTCTGTGATACCGACGATCGCGGCACAGGTTTTACCCTGCGGTTTCTTCTCGATCACCGCGAACACCTTCTCCAGTCGCTCGATCTGGCCCTCCGTCTCGGTGCGGTGTTTTTCGAATGCTGCTTTCAGTTCTTCGTTCTGAGCTGCCTTTGCCATCTTCGGCAGGGTGGCCAGGATTTTCTTCTCAGCGAAGTAGATATCCTTGAGAGTATCGTGGAACAGGTCGTCGAGAGTCTTCGGCTCTTTCGCCATTTGCGGTTCTCCAATGTTTTGAGGTAATCGCATCACCGCTGTGAAGCTCGGCGGCTAACGGGGCTGCCTTTGAGTCGTTCCAATTCCGGTCGCCCGGCTTCCGCCATTTGCCTCAACCGCTTCTCTACATCTTCGGTCTAGGGTCGCGCCGCATAGTCAGACCTCCTGCCACATAAACCATTTTTCATTCATCGTCCCCCACCTCGGGGCGAGGCGACCGCGATAAACGCAATCTCCTTCGCACTTTAACGTTGGCTTTCCAACATATTGAAGTTCGCTTGCAACTGGCCTTGAGACCAAGCGTTCCACGTCTGCAGGTGCCAGCCGCATGAGGGTGACATGAGCAAAGAACCCGCATTAACTCCCGATGATTTTCCGATCGAAGCAGACAAGCAAAAGCTACGCAAAAGGCGAGCCCATAGCGACCGCCGACACGGACGAACTTGCGGATCAGCTCGCTGAGAGATTGAACGAGCAGGCTCACCGGGAAGAGCAGGTTCGCTGGTCGGCGTGACAGGCACTGGTAGCCCGCATGCGCGCGGACGCTTCGCATGGCAGCCGGGCGGTGCTCGCTCGGGCCCCATGATGATCGCCCGCACGTCTCGGTCCAAAAGTGCACACAGCGCATACCCCTGTTTGAACGTTGGGCCGAACCACGTTTAGGAACGGCAGAGCTTGCCTTGGCATTGCCAGTGTATGCCGGAACGTCCGGCATGCTCATTGCCCGGGCAAGCGGCCCCGGTCTCCCTCCTCTCGGGCCGGCGTCGTGCTCGTCCCTTTGTGCCCAGGAACTTTGATCCTGAACGAAGGTTGATCGCGCGATTATCCTCCAGAGGACGACTTTCATGAAAAAAGCAGCCCTTGCATTTGCCGTGCTCGCAGTCTTTGCCTCACCCTCCTTTGCGCAGTCGGTCGGCGAGAAGACCGGCGTGAATTCCACGCTTGGAATTGCGCCGAAGACCGAAGACTTCATCAAGGAAGCCGCCATGAGCGACATGACGGAGATCGAAGCGGCCAAGATCGCGCAGCAGAAGGGCAATGCGGACGAGAAACAGTTTGCGGAAATGATGGTGAAAGACCACACCAAGACGAGCAGCGAACTCAAATCGATGGTCCCCGACACCCTGAAAGCCGCGATCCCGGCTTCGCTCGATGACGCGTCGCAGAAGAAGATCACAAAGCTGCGCGAGGCCAAACCCGAGGATTTTGCGTCGGAATACGACGCCATGCAGGTGAGCGCTCATAAGGATGCGGTCTCGCTGTTCGAGCGTTACTCGAATGGCGGCGACGATGCCAAGCTGAAGGACTGGGCTGGTAAAACCCTGGCGGCACTGAAGCACCATCTCGAAATGGCGCAGACGCTCGACAAGAACCGTAAATAGGTCAGGCAATCACGACACAAACGGAAAGCCCGGCCGAAGCCGGGCTTTTGTTACTTTACGGCTTCTGGCCGCCCTGCTGGCCGCCCTTTTCGCCGCCTTGCTTGTTTTGGCCCGGGTCCTGGTTTTGCTGGCCCGGCTTCTGATTCGGGTTCTGACCTTGCTGGCCGCCCTGATTGCCCTGCTGGTTCTGCTGTCCAGGGGTCTGCTGCTTGTTGGGATTCTGCTCGTCTGCCATGTGAACGTCCTTTCACTTCGTGGATGATGACAATCATGCGCGAAGGTGCTCGTTCCTATTCATGGGATTAACGAGACAAGGATGCTCACCGCTCAGCCGGGCTGACATGCCGCGTCATCCTCGCGGCTTCTCGCGCTCCATGACGACGTCTTTTGCCTGCTTGTCTTTTCTCAGGCCGAGATAAACGGGGTGCCGCATCTCGCCGGAGCTCGTCCACTCGGTAAATTTTACCTCGGCAACGAGTTGCGGCTTCACCCAGGTGGTGACCGCTTCGTCCTTCACCTTTTTGCCGAAAGGAGATTTGGCGGCTTTGAGCTTGATGAGCCTTTTGTGCAGCTCTCCGAGTGTTTCGTGGCTGAAGCCGGTCCCGACATGGCCGATATAACGCCAGCCATCTCCTTCCCGCAGCGCAAGTGTAAGTGCGCCGAAAAACGGTCTCGTCCTCCGCGGCGCCGTAAATCCCGCGATCACCACTTCCTGGCGTTTCGAGGTTTTGATCTTCAGCCAGTCGTCGGTTCGCGCGCCTGATAGGTACTTGCTGTCGGCGCGTTTTGCCATGATGCCTTCAAGACCCTTGCGCTCGGCCTCCTCGAAAACTTTCACGCCCGAAGTCTTTCGGTCGCGACTGAACCCGATGAGCCTGTGCTTCGGCAGGATACCCTTAAGGCGCTTCTTCCGCTCCGTGAGCGGCAGGCCACGAAGGTCTTCGCCATCCTGAAACATCAGGTCGAAGGCAAAGTACTGCAGCTTTGCTTCATGGCGCAGCGCATTCTGCAGGAGCTGAAAATGCGATACGCCGTCTTTGCCGATCGCTACGAGTTCTCCGTCGATGACGGCATCGCCTTTGACACCTTCGAGGGCCTGGGCGACTTCGATATAGCTATGGCTGATGATCTTGCCGTTGCGGCTGTAGAGAGTAACCTTGCCGCTGTCGATGTTTGCGACCATCCGGAAGCCGTCATACTTGTCCTCGAATATCCAGCCCTTATCGTCGAACGGCGCGTCGGTCAGTGTCGCGAGCATGGGCTGGAGCCGCTTCGGCAATGTGGATACGCGCGCCACTAGGATTCACCTTCTTCGAGCACGTTACGAAACGTGACCGAGTAGCGCAGGCTTTCGACGCCGGGACTGCTGTGCTGCCATTCGGTGCGCGATCGACCGCCGAGAAGGTATATGGAGCGCGGCTCGGCAACGAGAGTGTTCCTCTCGAAGCCCTTTTCAGTTCGTCTGCGCAGCCTGAGGGTGCAGGAAGAGAGCACTGAAATGCCTGCAACATCGCCAAAGACGGGGCGATCCTTGTGCCAGCCGATGCCGGCGCCGGGCGAGTACGCCGATGGAATAATTGAGCCAAAGAGCTCGCTCATCATCCAGAACGCCGTCCTTCTTCTGATCAACGTGCTGGGCGTATGGCGCTGGCTACCGCGCGCCGGTAAGGAAGCAGCCGCGTCCCAGACCGAGGAAGCGATCCGCTTTTGGCTCAGGCCTGTTTCCTATCCGAGATTGCCCAGCGTGCCAGCGCGGCTTCTCCTGCTTCGGTCAAGGCGCCGAGCGTTGTCTGCCCCTTCCTTGCACACTGGACAAGGCTGTCCGCGATGAAAGATCTTAGTTCATGATTGACGCCGTCCGGCCTGCCTTGACAGAGCCGTTCGAGAACGGCTTCCATGCTTGCTAGTGTGCGGCGATCGAAGCTTTCGAGGATCATGGCGCTTCTCCTATTCCGGCTAAACGAACTCCAGAGCCGGACGTTCCAATTTCGGAACTGACCTTCCAAGATCGGGAACCAAGCTGCATCGCGGATTATTGGACCTGAATGCCTCGCAAACTTAAGGTTTTTCAGACGTCACAGGGCTTTTCGACCTCGCGATTGCGGCGTCGTCGATGAAAGCTGCAGCGAGCGGCACAACGTTCGATCGGGATTCGCTAACTGCAGCTCATCGCAATCTGCCGCTCGGCACGCATGTTCGCGTTACTGACCCTAAGAGCAGCAAATCGGTGGTCGTTCGTATCACTGATCGCGGACCATGGATTCGCAGTCGCGTCATCGACCTCTCGCTCGCCGCCGCGCGTAGCTTGGGGTTTACCAACCGTGGCGTCGCCCAGGTTCGTGCTGAGGTGTTGTCACAGACGTCCATTGCCCAGCGAAAACACGCAGGCACGGGGCCTGTGATTTCAGGCCGGGCCTTGCTTTTACCGCTTCACCCGCGTCGGCACTGTGGTCCGCTTCGGTTCAAGATGCGAAGAACTCAACCTGAGCAAATCTAGTCCGCCGTGCCTCACTGAGCGGACCTCAACGAGGTGCGACGCTACTTCGCTGACGGGTCACAACCCGACTACCCCACCTCAGCGACGATGTGGGCTTGTGGTCCGCAGGTGTACCCTCGGCCGACTAGCCGAGGCGCCGCCTATCCCGTGCCTGCCTCAGCAGGTCCCACTTTACGATATCAAAGGGAATGTAAGCGTTGTTGTTGTACCCGCGTCGCTGCTGGTCTGGTCGACGGTACCGCCAATTTGTCTCGCCAGAGAGGTAATCAGCTTAAGGCCCGACCCGTTTTCGTTAGGATGTTGAATGCCGCGACCGTTGTCTGTCACTGTCAATCGGGCCTCGCCGTAGCCGACGCCTCCCACTAAACTTACGCTGATCCTGCCTCCCTCTGCACCGAACGCATGTTTGATGCTGTTCATCGCAGTCTCATTTAAAATGAGGCCAACCGGGAGGGCGCGGTCGATCGCCAACTCGAGTTCGTCACACTCGACGTCTACTTCAACCTCATCCACCTGATTCCGGATCGCGCTGCAAAGAGCCCGGATGTAATGGGAAAGTCTGACGATCTGCCCTTCTTGGCGAGGGGCAAGCTGATCATGTGCGAGCGAGATGGCGTTGATGCGGCTGGCCACGTGATCCAGAGCGCGGTGTGATTCTGGATCAAGATAGCGGCGCTTCTGGATGGAAATCGAGGACAGGACGAGCTGAAAATTGTTCTTGACCCGATGTTGCATCTCTCGAAGCAAGATCTGCCCCTTTTTAGCTTCCGCGACCGCAGCCATAAGGCTTGCATGTTCGTCCGGATGCGCACCGCGACGGAGCACAGCACCTATCAGCGCGGCGGCGGCGGTCAGAAACTCGGTCGTATCCTGCGAGAAGTCTCTCGGCTTTGTACTGTCCACCTCCAGCACGCCCCATGCGGCGCCGCCGATGAGGATCGGGACGTTGCTGACAGCCACAATGCCATGCTCCGCCAAGAACTCGGAACGAACAAATTCGTTCTGATCGGCGAAATCTCTGATGCTGACAGGCTCGGCCGTTTGGAAGGCGCGGCCAGGCGGCGAGCGGAGGTCGGCCGACAGCGTGGCGGTGCGGACGGCACCATCCTTCCAGCCGACTCCCACAATCAACAGAAGATCGGACGTGTCTGGACGATATTGAAGCACCTTAACATGGTGGATTTCCACGGCGCGGGCAATTTGCAGCACGGCTTGGTCCAAGAAGCGTTCTGCTCCGGGGTCTTCAACCGAAAGACGACCGATATCGACCAAAATGCGGATGTGGCGCCGGAGTTTGTCCAGCACATCGCCCTCAGTGTGTTCGGTCGGGTGGTCCTCCATTCGTTTCTAACGTCGGGCCTCATGAATTGTGCCTAAGCGCCGAGACCGTACAAGCTGGCTTGGTCGCTAAAGGAGCCGCGATCCGCAATTTAGCCCTCAACTGGTCGACCGAAAACGGCTTGCCGATCGCCAACGTACCTTTGGGGGCTGCAAAAAGAGATGGGATTTCGAGTCGGAAGGCTTGCTGCGAGCTCCACAGGAACCTCCGCTCCGATGCGGGTTTGGTTCTTGAGACAAACAGCGAGAGCGAAAATGGGAAACAGTGGCGTCGGAATGCTACTCGGCGATACCTCAGTGACGGCGCTCTGGATGATGTTTATTGGCGCCTTCATCTTGGGTGGCACAATTCTGTATGGCGTTATGAAGACGGGAAGGTTGCGCCGCAGCGAGCGTGCGCAGCTCGACCGAAACACAGAGATGGCGCAGCGCCGGGATGACCCGGAGAAAAGAGCCGCTCGTTAGCAATCGGCGTGTCGACCAGTCAAACGTAAGATTTAGGAACTTGGGCCGGAGTGGCGCTAGCGCGTATAATCATAGCCCGCGATGTCCGTAATTCGCTAACGGCCGCGGGGAAGCCAATGCGCGAGGTAGGCTTTAGGCACAGCTGGACCAAAGACCGCAATGATATCGACGGTCGCTGGGGATTCCAACGCTCATATGTAAGCCGTATTGATAAAGCAACAGGTAGATGCCCGTCAGATCCAGTCATGGCCCTCACGTCAGCGAACATGAGTTGCGCAGTGTCGACCTCGATCGAAACGACGCGTTCATCAGAATGTGGACGGAGTTCAACGAACAACGGGACACGACCACCAACGATCAAAAGGAGGCGACTTACATCGGCTTCAGGATGCGGGCTCAGGCGGTCAGCCAAGCCGGCACGGTCGATGTCGAGGCGGTCCGGCAAGCCATGTACGGACAACGCGTAAGGGGCGCCAAGTGGTTTTGAGCTGGTGATGAATACCAATCATCATCTCTCGAAGCCGGCGGCGACGGGTACCTTCGAGGTCGTTTGGCAGTCCGCCAGCCCGATCAAGGCATCCGTGCGGAGCCGATATCCTCCGGAGAGCGCGAGACGCACCGCCGATTGGACATTTCTCTGGGTTTGCGGTGGATGTGCTGAGCCTTCATTCAAGGACTGGTGATTCTTACATCGCTAGTTGCGTCAAAATCTCACGCCACAGTTAGTGCGCTGACCAGTGCCACGTTCTTGGTCTTCAGATGAGATGTAGTCCGCCTGGGGTCAAAACTAATCGTCGCGGGCTTTCCCAAAAAGGTCGGCTGTGTGCCAAATCGGACGTTGCGCCGGCCTTTCTGTAATTCGGCGCAGCGTTAACCTCACATTCGGCGTTACCCAGCCAGCATCAGCGTGGACTTTGAATATCGTATAGCGTCAATGTTGAAAGCGCATGGGGTTAAGTTGCTTCACCCAGTGAGACCTATCTATTCAGCGACGCTTGTTCATCGCCTGTTCCAAACCCTGACGAAGAGACTTCGGAGTGTAAGGCTTCACGACGAGTATTGCGCCCAATCGCGCGGCTTCAGATTTCAATCCGCTGTCACCTGTCGCGAGAACTAGGCAAAGATCGGGCCGGCGCGCATAGACATTCCTTGCGAGCTCTAGACCGGAAACTCCTGGGAGTCCGACATCGGTAAGTAAGATGTCCACGGGGTGCTCATCCAGGATCTTCAAGGCCTCTTGAGCCGTGCTGGCCTCTTTTACGTTGCATCCAAGATCGTTTAGCATCTCTGTTGTCGTCAGGCGGATGAGGTCGTCGTCTTCGACGAGCAACACGGTCGCGTCCTTGAAAGACTTTTCGTTGGCCGAGTGTTGCGATCCCTGAGCGACGCGCCTTTGAGCTTGATTAGCCAGCAAGTGTCTGATTTTCCGCGCGAGCGCCTCGCGCGTGTAAGGTTTGGCCAGGAGTTCCACCCCGGGATCGAGCCGCCCGCCGTGCACGATGGCGTTCTGAGTATAGCCGGATGTGAAAAGTACGGCGACGTTTGGCAAACGCTCCTTGGCTTTTCTTGCGAAGTCCGGGCTACGCAGGCTGCCAGGCATCATGACGTCGGTGAAGATAAGGTCTATTGGAATGCCGCTGTCGACAACGACGAGTGCGCTCGCTGCATCTCGCGCCTTGACCACGCGGTAGCCGAGCTCGGTAAGCATCGAGACCGCGACCTCGCGAACCTCATCGTCATCCTCAACCACGAGGACAGTTTCCTCTCCGCCTTGAACCTCTCCGGTCGGAGCCCCCACCAGAGTATCTTCGGATGCCATCTCTCGCGGGAAGTACAGCTTCACCGTGGTCCCGGCCCCTACCTCGCTGTAGATTTTCACGTGTCCGCCGGACTGCTTGAGAAAGCCGTAAACCATGGCGAGGCCCAAGCCCGTACCCTTGTCCTCCGCCTTGGTTGTGAAGAATGGCTCATAGACCCGTTCCAGGATATCCGGCGGAATTCCGGTGCCTGTATCGGTCACCGCGATCATCACGTATTGTCCCGCAGACAACTCGTCATGCTGGCGGACATATTCGTCGTCGAGGAAGGCATTACTTGCTTCAATCGTCAGCCGGCCTTCGCCGTTCATCGCGTCGCGGGCGTTGATCGCAAGATTCAGGACCGCATTTTCCAGTTGATCCGGGTCGATGAGGCTATTCCACAGCCCACCTGCGACGACCGTCTCGACTTCGATCTCCCCACCGAGGGCGCGACGAAGCATCTCATCCATGTTCTTGATGAGACGGCCCGCGTTCACTACCCTTGGCTCCAGCGGCTGTCGCCTTGCAAAGGCAAGCAGTTGAGAGGCAAGTTTAGAACCTCGGGCCACACCTCCGAGGGCGTTTTGGACCCGCATCTCGGCCCGGGCATTACCAGCGATATCTTTCCTAAGCAGTTGCAGATTTCCGCTGATGACCTGCAGCAAGTTGTTGAAGTCGTGGGCAACGCCGCCAGTAAGTTGGCCGATCGCTTCCAGCTTCTGGGATCGGATCATCGTTGCTTGCGCCGCCTGGAGCGCGGCTTCCGCCTCACGCCGTTCTGTAATGTCCCGGGTCACTTTGGCGAATCCTACGAGCTTCCCGTCGTCGTCTCGAATCGCGTCGATCACGACATGCGCCCAAAAGCGAGTGCCGTCCTTTCGTACCCTTTGACCTTCATGCTCCCACCGTCCGTCACGGGATGCGGTCTGCAGGCCTGTTCGCGGGAGGCCCGCGGCGCGATCCTCTTCCGTATAGAAATTGGAGAAGTGGCGACCGATGATCTCTTCGGGAGCGTACCCCTTGATGCGCCGGGCTCCAGCGTTCCAACTCGCCACGTTGCCTTCCACGTCCAGCATGTAGATGGCGTAGTCCGTCACACTTTGGACCATTAGCCGGAACTGCTGCTCGCTTTCGCGTAATTTGGCCTCGGCAGCCCTTCGCTCGGTCAGATCCCGAGTGATCTTGGCGAAACCTACAAGCTCGCCCTTAGGCGAGCGGATCGCGTCAATGATGACATGGGCCCAGAACTGCGTGCCGTCCTTGCGCACCCGCCAACCCTCTCGCTCGAAGCGTCCGGTTCGCTCCGCCTCCTCCAGCGCCAACGCAGGCACTTTCTGCTCCCGCTCGGTCTCCGTATAGAATGTCGAGAAGTGGTGCCCTATGATCTCCTCGGCCTCATAGCCCTTAAAGCGCTTCGCCCCCGGGTTCCAGCTGGTGACATGCCCGTCGCGATCCAGCATATAGATCGCGTAGTCGGTGATCGCCTCAACAAGTAGCCGATAACGCCCCTCGCTGGATTGTGCAGCATCGAAGCGGTCTGATTTTTCCATTCGGGTCCTATCCAGCCCGCCGACTGCTGGAGGGTTGAGGTAAAACAATACTAAGACGGTTGAGTTCCATCTGGCCTTCGGTCATGCAGCTGACTTCTGGCCTTTGTCCACGGTCACACGGCGTGTAAGGCGTGGCTCATTAGCTCGCAACCAAAGGCGGATTGGTGCGAGTTTGACGAACGCCGGATAGCTGGCTGCGAATTTGAGCATATTGGTGCGCGACATTGGCGGGGCTCAGGCATCACCTTCTCGACCAGCGACAACAGCGACGCAAACACACCGAGCAAACCTATTCACTGACGTGGTGGCAATGATGATAGAGGTCGCCAACTGAGGCGGCCTTACGCCTTGTCCCTCGGGGAATTTGCGGATCTGCGTCGCTGTCGCCAGCAGTCTCGTCCGCGGCCACGTGTCTCATGCAGCCAGCCCCCGAGTCCGCTCGATACCCGCAACCCGACGTTCTGGTCCGAGGGCGAACGTTGGCGCGATCCGCAGCGGCCCATTCCCCTCGGCCCTGATGGGCGACGAGAGCGTCCTCCGTCTCTACGAAAATAAGCGGATTCAGGCGGCTGCGGATCGGGCCGCCAGCGGCCGCTATCGTCGCCTCGCGACACCGCCAAGCAACGCGCCGATGTCCTCCGCGGAGATCGATCGGAGACCGCTCCGAGCCGATCGGATCGATTGCTAGCGGCCTCATGAAGGAACTATTATTCGAATACGGAGCGCTGATCTCGGCACACTTACCCGCAGCTCCGATTCTTCTCGTCGGCGCGACTTAGTATACAATGCAACCTAAGATACCCCATATTCTGAAATGCAGATGCGCGAATTTTCGGGGGCCGCCGGTAGCTATGGACGAAGGTCGGAAGGATCTGACCCACCCCCGTTCACGCGTCTACCCCGCGCTCACCCTCAAAACGTTGCTATGGGCTCATAACTGGCCTGCAAAATGCCGGGTCGGCAGTTGCCGGCGTCGTGCAATCGGCGTGCGACGCCCACGCTTCTTGAGCGTGGAAATTCAACGTGCCGGTCGATTGCAGGAAGTGCGTCATTCAAGCTGGCCATGGTGGCCGCCATCCTACGTTCCGGGATTGAGCTGAGGGACGCCGTTTACGAGAAACAGTGGCTGCTAGTTCAGAAACTTCACAGCGAGACGGCGCTTATCGCGCCACACAACCGAACAACTCAAGTCGAGTCCAACGCTTGGAATACGCAAACCGAAGGTCGCTGGCATTAAAGGCGCGTCAAGCGTCTGAACGATTGCGGACGAAGCTGTGAGATGGCGTACCTTGCAGCGCAAAGGAGAGCCATCAATCACGATCTGGCCTATACAGGCACTGATTTTTCGCCCGTCCGCCACGTCTCGCCGCCTCCCCGCTCTAGCGCGCGGGAGATATTGGTTGGCGATTCCAGTCTCAAATGAGGCTAGACCATGGTTTCATTGCTAGGCCGCGAGCTTTTTCTCCATTGCGGCCAACGCCGCTAGCGCGTTGTCCTGTGCCGTGACCGCCCGTCGCTCGCCCGCCTTGCCATTGCCCCAACCATTCGCCACGGCGATCTCACGTGCGGTGTCGCCGTCCAGCGAGCGCTCCAACACATCGCAGTGATCGCCAAGCGCAGCAGCAACACGGGGCATCGAGGCCGGCGAGAATGGCGTATTCAGGGCCGGCGAAGCTGCTCTCCGAAGCGCAGGCATTCCGACGAGTCCTACCGGCCATAAACGGCGCGCCACGCGCAATGCCAACCATGTAGCGCGGCACCCGACACGCCGGGTATAGGCCGGCGTTAACCCAGGACTCGTCGAAGCTGTAGACCCCGCTAACGCCAAGCCGGTGCAAGAGCGCAAAGCATGGCCTTCCAGTAGCTTTGTAGATGGTACTCGGAAGTTGGCCTGTGGCGGGCAGCGCCAGATGGCGGGCCGCGTCCTCCTGCTGTTCGGCTTCCGAATGGCGACGTTTGCCACGCTCGTGCCGCTAGTGCGCTCCGCAGAATGCCAACGCCCGTCGCCGCCGAGCCATTGATCAATACGGCCATCCTTGAAACGGATACGTTGCCGGGTTGCCCGGTCAATATCAGTCGGGCTAACGGGACCGTATGGGCCCGCGGCGATTGCGTCCTAAGCTAGCCCTAGCAGTTCAGCAGGCGATGGGCGCACCTCCAGAAGCAGTCCGCGCCAAAGCCGCAAGGCGGGTTGTCGTTGTGATATTCCGGTGTTGGAGGCGCGGCGTAGTCTTGCAGCAGGCGCAAATCTGAGCTCCTGCCTGCGCGGGCAAGACGGGTTGGATTGGAGTATGTTTCATAAAAACCTCAACGTAACGTGACTTGCTGATCTGGCCGTTTGTGCGGCTCTTCGTTTCGTCGACGTCTGCGCGCCGATCGAGTGTTGGGTGGGGTGGCTTCAAACCCTCGGGCGGTTCGTCACCATACCGGTATGGGCACTTGGGGACGCGACGCCGCAGGTTTTCTATTTGTGTCACCGGCCAAAAAATTATCTCGAAATCTGCGGGATAACGCGTCTAATTGTGCGGCCGGAAGTTGAGGCCCACGGTGGGAGAGATCGAGATGGCCCCTACCCCCGCCTTGTCATGCCCTCCGCTTCCGCAGCAACTTGCTCACATCTACTATCGGCGTGTTGTCCCGCTCCGGCAGTGCGCGCGGCTGTCTGGTGCCTGCATCCAGACCACGCCGGATGGTTGCCCGCACCGCACGCTCGCCGTCCAGCGCAATCAACCCGCAGCCGTGCGCGGCATCAAATAGTCCATGTTCAGCCTCGCCACGGTCTAGAGCACCGGCGCCGACGAATGTGCCTAGCGTGAAGGCCGTGCGATTCAGCAGCGTGCCGCGCGTACCGGGTGCGGCGCCGGCTAGCGCGGCAAGCTCTGCGCGCACAGCGGCGTCAACGTAGCGGTCATGGCTTTGCGGCTGATAAGGCTGGCTCGGGCGCGGCACATATGGGCGGGGTCGGATAAGCGTCACCAGCCATTCAGGCGCGTCGGCAGGCGGCATGTCGACATCCAGCGTATAGCCCGGATTGCCAGCAACCAAACAATAGCCACCAGTTCCACGTACATCCCAGCCGTGCGGCAACCTGCCCGGTGAATTACCCAGCCCGACATGACGGAAATAGAAGTGCCTGCCGCCGGAGCGCGTGCGCACGGTCGTGGTCGGCGGCACGTCGTGCGGCAGGTCGGATTCGGTGGCGCCCTTGTGCGCGTCCATGTCCAGCACCCACAAACCCGTGCGCTCGCCGGTTGGCATGCCGACAAGAGCATCGGGCCAATCGGTAAACCAGCGATTGATGATGTGTGGGAAGACGGTCGCGGACTTAAAGCCGTTCGACGTATAGGGCCGCTTGTTCTCAGGCCGACAGGGGAATACCGGGAGGCGTGCCGCGGCTAGGGATAGGGCTAGATTGAGCATAGTTGTCCAATCGAAAAAAACGTGGTGATGAGGTGACGACTGGTGACGACTTTTACCATTTTACTTTGCTACGCGCTCGCGTAGGGCCGATTATGGAAAAAGTGATCACTTTTCATCACTCATTACCCTGGCTGTCGTGGTGATTTTCGCGCTCGGCTTTCGTAAGCTGAACGCCGAAATGCATTACTCCACGCTTCGTTGATTTTTTAGCGAAGCCACGATTTTCCAGCGCCTTTCCCAGGGCAATGCGGCTGCCGGGCTTCTCGCCTGCTGCCTCGGCGTATTTCGTCCACGACTCGAACAAATCTGCCTGAAACTCCGACAGACTCCGACTGCCATCGTCGACGCGACACATATCGCGCAGCCACTGCCCAAAGACATCTTGCTCTGCGAAATACGCTTCGGTCGCTTCCACGATTGACGTCGGCCGCACCAGTCCGTTTTGCTGCCAATCAAGACAACCATCAATCATCCATCGCAAAATTCCGGACGCCTCATCGCGAAGCTTGGACTCGAGCTGGCGATCAGGTTTTTCGGGCTTCTGAATGAACGGAATGATGTTGAACCGTCGACGGGCTGCGTCGTCGACATTCTGGAGCCGCGGCTGGTGATTGCCGACGATACACAGCTTGAACAGTGGCATGAAGGTGAAAAAGTTTTGGCGCATGAACCGCGCCGTGATCGGATCGCCGCCGGTCAACGACTTGATGCGGCTTTCCGCCCAGTTCTTACCAGCCTCAGTTTCGCTGGCGGTCACCAGGCGCGCGCCGCGAAGCATGGCAAGATCGGTCGGATGACGATCGCCGCGGGACTCAACGAACGTATCCATTGATGACGTAGTCGCGTAATCCAGCATGATGTGCGACACGGTGTTGAGGAAAACCGACTTGCCGTTTCCGCCGGGACCGTAAGCAAAAACAAGCGCGTGCTCGCGCGTGTCGCCGGTCAGCGAATAGCCGCACCATTGTTGCAGAAAGCGGATCATCTCCCGGTCGCCGCCCGTCGCCTGGTCAAGGAACGCGAGCCACCGCGGACAGTCGGCCCTATCGGACGGAGCAATGGAAGTCACCTTGGTGATGCAGTCGGCAGGATCCGCTGCGCGCAGCTTGCCAGTGCGCAGGTCAACTGTACCGTCCGGCGTTCCCAGAAGGAACGGGTCGATGTCCCAAGCACGGTAGGATCTGGCTAGCATAGGTTCGTTCTTCGCAAAGTTCTCTACGCCACTTGCGAACGACCTCTTCCTGATACTTGCAAGCACCTTCGCACTCGTGCAGGTCTTAGACATCTCGCGCGCCATCACCCGCGCGTAATGGGAGGCGATCCCCGTTTCGTCCTTGCACCAATGCGATCCGGTCCATTCAAACCATGCGCCAGCCGTGTGGCAATAGCGTAGTTGGTTCCGGTAACTGTTGGCGAACACCTTAGCGACCGCGTCCTCGGTCGGCTGTACACCTGCATCTGGCTCACGCCGATTGTCGTTTGCACCGAACCCGGCGTTAGTAACATTGTCGTTAGATATGGCAGTGCTGTGCATCGTGCAGTCGCCCCTATAGACTGAGTTAGCTTGCGTTGACACGTTGGCATTCGCCCATGATCAGAGTTGCAATTGACTTCACCATGTCGCGGTTGAACGATGCACCCTGGGCGAAGGCCCGATAGTCGCCATCGTTTGCGCGAAGGATGCGAACACCGAAGAGTGCGAGGCCGGGCAGAACCTCAACGTCGGCTCGGGCAAGATCAGCGCCTAGTCGCGCGTGTGTAGCGACTATCCTCATCAAAATAGTCATCTCCCATCTGAAACATTTTCGTCAGTTCGCGGTCGGTCTGGACGGGGTCGTAGTAAAGGTTGTAAGAACCAGGGATCTTGATCGGCTTGGTGTCGCGGTGGAAGTTTAGTTGCGGCGTCATCCTCACCTCCATGTCTGTGAGTACTAGTGCGAGTTTTGGGACGGGACACTAAAAGCGCGACGAACAAAATATGTGTGGGATTGCTCCTTCGGAACGATGCTCTCGGCTAGAGGCCGATCGAGCTAAGCGGCGCCCCTCAGGCGACGCTTATTCTCAAACAGGTTTGAAAAAGCCAGCCGCCCTCAGTTCGGACTCTTCCACATGACGAGGATGTCGCGCAGAGGATTCTAGTTCTGCGGCGTTGATGACTTCGCAGCGCTCCCAAGCTACGGGTTCAATCAACTCAACGATGGCGCTCTCGACGCAGTCACGCGGGTCGCGGGGGTCCATGGCATCCAGCTCCCAACACTCAGAGCCATGGTGCTGAGTGAACCAACGGTGACGCGGGTCCTTGTGCTTGTCGGCGGCAGGGAATGAAGGCAATCCGCGCAAATGTTCCTCGGTCAGGGCAATGCGCCTGAACCTCACATGGTTGCCGCCATACTCTCGCAACCGCTGCGGCAGGTCGTGCTCCGACATGTACATGCCCGAAGGGTCGAAGTCGCCGACGTAGAGAACAACAAGCGGCCTTCCATCAGTGTCGTCGGCAACGTTATGCACGGCAGTCGCGCTACTGAAACCATGTTGGACTCGGAATCCCACAGCATACTGGTCCAAGACAGGCTTCAAGACACCGCGAACGGTACCTTTCTCGGACCACACTTCGACCCTGCAGGGCTGCTGGTCCCAGAAGTCACGCCTGTAGGAGCATGCGACTGTACGGGCATACTCGGCCGGGTTGCTCCATGCTGAAACCCGCTCAAGCTCGCGGGTTTCGTCGACAATCCAGTCCCAAGGAATCGTGCCTTGTTCCCGAGCGACACGCAGAAGGCGATATACCTTCTGCATGTTGTTGGTCGACATTGACGTGATAAGGCCACGGGTGAACAACTTGTAGCCGATGCCGCGACCGGTGACGGGCCGAACCTCCTCGGCGATGTCGCGCATGGCAGCAATCATGTCGAGCGAGGCCCGCGCCATGCCCCGACCTTTTTTCAAACCTGTTTGAATTAGCTCTGGCATGGCTGCGGCGGTGATGGCGATGTTCTCCCAAGTGTCCATCACGCAGCCACCCTCTTGGACGCGTTGTTTTGGGCTGCAACAGCGGTAGAATTCCGTCGCCGAGACAGCATCCATTTGTCCAGGTCGGCCCGCGCATAGACAATCGCTCGCCCTAGTTTGAAATAGGTCGGCCCCCCGCCATGACAGCGGAGCTTATCGAGTGTCGACTTCGAAAGTCTAAGTAGTTCGGCCGCCTCCGCGACCCGAAGATTGTGCATCATTTCCTCCACATTTGCCGCGAGAGTCGCGACGTTGGAAGGAATATGCGCCGTATCGGCCTATGATCTTAGTTGCCTATAATAGGAAAGATGGTTGCTTAAAATAAGAAACTAGCCCTTGCGCGCGATCGCGTCGTATTCGTCCATGGCCTTCTTATAGAGAGCCAAGGCGGTCTTGATCTTCGATTCGTCGCGCAGGTCGAACTCCTCACCCAGTAGCCTGAGCCGAACCTCATACTTATGGCCCTCGTCGCGAAGAATCCCGTCCCGTTCGCCGATTTCAAACCACAAGTATTTCGCGCCAGTTCTCGGTCTGCCGCGGCAAGCCTTGGCAAGTTCGTCGGCGAGCTTCTGAATCTCGGGGCGGGTTTTGCTCCCAGCTAGGATTTCTGCGCAGCGCTGCTTCACCGAATCCCGTTCTCCCTGATGAAGGCGCACACGGAGTCTCATCGCTTCCAGATCAAACGACTTCGGAAGGGCCGCCATTACTTACCCCCAAGCGCACTGGCGATCGTGTCGCCGATTATATTGGTTGCCGCGCGCAGCGGCGCGTTGGCAAGGTGGGCATATCGGGCTGTGGTCTTCGGCTGGGAATGCCCCAGCAGGCCGCCGATCTGCACCAAACCCAATCCCTGACCCGCACCGACTGCAGCGTAGGAGTGCCGCAGGTCGTGCAGGCGGACATCCTCAAGTCCAGCGCGACGGCGAATTGCGCGCCAAGGCCTATTCAGATCTGCGCGCGGCCGCTCGTCCTTTTGGCCGGCGCTTTCGCCCGCAATGACATAGCGCCCCAGCTTCGGCAGGTTCTTCAACACAGCCGTGGCAGCATCATTTAAAACGAGGGACTTTTTGCCAGTCTTGGAGTCGGGCAGATTGAGTAAACCGCGCTGCTTGTCCCAATCCAGCCACCGGAGGTGCAAGATTTCCCGCAGGCGCGCACCGGTCAGTAACAATAGACGAATGGCAGCAACGGCGTGCTGGTCGACCACGACGGCGCGGTTTTCAGGTTTAGGAGCATGCTTAGCTTTCTTGACAGGGTCCGGCTCCCATCGAATGCCGCGGGTCTCGGCGTCCCGCAGTGCGGCCCCGAGCCGCTGGAATTCTTCAACCGACAGGAAGCGTTCGCGGCTCTGTTCTTTGTACTTTTCAATTTTCCTGGTCGGGTTCGTCCCTTCCGGCACAAGTCCGCGCGCGTCGCCAAACGAATAAATAGCGCTCAGCACGGCAATGGCACGATTAGCCGTGACCGCTGTCTTGCGCAGTGATAGGTGGAGCTTGGCGACCTCAGCGCGGGTAAGGTCAACAGCACGCGCGGTTCCCAGCTTCGGTTTGATAAAATCATCGATCAACCGGCGATATGTCGACGCCGTTCGATCCTTCCGCTTTGGTTCCACGTGGTCAGTAATGAATGCATCGGCCAAGTCTGATACGCTTATCGCTGCACGCCCGTCGGCTCGCGCTGTCGCAGGGTCATCGCCGACTCTGGCGTTTGCCAGCGCATCCTTAGCGGCCCTGCGCGCCTTCTCGGCGGTTAATGTGGAGGCCGAGCCCAGTACTATTCTTTTCTTAGAAACGCCCCTACCTCCCGCGCCGGGCCGATACTCAACAATCCACGCCCTGTGCCCATTCTCGGTGATCTTCAGGCCAAAGCCCTTAAGCTCTGTGTCCCAGTAAATGACGTACCGGTTGGCGCCTCGATTGGTCGGTGGAAACTCCGGCTTGATCCCTAGTGATGACGCGCCCAATCGAACCATCGGCATTCGGTCTTTCCCTCAAAAGTAGCCACCGAGAAGCCACCAGAACGGAAAACCAGGGCCATCCCGCGGCAACACGGTGAAAGCAAGATAAGGGAATACGGCCTATTTACAAGGGATTTTGTTCATCTCTAGAAACAATAGGCAAGCCCGCGAAAACTGTCGGACCAGTTTTGTAAACCGAAGGTCGGGGGTTCAATCCCCTCAGCCGGCACCAGCGCTTAGCTTGTTTTATAAGGTTTCCTTCGCATTCTGCCGCTCGGCAAAGTCGGCACGAACAGCGAACGGCAGCGGTTTCACCAGTCATAAAAACAGGATCAGTTGTTCCGGTGACGTTCTGGCGGCATATCCATGCCCATGACCGCACGTACCCGCCGCCGCTCCGAGAATCCGCACGAGGAGAACTGGCATATCTACTTCACTGACGTCCGCATCGGCGCGATCCATCTCATATCGACGCAACGTTGATGACATCCAACGTCCCGCGAAAGACCATGTCACCCGCCACATAAAGGATGACAGCTAGACCGACGTAAGCAATCCATCGATAAGTCTGCAGAAGGCGCGCAATGAAAGAAGCGGCCACGCCCATCATCGCGATCGAAAGCCCCAGTCCGAAAATCAAGATCATCGGATGCTCGCGTGCTGCCCCTGCCACGGCCAGAACGTTGTCGAGAGACATGGAAACGTCGGCCACGACAATCTGCCAACTCGCTTGAGCGAGTGTTTTGCGAGCTTTGCTGCCTGCAATTGCTCCAGCAGGGTCCATCGCACCTGTTGGCCCTGTGGAGAATGTGCGCAACTCTCGCCACATTTTCCAGCACACCCACAACAACAGGATCCCGCCGGCGAGCAAGAGGCCAACGATCTGGAGGATTTGCGTCGCCAACCCGGCGAGTAAGACGCGCAGCATCGTCGCGGCGGCAATACCGATCAAGATCGCCTTGCCTCGTTGCGCCTCAGGAAGTCCGGCTGAAGCAAGACCGATGACGATGGCGTTATCGCCAGCGAGCACCAGGTCGATCAGAACGATCTGCAAGAATACGCTAAGGACATCTGTATCGAAATAATCAGGCACGGGTCATGTCCCCGCCGCAGGGGAATGGGCAGCTGCAAGCGAGATCGCATACGTCTATCGGATCGGTTGACCGATACCTGCCACCAAGAAACGGGGGCCTAACGCCGCCGGTTATCAGGGGCTAGCGCTATCGCCTAGAGCCGCGTCCGAATGTAGTCTGACCGGTTGCTCGAAAAGCAGTGCCACTTGATCTGGTTCGCCAAGAATCGCTGCGGCACAACCCAACATGGTCAATGCCCCGGCAACATCCCATAGCGTTACATTTTCTAATGTCGCATTTCCCGACTTTGCCCAAGCCAAGACCGCAGTGATCATCGCGTCTGAGAAAAATAGAATACTGAGCGCTGGTAGGACGAGCTGGGAATCCAGCAGGAGTATCATCAAGAATGCGGGAGCTGCGACCAGTATGCCCAACACCGCGCATGTGCAAAATGCTTGCCGCCAAGAAGCATTCACGTTTGTCCAACTTGCACGAGAAAGGATCATTTGATCCTCCTGCATAGGAGCATTTTTTAGCGCCACTCACCTGTTGAACTACTCTGGTCTAGCTGATCGTTTACGTCTCCCCATCAATGTTTTGTCCTATGCCGCTGACTCTCAACTAGCGTAAGAATGCCAGCGGTCACCACGGCAATAACGACGACGGCTGCCAGCGCCTCGACAGAGGCCAAGGTCCCGTACCAGTTGTTCCAAAGCTCAATCATGTGCTGGCCTCTCGCGAGAGCGCATCCACGATCGACAAGATCTGCTCTCCAAGAAGAACGAACTGGGCGATCAAAAAAGCAATGCTACTCATCGTCGCGCGGTTTTTCACCGCGCGGCAAGGTGGCCGATGTGGCAAGCCTAAACTGAGCTTCATTGCGGAACCGGAACTAAGAACCTAGCGTCCCCACAGCTCAGCATCAGCGCGCGGATAGAGACGAACCACAGCCCCACGAGCGCGAGCACGGCGCCGATGACATAGCTCCGCATGAGTTCCTCCCTATTTGCAGAAACGATGCGATGGCTAGCAGCATCAGTCCTTTCAGCATTTTCGAGAGTCTCCTATTGCCGGCTATTCCAGCGGCCGTCGGCGATACGACTTCATCACGCACAATAGGAAAACACTTAATCCTTTTTTGGTGCGAACCTTCCCAGGGCAGCGACGAGGTAGCTGGCGGCAAACCTTAGACCCCACGCCGCCCGCCCTATGGGTATGAAATCGATAAATTGTAGATTCGGTGGCAGCGACGCGCTCGGCCCCCACCGGGCGGCAGTGCTTCCTCCGCCCTTCGCGACCGCAGATCAAAGCGCCTGTCAATCGCCACGGCTCCCCACCCAGCGGCGACCACCGAACCAAATCATCGGTTCGGCGTTATCCTCGCACTATAGAGCCGTCTCGCGGAGGTCTAGCGATGGACCCGAATGATCGAGCAGCCTTAGCCCTATCCGCTGTCGCCTTGGCCATCGCCATTGTAGTTGCCTCGACGGTCACGTTAGAGCGCGTCAATACCCGTACGGCCAGCAACGACGCACCTCCCGGAACGGTCGGACTCGCAAGGCCTCACCCGCCGCTCGACCTTGCTCCCGGTGAACCGATACCAACGATTGGAGCGCCGTCCAGCGCAAGTATCCGGCAGCGTCCCTGACCGAACACCGGCTGCGGTGCGGGCGATGGCTCGCATAAAATCTTCGTCAGCCTGAACTCTTCCGCGAGCCGCTCTGTTCGAAGTGCTCGACACCCGAGCCGCCGATCTCGACCCAGGCATGTTTCGACTGCTCGAAGACCGATCTGACGGGAGCCGGAAAATCCGGGTCCGCAATGGCGCCGACGGCAACGCCGATCATCGCCGGCAGATTGTCGGCCTTCCAATAGACCGTCGAGCCGCAATCGGAGCAAAAATAGAAGCGGACCTCGCCCCCGCTTGCGGCGGCGCGAACGTACCCCTTCGGCGCGCCGGAGATCGTGACGGCTTCGACCGGGTAGAACGCACCGACACCGAACGGTGCCCCGGTTCGCCGCTGGCAGTCGATGCAATGACAGGCTGCGACCAGCTTGGTCGGTCCCGGCAGCGAGAGTGAAACAGCGCCGCAACTGCATCTGGCCTCGATCATCGAATTTGCCTCCCATTGCCGAGTGCAAATTGAAAGTGCAGCGCCACTCACCTCCGTCGCCGATGAGGGCAACCACAAGCCGGGTCGCGGACGCAGCGCAGCGGACTCCGTGTTGCGCTCACTCCGTCCCCACCTCGAACGCCAGCAGCACGTTGCCGGCGACGCCGCTCCATTGGCCGTAGCCGGAATTGGTGTAGAGCATGCCGCCGGCGATGACCGGTCCGGGACCGTCGATCGCGCCGCCATGGGCGGGGACGCCGTTGACGGACTTGTAATCCTGCGCGGTGTCGAACTCCCAGAGCAGCTTGCCGTCGCTGGCATAGGCACGCAGGAAGCCGCTGACGCTGCCGGAGAACACGACGCCGGGGATCAGGCTCACCGCCGCCGACAGCGCGGGGCTGCATTGGAGACGGTCGCCGCAGGCGACCGGAGGCACCTCCATCACGACTGTCCCGCTGGCGAGATCGAGCCCGAACAGGCCGCCGCCTTGCGTGGAGTCGAGACGTCTGGTGCCATCACGCAGGAAACGCACGTCGGAGTTCGCGACATAGATGCGGTCCTGATCGGCCGCCGAGCCCCATTCGCTGCCGCCGAGCGCACCGCCCTTCCCGATCCGCGTCTGCCACAGGATCTTGCCAGCGTCGTCGGGATCGAGCCCGTGCACGACGCCGGATTTCTGTGCGATGGCCAGAACGCGCCTGCCATCGCGCAGGGTCACCAGGATCGGTGACTGGCCGAAATCGTGGTCGGGTCCGTGATCCTCGGGACAATTGGTCTTGTCAACGCCGTAGCATGCCACGACATAAGCGTCCTTCGGCGTGGCCTGCTGGCTCCAGAGCAGCTTTCCCGTCGCAAGATCAAAGGCGAGAATGGCGTCGCTCGTCGCGGATGGCGGATTCGAATAGGAATTGCTGGTCGCGACATAGATCGCGCCGCGCTTCACATCGATCGTCGGCGCCGACCAGATCGCGGCACCGGACGGCCCGAAGAGCTGCACGCCCTTCGCGTTCTTGTCGGTCGGATGCGGCACTTCCGGGATCGTATAGGCTTGCCACAGCGGTTTGCCGGTCGCGGCGTCCAGCGCCACCACGCTGCCGCGGAAGGTGCAGCATTCGTAAGAGGCTTGCGAGCCGGCGGCTTCCTCGAGCGAGGACACCGGCACGTAGAGCACGCCGGAATGCAGCACCGGTGCGCCGGTGATGCGCGCGGCCGGATGCTCCTCGACCTTCGTCTTCCAGATCAACGCCCCGGTCAGCGCGTTCACGGCATAGGCGTTGGCGCGCAAATCACCGAAGAAGATCGCAAACTGATCGGAGCCGGGAAGTGGTGCGACCGTGATCGCGGCGCGCACCGCCGCATCGATCGCGAACGTCCACAGCGTGCAGCCGGTTCGCGCGTCGAGCGCGTGCACCTTGCGGTCGGTGCCGCCGATGAACAGCAGGCCGCCCATGATCGTCGGCGGCGCAAAGGACACCGAGGCGCCGGGAAACGCGTAGGCCCATTTCAGCCGCAGGCGCGGCACCTGCGCCGCGGTCAGCCCCGCCATGTCGGCCGGCTGGAAGCGGCTGTTGTTGAGATCGACGCCCCAGCCGTTCCAGCGTGGACCGTCGAGCGGCTGCGGAAAGCCGCTGATCTGCTGCGTGCAGCGGCCCTGCCCGTCGGACGCGCTGTTGATCGCGGCCTTGCCGGTGACGAAAGCGGCAATCGCGCGACGCTCGTCGTCGCTGCGCTCCTTCGCCATCGCGGCCATGCTGCCGGAGGTCAGCGTCCCCAGCACGTGATCGAACGACATCGCCTGCATGGCGCCGCGCGCGGGTGCGCGGTTCTGGGCATCGCCGGCATCGTGACATTGCGCGCAGTGGGTTGCGTAGAGCGCGGCGCCATCCTGTTGCGCCAGTGCCGGCGCGGAGCACCAGATCAACAGAGCCGCTACGACAAAACTCGGCCTCATGGCGTTCTCCGGGTATCGTCAAGCAAAGATCGCATCACACAACCTGAAGTGTATCTCCAGTGCGATCGCGGACGCAATGGACGTTCCGCCTGCGTCCGTCACATCGCCGTGGCCATGCGGATACGATCGGGCAGTTCATCCAGACGCCATAGGGCAAGGCTCTTGTCGCGCCAGCCGCCGCCACCCTCCTCGCAACGCTCGTTGATCAGCGCGCGCGGCGACGGCCAGTTGAATGGTGCCTTCTCCATGTTCAGCGCGCGCCAATCGCCATCCGCGCAATCGCGATTTGCATCCCATTCGGAAAATGTCGTGACCAGCAGGAAGCCCGCGCCGCTCTCGGCAAAGCGGGCAACGGAGCGGGCGATGTTGTCGAAGCTCAAATGAACCAGGCAGTCCCGGCACAGGATGACATCCGCGCGCGGCAGCGCATCGCGCGTGATGTCGGCAACGAGAAACCGGCCGGACAACTCGCCGCCGGCCACACGCCGGCGATTGGTCTCGATCAGCGACGGCACGATGTCGATGCCGGTGTAGTCGAGGCCGAGCTTGATGCGGCCGATCCAGCCGGCATCGCCGCAGGGCGCATCGAGCAGCGAGCGTGCGCCCAGTCGTTGCAGCAGCGGAGGAAGCTCCTCCCGGAGCGCGGCGGTCGCCGGGTCCTCCGAGCCGAGGCCCGAGACGGATGTGGCCGCGCCCCACAGGTTGGTCCGCTCGATCCGCTCGAACCGCGCGGCGAGATCGAGGCCGTCAAAGTTCTCGCGGTCCGCAACGAAGCGCTCATGGGCGAGGACGGGTGGACGATTGGGGATCATCGGACAGGACTCGCGTCAAGATTCCGTCGCGGGCCCACTATACAGCCGCAACGTCGCCTGCGAAATCGCCGATCACTTCCCTCAGGCGGGCTTCTGCCACTCCATGATGTGGAAGTAGGGCACGCGGCGATGAACGGCATTCCTCTCGGGATCGCCGCCTGCGGGCTCCGGCTCGACGAACAGACGAAGCTGAAGGCCGTGATCGAGCAACAGCGTCATGTAGGTGCCGAGCGGACGATGCCAGTTCTGGATCCGGATGCCGCGCCAGCTCACCCAGATCGCCCGCTCCTCCATGTAATGGTCGATCGAAAATCGCGGGATACCCTCGCCGTCCCGCGTCCAGCCGTCGGGCTGGCCAGCGGTGCTGAAGCTGGTCAGGTTGGCGATCAGCAGCGTGCCGCCCGGCCGCAGCGCCGCCACCATCCTCGCTATGGCTGCGCCGAGGTCGGGCACGTCGATCAGGCTGAGATAGCTGACGACCAGGTCGAATTCCGCACTGAGCTCCATCGTCTCCGCGCGGCCGAGCCGATAGTTGCCGGTGGGGTCCAGCTCCCTGGCGCGCGCAAGCAACGCTTCGGTAGGATCGAGGCCAGTGGTGCGGATGCCGGCGCGCTGCATGATGCGGCAGAAGCGCCCCTCCCCGCAGCCGACGTCGAGCGCATTGCGAAAGCCGCGTCCTTCGATCCGCGCCCGCATCGGCGCGTCCAGGACGAAGCGGCGGCCGTAGTCACCGTCTTCCCCCTGCTCGACGATCCAGGCGACCGCGGACGCGGCCCAGCCGTCGCTGACGTCCTCGTTCATGGGCCGACCTTTGGGAATGGTGTTGGCCGCGCGTCGCGCTGCGCGGCTACTGACCACGGATTGGATCAGAGTTCAACATCAGGTAGTTTGCGCATCCGATGCGCCCCACCACCAGCAAAGAGAAGGCCAAAATCGTTGCCGGCGCCGTGACGGCCGTCGTCATGACGGCCATGCTGTTGGTGTTCGCGCTCGGCCTTTTGCTTCCGCATTAGGCGCGGTGAGCGCGGCGGACGAGCGCTGCCGCACACACTTACGCCGCGCGCACGGTCCGCAAGAATTTTCCGACTTCGTCCTTCAGCCGGTTGCTGTCGGTCGCCAGCATCTTGGCGGTCGAAAGCACCTGCGAGGACGCCGAGCCGGTCTCGGCCGCGCCGCGCTGCACGTCGGTGATGTTGGTGGAGACCTGCTGGGTGCCGTGAGCGGCCTGCTGCACGTTGCGCGAGATCTCCTGGGTCGCGGCGCCCTGCTCCTCGACCGCCGCGGCAATGGTGGACGACACCTCCGATAGCCGCTCGATCGTCGCGGAGATGTCGCGGATCGCATTGACGGATTCCTGGGTCGCGGTCTGGATGCCGGAAATCTGCTGGCTGATCTCGCCGGTCGCCTTCGCGGTCTGCTCGGCCAGCGTCTTCACCTCGGAGGCGACGACCGCGAAGCCGCGGCCGGCCTCGCCGGCACGTGCCGCCTCGATCGTGGCGTTCAGCGCCAGCAGGTTGGTCTGGCCGGCAATGGTGTTGATCAGTTCGACGACATCGCCGATCCGCGTCGCCGCGATCGAGAGCTCGCTGACCCGCTCGGTCGTGGTGCGCGCCTGGGTGACGGCCTCGCCCGCCATCCGCGCGGATTCCTGCACCTGCCGGCTGATCTCGTTGACCGAGGACGACAGCTCCTCCGTGGCGGTCGCTACCGACTGCACATTGCCGGTGGCTTCACCCGAAGCGACGGCGACCACCGAGGTCAGCTCCTGCGCGCGCTGCGCGGTGGTGGCCAGCGTCGAGGACGACGCTTCGAGCTCGGTTGACGCCGAGCCCACCGTCTCGATGATCTCGCCGACCGCACGTTCGAAGCCGTCGGCCAGATTGACCATGTCACGGCGGCGCTGCTCGGCAGCCTGCTTCTCGATCTCGAGCTGCGCAGCCTTGAGGCGTTCGACCTCGAGCGCGTTGGTCTTGAAGACTTCGACGGTCCTTGCCATGTCGCCGATCTCGTCGCTCCGGTCCTTCTCGGGCACCTCGGTCTTGAGATCGTTGCGGGCGAGACCCTCCATGGCGAGCTTGAGCCGGGCGATCGGCCGGGACATCGCATTGAGGCCGATGAACAGCGCGATCGCTATGCCGACGATCAGGCCGCCGGCGCTGACGCCGATCACGGTCCAGGTCGCGGACCTCGCGTCGCGGTTGATGGCTTCCTTGCGCTTGCTGACCGCCTGTGCGGACTCGGTCACGAACTGGACGATGCGTGCGAGGGCCGCGTCCAGCACCGGATCGCACTCCTTGTGCGCACGTTCGGCGGCCTTGGCATTCTCCTCCACGCTGCTTGCCTGCGCGCCGGCCTGGAGTACCGGATCGCAGCTGGCGAACGCGGCCTTCAGCTGGTCCCCGATGCTCTTGACCTGGCTGGCGCGCGACGGGTCGTCCTGCACGGCCGCATCGAGGTACTGGCCGATTTCGCTGCGGTTCTGGTTCGCGATCTTGAGACGGCCAGCGTTGCCCGCTTCCGTCGCTTCGGTGAACACCGCATAGAGCGCGGCATGATAGGTCTCGGCGCGGCGCTGGGCGCGCGTCAGGTTGAGCGCGGAGGATTGCGAGGCGGAGAGTTCGGCGAATCCGTCGACGGTCGCGGAAAGCTCGCGCGCCGCGAAGCCGGCGACGGCAAGCATGGCGCATCCCATCACCGCCACGATCAGTGCGACCTTCCACACGATTTTCAGATTGTTCAAAAAGCTCATTACAGCCGCCCCAATGCTTCTGCCGACGCATAATCCCAGCAACGGGCATTGGAACCGGCGGACGTTAAGATTTGATGCCAAATCCGCCGAGTAGTCTTACGGAAAAATAACTATTCGGGGGGTCAGCGTAAGCCTCGTGTAAGCTTCTGCCCGTTTGGGGGCGCGATCGGGACATTGCCGGCCGGAACCGGTCGCCGGCGTCGGTCGTTGTCGGCCCATGCGGATCAAGGAAGAAAACCGAAACATGTTTCTGCTGGCGATGGTGACGCTGTGCTGTGTCGCCGTAGCCGGCACCGTTGCGCTGTTCGAGCTGGCACCAGGGCCGGCTCCGGCAACGCAGGTCGCCGAACGCGCGGCGATCGACGTTACGGCTCCGACACCAGTCCGGGTGGTGGGGGCGCCGTTCGAGCCCAACATCAATCCGCGCGAGCGATAGCGCTCACGTCGGAGATGCCTCCGTGCCCGCCTCGGGCCGGCCTTGCGCCCGCGCCAATTCCTCGACGAACGCGATCACCTCAGCCCGCTTTTCGGGCGGCAGCGCCAAGAACGCACGGACCAGCCTCAGGCCCTGCGCTTCGTCCGACTGATCTGACTTGACGTCCATTCCCCACTGTCGGGCGGGCGGGAAAAATATGCAATCCCCAGCCGGACACCTTCTTGATTCGGGCGGCGGGCTTTGCTGGAATGGCTCCAACAGAGGTGGACCATGAAGTGGATCAGCGAGCGCGACGCACTGATCGCGCAGACAATGGCCTTCGTCCAATCGGTAACCGGCAAGAAGGGCGACTTCCGTCCGCCGGAGAGACCGACCGCTGCACCGGACGTGCCGGTGGAGACCGTCACCGTCGAGACCGTGGCGGTCGAGACATTGGCGGTCGAGATCAAGCCGCCGCAAATCCCGCAGGCCCCGCCCGTCATCATCCCGCCAGCACGGACAAGCGGCGATTTCCGCTCCGAGATGCAGGCCCGCATCGCCAATTTCCGCAAGCATCAGGAGCGATTCGAGCGTGAGCGGGAGGAGTATTGCGCGGCGACCCTGACCAGGCTCCGCGCTGCCATTCGCGACCCCTCCCTGCGTCCGCCGGCCGAAGACTAAGGCCGGCGGTCGATCAGACGCCTACAGCCAGGACCAAACCAACCAAAGATTGGCCGCACAGGCGCTGAGCAATCCCAGCGTCAGTGGCAGCAGCATGTGCCCGCAGCAGGTCTTGAGGTCGGTCGTCATGGCCGAAAACATCCGCTGATTCCGGCAAATGAGTCCCAGGGATTCTTTTTTTTGGGATTCAGGACTCGTTAAAGACTCAGGGCCCGCTCCTCCGATCACGCCCCCGTGATCGTCCCGGAACCACCTGCCCCGTGACGCCGTTAACGCGCTTTCCGGGAGCGGGAAGAATGCCCTACGCCCTGTTCTGCAACGACGCCCAAATCAGCAAGGCCTATCCCAGCGAGGCCGACGTCTGGCAGCTCGCTCAGCAAAGCGGCCTCGTCGTGGATGTCAGCACCGACGACCAGCGCCACGGACCGCGTCGGGTCCTGGACAATGATTACGAGATCAAGCCCTGCCGAGCCGCCCAAGGCGAGGACCCCGCCAGAAACAAGGCCGAGGCCGAACTGCAGTCGAGGATGGAGCTTGCGCTGAATTCCTGAGGTTCGACCAGGGTATCCCAGGAAGGGATCTCTCAGGGGGTCGCGGTCGCCAGCGAGGCCTGCTCGCCCGCCAGCACCACGCAGGCCTTACGACGGTGCAGCCCGCGGATCGCGCCTGTTACCTTCAGCACCTTGCCGGATGGGCAGGAAGCGTCCTTGACGAAGGCCACCTCATAGGGTGCCAGCATCAGAGGCTCGGATTTGAGGATTGTCTGTGCAGCGCAAGGCAGGGCGATGAAGCACGAGAGCACTACTGCCGACACAAAGATACGCATGTCCGTCGTCCCACCAGCCCGGTAATTCTCATATAACGCCTTCCGGAGCGCGAGTTCCGTAGGCGGCAAAAATTATTTTTGCTTTACGCCAGTCCCATGACGCGCATGAGAACGCGCGCGCCAGACCATTTGCTTGCAAATGACGCGCCAGATGGTTCACGCAAAGCAAACAACAGGCCGGCAAGCAAGGGCCTGGCAAACGAAAGGCCGGCGTGAGCCGGCCCTTGTCAGGTCGTGGTCGCTGCTGGGCGTCAGTAGCGCGAGGCTGCCGGTCCGCCCCAGCCGAAGCGGTAGTTCACGCCGACCTTGACGGTATGCTCGTCCTCCCGGCCCCGGACCCCGACGACGTCGGCCGGACCAGAGGTGAAGGTCGTGCTGCCAAAGTTGTAGTACTGGTACTCGGCCTTGGCCGACCAGCTCGGTGCGAACATGTATTCGAGGCCGGCACCGACAGTATAGCCGTCCTTGTTGTTGCCAGTGGCGGTGAAGGGCTGCGCCACGCCGGCGACGTTGACGCCGAGGCCGCCATTACGCCAGGCGTAACCGCCCTTGGCATAGACCAGCGCCGGTCCCCAGGTGTAGCCGATGCGGCCGGTCACCGACCCGAGCTGGTCGGTGTTCGACGTCACCTGCGTCCCCAGCGGGAACGTCACACCGTTGTTGTTGGTCGGCAGCCAGGAATACTGGGCCTCGATGCCCACCACCCAATTGGGCGCGAACTGGTAATCGAAGCCGCCCTGCACGCCGCCCAGGAAACGGGCGTCGCTCGACTGGAAGCTGCTGTCACCGGCGAACGCGCCGCCGACATGGCCGCCGATGTAGAAACCGGTCCAGTTGTAGATCACCTGCGGCGGCGTATAGGCGGGCGCCTTGGTATAGGTGCGTGGCTGCATGTCGGCCGCGGCGGCCGGTGCAGCCAGCGCCAGCAGAGCAACGGCGCCCAGCAAAATCGTCTTCATGATCATCCCCGTTCTTTCAAATTGGACACTCAGGAAACAACGTGGCGTGAATTAGGTTGCTTCGCGGTGATGCCGGAACGTTGATCGTCTGTAACTGTGACGGGGTGGCAACAACGCGATTTTGTTCCGTCACACCTGCTTGCACCGACCGTTTTCGTCGTCTGCACAAGGCGGGCTGTAACGATCTGTCGCAAGGCAAGCCAGCCCCGTTCAAAGCTCGCCAAATTGTGATCCAGCGGCCCCGGCGGCCCCTGTCCTAGCACCTGCCGATGAAGGTCGGCTTTGCGCTACCGCGCCATCTTTTCCAGTTCCGGAAAGGGTGCGTAAACCGCACCGGCGCAGAGCTCGCCGGCGCGATCGACGATGCGGTCGCCCCGCCCGTTGACGAAGACGGCGGCTCGCTCGCGCATGCCCTTGTAGCTGCCGTCGGTCTCGCGTGGCGTGAAGTGCAGGCAGGCGACGTAGAACTGCCGCCCGCCGATCTCGCGCAGCACCGGATCGGCCATGGTGGCCTCGCGCACGCCGACGGGATTGTTGAGGTAAGCGCGCATCAAGGCCAGCGTGTCACTGCGAAAATTGTCGGGGAACGGCTGCGGCCCTCCCGCCTGGGTCCCCCCCATCAGGGATGGACGATCACCGTCGCTGCCGAAACATGCCGCGAGCGCCAGCGGCAAGACCAGAACCAACGCCAGGATCACCGCACGCTTCACCAACCGCCCCACAGGCCATGCTCTCCGCTCGATCAGACTCGGAGGATGTTCTAGCTCCAAGGTTGCACGAAGGGAATTCGCTCCTGCTCGCAGGCTGCGCAAATGACGCACCGGCCCGCGGCCGGCGCCTGCGCTTTCGCGCTGACGCCGAGACGACGGGCCGGGCCTGAATTCCGCACGCGGCGGCGGGCAATGCCAGGGATGCCGCCGCGCCGGATCAGTCGTTAGCTGCGCTTGTCGATGGCAGCCGGCTTGGTCACGTCAGGTTGCGCCTTCAGCGACTTCTTGGCCGACAGATGCTTGTTGTGGTGGCGATGCGTGCGCACGACCTTGTGCTCGTCGGGCGTGACCGCGGCATTGGCATTCATCGCCTTCGACTTGGTATCCACCTTGACGTCGGCGGCCTTCGTGTCGGCCTTGACGCCGGCCTCGGGTTTCGCGGCGGTGGTCGACACCTTGGTCTGGCTCTGGTCCGCCTTGATCACCGGCGCGGTCGTGCTGGTCTTGCCGGCCTCGGCGGCGAAGGCCGGGGCTGCGATTACGGAAGCGGCGAGCAAGGCTGCGGAAATGGTCTTCAACATGGTTGGTCTCCTCTTGGAAGGATCTTGAGGCGGCGCCCTCTCGCCTACTCTTCGATCGTGGGTGGGAGCCTAGGCGGCGTGCACTGAACCCAATCTGAAGCCCGTCGCAGGCTTCTGTTCATCTCGATGACAAGTTTGTCATCTGCGGAGGGGCGAATAGATCGTGCGAAGCGGGAATGTTTTTACCCGCTGGGTGTTCCGGTCTTCGGGCAATCGTGTAGGATCGCCACGTTCCATACGGGAGAAGATAGATGCGCAAACTTTCCATGCTTCTGGTACCGGGGCTTGTCTCGATGGCGTTGGTCGCCGGACCGGTGCTGACCAGCGCCTACGCCGCGGGCAGCGACGAGCCCTCGCCGCCGCCGAAGTCGGACAGCTCGGCCAAGAAGGGGAAGAAGAAGAGCTCCTCCATCAGCGATCCCAAATTCCTCGCGGCCTATCGCACCGCCTACACCACGATCTACGACGGTCACGACTACACGAGCGCGATCGACCAGCTGAAGTCGCTCAAGCGCGACGACGTCGCCGACGTCGCCAATTTGATCGGCTACTCCTATCGCAAGCTCGGCGACTACCAGTCGTCCAAGGTCTATTACGAGATCGCGCTGAAGGACGATCCGAACCACGTCCGCACCTGGCAGTATTACGGCCTCTGGCAGCTTGAGCAGGGCAACCGCGAACAGGCGCAGTACCACCTGAACAAGATCGCCTCGCTCGCCGGCACCGACAGCTCCGAGTATCGCTCGCTCGCCGCGGCGCTCGACAAGCCGACCGGCGCGACGCTCGTCTACTGAGACATCGCGTCTTTGAACTGAGCGAACGGGCACAACCTCGGGGTTGTGCCCGTTCTGCTTTCTCGGTTAGCCTCTCGCATCAAGTGCTCCCCTCGCAAATTGGTGCGCAATGGATACGTGGCTGCGATCCGCGATCGACTACATCGGCTCCTGGATCGAATACCAACTGACGACAATCCAGCAGCCCGGCGTCATCGTCGCATTCGCCTATCGCGGCGAAATCGTCGCCGAGCACGCCTTTGGCGTTGCCAATCTCGACACCGGCGAAAAACTCACCCCGCGCCACCGCTGCCGCATCGCCTCGCATTCGAAGAGCTTTACCGCCGCCGGCATCATGAAGCTGCGCGACCAGCGCAAGCTGCGGCTCGACGACACGGTCGGCCAACATGTCGGCGGCCTGCATCCGCGCGTCGCCGAGACGACAATTGCGCAGGTGCTCTCGCACAGCGCGGGGCTGACGCGCGATGGCGCCGATTCCGGGCAGTTCATCGACAACCGTCCCTATCTCAACGCCAGGGAGTTGCTCGCGGAATTGAAGCTGCCGACCGCGATCGAGCCTGGGACGCGCTTCAAATACTCCAATCACGGCTTTGGCCTGCTCGGCCTCGTCATCGAAGCCGTGTCGAAGGAGCCCTACTCCGCCTGGATCAAGCGCGAGATCATCGAGCCCGCGGGCCTGCGCGAGACTGAGCCGGATGCGCCGCTTCCGAAGGGCGCATCGTTCGCGCGCGGCCATACGCGAAAAGTGCCCTTGGGCGAGCGTTGCGTGATCCCCGGCGACAATCCGACGCACGCGATGGCGTCCGCCACGGGCTTCGCCGCCACCGCCGGCGATACGGCCCGCTTCTTCGCGCAGCTTGCGCCCAACGCCAGGAAGAGCGTGCTCTCGGTCGCAAGCCGCCGCGAAATGACCCGGCATCACTGGCGCATCCCGCAGAGTTTCGAGGCCTATTACGGCCTTGGCATCAACGCCGGAAAAACCGACGGCTGGGACTGGTTCGGCCATGGCGGCCATTTTCAGGGTTACATCTCCCGGACCTGCTCCATCCCCACTTGCGAGCTCGCGATCAGCATCCTCAGCAACTCGATCGACGGCGCGGCGCCGTTCTGGATGGACGGCGCGATGCAGATCCTGCGCGTGTTCAGGACTCGCGGCGCACCCGACCGCCGCGTGCGCGACTGGACCGGCCGGTGGTGGACGATCTGGGGCGCAACCGATCTCGTCCCCGCGGGCAACCGCGTGCTGGTCGCCAATCCGCAGTTCATCAATCCGTTCATGGATGCCGCCGAAATCGAGGTCACCGGCCGCGACACCGGCAAGCTCGCCTGGGCTGCCGGCTATTCCAGCCACGGCGAGCCGGTGCGCCGCGTCCGCGACAAGCGCGGCAAGGTCAGCGACATCTGGATCGCCGGCGCCAACATCAAGCCGGAGCGTGTCGTGGCGCGGGAGATCGCGCGGAGATATCCGCCGCGCAAGCGGCGGCCTACTCTCGGATAAGAGCCTCCACCTCGCTCCGAAACGCCTGCCGCGAGCCGTCGCGCGAATAGAACATGTGGCCGCCGGGATAGACGACGAACTTGACCCGCCGCGTCGCGAACGCCGGGAGCTGGTCGAGCACCCGCTTCGATCCGAAATAGGGCGTGGCGAGATCGAACAGGCCGTGCGCGACCAGCACGTTCAGCTTTCCGTCGGTGGCGAGGATCTGGCGCAGCTCCGACACCGACTGCGGCGGGTTGATGCCGCGGCCGAAATCCCAATTGCCCTCGACGGCGCCGTTGAGGACTTCATAGGAGCCATCCGGCCGCCAGTTGAGCTTGCGCGTGAGAACGTCGACCGCCGCACTCGTCAGCGGCGCCTGGAGCGGATCGCCCGAGGGATCGCCGAACCGGGAGCTGCTCGAATCCGGATAGGGATCATAGCCTCGCACCGAGGCGTCGTAGCGTCCCGTCACCTTGCCGTTCTTGCGGTCGAACTCGCGACGGAATTCACCGACGTCGAAACGGCCGGCGAGCCGGCGACTCACGGCCTGGTCGATCCCGGTGAGCTCGGCGACCTTGTCGGCAAGGCGATTGGTGGCCTCCTTGTCCGCCTCGCCCTTGACGAGGTCAGCCAGGAACTCGCCCCGCGCGTAAGCCTCGACGTCGGCGAGATCGGCGCGCTTGACCGGCCCCTTGGCTTCGCGCGCCACCGCGACATAGCTCGGCAGCGTCGCGACATATTGCAGGAGGCTGGTGCCAGTGAACTCGCGGAAGTCCAGGAGCGGCGACACCAGGATCAATCCCCTGACGCCGACGCCATGCTGGAGCTGCAACTGGCGCACGACCTTCGGCCCGCGAATGCCGCCATAGCTTTCGCCGCCGACATATTTCGGCGAGGTCAGCCGGTCGTGCTTCTCCAGCCAGCGGCGGATCACGAGCGCGATCGAATTGGCGTCGCCGTCGACGGAGTAGAACGACTTGCGCGCGTCCTCGCCGCTGGCAACGAACCGGCTGTAGCCGGTGCTGACGGGATCGATGAAGACGAGATCGGTGAAGTCGAGCCACGTCTCCGCATTCGGCTTCACCTCGGGTGAGGCGGACGGCGACAGGGCCTCGCCATCAAGCGGCAGCCGCCACGGCCCCGCAGCGCCGAACTGGAGCCATGCCGAGGACGCGCCGGGACCGCCGTTGAACAGGAACGTCACGGGGCGGGTCGCACGGTCGGCACCATCGAGCTCATAAGACGTATAGGCGATGTCGGCGAGCGGCTCACCCTTGCCGTCGAACACGCGGATCGAGCCGGCCGTCGCGGTGAAGCCGAGTGCACGGCCCGGCAGATCGAGCGTCTGCTTCGTGGTCGAATCCGACGGAAGCCGATGCGGCTCGGCGGCGGACGATGAGCCCTGTGACGCGCCTGGCGCGTTGCCGCTGCGCCCACCCTTCTGTCCCGCTGGGGCCGTCGTCTCGGCGCGTGGCTGCGGCGGATCGTCCGCGCGGGCAAATCCCGCGAGCGCGAAAGTCGACACCGCCAGCACCAGGGCCGCGCGGCGGAGCGCCGGCAAACGCATGACCATGATCGTTCTCCTTGTCCGGCTGCGAGAGCCGGCGAGCATCGCAAGGCTAGCGCGAAATTGCGACGGTTTGGGGGATAGCCGGCCCCGTGGCGCCTGAAGAAGCCGGGCGGGCACAAATCGACCCGGATTTGCCCTGAATGGGGATGGACGCTGTTTGCCTTGAACAGCGGTCCTTCTCGACAATGGAGGCCCAGGTCGTATAGACGAGCCCGGCGGAACTTTCTCCAGCCAGCGGCCCTGCCCGGAAGCCATGACCAAGCCAGCGCGATACAACCGGATCGCCTTTGTCGCGAGCCCAAGCAGCGAGGCGCAAACCGCCTTCGGCCAGCTCACGCGGGACTATGGCAATTGCGACCCGAAAGACGCCGATGTCGTGGTCGCGCTTGGCGGCGACGGATTGATGCTCCAGACGCTGCACCAGAACATGCACTCGGGAAAGCCGATCTATGGCATGCACCGCGGCACCGTCGGCTTCCTGATGAACGAGTACTCGACGGTCGACCTTCGCGCCCGTCTCGAGGCGGCGCAGGAATCCGAGATCAACCCGCTCCTGATGCGCGCGACCGACGTCAACGACCGCGTCCACCTGCATCACGCCATCAACGAGGTCGCCCTGTTCCGGCAGACCTATCAGGCCGCGCGCCTGCGCATTCTGATCGACGAGCGCGAGCGTATGCCCGAGCTGATCGCCGACGGCATCATGGTGGCGACGCCCGCCGGCTCCACCGCCTACAATCTGTCCGCGCAGGGACCGATCCTGCCGATCAACGCCGCGCTGCTGGCGCTGACGCCGATTAGTGCCTTCCGCCCGCGCCGCTGGCGCGGCGCGCTCCTGCCCAATACGGCTTACGTTGTGATCGAGGTGCTGGAGGGCGACAAGCGGCCGGTGGCGGCGGTGGCCGACCATGACGAGGTGCGCGATGTCCGCCGCGTCGAGGTGCTGTCCGACAAGACCATCTCGATGCGCATGCTGTTCGACCCCGGCCATAGCCTGGAAGAGCGCATCCTGCGCGAGCAGTTCGGCTACTGAGCGCCTCGTCAGGCCGCCGATCGCAACCCTTCGTTAACCCCCGCCGCGATATGGTTAACGAAAGTTGACCGCTCCGGCCCAGGCGTCATGTTCCGCATCGATTTCAACAAGCTGCGCTTCCTCGTCTGCGACGACAATCCGCACATGCGCCGCATCCTGCGGACGTTGCTGCACTCCTTCGGCGCGCGCGAGGTTTACGAGGCCGAGGACGGCGCCACCGCGCTGGAAATGTACAGCCATTACGTGCCCGACATCGTCATCACCGACTGGGCGATGCCGATCTTCGACGGGCTCGAGCTCGCGCAGATGATCCGGCAGCCGGAATCCAAGGGCAATCCCTACGCGCCGATCATCATGCTGACCGGTCATTCCGAGAAGCGCCGTGTCACGGTCGCGCGCGATGCCGGCGTCACCGAATTCCTGGCCAAGCCGATCTCCGCCAAGGGCCTCTACCAGCGTATCCTCAACGTCGTCGCCAATCCCCGGCCCTTCATCAAGACCAAGACCTATTTCGGTCCGGACCGGCGCCGCAACACCAACTCGGCCTATATGGGCCCCGAGCGTCGCGTCGGCGAAAAGCACGAGGTGCTCCAGCAACCCTCGCTGCTCGACAAGGCTCGATCCTCCATCTAGCGCGACGTCTCACACGATCGGGGCAGACATCATGGCGAAGAACGGCGCAAAGGACATCGAGGTCACGGCCTTCGCCACACACCAAGTGATCACGCAGCCCAATCCGCTGCGCAAGGTTCTGCGCCGGGTCGAGGAAAAGGACCTGGACGATCCGGTCGCCCGCGCCGAGCAGGCGCTCGCAGGTCTGTCCAGTGAGTTCAAGGACTGGATGACCACCGAGGTCAATCGTCTGTCGGCCGCTTACGTCGCTGTTCGCCATGAGGGCTTCACCAAGGACAGGCGCGACGAGCTGTTCCGCGCCGCGCACGACATCAAGGGCGACGCTGCGACGTTCGGCTATCCGGCGGCGGCGGGAGTAGCGGAGAGCCTGTGCCGCGTCATCGAGCACGCGCCCGATCTCGACAAGGTGCCGGCCGAGCTGTTCACGCACCACATCAACGCCATCCTCGCCATCGTGCATGAGAACACCAAGCTCGACAGCATCAGCGTTTCCGCCGAGCTCAGCCGCCGCCTGCGCAAGGTCGCCGACGACTACCTCGCCCACGTCAACCGCGATCGCCCCGAGCATCTCGAGGTGATCTTGGCACCGAGCATCGTGCCGGCGGATTAGCGGCTCTCGCTCTCTCCTCTCGTTATTGGGAGCGCAAGTGCCTTAGGGTGGGCAAAGCGACTCGTCCGCCGTAGCTCGAAGAGCGAAGGCGGAAGCGTGCCCACCAACCAATATAAGCTGTGCGGATCAATGGTGGGTACGGCGCTACGCGCCTTTGCCCACCCTACGGCGCCTCGTCACGCCGCAATCAAATCATCATAGATCGGATCGAGCGCGTCATCCGCGGTGAGTTCGTCGCAGAACAGCCGTGCCTCTTCGCGCGCGGATTCCGTGGCGAAGCGGCGGAGCAGGACCATCAGCGGCTCGGTCGCGCCGCGGTCGGCTTCGCAATGGGTGAGCACGCGCTCGACCATGCGCCGGCGCAGCCGCGCCGCGCCGTCGTCGGTATCGACAAAACCTTGCTCGTGGCAGGCATCGAGCGCGACCTGGAACGCCGCAAAGGTCGCCTCGGGAAGTCCGGCGCGGCGGAGCAGCGCGTGCAGGCTGTTGCCGCCACGGTCGTGCAGCAGCGCGCAGACGCGTGCCAGCGGCAGGTCGGCGAGTTCGGCGAGCGCCGCGTCGAACAGATCGAGATTGCTCGACAGCAGCGCGCGCAGGATCAGGCCCGCGGTGAGCTGGCCGGTGACGCGCAAATGCTGCACCAGGCCCTGCATGTCGTCGCCGCGCGTGCGCGCCGCGATGTTGATGGTCGAGCGGTCGCGCGCCTCTATCGTCACGCGCTCGGCACGGTCGGCGCTCAGCCAGTTCCGCGCGACGACGAATTGCGCCAGGGTTTCGGAAAGTTTGGCCACCAGCGCGGCACGCGTGGCCGACGGTAGATCCTCCAGCACCAGCATCGCCTCGCGGATCGCGGCGAGATGGCCGTGACGTTCGACGATGCGATTCCAGGAGAACGGTGCAAGCTCGGCGTGGGGATTCTCGATCAGCTCGAGGGCTGCCGCCGCGCAGCCGACTTCGGCAATGGCGGCGCAGACCGAGACCGGAAGCGCGATGCGGCGAGCGACTGCGCATTGCACCTCGTCATTGCCGGTTGCGACGATGTCGACGAGATCGGCGTCGATCAGCAGCGGCGAATGTTCGAGCACGGGCAGCGCGACGGTCGGCTGGTCCGCCGACAGCGCCCGCACGATCGATGCGGGCGCATCCGTGCTGCGCGCAAAGGCTTCGGCCATCGCCTGCCGCACCAGCGGCGAGGGATCATCGAGCAGCATCAGGAGCGCGCCTTCGGCGGCGATGCGGTCGTCATGGGAAAGGTCTGAGATCAGCCAGGCCCGGGCCAATGCCCGCGTCGCCTCGGCCCGCTCGCCGGCGGGCGCCGTCCTGATCCAATTGATAAACTGCCGAACGATCATGGTGCTTCCGGCTTACGCAACGAAGACGAAGCGGTGACGGCTTGTCACCTGCAACACAAAATAAACCACGACGCTTAACAAAGCGTTCACCATAACTGGCTGGTTTTATTGACGTTTTGTTAAGGGAACAAAGCCGCCTGCCGCACCTGCCCCGGACGCAGCGCTTGCGCGCCGCAGCGCGTCCGGGACACGAGAGCGGAGATCAGCTCGAGAACGTACCGCTGCGATCGCTGAAGAGATCGAGCGGTTGCGGCGGACGCACGTCAGGCGTCGCCGACGCGATCGAGGCGTTGTTGCCCCACAATTTCTGCACCGTGGTCGAAACCGGCTGCGTGGTATCGCCGGGCTGATAGATCGAGCGGAATGCGGGTGTGATCGGAGCGTTGTCTGCAATCGTTGACGACGAGGTCGCACTCACCGGCGTCACGCCGCGCGCCTCCGGAAAGGTCTGCAGATAAGCGGCGTTGTCGATGACAGGCGCGGTGGGCTGCACGCCGTTGGCACTTGCGACCTGCGTCGTGGATGGCGTGTCGCCATACATCGCCATCGCGCTGCGGGTCGTCTTCGAATTCGCCGCACTGGCGTAGCGCGCGTCGAGCACCGAATAGACTTCGGAGACGCTGCGCGCACGGCCGTCCCTGGCGTAGAAGATCGATCGGTTGGCGGAGGCCGCATTCGGAAACAGCCGTGCGCCGACCGCCTGCGGATTGTCCTCGGCATTGGCGATCAGCTTTGCGGCGCCGCCGACACCCATGAAATGCGCCATGTAGAGTTCGCTGTCAGACGGCCTGCGGCCGAGCAGTCCGGTCAGCTTGAAGCTGTTCGACTGCGTCAGCGCTGCGGCCATGGTGGAGGCGGCTTCCGGATCGTCGCGCAGCTTCATGATCGACCGCTTCATGGCGGGATCATCGACCGCGTAGCCGCCCGACGACGTCCTGGTGATGGCGTCGGAATAATTGCCATAGCCGAGCTGGGTGCCCGCCTCCTTCACCGTACCCAGCCAGGTCTGGTCGATGAACTGGAAGAGCCCGTGCGCGGACGACGTGGTGGCTCCCGCCGTCGGATCGAAATCCGATTCCATCTTGGCGGTGGTCAGCATGTACTGGAAGCTGACGCCCGTCCGGTTGGAGACCTGCTTGATCGCGCCGGCGACGCGTGCCCGCGACGGATCGAGACCCGTCGTCTGAGAGGCACTGGAATTGTCGACCGACATGATGGAGTGCCCGCCCCGTGCGGCGTTGAGCGACGCCGGCAATTCGGCGCCTGTCGTCTCACCGTGGGACAGGTATGGTTAATGCGGGGTTAATTTTGGGATCAGCCCCTCCCCGAGTCATTCCGGGGCATCGCGAAGCGATGAGCCCGGAATCCATCCACCCGCGCGTGATGCCGCACGATGGATTCCGGGCTCGTGCTCCGCACGCCCGGAATGACAGAGGGGCTATTTCTTGTAGACGGCGCCCGGATCGAACAACCGGTCCGCATCGACGAAGACCAGCTTGGCGCCGCCGCCCTCGGCCTCGACCTTGCGGTAGAAGCAGGACCGGCGGCCGGTGTGGCAGGCCGCGCCGATTTGCTCGACACGGATCCAGACCGCATCCTGGTCGCAATCGGTGCGGATCTCGACCACGCGCTGGGTCTGCCCCGACGTCTCACCTTTTCGCCACAAGGCATTGCGCGATCGGCTGAAGTACCAGGCCTCGCCGGTCGCAATCGTCTTGCGCAGCGCCTCGTCATTCATGTGTGCGACCATGAGCACGTCACCGGTGGCGACGTCGGTCGCCACGCAGGTCACGAGGCCGGCGGAGTCGTACTTGGGCAGGAAGACGAAGCCTTCCTCGATCTCATGGGAGTGAGCGGACACGGGCGTCCTCGCTTGGAGCATGACGCGGACATAGACCTTCGCGAGGTCAGCGCGTCGTGCCTCGCACCAGGGACAGGAAGCGGGCTTGCTCCGCCGGATTGTCGCGGAACATGCCGGTGAAGCGGCTGGTGAAGGTCGAGGCACCATGCTTGGCAACGCCGCGCACCGACATGCAGGTATGCTCGGCCTCGATCAGCACGGCCACGCCGCGGGGCTTGAGGATCTCGTCGATGGCCGCCGCGATCTGCGCCGTCATGTGCTCCTGGGTCTGGAGCCTGCGGGCGAAGATGTCGGTCAGGCGCGCAAGCTTCGACAGGCCGACGACGCGTTCCACCGGCGTATAGGCGATGTGCGCCTTGCCGTAGAACGGCATCATGTGATGCTCGCACTGCGAGGTGAACTCGATATCGCGCACCAGCACGAAGTCGTCATAGCCGGCCGTCTCGCCGAAGGTGCGGTCGAGCACCTCGGCCGGGCACTGGTGGTAGCCCTGATAGAGCTCGTCGAAGGCCTCGACGACACGGCGTGGCGTGTCGAGCAAGCCTTCGCGCGCGGTGTTCTCGCCGATATAGGCGAGCAGCGTCTTCACCGCCGCTTCCGCCTCTGCGCGCGCGGGGCGCGGCTGGTCGGCGCGGACGGCGGCCGCGAGGAATTCGGCAGGGTCGAGCTCAGCCGGCCGGCTCTCGGGCTGGCGGTCGGAGGGCTTGCCCGGGCGTATGGATTTGATCGCAGCGTCCATGTCTACTCCGTTCGACGGCCTCACGGCCGGAGTGTCACCGGCAGACGGGGCGGCAAGCCGCCGGACGCCTGAAGAGAAACAGTTTTGACGAAAAAGGCCCTTGGGTCATCACGCCGGCAGCGCAGATCTGGACCGCTGCGGCCGCACCGCTGGACTGTTTTTCCGCCAGTTCCGCCCCTATATAGGACCGTGGACGGCGCCCGCCAAGGCCGATCCGGTGCGGAAGTGTTGGACTCCATCACATGCTGAACGACATCTATAACAAGCGGATCATCGAACTGGCCGGGAATATTCCACGCCTCGGACGGCTGCCCGACCCCGACGCCACCGCCACCGCCCACTCCAAATTGTGCGGCTCGACCGTGAAGATCGACCTCAAGATGGAGGGCGACAAGGTCACCGACTTCGCCCATGACGTAAAGGCCTGTGCCCTCGGACAGGCCTCTTCATCCATCATGGCAAGCCGCGTCGTCGGCTCGACCGCGAGCGAACTCCGCGAGTTACGCGAAACCGTTCGCAAGATGCTCAAGGAGAACGGCGCGCCCCCTGAAGGCAAATGGGAAGAGATCAAATTCCTCGAGCCGGTCCGCGACTACAAGGCGCGACACGCCTCGACCCTCCTGACCTTCGATGCCGTGGTCGATGCCATCGGCCAGATCGAGGCGAAAGCCAAGCAGCCGGCCACGGCGCAGGACTGATTTGGTCGAGGTCATTCCGGCGCGCGCCGGGGCGAACTCCGGCTTCGTCGCTTTGCGACGCCCCGGGGTGACGACTAGGGAAATCTCACTTCTGCGAGCCCGCGCTTGGCGCCGCACCGGTCGGCACCACGGCCTCCGCCGTCTTGGTCGACTTGACGGGCTGCGGTTCCGCTTCCGCGCCGAACCTCGCCTGCGTCTTCGGCGCAAGTTCCGCCACCGCGGGCGCCGTGACGTCCACATGCGGCAGCACGTCGGCCACCAGGTTGGTGGTCACGAGATTGGTGAGCTTCAGCTCGCCAGCATCCAGCTCGTGCAGGTCTTCCCACGGCGGCACGCTGAGCGCGAGCGAGAGCAGGTCGCCGGCGCCGCCCATATCGAAGGTGTATTTGGCGAGCCGGCCGATGTCGCGCTCCACGATCATCAGGTCCTGCGCGCTGTAGCTCGCCGCCTTGGCATCGTCGGCACGATCGCCCATCCAGATCTGGTGGACCCGGACATGAGCGGCTTCCGGCACATAGCGCTTCTTGCCGGCCAGCAGCAGGAACACGCACATCGATTCGCAATAGGCTTCTGACGCAACCGTCGGACGGGCCGACTGCCCGCTGCGGTTCTGAACGCTGATGCCAACGGTGGTCGAAAGTCCAAGATTGCGGAAGCGCCGGCCGAGCGTGATCGCGTCGTTGACGGAACCGCCGCTGGAGTCGAGCACCACGGTCGCGCCGCCAAGCTGGCGTCCGCGCGAAAACTCCTCGAAATCCCTCGGCGTATCGGCGGTGATGATGCCGACCGCGCTGACCCAGCCGCGGCAATTCGGGTCGCAGGCGACCCAGTTGAACTTCATCGGCAGCTTGCGCTCTTCGAGGGCGGCACCGGCATGAGCCGTTGTGCCGGTCGTGGCGACAGCTCCGAAGAGCGCGGCGCCAAGTGCGGCGGCCCCAAGCAACAACCAGCCGCGACGGTCAAGGGAGTTCAGAAGTCTCAATCTGGTTCCTTCCCCAAGCCCCAAAGGTCCCGCAACAGTCCTCGGTAGCGCCCTCTGAGTCCATCATACGGGCGTATGTTTCTACACACGGTCGTCATAAAAATGGTATCCGGGGGAATACAGATCGTCCACAGGTACTTGCTGCACTGCTCCCAAAAAGCACGGTAAATATGGCGCAGAAACAACAACTTGCGGTTCCATGCGCCGGAACCGCGCAATACCTCGCTCACGATCGCAGCACAGCGCCCATGAAGCATTCAGCCTGCGAGCACTGTTCCACTCCCCTCGAGGGCGCGCTCCGTCTCCCGCGCCGATTCGGCCGCGCACTGATCTGGCTCTACCGCCACACGCTCTCGCCGCTGGTCGGCTACAATTGCCGGCACCTGCCGACCTGCTCGGTCTATGGCGACGAGGCGATCGAACGGTTCGGGCTGTGGGCCGGCGGCTGGATGACGCTCGCGAGACTGCTTCGCTGCAATCCTTTCGGCACATCGGGGATCGACAACGTGCCCCTCGCCGCACCGCAAGGCGCGCGCTGGTATCTGCCCTGGCGCTACGGCCGCTGGCGCGGCGTCAACGCGTCCTGAATATCACCAGGAACGCCGCGGCGCTTCGCGCATCGCTGCCTTGGATGGAACCGGAACTTCCCCCTCGCGTTGTTGTGATGCTCCCACGGGAGGAAACAAGAATGCGCTGGAAAATCAGCCCTCATTTTCACTTCAGGCCTGGTTCACATCCTGGCTCCAGAGGGCATCACGATCCCAGAACCCTCGACATGATTGCCATTATCGCGCTGCTGGCGCTCGTGGTCGGCTCCGGCTGGTATCTGGCGACGAGCCTTGCCACGGCGCCGAGCACCACGGCCTTCATCGTGCCGAGCCAGAGCGTGCACTGGTAGGCTGGACGTTAGAGATCGAGCACCAGCCGATCCGCGTCTGATCCTGCGACACACACCATGAGATAACGCTCGCGCTCATACGGTGACAGGATTCGGTCGCGGTGCACTGGCTTGCCCTCGATCCAGCCGACCTTACAGGCACCACAGATGCCACCGCAGCACGAGGTCGCGATGTCGACGCCCCCTTCCTGCAAGGCGGCCAGCATGGTCTGGCCGGCGCGAACCTGGATTTCGGTCCCTGTACGCGCCAACGACAGTGTGAAAGGTTTTGCGTCGGGATCGATGACCGGTGGCGGCGCGACGAAGCGCTCGACATGCACATTCGCCGCGGGCCACGCCGCGGTTACCCGCTCGAAATCATCGATCATGCTTTCCGGTCCGCAGCAGGCAACGAGCGTCTGTGCTCCCGCCTCCCCGACCAGCGACGCCAATTCCGGACGCCCCGTGCGAGACGTGCGATGCACGACGACACGGCCTGCGTCGATCAGCGGCGCGAGGTGCGCCGCAAGCGGCATCTCTTCGCGCACGATCAGATGCAGCACAAAGTCGCCATCGCCCGTCTGCACGAGGTGCCGCGCCATCGACAGGAACGGCGTCACGCCGATGCCCCCCGCCACGAACACACGGCGCGCGATGTCCGCCCCCGGCTCGAGCCCGCCACGCGGCAACGAGACGCCGATGACGTCGTCAATGCTGATCTCATCGTGAAGCACGCGCGAGCCGCCGCGTCCCTCGGACTCGCGCTTCACCGCAATGACATAGCGCGCGTTGTCGGCAGGCTCGTTGCAAAGTGAATAAGTCCGCACAAGACCGTTCGGCAGATGCAGATCGATATGCGCACCGGGCTTGAACGGCGGCAGCTCCCAACGATCGGGATCGACCAAGGTGAACAGCTTGATCCCTGGACCTGCCTCCTCGATGCCGGCGACAACCGTCTTGACCGTCGTAATCGGGCGCGCCTTCATGCCGCGTTCCGCACGGTGTCGCCAACCTTCACGACGCCGCCTTGCAGAATCCTGCAGTTGAGGCCCGAGCGGTTGATCAAGGGATCGAAGATCGCCTTGCCGGTGATCTCCTCGATGTGTCGGCACGGTACCGACAGCCGGGTCGCTTCGAGCAAGGTCTCGCCCAGCCAGAAGCGGCGGCCGACCAGGTGATTCAACGGCACGCCCTCGACGGTGACGTTGCGCCGATGCTCTTCCGGGCCGAGCTCGATGCCGGCATCGCGCTTGAGCGCAACCAGGGTCTCGAGCTCGAACAAGGTGACCTGACGGCCTTCTTCCGGCTTGTGCGAGTAAAAGCCCTCTTCGTTGCCGATCATGTAGCGATCGCCTTCGATTCCCCGGCCGGCGACGAGAGCAAGCTGCTCCACGGCGCGCATCGGCAGGAACGCGCGCGGGGTAAGATGAAGGAAGCGCACCACGCCGGTCCAGCCGAGCTGCGCTGCGCTGTGCGCCGAACCGGCACTGATAATATCGAGCATGACAAAGTCCTCATGAGGAGCGAGGGCGCGCCGCCGGCAGCGGCGCGCCGCGGGATCAGGTCAGTTCCTTGTTCGCCATTTCCGGCGCCAACGTCGTCGCGGTCGCGGTGACGGCGGCGCAGGCTATGAGCAACAGCGAGACCGGCCAGGTGGCCCCACCACTCCAGGCCATCAGAGACGCCGCGATCAGCGGCGTCAACCCGCCGCTCAAGGCCGCACCGACCTGAAACCCGAGCGAGGCGCCGCTGTAGCGCAGCCGCGCGGAGAACAACTCGGAATACCAGGGCGCGCCAATACCGAACATCACCATCTGTCCGAAGGTGATCGCGACCACGATGGTGCAGATGACGATGGTGGGATCGCGGGTGTCGAGCAGCCAGAACAGCGGGAAGGCAAACAGCGCCGAGAACAGACAGCTCGCGTAGAACATCGTCTTGCGGCCGAGGAGATCCGACAGCCAGCCGAACAGCGGAATCGCGAACAACGCCACCAGCGACGCGGCGAAGGCGCCGTTCAGCACCACCGTGCGCGACAGGCCGAGATTGGCCGTGGCGTAGGACATCACGAACACACCGCCGATGCTGGCATAGGCGATCTCCGAGATCTTGAGCCCGACCGCGGTGAAGAAGGGCCGGCGGTGGTGCTTGAAGATCTCGACGATCGGAAGGCTTGCAACCTCCTTCTTGGCCTGGACCTGACGGAAGGCGGCGGTCTCCTCCATGTTGAGGCGGATGTAGAGGCCGACACCGACGAGAGCGATCGAGATCAGGAAGGGAATGCGCCAGCCATAGGTCATGAAGTCGCTCTCCGGCAGGCTTGCCACCAGCGCGAACATGCCGATTGCGGCGAGATTGCCGATTGGATTGCCGACCTGCACCATGCTGCCGAGCAGGCCGCGGCGGTGTGTCGGGCAGTTCTCCACCACCATCAGCACGGCCCCGCCCCATTCGCCGCCAAGGCCGATGCCCTGGAGGAAACGCAGGCCGATCAGAAGCAGGGGCGCGGCGATGCCGATCTGCTGATAGGTCGGAAGCAGGCCGATCAAGAAGGTGCCGATGCCCATCACCATGATCGTGATCGCGAGCATCGCCTTGCGGCCGACCCGGTCGCCGTAATGACCGAAGATCGCGGCACCGAGTGGCCGCGCCAGGAATCCGACCGCGTAGGTGCCGAAGGCCGCGATGGTGGCGAGCGTGGGATTGCCGGCAGCGAAGAAGACCTTGTTGAACACCAGCGCGGTCGCGGTGCCGTAGATGAGGAAGTCGTACCATTCGACCGCGGTGCCGATCACGCTCGACCACACGATCCGTCGCAAGCTCGCCGCCTCGTCCGGCGCTACGTTCAGGGTTACGTCGTCTGCTACGGTCATCGATCTCTCCAAAAGGTACCGGCGCCTGGGAAAAGCAGTTGGGTCTGTCGTGGAGCCCATCGGCAGCCATGACGGTAAAAATCGATCATGTTTACTAATAGAAATCAACGCCATGGAACGGGGCAAATGCCGCCGATCGCAGCAGAATCGAAAAACTGCACTGTTTTTCAGCTAAAATACGCGATATACCAGCTCATCTGCTCACAATATCCGCGATCCTGCTCGAAATTTCCGCGCGCTAGTTTTCCTTTGGAATACAAACGCGCGCTCGGAATGAGCAGCGCAAGGCGCGCCGGGCTGGCAGTTCGGCGGCATCTGTTGCAAAACAGGCCTCAGCAGTTCGGGAGATTCATGCGTGCTTGACGTCAGCAAAGCGACAGCGGTCGGGGCCAATATCCGCCAGGCGCGGATCGCCAAGGGCCTGACGCTGGACCAGCTTGCCAGGCAGAGCGATCTCACGCGCGGCTACATCTCGCTGGTCGAGCGCAACCTCAAGATCCCCTCGCTCGCCGCGCTGCTGCGGATGGCCGCCGCCCTCGAGGTCAATGTCGCGAACTTCTTCGACCCCAACGCCGAACCTGCGCCGCGCTACACCCTGTTCCGCCGCGAGGACGGCAACGTGCCGCTGTTTCAAAACACGTTTGGCGTGGTGCCGTTGGCAACCGGCCGCACGCGCAAGATGATGGAGCCGTTCCTCCTCAGCCCACCGCACAAGGCGGCGACCCGCGCCTCGCACGCGGGCGAGGAGCTGCTGTTCGTCATCAACGGCAAGATCGCGATCAAGCTCGACGGCGAGGAGCTGACACTTGGCAAGGGCGATTGCCTGTATTTTTCAGGCGAGACCCCGCACGAGGTCCGAAGCCTCGGCCGGCAGAAGGCGGAAGTGCTGGTGGTCGTGGCCCAGAGCCCGGTGTGACGCCGGAGTTCAGCAAACAGGCTAGCGGAACCAGAAGAAACGCCCGGACGGCGGGACGGATTCCGGCGGCCGCAGCCGCTTCGGACGCGGCGGCTTTGGCGACGGCTCGGCGGATGAGGTGTTCTCCGCAGCCGGCGCGGTCTCGCTTCCCGGCACCCTCACCGACAGCAGCAAGTTCGATTCATGCGTCCGCCAGCGATAGCCGACGCCGAAATCGATCGGCTGGGCGCGCGTGAACAGTTCGGCGTAGCGCTCCTGGTAGCGGCCGGGGAATTCGTCGATCGGTCCGAGATAGCGGCCGAACGGGAAGAACCGCCATTGTTGCGCATTGTAGTTCGCAAGCGGAATGCCGGAATCGTCCTGGATGATGGTCGCGCTGTTGGCAAGCAGCCAGTTGCGAGCGACGGTGAAGTCGCCCTTGTGGAGGAGATAGGACGCGCTCTTGAGCAGGCTGTTGCCTGGGCCGAGCGTCTCGCAGAACTTCAGGAAGCCTGCAGCCCGCGCGCCGGCATTGGAGAGATCGGTCGAGAAATAGTACAGCGTGCGCGCCTCGCCGTCGCTTCCGGCAAAGGTGATGCGGACACCGCGCGTCGCGTTCCGTCCCGGATTGTCGCCTGCCGTATGCACCCCACCCTTGTCGTCTAGCGCAATCATTTCGACATTTCGGATCGTCTTGCCGGAGCGCGCGAGGAAGACATAGAGGATCGGCAACGTGCCGTTGACCTGGTTGGCGTGCAGGTCGACCTTCATATGCTTGGTGATGAAGAAGGAGAAGCTGAGGATCGAGCCGAGCGACCGCTCGACATTGTAGAGCGCGGCACCGACCGAGCCGCGCGGCAGCCGCGTCAGGTCAGGCACCGCGCCGACCGGCTCCAGCGCTCCGAGCACGTAGGTGCTGGCCTTGGAATAGAACGCGTCGGCATAGAGGAAGTCGGGGCCGCTGAACAAGTAGAACATGGTCGGCCGGGGCGCGGCCAGATTGACGTCGGCCCAATTGCGGATCTTCGAGAGCTGCCGCTGCTCAAGCTGGGCGAAGGCGCCGTCGAAGAACTTTGCGTGGCGCTGCCAGCCCGGGTCCTTGGTGAGTGGCACCAGCGGCGAGTCCGGCGAAGGCTGCATGCCCGCGAGAAAGCGCGCGGCATCATCGAAGGTGACGTCGGCGGCACGTGCGGACGAGACGGCCGCGGCTAGCAGGACGAGAGCGACGGCCGCAATTCTCAGGGGTCGAAACATGTCTATTCGCGGTGTGATGACGTGCCAGCGGCGGCCGGCCGCCTGCGGAAAACAGCATAGATCAACAGGCCCGAGAGCATGAGGAGCATCCCCGCCAGCGACTGCAACGGCCGCTCGGTCAACAGGTAGTACATCATGAACGCGGTCACGAGCAGGAAAACGAGCGGCGTGAACGGGTATCCCCAGGCGCGATAGGGTCGCGGCAGGTCGGGATCGGTGATGCGCAGCTTGACGACGCCGGCGACCGTGAAGAACGAGCAGAACAGCAGCGCGAACTGGATGAAGTCGAGCACCGCCTCGAAGCTGCGCGTGAACAGCAGCAGATTGGCGACGGCAAGCTGAAACAGGATCGCATAGGCCGGCGCGCCGCTCACCGATCGCTTCGAGAACACGCGCAGGGCCGGAATGTCCTCGCCCATCGTCATCATCACGCGCGGGCCGATCCACATCATCGCGCTGATCGAGGAGATCAGGCCGACGCAGATCATCGCACCGACGATCCGGCCGCCGAGGCTGCCGAAGATCGCGCTGCCGGCGACGCTGGCAACGTCGAGCTGGCCGGCGAGCGCACTGACCGGCGTGGAATAGAGAAACACCGCGTTTAGCGCCACGTACAGGACGAGCACGATCATCGTGCCCGCGAGCAGCGCGCGCGGCAGATCGCGCTGCGGCATGTTCATCTCGCCGATGATGTAGGTCGCGGCATTCCAGCCCGAGAACGAGTACATCACGAAGACGAGCCCGATCGCGAAGGGCGCGCTGACGATATGCGCGAGATCACCCGGCTGCGGCGTGAAGGCGATCGGCTGCGGCGTGCCGATGACGAAGCCGACGAGCAGGAAGGCGACGATCAGCACGACCTTGAGGATGGTCGAGATCAGCTGGAAGGTCGATGAGTGCCTGACGCCGGTCAATTGCACGATCGAGACCAGCCACACCACGCCGATGGCAAGCGGGATCGGCGGCAGGTCGGGGACGACCGATTTCGCGTATTCGCCGAACGCCATCGCCGCAAGCGCGACAGGCGCTGCGAAGCCAACCGTCGCCGAGACCCAGCCGGCGAGAAAGCCGAAGGCGGGATGATAGGCGCGGCCGAGGAAATTGTACTCGCCGCTCGAGCGCGGAAACATGGCGCCCAGCTCGCTGTAGGAGAACACCCCGCACAGCGCGACGATGCCGCCGACGGTCCAGAGCAACAGGATCGAGAAGCCGGACGGGATGTCCTTGACCTGGAAGCCGAGGCTGGTGAAGACGCCGACCCCGATCATGTCGGCAACGACGATGGCGGTTGCGACCAGAACGGAGACCCCCGGCCCGCCCGTCAGCCGGCCGGTCCAAGGTGCGGGTCCCACATCTGATGCCGTCATCGGGGTCCTCAACCTCAGGCGTCACGTGTCGTTGGGAGCATCGTGCAGTCCGGTCCAGTCAATTCAAGCAGGGTTAACAAGGGTTAAATGTGGCGCGTGGAATCGGTATCGCGGCACCTTTTGTGCGCGATCCTGGGCAATAAAGCCCCGGAAACACCGGAGAATCCCGTTTCGCCCTCCCACAATCAGGACACGATTGCATGGTCCCTTTGAGCATTCCGGATGTGGGGAAGTTTCTCCGGACACTTAACGTCGCCTAAACGCCAGTCGGCTCAATTAGCTTGAATAGTGCCGCTGGGCTTGTGGACATGACTTGGGGTCATGGGTGGATGGTCGGGGCCGCTCCGAAATTGAGAGCTGACATTTGTGCTGATCGGACGCAGTCCGGCGCGCGCAGTGGTGCGCTCCGGATCGCGCTGGTCGCAGCCTTGGTGCCGCTGTCGTTCACGCTGGTTCAATGCGGCAAGGCCTCCAACCCGGCGGCGCTCGCGGCGAACTCGCAGCCCAACGTCCAAATCGTCGCCAAGACCAATCCTCAGGTCGCAAGCAGCGACACGTTCGAGGATCGCTTCCCCGCTCCGCAATTCAAGGAGCGCTTCCCGTCGCCGAGCGAGAGTCTTCTGCAACGGCAGATGTCGGATTTCTCGCCCAAACGCGCCGTCCAGCAGCAGCCTCAGCCGGAGCAGGCGCCGTACAAGGTGGCCTCGCTCGCGCCGCAGGTCCCCTACCAGCGTCCGGCACGCGAAGACCTGACGACACTCGTCAGCATGAAATCGTCGGCCTTCCCCTATTTCGGCAACAACCCCGCCTCCGACGCACCGTTCCTCAACATCTCCAAGGGCGATCGCCGCGGCCACCGCAGTTATTCCGGGCGCGTCTACTGGCAGGACGAGACTTACAGCGACAGCCGCGTGCTGATGCACGTGCCCGAGCATTTCGACGTGCGCAAGCCGGGCGTGATCGTGGTGTTCTTCCACGGCAACGGCGCAACGCTGGAGCGCGACGTGCGCGACCGCCAACTCGTACCGCAGCAGGTCACTGATTCCGGCGCCAACGCCATCCTGCTGGCGCCGCAGATGGCGGTCGATGCCGCCGATTCCAGCGCCGGCAAGTTCTGGCAGGCGGGCGGCCTCAAGCGCTTCATGGAGGAGTCGGCGACCCATCTGGCCCGGCTCACCGGCGATCCCAACAACGCCCGCGCCTTCGCCAACATGCCGATCGTGATCGTCGGCTACAGCGGCGGCTTCCTGCCGACGGCCTGGAGCCTCGAGGTCGGCGGCATCAGCGACCGCGTCCGCGGCGTCGTCCTGCTCGACGCCGTCTACGGCGAAATGGACAAGTTCGCCTCCTGGATCGAGAGCCACCGCTCCGGCTTCTTCGTCAGCTCCTACACCCGCTACACCGCGCGGCGCGACCGCGAGCTGATGAGCATGTTGCGGCAAAAGGGCATCAGCGTCTCCGAGGACATGGACGGGCCGCTCCGTCCGGGCAGCGTGGTGTTCGTCGAAACCGGCGACGGCATCACGCATCGTGATTATGTGACGCGCGCCTGGACCCGGGACCCGCTCAAGGACGTACTGGTGAAGATGTCGGCGACGCCGTCGTTGGCGCTGACGCGCGTTGCGTCCACCAATCCGGCCGCATCGAGCCGCTAGCCGATATTGCGCTCGTCGGCATTTGGCCGCGCTGCCCGCAATTGTCGCAGGCTTTGATCAAAATGTGATGTTGATGGCCGACATCCCCGGGAGCCACCGGATTGCTTCCGCTGGCAACGCTCATAATTTGCCGGCCAAGTTTTAGCTTGAATTCTGCGGGGACAGACGGTGCGTCAGGGACTGTACAAGGTCAACTTCCACACGGTTCATGGAACCGGCTGCGGCGTCGTCTATGTGACGGATGGCAGGATGCGCGGCGGCAATTCCGCCTTCGCTTTCATCGGGACCTACGTGGGCGAAGGCGACAGCATCAAGGTCAAGATTTCGACCCAGCGCTACAACGACGATCCGTCCTTCAAGCCGCTGTTCGGGCACGACAGGATCACCCTGACGCTGGCCGGCCGGGAGGACGGCGACACGGCGGAATTCGAAGGCACCGCGCTGCAAGTGCCGGGCGTTGCCTTCAGGGCCGTGCTGAGCCGGATCAGCGACTGACCGTCCGGCTTCCAGACCTCAGCTCGATCTTCAGGTCTTGACGTTCAAGTCTTGGGCAGCTTCGGAATGCTCTCGGCAAAGCCGTTGAAGCAGGCTAGCCGCTCGTCCTCTTCCTTGAAGAAGCGGCAATCGGCGTAACCCTTGGCCTTCGCCGGCTTCGGCTTCGGCGCCGGCGGGATAATGGCGTCGTAGCAGTTGAGGCGGTCCTTGGTGCCGTCATCGAGGTCGAGGCAGGCCTGGAGCCGCGCCGCGATCGACTGCGGCTTGCCCTTCGGCGCCGCAGCCGGCTTGGCCGCGGCGTCCTTGGTCCCTTTGGCCTGGACCTGCACCAGCGGCTTGTCCCCCACCATCGGTGGCTTGTCGGTTTGTGCAAACGCGGAGGCTGAATAGAGCACCGCGGCAACCGCCAGAATCATCCTCATTTCAGTCAACTCTCTTTGGTCCCCATGCCTCGCCTTCTAGCGCTCCCGCGCGCGGTTTGCCAAGCACCTTGCGCACACGAAAACGCTCCCTTCAGGCCGCAGACGGCCGGGGCCGGGTCAGAACCACCAGGATCAGCGCCAGGACGACGAAGCCGACCGCGACGAAGCCGAGCGGATGCAACAGCTCGCGGGCGAACAGCAGCCCGCCGATCGCGGAGCCGACAGCCTGGCCGATATAGAGGACGGAGGTGTTGAGCGCGACGGTCGCCGATGCAAGCGGCGGCGCAGCCGCGACCAGCCGCACCTGCTGCATCGAATTGGTGGAGGCAAAGCCGAGGCCCCAGATCGCGACCGCGAGCGCCATCACCACAAGGCTCCCCGCACCGAGCGCCCAGCCGGTGATGCCTATAAGCAGCAGGCAGGTGAACAGCAACGAGGTTCGGAAGGGTCCCCAGGTATCGACGATGCGGGTCGCGATGACGACGCCGAGGAAGCCGCAAACACCGTAGATGCCAAACACCATGCCGATTGCATCGGGGCCGGCGTCGGTGAGCTTCTTGAGCAGCGGGCCCATGAAGGTGAACACCACGAACTGCCCGGACATTTGCAACATCGTGATCGCAAGCAGCAGCAAAATCGTCCTGCTGCGGCCGACCGCGCTCCAGGTCTTCAGGTCCACCGGCATGCCCTTCAGGCCCGTAGGCAGGCGCAGCAGCAACAACAGGAAGCTGACGCAGCCGAGCACGCCGATCGCACCATAGGCCGCGCGCCAGCCATAACGGCTGGCCATGAAAGTGATCAGCGGCAGGCCAACGGCGGCGGCGAGCGACCAGCCGAGAAAGATATAGGCGATCGTGCTGCCGCGCCGCTCCACCGGCACGATCAGCGCCGCCGTCCCGGCGGCCTGCGGCGTATAGAGTGCGCCCACCGCGAGCATCACCAGGCGGATGATGAGGAGGCTCGTGTAGTCGGGCGCAAAGGCCGAGGCGAGATTGCCCAAGGCCAGCACCGCAAGCGTCGTCGCAAGCAGCGTCCGCCGCTCGATGCGGCTGGTCAGCCACGCCGTCAGCGGCGAGCCGATGCACAGCGTAATCGCGCCGAAGGTGATCAGGAGCCCCGCGGCATGGATGGTGATGCCGAGCCCGGTCGACAATTCCGGCAGCATGCCCGCCGGCGCCAGCACCGAGCAACCGGTGACGAGATTGCCGAGCATCAGGGCGGTTGGCGTGAAACGGCCGGCGGTGGGTGGATTTTCCATGCAAGTGCATGTAGAGCAGGCCTGCGGCCAGTTAAAGGGCGCGTTGCGAAATAGTTGGAGCATCGCCCATGCTTTTGCGCGCGACTTTCTTGGAAATGCCGGATTGCGCAGGCCGAATCGCCTGATATATCGCTCGTTCCCGCTTACCTGCGCTCGTTCGCAGGAGTGAGCCTCAGGAGAAAAGCAATGACGGACCAGCCCAAATCCGAATCCGGCTTTCAATACAGCCTCAGCAATCTGAGACCCGTGACCCCGCCGGAAAAGATCACCCTCACCTTCCCCGACGGCGCCCGGCGCGAATACGCCAAGAGCATCACCGGCCTCGAGATCGCCAAGGGCATTTCGCCGTCGCTGGCCAAGCGCACGGTCGCGATGGCGCTCGACGGCGTGGTCGCCGACCTCGACGACGCAATCGAAGCCGATGCCAAGATCGAGCTGATCAACCGCGACGATCCGCGCGCGCTCGAGCTGATCCGCCACGACTGCGCCCACGTGCTCGCCGAAGCCGTGCAGACGCTGTGGCCGGGCACCCAGGTCACCATCGGTCCCGTGATCGAGAACGGCTTCTACTACGACTTCTTCCGCAACGAGCCGTTCACGCCGGAAGATTTTGCCGCGATCGAGAAGAAGATGCGCGAGATCATCGCGCGCGACAAACCCTTCACCAAGGAAGTCTGGGACCGCGAGAAGACCAAGCAGGTGTTCCGCGACAAGGGCGAGGCGTTCAAGGTCGAGCTGGTCGACGCCATTCCGGGCAACGAGCCGATCAAGATCTATTACCAGGGCGACTGGTTCGATCTGTGCCGCGGCCCGCACATGACCTCGACCGGCAAGGTCGGCAATGCCTTCAAGCTGATGAAGGTGGCCGGCGCCTATTGGCGCGGCGACAGCAACAACCCGATGCTGACCCGCATCTACGGCACGGCGTTCGCCAAGCAGGAGGACCTCGACGCTTATCTGAAGCAGATCGAGGAAGCCGAGAAGCGCGACCATCGCAAGCTCGGGCGCGAGCTCGACCTCTTCCACTTCCAGGAGGAAGGTCCGGGCGTCGTGTTCTGGCACCCGAAGGGCTGGACCATCTTCCAGCAGCTGATCGCCTATATGCGCCGGCGCCTCGCCGGCGACTACAACGAGGTCAACGCGCCGCAGATCCTCGACAAGGTGCTGTGGGAGACCTCGGGCCATTGGGGCTGGTATCGCGAGAACATGTTCGCGGCACAGTCCGCCGGTGACGAGGCCGAAGACAAGCGTTGGTTTGCACTGAAGCCGATGAACTGCCCCGGCCACGTGCAGATCTTCAAGCACGGCCTGAAGAGCTACCGCGACCTGCCGCTGCGCCTCGCCGAGTTCGGCGTGGTGCATCGCTATGAGCCCTCGGGCGCCATGCACGGCCTGATGCGCGTGCGCGGCTTCACTCAGGACGACGCGCACGTCTTCTGCATGGAAGACCAGCTCGCCGACGAGTGCCTCAAGATCAACGATCTCATTCTGTCGACCTATGCCGATTTCGGATTCACCGGCGATCTCACGGTGAAGCTCTCGACCCGGCCCGAGAAGCGCGTCGGCACGGATGCGATGTGGGATCACGCCGAGCGCGTGATGGCGACGGTGCTGCGCGAGATCCAGTCGCAGAACAATCACATCAAAACCGAGATCAATCCGGGCGAAGGCGCCTTCTACGGGCCGAAGTTCGAATATGTGCTGCGCGACGCCATCGGCCGCGACTGGCAGTGCGGCACCACGCAGGTCGACTTCAACCTGCCGGAGCGGTTCGGTGCGTTCTACATCGACCATGACAGCGGCAAGAAGGCGCCGGTGATGGTGCATCGCGCGATCTGCGGCTCGATGGAGCGCTTCATCGGCATCCTGATCGAGCACTATGCGGGCAACTTCCCGCTCTGGCTGTCCCCGGTGCAGGTGGTGGTCACCACCATCACCTCGGAGGCGGACGAGTATGCCAAGCAGGTGCTGGAACAGGTCCGGCGCGCGGGGCTTCGGGCCGAGATCGACCTGCGCAACGAGAAGATCAACTACAAGGTCCGCGAGCACTCGCTGGCCAAGATTCCGGCGCTGCTCGTGTGCGGCAAGAAGGAGGCCGAGACGCAGTCGGTCTCCGTCCGCCGGCTCGGCAGCGACGGCCAGAAGGTGATGACGACGGTGGAGGCGCTCGCCGCCCTCGTCGACGAGGCCACCCCACCGGACGTCCGGCGGGCGCGCGACGCGGCCTGAGTCCTGAAATCGATCTAAACTCGCTTCCGGTTGCGGGCGTGCATGCTTATCTCGGCATGGCACGCCCGACGACCAGCCGAAGAGGACATCGCAGTGCCCGACGCCATCGAACTCCTGAAGACCCGTCGCTCGGTCAAGCCGCGCGAGATGACCGGGCCCGGCCCCTCGCCCGCCGAGCTCGAAACCATCCTCACCATCGGGGCGCGCGTGCCTGACCACGGCAAGCTCGCGCCCTGGCGCTTCATCATTTTCGAGGGTGACGCCCGCGAGCGGGCCGGCGAGGTCATCGCGACAGTCTTTGCCCGCAAGAATCCGGACGCGCCGGCGGCGAACATCGAGACCGAGCGCAAACGCCTCACCGACGCACCACTGGTGATCGGTATCGTCAGCTTCACCAAGCCGCATCCGAAGGTGCCGGCGTTCGAGCAGGAATTGTCGGCCGGCGCCAGCGTCATGAACATTGTCACGGCCGCGACCGCGCTCGGCTACGGCGCCTGCTGGCTGACCGGCTGGTTCGCCTTCGATCGCGACGTGCTGGACGGCCTCGGCCTCAAGCCGGACGAAAAGCTCGCCGGCCTCGTCCATATCGGCACGCCGACCAAGCCCAGCGAAGACCGTCCGCGGCCGTTCCTTTCGGAAATCGTGACGCGTTTTTAATCGATGTCTTGTTGACGCCTCCGACGTCTTGCGGCTTTGATCCCGGCGAGGGAGGAAGCCCGGATGAAGCGTCGTGAATTTCTGGTCGGGGCCGCGCTGCTGGCCGGCACGATGGGGCGCAGCCGCGCCGCCACCAACATCCCTACTCCGTCGGCTGACGGGCTCGACCGCATCACCGCCTATTTTGACAACGAGGTGACGCTTGGCCGCCTGCCGGGCGCGGTGGTCCTGGTGCAGCAGCACGGCAAGCCGGTCTATCAGAAGACCTTCGGCGTGCGCGATACCAGGACCGGCCTTGCGATGACGCCGGACACGATCTTCGCCATCCACTCGATGACCAAGCCGATCACGTGCCTGGGCGCGATGATGCTGATCGACGAGGGCAAGCTCGCGCTCACCGACCCCGTGTCGAAATACGTCCCGCTCTTCGCCGACACCAAGGTGGGCGTGGAGCCGGAGGGCACCTCGAAGGTCGAACTCGAGCCGCCGATCCGCCCTGTCAACATCGAGGATCTGCTGCGGCAAACCTCGGGCATCAGCTACGACTATATCGGCGCTCCATGGGTGATGCAGGTTTACCAGGCCGCCAACATTTTCGAGGGGCCCTTCAACAACAGGCAATTCGCCGACCGCGTCGCCAAGCTGCCGCTCACGCGCCAGCCCGGAACGCTGTGGCGCTACGGCCATTCCACCGACGTGCTCGGCGCCGTCATCGAGATCATCTCGGGGCAGACGCTGTATGAATTCCTCAAGCAGCGCATTCTCGATCCGCTCGGAATGAACAGCACCAAATTCGTCCTGAAGACGCCGGAGGAGCGCGCCCGCATGGCGCGGCCACTGCCGAGCGATCCGGTCCTGCTCGCCGGCGAGCGCGACCGCCTCGCCCATCCCGAATGGGAATCCGGCGGCGGCGGCCTGCTCTCGACCATCACGGACTATCAGCGCTTCTCCCAGATGCTGCTCAATGGCGGCGAGTTCGAGGGCAAGCGTTACCTCAGCCCCGCCGTGTTCAAGGCGATGACCACTGATCACGTCGGACCCGGCTCCGGTGTCGCGCGCGACTATTTCTATTTCCCGGGCGACGGTTTTGGCTATGGCTACGGCATCGGTGTGCGCACCGATCCCGGCAATGCGAAACCGCCGCCGGCCGGGTCGATCGGCGAATTGAAATGGGATTCAGGCAGCGGCACCTATTTCGGCGTCGATCCCAAGCTCGACATGGTCTATCTCTTGATGCAGCAAACCCAGAACGAGCGCAGCCGCATCACGCCCGCCTTCAAGGAACTGGTCTACGGCTGCTATCCCGAAGGGCTACGCCGCCCGTGAGGCGCGCTGGCCGAAATCGGCGAGCAGCTTTGCGATCTCCTCGGCGGGCCGCGCCGCGCTGAACAGAAACCCTTGCACCTCGTTGCAGCCTTCGGCGCGCAGCCAGTCGAGCTGATCCTCGGTCTCGACGCCTTCAGCCGTCGTGGTGATGTTGAGGCTGCGGCCAAGGCCGGAGATCGCGCGCACGATCGCGCCGCAATCAGGCCGCTGCGCCAGATCCTTCACAAACGAACGGTCGATCTTGATCTTGTCGAACGGGAAGCTACGGAGATAGCTGAGGCTGGAATAGCCGGTGCCGAAATCATCCATGGAGATGCTGACGCCGAGCTCGCGCAGCTGATGCAGGATTGCGAGGTTCGCATCGGTCTCGGCGAGGAAGATCGACTCGGTGATCTCGAGCTCGAGCCGCTTCGGCGACAGGCCGGACTGCGCAAGCGCGGAAATCACGACCTGGACCAGGTTGCGGCTGCGGAATTGCGCTGGCGACAGATTGACCGCGACCTTGACGTCGGCAGGCCATTTCACCGCTTCGCTGCAGGCCTCGCGCAGCACCCACTCGCCGAGCTGGGTGATGAGGCCGATGTCCTCGGCGACCGGAATGAATTCCGCCGGCGAGATCATGCCCTTGTCGGGATGACGCCAGCGCAACAGCGATTCGAAGCCGGAGATGCGGTCGGACGCGATCGACACCAGCGGCTGGTAATGCAGCTCGAACTCGCCATTGGCGAAGGCGCGGCGCAGATCGAGCTCCATGTCGCGGCGCTTCTGCGCCTGGAGGTCCATCTCGCGCTCGAAGAAATGGTGCACGCCGCCGCCGTCGGACTTCGCCCGGTACAGCGCCATGTCGGCATTGCGCATCAGTTCCTCCGACGTCGTGCCGTCGCCGGGCGACAGCGCGATGCCGATGCTGGCGCCGATCACCATCTCCTGGCCGTCGAGGTCGTAGGGCGCCTTCAGCATGTCGATCAGCAAGGTCGCGCAGGCGCTGGCTTCGTTCGGCGAGACGTCGGCTGCCAGGATCACGGCGAACTCGTCGCCGCCAAGCCGGGCCGCGAGATTGCCGCCGCGGACCGCGGTGGTGAGACGTTCGGCAACTTGCTTCAGCAGGCGATCCCCCACCGGATGCCCGAAGGAATCGTTGATGTTCTTGAACAGGTCGAGATCGATATAGAGCACGCCGACCCGTTTTCCGCCGGCCTGGTCGAGCGCCTGCTTCAAGCACTGCTGGAAATGTTCGCGGTTCGGCAGATCGGTGAGCCCGTCATGGTGCGCCATGTGGGCGATCCGCGCCTCGGCCTTGCGTCGCTCAGTGATGTCGACCACCGCGACCAGATAGCCGTCGCGATCGTCGAAGGCGACGCGGCGACCGAAAGTGAGCACCTCGATCTCGCTGCCATCGGCGCACAAATGGCGCCAGTTGCGCGAGGAGTGATAGGTGTCGCCGATGCGTTCGAGCGCCTCGGCGTGGCTGTCCCACTCGTCCTCGGGCCAGATCTCGTGCAGCTTCATGCGCAGGAAGGTGGCGCGGCTGTAGCCGTAATGCTGGACCGCGGCATCGTTGACGCTGAGGAACTCCTTGGTCTGTGCCTCGAACACCCACATCGGCATCGGGTTGTTGTCGAACAGCAGACGAAACGAGGCGTCGCGCCGCTTCAACGCGGTGACGTCGGAGATCGTCAACGAGACCAGATCGGCGAAGGCGGTGGCACTGAGCCGGAGGTAACGTCCGTCGTCTTCGATCTCGAGCTGCTCGCCGCGGCCGCCGGAGACGACCTTGAGCAGGAAGTCCATGATTTCGGGCGCGGCCAATAGCGTATTCCCCTCGCCGATCCGCCGCCACAACAAGCCCGCGCTCGCGACCTTCAGCAGCGCACCGGCGCTCTTGTTGTGATGCACGATCTGGAGATCGAACGGCTTGCCTGCGGCGTCGCGCAGCGTCGCCAGCGAAACCACGGCGTCATCGGTCGACGAGAAGATCGCGTCCAAGAGATTGTATTGCGCACCGCGCTCGTTGATGTAGGCGCCGACCAGCGTGGCGCCCCAGCGCGAGGCGGTCGGCAGCGCCAGCACATCGTAGGTCCGGACCATGCCGTCGCGCACGCAATGCGCGCTGGCCTGGTACGGACGTCCGTTCTCGAGCGCGCTCGCCACAGCTTCCGACAGCGCCGTGGCGCAATCGGGCGAGAGCTCGGCGACCGGGATATCCCAGCGCTCCTCGCCGAGCCATTTCTGCACGTAACGCCCGCTGCGCGACAATTCGAGCGCGCCATCGTTCTTCAGCAGCGCGATGTGGTCGGCGAGCCGTCCGAGGCTCCCAAGCATCACGTCCTCATAGCGCGGCAGCCGCTCGCCCGGCTTCAACGCGGCACGCCATTTGCGTTGAAGCACCGGGATGTCGTCAAACATTTCGGCGGCCGGTTTTCCCGGCATCTTCTTCGCGGTAGTCATTGCAGTCCCCAACGCACTTTCCCAGGGCATCCAATGCAGCCGCGCTTAATGCCGTGTAAAAAGGACGCAGCCGCGGGTTCCATTCGGCGATTATGACAGTTTTAAGTCAGGTATTGGTTAGTGCGCGTTAGAGACTATGACGGTTGCCTAAAATGCGATGCGTGCGCGTGAGAGTGAAGTTATGGCGCACAGCCGCTTCATCCGCGACATTGCGAGCGCAGCGAAGCCATCCAGACTGCCGCCGCGGAAAGATTCCGGATTGCTTCGCTGCCCTGGCAATGACGGAGTGTGTGGATGGTAGCGTTGCTCCTCTCGTGTCCCGGACGCGGTGCGGTACGCAGTGACGCTCCGCAGAGCCGTGACTCAGAAGGCCACGGCACTCGCTGATGCATGGGCCCCGGCTCTGCAGCGCATCACTTCGTGCTGCGCAGCGTCCGGGGCACGAGACCATTCCGATCAAAAGACACACCTTCGCATCCTCGCGGCGCATTTCGCCCGAGCTTTGCCTGATCGCCTCACCCTCGAATGAAAGAGGGCGCAGGGAAGACCGGGAGCCGGCTGGCACCCGCGGTCCACTGTGCGAAATTGTGGTGAGAAATCTGCACAGCGGCATACAGGTGTAGCCAAGACATCCCGGCCTTCCCTGCGCAGTAGTTGGAACGGCTTATGTCGTGCTCTCCCCGGGGAGCGATGCACTATTGCCCCCGTCGCCTTGCAGATGGCTGATGCGCGCGCCCGGTTGGGCAACAGGCACCACCACAAGACTTGGCGCGCAGACCCCGGGCGCCAGGACGACACGATTTGGCCGTACGTGGATCACACCGGTCGTGCGTGCGACGTGCTTCGCTCACGGCTGCCCGCCCTGCGATCACCTTCGCACCAGTGTGGCCCACGTCCACCGCCGTCCGGCCCGCGTTCGTGACGATCGCGATACGCCCCTCTTCCTTGGGCCGGGCTGATGCGATGGATACGCCGTTTCCGAATTTCGGTAAAGTGGAATATTTCTGCCTTCCGGCATTGACCGAGAGCTTTGGTGTTTTACCCGACGGGCAACGCGAGATGTTGTAGCCCGGATTTCGCTTCGCTCCATCCGGGCTACGGCAGCTCACCCCGCTAACCGTTCGATCACGAGATCCAGCAGCGCGCGCAGGCGCGCCAGGCGCCGGAGATCGCGGTGATAACCGACATAGGTGTCGCGGCCGGGCGGCGTTGCGCCGATGTCGAGCGCGATGAGCCGGCGATCGCGGTCGCCGAGGGGGCGTGGCAGCACGGCAAACCCGCCGCCGCCGGCACACAGCTCTGCCTGCGCCTGCCGGTTGTTGCTGCGCGAGGCGATCTCCGCATTCGGCAGCGTGCGCTTCAACCAGATCGCATCCGGCATGTCGGCGAATTCGGCATTCATGGTGACGACGCGGGCGCCGCTGCCGTCGCCGGCGCGCGGCGGCTTGCTGCCCTTCCTGCCATACAGCGCGTAGGGAATGTGGAGCAGTTTTCTCGAGATCACCTCGGGCTCGCTGAACGGCTTGATGCGGAAGACGACATCGGCCTCGCGCCGCGGCAGGCTGTAGAGGCGCGCGTCGGTCAGGAGCTCGACGGTCACCTTGGGATGGCGCTTGGCGAAGGCGGCGATCACCGGCGACAGCATCACCGTGCCGAACCAGTCCGACGACGACAGGCGCAGCATGCCGTCGAGCTGCGTCTCCGCACCCGAGGCGTGGCGCTGAAGCGCGAGCGCCTCCTCCTCGATCCGCTCGGCATGGCGCAGCACGGCAGCACCCTCGTCGGTCAGCACAAAACCATCGGCGGTGCGCTGGAACAGCGTCTGTCCCAGCGCGGTTTCGAGCGCGCGAAGCCGCCGCCCCATCGTCGGCTGGGTCTGGCCGATCTTGCGCGCGGCAGCCCCGAGCGTGCCTTCGCGCGCAATCGCCAGGAAAATGCGCAGATCGCTCCAGTCCATCGAAATGACCTCATACAGAAATGCACGATCATCGTACATCCTTGTTCCTTCCCATGCAAAATTTCATGAGCATATTGGAGGCCGATAACGGAGCAAGACGATCATGGCGAGACAATCGACGATGCGGGCGGCGATCCTGGAGACCCACAACGCGCCGCTGCGCCTCTCAACCGTCTCCACGCCCGAGGTCGGGCCGCGCGAGGTGCTGGTGCGGGTGCATGCGAGCGGGGTCAATCCGCTCGACACCAAGATTCATGCCGGCGCGGCAGCACATGCGCGTCATCCGCTGCCCGCCATTCTCGGAATCGATCTCGCCGGCGTCGTTGAGCTGACCGGGCGCGACGTGACGCGGTTCAAGCCGGGCGACGAGGTCTATGGCATGACCGGCGGCGTCGGCGGCGTGCCGGGATCGCTCGCTGAATTCGCCGCAGTCGATGCCGACCTGCTGGCGCCCAAGCCCGCCAATCTCAGCATGCGCGAAGCGGTCGCCCTGCCGCTGATCTTCATCACGGCCTGGGAAGGCCTGATCGATCGCGCGGCGCTGAAGGCCGGCCAGAAGGTTTTGATTCATGGCGGCGCCGGCGGCGTCGGCCATGTCGCGATCCAGATCGCGCGCGCCATCGGAGCAGGCGTGTTCGCGACCGGTTCGGCAGCGCAGCGCGCCACCATCGAGGGCCTTGGCGCCGTGTTCATCGACCGCGGCACTACGATCGAAGCTTACGTTGCAGGGCATACCGGCGGCCGCGGCTTCGACATCGTCTACGACACCGTCGGCGGCAAGGTGCTCGATGCCTCCTTCGAAGCCGTGCGCCGTTTTGGCCATGTGGTGAGTGCGCTTGGCTGGGGCACGCATGCGCTTGCGCCGCTGTCGTTCCGCGCCGCCAGCTATTCCGGTGTGTTCACGCTGCTGCCGCTGCTATCAGGCGAAGGCCGCGCGCATCACGGTGAGATCATGGCGGAAGCGACGCGGCTGGTTGAAGCCGGCAAGCTCGCGCCGCTCGTCGATGCAAGGCGCTTCACGCTGGAGAGTGTTGGCGATGCCTACGCTCTGATCCGGGATCACGCCGCCAAGGGCAAACTGGTCGTCGACATCTGAGGTGGGAGCTCGTAGCCCGGATGGAGCGCAGCGCAATCCGGGGTTCTCGCGGGCTGGCACAGCGGTCCCGGATTTCGCTGCGCTCCATCCGGGCTACGGAGCTGTCTCCTGCACCCGCCGCTAGTCCTCGCTGGCCGCCGCGGAGCGATTGCGCAGGTAAGCCTGCGACAACAGGAAGAACAGTGCGCGCTCGCCATGATATTTGGCGGACGGCCGCGTGCGCTCGAAGCCATCGGCAAATATCTTGCCGGACTGGCACACCTGCCATCGCCAGCCAAACCGCTTACGCCTGGTGATGATCACTTCAAACATGCCGACGGGCTTGGTCCCCTGCTTCTGCCGGTCTCGCAAGGCATGCGCCTGCTCCGGCCTCCCCCGTTAGACGGATGCCCGACATATAGCGCAGCAGGACGGAAAGAGAATAAAATTGATTATCGGAAATCCGTATCTTCCACCGGCTATGACGAAGTCGCGATGCTTGCGGAATAAGCCTGTGCTGGCGGTGTTAATCGCTTCCTTCAACGCTGCTTGGTAGCGCTGGCAAAAGTATTCAAGTCGGAACACAAGATGCGTATGCCCGGTAAGCGAACGCTCACCGGGCATTCACGCCGCAGCTCAACGGCCGACTCGCGCCTGGAGATGCGCGGGATAGCGGTCGCCCTGCACGGCTACCTTGGACAGCACCCCTGCAATTGCAGTGAGATCCGCGTCCGACAGCGTCACCGCCGCCGCGCCGAGATTTTCTTCGAGCCGGTGCAGCTTGGTGGTGCCGGGGATCGGCACGATCCACGGCTTCTGCGCGAGCAGCCAGGCCAGCGCGATCTGCGCCGGCGTCGCTTTCTTCATTGCGGCGATCTCGCCGAGCAGATCGACGAGGGCCTGATTGGATTTGCGTGCGCTGGATGAGAAGCGCGGCACGATGTTGCGGAAGTCGCTCGCATCGAACGTCGTGCTCTCGGTGATCGCGCCGGTGAGAAAACCCTTGCCGAGCGGGCTGAACGGCACGAAGCCGATGCCGAGTTCTTCCAGCGTCGGCAGGATCTCCTGCTCCGGCTCGCGCCACCACAGCGAATACTCGCTTTGCAATGCGGTCACGGGCTGCACCGCATGCGCGCGGCGAATGGTCTGCGCGCCCGCCTCCGACATGCCGAAATGCAGCACCTTGCCCGCGCGGATCAAATCCTTCACCGCTCCGGCGGTGTCCTCGACCGGCACCTCGGGATCGACGCGATGCTGGTAGAACAGATCGATGCGATCGGTCTTGAGCCGCTTCAGGGCTGCCTCCGCCACCGCCTTGACGTTGGCGGGCCGGCTGTCGAGCCCGGCCTCGACCTTGCCGCCCTTGAAGCCGAACTTGGTGGCGATCACGACCTTGTCGCGGAATGGCTGAAGCGCCTCGCCGAGCAGCTCTTCATTGACGAACGGGCCGTAGGCCTCGGCGGTGTCGAAGAACGTCACGCCGCGCGCGACGGCGATCCTGATCAGCGCGATCGCCTGCGACGTCTCGGTCGCCGGGCCATAGCCGTAGCTCAGGCCCATGCAGCCGAGGCCGAGGGCCGAGACCTCGAGGCCGCTCTTGCCCAATGTTCGCGTCTGCATCGTCAGCTCTCCCTGCAGTTCATGTTCGGCAGCGAATTTAGGCCACGCGCCGGCCTGCGATTAGATGATAAAAGCGGTATGTACTGATGAGATGGATTCATGAATGGCCCGCACCAACGTCAATGACCTCTTGGCCTTCCTTGCGGTCGCGCGCGAGCGCAGCTTTACCCGCGCGGCGGCCCAGCTCGGCGTGTCGCAGTCGGCGCTCAGCCACACTGTGCGCGGCCTGGAGGAACGGCTCGGCCTGCGGCTGCTCACCCGCACCACCCGCAGCGTCGCGCCAACGGAAGCGGGCGAACGTCTGCTGCGCAATGTCGGGCCGCGCTTTGCGGAGATCGACGCGGAGCTGTCGGCGCTGACCGCGCTCCGCGAGACGCCGGCGGGCATCGTCCGCATCACCACCGGCGAGCACGCCGCACAGACGGTGCTGTGGCCGGCGCTCGCAAAGCTGCTGCCGCGCTACCCCGATATCAAGGTCGAGCTCGTCGTCGACTATGGCCTGACCGACATCGTCGCCGAGCGCTACGACGCCGGCGTGCGCCTCGGCGAGCAGGTCGCCAGGGACATGATCGCGGTGCGGGTCGGGCCGGAGATGCGCATGGCCGTGGTCGGCGCGCCCGCCTATTTCGCCGCGCGGGGCAAGCCAAAGCTGCCGCAGGATCTCACCGAGCACAATTGCATCAACCTCCGCCTGCCGACCTATGGCGGGATCTATGCCTGGGAGTTCGAGAAGCGCGGCCGCGCCATGAAGGTGCGGGTCGACGGCCAGCTCGTGTTCAACACCGGCCTGCTCAGGATGAATGCCGTGCTGGCGGGGCTTGGTCTTGCCTATATCCCCGACGATCTCGTCAAGCGCGAGCTCGCCGACGGCCGGCTGATCCGCGTGCTCGCCGACTGGTGCGCACCGTTTGCGGGCTATCACCTCTATTATCCGAGCCGTCGGCAGCCGACGCCGGCGTTCGCCGTGCTGGTGGAGGCGCTGCGCTATCGGAAGTGAGGGCCGCGGCCCTCCTCCTCGTCATTGCGAGCGCCGCGAAGCAATCCAGAATCTTGCCGCGGAGGGACTCTGGATTGCTTCGCTGCGCTCGCAATGACGATGTGGAAACAGCTGTGCGTCGAAACTGCGCTCTCGTGCCCCGGACGCGGCGCAGCGCTCCTTCAGCGGTGCGCCGCTGAGCCGGGGCCCATGTTGCGGCGTTGTGTCGTGTGGCTTTCTGGGTCCCGGCTCTGCGGAGCGTCACTTCGTGCCGCACCGCGTCCGGGACACGAGACTAGCGCGCGACCACTTCCACTTCGCCGTCGACGCCGTTGACGACGTTGAAGCCGCGCTCGTAGACCTTGCCCTCGTTCTTGGCGATGGCGCGGTATTCGCCTTCGGAGAGCACGACGCGCGGGAAGGCGCCGATCGATTCCTTGATGACGTCGCCGCCGGGGGTCAGCACCGACCAGGCGGTGTTGGCGAGCGCCTCGCCGCCCCTGTCGCTGACGAGCTTGAGCGTGATCACGGCGGCGCGATGAGTGATGGTGACGTCGGTGAGCTTGCCGGCCTGGACGCGGATGTCCGAGCGCACCACCGAATTGGCGTCGCCATAATTGGAGATGATGTAGTAGGTGCCCTCCGGGATCAGCACAACGTCGCCGGCGGCGACGTTCGGGACCAGCGAGGCGCGCTCGCCGGACTCGAACTGGCTGCCTTTGTAGATCGCGAACGAGATCTGGTTCTGCGGAATGCGGCTGGTGCCGACGCGTCCCTCGATGCGCAGGCCGCCGGCCGGCAGCACGAAGGATTCGCGGTCGGTCTCGGCCTTCAAGCTGACGGTGCGCACCGCACTGACGAGTCCGAAGGCGACGTGCACGACGTAATTGCCCGGCGGCAGCACGATGTTCGGCGTGGCGTTCCGATCCTCGCGGATCAGCTTGAAGGTGCCGTTCTCGTCAGGACGGTCGGCAAACACGCGCCAGACCAGGCCGCTGGTGATCGCGGGTCTGTCCTTGCCGTATTTCGCGGTCAGCGACAGAACGCCCTGACCGGGCACGGCTGCGTTGAGCGGCGGGGCCGCCGGCACGGTGCTGACCGCGGGCGGCGGCATGCTGGGCGTATTCGGCTGCAGCAGGGTCGGCGGCAGGCTCGGCGGCGCAGCGCCCGGGCCGGAGGGGGGCGCGAGGCTGACGGCGCCGCCGGGGTCGGGCACCGATGCGGGCGGCACCGGGGGCGGACGATCAGAGAAAAGCTGCGCCCGCGCTGCATTTTGACCAAGGATATAGAGACAGGCAGCAAGGACCAGCGTCGGCAGCAGCAATGTGCTGCGCCGCCATCCGATGATGCCGTCACCCCCGAGAGTCATGCCACCTGCTTTTCACCGAAAACGCGGCAAATTCAAGCCTCCGAATCCCCAAGGAATACCGCCCGATACGGTTCTTTGGAACCCGGTTGACGCCTGCGTGATTAAACGGGAGGCAGCCGGCCTTCGCCACACTCCTGCCCCCTGCTTCCCGAACGGTATAAACCATGCTTTGCCCTCGTTCTGGCGGAGCGGAGGTACGGCGCCTACTCTGCTGTGAGGGCTGGCCCGGGGTAGGAGGGTTTCGGTGCTTGATATCTTGAAGGGTCGGGGCGCGAACGGCTCCAATGGAGAGAAGGTCGGTCTTGGCAGCGTGCGACGGCCGGTCATCGGCCTGGCGCTCGGCGGCGGCGCGGCGCGCGGCTTTGCCCATATCGGCATCCTCAGAACCCTGGCCGCCAATGGCATCGTGCCTGACGTCGTGGTCGGCACCTCGATCGGCGCCGTGGTCGGCGGCCTTTATGCGGCCGGCCGGCTCGACACGCTGCAGGAGTGGGGACGCAGCCTGCAGGGGATGCGCAACATCCTCGGCTATCTCGACATCCGACTGAGCGGCTCCGGCCTGATCGGCGGTGAGAAGCTCGCGACCCGGCTCGAGGACGCGGTCGGCCAGACCCTGATCGAGGATCTTCCGATCAAGTTCGCCGCCGTCGCAACCGAGGTCCGTACCGGCCACGAGATCTGGCTGACGCGCGGCCGCGTGGTCGACGCCATGCGCGCCTCCTACGCCCTGCCCGGCATCTTCTCGCCCGTCCTGATCGGTGACCGCTGGCTGGTTGACGGCGCGCTGGTGAATCCGGTGCCGGTCTCGGCCGCCCGCGCGCTCGGCGCCGAAATCGTCATCGCCGCAAATCTTTCCAGCGACATCTTCACCCATTCCACCACGATCTATTCGCACGGCGCGGTGCCCGAGACGGTCCCGCCGGCAGCCGAGGCGACCACGGCGAAGCGGCGCTTTCCGCGATTGTTCTCGCCCGAGAAAACCATGAAGCGCGAGTTCTTCGGCGGCGCCGGACGGCCCGGCATCTCCTCGGTGATGGTCGACGCCTTCAACATCATGCAGGACCGCATTACCCGCGCGCGCCTCGCCGGCGATCCGCCCGATCTCCTGATCACGCCGCGGGTCGGTCATTTCGGCTGGTTCGACTTCCACCGCGGCGAGGATCTGATCGCGCACGGCACCCGCGCCGCCGAGCGCGCGCTGGAGTCGATCCAGGAGGCGATCGAGGTGCTCGCGCCGGCGCCCGCGGGCCACGCGCCCAAAGCGGGCGAGCCCAAGGCAGACGAGTGAGGCCGACCAGTGAGGCCGCTCAGGCCGTCTTGATGTAGTCGCGCAGGGCTTCCTGCTCGGCCTCGTATTCCTGGACGCGGCGCTTGACGATGTCGCCGATCGAGATCAGGCCCACCACCTTGCCGCCGTCGACGACGGGCAGATGGCGGAACTTGCCGGTGGTCATCGTCTCCATGAGTTCGGCGACCGTGTCGGTCTCCTTGCAGGTCACGACCTTGCGGGTCATGACCTGAGAGACCGGCTCCTCCAGCGCGCCGGCGCCGCGCTCGCCGATCACGCGTACGATGTCGCGCTCGGACAGGATGCCTTCGAGCCGGCTCTGGTTCATCACCAGCACCGCGCCGATCTTCTTCTCGCCGAGCAGTTTGACCGCGGCAGCCAGCTTGGCGTCGGGCTCGACGCTCATGATCTGGTGGCCCTTGGTGTTGAGAATGGAACGTACCGTCATTGTCGGCCTCCCTGAATCGGATCCGTCCGCATTTCGCGGCCGGACTTGTTCGTCGAGTCTTCAACTAACAGTTTAGGCGCCGGTTGCACGCTGAGGCGCTTTGCGAAGCATCGCCGCTAGCGGCTTGTCGCTTCGGAACATTCTTCTCGGGAATGATGGATGAATTCGGGCGACGCCGCAAGCGCCGCTTCAAATGCGGTTTGAAATGTCCTGTGATGACGCATCCGCAGCATCGTTTCGCACGCGCGGCACGGGATCGAACAGCGCGAACAGCAGAAGGCCTGCGAAGAAGCCACCGATATGTGCCTGCCAGGCGACGCTCGTGGTTTCGGAATCGACGCCGATCGCGCCGACGCCGAAGATCATGTTGACGCCGAACCAAACGGCGAGGAAGCCGACCACCCGCCCGTCGCGCAGCGCGCGCGACAGCGGCAGTGCCGGAACCCTTGCGGCGGTATCGGCGTCGGATCGGCTGAACGACAGGAAGCTGCCGCGGACAAAGGCAAAGCGGATCGCCGCCGCCATCGCGCCGGACACCGAGGCCGAGGCGCCGATCATCGGCGCCACCGCGTGCTCATGGGTGACGAGATGGGCGAACGCACCGGCCGCTGCCGTCACCGCGAGAAACAGGAAGAACCTGATCGCGCCAAAGCGCCGCGCCAGCGCGCTGCCGAACGGCAGCAGCCACAGCACGTTGAAGCCGAGATGGGTCAGATTGGCGTGCAGCAGCGAATAGGTGACGAAGGTCCAGACCTTGGCGCCGGCCCCGCCGGGGATCTGCAGATTGAGCAGCGAGGAATCGTAGCGCTTCGGGATGAAGCCGAAGACGTCGATGGTCCAGTTCTCGAGCTCCGGCGGCAGCAGCACCCGCAGATGGATCACCGCCAAAAGGAGGATATAGGCGGTCAGCGCGACCGGCAGCGTCAGGATCGGCTCGCGCGGAGCTTCCTCGACAACGGCCGGTATCTCCGGCGGAGAATCTTGCGGGGAATCCAAGGCAGCTTCGCTTTCAGGCGCGATCGGAGCGACAGGCTTAACGACAGGCCTTGGAGATAGTCGCCTTTGCCGGCCTTGCGCAAGTGCACAAAAGGAAAAGGCAGGGCCCTGGGAAAGCCCTGCCTGTCCGTGTCGGTCTTCCGGTACCCGGAGGAACAAGGTGTATCCCCACCCCTCCCCGCGGCCCGTGACCAAACTGTTTGACGCCCGTGTACAGGCCCCACCGAAAACCTGGATGAAAGCGGCGAGGCTTGCGACCGCGATCACCATAGCAGCCGGGCGCCGGACGGAAAGCGCATAGTTAATTTAACGTTAACGACGCAAAGACGGGCTCCGGGGGCACGAAAACGCTCCCACGGCATGGACGCTGCAAATCCCCTCCTGCACAACAACGAGAGGGATCGCGGGTGCACTGAAGCGGGACAGGTCTGTCCCGCGAGCTAGCGCCCCGGGGTAAGCGTTCAGTCATGAAACATCCGTCGAGCCGCGCGTTCTTCGCGTATTGGGACAAGAAGCGCGGAACTGCGCGGGCCCCTGATCGGGCCGATATCGATCCGGCCGCGGTCCGCGGCCTGCTCGGCGATATCTTCGTGCTGTCCTGCGAGCCAAACCTCGGCTTCCCGTTCCGCGTCGCCGGCACGCGCGTCTGCGCGCTCGCGGGGCTCGACCTCAAGGACCAGAGCTTCGCGGCGCTGTTCACCGAGGCCAGCCGCAGCGAGATCGAGGAGATCACCACGATCGTCGCCGACGAGACGTTAGGTGCGATCGCCGGCGTCACCGCTGCGCGCGAGGACGGCAGCAAGGCGCATCTCGAGCTGCTGCTGCTGCCCTTCAACGCCCGCCCGCATACGCCGGTGAGTGTCACCGGCGTGCTCGCACCGTTCAACGACGAATGCGGCGCGTTGTCCGCATTCGCCCTCACCTCCTGGCGCTATCTGCACCAGCCGGAGAAGCTGCTGCCGCGCGCAATCCGCAAATTGCAGATCGCACGCGGGCTGATGGTGTATGAGGGGCTGAGGTAGTTTTCGTTTCGACGAGGGCGAACGCCGCGACCTCGATGCCGCCTCTCACCGGGATGACGCAGCCATGTCCGACATCATCGATTTCGGTACGCTTCAGCTCCGCTTCCTGCACAGCAAGGACGACACCGGCGGCAGCGTCGACATCTTCGAAATGACGCTCCAGCCGAATGCGCGGATGCCGATCCCGCATTATCACGACCGCTGGGACGAAACCATCTACGGGTTGTCCGGCGTATCGACCTGGACGATCGACGGCAAACAGAGCGATCTCGGCCCCGGAGAATCGGTCTTCATCAAGCGCGGCATCGTGCACGGTTTCATCAACCGTTCGACGGGACCGGCAACATGCCTGTGCATCCTGAGCCCGGGGGTGCTGGGCCCGCAATATTTCACGGAGATGGCCGCGCTCCTGTCGGCCGGCGCGCCACCCGATCCCGCAAAGATGAAAGAGACGATGCTGCGCTACGGACTGGTGCCCGCACCGGCAGCGTGAGCCAGGCTCGCGATCCATCATTGGAACCTTACCTGCTGCAGGACGTTTAGCTCTCTGCCGGGCAAGTGTCTGCACGGCAACGCGGCTCGGCCGGAGACGGTGCGTTTGCTCGCCGCCGGGCCTCCGTCGAGGGACGATTCCCCGTGATGGAGCACGCGACCAGAGTTGGTAATCGCCTGTTAGCTGCATTACCGCCGGCCGACTTCGCGTTGCTTGCACCGTATCTCCGGAAAGTGCCGCTCCAGCACGACGCGGTCCTGGTTCGATCCGGCGACCGGGTCGAGCACCTTTGCTTCCCGTGCAGCGGCGCGATCGCCCTCATCATGGAGTTGCCGAACGGACAGACGGCCGCAACCGCCGTGATCGGCAACGACGGGGTCGTCGGCCTCATGACGGCGCTCGGCCCCGTTCGATCTCCCCTGACGGCGGTGGTCCGCGTCGCCGGGACCGCACTGCAGATCTCGCCCGCGCGATTTCAAGCGGCGCTCGAACGCAGTCCCGCCCTCGCAAACGCGGTTCAGATCGTCACCAGGGCGATGATGACGCAATTCCTGCACGTCGCGGCCTGCAATGCACTGCACTCCGTCGAGGCCCGCCTCGCCCGCTGGCTGCTTCACATTCACGATCGGACGGAGCGCAGTGGTAACGTCCTGCACCTGACGCAAGAGACGATGTCGGAATTGCTCGGCGTCCGGCGAACCACCGTCACGCACGTCGTGAGCGCACTTCGAGCCTCAAGGGCCGTGAAATCCAGTCGGCGCGGCCAACTCGAGATCGACAGGCCGCGACTCGAGATCGTGGCCTGCGAGTGCTACAAGGTGATGAGCCGCAGGATCGACCGGATCGTTTCGCAGGATGCCGTCAGGCTGCTTCACACCGCGCCCGCGCGGAACGGCTGCCCGCCCCCGGCCTTCCCGTTCGCCAAGACCGATTCATAGACCCAGGCCTCTCTGGCGAACCACTCATGCGTCGCCGCGCACATCCCGCAATATGTGCGCGAGAAGAACACCGTACTGCGCCGAAATCTTTCGCGATCCATCTCGATGCCCGTCGGAATGGCGTGGCCCGTTTCCGGGCATTTGATCATCACCATACCCATCCTGACTTCCTCCAGCTTGGCACCACCTCACGGCAAGGCTTCTAACGGCAAGGCTTCGCCGCCTCGGCCGGACTGCGTCCCTTCTGGCGAAGACGCTCGTCCAGCCGATCCACGCGGCCAGTAGCCTCGGTTCAAGCAGCCCTATGCAGAACCAGGTTGAAACTCTTCTTGATCGGCTCGGCCGTCTCGGTTGCGACCTTCTGGGCGAGGTCCCAAAGCTCCCGGTTTTGGCGAGAAGCCGCTTCAAAGGTCTTGCGGCTGTGGGTGGTGGAGAGGTTCACGACGTCCGCAAACGACTTCGCATCCGCAAGCTGGGACAGGAATTCCAGCGCGGAGCTGGTATTGATGTTTGATACTTCGATGACCTTGGTGCCGTAATCGGCGGCACGCGTGGCATTGGTCGAACAGGCTTCGCGGAGAGCTTCGGTGATCTCCTCGGAAGCCGCCCTCATCCGCTCTAGATTTGCCTTGGCCCGGGCGGCGCCTTGCTCGGCGAGACCGCCGAAGATCGCCTGGAAGTTGAAGAATGGCATGTCGAACCTGGGCATTGCACCGCCATTCGCCGTCCCATTGAGCGCAGTGGCGTTCGTCTCGCCTTTCAGATTGGCATCATTCATGGTCATTCATCCCCTCACGCGAAACCAGATAATGGATTGAAGACTCCCAGAAGCTCCCAGGTGCGGACCGCACCGGGAAACCAGTGCCCCTACTCTCAAATGGAGGGATGCTGCTGCCGATATGCCGCTCGCGCCCCCTGCCGGAACCAACTATGACCAACCAAAATCGGGCCTTCGGTTCGCTTTCGGACTCTCGACTTGAATAAATTGGATTCAAGCGACGACGCGCCACCGGCGGCGTGTTTGCTTCTTCGAAGTTGTCGCGATGACTTCCGCCAACTTGAGATCAGTCCCGCAGGCGGTCCGGAAACGCCGGTGCCGGTGGCCTTCCGCTGGGAGCGCGGTGAGGATTCGGTCGTTCCAGATGGCGCCGTGTCATTGATTGATTGCGAGTTGATGGAGCCGCTCCGCAGCGCACCGCATTGAACGATACGTCGTATCGCACGGCGCTGCGCTGCGTCCGAGGCACGAGACCGGTGGCATCTCGTCAGTGTCAGACACCACCTCGCAATGCCGCGGCGGATTGTCCGCTCACGGCATCGCCAGATGCCAGGCGCCGTTCAGAAAGCCGTCGCCGGTGATGTCGCCGGGCTTCTGGTCCTTGGCGAAGGTGTAGAGCGGCTTGCCCTTGTAAGCCCACTGCCTGGACCCGTCGTCGCGCGTGATGACGGTGTAGCCGTCGGCAGCGGCATCGCTCGCCTCGGCCTTCAGCACCGGCCAGTTTGTCGCACAAGGTCCGTTGCAGGCCGACTTGCCGTCCGCATCCTTGTCGAAGGTGTAGAGCGTCATGCCCTTGGCGTCGGTGAGCACGTTGCCCTTGTCGGTCTTGCCGGTCTTCGTCGGCGGCGCGGCGAAGGCAGCGGGGATGATGGCGAGCGACACGGCGAGCGTAAGCGCGAGGCGAATCGAGGACGTCATGGGTTCTCCTGTCATGCAATTGGCTTGCATGGGGTAGGACGCCGCGCAACGCTTCGTATTCCTGAGACGGCGGCAAAGATATTTTTCGCTGCGCGCATCGCCGTGACGGAATAAACTGAATAAGTGAGACCGACCAACGGACCGACATGAGCAAGCCGCATTGGCGTCCCGCACGCGCCTCCGACCTGGTCGCGATCAGCGCGATCGCAGCGCGGATCCATCCCGATCTCCCTGAGAGTCCCGACGTGTTCGCGGAGAAGATGCGGCTCTATCCCGATGGCTGCCGTCTACTCATCGCCGACGAAGAGGTCGCCGGCTACGGACTCGCGCATCCGTGGAAGCAGCACCGGATTCCGCCGCTCAACGGCTTCCTGCAAAAATTGCCCGATGATGCGGATTGTCTCTACGTGCACGACGTCGCGGTGCTGCCCGATTTCCGCGGTGGAATCGCGCGCGACTATATTGCCGATATCGAGAAGCTGGCGCGCGCATCACACATCACAACGCTCGCGCTGGTCTCGGTCTACGCCACACGGCCGTTATGGGAGCGTCTCGGCTTCCGGCCCGTCGCGGCGGATACGGAGGCGCGCGCAAAGCTCGCCTCCTACGGCGAAGCCGCGACCTACATGCTCCGCGACCTCGCTGCGACATAACGTCTCCGCCCGGCTCGCGCGGGCGTGAAGCCGTCCCTCGAACCGCCTTCGATCACCCCCCGTCGAAGGTGCGCGTGGGCCGTTCTGGTCTCGCCGAACCGAGACTGGAGAATTTCCATGAAACTCACATTGTCGAAAGTTGCCTTGATTGCATTCGCCGCGGCGGCCGCGTTCAGCGCAACCAGTGCCAACGCGGCGCAGGTCCGGACCTACGGCTGCGATTCCGCCTTCTTCGAGGGCTGCGGTACCCCGGTCGAGACGACGATCCCGGGCGGCAGAAGCCGCGTCAACCTCACTCACGACACCTCGCCCATCTACATGAAGCAGACCGACCCCCGCTACAGCTCGTCGATGCGTGATGCCGGCGGTGGTGGCGGTGGCGGAGGTGGTGGTGGCGGCGGCGGCGGCGGCGGCCGCTGAGTTCGCAGCTGACTTTTCAGATGATGTCGCCGGCGCAATCCGGCGACATCATTGCTGTCTGCACGGTCAGGCGCAGTTCAGCCCCGATGCTTTTTCTTCGCTCTCTTTTTTCCAGGCGCGCCCTTCAACGGCCACGGCGTGACCGCCGGCTCGGCATGGCCAGGCCTGTTCTTGTGCTTCTTTTTCTTTCCGAACGAAGGAGCATCGTCGAATTTCGGCCTGCGCTCGCCGTGAGCCTTGTCGCGTGGCTTGAATCCAGCTGCATCGCGCGGGCGATCGTCGCGACGTTCGCGATGATCGCTGTCTCCGCTCTCGCGCCGCGGCGGCTTTGACCGCTCTTCCGAAGGCGCCTGCCTCTGCGGCGCATCAGTCATCGGTTCGAGGCGGATATTATCTTCCTTGTCCGGACGCTTGATCTTGGCAGCGAAGGATTCCGCGACCCGCTCGGAAATTTCGAACTCGGTCGTCGTGTCCATGATCTTGATGGCGCCGATGTCGCCCTTGTCGATGCCGCCGCGGCGGCAAATCATCGGCAAGAGCCAGCGTGCTTCCGCATTCTTTCTTCGTCCGATGTTGGCCCGGAACCAGACGCTGCCGTCCGCCATGCCGTGTTTCGCCGACGATTTTCCAGATTTGGGTCGAGGCCTTTCGGGGCGATCATCGCCGCGCGAAGTGCGGGCATCGTCGCGCGGTGCGCGGACATTGTCGCGCCCGCGATCGTCGCGCGACCGGCCGGCTCGCTCGCCGGGATCGATGATGTCTTCGGGCGACGGCAGCCGCGCGCGATAGAGCCGCGCGAGCGCGGCGGCGATATCCTCGGCCGACCGCTCGGCCAGCAGCGCCTGCGCCAGCACCAGATCGTCGGGGGTGGTCTCCTCGGTGAACAGCACGTCCTTCATGCGCTCATGATCGAGCTTGCGGATTTCCTCCGCTTGAGGCGCGGTCCCCCAGATCGCCTCGATACCCGAGAGATTGAGCAGCAGCTCAGCGCGCCGCCGCCGCGCAGGCGGCACCAGGAGGACACTTGTCCCCTTTCGGCCCGCACGCCCGGTGCGGCCCGAGCGATGCTGCATGACCTCGGCGTCGTTGGGCAGATCGGCATGAATGACGAGGTCGAGGCTCGGCAGATCGATGCCGCGCGCGGCAACGTCGGTCGCGACGCAGACGCGAGCGCGCCCGTCCCGGAGCGACTGCAGCGCCATGGTCCGCTCGTTCTGCGTCAATTCGCCTGATAGCGCGACCACCGAGAAACCGCGCTCCAGCAGCGCCGCCTGCAAATGCCTGACGTGATCGCGCGTACTGCAGAACACGAGAGCGCTCGGCGCCTCGTAGAAGCGCAGCACGTTGACGACCGCATGCTCGGCATCGGCGGGCGCGATCCGGATCGCGCGGTACTCGATGTCGGCGTGACCGCCCTCGTCGCCCGCGACCTCGATGCGGAACGCCTGCTGCTGATATTGCTTGGCCAGCGCGACGATGCCGCGCGGAAACGTCGCCGAGAACAGCAGGGTGCGGCGCGTGTCCGGCGTGGTCTCGAGGATGAACTCCATGTCCTCGCGAAAGCCGAGATTGAGCATCTCGTCGGCCTCGTCGAGGACGACCACCCTCAATTCCGAGATGTCGAGCCGGCCGCGCCGCAAATGATCGCACAGCCGGCCGGGCGTGCCGACGACGATGTGAGCGCCCGCCGCAAGCTCGCGCTGCTCGCGCCGCGGATCCATGCCGCCGACGCAGGAGACGACCCGTCCGCCGGCATGTTCATACAGCCACGCCAATTCGCGCTGAACCTGCAAGGCGAGCTCGCGGGTCGGCGCCACGATCAGGGCGAGCGGCGCCCCCGCTTGCTCGAACCGCTCGGCATCGCCAAACAGATCCCAGGCCATGGCGAGGCCATAAGCGAGGGTCTTGCCGGAGCCGGTCTGGGCCGAAACCAGGAGGTCGCGGTCGGCGGCTTCGTCAGCGAGCACGGCGAGCTGGACGGGGGTGGGTGAATCATAGTTCCGCTCGGCCAAAGCGTGGGCGAGCGGCGGGGTCAGGGCCGGAAAAGACACGGGATGGAGAACCTTGGTTAATGTCAGGCGCGGAACGGTGAACCGGCGGACCTGAGTTGCGTGCGCGGCAAACGGCCCGGCCGCACGCTGGATGTGATCAGGGCGCTCTTTACGCCAAGTGCTCTGAAATCACCATGCCTATGATGCATGGCTTCGCGGAAAGCACCGCGCCTGAAGGTTGCAGCGGATTTTCGCGGCCACCTCGATTAGCCTTGGCACCATTAGGCGAGGCTCAGGACGAGCTGTATTGGGAGAATAGCGATGCGATTGGCAGTCATTTCCGATATCCACGGCAATCTCGCTGCGTTGGAAGCGGTGCTGGCCGACATCAAGGCGCGCGGCGTCGATCGTACGGTCAACCTCGGCGATTGCGTCACCAGCCCGCTGTGGCCAAAGGAAACTTTCGAGGCTCTCCAGTCGCTGTCGTTGCCGACGGTGCGCGGAAATCATGATCGCTGGATTGAGGAGTTTCCGGACGACAAGCTCTCGCCGGCCGGTCTGTTTGCGCGTAGTGCATTGACTGCGGAGCAGCGCCGCGCACTTCACAGCCTGCCCTCCCAAATACGGCTGGACGACGGGATCCTGGCCTGCCACGGCACACCCGACGACGATACGACGTGCCTGCTCGAAGAAGCGCTCGAGGACGGCCGCTTCGTGCCGGCGCGTCGCGACGTGCTGACCGCGCGCCTTTCGAGCGCGCCAACGGCGCGTGTCGTGCTGTGTGGTCACAGCCACCGCCAGGCGGCTGTTCAGGGCCCGGGCGACCGCCTGGTCCTCAATCCCGGCAGCGTTGGTTGCCCGGTGTTCGCGGACATTCCTTTTGCCGCTAACCTGGAGCATCGCTCGCCTCACGCCCGCTACGCGATCCTCACGAAACGAACAAGAGGCTGGCAAGTCGAACTGCTGGCCCTGGAATACGACTGGGAAGCCGCTTCCGCGCAGGCGCTCGCCAACGGCCGCCCGGAATGGGCGGAGGCCATGTTATCAGGACATGTCAAATAGCTGGCCTTGCCACGTCGGTCATTCGATCCCAAATCGTGCCTCACGAGAGCGCAAAGGGGGAAACATGGCCGACAGCATATCGCTTGCCGACAAGCTCGCGACCTTTGGGGATTATTGGTCGCCGCGCACGGTTACGACCTTCAACGATTGCGATGTGATGGTGGTGAAGGTGAAGGGCGAGTTCACCTGGCACAAGCATGACGACACCGACGATTTCTTTCTCGTCTTGAAAGGCAGTCTGGACATCGAATTGCGGGATCGCACTGTGACGCTCGGTCCGGGCGAACTCTATGTCGTGCCCAAAGGGGTCGAGCATCGCCCGGTGGCACGCGAGGAGGTTCACCTCCTGCTCATCGAGCCCACCGGCACCCCGAACACGGGCGACAAGGCCACCGCCGCAGCCCGCAAGCTCGCATAGCGACAACGCGCCTGCCCCTAATCCCTGGAGGTCGCCAGTTTGCTGAAGCGGCCGACCAGCCTTGCCCTTGCCCGTGCAACTGTGTCCCTCGCCGCGCGGCTCAGGGCGCGGATGGCGCGCCAGGCTTCGGTTGCCTGCAGCCACGCCTTCACCTCGGAGAACTTGCCGTACGCCCAGGCGAACGCCGGAATCCTCATCAGCTTGTCGCGGGTGAGATGGAACAGGCGCTCGACCAGCACGAGCTTGAGCAGTTCGCCGACGATGAAAGTCACGGCGGCGCTCACGACCTGACCCGTTGCGGCGAGGTAGGCCGCCACCGGCTTGATCGGCTCCAGAATGATCACGGGCACGGAAAACAGGGCGAGCGAGGGATAAGGGGACAGCGACCTGATCCAGGCGCGCAACCACTTGAATTCGAAATGCCGCCCAATCCAGCGCGCCATTGGCCGCGCCACGGCCATGAAGACGGCATCCACCAGGAAGTAGATGGCCGCCAGGATGTAAGTAACGGGTTTCAGGATTCGCTTCACGATACCTCTCCCGTGAAGTGAAAGTCGGAACCTGGGCCTAAGTTTCACCTTAACACGGATAGATCGGGGATTCCCGATGGAACTTTTTGGGCGCCTCAGATCTCGGCATAGACCTCCAGCAAATTGCCGTCGGGATCGCGAAAGAACAGCGTTCGATGTCCGAACGACTGGTTCGTCGGCGGTGACAGCAGCGCCACGCCCTGCCGCACCAGTTCATCGGCACATTGATCGACCTCGGTCGCGGACACCTTGAAGGCCAGTTGCAGCGAGGCGCTGCCCGCCGGTGTCGGCGCGTCGGCCGCGGTCCGGCTCGGTCTCGCCAGCGCCAGCGTGTTGGCGCCCAGGCCGTACTCGATCCAGTTCGGCGAGAGCTCGCGCAACAGCGGAAAGGCGAGAACGTCCTCGTAGAACCCGCGCATCGCCGCCATGTCGCGCACGAAGATGACGGTGTAGTCGATCGCGCGAATGGCGTGGAAGGGGGAGCGGGTGCGCGGGTTAGGTTCGTCTGTCATCGTGGCCCTCATTCCAAACTCAGGCCCGTAGCTCGCATGGAGCGAAGCGGAATGCGGGACCGGCGGCCCCCGGATTACGCTACGCTCCATCCGGGCTACAAGGTTCAAGAATTATCGCAGCAGGCCGCCACTATAGCGCAGCGCGTACAGCGGCGCGCCATCATGCCGCGCGATCGTCTCGATGCCGTGGAAGCGATCGAGCGTACCTTCGGCCTCGTTGCAGTAAGTCATGCCTGCCTGCTCAAACAGGCGCGGTCCCCGATAAGGCTCCTCGACGCTTGCGCCTAACAGCGCCTGGCGCAGGAATTTGTAGATCTCGAGCAGCGTGGACCGATCCGTGATGTCCGTGCGGGCGCCACCGCTGTAGCTCATCGACCAGATGACACGATCATCCCGTGACACGGTTTCCTGCCCGACAAAAAACCCCATCCCGAAATAAATATCGCGATAGGCATAAGGTGGCGCGCGATGCTCGAGCTGCTTGGAGCCGGCGAGCAGCGGCGCGGCCACGGTCGCGTCGTCGTCGAGCCCCGCATAGGTGCGTCGCTTGGCTTCGACCAGGAACGCTGCGAGATCGGGGGGAATGGACGGCATGGTCTAGTCCACCAATTCCGGCCACGGCACGATGGTCGATTTCACCGTCTTCATCGCCATCGCATCCCTCACCGCCTGCGCGACCCCCTCTTCCGTGAACGGATAGATCGTCTGCATCTTCAGCCAGGGATATTTGTCACGGGTGCGGTAGAGCATGTCGACGCCGAGCGGGAGATCATTTCCGGTGAAGCCCCAGGATCCCAGCACGTTGAGGTCCTTGGTGCAGATGCGGTGCCAGGAGGTCTCGATCGAACCGGCGTCGGTGAACTGACCCATCTCGACATAGGTGCCGCCGTCGCGCAGCATCTCGATGCCTTCGGGGCCGGCGGTCGGATGACCCGAGCAATCCATCACGAGATCGGCGCCGAAGCCACCGACGATCTCGCGCACGCGCGCGATGCGCTCCTGCGGCGATTTGATCTCCTCGATGTTCACCGTCGCCTCCGCGCCGAACTCGCGCGCGAGCTTGAGGCGCGGCTCTTCCGGCGCGCCGACGCAGATCACGCGCCCCGCCCCCATCTCCTTGGCGGCCGCGACCGCGAGAATGCCGATCGGACCCGAGCCCTGGATCACCACCGTGTCGCCCCAGGAAAAACCGCCGGCGCGACTGGCGCGGTTGAAGGCGCGGATGCAGGAGGTCAGCGGCTCCGACAGCGCGCCCAGCCGCAGCGACATGTCGTCGGGCAGCTTGTAGATCTTGGTGCCCGGCAGCATGTCGAGATCGACATAGACATATTCGGCCCAGCCGCCCCACATATGCGGCGCCTTGTCGAAGCCGAGATAGCGGCCGTAATAGACCGGCGTCAGGCACTTATTCGCGGTCTGCGGATAATGGATGCAGTAATAGCAGTGGCCGCAGGGCATCAGCGGCGGGATCATCACTTTCGAGCCGACCTTCAGCGGCTTGCTCATGAAGTCCTCGGTGAATTCGTCGCCGCATTCGACGATGATTCCGCCGAGCTCGTGGCCGAGCGTGAACGGCCAGGGCAACGGCTTCGGCCAATGCCCTTTGAGAATGTGCAGATCGGTGCCGCAGACGCCGCAGGCGCCGACCTTGATCAGCGCGGCTTTCCGGCCGACCTTCGGCCATGGCACGGTCTTGATGACGGGCTCCGAGCCCGGCCCTGCGTGAGTGCAGACGCGGATCTGGTCCATGGCTGTTTCCTCGCTGCCCGTCTGTTATGATTGATGGTGCGGGCTGAAGCGAAGCGTATGTGAGATGTGCGGTCGTGCCAAGCCGTGGTCTTGTAGCCCGCATGAAGCGCAGCGGAATGCGGGGACAGCGGCCCCGGATTGCGCGGAGCCTGTCATCGGGCGGCGCTTAGCGCCGACCCGTTGGCTCCATCCGGGCTACGGACAAGGACGACGTCGATGCTACGTGACTATCAGCCAGCGGATGCGGAAGCGATCGTGCGTGTCGCTCTCGCGGCATTCGCGGAGTTCGAGCAGGACTATTCCGACTGGCCGTTGTTTACGACCCATGTCGCGAAGATGCCTGAGCTTGCCAAGACCGGCGAGATCATCGTCGCCGAGGATGGCGGCCAGATCGTCGGCGCCGTCGCCTATGTCGGGCCGCAAGCCCCGAAGCCGGCCTTCTTCGATCCGGCCTGGCCGGTCATCCGCATGCTGGTGGTCGATCCGGCCGGGCGCGGCAAGGGCATCGGCCGGCAATTGACCGAAGAATGCCTGCGCCGCGCCGAGCGCGACCAGTCGCCGGCCATTTCCCTGCACACGACGCCGATCATGACGGTCGCGCTGCCGATGTATCTGCGGATGGGGTTTACCAGGGTTCGCGAGGCGCCGGATATTTTGGGCGTGCCGTATGCGGTGTACGTCAAGGCGCTGGGGTAGGATGGTGTCGGCGTTGATTCTTTGACAGTCGTTGCGAATGACAAACTGGACGAGCCGCACCTGCGCGGCAAATGACACCGACATCCATTATTTACGGACCGGGGACGACAAGCCTGCGCTGATTGCGCTGCATGGACTGACCGGAAGCGGCGCCTGCTGGACACCGTTGGCGCGCGCTCTCGAGGACGGCTACGACGTCATCATGCCCTCTGCGAGAGGACATGGCGCGTCGAGCGCACCGCCCGGCGGGTATCTGTACCGCGATCTCGCAGACGACGTCATCGGCCTCATTGACGCGCTCGGGCTGACTGCCCCGATCCTGCTCGGCCATTCCATGGGCGGCATGACCGCCGCCGTGGTTGCGAGCGAGATGGGTACGGCCATTCGCAGCGTTATCCTCGCCGATCCGACTTTCCTGGCACCGGAGCGCCAGCGCGAGGTTTACCGGAGCGACGTCGCCGAGCAGCATCGCCGACTTCTCGCTCGGGACAAGGACGAGGCGCTGGCCGAGGCCCGGCGGCGGCATCCGCACCGCTCATCCGAACTGCTTGACCTGATCATCGATGCGCGGCTGCGGACGGAGATCAGCGCCTTCGAGGTGCTCACGCCGCCAAACCCGGATTATCGCGAGCTTGTCGAAACCATTGCTGTGCCGAGCCTGCTTGTCATCGGAGACAATGGCGTTGTCTCGGTCGAGACAGCGCGGGAGCTGCAGGGGCTCAATCAGCACCTCCGCTATGAGGTGATCGCGAATGCGGGCCATGGGTTGCCATATGACAAGCCGGATGAGTTTGCTGCGGCGGTCAGGTCGTTTCTGGCGACCGAGATCGCGTGACGCACTGCTTCGTAGCCCGCATGGAGCTCTGCGGAATACGGGGCCGGCGGTCCCGGATTGCGGGCTACGGACACACATCCAAGTGTCTTGAGCGGCTCGCGGCGAACGTGTATGGCCCCAAGGGTCTCACCCTGGTGATCGCTTGAACCCCCTGCCCCAAAATCCTGTTGTCGCGTCCGGATCGTTCGCGGCGATGAAGTCGGTGCCGTACCGGCTCCAGTTCATCGCCTACGTGCTGGCGATGATGGCGGACAATATCGAGCATGTGATCAGCTATTGGGTGGTGTTCCAGAAATTCCATTCGCCGACGCTGGGGGGCTTTGCCGTGCTGTCGCACTGGCTGCCGTTCCTGCTGTTCTCGGTCGCGGTCGGCGGGCTCGCCGACCGGTTCGATCCCCGGCGCATCATCCAATGCGGCATGCTGCTGTTCATCGTGGCCTCGGCCGGATGGGGCTTCTTCTTCATCACCGACACCATCCAGATGTGGCACGCGATGCTGCTGCTGGTGATCCATGGCTGCGCCGGCGTGCTGTGGCAGACGCCGAACCAGCTGCTGCTCTACGACCTCGTCGGCCCCGCGGATCTACCGAGCGCGGTGCGGCTGAATGCGATGGCGCGCTATCTCGGCATCTTGGTCGGGCCCGCCGTCGGCGGCGTCATCATGCTCACGCTCGGCACCTCGCACGGCATCATCTTCAACACGCTGTTCTACCTGCCGATGCTGCTGTGGCTGTTCTGGGCGCCGGTGCGCGACAAGAGCGTCGCGGTGCGGCGCTTCGCCGTGCGCGGCCTTGCCGATATCGTGCTGACGATGCGCGCCATCGGCACGCAGCCGGTGCTGACTGCGATGACGTGGCTCGCCGGCCTCACCTCGTTCATGATCGGCAATGCCTATCACGCCCAGATGCCGGGCTTTGCCGGCGATCTCGGCCACGGCGATCCCGGCGTCTCCTACAGCGTGCTGCTCGCGGCCGATGCGGCCGGCGCGCTGCTCGCCGGCATCGCGCTGGAATCCTGGGGACGGTTGAAGGGCACGCCGCGCACCGCGATCATGCTCGCGATGCTGTGGAGCGTGGCGCTGCTCGGTTTCGCCGCGGTGCGGATCTATCCGGTCGCGATCGTGCTGCTGTTCTTTGCGGGCTTCTTCGAGCTGTCCTTCAACACCATGGCGCAGGCGCTGGTGCAGTTGAACGCGCCGCACGACATCCGCGGCCGCGTCGTCGGGCTCTACAACATGGCCGGGCTCGGGATGCGGGCCTTCAGCGGCATCACCGTCGGCCTGTTCGGCGCGGCGATCGGCATTCATTGGTCGCTCGGGCTCTCGGCCGCGGTGCTGCTGGCACTGCTGTGTCTTCTCTTTGGGCGCGCGACGAGGAAGACAGCCGGTTGACTCTCGTCCCTCCCCACCGCACCCTCGAGATGGGCCTGAGGAGATGAGGCGTTGCGCAATCGCTGGGGCATTCTTGCGATCCTGTTCGTCGTGCGCCTCACCATCGCGTTCCAGTTCCAGAGCGTGGCCGCGGTTGCGCCGTTGCTGCAACAGACCTTTGGCGTCGGGCTTGCCGATATCGGCATCCTGATCGGACTCTATTTCACCCCCGGCATCGTGCTGGCGCTGCCGGGCGGCGCGATCGGCCGGACCCTTGGCGACAAGCCGACGACGATCGCGGCGCTGCTGCTGATGACCGCGGGCAGCCTCGTCATGGCCACCACCGACATCTGGGGCTGGCAGATGGCTGGCCGGCTCGTCTCCGGCGCCGGCGGCGTGCTGCTGACGGTGCAGCTCACCAAGATGGGCACCGACTGGTTCGCCGGGAAGGAGATCGCGACCGCGATGGCGATCTTCGTCAACTCCTGGCCGGCCGGCGTCGCGATCTCGCTGCTGGTGCTGCCGGCGATCGGCACGGCCTATGGCGCAAGCGCGGTGTTCCTGGCGGCGGGCGCCCTCACGGCCATCGGTATTGTGCTGATCACGCTCTATCAGTCGCCGCCGGGAGCCACAGTCAGCGCGGCCGGCCCGGGCCGGCTCGATCCCCTCGCGCTGCTGGCGGTGATCGTCGCGGGCCTGATCTGGGGACTCTTTAATGTCGGCTTCGCCATGATCTTCTCGTTCGGCCCCTCCCTGCTCGCCGAACGCGGCTGGAGCATTGCGGCGGCAGGCTCCGCGATCAGCCTCGTGATGTGGCTGTCGGTGATCTCGGTGCCAGCAGGCGGCTATCTCGCCGACCGCTTCAAGCGGCCGCTCACGCTCGCGACCGCGGCCAGCCTCATCGTGGCCGCCCTGCTGGCCTGGTTGCCGCGATCGGATGCGGTGATCACGGTCCTCGTCCTGATCGGCCTGCTCGGCGGCCATCCGGCCGGCCCGATCACGAGCCTGGCCGCCCGCGTGCTCGCGCCGGAAACAAGGGCGATCGGCATGGGCGTGTTCTACACTCTGTTCTATGCCGCGATGATGCTGGGGCCGGCGGTGGCCGGCCGGCTGGCCAAATCGGCCGGAACGGCCGCGGTTGCACTCGACCTCGGTGCGCTGACGGTGCTGGCCTGCCCGCCGCTGATGTGGCTTTTCGAGCGCATTGTGTCTGTCCGTAATCGACGCACCCAATCCTAACGCGGCATTAACCCTGTGCACCTTAGGGTCGTGCCGGACTCCGCCAGGCGGGGGGTCGGGTTGTGAAAATGGCGTTGGCGAACAAAAAATTTCTTCCGGCCGCCGAGGAACGACGGCGTTTCCAGCGGGTGAAGGTCCACCTGCTCGGCCGCTACATGCTGCCGGACCGCCGGGAATTCCCCTGCCAGGTCATCAACATGTCGCCGGGCGGACTGGCGCTTCTGGCCCCCGGCATCGGCAATGTCGGCGACCGCGTGGTCGCCTATCTCGACCATATCGGCCGGGTCGAGGGCAAGATCACCCGCATCATCGACAACGGTTTCGCCATGACGGTCGGGGCGACGCCGCGCAAGCGCGACAAGCTGGCGGCACAGCTGACCTGGCTTGCCAACCGCGATATCCTCAATCTGCCGGAAGATCGCCGCCACGACCGTATCGTGCCGCGCAACCCGATCGCGGTGCTGACGCTCGAGGACGGCACCAAGATGACCTGCCGCATCATCGACCTCTCGCTGTCCGGTGCCGCCATTGCCGCGGAGAACCGCCCGCCGCTGAAATCGATCGTGCTGCTCGGCCGGGTCCAGGGCCGCGTGGTGCGAAACCTCGAGGACGGCTTCGCGCTGGAGTTCATGCACGAGCAGCCGATCGAGACTCTCGAAGAGAGCGTTACCGCGCGGTAAAGCGCGACGATGCCAAAACGCCTGTATTTCCAGCCCTGAAGGCGGCCTCCGCGATGCGGACGCCGCCTTTTTCGTGTTCGGCGACCGCCTCGCGCGGGTTAACGCGAGGGCTGCGTGTGCGTGCAAACAACGGTTCCGCCAGCGTTTCCGCGTTAATAGATAAAATTTGAATCAATTGAAGTTATTTCAAATCTTAGTCGAATTAGATTCAAGTATAGATCGAATTCATCGCGCCTTTTACTTGCATTCGTCTCGACTTGACTTGGCTGACTTAGCGCCAACTCAAAAGCTCCATGCGAAATGTGGTCCCAACAAGAAACGGGGGCCGCAATGTTGGACTTCAGGGGACAGGGGAAAGGGCTGGCGCTGGCTGCCATGCTCTTCGGGATCAGCGCGGCAGCGCAGGCCGGTGAAAGCCGTCTGCTCTACGCGAGCCTCGGCGACACCACGCGTGCGCCGATCGGCTGGGTCGAGTTCTGCGCGGATAATGCCGCTCAGTGCCAGGGCGCGCCGACGCAACCGCGCGACATCGTGATGTCGCAGGCCGCATGGCGCGACCTCGTCAAGGTCAATCGCTGGGTCAACGAGACCGTCAAGCCTTTGACCGACCAGGAGCACTGGGGCGTGATCGAGAAGTGGTCGCTGCCGACCGACGGTTACGGCGATTGTGAAGACTACGTGCTGCTGAAGCGCAAGATGCTGATCGATGCCGGATGGCCGCGCGAGGCCCTGCTCATCACCGTCGTGCGGGACAAGAAGGGCGAAGGGCACGCGGTGCTGACGGTGAAGACCGACAAGGGCGAGTTCGTTCTCGACAATCAGAACGAGAACGTCGTTGCCTGGACGGAGACCGGCTACCGCTTCGTCAAGCGCCAGTCACAGAGCGATCCCAATGTCTGGGTCTCGCTCGGCGACACCAAGCCGGCGGTCTCCACCGCCAGCGCCAAGAACTAGCAGTCAGGAAACGAGTTACGCGGCCCGGTCACATCCCCACCCCTCCCCGTCCCAGACCGGTTCGCGCGCGGCCAGCCATCCCCCAATGGCTGGCCGCAACTTTTTTGGGAAGAGCAATCAGCCCTGCGACGACCAGGGCACGCGCGCGGCGGTGAAATCGCGCCACGTGCGTTGCAAAGCGGGCTGCGCGCCGATCGATGCACGTGCCTGCCAGCCGGCGATCGCCGCGGCCGCGATGGCGCTGTCGGGTTCAGTACCGAGCCCATCGAGCAGCGATGCCGTGACCGCCATGTCGTTGAATGCGCCAAGCTCCTCCTGCAAGGCTGCGAGCCTGCGCGAGAATTTTCTCGCGGACTTGCGATCCTCGTACAGCGGCAGCAGGAACTCGCTGAGATAGCGCAGCCGCTTGGTCGCGAGCCGCACCCGGTGCAGCTCTTCTGCAGGAAGCGACTTGAAGCGGCGGCCGCGCTTGAGCACCTTGGCGTACTGCTCCGACAAGATGCGCCGCGCGAAGTCGACGGCGGGTTCGGCGAGCTGGCCGAGATCTTCGGCGGCAACGTCGTTGCGCCAGCCTCGCGTCTCGATCCAGTTTCCGAGGCCGATCAGGAACACGGCGCAGCGGCGATCGTCGAGCGCATCATGCGCCTTGCGATAGGCGTCCGACTGGCGCTCGGCCGCAGCCCGGCCCAGCGCATCGAAGCCGTCGACCGACGGACAGGCCTGTGCGATCGTCGGCAAGGTGTCGAGCTGGAACACGTCCCAATCACGGGCAGCGGACAGGTCTTGCGCCAGCCATTTGGCTTCCGTCCGCAGCGCGTCGAGATTGCTGAGCGCACCGACCGATCGCATCAGGTCGAGCGCCGATCGCAGCCGGCGCAGCGAGACGCGGAGTTGATGCACGCCTTCCGGGTTGCGCCCGTCCTCGGCGGCCGGCAGCGACTGAAGCAGATGAAGGAAGCAGGAGCGCAGGATCGTGGCGAAGGCCTCGTCGAGCGTGACCGACGCATCGAGGCGAAGTTTTCGTGGGCGACGTGCCGGGGGCGGCTTGTCGGCGGCAAGATCAAAGCCGCGCGCCGACTTGGTCCGGATGGACGGCTTCACCGCGCCCTGCTCCGCGAGCCGCAGCGCGACGTCGTAGATCGTGCTGGCGCTGCCGCTCTTCAGCTCAAGCTCGATCTCGCTCACCGGCATCGAGCGATCGCCAGCCGTCAGCTCGCCTTGATCGAAGGCGATTTCGACCGTGCCGGACGGCAAGTCGATCATCCTCGCATGACGACGGATGTCGGCGGTGAAGACGGCTTCGAGCGGCTGAGTCACGAGGTGGCTACGAAGCTTCTCCGGAATGAAGGGCATCGCCAGAGCGAGATCGGGCGCAAGCGACGACACGCTCGCCTCCCATTCGCCACGGCGCAGCGGATCGTCCGCGGCGTCCGTCTTCACGGTCTGCACGAAGCGCCCGCCGCTCTGGCGGACACGCAGGCTCAGGCCATTGCGCCGAAGCAGGCAATCGGGCGTGTCGTAATAGACCGACTTGAGATGCTTGCGCGTGCCCTTGTTGCGCGCGTTGGCCGTGATGACCGGCGCAGCGTTGAAATGCGCCATGCGATCGGCATCGGCGAGAAGCTTGAGCTCGATCTCACCGGTGGGACGCGCAGCAGTGCCGGACTGGGCTGGCTCCGGTGCAGGCGTCGTGTCTTGCGATGGCGTCTGATCAATCACAGCGCCCTCGACGATCGCATGTTCCGGGTCGGGCTCGGCTGCGTCACGTTGCCTGAGGAAGCCGGCGACGACTTGCGTTCTCTTGTTCCTGTCCCTGAGGACAGGATTCCCATCCGGCGCGCTCATGGTTTTGCGAGCCGGCGTAGCGTCTGATTTCAACATTTCCGGTGACATGACGGTTTGATGACAGAACGCAGCATATAGCTCGTCAGGCCCGCAAGGAATAGTAACGTTACGTCGCAACGCATCATCGTCCACATGCGACACGCTCGACGCTAAAGATCAGGCAGGACTGTCATAATTCGTCTGGCGTGACGAATTAAATTGCCGCCGCGTACAGTAAGTGATCGAATTGATAGCGAATCTCGTCGTTCTCGAAACCGAGATGAACGCGTCAGCGAGCTTGACTCATGCTAGCAGAAAAATTCTTTCTGGTTTTGGAGACGCTCAGAAGTCACGCCTCCGATGATGACAGGCCGGAGACTGTGACAAGCCCCGCGCGGCCTCCAGCGCCCCCGGCGATCGCAAAAGGCTCCCGGCCAGGAAAGCCGGTTCCTGACGAGCGAGACTAGAAGCGATTGAATCTCGCGGGCTCACACCAGCCCAGCGCGCGTCAGTGCGCGAGCTTGTTCTTGTAGATCCTGCCGTCCTTCATGATCACCACAAAATTCTTCGCGGGATCTTCGACCAGCTTGATGTCGTCGAGCGGATTACCGTCGACCAGCAGGAGATCGGCGAGCGCGCCTTCCGCCACCACGCCGAGCTTGCCGGGATAGGGATTGCGCGGGCCCGACAGGCTCAAGAGTTCGGCGTTGGTTGACGTCGCCATCGTCAGCGCTTCGGCCGGCGTATACCAGCGTGTCAGCGCTGCCAGCATCGCGCCCTGCCTGTCCGCCAGCGCCTTCGAGAACAGGACATCGGTGCCGAAAGCGGTCTTGATGCCGTATTTCTTCGCCAGCGCATAGACACGGTCGGTGCCGGCGACCACCTGCCGCATCTTGTCCTGTTCCGAAGGCCCGAGCGCGGCAGCCATGGACATATCCAGGAACGGCTGGGTGCTGAGCCAGATTCCCTTCTCCGCCATCAGCTTCGCGCTCGCCTCGTCCATGAGATGACCGTGCTCGATGCATCTGACTCCGGCCGCGATCGAGCGCTGGATCGCGACCGGCGTATAGGCGTGCGTGGCGACGTAGGTGCCCCAATTGTCGGCGGCTTCGACGGCCGCGCGCAATTCGGGCTCGGTGAAGGTGGAGACGTCGAGCGGACTGAAGGGCGACGCGACGCCGCCGCCCGCCGTGAGCTTGACCTGCGAGGCGCCCTGCATCAGTTGCTCGCGCGCCCGCACGCGCACCTCGTCCGGACTGTCGGCGACCATGCTGCCGCCGATCCGCTCCATGCGGCTGAGCATGCCGCCAATGGTCCGCGGCAGATCGGAGAGCTGCCGGAAGTCGCCATGGCCACCGGTGATGGTGATGATCGCGCCGGACGGATAGATGCGGGGGCCGGCGACGAGATCCTCGTCAATAGCCTGCTTCAACCCGAACGCAGGTCCGCCCATGTCGCGCACGGTCGTGAAGCCGCGCATCAGCGTCGCTGTCGCCTCGCTGGCGGCGAGAAGATTGTTGTAGCCGACATCGCCCGCGAGCGCGGCCATCGGCGTCGGGCGCACCAGCATCGCATGCCAATGCGCGTCGATCAGCCCCGGCATCAGCACGCGACCGCCGCCGTCGATCACTTGGGCGACGGCCGTGATGTCGGTGGTCGAAATCTTCTCGATCTTCCTGTTCCTGATCAGGACGTTGGACGCTGCCGAGAGCGCGGCGTTTTTTCCGTCGAATATCCGGACGTTGCGGAGCAGGACGGCGGAGTCTTGCTGGCCTTGTGCGGAGGACGGACTGTCGAGGCCTATCCCAATCGAGATAAGCAACGCGGTGGCCCTGAAGAGTCCGGCCGGCGTGGTCAAACCCCACATGTCCAATCTCCACGCAGATCCGGGCGAACGCCAGCCAGCCGACGCCGCGCGATGCAGCTATGGATTGATGCCTGCAAACCGCATCGAGTCAATTTGCAACCACAGGGAGTTTTTGCAAATCAGCCATACGGACGCGAAGAGAAGCGCGCCCATCAAGTTCGGCAGGTGAATAGGTAAGTGCGCCTGTCGCACTCGCGTCGAACTCAAATCAAAACGCACTATCGATTTCGACCCGCCAGCAACGGTAGATTGCAACTCTCTCGCTCGGGAGTACGATCCTGCGCGGTCTACGCGACTTGAGCCACTGGGTAGGAGGGGCTTACGGTCGTCTGTAGAATTCAAATGACGAGGCATAATATGGTGGCGCAAACGAGTGACGGACGCATCCTGCTGGCCAAGAAGCTCGGCGGACTCTTCACAATCATCTTGGGATGCCTGCTGACGGCCGTCGGCGTGACGTTCGAATACAGCGGCACGACTTTCGTCGGCGTGCTGTTGCTGGTCCTTGGAGCCGTCCTGCTGGTGCTCAAGATCATGAGGCGAAATCAGGAACGTCCGTTCTGACAGATGGCAGGCGGTCACACGCCCAGCACGTCGGCGAGCCGCAGCTCGTCGGCGGCGGGATCCTTCAGGAACAGCTCGGCCTCGATCTCGTCTAGATGCGACAACATCTGCACGCGCGCAGCCTGCTTGTCGCGCTTGCGGATCGCGGCGACGATGCCGGCGTGATGATCGGTGCCGCAGGCCGGCGTGTCGTGGCGGCGGTAGAGCAGGATGATGAGCGAGGAGCGCGCGATCAGCTCTTTCAGGAAGCCGAGATAGATGCTGTGGCCGCTCATCTCGGCGACGAGACGATGAAACTCGCCGGAGAGCCGGACCGAGGCGCGCGCGTCACCGCGCTGCTCCGCCTCGCGCTCTTCGGCGAGATGCTGCTGCAGGCGATCGATCCAGGCCGGTGACACCGCATCGATCGCGTGATCGACGATGGTCGGCTCGATCAGGCGGCGCGCCTCGAACACTTCGCGGGCATCGCCCGGCGTCGGCCGCGCGACGAAGGCGCCGCGGTTCTTCTCGATGTTGACGATGCCTTCATGCGCAAGCTGCTGGAGCGCCGTACGGACCAGCGTGCGGCTCGCGCCGTAGATTTCGCCGATCTCGTCCTCGCCGAGCTTCGTCCCGGGCAGCAGGCGATGCTCGAGGATCGCGGCGGTCACCCCCTCCCTGATGCGGCTGACGCGATCGCTCGCATCTGGCGCGTCGGATTTCGGGTGAGTTTTGGCGGCCATCAGTTCGAAGGGTTGGGTGTGAGGGCTCGATCGGCGACGTTCGGCCTTGAATGTTAGTCGACGACCTGTATCCAATCACAGGCAAAAGTTTATACAATCCGCGCCCGTTTTGTGTGCAGCGAGGCAGACGGGTGCTGGGACGGCCGAAGGCGGCGGATTCGATCTAACGACCTGACTCTGCTGCACAGTTCTGGAATTCAGCCGGCCAAGGGCGGTTGGCACGGACCTTGCGGAGAGACGGGAGCATCGCCCCTCCCTTGGACACGCCATGGCCACTCCCGCCGCTCTCGAACTGGTCGCCGTCACCAAGCGCTACGACACGACGCTGGCGGTCGACACCGTCAATTTGAAGATCCCGGCCGGGACCTATTGCTGCCTGCTCGGTCCCTCCGGCTGCGGCAAGACCTCGACCTTGCGGATGATCGCGGGCCATGAGGCGGTCAGCGAAGGCGACATCATCCTCGGTGCGCAGAACGTGACCAACCTCGAGCCCGCCAAGCGCGGCACAGCGATGATGTTCCAGTCCTACGCGCTGTTTCCGCATCTGACCGTGCTGGACAACGTGGCGTTTGCCCTCAAAATGCGCGGCGTCGACCGCACGACCAGGCACAAGCGCGCCGGCGAATTGCTGGAGCTGGTGGCGATGACACCCTATGCGGGCCGGCTTCCGGCCCAACTCTCCGGCGGCCAGCAGCAGCGCGTGGCGCTGGCTCGCGCACTGATCACCGAGCCGCAGATCCTGCTGCTCGACGAGCCGCTCTCCGCACTCGATCCGTTCCTGCGGGTGAAGATGCGCGGCGAGCTGAAGCGCCTTCAGCGCGAGCTCGGCATCAGCTTCATCCAGGTCACCCACGGCCAGGAAGAAGCGATGGCGCTCGCCGACCACATCGTGGTGATGAACCAGGGCCGGATCGAGCAGCAGGGCGCCGCGCGCGACATCTTCCACCACCCCCGCACCGAATTCGTGGCGCGCTTCATCGGTGGCCACAACGTCCTCAGCGATGCCGGAAACCTCATCGCCGTGCGCGCCGATCAGCTCGGCATCGCGCCGTTCACTGACGGCGCGTTCGGCGCGCCGGCGCTGTTGACCCAGACCGAGTACCAGGGCTCCTACATCGCCGTCTCGCTCACGCTCGACGACGGCACCCCCCTGTTCTCCCACCTTCCCGAGGCCGCCTTCGACGTCCACCCGTTCCGTCCGGGCGATCGCGTGCTGGCCACCTGGGATCCCGCCAAGGCGCAACGCCTGCAATAGCGCCGATCGATCACTGGAATGCGCAACAGAGGAGTGACTGATATGACCGAGACCACCAGGACGAAGGGCGTCAGCCGCCGCACGCTGCTCAAGGGCACCGCGGGTCTCGCGGGCCTCGCCGCCGGCTCCGGCGCCATCACCGGCTTCCCCTATGTGAAATCGGCCGATGCGAAGGTGCTGCGCTATCTCGGCACCGCCGTGAACGAAGGCGACGACATCTCCAAGCAGTGCCTCAAGGACACCGGCATCAAGATCGAATACATCACCGCGACCACCGACGACGTCACCAAGCGGGTGATGACCCAGCCCAACTCCTTCGATGTGCTCGACACCGAATATTTCTCGCTGAAGAAGATCGTGCCGTCGGGCAACATCCTTGCCCTCGATGCCAAGAAGATCAAGGAATTCGACAACATCACGCCGGTCTTCACCAAGGGCGAGACGCCCGGCGGTAAAAAGATCGGCGGCCAGGGCACGGCGCCCTGGAAGGTGCTCTATCTCGAAGGCAAGGACTCCAAGAAGTTCGCGACGTCGGCGACCGAGTTCGTCACGCTGATCCCGACCGTCTACAACGCCGACACGCTCGGCATCCGTCCCGACCTGATCAAGCGCCCGATCAGCTCGTGGTCGGAGCTGCTCAATCCCGAATTCAAGGGCAAGGCCTCGATCCTCAACATCCCCTCGATCGGCATCATGGATGCCGCGATGGTCGTGGAAGCCACCGGCAAGTACAAATATGCCGACAAGGGCAACATGACCAAGGAAGAGATCGATCTCACCATGAAGGTGATGACCGAAGCCAAGAAGGCCGGCCAGTTCCGCGCCTTCTGGAAGGACTTCAACGAGAGCGTCAACCTGATGGCGTCAGGCGAGACCGTGATCCAGTCGATGTGGTCGCCGGCGGTGACCAAGGTCCGCTCAATGGGCATCGCCTGTACCTTCCAGCCGTTGAAGGAAGGCTATCGCTCCTGGGCCTCGGGCTTCTGCGTCTCCAAGGGCGTTTCCGGTGCGAAGCTCGAATGGGCCTATGAGTTCGTGAACTGGTTCCTGTCCGGCTATGCCGGCGCCTATCTCAACCGCCAGGGCTACTACTCCGCCGTGCTCTCCACCGCGAAGGCGCATATGGAGCCCTACGAGTGGGCGTACTGGATGGAAGGCAAGCCGGCCGAGAAGGACATCAAGGCGCCCGACGGCTCGCTGCTCGAGAAGGCCGGCGCGGTGCGCGACGGTGGCTCCTACGAGGACCGCATGGGCGGCGTCGCCTGCTGGAACGCCGTGATGGACGAGAACGACTACATGGTCCGCAAGTGGAACGAGTTTATCGCGGCGTAACGTGATGGACACGTCGGAGGACATCCTGCAACAGGCGTCCCCGGGATTGATCCCGGGGTCGGGCACGGCGCGCGCCGCGAAAGCGACGCGCCTGTCGCCCTCCTTCATCTCCTGGCTCCAGGCCGGGCCGATGATGCTGGTGTTTCTCGCCTTCTTCCTGATCCCGCTGGTCTTCGTCGTCATCGTCTCGTTCTGGAACTACAACGAATACCAGTTGCTGCCGGCCTTCTCCGGCCGTGGCTACACCGACACGTTCGAGGGCTGCATCGCGCAGCTCCCCGAGCTCTGCACCATCGCCAAGACCTATCTGAAGACGCTGAAGCTGTGCTTCCTGGTCTGGGTCATCACGCTCTTCATCGGCTTCTGGGTTGCCTACTTCCTCGCCTTCCACGTCAAGTCCAAGACCTGGCAGATGGGATTGTCGCTGCTCTGCACGATCCCGTTCTGGACCTCCAACGTGATCCGCATGATCGCCTGGATCCCATTGCTCGGACGCAACGGCCTCGTGAACTCCGGACTGGTCAAGAGCGGGCTGATCAACCACCCCTTGGAATGGCTGCTGTTCTCCGAATTCTCCGTCGTGCTGGCGCTGGTCCATCTCTTCACCTTCTTCATGGTGGTGCCGATCTTCAATTCGATGATCCGCATCGACAAGTCGCTGATCGAGGCGGCCTATGATGCCGGCGCCACAGGCTTCCAGACGCTGGTCAACGTTATCATCCCGCTCTCCAAGCCCGGCATCGTGATCGGCTCGATCTTCGTCATCACCATCGTGATGGGCGATTTCATCACCATCGGCGTGATGGGCGGCCAGCAGATCGCGGCGGCCGGCAAGATCATCGAGACGCGGGTGAACGCGCTGCAATTCCCGGCCGCGGCCGCGAATGCCGTGATCTTGCTCATCATCACCTTCCTGATCATCACCATGATGTCGCGCATCGTCGACATCAAGAAGGAGCTCTAGAGCATGAAGGAAGGACGCCCGCGCTCGTTCTACGTGCTCGCGATCTTCTTCGCGGCCTATGTGCTGTTTCTCTACGGCCCGATGATCGCGATCTACGTCCTGTCGTTCCAGGGCCCGCAGGGCGGCCTCACCTTCCCGATGAACGGCGTGTCGACCTTCTGGATCGCAAAATTGTTCCAGGGCACCGGCATCGTCGATCTCGGCGCGGCCTTCCGCCGCTCGCTGCTGCTTGGCGTCATCGTGATGGTTGTGACCGTCGTGTTGTCGGTCGCCGCCGGCATGGCCTTCCGCCGCAAGTTCAAGGCGCAGGGCATTCTGTTTTACTCTGCGATCGCGAGCCTGATCGTGCCCTCGATCATCACCTCACTCGGCATCTCGCTTGAATTCCGCATCATCGACGACCTGATCAAGGCACACTGGAACGAGAACTTCGAGACCTCGATGGGCCTGCTCACCTCGGGCTTAGGTGCGCACCTGACCTGGACGCTGCCGTTCGGCCTGCTGATCATGTTCGCGATCTTCAACCGCTTCGATCCCAGGCTCGAGGAAGCCGCGCGCGATCTCGGCGCGACGCCGTGGCAGGCCTTCCGTCATGTCGTGCTGCCGATCATCCTGCCCTCCGTGATCGGCATCGGCCTGTTCGGCTTCACGCTGTCCTGGGACGAGCTCGCCCGCTCCAGCCAGGCGATCGGGGCGGTGAACACGCTGCCGCTCGATCTCCAGGGCCTCACCACCACCGTGACGAACCCCGACATCTATGCGCTCGGCACCGTGATCTCGGCGGTGTCGTTCACCGTGATCGCCCTTGCACTCGGCACCATCCACATGCTCAACAAACGGCAGGCGGCCAAGGGCTCGGATGCCGGCCAAGGGCTCGTCTGACAAGGGGCTTGTCTGAACTGATGCGACTGCACGTCGTCAATCCCAACACCACCGCGCCGATGACGGCGAAGATCGCCGCTGCAGCACGCAGCGTCGCCCTGCCCAACACATTGATCGACGCGCGCCAGCCCGCGATGGGCCCGGTCTCGATCGAGGGCTTTTACGACGAGGCCTTCGCCGTGCCTGGCATGCTCGGCTGCATCCGCGACGCCGACCGCGACGGTGCCGACGCCCACATCATCGCCTGCTTCGACGACACCGGCCTCGACGCCGCGCGTGCCGCCGCGAAAGCGCCGGTGATCGGCATTGGCGAAGCCGGCTTCCACATGGCGAGCCTGATCGCGGCGCGCTTTGCCGTGGTGACGACGCTCGGTGTCTCGATCGTGCCGATCGAGCATAATTTGCGGAAATACGGTCTCGCCGAGCGCTGCGCTCGCGTCCGCGCCGCCGAGGTCCCGGTGCTCGCGCTCGAGGAGCGCAATACTGATGCTCTCGGCAAGATCTCCGCGGAGATCACCGCCGCGGTCCGCGACGATCGGGCGGAAGCCATCGTGCTCGGCTGCGCCGGCATGGCTGACCTCGCCGCCGAGCTCGCCGCCGCACATGGCCTGCCCGTGGTCGACGGCGTCGCCGCGGCGGTCACGCTGGCAGAATCACTGGTGCGGCTGGGACTGAAGACCTCGCGGCTCGGGCCCTATGCGGCGCCGCGCTCGAAGACCTATTCCGGACCGTTTTCGCCGTTCCAGCCTTGATCCCGGCTCTTTTCGGCGACCTTCAAGGGCCTCAAGACCAACTGATTGCTGGTTTTTTGCCGTTAGCCTCTTTTTGGTCCCATTTGTTGCTGAATGGTAACACTTTCGGGACGTCCCGGCGACCTCGGGTTGCCGCACTTCGCCACTCACCAAGTTTCAATTTGGGTTTTGTCAGCGATGATCGATCTCGCCCAGGACAGGCCGTCCAACCCCCTCCTTCGCCTTGGCGCCCAGCCGATTGCGCTGACCGCCGCAGCCCTCCTGCTCCTCATCGCCGGCGTGACCTCGATCGCGATCTGGCGCGCCTATACCGGTGCAACTCCTGAGACCGACCGGGTGGTGGCGTCGCGGCAGCTCCAGGCCCGCACGGCGCAGGCCTCCGAGCAACTCGTCGAGAAGACCAAGGGTCTGGAGGCGACCCAGCAGGAATCGATCGACCAGCTCCAGGTCGTGCAGGACCAGCTCCAGACGGTGAAGAAGCTGCTCGCATTCCAGCAGGCCGACACCAAGCGACTGTCCGAGCAGGTCACGACGCTGAACGAGTCCATCGACAGCCTTCGGCAGTCCTTTGCCAGCGCCCGGGCCACGGAAGCGGAGACACCCTCGGTTACCCGCAGGAAACCGTCGCGCCGTGTCCACGCCAGCGCCCGCAAGCGCTCGCGCGGCTAGCCGGGTCAGGGTCTGCGACTTAAATTTTTCCACATGTGAACTGGATCACATTCCCCCGTATGATTCCGCGTCATGCTGGCGGTTACCGGATGGCGTGAGCCGATTTCAATGTCCGGGGCTGGCAAGGTCGTTGACGGTATACTGCGTCAACGGCCTTGTTCTTTAGTGGGTCCAGTCTTTTGGCAGATCTGGCCCGGTAGTCTGACTGAGCCTCGTGGCCGCTATTCGCAGACATCCACGTTGCGGACACGCCAACCGGACGGCGTCATGACGCGCTTCCGCACCACGTAACAGCCGCCGTAACCGCCGTCGTCATAGCCGGTACCATAGTAATAGGGATCGCCGTAACCGTAGCCGTAATAGCCGCCATAGTAGCCGGCGCCGGCGAGACCTGCCCCGATCGCCACTCCGGGCCAGAAGCCGCCGCCGCGCCAGTGACCGCCATGGCCCCAGCCGCCGCCATGGCCCCAGCCGCCGCCGCCGTGGCCCCAGCCGCCGCCACCATGGCCGAAACCGCCCCGCGCCTCAGCCGCCTGCGGCGCCGACAAGCCGACTGCCGCAACGGCCAGCGCCGCCATCATCATCTTCCGTAACATCACTCGATCCTCCGCGTGGAGACGTTCCACGCTTCAAAGCAGGACCAAGCTAACGTTACCCGCGCCTTCCTGACAGCCTCACTGTCTCACTTCCGCGCGAGCATCAGCAGCCGCGGCAGATGCCCTTCATCTTCTGGTCGAGCAGCTCGTTCTCAGCATTGACGGCGGCATCGGCAGACCCGCCCGTGGCCGCGCCGCTGGTGTCCCCGCGGGACGCGCCGGATGATTGTGCCGTACCGAGGCTGTTGGTGCCGGGCGGCGGCGCCGGGGAGTTGGCGACGCCTCCCGCCGATCCGCTGGACCCGGTCGCGCCGCCGGTCGTTTGCGCGAACGACACCGCCGGCATCGCGGCGAGACTGAGGATCACGATCAAGGTCTTGATTGAAGTATTTGCAGGCGACGGGGCCATCGGGAATGCTCCTTTGGCTGTCAACGGTCCCGCCCAGGGCGCGTTCCGGAACAAATCCCGTCACATCAGCTTGAATGCGGGGATGGAGGCGCGATCAGCGCAAACAAGGACCCTGCCAAGCGGGCTGCGCGTTCCAAAGCGAGAAAGGCCAAATCACGATGACCGATCGCGATCCTTTTGCAGAAGGCGAACGCGCCGCGCGCGAAAACATCCCGGCCGAAGCCAATCCCTGCTCGGACGGCAGCGATGAGCATGCGCTGTGGTCGGCGGGCCACGAGAAGATTGCGGGCTCCATGGCAGCCCGCGAGTCCGAAGGCAGCTAGCCGATCCGCTTCAGGCCTTTCTGGAAGCGCGGGCCGTTGGCCACGTAGAACCTCGCCGCACTCCCCATCTTCTGCACCTGGGCATCATCGAGCGTGCGGATCACGCGCGCGGGCGAGCCGATGATCAGCGAGCGTTCGGGAAATTCCTTGCCCTCGGTGATGACCGAGCCCGCGCCGACGATGCTGTTGCGGCCGATCTTCGCGCCGTTCATCACGATCGAGCCCATCCCGACGAGCGCGCCCTCCTCGATCGTGCAGCCGTGCAGGATGACGTTGTGGCCGACGGTGCAGTTCTTGCCGATGACCAGGGGAAAGCCGAGGTCGGTGTGGCAGGTCGAGCCATCCTGCACATTGGCGCCCTCGCCGATCTCGATCCACTCATTGTCGCCGCGCAGCACCGCGCCGAACCAGACGCTCGCACCCGGCTTCAGGCGCACGCGGCCGATCACGGTCGCGGTCTCGGCGATGAAGTAATTCCCGTCGGCGGGAAGATCGGGTGCCTGTCCGTCGAGCTCGTAGATCGCCATGGGGTTCTCCTGTCGCGTCGACCCCAGCCATAGCGAAACGGCGGCGCGGAGGCAAAGGGCCGCCGCGCCACGCAGCCCTGTCAGACCAGAACGCCGGCGGCGCGTAGCGTCATCAGGAAGAAGGTGCCGCTCATCATGCTCCAGAAGCCGGCGATGACGGTCGCCATCATGACGAATTCGACGCGGCGGCTTTCCACCCGCATGCCGCGCAGCGTGTTGCGCATGATGATGAAGGGCGCCGCGAACACCAGGAACGGAACCGCGGCGAACGTCTTCGGCGCCACGCCGTCCTGCAACAGGCCGAAGCCGGCGGGCCGTTGCGCAAACGCCTGGTATCCGTTCACGAGCGCGCCCGCGAGTGCGAAACCGATGCAGATCGAGAACAGAGAATTGAAGGCTTCAGGTGTCATCGGAACGGTCCGCCCTTACGCAACGCCGGAGCCTTCCTGTGACAAAGAGTGCCGGTTAACGCTACATTATCCTTAAGAGAAGGTTAACAGCGGTGGCCGATCCGCGCAGGGCCCTCCCCCGTCCCGGCGGCCGGGAACGCTCCGCGAATTCGCCGCCGCATGGCATATTCGCCGCTGATTCGTCGGCCACCGGCCGACTTCCCGGTTCGACTTGCGCAAGCTCATGACGATGTTTTCGGCAGCTCCCCTTCGGTCCTCCAGGACGCACCCTCGGGCGCATGTCGTCCCGATCGTGCTCGGCGGCACTGCGGCGCTGGGCGCGGTGGCGCTCGTCGCCTATTTGCTGTGGCCGACCTGGGGCTCGGGCGGCGCGAACGCGCCGGACCGGCTGCCGGTGAGTGTCGGCGGCACGCTGTTCAACGTTCCCACGACCGCGATCCGGATGAAGATCCAGCGGCACTCCGGGCCGCAGGAGCGCATCGATCTCGACTTCCTCTACCCTTCGCTTGAGCCGCCGGGCGCACCGAAACATGTCACCGCCGACACCGTGGAAGAGGCGATGCAACCGATCGACCGTGTCTTCCTGTCGATATCGGCGCATCACGATGCGCTGGCGCCGGAGCAGCGAACAGCCACGATCTATCCGCGCTATCTCGACCAGGCCGCGACCAATGCGGCGGACGGACTGACGATGCGGATGTTCCGCGCCGACACGCCCTATGGCAGCGAGGACTTCTATTCCGCCGCAAGCCCCGCGCTGACCGCACGCTGCACGCGCGATGCGGCGACACCCGGCATGTGTCTCTCCGAGCGCCGCGTCGGCGGCGCCGACCTCACCTTCCGCTTTCCGCGCAGCTGGCTGTCGCAATGGCGCGATGTCGCGGAAGCGCTGGACCGGCTGTCAGCGCAGCTGCGCGGGCCAAAGGGATGAGCGCGGATCGGTTTGCGCCGCATTGACCGGCTGATAGGCTCGTCGCCGACAACATCAAGCGCGGTGATCGACGTGACCGATGCAGCAGCAAACCTGCCTCCGGGCGCCCAATTGTTGGGGCGCGAATGGCTCGGCTTTGACGAGGGCGGGCAAGCCTTGATCCGCTTCCACGCTCAGCCCGCGTTCACCAACAGGCATGGCACGATCCAGGGCGGCTTCCTGGCGGCGATGCTGGACTCCGCCACAGGGATTTGCGCGCTGGCCGCGCTTCCTCCTGACCTGACCGTGGTCACAAGGAGCTTGGACACGCGCTTCCTGAAGCCCGCAGCAGTTGGACCGATCACGGCAAGGGCTCGGGTCATAGAACGGACGGATCGCGACATGGTCGTGCAAGCCGAGCTCGTCGATGCGGACAGCATCATTGTCGCTGATGCCACGGCGCGGCTGCGCATTCTATCGAAGAAATAGGTGCGGCGTCGCGACGCGCGCGACGCCGTCAGGCGCGAGACTATTCCTGATCGACGAGATCGTCCTCGAGGATCGCCATCTGGAATTGGAACGAGCGATCATCATCCTCGTCATCGACGAAGAGCACGCCGATGAACTCCTCGCCGATATAGACCTCGGCGGAATCATCCTTCTTCGGCCGCGGCACGACGCGGATCTTGGGATTGCCGAATACGCGCTTCAGATACGCGTCCAGCTTTCTGACTTCTTTGACGTCCACGGCAAGTCTCCGATCGAAATTGGTCGGCGGGTTTTAGGACGAGACGCGACGAACCGCCAGCATGAATTGCCAAAGAATTTGGGGACGAGCTGGGCCGGAGAATCCGGCCCTTTTCTCTCGCTCAAAGTCCCATCGCGTTGATCATCTGATCCATGGTGCGCGACGGCTCGGCGCAGCCGGCCTCACCAACGATCTTGGCGGGCACACCGGCAACCGTGACGTTGTGCGGCACCGGCTTGACCACGACCGAGCCGGCGGCGATGCGCGCGCAATGGCCGATCTCGATGTTGCCGAGGATCTTTGCGCCGGCGCCGATCAGCACGCCGTGACGGATCTTCGGATGACGGTCCTCGTTCTCCTTGCCGGTGCCGCCGAGCGTGACGCCGTGCAGGATCGAGACGTCATCCTCGATCACCGCGGTCTCACCGCAGACGAAGCCGGTGGCGTGGTCGAGGAAGATGCCGCGGCCGATGCGCGCGGCGGGATTGATGTCGGTCTGGAACACCGCGGACGCGCGGCTCTGGAGATAATACGCAAAATCCTTGCGGCCCTTCAGATAGAGCCAGTGCGCGAGGCGATGGGTCTGGATGGCGTGAAAGCCCTTGAAGTAGAGCAAGGGGTCGATGAAGCGCGACGTCGCGGGATCGCGGTCGTAGACGGCGACGAGATCGGCGCGGAAGGCGTTGCCGAGATCGGGAGCCTCGCGCAACGCCTCGTCATAGGTCTGGCGAACGAGATCACCCGACAGCGCGGAATGATCGAGCCGGTCGGCGAGACGATGGATCACCGAATCTTCCAGGCGACTGTGATGCAGCACCGTCGAGTAGATGAAGGTCGCGAGCTCCGGCTCGCGATGGACGATGTCCTCCGCCTCGCCGCGGATCCGATCCCAGATCGGATCGAGCGTTGCGAGCTTTCCTCCCGGACTGACCTGATGAACTGCCATAGGATCTGCTCTTTCGAATTGGCTCATTTTGCTGGCTCTATACCACAGTCTAGCCGACGAAGTCCCGACGGGCTTGCCTGAGAGTGAACAGTGAGTTGCTCCGCGAAAGCACGCCAACGCCTTGAAACACAACAATTTCTTCTGACGCCCCCAGGCGGCGAGGTCGGCTCAAAATGGTCAGGGTTTTGCCAAATTCAAGCCGGGCGGCGTCAAACTATTGGTGAATTCCGCCTCGACGGCTATTGCGGGCATGGTCGGGGAACACGACGGAGCGGATTTGAGCATCACCACCGACCAATTGCGCGCGGGCGCCACGGGCTCGTTTTGGCTGCGGCTGGCGGCGGTGGGACTACCCCTCCTCTTGATCGCGCCGGCGTTCTGGAACGGCTATCCGCTGTTGCAATGGGATACCGGCGGCTATCTGGCGCGCTGGTACGAGGGCTATCTGGTCCCGAGCCGCTCCACCGTGTTCGGCCTCTATCTGCACTACGGCGAGAATTTCGGCTTCTGGATCAATCTCGCAGGCCAGTCGCTGGTGACGCTGTGGCTGTTGCAACTGACGCTGCGCGTACTCGGGTTGATGCAGACATCTCGCTTCGTCGCGATCAGCCTCTGCCTGACCCTGTCGACCGCGCTGCCCTGGCTCGCGAGCATGCTGCTCACGGACATCTTTGCGGGGCTCTCGATCCTGTCCCTGTTCTTGCTGGTCGTCGGCGCGAGCCGGACGTCGGGCCTCGAAAAGATCTCGCTGTTCATCTTCACCGCCTTTGCCGCTGCTACCCACAGCGCCACACTTGGCGTGCTGCTCGGTCTCTGCGCCGCCGGCTGGATGGTGCGGCCGTTCCTGCGGAGCCGCCTGCCGCTCGCCGGATTGGCGCAGGCAAGCCTCACCATCGTCGCGGGCGGCCTGATGCTGGTGTCGGCAAACCATGCGCTGTCGGGCAAATGGGCCTGGACGCCCGGCGGCTATGGCGTCGCTTTCGGACGCATGATGCAGGACGGTATCGTCGCGCGCTTCCTGAACGATCATTGCCCGCGCGAGCATTACAAGCTCTGTCCCTATCGCAACCAATTGCCGGCGACCGCCGACGAGTTCCTGTGGGGCAAGAGCATGTTCAACACGCTCGGCCGCTTCGAAGGCATGAATGACGAGATGGGTTACATCGTCGTGCATTCGCTCGCCGACTATCCGGCGTGGCAGGCCGGCGCGGCGTTGCGGGCGATGGGCCAGCAATTGCTGCATGTGGCCACCGGCGAAGGCACCAGTGTCTGGATCGGGCACACCTACGGCATCATCGAGCGCTACATCCCGGCGCAGGTCGTGCCGATGCGCGCGGCGCGGCAACAGAATCACGGCCTCGATTTCGATCACGTCAACTGGCTGCACGTTCCCGTCGCGCTGACCTCGATGCTGGCGCTGGTCGGGTTGCTGGCGCATGCGCTCGCAAGCCGTCGGCTCGACGATCTGACGCTGCTGGCAGCAACCGTCACGCTGGCGCTGCTCGGCAACGCCTTCATCTGCGGCGTGATCTCGGGCCCGCACGACCGCTACGGCGCACGGATGGTGTGGGTCGCGACCTTCGTGGTGCTGATGGCGCTGGCGCGTCGTCTCGATGACGACCAGCCTGGCGACGCGACCTCAGCCGCGGCGTGACAGGAAGTCGAGCACGCCGGTCTTGTAGACCTTGTCGCCGACCGCACGCATGTGGTCGCGGTTGGGGATGTCGAGCACTTCCGATCCCGGGATGATGGCACCGAGCGCGCTGGCGGATCCTGCGACGTCGTCGATGCTGCCGACCGCAATCAGCACGGGCACGTCGATGCGCGCGGCCTCTTCCTTCGTCATGAGGTCGCGGGTGCCGCGCAGGCACGCGGCCAGCGCACGACGGTCGGAACGGGTCTGATCGGCGAAGGCGCGAAACGTGCGGCCGACCGGATCGGTGACGTCGTCGAGCGAGGGCGCCTCCAGCGCCTTCGCGACGTTCTCGCCGGGCCCGGTGCCCTCGATCAGTCCGCCGATGCCGATGCCGCCCAGGATCGCCGAGCGCAGGCGCTGCGACTCGTTGAGGGAGAGCCAGGCCGTCATCCGTCCGCCCATCGAATAGCCCATCATGTCGGCCTGCGGAATCGCGAGGTGATCCATCAGCGCGAGCACGTCGCCGGCCATGGTCGGGATCGAGTACTGCGTGGGCTCGTAGAGCTTTGCGCTTTCGCCATGGCCGCGATTGTCGAGCGCAATGACACGGCGGCCGTTCTTGCGCAGTTCCGAGACCCAGGTCGGATAGACCCAGTTCACGTTCTTGCTCGAGGCAAAGCCGTGCACCAGGATGATCGGATCGCCCTCGCCTTCGTCGAGATAGGCAATTTCAACGGCGCCGTTGTGAAAGCTCGGCATCAGCAGTTCCGTGGTCTTGAGGGGGAGAGCCTTGATCTTAGGCCGTGACGGCCGCATTCGCCAGTGCAGCTTCGGCGGCGATCTTGGCACGGCGAAGGCGCCGCGCCCGTCTGCGATCGCACCAGGCCTGGGTCAGGCGCTCCGCCGCCGCCTTGATCGAGGACAGCACGCCGAACAGCGTCAGTGCCGCGCCGAACAGCCAGAGCGCCAGATCGAACATGCCGCCGACGAGCAGCAGCGCGCCGCGGCCGAGCAGCTTCATGATCGCACGGGTCTTGCCGCCCTGCGCTTCCGCAAGCCGGGCCGCGCGCGCAACGTCCTTCGGGCCTTCGGCGATGCGCAGCGTATCCATGGCGCCGCGCGTACCGGTCTTTTCGGCAACGCGGGTGACGTCCTTGCCGAGCCGGACCAGCGCACCGGCCTTCTCGGCACGGAACGCGGCCTTGATCGCGCTCGCGGTCTCGCCGGGGCGGAACACCGACCCCTTGGCGACGGCGTTCTGGAGCATCGGCGTATCGACCACCTCACGCGCCGACCGGCCGGCCCATGCGGCAAGTCCCTCGCCGAGCCGTCCGACCTTGCGGGCATCCTTCACCAGCGTCAGTCCAGCGCGAACAGGTGCGGCACCGCCAACGGAGACGTAGGTCGCGGCCGTCACGGCAAGGCCCGCGGTCGCAAGCCCCAGCACCAGGCGATCGGTGTCCTCGCCCATGGCAAGGTGCTTGCCCTCGCGCACGACGTCCCTGATGTCGCCGATCACGAAGAGATCGCCGGCGACGGTTCCGGACAGGCTCGCGACATCGTCGGCGTTGCCGGTGACGAGGCCGGTGGCGAACCGTTTGGCGAAATGGCGCGTGGAATTCTCTTCCTTGACCGCATCGCTCACGCGGTTGAGGAGGTCGTCGGGCAGCGCGATGTTGCGTTCACGCGCCAGCGCGACAAAACTGTCGGCGAGATCGGCGTCGCCGGCGGCGAGCGCGGCCTCGATATTGTCCTGAACCAGGCGGTCGTTCTGCCGCAGCAGCGCATCGAGCTTGAGCTCGGAGAGCGCCGCCGGATCGTCCTGGGCGGAGAGCAGCGCGCCGGCCTCGCGGGCATGCGGCGCCACCTGCGCGAGCATGAAGCTGCATGCTGCAATACCGGTCAACGCCGTGCTGATTCGCAGCCACTTCATGCCAAGAGTCATACCAAGAGTTGTGCCAAGAGCCTGGACGATCCCGAGATCATTGCGCCTGATGGTTCGCCTTTCGTCGCAATTCCGCTTGTCCAAAGACATAGTATGCCAAAATTGCGACACAACGTCCCCGACGAAAGAAGGGCTTCTCTCAGGCCGCAAGATTGTGTCGAATTTGCATGAGCAAATGAGCATGGGGCAATTGCGAACCTTTCGGTTCCGCTGGACTAGCAATCATCTGCACCCAACAGTATGGTCCGCGGCGCCTCAAAGATGCCGCGTCAGTGTTTGATTGTGTCTGCCGCCATTGCCACTCCAGGATGAACTACGATGTCCGACCATGTCGTCCCGCACTTCCACAACGATGCCGGTGTCCCCGTCATCGAGATCGGCTCGCAAGAGTTCATGTGCGTCGGCGCCAATCCTCCGTTCGATCATCCGCACGTCTTCCTGGACCTCGGCAACGACAACGAGATCATCTGCCCCTATTGCTCGACGCTGTACCGTTTCGCCGCCGACCTGAAGCCGGGCGAAGCCCGTCCGCCGGAATGCGTGCTGAAGGACAAGGTGGCCTGACCACCTCTCACGGTCAGGGGTGGCGCTCTCCCGAACGATTGTCATCGCCGGTGCCGGCATCGGTGGACTGACGGCCGCGCTTGCGCTCGCCGCCCGCGGCTTCCGCATCGTCGTGCTGGAAAAGGCCGAGCGGCTCGAGGAAGTCGGCGCCGGCCTGCAACTCTCCCCCAACGCCAGCCGCGTGCTGGTCGAGCTAGGCCTCACCGAGCGGCTCAAGCGAAGCGCCGTTACGCCTGAGGCACTCTGCGTCATGAGCGCGCGGGCCGGCGGCGAACTGCTGCGCATGCCGCTCGGCGAAGCCGCTTCCGCGCGGGCCGGCGCCCCCTATTGGGTGGTGCACCGCGCCGACCTGCAATCCGCGCTGGCCGGTGCGGTCTCCGACCATCCCGATATCGACCTGAAGTTAGGTGCGACCTTCGAGGACGTGGCGCCCCACGCCAAGGGGCTGACGGTCGTCCATCGCAGCGGCACGATCCGCCGCAGCGATCTGGCCAGCGCGCTGATCGGCGCCGACGGCATCTGGTCGACGGTACGCCAGCATCTGTTTCCCGAGGTGCAGCCGCGCTTCTCCGGCCTGATCGCCTGGCGCGGCACGCTCGATGCCACGCAACTGCCGAAGGATTTTACCGCGCGGCGGGTCCAGCTCTGGATGGGGCCGAATGCCCATCTCGTCGCTTATCCGATCGCCGGCGGGCGCCAGATCAACGTGGTCGCGGTGCTGCCGGGGACCTGGAACAGGCCCGGCTGGAGCACGCCGGGCGACCCGTTCGAGGTGATGGACGCCTTCGCGGCGCCGCGCTGGCCATCGCAGGCCAGAATGATGCTCACGGCCGTCGACAATTGGCGCAAATGGGCGCTGTTCGGCGTGCCCGACAGTTGCCCGTGGACCCAAGGACCGGTCGGCCTGCTCGGTGACGCCGTGCATGCGATGCTGCCGTTCGCGGCCCAGGGGGCCGGCATGGCGATCGAGGACGCCGCCGTGCTCGCCCGGCATCTGAGCCTCGAGGCTGCCGAGAGCACGGCCGGCGTCACGGCGGCGCTGAAGCAATATGGCGGCGCGCGACAGGCGCGGGTGCGGCGGGTGCAGCGGACGGCGCGGCAACAGGGCCGGATCTATCATCTCGGCGGGCCGCTCGCGATCGCGCGCGATGTTGCGATCCGCGCGCTCGGCCCGGAGCGCATGCTGGCGCGGCAGGACTGGATCTACGGCTGGCGGCCCTGATGGGGGCGCAGTCGTGCCGGCTCAGCGAACGGCGCTGCCGGATCGCGGGGCGGGCTTGATGTCCGGCCGCTGCGGAGCAGAGGCCGCCGGCGCCGCACCGGGCGGCGTCTCCCGGCAATTGTTGCGGCGCCAGGCGTCTTCGGCAAGTTGCGACTGCCCGCGCACCGCGATGTAGTCGTTGCGATAGGCGAGCTCGGACACGACCGCGCCTCCCGCCCCGGTCTGCGCCTTGTCCATCAGCCTCTGCAAATCAGCGGTGCGGGTGGCGAGCGCCTTACGCTCAGCCTCGAGTTGCTTGCAGTCGTACAATTGGTACTTGCCGGGATCGGCAAAGGCCGGCGCGACCGTCTCGGTCATGCTGGCGCAGCCGGACAGCGCCGCGCCCGTCGCGAGCAGCGCCAGAAATGCGCCCGAGTCGCGCAGGCGAGAGGAAAACGAAGCAGCCATGCCGGATGAATAGTCCCCGTGGATTGAGAATGCCTAAAGCAACAACAGATGTCCGGATTGAGGCTTTGCCTTGCGCAGCCGGCTCGCTTAAGGAAGAACCGCCCATCCGGCCCGCGACACGCGCCAATTCCAGACGGCCGGAGGTGGACTTAACTAGTTGATCTCGTTGGATCAAGCGGGCATGGCGGAATTGGTAGACGCAAGGGACTTAAAATCCCTCGGCGCGCAAGCGCTGTGCCGGTTCGACCCCGGCTGCCCGCACCATCGGAGTTGACGGGGCGAGCCTCCGCCACCGATGCAGTCACGAACCGGCTGGAGCCCGCGCGGGGGCAAGGCGCCGTCCTTTTCCGGCGGGCGCGGCGGCATTCGTTATGACTGCGACTGCGCACCTTCCGTCTCCAGCCGCTTCGGCTCGGCGCGAAAGTCGAGCAGCAGGATCCAGAAACTTGTCAGCGCAATGATGAGGAGGATGAAGCTGCCCTCGAATGCCGTCCCCAGAATCGAGATCAGTGCCGGAAAGGCCAGACCGACGGCGAGGAACGCGGCAAGTGACAGGGCCGGAAGATCGACGACGAGGATCGCGGCATAAAGCGCGAGCTCGAAGAAGGCGTATTCCTTGAGGCGCGGCGAGCTGAGATAGAGCGCAAACATCGCGAACACCGTAATGCGCATGGCGACGCGGGGATGATCCATCAGCCAGCGATCCAGTCGCGCAAGAAAATATCCGCCTTCCTGCGCCGGCCGGCTCGCGACCACGCGCAGGATGGACAAGGCGAACGGCACCAGCACGAGCGCGAGTGCTGCAAATGCATAGGTCGCGAAAACAGCCGCCTTGCTGCCACCGAGGCCGGCAAAGTCCATGAGGTCGCGTGCCGCCAGCAGCAGCGACGGATTGATCTCGAAGAGATCGACGAGATGCTGGTCGGGGATCTTTCCGCCCATCGCCAGTTGCCAGCTTGCAAACAGCTCGGGGTACATCAGCCGCGATATCAGGATCGGCAATGCGAAGCTGAACGCCGCCACCGCGATCAGCGCGAGCTTGCGGCCGCGCGGCAGCGGCAGGAAATAGAGCGCGGCCAGCACGGGAAAGAACACCAGCTTGAACGACGTCACGAGGCCGAGCAGCGCGGCGCCGGCGAGCCGCAGCGGAAAGTTGCTGTCCTCAGGCGCATCGGACGCGGACAGAGAGAGCAGAAACCTCAGCGCAATCGCGGTCAGCACGCCGCTCAGGATCGCGAAGTTGCCGGACGCCTGCACCCATTCGAAACCGACGAACGCGCCGAGCGCGCAGAGCACCCTCAGCGCAACATCGCGCGCGCCCGGGCGCGTTCGGCCAAGACCGGGCAAGAGGAGCCCGCAAAGCACGGCGAGGACAGGAAAGATGCCCTTGTAGTGATCGACCAGAAGTCCACCCGCGCACAACGGGCGGAAGACATCCAGCGTCACCGGCAGATAGGGATAAGAGAGCTTGGTGCCCTTCAGGTTCTTGACGAAATAAGGATCGAGCCCGCCGGCATACGCATCGACTGCCGCGCAATTGACGCGGGTGTCCCAGCCATATTTCATATCGAGCACGGCGTCGTTGGCGAGATTGCCGAGCACCAGCAGTGCGGTCAGTGCGATCAGGCAGGCGAGCCAGAAGTTCCGCCGCGAAGCCATGTCGGCCGAGGGTTCCAACCATCGTGCTGCACCGGTGACGTCGGACACAATCGGATACCTTGTTTGGCCGGGTTTCTCCCGGCGCCAACGCGGCGCCAAGCCGTGCCACCATGAACAGGATGGGTTGCGGATTCATCTCCCCTGTGCGTTGCGCTCGCGCTTATGGTGAATCCCTGGTTGCCAGCGCTCCGTCTGGACGGCGGGGCACTGGTTCCCTGTCGCCACGACCGCCGGATCCGCCGCGCCACCCCTACCGCGACGAGCGCGCGGCAAGCCAGGCATCGAGCGCTTCGCGCGTGTCCCGGGTCGCCGCCATACGTGCGAACTGCTCGCTCTCGATGGCGAGGCCTTCCGAGATCGAGACGTTGAGACCCCGCGTGGCCGCGGTGATGACCCGGGCGACCGCCAGGTGCGAATGCCGCGTGATGCGACCTGCCAGCGCGAAGGCTGCGTCCAGGAGCTGCCCGTGCGGCACGACGTGGTTGACCAAACCGATCTCATGAGCCCGCTGTGGTGAAAAGGAATCTCCTGTCAGGAGATATTCGAGCGCCCGCTTCCGGCCTGCGAGCCGTGGCAGGCGCTGCGTGCCGCCGAAAGTCGGCGTGATTCCGATCGCGATCTCGGGCTTGGCAAAGCTCGCCCGCTCGCTCGCGACGGCGAGATGCACCGCTTCCGTGATCTCGCAGCCGCCGCCGAAGGCGATGCCGTTCACGGCGGCGATGATCGGCTTCGGAAACGCCTCCACGCGCGCCGTCATCGCCTGCCCGCGCCGCACGAAGGCCTTTACCGCCGCGTCCGGCCCGCACCTCACGCTCTCCGAGAACTCGGCGATGTCGGCGCCGGCCGAGAAGGCGCGGTCGCCTGCCCCGGTCAGGATCACGGCGCGGATATCGGCATCGTCCTCGATACGATCGAGGATCGCCATCAGGCGGTCGACGAGGGCGTAGCTCAGCGCATTGAGCTTGTTGGGACGATTGAACGTCAGCAGCGCGACAGCGCCTCGCGTTTCGGAGAGTACGAGATCGGACAAGTGCAGGCTCCTTCCAGGTCGAATTCCAGGTCGAACAGGCGCGGAAGTCAGCCACAGCGGTCTTGTCGTGTATACTCACTAGGCAGTATACATTGGCGATGTCAGGCAGAGGCGACACCACACGCGAGCAGATCGTCATCGCGGCGACGCGCCTGTTCTATGGCGAAGGCATCAGGGCGGTGAGCATGGACGCGGTCGCCGAGAAGGCCGGCGTCACCAAGAAGACGCTCTATTATCACTTCACCAGCAAGGACGAGCTCGTCGCCGAGACCATCGCAGCCAGGGACCAGCCGACGCTGGAGCTCTATATGCGCTGGTTCGCCGAGACCGAGGGTACGGCGGCCGACAAGGTCCGCGGTCTCTTCACGAGGCTCGGACGCTCCATGGATACGCCGCGATGGCGCGGCTGCGGATTCCTGCGCACCATCGCCGAGCTCGCAAACACGCCGGCACATCCCGCGGTCAAGGCCGGCGCGGCGCACAAGAAGCGTTTTGAAGCGTGGCTCGAAGCCGAATTGCGCAAGCATGGTATTGCCGGTGCAGCGGCGCTCGCGCGCCAGCTCGTGATCCTGCTCGACGGCGCCACGACCGTGATGCTGATCCATCGCGATCTCGACTATGTCGACACCGCGGGACGCTTGGCGCTCGGCCTGGTCGAGCAGGCCCGTACCGCAAGATGATGGACGAGGCAGCCCTTCCCGAGCCCGGCGACATCACCAATTCTTGTGCACCCGCCTGTCAGCCATCCCGAAACATGGGTTGTGCGACGCAGCATAACCGATAGAAAAGCCTCTGATTTTCAGAGGTGAGCTTTGTCCGACGTCAATGCCGACGATTGGGTGTCCTCGGGACACCGGCCCATGGGTTTTCCCGAATTCGTCATCGTGATCGCGTCCATCATGGCGCTGAATCCGCTCGCGATGGACATGATGCTGCCGGCGCTGCCCAACATCGGGGCAGCCTTCGCTATTCCCAATGCCAATCATCTTCAGCTGGTGCTCTCGACCTTCTTGATCGGCTTCGGTGCCGGCCAGTTCGTCATGGGCCCGTTGTCGGACCGCTTCGGGCGCCGCCCGGTGCTGCTCGGCGGCATGGCGGTCTATGCGGTGGCGAGCGTGCTGGCGGTCGCCGCGCCCTCGTTCGAGACGCTGCTGCTGGCGCGCGCGCTGCAAGGGCTCGGCACGTCGGCAACGCGCGTGATCGCGACCTCGATCGTGCGCGACTGTTATGTCGGCCGCCGGATGGCGAGCGTGATGTCGCTCGCCATGATGGTGTTCATCGCGGTGCCGGTGATTGCGCCCTCGTTCGGGCAGGCGGTGCTGCTGGTCACGCAATGGCGCGGCATCTTCGTCGTGCTGATGCTCTACGGACTGCTCGCGCTCGCATGGAGCGTGCTGCGGCTGCCTGAAACCCTCCCCGAGTCCGAGCGCAGGTCGCTGGCGCCCGCAGACGTGCTCTCGGCGTTCCGGCAGACCGTGACCAACCGCCAGACCATCGGCTATGCGACGGCCGCCGGCAGCGTCATCGGCGCATTGTTTGCCTATGTGTTCTGTGCCCAGCAGGTGTTCACCGGCATCTATCATCTCGGCCACTATTTCCCGATTGCCTTCGCCGCGATCGCGGCCGGCACCGCGATCGCCGGCTTCCTTAATGCGAAGCTGGTCGGACGGCTCGGCATGCGCGTGATCTCGCACGGCGCGCTGACGCTCTACACCGCGGTTGCGGGCGTGATGCTGCTGACGGAAAGCCTCGGCATGCTGCCGCTCTCCCTGTTCATGGTGCTGTCCGCCCTGATGATGTTCTCGTTCGGCATGATGGTCGCGAACTTCACCGCGCTGGCCATGGAGCCGCAGGGCCACATCGCCGGCACCGCCTCCTCGCTCTACGGCTCGATCACGACGCTGATCGGCATCGTCGTCGGCATGGCGATCGGGCAGAGCTTCGACGGCACGCTGCTGCCGTTCTCATTCGGCTTCTTCCTGTCGACGCTGGCGGCGCTTGCGATCGTGCTGATGGTGGAAAAGGGGCGGCTGTTCAAGCCGCATCATCGTCCCATCGCATGAGGAACTTCCCGGCCGCATCGATGTTGTACTGCAGCAATTCGAAAGGCCGCCTCATGGAACCGGAACATCGCGAAGACAACACCACCCCGGATCGGGCGGAAACGGAACGCTCGACGTCGGCCGCCGACCGAACTGCGTTCACTCCCCCCTTCGCGAGCGAAGGCCTCGAGCGGATCCGCGACAGCCACTGCTGAGCGCGAGGCCTAGTCCGTCGGGCGCCTGCTGGCGCTGAAGTCCTGCGCGGCGCTCTCGGGCGTCGCGCTGCTCGTTCGCGGCGGCACGATCAGCACGACCACGTCTCGCGTCAGGCCAGGCTTGCCCCATAGCGTTGCCTGCACGGTGAACTGGCGCCTGACGAAATGATCGGCGCGCACAGACACGGACTCCATCCACCTGCCGCAATAGTCCTGGCCGCTGAAACAGAGCGCGGCCCAACCGCGATCCAATGTCGTCTTTCGCGGCATTCCCCAAGTGTACTGAAATTCGAACGGCCGCGCGTAAAACGGATGGTCCGGACTGTAGAACGCGGTCGCAAAGGCCAGCGAATCGTCGCCACTGACGGCGCTGAGCGACTCCCCGGTCAGTTCGTGCCATTCGCGAGTAATCTCGTTAGCTACCTGCGCGTAGAAATTCCGGCCCTCTTCGTAGCCGTGATTGTTGCGATAGACGGCGTGAATCGGGGCGGCGACGAAGACAGCGGCGAGCCCAACGATCGCGGTGATGATCGTGACATTAACGGTGTAGAATCTTTCGATCGGGTAGCGCGTGCCGCAAACGATCAGCACGACGAACAGGAACAGCCCTTGCAACGCCCATAGCGACGGTAGATCGGTGCCCATCGCCAGCGACGTCAGGACCGGCAGCACGATCGTGCCGATCGCTACGTAGAAAAGGAGCCGCAGACCAGAGTTCATCGCGGCGAAATCGGCCGGGAATTGCTTCAGCCGCGTGCCCGCGATGAACACCCAGATGACGGCTGATGCGCTGACGGCCGCCGCCAGTCCGAGCAGGAAGTTCTGCACTTCACCGAGTGAACTAGCGAAGTTGCCGTTGGCGTGCGCCATCGCGTAGGTGAAGGCCGACGCGCCGGTCGTCGCGAGCCAGTAGATATGCGGCGACAACACCGCGAACCCGACCACGACCGATATCCACGGCGAAGCGGACGTGAAATAGGCGCGGCGCGCGGGATGAGCCAGCGCGGCAAATGCAAAGCTTGCCACGAGGAAGACCGAATAATATTTGCCGACCATCGCCAGTGCCGTCGTGCATCCTACCGCGACTGCCCACGCCGCGCTGCGGGTCTCGAACGCGCGCAGAAAACACCAGGTCGCGAGCGGCCAGAGCGCAAGCAGCACCGAATTGGCGTTGAAGCGCTGGGCGTGGAATTGATAGGCCGGCGTCAGCATCAGGAGCAGCAGCACCAGGATGCGTTTGTGCCCGGTCACGAACTGCCGTGCGATCCGGTCGACGAAGAACAGGGCGAGCCCGGCATTGGCCATCGCCATCAATTGCAGCGACCAGTCGCTGATCGGGAAGACGGCGGTCCACACCGCCGTAACCCAGCCCACCAGCGGCGGATGCTTGTGATAGCCCCACGCGAAACGGCGCCCGAGCGTCCAGGCCTCTAGGGTATCAGGGTGCAGGCCGCTGCCGGCATAGGCGACGGCCAGATAGACCGTCCAGAGCGCGACGAAGCACACAATGAGAAGCGGAACGGCCCAGCCCGTCTCGACGCCGTCGAGCCAGCGCAGGAACGGCCGCCGCCACCGCGCCGGCGCGCGATCGGACCGTTCGGCCATCGCCTGGAGTGCAAAATCAATCGGCACGGGAATCAATGCGGGAAGGACGTGATGCGCAAACTGCACACATCTATTTCAAGTCAGAAACAAATAGCAATGATCGGACACTGGAAGAGTTAAAAGCTGACGCGAGGCTGACAAACGAAAACGGCGCCGCTGATGACAGCGACGCCGCGTAACGATCGGGGAAGGCGCGCTGGGGCGCCCTCGCCTTACTCGGTCTTGTCGATGTTCCAGAACAACGGTGTCGCCGGGCCATCGAGCACGCCGGTGAGCGACTTCCGCCATGCGCTCGGCGCCAGATACTGGCCGAGCGGCACATAGATCACCTGGTCATAGGCTTCCTTCTGGATCTCGGCCGCGATCTTCTTCTGATCGTCGAGCGAGGCGGCGCGGACGAAGTCGTCCTTGAGCTTCTCGATCTTGGCGTTTTCCGCCCAGCCGAACCAGCCCTTCTTGCCTTGGCCGCCGATCGACAGATTAGCGATCGGGTTGGACACATCGGCGCTGACCCAGTTGGTGAAGAACATGTTCCAGCCGCCCTCCTTCGGAGGCTTCTGGCTGGCGCGCCGGCTGACCACCGTCTGCCAGTCGGTCGCCTGCGCGTCGACCTTGAAGCCGGCCTCGCGGAGCAACTGCACCGCGACCGTCGGCTGCGCCTTCAGCGTCACGACGTCGCCGGGCACCATGACCACGACGGGCGTGCCGTCATAGCCGGACTCGGCGAGCGCCTTCTTGGCTTCCGCCATGCCGTTGCCCTTGACCAGCGATTCCGAGCCGACGTCGGTCGCGAACGGCGTATCGCAGATGAAGAACGCACCGCAGATCTTGTAGTATTTGGGATTGCCGACGAGCGCGTCGAGCACGTCCTTCTGGTTCATCGCCAGAAGTGCGGCACGGCGGATCTTCGGATTGTCGAAGGGCGGATAGAGGAAGTTCATGCGCCCAAGGGTCTGGTAGCCGAACTTGTTCAGCGTCTCGACCTTGAGGTCGGCATTGCCTTCAAGCACGGGCAGCAGATCCCACGGCGGCACTTCCATGAAGTCGATGTCGCCCGATTGCAGCGCGTTCACCGCGGTCTGCGCATCCGGCATGGTGATCCATTCGACGCGATCGACCTTGACCAGCTTGCCTCCGGCAGTCCAGCTCGACGCCTCCTTGCGCGGAACGTAGTCGGTGTTCTTGACGTAGACCGCCTTCACGCCGGGCTGGAATTCGCCCTGCACGAACTTGAACGGGCCGGAGCCGATCTGCTCGGGGATCTGCTTGTCCGGCGGCGTTTCTGCAAGACGCTTCGGCATCATGAAGGCGACGCGCGAGGACGGCTTGCCGATGGATTCGAGCACGAGGCCGTAGGGCTCCTTCAGCTTCAGCGTGATCGTCTTGGGGTCGGTCGCCTCGATGCTCGCAGTAAACTGCATCATCTGCTGGCCCATGCCGTCGACCGCAGCCCAGCGCTTCAGCGAAGCCGCGCAGTCTTCCGCCGTCACCGGCGTACCGTCGTGCCACTTCAGGCCATCGCGCAGCGTGAAGGTATAGGTGAGCTTGTCGTCGGAGATCTTCCAGTCCGCCATCTGCGGCTGGATCTTGAAGTTCGAGTCCGTCGCGATCAGCGTGTCGTAGACCATGTAGCCATGGTCACGCGTGATGTAGGCGGTGGTGAAAATCGGATCGATGATGCGCAGATCCGAATGCATCACCGCGGTGATGGTCTTGCTGGCGGCGGCAAGTACCGGCGAGGCCATCGCCGTCGAAAGCGCAACGACCGATAGCGCAAGTGTGGAGGCGAACGCGCGACGCCCCCGGCGCATCAAGCTCAACATAAAAGTTTCTCCTGACGTGAAACTGTTCAAAGGCAGGTTATTGGTTGAGCATTCGGTTCGTTCTTTAGGCGAACTAACCTCATGCGATGCCTTTGTCTTTCGAGACTTGCAGACAGTGCTGAGCGCGTCAATCCGGTTTCGCTGCAGCCCCAAGCGGCGCGCTCACGGGCTCCACAAAGATCGGTTTGGCTCTACAACGCTTTCCGCCAGTCCTGTCCACGCCAATGCAATGCGCGTTCCATCTTTCAAGCCTGAGAGACATTAAGATGAATCCAGCCAATCTTCCCTTCGATTCCGAGGCGATGCTCCAGGGCCTGCGCACCTGGGTGGAATGCGAGAGCCCGACCTGGGACGCGGGCGCCGTCGACCGCATGCTCGATATCGCAGCGCGGGATATGGCGATCATGGGTGCGACGATCGAACGCATCGGCGGCCGACAGGGCTTCGGCGGCGTGATCCGCGCGCGCTTCCCGCATCCGAAACAGGGCGAGCCGGGCATCCTGATCGCCGGCCACATGGATACCGTCCACCCGGTCGGCACCATCGAGAAGCTGAAATGGCGGCGCGAGGGCAACAAGTGCTACGGCCCCGGCATCTACGACATGAAGGGCGGCAATTATCTTTCGCTGGAAGCGATCCGGCAGCTGGCGCGCGCCTCCTTCACCACGCCGCTGCCGATCACCGTGCTGTTTACGCCCGACGAGGAAGTCGGCACGCCCTCGACGCGGGACATCATCGAGGCGGAAGCCGCGCGCAACAAATATGTGCTGGTGCCCGAACCGGGCCGCGCCGACAACGGTGTCACCACCGGACGTTACGCCATCGCGCGCTTCAATCTGGAAGCGACGGGCCGACCGAGCCATGCCGGCGCGACATTGTCGGCCGGACGCTCGGCGATCCGCGAGATGGCGCGGCAGATCCTCGCGATTGACGCGATGACGACGGAGGACTGCACTTTCTCGGTTGGCGTCGTGCACGGCGGACAATGGGTCAATTGCGTTGCCACGACTGCCACCGGCGAGGCGCTGTCCATGGCCAAGCGCCAGGCCGATCTCGATCGCGGCGTCGAGCGGATGCTGGCGCTTTCGGGCACGACCAATGATGTCACGTTCGCGCGGCGTCACGCGCCCCGTATGGGAGCCGGATGCCGGCACCATGGCGCTTTATGAAAAGGCGCGCGGCATCGCCAAATTGCTCGGCACTGAGCTACCGCATGCGAGCTCCGGCGGCGGCTCCGACGGCAACTTTACCGGCGCGATGGGCATCCCGACGCTCGACGGCCTCGGCGTGCGCGGCGGCAACGGCCACACGCTGGAAGAATTCATCGAGGTCGAGAGCCTGGTCGAGCGCGGCCGCCTGATGGCCGGTTTGCTGGCGACGCTGGAGTAATAGGGCCGAGTCATCCCGGGGCGATGCAAAGCATCGAACCCCGGGATCTCGAGATTCCGGGTTCGCGTCTTCGACGCGCCCCGGAATGACGACGCAAACTTCGCACTGCACAATGCGTTGGCAGTCACGGTTTGAAATTTAGCCTTGTCCAAAAATGAGGCGTATCGTACTGCTCGATCGTCCACGCGACGATGCGGGAGAGATTGCAGCGAAGGTTTCGGCTTTCGTTGCGGCGCCGACGGAGCAACCGCCCCGGAAACTCTCAGGCAAAAGGACTGTATCGTCAGGACGATCTGGAGAGAGACGGCACGATCTCAACGTCGTGACGTCCACCGAAGGGGATAGTCCGCAAGCTGACCTCGCCCGAGGTTGAGCAACGGATCAAGCTCTCAGGTAACCGTGACAGATGGGGCGCCGCCAACGGCCTTTGGCCGGCGGTTAGCCGTCTCTAACTCACGGGAGCCCCGAACTATCATGACCCATATCGCCATCATCGGCGCCGGCATCACCGGCGTAACGACCGCCTATGCCCTGCTCGAACGCGGCTACAAGGTGACGGTGCTCGACAAGCACCGCTACGCCGCGATGGAGACGTCCTTCGCCAATGGCGGACAGCTCTCCGCCAGCAATGCCGAAGTGTGGAACAGCACTGCGACGATCCTGAAAGGCCTGCGCTGGATGTTCCGGCGCGATGCGCCGCTGCTGATGAACCCGCGGCCGAACTGGCACAAATATTCGTGGATGAGCGAGTTCGTCGCCAATATCGGCAACTACCGCGCCAACACGGTCCAGACCACGCGGCTCGCGATCGAGGCCCGCAAGCATCTGTTCGAGATCGCGGAGCGCGAAGGCATCGACTTCGATCTCGAACGCCGCGGCATCCTGCACATCTATCACGACAAGAAGGGTTTTGAATCCGGCCTGCAGGTCAATGCGCTGCTGAAGGAAGGCGGGCTCGATCGCCGCCCGGTGACACCGGAGGAGATCCGCGCCATCGAGCCGACGCTACGCAAGGACTATTTCGGCGGCTTCTACACGCCGTCGGATGCGACCGGCGATATCCACAAGTTCACGCGCGGACTTGCGGAAGCCTGCAAGCGGCGCGGCGCGACCTTTATCCACGAAGCCAACATCGATTCCATTGCCCAGGCAGGTGGCGGCTTCGTCATCGGCTGGGCTGATCTTTCCGCAACCGACGCTGTCGCGTCCGCGCGCGGCATGTTGAAGGTGGACGGTGTCGTGGTCTGCGCCGGCGTGGCCAGCCGTCACTTCGCCGCCCTCCTCGACGAGCGGGTCAACGTCTACCCGGTGAAGGGCTACTCGATCACCGTGCAGCTCGACACTGCCGCAAGCCGCAATGCGACGCCGACCGTGAGCCTGCTCGACGAAGCCGCCAAGATCGTCACCAGCCGGCTCGGCGCCGATCGCTTCCGCGTCGCAGGCACCGCAGAATTCAACGACTTCAACCGCGACATCCGCGCCGACCGCGTGCAGCCGCTGGTCGACTGGGTGCGCGGCAACTTCCCCGGCGTCGAAACGTCCAAGGTCGTGCCCTGGGCCGGGCTGCGGCCGATGATGCCGAACATGATGCCGGTGGTGCGCGCAGGACGGATGCCGGGCGTGTTCTTCAACACCGGTCACGGTCATCTCGGCTGGACCTTGTCGGCCGCGACCGCGCAGATGATTGCCGGGACCATCGACGGCTGGCGCGGGCTCAACGCACCGCCGACCGGACCGTCACTCAGGGTTGAGCGCGAGTTCCGTCATGCATCTTGAGTGGTCGATATCGGAGGCACGGCCGCCTCTTGCGACCGCCCTGCCCTTGGCACACAATTTGCCCCGAAAGGTCGGCTTCTCCGGCCGGCTTTTCCAGCCCGAGTGACAGGCGTGCATGATAGACAGAACCGATTCCAAGGGGGCCTCCCGGCCCCACAAGTTCCGCAGCCGGAGATAGGTGCATGCTAGGTTATCTCATTCGCCGCGTTCTGGCCGCGGTGCCCGTGATGGGCGTCGTCGCGCTGTTCGTCTTCCTGCTGCTGCGGCTGACGCCGGGCGATCCCGCCGCCATTCTCGCCGGCGACAACGCGACGCCGGAACGGTTGGAACGCATCCGCGACTCGCTCGGCCTCAACGAGCCGCTGATCGTGCAATTCATCACCTGGGTGAACAAGCTGCTGCACGGCGATCTCGGGACGTCGCTGATCTCCAACCTGCCGGTCATGAAGATGATCAGCCAGCGCGTCGAGCCGTCGATCTCGATCGCGCTCTCGACGATCATTCTCGCCGTCATCGTCGCCGTGCCCCTGGGCGTCATCGCGGCGTGGAAGCACGGCACCTGGATCGACCGTTTCGTGATGGGCCTTTCCGTGCTCGGCTTCTCCGTGCCGGTGTTCGTGGTCGGCTATCTTCTGATTGAGGTCTTCGCGATCGACCTGCGCTGGGTGCCGGTGCAGGGTTTCCGCAGCATCTTCAACGGCTTTGGACCGTTCTTCGAACGTATCATCCTGCCGACCTGCGCGCTCTCCTTCATCTACATCGCGCTGATCGCGCGCATGACGCGCGCGGCGATGCTCGACGTGCTCGGCGAGGACTACGTCCGCACGGCGCGTGCCAAGGGCATCAACGAGGTCGCCGTGATGATGCGCCATGCGCTGCGCAATGCCGCGGTGCCCGTGATCACCGTGATCGGCACCGGCTTTGCGCTGCTGATCTCCGGCGTCGTCGTCACCGAGAGCGTGTTCAACATCCCCGGCATCGGCCGCCTCACGGTGGACGCGGTGCTGGCGCGCGACTATCCGGTCATCCAGGCGATGATCCTGCTGACGTCGCTGATCTATGTGGTCGTCAATCTCCTGATCGACGTCGCCTACACGCTGCTCGATCCCCGGATCCGGTACTGAGGCAAGGATACCAACAAAAATGTCCGTCGATAGCCTCCCCCAGTCGTCAATTCCGATCACGTCGCCATTGCGGCCGCGTTTCGGATTCCTCACCTCGACGCCGATCATCGCGGCGGCCACGATCTTGCTCGCGCTGATCGTGCTGGTCTCGATCCTGGCGCCGCTGATCGCGCCGCACGATCCGGTCCAGCTTGCGCCCTCGCAACGGCTGAAGCCGGCCTCGGCGCAGTTCCTGCTCGGCACCGACGCCTATGGCCGTGACCTCTTGTCGCGCGTGATCTATGGCGGCCGCATCTCGCTCCTGATCGGCATCGGCTCGGCGATCCTGGCGATCGCCATCGGCCTTGCGATTGGCCTCGTCTCCGGCTTCTTCAAGCTGGTCGATGCCGTCCTGATGCGCGTCATGGACGGCCTCATGGCGATGCCGAGCATCCTGCTCGCGATCGCCGTGGTCTCGCTGTCCGGCGCCAGCATCTGGACCGTACTGGTCGCGATCACCATCCCCGAAATACCGCGCGTGGCGCGCCTGGTGCGCTCGGTCGTGCTGTCCGCGCGCGAGGAGCCTTACGTCGAGGCTGCGATCTCGGTCGGCTCCAGCCTGCCGAAGATCATGTGGCGCCATCTGATGCCGAACACGATCGCGCCGCTGATCGTCCAGGGCACCTATGTCTGCGCCTCCGCGATCCTGACCGAGGCCATCCTCTCCTTCCTCGGCGCCGGCATCTCGCCGGAGACGCCGACCTGGGGCAACATCATGGCCGAAGGCCGCCAGTATTTTCAGCTCAAGCCGACGCTGATCTTCTGGCCGGGCCTGCTGCTTTCGATCGCCATCCTCAGCATCAATCTGATCGGCGACGCCGCCCGCGACGCCCTCGATCCCCGCATGAAGCAGCGGGACGGCAAGTGATGACGGATCAAGTGATGACCAACCCAGTCCTCGACATCAACAACCTCGTCGTCTCCGTCGGCAAGAAGCCGAAGGGCGCCAACATCATCGACGGCATCTCGATCCAGGTGCACAAGGGCGAGACACTGTGTCTCGTCGGCGAAAGCGGCTCGGGCAAGTCGGTGACCTCGCTCACCACGATGGGCCTGCTGCCGAAGGGCACGCTGGTTCCGACCGGCGGCAGCGTCAAGCTGGTCGGCGAAGAGATTCTCACCGCGACCGATCGCCGGCTGCGCCAGCTCCGCGCGACGCAGATGGCGATGATCTTCCAGGAGCCGATGACCGCGCTCAATCCGGTGGTGCCGGTCGGCCGCCAGATCGACGAGGTCCTGCGCGCCCACACCGATCTCGACGCCAAGGCGCGGAAGAAGCGCATTCTCGACATGATGGAGCAGGTCCGCCTTCCCCAGGTCGAGCGCATCTTCGCCTCCTATCCGCATCGCCTCTCCGGCGGCCAGCGCCAGCGCATCATGATCGCGATGGCGCTGGTGCTGGAGCCGAAGCTGCTGATCGCCGACGAGCCGACCACCGCGCTCGACGTCACCACGCAGAAGCAGATCCTGACGCTGATCCGCGACCTCCAGCGCGATCACGGCACGGCCGTCCTGTTCATCACCCACGACATGGGCGTGGTTGCCGAGATCGCCGACCGCGTCGCCGTGATGCGGCAGGGCCGACTGGTCGAGACCGGTCCGCTCGAAACCGTGCTGCGCAACCCGACCATGGAGTACACCCGCAATTTGCTTTCTGCGGTCCCGAGCCTGGTGCCGCGCGCGGCGCGGCCCGAGACCAAGGAGCCGGTGGTGCTGGAGGCCAACGAGCTCGGCAAGGTCTATAAGGAGCGCGCCTTCTTCGGCAAAGGCCGCGAGGTCGTCGCCGCCGACAAGGTCACGCTGACGCTGCGCAAGGGTCGCACGCTCGGCATCGTCGGCGAGAGCGGCTCGGGCAAGTCGACGGTCGCGCGGTGCATCGTGCGCCTGATCGATCCGACCTCCGGCGGCGTGCGCCTTGCCGGCCGCGAGATCGCTGATATTTCGCGCCGCCTGCTCCAGCCGCACCGTCAGAAGATCCAGATCGTGTTCCAGGATCCCTATCGCTCGCTCAACCCGCGCATTAGCGTCGGCGAATGCATCGCTGAAGGCCCGATCAATTACGGCACCTCGCATGCCGATGCGATGAAGCGGGCCCGCGAGCTGCTCGAGCTCGTCGGCCTGCCCGCGGACGCAGTGACGCGCTATCCGCACCAGTTCTCCGGCGGCCAGCGCCAGCGCATCGCCATTGCGCGTGCGCTCGCGCTCGATCCGGACGTGCTGGTCGCGGACGAAGCGGTCTCGGCACTCGACGTCTCGGTTCAGGCGCAGGTGCTGGAACTGCTCGACGAGATCCAGAACCGGCTCGGCATCGCCATCCTGTTCATCACCCACGATCTGCGCGTCGCAGCCCAGATCTGCGACGAGGTCGTGGTGATGCAGCACGGCCGTGTCGTCGAACAGGGCTTGGCCGCCGAGGTGCTGACGCATCCGAAGGAAGCCTACACCAAGGCGCTGCTGGAGGCCGCACCGGGCCGCGGCTGGGATTTTGCGAACTTCCGACCGGTGTCGGAAGGCGCGGCTGCTACGGCTTAACTCTCTCAGTCGTCATTCCGGGGCATCGCGAAGCGATGAGCCCGGAATCCATCGAACGGCAGACTCTGCAGCACCATGGATTCCGGGCTCGCGCCAAGTGGCGCGCCCCGGAATGACGGCGGAGCAGCATTCCCAAAACGATCTGACCCTATGCGTGGCGCGATTGCTTCTCACCTTGCTCTCTCCGCAAGGCCAAGGCTAACGTCGCGCACTTTCAAACGCTGGACCAGAATTGATGACACGTATCGCCGTCGGCGGCTTCCTGCACGAGACCAACACGTTCGCCCCGACGAAGGCGACTTTCGCGGACTTCCAGCATGGCGGCGGCTGGCCGGCCATGACGGAAGGCGCCGACGTGCTGAAGGTAATGCGCCGCATCAATGTCGGCCTCGCCGGCTTCGTCGACAGCGCCGAAGCCAATGGCTGGAACCTCATTCCGACGATCGCCTGCGGCGCAAGTCCGTCGGCGCATGTCACCAGGGACGCCTTCGAGCGTATCGTGAAGGTGATGGTCGACGGTATCGCCGCCGCCGGCCCGCTCGATGCGGTCTATCTTGATCTGCATGGCGCGATGGTGACCGAGCATCTCGACGACGGCGAAGGCGAGATTTTGGCGCGCGTGCGCCGCGTCATCGGCAAGGACGTCCCGCTCGTTGCCAGCCTCGACCTGCACGCCAACGTCACGCCCGAGATGATGGAACACGCGGACGCGCTGATCGCCTACCGCACCTATCCGCATGTCGACATGGCCGAGACCGGCCGCGCCTCCGCGCGCCACCTCGCCCTGCTCCTGAAGACGAAGCAGCGCTTTGCAAAGTCGTTCCGCCAACTGCCGTTCCTGATCGCGATCAGCTGGCAATGCACAAATGACTTTCCCACCAAGGGTATCTACGAAGAACTTGCCGCGCTGGAGAGCGACGCCGTTCCGACGCTGTCCTTCGCGCCCGGCTTCCCCGCCGCAGACTTCCGCGATTGCGGCCCGAGCGTGTTCGCCTATGGAAAGACGCAGGCCGATGCCGACCGCGCGGCCGATGCGATCGTCAAACTGATCGAAAGCCACGAGGACGATTTCGACGGCAAGATCTGGTCGCCCGACGACGGCGTGCGCCATGCGATGGAACTCGCCAAGAGCGCGAGCAAGCCGATCATCATCGCCGACACCCAGGACAATCCCGGCGCCGGCGGCGATTCCGACACCACCGGCATGCTGCGCGCGCTGGTACGCAACAAGGCGAGCGCCGCGACCGGCGCGATCTACGATCCGGCCTCGGCCAAGGCCGCGCATGAAGCCGGCGTCGGCGCCACCGTGATGCTGTCGCTCGGCGGCAAATCCGGCATTCCCGGCGACGAGCCCTATCGCGAGACCTTCATCGTCGAAAAGCTCTCCGACGGCCGCTTCATCGCGCCCGGCCCCTATTACGGTGGCCGCGAGATGGAGATGGGTCCCTCCGCAGCCTTGCGCATCGGTGACGTCCGCGTCGTCGTCTCCTCGCACAAGGCGCAGCTCGCCGATCAGGCGATGTACCGCTATGTCGGCATCGAGCCGACCACGCAGAAGATTCTGGTCAACAAGAGTTCGGTCCACTTCCGCGCCGATTTCGAGCCGATCGCGGAAAAGCTGATGATCTGCGCCGCGCCCGGCGCGATGCCGGCCGACACTGCCACCCTGCCCTGGACGCGCCTGCGGCCGGGCATCCGCATCAAGCCGAACGGCCCCGTTTTCATTCCCCCATCACGCTAACCGGACAGGACACATGCCCACGATCGACCGCATCGACGGCTTTGCCGACGAACTCACTGCTATCAGGCGCGACCTCCACGCCCATCCCGAGATCGGCTTCGAGGAAGTGCGCACCTCCGGCATCGTTGCCGACAAGCTGAAGAGCTGGGGCATCGAGGTGCACCGCGGTCTCGGCGGCACCGGCGTGATCGGCGTCATCAAGGGCAAGGGTTCGGGCAGCAAGCGCATCGGCCTGCGCGCCGACATGGACGCGCTGCCGATGGAAGAGAACACCAATCTAAAATGGAGTTCGAAAATCCCCGGCCGCTTCCACGGCTGCGGCCATGACGGCCACACCACCATGCTGCTCGGCACCGCGCGCTACCTCGCCGAGACCAAGAACTTCGACGGCACCGTGCATCTGATCTTTCAGCCGGCCGAGGAAGGCCTTGGCGGTGCGCGTGCGATGATCAAGGACGGGCTGTTCGAGAAGTTTCCCTGCGACGAGCTCTACGGCCTGCACAACGCGCCCGACCTCAACCACGGCGAGATCGCGATCCTGCCCGGCCCGGCGATGGCCAGCGCCGACTTCTTCGACCTGCGCATCACCGGCTACGGCGCGCATGGCGCGATGCCCGAACGCTCCAAGGACGCGGTGATCATCGCGACCACGCTGGCGCAGGCGATCCAGACCATCGTCAGCCGCAACGTCGAGCCGCTGCAGGCCGCCGTCATCTCGATCACGCAGATTCACGCCGGTTCCGCCTACAACGTCATCCCCGGCGAGGCGCATCTCTGCGGCACCATCCGCACCTTCTCGGATGAAGTCCGCGCCCTGATCGCCGAACGCATCCGCACGATCTGCGCCGGCATCGCGAGCGCCTATCAATGCGTGATCGAAGCCGACATCCGCGACACCTTCGGCGTGCTGATCAACCAGGTCGAGCAGTCCAAGGTGGTCGAGGAGGTCGCGCGCACCGTCGTCAACCCCGCCAACGTGATCACCCGCGCCCAGCCGAAGATGGGCAGCGAGGATTTCGCCGACATGCTGCAAACCATTCCCGGCGCCTATTTCTGGATCGGCCATGACGGCTCGGTGCCCGTGCACAATCCCGGCTTCGTGCTCGACGACAAGATCCTGCCGATCGGCGCCAGCATGTTCGCCCGGATCATCGAAACGCGCATGCCGGTAGGTTAGCAATGCACAAAAAGAGCGTCGAAGAGGCCGTCACCTCGCTGCACGATCTCTCCGCGGTCGATCTGATCGCGGGCTATCGGGCCAAGCAGTTCTCGCCGAGCGAGGTGCTGGAGGACGTGCTTGCGCACGTCGCTGCGTGGGAACCGCATCTCAAGGCGCTCTACGCGTTCGATCCCGACAGCGCGCGCGAGGCCGCGAAGGCCTCGACCGCGCGCTGGAGCGGGGGCGAACCGTCTGGCGCGCTCGACGGCGTGCCTGTCACTGTAAAGGACAACATCGCGACCAAGGGCGTGCCCGTGCCGCTCGGCGCTGCGAGCGTGAAGCTCGTGCCGGCCGAGAAGGACGCCCCGCCCGCTGCGCGACTGCGCGAGGCCGGTGCGATCATCTTCGCGAAGACCACCATGCCCGATTACGGCATGCTGTCCTCGGGACTCTCCAGCTTCCACGCGCTGGCGCGCAATCCCTGGGACCTCTCCAAGAATCCCGGCGGCTCCAGCGCGGGCGCCGGCGCGGCGGCTGCGGCTGGCTACGGCCCCTTGCATCTCGGCACCGATATCGGCGGCTCGGTCCGCCTGCCTGCGGGCTGGTGCGGCCTCGTCGGCCTGAAACCGAGCTTTGGCCGCGTGCCGATCGACCCGACCTATGTCGGACGTGTCGCCGGTCCCATGACCCGCACGGTCGACGATTGCGCGCTGATGATGAGCGTGATTGCAAAGCCCGACCGGCGCGACGGCATGAGCCTGCCCGCCGAGCCTCTCAACTGGAAGGGCCTGGAGAAATCCCCGCGCAAACTGCGCATCGGCCTGATGCTCGATGCCGGCGTCGGCCTGCCGGCCGAAAGACCGGTCCGCGATGTTGCAGTGAAAGCCGCAAAGGCGTTCGAATCCGCAGGTAGCGTCGTCACCGAGGTCGACGGCATTTTGACGCGCGAGATGCTCGACGGGCTCGACAATTTCTGGCGCGCGCGGATGTGGGACGATCTGGCCAAGCTGACGCCGGCAGAACAGGCAAAGGTGCTGCCCTACATCTTCAAATGGGGCGCGTCCGGCGCAAAGCTCTCGGGCGTCGACGTGATCCGCGGTTTCAACCAGACCATGGCGATCCGCGCGGCTGCGTCAAAGCTGTTCTGCGAGCTCGACTATGTGATCTCGCCGACCGCGCCGAACGTGAATTATCCGGCGGACTGGGCTTCACCCACCAACGATCCCATGAGGCCGTTCGAACACATCTGCTATACCGTGCCGTGGAATATGTCGGAAAACCCAGCGGTTTCCATCAACGGCGGCTTCGACGCCAACGGCTTTCCCATCGGCGTGCAGATCGTCGGCCGCCGCTTCGACGATATCGGCGTGCTCGGCATGGCCAAGGCTTTCGAAGGCCTGCGCAGCGCACAGAAGCCCTGGCCGAGCCCGCCGGCGACGTAGGACACTCTCGTCATCCCGGGAAGCGCGCCCTTTAGGCGCAAGCCCGAGTGACTTGAGACAGGCAGCATGTAGAGACTCTTGCTTACCCTCCCCTGGAGGGGGAGGGTCGGCTCACATTGAGCGCAGCGAAATGTGAGACGGGGTGGGGTGACGGTCCCTCCGCGTCCAACAGTGCCCGTGTGGAGAGATCACCCCACCCCGCTCGCGCTTCGCGCGATCGACCCTCCCCCTCCAGGGGAGGGTAAAAGAAAACTCAAAGCCCTCTGCCCTCTGCGCAGCGAAAAACTAAAGGAAGGAAACCACCATGGCGTATGAGACCATCAAATACGAGGTCGCCGAGCAGATCCTCACCATCACGCTGAACCGGCCTGACAAGCTCAACGCCTTCAATGCGCAGATGCAGGCCGAGCTGATCGACGCGTTCGACGCCGCAGACAAGGACGACGACGTCCGCGCCATCATCGTCACCGGCGCCGGCCGCGGTTTTTGCGCAGGCGCCGATCTTTCCTCGGGCGCTGATACCTTCGATCGCGATGCGCGGCGCGGGCCGGTGAAGCGCTTCGCAGACGGCAAGGTCGATTACAGCGATCCGCAGGTGCGCGATGGCGGCGGCCAGGTGACGCTGCGCATCTTCAAGTGCCTGAAGCCCGTCATCGCCGCCGTGAACGGCCCTGCCGTCGGCATCGGCGTCACCATGCAACTCGCGATGGACATCCGGATCGCCTCGGATGCTGCGCGCTTCGGCTTCGTGTTCTCCCAGCGTGGCATCGTGCCGGAGGCCGCCTCGAGCTGGTTCCTGCCGCGCATCGTCGGCATCTCGCAGGCGCTGGAATGGTGCTATTCCGGCCGCGTCTTCCCGGCCCAGGAAGCGCTCGCCGGCCGCCTCGTCAGCAAGGTCGTAGCTCCCGATGATCTCCTGCCGACCGCCCGCGCGCTCGCCAAGGAATTCGCCGCCAAGACCGCGCCGGTGTCGGTGGCGCTGATACGCCAGATGATGTGGCGCATGATGGGCGCCGACGATCCCATGGAAGCCCACAAGGTCGACAGCCGCGGCATCTATGCGCGCGGCCGCTCGGACGACGTCAAGGAAGGCGTAGTGTCATTCCTGGAGAAGCGTCCGGCGCAGTTCAAGAACAAGGTGTCGAGCGATATGCCGGATTATTTTCCGTGGTGGAGCGAGCGGGAGTACAAGTGAGGCTCTCGTAGGGTGGGCAAAGCGAAGCGTGCCCACCACTCTGATTTCGGTGAGTGATAAATGGTGGGCACGGCGCAAGAGCGCCTTTGCCTACCCTACGGCACCGTCAATCCATCACAAGCGCCACGCGCCCGATCGCCTTGCGGTCGATCAACAGCCGCATCGCCTTCGCGTAATCCTGCAGGGGCAGGCGGTGCGAGACGTTGGGGCGCAGCTTGCCTTCTTCCGCCCATTGCAGCAGCGCCTTGAGCCGCACCTCGCCGAGCGCGGGATTCTTCCGTACCGCCTCACCCGCACGCACGCCGAGCACGCTGGCGCCCTTGATCAGCAGCAGATTTGTCTTCGCCGAGCCGATGCCACCGGTAAAGCCGATCACCAGCAGCCGCGCGCCCCAGGCGATGCAGCGCATCGAGTTCTCGAACACCTCGCCGCCGACGGGATCGAACACGACGTCGGCGCCACGGCCGTCGGTGATGCGCTTGACGGCATCGCGAAACGGCTCGCGATCGTAGCGCACGAGGTGATCGGCGCCGCGCGATTTCGCAATCGCGAGCTTCTCGTCGCTGGAGGCGGTCGCGATCACGGTCGCGCCCAGCATCTTGCCGATCTCGACCGCGGCAAGGCCCACGCCGCCGCCGGCGCCATGCACCAGCAACACCTCGCCCGGCATGACCCGGCCGCGATCGATCAGCGCGTGATAGGCGGTGCCGTGGCCCGCGAGATAGGTCGCGGCTTCCGCATAGTCGAACGTCGACGGCATCGGCGTGAGCTGCGACGGCGTCACCACCGCTTCATCGGTGAAGGCGCCATGACGCATCTTCACGATGACCTTGTCGCCGACGGACACGCCGCTTGCCTCGGCGCCCACCTCGGTGACGTCGCCGGCGGCCTCCATGCCGGGCGTGAACGGCAGCTCCGGCTTGAGTTGATATTCGCCGGCCGCCATCAGCACGTCCGGAAAGTTCAATCCGGCGGCGCGGATCGCAACACGCACCTCACCCGGTTTGACGGCGCGCGACGGAAACTCTTCCAGCCGCAACGTCTCGGGCGCGCCGAGTTCGCGGCAGACGACAGCCCGCGCCATCAGGCCGCACTCGCCTTGCTGCGTTCGAGCGCCTCGCGGATCAGCGGCAGGCGGTCGTTGCCGAAGTACATGTCGGTCTTGCCCACGAAGATCGTCGGTGAGCCGAAGCCACCGCGTGCCACGACCTCTTCCGTGTTGGCCTTGAGCTGGTCCTTGATTGCCTGCTCGGAGATGCCGGCAAAGAACTTCTGCTCGTCGACACCGACCTTCCTGCAGATCTCGGCGAGCACCGCGTCCTGCGAGATGTCCTTGTCGCCGCCCCAATAGGTCTCGAACACGGCAGTGGCGAACGGCACCATGTCTTTCCCCAGCCAGATGCAGCCGCGCATGGCCTTCACGCTGTTTACCGGAAACACCGTCGGCGGCATCTTGATCGCGAGGCCGGCCGAGCGCGACCAGTCGGCGAGGTCCTTCTTCATGTAGCGCGCCTTCAGCGGCACCGGCGTCTCGCGCTGCGCGTAGACGCTCGGATTGACCGTGTTGAAGATGCCGCCGACCAGGATCGGCCGCCAGACGATCTCGGCCCCCAGCTCCTTTGCCAACGGCTGGATGTTGTGGAAGGCGAGGTAAGTCCAGGGGCTGGAACAGTCGAAGAAGAATTCGATCATGGCGTTTCCTTTTATGCCTTGCTTGTTTTGATCTCGTCATTCCGGGGCGCGCCCTCTTGGGCGCGAGCCCGGAATCCATTTCACCACGTTAACTGCGGCCCGATGGATTCCGGGCTCGGCGCTTCGCGCCGCCCCGGAATGACGACCTACTTCTTTCCCAGCACTTCCTTGGCACGCTGGCCGAACATGATCTTGCGTGACTCCTCGTCGAACGGTTCCTTCACGAACTTTCCGATCGCAAGCCCCGCCTGCACCTGCGGCCTTGCGCGCACCTCGGCGTACCAGCGTTTCACGTTCGGATAGTCGTCGAGCGTAAAGCCCTGCGCCTTGTGGGTCATGGTCCAGGGGAAGCAGGCGATGTCCGCGATGGAATAGTCGCCGGCGACATAGGCGCCGGTCTTGGCCAACTGCCGGTCGAGCACGCCATAGAGCCGCGCGGCCTCGTCGCGGTAACGTTCAATCGCATAAGGGATCTTTTCAGCGGCATAGAGCGCGAAATGGCCGTGCTGGCCGAGCATCGGCCCGAGGCCCGCCATCTGCCACATCACCCACTGGATGGTCGTCGAGCGGCCGCGCAGATCGTTGGCCAGGAAGCGGCCGGTCTTTTCCGCGAGGTAAATCAGGATCGCACCGGTCTCGAACGCAGAGAACGGCGCACCGCCGTCGGCGGGCGCGTGGTCGACGATCGCGGGAATGCGATTGTTGGGGGAGACCGCCAGAAATTCGGGGCTGAACTGCTCGCCGGCGCGGATATTGACGGGCTTTACGTCATAGGGGAGCCCGAGTTCCTCCAGCATGATCGAGATGTTCCAGCCGTTCGGCGTCGGCGCATAGTAGAGGTCGATCATCGCCCTTCCCTGTCGTCGCCAATGGAATAGAGAGCGACTTTTGTTGTTCTGTACCTTGACGTTAAGACATGGCAGGAAGGGGCGCAACACAACCTGCCGGGAGGGCCGCCATGCTGTTTCCAACCACGATCGCCGGCTCCTTGCCGAAGCCGGAATGGCTCGCCGAGCCGAACATGCTCTGGGCACCCTGGAAGTCGCAAGGTGACGAGCTTCTCCGCGCCAAGCGCGACGCCACGATGCTTGCCGTCAAGGTCCAGGAGGATGCCGGCATCGACATCGTCACGGAGGGCGAGCAGGCCCGCCAGCATTTCGTGCACGGCTTCCTGGAGAAGATCGACGGCATCGATTTCGCCCACAAGGTCGAGATGGGCATCCGCAAGGACCGCTACAAGGCGATGGTGCCGCAGGTGGTCGCGCCGCTTCAGCTCAAGGGTCGTGTTCATGCCGACGAGGCGCGCGTGGCGCGCACGCACACGAAGAAGAAGCTGAAGTTCACCCTGCCCGGCCCGATGACCATCATCGACACGATTGCGGACCGTTACTACGGTGATCGCGTCAAGATGGCCTTTGCCTTCGCCGATCTCCTCAACGAGGAAGCCAAGGCATTGCAGGCCGACGGCGTCGATCTCGTGCAGTTCGACGAGCCCGCCTTCAACGTCTACATGGACGAGGTCAACGACTGGGGCATCAAGGCGCTGGAGCGCGCCGCGCAGGGGCTGACCTGCGCCACCGCCGTGCACATCTGCTACGGCTACGGCATCAAGGCCAACACCGACTGGAAGGAAACGCTCGGCAGCCAGTGGCGGCAATACGAGCAGATCTTTCCGGCGATCGACGCGAGCCCGATCCAGCAGGTCGCGATCGAGTGCCGCAATTCGAAGGTGCCGCTCGATTTGCTCGCGCTGCTCAAGACCAAGATCGTGCAGGCCGGCGTGATCGACGTCGCCAGCGATACGGTGGAGACGGCCGAGGACGTCGTGCAGGTGATCGACGCGGTGTCGAAGTTCGTGCCCAAGAGCAACATCATCGCCACCACCAATTGCGGCATGGCGCCGATGCGGCGGGAGATCGCCGAAGCCAAGCTGATGGCGCTCGGCGCCGGTGCCGCGCTGGCGCGCGAGAAGCTGGGATGATGGTGCTCCGAACGGCACTCGTCGTCACGGCACTTGTGACGACCACGCTAACTGCGCGCGCGGAGGATCGCTCCGTGCTGCTGAATTGCAAGGCCATGGTCGAGCACGCGTCGAAGGATACGGGTACGGCAACCGAGGCCGAGCTCACCCGCTGTCGCCAGATCATCCGCGAATGGGCGCTGCGCGATGCGCGGACGACAGTGGATGAGCAAGGGCGGCAGCTGAAATAGCCACACGCCCGCTGCGTTCCCCCCTTGCGGGGACGGTCAGGCGCGGTGTGCGCTGGGGTGCAGTGTGACCTCATAGCCGGCGCTCATCGCGCGCAGCGTCGATGGCGGGGTCAGCAACTGCGCATCGTCGAGCTCCCGCGCGCCTTGCACATAACCCGCCGCCGACCACAACAGCGCCCCGCCCTGCATCAGCAGAAAGCTTTCCTCGCCCTGCTGCAGCATCGCGCCGTCTGGAAGCTGCTCGAGCGGCACCAGCAGCGCGTGAAGCCGCTTCTTGCCGTGATCGAGCCGTTCGTGGTGCAGCACCGTGTCGATATCGTGCATGCGGACATCACGGACGCGGTTGCCCTTCTCCCACGCGGCCCGGAAGCGATTGGCATCGTCACGGCGGCAGTAGAAGCAGGGGCGATGGCCGGCGGCGAGCGCGGTGGCCTCGTCGAGGAAGAACAGCTCGGTCCAGCTATGCGTCGCCATCACCTCGCGGCGGCGGCCGCGGAATTCGCAAACACAGGTGAGCCAGGCCGGCGACGACCACCGCTTCTTGAACAGCATCCTGGTCGCGGGATCGTGGATGATGCCGCGATTGCCGGTGAACAGGCCGCGGTGCGGCGTGGCGATGATGTCGCCGGTCGGCGTGACACGGTTTTGCAGGGGCATGGCTGCTCTCTTCTCCTTCTCCCCGCTTGCGGGGAGAAGGTCGGGATGAGGGGGAGCCTCCGCAAGGTCGGTGAGAATTAGACTCGCGGAGAGTCCCCCTCACCCGCGCCCTCGGCGCGACCTCTCCCCTCAAGCGGGGCGAGGTAAAGAAAGATCACGCCGCGCCGTCGCGCAGCGGCGGGTGGTAGGACAGCGCGGTGTCCCAGGGGAAGAAGATCCAGGTGTCCTGCGAGACTTCCGTGATGAAGGTGTCGACCAGCGGGCGTCCCTTCGGCTTGGCGTAGACGGTCGCGAAATGCGCATCGGGCAGCATGTCGCGCACCAGCCTGCCGGTCTTGCCAGTGTCGACGAGGTCGTCGACGATCAGAAGTCCCTTGCCGGTGCCGCCGCCGAGCTTCATCGCCGCCTCGGACATGCCCTTCAGAACCTGGAGCTCGCCCTGCTTGTCGTGATCGTAGCTGGCGATGCAGACCGTATCAATGATGCGGACGCCGAGCTCGCGCGCCACGATCGCGGCCGGCACCAGCCCGCCGCGGGTGATCGCGATGACGGCGTGGAACGGGCCGACCTCGTTGAGCCGCCAGGTCAGCGCCCGGCAGTCGCGGTGGAACTGGTCCCACGACACGGGAAAGGCCTTGCCGGCCCGCTCCTGCGCGCTCAGCTCCGGTGCTTCACCAGCCATTGTTGTCTCCTGCCAATCTTCATCCGGCAGCCATTCTGCTACCGGGTGATGTTCAATCCCGCCAGCATTTCCTTCACCGCCGCCATCGCCGCTGCCAGCTTGTCCGCGTCGCGCGAGCGCACCACCAGATTGGTGTTCGGCTTCTGATCTTCGTCCATGAACGGATAGCTGCCGATGATGGTGTCGGGATGGGCGTTGGCGATCGCGCGCAGCGGGCTGCCGATGTCACCCTCCCGCGCATTGGCGCGAACCGATTCGGACAGCATGCGCACGCCCGATTTCAGCTTGGGCGAGACGATGTCCATCATCGCCTGCATGATCGAGGGTACGCCGGCCATCACGATGACATTGCCGATCTTGAAGCCGGGGGCGAGGATGGTCGCGCTCTGGATCAGCTCGGCGCCGTCGGGGATGCGGGCCATACGCAGGCGGGCCTCGTTGAGGTCCTGCTCGCTCCAGCGCTCGCGGAAGCGGGCGACGACCTCCGGATGATGGTCGATGCCGACGCCGAACGCCTTGGCGACGCTGTCGGCGGTGATGTCGTCATGGGTCGGCCCGATGCCGCCGGTGGTGAAGACATAGGTGTAGCGTTGCCGCAGTGCATTCAGGGCGGCGATGATGTCGTCCTCGTCGTCGGAGACGACCCGGACTTCCTTCAGGTCGATGCCGATATTTGTCAGGTATTCGGCGATGAAGCCGATATTCTTGTCCTTGGTGCGGCCGGACAGGATTTCATCCCCGATGACCAGAATGCCCGCCGTGACGATGTCGCTCATACCTTAAGTCCCTCACCTGTCGGCCCGACTTTGCCGAGGTAACGCGTTGAAGTCACGCGGTTTTGCTGCCGAAATAAGCAGTCCTCAGCCATTTTTTGAGGCACCCTCCCGGCTGTCCCCGGCAAATGCCACAACTCCATGCTTATCGCGCTGGCCCAGCCCTTGCTACCTCCTCAGAGTCATGCACTCTTGCCGCATGGCCACGGAGACAAGTCGGGATCTATGGCAGTCGCGTTTGATGAAATGAACATTCCCGGTGGGGACCTTCGCCCCGCCTATCAGGAGCTGGCACGCTGGCTCAAGGAGACGCCTCCCGAGGCGCTCGAATATCGCCGCCAGGAGGCCGAGCTCCTGTTCCGCCGCATCGGCATCACCTTTGCCGTCTATGGCGACTCCGAATCCACCGAGCGCCTGATCCCCTTCGACGTGATCCCGCGAATCATGTCCGGCAAGGAATGGGCGCTGCTGGAGAAGGGCCTGAAGCAGCGCGTGCGCGCGCTCAACATGTTCCTGCGCGACATCTATCATGGCCGCGACATCCTGCGCGCCGAGGTCGTGCCCGACGACCTGATCTTCCAGAACCCGGTGTTCCGCCCCGAGATGAACGGCCAGCAGGTTCCGCACGACGTCTACGTGCACATTGCCGGCATCGACATCGTCCGGGTCGATGCCGAGGACTTCATCGTGCTGGAGGACAATGCCCGCACCCCGTCGGGTGTGTCCTACATGCTGGAAAACCGCGAGATCATGATGCGGTTGTTTCCGGACCTGTTCGCCCGCCACAGGGTGGCGCCGGTCGAACGCTATCCGGACGAGCTGCTCTCCGCCCTGCGCTCGGTGGCGCCGCAAGGCGCCTCCGGCGAGCCGACGGTCGCCCTGCTCACGCCCGGCGTCTACAACTCGGCCTACTACGAGCACTCCTTCCTCGCCGACAAGCTCGGCATCGAACTGGTCGAAGGCCGCGACCTCATCGTCAAGAACAACGAAGTGTTCATGCGGACGACCGAGGGAGTGAAGCGGATCGACGTGATCTATCGCCGCGTCGACGACGATTTCATCGACCCCCTCACCTTCCGCCCCGACTCCGTGCTCGGCGTGCCCGGGCTGATGTCGGCCTATGCGGCCGGCAACATCACGCTCGCCAACGCGGTCGGCACCGGCATCGCCGACGACAAGGCGATCTACTCCTACATGCCGGACATCGTGAAATTCTATCTCGGCGAGGAGCCGATCCTGAAGAACGTGCCGACCTGGCGCTGCCGCGAGCCGAAGGACCTTGCTTACGTGCTCGACAATCTCGGCGAGCTCGTCGTGAAGGAGGTGCACGGCTCCGGCGGCTACGGCATGCTGATCGGCCCCGCCGCGACGAAAGCGACGATCGAGGCCTTCCGCGAAAAGCTCAAGCGCGAGCCGGAAGGTTTTATCGCGCAGCCGACGCTGGCGCTCTCGACCTGCCCGACCTGTACGGCAAGCGGCCTCGCGCCACGCCACGTCGACCTGCGGCCTTTCGTGCTCACCGGCAGCAAGAGCACCACGATCGTGCCCGGCGGGCTGACACGGGTCGCGCTCAAGGAAGGCTCCCTGGTGGTGAATTCGAGCCAGGGCGGCGGCACCAAAGACACCTGGATCCTGGACGAGTAGTCAGATGCTGTCGCGTACCGCCGAAAACCTCTACTGGCTCGCCCGCTATGTCGAACGGGCCGAGTATCTCGCGCGCACCATCGATGCGACGCTGCGCGTCACCGCGCTTCCCGCCGCCTATATCGGCAAGACCAATGAATGGGACTCGGCGCTTCTCACCGCCGGCGTCGCCGCGAGCTTCTATCAGCAATACGAAGTCGCCAACGAGCACAACGTCGTCGACTACCTCTCGTTCTCGGCAAGCAATCCATCATCAATCAGGAACTGCATCGAGGCGGCGCGGCTGAACTCGCGCTCGGTGCGCACCGCGCTCACCAGCGAGATGTGGGACACCATCAACTCGGCCTGGATCGAACTCCAGGAGGTCTGGAGCAAGGGCACCTCCACACGCGAGGATCTCGCAAAATTCCTGCGCTTCGTGCAGGAGACTTCGCTGCGTTTCGACGGCTCGGCCTACCGGACCATGCTGCGCAACGACGCCTACTGGTTCTCGCGCATGGGCGTGCATCTGGAGCGCGCCGACAACACGGCGCGTATCCTCGATGTGAAGTACCATGTGCTGCTGCCCGAGGAGGAGCATGTCGGCGGCCCGCTCGACTTCTATCAGTGGAGCTCGATCCTGCGCTCGGTCTCGGCGCTGACGGCCTATCACTGGGTCTATCGCGAGACGCTGAAGCCGTGGTTGATTGCGGACCTGCTCATCCTCAACGACACGCTGCCGCGCTCGCTGGCAAGCTGCTACGGCAATCTCGTGCGCAACCTCGACCAGATCGGCGTCGCCTATGGCCGCCAGGGCCCCGCCCAGCGCCATGCCCGCGGCATCCGCAACCGGCTGGAACACAGCAATATGAACGACATTTTCCAGCATGGCGTGCATGAATTCATTCAGGAATTTATCGCGGACAATTCCAGGCTGGGCGAAATCATCACGAAGCAGTATTTGATCTAGTCGAGACTGAAACCTTCACCCTTCGTCATTCCGGGGCGATGCAAAGCATCGAACCCGGAATCTCGAGATTCCGGGTCTGGTCCTTCGGACCATCCCGGAATGACCGATCTAGAAACACCATGCGCCTGCGAATCCAGCACACCACGACCTATCGCTATGAGCCGCCGGCCACCAGCGTGATCCAGATCCTGCGCATGACGCCCGGCAGCCATGACGGGCAATATGTGGCGGAGTGGCAGATCGACGTCTCGACCGACACCAAGCTCGACACCCATGAGGACGCCTTCGGCAACGTCACCCATGTGCTGTCCTGCGGACCCGTCGGCGACATCAAGATCACCGCCGAGGGCCTGATCGAGACCCACGACACCGGCGGCGTGCTGCGCGGCGCCGACGAGCGTTTTCCGGCCGGCATGTTCCTGCGCGCCACCGACCTCACCACCGTCAATCCGGCGATGACGGCGGTCGCGCGGCAGTTGCGCAGCGAGGCCGAGAGCGACACGCTCGGCTTCCTGCACACGCTGATGACGCAAATCAGCGATCACATGACCTTCGATGAGGATCCGACCAACAGCGGCACTTCGGCGGCCGAAGCGTTCACGCTCAAGCGCGGCGTCTGCCAGGACTACGCGCACATCTTCATCGCCTGCGCCCGCAGCGGCGGCGTGCCGGCGCGCTTCGTCTCCGGCCATTTCCTGCGCTCGGACGGCACGGTGCACCAGGATGCCGGACATGCCTGGGCGGAAGCTTACGTCGACGGTCTCGGCTGGGTCGGCTTCGATCCTGCCAATTGCATCTGCACCACCGACGCTCATGTCCGCGTTGCGATCGGGCTCGACTATCTCGGCGCGGCCCCCGTGCGCGGCACCCGCTATGGCGGCGGTGCGGAGACGCTGACGGTGGCCGTGAAGGTCGAGCAGGCCGGCCGCGGCGGGCAATCGCAGTCGCAGTCACAGCGGCAGAGCTAGCCGCGGCGGTATCTCGTCACGAGACATCCGCGGCGCAATCACGTCGCAGCGTTACAGCTGTAATCGACGACCGCCGCGCTGAAACCGTCCCGTAGCGCCATCTCTTCAACCTCCGTTGTGATCCGTTTCCGCAACAGAGGTTGAGACAGATGCGGCTTCACGAAAAGAACAAGAAGCATTCCGTGCCCCTGCGCGATCCCCACCAGGACATGCTTGCGGGGATCCGGGAGTTGGCTCCCGAGATCAAGGCGCGCGCGGCCGAGATCGAAGCCACACGCCGCGTCCCGCCCGACCTCGTGGAACGGCTGCGGTCGATCGGGCTCTTTCGGATGTTCGTTCCGCGCAGCCAAGGCGGGCTGGAGCTGGATTTTCCGGCCGGACTGGAGGTCATCAAGGCGCTAGCCCGTCTCGACGGTTCGGTCGGCTGGATCGCGGTTGTCGCCGGAGCGAGCAGCCTCTTCGTCGCCGCGTCACCCCCGGAATTGTACCAGCGCATCTATCACGACGGACCTGATACAGCGATCTGCGGCTCGTCCCAGCCGGGTGGAACAGCAGAGCGCGTGGCCGACGGCTATCGCGTCAGGGGCCGCTGGCCATTCGCCAGCGGTTGCACGCATGCCGACTGGATCGGCGGGTTCTGCATTGTCACCGAGAACGGCAAGCCGGTCCCCGGCCCGCAGGGCAAGCCGCTGCTTCGCGTCGTTGCGCTGCCGGCGCGCAGCTGGGAGATCGAGGACACCTGGCACGCGGCGGGGCTCAAGGGCACCGGCAGCCATCACGTCACGCTGCGGGAGACGCTGGTTTCCGAAGCCGATTTCTTCGATCTCGATGCCGCCCCGCGCCAGTCGGGGCCGCTCTATCAGGCGTTGCGGCAATGGCTGCCATTGGTGCACGGCGCATTCTCGGTGGGGATGGCCGAAGGCACCGTCGACGACCTGCTCGCGCTGGCCGCTACCGGAAGGCAGCAATTGTACGCGGCCGTGCCGATGCGGGAGTCCGAGATCTTCCAGTATGATCTCGGCCGGATTTCCGCCGACCTCGGAGCCGCGCAAGCGTTTCACGAGGTCCAGGCCGCCAGGCACTGGCGTCACGCGCTGGCGGGAACGCTGAACGACGAAGACCTCGTGATCGAGGGGGCCCGCTCCGCGACCTGGCTCGCCACGACCTGCGTCGGCATCGCGGATGCCTGCTTTGCGCTGGCCGGCGCCAGCGCGGTCTACGACAGCTCGCCGCTGCAGCGGCGCCTGCGCGACCTTCACGTCGCAGCACAGCACGCTCACGCGCAGCAGCGGCAATATGTCGACGTCGGCAAGCTGGCGTTGCGTCGTTCGGCCGGACATGCCGGCTGAGCGCTCGAGCCGTGCTACACTCGCGGGATCAGACCTGACCCCGCGAGGTACCCCATGGCGACCGTAAAGCTGCTTTCGGACGATGAGCTCTCCGCCGAGGCGCGCGCCGTCTTCGACGATATCCGCAAGGTGCGGAAGTCGGACTTCGTCAACAATTTCTGGCGCGCGCTGGCGCATGATCCGAAGACGCTGCGGCGGACCTGGGAGAGCATCAAGGAGGTGATGGCACCCGGCGCGCTCGATCCCAAGATCAAGGAAATGCTCTATGTCGCTGTTTCGATCGCGCACGGTTGCAGCTACTGCATCCATTCGCACACCGCGGGCGCACGGGCCAAGGGCATGACCGAGGCCGAATATGGCGAGATGCTCGCCATCGTCGGCATGGCCGCGGAGACCAACCGGCTGGTCACGGCGCTCGGCGTCCCCGTCGACGAGGCGTTTCTCGTCGATGCCGCTGACTGAGCCGCAGGGATAGCCGTTTCGCCGGCGAATGACGACCTCCCCCCGGGGAATCGGGGGTTTCATGCCTCCCCGAAATTCGCTAGTAATTCCGCGCAAACGCGTTCGGGGACTGGAAATGACCTATTGTTGCGGAATCCTGGTTCGGGACGGTCTGGTGATGATCGCCGACACCCGCACCAATGCCGGGCTCGACAATGTCTCGACTTTCCGCAAGCTCCACATCTTCTCGAAACCCGGCGACCGCATCATGGCGATCGCCAGCGCCGGCAACCTCGCCATCAGCCAGTCGGTGCTGTCGACGCTGACCGAAGGCCTGGAGGACCCCACCACGGGCGAGGTCGAGACGCTGATGAACGCGCCGACCATGTTCCAGGCCGCCCAGCGCATCGGCCGGGCGATCCGGGCGGTGCACGCGACCGAAGGACCGGCGCTGAGATCCGAAGACGTCTCCTTCGACGTCTCCTTCCTGTTCGGCGGCCAGATCAAGGGCGCGCGCATGCGCCTGTTCATGGTCTACACCGCCGGCAATTTCATCGAGTGCACCACGGACACGCCCTACCTGCAGATCGGCGAGCACAAATACGGCAAGCCGGTGCTCGACCGCGCCATGCATTACGACGTCGAGCTCTACGAGGCGCTGAAGACCGGCCTGATCTCGATGGACTCGACCATGCGCTCCAATCTCGGCGTCGGTCTGCCAATCGACGTGCTGGTGGTGCGCAGCGACGCCTGCGATGCCGATCTCAACCACCGCATCGAGGCGGGCGAGCCCTATTTCCACGACCTGCGCTCGCGCTGGTCGGCGGCCTTGCGCGCGGCGCATCAGAACATTCCGCGGCCGCCCTACAAGAACGAAAAAGAACCCAAAACCTGACAGCTTAAGAGAGAAGGCAGGAAACGATGAGTGAAGCAAACAAGATCGCAGTGGTGACGGGCGCCGGCACCGGTGTCGGACGCGCGGCGTCGCTGGCGCTGATGAACATCGGCTTCACCGTGGTGCTGGTCGGCCGCCGGCTCGACATGCTCGAGGAGACCGCGAAGCTCGGCCCCGCAGGCAAGAGCCTGTGCGTCACCGCCGACATGACCAAGCCGGACTCCATTGCCGCGCTGTTCGACAAGGTGAAGGCGACCTACGGCCGGCTCGACGTGCTGTTCAACAATGCCGGCATGGGCGCGCCGGCGGTGAACTTCGAGGATCTCAGCCTCGAGCAGTGGCAGGCGGTGGTGAACACCAACCTCACCGGCCCGTTCCTGTGCACCCAGCACGCCTTCCGCATCATGAAGGACCAGAACCCGCGCGGCGGCCGCATCATCAACAACGGCTCGATCTCGGCGCACGCGCCGCGGCCGTTCTCGGCGGCCTACACCTCGACCAAGCACGCCATCACGGGCCTCACCAAGGCCTCCAACCTCGACGGCCGCATGTACGACATCGCGGTCGGCCAGGTCGACATCGGCAATGCCGCGACGCCCATGACCGACCGCATGGTCAACGGCCCCGGCGTGCTGCAGCCGGACGGCACCACCAAGCATGAGCCGCGCATGGACGCCAAGGCGGTCGGCGATGCCGTCGCCTACATGGCCGGCCTGCCGCTCGATGCCAACGTGCTGACCATGACGGTGATGGCGACCAAGATGCCGTTCGTCGGACGGGGCTGAACTAAAAAACGCGAAAACAACCCCATGCACAGTAGACTCCGGTCTCGCCCTGCCAACGGGGTGAGGCCGGCTAAATCCCTGTGCTGCTTCCACAATCGTCATTGCGAGCGCAGCGAAGCAATCCAGACTGTCAATGCGGCAAGACTCTGGATTGCTTCGCTGCGCTCGCAATGACGAATGAGAGAGCGGAGCCCTACTCCAAACTCTCCACCTGCCGCAGCGCCGGAAACAGCTTCATCCACAGCAGTGCCACCCCGACGGTGCAGACGCCGCCGAGCACGGCCGCGGGCATCGCGCCGAGCAGCGCGGCTGCCACCCCGCTTTCGAACTGGCCGAGCTGGTTGGAGGCGTTGATGAACAGGAAGTTCACCGCGCCGACGCGGCCGCGCATCTCGTCGGGGGTTGAGAGCTGCACCAGCGAGAAGCGGATCACGACGCTGATCGTGTCTGCCGCGCCGAGAATGGCGAGCGACAACACCGACAGCCACATCCAGGACGACAGCGCGAACACGACCGTGGCGACGCCGAACACGATCACGGCCTGGAACATGCGCAGACCGACATGCCGCGAGATGGCGTGACGCGCCAGCACCATGGTCATCAGCAGCGCGCCGACCGCGGGCGCGGCGCGCAAGATCCCGAGCCCCATCGGGCCGGTCTGGAGGATGTCGCGGGCATAGATCGGCAACAGCGCGGTGACGCCGCCGAACAGCACCGCGAACAGATCGAGCGAGATGGTGCCGAGGATCGCCGGATTGCTGCGAATGAAGCGAACGCCGGCGAAGATGTTGTCGGCGTCCGTCCCCTCCTTGGAGACCGCCTGCGGGCGCGGCCGGATGAAGCCGGTCAAAATCATCCCGAGAATCCAGAACAGCAGCATCACGGCATAGGCGAGGTGCGGCGCGACCGCGTAGGCAAAGCCGCCGAGCGCCGGACCCGTGATGGTCGCGACCTGCCCCGCGCCGCTCGCGACTGCGGTTGCGCGCTGGAGCGATCCCTGCGGCGCGATCAGCGGCAAGAGAGCCGCGGTGGTCGGGCTCTCGAAGGCGCCGGCAATGCCGAGCACGAAGGTCGCGATGAAGATCTGCACCTCGCTGACCAGGCCGAGATAGGTGATGATCGCGAGATAGAGCGCGGTCGCGGCTTCCACGAGCTGGCAGAGCTGGACCACGCGCTTGCGCTCGAAACGGTCGGCGGCGTGGCCGGCGACGAACACCAGGAGCGCGGTGGGGAGGAATTGTACGAGGCCGACCATGCCGAGATCAAAGGCCGAGCCGGTGATATCGTAGATCTGCCAGCCGATCGCGACCGCCGCGATCTGGCTGGAGAAGCGCGACAGGCTGCGCGAGAGCAGGAAGAACAGGAAGGCGCGGTGGGAGAGAAGTGCGCGGGCGGTGACCGGCGGATTCGAGGATATCGGCTGCTCTGTCATCGCCTCTTGGGTCACGCTTGGACCGTCCGCCCCCTGATTTCGACCTGCCCCGCGTGGCTGACGCAGGCCTGCTTGTCAACAGCGGGCGGCTCCAGCGGCCTTCCGGCATTGCGTTTGCAACGCACGCGCGGCCATAATCATTGAAGGTTTGGGGACATCATGCTTCGGCTGCAATCGGCACTCGGCGTTTTCGCATTGCTATTGATCGCCTGGGTGCTGAGCGAGAATCGCCGCGCGGCCTCGGCTCGCCAAGCAGCGATCGGGCTTGTCGCAACCTTCGTCACCGCGGTCGTGCTCCTAAAGGTGCCCGTCGTCGCGCGCGCCTTCGGCGCCATCAACGACGCGGTCGGCGCGATCTCCGCGGCCTCGCGCGCCGGCTCCTCCTTCGTGTTCGGCTATGTCGGGGGCGGTCCCCTGCCCTTCGATCTGAAGGTGCCGGGCGCCGATTTCATCCTGGCGTTCCAGGCGCTGCCGATCGTGCTGGTCATGAGCGTGCTGACGACGCTCTTGTTCTATTGGCGCGTGCTGCCGCCGGTCGTGCGCGGCATGGCCTGGCTGCTGGAGCGGACGCTGGGCGTCGGCGGCGCGGTCGGGCTCTCGACCGCGGCCAACATCTTCCTCGGCATGGTCGAGGCGCCGCTGTTCGTGCGGCCGTATCTGGTGCAGATGACGCGCAGCGAATTGTTCCTGGTGATGACCGGCGGCATGGCCGGTATCGCCGGCACGGTGCTGGTGCTCTACGCGACGCTGCTGGCGCCGCTCATTCCCGATGCCGCCGCCCATTTCGTCATCGCCTCCGTACTGGGTGCGCCGGCCGCGATCCTCGTCAGCCTGATCATGGTGCCGGAGACGTCAGACAAGCGCACCGGCGGCACGCTGGAGGATCCTGAGATGGATGTCTCCGGCACCATGGATGCGATCGTGAAAGGCACGAGCGCGGGGATCGAGCTCTTGATCAACATCGTCGCCATGCTGCTGGTGCTGGTCGCGCTGGTCTATCTCGTCAACGCGATGCTCGGCCTATTACCGAATATCGGTGGCGCGGCGATCTCGCTGCAACGGCTGCTCGGCCTCGTGATGGCGCCGGTGTGCTGGCTGATGGGATTGCCCTGGGATCAGGCCGTGACCGCCGGCAGCCTGATGGGCACCAAGACCGTGCTCAACGAGTTGATCGCCTATGTCGACTTCTCAAAACTGCCGCCCGATACGCTCGATCCGCGCTCGCGCCTGATCATGCTCTACGCAATGTGCGGCTTCGCCAATTTCGCCAGCCTCGGCATCATGATCGGCGGCTTAGGGGTGATGGCGCCGGAGCGGCGCGAGGAGATCAACGCGCTGGGGTTGAAGTCGATCGTGTCGGGGACGCTGACGACGTGTTTGATGGGCGCGGTGGTGGGGGTGTTGAGTTAGGCTCTCTCCTATCGTCATTGCGAGCGAAGCGAAGCGGCGAGCTACGGTGCGCAATTGCGCACCTGAGAATCCATCGGGCGTCAGCACATGCGGAGAAATGGATTCCGGGCTCGCGCTGCGCGCGCCCCGGAATGACATCAGGCCTTCAACTCCACCGTCTTGAACTCCGCCGGCAGGATCACCTCCAGCAGCTCCACGTCATCCGAATAGTCCAGGATCATGTGCTTGATCTTCGGCGGCTGGGTCCAGGCGCTGCCTTCCTTCATCAAGGTCTCGCCCTGCCCGTCCATGTAGGTCTTCACCCAGCCCTTGAGCACGTAGACCATCTGGAATTCGACGTCGTGGAAGTGCAGCTTCGACACCTCGTTCGGATCGCAGGGGCCTTGCAGGCGGATCACGTGGGCTTGCGCGAGGCCGTGGCTTGCTTCGGCGATGCCGAGATCGCGATACTTGGCGTAGGCGCGCAGGCCGTCGGCCTTGAAGTCTTCCTCGCGGTGATGGCTGATGGCGATGCGCTGCTTGGGACGCGCGGGTTGTTTCGGAGCGGCCTTTGCCGGTGTCGTGCGCGCCTTCGCCTTCACCGCCTTGCGCGCCGAGGATCGTGCCGCGGCCTTGGCTCCGCTCCGCTTCTTCACCGCGGCCTGGGCCGCGCTGCGCGATTTTGTTTTCTTGGCCATGGGCCGCCTCCCTGTTGTTATGGGCGGAGGCTAGCACAGAACGAGATACCGTAGGGTGGGCAAAGCGAAAGCGTGCCCACCATTGCCAGACGCAATCGCGGAGAGACGGTGGGCACGGCGCGCGGGCGCGCCTTTGCCCACCCTACGAGTCCGGTGCTCGCCTCAATGCAGCCGGAACACGCCATCCACGGCGCGCAGCTCGGCCGGCTTGATCAGCTTGGAATGCGCGACGGTGACCGAATAAAGCGGACCGTCGAGCTTCTCCTGCCAGAACGCCAGGAAATCCTTCAGCGCCGGAAATTTCGGAAACATGTCGTAGTTCTGCCAGACGTAGGTCTGGAGAAGCGAGGGATGATCGGGCATCCGATAGAGAATTTGCGCCGTCGTCAGCCCGTAACCCAAAAGCTGTTTCCGGAAATCCTCGGAAACGCCCCCACTCCGCAAGCCCATGCCAACCTCCTTTGCAGGAGCGCATTCAAGGGGCGGCTTGGTCGGTGTGCGCCTTACGAGCCACCCGGAACTGATGCGCTCACATGAGAGAAATGTGACGCAAACTGACAATTCATCTCAAGCCTAAAAGTTTAACAAGTTGTTGAAATTCAATGCTTTAGCAGCAGAGGCGGCTCCGTGCTAATACGGTCATCCAAGGGGCCTCGAAGGGGCCTCCAAGGCCGGTTAACGATGGTAAAGAGATTCTGGCACCCGGGCCTTCAGAGTGCCGATTTTTCTGCTAGAAGCCCTTGCCCCCGCAAAATTCCTGTCCTATTTCAGCCTCGCCTGTGCTAGCACTCGCGGGCACAGACTGCTAACGACCAAAAATTCCCAACTCGTGCAAATACTTAGGAGGACTGCATGAAATTCCGTCCGCTTCACGACCGCGTCGTGGTCAAGCGCATCGACGCAGAAGAGAAGACCGCTGGCGGCATCATCATTCCCGACACTGCCAAGGAAAAGCCCTCCCAGGGCGAAGTCGTCGCCGTTGGTCCCGGTGGCCGCGACGAAGCCGGCAAGCTGATCCCGATCGACCTGAAGGTCGGCGACCGCGTGCTGTTCGGCAAGTGGTCCGGCACTGAAGTCAAGATCGACGGCGTCGATCTGCTGATCATGAAGGAAAGCGACATCATGGGCGTCCTCGACGTCCCCGCTTCCAAGAAGAAGGCGGCCTAAGAGCCCCCTCTCTCACCCAGCCACACCCCTCAAGGAAAAATCCAGATGGCAGCTAAAGAAGTCAAATTCTCCGTCGATGCGCGCGACAAGATGCTTCGCGGCGTCGACATCCTCGCCAACGCGGTGAAGGTCACGCTCGGTCCGAAGGGCCGCAACGTCGTGCTCGACAAGTCGTTCGGCGCTCCCCGCATCACCAAGGACGGCGTCACCGTCGCCAAGGAGATCGAGCTCGAGGACAAGTTCGAGAACATGGGCGCGCAGATGGTGCGCGAAGTCGCTTCGAAGTCCGCTGACGCGGCCGGCGACGGCACCACCACCGCCACCGTGCTCGCCCAGGCGATCGTGCGCGAAGGCGCCAAGTCGGTTGCCGCCGGCATGAACCCGATGGACCTCAAGCGCGGTATCGACCTCGCGGTCGAAGCCGTCGTTGCGGACCTCGTCAAGAACTCCAAGAAGGTCACCTCGAACGACGAGATCGCCCAGGTCGGCACCATCTCGGCCAACGGCGACGCGGAGATCGGCAAGTTCCTCGCCGACGCCATGAAGAAGGTCGGCAACGAGGGTGTCATCACCGTCGAGGAAGCCAAGTCGCTTGAGACCGAGCTCGACGTCGTCGAGGGCATGCAGTTCGACCGCGGCTACATCTCGCCCTACTTCGTCACCAACGCCGACAAGATGCGCGTTGAAATGGACGACGCCTACATCCTCATCAACGAGAAGAAGCTCTCCTCGCTGAACGAGCTGCTGCCGCTGCTCGAGGCCGTGGTGCAGACCGGCAAGCCGCTGGTCATCGTCGCCGAGGACGTCGAAGGCGAAGCGCTCGCGACCCTGGTCGTGAACCGCCTCCGTGGCGGCCTGAAGGTCGCGGCCGTCAAGGCTCCGGGCTTCGGCGATCGCCGCAAGGCCATGCTGCAGGACATCGCGATCCTGACCGGCGGCCAGGCGATCTCGGAAGATCTCGGCATCAAGCTCGAGAACGTCACGCTCAACATGCTCGGTCGCGCCAAGAAGGTGATGATCGACAAGGAGAACACCACGATCGTCAACGGCGCCGGCAAGAAGGCCGACATCGAGGCGCGCGTGGCCCAGATCAAGGCGCAGATCGAGGAGACCACCTCGGACTACGACCGTGAGAAGCTCCAGGAGCGTCTCGCCAAGCTCGCAGGCGGCGTCGCGGTGATCCGCGTCGGCGGCGCGACCGAGGTCGAGGTGAAGGAGCGCAAGGATCGCGTTGATGACGCGATGCATGCGACCCGCGCGGCGGTCGAAGAAGGTATCGTCCCGGGCGGCGGCGTCGCCCTGCTCCGCGCCTCCGAGCAGCTCAAGGGCCTGCGCACCAAGAACGACGACCAGAAGACCGGCGTCGAGATCGTGCGCAAGGCGCTGTCGGCTCCCGCTCGCCAGATCGCGATCAACGCCGGTGAAGACGGTTCGGTGATCGTCGGCAAGATCCTGGAGAACAAGACGTACGCCTACGGCTTCGACTCCCAGACCGGCGACTATGCCGACCTCGTCAAGAAGGGCATCATCGACCCGACCAAGGTGGTCCGTACCGCGATCCAGAACGCAGCTTCGGTTGCGGCCTTGCTGATCACCACGGAAGCCATGGTCGCCGAGCTGCCCAAGAAGGGCGGCGCCGGTCCGGCGATGCCCCCGGGCGGCGGCATGGGCGGCATGGACTTCTAAGTCCAACCACCTCGATAACTACGAAACCCCGGCAGCGATGCCGGGGTTTTTGTTTTGGACACGTCATTCCGGGCGGGCGAAGGCGACATTGCCGGCCATTACATCCGCCTGGGGTTATGGATTCTCAGGTGCGCAATTGCGCACCAAAGCTCGCGCCCAAAAGGGCGCGCCCCGGAATGACAGCCGCGAGAGCGGAGGCCTCACCAGACCTTCCCCAGCCGCTCCATGTGCGGCTCGCCGTCTTCATCGAGCGACCAGAAGATCCGGGTGACCCGCCCGACGAGGTTGTCCATCGGGATGAAACCAATCGTTGCCATCACGCGGCTGTCGCTCGAGTTGTCGCGGTTGTCGCCCAGCACGAAGAAATGGCCGGGCGGCACGGTGTAGACATTGGTGTTGTCGTAGTAGCCGTTCTCGACGCAGTCGTAGGTGATGTAGGAATTGCCATTGGGCAGCGTCTCGCGCCAGCGCTTGACCTTGACGCTGCCATCCAGACCGCAGGCGGGGCCGGCGAGCCCGTTTGCGAGCGCGACGCGCGTCACCGGTCTGTCATTGAGGAAAAGCTGTCCCTGCCGCATCTGGATGCGGTCGCCGGGCAGCCCGACCACGCGCTTGACGTAGTCGACCGAAGTGTCCTTTGGCGTGCGAAATACGACGACGTCGCCGTGCTCGGGCTCGGCGGCAAGGACACGGCCCGAGATCAACGACGGCGCGAAAGGGAAGGAATAACGGCCGTAGCCATAGGCGTATTTGGCGGCAAAGACGTAGTCGCCGACCATCAGCGTCGGTGCCATCGAACCCGACGGGATGTTGAACGGCTGATACAGGAAGAAGCGAAACAGGAACGGCGGCGACCACAGCACCGGGATCAACAGGATCAAGACGACGATCGCTTTCCATTCCCGCGGCCGGGCCGCAGGGCGGATCGTTTGCTGAAGAGTGGTCATTCGCTTGCCATGATCGATATTGTGATCGTCACCGTGAGATTACGCAACCTTCGCGCGCGTGCAATACCCACTCATGGTTTGGTCGCACGGGCGCGCTCACGCGTTCATCGCAAGCGTCGACAATGGAGATGTGAAGGGCCGCCCGTGGGCGGCCCTTCTGCTTCATGCGCTCTCGGGCGCCTTCAGGCGCACGAGCCGGGTCAGGAGGGCATCGAGGCCCTCGCCGTTGCCGGCATGGAGGTCGATGCGGCCGACCTTCTCGACCAGCCGCTCCAGCGACTCCAGCTCCTTGAGCCGCAGCAGCAGGGGGTTCTCCTCCATCAGGCGGGCGGTGTTCAGGAGCGAACGCGTCGCCGCGGTCTCCTCCTGCCGGCGGATCAGGTTCGCCTTCGCGACCCGCTCCGCCTCCACCACCTTGTTCACCAGCTCCCGGATCTCGCCGGGCAGGATCACGTCCTTGACGCCGAGCTCGGTCACCTCGACACCGGACTCTGCGACGCGTGCACGCACATAGTCGCGCAGCTCCGCATCCAGCGCCGCCTTCGCAGACAGCACCTCGTCCAGCGTCCGGCCCGCCACGGCCTCGCGGATCGCGAACTGCACCAGGCGGTACAGCCACGCATCCACGTCGGGCACGGTCGCAACCGTGCGCTCGGGATCGACCACCTTGCGGAACGCCGTCAGCGTCACCCGCAGCGCGATGCGATCCTTGGTCAGCATCTCCTGCGCGGTGATCTCGACCGCCTGGGGCCGCAGGTCGAGGCGCTTCACCTCGATCTTGCGGCCGACGGTCCAGAAGGCGTGCCGGCCAGGCGCAAGCCGCTCCACGAGCCGGCCCTCGACATAGAGCAGGCCCGCCTCGTGGCTCTCGACCACCGCTTCCATCACGACGGTCGAGCGGTTGCGCTCGATCATGGTCAGGTGCCGCGCGCCAACCCGGGGATCGGCGGACACATCGATGCGCTCGACATCGATGCGGGTCGCGACCTTCCAGTAGACGCGCACCTGCCAGGGCGTCATCAGATGCACGGGCCGGCCGTCGAGGCTGACGATGGCGATCTCGTCCGCCTTGGTCTCGATCGCCTCGAACAGCTCGGCGGCGAGATCAGGCCGCGCGGCCTTCAGCACCGCGTAGCGATCCGCAGAGAATTCGCTGCGGACCACGTCGAGCACCTCGGCCTTCAGCTCGTGCAAGGGATCGAACAGGCGATGCTTGCCGGGCGCGAGCACGCGCACGAGCTGTCCGTTGCGCGTGAGCAACGCACGCTCGCCATCCTTCACCGTCACGTTCAGCATCAGCAAATGCCAGGTCTTTTCAGAAGTCACGGCACGCCTCCATCATGTTGCATCCGGCCGAACGCAGCCGGATAGCGGGTTTCGTTCGCAAAGGACGTGAGGACGCGGACGACGCTTCCCGGGAAATCGGCGGACCGGGGCTTGAGCTTGCATGACGACGGGCGCACGCGCGCGATCGCTCGACGCGTGTCGAGCGGTCATGCGGAGCCACCCGGCATCAGCGCAAGCGGTATCGACCCGCGGCGCAAAGCCGGTCTCACAGTGTTGTTGTTCGGACGAAAGCCTTTTGGGCAATGCGGCCGGACGGCAACTGAAGCGCGCGTCCGGTCCTCTTCAGAGGTGTCAGTTTTTCAGGCTGACCCGTAGCGCTGGAGCGGGATTCGAACCCGCGTCACGATGATTAACAGTCATCTGCTCTACCAAACTGAGCTATCCTTTGTGCAAGAGACCGGAATCGAACCGATACCTTCGGGTTTTCAGCCCGACGCTCTCCATGAGCTACGTCCTGCGTTTTCCTTCATTCGGCGGAACACGAAACCGGAGACCGGCCCGCGCCAGTCGGGATCTCAGAGAGCCCGAACCCATGGCCTAGCGAAGGAGGGCGCTAATAGACGAAGCACGTTCGGGCTGCAAGGGGGAAAGCCAAGATTTTTCGTCACGCATTCCGCACTGTGACGCGACGATCACAATGCGACGTGACGTCAGCTGCGCGACGTTTCCTGAAAACACGCCCTCACCCAGTCGATCGTGACACGCGTCGCGGGATCGCGCTTGAGATGGTTCTGCACAAGCAGCCAGGCGTCGCGCCGCTTCGGCAGCAGCGTGGCGCGCAGGCGGCGATCGCCGAGCAAGTCCGCGCAAACATACTCCGGCAACACGCCGGCGGCCCGATGCGCGCGGATCAGGTTACGGATGACGCGAACGTTGTCGGTGACGCAGCGCGCGCGGGCTTGCTTCATGCGCAGGAATTGCATCTCGGGAATGGCACCGAGTTCGTCCGGATAGGCGCACAGCACCGGCTCGCCCTCGGTCGCAACAGGCTCGAAATAATAAATACGGATCTCGCCGAGCCTGGAGATCGCGAAGTCACCCTTGTCGGGTTTGCGCAGCCGGATGGCGAGATCGGCCTCCCAGCGCGAGAACTTGACGTTCTCGCTCGAGGTGAGGAATTGCAGCGTCAGGCCGGGATTGGCGCCCAGGAAGTCGCTCGCGCGCGGCGACAGCACCTCCTCGGCGAACGTGTTGGTGGAGGCGATGCGCAGGCGGCCCACCGGACCTGCCAGGCTCGCGCCGACGCGACCGATCTCGGCGGCATGTGCGGCCATCGCCTCGACATGCGCCAGCACCGCCTCGCAACTCCGCGTCGGCCTGCGGACGCCGTCGGCGGCCTCGAACAGACGCAAACCGAGCGCACGCTCGATGCGCGAGAGCCTGCGCCCGACCGTCGTCTCGTCGATGCGCAGCCGCGCGCTGGCGCCCGCATAGGTGCCCTCGTCCCTGACGGCGGCGATGATGCGCAGATCGTCCCAATTCATTGGGTCAGGTTATACCGGCCGAGAGAAGCCTGCAATATTGCAGCCACCCGCTGCAATATCCCTGCATATCGGCAGGCATTCCCGGAGCTATGTTTGTGCAGCCTTTTGCCCCGGAGATTTCCAGACCATGACGACCGCAAAGACCCTGCTGCAGCTCGCCGGTGCCGATCTCAACCCGCCGCGTCTTGGCGACGCCGCGCTGGTGCTGATCGATATCCAGAACGAATACCTCGCAGGTCCCCTCGCCTTGCCCGACGCGGGACCTGCGATCGCGCGGGCGGCCGCGCTCCTGGCACGGGCACGCGAGAGCGGAGCCGCGATCATCCATATCGCCCATCGCGGCAAGGCCGGCAGCCTGTTCGATCGCGGCGCCGACCGCGGCGCCATCGTCGCCGAGCTGAGCCCCCGTGCCGGCGAGCTGGTGATCGAGAAGGAGTTGCCGAATGCATTTGCCGGCACTGATCTGCAGGCGCGCCTTGCCGCAACCGACAGGAAGAACATCGTGCTGGCCGGCTTCATGACGCATATGTGCGTCAGCTCCACGGCGCGCGCCGCGCTCGACCTCGGCTTTCGCACGACTGTCGACGCCGATGCCTGCGCCACGCGCGACCTGCCCGACGGCCGCGGCGGCACGCTGGACGCGCGGACCATCCACGAGGTTGCGCTCGCCGAGCTGTCCGACCGCTTCGCGATCATCGCGCGCGGCGATGCGCTGAAATAACGGAGCAACGCGATGCTGCAGCTCTATTTCTCGCCGATGGCCTGCTCGCTCGCGAGCCGCATCGCGCTGATCGAAGCCGGCCTCGATGCGCGCTATCATCTGGTGCACCTCCGGACCAAGACGGTCGCGGAAGACGACAGCGATTTCCGCGGCGTGTCGCCGAAGGGCGCCGTGCCGGTCCTGGTGCTGGAGAACGGCGACCAGCTGACCGAAAGCGCGGCGGTGCTGCAATACATCGCCGATGCGAAGCCGGAGGCGGGTCTCGCACCCCGGTTCGGCGATCCCGACCGCTACCGCCTGCAGGAATGGCTGAGCTTCATCGGCGCCGAGATCCACAAGGCATTCTTGTTTCCGACCTTCTGGTACAAGGACGACGGCTCGCTCGCCAAGCCGCGCGCAAGGATCACGCAGACATTGGCGGTGCCATCAGCACATCTCGCGGACCGCGAATTCCTCGTCGGCGACCGTTTCACCGTCGCGGATGCCCACCTCACCTGGGCCTTGCTGCTGCTCCGTCCCGCGGGCGTCGACATCGCGCAATGGCCAAGCCTGTCGGCCTATCTCGCGCGCATGCAGGCGCGGCCCAGCGTGCAGGATGCGATTGCGACCGAGATGGAGCTGCGCAAGACGGTGCCGGCAAACCCGGCGTGACAGGATGTCACGGCCGCCAAATCTGACGGGCCCACAGCGAGGGCATTGATACCGACGCGGCATGCGCTAATCTGGGGAAATATTTTTCGATATTTCCCTGGAAGGCATTCATGCGTGCTCCTTCTGGAAGTTTGCGTCATTTTTTCCGGACCCTCCTCGCCCTCTGGCTGAGCCTTGGACTGAGCCTTGGGCTGAGCCTTGCCCCCGCATCGGCCGACACGCGGGTTGCGCTGGTGATCGGCAACGGCGCTTATGTCTCTACGGCGCAGCTTCCCAACCCGTCGCACGATGCCGAAGACGTCGCAGCCTCGCTGAAGCGCAGCGGTTTCGAGGTGTTCCAGGGTATCGACCTGCGCCAGGCCGACATGCAGGACCTGACCATCCGCTTCGCGCGCGCCGCCAGCCGCGCCGACGTCGCGATGTTCTACTACAGCGGCCATGCGATGCAGTACAACGGCGTGAACTATCTAATGCCTGTCGACGCCGTGCTGACGGATGAAGCAGACCTCAAGCGCTTCGTGCGGGTCGACGACATCGTGAACGATCTGCAGCAGGCCAAGAACCTCCGCATCCTCGTGCTCGATTCCTGCCGCGACAATCCGCTGGCCGAAACCTTGAAGCGCTCTGCCGGCTCGACCCGCGCGGCCTCGATCGGACGTGGCCTGTCGAAAGTCGAGGCGCCGCGCGGCACGATCGTGTCGTTCTCGACGCAATCCGGGCAGGTCGCCGCCGATGGCACCGGCCGCAACAGCCCCTACACGGCCGCGTTCCTGAAGCACATCGAGGAGCCGCAGGAGATCGGCGACGTCTTTCGCGACATCAGCAGCGACGTCTATGACTCCAGCGGCAAGACCCAGCTGCCGGAGCTCTCGCTGTCGATCATCGGCAAGTTCTACCTGAACGGACCTGCAACGGTCACGGTCGCGCCGGCGACCCCCTAAGCCGCGCCGAAGGCCGATCCCTGCGCGGCCGCCGAGGCGCACTGGAAGGCTGCCGAGGGCATCGGCACGCTGGGTGCCTTTGAGGATCATCTCGCGAGATTCCCGAACTGCATCTTCGCCACCCTCGCCAAGGCACGCATTGAAGGCCTGAAGCAGAAAGTGGCGGTCGCGCCGAGCGGTAACGCCAGAACCACCGGCAGCAAGGATTTCGACGGCAGCTGGGACGTGACGTTGAACTGCCCGGCTTCCGGCAAGGCGCAGGGCTTCACCAGGCCCCTGGTCGCCACCGTGACCAATGGCGTGTTTCACGCCGAGGTGCAGGGTCCCGGCGGTGTCAATCGGCTGGAGATCGACGGCCAGATCCCCGCGGACGGCAAGACGACCTTGAGCGCACGTGGCACGACGGGGGCGAGCACCTACACACTCAACAACCTCGCACCCGGCTCCCCTTACGCCTTCACGGTCGACGCGCAGTTCGATCGCACCCGCGGCAGCGGCAAGCGCAACGAGGCGCGGGCCTGCAACCTGGTTTTCGTCAAGCGCTAGGCCGCGCGACGATCGCGCGGCCTAGCGTGCACGCCCTCTCACACGCCCGTCTGGCTGATGAACTTGGTGTTGAAGTAACCTTCCATCGCCTCGGTGCCGCCTTCCGAGCCATAGCCGGAATCCTTGATCCCGCCGAACGGCACTTCGGGCAGCGCCAAACCAAAGCTGTTGATCGACATCATGCCGGCCTCGACTGCCGAGCCGATTGCGGCCGCCGTCTTGGCCGAGCTGGTGAAGGCGTAGGAGGCAAGGCCAATGGGCAGCCGGTTGGCCTCCTCGACCACGTCGTCGAATGACGAGAAGCGGGAGATGAGCGCGAGCGGGCCGAACGGCTCCTCGTTCATCGCGCGCGCATCCTTCGGCACATCGCTCACCACGGTCGGCTCGAAGAAATGGCCCTTGTTGCCGACGCGCTTGCCGCCGGTCTCGAGCCTGGCGCCCTTGCCGACGGCATCCTGCACCATACCTTCGATCGCGGTGACGCGGCGCGGATTGGCGAGCGAGCCCATCCTGGACTCGGGATCGAGGCCGTTGCCGACCTTGAACGTCTTGGCGCTGTCGACGAATTTGTCGACGAATTCGCGGAACACATCGTCCTGCACCAGCATCCGCGTCGGCGAGATGCAGACCTGACCGGCGTTGCGATATTTCGCCGCCGCCAGGATCTTCGCGGCCGACGCGACGTCGGCATCCCCAAAGACGATCGCCGGCGCATGGCCGCCGAGCTCCATGGTGGCGCGCTTCATGTGCAGGCCGGCGAGCGCATTGAGCTGCTTGCCGATATGGGTCGAACCGGTGAAGGAGATTTTTCGGATCACCGGATGCGGGATCAGATATTCGGAGATCGCCGACGGCACGCCGTAGACGAGGTTGATGACGCCATCTGGCACGCCCGCGTCCGCAAACGCCCGGATGAGCCGCGCGGGCGAAGCCGGTGTCTCCTCCGGCGCCTTGACGATGATCGAGCAGCCGGCGGCGAGCGCTGCGGAAAGCTTGCGCACGACCTGGTTGATCGGGAAATTCCAGGGCGTGAACGCGGCGACCGGGCCGACCGGCTCCTTCATCGCGATCTGATAGATGCCGGGGCCGCGCGCGGGGATCAACCGGCCATAGGCGCGCTTGGCCTCCTCCGCGAACCACTCGATCACGTCAGCGGCCGCCATCGCCTCCATTTTGGCCTCGCCCAGCGTCTTGCCCTGCTCCATCGTCAGCAGCGGCGCGATCTCGTCATTGCGCTCGCGCATGATCGCGGCGGCCTTGCGCATGATCCGGCAGCGCTCGAAGGGGGCAACGTTACGCCAGACCTTGAAGCCCGCGGAAGCGGCGGCGAGCGCCTCGTCGAGATCGGGCTGGCCGGCATGCGCGACGGTGCCGATCACCTCCTCGGTCGCGGGATTGCGCACCTCGATGACTTTGCCCGAATGGGCCGGGCGCCATTTGCCGCCAATGAAAAGCTGCGTGTTCGAATAGGCCAACGGAGTCTCCTTTTACGTCGAGCTGTGACAAATGGCGTCGGCGGCGCGCGTCATCTCCGGTCCGAGATAGAGACGGAAGCGCGGCTCGGCGGCGAGCGTGCGGAAGTCCGCCATCCGCGTCACCCCGCCGCCGGCGACGAACAGGAATTGCCCGGCGATCTCGGCGAGGATGTCGAGGTGCCAGCTGGCTGTCGGATGCATGCAGAGGATAACCAGCCTGCCCTCGTCGCGCAGCTTGCGGAAGAAATCGAGCATGAAGCCGATATAGCCGTCCTGCAGGTTGAACTGCGGCTCGTCGAAGAGATGAACCAGCGGCGTTCTTGTCGGCGACGGCGCCAGCAGGGCGGACGGAATGCGCTTGCGGAAACGCCGGACCTGATAGGACTGGTGATAGTGGATCGCGAGCCGGTCGCGCTCGCGGTATTTGACGCCATGGATATCGGTGCCCGCGACCAGCACGCGCCCCGAAGTCGGCGCGTTGGAACCGGTCATCATCTCGAACAGCGTCGTCTTGCCGGCGCCGTTCGGCCCGACCACGCCGACGATGCCCGGCTCCTCCAGCGACAGGTTTGCCTGAAGCGTGAACGTCGGACGGCGGATGACGCGGCCCCTGGTGTAGACCTTGCGGACGTCATCGAGAACGAGCAGCGGTGCGGCCACTTATTGTACTCCCAGCAAGCGCTGCCGAAGGGCGCGATCATCGCGCAAGGTCGCGGCCGGGCCGGTCCAGACGATCCGGCCGCGATCGATCACCGCGGCGTGGTCTGCGACCGAGAGCGCGATCTGCGCATTCTGTTCCACGACCAGCGAGGCGATCCCCTCCTCTTTCATGCGCAATATGGTCGCGAGCACATCGCCGACGATCTTTGGCGCAAGACCCTGGCTCGGCTCGTCGAACAGGACCAGTCCCGGCGAGCCGACCAGCGCGCGCGCAATCGCGACCATCTGCATCTCGCCGCCCGACAGGTTCTCGCAGTCGCGCTCCATGAGATATTCGAGCGGCGAGAAGATCGCGGCGGCCTCCTTGACGCTCCAATTGCGAAAGCGCGTGCGCTTCTGCGCGATCGTGAGGTTGCGCGCCACCGACAAGGTCGGGCACAGCCGCCGGTCGTCGGGCACCCAGCCGATGCCGGCGCGCGCGATCTCGTGGGTCGCATCGCGCGTCACGTCATGCCCGTCGAAACGAACCGCGCCGCGGCGCGGCCGCGTCAGCCCGAGAATCGAACGGAGCATGGTGGTCTTGCCGGCGCCATTGGGACCGAGCAGCGCGAAGACCTTGGCGTGCTCGATGGCGAGCGAGGCGCCGAACAGCGCCTGGGTCTCGCCGTAGAAGGTATCGACCCCGTCCACTTCGAGGATCATGCGAACTTCCCGAGATTGGAACGACGCACCCATTCGTTCTGCTGTAGCTCGTGCGGCGTGCCGCGCGCCACCACCTGGCCCCAATGGATGACCGAGATGCGATCGGCGAGCGAGAACAGAAATTCCATGTCGTGCTCGATGGCGACGATGGTCAGCCGGCCCTTCAGGCGCGCCACCAGAGCTGCCAGCCGCTGCACGCCGTCGGAACCGAGGCCGGAGGTCGGCTCGTCCAGGCACAGCACGCGCGGGGCCTGCGCCAGCGCGACCGCGATCTCCAGTGCGCGGCGGTCGCCATAGGACAGGTCCTTGGCGCGGACATCACCCTTGTCGGTAAGCCCGACCGCGGCGAGCGCTTCGGATGCCTGCTCGGCAAACCTGCGGTCACCGGCTGCGGCACGGGCGATATCGAGGCCTCGGGCGCGAAACGCGGGCAAGCCCATCATGACGTTGTCGCGGGCGGAGAATTCGTCGAACAGGGTCATGATCTGGAACGAGCGGGCGATGCCCTTGGCGGCGATGCGGTGCGGGCTCAATCCCGTGACGTCCTCGCCGCCGAGCAGGACTCGGCCGCGGCTCGGTTTCACCCTGCCGGTGAGGACGTTGAAGAAGGTGGTCTTGCCCGCGCCGTTGGGACCCATCACGCCGTGAAACTCGCCCTCGGCAACCGCGAGATCGACGCTCTCCAGCACGACGCGATCGCCGAAGCGGACGTGCACACCTGCGGCCTCGATCATGCTCATCGCCCGCCCCCGACCAGTAGACGCATCGCGGACGTACCGCGTCGCCGCAGCGCGTTGAGTGAATGTTGCTGCACGGCGGCCGAGAGCGCGCCCGCAATGCCCTCGGGGCGGAACAGCACGATCGCAATGAACAGCAGACCGAAATAGAGCATCCAGGCATTGGTCAGTGCCCCGATCACATCGCGCGCGGTGAGGAAGAGAAACACGCCGATCACCGGCCCCCAGAAGCTGACCAGCCCGCCACCGACCAGCGTCATCATCACGACGTAGCCGGATTGATGCAGGCTCATGACGTCAGGGAATGCGGCGAGCTGCGCCATCGCGAACAGTCCGCCGGCAAAGCCGGACACGGCCGCCGACAGCGCGAATACCGATGCCTTGTAGAGCCACACGTTATAGCCGAGATGGGCGGCGCGAACCTCGCTCTGCCTGATCGCAGCGACCACGCGGCCGTAGGGCGAATGCACCAGCCGCCACAAGACGGCGGTACCGACCGCGAAGACCGCGAGCACGAAATAGTATAACGCGACATTGTCGGTGAGATCGAACGACACCAGTCCGAAATCGGCCGGTAGCCGCTTGATCTTGAGCAGCCCGTCCTCACCGCCGGTGATCCGGTGCGACTTGATCGCCAGCGTCCAGAAGATCTGGCCGAACGCGATGGTCATGAAGGCATAATAGATGCCGCGCCGGTGCGAGATGAACAGCGCCACCAGCACGCCGGCAAGCCCCGCGACCACGGCCGCGGCAGCGAGACAGATCCAGAGATTGGCGACAATGTCGAACTGGCAGAGCCCGAACGCATAGGCGCCGATGCCGAAATAGGCACCATGTCCGAACGAAGGAAGTCCGGCCGTGCCCAGCACCAGATTGAAAGCGAGCGCGTAGAGCGACCAGATCAGGATCTCGATCCCGAGATAGGGATAGAGCCCGATCCGCGTGATCCAGAGCGGCACCGTTGCAAGCACGAGCCAGAGCACCAGCATCGTCGGCGTGACGAGGCGCGCGGCGTCGGATGAAGAATTTGATCCCACAATCATTCCCTAGGCCTCGAGCACGCTCTTCTTGCCCCACAGGCCGCGTGCGCGGAACGTCACGACGGCGACGAGCAGGATGTACATCGACAACAGCGACCATTCGGACGCGTAAGCGCCGGCAAGACCGACACATAATCCAACCAGCAGCCCCGCCACGACGGCGCCCCAAAAGCTGCCGACGCCGCCGAGCACGATCACCAGGAACGCGGGGATGACGGCATCGACGCCCATATGCGGACGAATGCCCCAGATCGGCGCGACGATGATGCCCGCGATCGCGGCCAGCATCGTGCCGAACACGAACACCAGCAGCCGCAAGCGCGAGAGGTTGATGCCGAGCGCGCGGACGATCTCGCTGTCATGGGCCCCGGCCTTGACCGTTGCGCCGAACGAAGTCTTCTCGATCAACAGCCAGACCAGGCCGATGATCCCGGCCGCGATGCCCGCCGCGTAGAAACGATAGGTCGACCAGATCAGATCGCCGAACAGGAAGCCGCCGTTGATGGCGGACGGCACCTGCAGCACATAGTCGCGCGTGCCCCAGACCAGGCGGATCAACTCCTCGATCACCATCGCCGCGCCAAAGGTCAGGAGCAGTCCGTACAGCGGATCCTTGCCGTAGGTCCGCCGCATGCAGAGCTCGATCAGCATGCCGACGAGACTGACGATCACCGGCGCGATCACGAGCGTCGCGGCATAGCGCCAGCCCAGCGGGAGCGCGAGCCACGCTTTCGCGAGATCGGCCGGCAATGGCGGGCGCGGTCCTGTCAGTTGCATGGCGACATAGGCGCCGAGCGCGAACAGGGAGCCGTGCGCGAGGTTGATCTGCTCCATCAGCCCGACAATGAGCATGAAGCCGAGTGCGATCAGCGCGAACAGCAGGCCGAGCGTCAGGCCGTTCAGGAGATGCGGAAGAAGGTCGAACAAGGTTTTGGCTCTCGCAACTGGCATGCTTCACCCGGGGACGCGGATGGTCCGGGCGCGCGGCGCGCGACATGCGCGCCGCCGTTCTGCGATCTGACGAACCGTCTAGGAGTCGACGGTCGGCACCTGCTCATAGGGCGTGAGCTTGCACTTAGCCGGCGCGGCGTCATCGGCGGCCGATTTCGGCTCCGTCCAGCTGATGATCTCGAACAGATCGGTGCTGTCAGCCGGCTTGGCGTTGCGCCGCGCCAGATAGATCGTCTGCTGCATCTGATGCGTCATGGGATCCATGTAGGCGTCGAAATGCTGCATGCGGTCGGTCGCCGAGACCTTGAGGTTCTCGAGTTCCTTGATGATCTTGACGTTGTTGGTCGACCCTGCCCGCTCGATCGCACGCAGCAATTCGCGCGTGCTCATATAACCGTTGTAGGACACGTTGCCCGGCACCGGGATCGGACCGTCCTTGTTGGCGGCCTGCCATTTCCTGACGAACTCGGCGACGCCGGGCAGTTGCAGCTTGTGATACCAGGTCGTGCCGAACACGCCGAACAGGCTGTCGGGCGCGCCCCAGACATCGGGCCAGTCCTGCTGGTTGTTGATCCAGGCGGGCTTGCCGTCGAGCTTGAGCTGCGCCACCTGCTCGCGCAGCGCCTTGATGTCGTCACCGCCGATCGCAGTCGCCACCACGTCGGGTTTCGCCTGCTGGATCTTCAGGAGGTAGGCGGTGAAGTCGCGGGTGTTCTGCGGCACCAGGAGATTGTCGATGATCTTGCCGCCGGCCGCCTCGACCTGCGCCTTGGTCGCAGCAGACGTGGTGTGCCCCCAGACGTAATCGTTGGTCAGCAGCATCCAGTTCTTGCCGATGGAATCGACGGCGTTCTTGACCGATGCCTTCGAGAAATTGGTGCCGTTGCCGTCCCAGACGAACTTCACGCGCGAGCAATTCTCCCCGGCCTCGCTCGGCGCGGAGGAATTGGTGTTCATGTAGATCACGCCGTATTTGCTGGCGACCTGGGTGATCGCGTTGGCGACGCCGGAATGCAGCGCGCCGATCAGGATGGTGCAGTCCTCGCGGGTGATGAAACGTTCGGCCACGCGGCTGCCGGTGGCCGGCGTCGTTTCGGTATCCGCCGTGATGAACGAGATCTGGCGCCCGAGCACGCCGCCTTTGACGTTGAACTCGTCGATCGCCATCTTGATGCCGCGGAAATCATCCTGGCCGCTGTTGCCGTATTGGCCGCTGGCATCGCAGGTCAGGCCGAGCTTGATCGGCTTGGCGCCCTGCGCCCACGCGTGATTCTCTTTCCACGGCCCGAAGAAGCTGCCGGTGCCGCCGATGACGCTCGCCATCAAGCTGCCCTTCAGAACGCTTCGCCGTGAGATCTGACGCCCTCTCATCGTTTCCTCCCGTTTTCGAAGTCTTTTGCTTTTTTCTGCGATTAGAATATTCATTCCATTTGTTATGTAAAGTAGAATATTTGATCCAAACGGTGAAATGCCGTTAAACAGGCGACCGATCCGGAGACCCGAGACGATGAACAAGGCACAAGGCGCGATGAGCTACGACGAACTGCGCGGCGCCATTGCGCAGCGGCACCGGGCGCTGTCCGGCCGGCTGCAGCAGATCGCGGAGTTCGTGCTCGATCACCCGACCGATGTCGCGCTCGGCACCGTGGCGGAGGTGGCGCAGCGCTCGGGCGTGCCGCCGTCAGCGATCGTTCGCTTCGCCCATGCGCTCGGCTTCGGCGGCTTCACCGAGATGCAGCAGGTGTTCCGCTCCCGCCTCGTCGCCGGCGTCGCGCCAAGCTACAAGGCGCGGCTCGCCCGCATGAAGAGCGAGGAGAAATCGGTGCTCGGCCGCCAGCCGGCCGCGGTGCTGTCGCGCTTCGTCTCGGAAGCGCAATCGGCACTGGTGACGCTGAGCCAGTCCGTGCATGCGCGCGAGCTCGACGCCGCGACCGCGATCCTCGCCAAGGCGCGCGACATCTATCTGCTCGGCCTCGGCGGCTCGTTTCCGGTTGCGACCCACCTCGCCTACGTGCTGCGCAAGCTCGGACGTCGCGTCGTCCTGCTCGATGGCACGGGCGGCAGCATCCACGAGCAGTCGCATGCCGCGACCACGGAGGACGCGCTGGTCGCGATCAGCTTCCGGAACTACTATCCGGATACGGCGCGGCTGTTTCCCGAACTCGTTGCGCGCGGCGTGCCCACGATCTCCATCACCGACAGTCTCTTGAGCCCGATCGTCGAAGGCGCGAGCGTCGTGTTCGAGATCCAGGACATGCCCGAGCCGGCGCTGCGCACGCTGGTCGCGCCGATGTGCCTCGTGCAGGCGATGGCGATCGGGCTCGATCTCGCGGCAGACTGACATTCACAACAGGAGAAGATCATGGCGGCACATGACGGGAAAATATTGTCGGGACAGGTGGCGCTGGTGACCGGCGCGGGACGCGGGCTCGGACGCGCCTTTGCGGAGAAGCTCGCCGCGCTCGGTGCCGATGTCGCCATCCATGGCATGCGCGAGAACGGGCCGGCGGAATATGGCGAGGGCACCACCCTCACCGCGGTGGCGGCAGAGATCGGCCAACAATTCGGCGTCCGCAGCCAGCGCGTGCTCGGCGATCTCACCAGGGGCGATGACATCGCGCGCGTGATCACCGAGACGGAAGCCGCCCTCGGCCCGATCGACATCCTCGTGCACAATGCCGGCGGCGATATCGCAGCCGCCGGCGGCAAGCCCGACCCGAACGACGCGGTGAACATCAAGGAGGCCGACGTGCGCGCGGTGCTGGAGCGCAATCTGCTCTCGACCATCCTGACCTGCCAGGCGGTCGCGAAGGGAATGATGGAGCGGCGGCGCGGCCGCATCGTCACGCTCGGTTCGGTCGCCGCGTTCAAGGGCCGCACGCAGGGCTCGATCTATGCGGTGTCGAAAGCCGGCGTGACTCACTACACACGATGCCTGGCCGACCAGCTCCGCGCTTACGACATCGCCGTCAACTGCATCGCACCCGGCGATACCCGCACCGGCCGTTTCCTCGGCACGCGCGCGGTGGACCCCGACCGGATGGTCGAGACCGGCACGCTCGACCGCATCGCGACCGTCGATGAGGTCGCGCGCGTCGTCGAGTTCTTTGCCGGTCCCATGGGCGCCTTCGACTCGGGCCAGGTGCTCAGGATCGACGGCGGCGGACAATGCTGGCCGGGCTGAAGCAGAAAAGAAAAGGGCCGCTGCAAGAGCGGCCCTTTGAGATCATCGCGAATTGACCGAGATCACTCGACCCGCGCCAGCACCGCGAGCTTGCGGATGCCCTTGTTGCGGTAGGCGTCGAGGAATGCGTAATAATCCTTGAACGACACGCAGCCGTTGGAATCGCCGTTCGGCCCGAGCATGAAGGTGTGGGCGAGCAGGCCGTCGCGGCCGTAGATCGCGCTCTCGCCGCCGATCGGCGTCAGGCGCAGCGCCGGCACGCCATGGAACAGCGCTTCGCGCGGCTTCAGCGTGTAGATGTGCGGCGGAGTCACGCCGCGCATGCGGACCCGCGAGGAGCGCGGATCGTCGAGATTGGAGCCGAGGCCGGAATGCGCCTCGAGCTTGGTGCCGTCGGGCAGGTAAACCGTCTTGGCGGTGATGTCGTAGACCGCGGTGTCGCGCTCATAGGGCGCCGAACCGCCGAGCATGGGGTTCTGCTCCCGCGGCGCGATGGACGCGGTCACGCTGGCATCAGCCGAGGCATAGGCCAGCAGCCCGCCGGACGGCTCGCGCTTGCCCCAGAGCTTCTCGACCATCGACTGGCGCGGACCGGTGATCGACATCACCGCGGCCTTGGCGCGATCGGCAAACGATTTCGGCTTCGCCTCGGGCGCCGGCACGATCTCGGCCGGATCGGCCGAAGCCAGCTGCATCTGCGCATCCGGCGCGCGCTTGGCCTTGTCCGCAGTCTTGTCGGCAATCTTGGCCGGCGCCGCCGGCTTCAGCGCTTCCGCGACCTTCGCGATCACGCTCTGCTTGGGGGCGTCCTTGGCGACGGCGACCTGGGTTGCGGGCGCGGCGCTCGCCGCATTCGAGGCAACGCCCTGGGTCGCGGCCGCGGCAAAGCGCTCGTTGAACATCTCGCGCGAGATCGGGGCTGCGACCTGGAGCCGGTCGGGCAGCAGCGCAAAGGTGTCCCTGATGGCCTCGTCGGCCTCACGCAGCGCCACCCTGGGCGCGCGCTTGATCACGGGCTCGTCGTAACCAATGCTGCCGACGGTCGGATAGACGCTGGCGCCGAAAACGTTGCTGTAGATGGTCCAGCCGGCGCCCATCACGACGCAGCCGATCGCCGCGGCGCCCAGCCAGTTGGTGGTGGTCATTTTCCGGGAAGGCTTCCGAAGTGAATTCTTGGACTTCCGTGCCGCGTTACTCTGCGCAGCGATACTCGTACTCATTCGCCTTGCGTCCAGGACGGTGTCACTCAGTCCCCCTTCGAAGTGCCGCTGGTCACGATCCGGGAACAGCATCTCGCAGGAGGTCGGAGCGTCATTAAGGCGACTTTTAGTTAAATGCAGATTAAGTTCGGGCAGATGTGAGGCACCGCGTTAGCGCTGTCCCATTTCGAGAAAAAAGCCCGCAGAACTACTGACTTAGGAGCGTCTGTTAACCATAATTCTCGGCCGGTTCGGCGCGTTCGACGGACGTCACAGGCCGCCTCTCTAAGGCCATCCAACCAAGTCGTTTTCGTGGTCTTCAATACCCGGACAATAGCGGGGAAGCGTTGCGCGAGGCTGGTGCGCACAGCGCCCTTCTCCAGCGGGTGTCAGCAGGGTGGCGGCACAGCCCGTCCCACATCACACATCGCGCACAGAGCGCTCACGCGGCACGGCGCCCTGACCGAAAGTTGATCGCGTCGGACTGGAAAAGACCACACCGAGGAAATAGCTCCCAGAGTGGCACTTTTCAGCAGCCTCTGCGTGTGATACGGTACCGTATCAACATCGCTTTGAACTGTGCCAAGCACGCAAACGGAGGCTGGCATGAGAGGGATCGCGGGCGCCGGTATTTTCGCTCTGGCGTGGTTGTTTCAGCTGATCGGGCCTGCGAATGCACAGCCGGTTGCCAATGTCGGCTGCAGGGCATCGGCATCGGCCGCGGGCACGCAAGTCTGGCGTTGCGACAACGGCATCACCATCGTCGCGGAAAACGGCGCCAGATTTGAACTTAAGGACGCCAACCGCGACGGACATATTGACTCCGTGGAGTTGAGCAGCAAGGCGCTGCTGATCGAGGTGCCCAAGAAGCCCGGCGGCAATCCCTTCAAGGTGCTGACGCCGCAGGCGATCGCCGCAGTGCGCGGGACCAAATGGGCCGTCGATGTCGCTGAGGCCAAGACCGCGGTCTTCGTTGCGGACGGCCGTGTCGGTGTGAGCCGCAGGGCTCGTGGACGCGGCGTCGTGCTCGGACCGGGCCAAGGCGTCGATGTCGAGGCAACCGGCCCGTTGACCGTCAAGACCTGGGGCCAGCCGCGCGTCGACGCGCTGATGGCAAGACTGGGTCAATAAGGCCTGGACAATTAAGGCCCGCGCAGCAACGCCCGGGCGACAAAGAAGATTGCAGTACGTAATGACTAGACGCGTTCAGATCCTGGTGGCACTCGTCCTCACCGCGCTGTGGGGTGCCGGCATCTATGCCGGCCACGCCAACGGTCATCTGCGCTTTCTCGATCGGCTCGAGGCGACGCTGACGGATTGGCGGACGCAGGTCCGCGGCGTGCAGGTTCCGCCCGATCTCGTCACCATCGTCGCGATCGACGACACCGTCGTGAAGCGCGGCGGCAGCTATCCGCTGCCGCGCGCCGATCTAGCGCGCGTCGTCGACACCATCGTGCAGTTCAAACCGAAGGTCGTCGGGATCGACCTGCTGCTGGTCGACCGCAGCGCGGCGATCGGCGATGCGACGCTGGCCAACACGCTCGCAACCGGTCCCATGGTGCTCGCCGCCGCGGCGATCTTCCCCGCCGCCAGCGAGACCGTGGAGCCGGGCGCCCAAGGTCCCCTCGCCGCGCTGCCACAGGCCGAGCGCTTCCTGCTGCCTCTGCCCGCCTTCGCCGATCACGCCGAGGTCGGAGTCGTCAACGTCGCGACGGGGCAGTCGGGCTCGCCGCTTTCGGTGCCGATGCTGTTCCGGACCAGCGACAAGGTCGAGCTGTCGTTTCCCTTGCGCGTCGCGACGCGCGCGCTCGACAAGCCGCTGACGATCGCGCCCGATCATCTCATGCTCGGCGACCGCGCGGTGCCGACCGACTCCGACTTCGCGCTGCCGATCACCTATTACGGCCCGCGCCGGACCATCCGCACCGTCAGCGCTCAGAGCATTTTCGACGGCACGCTCAATCGCGCGGCGATCGAGAACCGCATCGTCGTGATCGGCGCTTCGGTCTCCGGCGGCGGCGACTTCTATCCGACGCCGTTCGATTCCCTGATGCCCGGCGTCGAGGTGGTCTCGACCGCGATCACCCATCTCGTCGCCGGCGACGGCATCGTGCGCGACCGCAAGGTCCACATCGCCGACGCGCTCACCGCGATCCTGCTGCCGATGCTGCTGGTGGGCCTGCTCGCCTGGCGGCGCAGCGCGCCTGGCATCATCGCGGCTGCCGCGGTGATGATCGCCTGGGCCGGTCTCAACCTGTTCGCCTTCACGCACGGCGTCTGGCTCAACGCTGCGACCACGCTCGCCGCGGCGGTGCCGCCGGTGATGGTCTTTGCCGGCGTGCAATTGTGGGCGGGAGGCCGCCGCACGCAATATCTCGCCGCCAAGAGCCGATCGCTCGCGCAATTCCAGGCACCGGCGGTGCAGGAATGGCTGGCGCGCGATCCCAATTTCCTGTCCAAGCCGGTCCGGCAGGACGCAGCAGTCGTCTTCATCGATCTCTCCGGTTTCACGACGCTCAGCGAACGGATCGATCCGGATGAGCTGCAGCATCTGCTGAGGGCATTTCACGCGCTGATCGACAAGGCCGCGGTCGACAGCGGCGGCATGATCACCGGCTTCCTCGGCGACGGCGCCATGATCCTGTTCGGCCTGCCGGGTGCAATGCCCGACGACGGCGCGCGCGCGCTGCAATGCTCGATCGACCTGTATCGCAGCGTCGATCGCTGGATCGCTTCGCTGCCGCCCGCCCTCCGCGGCCAGCTCGGTTTCAAGATCGGTGCGCATTTCGGCCCGATCGTCGCCTCCCGCCTCGGCGAAAGCCACCAGCACATCACGGCGACGGGCGACACGGTCAACGTCGCCAACCGCTTGATGGAGGTTGCCGCCCAGAACTGTGCGCGGCTCGCGCTCAGCGATACGCTGCTGGATGCGGCCGACTTCCACGGCGCTCCCGACGGCATTCTGTCAGGTCCCCTGCTCACCCAGGTCCGCGGCCGCTCCGGCGTCGTGACCGTCTGGTTCTGGCGCGACCAGAACGGGCCGGGTCAGCCCGCGACGAAGGCCGAGATGATCGACTGATTTTTGGGGCCGCCTATCGCACTTCCGGCGGCGGCGAGCGGTCGAGCACGTCGCCCTTGGCGCCTTCGAGCAGATCAATGCCGTAGGTCTCGACCACGAGCGGCCCGCGCTTGCGCTGCAATTGGGCAATTTGCGTCACCTTCGCGAAGAGCTCGTCGAGGGCGGGATGGCCGTCCGGGCGCAGCTCGTCGACAGAGATCAACTTGCCGGCAAGCAGCATTGGATCGGGCTCGGGCATGTTGACCCAGCGGATGCGCTGGTTCTGCTGCAGCACGCAGGTGCCGCGCGGCAGATAGAAGGCGAGCCAGCCCGTGGTGCCGTAGTCCTGCGCCAGCACGCAGGTCGCGCCACTGCGCGCGCGCACCGCTTCGATCTCGGCGGCGAGCTCGCGCCAGCCGACGCCGACGCTGCGCACCGTCGCGTCGCGGCGATAGCCCGACAGCCAGCCGGTGTTGGCCTGCACGATCAGCGCCGCAAACATCACGATGCCCACGGGCGCGGCCCAGCGCAGGCAGAAATCCGCGAGACGCCGCGCGCGTGGTTGCCACTGCACGAAATTGGCGGCGGCAGCCGCGGCAACGATGAAGGGCGGATAGACCGGCGCGAACCAGTTGGCCTCGACGCGAGCATGCAGCGAATGCCAGACGAAATAGACGACGATGGTCCAGAACAGCGTCTCGATCAGCACACGCGAGGCCAGTGCGCCGGCCCGGCGCCAGGTCAGCGCGTGCAGGCCCATCGCGCCGAGGATAAAGACGAGCGGCGTTGCGAAGGCGATCTGGGTCGGGATCAACTCGGCGATGAAGACCGGACGGAAGTCCTCGATCTTCGCCCGCCCAAGCTGCTTCACGAACGAGACCCATTGATGATCCGCATTCCACAGGATCACCGGCGAGAACAGCGCGAACGCAACGAGGCCGCCGAGATAGGGCCAGGGCGAGAGGAACCAGTGCCGCAGTTTCGGCACGGAAGCGAGCCAGATCAGGATCGCGGCGCCAAAGAACATCGCGGTGTATTTCGACAGCAGCGCCGCGCCGACCGCCGCGCCGACCGCGAGCCACCAAGCGCCGCGGCCGGTCTCCAACACCTTGGCGAGGAAGAACAGCACGAAGCTGGAGGCAACCAGCAGCGGCGCATCGGGCGTGACGATCAGCGTGCCGATCGAGGCCATCATGGTCACGTTGAGCAGGATGGCACTGGTCGCAGCGACGCGCACACCGCCGAACAGGATGGCGGCGGAGCGATAGATCGCGTAGCTCATCGGCAGCGCGAGCAGGATCGAGAACACGCGGACGCCGAACTCGGTGTCGCCGGCGATCATGGTGCCGGCGCGGATCACATAGGCGACCATCGGCGGGTGGTCGTAATACCCCCCGGCGAGGTTCTTCGACCACATCCAGTAATAGGCCTCGTCGAAGGTGATCGGCGTGAACGCGGCTGCGACCAGCCGCAAGCCGACCAGCGCGACGATCACCAGCGCGGTATTGCGGACAATCCGCGCGTCAGCCCCGCCCATGTCGAGCTATTTCTTGCGCCAGACGAACAGTCCGGACATCGCGTAGTTCCACACCACGCCCATCAGCGCGCCGGCCATGCCGGCCAGCCACCAGATCGGCTCCTGGTCGTAGACCGAGAAGGCGACGCCGACATTGGCGAGCAGGCCGACGCTGCACACGATGTAGAAGGCGATCAGGCCGCGCAGCAGCGCAAAGCCCTTCAGTCGCTGGTCGCGATAGGTGAGGAAGTTGTTGAGGACGAAGTTGCTGGTCATGGCGACGACGGCACCTGCGGCCTGCGCCTCCGCGAACGGCGCCTTGAACAGCTGAAGGGCGATGAACAGCGTCGTCAGATGCACCACGAGGCCGATGCCGCCGACCATCGCGAACAGGATGAAGCGAAGCGAGACCGCATCGTTGGTGAACTTGGCCAGCACCAGGCCGAGAAAATCCAGCGCGACCATGGAATCGAGCTTGCTCTCGCCGTGCTGGCGCTGACCGAACGTGTAGGGAATTTCGACGGCTCGCAAGCCACCGTTCGCGCTCGCGACGAGGTCGAGCAGGATCTTGAAGCCGTGCACCGAGAGCTTCGGCGCGAGCTCCTCGAAACGGTCGCGGCGAACCATGAAAAAGCCGCTCATGGGATCGGCGATCTCGACCCGCAGCACCTTCTTTGCGACCTCGGTCGCCAGCGCGCTAGCTCCGGCGCGCTGCTTGTTGAAGCCTTCGCTCTTGTAGCCCTCGATGTAGCGGCTGCCGACGACGAGGTCGGCCTGGTCGCTTGCGAGCAGCAGCAGCATCTTCGGCAGTTGCGTCTCGTCGTGCTGGAGGTCGGCATCGATCACGGCCACATAGGGCGCGCTGGAGGCCAGGATGCCCTCGATGCAGGCGCCCGACAGGCCGCGGCGGCCGATGCGGCGGACACAGCGCACGCGGTTGTCGCGCTGCGCCAGCGCGCGCACGACATCCCAGGTGCCGTCGGGCGAATTGTCGTCGACGAACACGACTTCCCAGGCGACGTTGGCGAGCGTCGCCTCCAGCCGCCGGTACAGCACCGTGACGTTGTCGCGCTCGTTGAACGTCGGGACGATGACCGACAGTTCCGGCGCCTCTTGAGCCTGCGGGGGAGTGCCGGAGCCCGGTCTGATCGCTTCATTCATGACGGCAGCGTATATCCGCCGCGTCCCGCGCTGCCAAGACGTTGCGCTGCCAAGATCTACCGAGCCGGGGGTCTGTGGGGAAAGGCCCAAAAAGGGCCCAAAAATGCCAACGACCCCGGAACGGCGGACTGCGCGTACATCCGGCGCAAGCCCAAGCTATTCCAAGGTCGTTCCAGCGCCGGAGGTTTCGCTCAACGTCGCCGTTATAAACTAAATAGGAACGGTAAAACCGCTTCGCAAGGGGGCGTAGCGGCCCTTTTTCAGATCCTTGCTAGTTCGGGACTTCCTTGATCACCGGCCCACGCGGCGCGGGGGCGGCCGGGACAGCGGGCGCTGCCGCCGGAGCCGGCTCGGCCTTTGCCGGCCTGGGCGGCTTGCCGTACTGGCCGATCGGCCCCAATACGACGGCGACCGCAAGCACGACCGCCGCGACGATCGCGCCCAGAATGCCACCCAGCGACTCAGACGACATGGAAGCCCATCCCTGTTCCAGATGCCTCCAGTGATACCATGGATGCGCGCGGAGCTGGAAGAGCCCCCCGCGGAGGGACGAATAGCGAATGGCTCATCGCGAACGAGGAGCGCCGGCTTACGTGCCCTATTCGCGATGGGCCATTCGCCACGGCCCTACTTTGCGGGCGGCCTGTGCTTGACGAACGCCGTCACGATGTCCTTCTGCGCCGACTCGACCGCCCTGTTCGCGGTGGCGAGATGGGCGCCGGCATCGATGTTCGGATATTGCGTGGTGAGATAGTCGAGCAACGCCACCCGGTAATATTGCCGCTCCGACGGACAGGCGCCCGCGACCGAGCGGCCGAAATCCTGTTCCGACATTCCCTGATTGGAGTCGCGCGAGTATTCCCGCGCCAGGCAATGCCAGTAATCGTCGCGGCCCTGCATGGCGAGCTTCTGGGCGCCCTTGGCGTCGTCGTCATCGTCGGCCATGGCAGAACAAGTCATGGCAGCAGATGTCATCATGACGAGCGCCGCCCCCACCATCAGCATCCGCATTCTTGTTCTCCTTTTTGCGCGGGTCCAGCTGCGAGCTTAGACGGGACAGCGCAACTGGCCAATCACATCTGGTTTGATTAGGATGAGGTCCCTCCCCGTCGATGCGAGACCCTCCCGTGGCCAAAGCAAAAACCGCGTCCAAAAAATCCGGCAACATCTTCATCGGCGTCGGCGGCTGGACCTTCGAGCCCTGGCGCGGCGTGTTCTACCCGGAGAAGCTCACGCAGGCCAAGGAGTTGTCCTATGCTGCCTCGAAGCTGACCTCGATCGAGATCAACGGCACCTATTACGGCTCACAGAAGCCGGAGAGCTTTCGCAAATGGGCCAGCGAAGTGCCCGATGGTTTCGTGTTCTCGGTGAAGGGACCGCGCTTCGCCACCAACCGCCGCGTACTCGCCGAGGCCGGCGATTCCATCAAGCGGTTCTATGATTCCGGCGTGCTGGAACTCGGCGACCATCTCGGACCGGTGCTGTGGCAGTTCGCGCCGACGAAAAAGTTCGACGGCGCCGATTTCGGCAAGTTCCTGGAGCTGCTGCCGCGCAAGCTCGAGGGGCGCGCGCTGCGCCATGTCGTCGAGGTCCGCCACGACAGCTTTTGCGCGCCGGACTTCGTCGCGCTGATCCGCGAGTTCGAGACGCCTGTCGTGTTCGCAGAGCACGGCAAATATCCGGCGATCGCCGACGTCGCCGGCGATTTCGTCTATGCACGGCTCCAGAAGGGCAATGACGAGATCAAGACCTGCTATCCGCCGAAGCAGCTCGATGCCTGGGCCAAGCGCTTTCAGGACTGGGCCGAGGGGAGTGAACCCGACGATCTGCCGAAGGTCGACAAAGCCAAGCCGAAGAAGGAGCCGCGCGACGTGTTCGCCTATGTCATCCACGAGGGCAAGGTGCGCGCACCGGCCGGCGCCATGGAACTGATCGCGCGGGTGAGCTGAGGATGGTTCATGGCAAAGGCGAAAAAGCTCTTCACCATCGGTTATGAACAGACGCCGCCCAAGGCGGTGCTCGACGAGTTGGAAAAGGCCGGCGTCAAGCTCGTGGTCGACGTGCGCGCTGTGACGTCATCGCGCCGGCCCGGCTTTTCGAAGAAGCAGTTGTCCGCGGGACTCGATGAGCGCGGCATCGCCTATGTCCATCTCGCCGCGCTCGGCACGCCGAAGGAGGGCCGGCTCGCTGCGCGCAGCGGCCAATACGATGTGCTGGAGAAGATCTATTCAAAGCACCTGAAGACGCCGCAGGCCAGGGAAGAGATGGACGAGCTCTCGGCACTGGTGATGAAGGCCGGCCCGGTCTGCCTGCTCTGCTACGAGCGAGATCACACCCATTGCCACCGCCAGATGATCGCGGAGATCATCGAGGAGCGCGATGGCGTGGCGGTGAGGAATTTGGCGGGGCGGCAGGTGTAGCGGCCTTCGGGCGGGGAGCACGACTTTAACCGTAGCCGTCATCCTGAGGTGGCCGCTTCTTCAGCGGCCCTCGAAGGACGACGGCGCGCCCCGATGCAGCATCTCGGCCGTGCATCCTTCGAGGCTGGCAAGGGCTCGCACCTCAGGATGACGGATCTGGCGTGAGCTCGTCTGGGCATGTGGAGAGAGTTCACCCCTCACCCGCCAGCTCGAACGTCCCCTCCATCATCTGCACGCAATGGCCGCCGACATAGGCATCGAGAAGGGCCCCGCCCTCCTTTTCCACTGTCGTCCGCAGGATGCTCGGCCGGCCCATGTCAAAACCCTGGCCGATGGTGAGCTTCAGCTCGCCGTCGCGAAGCGGATCGAGCGTGGCGAGCAGCGCGGCCGCGGCGACCGTTGCGCTGCCGGTGGCGGGATCCTCGGCGAAACCGCTGGTACCGCGCATGAACATCCGCGCCTGGAGGTCGCAAGGCGCCTGCGCCGCCGGGATATCGCGCGTGTAGAAATAGATCGAGAACGCGCCATCGCGCGGCAGTGTCCGGCCGAACGCCGCAGCGTCGGGCGTTGCCCGCCGAAGCGCGTCGCGCGAATGCAATTCCGCGACCACGAACGGCGTGCCGACGCCGACGACTTCCGGCACATGGCGATCGGTCCTGACGTCATCCGCGCTCAATGACAGGCACGCGGCGATCTCGGCGGCGGACAGCTTTGCAAGACGCGCCAGCGGCTGCGGCGCAGTCAGTTCGGCACCGACGACCTTGCCCTGCTCCCGCCAGATCTCGACCGGCACGATTCCGGCTTTCTCTTCGAACAACAATCGCGGCCAGGGCTCATTGCTGCGCCGGGCCAGCACGAAAGCGGTGCCGACATTGGGATGACCCGCGAAGGGAAGCTCCCTCACCGGCGTGAAGATGCGGACCTCCGCGTCGTGGCCGGGGTTGCGCGGCGGCAGCACGAAGGTCGTCTCGGAATAGTTGAACTCGGTCGCGATCGCCTGCATCTGCTGCGTCGTGAGCCCGTCGGCGTCGAGCACCACGGCGAGCTGGTTGCCGCCGAAGGCGCGGTCGGTGAACACGTCGACGGTGATGTAGCGGCGCTGCATCGCTCATTTCCTTTTCACGCAAATCGCAGCCGCGCTCGGCTGCCTCGCCGGCACTCTACAAGCCGGCGACATCGCTCGTCATGCCCCAAAATTGAGTGCAATCGGAGCAATCGCGGAAGACGATTCAGAAGCGGAAGAGTGAACGTGGCGATGCGAGCACTTGCGCACGCTCGGCTGGATCGGTGATCAGCGTGTCGAGAAACCGGCGGTTCCACTCGTAGCTCTGCGACACCTCGAACTGCGTGTGCGGCCAGTCGCTACCCCACAGCAGACGATCAAGACCGTAAGCACTACGCAGCAGCGGATAGGTTTCCTTCGCAAAGCTCTCGCCAGCCGCGCCGTTGCGATACGGCGCCGAGATCTTCACCCAGACGTTCTTCGTCGCCCCTAACTTCAGTACCGACTGAAAGCCGGGATCGGCGACGCCGAGCTTTGGATCCGGCAGCGCGTAGTGATCGAGCACGACAGTGACGCCGTGATCGAGCAGCTGCGGCGCGAGCACAGCGAGATCGGCCGCGTTGCGCTGGATCTCAACCTGCCAGCCGAGGGCCTTTAGATCCGCCAGCAGCGCTTTCCATTCGCTGGCCGAGAGATCAGGCAAGGGCTGGCCGACGAGATTGAGACGAATGCCGACGACGCCGGCGCGATCGAGCGCGCGAAGTTCGTCCGCGGTCACGGAAGGATCGACCACCGCGATGCCACGCAGGCGTCCGCCGGCCGTCTTCAGGCTCTCGACCAGATAGGAATTGTCGGTGCCGAGAAAGCTCGGCTGCACCAACACGCCATTGCTCATGCCATTGCGGTCGAGCTGCTCCAGATACAGCGCCAGCGGCGCATCGTAATCGGGGGCATAGCGCCGGCCGGGCGCGAGCCTGAGGCCGCGGTGGAAGACATGGGCATGGGTATCGATCGTCGGCAAGCTGGTCTCACTCTTCGCTCGGCTCGCGGCGGCCGCGGCCGACACGAGAGATACAAGGCCTGCGCCGAATTGGCGGCGCGTCAGGCCGCGCTCGCGGGACATCATGGTGACTGCTCCCCATCCGGCGTCAGGCGCGCGTCGCGGCGGCTTGTTCAAAAACCTTGCCGCGGGTCTCGGGCAGCAGCACCACCGCGATCAGCACCAGCGAATAGGCAAAGGCCGCATCGATGCCGATCGCCGGTCCGAGCCCGATATGGTCGCTGAGATAGCCCACGAGGAAGGGGAACGCGGCGGAGACGATGCGGCCGAAATTGTAGCAGAAGCCGACACCGGTGCCGCGCACGCCGGCCGGATAGAGTTCGCTGAACAGCGCCGCCATGCTGGCGGGAATGCCGGCGGAGAAGAAGCCGAGCGGAAAGCCGAGCACCAGCATCTCGCCATTGGTCAGCGGCGCAAAGATGTAGATCAGCACGGTGACGATGCAGGCGCTGGCGAAGAAGGCGACGTTGGCCCTGCGGCCGATACGGTCGCTGATGATGCCGCTGGCGACGCAGCCGCAGAAGAAGGCGACGATGATCACGGCGAGGTAACCGCTGGAGCCCAGCACCGACAACTGCCGCACTTCGCGCAGGAATGTCGGCAGGAACGTGGTCAGGGCCGCGTAGCCGCCGTGGGCGCCGATGCCGAACAGGCCTCCGATCAGCGTCGAGCGCAGCACGTCGCGATGGAAGATGCCCGAGAGCGTGGCGAAGAACGGCGTCTTGTCGGCTGCGACCGCGCGCGGCGGCTCCTTCAAGCCGCGGCGGATGAAGATGATGAGGAGCGCGGGCAACAGCCCCAGCGCAAACAGCAGCCGCCAGGCGATGTCGGCGGGTGCGTACGTGAACACGAGGGCCGAGAGCAGCACCGCTGCGCCCCACCCCACGGCCCAGGCGCTCTGCACCGAGCCCAGCGCCTTGCCGCGATGCTCGGGGCGGATGATCTCGGCCATCAGCACCGCGCCGCAGGCCCATTCGGCGCCGAAACCGAGGCCCTGGATCGCCTTCAGGATCAGGAGCTGGGTGTAGGTCATCGCGAACGCGCTGGCGAAAGTGGCGAGCGCAAAGGTCGCAACAGTAATCTGAAGCGCCTTGACGCGACCGAAACGGTCACCGAGCGCGCCGCCGATCCAGCCGCCGAACGCGCCGAAGAACAGCGTGATCGAGCCGAGCAGACCCGCATCGGCCTTGCTGATGCCGAAGGCGGCGATCAGCGCGGGGATGGCAAGGCCGAACATCTGGACGTCGAGCGCATCAAGCGCCCAGCCGCCAAAGCTTGCCCAGAACGTGCGCCGCTCCAGCGGAGAGCTTTCGCTGTACCAGTTTGACATTATTCCTACCCTTGTACTCGTTATTGCTTGATGTCGTTGAAAAGCCGCTCTCACCTGATCTCGGCGTGGTAGCGGAACCGGTCAGCCGGCCCGCGCGACCTGCGCCATTCGATCGGCCGCCGTTCCAGATCGAGCGCAAGGCGCTCGATCACGATCAATGGCGCGTGCGCTTCGAGGCGCAGCAGGCGCGCCTGCATCTCGTTGGCGGTTTCGACCGTCAGGATTTCCTCGGCCGACACCACCACCTCCCCGCAGCGCTCCTCGTAGAGCGGATAAAGCAGGTCGCCGAATTCGGCGGTGTCGATCTCCAGGATCGGCGCGAAGCGCGATTGCTGGAGCCAGATTTCTTCGGCGAGCAGCGGCACATAGTCGATCAGGCGCAGACGCGACAGGCTGATCACGGGCTCCCCGACAGGGATGCGCAGCGCCGATGCAACGGCCGAATTCGCCGCAACGCTCTTGCGCCGGATGATGCGGCTCTTCGGCACGCGCCGCTCGCCGCTCTCGGACTGGAAGCGGAAGAAGCGGAATAGCGAGGAGTTGAAGCGCGCCCGGCGCACGAAGGTGCCGCGGCCCTGCTGGCGCTCCAGCACGGCATCCGCAACGAGCTGATCGATCGCTTTGCGCACGGTGCCGATCGCAACGCCGTAATGCGTCGCAAGCTCGGCCTCCGACGGGATCGGCTCGCCCGGCCGCCATTCATTGCGGTTGATCCGCGCGGCGAGGTCGTCGCGCAGGCGCTGGTAGCGTGGCAGGCGGTCGTCGTGCGGAGCTGCATTCATATAGTCATATAGATGACTAGATGAGATAGGAGTCAAGAACTACCAGGGTACCGTAATTGCGAGACCGGCGACGCGAGGTCGGGCCGGCGGACGTTGCCAACCCGACCTCGCCTTGCGTGTTAATTCGCTGCCTTCGGCGTGCAGGGCGGTTGCTTGTAGGGCGCAGAGGCAAACGCGCCCTGTGCCGGGGCCCTCACGCAATCCGCAGCCGCCTGAGCCGGGGCGCGCCGCGGGGCGACGTCGCGAGCGGCTGCGGCCTGGGTTTGATAGACGGCGGCGGCGATCAGGGCGGCCGAGACAAGGGTCAATCGGGTCATGGGTTCTCTCCGCGTGGCAAACGGAAGCCGAGAGGTTTCGGCGTCCTGACAACATGAGCGGAAATCGCCGCGAGATATTGCATCACGCGCCTTCAACGAAACGCGAGCAACCTCACCCCAGTTGAAACACCGCCACCTTGTGCTCGTAGCCGCGAACCGCGACCTCGCCGAGCGCGACGGCGTCCTCACCGTCGTCGCCGAGCGCTTCGCGGACGGACTCGGAGATCAGGAGCTGCGAGCCAAACTCCTTATTGAGTGCCTCCAGCCGCGAGGCGAAGTTCACGGTGTCGCCGATCACCGTGTACTCCTTGCGCCGGGGCGAGCCGATATTGCCGGCAACGACCTCGCCGAAATGGATGCCGATGCCGATCTGCAGCTGCCAGCTCGTTTGCGCGTTGATACGGTCCATCGCGGCCAGCATCTCGCGGCCTGCGGCAACCGCGCGGTGCGCGGCGTCGGAGGCCTCCAGCGGCGCGCCGAACAGGGCGAGGAAGCCATCGCCCAAAAACTTGTTCACGATGCCGCCCTGACGATCGAGGATGTCGACCAGCACGGCGAACGCGCCGTCGAGCCGGTCAACCACCTCCTGCGGGGTGCGCAACCGCGCGCCGGCGGTGAAGCCGCGGAAATCGACGAACATCACCGCGACGCGGCGAAGGTCGCCGCCCGCGCTGGGTCCCGCCGCCATCAGCCGCTCCACCACCTGCGGCGAGACATGCTGGCCGAACAGGTTCGTCACCCGGTCGCGCGCGGTGGCCGCCACAATGCTCGCGGCAAATTGCCGCCGCAACCGCGCGCCGACGGCGCCCGCGAGCACGCCGCAAATCAGGATGATGGTGCTGCGCACCACGTGAAAGTAGATCAGGGGCTCGCCGGCGTCGTTGGCCGAATTGTAATACAGCGCGACGGCCAAGAGTTCGGCTGCGGCCACAAATCCAGTGAAGGTGGACAGCCAGAAATCGAGCCGCAGCGTCGAAAGAATGACGAAAATGAAATAGACCAGTGGCAGCACGAAACCGAGCGCCTGGCTCGCGCCCATGCTGCGAATCTGCAGGATCAGAATGATCGTCGGCAGCGACGTTTCGATGAGAGCGCCGATATAGCGCCTGATCACCGGCAGGTCGCGATCGAGCTTGAGGTTTCGCCTGATCTGCCTGTAGACCCAAACCTCGAAGAGGATGAAGCCCGTCAAGAGGATGTATTCGTGGACGAGGCCCTCCGTCCCGCGCCAGACCCGATTCACGACAGCAGGGTCGATCAGGTAGGTTGCGGTGAGGAACAAGATGATGACGCAGCCGGTGATGATCAGTGTCCGCACGCGCAACAGCTCGGTGCGCAGCACCTCCCGCGTCAGCTCGCGCTCGAAATCCTCCGATAGCACGGCGTGTTGCCGGGTCTTCCTGCTGGCAAACCTGACCATTCCACCCCTCGATTCCGGGGCATTCTGCCTCAATCCAGCGTGCGGCGGAAGCGCGTCACCGCGATGGTCATGGCGACCAGCATCAGGATCGCCAGCGCCAGCGCGTCGAAGCGCAAATTCTGCATGGTCGCGCCCTTCAGCATGATGGCGCGGACGATCCGCAAGTAGTGGGTCAGCGGCAGGCATTCACCGAGATATTGCGCCCAGACCGGCATGCCGGCGAACGGGAACATGAATCCGGAGAGCAGAATGCTCGGCAGGAAGAACATCATGGCCATCTGCATGGCCTGGAGCTGGTTCTGCACCACCGTCGAGATGGTGTAGCCAATTGATAGATTTGTAGCGATGAACAAGGTCGACAGCAGCGCGAGCAGGAACAGATTGCCGAGCAAGGGCACGCCGAACACGCCGACGCCGATGCCGATGATGAGGAAGGCCTGAAGGAAGCCGACCAGTACATAAGGCACGATCTTGCCGAACATCACCTCGACCGGCTTGATCGGCATCGACAGCAGGCTCTCCATGGTGCCGCGCTCGACCTCGCGGGTGACCGAGAGCGCGGTGAAGATCAGCATGGTCATGGTGAGGATGGTGCCAACGAGGCCCGGCACGATATTGAGGCTGGACGACGCGGCCGGATTGTAGCGCGCATGCGCGCGGATCTCGAACGGCATCTCGGGCGGATTGCCGATATAGAGATCGTGCGCAAGCGCGGTCTGCACGACCATGCCGAGCGAGCCGAGCGCAGCGCTGGCCGCAACGGGATCGGTGGCGTCGGCCGCAACCAGCAGCGCCGGCCGGTCGCCGCGCCGCACCGCCCGCTCGAAGCCGCGCGGAATCTCGACGCCGAACAGCACCTTGCCCGATTTCAGCAGGTTGTCGAAATCGTCGACGTCGTGCACCTCGTAGATGAAGCGGAAATAGGCGGTGTTCTCCAGCGCCTTCAACACCGAGCGGGCAAGATCCGAGTCCTCCTGGAGCAGCACCGCGCTCGGCAGATTGTGCGGCGTGGTGTTGATGGCATAGCCGAACAGCAGTAGCTGCATCACCGGCAGCATCACGATCATCGCGAACGAGACGCGGTCGCGCTTGAGCTGGATGAACTCCTTGACCAGCATCGCGTAGGAGCGCTTCCAGAAGCCGAAGCGCTCGCGGATCTCGTGCGCGGGTGCGGGATGATCGGCGGCGCTCATTGGAAATTGTCCTTGGAACGGCTCATCAATTCGATGAACACGTCTTCGAGCGAGGGCGATGATTTGTGCCAGTGCAGGCCGCCCTTCTCGCGCCACGGCGCGATGCTGGCCTCGAGCGCGGCGACGTCGCGCCCGGAAACGTGCAGCGAAGTGCCGAACGGTGCCACCATGTCCACACCGGGCTTGCCGGTGAGCGCGGCCGTGAGCCCGTTGAGCTCCTCGCCCGTCACGGTGTAGGTCGTCAGGGCGGAATTCGCGATCACCTCCTCGACCGTGCCGTGCGCCAGGAGATGGCCGTAGGCGATGTAGGCGATCTCGTGGCAGCGCTCGGCCTCGTCCATGTAGTGGGTCGAGACCAGGACGGTGAGGCCGTCGGCCGCGAGCGCATGGATCTCGTTCCAGAAATCGCGCCGCGCCTTGGGATCGACGCCGGCGGTCGGCTCGTCCAGCAGCAGCAGTTTCGGACTGGGCAGCGTGCAGGCCCCGAGCGCGAGCCGCTGCTTCCAGCCGCCGGAGAGCTCGCCCGCGAGCTGCTCCTCACGCCCCGACAGCCCGAGCCGCTTGATCATGTCGCGCGCAGCGCCGCGTGCGTCAGTGAGGCCATAGAGCCGCGCGACGAATTCGAGGTTCTCGCGCACCGAGAGGTCCTGGTACAGGCTGAAGCGCTGGGTCATGTAGCCGACCTGGCGCTTGATCTTTTCGGCATCGCGCCGGATGTCGTAGCCGAGGCAGGTACCCTCGCCGCTGTCGGGCGTGAGCAGGCCGCAGAGGATGCGGATGGTGGTGGTCTTGCCCGAGCCGTTCGGCCCGAGGAAGCCGTAGATCGAACCGCGCTTCACCTGCATCGACAGATCGTGCACGACCTCGCGGCCGCCAAACGACTTGGTCAGACCCTTGACGTCGATTGCGATGCCGTTGCCGCCGCTCATCGCTTGTCCGCCACCGGCGTTTTTGGATTGAGATAGACGTCGATCGGCTGTCCGACCCGCAGGGCATCGGGCCGCGAGGGCCGCGCCTGGATCAAATAGACCAGCTTGTTGCGCTCATCGAGGCTGTAGATGACAGGCGGAGTGTATTCGGCCGAGGTCGCGATGAAATAGATCTTTGCGGTGAGATCCGCCGCGCAATTGTCGCAAGAGATGCGCACCGCGTCGCCGATCGTAAGTTTCGGCAACTCGGTCTCGGGCACGAAGAAGCGCAGCTTCATGTTGCCGGGCGGCATGATCGAGAGCACCGGCCGCTGCGCCGCCACCATCTCGCCCTCGCGGAAATAGATCTGCTGGATGGTGCCGGCAACGGGCGCAAAGCCCCTGCGCCGCGCCATTCGCGTCTCCGACGTCGCGACCCGCGCTTCGGCGACACGCAAGGACGACACCGCGGAATCGAGATTGGCCTGCGTGCCGGACCCGGTCTTGTTCAGCGAGGCCGCGCGATCATAGGTCTGCTGCGCGTTGGCCAGTGTCGCCTTGTTCTGGTTGAGGTCGGCAAGCTGGAGATCGTCGTCGACGGAATAGAGGGCATCGCCGACCTTCACCTCGTCGCCCTCGCGGACATTGAGCTTCGTCACCCGGCCCGCTTCGTCCGGGCTGACGAAGATCATGTCGGCCTCGACCCAACCCTGAAATCCGGGATCGCGCTTGTCCTTGCAACCGGCAAGGCCGGCTACCAGCACGGCGGCCAATGCAAGTGCAAAAAATGTTCGTGACGACCTCATGTCGTCCTCCGTTCGCCAAAAATCAAATCGAGATGGACGCGCAGCATGTCCTGGGCGTCGAGTGGCGCGTGCCGCGCAAACAGGCTCTGCCAGATCACCGCGATCATCGCGGGTGCGACCAGGATCTGCGGATAGCGCGCGAGGTTCTTCTCGCGGATCTCGCCGCGGGCAATGCCGAGCTCGATCAGCGCGCGCATGCCGGCGATCCCGCGCGAGACGACCTCGCGATAGTAGAAATCGGCGACGGACGGAAAGCGCGGCCCTTCCGCCACGATCAATCGCACGAGATCGCCGCGCGGCGTGCCGATCACCTCCTTGAGGAAGTTGCCGGCAAAGGCCTCGATGAGATCGCGTACCGAGCCCGTCGGCGGCGGCAGCGCATTCAGCTTGGCCACGACCGGCACGATCACCGTGCGCACCAGCTCCTCGAACATCGATTCCTTGTCCTTGAAGTGCAGGTAGATCGTGCCCTTGGCCACGCCCGCCCGCTTGGCGATGTCGTCGAGCCGCGTCGCGGCAAAGCCGCGCGCGATGAACTCCTCCATCGCCGCTTCCACGATGGCCGACCGACGCTCGGCCGCACGCGTGGCGCGGTTCGAAGCGGGCGCAGCGTCGGCGGGCGCACGCCCCTTCGCATCGGCGCGAGCTGCGGTTGGCGTGGCTGCTTTGGTTGGCTTCTTTGTCATTCTCTATTTATGACTGACTGGTCAGTCATAGTCAAGGCAATGATCCATCCCTACACAAGCCAACAAATTAGCATTGACTAATGCATTAGCGACTGCTAATCGAATGCTCATGATCGAAGCCGCCCCAAATCCCGTCACCACCGTGATGCGTGCCCTCGCCGATCCGACCCGCCGCGCCGTGTTCGAGCGCGTATTCGAGAGCAAGGAGATCAGCGTCGCCGAGCTCACCCGCGGCAGCGGCGTGACGCAGGGCGCGATCTCGCAGCACCTGAAGTCGCTGAAGCAGGCCGGCCTCGTCGCCGAGCGCGCCGAGGGCCGCAACGTCTATTACCGCGCCGCGCCGCAAGGGCTCGAGCCGCTGGTCACCTGGATGGACCATTACGGCGTGTTCTGGCGCGAGCGCTTCCAGAATCTGCGTGACCTCTTGAAGGAGATCGATCCGTGAGTGCAGCCGAGTTCAAAGCCGAGACAAAAGAAGTCGTCCAAGACATTGTTTTGGAGGAGGTCTTCCCTCACGCGCCCGAGACGATCTGGAAGACGCTGACTAGCGCCCAGTTGATCGCGCGCTGGCTGATGCAGCCGACCGGCTTCGAAGCCGTCGAAGGCAAGGCCTTCACCTTCCAGACCACGCCGGGCGGCAACTGGGACGGCGTGATCCATTGCCGGGTTCTGGAAGTCGTACCGAACCGGCGCCTCGTCTATGCCTGGAAGGGCGGCGACGAACGCAACACCGGCTACGGCGCGCCGCTCGACACCGTCGTGACGTGGTCCCTCACCCCGGTCGAAGCCGGCACGCGGATCCGCTTGGTGCATGCGGGCTTCGTCATGCCCAGGAATGAGTCGGCCTACACGGTCATGACCGGCGGCTGGAAGAAGGTTGTCCGCCAGCTCGACGAGATCAGCGGCGAGAAGTGAGTGGGAGATATCTCGATGACCAGGCCATTTACCGGCGGCTGCGCCTGCGGCGCGATCCGCTATTCGATTCTCGGTGAGCCGCTGTTCAGCAATCACTGCCAGTGCCGGGATTGCCAGCGCGAAAGCGGTAGCGGCCACGGCTCGTACATGACCTTCGCACGCGCCGGCGTCACGGTGACGGGCGAGGCGAAGCACTGGGACATGGTCGGCGACAGCGGCAACGTGAAGACGCGCAGTTTCTGCGCGCAGTGCGGCTTGCCAGTCTACATGACCTTTGCGGCGATGCCCGACATCTTCACCATCCGCGCCGCGAGCCTCGACGATCCCGCCCGCTACAAGCCGCAGGTGGTCACTTACACAGCGCGCGGGCATGATTGGGATCGTCTCGATCCAGACCTGCCGAAGTTTGCGGGGATGCCGCCGGGGTGAGGCGGCTGTATTTGGAGTGTCGAAGTCTCGGCATCGTCACGGCCGGACTGTCCCGAATGTCATTCCTGACGCCATGCTCCGGTCCGCGCATCGCGCGGTACCCGGCGCATCGTCAATGACAGTAGGCGGATTATCCCTTGGCGTCGCAGGCCCAGGCGCGGATCACGCATTCCTTGCCACCGTATTTGTAGCACTCGCGCGTGGCGGCGTTGAGCGAGTCCGAGATCTTCGGCTTCACGGCATAGCCATAGGCGCCGCACGGGTTGGCCATATCGACCGACATCGCGGCGCAAGCGCGCTTCATGGTCACGGTCGTGCAGTCGCCCTTGCACTGCTTCTGCGCCGCGGCACGGGCCTCGCGCTCGGCGCCGTAATCAAAAGCCTGACCATAGGCCCCGCACTTGCCGACCGCGAACGCACCGGCAGCATGCGCATCCGTGATGTAGCGAGCGCCGGCGACACAAACCGACAGTGCAAAGAAAAACATCGCGCAACGGCGCGCGACGACATTCGAAGCCATGGAAAAACCCCTCCCCCCAAGGCAGGTGGAAGAGACTCTAAGCGGTGGTCGTTTCCATACGGTGAACGAGGGGTGAAATCGGCGCCTTGGGAGGTGCCGTAGGGTGGATTAGCGAAACGCAATCCACCTCTTTTGTTTCCGTACAGACACAGTGGTGGATTACGCCTTCGGCGAATCCACCCTACGCAGCTACGGCACCTTCATCCGCGGCGCGCCGCTTCCAGCGCCTGCGGCGTGTCGATGTCGAGGAAGGCGCTCTCGCCATCCACGGGGACTTCGGCCACGGCTTCAGTGTGCTTGGCGATCAGATGGCGCGCGCCGACGTCGCCGTCGAGCGTCATCAATTCCTTGAAGAAGCGGCGCGACCACAGCACGGGATTGCCGCGGCGCCCGTCGCTGACGGGCACGACGATGAGGTTGCCGCGGTCCGGCGCAAAGCCGTCGATGAGACGGTCGATCAGGCCGGCATCGATCAGCGGCATGTCGCCCAAACAGACCACGGCGCCGTCGCAAGCCTCAGGCACGGCCGCAATGCCGGCCTTGACCGAGCTCGCGATGCCGCCGGCGAAATCCGGGTTGCGGACGAATTTCACCTTCAAGCCTTGCAGCGCCTGCTCGACCAGCTCGGTCTGGTGGCCGGTGACGACGATCACCTCGGAGGCCTTGGAGGCCAGCGCCTGCTCGGTCGCGATCCGCACCAGCTTCTTGCCGTCGAGCTCGGCGAGCAGCTTGTTCGGTCCGCCCATCCGGGTCGAGCGGCCCGCCGCGAGCACGATGGCCGCGACCTGGCTGTTGCCCTCGATCGCGGGTTCTGCGCGCGGCTGCGGCCGCGTGACGATCTCCATCAGGAGGCCGCCGACGCCCATGCCCATCAACTCGGAACGCGTCACCTTGATGCCGGCGAGCAGCCGCATCAGCACCCAGTCAAATCCGTTCTCGACCGGCGAGCGTGCGCAGCCCGGGGCGCCAAGCACCGGCACCCCGCCGGCCCGCGCGATCAGCAGCAAATTGCCGGGATCGACCGGCATGCCGAAATGCTCGATCTCGCCGCCGATCCCGGTGACGGCCGCGGGAATGACGTCGCGGCGGTCGGCGATCGCGGATGCCCCGAACACGATGACGAGTTCCGCACCAAGCCCGAGCAATTCCTTGATCGCGGCCGACAGCGCCCGCTCCTCGTGCTGGACCCGCCGCTCGGCAATGATGCTGGCGCCGGCCGGCGCGAGTCGCTCGGCGGTAACGCGCAGCGTCTTGTCGATCACCTTCGACGAGAGGCCCGGCAGCAGCGTCGAGACCACGCCGACGCGCTTGATGACGTAGGGCGCGATCTTCAGCACGTCCCTGCCCGCCGCCTTCACCGCGGCATCGCGCAAATTGCCTTCGACGCCGAACGGGATGATCTTGACGGTGCCGACCATCTCACCCTCGACCACCGGCTTGTAGGCGGAGAGCGTCGCAAAGGTGATGGCCTCGTCGATGTTGTTGATGCGGTCAACCGCGGCGCGGTCGATCACCAGCACGCCCGGGCGTGCGGCGAACAGATTGGCGCGGCCGGTGAAGGCGCGCTCGACATGAATGCCCTCGCCGCCGACGGCCAGCGCGATGCTGGCGGCGGCGACATCCTCGGAGACGTCGCCCTCCTCCATGCGCACCACCACCACGTCCTTGATGCCGGCGCGCGTCAACGCCTCGACCTCGGCCGGGCCGATCGTCGTGCCTTTCTTCAGCACCAGCGGACCCTGGCGGAGGGTGTGGACGGTCACCCCGCCGATCGCATCCTTGGGGCTCGCCGGTCCGAATTTCATGCCGCTTCTTCTTTTTCTTTGGGAGGCAGGCGCAGCACCGCCGTGATCTCGGCCATGATCGACACCGCGATCTCGGACGGCGAGACCGCGCCGATCGCCAGCCCAATGGGCGCGTGGATGCGCGCGATATCGCTGTCCTTGGCGCCCTGCGCGCGCAGCCGGTCGCCGCGCTTGGCATGCGTCTTTCGCGAGCCGAGCGCGCCGATATAGAAGCAGTTGCGCTCGAAGGCGTGCAGCAGCGCGGGATCGTCGATCTTCGGATCGTGCGTCACCGCGACGAAAGCCGTGTAGGCATCGACATCCAGCGGCGGCAGCGCCGTGTCGGGCCATTCGGCGACCAGGGGAATGTCAGGAAAGCGCTCCGCGCTCGCAAATGCCGTGCGGGGATCGACCACCGTGACGTCGTAACCGAGCGAGCGCGCCAGCGGCGCCAAGGCCTGGCTGATATGGACCGCGCCGACGATGACGAGCTTTGCGGTCGGCGCGTAGACGTTGAGGAACAGCTTTTTGCCGCCGGCTTCGACACTGGCGCTCTTGCCCATGCGAAGCTGCTTGTCCAGTTCGGCCCGCAGCGGGTCTTTTGCAAAATCCGCAGCCTTCACCAGACGCTGCTCGCCGGTCTCGGTGTCGGTCACCAAAATCGCCGGCCGGCGCGCGGCGCGCTCGGCATTGAGTTCGTGCAGGGTTGCGAGCTTCACGGCTAGCCGACCTTCTCGACGAAGACGCGGATGGTGCCGCCGCAGGACAGCCCGACATTCCAGGCCGTCTCATCGGCAACGCCAAACTCCAGCATCCTGGGCTTGCCGCTCTGGATCACGTCCATGGCCTCGGTGACCACGGCGCCCTCGACGCAGCCGCCGGAGACCGACCCCAGGAACGTGCCCTCATCGTTGATGACGAGGCTCGAGCCCGCCGGGCGCGGTGCCGAGCCCCAGGTCTCGACAACGGTGGCCAGCGCGACGCCCCGGCCGGCCTTCTGCCAATCCTCCGCCGCCTTCAGAATATCCTCGTCGCGATCGAGCATGGCTTAACCTCTCAAGCTGCGGAACGGATCAGGCTGCGGTGGTGCGGCGGCAGCGGCCGGGAGAGCGTGGTGATCAGCTCCTGGATCGAACTCAAATTATGTACCGGGCGGAATTCGTCAACGTGCGGAAGCATCATTTTGATGCCCTGGGCCTTGGCCTCGAAGCCGCCGAACCGCAGCAGCGGGTTGAGCCAGATCAGTCGCCGGCAGGACCGGTGCAGCCGGTCCATCTCGAAGGCGAGCCTGGAATCGGCCTCCCGCTCCAGCCCGTCGGAGATCAGCAGCACGATGGCGCCCTGGCTCAGCACGCGCCGCGCCCACAATTTGTTGAAGTTGTGCAGCGAGGCCGAAATCCGGGTGCCGCCGGCCCAGTCCTCGACCGAGGCCGAGCAGTTCGCCAGCGCCTCATCGGGGTCGCGCTGGCGCAGCGCCCGGGTGACGTTGGTCAGCCGGGTGCCGAACAGGAACACCGAGACGCGCTTTCGCGCATCCCCGATGGCGTGCAGGAAATGCAGGAACAATCGGGTGTACTCGCTCATCGAGCCCGAGATATCGAGCAGCGCGACGATCGGCGCCGGCTTCTCGATGCGCCCGAGGCGATGGATGTCGATGATGTCACCGCCGGTGCGCAAGGACGCGCGCAGCGTGCGGCGCAAATCGAGACGAAGCCCGCGGGGATCGGGCCGCTGCCGGCGCGTGAGAAGCTCGGCCTGCGGCAGCCGCATCCGCTCGACGGCGTGGAGCGCTTCGGTGATCTCAGCCGCGCTCATCTGCGCGAAATCCTTCTTCTGAAGGATCTCCTTGTCGGAGACCGACAGGCGCAAATCCTGCTCCTGGTGCTGCGGCGTCTCCGTCATCCGCGGCTGCGACATCGCCTCCTGCACGCGGCGGGAGCCGGCCTGCGGCTTCTTCTTGGCCTGCTCCGGCAACGGCACCGAATCCAGCATGTGCTTCCACTCTTCCGAGGCGCGGAAGAACAGGTTGAAGGCCTGCCTGAAGATCAGCGCATGCTCGTGGCGCTTGACGAAGATCGCCTCCAGCGTGGTGAAGACGTCGGCGCGGTTGCCGATGTCGATCACCTGGAGCGCGCTCATGGCATCGATGACGGCACCCGGCCCGACCGGCATGCTGGCTGCACGCAACGCGCGGGCGAAACCGACGATGTTGTCGGCGAACTGCTCGGTTTGCTCGGGCGCCAGGTGGTTGATGGCCATGGTCTCGTATCCATCCCCTCGTCATTCCGGGGCGCGCCACTTGGCGCGAGCCCGGAATCCATACTCACGGCGCGCTTGGCCCTTGGGCCATTCGCGCAAAAGACAACAACCAAGCGCGCCGCCTTTGGTTTTCCGCGAATGCGGCAAGCCGCAAGCGCGGGCGTGGTTATGAATTCCGGGCTCGACGCTGCGCGTCGCCCCGGAATGACGGGAGCACTAATGACGCGAGATCAATTCTCGCTCGTCGCTTCCTTCAACACCTTCTGCAAGGTATCGCCCTGCATCCGGGTGATGTCGTCCTGATACTTGAGCAGCGCCCCCAGCGTGTCGCCGACCACTTGCGGGGTCAGCGAGCGGGCATCGAGCTCCGACAGCGCTGTGGCCCAATCGATGGTCTCGGCGACCCCCGGCGACTTGTAGAAATCCTGGTTGCGCAACGCCTGGACGAAACGCACGACCTGCTGCGACAGCTTGGCCGAGATGCCGGGCACGCGCGTCTTGACGATCGCGAGCTCGCGCTCGGCTTCGGGATAGTCGACCCAGTGATAGAGACAGCGCCGCTTCAGCGCGTCATGGATCTCGCGGGTACGGTTGGAGGTGATGATGACGATCGGCGGATGCGGCGCCTTCACGGTGCCGAATTCGGGAATGGTCACCTGGAAGTCGCTGAGGATTTCGAGCAGATATGCCTCGAACGCCTCGTCGGCGCGGTCGAGCTCGTCGATCAGCAGCACCGGCGGCCCGGCGACGTCGGGCTCCAGCGCCTGTAGCAGCGGCCGCTTGATCATGTAGCGGTCCGCGAAGATATCGGACGAGAGCTGATCGCGGTCGGTGTCGCCGGCGGCTTCCGCCATCCGGATCGCGATCATCTGCGCGGCGCTGTTCCACTCGTAGACGGCGGAGGAGACGTCGAGGCCCTCGTAGCACTGCAGGCGGATCAGCTTCCGCCCCAGCGCCGCCGACAGCACCTTGGCGATCTCGGTCTTGCCGACGCCGGCCTCGCCCTCCAGGAACAGCGGCCGGCCCATGCGCAGCGACAGATAGGTCACCGTCGCCAGCGATCGCTCCGCGAGATAACCGCGCGAAGTCAAAAGTTCGAGCATCGCATCGACCGATGCCGGCATGGCCGTGAGAGTCATGAAAAAGCCAGTCTCGCTACGCCCTCACCGGGGACAAGTTTGGGCCGAGGCGTGAGGTTCACTCACTCCTTGGCGTTGGCGGCGTCGAGGGCGCGCCGCGTCAGCACCCCGATGAGATGCGCACGGTATTCGGCGCTGCCGTGGATGTCGCTGTTGAGGCCTTCCGCCGGCACCTCGATGCCGTCAAGCGCTTTCGCGGCGAAGCGCTTCTTCAGGGCTTCCTCGAACCCGGTGACGCGGAACACGCCTTCGGAGCCGGCGCCGGTGACGGCGACGCGCACGTCCGAAGGACGCCGCGCCACGAACACGCCGACCAGCGCATAGCGCGAGGCCTGGTTGCGGAACTTGATGTAGGCCGCCTTCTTCGGCAGCGGGAACATCACCTTGGTGATGATCTCATCGGCTTCGAGCGCCGTCGTGAACAGGCCCTGGAAATACTCTTCCGCCTTGAGGCGGCGCTTGTTGGTGACGATGGTGGCGCCGAGCGCGAGCACCGCGGCCGGATAGTCCGCAGTCGGATCGTTGTTGGCGAGCGAGCCGCCGATCGTGCCCTTGTGGCGCACGGCGGGATCGCCGATCTGGCTGGCAAGATTGGCCAGCGCCGGGATCGCCTCACCGACGATCGCAGAGCTTGCGACCTCGGCATGCCTGGCGGTGGCGCCGATCACGAGCGCGCGGCCCTTCATCTCGATCGTGTTGAGCCCCTCGATATGGGAGAGGTCGACCAGATGCGGCGGGCTCGCGAGACGCTGCTTCATGACGGGAATCAGCGTGTGGCCGCCGGCGATCACCTTGGCGTCTTCGTTCTTCACCAGGAGGTTGGCCGCCTGGCGAACGGTCCCAGGGCGATGGTATTTGAATTCGTACATCTGAATGTCCTGATCGCAGAATGCGCGCGCGGTTAGGCGAGATCGGATTTCGCCATCGCCTTGGCGCCGGCGGAGATCGAAGCGACGATGTTCTGGTAGCCGGTGCAACGGCAGAGATTGCCTTCAAGTTCTTCCCGGATCGTATGGTCGTCGAGCTCGTGGCCCTTGCGATGGACGATGTCGATCGCCGTCATGATCATGCCCGGCGTGCAGAAGCCGCACTGCAGGCCATGGTGCTCGCGGAAGGCCTCCTGCATCGGATGCAGCGGAGCGCCGTCGGCGGCCAATCCCTCGATCGTCTTGACCTCGTGACCGTCGGCCATCACCGCCAGCGTGGTGCAGGACTTAACGGCCTTGCCGTCGAGATGCACGACACAGGCGCCGCACTGCGAGGTGTCGCAGCCGACATGGGTGCCGGTGAGGCGCAGATTCTCGCGCAGGAACTGCACCAGAAGGGTGCGGGGATCAACGTTGGCCGTGACAGGATTGCCGTTCACGATGAGGGAGATTTTTGCCATAAGCACTCTCTATCAGCGCCCCGACGGGTCCCGTCGAAGCGGTTCTTATAATTATTCCAACCCATCATATGGGCCATTATGCCCGGGGGCAACATCGCCCCGGACGCAAGGCGCCATGCCGAAAGGCGATAGCCTTCAGCCCTGTACCGCCTTGGCGAAGTTCGCGAAAAATTCGTCGGCCAGTTTCTTGGCGGTGCCGTTGATGAGGCGCTGGCCCAGCTGCGCCAACTTGCCGCCGATCTGCGCCTCGACCTCATAGGAGAGCAGCGTACCGCCGTCCTTCTCCGCGAGCTTGACCGCGGCGCCGCCCTTGGCGAAGCCGGCCACCCCGCCCTCGCCTTCGCCGGAGATCTTGTAGCCGTTCGGCGGGTCGAGATCGGAGAGTGTGACCTTGCCCTTGAAGCGCGCCGACACCGGCCCGACCTTCATTTTCGCCGTCGCGCGAAAGCCGCCGTCGTCGGTCTTCTCCAGCTCCTCGCAGCCGGGGATGCAGGCCTTCAGCACCTCGGGATTGTTGAGCTTCTCCCACACGGCCTCGCGCGGCGCCGCAAGCTGGACTTCGCCGTTCATCGTCATGGCCATGGGGTACCTCCCGGTTGCTTCGCTATAATGCTGCTCAAGTAACGCACGGAGGCCGCAAAGGAAAGGGCAGCCCCCGGCCACGTGCAATGCATATTCGCAACTGCAAAAAGCTTTGCGCCGATGGTTTGGGATTGGCAGAGCCGGGGCATGGTGATTAGGTCCCGCGCAACATGAGCACAGCCCTCTCCCCCCTGCTCGCGCCGATGCTGTCGAGCCCATCCATGCGCGTGGTCTGCGACGACCGGTCGACCCTCCAGAACATGCTCGATTTTGAGGCAGCCCTGGCGCGCGCCGAGGCCGCCACGGATGTGATTCCCGCATCCGCGGTGGGCCCGATCGAAGCCGCGTGCAAGGCTGATAACTTTGACATGGCCGCTCTCGGCGAGGCCGCGACGCGATCCGGCAATCTCGCGATTCCCCTGGTCAAGGCGCTCACGGCCAACGTCGGCAAGGCCGATGCGGAGGCCGCGCGCTACGTCCATTGGGGCGCAACGAGCCAGGATGTCATCGACACCGCGACCATGCTCACGCTTCGCGCCGGCATCGATGCGCTGGACGCCGACCTCAGCCGCGCCATCAAGGGCTTTGCCGCGCTGGCGCGGAGCCATCGCAACACCGCGATGGTGGCACGGACCTGGCTCCAGCACGCGCTGCCGATGCCGTTCGGCCTGAAGGCTGCGGAATACGCATCGAGCCTTGCCCGCGCCCGCTGCCGCCTGCGGCGGCTCTCCCGCGAGGGCCTTGCGCTGCAATTCGGCGGCGCGGCCGGCACGCTCGCGGCTCTCGGCGACAAGGGGCTCGTCGTTGCAGAGCGATTGGCGCAGGAGCTCAACCTGCCGCTGCCGGAAGCGCCCTGGCACACCCATCGCGACCGGATCGCCGAAGCCGCATCCTGCCTTGCGATTCTCGCCGGAAGCTGCGGCAAGATCGCGCGCGACGTCTCGCTGATGATGCAGACCGATGTTGGCGAAGCGTTCGAGCCCGCCGGCGAAGGCCGCGGCGGCTCCTCGACCATGCCGCACAAGCGCAACCCGGTCGCGGCCGCGAGCGCGCTGGGATGCGCGACCATGGCGCCGCAGCTCGCCGCCACGATTTTTGCAGCCCAGGTGCAGGACCATGAGCGCAGCGCCGGCCCCTGGCACGCGGAATGGCCGACGCTGCCGCAATTGATGCTGGTCGCCTCGGGCGCGCTCGCCGCCATCGTCGACATCGCGGAGGGCCTCGACGTCGATGCCGCGCGCATGCGCAGCAATCTCGATACGACGCATGGGCTCATCATGGCGGAAGCCGTCACGTTTGCGCTGGCCGACAAGATCGGCAAGAGCGATGCGCATCATCTGATCGAGGCCGCGAGCAAGCGCGCGGTCGCCGAGAAGAAGCACCTGCGCGACGTGCTGTCGGCCGATTCGCAGGTCACGGCGCATCTTTCGCCGGAAAAAATTGCGGCATTGTTCGAGCCGATGGCCTATCAAGGGGCTTCCCAAGCCCTGATCGACCGGCTGCTCGACAGCCTCGAGCGGGATTGATTGTTTGAGCATGATCTTTTTCGGAAAACCGCTCCACACTTTTCCGGATCATGCTCCAGAACGGAGACGCCCAGCATGCCCATGATCGATGCCGACGGTTGCCTGATCAACGTCTCCGTCGAGGGCCGCGACGGCGGGCCGACCCTGATGCTGTCCAACTCGCTCGGCTGCACGCTTCAGATGTGGGAGCCGCAGATGAAGGCGTTGACGCAGGTGTTCCGCGTCATCCGCTACGACCGCCGCGGCCACGGCAAGTCGAACGTTCCGCCCGGCCCCTATACGATGGAGCGCTTCGGCCGCGACGTGCTGGCGATCCTCGACGACCTCAACATCGAGAAGGTGCATTGGTGCGGGCTGTCGATGGGCGGCATGGTCGGGCAGTGGCTGGGTGCCAATGCGCCGGAGCGCTTCGGCAAGCTCATCCTCGCCAACACCTCCTGCTACTACGCCGAGCCGACCAAATGGCTGGAGCGCATCGACGCGGTGAAGAAGGGCGGCATCGCCGCGGTCGCCGATGCCGTGATCGCGGGCTGGCTGACCCAGGATTTCCGCGAGCGCGAGCCGCAGATCACGGCGAAGATGAGGTCGATGCTGCTCGCCTCCCCCGTCGAGGGCTATCTCGCCTGCTGCGAGGCGCTGTCGACGCTCGATCAGCGCGAGCTGCTCGCCAAGATCAAGAGCCCGACGCTGGTGATCGCCGGCCGCCACGACATGGCGACGCCGATCTCGGCGGGCGAATTGATCCGCTCCAACATTCCCGGCGCCAGCATGACCATCATCGACGCCGCCCACATTTCCAATGTCGAGCAGCCGCACGCGTTCACCGACGCTGTGGTCGGCTTCTTGACCCAGCGCTAACCACGGCCGTCATTGCGAGGAGCGTAGCGACGAAGCGATCCAGACTGCCTCCGCTGAAAGATTCTGGATTGCTTCGGTGCGCTCGCAATGACGAAGGAGGAAATACAAATGGACGACCAGAAGCGCCGCGATGCCGGCATGAATGTGCGCCGGAAGGTTTTGGGCAATGCCTGGGTCGACAAGTCGATCGCGAACCGCAATGCCTTCAACACCGACTTCCAGGACATGATCACGCGCTATGCCTGGGGCGAGATCTGGACGCGACCGCATTTCGACGAGCGCACGCGGCGCGTGCTCGTGATCGGCACCATGGTCGCGCTGGGGCAATGGGACGAATTCCGCCTGCATGTGCGCGCGGCGCTCGCCGAGGGCGGCTTCACCCCCGACGACATCAAGGAAATCCTGCTTCAGCAGGCAATCTATTGCGGCGTGCCGGCGGCGAACCACGCCGTCAAGGAAGCCTCAGCGATTGTGCAGGAGCTCGGCCTGCTCAAGAGCTAGCGGCGCGGCGGTCTCGACGGTTTTCTGAACGATCTTGGGCGCCGGCGCGGGCCGTTCGATCACCACCACGATGGCAGCGCCGAGCAGCAGCAGGAGCTCGGTGGCATGCAGCCGGAGCGCGGCCAGCTCGCCGACCTTCGAGGCCATCAACATGCTCGTAAACGAGATGAGGCTGCCGATCGCAAGCGCAATGCCGAGCGCCTCGTCGCTGCCGCCGTTCTTGCGGACGCGGGGAATGCAAAGAAGCGCAAGATAGATGGCAAAGAACGCCACCACCGTCAGCCGGCCCAGCGCCAGCAGCCAGGCGGCACGCACCGTGCTCATCCCCGCCATCTGAAGATGGTCGCTGAGGAACAGCGCCACCGCGACACTCGGCCGCTCGTAGAGGCCGTGCACCGGTGCCACCATGATGTTGAAGGCCACCAGCGCCCAGGCCGGGATGAAATAGGCCGCCAGCAGGGCGCCGTTGACCGAACCGATCCGCCAATTCCTGAACATGCCGCTTCCCGCTTCGCTCGCCGCGCGCCTTCCATGGGAAGGCTTTGCCGGGGAGCTAACTCGCATCAGACCATGGCGGCAATTTAAACCCTTTGTTTACCTTAACTGGCCCGCCGGGCGGCGCGCCCAAGGAAAAAGGCCCCGCCTCCCGGCGGGGCCCTCTTCACGTCTAGGCTCCGAAACTACTTGTCCTGACCGTGCTGGCCGCCCTGTTGCTGGCCGGGCTTCTCGCCCTGGCGCTGCGGATCCTGCTGCTGCTGTCCGGGTTTCTGGCCGCCGCCCTGCTGCTGACCTGGCTGTTGACCTGGGCGCTGCTGGCCGGGGTTCTGAGTCTGCTGGCCCGGATTCTGGTTCTGCTGCTTCGTCATTGGGGAAAACTCCCTTGTTGGACGTCAGAACGGAGGCAACGGCCGGCGTCCGATTTGGTTGCTCTGCGGAACCCGGTTCCTCGCACCTGCGGAACCGAAGAAGATGACATCCGTAGCGAAATGACCTCTGTACAAGCCTTTGTGTCGAGGCATGGCCAGTTGCAGCCGCCAGTTCCCTCCTGTTACAAAACGAGAAGAATGCTTAGGGGCTGCCGGGGCCCGAGAAGAAACTCAATCACACACTCTCTCAAAGAGCTCCCTTCGAGCCGCGTCAGGTTTGGTAACGGCAGCCCATGGATTATTTCGCCCAGCAGCTCATCAACGGTCTCGTTCTGGGCTCGATCTACGGCCTGATCGCCATCGGCTATACGATGGTCTACGGCATCGTCGGCATGATCAATTTCGCCCATGGCGATGTCTTCATGATCGGCGGCTTCATCGCCCTGATCACCTTCCTGATCCTGGTCTCGCTCGGCCTGACCGCGATCCCGGTGATCCTGCTGGTGGTGCTGCTGGTGTCGATGGCGATCACCGCGCTCTACGGCTGGACCATCGAGCGCATCGCCTACCGGCCCCTGCGTCACTCCTTCCGCCTCGCCCCGATGCTGTCGGCGATCGGTATGTCCTTCGTGCTGACCAATTATTCGCAGGTGGCGCAGGGCGCCCGCGTCAAGCCGATCCCGCCCTTCATCACCGGCGGCTATACGCTGCACGAAAGCGCGGACGGTTTTGTGATCCAGCTCTCCAACATCCAGATCATGGTGGTTCTCACCACCATCGTGCTGCTTGGGATCTTCACCTGGCTGGTGTCGCGCACCCGGCTGGGCCGCGACATGCGCGCCTGCGAGCAGGACCAGACCATGGCGGCGCTGCTCGGCGTCAACGTCGACCGCACCATCTCCATGACCTTCGTGATCGGCGCGGCACTCGCCGCGGTCGCGGGCCTGATGTACCTGCTCTATTACGGCCTGGTGGATTTCTTCATGGGCTTCGTCGCCGGCATCAAGGCGTTCACCGCAGCCGTGCTCGGCGGCATCGGCTCGCTGCCTGGCGCCATGCTGGGCGGTCTCGCGATCGGCCTGATCGAGACGTTCTGGTCGGCCTATTTCTCGGTCGAGTACAAGGACGTCGCGGCGTTCTCGATCCTGATCGTCGTGCTGATCTTCATGCCGACCGGCCTGCTCGGCCGTCCCGAAGTCGAAAAAGTCTAACGGTCGCCGCGTGACAGTTCTCTCGAGCAATACGCCCAAGCCTGCAACGGACATCCCCGCTCTGCTGAAGACGGCCTTCGTCAACGCCCTGATCGCGCTGGTGCTGTTCTCGCTGATGGTTGGCGTCCGCACCGAAGCGGGTTCCGACGGCCAGCTCACCTATTGGACCCGCTTCGGCGAGCTCGCCTCCCTCGTTGCCGCCGTGTTCGGCGGCTCGATCGTGCTCGGGCTTTTGCGACAGTGGATCGGTCCCAGCGGCACCGACAAGCTGGTGCCACCGGCTGTACGCAGCGGCATGTCGTTTCTGGGCCGCTACCTGGCGCCCGTTCTTCTGATCTTCACGGTGCTTGTGCCGGTGATCTTCTACGACCAGCGCTATATCCTCGATCTCGCGATCCTCGTGCTCACCTATGTGATGCTGGGCTGGGGGCTGAACGTCGTGGTCGGGCTCGCCGGCCTGCTCGATCTCGGCTACGTCGCCTTCTACGCAGTGGGCGCCTATTCCTACGCGCTGCTTGCCACCAATTTCGGCTGGTCGTTCTGGGTCTGCCTGCCGCTCGCCGGCATCCTCGCCGCGTTCTGGGGCGTGCTGCTCGGCTTCCCCGTGCTACGCCTGCGCGGCGACTATCTCGCCATCGTGACGCTCGCCTTCGGCGAAATCATCCGCCTCGTCATCATCAACTGGCAGAGCCTCACCGGCGGCCCCAACGGCGTCTCCAGCATTCCCCGCCCCTCCTTCTTCGGCATCCCGCTGGACAACAGTGACAACGGGCTCGCCGCAAGGCTCGGCATCGAATATTCGCCGACCCACCGCATCGTCTTCCTGTTCTATCTGATCCTGGCGCTTGCGCTGCTCACCAACTGGGTGACGATCCGGCTGCGCCGCCTGCCCATCGGCCGCGCCTGGGAGGCCTTGCGCGAGGACGAGGTCGCCTGCCGCGCGCTCGGCATCAACACCACGACCACCAAGCTCACAGCGTTCGCAACCGGCGCCATGTTCGGCGGCTTTGCCGGTGCGTTCTTCGCGACGCGCCAGGGCTTCATCAGTCCGGAATCCTTCACCTTCCAGGAATCGGCGCTGGTGCTCGCCATCGTCGTGCTCGGCGGCATGGGCTCGCAGCTCGGCGTCGCGCTCGCCGCGCTCGCCATGATCGGCGGCTTCGAGCTGTTCCGCGGCCTCGAGACCTACCGCATGCTGGTGTTCGGCATGGCCATGGTGCTGATCATGATCTGGCGGCCGCGCGGCCTGATCGGCCATCGCGCGCCGACCGTGTATCTGACCAAGGCGCAGGCGATCTCCTCCGACCTCGTCAAGGAAGGGCACGGATGAGCGGCGACAAGATTCTCGGTGTGGACCGGCTGACCATGCGCTTCGGTGGCATCGTCGCCGTGCAGGACCTGTCGTTTGCGGCCGAACGGAAGAAGATCACCGCGCTGATCGGACCGAACGGCGCCGGCAAGACCACCGTGTTCAACTGCATCACCGGCTTCTACAAGCCGAGCGGCGGCGCCATTCGCCTCACCCATGACGACGGCAAGGTGATTGCGCTGGAGCGGCTGAACGATTTTCGCATCGCCAAGCAGGCCAAGGTGGCGCGCACCTTCCAGAACATCCGCCTGTTTCCAGGCATGACCGCGCTGGAAAACCTGATGGTGGCGCAGCACAACGCGTTGATGCGCGCCTCCGGCTTCACTTTGCTCGGCCTCATCGGCGCGCCCGGCTACCGCGACGCCGAAAAGCGCGCGATCGACCTCGCCACCGACTGGCTGAAGCGGGTCAATCTGCTCGACCGCGCCGACGATGCCGCCGGCAATTTCGCCTATGGCGACCAGCGCCGGCTCGAGATTGCGCGCGCGATGTGCACCGAGCCCGCGCTTTTGTGCCTGGACGAGCCCGCCGCGGGTCTCAACGCGCGCGAGAGCGCGGCCTTGAGCGAGCTCCTGCTCTCGATCCGCGACGAGCTCGGCACCTCGATCCTGCTGATCGAGCACGACATGTCGGTGGTGATGGAGATCTCCGACCACATCGTGGTGATGGACCATGGCGTCAAGATCGCGGAAGGCTCGCCGCGCGAGATCCGCGACGATCCCAAGGTGATCGCCGCCTATCTCGGCACCGACGAGGAAGAGGCCGTGGCGGTGATGGAGAGCGGGTCGTGACGTCGTCCGCTCCCCTGCTGTCGATCCGGGGCCTGCGCGCCGCCTACGGCAAGATCGAGGCGCTGAAGGGCGTCGATGTCGAGATCAGCGCCGGCGAGATCGTCGCGCTGATCGGCGCCAACGGCGCCGGCAAGTCGACGCTGATGATGACGATCTTCGGCAAGCCGCGCGCCCGCGCCGGCCAGATCCTGTACGAAGGCCGCGACATCACCGACGTTCCCACCCATGAGATCGCCCATTTGCGCATCGCGCAATCGCCGGAAGGCCGCCGCATCTTCCCGCGGATGAGCGTGGCGGAAAACCTCCAGATGGGGGCGGATGCCACCGGATGCACCGACGCCGAACGCGAGGCCACGCTGCAACGCGTGTTCACGCTGTTCCCGCGGCTGAAGGAGCGCTACGCCCAGCGCGGCGGAACGCTGTCCGGCGGCGAGCAGCAGATGCTGGCAATCGGCCGCGCCCTGATGAGCCGCCCGCGCCTGCTTCTGCTCGACGAGCCCTCGCTCGGGCTGGCGCCGCTGATCGCGCGCCAGATTTTCGATGCGATCCGCACCCTGAACCGCCAGGACGGCCTGACGGTCCTGATCGTCGAGCAGAACGCCAACCATGCGCTGAAGCTCGCCCATCGCGGTTACGTCATGGTCAACGGCCTGATCACGCTGGCCGGCACTGGCGCCGAGTTGTTGCAGCGCCCCGAGATTCGCGCCGCCTACCTGGAAGGCGGCCGGCACGGCTGAGGCTGCCCGACGGCGGAGCCCGTGCGGCCGAATGTGGCGAGATATCTACGCCAATGCCCGTATTTTGCCGGTGACTTCTCCCGAGATTCATTCAAGAATGGCGCCGGTTTGGACCGGGCGTACCCGGCAACTTCCACAGGCGACCACCCGCGAGGTATCTCATGAAATCACTGAAGCTCATCGGTCTGGCATTCGGCGCGTCGATCGCGCTATCGAGCGCGGCGTTCGCGCAGGATGTCACCGTCGCAGTCGCAGGCCCGATGACTGGCGGAGAGTCCGCCTTCGGCCGCCAGATGAAGAACGGCGCCGAAATGGCCGTGGCTGACATCAACGCCGCCGGCGGCGTCAACGGCAAGAAGCTCGCGCTATCCGTCGAGGACGACGCTTGCGACCCGAAGCAGGCGCGCTCGATCGCCGAGAAGATCGCCGGCTCGAAAATCCCGTTCGTGGCCGGGCACTATTGCTCGTCGTCGTCGATCCCCGCCTCCGAGGCCTATGCGGACGGCAACGTCCTTCAGATCACCCCGGCCTCGACCAACCCGCTCTTCACCGAGCGCAAGCTCTGGAACGTGGCGCGTGTCTGCGGCCGTGATGATCAGCAGGGCCTGATCGCGGCGCAGTACATCGCCAAGAACTTCAAGGGCAAGAACATCGCGATCCTCAACGACAAGACCACCTACGGCAAGGGTCTTGCCGACGAGACCAAGAAGGCGCTCAACAAAGCCGGCGTCACCGAGAAGATGTACGAGTCCTATAACAAGGGCGACAAGGACTTCAACGCGATCGTCTCGCGCCTGAAGCGCGACAACATCGACCTCGTCTATGTCGGCGGCTATCACCAGGAGAGCGGCCTCATCCTGCGCCAGATGCGCGACCAGGGCCTCAAGACGATCCTGATGGCCGGCGACGCTCTCGCCGACAAGGAGTACGCCTCCATCACCGGCCCCGCCGGCGAAGGCACCCTGTTCACCTTCGGCCCCGATCCGCGCAACAAGCCGACCGCCAAGAAGATCGTCGACGCCTTCAAGGCCAAGAACATCGACCCCGAAGGCTATACGCTCTACACCTACGCGGCGATGCAGGTCTGGTCGCAGGCGGCCAAGAAGGCCGGCACCACCGACGCCAAGAAGGTCATGGAGGCGATGAAGGCCGGCAAGTGGGACACCGTGATCGGGCCGATCGAGTATGACGCCAAGGGCGACATCAAGCAGCTCGACTACGTCGTCTACAAATGGGATGCCAAGGGCGGCTACGCCGAGATCAAGGGCAGCGGCACCTAAGACAGGATACCTGACCTTTTAATCAGATCAATCCAACGCCCCGGTTCGCCGGGGCGTTTTCTTTCGCCGTGCGGTCACACGGCTGCGGAGAGCTCGCCGCCCGCCGCAGCCTGGGCCTTGTGCAGCGCTTGCAGGAGATCGTTCGGCCGAAATGGCTTTTGCAGGCATATCACGTCGGCCAGACCAGGCGCCTCGCCCATGAAGTCCAGTGCGGTCATGCCGGAGACCGCGACGATCGGAAACCCGGGAACTCGCTCGCGAATGGCCACCATGACGTCGACGCCGCTGGTGTCGGCCAGGAAAATATCGACGATCGCGGCATCGAAAGCGCCCTCGCTGAAGGCTTTCAGGCCCGCTGCGCCGCTCTCGGCCTCGACGACGTCGAAACGGTTGACCCGAAGAACGATCGCGACCATGGCGCGGACCTCCTTCTGGTCGTCGACAACGAGGACACGGCGCATGGGAACAACTCCCGGATACGTATCATTATTTGGTTCAATTCACCGCAAGTGCCCGGCAAGGCAGTATGGGTCTGTCCCGGTAAATCACCTCTTACCAGTTACCCATTCCAAGTCCCACTCCAGGTTAATTAAGCTGTAACCTTCGGTTGAGTCGCATGCGCTTTCTGTCAGGATGCGCGCCCGGAGCGGGCTACCATGCGGGTAGCGGCTTCCCGGCCGGAAGAGATTGACGTAGGAGGTCATCATGCCGGCTTACGAGAGATCGACGTGCTAGCGCCGAACGACCGAAGCACATTCCTGTCGACCTTGCCGGCTACGCGAAGCGATCGCAGGGCTGCGTTGGCGATCGTCGGTATCTCCGCGATCCTGTTCGCGCTGGCGGTTCCGTTTGCGGGCTTGCCGCTCGTACAGGTGCCGGCCTTCGTGGCGAGCTACCAGTCCGCGCTCGCGGTCAGCGACATCATCACCGCCGTTTTGCTGCTGTCGCAGTTCGCCGTCCTGCGCAGCCGCGCGCTGCTGCTGCTGTCGACCGGCTATCTGTTCACGGCGGGCGCCGCGATGACCCACGCCCTCACCTTCCCCGGGCTGTTCGCCCCGGCCGGATTGTTCGGTGCAGGCTCGCAGACCACCGTCTGGCTCTACATGATCTGGCACGCCGGTTTCCCGCTGTTCGTACTGGCCTACGCCTGGCTCAAGGACGGCAACGGCGGCAACAGGATTGCGGGCGCGACGGCTCCCGCGATCGCACTCTCCGTCGCCGGCGTGTTCGTCGCGTTGACCGTCTTCGCCTGGCTGGTGACTGCGCAGCACGGCCTGCTGCCGGTCCTGCTCAAGGACGGCCACTACACCCCCACCATGATCGGCGTGGTGTCGTTCGTGTGGTCCCTCAGCTTCGCAGCGCTGGTCACGCTGTGGTTTCGCAAACCGCACACGGTGATCGACATCTGGCTCATGGTCACGATGTGCGCGTGGCTGTTCGACATCGCGCTGTCGGCGATCGTCAACGTCGCGCGTTTCGACCTCGGCTTCTATGCCGGCCGGCTCTACGGCCTCGGTGCGTCGAGTTTCGTGCTCGCGGTGCTGCTCATCGAGAACGTCCGTCTCCAGGCGAACACGGCCGGCATGGTCGGCGCGCTGCAGCGGCAGTCGAGCTCGGAGCGGAACTATTATGCCGAGCGCGAGCGGCTGTTCAGCGCCGTCGTCGAGTCCTCCAACGACGCCATCATCACGAAGTCGCTCGACGGCATCATCACGTCCTGGAACAAGGCGGCCGAGCGCGTCTTCGGCTACTCCGCGAGCGAAGCGATCGGCCGCCAGGTCGATATCATCATGCCCGAGGGGCAGCGCGAGGAAGTCGCCGAAATGCTGGCCCGCACCCGCAACGGCGAGGTCATCGACCAGCACGAGACCGTGCGGCTGCACAAGAGCGGCCAGCCGATCGACGTCCTGCTGAGCCAGGTCCCGCTGCGATCGACCGACGGCAAGATCATCGGCGCCTCCAAGGTCGCCCGCGACATCACCGAGCGGAAGCGGGCGGAATCCGCCCTCAACCGCGAGATCGAGGAGCGCCAGCGCATCTTCGAGACCTCGCAGGACCTGATCCTCGTGACCGATGGTTACGGCAACTTCATCCAGATCAGCCCGAGCGTGAAGGACATCCTCGGGTACAAGCCGGAGGACATGATCGGGCACAGCGCCATCGAGTTCATTCACCCCGATGACCTCGACAACACCCGCAACGAGATGCGCGCGGCGCGGCGTGGCGCGGTCAAGCGCAGCTTCGAGGCGCGCTACTATCACTACGACGGTCACGAGGTGACGCTGAACTGGATGGGCACCTGGTCGGAACCGGTGAAGCGCCATTTCTTCATCGGCCGCGACCTCACCGAGAAGCAGGCCGCGGAGGCCCAGCTCAGGCAGGTCCAGAAAATGGACTCCATCGGCCAGCTGACCGGCGGCGTCGCCCACGATTTCAACAACGTGCTGACCGTCATCACCGGCACGATCGGCATCCTCGCGGACGCGGTGGCCGACCGTCCCGAGCTCGCCGCCATCACCAAGCTGATCGACGACGCCGCCGAGCGTGGCGCGCAACTGACCAAGCACCTGCTCGCCTTTGCCCGCAAGCAGCCGCTCCAGCCGCGCGAGATCGACGTCAATGCGCTCGCGCTCGAGGCCGCCAAGCTACTGCACCCGACCCTCGGCGAGCAGATCACCATCATGCCGCAGCTCACCGAGGATGCCTGGCCGACGCTGGTCGACCCGGGCCAGCTTTCCACCGCGATCCTCAATCTCGCGCTGAACGCGCGCGACGCCATGCCGGACGGCGGCACGCTGGTGCTGGAGACCCGCAATATCTTCCTCGACGACGGCTATGCCAGCATGAATCCCGACGTCGTCGCCGGCAGCTATGTAATGATCGCGGTCAGCGACACCGGCACCGGCATTCCACCGGACCTGGTGGAGCGGGTATTCGACCCGTTCTTCACCACCAAAGAGGTCGGCAAGGGAACCGGGCTCGGGCTCAGCATGGTGTTCGGCTTCGTCAAGCAGTCCGGCGGCCACATCAAGATCTACAGCGAGGAAGGCCACGGCACGAGCGTGAAGATCTACCTGCCGCGCTCGAGCGGCGTGCAGGAGACCGAGTACGAGTCGCTCCAGAACGTGCCCATCGCCGGCGGCGACGAGAAGATCCTGATCGTCGAGGACGACGCGCTGGTGCGCCAATATGTCGTGACCCAGATCAAGAGCCTCGGCTATGCCGCGCTCGAAGCCGCCAACGCGGCCGAAGCCCTCACCATCATCGATGCCGACAAGGGCATCGACCTGCTCTTCACCGACATCATCATGCCCGGCCACATGAACGGCCGCCAGCTCGCGGACGAGGCGGCGCGGCGGCGTCCCGACCTGAAGACGCTGTTCACCTCGGGCTACACCGAGAACGCCATCGTCCATCACGGCCGGCTCGATTCCGGCGTGCTGCTGCTGGCCAAGCCCTACCGCAAATCCGAGCTCGCCAAGATGCTCAGGACCGCGCTGGCGAGTTGAGCGCGCCACATCGGTGCGCTATCGCTGATGCCCGAAGCGCATGGAGTGCCGGCCTTGAAAAATCTGCTTACCGATATCGCCGGCGTCCGCGTCGGCCACGCCGAGGATCCGAAAGTCGCCTCGGGCACGACAGCGATCATCTTCGATGCCCCGGCGGTCGCAGCGATCGACGTCCGCGGCGGCGGCCCCGGCACGCGCGAGGATGCGTTGCTCGATCTTGCCAGCACACAAGAACGGGTCGATGCGATCGCGCTGTCCGGCGGCTCCGCCTTCGGGATCGAGGCCGGCGGCGGCGTGCAAGCCTGGCTCGCGGAACACGGCCGCGGTCTCAATATCCGCGGCGCGGTGATCCCGCTGGTGCCGGGTGCGATCATGTTCGACCTGCTCAACGGCGGCGACAAGGCTTGGGGGCGCTTCGCACCCTATCGCGATCTCGGTTACGCCGCAGCCGTGGCCGCAGGCCACGACTTCGCGCTGGGCAGCGTCGGCGCTGGCCTCGGCGCCACCACCGCGACCTTCAAGGGCGGGCTCGGCTCGGCCTCGGCGGTCCTCGCCAACGGCATCAAGGTCGCCGCCATCATGGTCGTCAACGCAGTCGGCAGCGCAACCGTCGGCGACGGACCGTGGTTCTGGGCGGCGCCGTTCGAGGAGAATGGCGAGTTCGGCGGGCGCGGCCTGCCGCCCAAATTCACGCCGGACATGCTGGCGATGCGCATCAAGGGCGGCCCCGCCGCGAGCGCGCGTGAGAACACCACGATCGGCCTCGTCGTCACCGACGCCACGCTGACCAAGGCCCAGGCCAAGCGGCTTGCGATGATCGCGCACACCGGATTTGCCCGCGCCATCTATCCGGTCCATGCACCGACCGACGGCGACGTGCTGTTTGCGGCTGCGACCTGTGAGAAGCCGATCGAGCCGCTGGTCGGCCTCACCGAGCTTGGCACGGTCGCCGCCAACGTGGTCGCGCGCGCGATCGCGCGCGGCGTGTACAGCGCCACGGCGCTGCCGTTCCCCGGCGCGCAGCCGGCGTGGAAGGATCGGTTCGGCGGGTAGTTAAACGCCCGTCACACATTAGGTGTCATCGCCCGGCGAAGACCGGGCGATCCAGTATTCCAGAGACGGTCGTGATTGGATCGGAAGGCCGCGGCGTACTGGACGCCCCGCTTTCGCGGGGCATGAACAGCGTCATTTGCCGAGAGATCGCTCTTAGCTCAGACGCTCATCGACATCGACGAGCCGGCGGTCGCTGAGGCACCCTGCCCCTGCCCGCCTTGCCGCTGCATCAACTGCGCGAACAGATCGTAGGCCGAATTGCGAGAGGAGCTGGAGGCGCCCGGGACCGTCGTCGACATCTTGAAGCCGTCGGCATAGGTGACGGTGGTGGTGGTCGAGCCATCGGCGGCGGTCGTCGTGGTCGAGGTCGATCCGCCGCTCGGCTTCGCGGAGGAATCCGAACCGTCGCCGGAGCCGCCGGCACCGTGGGCATGGCCGTGATGGCCGCTCTTCAGCGCCTTCGACATCTCATCCAGGCTGACGCTGCCGTCGGAATTCGTATCCATCTTCGAGAACACGTCGTCGGCCTGCGCGAGGTTGGTCCCGCCGGCCCCCAGCGCGTTCTCGAATTCGGACTTGGTGATCTTGCCGTCGCCGTCCCCATCGATCTGCGAGAACAGGTCCTTCAGCGCGGCGTCGCGGCTCGTCGGGGTTGAAGACGCCGAGCTCGACGAGGTCGAGCTGGCCGTGCTGCCGGTGCTGCTGGACGACTGGCTCTGCGCGGCGAACAGCGCATTCATCGTCTCCGGCGAGATCTGCGGAGTTTTGCCCGCATTGACCGACGAGGTCGCGCCGCTGGTCGTGCTGCTGCCGCTATCGATTGCGAACGGATTGATCGGCGCGTTCTGCGAAGACCCCGTCTTCTGGGTCGACGAGGACGATTTCGAGTTCGTCAGCGACTGGATCGCGTCGAGCGCGCTCGATACGGCACCAAGGGCAAACAACATTGCACAACTCCAACCGATGCGGCGCGCCGCAGCCAATGTTCTGCCGGTGATGTCAGCAAGCGTCGTGCCAGTGCAAAAAGCTCCAAAAAGCTCAATGAAATCCGCCTTCGCGACGCCTGGCGCGGCTCGGGAACACCGGCAATTCATGCCGATCGCGGCAGAAATTTCCGCCCACAGGAAGCACGTCACCCCTGCATTGCCCGGCTGAGAGGCCCATGTTAGGCGAGCATCATCTTTCACGGCCGCTACGGGACACCGCGCCATGACCCAAGCCTTCACTCCCCGCCCCCTGGCCATCGCGCCCTCGATCCTGGCCTCGGACTTCTCCAGGCTCGGCGAAGAGGTGCGCGCGGTGGATGCGGCCGGCGCCGACTGGATCCATCTCGACGTGATGGACGGTCATTTCGTTCCCAACATCTCCTACGGCCCCGACGTCATCAAGGCGATGCGCCCACACACCAAGAAGATCTTCGACGCGCATCTGATGATCTCGCCCTGCGACCCCTATCTCGAGGCCTTCGCCAAAGCCGGCTGTGACCACATCACCGTGCATGCGGAAGCCGGTCCCCATCTGCACCGCTCGCTCCAGGCGATCCGCGCGCTCGGCAAGAAAGCCGGCGTCTCGCTCAACCCGGGCACGCCGATCAGCGTGCTCGAATACGTCATCGACCTCGTCGACCTCGTGCTGGTGATGTCGGTCAATCCGGGCTTCGGCGGCCAGGCCTTCATCCCCTCCGCGATCGGCAAGATCCGCGACATCCGCGCGATGACGGCGGGACGTCCGATCGACATCGAGGTCGATGGCGGCGTCGGTCCCGATGTCGCGGGTCCCCTGGCCGCGGCGGGCGCCAACGCCTTCGTCGCCGGCACCTCCGTGTTCAAGGGCGGCACGCAGGAAGCGTACAAGACCAACATCGCCGCGATCCGCAACGCCGCCGCAGGCGCACGCGGCGAAGCGATCTGAGGCGCAAGCAAGCATTCGCTGAAAAGCTGCGGCTCTTGCGGGTGTTGCGACGCGCAATGCCTAAAATTGCAATCTTGATCCGTACTCCTCCGGACTTCCCTGATTCGTGCAAATCACCGCTAGTGATTCTTGCCTGTTTTCGCGGGAGCACATCATGACGACGACCCTGGTTTGGACTGGCGTGGCGTTGTGGCTTGGTTTCAGTGCGTTTGTTGTGTTCGGCCCATCGGCCGGACCGGTGAAGGTCCCGGCACGTTCGGCCCGCATCGTCCGTCGCGACTGGTACCGGGCCTGAGCCCATGCAGATCGCGCTCGTGAAGCGTCAAGCGAAGCGCAGGTGCCGCATCCCGCGGCGCCCGCATCCTGACCTCGACTATTTCTTCGGTCGGCTCGAACGCACCGAAGGCGAGAGGCGCGACGACACCGGGCCCGAGATGGCGGACCCGGATCACCCGCTCCGGTCACCGCGCCGGCATTGAATTCTTTTCTGGACCACGCCCGATGAAACCGCACTGCCCGAACTGCCTGAAGGAAATGACCAAGGCATCCGCGTCGCGTAACCTCTTCAATTGCGAGCCCTGCCGCGAGATCATCCAGTATTTCGGCGGCGGCGCGGATCACGGCGAGCCCGGCCCGCAATTCTGCTGGCCGATCCGCCGCAAGCGCTCCGTCCACGCCGCCCACGCGGCGTGATCTTTCCTAGCCCCACACGACGCCGGCGTCTGGTTTCGCCGTAGCCATCCGCGGCGGCCGCACCACAGTGACGGTGCAGGCCGCCTCCGAGGCCACCTTGGCCGAGACGCTGCCGAGCAGCGTGCGGCGGAACGAGCTCTGCCGCGCGCCGATGATGACGTGGTCGACCTGATTGACCTCGGCGAATTCCAGCAGCGCCGCGGCAGGGTCAACGGCCTCCAGCACGTGAACCGACAGCCGGCTCTCATCCAGCTTGAGCGGCGTCGCCCAATGCCGGAGCGCGACCAGGCGGTCGATATGCTTGTTGGAGCCCTGCTCGTCGAGCGTCCGGTCGATCGCGATGCGGTTGAGCTTGAGCACGTTGACGCAGGCAAGCCGCGCCGACGGCAGCGTCGCGAGAATGCGCTCGGTCGTCACGCGCAGTGCCTCGTTCAGCTCGCCCGCGCCTTCCACCGTGTCGAGCGCGACCGCGAGGATCGGGCTGGAGGCGATTTGCGCGGCGACGTCCGATTTCGCGCGCGGCGCCATGACGCCCAGGTTGAAGCGCCGCCGCAAGGCCACGCTTAACGGGTCGCGCTTCAGCCGTTCCGAACGCGCGGTGAGCTTGACCTGCTCCGGATGAGCGAGATCGAAGGCGAGCTGGGACGCGGTCGGATAGCGCCACACCGGCTCGATCTCGAGACAGCGCAGCACCACCTCCTGGAGCCAGGGCGGATAGTCCGCGCGCAATTCGCGCGGCGGGTGCGGATCGCGCCACAGCCGGCGGCGCATCGCGCGCAACGTCTCGCCCTCGCCGAAGGGACGCTCGCCGGTGGTGAAGAAATAGAGCAGCACGCCCAGCGAAAACAGATCGCTGCGCGGATCGTCGCGCACACCCAGCAACCGCTCGGGTGCCATGTAGGGCGCGGTGCCGTAAGGCAGGCGGAATTCTTCCTGCAACAGGTCCGGCAGATGGTTGTGGTGCGACAGGCCGTAGTCGATCAGGACCGCCTCGCCGCTATCGCGGAACATGATGCTGCTCGGCTTGATGTCGTGATGGATCACGTTCTGCCGGTGCAGATCGGCCAGCGCGGCGGCGATCTTCGCGACGAGCTGCCGCGCCTCCTCATATGGGAGCGGCAGGTCGGGCAGCCGCTTGTAGAGCGTGGTCCCGGGAATGCGTTCGATCACGGCGTAGGCCTGGTGCGCGAAGTCGCCTGTGCCGAAACACGAGGGCACGTGCGGCCCGGCGAGCCGCGGCAGTATCATCATCTCCATCTCGAACGAGACGATCGCGGCGGGGTCCTCGCCCTCCGACACCCGCGGAATCTTCATCAGCAGCGGCACGTCGATGCCGGGATGGGTGACGGTCCACAGCGTCGCCATGCCGCCGGCATGGACGCAGTCGCCGATGGTGTAGCCGTCGATCTCGGCGCCTGATTTGACCAGGGGTTGCCGCATCGGCCTCTAGCGTCCCTGCGACAGCCGGTCGGCGAGCCAGGGCGGCAGGCCGTTCTCGCGAATCTTGTTCGCCGCGCTCGCGATGTCATAGGGCGCGCGGCAATAGGTGATCTGGCACGACACGGTGTCGAACAGCACGAAGGCTGCGGATGGATCGCCGTCGCGAGGCTGGCCCACCGAGCCCAGCACGGCCAGCCATTGCCGCCCGCGCAGCAGCGGCACGGAAACGTCGGTCTTGGGCACGAGGCTCGTCATCTTCGCCGTCACCGACATCGAATAGAGCGCCGGGCGATGGATGTGGCCGCAGAAGGTGACATGGGCGGGCGTCGATATCAGGCTCTTGGCGGCATCCGCCGTCGAACGGACATAGTGCCAGCGCTGCGGGCTCGAGGCCTCCGAGTGGACGTAAAGGCGCTCCTTCTCATCCACCAGCATCGGCAGTTCGGCGAGGAACCGCCGCTGCGCGACGTCGAGCCGCCCGCGCGTCCATTCGATCGCGATCTGCGCCTCCGCATTCATGGTTTCGGTCGTGGTGTTGACCGCCTCGTCATGATTGCCGCGGACGGCGATGGCGCCGTCCCGGACCAGACCCATCACGGTATCCACGACCCACTCCGGATCGGCGCCATAGCCGACGAAATCGCCGAGCAGGACGAACCGCTCCGCGCCCTTCGCGCGGGCAACCTTCAGGCAGGCCTCGAACGCCTGCCGGTTGCCGTGGATATCCGAGAAGACAGCGAGAAGCACGCACCCTCCACCCCAAAGGCCTTATCGGAAGCCGATAAGGCCAAATTGAGGGACGTCAAGAAGATGCGCCAGTGCGGGTGCGTTTTCCAGCGGGCCCCTGTCGCGATGGTGAAGAGCCTATTGCTCGTCCTTCGGCGGCATCCGGGGCGGCGGAATCGGGGTGAACACCGCGCCTTGCGCGCCGGCGGGTGGTGCCAGGAATTCGCCGGTCGAGGAATCGCCGCCACTAGTCTCCAGAATGGTCCTGGGCGTCACATATTCCCGGACCATGTCGATCAGACTGCCATCGCCGCCGCCGAAATCGGCGGCGCGGCCGCCTTGCGGATGTCCCAGCGCGATCTCGTTCTCCGCCGCATGGGTCTTGTCGGCGAGCCTGTCATTGTAGGGCACACGAAAGGCGCGCGGGATGCCGCTCGGCCGATTGTCCTCATCGAGCTGCTCGACCCAGAGATAGATCGAGCCGGGATCGCCTTCCAGCGAATGCGGCTCGACGATGCGGGCCTTCAGCAGCTTGAAGGTCGCCGGCAGCCGGTCGGAACTGGCCCAGCCCAGCAGCCCGCGCATCTCGGTAAAGCTGACGACATAGAAGGCGCTGGTCACGACCACCGCGACGGCCTTCAACGACCAGTGCAGCCGCGCATAGACCAGCACGACCAGCAGCAGCGCGCCGATAACGGCGTAGGCGACCGATAGCGTGAGGATGACCGTCTGCGGGCTAGTCACGGCGCACCCTCACAGCGTTCTTGCTCACCCCCGTCCGCGGGTCGAGATCGGCGCCGTTGCGCCAACTGCTGCGGAACGTCTCCAGCAGCGATTTCGGCCGCTGGTCCACATTGACGACCTTTCCCTCCGCGTCGAGCCGGAACCGCACCGCGGTCTTCTCGTCGCCGGTGTGATCGAGCGTGAACTTGTTGTCGAAGACCACCTGCGCGGTCGGATTGAGCTTCTGCACCTTCACATTGGCCTGGACCGGTTCGCCGGTCGTCGCCACGAAATGTGAAACGTTGACAGTGTATTCGCCGGCGAGGATGCCGCGCACCGTGACGATCTCCTCGCGGATCGGCGAGGCGATCTTCTTGCCGTTGACCATGATGAAGTCGTTGGCTCCGCCCCGGTCGTCGCGATCGAGCGTGAGGAAGCCGGCTTCGCGGTGGCGATACCAGGCGATGTTGCCTGCGGGATCCTGCACGAACAGGTCGAGATCGTCTGGATGGCTGTCCGGCCAGTCCAGCGTGATCATGAACTCGGCCTTGGAGTCGATCTTGCCGTCCTTGGCATCGGGCGACACCGCGAGGAGTGCGAGGAAGAACAGGAAGGCGATCACCTGGAGCGCCTTGAACAGCATCACGCCCAGCGGATCGAACGGCTCCTCGCGCGGATAGAGACCAAAGTCATCCATCATGACGCGGTTCCAGCGCCTTTGCGTTCCAGCACCGGCGTCACATAGGTCTCGGTCAGCACCACCGCATCCGAGAACACCCGCTGGGTCGCGGCATCCAGCATGTAATACTGGATGCGGACCAGGATCGAGCCGACGAGGCCCGCCAGCGTCGTGTACATCGCGACTGCCATGCCATCGCTCATCAGCCCCATCGAGGAGCGCATCGCGACCTTGTCGGCGGCATCCAGCCCCGCGATCGGCGCCAGCATGATGATGAAGCCGATGATGGTTCCGAGCAGGCCGAGCTTCATCAGCGTGTCCGAGACGAAGGCACCGAACCCGTTGGAGCCGCGCAGCCGGTCGGCCAGCGTTCGCAGCAGCAGCGTCTGGTCGACCGCCCGGTAGTCCTGCGCAGACGCTTTCGCCACGAGGCTCTCGATGTGGTCCCGCACCAGCCCGCGTGGCAGCGCGGCCGCGCTGCCGTCGAGCGCCTTGCTGCCCCCGGGCGCCGCGAGCACCGCCCGGCACCGCCGTGCTGCCGCGCCTTCACGGGCGATCGCCCGTGTCCGCAGGAAGCAGTGGCCGCAGGTGACGACATAGAGCAGCGCGATCACGCTGGAAATGTAGGTGCGGTCCGAGGTCAGCATCAGACGGATCAGGCCGAAGCGCCACAGCAGCACGACGGCGAAGATCGACAGCCCGGTGAAGATCATCCAGAACAGCAGCGCGCTGCGCTCGGATGGGTCGGCAGCAGACCCCGAGATCGGTCCAATCGTCATCGAACTCATGCTGCACCGCTCCTGGCTTGCAGGGATTGGCTTGCAGGGATTGGCCTGCAACGATTCCACCCCGATTAGATCAAAGCCGCCGCGCGCGGTCCAAAGAGCCATGCCCAATCCGGCTTGGGAAATTTGCCCGAGCTGCAATCCGGCCCAAACCCTGCAATTGGCAAGGCGCGGCGGCGTTGTTAGGCTGACCTTACCAAACGTTGAGGGTGATCGCATGCGCCTCGTGCTTCAGCTTGTCGCCCGTCTGCTTCTCATCGTCGCGCTCTGCCTTGGCGCTGCGACCGTCTGGGCCACGTTCGACGCCTATCGCAGCGTCGACCGGGCGACCGCGGCCTCGGCGCAGCGGGTCGCGCAGGCGCTTCAGGCGCTGTACTGGCACGAGTTCTTGTTGCGCAGCAGCAGAACGCGCGAGCAGCTCTTGCCGGTTCCGGAGTGGCGCACCCTGGAGACTATGAAGCTGATCTCGCCCGGTGTCTGCGTCGAGTTCCAGCCGGCGATCGCATTCGAAAGGCCGCTCTGCGGCCAGAGCGTGGGGCTAGGCAAGACGCCGCCGGACTGGTTCATCGCGATCGTACCGATCTTCCTCGGCAGCCACGCCGAAGTGATAAGGCCCGTCAGTCCCCGCGCAGCAGCCGCCGGAACGGTCGTCGCGACGCCGGATGCCGCGGCGGCCATCTCGCTTGCCTGGGAGTATCTCCTCAACGTGGTCGATGTCGCGCTTCTGATGGCGGCGGCGATCGCGCTGCTGGCGTCGCTCGCCATCGCGCACGCGCTGGCGCCGGCGCGCACCATCGTCACCGCGCTCCAGCGCATGGCGCGGGGCCAGTATCGCACGAAACTGCCGCGCTTCCGCTCCATGGAGCTGGCGATGATCGGCAGCGCCGTCGGCGAGCTCGGCGGCCGGCTGGAGGAAGCCACCGAACAGCGCGCGGCGCTGACAAGGCGCCTGATCGAGATCCGTGACGACGAACGCCGCGCGCTCGCCCGCGAGCTGCACGACGAGTTCGGCCAAAATCTCTCCGCCATCCTCGCCTTTGCCAACACGATCGAGACGGCAAGCGCGAAGCAGAGCAAGGATAGCGGAATCGCGCAGGACGCGCGCATGATCTCGCAGGCCACCCATCATCTGATGGCCTCGCTGCGCGATGCGCTCAAACGCCTGCGCAATCCCCTGCCCGAGGAGCTTGGGCTCGAGGCCAGCCTGGTCAATTTGGTGGACAGCTGGCGCTCGCAAAGCGCAGCGCGGCCGACCATCCGGCTCGATCTCAAGGGCGACCTCACCGACATCAGCGGCCCGGCCGCCACCACCGCCTATCGCGTGGCGCAGGAATGCCTGACCAACGCACTGCGCCACAGCTCGGCGCGCGAAATCTCCCTGCGCATCGAGCGGCGCGCCGGTGACGACGACGCGTTGCTGATCCGTGTCGAGGACGACGGAGGCGGCGACGCGACACGCGTGGCGCAGTCGGCCGGCTTCGGCCTCACCGGCATCCGCGAGCGGGTCGCGGCGGCCGGCGGATCGCTCTCGATCCTGCCTGCGCGAGGAGGCCTCAGCGTCGCCGCCACCATCCCGCTCGCCGCGTGAGGCCGACATGAGCGAGGTCGCGGCAACAGGCATCTCCGTGCTGCTGGTCGACGATCATCCGATCGTGCGGCAAGGCTACCGCCGCGTGCTGGAGAGTCAGGGCGATCTCCATGTCGTGGCGGAGGCCGACAACGCGGCCGACGCCTACGGCGCCTTCAAGGCGCACGACCCTGATGTCGTCTTGCTGGACATCTCGATGCCCGGCGCGAGCGGGCTGGAGGCGATCCGCAACATCCGCGCGCGCAGCCCGCGGGCGCGCATCCTCGTCTTCACCATGCACAACGAAGCCGTGCTGGTGAAAGCCGCCTTCAGTGCCGGCGCGAGCGGCTTCGTCACCAAGAGCAGCGAACCCTCCGCGGTCGTCACCGCGATCCGCAGCGTTGCGCGCGGCGAGCGTGCCATGAGCGACGACATCGCGCATATCCTGGCCGAGGACAGCCTGTCGGCCGGCTCGGCGCTGGACCAACTGGGTGAGCGCGAAATCGAGATCCTGCACCAATTCGCCGGCGGCGCGACGACCGAGCAGATTGCCGCGCATCTCAATCTCAGCGTCAAGACGGTGCAGAACTATCACTATCTGATCAAGACCAAGACCGGCGCGCGCACCGACGCGCAGCTCGTGCGGCTGGCCGCGAGCTGCGGGCTGACTCGGATCTAGAGCTTGGTGGCTGGACGCCATCTGGTTCCGGCCGGCCGCCCCAACGAAGGTCTCCAGTCGCTCTCAGATTGTGCTAGGCTCGATCGTCTTCGAAGCCGCCCTCGTTCCCGTTGTATGTTTCGCACAACAACAGGAGACGCTTCCATGAACATCAGGGACAGTCTTCTTGCCGCATTGATCGCCTTCAACGTTGTCGCGAGCGGAACCACCGAAAGCGCAGCAGCCGAGGCGAAAGACCAGATCACCATTCTTTACGACGCCTTCGGCACAAATGACGCGATGACAAAGGACTGGGGTTTTTCCGCCCTTGTCGAAGTCGCGGGAAAACGCATCCTGTTCGACACGGGTAACGACCCCGAAATCTTCGCGGCAAACGTGAAGGCCAGGGGTGTCAACCTCTCGGACCTCGACTTTGTCGTTCTTTCGCACCGCCACTCCGATCATATGGCGGGTCTGTCCTACGTCCTGAGCGTCAATCCGACCGTCAAGATCTACGCGCCCAGGGAAGGATTTGGCATCTACGGCTCTTCGCTGCCTTCCGGATTCTACCGGAAAGACGAGGCCCTGCCGCCGGAGATGCGGTACTACGGAGGTAAGCCCCCAGCGATGATCAAGTTCGGCTCGGCATGGGCCAACGCAAACTTCGAACTGATTGATCAAACGACAGAGATTGCTCCAGGCATCACGCTGATTTCGCTGATCTCCGACGCGCCCGGGACAAGAGAGCTCAAGGAGCTGTCTTTGGCCGTCAACACCGCAGAAGGCGTAGTCCTTCTGGTCGGTTGTTCGCACCCCGGGATCGAGCGCATTGTCGAAGCGGCGACCGGTATCAATCCCAGGATTCATCTCATCGCGGGCGGATTTCATCTGGTCGTGGCGCCTGACGATGCGATCGCGAAAGTCGTTACCGCTCTGAAGGACAGGTTCAAGGTCGACGCCGTAGCACCGGGACATTGCACCGGTGAGCCGACTTTTGCCGCGCTCAAGAAGGCGTTCGGCGACAGCTATCTCTATGCCGGCCTCGGCACGTCGATTCCGGTTGGAACGAATGGGAATGCCAGACGCGGGGAAGGTCCGACGCTGGACGACCTCAAGACATATCGGAAACTGGCCGGGCGCGAAGACCCGTTCGGCATCTTGCGGTCGCGCAGCCAGCGGTCGGGATCCGCGCTCTAGCGCGCGCAGTTCGCGCCTTTATCCAGCGCTTGAGGCGAGCGGAATGGAACCGACACCGTCGCGCTTTGGTTAGCAGCAGAGTGAAGGAGTTGCGCCATGAGTAAGGCCACGCACCGAACGGTCGTCGATCCTCCGCTACTCACCGTGGGCGAGCTCATCGACGAACTCTGCCGCTTGCCGGATACGGCAGTCGTCCACTTCCGCTGCCCCGCACTCGATCAGGAGCTTACATTCTATCGCATTCGGAAGCGGTCAAAGGACGCTGTCGAAATCGCGGTGAACACATATCCGGAGAGCCCGCCGGTAGTCCCATCCTCCAACGGAAGGCAATCGACCCGCTCGCCTCCCCTTCGCGAGGAAGCCCTGCTGCACAAGGCGAAAGGCTGAATCAGTGGTTAGACGCTTTGGCTGGAGCGTGTCGGCCTAGGCCGCCTTCAACCCGCGCAGCACCAGCGCCAGGGTCGCATCGACACGGGCGGGCAGATCGGCGTCCTTCCACTCGTCGGCATGGGCTGGATGGTGAAAGCGGACGGTGGCATCGAAGATAGCGCGGGCGGTGACCTTGACGTCGCCCACCTCGAACACGCCCTGCTTCACGCCGTCGGTCAGGATCGACGCGATCTGATCGATCATGGTGTCCTTGTGGCACTTGACGGCGGCGCAAGCCTCGCGCGCCAGTGTCAGATAGGTGTCGAACATCTCGGGATCGTCGAGCACGCGCGAACGCTTGGCGGCGAACAGCGTGCGCAGCCAGCGGTCGAGGCGCGCCGGCGCCGGCCCCTGCTCCTCTGCGATCGCCAGCAACGGCGCGTCGATGCGATCCAGCCAACGCTTGGCGACGGCCTCGCGCAGCGAGGCCTTGCTCGGGAAATGGCGATAGACGCTGCCGTGGCTCACATCGAGCGCACGAGCAACGTCAACCACGGTGGCCTTGGCGAGTCCGTAGCGCCGCAGAACGTCCTCGGTGACTTCGAGGATCCGCTCCGGCGTCAAGATCACGACTTCATTCATGCCAGCACCATGTTCCCGTTGAGGGCTCAGTTACCCGGCGATGGAGCTGCTTCCGAAGCGCCCGTGCCGGTCGTTTCGGAAAGCTCTCGCCTTAATGAGGCAGTTTTGCAGCCTGCGCCGCGATCTGGCGCGCGACCAGTAAATTGAGCCAATGCCCAATCGTCCCGGTGAAGTTGATGATTTCGGTCGTCATTTTCTTAAGTCTCCATTCGTCCACGGTCCCCACCGCTGAATTACGTCCCGCGATCCGCAAGTGTTTCGGACCTCGGGCTCCCCGGGCGGGTCACCACGGGACGCCCAATTGGAACTTCCGAGAAGGGATATACACGTCTCGCTGACAGATTTCAATATCTGTCAGTCAATGATCCGTGATTGACACTTAATTTTTGTGGGCGGCGTCTCCTCCGCTTGGGCCGGTCGGGGGCGGTGGATAGCTCGCCGATCCCCCTCGCCCGGGGTCCAGATCGTTTGTTTCGCCCTGCCCGCTCTGCTAGATCACGGCGTAAAAAGCATTTTGGCCGGTCGCCGCCCCCCCTGGGCCGCCCGCCCACCTTCCTGGAGCAGTCTGATGATCCCCCGCTATACCCGCCCGGAAATGGCCTCGATCTGGGAGCCGCAGACCCGGTTCAAGATCTGGTTCGAGATCGAGGCGCACGCGGCGGACGCCCTCGCCGAGCTCGGGACTATCCCCAAGGAGGCCGCCAAGACGGTCTGGGCCAAGGCCAAGGACGCCACTTTCGACGTCGCCCGCATCGATGAGATCGAGCGCGAGACCAAGCACGACGTCATCGCCTTCCTGACCCACCTTGCCGAAATCGTCGGCCCCGAGGCGCGCTTCGTGCACCAGGGCATGACCTCGTCCGACGTGCTCGACACCTGCCTCAACGTCCAGCTCACCCGCGCCGCCGACCTCCTGCTCGCCGATCTCGACAAGGTGCTGGCGGCGCTCAAGAAGCGCGCCTTCGAGCACAAGATGACGCCGACCATCGGCCGCAGCCACGGCATCCACGCCGAGCCTGTGACCTTCGGCCTCAAGCTCGCTTATGCCTATGCCGAATTCACCCGCGCCAAGGAGCGCCTGATCGCGGCACGCAAGGAAGTCGCGACCTGCGCCATCTCCGGCGCCGTCGGCACCTTCGCCCAGATCGACCCGCGCGTCGAAGAGCACGTCGCCAAGGCGATGGGCCTCGTCCCCGAGCCGATCTCCACCCAGGTCATCCCGCGCGACCGCCACGCGATGTATTTCTCGACGCTTGGCGTGATCGCCTCCTCAGTCGAGCGCATTGCCGTGGAGATCCGCCACATGCAGCGCACCGAGGTGCTTGAGGCCGAGGAGTTCTTCTCGGAAGGCCAGAAGGGCTCGTCGGCGATGCCGCACAAGCGCAACCCGGTGCTGTCGGAAAACCTCACCGGCCTTTCCCGCATGGTCCGCGCCTACGTGACGCCGGCGCTGGAAAACGTCGTGCTCTGGCACGAGCGCGACATCTCGCACTCCTCCGCGGAGCGCATGATGGGCCCGGATGCGACCGTGACGTTGGACTTCGCGCTGGTGCGCCTCGCCGGCCTGATCGACAAGCTGCTGGTGTACCCCGCCAACATGCAGAAGAACCTCGACCGCCTCGGCGGCCTCGTGCATTCGCAGCGCGTGCTGCTGGCGCTGACCCAGAAGGGTGCAAGCCGCGAGGACGCCTACAAGCTGGTGCAGCGCAACGCGATGCCGGTCTGGCGCGGCGAAGGCGACTTCCTCCAGCTCCTGAAGAAGGACACTGAAGTGAAGAAATATCTCACCGACGCCGAGATCGAGGAGCAGTTCGACCTTGGCTATCACCTCAAGCATGTCGACACGATCTTCAAGCGCGTGTTCGGCGAGAGCTGAGCGCGCGTCCGCAGAAACTGTAAGGTGGTTAGCCGAAGGCATAACCCACCATTCCTCGTGACACGGCGGTGGGTTACGCTACGCTGACCCACCCCACGAACAAGAAACGGATCTCCTCATGCCCATCGTCAACCGCGTTGCCGCCCTCTCCGACGAAATGGCCGCCTGGCGCCATGACTTCCATGAGAACCCGGAGCTGCTCTACGAGGTTCATCGCACCGCCGGCATCGTCGCCGATCGCTTGCGCGAATTCGGCTGCGACGAGGTGGTGACGGGTATCGGCCGGACCGGTGTCGTCGGCGTGATCCGCGGCCGCAAGTCGGCCTCCGGCAAGACCATTGGCCTCCGCGCCGACATGGACGCGCTGCCGATCATGGAGACGTCGGGCGTCGCCTACGCCTCCAAGGTTCCCGGCAAGATGCACGCCTGCGGCCATGACGGCCACACCGCCATGCTGCTCGGCGCCGCCAAATATCTCGCCGAGACGCGCAATTTCGACGGCACCGCCATCATGATCTTCCAGCCTGCGGAAGAAGGCGGCGGCGGCGGCAAGGCGATGGTCGAGGACGGCTTGATGACGCGCTGGAACATCCAGGAGGTCTACGGCATGCACAACATGCCGGGCCTGCCCGAGGGCCATTTCGCGACCACGCCCGGCGCGATGCTGGCCTCCTCCGACAACATCCAGATCATCGTCCACGGCAAGGGCGGCCACGCCGGCGCCGGTCCGCACAAATCCGTCGACAGCGTGCTGATCGGCTCGCAGATCGTCAACGCGCTGCAGTCGATCGTCGCGCGCAACGTCGATCCGCTGAAGTCCGCCGTCATCTCGATCACGCAATTCCACTCCGGCACGGCCTTCAACATCATCCCTGAAGTCGCCGAGCTCAGCGGCACCGTCCGCACGCTCGATCCTGAAGTGCGCGATCTCGTCGAGCGCCGCATCGGCGAGGTCGCCGAGAGCGTCGCCCGCGCCTATGGCGGCTCGGCCGAGACCAAGTACACGCGGATGTATCCGGTGACGATGAACCATGCGCGCGAGGCCGGCCTTGCCGCCGACGTCGCCCGCGACATCGTCGGTGCCGAGCGCGTCAACGACAAGTTCATCCCGATGATGGGCGCCGAGGACTTCTCGTTCATGCTGGAAGCTCGTCCCGGCGCGATGATCCTGGTCGGCATGGGCGACGGCAACGAGTGCCACCACCCGGCCTATGTCTTCAACGACAACATCCTCGGCCACGGCGCCTCCTACTGGGCGCGCCTGGTGGAGACGCGGATGCCGGCGGGCTAGCGCCGCTTCGCGGAAGCCGTGGCCCCGGCGACATTCGCGCCAAAGGGCCACGCCACGCGGAGCCCGTCATCGCGCCGCAGAGCGTTGACCCGTTGGCTCATCCGCCTCCAGCGGACGAGATGCGGTCTCGTCTGAGGCGAGAGGCAGGGTGAACTGGAAGAAGGCGCCCCGCGGCTCGTTTGCGCCGGCCCACATCCGCCCGCCATGTGCCTCGATGATCGAGCGGCAGATGGCGAGCCCCATCCCCATGCCGGTGGGCTTGGTAGTGTAGAAGGCTTCGAACAGCCGCTCCACGTTCTTCGGATCCAGCCCCGGACCGGAATCCCGCAAAGTGACGTGGACGCCGTCGGATGCATCCCGACCGGTGCTGATCAGCAACTCCCGTCCTCCCTCACCGACCGCGGCCATCGCCTCGATCGCGTTGACGATCAGGTTCAGCACCACTTGCTGAAGCTGAACCCGGTCGGCCTGAATCGGCGGCAAGCCCTCGACAAATTGCGTTCGCACCGAGACGCCGTTCTTGAACGCTTCGCTGCGCGTCAGCGCGATGACCTCGAGCACCGCCGGGTTGATCTCCAGAGTCTCCTTTTGCGGTGGCGCGTTCCTGATCAGCGCCCGGATCCGGCCGATGATGTCGCCGGCTCGCATGCCGTCACCGGTGATCCAGTCGAAGGTCTGTCGAACCCGCTCCAGATCCGGCGGTTGCGCTGCCAGCCAATTCAGCCCGGCCTCGGCGTTCGCCACGATCGCGGCGATCGGCTGGTTGACTTCATGGGCGATCGAAGCGGTCAGCTGCCCCATCGTGGTGACGCGATTGGCGTGCGCGAGCTCCATCAGCGCTTCACGGTAGCGCCGCTCGTGTTCGCGGCCTTCGGCTTCCGCCCGCTTGAGAGCCGTCAGATCAAGGACAAAGCCGACGCCATGATCCGTACCTTCTCCGAACATGGTCCCGCCGATCAGCACCGGCACACGGCTTCCGTCCTTTCGCACATACTCCTTCTCGAATGGCTGGGCCGTCCCGACCCGCTTCAGTTCCGTCACGGTCTGCACGTCGCGGTCGCGCCATTCCGGCGGCGTGAGGTCGGTCCGATGCAGGCGCCCCGCGGCGAGATCTTCCCGGTCGTACCCCACGATGCGCAGGAAGGCATCGTTGGCCTCGAGAATGCGCCCCTCGACCTCCCATATGATGATGCCGATGATGTTGGCATCGAACAGGCGCCTGATCTTGATATCCCGTGCCGCAACATCACTCTGGAGCTGGATGTTCTCCTCGGTCGCCTCTCTCCGCCGTTTCGCTTCGAGCCGCGCGAGCGCCAGCGCCGCTGCGGCCAGCGCGACGACGAGTACAACGGCGCCGGCGATCAGCCAGGTCCAGCGTTGCTCGAATGCTTCGGCGCGCGCCTCCCGGTCGGCGAGCCGAAAGCGCTCGTGATCCACCATCTGGTCGATCTGCGAGCGGACCTCGTCCATGCTGCGGATCATTGCCAGCGCGGCCAGCCCGGACGTGCCGGCCGTCTTCAGCAGCTGGTCGATCTCGCGCAGCGTGGCTGTAACGGTCAGCGCCAGATGTCCGGCCCGAAGGCCCTGCAACGGATCGTCCGCCACCAACATCTGCAGCGCCTGAGCCTCCCGCCGTACACTTTCGTCAGAGACGCCGTAGGCCTTGAGATAGGCGGGGTCGAGGGTCATGAGATACCCGCGCCTTTCAGTCTCCAGTTCCGCGACGATCGCCCGCAGCCGATCGAGCGTTTCGAGGACCTGGCGGCTATGCTCGATGAAGTGATGAGCTGCCTGCCGCTCCTGCCAATATTGCAGGCCGAGGAAGCTGGTCGCGGCAAACAGGGCCACAAGCACTGCGACCGCAAGGATCAGCGGACGAGCAAACCATCGCAGAGGCAGGGCCCGAACAGGAACGGACATTGACCGTGGGTCTTCGATGCTCGTGTGACCGCGCGTGTTCTGGTGCCGACGCCAGAGCATGATGGGACAATAGCACGGATAAGGAGGGCGGAAACCCGACATTCATCGGATACGCCGGAGGTCGGGCCGTGATGTCGCAGGGCTGCGGCTCCGTGCGTGTGCTATGAATGAATGCCCTTGGTTGATTCAAGGAGCATCATCATGGCACAGGGTGAAAACTCATTGAGCCATCCGGCGAGCCGCCGCAGTTTCATCAAGGGACTGGGGGCTGGTGCCGGGCTGACCGCGCTGCCGCGCTGGAGCTTTGCCGAGGATTCCGCTGCGACTAACGCCAACGCCGCGATCGACTGGAAGCAATTTGCAGGACAGACGATCGCGCTTTCGGGCGCGATCCATCCGTGGTCGAATGCGATCGCGCCGCTGTTGCCGGAGTTCACCATCCTCACCGGCATCAACGTCACCGTCGATTTCCAGCTGGAAACCACCTACCTCGGCGCGCTGCCGATCAGGCTCGCTCGCGGCAGTAGCACGCCCGACGTCTTCATGTTCACGACCTATGGCCAGGGCATCTCGAACGGATGGCTGGAGCCACTGAACGGCTATTATTCCATGAAGTCGCTGACCGACCTCGCCTGGTATGACGAGAGCGACCTGCTCAAGACGGCCCGAGCCTTCCCGCTGTGGTCGGACGGCGAACGGTACGCCGTCCCGATTACCTCAGAGGCGATGACCCTGTTCATCAACAGGGATGCGCTGGCAGCCAGGGACCAGCCGGTCCCCCAGACCTTCGACGAGCTGCTCGTCACCGCCAAGGCGGTCAAGACCAACGCGATGTCGGGGATCGCGATGCGGGCCCAGGCCGGCGGCAATTCCTCTCCACCGGCCATGGGCTTCGTGTTCTCCTACGGAGGAGCAATGGTCGAGCACAACAGGGTCGCGTTCGCGAGCCCGGAGGCAATCGCGGCCGTCGAGATGTACGGACAGCTGCTCAGTCAGGCCGGGCCTGCCGGCGTCGGCAGCTATGAATGGTACCACGTCCTGGACGACTTCCTGCAGGGGCGGACGGCCATGGCGATCGACAGCAGCAACTTCGCGACCGACATCTCCAATCCGGCGAAAAGCCGTGTCGCCAAGCAGGCCGGGTTTGCAACCTTTCCGCATCTCGCCGGTCGCGGACCCGTCCCCTTCATGTCGCACTGGCAAGCGTGCATCAATTCCAAATCGCGAAACAAGCGGGCGGCTTTCCTGTTCCTGCTCTGGGCGACGAGCAAGGCGACCTCGCTGCAGACGGCTGCAGCGGGGCTGGCGACGACACGCGTGTCGGCCTGGTCAAGCGAGGGCTTCAGGAAGGCGTTCGGTCCGCAGGCCGCCGAGGCGGCGCTGATCAATTTGCAGAATGCCGACGTCGACCGCGCCAAGGCGATTCTTTTCCATCCGCAATCGAGACCGATCCTGGACGCCTTCATGATCGGCGTGAATGAAGTGGTCAACGGGGCGAAATCGGCGAAGGATGCGATGACGGGCGCGGCCGAAAGGGCCAATGCGGCGATCCGCGGGTAGCGGCGAGGCGTCGCCCGATCGGAAGAGGTGGCCACGGCGGACAAGTCGCCGACTGCCGTTGCGCGGCGATTACCCCTCATACTGCAGCACGTGCATCCCGGCATTCCAGTCCGACACGAACATCAGCCCGTCGGGCCGGACATAGGCGTCGCAGGTCTTGGCCGCGAGCGCGACGTTCGGCCGGGGATCGATCAGCTTCTTCGGTACCGGCGGCACCCAATACGCGATCTCCTTCGGCGCAAACTGATCCCTGACGTCAAACACCCTGACGCCGGCATTGTTGTAGGTCGCGAAAATCGTCTCCTCGCTCTGGAAGGAGTCGGGGCGGTTCTCATGCAGATTATGCGGACCGAAGGTGCCCTTCGCACAGAAGTCGCGATCGCGTGGCGTCGGCAGCGTCGCGATCGGCACCGGATTTTGCGGCGCGCGCACGTCGAGCACGAATGTGTGAAACAGGCCCTTGGCGCATTGATCCGCATTGGCTTCATCCGCGACGATGGCGAGCTGACGCTTCGGCAGCGGCAGCGGCGTATGCGTGCCGCCGGCGAACGGCGGCGACCAGTTGATGTGCGAGAGCAGCTTCGGATTGGCGGGATCGCCGATGTCGTGGATGGTGAAGCCGCCGTCGCGCCAGGCGGCATAGCCGCGATCGCCCGCCGTGATCATGTGATGCAGTGCAAATCGCTTGCCCTTGGGCGTCGCCGGCTCGCCGGCCGCGCGGTTCATGCCCGGCAGCCACCATTTCGCAACGATCTCCGGCTTGGTGATGGTCTTGAGATCGACCACGCAAAGGATGTGGTCGGTGAAGCCGTCGAAATGCGCCGACACATAGGCATAGCGGCCGCCGGGCCACCACAGCCGGTTGATGCCGAAGCCCGGCATTTCGAGGAACGCGACCTCGCGCATCTCGCCCGGCTTCGAGATGTCGTGGATCGACAGGCCGGAGCGGAATTTCTTGGCCTTGGTGATGCTGTCGGCGAGCGAATTCTCGAAATAGCCGCGCATGCTGTCGTAGGACTGCATCGCGACGATGTTGGCGCCGTTCGCAAGCAGCAGCAGGTCTTCCGCCACCTGCAGATGGTGGGTGCGGGTGTATTGCCCGGCAGTGAAGAAATTGACCGGTTTCAGTGCGCGCGGATCGGACGCGTCTAGGATCGTCACGCCGTCGCTGAACATGTGCCCGACATAGACGTGCTGCCGGTTGAACATCACCTGCACGGTGTCGGGCCGGCCGCCGACATCGCTGTACGAGATATGCTTGATGCCCTTGCCGATGCCCTCCGGCGGAATGTCCGGCTCTGAAGCTGACGCGGACCTCGACCATCCCGATAGCGCGGCGGCTCCGAGCACACCCGACAATTGCTGAAGGTGACGGCGGCGCGAGACGTGAGGCATCGATTTCCCCCAATTTTTTGAGAGGATGATGCGCGCTCGCGGCGAGGCGCGCAAGCCTCGCGTGCCCTTGCCTACGCCTGCACCACCTCGTGCCGCATCACGAATGGATCGAGCAGCGTGTGCACCTCGCCAGCGACGAGTTCGCGCTGGTCTGCCGGCAGGCCCGCGAGCGTCACAGTGGCAATCGAGCCGTGGCTGCCATGCGCGCCGACCTTCACCTTGCAGTCGATGCCGCGCCCAGTGAGCGGCGACAGCACCTTGGCGAACACGCGCTGCGCGGCATCCCAGCGCAACTGTGGCTTGAACACCTTGCCGACGCCGGTCACCGGCATCGGATCGATCGGAATGACCTGCACCGGAACGGCCGCGCGCTCCGGCGTGCGCTCGCGCACCCAGGCTTCCAGCTCGCCCGGCTCGACCTTGGCGCCCGGCTTCAGCTGCACATAACCGACCGGCAATTCACCGGCATAGGCGTCGGGCTGGCCAACCACGGCGGCGAAGCCGACGGCGGGATGGCGAAACATGATCTCTTCGATCGGCGCCGGATCGATATTGTGCCCGCCGCGAATCACGAGATCCTTGGCGCGGCCGGTGATCCAGAGGTAGCCGTCGGCATCGAGACGGCCGAGGTCGCCGGAGTTGACCCAGACCTCGTCGACGAACGCGCCCTTGTTGTGCTCGTCGTTGAGATAGCCGCCGAACACGCCGGGCCCGGCCATAACGACGACGCCGATCTCATCGGCTGCGCAGTCGCGGATCAGCCGGCCGTCGGCATCGAGCTGCACGATGCGCACGCGCGCGTAAGGCATGGGAAGGCCGACCGAGCCGAGCCGGATCGGTCGCGACGGATAGGCTAGCGTATGCACGCTCGAGGTCTCGGTCATGCCGTAGACCTCGACCACCGGCAGCTTCAGCTTCTCCTGGATCGCCGAGCCCACGGCGACGGGAATCGCCGAGCCGCCGCCGGCGGCATATTTCAGGCAGGAGATGTCCGCATTGCCTGGCGGCACCGCAAGCGTGGCCGCCAGCACCGTCGGCACGCTCGACAGCGCCTCGGGCTTGAAGCGCTCCACCAGCCCCCAGATGTTCTTCACCGAATTCGGGTTGCGCCAGCCGCTCGGCGACAGCACGACCAATGAGCCGCCGGCGGACAGCGTCAGCAGCACCTGCGTCAGCGATCCCCCGACATGGAATAGCGGCATGCCGAACAGCATGTTGGCGCCGGGCTTCGACTTCAGCAGCAGATTGAGCGCCCAGGCCTGATAGACCTGATTGGCGTGGGTGTGCCGAACAAGCTTCGGCGTGCCGGTGGTGCCGCCGGTGTGGAAATAGGCAGCGATGTCGCTCCCCAGGATCTTGCGCCCGCTGATAAGCCGGTCGGACGGCTGCTGCTTGATCAAGTCGTTGAAGGCGAAGATGCCCTTGTCCGGATCGCCTCCGCCGAACACCTGCACGACCGCCTTGAGGTGTTTCAGCTGCGGGCGGATCTGCTCGACCTTCTGCCAGATGTCGGTGCCCGGCATCGGCCCGAGCGCAACCAGAACCTTGGTGTTCGCGGCCTCTAGGATCTCCGCGATCTGGTGCGGCTCGAGCAGCGGATTGACGGGATTGGCGATGCCCGCGGCCTCGGCGCCGAACAGCGTCACGAAGGCATCGGGCACCAGCGGCAGCATGAAGCTGACGACGTCGCCCTCCTCGACGCCGAGCGCGTGAAACATGTTGGCGGCCTGCGTGACGCGCGCGACGAAATCGCGATAGGTGACCATCACAGGCGTATCGGCCGGATCGGCATTTTGCAGGAACTGGATCGCTGCGCCGTCGGGATTACGCGCCGCACCGAGCCTGATGGCGTCATAGGTGCTCTCGGCCGCAACGCGATCGGCGTAAGGGACCTGCTCGAAGGCCCGGACCTCTGCGTCCGTCGCGAAGTCCGGATAGTCGTCGCCGATGAACCGATCGAGCGCGTGGATGCCCGCCATGGAATTCCGTCCTCCCTCAGATGCATTTCCCCGCCTCCTGTCTTTTGACATTTTGGTCGGCGAGGCCTCGGCCGATGGCCGGTCGAGCGCCGACAGAATGATGGATGATTGAGCGTTCGTCCATGGCCGAACGGCTACGGTCGTAGCACTCGTCTTCGTGGCCATTGAACCTCCCCGCCCGATCCGGGGACCAAGAACATGCATCGGACTCGCCTGCCAGCGTCCTGCCGCAAGACTCGAGGAAATCATGACCACGCCCCCGCGGGACCGCGTCACACGGCTGATTGTCGCGCTCGCCATCACCTCGGCGATCATGACTTCAGCGATCATGACTTCGGCGATCGTCCTGCCCCGCGCGGCGCGCGCCGAGGACAGCCAATTCGACAAGATGCGTGCCAGGATCGCTGCCTTCGTCGCCGACAAGATGGAGAAGCTGGGCGGCTCGCGCATTGTCTACAAGGTCGATACCGACGGCTTGCGCGAGAGCGTCGTCACGGATTTGCGCGACGATGTCTACAAGACCCTGCGCGAGGGCAAGATCGCCTTCTCCGGTCTTGCGATCCGCAACGCCGGCGTCGAGGTAAAGATCGCGGATGCCAGGGGCCGCGACCAGCTCACACGCAAGCTCGCGTCGGCCGCGGAGGGATTGCCATCGCATGCGCTCACGGTGACCGATGGCGGCGACGGACTGGTCAGGCTCGCGCCGACCGGTGCCGCATCCGCGGCCCGGCTGCGCGATCTCGTCGAAGATTCCATCGCCATGATCGAGCAGCGCCTCAAGGATGCCGGCATCAACCTCGCCGGCGTCCTGCCGGATGGCACCGATCGCATCCGCATTTTCATCCCGGGAATGATGGAGCCCGCCCGCGTAACCGCGGTCTTCGCCAGGAAGGTCAAGGTCAGCTTCCGCCTGATCGACCTCTCGATGCCGGCGGAGCAGGCGCAATCCGGCACGCCGCCCACGGGCACCGAAGTCCTGCCCGGCTTCAAGGACGAGCGCCATTACCTCGTCGCCAAGGACAGCGCGCTCGACGGCGACGACATCAGCTATGCCGGCCCGGGATTTGCCAGCGGCACGAAAGACCCGATCGCCTCGTTCCGCTTCAACGGCCGCGGGACGCGGCGCTTTGCCCACGTCACCGAGGAGAACATCGGAAGGCCCTTCGCCATCGTGCTCGACGGCAAGGTAATCTCCGCGCCCGTGATCCGCGAGCCCATCACCGGCGGCTCGGGCCAGATCTCCGGCAATTTCACCCTGGAGGAAGCCAATAGCGTCGCAATGCTGCTGCGCGCCGGCTCGCTGCCGGGGCACCTCGACCTCGTCGAGCAGCAGGTCGTGCAGCCCGCCGCCAAGCCGTAAGGCTGGTCGCGCTCCGCCCCCACCCCGTCGGGGCGTCACGGTCCACGACGCCGAAGCCCGCGCCCCGGGGTCCCCGAATCACGGGCGCGCGACGGCCATGCGCACAACCAACGGGCAATTGCCGAAACGCCCGATCGGGCTAAAATTTGCCTCTTGCGGCATGGCGGCCGAAGGCTTCATTTCAAGCGGTCGTCATTCGATTTCGGCTATACGTGTCGAGCATACCGACCAGGACTGAAGGCCTTACGCGGGGTTAGTACATGCCGTCCGGCAGCGCAGACATTTCCTCGATCCTCGACCGCATTCTGGATGCGGCGACGGACAACCTCAGGATCGCAAAGATCCTGGTCCAGATGGGCCTCGATCCCAACAACGTCACCTACGACGCGATCTTCAACCGCCTGCTGGAGATCTTTGTCCAAAACATCACGCTGGCCAATCTGTTCGCCGCGGTCGGCGCCGGCTTCTTCGTCGCCACCCTCCTGATGCGGACGATGGTGCCGCTGCGCGTCGCCAACATGGTCGGCTGTGCGTTCTTCGCCGTTTTCGGCGCGCTCTCGGCCAACGTCTCGACCTTCCTCCTCTATCTGCTGCTGCTTCCGATCAACGCCCTGCGCCTGCGGCAGATGCTCAAGCTGGTCAAGAAGGCGCGCCATGCGGCCGAAGGCGACATGTCGATCGAGTGGCTCAAGCCGTTCATGACCGAGCGCAAATATCGCAGTGGCGATACGCTCTTCAAACTGGGCGATCCCGCCAAGGAGATGCTCCTCACGGTCACCGGCAAGTTCCTGGTCAAGGAGATCAATGTCGAGATCGGGCCCGGAGCTCTCATGGGAGAGCTCGGCTTCCTCACGCCGGACAACCGGCGCACCGGAACGATCGAATGCATCGAGGACGGACAGGTGCTGACGATCACCTATGACCGTTTGCTCGAGATCTATTTTCAGGACCCGCAGTTCGGCTATTACTTCCTCGTGCTGACCAGCCAGCGCCTGCTGCAAAACATCGACCGCTTGCAGAAGCAGCTGGCGAGCGAGCGGGCGGCCACCACGAACCGGATCGCGTGAAGAACCGGGCGGCTGCGGCTCAGCTCAGCAGCAGCGCCATTCCCGGATCGCCCTTCTCCATCGCGCGCCGGTAGGCCGGGCGGGCACCGACGCGGCCGAGATATTTGATCACATTCGGGCAGCGCGACAGATCATAGGGCTGGAAATAGCGCATCGTGGTGAGCGAGAAGCCCATCATGATGTCGGCGGTGGTGAAGGTGTCGCCCGCCAGATATTCGGCGTCGCGAACACGTGCATCGACCAGGTCGAAGGCGCGGTCGGTGCGCCCTCTGCTCGCGGTCAGCATCGGATTGTCCTCGGCGAGCTTGAGCCGGTTCAGGATCATCAGCCGGCCCATGCCGGCCTGCAGCGTCCCGTTGGCGAAGTGAAACCAGTACAGGAACTGGGCGAAATCAGGATGATCAGGGCGGAGCGCAAGGCGCCCATCGCCGTATTTGGCCATGATGTAATCGACGATGGCGCCGGACTCGGCGAGCACGAGGTCACCGTCGGTGATCACGGGCGCGCTCCCGATCGGATGCAGCGCCTTGTAGTCCGGCGGCGCCAGCATGGTGACGGAATCGCGCGCGTAGCGCTTCAGTTCGTAGGGAAGTCCCAGTTCCTCGCAGAGCCAGACGATGCGCTCGGATTGCGACTTGCCGAGATGATGGACGGTGAGCATGGCGTCTCCTGCGACCGTGAGTTGGACCTGCCGTGACGCCGCATCCTAACCGTCATTGCGAGCGCAGCACCATAAGCGCGTTCACGCGCGTCTTCGACGCGCTATGGTGATGCGCTGCAGAGCCGGGGCCCATGTTGCGGTCGGTACCGTGGCCTCCTGGGTCCCGGCGCAGCAGCGTTGCACGCTGCAGCGCGTCCGGGACACGAGCCCTACCCCGCCTCGTCCGCCACCATCCGCGCCACGACGCGGTCGCGGCGGATGAAGTGGTGCCAGAGGGCAGCGACCACGTGAATCGCGATCAGCGCGAGCAGCACATAGGCAAAGAGGATGTGGCGGTCCTCGTAGGCGCCCGCCGCCGCACGGTCGGGAGAGGTGAATTGCGGCACGTGAAACAGGCCGAAGAAGTCGGAATAATCAGGCGTACGCGCGCCGGAATGCGCCCACCCCAGCATCGCGACCAGGATGACCACGAGATAGAGCGCGCCGTGGCTGACATGGGCCGCGATCTTCTGCCAGCGCGAGGTTTCAGGCGGCATCGCGGGCGTCGGGTTGACGGCGCGCCAGACCAGGCGCAGCACGGTCAGCAGCAGGATCACATAGCCGATATCGGCGTGGATCGAGCGGTAAAAGAAGCGGTCGGGACGCGCCGGGATGTGGTTCATCCACCAGCCGAAGCCGATCATGCCGAGGATGGCCAGCGCCAAAATCCAGTGCAGCCACCGGGAAACGCTGCCCCAGCCGTTACTGGTATTTCTGATCATGTCGGCTCTCCGGAGGTTTGCGGATATGTCCCCATCCGCAGCGCAGCTGCTGATAGCGGGAACTTGCGGTAACCGTGAAATTGAATCGTTCCAAATTGGTACCAATCGGGCCCCGCCGCAAAACCGCCCCAAAAACCGAATGGTAACCATGGTGCCCTTAAGGTAGCGACGTGACCTATTCTGCGACGATCCTGGTGTTCGATTCCGGCCTTGGCGGGCTCACGGTGCTCCGCGAGGTCGTTGCCGCGCGCCCGGACGCGCATTACGTCTATGTCGCCGACGATGCCTTCTTCCCCTATGGCCACCACAGCGAGGACGAGATCATCGCCCGCGTCGTGCCGCTGATGGGCGAACTGATTGGCACGCACGATCCTGACCTCGTCGTCATCGCCTGCAACACGGCGTCCACCCTGGTCCTATCTCACTTGCGCGCCGCTTATTCCCTGCCCTTCGTCGGCACCGTGCCGGCGATCAAGCCCGCCTGCGCGCAGTCGAAGACCCGCCGCGTCTCGGTGCTCGGCACCAAGGGCACGGTGAAGCGCGAATACACCAAGGCACTGATCCGCGATTTCGCGCTAGGTTGCGAGGTGACATTGGTCGGCTCGCCCGAGCTCGCCTCGCTGGCAGAAGCCGCGCTCAGCGGCCATCCGATCAGCGACGGCGACATCCTCGCCGAACTCACCCCCTGCTTCGTCGGTGATCCCGCGGACGCGACATCGCGCACCGACACCGTGGTGCTCGCCTGCACGCATTATCCGCTGCTGCTCGACCGGATGAAGACGCTCGCACCCTGGCCGGTCGAATGGATCGACCCCGCGCCCGCCATCGCCCGCCGCGTCTCCGACCTGCTCGGCGCGCAAATCGGCGGTATCGCGCAGTCCGGCGCCGAGATGATCTTCACCTCGAACCGCGTGCATGGCCTTTCGGCCACGCTGACGCCGTTCTTCGGCGGCCGCGCACTGGCCTGACCTTGCGCCTCGACGGCGCGCTGCTAGGCTTCGCCGTCGCCATCCTCGCAGGTTCATCCCCATGTCGGTCCCCGTAACGCCGCTCAACCGTCTCCGCCAATTGTGGAGCGAGGGGCGCGCCGCCTTTGGCGCCATCGCGACGATCCCGAGTGTGCAGACCGTGCAGATCATGGCGCGCTCGCTCGACTGGATCATCGTCGATCTCGAGCATGGCCCGATTGGCTTGACCGAAGCGCATGCGATGATCGCGGCCACCACAGGCACGCCATGCACGCCCCTGGTGCGGATCGCGGCGAACGAGCCGTGGCTTGCGAAAGCGCCGATGGACATCGGCGCCTTCGGCATCAATTTCCCGATGATCACCAATCGCGCCGAAGCCGAGAAGGCGGTGCGCAGCGTGCGCTATCCGCCCCGCGGCGATCGTCTCTGGGGTCCGTTCCACGCGCCGTTCCGCTGGGGCCAGTCGATGCCGGACTACATGGCCGGCGCCGACGACGAGATGATCTGCATGATCACCATCGAACATGTCGAGGCCGTCAATCGCATCGACGAGATCATGGCGACGCCGGGCATCGACGTCGCGGTGATCGGCCCCGGCGATCTCGCGACGTCCATCAACAAGCGCGGGCAGATGGACGATCCGGAATTGCTGGAGCTGGTCGCCCGCGCCGAGGCCGGCATCCTCAAAAGCGGCGTGCCGATCGGCGGCGTGGCCCGCACCGCAGACCAGGCCAACGCGCTCATCGACCGCGGCTATCGCGCGATCGCGCTGGGCTTCGACTGGTCGCTGTTCCAGCGCGGCATCATGGCGGCGTTCGAGGGGATCAAGCGCTGAACGAGCCGATCGCGGCCTTGCCGGGAACTGCGGCGCTGCTAGGGTCGGCGGTTCCAGGGAGGAAGAACCATGCTCAAAAAGACTTTGCTCGCTCTCGCCTTTACCAGCCTTGCCCTTGCAGCCTTCGCCCAGCAGACCGGCATCAAGCGGACCCCACTCCAGAAGGTCGAATATCCAGACGGTTACAACACCATCACCGCCATCGCGGAGGTCCCGGCGGGAGGCGCGGCCGGACGCCATACCCATCCTGGGGTCGAAACCGGCTACGTGCTCGAAGGCGAGCTGAATCTCCTCATCGACGGCCAGCCGGAGAAAACCCTGAAAGCCGGGGATTCCTACCAGATCCCGGCAGGCGTCGTGCACGACGCCAAGGCTCATGGCGACAAGGCCATGAAAGTGCTTGGAGTTTACATCGTCGACAAGACCAAGCCGCTGGCTTCGCCGGCGCCCTGATGCGGCGAACCGACCAGCCCCAGGCGGGTTGGTTCGTGCTAGAGCACGCGGCGAGCTGGCCACCTGCTCGCCGCACATATTTTAATCCGCAGGAACCGAAAGACCGATGCGCGGGACGCCCAAGACCATTTCGCTGCCGCGCCGCATGATTTGCGACCTCATGCGGGCGTCGATGGACGTGCCGTTCGTCTCGCTCTCCCGCCCCCTCAATATCCGCCCCCTGCTGGAGGCGCGTGCCGGAGCGATGGCGGCCGCCGGCTGGGCCGCGATGTTCGTCAAGGCCTTTGCCCTGGTCGCCAGGGACGAGCCGGTCCTGCGCACCGTCTACGCCAAATGGCCCTGGCCGTCGCTCTACGAGCTGCCCAATAGCGTGGCGTCGGTGGCGATCGCCCGGGTCCAAGACGGCGAGGAATGCGTGATGCCGCAGCGAATCGCGGCTCCCGAAGCCATGGCGCTGGCCGCGGTGGACGCCGAAATCCGGCGTGCCAAGACGGCCCCGGTCGAAGACGTTCCCATGTTCCGCAAGGTCATGCGAGCCACCCGCCTGCCGCTGCCGCTGCGGCGGCTGTGCTGGGCGGTCGGGCTGAATTTCGGCCGACAGCGCGGCAACTGGTTCGGCAGCTTCGCGGTGAGCTCGGTAGCCGCCTATGGCGGTGGCGAGCTCCATCCCATCACGCCGGGCCCGTTCATCGTCAGCTATGGGGTGGTCGAGCCCGACCAGACCATCCATGTCGTGATCCGCTGGGACCACCGGGTGACCGACGCCGCCCCCATTGCCCGGGTCCTGACCCGGCTGGAACAGGCCCTGAACACTGAAATCGCTGCCGAATTGCGCGCGGCCGGGCCCAAGCCGATCCGGGCGGTCCGGACATGATTTCGGGGCTATTCGCATTGACAGAACGGCCCAAACTCACCTAAAAGCCGCCTGCTCGCGGGCCGATTTCGGCCCGCGAAGCGTTTCGCGACCCGTGGTCCTCTCCCTTCAGCTTTGGGGATCGGACCTGTCGGTGCCGGGCCCAGCCCGTCACACAGGAGGGCGCGTTTCCTCAAACCATGTACCTGAAGAGGACGCGATGACTAAGCGCAGTGAGGCGAAGTACAAGATCGATCGCCGTATGGGCCAGAACATCTGGGGCCGCCCGAAGAGCCCCGTCAACCGCCGCGAGTACGGCCCCGGCCAGCACGGCCAGCGCCGCAAGGGCAAGCTCTCCGACTTCGGCGTGCAGCTGCGCGCCAAGCAGAAGCTGAAGGGCTACTACGCCAACATTTCCGAGCGCCAGTTCCACGGCATCTATGTCGAGGCGAGCCGCCTCAAGGGTGACACCGGCGAGAACCTGATCGGCCTCCTGGAGCGTCGTCTCGACGCGGTCGTGTACCGCGCCAAGTTCGTCTCCACGATCTTCGCCGCGCGCCAGTTCATCAACCACGGCCACATCAAGGTGAACGGCCGCAAGGTGAACATCTCGAGCTACCAGCTCAAGGTCGGCGACGTGATCGAGGTCAAGGAAGCCTCCAAGCAGCTCGCCCACGTGCTCGAAGCGAGCCAGCTCCCCGAGCGCGACACCCCCGATTATCTCGAAGTCGACCACGGCAAGATGACCGCCAAGTACGTGCGCATCCCCGGCCTCTCGGACGTGCCGTTCCCGGTGCAGATGGAGCCGCATCTGGTCGTCGAATTCTATTCGCGCTAAGATCTGAATATCGAAAGGCCCCGGTTCGCCGGGGCCTTTTTGCTTAAGAGCCACACTTGAGTGGCCGCACTGCTTGAGGAGCCTTCGTATGCTCTACACCCCTCCCCCGATCGATCCCAAGGCGCCGCCGGTGCGCATCAATCTGCTTTCGGACACGCAGACCAAGCCGACGGCTGCGATGCGCGAGGCGATGGCGCGCGCCGAGGTTGGCGACGAACAGGTCGGCGACGATCCGACCGTGAACGCGCTGTGCGAGCGCGTTGCCGCGCTGCTCGGCAAGGAAGCCGCGGTCTACATGCCCTCAGGCACGATGTGCAACGTCACCGCGACGCTGGTGCATTGCCGTCCTGGCGACGAGATCCTCGCCCACGAGAGCGCACATATCATCGCCCGCGAAGGCGGCGCGCATGCCGCGATCGGCGGCTTCCAGGTCACCCAGCTCAAGGGACCCGACGGCCAGTTCACGCCGGAGACCTTTCGCAAGGCACTGCATCCGCGCACGCGCTACCAGCCGCCGCAGACCGTCGTCAGCGTCGAGCAGACCGCCAATATCGGCGGCGGCACGATCTGGAAAAAGGCAGCGCTCGACGAGATCGTTGCGATCGCCAAGCAGCACGGCCTCGTCACCCACATGGACGGTGCGCGCCTGCTCAACGCCACGGTCGCAAGCGGCATCTCCCCGCGCGACATGACCGCGGGGTGGGATTCGGCCTGGATCGATTTCTCGAAGGGCCTGGGCGCGCCGATCGGCGGCGTGCTCGCGGGCACCCGCGCCTTCATCGATGCGGTGTGGCAGTGGAAGCAGCGCCTCGGCGGCTCGATGCGGCAGGCCGGCGTCTGCGCGGCCGCCTGCATCTACGCACTCGACCATCACGTCGATCGCCTGGCCGACGACCACGCCAATGCGCGCGCGCTCGCCCGCGGGCTGTCGCAGATCGCAGGCGTCGAGGTGCAGGAGCCCGAGACCAATCTCGTGTTCTTCAAGCCTGATGGCGCCGGAATTGCCGGTGACAAGATGGTCGCCGCACTTCGCCAGCGCGGCGTGACGCTCGCGATGATGGACGGCCGCATCCGCGCCTGCACCCATCTCGACGTCAATGCGGCCCAGGTCGAGGAAACGATCGGGTACGTCAGAGAGATCGTGCGCGGGGCGTAAGTCCGTAGCCCGGATGGAGCGCAGCGAAATCCGGGCTCCTCGCCTCGCGGAAAGATTTTCCCGGATTGCGCTTCGCTCCATCCGGGCTACGAAGGCGGCTGGCTACCGCCCCATCGCCTGATAGATCAGCGTCTTCAGCGCGAGCTGAATCCGGCCGCGCTGCGACGGGGTCTGCACCATGAAGATCCCGAACAGATCGTCTTCGGGATCGATGAAGAAGAAGGTGCCGCCGACGCCGTCCCAGCGATATTCGCCAAGCGGCCACGATGTCCCTGATGGCACCGATGTGCGCACGGCGAAACCGAGGCCGAAGCCGGAGCTTCCGCCCGGATAGTAATTCTGATCGCGCGCGATCTTCGTCTCGGGGCCGATATGATCCGACGCCATCAGCGCGATGGTCTCCGGCTTGAGATAGCGCCGGCCTTCATAGCTGCCGCCGTTGAGCAGCATCTGCGAGAAGCGCGCGTAGTCACCGACCGTACCGACAAGGCCGCCGCCGCCCGACTCCCACCTCAGCGGTTTCCTGGGATCGCGGACCTGCGTCATCGGGCTAATCGCGCGATCCTGCGGCATCGGCTCGGCGATGCGCGGCCACTTGGCAGGATCGGCGACATAGTATGCGGTGTCCGTCATCCCGAGCGGATCGAGCAGCCGCTCCTTCTCGAACGCGAACAGCGATTTCCCCGATATGACCTCCACGATGCGGCCGAGCACGTCCGTGGAGTGGCCATAGTCCCAGTTCGTGCCGGGCTGTTCGGCGAGCGGAAGCGTGGTGATCTTCGCGACGAGTTCGGCGTTGGTCAAAGCCTTGTTGTCGAAGAGACCGGCGTCGGCATAGACCTTGTTCACCAAGCCCCCGCCATAATAACCGTAGGGCAGCCCGGCAGTGTGGCGCATCAAATCCTTGATCGTCACGGCGCGACTGAGCGGCTCCAGCACCAGCGCAACCTTGCCGTCCTCGGCCTTCGTCTCGACACCGACCTTCATCTCGCCAAAGGCCGGAATGTACTTTGCGACGGGATCGTCGAGCGAGAGCTTGCCCTCCTCGACCAGCATCATCGCCATGACTGTCGTAACCGGCTTCGACATCGAATAGAGCCGGAAGATCGTGTCCGCGCTCATCGAGATCTCGGTGGCGACATCGCGGACGCCGAAATTCTCGTAATAGACCGGCTTGCCGTGCTGCTGGAGCAGCAGGATCGCGCCCGGAAAGGTACCGGCCGCGACCTCGCTCCTGATGTAGTCGGAAACCTTTGCCAGGCCTTCTGGCGAGAAAGTGTGGGCGCGCCCCTCGGAGCCCGCTTGCGCACCACCTGCACCGACCAAAAGAACGAGCGCCGCAATCAGCGCGCGGCGCCCGAACATCTCACTTCTCCATGGCTTCATAGACCAACTGCTTCAATGTCCGCTGCACGCGCTGGCGCTCGGTCGGGGTTTGCTCCAGCAGCACGAAGAACATGTCCTGCTTGGGGTCGATGACGAAATAGCAACCGGAGGCGCCGTCCCACTTCAATTCACCGAGATCGCCGGGCGGCGGTGGCTTGGCGTTGCCGGGATCGGTGCGGACCGCAAGTCCAAGGCCGAAGCCGAAGCCGTCGCCGGGGAAATAGAAATAGTCGCGACTGACCCCCGAGGTCGGGCCGATCTGATCGGTCACCATCAGCTTGAATGTCTCGGGCTTGAGGATGGTCTTGCCGTCGAGGCTGCCGCCATTGAGCAGCATCTGCGCGAAGCGTTCATAGTCCGCCATGGTCGTCACCATGCCGCCGCTGGCGAATTGGATTTTTTTGACAACCGTCGGATCGTTGATTCGGCCGACGCGAAAATCGGCGTCATTCGGCACCGGCTGGGCCAGGAGCTTTTGCTTCTCGGGGGCGGTGACGAAGAAGCCGGTGTCGACCATGCCGAGCGGATCGAGCAGCTTCTCCCGCTCGATCTCGAGCAACGGCTTGCCGGTTGCGACCTCCATGACTCGCGCCAGAATGTCGGTGGAATGGCCGTATTGCCACAGCGCGCCCGGCTGGTTGTGCAGCGGCAGTTTTGCGATGCGCTCGGCGAACTCGGCGAGGTCGAAATCGCCGGCATAGATATTGGCCTCGCGATAGGCCTTGCGGACCGGGCTGTCGCCATAGAAGCCATAGGTGACGCCCGAGGTGTGCGTCATCAGATCGTGCACCGTCATCGGCCGGTTCGGCGGCACCAGCTCGAGCGACTTGGTGCCGTCGTCGGCCTTCTTCTCGACGCCGACCTTCACATTGGCGAAGGACGGAATGTATTTCGAGACGGGATCATCCAGCTTGATCTTGCCGTCTTCGATCAACTGCACCGCGACGACGGAGGTGATCGCCTTGCTCATCGAGAACAGGCGGAAGATGGTCTTGTCCGTGATCGGCGCCTTGCTCACCACGTCCTGCACGCCGAAGGCTTCGTGGTAGACCGGCTTGCCGTGCTGCTTGATCAACACGGTGGCACCGGCGATCTTGCCGGTCGCGACCTCGTTCCTGAAGAACTCGCCGACCTTGGCGAGCTTCTCCTGATTGAAATGCGCGCCGGCCGGGATCTCGTAGGTGCCCTCGGCGCGCGCGAGCGACATCGCACCCAGCGACACCAGCGCGCCGCAAACGAACGCACGCAGTCCGAAATGTGAATTCATATTCCCTCCCCGGAACGTGGCCGAGCGGAGTGTACTGACCGCGTCATCGGGCACAAGGGCTGCCGTACCGCGCCAGAACGTCCGTGTGGAGCGCGGCGCTTGTCTCCGAGAAACAACAGAATATGACGTGCGCGACCAGCGGCGCAGCCGGCAGGGCTTCAATGGTCGTGTGGACCGCAATCTTCGCGGCCTGATCGGCCGGAAAACGATATACCCCGGTCGAGATCGCGGAGAAGGCTAGAGAGTTCAGTCTATTGGCCTGGGAGAGCTCAAGCGCACGGCGATAACAGGAGCGCAGCGAATCCGCCTCGCCGCGGCTGCCGCCGTGCCAGACGGGGCCGACTGCGTGGATCACATGTCGCGCTGGCAGACGGTAGCCCTTCGTGATCTTGGCATCGCCGGTCGGACATCCCCCGAGCGTCCGGCACTCGGCCAGAAGCTCGGGACCGGCAGCGTCGTGGATTGCGCCATCAACGCCGCCTCCGCCCAGGAGAGACGAATTTGCGGCGTTGACGATGGCGTCAACGCCGAGTGTCGTGATGTCAGCTACGATAACCTCAAGCTCGGCGCCGCCGATGCGGCGCGTCAGCTGGGTCACCCGATCAAGCCGCGACGGCGACGCCCTTCTCGGAGAAGAGCTGCTGCAGTTCGCCGGCCTGGAACATCTCGCGGACGATGTCGCATCCGCCGACGAACTCGCCCTTCACATAGAGCTGCGGAATGGTCGGCCAGTTCGAGTATTCCTTGATGCCGTTACGCAGTTCGGCGGATTCGAGGACGTTGAGGCCCTTATAACCAACGCCGATGTGGTCGAGGATCTGGACGACCTGGCCGGAGAAACCGCACTGCGGAAATTGCGGCGTACCCTTCATGAACAGAACCACGTCGTTCGACTTCACTTCGTTGGCGATGAATTCCTCGATGCTCATATCCATGTCCTTCCGGGGCGGAGCCCTCAACGATTCCCTCGGGCCGGCCCAGCCGATTTAACCCGATACCTGCCTATATATGTAGCCCAAACCGTTGTGCATCCAAAGTAAAATGGCGGCGAACACCCCCTGGGCGGCCGGTCCAGGCCACGCCGGCCCATTGCATGATGCCACGAATATCATCGCCGGGGAGGACTTTCATACCGTAACGGAGCCCTTATCTAGGACGAACCTCGGTTTTGGAACCGGGCAACGCCAACAACGTTCTCTTGTCCTGTCTGGAGAAAAACGTGACGAAACAAGCCTCCGCTACGGCCACCCCGCCGCTTTCGTCACCGTCGGCCGACCCGCGCGGCCTCGCCCAGGGGCTGGAAGAGGCGTTTCTTGCCGTCCGCAACGAGACCGAGCGCCGGGCCGCGCCGCTGTCGCCGGAGGACCAGCAGATTCAATCCATGCCGGATGCGAGCCCCACGAAATGGCATCGGGCCCATACCACCTGGTTCTGGGAGCAATTCCTGCTCGGCGAGCACTGTCCCGGCTACCGGCCCTTCCACCCTGATTTCGCTTTCCTGTTCAATTCCTATTACGTCAGCGCCGGCCCGCGTCATTCCCGCAATCACCGCGGCGACATCACCCGTCCGAGCGCCGATCAGGTCGGCGCCTATCGAGCATATGTCGATGCGGCCGTCGTCAAATTCTTCCGCGAGGTCGGCGCGGACAAGCTTCGCGAGGTCGCGCCACTGGTCGAGGTCGGGCTCAATCATGAGCAGCAGCATCAGGAATTGATGTTCACCGACATCCTGCATGCCTTCGCGCAGAATCCGATCCCGCCGGCCTATGATCCGGACTGGCGCTTCCCGGCTTCGACACGCGCGGGGGAGGATTGGCTGACGTTGAACGAGGGTATCCACACCGTCGGGCATGTCGACGACAGTTTTCATTTCGATAACGAGAAGCCGGCGCATCGGGCCCTCGTCGGTCCGGTCAGGGTCGCACGCAATCTCGTCACCAATGCCGAGTGGCTCGCCTTCATGCGCGACGGTGGCTACCGGACCGCAACGCTGTGGCTGATGGACGGCTTTGCCACCGTCAACAACGAAGGCTGGGACGCCCCCGGCCATTGGCGCGACATCGACGGCCAGTGGCAGATGATGACGCTCGCCGGCCTCAAGCCGGTCGATCCGGACGCGCCGGTCTGCCACGTCAGCTATTACGAGGCCGATGCGTTTGCGCGCTGGGCCGGAAAGCATCTGCCGACGGAGATGGAATGGGAGGTTGCTGCGCGTGCCGGCCAGCTCAACGACGCCTTCGGCATCGTCTGGCAGTGGACGCGTTCTTCATATTCGCCCTACCCCGGCTACCGCGCCATCGAAGGCGCGCTCGGGGAGTACAACGGCAAGTTCATGATCAACCAACTGGTGCTGCGCGGCTCCTCGCTTGCAACTCCCGAGGGCCACAGCCGTATTACCTATCGCAACTTCTTTTATCCGCACCATCGCTGGCAGTTCACGGGACTGCGGCTCGCCGACTACGAATAAAAAATCATCCGACGACAAACACGCGCCGGACAGCGCGTTCAGGAGAGTATCATGAATGTGCACGCCAGCGCTTTGGCCGAAGCCCATCTCCCCGACGAGCAGACCACCGCCTTCGCCCGCGAGGCCATCGAGGACCTGTCGCAGCAGCCGAAAAAGCTGTCGCCGAAATATTTCTACGATGCGACCGGATCGGAACTGTTCGAGGCGATCACGCGCCTGCCGGAATATTATCCGACCCGCACCGAGCTTGCGATCCTGAAGGAGCGTGGCAGCGAGATCGCGAAGATCATTCCGCAGCATGCGGCGCTGGTCGAGTTCGGCGCCGGAGCAACCACGAAAGTCCGCCTGCTGCTCGATCACTGCAAGTTCGCGGCCTATGTGCCCGTCGACATCTCCGGCGACTTCCTGAAGGCGCAGGCCAACGGCCTGAAGCGGGACTTCCCGACGCTCGGCATCTATCCGGTGGCGGCCGACTTCACCACGCCGTTCGAGTTGCCCAAGGCAGTCGCATCGATGTCCAAGGTCGGCTTCTTCCCCGGCTCGACCATCGGAAATTTCGAGCCGCATGAGGCGCAGGCCTTCCTGAAGAGCGCCCGCAAGATCCTGGGCAAGGGCGCGCAGATGATGATCGGCGCCGACCTCGAGAAGGAAGAGCGCGTCCTCCACGACGCCTACAACGATGCCGCCGGCGTCACCGCCCGCTTCAACCTGAATGTGCTCGTGCGCATCAACCGTGAGCTCGGCGGCAATTTCGACCTGTCCTCCTTCACCCATCGCGCGATCTACAACCGCGAGCGGCACCGGATCGAGATGCATCTCATCAGCAAGAAGAGCCAGACCGTGCGCCTGCTCGGCACCAGCTTCTCGTTCCGCCCCGGCGAAAGCATCCACACCGAGAACAGCTACAAGTACAGCCTCGAGCGTTTTGCTGCGCTGGCGCAGAGCGCGGGCTGGCAGGTGCGCGAGAGCTGGACGGACGCGGCGAAGATGTTTTCGGTGCACGCGCTGGAGGCGGCGGAGTAAACGCTCCGGCGCCAGTGGCGCCGGGGCTCAATGCGCCTCGGCCTCTTCCGGAGAAGATCCCAGCGACACCGACTCCCAGACCGCGACCACGATCATGATCATGGTCGACGCGACCGACAGCCAGAGCGGCGAGAGATAGGCGGCGAACCACCACAGCACCAGTAGCAGGATGATGCCGATGCCGTGGGAGAGCTGGAGGAAGCCGCGGATCGCGTGCTTGAACAGGATGGTGCCGACCAGGAACACCAGGGGACCACCGACCGTGCTCACGATGGTCCTGATGTCGGAATGGCCGGTCGGATGCTTCAGCACCAGCTCGTCCGACACCGCGGTCAGGATGATGCCGGCGACGATCGGCGTGTGCAGATAGGTATAGGCGAGCCGCGCCAGCCGGCCGGATTCCGCGGACTTCGAGATACGCTCGGAACCGGCTTCCGCGCCCTTGTGGAAATAGATCCACCACATCGCGATGGCGCCGGTGAGCGCGGAGACGAACGCCAGGATGTTGTCTGCGGTCCACTCCAGTTCGGCGAAGGTGGCGCCGTTGACGACGACGGCTTCACCGAGCGCGATGATGATGAAGCCGGCGCAGCGCTCGGCCATGTGGCCGCCCTCGACGGCCCAGGCCTCGACCGACGAGAAGCCGAGCTTCGGGACCCAGAAGCGCACCGCGGGCGAGACGTATTCGATCGCGAGCGCCGCGATCCAGAACCACAGCCGCGCCTCGTCATGGGCGAGACCGCCGAGGATCCAGAAGATCGCGGAGCCGCAGAGCCAGACGAGAATGCGGATCGCGTTGTGCCGGACGGCCGTTCGATGGCGCGGGGTCGCGAACAGCCAGAAGGCGGTGCGTCCGACCTGCATGGTCGCGTAGGCGATCGCGAACCACAGGCCCCGCCCCTCGAACGCGGTCGGGATCGTGGTCGACAGCACGAGGCCGCCCAGCATCATCAGGAAGAGCAGGATGCGGACCGGGGTCAGCTCGGGATTGAGCCAGTTGGTGACCCAGGCGGTGTAGACCCATACCCACCACACCGCGAGGAACAGCACCGTGACGTGCACCGCACCAAGCGGGGTGAAATGGTGCAGCAGCGTGTGCGAGACCTGCGTGACGGCGAAGACGAAGACGAGGTCGAAGAACAGCTCGGCATTGGTGACGCGGCTGTGCTGGTTCGGAGCGATGACGCGAAACATCGCGCCGCGAGGATTGTCCGCAGCCATCGTCATCCCCCGTCACGCGATCAGATCAGGCCCCGGGTACCCCGGTTTGCAGCGCCAGCGCATGCAGCACGCCGCCCATCTGGCCTTGCAGAGACCGATAGACGATCTGGTGCTGCTGGACGCGGGACTTGCCGCGGAAGGATTCCGAGATCACCGTCGCGGCATAGTGGTCGCCATCGCCGGCGAGGTCACGGATCGTCACCTCGGCATCGGGGATCGCTGCCTTGATCATCGCCTCGATATCGTGGGCGTCCATGGGCATTCGGGTCTTGCTCCTGTCTCGGCTTCGAATCGCTTGCCGGGGTCCCCGGACCGGCAGGGCCAAACTTAGCGTGAACGGCCTTCTACGTCACGCATTCCGGCACTATATCCCTGATCCCATCCGGATAAAGGCACGACAAAGTGCCGCGCGCGGCAGATTGATCGAAAAGGCGTGAAATCATGAAGCTCCCAGGGCCCGACCACCCCATCACCATCACCCAAAATCCCCGGCGCGTCCGCGTCACGGCCGGCGACATCGTGATCGCCGAGACCAGCAAGGCACTGATCCTGAAGGAGGCCAAATATCCGGCGGTGCAATATGTACCGCGGGAGGACGCCAACATGGCGCTGCTCGAGCGCACCGACCGCACCACCCATTGCCCCTACAAAGGGGACGCGAGCTACTACAGCGTCAAGGCCGACGGCAAGACGCTCGACAACGCGATCTGGACCTACGAGACGCCCTTCCCCGCGATGACGGAGATTTCCGGCCATCTGGCTTTCTATCCGGACAAGGTGAAGATCGAAGAAGTGGGGTAGGCTCATCGCACCGGGGCGATCGCAGGTCGCTTCCTCCCGGTCGACACAAGGCCCAAGATGCCGCGCAAAGCAAGACTGATTGGGGTCTCGTTGCTGGGTGCGGCCGGCATCCTTATTGTGGTGGCCGTCGCCGGACTGGGTTTTCGCGCCTATCGCCAGCATCTTGCTGCCGAAACCCTCGCGATCCGCTCACCGAAGGGCGTGCAGGAGGGAGGCTTCGTCGATATCGGCGGCATCAAGCAATGGATTCAAATCCGCGGCGAGGATCGGGATAACCCGGTCCTGCTGTTCGTCCACGGTGGGCCCGGAGGCTCAACCTTGGCGATCTCTTCGGGCTGGCGCCCCTGGGAAAAGCATTTCACTATCGTGCAATGGGACCAGCGCGGCGCCGGGCGGACCTATGGCGCGGCAGGAGACGCGCTCGCGCCAACCATGACGCTCGAGCGGATGACACAGGACGGTGTCGAGCTGGCCGAGTATCTGCGAACCCATCTGCACAAGGACAAGATTGTCCTGGTCGGGCATTCCTGGGGCTCGTTCCTGGGCATTCACATCGTCAAGCAGCGCCCCGATCTGTTTTACGCCTATGTCGGCACAGGACAGGTGGTCGGCAGGGTGACGTTCGAGAAGCAATTCGAAATCACGATCGCGCATCTGCAAGCGTTGGCGCAGTCCGCTGGCAACAGCGAGGCCCAGGCGGAATTGGCGCCAATTGTCGCGCGGCCTCTGATCAATCCACAAAATCGACTGGTTGCGGACAAGTGGAGCAAAGCGCTGGGGCTACCCTCCATCGAGAGCGTCCAGTTGGCGGGTCCCATCCCGCCCCCGTTCATGCCGGATTTCTCGCTGCTGGACTGGCACAACTGGCGCAAAGGCATGGCCTTCTCCGCAAAATATCTGCGCGGACGAGAGGGCCCCATGTTCAAGCGCGACGTCGCTTCACTGGGACTCGCGTTTCCGATTCCGGTGATCTTCATCGAGGGCGACACGGACTACAACACACCGGCTGGGCCGGCCGAACAACTCTTCAATCAGATCACGGCCCCGCATAAGGAATTTGTCTGGGTACACGGCGGGAGCCATTTCATTCCATTCGAGCGTCCCAACGAGTTCCTGGCGGAGTTGGTCACCCACGTGAGACCGCTCGCAGGCAATTGAGGGCCGGAGGCCCGCTACGCCCTGAAGATCGTGAGCCCCAATATCAGCAGCACCAGGAAGATCACGACGAAGATATAGAACAGGAAGCGGGCGACATCGGCCGAAGCGGCCGAGAGGCCGGTGAAGCCGAGCACACCGGCCACGATCGAGACCAAGAGGAAGATCAGCGCCCATTTCAGGATCGTCATGGCCAACTCCGACTTGGATGCCGCATGCTTTGCGGCCCTCAACCCATTCGGGAACGCTAACTTCGCTGCACGGAACTGGTTCCTGAGGGCGTCGCCGGGCAAGGCGCGGCACAAACTGGGCTTGCTGAATCCGGTTCCCGGCGGCACAGTCCGGCCGGGGCAGGAGCGCAATCGGGGCGACCATGATGACGATGTCACATTCCGCGACGATCGGCGCCGAGGCGCACGTCGCGCCAAAGGCCAAGGCGCGCAATCTGGCGATTGATCGCGCCCGCACCTTCCTGACTCTGGTGGTGCTGCTGCATCACGCGGTGATCCCCTATACTTATTTCGGTCATACCGATCCGAAGTACTTCTTCGGCTTCGACATGATCGTGCTGGCCACCGACAGCTTCTTCATGGCAATGTTCTTCTTCCTGTCGGGACTGTTCGCCTGGTCTGGTATCGCCCGGAAGGGAGCGCTGAACTATTTGCAGGATCGCCTGCTTCGGCTCGCGCTGCCATTCGTGATCTGCGCCTTCACGGTCATTCCGCTCGCCTATTACGCCATCTCACTGCGGCACCATCCCGAGATCGGCTTTTCGGAGTACTATTGGAGTATGATCACGAAGGGCCCGTGGCCGAGCGGGCCAATTTGGTTCCTTTGGGTCTTGTTCGCCTTCGATCTGGTTGCCTGCCTGCTGCACCGGCTGTCGCCCAATCTGCTCGATCCGATCAATCGCCTCTCGCTGCACGGTCGCCGTCGGCCCGCCGTGTTCTTCGCGGTCATGCTTGCCGTCACCGCGGCGTTCTACATTCCCGGGCGGGTTCACTTCGGATCAAGCAGCTGGTTCGAGTTCGGGCCGTTCTCGGTCCAGCACGGGCGCGTGATGCTCTACGCGACCTACTTCTTTTTCGGTGCTGGCATCGGCGTTGCGCAAATGGATCGCGGGCTGCTCGCCGCAGACGGCCGTATGGCAAAGGTCAGCTGGGACTGGATGGTGCTGACGATCGTTCCGTATTGCCTCTTGTGGGTGCTGATCTTCATCAAGCGCGAAATACTGGGCAATCCGTCGCCGCTGCCGGACTGGTATGAAGCGCTCTATGCCATCTGCTTCACTGTCTTCAGCGTGGCCATCATGTTCCTGATCCTGGCCTTTTTCCAGAGGTTCAGGCAGTCAGGCTCAGCCAAGCTGCTCGATCCAATGCAGAGCGACGCGTACGGCATGTTCCTGGTGCACTATCCGATCGCACTGTGGCTGCAATACTGGCTGTTCGACTATGACCTGCCGGCGATCGTCAAGGCGACGATCGGGTTCGTGCTGACAGTCGCGTTCAGTTGGGCGCTAACGCGCGCCTTGCGCCAGATCCCCGGGGCAACGAAGGTGCTGTGACCCTGTAGCCCGGATGAACCGGGCTCGCGGAAGATTCCGCGAGCGTCGCATGTGTTGTAGATGCACGGCCTCCCGTCAGAGCGAGATCCGCAGCCCGGATGGAGCGCGGCGCAATCCGGGGTCTTGCCACAAGCGACATCGGTCCCGGATTACGCTGCCCTCCATCCGGGCTACGGGTCCGAGATACGGGTCCGAGATTGAGGCGGCGGCTTATGCCGCCTTCCCACCCATATATTCCGGCAGCCAGCGCTCGAACGACTTCCGCAAGCTATCGATCGACACCGGCGCCTCGCCCGCGATCGCGATCGCATCGCCGCCGGTGGTGCCGATGCGCACGCAGGGCACCTCGCAGCCGCGCATCTTGGCCAGCACGCGGCCGGCTTCCGCTTCCGGCACGGTGACGAGATAGCGCGCCTGGTCCTCGCCGAACCAATAGGCCTGCGGCACGAGCGCCGCCGGCGCCGCGAGCAGTCTTGCGCCGATGCCGCTGGCCATTGCCATCTCGGCGAGCGCGATCAGGAGGCCACCGTCGGAGAGATCGTGCACCGCGGTCGCGGTGCCCGCATGGATCATGCCGCGCACGCAGTCGCCGTTGCGCTTCTCGGCCGCGAGGTCGACCGGCGGCGGCGCGCCCTCCTCGCGACCGCAGATGTCGCGCAGGTAGACCGACTGGCCGAGCCAGCCGTGGGTTTCGCCGACCAGAAGGATCGCCTCGCCCTCGGCCTTGAAGGCCAGCGAAGCGGACTTTGTGAAATCGTCAAGCAGGCCGACGCCGCCGATCGAAGGTGTCGGCAGGATCGCGCGGCCGTTGGTCTCGTTGTAGAGCGAGACGTTGCCGGACACGACCGGGAAGTCCAGCGTGCGGCAGGCTTCCGAGATGCCCTTCAGGCAGCCGACAAACTGGCCCATGATCTCGGGCCGTTCAGGATTGCCGAAATTGAGATTGTCGGTGATCGCGAGCGGCTTGCCGCCGACCGCGGTGATGTTGCGCCAGGCTTCCGCCACCGCCTGCTTGCCGCCCTCGAACGGGTCGGCCTCGCAATAGCGCGGCGTGACGTCGACGGTCAGTGCCAGGCCCTTCGGCCCGTCCTGCACGCGCACCACGGCGGCATCGCCGCCGGGACGCTGCATGGTGTTGCCGAGGATGACGTGGTCGTACTGCTCCCAGACCCAGCGCTTGCTGCACATGTCGGGCGTGCCGATCAGCTTCTCCAGCGCGGCACCGACGCCCATCGGCGCCGGCACCTCGCGCGCATGCACGACCGGCAGCGCGGCGGACGGGACATGCGGGCGGTCATAGAGCGGCGCCTCGTCGCCGAGCTCCTTGATCGGGAGATCGGCCATGACGTCGCCGCCATGCTTGACCACGAAACGCTTGCTCGGCGTGGTGTAGCCGACCACGGCGAAGTCGAGGCCCCACTTCTTGAAGATCGCCTCGGCTTCCTTTTCCTTCTCGGGCTTGAGCACCATGAGCATGCGCTCCTGGCTTTCCGAGAGCATCATCTCGTAGGCGCTCATGCCGGTCTCGCGCGTCGGCACCGCGTCGAGATCGAGGTCGACGCCGAGGTCGCCCTTGGCGCCCATCTCGACGGCCGAGCAGGTCAGGCCGGCCGCGCCCATGTCCTGGATCGCGATGACGCAGCCCTTCTCCATGATCTCGAGGCAGGCCTCGAGCAGCAGTTTTTCGGCGAAGGGATCGCCGACCTGCACGGTGGGGCGCTTCTCCTCGGACTTGTCGTCGAACTCGGCCGAGGCCATCGAGGCGCCGTGGATACCGTCGCGGCCCGTCTTGGAGCCCAGATAGACGATCGGCATGTTCACGCCGGAGGCAGCCGCATAGAAGATCTTGTCGGCATCGGCGAGGCCGACCGCCATCGCGTTGACGAGGATGTTGCCGTCATAGCGGGTGTGGAAGCGCACCTGGCCGCCGACCGTCGGCACGCCGAAGGAATTGCCATAGCCGCCGACGCCGGCCACCACGCCGGAGACGAGATGCCGCGTCCTGGCATGCTCGGGCGCGCCGAAGCTCAGCGCATTGAGGCAGGCGATCGGACGCGCGCCCATGGTGAAGACGTCGCGCAGAATGCCGCCGACGCCGGTGGTCGCACCCTGGTAGGGCTCGATGTAGCTCGGGTGGTTGTGGCTCTCCATCTTGAAGACCACGGCCTGGCCGTCGCCGATGTCGATCACGCCGGCGTTCTCGCCGGGGCCCTGGATCACCCAGGGCGCCTTGGTCGGCAGGCCGCGCAGATGGATGCGCGAGGACTTGTACGAGCAGTGCTCGTTCCACATCGCCGAGAAGATGCCGAGTTCGGTAAAGGTCGGCTCCCGCCCGATCAGCTTCAGGATGCGCTCATACTCGTCGGGCTTGAGCCCGTGGGCGGCAACCAGTTCGGGGGTGATCTTGGGTTCATTCTTCATGGATTCGGGGCTTTCGGCGGCGTTTTGCCGTTCTTAGGAAGATCGGGGGCCTACGAAAAGCCCTTTATGGCGCATTTTCCCGCTGTCCCACGTTTTGCGGGCAGGCGGTCGGCGGGAACGGGAATTGCAAGGCGCTAACGGATCGGATTTAAGGACTAAAGACCCGTAATTGAAGGCCCATTTCCTTGCACGAATTGACCAAAGTCCCCTCCACCCGCCGCCCGGACCTGCACGTCGCCACCGATGGCGAGTTCACGGGCTGGCGGACCTGGATTCGCGACAGTTTTGAGAGCCATATCGGCCCGTTCTGGCACAAGATCGAGGACGACGGCAGCGTCCGCTCGGCGTTCCGGGTCGAAAAAAAGCACCTCAACGGCTCCGGAAACGTCCATGGCGGCTGCTTCATGGCGTTCGCCGACTATTGCCTGTTCGCGATCGCCACCCACGAGCTGGATGGCCCGGCGGTGACGACGAATTTCGCCTGTGATTTCCTCGACGCGGCCCGCGAGGGCGAGCTGGTCGAATGCGTCGGCGAAGTGTCCCGCGCCGGCGGCTCGCTGATCTTCCTGCGGGGCAAGCTGACCTCGGCCGGGCGGCCGCTGTTCACCTTCTCCGGGACGATCAAGCGGGTGAAGCGGAAGCCGGCACTCCAGCCAAACGCATAGCTCGACGCCTTCCCTTTTGGCGCCCGCTCGCCCAGACTTGCGACAAGCGCGCTGGCGCGGGGGAGCAGGAACAAGGTGCCGCAGAGCACATCGTCGGGCCGCACGGCGGCCGCCGCATCATCGTCGCCATCCATCATCGCCACCGGTGCGCGCAACTGGCGCGACTACGCGCTGCTGTTCGCGCTCGCCTGCTGCTGGAGCTCGACCTATCCGCTGGCGAAGCTCGCGCTTCCCACGATCCCGCCCATCACCTTCATCTCCGCGCGCTCGCTGATCGCGTTCGCCTTCCTGTCCGCGATCCTGTGGATGCGCGGCGTCAAACTGCCGACCGACGTGAAGGCCTGGAAGCTGTTTGCGACCCAGCAGCTGATCAATTCGACCTTCCCGTTCCTGGTCATCACCTGGTCGCAGCAATATGTCCCGGCCTCGAACACGGTGGTGCTGGCCTCGACGACGCCGATCTTCGCCTTCCTGATCACCTCGCTGATCACGCGGCATGAGCCGGCCACGCTGCTGAAGCTCGCGGGCGCAGTTCTCGGCCTCGCCGGCACCATCGCCATCGTCGGGCTGGACGCGCTGCGCGGCTTCGGCAGCGAGATCGTGGCGGAGATCGCGATCCTGCTCGCCACCATCTCCTTTGCCTGTGCGACCATCTTCGGCCTGCGGCTCTCCGAATACGACCCGATGGTGGTGGCGACTGGCTCGCTGCTGTTCGGCGGCCTCGTGCTGCTGCCGCCCGCGCTGATCATCGACCAGCCCTGGACGCTGCACCCGACGCCGACGGCGATCGTCGCCACCATCGTCATGGGCATCGTCTCCAGCGCGCTGGGGCTGATGCTGTTCTACGTCTGCCTCGGCCGGCTCGGCACGCTGACGACGAACGCACAAGGCTATCTGCGCATTCCGATCGGCGTCGGATTGTCCGTGCTGCTGCTTGGCGAGAGCGTGCCGTCGAACCTCGCGCTGGGACTGCTGCTGGTCATGGCCGGCGTCGCCGCCATGACGGTGCCGGCGGAACGGCTGAAGCTGCGCTAGCGCAGTACGGAGACCACGCAATACGCCAAAGCGCGATGACGATTCATCCGATGTCATCGCGCTTTGGTCGGGCGCGGGCCGAGCGCCTTTGTACCGATCAGGCAACCATGTTTGGTTGCCGGAAGGCCGCTTCCATCTCGCGGCGCACCCTCACGGCGAGACCATTGGGATCGTACTCCACGTCCTCCCATTTCAGGCGCTGACCTGGCGCGATATCGGTCTTGAGCTTGACATGGTGGGCGAGACCGAGCGGCAAATAGCCGTGCTTCAGTGAAGCGTCGGCAGGGGTCTGCTTGCCCCAGACGCAGAAGCCGCCCTCGCCGTCGAGCATCTCGCCGGCCTTCAGCTTGCGCTTGGCGGTCGCGACCACGTCCGAATTGAACACGATCGGCGCACCGGTCGGCTCCTTGCGCAGCGCCGCGGAGGCGACGGAGATGCCGAGCTCGAGCCCGATCATGTGGATCGGCCGGTACAGCGAGGCATATTTGCCGGTCTTGTCCGGCAGCATGCTGTATTCGCGGAAACATTCCTCGGAATAGGCGCTGTCGGCCTCGAACACGACATAGGTCCCCATCACGAGGCTCTGCGGGACATCGGTGCCGTCACGATAGACCGAGGACGTGACCTCGGTGACGCCCGACTTCTCCAGCATGCCGCCGTCGGATTTCGGCTTGCAGATTTCGGCGTGCTCGAACCGCGTCGCCGGCGGGAACGACAGGCCCTCGCTCTGCGCATGCAGCCCGGTCGCATTGCACACCGCCGTCATCTCGATGCCCGACTTGGTGCCGTCGACGAAAGAGTTGAACATCTTCGGGTTGATCGAGTTGCGATCCCTGATCTTCATGTATTTATCGAGGATGTCCCAGACCGTATCCGGCGTCGACTGGTGATAGGTCGGGTGGTAGCGCGTGCCCTTGCCGGCGGCGACGACCTTGAAGCCGGCCGCGCGGGCCCAATCGACGTGATCGGCGATCAGCGCCGGCTGGTCGCCCCAGGCGAGTGAATAGACGACGCCGGCCTGCTTCGCCTTGCGCGCCAGGATCGGGCCTGCGACTGCATCAGCCTCGACATTGACCATCACGATGTGCTTGCCGTTCTCGATCGCCTTCATCGCGAAGCGGATGCCTGCGCCGGGATCGCCGGTCGCCTCGATGATCACCTCGATCGCGGGATGGGTGATCAGGGCGTCCGCATTGTCGGTGACGATCGTGCGGCCGTGTTTCAGCGCATCGTCGATCGTAGCAGCCGCATATTGCTCCTCGGGCCAGCAGCCGAGCTTGAGCTGCGACCGGGCGCGGGCCGTGTTCAGGTCGGCGACACCGACGAGATGCATGCCGTCGGTCTGGCGCACCTGCGACAGGAACATCAGGCCGAATTTTCCGGCCCCGATCAGGCCGATGGTGATCGGTTTGCCGGCAGCTTTGCGCTCCAGCAGCATGCGATGGAGATTCATGGGATTTTTTCCTTGGCGTTCCTCTGACGACGGCTGTGTCCGCCGTTTCGCAGCAAACGTTAGGCAGCGGTGAATCCAAGGGCAATTCAGATTATCTGCCGCGACGATTTAGGCGCGCTAAATGATCCGCGCGCCTTGGCGCGCGCTCCAGGCGTCGCGTTCCCCGCGCAACCAGTCGAGGAAGGTGCGGGTCTTGCGGTGGCGCAGATGGCCGTGCGGACAGACGATCCACTGTGTGGTCAGCGCGACCTCCGGCGGGTTCTTCACGGGGCAAACCAGGCGACCGTCACGTAGTTCGCGCCAGGCCAGCAGCTCGCTCTCCAGCCCGATGCCGAGGCCGTCGACGGCAGCGTCGATCGCCATGTGGCTGCGGTCGAACAGCACGCGCTTCCAGCGTTCCGCAGGCTCGATGCCGGCCTCCGTGAACCAGCGCGGCCATTGCATCTGCGATTTCACCGAATGGATCAGCCGGTGCTCGAGCAGGTCCTGGGCTGCGAGGCTGCCCGCCGCAAAGGACGAAGGCGCACACAGCGGAAAGAACCGCTCCTTGCCGAGGCTTTCGACGAACAGGCCGGCCCAGCCGCCCTCGCCGTGGCGGATCTCCAAATCGACATTCTCCTTGCGGAAATCGGTCGGCTCATTGGTGCCGTCGAGCCGCAATTCGATGTCCGGATTGGCGTCGACGAAGCTGGCAAGCCGCGGCAGCAACCATTTGCTCGATACGCTCGGCGCGGCGCGCACCGTCAATGTGGTGGCCGAACGGATGCCGCGGACATGCTGCGTGACGTCGGTGACGTGCTCGATCTCGCGGCTGATCATCTCGAAATAGCGTTCGCCGGCCTCGGTCAGCGTGATGTTGCGCCCGACCCGCGAGGTCAGCGCCGTGCCGAGATGCAGCTCCAGCGCCTGAATCTGCTGGCTGACGGCCGACGGCGTCACCCGCAATTCATCCGCCGCACGGGAAATGCTGCCCGCGCGCGCCACCGCGTGGAAGACGATGATGGCGCGGAAGGGTATCTGCATCAGGAAACCTTTTAGGCCAGCTAAAGTGACGGCGAATATAATTCAATTGTCGTGCATGACCAGCGATCTAGGCTTCAACCTCAAGGCAACCCGCGACAGACGGGTGCCGGCGAGGAAACAGGACGGCGCAGAGCGCCGGTCCGCCCCGGGGGAAGGAACGCAAGGCCAGGCCTTTCACCAGACAAGCGATTTTGACGACACCGGCGCAGCAAAGCCTGCGCGCCGCAACGACCACGTGCGCCGACAAAGGCGCCGAACGAGACCATCAGGGAGGACCAACGATGTCGGGCAAGAACCACACGCTTTCACGCCGCAACTTCATGGTGGCGGCTGCGGCCGTTCCACTGGTCGCGATCCGCACCCGGCCGGCGCAGGCCGCGGAGTTCGAATACAAGCTCGCCACCGGCCAGTCGCTGACCCAGCCGATCAACACCCGCCTCGATCAGGCCGTGAAGCGGATCAAGGAAGCGAGCGGCGGCCGGCTGGAGATCAAGTTCTTTCCCGCCTCGCAGCTCGGCTCGGACACCGATCTCCTGACCCAGATCCGCAGCGGCGGCGTCGATTTCCTCAACATCGCGGGCTCCGTGCTGTCGACGGTGGCGCCGACCGCCGGCATCGCAAATGTCGGCTTCGCGTTCTCGGACTACGGCCAGGTCTGGAATGCGATGGATGGCGACCTCGGCAAGCTGATCGCAACCCAGATCGAGAAGACCGGCGCGCTGGTGGTGGCCAAGCCCGCCGACAACACGTTCCGGCAGATTTCGTCGTTCACCAGGCCGATCAAGACGCCGGCCGACCTCGCCGGCTACCGTATCCGCGTGCCGGTGTCGCCGATCTTCACCTCGTTGTTCAAGTCGCTCGGCGCCAACCCGACCTCGATCAACTTCAACGAATTGTACACGGCGCTCCAGACCCATCTCGTCGACGGCCAGGAGAACGGCCTCGTCACCATCGAGGCCGGCAAGATCTACGAGGTGCAGAAATACATCTCCGAGACCAACCACATCTGGGATCCGTTCTTCATCCTCGGCAACCGCCGCTCGGTGAAGGCGCTGCCCGACGAGTTGCAGGCGATCGTGCGGCGTGAGTTCGACCAGGCCGCGATGGAGCAGCGCGCGGACACCGCAAAGCTCAATCTGACGCTGAAGGACCAGCTGATCGCCAAGGGCATAACTTTCGAGGTCTCCGACAAGGAGGCGTTCCGCAAGGGACTGTCGGCCGCCGGCTTCTACAAGGAATGGCGCGCCAAGTTCGGCGAGGACAATTGGAAGACGCTGGAGGCCGCGGCCGGAGCATTGGCATGAGCGCCGTGGTCGGCATGCCGGAAACGGTGACGCTCGGCGAAGCACAGCCGTTGCGCGGACGCTGGCTCGAGCAGTCGCTGCGCTGGCTGGTCGAGATCCCGGCTGCGATCGCCGTCGTTGCCGAAGTCGTCATCCTGTTCGCCGGCATCGTCGCGCGTGGAATCTTTCACCGGCCGATCATCTGGTCGGACGAGTTGGCGTCGATCCTGTTCCTGTGGCTGGCGATGCTCGGCAGCGCGATCGCCGTGCAGCGCTCGGCGCATATGCGTCTGACGTTCTTCACGTCGTATCTGTCACCGCGCGCCGAGGCGTGGGCCTCGACGCTCGCCGCCGGCGGGGTTGCGCTGTTCCTCGCGATCATCCTGCATCCGGCGCTCGATTATGTGGAAGACCAGGCCTTCGTGGAAACGCCGGCGCTCGGCTGGTCCGGCATGGTTCGCGCGGCCGCGATTCCCGTCGGCTGCATCATCGCGCTCGCCAGCATCTGCCTCACGCTCGTCAAGCGGTCGGCAAAGGACCTGCTTGCCGTCGCCGTCCTGTTTGCGGCGATTGCCGGCGTGCTCTATCTCGCAGGTCCCTCGCTGAAATCGCTCGGCAACTGGAATCTGCTGTTCTTCTTCGTCGGCCTGCTCGGCTGTGCCGTGATGGCGGGTGTGCCGATCGCGTTTTCGTTTTGTCTGGCGACCGTCGCTTTCCTGCTGACCACGACACGGACGCCGCTGCTGGTCGTGGTCGGGCGGATCGACGAGGGCATGAGCTCGCTGATCCTGCTCGCGGTGCCGCTGTTCGTGCTGCTCGGACAATTGGTCGAGCAGACCGGCATGGCGCGCGTCATGGTCGCGTTCCTCGCGTCCGTGCTCGGCCATGTCCGGGGCGGGCTGTCCTACGTGATGCTCGGCGCCATGTTGCTGGTCTCGGGCATTTCCGGCTCCAAGACTGCCGACATGGCGGCGATCGCGCCGGTGCTGTTCCCCGAAATGCGCAAGCGTGGCATGAAGGATGGCGAGCTGGTGTCCCTGCTCGCGGCATCTGGTGCGATGAGCGAGACCATTCCGCCCTCGATCGTGCTGATCGCGATCGCCTCCGTCACCGGCGTGTCGATCGCGGCCCTGTTCACCGCGGGCATCCTGCCGGGGATCGTGCTGGCGATCGTGCTCGCCTTCGTCGCGCGCTACCGGGCGGGCGCGGAGGAAAACGCCGCGCTCAAGATCGCGCGAGCGCCGATGTCGGTGGTGGCGAAGACGTTGTGGGTCGCCTTGCCGGCGCTGACGCTGCCGTTCCTGATCCGCAGCGCGGTGGTCGAGGGTTACGCGACGGCCACCGAAGTCTCGACCATCGGCATCGCCTATTGCCTCGTGCTCGGCCTGATCATCTATCGCGGCAGCCTGGTCTGGAAGAATGTGCTGCCGATGCTGGTGCAGACCGCCTCGCTGTCCGGCTCGATCCTGTTCATCGTGGGCGCTGCGAGCGCTATGGCCTGGGCGCTGGCGCAATCCGGCTTCTCACATGATCTGGCGGCGCGCATGGCCGGCGTGCCGGGCGGCGCCTACGGCTTCCTGCTGATCTCGGTGGTCGCCTTCATCGTGCTCGGCAGCGTGCTGGAAGGCATTCCGGCGATCGTGCTGTTTGGTCCACTGCTGTTTCCGGTGGCAGCCCAGTTCGGCATCAACGAGGTGCACTATGCGATGGTCGTGATCCTCGCCATGGGCCTCGGCCTGTTCGCGCCGCCGTTTGGCCTCTGCTACTACGCCGCCTGCAGCATCGGCGGCGTGTCGCCGGATGCCGGCATGCGCCGGATCTGGATCTATCTCGCCTGGTTGTTCCTGGGCCTCTTGCTGATCACCTTCTTGCCCTGGATATCGCTGGTGTTTCTATGAGATTCCCGACCTGAAGCCATTCCGCCTGGCATGCCCCTTCAGGTCGAAATCTGCTTCTCGGCGATCGAGAGCCACTCGGCCTGCGCCGCGCGCAGATATTTCGGCGCGCGCCGCATCTGGATCAGGAGCTCGTTGAAGACCACGCGTGCCTCGGCAGTGCGGCCGACCATCTGCAGCAGCATGCCGTAGCGCACCCGCGCCTCGGCGCCGGGGAAATAGCCGGCGACTGCGTGATATTCCTCCAGCGCCTCGTCGAGCCGGCCGACCTCGGCGAGCGCGCGGGCGTAGAGCAGATGCGCATCGGCGGAATCGAAATCCGGCCATTGCTTCTGAAGATCGTCCAGCGTCGCCAGCGCATCGGCCGGACGCTTGGCGGAGAATTCGGCTTGCGCCTTGCCGAAGGTGTAGGCGGGATCGTGGCCCATCGGCAGCGCCAAAATATGATCGTAATGCTGCTCGGCTTCACCGTAGCGCCCGATCTTCGCGCACTCCTCGGCCAGCGCCGCACGATTGGCGATGGTATCGGTGACAACCAGCCGGTCGGACAGCTCGCGGTAGCGCTTCTCCGGATCGAGCCGATTGGCGACGCGTTGACGCGCCTGCCGCGCGCCGGGGCTGGAAAACCATTCCGGGATGAGCTCGACCGCGATATAGGCGAGCGCGCCCATCATCGGCACCAGCAGGATGATGAAAGCCCAGGGCCGCAATCGCCCGGTTCGCGACGCGTGATAGATCAGCGTGATATCGAGCAGCAGAACGACAAAAGCGACGGGCATGTGACATCCGGGAGCACAACGACAGCGCACGCTTCCTGATATCGCAACTCGCGCGGCGAAACAACTTTGAGTTGCGTCTACCCGCGCGGAAATCAGCGACCCCGGAGGCGCGCCTTGATGGCGACGAGGAGTCAGTCGTCTCAAACGCGATTGAGGTTCATGAGACAGCAAGCCCAAAACCGCTATGACTTGGGCGGCTATGACTTGGGCGGCCGCTACTTGGCGTCTACTTGGCGTCGTCCGCGAGCATCTTCCGGTACTTCTCGACGTCGCGCGTCACGAGCTTCTGGAGCACCTCGGGCGTATGCTCGTCGGGATCGGGCGCAACGGTCGACAGATCGGCAAAACGCTTCTTCACCGCGTCGGTTTCCACGGCGGCGCGCGCGGCTGCATTCAGCTTGGCGATGACGGCCTGCGGCGTGCCCTTGGGTGCGAACAGGCCATTCCAGCCCTGCGCCTCGAAGTCCGGCAGGCCTGCCTCGGCAGACGTCGGCAGATCGGGCAGCGTGGCCAGCCGCACGGTCGAGCCGACCACGAGCCCCCGCACCAGCTTCTCGTTGATCGACTGCGAGACGGAGGCGGCGGCATCGCAGACACCGTCGATCTGGCTGCCGACCGCGTCGGTGAGCGCAGGCGCCGCGCCGCGATAGCCGACCAGCGTCGCATCGATGCCGGCGGCCGTCACGAAGCTCTTGCAAATGAGGTAATTCGACGAGCCGACACCGGCGTGGCCGAGATTGATCTTGCCCGGGTTCGCCTTGGCGTAGGCGATGAACTCTTTCAGGTCCTTCGCCGGGAAATCCTTGCGCAGCGCGATGATGCCGAATGTCTTCGCGACCATGGCGATCGGTACGAAGGATTCAGGCGTGAACGGCAGCTTTGGATAGATCGTATAGGTCGCGGCATTGGTGCCGGCATTGCCGATCGCGATGGTGTAGCCGTCAGGCTCGGCGCGGGAAGCGCGCGCCAGCGCGGTCGAGCCGCCGGCGCCGGCGACGTTCTCGATCACGATGGTCTGGCCGAGCGCGATGCCCATCTGCTCGGCGACCGTGCGCGCGATCACGTCCGACGTGCCGCCGGCCGCGAACGGCACGATCATCGTGATCGGGCGCTTGGGGAAATCCTGCGCGAAGGCGGCGGTCGCGAGCGAAAATGTCGCGAGCGACAGCGCCGCGATCGCGGCGAGAGCCCGCTTCCCCACCGACGAGATCACGCGGCCTTTTCCAGATGGGCAGTGAGGCCGGCGAACAGGCCGCGGCCATCGGTGCAGCCCATGATGTCTTCGACGTGGTTCTCCGGGTGCGGCATCATGCCGAGCACGTTGCCCCTGTCGTTGACGATTCCGGCGATGGATTGCGCCGCGCCATTGATGTTATGGGCCTCGTCGACCACGCCGTCGGCGGAGCAATAGCGATAGAGCACCCGCCCCTCGCCTTCGAGCCGCTTGATGGTCTCTTCATCCGCTTCGTAATTGCCTTCGCCATGCGCCACAGGCACGCGGATCACCTGGCCGGCATTGTAGCCGCGGGTGAACGGCGTGTCGGAACGCTCGACGCGCAGATGCACGTCCTTGCAGATGAATTTCAGCCGCGCGTTGCGCATCAGGACGCCCGGCAGCAGGCCGGATTCGCAGAGGATCTGAAAACCATTGCAGACGCCGAGCACGAGACCGCCCTTGGCCGCATAGTCGCGCACCGCGTCCATCACCGGCGACCGCGCCGCAATCGCGCCGCAGCGCAGATAGTCGCCGTAGGAGAAGCCGCCGGGCACCACGACGAGGTCGGTGCCCGCGGGCAGCGACGTCTCGGCGTGCCAGACCATCGCGGGCTCGCTGCCGGAGATCAGCCTCAATGCGCGCGCCATGTCGCGCTCGCGGTTGATTCCGGGAAAGACGAGGATGGCGGCTTTCATGGTTCGGGCTCCGACGGTGATGGGAATCGGGCTGGCCAGAGAGGGCCAAAATCGTGAAGAGACATAGCCATTTGACGGGGATTTTACCAGTGCTAGCCTCGCCGGGCGGCCTTGTACACAGGCCATAGCCACGGCACTTTTGCCTGACGATCTTGCCCGGGATTGAAGCCATGAACGTCCCGTCGCTGCCCGTCTCCTCCTCCGAACCGGTGTCCACTCAGGGCGTCATCGCTGCCGGCGCCTATGTCGACGGCCGGCGCGTCGCCAATATCGCCATCAGCGAGGCTTCGAGCTGGCGGGCCAAGCCCGGCCACGTGGTATGGATCGGGCTGCACGAACCTGACATGGCGCTGCTCGGCGCCGTGCAGAAGCAGTTCGACCTGCACGACCTTGCCATCGAGGACGCCAACAACGCCCATCAGCGGCCGAAGATCGAGCAATATGGCGAGGCCCTGTTCATCGTGGCGCGGACGGCGCAACTGATCGAGGGCCGGATCGCCTTCGGCGAGACGCACATCTTCGTCGGCGAAGGCTATCTGGTCTCGGTGCGCCATGGCGCCTCGACATCCTACACGCCGGTGCGCGAACGCTGTGAAAGCTGCCCACGGGCGCTGGCGCGCGGCGAGGACTACATCCTCTACGCCATCCTCGATTTCATCGTCGATAACTACTCGCCCGTGCTGGAGAGCATCCACGAGGAGGTCGAAGGCATCGAGGACAACGTGCTCTCCAAGCCGATCAGCAAGGCGCAGATCGAGCGGCTCTACATGCTGCGCCGCGACCTGTTGCGGCTCAGGACCGCGATCGGCCCGCTGGTGGAAGTCTGCCGCCGCCTCGAGCATGACGAGCTTGCGATGGTGCGCGCGACGATGCAGCCGCTGTTCCGCGACGTCACGGACCACGTCCGGAACATCCAGGAGCGCATCGATTCCATGCGCGAGGTGCTGGCCTTCGCCTTCGAAGCGAGCCTGCTGGTCGGACAGGCGCAGGAGACGGCGGTCTCCAAGACGCTCGCCTCGTGGCTAGCCATCATCGCCATCCCGACCGCGCTTGCGGGCATCTACGGCATGAACTTCAAGCACATGCCGGAGCTGGATTGGGAGTACGGCTATTACGTGCTGCTCGGCGTGATGCTCGCCTCATGCGCCGCGCTCTACTGGCGCTTCCGCCGCGTCGGATGGCTGTGAAGCGCCGCGCGGGCTAGACGATCTCCACCCGATAATTCTCGATCACGGTGTTCGCCAGCAGCTTGTCGGCCGCCTCCTTCAGCGCGGCTTCGGCCTTGGCCTTGTCGGCGACGGCGAGCTCGATGTCGAACACCTTGCCCTGGCGCACGCTGGCGACGCCGTCGACGCCGAGCGACTTCAGCGCGCCTTCGATGGCCTTGCCCTGCGGATCGAGGATGCCCGTCTTCAGGGTAACGGTAACACGTGCCTTCACGTCAAATCCCTCTTAGCTCTTCACCAGCACCGGGCCAGTGCCCTGCGGACGCTCGTTCTCCATCAGGATGCCGAGGCGTTTTGCGACTTCGGTGTAGGCCTCGAGCAGGCCGCCGAGATCCCTGCGGAAACGGTCCTTGTCGAGCTTCTCGTTCGACTTGATGTCCCACAGACGGCAGCTATCCGGCGAGATCTCGTCGGCGACGATGATCCGCATCATCTCGTTCTCGAACAGCCGGCCGCACTCCATCTTGAAGTCGACGAGGCGGATGCCGATGCCGAGGAAGAGGCCGGTGAGGAAATCGTTGACACGGATGGCGAGCGCCATGATGTCGTCAATCTCCTGCGGCGTGGCCCAGCCGAAGGCGGTGATGTGCTCTTCCGACACCATGGGATCGTTGAGCTGGTCGTTCTTGTAGTAGAATTCGATGATCGACCGGGGCAGCTGCGTGCCCTCCTCGATGCCGAGGCGCTGCGACAGCGAGCCGGCGGCAACGTTCCGCACCACCACTTCCAGCGGCACGATCTCGACCTCGCGAATCAATTGTTCGCGCATGTTGAGGCGGCGGATGAAATGGGTCGGCACCCCGATGTCGTTGAGGTGCTGAAACAGGTACTCCGAGATCCGGTTGTTGAGGACACCCTTGCCCTCGATCACCTGATGCTTTTTCGCATTGAACGCGGTGGCGTCATCCTTGAAGTGCTGGATCAGGGTACCGGGCTCGGGGCCTTCGTAAAGAACCTTTGCCTTGCCTTCATAAATACGACGCCGACGGCTCATGGGGATGTACCGTGTTTTGTTGAAATCCATGTATTTGGTGTGCTCCGGTTACTAGGTTACGACCCACAGCGGAGCTGCCGTGAACGGCTGGGAACCCGTCTATAACCCCTTGGAAACAGAACGGGAACCAAGCCTGCAGGCAACCTATCCGATTGGCTGTCCCAGCACAATCGATCCGGCCGTCCGGCATCAACTTATACCGTCTTGCCTGCGGCTTAACGGCTCGTTGTTTTGCCGATTCATGCCCCCTATCTAGGCATGCGCCGGGGCCGTCGCAACGACGGCCGCCGGATCCAGTCAGCAGGGAATTGGAAAAGGCATGAGCAGTTTGGACAAGCGCGAGGAAGGCTTCGAGAAGAAGTTCGCCCTCGACGAGGAGCAGAAATTCAAGGCGGAAGCCCGCCGCAACCGGCTGCTCGGCCTTTGGGCCGCCGAGAAGCTCGGCATCACCGGCGAGGCCGCCACCGCCTACGCCAAGGAAGTGGTCGCGGCCGATTTCGAGGAGGCCGGCGACGCCGACGTCCTGCGCAAGGTCATGGCCGATTTCGCCGCCAAGAACGTCGCCATCACCGAGCAGGCGATTCGCGCCAAGATGAGCGAATTGATCGCCGTGGCGGCGGCCGAGGTGAAGGCGGGAAAATAAGCCCCCCAACACCGTCGTTCCCGGGCGGTCCGCAGGACCGAACTCTGGTGCGCAGTTGCGCACCAGAGAATCTCAAGATTCCGGATCGCCGCTAACGCGGCGTCCGGAACGACGGTGAGCTTGATCACCCCTCCTTGAAGCCGTATTCCGGCACATTGCCGCTAGCGCCGTAATATTTGTACGGCAGAAACTTGCCGCTCATGGTGATCTTGACGCGGTCGCCCTTCGGGTTGGCGACGCGCTCCATTGCCATGTCGAAGTCGATCGCCGACATGATGCCGTCGCCGAATTCCTCCTCGATCAGCGCCTTCCACGCCGGGCCGTTGACCATCACCATCTCGTAGAAGCGATAGATCAGCGGATCGGTCGGCGGCATCGGCGTGCCGGTGCCGCGCATCGGCACCTCGTTGAGCATCGCGGTCTCGGCCTTCGACAGGCCGAACAGCTCGCCGGCATTGGCGGCCTGCGGTTTCGTCAGCTTCATCTGGCCGAGGATCGCACCGACGATCAGCACCTCGGAATAGCCGCCGACCTTGTCGCAGATGTGTTTCCAGCTCCAGCCGTTCTCGCGCTTGATGTCGAGCAGCTTTTCGGTGAGGTCTTCGCGTTTCATGTCAGGGTCTCCCTTGGCCAGGCATCGTGTCACGTCGTTTGTGCCGCTTTGGGAGGCACGAAACGTGCCAATAAATGAGGCTTGAGGCGTCACCGCCTCGACCTTCCCTCACGCGGTAAAGCCTCCGTGAACCGCTTGATCGCCTCGAGCACCGGCTGCTGGTCGCCGGCAAAGAACCAATGGTCATTGCCGTCGAGCTCGACGAATTCCGCACCGGTGATCCGGCTCGCGATGTCGCGCCCGGCCGCGATCCGCACGGCCTTGTCGTCCCGCCGATGCAGCACCAGCGTCGGCACGGCAATTTGCGCCAGTAGGTGTCGCACGTCGGCGTCGCGAAAGGCCTCGAGCACGGCGGAGATTCCGCCGGGACTGGACGCCGCGCGCAACAGCCCCGCCCACCAGGCGCGCGCTTGAGGATCATTGGCAAGGCTCGGCGCGAAGGCTTCGATCCCGACCGGGCCGCCCCATTGCGCAATCAGGTGCTTGCTCCAGGCGTCATACTGGCTGGCGCGCAGCGCGTGCGGATAGTCCTCCGACCAGCAGCCCTTGGCCAGTGCGCCGAACAGGATGAGCCCGGCCACATGGCGGGATTCCTCGACCGCAAATTTGATGCAGGCCGGCCCGCACTCGGATGCGCCAAACAGCACGACGCGGCGCGAGTCCGCCGCCCGTAGCACCGTGCCGATATCTTCCGCGGTGACATCGATGCCAGGGGCCGATCCGACCCGGTCGGACAGGCCGATGCCGCGGCGATCGAAAACGATCAGCCGCCCGAGCCTCATCAACGAGGCCAGGAACGTCCGGCTCGCCGGATGCTCCCAGACGCGCTCCACATGCGAGACGAAGCCGGGCATGACCAGGATGTCGAGCGAACCACTGCCATAGGTCTGATACGCCAGATGCACGCCGGCGCCCTTCACATAGCGTGTCGCTGGAAGAGCATCGCGCAGCGGCGCGGCCGCACGGCTCATGAGCGCTTCGGTCTCGGCTTCCGGCGCGACGCCAAGCTCGTCACGCAGCCGCTGCGCCAGTGCAGCATGATGCCGTTCGGCCGCGCTTCGGTCGCCCGCCAGCAGCAGGCTGCGGATCAGGTGCCGGCCATACACCTCGCTGAGCGGATCGAGCTCGACCAGGCGCCCCGCATGCACTGTCGCGGCGAGATGATGGCCGGCAGCATTCCTGTCCTGCACCAGACGCTCGAGCGCCTGCACAAGCCGTCCCCGCAACGCCTCGCGGCGAAAGAACGCCCAATCGTCGAACCCAGGACAGTCGTCCGGGGAGAAGCCCGCCAGGAAGTCACCGCGATAGATCCGGCAGGCCTCTTCAAACGCACCGCGATCGCAGGCGCGCTCGAACTGATGCGAGTCGATCTTGAGCTCGACCTCCGGAGACCAACGCAAGCTCGTGCGGTCGGTCTCGAAAACCGCCTGGCCAAGCGCGAGCTCAACGCGGTGAAGCAGACGCCGCAATCGTGCAAGGCCGGTCTCGCGGGGAGTCTCGGGCCATAGCAGCGTGGCGATGACGTCGCGCGCGACGGGGCCTTTGGCTTCCGCGAGATAGACCAGCAGCGCAAGCCCCTTGCGTAAGGCCAGCTTGATCGGGCGGCCGTCGGCATGGACCTCGGGGAACCCGAACGTCCCCAGCGAAAAGGCCGTCATGGAGATCCTCCCTCCCCCGTCGGCGCCCCCGGGGGACGCGCAGGGGACGGTCCAGCGATAGCATTCAGGCCAGATCGAGCCCGCTCTCCAACGATGAGCTCAGGCTCCTGAATGCGGCACCGCCGCCATCGGCACAATAGGAAAAACCATGTTCGCCCGCCTCGCAATCCTGCTCTACGCCATCATGAGCTACGCCGTCTTCACGGCTTCATTCCTCTACGCGCTCGGTTTCGTCGGCAATTATGTCGTGCCCAAGTCAATCGACAAGTCGATCGACGTCGGCGCCCCCGCGAATTTGAGCGAGGCCATCGTCGTCAACCTGCTGCTGATGAGCCTGTTTGCCATCCAGCACAGCGTCATGGCGCGCCCGGCCTTCAAGCGATGGTTGGCCAAATTTCTTCCCGTGGCCTGCCAGCGCAGCACCTATGTGCTGCTCTCCAGCCTGATCCTCCTGCTGCTGTTCTGGCAGTGGCGTCCGATCCCGGCGCCGGTCTGGCAGGCCAGCGGCATTACGGCGTGGCTCCTGACCGGCGTGCACTGGCTCGGCTGGCTGATCGCGTTCGCCTCGACCTGCATGATCGATCATTTCGATCTGTTCGGCCTGCGCCAGGCTCTCGTCACGTTGCGCGGAGCCGAGATATCAGGTCAATCCTTCCGGACGCCGCTGCTCTACAAGATCGTGCGGCATCCGCTCATGCTGGGCTTTCTGCTCGCGTTCTGGGCGACGCCCGAGATGACCGCCGGCCATCTGCTGTTCGCGATCGCGAACACGGCCTACATCCTGGTCGCCCTGCAGTTCGAAGAGCGGGACCTGATCGCCGAGTTCGGCACGACCTATCAGGACTACCGCCGGCGCGTTCCCATGCTGTTGCCGCGTCTTTTTGGAGCGCCCCGATGAAAGCGGTTCTGTGCAATTCGTTCACTGGCCCTGCGGATCTGCGCCTCGGTAAGATCGCTACGCCGCGGCCTGCCGGCGACGAGATCCTCATCGAGGTCCATGCGGCGTCCGTGAGCTTCATGGACCAGTTGCTGGTCTCGGGCCTCTATCAGATGCGGCCGCCGACGCCATTCGTGCCCGGCACGGAAGCTTCCGGCGTCGTCGTCGCGATCGGCGACAACGTCACGACGTTCGCCCCCGGCGATCGCGTGGCATGCAGTGCCTGGACCGGCGGCTACGCCGAACGGATGATCGCGAAGGAATCAAAGAGCGTGCGGCTGCCTGATGGTGTCGCGTTCGAAGCCGGGGCGACAGTGCTGCACAATTACGGCACGGCCTATTATGCGCTGGTCGAGCGGGCACGGGCGCAACGCGGGGAAACGCTGTTCGTCACCGGCGCAGCCGGCGGGGTTGGCCTTGCCGCCGTCGATCTCGGCCGCCATCTCGGCCTGCGCGTCGTCGCCGGTGTCGGCTCCGACGACAAGGCCGATCTGGTGCGCGGTTACGGCGCCAGCGAGGTCATCAACTATCGCAGCGAGGACCTGCGCGACCGGATCAAGTCGATCACATCGGGAGACGGCATCGATATCGGCTTCGACAATGTCGGCGGCGCGATTTTCGAGCAGATGGCCCGATCGATGAAGTGGGGCGGACGGCTGATGCCGATCGGCTTCACCGGCGGCGAGATTCCACAGATCCCGATGAACCTGCCCCTCTTGAAAAATTACGCCATCATCGGGGTCTTTGTCGGCGCCTGGGCGGAGAAATTCTCCGCGGAGGCCGCGCGCATGAATGATACGCTGATGCAATTGCTGGCCGACGGAAAGATCCGCCCGCACATCGACCGCGTCCTCCCTTTGGAGGAGGCCGGCGACGCCATGCGCGCCATAGCCAACCGCACGGTTCAGGGACGAATTGTCCTCAAGATCAGGTAGACTGCGCCCGACGAGGAAGAGAGGACAGAACCGATGACCAAGATCATCATCGACAAGCGCTTTTGCGGTCCTCCGAACTCCGGGAACGGCGGCTATGTCTGCGGCCGGCTGGCCCGCCACATTTCCGGCAGCGCCGAGGTGACGCTGCGCGCACCGCCTCCCCTCGACAAATCCCTCGATGCGGCCGCGACGGCCGACGGCACATGGGAGCTTCGCGACGGCGCCAAGGTCGTTGCGACAGGGCAAGCGGCGAATGTCGAGCTCGCGCAGCTCGAGACAGCCAGCTTGCAGGAAGCACGCGCCGCCGAACTGCTGACGCTGTTCGAGCCGCACGAGCATCCGCTGCCGAACTGTTTCGTCTGCGGTCCCGCGCGTGCGCAAGGCGACGGCCTGCGCATCTTCACCGGGCCGCTCAAACGTCGTGCGCAGAACGCCGTTCTCGCGGCGACCTGGACGCCCGATCCAAACTTGGCCGCCGAGGATGGCCGCGTCGCGCCGGAATTTCTCTGGTCGGCACTCGATTGTCCCACCGGCTTTGCCTGCAATTGCAATCAGCAGAGCGGCACCTACGACAAGACGCCGCTCCTGCTGGGACGGATGTCCGCCCGGATCGAGGCCCGCCCGCGCCCTGGTGAGCCCTGCATCATCACGGCCTGGCCGACCGGCCGCGACGGCCGCAAGCGGACAGCCGACGCCGCGCTCCATGATGAAGGCGGCAGGTTGCTGGCCGTGGCGAAGACGACCTGGATTGCGGTCGACCGCGACGTGCTGCTTGGGCGCGGGTAAGATGTGCGCAGGGAGGATTAGCCCGCCGCTTATGGCGGGCACGCTTCCGCCTTCGCTCTTCGAGCTGCGGCGAAGCCGCTGCACTCGACGCAGCCCGGGTCCACCCCACGCCACACCTGCACCAACCCGCACTTTCCTGCACGGCCACAGCCCCGGCAGCGCCCATTTACCTTGCGTCAAGCACGGCCGACACAATCGGCTTCTCCCTTAAAAGGCTATTAGGAGCGGTCATCGTTGTTGGCGCCCGGAATACGGGGACGCTCTGCAATGCAATCGGACGAGGGACTCTACAGCGCGCCACGCTGGCGCCTGACACGCTGGCTCGCCGAGCCGGGGCTAGGTGTTCCCGACGACATCCGCGCTGCGCTCATTGTCCAGCTCTATGGATCGCTGCCGGTTTTTGCTGCCGGCGCCGTCAACACCATTGCCGTCGCCGCCGTGATCGCTGGCCGCAAGCAGACTGCACCATTCATTGTCTGGCTGGTCATGGAGATCGCGATCTGCCTGGCCCGCCTCGCCGTGCTCGTCAGCGCGCATCGCAGGGCACGTGCCCACCGCCCGACGCCGACCGACCTTCATCTCCTGCTCGCGGTCGCCTGGAGCGCCAGCGTCGGATTTGGCGTCGTTGCCAGCCTGGCCAGCGGTGACTGGGTCGTCGCCATGCTGGCCTCGCTCTCGGCGGCGGCGATGGTCGGCGGCATCTGCTTCCGCAATTTCGGCGCGCCGCGGCTGGCCGGGACCATGATCCTGCTGAGCCTCGGTCCCATCATCCCCGGTGCTGCGTTCGCCGGCGAGCCGCTGTTCTACATCGTCTACCTCCAGGTGCCGATGTATCTGGCCGCGATGACGGCCGCCGCCTTCCGCCTCAATCGGATGCTGATCACCACCATGCGCGCCGAACGCGAGAACAGCCATCGCGCGCATCATGATGCACTCACGGGGCTGCTCAATCGCGCGGGCTTCGTCGAGGCACTCAGCGCCAGACTTAGAGCCCACGCCGAACGACGGTTCGCTGTGATGTTCTTCGATCTCGACGACTTCAAACCGATCAACGACACGTTCGGACATGCGGCGGGCGACGAGGTGCTGAAAGCGGTGGCCGGGCGCGTGCGCCGGGCGCTGCCGGACGGCGCGGTGGTCGCCCGGATGGGCGGCGACGAGTTCGTCGTGCTCGTCGACGGCGTCACGGCCGAAATGGCCCAGGAGGCAGGATACCGCCTCATCAGCGAGGTTGCCGTCTCCTATGAGCTCGGCGGCGAGGTGCGCGCCGGTGTCGGCGCCAGCGTCGGCATTGCGATGTCGCCGGATCATGGCGCCGAAGTCGAGGAATTGCTCGCGGTCGCCGATGCAGCACTTTACGAGGCGAAGTCAGGCGGCAAATCGCGTTGCTGCCTGGCCTCCGTCGAGACCAACCTCGGCGCGATACGTCGCCTCCAGCAGAGCGGTCCGAAAGCCCTGGTCGCAAGCGCCGCCTGACGCAGTACGACTACACGCTCTGCTCGATCATCCCCTGCAGCCGCACCAGCTCCGCCTCGAGATCGCGCTCCACATCCGCCGCCCGGATCTCCAGCACGCGATAGTCGCGCGCCTCGAGCCACGTCCGCCGGCCCGCACGATCGGCGGCGATGGTCTCGCCCTCGCCCGGGTTGACCAGCTCGATCGCGATCCGGTGCGGGAACGAGACGAAATCGGGAATGTGCCGGCCGACCGGGGTCTGGCGTTTGAACCCTCCTGCGAAGCGGCGATCACGCGTGAGGGCCTGCCAGAGCAGGCGCTCGGCGTCGGTGGGGTTGCGGCGGAGCAGGCGCGCGAGCCCGCGCACCGTCGAGCCGCTGTCGGGCACGCCGCCGCCCTGGCCGTGTTCGGCCAGCAGCGCGCGCAGGCGCGTGGCCTGCTCGCCGTCGAGCACGCCGCCCTTGGCCGGGCCCTTGCGCCCTTCCGCGATCGCCATCACCACCCCGTGCAGGGTGTGCATGTCCTGCTTGGTCGGCTCCATGCGGCTGAAGATGTTGCGCAGGTTGACCAGCATGGTGTCGCGTTTCTCGGCTGGGCGAAGGAATTCGACCCGGTCGAGCTCGCGGATGAGGTTGTCGAAGAAGGCCTGCATCTGGTGCTGCGAGGCGCGTTCGGAACGCTCGGGCATGCTGTGCGGCAGCTCGCCTGAGGTTGCCCGCTTGAACCATTCATAGCCAACCAGCAGCACGGCCTGGGCGAGGTTGAGCGAGGCAAAACCCGGATTGACCGGGAAGGTGATGATGCGGTTGGAGAGCCCGACCTCCTCGTTGGTCAGCCCCCAGCGCTCGCGGCCGAACAAGATGCCCGCCTTGCCGCCTGTGGCGATGTGCCCCGAGATCTCGGTCGCGGCTGCCTCGGGCCCCACCACCGGCTTGGCCTGGTCATGGGGGCGAGCCGTGGTGGCGAACAGCAGGTCGAGATCGGCGACCGCCTCGCCGACCGTGTCGAACAATTCGACCTTTTCCAGAATGTAGTCGGCACCGGCCGCGGCCCGCTGGGCGGCGATATTCGGCCAGCCGTCGCGGGGATTGACGATGCGCAATCGGCTGAGCGCAAAATTGCCCATGGCGCGCGCGGCCATGCCGATGTTTTCGCCAAGCTGCGGCTCGACCAGGATCACGATGGGACCGTCGAGGGAAAGGCCCGCCTTGCTCTTGTCAGTCCCCGACATCTCGTTTCGCTTTCACACTGGTTTGCAAGGCCTTGGGTTCTCAAGGCCTTGGCAAGGCGTTCTTCAGGAATTGATTCAAAGCCGGCCCAGGGGCCGGCTGCCCGTTCGCCTGTCGTTTGCCTGTCCTGACGAAATTCTCAAGGGAAATAACGGGTTGGATTCGACTTTTGAATCTCCTCTGAAGCCTGAGGCCCGCCCCCGCGGCAGGGCCCGTCCCGCCCCCCATCTGGGCAAGCTGGATGAGCTAAAAGTGCATAATCCCTTGGCTTTCGCCCGCTGCTATCAGGTGCTAAGAGGCGGCGGATATTCCCGTGGCGCGCCAAAGCGCCGTTCCCAAGAGGCTTCCCCGATCATGGCAAAAATCAAGGTGTCCAACCCCGTCGTCGAACTCGATGGCGACGAGATGACCCGGATCATCTGGCAGTACATCAAGGACAAGCTGATCAACCCGTACCTCGATGTCGAGCTGCTCTATTTTGACCTGGGCATGGAGTACCGCGACCACACCAACGATCAGGTGACCATCGACGCCGCCGAGGCGATCAAGAAGGTCGGCGTCGGCGTCAAGTGCGCCACCATCACCCCGGACGAGGCCCGGGTGAAGGAGTTCAACCTCAAGCAGATGTGGAAGTCGCCGAACGGCACCATCCGCAACATCCTCGGCGGCGTGATCTTCCGCGAGCCGATCATCTGTAAGAACGTGCCGCGCCTGGTTCCCGGCTGGACCAAGCCGATCATCATCGGCCGCCACGCCTACGGCGACCAGTACCGCGCCACCGACATCAAGTTCCCCGGCAAGGGCACGCTGACGATGAAGTTCGTCGGCGAGGACGGCACCGTGATCGAGAAGGAAGTGTTCAAGACCCCGGGCTCCGGCGTCGCGATGCAGATGTACAATCTCGACGACTCCATCATCGACTTCGCCCGGGCTTCGTTGAACTACGGCCTGCTGCGCAACTACCCGGTCTATCTCTCGACCAAGAACACGATCATGAAGGTCTATGACGGCCGCTTCAAGGACATCTTCCAGGACGTCTACGACCGCGAGTTCAAGAAGGAATTCGAGGCCAAGGGCCTGACCTACGAGCACCGCCTGATCGACGACATGGTGGCCTCGGCGCTGAAATGGTCCGGCGGCTATGTCTGGGCCTGTAAGAACTACGACGGCGACGTGCAGTCCGACACGGTCGCGCAGGGCTACGGCTCGCTCGGCCTGATGACCTCGGTGCTGCTCACCCCCGACGGCAAGACCGTGGAAGCCGAAGCCGCCCACGGCACGGTGACCCGCCACTACCGCGAGCACCAGAAGGGCAAGGAGACCTCGACCAACTCGATCGCGTCGATCTTCGCCTGGACCCGTGGCCTGGCGCACCGCGCCAAGCTCGACAACAATGCCGAGCTCGCCAAGTTCGCCACCACCCTCGAGAAGGTCTGCGTCGACACCGTCGAGGCCGGCTACATGACCAAGGATCTCGCGCTCCTGGTCGGTGCCGACCAGCGCTGGCTCTCGACCACCGGCTTCCTCGACAAGGTCTCGGAGAATCTCACGAAAGCGTTGGCGTAAGCCCGCGCATTATTTTCGTCTGATCGGGGTTAGACATCGTTATGGGCCGCGCTTAGGCGCGGCCCATTCATTTTGACCCCGTTGCGGAGGCCACCCATGTCCATCGTCAAGTTCGCCGTCCCCTGCCTGCTGCTCGCGGCCGTGGCCGGACCCGCCGCGGCCGCGGAGCCGCTCCCCGACGCCATCGCCGCCCCCGGCGAGACCGTCGTGCTTAGCGTTCACGCCGAAGGCGCGCAGGTCTATGACTGCAAGGCAGCCGCCGACGGCAAGCTCACCTGGGCTTTCCGGGAGCCGGTGGCGACGCTGCTCGTCGAGGGCAAGACCGTCGGCCGCCACTACGCCGGCCCGAACTGGGAGCTTGCCGACGGCAGCGGCGTGGCCGGCAAGGCCATCGGCAACGCGCCGGGCGCAACCGCCGCCGACATCCCCTGGCTGAAGCTGGAGGTCGCCTCCCGCCGCGGCAGCGGCATCCTGACGCCGGTCACCACCGTCCAGCGCATCAACACCCACGGCGGCAAGCTCGAGGGTTCTTGCGACAAGGCCGGCGAGTTCAAAAGCGCGCCGTACTCGGCGGACTACATTTTCCTGAAGAAGGGCTGACCGCTTAGCGGTCGGTGTCGTCGCGCTCCGCCTGCGCCAGTTCCGCCGCCGCGAGGTCGCCGGTCTCCTCCAGCCGGGCTTTCGCGGTCTGGTGGACGTGGGCAGCGAGCGTCGGCATGCGCTCGATCAAAGCGTGAAAATCCTGGGCGTCGAGCACCAGCAGCCGCGTCTTGCACGTCGCCGTCACCGTGCCGCTGCGTTTGGTCTTATGCAGCAGCGCGATCTCGCCGAAGAAGGTGCCGTCGCCGAGCCGCACCTGCTGGCTCGGCAGCGCGATCTCGACCTCGCCCGCAGTGATGAAATACATCGAGGAAGCGGCATCGCCGCGGCGGACCAATATCTCGCCCTGCTCGATGGTGCGGGCGCGGAGCAGCCGCATGATGTCGGCAATCTCTGCTGCGCTGAGATGCGAGAACAGCGGCACCCGCGCCAGCATGCCCCAGGTGACGACGAAATCGCGCCGCCTCACCTCCTCGGCAAAGGCGGTCGAGATGATCGCGACCGGCAGCGCGATCATGGCAAAGCCGCTGATGATGGCGAATACCGAGATGAACTTGCCGAGCGGCGTCACCGGCACGACGTCGCCATAGCCGACGGTGCCGAGCGTCACGATCGCCCACCACATCGCGTCTGGAATGGTGCCGAGCTTGCTGGGCTGCACGTCGCGCTCGATAGCGTAGAGCAGCGAGGCGAAGGTCAGGACCACACCGATCAGGATGACGATGCAGCCGATCAGCGCACGCCGCTCGGCATGGATGGCCGCGAGCAGCGAGCGCATTGCCGGCGAATAACGGATCAGCTTGAAGAACGGCAGCACGCCGAGCCCGGCCAGCGTCGCGTGCCGGCCTGTGGCCAGCACGATCGCGGCCGGCAGGAACGCCATGAGGTCGATGATGCCGAGCGCGGAGAAGGCATAAGAGAGCCGGTCGGACAGCGCGGAGCCGTTGCGCTGGGTGTGCCCCGCCACGGTCCACAGCCGCGCCAAATATTCGAGCGCGAACACGATGACGGCGAGGACGGCGACCGCGCTGAACAGCGTGTCGAACCGCGCGTCGAGCTCCGGCACCGAGGCAAGGATCATCGCGACGACGTCGAGCACGATGACGCCGATGATGATCTGGATGAAGCGCGACCCGATCGAGTAGGCGAGCGGATCGTGCTCCAGCAATTCGTACAGGCGATCCCTTAGGTTGGGATCGGCCGGGCCACGTCCTCGCGGAACGAGGCGCATGAGTCTTTAAGCGCCTGCCATCGCTTTTTCGATCGCCGCGAGCGCCTCGGGCGCCTTGGCGCCATCGGGGCCGCCGGCCTGCGCCATGTCGGGCCGGCCGCCGCCGCCCTTGCCGCCGAGCGCCTCGGAGGCGACGCGCACGAGGTTCACGGCATTGAAGCGCGCGGTGAGATCCGCGGTGACGCCGACAACGATGCCGGCCTTGCCGTCCTCGGTGACGCCGACGATGGCGACCACGCCGGAGCCGATCTGCTTCTTGCCGTCGTCCGCAAGGCTCTTGAGATCCTTCATCTCGATGCCCTCGACTGCGCGCGCCATCAGCTTGACGTCGCCGACCTCACGCACGCCTGCGGCTCCGCCGTTCCCGACGGACGTACCGCCGCCCATCGCGAGCTTCTTACGGGCGTCGGAGAGCTCGCGCTCGAGCTTCTTGCGCTCCTCCATTAACGCGGCGATGCGCACCGGCACGTCGTCGACCGAGGTGCGCAGCTCGTTGGCCGCGCTCTTCGCCAGCGCCATGGTCTCGTTGGCGTGCCTGCGCGCATAATTGCCGGTCAGCGCCTCGATGCGGCGCACGCCGGAGGCGACCGCGCTCTCGCCGGTCAGCGTGATCAGGCCGATGTCGCCGGTGCGCTTCACATGGGTGCCGCCGCAGAGCTCGACCGACCAGCCGAGCGCATTGGCGCCGCGCTCACGCGCGGTCCTACCCATCGAGACGACGCGGACCTCGTCGCCATATTTCTCGCCGAACAGGGCACGCGCCCCGGCCTCGCGGGCCTCGTCGACGCCCATGACGCGCGTGGTGACCTCGTCGTTCTCCAGCACCACGTCGTTGGCGATGTCCTCGACGCGGGCGAGCTCTTCCGCCGTGATCGGCTTCGGATGCACGAAGTCGAAGCGCAGGCGGTCGGGGGCGACCATCGAGCCGCGCTGGGCGATGTGATCACCGAGCACCTGACGCAGCGCCTCGTGGATGAGATGCGTCGCCGAATGATGCGCGCGGATCGACGAGCGGCGCGAATGATCGACCTCGAGCTGCAGCGCGGTACCGAGCTTCAGCTCGCCGCTCTCGACGGTGCCGACGTGAACGAAGAGATCGCCGAGCTTCTTCTGCGTATCGGTGACGCGGAACTTGATGCCGCCCTCGCCGCTGAGCAAGCCAGTGTCGCCGACCTGGCCACCTGATTCCGCGTAGAACGGCGTCTGGTTGAGCACGATCGCGCCGGTCTCGCCGGCCTTGAGGCTGGCGGCTTCCTGGCCGTCCTTCACCAGCGCGGAGACCACGCCTTCGGCGCTCTCGGTCTCATAGCCCAGGAATTCGGTGGCCCCGAGCTTCTCACGCAGCGGGAACCAGATTGCTTCGGAGGCCGCCTCGCCAGAACCCTTCCAGGACTCGCGCGCCTTGGCCTTCTGCCGCTCCATCGCGTCGGTGAACGAGGCCTGATCGACGCTGATGCCGCGCGACTTCAGCGCGTCCTGTGTCAGATCCAGCGGAAAGCCGTAGGTGTCGTACAGCGTGAACGCGACGTCGCCATCGAACATGTCGCCCTTCTTCAACGACGCGCTCTTCTCGTCGAGGATCGCAAGGCCGCGGGTCAGCGTCTTGCGGAAGCGGGTCTCTTCCAGCCGCAGCGTCTCCTCGATCAGGTTTTCCGCGCGCATCAACTCGGGATAGGCCTGGCCCATCTCGCGGACCAGCGCCCAGACCAGGCGGTGCATCAGCGGCTCCTTGGCACCGAGCAGCTGCGCATGGCGCATCGCGCGGCGCATGATCCGGCGCAGCACGTAGCCACGGCCCTCGTTCGACGGCAGCACGCCGTCGGAGACGAGGAAGGCCGAGGAGCGCAGATGGTCGGCGATGACGCGGAACGAGGCCACGGTCTGCTCGTTCGGCCCGCTGCCGAGCGCGGACGCGGTCGCGTCGATCAGGTGGCGGAACAGGTCGGTCTCGAACACGCTGTCGACGCCCTTCATGACGCTGGCCATGCGCTCCAGCCCCATGCCGGTGTCGATCGAGGGACGCGGCAGATCCACGCGCTCCTCCTTCGTCACCTGCTCGTACTGCATGAACACCAGGTTCCAGAATTCGAGGAAGCGGTCGCCGTCCTCTTCCGGCGAGCCCGGAGGTCCGCCCCAGATGTGATCGCCGCGGTCGATGAAGATTTCCGAGCACGGGCCGCACGGACCGGTGTCACCCATCGCCCAGAAATTGTCCGAGGTCGGGATGCGGATGATGCGGTCGTCGGAGAAGCCGGCGATCTTCTTCCACAGGCCGGCCGCCTCGTCGTCGGTGTGGTAGACGGTGACGAGCAGCTTGTCCTTCTTGAGCCCGAACTCCCGCGTGATCAGGGTCCAGGCCAGCTCGATCGCGCGCTCCTTGAAATAGTCGCCGAACGAGAAATTGCCGAGCATCTCGAAGAAGGTGAGATGGCGTGCGGTATAGCCGACATTGTCGAGGTCGTTGTGCTTGCCGCCGGCGCGCACGCATTTTTGCGACGTGGTGGCGCGCTGATAGGGCCGCTTCTCGACGCCGGTGAAGACGTTCTTGAACTGCACCATGCCGGCATTGGTGAACATCAACGTGGGATCGTTGCGAGGCACCAATGGCGAGGACGACACGATCTCGTGGCCGTTCTCGGCAAAGAAGTTCAGAAAGGTCGACCTGATCTCGTTGACGCCGCTCATGTTCATCCAATCGGGTGTGCTTGGACCCGCTGATTTGCCATCCAAACCGGGCATTTGGGCTGATATCTGCGGGTCAAAGCGCTTTTAGACAAGGCCAGCTGCGCTGTCCAGAAACTGTGCAAGGAGATCAGTGAGTTGCCGCAGGCGCGCAATCCCGTTTGCAATCCCGTTGAAAGCCGTCAGGTGCGCGTTGACAGGCTTGGCCGGCCTGTGGTCTGTACCCATCTGTATCGTACGGCCACGTCGGGAGAGACCGGCTTTGGTGCCGGCGCCGAAGGAGCAACCGCCCCGGAAACTCTCAGGCAAAAGGACCGCGTGGCTTTGACGACATCTGGAAAGAGGCGCCGACGGGCATAACACCCGGACAGCGTCCGCCGACGGGATAATACTCTCAGGCACAGCGACAGATGGGGCTTCGACTGGTTGCTACCGGGGAATCGTCCCCGGGGAACCGCCGAGGGCCCCGTAATGCTTGCGCGCGACGACCAAGATTCCCTCAAACGTACGCCCCTTCACGGGCTTCACGTCTCCCTCGGCGGCAAGATGGTGCCGTTCGCGGGCTATGACATGCCCGTGCAGTACCCTGCGGGCGTCCTGAAAGAGCACCTCCATACCCGTTCCTCCGCCGGCCTGTTCGACGTCTCCCACATGGGCCAGCTCGCGCTCCGGCCCAAATCCGGCAAGGTCGAGGACGCCGCCCGCGCGCTGGAACGGCTGGTGCCGCAGGATATCGTGGCGATTGCCCCGGGACGGCAGCGCTACGCCCAGTTCACCAATCCGGACGGCGGCATTCTCGACGATCTGATGGTCGCCAATTTCGGCGACCATCTGTTCCTGGTCGTCAATGCCGCCTGCAAGGAAGCGGACGAGGCGCATCTGCGCGCGCATCTCTCGGGCGACTGCATCATCGATTCGCTTCAAGACCGCGCCCTGATCGCGCTGCAGGGCCCGAAGGCGGAAGCCGCACTGGCGAAATTGTGTGCAGAGGCGCCCGCCATGAAGTTCATGGACGCCGGCCCGCACAAGGTTGCCGGCCTCGACTGCTTCGTCTCGCGCTCCGGCTACACCGGCGAGGACGGGTTCGAGATCTCGGTCCCCGCCACGCACGCCGAGCACCTCGCCAGGACGCTGCTTGAAAACCCCGACGTGATGCCGATCGGCCTTGGCGCCCGCGACAGCCTGCGGCTGGAGGCCGGGCTCTGCCTCTATGGCCACGACATCGACACCGCGACCACGCCGGTCGAGGCGGCGCTGGAATGGTCGGTGCAGAAGAGCCGCCGCACCGCCGGCGCCCGCGCCGGCGGCTTTCCCGGCGCCGAGAAGATTCTTGCCCATTTCGACAACGGCGCGAGCCGCCGCCGCGTCGGCCTGCGCACGGAGGGCCGCGCGCCGGTGCGCGAGGGCGCGCTGCTGTTTGCGGATGCCGCAGGCGGCGAGCCGATCGGAAAGGTCACCTCGGGCGGTTTCGGCCCGAGCCTGAACGCGCCGGTCGCGATGGGCTATGTGCCCACGGCATCGAGCGCGCTCGATACAAAACTCTTCGCCGAAGTGCGCGGCCAGCGGCTGCCGCTCACGGTCGCCGCCATGCCCTTCGTGAAAAACACCTACAAACGCTGAGGACTGAGAAAATGACCACGACGCTGTACACCTCCGACCACGAATGGCTCGCCATCGACGGCGATGTCGCCACCGTCGGCATCACCGACTACGCGCAGTCGCAGCTCGGCGACGTCGTATTCGTCGAGTTGCCCAAGGTCGGCCGCAGCCTGAAGAAGGCGGAAGCCGCCGCCGTCGTGGAATCGGTGAAGGCCGCCTCCGACGTCTACGCGCCTGTCACGGGCGAAGTGCTCGAGACCAACGACGCGCTCGCCGCCGAGCCGGCGCTGGTGAACTCGGATGCGCAAGGCAAGGCGTGGTTCTTCAAGATCAGGATGGCCGACAAGAGCGAGCTCGGCGGCCTCATGGATGAAGCCGCCTACAAGGCACATACGGCGTGAGGATTATGAGCCGAGCCTCAACATACTCACTGTCATGCCCCGCGAAGGCGGGGCATCCAGTCAACGCAGCCGGTTCGGCTAGACCCGAGAGGCCGCGGCGTACTGGATCGCCCGCCTTCGCGGGCGATGACAGCAACTCCTAGCGAGGACCCATGATGACCGCGCACCGCAAATCCAACGGCGACACCGCCAGTTTCGTTCGCCGCCACATCGGCCCCTCCGCCCGCGATGTCGCCGCCATGCTGGAGGCCGTCAGCGCCAAGAGCGTCGACGCGCTGATGGCGGAGACGCTGCCGGCCTCGATCCGGCAGACCGCTCCGCTCGATCTGGGCAAGCCCTTGAGCGAGACCGAGGCGATCGCGCACATGGCCGAGCTCGCGCGAGAGAACCAGGTCTTCACCTCGCTGATCGGCCAAGGCTATTCCGGCACGATCCTGCCCGCGGTGATCCAGCGCAACATTCTGGAGAACCCGGCCTGGTACACGGCCTATACGCCCTACCAGCCCGAGATCAGCCAGGGCCGGCTGGAGGCGCTGCTCAACTTCCAGACCATGATCTGCGATCTCACCGGGCTCGACGTCGCCAACGCCTCGCTGCTCGATGAGGCGACCGCCGCGGCCGAAGCGATGGCGCTCGCGGAGCGGCACTCGCGGGTCGAAGCCAAGGCCTTCTTCGTCGACAAGGACGTGCATCCGCAGACGCTCGCCGTGATGCGCACCCGCGCCGAGCCGCTGGGCTGGACCCTGATCGTCGGCGATCCCCTCACCGATCTCGACAAGGCCGACGTGCTTGGCGCGCTGCTGCAATATCCGGGCTCCTCGGGCGCCGTGCGCGACCTCAGGCCTGCGATCGCGGCCTTGAAGGCCAAGGGCGCGCTCGCGATCGTTGCCGCCGATCTCCTGGCGCTGACGCTGCTCGCCTCGCCCGGCGAACTCGGCGCCGACATCGCGATCGGCTCGGCGCAGCGCTTTGGCGTGCCGATGGGCTATGGCGGGCCGCACGCCGCTTACATGGCGGTGCGCGATGCGCTGAAGCGCTCGCTGCCCGGCCGCATCGTCGGCCTCTCCGTGGACTCGCGCGGGATGCCTGCCTATCGCCTCGCGCTGCAGACCCGCGAGCAGCACATCCGCCGCGAGAAGGCGACCTCCAACATCTGCACCGCGCAGGTGCTGCTCGCCGTGATCGCCTCGATGTACGCGGTCTATCACGGCCCCGAGGGGCTTGCGCAGATCGCGCGCAACGTGCATCGCCGCGCCGCCGTGCTCGCTAGCGGCTTGTGCAAGCTCGGCTTCGCGCCGCAGTCCGAAAGCTTCTTCGACACGCTGAGCGTGGATGCCGGTGCCAGGCGCGCCGAGATCGTCGCGCGCGCGGCGGCCGAGCAGATCAACCTCGGTATCGGCGAAACCGCGCTCCGCATCGCGCTCGACGAGACCACCACGCCGGCGACCGTCGAGGCGGTCTGGCGCGCATTCGGCGGCACGCTCGTTTACGCCGAGATCGACGCCACCACGCGCGAGGCGCTGCCGGAAGCGCTGAAGCGCACCACCGCCTTCCTCACCCATCCCGTCTTCCACGCGCATCGCTCGGAGACCGAGATGCTGCGCTACATGCGCAAGCTCAGCGATCGCGACCTCGCGCTCGACCGCGCCATGATCCCGCTCGGCTCCTGCACCATGAAGCTGAACGCGACCACCGAGATGATGCCGCTGACCTGGCCGGAATTCGGGTCCCTGCATCCCTTCGCCCCGCGCGAGCAGGCCAAGGGCTATCACGCGCTGTTCGCGCGGCTGGAGAAATGGCTGTGCGACATCACCGGCTATGACGCGATCTCGCTGCAGCCCAATTCCGGCGCGCAGGGCGAATATGCCGGCTTGCTCGCGATCCGCGGCTATCACGCCGCACGCGGCGAGGCGCATCGCAAGATCTGCCTGATCCCCTCCTCCGCCCACGGCACCAATCCGGCCTCGGCCGCGATGGTCGGCATGGACGTGGTGGTGGTCGCCTGCGAAAAGAACGGCGACGTCGACGTCAACGATCTCCGCGCCAAGGCCGAGAATCACTCGAACGATCTCGCCGCTGTCATGATCACCTATCCCTCGACGCATGGCGTGTTCGAGGAGCACATTCGCGAGATCTGCGACATCGTGCACGGCCATGGCGGCCAGGTCTATCTGGACGGTGCCAACCTCAATGCGCAGGTCGGCCTTAGCAGGCCCGGCGATTACGGCGCCGACGTCAGCCATCTCAACCTGCACAAGACCTTCTGCATCCCGCATGGCGGCGGCGGCCCTGGCATGGGTCCGATCGGCGTGAAGGCGCATCTCGCGCCGTTCCTGCCCGGTCACCCGGCGACGAATGGGGACGCATCGGTCGGCCCGGTCTCGGCCGCGCCATTCGGCTCGGCGTCGATCCTGACCATCTCCTACATCTACATTCTGATGATGGGCGGCGACGGCTTGAAGCGCGCGACCGAAATCGCGATCCTCAACGCCAACTACATTGCCGCGCGCCTCGATGCGCACTTCCCGGTGCTCTACAAGAACGCGAAGGGCCGCGTCGCACATGAGTGCATCGTCGATCCCCGCCCGCTGAAGACGACCTCAGGCGTCACCGTCGACGACATCGCAAAACGCCTGATCGATTACGGCTTCCATGCCCCGACCATGAGCTTCCCGGTGCCGGGCACGCTGATGATCGAGCCGACCGAATCGGAATCGAAGGCGGAGCTGGACCGCTTCTGCGACGCCATGATCGCGATCCGGAAGGAGATCGCCGAGGTCGAGGCCGGCCGCTTCAAGATCGAGGCTTCGCCTTTGCGTCACGCCCCGCACACCGTGCACGACATTGCGGACGACGATTGGAAGCGCGCCTACACCCGCGCCGAGGGCTGCTTCCCCGCGGGCACCTCGCGCACCGACAAATATTGGTGCCCGGTCGGGCGCGTCGACAACGTCTACGGTGACCGCAACCTGGTGTGCTCGTGCCCTCCGGTCAGCGACTACGCGGAAGCGGCGGAGTAAGGGATCGTAAGCTTCGTAGGGTGGGCAAAGCGGAGCATGCCCACCACCTTTGTACGCGTTCGAATATGGTGGGCACGGCGCTTACACGCCTTTGCCCACCCTACGCCCCCGAACGGTATCTAAGGCGCCACCAGCGAACGCCTCCGCGCATCCCACCGCCAGAGCCGTTCGTTGGTGAGAAGCGTACCACCCCACCAGCGCCGAATCGGGTTGCGACGGCGGAAATCCTCCCGGCCATCAAGGACCGCTCGGCCGAATTCGGTTAGCGACAGCCGGCTCCGGCGAAAGGCCGCGTTGCGACCTCGTCCATTGTCCGGGTCGAGCGTCGCCAGCTTGCCATCCAAACCTGCAATCGCGGGCGTCGGGCCGAAAGCGAGTCCTTCGAGCAGCGCACCTAACTCCCACGGATCGAACACGCGCGTCTTGAGCGCGCCCGGTCGAAACAGCTGGTCGGTACGATTGTGTCCGCTCGCGATCAATTCGAGAAGCCGCGCCTCGGTCGCCCCCAGTCCCGTCGTCGGCGACGGCAGTTCTGCGAGCAGGTCTTCCATGGCCGGCTTCAGGAAAGACAACTTGCCGAGCGGCCTGTCGAGCAGCCCGGAGCACAGCTCGGGCGTCGGCGCGCGGTAGGCCTCCCAGGCCAGGCTCGCGATCTCGAAATCGCCTTCTTCGATATCGAGCTCCCGCACGTCACGATGACGAAGCTCTGTCGGATCTGCTCCACGCAGGTCGAAATCGACACGTCGTAATCTCAGACTCGCTGCGATAGATGGCTCGGAACGCAGGTAGTCGAGGATCCAGATCAATTGCAATTGACTGTTGGGTTCAGGGTCGAACCACAGCTCGATCAACTCGACGCCGTAAGTCTCGCAGAACCAGAGTAGTGCCCCTTCCCGATCCAGGCGCTGAACATAGGGCAGTTGGCGGACGCAATCAGACCAGATGATCTCCTCGAAAATTCTGAGCGCGCGTCCACCCAGATAGCGATTGAGGTGCTCAGCCGACGGAAGTGGCCCCGAAACGAAGCGAAAGATGAACGGCACGACCATGTCGGCGCGATCCGCATGGGCAAGACCGACGCCGGACGAACTGGTCAGGATCACGCGTTTCATCGCGAACGCCCCCCAAAACGAAACGGGCACTGACGACGTCGGCAACTCAACGTCCTCAGCGCCCGCTCCTCGCGAAAACTCTTCGCGTTAGGTCTTACTCGTCCGCCGGCTCCTCGCCGTCAGCGTCGCGCTCGGGGGTGCCGGCGAGAATCTGCTCGGCGATCAGGCCGGAGTTCTGGCGGATCGAGGTCTCGATCTTGGCGGTGATGTCGGGGTTGGCCTTCAAAAACGCCTTCGAATTCTCGCGGCCCTGGCCGAGGCGCTGGCTGTCATAGGAGAACCAGGCGCCGGACTTTTCGACGATGCCGGCCTTGACGCCGAGATCGAGGATCTCGCCCATCTTGGAGACGCCCTCGCCGTACATGATGTCGAATTCGACCTGCTTGAAGGGCGGCGCCAGCTTGTTCTTCACCACCTTGACGCGCGTGGTGTTGCCGACCACTTCGTCGCGCTCCTTGATCGCGCCGATGCGGCGGATGTCGAGACGGACGGAGGCATAGAATTTCAGCGCGTTGCCGCCGGTCGTGGTTTCCGGCGAGCCGTACATCACACCGATCTTCATGCGGATCTGGTTGATGAAGATCACCATGGTGTTGGATTTGTTGATGGAGGCCGTCAGCTTGCGCAGCGCCTGGCTCATCAGACGGGCCTGGAGACCCGGCAGCGCATCGCCCATCTCGCCCTCGAGCTCGGCCTTCGGCACCAGAGCCGCGACCGAATCGACCACCAGCACGTCCACCGCACCCGAGCGCACCAGCGTGTCGCAGATCTCCAGCGCCTGCTCGCCCGTGTCCGGCTGCGAAATCAGGAGCTCGTCGATGTTGACGCCCAGCTTGCGCGCATAGACCGGGTCGAGCGCGTGCTCGGCGTCGATGAAGGCGCAGATTCCGCCCTTCTTCTGCGCTTCCGCCACCGTGTGCAGCGCCAGCGTGGTCTTGCCCGAGGATTCCGGCCCGTAGATTTCCACGACGCGTCCCTTCGGCAGACCACCGATCCCGAGCGCAATGTCGAGCCCGAGGGAGCCCGAGGACACCGCCTCGACATCCATCGACCGGTCGTTCTTGCCGAGCTTCATCACCGAGCCCTTGCCGAACTGGCGCTCGATCTGGGAGAGCGCGGCGGCCAGAGCTTTACTCTTGTCCATGGAGGATCCTTCGACGATACGCAGGGCAGTGTTGGACATTGGGTCGTGCTCCTTATGGCGAGGATTCGGGTGCGGGACAAACGATTGGCGCGGCGGGTCGTCGATAAAAGCAATGTACCCTATTTGTTCCAGGTTCGCAATATGTTCTTTCGCGGATTTTGGCGCTGGCCTGTTTTAACCCCCAGTGGCCTAAGTTGAATTTGGCAGTGGCCTATTTTGTTCTCGTTCGGGCCAAAACGCGCCCAGCTCTGTTCATGACCGCTGTTCACGTTGGCCGACATTTGGCCAAGGTCTGTTCATGCCTCCAACGGATTAGGGGCACCGTCAGAGGGCGTCCTCCTAATTCATTTGTGGATTTTTGGTTGTGCACATCGACGGGTACCACTCGCCAATTACATGCTCTCCGAATTGCAACGAAGGAGACGTCATGAAGAAGTGGTTGCTTTTGTCGGTTGTTGGCTCGGTCGGGATCATTGCGGCACATCCAGCTCAAGCCAGGTCGTGCTCTGACTACAAAGCCATCTGCATGTCCAAGGCCGCTAAGCCAGAACGGTGCGACGGCGCGTGGAAGCAGTGCATGAAAACCGGCATCTACATCGGTCCCGAAAGTGGGACCAACCACGGACAGGCCGATAAGCGCTAGCAAGAGAGGCCGCCTTAGTTGGCGGCCTCATTCATTCAAAAACACCTTTCTTGTCGCGTCCGCTGACTTCATCGACCAAACGCGAGACATCTGCATTTCGCTTTGCTTTGCGCAGGAACAGCGCAAAACCCTCATTTCGGCCAGCACCCGGATTTCGCCACGCGCCTGTTCCCGGCCTAAGCGGCCTGATTTGAAAACGAAAGTGCCCCGTTTTGTTCTCGGGGCTACGATTGGTGTATCCGCGAGCGGAACGTCGCCGTCATAAATCCGCAATCCCTAGCGAATCTTTTGCGGTGTCCGGCCTGTCTGAGGATGGTGCCGCTAGTCGTTGAGGGAGTCCGGGTGATGACAGAAAACACGCAGCAGCAGGCGGACAGGCGCAATCGGCTATTGCAAGCCGCCACCCAGGAAATGATCAAATTCGAACACAAGGAAAATGAGTTCCGCAGGCGAGATCGCGAGGAGCGCGCGGCGGAGCTTCGTCTGCCTCTGGATAAGATCAACCTCCACTGAGCGGCGCCGACAATTTCACACGACTGTCATGGCACGTTCCTAGCATTGTCACGCGACGGGGGTCCGGCGCGCGGCTCTCCGTCCAACCTCGGCCTAGACCACCAGATGGGCGGAGAGCTCGCCGACCTCCCGAACCATCGCTGCACGCCTGGCCAACAACGTCCTTTCATCCGGATATTCTGATGATCAGACGATCGCAGCCGTTGCAGGCGGTGGCCCGATCCCCTCTGAGGTGTCCCGCAGCGTGACATAAAACCTTGGCACAGGTTGTGCACACTCATCATCACCGGGGTTTTGCATCCACCTCTCCGGGGCTGGAAAGCCGCCGCCCGCGCGACATTTAAGCGGGCGGCGTTTTTATTGATGTCGAAATCCGACAGTCCCACTGTCCTAATTCGGACAGCATCCGGATTTGGATACCGGCCTGCTTCCGACCTCCCTGGTCCATGGCGAATTTCGAAGCGGCTTGATCTTGAAAGTTCTTACGCGCGCCAAGCCGAGACCGGCTCGCACATGAGCGAGTGGCTGACATCGCCAGGGCTTCAGCCGCCAAGGCCGGCCTAGAAGCAGACGGCGCCTGAGCGATCGCGTTGCCCGGCACAGATCCGGATTCGCCCCGGCGTGGTCATTCGCGTTGGCGGCACCAACGCTTGAGGATGAAGGTTTTCCAAATTCTGCGGGTGTCCCGATGAACCTTGGCACGAGACGTGCTGACATAACGATATCGGGATTTTGCAGTTTCCCTCCCGGGGCTGGTAAGCCGCCGTCCGCGCTTCATTTAAGCGGACGGCGTTCTTGCTTCCGAAGCCCAACAAGCAACCTGTCCTGACTTGATGTTCCGAATGTCCTGATTGGGACAGCACCCGGGTTTGGGCACCCGCCTGTTTTCGACCTCACTGTCCGATTTTGAAACGAGCGGTGGCCGGATTTGACGTCGTTCCATTGTCGCGATGTGAGACAGCACGCCGCGGCAGGACGCAGCGCAGTCGCCTCCACCCGTCACCGAGCGGCCCTCGGCATCTACCGTTGATTGAGAACGCCATCACGCTCGCGCCTCGCTGTCCTCTGGAAAGAAGCAACGCGGCAGAGCTTCGCGCAATCCTTCAGGCGCTCCGCAAGAAACTGAACCAACGCGCCTCGATTGGCCGCTCCCATCTTGATCCGTCACCGCGTTGGCGCGGCTGCTGCAGCGACAGAAACCGAGGGGAGCCAGGATACTCTTTCACCAAGGCGGACAAGCGGCCGCTTCGAAACGTCGCGGCCTGCGGGAACAAAGTTCATGCGAATGGACGATGACCGCGTCGAGATCGTCTCCCTAGCATTCACGCGCCTCGTTCGCTCGGTTCGATTCAAGATGCTCTGCGAATAGGCGCAAGCCGAAGAAGGGTCTGCCACTTCCAGCCGCGACCGCTTCAATCAACGAGGTACGATGAATGGATCAATTGTACGCCGAGCGGTTCGATAGCTCCCAGAGTTCGGAACACCGCCCATTCATTTCAGTGGCAATACCCACCTTCCGCCGACCGGAGATGGTGCGCCGTGCGATTGAAAGCGTGCTGCAGCAGGAGCACGCCGACTGGGAAATGGTGATCAGCGACGACGAAGGTCCAGAGGGCGCGAGTTGGAGCATCCTGTCCGAGCATGCGCGGAGCGACCCGCGCATTCGCGTTATCGAGAACCACCGCGGCCGGGGCCAAGTTGAGAATACCAACAACGCGATGCTCGCATGTCGCGGCGACTGGATCAAAGTGTTGCACGACGACGACTGGCTCACGCCAGGATCGCTTGCGACTTTTGCGGAATTGGCGAGGACGTATCCCACCGCTGCGTTCATGACCTCCACATCTCATCTCGTTCAGGACAGCGGCATAAAGTACCGGCGAGGACACCAAATTTATCTGTATTCGGGCCAGCAGTGCCTGACCGATCTCTATCTGGCGGGCAAGACCCGATTGCTTGGAATTGTCCCATCGACCCTGCTGATCAACGGCAAGGTCATCCGGTCCGGTTGCCTGATGCGAAACTACAAGTCGATCAGTTGGGGCGTGGACCAACTGTTCTTTCTCGATCTCGCCTGCCAGGGCGACATGGTGGCGATCGACGACGGTCTTGTGTTCTACGACACGACCAACCACGCGAGCATCACGGCATTGGGATCGTTCCCTCAGATTGACCAGGAGACCATCGAACTCAAGCACCTCGCCTGGAGCCTTCTGGAGGATAAGCGCGGACTTCCCGATCCTGAAACGATGGTGCGTGCATTGCGGGTTGCCCGGCTGCGCACACGGATCCTTCAGCAGCCCTTGAGCGCAACGATCCGCGATGCGCTTCAAATCTTGCGCCCCTCGGTTTTGAAGGCGGCCAACCTGGCGATCCGAGCCTGGTCGCGTGCACCGGGTGCGATTGCAACCTTACCGGGGATCGCTCATTGCACGGATTTCCTGTGAGATCATTCGGCAGTTCCGGTGTCAGAGTTGCCGCAGCTGCGTTTGGCGCACCGAGACAGGTGACCTAAAGTATGCCGACGATCCGCGGGAGATCATCCGGAAGCTTCGCAAGATGAATTTAGGCCCCGGTTGGCGGCCCATGCGAAGGCCGCAGCAGGGTCCGCCGTGGCCCATCGGTCGCGGGAATTCTTGGCAATGCGGCGGACTTGACTGCCGTGCGCCCGCAAAGACATCGGGCGCAGCTGTTCGATGATCGCCAGGCGCCTGCGCGCTCGGTCGGCGACCATCCAACCAATGCCATCCATCCGAATGAAAACTCGCTCAGGCAAATACGCACGTCCCCGTCGTCTGCGAATCGAAGACGATAGAGAAACCGTGCCGCCCTCGAGATGCATTTGCGCATGCGAATCGGGTCAGGATAATTCGGTAATTATGTGCTGAAACGAACAGAGCCGTGGTGAGGGTCGACTAAACTCGGATTCGCTTGGTCTTTGCCAAGGGCCAAGCATCCCCAAGCGGCCCCGGCCTTCACCCCTATCAAGCCCCACCGGCCGGGGCCGTCGTCAGGGACGAGCCTGTTTCCTGGCGTGGCGGCCTTTGATTTCGGGAGTGACCCGTTTTGTGGCGCAGAACACAACCTGACCACGAATACCTGTGGTAGGATACGAGGCATTGCAACGCCAAGGGTCGTCAGCGCCCGCGTGGGAACCGTATTAGGGTTGAGCTGTTGACCCGTTTCATAGATGGGCTCAATTATGATCGACGCTGCTAAATGCGAGGAACTCGCAAATCATTACAAGGTCCTCTCTCAAGCATCCGGGGTTTCGGCGGAGAGGGCCTTCCTGTTGAAGAACATCGCCCGGAGCCTCACTGGCGTGGCTAGCCAATTGGACAGGCTGGCCGCCCTCACGAGAGACGAAGCAAGGGTCACGCCGCCACAGCTGTAGGCGGACGCAAGGCGGATCCAGACCGTCCGTAAAGGCAGCTTTGATTGACCTGGTTCAACGGCGCCCCGCGTCCGGGTCTATGATTCCCCAACCTGCAAGCGGCGGTCCTAGAATTCTCATCGGCCAACGGGACGCCAACCACGGGCCGGGGCTGGGACGGCACCCGGATTCCAGCCGCCGAAATAATTAGGAACGGTCCTCTCAAGGCGGGGTTGGCGGCGATACTCTCTCTGAGAGGCGGCGCCATCATGGTCCGGTACTTTTTCGATATCCGGGACGACACCGGCCTCTATGCCGACGAAGAGGGACTGGAGTTTCAAACCCAGCGCGAAGCCGAGATCGAGGCGACGCAGACATTGAGCGGCCTCGCGCGCGACCTGGCGGCACACGAGGATCGAACAGACGTTGCCATCGAAGTCCGCACCGACGCCGGGCGGGTGTTCCAAGCCGCCCTCATCTTCGAGCCGCCGACGACGAAGGAATAGGCCGCCACGGCTCGCCACATTGGGCATGCATGTCGCGACGAAGCAAGGCCGCCTGATCGGTCCATTCCGCGGAGCGCTCGCCCCGCCCATCTGGGATAAGCGATCTATCTCACTTTGCCCCCACCTCGATCCGCCGCGAGGGTGGCGGTTCGTCGTCATGCCTCCGATCGAACTTGAATTGAGCGCTGCCGTGCAGTTAGAAGCCCTGCCGCTAGCGGGCAAGCGATTCAAAGATCAAGTGATTCAAAGATGATGAGAGGCCGCCTCGGGTGGCGGCCTTTTTTGATTTTTGCCGATCCTGCGCATTTCGCCCACCCTTCGACTGAAGATGACGCGCATCAAAGACGCATATGCCGGGCGCCGTCATAATTCCGCAATCCTGCGGCATCGAGCCTTTCTGCGATGCCCGGTTTTCTTCGAGATGGGATCGCAACGATGGGGACCTGGAACATGACGGAAGACGCGCACCCCAATGCTGTCAGGCGCACTCACCTCCTGGCGGCGGCGCACGAGGAGATGGTGAAGTTCGAACGGAAGGAAAACGAGTTTCGCAAGAAGGATCGCGAAGAGCGCGCCGCCGAACTCCGCCTTCCCCTGAGTGAGATCAAGGTCCACTGAGCCTGCCGACTGGCATCGGATCTGACCAAGGCTGCGCCGCGATGGGCGGTAGCCGCCGTACCGGCCGTCCGGAATGCGCGTCGCGCGCAATAATGGTACCCAGATACCTTAACTAAGCCATTGATCGCACGACGAAATCGCCCGACCCCCTACGGTGCATGGGGTTGTTTTCCATGTTTTGAAAGGGCGCGACGGCATCCTGGGTGCCCACCCAGGATCGAAGCGCCTGCTTTAGCCCGGGCCGGCCTCGGCTGCCGTCCGCCGGTCCGCCTTACAGCAGCGCCAGCAGCACGAGGCCGATCACCAGCACGACGAAGCCAGCCGCGGTCGCGGCGGCGAATGACCGCTCTACGTTATCCATGATGCCACCCCGCTGCCGGCGCACCACGTTTCCCCCATGGCGTCGCCGACGATGCGAAATCTCGCCGAGCGGTGTGGCTCCAGTGGTGCGATCGGGTGGCCAAATTGGGACGCGTGCGGGGCCAGTCTGCGGCCTCGCGCCGCGGATTTCGGCGCCGGCCGTCAGGCACCCGTAAGCCTGGTCTCCTAGTCTGGCTGTGTCCGGTGGACCAACACCGGGCCTCCATACACAGTCGAGGACCCCGCTCCGCCCCGAGCGGGGTTTTCTGTTTGCGGGCGCGGACACGCGGCAGGTTGAAAGCCGATCTGCCGGCCCTGTCAGGCTGTCGTAAGCTCAACCGGCTAGGGTCGTCTGGCTACGGTGTTGCAGCCCAGCACCTCAGCCTCCAATAACCTTTCACCCGCTTGGCTCTCCCCAAGCGGGTTTTTTCATGCTCGCCGGCCGCCTCACCGGGCCCTCTCCTCTCGCGTCAGCCGCAGCGAGAAGGCGCGGATCGCAGGCGCCGCGAGCAGCACGATCGGCAGCATCGCGGCCCACGCGATCAGCCACGACACCATCCAGTGCGCGAGGAAGACCGTCGCGCCAGAAGCGGGAAAGCTGGCGATGCCCGCCGCGATCAGCGAGGTCAGGCCGGACTGGATGACACCGAAGACGAAATGAGAGTAGCGGCGAGGAATGCCGAGCATGACGCGCCCATATTGTTTGCCGTCACGAGGCCAAGCAAGGCATGTGCCGCAGCACGCATGGAGTGGACTTCGACGCACAAGGCCGGCGCTGGATCAGTGCCGCGAATCGGACCGCGGCGCGCGCCGCCTCGCCTCAGTGCAATCTGGCCGGCTCGATAGTCCTTCGAAACGCCAGAACGTGACGACACTGGTCTCGCCGCACTCTTCGCAGACGAGTTTCTCGTCACCGAGCATGAAACGCGCGCGCTTGAAGCTCGATGAGGAAGCGGGATGCCGGCAATGGGGACAGGTCAGCGAGAAATTCCGTGCACCCCAGCGCAGCACAAGATGTCTCAGCCAGCCCACACCTTCCCCTTCGTGACATCGCGTTCGAACCGTCATTCACAAGCAGAGCATAGATACATGACACGCAAAAGTGGAAAAGTATCGACCACACCTGTTCGCTTCGAAGAGCGGCGGCAGCATCGCGCGCCGTTTTGGGTTCATGCGCCAATCTCGCGTTCCGGGGTTCTCCGACCATGAACAGAGTTCCTCGGGGCGGACGGTTGCACGGCAAGACCGGGTGAATTTGCCATGCCTTGCCCGAATTCCATGCACGGATTTCGGAGCTCGATTTCGTTTGTTTCGGACCGCCTGCGGTTCCAAAGATTACCGTGAACTATCCAAGGCTTACCGCCAAATTTCGCTTGTCGCCGGAATAGAGCGACGCCCAACATGTTCATGGTGATGGAGAGTGAATCGTGGAGGTGACCATGAATCACAGGGGCGTTGAGTTCACCGTTGCCAAGACGGCGCTTCCCGGAGTCTGGCAGTGGCAGTTCCGCATCGGTGACGAGATCAGGACGGGCAAGACCGAGACGAAGATCGATCTGCTGGCGATCCGGCGCGTGCAGTTGCGCATCGATCGGGAGCTGAAGGCGATCGGGCGCAAGACCGCATGAACAAGCCACCCGAGCCGGGTTTCCGCAGCCACGCGCGCCCCCGCGAGGTCTCGTCCGTAGCGGCCCGGAATTGATCTGTCCCTGGTTTGGGACTGGACTGCGCGCGCCCATGGCCCGGGAGGCGGGACCATCATGTGACCGGTGCCAGCCATGCCGCTCTACTTCTTTCGAATTCGGAACGGCCGCTATTCCGGCTGCGCGGACCAGGCGACGGAATTTGCCGATCACGATGCGGCCTGGAAGATGATGACCAGCATCTGCGCCGACATGGCCGCCGGCCTCGCGCGCAAACTCAACGAAAATTCCGAATGGCACATGGAGCTGCTGGACGAGGCCAAGGAACCCGTGTTCCGGATCCGCATCGTCGCGGAATCCTTCGAGGAGACTTGAGGCCTAGTCGGCGCTTGGCAGCCGCCGCATGGTGAATTCGATCTCGCCGCCCGGCAGTTCGCGCCAGGTCTCGACCGCGCTCATATAGCCGGCCTTGGGGTAGCGGGCGAAGAAAGCCTCCGCCCTCGCCCGCGCCGCCGGGCGCGGCAGCGTGAACGTCTCACGCAAAAAGCCATCGCCGCCGCGCTCGCCCGGCTTGCCGCCCATCTTGCGCCGGCGCGCCATCCGCTCGGCGAGATCCCGCGGACGATCGGCCATGCCGTTCCTCCTCAACGCAATACGCTCTCGAAGATGTAGGGAGCAGGCTGGCCGAAGAGGAGTCCCTAGCCGGAGGCATCAGCCGCCTCCGATCCGGCAGAAGGTCAATTGGCGGTCGTGCCGGACTTCTTCTTGGGCGCGCTGGTTGCGGCCGACGCCTTCGGCGAAGCCGCCTGCTTCGGCGGGTCGGAACGCATGCCGCCCCAGGGATCGCTGGACGCCTTGGAGTCCGGAATCTTCTTCAGCGTTTCCTTGTAGGCCTTGTCACGCTCGGCTTCCGCGGCCTTTTCCTCGGGGGTCTTGCCCGGACCTTCCTGCAGCAAGTTGAGATTGGGCATTTGCGCGTAGGCCGGGCCCGCCAGCACGGCCAGCAGCACCGCCGCCATACGGAAAAGCTTCATCATCGACTCCTTGATCATCCATGAAGGGCGGGTCAACCGCGCCTTGTCGTCTTTGTCAACGGCCCGCTCAGGCCGAATGGCGCGCTAGAGCCGGTCCGATCTCCACGATTTCGGCACCTGCAGCCAGTCGTCCCAAATCGGGCCGCATCTGGTGCACCCGTCCAGCGCGAGACCCAGCGCTATCAACCCAAACACAGGGACACACGCAACATCGCCCCGCGTTCCCAAGCCCGGTATCATATCGGGCCAAGTCAGGCATTTTCAAGCCGACAGCGCCGACCGAAGATCGGGTGACTTTGCCGCGCCGATGCGCGCAGAATGGCCGAAACATCCGGCAACACAGGGGGGGACCGACAGCAATGCCATTGCAGCCAGAAGCCGAGTTCGGCATCGCTGAGGCCAGACGCATACTCGGCGAGGTCTTTGCGCCCTGGGTCCAGGATCTCAACCTCGCCGTCGAGCGCGTCGAGCACCTGCCGCCGCCGGACGTGCCGGACTGGCAGCCAGGCGCGCTCCTGCGCATGCCATTCTCGGAGCGGCTGTGCCGCAACGGCGGCGTGGTCTGCGGTCAGGCGCTGATGGCGCTCGCCGATACCGCGATGGTGATCGCGAACCTCGCCGCCAATCGCGGTTATCGTCCGATGACGACGGTCGACCAGACCACGCATTTCATGCGTGCGGTCTCCTCGTCGGACGTTCTGGCTGATGCCCGCGTGGTGCGGCTCGGACGCACCATGAGCTTCGGCCGCGTCACACTGCTTTCGGCCACCGACAACAAGCAGGTGGCGATGGTGTCGAGCGCGTTCGCGATGCTGCCGGGCTGAGCATCATCCAAAAGGAAGAGAGCCGCGTGAGCGCGCAAGGCGCTCCGCGGCTCTCCAATCAATTTCGCATCGAAGCGAGGGACTGAAGCGCGATCGCGTCCGCGCCTCGGTCCGCTCCAGGAATTACTTGCCGAGAATTTCGTCAGCCGCGGTGACGACGCTGACGGTCGGATTCTTTCCGCAATAGGCACCGAACTTCTTGGCGTTCTCGATGAACACCTCGGTGTCGATGATCGCGTTGTCCTCGTCGCCCTTGTACCAGCCGTCCATCCAGGTCAGCACGACCGCGATGTTGTCTTCGCCGCTCTCGAGGAACTGCTTGCAGGTCATGGTCGAGAGGTCCCACTTGACGGCGTGGGCGGGCATCGATGACAGCGAGAGCGCTGCGGCGAACAGAAGCGAAAGCGTGGTCTTCATCAATATTCTCCATCGGCGCGTAACGCCATAAAGGAAGGGCTTGTGAGGAAAGTCGGCGGGAAGTGACTCACCGCTCCAACGTCGTAAACGAAGTCTGAAGCGCTGTGCAAGTAGCGCCAGTATTGAGTTTATTTCAACGTAATTTCTATGCACTACTTCACAATCATCGTTATGGATTAATGCCGATGATCGAGAAACGAGCAGTGCAGCGTTACCGTGTTTTCAAGGGTGGAACGATCACCTTTGAAAGCAACGGCATCGCGTGCACGGTACGAAACATGTCGGAAGGCGGCGCGGCGATCGAGCTCGATTCCCCCGTCATATTGCCGCAATCATTCACGCTCTCGATCGCGCGCGACAATTTCGTACGGAATTGCCGCACCGTCTGGCGCAATGACAGGCGCATCGGCCTCGCTTTCGTACGATAGCGCGCGCGATGTGAACAACCGTTCGCACCACATACACAACGCAGCATCACGCTTGCTTTATACGACGTCGACGACGCCAGCGTAGGCTCGCGATAATCAGCACGATGATCGCGAGCGCAATTGCTGACGACGACACCCAAAATCGTCCGCCCGGACGATCGATGGTGCGTGACCATAGCGACGGCCCTTCACCCGGCCGCGCCAGGCGAAATGCAACGACGCTGTCGCCGATCGAGGTGCCGACCTCGGAGTGGCCACCGGCGCCGATCGCGACATACTGCTCGCCCTTCCAGAGATAGGTCATGGGGTTGGCGACGCCGGGCACCGGCAGCCGGCCTTGCCACAACTCCCGGCCGCTTCGCGCATCGAAGGCGCGCAGATAGGCATCCATCGCGCCGGTGAAGACGAGGCCGCCTGCGGTGACCGCGAGCCCGTTGACGAGCGGCGCGCCCCACGGCAGCGGCACGCCGAGCGGCGCAAGGTCTTCCGTGGTGCCGACCGTCGAACGCCAGAGGATCTTGCCGGCTTTCAGATCGACCGCGACCATCTCGCCCCAAGGCGGCTTGTTGCAAAGAAGCCCGAGCGGCGACGTCACCACCGCACGCGACATCGCAAACGGCGCGCCCTTCTGCTGGCCGAAATCATGACCGGGAGGCGGATCGAATCCAGCCGCCTCCGCGCGCGGGATCAGCTTGATGAGATGAACGGCGCGGCCGATGTTGGCGTAGAGGATCTGGTTGACCGGATCGAAGGCTGCGCTACCCCAGTTGACGCCGCCGCCGGTGAAGGGAAACTCCGCCGTGCCTTGCGTCGAGGGCGGGGTGAACAACCCCTCGTTACGTGCCTCCGCGAACTGCCTTTCGCAAGTGGAGCGACCCAGGCCAGGGAGGAGCGAGAGCGCATCCTCAGTCGAGATTTTTTGCGATGTCAGCGGCGGCACATGCGTCGGGAATGGCTGCGTCGGCGACAGTCGTTCACCTTCCGCGCCGCCTTGCGGCACGACGCGCTCTTCCACCGGCCACACCGGCTTGCCGGTATCGCGGTCGAGCACGAAGACAAATCCCTGCTTGGTCGGCTGAATCACGACATCGCGCTGGCCGTCTCCGGTGTCGATACGCGTGAGCGTCGGCTGCGACGCCAGATCGTAATCCCAGACGTCGTGATGCACGGTCTGGAATGCCCACACGAGCTCGCCGGTCTCGACGCGCAGCGCGACCACCGAATTGGCGTGCTCGTTATTGCCCGGCCGCTTGCCGCCCCAAAAGTCCGGCGACGGCGAGGACGTCGGCAGGAAAACCAGCCCGCGCGCCGCGTCGACCGACATCGGCGCCCAGACATTAGCGTGACCGGCTTCGACACCGTCACGCTTGAGCGGCTCGAAGGTCCAGCGCGGCTGGCCGGTGCGCGCATCGAACGCGCGCACCACGCCGCTCGGCGCGTCGACGCGGCGGTTGTCGCCGATCGCGGAGCCGATCACGACGACACCGCGGCCGACCGCCGGCGGCGAGGTGATCTGGAATTCGCCAGGCCAGTCCAGCTTCATGCCGATATCCGGCCTGACCTCACCGCCAGTGCCGAAACCGGCACAGGGAATCCCGGTCTTTGCATCGAGCGCGATCAGGCGGACATCGTTCGTGCCCATGAAGATGCGCGATCGGCAGGCGGCATTCGCGGGCGCCTCATCGTCGATCCAGTAGGTCACGCCACGGCAGACATAGCGGTTGGCGGGCCGCTGATTGGTCGCGATCTTCGGATCGAAGCGCCATTTCTGCGCGCCCGTGCCGGGATCGAGCGCGATCACCTCGTTGAATGGCGAGCAGAAGATCAGGCTGTCCTCGACGAACAATGGCGTCGCCTGGAATTTGGTTCGCCGCATCACCTCGGGCGGCCGCGCCGCGAGATCGCCGGTATGGAATTCGAAGGCCCGAACCAGATTGCCGACATTGTCGGGCGTGACCTCCCGCAAAGGCGAGAAGCGTGAGCCGCCGGGATCGCCACCCCAGCTCTCCCAGGCGATGCCTGGCCACGACGAAAACAGGAGGAGCACGATGGCGGTGGCCGACCGACACAGACGGGTCGCCAACGCCCCCCTCATTTATTTGGGCTTCTTGCCAGGTTCAGCCGGACGGGCTCCGCTCCACGGGTCGTATTTCTCCTTGGGCTCCGGAATGCGCTCGAGCGCGGCCTTGTAGGCCTTTTCGTCGACCTTGGGCTTGTTGTCCGACTTTGCTTCGTTCGGCTGGCCTCTGCTGCGGCCCTGCGCCTGCGCCGACGCAGCCGTTAGCGCGAGCACGGCGGCCGCGATGACCAAAACCCTCATTGATGCAATCCCCCTCGTCTGGGGCACAAATTAGCCTGCAATCCCGTAATAGCAAATGCCGGGGGGGCCGGGATTTCAGCAAATCTTGATCGACCGGGACTTTGCCGAATCGCATTCCTGCCTATCTGTTGGCCCGCAGGGGACCTTCACGGATGTTGCGGATTGTTGCTCATGCGGCGCTGCTGGCCAGCGCCCTCGCACTCGGTTGTTGCGGCTTCGCCGACAGCCGCGCGCCGGTGCCCGAGTTCATGCGCCTGAAGGAAGCCGAGCAGCCGCCCCCCGAAGCGCCCCCTGACGTCAAGCGCGTGGTCCGCGAGCAGATCAACGTGGTCTTCCTCAACACGTCCTATCCGCGCGAGGTGCAGGTCGCCCCGCCCCATCGGGAGGTGCGGGGACCGGGCTGGACCGCCTGCGTCCGCGCGCAGCTCACCTCCGCCACCGGCTCCACGCTCGGCACCCAGATTTACATCGTGACGATCTCAGGCGGAAAAGTGGTCGATCGCCGCCGCGCGGAAGCCGACGACATCTGCGGGACGGAAACCTACGAGCCGATCTAGGAACAAATCACGCCGGCACGCGGTCCGGTTCCGGGAAAAACCTGTAATTCGACCCGGAACGATCACCGCCTCCCCTTCTTGTTACCCCCGAGGGCAGTTTCGGAGGAGGACACGATGAGGACATTCACGATCGCACTACTGGCCGGCGTCGGCGCCCTCGCTGCGGTGAGCGGCGCGAAGGCCGCGGACATCTATACGACCAGCGAATACGCGAACCCTGAGCTCGTTCAGGAAGTCCGACTTGTGTGCGATGACGCCGGCAATTGCTATCGCACCCGCGGCGGCTCGCGCGTGATCGTACGCGACTCCTACAACGCCGTGCCGCGCGATCGCTATTACGAGCGCCGCACCTATCGCGACTGGGACGATGGTCCGCGCGGCGGCGTCGGCATTCGCGCGCCCGGCGTCAGTGTCGGCGTCGGTGTCGGCGGCGACCGCTGGTAATCAATGAAGCTGTAACAGGGCAGGACCGGACGAGATCCACTCGCCCGGTCCTGTCCATGTTAGGTTTCGAGCGGATCGGCCGGCGCGACGAAGCGCGTTGACGACGGGAGCTGCGCGATGAAGCGCGCGAGCACCATGCCGGCGCACATCGCGGCGACGAAGATGAAAGCGGACGCCGAGCCAAATCCGAGCGCGGTGAGCGCGGGACCCGGGCAAAAGCCTGCGAGCCCCCATCCGATGCCGAAGATGGCAGGACCGGCGACAATTCTCGGATCGATGTCCTTTCGCGTCGGAAAGTAGAAGCGATCCGCGAAAAGCGGTCGCGCGAGTTTCAAGACACGCCTGAAGCCGATGAAGGTCACCGCGACCGCACCTGCCATCACGAAGGCGAGGCTCGCATCCCACGTTCCGGCGGGAATGCCGGCGACGTCCAAGAAGTTCAGCACCTTTGCCGGATTCGACATGCCGGAGACGATGAGCCCGATACCGAAGACGAGGCCGATCGCGAATTGAATGAGGATTGCCATCGTCGTCAGCCCCAGTGCCGCATCACGAAGACAGTGGCGATGCCCGCCGACATGAAGGAGATGGTCGCGACCAGCGACCGCAGCGACAGCCGCGACAGGCCGCAGACCCCATGGCCGGACGTGCAGCCGCTGCCCCAGACCGCACCGAAGCCCGTAAGCAATCCGGCGACGATAAGCACCGGCGTTCCCGCCGCAATCGTTTGCACCGGCAGGCTTCCGCTGACAATGCGCAGCAGGATGGGCGCGGCGACGAGGCCGGCGACGAAAGCGAGCCGGCCGGCGAACTCGCGGTCCTCGTAAGGCGGAAACAGCCGCGCCGCGATGCCGCTGACACCGGCGATCCGTCCCATCGCCCACATCAGGAGCACGGCGGATAGTCCGATCAACGCGCCACCAAGAAGCGACGCCATCGGCGTGAAAGGTGTGGCGATCATTGTGATCCTCCAGCTCGAGAGCTTCCATCATGGCACGCGGCGGCCTGCCGCCCGAATGCTCAATGAGACGTTAATATTACCATTCGAATTGAAGCGGCGTCCCAACGGAATTTTCCAATCTTTGCGCTAAGCATGACCTTCTGAACGGGGAACGACGGGACGTGGTCGATATCGCGCATCAGGCGGCGATCAATCCGGCATCGGCAAGGGCTGCCGCGGCAACGCGCGCGCTCGTCCCCCTCACGTCCATCGATCCCGGCCAATGGCGCGCACTCGCTCAGCGCGTGGTCGAGCCGAACGGCTATTACCTGCCGGGTTGGGAGCTCGCCGTGAGCGAGGCCGCACGCGACCGCACCGACGCCTCTGCGCTACCCGCCTTCGACGGCTCATCGGCGCGGCTGATCGGGCTGATGCCCGTGGTCTCGCTCTGGCGCGCCTGGAAGATCCCCCTGCCCGCGCTGGTAAGTGCGCATCCCTATGGCACCCTGTGCAGCCCGCTGATCGACCGCGATGCTCCGATCGAAGCGGCCACGCGCCTGTTGCGGCAGGCGCGCGAGGCCGGTGCGCATGCGCTCGTGCTGAACGACGTTGCGCTCGACGGCGCGGCGATGAGTTCGCTCAAGGACGTTCTCAATCGCGACGGCCTGAAGCCGCGTATCCTTTCCTCCTACATCCGCGCGAGCCTCGACGCGACGCAGGATGGTGAAACGCTGTTGCATGGCGCGCTCGGCGCCAAGAAGCTCAAGGAGCTGCGTCGCCAGCGCCATCGCCTCGAAGAGCACGGGCCCGTCGCCTTCGAGGTCGCGCGCAAGCCCGACGAGATCGGGCCGGCGCTCGAAACGTTCATGCAACTCGAAGCCAGTGGCTGGAAGGGCAAGCGCGGCACTGCGCTGATCCAGCATGCGGGCGATGCGACCTTCATTCGACGCGCGGTTTCCGCGCTGGCAGAGACCGCGCAGTGCGAGGTCATCACGTTGCGCGCCGGCACGACGCCGGTGGCAGCCGGCATCGTGCTGCGCCACCAGGACCGCGCCTTCTTCTTCAAGCTCGGTATCGACGAACGCTTTGCAAGATATTCGCCGGGCGTGCAGCTCACGGTCGACCTCACGCGGCATCTCTGCGCCGATCCGGCCATCACCAGCGCGGACTCCACGGCGAGCGCCGACCACCCCATGATCAACCCGATCTGGCGCGGACGCTTCGCCATCGGCGACGTGCTGATTCCGCTGCGGCGTCACGATCCGGTCGTCGCGCTCATTCACGCGGCGCTGGTTGGCCTCAACGTCGCGCACAAGGCCGCGCGACGCGTGGTGCGTCTGCTCCGCAAATAAGCGAAAGCTACTCCGCCGCCTGCGCGTTGATCTCCGCCGAGACCTCGCGGATGGCGCGGGCGAGCAGGTTCGGATCCTGCGCGCCGGAGACGGCATATTTCTGCGCGAACACGTAGGTTGGCACGCCGGAGATACCCTTCTCGGCGGCCTCCTGCGCATCAGCCGACACGCGCGCGACGTCCTCGTCGGTGGCGAGGCGCTTGCGCACGTCGTCGGCATCGAGGCCGACATCGGCGGCCGCCTGCACCAGCACGTTCACGTCAGTGAGGTCGCCGCCGTCGCGGAAATACAGCTCCATCAGCCGCTGCTTCATCTCGGGCGCCTTGCCGATCGCCTCGGCCCAGAGGATCAGGCGGTGACAGTCGGTGGTGTTGGGCTGGCGCGCGACCAGCTCGGGCTTGTAGACGAGGCCCTCCTCGCTCGCCGCCGCGACGACGCGGCCGGCGATGCCCTTATAGGCTTCGACCGAGCCGAACTTGGTGGTCAGATAGTCCTCGCGGCTGATGCCCTCGCGCGGTACCCAGGGATTGAGGAAAAAGGGACGGAAATTGAGTTTGACGGGAACGTCGGGCACGAGCGCTAGCGCGCTCTCGATCCGGTGCTTGCCGATATAGCACCAGGGGCACACCACGTCGGAGACGACATCGATCTGGAGCGGTTTCAACGTGCTCATAGCGCCTCCTTCGGGCGATGCGGGTTTGACCCAAGATAAGCCGAAGATAAGCCGAACCCGCCCAGAGGCAAGGGCGCTAGGTCATAGCTGCTGCCATCTGCTTCAGCCGCTCGGCGGTGCGCTCGTCGGCCGGGAAGAACGTCTCCAGCGCCAGCTCCGACAGCGTGATGTCGACAGGTGTGCCGAACACCATGGTGGTGGAGAAGAAACTTAGTATCTCTCCGCCATGGCGCAGCTTGAAGGGAATCGCGACATTGTCGTTCGACAGAGGCCCCGAGCGCGCCGGGATGGGGTAGGTCTTGAGGTCGTTATAGAGCTTGATCAGCTCAGGATCGGCCGTTGCCTCGCATTGCCGGTGCAGCCGCTCCAGCAGGTGCCCGCACCATTCCGCGAGATTGACCGTGCGCGGCGCCAGCGCCTCGGGGTGAAACGCGAGCCGCAGCACATTGAAGGGCTGGCCGAGCAGCCGCTGCGGGATGCCTTCGAGCAGCGGCGCCACCATGCGGTTGGCGGACACCAGATTCCAGTGCCGGTCATAGGCCAGCGCCGGATTGGGCTCATGCGCCCTGAGAACGAGGTCGATCGCCTGGCGAGCTGATTTCAAGGCGGGATCCTCCAGCGGGCGCTGAGGAAACGCCGGCGCATAGCCGGCCGCGACCAGCAGCACGTTGCGTTCGCGCAAGGGCACCTCGAGACGTTCGGCGAGCCTGAGCACCATGTCGCGCGAGGGCGCAGCGCGGCCGGTCTCGACGAAGCTCAAATGCCGCGCGGAAATCTCGGCCTCGCCCGCCAGATCGAGCTGGCTCATGCGGCGGCGTTGCCGCCATTCGCGCAAATGGTCGCCGATATGGACGGGCTGGCTGCGTTCGGCCTGTGCTGTGGATGCATGTGCGTTCATGCTCGAAAACCTAGCACGCGGATTTCAGCCCTTCCATTACCCGCGAGGTAATGAATATTGGCATGTAACCATCTGAAATCGCTTAATCTCTTTTCGCAAATTCTGCTCGACACCAATACCGGACGAGCAAAGTTTGCGAAGAAGGTTGCAACGTCGTCCGCATCACGTGCGAGCTCGCCGCAGCGCGAGTGACCGCGATGAGGCATGCGCACGCTGGAAGAAAGGACCGCCGATTATGAAACGGCCTCCCCGGAAACCTTGTCGAAAAGGTGCGTTCGCTCCAGATCGATGGCGACATCTATCGGGCAATCCGGCGCCGCAGAAACACCGACTTGCATCTGCGCCGTGAATGGAAATGCGCCCACGGTTCCAATCACGAGAGTATGCGGCCCGAGCGGCTCCACGTCTTTCACCATCATGCGGACGGAGGAGCCCGATGGCGCATCTTGCCGCAGCACGTGGTCGGGCCGCACGCCGAGCACAACCGGCTTGCCGATGCTCCCTGCATAGGCCGCCTCTCGGGATTTCGGCAATCTCAACGCCGTACCCGAGGGTTCGGTGAAGATCAGTGCACCGTCGCGAGCGGCAATCTCCCCGTGGATGAAATTCATGCTGGGCGCGCCCATGAAGCCCGCGACGAAGAGATTGCTTGGTTTCTCATAGATCGTGATCGGGTCAGCTGCCTGCTCGATGCGGCCGCGATTCATCACCACGACCCGATCGGCCATGGTCATGGCTTCGACCTGGTCGTGCGTGACGTAAACGATCGTCTTGGCGAGGCGGCGATGCAATGCCTTGATCTCGGTCCGCATCTCGATGCGGAGCTTGGCGTCGAGGTTTGACAATGGCTCGTCGAAGAGAAACACGTCCGGGCTGCGCACGATGGCACGGCCGATCGCCACGCGCTGACGCTGCCCACCGGAGAGCTGCTTGGGCCGACGGTTCACGTATTGCTCGAGGTCGAGAACCCGCGCCACGTCCTCGACGGCTTTCGCGATACTGGCGCGCGACTCGCCCCGCGCCTTCATGCCGTAGCCGATATTCTCGCCAACAGTCATATGCGGATAGAGCGCATAGTTCTGGAACACCATCGCGCAATTACGCAAGCCTGGGCGCAGCTGCGTCACATCGCGACTACCGATACGAATGGTTCCGCTGGTGACCGTCTCCAATCCCGCGATCATGCGCAACGTCGTGGTCTTGCCGCAGCCGGACGGTCCGACAAGCACGACAAACTCCTCGTCGGCCACACTCAGATTAAGCCCCTCGATGATCTTGTAGGGCCCATATGCCTTGCTGACGTTCTCGATCTCGACGTGCGCCATGGATTCCTTTTTCCGTCCCCTATATCGACGGCCAACAAAGCCCGGATGATGCTCACGCATCATCCGGGGCAGTCTCCGCGGGAAGCTAGTTCTTCGGTGAGAGGCCCATCGCCGCGCGATAGGCGGCGAGTTGCTTCGCACGGCCGAACTCATCGGTCAGGCGATTCCATTCCTTCGCGACCGCGTCCAACGCGGCCTGCGGCGTGGTCTGGCCGGCCAGCGCCTTGCCAAGCTCGATCTCCACAACTTCAGTGTAGGAGAAATAGCCGGGCAAACGCATGTCGAGCGCAACGTTCTTGCCGTTAATGGAGTCGGCCTGGGCGCCGAGATATTCCTTGGCTTCCGTCGGCGAGAAGATCTTGCTCCACAACTCCAGATTCGTGGTGTGCGACTTGCGGTATGGGTTGACACCCGTGCCACCGGTAATCGCGGCCTTGCCGGAGACTTCGGGGCTTGTCAGCGTCTTGACGAAATCCCATGCGGCCTGCTGGTTCTTGCCCACCTTTGGCACGGCAATCTGCCATCCTCCGAACGCCATGAAGGGTGCCGGCAGCACTGCCGGAAACTTGTCCCACTTCTTGGTTTTGGCGTTCCATATCTCGTCAGAGCCGGGCAGCACTGCAGAGCCTACCTTGCCGGAAATCTTCGATTGCTTGGGGTCGGCGGCGATCACGCCGGTGTCGCCCCAACCGATCGACTCGGCCACCTGGCCGCCGGCGACGGCGGCATTGACCTCGCCGAACGAAAAGTTCAGCGCATTGGGCGGGCCAAGCTTGGAAGCGCGAATATATTCCTCCAATCCCTTCACCCAGCCCGGATTGTTGATCTGGGCATCCATCGTTTCAGGATCGAAGAACATCGCGCCCGGATAGTTCGGGTTGTTGGTATAGGCCGCCGCGTGGCTGAAGAAGAACCAGAACTGCTGGCCACCGCGACGGAAGGCCTCCGCCGTGCCCCAGAGTCCCTTGTCGGGGCGCTGAAAGAACTCCGCGATGTCGAGATATTGCTTCCAAGTCTTTGGCGGCGCCAGGTCGTAGCCGTACTTGGCCTTGAAGGCGTCCTTCTCCTTGGGATCGCTGAACAGGTCGGTGCGATAGGTGTAGGTGTGAACGTCGCCGTCCATCGATTGCGAATAGATCTTGCCTTCCCACACCATCAGGCGCTCACGGTAGGCCGGCTCGACATCGTCCCAATCCTTGCCGGACTGCATCTCTTTCGGCATCTCGCTGAGATAGGTGACGAAGTCGGGCAGCCAGGCCGGCGCAAAGCTGACCAGATCGAATGTCGCGTCCGATCCGGTAAGCGATGTAACGATCTTCGGGTAGAGCTCCGACCAGGGGAACTCGACCACATTGACCTTGCCGCAGGTCTTCTTGGTCCATTCGTCCGCGCCGAGCTTGAGCGCGGAGGCGATATACGGTCCGGTCTGCGACGCCACAGTCAGGGTGACGCCGGAGTAATCCGGGCTACAGGCAGCGTTCGCCTGGCTCGCGGTGCAAGCCATCGCGAGCGAGGTGGTCAGCATCAGAAACGTCCGTCGCAACATCGTCCAGTCCTCCCTACATAGGTTTTTGCTATTTGATCGCTCCGAGCAGCAGGCCCGACCGCATCATGCGGCTGAGCAGGCCTGCCATGATCATCATCGGAATGATGGCGACGAGCGCCGCGGCCGAGATCGCCCACCATTCGTCGCCGCGCTGGCTGTTCTGTCCCGCCACCAGGATCGGCAGCGTCTGCCACCTGGAATTGGTCAGGAACAGCGCGAACAGGAACTCGTTCCAGACGAAGGCGAGCGTGATCATGAAAGTCGCCAGCAGTCCGTTCATCGACATTGGCACCACGATGCCGAGGAAGATGCGCCAACTCGGCACGTTGTCGACCATTGCGGCTTCTTCGACCTCGATCGGAATGGCCTCGAAAAAGTCGCGCATCAGCCAGACCACGATCGGCAGCGAGAACGCGACGTAGCACAGCGTCAGGCCGACATAGCTGTCGATGAGCTGGAATCCGAGCCGGCCGATTTCGCTGTAGAGGAGATACAGCGCGAAAGCCGTGACGATCGGCGGAAACATGCGCTGGCTGACGAACCAGAACAGGATGTCTTCATTGCCGAGGATCGGCCCCGGCAGCGGCAGGCGGTTGGCCAGGATTGCAGCGCCAAGCGCGATCGGGAACGCCAGCAGCAGCGCCTGCGCGCGGGTGAATCCGAGCGAATTGTTGAACAGCAGATAGCCGCCGAGCGCGAGCAGGAAGAAGATCAGGCCGGCGCCGAAGCGCACCCTGAATTCGAACCGCACCAGCGCATAGGCCGCCATTGCGCCGACTGCAGTCGCGATCGCCGCCGCCGACAAGCCAACGATTGTCGAGTTCAAAAAGGTCCGGAAGAACTCGCCACGGATACCCTGATAGAGATCAATGAAGGGCTGCAGGGTCGGCGTGAAATCGACGAACGGAATATAGGTCGGGCCGCCGACCACGCCCGGCGGGGTCTTGAACGCCGTCACGACCACCCAATAGAGCGGAAACGCCGAGATCAGGCACCATGCGAAGACACCGGCCGCGACCAGGCGGCGGCTCCAGCGCGACAGTCCGGTAAGGCCCTGCCCGCTCATCGGCGCTTCTCCAGATGCGGCCGCAGCAGCGCCAGATAAGTGACGCCAATGATCGTGATGGCGATCAGGAACAGGAAGCTGAGCGCCGACGTGTAGCCGAGATTGAACTTCTTGAAACCCTCCTGATAGGCGAACAAGGTCAGGGTCTCGGTGTCCACACCCGGTCCGCCGCCCGTCATCACGAATACGGTGTCCATGATCTTGTAGCTCTCGATCAGGCGGATGAAGACAACCGCGGCAGAGATCGGCAGCATCATCGGGAAGGTGATGCCCCAGAACTGTTGCCAGGCGCTGGCGTTCTCGAGCTCGGCCGCCTCGTAGACATCTTCGGGGAGCGTTTGCAGGCCAGCCAGCATCATCAGGATGACGAACGGGGTCCACTGCCAGATCTCAACAGCGATGATGCAGGCGAGCGCCCAATGACCGTTGGTGAGGAACGGCAGGTTCGCCATGCCGAACATGGACAGGAACTGGTTGAGCGGCCCCATGGTCGGATTGAAGATCATGCGAGCAACAAGGGCGACGGCAACCGGGGCCAGAAGCATGGGCAGCAGCAAGGCCACGCGAAATAGCCGCTCGCCCGGAACGCGCGCCTTCAGCGCGAGCGCAACGCCAAACCCGATCACGTATTGCAACCCGACGGCAATGAACGCGATCAGCGTCGTCGTGAAGATCGCATTCCAGAAGCGCGGCTCTTGCAGGAGCGTAGCGTAATTGCCGAACCACACGACCCGCGGCGGGATCGGCGGAATCAGGCGATAGCTGAGGAAGCTCGTGGTGAACGAATAGATCAGCGGAAAGATCGAAATCGCCAGCACGACGAGCACCGCCGGCCAGATGAAGACATGCTTGATCGGATCGTTCCGCATCATGAGCAGATCATCCCTTCAACAGGGCTTCAATCTCAGCGCGCCGCGGCATGGCAGGCGCAGTCCCCGCGCGCGTCACGGAAATCCCCGCCGTGGCGGAGCCGAAGCGCGCCGCTTCCAGGGGATCGGCGCCGCCCGCGAGCGCTGCAGCGAAGCCGCCGACGAAGGCATCGCCCGCGCCCGCGGTTTCGACCACCTTGCCGGCGGCGAACGGGGGCACGTGCAGCGAGCGATCTCGCCCGTGAAACAGCGCTCCGCGTTCGCCGAGCGTGATCAGCGCGATCCCCGCTCCCTTGGCCAGCAACGCGTCGCCGGCGCGGCGGGCGCCGACAAGATCGCTCACCGCGATCCCCGTCAGTGCCTCGGCCTCGGTCTCGTTGGGAACGACGTAGTCGCACAAGGCAAACAGGCTGTCGTCGAATGCGCCCGCGGGTGCCGGGTTGAACACGGTGATGCTGCCCGCGGCGCGCGCGATCTCGAGGCCGCGCTGCGCGGCTGCGGCCGGTTGCTCAAGCTGGGTCACGAAGACGCGGCTAGAGCGGATCGCCTCCGCCGCCGCATCGACGTCGGTGGGGCTGAGACCGTCGGCCGCTCCGCTCACCACGATGATGGCGTTGTCGCCGCGTGTCTCGTGGACATAGATGAAGGCCGCGCCGGTCGGCGCCTCCGCGGTCCTGGCGACGCGCGGCCGAATTCCTTCCGTCTCCCACGTCTTGATGGCAAGATCACCGAAGGCGTCGCGGCCGATCCGGGAGATGAAGGTCACGTCCGCACCCGCGCGCGCAGCGGCCACGGCCTGGTTCGACCCCTTGCCGCCTGGTCCCATGGCAAATCCCGAGCCGGCGATCGTTTCACCGATCGCGGGCATGTCGCCGGCCCGGAAGGCCAGATCGACGACGAAGATGCCGAGCACTGCGACGCCAGTCTTGCTCATGGTCATCACTCTCCGTCCGGCGCGATGACGCCCTTGGAAAACAGGAAGCAGCCGTAGAAGCGCCGCTCGCCGGTGGCGATCACGCAATAGGCCGTCTTGGCCTTTTCATAGAAGGCATGGCGCTCGACCCCGACCAGCGGCCAGGAGCGTCCCTCGGCGCGGTCGATCGCGGCCTGCACCTCGCGCTGCACCGGCGGCACCTCCTGGGGCTGGCCAACAATCTCCATGCGGATCGCGGCATCGTCGACGAACGTATCGAGCGGCAACACCGAGAGGATGGCTTCGATCGCCTTTGCGGTACTGACATTGTCGATGCGAAGCAGCTCACCGAACACGGTCTGGCGCGCGATGGAGTCGGCAGGAAAATTGGTGTCGCACACCACGAGGCGATCCCCGTGCCCCATTGCGCGCAAGGCATAAAGCACGTCGGCATTGAGCAGTGGATTGATGCCCTTGAGCATGTTGCGTCTCTCCCTTGTCTTCAAAAAATCGCCCGAACTCTGATGGTCCGGATGCCAACCCGTATCACCGCAAGGTGACGTCTTTAGTCCCCATAGGGAATCCAGATGTTCTTCACCTGCACCGCGTGGCGGAGCAGGATCGGACCTTCGCTCGCCGCCCGGTCGTACCAATCGAGCGCCAGCCCGTGGTCGACCAGCGTGCGCTTGAGGTTGCCGATCGACAGCCGCTCCGCAGCAGTCGAGGCCTCCTGCGAGCCGAACACCCAGAGCGCATCGACGTCGTCATGCTCGGCAAGGACCTTTGCAAGCGCATCGCGCTCGCCGGTGACGATATTGACGACGCCTGCCGGCACATCCGACGTCTCCAGCACCTGATAGAAATCCGTCGCTGCAAGCGGATGCCGCTCGCTTGGGACGGCGACGACGCGGTTGCCCATTGCAATCAACGGTGCCACCAGGCTGATGAAGCCCAGCAACGGGGCCTCGTCCGGACAGGCGACCCCGACCACGCCGATCGGCTCGTGCATGGCAAGTGCCACGCCGCGCAACGGCGGTGCATGGATCGTCCCCTCGTATTTGTCGGCCCAGGCCCCATAGCTGAACAGCCGTTCGATACTCGCCTCGACCTCCGCGCGCGCCTTGGCGGGCGAAACGCCAGTCATATCACCGATGCGCCGGGCGAACTCGTCGCCACGCGCGGACAGATTCTCGGCAAGGTAGTAGAGGATTTGGGCGCGATTATGCGTCGTCGCCCGCGCCCAGCCCTCGGCCGAGCGCGCAGCGGCCACCGCGTTACGGATATCCTTGCGATTGCCCTCGCCGGCTTCGCCGAGGTGCTTCCCCTTCGGCGACAGCACCGCGCGCGAATAATTTCCGTCGGGACGAACCTGCTTGCCGCCGACGAACAGCTTGGCGGTTCGGTCGATCGACGGCGTGCCAAATCCGGTGCCGTCGTTAGAAGCCGCCGGGGATGGCGGCGGCACCTTCGCGCGCGCCTTCCGCCCGCTCCAGGCTTTCGGCTTGAGATATTCGTAGAGACCTTCCCGGCCGCCCTCGCGACCGAAGCCGGACTCGCGATAGCCGCCGAAGCCGACGCTGGCATCGAACAAATTGGTCGCATTGACCCAGACCACGCCGGCCTGAAGCTTCGGCGCGATATCGAGCGCCAGTCCGATGGTCTCGCTCCACACGCTGGCGGCAAGGCCATAGCGCGTGTTGTTGGCGAGCATCACCGCCTCGTCCGGCGTGCGGAACGTCATCGCGACCAGCACCGGGCCAAAGATCTCCTCGATCGCCACGGTCGATGACGGATGTACGTTCCAAAGTAAGGTCGGGGGATAGAAGCATCCCTCAGCGGGGATCGGCCCCGGCGCCTGATACTTCTCAGCGCCCTCCTTGACGCCGGTTTCGACCAGCGCCTTGATCCGCTCGAGCTGCACCGGTGCGACCACCGCGCCCATGTCGATCGCCTTGTCGAGCGGCGGACCCACGCGCAGCGTCTCCATGCGGCGGATGAGGCGCTTGCGGAATGTCTCTGCGATCCCTTCCTGCAGCAGAAGCCGCGATCCGGCACAACAGACCTGGCCCTGGTTGAACCAGATCGCATCGACCACGCCTTCCACGGCGCCATCGATGTCGGCGTCGTCGAATACGATGAACGGCGACTTGCCGCCGAGCTCGAGCGTCAGCGACTTCCCGCTGCCTGCGGTCGACTGACGGATCAATCGACCGACCTCGGTCGACCCGGTGAAGGCGATCTTGTCGATACCGGGATTTTCGACGAGCAACGCGCCGGTGGCGCCATCACCCGTCACCACATTCAACACGCCGGGCGGCAGGCCGGCTTCCGCCGCAAGCTCGGCGAACAGCAGCGCGGTGAGCGATGTGAACTCTGCCGGTTTCAGCACCACGGTATTGCCGGTCGCCAGCGCGGGCGCGATCTTCCAGGCCAGCATCAGCAGCGGAAAGTTCCAGGGGATGATCTGGCCGATCACACCGACGGGGACGTGGTCGGCGAATTCGCGGTCCTGCAATTGCGCCCAGCCGGCGTGATACAAGAAGTGGCGCGCAGCGAGTGGCACGTCGAGATCGCGGGTTTCCCTGATCGGTTTGCCATTGTCGATCGCTTCCAACACCGCGAACAGACGAGCATGACGTTGCAGCATGCGCGCGAGCGCATAGAGATGACGGGCACGACCGTGACCACCGAGCTTTGCCCATGACGACTGCGCCGATCGCGCGGCGCCGACGGCGGCCTCGACATCCGCTGCGATGCCTTGCGCGATCTTGGCCAGCGTCTTTCCGGTGGCAGGCTCGATCGTCGCCAGATGCTTGCCCGAAGCCGGCGCGACGAATTTACCGGCAATGAAATGCCCAAACGTCGCGTCGTGCCGCTTCAGCCAGGCGCGCGCCTCGCCGTCCGCCTCGGGAGCGGGACCATAATCCATGGTCTCGTAGTAATGTGCGATACTCATGCTCAGCCCACGGGATGACGGTTGAAGGCCGAGTAGCGGCCGGTGACGTGATGCTCGAGCTGGCGCTCGATGTCGGCGAGCAGGCTTGAGGCGCCGACGCGGAACAGATCCGGCTCGAGCCAATCGCGTCCCAACTCCTCCTTCATCAGGAACTGGTAGTTGAGCACATCCTTCGCCGTCGAGATTCCGCCGGCCGGCTTGAAGCCGATCTTGAAGCCCGTGCGCTCCTCATAGACCCTGATCATGCGCAGCATCGCCAGCGTCACCGGCAGCGTGGCATTGACGCCTTCCTTGCCGGTGGAGGTCTTGATGAAGTCAGCGCCAGCCATCATGCAGACCATCGACGCCTTGGCGACGTTGCGCAGCGTTTTGAGGTCACCGGTTGCCAGGATCGTCTTCAGATGCGCGTCGCCGCAGGCTGCGCGGAAATCCCTGACCTCGGCGTAGAGAGCGCGCCAATCTCCGGTCAGCACATGCTCACGCGTGATGACGATGTCGATCTCCTGCGCACCGTCCCTGACGGACGCCTCGATCTCCTTGAGTTTCAGATCGTGAGGCACGAGGCCTGCCGGAAATCCCGTCGAAACCGCAGCGACCGGAATGTCGTACCCATCGAGCGCTTCGACCGCGGTTGCGACGAAGCGGTGATAGACGCAGATCGCGCCCGTGTGCAGCCCGCGCCCGGCAAAGCCGAGCGCTTCGAGGAGATCGCTGCGTATCGGCGCCCTCGCCTTGGCGCAGAGTCGCTTCACCCGTTCGGCCGTATCGTCGCCGTTGAGTGTTGTCAGATCGATGCAGGTGATCGCCTTAAGCAACCACGCCGCCTGCGCGTCCTTCTTGACGGTGCGCCGGCCCGGCAGGCTCGCAACGCGGCGCTCGGCGGCGGACAGATTGATCCGGATATCATCGACCCAGTCCATCTCGAGCGCGCGGCCGCTGTTGCGCGCGATCGGATGCGGATGATTGTGATCCCGCGCATGGGGCTGCGCCGGCACCGCGGATGGATTTGATATCAAGACGCCCTGCGCCATCGGTACGCCGCGCAATGCTAGCGAATCGGCTGAAACGGCAGATAGACTGAATGTGCCGATTGCAGCATGCGATCCTCCCATCCCTTGCCCGCTGGAGCTTCTGCTGCCTGCCATCGCTGACAGCGAAACGCCCCTCGGACCAGATGTTATTATTGTAACAAATTGACGTTGCTAAACTCACATCATTGTAAGATCATTGTCAACCGGATAAGCAAGCTCGGTGACGAAAATGACTGAAACACCGACCGCACGCTCCAGCGAGACCCGCGTCCAGCGGCTGCAACGGCTGCGACGCGCCGTCGAGACGAGCGGCGCACTGCATCTGAAGGACGCCGCAGAGCTGCTGAAGGTGTCGGAGATGACGGTCAGGCGCGATCTTGCCGGGCCCGAGGCGGCGCTCGCCCTGCTCGGCGGCTACGTCGTCAACGCGGCGGCGCCGACCGGGATCAAGTACACATTCGAACAGGAAATCGACCAGCACACGCAGGACAAGCGCCTCGCCTGCCGATCCGCGGCCGCCTCGATCAAGCAAGGTGACACCATCTTCATCGACTGCGGCACCACCATGCAGTCGCTGGCGGATTGCCTGCCCGAGGACATGCCGCTTTCGGTAATCTGCTATTCGCTGAACGTCGCCTCGATCGTCACCCACCGGCCAGCGACGCAGGTGATGTTGATGGGCGGACTCTACCATCCGTCGTCCCAGTCGTTCTCGTCGGATGACGGCCTGTCCTACCTGCGGCGGCTCGGGGTCAACAAGGCTTTCATCTCGGCCGGCGGCCTGCACTGGACCCGCGGCGCCAGCTGCTCGAACTTTCACGAAGTCGCCGTCAAGCAGGCCGTCATCGCTACCGCGATGGAGAGCATCCTCGTGGTCGACGCCAGCAAGCTCGGCAGCCTCAAGCCGGCGTTCTTCTCCGACGTCAGCTCATTCTCGCGGATCATCGTCGGTGGCTCCGTGTCGGCAGACACGCGCAAGCACTTCCGCAGCCTCCCCGTCGAATACGTCACCAGCACGGCCTGATCCGGACGGGGGCTGGTTCGCCCGGATCAGGCTTGCTGAGCGATGCGCGGTCTCGGTGGATCGCGCATCGCTGTTTCAGGCTAGTTGCAGGCGGGCTTCGCCTTTTTGCAGGCATCCGTCAGCTCGGCCGGCGGGTCCTTCTTGAATACGGTCTTGTAGGACTCCAGCACATTCGACTGCGTCACCGGCAGCGACTGCACGCCGATCCAGCCAGGCGTTTCCTTACCCAGCAGCGCGTTCATCATCGCCATCGCCTCGGCGACCCCCTGATCGTAGGGACGTTGCGAGCCGGTCGCCTTCAGCGGCCCGCCCTTGGCAATCTCGATCGCCGATTGCAGACCGAGGTCGACCGTCGTCATGGGAATATCGACGCCCTGAGCCCGCATCGAGCTCAGCGTGTCGAGCGCCGGTTGATCCCACACCGCGTACAGTCCCTTGACGTCGGGATTGCCGGTCAGGAAGTCGCCCGCGATCTGCGAGACCTTCGGCGGATCAGTGAAGTCGACCTGCTTCATCTTGATGTCGGGCCGGTTTGCTTTCATCCACTCCCGCACGCCCTTGGTGCGCTCGTTGGTGCTGAAATAGTCGACGCCGAAATTGACGAGACCGATGGTGCCGCCCTGCGCCACGCAGGATGCCAGGATCTGTGCCGCGATCTGGCCATTGCCCTGGCTATCGGCCGAGACCATCGTCGCATATTCCTCGGGATGCTTCAGACCAGTCGGGATGCTGTCCATCAGCACGAGCTTGATGCCGGCTTTGGCGATCTTCTTGTAGGTCGGCGCGGTCGCGGTGAAATCGACCGGAATCGAAATGATGCCGTCCGGATGCTGCTGGATCGTGTTCTCGATATCGGCGATCTGCTTGTCCACCTGATATTCGGCGGACGCGACGCCCGTTACCGTCACGCCGTACTTCTTCAGCGTATCGGTGATGCCCTGGATCTGGAGCTGCGACCAGTCGAGGTTGACCGTCTGCATGGAGATGCCGACCTTGAAGTTCTTCTCCTTGATCTTGGCGGCGTCGGCCTCCGACAGCGCGAGCACCTCGGGGGAAGCCGCCTTTTCGCCGTGGGGTCCCTGGCCGACGATCGACTTCGGCCCGAGCTTCGCGAGATCGACACTCTTGACGCAGGTCGCGGGCACTTCGGCGCGGGCCGACGGGATCATCGAGAGGGCGGCAGCGGCCACCAACGCAGTCAAAGGCAAGGTTTGTCGCAAGATTGGTTTCATTGTTTCCTCCATTTTTTGGTCGCCGATTCACCGGAGGGCCAGCGACCTTGCCCCTACCCGCGCAGCGCAATGAACTTGTTGTTCATGCGCCGCGCCTGACGTCGACTAGCGTTTCGTGAACGCAACCGCGGCAACGATGATCGCGCCCTTGATCACGAGCTGCATCGGCGAGCTCACGCCGAGCAGAACAAGGCCGTTGTTGAGCGTGCCGATGATCAAGCTGCCGAACAGCGTCCCCAGGATGTAGCCGCGCCCGCCGAACAGGCTGCAACCGCCGAGGATCACCGCGGCGATGACGTCGAGCTCCATGCCCTGCACGACATCTGGCCGCGCCGCATGTGAACGCGCCGACAGTACCAGCGCCGCCAATCCGGCCAGCGTGCCGGTCAGGACAAAGGCCGCAGTCGTGATCCGTTTGGTGTTGATGCCGGAATAGAGTGCCGCGGTCGGGTTGCCGCCGACCGCATAGATGCGCCGGCCGAACACGTTGTAGTGCAGCAGCAGGATGCCGATAGTCATCGCCGCCAAAGTCCAGGCGATCGGAACTGGTATGCCGAGGAACGTGCCTTCGCCAAAGATCGCGAAATAGGTTTCGTTGGTGATGATCACCGGCTTGGTGTTGGTCACCATCATCGCCAATCCCCGCGCCATGCTCAGCGAGCCCAGCGTCACCAGGAACGACGGGATCGATAGCTGCGTGGTCAGGATGCCATTGAGCAGCCCGACCAGCGCACCGGTGCCGAGCCCGGCCACGGCGCCCACGATCCAGCTGTTGTTGATCTGGCTCATCGCGAGAGCAGCCGCCATGCCCGACAGCGCCAATGTCGAGGCAACCGACAGATCGATCTGACGCGCGATGATGATGAAGGTCATGCCGACCGCGATGATCGACACCAGCGTGGTCTGGCGCCCGATGTTCAGGAAATTGTCGACCGAGAGAAACCAGGGCGAAGACAGGCTGAACACGACCAGCAGGATCACGAAGGCGATGTACAGCATGTACGGCCGCTCGCCCCGCAGCAAATTCTGGAGGATCTTGCGGCGGCGATCAGATGGGGTCGACGAGGCGACCACGTTGGGAGCAGTCAGTTCGGTCATGCGGGAAGCTCTTGCAAGTGGCCCGGCCCGGAGGCCTGGTACATCTGGAGGAGATGATGCAGCTCTTCGGCATCATCGATCTCGCCGCGCGACAGCGTGCGAGCCACACGCCCGTTGACGATCACGGAGATGCGGTCGCAGAGCTCGATCAGTTCGACGAGATCGGACGAGACGACCAGGACCCCGCTGCCGTCGCGGACGGCATTCCGGATCACGGCATAGATTTCCTCGCGCGCGCCCACGTCGACGCCGACCGTCGGTTCATCCAGGAGCAGCACGCGCGGCCGCGGATCATTCCATTTTCCGAACACGACTTTTTGCTGGTTGCCGCCGGAGAGCGTCCTGACCAGGCTGAACGCGCCCGGCGCCTTCACCGAAAGCCTGGCGACCGCGGTTTCCGCACGCCTGGCCGCGGCGCGTTGCTGCATCCAGCCCCAGCGCGAGAAATGGGGAATTCGCGGCAAGGTGACGTTTCGCTCGATCGAATGGTCCAGGACCAGACCCTGCACATGCCGGTCTTCCGGAACCAGCGCGATGCCCTGCTCGATCGCATCGGCAGGCCCTCTCGGCAGCCATCGCCGGCCCTCGATCTCGATTGCGCCGCTCTCGAGCGGCCGGAGGCCAAACACTGTCTCCAAAATCTCCGTGCGGCCGCTGCCGATCAATCCGGCGAGGCCGTGGATCTCGCCCTTCAGCACGGACAGATCGACGGCGCGAAGCCGGTCGTTGGACACGTCGGACAGCGACAGAACCGGCGACGGAGCCAATTCACGCTTCGCGACAGGTTCGGTGCGCGGGCCCGCGGGTGCCGATCGATCGGTTCCGACGATCGCGTTCACCAGCCGCTTCATGTCGGTCTCGGCGGTGACAAACGTGCCCGCGTTAGCGCCATCGCGCAGCACCGTGACGCGCTGCGAGATCTCGAACACCTCATTGAGCCGATGGGTCACATAGATCACGCCGACTCCGCGGCGCGTCGCCTTCCCGATCGCATCGAACAGGATCCGAACCTCATCCGATGTCAGCGAGGAGGTCGGCTCGTCGAGGATCAGAAGCCGGACCTCGCCCATCAGCGCCTTGGCGATCTCCGTCATCTGGCGATAGGCGAAAGGCAGCGAGCCGACGGCCGCTCTCGTATCCAGGGGAATGCCGAGCGCGTTCAGGAACGCCTCGGCCCTGGCCATCAGCGCGCGCTGCCGGACGAAGCCGAAACGCGCACGCGGCTCACGGCCGAGCAACAGATTGTCCGCAACGCTCAAGGATTCGACGAGGCTGAGATCCTGATAAACGACAGCGATCCCCGCCTCGCGCGACTTCGCCGGGCTGTCGAATTCTACCGGCCTGCCGGCGATCGCGATCGTGCCGCTGTCGAGGGCATGAACACCACTGAGAATCTTGATCAGGGTAGATTTTCCCGCGCCGTTCTCGCCCAGTAGCGCATGGACCTCGCCGGCGCGAACCTCGAGGTTGACGTCACGCAGCGCTCGCACGCCGCCGAAGCGCTTGTTGATGCCACTGACCATCACAAGCGAGGTCGACGACCGAGGTTCTGCTGCAACCGGACCGGACAGTTCCAAACTTTCCTCCCGTCGCCCCGCGAGACGCTGGTACGATGGTGACATATTGTTATTTTTGCAACTTATCCTGTTATAATTCTATCATCTCCGCCGACCTGTCAATGGCGGATCACGCCGCGGGGCCGGATCCAGCCCTGGCCCTATCTCGATTTGTGCGGTTGCGAACGTCAGTACAGACAGCCGGCTTTCCCAGCGCGGATCTGTTCAACATCAGGAGCGGACCAAGGCATCACGACGCGCTCTATTCGGTCCTGGCCGCAACACCCGATCATCAAAGCTAGAGGAGGCAGGCCCCGCGATCGATCAGCGCAAGCGTGTGCCGACAGAAAGGTAGATGCATAGGCGACGCGTGACAGCCATGGCGATGAGGCGGCCTCAGCCAAGCGCACTAGAGCGCGCGCGACACTTCGCTCCAATTCTGTGGACGACAATCCCCGTGATACGTCGTGCTCGTCGCATCATTCCCGCCGCGCGGGATTACTATTGAACGCTACGCGAATCTCACCACTCGCGCCCCTGCACGAGCAACAGCGCTGATCATGCACACGCGGGCTCTCTCGGCGACGGCGACCGCCGGCTGGCAACCCAACCACTTCCATTGCGCTTGCCCATCGGTTCCGCTGACGAATTTTCGTTTCGACGTGCTGTGTCTCCCCGCTCTGAACTCGACCCATGATTGATTTTCGGATGGGCACCCTAGATTTCCGAAGATCTTCATTCGCCAAGGGCGCGTCGCGTGTGCCAATCCGTCACTGATTGGAAGGCATACCCGGCGCGGGCAAGCATATCTTCGGACAGATGCGGGCCGACGAGCTGCATGCTGAGCGGCAACCCGTCCGCCGCCATGCCGTTCGGTAGCGTGATGGTCGGGCTGCCCGAGAAGTCGAATACCGCCGTGAAGCGCAGGATGCTGAGCAGCACGTTCGGATCGGCGCCGTATTCGCCCATCTTGGTCAGCGTTGGGATCGGCACGGGCATGGTGGGAATCAGGAGCAGGTCAATATCGCCGAACAGCGCCGCGAGGCTGCCGCAGAACTTCAACCGCTCATGATGGATCTGAGCGATCTCGACGCCGCCGATCGATCTGCCCTGCTCGATCAGCTGCGCCAGGTCGGGACCGTATTCCGACTTCCGCGACGGATAGGTCTCGAGATGCGCCTCTGCGGTCTCGATGGAGCACATCGGAATCCACATGCTCACGAGCTTCTCGTAAGCTGGGAACTTGACCTCACGAATATCGGCGCCGAGGTCCGCAAGCGTACGCTCCGCTTCCAGCAAGGCGGCGACCACCTGCGGATCGATCCCGTCCTGCGTGTAGCTGCGGTCCACGCCAATGCGTAAGCCCCGCACGCCGTCACCGATCCCCGCCAGATAGTTCGGCACCGGCGCCTGAAGGGCGGTCGGATCATTGACGTCTGCGCCCGCGATGACGCCGAGCATGGCCGCGGCATCGGCTGCGCTCCGGCACATCGGCCCGACATGGTCGAGGGAGTCAGCCAGCGGGAAGACGCCGTGGCGGCTCACACGTCCCCAGGTGGGCTTGATCCCGGTCAGCCCGCACGTCGCCGACGGAAACCGGATCGAGCCGCCGGTGTCGCTGCCGATCGAGCCAAAGCAAAGTCCCGCCGAAGTGGCCACGCCCGATCCGCTTGAGGAGGAGCCGACCCAGTAGTCGGTCCCCCAGGGATTGAGCGGCGCCTGGTCGTCGGGATGATGGCTCGTATAGGCGCCCTCGGTCATTTTTAGCTTGCCGAGCGTGACGGCGCCGGCGTGTTCGAGCCGGTCCACGATCGTCGCGTTGAAGGAGGGGACGAACCTAGCGTGGACCGTGGTACCTCCAGCGGTCGGCGCGAAAGTGGTGTAGCAGAGATCCTTCAATCCAATCGGCACGCCGTGCAGCGGCCCGCGCCAGATGCCCTTGCCAAGCTCGGCGTCACAGCGCTTGGCCTGCGCCATGGCCCGCTCGGCGAGAACGAGCGCGTAGCCGTGAAACTTCTGATCGAGCTTCGCGATCCGGCCCAGCATCACCTCGGTCACTTTCGAAGGGAGAAGCTCGCCGCGGCGGAACAGCTCGGAGATTTCGATGATCGACTTGTAGTGAATTGGATCTGCTGACATCTGACAGCCCTGCTGTTGTCGGAAACGGCTTCGCCCACCGGCGCCGCAGACGGCCCGGTCTCGTGGCTGCGCTACTCAATAAGCGCCTAGAACTGCACCCCGCGCGTGAGGGCACCATCGACCACGAGGTTGGTCCCCGTGATGAAGCTCGCGGCCTTGCTGGCAAGGAACACCGCACCGTTCGCCATTTCCTGCGGCGTGCCCATGCGGCCGGTCGGGTTGAGCGCCAGCGCGGTCTTGTAAAGCTCGGGATTGCCGTCCTTGATCTGATTCCAGACACCGCCCTCGAAATAGGTGTTGCCCGGCGACACCGAATTGGCGCGGATGCCCTTGCTGGCTAGCTGAAAGGCGAGCCCCTGTGTGTAGTGAATGATCGCGGCCTTGAACGTGCCGTAGGGGCCGCTGGCGAAATCGACTTCGCGGCCCGACACGCTGGAAATGGTGACGATCGCGGCGGCCTTGCTCTTCTCCAGATACGGCATCGCAGCGTTGACCAGCCGCACGGTGCCCATCATGTCGGTGGAGAATTCCTTTTCCCAGCTCTCCTCGTCCTGTCCGATCGACAGCGCACTGACATTGGCGACCACGACGTCGATGCCGCCAAGCTTCGAGGCCATGTCCTCGACCCAGGCCTTGAGCGCCGGGCCGTTGGAGACATCGACCGAACTACCAAAGGCGGCGACGCCCTTCGCCTTGATCGCGGCGACCGCGCTATCGACATCGGCCTTGTTGCGCGCGCAGATGCCGACATCCGCGCCTTCCGCCGCGAATGTGTCGGCGATCGCCCTGCCGATCCCCTTGGTGCTGCCGGTGACGAGAACCTTTGCGCCCTTGAGTCCCAGATCCATGTCCATTCCCTCCCTATTGACGACTTGAAAACATGCCATGCGGCCGTTCAGAGCAGGAGCTGATCGCGGACATTGTCCTCGTTAACCTCGCCACCCGCCAGCGACTGCGCGATCCTGCCCTTCTCCATGATGTAACAACGCTCGGCGATTGCCAGGATCGTGTCGAGGTTCTGCTCGACGAAGATGATGGTGGTCCCGAGCTCGTCCCGGAACGATCTCAGCGCCTGGCAGATGTGCTGGACGATCGAGGGCTGGATGCCCTCGGACGGCTCGTCCAGGATCATCAAGGACGGATTGCCGATCAGCGCGCGGCCTATGGCGAGCTGTTGCTGCTCGCCGCCCGACATCGTGCCTGCAGCCTGCCGCCGGCGTTCCTTCAGCCGCGGAAAATACTCATAGACAAGCTCTGGCAGCTTCTTACCGCCGGGACCGCCGATCAACTCGCCGACCTGCAGGTTTTCCTCGACGGTCATCTGCGGAAAGACATCCCGCCCTTGCGGGATGTATCCGAAGCCCGCCCTCGCCCGCGCGTCGGCTTCGAGCTTTGTGACGTCCCGCTCCATGAAGCTGATCGTGCCACGCCAGGTTTGCAGCAAACCGATCAGGCACCGCATCAGCGTCGACTTGCCGACACCGTTACGGCCGATCACGCCGACAATCTCGCCGCGGGAGACCGACATGGTGACGCCCTGCAGAATCGGCGTCGCACCGTATCCCGCCCATAATTCAGATACGTCCAGAATCCGGTTCGTGGGATTGGCTTCAGTGAGCATGCGTCTTACCGAGATAAATTTCCGCGACTTTCGCGTCCTGCAAAATGCTTTCGAGATCACCGCGTGCGAAAATCTTGCCGAGATGCAGCACCGTGACGCGCTGGGCGACCTGGCGCACGAAGGCCATGTCATGCTCGACGACAAGCACCGTCGTGCCTTCGGCATTGAACGACTTGATCAGTTCGCCGGTCTTGAAGGTTTCCTCCGGCGACATGCCGGCAGTCGGCTCGTCCAGCAGCAGGAGCTGCGGCTTCAGCGCCAGCGCCATCCCGATCTCGAGCCATTGCTGCTGTCCATGCGACAGCGCACCCGCGAGCTTATCGCTGTCCTGCCCCAGGTTGAGCAGAGTCAGCAGGCGATCCTCCTCGGCGATGCGTTCCGCGCCGGACAGTCGCTCCTGGAGCGCGATCTGGATGTTCTGCCGAACCGGCAGCTCCTTGAACACGCTCGGAGCCTGCATCTTGATGCTCATGCCTCGCTGAACGCGTCCGTAGGGACGCTCCTTGGTGATATCGACGGTATCGAACAGGATGCTGCCCTGGCTCGGCGGATAGAGACCCACGATCAGCTTGAACAATGTGCTCTTGCCGGCGCCATTGGGTCCGATCAGGCAGTGGACCTCGCCGGCGTTGACCGTGAGGTCGACGTCTGAGACTGCGGTCAATCCGCCAAAACGCTTGGATACGCCTTTGACTTCGACCAGCGACATGATCAGGACTCTTCCGACTGCAAGCGACCAGCCTCCGCCATGACGGGGCTATCATCGCGCCGCCGACGCCCGCTCCACCAATCGGCAGCAAGCTTGCCGATGCCGAGCACAAAACCCTGCGGCGCCAGCATCACCGTGGCGAGCAGCAGCGCTCCCATCAGCACGAGTGCTGCCTGCTGGCTGTAGACCGTGATGGTCTGAAAGCCGAACAGCAGCAGGAACGATCCGACCAGAGTTGCGGTCAGATCGCTCCGTCCAGAGAAAGCCACCCATACGATGGGCATCGCCGCCGCAGGCAGGCCGATGCTGGACGGCGTGATGAATTGGCCCCAGGACGTGTACAGCGCACCACTCAGCCCTGCGAGGCCGCTGCCGATCACGAAGGTCAGGAGCTGGTATTTCCGGACGTCATAACCCAGCATCTCGGCGCGCTGCGGGTTCTCGCGCGTCGCCACGATGACGTTGCCGATGCCCGAATTCACGAGCATGCGCAACGCCAGATAGACGATCACGATCAGCGCGATCATGACGTAGTAGAGCGCCGATCCCTCGATATAGAAGTCGCCGACGGCGAGCGGGTCCATGCCCTTCATGCCGTTGAAGCCATTCAGCCGCGCCGGGCCGATGTGCCATTCCGGCCCCGCCGTCTGGCCGAGGAAGAAGGCAAGCACCAGCGTCGCAGACAGCGTCACGATCCCGAAGAAGATGCCGTTGATGCCACCCCAGATCATGAAATAGCCGAGGATGCCGGCCGCCGCCATCGCAATGACAACGGACAGCGCAAGCGCGGCGATCGTCGCGGTGCCGCCGCCCATGTTGATCGCGAGCACGCCATAACCGTAACCGGCGATCCCGAAGAACAAGGTCTGGCCGAACGACAGCATCCCGCCATAGCCCCACATCAGGCAGAGGCCGAGCGCCATGAATATCCAGATCAGGAAATAGGCGAAATTCCCCACATCATAGGAGTCCGCGAACAGAGGATATGTCAGTGCGCCCGCGAGCACTGCAAGGAAGCAGGACCAGAAGACCTTGCCACGTCCGAGCGTCTGCGGACCTTCCAGCAGCTTGAACATCACAAATTCCCTTTAGCGCCCACGACGAACCAGGACGCTGGAGAGCCCCTCGGGCAACACCCGAATGATCAAAATAACGGCGACCAGCATGCCAATCTGTCCGATGATCTGGCCGTAGCTCGCGTTCAGCGCCATCCGGATCATCGCCAGGAACACAGCGGCCGGCGCTGTTCCGAGCAGCACGTTTGCCCCTCCGATTACGACCGTAACGAAGCTTTCGACCACGAAGGTCGCGCCCATGGTCGGGATCAGCGTCATCGTTGGCGCGTAGAGCGCCCCGCAAAGTCCGGCAAGGCCGGTGCCGATCCCGAAGCTGACCGAATAGATTCGGCCCGTTCGCGCGCCCAGCGCCTTCGCCATCGCCGCATTCTGCATCGTCGCGCGGGCGATCACACCAAAGCGCGTCTTCATGAAAACGATGTAGAGGCCGCCCAGCACGGCCACCGCGCAACCGAACAGAACCAGACGATAGGTCGAAAACGTATAGCCGCCGATTGCGAAGCTTCCTTCCGGCGTTCCGATGCCCCGCACGGCTGAACCGACAATCAGGAGCATCGATTGCGTCACGATGAGGCTGAGCCCCCAGGTGGCGAGCAGAGAATCCAGCGGCCGCTTGTAGAAGCGCCGCACGATCAGGAACTCGACGGCGACACCGATGAGCCCCGCCGTCAGCGCGGCCAGGATCTGGGCAATCGCAAGCGGAACGCCCAGATTCACCAGGCCGACGGTGACATAGGCGCCGCACATGATGAACTCGCCATGCGCCATATTGATGACGCCCATCATGCCGAACACGATAGCGAGACCTGCGGCCGAGAGAATGAGGAACGCGAACACATCGGCGAACTGATAGAATACCGAGAATACTTCAGCCGACATCTTGGTCCCTTTGCCGATCCCGGCGCCGCATCGTTGCGGCGCCGGCCTTGTCCAAGAGCGCAACTCTCAATACGAGCAAAATCCGTGCCCGTCAGGCGTCACGATTTCTTCGGGAGATGGCTCGGCGTGTATTGGTCCTTGTCGTTCTTCTTGGTGAGATCGCAACCGATCTCGCCAAGCCAGTACGGCTCGATCGTCCCATAGTCCTTCTCGACCTTCACCTCATGCTTCGGCCCGACAGAGATCAGGCGCATGCGGTGCGAGGTGTGCTGGCTCTTCGGATCGATGCACACCTTGCCTTCGGGAGCGTCGATGCATGCATCGCCGGTCGCGATGACCTTGCGCATGTCGTCGAGCTTGATCGACTTCGCCTTCTCGACCAGCGCCTTGTACATGTAGAGCGCATTATAGGCATTGTAGCCCATGTCGTTGATGTAGAGCTCGTCAGGGAATTTCGCGTGCCAGCGCTTCTTGAACTCGGTAGCCTCCGGCGTGTCGATCTCCTCGAACCAATTCGCAGTCGCATGCATGTTGTTGAGCGCCGGCGGCTTGAACCGCTTGTGCTCGAAGCCGAGCATGACCTTGATCGACGATCCCATCGGCAGGTTGAGGTTGGCCGCAGCCGCCTGCTCGAAGAACGAATCCTGGGCAGCACCGACGTTGATCGTGAGCAACCAATCCGGCTTCGCCTTCTGGATATTCTGGATGGTCTGCGCGAACTGCGACACGCCGAGCGGAATGAACTCCTCGCCGACGACCTCGCCGCCGAGATCCTTCATGATCTTGCGGTTCCACTCCGCCGAAATCTGACCGAAATTGTAATCGGCGGCGATGACATAGACCTTCTTGCCGAACTTCTCGACCATCCATGGAATCAGCGTCGAGAATTGCTGCTCCGGCACCGCGCCCATGCTGATCATGCTGGCGTCGCAGACGCCGCCTTCATACTGGTTGGTGTAGAAGTACGGTGTCGAGGTGCGATCGACGATCGGACGCAGCGCCTCGCGCGAGGCCGAGGTGATGCCGCCGATCAACACGTCGACCTTGTCGCGGTTGAGCAGTCGACGGCCGAACTCCTGATAGCGCGCGTTGTCGCCCTGCGGATCGAGGTGAATCAACTCGATCTGCCGACCAAGGATACCGCCGCTCTTGTTGATCTCCTCGACGGCCAGCTGAGAGCCGTGCAGCTTCGGCATGCCCATGAAGGCGAGGTCGCCCGACACGTCCTCGAGCAGACCCACCTTCAATGGCGGTTCCGCCGCCCGAGCAACACTCACCCCCGCCGCTGTACCGAGCATAGCGCCGAGCAAGACCATTCCGAGCTTACGTCCCGAATTCATCGCGATGTCCCCTGTTTCTGAAAGCGGCTGGATGTCATGGCTTGAGGTAATTCTTCAGGATCGATGCCCCCATCGTGTATTTTGGGTCGACCATGTTGCCGAGGCGCATGCGGCCGGCCTGGCTGAGCAGCATGTAGGCGTCGATCTCGTCGAAGCCGTAATCCGCCGCCATCCAGCGCACGAGCTCGCGATAGGCGATGCGGGCCGCGTCTTCGAGCGGACGAGCGCTGCCAATCGTCATGATGAAGTCCTTGGTCTCGAGCCGCGGCCAGGCGAAGCTCCAGTTCTTGATCAGGTCGACCTGCAGTGTGACCGTGGCGCGCTGCTCCATCGCGACGCCGGAAAGTTCGCCGTCACCTTGTGTTGCGTGGCAATCGCCGACGTAGAGCATTCCGCCGTCGGTATGCACCGGGAAATAGATGATCGCGCCGGGCGCGACGTCGGGCAGATCCATGTTGCCGCCGTGGTAATCCGGCTGCAGCGAGGAGATCGCCTCGATCTCCGGCGAGACGCCAATGGTACCGATGAACGGTTCGTAGGGCAGCGTAATCTTGTCGTTCCAGCGCACGCCGTTCCTGTCGACATGCAGCTTCTTCACGCGCTCCGGCAATGGCGGATTGAGCAGTGCCGTCGAGCTTGTCCCGACGAGTCCCCCGAACTCAGGAATAATGCAGGTCGTGCCGGCCGGCTGCTCGCCGCGGGTCTCGACGTCGCGGATGTAGATCGCGAGGCAATCGCCCTTCTTGGCGCCCTTAACCGCGATCGGCCCGCATTGCGGGTTCAGATAGGGAAAGTTCAGTTTGGCGGTGGGGCTGTCGCTCTCGCTGGTGAGCACACCGCCGAACGCATCCTCCGTCTCGACGACGACCACTCCGCCCGGATCGATCGACAGAGTCGGCTTGGCATAGGGACCATAGACGTAATGGAAGCCGCCCTGCTGCTCGATCGTCAGGCTATGCGTCGCCCCGGTCGCGCCTTTGGCGACCGCACGCTTGGTCATGATGGATGTCTTCAACCAGTCTTCTGCGGGCATATGATCGGCTCCTCAACTCAGATCCCGGGATGACGCTTGTGCCAGTCGGTAACGCGCTGGAACGCATCGCCCGCGCGGACGAGGCTGGCTTCGTCGAAATGGCGGCCGACGAACTGGAAGCCGACCGGACCGCCATTTGCCGCGAAGCCGCCGGGCAACGTCACGGTCGGGCTTCCCGTCATGTCGAACGGGCATGTGAAGCGAAGCAAGCCTGCGATCAGCGAGGCGTCCTCGCCGAGCGCCGCCATCTTGGCGAGGGTCGGCGCAGCGAATGCCTGGGCCGGCACTGCGAGGAGATCGACCGATTCGAACAGCATACGCACTGCGCCACGAAACGCTTCGCGCCGGAGCACGATCTTCTGATAGTCCATGCCGGACTGCTGCCGACCGAGATCGAGCAGGCCAGCGAGTGCCGGGCCGTACTCGTCCTTGCGCGCGGGATAGGTGTCCTCGTGCGCGACAGCGACCTCGATGCCGCAAAGCGGGAACCAGTCGTCGATGACCGCCTTGGAATCGGGGAACGTGATCTCCTTGATCTTCGCGCCGAGATCGGCCGCGACACGCAGACCCTCGGTCAACACCTTAGCCGCATCGCCATCGGTGCCTTCGCTGGTCCAGCGCCGGTCGACGCCGATCGTCACGCCGCGAAGGTCGCCGGACAAACTGGCGAGATAGTCAGGCACGGGCAGCGGAACCGACGTCGTGTCCTTGGGGTCCTGACCCGCGATCACGCCGAGGATGGCGCCGCAATCGACCGCGCTCCTTGCCATTGGGCCGATATGATCCAGCGTCGCCGCAAGCTCGAATGCGCCATAGCGGCTGACGCGTCCCCAGGTCGGCTTGAGCCCGGTGACGCCGTTAGCCGCGGACGGAAAGCGGATTGATCCACCCGTATCGGTGCCGAGCGAGCCGAAGCAGAGGCCCGCCGCAGTAGCGACGCCGGAGCCGCTCGAGGATGCGCCGGGCCAGAGATCCGCGTTCCACGGGTTCTTCGGCGGGTCGATCTTCGGGTGATGATCGGCGTAGGCGCCTTCGGTCTGTTGCAGCTTGCCGAGGATGATAGCGCCGGCATCTTTCAACCGCGCAACGACAGTCGCATCCTCGACTGGACGGAAGTCGCGATGAATCGTCATGCCGTGCGCCGCCGGTGCGCCCTTGGCCCAGCAGAGATCCTTGACCGCAACCGGAACGCCATGCAGCGGCCCCTTGATCTTGCCCGATGCGATTTCCTTCTCGACCCCGACCGCTTGTGCCAGGGCCGAGTCCGCCATCAGATAGGCGTAGCTCTTGAGTTTTACGTCGAGCTGTTCGATCCGCCCGAGCATCGCCTTGGTAACTTCGACCGGCGACAGCTTTTTGGCTTGAATCTGCTGTCCGACCTCGACGAGCCCGAGATAATGAAGATCTGTCATCGCCATCGTCTCCCCACGTTTTGGCCGACGCAAGCGCAGGCATGGCAATCGTCGCGCGCGCCATCGGCTTGGCGACGCGGACGCATCGCCAATTTTCTTAGCGGCAAAACGAAAAAAGCCACCCGTCCCTCGCGAATGAGGTGACGAATGGCTCAAATGCCGCGTCTATGATCTATCGCATCGGATCCGGAATCGAACGAAGCACTTTGTGCAGAGACCAGGACGTCATCGGCCAGATCAACGCGCGCAGGGTTCGAGTGGAAGCCCGTAGTACAAAATTCTAAGGATGTGCGTAGCACCTTGTCAACGAGGCCAGTTGCACAAATTTCGCAATGTGCATGCGCAGCAAATCAGCACCCCCTCTTGCACCAACATCAGTCATGATGGTTTCCTGCCGCGTCGCGTCGCCGAAAGCCATAGATGACAAAGCCGTCCGTTCCCGTTGGTATCATCTGTTCGCAGTCCGGGCCTTATCAGGCCATGGGCCGCGAGATCCTCAAGAGCGCCATGATGGCGGTCGACGAGATCAACAATCAAGCCGAGTTCGACTTCTCGATCGCCGCTCATGTCCGCGATCCTCGCGGCATCATCTCCGAATACCACACGGTCTGCGACGATCTCATCCGCAATGTCGGCGTCGAGCACATCATCGGCTGCTATACCTCTGCGTCGCGCAAGCAGGTCTTGCCGATCGTGGAACGTACCGATCGCCTGCTTTGGTATCCTGCGCGCTACGAGGGCTTCGAGTGCTCCGACAACGTCATCTATGTCGGAGCATCGCCCAATCACAACGTCTTGCCGCTCGTCCGTTACGTGCTCGACAATCTGTCGCGCGAGATTTTCTGCGTCGGCTCCAACTACGTTTGGACATGGGAGACCAATCGCGTCACCCGCGAATTAGTGAGTGCAGCAGAAGGCCACATCCTGGCCGAACGGCTGCTCGAACTCGGCGAAAGCGCCGTCGGGCATATCGTCGACGAGATCATCCGCCGCAAGCCGCCGATCGTGTTCAACACGTTGGTCGGAAGCTCGAGCTACGACTTCATCCGCGCCTTCCGCGCTGCCGCCGAAGCTGCGAGCCTCGACATTCCGATGTTGAGCTGCAGCTTGTGCGAACCGGAACTCGCGATCGTCGGACCGGCCTCGGCGGGCTGCATTACATCATCGGCCTATTTCGAAAGCATACAACTGTCCGAGAACCGTGCATTCGTCGCACGTTGGAAAGCGCGCTACGGCGAGGACAGTAGCCCCTCCGTCGACGGACAATCTGCCTATGTCGCCGTCTATCTGCTGGCCCGTGCGCTGCAGCGGGCCGGCACGTCTGACATCGGCGAGGTCAGGCGCGCCGCGGCCGGTTATCGCTACAATTCGCCGCAAGGACCGGTCTGGATCGACGGCAGCAACAATCATTGCGTCCTTACGCCGCGACTGGCAGTCTCCAATGCACGGGGACAGTTTGACATCTTCTGGGAAGCCGACGCGCCCGTTAAGCCTGATCCTTACCTGACGCAGCTCGACGTCGCCGCCCCTCCCTTCAGGGAGACATCAAAGGGCGGCACATCGCCGAATGCGCCGCATTTGCGGGTGGTGAAATGAGCAAGCTGTCTTCATTCTCGTTGCGCGGACGCAAAGCACTCGTCGCCATCAAGGACGAACGCGACGCATCGATCGTGCGACGCCAGTTTGAACGTCTCGGGATCGACAGCACTGCATGGGCGCCCGGCCAGGCGATTGACTTCGCGCCTGACGTGACATTGATCGACGATGAACTTCTTCCACTTGAAGCCCCGTTCCTGGGGCGCTGTCCGGTCATCGCCCTGCTCGGCACGGAGACGCCGAGCCGCTTGAAGCTCGTCTTCGACCTCGATCCGGCGTCGTTCTTAGTCAAGCCGCTACGCTCGGCCGGCATTTATGCGGCAGTCGTCATGGCATTCGAGCGAAACGAACGCACCAACGACTTGAAGCAGCAGATCCTCAAACTGGAGCAGCGTCTGCGATCCCGCCGCATCGTGCTTGCCGCCGTTCTTCAGGTGATGCACTCGCACGCGCTCGCCGAGCCCGCCGCTTTTGCGTTGATCCGCAGAGCCGCCATGGAACAGCGCAAGACGATCGAAGAGCTATCAGCGGAGATTGCGGCAAAGGGCATTCCCCCACGCGCAGCTACGAACACCTTGTAGACCTGAGCGGCGTCTATTCACGAGCTTGCCGGTCGAAATGGCGCCCTGCCCCGAACGGGGCGCGTCAGGGAGAGCCTGTTTCGGCCGATGGCAAACTGATGATCCGCGGCGTGCCGACCTCGCGGGACAATGGCGCGCCCAGCACAAGTGAGAGCCGATACGAGGCGTCGGTCAACCGGGACGCCAGCGCCTGGAGGTCGGCCTGACGGATGCGTTCGATTGGGCCGCTCACGGTCATAGCGCCCACCAGCGCTCCGTCGTGGCCGAAAACGGCGGTGGAGAGCGAGGCCGTCACAGCGTCGTAGATTCCGGAACTGACGAAGACCTGCACGCCGTCATCCGTGCGGTCTGCCCAGCGCGCCGTCCGCAGCACTTGTCCCGTCGAGGTCAAATCGAGCGGCGCGAGATTGGTGGGCCGCGCGACGTCGCGCACGAGCTGCGGCGAATCCACCCGAAACAGACAGAGCCGGCTATCGCGTTCACGCACGTGGAACGCACTGCTCTCCAACGTCTCCTGGCTTAGCCGCTGAAGGACCGGCAGCACATGCTGTTCGAGATTGAAATTGGCCCGATAGGTGGTGCCGAGCTGGAATGTCTTTGCGCCGAGCGCGTAGCGGCCGTCGCTGAGGCGGACGACGTAGCCGGCTTCATCCAGCGACACCAGCGAGCGCATCACAGTCGGTTTCGCCAAGCCCGTGATCTTGGCGATGTCGGCCAGGCTGCGCGACCCGGCTCCAGCGAAGGTATCCAGGATCGCCAACGCCCGTTGCACGGCGGCGACCCCTTGCGTCTTGGGCATCGAAATCCCTGTCCTGCCGATTTTCGGTTGACCTCGGCTCATCACCGTTACACTATGCGTAACGGCGTTCCATTTTCAATGGGGTTGATATGGCCGTAGGGTTCAGAATCCTTTCCCGCAAGCGCGTTGTCGCAGGCGAATGGGTCGAACGGGCTCGCGCCCTTCCGGTCGCCAACATCAGCGATGTGATGTCGCGCATGGCCGCGGGCGGCGCCGCGCTCCGGCCGATGCATGCGGCTGGCGGCATGGCCGGTCCCGCCTTGACCGTGAAGACGCGCCCCGGCGACAATCTGATGGTCCACAAAGCGCTCGATATCGCGGTTGCCGGTGACGTCATCGTGGTCGATGCGGGCGGCGACCTCAGCAACGCAATCTTCGGCGAGATGATGCTCGCGCAGGCCGCCCGGCGCGGCGTCGCCGGCATCGTTATCCATGGCGCGATCCGCGATGCCGCTGCGATCCGGGCGAACCCCCTTCCCGTTTTCGCGGCGGGTGTCACCCATCGCGGTCCGTACAAGGACGGTCCGGGCGAGATCAACGGATCGATCGCGATCGGCGGCATGGTCATCCAGTCCGGCGATTTGATGCTGGGCGACGACGACGGCGTGCTGGCCGTCGCCATCGACGATTGCCGAGCGGTGATCGAGGCGGCCGAAGCCAAGCAGGCTGCCGAGACCAAGCAAATGGCGGCGATCGAAGCCGGTACGCTCGATCGTAGCTGGGTCGACGCCTCGCTCCGCCGTCTCGGCTGCGAGATGCCAGAGGTCTAGCGATGGCCGGGCGCACGATCTCCGAGAAGATCCTCGCTCGAAAATCCGGGCAGGATGCGCATGCCGGGGACCTCGTGGTCTGCGAGGTCGATTGCGCGCTCGGCACCGACGGTTCGGTCCCGATGGCGCTCGATTATTTCAGGGCGATGGGCGGAGAGAACGTGCGCGATGCCGCCCGATTGGTCTTTGCGCTCGACCATTACGTGCCGGCGACGAGCCCGAAGACGATCGAACTACACCACCTCATGCGAGATTTTGCCACGCGGTTTGGCATCACACTGCATGAAGCTGGCGAAGGAATCGGCCACCAGCTCATCGTGGAGACGGGCCGCGCTCTGCCGGGTGGTCTGGTCGTCGGAGCCGACAGCCATGCCGTGACATACGGGGCACTGAATTGCTTTGCGACCGGGATCGGCTCGTCCGATCTCGCCGCGGTCATGCTGTGTGGCCGGATCTGGCTGCGCGTGCCGGATTCGATCCGCGTCGTCCTGACCGGACAACTGCCGGGCGGCGTCTATGCGAAGGATATCGCACTGGCCCTCGCGGGCATGCTCGGCGCTGACGGTGCCGCCTATCAGGCACTCGAATTCGCAGGACCGGGTGTCGCCACCCTCGCGCTGGAGGACCGCCTCGTCCTGAGCAATCTTGCGGTCGAGATGGGCGCGAAGACCGGCATCTTCCCGGCCGATGCTGAAACCGTCGCCTATCTGCAGGGCCGCACCGGCCAGGCTTTCGAACCGGTCGCAGCGGATCCGGATGCGCACTACAGCCGGACCGTCGAGATCGCGCTCGACGCCCTCGCTCCGCGGATCGCGTTGCCGCATCTGGTGGACCAGGTCGTGGCGCTCGAGGATGCGGCCGGCACGCCGGTACAGATGGTCTATCTCGGCACCTGCACGGGCGGCAGGTTACGCGACTTCCATCAGGCTCTCGCCGTGCTCGAGGCCGGTGGAGGCGTTGCACCCGGCGTGCAGCTCGTGGTCACGCCGGCATCGCGCGAGGTCCGCGACGCCATGGCGGCCGATGGCACACTCGACGCCCTGGTCGGCTTCGGCGCCACCGTGGTCGAGCCGGGCTGCGGCTCCTGCTGCGGGACCTGCGGGGTGATCCCCGGAGACGGGGTTTCGGTGATCTCGACCGCCAACCGCAACTTCAAGGGCCGCATGGGCAACGCCAAGGCATCGATCTACCTCGCCTCCCCGGCCGCTTGCGCAGCCGCCGCAACGCGCGGCGCCGTAACCGATCCTCGCAAGGTGTCCCGATGACAGCTCTGCGAGGACGCGCACGACTCGTCGGCGACGACGTCAACACCGACTCGATCATCAGTTCGACCCGCAAGCGTGAGAGCCTCGACCCCGCCGTTCTCAGGCAATTCCTGTTCGAGCATGTCGACCCGACCTTTGCAGCCTCTGTGCAGCCCGGAGACATCCTGGTGGCGGGCAAGAATTTCGGTTGCGGCTCGGCGATGGAGGTTGCCGTCACGACCGTGCTCGGGGCCGGCATTCCGGCGGTGCTGGCGCGAAGCTTCTCGCGCACCTACTACCGCAACGCGATCAACAACGGCCTGCTGCCGCTTGTCTGCGAAACCGGCGGGATTCGCGAGGGCGACATCCTGATCTCCGACGGCACCGGCGCGATCCGCAACGAACGCAGCGGTGAGACACTCAGCCCGGAGCCGCTGCCGCCGATCATGCTGGCGATCCTGCGCGCGGGCGGCCTCGTTCCCTACATGCGTCAGAACGGTGACTTCAAGCTATGACGACCACAAACACTCCAAACGCCATCGCTGCGACGGGATACCGTCTTCGGCTTCCCGGCCCAACCGAAGTCCCCGAGCGAGTGCGGCAGGCGATGGCTCGGGTGATGGTCAACCATCGCGGACCCGAATGCCGGACTGCAATCGGCGAGGCAGAGGAAATGATCCGTCCGATTCTGGGCACGACGAACCGCGTCCTGTTCTTTGCGAGCTCCGGGACCGGCGTTATGGAGGCTGCGCTCGTCAACGTGGCCGGACCGGGCCATCGGATCCTCGTAGTCGAGCATGGTCAATTCGGTGAGCGTTTCACCACGATCGCCAAGGCCATGAACATCACCGTTGACACGGTCGCGATCGAATGGGGCCAGGCGATCGATGTCGCCGCGGTGGAAGCCCGATTGCGCGAGCACGCCTATCGCGCCGTCGTCGTCGTGCACAATGAGAGCTCGACCGGGATCGTGGCCGATCTCGCGGCGCTCGGCGCACTGGTGCGCGACCGGCCAACGCTGCTCATCGCAGACTCCGTCAGCGGTCTCGGCGGCATCGCGATGCGGCAGGACGAATGGGGCGTCGACATCGTTGTCTCGGCCTCGCAAAAGGCCCTGATGTGCCCGCCCGGCCTCGCACTTGCCAGCGTCAGCGCCAAGGCGTGGCGCGTGATCGGGCAGGACGAGCAACGATCGGTCTTCTATTGGGATTTCCGTCGCGCGCTGAAATCCGCGGAGCAGAACGAGACCGCGTTCACGGCACCGGTGAGCCTCATCTATGGCCTGCGTGAGGCCTTGACGATGATGCACGAGGAAGGCTTCGCCAATGTGCTCGCGCGCCACAAGAAGCTCTCCGCCGCGCTGCGCGCCGGCGGCGCGGCGCTCGGACTCGCAGATTTTTGCCGCGATGAGCCACGCTCGAACACGGTCGTGGTTTTCAAGGTCCCCGACGGGCTCGAAGGCGGAGCCATCGTGCGGCAGCTCTACCAGGATCACCGCACGGTCATCGCAGGCGCCCGCAACCGTCTCTCCGGCCGTGTCATCCGGTTTGGCACGATGGGTGCTTTGAGCGCGGGGACCATTCTGACCGACCTTCTGCATCTCGAGGACGCACTCACGAAGTTCGGCCTGCCGATCGAACGCGGCGCCGGGCTCAAGGCGGCCACCGAGTACCTCGCCGCAACCGCATGAGCAATCGCTGAACCCACGAGGGCGAACCACGATGAGATCTCCTGCCTCCATCCTCGCCCGAGTCGTGACGCTCGCGGCATCGCTGTTCGCGGCCGGGCTGGCCTCGGCCCAGCAGAACGTCGTGCTCTATTCGGCCAACGACGACACCGTGAACAAGCTTGTAGCCGAAGGCTTCGCCAAGGCGACCGGAATCAAGGTCGACGTGGTCTCGACCGGATCAGGTGTGCTGGTGCGCCGCGTCGCGTCCGAGGCCGCCAATCCGCAGGGCGACGTGATCTGGGGCGTCAGTGCGACGCTGCTGCGGCTGGCGAGCCCGCACCTTCAGGCTTACGCGGCGAAGGGTCGCGAAGCCGTGCCGGCGCAATTTCGCGATCCAAACGACCTTTGGCTGGGCACCAACATCCAGGTCGTTGTGATCGGCCAGAACACCAAGGCGATCGACAAGGCCGGCGGGCCCAAAGCCTGGGCGGACCTCCTCGATCCGAAATGGAAAGGCAAGCTCGCCTTTACCGACCCTGCCAATTCCGGATTCTCATATGCGGCCGCGACCACGCTTCTCTCGCTGTGGGGCGCGGACGACGCAGCCTGGACCAAGATGGACGGGCTGCTTGCGAATGCAAAGGTGCTCAACCGCTCGACCCAGGTCTTCGACGGGATCGGCAGCGGCGAATATCCGCTTGGCATCACGCTCGAATACGCCGGCTTCCTGTGGGCCCATAACGGTGCGCCGGTGAGCGTCGCCTATCCGGCCGAGGGCACCTATGCGGGCGTCGAGGGCGCGGCCATCCTGAAAGGCGGACCGAACCCCGAGCCTGCCAAACGGCTGGTCGACTATCTGGCCAGCAAGGAGGTCCAGGAGATGTTGCTGAAGGCGACGTTCCGGCGCCCTGCCCGCCAGGATATCGAGCTCGAGGCAGTCGCGCCGGGGATGCTGCCGTTCTCGGCGGTCAAGGTGCTGCCCTATGACGACACCAAATGGGAAGCGGCCCGTCGCGACACCCTCGCGCGGCTGAAGACCACGATCCAGAACACGCGCTGATCCGATGACGACGATCCGGATTGAAAACCTGACCCGCACCTTCGGCGCGGTGCGGGCCGTGGACGACATCTCGCTCGACATCAGGCATGGCGAGCTGTTCACGCTGCTTGGGCCGTCAGGCTGCGGGAAGACGACGTTGCTGCGCATGATCGCAGGCTTCGTCGATGTCGAATCCGGCTCCATTTGCTTCGACGGTCGGCGCATCGATGCTCTGCCCGCGCATCGCCGCGACACCGGCATGGTGTTTCAGAACTACGCGATCTTCCCGAACCACACCGTCGCCGAAAACGTGGCCTACGGGCTGAAGGCCAGGAAGGTTCCGGCTGCCGAGATCGCATCGCGCGTCGACAAGGCGCTCGAGCGGGTGCGCCTTGCAGGTTACGGTCCGCGGTCACCACACCAGCTCTCCGGCGGTCAGCTGCAACGCGTGGCAATCGCCCGCGCGCTCGTGATCGAGCCCGCCGTGCTCCTGTTCGACGAGCCGCTGTCCAACCTCGACGCGCAGCTGCGCACCGAAATGCGGATCGAGGTCCGACAGCTGCAGCAGGCGCTCGGCCTGACTGCGATCTACGTGACGCATGATCAGGAGGAGGCACTCGCCATCTCCGACCGCATCGCCGTCTTGCGTCACGGCAAGATCGAGCAAGTGGACACGCCGGAGCGCATCTATCGGATGCCGCAGACTGCCTTCGTCGCCGAATTCCTCGGCTCGACTAATATGGTGCCGGGCATCGCGGGAGCTTTCGACGGCCGTAACACGCCTGTCGCAGCAGCCGGAACGGAATTCACGGTGAGAGGCGAGGTCGCAGCGCCAGGCGCACCGGTGTTGCTGTCGGTCAGGCCGGAGGCCCTGCAGCTGCGAGACGGTCTCGGTGACTCGCTTGTGCATGCGCGTCTGGCGCTGCGTGAATTTCTCGGCCCGGTACAACGCCTCCACGCAACCCTGCCGGACGGCACCCAGATTCGGATCTCGGCGCTCGGCGGCCAGGCGCTCGATCTCTTGCCCGGCGCGCCGCTCACCCTTGCCTACGACCCTGCCCAGATCACGGCGTATCCAGCACCATGAAACGCTTCGCCACCATCGTGACGCTGGCGGCGTTGGTGCTACTCGCGGTGTTTCTGCTCTACCCGCTGGCGCTCGTCCTGGATGCGAGCTTTCGGATCGACGGCACGGGCGGCCTGACACTTGGGAACTATGCGGCGATTGTGAAGAGCCGCTACTATCTCGGCAGCATCGGCAACAGTCTTTTCTGCGCCGCGCTCGCGACGGTCTTCGCATGCGCGATCGGCATCCCGCTCGCCTTCTGCCTTGCCCGGATCGACATACCGGGCCGCGCGCTGCTGCTGACGCTTGCGTCCTTGCCGCTGGTCCTGCCCTCGTTCGTCAGCGCCTACGCCCTCGTGCTGCTGTTCGGCCATGCCGGCGTCGTCACGACCGCTCTGCGCGGGATCGGCATCCCGATCGGATCGATCTACGGCGTGCCCGGCATCGTCATCGTGTTCACGTTGACGCTTTATCCATACGTCGTCATGCCCGTGCTGGCCGGATTCCAGGCAGTCGACGCCTCGATGGAGGAGGCAGCCCGCAATCTCGGCGGCTCACGGCCTTATGTGATCCGCACCGTGCTGCTGCCCATCGTGATGCCGGCGATCCTTGCGGGCGGACTATTGGTGTTCATCGAGGCACTGGAGAATTTCGGCGTGCCAGCGGTGCTGGCTGAGGACCGGCCGTTCCTGGCCGTCGACATTTTCAAGCTGTTCGCCGGCGAATCTGATGCCAACCCGGCCGCGGCGGGCGCACTCAGCGTGCTCCTGATCGCCTGCACGGCGATCGCGCTGCTCGTTCAGCGGCACTACCTCGGCAAGCGCCGGTTTTCGACCAATGCCCGCAGCGCGCCCGCGAAATTGCCGCTGACGCCGGGACTGCGGCTCACGGCCACGATCGTGAGTTGGGGCATCGTGATTGCCTCGCTGCTGCCGTTCGCGGCCGTGTTGATGATCTCCCTCCTGCGCTTTCGCGGCCCTGTCCTGACCTGGGAGCTCGGATTGGGCAATTACGCCACCCTCTTGTCGGGCTCCTATCGGCCGCTGCTCAACACGCTGACACTCGCCAGCATCGCGGCCGTCGCCACCATGCTGATCGGCGCTCCGATCGGCTATGTCGTGGCCCGGCACCGCTCGCGCCTGTCGGGATTGCTCGATTTCGTCGGCATGGTGCCGTTTGCGGTCTCGGGCACGATCCTGGCGATCGGGCTCATCATCGCGTTCAACAGCGGTCCCTTGATTCTGACCGGCGGCTGGCTGATCCTGGTCATCGCCTATGTCGTCCGCAAGCTCCCCTTCGCGATCCGGTCGTCCTCGGCCATCGTGCACCAGCTCGATCCCTCGCTCGAGGAAGCCTCGATCAATCTCGGGGTCTCGCCAAGCAAAACCTTCGCGACCCTGACCGTGCCGTTGATGGCCAGCGGCCTTGTCGGCGGGCTGGTGCTGGTCTGGATCACCGCGGCATCCGAGTTGAGCGCGACCATTGTGCTCTATGCGAGCGGCTGGGTCACGACGACCGTCGTGATGTACCATGCCATCGAGGGCACCGGCGCGGGTCTAGCGGCCGCCGCGGCCGCGGTGCTTATCCTCGTCACCGCGATCCCGTTGCTCCTGATCAATCGGCGCATCAACAAGCAGGAATCAACCGTGATATGACGGCAGGACAGGACGGTATGAACGACGCAGTCCCGACGCTCCCGAATTTCCGCAGCGACAATGTCGCGCCGGTCAGCCCCGAGATTCTGCGAGCGATCGCCGAGGCCAATCGCGGCCCGGCCGCCGCCTATGGGGACGACGATTATTCGAGATTGTTGAATGCGCGCTTCTCGGAGCTGTTCGAGACCGCGGTCACCGTGTTCCCGGTCTCGACCGGTACGGCGGCCAACGCCTTGTCACTCGCGAGCTGCGCGCGGCCCTATGGCGCCATCTATTGTCACGAAGAGGCGCATATCCACACCGCGGAAGGCGGCGCGACCGAAGCCTTCACCGGTGGCGCGAAGCTCGTCGCCATGTCCGGCCGAAATTTTCGGATCGAGCCGTCGAGCCTGCGCGAAGCGCTGGGCCGGGCGGCCTGGGGAGTCCGCAACCGCTCCCAGCCCGATGCGGTGTCGATCACTCAGGCCAGCGAATATGGAACGATCTATCCCCTCGCCGAGATCGCCGAAATCGGAGCAATCGCCCACGACAGGAATCTGTCGCTGCACATGGATGGCGCCCGGTTCGCCAACGCGCTAGCACGGCTCGGTTGCAGCCCGGCCGACATGACCTGGCGCGCCGGCGTCGACATCCTGTCCTTCGGGGCGACCAAGAACGGGGCGATGTCGGCGGATGCGATCGTGGTGTTCGACCAGGATCTCGTCGAATCCCTGTCCTATCGGCTTCGCCGTGCCGGCCAGACCTCGTCGAAGATGCGCTTTGCGTCGGCACAGCTTCTCGCCTACGTCGAGGATCGCCTTTACCTGCGGCTCGCGGCGAAGGCCAATGCCGTGGCCGCGCGTCTTGGAGCGGGTCTCGCTGCGCTGCCCGACGTTCAGCTCATTGCGCCAGTGGAAGCCAATCTGGTTTTCATCAACCTTCCCGCTTTGGCCATCAACCGTCTTGCAGCAAGCGGGCTGCAATTCGCGCGCCGGGACCAGGACGTAATCCGGTTCGTGGCTCGCTTTGACAGCACCGAACAGGAAGCCGACGAGGTCATCGCGCTCGTCCATCGCGCAATTGCAGGAGGCTGAGAGCGATCATTCCTTAGCCGATCGTTCTGCAGATGATTGCCCCGCCCACCGTCACCGACGCGTCTACAGCCTTCCAATTTTCGATTGCAGCTCCTGTGCAACAAGAGCATCGCCTGGCAAGCGACACACACTCAACCAGCTGCCACGCCCGTTGGCTGTACTGAGATCTTCTTTGATCTCCCGGTGCACACATCGCGCACATGCCGCCTTCTAACCGATTGAAAAACTTGAACTCTCGCTCCAATCCATCATTGGACAGATCGCACTGACCATCGCGGAAGCCGACCGGCGGCAAATCGTATGCGTTGGCAGCAACAACTCAAGACCGCGAACTCATGAGGTGTGGCAGCATCACCTCGCCAAACGCTGTCACGAACGGGCGCATTTTTTACCCGCGAGGTAATCGAATTGGTCCCCGCCACGGCGCATCTTCGGTCGCAACAGGAGATGACCATGATCGCGCTGCTGCTCTACCGGACCATCGCCGACCACCTTGTTCCCTGGGCCGTGACGCTCGCGACCCGCATGCTGGCTCGCAGCCTCAACATGACCGAGCCGCTGGTGCATTCGACTGGCCACTATGTCGTCGCGCAGGTCACAGCCTTCGAGCACGGCGTCGGCAAGAGCCTCTGCCCGTTCCGCCTCGCCCGCCTGCTCCGCGCCTGGTGGCGCGGACGACACTGAATTCACCCCCAAGCCCAACCCAACCATGGAGACCACGATGATCGACGCATCCACCTTCCTGCGCCGCGCGCTTCTCGCCGATGCTATCTTCAGCGGCGTCGCCGCCCTCGGCTTCACCTTCGGTGCAAGCGCGTTCGCATCGCTGTTCAACCTTCCCGAAGCGCTGCTGCGTGAGACCGGCCTGTTCCTGATCGCCTACGCCGCGCTGGTCGGCTGGCTTGCCTCGCGCGCCTCCGTGGCGAGGCCGCTCGTGCTGCTGGTCCTGGTCGGCAACGCGGCCTGGACGGTCGGCAGCATCGCGCTGCTGTTCTCTGGCGCGGTGTCGCCGAACATCGGCGGCGAGCTCATGGTCGTCGCGCAGGCGATTGCAACCGGTGTGTTTGCCGAGCTGCAATATGTGGGATTGCGGAAGAGCGGGAGTGTGGTGGCGGCGTGAGACCGCGGCGCAGGCATTCTCAGTCGTCGCCCGGCTTGACCGGGCGGCGCGGTATTCCAGAGACGGTAGACGTGTGCGGATGGGCTGCGGCGTACTGGATGCCCCCGGTCAAGCCGGGGCATGACAGCGGAGGTGGGCCATCACCACATTGCTACGCCCGTGCGCGACCGTTCTTCTTGCCAACGGCGTGGCCGTTGAGCTTCTTCTTGCCGGCCTTCGCGCCGGTCTTCTTGGCCTTGGCCTCCGTGCGCGCCTTCACCTTGGCGCGTTCGGCGCGGGCCTCGGCGCGCTGCTTCTTGCGCTTGGCCTCGCAAGACGGGCATTTGCAGCCGATCGGCTTCAGATAGGCTTTGAAATAATCCGTGCCGTAGTCGTAATTGATCTCGTCGCCCGGCTCGATGTTCCTGATGGCGCGGATGAAGACCTTGCGCTCGCGCGGCCGGACGTCGGACTCGGCGTTGGGGCGGCAGGAATGGTTGATGTAGCGGGCGAGGTTCTTGCGCACCGAGCCGTCAATGGTCCAGCGGTTGTTGAGCTCGAACAGGTACTTGTTCTCGATCTCGTCGTGCGCGGGAATCCGCGAATCCAAGATCGGTCCGAAATAGCGGATGATCCGGGTCCCCTTCTTGATCGGCATGGTGGCGAAGAGGCCAAGTCCGGTCTTGGAACGGCCGACGCGATAGGATTTGCTGGAAGCGATGGCTGGCATGATCGAATAAGATGTCGCGGACGAAGCGCGGTAAGCGCAGCGGAAGGCGCCCTTCTAGAACGATTCCGCGCCGCTGTCAGGTACATCCCGCCTCTGTTTGAACCTTGCCCACAATGAAGACGTCTGATGGAGCGAGTTCCCTCCGTATCAAGGCGTCGTCATGAAGCGTATCGCGTTCCCTTGTCTGACCGTGCTGCTGACTTGCCTGAGCGCGGATCACGTCGCCGCCCAATCCATGGGCAGCACCTATTCCTCCACAGCGCCAAAAGACTGCCGCCAGATCGGCAAGCCCTAGGGCAGTGCCGGCCCGAATGCGCTATACCGGCAGCTTCGCCGTGATCGGCGCCGTCAGCATCGCCTCGAGCAACTGTTCGGCCGTCGTCCCCTCGGGCAGCCGCCCCAGAATGTCTTCGAGACGGCCGTCGAGCAGCAGCATGGTGAAGCCGTGCACCATCGACCAGGCGCGCGCGATCGCGGCGCCCTGGTTCAGCGTCAGTGCGTCGCCGCTGATCTGCTCCTGCCGCATCATCCCGATCGCATTGGCAAGGCCGGCGAAAGAGGCTTCGGCCGCCTCGTGCAGCGAGGGCCTGGAATAATCGAGCCGTTCGGTGCGGAACATGATGCCGTACATGCCGGGATGGGCCTGCGCATAGGCGACATAGGCCTTCGGCCGCGCCAGCGCGCGCTCCAGCGGCGTGGTGGCGGCGTCGCAGGACGAGGCCATCGCCGCGTTGAACTGGCGGAAGCCGACGGCCGCGAGCTCGCTGAGCAGGCCGGTGAGATCGCCGAAATGATGCGTCGGCGCGGCATGCGAGACGCCCGCCTCGCGCGCCACTGCGCGCAAGGTCAGGCCGGAGAGCCCGTCGCGCTCCAGCACCCGTTCGGCGGCCTGGAGCAGTGCCTCGCGCAGGGCGCCGTGATGATACGGCGTCTCCGTCTTCGCTACTGCCGGACGGCGTGCGGAACGCGCCTGCGCGCTCGCGGCCGACGATGTCTTGCGCGGGGTACGCGGCTTGCGCGCTGTTTCGCTTTTGGTGTCGCTCTTGCCCATTTGCAAGCTATATGACGCAATATTGACAGTGTAAAGATTTCGCTTGACGAATCCGGCAATCGGCATTATCCGATCTTTACGATGTAAAGATAGGGAGGGATTCGCCGTGCAGAACGACGCCGTCACCGAACGTCGCCATAACCTCGGTCCGATTCCATTCGAAGCCGACGCGCCATTCCTCAAAATTGTCGGGGAATTGCCGCGCGATCTGAATGGCGTGCTCTATCGCAACGGTCCCAATCCGCAGTTCGATGCGCCCGGTGCACACTGGTTCGTCGGCGACGGCATGCTGCACGCCTTCCACCTCGAGAACGGCCGCGCCAGCTATCGCAACCGCTGGGTCCGCACGCCGAAATGGCTGGCCGAGCACGATGCAGGCCGCGCGCTGTTCGGCGGCTTCGGCCGCAAGCTGCCGGATGCGCCGCAAAACCTCACCGACGGCGGCGTCGCCAACACCAACATCATCTTTCATGCCGGCAAGCTACTCGCGCTGGAAGAAGCGCATCTGCCGACCGAGATCGAGCCGGGCACGCTGGCGACGCGCGGCTATCACAATTATCAGGGTCGCGTCGCCGGCAGCTTCACGGCACATCCGAAGGTCGACCCGGTCACCGGCGAACTCGTGTTCTTCGGCTACAACGCCGCGGGTCCGCTGACGCCTGCCCTCTCCTACGGATCGATCGACGCCTCCGGCAAGGCGACACGCTTCGAACGTTTCGAGGCGCCCTATGCCAGCATGGTGCACGACTTCATCGTCACCGAGAACCATGTGCTGTTTCCGATCCTCCCGATCACCGGCAGCATGGAGCGCGCGATGAGCGGACGGCCGCCTTATGCCTGGGAGCCGGACAAGGGCGCCTATGTCGGCGTGATGAAGCGCAACGGCACGGCCAAGGACATCGTCTGGTTCCGCGGTGAAGCCTGCTACGTCTTCCACATCATGAATGCGTGGGAGGACGGCAACCGCATCATCGCCGACGTCATGCAGTTCGAGGAAGCGCCGCTGTTTCCGCATCCCGATGGCCGGCCGACGGATCCGGAGAAATCACGCGCCCGCCATTGCCGCTGGACGTTCGATCTCTCAGGGACGACCGACCGCTTCCAGCAGACCTATCTCGACGATCTCACCGGCGAATTCCCCCGCATCGACGACCGCCGCGCCGGATTGAAAAGCCGTCACGGCTGGTACGCCTGCGCCAATCCGCGGCTGCCGATGTTCGGCGCGCTGTCGGGCGTCGTCCATGTCGACGGCAACGGCAGACGGCTCGGTCATTATCTGCTGCCGGCCGGCGATACCATCTCCGAGCCGGTGTTCGTCGAGCGCGCGACGGATGCAGCAGAAGGCGACGGCTGGCTGCTGGCGGTGGTCTGGCGCGCGCGGGAGAACCGCAGCGACCTCGCCGTGTTCAATGCCACCGATGTCGAAGCCGGTCCCGTTGCGCTGGTGCAGCTCGGCCACCGCGTGCCCGACGGCTTTCACGGCAATTGGGTGGGCGCGCAGTAACTCTTGTCATTCCGGGGCGCGACGACGTCGCGAGCCCCGGAATGACATCGCGGATGTCACCAAAGAAGCCTCGCATGTACATGCCCTCGATCACCGCGGATTGCCTTGCCGTCCTCGCCCTGGCCTGCGCCGCGCTTGCACTCCGGATGATCCGGCTGCGACGGAGCGGCCATGTCATCTTCAACGGAGGCATCTTGCTCTCGGTCGGCCTCCTGCTCGCCGCCGCGCTGCCGATCCTGTCACGCCTGCCCTGGGCGGAATTCGCCGACGAGGCATCCGACCAAGCCATTGCAGCACTTCATTTTTTGGAAGTTACCTACGTTATTTTGACACTGTAAAGATTTCGCTTGACCCGGCATCGCTCCTGATTTACTTATCTTTACATCGTAAAGATAAGCCAGACCGAGGCGGCTCATGGCGATTTTCCTGATCCTCGCGCCCTATGGCGCCTACACTTTCCTGATGCTGGTGACGTCGGCCACGATCAGCGTGTTCGCCGCGTCTGCAATCTGCCTTGCCACCATCACAATCGATGTCGCACGCGGCCGCTCCGTGAAGATCCTGGCGATGGGCTCGGCAATCGTATTCGCCGCAATCGGCCTCTACCTCGCGCTGATCGACCCGAAGCTCGGCACGCTGGGCGTCAAGCTGTCGGTCGACATCGGCATCTTCGTCATCTCGCTCGGCTCGATGCTGGTCCGCCACCCGTTCACGTTGCAATATGCGGTTGAAACGGTCCCGGCCGAGACGGCGGCGATGCCCGGATTCCTCACCGCCAATTACGTCATTACCGGCGCCTGGACCGCCGCCGCGCTGTTGATGATGGCCGCCAACATCGCGCTGCTCTACGTCCCCGGCCTGCCGCTCTGGTCGGGCCTTGCGGTCGCCTTCGCCGCCCGCAACAGCGCGATCTACTTCACAAAATGGTATCCCGAGTATCGCCAGATCAAGTACGGTGCGCCGGCCAGCGCAATGCCCAACACCCGCTGAACAGGACAGACGATGAAGGACGTATTCGCCCGCCTCGCCTCCGACTTCCTCTCCGCCATCGTTTTCCTGGTCATCTACCTCATCACCGACAACGTCGTCCTGGCCACGTCGGTGGCGATTGCCGGAGCGATCGCGCAGGTGATCTACGCGCGCGTGAAGCGGCAGCAGCTCAATTACATGACCTATGCGAGCCTCGCGCTCGTCGTCGTGCTGGGCACCGTCACCCTGCTGACCAATGATCCCCGCTTCATGCTGGCAAAGCCCTCGATCGCGCATTTCGCCATCGGCGCCATCATGCTCAAGCGCGGCTGGATGCTGCGCTACATGCCGCCGATCGTCGTCGAGACCGTTCCGGAATATGTCACGGCCGCGGGCTATGCCTGGGCGTTGCTGATGTTCGTGATCGGCGCCGGCATGATCGCGGTCGCCTCCACTGGCGATCTGAAACTATGGGCGTTCTACATCACGGTGGTCGCAGGCGGCGCCAAGATCCTCGCCTTTGCCGTGCAGTATGTCGTGCTTCGCCTCATTGTCACCAGCCGGCGCCGTGCAGCCGCCCGCGCCTAAATGCCTCCAAGTGAGGGTTAGGCAGCTGCTGCGAGTTGCGCTATACGCTCGGTCAGGGAAGGGTCGCGGATCGTCGCTGCCCGCCGGGATTTCTGGGAGACACGAATGGCCGTGGACGGCAACTGGACTCTGACCATGACGACGCCCATGGGCGAGCGCAAGGCCACGCTGACCTTGCTGAGCTCCGGCGGCACGCTGACCGGAACGCAGGGCGCCGACGGCAATTCGGCCGAGATCTTCGACGGCGCCATCAGCGGCGACGCCGTCAACTGGAAAGTCTCGATCACCAATCCGATGCCTTTGACGCTCGAGTTCATCGGAACGGTGTCCGGCGACAGCATGAGCGGCGAGATGGGCATCGGCCCGATGGGCAGCTTTCCGTTCACGGGCGCGCGCACATAGGCTCGTTGCGAACCGTGCGCGCGCTCCGTCTCATCGCGGCAACGATCCTGTGTGTCGCGACGCAAGCGGCGCGCGCGGATGACACCGAACCGGCGTGGCGCGCAAGTGCGCTCGCCATGGTGCCGGCGGGTTATGTCGCCGGCACGGCCTACCGGACCGAAGGATCGACCGGCTACCTCGCGGTCTATCCGGCCTCGTCGAACGATCCGAAGACATCGGCAAGCGTGTTCGCTGCGCGCCAGGCCCTCGTCGTCACGCTGACGCCGGATGCGACGCGCGCGGTCTCGGCCGAATTGAAGCCGCGCAGCGGGCCGGATCCTGACAACGACGATACCGATTTCGCAAAGCTCCACGCCGATCTCGCCGCCAGGCGCGCGACGCTGCCCGATGGCACCGAGCCGTGCGATCTCGGCGCCTGGTCCATCGACAAGGATCCTGATGGCCTCAACGTGCGTGCCGAGCCCTCGGTGAAGGCGCGCGTGCTCGGCACGCTGCCGCCGCCCTATCGGCCGAAGCTCGGCGGCGCCGAGAACACGCCCGATGGCGGCTGGCTCACCGAATTCCGCATCATCGGCTTCAAGGACGGCTGGTTCCTGATCGAAGGCGCCAAGCCGCCGGGCAAGGATTACGAGGACGAGAAGAGATATCCACGCAGCGCGCCAAAACCCTATGCGGGGCGCGGCTGGGTCGCGTCCAACAAGGTCGGCGCGTCCTATGCCAATGGCGCGACACGCATGGGCGGACTTTTCCAGGCGCCGTTCGTCGATGCGAAATGGATGCCGGCCCAGCGCGAGCTCGGCGGCCCCAATCGACACCGACGGCGGCCCGAAGCGCCTGCTCGCCTGCAGCGGCCTTTGGGGCCTCGTCGAGAGCCAGGACGGCGTCCGCGGCTGGTGGCGCTCGCTGTGCTCGAACCAGGTTACGAACTGCAGCTGACGGGAGACCGTGCTCCGCGACATTCTCACCCTTGCCTTCCTCACAATTCAGGATTGTATTTGAGGATGGCGCCCGGGAGGAAAGCATGCCCGACAGCATCACGCGCGTATCTCACCGATCACTGACGGCCGCGTTCGTTTGCATTCTGCTGGCAGCAACAATGTCGGCCGCGCGCGGCGAACCATTGCCGCCGAAGGTTGCTCCGGAGGCAACGACCTGGAAGCCCGCCTCGATCTTCAAGGAGAATGAGAAGGGCGAGACATTCAAGGATCAGCCGCGCATCAACCTGAGCGGTGCCGCTTGCGTACCGACCACGCCGAAATTCACATCGTGCCTGATTGCCAATGACCAGCAGAAATATGCGCAGTTCTTCTCGATCGAAGACAAGATGCTCGTTCCGCGGGACGTCGTTCTGCTTTCGGATGAAGACAAGGACCCCGATGCCGAGGGCGTCGCTTATGACGACGGCTTCTTCTATGTGACCGGCTCGCATGGCCGAAGCCGTCACAGTGACAAGAAAAATCTATCGAGTTACGTCGTGTTTCGGATTGCCGTGGATTCGCGAACCGGGGCTCCCAAGACCAAACCTAACGCTGGGAACGTCGATGGCGTGGAGTCGAGCTCGCGGCTGCGCAAGGTGCTTAAGAACGACGACGACGTCGAAGCGTATTTCAACGAGCCGCTGGCAGAGGGCGGTGTCAACATCGAAGGGATAGCGGTCAGGAACGGCCGCATGTATTTCGGACTGCGAGGACCTTCGGTGAAGCGTCGCGCCTACGTGCTCAGCATCAACGCTGATGCGCTCTTCACCAAACACGGCGATCTCAAGCCTGACACCGCATCGCTCGAACTCGGGAAGAATACCGGGATCCGGGACCTTGCCGTCGTCAAGGACGGCATATTGATACTCGCAGGCCCGACGCGCGACGAAGACGTTCCCTATACCGTCTGGCTGTGGGACGGCAGCAACGAGACTGCCGCCAAGCCCCTGGCGACGCTCGACCTGAGCAAGGTCAAGGAAGGCGCCAAGGCGGAAATTCTGCTTCCGCTCGAGGAAGACGCAACCAGCATCCGCGTCCTCGTCATGTTCGACAGCGTCGAAAATGGCGGTGCCCGGTCGTTCAAGATAAAGCGCTGAGCCTGCGCCCTCACCATCCGCCGGTCCGGGACCGGCGGACGGTGGGCGAGCTTGATTAGCCCAGATTCAATTCCTTGAAGAAGTCATTCCCCTTGTCGTCGATGATGATGAACGCCGGGAAATCGACGACTTCGATGCGCCAGATCGCTTCCATGCCGAGCTCGGGATATTCGAGCACCTCGACCTTCTTGATGCAGTGCTCGGCGAGGTTCGCAGCCGCACCGCCGATCGAGCCGAGATAGAAGCCGCCATACTTCTTGCAGGCCTCGCGCACGGCAGGCGCACGGTTGCCCTTGGCCACCATCACCATCGAGCCGCCGGCGGCCTGGAACTGGTCGACGAAGGAATCCATGCGGCCCGCGGTGGTCGGGCCGAACGCGCCGGAGGCGTAGCCCTCGGGCGTCTTGGCGGGACCGGCGTAGTAGACCGGATGGTTCTTGAAATAGTCCGGCAGCGGCTCGCCCCTCTCGAGGCGCTCGCGCAGCTTGGCATGCGCGCTATCGCGCGCGACGATCATGGTGCCGGTCATCGAGACCCGCGTCTTGGTCGGGTACTTCGAGAACGTCGCCAGGATGTCCTTCATCGGCTGGTTGAGGTCGATCTTGACGACCTCGCCGCCGAGCGACTGCTCGACCTGCGGCAGATATTGCGCCGGATTGTGCTCGAGCTCTTCGAGATAGACGCCGTCTTTGGTGATCTTGCCGAGCACCTGGCGGTCGGCCGAGCAGGACACGCCGAGCCCGATCGGCAGCGAGGCGCCGTGGCGCGGCATCCGGATCACGCGCACGTCGTGGCAGAAATACTTCCCACCGAACTGCGCGCCGACGCCGAGTGACTGCGTCATCTTGTGGATTTCCTGCTCCATCTCGACATCGCGGAAGGCGTTGCCGTCGGGCGAGCCGTGGGTCGGCAGCGCGTCGAGATAGCGGGCCGAGGCGAGCTTCACCGTCTTCATGCAGAGCTCGGCCGAGGTGCCGCCGATCACGATGGCGAGGTGATAGGGCGGGCACGCCGCGGTGCCCAGCGTCAGGATCTTCTCCTTCAGGAAGGCGAGCAGCCGGTCCTTGGTCAGCACCGAGGGCGTGGCCTGGAACAGGAAGCTCTTATTGGCAGAGCCGCCGCCCTTCGCCATGAACATGAACTTGTAGGCGTCGTCGCCCTCGGCGTAGATCTCGCACTGCGCCGGCATGTTGTTGGCGGTGTTCTTCTCCTCGTACATCGACAAGGGCGCGACCTGCGAGTAGCGCAGATTGCGGCGCAGGTAAGCGTCGCGCGCGCCTTCCGACAGCGCCGCCTCGTCGTCACCGTCGGTGATGACGTTGCAGCCCTTCTTGCCCATGATGATCGCGGTGCCGGTGTCCTGGCACATCGGCAGCACGCCGCCGGCAGCGATGTTGGCGTTCTTCAGGAAGTCGAGCGCGACGAACTTGTCGTTCGGGCTCGCCTCGCCGTCCTCCAGGATGGCGCGGAGCTGCTTCAGATGGCCGGGGCGCAGATAGTGGTTGATGTCGCCGAAAGCCGCCTCCGACAGCGCCCGCAGCGCCTCGCGCGACACCACCAGCATGTCCTTCCCCAGGACCTTCTCGACCCTGATACCCTCGGCCGTGATCTTCTTGTAGGGCGTCTCGTCCTTGCCCAACGGGAACAGCGGGGTGTGCTTGTAGGGCGGAACGGGTTTTGCGGGATCGGGGAAGGCGGTGGGAGCGTTCATGGGCAAATCTCGGGGTTTTGGAGCCCTCGCGGGCCTCTAAGCGTAGAAGCGTTCTAAGCTTTTTTGCCGCGAATGGAAGGCGTTCTGGCGCGGCCGAGGCATCCCGATTCGGCGTCACAACGGCCCTTTTTGGTTGGCGTCGGCCGGAAGCCAGGTGGCGATGACCGTCCCCGGCAGGCGCTGGGTGCACCCCTTGCGCTCGGCGCGCGACGAAGGTTGAATGCGCGGCCTAAGGGGCTTTTCATCATGATTTTCAAACTGAACGTCCGCGGCGCGATCCTGGTCGCCGCCGCCATCACCGGCCTTGTGACCCTCGCCTCGCCTGCCCGCGCGGATCGCTGCGACGACAGCGCCAAGGAGCTGGCCAACCAGGTCGAGCGCCTCAAGGTGAATTTCCGGGCCGCCAACATCGTCTACCTCTCGCACCCCGCGGCCAAGGAGCTGTCCGTGGGTTGCCGCGGCGACAAATATTCCATCGAGCTCTATGCCAAGGGCGATCGCAAACCGACGCCGGAGTTCTTTTCACTCGTGGGGTCGATGGCGGCGATCGTCTTCACCGTCACGAAGGACGACACCACGACGGGCGCGACACGCTGCCTGAAGCGGATGGGACTGTTGCGCGGCGACAAGATCGTCATGCGCTACCGCCGGCTCAACATGGAATGCACCCGTACCAAGACGGATGCGTCCATCGCGATCACGCGCGGCAAGGACGAGTAGACGACACTCACTCTTTCCACGCGCTCCATCATTGCGAGCGAAGCGAAGCAATCCAGAATCCCTCCGCGGTGACGGTCTGGATTGCTTCGCCGCGCTCGCAATGATGAGAGAGCCGCGGTCCTCTCAGATCGCGCATTCGCGGGACCAGGAACCGCATCCCACCGCACCAACTCCCTCGCATTTTAACGATTGGCTTGACGGAAGCTTCGCTCCTCGCAGCGCAAGGTCGATTGTTTCCATGTGTGAGGATTTGTGGATGAGCGTCTCTACCGTTGCGCCGCCGCCGATCGCGATCGTGGTGCCGAGCTACGACACGACCAAGCAGCAGGACGACCAGACGACCAAGGACAACGACCCGACCTACAAGCCGCCGCCGCCCGCGCCGCTGCCGCCGGGTCAGGGCACGCGGATCGATCAGCTCGCCTGATCAGGGCCGGTCAAAGATGAAACGCCCGATCCGGTCGATCGGGCTTTTCGCGTGTCCGGCCGCATCTTCGCCGGATAGCGGGACCAATATCGTGCGCGGTTGACCTGCGCATGATCGCAAAATTGCCGTTGCAGAACACGATCACCGCCGCGGCCATGGGCGCGCTGCTGTTCGCTTCCGCCGGAACGATGCACTGGCCTTCGGCCTGACCGCGCCACTTCCGTCCGGCTCGTTCCTCCCGGCACCTCGCTCAGCGCCCGCCAAGGCTGCGAGAGCGTCTTCAAATGTGATCCGGCTCATCAAATTTCCACATCCGGCGTGCTCATCTGTGGGGCCGAACGAGCCCATCCATCCGTTCATGGACACGCCTATGGAACTGAATGAAAAGCTGCTCTCGCTGGTGGCGGACATTTGCGATGCAGCGCTCGACGATTCCCGATGGACGGCGACACTTGGCAGCATCGTCGACCTTGCGGGCGGCCAGAGTGGCGGTCTGGTCTGGATCGGGGCAGCCGGCGAGGCAGTGATCTCGCATGCCGTCGGTGTCGAACCCGCCTATGTTCAGTCCTACATCGAAACCTACGAGCCATTCGATCCGTCGCGCAGCGTGCTCCACGCCGCGGTCGGCCAAATCCAGACGATCAGGGACTGGATCGACGTCGACGAATTCCGGACGACCACATTCTACAACGAATGGGCGCGGCCGCAGGGGCTCGAGGACGCCGCCAACATCCTGATCGGCAAGTCTGTCGAGGGAATATCCCGCCTCTCGATCATGAAGGGCGGCGGTCCGGTCGATCGCAGAATGTATCAGACCATCTCTCACCTCACGCCACACATGCAACGGGCCATGCTCGTCAGACAGAAGCTGCAGCAGCAGAATGCATTGGAGATGACGTCGGTCCGCACGCTCGACGCTCTGCGCACCGCCGTTCTGCTGCTCGATGCCGACGGTCATGTCACGCACGCCAATGCAAGCGCGAGAGAGATTCTGGACGAGGCCGACGTCCTTCGTTCGGTTCATGGCCGGCTCGTGACGTCGGACCTGAATGCAGATCGGATGCTGCGGCAGGCACTGGCGGGCACGGCTCTCGGCGACCGGTCGATGATGCGCGCGAACATCCCACTGCATCTGACGGCCCGCAACGGCTCGCATTATGTCGGGAATCTCCTGCCGCTCACCGCTGGACGCCGGCAAATGTTCGGGGCCAGCTATGAGGCCTGTGCCGTCCTGTTCGTCAGCAAGGCAGCGCTCGAGACGATCGTCGCGCCTGACCTCATCCGGAAGCTCTTCAAGCTGACGCCGGCCGAGCTGCGCGTCTTCCTGGCCATCGTCGAAATCGGCGGGGTTCCCGACGTGGCGAGAAGCATGGGCATCGCCGAAACGACGATCAAGACCCATCTCACCAGGATCTTCACGAAGACGGGAACCAAACGACAGGCGGATCTGGTTCGGCTGGTGGCGGCCTTTACATCGCCCATCAAGATCTGAAGCCAATCCTGTCGCACCGGCCGCATGTTTGCCCGAACAATGTTGTCAATGCACCGGCGTATGACTGAACCAGATCGAACATGATCGCAAAACTGCTGTTGCAGAACACGATCACCACCGCCGGTATGGGCGCGCTGCTGTTCGCTTGCGCCGGGACGATGCATTGGCCTTCGGCCTGGGTGTTCCTCGCCACCTGCGCCCTGCTCGGCCCGCTCTGCGGCTGGTGGCTTTATCGGGTCGATCCGGCGCTGCTCGCCGAACGTCTGCGGCCGGTCCTGCAAAAGGACCAGCCTGCCGCCGACAAGGCCTTCATGATCGTCTTCGTCATTGCGATGCTGGCTTGGCTGGCTGCGATGGGGCTCGACCGGCGCACGCAATTCTCCGATATGCCCGTCGCATTCCAGGCGCTCGGTCTCGTGCTGTTCGTCCTGTCGACGCTGTTCATCCTGTGGGTGTTCCGCGAGAACTCGTTCGCCGCGCCCGTGGTGAAGCTCCAGGCCGACCGCGCGCAACGCGTGGTCTCGACGGGGCCTTACGCGCATGTGCGCCATCCCATGTACAGCGGCATGATCCTGTTCTTCGCAGGCGTGCCGCTGCTGCTGGGCTCGTGGTGGGGCCTCGTGATGGCGCCGGTCATCGTCGTTTTGTTTGCTGTCCGCATCGGCATCGAGGAGCGCACGCTGCGCGAGGGCCTGCCGGGCTATTCCAACTATATGACGCGCGTGCGCTATCGCCTGCTACCCGGCGTGTGGTGAGGGCATCACTCCCTTCGGCCCTGCACGGAAAAGCGTTTTCTCTCCTCCGATCGACTGACGTCGCCGCAACCGAACCTCGCTAGAGGGAGCCCCGCAGCCACTACGGGAGACGCGACGGTGTTCTGCAAGCCCCCCTGCCCCGACGAGCTTGATCTCGCTCTCGTTTCCGACTCTTCAGACGATCGAGTGGCTCCGAGGCCTTTAGCGCCGCTCGGGAGCCACGACGCGTTCGGGCGATTGATCGCGCCTGAAACGGCCGGTCGGGAACGGGGGCTGCCGCCAGCCTCCGTCCGGACCGGCTAGAGTTTCTTATTTCGACGCGTTTGCTTCACGCGAACCGGTATCCACTTCGCTCGAAAACGCTCTAGCCATCGAGCTCGCGATAGCGGCGGAAGATGCCCTGCTCGTTGAAGGGGATCCGGCGCGCGCTCGCCAGATAGGCCTTGATGTTCGGCCGCGCGGCGATGCGGTCATGCAGATCGACGAGGCCCGGGATATTTCCCTCGAACGCCTTCATGCGCTTGGGGAAGGCGTAGCGCAGCCCGGCGACGATCTGGAACAGCGAGAGATCGACGTAAGTCAGCCTGCGACCGGTGACATAGACACCGCCATTATCGGCGAGAAGCTCTTCGAAATAGCCGAGATATTTCGGCACGCGCTCGTCCCAAAACTCGGCCGTGCGCTTCTTCGCCGGTGCCTTCTGATCTTCATAGTACATCGAAGGCCCGAGCGGATGATGGGTGTCGTGGATCTCGCCCACGAGATCGGTGATGGTGAGCTGAAGCTGGTGCACCCAAAGCTTGCCCGCTTCCGTCTTCGGCGCGAGCCCATGACGGGCGCCGAGATAGAGCAGGATGTTGGCGGTCTGGCCGATGACGAGCTTGCCCGCCTTCAGGAACGGCGGCGCAAAAGGCGGTGTGCCGCCATGCGCGTCCATCATCTTCATCATGGCAGCTGTTCCGCGCGCCCCCCGCGCGACGTCGACATAAGCCGCCCCCGCCTCCTCCAGCGCCAGCCGCACATATTCGCCGCGGCCCTGGATCTCGGGCCAGTAGTAGAGCTCGTATTTCATGGGAGGGGTCCGTGAGCGTGGAAGCGGTCGGACCAATGTAGCATGCGGCCGAAGATTCCGTGAGAGCGAGACGGAACGGCGGCACACATACTCCGTCATTGCGAGCGTAGCGAAGCAATCCGGAATCTTTCCGCGGAGACAGTCTGGATTGCTTCGCTACGCTCGCAATGACGCGGGGAGAGAGCTGCGCGCCCTAACTCAATTCGCCGCGAAACAATACAGCAGGCCGTCGCCGCCCGTGCTCTTCAGATCGGCCTGCGAGCAGCCACCGTCGGGACCGCGCGAGGGGTGAGAGCTGTTCCAGGACTTTGACGGCTCGTCGTCGCGCAGGCCCTTGCGATCGGCATGGCCGACGACCGCCGCGCCCTGCGTGCTCGACGTCCAGTTCCTGCAAGTCTTGTCGTCACCCGCGGCAAAAGCGGTGCCGTCCGGTTGCGATCCCGTGAGGATATCGTGCCGGTTCGGCGTGTCGCCGGCGCCGTTGATGACCTCGCCCTTCTCGCTGAGCGCGGTCTGCTTGGTGAGATTATTGGCCGCGCCGTGCAGGTCGGCAACGTCCTTGGCAATCACCGCACCCTTGGCATTCTGCCACGGTCCCTTGCCAATGCGGTCCTTGGCATTGACGGCAGGCTTGCCGTCAGCGGCCTGCACCGAGAGATAGGCGCGCCAGGTTTTGGCGCCGGCGCCGCCGGCCTGCGCCAGCTTCTGGCACTGCGCATCGGCTCCCTCCAGGCCGCCGAGGTCGGCGCCCTTGCCCGGGCCGCTCGAGGTCACGAAGAACGTCATGTCGGCTGACTGCGCCCGCACCGATGGACTTGCGAAGACCGCGAGCGCAACGCCTGCTGGCACGATGACCCTGGCAATAATGCTCATCCTATCCTCCCGATTGTTCCTGCGATTGCGCCTGGCTGGACGGTCTTTGATCCGCTGACATGAACCCGTCGCGACAGACATTATTCCAGCGGCCATCCGCCGCACGCGCATCAGCTCGAGCGGCGGCGCACGACCGGTCGCCCCGAGGGCCATGTCGATTAATTGCTTCCCGAGACCGTAGCGCCGGGCGAGCATACCAACGTGGGGCCGATCCTCAAGAGATCGCCTAGGAGAGGACGCGGGAGTCTGCTGTGGGGCCGTTCAGGGCGGCATCCGCGATCACATCGGGGCTGCCGCCGGGCGCGGCGCGAGGGGAGATCGTCATGCACTGGAACACCGTCCGCCCAATTGCGGCAATTGCCGGCTATGCCGCGCTTTGCTGCCTTGCCATCAGTCCGGGCTGCGCCGCGGCCGCGGAATTGCTCAAAGCCCGGCTTGCGCAAAACCTCGCGCCGATCTCCGGCCTTGCGATCATCGCCAAATCCAAGGGGATTTTTGAAAAGCACGGACTGGACATCACGGTCTCGAACTTCACGTCCGGCAAGCAATGCCTGGACACCGTGATCGGGGGCGGCGCCGACATCGCGACAACGGCGGAGGCGCCGGTCACCGCTTCGGCGATGGCAAACCAGCCCATCGCCTTCGTCGCCGGCATGGAATATTCCGACCTCAAGACGGTCGTCGCGGCCAAGGCCGGCGTCAAGACCAAGGCAGACCTGCGCGGCAAGCGAATCGGATTCACTGCCGGCACCGGCAGCGAGGTCTACACGGCGACGTTGCTGAAGTCGGCTGGATTGACTCCCAAGGATGTCACCCTCGTCAATCTGCGGCCGCAGGAGATGCTGCCGGCGCTTGCAGCCGGAAGCATCGACGCAATCGACACTTGGGAACCCCACATCGCCAACGCCAAGAAGGCCCTCGGCGAAGCCGCCGCTGAACTCGATACAAAGGGCACTTACTCCGAAACGTTCAACATCGTTGTCATGAGGACCTATCTGGATGCCAACCCGGCGCTGGTTGGGAAGTTCATCGCCGCGCTGATCGACGCCGAGGTCTGGATGAAGGCACACCAGGATGAAGCGATCACGGTCGTGGCGGAAGCGGTCGGCATGAAGCGGGACGACCTCGCTCCGATCTGGGCCGACTATGTTTACCGGGTGCGTCTCGACGACCGGCTGATCGAGATTCTCAAGACCCACTCCGCATGGCGCCTTGAGAGCGGCAACCATCCTCCGGGAGCGGTGATGCCCGACTTCAGCAAGGTCGTCGTCGCCGAGCCGCTGAAGAAGGTCGACCCCGCACGCGTCACGCTCTCGTGGAAATAGGCACCCGCACGGCCATGCAGGACGGCGCTTCAGCAGGACAGGAGATTGCCCTCCGCACTGGCGGTCGCGGTCGGCGGCCGGATTCAGCTCGTCTACGCCGCCTCAATATTCTGGTCGGGGCGCTTTCGCTTCCGCTGTTCGTCGGCCTCTGGGAACTGGTCTCCCGTTCCGGGGCCGTCAACATGGTGCTGTTTCCGCCGCCGACGGTGGTTGCTGCGGCGGTCCTTGAGTGGATACGAAGCGGACAGTTCCTTGGCGATCTGCTGGCCAGCCTCTTTCGCGTCACCACGGGGTTCATCCTGGGCGGCGCGCTCGGTATCCTGCTCGGTATCCTCACCGGCCAATTCCCTGTTGTTTCGAGCTTGCTGTCCCCGCTATTCCATATCCTGCGGCCAATTCCACCGATTGCTTTCGTGCCGATCGTCATCCTTTGGTTCGGCCTGTCGGAGGCAGGAAAACTGTTCCTGGTCGTATGGGGCGTGTTCTTCACGGTTTGGCTTTCGACCCACATCGGCGTGCAGAAGGTCGACCGCGGCCTGATCCGGGCGGCGTTGATGCTCGGCACGCCCCGGCGGCAGATGCTCCAGGAGATCGTGCTGCTGGGCGCGCTTCCATACATCGTGGTCGGGTTGCGCACCGCCGTCAGCATCTCGTTTTACACGCTTGTCGCGGCCGAACTCGCAGGCGCTTTCGCTGGCATTGTCTACAGGATCGAGATCGCGCAGCAGAATTTGCAAACCGGCCAGGTCATGGGCGGGCTCGCAGCGCTCGGGTTGATTTCGTTCGCTGCCGACCGGCTGTTTTCGGCTCTTGCGGAACGTACTGTCTGGTGGCGTTGATGTCGGGAGCTCGATCGATCATGAAACTGGCTCTGGCAAGTTCGCCGGCCTCCGTCGAACCGGCGCGGAAACAACCGGCCATTCAAGTCTCAAACCTGAGCATCGTTTTTGACACCCGCCGCGGGCAGACCATCGCGGTGGATCGCGTGTCCTTTGACGTGGCGCCCGGCGAGTTCGTTTGCATCGTCGGGCCCTCCGGCTGCGGCAAATCGACGGTGCTCAATACGATCGCCGGACTGGAAGTACCGTTTGAAGGCGACATCCTGGTAGAGGGCTCGCGTGTCTACAGCCCGCGCCCCGATGTCGGCATGGTGTTCCAGCAGCCGCATCTTTTCCCCTGGAAGTCGGTCCGCAGGAACATCGCCCATGGCCCCAGGATGCTTGGGAAGTCCAGGATGGAAGCGAATGCCATCGCCGACGATCTGATCGCGATGGTCGGTCTCAAGCGTTTCGCCGACGCCTATCCGAACACGCTGTCCGGGGGCATGCAACAGCGCGTAGCGATCGCGCGAGCGTTGGCCAATCAGCCCCGCGTGCTGCTGATGGACGAGCCCTTCGGGGCCCTCGATGCGCAGACCCGGGCGGTGATGCAGGACAACCTGCTCGAGCTGCGCGACCGGATCAAGGCGACGATCGTGTTCGTCACGCATGACATCGATGAAGCCATCGTGCTGGCCGACCGCGTTCTCATCATGAGCGCGGGGCCCGGCCGCATCCTGCGCGAAGTCGCGGTCAAGCTGCCGCGCCCGCGGTCGAGTTCTGTCATGGTCGAGCCAACCTATCTTTCCCTCAAGAAGGATTGTCTCGACGTCATCCGCGCAGAAGGGTTGCGGGCATTCAATCAGTCGGACGTGAGCTGATCGCCCAGAACTTGGAAATCGAGAAGCAGCCCGCAGCACGCTGGCATGGTTCTTGAATAATCGATGCCGGGTCTCACAGTGGAGCCGGCGATGCACAGGGCCAATAGCGCGATAGCGGCAGGCGTGATGCTGGCGGAGTCGGACAATCTCGTCAGGCCGCTGCCCGGCTTGCTGGACGGTCTCAACCGGGCTGATTGCAATCGGTTGCGTGCGATCGGACGCGAGAAGGCCCTGGAAGCCGGCCAACTGGTTTGGTCTCAGGGCGACACACAGGCTGGGATCTACCTGATCAGCGAGGGACGCATACGCAGCTACTATGCGGCGCCGTCGGGGCGCGAGGTCACGCTCGCCTACTGGTTTCCCGGCAACTTCGTCGGCGGCCCCGATATATTCGGAACGGGCCCGCACATGTGGTCATCGGTTGCGGCCGAACCCAGCCTGTTGACGTTCATGCCGGGACTGGCGCTGCGGCGGCTTGCGCTGGAATCGCCGGCGATCGCCGTCGCCTTGCTGGATGCCCTGGCATTCAAGGCGCGATGCTATTCGGCGATGGCCCAGATGCTCGGGACGCGCTCGGTGACCGAGCGGCTGCATAGCCTGCTGATCTTCCTGTCGCACGTCTACGGCGTGAAGCGCGGCGGCGAGATCGTCATCGGGATGCCGTTTACCCACGGCGATCTCGCCAATCTCATCGGATCCACCCGCCAATGGGTGACAGTACAGCTCGCACGGCTCCAAGAGGAAGGCGTGATCAGGTACGACAGATCCGTGATCTCGATCCTGAATCTTTCGATGCTCGAGCAAGAGATGGAATAGATTCCGCCTTCAGCCGCTAGACTTCAATTCGAACGCCGCTCGGCCTGCACTGGCCTCGAACCGCCGCGCCAGTCCGATCAGCGCGCGATCATGCCAAGCCGGCGCCAGCAGGGTCACGCCCATGGGCATGCCGTTCGGCAATGTCGCGTTCGGAACCGCCACGCCGCAGAGATCGAGCAGATTGGCAAAGTACGAGTAGTAGCCGAGGCGATTGTTGAGGGTGATCGGATCGCGATCCATCTCCTCCAGTGTGAACGGCCGCGGTGCGGTCGGGACCACCAGCGCATCGATACCCGCAAAGATCGCCTCGGCGTCGCGGCGAAGCCGGTGCAAACGGTGAATGGCACCAAATGTGTCGATCGCTGAATAGCCGGCGGCCGAGCCCAGCACGGTCCTCGTGACATCGAGCAGGGAGCCGGAATCGATGTCCATCAGCGAAGCGATGGCCGAGTGCCGCTCCGCGACCCAGGGCCCGCTGAACATCAACTCGCCGGCCTGGCGGAACGGCGCGAAGTCCACCTCGATCGCCGTTCCCCCGATCTGCGTGAAACGCTCGCAGGCACGCTCATAGAGCTCGCCGCATTCCGGCATGCCGAAGCATTCGAGATCGGCGGACGCGATGCGGCCGAAGCGGAAGGATGGCACCGTTCCCGTGGCGAAGGAAAAGGCCCTGGGCAAGCGGCTGTAGGGATCCTCGAAATCGAACCCTTCGATGATTTCGATGATCGCCTCGCCGTCGCTGACGGTGTTGCAGAATACCGAGACGCAATCGATCGTCGGGCAATTCGGCACCAGCCCGCGCGATGACACCAGCCCAACGGTCGGCTTGATTCCGACGATGTTGTTGAAGCCGGCAGGTATGCGGCCGGACCCGCCGGTATCGGTGCCGATCGCGAACGCGACGTGCCCGGCCGCCACGGCGACCGCGGACCCGGAACTGGAGCCGCCCGCAATATAGCGCGCATCGGCAACCGACGCGCAGGGGCCATAGGGCGAACGCGCACCGGACAGGCCTGTGGCGAACTGATCGAGATTGGTCTTTCCGAGGCAAATTGCGCCGGCCGCGGTGAGGCGTTCGACGCTGTGCGCGGAATGCCAGGGCGTGTAGCTGAACGCCGGGCATGCGGCAGTGGTCGGCATTCCCTCGACATCGATATTGTCCTTCACACCAAAGGGAATGCCGAGCAGCGGAAGATTTTCGCCCGTCCGCGCGCGCGCCACGAGCTTCCGGCATGCTTCGAGCGCCTCCTCCCGCGGGCGGAGATAGATCCAGCAATTGCGGTCGCGCTCGGCCTCGATCCGGTCATACGCCGCTTCGATCGCCTCCAGCGGCGGGGACGAATTCCCGGCAATGGTTTCGTGATTTGTCCTGGAGCGCGCGACAGACTGGCTCACCGAATATCTCCCTCTCTAACCGGCAGGCGCGAAATTGCGGGAGCTCTGCGCGGGCAACAAGCAATTAAGTGCTTCGCGCAAAATGGTCGGCCGTATCAGGATATCAGCGGCTCAAAGAAAAAGGGCGCCGTGCAGAAGCACGACGCCCTTGTCCTTAATCCGCGTACGATCAGTTGGTCTGCTGGATCGCCGACAATTCCCAGCCGCTGCCCGGACGGCGGGCGAAGGTCCAGATCTCGGTCGCCTCGCCCGGCTGCTCGCTGCCGGCGACAACCGCGCCGCTGTTGCGGTCCAGCGTCTTGTCGGTGAGGGCGAAGCGCAGCGCCACCGTGGCGTATTCGGTCTCGCCTTCGCGCCAGGCTTCCGCGAGGTCGCCCTGCAACAGCTTGACGTTGGTCACCTTGTTGACGACGTTGCGCGCGCGGTTCTGGCCGAGGTCCTGCTCGAAATAGGAGACCATTTCCGGCGTCGCGAGCGTGTGCAGCTTGGCCACGTCCTCGTTCGACCAGGCGGTCTGGACATCGCCGAGCAGGCGCTCGAATGCCTCATAGTCATCAGGCTTGATCTCGAGCGGTGCGTTGTTGGCGCCGAAGCCGAAGCCACCAAGTCCACCTCCGAGGCCACCGCCACCGAGGCCGCTGCGATAGTTCGTCTGCGGTCCCGGACCGGCACCTGCATCAGCATTGGCATAGGCCGCCTGCTGCGTATGCCGGCGCTGCCACCACGACATCGCCAGTCGCACCACGAGCACCACGAGCACGATCTGGATGATCAGGCCCAGGATCGACGACAGGCCGCCGAGGCCACCGAACAGGCCGCCGCCGAACAGCATGCCGAGCAGGCCGGCACCGAGGAAGCCAGCCGCAAGGCCGCCCATGAAGCCGCCGGCGCGGCCGAACAGGCCGCCGCGCGCGGGCGCAGCCGCAGCCGAGTTCATGCCGGCACCCGGTTGGGTGTAGGTCCGGTTGAACTGCGAGGTCGAGCCCGGCGCGGTCGTGGTCGAAGGCGGCGCTGAATAAGTGCGCGAGCCGCGCGAACCCGACGACATGCCACCACCGACGCGGGCGTCGGCGGACGAAATCACCAGCGCAGTCGGCAGCGCAAGCGCCAGCATGACGGCGAGGGTCTTGAAGAGAGTGCGGGAGCGTTGCGAGAAAGTCATGTGCGTTTCCCAAATCCCCGGCATGGGGACGTGCTCCTAAGATGGGCAGACTTCCCGAAAAGTGAAGCCGGTTTCGGAACTTATGGCTGCGGCCCTCAGTCGCGGGGATGTGGCAAAAGCCCATATTTGGCGGGGGTTTGGCCGGGAGCGCTGAGGAACCGCGGTCGCGGGTTACCGGCGGGTTTACGAGGCGAATTCCACTTTTTCCCCGTCATTGCGGAGAACGTGACGAGCGTGCGCCCTCATCCCGCCTTTGCCATCGTCTCCTTCACGGCCGCCACGAGCTGGCTGAGCGTGAACGGCTTTGGCAGGAAGTCGAATTGCTGGCCTTCGGGCAGGCTCTTCTCGAAGGCGTCCTCGGCATAGCCGGAGACGAAGATGAACTTGATGTCGGGATTCTTCTCGCGCATCGCCTTCAGCAGCGTCGGGCCGTCCATCTCGGGCATCACGACGTCGGAGACGACGAGATCGATCGCACCGCTCTGCTCCTCCAGGACCTCCATGGCCTCGACGCCGTTCTCGGCCTCGACCACGGTGTAGCCGCGCGAGCGCAGGCCGCGTGCGTTCAGCGCGCGCAGGCCCTCTTCGTCCTCAACGAGAAGAATGGTGCCCTGTCCGGTGAGATCGGTGCGCGGCTTGGCCTCCGCCGCCGCAGGTGCGGTCTCCTTCGCGGCGCCATTGGCCCCGCCGACCACTGCCGCGGGCTGCTCCTGCACCTCGGGCTCGGCGTGATGGCGCGGCAGGAAGATATGGAACGAAGTCCCCTGCCCCGGTTCCGAGTCCACGTAGATGAAGCCACCGGTCTGCTTGACGATGCCGTAGACGGTGGAGAGCCCGAGGCCGGTGCCCTTGCCCACTTCCTTGGTCGAGAAGAACGGCTCGAAGATCTTGTCGCGGATATCGGCGGGGATGCCGGTGCCGGTGTCGGCGACCTCGATCCGCACATAGTCCGCGGCCGGCATGCCCTTGTAGGCGAGCTTGGCCGCTTCTTCCGCGGTGACATTGGCGGTGCGGATGATCAGCTTGCCGCCGTCGGGCATGGCGTCGCGCGCGTTCACCGCGAGGTTGACGATCACCTGCTCGAACTGGGAGACGTCGACCTTCACCGGCCAGAGGTCGCGGCCGTGGATGGTCTCGTGCTTGACCTTCTCGCCGATCAGCCGGCGCAGCAGCATGGCGAGATCGGACAGCGCATCGCCGAGGTCGAGCACCTGCGGCCGCAGCGTCTGCCGCCGCGAGAACGCCAGCAACTGCCGCACCAGCGTCGCGGCGCGCGTCGCGTTCTGCTTGATCTGCATGATGTCCTGGAACGACGGATCGGTCGGCTTGTGCGCGTTCAGCAGGAAGTCGTTCGCCATCATGATGGCGGAGAGCACGTTGTTGAAGTCGTGGGCGATGCCGCCGGCGAGCTGGCCGACCGTCTCCATCTTCTGCGACTGGTTGATCTGGTTCTCCAGGGCGCGCCGCTCGGTGGTCTCGAGCATGTGCACGATGGCGGCTTCGGCGTCGTTCTCGGCGGCATCCACCGGCGTGACGAAGAACTGGCCCCAGCGCTCCTTGGTTCCTTCGAGCGCCACCTCGACCGGCGCGACGTCGGCCTGGCCTTCCGCGGCCTGGTTGATGGCCGTGATCAAGAGGTGCCGGTCGCGCGAATTGACCGCGCGGAAGATCGACTTGCTGGCGCTGTCGAGCCCGAGGGCCTGCCCGAGCTTGGCGTAGCGCGCGTTGGCGCGCACGACGTTGCCGCCGCGGTCGACGGTCGCGATCGCCATCGGGGTGTGGTCGAAGAAGCGCATGAAGCGCACTTCGGCGGCGCGGTCGGGATCGCTGCGCTCGTCGCGGGCGCGGCTGATGACGAGCGTGCGCGACGGCCCGGGCGCGCCGTCGGCGCCGAAGGCGAGCTTGTGATAGAGCCGCACCGGCATGGTCTTGCCGGTGCGCATGCGCAGGTCGATGTCGAAGACTTCCGTCTTCACCTCGCCCGGCACCGCCACGATCGCGGTGAGCAGCGAGGCGCCGTCGCCGGAGACGATATCGGTGAGCTTCAGCCCGCCCGAGCCGATCTCGGCGAGATCGTAGTCGAGCCAGTTCGCCAGCGTCGCGTTGACATAGGCGAGCTCGCCGGCCGGATTGACCGAGAAGAAGCCACAGGGCGCGTGATCGAGATATTCGATCGCGTGCTGGAGTTCCTGGAACACGTCCTCCTGGCGCTCGCGGTCGCGGGTGATGTCGGCGATCGACCACACCGCGTATTTCGCCTCGCGCTTCCCGGTGCCGAGCGGACGCACCCGCATGCGCAGCCAGCGGCCCTGGCTGCCGTCATGGCCGGAGATGCGCACCTCTTCCTGCTGCCGTTTTCCTTCGCGCGCGGCCTTGAGCAGCCGGAACACGGCTTCGGAGACGTCGGGGTTGCCGATGAAGACGCGCTCCACGGGCCGCACCTCCTGCGGTCCGCTTGCGCCGGTGAGCGTCAGATAGGCGGCGTTGGAATAGACCACGTGGCCGCGGGGATCGGTCACGGCCAGGCCGTCGAAGGCGTGGTCGGCAATGCGCCCCATCACGGGATCGTCGAGACTGCGGTCGACGAAGCGGATGATGCCGGCGGCGAAGGCGAACAGGTTGAACAGGCCGACCATCGCCAGCACGGCGAGGATGCCGAGGATATAGGGCTGCGCCTGCGCGCGCCCGAGCGTCATCAGCCCGACGGCGACGGCGACGAGGCCGGCGGCCACCAGGAGCACTAGCGCAATGCTGCCCGAGCGCGGCGACGGCTCGTGCGCCGCAACGGGCTCGCGTGTGAGGTCGTGGTCGGTCTCGGCAGTCATTTCAAGCTGGCACAGCCTGTCGGCAGAGAATCAACGCGCTACGGGGCGCGTGGGGTCCTCCCTGCCTGAATCGGACCCGCAGGCGCAAGGGCAGCAAGGGCGAAAGGTATGCTGATTCCCAGATTACGGCCATTTCCGGTACTTTTCGGGCATTTTATCCGCGTCCGGCACCGAATCCGTGCTTCAGCCGCATCACGTAACCGATGACCTCGGCGACCGCATGGTAGTGCTCGGTCGGGATTTCCTGGTCGATTTCGACGGTAGCATAGAGCGCGCGGGCGAGCGGCACGTTCTCGACGATCGGGATGTCGTGCTCGCGCGCGATCTCCCGGATCTTGAAGGCGAGGTTGTCGACGCCCTTGGCGACGCAGATCGGCGCCGACATGCCGCGCTCGTAGGACAGCGCGATCGAATAGTGGGTCGGGTTGGTGATGATCACGGAGGCCTTGGGAACCGCCGCCATCATGCGCTTCTTGGAGCGCTGCTGGCGCAATTGCCGGAGCTTGCCCTTGATGTGCGGGTCGCCTTCGGACTGTTTGAACTCTTCCTTGATCTCCTGGAGCGACATCTTCTGCCGCTGGAACCAGCTGCGATACTGGAAGAAATAGTCGCCGATGGCGATGATCGCGAGCGCCGCGACCACCGCGCCGAGCAGATGAATCGTCAGGCTGGTGCTGGCGCCCAGCATGGCGGCCGGATCGAGCCTGACCATCGCCTCCATGCGATGGCGCTCCGGCCACAGGACCACGGTCATGACCGCGCCGAGCACGACCAGCTTGCCGAGCCCCTTGAGGAAGTTCGCGGCCGCCTGCTTGCCGAAGATGCGCTTGAAGCCCTCGGCCGGTGACAGCTTGCTGAATTTGGGTTTCAGGGATTCGGCCGACCAGACCAGGCGGTGCTGGAGCACGTTGCCGGCAATCGCCGCCAGCACCAGCATCAGCAGGGGCACGCCGACCGCCGCGAGCACGGCGACCTCGATCTGCTGCATCAGCGCGAGCAGAGCCCTGCCGTCGGTCTTGATCATCCAGGAATTAGCAAGCAGGTTGCGCATCGGCGTCACCAGCCCGCTGCCCACCGAGCCCGAGAAGGTGGAGACCACGAGCGTGCCGCCCGCGATCATGAACCAGGTGTTGATCTCCTGGCTCTTGGCGACGTCGCCGCGTTCGAGCGCCTCTTCGAGACGCTTTTGTGTCGGGTCTTCTGTTTGACTGTCGGGATCGTTGTCGTCTGCCATCGATCACCTATTTGAGCGGCATCATCTGGTGCATGACACCGATGAAATAGTCGAGATACGTGCCCATCATCGCGGTGAGCACCACAGCGAGCACCAGGAAGCCCGCGAAGATCGACAGCGGCACGCCGACGAAATAGACCTGCATCTGCGGCATCAGCCGCGCCAGCACACCGAGCCCGATGTTGAAGACGAGGCCGAACACCAGGAACGGTCCGGAAAGCTGCAAGCCCAGGCTGAACGCGGCGGCAAAGGCGCGCGTCGCCAGCGAAGCGACGTCGCCGCTCGATACGGTCTCCCCGGGCGCGAAGATCGTGTAGCTGTCGTTCAGCGCGGCGATCACCAGATGATGGCTGTCGGTGGCAAACAGCAGCGTCACCCCGAGCATGGTCAGGAAATTGCCGACCAGCACGCCCTGCTGTCCCTGTGTCGGATCGACCGAAGTGACGAAGCCGAGCCCCATCTGCTGCGCGATCACGGCGCCCGCGACCTGAAGCGCCGACAACGTCACGCGCGCGGTCGCCCCCAGCACGATGCCGATCACGATCTCATGCAGCATCATAACCAGCAGCGGCGCGATCGAGCCCATGTCGACCTGGTAGGCGTTACGATGCAGCGGCAGGATGATCAGCGTGAGTAGCAGCGCGATCGCCAGCTTGATCCGCGTCGGAATGTTGGTCTCGCCCAGCCCCGGCAACAGCATCACCATCGCACCGACCCGGGCGAAGGCGAGCATGAAGGAAGCGGCGAGCGCCGGCAGCAGCGAGACGTCGATGCGCATGTCGGGCGCATTGTGCCTCAGCCGCCGATGATTCGCGACGAGATCCGCATCATGTGGGAATGGAGTGCGTCGGCCATGAACGGCAGCGCCAGCAGCATCGTGGCGAAGATGGCCAGTATCTTCGGCACGTAGATCAGCGTCTGTTCCTGGATCTGCGTCAGCGCCTGGAACAGCGACACGACGACGCCGACCACGAGGCCGACCACCATCAGCGGCGACGACACGATCACGATGGTCCAGATCGCATCACGCGCGACGTCGAGGGTTTCAGGTCCGGTCATGTGAATTCTCACTCTCGATTGTTTGTCGTCATTCCGGGGGCTCGCGAAGCGAGAACCCGGAATCCATCCAGCGGCATCGTCGGTAGCACCATGGATTCCGGGTTCGCGACTTCGTCGCGCCCCGGAATGACTAGGATCAATCAGATCGGCATCTTCATGATGTCTTCGTATGCCGCGATCACGCGGTCGCGGACCGAGACCAGCGTGGACACCGCGACGTCGGTGTCGGCGACCGCCGTCACCACGTCCATCACGTTGGCCTTGCCGGCGGCCATCGCCACCGTCTGCGCGTCCGACTTGCGGCCGGACTCCATGACGCTGCCGACGGCGTCTTTCAGGAGCGACGCGAAGGACTGCCCGCTCGCTTCGCTGCCCTTGCCGGCGCCGCTGTTCTCCAGCACGCGGGCGAGGTTGGCATAAGCATTGGCTGCGATTGTCGGTGATGCCATGGCTCAAATGTCCTGTTCAGCTCTTGAGGATGTCGAGCGTGCGCTGGATCATCCGGCGCGTCGCACTGATGATGTTGAGATTGGCCTCGTAGGACCGCTGCGCGTCGCGCATGTCGGTCATCTCGACCACCGAGTTCACGTTTGGATATTTGACGTTGCCGGTCGCATCGGCGGCCGGATTGTTCGGCTCGAATTTGGTGCGGAAGTTCGACTGGTCCGGCTTGATCCGGCCGAGGGCGACGACCTGCGCGTCGAGCGTGCGGTCGAGCGCGGAGGAGAAGGTCGGCACCTTGCGCCGGTAGGGATCGCCGCCTGATGTCTGCGAGGTCGAATCCGCGTTCGCGATGTTCTCCGAGATCACCCGCATGCGCCCGGCCTGCGCGCGCAGGCCGGAGGTCGCGATCGCCATCGAGCGGGCAAAGTCGCTGCTGTCATTCGCCATGATGCGCTTCCCTTAGCTCTTGAGCATGATCTCCGCGCAAACGCTCCGCGTTTGTCGCGAGGGAAAGCCGCTGCACACTTTTCCGGATCATGCCCTAGCCTTTGCCGATTGCGGTCTTGAGCAGACGCAGACTCTTGGAATACAGCGAGGTCACCGCCGCATAGTCCATCTGGTTGCTGGCGGCCTTCATCATCTCTTCCTCGAGATTGACCGCGTTGCCCGCGGGACGGGTCTCGAAACCTGCATTCCTGTTCTGGTCGAACGCCGAGGCAGCACCTGACGGCGTCATGTGGGAGCCGCTGGTGCGGGTGAGCGCCAGGGGGCCCATCGAGCCCGTGACCGCCCCCGCCTTGTCGAGCTTCGGTTCGACCAGGTCGCGTGGCCGGAATTTGGGCGTATCGGAATTGGAGACGTTCTCGGACAGGACGCGCTGGCGTTCCTGGTGCCACTGCATCTTGGTGCGAAGCGCCGACAGCTCCGGGAGGTCGTTGATAGACATCGTTGCGGCTCCTTCCGCCTCTCGGACCAAAGGCCCGAAGCTAGGCAGAATTTGCCGCGTGTATGGTTAACAGGTGGTTAAAGATGGCGTCGATGCATGTCCCTTGACGGAACACCACTTTGCGCCCCCCGTGATTCTACGCATCCAAAAGCGGCATTAACCCAACCGTTTGGCGGGCCATGCACAGGCCAAGAAGTCGTTTTGGATCGAGCGATTCATGGGTTATTAAGGGTTGGGGACGGCAAAACTTGCCGTGGGACGTTAAGAAATCGCAGTTTTGGGGCATCCCACGTCGATGGTTGGCGCGTCTGACCATGGGCACGAGAAAAGCGCCATTTGTCGGGGACAAGTATGCAAGGCAGCCCAATCACCTTCATCGTGGCGTTCATCGTCGTTCTGGCGTTGATCGGCGTCGCCGCATGGTTGGTTCGCCGATTCGCCACCAGCCGGCTCGGTGCCAACACCCAGCGCGGCCGGATGCCCCGGCTTGCCGTGATCGATGCCGCCGCGGTCGATGGCCGGCGCCGCCTGGTGCTGGTCCGGCGTGACAATGTCGAGCATCTCCTGATGATTGGCGGTCCCACCGACATCGTCGTCGAGCCCAATATCGTGCGGGCCGCGTCCGGCCGCGACCAGCTTCTGCAGCGTTCAAATGCCGCCGAGCCGCCGCGCCTTGCCCCGATGCCCGATACCAGCAACTGGACCGAAGAAGCCCCGCGGCCCGAGCTGCTCGATCATCCCGAACCGCAAATGCCCGAGCCGCCGCCGCGGCCGCGTCCCTCCTTCGCCGACGAGGTACGCCGGCCCGCTCCCGCATTGGCCGAGCGCCGCAACGAACCGCCACTGGCGGGCTTTCCGGCTGAGCCGATCCTGCCGCCGCGCCCCGAGCGCGAGGCGCGCCCCGAGCCGGTTCCGCCGCGCATCGCCCGCAGCGAGCCTCCGCTGATGCCACGTCCCCCGCGGCAGAGCGAGCCGGTGAAAGTGCCCCCGGTGCGGGCCGAGCGCGCGGCCCCGCCGCCGCCTTCCCCGCCCGTGCCGCAGGCTCCGCCCGTTCCGCCGCCGGCCCCCGCTCCTGCCGCGCCCTCGAACGCCGAGCAGAATCTCGCCGAGATGGCGCAGCGGCTCGAAGCCGCGCTGCGCCGCCCGGCCGGCGAGACGGTCGCACCTCCGGTTGCGCCCGAGCCGCCCGCGCCGCCGCCGCCCCGCGCCGCACGCAGCGAACCGCCGGCCCCCCCGGCTCCGCCCGCAAAGCCGGCCGCGGAGAAGACCAGCTTTGAAAATCTCGAAGACGAGATGGCCTCGCTGCTCGGCCGTCCGAAGCCGTCTTCGTGAGGCTGCCGGCCCTCCCGCGTAGAGTTGTTTTTCTTTCTGTCCTGATCGCCGCGGCTTCGCTCGCGATGCCTGCGCATGCGCAGGACATCAGCATCAATCTCGGCGGTCAGGGGGGCGGCGGCGTCACCGAGCGCGCGATCCAGCTCATCGCGCTGCTCACGGTGCTGTCGATCGCGCCGTCGATCCTGATCATGATGACGTCATTCACGCGCATCGTGGTCGTCTTGTCGCTGCTGCGCACCGCGATGGGCACGGCGACCGCGCCGCCGAACTCGGTGATCATCGCGCTCGCGATGTTCCTCACCTTCTTCGTGATGGGACCCGTCCTGCAGAAGTCCTACGACGAGGGCATCCGCCCGCTCGTCGCCAACCAGCTTGGCGTCGAGGACGCACTCCAGCGCGCTTCCGTCCCCCTGCGCGGCTTCATGCAGAAGAACGTGCGCGAGAAGGACCTCAAGCTGTTCCTCGATCTCTCGGGCGAGCCGCCGCCGGCCACGCCGGATGACCTCGCGCTGCGCATCCTCGTCCCCGCCTTCATGATCTCCGAGTTGAAGCGCGCCTTCGAGATCGGCTTCCTGCTGTTTCTCCCCTTCCTGATCATCGACCTCGTCGTCGCCTCCGTGCTGATGTCGATGGGCATGATGATGCTGCCGCCCGCAACCATCTCGCTGCCGTTCAAGCTGATCTTCTTCGTGCTGGTCGATGGCTGGTCGCTGGTGGCGGGAAGCCTGGTGCAGAGTTACGGGGGCGGATAACTGCCGCTCCATCCGCCGTCATGCCCCGGCTTGCCGTCTTCGCTGAAGCTACGCCGGCCGAGCGCCCCTGTGGGCCCGACGTAGCCTAGCGGCGTACGCCGCGGCCTTTCGATTTCATCACTGCGGTCTCTGGAATACTGGATCGCCCGATCACGTCGGGCGATGACACCGAGAACGTGGCGTACAGTGAGACGGCGTCGACAGCGCGCCCCTACCCCTTCACGTCATACTGCCTGCTGAGGTGATCGCCGATCTGCACCAGCATGGCGACGCTTTCGGGGAAGCCCGGCTTGTCGCTCACGGCCTGGTTTGCATCGGCGCGGAATTCCCAGCCGTCGCCGTCGCGGACGATCGAGATGACGAGGTCATCTGGACCATCGGCATGGACCTTCAATTCGGCCCGCGCCATGGCGATGAGTTCGGCTTCGGTCTTGGCAGGCTTGCTCATATCGACGCTCTCCCGGCATGAAGACGCGCAGGTTGCCGCTTCAACGGGCACCTGTCGAGAGGCCTTGTGGTAGCAGGGTTCCTACCGCGTCATCTTGATCTGTCGCACGACGGGGATCGTGGGCAGCGAGCCGGTGTGGTCGGCCTCGTCCTTGGCTTGCGGCGAGGCCGGCGCGCGGGCGGTGGCATCGGGGAAGCGCTGCTTCATCTCGCGCAGGAAGCCGTCGAGCGTGTCGACGCTGGCGGCGAGCTTGGCGATCTCGGCGAATTCGGCGCTGGAGGACGCTGCCGGCTTGCTCGCGATGTCGAAGGCGACCCGGTCCGCACTCTCGCTCATCAGCGGCGCATATTTCTCGCGGAAGCGCGACAGGCCGATCGAATCGTCGGCGAGCGCATAGCCGACGGCGGCACGGATGATGTCGCTCTTCTCCACCGCGTTGAGCGGCTTGAAGTCGCGGAAGCGGTCGCCGTAATAGAGCTCGATCTGCTCGGCGGATTCGCGCCAGCGCCGCGCCGCCCAGAAGATGTCGGAGCGCAGGCGGAGCACCTCGCGCCCGGAAACGTTGGAGACGATGTCGAGCGCGAGATCGTGGCGGCCGACGTCGCTTTGCGCGCGCGCCTCCAGCAGCAGCCGCTGCTGCCGCAGCTCGCCGGAGAGATCGCTGATGCGGCTCGCGCGCAGCGCCGAGATCGCCATGTCGGGCTTGCGGTTGGCGAGGTAGATCATGGACAGGCGCGCGGCGACCTGGGCGCGGGCTGCGCCTTCGAGGCGATGGTCGACCTGGTACTGCAACAGCTCGGCGGCCTGGTCGAGCAGGTCAATCGAGGCGAGACGGTCGGCGAGCCGGCGGATCAGCTCGTCGCCGCGGCGGCCGATCGGCGTCAGCTCGCGGAACTCGTAGAACATTCCGAGCGCCTCGACCGGCGGCAGCTCGTCACCCTTGGGCCCCAGGAAGATCTGCGTGAACAGGTCGGAGGCGAGGTCCTGCGCCTGACGCGAGGCCTCGGCGTTCGGCTGGAGCCTTGTCGCGGTGCGCGCCGCCCTGAGCGCGTCCCGGTAGCGCCCGTTCTCGGCATATATCTGCGACAGCATCTGGAGCGTCTTGACCTCGATCGAGTCGCCCCGCCAGGTCATCGACAGCGTCTCGAGCTCACGCAGCGCGTCTTCCTTGCTGATCTCGTCGCGCTTCTGCCGCAGCGCCACTTCGAGCTGCTTGGCCTCGGCCGCCGCCTGACGATCGTTCGAGGCGACCGCGAATTTGTAGTCGTCGAGCGCGTCCTTGTCGTGGCCGAGGGCCTCGGCGAGCCGGCCGCGCAGCACGGCGAAGCCGGGCGCCGCCTCGGGCGGTATGCCGACCACCTCGATCTCGCTGCGGCGCTTGGAGGCGCCGGCATAATCCTTCACCTCGAGCGAGGCGCGCATCGCCTCCATCGTCACGATGCGCTGGATGTCGATCGGCAGCGAGGCGATGGCGAATTCGACGTTCTTGAACTTCTCGCGCGCATCCGCCCACTTGCCCTGGCGCGCATAGGCGAGCGCCTTCCAGAGCTGGGAATCGTGGCTGTTACCGATCACGGGATTGGCGAGGTCCTTCAAGCCCTGCGCTGGCCGGCCGATCAGGATGTTCGCGATCGCATGCATGATCAGCGCGCCGCTCTCCTCCTTGTTGAGGGGATCGGCCAGCATCAGGTCGGTCACCGACTTGGCCTCGTGGTACATCGCGCGCGACATGTAGAACTGCGCGAGATCGAGCCGCGGCAGCGAACGCTGCGCCGGCTCGACGGTCGCGATCGCCGTGATCAGACTGCCCTGGCGCGTCCAGAAATCCTCCGACTGGCCCTTGCGCCAGCCTTCCGGACTGAAGACCGGCCGCACCGCGGTCGGCGCCCGCTCGGCGGAGATATCGACCGGCGACAGTGTCAGTCCGCCCTTCTTGCCGAGAATGACCTTGTCGGATCCGACCTCGACGCCGACTTCGTCGGAGTTCGGCCGGATCGCGATGCCGTGCGCGGATTCCAGCAGTGAGAGATCGACGAGATCCTGCCGCTTGATGAAGCCGCGCACCGGCCGCTGCCCGGTGACGACATAGAGCGTGTCGCCGGCGTCGGGATCGGTCAGCTTGTGCAACAGGCCCGGATTGGCGAAGGGGATCGCGATATTGGCGAGCGCGGGGTCGGTGATGTTGCGCGACATCATCAGCGGCAGCGGCGTCGCCTGGATCTTGTCGGCGAGCGTCAGGAGCCAATTGGTCTCCTTGCCGACCTCCTCGCTCGTCAGCGAGTAGACCAGCGGCCGGGTGAGACGGATGCGGACCGCCTGCCCCTTGTCGAGCGGCATGCGGCTGACCTCGCCGATCATCGCACCGCCCCGGCTGCGGATCGCTTCGACGTCGATCGGCTTCGGCGTATCGAACACCAGCCACACCGTATCGCCGCGGCGGAACGCCGCCGCAGGCGTTGCCACCTGAAGCGGGAAGATCACGCGCAAGCCATCGCTGTCGCGGCGGACATCGACGCTGGCCACGGTGGGCTGCGGCGCGGCCGGCGCCTCGGCAGGTGCGGCCTTGACGCTGTCCTTGACCGGCTCTTTCGTAGCCTCCTTCACGACCTCCTTGGGCACTTCGGACACCGCGGGCTTGACGGGCGCGACCACAGCTTCCGTTGCCGGCGCCGCAGGCCTCGACACGTCCTTGGGCGGTTCCGCGGCACGCGGTGCTTCGGCCGCGGGAGCCGGCGCAGGCTTCGGTGCTTCGACCGGCGGCATCGCCGCCGGAGCTTCCGGCTTCACCTCGGGCTTGGCTTCGACCTTGGCTTCGCGCGCGATCGTCTCGGACGTCGGCGGCGCGATCTCGCGATGGACCTCCTTCGGCTTCTCGGCCGCCGGCTTTTCCGGAGCCGGTCCATGGCTTTGGGCCACGGGCTTTGCCTGCGCGATCACCGCCTCAGCCGTCGCGGCGGTCTTGCCCTTGTCGGGCTGGAAGGAGATGTCGACGACGTAATTCTTCTCGTCGCGGAAGGAGTGCACGTCCGAATCGCCGATCAGTGCGATCTCGACACTGGTCTGGTCGATGTCGGACTTCTGCTTGATCGAAGCGACGTTCGGGGGCGCGGCGACGACGGCGTCCGCCAGATCGAAATTGAGGCCGGCATTGAATGCAAGCGTCAGCTTCTGCTCGTTGAGCACGGAGGACACGCCGACGCCGTCGGGCATCTCGAACACGAAGCGCACGAAAGTCGGCTGCACCGAGGCGCGCACGCGGATCTGCGGACGCTTCTTGGTCTCGGCCGCGGCGCGCTGGGCGCGCAAGGCGCGTTCGGCGACACGCGCACGCTCGGCCAGTTCCTTGACCACGTCCATGGGCAGGCTTGGCGGCGGCCCCTTCCAGCCCTCCGGCAACAGATCGATGAAGGTGCGCTCGCCCGCATTCATGGTGTTGACGGTGACGCGCCGCGCCAGCGACAGGCGGATGGCGCTGCCGTCGGGATCGCGGCGGGCAGAATTGACGTAGTCGGGCGCACCTTCCGGAACGCGATCGACAGGAACGTCGACCGCCCGGTCGAAGCGAATGATGAGAATGGAGCCGGCCGTCGTCACCTCGGAGGGAACGTCCTCGCCGAGCTTGATCACCAGTCGGGCAAAGCCGCCACTGGCCGAGAAAGTCGCCTCGCCCCGGACCACATCGGCGGCGCGGGCGGGCGCACCGAGGCCGATGAGCAGGCAGGCCGCCAGCACGGGTGCCTTGCGGACATGACGCGACAGTCCTCGCGCCAAGGCGCGGGCTCGCGACATAAATCCAGCGGCAGCCTTCTGCGCCATTGGCGGCGTTTCTTCCAATTCGGCGGTCCATGCCGGCACTGGCGCCGGCCCGTGCCGTCGACTGTAGGTTTTGCCAATTAAGGACTTGTTAATGCTGTAATGACGAATTCACCCGGCACAGTGCGTCGCGACGCCTGCTTGCGGGCTCGGGCGTTCGTGCTTCGAAATCTGGAGAGCAAGTGGTTAAGGAGGTGTTAACACCCCGTCGTCCGCACCATCAGGGATGCCGATCACACCCCGCGATTGGCCGGCAAGGCATTCAACCTGCCGCGCGCTTCGCGAATTGACTGCAAGGTCAATCGCTTTTCCGAGATTCGGCGCTCGATGTACTCACGCTCGAGATCCGTCAGCGGCGTGTTCAACAACCGCTGATAGCGGCGAATGCTATCGTCGTGAGCCCGAATGAGCGCGAACCTTGCATCCATATTCACCTCCGATTCGTTCCGCCTCACCGGGCCAATTCAGTTGTAATCGACGCCATAACGCGCGAACTCGTCGCCGATGTTCTTCTGAATTGTCCTTGCAGTCGAAATGTCAGATTTTCCGCCGATCGCATCGCCTTGTTTCAGCTTGGCAACGCCGCGGCCAAACAGCGCGCTCGCCAGTTCCGGGGCGGCTCGCAGGGCAGAATTGTAGTCATCGATCGCCGCACCGAACTCACCCATCTTCAGGTGGATCAGCCCACGCGAGTCGTACACGGCAGCGCTGGCCGATCCCGATTGAAGCGCTCTGTCGCAATCCTCCAGCGCTTCTCGCGAGGCACCAAGGACCGCCCGGCTCCAACATCGTCCGCTCCATGCCGCCCGCGACGCGGGCTGAAGGCGGATTGCCTCGTCGTAATCATGCGCCGCGCGCTGATGGTCGTTTTTCTTCAGGTAGGCACCGGCGCGGTTGACGAAGGCAGCGCCATAGCCAGGATCGAGCTTGATCGCATTATCAAAGGCTTCGATCGCGAGCTCATATTCGCGTCTCCTCAAGTGAGCCACGCCGCGGTTGTTGAAGGCCTTTGCGTATGTCGGATTGAGTGCGATCGACTGATCGAAATCGCTGATGGCGCTGTCGTAGTCGCCCTTTGCAGTGTAGGCGTTGCCGCGATTGTTGTACGCGATTGCCAGAGCCGCCGTCGAGTCTGGACGCGCCTGTATGAAAGTCGTGCAGGCACCGATCCGGGCATCGAGCGAGGCGGCACCCGTTCCGTTGCACAGTTCGATATTGCTGAGATAGCTGTCCTTCACCTTGGAGCTTTGGGCCACGACCGGCAAGCCGACCAACATCAGGACGACAAGCGCCAGTCCGCCTTCGGCAACGGAGGATCCTGGTTTCATGTCAGGCTCCCGATCTTCTGAGATCTGGCGATTGCACCGGCTCGGACCAATTCTCTAGCAGCCGCGGCAGATGTTCAGATTGAGCCTTTTCTCGGCCCTTTGCTCGGGTTGGCGTGTCCCCGCAGCACCGGGCTTCTTCGTATATTTGTCCTTGCCCTCTTCGATCAGAGTGGAAAACTTGGTGGTTCCGTCGTCCGAGATTTCGACGTGAGGTGTGGTGCCTCGAATGCCCATCGTCGCGACCGGCGTTTCGATCTTCATGTCTCCGGTCTTCGCAACCTGGCCGGCAACAAAAACGAACGTACCCTTGGTCAGGTTGAAGGCTGTCGAATTGGACTTTCCACCCGGCTCGTAGACGTATTCGTCCAATGTCATGCGGGCGTTGCTCGACAAGTTGAACGAAGTTCCATCGACGAAGTTGATGCCGACCCGACTGTCGGCACCGGTTCGAACCAAATCGCCCAAATAGACGAGATCACCGATCTTCGTCTGGATGGGTTCGCCCCCGACGTTTGCCTGGACAATGGCCGCGCCCGCATGCTCGATGATGACCGAGCCATCGGCTGTCACAACTTTCCCGATTGGCTTTGACGACGAGTCCAGCACAGCACGCCGCGGAGAATCGTCCTGCGCCTGAACCGGGCCGGGTGACGAGGCGGCCAGCGCAAGGACGAGACCTGCCACGAGAACAATCGTTGCACGAGTGCCCACGGCTTCCTCCTTTTCGAAGATATGATCCTCGAGCATCCGAACGGCTCCGACCGCGCCGGCGAAAGCCATCGGAGATAATGGCAGACCAGCCACAGCAAACCACGACAACCAAAATGGTTATTCCGGGGTACTCCGAATGGCTGATCGCCGTGTCCAAAAGAGTCACTATCCGCGCCAGGCAATTTCAAACAGCTTTTGGCGCTGAAAGCGGTACCGTCGGGCGAAACGACAGCAATTCTGCCGTGATCAGCCTGGGCGGAATTCTCAGAAACGACAACTTTTTAGCGGCCATGGCTGAGGTTGCCGGCACAAAATTGTTCCCGATCGCGTGACGCGGCAAGCTGGCCAAGATGCGGCGGCATAGGGCGACGCCTGAGGCCGACCGCTCGGGCAATCGAGGTTGAAAAATGGCCGTCACGTCCACTGCAGAGCACGGGGGCGAGCGCGAAGCCGCTGCGGGCCTGCATCGCCGCGTGAAGACGGCGAAGAGCAATCCTCCTGATGTACCCGTTGTTCAATCTCATGAGCGAGCCTCTGCCGGCCGTTTCGGGATGCTGTCGCTCACGGCATTGCTCTTCTCGATGATCAAAGAGGTCAGGGCTGCAGACCCGAACGCAACGTTCCTGGACGACGATACGATTACATACAAGGACTTTGCACACGGCACGTTCGAACTCACGACCAAGGAATCAACCCCGCGGCACATCATCGTCGAGGACCCCGGACAAACGGTTGTGCTGAGCAAGGTCGGCTCCGGGCTTACCGTGAATCAGCTCGACAACAGCCCCACGCGCATGGAGGAGCTGCGGGAGGCCCAGCAGGAGGCGCTCGAAAATTTCTCGAAGGGATTTGGCAAGAACGGGTCCGGCACACCTCCGTTCGTCGAATCTCTGCCGCTGGAGCCGATCAATTTCATAGCCCCCTCGGCGCCAAACGCACTGCCGCCGTTGCAGCCGATCATCGTCACGGTGCCCGACATCATCACGACCGTGCGGACGCCGCCGATTTTGAATGTGCATTCGGGCCCGCTTGAACTCGACACGGTCGTGTTCGACGTCTTCACCGCAACAACGGGAACGTTCAGCGCCAGCAGCTCCGGCTCCAACGCCGCGCTGACTTTCGGCATCAGCGGAGGCGCTACGGGCGCTACCGCGCTGCAGGGAGCGATCTACGACGTATCGAAGACCAGCTCTTTTGGCACGCTTTATCTGAACAGCACGACTGGCGCCTATGCTTTCGTTCCCGACAGTGGCGCGATCAATGCGCTGAAGACGCCGACCACCGATACCTTTGTGATCACCGTGTCCGACGGGTCGCTTTCGGCTCAACAGGCCTTCACGATCAACATCAACGGGGCCGACGACGCGGCGATCATCTCCGGCGCGACGACCGGCTCGTCAATCGAATCCGGCGGCGTCGCCAATGCCGTATCCGGCCCACCCGTCACAACCGGCAAGCTTTCGGATATCGACGTCGACGACCCCATCAACACTTTCGCGGCCGTCAATTCCCCGACGAAGAGTGCACACGGCTACGGCACTTTCACGATGACCGCCGATGGCGTCTGGAGCTACACGCTCGATCAATCCAACAGCGCAGTGCAGGCTCTCAACGTCGGCAAGACGCTGACCGACACCTTCACGGTGACCAGCATCGGCGGCACCCCGCAATTGATTACCATCACGATCAACGGCTCCAACGACGCTGCCGTCATTTCCGGGGCGACGACCGGCACCGTGACGGAAGCCGCATGTTGGAAGCCCGGGACTCCGATCGCGACCGGCAAGCTTGCAGATACGGATGTCGACAATACTCCCGACAGCTTCACGCCGGTGACCTCGCCAAGGGCGAGCGACCACGGTTACGGCTGCTTCCAGATGACGGCCGACGGCGTCTGGACCTACACGCTCGATAACACCAATTGCGTCGTGCAGGCGCTGAACGCCTACGACACCCTAACCGACACCTTCACCGTGACCACCATCGACGGCACCACGCAGGTGGTAACGATCACCATCCACGGCACGAACGATCCGGCCATCATCCACGGCTGCATCACCGGCTCGGTGACCGAGCCCGATTGCAGGGAACACGGCAAGCCGACGGCGAGCGGCAGACTGACTGACACCGACGTCGACAACGCGCCGAACACATTCACGCCGGTCACTTGTGCGACACGGAGCGCGGGCGGCTACGGCACTTTCACGATGACCGCCGCCGGTGTGTGGACCTACACGCTCGACACCACCAACTGTGCCGTGCAGGCGCTTCCGTCCTGCGAGACTTTGACCGACACCTTCACGGTCACGACCATCGATGGGACGGAACAGATCATAGCCATCACAATCCACGGCGCCGACGATCGCGACCATTTCGGCCACGCGGCAGCTCTCGATGCCGCCGATCCGCCCCACGCCGCCGCGCTCCCCGAACACAATACGGCTGCGGGAGCTTTTCCCGCCGGTCCGACGGTGGCCGCGACGACCCATGACGCGAGCACGGATGGCACCGGTGCCTCCACCGAAAGTCCGGATCATGGCAAGATCGGCACAAACGGCGGTTGCGACACCTGTCACGACGGGCACGAACAGACCCTTCTTGCCGGCGGCTCCAGAGACGATCATTTCGTCTTTGCCTCGACGTCGAATTCCAGTGCAGCGCGCCCAGATATCGTCTCTGGTTTCAAGGCAGACTCCGAGCGGAGCGACCTGTTGGCGCTCGGCGCGCTCGCCCTCTCCGTTCTGGCACTCGACCACTCCAGCACGACGGTGCCCGCACATACGATCGCCTGGCTCTACGATAGCTCGGCGAACCAGACCATCGTGTACGTCAATCCGACGGATCAAAGCCTGAGCATCGGCGATTCCAGTCTGGTGGAAATCCATCTCGATGGCTTCTCCACCGTCCAGACGTCGGATTTCATGCTCGCGCAGGAAACGTCGGGTCATGCGATGGCAGCCGAACCGGCCAACCTGGAGCCGGGCGCGGACAATGATGCGACCGGTAGCCCGACGACGGCGACCAGCCTCTCATCGGGCGAAACCGTCCATGAGCGAGCCGCCCTGATCGACGGAGATGGGCAAGCTGCGAAGGCGAGCGGGTGCAGGTTCGATGCCGATTGCGATCGGGTTGTTCGGGTCGGGCACACCCAGTTCGTTCAGTCCGACGATGCGAACACGCGGTCGGACGCGCCCACCGGCGAGAACGTGGCCTCCGCGGTGAGCCACGTGCAGCCCGTCAACCAGCCTCATCCCACGGCAGTCGCGGAGAATAGGTTCGTATTCGACAAGTTGGCACCGTTCGAGCCCGCTCGGGAGAGTGTGGCCGCCAAGGATAGCGGCCCGGTCACACCGTCCACGGTCGACCCGAGCATCGAGTCCGGCCCAGACTCCATCGAGATGTCGCACCACGAAAATCACTTGCGCGAGCATCATCGTGGGGACCCGATAGTCGAAAACGACCTTCCTCGAGTTGCGTCGGTTCACTTCGGCGACTCATTTCATTTCAAGCAGCACGGCTCTGACGGTTCGGGTGACATTGCGCCCGCGCCCTGGCACGGGGCGGTCGAACCCTACGCCATCAGGGATGGCGCTTTGCATGGCCACCATTCAGAGCTCAGCACAGGATTGGACGATCCTTCGGACCCGTCCGGTCATCACGAACATGCTGGCGTCGCCCACGGATTCAGGACGGCGTCGATGCCTGAACCGTCCCCGCCGCATATTGATCCGGTTCACGGCGCAGGCTTAGCTCACGCCCACGTGCCGCACGATCTGATCGTGTGATGTCCGCAGGGCAACCGGATCTTCAGTGTTGTTTTCCCGCGCCATCCGATGCGGCGGAGCCGTCCCGCTCGGGACAAGCATCGTCAGTGTCGCCACCTTCGTCTTGCGGCGGCAATGCATGCTGATGGTCAAGCGCGGATGTCCAGGCCAACGTCATCGCTGCGATGAGCAGCCGATTGACGGCTTCGATTGCGCGTTCTGCTACGGACGAGTAATTCATGGCTTCCGCCAGCGCGGCTGCTTGCCGATGGCGGGAGCCTAGGACGAACTCTCCAGCACCACTGTACTCCAGTTCACAGTTGCACGCGTCAACTCATCGCAGCCTCAGAAGATGCCGCTTGCTTCAGCTGCATCTGCAACGCGAGCCGACGAGCTTCGTGCGGCAAAGACGTCAAGCTCGCGGCGATCACCCCACTCCCCGGCGCGTTTGATCTGCGTACTTGGTTGCCAAGTAGGCTCGCACAACCTCAGAGGTGTTGCGGTCCATCAACGACTCTGAATCAAATGTGATCATTGCGATGCGAATGCGATTGGTCAACTTTTTTGGGGGAGCAATCAATGAGCGGAGAAGCCAACTGCATTGTATGTAGCCAGGCGAGAACGGTCGTAGCCGTCTTTCCAATCGCACGGGGCTATGCACTAAAGGTATACGAGTGCTCTTGCTGCCACAGCACCCTTCATCTCGTGACTCGCACGACGAAGGCTGCGCTGATCAGGCAGCACTGCGAGACCCTCCTTCCCGTCGAGAAGCCGCCGAGCGCGACGGGTCCCAGGGTTCAACAGCGGTTCGCGCACTAGACACGCAAGGCGTCTAGCCGCGTACAGGCCGAACGACCGCGCGATTACGCGCAGGCTGCCGCAGCGCGCCGCGCCTCCGGAGCCTTCAATTCGGCTTTTGCGTCGGCTTGCCGTCGATCTTGGGGAGATCGCCGGCCGCAGCCGATTGATCGCCGCCGCCATTGGCCCGGCGGGCCATCTCGACCGTCAGCCGCTCGGCGGCCTCCGGCGACATCACGCCCATGATGTCCGACATCTTTCGCGGCGCGATCTGCGAGGCGATCTCGATCAGCACGCCCATCTCGAGCCGGTCGAACACCCGTGCGGCGTCCTTGGGCTTCATGCCCTCATACATGGTCACGAGGCCCTTCATGCGCTGGGCTTCGGCGGCCTTCTGCTCGGCCTGGGTCGCGGAGATGCGGGATTCCACCGCCTTCATCTCCTCGACCTTGTTTTCGATGCGCTTCTCGGCCGACTTGAGCAGGCTCTCGCGGATGTCGATCTCGCGCTGGCGGGACTCGATCTCCTGGCGGCGCGCCTGCAAGCGTTCCAGGATCGCGCGCTCGGAGGCCGAGACCTGCGGCTGGGCCTCGTCCATCTTGACCACGGTGCCCTCGGGCTTGGTCTCGGGCGCGGCGGGCTTCGGCGCCTCCTTCGGCGCGCCGTGGGTAGATCCCGTGATATCGGGATCTTCCCGCCCCGTCGGAAAGTTCAGATTCTCCTGCGCCCAGGATTTCTTGATCTGGCTCGGCTGGTAGTCGAAGACATAGCCGCCATTGATCACGAGGCCCACGACCTTGAGCGTGGCGAGCCCTGCGACGGCGACCAGGACGACCGGAATGACGCGGATGTTACGAAAGGATTTCATACCATGACTTTATGCCGCAAGGCCATTGGATCGTCGGCGCTCGGAGAAGGCTTCGGCCGCAGCCGCCACCGCCTTCGCCGATGAGGGCTTGGCCGCGGGCACCGCGGCCGTTTCCGGGCTCGCCGCAGGGCGCGCGGCGATCGCGATCTTGGACAGGCGCCGCACCACGTTGTCGGCTTCGCCGAGCTGCTTGTAGAGCTGGTCCGACATCTGCGTCGCCGCCGCCAGCTGGCTGCCGAGGTTCTCGTTGACGTCCCGCACCGCGAGCTTCAGCCCGCCAATCGCGCGCTCCGCGATCTCGGTGGCGGTGATCAGCTCGCCGATGACCGCCTTCAGCGAATGCTCGTCCGCCTTCAGCCGCGTCAGCCGCTTGTTGAGCATGACACAGTAGACGATGGTCAGCATCAGCAGGATAGCCACCAGCGTCTCGATCGCCATTCCCAGGGAGTGGTTCATGGGGCCTCCATCATCTTGTTCTGCTCGTCGACCTTCTCGAACATCGCAAGTGTCGTACTTGGCTTGCGCAGGGGTTTCGTCACCCGTATCGCGACGCGGTCACCGACCCGGCCCATCCGCCCCTCGGTCAGAGTGACGTCGCCGCAACGCACGGTCACATTGGCATCCGCGCGCATGTCGAGCGGCAGGGTGTCGCCCACCTTGAGCCGCATCAGCTGCTTGAGCGGGATTTCGGCCTCGTAGAGCACGGCATCGACCGCGATCTCGGCCTGGTTGATCTCGGTGGCGAAATGGCCCTCCCAGATCGTGTCGCGGCCGAATTTTTCGCCCATGAACATCTGGAGCAGGACGCCCCGGATCGGCTCGATGGTCGCGTAAGGCAGCAGCAGCTCGATGTTGCCGCCGCGATCTTCCATGTCGATGCGCAGGCGCACCAGGATCGCGGCATTGGCGGGACGGCTGATCGCGGCGAAACGCGGATTGGTCTCGAGCCGGTCGATCGTGAAGGTCACCGGCGACAGCGGCCGGAACGCCTGCTCGGCATCGGCCAGCACCACCTCGACCAGCCGCTTGACCAGCTCGGTCTCGATCGTGGTGTAGGGCCGGCCCTCGATGCGGAGCTGGCTCGCGCCGCGGCGGCCGCCGAGCAGCACGTCGATCATCGAATAGATCAGGCTCGAATCGACCACCGCCATGCCGAAGTTTTCCCACTCCTCGGCCTTGAACACCGAGAGAACGGCCGGCAGTGGGATCGAGTTCATGTAGTCGCCGAAACGCACCGAGGTGATGCGGTCGAGCGAGACTTCGACGTTGTCGGAGGTGAAATTGCGTAACGAGGTCGTCAGCAACCGCACCAGGCGGTCGAAGACGATTTCGAGCATCGGCAGACGCTCGTAGGAGACCATCGCCGAATCGATGATCGCGCGAATGCCGGAATGGTCGTCGAGCGTGACGTCGCCGACCGCGAAGCCGAGAAGATTGTCGATCTCCTCCTGCGACAGCACCCGCTCGCCGGAATTCTTGCCGGCGCCGAGATCGCGGCTGCCGTCCTCGACCATGGCCGCCCATTGCAGGGCCATGGTCTCGGATAGTTCGTTTTCGGCAGCAGCCTTCGCGGCCTCCGCGGGATCCTCGGAATCAAGCGAGGCCTCCCATTGGGCGGCAATTGCATCCTGGTCTGGTTGGTCGGTGCCTGCCATGATCCCTAGCCCGTCATGCTCACTGGATCACGACTTCCTTGAACAGCACCGCGCTGACCTGGATCGGGGAAACCGCCGCGTTGACGCGCTTGGTCAGCTCTTCCTTGAGGCGAAAGACGCCGGCGGACCCGTTGAGGTCGGAGGAGCGCAGCTCGCGCACATAGGTCTGGAAGATGTCGGTCACGCGCGGCATCGTCGGCTTGATCGCCTCGATCTGCTTCTCTTCCTTCAGCTCCAGCACGATCTTGAGCTTCAGATATTGCACGCGCTCACCGGGCGCGCCGGCGAGGTTGACCATGATGTCGGGCACGTCGACGAAGGCCGGCGGCTTCGGCGGCGGCGCCGCCTCGGCGTGATGCTCGTCGTCGCCATGACGGAAGAAGAAGAACCAGGTCGCGGCACCGCCGCCGAGGACGGCGAGCAGGCCGACTGCCATGATGATGAGCTTGAGCTTGTTCTTCGGCGGAGCGGCTTCCGCGCCTTCGACGGCTGCGCCGCCCTCCGCATCATTGTCTGCCATGGTCGATAGGCTCGCTCATCTCATAAGGGGTCGAAAGAGCGAAGCCTCCTGGCAGACAGTGACGCGATACAAATGCCCCAGCGCAGTGCGCTCCTCTTACACGCAAACGCTACGGTAATAATGGTTAACGGAATCTTTCGATTGGGCCTCCACTAGGAAAAATCTGCCGGGCAAACATGGCTAACAGAACCTTTCTGCCGCCTCTCCGGGCCACTCAAAAATCGACAAGATACTGAAATTACACAATTTTCTGAGTTGGCACGGCTTTCGCTGAGAGAGGACCGAGGCCGGAGGGTTTGGGAGAACCCGGCGGTCTCGTTCACGGGTCGGCCAAGGCGCTTGGGAGAGCGAGGTGGCAGGCTCACTCAGGGGAGATTTCCGATGCAGAACGCGCTTCTGATCGGCTTGTCACGGCAGATGACGTTGGAACGGCAGATGGATGTCATCGCCAACAACGTCGCCAATGCCAACACCAACGGCTTCAAGGCCGACCATTCGCTGTTCGAGGAGTTTCTCAACTCGAACGCGCGTGAGGACAATTTCATCGCGTCCGACCGCCGGGTCTCCTATGTGCAGGACCGCGGCACCTTCCGCGACGTCGGCCAGGGGCCGATGGAGCCGACCAACAACCCGCTCGACATGGCGATCGACGGCAACGCGTTCTTCGCAGTGCAGGCCAATGGCGGCGAACGCTACACCCGCGACGGCAAATTCTCGCTCAACAACACCGGCCAGCTCGTCACCTCCGACGGCAGCCTCGTGCTCGGCACCGGCGGCCCGATCACCTTCCAGCCCACCGACCACGACATCAATGTCGCGCCCGACGGCACCGTCACGGTGATCGAGGGCACCGCCAAGACCGACTCGATCCGCGGCAAGATCCGCATGGCTGCGTTCGACGATGCGGCGAAGCTGACCAAGCTCGGCGCCAACCTCTACGACGTCGGCTCCGCGACCCCGCAGGCCGCCACCAAGTCGACAGTGCGCCAGGGCTACATCGAGAAGTCCAACGTCAACTCGGTCGGCGAGATGAGCCGCATGGTCGAAGTCATGCGCAGCTACACCGCCATCGCCAACCTGCTCCAGCAGCAGAGCGACCTCCACAAATCGGCGATCGAGAAGCTCGCCGACGTTCCGGCCTGATTAGGGGATCACTGACATGCAAGCGCTCCACACCGCTGCGACCGGAATGGCGGCCCAGGAACTCAACGTCCAGGTCATCTCCAACAACATCGCCAACCTGCGCACCACCGGTTTCAAGAAGCAGACGGCGGCGTTCCAGGACCTGATCTACGAGCACGTCCGCCGCGTCGGCGCGCAGGCCTCGGACCAGGGCACCATCGTGCCTGTCGGCGTCGACATCGGCGGCGGCGTCAAGACCGTCGGCACGCCGCGCAGCATGACGCAGGGCACACTGTCGCAGACCGGCAACGACCTCGACCTCGCGATCTCGGGCGAAGGCTTCTTCAAGATCCTGATGCCCGACGGCACCTTCCAGTACACCCGCGACGGCACCTTCCAGATGGACAACCAGGGCCGCGTTGTCACCGCGCAGGGCAACCCGGTGCAGCCGACCATCACCATCCCGAACAATGCCTCCGGCCTCGCCGTCAACGAGCAGGGCCAGGTCTCGGTGACGCTGCCGGGTTCGTCGACGTCGGCCGTTCAGGGCCAGATTGGTGTGACCCGCTTCATCAACAAGGCGGGCCTCCAGCCCGTCGGCAACAATCAGTTCGTCGAGACGCCCTCTTCCGGCCCGCCGCAGGACGGCACCGCGAACACCGAAGGCTACGGCAAGGTCACGCAGGGCAGCCTGGAGCAGGCCAATGTCGACGTCGTCTCGGAGATGAGCGACCTGATCGCTGCGCAGCGCGCCTACGAGATGAACGCCAAGGTCATCAGCGCCGCCGACCAGATGATGCAATCGACCACGGCGCTGTTCCGCTGAGGTAATGACGATGATCCGCACCACCCTCGCCGCGATCTCCGCTCTCCTGCTGCTGGCGCTGCCGGCGCAGGCCGCCGACGATGTCATCGCAGCGCCGACGCTGCGCGCGAGCGTCACCGTGACCTCGGACGTGGTGCGGGTTGGCGACCTCATCGACAATGCCGGCTCGGCCGCGCTGATCCCGGTCTACCGCTCGCCCGATCTCGGCACCACCGGCGCGCTGCCGGTCGCGCATGTGCTGTCGGTGCTGCGCGCAAAACAGGTGATCGGCGTGATGACCGGCGACATCAAGGAAGTCCAGGTCACCCGCCTCGCCCGCACGCTCGCCAACAAGGACCTCGAAACCGCGGTGGCCTCGGCGCTCGAGCGCCGCTTCGGCCTTGGGGAAGCCGCCAACATCGCCGTCACGTTCGACCGCGGCGTCGCCGACATGCGGCTCGATGCCTCCAACACCGGCGCACTCCAGCCGGTCGCCACCCGCTATGACGCCCGCAACGGCCGTTTCGACATCGTCTTCGAGATCAACAACGACAGCAATCCGGCGCCGACCAAGCTGCGCTTCACCGGCACCGCGATCGAGACGGTGGAAGTGGCCGTGCTGACGCGCGACATCGACCGCGCCGATCTCCTGAAGTCCTCCGACATCGCGCTGGAGCGCCGGCCCAAGGCCGAGGTCACCGGCGAGCCCGCCTCGCGCGACCGTAGCATCGGCATGCAGCTGCGCCGGCCGATGCGGGCGGGCATGCCGATCCGCGTCGCCGACATCGTCAAGCCCGACTTCGTGTCGCGCGACCAAAGCGTCACCGTCATCTACCAGGTCCCCGGGATTTACCTCACCACGCGTGGCAAGGCGATCGAGAGCGGCGCCGAGGGCGACACCGTCAGCGTGCTCAACCTGCAGACCAAGCGCACGCTGACCGGCGTGGTCACCGGCCGCGGCCAAGTGACGGTCCAGGGCGCGAGCCAGTCCGCGCCGATGGCGCCCGCGGTCGAGCAGACCTCCTCGCTCAAGCGCGACGAAGCACCCGCACCCGTCGACACTGCAGCTTTGGTCCGGAACCTGGTCCAGGCCCCCGCATCGCAGGCTCAAGTCGCCCAAGCCCAGATCCCGCAAACTCGCGCCCCGCAAGCTCCAGCCAAGTCAGAGTAAGTCATGTCCACGTTCAGTTCGGCTTCCCGTCTTCGTCGCGTCGCGATCTCTGGTCTGCTGCTGGCAGTTTGCGCGCTGGCGAGCGGCTGCTCCTCGATCGACCGCCTGTCGCAGATCGGCGAGCAACCGAAATTGTCGGCGATCGACAATCCGACGACGCAGCCCGGCTACAAGCCGGTGCAGATGCCGATGCCGAAGCCGGAAGTCGCCTCCTACAATCCGAACTCGTTGTGGCGCAACGGCAGCCGCGCCTTCTTCAAGGACCAGCGCGCGACCCATGTCGGCGACCTCCTGACCGTGACCGTGAACATCACCGACAAGGCCAACATCGCCAACGAGACCCAGCGCAGCCGCACCAATTCGGAAAATTCGGGTATCAGCGACTTCATCGGCGCCCAGACGATCACGCAGCCGCTCAAGATCCTGCCCGGCCGCATCCTCACCGCCGATTCCACCGCCGCCAGCGACGGCAAGGGTTCGGTCAATCGCACGGAGGCCTTGCAGACCAACGTCGCGGCCGTCGTCACCCAGGTGCTGCCGAACGGCAACCTCGTGGTCGAGGGCAAGCAGGAGATCCGTGTCAACTACGAGATCCGCGAACTCATCGTCGCCGGTATCGTCCGCCCCGAAGACATCCAGAGCGACAACACCATCGATTCCTCCAAGATCGCGCAGGCCCGCATCGCCTACGGCGGTCGCGGCCAGATCATGGACGTGCAGCAGCCGCGCTACGGCCAGCAAGTCATGGACGTGCTGCTGCCCTTCTAAATCTCTCCCGAGCTCCCACATCGTGTTCGCGAACCTAGGCGCGAACGACGATGTACTACGCGGCCTCCGGTAGCTCCCCTGCCGGAGGCCGCATGTATTTTGTAAAGCCGATTGGGACGACTGACGGCGGGGATTGCCGTAGCAGCCTCACGTAAACTCCGCCTCGACCGTCCCCAGCCCGTCGAGTTCCATCCGCACCTTGTCGCCGGCCTTCAGCCACAGCGTTTTCACCAGGCTCCCCGTCAGCACGAGTTGCCCCGCGTGCAGACCCTTGCCTTCGGCGGAGAGGTGGTTGGCGAGCCAGGCGAGCGCGTTGTGGGGATGGCCGAGCACGTCGGCGCCGGTGCCGTGGCTGACCTCTTCGCCATTGACGATGGCGCGGCCCTTGACCGCCTTCAGGTCCGGCACCGACGAGCGCGGCACCGCCTCACCCAGCACGCAGCCGGCGGCGAAGAAATCGTCGGCGATCAACGTCGGCGCGCCCAGCGCTTCCCACTTCACATAGCGGTCGTCGACGATCTCGATCGCGGGATGATAGGCCTCGACGGCCTCGCCGACCCATTCGGCCGTGAACGGCGCCTCGCCGGCGGCGAGATCGCGCTTCAATCGCACCGCGATCTCGCACTCGACGCCGACGCGGACATAGTCGGCAGCCGCGAGCTTGGCCCCGCTCTCGTGCACGCCCTTCTGGAACACGCTGCCGCCGCAGGGATGCGGGATGCCGATATAGTCCTGCATCACTTGGCTGGTGCAGCCGATCTTGTAACCGACCAGGGGTCCGATATGCGGCAGCAGCAGATCGTGCAGCGCGCGCTGGACCTGATAGCCCTCGGCCTCGTCGGCGGGCGGATGGTCCAGGGCCGCGAGCGGCGCGCGGTTACGGCGCGCGAGCGCAATCGCCTTTGCGGCTTTGAGAATCTTGTCCATCGGCGCCGGCTCCCACACTACGCAATTGAGGTCGGCACTTCAGCATCCCCGCCGGGGCGTGACAAGCGCGGGCCAAAGGATGGCCCAAAGCCGCCCTCAGCCCTTGACGAGACCGAGCCGGATCAGGCTCTCGGCCGTCGCGAGGATCGCCTCAGTGTTGGAACGGGCCTGCCAGCCGAGCAGCGACCTCGCCTTGGCGCGGTGGAATGCCGAACCCTTCCAAGCATCGGCACGACCGCGCGCAGCAGCGGAATCCGGTTCGCGGCCAGCCGCACCAGCCAATCCGGGGCCTGGAGCCGCGGAACCCGGCGCGCCCTGGGTCCGAGTTCCCGCCGCAGCACCCTGGCGATATCGAGGATCGACATCGTCTCACCGGAGACCGCGATGAAGCGCTCGCCTTTCGCTTCGGGCGCCGTCATCGCGCGCAGGTGCAAATCGGCCACGTCGCGCACGTCGACCACGCCGAAATAGACCCGCGGCACCGCCGGCATGGCTCCGTCGAGCAGCGATTTGACGATCTCGATCGAGCCGGAGAAGTCCGGCCCTAGCACGGGGCCAAAAATGCCGGCGGGATTGACGACGGACAGTTCGAGCCCACCACCCTCGCGCGTAACGAAATCCCAGGCCGCCCGCTCGGCCAGCGTCTTGGATTTGATGTAGGGCTGCACGTCGGCGCCGTCGAGTTTGGTCCAGTCGGTCTCGTCGAACGGCCTGTCGCGCGCCGGATGGCCGTAACCGATCGCGCCCAGCGACGAGGTGATGACGACCCGCCTGACGCCGGTCTCGCGTGCGGCACGCAGCACCCGCAGCGTGCCGTCCCGGGCCGGGATGATCATCTCGTTCTCGTCCTTGGGAACACTGGTCGACAATGGCGAGGCGACATGGAGCACGCAATCGCAGCCGGCGACTGCCTCGCGCCAGCCGTCGTCCGCGGTGAGATCGGCGGTGAAAAAGGACAGGCTTTCCGGCGACGCAGTTCCACCCTCGCGCAACATCGCCAGCACGTCGGCCTGCCGGTCCGGGCGGCGCACCGTGGTCCGCACCTGATGGCCGGCGGCCAGAAGTTGCAGGACGACGTGGATGCCGACGAAGCCGGACCCGCCGGTGACCAGAACGGTGCTCATTGCCCAAACTCCCACTCGTTGCGCGAGCCGGCGAATTGGGTTCCGCCGCCCTGCTCAAGGCCGCATCTGGTCACTATCTCCCAGGGGAACAAGTAGAATGGATTTCGAGACCGGTATGGAAAACCTGACCAGCGTTTGCGACGGCGATTGCGATTGCAGCGCCGACCCTGCCCTGCTCGCCGACTTCAAGCGCGCCATCCATGCACTCGGCGGCAAGTGGAAGCTGGAGATCCTGTTCGCGCTGATGAACGGCGCCGTTCGCTTCGGTGCGTTGCGGCGAGCGATCAGTGGCATCACCCAGCACATGCTGACCACGCAGCTGCGCGAGCTCGAGCGAGACGGCCTGGTGTCGCGAACCGTCGTCGCGGAGAAACCCTTGAGGGTCGAGTACGAGTTGACGGATGCAGCCTACGGCCTGTTGCCGGCGTTTAAGGAAATATTGAGCTGGTCCAGTCTTTATGGCGATGCGCGCCTTGTGGCGTCGCAGCAAGCCTGATTGCAGCCAAGCCTGATTGCAGCGATGTGAAGCTGCCGGGTCGGTGCCTCAGCATTCGAGTCGATCTCGTTGATGCGACTCGCAAAACCTCCCGCACCTGAAGTGAAGGCTGTTCCTCATCCGAACTTACGTGAGCTCGGAGGAAGTGACTCTAGCCCATTGATCGCGATTCATTTTTCGTGATCGCGCCTGCGCTGATGCGCATCACGGCAAGCGGCAGACAAAACGCTGGTCACGGCGCTCAAGCTGCACCGTGGGCCCAAAAATAAAGAGCCGCATCGCTGCGGCTCGGACTCTATTCGTCGCGGTAGACCTTCTCGCGTTTCTCGTGGCGCTCCTGCGCTTCCACCGAGAGCGTTGCGATGGGCCGGGCTTCGAGCCGCTTCAAAGAGATCGGCTCGCCGGTGTCCTCGCAATAGCCGTAGGTGTTGTCCTCGATACGCTGGAGCGCGGCGTCGATCTTGGCGATCAACTTGCGCTGGCGGTCGCGGGCGCGGAGTTCGATGGCGCGGTCGGTTTCGGACGATGCCCGATCGGCGAGATCGGGGTGGTTCACGTTCTCCTCCTGCAGAGCCTGCAGCGTGAGCTTGGACTCTTTGAGGATCTCATCCTTCCAGGCGAGGAGCTTCAAACGGAAGTACTCCTTCTGCCGGTCGTTCATGAAAGGCTCTTTTTCGGTCGGTCGGTAGTTTTTCAACTTTTCCAAGGGCGGCCTATCTGTCTAAGCAACGACTCGCAACGGAAACGGGTCCGTTAAGCCGGGCTTATATAGTGGCCTCATGTGACAGACAATATTTCCCTGATCGTTCGGTTAGCGCCCCCAAGCCCTTGCACAGGAAGGTTTATCCTGGAGAGCCCGGGGGCGGCCGAAGGCCTAGTAACCGACCGTGAAACGCTGCCTTAGATGGGCCGGCCGCTCGATCTCGTCGGCGAGCGCAATGGCGTAGTCGGCGAAGCTGATCCAGCTTTTTCCGTTCGCATCTGCGAGAAGCTGATCGGTCCCGAGCCGGAACTTGCCGGTTCGCTCGCCCTCGATGAAGAGGGCCGACGGCGAGATGAAGGTCCAGTTCAGGTCCTTTTCCTGTCGCAGCAGGTCAAGGAAAGCCCCGCCCGCCTCCGCTTCGGCCTTGTATTGGGCGGGAAAACCGGGGGTTGTAACCAGTTTGACGCCGGGAGCGACTTCCAGGCTGCCGGCACCGCCGACAATGAGGTAGCGACCAACGCCGGACTCCTTCGCCGCGCCGATCAGCTTGAGAGGGTCGCTGGCCAGGAAGTGCACGGAACTCACGGCGACGTCATGCCCCGCCCACAATCTGGCAAGGCCAGCCTGGTCGAGCACGTCGCCCTTCGTGGGCGTGACGTTCGGCAGGGGCGCGATCTTCTCGGGGTTCCGGGCGATCGCCGTGACCGCATGGCCGCGTCGCGACAGTTCCTTGGTGATCTCCGACCCGGCCCGGCCCGAGGCGCCGGCGACTGCGATTTTCATGGAAGGTTCCTTTGCTTCGTTTGGTAACTAACAGTTACTAGATATCGCAAAGGATGCTGGTGTTAAGAGAGCACTTTGTGCTTACCTGATTACGCAAGAGTAACCGGGACCCGTCACCGGCGCGCGAGCCGGCAAGGGGCCAAACGGATCGTGAGGAGTTGACGATGAAGCCAGACGTCTATGCAGCGAACTGCCCCACGCGCCAGATCCTCGACCGCGTCGGCGACAAATGGGCGGTGCTGATCCTGCTGCTGCTGCGCGAGGAGCCGATGCGCTTCAATCAGTTGCGCCGAACGATTGAAGGCATTTCGCAGAAGATGTTGAGCCAGGTTCTCAAGTCGCTCGAACGCGACGGCCTGATCAAGCGTCACGCCATCGCAACCGTACCGGTGACGGTGGAGTATTCGATCACGCAGCTCGGCGTGACGCTCGCGGCCGCCGTCGATCCCCTGCGCGATTGGGCCGAGCAGAATCTGAAAGACGTGCTCGCCGCCCAGCGGCGCTACGACGCGCAGTTGAAGGACGAAGCGGCGTAGGCACTCTCTCGAGAGTGCGCTGCTCGCCACGCCAAACTCCGCTGTCATGCCCCGGCTTGACCAGGGCATCCAGTACGCCGCGGCCTCGCGATTCAATAACGACTGTCTCTGGAATACTGGGTCGCCCGGTCAAGCCCGGCGACGACAGCCTGCCCGACTAAGCCTGCCCGGCCTTCGCCAGCTCGACCTCGACCCGCAGCTCGATCTCGGACAGCACGGAATCCAAACCAGGGTCGCCCGAGGACGATTTCAGGTTCGCCGCGGCATCGCGCAGCCGCATCACGGTCGAGGCGTCGAGATTGCCGGACAGTAGTCCCATCTTGAGATCGTCGAGCACGTCGAGCGCGGTCCTGCCGCGGGCGACCGAGCGCTTGCGGCGTTCGACCGGATCTTCCTCGATGCCTTGCAGTGCGAGCAGCCCGTCGATGTTCGCGGCGGCCTTCGGTGCGGCAGCACCCCGCGTCTCCTGCGCCGACGAGGTGTCGGGCAGCACGAAGGTGCCGGAGCTCGTTCGCCTGGTCTGGCTGGCCGGCGTACCAAGCGTGGTGCCGTTCGGTCCGTAGATGCGCATCGCAGGAATCCGGGTGATCGATGCCGTCACCTTCGCCGTCTTATGGTTAACGGCACGTAAACGGCCCGGCAAAATCTGCCGACAGGCGGCAGTTTCGCTCCTCAGGGAGAACGCTCCCTGACACCGGTGGAAACAGGTTTATTCAACCTATTCAATCGCGTAACCCCGCTGCCCCGCGTTGGCACAGCGCTCGCAAGGAAAGCGTCGGACCAGCTCGTCATGGGAGTGTCGTGGATGGTCCGAGATGTGAGGAGCCTCGGGGAGCAGAGGATGCCAGGCGTTCGTTGGGTGAGGATTGTTGGGGTGGCCTGCGCCGCGCTGTCAGCGCTGGCGCTCTCGGTCACGTCTGCAAGCGCGACATCGCGCATCAAGGACCTCGCCAATATTGAGGGCGTGCGGCAGAACCAGCTCATCGGCTACGGCCTCGTCGTCGGCCTCAACGGCACCGGCGACACGCTCAACAACATCCCCTTCACCAAGCAGTCGCTGCAAGCGATGCTCGAGCGCATGGGCGTCAACATCCGCGGCGCCACCATCCGCACCGGCAACGTCGCCGCCGTGATGGTCACGGGCAATCTGCCGGCGTTCGCCACCCAGGGCACGCGCATGGACGTCACTGTCTCCGCGCTTGGCGACGCCAAGGATCTGCGCGGCGGCACCCTGCTGGTCACGCCCCTGCTCGGCGCCGACGGCAACGTCTACGCGGTCGGACAGGGCTCGCTCGCGATCTCCGGTTTCCAGGCCGAGGGCGAAGCGGCGAAAATCGTGCGCGGCGTTCCGACCGTCGGCCGCATCGCCAACGGCGCCATCATCGAGCGCGAGATCGAGTTCGCGCTCAATCGGCTGCCGAACGTGCGGCTCGCGCTGCGCAACGCCGACTTCACCACGGCCAAGCGGATCGCGGCCGCGATCAACGACTATCTCGGCGTCAAGACCGCCGAACCGATCGATCCCTCGACGGTGCAGCTTGCGATCCCGCCGGAGTTCAAGGGCAACGTCGTCGCCTTCCTCACCGAGATCGAGCAGCTCCAGGTCGATCCTGATCTCGCCGCCAAGATCGTCATCGACGAACGCAGCGGCATCATCGTGATGGGCCGCGACGTTCGCGTCGCCACCGTCGCGGTGGCGCAAGGCAACCTCACCGTCACCATCTCCGAGAGCCCGCAGGTCAGCCAGCCGAACCCGCTGTCACGCGGGCGCACCGTGGTCACGCCGCGCACCGGCGTCAGCGTCACCGAGGACGGTAGGAAGCTTGCCCTCGTCAAGGACGGCGTCTCGCTTCAGCAGCTCGTCGACGGTCTCAACGGCCTCGGCATCGGCCCGCGCGACCTCATCAGCATCCTGCAGGCGATCAAGGCCGCCGGCGCGATCGAAGCCGACATCGAGGTGATGTGATGCAGACCAGCATGATCAACACCCCGCACGTCGTCACCTCCTCGGCCTTCTCGGTGGAGAGCCGCAACGGCCGGCCCGACTTCGAGCTTGCCGCCGCCTTGCAGAAGGTCTCGCCGCAGCAGCAGGCCAAGGCGCAGAAGACCGCCACCGATTTCGAGGCGATGTTCCTCAACAGCATGTTCTCGCAGATGACCTCGGGCCTGAAGGGCGAAGGCCCGTTCGGCGACACCCCGGGCACCGGCGTGTGGCGTTCGATGCTGACCGAGCAATATTCCAAGAACTTCGCCAAGGCGGGCGGCGTCGGCGTCGCCACCGAAGTCTACCGCACCCTCGTCATGCAGCAGGCGAAAACGATCCGCACGGCATAAGGTCAACCGAGATGAACCACTTCAACGCCTCACGTCAGCCGGTGCAAGCGCAGCGCCCGAACACCGCACCCGGCAACGCCGAGGCGCGCAAGGTCGCCGAGCAGCTGATGGATGCGATGAACGCCCTGCTCGGACTGGTCGAGCGCGAGACCGAGCTCGTTCGCGCCGGCCAGGTCCGCGAAGCGATGACGCTGGAGAGCAAGAAGCAGGAGCTGTCGCGCAACTATGTCAGCGCCGTCAGCGAGTTGAAGACGAACCAGGCCCAGCTCGCGAAATCCGCGCCCGAGCTGCTCTCGACGCTGCATCGGCACCACGACGCGTTCCGCGCGATGCTCCAGGTCAATCTCACCGTGCTCGCGACCGCACACGCGGTCTCCGAGAGCGTGGTGCGCGGCGTCAACGCCGAGATCCAGAAGCGCAACGTGCCCAACACCTACACGGCGGCGGGACGCCGCGCGGCTCCGAGCCCGCGTCACATCACCCCGCTCGCGGTCAGTCGCTCGCTCTGAGGGCGCGCGAAAACTCCCTGCAATTTTACGAAAAACCGCGCGGCGATATCGTCGCGCGGTTAGTCACGTTTCCTTACCCGGTCTTCAATCCTGGTGTTCAATGGTTGCGTATTGAGAGGGGTTGGGATTTGACTCAGACGAGGCAACCAGGAGGCTGCCATGAGTACAGATTTCAGCATCAGGCCGGTGGGGATACCGGCCCCCGTGCAGATCATAACGACGTCCAATGCGGCGGCGAACGAGGCCGTGCAAACTGATTTGCCGGTGAGCCAGACGGTCGCCGCGAGCGATACCAGCGCGGCTGCGCGCAATGATCTGCAGAGCACCAACGACAGCGTTTCACGCCAGGTCGTATTCAACCAGCCCGCCGCATCCTTCGTGTTCCAGGTCGTGAACGAAAGGACCGATGCGGTTGTCGATCAGTTTCCGGACGAAGCGATGCTGCGGCGCCGGGCCTATTTCCACGCCCTGGACATGAAGTCCGAGCCCCCGCGTCCACTCAGCACCGATCGCAGCGCCTGACGTTCACGCCGCGGGTCGCGACGGCCGTAACGAGGTCGTTCGAACCGGTCGCGTTACGACCGTCCCGAAAGACCGGCGGCGATATTGCGATTGATCTCGATCAGCGGGCGGAAGTGATCGAGCTGCGGGCTCATCAGCAGCGCCGCAGTCTGGCTCAGCACGAACACGCTGATGTTGGCGATCCTCTGCCGAACATCGAGCGGCTGCGGATTGGTGTCGCGCATCGCCTCGCTCAGGAAGATGGTCCAGAGCTTGCGGTTGAACATCAACGCCTGCGTCGTCTGCTCGTTGAAGGGATCGGCGCTGTTGATGGCGTCCTGCAGCTTGTTGGCGGCCTTCAGGAGCGTCTGCGCCTCGATATCGCGAGGAGACGCAGTAGTCGTGGCTACACGCGCGTAGGCCGAAGCAGCAGAACTCGACATCGATCACCCTGAAGGTTTCCTCGCCCGTTGTACAGGCTTAAGGATTTCTTTCCCAACCCTAGGCAGCACCGCTTAAGATTTGCTTACGTGAGAGTGCCGACGATCTCCGGACAATTACTGGTCGCGGCATCCATCTTCACCTCAAGGCTAAATCCGAGTGCGCGCACTGTAAACGATTGCATCCATCATGCGCTGATCTGAGCTAATCGACAGTTAGCGATCTCGCTCAAAACAACGGCGAAGCCTAGGCTTCGCCGTTGAACGACTCATCGTGTACGTCAGCGTCGCGCTTAGCGGAGGAGCTGAAGCACGCTCTGCTGCGACTGGTTGGCGAGCGACAGCGCGGAGACTGCGATCGACTGGCGCGTCGAGAGCGCCTGGCTATTGGCCGCTTCCTCGTTGGTGTCCGCAAGCGTCAGGCTCGATGAGCCGGTCTGCAGCACGTTGATCAGGTTCTTGCTGAAGTCCTGACGGATCTGCACGATCGACAGGTTCGAACCGAGCGTCGACGCCTCGGCGCGCAGCGTGGTGCTGGCCGAGTTGAGCGAAGTCAGAATGGCGTTCGCCGATTTCGAGTCCAGGAAATCAACGCCCGAGGTCAAGGCAGCAAGGTTGAGGCCGGCGTCGTTGAAGGTGACGCCCTGAATGTTCAGCGTCGAACGCCCGGTTTCGTTGAACACGAGCTTGAGCGTATCGCCGTTCAGCAGATTCACGCCGTTGTAGGAAGAGTCCTGCGCCGTGGTGTTGATTTGCGCGAGCACGTTGTTGTACTGCCCGACCAGATTGGCGCGCGTGGCTTGCGAGTCGGGGTCGACGGTGGGCGCCTGCGCGATCAGGCCATAGAAGGGCTGGCCGCTCGCCGCGGCCGTGCCGCCGATTGCGCCGATCGTCGAGGACGCCGAGTCGTTGGAGGTCACGATGTTGAGATGACCGGTCGTGTCGATCGTCGCCTGCAGGTTGTTCGCCGCCAGCGCCGCGTTGAGCTGATTGAGCGTGGAAACCTGCCCGACGCCGGCGCCGAAGGTGATGCTGGTGGCGGTGCCGCCGCCGGTCGCACCGATCGTCAACGTCTTGCCGCTGAGCGGAGGCGGAACGCGAGCGGTGGTGCCGGCAGTGAGGCCGAGCGCCGTGAGCACGTTGCCCGAGCCGGAGATCGCCAGATCCTGGCTCGTGCCGGTGCTGAGCACGAGCTTGCCGCCGGAAACGGTCGAGGCCGTGCCCGTACCCGTGATGCCATCGATCGCGCTCAGTACCGACTGCACCGTGAGTGTGCTGCCGGCGCCGATGCCGATCGTGACGTTGCCGAAGGAGTCGGTGGTCGAGGTGGTTTGCGCGGTCGAGAAGGTGATCGTCTTGCCGTCGACAGTCAGGACCGAACCGTTGGTGATCGTCGTACCGAGATCGTCCGAACCCGCACCGGCGGTACCGACCAGCTTGGTCGCGCCCGTGATCGGCGCCGCGCCGCTCGTATCGTCATTGTTGACGACGGTGCCGGTGACCGTGTTGTTGGTGTATGCCGTGCCCAGCAGGTTGTTGGCGGTCGCACCGGGGACCGCGGCCGCCGTCACGTTGGATTTGGGCGAGTACCCCGTCGGGCTCTGCAGCACCTGGCTGGCGATCGATTTGGCGCTGTCGACCAGCTTTTGCAGCGAGGTGATGCCGGTGTTCGCGGCCTGCAGCACCTGCACGCCGTTGCTGATGCCATCCAGGAGATTGCTGATGTCGCTGGCGCGATTGTCGAGCCCCTGTGCGGTGAAGAAGTTGGTCGGGTTGTCCAGCGCCGTGTTGACCTTCTTGCCGGTTGCAAGACGTTCCTGCGTGGTAGCGAGCAGGTCGGCTGTCGACTGCAGCGACAACAGGTTCTGGCGGACTGATGCCGAGAGAACGATGTTGGACATTGGCAGATCTTCCTCTTGGAGCGCGACGCGTACGAATCGGAGCCCGCCGGTCTGGCGAATGGGCTTTTGTCTAGTTCTAGGCGCACTCCTTTAAATTAAGGTTAATGGCGGCTTAAGCCACAGGGTTAACAAGGTATTAACCGGTCAGGGTTCCCTGAAACCCGGCTCACGCGGCATCACGCGCAAAAAAACGGCGGGGCAAAAGCCCCGCCGTGATGCCTTGTTTGACGTTTTCGCCGCGTATCAGCGCAGGAGCTGCAACACGCTCTGCTGCGACTGGTTGGCCAGCGACAGCGCCGAGACCGCGATCGACTGGCGGGTCGACAGCGCCTGGCTGTTGGCCGCTTCCTCGTTGGTGTCGGCCAGCGTCAGATTGGACGAACCGGTCTGCAGGACGTTGATCAGGTTCTTGTTGAAGTCCTGGCGGATCTGCACGACCGACAGGTTCGAACCCAGCGTCGATGCTTCCGAACGCAGCGTGCTGCTGGCGGCATTGAGCGAGGTCAGGACCTTGTTGGCCGAAGCGTTGTCCAGGAAGTCGGTGCCCGAGGTGAGGGACGAGATGTTGAGACCCGCGGTGTCGAAGGTCACACCGGTGATGCTCAGCGTCGACTTGCCGGTTTCGTTGAACGTCAGCTTCAGCGTGTCGCCGTTGAGCAGGTTGACGCCGTTGAAGGAGGCATCCTGCGCGGTCGTGTTGATCTGCGCGAGCACGTTGTTGTACTGCGCGACCAGGCCTGCACGCTGGCTCTGCGAGGTCGGATCGGCAACCGGAGCCCCGATGGCAGCGCTGTGGAACGGACCGGTGGCAGTAAAGGCCGAGCCGCCGAGCGTGCCGATCGTCGAGGAGGCCGCGTCGTTCGTGGTCGTGATGGAGATCACGCCGGTCGAGTCGATCGAGGCCTGCAGGTTGTTGGCCGCCAGCGCCGAGTTGAGCCCGTTCAGCGTCGAGATCTGGCCGGTGCCGGTGCCGAAGGTGATGCTGGTGGGCGTGCCGCCGCCGGTGGCTGCGATCGTCAGCGTCTGGCCCGAGATGGCGGGCGGGACGCGGGCGGTGGTGCCGGCGGAGAGACCGAGCGCGGCGAGCACGTTGCCCGAACCCGCGATTGTGAGATCCGAGGTCGTGCCGGTGCTCAGCGTGAGCTTACCAGCCGCGACGGTCGAGGCGGTGCCGGTGCCGGTGATGCCGTCGATCGCAGTCAGCACGCTCTGCACCGTCAAGGTGCTGCCCGTGCCGATGCCGATGGTGACGTTGCCGGCGGTGTCCGTGGTCGAGGTAGTCTGCGCGGTCGAGAACGTGATGGTCTTGCCGTTGACCGTCAGGACCGAGCCGTTGGTGATGGCGGTGCTGAGGTTGTCGGAAGTCGCACCGGCGGTACCGACCAGCTGGGTGGAGGCCGTGATGTTGGCCGCGGTGCCGGTGTTGTCGTTCAGCACGGCAGTGCCGGCGACCGTGTTGTTGGTGTAACCGGTACCCAGCAGGTTGTTGGCGGTCGCGCCGGTGATGGCGGTCGAAGTCACGGTCGACTTGGTGGAGTAGCCCGTCGGGCTCTGCAGCACCTGGTTGGCGATCGACTTGGCGCTGTCCACCAGCTTCTGCAGCGAGGTGATGCCGGTGTTGGCAGCCTGGAGCACCTGCACGCCGTTGCCGATGCCATCGAGCAGATTGCCGATGTCGCTGGCGCGGTTGTCGAGGCCCTGGGCGGTGAAGAAGTTGGTGGGGTTGTCGAGAGCCGAGTTCACCTTCTTGCCAGTCGACAGACGGGACTGGGTGGTGGCGAGGAGGTCGGCGGTGGCCTGGAGGGAGAGCAGGTTCTGGCGAACCGATGCGGAGAGAACGACGGACATACTGTTACCTTTCTGGTAGCTACGCGTCCTATCTGACCAAAATTGATCAGACGACCGCCGGACCGTGCGTCCAAGCCTCTAACAATCCGTGAAATGAAACCCGCACTTTTTCCGCCGCGACGCTGAAAGCGCGCTTCGAGGCCGCGGCAGACGGCTGGACATGCCAATATCGGCCTTGAAATTGTTGCATTTTCCGTCCCCGCCGCCGTCGTTTACGACCTGTTAACCATGTTGCGCAAGGATCGGCCCCAAATCACGAACGATCGCCCTCATCGCACGAACGCCGCGACGGATCGTTGTAAAAGGGTTGATGGAGAACAGGCATGGCTCTCAAGGTTGAGCTCAAACCGCACGAACGCATCATCGTCGGCAATTCGGTGATCACCAACACCGACCAGCGCGCCCGCCTCCTGATCGACGGCGAGAACGTGCCGATCCTGCGCGAGCGCGACATCCTCACGCCGGAGACCGCCGACACGCCGGCCAAGCTCGTCTATCTCGCGGTCCAGCTCATGTACATCTCGCCGGATCCGCAGAGCCAGCACGGCACCTATTTCAACCTGGTGCGCGACATCATCACTGCGGTGCCGAGCGCCTGGCCGATCATCGAAAGCATCAACAACAACATCATGAGCGGCGATCTCTACCGCGCGCTGAAGGATGCCCGCAAGCTGATCGCCTATGAAGAGAAGCTGCGGGACCAGTACCAAGCGACGCATCCCAAGGGCAACGTCAGCTCGGCCGCCTGATCGGCGCGCATCAGCCTACCCAAATGACAACGGCCCCGGATCATCTCCGGGGCCGTTGTCGTTTCGCCTGCGTTCCTGGTCACTGCGCCGCCAGCGGCGGCGCCTCGACCTCGATCAGACCGTCGCCGGTCCGCCGCGCGCCGAACTCCAGCACCGCAGCCACAAGCGCGTCGATGTCCGTCTCGTCGGTACGGTGATTGACGATGGCAGCGCGGATCGCGAACCTGCCGTCCAGCGTCGTGCTCGAGGGCGCCGCAACGCCGGACTCCTGGACATCGGCGACGATCTCGCGATTGACCGCATCGTCGGCGCGGTAGCGGAAGCAGACGACGTTGAGGTTCACCGGCGCCAGCAATTCCAGCCGCGGCTCGGCCAGCACGCGCGTCTCCAGATATTTCGCCAGCGCGCAGCTTCGCGCGATCACCGCGCCCAGCCGGTCGGTGCCGAACGTCTTCAGCGTGAACCAGGTCTTCAGCGCGCGGAAGCCGCGCGACAGGTCGGGTCCGAGATCGCAGGGCCAGACCGCGCCCGCCGCAAGCCCCCTCGCCTCGCGGCGCAGATAGGCCGCCGGCTGCGCAAAGGCCTGCCGGTGCAGCTCGCCGTCGCGCACCAGCAGGAAGCCGGCGTCGTAGGGCACCTGCCCCCATTTATGGAAGTCGAGCGCAATGGAATCGGCGAGCTCGATGCCGCCGAGCATGGGCGCGAGCTCGGGCGAGAAGATCGCGAGCGCCCCGAAGGCGCCATCGACGTGAAACCAGATTCTCTCCTCGCGGCACAGTTCAGCGATGGCCTTGAGGTCGTCGATCGCACCGATATCGACCGTGCCGGCGGATGCGACGACGAGAAACGGCTTGAAGCCGACCTCGCGGTCGACAGCGATCTGCGCGCGCAGCGCATCGACGTCGATGCGATGATCGGCATCGACATCGATCTTGCGCAGCGCATCGGTGCCGAGCCCGGCAATGTCCATCGCCCTGGAGACACAGCCATGCGCCGCCTGCGACGTGTAGGCCGTGAGCAGCGCGCCGTCATTGCCGACGCCGTGCTGCCGCGCCGGCGTACCGAGCGCGCTCGTGCGCGCCACCAGCACCGCCATCAAATTGGCCATCGACGTGCCCGTGACGAAGATGCCGCTCGCACTCTCCGGGAAATCAAACAGGCGCCGCATCCACGCGACGATCTGGCGCTCGACTTCGATCGGCATGTGATCGCGTCCGCCGAGATTGGCATTGAGGCCGGCTGCGAGCATCTCCGCGAGCATGCCGACCGCGGTGCCGCCGCCATGCACCCAGCCCATGAACCCGGGATGGACGTTGCCGGTCGCATAGGGCGCGACATGCTCGGCGAATTCGCGATAGACATCGGCAAGGTCGCTCGCCTCGCGCGGCACGTCGGCGTTCAATGCCGCGCGGATGCCGTCGGGAATCGGCTGCCATACCGGCCGCGCGCGGACATTGGCGATGCCGTCGATCGCCTCGTCCAGCATGCGATGGGCGAGCGTGCGAAATCCGCTCCAGTCCTGCGGATCGAGCGAAGCCTGCGCGACGGAGCCTTGCGCGTTGCGGATGATCTCGTTCATGCTGCGCTTGCCTTGCCTTCTCTTGCGTGCCGCGACAGCATCGCCGTGAACGCGGCAAAGATCTTGCGCATCTGCGGCGGCTTGTACGGAAACACGACCGGCGAATCCATGTTGTGCACGACGGCGGTGTTGTCGGCTTCGAAGACCAGCAGCTCGCGGTCCTGGTTCTCGGCGCAATCGACGATGAAATAATCGAGACCGACTCGCCGGCTCATCTCGTCGAGTGCGGTCTTGTGGCGCACGGCGAAGGCGTGGTCGAAGTCCAGCATGAAGACGGCCTCTTCAGCCCGCTTCTCCTCGCTGAATGCCATGTAGGCGTTGAGATACCAGATGTCCCAGCGATCGGCGATTGCCATGTGGCAGGCGTAGGGCTTGCCGTCGACCATCGCGAGACGATATTTGCGGTAGAGTCCGTCGGGGCTCGCATAATCGACGAAGCGCGCGACGAAGAAATCCTGTTCCTCGCGCTCGGCGAGATAGGCCGCGAGCGCCGGCGCATCGTCGAGTTTCGCGAGCCCGACACCGGCATGCGTGCCGCGCGGCCGCGCGATCATCGGAAAGCGCAATTCGCCGGCGATGTCCTCGCAAGCGATCCGGCCCTGCGCGAGATCCGTCAATTGCGCGCGCGTCGCGTGGATGGTCGATGGAATCTCGAGACCGGGGATGCCCGCCAGCAGCCGATACAGCTTGTCGCGATCGAGGCTGCCGATGAGATCGGGGCGATTGAGCAGCGGACGCGGCCAGTGCGGTGCGGCCTTTTCGATCAAGGCCAGCGTTTCCCGGCATTCCTCGGAATCGGATGCGACCACGATGGCAACGTCGTGATCGGGCAACGTTTCAGGCAAGCCGACATCCTTGGTCACGTAGAGCGTCAGCAGCTCGAAATCGGAGCCTTCGAGCAGGAATTCGATCGGCGTGTTGCCGCCCATGTCGATGTCGGCCGCTAGCGCAAGCACGCGCAAGCCGGGCCTTGGAGCCGCAGCGGGCGTGCGAAACAATTGATGGAAGGTCAGCACCTCCGACTGGATCGCCAGCCCCGCCGCCTTGTCGCCGAGTAGCTGGACGATCAGCGATAGGTCAAGGCCTTCGCCCGCGTGCGCGGCTCCTTCCGTGATCCGCGTGACGAGCTGATCGCGCAATGGCTGCAGATCGACACCTTCGAAGGCCTGGCGCGTCAGCTGCGCAAAGCCGATGCGGTCGGCATAGTTCGGCACGGTCACGCCGATCGGCGCGGAAACTGGATGCTGCATCTCATACCTCGAACGCGGACTTTTCCGGCGCGGTTGCGGCTGCGCCGCGGTCAAGCAGCAGCTCGATCTTCACCAGGACATGGGCGATACGATCGAGCAGGTGCTGCACATTGCGTTGCGCTTGCGCCATATCCGGCGACCAGGCCTCGGTCACGAGCCGGGCGCCGACGCAGAGGCGCAGCACGGCCTGCGGCGCATCGCCCGACCGCTCCAGCCGGACCGGCTGACCGATCAGGCTGCGCTGAACGGCGACCTCCCGGTCCGCCGAGCTGCCGCTGATCTCGTCGTTCAGGTCACGCCGCAGCGCCCGATGGACGGCGCCGGTCTCGGCCATCGAGACCGGCTTGCCGTCGCGCAGCAGCATGAACGGAAAGATCGTGGCGTGCGCGAACTCCTCGTCGTCCCCGGCAGTCATCTCGGTCGCCGTTGGAACGGGTTGAAGCGACGGCGACAGCGCGATCATGCTGTCGATGCCGGCGGCAAGCTCGGCCAGCACCCTGACGCGGAAAGCTCCGGGCACGGCGTAGTAGCTGCCGATCTCCGCGAGCGCCGCCTCCCAGCGCAGCCATTGTCCGAAATTCGGCCGGCGCTCGAAGCGTGAGCGCAACGCCGTCCAGGCCTTCGGCCAATCGCAGCGACCGGCATAGTCGAAGAAGCCCGGCGCGATCCCCTCAATGCGGTCGAGCGACCGCGAAAACCCTTTCGGCGCCAGCAACGCGCCGCTGAAGGCAGGGCCGCCGAAGAATTTCGAGCCGGTGATCAGCACCATGTAGCCGCGGTCGAGATAGGAGCGCAGCCGGCGGCGGCCGAGCCGCGCCTGACAGGCGTCGACGACGACCTGAACCTTGCGCGGCCAGCGCCGCGCGATCTCGTCGAGACAGGCCACGCTCGGTGCGCGCCAGCCGAGCTTCGAGGAATCCATGATCTGAAGCAGCACGGGCGCACCTTGCGCGATCGTCGCTTCGATCGCCTCCAGCACCGCGGCATCGGCGTCGGCGCGCATCGCGATCCCCGGCCCGGTCCGAAGCAGCGGCAACGGCACACTGGCGCCGGCGAGCCCGGCAACCGCGCCATCCTTACGCACGGCAACGCCGCTCGCCGTCATGGAGCTGAAGTGGTGACCGCGCGCGGTATGGGCCGTGCCGCTACCGGTCTGGTCGGCGCCTACCACGATCGTCACTGGCGGGGCGCCGAGCACCGCACGCGCCAGGAACAGGGCGTGAAGCTGGGAATCGGTGCCAGACGGCGAGAACACGACGTCGACGCGCGGCGAGAGCTGGAGATGGCCGCGCAACTCCTCGCGCATGCCCTCGCAGCGCGCATCGAAGGCGATCTCGACCTCGTCGAACAGGCACCTGTGCATCAGCTCTTCGCGCGCCCGCGCGGCGCGGTCATAGGCGAATTGGGAGATCGTCGATGCCGTCGAGGAGGCGAAATTCCAGATCTCCGGTTCCGGCGAGGCCGCACAGCCATAGGCGTTGACGCGATCCCCAGCGTCGAGCGCCAGCCGCGGATCTCCGCCGGAGACGAGAAGCGTGTCCAGCGGCGTGAAGAGATCGCGCAGGCGGTAGCGCGAGCCGCCGTCGAATGTGCGCTCGGGGACTGACAGACCGGATGCGCCGGCGCTCATCCCGGAAGGCTCACGCCGCATCGGCAGCTGCCGCGGGCGCGGCTGCGAATTGCGAGGCGATCTCGCCGTGGAACACCGACGGCCCGACGTGATCCAGCGAGCTCTCGATGTCGGCCCAGATCTCGCCGCCGATGTCGGTCCAGCGCTTGCAGAAGGCGAAGTCCTCGGAGAGATACGTCCCGGTCGCCGGATCGATCATGCATTCGAACAGCGCGAAGCGGTTCTGGCTTGCCGCCAGCGTGTCGTGCGAATGCTCGCGGAAGAATTGCAGGCCGGCATAGTTGGGATGGCGGCACATCGCCTCCAGCACGTGGCGGCGGATCATCAGGAAGCCGGTGCCGGCGTAGCGCACGCGGGTAAAACCGTTGACCACCACGATGCGGTCGGGATCCTCGATCTCGAGCACATAATCGAGCGCGGCCGCCGGCACATCCGCGCGGCCGGACTCGATCGCCCGCCTCGCCTTGTCCCAGTTGACCCGCTTGATCGGATAGCAGCCGGCGACGACATCCGCGCCGCATTCGATCAGCCGGAACACCTGTTCGGGCTTGAAGCCGATGTCGGCGTCGATGAACAGGAAATGGGTCGCCTTTGGATCGTCGAGGAACATCGCGGCCAGATTGGCCCGCGCGCGCGTGATCAGCGCATCGCCGTCGCGCAAGAGCACCTTGAGCTCGAGATTGGACATGCCGTGCACGGCGCGCTGGAGCGCGAAGATCGAGCTCGCATAAATGCTCGAGACCTGCCCGCCGAAGCACGGCGTGGCCACCACCAGCTGCATCTTGTCCGACATCGACGGCCCCCGCCCGCTCAACTCCTCACCAAAAGGTAAAGAGGCATGGTTAACGGCGTCTTAATGCGCCGTTACAGGAACTTGACGAGCGAGAGCTGCGCGAGGTTCGAGGTGACCTGGTAGGACGCCTGAAGCGCGTTCTGGAGCGACAGGATCTCGCTCGCCACCTGGTCCGGCGAGGCCGATTCCGCCTGGTCGATGATGGACTGGAGCTGCGCCTTGGCCTGGGTCTGGCGCGTGCTGGCGTCCTTCATCGTGTTCTGGGCCATCGCGAGGTCCGTCTGGATGTCCTCGAGGTGCTGCTGGCCGGGCTGCTTCGTCAGCGACTGCGTCACCCGCAGGCTCAGCGCGGAGACCTGCCCGCCCGCATACTGGCTGGTCGGCGAGGTCGAGAACGTCCCGAACACGGCGATCGCCTGCAATTGCTGGCGGATCGCGTCCTCGTTGGCCTGCGCGCCATATTGCACCGTGACTGAATCATCGACCCGCGCCATCGCCGTGGAGCGCGGCGAGCCGGGCCCGTCATTGCCGGTGTACCATTTCACGGTATTGGCCGAGCCGTTGACCAGCGTCGTCGCCGAACTCGCCGGTGAAGAACCGACGCGCAATGGCGGCTGCGTCGCGGTGACTGGCGTCGAGCCGAAACCGAGCGCGTTGAGTGCGCCCGTGTTCGAGGTCGTGATGTTGAGGCTCGCCGCGTCGTCCGTGTTGATCGTGATCGAGCCGCCATGCACGGTCGAAGGCTTCGACGTGCCCGTGATCTGGTCGATCTTGCTCATCAGCGTCTGGATGCTGTCGCCGACATTGAGCTGGTTGCCGGTTGCGCCCGAATTGACAAAGGTCAGCGTGGTGCCGTTCACGGTGATGGTGTCACCGGCGGCGAAGCCCGGCGAGATCGAATTCGAGGGGCTCGCGCCGGACAGCGCCGTTGCTCCGCTGATCGGCGCCGGCGGGGCCGCCTGGTTGTTGACGGGCGCACCGATGGCGGAGCTTGCGGTGTTGAAGAAATTGTCGCCGGCCGTGATCGCGGATGCCGCGACAAGCGAGGTGTTGGCGAGCTTCGTGATCGCGGTGTTCAATGCCGTATTGAGGTTCGCGGCCGTGTTGCCGGGAGTTGTCGCGTCAATCGCGAAGCTGCCGATCGGCGTCGGCGTGGCCGTGGACGCGGTCAGGTCGATCTGCTCGGTTGAGCCGTCCGGCAAGGTGAACTGAACGCTCAGCTTGTCGCCGTCGTTCGGGTTGACGCCGTTCAGATCGACCGAGAACGACACCGGCGAGCCGCTCGGACCGGTCACGGTCGCGCCGGTCAGCGTCGAGGACACGGCCTTGATCTTCAGCCCGAACGGCGATCCCGCGACGTCTTCCGACACCTTGACCGAGCTCGCCGTCGGCTGCGTCTGCACCAGCCGTCCCATGCCGTTGGCACCGAGGTCGGCGGCCTGGCGTTCCGCCATGACGGTCTTGAAGCCCGCCTGCGTGGTCGTGCCGTTGATGATGTCGCCGGCATTGGCAACCGACTGCGTGTTGAACGCCGTCCCGGAGAACAGATAGCGGTTGCCGGACTGCGTGTTGAGAACGCCGACCATCGAGCCGAACTGCGATGCGGCCGTGTTCTGCGCGACGGTCTGTCCGTTGACGTTGAGATCCTGCGCGGTGCTCGCGGAACCGGTCTGCACCGTGTTGCGGATCGTCGTGAGCGACTGGAGCGCGGTATTGGCGAGGTTGATGTTCACGTTCACGTTCGTGATCGTGTCGGTATAGGCGGCGATGTTGGAGAGCTGCGAGCGCCCGGCGATCGCAAAGCCCTCGTTGGTGCCCATCCCGGAATAGTTCTGCGACAGCTTGCCGGTCGCGAGCTGCGTCGACAGGTCGGTGAGCTGCTGATTGATGTTGCGGATCTGCGCGCCGAGGACCGACGAAGAGTAGTTGATGCTGCTGATCGACATCTTTCAGAACCCTGTACTGGTTACACTTGAGCCTGGATCAACGTATTCATCATGCTCTGCACCACCGACATCACGTGGGCGTTAGCGGCATAGGCATTCTGGAGCTGGATCAGGTTCGACATCTCCGAGTCCAGATTGACGCTGGAGGTCGAGTCGAACTTCGCCTGGAGCGTCGAGACCACGACGCTCTGGCCCTGCTGGAGCTGGGTCGCCTGGGTCGATGCGTTGGCCTGGATGCTCAGGAACTGCTGCAGGTAGTTCGAGACGCTGCCGGTGAAGGGCTGGTTCGCCGAGCCGAGGCCGGTCGTCGGTGAATAGGAAAACACCGCATTGGTGAGCTGCGAATAGAGATAATCCGAGCGCGTGGTATCGCCGGCGGGCGTCACCGGCGAGGTGTTGTAGACGGACAGCCGCGTGGGATCGCTGACCAGCTGCGTGTTCACGGCGATGCGCCCGGCAAGGCCGGTTATCTGCGAGCCCGAGGCGGTGATCGCACCGGTGTAGAGCGCCTGCCCGCCGTCGGTGAACACCGCCAGCTGCGGGCTGCCCGAAGTCAGCGACGAGATCGTCTTGGTGGTCGAGGCCGAATTGACCTGGGCAAGGCCGGTATTGTCATCGGTCACCCGCAGCGTCGTGGCCGTCGCCGGCGACGGCGCGGCGGAGAACGTCAGGTGCGAGCCTGAGAGCGCGGTGTTGAGTGCAGCGGCGATCGCACTCATGCCGCCGGAGAAATTGACGCCCACCCGCATCGGGTTGGCATTGGTGGCGTTCTGGAGCGGCAGCGCCGCCGGGTCGGTCACGTTGACGAGCGTGATCTGGCGCTGGGTGTTGGTCGCCGTGTCCTTGTAGGTGATGTTGACCGTATTGCCCGGCTGCGCACCGGCAAGGTCGAGATCGAATCCGGCCGGCGGGCCCGAGACCGTGCTGCCGGCCGTGGTCTTGTCCGACAGCGCGCTCGACATCGTCGCGGCGAGCTGGTCGATCTGGTCCTGCGCCTGCACCAGCGTCTGGTCGCGCAGCTTCAGGTCGGCCGCGATCTGGCCGGAGGAGACCACGTTGTTGGCGACGACGTCGAGCTGCGAGCCGTTCGGCAGCTTGATGTTGAGCGCACCGACGCCGGACTTGGCGGGATCGCTGTTGTAGAGCGAGGTCGCCGACAGCGCGCCGGCAGAGGCAAAGGTGAATTGCGAGGCGAGCCCGGCGCCGACCAGCTGGATACCGGTGGTGGTGTAGATGTTGGCCTGATTCGAACCGTCGGTGGTGACGCGAACGTCGACATATTTCGACAGCGTGTTGATGGCCTGGTCGCGCTGGTCCATCAGCGTCGCGGCGGACGGGTCGTTTGCCGACAAGCCCTGGAGCTTGGTGTTGATGTCGGCGACCTTCTGCATCGCCGCGTTGGCCTGCTGTGCCGACGTGCCGAGATCCTGCTCAACATTGGAGCGCAGCGACTGGATGCCCTTGGTGGTCACGTTGAGCTGCTGGGCCAGGGCCTGCGCCGCGCCGAGGGCAACCGTCTGCGCCGACGACGAGCCCGCGCTGGTCGACAGCGCCTGCAACGCCGTGGTGAAATTGTTCAGCGCGGTTTCGAGCGTGCCGCTGTTGCCGGGCGTGCCATAGACACTCTGAAGCTGCTTCAGGATGTTGGCCATCTGGTCGGCGTAACCGCTGCCGCCGGTCTCGGTGCGCAGCTGGTTCTGCACAAAGGTGTCGAGCTCCCGGCTGACGCCGGTCGTCATCGCCGTCGAGCCGAAATCGCCGGTGGAGACCTCGATCTGGTTCGGCCTCTGGACGACGTAACCCGGCGTCTGCGAATTTGCAACGTTCGAGGAGACGATCGAGAGCGCGGCCTGGTTGGCACGCAGACCGCTCATCGCACTGGCGAGGGCTGAACTCAAACCCATATCACTGGCCGCCTTTGGTTACGTCACGCGCCGATCAGCGCAACACGTTCAAGAGATCCTGCACCATCGAATTCGCCGTCGTGATCACCTTGGTGTTGGCCGAATAGGCCTGCTGGGTCACGATCAGCTTGGTGAATTCGTCAGCGATGTCGGTGTTCGAGCCTTCCAGCGACGAGCCGCTGATGCTGCCCGACGCGCCGTCGATCGCTGTGCCCGACTGTTCGGTCGCCGCGTAGGCGCCGCCGTCGAGGGCCTTGAGGTAATTGGTGCCGTTGAAGTGCGACAGCGAGACCTGTGCGAGGTTGAGGTTCTGGCCGTTGGAGAAGGTGCCGACCACGAGGCCGCTGTTGTTGACGGCAACCGAGCGGAGCTGACCGGCGGCGTAGCCGTTCTGCGTGATGGTGTTGATCGTCACAGCGCCGCTGGTGCTGGCATATTGCGTCAGCCCGCCCGAGGACATGTTGAAGGCGACCGAGCCGAGCGACTGGCCGCTGACGCTGACATTGTTGATGGTGATGCCCGATCCGCTCGGCGAGGTCAGCGAGCCGTCGGCGGCGAAGGTGAAGGCCTGCCCGGTGTTGACCCAGCCGACCGTCGTGCCGGTTGCATTCGGATCGGTCTGGTAGAACAGATTCCAGGTGTCGGAATGGCCGGTACCCAGCGAGGCGCTGTCGGTCTTGGCCCAACGCAGCTGCAGGTTCACCGGCGTGCCCGCGGCGTTGTAGGCGGTGACCGCACCGCCGCTGATCGATTCCTTGGTGAACGTGGCGATGTCGTTGCCGATCACGCCGCCGGTGCCCGCCGTGCCGCCACCGCCGCGGTTCTTGGAAACGGACGCCGTGAAGCCGAGTGCGGCGAAGGCGCTGGAGTTGTTGCTGGTCACCGTCAAGGTGGGATTGGCGATACCGGTATTCAGGGTGATCACGCCGTTGCTGATCGAAGAACCGCTCGCACCACTGAGCGTGTCGATCCTCTGGAGCAAGGTCGCGATGTCGTCAGTGATGTTGATCTGGTTCGGAGCAACAGCACCGGAGGCCACGAAGGTGATCGTATTGGCGGCTCCCGTGCCATTGACCTGGATCGTGTTGCCGACCTGGAAGGGCGTCGAGAGCACTTCCGGCCCGCCGGGCGTCGCGGTGCCGCCGAGCTGTGTACCACTCGTAATCGCGGGGGTGGACAGCACGTTACCGCCGCGCGTCACGCTGCTGACGCCGAGCAATCCTGCCGCAGTGCCGCCGATCGTCACGTCGGCCGTGGTGCTGCTCGTGATCTGGATGTTGCCGCTGGCGGTCAGCGTCACGCTGGTGGTGGGGACGCCGGCTCCAGACGCGATCGCGTTGAGGACATCCGACATCAGTGCGCTGGTGGGCGACTTCAGACCAATCGTGGTGACGGCCGGGGGGCCTGCGACCGTCGAGACGCCCGAGACGGTGTTGTCGAAGTTGATTGTCTGGTTGTTGACCGTCAACGACTTGCCGGCCAGGTTGGTGAGAAGGCTGGTGTTGAGATGCGTGGCCAAGCCGGCATCGAGAGACGTGCTGCCAGTTGCCGCCGCCGAAGCGTTGTCCTGCAGTGCGACCGAGCCAGTCGCGGTCGTCGCCGTATAGGCCGAGCGCAGATTGCCGGTGGCCGCCGCGCCGGAGACCGTCGCATTCGAATAGGGCGGCGGCGGCGTGCCGACGATCAGCGGGTTGGCGGCGAAATCGGACGGGTTCAGGCCGCCGGCCGCCAGCAGCGTGCCGCTCGCCGCGGTCGAGCTCGCCGCCGTGTTCGGCACGCTCGGCAGGTTCGCGGCGTACTGGATCGAGGTTGTCGCCTGTGCCGGGATGAAGTTGTTCTGGAATTTCAGGACGGACGCCACATTGCCGGTCGGGTTGCCGGTCTTGGGGTCGACCGTGACGCCCATCAGGTAGTAGCCGGCGCCATTGACGAGATTCCCGTTCGAATTGAGCTGGAAGTCGCCGCGGCGGGTGTAGTAGGTGACGCCGCTGAACTGCGGCAAGTTGTCGACGACGCTAGTCGCCTTCTGGATCGAGAAGAAGCCGTCGCCGGTGATCGCCATGTTGGTCGCGACGGAGGAGGATGAGATCGTACCCTGCGTGGTGATGGTGGCCTTGGCGTTGGCCGTCACGCCGCCCGCGACCTGCTTGCTCGGCACCGAGGCATCGGGAATGAGATCGACGAAGCTGGTGCCGATGCCCTTGTAACCGGTGGTGGATGAGTTCGCGATGTTGCCGGAAATGTTCTGCAGCGCGTAGGACTGCGCCTGCAGGCCACCCACCGAGGTGTTCATTGCATCGAAGATACCCATAACTTTGTCTCCAGATCCGATCTCGGCGGCCGGTCGACCATGGCCGCAGTCGGAAGAGACAGTCGCAAGGGCTATGCCAATGCGGGTATTCTCGGGAAATCAATGACTTGAATGGGAAAGCCCGGGTCCGATGACCGGGGCACAATTGCCGGGCCGGCAACAATTGCCGGGGCGATTGCCGTTCCGGAGCGATGCGTCAGCATCGAATCCGGAACCTCGAGATTCTCAGGTGCGCAATTGCGCACCAGAGTTCGGTCCTGCGGACCGCCCCGGAATGACGAGGAGAAAAGCTACGTGGCCGACGCGGCGGCCGGGTGGAAGACCAGCCCGAAACCGTCGATGCAATAGCGCAATCCGGTCGGCTTCGGACCGTCGTCGAAGACGTGGCCGAGATGGCCGCCGCAGCGCCGGCAATGCACTTCGGTGCGCACCATGCCGAAGGTGCGGTCCTCGGTCTTGCCGACATTGCCTTCGATCGGCTGGTAGAAGCTCGGCCAACCCGTGCCGCTCTCGAACTTGGTCTCGGACGAGAACAACGGCAGGTCGCAGCCGGCGCAGGCGAAGATGCCCTTGCGGTGCTCCTTGAGCAGCGGGCTGGAGCCCGGCCTTTCGGTGCCCTCCTTGCGGAGGATTTCATATTGCTGCGGTGTGAGTTGAGCGCGCCACTCGGCGTCCGTCTTCTCGATCTCGAATTTTTGCGTGGCCTTCTCTCCGGCCTCGGCAGGCGTTCCTCTCAGCCAGCGGAAGGCCGAAAGGCCGAACAGGCCGGCAACAGTCGTCAGCAGGATGCGGCGATCAAACATCTCATTCTCCGTGCGCGGGGAGTCCACGCCCTGAGATACGGGCTCTAACGGCCGACGTTACACGTCCGGGCGGGGTTTTTCTCAACTTATTGCGAGACGGGGTCGCCCTGCGGAGCCGGTTCCACGCCCTCGGCGGCAGGTTTCGGCGGAGGGGCCGGCCGCGGCCGGACGCCCGGCGGCGGACGGCGAGGACCGGTACCGGCGGCCCGGTTGGCTTCGGCCAGCCGCGCCTCGCGTTCCCGGTCCTTGACCCGGGCACGCTCGCGGTAGCGGGCGAGCGAGCCTGCGGCGGCGGAACTCGCCCTGCCCCAAACTCCCACCAATTGGCCCGCGACCCGTCCGGTCGTGCCGCCCGCCCAGACCAGCTCGAATGGCGAGAACAGCTTCCAGCGGTCGTCGCCCCACAAAATGCTGCGCGCGATCAGCTGCCCAGCCATGGCCGAGGTGTTCATGCCCTGGCGGCCGAACCCGCTTGCCACCCACAGGCCTTTGCGCAACTGGCCGATCTGCGGCATGCCGTGCACGGTTTGGCCGGTGGCGCCGCCAAACATGTCGGTAATCTCGACATCGCCGAACTCGGGGAAAATCGATCTGATCCGCCGCCTGACCGCGCCCGCAAAGCGCTGCGGACGCACGGCCCAGGTGGTCTCGGGGCTTTCCCACATCAGGCGGTCGCCGTCGACGACACGGAAATGGTCGACCCCGTCGGAATCCATCACCGATCCCTTGAACGCCACGATCTCGTGCACGCGCTCGCCGAGCGGCGCGGTAATCCCGGCATAGCGCCAGACCGGCAGCAGCGTCTCCGACAGGCGCCTCAAGGGCGCGCCGAGGTGGATGTTGCCGGCGAGCACGATGTGGGTGGCGCGCAGCCGCGCCGAGGGCGTGACGATGCGCTTGCGGATGCCGGAATGATCGATGCTGACGACCGGCGTCTCCTCGAAGATGCGCGCTCCCGCCCGCCGCGCCAGCGCTGCGAGGCCGTGCACATATTTGCGGCCGTCGAGCTGGAACGCCCGGGGATAATAGACGCCGTGGAAGTAACGGTCGGTCTTGAGCACCTCGCGGACGCGATCCACCTGCCAGCCCTCGACCTCCGTGTCGAAATCCTCGTGGAGCATCTGCAACCGGCTGATCAGCCGGTCGCCGGCATCGACGTTGGAGACCTCCAGCACGCCATCGCTCGGGCCAATGCCGGGCATGTTCTCTTCGGTGGCGTTGGCCCGGACGAACTCGGCGCCCTCCTTCGCCAGCGTCCACAATTCGCGCGCGTCCTCGAAGCCGATGCGCTCGATCAAATCGGCGAGGGGCAGCGCAAAGCCCGGCAGCACGGTGCCGAGCTGGTTTCCGGACGCGTTCCAGCCGACATGGCGGCCCTCGAGCACCGCGACGCTGGCTCCGAGCCGCGCTGCCTCCAGCGCGATGGAGAGCCCGGCAAGCCCGGCCCCGATCACGCAGATGTCGGCATCAAGATCAAACGACAGTCGCGTGCGTTCACGAAAGCCGGCTTCTTCCTGGGACACGCTTGTGAAAGTCTCGCTCATGTCGTTTTCTTAAAGGACCGATCGGGCCCTTGTCACCTTGTCCTCAACCGGCGCCTGTAGATTATTCTGGACGCGTAACGATTCGAGAATGCCATGCGCCGTTTGATGCTGCTGCGTCACGCCAAGACCGAGACTGACGCGCCGAGCGGCCGTGACCAGGATCGTCGCCTCGACGACCGCGGCCACAAGGACGCGGCGCAGATCGGGGATTGGCTCGCCACCCATCCCCCCTTCCCCAAGGCCGTGCTGGTGTCGCACGCCGTCCGGGCCCGGCAGACCTGGGACATTGCCTGGGAGACGATGAAGGACCGCGTCGCGGCGCCGCAAGTGGAGGTCCTGCCCGAACTCTACGGCGCCGATCCCGCCCAGATCCTGGAATCCATTCGCACTGCAACCGTTCCGGCCAACCCGAAGCAGTTGCTGCTGGTGGGCCACAATCCCGGCATGCACGAGGCCGCGCTGATGCTGATGGGGGGCGGCGATCCGGCCGGCGCCAAGGCGCTAGCTCACAATCTGCCCACGTCGGGGCTTGCGATCTTCGACTTTGACGTCAAGGATTGGGGTGACGTGGCCTACCGCCGCGGCAAACTGGTGCTGTTCGTCAGCCCCAAGCTGCTTCGATCGGGTTGAGACGCGCGGGGCGCGCCGTTTCGACCACTTGATCCAGCTTGGTCAATTGGGAGGCGCAGATGTTCAAGTCCATCCTCGTGCCCATCGACCTCGCCGACACCGATCTGGCCAAGCCGGCGCTTGCGACCGCGGTAACGTTGTCGCAGACTTGGAGCGGATCGATACGGCTGCTCAACGTGCTGCCGATGACGCCGGTGATGCTCGCCGAATACGTGCCGGCCGATTTCGACGAGCAGCAGCGGCAGACCTCCGAGGAAGCGCTCGCCATCGTCGCGCGGGAGTCAGGCATCGAGACGGGGCGCATTTCCAGCGTGGTGCGCCAGGGCGGCATCTACCACGAGATCCTGGAGGAAGCCGTGCACATGAAGGCCGACCTGATCGTGATGACCTCGCACCGGCCGGCGATGCGCACCTATTTCCTCGGTTCCAACGCCGGGCACGTCGTGCGCTACGCCAAGTGCTCGGTGCTGGTGGTCAGGCATTGATCGCCACAACAAACGCCGTCATTGCGAGCGCAGCGAAGCAATGACGATGCGGAGGCATTGTCACCACGCCCGGACTTGCCAGGCGTGGTAGCCGAATGAACTTACAGATACCGCGTCAGCTCGGCCTTGAACTGCCCGTAGACGGCGTCCTCGATCTGGCTGCGCGTGATCCCGATGTCGCGCAAGGCGTGGTCGTCGAGCTCGTTCAGCGTCTTGACGGCAGAGCGGCGCTCCAGGCGGTCGAACAGCGCATGAGCGAGGTTGGCGAGCGTGCTGAAAAATCCGCCCGACGAGGATGGGCGTAAACTCCGCCCGGCAGTTTGCGAGATCGTGGTCATTTTTCTTCTCCGGCCTATTGTCCGCGCAGCGAAGCAGGTGCCGTTGGCGCGGACGCTGTGAGCGCCTGCACCTCATTTGCCATCGGATTGCTCTCGCTCTCCTCGGCTCAATCGCGGAACTTGATGGAACTTAAATGCTCCAGTACACTACTCGGAGCAAGTAAAACATTGCTCTCGGTGCAATAATGTCCAAGTTCGAATACGTGAAGCTTGCCGATGCCATTGCGGCCGATATCACTAAAGGCACGTTAAGGCCCGGCGACCGGCTGCCGCCACAGCGCAATTTTGCCTATGACCGCGGCATCGCGGTCTCGACCGCGAGCCGGGTTTATACGGAGTTGCTTCGCCGCGGGCTCGTCGTCGGCGAGGTCGGCCGCGGCACCTTCATCTCCGGCGACATCAAGCGCGAGGTCGAGGCGTTGAGCGAGCCGCGCGACGCGCGGATCGATTTCGAGGTCAATTATCCGTTACTGCCGCAGCAATGGGCGATGATTGCCAAGAGCCTTGCCGGGCTCGAGCGCGTCGATGCGCTCGAATCCGCCCTGCGCGTCTCGACCAGTACCGGCACCAAGAGCGCGCGCACTGCGGCCGTCGCCTATCTCGCGCGCAAGGATTTCACGCCGCAGGCCGAGCAGATCGTCTTCACCGCCAACGGCAAGCAGTCGCTCGCCGCCGCGCTCGCCGCCCTCGTTCCCACCGGCGGCCGCTGCGGCGTCGAGGCGCTGACCTACCCTTACGTCAAGAGCATCGCGGCGCGGCTCGGCGTGACGTTGGTCCCGATTCCGATGGACGAATACGGCGCGCGTCCCGATGCGATCCAGAAGGCGCATCGCGAAGCGCATCTGTCGGCGCTGTATCTCCAGCCCATCATCCAGAACCCGCTCGGCGTCACCATGAACGCAACGCGGCGCGCCGACATCATGCGCGTCGCCGAGAAGCTCGATCTCACCATCATCGAGGACGCCGTCTACGGCTTCCTCGCCGACGATACGCCGCTCGCGACTCTCGGGCCGGACCGTTGTATCGTGATCGACAGCCTGTCCAAGAAGGTCGCACCGGGCCTCGCGCTCGGCATCCTCGTAACCCCGCCGCATCTGCGCGAGAGCGTGATGAGCGCGGTCCGGACCGGCGGCTGGATCGCCTCGGGCCATGCGCTGGCGTCCGGGCAGCGGCTGATGGCCGACGGCACCGTCGCCGAGCTGACTCGGCTGAAACGGATCGACGCTGCGCGCCGACAGCAGACCGCGACAAGGCTGCTTGCCGGCTACCAGATCGCGGCCGACGCGCGCTCCTATCATTTGTGGCTGACGCTGCCGCCACACTGGCGCTCGCAGACCTTCGTCGCCGCAGCAGCCCGGCGCGGCATCGCACTGACGCCATCCTCGACGTTTGCAATTGCGCACGGACATGCACCGAACGCGGTGCGGCTCGCGCTCGCCCCACCCTCGCTCGAGCAGCTCGATTCCGGCCTGCGCACGCTCGTGTCGCTGCTCGGCACCAAGGAAGAGGATTTCGACTCGACGGAGTAGCTTCCCTTTGCCCGTCAGGCCTCCGGCCATTCCGTGATAAAACCCCTCGCCTTGTACGGCTCGATCTTGTCCCATTCGTGCAGCACGCGACGACGAAACTCGGTATCGGTGTGCCAGAGCGCGCGCGGCGCGGCAAAGCTGTCCACGGTCAGAAGCATCTTCTCAACCTCCGGCCAGTGCCGGTGCAGCGTCATCGGATAGCGCCGCGCGGTCCAGCTGTTGCCGAGGCAGATCACGCTGCGGATATTTTGCAAGCCAAGCGCCGCATCAATGATCGGCAGCGAGAAGATCACGTTCTCGCCAGTGTTCATTGCAAGATGCTCCTCGAGTATCCGGTCCGCCGGAATGCCCGCTTTGGTCATCGCCGCCTTGATGATGGTGCACTCGGATTGCTCCGAGCCCGGTGTCACACCGCCGCTGACAATCGACCAGCGGAACAGGCCCTCGCGCCACAGCCTTGCGGCGGTGTCGGCGCGCAAGCCGACGTCCTCGCGGGTGCCGAACATGAACAACAGGTCGGCCGGCCGGAGCGGCGTATCGATCAGATGCGTCCGGTTGATCTCGGCGATCTCATTCGCCGTAAGCGGGCGCGTGGCACGATGCAGGTCTGACATGGCCGCACGATGCGACACCGGCGCAGGGGCGCGAAGTCACGTTTGATTGCGGCCGATTGCACCTAAGACAGCAAGGCCTTCGGCACGTGATCAAAACTGTAGCTGTGCGGCTGGTTGCGCCGCACGAAGCCGCCGACCTGCCAGGCGAACAGGGCGGCAAAGCCGATGATGAACAGGGCGCCGGCGAACTCCCCGATTATGAGCGCGCGGATCAGAAGCCCAGTCATCGCCACCGTCAGCACCGCCAGGAAGGCCAGCACCGCCGCATAGGTCTTGCGGCCGAGGCCTGCGGTCAATTCGGCGCGGCTGCCGGCTTGCGCCATCCGTGCGTGCAATTCGATGATGAAATCGCGAAAACCGTTGTCCTGCGGCGCCATCAGCGCCGCGGTCTGCCAGCTCGTCGACAGGATCCTGACGCGGCCGCCGCCGGTGTGGCTGAGATCGGCGCGAAAGCGGTGCTGCTGCATCGACACCGGGCGAAACGACAGCCGGACCGCCGAGATCTCGTCATAGCGCCACAGGCCGGAGCGGCCGGCGATGTGCCAGGACAGGCCCGCGTCCGTCAGCTCGAAACGATGCGCCGAGCCGATCAGCGACGCCTTGTAGGCGTAGCTCGTGACCGACGGGCCTTGCGCTCCCGAAACCTGCATCCCCACAATCAATCCCGTCCGCGCAATCCCGCCTGCGATCGGCTTGCGCGATCGCCCTCGCCCATCCTACAAGCGGGGCATGGCTGAGACGACCTTTTTTCCGCGCCGACTGATTCTCGGCGCCGCCGTGATCTCCGGCGTCCTGCTCGCGCTCGCGGTGCACATGCTGGGCGCACGCTACGGGCTCGACCTCGGCGGGCTCTGGCATTCCGACACGCATGAATTCATACCCGCGGGCGCAGCGATCGCCTGGTGGCTGATTGCCACGGTCGGTTTCTCCGGCGGCTATTTCACCGCGACATTGATGCAGAGCGCCGTCTCCGGGCAGATCCCGCAGCGGATGCGGCAGTTCCTGATCGCGGTCGGCGTGCTGCTGCTTGCCGGTGCGGGTCAGGTGGCCTCGGCGCCGAGCCCGATCCCGACCGTCTCGGGCGTGCTCGCCGGGCTCGCTGCGCTATGTCTTGGCGCCGTGATGGCGTTCTGCGGCGCGCATTTCGCGCTGCGCCGCGGCTAGATATCAGGCCGATACGCGCAGCCGCGGCCGGTTCAGCATCAACGCGACATCGGATGCGGGCCGCGGCTTGCTGAAAAGATAGCCCTGCGCCTGGGTGCAGCCCTCGCGCCGCAGCAGCTCGAGCTGCGCGTCGTTCTCGACGCCTTCCGCCGTGGTGACGATGCCGAGGCTGCGCCCGAGGCCGGTCACGGCACGGATGATCGCCATGGAATCCTCGCGCGTCGCAAGCTCCGACACGAAGGAGCGGTCGATCTTGATCTTGTCGAACGGGAAGCTGCGCAGGTAGCTCAGCGACGAATAGCCGGTGCCGAAATCGTCGAGCGAGATCCGCACGCCCATGGCGCGCAGCTCGTGCAGGGTGGTCAGCGTCGCCTCGCTGTTCTGGAGCAGCACCGATTCGGTGATCTCGAGCTCGAGCCGGCGCGCCGCGAGCCCCGAGGCGGCCAGCGCATCGGTCACGGATGCGATCAGGTTCGGGCTCTTGAACTGCACCGGCGACAGGTTGACGGCGACATCGACATCGTCCGGCCAGGTGGCGGCGTCACTGCAGGCGCTGCGCAGCACGAACTCGCCGAGCTGGACGATGAGGCCGGTTTCCTCGGCCACCGGAATGAAGTTGATGGGGGCGATCAGGCCACGCTGCGGATGGTTCCAGCGCAGCAGCGCCTCGAAGGCGACGACGCGACCGCTGGCGACGTCGCGGATAGGCTGGTAGTACGCCTCGAACTCGTCGCGTAGCAACGCCGCCCGCAAGTCCATCTCCAGCAGCCGCCGCGCCTGCGCGCGCGCATCCATGCCGGTCTCGAAGAAGCGATAGGTGCCGCGGCCGTCCGCCTTGGCGCGGTACAGCGCGAGGTCGGCGTTCTTCAACAGCTCGTCCGGATTGTCGCTGTCCTGCGGCGACAGCGAGATGCCGATCGAGACGCCGATCACGATCTGATGGTCGTCGATCTCGTAAGGCGCGGAGATCACCTCGACGAGGCGGCCGGCAAGGGCTCGCGCCGCGGCTTCCTCGGAGCGCCCGATCTGGACCACAGCGAACTCGTCGCCACCGAGCCGCGCCACGGTGTCGCTCGCACCGACAGTGGCCTTCAGCCTGCGGCCGACTTCCTTGAGCAGGGCATCGCCGATGGGATGGCCGAGCGAGTCGTTGATGTCCTTGAAGTGATCGAGATCGAGGCACAGCACCGCGAGCTGGTCGCCCGACTTCGCCCGGCGCAGGCCCTGCTCGAGCTGTTCGTGGAACAGCACGCGGTTCGGAAGATTGGTCAGCGCGTCATGGCGCGCCATGTGCGAGATCTTGGCCTGCGCCTCCAGCCATTCGGTGATGTCCTCGAAGGTCGCGACCCAGCCGCCGCCATGCATCGGCTGGTTGACGACGCGGATGGAGCGACCGAACCGGGTGACGACCTGGCTGGTCGTGCGGCCCTCGCGCGCGTCGGCCACGAGGCGCGCGAAGAATTCGCCCGCATCGCCCTGCCACTGGCCCCTGGCCTGCTCTTCCCGCAGCACGTCGACGAGCAGGCGGCCGGCGAGCGGAATGTCGGTGCGGCCGAGCATTGCCGCGTAGCGCTCGTTGAAGAGCTGGATCTTGCCGTCCGCATCGAACATGCACAATCCCTGCGACATGTTCTCGAGCGCGGTATCCAGCACGACCTGCTGGCGTCCCAGTTCGCCCTTGGCGCGGCGGTCGAGCAGAGCTGCCGCGAGCGCGATCGCGATGATCGCAGCGGCGGCGCTGGCGGTGAGGATGGACAATGAGGCCGGCGGGATCGACAGGCCGCTGATCACGACCGCGGGATCCGGCGTCAGCTCCACGGCGCCCATGGCGGTGAAATGATGTGAGACGATGGCAAGCGTCAGCAGCACCGTCGCACCGAGCGCGCCCGCGAGGGTGTCGCGCCGCCCCGCAACGACCAGAGCAAGCGACCCGAGAACGATGCCGAGGATGATCGAGACCGTCACTGTGCCGGTCGTCCAGCCGACATGCGCGGGAATCTCGAGCGCCATCATGCCGGTGTAATGCATGGCGGCAACGCCGCCACCAACGACGGCGCCGCCGAGCGCAACCAAGCCCGCTTGCGCCACCGACACCGAGATGCTCAGTCCGATGAAGGTGACCGCGATCGCGAAGATCAGCGACAGGACCGTCAACGGAATATTGTAGGCGCCGCCCGCACCAGGCCCGTAAGCCTGCATCGCGATGAAATGGGTTGCCCAGATGCCGCTGCCGGCGACGACGGCATCAAGCGCGACCCACGATACACGAGCTCCCCCGCGCGCCGCACGCGCGCGGTGGAACAGGCTGATCGCCGCCGCGCTGGCGAGCAGACACACCGCTCCGCCGAGCGCGACCAGACGCCAGTCGTGCTGATCCGTCAGGCAGTAAAGAACTTGATACATTGCCGGCCCCTATTCCAACCGCACTAGAGCCGGCAGAGATGGACAGTCGGTAACCGGCTATGCGCCGGTTTCGGGAATGGTGAACAGAGAATGTGTGGGTTCGCTCACATTGAGCGCCCTTGCGCCTTTGCGTCAGGTGCATTTGCGCCGAGGCCGATCACGGCGGCGGCGAGCAGCAGGACGGCCGCCGATATGATTAGCGACTGGTGAAGGCCCGTCATGAATGCGCTGTCCGAGGCCACCAGCGAGCCGAACAGCGCGACGCCGAGCACGCTGCCGGTTTGCCGCGTCGCGTTCAGGACGCCGGCCGCGATGCCGGAGCGCGCCTTGTCGACGCTGCCGAGCAAGGTGGAGGTCAGCGGCGGCACCAGCAGGCCAAGTCCACCGCTGATCGCGATCATCTGCGCAAAGATCGCCCAGTAGCTGGTCCCGGCTTCGATCCAGAGCAGCCCGAGACAGCCGAGCGCCGAGATACAGGCGCCGACCACGATGGTCGGGCACGAGCCGATGCGCTCGGCTAGACGCGGCGCCAGCAGGTTGACGGGCAACACCGCCCCCATCATCGGCACGAAGGCGAGCCCGGTCCACCAGGCCGACAGCCCGTTGATCCCTTGGAAATACAGGCTCAACACGAAGATCAGGCCGTAGATCGCGATGTTGACGAGGAGGCCGACGATCGTGGTCAGGGTAAACAGCCGGTGACCGAATAGCGACAGCGGCAGCATCGGCTGCACGGTGCGGCTCTCGCGCCAGACGAAGAGCACCGCGAATGCGGCTGAGGCAACGAATGCTGCGATCACGGCTGGATGACTCCAGCCGAGCGCGCCAGCTTCGATTATTGCGCCGGCGAGCGCGCCCAACGCACCGATCGCAGCGAGCTGGCCGGGCAGATCGATCTCTCGCGCGCGCGACCGCGTGGTCTCGCTGGCGTAGCGCCAACTCAGCCACAGACCGGTAAGACCGATCGGCAGGTTGACCAGGAAGATCGCGCGCCAGCCGACCAGCGTGATCAGCGCGCCGCCGACGAAGGGACCGGCAGTGAGCGCCAGGCTGGCTCCGGCGGCCCAGACCGCCACGGCGCGGCCACGCTCGCGGTCGTCCGCATAGGCATGATTGAGCAGCGCCAGGGAATTCGGCACCAGGATCGCCGCCGCCAGCCCCTGCACCAGCCGCGCTGCGATCAGCACGGCCGCATTGGGCGACATCGCGCAGGCGAGCGAGGCCGCGGTGAAGATGGCGAATCCCGCCATGAAGATGCGCTTGGCGCCGATCCGATCGCCGAGCGCACCGGCGGTCAGAATGAAAGCGGCGAAGGCGATGGTGTAGGCGCTGACTACCCATTGCAGCTCGGCGACGCCGCCGCCGAGCGATTTGCCCATCGCATCCAGCGCGGTGTTGACGATGGTGACGTCGAGCTGGACCACGCCATAGCCGAGGCTCATCGCGGCGAGCGTGAGGGAGGTTGCAAGGCGCGAGCCGGCACGCTGCGCGCTGGCGCGGTCGTCGAGAGGTTCATATTTGATGGTGCTGGCTCGCATGCTGCCGCCTCGGTTGCAGCCCCATGCGAAACATACGCTTTCAGCCCGCCATCATGTTTCGACGATGACCGAATGATGGATGCGTCATATGCGAACGCCGCGCGGATGACCGCGCGACGCCTTTCGCGGCAACGCCGGGTCCTAGCTCGCCGCGCGCAGGTTGACCTTGCTCTCGGCGAGCGTGGTCAGCTTCCTGTCGGTCGCCTTCTCTTCTTCCAGCGTCTTGGCGAGCACGGTGGCGCAGTCGTTGCGGCCGAGCTGCTTGGCCCAGGCGATCAAGCTGCCGTAGCGGACGATCTCGTAATGCTCCGCGGCCTGGGCCGCATTGATCAGGGCGGCGTCCAGGACCGCCTTGTCGGCGACTTCACCAGCGGTCTCGTCGGCTTCCTCGATGATGCCGTCGATAGCCGGGCAGTCGACCGCCTTCACCTGCGCGCCGTGCATCTTGAACACTTCCTCAAGCCGCTTGACGTGCTGCTCGGTTTCTTCGAGGTGCGTCAAAAAGCCCTGCTTCAACTGCGGATCGGTGGCCTTATCTGCCATTTTCGGCAGCGCCTTGGTGAGCTGCTGCTCGGCATAATAGATGTCCTGAAGCTGGTGCACGAACAGGTCGTTCATGGTCTTGATGTCTTTTGTGAACAGTCCCATCGTTCCGATCCTCGCGGTTTCGGGAACACGGAGGCGTCGGCTCGCACGAAAAGCCGATGATTCCGCCATGTTCGATTGCTGATGGAGCGCTAACCGGCGCACGGTACCGACGTTCCAAAAAACCTCGCATCGCTTGCGCTGGAACAATGCCGACTGCGGGCGGACACGAGATTATGTCAAGATGCGGACGCGCGTTCCAGGCAAGTGCCTCGACTCATATGCTTAACGCGCGCCCGATGTGAACCACATATGACAAAAGCGGCGGTCCACCGCAGAACCTATCGGTCGAACGCAGAACCTATCGTTGTCAAGGGCTGCACAAGTCGCTGTTTTTGCCTTAAATGAGCTACATCATGCCTAGCGGTCGAAGCCCATTTCGGGCAGTGATCGCACCCGACCGGCCAATGTCTGGCCGATCGGTCTTGCCCCCCGCCGGGAGGATGAATGCACGGACTGCTGCCCGCGCTGAAGCGCGGCTTCAAGAGATGGATCGGCTGGCGACGGCTCGGTGTTGCTGCGAGCGTCTTCATCATCGCCTTCGCGATCACCACGCTTGCGCGCACTCTCAAGGACATCGATACCGGCGTCATCCTGACCGCGTTGACCGAGATTCCCCGCGGGAATATCGGGCTGGCGGCGATCTGCGTCGTCTTCGCGTTCTGTACGCTGACCTTCTACGACTATTTTGCACTGCGAACGATCGGCAAGAAGCATGTGCCCTATCGCATCGCAGCACTCTCCAGCTTCACGTCCTATTCGATCGGCCACAACATCGGCGCCACCGTTTTTACCGGCGGCGCGATCCGCTTCCGGATCTATTCGGACTACGGGCTGAACGCGATCGACGTCGCGAAAATCTGCTTCCTCTCGGGCCTGACCTTCTGGCTCGGTAACATCTTCGTGCTCTCGATCGGCATGGTCATCCATCCGGATGCCGCCTCATCGATGGATCAACTCCCGTCGTCGATCAACCGGCTGATCGGGCTCGGCGGCCTCGCCTCGATCGGCGCCTATCTGGTCTGGCTCTGCATGGGCGAGAAGCGCCGCGAGCTCGGCCAGAAGGGCTGGAAGGTGGTGCTGCCCTCGGCGCCGCTGACGCTGGTCCAGATCCTGATCGGCGTGGTCGATCTCGGCTTCTGCGCGACGGCGATGTACCTGCTGATGCCGGCCAATCCGCCGATCGACTTCATGTCGCTGGCGGTGGTGTTCATCCTGGCGACGCTGATCGGCTTTGCCAGCCACGCGCCCGGCTCGATCGGCGTGTTCGACGTCGCCATGCTGGTCGCGCTGCCCGAATTCGGCCGCGAGCAGCTTTTGGCGACCCTGCTGGTCTTCCGCATCCTCTATTTCGTGATCCCGTTCGGCCTCGCCATCTCCATCATGGGCGCGCGCGAGCTCTGGATGAACGTGGTCGAGCCCTGGCAGGAGCGGCGGCGGCTGGCCGAGGCCTGCGCGCAGGCCAACCTGCCCAAGCAGGTCGCAGCGATGGAACGCGAGCGGTCGTTGCGACAGGCCAGCAAGCGGTAAGGCGGGCGGGCGCCCGTCAGACAGAGGTTGCGGGCGGAGCGGCAATGCTCTCTTATTTCCGCCTCAACTTTGCCGTTGAACACGCGGGTCATGATCCCTTTTTCCTTTCGTACCCTTCCCGCAGGCCTCCTGCTGCTTGCCGGGATTCTGACGTCTTTGCCGCTCGAGCGCGCCGCCGCGCAGAGCGCCGGTGCCATGCAAATATCGTGGGAGGTGCGCAACCGCTTCCGCCTGTTCCGCGAGGAGCGCGACTTCCTGCTCCATGTCGAGAACGCGCGTAACCGCAGCATCCTCGCCGCAGAGCAGTCGCTGGAGCTCCAGAGCGAGGGCCGCGGCTGGGCCCGCAACATGGTCAACCGGCTCTGCATCGACCTGCAGGGCCGGGTCAACCAGCCCTGCACCCGCGACAACGTCAAAGAGAACTACATCACCCCGACCGACCATCCGGTGACCGTGCGCCTGACCGGCGCGGTTCCGGTCGGCGCCACCTGCGCCTGGTCGTTCGACGACGGCGACGGGCCGCAGACCTCGACTTTCGATTGCGCAGAGCCGATCAACCTGCGCGTCCGCTACGGCAAGCAGACGGTCGCGAGCGTCGACGTCTCCTCCGGTTCCGATCCGACCCAGCGCGTCCAGGCCGAGATCCAGGTCCGCGACATCTTCGTTGCCGGGCTCGGCGACAGCATCGCCTCCGGCGAAGGCAACCCGGACCGGCCGCTGGCGCTGTCGGACGAGGGGTTCTGCTTCCGCTCCTATCTCGGTACCGCCGGTGCGCAGTACTACCGGCCGAGCCGCGCCGGCTATAAAGGCGGCCGCGCCTGCGAGGCACCCGACACGCTCGCGAACTGGCAGCATTACGGCGCGCTCTGGTTCAACTCGCCCTGCCACCGCTCGCTCTACAGCTACCAGGCCCGCACGGCTCTCGCGCTCGCGGTGCGCTACACCCACATCGCGGTGACCTTTCTGCCGCTCGCCTGCACCGGCGCCAGCATCGGCGACGGACTGCTGGGCTCGCAGCGCGCCCGCGAATGCCCGCCCGGCAAGACCGGCGTCTGCAACACCAGCGTGAACGCACAGGTCGCCGAGCTGCGCGAGGCGCTCACCGCGGCAAAAAAGCGCCAGCCGGACCGCACGCTCGATCTCGTGCTGCTCTCGGTCGGTGCCAATGACGTCTATTTCTCCGGCCTCGTCGCCGACGTCATCGTCGACACCGCGACCGAGCGCGCGCTATTCCGCCGCTCCGGCGTGATGGCGAGCGTCGACGATTCCCGTGATGCGCTGGCGCGCGAGCTGCCACAGAATTTCGTCAAGCTGCGCGAGGCGCTGAAGCCGCTCGTCGGTGGCGACCTCTCGCACGTGGTCTATGTCTCCTACGCCAATCCCGCGCTCACCGATGGCGGCGTCCCCTGCCGCGGCGGCCGCGCCGGGTTCGACATTCATCCATCCTTCAACGCCGATCCGCAGCGCCTGGCCCGCGTCTCGACCTTCGTCGACACCGAATTCCTGCCGCAGCTGAAGGGGCTCGCGACCTGCACGCGCGGGGCGCTGTGCCGCGATCCCGAAGCCGACCGCATGACCTTCGTGGATTCGCATCAGGCGACGTTCGCCGATCACGGCTTCTGCGCCCATGCGGGCAACGATCCCGAATTCGACCGCACGTGCTTCGCCGAAAACGGTCAGAGCTTCAATCCCGATATCGTGAGCGCAGCGAGCCAGCCGATGCTGTGCGGCCGCGGCGCCTCGGAATATCGCGCCTACCTGCCGCGCGCGCGCTGGATCCGCGATGCCAATGACAGCTATTTTGCCGCGATGACCTATCCGCAAGGTCTGCCGGCGGCGAGCCAGCCGACCGACATCCACGACGCCACCTGGGGCGTGCTGTCCGCCGTCTACGGCGGCGCCGTGCATCCAAGCGCAGAAGGCCACGCCGCGATGGCGGACGCCGCACTGCCGGCCGCGAGCAGCGTGCTCGGCCTCGATGCCGTGCCGCCCGGCGTGACGCGCGGACTATTGGCGCCGCTGCTGGGCACGCAGCAGTAGCACGACACTGCTCCCACATACTCGGTGTCATCGCCCGCGAAGGCGGGCGATCCAGTACTCTGTGACAGCGGTGATTGAATCGAGAGGCTGCGGCGTACTGGATTCCCCGCTTGCCGCCTACGCTGAAGCTTCGGCGCCCCTGGACTGAAGCCCCGGCGAAGCCTTGGCGTAGCCGGGTCGCGGGAATGACGGTGGTGTGCGGAGCACGACCTCGCGCATCACAATCGCACATTCTCGTCACCTCGTGATCGTTCCCCGCACCTGCCGTTCCATCAATCCAAAAACGGCATCGATCGATACTCCCTTGAACTTGGACACTTTGCCGCGCGCGCCTCTAGGAGTCGCAGTGAGGAAACATTTCGAGTTCTAAGGAGGCGCGTGATGAGCGCAGTGGTGTCGTCCGCAGCGGACGTGAGGAGGTCTCGCGTCAGGCTGTTCATCGTGACCATGTTGTTCCTGGTCACGACCGTGAATTATGCCGACCGCGCCACGCTGTCGATCGCGGGCCCCGCGCTCTCGAAGGAGCTGCATCTCGATCCCGTCGCCATGGGCTGGATCTTCTCGGCCTTCGGCTGGTCCTATGTCGTGGCGCAGGTGCCGGGCGGCTGGCTGCTCGACCGCTACGGCTCGCGCCTCGTCTATGCCTTCAGCATCATCGTCTGGTCGCTGTTCACGATGATGCAGGGCTGGGTCGGCTTCCTCAGCGCCGGCGCCGCCATCATCGTGCTGTTCGCACTTCGCCTCCTAGTCGGCGTCGCGGAAGCGCCCTCCTTCCCCGCCAATGCCCGCATCGTCGCGGCCTGGTTTCCCGGCAACGAGCGCGGCACCGCGTCGGCCTTCTTCAATTCCGGACAGTATTTCGCCACCGTGATCTTCGCGCCGCTGATGGGCTGGATCGCGCATGATTACGGCTGGCGCTTCGTGTTCTTCGTGATGGGTGGGCTCGGCGTCATCATGGGCCTGGTCTGGATCAAGACCGTCTACGGCCCGAAGGAGCATCCCGGCATCAACGAGGCCGAGTTCGATTACATCAAGGAAGGCGGCGCGCTGGTCGATCTCGATGCGCCCAAAAACGATCTGATGCAGGAGCGTGCGCCCGAGTCCGGCTCCGGCTGGGACCACATCCGCCAGTTGCTCTCCAACCGCATGATGCTCGGCGTCTATCTCGGCCAGTACTGCATCAACACGCTGACCTATTTCTTCCTGACCTGGTTCCCGGTCTACCTCGTCAAGGAGCGCGGCCTGTCGATCCTGCAAGCCGGCTTCGTCGCGACGCTGCCGGCGCTGTGCGGCTTCATCGGCGGCGTGCTCGGCGGCGTCATCTCCGACGCCATCCTGCGCAAGACCGGTTCGCTCACCATGGCGCGCAAGATCCCGATCGTCGGCGGCATGCTGCTGTCGATGTCGATCATCGCCTGCAACTATGTCGACGGACAGGCGCTGGTGGTCGGTTTCATGGCGCTCGCCTTCTTCGGTAAGGGCATCGGCGCGCTCGGCTGGGCGGTCGTCTCCGACACCTCGCCCAAGGAAGCCGGCGGCGTCTCCGGTGGCCTGTTCAACACCTTCGGCAACCTCTCCTCGATCAGCACCCCGATCGTGATCGGCTACATCCTGGCGGCGACCGGCTCATTCAACGGCGCACTGCTGTTCGTCGGCGCCAATGCGCTGGTGGCCGCGTTCGCCTATCTCGTGGTGGTCGGCAAGATCGAGCGAGTGGTGCTCAAACGTTCCTCCTGAGGGCTCCCACGGGAGCTTGACCAGGCAACTCAACGGCGGCTCCTCAGCCGCCGTCTTTGTTTTGGGGATGATCGATGCTAGAAGTGCCGGGGAAACGCCTTATTCATCTAAGGCATGTATCGATGTTCGACCTCAACCAGCTCCGCTGTTTCGTCACGGTGGCCGAAGAACTGCATTTCGGTCGCGCCGCCGCGCGGCTGAACATGACCCAGCCACCGCTGTCGCGGCAGATCCAAGTGCTCGAGCACATCATCGATGCGCCGTTGCTGGAGCGCACCAGCCGCTCGGTGCGCCTGACGCCGGCGGGGCGCAGCTTCCTGCCGGAGGCAAGGCGCATCCTGAAGCTTGCGGAAAGCGCCTCGCAAGTCGCCCGCCGCATCGCGCTCGGCAAGACCGGCTCGGTCAAGATCGGCTTCACCGCGGCCGCCGCCTATGGCTTCCTCCCCGAGCTCGTCGCGGCCTGCCGCGCCAAGCTGCCCGAGGTGGATTTCTCGCTGAAGGAGATGGTCTCGGGCGACCAGTTCGAGGCGCTGACCTCGGGTCAGATTGATGCCGGCCTGCTCAGGCCGCCGATCGCCCGCCCCGAGCTGACCAGCCGCCGCGTCGTCGCCGAGCCCCTCCTCGCCGCGATCCCGAAGAAGCATCCGCTGGCCAATGCCGAGACCATCACCATCAAGGACTTCGACGACCAGCCCTTCGTGATGTACTCGCCCTATGAGAGCCGATATTTCCACGATCTCCTGGTGGCGCTGTTCACCCGCGCCGACGTGCTGCCGCGCTACGTCCAGCATCTGAGCCAGATCCATTCGATCCTCGCCATGGTCCGCGCCGGCCTCGGCCTTGCCATCGTGCCGGCCGCGGCTGCGAGCCTGAAGATCTCCGACGTGCGGTTGCGGCCGCTGAAGCTGCGCACGCGCGTGCCCGTCGAGCTGTTCATGGTCTGGCGCCGCGACGACGAGAACCCGCTGCTCTCCGCGCTGGTCAAGATCGCAGGCGAATTGTCCTCCGCGGAGGTGGCGGACGATTGATGCTCAATCCGCATCGGTCGATATAGGCTTTGGCTTGGACGCGCATCGAACGGTCTCCTAAACAACGGCGCATGGACGCGCAGGCCTCGGCCCGCGTCCTCCACAACACGCAATTAAGGGAGCAGCGCCCATGAGCAAGATGACCCCGCAGGAAATGGCCCAGAAGATCGGATCGGGCCTCCTGTCCTTCCCCGTCACGCCCTTCAAGGCGGACTATTCCTTCGATGAGGCGACCTACCGCGCAAACATGGACTGGCTGTGCGGCTATGACGTTGCCGGCCTGTTCGCCGCCGGCGGCACCGGCGAGTTCTTCTCGCTGACGCCGACCGAGGTTCCGCAGGTGGTCAAGATCGCCGTTGACGAGACCAAGGGCCGCGTGCCCGTGCTCGCCGGCACCGGCTACGGCACCGCCACCGCGCGCGAGATCGCGATCGGTGCGGAAAAGGCCGGCGCCGACGGCCTGTTGCTGCTGCCGCCCTATCTGACCCATTCCGAGCAGGACGGCCTTGCCGCCCACGTGGAAGCGATCTGCGCCGCCGTGAAGATCGGCGTCATCGTCTACAACCGCGACAACGCCATCCTGCAGCCCGATACGCTCGCCCGCCTCGCCGAGCGCTGCCCGAACCTCGTCGGCTACAAGGACGGTATCGGCGACATCGAGCTGATGACCCGCGTCTACACCAAGCTCGGCGACCGCCTCACCTATATCGGCGGCCTGCCGACCGCGGAAACCTTCGCGCTGCCCTATCTCGACATGGGCGTGACGACCTATTCCTCGGCCGTGTTCAACTTCGTTCCGGAATTCGCCACCAACTTCTACGCCGCGGTGCGCAAGCGCGACCATGAGACGATCCATGCCGGCCTGAAGAACTTCATCCTGCCGCTGATCGCGATCCGCAACCGCAAGAAGGGCTATGCGGTCTCGATCATCAAGGCCGGCATGAAGGTGATCGGTCGCGATTCCGGCCCCGTCCGCCCGCCGCTCACCGATCTGTCCGAGCAGGAGATGGCGGAACTGACCGCACTGGTGAAGAATCTGCCCGCCATCCGATCGTCACAACAGGCTGCAGAATAGCAGACAACAACAGGGAGGAGCGTGCGATGGCCCAGACTGAGGTTTCTGGCGCACCGGTCGTCACATCGATGCAGGTGATCCCGGTCGCGGGCCGCGACAGCATGCTCCTCAACCTGAGCGGCGCGCACGCGCCGTTCTTCACCCGCAACATCGTCATCCTCACCGACAATTCCGGACACACCGGCGTCGGCGAGGTGCCGGGCGGGCAAAAGATCTGGCAGACGCTCCAGGATGCCCGCGATCTCGTGATCGGCAAGACCGTCGGCGCGATGAACAACATCCTCGCCGACGTCCGCACGGCGTTCGCCGACCGAGATGCCGGCGGCCGCGGCAAGCAGACGTTCGACCTGCGCGTGATGATCCATGCGGTCACGGCGATCGAGTCCGCGCTGCTCGACCTGCTCGGCCAGCACCTCAACCTGCCCGTCGCGGCGCTGCTCGGCGAAGGCCAGCAGCGCAAGAGCGTCGAGACGCTCGGCTATCTCTTCTTCGTCGGCGATCGCCGCAGGTCGAAGCTCGATTACACCAAGGGCGAGACCGGCAAGCCCGAATGGTTCAACCTGCGCCACCAGGAGGCGATGACGCCGGAGACCGTGGTGCGGCTCGCGGAAGCCACCCACGACCACTACGGCTTCGCGGACTTCAAGCTCAAGGGCGGCGTGCTCCGCGGCGAGCAGGAGATCGAGGCCGTCACCGCCATCGCAAAACGCTTCCCCAACGCACGCGTCACGCTCGACCCCAACGGCGCATGGTCGCTCGACGAGGCGATCAGCCTCTGCAAGGACATGCACGGCATTCTCGCCTATGCCGAGGATCCCTGCGGCGCCGAGGCCGGCTTCTCCGGCCGCGAGATCATGGCCGAGTTCCGCCGCGCCACGGGCCTGCCGACCGCGACCAACATGATCGCGACCGACTGGCGCCAGCTCTCCCACGCGCTGCGCCTGGGCGCGGTGGACATTCCGCTGGCCGATCCCCATTTCTGGACCATGCAGGGCTCGGTACGCGTTGCCCAGACCTGCCGTGACAACGGTCTGACCTGGGGCTCGCACTCCAACAATCACTTTGACATTTCGCTCGCGATGTTCACCCATGTCGGCGCCGCCGCGCCCGGCAAGGTCACCGCGATCGACACCCACTGGATCTGGCAGGACGGCCAGGCGCTGACCAAGGAGCCGCTCCAGATCAAGGGCGGCAAGATCGCCGTGCCCGAGCGGCCGGGCCTCGGCATCGAAATCGACCGCCCGGCCATCGAAGCCGCGCATGAGCTTTACAAGAAGCATGGACTCGGCGCCCGCGATGACGCTACTGCCATGCAGGACCTGATCCCCGGCTGGACCTTTGACGACAAGCGTCCCTGCCTCGTGCGTTAAGAAAATCTCGGAGGACTACATGACTGCGATCCTGAAGAACTTCATCGGCGGCGAATGGGTCGACGGCTCCGGCGTCACCAAGAACATCAACCCCTCCAACACCAACGATCTCGTCGGCGAATACGCCAAGGCCGACAAGGCGCAGACCGAGAAGGCGATCGCGGCAGCCAAGGCCGCCTTCCCCGCCTGGGCGCAGTCGACGCCGCAGGTGCGCTATGACGCGCTGAACAAGATTTCTCTCGAAATCCTCGCCCGCAAGGAAGAGCTCGGCCGCCTGCTCGCCCGCGAGGAAGGCAAGACGCTCCCCGAGGGCATCGGCGAGGTCGCCCGTGCCGGCCAGATCTTTGCATTCTTCGCCGGCGAGGCGCTGCGCCTGATCGGCGAAAAGGGCGCCTCGGTGCGTCCCGGCCTCGACGTCGAGCTGACCCGTGAGCCGGTCGGCGTCGTCGGCATGATCACGCCCTGGAATTTCCCGATCGCGATCCCGGCCTGGAAGATCGCGCCCGCGCTCTGCTACGGCAACACCGTGGTGTTCAAGCCGGCCGAGCTGGTGCCGGGCTCGGCGCATGCGCTGTCCGAGATCATCACCCGTTCCGGCATTCCGGCCGGCGTGTTCAACCTCGTGGTCGGCTCCGGCTCCGTGGTCGGCCAGACCCTGCTCGATCACCCGGATGTGGCCGCGATCTCCTTCACCGGCTCGGTGCAGACCGGCCGCAAGATCGCGCAGGCTTGCGTGCTCTCGAACCCGATGAAGAAGTTCCAGCTCGAGATGGGCGGCAAGAATCCGCTGGTCGTGCTTGACGACGCGGACCTCAAGACCGCCGTCGAGGTCGCCGTCAACGGCGCCTATTTCTCGACCGGTCAGCGCTGCACCGCCTCCTCCCGCCTGATCGTCACCGAAGGCATCCACGATCGCTTCGTCGCGGCGGTGTCCGAGCGCCTCAACAGCCTGTCGGTGGACGACGCGCTCAAGGCCGGCGTGCATATCGGCCCGGTCGTCGACCAGAGCCAGCTCGACCAGGACCTGCGCTACATCAAGATCGGCCAGGACGAGGGCGCCAAGCTCGCCTTCGGCGGCGAGCTGCTCAAGCGCGAGACGCCCGGCCACTACCTCCAGCCGGCGCTGTTCACCGAGGCCAACAACAACATGCGCATCGCGCGCGAGGAGATTTTCGGCCCCGTCGCCGCCGTCATCCGCGCCAAGAACTACGAGGAAGCGCTGGCAATCTCCAACGACACCGAGTTCGGCCTCGCCTCGGGCATCTGCACCACCAGCCTGAAATACGCCTCGCACTACAAGCGCAACAGCGAGTCCGGCATGGTGATGGTCAACCTGCCGACCGCCGGCGTCGACTATCACGTGCCGTTCGGCGGCCGGAAGGGTTCGAGCTACGGCGCCCGCGAGCAGGGCTCCTATGCCCGCGAGTTCTACACGACGGTGAAGACGGCCTATACCTATCCGGGCTAACCACGGGGAAGATATTGTAGGGCGGGCAAAGCGAAGCGTGCCCACCAAGGTCTCAATCGGGAAAGATGGTGGGCACGGCGCGTTGCGCCTTTGCCCACCCTACGACTTCGGAGGCGAGCGCAGATGGACCAGGACGTCGCAGCGAAAGAGCAGCCCCGCTACATCAAGCTCAACGAGCGCGACAATGTCGCGATCGTGGTCAATGATTTCGGGCTTCCCGCCGGCTCCCGCTTCGCCAGCGGCCTGACGCTGCGCGCCTTCGTGCCGCAAGGACACAAGACGGCGCTGGTCGACATCGCGCAAGACGCGCCGATCGTCCGCTATGGCGAGATCATCGGCTATGCGCTCTCGCCGATCCTGGCCGGCGAATGGGTCGATGAAGCGCGCATCCGCATGCCCGAGGCCCCTGCCCTCGACAAGCTGGAAATCTCGACCGCCGTCCCCGCGCCGCTGCCGCCGCTCGAAGGCTTTACCTTCGAAGGCTTTCGCAACACCGACGGCTCGGTCGGCACCAAGAACATCCTCGGCATCTCCTCCTCCGTGCAATGCGTCAAGGGCACGATGGAATACGCCGTGAAGCGCATCCGCGCCGAGCTGCTGCCGAAATACCCGAACGTCGACGACGTCGTGCCGCTGACGCACGCCTATGGCTGCGGCGTCGCCATCAATGCCCCTGACGCGGTGGTGCCGATCCGCACGCTGCAGAACATCGCGCAGAACCCGAATTTCGGCGGCGAGATTTTGGTCATCAGCCTTGGATGCGAAAAGCTCGCGCCCGAGCGGCTGGTGCCGGAAGGCGTCAGCGATGCCATCGTGCGCATGCAGGACGAAGCCTTCGACGGCTTTGGCGCCATCGTCGACGCGATCATGACCCAGGCCGAAGCGCGCCTGAAAATCCTCAACACCCGCACCCGCGAAACCTGCCCGGCCTCCGACCTCGTCATCGGCCTGCAGTGCGGCGGCAGCGATGCCTTCTCCGGCGTCACCGCCAACCCCGCGCTGGGCTTTGCGGCGGACCTGCTGGTGCGCGCCGGCGCGACCGTGATGTTCTCCGAGGTCACCGAAGTCCGCGACGCGATCCAGCTCCTCACCCGCCGCGCCATCAACGAGGACGTCGGCCGCGCGCTGGTGCGCGAGATGGCCTGGTACGACTCTTATCTCGCCCGCGGCGGCGCCGATCGCAGCGCCAACACCACGCCCGGCAACAAGAAGGGCGGCCTCGCCAACATCGTCGAAAAGTCACTCGGCTCGATCGTCAAGTCCGGCTCGTCTGCCATCACCGGCGTACTCTCGCCCGGCGAGAAGGCGACCCAGAAGGGCATGCTGTTCGCGGCAACGCCCGCCTCCGACTTCATCTGCGGCACGCTGCAGCTCGCCTCCGGCATGACGCTGCAAGTGTTCACCACTGGCCGCGGCACGCCTTACGGTCTTGCCGCCGCGCCTGTGATCAAGGTCGCGACCCGCACCGAGCTCGCACGGCGCTGGAAGGATCTGATCGACTTCGACGCGGGCGGCATCGCCACCGGCGAGAAGACCATCGAGGAAACCGGCTGGGACCTGTTCCGCCTGATCCTCGACGTCGCCTCCGGCCGCACAAAACCGTGGTCGGACCGCTGGGGCATCCACAACGACCTCACGCTGTTCAACCCGGCGCCGGTGACCTGACGGCGGCCAGCCGGCAAAAGAACCAAGAGGACGTTGATGTCCCGCATCACGACCCTGCGCACGATCCGCATCGAAGAGCGGCCGAACCTAATCTGGGTCGAGGTCGAGACCGACGAAGGACTGATCGGCCTCGGCGAGAGCTTTCGCGGCGCGGAGGCGGTCGAGGCTGCGGTGCACGAGCTCGCCGCACCGCTCGTGCTCGGCCAGGATTCGCGCCGCATCGAGGTGATCTCGCGCCAGTTGCTGACGCCCTATCTTGGTTTTCACAGCGTCAGCGCCGAGGTGCGCGCCGCTAGCGCCATCGACATCGCGCTGTGGGACATCAAGGGCCAGCGCCACGGCATTCCCGTGCACGAGGCGCTCGGCGGCGCGAGCCGGCTCGAAATCCGCGCCTACAACACCTGCGCCGGCTACGCCTACAACACAAAGAGCGCCAAGCGCCGCGAGATCGGCGCGGATGATGCCGCGCTTGGTCCCTATGACGACCAGATCGCCTTCATGCGCGACGCCGGAGCGCTCGCCGAAAGCCTTTTGAGCGAAGGCTATGGGGCCATGAAGATCTGGCCGTTCGACCCCTTTGCCGCAAACGGTGGCCATTCGATTTCGCTGACTGACCTCAAGACCGGTCTCGAACCTTTCCGGAAGATCCGCGACGCCGTTGACGAGCGCATCGAGATCATGTGCGAGCTGCACAGTCTGTGGGGCGCGCACACTGCGGAACGCATCTGCCGCGCGCTGGAAGACTACGGCGTATTCTGGGTCGAGGACCCCCTCAACAAGATGGACGACGTGCAGGGCCTTGCCGACCTCAGGCGGCGCGTGAAGACGCCGATTTGCGGCAGCGAGACGCTGGCGGGCGCCGCGAGCTTCCGCAATCTGCTCGCAGCCGACGCCATCGACGTGGTGATGCTCGACATCGCCTGGTGTGGTGGCTTGAGCGCGGCGCGCAAGATCGCCGCTCTCGCCGAAGCCTACAACAAGCCGCTCGCGCCGCACGATTGCACCGGCCCGGTCGCACTGATGGCGGGCCTGCATCTTGCGTTGCATGCGCCGACCGCGATCTTCCAGGAAGTCGTGCGTGCGACGTTGTCGACCTGGTATCGGGATCTCGTCACTGCGCTGCCGACCATAAGCAACGGCATCGTGTCTGCACCGCGTGCGCCTGGCCTCGGGCTTGCGCTCAATCCGGACCTACGTCACCGCGCGGATGCGGTGGTGCGAGAATCCAGATTCGGCACGTAGGGCACGACCAACGCCTCACCGCACGACGGCTCTCGCGAAACCGTCCGGAAACATTGGCGCGGAAAACTTCTTCCGCGTTTCACGTCTGTCGCATCACGCAATCAAATAGATCCGCCGGCGGCGGTCGAATGTTGGCGCACAAGCGAACCTGGCGCGGCATCGCCGCGACCAAACCTCCGATTGCCATCTTCCACGGAGATTTTCCAATGCGCGTTCTTTCAATAATTGCCGTTGCCGGCGCCATGATTGCGAGCTCGGCGGGTGCATTTGCCGGCGAGCTTCCCTCTTACGAAGTGAAGTCGTTTCCGATTTCGACGACCCAAGTGCAGGTTCTCGGCGGCGCCGGAGTCGAGGAGCAGTCGGCTGCGCCCGCGATGATCGTCGCCGACATGCCCGCCTCGCCCGCGCAAATGTCGGTGCTGTCGCCGCGCGTCAAGCGGCTCGCCAGCGCGGGCGCGACGAGCGAGCAGCGCTAATCGGCGCCGCGCCAAGCGCACTGCGTCACGTTCACAATTGCGGATCTGCGCGCCGGCATCAACCGGCGCGCGCTCTACTTATATGAATACTAATTCCAAATCTGATGATTGAGGGACCATTGCGCCCCTCCCGCTCTTCAAGCCATCGACTACGCTTGTTAGTCGTCCGCCCCGCAAATGATGGGGTCGCGAATGACTACATATCTCAGAACGACGGCAAGATTGATCGGCAGCGCGCTGCCGCTGTTGGCAGGCTTGATGGATGCGGCGCCGGCCGAGGCGCAGTCATCGACGCAGGAATTGCCCGCCGTCGTGGTCGAGCAATCGTCGCGGCCGGCGGCGCGCACACGTCCATCTCGCTCCCGTCAGGCCGCACAGGCGGCAAGCCGCCGTCGTCAGGCCGAGCGCGCACCATCGAACGCCGATACACAGGCGGCCGGCGCGAGCACGGGCGCGGAGACCGCGACAGGCCCCGTCCGCGGCTACGTCGCGACCCGCAGCGGCACCGGCACGAAGACCGACACGCCGCTGCGCGAGACGCCACAATCGATCAGCGTGGTCACCGCCGACCGCATCATCGACCAGGGCGCGACCACCGTTCAGGAGGCGTTGCGCTATGTCCCCGGCGTGTTCGCCGACGCCTACGGCGCGGACTCGCGCGGCGACTATCCGCGCATCCGCGGCCAGGACCCGAATATCTATCTCGACGGCACCCGCATGGTGAACACCAACAACTTCAACGAATGGCGGCCGGAGCCGTACACGCTGGAGCGCATCGAGGTCTTGCGCGGCCCCTCTTCCGTGCTCTACGGCGACACCTCGACCGCCGGCCTGTTGAACCTGATCTCGAAGCGCCCGCAGGCCGAATCCGCCAATGAGATCGGCGTGCAATATGGCAGCTTCAACCGTAAACAGGTGCAGCTCGACTCCACGGGAAAGCTGACCAAGGACGGCGAGTGGCTCTATCGCTTCATCGGCGTGTTCCGCGACAGCAACACCCAGACCGACTACGTCAAGGACGATCGCATCGTGCTCGCGCCGTCACTGACCTGGCGGCCGACCAACAACACCAGCTGGACGGTGCTCGGCACCTATCAGAAGGACACCACGGGATCCTCCACGGCCTTCCTTCCGCATGAGGGCACATTGTTTGCCGGACCCAACGGCTACATTCCGGTGCAGCGCTTCGCCGGCGAGCCCGGCTTCGACAAGTACCAGACCGAGACCGGCGCGATCAGCAGCCTGTTCGAGCACAGCTTCAGCGACACCCTGAAGATCCGGCAAAACCTGCGTTACGCCCATGTCGAGGGCATCTACCGGTCGACATGGCCGGACCTGAACTTCGTCGATCCAAGCGATCCGAACTATCCATTTCTCGATGCCAGCCGACGCACCGTGGCGCGCAGCGTATGGAGCCGCGAGACGGTCAAGGACAACCTGACCTCGGACAGCAATGCCGAGCTGAAATTGCACACCGGACCGGTCGCACACAAAGTGTTGTTCGGCACCGATTACCGTGAGTTCAGGGAACACGCGCAATCGGGCTTCACCACAGACCCGACGCCGTTCGATCTCTATGCCCCGGTCTACCGCGGCGTACCCGCGCCGACGATGTCTCCCGAACCGGATCTGCGCCAGACCCAGCTCGGTCTTTACGCTCAGGACCAGTTGCGCCTCGGACCGTGGCTCGCCGTGCTTGGGCTGCGCCACGACTACGTCACCAGTGACACGCAGGGCTCGCCGGTCGAAAACTACCAGGCGACTACCGGCCGCGCCGCGCTGATGTACGAGCTGCCGTTCGGCGTCACGCCTTACGTGACCTATGCGCAGTCGTTCAACCCGGTGTTCGGCAGCGGCGTCTGCGCCACGGTGTGCGCGCCGCAGCGCGGCGAGATGGTGGAGCTCGGCTTCAAGTACAATCCGACACCGGGCGATGCGATCAACGGCGCGATCTTCGACACCACCGAACGGAATCGGCTGGCCAGCGACCCCAATGATGACCGCTTCTCGATCCAGACCGGGAAGGTGCGCATCCGCGGCGCGGAGCTCGAGGTGCTTGCACGCGTCACGCCGGAGCTCGACCTGATCGGCGCCTATACCTATCTCGATGCCCGCGTGGAAAGCGGCGACAATTCCGGCAAGCATGTCGAGACCGTGCCGGATCACCAGGCCTCGCTCTGGGCGAAGTACCGCCTGTCCCTGCTCGGCTTGCCCGGGGTCACGCTCGGTGGCGGCGTGCGCTACATCGGCACCTCCTGGGACGGCACCGACACGCTCCGCACACCCGACTACACGCTGTTCGACGCCATGGTTCGTTACGAGACCGGTTCCTGGCGGCTTCAGGTCAATGCCAGCAATCTCTTCGACAAGCGTCACGTCACCACGTGCCTGGCGCGCGGCGACTGCTTTCTCGGTATCGGCCGCACGGTGCTCGGCAGCGTGACGTACAAATTCTAGCCACGACCGCTAGGTCATGCTGCCGGGCATGAAGCAGCGCACGCGTGGATGGCCGTCGACATAGTGCTTCCATACCATGGTGCGACCGATCTTGTTCGGCTCGGTGATCACGGCACCGTCTGGCACGGCGACCCACTCGTCGTCGATGCGCACGCGGTAGTGGCCGCGATCGGATTCCCAGTCGACGTCGGCTATGACGTAGCCGTCGGCATCCGAGCAGCATTGCCCGTATTGGCTGTGCAGGCTCTCGAACCAGGGCTTTAGCGGCGAGTTGGCGTAGCGGCCGTCGTCGCGCGCCAGCGCCGAGGTCGCAAGCAGCGCCATTGGCCCCAGCAGCGCCGCCGCACATAGTCTGGCAAGTCGCATATCGTCTCCGCGGATCGCAATCAGCGCCGCGAGGGACAAACACCGCCGTCCGCCTTCCGCACGATGGCGGCAGGCGTGGAGACGGCGACTCGCTCCCCAGCGGCTTTGCGACAGCTATGCAAATCCGGCGCCAGCGCGCATTCCGGAGAACTACGGCCGCACGGTGTTGCCCCGGCCGGCGCGCACGTCCTGCATGTCCAACGCGTCGGCAATTTGCCGCAGCCGCTTTGGAGGCTTTCCTTGTTCCGCGAGGACGTGTACGAAACGGCCGCGGACGCGGGCCGCATCGTTTAATCAACTGTTTCAATTAGAGAAATCAGGTGTTGGCGTGACTGGCATTGGACCGTCAGCGCTATGAGTTCGAGAGAGTTGCTTCCTGGCCAGCAGGATTCGACCGACTTGCCCGCAAGCGAAGTGCAGTTTGCGCTCGTGATTTCGCGCATGCTCGAAACGGTGAAGGACGACGCGGAAGCCAGGCGGCAGATGGTCTACGACCTTGCCCGCTACAAGCTCCAGGAGCAGTTCACCTACGCCGACGCCAGGAATATCGACCAGATGAAGCGGGCGCTCGAGGTCGCAATCGAGGAGGTCGAAAAATTCTCGCGCGACCAGGCGCCGCTGGAGCGCCTGCCGTCACAACAGCTCGCGTCGTCAAAGGCGACTGAGACAGGCGGTCTTCTGGTGTCCGGCGACGCGACCGTTTTGCGATCGAGGATCGAGATATCCCGCAACAAGCTGCCTGCGATCTCGGGCCCGCTCCTACCGGTGATCAAGCGTACGGCGGCCATCCTGCTTGCCGTTGGCGCAGTCATCCTGATCGTCTCGCAGCGAGACAACATCGCCGCGCTGCGCCGGCAGATTTCGTCCCAGGCCCAGGAGATCGCTCAGGTATCGCCCAAGCCGGAGACGACGATCACGGTCGCCAAGCCGGAGATGGTCGCCCCCGCCCCGCCTCCTCCGACGCGCATATTGCCAACCGACTACGGCATCTACGCATTGATCGACGACAAATCGCTGGCGGAGTTGAATGCGACCGGCGTGATGGCGCCGGACATGCGCATCGCGATTTCACCGGAGTTCAAGAAGCCCGATCGTCCGCATCTGCCGAACGGCCGCGTCAAGTTCATCGTGTTTCGGCGGGACGCCGCGAACGCGATCCCGGAGCGCGTCGAGGTTCGGGTCGTCGCCAAGATCGCCAGGGAGTTTTCGACCGATGCTGCAGGCAAGAATCTGGGCGGCGGAGAAGATGTCGGGGTGATCCGAAACTTCTCCTATCCGTTCCGGGTGTCGCCGATCCCGGGGAAGCCCGAGATGTACGAGCTTCACACCGGCGATTCAGGGCTTGAGCTTGCGCCGGGACATTACGTCCTGAGCCTGGGATCGCAGGCCTATTATTTCCAGGTCGACGGCGAGATCACCGATCCCCGGCAATGCCTCGAGCGGGTCGTCGCCGGCAACGGCACGTTCTACGCGCCTTGCAAGAAGGCACGGACGTATTGACGGTCTCTCCCCGTCATTGCGAGCGCATCACTAGAAACTCAGCTGTCATCGCCCGACTTGATCGGGCGATCCAGTATTCCAGAGGCAGCGCGAGAATACAGAGAGGCCGCGGCGTACTGGATTCCCCGCCTTCGCGGGGAATGACAGCGACGTGTGAGGCAACAACCGCGACGGCGACAACGGCCGACGGCGAGCCTACTGCTTCGGCGCCGGCGCCATCATGGCGCCGCCCTTCTTCGCCGCGGCCGCAGGCGCAGGCTTCGTCGTCGCCGCGGCCTGTGCGGGGAGATATTTGGCGACGATGGCAGGATCGACCTGGGCGATGTAGGCGTCGGGAAGACGCGTCCAGGTCTCGTCCTTGCCGAACAGGGAAATGCCGAGGAAGCCGCGCATGGTCAGCGTCTGCCCGTCCGGGCTGACCGACATCTTGGCCTTCCAGATGTTGCCGTCGCGCGGATTGACCACGTTGCCGCCGTCATACTTCAAGCCCTCGCGCTTCATGTCGCGGATGAAGGAGAGCCCGAGCACCGGCGCGTTCTTGCGATCATCCGTGCACTTCGCACAGACCTCGTTCGGGTCGTCGCCGGGGCGCGGAAAGGTTTTTGCGATCACGCCTTCGAAGATGCCGTTGTGGTCGACGAAGAGAAACCATCCCACCGTCTTGCCGTCCTCGATCTTCTGCCAAAGACCGGCGGCGGTTGGCTGCTGCGCCTGTGCGGCAGCCGGCTTCACCGCACCTGGCGTCACCGCAACAGCGAGCGCGAGGAGCGAGAGCAACCGAAAGCTGGAAAAGAGAGTCCGCATTATGATCACCTTGCTAAGCCGCCACTGCAATGGCCGCAGACTACGGCGATTTCGCGAACGGTTCCAGCACCAGAAACATAGGGCATTGCCTGCCGAACCCGGTGCCGTCAGTTGACACCGAGCTTCTTCTGCAGACTGGAGGACGAGGTCGTGTACTGGAACACGAGCCGCTTCTCCGGATAGACGTAGCGATGGGCTTTTTGCGACATCAGCGCGCCCTCGTGGAAGCCGCACAGGATCAGCTTGATCTTGCCGGGATAGGTATTGATGTCGCCGATGGCGAAGATGCCGGATACGTTGGTCTCGAACGCGGACGTCTCGACCGGCACCAGATTGTTCTCCAGCGCGATGCCCCAGTTCGCGACCGGACCGAGCTTCATGGTCAGCCCGAAGAACGGCAGCATGGTATCGCAGGAAATTTCGCTCACGCTGTTGTCGTTGCCCTTGACGGTGGCGCCGGTCAGCTTGCCCTCGGCGCCGGACAGCGCGGTGACCTGCCCGAGCCGCAGATCCATCTTTCCGTCGGCCACCAGCGCGCGCATCTGCTCGACGCTGTGAGGCGCGGCGCGAAAATCGTCGCGCCGGTGCAGCAGCGTGATGCGCTTGGCGAGCGGATGCAGATTGAGCGTCCAGTCGAGCGCGGAATCGCCGCCGCCGACGATCAGAACGCTCTTGTCGCGGAACGCCTCCATCTTGCGCACGGCGTAGTGCACCGAGGTGCCTTCATAGGCCTCGATGCCCGGCACCGGCGGGCGCTTGGGCTGGAACGAACCGCCGCCGGCCGCGATCACCACCACCTTGCATTCGAACACCTTGCCCGCGTCGGTGGTGCAGCGAAACAAGGGATCGCCGATCTTCTCCACCGTCTCCACCATCTCGCCGAGATGGAAGGTCGGATGGAACGGCTTGATCTGCTCCATCAGCGCGTCGGTGAGGCCCTGCCCCGAAACGTGCGGAATGCCGGGAATGTCGTAGATCGGCTTTTCCGGATAGAGCTCGGCGCACTGGCCGCCGACCTTGTCGAGGATGTCGATGAAATGCGCCTTCATGTCGAGAAGGCCAAGCTCGAAGGCGGCGAACAGACCGCAGGGGCCGGCGCCAATAATCAGCACATCGGTTTTGATCACGTCGCTCATGTCGTCTCTTTATCGATCGTTATCGGTTGGACGGCGCCCGGAGGCAGAAGTGACCCTGCCTGTCTAGCCAACGGGGATGGATCAGGGAAGGCATAAAAGCGGGAGCACCCCGCAGCCGCGCCCACTTGCCGGGTCAGGATAACTGGGCTGTAACGGGATGCGATATGACGGAGATCAATCGGTGAACGCACCAAGCCGCCTCGATACGACGCCACGGCTGGAGGACTATCCCTATCGTCTCGGCGACAATGTCCGCTTCGGCGATCTCGATCCGAACCAGCACGTCAACAACGCGGTCTACGCCACTTATTTCGAGACCGGCCGCGTCACGCTGATGAAGAGCCCGGAATACGGGCTGACGCCGCCGGGCCTCGCCTGGATCATGGTGCGGCTCGACATCCATTTCCGCGCCGAGCTGCACTGGCCGAACAAGATCGAGCTCGGCCTCGGCGTGGTCAAGCTCGGACGGACGTCGGTGACCTTCGAACAGGTGGTGTTTTCGGAAGGAAAGTGCATCGCATCGGCGATGTCGGTCGGCGTCATGCTCGACGAGGCGACGCGGCGGCCCGCACCGCTCACCGCTGAGATCATCGAGAAGCTCAGGCCCTGGCACAAGCGCGGTATCGAGGTCGCGCCGCCGAGCACCTAATATAGTGAGGGACGGTCAGGCCTGCCGTTCCGGCGTCGCCACGACGAGCCCGTCGAGTTCGTCGGAGACCTTGATCTGGCAGGACAGCCGCGAGTTCGGGCGCACGTCGAAACCGAAATCGAGCATGTCCTCTTCCATCGGCGTCGGGCTGCCGACCTTCTCGCGCCAGGCTTCGTCGACATAGACGTGACAGGTCGCGCAGGCACAGGCGCCGCCGCATTCGGCCTCGATGCCGGGAATGCTGTTGCGGATGGCGGCTTCCATCACGGTCGCGCCGTTCTCGACTTCCACCGTACGGGTTTCGCCCTTGTGGTCGACAAAGTTAATCTTGGCCATGTGTGCTCGTGCTGCCGCGATGTTGCGAATGAAGGAGGGTCCGGGCTGTCCTATAACGGGTCGATCCGCCCGGCGCCATAGGGTTTTGAAGCGACGTGAATCCCGCTTCGCGGGAAGAAAACGCGTCAAAACAAAAGACTAGAGCGCGGTTTCTAGCCCTGTCGGCCTAGGGCTTCAGGATAGCCTCGATGGCGGCGCGAGCCTCGGTCACCGCCTCTTTCAGCGCGGCGAAGGCGTGGGGCTGGCCATGGCCGGTCCGGACCGCGATCTCCAGGCTGGCCGCGGCATCGGCCACCGCAAAGGCGCCGATTCCACGCGCGGAGCCCTTGAGCTTGTGGGCGAGTGCGCCAGCCTCGGCCGGCACGGCTGCCATCGCCGCAACCAGGCGGACCGCCTGCTCGGCGAACATCGCGAGCACTTCCTGTTCCAGCTCAGTGTCCCCGAGCGTCATGCGCGAGAGGTGATCAAGGTCGAGCGGGCTGTCGATGGGTGCAAGCGGGGGCGAAGGCATCCAGTCCATCCGTTGCAATTCAGGCGTCATGGCGCAGGCCCCGGCATCGCGCGGTGTCCGCCGATCCGGCGGTCAGGTTGCCCCCACCGAAGCATGGAAATGGTTAACGAAGTGTTTGGGCCGTTTTACGTAAATCCGCCCGGTTATTGACGAAAAGTTGCCGCAATCCGGCGAGTCCAGTGGAGAATTCCATTTATTGCTAAGGCGTTACGGCGCTATCCTGTTAACGATGATTAAGATTGTCTTAATCCCGGGCATTTCATTCGCGACGCTCTACCAATAGGATGTTGCGGAAATTGGCGGACAAGCCGTCCGGGTGGGGACGGCTCGGAATCCGCGCAAGCGGCATGATCCGGTCTGTGGGCTTGCGTAGCGCGCGCAGGGCTCGCGGGGGGATGCGTACAAGTAACGAGGGCTCGGACTGAACATGGCGAACACTCCGAAGAAGGTCAAAGACCCCACAGAAGTTGCGCTTTCTGCGATCCAGGAAGCCCTGAACATCAGCGACACGGCCGCGGACACCAGCCGCAACGCCTCGATGCGCAACGAAACGTCGGCTCCGGTGGGGCCGCCGGCTCCCCCGATCTTCGACGAGCCGACCTTCGAGCCGCGTCCTGCCGCCAACGAGCGCGCCACCGTGTTCGATACGATCGAGGAGCCGCGCACCTCGCGCCGCGCCGCCAACGACGACCGCGAGACCATCGGCCAGTTGCTTCAGGCGCTTCAGAAGGGCCGCCCTGCCCGCAGCGTCTACACCTTCGCCACCATCTTCGCCGGCGTCTGGCTCGCAGCCTGCGCCGCGCTCACCGTCGGCTTCCTGCCCTCGATCCAGGCCGCCATGGGCCAGAGCGGCGGCGTGCTCGTCATCGCCGGCCTGATCGCGATGTTCTTCGCGCCGATCATGCTGTTCTACTTCCTGGCGAGCCTGGTCTGGCGCGGCCAGGAAATGCGCATGATCGCGCAGGCGATGGCGCAGGTCGCGATCCGCTTCTCCGAGCCCGAGGGCTCGGCGTCCGATTCCATGGTCACCGTCGGCCAGGCCATCCGCCGCGAGGTCGCGGCGATGGGCGACGGCATCGAGCGCGCCATCGCGCGCGCCGGCGAGCTCGAGACGCTCGTCGCCAACGAGGTTGCGGCGCTCGAACGCGCCTATTCCGACAATGAAGTCCGCATCCGCTCTCTGCTCCAGGACATCGCGCACCAGCGCGACAATCTGGTCGGCCAGGCCGAGCAGGTCCGCAGCGCCATCTCCGGCGTGCAGATCGACCTGCGCCACGACATCGCGCTGATCTCGGACGCGATCGCCTCGCGCGTCGACGAGGTCGCCAAGAGCATCACCGGCGCGCTGGAAGAGCGCGGCGCCCACATCACGGGCGCCCTGAGCAACGCCGGCGACAACATGATCCTCGCGCTCGGCGAGCGCGGCGGCGACCTGCTCGACCGCCTCGAGGAGGCCAGCAACGAGACCACGCGCGCCGTGCTCGACGCCAGCGAGCGGCTGACCACCAGCCTCAACTTCAAGACCGGCCACGTCCACGACGAGTTCGTCGACCTCGCCGACCGCGTCCACGAGATGCTGAACGAGCGCATCGACCGCATCACCGGCGAGTTCGAGCAGCGCTCCGCCGCCATCGTCGACGGCATCTCCGAGCGCACCGAGCAGGTGCACGACAGCCTGAAGAATTCGTCGGACTCGCTGCTGCTCGAGCTCGAGCTGCGCTCCAACGACCTCTCCGCCAAGATCGACGATGCCGGCAACCGGCTCGCCGGCCACATCATGAACTCCGGCGACAAGGCGAGCGAGGCGCTCGACGCCACCGTCAACACCCTCGTCGCCAAGGTCGTCAGCCAGACCGAGACCGCGCACGACTCGCTGTCGCTGCAGATGAGCGCGTTCGACGAGCTGGTGAAGAACCAGGGCACCGAGCTGGTCGAGAAGTTCGCCCGCGACTCCGGCACGCTCGGCGCGCTGATCACCCGCCACATCTCCGAGTTCGACCGCACCGTGAAGACGTTCGGCGGTGAGATCGTCGATCGCATGGGCCAGCGCACCCAGGACATCGCCGAGAGCCTGAAGACCTATGTCGACAATTTCGATACCCGCTTCACCTCGAACGGCGGGGCGATCACGGCCGTGCTCGACCAGCGCCTGGTGCAGTTCGAGACCACGGTCGGCGAACGTGTCACCAACCTCGACGCCTCGCTGAACGACAAGATCGTCAGCCTCGACGGCACGATCGAAGGTCACATCAAGACCTTCGACGACCAGCTCGTCGGCCGCGTCGCCGCGCTCGAAGAGTCGTTCGACACCCGCGCCAAGTCGGTGACCGAAACCATCGACGGACGCCTCAACACCCTCGCCTCGTCGCTGACCGATGGTGCCGCGCAGGCGATCCAGTCGATCGACTCCCGCCTCACTCACCTCACGACGTCGCTCACTGACGGCGCATCGCAGGCCATCGAGACGATCGATACGCGCCTCAACCATCTCGCGACCTCGCTCACCGATGGCGCATCGCAGACGATCCAGTCGATCGATACGCGGCTGACGCACCTCACGACGACGCTCTCGGGCGGCGCCTCGCAGGCGCTCGAATCCATCGACACGCGCCTCACTTACCTGACGACTGCGGTGACGAACGGCGCCTCGCAGGCCGTGCAGTCGATCGACACGCGCCTCACCCTCCTGACCTCGACGCTCACGGACGGCACCGCGCAGGCGATCGAGGCGGTCGACCGCCGCATCACCGGCGTCGCCGAGATGATCGACGGCCGCAGCACGCACCTGACCGACACGGTCACGGCGCGCTTCCAGGACATTCACCAGGCCATCGAGACCAAGGTCGGCTCGGTCGCCAACGACATCGACGTGCGCGTGGCGCAGTTCGAGGACCTGCTCGGCTCGCGTGTCGAAGCCGTCGCCGGCCGCATCGAGAGCAGCGGCCGTCAGGCCAGCGAGGACATGATGTCCCGTGCCGAGATGATCTCGACCGCGATCCGCTCGCATGTCGAGGACGCCGAGCGCTCGCTCACCAACCTCGTCGTCAACACCAGCGAAACGATCCAGACCGGTGCGCGCACCGCCCAGCAGTCGCTGATGACGGTCTCCTCCGACGTCAACGCCCAGCTCAAGATGACCTCCACCGAGGTCGAGCGCGCGCTGACCGCGGTCGGCACCGGTGCTGCGAACTCGATCCTGAGCAGCGCCCGCGAGGCTCAGTCGACCCTGGTCGCGGCCTCGGGCGATGCCTCCAACCAGATCAAGGGGCTCGCGGTCGACGTCGAACGCACGCTCTCGGCGGCCGGTTCTGCCACCGCAGCCTCGATCCTGGCCGGCGCCCGCGAGGTGCAGACCACGCTCGTCACGGCGTCGTCGGACGCGGCCAACCACGTCAAGACCCTCACCGCCGACGTGCAGCGTTCACTGTCGCTGGCCGGCGCCACCACGGCGGAATCGATCACCGCCGGCGCCCGCGACGCGCAGAGTGCGCTGATTGCCGCCTCGACCGAGACCGCCAACCAGATCAAGGCGCTGTCCTCGGACGTGCAGCGCTCGCTCTCGATGGCCGGCACCTCGACGGCCGAGACCATCATGACCGGCGCCCGCGAAGCCCAGACCACGCTCGTCAACGCGTCCTCGGATGCCGCGACCCAGGTCAAGTCGCTCGCGGTCGAAGTGCATCGGTCGCTCTCGCAGGTCGGCCAGTCGACCGCCGAGACGATCACGACCAGCGCCCGCGACGCCCAGAGCACTCTGCTCTCCGTCTCGGCCGAACAGACCAGCCAGGTCCGTTCGCTGGCGGCCGAGATGCAGCGCGCGCTGGCGACCGCCGGCGGCGCCACCATCGAGGCGCTCACCAGCGGCGTGCGCGAGGCCCAGGGCACGCTGATCACCGCCTCGACGGATGCGGCAAGCCAGATCAAGTCGCTGACCACGGACATCGAGCGCACGCTGACCTCGGTCGGCGCCGACACCGCCTCGACCATCCTCAACAGCGCGCGAGAGGCGCAGACCTCGCTGACGTCGACGTCGGCGGATGCCGCGAGCCAGATCCGCACGATCTCGACCGAGATCGAGCGCGCATTGAGCACGGCCACGACCAACGCCACCAACGACATCCAGACCAGCGCGCTCAACGCCCAGAACGCGCTGATCAGCGCCTCCAACGAGGCAAGCTCGCGCGTCAAGTCGAGCTCGGCCGACGTCGAGCGTTCGGTGCTCGCCGCCAGCAGCAGCTTCGGCCAGGCCATGACCGGCAAGACCGACGAGATCGTCACCTACGTGCAGCAGCAGGCCGACCGTCTGTCGAACATGATCGACGCCAAGCGCGGCGCGCTGGTCGACGCGATCGGCTCGAAGACCAGCCAGCTCACGCTCGACATCGACCGCGTCACCTCGGATGCGCTGAAGTCGATCGAGACGCGCGGCCATGCGTTCTCGCAGACGATGATGGGCAACGGCTCCGAAGTCGCACGCACCATCAACGCGGCGAGCGAGATGGCCACCGGCGCGGTCGGCAAGTCGCTCAAGGACCTCGAGCAGGCCTCCCGCTCGGCGATCGACCAGTCGCGCCAGGTCTCGATCGCGGCCGTCACCGAGATGCAGGAGACCAGCAAGATCCTGCGTACCGACACGGTGGCCCTGTTCGAGCGTCTGCGCGAAGGCAACATCCTGCTCCAGGAGGTGCTGACCGGTGCGCACGACAACCTCAACTCGCTCGAGCGGGCGCTGGTGACGCGCGTCGCCGACTTCGTCTCGGCGATGAACGACGTCACCTCGCGCAACGGCGCTGCGACGCAGAACTTGGAAGACCAGCTCAACGTCTTCAATACGAAGACCACGCGGGCGCTGCAGGACCTCGGCGAGCTGTCGACCCAGTTCGACGCGCACGGCAAGGCGCTGGTCGAGGCCGCGCAGGTGGTCGAGGTGAGCAACAAGAACACCACCGCTTCCCTCGCCGAACGCAAGCAGGCGCTGGAATCGCTCGTCACGACCATCGACCTGCGCACGGCCGATCTCGACCAGCGTCTGTCGCGCTTCACTGGCCTGCTCGATGAATCGCTGGCCGCCGCCGAAGAGCGTGCCCGCGACATCGCCCGCGTCGTCGCGGAGACCGCCGGCGCAGGTTCCGCCGCGATCACCCGCCAGTTCGAGGCGGTGCGCGTGGCGTCCGAGGAGGAGCACCGCCAGACCATCGAGGCCATGCACGACATCTACCGCCAGACCACCGACGAGGCGGATACGATGTTCAAGCAGTCGACCGAGAAGTTCACCAACCTCGTCTCCAGCATGAAGCAGATGGCGTTCGAGATGCACAACGAGCTCGAAGCCACCCGCAACGAGCTGCGCCGCGGCGTGCTGGAGATGCCGCAGGAGGCCGCCGAGAGCACTGCGCAGATGCGCAAGGTGATCGTCGACCAGATCGAGGCCCTCGCCGAGCTCAACCGCATCGTGGCCCAGCATGGCCGTGGCCTCGACGTCTCCACGGCGGGCCGCGCCGGCACGCAGCGCCAGGAAGAGCCGTTGCTGGCGGCCGTCGGCGCGCGCACCACCGAGACCCGCGCCCGCGACACCGGCAGCGCCTCGACGCTGCCGCCGCCGGACCTCGGCATGCCCGCCGCCTCGCGCCGCACCGAAGCGCCGCCGGTCGCGCCCGCGAACAACGACCAGGGCCGCGACGGCTGGCTGTCGGACCTCCTGAACCGCACCGACGCCAACCAGGGCGCTCCGACCGGACGTGAGGCCCCGCGTGGCCGCGCTGCACCTGCGCCGCAGCCGCAGGCTCCGCAGGGTGGCAGCAGCAATCCGCTGGAGTCGCTGTCGCTCGACATCGGCCGCCTGATGGACCGCAACCTCGCCGCCGAGATGTGGGACCGCTACCAGCGCGGCGAGAACAAGGCCTTCACCAAGCGCCTCTACACGCCCGCCGGCCAGAAGGCCTTTGACGAGGTCGCCCGCAAGTACCGCTCCGACCGCAACTTCAAGGGCACGGTCGACCGCTACGTCGCCGAGTTCGAGCGCCTGCTCGACGAAGTCGCCCGCGACGGCCGTGGTCCGCAGGAGCTGCGCAGCCACCTGACCTCGGAGACGGGCCTGGTCTACACCCTGCTCGCACACGCGGCGGGCCGGCTCGGGTGATCAGCCCGTAGCGACAACGAACGGCGAATGAGAACGGAGGCCTCACGGCCTCCGTTTTCGTTTGGATGTCGACGGCTCAATTGCCCCCGGGCTGGCCGAACGACAGCCGCTCGGCAAGGACGGCGGCCTGGGTACGCGAGCCGACGCCGAGCTTGCGCAGGATCGTCGAGACATGGCCCTTCACCGTCTGTTCGGCGATGTCGAGCTCGCCCGCGATCTGCTTGTTGAGCTTGCCCTCGACGATCATCGCGAGAATGCGCAGCTGCTGCGCCGACAGCGAGGCCATTCGCGCGGCGAGCTCGACGTCCGCGCTCTGGATCGAGCCCCGACCGCCGATATTGGGCGGCATCCAGATTTCACCGGCGAGGATGCGCGTAATGGCGTCCGCCATCTCGGGCAGGCCGAGCGATTTCGGGATGTAGCCGGATGCGCCATAGGCAATGGCGCGTCGGATGGTGGCGGCGTCCTGCCGCGCCGAGATGATCGCGACCGGCACCGTCGGGAACTGCGCCGACAGGATGAACAGCGCGGCAAATCCCTGGATGCCCGGCATCGTCAGGTCCCACAGGATCAGGTCGATCTCGTCGGACTGGGCCGACAGCACGCCCAACGCCTCGTCGAGCGACTGGCAGGCGACGATCTCGAGGTCGGGCAGCACGCTCGAGAGCGCGCTGCGCAAGGCGGCCTGTACCAGTGGGTGATCGTCACCGATGAGGATGCGCATGGTCACGCCGACGATGTCCTCTGTTTCGCACCGAACTGCCGGCTCAGGGCCTCGCCGCCGAGGAAGCGCCGCAGCGCCGCCGGCTTGACCGGCTTCGACAGGATCTCGCAGCCGCGCGCCCTCGCCTCCTTGCGCACCGCCTCGCTGCGATCAGCGGTGACGATCAGCGCGCGGACGTCGCGACCCGACTTCTGCCTGAGATCGTCGAGAAAGTCCAAGCCGCTGCGACCGCCGTCGAGGTGGTAGTCGAGCAGCACGACATCCGGCGGACTGGCAGCGGCGGCCAGCATCGCGCCGTCGGCGTCTGCAGCGACCAGCACATGGTGCCCCCAGCCGCCCAGCAGAGCCGTGAGGCCGTCGAGAATGGTCGCGTCGTTGTCGAGACACAGGATCGTCATCGCACGCTCTGCCACTGCCGGCGCCACGCTCGCCGGCTTGCGCTGAAGCGGAGTCCCCGCTCCGCGCGCCAGCGGCACCGTGACGGCAAAGCACGAGCCGCGTCCCGGCCGCGATCGGACGTCGACGGCGTGGCCCAGCAGCCGCGAGACACGATCCACGATCGCAAGGCCGAGGCCCAGGCCCTTCTCCGATCCGGGCGCCAGGCGATGGAACTCCTCGAATATCCGTTTCTGGTCCTCGGCGGCGATCCCGACGCCGGTATCCCAGACCTCGATGCGCAGATCACCGCCGCGTCGCCGGCAGCCGAGCAGAATGCGGCCCTTGCGCGTATAGCGCAGCGCGTTCGACAGCAGGTTCTGCAAGATCCGCCGCAACAGATGCGGATCGCTGTGCACGGCGATGCTGCAATCGACGACACGCAGCGCGAGCCCACGTTCGCGCGCCATTGCCGAGAACTCCACGTTCAACTGCACGAGAAGATCCGCTATCGGAAATTCGAACGGCTCGGCGCGAACGGCACCGGCATCATAGGAGGAAATGTCGAGCAGCCTGTCGAGCACATGCTCGGTCGAGCGCAGCGCCGTGATCGCGCTGCCCGCCAGGGTTCGTTCCTTGTCGGCGTCGCCCGATTGCGACGAGGCATGCAGACTCTCGTCGAGCGCGGACAGGAACAACCGCGCGGCGTTCAGCGGCTGCAGCAGATCATGGCTGGCGGCCGCCAGGAAACGGGTCTTGTCGAGATTGGCCTGCTCGGCCTCCGCCTTCGCCTGCTCGAGCGCCTCGGTGCGCTCGCGGACGCGCAGCTCGAGATCCTCATTGGCCCGCCGCAGGGCTTCCGCCGCGCGGTGCCGCTCGGTTACATCGGTGTAGGTCGAGACGTAGCCTCCCTCCGCGACGCGATCGTAGACGATCTCGAGCACGGTGCCGTCCGGCCGCTTGCGCTCGTACAGATAGGGCCAGCTCTGCGTGGCGACGTCACGATTGACCAGGAGCGCGGCGAACTCGGAGGCGGCATATTCGCCGCGCTCGACGTTGAAGACGATCAGCTCCGCCAAGGGAAGGCCGACACGCACGAAGTCCGGTGGCAGGTCCAGCAGCGCGATGAAACGGCCGTTCCAGGCCGTGATGTTGAAATCGGCGTCGAACGCACAGATCCCCTGCGGCACGCTTTCGAGCGTGCTCTGCAACAGGGTGCGGTTGAAGCGCAACGCCTCGGACGCCTCGTCCAGCATCGCCATCGCCTCCCGTCGCGATAGCGAGTGCCCTTCCAGCGAAGCTGCGATCACCACGCGCGCCGACGCCGCGCCGATTGCGCCGGCGAGAAGGTTCTCCGTGAAGCGGATCGAGTCGAGATCGACGAGGCCCGACGGATCGAGGCGCGGCCCGGCGCCGGTCGTGCGGGAAGCGCGGTAACTGTCGAAGGCCGCGGAGCCCCGCTCCACACCGACAAAACGCAGCGCCAGCGCGCGGAGATCGTCGAGACGGACCAGCACGCGCGAGGACAGCTTCGGGACCATCTCGCGCACGACGCCATCGGCATACGCCGCGGCCTGGTTGCGCTCGACGGTCGACTGCCGCCCAAGCGCCGAGAATGCCAGGAAACAGACGAAGTTGGCCGTAAGGCTCCACAAAGTGGCATGCGAGATCGGGTCGAGCCCCTCGAGGCCGAACAACGCATTGGGCTTGAGCCAGGCAAGCCGCCACGGGCCCTGGCGAATAATCTCCTCGATCGCGGGCCAGAGCGGCGCGGCCGATGGGAGCAACAGCGTATAGGCCCAGACGAAAAATCCGACTGCGATCCCGATCGACGCGCCGGTCTTGTTCGCGCGTTGCCAGAACAGGCCGCCGACGAACGCCGGACCGAATTGCGCGACCGCGACGAACGACAGAAGACCAATCACGGTCAATGGATAGGTCTGGTTGACCAGGCGGTGCACCAGATAGGCGAGCAGCAGGATGCCGAGGATCGACAGCCGGCGCACCGCCACCAGCATCGAGGTCACCGGCTGGCTCTGCGCGCGCAGGCCGAAGAAGCGCGAGCGCAGCACGAGCGGCATGATGACGTCGTTGCACAGCATGGTGCTCAGCGCGACGGAGGTCATGATCACCATGCCGGTGGCGGCCGACAGTCCGCCCAGAAAGGCGATCAGGCTGACGGTGGTCGCGTCCGCCGCAACCGGCAGCGAGATGACGTAGGTGTCGGGGTCCATCATCGCACCGAATCTGGCGAGCCCTGCCGCGGCAATCGGCAGGATCAGCAGACTGAACAGCGCCAGATAGGTCGGGTAGAGCCACGCCGCGGTGTGCGTGTGGCTCGGCGCCTCGTTCTCGACGACCGCGACGTGAAACGCCTGCGGCAGGCACAGGAAGGCAATCGCCGAGATGAGGATCGTCGAAGGCCAAACCGGCTGCGTTGGGTCGAAGGTCAATATCGCCGCCAATTGCGGGTCCGATTGGAACTGCGACAGCAGAGTGACCGGCCCACCGGAGAGGCCGAACAGCACGAACAGCGCGACGATCAGGAATGCGACCAGCTTGACGACGCTCTCGAAGGCAATCGCAAGCATCAGCCCGCGATGATGCTCGCTGGCGTGGACATGCCGGACGCCGAACACGATCGCGAACAGCGCCATCGACGCGGCGACGCCGAACGCCGAGTCCTGCCAGAACCGGAGCGATTCACCGCCTGCCCGCTCCGGCTGGAGGATCAGATAGTCGAAGCTCTTGCCGACGGCCTTGAGCTGAAGCGCAATATAGGGAAGTACGCCGAGCAGGGATGCGAGCGTCACGAAGGCGGCGAGCCCCTGGCTCTTGCCGTAGCGGGCGGCGATGAAGTCCGAGATCGAGGTGACGTTCTGGGCCTTGGCGATTGCAATCACCTTGGACAGAAGCGGCTGGCCGAACAACAGCACCAGCGTCGGGCCGACATAGATCGTGACGAAGTCCAACCCGCTGGTGGCGGCACGACCGACCGACCCGTAGAAGCTCCAGGAGGTGTTGTAGACCGCAAGCGTCAGGCAGTAGCTGATCGCGGCGGCCCAGGATTTGGGCGAAACCAGCGGCCCGTCGACGCTCCGCCGATCGCCCCACCAGGCAATCAGGAACAGCGTGGTCACATAGCCAGCCGCGACCGCGAGAACGAACCACGCCTGCAAGACATCCTCACTCGAGACCGTCTGATCGCCCGCGACGAGCGGCCGAAGCGGGCGGATACTAGAGCGTTTTCAATCGCATGGAAGGCACTTTTCAAGTCCGGCGGCCGGATGTCCGGCCGCCGCTTGGAGCTTGACCTCAGGCCGCCTCGCGCGACAGCCGCGCCTGCGGTAGGCCCTTGAGCACGAGGTTGACCACGACGGCGACCACGATGTTGAGCGCGAGCGCCAGCACCCCGGTGTAGATCGCGACCTTGCCGGCGCCGAAGTCGATGCCGTGCAGCGGTTTCAGCCCGTCCGACCAGGCGAGCCACGATCCGCCTGCAAGGCCGACGGCCCAGCCGGCCAGGAGCGCGGTGCTCGAGAACCAGTTCAGATACAGGCCGAACACCAGCGCCGGCAGCGTCTGCAGGATCCAGAGACCGCCGAGCAGCTGCAGGTCGAGCGCGAACTGCGTCGGCATCAGCAGGATCGCGAGCAATGCGCCCACCTTCACCAGCATGGAGGTGATCTTGGCGACCTTCGCCTCACCCGCCGGCGTCACCTTCGGATCGACCCACACCTTCCAGAAGTTGCGGGTGAACAGATTGGCCGCACCGATGCTCATGACGGCCGCCGGAACGAGCGCGCCGATCGCGATGGCGGCGAACGCGAAGCCTGCGAACCAGCTTGGAAACAGCGTCTTGAACAGCTCCGGCACAACGTCGTTGTTGCTCGCGAGCTTCAGGCCCGCGGCATGGCCCATGTAGCCCAGTAGCGCGAGCAGGCCGAGCAGCAGCGTGTAGGCCGGAAGCAGCATCGCATTCTTGCGAATGGTGTTGCCGCCTGAGGAGGCGAAGATGCCGGTCAGCGTGTGCGGGTACATGAAGGCCGCGAGCGCCGAGCCCAGCGCCAGCGAGGCGTAGGGTACGATCTGCGCCGGCGACAGCAGGATGCCGCCCGAGCCTTTCGCCGCAAAGGCCGCATCCGCCGCGGTGAAGATCGCGCCGTAGCCGCCGAGCTTCGAGGGCACGATCGCGATCGCGGCGATCACCACGATGTAGATCATGATGTCCTTGACGAAAGCGATCAGCGCGGGTGCGCGCAGGCCCGACGAATAGGTGTAGAGTGCCAGCACCAGGAAGGCGAGAACGAGCGGCACCTCGCCGTGCAGCCCCAGCGCCTTGATCGCCACCTCCATGCCGATGAGCTGAAGCGCGATGTAGGGCATCGTCGCGAGCACGCCGGTTGCAGCGACCGCAAGCTCGAGCCCGCGTGAACCGTAAGCACCGCGCACCACGTCGCCCGCGGTGACGTAGCCACGCTCCTTGGCGACCTTCCACAACACCGGCATCACCGCGAACACGAACGGATAGACGATGATGGTGTAGGGAAGCGCGAAGAATCCGTAGGCACCGACCGCATAGACCAGCGCCGGAACGGCGATCACCGTGTAGGCGGTATAGAAATCGCCGCCGACCAGGAACCAGGTGATCCAGGTCCCGAACTTGCGGCCGCCGAGGCCCCACTCGTCGAGATGGGCGAGCGTCTCCGGCTTGCGCCAGCGCGAGGCGACAAAGCCCATGCCGGTGACGAGGATGAACAGTGCGAGAAATACGGCGAACGCCGCGCTATCGACATCAATCAGCACGAGGCACGCTCCTGTAGACGATGTAGGTGAGCAGCGAGGTCAGCGGCACCCAGGCGAGCTGATACCAGTAGAAGAAGGGGAAGCCGAACAGATGGGGCTCCCGGACATTGTAGAACGGCACGATCATCAGCCCGATGAACGGCAACAGCAGCAACAGACGTACCACGCGCTCTCTCCCCTGTGAGTGAAACGACGCGCTCTGCTTGAAGCGCGCCTTGAGCGCGATATAGCCGACAACGACGGCCGCCCCCTCCCCTACCTTGGCGCGGCCAGACCCCCATACTTTCGTATCGCGGCCCGGGAACGCACGAACGCGCACGACACCACGATGGCGCCGTGCCGATGAACCGATGCGTTCGATGATGGGATGGCGGCGGAGGCGCCGCTACTGCCGCCTGCCGCTCGCGGCCGGCGCCGCCCTCGGCGGTTCGGCCGGCGGCGCGGCGGCCGGGGCGCTGTTGCTGGCGCCGAACAGCACGCGGGTCGGGTTGCGGTCGAAATTGTTCACAGCGCGGCTGATGTCGCCGAGCGTGCGGCGGCCGTCGGTCATCAATGCACCGGAGCGTTTGTCGAAATCCTCGGCCAGCTCGCGGATCGACTTCACCGCCTGGAACAGCTCGCCGCCGTCCTTGCCGCCGGCGAGCGTGTTGAGACCGAGCATGAGGCTGTCGGCCTTGTGCATGACGCCGTCGACCTTGGCCATGACGACGTCGATCTTCTCGGAGTTGCGCGCGAGCGAATTGGTGAAGGTCTCGAGGTTCTTCAGCGAGTTCTTCACCGACTCCTGATTGTCCGCGACGATCTTGTTGATGTTCTGGAGCGTGCCGCGGATCGCCTCGGTGACGTCCTGGAGCTTGTTGGGATCGGCCGTCAGCGACGGGATGCCGTCCTCGTCGAGCGGCGGCGGAGGTGCCGCCTCCTCGCCGCCCTTGAGCGAGATCGCGGCGACGCCGGTGAGGCCCTGGAATTCGAGGCCGACCAAGGTGTCCTTGCGGAGCGGGGTGTTGTTCTCGACCATGGCGAGTGCGACAACCCGCCGCGGGTTATCGAGCTTCACCGAGACCACCTCACCTACCCGGATACCGTTGAAATTGACGCTACCGCCGTTGCGCAGGCCCGCCGCCGGGCCCTCGAACACGACACGCAGGGGGCTGCGCTGCTTGGTGGTGTGCAGCGACTGGAACCACAGCACGAAGCCGATCGCCGCGGCGATCACCGCCAGCGTGAATGATCCGATCAGTACGTAATTGGCCCGCGTTTCCATCAGCTACTCCGGCACCTCAGCCCATCACCGCACGGGCGCGCTTGCCGTGGAAATATTGTCTCAGCCAGGGATGCTGCGAGGCCTGCATGTCGGCGATCGACCCTGCCGCAATGATCTTACCGTTCCCTAAAACGGCGATGCGGTCGCAGGCTGTGTAAAGGCTGTCGAGGTCGTGCGTTACCATGAAAACGGTCAGGCCCAAAGTACGCTGGAGCGTCCTGACCAGCTCGTCGAAATCGCCGGCGCCGATCGGATCGAGGCCCGAGGTCGGCTCGTCGAGGAACACGAGATCGGGATCGAGCGACAGCGCGCGCGCCAGCGCCACGCGCTTGATCATGCCGCCCGACAGTTCCGAGGGAAAGCGATCCGCGACTTCCGGCTTGAGCCCGACCATGGTGAGCTTGGCCAGGGTGATCTCGTCCATTAGCCGCTGCGAGACCCGGAGATATTCGCGCATCGGGAACTGGATGTTCTGCCGCACGGTCAGCGAGGAGAACAACGCGCCCTGCTGAAACAGCACGCCCCAGCGGCGCTCGACGCTGCGGCGCTGCGCGGTGCTGGAGGAATCGAGGTCGACGCCAAACACCTCGATGGAGCCCGCGACCTTGGGAACGAGGCCGATGATGGTGCGCGTCAGCACCGACTTGCCGGCACCGGATGGGCCGACGAAGCCGAGGATTTCGCCGCGCTTGACGTCGAGGTTGAGGCCATCGAGCACGCGCGTCGCGCCGAACTGCACCGTAATGTCGCGGACGCGGATAATCGGATCTTGAATCGCGTCTTGAGTTTCTTGCGCCATCGTCACATTCCGATCGAGGCGAAGAAGATGGCGAACACGCCGTCCATGACGATGACGAAGAAGATGCCCTTCACCACGGAGGCCGTGGTGTGCTGTCCGAGCGATTCCGCGCTGCCTTGCACGGCGAGCCCCTCGACGCAGGCGACGATGCCGATCACGGCGGCCATCACCGGTGCTTTGACGATGCCGACGATGAAATGGTCGATCGAGATGGCGTCGCGCAGGCGCAGCAGGAAGGCTTCGGGATCGACGCCGCCATAGAGCCAGGCGACGAGGCCGCCGCCATAAAGCGCCGCCATGGCCCCGAGGAAGGCAAGGATCGGCAGCGCCAGCACCAGCGCCAGCATGCGCGGCAGCACCAGTACCTCGATCGGGTCGAAACCCATCGTGCGCAGCGCGTCGATCTCCTCGCGCATCTTCATCGAGCCGAGCTCGGCCGTGTAGGCGCTGCCCGAGCGACCCGCGACCATGATCGCGACTAGGAGGACGCCGATCTCGCGCAGCACCAGCACGCCGAGCATGTCGACGACGAAGATGTCGGCGCCGAACCTGCGGAAATGAAAAATGCCCTGCTGGGCGATGATGCAGCCGATCAGGAACGTGATCAGCACGATGATCGGCACCGCGCGCCAGCAGACCTGCTCCATGTGGTGCACGGTCGAGGTCAGGCGGAACGAGCGCGGGTGGATCAAGACGCGAAACCCCGCCGCGAGCACCGCGCCGAGCATGTCGACGAGGCCCGCAACCGTGCCGGCGACCCCGGCCACGGCCCGGCCGATCTGCTCCAGCATGCCGGTGATGGTGACCGCGCTGCTGTCGACGACCGGCGTCGCCCTGACCCGCCGCACCTCGTCCACGAGGCTCGAATAATTGGCGGAGAGCCCCGCGATCTGCGCCTCGACGGTGCCCTGGGTCAGGCTGCGGCGCAGCCGTTCGATCAGCCAGGCGCCGAAGGTGTCGAGCTTGGCGACCTCGGAGACGTCGATGAAGATGCTTTGCGAACTGCCGGCGAGCTTTTCGGCGTCAGCCACCATCCGCTCCAGAACCGGCGCGAAGCTCGCGGTCCAGGTTCCGGTGGCGCAGAGTGCCAGCGCGTTGCCTTTGGCAATCCGTTCCAGCTTCGGATCGCCGCTCAAGGTGTCCGCTCCCGTGCCGGGGCGCGAGAAACGGGTAGAATCAGATGGTTGTGCACACGCCCTTACCCAGAGAAGGTATCCCCAACTGGTTAATGTTAGTTGCTAGAGGTAACTAGCAGGTTCAGATTTCGCCAGAGTTCAAAATGACTTCCAGCAAAGTTCCCGCCCTGGCCGCGCGAATCGAGCGCTTTCCGATCGCCGGCAGTTTTACCATCAGCCGGGGCGCCAAGACCGAGGCCGTGACCGTCGTGGCCGAAGTGAGCCGGAACGGCCTCACCGGTCGCGGCGAATGCGTCCCCTATCCCCGCTATGGCGAGACCCCCGAGGCGACCCTTGCCACCATCCAGGCCATGCAGGCGGCCGTCGCCGGCGGCCTGTCGCGAGAAGCCCTGCAGGCCGCCATGCCGCCGGGAGCCGCTCGCAACGCGCTGGATTGCGCCCTGATCGACCTCGAGGCCAAGGCGACCGGCCTGCGGGCCTGGAACCTGCTGGACCGCCCGGTGCCGGGCGAGCGCACCACCGCCTTCACAATTTCGTTGGGCACCCCCGAGGCCATGGCGGCGGCGACCGCCAAGGCGGCGCACCGACCCCTGCTCAAGATCAAGCTCGGCGGCGACGGCGATGCGGAGCGGATCGCGGCGGTTCGGAAGGCCGCCCCCGAATCCGAGCTGATCGTGGATGCCAACGAGGCCTGGACCGAGGCCAATCTGGAGCAGAATCTCGCCGCCTGCGACGCCGTCGGCGTCACCCTGGTCGAGCAGCCGCTGCCGGCCGGGAAGGATGGCGCGCTGGCGCGGATCAAGCGGCCACTCGCGGTCTGCGCTGACGAGAGCGTGCACGACCTCAAATCGCTCGCGCCGCTCCGCGAGCGCTACGACGCCGTGAACATCAAGCTCGACAAGACCGGCGGTCTCACCGAGGCGCTGGCGATGGCCGATGCGGCGCAGGCGCTCGGTTTCGAGATCATGATCGGCTGCATGGTCGCGACCTCGTTGTCGATGGCCCCGGCAATGCTGGTGACGCCGCAGGCGCGCTTCGTCGATCTCGACGGCCCGCTGCTGCTCGCGCGCGATCGCGATCATGGGCTGCGCTACGACGACAGCCTGGTCTATCCGCCTGAGACCTCGCTCTGGGGATGAGCCTTGAGCCGATGCCGCGCGGACCAGATCACCAGCGCGCCGGCCGCGGCCATCGCGGCCATGACGTAGTACAAGCTGTCGCCGATGCGGGCGTAGATCGCACCTGACGCGATCGATGTCGCTGCACCCAGCAGCCCGTTGCACGCGGCGTAATAGCCCTGCCCCCGGGCGATCTGATGCGATGGCACGCGCTGCACCAGAAGGTTCATGGTGCCGACGATGGTCATGCCAAAGGTGAGGCCGTGGCCGAGCTGCACGATCACGAGCAGCGCCAGCGGCGGCTCCTGCGCGGTGACGATCCAGCGCGCCACGGCGCTCACGCCGCCGATCGCGATCAGCGTGGACGGATACAGCGAGAAGCGCGGCGACAGCGCGAAGACGACGATCTCGGCGATCACACCCAGCGTCCAGAGGCCCGCGATCGTCAACCCGCCGAAGCCGTGGAGCTGCCAGTTGATGGCCGAGAACGTGTAATAGGCGACGTGACTGCCCTGGATCAGCGCGGCCGACGCGATGACGGCCCAGAAACCGCCATCGCGCAGCAAGGCCTTGCCGGCATGCGCCTCCGTCGTCCTTCGCCTGACATCGTCGAGCGGCTGCAGCAGCAGGCTGGCGGCGACCGCAACGACGGCCCACGCGACGATGATCCAGATCAGATCGCGCACCGCGATGTGGTCGACGAGATAGCCGCAGGCGAGCGAGCCCGCGGCGAACGCCGCCGAGCCCCACAGCCGTAAGGGTCCGTAATCGAGCCCGTAGCGCACAACGCCGCGCAGCGCATAGGCGTCGGTCAGCGGCGTCGTGGGCGTCCACATCATGCAGGTCAGCGCATAGATCAGGAACAGCGCCAGCGGCTGCTGCTGCAGGCCGACCGCCGTGAACCCGATCGCGGTTGCCAGCACCGACACCATCATGCCGGCGCGAATGGCATGTCGCCTTTCGGCAAGGGCGGTGATCTGCGGCAGCGTGGTGAAGCGCGTGATCGCCGGCAGCGCGTTGATGAGGCCGATCCAGCTTGCGTCGATGCCGATCGCCTTCAGCCAGACCGGAAAGAACGGCAGATGCGTGCCCGACACCGCGAAGACCGCCGAATAGAACAGCGCCAGACTCACGGCGAATCGCCGCTTTACGGCGGCTTGCGTGGGGATTTGTGATTCGCCTGCCATCAAACCAATTGCGATTCGGTCGATATCGTGGTGATCGTTACAGTAACGCGTGGTGATTTGCGCGACGAGATTGTCATGGCCAACGAAGCATTCGCCCTCTCGCCTATGTCTGCCCGTGCGGCCGAGCCGAACGAGCAGGATTACGACGCGATCCGCGAAGCCTTCATGGAGACCGCGCGCGGCCGCTGGTTCCTCGGCGAATATGCCAAGCGCAACCGCAATGCGGATACCCGCATGGTGCTCGATGCGGTCGCGAAAATCGAAGAAACCCTTGCGGCACAGCGACAACCGGTCGTCGAGGATCGCCTGCCCGAGGCGCTGGTCGAGATCCGCCGCGCCATCCGCGAAGCCGAGACGATCGCGATCGCCGCCTTCGATCCCGCGGCGATCGAGGCCAGCCTCGCGCCGATTCCGCGCGGCGTGCGCATCATCAAGGAGATCTCCTGGCGCTGGCGCGAGATCGGCGCCGACGGGCGAATCTGCGATCTCATTGATTCGCAGCTCGCCTCCATCGAGGCGGCTTGCGGACAGCTATCGACCATCGACCCCCGCGTCGAGCTCAAGGCCGCATTCGATCTGCTCAGGGATCGGGTCGAGCAGCTCGATGGTGACGGCGACACAGCGCCGCAAGCGACGGTGCATCCCGCGCCTGCGCCGGTGCAGGAAGCGCCCGTGGCTTTTACGGAGGCGCCGCAGGACATCGCAGCGACTCCGGCGCCTGAAGCAGCGGTCGAGGCCGGCACCGCCGAAGCACGCGCCGTTGGCCAGGAGGCATTGGACGTCGCGACCGAGCCGGAGCTCGTCGCCGGCAATCAGGTCGAACCCGAAGAGGAGATCGCAGAGGCCGCCGTGTTCGCCGAGGTGACTGACGGGGTTTCGCTCGATGCCGCCGCGGAAGCCGAGGACGAAGCCATCCTCGAGGCCATCGCGCTGGAAATGGCCGCGCCCGATCCGGAGTTCGACGAGATCACCGAACCGGTCGAGCTGGCAGCGGCCATTCCGGCGCCGATGGTCGCGGAGGTCGCAGCCCCCATCGCCGCAGAGCTTCCGGAGCCGGTCGCAGCCGAGCCGGCCGCCACCGCAGTCGCGGAGGAGCCCGCCGAAGACGCGCCGATCGCGATGGACTCGCTCGCGCGCCTGACCGACGCCATCGCGGAGGCCGCCGCCGAAGTGATGGAGCAGCCGGCCCCGGCCATGGCGGCCGCCGCGACATTCGGTGCGGCGCCGACCGCGACGCTTCCGATGCCCTCGCCCTTGTCCACCTCCTTGCCCGAGCCCTCGCTCGGCGCCACCATCCTCGCCAGCGGCATCCTGCAAAAGCCCCGCGCGGCGGCCAACGACCCCATGGCGCCAATCCGCCGCATGACCCAGGCCGAGAAGATCGCGTTCTTCTCGTAAAGGGAAGCACGCTCTACATCGTCATTGCGAGCGCAGCGAAGCAATCCAGACTGCCTCAGCAGAAAGACTCTGGATTGCTTCGCTCCGCTCGCAATGACGTCCACGAGAGCCCGGTTATCGCGACCATGTCCACCGCAGACACCCTCACCCTCTGGCGCCCTGTGGGCCCGAAGGAGCTGGAGCTGATCGAGCAATCCGGCATGCGTGCGTTTCCGCCGCGCCTGCGTGATCAGCCGATCTTCTATCCGGTGCTGACCGAGGACTACGCCGTCAAGATCGCGCGCGACTGGAATGTGCCGGCGAGCGGCTCGGGCTTCGTGACGCGCTTTGCGGTCAAGCGCAGCTTCATCGCGAAGTACGACGTGCAAGAAGCCGGCGGGCGCTCACATCTGGAGTACTGGATTCCGGCCGAAGACCTTGATGCGTTCAACGCCGCGATCGTCGGCATGATCGAAATCGTCCACAGCTTCCCTTAATCGCAGCGCGCGCTCACCCGCAATTCCACACCGCGCCGATCGGGGTCCGCGTCCAGCACGGCCCGAAGCTGCCGCCATTGTAGCGGCCGCCGCCGAAGCCGGGCCGGCCGAAATAGCGCCATTCGCCATCCCAGCCGTAATATTGGGGCACCGGGTCGATGTACCAATGGCGGCGGTCGCTGCGCGACATGCGCCGCATCGCCTCCTTCTGCTTGTAGAGCGGAATGCTGTTGCTCAGCGGCTGGCGATAGCCCGGCAGGAAGCCGTAACCATGCCAGACCGGCTTGGGGCGTTTTTGAGATGACGCAGCAGACGCGATGGCGGGCAGCAGCGACAGGGCGACAGCAATGGATAGACACATAAGGCGCGACATGCATCGACCATAGACAGTCGCTTGCGAGAAGGCCATTCAAATCCGGGTGCGAGACTTTTCGCCGCCTCGATCAATATCCCCCACACGCAGCCATGCCGGCTTTCGCGGAATCGTTACGCGTCGGCACGCGGCGATCGGGCGGCCGGACCGATTCGATGACGTCCCCCGGCTGATCACGCCCATCCGAAATGCGGGAAGCCCGACCATCGTGCAATAATTGATCCGACCTTTCAGCAGTCCGTTGCTGTACTGTCTGCTTCGCTATTCGGGGTGCCCTGTCGGAAGGAGCACACATGTCCACGGCGATCTCGACGCTCGGCGGGGTAGGTCTCTTCCTGCTCGGCATGACCGTGATGACGGAGGGCCTGAAGACGCTGGCCGGCTCCGCGCTACGCACTGTGCTCGGCAACGCTGCGTCAACGCCGCTGCTTGGCTCGTTTTGGGGGGCCGTGGTCACGCTGCTGGTGCAGTCCTCCAGCGCAACGACCATGACGACGATCGGTCTCGTCAGCGCCGGCCTCTTGACCTTCCAGCAAGGGTTGAGCCTCGTCTTCGGCGCGAATATCGGCACCACCGGGACCGGCTGGCTGGTCGCGCTGATCGGCGTCCGCGTCTCGCTCACGGCCGCGGCGCTGCCGATGATCTTCGTCGGCGCGCTGACCAAGCTTCTCGGCAGGGGACGAATCTCCGGGGTCGGCGCCGCGCTCGCCGGCTTCGGACTTGTGCTGTTCGGCTTGACGACCCTGCAGCAGGGCATGGGCGGCCTGGCTGAACGATTGCACCCGGCGGACCTGCCCGCAGTCCTCGGCAGTCCCGGGGTGTCATGGTGGTCGGGCCTCTTCGGCGTGCTGGCGCTGGTCGTGATCGGATTGGTCATGACAGCGCTGATGCAATCGTCGACGGCCGCGATCGCGGTGACCCTGTCCGCCTATTTCGCGAGCGCGATCGGGTTGGACCAGGCCTGCGCCCTGATCATCGGCCAGAACATCGGAACAGCGACGAGTTCCGCCCTGGCCGCGATCGGCGCGAGCCCGACCGCGAAGCGGCTGGCCATCGCCTACGTTCTTTTCAAGCTGATTGCCGCACTCATCGCGTTGGTGGCTTTTCCCATAGTAACGCCCTTGCTGCTGCACGCCTCCGACACGATCGACGGCGTCACGCTGCTGGCCGGCTACCACACGGCCTTCAACGTCGTCGGCGTCGCGGTCCTGCTGCCCCTGATCAATCCGTTCACGCGACTGGTCGAACGGATTCTGCCCGAGCGCGGCTCGCCGCTGACGCGATGTCTCGATCCTTCGGCGCTTGAGACCCCGATCGTGGCGGTGGAAGCGGTACGGCGCACGATCGCGCGCGTGCTCTTGACGGTGTGCAGTTCGGTCGAGGCGAAACTGGACGGCCGCGCTGGATCGATACGCCTGGGGAAGGACGCTGTATCCGTAGAGGAGGCGGCCGATGCCGTGCGCCAGGCGCAAATATTCCTGTCGGATGTGGCTGGACCGCCTGAGACCGACGACGAGCAACAGCGTCTGACGAGCACGCTGCACGCCCTCGACCACGCGTCCCGGCTGACGGACCTCGCAAGTGGAGGAAACAATTTCGCTTCGGTGGCAAGCGGACCGGAGGACATCCGCGCCCGAGAGCTATGTGCCGAGATCATGCGAAGCGCGGCTGCGATTGCGCGCGGCGTGGCGGCGCCGCCCCGCGTCGACGGATCGCCGCACTCCGTACCCACCTCGCGCGCCGGCGACGCCATGGCCGGTCCGCGCGCCGACCCGCCCGACGAGGCGATCGCCGAACTCGAGCGTTGTACGACACAGCTCGCCGAAATGCTGCGCGCCCATCGCAGTGCGACGCTCGGTGCGGTGGCCAATGGAACCCTGACCGCCGACGCCGCCCTGCTTCGTGTCGAGGCGGTGCGAAACCTCGAAGCCCTGTCGCAGCACGCCTGGCGCTCGGCGGCTCATCTGATGGGGCGGGGCTAGCGCGGAGATATGTTCAAACAGCAGCCTGAAGCGCGATGACCGTTCAGATCACGCCCTTCCTGATCAGGAAGCATGTCGCCGACCTGCGCCACACCAAAGCTCAAAGCCGCCGCGCGATAGAACAAAAGCACGGTCTTCGCGGGCCGAACCGGCGCGGCCGATCATCGGCCGTTCACCATAGCGGGTTCCAAACGTGATTCAGATCACGCAGCTCACCATGGTGTTTGCGAGCACGGGCCACGGGCTCGAACGCGACCAAGCTTCCTCGCAACCAACCTCGCATCGAGATGAGTGCCAGAGGAGCACGCCATGTTCCGCCTAAAGCCTTTCCTGATGACGGCTAGCCTCGTGGGAAGCCTGTTCAGCTTCGCCTGCGGCCCTGCTTCCGCGCAGGTCGCCCCGGTCCAGCCTGCCCCGACCGCGCTGCAAGGCCCGGAACAGCGCGTGGCGCTGGTGATCGGCAATTCCAACTACAAGAACGCGCCACAGCTCCAAAACCCCGACAATGACGCGGAGTCGATGGCGCAGTTCCTGAACTCCGCCGGCTTCGAGGTGGTTGCCGCGACCGACCTGACCCAGAACGACATGCTCCGCGTCGTCCAGGACTTTTCCGCCAAGGTTTCCGCGCGGGGTCCGAACACTGTCGCCATCGTCTACTACGCCGGTCACGGTGTGCAGCTCGCCGGCGAGAACTATCTCGTTCCCGTGGACGCGAAGGTTTCGAACCCCACCGAGCTCGTGAGCAACTCGGTGCGCCTGGTCGACGTGATGTCGACGCTGGAGACGATCCCGAGCCGCATGCGCATCGTCATCCTCGATGCCTGCCGCAACAATCCGTTCCCTGATGTCAACGACGCCGGCCGCGGCTTGGCCATCGTCGATGCGCCGAACGGCTCGATCGTCGGCTATTCGACCGCGCCGGGCGCGGAAGCACAGGACGGCACCAACGGCCACAGCCCCTACACCCAGGCCTTCCTCAACGCCGCACGCGAACCCAACGTGCCGATCGAGCAGCTGTTCAAGCGCGTGCGTCTGGAAGTGAACCAGACCACCAGCGGCGCGCAGATCCCGTGGGAAAGCTCGTCGCTGACCTCGGACTTCACCTTCTTCGGTGACACCGCTGTCGCCGCCAACCGCGCGCCGGTGAGCGCGCCGGTCGTGCAGATGGCCTCCAACCTGCCGAGCCGCTCGACGCGCCAGGCCTATGATTACGTCGTGTCCGAGGGACGTCCGGAGTACTATGAGGAGTTCATCCAGATGTACCCGCACGACCCGCTGTGCGACCACATCCGCTGGCTGCTCAACAACCTGCTGATCACGCAGGCCTGGCACAAGGCGGTGCTCGCGAACTCCCCGCTCGGCTACAAGAGCTTCTATGACAGCTACGGCAACAGCCCCTATGCGCAATCCGCGCTGAAGCTGCAGGCCCAGCCGAAGCTGATCCCGCTGATGCAGGCGACCAAGTTCCTGGCACCGCAGAACGTTGCCCCGACCTTCAAGGTCGGCAATCTCGGCCAGCCCAAATACATGCCGCTGATGCAGCAGGGCAATGGCGGCGCGCAAGTGAACGGCAACCTGCCGGTCGTGCAGAAGCCGGTCGACAGCAACGTCCTCGGCAAGCTCGGCAATGGCGGCCAGATCGTCAACCTGCCCTCGGGCAACAATCAGCCGAACGGCATGCCATCGCAGACCCCGGGCAAGATCGTCACCCTGCCTGCACCGACCAACACGACCAATACCAATGGCAGCACCGGCAAGATCGTGACGCTGCCCGCGACCAACAATACGCCGAACGGCGGCAGCAACAATAGCGGCACGACCAAAGGCACTTCTGGCAAGATCGTGAGCATGCCGGTGAATGTCGGCAAGGGTGGCACGACCGTCGATACGAAGCCGGTCGTTCAGACGCAGAACAACGCGATCCGCGTCAACAACGGCAACACCGGCATCGTGAAGCTCAACAACAACCCGGTGAACAAAGTGCAGGTCCAGAACAACCAGCAGAACAACCGCCCGCAGTTCAATGCGACCAACCGTGTGGTCAACAACGGCGGCAACAGCAACAACTTCCGGCAGTCGATGAACCAGGCGCCCTCCATGGGCGGCGGCAACAATCACCGCGGCATCATGCGCTGATCGCCACAAGCGAAACGACAAAGGGGCAGAGCGGCAACGCTCTGCCCCTTCCTCATGTTAGAAGGTCCGAAACCTAGGCCACCAGCTCGGCAAACAGATCCGCATCCACATTGCCGCCGGAGAGGACGATGACGACGTTCTTGCCGGCGACGTCGAGACGTCCCGCAAGCAGCGCGGCAAGGCCCACCGCACCGCCCGGCTCGACCACCAGCTTCAACTCGCGATAGGCAAACGCCACGGCCGCGCCGACTTCCTTGTCGGATGCAGTTACGCCGCGCGCCAAGAGCTTGCTGTTGATCGCAAAGGTCATCTCGCCGGGGATCAGCGCCATCAGCGCATCGCAGATGGTGCGGCCCGCAGGCCCATGCGGCTCGCGGTGGCCGGCGGTCAGCGAAATGCCGTGATCGTCGAACGCCTCGGGTTCGGCCACCACGATCTCGGCTCGTGGATAGCGCGCCTTCACGGCCGTGGCGACGCCCGCGATCAGGCCGCCGCCGGAGGCCGGCGCCACCACGATGTCGGGACTGAGGCCGAGCGCAGCCATGTCCTCCGCGATCTCGCGACCTGCAGTGCCCTGCCCCGCGATCACGAACGGGTCGTCATAGGGCCTGACCAGCGTAGCGCCGCGCTTCTCGGCGATGCCGCGCGAGATCGCCTCGCGGTCGTCGCGATCGCGATCGTACAGCACGACCTCGGCGCCGTAGGATTTGGTGCGCTCGCGCTTCGACAGCGGCGCATCCGCAGGCATCACGATGGTCGCCTGCATGTCGAGGATCTTGGCCGCGGCCGCCACGCCCTGGGCGTGGTTGCCGGACGAGAATGCGACGACGCCGCCGGCGCGCTTGTCCTGCGGGATCGAGGCGACCTTGTTGAAGGCGCCGCGGAACTTGAAGGAGCCGGTGCGCTGGAGCATCTCCGGCTTCAGGAAGACCTTCGCGCCGACGCGCTCGTTGAGCACGGGAAAAGACAACAGCGGGGTGCGGATGGCGAAGGGCGCGATCACGCGCGCTGCTGCTTCGATATCGGCAGGGCCGATCGGGAGGAGCTGTTCGGTCATGCCCAATGTTATCGCGCCGGACGAGGCGCGGGGCAAGACACCTCCGCGCGATGAACCTTGGTTTTCAGGCTACGAAACTAACCGGCTCGGCCCCATTCCTGCCTGGAAGCACCGCGCCAACCGCCTTGATGCTGTCCACAAACGCCCTCGCCGAGGCTTCCCAGGTGTAATTGGCAGCGAATTCGACGCAGTCCTGACGGGACACGTCGAGCGCGGCGAAGCAGGCATTGCGAAGATCGTGATCGAGGGCGCCGACCGGTGCATCGCCGATCACGTCGCGGGGGCCCTTCACCGGGAAGGCCGCGACCGGCAGGCCGCTGGCGAGCGCCTCCAGCAGGACCAGGCCGAACGTGTCGGTCTTGCTGGGGAACACGAACACGTCGGCCGCCGCATAGATTGCCGCCAGCGCCTCGCCGTGCTTCTCGCCCAGGAAGATCGCATCCGGATAGGCTTCTTCCAGCGCGCCCCGCGCCGGGCCGTCGCCGACGATCACCTTGGTGCCGGGCAGATCGAGATCGAGAAACGCCTCGAGGTTTTTCTCCACCGCGACCCGGCCGACCGAGAGAAACACCGGCGCCGGCAGGCAGAGGTCGATCCCGCGGGGGTGGAACAGGCTGGTGTCGACGCCGCGCGGCCACAGCACGACGTTGTCGAAGCCGCGTTCGCCAAGCTCGCGGGCGAGCGCCGGCGTTGCCGCCATCACGGCGCGGCTGGGCGCGTGAAATCGGCGCAGCGCCCGCCAGATCAGGGATTCCGGAACCGGCACGCGGGCGCGGACATATTCGGGAAAGCGGGTGTGGAAGCTGGACGTGAACGGCAGCTTGCGCTGGCGGCAGTAGCGGCGGACCATCAGGCCGATCGGCCCCTCCGTCGCAATGTGGATGCTGTCGGGGCGCGCCTCCTCGATCAGCTTCGCGATTCGCGCCGGGCGCGGCATGGCGAGCCGCACGTCGCGGTAGCTCGGCATCGCGAAGGTGCGGAACGATTGCGGCGTCAGGAACGTGAACTCGACGCCGAGCGCGTTGGCGGCGTCTGCGAGCTTGGTCAGCGTCCGAACCACACCGTTGACTTGCGGGTGCCAGGCGTCGGTCGCGACCAGGATGCGCATCAAGCGGCCTCTGTTATGCAGCTCTGGCTGCGACCTGCGGGACTTGTGCCGGCTTCCGCGCCTGATCCGCCCAGGTGATGATCTCGAAATGACCGTCGTCATGCTCGACCAGCGCCGTGCAGCTCTCGACCCAGTCGCCGCAATTAATGTAGCGGATGCCGGCCTCGTCGCGGATCACGGCATAGTGGATGTGGCCGCAGATCACGCCGTCGGCGTCGTGACGCCGCGCCTCGGCGGCGAGCGCCTGCTCGAACGCGCCGATATAGTTGACGGCATTCTTGACCTTCTGCTTGGCCCATTGCGACAACGACCAATAGGGCACCTTGAACATGCGCCGGAAGAAGTTGACGAAGCGATTCATCTGGATCGCGAAGTCGTAGGCCTTGTCGCCGAGATGGGCGAGCCAGCGCGCGTTCTGCACCACGAGATCGAAGATGTCGCCGTGGATGACGAGATAGCGCTTGCCGTCGACGCCGGTGTGGACGGTGTTCTCGACGACGTCGATGCCGCCGAAATGCGTGCCGTAATAGTTGCGCAGGAACTCGTCGTGATTGCCGGGAATGTAGATGACCTTGGCGCCCTTGCGCGCCTTGCGCAGCAGCTTCTGGACCAGGTCGTTATGCGATTGCGGCCAGTGCCAGCTCGATTTCAGCGCCCAGCCGTCGACGATATCGCCGACGAGATAGATCGTATCGGCATCGTGGTAGCGCAGGAAGTCGAGCAGCAGGTCGGCTTGAGAACCGCGGGCTCCGAGATGAACGTCGGAGATGAACAAAGTGCGAAAGCGCCGCTCCGGGCTCTCGTCACTCACATCGTAACTTCCCATGCGCCAGCCTGTAACAAATGTCCCGTGACAGGGGGATGACAGATTGAACCCTTGAGGCACCCTCGAATACGAATCAGACCTTGCCTCGCCCTCCCCGCGAATATCAGTCGCATGCGACAATCAGGCGACATGGCGCCGCAGCGGCCTCCGCAAGACCCTGGAACCGATGGCTGAACAGGTTAACGGCAGCGGTCTTGCGCGCCGCCGGCGGTGCGCCCGCGGCCCGGATCAGTAAAATTTGTGGAAATGATGGATCGGCCCGTGGCCGTGGCCGACGCTGAAGCGGTCGGCGGCCGCGATCGCTGCGCTGATCCAGGCCTTGGCGTTCCGCACGGCCCGCTCCAGATCCTCGCCCCTGGCAAGCCCGGCCGCGACGGCCGAGGATAGCGAGCACCCCGTGCCGTGGGTGTTGCGGGTGGCGACGCGCGGCGCCGCAAGCGCGATCGTGTTCTCGGCCTCGACGAGATAGTCGGTGCTTTCGGCGCCCTCGCCGTGCCCGCCCTTGATCAGAACCGCGCGGCAGCCCAGCGCCAGCAGCCGGCGCCCCTGGCTCTCGATCTCGGCCTCGCGTGTCGCGACGGGCTCGTCGAGCAGAGCCGCGGCCTCGGGCAGATTAGGCGTGATCACCGACGCCAGCGGCATCAGTTTCTTGCGCAGGGCTTCCACCGCCTCCGCGGCGAGCAGGCGATCGCCGGAGGTTGCGACCATCACGGGATCGAGCACGATGTGGCGAGGCTTCCAGCGCGACAGCGCCTCCGCGATCGCATCGATGCTGGCGGCCTGCGCCACCATGCCGATCTTCACCGCACCGACCTCGAGATCGGAAAACACGGCATCGATCTGCGCGGTGACGAAGTCGGCTGGCACCGCGTGGATGCCGGTGACGCCGCGCGTGTTCTGCGCGGTCAGGGCCGTGATGGCGGAGGCGCCATAGACGCCGAGCGCCGCAAAGGTCTTCAGGTCGGCCTGGATGCCGGCGCCGCCGCTCGAATCGGAGCCGGCGATGGTGAGCGCCACGGGCGTCGTCATGGGGCGATTTTCCGCGTTTTTGAGGCCATCGCCCGTCCTAGCGCGCACCCCGGCGGCCCGCAAGTTCGCTTGCTAAATCCGGCCGGTTTTGGCCTATTAGAGCGTTTTCGAGCGAAGTGGATACCGGTTCGCGTGAAGAAAACGCGTCAAAACTAGAATCTAGAGCCCCGTTCCGATTTCATCGGAACGGAAATGGCTCTAGCCGCCAGATATGCTTCGGAGTGACTGCAATGGTTCCCTTTTTCGTCCAGATCAAATGCAAACTCGGCCAGTCCTACACGGTCGCCAACGCGCTTGCCGAAGCCGAGATCGCCTCCGAGATCTACTCCACGGCCGGCCATTACGATTTGCTGGTGAAGTTCTACGTCGACAAGGACACCGACATCGGCCACTTCATCAACGAGAAGGTGCAGGTGCTGCCGGGCATCCAGGACACCCTCACCATCATCACCTTCAAGGCGTTTGGGACGAGTTAGGGCGTGCACTGACAGAGGGCCGGATCGGAAGTGCGCTTCCGAGACAGCGCGGCGGACCAATTGTGCTCAAAGTGAGTTCTTCGGATTTTGACCATCGCATACACCCTCCAGCGCTCGCCCGCTCTCGCGCTGGCAAGAACGCGCGTCATCGACGACGGCCGCGTCGGCATCGCGCCAATGTCCGGTCAAAAAACGGATAGTCTCCAAGTGGTTGGGGCCTTTGCATCGTAGCCCACGCGCTTAGGTCGGCAGAGGAACAGTTCGGGGGCCCGATCGCGTGCACTTATGCCGCGCGCAAAGTGTGAGAAATTTCATTGAACATACAACCCTGGAATGCTCTTTTCGCACGGATCGTGAGCGCCAGGGGCCGGCAATGCCCAAAGGACCGCTTGTTTCGATAACAGTTGCTGTCTGGGTGCTTTGCACGGGCGGCTTAGCCTGGGCAGTTCACCCAGCACCGATAGACCCCGCTGCCATCCTCCGGAACCAAGTCGACAAGATTGGTCCGGGGTCAGTCGTCTTTAATCCTGCGACGGAAATGACGGTCGGCTATCACGAGCCAATATCCGTCCAGCCGCTCCAACGTCATGGCGTGGCTCAAACTGAACAGATCGAGGTTGGCAGCTTCAAGCAGGCTCGCCTGTTCGGTGAAGGATTCACGGCAACAACGAGTAGCCATGACGCGCAAGCCGAGTGGCTTTATGCTGAGCTTCCAGCGAAGTCGGGCGACCAGACCGGTGCGCCGCGCGACGAAATGTATCTCTTCGTTTCGCGAGTTCTGGGCAGCACGGAGGAAGTCTGGCAGGCAATCTTCGCATCCGATCGCCTGACTTATCGGCCACCCCGTCTCGTCCTGTACACAAACGCCACCCAGGCAGCCTGCGGATTAGCCGAGAAAATCATGGGACCATTCTATTGTCCTGGTGATCAGAAAGTCTACCTCGACCTTTCGTTCTTCCAAGAGATGCAGGCTGAACTTCACGCCTGCGATTCGAGCGGCGCCGACTGTCAACTTCCTCAGGCCTATGTGATAGCCCACGAAATCGGACACCACGTTCAGAACTTGCTGGGAATTATGCCAAGAGTGCGCGAGCTTCAAGGGAGCATGGAAACGGAGGCGGAGAGAAACCGGTTACAAGTTCTTCTCGAGTTGCAGGCCGATTGTCTCGCCGGCATTTGGGCGCGTAAAATTAAGGAGAAAGCGAAGCTCAACGCGAGCGACATAGCAGCGGCAATTCGAACGACAGAAGCACTAGGCAACGACACCCTGCAGAAAAGTACCTTGGGGTACGTAGTGCCTGACTCGTTCACTCATGGCAGCGCTGCGCAGCGCCATCATTGGTTCGATGTCGGTTACGCCACTGGATTGGTGAAGAGCTGCAACACCTTTGCTGGAGCGCGGCAATGAGGCCCGCCGCTCCCAACTCTCAACAGCCGATGTCCGACGACGACTGCATACTACCGAGCGGGGCCGCTGGGGGAGCCCCCACTGGACCAAGAGAAACTCCGCGACGAACGCCTGCTCGGTCTCTTGCATTTTCATTTGAGGGGAGTGCCGTGCCCCAGCATTGGTTAAAATACTTGGCTGTTTGGTCAATTGCTTTCGCAACGAGCTTCGGGAGCAGCTACGCGCAACCGATCGTCGCCGAGCGAGACGTCCTTCAGATTTGCGAAGCGTTCTCGCGGAAGGCCCCAGAGCGAATGCCGGCAATTGTTCAGCCGGAAGCTGCCAAAAATTTCGTTGGGCGATACGCTCGCTTTTCGGACCGGCTACGAGGCTGCCTATCGGCATCGGAGCGCGAGCGCGAGCCAAATAGCGTGACCTTTTTGATTCAGAACACACAGTATGAGAGTTACTGGAAGTTCCTCACTGATTCCAACTCAGTTCAACGGATTTCTATCGAGAGGTTTAGGCCCGTCACGCTGGCAGACGATGAGCCATGGCGCGCGCCTTTTGATGTGACAGCAGCCCCGATCAGGCCAACGATTAGACCCGGCGGCACCAAAATAGACCCGGATATCCAAGGCGGCGCGATTCAGAAGGGGAATCAAAGTACAGCGCAAGACTCCAGAATCGACACACGTATCGTTGAATTTTTCTATGCAACGAACCGCAAACAGTCGGACACTCCCCCCGATGTCGAAGGCGATCCCCAGCCCGCATTCACAAGCGATGGACCTCCTGTCTACAGCTTAAACGGCTGGACTGCCGTCAGCGGCTACACAGGCGAGCGCAACCCTGATCTGAGTGTCGGGATCGTTCGCGTCCGGGTGCCTGAAGGACACCACGTCGGAAACATAGAATTGCCCCCGAGCCTTAAGCTCTTCGGATTTGAATTGAGAAGAGACACACTTGACCCAACGAAGCATTTTACTATTCGCAGCATCGAGAAAACAGACGAAGCGAAATGGATAAGAACGCTGGCGTCAACGAAGAAGAAAAAGGCTCTCGTGTTTGTCCATGGCTTCAATACCAAATTCCGCGACGCCGTCCTCCGGGCAGCGCAGATAACTTGGGATCTTCAATTCAGAGGCACCACAATCTTATTCTCATGGCCGTCTCGCGGGGATATCGCGGACTATCTCTATGACAAAGAAAGCGCGTTAGGTTCGCGCACGGCCTTTCTTCGCGTGATCGACGATCTTTACAAAGCCGGATATGACAACATCGATGTGATCGCTCACAGTATGGGGAACTTGGTCGCGGTTGAGGCCCTATCAAATAGCGCAGCGACACGATCGCCCACGGCTATCGCGCAGTTGATTATGGTGGCCCCCGATGTGGACCGAGACATGTTTGTTCAAGACATTTCCGGCGTTGCAAAGGTCACCAAGGGGCTTACACTTTACGCATCCAAGAACGACAAGGCATTGCAGCTATCGAAGCGTATTGCCGGAGGTATCCCGCGCGCAGGAGATGTACCTGATGCCGGGCCAGTTGTTTTACCCGGACTTTGGACGATTGACGTCAGTCTGATTGGAGATGAACTGTTCGGACTAAATCACAACACGTTCGCCACAACACGAAATGTGCTTAACGACCTTGCGATACTACTTATGGAAGGCAAGCCTCCACCACGGCTAGTTGAAATCCGGGGCTTTCCTGAGCCTCCCCAAAAAGCCGCATACTTCCGCTACATACCCTAGACTAGCTCGCTTCCTTGCGTTTCGGCCGCGGCGGCCCGTCTACTGGCGGCAGCGATTTGATGTAATCCGCCATGGCCGCGAGATCCTCGTCCGGCAATTGCGAGGTGTTCTTGATCACGCGCGTCATCGCGCCGCCGACGCTGTCGCCGTCGGGCAATTCGCCGGTCTTGAGGAAATAGGCAATATCCTTCGCGCTCCACTCGCCGAGACGCTTCTGTGTGATGTTGGGCACCCAGCCCTCGCCTTCCGGATTGGGCCCGCCGGCAAAGCGTTCTCCGGAGATGATGCCGCCAAGCGCGTTGCGCGGGCTGTGGCATTCGGCGCAATGACCGAAACTGTTGACGAGATAGGCGCCGCGATTCCATTGCGGCGACTTCGTGCCGTCGGCGACGAAGGGCTTTCCGTCCATAAACAGGAATTTCCAGATGCCGATGTTGCGCCGGATGTCGAACGGAAAGCGCACGTCGTGGTCACGCACCTTGCCTGCGACGGGCGACAGCGTCTTCAGATAGGCGAAGAGGTCGAGCACATCCTCGCGCCTGGCGTGCTGATAGGATGTGTAGGGAAACGCCGGAAAATAATGCTGTCCGTCCGGCGAGACCCCGTGCATGACCGCGTTGACGAAATCGGCGTCGGTCCATTTGCCGATGCCGTAGGTCGGATCGGAGGAGATGTTCGGCGCGTAGAACGTTCCGAACGGCGACTTGATCGCGACGCCGCCGCCGAGCCTGGTGCGATCGGGCTGGTCGGGGACGGCATGGCAGGACGCGCATCCGCCGGCGTTGAACATCACCTCGCCATTGGCGAGATTGGGGACATGGGCAGGCGTTGTGGCGGCACCGGCCGCCACCACCGGCGCGCTGAGCCACCAATAGACGCCCGCGGCAGCGACCGCGGCAAGCAGCGCCACGACAATTGTTCGTTGCAACATGCAGATCCATTCATTGCTTGCCGCGAACTTATGACCGATGTCCGCGCGGCTCCAGCCACGAAGAATTTAGCCCGCCCCGGCCGGATACGGGAATAAACTGAAACGGCCAATGTTGGAAGGTTGGCAGGCCAACGAGGTCTCAGGGAGAATGTCATGAACAAGACCGTCATCGCCATGGTCGCGCTGGGCGCCGCAGCTTTTGCAGCCCCCGCCGGCGCCGAAAAGCTGAAAGCAACGCTCGACGGCAAGTCCGAGGTGCCCGCGACCACCACCAGCGGCACCGGAACCGCCGACCTGGACTATGATGCCGCCAGCAAGAAGTTGTCCTGGAAGGTCACCTATTCCGGCCTGTCCGGCCCGGCAACGGCCGCCCACTTCCACGGGCCGGCCGAGGCCGGCAAGAACGCCGGCGTCGCGGTCGCGATCCCGAATGCGTCCTCGAGCCCGGTCGAGGGCTCGGCGACGCTGACCGATGCGCAAGCTGCTGACCTGCTCGCCGGCAAGCTCTACGTCAACATCCACACCGCGGCCAATCCGGGCGGCGAGATCCGCGGCCAGGTGACGAAGTAACCTCAAGGCTGCTTCGTACGCGAAGGCCGGGCGCCGGAGGGAGCGTCCGGCCTTTTCGATTCCGCACGCCGCGAGGTGGCCGCGCACGCTCATTCCGGCATGCCGGCAACCCGGAGCGCTTGCGTCAGCTTTTCGGCATCTTGCGGTCGACGCATTCGCGATGTGTAGTTGGCGATGCGCTTGTTGGGAGATAGCTTGATCGCGTCGGCGCAAATCCGCCGCGCTTCCTCGACCTGGCCTAATGCTGCGTGACATGCTGCCAGAATGAATTGCGCAGGCGGAAAGATTGGGATCAGACTGACGGCTGACGCAGCACAGGACAAGGCGTCCTCATTGCGACCGGCGAGGAAATAAGCGTAAGCCAGACCCGTCTGGGCGTTGCAGCTCCCATGCGGATGGAGCGGGTTCAGACGCAATGCAATACTGAACTGCTCGACTGCGGCGTCACCGCGGCCAAGCCAGAGCTGGCCCCATCCGCTCCAATGCCGTGCGATGACGAGGTTTGGGTCCAGCTTTATCGCTCGCGTCAGGTGAGATTCGCCCTCCTCGACTTCACCGAGGACCTGGGCGAGAGCATGTCCGGCCATGGCAAGTACCGATGGATCATTCCTGTCAAGTTCAACCGCTCGTCTCGCCAGCCGCGCGGCTTCACTGCGTTCATGGGCTTCATCAGTGATCCAGTCGAAAACATTCCTCAGGACATAGCAACGGGCGCCGAGCGCGTATGCACGCGCGAATTCGGGATCGATCTCGCGGGCAGTTTTTGCGAGCTCGATAGCCTCGATGCTTGCTTCCGCGGTGAATTTGAAGAAGGAGGCAAATGCCCGAAGATAATAGTCGTAAGCCTGAAGGTTGTCGGTCGGCTGGCGTCGGGCGCGCTCGATTTCGGCGCGCTCCAGCTGCGGGGAGATTGCGCCGATCACGCTGCTCGTCAGCCGATCCTGCAGGTCGAAAAGATCTTCGATCTCGCTGTCAAACCGGTCTGTCCAGAGATTCAGGCCGGTCGCCGCGTCGATCAACTGGCCCGCAATTCGGACCCGATTGCCGGCCTTGCGCACACTGCCTTCGAGCACGTAGCGAACGCCCAGCTCCTGACCGATCTGTTTGACGTCGATCGCCCTGCCCTTGTAGGCCAGAGTCGAATGTCGCGCGATGACGAAAAGAGACTTCGAACGCGACAGTCCCGAAATGATCTCCTCGACCATACCGTCGGCAAAATAGTCCTGCTCCGGATCCGGGCACAGGTTGGCGAATGGAAGGACCGCGATCGAGGGTTTGTCGGGAAGCGAGAGCGCTGGTTTCGGCGTCTCGGCTCCGCCGTCGGCGGCCGCGGCGCCCTCGGCGGCAAGCGTTTCCCGGACCTGCCCCACGAAGCGGAAGCCTCTGCGTGGCAGTGTTCTTATCAGCCGCTGCTCTTCGCCAGAATCCCCGATCGCGCATCGCGCACTGTTGAGGCGGGTCGTCACCGCAGCATCGGACACGCAGCGCCCCTGCCAAACGGCATCGATGAGTTCATCCTTGCCTACGACGCGCTCCCGGTTGCGGATCAGGTAATCCAGGAGATCGAACACCTTTGGCGTGACTGAGATCCGATCCGCTCCGCGATGCAGCTCTCGCCGACCGGCGTCGAATGCATACTCCTCAAAGAGATAGCGCACGGTGCGAATCCCTTGGGTGAGCCCTCCGGGGCGACCGGGGTGAGCTTTTTGGCCCGCTGGACGTCGCAAGAATAAGCTGCCGGTAGGAAAAATGTAAGCTGTCGGTCAAGCACGCGCGTTGGTCTTCGGGCACCTTCTGGGGGTGAAAAGCACCCTCCGAGGGCACTGCAATGACCCTGATCCAAGGTACAATATGGCCGGAACGGGCGTCCATGTCGTCCCGGCATCTCCGCAGCCTGATCCGGAAATACTGGGATGTCTTTCAGGCACGTCGCGATCGCCGGAGATTGCGCGGCACGTTGTCTGGCTTGAGTGACCGGGAGTTGATGGACATCGGCACGACACGCGGCGAGATCGACTACGTTGCCTCCAACTGCGATCTCGACCCACGAGACATCGTGCGCCATTCGCGCGGGGCGGCACGGCCGACCTCATTGCGTTGATTGAGCGCGCCCCGGCAATGTCGGGTCTGCGCCTTCAGGCCGCATTCAGCGCCTGTGCGAGGTCGGCGATCAGGTCCGTCGGGTTTTCGATGCCGATCGACAGGCGGATCGTGGAATCGAGGACGCCGATTTTCCGGCGGATGTCGGCGGGAACGCCGGAATGGGTCATGGTTGCAGGCAGGCTCGCAAGCGACTCCGTTCCGCCAAGACTCACCGCCAGCTTGAGGATTTGCAGCGCGTTGAGGAATTTCACCGCCGCGTCCTTGCCGCCGACGATGTCGAACGAGAAGGTGGAGCCCGCTCCCAGGCATTGCCGCGCGAATACCATTCCGGCCGGCGAAGCCTCTTCGAGATGGCCGAGATAGTGGACCTTGGCCACCTTGGGGTGATCGCGCAAATAGTCCGCCACGAGGCGCGCGTTGCTGTCGGCCTTCTCCATGCGCAGGCTCAGCGTCTCGAGCGAGCGGTTGATCATCCAGCAGGAATGCGGATCGAGCTGGGTGCCGATGGCGCCCCTGAGCGCCTTGATGCCCTTCACGATCGCTTTCGCGCCGAGCGCGGCACCCGCTATCAGGTCCGAATGACCGCCGACATATTTCGTGAGCGAGTACAGGGAAATGTCCGCACCATGCTCGATCGGCCGCTGAAACACGGGTCCGAGCAGCGTATTGTCGCAGGCGATGATTGGAATGTGTCCCTGGGTCTTTCCGATGGCTTCGGCGACCCGGCGCATCATCGCCACGTCGACCAGCCCGTTGGTCGGGTTGGCCGGAGTTTCGATCAGAATCATCGAGACCCGGCCTTTGCGCATGGCCTCCTCCGAGGCCTGGCTGACCGCCGCTTCATCAACGCCATCGGCGAAGCCGACGGCGCCGATCGACAGACGCGCAAGCGTGTTCGTCAGCAGGGTTTCCGTCCCGCCATAGAGCGGCTGCGAGTGCAGAATGACGTCGCCGGGGCGGACGAACGCCAGGATCGTGGTTGCGATGGCCGCCATGCCGGATGAGAACAGCGCACAGCTCTCGGTGCGCTCGTAGATCGCGAGCCTGTCCTCGACGATTTCGCTGTTGGGGTGGTTGAAGCGCGAATAGACCAGCCCCGCGCCCATCCCTTCCGGCGGCTCGCGCCGGCCGGCGACGAAATCGAAGAAGTCCTGCCCGTCGTCGGCCGTCTTGAACACGAAGGTGGAGGTCAGGAACACCGGCGGCTTGATGGCGCCTTCCGACAATTGCGGATCATAGCCATAGGTCAGCATGAGCGTTTCCGGATGCAGCATATGGTTGCCGATGTGCGTCTTCGACGGGAACGGTTTGACCATGGCCTGTCTCGCTGTTTGGATTCAGATTCTCGCCACGTATTGGAACTCCGCGATGCGCCTGCATCCGACTCGTCAACGTCGCAGCGACTGCGGTTGAAGATAAGCTCATACGCGGCGCCCCGACAGCGATCAGCCAGGCCTCGCAGACAAATTTTGCCTTTTGGTGTGGTTCGACGAAGCGAAGTCAGGGTAACCGAGGCACCTCAACACAATGGTCCGGGGCTCCCCGCTGCGGCCCTACCTTTGGCGGGCCGCCCGCAAACATCCCCGATTCCGTCCATCCATTTTCGTGTTGCCGCCACAAACAGCACTCACGAAGGCGTGACCGCGTATGGGGAGAAAAAAAGTGCGCGCAAGACCATGGAAAGTCGTGGGGGCCAAACATCACCACTCAAGGGTCGAGCAACTTCAGCTCGATCTGGCGGCGATCAACCGGTGCATACACGTGCTGGAAAAGGCTGACGTCGATCCTCAGGACATTGAGGTACTGACCGTTCATGCGCTGACGCTCGCCGAACAGATCGATGAGTTGCGCTGGTTGAACCCAGCCAAGGCTTTAGGGTGGTTACTCGAAAAAGAGACTCGCAAGCCTGCCGCTCGAAAAGCTTCGGGAGCCGGCTGAGCGATACGCTCGCCTTCGTCAACCGAGGCGCCCGCACACAACGCAAAAAGGGCTGATGCCGTGCGCATCCGCCCTCACTTTTTGCCGGCTCCGCGTTCAGCTGTTCTTCACACGAAAGGTCTCGTGGCAGCCGCCGCATTCCTTGCCGACCGCGGGAAACGTCGCCTTGAGCGAATCGAGATCCTTGATCTTGCCCCTGGCCTCGCCGACGACCTTGGCGAAGCTTGCGATCTTGGCGTCGAAGCCGGCCTTGTCCTCCCAGATCTTCGGCGAGGCGCTGTAGTCGCCCTCGGGCTTCTGGCCCTTTGCGCTCGCCGGGAACAGGTTCGGCAGCTTCTTGGCCGTATCCGCGAACTGCGCAAGCGCGCTGTCCACCGTGGCCTGGTCGTAGGGCTTCTCGCCCTTGACGATCGCCGCGACCGCGCCGGCGTTCTTGCCGTTGCCCTTCATGAGGGCCTGGACCTCCTTGACGGAGTCCTGCTGCGCCCAAACCGCGCCCATGCCGAGCAGCAGCGCGCCCCCAACAACCAACACTCGCTTCATTCGCAAAATCCCTTTCTCCGAGACAGGATCGTGCTGACCCCACATTGGGCCAACACCGTTTGGCAGAGTTCATTCCATCCAAAGCGCGGCGATAGATCGTCGCACTTTGGACTATTTGGTCGAACTCGAGCTTAGAGGCTGTGACGGCGGTGGTGCTCGTTGATGGCGATCCACACCCGCTCCGGGGTGGCCGGCATGTCGATGTGGTCGATCTTGTATTCGCGCCAGAGCCCGTCGACGATGGCGTTGACGACGGCCGGACAGGAGCCGATCGCGCCGGCCTCGCCCGCCCCCTTCACGCCCAGCGGATTGGTCGTGCAGGGAACGTTGCTGGTCTCGAACACGAAGGCCGGACCATCCGCCGCGCGCGGCAGCGCGTAGTCCATGAAGGTCGCGGTGATCAGTTGCCCGTCAGTGGCGCCGTAGACCACCTGCTCCATCAGCGCCTGGCCGATGCCCTGCATGGCGCCGCCATGCACCTGGCCCGCCAAAAGCAGCGGATTGAGCGTCTTGCCGAAATCGTCGACGATCACGTAGTTGACGATCTTGATGATGCCGGTCGCCGGATCGATCTCGACTTCCGCCAGATGCGTGCCGTTCGGATAGGTGCCGTCGGCGCTGGCAAAGGTCGCGCTGCCGTTAAGCTTCGATGGATCGGCGCTCCCGCGCTTGGCGAGATCGGCGAACGACATCGAACGGTCGGTGCCGGCAATCCGCACCACGCCGTCGGAGAGCTCGAGGTCGCCGGCACTGGCTTCCAGCGCCTGCGCCGCGATCTCCTTCAGCTTTTGCCCGAGCTCGCGCGTGGCGCGCTCGACGCTGACGCCGCCTGACGGGATCGAGGCCGAGCCGCCGGTGCCGAGCCCCGTGGCGATCTCGTCGGTGTCGCCCTGGCGCACGTGCACGCGCTCCGGGGGCAGGCCGAACTGCTCGGCGACGATCTGCGCATAAGCCGTCTGATGACCCTGCCCGCTCGACTGCGTGCCGATCAGAACGGTGACGTCACCGTTGGGATCGAGCCGCACATTGGCGGTCTCCTCGCCCATCACGCCGCAGATCTCGACATAGCTCGCCAGGCCAATGCCGCGGATCAGGCCATTCTTCTTGGCCGCCTTGGCGCGCTTGGGAAACTCCTTCCACTCGCCGATCTCCATCGCGCGCTTGAGATGCGCGGCAAAATCGCCGGAATCATAGACCTTGCCCGTGGCCGTCTTGTAGGGCAGCGCCTTCGGCGGAATGAAGTTCTTGCGGCGGATGGCGTCCGGCGTCATGTCGAGTTTTCGCGCACACGCGTCCACCAGGCGTTCGATCACGTAGGCCGCCTCGGGTCGGCCCGCGCCGCGATAGGCATCGACCGGCACGCTGTTGGTGAAGATGGTGCGCACCCGGCAGTGGAAGGCCTGGATATCGTAGAGGCCCGGCAGCATGCCGGCGCCGCCATGCGGAATGTAGGGGCCGAACGTCGACAGATACGCGCCCATGTCGCCCATCAGGTCGCAATCCATCGCGAGGAATTTGCCGTCCTCGGCCAGCGCCATCTTGGCGGTGGTGACGTTGTCGCGGCCCTGCGCGTCGCCCATGAAGTGCTCGGTGCGGTCGGCCGCCCATTTCACCGCTTTCTTGAGCTGCCGCGCGGCGACCGCCATCAGGGCGTATTCGCGGTATGGAAACAGCTTGGTGCCGAAACCGCCGCCGACGTCGGGGCAGATCACCCGCATCTTCTCCGTGGGGATATTCAGCACGTTCTGGCAGAGGATGTCGCGCAGGCGGTGGCTGCCCTGGCTGCCGACGGTCAGCGTCAGATGATCGCGCTTGGCGTCGTATTCGCAAACGGCCGCGCGCGCCTCCATGAAGCTCGCGACCACGCGCGGATTGACGATGGAGATCTCGGCCACCGCATGCGCTTTCGCAAAGGCAGCTTCGGTCGCCGCCTTGTCGCCGATCGAGACGTCGAACAGCACGTTGCCGGCCTTGTCCGGCCAGACCTGCGGCGCGCCCTTCTTGACCGCGTTGACGACGCCGGTCACCGCCGGCAGCGGGCTCCATTTGACCTCGATCGCCTCGATCGCGTCGCGGGCCTGGTCGATGGTCTCGGCGACCACGAAGGCGATGGAATCGCCGACATGGCGCACCTCGTCCTTGGCGAGGATCGGATAAGGCGGGCCGGTGAACGGATCGGTCTCGAGGTTGAACAGGCAGGGCAGATTGCCGAGGTCCTTGACGTCATCGGCGGTCAGGATCAGCGCAACGCCCGGCAGCGTACGGGCCCGGCTCGCATCGATGGTGTATTTGGCATGCGCGTGCGGCGAGCGCAGCATCAGGCAGCGAAGCGCGGCCTGCGGCGCATAATCGTCGGTATAGCGGCCCTTGCCGCGGATGAGCGCGTCATCCTCCTTGCGCAGCACGCTTTGGCCAACGCCGAACTTGATGGGAGCCGCCATTTTCTTATCCCGTCCTCATGGTTATTTTGCGGGCATATTGCCGTGGAAAAAGTGGCAAGGCAAACGGCTTTAGGCATGCACAGGCCGCGAAGACTCGCCCGGTGCCTCGCGTGACAGAGCGGGATGCGACGAAAACGCCGCAGCCCGGTCATTTCCCTGTGAAGAACGGTCCGGTTGATGGCACGATAGTTGCCGAACTCGTCCCGCGGTGCACTCCCAAGAAGACGTAGTCGTGCTGACTGCCGCTTGTTCGCAAAGCGCATCTCCGCTTCTGACGGTTGATTACCTATATCACGCCCCGCCTCCAAAGATCCGTGGCGCGATCTCTCAGCGTATCGATAGCGCGCTCGGGCGTGATGTAGTCGACCTCGCCGCGCGTCAGGCCGATATCCATCAGCTCGCTGTCACTCAAGTCCTCCAAGGAGACGCGTGGGCTCTGGCGCCGCTCCTGAAACGCACGCCAGTATCGCTTGATCAGTCTCAAGACGATGGAGAGGTCGAGGCGAAGCCTCACGGCATCGCGCTCAATCCCGGATGAGATGTTCGTCTGTTGAGGTGGCATCGGATGCTCCTGCTGTTGTGCCGGCAGGGAGCGTGGCCAAACAAAAGGCCCCGTCCGATGCCGGCGGGGCCTGGTGGAAAAGATGTCGTCGTCGAATTTCTAGCGCGCGACTCCTTCCACGGCCCAGCCGAAGCGGGTCATGTGGTTGCGGTTGAAGTGGCGCGACGATTTGATCATGCGGCGCCAATACCACGGCAATCGCACGAAATCAAGGGATGTACGGAGGGTCGCTGCATCCTGGGGGCGAGCCCACTCCGGGCGCATTCGTCTTCGACGCCGTCGCAACATCCTCGCAGCGTTGCGTTCGGGACCAACTCGATCGACTGGAACGTAGCGGTACGCCGCAATCATAAGCTCGGGATCGGTCAAGGCGCCGCAAGCGACGACAATGTCGCCGCCTGCTCTTCCAGGGCTAGGTCAAGGAGCGAGGTGTGCCTTGATCTCCGCCGACATCTGCCGAATCGCGGCCTGGGGCTCGGGGTCGCTCTGGATGCCGTTCAGCAGGACGAAGTCGTGGATCATCCCGTTGTAGCGGGTCGCAATCACGGACACGCCGGCCTCCTTGAGCTTGCGCGCGTAAGCCTCGCCTTCGTCGCGCAGCGGATCGTTCTCTGCGGTGATGACAAGAGCCGGGGGAAGCCCCTTCAATTGCTGCAGGCTGGCGCGCAGCGGCGAGACGTAGGGGTTGTTGCGCGCCGCCGCGTCCGGCGCGTACAGATCCCAGCCGTATTTCATGAAGGCGCGGGCGAGAAATCGTCCCGTGCCATATTCGTGATAGGATGCGGTATCGACGCTGGCGTCGGTCGCCGGGATCATCATGACCTGATAGCTGATCTTGGGGCCGCCGCGGTCTTTGGCCATCAGCGACAATGCCGCAGTCATGTTGCCGCCAACCGAATTGCCCGCCACCGCGATTCGGCTACCGTCCGCGCCGAACTCTTCGGCGTGGCTCGCCACCCATTTCAGCACGGCATAGGACTGGTCGAGCTGCGTGGGGAAGCGCGCCTTTGGCAGGGACGTGTACTCAACGAAAACACCGATCTGGCCGGAGCCGACCACCAGGTCGCGCAACAGACGCTGATGGTTCTGGAAATTCCCGACGATCCAGACACCGCCGTGAATGAACAGCAGCACGCCGGGCTTTCCGGTCACGTGCTCGGGCTTCATGATGTATATTTTCACGGACTGACCATCCTGGGTGATGGTCTGCTCGGTCGTGTTCACCCCCGACATGTCGACTGCCGTCTTGTTCTGAAGCTCCGTCAGGATGTCCTGCGGCTTGGGCTGCGGGAGCTCCCAGAACGGGCTCGGATCCTTGTTGATCTCGCGCAGGAAGGCGCGAACCTGGGGATCGATCCGGGGGTCGGTCCCGGCGTCCGGGGCCGCATCGGCGGCTTGGGTCATGAGGATTGCTCCGAGGCTGAGGATTGCGAGTGAAGAGAACAGTTTCATGGTCAACTTTTGCTTGGGGTAGACGCACTCGCACAGCTAGCCCGCGCGGAGGGGCTGCCGCTTCTGTCAAATGACCAGTCCGATGACGGGACGGCGATCAGTCCGCGGGGCGGCTGATGCTGGCGAGAACGGGGCGTAGCCCGGACCGCGAGGTGATTCCGGCCTTCGAAAAGATCCGGTGCAGGTGGTACCCGACGGTTCTGTGGGACAGGTACAGTCTGGCGCCGATCTCCTTGTTCGAGAGACCTTCGGCGGCGAGTTGCGCGATGTGAAGCTCCTGCGGGGTCAGCGTGTCCCACACCTGTTCGGTTCGCCGGCGGCTGGTTTCGCCCGACGCTCGCAATTCCTCGCGGGCCCGATCGCTCCAGGGCGAAGCGCCGAGCGCATCGAACATGTCGCGTGCCTCGCGCAACGGAGCCCTCGCATTGGCGGATCTGCGCTGGCGGCGCAGCCATCCGCCATAGGCCAGGAGAAAACGGGCACGCAGGAACGGCCATTTCTTCGCGGCCGGCCCAGGACCTTGCAATCCAAGACCCTGCAAGAAGAACTGTTCGGCATCATCAGGCGCCGCGAGGAACGCCTTGCCATATTGCAGTATCGTCCCGACCCACGGCACCGGCGTCGGAGCCGAGGCGCGCTCGATCTCGTCGAGCACGCGGCTCGCCTCGTCCGCATTGCCGGATGACACGGCGGCCTCCACGAAATCCGCGAGGCCAAAGAACTGAAGGCCGAAATTGAAAGCGGGATCGGCCGGCGTGAACAGGCGTCGCAGATGCTCAAAGGCCTCCCAATGACGGCCCGCGCCGATTGCGGATACGCCTCGTGCGATCTGCAACATGGCCAGCAGGAAACTCGCGCCGATGGACAGGGCCAGGGCTTCCGCCTGCGCCGCATACGCTTCGGATTGCTCCAGATTGCCTTGCATTCCAGCGAGCCTGGCTTTCAGGATCGTGGCTGCGGCAATCCACGGAAGCCCGCCGGTCTCTTCGGCAAGCCGGGCGGATTCCTCGGCCTCCCTCATGGCGCCTCGCCAGTCACCGACTTCCATTTCCGCCCACCCTTGGGCGAAAAGCACCCGGGCAAGATCGCTGAGCCGTCCCTGCATGCGCAGCACGGCACTGGACTCGGCGAGAAAGTTCACGCCGATGTCGAAGGTCCCGATGACATTGGCGGTGCTGCCGAGGATTCTCGCAATGGTGGGATCGCTGGGCGCCGTTCCCGCAAGCCCCTGCAGCTTGAGGTACACATCAGCTCCGCGCCGCAGCGGTTCGACGTAAGCGGAGATCGCGATCAGGCGGGGATCCGTGTCGGGCAATTCCAGCCGCGTTGCCGCGTCGTAAACCTTTTTGCAAAGTTCATCGCTTGCGCTGCTCCACCAGCAGCGTTGCGCGGCGCGCCAAAGAAGGTTGCCGGCGAGATCGATCGCGCCGGCGGCGTGGGCTTTCGCGGCGAACCCGATCAAGGCGAGAATCTTCGCGGGATGGTTGGCCGCCGGAGGCTGGCTGATCTCGCGGCACCAGGCAATCCGAACCAGCGCCAATTGGTTCGCTTCATCGATGTCGGCCTGCCGCAGCAGCCGCTCCATGAGCTCCGGCTGCCCCAGATCGGCCGCGAGTTCGGCCGCCCGCAACAGCCGATCGCCTCTGGCTCTCGCCGTGCTGCTCAGCCGTGCCGCGCTTTCCAGGACCTCGATCGCCATCGCCACGGCGCCGCGCCGCAACGCGCGCGCCGCCATCAGGTCGTATTCGCCGGCGAGCTCGTCGTCAGGTCCGATCGTTGCCGCGGCACGATGCCACAATTGGCGGTCGAGCTGATCGTGAATCACGGCAGCAAGCGCGGCGTGGATCCTCTGGCGGGTTGCCGGGTCGGCGGCCTGGTGCATGGCGGAGCGAACCAGCGGATGCCGAAACCGCACCTCCGTTCCGTTGATCTCGATCAGCTTGGCGGCGACCGCGGGCGCCATCGCATCGATCCCCACGCGCTCGCCCAACACGGCTTCGGCGGCGGAAAGGATTTCGTGGAGCGATGTCCCGTCGTTTTCTGCCGTCACGAACAGCAGCAATCGCGCGATAGGCGGGAGGTCGGATAAGCGATTGGAGAAGGCGCGCTCGAGCCGGTCGGTCAGCGGAAGCCACGGCGTATCTCCAGCGGCTCGTTCTCCGCGAGGCAGCTCCACAAGGGCCAGGGGATTGCCCGAGGCTTCCTTAAGGAAGCGGCTGCGCAGCTCCGCAGGAAGGCCCGGCGCGTTGGCATCGAGCAGATGCTCGGCATCGGCGGCGTCAAGCCCTGAAAGTCGCAGCCTCTGGGTCGAGGCATCGCCAAGCGAACCCTTGAAGTCATCGCGCATGGCCACCACCAGAACGATCGGGTCCGAACTCAATCTGCGCGAGATGAAGGCCAGCACCTCATAGGTCGCCTGATCCAGCCATTGGGCATCGTCGGCAACAAGCAGCAGAGGCTTGCGCGTCGCCCTTTCACTCAGCAGAGACAGCGTCGCGAGTGCAACCAGGAAAATATCGGGCGCCCCCGTGTCATCCTGCATGCCAAATGCAGCCAGCAACGCCGATCGCTGGCGAGGGACAAGGCCCTCGGCCCCTTTCATCAGCGGACGCAGGGCCTGTTCAAGTGCTGCAAACGGCAAATGGACTTCGGCCAGGACGCCGGTCATGCCCAAGACGGTGAAGCCGCTTTCACTGGCTCTGTGCCTGGCCACATCGAGAAGCGCAGATTTTCCGATGCCGGGCTCGCCGCTGATCACAAGCGTGGATCCACCCTGGTCGATCCGCTCGATCAGATGATCAATCAGCGCAATGTCCTGCGCACGACCCTGCAAACTTGGAGACGCAGGGGCAGCACCACTGCGCCTCTTCGGCGACGAGGCTGTCTTTTTCGCCCGTCTGGTCATCGCATAACCGTTAGTGGCACTGCACCCTTCGAACTCAGTCGAGGTTTAACGTTAGCATGTACCGGGAACCAGAGGAGAGCCGTATACGTGATGACTGCTTCCGGCCTGTCTCGCCTGCTGCACCCCATCCTTTGGCCCGCCGGATTGATACAGGCCTAGCCGCGCACCAGCGAGACCAGCCAGCTGCGGCCGAACAGGATGAGGATCGCAAGCGCGTAGACGATGGTGCCCCCAACGGCCAGCAGGCCCAGCGTCAATTCATCGTGGAAGTGCATCGAGGACAGATAGGAACCGCCGAAGCGCGCGATCAGCCAGAACGTGGCGGCGAGGATCAGTCCGGTCAGCAGGAATTTGCCGAGCGACAACAGCCAGGCGCGGTCCAGCACAAGGAAGCCGCGCCGCACCGCGAAGAAGAGCACCAGCAGCAGATTGGTCCAGACGCCAATCGCCGTTGCCAGCGCCAGGCCGATCTGGGCGAGCGATCCCATCAGGGCGACCTTCAGGGCGACGTTGACCGCGATGCCGGTCAGCGACGCCCGAACCGGCGTCGCCGTATCCTTGCGCGCGTAGAAGGTCGCGACCGCGCTGCGGATCAGCACGAAGGGGATCAGGCCGATGGCATAGGCCGCGAGCGTCGCGCCGGCGGCGGCGGCATCGGCCTTCGAGAACGCGCCGCGGGCGAACAGCGCACGCATGATCGCATCGGGCACGGTGATGAAGGCCGCGACGAATGGGATCGAGAACAGCAGCGTGAAATCGAAGGCGCGGCGCTGCGCCTTCATCGCACCGTCATGGTCATTGGCGGTGATCCGCCGCGACATCTCGGGCAGCAACACCGTGCCGATCGCGATGCCGATCACACCGATCGGCAGCTGGTTGAGGCGGTCGGCATAATAGAGCGCGGACAGTGCGCCTGCGGGCAGGAAGGTCGCAATGATGGTGTCGGCGAACAGCGCGACCTGTGTGCCCATCGAGCCCAGCGTCGCCGGGCCGAGCGCTTTGAAGAAGCCGCGGACGTCCTCATCGAGCCGCAGCGGCGCAAAGCGCGGCAGGCCGCCATGGCGCGCGAGATCGCCCGCGAGCAGAAAATATTGCAGGAAGCCGGAAATCAGGACGCCCCAGGCGGCGGCGTGGCCTGCGCTGGGAAACCATGCCGCGAGCGCCAGCGTCATCATCATGGAGATGTTGAGGAAGATCGACGCGGCGGCGGCGCTGGCAAAGCGCTGCATCACATTGAGCATGCCGCCGTAGAGCGTGACCAGCGTGATCAGCAGCAGATAGGGAAAGGTGATCCGGGTCAGCTCGATCGCGAGCTTGCGCTGCTCCGCGTCCTCACTGAAGCCGGGCGCCAGAATGCTCATGGCCTGCGGCATGAACAGCCACGCGACGATGAGTAGCACCACCTGCGAGGCCAGCAGCAGCGTGAAGATACGGTCGGCGAACAGTTTTGCCGCCCCCTCCCCGCGCTCGCCATGGACATGGGCATAGGCCGGCACCCAGGCGGCGTTGAAGGCGCCCTCGGCAAAGATCGCGCGGAAATGATTGGGCAGCCGCAGCGCCACGAAAAAGGCGTCGGCCACGGGGCCGGCGCCGAGGATCGCCGCGAGCATGATGTCGCGGGCAAATCCCGTCAGCCGCGAGAGCAGCGTGTAACCACCAACCGTAAAGATGCGTCCGAGCATGCGTCTGTTTTAGAGCATGGCGCGATTAGGTCTAGGTGCAAGCCGCGACAGAGGTGTGCCCCCTCCCGGGAGAGGGCAATCGCACATGAGGTGTGCGCCAGGAGCGCCGACAGTCTCCACAGCGTCATGGCCGGGCTTGTCCCGGCCATCCACGCCTTGCCACGCACACAAAGAACGTGGATGCCCGGGACAAGCCCGGGCATGACGACCAGCGCGGCAAAACGACGAATTCAGCCCGCGATCGCCCCGCGCACGGCGGCGATGATTCGCTCCTGGTCGGCTTCGGTCAGGTAGGCGTGCATCGGCAGGCTGATGACGTCCTGCGACAGGCTCTCGCAGCCCGGCAGCCCGCCGTCCGCGACCGGATACTGCTTGTAGGCGGTCTGCTGGTGCATCGACTTGCCGTAATAGATCGCGGTCGGCACGCCCTGGGCCTTCAGCGCGGCGGCAAAGCCGTCGCGGTCGGTGCCCTCAGGGAGACGGATCGTGTACTGCGCCCAGACCGAGGTATTGCCCGGCGCAAGCCGCGGCACGGTGACCACGTTCGACAGGCCGCGCGCATAGCGCTCCGCAACCTTGTTGCGGGCGGCGATCTCGTCGTCAAAAATCTTCAGCTTCTCGATCAGGATCGCGGCCTGCATGGTGTCGAGCCGGCCGGTCAGGCCGAGGCGGACGTTGTCGTATTTGTCGACGCCCTGCCCGTGCACGCGGATGCTGCGCAGCGTCGCGGCGAGCTCGTCGTCATCGGTGAAGATCGCGCCGCCGTCGCCGAAGCAGCCGAGCGGTTTGGCCGGGAAGAAGCTGGTCGCGGTGGCGAGCCCGAAGGTGCCGAGCTTGCGGCCCTTGTAGCTCGCGCCAAACCCCTGTGCGGCGTCGTCGAGCACGAACAGGCCTTCGGCCCTGGCGATCTCGGCAATGGAATCGTGGTCGGCGGGCTGCCCGAACAAATCGACCGGAATCACCGCGACCGGCTTCAGGCCGGCCTTGCGGGCGGTCGCGATGCCGCGCTTCAGCGACTCCGGGCTCATGTTGAAGGTGGCTTCATCGACATCGACGTAAACCGGCGTCGCGCCGGTCCGCGCCACCGGCGATGCGGTTGCGATGAAGGTGAAGGACGGACACAGCACGGCATCGCCGGGGCCGACATTCTTCGCCATCATGACCATGAGGATCGCATCGGTGCCGCTGGCGCAGCCGATCACGTGCTTGGCGCCGCTATAGGCCGCAAGCTGCTTCTCGAGCTCGGCGACTTCAGGGCCATTGACGAACTGGCAATGGTCGAGAACGCGCTTGACGGCGGCATCGAGCGAGGCGCCGAGCCGGCGGCGCTGCGAGGCGACGTCGATGAAGGGAATGGGTTCGGAACGCAGATGCTGGTTCATGGCGCCTTCTTGAGTGGTCGACATGGAAAGGGAATCAGCCGGCGACGCGGCGCGGGCCCTTGCGGGCAGCCGACGAGGCCGCGGGCCGCGACGGCGTTTCGAGGCACTGCGTGGCGATCTCGAGGCTGGCGACGCCTTCGTCGCCCGTGACCGCCGGCGTCTCGCCGTTGCGCACGGCCTTCAGGAACGCGATCAGCTCGGCACGGAGCGGCTCGTCGTGGCCGACCGGCAGATGTCGCATCGAGTAGCTGCCATCAGGCTTGAAGCCGAAGCACTCGGTGACCTGGCGCGTCAACAGATCGCCCATCACGTATTTGTCGCGGGTCGCGACCGTGACGCTGCGCGCCTTGAACGGCGTCAACCAGTTGGTGTTGATGTGCGCGAGCACGCCGTTGGCAGTGCGGAACTGCAGGAGCGCGATGTCCTCGCGCTCGGCGACGGCGCTCGACAATTGCGGCTGCACCTCGACGATGTCGGATTCGGTGAACCAGCGGATCAAATCGATGTCATGCACGGCGAGATCGATGACGACGCCGACATTGGACATGCGCGGCGGGAACGGGCCGACGCGGGTGATCGCGATCGAGAGAATATCTTCGCCCGCGATCGCCTGCTTGACGGCGGCGACCGCCGGATTGAAGCGCTCGACATGGCCGATCATGAGCGTGACGCCGGCCTTTTGCGCGGCGGCGACGATCTCGCGGCCTTCCGCGACCGTGGAGGCGATCGGCTTCTCGACCAGCACGTGGACGTTCTTGGCGATGCAGGCGAGCGCGACCTCGTGATGCAGATGGGTCGGTGCCGCGATGGTGACGGCGTCGACACCTGCGGCGAGGAGCTGATCGAGCGTCTCGAAGCCCTGGCAGCTGGCAAGCTCGGTGGTGCGCGTCAGATGCGTTGGCGACGGATCGACCACACCGACGAGGCTGACGCCTGGAAGACCGCTAAGCACGCGCGCATGGTTGCTGCCCATCACGCCCGCGCCAATGACGCCAACGCGCAAGCCGGCCTTTGCCGGTGCAAACCCTTTGGAACTCATCTGAGTAAACCCCGATTCAACGCAAATCCCCGGGCTGCTTCTAGCACGGGCGCCACATTTGTGGCGAATGCCGACCTGACGGTCCGGACACGATTTGATTCAAAAAGTTACACGTTCCCCGGGCCTTACGCCGGAAAACAGACCGCCTTGTCGGCCCGGGTCGCGTGATTCGGAGCTTGCTGGTTACGACCTTTGATAGTCGTCTTCAATCCGGATGATGTCGTCTTCCCCGAGATAGCTGCCGGTCTGGACCTCGATGAGTTCCAGCATGATTTTACCGGGGTTCTCCATCCGGTGCACCGCGCCCATCGGGATGTAGATGGACTCGTTCTCGTGCACGGTCTTGACGGTTTCGTTGACGGTCACCCGGGCCGCGCCGCGAACGACGATCCAGTGCTCGGCACGATGATGGTGCTTCTGCAGCGACAGCCGCCCGCCCGGCTTCACCACGATGCGCTTGACCTGATGACGCTCGCCATTGTCGACGGACTGGTAGCTGCCCCAGGGCCGGTGCACCTTGAGATGCTCCTCGGTGACCTTCGGCGCGACCGCCTTCAGCTTCGTCACCAGGCGCTTCAGGCCGTTGGCATCCTTCTGGCGCGAGACCAGCACCGCATCCGCGGTGGCGACCACGACGAGATCGTCGACGCCTTCAAGCGCGACCAGCGCATGATCGCTCGTGACGTTGCAGTTGCGCGAGTCCTCGAACACGGCGGTGCCATGTGCCGAGTTGCCTTGCGTGTCCTTCTCGGACAATTCCCACACCGCACGCCAGGAGCCGACGTCGGACCAGCCGCAGGACACCGGCACGACCGCTGCGCGCGAGGTCTTCTCCATCACCGCGTAGTCGATCGAGATCGCCTTCGCCGCGCCGAACGCCTCGGGCTCCAGCGTCACGAAGCCGAGATCGCGGCCGGCATTGGTCACTGCATTGGACACCGCCTCGACGCTCGCCGCATCCACCTTGCGGTACTCGTCGAGCAGGACCGTGGCCGGGAACATGAAGTTGCCGCTGTTCCAGAGATAGCCCGAACTGACGTAGTCGGCCGCCTTCACGGCATCAGGCTTTTCGACGAAGCGCGCGACGGCGTGCACCTCGCCGGAGATCACCTCGCCCGGACTGATATAGCCGTATTCGGTTGCCGGTCGCTCCGGCTTGACGCCGAAGGTGACGATGCGTCCGGCGCTCGCGGCGGTGAGGCCTTCGCGGCAGGCCGCGACGAAGGCCGCATTGTCCTGCACCACGTGGTCGGCGGCGAGCGCGAGCACGATCGCGTCACTGGCGCGGTTCTGCGCGAACACCGCGCCCGCGGCGATCGCGGGGCCGGAATCGCGGCGCATCGGCTCGAGGATGACGTCGGCCTCGATGCCGATCTCGGCGAGCTGCTCCAGCACCATGAAGCGATAGGACGCATTGGTGATGACGATCGGACGATCGAACAGCGAGGCATCCGACACGCGCAGCAGCGTGTCCTGGAAGGTCGAGCGCGTACCGAACAGCGGCAGGAACTGTTTGGGGCGCACCTCGCGCGAAGCCGGCCACAGCCGCGTGCCGGCACCGCCGCACATGATCAGGGGGATAATGCGTTTGTCCATCGTCATTTCAAACCTTGAAGTAGTCCCGATACCAGGTGACAAAATTACGGACCCCGAGCGCGATCGGCGTTGACGGTGCAAAGCCGGTGTCGCGCGTCAGATCCTCGACATCCGCGAACGTTTCCAAGACGTCTCCCGGCTGCATCGGCAGCAATTCTTTGATTGCCGTCCGACCCAGCTCCTGCTCCAGAAGCCCGACGACATGCATCAGCTCTTCCGGATGGTTATTGCCGACATTGTAGACCTTAGACGGCGCATTTGCGGCAGCCGGGTCATCCGCGGGCACCCGATCGATGAGCTTGGATACTACACGGGTGACGTCGTCAATATAGGTGAAGTCGCGACGCATTTTGCCATGGTTAAAGAGCCGGATCGGCTTGCCGGCCATGATGGCGTTCACGAACAGAAACAGGGCCATATCCGGTCGGCCCCACGGGCCGTAGATGGTGAAGAAGCGCAGGCCCGTGACCGGCAGCCGGTAGAGATGGCTGTAGGACTGCGCCATCAATTCGTTCGCCTTCTTGGTCGCGGCATAGAAGCTCACGGGATGGTCGGTCCGGTCCTGCACGGCAAATGGCAGTTTAGTGTTGGCGCCATAAACGGAGGATGACGAGGCGTAGACGAGATGACGACAAGAGTTGTTGCGGCAGCCCTCCAGCACGTTGAGAAAGCCTTGGAGGTTGGAATCGGCGTAAGTGTGCGGATGGTCGATCGAGTAACGCACGCCCGCCTGCGCCGCGAGATGCACGACTTTGTCAAATCGATGTCGCGCAAACAGCGCCGCGATGGTCTCGCGGTCGGCAAGATCGGCCTCGACGAAGGTGAAGTTGGAATCGTTCCGAAGCAACGCCAGGCGCGCCTGTTTCAGCGCCGGATCGTAATAGCTGTTGAGATTGTCGAGCCCGACCACGGGCCGGCCCTCGGCCAGGAGCTGCCGGGCGACGTGAAAGCCGATGAACCCGGCGGCTCCCGTGACCAAAATCGCCTGATCCGTCATCCTGTTCCCAAGCGATCTGTTGCCACGCGATCCCCAAGCGGGCCCCGCGGCGCCTCTTTAGCCGCGGTATCGAGGCCGTCGCAATAGCCCCGCCGCTATTCGTCACCGCTCCAGATAAGCGCTATTGCAAGATCGGCGCCAAAACCATACCAAAGCGGCCGAATTCGACGCCTCGCGTCGGGTTGCCTCAAATCTTCGCAAACCCTGTTCATGCGGGCGAGATGCGCCGAATCCTGCTGTCGACGGCCAAAATCCTGATTTCCGGAGCGCTGCTCTACCTGGCGCTGCGCAAGGTCGATCTGTCCGAACTGGTTTCGCGCCTGACCGGGACCAGCCTGCTCTGGATCGCCATGGCGATCGCGGTCACGTTCCTGCAAATCTTCGTCGGCGTGGTCCGCTGGCGCGAGATCAGCGCCGAATGCGGTGCGCCGCTCGAGCTCGGCCGCGCCATGCGCTACAACGTGATCGGCGCCTTCTTCAACCAGACGCTTCCCTCCGCGATCGGCGGCGATGCGGTCCGGCTGTGGCTGGTCGCGCGCGCCGGCGCCGGATGGCGCGCGGCCACCTACTCGATCTTCGTCGACCGCGCGATCGGCCTCGTCGCGCTGGCGATCGTCGTCGTCGCGAGCCTGCCCTGGAGCTACGAGCTCATCACCGATCCGCACGGACGCTCGGCGCTGCTGCTCGTCGACTTCGCGGCACTCGCGGGCGGCGTCGGTTTCCTGATCTTCGGCGCGCTGAAATGGTCGTGGCTGAAGACCTGGTGGGCCACCCATCACATCCACGCCTGCGCCGTGATTGCCAACCGCGTGATCTTCAATGCCAAGCGCGGACCGATCGTCGCAATTCTGTCGCTTCTCGTTCACGTGCTCGCCGTCGTCATTGCGTGGTGCGTGGTGCAGTCGATTGCCGCGCCGGTCAGCTTCGGCCAGACATTCCTCCTCATTCCGCCAATCATGCTGATCACCCTGATGCCGATCTCGATCGCCGGCTGGGGCGTGCGCGAGGCGACGATGGGCCTGGCCTTCGGTTTCGCCGGGCTTTCCGCCAACGAAGGCGTCAACGTCTCGCTGCTGTTCGGCGCCGTGCTCTTCATCGTCGGCGCGATCGGCGGCCTGGTCTGGATCCTCAGCGCGGAGAAGGCCGCGAAAGGGTCGGCGCCGCTCGGGGTGCCGGAGTGAGCCCAGCCATCGACGCTGTCGCCGCCATGTCCTCGCTGCTTGCCGTCGCCGTCGCCGCGCTGATGTCGGCCCTCATCACCTGGACCAGCCGTCCCCTGCTCCAGCGCTACGCCCTGGCGCGGCCGAATGCCCGTTCCTCGCATCGCATTCCGACCCCGCAGGGCGCCGGCATCGCGGTGATCACCGCCACGCTGCTGGTCGCATCGGCCTGGGCCGCCTGGGCAAACGTTGCGATCCCGCCGGCGCTGGTCATTGCAACGATCGTGATCGCGTTGGTCGGATTCGCTGACGACATCGTGTCGCTGCCGGTGTTGGTGCGGCTCGCGCTGCAAGCAGCCTGCGTCGGCGCGGTCGTGTTCACCGCTCCCGAGACCGCGCGCATCGTGCCGGCACTGCCGCTTTCGCTGGAGCGCGGCCTCATCCTGCTCGCCGGCGTCTGGTTCGTGAACCTCGTCAATTTCATGGACGGACTGGACCTGATGACGGTTGCGGAAGTCGTGCCGGTCACTGCGGCGCTGCTGCTGCTGGGACTGCTCGGTGATCTCTCGTGGCCGGCCGCGCTGATCGCCACGGCGCTGTGCGGCGCCATGCTCGGCTTTGCGCCGTTCAACCGTCCCGTCGCAAAAGTGTTCCTGGGCGATGTCGGCAGCCTGCCGATCGGCCTTTTGCTCGGCTGGTGCCTGCTGGAGCTCGCCTGGCACGGGCAGCCCGCCGCGGCGCTGCTGCTGCCGGCCTATTACCTCGTGGATTCCACCATCACGCTGTTTCGGCGCATCGCGCGGCGCGAACAATTCTGGTCGGCGCACCGCTCGCACTTCTACCAGCGTGCCACCGACAACGGCTTCACGGTCCGCCGCGTGATCGGCGATGTGTTCGCGCTCAATCTATTGCTGGCGGTGCTCGCCGTCGTCACCGTACGCGCAGGCTCGACCTCGGTCACATGGCTCGCGCTCGTCGCGGGCGCGATCGCGATCGGATTCGTGCTGCGGCGCTTCTCCCGCCCTCAGACGTCCTGAGCCGCCAGCGCGAGCCGCAGGCCCTCGTCGAGGGAGACCTGCGGCTGCCAGCCGGTCGCGATTGCCTTGGCGAGGTTGAGCTCGAGCGAGCCGATCAGGCTGTCATGGGTATCCTGCCGGCCCATCACGCTGAGCAGCGTTGAGAGCAGGTCCGGCGGCATGCCGAACAGCCGCGAGTTCTTGCCGGCAGCCTTTGCCAGCCGCTCGATGAATTCGGGCGTCGAGACCTGTTCCCTGTCGGCGACCAGGAAGATCTCGAAATTGCTCGTGGGATCGGGGTGAGCCAGCCGGCGCAGGATGAACGACGACAGATTCTGCACGGCCAGGAACGCGCGCTGATTGCGGATCGCGCCAAAGGGCAGCGGCAGTCCCAGATTCACCGCGCGCGTCAGCAGCGCGAAATTGCCCTTGGCGCCCGCGCCATAGACCAGCGGCGGCCTGATCACCGAGATATTCATGTCGCTGTCGCGCGCCAGCGTCCTCAAGCCCGCCTCGGCGGCGGCCTTGGACATGCCGTAGAGGCCGCGCGGCGTGAGGATGTCCTCTTCGCTGAACGGCGCGCGGCCTTCATTGCTGCGGCCGTGCACGAGAACGGTGCTGACGAAGATGAACTGGCGCACGCCCGCCGTCGCCGCGGAGCGCGCCAGGTGCAGCGTGCCGGCGATGTTGACGTTGCGGTAGAGCTGGACCGCATGCTCCTCGTGCTTGTGATGCACGCGCGCGGCGAGATGGACCACGGCGTCGACGCCTTCGAGCGCCGCCTGCCAATCGGTATCGGGGCCGATCGATTCGATCACGACCTCGTCGTCGATCCCCTCCGGGCTGCGCACCGCGCGGCGGACCGACCATCCCGCGCGCGACAGCTCGGGCGCGACATGACGGCCGACGAAGCCGCTCGCCCCTGTCACCAGCACGACCGGTTTTCGCTCGTTCATCGTTGCTCCGCCAGATCGGGGTTGCGCAACAATTCGTCGATCAGCCCGGCATAGGCGTTCATCGCGGTCGTCCGGTCGAATCTCGCCGCCGCCTTCACCGCGCGTTCGGCCATAGCGGCGGCGTCGCAACGGGATGCCGCGCGGATTGCGTCGGCGAGCTGATCGGCGCGGCCCGGCGCCACGACCCAGCCGAGCCCGTTCTCCACCACCGTCAACGCGGCCTCGGCCTCCGGCTCGGAGACCAGCGCCACGGGACGGCCGACCGCCAGCAGATTGTAGAACCGGCTCGGCACCGACACCCCCGCCACGTCCTTCCGGTACGGAATGATCCAGAGATTGGCAGCCGCCAGGAACGCCTCGAGTTCGGCATCCGCGACCCGCGCCACGAAGGACACATTGGGCAAGTTCGCTTCAGCCTGCAACTGCTTCAGCCGCTCGAAGCCGATGCCCCAGCCGGACAGCAGGAAGTGGATGTCCGGCTCGTCCTTCAAAAGGCGTGCCGCCTCGAACACGATGTCCGGATCATGCGTGAAGCCGAGATTGCCCGACAGGCCGACAATGAATCGCGCGGAAAGCGCTTTGCGGAACGGATTGTCCTGCGCCAGGGGACGTGCCGCGGGTACGAGCGTCGCCCAGTTCGGGATGAAGCGGATCTTGTTCCGCGTCATGCCGGAATAGCTCAGGAGCGGCCGCTCCGCATCGCGGCCGATGGTGATGACGGCATTGAGCGCGCGGAACATCAGGCTGTTGGCCGCGCGCATCGTCCGCGTCACGAACGAGCCGGGCTTCAGGATTTCCGCCATCACGAGAACATCGGGGAAGAGGTCGTGCATGATCAGCGCCGAGCGCGCGCCCTTGCATCTTGCCGCTGCCGCGACCGCATAAGGCAGCATGAACGGCGCGGTCACGGTGACCACGACGTCGCCTGCCCTAAGCTCCCGGATCAAAGCGAAGAAGGTGCGCGCCGCGAACAGCAGCTCGGACAATCCGCGCCGCACCAGCGCGGCCTTTCCCGCCATCCGGTTCTTGATGGCAATGACGCGCGGCTTGCCCGGGCCGGTTTGCGAGGCCGGCAATTCGCCGGGCGAGCCCGACAGCACGATGACCTCGTGGTTGACGGCGACGCGACAGGCGATCTCTGCCATGATCGCGGCGGTCGTGCTCGGATCAGGCGGATAGTGCTGGCTCGCGACGACGATCTTGCCTTGAGACTGCATGTTCAGGCCGCGGTCGACCCGAATTCCGGGACCGCATCCTTCAGGATCGTCTTGATCGTGGCCCGATCGTCCCGTGCGATCGCCTGCTCCAGCGCCGCGATCCATTTGCGCAGCGTCTGCATCGGCGGCTCGTTCGGCTGCGCGGCCATGATGCCGGCGACACCGATCTCGCGGGTCGGCTCCTCTGAAGCGAACAGGATCTCGTGCAGGCGCTCGCCCGGCCGCATGCCGGTGAACACGATCTCGATGTCGTAGCCGGGCTGGAGGCCCGAGAGGCGGATCATGCGCTCGGCGAGATCGACGATCTTCACCGGCTGGCCCATGTTGAGCACGTAGACCGAGACATCGGGGCGCGCGGTGCCGAGCGCATGCGTTGCCGCCGTGATGACGAGATCGCAGGCTTCGCGGATGGTCATGAAGTAGCGGACCATGTCGGGATGAGTCACCGTCACCGGGCCGCCGGCCTCGATCTGGGCCTTGAACTTCGGCACCACCGAGCCGTTCGAGGCCAGCACGTTGCCGAACCGGACCGAGATCAACCGCATCGGCGGCCTGGCACTGCCGCTAGCTGCGGCAAGATCGTGGTCGAGCGCCTGGCAATACATCTCGGCGAAGCGCTTGGTGAGGCCGAGCATCGACACCGGCTCGATCGCCTTGTCGGTCGAGATCATCACCATGGCTTCGGCACCGGCGCCGTGCGCCGCATCGGCGACGTTGATCGAGCCGAAGATGTTGGTCTTGACGCCCTCGCTCCAGTCGCGCTCCAGGATCGGCACGTGCTTGAGCGCGGCGGCATGGAACACGATGTCCGGCTTGAACTCCGCCATCAGGCGGATGATGCGCTCGCGGTCGCGGATGTCGGCGATCCGCCCCTCGATCGCGGCCGCAGCGCCCTGCGCGGCCAGCGTCTCCGTGACCGCGTAGAGCGCCGGCTCGGAATTTTCCACGATCAGCAAACGCGCGGCGCCGAAGGCAACGACACGCTCGCAGATCTCGGACCCGATCGATCCGCCGCCGCCGGTGACGATGACAGCCTTGCCCTTGATCAGCGCTTCGAGCCGCGCATAGTCGATCTTTTCGCTCGGCCGCAGCAGGAGGTCCTCGACCGCGACGGCCGTGAGGCGCGGCGCATCGCCGCTCTCCAGCGAGGGCATGCGATTGACGATCACGCCCAGCTTGCGCGCCCGCATCAGGATCGATTCCGGATGAGCGTCCGGCTCGAACGCGGACGGCGTCATCACCAGGCGTGCGATCGGCTTGTCGCGTTTGGCGAAGTCGCCGACGACGTCCTCGATGTCCTCGATGTCGCCCAGCACCGGCACGTTGCGGATGAACTGGCCGCGATCGGATCTCGACGGCGACAGCACGCCCACCGGCCAGATGCGCTTGATCGCCCCGCTCTCGATGCCGCGCAGCAGCACCTCGGCATCCGCGGCGCGGCCGATCAGCAGCGTCGGCGCGGCATCCTCGCCCCTCGCATGCCGCCGCACCCGCGTATAACGGAAATAGCGATAGGCCATGCGCAGCGCGCTGAGGAAGGCGATCTCGAGGAACCAGTAGAGGACGATCGTCACCTTGCCGAGGAAGAAGGCGCCGCGGACGTTGGGCGCAACGAAGATGTAGTCGAGCGCCAGGAGGGCAACCGTCAGCACGGTCGCGACCCGGATGATGTTCAGCGCATCAGGCAGCGAGATGAAGCGCCATTTCGTCGTGGTCAGGTTGAAGAGGAAGAACACGACCACGCTGAAGGCGAGGAAGTAGGGCAGGATCTGGAACAGCAGCGGCAGGCGGTCGAAGAAGCCGTCGCCACCCTCGAAACGCAGGTAGAAGGCTGCGAACAGCGCCGCCGTGGTCGCCAGCAGGTCGTGGAGCGCGATCAGGAAATTGCGCAAGGTGAGATGCGAAAGACGCGTCATCCGCCGACCGATGAAATCCCAGTTAAGTGCAACCTGACCGCGCTGATAGCCCATCTCGACAAGACTTGCCAGTACAAGGCTTGCCGGCCGCGCGGCCGTTCAGGAACCAGCTTCCCCCACTTTCGCCCCGGCGTGTCGGGCCCGGATCACCATGCCGCCGGCAACGCCGACGCCGATGACATACATCCAGCCCTCGTGGAAGTCGAAGAGATGGGAGTTGAACAGCGAGGTGAAGACGTTCTGCACCACGACCAGCAGGCCAATCCAATGGGCCAGCCCGTCGCCGCGGAACAGCAGGAGATGCAGGATCCAGATCGCGTAGAGTACGACGATGCCGATGACGCCCCATTGCACGGCGACATTCAGCGTCTGGTTATGCGGATTCCCGATCACCTCGGCGGAGGCCTGGTAGTGGCCGCTGGGCGTCGCGACCGCTTCGAACAATCCGCGCGTCGAGCCGGTGCCGTGCCCCTTGATCGGCGCCTCCGCGAAGAAGCCGAGCGATTTCCGCCAGAATTCGAGCCGCAGGCCCAGCGAGGTCGGCTCGCCCTTTTCGACATAGCGCGTGTAGTCGCTGGCGAAGGTGTCCGCGGTCTTGCGCAATTGCGGCGAGGCCTGCCAGGCGAGAGCGGCGCCGGCGAGCAGAGCAGCCGAGATGATCGCGATGCTGCGCCATCTCAGATGCAGCAGCGCGAACACGCCGAACATGACCGGAATGGTGACGAGCGCGGTGCGCGACACCACCACGAAGGCCATGTTGACGAAGAAGCTGAGCGCCAGCGCGGTCAGCAATCCGGCGAGCCAATAGCGCTTCTGGCGAAGCAACATCACGATCGGATAAGCGAGCGCGACCGCGCACAGGGTGAATTCCTGGCTCTGGTCGATGTAGTTCTTGACGAAGATGCCGCGCTCGAGATGGTCGGACTTGAGCGTCAGGTTGGGATAGAAGGCCACCAGCCACGACATCACCGACAGCAGCGCGCAGGACACCAGGAACGCGATGAAGATCCAGTGCCCGCGCGGCGAGCGCTCGAAATGATAGAGGAAGACCGGCAGCACGAGCAGCTTGACGGTCGGGTTGACCGCATAGAGGCGCGCGCCCCAGGCCGCATCCGACCACAGCGTGCCCACCAGCGCGAGCAGGACCAGCGCAATCGGCGCGGCTGCGATCGGGCGCTTCAGCGATTGCAGGAATGCGCGAACGTCGAGAAACGGCACCATGCAGGCCAGGAACGCAACGTTGAAGATCGCCGCGAGCGAGGTCGACCAGGGCAGTGACGCCACGGTCAGGATCGCAAACAGGTCGACCGCCTCGCACCACGCCGCCGGGCTGCGAAAGCGCCGCCGCAGCATCTGGGCAGTCGTCTCCCGGGCGAGCGTCGTCGCTTGGTCCGTCACTTGCCCCCTCCCCGCGCGCGATGAACCAGCGCGGTCGTGCTGAAGCCCTGGAGGATGTCGACCAGCACGACGGTTCCGCCGGCGGCTTCGACGACCTCATGGCCGACCACCTGCTCGCGGGTGTAGTCGCCGCCCTTCACCAGCGCGCTCGGCTTGATCCGGGTGATCAAATCGATCGGCGTATCCTCCTCGAAGATGACGACGAGATCGACGGCTTCGAGCGCGGCGAGCACTTCCGCACGCGCCCGCTCGTCCTGAACCGGGCGATCGGCGCCCTTCAACCGCCGCACCGAGGCATCGCTGTTGAGGCCGACGATCAGGCGATCGCAGGCTCCGCGCGCCGCGGTCAACACCTTGACGTGGCCGGGATGCAGGATATCGAAGCAGCCATTGGTGAAGCCGACGCGCAGGTCCTGCCGGCGCCATTCCGCGAGCTGCGCGTCGAGCGTATCAGGCTCGAGCACGATCTTCTCCTCGGCCGCGAGATAGGCATGCGGCAGGATCTTCCGCCGCAGCTCGGCCGCGCTCACGCTGGCCGTGCCTTGCTTGCCGACGGCGACGGCAGCGGCCGCATTGGCCATCCGCAACGCCGTGTCCCAGTCCGCACCCGCCGCGAGCGACACCGCAAGCGCAGCGGCGACGGTGTCACCGGCGCCTGAGACGTCGCGCACCTTCACGGGCACAGCCGGAACGTGAACGGCTTCGCCATTGCGCGGCACCAGCGTCATGCCGTGCTCGCCTTGCGTGACCAGGATCGCCTCGCAATCGGCGAGCCGCATCACGTCCTCGCTGGCATCGACGATGCTCTGCGGCGTATCGGCGCGGCTGCGGGTCGCCTCCGAAAATTCCTTGCGATTGGGCGTGAGCAGCGTGGCGCCGCGATAGATCGCCCAGTTCAGGCTCTTGGGATCGACGATCACGGGCTTGCCGAGCGTTCGCGCGGCGTCGATCGTGTGGCGGATCACGCGCGCGGTCAGCACGCCCTTGGCGTAGTCGGAGAGCAGCACGATGTCGGCGCGCGCGATCTGCGGCAGGATTGCGTCGATCAGCCTGGTCTCGATGTCGTCGGAGGCAGGCACCGCCTGCTCCCAATCCGCGCGCAGCATATGCGTGGAAAAATGCTCGGAGACGAAGCGGACCTTTCGCGTTGTCGGCCGCGCCGGATCGCACACCAGCGCGCATTCGATGCCGGCATGCTCCGCAAGTGCCGCTTCGAGCCGCTTGCCCGCATCGTCCTGGCCGACGAGGCCGATGAAGATGCAGCGCGCCCCGAGGGAGGCGATATTGCGCGCGACGTTGCCGGCGCCGCCGATATGGATCTCGCTGCGCTGGGCGGCGATGACAGGCGCCGGCGCTTCCGGCGAGATCCGCGAGACCTCGCCATAGACGAATTCGTCCAGCATGATGTCGCCGATGCACAGCACCGTACGGCCTGAGATGGCTTGCGCGAGAGCGTCGAAATCGAGAATGGGCGTCGGCATGGTCCTTGAAGCCTCAGCGGAAGCGGTCTGGCCGGTCGAGATAATCGCCGACATAGGCTTTCACCGCATCCTCGAGCGTCGAGAAGCCGCCGTTATAGCCGGCGCGGTGCAGGCGATCGACCTCGCTCTGGGTGAAGTATTGATAGCTGCCGCGAATCTGCTCGGGCATGTCGACATATTCGATGTTGGGCCTGGTGCCGAGCGCGGCATAGGCAGCGAGCATCAGGTCCCTGAAGCTGCGCGCCTTGCCGGTACCGACGTTGAAGAGACCGGACACCGACGGCGTCGCCAGCAGCCACATGACGACGCGCACGACGTCGTCGACATAGATGAAATCGCGGCGCTGATCGCCGTCGGCGATGCCCTCGCGGTGCGACTTGAACAATTGCACGACACGGCCCGCCCTCACATCGTCGAAGCGGCGCGCCAGCACGCTCATCATCGAGCCCTTGTGGTATTCGTTGGGGCCGAACACGTTGAAGAATTTCAGTCCAGCCCATTGCGGCGGCAGCTTCTCGCCGCGCGCGACGCGCTCGGCGACGGCGAGATCGAACAGGTGCTTGCTCCAGCCGTAGAGATTCATCGGCCGCAGTTTCTTCAGCGCGGGCAGTGAGGCGTCGTCGCCAAAGCCGTCGGCACCATCGCCATAGGTCGCGGCCGAGGAGGCGTAGATCAACGGCACCGCAGCCGCCGTGCACCAGTCCAGAAGGCGCATCGACAGGCGAAAATTAGTCTCGATCACGAGGTCGCCGTCGGTCGCGGTGGTCTCGGAAATCGCCCCGAGATGGATCACGGCGTCGAGCTTGCGGCCCTTCAGCCAGTCGAGCAGCTCGGCCGGCGGGACGATATCCACAAGCTGGCGCTTGGCGAGGTTTCGCCACTTGCCCTCGGTCCCGAGGAGATCGCAGACGACGACATCGCTGCGACCGGCCTCGTTCAGCGCGGCGACGACATTCGATCCGATAAAACCGGCCCCACCGGTCACCAGCAACATTCCACCTACCCTGCCAGGTTTTGCCCTGCCCGATTTTCACGGCCCGGTCCTGCCCTAGCGCATGATCCGCCAAAGTGTAAGCGGTTTTGGGATCGGCGCTGTCCCGGCTTTACCTGCAGGTCCGGAGCGGGTAACCGAACCGCCACATCAGCGCGTTCCCGGTCCTATTAACGAATGAACCAAGATTCGCAATTTGGTCGAGATGCAGATCGGAGCGACACCCGCCCGATCCTGATCGTCCCCTATATGTGGATCGGCGATTTCGTCCGGAATCACACCGTTGTCCGGGTCCTGAACGAGCGCTGGCCCAACCGGCCGGTCGATCTCCTGACCACCTCCCTCTGCGCCTCCTTGGTCGACTACATGCCCGGCGTGCGTGATGGCATCGTGTGGGACCTGCCGCGCAGCCGGCTGGCCGTTGGCCGCCAGTTCGGCCTGGCGAAGCTCCTGCGCGAGCGGAATTACGGGACAGCCCTGGTGCTGCCCCGGACCTGGAAGGCGGCCATCGCGCCCGCCCTGGCCGGGATTCCGGAAAGGGTCGGCTTCGTCGGCGAATTCCGGTTCGGCCTGCTCAACCGCTGGCGCTGGGGCGAGAAGAAGCTGCCCCGCTTCATCGACAAGAACGCCGCCCTGGCCCAGCCCGATGGTGCCCCCCTGCCCCCGGAATGGCCGGTGCCACAATTGCGGGTCCCGGCCGAGGACATCGTCCGCTGGCGGCAGGCCAATGGCCTCAGCGCCGGGGCCGCCGTGGCGCTCGCCCCCGGCTCGGTAGGCGTCTCAAAGCGCTGGACCTATTATCCGGAGGCGGCCCGCCTGCTGGCCGAGCGCGGCCTAGAGGTCTGGGTGGTCGGCGGCCCCGCCGAAAAGGGCCTCGCCCAGGAGATCGTGGCCGCCGGCGGTCCGGGCGTACGAGACCTCACCGGCACCGATCTGCGCAACGGCGTGCTGGCGATGGCCGCGGCCGGCGTCGCCATCTCCAATGATTCCGGCCTGATGCACATCGCAGCCGCCTTAGGCACGCCCACCATGGGCATCTTCGGCCCGACCAGCCCCTATCTCTGGGCCCCCCTCAACGGCCTCGCCGCGACCGTGGTCCAGGACAAGAGCGTGCTGTCCTGCCAGCCCTGCCAGAGCACGATCTGCAAGATGAACGACCACCGCTGCATGCGGGACATCGCGGCCTCCGAGGTCGTGGCGATCGCGCAGCGGGTGCTCGGAGTGTGAACTCAGTGACGCCATGAGTACGCGCCCTGGTCGGGTCCTCGGCAGACGAGTGCTCTGCAGAACCTATTGATTTAGATCAACTAGACGTTCGCCAGTTCGCCGCACCTAAATGCGGCTCGAAACCGATACGAAGGGCCGCGTTTTGCTGCGCCCCCGTCGAAGAGGCTGATCTAGCGGTATTGACCATTCAGTCGGAGAGTTTCATGAGAACCTTCAATCCTTTGGTGACGCTGGTACTTCTCGTGACGCAATCGGCCTCGATACAGGCTGCGGATTTGAACGGAGCCTGGTCAATCGACGCCTCGGCCTGTGGTGACATGTTCACCAAAGAGAACAACAGGCTTGCCTTCAAGAAAGATGCCGATCTCCACGCGGGCGGCTTGATCGTCCAGGGAAAGCAAGTCACCGGCACATTTGAAAAATGCACCGTCAAATCATTGCGCGAAGACGGGCCGAACATGCGACTGATCGCGTCGTGCTCTGACGGCGTCGCGATTTCGGACGTGACATTCGATCTGACAGTCTCCGGCGAGAATAATATCACACTCAGCTCCAAGGAGCCGGTGCCGGTGCAAATGCCCTATGTGCGCTGCCCAATGTGAAGTCGACCGCGACGGCCGTCGAGGCTGTGCCGATGATGACATCATGCCGGTGTTTTGCCCGACGAGTCAAACCTATTTCGTAAAACCAGAATAAGATCGTCGCCCGCCGCCAAGCCCTTGATTCTGCTGGCACCGGTTACTGTGCATGGGGTTGTTTTCGCGGTTTTGCCTTGCGGCCCTGGAAACGACGCCTCAGAGCAGCGGACGATAGATCTCGCCGATCCGCGCCGCTTCGGCATCGAGGCTGAACTTCGCCAGCACCCGTACCCGCCCCCGCGCGCCCATGGCGAGCGCGGCGTCCGGGTCGTTCATCAGCGGTTCGAGCGCGGCCGCCAACGCGTCAGCGTCACCGGTCGGGATCAGCACACCTGTCGAGCCGTCCTCGACCACGAGCGCGGCCGCACCGGCGCGCGCGGCGACGAGCGCGCTGCCGGCCGCCATCGCCTCGATCAGCGTCAGGCCAAAGCCCTCGTTGCGTGAGGTGAAGGCGTAGATCGTCAGCCGCTGATACCAGCGCTGCACCGCTTCGATCGGCAGCTCGCCTGTGATGACGATGCGCGACTGCAGGCCGGCGGCCTCGATGCGTTTCTTCAGGTCGTTCGCAAAAGGCATTTGCTCCGGCGTGACCTGTCCGACGATGACTGCGGTGAAGTCCGGATAGCGCGGCAGCAGCCGGCACATCGCATCGACGAACACGTCGGTGCCCTTCTGCGCGCGCACGCGACCGAAGCAGCCGATCGCATAGCGGCCCGGCAGCGCGGCTTCCGCGAAGGCCGCAGCGCGATCGCTCGGCGGCGCATAGACGTCGGTGTCAACGCCGTGCGGGATCACCGTCGCCTTCACTTTCAGGAACGAGGCCGAGATGTCCGATGTCGCGATGATCGCGTCCATGCGCCGGATCAGCCAGCGCGTGATCCAGCTGTGATGCCGCTGTGCAGCCGACGTGAACACGAGTTTGAGCGGCCAGCCGAGCGCGCGCAGCACGACGCCCGCGATCATCTCGTTGTTGCGCCGCGCATGCCAGATCAATGGCGCCTTGCGGCCCCATAGTTTGAGGAAATCGGCAGCGCTCAACCGCGAAATCCCCTCCGGCGCATCGGAGCCGAACCATGCGGCGCGATAGAGTTTTGCCAATCGCGGCGCCACCATCCGGTTGGTCGCGGTGACCCCGGAATAGCGCCTGTGCAGATTTGGCACGATCACTTCGAGATCGCCGGGGGAATTCGCCACGTCATGCTCCGTTACGGAAGCCCCCTATACGCAACATTAAGCATAGTGACCAGTTCAGGGCTGCCGAAACCCCCTCTTCACCGCGCAAACGTTAACTTGGCGCGTTGATCGAAGACGGGTGAGATCATGACTGTGCTAGTCACCGGCGGCGCCGGCTATATCGGAAGTCACACGGTCCTGGCGCTGGCGGAAGCCGGCGAGGACGTCGTCGTGATCGACGATCTCTCCACCGGTTTCTCCGCCTATCTGCCCGAGGGCGTACCGCTGTTCATTGGCGACGCCGGCGACGAGAACCTGGTCGAGGGCGTGATCGCCCAGCACAACATCGAGAGCATCATCCATTTCGCGGGCTCCGTCGTCGTGCCGGACTCGATGCGCGATCCGCTCGGCTACTACCGCAACAATTTCATGACCGCGCGCAACCTGCTCAACGTCGCCGTCAAGCGCGGCATAAGCCGTTTCATCTTCTCCTCGACCGCGGCCGTCTACGGCAATCCGGACCTGGTGCCGGTGCCCGAACATGCGCCGACGCGGCCGCTGTCGCCTTACGGCTCGTCGAAGCTGATGACCGAGATCATGCTGCACGACGTCGCCGCCGCCTACGGCATGCAATACGTGACCTTGCGCTATTTCAACGTCGCCGGTGCCGATCCGCAGGCGCGCATCGGGCTGGCCACCGTCGGTGCCACGCATCTGCTCAAGATCGCCGTCGAGGCCGCGACCGGCCAGCGCGCCAAGATCGACGTGTTCGGCACGGACTACCCGACCCAGGACGGAAGCTGCATCCGCGACTTCATCCACGTCTCGGACCTCTCGCAGGCGCATCGCTCGGCACTCGCTTACCTGCGCAATGGCGGCGCCTCGACCACGCTGAATTGCGGCTATGGCCGCGGCTATTCGGTGCTGGAGACCATCGACGCGGTGCGCCGGGTTTCGGGCCGCAGCTTCGCCGTGCAATACGCCCCGCGCCGGCCCGGCGACATCATGACCATGGTCGCCGACACCAGCCGCATCCGCGGCCTGCTCGACTGGAAGCCGCAATACGACGACCTCGAGACCATCGCCGCGCACGCGCTGGCCTGGGAGGACAAGTTGTTCCGCGAGCGCCATGGCGAGCTCCGCCACGCCGCCTCGGCCTAGATTCCATCCCGGCGCAAGCCCTTAATTGGGCTTGAAAAGCGCGGCTTTAGCGGGCACAGAGGCCCTTCGATCCCTGACGCGCGGGCAGGCTCCTGCTTGCCCCGTCAATGGACACCGGATGGCCCAGTTTCCAAAGAAAATCACCGACGATCCCTACACGGCGGCAATCCTGATTCGCCGCCTGGTCACGGAACAGGGGATCATCTACTGGCGGCGTTACCTCGTCGCCTTCGCGCTGATGGCGCTTGCCGCCGGATCGACCGCGGGCGCGACCTACGTGCTCGGCCAGGTCATCAACCAGGCCTATGTCGACAAGAACGTCGCGGGCATCGCGATGTTCTCGGGCATCACGGTGATCCTGCTATTCATCAAGGGCGTGGCGACCTACGGCCACATGGTGATCCTGACCAAGATCAGCAACGCGATCCTCGCCACCAACCAGCGCCAGCTGTTCGCCAAGCTGATGCGCGAGAGCGTCGGCTTCTTCTCGGAACGGCATTCGTCTGAATTCCTGGCGCGGCTGACCGCCGGCGCCAAATCCATCACCGACGTCCTCAACATGCTGGTCAACGCAGTCGGGCGCGACCTTTTGATGCTGCTCGCCATGATCGGCGTGATGGTGTGGCAAGACCCGGTGATGTCGTTCATCGGCCTCGTCGTGGTGCCGCCGGCAATGCTGGTGCTGCGCAAGCTGGTCAAGCGCATCAAGGGCCTCGCCTTCAACCAGTTCACCGGCACCGCCGACATCTTGGAGACGATGCAGGAATCGCTCCAGGGCATCCGCACGGTGAAGGCATTCACGCTCGAAGACACCATGCAGAAGCGCATCGACGAGAACATCGCGATCGTCGAGCGCAATGCCAACAAGATGGCCCGCGTCGCCAACCGTTCCAACCCGCTGATGGAGATGCTGGGCGGCTTCGCGGTCGCCGGCTGCCTGCTCTACGGCGGCTACAGCGTGGTTGCGCTCAACGCCACGCCCGGCGCGTTCTTCTCCTTCATGACCGCGTTCCTGATGGCGACCGAGCCGGCCAAGCGGCTGGCGCGGCTCAACATCGACCTCAACAGCCAGCTCGTCGGCGCCCGCATGCTGCTCGAGGTCGTCGACAGCCCGGCGAGCGAGCATTCCGACGACGACAAGCCGGCGCTGAAGCTGTCCGAAGCGAAGATCGAGATGCGCGACGTCAGCTTCTCTTACCGGATTGGCGAGACCGTGCTCAACCGCATGTCCTTCGTTGCGGAGCCCGGAAAAGTCACCGCGCTGGTCGGCCCCTCCGGCGGTGGCAAATCGACCGTGCTAGGGCTGCTGCTGCGCTTCTACGAGGTGACGCAAGGCGCGATCGTGATCGACGGCCAGTCGATCGGCGCGGTCTCGCGCAAATCGCTGCGCGCACAGACCGCCTATGTCGGCCAGGACGTCTATCTGTTCCGCGACACCATCCGCAGCAACATCGCCTTCGGCAAGCCCGGCGCGAGCGAAGAGCAAATCATTGATGCCGCGAAAGCGGCCTGCGCGCATGATTTCATCATGAGCTTCCCGCTCGGCTACGACACGCCGGTCGGCGAGCACGGCACGCAGCTCTCCGGCGGCCAGCGCCAGCGCATCGCGGTGGCGCGTGCGCTGATCAAGAACGCGCCGATCATCCTGTTGGACGAGGCCACCGCCGCGCTCGATTCCGAGTCCGAGCGGCAGGTGCAGGAGGCGATCGAGCATCTCTGCCAGAACCGCACCACCATCGTGATCGCGCACCGGCTCCACACCATCATGCACGCCGACGCGATCCTGGTGGTCGAGGGTGGCGAGATCGTCGAGCAGGGCCGGCACGACGAGCTGCTCCGCCGCTCCGGCCGCTACGCCTCGTTCTTCCGCCTGCAGCACCACGACGCCGGCGCTCTGGCGCCGATCAGCGCAACCGCATAGAGTTCGTTCCACCTCAAGAGCAGCGAGACCGCTTCATGAACGCCGCCTCCTACGTCATTCCGCTTCCGCCCCAGGCTTCGCTTCCCGTCGTCGGCGAGACCGGCCGCTTTCCCGTGCGCCGCATCTGGTGCGTCGGCCGCAACTATCTCGAGCACATCCGCGAGATGGGCAATGACGAGCGCGCGCCGCCGTTCTTCTTCGCCAAGCACGCCGACATGCTGGTGCCCGATGGCGCCACCATTCCCTATCCGCCGCTGACCAAGGATCTGCATCACGAGGTCGAGCTGATCGTCGCGCTGAAGAGTGGCGGCCTCAACATCCCCGCCGAGAAGGCGCTGGACCACGTCTACGGCTATGCCGTCGGCATTGACCTCACCCGCCGCGACCTCCAGATCGCCTCGCGCAAGAAGGAGCGTCCGTGGGAGATCGGCAAGTCGTTCGACGGATCGGCCCCCGCCTCCGCGGTGCAGCCGGCCTCGAAGATCGGCCATCCCACCAAGGGCAGGATCTGGCTGACGGTGAACGGCAAGGAGGCCCAGACCGGCGACCTCGAGCAAATGATCTGGAACGTGCCGGAGACGATCTGGCAGCTCTCCCAGCAGGTGAAGCTCGCCGCCGGCGACATCATCATGACGGGCACGCCGGCCGGCGTGTCGCAGCTCCAGCCCGGCGACAAGCTCGAATGCGGCGTCGACGGCGTCGGCACGCTGAAGGTCTCGATCGGCCAGCCGGAATAGGCTGAACGACATCTGGAATCGAAAGGCCCCGGAATGTCCGGGGCCTTTTGCATTTCTACCAGGCCTTCACCGGCCGATTGGCGTGGCTCGCCTGCGGCACCCCGCGATTGAGCGACATGTGGGAATGCACGCACAGCCAGCCATCGCCATTTTTTGAAAACACCATCGTCGCCCGACCGGGGCGCGGAAACGCGCTGCCGTCGGGATGATAGCCCGTGCTCGTCCACGGCGCGACCACCGTCGCCATTGTACCGTCGGGGGATGCCAGGATGGAGACCTGCTCGAGCACGAAGCGGAAGTCGGTCGTCTTCGGCCAGACGTTGTTCCATTGGGACGAGACCCATTGGTCGAGGCCGGGGATGACATCGTTATGCGTGCCGAAGGCCAGCACGTCCGGGTGGAAGAGCGGCCGCGCCGAGGCGTAGTCGACCTCACGGACATACCCCGAGAAGGTATCCAACCACTCGCGGAAGAATTGCACGATCTCGGTGTTCGCAAGTGGCAACGGGGCCATTGCCTGCTCCATGTTTGGTCGCTAAATCGCGGCGATCTTGTTGCCATGGACCGCGGAGTGCAGCAAGATTCGCCAGGTTCGGACCGGAGGGTCCCGCCGCAGAGACTGCGTCACAAAACGAGAGGATGTCTCGGATGTCGAACACGATCACGGAGCTCGAGGGGCTGTTGATGCAGCGTTCGCTCACCGACCCGCAGCTTGTGGCCGCAGCGGAAAAGGCAGCAGACTTCCGCATCCTGCCGGAAGCCACGGTCATCAAGATCGGCGGCCAGAGCATGATCGATCGCGGCCGCGCCGCGGTCTATCCGGTCGTCGAGGAGATCGTCGCCGCCCGCAAGGCCCACAAGCTCCTGATCGGAACCGGCGCCGGCACTCGTGCGCGGCATCTATATTCGATTGCCGCCGGGCTCCGCCTGCCCGCGGGCGTGTTGTCGCAGCTTGGCGCTTCCGTCGCCGACCAGAACGCCGCGATGCTCGGGCAGCTGCTGGCCAAGCACGGCATCTCCGCCGTCTCCAGCGCCGGGCTGTCGTCCGTGCCGCTGTTCCTCGCCGAAGTGAATGCCGTGATCTTCAGCGGCATGCCGCCCTATAGCCTGTGGATGCGGCCCGCGGCCGAGGGTGTGATCCCGCCCTATCGCACCGACGCCGGATGCTTCCTCGTTGCCGAGCAGTTCGGCTGCAAGGCGATGATCTATGTGAAGGACGAGAACGGCCTCTACACCGCGAACCCCAAGACGTCGAAGAACGCCACCTTCATCCCGAAAATCTCGGTGGCGGAGATGAAGGCCAAGGGCCTGCAGGACTCCATCCTGGAATTCCCGGTGCTCGATCTGCTCAACGCCTCGCGCCATGTCCGGCAGGTGCAGATCATCAACGGCCTCGTCCCCGGCAATCTCACCCGCGCGCTCGCGGGCGAGCATGTCGGCACCATCATCACCGCGAGCTGAAGAGAGCACCGTCATGGCTGACACCAACCAGATCAAGCACGTCGCTTCGCCGCTCGCGCGCCAGACTCTGCTCGACAGCGATCTCACCCGTCCCGTTGCCGGCAATCGTCCGATCAAGCTGCTGCCCTGGCTGCAGGTCATCAAGATCGGCGGCCGTATCATGGACCGCGGTCACGAAGCGATCCTCCCGCTCGTCGACGAGCTGCGGTCGCTCCTGCCGGAGCATCGCCTGCTCATCCTGACCGGCGCCGGCATCCGCGCCCGTCATCTCTACAGCGTCGGCCTCGACCTCGGCCTGCCCGTGGGTTCGCTCGCACCGCTCGCCGCCAGCGAGGCCGGCCAGAACGGACATATCCTGGCAAGCCTGCTCGCACCGGAGGGTGTCTCCTACGTCGAGCATCCCACCATCGCGAGCCAGCTCGCCATTCACCTCCAGGCGGCGCGCGCGGTCGTCGGCAGCGCGTTCCCGCCCTACCACCATCATGAATTCCCGACCGCGCGCATCCCGCTGCATCGGGCCGATACCGGCGCCTTCCTGCTCGCCGACGCGCTTGGCGCTGCCGGGCTTACGATCGTGGAGGACGTTGACGGCGTCTACACGACCGATCCCAATGGCGCGGATGGCAAGAAGGCCGAGCTGCTGAAAGAAACGAGCTTTGCCGAGCTTGCGAAGCTGAAGGGCACACTGCCGTTCGATCCAGCGCTGCTCGAGGTGATGGCCAACGCGCGGCACATCACGCGCGTGCAGGTCGTCAACGGTCTCGTGCCGGGTCGGATCAGCGCGGCGCTGCGCGGCCAGCATGTGGGGTCGATCATCAGCACTGGCGCGAAGCCGAAGTAAGATCACGGCCAGGCGACAAAAACAAAGCCCCGGAGAACACTCCGGGGCTTTGCGATTCAGTCACCGTAGCCCGGATGGAGCGAAGCGCAATCCGGGACTCTCGCCGCGGCAGGAACCCGGATTTCGCTTCGCTCCATCCGGGCTACGCGCTTCGCCAATCCGCGCTACCGCAGTGCCGACATTACGATGAGACCGAGGATCAGCGCCGTCAGCGAATATTTCAGCGTGTAGTAGACGTTGCGGTTCCACTCCTTGACCTTGCGGCTGCCGAGGTGGATCTCGTAGAGCTTGCCGAACACCTTGTTGAGGACGCCGACGCTCTCGCCGTCCATGTTCTGGGTCGCCGACGCCTTGACGATGTGATGGCTGACCCAGCGGTTGATCGCGGTCATGAAGCCGTACTTCATCGGGCGCTCGACGTCGCAGAACAGGATGATGCGGTTGACGTCGGTCGCATTCTCCGCGCTGTGAATGAAGGTCTCATCGAACATGAAGGCCTCGCCGTCGCGCCAGACGCATTCGACGCCGTCGACGAGGATGCGGCACTTGTTCGAGTTCGGCGTGACGAGCCCCAAGTGATAGCGCAGCGAGCCGGCGAAGGGATCGCGGTGCGCGCCCAGCTTGCCGCCCGGCGGCAGCATCGCGAACATCGCACCGTGCACGCTCGGGATTGATTTGAGCAGCTCCACCGTCTTCGGGCACAGCGTGTTCGCCGACGGCAGGAAGTCGTCGTACCATTTCAGGTAAAAGCGCTTCCAGCCGCTCTTGAAGAACGAGTAGAAGCCCCAATCGTTGTTCTTCGCGGCGGCCCGAATGAAGCCTTCGTCGAACAGGCGCACGGCCTCGTCGCGAATGGTCTCCCAATTCTCGCTGAGCGGCTTCAGCTCCGGAAACTGCTCGACCGGGATCACCGGGCTGTTCGGTACGGCCGAGCCCGCATACATCAGCACATTGTAGGGCGCGAGGTAGGTCGAGTGGTCGCCGAGCTGGCGCGCGAAGCGCAGTCGCTGCTTGCCGCGGAAGTGAACGTAAATGGTCGAAGCCGCGAGCACATAGAGAATGACAAGTTGCGGCGCAAAAAGCTGTTTCAGCATTTCCCCAAATCCCGAGTGACCCAGCCGGGGACGTGATCTACTCCGACCCGGCCCGAGCTGCAAGATATTGGCCTGCATCCTGAGGCTGTTCCGCAGGTTGTGATTGGGGCGTCCCGAGCCGTGCCGCGCACAATTTGAAATGGTAGGTGACGCGCCGCCAATCCCGGCGTTGCGGTCGGTTTGCGGCATGCTATCCTGGTTCCAGGGCGGGAAAATCGGGGTGTGTCTTGGGGATGTGGCGGTCGTTGGCGGGCTCCGCGCTCGCGCTGGTTCTGCTTGGAATATTCGCACCCGTGAACGGCCAAGGCACTTCGCCGTCGTCCCAAGGCGGCAAGCCTCCGGATCCGGAGCTGCGCGGCCAGTGGCTACGGGTCGGGCAGACATTCGCCTGCAAGGTCGAAGCCGGTAAGCGCATCACCCCGCCCGATCCCGACGTGCTCAGCTTTGCCTGTCAGCGGATGGGCGCGCTTGGTGTCGGCATCTCGGAGGCCTCACTCAAGGCCGCGCTCGGCGAACCACACCGCAAGCTGCCACCGGCGGACAACGCCACGAACTATGTGTACTTCCTCGGCAAGCCAGACCAACTTCCTTACCTCGCCGCGACCGTGAAGGCGAACCGCGTCGTCGCACTTCAGGTCAGCGGGTCGGCGCCGGTCGCCGCCTACAGCTTCAACCAGGTCAATCTCGGCGACAGCACCGAGAAACTGATGGCGCGCTTCGGCGGCCCCTTCCATGTCAGGCCGAGTGGGCTGGAGAAAACCGAGCTCTGGACTTACGAACCATGGCCCTTCTCATTCGAGGTGCGGCAGGACCGCGTCACCTCGATCCGGATCAGCGATCCGACCGTCGGGGCCAAGTAGGTTCGATTGCGCGCGTGCCGATCAGACCCGCGACAGCGCCTGCAGGCCCTTGAACGTGAGGCGCTTGGGGTCGGTGACGCCGGCGAGATAGAGCCGGCGGATGAAGGCGATGACGGCGTCGCGGTCGCAATCGGTCAGCGCGACGACGGCGTCGACCGCAATCTTCTGGGCTTCCATTGGCTCACCTCGGCCTTGCGAGTAACCCCGGCCGAGACAGGCTAGGACTCATCCGTTAAATCGGCGTTAACCGTTCTGGAACCATCGCCGACTCAGCCCGGCGGCCGTATACGCAAAACAACGCATTGGCAGTCGCCGTGCGGCCGCAATGTCTAGCGTGAACCGAGGCTCTTCTTGAGCTGCGCAAAATGCTTCTTCAGCCGGGGCACGGCGAAGTCGGTGAAGGCCCGTACCTTGGGAACCGCGAGCCGTCCCTGCGGGCAGATCAAATGCGCGGGCATCTCCGGATCCTCATCGCCGGCCAGCACGATCTCGAGCTCGCCGCGCCCGATCTGCTCGGCTACCTGGTACGAATACATCCGCGCCACGCCGCGCCCCGCGACCGCGGACGCTACCGCCGCATAGGTGCTGTTGACGACGAGCCGCGGCGTGAACTGGACTGTCCTGGCTGCCGATGAGCCGGCCGGTGGCGCAAAGGTCCAGGAATTGGGAAGGTGCGCCATCGCCACGATCTGGTGCTTGGCGAGATCGCCGGGTTCAGCGATGCGCGGGTGCTGCTTCAGGTAGCGCGGCGCTGCGACGACGACGCGGCTGATCCCGCCGACCCGCATCGCCACCATCGCGGAATCCGCCAGAGGTCCGATGCGAAGCGCAATGTCGACGCCCTCCTCGATCAGATTGACCGAACGGTCGAACAGCAGGAGCTTTGCCGACACCGTCGGATAGGCATCGAGAAATGCATCGAGGATCGGCCGCAGCACCATCTCGCCCGACACCACGGGGGCAGTGATCGTGAGCAGGCCGCGCGGTGCCGTGCGCGGTCCGGCCGCGATGTCGTCGGCCTCCTCCAATTCGGTGAGCACGCGACGGCAGATCGCAACATAGCGCTCGCCCTCCTCGCTCAGCTTGATCGATCGCGTCGTCCGGTGCAGCAGCTCGGCGCCGACCCGCTCCTCCAGGAAGGCGATGGCGCGGCTGACCGCCGCCGGCGAGCGGCCGAGCTTGCGCCCTGCGGCGGCCAAGCTGCCCTCGTCCACCGCAAGGACGAACACCTTCATCGCATCCAGACGATCCATGCCGACCCGTCGCCCCATCAAATTCCAGTGACAAGCTAGGCGTTCGCCCCCGCCGCGACAACCGCCGCCAAAGGCCGGTCCGGCATTCGTTCGCGCCACGTAACAGTGTCTGCCGGACAACGTGTATTCGCAGCCGGGCCGCCGCGGCGTACCTCAGCACCCGAGCCAGCCGCTGCTGGCGCAGGTTCTGAAAGCCAACAACAGGAGCCCGTCATGGGTATCGAGCAGAAGGTCGCCATCATCACCGGCGCATCGCAGGGCATCGGCGCCGCCCTGGTCCAGGGTTTTCGTGATCGCAACTATCGCGTCGTCGCAACGGCGCGTTCCATCAAGCCGTCGGGCGACGATGACATCCTCGCCGTTCCCGGCGACATCGCCGACCGGGCCACCGCTGAACGCGTGGTCTCGCAGGCCGTCGCGCGCTTTGGCCGCGTCGACACGCTGGTCAACAATGCCGGCATCTTCGTCGCAAAGCCGTTCACGCAGTACACGGCGGAAGACTACGCGGCGGTGATGGGCACCAACGTCGCAGGCTTTTTCCACATCACGCAGCTCGCCATTGCGGAGATGGAGAAGCAGGGTTCGGGTCACGTCGTCCAGATCACGACGACCCTGGCCGATCAGGCCAATTCGAACGTGCCGTCGGTGCTGGCTTCGCTGAGCAAGGGCGGGCTGAATGCCGCGACCAAGTCGCTCGCGATCGAATACGCCAGGCGCGGCATCCGCGTGAACGCGGTGGCGCCCGGCGTCATCAAGTCGCCGATGCATCCGGTTGCGACGCACGCCCAGCTCGGCGCGCTGCATCCGGTCGGCCACATGGGCGAGATGTCCGACATCGTCGGTGCCGTGCTCTATCTCGAGCAGGCCAGCTTCGTCACCGGCGAGATCCTGCACGTCGACGGCGGCCAGAGCGCCGGGCACTGAGCGCGGAGAAACACCATGCCGATCGTCACCATTCAAGTGACCCGCGAAGGAACGACGCCGGGAGCGGCGTCGCTCACGGCGGAGGAGAAGGCCGCGCTGATCAAGGGATCGAGCCAGTTGCTGCTCGATGTGCTCGGCAAGCCGCTCGAGTCGACCTTCGTCGTGATCGAGGAAGTCGACACCGACAATTGGGGCTGGGGCGGCCTGCCCGTGCAGGAATTCCGGCGCCGCAGCGCCGCAAAGACAGGATGATCCGCGCGCCATTGTGCGCGCAGGAGGATGACATGACCGAACTCAATGCAAACACTGGGCACCACGCCCGGCCGCATAGGCAGCCGGGATCGGAATCGCAATCGACGTCGCGGCAGGCTTGGCGGTACGCCGTGGCGGGATTGTCCGCATCACTGGTCGGGCTTGGCCTCGCCCGCTTTTCCTACACGCCGCTGATCCCGGCGCTGATCGCCGCAAAATGGTTCAGCGCATCCGACGTCGTTTATCTCGGCGCCGCGAATCTCGCCGGTTACCTCGCCGGCGCGCTCGCGGCACGCACGTTGGCCACCCGCATCGGCGCGGTCCGCGCGTTGCGGGCGATGATGCTGCTTGCCACCCTCTCCTTCTTCGCGAGCTCCACCCCGGTGTCATTCGCCTGGTTTTTCGCCTGGCGCTTTCTGTCGGGCTTCACCGGCGGAATCATCATGGTGCTGGCGGCCTCCGTCATTCTGCCGCACGTATCGGCCGCGAGGCGCGGCATCGTCGGCGGCGTGATCTTTGCCGGCGTCGGCCTTGGCGTCGCTGCATCGGGCACGCTGGTGCCCTTGCTTCTTCAACAGGGCTTGCAGCAGAGCTGGTACGGCCTCGGCGTGCTCTCCGCCGTGCTCACGCTCGCGAGCTGGTGGAATTGGCCCGCGGAGGCCAAGAGTGATGGCGCGCCATCGCATCACGCGAAGTCCCATCAGGCCTCGCCCACCGTCCGCGCGCTTCTGGTCCAGTATGGCCTCAACGCGGTGGCCCTGGTGCCGCACATGGTCTTCATCGTCGACTTCGTGGCGCGTGGCCTCGGCCAGGGCATAGCGGCGGGCTCGCGCTACTGGGTGCTGTACGGTCTCGGCGCCATCGTCGGCCCGCTCGTCACCGGCCATCTCGGTGACCGCTCGGGATTTGGACCGGCCTTGCGCGCGGCGTTCCTGATCGAGGCGGCCGCCGTGCTGCTGCCCACCGTCAGCACGGCACCGGTTTCGCTAATCGTGTCGAGCGTGGTGGTCGGCGGCTTCACACCCGGTATCGTGCCGCTGGTGCTCGGACGCATTCACGAGCTCGTGCCGCACTCGACCGAGCAGCAGCGCGCCACATGGAGCCACGCCACAACCAGCTTTGCGCTGTTCCAGGCGGCGGCTGCCTACGGCTTCTCCTGGATCTACGCGCAGACCGGCGGAGACTATCTGGTCCTGTTCGGACTTGGCGGCGCCGCCGTGGTGCTCGCGCTTGCGATCGATCTTGGGCTCGCGCTCACCACGCGCAAGGCATAAAGCGGGCGGCGGCGTGATCAGGAATACTGCATCACGCCGTCGTCGATCTTGCCGAAGCGCAAGGAGACGATGTCGAGTGCATAGTTCTGGTACAGCCTCCACGGCTGCTTCGAGCCCTGCTTCGGCATCTTCGCGACCGCGCGCTGGACATAGCCCGAGGTGAAATCGAGCGACGGCTGCGCGGTGATTTCAGGATCGTCATTGTGCGGCATGCACTGGCGGAAATTGTGCCGGTCCATGTAGTTGATGAGCCGGCAGACATATTCGCAGGTGAGATCGCATTTCAGCGTCCAGGACGCGTTGGTGTAGCCGAAGGCCGACGCCATGTTGGGCACGTCGGCATACATCATGCCCTTGTAGGTCAGCGTGTTGGCGAAATCGACGGCGCGGCCGTCGACGCTGACCTCGAGACCGCCGACGACCTGGAGCACCAGCCCCGTCGCGGTGACGATGATGTCGGCCGCAAGCTCGCTGCCATCCTTCAGGCGAATGCCGTCGCGCGTAAAGGCGTCGATCTCGTTGGTGACGACGGCGGCGCGCTGCTCGCGGATCGCCTTGAACAGATCGCCGTCGGGCACGAGGCAGAGCCGCTGGTCCCAGGGATTGTAGCGCGGCGTGAAATGGGTCGCGACGTCGTAGTCCGGGCCGAGCGCCATCTGCACGCCCTTGAGCACCAGCTCCTTGACCTTGGCAGGCCGGCGCCGGCTGAGCTGGAAGAAGAACATCCCCCACATCACGTTGCGCCAGCGGATGACATGATAGGCAAGCCGCGTCGGCAGATTGCGGCGCAATTTGTTGGCGACGGGGTCCTGCGCCGGGCGCGACACCACGTAGGTCGGCGAGCGTTGGAGCATGGTGACCTGCGCCGCCTTCTTGGCCAGCTCCGGCACCAGCGTCACTGCGGTTGCGCCCGAGCCGATCACGACGACGCGCTTTCCCGCGTAGTCGATGTCCTCGGTCCATTTCTGCGGATGCACGATGCGGCCGGCGAAATCCGTCACGCCCGCAAACTCCGGCGTATAGCCCGCTTCGTATTTGTAATAGCCCGAGCACATGAACAGGAAATTGCAGGTGAAGCGCACGAGTTCGGTTGCGCCCTCTCCTGCGGTGCGCTCGGCCTCGACGGTCCAGCGCGCGTCCGGCGTGGACCAAGACGCGCGTTTGACGCGATGGCGGAAGCGGATGTGCTTCTCGATGCCGTTCTCGGCTGCTGTCTCGCGTACGTAATTCAGGATCTGCGGCCCGTCGGCGATCGCCTTCGGATCGGTCCACGGCTTGAACGAATAGCCGAGCGTGAACATGTCGCTGTCGGAGCGGACACCGGGATAGCGAAACAGGTCCCAGGTCCCACCGATGCAGTCGCGCCCCTCGAGAACGACGTAGCTCTTGCCCGGGCACTTGTTCTGCAGATGATAGCCCGCGCCGATGCCGGACAGGCCGGCACCGACGATCAACACGTCGAAATGTTCTGCGGTTGCGGTCATGGCGTTCTCCCCGGCACAGGATGGGCGACGCCGTGCCGAATTGCAACCGTCAGGCAGTGGCAGCGTCGTAGACGAGGGCTGTGTCGAAATACTCGTAGAATTCGATCGCCTTGCCGTCCTTGAAGCGCCAGAAATCGACCTTCGGTGTCTCAGCGACCTTCCCGGTCCTCTTATTGGTCCAGGCAGTTGAGCCGCGCGCGAAAACAGCGTCGCCCTGCGCGACGTATTCATTGATGGTGTAGTGCAGCATGCTCCAGTCAGCCAGCAGACCCTCGAAATAGCCACGCAGCTGAGTGCGGTCGTCATAGCACTTGGCAAAGGGCACCGCCGGAGCTCCCTGCGGAAGCGAGTCGAATTTGATCTGCGGGCCCATGACGCTGTCGAACCAGAAGTCGACGCTGCCGCCCTTGCTGTCGTTCCACCGACGATAGGCTTCCTTGAGCAACTGAACGTTGGCTTCGCTGGACATCGCATTCCCTCCATATGCATCTGACAATGAACGTGGGAAACGCGGCCACCCGCTTGAGAAGTGGCGGGCTTGTTTTGGCTCTACCTCCGAGCGTAGCACAACGAGCCTACAAAAAAAGGCCCCGGATCGCTCCGGGGCCTTCGTGTCGCAGCTGGATGCGATCTCAGTAGCGGTAGTGATCCGACTTGTACGGACCTTCCTGCTTGACGCCGATGTAGTCGGCCTGGTCCCTGCGGAGCTCAGTGAGCTTGACGCCGATCTTGGCGAGGTGCAGGCGCGCGACCTTCTCGTCGAGCGACTTCGGCAACACGTAGACTTCCTTCTTGTACTTGCCGTCCTTGTTGTTGGCGAACAGCTCGATCTGCGCCAGAGTCTGGTTGGTGAAGGAGGCCGACATCACGAAGGACGGATGGCCCATCGCGTTGCCGAGGTTCACGAGGCGGCCTTCCGACAGCATGATGATGCGGTGCTTGTCGGGGAATTCGATCTCGTCGACCTGCGGCTTGATGTTGGTCCACTTCAGGTTACGCAGACCCGCGATCTGGATCTCGTTGTCGAAATGGCCGATGTTGCAGACGATGGCGCGATCCTTCATCGCGCGCATGTGCTCGATCGTGATGATGTCCTTGTTGCCGGTCGCGGTGACGAAGATGTCGGCGCGGGGCGCGGCGTCTTCCATGGTCACGACCTCGTAGCCTTCCATCGCGGCCTGCAGCGCGCAGATCGGATCGACTTCCGACACCATCACGCGGCAGCCGGCCTGGCGCAGCGACGCGGCCGAGCCCTTGCCGACGTCGCCGAAGCCCGCGACCATCGCAACCTTGCCCGACATCATCACGTCGGTACCGCGACGGATGCCGTCGACCAGCGATTCACGACAGCCATAGAGGTTGTCGAACTTCGACTTGGTGACGCTGTCGTTGACGTTGATCGCCGGCCACAGCAGCGTGCCGGCCTTCTGCATGTCATAGAGACGATGCACGCCCGTGGTGGTCTCTTCGGAAACGCCCTTGATGCTCTTGGCGATCTCGGCGAAGTAGCCCTTCGGCTTCTCCTTGAGCTGCTTCTTCAGAAGCGCGAAGAAGACTTCCTCTTCCTCGGAGCCGGGCTTGTCGAGGAAGGCGGTGTCGCCGTTCTCGGCGCGCAGACCGAGATGGACGTACATGGTGGCGTCGCCGCCGTCATCGAGGATCATGTTCGGGTGACCACCGCCGTGCCAGTCGAACAGTTTTGCGGTGTAGTCCCAGTAGTCTTTCAGCGTCTCGCCCTTGACGGCGAAGACGGGAATGCCGGCGGCCGCGATCGCGGCGGCAGCGTGGTCCTGCGTCGAATAGATGTTGCAGGAGACCCAGCGAATGTCGGCGCCGAGGGCCGCCAGCGTCTCGATCAGCACGCCGGTCTGGATCGTCATGTGCAGCGAGCCGGCGATGCGCGCGCCCTTTAGCGGCTGCTTCGGGCCGAACTCCTCGCGGGTGGCCATCAGGCCGGGCATCTCGGTCTCGGCCAGCGAGAGTTCCTTGCGGCCGAAATCGGCGAGCGAAATGTCCTTGACGATGTAATCGGTGAAGCCGGGCTTCGCATTCATAGCGGAGGTCCTGTTGTTGAATTGGTCGTTCCGGGTCGCCCTGGAGGGACGAACCCGGAATCTCGGCATGATGGACAAGGATTCCGGGTTCGCCGCTGTCGCGGCGCCCCGGAATGACGTTGGTACTTAGACTGCGCGTTTAAGCGCTTCGACCAGGTCGGTCTTCTCCCAGGAGAAGCCGCCCTCGTTGTCGGGCGTGCGGCCGAAATGGCCGTAGGCCGAGGTGCGCGCGTAGATCGGGCGGTTGAGGTCGAGATGGCTGCGGATGCCGCGCGGGGTGAGATCCATCGCCTTGGCGGCGGCCTTCTCGAGCTGGTCCTCCGACACCTTACCGGTGCCGTGGGTGTCGATGTAGATCGACAGCGGACGCGCGACGCCGATGGCGTAGGCGAGCTGGAGGGTGCAGCGATCGGCGAGACCGGCCGCGACGATGTTCTTGGCGACGTAGCGCGCCGCGTAAGCCGCCGAACGGTCGACCTTGGTCGGATCCTTGCCGGAGAACGCACCGCCGCCATGCGGGGCCGCGCCACCATAGGTGTCGACGATGATCTTGCGGCCGGTCAGGCCGGAATCGCCGTCCGGACCGCCGATGTAGAACTTGCCGGTCGGATTGATGTGCCAGATGGTCTTCGGCGTGATCCAGTCCTTCGGCAGCGCCTCGCGGACATAGGGCTCGACGATGTCGCGGATCTGCTTCGACGAGATGTCCTCGACCAGATGCTGGTGCGACACCACGATCTCGCGCACGCCGACCGGCTTGCCGTTCTCGTACTGCACGGTGACCTGGCTCTTGGAGTCCGGACCCAGCACCTTCTCGCGGCCGGAGTGACGCGCTTCCGAGATGAGGCGCAGGATCTTGTGGGCATAGAAGATCGGCGCCGGCATCAGATCAGGCGTCTCGTTGGTGGCGTAACCGAACATGATGCCCTGGTCGCCTGCGCCCTCTTCCTTGACCTCGCCCGGCTGCAGCGCATCGACGCCCTGCGCGATGTCGGCGGACTGCGGGTGCAGCAGGATCTCGATATCGGCCTTCTCCCAGTGGAAGCCGTCCTGCTCGTAGCCGATGTCCTTGATCGCGGCGCGCACGACGCTCTCGATCTGCTCGTTGGTGACCGACTTCGGACCGCGGGTCTCGCCGGCGATCACCACCTTGTTGGTGGTCGCGAGCGTCTCGCAGGCCGCGCGGATCTGCCACGGATCGATGCCGGCCTTCGGCCCCTCGCGGTAGAACAGATCGACGATTTCATCGGAAATCCGGTCACAGACCTTGTCGGGATGGCCCTCGGACACGGACTCGCTGGTGAAGAGATAGGACGCGCGCATCAGTAACCCCTTGTTCCGCCGTTAACCTGGCGGGCGTTTGCGATGTTTAACCTTGGATTATGTCAATCACGCCGTCGCGAGATGACGTAGGACTCGTCGAGAAACCAGAGCCCGTTGTACTTCCGCAGCACGTCCCGGGCGGCATCCAGAGTGCGGCCGTTTTGAGTCATTTCTGCCAATCGGTCGTCCTCGATCTGCGCCACATACACCGCCGCATTCCACGCTGCAAAGGCCGTCGAGGTTCCGATGGTACCCGTCACCTCGTTGGGCAGCGCTTCCATATCATACCTGAAGATTGAACGGTTGTCCGCATAAGCATTAAAATTTAGGTCGCGGCCCAACGACCCGAGCTCATACTTTACCGCGCGCAATAGCTCATGACGGCTGACCGAGAAAGGATTTTCTCCAGGCCAGATCGCCTGGATCATTTCCATGCCGGGATCGTGACCATGGGAGTGAATACCGATCAGCCGCCCGCCCGGCCGGAGCGCCCGCGCCAGCGGTGCAATGATCCGCTTGGCCCGAAAATTGACCGAGGACAGAGCGCGGTAGGGCTGGGACGCAATGACCAGGTCGAAATTGGCCTCGGTCTGGCCCGGCCGCGGAATGGTCGAATCCAGCAGGAACCTGTGGTCCTCGCGGTAGAGCACCAGGACGACGGGCCGCTCGTAGAGCGGCATGGCCGTGCGCGGGCTGATCGCGGCGCGCCAGTTCTGCTCCAGGAACGGCCTCAACTCGGCGATCTGCTGCTCGAACTCGCCCGATGAGGCGCCCCGTAGCGGAACCTCGTGCCAGACGGTGGCCGCGGCCGCCGCAGGCGATGCCGGCGTGAGCCAGGGCGCCTCGGAGTAGAACATGTTGGTGAACACGAACACCGACGCCGGATGCTCGAAAATGCGGTCCGGGACTCTCTCCAGCGTCAGCCGCAGGTCCTCGAGGCTGAGCTCCTTGCCGGCCACGTAGAACGGCATGTGCGGATAGCGCTGGTGTGTTGCGCGCAGGACCCGGGCCAGCACCGTGCCGTCGCCGACGCCCGCGTCGAAGATACGCAGCGCCGGCGGCCGCGGATGGATGCTGGCGAGCTCCAGCGCCACGCGCTCGGCGACCACCCGCTTCTCGCTGCAGGTATGGACGAACAGCAGGTATTTTTGCCGGTTCTCGAAGAAGCGGAAATTGCCGCGCGGATCGCGTTTTTCCGGCGGCACCTGGAGCCCCCGCGGCGGCGGCAGGCCGCCCGTCGTCGATGCGGCGATATAGGCCTGGATCCGCTCCAGCGTGTCGATCGTGATGCGCTTTCCCTCGCGCAGGCGATGGACCAGCTTCCCATCGTTCACCGCGCGCCGGCCGAACGTCGATTCCGCCATGTCCGCCTTGCGGCAGAACTCGGTGATTTGGCTGAGGATTTCGTCGTTCTTCATGAGTGGGAAAGCGGTGGGCAAAAATGTTGGGAACCAGCGTCGTAGCAAAATCTGCCCACTGAGGGAATACCCTCCCCCGCTTTACCCCACGTCCAATGACGAGCGCGTGAACCCCGGCGCATCGCCGGGCAACAAACAAGCGCCTCTCCTTCAAGGGACCATCGCCATGCGCCGCCTGCTCGTCGCGCTCTGCCTGCTCACAGCAACCCTGTGGGCCGCGCCCGCCTTCGCGCAGGCGCGCAGCCAGCTCGGGCCGCTCTGCACCACCGACACCACGCCGCCGGACCAGATGATCGACGCCTGCAACAAGATCGTCGCGCTGAAGGTGTTTCGCGGCGAGCAGCTCGCGACGATCTATTTCTGGCGCGCGGTCGGCTGGAACAAGAAGGGCGACTATTCGAAGGTGATCGCCGACACCACCGAGGCGATCCGGCTCCAGCCGAGCCAGGCGGTCTACAATCTCAGGGGATCGGCCTATTACGACAAGGGCGACTACGACATCGCGATCGCCGATTTCGACGATGCGCTGAAGCTCGGCCCGGCTGATGGCACCATCTTCCACAATCGCGGCAACGCCTGGCGCGGCAAGGGTGACTACGCTAAGGCGATTGCCGACTACGATGCCACGATCAAGCTGCAGCCCAAATCGACGTTCTCGTTCCAGAACCGCGGCATCGCGAAGGAGGCGCTGGGCGATCTCGACGGCGCGCTTGCCGACATCAACCAGGCGATTCGGCTCGACCCGACGCTGCCACAGCCGCTGATCAACCGCACCGCGATCTGGCGCGTGCGAGGCGATCTCGATCGCGCCATTGCCGATGGCAGCGAGGCGATCCGGCTTGCGAAGGAGAAGCCGCCCGTCAACATCATGACGCCGCCGAACAGCGTGCTGATATCAGGCTATATCCACCGCGCGCTGGCCTATGAGGCGAAGGGCGACTACGCCCATGCGCGCGACGACTACAAGGCCACGCTGGCTATCGTGGCTTCCGATGCCGGCAGCAAGGCCAACCAGGCCACCGCCAAGGTGCGGCTGTCGCTGGTGACGGATGCGCTCACCCCCGTCCCGCGCGATGCGCCGTCACCGGTGACGCAGCCGGCCCCGCAGCAAACGGGCGCGGTGCCTGCGCCCTCGCCTGCCCCGGCGACGCCCGGCAAGCGCCTCGCACTGGTGATCGGCAATGGCGCCTACGCGCATGTCAAGGCGCTGCCCAATCCGGCCAACGATGCGCGCGCCGTCGCCAGGAGCCTGCGCGACATCGGCTTCACGGTGTCGGAGGGCATCGATCTCGACCGCGCAGCGATGCAGAAAGTGACGCGCGACTTCCTGCGCGAGGCGGCGCGGGCACAGGTCGCGTTGGTCTACTATGCCGGCCACGGCGTGCAGGTCGACGGCCGCAACTACCTCATTCCCGTTGACGTCGAGCTCAAGCCGGGCGCGGGCATGACGGAGGCGATGATCGACATGGACACGATCATGGCCGGCCTCGACGACCAGGTCCGCACCAACATTTTGATCTTCGATGCCTGCCGCAACAACCCGATGGCGCAGCAGGTCGCCGCCGCCGGCACCAACCGAGGCATCGAGGGCGCTTCGGGCCTCGCAGCGCCAACGAGCCTGGGCGCCGGTGCAACGCTGGGCGCGGGCACGCTGATCGCGTTCGCCACTGCGCCGGGCCAGGTCGCGCTCGACGGCGAAGGCGCCAACTCGCCGTTCTCCGCCGCCCTCTCCCGCCATCTCGGCACGCCGGGGCTGGAGGTGCAGCAGATGCTGACGCGCGTGCGGGCGGAAGTGGTCTCGAGCACGAAGAACAAGCAGGTGCCGTGGTCGAACTCGTCGCTGCTGGGCGAGGTCTATCTGGCGGAGAAGTGAGGGCGGGTGAGCGCACTGGTTTTCGAGGGTGTGACGCTGCCCGCCACTCACTCGGTGTCATCGCCCGACTTGATCGGGCGATCCAGTACGCCGAGACGTCCGTGATTCACCGAAAAGCCGCGGCGTACTGGATTCCCCGCTTTCGCGGGGAATGACAGCGGCCTCGCGGCAAATTTAGTTGCCCCACACTTCCTTCGCGATCTCGACCGCAAGGCCGAGCTTGGCCCATTGCTCTTCCTCGGAGAGGATGTTGCCTTCCTCGGTCGAGGCAAAGCCGCACTGCGGCGACAGCGCGAGCTGCTCCAGCGGCGCGAATTTGGCGGCCTCTTCGAGGCGACGCTTGATGTCGTCCTTTTTCTCGAGCTCGCCGAACTTCGAGGTGATGACGCCGACCACGACGACCTTGTTGCCCTTGGGCAGGAAGCGCAGCGGCTCGAAGCCGCCGGCGCGGTCAGAGTCGTATTCGAGGAAGTAGCCGTCGTAATTGGTGCCGGCGAGCATGGTCTCGGCCACGGGCTCGTAGCCGCCCGAAGAAATCCAGGTCGAGCGGAAATTGCCGCGGCAGACATGCGTCGTCACCACCATGTCGGCCGGCTTCTCGGCCAGCGCGTAGTTGATGACGCGCGCATAGATCTGCTGGAGACCCTCGGGATTGTCGCCGCGCTCGCGCGCCTTCTTCAGTTCGTCCTGCGAGCAGAGATAGGCCCACACGGTGTCGTCGAACTGAAGATAGCGGCAGCCGGCATCGTAAAACGCCTTCACGGCCTTGCGGTAGGTCTTGCCGAGGTCTTCGTAGAAGGCGTCGAGATCGGGATAGACGTCCTTGGAGATCGCCTTGCGGCCGCCGCGGAAGTGCAGCACGGCCGGCGAGGGAATCGTCATCTTGGCGGTGACGTGGGCCTGGTCGGCGGACTTCTTCAGGAAGCGGAAGTGATCCAGCATCGGATGGTCGTCGGGGAAATCGAGCTTGCCGATCACGCGGACCGCGTCATGCCGCGTCTCGACGCCCGCGAACTGGATGCCCGTGTCCGGGTGAAACATTTCGCAGCCCGTGAGCTTGGCCAGGAAATCGAAGTGCCACCAGGAGCGGCGGAATTCGCCGTCGGTCGCGAGCTTCAAGCCGATCGAGGCCTGCTTGTGCACGACCTTCTCGATCTCCATGTCCTCGATCTTGCGCAGATCGTCAGCCGAGATCTCGCCCTTCTCGAGCCTGGCGCGGGCCTCCTTGATCTTCGCGGGACGCAAGAGGCTGCCGACCTCGTCGGCGCGGAAGGGGGCTTTGGTTCGCTGCATTTTCTACTCCCGGGATATTTTAGTGGGCCGCCGCCCCTGCGACGCCGAGGTGGCGCTCGAGAACCGACGGGTCGGCCTTCAGCGCGGCGCTCGGGGCGTCGTGGACGATCGTTCCGCGCTCCAATATCACAACACGGTCGGCGAGCCCCAGAATCTTTTGCGCGTTCTGCTCGACGATGATCGAGCAAATGCCGCCCGCCCGGGTGATGGTGCCGATCGCCTTCAGAAGCTCCTCGACGATGATGGGGGCGAGGCCCTCGGTCGGCTCGTCCAGCAGCAGAACTTTGGGGTTGAGGGTCAGCGCCCGGCCGATCGCCAGCATCTGCTGCTCGCCACCGGAGAGCTGGTTGCCGAAATTGGTCCGCCGCTCCTTCAGCCGCGGGAACATTTCGTAGACCCTCTCGACCGTCCAGGGGCCGGGCTGCGCCACCGCGGTCATGTTCTCTTCCACCGTCAGCGAGCGGAAGATGTTGCGCTCCTGCGGCACCCAGCCAATGCCGGCGCGCGCCCGCTGATCGGGCCGCAAGCTCGTGACATCGGTGCCGGCGAGCGCGACCGAGCCGGAGAAGCGGCGGGTGACACCGACGATGGAGTTGATCAGCGTAGTCTTGCCGGTGCCGTTGCGGCCCAGCAGCGCAAGCACCTGCCCCTCGGCGAGGCGCAGGGACATGTTGGGCAGCACCACCGCTTCGCCATAGCCGGCGCGCAGGGCGTCGATCGCGAGCAGGTCAGACATTGACCGCCTCCTCGCCGAGATAGACGGCCTTGACCTGCGGGTCCCGCGCGACCACGTCGGGCGGACCTTCGGTGAGCAGCGCGCCCGAGACCAATACCGAGATGCGGTCGGCGAAGGAGAAGACGAGGTCCATGTCGTGCTCGATCAGGAGCACGGTGACGTCGCGCGGCAGGCTGCCTACGACGGCGAGAATGTCGTGGCGTTCGCTCTCCGGCACGCCGGCGGCGGGCTCGTCGAGCAGCAGCACGCGCGGCTTGGCGGCGATCGCGACCGCGATCTCGAGCAGGCGTTGCTTGCCGTAAGGCAGCGTCACGGTCTCTTCGTTCATGACGTCGAGCAGATGGAAGCGCCTCAGGAGATCGGCGATCTCGCCATTGACGTCGCTCCGCGTACCCATCCGCCGCCACCAGTCGCCGCCATGGCCGAGGCGCTCGGAGACGGCAAGGCCGATGGTCTCGAGCGGGGTCAGGTCGGGATAGAGCTGGTTGATCTGGAAGGTGCGCGACAGGCCGCGCAGCACGCGCTTGTGCACCGGCAAATCAGTAATGTCCTGGCCTTCGAGCAGGATCCGGCCCGAGTTCGGCTTGAGCACGCCGGTGAGCTGGTTGATGACCGTGGTCTTGCCGGCGCCGTTCGGGCCGATCAGCGCGTGGCGGGCGCCCTGCTCGACCTTGAGCGACAGGTCCCGCGTCACGCGCAGGCCGCCGAACTGCTTTTCGAGATTCTGGGTTTCGAGCGCGATGGTCATGAGTCGCTCTCCGGCACGGCAACGACGGCCTTGCGTCCGGCAACCTGCTTGATGACCAGGTTCGGCACGTACAGCACCCAGCGATGCAGGCGCTGGCGGCCGACCAGCACGATCACGACCAGCACGAGACCGATCCAGAACTGCCAATATTGCGGGGTGATGGTGGAGAACAATTCCTGGAGCATGCGGAACACCACCGCACCGACCAGCCCGCCATAGAGATAGCCGGTCCCGCCGATGACGAGCACCAGCATCAAATCGGCCGAACGCTCGAAGGCGAATACGTCGAGGGAGGCGATCGCCGTGGTCTGGGTGAACAACGCGCCCGCGATGCCGGCATAGAACGCCGCGAGCGTGTAGATCGCGATCAGGCGGCGGTTGACAGGGATGCCGATGGCGGCGGCGCGCAGCGGATTGTTCTTGATCGCGCGCAGCGACAGACCGAACGGCGAATGCACGACGCGGCGGGCGAACAGGAACAACAGGAACAACACGGCCAGCGAGTAGAAGAAGCCGGTCTTGCCGAACATGTCGAACGGAATCTCGCCGAAGATCGGCTGCATCTCGATGCCCTGGAGGCCGTCGGTGCCGCCGGTGATGTTGGAGAAGCGCTCGGCGAGCGCCTCAAGCAGCAGCGCGATGCCGAGCGTGACCATCAGCCGGGTCAGGTCGACGCCGCGGATCACCAGGAAGCTGGTGGCGAAGCCCAGCACCATAGCGGCAAGGCCGGCTACGATCAGCGCCAGCACGGGCTCGTTGATGATCCCATGCAAGGCGAGGAGCCCCGCGGCGTAGGCGCCGACGCCGAAGAAAGCGGCATGGCCGAGCGAGACGATGCCGGCATAACCGAGGATGAGATCGAGCGACATCGCAAACAGCGCCAGCCGCAGGATGTCGGTCATGATCAGATAGCGCGTGGGAAATGCGAAGCCGCAGGCCAGCACGACGAGCCAGAAGGCGACTTCGCCATAGTGCCAGCGCGCCTGGCGCTGGGCGTGATAACCGACGTCGGAGGAAGCGCTCATCGGCGGCCTCAACGCGCGGCCGTGCGGCCGAACAGGCCGTTCGGGCGCCAGATCAGGATCACGATCATCATGGTGTAGATCACGAAGGGGCCCATCTTCGGCACGTAATATTTGCCGGCGACGTCGCCGATGCCGAGCAGGAGCGAGGCCAGGAACGGCCCGGTGATCGAGGACGAGCCGCCGACGGTGACCACGATCAGGAAGTAGATCATGAACTTCAGCGGGAAATACGGATCGAGGCCGAGGATCTCGGCGCTCAGCGCGCCGCCGAGACCGGCGAGCCCGCAACCGAAAGCGAAGGTGAAGGCGAACACCTGCGGCACGTTGATGCCGAGGCCGCTCGCGGCACGGGGATCATCGACCGCGGCGCGCAGCCGGCTGCCGAAACGGGTCTTGGCCAGCACCATCTGGAGACCAATGGTGAGCAGGCCGCAGATCACGATGATCATCAACCGGTAGCGGCCGATACCGACGCCGAACACGTCGAACTGGCCCTGGAGCGCAGCCGGCAAATTGATGAAGACTCGCGACGAGCCCTGGATGTAGTCGACGGCCGCGACCGACATGAACGTGAGACCGATCGTGAACAGCACCTGGTCGAGATGGCTGCGCGTATAGAGATGGCGGTAGAGCGTGCGTTCGAGCACGATGCCGATCGCGGCCGACGAGACGAAGGCGAGCGGCAGCGCGGCGAAGAACGGCCAGCCCATCCGGTTGACCAGGACCATGCAGACATAGCCGCCGGCCATGGCGAAGGCGCCGTGGGCGAGATTGACGAAGTTCATCAGGCCGAGCGTGACCGCAAGCCCGCAAGCGAGCACGAACAGCAGCATGCCGTAGGCAACGCCATCGAACAGGTTGGTGAGGATAGAGGTCATCGGAAGCGGGTAAACCCTGGTAATCACTCGTCATTCCGGGGCAGCGCGCAGCGCTGAACCCGGAATCTCGTTTCAGCAATTTCGAGATCCCGGGTTCGCGCTAATGCGCTCCCCGGGATGCCCCGCTTTCGCGGGTCACTTCTTGGTCTTGCCGAGATCCTTGACGGCTTCGAAGGTCGCGAACTCGACATTGTAGAGCTCGCCGTCGACCTTCTCGACCTTGCGGATGTAGATGTTCTGCACGATGTCGCGGGTCTCGGGGTCGATCGAGATCGGGCCGCGCGGGCTTTCCCACTTCTGGCCCTTCATGGCTTCGACCAGCTTGGTCCCGTCGGTGTCGCCATTGGTCTTCTTCAGCGCCTCGTAGATGAGGTGGATGCCGTCATAGCCACTCACGGCCATGAAGCCCGGACGGTTGCCGAAGGCCTTCTTGTAGGCCGCGACGAAATCCTTGTTCATCTGCGAGGGATGCGCCGCGGAATACAGATGCGCGGTGACCGTGCCGAGCACGGCGTCGCCCATGTTGTTGAGAAGGTCGTCGTCGGTGACGTCGCCGGGTCCGATCACCTTGATGCCGGCCTTGTCGAGGCCGCGCTCGGCATACTGCTTCATGAAGTTGCCGCCCTGGCCGGCCGGCACGAACACGAAGATCGCGTCGGGCTTGGCGTCCTTCATGCGCTGGAGGAACGGCGCGAAATCGGGATTGGCGAGCGGCGTCTTCACCTCTTCGACCACCTCACCGCCGCCGGCGGTGAAGTTCTGCTTGAAGAAGTTCAGCGCGTCGTTGCCCGGCGCGTAGTCGGAGGTGAGCGTCGCCACCTTCTTGATGCCGTTCTTCACCGCCCAGTCGGCGATGATGGTCGAGGACTGCGCCAGCGTGAAGCTGGTGCGCACGATGTAGGGCGAGCGCTCCGTGATGATGGAGGTGCCGGCCGCCATCACGACTTCCGGGATCTTGGCCTGGGTTGCGAGCGGTGCGGCCGCGAGCGCGGCCGGTGTCACGCCGAAGCCGGCGATGAAATTGACCTTGTCGTTGACGATCAGCTCTTGCGCGGCCGTCTTGGTCTTGTCCGGAATCGCCGCGTCGTCCTTGAGGATGATCTCGATCTTCTTGCCGGCGACGGTGTCGCCCTTCTGCTGCATGTAGAGCTTGATCGCGTTCTCGATCTGCTTGCCGGTCGAGGCCTGGCCGCCGGTCATCGGCAGGATCAGGCCGACCTTGACGGTGTCCTCGGCCCTGGCCGGCACGATGGCCGCAAGGCCCGCGATGGCGGCCGCTGCTGCGGTCCAAGAGACCTTGTAAGAAAACGTCTTCCGTTCGAACATCAGATGTCCCTCCCCTTCATTCCTGACCTCTTGTGCGCCGGACCGAGTGCCCGGTCCTTGGCTCAACCTTGGCTCACGCATGCGCGATGTCGCGCCACATGGCGTCTTTCGCGCCCTTATTGTCAATCGGACGTTTGGCGACCATTCGGCGCAAGCCGCGCGTCCCGATTGCCGGCGACAGGAGCGATGCCGTGGTTACGTCGGGGTAACCCGAGCATCCCCATCCTGGCCGCTCCTATTTGTACGATTGTACAAATAAAATGGACCTGTCAACGAAAAAGCCCCGCCGCCGACCAAGCCAGTTTGTCGCGCGCCCCTTGGCACAGTCTAGAAAGCGGCCAGCCGCGTGGATGGAGGATTTCGTCTTTCTTTTGCAGAATTCGGACACCGGCGAGGCTTCGGTTCACCGCAAACCGGTAGCTAATTACCTATCTCGAATAAGTCTATTTTACCTTGTTGAAGACTACTCTTCCCGCGCCAGCCTAACCCGGCGTCCAACCTGACCGAATTCGCGCGCGCACAATGCTCAAGCCCTTCCGCTCCGTCCTCACCCTCGTAGCGCTCGCCGCGGGGCTGTCCGGCTGCGGCACCGTCAACGAAAAGCTCTCCGCCGGCATGGGCGACTACGTCCCGCAATGGGCCGGCGGCCTGCCGGCCGACGCACCGCCGCGGCCCGGCACGCCGCAATACGACGCCTACATGAAAGAGCGCGAACGCAAGCGGCTGCTGCCGGCGGCCGATCGGGAGAAGGAAGAGCAGGCGCAGAAGGGTGCGACGGGGTCCACGTCGGGCGGCGCGGTGCGCTGAGGCACGACAACGATCTCGCTGTCACTCCGGGGCGCCTCGCAGAGGCGAACTATGGTGCGCAATTGCGCACCCGGAAATCTCGAGGTTCCGGATTCGCGCGTCGCGCGCTCCGGAACGACGGGCAATCAATCCATGAACACCACGGTCTTGCGGCCGTTGAGGATGACGCGGTCGTCGAGGTGGTAGCGGATCGCGCGGGCCAGCACGCGCCGCTCGATATCGCGGCCCTTGCGGACGAGATCTTCCGGGGTGTCGCGGTGGCTGATGCGCTCGACGTCCTGATCGACGATCGGGCCTTCGTCGAGGTCGCGCGTGACGTAATGGGCGGTCGCGCCGATCAGCTTGACGCCGCGCTCATGGGCCTGGTGATAGGGCTTTGCGCCCTTGAAGCCCGGCAGGAACGAGTGGTGGATGTTGATGCAGCGGCCGGAAAGCTTGGCGGAAAGATCGTCCGACAGGATCTGCATGTAGCGCGCGAGCACGACGAGATCGGTGCCGGTCTCGGCGACGAGATCGAGGATCTGCGCCTCCTGCTCGCGCTTGGTCTCCTTGGTGACAGGCAGATGGTGGAACGGGATGCCGCCGAAATCGAGCCCGGCATAGACCTCGCGCGGATGGTTGGAGACGATTGCGGTCGGGACCATCGGCAACTCGCCGGTGCGCCAGCGATAGAGGATGTCGACCAGGCAATGGTCGGACTTCGACACCAGCAGCATCACCTTGCGGTGCGCGGCACGGTCGCGCATCTGCCACTCCATGCCGAAACGCTCCGCGATCGCGGCAAAGCCGGTCTGGAGCGCCGACAGCTCCACGGCGAGATCGGCCGCGGTGAACACCACGCGCATGAAGAACTTCTTGGTCTCGACGTCGTCGAACTGCTGGGCATCGAGAATGTTCTGTCCGTTGTGGGCCAGGAAGGTCGACACCGCCGAGACGATGCCGGGACGATCCGGACAGGACAGGGTCAGGACATATTGATGATCGGGCATGGCTCTTGATGAAGGTTTGGGCAGCGACTGCGGAACGACCCGCGATTTGCGCCCTGCTCTATCACCGACCCTGCCCTTGCGCCAATCCCAAGACTTGATCCCAAGACTTGACCCCAAGACTTGCTTCTACATAAAGCGCGGAGTCAGGATGAACGGACCATTGCAATTTACCGCCGGAGCACACCCATGGCCGACCGCTTGAACGGCTACCGCATCCTGATCCTGGAGACGCGCGAGGAGGCGCAGTTTTCAAAGCTTCTGGTCGAGCAGGGTGCCGATGTCGTGCAGTGCCCGATGTTCACCATTCACGACGCGCCCGATCCCGCCCCGGTCGAGGCCTGGATCCGCCGCGCCATCGACCAGCCCTTTGACGACCTCGTGCTGATGACGGGCGAAGGCCTGCGGCGGATCATGAAGCTCGCGCGGACCCGTGGTCTCGACCAGGCTCTGGTCGCAGCGCTTGCCAAGTCGCGAAAATTCACCCGCGGCCCGAAGCCCGGCAAGGCATTGCGCGAGATCTCCCTCGATGCGCAGCAGACCACGGAGAAGCCGACCACCGAGGGCGTGATCGAAATGCTGGGCAGGCTCGACCTGAAGGGGCGACGCGTCGGCCTTCAGCTTTATCCGGACAAGGACCACAGCGTACTGACCGGCGCGCTTGCCGCGCAAGGCGCCGATGTCGATACCGTGCTGCCTTATGCCTACGATTCCAAGGCAGCGGATGCCAACATCGTCGCCGCCATCGACGACATGGCCGAGGGGCGAATCGATTCCATCGCGCTGACCAATCTTGGCCAGGTCCGCCGCCTCGTGGAAGCTGCGAAGGCACATAGCAGCGAGGCGAAGTTGCGCGCAGGGTTGGAGCGGACGCTGATTGCGTCGGTGGGTCCTGCGGTGTCGGGAGAGCTCGCTGCGCATGGCCTGCGTACGGACATCGCACCGGCGGAAGATCACTATTTCATGCGCCCGCTGATCTCGGCGATGGCGGCAGCGCTCGCCGAGAAGCGGCCGAGGGTGGCGGGTTAATCACCGGCCGACGATGCCTAGCTCGCCAGCTGCGAGGCGGCCGACATCAACTCCTGAGGGCTCGGAGCCCCGAACATGCGGTGGCCGCCTTCAGGAACCTCGGTGAAGGTCCAGCGCACGATCCCCTCGCGATCGAGCAGGAACTGGCCGAACAGCTGGCCCTGGCCGGTTGCCGCCATGCGCTGATCGGCCTCCATCATCTCGTAACCGTCCTTGTTGTTGAGGTACTCGGCAGCCGCCAGCCGATTCATCGACCCCGACGTTTCGCCGGGCACATCCACTTGCATGCTCTTGACGACGTCCATACCCACCTTGCGCGGCCACTCGGTTTCGTTCTCCGTAAACTCGATAGTGGGCAGGCCGAACGCGCGGTGCGAGACCCGCTCGGGGTCGGACGCGGCGAGCAGATTGGGCAAGGGATGATAGCGGAAGTAGAGCCGCGCGCGCTCGATGGGCGTATTGACGACCGTGAGACTTTCGACGCCCTTGTCGCGCAGGGCTGCGTCAAGCTGCGCCTGTGCCGCGATATGGCGCCGACAGAACGGGCAGTGCAGCCCCCGAAACAAGCCGATCAGTATCGGGCTGTGCCCGCGAAAATCCTGGAGCGAGATCGTTCCGTCGCGTGTGATCGCGTCCAGCACGATGTCCGGTGCGCGATCGCCCGGTTGAAGCGGTCCATCGACATGAAGTTCTGGCATGGTTGAAACTCCTTCATATGAACTAGTCAAGAAATGGCAGTACGATCAGCCCGGCGGGATCAAGCCCGTGGCGGGCGCAGACATCATGCGCCAGCGCGAAATATCGGTCGGCCTCGGGCATGTCGCCTCGATCAAGGCTCAGCGTCGCAAGACCATCATAGCATGGAAAGAGCTGCTGCGGTTCGCCGGTTTCGTTCGCCACCTCGATTGCCTCATTGTAGCAGAGGGCGGCCAGATCGGGGCGGAAGTGGCATTGATGGATTTGCCCGAGCACGATCAAGGGCACTGAGAGATGCTCGCGCTGATCGAGCGCCCGGTCGATTTCGATCGCCTTCTCGGCAGCCGGTACCCCTTCCTCGGTACATCTGTCCGTGAAGGTGCAACAGGCAACGGCAAAATTGGCGAGAAGACGCGCCTGGAAGCCGAGATCCCCGATCCGACGCGCGACATCGAGTCCGCGCCGGCAGACCTCCACGGCTTTCGCCGGATCGACGATCGTGTAGAGCACACCGAGATTGGTGTAGCCGCGGCAGGCTACGTTGAGGAGGCCGGCGGTTTCGGCGGCTGCAACGCTTTGCTCCACCTCGCGCACCGCCTCCTCGTGTCGTCCAAGCCGCGCCAGCGCAACGCCCTTGGTGTTGAGGGCCTCCGCAATGGCGCGCGCCGCCTCGAGACCGGCCTGCTCGTCCGCGTCCGCCGGTACGGACCGTGCGTAGCCGAGCGCCTCGTCTGCCCATCTTGCGGCGGCCACGTGATCGCCGGTCCGAAACGCGAGACGGCCGCGCTCCTGCAACAGATGCGCCCACTCGATGGGCGCGTCGGTCCCCCCAAGCAGGTTGGCCGCCTCGGCGTAATGCGTCTCTGCCTTGATCCGCTTGCCGGCGTCCCACAGCAATCGGCCAAGCTTGCGAAGGATTCGCGCTTCGCCGATCCGGTCCTGGATGGCGCGGTGCCCCTCCAACGCGCTCTGATAGTGCTCCTCGGCCGTGTTCCGGCGGCCAGCCGCGGCACAGAGGTCTGCAATTCGCTCGTACAGGACCAGACGTTCCGGCTCCCGCTCGCCGCCGGTCAACAGCACGGCGAGGGCCTGTTGGTAGAGACGGATGGCATCGTCGTTGGCATAGCTGGCGCGAGCGCGATCGCCGGCCGCGCGCAGATAGCGTGCGCCTTTCGGCTTGCTCGCGCTCAGACTGAAGTGATGTCCGAGCAGGATGAGATCTTCGAGGCGCTCGGGCTCATGGCCATAGAGCCTCTCGAGCGCCCCGCCGATCCGTCCATGAAGCTCGATCCGGCGCTGCAGAAGCAGGTTTTGATAGATCACGTCCTGAAGCATGGTTTGCGTGAAGCGGTAGGTCCGCAGCGAAATCGAGTTCGCGCCCGCGATCTCCTCGATGATCTCCGCGTCGCACAGAAGCTCGAGCCCTGCTTCAACCCTTGCCGGCTCGGTTGCCGCCGCACCGAGAGCGGCCGCATCAAACCGCGGGCCGATCACGGCGGCCTCCTGTGCCAGGCGGCGCACCTGATGCGGCAACCGGTCGAGACGCGCCAGCAACAACGCCTGAATGCTTGCCGGAATATCGGCGGAGGCTTCATCCGACTTCATCCGCCACTGAGCGCCGTCGCGCTCCAGGGTGCCGGCTTCGATCAGGCCGCGTATGATCTCCTCGAGGAAAAGCGGATTGCCGCCGGCGCGATCGAGGATTCGACCGAACAGACCTCCCGGCGGTTCACGCCAACCGTGACTGAAATAGGCCGCGAGCAGCCTTTGTCCGTCGGCGTCGCCAAGCGGGGGCAGCCGAAGGGTCGTGTGACTGATCCTGCTCGAACCGAACTGGTCCAGTTCGAGCATCGGCCGACGCGTAAACAGCAGCATCAGCCGCGTCCGCTCCAGCCGGTCCATCAGGAACCGCAACGCTTCAAGCGACACCGCGTCGGCCCAATGCAGATCCTCGACGATGATCAGCAGTGGCGACAGTGCCAGGCGGCGTTCGAAGACGGTGCGAATCGCGAAGAATATCTGTCGGCGGAGCTGTTCGGGCTCGACATGCCTGAGCGCGGCGTTGGGGTCGCCGAGGCCGAGGACGTGCAGATAGAGCGGCATCAGGCGGTCGGCCTCGTCGGTCGCGAGGCCAAGCTCCGACAGCGCTTCGGCGACCTTTGCCTCCGCCTCTGCGGCGCCCGCCTTCTGCGCGATGCCATAGGCGCTGCGCAGCACGGCGGCGAGAGTGCCGTAGGATTGTTCGCCGAGCGGCGAGCACGCCGCGTGCCGGATCGCCACGCCGGCGAAGCGATCCTGGTCGCGGATGCGCGCGACGAATTCGCTGACCAGGCGCGTTTTCCCGATGCCGGCTTCACCGACCAGCCGCACCAGTTGAGCCGCGCCGCCGCACGCGCGATCAAGGCTGCCGATCAGGCGCGCAAGCTCGGCGTCGCGCCCGATCAGCGGCGCATTGAGGCCCAGCGTGTCGAGACCGCGCGCCGCACGGGGCGTGTCGAGCGGCTCCTTCAGACGGTGGACCAGCACGCTGCCCATCTTGCCCTTGAGCGAGACCTCGCCAAGCGAGTCATAGGAAAACGCATGCCGCGTCAGACGGTGAGTCAACGGCCCGACCAGCACCTCGCCCGGAGCCGCCATCGACTGTAGTCGCTGGGCAGTATTCACCGTGTCGCCGGTCACCGAATAGGATTTGGAGACACCCGCACCGAGCCCGCCCGCGACGACGTGCCCGGTGTTGATGCCGACATGGAGCAACAGCGGTGAACCGGCATACGCCTCCGCGCGTTCGCTGAGGCGCGCCGTCCGGCCGATCATGTCGAGGGCAGCGCGCACCGCTCGCTCCGGGTCGTCCTCGTGCGCCGCCGGCGCACCAAACAGAGCCAGCAGCGCATCGCCGATGAATTTGTCCACGAAGCCGCCAAAGCTTTGCACCGCGGCCGTCAACTCCTCGAACAATTCGTTTTGAAGCGTCTGCATGACCTCGGGGTCGAGCCGCTCGCTCATCGCAGTGAAGCCGCTGAGGTCGGCAAACAGCACCGTGATGGTGCGGCGGTTCGCCTCGCTGTCGATCTTGTCCGACGGAGCTCGAAATGCGGCTTGAGCGTCCTCCGCCGGCACGAGCGGCGGAGAGGAGGACCGGATCGGGAGCGTCGTCGGGTTCGTCCGCGCCGATGCCTGCTCGCCGCCTGTGGGGACCTCAGAGACGAAGACACCGCATTTCGGGCAATAGGCAAAATCCGGCGCGCATGGAAAGCCGCAGCCGGGGCACGCGTTCGGCTGCTTCGTGCCGCACTTCGGGCAGAAGGCAAAGCCGCTCTGGACCTCTAAACCACAGCAAGAGCAGTTCATGGGTCAGGACCTCGCGGAAGCCGCGATGGCGCGAGCTCCCGGACCTGCCGGATGGGCCCAGGAACCTGGCAAGCATGGGCTCGTCGCACGGGAAGAGCAAGCGGTGGTTCGTCGACCTCTCCGTATCGGCTGGGCGACGAAGCGATGCTGCGGGCGCACTGGCGCACCGCAAACCGTCGGCAAGCATGGCGGCATGCGGTAGCGCCAATTGACAGGGGCATGGCCCGGGCTACCGTGCCAACAGAAGAACAAAAATAAGGGGGAATCGCCGTGAAACCCATCATCGCATCTTGAGCACATCCGCACGACCTTCCGCACTCGCGCCATTCCGCATCCGCAACTATCGCTTCCAGTGGCCGTCCGACCTGCTCACCTCCTGGGCGTTCGAGATCGAGACGCTGGTGCTCGGCTGGTACATCCTGGTCGAGACCGGCTCGGTGTTGCTGCTGACCGTGCTTGCCTCGCTCCAGTTCGTCGGGACACTGGTCGCGCCGGTGTTCGGCATGATCGGCGACCGCATCGGTCATCGCGATCTCCTGGTCGTGATGCGCCTCGTCTATACGCTGCTCGCCTCGACCATCATGGTGCTGGCGCTGACCGGCCATCTGGCGCCGCTCAACGTCATGATCATCGTGACGATCATGGGCCTGATCCGCTCCTCCGATCTCGGCCTTCGCAGCGCGTTGCTCGCCGACATCATGCCGGCCGAGCTTCTGATCGGCGCGATCAGCCTGTCACGCACGACCCAGGACAGCGCGCGCATTGCCGGAGCGCTGACGGGAGCCGGGCTGTTTGCCGTGCTTGGCATTGGGCTCGTTTATGCGGCGGTCGCCTGCCTCTATCTGGTTGCCGCGATTCTCATGTTTTGCCTGACCCGGCCGGAAAGGTCCGTTGCCACGACCGATCTGCCGGCGAACAGCCGCGCCGTTTCAAAACTGCTCGACGAGCTGAAGGAAGGGATCGTCTACGCCTGGAACGGCCCGGGCATGGGTGCGGCGCTGTGCGTCGCCTTCCTCGCCAATCTCACCGCATTTCCCTTCACCGGAGGATTGCTGCCCTATATCGCGCGCGAAATCTTCCAGACCGACCAGACCGGCCTCGGCTATCTCTCGGCGAGCTTCGCCGTCGGCTCGCTGATCGGCTCCATCACACTCAGCCTGATCGGCGGACTGCGCATTGCCCGGCTTCTGATCGGTGCGACGCTGGCCTGGTACACCTTGCTGCTGGTGTTCGTCGAGATCAGGACCATGCCTGTCGCCATGGCCTGCCTCGTTCTCGCCGGCATCGCCCAGAGCATGTCCATGATCTCGGCAGCCGTGATCCTGATGCGTACGGCCAGCGCACATCTGCGCGGGCGCGTGATGGGCGTGCGCATGATGGTGATCTATGGCCTGCCGATCGGCTTGCTCGCGGCCGGTAGTCTGATCGACATCATCGGCTATTCGGCGACGGGTTCGCTCTATGCCGTTGCGGGCTTCATCGCGATGCTGGCGATCGCGATCCACTGGCGCGCCGACCTCTGGCCGCTCCACGCCCCCGCCAATGCACGCTAGGGCCTGTCCTCATAAATCGGGTGCTGAACCTTACAGACATTGAAAGGTCTGTTGAGGGTCAAAGCACGACATCAAGGAGCTTCACGGACATATCCGCTTCACCCCGAAAAGCGGATTGAGTGATCAGGTCACGCAACGGCCGAGCTGCAGGAGCCTTGCGACTTCCGTGAGCGTGCTGACCATGGGCTCGCAGGCGACTGTCGGCTTACGGCTCTGATTCCACAGCGGCGTCTTGGTGATGCGGGCCTGCGCAAATGGAATACGCATCAGGACCGATGTATCGGCTTGATCGTTCAAGCGCAGGGAAACCGTTTTCGTCTGGACTGCGGACGGCTTGGGGGCAGCAAGATGATCTGCCTTGCCTGCGCGATTGACGATGTGACTTGGCTGTTCAGAGCCCGCCTGCCAGCGATCTCCAAGGTCGTGACCTGAAGCGAATTGCACGGCACCGATCGTCAATGCTGTCGCGAGAGCACCCAAAAAAGCTTTGCGAATCTGTGACATGGCTTCGCTCCCCGCCTAATGGCGATCGTCGTTCTTTATGCTGTGCCCCTTTGCCCATCGCTTCCAATGCTGCTTTTAGACGTCCGACTGTTTCACCATGCCTTCGTGAAGGCCGGAAAATGGTTTCATCCCGGTGGATTTTGTTTCGTCACCCCCCGAACACTACTCGGCAACAGCTGGACACGGCCGCACGGCGGCGGCTACCCCAGAGGTAGCGGCGATCGTTGGCCGAGGTCCGCAACGGGTCGCAAGCAGTCGATCCCGACCGAGCAGGGCAACTTCCGCTTGAGCCTCGGAACTGACATTTATGAGTACGCGCGCTAGTCCCCGTAGCCGCGCAGCCGCTCGACATCGAGGATAGTGACGCCGCCATATTCGAGCCGCAGCAGCCCCTCCTTCTCCAGCCGGTTCAGCGCGCGGTTCGCGTTCTGCCGTGACATGCCCGAGAGCGCGCCGATCTCCTCCTGGGTGATTTCCAGATGCGCGGTGGATTCCGGATAGAGGATCGGATTGAACAGCGAGGCGATGCTGCGCGCGAGGCGTGCGGTGGCATCCAGCGTGCGGTTGACCTCGAGCATGCCGATGAACTGGCCGAGCCGCTCGTTGAGCTGGCGCACCAGGAAGCGGTTGAAGCCGACGCTGTTCTCGAACAGCCACATGAAGGCGCTACGCTCCATCAGCGCGACGCGGCTGTCGCGCAGCGCGACCACGTCGTATCGGCGCGGCTCGTTCTTGAGCACGCTGCCCTCGCCGAACCAGGCCCCGGCCGTCAGCCCGGCAAGGCTCGTCTCCTTGCCGTCGCGCGAGACCCCGCCCATCCGCGCCAGGCCGCTCACCATGCCCGCCCAATAGCTGAACGTATCGCCGCGCATGAACACGGTCTCGCCGGTGCGGTAGGACCGTTCCGTGATTCCGGCGCGAGCGACCTCGATCTCCGCTTCCGTGAGCTCGCGCGACCAGGCGGCGACCCGCTTCAGTTGATCCTCTGAAATCATGATGCCGAAGCCAGCCGCACCGTTCGTCACCCAATCTCTCTGTTGCACTGCAACACGATCGTTTCGACCACCATCCGACGAAAGATGAAGGCCACTCCCGCCTGAAAAAACTTTGTCGCAGAATTGTCAGGCGGGAGACATTTCAAAATAGCGCTTTCCCCTATTGAGGACCACCTTGGGCGATGCGGCTTTTGATCCCGATCGGGAGCAAGAGTGGCGCGGCGCCGGTCGAGACCAATAGCTGCATGGCCTCACCGGCACGGCCGTACTAGGATCGCCCGACAGGAACGGACGAAGAGCGCCGCTGAATGCGCCATCACCGGGAGGGATTTGTTGGTGGCTACCAGTCTCGAAGTGCGCGGCGTGTCCTTGCGATTCGGCGGCGTCCGTGCGCTGACCGATGTCAGCTTTGCGATCAATGACGGCGAGCTGTTCTCGATCATCGGCCCCAACGGCGCCGGCAAGACCTCGATCGTGAATTGTATTTCCGGTCGCTACAAGCCGACCGAGGGCCAGCTGTTCTACCGCGGCCGCGACATCACAGGGTTGACGCCGAACGCGCGCCCCACGCTCGGCATCGGCCGCACCTTCCAGAATCTGGCCCTGTTCCACCACATGAGCGTGCTCGACAACATCATGGTCGGGCGCCATCACCTCCTGAAGAACAATTTCCTCACGGGATCGCTGTACTGGCTCACCGGCGCGCGCAAGGAAGAACTCGAGCACCGCCGCAAGGTCGAGGAGATCATCGACTTCCTCGACCTCCAGTCGGTGCGAAAGGCGCAAGCCGGCACCCTCTCCTACGGCCTGCGCAAACGCGTCGAGCTCGCCCGCGCCATGGCGCTGGAACCGCGCCTCATTCTCCTCGACGAGCCGATGGCCGGCATGAACTTCGAGGAGAAGGAGGACATGGCCCGCTACATCGTCGACCTCAACGAGGAGTTCGGGATGACGGTGGTGATGATCGAGCACGACATGGGCGTGGTGATGGACATCTCCCACCGCGTCATGGTGCTCGATTTCGGCCGCAAGATCGCCGAGGGCGATCCGGCCGCCGTGCTCGCCGATCCCCACGTCAGGCGTGCCTATCTCGGCGAGGAGGACGAGGTGCTGGTCGATCCGGACGATGCTCCGCCAGCGCAGGAGAGTGCGGCATGATGGATTACGCGAGCCGCGTCGCGCAGGCCGACACTTATCCGAAGATGCTGCGGCTCAATGCCAGGGAGCACGGCAACGAGATCGCGTTGCGCGAAAAGGATCTCGGGCTCTGGCGCGTCTTCACCTGGAATGACTACCACACCCGCGTACGCGACTTTGCGCTCGGCCTCATCGAATTGGGTTTGGGGCGCGAGGACGTCATCGGCATCATCGGCGACAACCGGCCGGACTGGGTCGCAGCGGAAGTGGCGACCCACGCCATCGGTGGACTGAGCCTTGGGCTCTATCGCGACGTGCTGGACGAGGAAGCCTCCTACCTCCTCAACTATGGCGAGGCGCAGGTCGTTTTCGCCGAGGACGAAGAGCAGGTCGACAAGCTGCTCGCGCTTGCCGAGCGCGTGCCGCGGCTGAAGCACATCATCTACTCCGATCCGCGCGGCATGCGGAAATACGACGATCCCAGACTGATGTCGGCGGAAGCGTTCGCCGAGCTCGGCCGCGGCCGCGCCACGCGCGAGCCGGAACTCTACGATCGCCTCGTCGATGCCACCAAGGGCGAGGATGTCGCGATTCTCTGCACCACGTCGGGCACCACCTCGCACCCGAAGCTCGCCATGCTCGCCGCCGGCCGCGTGCTCGGCCATTGCGCGACCTATCTCGCCTTCGATCCGAAGGGGCCGGACGACGAATACGTCTCCGTGCTGCCGCTGCCGTGGATCATGGAGCAGGTCTATGTGCTCGGCAAAGGCCTCTTGTGCCGGATGAAGATCAACTTCGTCGAAGAGCCCGATACGATGATGAACGATCTGCGCGAAATCGCGCCGACGTTCGTGCTGTTCGCGCCGCGCGTCTGGGAGTCCATCGCCGCCGACGTCCGCGCCAAGGTGATGGACGCGACGCCTTTCAAGCAGCGCCTGTTCGACATCGGCATGAAGAGCGGCCTCGCGGCACTCGCGGACGGCAAACGTTCGAGCTTTGCCGACGCAATCCTGTTCCGCGCGCTCCGCGACCGCCTCGGCTTTACCCGCCTGCGTTCGGCCGCGACCGGCGGCGCGGCACTCGGCCCTGACACCTTCAAGTTCTTCCAGGCCATGGGCGTGCCGCTGCGCACGCTCTACGGCCAGACCGAACTGCTAGGAGCCTACACGCTGCACCCCGAGGGCAAGGTCGACCCCGACACGACAGGCATTCCGATGGCCGACAGCGTCGAGATCCGCATCGACAATGCCGACGTCCACGGCGTCGGCGAGATCGTGGTGCGGCATCCCAACATGTTCCTCGGCTATTACAAGAACCCCGAGGCGAGCGTCGCCGATATCAAGGACGGCTGGATGCTGTCCGGTGACGCCGGCTACTTCAACGCGAACCGCCAGCTCGTCGTCATCGACCGCATCAAGGACCTGGCCGAGACCTCGCGCGGCGAGCGCTTCTCGCCCCAGTTCATCGAGAACAAGCTGAAGTTCTCGCCCTATATCGCGGAGGCCGTGGTGTTAGGGGCCGGCCGCGAGGCACTCGCGGCGATGATCTGCATCCGATACTCCATCATCTCGAAATGGGCGGAGAAGAGCCGGCTCTCGTTCACGACCTACAGCGACCTCGCCTCGCGGCCCGAGGTCTACGCGCTGCTCAAGAAGGAAGTCGAGACCGTCAACGCCACATTGCCGCCGGCGCAACGCATCTCGCGCTTCCTGCTGCTCTACAAGGAGCTGGACGCCGACGACGGCGAGCTCACCCGCACCCGAAAGGTGCGCCGCAGCGTCATCAACGAGAAATACGAGGGCATCATCAACGCGATCTACCGCGGCGATGCCGACATCCCCGTCGACACCGTGATCCGCTTCCAGGACGGCACCACGCAGCGCGTGCGAACGACCCTGCGCGTGGTGGATCTCGGCGGGCATGGCCATATGGCGGAGGCCGCGGAGTGAAACAGGCTACCGTCGCGAACGGTGCTGCCCTTCGCCTCTCCCCGCTTGCGGGGAGAGGCCGGAGCGCGTCAGCGATCCGGGTGAGGGGGAGCCTCCGCGAGGGCGGTGACAATCGTTTCGAGAACGCCGATCAAATTGCTCGAAACGTCGTTATTCCAGAACCGCAGGATCCGATAATTTCGGTCGGTCAGCCATTTGTCTCGCACGGCGTCGTGCGGACTATCGGCGTGTTGGCCACCGTCCACTTCAACGATCAGGCGCGCTTCCCGGCAAATAAAGTCGACGGTGTATCGCCCGATCGGCTCCTGCCGGACGAATTTGTAGCCGCTCAGCCTGCGGGCGCGCAGGCGATACCAGAGTTTTCCTTCCGCATCCGTCAACGCGGCTCGCAGGCTTCTTGCGCGCCCAGTCTTGGACTCTTCGGCACCTTGCATGCGGAAGCTCCCCCTCACCCGTCGTGCTTCGCACGCCGGCCTCTCCCCGCAAGCGGGGAGAGGCGAAGGATAGCATAACATGAACACCGCCTTCCTCATCCAGCTCCTAGTCAACGGCCTCGTGGTCGGCACGCTCTATGGCGTGGTCGCGATGTCGTTCGTGCTGATCTACAAGGCGACGCAGGTCGTCAACTTCGCGCAAGGTGAACTGCTGCTGGTCGGCGCCTGGGTGTGCTGGGCGCTGCTTGCGAAGTACCAGGTGCCGTTCTGGATCGGCATGCCGATGACGCTGGTGTTCATGTTCGTATTCGGCATCGCGATCCAGGTCCTGATCCTGAGACCGATGATCGGCGAACCCATCATCTCGGTGATCATGGTGACGATCGGCCTCTCGACAGTGCTCCAGGCCACGCTCAAATGGATGTTCGGCGTCAATCCGCAACCGTTCCCGCGCGTGTTCGAGAGCCAGTCGGTCAGCCTGCTCGGGCTTCAGATCCAGACCGTCTATGTCATGAGCCTCGTGGTCTCGGTCGCGATGATGATCGGCATGGCCTGGTTCTTCCGCGCCTCGAAGTACGGCCTCGCCATGCGCGCCACCGCGTTCAACCAGCAGGTCGCGCAATCGCTCGGCATCTCCGTCAAGAGCGTGTTCGCGATGGCCTGGGCGATCTCCGCGACAGTGTCGGCGGTCGCGGGCGTGGTGGTCGCCGTCGTCAACGGCGTGTCCTCGGGACTTGCGGCCTACGGCATCAAGGTGTTCCCGGCGGCGATCCTCGGCGGGCTCGATTCCGTCGGCGGCGCCGTGCTCGGCGGCATCATCATCGGCTTGCTCGAGAACATCGCGCAATATGTCGACAGCGAGTATCTGCACTGGGGCAATCTCTACGAGATCGCACCGTTCTACGTCCTCATCATCGTGCTGATGATCAAGCCCTACGGCCTGTTCGGCACCCACGACATCGAGCGGATCTGATCCATGGCCGGCCCTGCCCTCATCCCTGCTGGTGATTTCCGCACCTCCTACGCGGCGGACACCACGATCTTCCCGACCACGACCAGCCGCAACTTTGCGATCATCGGCGTGCTGTTGCTCTGCCTCGTGCCGCAATTCCTTGGCGGGTACTGGCTCAGCATCCTGATCCAGATCGGCATCTTCTCGATCGCGGCACTCGGCCTCAACATCCTGGTCGGCTTCACCGGCCAGATCTCGATCGGCCATGCCGCCTTTTTCCTGCTCGGCGCCTTCACCTCGGCCTACATCTCCAACAACGCGCCGATCCCGGTGTTCTTCGCGATTCCGCTTGCGGGTGTCGTCACCGCGCTGGTCGGGCTGATCTTCGGCATCCCGGCGGCGCGACTGAAGGGGCTCTACCTCGTCATCGCGACGCTGGCGGCGCAATACATCCTGCTCGACTTCTTCTCCCGCGCGGAGTGGTTCACCGGCGGCTCGGTGCCGGCCAGCGCCAATCCGTTCTCGATCTTCGGCTTCACCCTGCGCGGCGACAGGCAATATTTCTATGTCGTGCTGGCCTATGTGGTCGCGAGCTACGTCCTCGTCACCAATCTGATGCGCACACGCGACGGCCGCGCGCTGGTGGCGATCCGCGACCATTATCTCTCCGCCGAGATCATGGGCATCAACCTCACCAAATACCGCACGCTGTCGTTCGGCCTGGCCGCCTTCTTCGCTGGCATCGCCGGCGCGCTCTATGCGCACTACCAGCTCGTGGTGTCCCAGGAAGGCTTCGGCATCGAGCGTTCGATCCTGTTCCTCGCCATGATCATCATCGGCGGCACCGGTTCGATCATGGGCACGCTGATGGGCACCGCCTTCGTGGTGCTGTTGCCTGAGACGATGGAATTCATCAGCCTCTACCTGAAGGGCGGCGCGATCGACAAGGCGCTGTCCCTCAACACCAACATCACCTTTCTGCGCGAGATCGCGATCGGAGTGATCATCATCGCGTTCCTGATGTTCGAGCCGGACGGGCTCGCCCATCGCTGGCGACAGATCAAGGCGTACTGGAAACTCTACCCGTTCTCGCATTGAGCACGGGCCACTCTCTAACCAACGAAGAAACAGGAGGAGGCAACCAATGAAGACAAAATCCCTTTTGAGCACCGCATCGCTCGCACTGGCGATCGCCGCATTCTCGGCCGGCGCGCAGGCGCAGATCGCGATCGGCCATCTCGCCGATTATTCCGGCGGCACCTCCGACGTCGGCACGCCCTACGGCCAGGCCGTCGCCGACACCTTCGCCTGGGTCAACAAGAACGGTGGCGTCGGCGGCAAGCAGCTCAATGTCGACACCAACGACTACGGCTACCAGGTGCCGCGCGCGATCGCGCTCTACAAGAAATGGTCGGCGCCGGACTCCAAGGTCGCCGCGATCATGGGCTGGGGCACCGCGGACACCGAAGCGCTGACCGGCTTCCTCGCCCAGGACAAGATCCCCGATCTCTCCGGCTCCTATGCCGCCGCCCTCACCGACCCCGAAGGCGTCAGCGGCAAGGCCAAGCCCGCGCCCTACAATTTCTTCTACGGCCCGAGCTACTCGGACTCGCTGCGCGCGATGCTGATGTGGGCGGCCGAGGACTGGAAGGCCAAGGGCAAGGCCGGCAAGCCGAAGTTCGTGCACATGGGCGCCAACCACCCCTATCCGAACGCGCCGAAGGCCGCCGGCGAGGCCATGGCGCAGGAGCTCGGCTTCGAGGTGCTGCCGCCGCTGGTGTTCGCGCTCGCCCCGGGTGACTACAGCGCGCAGTGCCTGAGCCTGAAATCCTCGGGCGCCAACTACGCTTATCTCGGCAACACCGCCGCTTCCAACATCTCGGTGATGAAGGCCTGCAAGACCGCCGGCGTCGAGATCCAGTTCCTCGGCAATGTCTGGGGCATGGACGAGAACGCCGCCAAGACCGCCGGCGATGCCGCCAACGGCGTGATCTTCCCGCTGCGCACCGCGGTGAGCTGGGGTGGCGATGCGCCCGGCATGAAGACGGTGATGGAGATCTCGAAGATGTCCGACCCCAGCGGCAAGGTCTACCGGCCGGTGCACTACATCGCCGCCGTCTGCTCGGCGCTCTACATGAAGGAGGCGCTCGACTGGGCCGCCAAGAACGGCGGCGCCACCGGCGACAACGTCGTGAAGGGCTTCTACCAGAAGAAGGACTGGGTGCCGTCGGGCATGGAAGGCGTCTGCAATGCCTCGACCTGGACCGACAAGGACCACCGCGGCACGCTGAAGGTCGACCTCTATCGCACCAAGATCGCGGGCGCGACCGACGGCGACCTCAACGACCTCATGGCCAAGGGCACGATCAAGCTCGAGAAGGTCAAGACCATCGAGTTGCCGCGCAAGCCGGAACTGCTGGGGTGGTGAGCTTAGCTCTCGCTGCACGCACAACTGTCATCCCCCGCGAAAGCGGGGGATCCAGTACGCCGCGGCCTCTCGGGGAGCGTCGAGCGTCCCTGGAATACTGGGTCACCCGCCTCAGTGCGCAATTGCGCACAAGGCGGGGTGACGACAGCGGAGAATGAAAACTCATGTCCCAAACCATTGAAGCATCCCGCCCCAGCCCGACCGCCGTACCCGCGCCGCCCCTCCTCGCCGTCCGCAACATCGAGGTCGTCTATGACGACGTCATCCTGGTGCTGCGCGGCCTCAGCCTCGACGTGCCCAAGGGCGCGATCGTGGCGTTGTTGGGCGCCAACGGCGCCGGCAAGTCGACGACGCTGAAGGCGATCTCGGGGCTGCTCAAGACCGAGGACGGCGAAGTCACGCGTGGCGAGATCCTGTTCGAGGGCTCCGCCATCGCCGGCATCGATCCCGACAAGATCGTGCGTCGCGGCATCTTCCAGGTGATGGAGGGCCGGCGCATCGTCGCCGACATGACATCGCTCGAAAACCTCAAGCTCGGCGCCTTCACCCGCAGGGATCGCGAGGTCGATGCCGATCTCGACATGGTCTTCAACTATTTCCCGCGCCTGAAGGAGCGCACCGGCCTTGCCGGTTATCTCTCAGGCGGCGAGCAGCAGATGCTCGCGATCGGCCGCGCGCTGATGGCGCGCCCGAAGATGATCTTGATGGACGAGCCGTCGATGGGCCTGTCGCCGCTGCTGGTGAAAGAGGTGTTCTCAATCATCCAGAAGATCAACCGCGATCTCGGCGTCACCATCCTGCTGGTCGAGCAGAACGCCCGCGCCGCGCTGTCGGTGGCGAGCCACGGCTACATCATGGAGCAGGGCAAGGTCGTGCTCGACGGCACCGCGGACGAACTGCGAGACAACGAGGACGTCAAGGAGTTCTACCTCGGCGGCGCCGGCGATCAGCGCAAGAGCTTCAAGAACCTCAAGAGTTTCAAGCGGCGCAAACGGTGGCTGTGAAACTCAGCTCAGCACCTGCTCCGCTTCCGTGACTGCGCAGAGAACATGATAGAACGACGACGCAGGAATGGTGTCGACCAGCGATTTGCCGGCGCGATCGAACTGGTCGTACCAGCCGCCCTTCACGGGATGGCTGAGATAATGCCGTTCGAGCCGCACCAGCGCCGCGCGCGCCTCGTCCGCAGCGCCCGCCTCGCCGGACTCGGCCTGCGCGATCCACGCCTTGGCCATCTCGGTCTGCGGCCACAGCCGGCGCGTGCTGCGACGGATGTTGCCGCTGGCATCGCCCTCGTCGACCAGGCACGCCGTGGCCTCGTCGCGATAGCGCAACGCGGTCGCGAGCAGCTCGGCGCGACGCTGTCCGGTCGGGCAACCCGTAATGCGTTCAAACCCCTTCAGCAGCCAGACCCATTCGGCCTGATGGCCCGGCTCGACGCTGACCGGCTCGATCTTGGACCAGTCCTCCTCGAAATATTCCGTCAGGATCCGCTTCTGCTTGTCGTAGAGATTGGCGAGGAACAGCGCAAAGAATTCGCCGGCGCGGTTCTGGAACGACAGATCGCGGGTCGCATCGAAGCACGCGATCATCGCCTCGAACAGATGCATGTGCGGATTCTGCCGGCGCGGCAGCGAGACCGGCAGGCCTTCATGCACGCCACCATGCGGCGAGCGCAGATGGCCGTCGAGGAAGGCGAGCAGCGCGTCGATCTCGGCGCGAATTTGCGCATCCTGGTCGAGCCCGTAGACGGCTGCGAGCGCAAACAGGATGAAGGCGTGGTCGTAAGCATCGCGCCGGCCGTCGAGCACGGCGCCGTCCGGCGTCAGCCGGTGCACGTAGCCGGGCCGGCCGTCGGGCGCCTTCGCTTTGCCGAGCAGATGCTCCAGTCCCTGCAGCGCGATGGCGCGCCCCTCAGGATACCAGCCCATCTGCGCCGCCTTGGCGTAGCACCAGATCTGTCGCGCCTGCACGAACACGCGCCGCGGCGCGGCCGTGTCGGCCGTGCCGTCAAGCTGCAGCCGGTCGATGAAACCGCCTGCCGCATCGTCCCAGCCGACGGACGACCACAGCGGCAGCGCCTCGTCGATCATGCGGCGCTTCAGGCGCGCGACGACGTCCGCCGCCTCACCCGCCGCAATGATGCCTTCGTCCGCCATCGCGTCCTCTCCACGCCTCGATACTGGCCGTCTGATACCCATGCCGGCGGCGGCGTGCAACGGATGCCAACCCGGAAAGACCAGCCATGACCGCCCATTACGACGCCCGCGAGACGCGCGAACCAGCCGTGCGCGAGGCGGAGCTGTTCTCCCGCCTGCCGGACGTGCTGCGCGGCGCAATGGCCGCACCCGCCTACGCCGAGCGGCTGAAGGGCATCGATCCGGCCGCAGTGACCTCCAGGGCGGCGCTGGCGGGCCTGCCGGTGCTGCGCAAGTCGGAGCTGCCGGCCCTGCACAAGGCCTCAGCGCCCTTCGGCGGCTTGGTGCCGGCAGCCCCGGGATCGTTCGCCCGCCTCTTCACCTCTCCCGGTCCGATCTTCGAGCCTGAAGGGCGGCAGGCCGATCCCTGGCGCGGTGCGCGGGCGCTGTTCGCGGCCGGGTTCCGCCCCGATGACATCGTGCTCAACACCTTCAGCTACCACCTCACCCCCGGCGGCTTCATCTTCGATGCCTCGGCCCGCGCGCTCGGCTGCGCGGTGATCCCGGCCGGTGCCGGCAATACCGAGCAGCAATTCGAGCTGATCGAGGCCTACCGTCCGGTCGGCTACAGCGGCACGCCGGACTTTTTGAAGATTCTGCTCGATGCCGCAGCAGTCTCGGGGCGCGACGTCTCATCGATCAAGCGCGCGCTGGTCTCGGGTGCGGCCTTCCCGCCCTCGCTCCAAGCCGAGATCAAGGCGCGCGGCATCGACGCCTACCAGGCCTTCGGCACCGCCGACCTCGGCCTCATCGCCTTCGAGACCGAGGCGCGCGAGGGCATGGTCGTGAACGAGGATCTCATCATGGAGATCGTCAAACCCGGCACCGGCGATCCCGTCGCGCCGGGCGACGTCGGCGAGATCGTGGTGACCTCGCTCGATCCGCACCATCCCTGGATCCGTCTCGCGCTCGGCGACCTCACCGCGGTGTTGCCGGGCCCGAGCAAATGCGGCCGCACCAACATGCGCATCAAGGGCTGGATGGGCCGCGCCGACCAGACCACCAAGGTCAAGGGCATGTTCGTCCGACCCGAGCAGGTCGCCGAGATCGGCAAGCGCCATGCCGCGCTCGGCCGCCTGCGCCTCGTCGTCATGCGCCAGGGCGAGGCCGATGCGATGACGCTGCGAGCGGAAACTGCGACCGCGAGCGACGCCTTGCGCGAGGAAATTGCAGGCACCTTGCGCACGGTGACGAAACTCGGCGGCAATGTCGAGCTGGTCAGCCCCGGCGCGCTGCCGAACGACGGCAAGGTGATCGCGGACGAGCGGTAACTTCAGCTCGACTTCGATAGTCGATAGTTGCCGAGATACAGCACGTCCAGACCCGAGCAGAAATACGTATGCAACGCCTCCAGTGGCGCGTTCACCGTCGGCTGCTCGTTGATATTGAGGCTGGTGTTGATCAGGACCGGCAGCGAAGTGGCTTTCGCGAACTCGCCGATCAGACGGCTGTAGAGCGGATTGCTGTCCGTATGGACGCTCTGGATGCGCGCGGTGTTGTCGACATGGACCACCGCGGGCATGGTCTCGGCGACTTTCTCATTGACCGGAAACGTCACCACCATGAAGGGCGCATCGAACGTGTCCTCGAAATACTCGGCCTGGCGATCGTAGAGCACCGACGGACAGAACGGGCGGAATTCCTCGCGATACTTGATGGTGAGGTTGATGCGGTCCTTCATGCTCGCATGGCGCGGATCGGCCAGGATCGAGCGGTTGCCGAGCGCGCGCGGACCATACTCCATCCGCCCCTGGAACCAGCCGACGGTCTTCTGCTCCGTCAGGTCGGTGACGCAGCGCGACACGGGATCGTCGAGCAGCTCGAACCGCGCGCCGATCTTGTCCAGCGTCTCCTTGATCGTGTCGTTGGAATATTCCGGTCCCCAATATGCATGGGTCAGCGGCGCGATCGTGTGGCCAGCCTCCGCGCATTTCATCATCGCGGCGCCCAGCGCCACGCCCGCATCATGCGGCACCGGCGGAACGTAGAGACGCTTCACGGACGGCTCGGCCGCGATCTCCATGTTCATCTTGCAGTTCAGGCCGACGCCGCCGGCGATGCAGACGTCGCCGCAGCCTGTCTCGGCGATCGCGGAGCGGATCACCTCGGTGGCGACGATCTCGAGCTGCTTCTGGCCGCTCGCTGCGATGTTGGTCAGCCGCTGGTCGAGCGGCGCACCACGCAGCCGCCGCGGCCCCAGAATCTCCTCCATCTTCTCGGTGAAGATGCGCTCCTGCCGCGTCGAGAAATCGCTGGTGAAGATTTCCGCGTCGCGCCGGCGCTTGTCGAGCTCGGGATCGAGCTCGTAATTGATGCCAGCCGGACGCAATAACTTCGCAAACTTGTCGAGATAGTCGGGGCTGCCATAGGACGACAGGCCCATGACCTTGTACTCGTCATTGGTCATCTGATAGCCGAGATACTGGGTCAGCATCCCGTAATAGAGCCCGAGACTGTTGTTGCGGGCGAACCGCGTCAGCACGCGGAAGTCGTTACCGCGGGCATGGGCGACGAGGCCGGAGCTGGAATCGCCGGAGAAGTCGAAGCAGGCGACGGTCGCCTCGGAAAAACCGGATCCGTAGAACGAGCTCGCGGCGTGACAGAGGTGATGGTCGTAGAGCTCGATCTTCGGGCTGTGACCGAACTGGTACCTGAAATATTCGGTGAGGCGCTGCGTGTAGTTCGTGTAGGTCTTCAGCGGCGAGCAGATCCAGTCGACGTCGCGCATGGTGATGCCGGCCTGCTTCAGGCAGAACCCGATCGCCCCACGCGGCAGCTCGCCGCGCGCGTGCTTGGCCAGCGTGAAACGTTCCTCTTCGGCCGCCGCGATCAACTCGCCGTCGCGCAGCAATACCGCCGCTCCGTCGTGGTGGCCGTGCTTGATGCCGGAGCTTATCCCAATCACATACATGTAGACCTCTTGGGGGCTTTTTATACAAACTGAGGGCGATGTAAATCTTGCTGCCTTGGCAATTTTGGCTCTCGCCAGCGGCGGTCACGCGGCGCAACGCCTGAAAGTGACGGCCCCTCAGGCCGAGAGGCCTCGGTTCAAATGGCCGCAGAAGTCCGATCGGCGGATCGTTGCCATCGTTCGACGCAGCTTATCGTCCTCGACATGGTCCGTCGGCCCCGCCATGTCGGCCGCGTCCAAGATCAGGCCCATGAGCTCTCGCCTCTCGTTCTCGGTGCGCGGCTCCTGGACGTCCAGAAGCGGCGCGATGTTGTCGATGACCCAAGCCGAAATATCGGGATCCCTCATCGAACCGCCGCGCGCAAGGCGCGCCGCTGCGGCCGCCGCCTCTGCCACAACCAATTGGGTCCGCACCGCTTCGGCCAATTCGACCGCTCCCATGCAACGGGATGCGGATCGCGGAGACGACCAAGCATCCTGCCCCAGACGCACAATGTCCAGAAAGCCGGCGAGTTCGACCGCGAGCGGACCGATCCTGCCGTCCGTTTCGAGGCTCGGTTGCTGAACGCCATCGAGGATGATTGCGCCGGGCTCATGCGTGAAGTCGAGCTCGGCATGACCTCCATCGCGAAATGCAAGCCCGATGCGCCGCTTGCGCGCCGGCGCCCTTCGTCCGAACCGCAGGGTTGCGCGAGCTTCGTGCATATCGACCTCCACTTCGACGGCACCCTGCGCACATGGCTTCACCGTGCGCGGTTTCGGCTCCGCAGTGTCGTCGATCAGGTGCAGCATCGACCAAAGATGGGGCACGATCTCGTCGACCTTGTGGGTCGTCAGGTTAGACGACTTGACGACGCCGTGCCGGATCTCCTGCTCCGGATCCAGCCACTCCAGTTCGATCGCAGACACCGCCCGTCCCGCGGACAGGCGCAGGAAGTGAAGCAGGAATGGGGCCGTCATCAGGTGGAGACCAACGAGAAGCGGAATACCGCGCTCGGCTGCCAGATCGACAAGCCGCCTTGCCTCGTCCACACCAAGGGCCAGTGGCTTCTCGACCAGGGTCGGCACGCCGCTGCGCAGCAGGAGCTCGGCGGTCTCGGCGTGATTGCCGGCAGGAGTCGCGACAATGGCGGCGCCAGGACGCAAAGCCAATGCCACATCCAGGCTATCGACCACCGTGAACCGATCACCTGCTCCCGGAAGATCGGCCAGGAATGCCTCTAGCGCGGCCTTGTTGTGCCGCGAGACCCACAGGATGCGTGCGGTCCGGTCGGAAAGCTGAGCCAAGACGGAGGCATGCGTTCGCCCCCACCGTCCGCCCCCCACCAAGGCGACCGTAACCCCGCTCATCAAAACTCCTTTCGCGTCCGCACGGTGCGAGCCGGTAGAAGCTCCTGTTCGGTCAGCTGCGTGACAATCGTCGCCAATCTGATCGAGCGGCAAAGGCAAGGACGTCGTCGCAAGTCAGGTCCGCCGCTAGGAGACGACCAAACCTCGCGGACGGCAGAGTGCCCGAGCCGAAATCATCATTGCTGCGTCCTCCCGGAAGCAGCGGCGCATGCGGCGGCTTGACGGCCGCCGCATTGCTCAATCCGGCAATATCCGAACCTCGGGCAAGGGCATGACCAATTTCGACTTCAATCCCCTGGCGCGCAATTGCTCGGCAATGGGCTGACCATAGTGCCAAGCGAGCAGCACGACATAGTCCGGCTGCTCGCGGATCAACCGTTCGTTGTCGACGATGGGAATCTGCTTTCCGGGCAAATGCAGACCGAGCTTGAGCGAGGTCGGTTGCTCGCAGATGTACGGCATGAGCATGCGGTCGATGCCGACATAGTTCAGCAAGGTGCTGCAGCGGCCAGGGCACGAATTGCCGACGAAGCTCAGCCCCTTCTTGTTGGCTTCGAGGGCGAGCTCGAGGAGGTCGAGCTTGACCTTTTCGGCTCGCGCGCGGAAAGCCTCATAGCATTCGGGCCGCGAGAGACCGAAATCATCCTCGGCCTTCAACAGTTCCGCGACCGCGGGCTTGACCGGACGTCCCCGGCCCTTCGCCACATAGACGCGGATATTGCCGCCATAGCGGCTGACGCGCTGCGCGTCGACACAGGTGAAGTCGTAGAATTCGAACAGCTTGACGATCGACTTCAGCGAATAGGTGCGAAGGTGCTCATGGTAGATCGTGTCGAACTGCCCGCCCTCGATGACGTCGAGCAGATAGTGGTTTTCGAGAATGAAGACGCCGTCGGGCGCCAGCAAGCGCTCGAGGCCGCGGATAAAGCCGCCGAGCTGCGCCACATGCGCAAAGACGTTGGTGGCAGTCGCGACCTTCGCGTGACCGTGCGTCTCGACCACCTTGCGGGCAGTTTCCTCGTTGAAGAACGCCTGCAACGTGTCGATGCCTTGCTCCTGCGCGATGCGACCGATGTTGGTCGGCTCGATGCCCAGCACCCGCATGCCGCGCCGCTTGAAGCCGGAGAGCAGCGTTCCGTCGTTGGACCCGATGTCGACAACGAGTTGATCCGGCTTCAGCCCGAGGTCCGCGACCGCATCCTGTACGAACGCATCCTGGTAGATCGCAAGCTCCTTGGTGATACCGGAGCGATAGGGGTATTCCGGATGAAAGACAACCTCAGGAGGAACGACATAATCGATCTGGGACAGGGAGCAATCACGGCACCAGACCTGGCGCAACGGATAGCTCGTCTCGGGCCCATCGAGTTGCGCCTTTGAAGGCAGCGAATCGCAGAGCGGTTGATGGCCGAGGTCGATAACAAGCTCAAGCCGCTCAGAGCCGCAAACCTGGCAGCGTGTCAGCTTCCCGGTCGGAATGTCGTGATGTGATGCGTTGGGCATTCGGAACCTTAATTGCAACAACGAGATACTGCAAATTTCTGGGAGACGACCTTCCCGAGTGGGGGTGCGACATCAGGCGTGCCGGGCGACCCTTACTGGAAAGCTCCCCATTAATCAAGCATATGCCCTTCGGAACGCTACGTAATTTGCCGCCGGCGGGTGGGGATGGCTTTGCGCGATGCGCCACATCTGTTACTAGCAACTTTTCGCCGGCATCAACTCTCGGCCGAATACCGATAGCCACGGACAGGACAACGAACGAAATGCGCGGGACGTCTTCTGACACTGAACGCAAGCTCATTTCCATTTTGATTCCTGTCTTCAACGAGGAAGACAACATCCGCAGGGCCTATGGTGCCGTGCGCGATGTTTTCGAGCAGATGAACGATCGCTATGCGTTCGAAATAATCTTCACGGACAACCACAGCACCGACAATTCGAGTGCGATTATCTCCGAGCTGGCGGCCAAAGACCCTCGCGTGCGCGCGGTACGATTTGCCAGAAACTTCGGATTCCAGAGGTCCGTGCTCACAGCCTATCGTCTGGCCTCCGGAGACGCCGCAATCCAGATCGACTGCGACCTCCAGGATCCACCGACGGTATTCCCCAGATTTCTTGAGCTGTGGGAGCTGGGCCACGACGTGGTCGTCGGCATCAGACGGTTTCGGCAGGAGAGCAAGCCGCTGCAATGGGCGCGGCAATTCTACTACCGGCTGCTGAAAAGGTTGTCCGACGACAATCTGATGCTCGACAGCGGTGACTTCAGGCTGATCGACCGTACCGTTCTGGATCAACTGCATCTGATCAATGACGTCGCGCCCTACACGCGCGGCCTGACCTCACTGCTGGCCACCAAGCAGGTCGGCGTGCCCTACGACCGGCAAGCGCGGCAGGCGGGCGTCAGCAAGTTTCCTATTGCCAAGCTGATCGCGCTCGCTGTCGACGGGATGATCACACACTCGATCTTCCCGCTCCGCCTCGCGGCGTTCGTCGGATTGGGCATCTCGATGCTGACGTGCCTTGGCAGCTTCTTCTACATCTTCGCGCGGCTGTTCTTCGGGGTCGACTGGCCAGCAGGCTTCGCGACCACAACCGTGCTGCTGCTGTTCGGCATCAGCCTCAATGCCATCTTCCTCGGGATCATCGGCGAGTATGTGGGGCGCATCTACAACCAGGTGCGGTCGCGGCCGACGACCGTGATCGAGTACAGTGTCAACGTGCCCAGCGCGTCACTAGACCGTCTGGCGCTAGGGGCGGCAGCGCCAGGGGACACCCGGGCGCCAGCCGAAATCCTCCACCGAACCGGAACGGGGCAAGCTTGATGACGGAATTCGACCAATATCGCGACGGCTATAGCGCGCAAATCGACGATGCGATCGCCTTCAGCGGCCAGCCCCAGGATTTCTTCACACGCGCCAAGGCCCGTTACCTGCTGGACACGTTCTCCAAGGTCCGGTCGCAGAACGGTACTTCGTCAAAACCTCTCGATGTTCTGGATATCGGCTGCGGACACGGCCTCATTCATCCCCATCTGATGCCTGCGCAACCCGGTATCAAGCTGACCGGAATCGACGTCGCTGGCACGGTCATCGAGGAAGCCAGGGCCGACAATCCGGACGTCCATTACGATGTCTATGAAGGCACGCGGCTTCCCTACGATGCTCGCACCTTCGACATCGCCTTTGCCATTGCCGTCATGCATCATGTGCCTCCCGACGATTGGAAGTCCTTTCTCGTAGAAGCGGCTCGCGTGGTCCGACCGGGAGGTCTCGTCATCATCATCGAGCACAATCCGCTCAATCCGCTGACGAAGAAGATCGTCAGGAGCTGTCCGTTCGACCAGAACGCCGTGCTGCTCCGTTCGAACCGGCTCGCCAAGCTTTTCCGCGCCGCCGGCATGGTCGATATCGAGCGGCAGTTCATCATATTCACTCCGTTCGACACGCCCTTCTTTCACAAGCTGGACGCGAGCCTCGGCTGGCTGCCGCTCGGGGCGCAGTACTGCATGGCCGCTCATGTGCCCTCGTAGGGCCCGTCGCCCGACACCGTGCGGCCGCGCCCCTCTCCGATCATCATTGCGGCAAGGCGCACCGTGCATCGCCTCCTCGCCTCATCCGCCTGAGGCTTTGGGAAAGGTTGCATGAAGGCAGACGTTCAAGAGTCCTACCGCAAGGCCGCGCGGCATCGGTCGAGCGGTTGGCTCGACGACGCCGCTCCGCTGCTGTCGAGCGCAGCCCTGACGTTGCTTGGCATTCTCGTTGCGATCGTGCTCGCCGATCGGCTGGAGATCGAACCGCGACAGCGGACGATGCTGGTCTTTTTCGCCGGCATTTTGGTACTGCCGGTATCTACCGTGACGCTGCAATATTGGCTTGATCGCCGCTGGCCCAGGGCGGGTCGCCTGTTCGAGGCCCTGAACGTGTGGTGTGCGGTCGCCGCACTGGTGAGCCTTGCCGTCGTAGCAGTTGCAGCCTGGGCCGCAAACAACGGTGTGGACTTTTGGTACAAAGCCGGATTGCAGGCGGCCAAGATCGCGGTGTCCGCATATGCCGCGCTGGCCGTGCTGCTGATCGCCATCTGCGGGAGCGACAAGGTGCTCGATCGGGCGAGCTCGATCGTCGTGCGAGCGAGCCCGAGGGCGATCCAATCGGTCGCGTTGGTGTTCGTTTTCGCGGCTGCGACGATCGTCCTGTTCAAGATCCAGCCGGGATACGGGCACTTCAACCCCATCTTCGGCTTTTTGTTTCGCACCGTGCCCGGAGGATTTCCGGATCGATCGAGCCTGCTGCTCGGGGCATCGACTGCAGCCTTCCTCGTGGCAGTCGGCGCATGCCTTCTGATGCTCGAACGACGGCTTGCCGCGGCCCATCCCGCCCAACTCAGGGCGGCCCAGCGGGCCGCCCTGGTCTGCGCGCTCGTCGCCAGCGCCGTCCTGAATTTCGACTTCTCGCTCGCCGGCGATCCGTTTCACTACATGACCGTGATGGGTCCTGCCCTGCATCTCCTGCACGGCGGAACGCTGATGGTCGACACCTTCTCCCAGTACGGACCAGGCCCCGTCCTCGTCACCTACCTTGCGTTTCAGCTCGGGCCACCGTCCTTTGCCGTCGCCAACATCGCCATCCAGCTTTGCAACCTGCTGTTCTACGCTCTTTTCATCACGGCACTTTGGCAATCCACGAGGACCCGGATGAGCGCGGCCTGGTTCGGGCTGGTGTTCATCCTGTTTTGGCTGTCTGCGTGGGGCGGCGGCCAGGGCAACGTGAACACCGCGCCTTCGGTGCTCGGGGGGCGCTATCTCCCCATCCTGTTCATGGCCGTTGGAATCGGCGCGCGAGGCGCCAGGCATTCCGCCCTCATCTTCCTGGCCGCCTTTCTGTCGGGCCTGTGGAGCATCGAGGCCTTCGTCGGCGCGTTTGCCCTTTATTCCGGCTCGCTCGCCTTGCGCAATCTCCGTGACCGGACCTACGCCAGGCTAGCGAAGGACCTCGCCATCGCGGCCGCGGCCATGATGTCGGGACCTGCCGCGCTGTCGGTCGGGACACTGCTCGCGGCGGGCAGTTGGCCGGCCTTCGACGTCTATCTCGGCTTCCTGTCAAGCTACAATCCAATTGGGCAGTTCTGGTCCGTACCGTTCGACGCGACATTCTGGGGCTGGATTCCAATCTTGGGCGGGGTCGCGATCGCTGTAGCCGGCTGTTGGCTGCTGGTGCTCGACAACAAGCGCAGCGCGTTGCACGCCACGAGCGACACCTGGCTGCGCCACGCATTACCTGCAGCGATCCTGACGGCCATTACGGGCTCCTATTTCGCCGCCAGGTCGGTCGACTTCACCGTCGCCATCGCTCTCTTGCCGTTCGCGTTGTTGTTCATCCCCGCCGCGCTCTGGTTGGCAGGCCGTGCACTGGACGGAGATCGCGCGGCGGGCATATTGACCGCGTTGACGACCGTCGCCGTGCTCTGGGCCTCGATCTTCTCCTGCCTCTACATGTTTCGTATCGACTCACCCTACTCGCTGCTCCCCGGTGAGTGCCGCTATCACGATCGCTGTTCGCCCGCCGCCCTGTACACGGCTTTGCGCGAGAAAGTGGATCGCGAGCTTGCTCTACGTTCGACCGACAATCCCTGGTCCCTGGATGACTACGACCGTGCGATCGTTGCGGATGCAAAGCGTCTTATCGAGCGGTACGCCGCGACCTCGCCGAAAGTTACCGTCCTGCTTGGCGAAGGCGCAAACACCTGGCAGATGCTCAGCGACATTGCGCTCATGTATGTGAGCAAGTGGCACACCTCGCCGCGATCCTTCACTTTTTCGGATGAGCTCGTGCCGGCGATCTATGCACGCATCCTGGCGACTGACGTGACGTTCGCGACCGGAGATCTGGTTGTCAGGCGTCGCGACGAGGCGAGCCTCGGCTCGCTCGAAAAGGCCATTCTCGAGCGGCTCCGAGCCCGCGGCTCTCTCTGCGAACTTCGCGGATCGACGCCCGAAGTGATCGCTTACCGGTTCGAGAAGACGGGAGATCCGCAATCGCCGGAAGCGTGCCATGAGCACCAGATTGACGGTGAAGCCGCTGAGCGATCCACCGCGCCACTGCAGGACATTGGGTCATTCATCGACGCCCTTCGAACCGCGGTGCACGCCCTCCCGGACGGGCCGCTGGATTATCCGACCCTGGAACGCGCGGGCGTGGCCGTTCCTCCGAACCTGATCGCCGGGCGGCGGCTGGTCTCCTTCTCCGGACCCATGTCCCTGCAAAAACGCCAATCGCTGCTGACCATCGATCTCTATTGGTTTCCCAAGACCACATGCCAACAGCTCTTGCCGGCCATCAGCCAGCTCGCAGGCGTCGCGCGAATGGCGATCACCGCGACTTCGGCTGACGAGCAAGACGCTCCGATTTCGCAAGACCGGGCAAAGCTGTTATGCGCCGCCGAAAGGCGATTTTTGCGGATCATCGCCGCTCTCTGAGATCGCCTGCGTTCCAGGCGAGACAGTGGGGCCTCCCTCACGTGGCCTTTGCCGAACCCGAAATCATGCCGAAGCAGACGCTCGTTACCACTACAGCGCACCGGGCGTTGTTGCGCGCTCACGACCGCGGAACGGCACAGCTTAGCTTGCGACCAACTTGCGGGGTCGAAAGGACCCAAATTTCGTCCAGCCTCCATCGTGCCGCCCGAGCGCAAAGCCGATCATCGCTTGCAACGTCCGAGACCGCGTCTTCCGCGTTGTGCGCCCCCAGATAATACCTGTCCTTTGGACATCCGAATTCGGCGGGGTTGATCCCCTTGAGCATGGGCACGCCGAGGACTGCAGGAACAAACAACGGGTCGCCGCGACAGTCGATATAGGTCGTCCAGAATGGCCGATTGTCCGGCGCCACGAACACGGCGGTCTGATGCGTTTGCCCTCCGCTCAAGGAGCGCAACGTCTCGATCGACTGCCCTCCCGGCGTGTGCTTCACATCATCGCCGATCTCTCCGCGAAGGCTGCCGCCAGGCGCAAGCAGCGCTGCGGTTGCCTGCAAGGTCGACAACGGGGCCGCCTCGCCCCTGCCGGCGAGTGTGTGGGCCCGGGCGCGCAGTTCCTGGAACTGTCTCACCAACTCGATGGGACTGCGTCTCTTCTCGTTCGTAGCGAGCGCCACGACAGCGATGACGATCAGGATCACCGCGGGACGAAATGCCCGAGGATTTCGCCTTTCGAGCATCGAACCGCCGTAGGCTGTCAAAAAGGCGATACAGACGAAGGTCCCGACATTCGCGAAATAAAAGGCTGAGCCTCCGATGATATCGAGCAGAAGAGCCGGAGCAAGGCTCCCCATCGCAATGAGTGCCAATGCCTCCACGAGCCGCATCTCAGCCGAAGTGCCGCGGAGCCAAAGGCGCGCGGCGCCATACAACAGCAGCAGATTGGCTACGATGTTCGGCAGCGAAGCGCGCGGAAACTCTCGCACGAAAGCCAATGGTCTCAGTGCATGGACATATTCCCCGGCTTCGGGAGAACCGACCGCGCTCGCAAGCCAGAGCAGCGGCGCGATTGGGGCCGCAACCTTGATGAAGTTCAGGAGAGTAAGTCCCAGGCGTCGCCACAGCAAAAATCCCACGGCGCCCCAGAAGATCACGCCGACCGAAATCTTCGAGAACAAGACCAACGTTCCCGCGACCGCAAGGGCTGTCAGAGGAGGTCCGAGCGGTGACCTCTCGTCGGCGACCTCCGGGAGCAGCGGTAACGCAAGCAAGAGCAGAAAAAGGGCGACGAAATAGCTTTCGGAAACCAGATATGAGGTCATGCCCCAGAAATCGGCGATCACCAGAAGCAGGAGCGGAATCAGCGTGACGAGCGCGCTGTCGCTCAATCCTTCCGCCGAGCGCCGCAGCAGCAAGCCCGCCATGATCAAGCTGAACAACAGCAACGGAATGGCGATGATCTGCGCCGTAAGATAGTAGCTCTCGAGAGTGGTGACGCCGAGCCACAAGCCCACACATCCCATCCATATGTGGGACAGCACGTGATACTTCATCGGCATGAAGCCGTCCAAGCCGGTGCTCAAATGTCCGAAGTTGACGAGCATGTTGGCGATTGACGCATGATATAGCGTGTCGAGGTGCTGCAGGCCCGTAGCCGCCTGTTCCGGCGTGAGGACGGTGGCATAGCCTTTGGAGTTCACGAGGAAGAAGTAGCCGATTCCGGCACCGCAACCGCAGACGACTGCCAGCACCGACGTCCGCGGCGCCATGCGGCGCACCACTCCGGCGGCACGCCGCAGGCCCAGGAACACCATCCCAAGCAAGACCGGGTAGGCGATGATGTCGGCAAAGACCCGACCGAACCAGGCAAGGCACGGCAGAAAGACGATGGCGATGACCGAGAGGACCACGCCGGCATGGCTTGCACCCTGATGACGCCGGGAACTCAGTGCAAGCAGGCAGGAGACGGCCGCTGCCAACAGCAGAAACGCCTTCAAGAACGCGAGCCAGTGTGGGCTTCCCAGGGGCCAACGCACGATTGCGCATGCGATCGCCGATGTCGCCGACATTGCCCATGTGAAGATCGCTGCGAAGCAAATGGAGTTGGCTTCAACCGGAGCCCAGCTTACGCCGGAGGCTCGACCCAACACGTCCGGCGGGGGGGAATGCACGCAGACTACGTCCTTCTAAAATCCGGTATCGGAGGCGCTTGAGCAATTTGTCGATACGGGACTGTCGAAATAGCCAATTCCGGGCCCTGCGACCAGTGCGTTGACCGCAAAGCGGCGGAATTCATGAAGCTCGCGGCGGCACGAGCAGGCCCCGTCCGCACGCCCCTCGGGCCGCCGCCCGCGAAGCCGCGCTACGCGCCACCCGCGGCATGAGCGATCGGGCGTCGGCGCGGGAACAGCGACGGTTGCCGCGGCAATAACCGGTTGAGTTGCAGTTGCGGAAATTCTATAGATTTGCGCGGGCGTAGTGGGCGCGCGAACGGGCGAGGCAAGCCTTGCCCAAATGTCGCGCCAGGGAGAATATCCTTTGAAGAGCGAGGAAAACGAGGACCTGGTCGCGATCCGATCGGACATGGACTATTCGAGAAAATTCCAGACCCTGCGGCCGGTCCTCGTTGATCGAAGCGGTCAGCGCTATCTGGATTTTCTGAAGACGCTGAAGCCCTCGTACGTTCGAGTATGGGCCGACATCGCACTTGGATACGCCGCGTTGCTGGCGACGGCGCTCGCTACCGCTATTGCTCCTCGTTATGGATGTCCCCCGTGGATCGCAACGCTGGGCGGTGCCCTAGCGGTCGGATTCTGGGTCGCCTATCTGCAGTTGTTCATTCACGAAGGCGCCCACTTCAATCTGGCGCAAGGTAGAGAGAACAGCGATCTGCTGTGCGATCTTCTGATCGCTTGGATGGTTGGTACTTCCGTCCAGTCGTACAGGCCTTTTCACTTCCAGCACCACCGTGCACTCGGCCAAAAAGACGATAGCGAGATGAGCTACTTCTTCCCGCTGAATCTGCTTTTCATCTTCAAGAGCCTGTTCGGGCTGCGGTCGATCGAGGTGCTTTCCAAGCGACGAACGAGCGCCGGGAAGGCCCGAACGACCCGAGAAACGTTCTTGCTGCTGATCGGCCTTTCAATTCACGGCACGATTGTCGGCGCCAGCTTTTGGTTTGGTTTCTACACGCTCGGCTTTGCATGGACCCTCGGCATCGGCATGATTTTTCCGTTTCTCGGGGCGCTACGGCAACTGCTGGAACACCGTGACCCCAACGCCGACCCGCACATCGACTATTTCGAGCAAGACCACGGAGCCTACACCCGGGTCTTTGGCCCAAGCGTCTTTTCCTCGTTATTCGGCGCCGCCGGGTTCGATCGACATCTCTTGCACCACTGGGAGCCCCAGGTCTCCTATACAAATCTCCATCAGCTCGAGGCCTATCTGCTCGATACAGATATCGCCCCGATCATCGAGATGCGTCGGTCCAGCTATATCAAAACATTCCTTGGCCTTCTTCGGGCTGACGTCATCGTCACGAGAAACAAAACACAATGAGCTCCCCCCCGTGCTGCCCCCTGTGCACGCGAACCGATGTCAGCCACTTCGCGAATGCCAATGACGTTGAGTACTTTACAACACCGGATACGTTTTCGTTTTACCGCTGCACCGGCTGCGACATCGTCTTCATTCACCCGATGCTTTTCGACCGGTTGAATGAAATTTACCCGTCCAACTACTATTCTTTCCATGCTTCCGAAGCAGACTCCATCGCGCTGAAGATCAAGAACTTCCTCGACGACAGAGCCTTCAGATCCATCACCCGTCAAATCCCTGGAAATGCCTTGTCCGCTCTGGACGTGGGCGGCGGCAGCGGATGGCTTCTCGACGCTCTCAAGCGAGCTGACCCCCGCGTAACCCACACCACGGTCGTCGACATCGACGCCGGTGCGGAGGACGCCGCCAGAGCAAAGGGACACGAATTTCACCTCACGCCGGTGGAGGGCTTCAAGACTGATCGGCAGTTCGATCTGATCCTTATGCTCAATCTACTCGAGCACGTTCCCAATCCTGCAGCACTCCTGGAAAAGGCTCGCGGCCTGCTGAAACCCGGAGGACGGATTTGGATCAAAACGCCAAATTTCGATTCTCTCGATGCCCGGCTGTTTAGGAACCGCTCCTGGGGTGGATTTCACACGCCCCGTCATTTCGTGTTGTTCACAAGAGAAAGTCTCATTCGCCACTGTCAGGAGGCCGGCTTCGAAGTCCTGCAATGCAAGTATACTCAAGGCGCGCCGTTCTGGACTGTCAGCGCCATCAACGAATTGAAGTTGCTCGGGCTCGCCGACGTCTCCGCGAACAAGCCATCACTGAAAAATCCGCTAACGCCATTCTTCCATCTCGCGTTCGCAGCTTTCGACTTTGCGCGAATGCCGTTCTCGAAAACATCTCAGATGAATATTCATCTGACGCTACCGTCGAGATAGCGCCTGGTACGCGTATCCGGCCTCTCGCAAGCCCGGATCGCAACCTGCTGACCTGGCGTGCGCTCAGGTTACTGCACCGCCCGCGAAGCAGGTTGAGCTGGCTTCGGACGAAGCCCTGCTCGCATCGGAAACCAAGCACGATCCGTCCGACGGGCCCCTGGGGGAAAGCACTCAGGCTGCGTCCTTCAACAACGCGATAATCTAAGGGAAACGCTCAACATTCGGGCCACGCCACCGAGCCGTCGGAAGAGGCAATTCCGGGCTCTCGGACCGCCGTTTGCCTTGCACGATCCCGCCCCGTGCCGTATCTAGCGACTGCTGATCGAGGTCGACCAAGCAGCGCGTCGCGGGAGATAAGAACTGGAAATACCTCCGGTTTTTCGATTTTCGGACGGGCACGCACGACATTTTCGGAGGGGGCGTGCCAACCGTCGCCGAGACTGCACCGCTTGCCGCGGTGATCCCACCTGGCATGGATGAACGTAGATTCAATGAACGCGTTGTCTAGCAAGCCGAGCTTTGCCGCCCTGGTTCCGCTGCGCGGTGGCTCCAAATCGATCCCCGGCAAGAATGTCAAACCGTTCTGCGGCCGGCCGCTTTGCGCCTGGACGCTGAGCGCGCTGCTCGACTGCGACATGGTCTCGCGCGTCTTCGTGTCGACCGACAGCGAGGAGATCGCCGCTGTGGTCAGGTCGATCGATTCCCGGATCCTCGTGCATCCCCGCCCCCCCCATCTGGCGGCCGACAACTCCACGACCGAAGAGGCGATCTACGACCTGATCGACGCCCGCGACATCTCGGAGCCCTATCTCATCACCGCGCAGGCGACGAGCCCGCAAACGACCCGCCGCGATGTTGCGGACGCCATTTCTCGCTTCGTGTCGAGCCAAGCAGACTCGCTCGTCACCTGCGTCAGGACCCGACGGTTCTTCTGGAATGACGATGGCACGCCAATCAACTATGATCCGTCGAGCCGTCCGCTGCGCCAACAATGGAATGGCACGCTGATGGAGAACGGCGCGTTCTACATTTCGACCGTGGATCGGCTGCGCGGGCGGAGCGCGCGCCTTCACGGCAAGATCGTCGTCCACGAGATGGACGAAAGCACCAGCATCGAGCTCGACGAGCTCTCCGATTGGGAGATGCTTGAGACCGCGTTCCGCAGGAACATCGCAGGATGATCATCGACAGAGACCTCCAGAGCTATCTGGTGCACGAGGACGCCTCCATCCAGGAGGCGGCGAGCAAGGTCGCGGCGAACCGGCGCGAGATCGTGTTCTGCGTCGATGGCAGCGGCCGGCTGCTCGGCAGCCTCTCGAACGGCGACATCATCCGCTGGATCGGCGCGGGCGCCGCGTCGGGCGTGCAGGCCGCGGTCGGCGATCTCTGCAACCGGCGCGTCCGCAGCGCCGTCGCCGGCGATCGCGAGACCGCCAACAGGCTGCTGCGCGATGTGCTCTACGTGCCGCTGGTCGACGCGGAGCGCCACGTCGTCGGCGTCGCCCGTCAGCGCCATCCCGGCGAGGGCATCAGGATCGGCAGCCGGACCATCGCCGAAGAGAATCCGACCTTCCTGATCGCGGAGATCGGCAACAACCACAATGGCAGCCTCGAGGCCGCCCTGGCCCTGATCACGGCGGCGGCGGAGGCCGGCGCCGACGCCGCCAAATTCCAGATGCGCGACATGGCCGGCCTCTACGGCAAACGGGCGAAGGGACAGAGTGAGGATCTCGGCACCGAATACGTGCTCGACCTGCTCGACCGCTTCCAGCTCAGCGACGAGGACCTCTATCGCTGCTTCGACTACTCGGCCTCGCTCGGAATGGAGCCGCTCTGCACCGCCTTCGACGTCAACAGTGCGGACAAATGCCGCGCATACGGATTGAAGGCGATCAAGACAGCGTCCGCCGACCTCACCAATCACGAGCTGCTCCAGCACATCGTCGACCAGCGGATCCCGATCATCTGCTCGACCGGCATGTCGACCGAGGACGAGATTCGCGAGACGGTGAAGCTGCTTCAGACGTCGGGTGCGGAGTACGTCATGCTCCACTGCAACTCGACCTATCCGGCGCCGTTCCGCGATATCAACCTGAAATACATGCTGCGCCTCCAGGAGCTCTGCGAGAGCGTGGTCGGATATTCCGGGCACGAGCGCGACGTCTTCGTGTCGGTCGCGGCGGTGGCGATGGGCGGGCGCCTGATCGAGAAGCATTTCACGCTGGCGCGCGACCAGGAAGGCAACGACCACAAGGTCAGCCTGCTGCCGCATGAATTCAAGCGCATGGTCGAAGGTGTGCGCCAGGTCGAGGACTCCCTCGGCAGCGCCCTGCCCCGCATCCTCAGCCAGGGCGAGAAGGCCAACCGCATCAGCCTCGGCAAGTCGATCTTCGCCATCGACGCCATCGCGGCCGGCGCCACGATCACGCGGGAGATGATCGAGATCCGCAGCCCGGGCCAGGGGCTTTCGCCGAACCGCATCGACGAGGTGATCGGACGGAAGGCCCCGCGCGCGATCCCCGCGCAGACGCCGCTCTATCCATCCGATATCTCGGATCTCGGTGAGCTCGCCGCCGGTGGACAAATCAATTTCAGGCGCCCCTGGGGCGTTCCGGTGCGCCATCGCGACGCCGACAAGCTGATCGCGGCGGTCAATCCGGATTTCGTCGAGTTTCACCTGAGCTATCGCGACCTCGGCATCAACGATTCCGACTTCCTTGCCGACAGCTATCCGTGCGGCTTGATCGTGCACGCGCCGGAGCTGTTCGAGGGCGACCACGTGCTCGACCTGACGATCCCGGACGACGACTATCGCACGCGTTCGATCGCGGAGATGAAGCGCGTCATCGCCAAGACCAAGGCGCTGGCGCAGCGTTTTCGCAACGACGGCCCGGTCGGCATCATCTGCAACGTCGGCGGCTTCTCGTCCACGCGCTTCCTCACCGCCGAGGAACGAGCGGTTCGCGAAGCCCATTTGCGCGCCAGCGTCCGCGAGCTCGCCGATCCCGCGGTCGAGCTCTGGCCGCAGACCATGCCGCCCTATCCCTGGCATTTCGGCGGCCAGCGCTATCATAATCTGTTCGTCTCCAGCGGCGACATCGCGCGCAGCTGCCGCGAGCTCGGGGTACGCATCTGCTTCGACACCTCGCATTCCCAGCTCGCATGCACCGAGAATCGCTGGTCGTTCGACGAGTTCATGGAGGAGATCGGCTCGTTCGTCGCCCATGTTCACATGGCCGACGCCCGCGGCGTCGACGGCGAGGGCCTCCAGATCGGCGAAGGCGAGATCGATTTCGGCAACGTGTTCCGGGTGCTGAACAGGCAGGCGCCACAAGCCTCGTTCATCCCGGAGATCTGGCAGGGACACGAGAACGACGGCGAAGGTTTTCGCGTCGCGCTCCAGCGGCTGTCGAACTTCGAGGACCGATGAAACCGATGTCGCGCCCACCCCTCTCGCCGGCAGTCGGCAGATTTGACCATGGACTGCCCGGGGTGCCTATGGTAACAGCCGTCATTCCCCCGACATCACACCGCAGGCCGCTGTAAACGCCCATGTTTGACGAAAGATCTGTACTGATCACCGGAGGCACGGGCTCGTTCGGAAAGAAGTTCGTCGCCGGCCTGCTCAAGAACTTCAAGCCGCGTCGCGTCGTGGTCTATTCGCGCGACGAGCTGAAGCAATATGAGATGCAGCAGGACTTCGACCAGCCGATGATGCGCTACTTCATCGGCGACGTGCGCGACGGCGAGCGCCTGCGCACCGCCATGAAGGGGATCGACTTCGTGATCCATGCCGCGGCGCTGAAGCAGGTTCCGGCTGCCGAATACAACCCCATGGAATGCATCAAGACCAACGTCCATGGCGCGGAGAACGTGATCCAGGCGGCGCTCGAGGCCGACGTCGAGAAGGTCATCGCGCTCTCCACCGACAAGGCGGCCCAGCCGATCAACCTCTACGGCGCGACCAAGCTCGCCTCCGACAAGCTGTTCATCGCCGCCAACAACATGGCCGGCGGCCATCGCACCGCATTCGGCGTGGTTCGCTACGGCAACGTGGTCGGCTCGCGCGGCTCGATCGTTCCCCTGTTCAACAAGCTCATCGCCGAGGGCACCGATCATCTGCCGATCACGGACCCGCGGATGACGCGGTTCTGGATCTCCCTGCAACAGGGCGTCGACTTCGTGATCAAGAGCTTCGAGCGCATGTCGGGCGGCGAGATCTTCGTCCCGATGATCCCATCTGTGCGCATTCCCGAGCTCGCGGCCGCGATGGCGCCGAACCTGCCGACCCGCGTGATCGGCATCCGGCCGGGCGAGAAGTTGCACGAGGTCATGTGCCCGACCGATGACTCGCACCTGACGCTGAAGTTCCACGACCACTTTGTGATCAAGCCGACGATCAAGTTCTTCCGCCGCGACGTCGACTATCTCACCAACCAGATCGGCGAGCACGGCGAGCCCGTGTCCGATGGCTTCGAGTATAATTCCGGCAGGAACGAGCACTTCCTCGACGTCGCCGAGATCAGAGAGTTCAACAAGATAGCGGTCCAATGATCCCGTACGGGCGCCAGGATATCTCTGCCGAGGACATCGACGCGGTCAGGGATGTCCTGACATCGGACTGGCTGACGCAGGGACAGGCCGGCCCTCGCTTCGAGCAGGGGCTGGCGAAATATTGCGGCGCGGCCCACGGCATCGCCGTTTCGAACGCAACCGCCGCGCTTCACATTGCCTGTCTCGCGCTCGATCTCGGCCCCGGCGACATTCTGTGGACGGTGCCGAACACCTTCGTGGCGTCCGCCAATTGTGCGCTCTATTGCGGCGCGACCGTCGATTTCGTCGACATCGATCCGCGCACCTACAACATGAGCGTTGCTGCATTGGCCGAGAAGCTCGCCCAGGCGGAGACCACGGGCCGCCTCCCGAAGGTGGTGGTGCCCGTGCATTTTGCCGGGCAGTCCTGCGAGATGGTGGAGATCCGCGCGCTCGCGGACCGGTACGGCTTCCACATCATCGAGGACGCCTCGCACGCGGTCGGCGGCGAGTACCACGGACGCAAGGTCGGCGATGGCGCCCTCAGCGACGTCACCGTGTTCAGCTTCCATCCGGTCAAGATCATCACGACCGGTGAAGGCGGGATGCTGATGACCAACGCGCCGAAGCTCGCCGAACGGCTCTCCTATCTGCGCAGCCACGGCATCATTCGCCCGATGCAGTCGCCCCCGACGGCCGACGAGCGGCGCTCCAACGAGGACCAGCACGGTCCCTGGATGTATGAGCAGATCGAGCTCGGGCTCAACTACCGCATGACCGACATCCAGGCCGCACTCGGCAGCAGCCAGCTCGTCCGGCTCGATGCTTTCGTGGAGCGCCGGCGCGAGCTCGCGGCGCGCTATGATCGCCTGTTGGCGAAGCTGCCGGTGACCTGCCCGTGGCAGCATCCGGACACGAACTCGGCCTGGCATCTCTACGTGATCCGGCTGCGGCGCAACGAGATCAAGCTCAGCCGCCGCCAGGTGTTCGAGGCGCTGCGTGCCGCCGGCATCGGCGTCAATGTGCATTACATTCCCGTGCACACGCAGCCCTATTATCGGCGCCTGGGCTTCAAGGTCGGCATGTTCCCGGAGGCCGAGAGCTATTACCAGGACGCCATCACGCTGCCGCTGTTCTCGAAAATGACGGATGCCGAGCAGGACACCGTCGTCGCGGCGCTTACGAAGATCCTCGCGTGAAGATCGCCGTCATCCCGGCCCGCGGCGGCAGCAAGCGCATCCCGCGCAAGAACATCCGGCCGTTCTGCGGCAAGCCCATCATCGCCTATTCGATCGAGGCAGCGCGGGCGAGCGGCCTGTTCGACGAGATCATCGTCTCCACTGATGACGCTGAGATCGCCGAGGTGGCGCGCCAGTTCGGCGCGACAGCACCCTTCGTTCGTCCGAAGGAGATCTCTGACGACCACACCGGGACGGCCGCAGTCGTCAAGCACGCCGCCACCTGGTTCATCGAACGCGGTGACGACATCACCCATGTCTGCTGCATCTACGCGACCGCCCCGCTGATCGAGGCCCGCTTCCTGCGCGAGGCCCATGACGCCCTCACGAACTCCGACGCCGCCTTCGCGTTCTCGGTGACAAGCTACGCCTTCCCGATCCAGCGCGCCTTGCGCATGACCCCGGCCGGCCGCGTCGATCCGTTTCATCCGGAGCATCGCCTCACCCGGTCGCAGGACCTCGCGCCGGCCTATCACGATGCAGGCCAATTCTACTGGGGTACAGCCGCGGCCTTCCTCGAAGACGTGCCGATCTTCTCGGAGCGCTCCGTCGGGGTCGTGCTGCCGCGGCACCTCGTGCAGGACATCGACACCGTCGAAGATTGGGAGCAGGCGGAATACATGTTCCGCGCGGTCAATCGGGGCTAGCTCCGGGCCGCGAGCAGCGGACGGAGGAATGAGGCGAGGTCGCCTCCCTGGAACAGATGTCCGGGTATTCCCGCGGCGACGGCGGCCTCGATGTCGCGGGCATTGTCGCCGACGAGCAGACTGCCCTCAGTGCGGACCGGCCACGCCTTCATGCAATCCAATATCATGCCGGGGGCTGGCTTGCGCCGGTCGCTCGTGCGCCGGTACGCCTCGACCGTCCCCTCCTCGTGGTAGGGACAGTACTGGAAGTCGTCGATATGGGCGCCGATTGCAGCGAGCTCGCTATTCATCCAGTCGTGCAGACGGTGGATGTCGTCGACGCCGTAATGACCGCGTGCAACGCCCGACTGATTGGTCACCACAAAAGCGTAATAGCCGAGATCGTTGCAGAGCCTGATGGCCTCGCGCGCACCGGGCATCCATTCGAAGTCGTCGATCCTGTAGAGATAGTTCTTGTCGACGTTCAAGACGCCGTCGCGGTCGAAGAACACCGCCGGACGCCGCAGTCTGTCGGGCAACTCGGTCCGGGCCCGATCGAGACCGGCCGGCCCGCTCACATCGACGAGGAAGCCGCCATAGCTCGCGGCCTCGAACTGCCCGTCCGCGATCAGACGCGGCACGACCCGGTTTTCGAACGAACACGGCGCCTCCCCGACATAGTCAAGTATCCTGCGGTCGACGCAATAGATGCCGCTATCGATCCCGCCGGACGTCAGCGCCACCCGGGCGATCGCCGGGGATCGCTGTGCACGGCTGGCGAGATCGAGCAGGTTGAAGTCGAATAGCAGGCAGCCGTTCAGAAGGAAGAAGCGCTCCTGCAATCGCTCCGCAACGCATTTCAATGCGCCAGCGCCGCTCGCGTCGGAGGATACGACCGATAGGGTCGCGCCGCGCCACGACCTGCCGTGATAGCGGTCCGCTACGCGCTGCTCACCGCGGCCCGCAAGCAGAAGAATCTGCTCGATCGTCGGATAGCGTGACAGCTCGTCGAGTAGATAGTCGAGAAACGGCCGGCCAGTGACATCCTGCAGCGGCGCCGGAATCGGCTGCGGCGCCTCGCCGGATCGCGCATCTGCATCGTCGAGCAGAACGACGGCCTGCTTCACCATGCTACCGGTCCCGCCGCGCGACCCTAGTGCGATCGTCCATCATGCTGCCTTGGTGACGGATTTGATCGGACCACCACCGCTCCTGTCTAGCGCGGGCGCGCCAGGTTCGGTCTACTCAACATCGTGTAGATCAGCAGCGCAAGCAACACAATTGCTCCGGCAAACAGGGCATCTCGAACCGGCCGTGGCGAAACCCTCCTGACCGCTACATCGTCGCTGAGCACCGCCGGATAGCTCTTGGATGGCCCAAGCCGCGTCGCAAGCGCGCGCCGGTCGTTGGTCGCACCGGCCAGCCTCTCTTCGTTGCGCGACTGCAAGTCGAGCAGCCATACCCGCCCCAGCGCCGCGGATGCGGGATCGTTAGCAGCGGGCGGGCTGATCGAATCCTTGGAAGTCAGCGACTCGCGTATCCTCATGAGGCTGGCGATATTGGTGTCGATGATCGCCATCTGAGAGTTGAGCTCCGCAAGAAGCGGCGCTCGGAGCTTCTCCTGGTCCGCGTTCAGCACCCGTACGGCCGCCTGTAACGCGCTGGTCGCGCTTTGCTCGCTGGCCCCGTGAACGGTAAGCGAAAGAAGATCGGACGTCTGCGGCCGCACGCTGAAACTATCCAGGATATGTTCCCGGTCCTTGTCTCCCGAAGACGCCTTCATGGCCTCTTCGACTCGTCGCTTGAAAGCGGCAGAATCCATATGGATCGCGGTCGACTGGGGCAGCATCACGTCAGCGCCGTCGACCCGGCCGAGCCGCATCGTTGCTTCCGCCGCATAGAAGGTGGGGCGAGCCCGATCCGCCAGGAAAACCACCAGAACAGCGGCCAGCGTCCCGACGACGATCAGGAGCAGCCGCGCACGAACCAATCGGCCGAAATGAGTAAACATTCCCCTGACATAGGCGACACTCGATGGGGAAGCCATCGTGTCATTCATCTTGGGGCTCCTTTCGAGTTCGAACGCGACATCAGTTGAGTTCAGCGACAATGCCAGCAGGCGCGCCCGCCACCTATCCTCCATAACGTAAACGAGAACCGCTGCAGCCAGCTTCACCATGAAGGTGACCTGAATGAAGGAATTCAACATTCCCGAGACGACACAGATTGTCGCCGCATACAATATCGGAGTGAGAAAAAAGCAAGTGGCATAACGCTCCTGGATTATGCAGCGCGTCAGCAAGAACATGAATTCGGTAAACAATACGGCCGAAGCGGCCACGAGAAGAAATCCGTGTACGGGTCCGCCGAGTTCGAACAGGACTTCAGGCCATCCTCCGGTGTAAGTCTGTCCCTGCGTAAGTAGCACATACGTACGGTCGAGCGGAAGAGATAGCTCCATCAAGAATTGCATGGTGGAGTTCGACGCCGGATTGAACGGGGCGACGAGCAATTTGAACATGGCGAGAGCACTGTTCCAGTCGCCATGGACGAAGACCCGCTCATAGGTAGCCCACCACATCTCGCCCTGCTGGACCAGGATGCGCTGGGTGAGCTTGAATTCCAGCTGATCGATCTCCGATCCTCGAACGACCGTGTACGAGTGAATCAGCGCCACGGCGACCAAGGCCACGAGCCCGGCCGCCGCCAGGGAGACGTAACGCAGGATCCTCGGAAAACTGCGATGGACCGCCTCCTCCCGAAGCAGGAAGGCGCCGACCGGAATGATGAAGAACGACGAATAGGCGAAGAACGACGAAAAGCGATGTCCGACCATGAACAGATAGATCAGCACGACGCCGAACAAGGCCGGAAACCGCAGATCGAACCGGTCGCCGCGTATCGCCGGCTGGATCATGAACAGGCCGAGCTGGAAAGCCAGCATCGGTCCCCACTCGATCAGCCGTTGGTGCAGGGGGCCGCCATATTGCCGCGTGTAGTCGAACCGCTCGATTCCGGCCAGAAGCGGGATCGGCCCGCGGACTCGCAACTCGATCCAGAGCGCGAGCACATAGGTCAGCACCGTCCAGAAAGCGAGATTGGACAAATTGAAGCGACCCGGCGGGATCGTCGCGGCAAGTCCCCCGCTCGTGCCGATCTTGAGCGCCCTTAGGCGCTGCGGACGGAACGATACCACGAGGGCCGCGATCAGCAGAGCCTGGGACACAACGAGCGGCAGCACGGCCAGGCCAGGACCGATATACCGCTCCAGTTGCTCGGAGAACACTGGCCCGAAGGTATCGATATAGAAGACAGAGGTCAGCCGCCAGACGGTCGAAAAAAATGCCAGGAACGCAATCATCGCCAGCCCTGGACGACCTATCGCGATCCGACCGATCAGCGTCAGGATGAACGCCGCCGCGACAACATTCAATGACAAGGGAAGCAATACTTCAAAGGTCCACCAGGGGATTGCCATACCTTGTCCTCAGCACGGTCTCTTCCGTGAGTCGACGCGCTCAGTATTACTAGACTACAGGCTCCCAGACGTAGAGCAGCCCATCATTGTGCAAACTCGGCGCGAAGCCCATCCGCTGCCTGCTGAGCACGCGGATCCGGCTCTGAGCCTCCAATTGATCGAGCAACGCGAACAGCCGCGTCTGATAATCCATGGAGCGAATGTAGATGCGGCTCGCAACATCGCGCGGGTCCGTAAGCTTCAGCATATCGACAGCAGGTTCGACATTGATCACCCGCGCCGGCCGCGCACTCAGAATGTGATCCACGACCGCTTCCAGCGCGTATGGGATCTGCTCGATGCAGAAGTAAGTGAGGATCGTCGCACCGGACAACTCCGGCAAGCGCGGATCGGCAGCATCGGTAAGGTCGATGCGGTCGAATGTGACGCGATCCTGGAGCCCATAGTGCCCCGCGATCTGCCGGCCGGCCTCGATGCCGTTCGGAGCAATGTCGAGGCCGCGCAAATGGCGCCATCGCGGATCGAGGCTCAGGGCGAATAGATTGTACCCGTAGCCGGCGCCGAGCTCGAGGACCGACGTCGCCTCGCCGGCATGATCCGACACCAGCTTGGCGAGCGCCCCGAGCCGGTAACGATAGTACTCGCGCGCCTTGATTCGAACGATCTGCCCGTCGACCTTGGCCAACCTCTCGCGGTCATCCTGTCCGATCAGGAAGCTTTCCAGCGCCTGCTCGTGCAGCCAGCCACGCTTGGACAGGATCCGCCCCCACTGTCCGGCATTGTATTCGGAATCGACGACATCACGGGTGCGGCGGACATTCTTGAACGCCATCCGGCCAACACTCCGCGCGATGTCCACGGCGTAGGCGCTAGCCAGTTCGAAAGGCCCCGCCGGCGTCGCTACAGGCGTAAGCATCCGCAATTCTCCTTCAGCAACCCGTGCACTGGCGCGTCAAAGGCCCATAACGAGCTTTTGCAGCTCAGTCGTACTCGGCGTCGCAAAGAAGGGGCGCTTGCTCTGCTTCGGGGCCATGCGGGGGAAGCAGAAGAAGGTTGCGGTGTAGAGCAGTCGGCCATGTCCGGGGCCCATCCGGCTTCCCATATGCAGGCACTTGGTCGTATCGACCATGAACGCGGCCAGTCGCGGCGCCTTCATCACCTTGATATCGCTGCGCGGCACCTTGCTGAAAACCTGCTCGTCGGGGAAATGACTGGACAGCAGCGGATAACCGAACTTGTCGGTCGCCTGCCGCGGCAGGAAAGTGAATGGACCGTCGCCGTCCTCCTCGACGTCCGTCAGATAGCTGAAGAACTTGATGACGCGCACGTCGTCATGATCGCGATGCCAGAGCTGCGACGAGGCGAGTTCCTCGCCGGTGTAGCGCGAATAGGACAGCAGAACGTAGTCGAGCCAGGGGATCTCCCCGAGCGCCGCCGAGATGACATTGATGACAGGGGCCTGCAGCGCGTACTGAACGAAGACGTTGTCGGCGCTGAGCTGGCCGTCCTGCATTTCCGCATCCAGGAGGCGCACCCAGAATTTCTTCCAATTCGAGCTCTGTCCCGATTCGGCCGCTTCGATGTTCTGCAGCCTGATCTGGCCGGCTTCCGCGATCTGCTCCTGGATTTTGGAATCGATCAAATCCGTGACGATCGCATAGCCATCCCGGTTCAGGTCATCGGCCTTGGAACGTTCGGCCGGGGTCACCGCCAGCAGCTGCGCCTGCCGGCGCCGCTCGCGCTTCTCGTTCAGATGCCAGGTGTTGACGCCCGCCTTCACGGCCCACCGCAGCGGAGACCGGTTCACGTGCCAAAGTGCTCTCGACATCAACCCCATGTTGCCCCACCGAATCGTGCCGGAAATATGCTTCTTGTCCCTTGTTCCCAAGGAATGCTCCAACGACTGCCATTAGCAAATCCCCCAATAGCGAGCAACCGGGGAGTGTCTGCCGGGAACTTCGCGACGCCAAGCCGCAAGCGGCGGCCCTCGCCTACCCTTGCGTAAACGCGCGGGCGAACTTGCCGAACATCGCGCGGTCGCTGCGGGACAGAATCAGCATGACGCTCAGAGCCCACGCTGCCACGCAACCCGCCGCACCTGCGACGATCAGCGCGGGCAAGGTCTGCGGCGTCACATAGGTCTTGTAGGCGAGCACCATCACCGCGAGGATCGCAGCGACCAGCGCTTGCCTCGCGACATGCTGCCAGAATAGCCCCCCCCGCAGACCCATGAACCTCAGCATGCGATGCGCGAGCACCGGCGTCAGCACGATGTAGGACACCACCCAGCCGAGGATGAAGGCGCGATCCTGGAACCAGTGGAGCGTGATCGCGGTAACGGCATATTGCACCAGCACCTGCGAATAGAGGAAGCGATTGCTGAAGCGCAAAAAGTCCTCTCTCACCATCAGCGCGGTCTGGCCTGCGCTGATCATGACGTTGGCGGCGGGGACGATCAGCGCGAGCGCCAGCCATGGCCATTGTCCGGCACTCTGCGGCCCGACCCACACCTTCAAGATCTCTTCCGAGTAAAGCGCCATCAGCACCACGATCGGAATCACGATCGCGGCCGGCAGCACGAAGCTGTTTCGCCCCAGCAGCTGCAAACGCCGCACGTCCGTTTTCTCGTCGATGTGCGCCGAGATCGGCAGGATCGCGGAGAACAGCGGGCTCAGCACCGTCTTCAGGAAACGCGGCAGCCGCATCAGGAGATCGTAGGCGCCGACCTGCGCGGGGCCGTAGAGCGCGCCGATCGCGAGCGGAATGATGGTCTGCTGCAACACGCCGCCGATACGGCCATTGAACATCAGCCAGCCGCGATACACGAGGTCGTAGCGCGTCTCCGGGCTCCACGAGCTGAAGCGGAGTTTGGTGCCGCGCGCGGCGATCGCGACGATGAGTGCGAGCACGAGATATTTGATGACCACGGTGGCGAGATACGCGTAGGCAATCCATTCGAAGGAAAGATTGTTCCAGACCGCGAGATAGATCGCCGCGACGTAGAGCAGGTTGCCTCCTACCTCGGTCATGCGCAGCCAGCCATATTCCTCGAACCCCTTCAGCGCGCCTTCCACCACCAGGCCGACGAAGGCGAGCGGCGTGATCAGCGCGGTGACCTTCAGGATCGAGACGAAAGCCAGCACTTCCTCCGGCGCGACCTTGAAGATCCCGGTCAGCGAGGGCGCCGCAAACCACAGCACGACGCTCGACACCAGACCGGTGACGGCAGCGACCATGGTCAGGAACGAGACTCTCTCGCTCGCCGAGGCCCAGTCGCCGAGCCGCCCGCGGGCGACCATCTGCGTCGTGGTCTCGGATACACCGAAATCGATCAGGGACAGAAAGCCGCTCGGCAGGAACGAGCGCGCCAGTGCAATGAGGCCAAGCCCGGCAAGTCCGTAGAACTTCGCGATCAGTCCAACCGAAAACAGTCCCAGCACACCTGCCAGACCGAAGGCAACGGCGGAGATCGCAGTGTTGTGCAGGAATCTGCGGAGCACGGATCAGTCCGCCTCGATAGGCAGCGGACTCGCGCGGCCGACGGCAAGAAAGCCTGATACGCCGGCAATGCGGTGGGCGACGGCGGAGATGACCGTGTTATGCGGGAAGTTCCAAGGCACGGATTAGTCCGCCTCGCCAGCAGGTTATACACATCGAATAGCTAGCATAGCCCAAAGCCAGTTACCCTTCCCCAATGGCTATCATTCTGTGATTTTTGTTGAATTTCGGTCCGGTGGCCGTCGCTCAGCTTATCGAGGTATTTTAATACCACAAAGACAATCGCTCAACCCGGCGGCTCTTTCAGCCAAAGCCAACATAGCCGAGGGCCGTACTCACGGCATGAGGCAACGACGTGCCGCGTCGATCCGATAGGCGGCTCCTTTCGGCTTACACCCACCCGGCAACTCACCACCGCGACTGGGCATTTCAAAGCGGCCCGTGTCGACAGAATACCGGGGAATGTGCGAAAGGAAGGCCCGCATGGATCAACAGCGCGCTATCATCATCACCGGTGCCTCACGCGGGCTCGGCTTTGAGCTGCTCGATCTACTTGTTGCGGCCGACGCAAGACCGATCGCGCTAGGCCGGCGCCTCGATCCGCGCCACGCGGCGGCCTCAGCCAGGAACGCCTGCGTTTTCGTGGCTGCCGACTTATCCGCGTTGGAGAGCCTGGATCAAATCGACCTCGCCGGCGCTTTGCCACAAACCACCGATGAGATTGTCCTGATCAGCAATGCCGGTTCGGTTGAGCCGATCGGCACGCTCGGCGTCATCAACTCCGCCTCGCTTGCCGCGGCATTCGCGGTCAATGCTCTGGCTCCAGCGATCCTGGCCCGCAAGCTTCTCGCGGCCGCCGATTCGCGGCGGACAAGGTTGCGCATCCTCAACATCAGCACGGGAGCAGCGCGCCGCCCGCTGCCGGGACTTGCCGCATATTGCGCCAGCAAGGCCGCAGCCATGATGATGTTTGATTGCCTGGCCACGGAGCGATCCGACGTCGCCATCGAGCATATTGATCCGGGCGTGCTCGACACTGACATGCAAAGCATGCTGCGCAGCGCCGACGATCAGGCTTTGCCGGTACGGCAGATGTTTGCGAGCTTCGAGACCGAGGCTAAGCTTAAACGTCCTCGCGATGTCGCCCGCGATATCCTCATGCGGGCCGGGTTGCTATGAAGATTGCCGTACTCGCGGACATCCATGGTAATGCCGCGGCTCTGCGAGCTGCTCTCGTCGAGGCGCTCAAGAAAGGCGTCGAGCATCTGGTCGTGCTCGGCGATCTCATCGGCTACTACTATGCCGCGCGCGACGTGCTTGAACAATTGAGGGAGTGGCCCTTCGTCGCGATCCGGGGCAACCATGAGCGGATGCTCGCTGAAGCTCTCAAGAATGATGGGGCCATGCAAACCTACCGCGAACGGTATGGCAGCGCGCTGGACGTGGCGGCGACAACGCTTGAGCCGCAGGACATCGATTGGCTGATCGGCCTGCCCGACCGGGCAAGCGTCGATCTCGGCGGACTGGTGCTGGAGCTGTGCCATGGCTCGCCACGCGATCCCGATGAGTACGTCTATCCCGATGCAAAAGCTGCCACGCTGGAAGCTTGCCGGGTCGCCGGAGCCGATCTTGTGCTGATGGGACACACTCACTATCCCATGCTTGCCGCCGGCGAGCGCCCTCTGCTCCTCAATCCAGGCTCGGTTGGGCAGGCACGTGATCGCGGAGGATTTGCGTGCTGGTGCCGCATCGATACCGACACGCGTGTCGTGGTGCTGGAGCGAACCCCCTATGATACGCGTGCACTCGTTGAAGAAGCGCGGCGGCGGGACAGCCACTTGCCCTACCTCGCGGATGTGCTCGAACGAGGCAATCCCACAGCCGCCGGGACAAGCTGAGACCGCGAAATGATTTACGACACCATGCTGATCACGGGATGCGCTGGCGATATCGCGCTGGCGCTGGCCCGTATCGCGCGAGGAGCAGGCGCAGTGCGCCGGCTGATCGGTTGCGACATCCATGCAGATCATGCCGGTCCCGCCTTCTTTGATGTGTGCGAGGTGGCACCGCGCGCGAACGATGGCGCGTACCTCGAGGCGCTCGAACGAATCGTCAAGACACACGGCGTCGACGTGATCGTGCCGATGTCGGAAGCGGAGATTTCCGTGCTGCTTGCCGCCGGGCACTTGGGTGCTTTCGCTGGAGTACCGGTCCTGGCTGCAAACCAGCTCGCAGTCGAGACGGGCCTCGACAAATATGCGACGTTCAATCGGCTTGCCGCGCACGAGCTTGGAGTGCCGTGGACCCGCATCGTCGGAGAAGCGCCGCCACCCACCTTGCCGTGCATCCTCAAGCGTCGGCGCGGCCAGGGCAGCAAGGATCTGCGCGTGGTCGGCACAGAGGCGGAAGTCGAGATCGCCAATCAGACGCGGATCGGCGACCTGTGGCAGGAGTTGTTGTTGCCTGAGGACCAGGAATACACCTGCGGCCTGTATCGGAGCCGTGCCGGCGAAACCCGTATGATCGCACTCCGCCGCCGGTTGCAGGGCGGACTGACCGGCACAGCCGTAGTGGCCGACAGCACGCCGTTCGGTCCGCTGCTGCATGGAATAGCGGACGCGCTTCAGCTCAATGGTTCGATTAACGTGCAGCTGCGGCTGACGGCCGACGGCCCGAAGGTGTTCGAGATCAATCCGCGCTTTTCGAGCACGGTCCGCTTCCGCGACAGATTGGGCTTTCGCGACTTCATCTGGTCGTTGCAGGATTCACGTGGGCTTGCCATCGGGGACTATCGTGCGCCTTCTCCGGGCATACGGATGTATCGCTGCGCCGATGAAGTCATCATCGGCTGAAATTCGGCCCGTTCAGCGCCGCACCACGATACAGATATCCCTGCCCAATCCCGCTGTGAAGATCGACCTGAACAAGCCGAGCCTGGCCTCAACGTCGATTCCACTTGCATAACGGAAGAACTTTCGTCGCAAGGAATGCGCCGAGGAGCCGAGCTTCTTGTCTTTGTAGTAATTGAACGCATCCTCCATCAAGAGATGGTCGATGGGGTAATCGCCAAAGCAGTCAAGGACGGAGAAACCGTTACGCCTGCCAAGCTCGGGAAGCGCCTTCGTCGTGAAATAGTGCAGGTGCACGGGCGGCACGAAGATGGAAAGCTCTTCCTTGCTTGTATCGCCGAATATGATCGAATGAAGCTCCGAGAAATCGTTTGGAACTTCGATGATCGCGAGCCCACCGGGAGCCAGATAAGACGCAATGCGCGCCATGATGGCGTCCGGATCGATGACGTGCTCGATGACGTTCTTGCAATAAACCAGGTCAAACGCGACGCCTTCGAAATGACGCCGGGAGCCGATGTCCCCGGCGACGAAATGGCTGGGGTTGCTGTCGATCAGATCGCGATTTTGCCGTTCAATGCCGACCAGCGAGTGGTCCACGCCGTAGACATTGAAGCCGCGTCGCCGCGCCGACTTCAGGACAAACCCCTCGCCGCACCCGAGATCAAGCACATTTCCCTTGGCGACGCCGTGAAGCGCTGAGAAGTCGAGTGCGACATTCGCCCGATCGTCGAAATAGTCGAGCTCTACCTTCTCGTACGTCTTGGCGTATTGCCCGGTCGGGTCCTGATAATAGGACTCGCGATAATGCCTCTCGATCTCCTCGATGCTGGGCATCGGCTCGGCTGAGTGACCATATACGGAGGGAACGCATCGATATTTCTGCATTTGGCTACTCGTGAGAGAGATCCAGGGAACGTGAGGTCAGCTCGCTTCCGTCAATTGCAGGCTGGCGCCGCTCACAGCCCCGGCCATCCGGCGCGTGTCGCCAACGACCCTGCGGACGGAAAATCGCCTGCCATCCACGGAAGCGGCGTCTATCCGGCCGAGCACGGCGCCGACCATGTCCACCGCGAAGGACTTGGCGAGGCGACGACACTCGATCTCGGGCGAGCTAAACCGGCGACGCAGGGCCGAGGTCGCCTTGTACCCAAGCGTGGCACGGGCCATGGCGACCACACGGCCGCGCAACGAAGGTCGCGACACGATACCGGAACGCACCTTGCCGCGAGCCGTCGCGATTGTGTCGAGGATGACATCGGCCACGCGGATCGAGCTTGCGCCGTCGATGGCTGTAAAGAGATCGCTGATGATCTGGCGGCGGAATTGCGCGGTTTCATCGGCAACCGAGGGCATCCGCCTTTCCAGCCCATCCTTGACCAACGCGATCAGATCCGATTCCGACGCGACCGGACGGCTGACCTGTGCGGCGGCCTGAACACGCAGGGAAGGCGTATTGAACCACTCCATGCTCAGCGGCTCGACATTCAGCATCGTTGCTTCAATGGCCGTCGAGCAATTCTGGTGGATCAGCAGGGATGCCCGATTGATCCACTCGATCGACGTGCCTTCCTGCCGCACCTCGAAATTCGGGTAGGCGGCCAACGCATCGTATGATCTGATGTTTTCGAACGGGTGCGGACGCAGCACGAAATGCACGTCGGGAAAATGCTCGGCGAGCTTCTTCGACATCTCGAGCGTCGATTGATAGGCGTGCCTCGCCTCGATGACGACCTGATTTGCGTAGTCCCTGGAATAGCCGGCGTTGACGATGGTCTCCACCTCATCATCCGGACCTCTGGAGAAACGCGGATTGACCGTCGGAAAATTCGTGTTGAGGAGCACATACCCCGCACCGACCGACGGCTTGGACAGTGCCGCGCGCCACGGCCCCGCACAGAAATCGTATCGCGGACACCCGGTGGCATGCAGGATATGCGCGGGCACGGTCCCGTGCTTGAGGAAGGCCGCCCGTTGCGCCTGTCCCCAGACACAATAGAGGTCGAGCAGATCGGGAGAGCCCGCGGTCTTGACCAATTTGGCAAACTCGTCGGCATTGTTGCCGCCGATACCCTCGGTATCCAGCACGCCGACCAGCATGCCTGCCCGCTTGTAACGCTTGATCAGGTCGGCATTGTTTGGTCGCGTGTAATTCAACAGCACCAGATCGGGTTGCAGCGCCGGAACGTCGAAGCCCTGTTCGTACATGGGAACGAGGGTGACCTTCACGCCTCGCGTCGCTAGCTCCCGCCCGAGCAGAACCAACCCCTCGAGGTCACGAAGCGGATTGTCGACGATCAGGCAGACATGCGGCTGCTCAGGCACGGGCGTTCCTCGGCACGGCCTGTCGCGGCTCCGCAGCGTCAGCTGGCGTCAGAAGGTCCCAGCTCATCGGCGTGCCCTTGCGCACGGCGCGGCCGACGCTCTTGCCGATCAGGGTCGAGAAATATTTCGGCGGCAGTCCAAGGCCGGGGCGGATGATCCGCAGGTTCTTCTCGGTCAGGACATCCCCCGCCGCGAGGTCCTCGGCCACGTAGAGCGAGCGGCGGAACACCCGTGAGTCCTTCTCCTTCCCGGTCAGGCCGTAATGGACCTCGCCGAGCGCCATCCAGGCGCGCTCGGTCTCGACCACCAGCGAGGCCATCTCGGCGGGCTCCATCGAGAAGGTGGAGTCCACTCCGCCATCGGCGCGCGCCAGCGTAAAATGTTTCTCGATCACGCTGGCGCCGAGGGCCACGCTGGCGACGCTCGCTCCGATGCCGAAGGTATGGTCGGACAACCCGACCTCGCAACCGAACATGCCGCGCAAATGCGGAATGGTCAGGAGATTGGTGTCGGAAGGTGTCGCCGGATAGGTGCTGGTGCACTTCAACAGAACCAGCTCCTTGCAGCCAGCCTCCCGCGCGGTCCGCACGGCCTCGTCGATCTCGGCCACATTCGCCATGCCGGTCGATATGATCATCGGCTTGCCGGTCGAGGCGACCTTGCGGATCAACGGCAGGTCGGTGTTCTCGAACGATGCGATCTTGTAGCAGGGCACGCCGAGCCCTTCGAGGAAATCCACCGCGGTCGCATCGAACGGCGAGGAGAACGGGATCATTCCAAGGGCACGGGCTCGCTCGAAGATCGGCTTGTGCCATTCCCAGGGCGTGTAAGCCTGCTGGTAAAGCTTGTGCAACGAGTTGCCCTTCCACAGGCTGTTCGGATCGTCGATGAAGAATTCGCCCTGATCGAGATCGAGCGTCATCGTGTCAGCGGTATAGGTCTGCAGCTTCAGCGCGTGCGCGCCGGTCTTCGCCGCGGCATCGACGATGGCCAACGCCCGGTCGAGCGATTGATTGTGGTTGCCCGACATTTCCGCGATGATGAACGGCTTGTGCGACCGGCCGATCGAGCGCCCCGCAACTGAGATCTTGTCCGTCATCGATTGCTCCTAACGCTCACGGGTCGCGGTTCCATCGTATCAAACGGCGCCCCGGCCGGCTCGTTTGTCTAGCCACCTATTGTCGCGGGCCGATTCACGCCATTCCGATAACAGTCCAGCATCGTCTTTGGTAGCCGATCGTCCCGAAACGGTTGCATCGCGAACCATCCCCAAGCAGCTCCGCCATAGGCGCGGACCATCGATTAGTCAACCGAATGGGCAGGGTCTCAGGCTCGCTTCCCATTGGAAAGTCAGGAGAAAATTGCGCGGCGGACACGCTGCGCGCCGTCGCCGTCGACGAGGGCCAATGCGATTTCGCCCATCGACCGCACCTGCCCCGGATTGCGCAACAGCGAATGCAGCACCTGCGCGATCGCCGCCTCGGTCACCGACGCGGCTGCACCGACATGCACAATCGCCCCGGCTGCTGCGAGGGCCGTGAGGACGTCGGCCTGGTTCTCGGCAATGCCGATCGCCACCGTCGGCAGGCCAAGGCAGCAACGCTCCCAGCTCATCACGCCGCCAGCACCGATCGACAGATCGGCGCGCCGCATCAGTTCGGCAATATTGTTCGCTCCGCGATGCAGCGTGACGTTCGCTATCCCGCGGCAGAGCGCATCCACCGACGCCGCATGCGGATTGGTCGCTCCAATGACGACATCCGCCGCAAGGCGCGACATCGCAAGGCTCGCGACCGCCTCCAGCGCCTTCGCGGTCTCATTGCTCGGATCGGAGCCGCCGAAGCAGATCAGGATGCGATTGATCGCGCCGCTGCGCCGGGTGAGGAGCGCACGCTGCGCGGCAAACTCCGGACGAAGCAGCGCGTAGCCGGGCCCGAGCAGTTGCACGCAGGTGACCGAGACGCGGTCGCGATAGCGCGTCTCCATCTGCGATACGAGGTTCTGGTCGAGCAGTATCTCGCAGTCGTGCGCACGGTCGGCGAGGTCGTCGATGGCGAGGATGCGCATGCCGTTGCGCCGGCAGGCTTGCTCCCATCTTGCGTCGAGGGCGTAATGATCGACGATGAGCCATTCGGCTGCACCGATCTCGTCGAGGGCGCTGCGGGTCTGGTCTGCGTCCTCCAGCCAATTGGTCGGCAGCCAATGCACGTAGGGCCCGCCGCCGTTGTCAGCCCCGGCCGGCCGGACGAGCGGATCGGATAGCAGCCGCACCGCGTGTCCGTGGCTCTCGACAAGGTGTGCCAGCCCGGCTGCGTGGCTGCGCATGAGGAAGCACGATCGCGCTCCGTCCGCGGCGAGGGCGTCGGCAAGCGTGAGACACCGCGTGAGGTGACCAAGCCCCATCTCGACCGAAGCATCGACGCGGAAGACGACCTGCTTATTCATCGCTTTGCGCCCGCCTTCCTCTATCCCGCCCCGGGCCGCCGGCACCGGTGCCCGCCACGGTGGGCCAGATAGGGCCGTCTCCTACCACACTTCGGCGGTGGAACCGGCCCCAATCCACCCTTGAGCTATCGTGCAGGCTTCTATATGCGGAAACCGCAACCGAGCAACCCCGCCCCGCATGTCGCCCGAGAAAACCCTTCTGATCACGACGCTGGCCGAATACCAGACCCGATTCTGGATTCCGGTGGCGCAGCGGCTGCGCGCGGCGGGATATGCGGTCGAGCTGCTCGCCTTCGACGATCGGAGCGCCGAGATGTCGGCGGCCGCAGGCGTCCCGGTCATGAACATGTACCGCGAAGGCCTCAAGACCGGCCCCTCGCCCGATGACCGGCAGGCTTTCGATGCCCGCATCGAAGCCTACGGCCTGGACGGCTCCAACTTCCTGTTCAGCCACGAGCGCTTCACATTCGGCATCCGCGACACCGCCGCGCTGCGCCGTCGCTTCATGATCTACACCAACGCCATGGAGGCGCTGCTCGACCGGCTGGAGAGCCAAGGCAAACGCGCCGAGCTGGTGCAGGAGCTCGGCGGCTTCCTCTCCGTGATCACGAGCTTCTACGCCGCGAAGCGCCGCGGCATCCGCAACTGGTTCATCGAGCCATCGTTCTTTCGCGGACGGATGTATTTCACGCCCGACAGTTTTGGCGCGCCCGAGATGATGGCGAAGCCCGCCGACGACGTCTCGGCTGATGTGAAATCCTATCTCGATGCCACGCTGAACCAGCGCGCGATCGTGATCCCGAAGAAGGACGCGCATCATTACTCGGCGGCCTTCAAGAAGGTGGTGAACCTGCGCAACTCGCGCCGCCTCGCCGAAAAGCTGTGGGACCAGTTCGCGCTCGGCAAGCACCAGGAGTTCGGACACAATCTGCGGCACGCGAGGGTGCACGCGATGATGGCCGTCAACGCGGCGCGGCTGCGCAAGCTCTATCGCCCGATCCCCGAGACGCCGTTCGTCTACTATCCCTTCCACGTTCCCGCCGACATGGCGCTGACGCTGCGCGCGCCCGATTATCTCGACCAGGTCGCGACCGTCGACTTCCTGCTGCGGACGATTCCGGATTCGCACCTGCTCGTCGTCAAGGAGCACCCCGCGCAGATCGGCGCGATCTCGGCGGATCGGCTGTTCGAGCTCGCACGGCGCTTCGACAATCTCGTCTTGTTGCCGCCGCAGACCAACAATTACGCTGTCCTCAACCGGGCCGATGCCGTCATCTCCGTCAACAGCAAGTCGGGCGCCGAGGCGCTGCTGCTGGGCAAGCCGGTCGTGGTGATGGGCGATGCGTTCTATCGCACCTGCCCGCTGGTCTATTCGACCGACCGTCTCGCCGACGTGCCGAAGCGCCTGCGCGAGGCGCTCAGGGCCGGACCGTTCGACCCGGCCAGCGGAGCGCCTTATTTCGAAGCCGCGTGGCGGCGCTCGTTTCCCGGCGAGCTCTACATCGGCGATCCCGGGCTGCTCGACACGTTCACGGCCTCGTTGCGAGCCGCGCTCGCCGAGCCTGTGGCTGCTCACTGAACGGATCACGCGATGCCTCTCGTCTCCATCATCATGCCGTCCTGGAACGTCGAGCGCTTCATCGAGGAAACCATCCATTCGGTGCAGGCCCAGACTTTCGACGACTGGGAGCTGCTGATCGCCGATGACTGCTCGACGGACCGCACCCCCCCGATCATCGCGGAGATCGGCGAACGCGACCCCCGCGTCAAGCTGATCCGGTTGCCGAAGAACGGCGGTCCGGCGCTGGCGCGCCAGGCCGCGATCGACCAGGCCAAGGGCCGCTATCTCGCCTTCCTCGACAGCGACGATCTGTGGCTTCCCGCCAAGCTCGAGCGCCAGATCGCCTTTGCCCGCGAGAGGCGCGCCGCGCTGAGCTACACTGCGTTTCGCCGCATCGACGAGGCCAACACCATGTCCGGCCGGCTGATCGCGGTGCCGGCGCAGCTCAGCTACGATCAGCTTCTGAAGAACACCTCGATCGCGACACTGACCGCGCTGGTCGACCGCGAGATCGCCGGGCCCGTCGCGATGACCAACGAAGGCTACGACGATTTCTGCCTGTGGCTCTCCATCCTCCGGCGCGGCCATATCGCCCACGGCCTCAACGAGGATCTGGCGCGCTACCGCGTCAGGGGCTCGTCCGTCTCCAGCCGCCCGGTGCGCTCCGCCAAATGGGTCTGGAACGTCTACCGCAACGTCGAGCAGCTGCCACTGCTCAAATCGGCCTGGTGCTTCGGCCATTGGAGCGCGCGCGCCTGGCTCAAGCGGCGGCAATTCTAGCGGTACGCGAGATTTGCCCGAAATGAACGTTGCGAGCTGGATCGGTTGTCACTAGTCTGCCCCGGGGCACCGGGGGGGCTTTGGGTGTACAATCAAGACGCTATGGCGTCGGCGACGCGTCCTGTTGCCGAGCGCAGGGCCAGCCTTGCGTGGGCGCTGGGCAGCCTGTTTCCCGCGGCGTTTCTGTCCTGCCTGTTTGCGCTGACCTTGCTCAGCGCGCCCGAGCACGATGATTTCTGTTTCGCGGATCTGCACGCGCGCCACGGGTTCGTCCAGACCATTTCGATCTTCTATCAATCGCTGTCGGGCCGGGTCATGGTCCTGATCCTGGGCCAACTTCCGCCGGCGATCTCCGCGGCCGCGAATGTCAGCCTGCTGTCGGCCTATTCGCTGACGCTGGCTGCGGCTGCGGGCCTGTTCCTGTTCGGATTGGCTGTCGCGACGGTCCGCGCATGGCCTCGCGCCGGCGCGCTGCAATTGGCCTTCCTCACCTTCGCATTTGCAGGCACCGTGGTCAGCGCGACGCCGAACCTGCGCGAGTTGCTCTACTGGCTGACGGGCCTGATTTGCTACGTCCCGCCTGCGCTCCTCACCATTCTGATCCTGGGCGAGTGCACCCGGGCGCTCGACACCGAAACCGAGTTTTCCTGGCTGCTCACCATCGGCATGGCTCTGGGCGGACTCGTCGCCGCAATGTGCAACGAGTTCACCGGCGTCTGGCTGCTGTTGATCCTCGCCGGATCCCTCCTCGCGCGCCACCTCTTCGGTCAGCCGCGCCAGATCGCGCATCACGGCCTGATCGCCGTCGCCATCGCCGTCGGCTTCGTCGTCGTGGTATCGGCCAGCGGCAATAGCGCGCGCATGGAGCAGCTCCCGAATGGCGGTCACCTCCTGCCGTCGCTGATCAACGGCTTGCGCGACTCGCTCGTCGGGCTCGGCCGATTTTTCCGCGAGCCCGCAATCGTCGTCTCGCTGATCGCCGCAGGCGCCATCGCCCTCGTCGAGCCGGAGCCAGCGAGGCCGGCACATGCCAACGGCAAGATGCTGGCGCTCGGCATCGTCGCCACCTGCCTGGCCTGCTGCTACTTCGAATATTTCACGCATCGGTATGCGACGGGGTTCCGGCTCGTCGAAAGAGCGCAGAACGAGGCACTGATCCTGCTGCTGTTCGGACTGATGCTGAGTGTCAGACTATTGGTCCGGGCGCACCGCAGGCAATTGCGCGAGCGCCTTTCGGCAGGCCGCTATCGCGGCCTCCTCGACCCGGTCACGCTGCCGACCAGCCTTGCGCTTCTCATGATCGCCTCGCTCGGCTTCAGCTCAACGTCGTCGCTACTGCGCAAGCAGTGGCAAGACCTCTACCCGTACTGGGAGGAAAGCGTCGCCCGGCACGTCCTCCTGACAACAAGCATCGAACCGGTGATCGCCGTTCCCTGGCATAAATGGACACCCTCTCTGCTGATGACCGCCGACGTCACGGCCAATGCCGACCGATTGCCGAACGACTGCATCGCCAGATATTATCGCAAGTCCGCCATCTACGTCGCCGACGTGCCGCTTTGACCGGCCGCTCTTTGCCAGAGAGTTGAACAAACACGCAGTCTCCCGGCAGGCGCGCATCGCCGCGATTCTGGAATTGCCGCGCCAAGCGGCCTTTCAACTTATTTTCGACTCGATCTTCCCGCCATCAATGACCCATTGATTTATATCGCCTTACGATATATTTCCGCCGAGCCGGCGGCTGTGACCGGCTCTGCTCCGTCATCCTTATAATTGCGTAGTTCCCGATCGGACCAAGATGCCACGCTCCATCCCCGCCAATTCCCTGCCGCGCCTTGGCGACTTCACGACAGACCGGCGTGTTCTGATGCTGGTTGCCATGGCCGTCTTCGTCGGCGCCGGCGGCGCGGCGACGGCGTGGCTGTTGCTGCACGCCATCGCGATCGTCACCAATGCGGTATGGCTGCAAACGCTGAGCACGCAGACGCTCTCGCTGTCGGGCGTGAAACCTGGCGCCTGGATGGTGGCGGCTCCAGCCGTCGGCGGCCTCGTCATCGGCCTGATGGCGCGCTTTGGCTCGGAGAAGATTCGCGGCCACGGAATTCCCGAGGCGATCGAGGCCATCCTCATCGGCGGCAGCCGTCTCCAGCCGAAAGTCGCCGTCCTCAAACCGCTGTCGTCGGCCATCTCGATCGGTACTGGCGGCCCGTTCGGCGCCGAGGGCCCGATCATCATGACCGGCGGCGCCGTCGGCTCTCTCTTCGCCCAATGCTTCCATCTCACCGCCGCCGAGCGCAAGGCGTTGCTGGTCGCCGGGGCGACTGCGGGTATGACGGCCATCTTCGGAACCCCGGTCGCCGCCGTCATGCTCGCCGTCGAGCTTCTCCTGTTCGAGCTGAAGCCGCGCAGCCTGATTCCCGTGATCGCCGCCTGCGTGGTGTCGTCGGCGCTGCGGCCCTGGCTGATCGGCACCGGGCCGCTGTTTCCGTTCGCCGGCCAGCTCGATTTGCCGTGGTGGGGACCGCTTGCCTGTATCGGCATCGGCATCGCCGCAGGATTGCAATCGGGATTGCTGACCACTCTCCTGTACAAGGCCGAGGACTTCTTCGGCCACCTGCCAATTCACTGGATGTGGTGGCCGGCGATCGGCGGATTGTTCGTCGGCGCCGGCGGCCTGATCGAGCCGCGCGCGCTCGGTGTCGGCTACGATATCATCGGCGACCTGCTCAACGACCACATTGCGGTGTCGGCGACGGTCCTGATCCTGCTCGTGAAGTCGGCGATCTGGATCGTTGCCTTGGCATCGGGCACCTCCGGCGGCGTCCTCGCGCCGCTTCTCATTTTCGGCGGCTGCGCCGGCTGGCTCGAAGGACAGTTGCTGCCGGGCGCGCATGGTGCGTGGGCGCTCATCGGCATGGCCGCAATGATGGGCGGCACCATGCGCTCACCGCTGACCGCGATACTGTTTGCCGTCGAGCTGACCGGCGACTTTGCAATGCTTGGACCGCTTCTGATTGCCACGAGCGCGGCTTATGCGCTCACCGTGTTGCTGCTCAAGCGCTCGATTCTCACCGAGAAGATCGCGCGGCGCGGCCAGCACGTCGTGCGCGAATACGGCATCGACCCGTTCGACCTGCTTCGCGTCAACGAGGTGATGGTGAAGGATGTCGATACTCTGCCCGCAACGATGACCGTCGGCGAAGCCGTATCGTTCTTCTCCGGCGGGGAACGACGTCACAAGTCTTATCCGCTGATCGATGCCGGCGGACGGGTCTCCGGTCTCGTCGGCCGCTCGGACGTCCTGCGGTGGCGCGCGGAAAGCGCCGACGGCCGCGACACCCTGTTCGACTGCGCCTCGGACCGCTCGCTCACGCTCGGCTATCCCGACGAGCCCGTGTCGCATGTTGCCGATCGGATGGTTCTGGCCGATGTCGGGCGGGTGCCGATCGTCCAGCGCGAGACCGGGCATCTCGTCGGCCTGGTCGCCCGCAAGGATCTCCTGCGCATTCGCGCCACGGCAAGATCGGTCGAGACGCGGCGGTCCGCTTTCTTCGGCCCCGGCCGCCGCGAGCCGTCACATCACGCGACCGTCCTCGACGACGCGCCGACGACCTGATCGAGCTGGTCGAGCGAGAATTTGCGCAGGTCCCGGCCTTCGCGCAGCGCCTTGTACCAGTCAACGGTGAGGCGCAGACCCTGGGCCAGATCGAGCCGCGGCGTCCAGCCGAGCTCGCCGCGCGCCTTGGCGCAGTCTAGCCTGAGATAGGCGGCTTCGTGCGGATGCGGGCCGGCATCGGCCGTCCAGCGCGCGCCGTCGCCCCACAGCGCGATCAGATGTTCGACCACGGTCCCGACCGGCACCTCGCTTGCCGCGTCGGGCCCGAAATTCCAGCCGCCGATGAAATGGTCGTCGCCCGCCAGCCGCTCGACCAGCTTGAGATAGCCGAGCACCGGATCGAGCGCGTGCTGCCACGGCCGCACCGAATTGGGATTGCGGATGCGCAGCGCCTCGCCAGCGAGGAAGGCCTGCATCGCGTCGGGCACCAGACGGTCGCGCGCCCAGTCGCCGCCGCCGAAGACATTGCCGGCGCGCGCAGTCGCGACACGCGCCGCGCCCTTCGCATTGAAGAAGCTGTGACGATAGGAGTGCGTCACGAGCTCGGCGCAGGCCTTGCTGTTGCTGTAGGGATCGTCGCCGCCGAGACGGTCGCTCTCGCGGAAGGCCGCGCCCGTGCCGTTGTTCTCGTAGCATTTGTCGGTGGTGACGATCAGCATCGCCTGAAGCGAGCGAAGCTGCCGTGCCGCCTCCAGCACGTGCACCGTGCCCATCACGTTGGTCGCAAACGTCTCGACCGGCTCCTCATAGGACGGGCGCACCAGCGCCTGCGCGGCCATGTGGATGACGACGTCGGGATCGACCTCTGCCATTGCGCCGCGCAACGCCGAGAGATCGCGGATGTCGGCCACGCGGTGCTTGATGTCGTCGGCGATGCGGGCCGTCACGAACAGCGCGGATTGATGCGTCGGCGGCAGTGCATAGCCGTAGACGGTGGCGCCGAGACGACGCAGCAGCAGCGAGGCCCACGCGCCCTTGAAGCCGGTATGCCCGGTCAGAAAGACCTTCTTGCCGCGCCAGAATGTCGGATCCGTCACCAGACCCTCCATTTGGCCCGGTTGCCCGCCCACTCGGCCTCGAGGAAATTGCGATCGCGCAGCGAATCCATCGGGTGCCAGAAGCCGGGATGCACATAGGCGCGCAAATCGTCACCGCGCACGAGCTGCTCCATCGGCTCGCGCTCCCAGATCGTCTTGTCGCCCGTGATCAGCTCCCCAACCGACGGCGACAGCAGGAAGAATCCGCCATTGATCCAGCCGCCGTCGTCATTGGGCTTCTCCTCGAAATTGACCACCCGGTCGCCTTCGATCGCGACCGCGCCGAACCGTTTCGCGGGCCGCACCACCGAGACGGTGGCCCTGCGCCCATGCGCCTTGTGGAAGGCGATCTCGGCGGCGAGGTCGATGTCGGCGACGCCGTCGCCATAGGTCAGCGCAAAGAACGGCTCGTTCGCGACGTAAGGCAGCACCCGCTTCAGCCGGCCGCCGGTTTGCGTGTCCTCGCCGGTGTCGACCAGCGTGACCCGCCAGGGCTCGGCGGTCTCACGATGCACCTCCATCCGGTTCTCGGCGAGATGGAAGGTGACGTCGGACATGTGCAGGAAGTAGTTCGCGAAGTACTCCTTGATCATGTAGCCCCGGTAGCCGAGGCAGATCACGAAATCATTGAAGCCGTAATGGCTGTAGATCTTCATGATGTGCCACAGGATGGGCCGGCCGCCGATCTCGACCATCGGTTTCGGCCGCGTGCTGGTCTCTTCGGCAATTCGGGTTCCTAGACCACCCGCGAGAATTACGACCTTCATTCACCTGGCTCCAAACGGGAACACGGATCCCCTTGCATTCCTGACGGCTTCTATACGAACCAGAGACAGCTGAAAAACCGTCCAGGCGCAACCTTGGGATATTCACAGCGGTAATATATTACTAAATGCAAACCTATTGGCCTTTCTGCCCGTAGCCGATACCACTCTGCCGGCCGCACTTGGCGAGGCCGCCCCCCCGAGACCCAGCTGGAACCGATAATGCCGTTTGAAAGCTACAAGAACAGCCGCATCCTCGTGACCGGGGGCGCCGGCTTCATCGGATCGCACATCTGCGAGCGGCTGCTCGACGCCGGCGCCGAGGTGGTGTCCGCGGACAATTATTTCACCGGCAGCCGGCGCAACATCGCCCATCTGATCGCAAACCCGCTGTTCGAGGCGGTCCGGCACGACGTCACCTTCCCGCTCTATATCGAGGTCGACGCGATCTTCAACCTGGCCTGCCCGGCCTCGCCGATCCACTACCAGCGCGACCCCGTGCAGACCACCAAGACCTCGGTGCACGGCGCCATCAACATGCTCGGCCTCGCCAAGCGGCTCAAGGCGCGGATCTTCCAGGCCTCGACCAGCGAGGTCTACGGCGATCCGCTGATCCATCCCCAGACCGAGGATTATTGGGGCAACGTCAACCCGATCGGCATCCGCTCCTGCTACGACGAAGGCAAGCGCTGCGCCGAGACGCTGTTCTTCGACTACTGGCGCCAGCATGGCCTGCCGATCAAGGTCGCGCGCATCTTCAACACCTACGGCCCGCGCATGCAGCCCAATGACGGGCGCGTGGTGTCGTCCTTCATCGTCCAGGCGCTCAAGGGCGAGGCGATCACCGTGTTCGGCGACGGCGGACAGACCCGCTCGTTCTGCTATGTCGACGATCTCGTCGAGGCCATCCTGCGGCTGATGGTGACGAACGAAGACGTCACCGGCCCGATCAATCTCGGCAACAACTCCGAGTTCACGATCCGCGAGCTCGCCGAGAAAGTCATCGAGCTCACGGGCTCGCGCTCGAAGCTGGTGTTCAAGCCGCTGCCGCAGGACGACCCGCGGCAGCGCCAGCCCGACCTCGCCAAGGCGAAGGCGACGCTGAACTGGGAGCCGAAGGTTGCGCTCGAGGACGGCCTGAAGGAGACCATCGCTTATTTCAAGCACTCGCTCGAAATCGCCTGATCCCGCTCGCAGCTCACCCCGTCCGCAAGCGAGCCCGTCCGCCATGAGCGCTCTGTCCGACATCATCAGCAACCTGCGAGCCCGGCTCGACACCAGGGCCGCTTTGACGACTCTGGTGCTGTTGCATAGCGCTGTCGCCTGCCTGTCCCTGATCAGGGTTGCGACTTTCCAGTCCTATATCCACTTCAGCGGCGACCGCGTCTGGATCGCGGTCGCCATCGCGTCCGCCTTCTCGATCGTCTCGCTGCTGTTCGCTGCCGCCCGGTTCAGCTTCGGCTATTTCGTTGGCTTCTATTTCTACACGATGATCCTCGGCTTCCTGTGGATCGACGTCTTCTCCGAATACGGCTATCCGCGATTGCTCGCGGGGTTTTCGGCGGGCTTGTCGCTGGTACTGGTGCTGTTGCCCATGCTGTTCGTGCGGGCGCCGTTCCGGCAGCTCGTCGCACTGTCGAATGCCCGCTTCGAGCATCTGTTGACGCTGATCCTGGCGATCTCCATCGGCACCATCGCCGTCGCCTCGACCTACAATTTCCGCCTGGTCGCGATCGCAAACATCTACGATTACCGCGGCGAGATCGCATTTCCCGGCCCGGTGCGATATCTCATCGGCTGGGTCTCCAGCACATTGCTGCCGTTCGCCTTCGCCTGTTACTGGCTACTCGGCCATCGCTGGCGTGCCGTGCTGGTCGTGATCCTGCTCCTCTTCTTCTATCCGATCACACTGACGAAATTTACCTTCTTCACGCCCGCGTGGCTGTTCGCGCTGACCGTGCTGTCACGCTTTGCGCCGGCGCGAACTTCGGTCATCCTTTCGATCTTCATTCCCATGCTGATCGGCCTCGTCGGGAACGTCGCAACAGGCGCAAGCCTCAACGGATTCGTCGGCCGATATTTCGACCTCGTCAACATCCGGATGATCGCGACGACATCGAGTGCGCTCGACATCTACAACGATTTCTTTGCGAGCCATCCGCTGACCCATTTCTGTCAGATCTCGCTGCTGAAAACCGTAATGCCTTGCGCCTACCAGGATCAACTGTCGGTAGTGATGCAGGAAACGTACGGGTTCGGCATGCTCAACGCCTCCCTGTTCGCGACGGAGGGTGTCGCCTCGGTCGGACTTTACCTTGCGCCCCTGACAGCACTTGCGGCGGGTTTCATCCTGGCTCTGGGCAACCGGGCCTCGGCAGGACTGCCGCAGCGCTTCGTGCTGATCTCCAGTGGCACGCTACCGCACGTTCTGCTCAACACGCCGCTTTCCGTCGCCATGGTGACCCACGGCGCCGCGCTTCTCTTCCTGCTCTGGTATGTGACGCCGCGAGGCATCTTCGATGCGGACGGGAAACCCTGACTAGGGAGCTCCCGGATTCTTCATCACATCCGCGGTCAGCCGGACGAAATCGGCAACGAAGGCTTTGACGCGCTCATCGAGATTGGGCAGGAGGTCGCGGACGATCCCAGGATCGGCCGATCGCGCGACCTGCGACATGTGCTCGGCCAAGGCTTCGGCATCGCGGATGCCGAAATATCGCGCGCGGCCCTCGGTCTGCTCGCGATGCACCTCGAGGCCGGACAGCAGCATCGGGACACCAAACGACTTTGCTTCCTCGACGGTGGTGCTCCACCCCTCGCACTCCGAAGGATTGATGAGCGCCGCCGATGCGCGCAGGAGCGCGTAGACATGGTCGAGCGGGATCATTCCGAGATGCCGGAAGTTCGTCTCGAGGCCGCGCGCTTTGACCTCTTGCATCATCGCTTCAAAACGACCGGGCTCGCGAAAGTCCAGCGTGCTTCCCGAGGCCGCGACGACGACGTCCAGCCCCCTGCGTTTCAAGAGGTCAAGCGCATCGACGACGAGCTGGTGATTCTTGTGACGCCAGAACTGGTTCGGCAGATAGAAATAGCGCGGCGGCAAGCCGTAGCTTGCGATCACGTCGGACGGATTCGTGGCGAGGAGGCTGGCCGGCGGTTCGGTCGCAAACCGGACCACGGAGACGGCGTTCAACAGGCCCGGATAGAATTTCTTGAGATCACCAAGTGCGCTGGCGCTGCTCAACATGACGTGGCGGCCGGAGGCAAGCTGGATCCGAAAGCCGAGATCACGCCGCCAATAGGCGCTCCTCGAGAAAAGATGCGGGAGCAAGCGGTGCTGGAAATCCGGGAACCAGGCGATAGCCGGGAACGGCAGACGCCAGCCAAAGAAGCGCGCGGATTCGAACACCATGTCGATCTTGCGAGTGCTGAACTCGGCGACGGCGGGACCGTCCAGACCAAAGGCAATCGCGCGGGCGAGGTCCGTCGCACGGGCAAGGCCGGTCGCGGCATGATCGAACACCGGCGAGCGCACGACCTCGACGGCGGGAATGCCGGCCAGCGCCACGATCTCCTCGGAATCATCAGCCGTTCCGGCAAACAGCACGGGCGTCACCGATCCCGGCGCGTGCCTGTTGAGCGCCTCGAACAGATTGCGTTGATAGTTATGGCCTCCCGCCCATAGGCGGCGCGGAATGTTGGTGAAGGCGATCCGCACCGGCGCGCGCTCAGGCACGGGCTTGGCCCCTGAACCATTCGACGTAGTCGGCCAGGCCGCGCTCCAGCGGGATGTGCCAATCGAAATTCATGTCGAGCACGCGCCCGTTATCGGCCAGCAGGCTCGTCGGATCGCCCGGCCGCGCGACGCCGGAAAACCGCACGACCGTGTTGCCGCCCCAATGCCCGATCAGGCCTTCGGCAATGCCGGCCACGCTCACGCCGCGCCCGGAGCCGCCATTGATCACGCCAAAATCGTCCTGCCACGGCGCTTCCGCGACGCGCGCCAGCAGGCGAACAACGTCGCGAACGTCGGTCCAGTCCCTGATCTCGGCCCCCGTCCCTCCGAGATTAAGCGTGCGCTGCTCGTTCCGCAGCCGCGAGCAGATGTCCCACAGAAGCTGCTTGCGAAGGTTGGGACCATAGACCGAGAACAATCGCACGACCATGCAGCGAACGCCGAAACTTTGGACGTAACTGTGACACAGCTGCTCCATCATCCGCTTGTGGTGGCCGTAGGGCGACATCGGCGCCAGCGCCGCGCTTTCGGGAATCGGACTGGTATGATCGGCACCGTAGACCGCAGCGCTCGACACCACCACCAGCCGGCTCGCGGGCGCAAAGCTTCGAAGCCATTCAAGCAGGCGCGCCGTACTGGCTACGGTCCGCGAAAAATCCTCGAACGGACGCTCTATCGACAATCCGACGGACGATCCACCGGCGAGATGGAAGACGTGCGACGGCAGTCCGTGCGCAGCAGCGAGCGCATTCAGGTTGGCCGCGTCGACCTCGCCGTTGATCCAGGCCTGCAAGCCGAGCGCGCGCGCATCGCCCGGATCGAGGGCGCCATGGCCGACACCATGCACCGCATGCCCGCCGCCCGCCAACTCGCGGACGAGATGGCGGCCGATGAACCCGTTCGCACCGGTAACCCACATGGACATCGTTAGGCCTTGTGACAGACGAACGAATAGAGCCGGCCAGGCCGGTGGTCAAAGCGCTCGGCAAGCGAGAGCAGGGAAGCGAAGACGCGTTGCGATGCAAACGCGGCACGCCACAGCGGAGCGACCGGAATCCTCCGTGTCAGTTTCTCCACGACTGCGGATCGCAGCGTCTGCATCGTGTAGGGGAATAGATTGATAGGGCTCTGCAGCGGAGCCAATGTCTCGACCTCAGCAAAGCCGGCCGACGTCAGCGCACCGGTATAGCGGTCGAGAAGGTAAGCATGCTCGCCGCCGTAGAGGTGATGCAGCGGATGCTGATCGAGGAATTGCTGAAGGTCGCTTTCCTTGCTGATCACGTGCTCGCGCGCGGCGATCAGCATGCCGCCGGGGCGAAGCACACGAAACATCTCACGGCACGCACCGTCGAGATCGCGCGTGTGATGCAGCACGGCGCGCGCAAATACGAGATCGAATGTCTCGTCAGCGAATGGCAGTCGCTCGGAGAACTCCTCGACAACGTGGATGGCCAGCTCCGCCTGCGCCGCAAGATCGCGGATCGCTGCGGCGCCGACGATCGCGCTGCCATCGGGCTCGAGGGCGGTCACCTCAAATCCGCTGCGGGCCAGTGCGTAGCTCGCAATGCCGCGACCGGCACCGACGTCGAGTGCCGAACCGGAGCGACCGGACAGCAACGCCGCAACCGCCTGCCATTCGGAGCTTCGAAAATAACGCTCGGCAGCCGCAGCCAGCGGATCGTCGTAGAAGGCGTCACGTACGAGTTGGCCCTGATCCGGCTGATTGCGGAGCCAGACCACTGCTTCCTCCCATGTTCGGAATTGCCGGTCACCGGTCATCCAGGCGAAGCTCCTGCGTTGCGACAGCCTGCCTTTCCACCGGGTCGCTGTCATCGAGCATGCGAATGACGCGCGCCGGGTTTCCTGCGACGAGAGCATTGGGCGGGACATCGCGCGTCACGACGGAGCACGCGGCAACGACGGCGCTCTCGCCGATGGTCACCCCCTTCAGAACGGTCACGTTGAATCCGATCCACGCCCTGTCGGCGATCACGACCGGCGCAGTGGGAACGTGACTCCAGTCTTTGTGGCCGCGGCCCCAATCGCGCACGTCGTTGCGCCGCAAATCCCACTGGAGATTGTGCGAATCGTGGTCGACGATGGTGGCACCCCAGGACACCAACACGTCATCTCCGATCGAGACGTTGCGAAAGCAGATCAGATTGGACAGACCAACATAGCTCCGGCTGCCAATGCGAACGTCGGCTCCTTCGTCCTCGAAAGTGATGTTGGCGTGAATGATCGACTCGTCCCCGATCGTCAGCCGGTTGCCTCGCACGCGACGCAGCCGACGCCAAGCCACCGACGTCTTGCGCCCGACCGTGACCGCGCCGGACCGCCAGCTTTTCCACCCGAGCAGGATATCCAACGCACGAATCGGGAGCGAAGCTGCCATCACGCCAGCCTTGCCTTCGCAGCACCGACTGCAGCAAAGCCGCCTGCCGCTGCCCGACCATCGCTCTTGAGCGTCATGGCAGATCCTAGGACGTGCATGCTTGCTCCTAGAGACGTTCCAAGAGGCTTCTAAATAGAGCCCACTGTTGCTCTTTGCTATACAAATCTCGGACTGCGGCGCGGCCGCGTTCGGCGGCTGCCTTCATCTCCGTCCAGTTGTTCAGGGACGTCTCGATTTTGGCCAGGCAGTCGCTGCCGCCGTCATAGGTCACGATCGTCTCAGAATCCATTCCCACCGGATAGTGCCCGGCGTCCGACATCAGCAGGGCACCGCACCCCATCGCCTCGAAGCAACGCATGTTGCCGCGATCGCTGCCCGACATGTCGATCGCACCATTTAGCACGATCTTGGCCGAGCCGATCAGTTCATAGAGATCGCGCCCGAATACCGGTGGCTGGGCGATTTTGGCGACAGCCTCTGGACGCCGGTGCTGTCGCAGCGGCAGCAATCGTCCGATCGCGCTTTCGGCCAGCCTGGTCAGGCGCGATGCATCGAGACACAGCACGATATTGCGTCTGCCGGCGAGATGCGCGACCTGCTCCAGCGTCTTGGCGCGCGCGCGATGGTGGCGCGAGTAGCCACCGACGAAGACAACGTCGAACGGACGCTCGCCGTGACCATACTCGTCCATCACGGGATCATGCGCCGGGAAGAACAATTCGGCGCGGCATCCCTTGCTGCGCCACATGTCGAGGATCGAAGGAAAGTTTCCAACCACGGCGCCATAGGCGGTGAAGTCGGCATTTCCTGATGGCGCCGCGCGCCAGCACAGCGTCTTCTTCACGCAGCCCGGCAACTTGGCAACGAACGCGCTGGGATAGCGCACGGGGTCGAGGTTGTAGAACACCTCGGTGGCGTGGTGCTCGATCTGTGCGAGCAGGATGGCATCGAGCGTCGGCTCGCCCGACATACCCTGCTCGCGCGCCCAGCGCCGCTGCAGGACCTCGTCGTCACCATTGGTAAAGAAGGCCTCCGCCGATCCATCGAGCACCGGCAACAGGAAATGCGACGCACCGAAGCGGTCGTGCAGAAACACGTCCCGCCGCTCCGCGAAGCTCTGGGTACCCGCCGCCAGCTTGTTCAGCCGTGGCACATAGGACGGGTAAAGGCCAAAATTCTGAAATAGGCGCATTGTCTATGCGTACCTTGCCAACATCCATTTCATGTTCAGATACGGCCAGATCCGTCCGACCGCCTCCCAGTCCCACGTCTTCGACGCCGTCAAGCGGCTGACCGCCCGGCGCAAGGCCGTTTCATCGACCAGTTCGGCAAACGCCGGCACCTCGCGAGCGAGCAGGTCTGCCGTCCAGCCGGCCAAGGCTCCGTTCAGCCATTCGGGCATCGGCGAGTTGAAGCCGACCTTGCGGCGCGCCGTGCGGATCGACTCCGGCATCAGGTTCGCCATCGCCCGCCGGGCGACAGCCTTGGTGTAGCCGTCCGCCGACTTGCTGCTTTCGGGAAGCGCCATCGTGTAGGTCACCAGGCGCCAATCCATGAAGGGCATGCGGACCTCGACGCCGTGGGCCATCGAGAGTCGATCGAAGTTGCGCAGGATGGTAGGCAGCACCGTGCTGTGAAACATGCGGTAGAGGCGGCGGTTCAGGCCGCCCCATTCACGCGGCAGCACATCATCCTCCGCGACCAGCGGCAACGAGGCCGGAAGATCGCGCAGGCCGCCACGCAGAAAATAGACGCCCTGACGCTTCAGGGCCAACATGCGCAGGAAGTCCACGCCGCGACGCGCCAGCGGCGATCGCGACGCCAGGTCTTCTGCCGCGTTCCGGATCCGAAACGCAAACGTCTGTCCTTCCTGCAAATAGGCGCCCATCAACTCGTCCGCTCCGTGGCCGTCGAGCGACACCGTCACACCGTTTTGCCTCAATTGCCGATAGATCAGCCATACCGCGCTGGGCAGGCTGATATAGACGTCGTCGAGATCGTCAAGAATCCGGTCGAGATCCGTCAGCGCATCGGCCTGCCCGATTTCAAGAAACGTGGGCTCGACCTTGGCCCAGGCTGCGGCCTCCTCGGCCATCGGCCGCTCGTCATTCAATGCACCCGGGAACGTCGCGACGAAGGCGTGGCGCCACGCGGTACTGTCGCGCGGCCCCATCCCGGCCTGCTCGTGCGACGCCATGGTGCAGATCACTGCCGATGAATCGAAGCCTCCGGACAAGCACGTCCCGATCGGCACATCGCTGCGCATCCGCAGGGCCACGGCATCCTGGAACAGCTCGCGGAAGCCGGCCACGCGCTCGGATTCCGTAGTCGGCACCGACGGCAAATGATCGACGGTCCGCCACCAGCGCCGGACGCTGACCTTGCCCTGGCGCAGCCACATGCAATGGCCGGCCTGCAGACGGCGAACCTGCCGAAACAAGGTCCGCTCGCTTCCCTCGATCCCGAAAGCGTCGAGCAACAGCCGACGCGCCACCTCCAGATCGACCGAGGGATCGATCAGTCCGCTCCGCACCAGCGCCCGCTGCTCGGAGGCGAAGACAAATCGCTCCGGCGACATGGCATAAAGCAGCGGCTTGATGCCGAAGCGATCGCGCGCGAGGAACAATTCGCGCGTGCTCGTATCGAAGATCGCCAGGGCCCACATGCCGTTGAAGCGCGGCAGCATGTCTTCCCGCCAGGCTTCCCAGGCGGCCAGGATCACTTCGGTATCGGATTCGCTACGGAACACCGCGCCCCGCGCCTCGAGCTCGCGGCGCAGCTCGAGAAAATTGTAGATCTCGCCGTTGAAAACAATGACGTAACGGCCGTCCGCAGACAGCATCGGCTGATAGCCGCCCTCGCCGGGATCGATGATCGCAAGGCGACGGTGGCCGAATGCGAGAGTCCGGTCCGGGCTGAACCAGGTTCCTTCGCCAAACGGACCACGATGCGCGATCAGGCGGGTCAGTCGCGAGATGTCGGACGGCTCGACCGCATTGCCGCGCAAATTGACGATTCCGGCGATTCCGCACATGTCCTAGATGGCCTTCAGGGGTACGAAGCGACTGAGAATTGCCCGCAAGTCTTGCCAGCAGGCGCTTCGGTAGGGTCCCAGCTGCGACGCGGCAACTTCGACGACGAAGATGATCGCAGCCGTCAGCGACGCGGCGCCTCCCACGGACCACCAGGACGGGGCAAGCTGGAATGGTGCGCGGTCGAGACCGTAGCGCAGCGCCAGGGCCGTCGCGATCCCGATGCCGAGCGGCATCAACACACAATGGATGACACGCGGCCAAATGCCGGGGAGGTCAAAACTACGGCGCAACAGCATGACGATGGTCGCCATCTGCGCGATCATGCCGGCGCAGGCGCTCCAGCCTGCAGCCTGCCATCCGAAGCTTGGCAAGACGATCGCGCTGGTGACGACGGTGACGACGCCCGTGATCAACGCGATGAGCGCATTGGAGCGCGACCGTCCCTGCGCCAGCAGATAGAAGCCGAACACGTTCGCGCTCGATCCGAGGATGCCGGCGATCGACATGACGACGAGCACCCGCGCAGCCTCAGCCGCGACCTCGGCACCGGTCCAGACATGCAGCAGCGGACCGGCCACGGGGATCAATGCACCCAGGGCGCTTGCGGCAAGGACGTTCAAGATCCACGACGATCGGAACAGCAGGTCGACCTTGCGATCCTCGCTCTCCTTTTGCAGCGTGCTGAAGAACGGAAACAGGATCTCACCGACCTTGAGGATGCCGATATAGGTTGCCTCCTGGAGGCGCTGCGCCACGCCATAGAAACCGACGAATTGAGGTTGCAGGAGCGCGCCAAGCAGATATCGATCGGCCTGCCCCGCAAGCAGTGCCCCCCCTTGTGCGGCAACTTGCCAGCCGCCCATCCGAACCAGTTTGCCGAGCGCCTCGCGATGCAACGCCGGCAGTGCCAGCCATTGCCTTATGCCGCGGGACCAGACCAGCGCCATCAGCAGGCCGGCCGCGAAGCCGAGCGCCTGGCAGCCAAGGAAAGTCGAGGCGTATGGCGCGGCCGGAATGAACAGCAGCATCGAAAGGGTCGAGGTCACCGTGCTGCCAATGCCGATCGATGCGATCCGGCGATAGTCTTGCCGCGCGGTGAATAACGAGACGAAGACCGCGGATAGGCATTGGCACAACCAACCGGCGCCAGCCAGCGTGAAGGCCAGTCCAAGATCGTCGGCCGCTGGACCTGCCAGATGAAAGCCAAGACGCGCCAGTGGAGCTCCGGCAACCCAAAAGAAAATGGTGATCAGGCCGCCCGCTCCGGCCGCGACCGTGATCGCCGTCGCGAACAGGCGCCGCGCATCCTCGCGGTCGGATGGCTCCAGCCGCTGTGCAAGCTCGCGAGCCGTCGACAGTCCGAGCGCGTTGCTGAACACCAGCCCAGGCGCAATGCATGCGGTCACAAGACCCGCGACACCGAATGCAGCGAGACCGAGGCGAGCGATCACGAAAGGCAGGATCGCCAGGTTCAGCACCACGGCCACAAGGAAGGCCATCGCATTCCACGCCGAGTTACCCAGCAGATCGGGCGGTCTTTTTTTCAACGCCATGCCAGCCACCCGGCCTTCACCCCATCACGCCTTTGCGACCTCGCCGATCAGAGTTCCCCCCTAGGTATCGCGAAACCGGGCTAGCAGCCAGCACCCGGAATGTCGATAGCAACCGCCGGGTCCGCTCGAACGCCGGCCTCGCCGGGCGCGTCAATTTGCGTGTCGGACAAGCCGCATCCTTCCCGGCAAGCGATCGGCCCTGCGGGCGCCAGCGCGACCGCCTTGTGCCATCGGATTGGGCATCGAGCGGGTCTTAAGGTGGTTCAATTGCTGAGGCAAGGCATCGGCCGCGGTTCTGAACGGCTTGCGGGCCGGCACCGGCATCCAGCCGCCAGCGCTCAGAGCCCGTCCGACTCGCCGCCCTTTGGCGTCGAACGGGGCACGAAAGGAGCGAACGACGCGTCGCCCGTTGTCGGCGTGACCAGCTTACCCTCAGCGCTCGCGGAATCGGTCGGGGTCGAAGGCGGGGTCCGGGGAGAGGCCGCTGGATCCGGCCGCTGCAGCGCCAGGACCTCGCTGCGATCGCCCTGCTTGAGCGTCACCTCGCGCGGCTGAACCTCGGCTAGCGACCAGCCGCCGAGCGATTCGCCCTGGCGCAGGCGCACGACTTTCTGATCGGCGCGGTTCACGAAGATCGCGATGGCGTCGCCCTCGCCCACCACGGCCCCGACCAGCAGCAGCGGCGGCGGTCCCTCGACCGGCCTGGGCGGCGCCGGCACGTTCACCTCCTCGATCGGGGACGCGGCCACCGCGCGCGGTGGCGGCCGGCGCATCGCCGAGAAGATTGGGCGCTCCTGGGTCACGGTCAGCGCCGAGAGCGGCACCGACCACAGCGGATTGCCGCGGGGGATCGGCTTGCTCGCCGCCTGCGACGGCCGCGCGATCGGCCTCATGGCGCCGACATCGACGCTTTCGGCGGCGCTGGGCGGGGCATCGTCGGACAGGATGTCCATGCGCGACGAGGTGGCAGCCGCGGTCTCGGCAACACCCAGGATCATGCTCAAGACCCAGCATGACGCGGCGGCCGCGCACAGCATGGCCAATCCCGTCGGTCTCAGCCCCCCGGACATCGAAATTCCCTTGCGAATGGTTGTCACGCCAGCACGCGGCAAGCCTCGCCCATCAGACTAGTTCCGATGCGCCTCGCCATCAACCGGCACCGGTTTGATCCCAAGCCGGACTGCAATCCATGAGCTTCCTGCCTCGCATATTGCAACGCGTGAAAATGTTGCCCAACGGCCACGCTCGTTGAAATTGCACGCGGTACGGGCAAGAACCCGGCGCAAATAGACCTCCATTCATTGCCCGCCGCTGCGACGCCATGAGATTATGGTGCAGGCGCACGGCTCCACCACACGCTCGAGTTCCGTATTTTTCGATGATTCGTTTTTCGATTTGGGAATACCGATGGCTGGACCGACGATGGGGCGCAAGGGGACCGGATACGCGCTGGGGTCCCTCCTTCGGCACTCGCTGGCGACCCTGCTCGCCACCACCGCGCTCGGCGTGGTCGCCGCGCATGCCGTCGATGGCACCTGGGCCGGCGCCACGACCGAATGGACGGACGGCACGAATTGGACATCGAATCCGGACGTACCGGACGGCACCGCCACTTTCACCAACACCGGCCCGAACACGGTCGACGGCAACGGTGTCGTCAACATCGGCTCCGTGGTGTTCACCGCCGCACCCAATGCGCAAGCCTATACCGTCACCACCAACGACATTTTCGTGGTGAACGGCGCCGGCATCTCGAACAATTCGACCAATGTCCAGACGTTCAACGTCAGCTCCAGCATGGTGTTCACGAATTCGAGCAGCGCGAGCGGTGGCAGCAACGTCGTGACGTACAACGTCTCTGCCGGCGCGATGATCTTCAACGACACCAGCACCGCGGGCTCGGCTAACATCACCAACAACGGCGATGTCGAGTTCAACGGCAACAGCAACGCCGGCACTGCGACGATCACGAACAACATCGTGATGAACTTCAACGACGCGAGCTCGGCCAACAACGCCAACATCACCAATGCCGCCACCGGCTTCCTCTCGTTCAACACCTCGGCCACCGCGGGCACGTCGACGATCTCCAACAGCGGCTCGCTGAGCTTCGCCGGCTCCGCCTCCGCCGGCAGCGCCACCATCACCACCGAGAATTTTGCCACCACGAGCTTCACCGGCACGGCGACCGGTGGCAACGCCCGCTTCATCACCAATACAGGCGGCACCGTCGACATCTCGGGCCTCACCAGCACCGGCATGACCGCGGGCTCGATCGAAGGCGCCGGCAACTACGTGCTCGGCGCCAAGACGCTGACCACGGGCGGCAACAACGCCTCGACCCAGGTCGACGGCGTGATCTCCGGCAACGACGGCGGCCTGACCAAGGTCGGCACCGGCACGCTGACGCTGACCGGCGGCAACAGCTACACCGGCGCGACGACCGTCTCGGCCGGAACGCTGGCACTGTCGGGCTTCGGCATCATCTCGGGCTCCAGCCTCGTCACCGTGAACGCTACGCTCGACATTTCCGCCATCATCCCCTCATTTGCCGCCATCACGACGCTGGCCGGCAATTCCAGCGGCCTCGTGAATCTCGGCAGCAAGGGACTGTTCGTCACCAACGGTTCGACGGAATTCGCGGGCGTCATTCAAGGCACCGGCGGCCTCGAGGTCGGCGGCGGCGTCCAGACGCTCGGCGGCGTGAACACCTACAGCAACGTCACTCAGATCGACGGGGGCGCAACGCTCGCGCTGAAGGGCAGCGGATCGATTGCGAACTCGCTCTATGTCGCCCTCGCGGGCGGCGGCGCAACGCTCGATATTTCCCAGACCACGTCAGGCGCTTCGGTCGGCGGCCTCTTCTCCGCCAGCACTGCGGGCGTCGTCTCGCTGGGATCGAAAACGCTGACCATCACCAACGGCAGCTTCTTCGGCGGCGTGATCCAGGACGGCGGCATCGGCGGCGGCACCGGCGGCAACCTCGCGATCGCGAACGGCGCGATGCAGCAGCTGTTCGGCACCAACACCTATACCGGCACCACGACCATTGCGGCCGGCGGCGAGCTCGATCTGATCTATGTCGGCGGCCTCAATGGCAGCATCTCGACCTCCAGCAACGTCATCGCCAGCGGCATCTTCGACATCGCGGGCCTGCTCAACGGCGGCACCTCGATCAAATCGCTGGCGGGCTCAGGCAACGTCAATCTCGGCGCCAACACGCTGACGATCACCAACGGCATCGGCAATTTCTCCGGTGTCATCGACGATGCCGGCTTCGGTGGCGGCCTGACCGTCGCCGGAGGCACGCAGACGCTGTCCGGCAACAACACCTATACCGGCGCCACCACCGTGAATGGCGGCACGCTGGTGGTGGACGGCTCGATCCTGAACAGCCCGATCACGGTCAACACCGGCGGCACGCTCGCCGGCAGCGGCACGGTGGCCGGCGTCCAGGTCAACGGCGGCACGCTTGCGCCGGGCAGCGCGGCGAACCCGTTCGGCCCGCTGACGGTGAACGGATCGCTGATCTTCACGGCGGCCTCGACCTATCTGGTGCAGGTCTCCTCCGGCAATGCCAGCCTCACCCAGGTCACGGGCGCGACCGACCTCGGCGGCGCGACGGTGCGCGCAAACTTCACCTCGGGGACGGTCAAGAAGCAGTACACGATCCTGACCGCGGCCGGCAGCCTCACCAACACCACCTTCAACCCGACCGTCGTCTCCAACATGCCGACGATCAACGCGAAGCTGAGCTACGACACCAGCAACGTGTTCCTCAACGTCAACGTCGATTTCGCGCAGGCAGGCGGGCTCAACGTCAACCAGCAGAACGTCGCGAACACGCTGACCAACTTCTTCAACGCGACCGGCGGCATTCCCGCCGCCTTCGCCGCGCTGTCGCCGGCGGGGCTGACGAGCGCCTCGGGCGAGCTCGGCACCGGCATCATCCAGTCCGCGATCAACGCCGACGGCCAGTTCCTCAATTTGATGCTCGATCCGACCGTGATCGGACGCTCGGGCGGCTTTGCCAAGGCGGGCAGCGTCGCGCAATTCGCCGAGAGCGATGACATGACCGCCTACGCCAAGATGCGTCCGGCCAATGCGCGCGAGCGCGAGGCTTACGCGATGGCGACCAAGGCGCCGCTGCTCTCGTCGCAGCCGAGCAGCCGCTGGAGCGTCTGGGCCGCCGGCTATGGCGGCTCGGCCGATGTCGGCGGCAATGCGCAGGTCGGCTCGCAAGACCTGACCGCACGGGTCTGGGGCGGCGCCGCCGGCGCCGACTACAGGGTCTCGGTGGACACGCTGGTCGGCTTCGCGCTCGGCGGCGGCGGGCTGAACTACTCGGTTGCGAATGCGATGGGCTCGGGCTCGGCCGACATGTTCCAGGCCGGCGTCTATGGCCGGCATAATTTCGGACCTGCCTACGTCTCGGCTGCGCTCGCCTATGGCTGGCACGACGTCACCACCAACCGCACCGTGGCGCCTGGCGGCTTCGACCAGCTGCAGGGCCGCTTCAAGGCCGACACGTTCTCGGCTCGCTTCGAGGGCGGCTATCGCTTCGCGACGCCGCTGGTCGGCATCACGCCCTATGCGGCGGCGCAGGTGACGAACTTCAACCTGCCCAACTACTCCGAAGTCAGCCTCAATGGCGGCGGCCTGTTCGCACTGAACTACGCCTCGCAGTCCCTCACCGACACCCGCTCCGAGCTCGGCCTGCGCACCGACAAGGCCTATGCGATGCAGAACGGCGTACTGACGCTGCGCGGCCGCGCCGCCTGGGCGCACGACTACAATCCGAGCCGTGCCGTCACCGCGCTGTTCCAGACCCTGCCCGGCACCAGCTTTGTCGTGAACGGCGCCAGGGTCGACGCCGACTCCGCGCTCCTCAGCGCCAGCGCCGAGATGAAATGGTTGAGTGGCTTCTCGATCGCCGGCACCTTCGACGGCGAGTTCTCCGGCAACGTCACCAGCTATTCCGGCAAGGGCGTCTTCAAGTACAGCTGGTGAGCTGATCCTACTTTCCCGCCTGCCACTGGCCGGAAACTCCCAAAATCACCCTGACGCGGCCGGTGCCGGCCTCGTTCAGCGCGGTGGTCTGGGGCACCTGGACGTCGAGCTGATCGACGAACAGAAACGGCATGCCGGCTTCGAGATCGTAGAGCACCTTCTGGAGCGCGGACTGGTCCAGCTCGCAGCTCACGACGAGGCCGACGAATCCGTCCTTGGCCTGCGCGCCAGATACGTCGACCTGCGAGGACTGCACCGAGCCGCCGACATTGCCGACCGCTGCCGCGACCCGCTGCAGCAGACTGGCGCCGGCGACCGTAACGGTCGGACCTTCCAGGAACGGGGTGCCGGGATGCTCGGCCATTGCTGCCGCGGTGTTCTTGGCGCCGCCCTTGCGGCCGCGCAGCTGGTCGAGCAGGTCGGAGGTCTGCGCGAGCGCCTGACGATGGGCGATGACATCGGCGATCGACAGGCCCGCCATCAGCAAAAGCCCGCCCGTTACCGCGAGATAGAGCGTAACCGCGATCAGCGGCGAGCCGGCGAGCGCACGTGTAACCGCATTTCCGCTCGCGATTCCTGCGCTGCTCATGGCGCGTTCCTCGGTTCGATCTGCGCCTCGATGTGAAAGCGCTCGCCGGGATCGGACGGGGCACGCGTGGTCGGGGCATAGAAGGTCGCGCGGGTGAAATGCTGGGACTGCTCGATCAAGGGAATCAGCGAGGGCGCATCACGCGTGATGCCGCCGATCTGAAGCTTGTTGCCGGCCAGATGCAGCTCGGTGACAAACGTGTGGTCCGGCAGGATGCGGCTGAGCGATTCCAGCACGATCACGCTCGCCGCCGTCTCGTATTTGCGTCGCTCCAGCAGCACCAGCGGCGAGCGCTCGCCACCGTCCCCGCCCGAGCGGAGCGCCGCGCGGCGCTGGGTGATCTGCCGGTCGAGCTCGGCTTCCTGCGCGCCGAGGCTGTCAGCGAGATAGCTTGCGGCGACCGATCCGACGACCGCGGCGATTGCGGCGAAAGCCAGCACCGCCTGCAGCGTCCGGCTCAGCCGCGCAGGATCGACCGCGCCGCGCGACCTCTGCTCGAACACCTTGATGCGCGCGCCCGCGGGCGCCTCCGTCGCGATCGCGATCGCGGACGGGTGGAAGCCCGACAACGCCTCGACATAACCCATCGCCAGCCGGCGCGGCGCGGCCGCGATCTCGGTGGTGATGCTCTCGCTGCCATGCGGCGATGGCCGGCTGCAACCGAACACAGCCTCGCTCGCGCTCCACGGCGTCAGCCGGTCGATCTGCGCCCGCACGATACCGTCGAGAAAGTCCGCGGCGCGGGCCGGCAGCTCCAGCGGGCGAAACAGGAAGCGCGACGGCCGCAGCACGATCTCGACGCGGCTGCCGCGGACGATCTGCGCCAGATCGGGACTGGCGAACTTGCCGTCCTCGAACGCGATCTCCTTCGGGATGTTCTCCGACTTCGCAGCCTCCAGCGCGAACGCGCCGGTCTCGCCCTCGACCAGCCGCACCACGCGCGGCGACACCATCCGTTCCAGGGCAGCGACGATGGTACCGGCCACGGCGCCGGTCCAGGCATCGGCAATCGCGCGAAGGGAACTGAGCGAACTCATCTCACAGGGGCTTTCCGGCGGAGCCGTCGAAGGCGTTGTGCCACGACAATACACGATACGGCTCATCGCCGCTTTCGAGAAGCAGGATGACGATCTCGGCCGAGCTCTGCCGGTGCGACGGCGCCTCCACGGCTACCGTGAGCCGGTACGCCTTCGCGCCCTCGATTGTCGCAGCGCCGCCACCGGCGAGCCCGACCAGCGAGCGCGGGTCGATGTTGGGATCGGTGCGGTCGCGCAAGACCTGTTGCAGCGTCTGCGGCGTCATGCCCGGCAGCGCCGCCACCACCTGCGGCGCGGCGTCGAGCACGTTCACCGTCCGCATGTTGCTGAACACGGTGACGAAGGGCAGCACGCGCTCGACCACGGCGGGCGGGATGCCGCGCACGAGCCAGAGCTCGTCGCTGTGCGGAAACGGCGCATGGCGCGGCAGATAGGACGCGCCGAGCGTGCGGTAGTAGGAATCCTCCGGATTGTCCTGGCTGGGCTCCGTCGACGACCGCCAGGCGACGATACGGTCGGCATAGACGGACGCATTGTCCGCGGAAACACCCAGCGCCGTCATCAGGCCCGCGAGGATCGGCCTCGGCGCCATGTTGAGGTCGATGCGTGCCGCCTCCGAACGGAACGTGACGCTCACCCGGCCGGCCCCGACACGGGCGTTGAAGGTGCCGCTGGTCGGACGCGTGGCCTCGTTCTGCGCCGTCAGCCGGTAGGCTGCGAGCTCGAGGCCGGCGTTCACCAGCGCGTCAGTCTGCAGCCTGTCCGCGTTGACCGCGACCGTGACGGCGGTGTTGGTGACATAGGTCAGGTAGATCAGCGCGAGCGCGGCCAGCGCCGCCAGCATCCAGAGCACCACGACGACGATGAAGCCGCGGCCGTCGCGAAGCGCGCCGATGTGCCTCGCGCCGCTCATAGCTGTTGCTCCTCCTTCTGCGCCTGTTGCGGCCGGTTCTGCGACGCCACACATGTCGCCGGATTCTTGGCCCGCGCGCATTCCGCCGGTGCCGTGATGCGCGGAACCACCGCGGCCGACACCGCCAGCACCTGCCCGGTGGCGCCGTCGCGCACGGTGATGCGGATGCGGTCCGGCAGTTGCGGCTGGCCTCGCCAGATCGGCTGCCACTGGCCGTCCGGTCCGGCATAGGAGAAGCTCACCCGGAACGGCGCGCGGATCAGCACGACCTGATCGACGAAGCGGATCTGCCCGTCGGTCGGCATCGGCTGGAACGGCGCGCGCTCGCGCACCAGCGGGAGCCCCTGCGCATCCGCCTTCTCGATCAGGCGGATGAATTCGAGTCCCGGACGCGCGCTTGGACCGAGCGCGGTGCGCAGGAAGGTCACCGACAATTCGGCGCCGTCGAACAGCGGCGCCCTCGCGTCGCCGTTGACCGGCACCTGCTCGGCGACCGACAGGTCGGCGACGATGCGGTCGAGTCCGGTGGCGAGGCGCTCGGCCCGCTGCACGCGGGCGATGCCGCGATTCCAGTTCGGCAGCCATTGCGCCGTCACCGTCGCCAGCGCCGCCAGGATGACGGTCATGAGTAGGGTCGCGAGCAGCACTTCGAGCAGGGTGAAGCCGGCCTCATCGGCGAGCGCGCGGCGCAGGCGTTTCATCGCCGGCTCCCTCATTGCGACGCCCTTCATTGTGATCCCCTGGGCACCAGCTTCACCGTCGTGACCTGGATCGCACTGCCGTCGGCGCGCTGGAGGCGCAGATTGACCGCCATCGGCACGAAGCGATCGGTGGCGGGATTGCCGCCCGCCACGCTCATCGGCGCGACATCGACGCGCCAGCGGCTGCCGGCGAGTTCGCCGCTCTGCCGGCCGGGCTTCAGCAATCCGCGCGCCGGCAGGTCCGCAAGCAGCCGCTCGGCCGTGCCTGACAGCACCAGATGCTGGTCGATCGAGCGGGTGCCCTTCGCCGTCGTGGCGATGACCGAGCCGATCGTCCCGAGCACGACCGCGATGATCGCGAGCGCGACCAGCGCCTCGATCAGGGTGAAGCCGGCGGCGTCAGAGCAGCTTCTGCGGGACAATCTCGACACCTCCGGTCAGCCAGTTGACGCGCACCTCATAACCCATGCCCGGCCGCGCCAGCGCGATCGTCCCGCCGCACGACATGCCCGACGGAAAGAAGTCGATCGACCGCCCCGTCGCGCGATCGGCGCAGCGCGACGCCAGCGTCGCCTGCATGACCACGTCGCCCGGCAGGCGGATGGTCCGCCCGGTGACGCCGGAACGGATCGCGCGCCCCTCCGCGTCCACCTGCGTCACCACCCTCACCTGGCGGCGCAGCGCCGCGTTGCGATCGGCTTTCAGCAATGCCGCGGTCTCGACCGCGTAGCTCTCGAGCCTCGCGCGCGTCGTCGTGCGCGGAATCGCCGGCAGGATGATCGCCGCGAGCAGGCCGATGATCGCGAGCACGCACAGGATCTCGATCAGCGCGAAGCCTTGCGCGTTGAAACCTTGCGCGTTGAAGCCCCGTGCGTTGAAGTCTTGCGCCTCGCGAAGACCTTCAGCGCGCGCCACTGGCGATGTCGGCTGCCGTTCCACTGCCGCCTTCCTGGCCGTCCGATCCGAGCGAGATGATCTCGTAGGGCGCGCTCGCGCCCGGCGAGCGATAGACGTAGACGTGGCCCCAGGGATCGTTCGGCACCACGCCGCCACGCAGGTACGGCCCGTTCCAGCCGGCCTGATTGTTGGTGCGCGTCAGTCCCACAAGGCCCTCATTGGAGGTCGGATAGCGGCCGACATCGAGATAATAGAGATCGAGCGCGCTGGAGAAGCTCTCGATCTGGATCTTCGCAGCCTTCGCCTTGGACTCACTGAGATAGTTCAGCACCCGCGGGCCGACCAGCGCCATGATCATCCCGATGATGGTGATGACCACCAGCATCTCGACCAGGGTGAAGCCAGTCTCCCCTCGCCGCGCGCGCCGCCGGCCGCGCCTAAACGACGGATGTTTGGTCACTTCTACCCCTCCCATTACCTGCTTATCCGACAATCTGGCTCACCGACATCAGCGCCGTCATCACCGACGTGATCAGGCCGCCGACGACGAGCGAGATCGCGATGATCGCCGCCGGCCCCGCGATGCCGACCGCGCGGTCGAGCGTTCGCTGCAGCTTGGTCTCGTAGAATTCGGCGACCCGGCCGGACAGCATCGGCAATTGCCCGGTCTCGTCGCCCAACCTCAGCATGCGCACCGCCATCGGCGGCAGCGCCTCCGTCTCGGCCAGAGCGTCGGAGAGTTTTGAACCATGCCGAACCCGATCGGCGGCTTCGCTCCAGACCGCGGACGGGCCCGTGGTCGCCATCATGTCGATCAGGATGCGCAGCGTGACGGTGAGGTTGACGCCGCTGCCGAGCAGCAGGCCGAGATTGCGGCAGAACAGCGCCGTGCGGTACGCGCTCATCACGTTGCGGATCGCCGGCAGCCGCGTGATCGCATTGGTGAGGCCGCGGCGCACGCGCTCCTGCCGGAGCAAGAGCCAAATGGCGGCGATGGTGGCCGCAAGGCCCGCCAGCACCGCATCGGAATTGCCGCGCAGAAAGGTCGAGATGTTGAGGAAGATTCCGACGATCGGATCGACCTTGGCGCCGAAATCCTGCAACACGCTGGCGAACTGCGGCAACACGAAAGTCAGGAAGAACAGCAGCACGCAGCCGGCCGCGCCGAGCACGAACAGCGGATAGCGGATCGCATCCGACAACCGGCGCCGCAACGCCTCGCTGCGCGCGCGTTCGCCGGCCAGCACCTCCAGCACCTGGTCCAGCGAGCCCGAGGCCTCGCCGACCCGCACCAGCGCGATATACATCGGCGGAAACAGCCCCTCGTGCCGCGCCAGCGCTTCGGCAAAGCTCTCGCCCGCGACGACGCGCGATCGGATGTCGGCGACGACGGGGCGCAACCGGCCGAGATCGGGATCGGTCGCGAGCAGCTCCAGTCCGTCATTGATGCGGGCGCCGGCGCGCAGCAGCAGCGCGAGATCGCGGGTGAGGATCGTGACGTCTTCCGGCTTCGGCCTGTTGAAGAGGCTGAGCACACCGCCGGTCGCGCCGCCCTCTTCCGGCGTGACGTTGTCGACTAGCACCAGGCCGAGTCGCTCGATCCGCTCCGCGACGTCGCCGGGCCCGGGCGCGGCGATGGCCCCGGAGACCAGTTCGCCGTTGGTATTGAGCGCGCGGTAGCGATAGTTCGGCATGCCCTAGCGCACCGTCGTGACGCGGAAGACTTCGGGGACCGTCGTCAGCCCGGCCCGGCATTTGGCGACCGCATCCTCCAGCATCGTCGTCATGCCGCCGCGCATCGCGGCGGCATCGATCGAATGGGAGTCGGTCTGCGGGCCGATCAGCGTGCGCACTTCGTCGGACATTTCCAGAATCTCGAACACGCCGTTGCGCCCGCGATAGCCGGTGCCGCCGCAGCGTTCGCAGCCGCCGGCCTCGTGCACGACCTCACCGCACTTGAATCCGATCACCGCAAAGCGCGGGTCCTTGGCGAGATCCGCCTCGGTCAGCGTATGCGGCACCTTGCAGCGGTCGCAGAGCATGCGTACCAGGCGCTGCGCGACCACCGCGCGCAGCGTGGACTTGAGCAGGAAGCCCTCGATGCCGAGATCGATCAGGCGCGGCACGGCGGCGGCCGCGGTCTCGGTGTGCAGCGTGGTCAGCACGAGATGGCCGGTCAGTGCGGCATGGATCGCGATATGAGCGGTCTCGGCGTCGCGGACCTCGCCGACCATGATGACGTCGGGGTCCTGGCGCACGAAGGCGCGCATGGCGGAAGCGAAGGTCAGTCCGATCGACGGCTTGACCTGGGACTGGTTGATGCCGGGGATCTCGTATTCGACGGGATCCTCGATGGTCAGGATCTTGCGCGTCGGCTCGTTGAGGATCGACAGCATGGTGGCGAGCGTCGTGGTCTTGCCGCTGCCGGTCGGTCCGGTAATCACGATCATGCCGTGCGGCATCGCGAGCAGCCGCGTCATCGCGCTTTCGTCGCGCGTGGCAAGACCGAGCTTGCTCAGCTCCAGCAGGCCGCGGTCGCGGGGCAGCAGGCGAATGACGGCGCTCTCGCCATGCTGCGTCGGCATGGTCGCGACGCGAACGTCGATCTCGCCGCGCCCGACGCGCACGCGCGCGGCACCGTCCTGCGGCAGGCGCCGTTCCGCGATGTTGAGGCTGGCGAGAATCTTGATGCGCGAGATCAGCGCCTGCGGCGGAATGCCGTGCGGCGACGGCAGCGCACGCAACAGGCCATCCACGCGCATGCGCACCGTGAGCCCGGCGCGGAACGGCTCGACATGAATGTCGCTGGCGCGCAATTCCACCGCGCGCTCGAGGAGATCGTTGAGCGCACGCACCACCGGCGCGCCGCTGGCGAGATCGCGCAGGCTCTCGATGTCGTCGTCGGACTGCTGCGCGATGCTGCGCACACCGTCCCCGGCCTTCGCATCGGTCGCATCCGTGCGCTGATCGAGCACCGTCGTGATGTCCTCGAACGAGGCAACGACGACCTCGACCGCCTCGCCGAACACGATCTCGGCCGCGCGGACCGCAGCGGTGTCGGAGGGATCGGCGATCGCCAACCGATAGCCGCCATTGGGCGCACGAAACGGGAAGATGGTGGATTCACGCAGGAAGCGGCGGGAAAAACCGTCGAGACACGGCGTGGTTGTGAGCAGCTGCGGCAGGCCGAGCCGCGCCAGGCCAAAATAGTCGGACACCTCGTCGGCGAATTCGGCGGCCGACAGATCGGTCGCTTCCCACAATTCGAGCAGCGGGCGGGTCAGCGCCGGATTGGCCGAGTTCTCCACATGGGCGTGCGCCCGCGGCGGCAAAGAATATTTTTCGAGGAGATGCTGCCGGAAGCTCTCTGCGGAAAGGTCTCGCATCGCAGTCCCAGCTTGCCTTGTTACCTGAAAGCAACAGCTTCCGTCGCCGATGAAAGGTCTTTGCCCTTGACTTATTTCCTAGCAAAAACATAATCGTGGCGCAAATTATTGCGCATCCGAACCGAGGGGGGGCGGATGCAATCTCCATCACAGCCAGTGTCGGTAGGCGTATTTTGTTCGAAGTGGTCCAGCCGCTTTTGCGCCACCGCTCAGCGTTGACTGGAACGATCGTTCTGTTGTCGTCCGCTTTCCTGCTTGCCGCCTGCATCGTCACGGCCGACCAGTCGATCGAAGCCGATCCAAAGGATCCGCGCGCCCAGGACATCGCCGACAAGATCCGCTCCCTCGATCTCCAGCCGCGACAACCTGCGGATGCAGGCGCGGCCGGCATTGCCCAAGCCAAATCGTCGAGGCCGGCAATCTACCTCAGCGACGGCGCAACGCCACAAGGCGGCGCGCTTGCCGAACGCGACGAGTCCGGCGGCAGCGGCTACGACCTCAATTTCGAGAACGCGCCCGTGGCGACCGTCGCTAAGGTCATCCTCGGCGACGTGCTCAACGTCGGCTATACGATCGATCCACGCGTGCAGGGGACCGTCACGCTTGCCTCGGTGCGGCCCGTGCCCAAGGCGGACGCGCTCTACGTGCTGGAAAACGCGCTGCGCATGTCGGGCGTCGCATTGGTGCGCGACCGTACCGGATATCGCCTGCTGCCGGCGCCGGAAGCCGGTCCCGGCGGCGTCGATCGCTCGACCAATGCCGCGGCCGGCCAGGGCATCACGGTGGTGCCGCTGCGCTACGTCTCGGTCCAGAACATCTTCAAGCTGCTCGATGCCTTCGGCGTGAAGGCCTCGACCATGCGGCCCGACAGCGCCCGCAACACGCTGATCGTCAGCGGCAGCGGCGCCGACCGTGCCACCGCGGTCGACACCATTCTGTCCTTTGACGCCGACTGGATGCGCGGACAATCCGTCGGCATCTTCCCGGTCCGCAACTCTTCGCCCGAACCCGTGATCACCGAGATCGAGAAGATCATGGATTCGGGCGAAGGCGGCATGAGCCAGAACGTGATCAAGTTCCAGCCGATCTCGCGGCTCAATTCGATCCTCGTGGTGAGCCAGAAGCCGGAATATCTCAAGCGCGCGCAGACCTGGATCGCGCGGCTCGACCGCTCCGACACCGAGGGCGTGAACCTGAAATCCTATCCGTTGCGCTACGGCAATTCGAAGCTGGTCGTGACGATGCTGAACGACATGCTGTTCAGCCAGAGCGCGACGAGCGGCTCGACACTCGACAGCGCATCGAGCCAGCTCGCGCCTGGGGCGGGCATTTCGACCTCGTCATCCGGCAATCCGGTGGCGTCGCTGAGCGCGCTGCCGACCGCCGGCGCCGGCGCCGCAACGCCGGTCACCGCGCCTCCGGGATCGGCGCTCGGCGCCCGGTCCGCTCCGGCCGCGTCCGCAATGTCAACGCAGGACAACGGCTCCGGCAGCCTTTCGGGCGGCGGGGCGAGGCCCGGCATCAATGGCATCCTCCAGAATGTGCGGATCACCGCCGATGTCACCAACAACGCCGTGCTCGTCTACGCCAATCAGGAGGCGCAGCGCATCGTCGAGCAGACCATCCGGCAGATCGACCGGCCGCAGCGCCAGATCGCGATCGAGGCGACGATCGCCGAGGTGACGCTGAACGACCAGTTGAACTACGGCGTACAGTTCTTCCTCGCCAGCAAGCAAGGCTCGATCTCCAACACCATCTCGGGCATCAGCAATTCGAGCACGATCGGCAGCAATATCGAGGGCACGAGCAACGCCGTTAACGCCGCGGCAGGCGCCCTGCTCGGCCGCGCATTGCCGGGCTTCAACTTCCTGATCGGCGCCGAGAACTCGCCGCGCGTCGTGCTCGATGCGCTGCACGGCGTCACCAATGTCAAGGTGCTGTCGAATCCGTCTCTGGTGGTGCTGGACAACCAGTCGGCGACCCTTCAGGTCGGCGACCAGGTGCCGTTCTCGACCGGCACGGCGACCGTGCTGACCGCCAACAATACCGTGGTCAACACCATCGACTACAAGAACACCGGCATCATCCTGCGCGTGCTGCCGCGTGCCAACGCCAACGGCAATGTCGTACTCGATATCGAGCAGGAGATCTCGAGCGTCGCTGCCGGCAGTGCCAACTCGCTGACGCCGACGATCTCGCAGCGCCGCGTCAAGAGCTCGATTGCCGTGACCAGCGGCCAGACCGTGCTGCTCGCCGGCCTGATCAGCGAGACCGAGAACAGGCAGCGCCAGGGCATTCCGGTCCTCGATTCCATTCCCGGCGTGGGCGACGCGTTCTCGCACCAGACCAACACGCGCAACCGCACCGAGCTGATCCTTTTCATCCGCCCGACGGTGATCAAGGACGGTGTCGATGCCCATGTCATCGCCGAGGAGATGCGCAGCAAGATGAACAGCCGCCTGGTCGGGACCAGCAATCCCGTCATCACCGTAAGCCCACCCAAGGCAGCGCGCTAAGGCATGATCCGAAAAAGCGTGAAGCGGTCTTCCGAAAATGATCATGCTCAAACCAAGGAGCCAAAGCGCGATGACGATCGGTTCAAATCTCGTCGCGCTTTAGCGGCGTGACGGATCAGGCTGCGCCCGAGGGGACGGGCCCTGCACTCGTACTCAGCATCGCCCTGCTGCTGGGTGTTTTCGCAAGTCTCGTCAGCGCACCGGGCGCGGAAGGCCTGTACGGCGCCTATCTCGCCGCCCTGATGCTCGCGATCGCAGCGAACGATGCCCGCCACTACCTCATTCCGAATGAGCTGACGGCGGCGGCATTTGCGCTCGCTTTGCTCCGCGCCGGCGCGTTCGTGCCTGATATCGGCATCGAGGCCCTGCTTTGGCCCGTGGCCCGCGCGGCCGCCGTGGCGCTGCCGCTCCTGCTCCTGATGGCGTTCTATCGGCGTTGGCGCGGCCGCGACGGGCTCGGGCTCGGCGACGTCAAGCTCGCCGCGGTCTGCGGCGCCTGGCTCGATCTCGCGACCGTGGTCGCAGTGATCGAGCTTGCGGCGCTGGCCGCGATCGCGGCCTATCTCGCCAATGCTGCCCGAAGAAAGGAGCGGCTCCGCGGCACGGCCTTCCTGCCGTTCGGGCTTTTCCTCGCCCCTGCAATCTGGGTCGGTTGGCTGGGCGAAAGCTGGTACACCAACTGGCTCGGCGGCTGGCCGGGCTAGTCAGGCATGTGACAGCTGCACCGACCGGTGATGCCAGCTTGACGCCTGCTGGCCGCGCGCCGACAGGGACCAGACGTCGCAGCTCGCTTGTCGGGGTTACGGCCCGACCAGCCCAAGGTGGCGGCCGTCGCAACGGCAGCAACTGCCGTTCTGGCCGAATGAACAGCGGAGAATCCAAAGGGGCGCGCCAATGAGGCGCGCCCCTCTGATCTGTTTCCGTTTGCCCGAGCGGACCCGCCCTGGCTTCGTCGTCAGCTTACGCCGCGTGCGAGATGGAAAGCTGTGCCTGGGACTGATCCACCGGATTGGTGATGATCGAGCCGCCATGGCCGTCCGCGGCGAGGGCGAAGTCCGCGGCGCTGTATTGGCCAAGCAGGTGCAGCGACGCCGTATGAGCGCCGTCGGTGATCGTCAGCGTGCCACCTGTGTTCTCGGCGTTTGCCGCATAGCCGAGCGAGGTGGTTTCGCCGAAGGCGATGTCACCGAGATCGAGCTCCACGCCATCCTGCCAGCCGGCGATCGTCCCGCTGAAGGCCGACGACTGCTCAAGCACCAGCCTCGCAGATCCCCCACCGAAGGTGACGTCGGTGAGCGTTCCGCCGCTGTAGACATATTCGAGACCATGTGCGCCGATGGTGGTGCCGCTGGCGCTGCCACCGGCGCCGACATACTGCGTACCGGAGACGATCGTGGTATCGCTCGCCGTGCCCCAGATGTACTGAATGCCGCCGTTGATGGTCGTGCCGGTGGCGCTGCCCCAGTCGATCTGCATGCTGCCAGCGTTCAGCGTGGTGCCAATGGCTGTTCCGCTCTCATAGACGCGCTGCTCGCCGCCATCGTTGACAGCGGTGTGCGAAGCCGTGCCGTGGACCATTTGCACGCCGCCGCTGCCGATCACGGTCTGGTCGACCGTGCCGTAGACGGCCTGTAACCCGCCTTGGATGGTGGTGCCGGTCGCCGTGCCACCGCCGTAGATGTCCTGCTCGCCGCCGCCGACGATCAGCGTCGTGTTGGCCGTACCGCCGGCTCCGATCAATTGCCGGCCGGCGATCGTCGAACCGGTGGCGATGCCATAGACATATTCCAAAGCACCGTAAGCAACGGCAGTGTCGTGCTCCGTGCCCCAGTTGATCTGCATGCTGCCGGCGTTCAGGGTCGTGCCGATGGCCGTTCCACTGGCATAGACGTGCTGCTCCGCGCCGTTCCCGACGACGTAATCGGTCGCCGTGCCGTAAATGTATTGATGGCTGCCCGCGCCGAAAGTCCGGCCGCTGGCGGTGCCATACACGTAGTTCGAGACACCGGTGTTGCCGGCCGCGTCAGTGACGACGAGATCGATGGCGGTGTTGAACCGGTCCCAGGACAATTCGGCGCTCCAGGCGCCGTTGCCGTCGACGGTCGCCGTCGTGCTCCAGCCGCCGCTTTGCGACGTACCGTCGCGCAGCGTGAGGGTCTGGCCGGCGGCGTCAACGTCGACCGAACCGGCGAGCACCGCAACCCAGGGGCTTGTGGACGTCACGGCCGACAGGACCGGCACCGGCTTTACGGTATCGACCGAGAATACCTGCGCCTTGACGTCGGTTCCGTTGGCATCCTGCCAGGTGACGACGAAGCGACCGTCGGCATAGGCGGCGATCGAGGGATGCAACTGGTTGGACGCCGTGCTGGTGTTGACCAGCAATTCAGCGCCGACCTTCCGACCATCCGCAGTGAACACCTGCAGCTTGATGCTGCTGCCGCTGGCGTCGCCGCCGGCACCGCTCCAGTCCTGCCAGGCGATGGCGAAATCACCGTTGCTGAGCGCCGTCACCGTCGGCGTGAACTGGGAGTTGACCGTCGTGGTGTTGACGCGGAATTCGCTGCCGACCTTGCTGCCATCGGCCGCATAGATCTGCGCCTTGATGCTGCTGCCGCTGGTGTCGCCGCCGGTCTGGCTGAAATCGTACCAGGTCACGACAAAGCCTCCATTGGGCAGCGCCGAGATGGTTGGCTTGAGCTGGTCGGAGGCCGTCGCGGTGTTGACCAGGAATTCGCTGCCGACCTTGCTGCCGTCAGCCGCGAACATCTGCGCCTTGACGCTGGTGGCATTGTCATCGCCGAGCGTTCCGCTGAGATCCTCCCAGGTCACTACAAAGCCGCCGTTGGCCAGCCCCGTGATGGTTGCGTTGTCCTGGCTGCCGCCGGTCTCGGTATTGACGAGGAATTCCGGGCCGACCTTGCTGCCATCGGCCGCGAACAGCTGCGCCTTGATGCTGGTGCCGTCGTCGTCACCGCCCTCGCCGCTGTCGTCGGTCCAGGTGACGGCGAAGCCGCCATTGGAAAGACCCGTGACGGTCGGCGCGAACTGCGAATAGGACGTCGAGCTGTTGACGAGGGTTTCCGACCCGACCGGCGTGCCATTGGCCGAAAACACCTGTGCCTTGATGCTGGTGCCCTCGCTGTCGCCGAGCGTCTGGCTGTTGTCGAACCAGGTGACGACGAAGCCGCCATTGGAAAGGCCCGTGATCACCGGTGCGAGCTGGCCGTCCGCGGTCTCGGTGTTGACGCGGAATTCCGAACCGACCTTGCTGCCGTCGGCAGCAAAGACCTGCGCCTTGATGCCGGTGCCGCTGGCATCGCCCAGCGTTCCGCTGGCGTCATCCCAAGTGACCACGAAGCCGCCATTGGCGAGCCCGGTGACGGTCGGCGCCTCCTGGCCGCCGGTCGTATTGGTGTTCACGGAGAATTCGGAGCCGACTTTTACAACGGGAGCAGCCATAGTTCTGGATCGCTTTCATTCAAACTGTGCCGGCCACGGATGTCGTCCGCTGGCCTATGGGCAAGAGGTTGTGAGAGCGTCCGTATTGCATCGCAATATATCATAAATTTGATAGTATGTTATGTATTGTGTGAATGAAGTGATCATGGGGCCGATTGCATCCGAGGTGTGCACAACATCGCGCGACAACGCTCAGACAACGGCGGCGCGATCGCTGTCGCATTCGGACATGCGGCCAAAAAAATGTGGAGCTCGTTGCAACGAGCTCCACTTTGTCTGTGTCAATGATCGCGTCGCCTGGACGCGGTCAGGTCAGGTTCGGCGCGCAGTCAGCCATTGGTCGCGACCGAACGGACGGTAGACCATGCGGATCTCTCCGACCGCACCGAAGAAGCCGTCGGACAGCACGCCGTTCCACCAGCCGGCGCCGAGGATCCAGGGCTGAGGCGTGCTCTGCGAGCGCATGCCGATCGCCGCATTGCCCACGTTGCGCAATACCGGCGCGCCGTCGATGTACAGGGTGGTGGTGAGGGTCGCCGGATCGTTGACGATCGCGATATGATACCAGCTATCGCGGATGATCTCGCCCGACCAGTTGGTCTGCGCGTAGTGCGAAACGGAAGCCGGCACCACTTCCCACTGCACTTCGCGCAGGTTCGAGATGGCGAACAGGACGCTCGACGCCTCCGGATCGCCGCCCTGATAGCCGCCGGGAACGTTGCCGCGGTTACCCACGCGACCGAGGATATTGCCCCATTTGTGCAGGTTTGCGGTCCAGCCGGCCGGGATCTTCACGAAGGCCTCGACCGTGTAGCCGTTCCAGAAGCTCCGGCCGTTGAGCGAGGCGGCTGACGCCGTCAGGAAGGCGTTGAGGCGACCGACCGTATTGTCGGTGTTGAGAAACACCACGCTGCCCGCGGCGGAGGACAGACGGTGCTTGTCCGTGGTCCACACGACGTCGCCGAGTTGGGCGGACGCGACGAGCGCCGCACGCATCAGATTGTTGCCGCCGGCGACGTCAGGCAGGATCCCGCCGATCGGAACGACCTGCCCCTCGACGACCGTGGAGGGCGCGCGCCAGTGCGCCACGGTATCGGCGACATGCGGGTAGTCCTCGGTATCCGCGGGCAATACGACTTCCGGCGTCGGCGGATCGACATAGCCGGCGAGCAGGTCGGCGCGCACGGTCGGAATGATCGCGGGTCCGGTCAGCACCTTGCTCGGACTGAAGCGCGTGAACCGGGCGAATCGGCTCTTGAAATTGATCGGAATCGAGAAGCTGTTGTTCGACGCCGTCAGTTCGGCGTGATCGAACTGGTTGAGCGTGTTCTTCGGCTTCTGCACCACCCAGGGTGAGAACGACATCACGTCGATCTTGTTGTTGGTGAGGTCGATTTCGTAGAGCCGCATCATGGCGTTGCCGCCCTGATAATCCATCTGATAGTCGACCACCATCTGGTGAACCGGATTGCCGAAATCGTTGACCTTGGAGAGATACGCCGCGCCATGGTAGTGGCCGTTCAGCGTCATGAAGATCTGATCCTTGTCGCGGATCAGCTTGTCCCACAGCATCTTGCCGTAATCGGTCTCCAGCGGCGACAGGCCGTCGCTGTCGATGTTGAGCAGCTGGTGGTTGGAAAGAATGACGGGCAGCGTCGGGTTGCGGTCGATCACGTCGCGCGCCCAGGCGATGGCACCGTCCGAAATGCGCCAGGACAGCGAGAGCACCATGAACTTCACGCCGTTCGTCTGGAAGATGTGGTACTCGTGGAAGCCGCTGCTGTCCCGCTCGCGGAATGTCGACTGCTGCGCTGCGCGGGTGCTCGGAAACCACTTCAAATATGGCTCGGCGTTGAGGCTGCGCTGGGCGTCGGTGCCCGAATTCTGATCCCAGGGGGTATGGTAGTCGTTGTCGGTGACGACGTCATGGTTTCCCGCAAGGATCGAATAAGGGACCTTGGCATCTTCCAGCTTCTTCATCGCGGCGTCGGCCACGATCCACTGGTTCGGCTTGTTCTGCTGGTCGACCACGTCACCCAGATGGATGACGAAGCGGACGCCGTATTTCGCGGCGTTGTCGGCAATCCACTGAGTCTGCGCGTCGTACGGCGTCGAACCATAGGCCTTCTGAAACTGTTGGCTTTCGTCGGTCGTCGCGTAACGCGAATAGAATTGCGTGTCGGGCAGCACCGCGATCGAGAAGCTGGTCAATGACGGACTGCTGGTCTGCGCCTTTGCCGCGCCCGCGCCGAGCGCCAGCACGGAAAGGCTGGCGGCGCCTTGGAGGACCGCGCGGCGATCGATCATTTGGCGCGTGGAATTGTTGCTGCCGGAACGATGGTTTCCAGCGCGGTCGATGTCGTCATTGCTCATAGAAGATTGCCTGTTCCTACTCGGTCGCAATTGCGACGGTAGGCGGGTCTCTAGCGATCGAAATTAACATTCGGATTAAAGAAATGTATCATGACTGATGTTATCAAACGCTCGCGCCGCGATCAGGCCGTGCAACGCCATCGGCTATCAACCGGCAGCTTCCGATCGTGGTCGCTTGGTCGGGTGCTCACAGGTCTGTTGTTTCCCTCTCATTTCACCGAGGAGTCCAAGCGGGACTTCTGACGGTTTCGATCTGGAGATCGATTCTTCAGCCAATCAGAGAGGCCGGAAATCGTCCCGAACAGAGCAGCAACCGCGCCGAGCATTCCATTCGTCGGGCGAAATATACCAAGGCACGATGATATCAGGACAAACCGTCGTTCCGGCGCAGGCGTGAGGCGCCGCGCCGGCGGTCCCCGGCTACTGTGCATGGGGTTGTTTTCGACTTTTTTGTTTTGAGGTCGCGGAGAGCGAGGCGCCGGAGGCTCAATGCTCGCGGCTCGGCGCCCATTCCAGCGCCCGCAGGCGGGCCTGGGCGATCTCCCCGCGCGTCATCTTGGTGGTGACGGCGTCACGGATCCGGGCCCGCGCCTCGCGCGCCGGCGGCGGCGCGGCCGCCGTCGACAGGTTCAGCCATTTGGAGGCTTCCACGATGTTCTGCGGCACGCCCTGGCCGCGGTCGTAGAGCAGGCCCAGCGAATATTGGGCGCGGCTGTCGCCCTGCTCCGCCGCGCGGCGGTACCACATCGCGGATTCCGTATAGTTCTGCGGCACCCCGCGGCCGGTCTCGAACAGGAAACCGAGATAGGTCTGCGCCCGCGCGTTGCCGCGCTCGGCGAGCGGAATGAAGATGCGGGAGGCCGTCCCATAATCCTGGCGCTGGAACGCGGCGACGCCCTGGCGCAACGACTGGGCGTGGGCGGGCGCGGCGAGCACAAACGCAAGCAATACCCAAAGTCCTCGTCGCGCCGAGCCTCGCATCCGTCCCCGCAAAACCGTCGGGCGAAGCCCCCGATCAAGGGTCTTCATCTCACCCGCTCACCCGTCTGGGTCGTCAGACTAGTGTACGGACGCCGGAGAATCCAGAGCGGCAGCTCGACCGCGTATCGATCAGATCAAGTGAAAATCGCCGACATGGTGCTGCGCCATCTCGGACACGTTATCGAACACGAAATGAGCGTCCGTCAGGTCTGTCAGTTGCTGGGTCCTGGCCGCCAGCACTGAGACCAGCTGCGCGAGTTGGGAATGCTCCGCCCAGTAGAGGCCGCCTTGCGCGTTGTCCGTCTGCGATAGCGCGAAATTGTCTTGAACGTGCGTATGCCCGACAAGCAGAGCGCCGACCGAGCCAGCGTCTCCATTCGTCGCTGCCTGCGTCGACGACGGCGAAGCGGCTGGCGCATGCGACGTCACCGAGCTGCCCGCGGCAGACACGGTAATCTGCAGCGCGTTGTAGGTATTGTTGGTCTCGTTGCTCTCGGTCAGCTGATTGTTGTAGTCGGAAATGCCGCCGACGTAATAGGTGCCAGGCGCCAGATTGCCGGGCAGCGTCAAGGTGACCGTATGAAGATCGTAATAGCCGGGCTGGCTGACGGTGGCCAGCGTCGAGCCTGTCGTCAGCGTCGTGAGCAGCGTGTCCGACGTCGTGATCGTCGCGTCGGTCGAAAGATAGATTGCAGCCGTCGTCGGGCCCGCCACGGCGTTGCCGATGTTCATGTTGTAGGCATCGATCGTCAGGCCGCTCCCGGCGGCAACGGTGGTCTGGGACGAGACCAGATATTCGATCAGATCAGGCTGCGGCGGCGCCGTCACCGTGACCTGCAGCGCGTTGTAGGTGTTGTTGGTCTCGTTGCTCTCGGTCAGATGATTGTTGTAGTCGGAAATGCCGCCGACGTAATAGGTGCCAGGCGCCAGATTGCCGGGCAGCGTCAAGGTGACCGTATGAAGATCGTAATAGCCGGGCTGGCTGACGGTGGCCAGCGTCGAGCCTGTCGTCAGCGTCGTGAGCAGCGTGTCCGACGTCGTGATCGTCGCGTCGGTTGAAAGATAGATTGCAGCCGTCGTCGGGCCCGCCACGGCGTTGCCGATGTTCATGTTGTAGGCATCGATCGTCAGGCCGCTGCCGGCGGCAACGGTCGTCTGGGACGAGACCAGATATTCGATCAGATCAGGCTGCGCCGGTGCCGTCACCGTGACCTGCAGCGCGTTGTAGGTGTTGTTGGTCTCGTTGCTCTCGGTCAGCTGATTGTTGTAGTCGGAAATGCCGCCGACGTAATAGGTGCCAGGCGCCAGATTGCCGGGCAGCGTCAGGGTGACCGTATGAAGATCGTAATAGCCAGGCTGGCTGACGGTGGCCAGCGTCGAGCCTGTCGTCAGCGTCGTGAGCAGCGTGTCCGACGTCGTGATCGTCGCGTCGGTCGAAAGATAGATTGCAGCCGTCGTGGGGCCGGCCACCGCGTTACCGATGTTCATGTTGTAGGCATCGATCGTCAGGCCGCTGCCCGCGGCAACGGTGGTCTTGGCCGCGACCAGATATTCGATCAGATCAGGCTGCGGCGGCGCCGTCACCGTGACCTGCACCGCGTTGTAGGTGTTGTTGGTCTCGTTGCTCTCGGTCAGCTGATTGTTGTAATCGGAAATGCCGCCAATGTAGTAGGTGCCGGGTGCCAGATTGCCGGGCAGCGTCACACTGACCGTCTTTTGATCGTAGTAACCGGGCAGGCTGACGGTGGCCAGCGTCGAGCCTGTCGTCAGCGTCGTGAGCAGCGTGTCCGACGTCGTGATCGTCGCGTCGGTCGAAAGATAGATTGCAGCCGTCGTGGGGCCCGCCACGGCGTTGCCGATATTCATGTTGTAGGCATCGATCGTCAGGCTGCTGCCGGCGGCAACGGTCGTCTTGTCCACGGCCACATATTCGATCAGGTCAGGATGGCCCGGCGCCGTCACGGTAATCTGGACCGAATTGTAGCTGTTGTTGGTCTCGTCGCGCTCGCTGAGCTGGTTGTTGTAGTCGCCGATACCACCGATGTAGTAGGTACCAGGCGCCAGATTGCCGGGGAGCGCGACGATGATCGTCTGATGGTCGTAATAGCCGGGCTGACTTACCGTCGCGAGGGTCATCGAGGTCGACACCGTCGCAAGCAGCGTATCCGATGTGGTGATTGTCGCGTCGGTGGAGAGATAGATGCCCGCGACGGACGGCCCCGCCACTGCGTCACCGAGATTCATGTTGTAGGCATCGATCGTCGCATTACCTCCGGCCGGTACGGAGCTCTGGCTGACAGTTATGAATTCGGACAGGTCGGGCTTGGGAGGCCCCATCAGGACCGAGCTTGCCACCACGCCATCGGCGAACTGGAACGATTCGACGCCGGTCACCGTGTCGGTGCCGTCGGGAGAACCGGAGCGCTGATCAACCACGGTAAAGGTCTGCGTGACCGCACTGTAGGCTATCGCGTAATTCGCCCTGTTGCCCGAATACACCGTCATATCGGTACCGGCGCCGCCAATAATGGTGTCGTTGCCGCCGCCGCCGGTGATCGTATCGTTGCCGGCGCCGCCGTTCAGCACGTTGGCGATGGCGTTGCCGATGATCGTATCGTTGCCGGAGCCGCCGGTGGCATTGTCGATATAGGAGCGCGCGTCGTTGTTGTAGAGATAGGCGTTGTAGACGTTGCCTGAGGCGTAATGGTCGTAGCCGAGATTTTGGTTGTCGCCGAGATTGGCCTGCTGCACGGTTGAGAACAGCGACGTCGCGCCGGGATTGAGATTGATGCTCAGATTCGTCGTATAGTTGGACAGATCGTAGGTATCGATGCCGCCGCCGTCCCAGATCGTCTCGTAGATGCGGTTGGCCGAGTTGCCGGTGCCGCCGCCGGGGGCGAGTTGCCCGACACCGTTGATGAACTCCTGACCCGTGGTGGGATTCCAGGAGTAGACGGTGTTCCCGCCCTGGGTCGCATAGTTCGCGCCGTACATCGTCTGGAGCGCGAGGATATCGTTGGCCATGTAGGTCTGCGGATATCCGTAAGCCTCGTTGCTGTAGCCGGCGGTCGTCGAGGCGCCGACATAGCTGCGATAGCTCATGATGGTGTATTCGCTGTCATCATGCGCACTCGGCACCGCGACATTGGCGGGGCCGCCGGTCTCCTGGCTGTGCTTGAGACCGAGAGCGTGGCCGAGCTCATGCATCGCTGTCGTGAAATAATAATTGCCGAGCTTGGCGAGCGAGTAATTGTAGTAGGTCCCGAACCAGACGTCGCCGCCGGCCGCATAGTCGCCGGGATAGTAGGCGTAGGAGGTCGGGGGCTTCGACGACTGCGCGATCATGACGTCCGCGCCGTCGGTCCCCACGTACTGGATGCTGGCGTTGGTGTAGCCGAGGATCAGTCCGATCGCGTAGTTGATCGCCGACTGCATCGCGCTTGGCGCCGCGGCGAAGCCAGACGATGTCGGCTCACTGTTGCCGCCGTAATAAGGATTGGAGTAGTCGCTGGCCGAGTCGGGAAAGCTATAGGTGATCGTGCCGGTCCACTTGTAGCCCGACAGCAAGCCGTCAATATCGGCGTTGTTGGTTGCACCAACGGTAACAGAATTAGCCAATGGACTCTCCGGAGCAACGGATCACGCGATTCGCGGACGAAGGCGCGAGATTCTAGCTTGAGAGTTATATGTTTGGTTAAAATTCGGCAGCGGCCTCCGGCCCCCCTTTCATAAGGCCGTATTAGCCATCAAATCAAGTAGCGGCACGGGCCGAGGGCAAGGATTCAGGTCCCGCCCGCGGGTATGATCTGTAAAGGAAATCATGAAACCAGGCCTATTTTCAGTCGGTCTCATCGGGGTCATGGCGGTGTTCGCCGGGCCGGATCGTCTGCCCATCGGAGAACAGCCCGCCATGGTCGGGAAAGCCAATGCAGACGACGGCGGCAAGGACAAAGGCAATGAAAGCGGTCAGGCGGGACGCGCCCCCTCCATGCCTATGGCCCGGGACCCCGCGGCGACGGTCACCCGGGAATACGAGACCGCACGTCAGAAGGGAACCAGGGAGGCGTTCGAGCTCTTCATTGCGCGCCACGGCGATGACCCCCTGGCCGCGCAGGCACGCGACGAGCTGAAGCGCCTGTCGCGCTGATCCCTTCCTGCAACGCAGCAAGCAGCACCAAGCACTGCATTTCGACAGGCGGCATCCGCGCCGGCGCAGACTTGCCGCATGATGTTTCGGCACTATGGTGACTCCGCAATCTGACCCGGAGCCTTTCACGATGCCCTTTCCGCATGCCTCGGAAGCCCTGTCGCGCTTCACCGTGCTCGATCTGACCCGTGTCCGGTCCGGGCCCACCTGCGTGCGGCAGCTCGCGGACTGGGGCGCCAATGTCGTCAAGATCGACGCGCTGACCGAGGATTCCGGCGGCGAGCAGCCGGGCGGGCCGCGGCGGGGGTCCGACTTCCAGAACTTGCACCGCAACAAGCGGGCGATGACGCTGAACCTGAAGGACGAGCGCGGGCTCGCCGTGTTCAAGCGCCTCGCCGCCAAGGCCGACGTGGTGGTCGAGAATTTCCGTCCCGACGTGAAGAAGAAGCTCGGCATCGACTATGAGAGCCTGCGCGAGATCAATCCGCGTATCGTCTACGGCAGCATCTCCGGCTTCGGCCAGGACGGCCCCTACCACAAGCGGCCAGGCTTCGATCAGATCGCCCAGGGCATGGGCGGACTGATGTCGATCACCGGCGCGCCGGGCGAGGGGCCGATGCGGGTCGGCATTCCCGTCGCCGACCTCACGGCCGGCTTGTTCTGCGCCATGGGCATCCTCACCGCGCTGCTCGAGCGCGAGGTCTCCGGCAAGGGCCAGTGGGTACAGACCTCGCTGCTGCAAGCGCAGATTTTCATGCTCGACTTCCAGGCCGCGCGCTGGCTGATGGAGAAGGAAGTCGCCAAGCAGGCCGGCAACAACCATCCGACCAGCATCCCGACCGGCGTGTTCAAGACCTCGGACGGCTACATCAACATCGCCACCACCGGCGGGCGGATCTGGGAGCGTTGCGCGCAGGCGATCGGCGCGCCGGAGCTCTACAGCCATCCCGATTATGCGACCGCGCCGGCCCGCTCCAAGAACCGCGACGCGCTCAACGCCGAGATCGAAAAGCGCACGGTGACGAAGTCGACCGAGACCTGGGTCCGCGAGTTCAACGACGCCGGCGTGCCCTGCGGACCGATCTACGCCATCGACCAGATGTTCGAAGACGCGCAGGTCAAACATCTCGGCATCGCGCAGGACGTGCCGAACGACGAGGACCGCCACATTCGACTGGTCGGCCAACCCGTCACGCTGTCGCGCACGCCGAGCAAGATGGTGGCGCGGCCGCCGGAATTCGGCGAGCAGACCGACGAGATCTTGAAGGAGTTCGGCCTCAGTGCAGACGAGATCGCGACGCTCCGGAACGCCAAGGTGGTGTGAAAGAACGGCCGCGTCTCGACGGCCGGCCTTTCGGACCCGGATCGCCGCGGTGATCACCATCGGCCGCGCATTGACGGCTTACGCAACCATCTAGATCTTGCGTAAACCGTCGAAGCGCGTGCCGACATAGCGGCCGGCAGCATCGACGACACGACAAAGGTCGCCGCCGTCATGGTAGAGCAGCACGACCTTGGCCCCCGCCTCGAACTGGCCGGTCGGTGGATCGCTCGGCGCGCCCTGCGAGGCATAGAAGGGCTGCGATCTCGCCACCTCGTGGGTGAACTGGTTGGGCGGCGGCGAGATCAGGCAGTCCGACGGGATCAGTGACGAATCTGGAAGCACGATTGCTTCCGGTCGCTTCATGCCCTCCATGATCCTGTACCCCTGAATTGCCGAGGAGCCTGCTTGGCCAAGAGTTAGCCTTAGGGGCCAAGGCTCTCCTCGGGCAACGTGATCGGAATCCGCGTGAGCACGATGCCTCTTGCCCTTTCAGCATGCGCGGCAACGAGCCCCGCCTCAGCCATATGGAGATGATCAGGCAGCCGATACGGCTGGGCAGCGTCCATGTTCACCTGATAGCCGAGATCCTGCAAGCTTGCGATCGTCACCCGGCTCATCGGATTGCCGCCCTGATTGACGAAGCCGGTCATCAGTTCTGCGCCGAACACGGTATCGCGCCAATGCGAGTCCACCGTCCCCTCCCCGCCGGTGTTTTCGACGGGAACAGGCAGCGACCCTGCGGAACCACGGAGCTTGCCGTATTCGCGCATGGCGTTGGGGCCGTTGAACGTCGGATTGTTGCGGTCGACCCTCTTCAGCAATTTCTTGTTCGTCCAGATCGTGCCGATGCCGATCACGTGCCCCATCTCGTGCGTGATGACGTCGTTGAGGGTGCCATCCGCCTCCATCGCCGCGAGGTCGGCCGTATCGAATTGCATGTCGCCCGTCGCCGGCAGGAACGCGGCGGCTCCGGCATTCTGCGGGCGCAAGCGGCTCGGTCCCGCCTGACCGAGAATCCTCCCGGGGCCGTCGATGTCGGTGCCCTGCGCCGTGATACGCAGATTGTTGATCCTCTCGCCACCGACCGTGACATCGGGCAGATCGCCGACGATCGCGTGTGTCCAGCGGTTTGCAGCAAGCTTGAACGCAGCCTTCTGCTTAGGCGTCAGCCCGCCCAGGAACCGAACTTCGATCGTGTAGCCTCCGGCAGCTACAGCGGCGGCCGCGTGTGAAATCTCCTCGCCTTTCCGGGCTCGATAATGCTCAACAGCCATGATGTCCTCCAAAAAGAACAGATCAATGAAGCTCTATCTACGCTTGTATCCTGATGCTGATTAACGTGGCTGACAAGCGCGGGAAGCGTCACAGGCTCTGACCGTTTCACGATGAAATAACGAAAGCCCGGCGTCACCGCCGGGCTTTCGCTTCATCGTCACCGCGATCAGGAGGACCACCGCAGATACTGCGCCAGACCAGAGATGCGCTCAGTAAATTTTCGCCAGCTTCGCTCTCCCGATTTGAACGGCGGCAGCTTCGCTCAGGTCCTGATCGAGCCGGCTCAACGCGACGGCCCGCATCACGCCGGGACGGAAAAAGTTGCAAATACCAAAAGCCCCGGCGAGCCGGGGCTTTTGCATTTCACGTCATCGCTGAGCCGATGCGACTCTCGCTCTTATTGCAATCCGGTCGGATTGGTCGTGCCGCCGATTGGCGTGATCGTTCCGCCGGCACCGTTGTTCGTGAAGCGATTGTTCGAATGCGAGTTGACCGTGCCGGACACGCCGGTGCTGTTGAACGAAAGATCGTTGTTGGACAGGTTGACCGTTCCGCCGACTTGCTTGACGCCGATCGTATTGAAAGAGATCGTCGTGGCGTCAATGTTGATGCCGCCACCCGAGATGGCAATACCGGCAACCGAGTTGCTTGACACGACCGAATTGCTGAGGTGAACGGCGGCGCCGGCGCCCACGCCGATACCGCTGGCCGCGTTGATCACCTTGACGTTGCTGAGCGTCGCCTTGATCAAGCCCGCAGCCGCGCTTGCAATCGTAAAGCCGCTGCCTCCCATATCCCGAATCGTGGTGTTCACGACGTTCAGCGTTCCGTTGGTCCGCTGATCGGCAATGCCCGTGCCGGGCGAGCCGAAATTGCCGTTGATCAGGCAGTCCTCGATGTTGACGAAGCTCCCCGCCCCCGCACCAAAGATACGAATCCCGGTAAGGCCGGTGTCGAATCCCTGCAGGTTGAGGTTGCGGAGGTTCACCGTCTTGCGGACGTCGGTTCCCGCGAAAGAATCGAATGCGACGTTGATGCCGTTGGTTAAGGCGTTGAGAATCGAACCGTACACCTCGTGGCAGTCAATGGTGATCGACTTCGTGATGGTCACGGCGCCGAAGCCGCCAGGATCAAGGCAATTGATCTCACCGTTCACCGCTGTCTTCGAAATCGCGCCAGCGAAGGTCTTGCAGGGCGCCGTACGGCTGCACGGATTGACGTCGTCGCCAACACCCGACACCCAAGTGCGGCTCGCTTGAGCGCTGGCGGGACTCGTCAGGAGCGAAAGTGCGATGATTGCCCCGGCGATTACAAAAGGCAGCCCACATAACCTCTTCATTTCCGTCTCCAAGTAAAAAAATGATTGCAATAGATCGTTCGGCGTCATGAGCCGAAGATCAATTCCGATGTAACAGAGAACAACAACCTGCAATTGTTAGCGATATCACACCCTCGCGAGCGGCAATAGTCATGGAATGCACTATTCCCCACATCGCGATTGATTCGGGGGAGAAACTGCACTCAGCGACACGGGCTTTGAACTTTATCGGACTTACGCGACACCTACCCTAATGGGGTTTCCAATCCGCTTGGCTCAAGCGGCAGGCTTGGTCTGCCGCGGCCATCCGACGCAGCGCAGCAAGCGGTCGATCACAGGCCAAAACAACAGCACAATCGCCAAGGTTGTGATCGAGCCGACGAGGCCATTCGACCAGAACACCTTGAGGTTGCCGCCGGACCCGATCATCGACAGGCGGAAGGCATCCTCGGCGCGGTTGCCGAGTACGAGCGCCAGGGTGAACGGCGCGAGCGGGATGCCGATCTTCTTGAAAACGTAGCCGACGACGCCGAAGCCCAGCATCAGCCAGATGTCGAACATCGCGTTCTGGATCGCATAGGCGCCGATCGCGCAGGACACCACGATCATCGGCGCCACCGCGGCGAACGGCACCCGCAGGATCGAGGCGAAGATCGGCACCGTCGTCAGCACCAGCACGAGGCCGACAACATTGCCGAGATACATCGAGGCGATCAGGCCCCAGACGAAGTCCTTGTGCTCCACGAACAGCAGCGGCCCCGGATTGAGTCCCCACACCATCAACCCGCCGAGCAGGATCGCGGCCGTGCCGGAACCGGGAATGCCGAGCGCCAGCATCGGCAGCAGCGCCGAGGTGCCGGAGGCATGCGCCGCCGTCTCCGGTGCGAACACGCCCTCGATGCGGCCCTTGCCAAAGCTCTCGGGATCCTTGGCGAAGCGTTTTGCGAGGTTGTAACCCATGAAGGAGGCCGCGATCGCGCCGCCCGGGGTGATGCCGAGCCAGCAGCCGATGAAGGACGAACGCAGCAGCGTCACCCAGTATTTCGGCAGGTCCTTCCAGACGCCGAGCACGACGCGGAGCGAGATGCTCGCCGCGTGTCCGCGCAGCGCCAGCCGCTCCTCCATCGTCAACAGGATCTCGCTGATGCCGAACAGGCCGATGACGGCAACGAGGAAGTTGATGCCGCGCAAGAGCTCTGACGAGCCGAAGGTCATGCGCAACTGGCCGGACACGGTGTCCATGCCGACGCCCGCGAGCAGAAGGCCGAGCGACATCGAGATGACCGTCTTGTGCTTGGCCTCGCGTCCGAGACCGACGAAGGAGCAGAAGGTCAGCAGATAAACGGCGAAGAACTCGGGCGGACCGAACTTCAACGCAAAGGAGGAGATCATCGGCGCGAGGAAGGTGATCAGCAGCACCGCGACGAGCGAGCCGATGAAGGAGGACGTGAACGCCGCGGTCAGCGCCTCCGCCGCCCTGCCCTGCTGCGCCATCGGATAGCCGTCGAACGTGGTCGCGACCGACCAGGCCTCGCCGGGGATGTTGAACAGGATCGAGGTGATGGCGCCGCCGAACAGCGCGCCCCAGTAGATGCAGGACAGCATCACGATCGCCGAGGTCGGATCCATCGTGAAGGTGAGCGGCAGCAGGATCGCAACGCCGTTGGGGCCGCCGAGCCCGGGCAGCACGCCGACGAAGATGCCGAGCACCAGCCCGACCATCATCAGCACGAGCGTCTTCCACGTCAGCAGGACGGCGAAGCCATGAAGCAAGAGACCGAAAGCTTCCATCGTGAGCGCCTAGTAGCCGAAGGCCGCTTCGAGCGGCCCTTTCGGCATGATGACGTCGAAGGCGATGTCGAAGGTGATGAACATGATCGCCGTGAACAGGAGGGCAGTGAGCAGCGACTTCCACAGCGCGATCTTGCCGACGAGCCGCATGAAGCCCGCGATCAGGAGGAAGCTTGCGACGTAGAGGCCGAGGAACTGCATCACCAGGCAGAACAGCAGCGTCGGTACGAACACCGCCATCACGCGGCGCGCTTGCGCACGCGTGACGAAGCTTTCGGATGCCGCGCGGTGCGCCACGAAGGCCGCAATCAGGCCATAGAGGCTGCCGCCACCGAGGATGACGGAGAGATAGAACGGGAAATAGCCGGGCTCGGGCCCGGTCGAATCCCAGGAGGCGCCGGTGCGCCAATTGTCATAGCTGAGCGTTGCGGCCAACGCGAGCAACAGCAGGCAGACGAATATCTCGATCGTGCCGGAGGAGACCACAGAGGGTGAGTCGTCTTCAGGCGCGGTCGGATCGTCGACGACGATTTCAAGATCGGTTTGGGACATGCTCTGCCAGATCAAGTTGCGCTGTCATCATCCGCCTTGTGCGCAATTGCGCACTGGGGCGGATGATCCAGTACTCCGTGCAGAAGCCGTCTTTCGTCGAATTCTGTGCAATACTGGATGCCCCGCCTTCGCGGGGCATGACGTGGAGGGTGTGATTACTTCGCGACGAATCCGGCTTCCGTCATCAGCGACTTGTTGGTGGCGTCGTCCTCCTCGAGGAATTGCACCATGTCCTTGCCGGTGAGGAAGATCGGCTTCAGCGCCTGCTTTTCCATGTAGTCCTTGTATTCCGCGGTCTGCGTCACCTTGTGAAACAGATCGACATAGAACGCCTGCTGCTCCGGCGTGACCTTGCCGGGCAGGAACATCGCGCGCAGCATCAGATACTGGACGTCGACGCCCTCCTCCTTGCAGGTCGGGATGTCGGCCCAGGATTGCGTGTCCGTCACCTTGCTGGTGTAGGAAATGCGCTCCTTGTCAAACACGCAGAGCGGACGCACCTGGCCGGCACGCCAGACTTCGAGATTTTCGCTCGGGTTGTTGACGTTGGATTCAGTGTGGTTGCCGACGAGCTGGGTCGCGGCCTCGCCGCCGGACTTGTAGGGCAGATAGGAGAATTTCGCGCCGGTCTTCTGCTCGAGGAAGACGGTCAGCACGTGATCCTCGCGCTTGGAGCCGGTGCCGCCCATCTTGAACGGCGAACTCGCCGCCTTCGCGGCCGCGACGAATTCCTTCACCGTCTTCGGACCTGCGCTGTTGTCCCACAGCACGAACTGGTCGAGCGCGATCACCGAGACCGGCGTCAGCTCGCGCCAGTTGAACGGGATCTTCGCCGACAGCGGCAGCATGTAGATCAGCGAATAGGCGATCAGCACCTTGTTCGGGTCGCCTTCGCTGGACTTCATGTACATCAGCGCTTCCGCGCCCGAGGCGCCGCCCTTGAGCGAGACGACGATCGGCTGCTTCATCAGATTGTTCTTCTGAATGGCGGCCTGCATCATCCGCGCCATCTGGTCGGAGGCGCCGCCCGCGCCGGCGGCCACCACGATCTCGACGGGCTTGGTCGGCTCCCAGCCGGCAAAAGCCGGCGCGCCGCAAAGCGCGGCGGCCAGCGTGATTGCGGCCTTCATTCCATGTCTCACGCGCATCTTCCCTATGTTCTTGTTTGGATTGGCAATTCGCGAAGTAAGGCGAGTTGCATTGTGCGGGCGAACGCCGGCCAGTTCAAGCCGCCCGGCGCCGCTTCACTTATGACTTTGGAATGAGATGGATGGCAAGAGACGGGCCTGCAAAACGCGAGCCGTTGCAGCGCGCAGCCGCACAACGGTTGAGCAACGTCCTGAAGGCGAAAATCTATGTCTGCCGTGTCGGGCGATTGCACCGAGACAGGCGTTTGCCTAGGCGCCGCAAGAGACCTAGGCCTGCGCTACTTGCCCTTCCAGTTCGGTGTACGCTTGTTGAGGAAGGCGTCCATACCCTCGCGGAAATCTTCGCTCATATAGGCCTTGAGGATCAGGTCCTCGCCCTCTTCGCGCGACAGCGTGCGGCGGATGCGGCGCACCGCCTCCTTCGTTGCTTCCAGCGTGAGCGGAGCATGGCTTGCGACGAGCTTGGCGGTCTCGTCGGCACGGCGCTGCAACGTCTCGACGTCGGGCACGACCTCGTTGAGCAGGCCGAGCGACAGCGCTTCCTGCGCCTCGACGAGGCGCGCCTTGAAGATCAGATCCTTGGTGCGGGCAGGTCCCACCAGCGAGACGACGCGGCTGATGTTCGACATCGACAGGCAGTTGCCGAGCGTGCGTGCGATCGGAAAGCCGATGCGCGTGGTTTCGGTACCGATGCGAAGGTCGCAGCAGGCCGCGATGCCGGCGCCGCCGCCGGTGCAGGCTCCCGCAATCGCCGCGATCACGGGCACGCGGCACTGCTCGAGCGTGCCGAGCACGCGGTCGATGCGGGCCTCGTAGTCGAGCGCGTCCTGCGCGGTCTTGAAGGCGCGGAATTGAGAAATGTCGGTGCCCGAGGCGAAGGCCTTGTCGCCGGCGCCGGTCAGGATCAGCGCCTTGATCGAGCGGTCGGCGTTGATCTCCTGGCAGATCTCCGCCATGCGGTCATACATGGCGAAGGTCATTGCGTTACGCGCCTGGGGGCGGTTGAAGGTGATCCGCGCGATGCCGTCCTGGACGGAGTAGAGCAGGTCTTCGTTGGTCGTCGTCGGTGCGTTCATCGCGCGCTCACTTTCTAAGTTAGTTCAGGCCACCTGAGCCTTCAGGCCACCTGGGCCTTTAAGCGACCTGTGCCTTGGCCATCGGCACCGCGTCGCGTCCCTTCAGGACGTCCATGGCCGCCAAAACGCCGCCGCTCCGGTGCGGAATCTTTGCAAGATCCAGGCCCATCTCGACGCCGGCGAGCGTGCCCATCAGCATCAGATCGTTGAAATGGCCGATATGGCCGATGCGGAACACCTTGCCCTTGACCTTGTTCAGGCCCGTGCCGAGCGACATGTCGAAGTTTTCGAGCACCACCTTGCGGAAGGCGTCGGCGTCGTGTCCATCGGGCACGCGCACGCCGGTCAGCGCCGGCGAGTGTGCGGCGGGATCGGCGCACTGCGTCTCCAGGCCCCAGACCTTGACCGCAGCGCGCGTCGCGGCGCTGTGGCGCTTGTGGCGGGTCCAGACATTCTCCAGCCCCTCCTCTTCCAGCATCTTGACCGCTTCACGCAGGCCGTAGAGCAGATTGGTCGCGGGCGTGTAGGGGAAGGTGCCGAGCTTGTTGAAGGAGATGACCTCCTGCCAGTCCCAGTAGGAGCGCATGCCGGGGTTGGCCTTCGCCACCGCGAGCGCCTTCTCCGAGACGGCGTTGAAGCCGAGGCCCGGGGGCAGCATGAGGCCCTTCTGCGAGCCGGCGACCGAGACGTCGATGCCCCAGGCATCGTGCTCGTATTCCATCGAGCCGAGGCCGGAGATGGTGTCGACCATCAGGAGGGCCGGATGCTTGACGCGGTCGAGCAGCTTGCGCACCTCGAGCGGCGGCGTCACGCAGCCGGTCGAGGTCTCGTTGTGAACGACGCAGACCGCCTTGATCGTGTGCTGCTTGTCGGCGGCAAGGCGCTTCTCGATCTCGGCGAGGTCGGCGCCATGGCGCCAGTCGCTCGGGATGAAGTCGACGTCGAGCTTGAACTTGTCGGCGATGCCGCGCCACAGCACGGCGAACTGGCCGGTCTCGCACATCAAAACCTTGTCGCCGGGGGCGAACACGTTGACCATCGCCGCTTCCCAGGCGCCGGTGCCGGACGAGGGGAAGATGATCACGGGCTGCCGGGTGCGGAACACCCGCTGCATCGAGGCGAGGACCGCAAAACCGAGCTCGGCGAACTCCGGACCGCGATGGTCCAGCGTCGGCATGTCCATCGCCCGCAGCACCCGGTCGGGCACGTTGGTCGGTCCTGGAATCTGTAAGAAATGCCTTCCAGTGTGCACGGTCATCGGCGTCCTTCCCGGTCTAGCCTTGGTTTTGATGGCCGCCGAATAGCACCATTTGACCGGCTTGTCCCCTCTCCTAAAGGCGCCTCCCATGCATAAGCGGCGGGCCTCGCCCCGGCCGCGCTTCCCCTACTCCGCGGCCACCACCTTTCCGACCGGCAGGCGCCCGTCGGCCTCCGTAAACGGACGCTCCGGATGCATCAGGAAGGCGGAAAAGCCACCGAGCATCAGCAGCCCCATCGACATCAGGAACGGCAGGTACCAGTTGCCGGTCGCGTCGATCACGAAGCCGGCAACGAGCGGCGACACGATGGCGGCGAAGGCCGAGCCGGTATTCATAAGTCCCGAGGCGGTGCCGGAATATTTCGGGGCAATATCCATCGGGATCGACCACATCGGGCCGATCACCAGCTCGGCGCAGAAGAAGCCGGCCGACAGGCACAACGCGACGATCGTGATGTCGTGGACGAACAGGATCGGAAACAGCGAAAGCAGCGCGCCCGTAAATCCCGCAACGGTGACGCTCAGCCGCGCCAGACGGACGTTGCCGGTGCGATCGAGGATCTTGTCCGAAAGCACGCCGCCCACGCTGTCGCCGACCACGCCGGCGAAGAACACGCCGGAGGCGAACAGCGCCGAGTTCTTGATGTCGAGATTGTAGTTGTTCTTGAAGAACAGCGGCAGCCAGTTGAGATAGAGCCACAGGCACCAGCCGTAGCAGAAATAGGTCAACGTCACTGGCCACATGCGTCCGAGCAGCGGCCCCCACGGCACGCGCGGCCGCTCGCCGGTCGGGCGCGGCGGCAGTGCGGCCAGCTCGGCCTCGGTGATGGAGGCGTGCTCCTTCGGCTCGTTGCGGAAGTACCAGACCCAGACGACGCCCCAGACCAGGCTGACGAGACCGAGCACGACGAACGCGCCGCGCCAGGTCAGCCAGAGGATGAGCAGCGCCACCACCGGCGGCGTCACGGCGTTGCCGAGCCGGGCGAAGGAATGGGTCAGTCCCTGCGCAAAACCGCGGCGGTTCGCGGGCGTCCAGTATTGCATCGCGCGCGTTGCCGTCGGAAAGGTCGCGCCCTCGCCGAAGCCGAGCGCGAAGCGCGCGACGAACAATGCGGCAAGACCGTTGACGAAGCCGGTCGAGATGGTCGCCGCCGCCCAGATCATGCCGCACCAGAACAACGTCTTGCGCGGCCCGAAACGATCGCCCACCCAGCCGCCGATCACCTGGAACAGCAGATAGGGATAGGCGAAGGCGGAGAACACGAGGCCAAGCTGGGTGTTAGACAGACCCAGCTCCTTCTGGATCTCGCTCGCGGCGGTGCCGATGTTCACCCGGTCGACATAGGTGATGAAATACATCGCGCAGAGCATCGCCAAGACGACATGCGTAGCCTTGAACCGAATTCCCATCTCCACCCTCCCTGACTGTTTTTTATGATTGGCCTTGCGTGTCCCGCGCGACCTAGGTGCCGACCACTTTCAGATGCGGCGAGGCATTGCCCTGCGGGCGCTGCTCCAGAAGCTTCATAGCGGCGTCGACGCCGCCGGAGCGATGCGGCACGCCCGCGACCGACAGGCCCATCTCCACGCCGGTGAGCGCACCGAGCAGGGTCAGCGCGTTGCATTCGCCGAGATGGCCGATGCGGAAGACTTTTCCGGCGACCTTCGACAGGCCCGAGCCGAGCGACATGTTGTAATTGTCGAGCACGATCTTGCGGAACTGATCGGCGTCGTGGCCCGGTGGCATCAACACCGCGGTGAGCACCGGCGAGAACTCCGAGGGTTCCTGGCAGAGGATCTCGAGGCCCCAGTGACTGACGGCGGCCCGCGTCGCGGCAGCCAGCCGCTGATGGCGCCCGAACACGTTGTCGAGCCCCTCTTCGAGCAGCATCGCGATGGCCTCGCGCAGGCCGTAGAGCAGATTGGTCGCCGGCGTGTAGGGGAAGAAGCCGTTGGCGTTGGGTTTGAGCATCTCCTCCCAGTCGAAATAGGAGCGCGGCATCTTGTTGATCTTCGCGGCTGCGCGTGCCTTCTCCGAGATCGCGTTGAAGCCGAGGCCGGGCGGCAGCATGAAACCCTTCTGCGAGCAGCTCACGCTGACATCGACCTTCCACTCGTCGTGGCGGTAGTCGACCGAGCCGAGCGAGGAGATGGTGTCGACCATCAGCAGCGCCGGATGCGCGGTGCGGTCGATCGCGGCGCGGATCTCGGCGATGCGGCTGGTCGCGCCGGTCGAGGTCTCGTTGTGCACGACCATGACGGCCTTGATCGCGCGCGCCTTGTCCTCGGTGAGCTTCGCCTCGATCAACGCGGGATCGGCGCCGCGGCGCCAGTCGCCGGGCACGAAGTCGACCTCGATGCCGAATCGTCCCGCCATCTGCCGCCACAGGGTGGCGAAATGGCCGGTCTCGACCATCAGCACCCGGTCACCAGGCGACAGCGTGTTGACGATCGCGGCCTCCCAGGCGCCCGTCCCCGACGATGGGAAAATCACGACCGGGCCCGCGGTCTGGAAAATTCTCTGGCTGCCTTCGAGCACGGCGCGGCCGAGCTCGCCGAATTCCGCGCTCCGGTGGTCGATGACCGGCATGTCCATGGCGCGCAGGACGCGCTCGGGGACCGGGCTCGGGCCTGGAATCTGAAGGAAATGGCGTCCCTGGTGCATGAAAACCTCCCTGTCGGCGGGCTCTGGCCGGCTTCGGAGGCTATTTTGCATTCATTTTTTGTCCTTTCAATCGAATTTTGGTATTCGATTGTGAACATCGACGCGATCAAACAGGCAAACTATTGTGCTGCAAATGAAATCCACGATTCCCGACACCGGGGTTCCGATCGCCCCACCAGCCGCAAATGGCGGCGACCGCCAGGAGGCCTCTCTTCACGGCGAGATCCTGCTGCGGCTGCGCGACTACGTGGTCGAGGGCAATATTCCCGACGGCGCGCGCGTCCCCGAGCGCCAGCTCTGCGCGATGCTTGGGATCTCCCGCACGCCGCTGCGCGAGGCCCTGAAGGTGCTGGCTTCCGAGGGCCTGATCGAGCTTCTGCCCAACCGCGGCGCGCGCGTCCGCCAACTCAGCCAGCGCGACCTTGAGGAGCTGTTCGACGTGATGGCGGGACTGGAGAGCCTTGCCGGGCGCCTCGCCTGCGAGGCCATTACGGATGAGGAAATCACCGCGATCGAGCAGCTGCATTACGAGATGTACGGGCACTATCTGCATCGCGACATGCACGGCTATTTCCAGACCAACCAACGCATCCACGAAAGCATCGTCGCGGCCGCACGCAACGAGACGCTGAAGAGCGCCTACGCCAACTTCGCAGGCCGCATCCGCCGGGTCCGTTACTCCGCCAATTTCGCCCGCAAGCGGCAGCGCTGGGCGGAAGCGATGCGCGAGCACGAGACCATCCTCGACGCGCTGCGCCGCCGCGCCGCCAGCGAGCTCAGCGACATCCTGTTCCAGCACCTCCGCAACAAGCGGGCGGCCGCGATCGAGCACCTGACCGAGCCCCAAGAGGACGCGCCGGTATCGCCCTGAGGGGCCGCCGACTTGCTCATTTTGAATTCATAATATAATCGGTCATGAGAAATAATGAATAACTCAGCAAGGCTGGGCCTCGCTGGGTCAATCCGGGACCAGGGATGACAAACGCCTCCTCGCTCGAACGGCGCCTGCGCGCGGAAATGACTGGCGACGTCCTGTTCGACGGCTTCAGCCGCGGCCGCTATGCCACCGACGCCTCGTTCTACCAGATCATGCCGACCGGCGTGGTCGTGCCCAGGATTATGGATGAGGCCTTGCGGGCACTGGCGATCGCCCGTGACGAGGGACTGAAGGTCACTCCGCGCGGCGGCGGCACCTCGCAATGCGGCCAGACCGTCAATGACGGCCTCGTGGTCGATCTCTCGAAGCACCTGAACCGGATCCTGTCGCTCGACGTCGCCGGCCGCACCTGCGTGGTCGAGCCCGGCATCGTGCTCGACGATCTCAACCGTCAGCTCAAGAAGCACGGCCTGTGGTTTCCGGTCGACGTCTCCACGGCCTCGCGCGCCACGATCGGCGGCATGGCCGGCAACAATTCCTGCGGTGGCCGCTCGCTTCGCTACGGCACCATGCGCGACAACACGCTGTCGATGGAGGCGGCGCTCGCCGACGGCACGCTGGGCCGCTACGGCGAGGTGTCGCGCGACCTCTCCGATCTCGATGCGAACGACAGTGCGCGAGCGCTGTTCCGCGATATGCTCGATCTCGGCGCCCGCGAGGCCGACGAGATCGCCGCGCGCTTTCCCAAGGTGCAGCGCCGTGTCGGCGGCTACAATCTCGATGCGCTGACGCCGCGCAATGCGCGCAACAACATGGCGCATCTCCTGGTCGGCTCGGAAGGCACCCTCGCCTTCACCACCAAGGTCGAGCTGAAGCTGTGGCCTGTCATCCGCAACAAGGCGCTCGGCATCTGCCACTTCGGGAGCTTCTACGAGGCGATGGACGCCGCCCAGCACCTCGTCAAGCTCAAGCCGATCGCGGTCGAGCTGGTCGACCGCACCATGCTCGCGCTCGGCCGCGACATCGCGATGTTCAGGCCGATCATCTCCGCCGCTATCAAGGGCGATCCGGATGCCGTTCTGGTGGTGGAGTTCGCCGAAGAGGACCAGGCGGACAATCTCCTGCGCCTCAAGCAACTCGGCGAATTGATGAGCGATCTCGGCTTCGGCTGGAACAACGAGCAGCGCAAATGGGGCGGCGTGGTGGAGATCACCGAGCCCGCACTCCAAAGCGGCATCGCCGATTTCCGCGCCGCCGGCCTCAACGTCATGATGTCGATGAAGCAGGAGGGCAAGCCGGTCTCGTTCGTCGAGGATTGCGCCGTGCCGCTGCCGCATCTGGCCGACTACACCGCGCGCTTGAGCGAGGTTTTCGCAAAGCACGGCACCAGCGGCACGATGTATGCGCATGCCTCCGAGGGCTGCCTGCACGTGCGGCCCGTGCTGAACCTGAAGCTGGAGAAGGACGTCAAGGCGATGCGGGCCATCGCCGAGGAAGCCTTCGCGTTGGTCCGCGAATACAAAGGCTCGCATTCAGGCGAGCATGGCGATGGCCTGGTACGCTCGGAATTCCACGAGACCATGTTCGGCGAGCGTCTCGTCGCCGATTTCAGGGAGGTGAAGAGCCGCTTCGATCCCGAGGGCGTCCTCAATCCCGGCAAGATCGTCGATGCGCCCCGGATGGACGATCGCTCGCTGTTCCGCTTCCGGCCCGACTATCGCGTCACCGAGCTGAAGACCAGGCTGGACTGGTCCGCCTATCCCGGCGCCGGCGGCGGATTCCAGGGCGCGGTCGAGATGTGCAACAACAACGGCGCCTGCCGCAAGCTCGAGGGCGGCGTGATGTGCCCGTCCTACCGCGCGACGCGCAACGAGAAGGACGTCACCCGCGGCCGCGCCAACAGCTTGCGGCTCGCCATCTCCGGCCAGCTCGGTCCCGACGCGTTGTCCTCCGACGAGATGATGGAGACCCTAAAACTCTGCGTCTCCTGCAAGGCCTGCCGCCACGAATGCCCGACCGGCGTCGACATGGCCAAGATGAAGATCGAGGTGCTCGCTGCCCGCGCAGCGTCCCATGGCCTGACCCTGCGCGATCGCTTGGTCGGCTACCTGCCGCGCTATGCCGGTCTCGCATCGCACTTCGCGCCACTCGCCAATTTGCGCAACCGCAGCCCGTTGCTCCGAAAGCTGTTCGAGCGCTTTGCCGGCATCAGCGCGCGCCGCACCCTGCCCGCCTTTCGCGGCGACGTGTTCGTGCCGCCCGCGGAAGCGGTCGGGCCGGAGACCGGCCGCGAAGTCGTGTTGTTCACGGACACCTTCAATCGCATCTACGAGCGCGAAAATCTCGACGCCGCGCTCCGCGTGTTCGCGGCGGGTGGTTATCGCGTGCACCTGCCCAAGCCTTCGAGCGGCAGTCGCCCCCTCTGCTGCGGCCGTACATTCCTCTCAGCCGGTCTCGTCGACGAAGCCAAGGCCGAGCTCGACCGCCTCGTGGCCGCGTTCGCGCCCTTTGCCGCCCGCGGCGTGCCGATCGTCGGCCTCGAGCCGAGCTGCCTGCTGACGCTGCGCGACGAGCTCGCCTCGCTGCGCAAGGACAACGATGCCAGGGCCGTCGGCGCCCACGCGCTGACTTTCGAGGAATTTTTGATGCGCGAAGCGGAGGCCGGAAGGCTGCAGCTGCCGCTCGGTACCGTCGCCGACAAGGCCGTCGTGCATGGCCATTGCCACCAAAAATCCTTCGGCGCCTTCAAGCCGGTCGAGCAGGTGCTGCGCCTCATTCCGGACCTGAAGGTCGAGACCATCGAATCGAGCTGCTGCGGCATGGCCGGCGCGTTCGGTTACGGCGCGGATACCTATGATGCCTCGATCGAGATGGCTGAGCTGTCGCTGCTGCCCGCCGTGCGGCGCGCCGACCAGAATACGCTGGTCGTCGCCGACGGCACCTCCTGCCGACATCAGATCCACGACGGCGCCCAGCGCGAAGCGCTTCACGTCGCGCGCGTGCTGGCGATGAGCCTCGACCGCGCCGGAGCAAATTCCAGTTCTCACACCAAAAAGGAAACCAGCCATGGCTGACCTCACGCTCGACACCGCCCGCAAGATCCTCGACGCCGCGTTCGCAAAATCCACCGAGCTGAAGCTCAAGCCGCTGGTCGTCACCATCCTGGACGCACGCGGCGTGCTCAAGATCGCCGCGGCGCAGGACGGCACCAGCCTGATGCGCGCCGAGATCGCCCACGGCAAGGCCTATGGTGCGCTCGCCATGGGCATGGGCTCGCGCGCCTTGTACCAGCGCGCACAGGAGCAGGCCTATTTCATCGATTCCGTGAACACCATCGCCAAGGGCGCGCTGGTGCCGGTCCCGGGCGGCGTTCTGATCATGGATGGCGCAACGCTGCTCGGTGCCGTCGGCGTGTCGGGCGACACCTCGGACAATGACGAGGCCTGTGCGGTCGCCGGCATCCAGGCGGCCGGGCTGAAGGCGAACGCGGGGTAGCTCGTCATTCCGGGGGCGCGTCGCACTAAACCATCCCCGTCACCCTGAGGTGGCCGCTTCTTCAGCGGCCCTCGAAGGGCGACGGCCCGGCTGCATCTCGGCCGTACATCCTTCGAGGCTCCCGGCGCGATGCCGAACGCATCGCGCCACTCGCACCTCAGGATGACGGGTCTAGTCGCATCGCGCTCCGTCCCCCTCACCGCCCCGTCCAGACCGGCTTCCGCTTCTCGCCGAAGGCCTTCAGGCCTTCCTTGGCGTCTTCGGTCATTGCGAGCAGCGCGATCTGGCTTTCGGTGTAGGCGATGCTCTCGTCGAACGACATCGAGGCGATGGCGCGCATGGCATATTTGCCGCGGCGGATAGCGGTCGGGGATTTGTCAACGATACGGCCGATCAGCCAGTCGACCTTGGCATCCAACTCGGCTGTAGGCACGACGTAGTTGAGCAAGCCCGCAGCATGCGCCGCTTTGGCGTCGAACGGCTCGCCGGTGAGCGCCCATTCGTTGACGAGTCGCGGCGGCGCGATGCTCTGCAACAGGCTCAGCACCTGCATCGGGAATACGCCGACCTTCACCTCCGGCAGGCCGAAGATGACGTGATCGGCCGCAATCGCCATGTCGGTCATGCACAACAGGCCCATGCCGCCGGCCATGCAGACGCCACCGACCCGCGCAATCGCCGGCTTCGTCGCGTTCTGCGACAACCGTAGCAGATCGGCATAGTCGACATTCGGCTTGGAATGATCCATCGCGAACGCCGCGCCGGAATTCTGCAAGTCGGCGCCGGCGCAGAACGCCTTGTCACCTGCCCCCGTCAACACGATGACGCGGACGTCCTTGTCGTCATGCGCGTCGCGATAGCCTTTGGTGATGCCGGCGATGACCTCGCCGTTCAGCGCGTTGCGCTTCTCCGGCCGGTTGATGGTGATCCAGAACGCCTGCCCACGCTTTTCGGTGATGATTGCTGTGGTGTCGGTCATGGTACGCTCGCTTCCTTGCTCCCGTTTGCAGCCATTTGCGGCAGCTCGGGCGGCAGGCGCAAGGGCAATCTGCAGCGAGGCGTTGCTTTAGCGCCTCGACACAAATTGGCGAGCGAGCGAAGCGTGCGCTCAGGCGGAGACCGTTTTCCTGATCCAGACCTTGTTGTCGTGGAATGCAGCTCCCCCGATCGGCGCAATCGTATCCGCTCCAGTCAGCACGTTGATGCCGCGGCCGCCGATATGATTCTTGTTCGGGTGAACGGATTCCGCGATCAGCACGCCGCGCCGCACGCCGTCGAACAGCGTTGCGAGCAGCGTGGTCTCGCCGCGGGTGTTGCCGAGCGTCACGGCGTCGCCGTCGGCGATGTCGAGCGCGGCCGCATCCAGCGGATGGATCATCACGCTCGCTCTGCCTTCGCGCGCCTGCGAGGACGGCGTCTCGTTGAAGGTGGTGTTGAGGAAGCTGCGCGAGGGGCTCGTCGCGAGCCGGAACGGATGGGCTTGATCGGCATGCTCGATCACCGCCCAATGGTCCGGCAGCGACGGCATCTTGTCGAAATCGCCCATCGTCTGGCCGAACGGCGGATGGGCCCAATCCGCCCTAAAATGGAATTTCTTGTCCGCATGGGCAAAGCCGTCGAGATAATGCGAAGTCCGGAAGTCCGGTTGCAGGTCGCGCCAGATGTCGGCTTCGAGACCAGCGATGTCGCCGTGGTTGCTGAGCTTCAGCGTCGCGTCGATCAATTCGCGCGGCGTCATCTCGAAGCCCGGATGCTTCGCGCCAAGCCGCGGCGCCAGCGCCTGCATGACCTGATGGTTGGAGCGGCATTCGCCGGGCGGGTCGATCAGCTTCGGCCCGACCGAGATGTGCTGGTGGCCGCCGCCGTAATAGAGATCATCATGCTCCATGAACATGGTCGCCGGCAGCACGATGTCGGCCATCTCGGCCGTCTCGGTCATGAACTGCTCGTGCACCGCCACGAACAGATCCTCGCGCGCAAACCCCTGACGCACCAGCGCCTGCTCCGGTGCCACCGTCATCGGATTGGTGTTCTGGATCAGCATCGCCTTGATCGGCCCCTTGCCGAGCAAGGCTTCGGCGTCGCCGGTGAGGATGCGGCCGACCTGCGACTGGTCGAGCGCACGCGTGGTCTTATCGATCGCGTCGTGCCCCTCGATGAGGGATTCATTGAAGTGCCACAGCGCGTAATTGTTGAAGAAGGCGCCACCGCCTTCATACTGCCAGGCGCCGGTCACCGCGGGGACGCAGAGCGCCGCGTGCATTTGCGTGGCGCCGTTGCGCGAGCGGGTGAAGCCGTAGCCGAGCCGGAAGAAGGTCCGCTTGGTCTCGCCGACCAGTTTCGCAAAGGCCTCGATCTCCGGTACCGGCACGCCGCAGATCGCGGACGCCCACTCCGGCGTGCGCGTCTTCAGATGCGCCTCGAGCTCATCGGGGCAGTCCGTGTACTTGTCCATGTAGGCGCGGTCGGCGTAGCCATCGCGGAACAGGACATGCATCACGCCGCACGCGAAGGCGCCATCGGTGCCGGGCCGCAGGATGATCTTGATATCAGCCTGCTTCATGGTCTCGTTGTCGTAGATGTCGATGGCGGCAATCTTGGCGCCGCGCTCCTTGCGAGCACGGGCAGCATGCGTCATCACGTTGACCTGCGTGTTGACCGGGTTGGTGCCCCAGATCACCACGAGGTCGGAGAGCGCCATCTCGCGCGGATCGACGCCGGCAATCTTGCCGGTGCCGATCGCGAACCCGATGCGCCCGACATTGGCGCAGATGGTCTGATAGAAGCGCGAATATTTCTTCACATGCGTGAGGCGATTGAGGCCGTCGCGCATCACCAGCCCCATCGTGCCGGCGTAGTAATAAGGCCAGATAGATTCCGCGCCGTACTCGCGCTCGGCCTGATTGAAGCGATCCGCGATCTCGTCCAGCGCCTCGTCCCAGGAGATCCGCGCGAACTGCCCGGAGCCCTTCGGCCCGGTGCGGCGCATCGGATACATCAGCCGCTCGGGGTGATGGATGCGCTCGGCGTAACGGGCGACCTTGGCGCAGACGACGCCAGCCGTGTAAGTCTGCTTTTTCGAACCTCGGACGCGGCCAATGCTGCGGCCTTCGACCACCTCGACATCGAGCGCGCAGGCCGAGGGGCAGTCGTGCGGACAGGTCGAATGGCGGATTTCGATCTTGGCGTGCTGGTTCATGCCCAGTTCGTAACATCAAAATACCGGCCAGCCGAGAGCATTTTGCCGGCATTTCCCATGCGAATTGCTCAACCCGCATGCGCAGACGGCTCCTGCCGCGACCGCGAAATCGGCCGCGGTCACACCGAAAACCGTCCGATATTCCCGGCGCGACCGACTTTGTGAGGCGTCGACAGTCCATATCCCCTGCCGTTACAGTGTCGGCCAACAAAAACGATATCAGGGAGGTGGGCGTGATGGCCCGACGTCTTATGCTGGCGCTCGCCGCCGGCCTGCTTGCCGCATTCTCCGCAGCCCCCTCATCCGCGCAAGATTATCCCAACCACGCCGTCCGGATCGTGGTGCCCTTTGGGGCCGGCGGGCCGGCGGACGTCGCGGCCCGGCTGATCGGCAACGTGCTCCAGGAGAGCTTTGGCCAGCCCTTCGTGGTCGAGAACCGCACCGGCGCGGGCGGCGTCATCGGCACGGTCGAAGCGGCGAAGTCGCCGGCCGACGGCTACACGCTGCTGATGATGTCCAACACCCAGACCGCGAATGAGTCGCTGCTGACACCGGACAAGCGCAAATACGAGTTGATGCGCGACCTCGCGCCGATCGCGCCGGTGAACTATTCCGATCTCGTCATCGTCGTGAACCCGCAGGTTCCGGCGAAGACGCTGCAGGAGTTCATCGCGCTCGCCAAATCGCAGCCGGGCAAGCTGAACTACGCCTCCTCCGGCCAGGGCACGCCCTATCACATGGCCGGCGAGCTGTTCAAAGCCATGGCCGGCATCGATGTGGTCCACGTGCCCTACCGCAACAGCGGCGAGGCGCGCAGCGGCGTGATCGGCGGACAGGTGCAGATGATGATCGACGCCGTGCCGGCGATGGCGCCGAATATCGGCGAGAACCAGGTCCGCGCGCTCGCGACCACCGGCAAGGAGCGCTCGGCCGTACTGCCGAACGTGCCGACCGCGGGCGAAGCCGGCGTAGCAGGCTATGAGGCCACGATCTGGCTTGGCCTGATGGCCCCGGCCGGCACGCCGAGGCCTGTCATCGACAAGCTCAATGCCGCCGTAAACGCAATGGTGAAGCGACCGGACATCGTGAAGCTCTGGACCGAGCAGGGTGCCGTACCCATGTACATGACGCCGGGGGAATTCGACAAATTCCTCCGCGGCGATATCGAGAAATGGGCCGATGTCGTCAAGAAGTTCGACAAGTCCTGAGGTCGCGGAGCGATCATGCCGACCATTCAATTTCAGCTCAACGGCGCGGCGATGGCCGTGGAGACCGATCCCGACCAGACGCTGCTCGATGTGCTGCGCGGCCGGCTCGGCTTCACCGGTCCGCATTTCGGCTGCGGGGCCGGTGAGTGCGGCGCCTGTTACGTCATGGTCGGCGACCGCGCGATGGCCTCCTGCGACATGCCGATGTGGTCGGTGGCGGACAAGGACGTCGTCACCGTGGAGGGCCTCGGCACGGCCGAGCAGCCGCATCCGCTGCAACGCGCCTTCGTCTCCGAGCAGGCGATGCAATGCGGCTATTGCGTCTCGGGGATCCTGATCAGCGCGGCGGCGCTGCTGAAGCGCAATCCCTCGCCGACGGAGACCGAGGTCAGAGCCGCGCTCGATCGCAATCTGTGCCGCTGTGGATCGCATAATCGCATGGTCCGCGCCGTGCTGCGCGCGGCAGCAGAGACGGCGACGTCATGAGTGTGCCGTCCCCCGTCCCGAAACTGCCGGTTAGCCTCGCGGCCAATCCAAAGCTGTCGTCCTGGGTGCGGTTCAGCGGCGAAGGCGGTGTCGCAATTTCGCCCGGCAAGGTCGAGATCGGCCAGGGCATCGTCACGGCGCTGGCGCAGATCGCCGCGGACGAGCTCGACGTCGATATCGGCAGGATCGAGCTGATCCGCGCCTCGACGGCGGCCAGCCCGAACGAGGGTGTCACCTCGGGCAGCCTCTCGGTCCAGCAATCCGGCCGCGCGCTGCGACATGTCTGCGCCGAGGTCCGCCAGCGGTTCCTCACCGCCGCATCGGAGCGTCTCGGCGTCGATGCGGCGCTGCTCGATGTCGATGACGGCACGATCTCGGGTCCCGGCAATGTCAGGACAAGCTATTGGGAGCTGGCTGGCGACGTCTCGCTCGACCGCGAGGCTACCGCGGGCGCCGTGGCGAAGCCCGCTGCCACACGCGGTGTCGCCGGACATTCGGTCCAGCGGGTCGACATTCCCGACAAGGTGTTCGCGCGACCGCGCTTCATTCACGATTGTCCATTGCCGGACCTGGTACACGGCCGCGTGCTGCGGCCTGACATCTCGGGTGCCAGACTGATCGCGCTCGACGAGACGGCGGCGCGCGCCGTTCCCGGCCTCGTCGCGATCGTCCGCGACGGCGGCTTTGCCGGCGTGGTTGCCGATAGCGAGGCTGCGGCGGAAGCCGCACTGAAAGCCTTGCGCAAGGGCGCAACCTGGTCGGCCGGCGAGCCGTTGCCCGACGAAGACGATCTCGCGGGCTTTCTGAAGGGCCAGCCGGTCGAAACCACCGTCATCGACACCAGAGCAGCGGCAACGACGAAGAGAGCTGCGCGCACCCTTCGCCGGCAGTACACCCGTCCCTACATCGCACACGCCTCGATCGCGCCATCTTGCGCCATGGCGCGATGGGACGGCGATCGTATCCACGTCTGGACACACAGCCAGGGCGTCTATCTGCTGCGCGCCGATCTTGCGATCGTGCTCGAGCTGCCGGCCGAAAACATCGTCGTCGAGCATATGGAGGGGGCCGGCTGCTATGGGCACAATGCGGCCGACGACGTCGCGCTCGATGCCGTGTTGCTGGCGAAAGGCGCCGGCGGCCGCCCGGTGCGGGTGCAGTGGTCGCGCCATGACGAGATGTCTCATGCGCCGTTTGGCGCAGCGATGGCCATCGAGATCGAGGCCGATCTCGATGCGGACAGCGAGATCGTCGGCTGGCGCCATGCGATCTGGAGCAACGGCCACGCCGCGCGGCCGGGACGCGCGGCGCAGCCGGCGCTGCTTGCGGCGACCGAGATCGCGACCTCCTACCCGCGCATGATCTCGACGAACCCACCGGCCGCCAATGGCGGGGGCGGCGACCGCAACTCCGTTCCACTCTACGACCTTCCGGCCTGGACCATCACGAGCCACCGGTTGCTGACGATGCCGGTGCGCACGTCGGCGCTGCGGACCCTGGGCGGGCAAGGCAATGTGTTCGCGATCGAATCCATACTCGACGAGATCGCGGTCCTGCGCGGCGAGGACCCGATCGCGTTCCGCCTGCGTCATCTCCGCGACGAGCGCGCCAGCGACGTCATTCGCGCCGCGGCACGGCGCGCGCAGTGGAAACCGCAAAAACAGTCTGGCATCGGCCACGGCGTCGGCTTCGCCCGCTACAAGAACACGGGCGCCTATTGCGCCGCGATCGCCGAGATCGAAGGCACCGACGACATTCGCGTCCGGCGGTTGACGCTTGCAGTCGACGTCGGCGAGGCCATCAATCCGGACGGCGTCATCAACCAGATCGAGGGCGGCGCGATCCAGGCCACGAGCTGGGTGCTGAAGGAACGCGTCCGCTTCGACCGGACGCGCATCACCTCAACGTCATGGACGGACTACACGATCCTGACTTTCAGCGAGGTGCCGGCGGTGGATGTCGAAATCATCCAGCGGCCGGAGATTGAGCCGGTCGGCGCCGGCGAGGCCGCGCACGGCCCCGTGACGGCGGCGATCGCCAATGCGGTCTACGATTGCCTTGGCGTGCGCGTACGCGACCTGCCGATCACGCGCGACAAGATCATCGCAGCCATGGAGCTTGCATCGTGACGACAGTGACCATTTTGAGCGGCGGCGCGGCGCAAGGCCTGGTGCGCGGCCTCAGCGAGCCTTTCAAGACGTGGACCGGATTCGGCATCGATGGCGAGTTCGGCGCGGTCGGCATCATGGCCGACAAGCTGCGCGCCAGCACGTCGGCGGATCTCGTGATCCTGACGCAGGCGCTCCTTGCGAAGCTTGCCGCGGAGAAGCTCGTCGTCTCCTCCTCGATCGCAGATATCGGCCGGGTCGAGACCGCGCTGGCGGTCCGTAACCGCGATCCGAAAGTCACGGTGAAGACTGAGGCCGATCTCCGCGAGGTGCTGCGATCCGCGGATGCCATCTACGTTCCGGACACCAAAGCCTCGACCGCGGGACAGCATGTCGCAAAAGTGCTGGATCAGCTTGGGATCGCCTATGAGGTCGCATCGCGTCTCAAGATCTTTCCGAACGGAGCGACCGCGATGCGGGAGCTGGCGTCGTCCACCGCCGCACGGCCGATCGGATGCACGCAGGCGACCGAGATCATCGCGACCGACGGCATCGCGCTATCAGGATCGCTGCCGCCGGGCTGCGAGCTCGTGACGATGTACACGGCCGGCGTGACCGCGCGGGCCGCACATCCGACAGAAGCGGCCGCGCTGATCGCTCTGCTGACCGGCGCAGACCGGAAGGAGCTGCGCCGGAGCATGGGCTTTACCGGCTAGGTGCCGACGGCCGCCCTATTTATGCAGCTGGGTGAGACCGGTCGGCGGACCATCGACCGCGGTCCAGCCGCCGTCGACGAACAGCGTGCTGCCGCTGACATAGCTCGCGGCGTCCGAAGCAAGATAGGCGACCGCCGTCGCGACCTCGTCGGCACTGCTCCAGCGGTTGAACACGGTGTGGCCGGCGTAGAGATTGTAGATATCGGGCCGCTGCTTGAAAGGGCCGGTCAGCGCGGTCTCCGCAATGCTCGGCGCGATCGCGTTGACGCGGACGCCAGCGTGGCCGACCTCTGAAGCAAAGCCCTTCACCAGGAGGCCGATTGCCGCCTTGGTCGAGCCGTAGACGCCAAGGCCCGGCTCGATGGTCACCGCGCGCACCGAAGAGCAGGCGATGATGCTGCCGCCTTTCTGCTCGACCATGATACGGCCGAAGGCCTGGAAGAACCAGACCGTACCCTTGACGTTGAGATTGAGGACGCGGTCGAGATCCTCCTCGGTGTAGTCGAGGATGGTCTTGCGGATGTTGAGCCCGGGCGTCGTCACGGCGATGTCGAGCCGCGAGAATTTCTGCATGACGATCTTGGCGAGCGCATTGACGTCCGCAGCGCTCGCGGCGTCGCAGCTAGCTGCATCCGCCCAGCCACCCTTGTCGCGAATGCCGGCTGCCGTCGCCCCGGCGGCATCAAGCGCACGATCCGCGCAAACGACGCGGGCGCCGAGCCCGGCCAGCGCCTCGGCCGACGATTTGCCGATGCCCGAGGCGGCGCCGAGCACCACGGCGGTCTTGCCGGTGAGATCGAAGAGCTTGCGATAGTCAGTCACGAACGGATTCTCCCTGTTGCTGCTATCCCTTGTAGCCCATCAGCAGGCGGGGCAGCCACAGCGAGAACGCGGGGACGTAGGTCACGAACATCAGAGCTGCGATCAGGGCGGCATAGAACGGCAGGATGGTGCGCATCACCGCGCCCACCGAGATGCCGCCGATGGCGCAGCCTACGAATTGCGTCGTTCCGACCGGCGGGGTGTTCAGGCCCAGCGCGCAGTTGATCAGCATCAGCATGCCGAATTGCACGGGATCCATGCCCGCCTTCATCGCGATCGGCAGGAAGATCGGGGTGCAGATCAGGATGGTCGCCGCCATGTCCATGAACGTGCCGAGCACGAACAGGATGACGTTGATGAGCAGGAAGATGACCCAGGGTTGCGAGGACACCTTGCTCATCAAGTCGCCGGCGAAGTCGGCCACCTCGTAGAGTCCCATCAAATACTGGAACATGGTGGAGACGCCGATCAGCAGCAGCACCACGCCCGTCGTCTTCACGGCCTTGGCGGCAGCCCGCAGGAAGTTCGGCAAGGTCATGGTGCGGTAGATGAAGAACGTCAGCAGGATCGTGTAGGTGACCGCGACGGCTGCGGATTCAGTTGCCGTGAAGACGCCGGACAGGATGCCCGCCAGGATGATGCCGACGATCAGCAGGCCGGGCAGCGCGGCCGCGAACGAGCGGAACACCTCGGCCCAGCCCGGGAACTTGCCGGCGGGATAACCGCGCTTCACCGCGACCGCGTAGGCGGCAACCAGCATGCACACCATCAGCACGAGCGCCGGCAGGAGGCCGGCCGCGATCAGCGCGCCGATCGAGACCTTGCCGCCCGCGGCGAGCGCATAGATGATCATGTTGTGGCTGGTCGGCATGAGCGCGCCCACCAGCGAAGCGTGGGTGGTGACGTTGACCGCGTAGTCGGTGTCGAAACCCTCTTTCTTCATCATCGGGATCATCACCGCGCCCATCGCCGACACGTCGGCCACGGGCGAGCCGGAGACGCCGCCGAACAGCGTACAGGCGACCACGTTCGACATGCCGAGCCCGCCGCGGATGTGTCCGACGAGATTCTTGGCGAGCTGCACGATCTTGTCGGCGACCCCGCCATGCAGCATCAGCTCACCGCTGAAGACGAAGAACGGGATGGCGAGGAAGGAGAAGATGTTCATCCCCGACATCATCTGCTGAAAGATTACGGCGACCGGCAGGCCTTCGTAGAGGATGGTGCAAATCGCCGAGAGGCCGATCGCGAAGGCGACGGGTACGCCGAGGATCAGGAAGCCGAAGAAGGTTGCGCCGAGAATGATCAGTTCCATGAGGGGACGACCTCTTCGCCGCGCAGGAGCGCAATGATGTGCTCGATTGAAAAGGAGACGATCAGGACGCCGGAGGCGATCAGCGGGACGTAGCGGATGACCTCGGGAAGCCCGAGATTGGGGATCTTCACGGTTCCGACCGACGCTCCGAGGATCCAGCCGTTGTACGCCATCGCAATGCCGAACACGGCCACCAGAACGTGGATCACGAGCTCGATCTTCTCTCGCAGATGATCCGGAAGCATCACCAGCAAGCTGTCCATGCCGATGTGTCCGGCATCGCGAACGCCGACGGCGGCGCCGATCAGCGTGACATACAGGATCAGGACCAGCGCAAGGTTCTCGGTCCAGGTCGGGCTGGAATTGAGCACGTAACGTCCGAACACCTGGTAGAACACGATGGTGACGATGACGAGCAGGCCGGTCACGGACAGATACATGCCGAGGCGAGCAACGACGGCATTGATCCGCGACAGCAAGCCGGTCGACGGTCGGCCGGTTACCTCCTGCTCGTGGCTTGCGACATGTGGGTCTGTCATCGGCGTCTCCTTGCGCGTCCCCTTCGCGAGGGTCCGGCGCCCGCCTCGCGGCGACGCCGGACCCGACGCTGTGGTCTTACTTCGTGTCCTGGATCCGCTTGACGAGGCCCTTCAGCTTTTCGTCACCTGCGAACTTGTCGTACACCGGCTTCATTGCGTCGACGAATTCCGTCTTGTTGGCGATGGTCACGACCTGAACGCCTGCGGCTTCGACGGTCTTGCGGGAAGCCTGCTCGCGATCGTCCCAGAGCTTGCGCATGACCGGCACCGATTCCTTGGCCGCCTTGCGGACCATCGCCTGATCCTCCTTGCTCAGCGTGTCCCAGACCTTCTTGGACATCACGAGAACTTCGGGCGCGAGCGAGTGCTCGGTCACGTTGTAGAACTTGGCGGCCTCGAAGTGACGCGAAGACTCGTAGGACGGCCAGTTGTTCTCGGCTGCGTCCACCAGGCCCGTCTTGAGCGCGGTGTAGACTTCGCCATAAGGCATCGGCGTCGGGTTGGCACCGAGGCTCTGGATCATGCCGACCCAGAGGTCGGACTGCTGGACGCGGATCTTCAGGCCCTTGAGGTCGGCGAGCGACTTGACCGGCGCCTTGACGGTGTAGATGGAGCGGGCGCCGCTGTCGTAATAGGCAAGCCCGACCAGGCCGGCGGGCTCCATGGCTGCGAGGATCTCGTCGCCGATCGGTCCGTCAAGGACGGTGCGCATGTGCTGCGTGTCGCGGAAGACGAAGGGCAGGCACAACGCGATGGTTTCAGGCACGAAGTTGTTCAACGGCGATGCGTTGATCCGCATCATGTCGAGGGCGCCGATCTTCAGCTGCTCGATGGTGTCCTTTTCGGAGCCAAGGGCTCCATTGGGAAACACCTTCACGCCGAGCTTGCCGCCGCTCGCCGTCGCGAGCTGCTTGCCCATGAACCTGACGGCCTCGACGGTCGGATAATCGGTGGGGTGGATGTCGGCCGAACGGAAATCGCGTGCGGTCGCCAGCGGCGCTGAGACCGCCAGTACGGCGGCTGCGATGATACCGGTGAGTGTCTTCATCTGGGGCTTCCTCCTGAGTTGATTATGTCGTCGTTGGGCCGATACTGCAGGCCGCCTTGGGTCGCTCCACTTCAGGTGTAAAGTCAAGCGTTACAAACGCACCACCTTGGTAGGATTGCGCGGCGGAGTCGAGCGGATTTAACTGGTGGATGATCACGGCGAGGGAAGGTGCGAGCTTCATCGCGCCCTCTCCGGCGGGGACTTGCGCGGCAGGCGCCGGCTTCCCTTTAATCCCGCCTCACCGTCGGCAAATGCCGGACGCGAGGTGACGATGCTCGTCATATCCATGGACATTCCTCTGGTCTTAGAATCGACCGCTATTGGTTGCGGCTTGGAGGTGCAGACGTGACGGTCGCCCCATCCTTGTGCGATGCGCGCTGATCAGCGCGATGTCGCCAACGTCGTCCCTAGGGCGGGCGGCATTCTGAGTCCAAGCCAAATCCAGCATCGATCAATGCTGGAGTTGCATCGATCGATCATGCATCACTTCGAGGGTGCGATCGCCGAATGGCCTCGTTTTTCCGAAATCGCCTGCACCGGTCCGTTACTTGACGCCACAGGTGGAGCCCGCCCAAGATGCGCCGAAACGGAACATTGCGAGGAAATGCCCATGCCGCGGAAGCTGATCGATATTTCCGTGCCGCTCGGAAACGACGTGACGGCCGATCCGCCGGGCAATCACCCGACGATACAGTATATTGATCACCAGCAGGGCCTGCCCCGCATGCTGCAGTTCTTCGACGGCCTCAAGGCGGAGGATTTGCCGGATGGCCAGGGCTGGGCGGTCGAGCAGGTCTCGCTGTCGACCCACAACGGCACGCATCTCGACGCGCCCTGGCACTTCCACCCGACCATGAATCGCGGCGAGCGGTCATGGACCATCGACGAGGTGCCGCTCGAATGGTGCCTGCAGCCCGGCGTGAAGCTCGACTTCCGCCACCTGCCCGATGGGTACGTGGTGACTGCCGACGATGTCGAGAAGGAGCTGAAACGGATCGGGCACACGCTGTCGCCGCTGGAGATCGTGGTCGTCAACACCAGCGCCGGCGCCAAATTCGGCCAGGCCGACTACGTCAACTCCGGTTGCGGCATGGGCTATGAGGCCACCATGTACCTGCTCGAACGCGGTGTGCGGCTGACCGGCACCGACGGCTGGAGCTGGGACGCGCCGTTCGTCTACACCGCGAAGAAATATGCCGAAACAAAAGATGCCGGCCTGATCTGGGAAGGTCACAAGGCGGGACGACACATCGGCTATTGCCATCTCGAGAAGCTGCACAATCTCGACAAGCTGCCGTCGACCGGATTCACGGTCTCATGCTTCCCGGTAAAGATCGAGCGGGCGTCCGCAGGGTGGACCCGAGCGGTCGCCATCGTCGACAATCAGATCTGAGGCCTCACTCGCCGTCGAGGCCGCTCTCGGCGAGGTCGCGCAACGCATCGGTATCCAGCACGACGATGGCGCCGTGCTCGAGACGAACCCAGTTGCGGCCGGCCCAGGCGCGCAATTGCTTGTTGATGCTCTCGCGCGTCATCCCCACCATCTCGCTGATCTCCTGCTGCGTGATGGCGAGCGTGCCACTGCCGGAGTCTAACTTGCGCTCTTCGGTGAGACCGAGCAGCGCGCTCGCAAGCCGGCCCGGCAGATTTTGCAGGATCACTTGCTCGACCTGCTGGCTGGTCCAGCGCAGGCGCGCGCAAAGCAGCTCGATGAACTTCATCGCCAGCGCCGGCTGGCTCTTCACGAATGGCAAGAAGTCGCGACGGTCGATGATGTAGAGTTCGCAATTGGTGTTGGCGGTCGCGTCGGCCGAGCGCGGCGCACCATCGAGAACCGCGATCTCGCCAAAGATTTCTCCAGGACCGATCAGATTGAGAATAGCGTTCCTTCCATCTGGCGACGAAGAGGAAATCTTCACTGTTCCCGTGATCACCGCGAACAGGTTGTTGCCGGGGTCGCCCTTGGCGGCGATCGTCGCTCCGCGCTTCACCGTGGTGTGCTTGGCGTAGCGGCAGAGCTGATCGAGCGCATCCGGCTCCAGATCCGCGAAGATCGGGTGCTTGCGCAGGACCGATAATTTGTTGCCCGCAGCTTGTCGGGGGTCGCCGGTCTTGTCCTGAGGCACGCCGCTGGGCTCCTAAGACTGCGAGGCACTGGAGTTCCTGCGTAGTCAACGTTAGCAGGCTTTTCAACCGGAAAGCATGTGCACGGTTTGAGCCAAATACGGCGAAAATGCCGCGGTCGGGCGCCAAGGCGGCATCCGGGGGATGAGCCAGCGTGTCCCGGTCGATGCAGAGTTGCAGCTATCGCGCGCACCATTGCGTTGAGGCGCTGCCGAACGGCCACGAGCTGGCCGTGGAAGCCTCCGCGGCAAGCACGGTAAAACGCGATTGTGATCTCAGGAGCGTCAGTGCTTGGCGTCCGAATCGGGCCGTCCTGCGCTGGTTTGCCGGTCTGCCCATGCCAAAGCCCCGGCGAACGTGACAAAAACGACCACGACAGCCATCGTCACCAGCAGCGCGTCAGTCGGCATGATGCCCTCCCCTGTTATTTGGGGCATTATTGGCGCCGCTCGACCGCCGTCATTGATTGGGATCAAAAATGGCGAGCGCCGGATCAGGCCGCAGCTAAGGCCTCGACTTTCGCCGGATCGAGCAGGCTGATGCCGCCTTGAACGATCTCGATCACCCCATGTCGCTCCAGCTTGGTGAAGGTGCGACTGACGGTTTCGATGGTCAGGCCTAGGTAGTCGGCGATGTCCTGACGACTCATCGGCAGCTGAACCGTGTCCGACGCCCCCTTCAGCGAAAATAGCCGCTCGCGCCAGGTGAGCAGAAACGTCGCGACCTTCTCGTCCGCTGAGCGGCGGCCGAGCAGGACCATATGGTCGCGCGCCTGGCTCAACTCGCGAATCGCCAGCTCGTTGATCCGCCTGAGGAGATGCGGCCGGCTCTCGACGAAACGGCCGAAGGGCGCCTTCGCGAACTGGCACACTGTGACGCCACCGATCGCATCGGCCGAAAAATTGTGTCGGCCGGAAATATTCATCCCCAGGAAATCGCCGGGCAAAGCAAATCCCACGATCTGCCGCCGACCGTCGGGCAACAGCTTGTAGAGCCGCATGACGCCTTCCAGGACGTTGTAGAACGAGGTCGCGATGTCCTCCTCCGAGAACACGGTCTCGCCCCCGTCAAAATGGACGCGGCGCCCCAGATGCTCGAATTCCCTGAGCTCGGCCGGGTCCAGCGACGAGCACACCGCGAAGTCGCGGACCGCACAATCGCTACAGAAATGCCCGTTCGGCTCGATCGTCACCACGGAAGCCTTCATCCACCGCTCCAAGCGCCGGCTGCTCCGCGTCAGGCCGAGTCCACCGCACTGGCTGCATTTTACTGCACTGCGCCAAAGGCAGTTGACCCAGATCAATTTTGGCAGACGTCCCCGCCATATTCTGCCTCCAGAGTTAGACGGGATCACCTTCCATGCTGCAAACTGCGCTGCGCCACGGCCTGATTGGGCTGTTTCTGATCACGCCTGTGCTGGCGGCTCCGACCGCAGAACAGCGCGGCAAGGCATTTGCACGGGCCAGTTGTGCGCGCTGCCATGCGATCGATCGGGTCTCGAAAAGCCCGCTCAGGATAGCGCCGCCGTTGCGCACGCTGCACAACCGCTATCCGATCGAGGCCCTCGAGGAAGCGTTGGCCGAAGGTATTTCGACCGGCCACACCAACATGCCGGCCTTCGAGCTCAATCCAGACCAGATCCACGATCTCCTGTCCTACCTGAAGACGCTGGAATAGAGGGCGTCAGACTGCCTGAACTGTCCAGCCGATCAGCTCCTTTGCAATGCGGGCGAAGGCTGCGTCGAACGCTGCGACCGCTGCGCCCGGCTCGACCTTGTCAAGCTTCTCGCTGGTCTCGACGAGGCGCGACGCGATCACCTTGCCGTTCTTGTCGACGATGCGTGCCGACAGTCCGATCTCGACCCGGGCCTCGCCTTCCGTGGCGATCCGAAAACGCCTGATGTCGATCAGAAGCTGGTAGTCCGCCTGTCCGAGGTCGGCCGTGCGCAGCGGCGCGTGGGCGATGTCGTAATTTTCAAAACTGTCGATCAGCCGCGCCTGGACCAGCTTCGGGATGCTGTCGGCCCAGAGGAATTCCGCAAAACCCGGATTGTCCCCGCTGGGCGCAAACAGCATCCGCTGAGTCTGGAGCATCGCAACCGCGGTCGGCTCGGGAATCGCCAGTGACGCCGTAAGCGTCTTGCCGGCCGGCCCAAGATTCTGCGGCGTGCGCAGGTCGTAGGTGATCTTCTGGGCCGGCGTCCCGCCGCCGGTCATCTTTTCCAGGCCTGCCAGAATACCGTCGATTTTGCCGGTGTTGCGCGCGAGCCCGTCGGAGAATGTCTTGAGGTTCGCGATGGTGTCCTTCAGTGGACCAGAATTGTCCTCCAGCACAGTATCGACCCGTCGCAGCGCGTCGCGCGCAGCCTGCGTCATGCTCTGGCCTGCACCGGCCTCGGCGATCAGGGTTACGGGCTCGCCGGCCTTGGCAACGATCACGCCGCCCTCCAGCGTCACCACCGGCACGCCGGTCAGCCCCTGGAAATCAAGCCCGACCTTGGTGTCGGTACGCACGGGTGTCGTCGAGGTAACCGAGATCGTCGCATTGACGAAGCGCGGATTATCCGGCGCGAGGCCGATCTGCGTCACCTCGCCGACCCGGATGCCGTTGAACAGTACGCCGGCACCAACCAGCAGGCCCGGCACCGGACTCTGGAATTGCACGTGATAGTTCGCACGCGGCCCAATGCCGCCCGTGTTGTTCAGCCAATAGACGAAGCCGAACACCGCGAGGATCGCGGCCAACACGAAGCTGCCGATCAGCACGTAGGGAGCGCGGGTTTCCATGTCTCATCTCATCTCGTGTTGCAGCATCTGCGAGCGCTTGCCATGGAAATAGGCGCGCACCCAGGGATGCTCGGATTGCAGCAATTCGCGCATCGGGCCGATCGCCACGATCTTGCCGTCGGCGAGCGCGGCGACGCGGTCGCAGACCGTGGTGAGGCTCGCAAGATCATGGGTGACCATGAACACGGTGAGGCCGAGGGTCTTCTGCAGCGTCCCGATCAGCGCGTCAAAATCGCCGGCGGCGATTGGGTCGAGACCGGAGGTCGGCTCGTCCAGGAACAGGATCGGCGGATCGAGCGCGAGTGCGCGGGCCAGCGCCACGCGTTTGGTCATGCCGCCCGAGAGTTCGGACGGATATTTGTCGGCGTCCTGCGCCCGAAGCCCGACCATCTCGAGCTTGGCGATGGCGATCTCGTCCATCAGCTCCTGCGACAGCACGAGATTTTCGCGGAGCGGAAACTGCACGTTTTGACGAACCGTCAGTGAGGAGAAAAGCGCACCTTGCTGGAACAAAATGCCCCACGTCGTGGCCGCGCGCTCAGTGCGGCCACCGATCGGCCGTCCCATGACCTCGATGCTCCCGCCCTGGCGCGGGATGAGGCCGATGATGGTGCGCATCAAGACCGACTTGCCGCCGCCGGACGCACCGACGAGGCCGAGGATCTCGCCCCGGCGGACGTCGAGCGACAGATGGTCAAGCACGGTCTGGCGGCCGAAGCCGACGACGAGGTCGCGAACGCGGATCGCCAATGCCTCTTGCGATTCGTCCATCGTCACATTCCGATCGAAGCGAAGAAGATCGCGAACAGGCCGTCGAGCACGATCACCAGGAAGATCGACTTCACCACCGACGTGGTCGTCTGCCGCCCGAGCGATTCCGCGCTGCCCTTCACGCGCAATCCTTCGCTGCAGGCGACGATCCCGATCACCAGCGCCATGAAGGGCGCCTTCAGGATGCCGACCTCGAAATGGGTGACGGAGATGGCCTCATGCAGCCGCGCGACGTAGATCGCCGGTGCCATGCCGCCGTAGAATTGCGCGACCAGTCCTCCGCCATAGAGCGCAGCAACCGCCCCAATGAACGCGAGGATCGGCAGCGCGATGACCAGGGCTGCTACTCGCGGCAGTATCAGGACATGGACGGGGTCGAGGCCCATGGTCGAGAGCGCATCGATCTCCTCGCGCATCTTCATCGAGCCGAGCTCGGCGGTGTACGCGCTCCCCGAACGTCCCGCGACCATGATAGCGACGATCAGCACACCCAGCTCGCGCAGCACCAGGATGCCGACCATGTCGACAGTGTAGGACTCCGCACCGAACCTGCGGAAATGAAAGAACCCCTGCTGGGCGATGATGGCACCGATCAGGAAGGTAATGAGAACGACAATCGGAATGGCCTGCCAGCCGATCCGGTAGAGCTGATAGACAAGCGATGTCAGCCGCAGCGAGCGTGGCCGGCGCAGTACGCCGATCGCGGCGATGAACAATGCACCCAGCATTTGAAGAAAGATCGTGACGTCTTCGCGCGCGCCAACCGTGGATTTGCCGAGATCGCCGAGCCTCAGCAGAATCGGGTTTGGCGCGGCCGCAACCGCCGGGGGGTGGCGGTTGACCTGACGCACCTCATCCATCAGGCCGCTGAAATGATCGGCAACGCCGACGAATTCGGCCGATCTGCCGGACCCGGACGATGCGGCCCGTCGCGACAGCTTCTCCAACACCCAGGCGCCGAGCGTGTCGAGCGCACTGACGCCCGACATGTCCAGCGTCACGGCGCTGGATCGATCGACATCCGCTCCGACCGATCGGGACAGCGTTTCGAGCGCCGACACGTTGGCTGCCGTCCACGGCCCTTCCGGGCACAATTTCAGCGCATCGCCGGAGGGCGTTGCCAGCAACAGCGGTTCGTTCACGCTTCCACCTCATCGGGACGATTGGCCCCCATTCAGCCGCCACTTCTAGGCCAGCATGTGGCGGCCGGGTTGACCTGTCTCAACACCAGGCCCACGCGCCGTCCCTTGACGCAAATCAAGCGCGGCCGCGCCCCCGGGCCTTAGGCTCGCTTCCATTTCAAGGGAGTTCTCAAATCCATGTTCAACAGCGACAGGATGAGCGAAGAGCTGCGAGCGTTGAAGGTTGACGTCACGCGTCTGCTGAGCACCGCAGGCGAAGAGATGTTCGACAGCTCGATAGACCGGGCCGAGGTTCTGGCCGATCAGATCAAGGCCGCGCTTGCCGAGCTCGGAGAAACCGTCAGCGACGAGCAGGAGCAGCTTCAGGGCCTCATTGCGGAACGCCCGGTCACGTCGCTGGCCTCGGCTTTCGCGCTCGGCGTGGTCGTCGGCTTCATGCTGAGGAGACACTAGATGAACATGGAAAATGTCGTCAAACATCTGCGCGTGCTGTGGCGCACCGACAGGATCATCGCGGACATCAGGCTGCGCCATCTGCTGATCGGTCTCGGCCTGCGGGCCTTCGCGGCGTTGATCGCGGCATTCGGGCTCCTGATGCTGGAGCTGTCGGCCTATTTCGCGCTGGTCCAGATCTGGAGCGCAATTGCGGCGGCTGCCATCCTCGGCGCTGTCAATTTCGCCATCGCGGCGGTTCTCTTCATCGTTGCCGGCCGTCCTCCATCCGGCCGCGACATCGAGCTCGCCAATGAAATTCACGGCGCATCCATCGAAGCTTTGCAGCTCGAGGCGCGGGCGCTCCAGGCCCAGGTGTCAGGCGCGGTCCATCATCCGCTCAGCACGATTGTGCCGGTGCTGGTGCCGCTGATCGCGATCATCGTCAAGAGTCTGCGGAAAACGGCCACGGAAGCCGCCGCATCGCGCGAAGCGCACTCGTGATCGGAACGATCAGAGCTTGAGCCTGACTTCACAGAGATCGGGCTCGGTCGAATCCGGCTTCACGTCGAAGCCGAGCTGGCGGCACATCTCAAGCATTGTGGTGTTCTCCCTGAGAACATCACCCGAGATGGTCTTCAGACCCTCCGACCTCGCATAGTCGATGATCAACTGCATCAACGCCCATCCGAGCCCCCTGCCCTTGAGGTCGGAGCGCAGCAGGATCGCATATTCGCCGCTCTCATAGACCGAGTCCGAATGGAGCCGGACCACGCCGACCATCTCATTGGTGGCTTCGTCGAATGCGATGAAGGCCATTGCGCGCGCATAGTCGAGCTGGGTCAGGCGCGCGATGAACTCGTGGGTGAACTCCTTCATCGGCGCGAAGAAGCGCAGGCGGAGGTCGTACGCCGTGACGTGACGCAGGAATTCGTGGATGGTCGGCTCGTCCTCCGGACGCAAGGGCCGTACGAAGATCCGCCAGTCGTCCTTGAGCGCCAGGCGGCGCTCCCACTGCGATGGATAGGCCCGGACGGCGAAGTTGGCCGGGCCGGAGCCGGCGAATTTGCGCTGCGGCGGCCCCACCGCGACGCGGGCGTCGACCGCGGTCACGCCGGTCTCGTCCGCAAGCAGTGGGTTGATGTCGAACTCCCGGATCTCGGGAATGTCAGCGGCCATCTGGGCGAGCTTGACCAACACCATCGCGACGGCGTCCTGCTCGACCGCGGGTACGTCGCGATAGGCCTTCAGCAGTCGTGATACGCGCGTGCGGCCGATCAGGTCGCGCGCGAGTTGCAGATCGAGCGGCGGAAGCGCCAGTGCCTTGTCGTTGATGATCTCGACCGCCGTCCCGCCCCGGCCGAAGACGACGACGGTGCCAAAGGTGGGATCGTCGGCAAGACCGAGGATCAGCTCGCGCGCCTTCGCCTTGACGACCATCGCCTGCACGATGACGCCCTCGATGCGGGCTTCGGGACGGAGCTTCCTCGCCCGCGCGAGAATGTCGGTGGCAGTCGCGCGCACGGCCTCCGGCGTGGTCAGATTGAGGACGACGCCGCCGACGTCCGACTTGTGGACGATGTCGCGCGACATGATCTTCAGCACGACTGTGACGCCCTGCGCGAACATCTCGCTGGCGTAGGCGGCGGCCTGCTCGACATCATCAGCAGCACGGGTCGGTACCATCGCGATATCATAGGCCCCGAGCAGGTGTTTGATCTCGACGGGATCGAGCCATTTGCGGCCGTCCGCGATCGCAGCGGCGACGATCTGCCTGGCAGCCCGGGCGTCAGGCACGAACGTGTCGGGCATCGCAGGAGGAACCTGACTCAGCTCCTCCACGACCTCGCGATGCCGCACGAGATGCATGAAGCCGCGCACCGCATCATCTTCGGTCGGATAATTCGGAATGCCCGCGCCGGAGAGCGCCTGAATGATGTTCTGATCGGCTCCGACCCAAGCCGCCAGCACGGGCTTCGCCCATCGGCGCTGCTGCTCGCGATATTTGCCGACGAGCTCGGTCACGGTCGCGGCGATGTCGGCCGCCGGGGCGATCGCGGTCTGCACGTTGAGGACGAGGACGGCATCATTATCAGGGTCTGCGAGCAGCACCTCCAGCGCCGCCGCGTAGCGCGATGCATCGGCATCACCGACGATGTCAACGGGATTTGCACCGGACCAGGTCGGTGGCAGCACAGCATCGAGGCGCTTGCGCGTCTCAGCCGAGATGGACGCCGGGATTCCGCCAAGGTCCACCAACCGATCCACGGCCAGGACGCCGATGCCGCCGCCATTGGTGAGGATGGCGAGACGCTTTCCCGCCGGCGGTTCAACGCGACCGAGCGTCTCGGCGCAATCGAACAGCTCGCGCAGATCGGAGACGCGCAGGACACCCGCACGGCGGAACGCGGCATCATAGACGGCGTCGGCGCCGGCGAGCGCGCCCGTATGGGTTGCCGCCGCCTTGGCGCCCTGCACCATGCGGCCGGACTTCACCACGACGACCGGCTTTACGCGCGCCGCGGCCCGTGCCGCCGACATGAACTTGCGCGCGTCCTTGATGGCTTCGATATAAAGCAGGATCGCGCGGGTCTTGTGGTCCATCGCGAAATGATCGAGCAGGTCGGCAATATCGACGTCGATCTGATCGCCGATCGTGACAATGCCGGAGAACCCGACGCCGCGCTGCGCAGCCCAATCCACCATTCCGGCCGCGATCGCGCCGGATTGCGAGATCAGCGCGAGGTTGCCCGCCCCCGGCATGTGTGCGGCGAAGCTGGCATTGAGGCTGACGCCGGGCATCATGATGCCGAGGCAGTTCGGCCCAATCAGCCGCATGCCGTATTTGCGCGCCGCAGCGATCGCGGCCTCGTGCAGGGATCCCGGTCCCTGACCGAGGCCCGCCGAGACGATCAGCGCGCCGGCCGAGCCCCGACGTCCGGCCTGATCAATGATGCCGGGGACCTCTCGCGCCGGCGCGGTGATGACCACGAGCTCGGGCACGAAGTCCAGCCTGTCCAGACTGCCCACCGCAGCGATGCCGCCGATCTCGGCATGGCGCGGATTGACGAGGCCGAACCGCCCCTTGAACTCGGCCTTGTGAATGTTCTCGAGAACGGCGCGTCCAACCGAGACCGGGCGGGCGCTCGCGCCGACGAGCGCAACCGAACGCGGCGACAGCAGACTCTTCAAGCGATAGGTTGACATGAAAGCATATGCGCCCGGTCGGTGGCGGTTCCGATGGTTGACGATCGGCCGATAAACTGGCGATGCGCCTAGTGCGAGATCATAACCCAGCACGGCGGCTGGCCAATGACGGTCTTTGTCACACCACCCCAGACGATCTCGTTCAGTCGGGAATGATGGTAAGCGCCCATCACGATCGCATCGATGGCATGGGAATTCGCCCAGCTTCCAAGCACCTTGCCGATCGAGCTGCCGCGGGCCATCGCCGTCTCGAACGAGGCGTAGACACCGTGTTCCCTCAGGTGGTCGACGAGCGCGGTTCCGGATTGAACGATCGCGTCGGTCGGGTCGTCCGCCACCGTGACCACCCGGACGGATGCCGCAGCCTGAAGAATGGGCAGCGCGTCGCCGACGGCCCGCGCGGCACGGGCGGAGTGATCCCAGGCGATCATGACGTTCTCGAACTCCGGTCGCAGCTCATCCACATGCTGTTCCGGGCAGAGCAGCAGCGGCCGGCCGGATTCGAACAGGAGCGTTTCGATGATGCGCTCCGTTTGACTGTCATGCGGCCTCACGGGAACCAGCGTCAGATCGCTGAAGCGCGCATGCTCGGCCAGGATCGACGCGATCTGGTCCGCCGGCACCTTACCCGATCGACTTTGGGCGCGAATATTGGCGCGGGAGGCTGCATTGGTGAAGGCGTTGAGGAGTTGCTGCACGTCGCTTACCTCACGCGAACCGCTCACCTCCGCGGAATCGAGATCACCAGGGATGATGACCTTCGGCCGCACGAAATCGTCTTCCGCGAGCGCGAGCGCGGTGATCCTGGCGCCGAGGTCGGCGGCGACAGCCACGCATGTCGCGATCGCAGCGAGGACCGGCCCGCGCGGTTGGCCGATAAGCGGCAGAAAGACATCCTTGATGGGCATCGGGATTCTCCTTACCGGTCAGGATAAGCCACCTTTCACCGGGAAGCTTGATCCTCCTCAAGGCGGGAACACCGCGCGGCCAGCCGACGACAGGCTTTGACCGATGTCAAGGACTGGCCCCGATCCGCCTCTAGGAGTTAGCCTGCTGCCTCACCGCCGACGCATCTGGATTTGCTCGCAGAGATGACGGACGATTCTGCAACCCAGGAACGGGTCTTCCAAGCGTTGTGCGCGCGTCCCGGCGTGAAGCGGATCGACACGCACGCGGCCTCGGTGCTTCTGGACGGGACACGCGCACTGAAGATCAAGCGGGCAGTCAAGTTTCCATTCCTCGACTATTCGACGCTCGAAAAGCGCGAGGCGGCCTGCGAAGAGGAGATCAGGATCAACCGGCCGCTCGCGCCGCAAATCTATCACCGCGTCGTGGCGATCACGGAGGAGCCGGATGGATCGATCGAGATCGACGGTCGCGGCCGGCCGGTCGAGTATGCGGTCGACATGTTCCGCTTCGACGAAAACCGGACGCTGGACCTTGTGGCAAAAGCCGGCCCGCTGGATGCAGACCTTGCCCCGACCATCGCGGATGCGATCGCGGCATCGCATGCGAGAGCGCCCGTCGCGGACGGCGCCGCATGGGTTGCCTCCATTTCCGCGCTGATCGAAGGCAACAGCACCGGGCTGCGCAATGGCGATCATTTCGAAGCAGCCCGGATCGAGCAACTCTGCGAGTCCTCACATCAGGCATTCCTGCGCGTCCGCGCTACACTGGAAGAACGCGCGCGCCGCGGCTTCGTGCGACGCTGTCACGGCGACTTGCATCTTGCCAATATCGTGCTGATCGACCGGCAGCCTGTCCTGTTCGACGCTCTCGAATTCGACACGCAGATGGCGACTGTGGACGTGCTCTACGATCTTGCGTTCACGCTGATGGACCTGCTGCGCCACGACCAGCCGGCCACGGCCAGTGCCGTCCTGAACCAGTATCTGATGACGGCGCCCGACGAAACGCTGGACGCCCTGGCTGCGCTGCCACTGTTCATGTCCATTCGCGCGGCGATCCGTGCGCAGGTGGCCCTGGCGCGGCTGAGGCGGCCTGATGCCGACGGCCCCGGCACTCTCGACGAGGCGCGCCGCTATTTCGAGCTCGCCCAGGCTTTGATTCATCCCCCCGCCCCTCGCCTGATCGCGGTTGGCGGACTGTCGGGCACCGGCAAATCCGTGCTCGCCCGCTCACTGGCGCCCGCCGTGGCGCCACAGCCCGGCGCCGTCGTGCTGCGCAGCGACGTCATTCGCAAGCAGATGTTTCAGGTAGGACACACCGAGCGGCTACCGCCGTCCACGTACCGGCCTGACGTGACGGCGCGCGTCTACGAGGTGCTGATGCAGCGCGCCCGGCAGGTTCTGGCGCAAGGCCATTCGGCAATCGTCGACGCCGTCTTTGCGCGCGAGTCCGAGCGAGACGAGATGGCCGCCCTGGCACGCGAGTGCGGCGTACCGCTCAACGGACTATTCCTCGTCGCCGACCTCGCCACCCGCCAGGCGCGAATCGGCGACCGCCGGGGCGATGCGTCCGACGCCACGCAAGAGGTTGCCGCGCAGCAAGAGCACTATAATATCGGCCATGTCGGTTGGGCGACCATCGATGCATCCGGGACACAAGCGCAGACGCTCCAGAACTGCCGGGACGTAATCGCTGAGGGCAAATAAGGCAATCTGATTGGCGCGGGCTAGGATGGCGCGACCCACCACGAGTTCGATGGCGACCGCTCGCGCCAAGCCTGCGGCGCGGCGCAATGTTCTGCCCGGCCGCCTGAGCCCCGGTATGGCCTGCGACACCGCGTTCCGGATCATCGCCCGCCGTCACCTCGATGCCGTCCTCGCCCAGCACGATGGCACCTGCCACGGCGATCCGGAGGCGCTGCATCAGATCCGGATCGCACTGACGCATCTGCGCACCGCCATCCGCTTCTTCTCGCCCATGGTCGACGATGCCCTGCGGCCGAATGTCTGGGCCGAACTGAAATGGCTGAACAGCCAGCTCGGCATGGTGCGCGACCTCGACGTGGCGATCGAGCGGATTATCGCCGAGAGCGGAGGCGAGCTTGACGTGATCGCCGAGCTTCAGCATTGGGACGAGAAGCGCGCCGAGAGCCACCGCCTGCTGGCGCGCGCGCTGCAATCGGCGCGGTATCGGCGTCTTGTCGAGCAGACCTCGGCCTGGATCGAGAGCGGTCCTTGGTCGACCCGGCGCAGCAAGGAGGCCATCCGATTGCGCCGCTGCCCGCTTGCCGACCACGCGACGGCGCAGCTCACGGAATGGGAAACGACGCTGCTCAGGAAGGCGCGGAAACTCCGCAAGCTCGACGTCGAAAAACGGCACAAGCTGCGGCTCCTCAACAAGCGGCTGACCTATTCGATCGAGTCGCTAGATGATTTGTTTGCAGACGAATCGCTGACAAAACAGAAGTCGATCCTCAAGCAATTGCGCAAGGCGCAGAGGTCCCTCGGGCAATTGAACGACGATGCGCGAGGGCAAACCCTGGCAGCGTCACTGAACGAGGCCGTCCCCGAGGCCGGCATTCGTTTCTTCAACCGGAAACGCCAAAAGAAGCTGTTGCGGACCGCCTCGAACGCCTACCGGAAACTGGACAAGGCCAAGCCGTTCCGCTCATCCGACCTCGCCCCGAATGCGGAACCCGAGGATTAGGTGCGGACCAGCTTGACTTAAGTCAAATCAGCTTCCTGCCGGCGACCTAAGCTCCACACATCGATATTCGTGTGAACTTGCGGAGCTTCCCCATGCGCGCCCACCAGATCATGACCCGCTCGGTCATCTCGGTTGCCCCCCACACCAGCATCGTCGAGGCGGCCAACATCATGTTGAAGCGGCACGTCAGCGGCCTCACCGTGGTCGACGATGCCGGCAAGCTGGTCGGCGTGGTCTCCGAGGGGGATTTCGTCCGCCGCAGCGAAATCGGCACCGGCCGCAAGCGAGGCCGCTGGCTGCGGTTCATCCTCGGCCCCGGCGAATCCGCCAGCGATTTCGTCCACGAACATGGCCGCAAGGTCTCGGAGGTGATGACCGCCTCGGTTGTGACCATCACCGAGGATACGGCGCTCGCGGAGATCGTCGATCTCATGGAACGGAACAACGTAAAGCGGCTGCCGGTGGTGCGCGGCGACAAGGTCGTTGGCATCGTCTCCCGCGCGAATCTGTTGCAGGCGGTAGCGGGGCTAGCCCGCGAGGTACCGGATCCGACGGCCGACGACGACCACATTCGCGGCCGTATCATCGACACCATGGAGAAAAACGATTGGTGCCCGTTCGGACTGAACGTCATCGTCCGGGACGGCATCGTTCATCTCAGCGGTGTCATCACTGAGGAACGCGCGCGTCAGGCCGCCGTCGTCGCGGCGGAGAACGTCGACGGTGTCAGGAAGGTGCACGACCATCTGTGCTGGGTCGACACCGTATCGGGCGTCTATCTGAATTCGCCTGAGGATGACAATCTCGCCAAGGCCAGCTAGGCGCGAACCGAAGGCGGCTTAGCGGGGAATGACGGCGGTGGCTTCGATCTCGACGCGCGCCGCCTTCTCGACGAGGCGGACGACCTGCACCAGCGCCATCGCAGGATAGTGCGCACCGAAGGTGGCGCGGTAGCTCTTGCCGAGTTCCCTCAGGTTCGCCAGGTATTCGTCCATGTCGACGACGTACCAGGTCAGGCGCACGAGGTGCTCCGGCCGCGCACCCGCCTCCGCCAATATCTCGGCGATATTGTTCAGGGCTTGGCGCACCTGCGCGACAAAGCCGTCCGCAAGACGCTCCTCGGCGTCCCAGCCGATCACGCCTCCGGTGACGACGATGCGTCCCTCGGCGACCATGCCGTTGGCATAGCCTTTCGGTAGCGGCCAGCCGGACGGTTGGAGCACCTGCGCCCTGGAGCCGGTTTCGCCCTGGGCTGCTGTCGGCAGCACAGCGAGGTGCGGGCCTTTCGGCGTCGTCACGGACAATTCTTCATCCTTCTCTTATTCCGCCGCAACGCCAGAGGACGTCGCTGCGGCCTGCGCCAACTGCCGCAGGGCAAATCGCTTCAACTTGCCGGTCTCGGTCTTCGGCAGTTGCGCCACGAACTCGATCGCGCGCGGATATTTGTAAGGCGCAATCTCACGTTTGACATGCTCCTGCAACTCTGCTGCGAGTTGAGCGTCCGGCGTCACACCGGGGGCGGCGATGACATAGGCCTTCACGATCATGCCACGCGCCTCGTCCGGCGCACCGACGACGCCGCACTCGGCTACGGATGGATGCGTCAGCAGCGCCGCCTCCACATCCGTGCCCGCGATGTTGTACCCGGCCGACACGATCATGTCGTCGGAGCGCGACTGGTACCAGAAGTAGCCGTCGCTATCCATCAGATAGGTATCGCCGGTGATGTTCCAGCCGTTCTGGACGTATTTGCGCTGCCGCTCGTCGGCGAGATAGCGGCAGCCGGTCGGGCCGCGCACCGCAAGCCGCCCCATCGTGCCCGGCGGCAGGTCATCGCCGTCGTCATCGACGATTTTTGCTTCGTAACCCGGCACGGGTTTGCCGGTTGCGCCGGGACGGATCTCGTCCTCGGTCGCGCTGATGAAGATGTGCAGCAGCTCGGTCGAACCAATGCCGTCCATCAGCTTGATGCCGGTGGCCTTGAGCCAGGCATCGAATGTCGGCTTGGGGAGGGTCTCGCCGGCAGAGACGCACTTTCGCAGCGAGGAAATGTCGCGACCTGCGAGCTTGCCGATCATGGCGCGATAGGCGGTCGGCGCAGTGAAGCAGACCGAGGTCTTGTATTGCTCGATCGCCGTCAGCATGTCGTCCGGCGTCGTCTTCTCCAGCACAACGAAGGAAGCGCCGATGTGCATCGGAAACAGCACGCCGCCGAAGCCGAAGGTAAAGGCGAGCGGCGCTGAACCGACGAAACGATCCTTCTGCTCTGCCCTCAAGATGTTGTGCGCATAAGCGTCGCAGACCGCCAGCATATCCCGATGGAAATGCATGGTGCCCTTGGGATCGCCCGTCGTGCCCGACGTGAAGGCAATCAGGCAGATGTCATCGGCGGCGGTATCGACCGCCTTGAACTCCGGGCTCGCATCAGCAATCAGCGCCTCGAGCGAGTCCGACGCGCCATTGCCCCAATAGACCACGTGCTTGAGGCCGGGCGCCGCCGCTTTCGCCTTCTCCATCTCCTCCGAGAGTTTTCCATCGCAGAGCGCGAGTGCAATCTCCGCCTTCTGGATCGGATAGGATAGTTCCTTGGCGCGCAGCAGAGGCATGGTCGCCACGACGATGCCGCCAGCCTTGATCACCGCGAGATAGGTCGCAACCATCATCGGATTGTTGGCGGAGCGCAGCAGCACGCGCCCGCCGGCTACGAGACCAAGCTTGCGAACCAGCGCGTTGGCGATGCGGTTCACGAGCGCTTGCAGCTCGCGATAGGTGTAGCTGACGGCCGGACTGATGACGCACGGCGCGTCGCCGTGGCTCTCCTCGACCCAGCGGTCGAGAAAATAACTGACGCAGTTCAATCGCGGCGGGTAGTGCAGCTCCGGCCGCGTGAAGATGAATTCGGGCCAGAACTCTCGCGGCGGCAGATGCTGCCGTGCGAATGTATCGACGTGGGCTGTCGCGACGTTGCCGTCATACGAGCCCGACTCTTGAGCCTTAGCGGCGTTGGCCATCGCACGCTCCTTTCAGCATGGAAAGCACCCGGCAGCATCATCTGGGAAACATTTTAGGCTTAAAACAATTCGGCGCAATAGCGGATTTTGGGCATCCCATGCATTTTCCTGCGGCAAGGTGGGACTGACGGGGTGCCCCGCTGGCGGACTACGGCCGGCGGCGACCGGCCGATTTCTGCGCCGACGCCTTTGTCTTGGCCAGGAGCCGCATCAATTCGCGGACATCCTTCGGGGTCAGGTCAGCGAACAGATCTGCGATCCAGGTCTCGTGTTCCGCAGCCATCCTTCGAAACTCGGCGCGGCCCAGCTTTGTAAGGCGGATCACCTGGACGCGGCGGTCCGTCTCCGAGGTGCGCCGGTCGAGATGGCCCGATTCCACCAGCCGTTCGACGAGGCCGGTGACATTGCCGTTGGACACCATCATTCGCTTGGAGACGTCGGACAGCGTCATGCCATCGGGCGCCTTGTCGAGCTGCGCCATCAGGTCGAACCGGGGCAGCGTGACGTCGAAGCGCTGTCGCAGGCGGCCGCGGACTTCGCCTTCGATCAGGGTCGTGCAAGTGAGCAGACGCAGCCACAGCCGAAGCTCTTCGGCGTGGTCCTCCGGCGTCTCGACGGCCTTGGTCTCGGAATCGAGCATCTCGATGCAGTCACTCATGGCCGGCCTGGCGCCAGCACGGATTCCCCAACGTTTTGAGCTTCAAATAAATCTGCGCCGGCCGCAAGCCTAAAGCTGCAACAATCGACCACACTCGAATTTCTTTAGGCTTCAAATAACTGGCGCGCCGCTTGCATGCGCCACTGCCCGCAGAATGGCTACGCCTTGAGCTTGCTTGCCGCGGCCGCCATCATCGGCATAAGCTTGGATTGGAGTACGCGGCTTGCTGCGCAAGCCCGATCGTCACAGGGGACACATCATGAAGACGCAAATAACCTTTGCCGCTGCCGCCCTGCTGCTCGGCACCGCGGTGAGCCCTTCCCTCGCCCAGGAGAAGATCAAGCTGGGCGTGGTCGTGACCCTGTCGGGCCCCGCCGCCGCGCTTGGCCAGCAGGTCCGCGACGGCTTTGCGCTCGCCGTGAAAGATCTCGGCGGCAAGATGGGCGGCCGAGATGTCGAGGTGATCGTCGCCGATGACGAGTTGAAGCCCGACGCGGCGGTCACGAAGGTCAAGGGCCTTCTGGAGCGCGACAAGGTCGACTTCGTGGTCGGCCCGATCTTCTCCAACATCCTCCAGGCGATCCACCGCCCCATTACGGAGTCCAAGACGTTCCTGATCAGCCCCAACGCCGGCCCATCGACTTTCGCCGGGAAGGACTGCAACCCGTTCTTCTATGTGACGTCGTATCAGAACGACCAGGTCCACGAGATCCTCGGCAAGGTCGCGCAGGATCGCGGCTACAAACGCATGTATCTGATGGTGCCGAACTATCAGGCCGGCAAGGATTCAGTGGCGGGCTTCAAGCTCGACTACAAGGGCGAGATCGTCGAAGAATCCTACATGCCGCTGAACACGCTGGACTTCCAGCCGGAACTTTCCAAGCTCTCGTCGCAGAAACCCGATGCGCTGTTCACGTTCATGCCGGGCGGCCTCGGCGTCAATCTCGTCAAGCAATACCGGCAGGCCGGCCTTGCCGACAGCATTCCGGTGCTCTCGGCTTTCACGGTGGATGAATCGACCTTGCCGGCGCAGCAGGATGCGGCCGTCGGCATGTTTGGCGGCGCGAACTGGGCGCCCAATCTCGACAATCCCCAGAACAAGAAGTTCGTCGCCGCCTATGAAGCCGCCTACAACATCGTGCCCGGCACCTACGCGTTCCAGGCGTATGACGCCGCGATGCTGATCGACAGCGCGGTCAAGGCCGTGAAAGGCGATCTCTCGAACAAGGATGCGGTTGGGGCTGCGCTGAAGAAGGCCGACTTCACCTCTCTGCGCGGCGCGTTCAAGTTCAACACCAACGGCTATCCGATCCAGGATTTCTATCTTACCAAGGTCGCCAAGCGTGCGGACGGCAAGTTCCAGACCGAGATCGTTCAGAAGGTCTTCGAGAACTATGGCGATCGTTATGCCAAAGACTGCAAGGCGGCAAACTAAGCCGCACCGCATTACGGGAGGACTGCAATGAAAAGCGAAATCACCGGCATCACACGGGCCAATGAAGGGATCCAGGGCATTTCCTGGAACATCCTCGGCCAGACCTATGTGCCGAAGAGCAATACCGAGCACAGCTTCTCCTGGCACGCGACATTGCCGCCGGGCACATTCGTGCCGCCGCACATCCATCCCGACCAGGATGAGTATCTCTACATGCTCGAGGGCAAGCTCGACTTCGTGCTCGGCAATTCGGAGTCGCAGGCGACCGCGGGCGATCTGATCCGCCTCGGCATGGGCGTGCCGCACGGCATCTTCAACAAGTCGGAGCAGACCGCGAAGGTTCTGTTCTGGGTGTCGCCGACCCGCAAGCTGTTCGACCTGTTCTGGGGCCTTCACAATATGAAGGAACAGAAGCCGGAGGACGTGGTGGCGATGGCCGCCGAGTTCAACATCCACTTCCTGCCGCCACCGCCCGGCGGCTAGCAGCGAGTCTTAAGCGCGCACCGCCGCCAGACCCGGCACGGCGGCGAAGCCGGCCTTGGTCGCGTAACCACGCACGATCGCCTCGCGCTGGGAATAGCTCAGCACATTGTCGACGTTGTCGAAGCCATCGGGCGCAAGCTGCTCGACGGCGTCGATGACGCCCTCGGGGCCGCCGCGCCGGTTGGAGCGGACGATGTCAGCGGTCATCGGCAGACGCTTCTTCTCATATTCAAGCAAAGCCTGGCGCGGATGCTCGGCGCGCACCAGCGCATCGGCAAGGCAGCGCGCGTCGAGGATCGCCTGAGAGGCGCCGTTGGAGCCGACCGGATACATGGGATGCGCGGCGTCACCGAGCAGCGTAACGCGCCCGGACGACCAGTAAGGCAAGGGATCGCGGTCGCAGGTCGGATATTCGTAGAACTCGGGCGTTGCCGAGATCAGGCTCTTGACGTCGATATAGGGCACCGAGAAGCGCGCGACATGCGGCATCAACTCCTCGCGCCGGCCGGGCCGCGACCAGTCTTCCTTCCGGGACGGCGGGGCATTGCCCTCGCCGACCTTCACTAGCACCGCCCAGTTGGTAAGACGGCTCGCCGAGCTCGATCCCTCTGCGATCGGATAGATCACGACCTTGGCGTTGAGGCCGCCGGCCACGATCATCGACTTGCCGGTGAGGAACAGCGGCCAATCGCGCGCACCGCGCCATAGCATCAGGCCGTTCCAGCACGGCGGTCCCTCGTTCGGGAACAGCGTGTCGCGAACGCGTGAGTGGATGCCGTCAGCGCCGATCAGGATATCGCCGCGCGCAGTATGAATGTGCGCGCCCGAGCGGTCGAAGAAATAAGCGGTGACGCCGCCCTCGTCCTGCGTGAAGGCGCCGAGGCGGCAGCCGGTGTGAATTGCCTGCGGCCCGAGCCGCTCCTCGACGGCGCGATGGATGACGCCCTGAAGGCGGCCGCGGTGAATCGAGAATTGCGGCACGTCATGGCCGGCGTCGATGCCGCGGGCTTCGCGCCAGACCTCCTGGCCGTGGCGATTGAGGTAATAGAGCTGGTCGGTGCGGATCGCGACGTCGTCGAGCTGCTGGAGGAGACCGAGGCCGGCAAGCTCCCGCATCGCATGCGGCAGCGTGTTGATGCCGACGCCGAGTTCGCGGATGGTGTCGGCCTGCTCGAAAATCTCGCATCCGATGCCGCGCGAGCGCAGCATCAATGCCGTGGTGAGACCACCGATACCACCACCGACGATAATTGCCTTCATCGCCCTTACTCCACTCGAAAATACGCCAGGCAATGGGGCTAAAGTCGCACGGGCGGTCACTCCGCCGCAAGCGGCTTTGTCGCCTCCGCCTTGAGCTCGCCCCGGGTCTTGGGCTTAGCCTTAATTCTCAGCTCCTCGAGATCCCGCCGGTCGCGCACGCTGTTGCGGAAAATCTGATCTGTTCCGGGCAGGTATCGCGGCGCAAGTCACCGTGCCGGCTTCTCGCAGCAAGTCCGGGGCTCAGTCGCCCCTGAAGACCGGCTTGACCTTGTTGGCGAACGCTTCAAAGGCGCGCTCGAAATCCGCCGTGGTCATGCACAGCGCCTGGGCAACGGCTTCCGCTTCGATCGCCTCTTCAATCGACATCGCCCATTCCATCGCCAGCATCCGCTTGGTCATGGTGTTGCCGAAGGTCGGCCCTTCCGCGACCTGCTTGGCCAGCAACTGCGCCTGCGGCAGCACCTGCTCGGGCGTGACGATGCGGCTGAAGAAGCCCCAGCGCTCACCCTCCTCCGCCGTCATGAACCGGCCGGTGTACAGCAGCTCAGAGGCGCGGGACTGTCCGATGATCCGCGGCAGGATCGCGCAGGCGCCCATGTCGCAGCCGCCGAGGCCGACCTTGTTGAAGAGGAACGCGACCTTCGCGCCGCTCGCCGCGAGCCGCATGTCCGATGCCATCGCGATGATCGCGCCGGCGCCGGCGCAGATGCCCTCGACCGCGGCCACAATGGGTTGAGGGCAGGCCCGCATCGCTTTGACGAGGTCGCCGGTCATCCGCGTGAAGGCGGTCAGCCCCTTGGTGTCCATCTTCACGAGCGGGCCGATGATCTCGAACACATCGCCGCCGGACGAGAAGTTACCACCGGCGCCGGTGACGATGACGGCCTTGACCGCATCATCGAAAGCGCAGGCGCGGAAGAAATCCGTCAGTTCCCGATAGCTCTCGAAGGTCAGCGGGTTCTTCCGCTCGGGACGGTTGAGCGTCACCGTGGCAACGCCGTCGACCACCGCCAGCAGGAAGTGCTGCGGTGAATAATCCGCGAGCGGCACGGTCACAGGATTGGCTGGTCTGCTCATGCGATCTCCTCAGTATGTTTGTTCCGCGCTGCTAGATTTCGCCGCCTGCGACTGCAATCGCCTGCCCGGTGATCGCACCAGCGCCTTCGCCGCACAACCAAAGCACAGTGTCCGCCACCTCTTGGGGCGTGATCAGCCGTCCCTGCGGATTATGCTTCGCCAGCTCGGCGATCGCCTGCTCGCGGCTCCTGCCGGTCTTCTTCATGATGTTCTCGATGCTGCCGGCGACGAGATCGGTATCGGTGAAACCCGGGCACACCGCATTCACAGTCACATTGCTTCCGGCCGTCTCGAGGGCAAGAGAGCGCACGAGACCGACGACGGCGTGCTTCGCCGCCGTATACGCGCTGACATAGGCGTAGCCCTTGAGCCCCGCCGTCGAGGCAATCGCGACGATGCGGCCATAGGGACGATTCTTCATGCCCGGCAGAACGCCCTGGATGGCATGGACAACGCCCATGAAATTGACGTCCATCATGCGCGCAAACAGGGCAGCGTCCGATTTCGCGAACGGCGCGGATTCTGCACTTCCCGCGTTGGCGATCAGGATGTCGATCGGCTTTCGCGCGCTCGCTTCAGCGATAGCGGCTTTCAGTGATAATTCGTTCGAGACGTCGGCGATCGCAGCAAAATGCGCGGCACCTGCGCTGACCGCCTCTTCTAGAACAGCGGCGTTCCGGCCGAGCACCGTCACGGTTGCGCCTGCCCCGACAAGAGAGGCCGCGATGGCGCGGCCGATGCCGCGACCGCCACCGGTCACGAGCGCGTGCGGCGAGTGCGGCAATCCGGACATGCGCTGGCTCCTTGGCTCTGCTGATCGTTCCTCGATATATTTTAACCTTCAAGTTTTTGCAACGAAGCTGCCGTAGCGCCGCGAACGCCTTCGCGCGAGAGACCGGCCCGAAAATTGCTTTAAGTATAAAATTATCGCTTCCCATCCCCCACAGGCCTGTTAGCATCGCCCGGCCGAGCAAAAGGATGTCGCGTGTCGCAGCCTGCGCCAATGATAACAAAAGACGGCCGCTTCGCCTACGAAGCCGCGGGCGATCCGGACGCGACACCCCTGATCTTCCTGCATGGCATTGGCGGCGCGGCACGGGCCTGGCGGCAGCAGCTTGCCAGCTTCAGCACCCAGTTCCGCGCAATTGCATGGGACATGCCGGGCTACGGCGGGTCGGCGCCGCTCGCCAGCGTCAACATCGCGGTCCTTGCCGATGCGCTCCAGCAATTCATTGAGCAGCTTGGTGCGACAACGCCAATTCTGGTCGGCCATTCGATCGGTGGCATGATCGTCCAGAAATGGCTGGCGCAATCTCCGAAACTGGCCCGCGCGATCGTCCTCGCGCAGACCAGCCCGGCCTTCGGCAAGGCCGATGGCGATTGGCAGAAATCGTTCATCGCGGCGCGGCTTGGGCCGCTCGATCGCGGCGAGACCATGAAGTCGCTGGCTCCCTCCTTGGTGAAGGAGCTTGTCGGCGACGATCCCGATCCGAAGGGAATGGAGCTTGCGCGCGAGTGCATGGCAAGCGTGCCCGAGGCGAGCTATCGCGCCATGATGCTGGCTTTGATGGGCTTCGATCAGCGCAGCACACTCAAGGACATTTCCGTCCCGACGCTGTTGCTGTCCGGCTCCAAGGACAACAACGCGCCTGCCCCCATGATGGCAAAGACAGCAACATTCATTCCCTCTGCCGAATATGTCGAGCTGGCTGGGGTCGGCCATCTCGCCAACCTTGAACGCCCTGACGCATTCGACGAAGCCCTCGGCCGGTTCCTGAATTCCGTCGCGACCAAAACGTAGGGTGGCTGCGCAATGACCATGCAAGTCAGAAAGAACATTGGCGCAACCGGCAAGGTCGCGCTGGATGCTCCGATCTTCGATCCCGTCGCATTCCGCTTGAGCGACGAGCAGGCCGGCATCATCGCGCTCGCCCGCGAGATCGGCCAGAGTGTGTTCGCTGGTCGCGCGGCGACTTACGATCGCGAGGCGATCTTCCCGACTGAGAATTATCGCGACCTGCATCGCGTCGGCCTGCTCGGTATCGCGGTTCCCAAGAAGCATGGCGGGCTCGGCGCCGACTATCAAACTTACGCACTGGCGGCAGCCGAAATCGGCCGCTATTGCGGCGCGACCGCCCTCACCTGGAACATGCACGTCTGCTCGACCCTGTGGTCAGGTCCGCTCGCCGACGATCTCGACATGGACGTGGAGACCCGCGCCGAGCACGAGCGGCGGCGCGCGGTTCATTACAAGCGTATTGTCGAGGATGGCGCGATCTACTCGCAGCCCTTTTCCGAGGGCGGAGCGGCCGCGGCCGGCGGCGTCGCGTTCGGCACGGAGGCCAAGCCCGTGAAGGGCGGTTGGATCGTCAACGGCAAGAAGATCTTTGCATCGCTGTCCGGTCATGCCGACTATTACGGCGTGCTCTGCACCGAGATGGAGGAGGGCGAAAGAGCCTCGCGGCGCAACACCCTTTACCTCGCGATCTCCGCGAAATCGGACGGTGTCTCGGTGGTCGGCGACTGGGATCCGCTCGGCATGCGCGGCACAGTCTCTCGCACGCTGCTGTTCAAGGATGTGTTCGTCCCTGCGGATTCCGCGCTGATGCCACGCGGCGTCTATTTCCAGGCGGCGATGCGCTGGCCTCACATGTTCCTGACGCTGTCGCCGACCTATATGGGCCTGGCGCAAGCCGCCTATGATTTCACCGTGCGCTATCTTCGCGGTGAGGTACCGGGCATGCCGCCGGTCAAGCGTCGGATGTACCCGACCAAGCAGATCGCGGTCGCGCAGATGCAGATCAAGCTCGAGCAGGTCAAGGCGATCTGGTTCCAGGCCGTCACCGAGGCCCGCGCCAATCCAAGCAAGGAGCAGGTGCTGCGCGCCTATGCCGCGCAATATTCGGTGATGGAGGGCGCCAATGAGCTCGCCGCGCTCGCGATCCGCACCTGCGGCGGTCAGGCCATGCTCCGCTCGCTCCCGCTGGAGCGCATCTATCGCGACAGCCGCTGCGGCTCGCTGATGCTGCCCTGGACCGCCGAGCTCTGCCTCGACCGGATCGGGCGCGAGGCGCTGTACGAGGCCGGTGAAACGGACGACTGACCGTGGACCTCTGTAGTCTGATCGATCGCAACGCGGCGTTCGCGCCAGACAAGACGGCGATCGCCTTCGAGGGTGAGCGGCTGAGCTACGCCGCACTCGCCGCGCGCATCGAGCGGACCGCCACGGCGTTGAAGCAGGAGCTCGGCGTCGGCCGAGGCGACCGCGTCGCGATCCTGAGCCTGAACCGGCCGGACTATCTGGTTCTGCTCTACGCATGCGCGCGACTTGGTGCGATGCTGGTGCCGCTGAACTGGCGGCTGGCGGTTGCCGAGCAGCGCTTCATTCTCACCGATGCGGGCGCAAAGGTCCTGGTACTCGAGCAGGCATTTGCGGGAGTTCTCCCGGAGCTTGCGCCGGGGACGGCTGTTATCGGACTCGACTTCACGCCGTCGCGGGGCGTGACATTCGAAGACCTGCTGGCTCGCAGCGAAGGCAGCGGCCGCAATCCGCACACTGATCTCTCCTGCCCGCTTCTGATCGTCTATACATCAGGAACGACGGGACGGCCGAAGGGCGCAGTTCTGCGGCAAGAAGCCTTGTTCTGGAACGGCGTCATGAGCCAGCACATGCACAACATGACGTCAGATGATCACGTGCTGACGGTGCTGCCGTTCTTCCATGTCGGCGGCCTCAACATCCAGACCACGCCGGCGCTGCAGCTTGGTGCGACGGTCACCATCCACGCCCGCTTCACGCCGGATACTGCGCTCGCGGCCATTGAACGGGAACGACCGACCCTGACGGTGATGGTGCCTGCAATCCTCCAGGCCGTGAGCGAGCATCCCGCTTGGACAACGACCGATCTCTCGTCGCTCAAAGCCGTCTCGACCGGCTCGACCATCGTGCCACCGCACCTGATCGATCGCTTCGTGGCGCGCGATGTTCCGGTGCTTCAGGTCTATGGATCGACGGAAACCTGCCCCATCGCAGTCTACACCCGGCTTGGCGGCGACCTTTCGCGCGCGGGATCGACCGGACTTGCCGGGCTGTGCTGCGAAGCGAAGGTGATCGATCAGGCCGGCAATGAGGTCCCTGCGGGTACGCCGGGCGAAATCGCGGTGCACGGGCCCACCGTGTTCTTCGAATATTGGGGCAATGCGGATGCCACGCGCGATGCGCTGCACGACGGTTGGTATCGCACCGGCGATATCGCCCTGCGCGATGCCGAGGGCTATTTCTGGGTCCGGGACCGCAAGAAGAATGTGATCATTTCCGGCGGCGAGAACGTCTATCCGGCCGAGGTCGAGCGCGTCCTGCTCGAACACCCCGATGTCAGCGAATGCGCCGTGATCGGCCGGCCGGACCCGCGCTGGGACGAGGTGCCGATCGCCTATGTCATCGGGCGGTCCGGCTGCCGGCTCGAAGCGGAGGAGCTGAGAGCGCATCTTCAGACGCAGCTCGCCCGTTACAAGGTTCCGCGCGACATCGTCTTCGTCAACGACCTGCCGCGCACGGCGCTGGGCAAGGTCCAGCATTTCCTGCTGAAGCAGCTTGATGCGCAGTCGCGCGCGCAAGGAGAAGCATCTTGAAGATTGCAGTACTGGGTGGGGGAAACGGCTCTTTCGCGGCCGCAGGCGACTTTGCGCTGTCGGGGCATGAGGTCCGGCTCTGGCGCCGCGACGCCGATCAGGTGGCGGCGCATCGCGCCGCCGGCTCGCGCATCCTGGTCAAGGATCACAATGGCCGGCACGATGTGAAGCTCGCACGGGTGACGACCGATATCGCCCAAGCAGTTGACAGCACCGAGCTGATTCTGTGCCCCGCCCCTGCCTTCGCGCAGCCGGACATTGCTCGTTTGCTCGCCCCGCATTTGCGGGACGGCCAGGTCGTGTTCCTGCCGCCCGCCACATTCGGCTCGATGATCTTCGCCCAAGCCGCGCGGAATGCCGGAAACCACGCCAGGGCAAGCTTTGCCGAGACCGGCACGCTGCCTTGGCTGACCCGCAAGCACGGGCCGTTCGAAGTCGCGATCACGATACGCGCCAAGCGGCTGCCGGTCGGCGTGTTTCCGCTCGATCAGGCCGCGCATGCACTCGAAGTGATCGGACGCGCTTTCCCTGATGCGATCGAGCCGTGTGGCGATGCGCTCTCCGGCGCGCTGATGAATGCCGGGCCCATCATTCACCCGCCACTGATCGTGATGAACGCCGGCCCGATCGAGCATTTCGAACGATGGGACATCCATAAGGAAGGAACGCAGGCCGCGATCCGCCGGGTGACTGACGCGCTCGACGCAGAACGGATCGCGGTGCGCGAAGCGCTTGGCTATGGCGCGCCGCATTTTCCGCTGGCCCACCACTACGCCAAAGAAGGCGAGATCTGGATGTATGGCCGTGGCTCGCACGACCGGCTGACCGATTCCGGCGACTGGCGTGAGCGGATCGTGCTGACCGAGCACCGCTATATGCGTGAGGATCTGCGGCTTGGGCTGTCGCTGCTGGTCTCCGTCGCCGCCCTGGGGGGCACGCCCACACCGTTGGCCAAGGCGTTTCTGGCCATCGGCGGCGCGATTTGCGGCGAGGATTTTGCGAAGGGCGGCCGAACGCTCGAGACGCTGGGGCTTGGCAATCTCGGCAAAGCCGAGTTCCAGGCGCTTCTTCGCAGGGGATTTTGACCGATGACCAGCCGCGCCAACATTGCCTGCCTCGGGGCCGGCCGCATGGGGCGCGGCATCGCCGTCGCGTTCGCCTACGCAGGGCATACGGTCACGATGATCGACATCAAGGGCCGTTCCGCGGAAGATTTCGCCAGTCTGGAGGCGGACGCGCTCGACGAAGTCAGGAAGACCTTTGCCAGCCTGTCGAAGCTGGGACTGCTGGGCGAGGCAGATGTCGATTCGCTTGTCGCGCGGGTCTCGGTGGTGCCACCCAGCCGAAGCGGCGCAGCGCTGTCCGGCGCCGGAATGGTTTTCGAGGGCGTTCCTGAGGTCGTCGAGCTCAAGCGCGAGGTGCTGGAGGCGGCTTCAAAACAAGTCGGTCCGGATACGATCATCGCTTCGACCACGTCGACCATCCTCGTCGACGATCTCGCCGGTGCGATCGTGAACCCTCGCCGCTTCCTCAATGTGCACTGGCTCAATCCGGCCTATCTGATCCCGCTGGTCGAGGTTTCGCCAGGCAAAGCCACCGATGCCGCCATCATCGATGAGGTCAAGGCGCTGCTCGAAGCCATCGGAAAGGTCCCCGTGGTCTGCGCCGCGACGCCCGGCTTCATCGTCCCGCGCATCCAGGCGCTGGCGATGAATGAGGCCGCACGCATGGTCGAGGAAGGCGTCGCCAGCGCCGAGGAGATCGACAAAGCGATCCGTTACGGCTTTGGCTTCCGCTATGCCGTGCTCGGACTGCTCGAGTTCATCGACTGGGGCGGCGGCGACATCTTGTACTACGCCAGCCGGTACCTCGAAGGCGCGCTCGGCAGCGACCGCTATCGCGCGCCGGACGTCATTTCCCGCAATATGCATGAAGGCCGGATCGGCTTGCGAACGGGTGCCGGCTTCCTCGATTATTCAGGCATGGACGTCGATGCCTATCGCGTGAAGCGGCTTCAGGCCATGGTCGACCTGCTCCGGCATTTCGGCCTGGCGCGCCCACCCGTCCTCGACCGCGGCTAGCCGAAGACGTCCTGCAGCACGCCTTCGCGAACGACCGCGACGCCGTCGAGTTCGATCGTCGTTCCCATCATGGGCAAATCAAAGTGGCCCGCCGTGTAGCGGCCGGCAAATTCGTTAGCGCCGGTCGAGAACAGGAAATTGCCGGAGACGGCACGAATTTCAGTGCCGTTGGTGTCGCGCTGGTCATACATCGAGAGGGCTTCATAGCGGGCCCCCGGATTCATGCCGAAACCGACATGCGAGACCGCATAGGCCTCGCGATCGCCCCACGCCGCGAGATAAGCGCGCATCATCGCCGCATCCGTGCCCTCGCCCTCCAGCTCGACGACGTAATCGTCTTTCAGCGTCATTTTCACCGGGGACGCCAGGTAGCGCTTGAAGGTCAGATTGATGTCACCGGGGGCCATCACCAACGTCCCGTTGATCGTTCCGCTCTTGGGAAAGCTAACCACGATGCCACCTGGCCAGTGCGCCAGCGTGCCCGGCTTGTCGGTCCAGCCCCACACGCCGACCGTGGACGCACCGACCATGTCAACGTCGAGCGCCGTGCCGGCTTTCGATGTCACGCGCATCCGCTTCGTCCCACGCAACAACTTCGCCGCCGCGCGAACACGCTTCTCGAGTGCGGGATCCGGCACCATCCGCTCCAGCGCTTCCGGGTGTTCGTTGGAGATCACCAGTATCCGTGCACCGGCCTTGAGGATCTCCGGCGTCTCCACCGCGTGCATCAGGCCCTCGATGGTGCAATCGACCACAAAGCCGGCCTGCTGGAGTGCGGTGATGACCGGACCAAGCCGCTGGATTGCCTCGCTTGCCCCGGTCGAGCGAACCGGCACGATATTCCGGTTACGCGGCGTCGGCATCACCACATGAAACGGCCGCGCGCCCATCCGCAGCAGGGCGAGCTCCGCCAAATGAACGTTCAGCGCACGCGATTGGGTTTCCGAGAGGATCGCCGCGGTGTCGCCGGCCTTGACGGCGCAGCGTTCAAAGATCTCGCAAAACGCGTCGATCCATTTTGCCTCGATGCGATCCGCCAGCATGGTTCACTCCCGGTCTTCTGGTTTCTTCTGTTCAGTCTGATCACGCTTCTGGGAAGCCCCGCAAGAGATACGATCGCACGGCACCCAGCAAGCCGTTCAGGATCAACCCCAGCAGCGAAATCGTGATCAGCGGTACGAACATGTCGACGGCCTGAAAGGTTCGGGCCGCCGTCACCAGCACATGCCCCAACCCGTCCGTCGACGTGATCATCTCGGCCAGAAACACCACGATGCAGGAAATGACAAGGCCGATCCGGCAGCCGGTCAGGATCGAGGGCATTGCGGCCGGCAAGACCACCTTGAACAAGATTTCATAGCGCGGCGTTCCCGCTGCCATCGCCGACCAGATCAGCTTCTGCTCGACGGCTGATGCGCCGTAATAGGTAGACAGCAAAATGGGAAAGAGTGCGTCCGCCGCCACCAGCGTGATCTTCGATCCGTGGCCGAAGCCGAGCAGAAGCAGCAGCGCCGGATAGAGTGCGACTTTAGGTAACGGCGCCAATACGCGCACGATTGGCCGAACCACCGCATTGATCGCTGGATTGGCGGCCGCGGCGATGCCGATACTTACACCGAGCACGACCGCAATCGCAAAGCCGGCAAACAGCCGGATCAGGGTCGCCGCGATCTCCTGCTGATACGTCCACGTCACGAGTTGCTGGAGCAACCTGCTGAAGACGTATCCCGGGGGCGGCAGCAAGACCGCAGGCGCAAAGCCGAACGATACGAGGCCTTGCCAAACCGCGATCACCAGCACAATTGGCGCGAGCCCGAGAACGACGTTTGCTGAGGGAAGACGCGACGTCATGAGAAGCTCAGCGGCATGTCGAACTGAGGCTCGGACCAGCGCACCAGCCGTGCGCGGACCCGCTCAAAAATCGCATCGAGGCAAATTCCCATCGCCCCCACGATGATGATCATCGCGAAGACGGTGTCGTATTGGCCCATGTCCAGCGCGTTGAACAGAATGTTACCGGCGCCGGACTGGCGAGCGATCATCTCGCTGGTGATCATCGTGATCAACGCCAGCACGAGACCGGTGCGACATCCGGTCAGGATCTCCGGCAGCGCCGCCGGCAACACGATCCGCACCAGCCGTTGCAGCGGCGAAAGTCCCATCGCGGCGCCCGACCACAACATCTTCTCTTCGACGGCCTGGGCGCCCTCAAAGCTGTGATAGATCACAGGAAGGCTGACGCCGAGGAAGATCACCAGCGTCTTCGTGATGTCGCCGACGCCCAGCCAAAGCATGATGATCGGCATCAGCGCCGCTTTCGGCACCGGATAGATCACCATCAGAAGCGGGCTGAAGAAGGCCGCGACGGCGCGGCTACGCCCCATCAACAGACCCAGCGGGATCGAAACGAGCACGGCTACGCCGAACCCGATCGCCATGCGACGAAGCGAGGCCAGGATGTTGATCAGCGACTCCTTGTCGCCAAGGATGTCCGGGATCGCGCGGATCGCCTCGATCGCCGTCGGAAAGCTGTCATTCTTCAGCGAGAGCGACGCGACCTGCCAGACCGCCAGCAGCCCGATGCAAGCGAACACCGGGGCGGCACGTCTGGCGGCGGCAGCCAGCGATGTCATGACGGCGATCCGGTCTCGTCGACCTCGTCGAACATGCGCTCGATGTCGACGACGTATTTCTGGTAGCGCGGATCGAGCAACAGCTCGTTGCGGCGACGCGGCCGAGGCAGATCGATGTCGATCACCTGCCGAATGCGGCCGGGAGATTTCGACATCATCACGACCTTGTCCGACAGGAAGACGGCCTCGTCGACCGAATGGGTCACGAACAGCACCGTCTTGCGGTCACGCTCCCAGATATTCAGGAGATCATTCTGGAGGCGTGTACGGGTGTGCGCGTCGAGCGCGCCGAACGGCTCGTCCATCAGCAGAACTTCAGGATGGTAAGCCAATGTCCGGGCCAGCGCGACGCGCTGCTTCATGCCACCCGAGAGCTCCTTGGGATAAAAGTTCTCATAACCTTTGAGGCCGACCATCTCGATCAAGGCTTGGCTCTGTGCTCCGGCCTCGGTGGCAGGCACACCTTGCTGGCGCGGGCCATACATCACATTGCCCAACACCGTCTTCCAGGGGAACAGAGCGAACTCCTGAAACACCGGTCCGCGATCCGGACCTGGGCCCGTGATCGTCTGTCCCTTCATCCTCGCCACGCCGCTGGTCGGACTGACGAAGCCGCCGACGATATAAAGCAGGGTCGACTTGCCACAGCCGGACGGACCAAGGATGGAGACGAAGGCTCCTTCCTCGATCGTCAGCGAGATGTCCGATAGCGCCAGATGATCCTTACGCGCCGAGGTCTGGAAAACCTGGGAGACGCGGTCGATCTCGATGATCGCAGATGCCGGCCTTTGTGACGTCACCGGATTCACCCATTCGCTCGATCTCGAAGGCACTACCCTCATCCCGTCTCTCGCTTGACTCACGCGCGAACGTCACACAACCGATCCGCTGATGTCCTCCATCAGCGGCTTGAGCTTAGCAAGAAACTTGCCAGACAGGCGGTCATTCTCGCACGGGCGCGGCGCGTCATTCGAACCAAGGCCATTCGGCAGGGCCCTCATGTGTCACGGCTCCGCCCGGCGCCTGTCCGACCAGCCGCGCATACTTTGCGAGCGCACCTGCACGGTGACGGGGCGGCCTCGGCTTCCAATCGCGTCGGCGCGCCGTGAGTTCCTGCTCGTCGACCAGCATATCCATCCGCCGGTTTGCGGCATCGATCCGGATCCTGTCGCCGTCGTGAACAAGCGCCAACGGACCGCCGACGAACGCTTCGGGGGACACGTAGCCGATGCACATGCCGCGAGTAGCGCCGGAGAACCGTCCATCGGTGATCAGGGCCACCTTCTCGCCCATGCCCTGCCCGTAGATCAGCGCGGTAACGCCGAGCATCTCTCGCATGCCCGGGCCGCCGACTGGCCCTTCATTGCGGATCACCAGCACCTCGCCCGCCGTGTAGGCGCGGTCACGGACCGCTTTGACACATGCCTCCTCATCTTCGAAGACGCGCGCAACACCCTCGAAGTGCTGACTCTTCAAACCTGCGACCTTGATCACCGCACCGTCTGGACAGAGATTGCCCTTGAGAACCGCCACGCCACCATCAGGCATGATCGGCGCACGAGACGCGTAAACGACCTCACCTTCGGGAGCGTTGGCCGCGCCATATTCTTCGGCGAGCGTGCGCCCCGTGACGGACAAGCAGCTCCCATCGATGTGCCCGCTCTGGATCAACTCGCGGATCACGACGGCAGCGCCGCCGATGTCGTAGACATCCTTCGCAGTGTACTTGCCGCCCGGTCGCAAGTTTCCGATCAGCGGCGTCCTTGCAAAGATCTCGCCGACGTCGTCGATTGTGAATGCGATCCCGGCCTCATTCGCGATCGCCGGCAGATGCAGCGCGGCGTTGGTCGAGCCGCCCGTGGCGGCAACAATCGCCGCGCCGTTCTCGAGGGATTTCCGCGTCACGAGGTCGCGCGGCAGCGGGCCGCCACGTTCCAGCATCGCCATCACCAGTCGCCCGGCGCGGCGCGAGATCTGTGCACGTTCGGCATACACACCGGGCACCATCGAGACGTTGGGAATGGTCAGCCCCATCGCCTCCGACACCATCCCCATCGTGTTCGCGGTAAACTGGCCGGCGCACGCGCCAATGGTCGGCAGGCAGGCGCGCTCGATCCGCTCGAGCGTGGCGCCGTCGATCTCTCCGGTCATGAAGCTGCCGACAGCTTCATAGGAGTCGAGCACCGTGAGAGTCCGCCCATCCACCCGGCCAGGCAGCGAGCTGCCGCCGTAGATGAAAATGGACGGTACGTTGCAACGAACCATGCCCATCATCACGCCGGGAAGCGTCTTGTCGCATCCGCCGTACCCGATCAGCGCGTCATAGGCGAGACCATGAACGACGGCCTCGATCGAATCGGCAATCAGCTCGCGCGAAAAGAGAGAAAACTTCATTCCCTCGTGATTCATGCTGATGCCGTCGGAGACCGACACGGTCGAGAATTCGCGCGGCGTGCCGCCCGCCTCCTCGATTCCCGTCTTGGCCGCGGCCACCTGGAAGTCGTGGGTCATATTGCAGGGCGTCTGCTCGCCCTTCATGCTGACGACGCCCACCATCGGCTTGGCGATCGCGGCGTCGTCGAGCCCCATTGCGCGCATGAAAGCGCGGTGCGGGGCCCGGTCGAGGCCGTCAGTCGTGACCCGTGATCGCAACTTCTTCATGCGCGCATCTTCTTCATGCAACGTCCGGGACGCCGCGCCCCCTCGTTCGGACAATTCGCCCGTTGCCTATTCCAGCGGCGCGACGATGGTCGCGTGCTTGAACTGCGTGGCATCCAGCTTCGGCAGCATTCCGGTCTCCGCGTAGATGTCCAGCATCTTCTGGATCGCGGGGAAGTTCGGCGCCGCACCCGGATCGCGGCCGAAATCGTTGTCCTTGAGCAGATAGGTCTCGAGCACCGGAATAGGCGCCTTCAGAACCTCATTCACGACCTTTAGCGTCTCTTCGCGGTTGGCCAGCGCTTTCTTCATACCTGAGGTAATGTCACGCACGTAGGCCTTCACCAAGTCGGGGTTCTTGTCGACGAAATCGGCGCGGCAGGCTTCCAGGATGTGCACGATGTTCGGCATCGCCTGCGACAACGAGAACAGCTTTCTTGTGCCACCCTTCGCTTCCGCACGTGCGGCAAACGGCTGGTTCATGTTGACCGCGTCGACACGGCCCTGGCGCAGCGCATCTTCGGACACGGCAAAACCGACCTCGACCAGCTTGATGTCCTTGGCCGGATCGACGCCATTCTGCTTGAGCAACAGGTTGAAGGGGCCTTGTGTGCCGCCGCCGATCACGGAAATGCCGACCGTCTTGCCTTTGAGATCGGCGATCGTCTTGATCGGCGAGTCATCCATCACCGCCCAATAGACCGAGAAACCGCCGGGCTTCTCGAAGACGTGCTGCGCCACGATGTAGGCCTTGAGATTGCCGCCGACCACACCGTTGGCCAGCGACAGCGGCGCTTGCGTCGCGCAATCCAGCGCGCCGGCCGCCAATGCCTGCGTCATCGGCGCGGTGCCCTGAAATTGGGTCCATTCGATATTGTAGGCCTTGCCGATATTGGGAAACTCGGCCGGCCTGCGCATCATCCAGTACTTGGATTCCTCGGCCGGGATGGTCCAGCCGACGCGAATTGTCTGCTGTGCCCATGACGGGCCCGCCCCCGCGCTCAAAGCCGCCGCCGCTCCCAAAGCCAGGATCCACTTCGAAACGGTTCGCATCATGCCCACTCCGCTGCTCCGGCGCCGACCGGCGCCGCCCAACCCGACTGGCGCAAATGTTTCATGGTTCAAACAATCAGGCAAGCCATGCGAGCCGGACGGTTTCGCTGTCCGACCTGCAATGTATGGTAAGGCGGCGTTTGCGCTGCGACAGAAGGAGGCAACCTATGGCTGATGCGAGCAAGACAAACCCGCAGGGCGTCGAGAGGCTCGGCTATCTCGGCCTTGGACTGATGGGAACGCCGATGACCCGGCGCCTGCTCAAAGCCGGCCATCAGGTCGCTGTCTGGAATCGTTCAGAGGGCAAGGTCGCTCCGCTCGTCGCGGCCGGCGCCAGGCGCGCAACCACCCCCCGCGACATGTTGGCGAACGCGGATATCGTGTTCATGTGCGTGACCGATGCCGCCGCCGTCGAAGAGGTGATCTTCGGACCCGAGGGTCTTGCAGCGGCTTCCGGCGCAGGCAAGCTCGTCGTCGACTTCTCGTCAATCCATCCCGACGCCGCGCGCGATCTTGCAGCGCGGCTGAAAGACGCGAATGGCGCGGGCTGGATAGATGCGCCGGTGTCCGGCGGCACCAAGGGCGCAGAGGAAGGCACGCTCGCCATCATGGCCGGCGGAGAAGCTGCTGACATCGAGCGGGCACGGCCCTATGTGCTGCACATGGCACGCAGGTTCACCCACATGGGCCCGATCGGGGCTGGCCAAACCACAAAACTCTGCAACCAGGTAATCGTCGGATGCGCGATGGCCGTTCTGGCGGAAGCAACGCGCCTTGCCTCGAATGCAGGGATTGACGCAGGCCGGCTGCCCGAGGCGCTCGCCGGCGGCTTTGCGGATTCCATCCCGCTTCAGCTCTTCGTGCCGCGCATGGTCCAGGGCATCCACTCGCCGCCGCTTGGCCATATCGCGACAATGCTCAAGGATCTCGACACGGTCGCCGATGTCGCCCAGGCGACGTCAACGCCGGTGCCGATGGCGACCCTCGCGGGACAGATATTCAGGCTGGCCAAGGCTGCACGCGGCGCCGACGCGGACGCTTTGGAAATCTACAAGCTCTCGGCCACAGACCGCCGAGCCGACGAGCGTCCTTGAATCGCCTTATGGCGACTTCTTGCGTTCATCATCAGCCAGGAACCGGCCATACCCCCCGCGCGCAAACAGCAGGGGCTCCTTGGCACTGTAGGCATAGGCCTCGACCGCTCCGAGAAAAATCACGTGGTCACCGCCATAATAGCGATTGACCGATCGGCATTGAAAGTTGGCGACACTCTCGGCAAGGACCGGCGCGTTCCCGAGGCCCGGGGTCCAGTCGACCCCGGCAAACTTGTCCTCGGACGATTTTGCAAATTTGTTCGCTAGCGTTTGCTGCGATGTGCCGAGTATGTGAACGGCGAAATGGCTGGCGTTCTGAAACACGGGGAGGCTTGAGGAATAGAATCCGAGGCTCCACAGGACCAGAGGGGGATTCAGGGAGACCGACGCGAACGAATTACAGGTGATACCATAGGGCTTTCCATCAGCAGCCATGGCCGTGATGATCGTTACGCCCGTTCCGTATGTGCCAAGCGCGTTGCGAAAATCACGAGGATCGATCGGCGAGTTGTCGCTGGCGAGTTCATTGGCTGGATCTGAAATGGCCGGCTGCTTCGGCAGATCATTCATCGGCCGGCCTCACAGTGTGAGATTCTCGGACGGCAGGCCCAGAGCCACCCGTCCGTAATTGGTTCCGGCCGCATCGAAGTTGAACGCAAGATGCGAGTTTATCGCGTGCGCGTCGCGGAACTGCCGCTGCAACACGCCCGTCGTGAACAGACCGCGCGCTCCGCTCGCCGCAAACAGCATCGAGACCGCGTCGGTGCACAGATTCACCGAAAATGCGCCATCGCGACGATATCTGGTCTTGGTCGCCATATCAGGAATACGACCGCGCCTCGCATCTTCCATTGCATTGACGCAGGCCGAACGCATGATCAGGCGCGCAGCGTCGATCTTGGCCGAAGCGTCCGCGATCTTGATCTGCGTGCTTTGAAAGTCGCTCAGCTTGGCACGGTTGTAGGTCGAGATGCGATGACGCGCGACCTCCGCATAATCGTCGAGGCATACTTGAGCGTTCCCCAGCGCGACGCCGGAGAGGACGTAGGGAAACAGCGAGAACACAGGTAGCGCATACAGCGGATTGGGATTGACCTTGCTTCCCGGCGTCGGGCCGCCGGCAAGATCGCCAACCGCAACCGTCATATAGTCGGCCACGAAAGCGTCCCTGACTTCGACGTCGCAGGACCCCGTCCCGCGCAGGCCCGCGACATTCCAGGTGTCCAACACCTTGTAATCGCCCTTCGGCAGCAGAAAGATTCGATACTCGATGCCGTCCGCCTCGTCGTCGGAGTAAACGACGCTTGCGAGCATGTTCCACTCGCAGGAGGCAACGCCGGAGGAAAACGGCCAGCTGCCGTGCAACCGGTAGCCGCCCTCGACCCTCGTGGCGCGTCCGGCAGGAAAAATGAAAGAGGACGCAATCAACGCGTCCGGATCGCGGTCCCAGACCAGATCCTGCGCCTTTTGCGCGAACATGCCGAGCATCCAATGGTGGCTTGCCAGGTTAGCGAGATTCCACGCCACTGACGCATCCGCCATTCCCAGCAGTTCGGCGCAATCGACAAGAGCGACATAGTCAAGCTCGGCACCGCCGATGCGCTTCGGCTGCAGCATGCGGAACAGGCCGGCGTCGTGGAGATCCTTCTCGGTTTCCGTCGGAAGATGCCGCAGTTCCTCCGTGCGGGCAGCCCGCTCTCGCAGCCGCGGCACGAGCGCCCGGGTCCTCGCGATCATTGCCGCATAGGCGCGTTCGCCGGCTTCCTGCCCCGTCGGCTGGCCCATGCTCGGCTCTTGACCAGGCGCCATTCGAGTCCCTCGCTTTCACATAGTTATGCGGCGGGAACTTCGCCAAATCAAGCTGGGCAGGGTTAACGTTGCGTGGTCGCCCTGCACCCCGGCTGTTCGCAGGAATGCGATGTCGCGTATACCGTCTTCTCAAAGCAGCTCTCCGCGAGCTTTGCGATGCCTGGCTCCACAGAGCCGACCGCTCAGGCTTGGCCTGAGGTCGATGGCTTGCCTGATCCAAAGACGCCCAGCTGAGTGAACTCCGAAATCCGGCGCTCGTCGTAGCCGAGCGTATCACGCAGGACGTCTTCGGTATGCTCGCCTAACAGGGGCGCAGCGACGGGATCAATGGCTCCCGTCAGGCTCATATTGATTGGAGGTTCGATATTGGGGACCCACTCTGCCGTACGGTGCGGAATCCTGTTCAAGCGATGGCGCTCGCGGGCCTCGGGCGCATTGAACCCCTCCTCGACCGTTCGAAGATAGCCGACCGGGATATTGGCCAGCTTCATCTTCGCCATCCAATTCTCGAGGGTATCGCTCGCGAAGACCTCTGCAATGGCTGCCCGCAGGAGCTCCTTGTTCTCAGAGCGCGCTTTGCGCGACGCGAACTGCGGATCAGTGATCAAATCGGGCCGGTTCAGCACCTCGACCACCAGCCGGCGATAGAGCCGGTCATTGGCGCAGGCCATGTAAAGCGGCCCATCGGAAGCTTCATAGACACCGACAGTGGGGGACCCGCTCGGCGAATTGCCGAACCGGCCAGGGTTTTCGCCGTTGATCAGATAGGCCATGCCGTAGAAGCCGGTCATGCCCATGGCGACGTCGAACAGGGCGACCTCGACATGCTGCCCACGGCCGAGCCGATCGCGCGCCAACAGCGCCAGCAGGATGGCGTTGCAGGCGGACATCCCCGTCGCCATGTCCACGATCGGCGGGCCGGTACGAACCGCAGGCCCATCGGCAAACCCATTGAGCGACATGAAGCCGCTTTCCGCCTGCGTGATGGGATCGAAGCCGGGGCGTGAAGCGAACGGCCCGGTGCGTCCGTAAGCGGAAATCGAGCAATAGACCAGCCGCGGGTTGAGCGGCGCGACCGCCTCGTAGTCGAGGCCGAATTTCCTCATGACCCCGCTCGAAAAATTCTCCACGACCACATCCGCCTTCCGGATCAGGTCCAGTGCGATCTCGCGAGCCTGCGGCACGGTCAGGTCGAGCGCGATACCGCGCTTGTTGCGGTTCAGACTCAGATAAGCGGCGCTTTCGCCGCCGATTTCGGCGTGCTCATAGGCGCGCGTATCGTCGCCGCCATCCGGATTCTCGATCTTGATGACGCGTGCACCGAAATCGGCAAGTGTCTGTGTGCAGGCCGGCCCCGCCACGACGCGCGTGAAATCGACGACCAAGAGACCGTCGAGCGCGGTAGGCGCGCCCATCGCCCGCGACGAACGTTCCGGCAATTGAGGCTTGGTGGGCATCGACGGCGCTCCCTTACATCGGCTTATGGGTGCCGAATTTCCTGCAAGAGCAAACTTAAAGCCCGGCGCCGCCAACTTCGCAAGTGCTTCACCCGCATCGCTTCAATACGCAAAAAGGGCCCGGCAGCCATCAAGCTGCCGGGCCCTCGAACATTTTTGGCGTACGCGGCCGCACTGTGTCTCGCACTGACCATCCTACGCCGAGAAAAGCACGTTCCGCATCACGGGAAACCCCACTCAGCGAAGCCACTTCCGCCAATAAAGCGTGTGCGCCCAGGCCCAGGGCACCTCTGGCTCGAAGAGCCGATAGCCCGCCTTGATGAAGTTATTCGCAGAGACGGGATTGTCTGTCGTATCGGACACAATGGCATCCCATCCGACACGCCGCCCCCTCGCCTCGATCACACGCATCAACCTGCGCTGGAGTCCCCGCCCCCAATGCCGCTGCAACACGCCGACCCTGGAGAAGTAGCCGCCGTTTCGAACATGCGTCGACGGTATGACGTCGGCAAATGCGACCGCCTCATCGTCATGATAGGCAAGCCACCACGCCCCCAACTCGAATTGCGGCACGGCCGCCGCATCGAAGAACGTCGACCGATGCAAATCAGCCAACGTGTCGAGGACGTCGTCATCGGACGCATCGACGATACGAATTTTGTACATGAGACGGTCCGTGTGCGGGAAATTGCATGAGTGCAAGAGCGGCGATGTCGCCGCCGTGGCGACTCACTTGCCCAGCACGACCTTGACGCCTAGCCAAACGGCGCCCAAAAGTCCGGTCGCGAGCGCCGATGGGCGCCCCTTGAACGTGGTCTTGCGAGTGCGTGGCCTGATGCGCGGCCACCGTCCGATCTCGAAATCGAGACGAAAAAACCCGCGGCGGATGCTTCCGGCGCGGGTGAACCAAACTCGTCTCGATGATGTCATTCTGCCGGTGTTTTGCCCGACGTGTCAAACCTTGTGTTGAGTGAAATCGTCGTCACACGAAGCAGAAACAAAAAAGCCCGCTGCGGATCCGCGCGGGCCGAACCAAACGTCTTTCGATGATGCCATTCTGCCAGTGTTTTGCCCGACGTGTCAACGCAGCGAATGCGGAAGGAGGAGCCCTTCCTCCCAGCTTGATATGTGGTGCGCAAGGGGCTTGCTTCAAGCCCCCCGCCCTGCCGTAGAACCCCCGCCCCAATGAACATCCAAAGCGGCAACGCGAGGGGGTCCACATGCCTGTATTGCTTCCGTCGTCCCGGCCGCGCGGCCGTTCCGAGCGGGCCGGTGCCGGCTGCGCGAGCCACCATGCCGTGGTGATCGCCGGCGGCGGCCCGACCGGTTTGATGCTGGCCGCCGAGCTGGCGCTCGCGGATGTCGACGTCGCCGTGGTCGAGCGGCGCGCGGATCAGGAGCTCGTCGGCACGCGGGCCGGCGGATTGCACGCGCGTACCATCGAGATCCTCGATCAGCGCGGCATCGCGGAGCGCTTCCTGCGCGAGGGGCAAGTCACCCAGCTCGCGGGCTTCGCCTGGACCAGGCTCGACATCGGCGATCTCCCGCCCGGCACGCTTATGGCCTCGCGCTGCGGCAGCGCCACATCGAGCGCATCCTGGCCGACTGGGTCGAGGAGCTCGCGGTGCCGATCCATCGAAACTCCGAGGTGACGGGTTTCGTTCAGGACGCGACCGGCATCGACGTTGCGCTCTCCGGCGGCAAGACATTGCGCGCGAGCTATCTCGTGGGCTGCGACGGCGGTCGCAGCCTGGTGCGCAAGAGGGCCGGCATCGATTTCGCCGGCTCCGATCCGACGCTCAGCAATCTCATGGGCGAAGTCGAGATGCGCGACGAGCCGGCATGGGGTCTCCGCCACGACGCCATCGGCTTTCATGGCCTCAGCAAGGCGGAGAGCGGTCGCGTGCTGGTCGTCGTGACGGAAGCGACGCTCGACCGCACCGGCGAACCCGGCTTGCGCGATCTCAGCGATGCGCTCGTCGCCGTGTACGGCACCGACTTCGGGGTCCAAAATCCCGCCTGGATCTCCCGCTTCACCGATGCGGCGCGGCAGGCCGTGTCCTATCGGCGGGAGCGCGTGCTGCTCGCCGGCGATGCCGCGCATATCCATCACTCCGTCGGCGGGCAAGGCCTCAACACCGGCGTGCAGGACGCGGTCAATCTCGGCTGGAAGCTGGCGCAGGTGGTCAGGGGCATTTCGCCCGACGGCCTGCTCGACACCTACCACACCGAACGTCATCCCGTTGCCGCGCGCGTCTTGCGCAACACCATGGCGCAAATCGCCATGCTCCGCCGCGGCGAAGCCGGCCTCAAGGCCGCGCGCGATGTGGTGTCCGACCTGCTCGCCATGGACGAGCCGCGCAAACGTTTTGGCGCGATGATGAGCGGGCTCGATATCCGCTATGATCTCGGCGAGGGACACGAACTGCTCGGGCGCCGGATGCCCGATCTCGACCTCACGGTCGATGGCTGCCCCCGAAAACTCTTCGCGCTGCTGCACAGCGCACAGGCTGTGTTGCTCAATTTCGGCAAGCCCGGCAGCGTCAACATCGCGCCCTGGGCAGATCGCATCGGAACAGTCGACGCCGGCTACAACGGCGCATGGGAGCTTCCGGCCATCGGACAGGTCACCGCCCCCGAAGCCGTGCTGGTGCGGCCCGACGGGCATGTGGCGTGGGTCGGAGATGAGAGCCAGCGCGGACTTGCGGATGCGCTGACGACCTGGTTTGGGCCGCCGGCTGCGGTGTAGCGCGCGCACGTCAGAGACGCCATACAAACAAAGCCCGCGGGATTCCGCGGGCTTGATCCGAACTCATCTCGATGATGCCATTCTGCCAGTCTGTGCCTAGGACTTCGACGCCTTCACTCCGGCCGAAGCAACGGCCGTATCCAGCGCGCAAACCATTCTTCAGCATCATTGCGCGGGTGGCCCGGATCATCCACCCCGAAGATCGGCGGCGGAATGATGTAAGGCGGCTCATCCGCGAACGCGCCGATCGGCATGTTCGCCTGTTGTGCACGGCCCTCGCCAGTCGGCTTGCTCCAGCTGCCAAACCGATCGTCGAATTCCGTGGAGGGCAGATACGGGACTGGCGCACTCCCTGATGTGAAGACGCTGCTCGCATTTGTCGCGTTGACGCGGGTGAGACGCCGAACCTCTTCGGGTGCGACTGCTCCCGCGGCAGGAGGGGTCGGCGCTTGTTGTACATTCTGGGCAGGCATAGTTCCGGCTGGCGTGTCGGTCCAGTTTCCGAACCGATCTGCAAAGGTGCTGGCGGATGGCTCGAGAGGATCCCCCCATCCATTATCAAGGCGCTGGACAGGAACGTTAACGTCGAACGGCTTATAGGGAGCTGCTCCGTTGGAAAAGACGCTGCCATCTGCAACCTTGGCATCGCTGGAGATGGTTGCCGGGAAAGCGGGGCGAGTGAGGGCGGCAACAGTTGAGCCTGCGAGCAACGCCGCGCCAAGGCCTTGTACTCCAGGTATCATCATCGCTCCTGTACCAAGCACAGCCGCCCCCATCAGCGATGCAGAGCCCTGATCAGGAGGTGCCTGCGGCCCCAGCACCTGTGATCCATCAGAGAGACGCGTGAGTGGCTGGCCTGTCTCCGAATGAAACTGCAAGACTTGCGGCTCCGGCGGCATAGCCACGCTGGGAGGCACTTGCATCAGACGTCGCCAGCCTGAGGGAGGGACTGGAAATCCTGGCAACCCATAAGTGAGAAGCGGATTGCTTGGTGTAAACCCTTCCGGCTTATTCGTCCCCTCAGGAGAAGGCGGAATGAAGCCTGGCAAGCGGGTATCGACAAAGGGCGGAACGAGGCCCGGAAGGTCAGGCACAGGACCGATGCTGGTGAACTGCAGCGAAATTGGCGAGCTTTTCCGGGAGCGCTCTAAGATTTCGATTCTCTCTGCCATGCTAAGATCGCTGGTCGGTGAGGTAAGCGGCCAATACAACGCCGCATCCCGCTGACCGGCATTATAGAGCTGATCGATTGTTTCCTCCATCTGCCGGATCTGCTCTGCATTGTCCGCCGCATACTTCTCACGGTTTGAGAACCATCCGTTGTTCTTACCATTTGCCTCCTCAGTCGTCATTTTCTCTGGAGTATTGGGAAGCAGATCGCCGTTCACCACAGCATACTTGGCAGCGGCTACAAGCGCGTTCACGTCTGAAGCTATCTCGTTCAGCGCACGTGCATCGCCCGCGCTAGCCACGTCGAACCTTGGGGACACTCTGATCTTCTCGAGATAGTCGCAAAATCCCTTGTAATACGTTCTGAGATGTCCCCCCGTATGTGGACTTGAACTAAGTTCGGTTGCCAGGGGCTGCCTTGACGGCAACGCGACTAGATTTCGAATCGCATCATGATTGAAGCGTGCCCCCAAGAGACGGATGACCGGATGATCTGCAAATTTCTGCGGTAAAACGTGATGATCTTGGAACATAGGGCTGCTACTTTCTGGCGCAGGCCAGCATCCGTGCTGCTGGTGATCGCAGCCGGCGGATCTGATTTGAAATGCTTGGTAGATGGCCGGCGGCGAGAGCCGGCCTCTTTGCGTACGCGCTAGAAGTCCATGCGGCCGCCGCACCCGGCATCGCCGATCGGCACGCCGCGCCTACAACGTCGTCGCCTTTAGGTCCGCGTGACGACGGCAGCGATCCGTACTATTGAAATGAAATCGGGGCATCCGCCCCTCTGCTAGAGTCGTCAGAGTCGTGCGAATGTCTTCGGCGAGCCCACAAACGGACAAAGCCGGATTCTCCCCGAATCTCTACGTGAAGAAGACTAGGGACGAAGGCTATCGTAATTGAAGTAGGGATCTCCAAAGCTTAGGCCTCTAACGCCGGCAGCCTTACAGGCGTCTTTCATTGCCTGGTCGCAAATAATCCTCGTCTCTAGAAAGCGCGGCCGGAAAATATGAGCCGAACCGATGGCCTCCTCCCTAAAGACAAAGCTTGAAATCGCCGTGTTATCGTACCGCCTGAAATCTGTCCCATCATCCAGGATTTCGACGATCGACTTTTCCTCGTCGATGACCTCGAGCTTGCGGACAACATCGCAAAGCCAATAGACGGGCGCATCTCCACGCAACGACCGCGTTTCGCACCTCAGGAACGCCACGCCGTCGCTATCCACGGCTTCCAGGACCCTCTTCATGCGATCGGATACGAGCCAGAAGTCGTGAAATGGCTCCCAATCGACCGGCGGCCGGCCGAGAGATTTGTCGATCAGCAGCCGTGGCGTTTCGGCCAGCGCAGGAAAGCTTCGCTTGCCCCGTGGTGAAAGCAGCACGCGACCGGCGCCAAGGGCGGCAAAATTCTCCATTTCCAAACCGGGGCGCGTGTGGATTCTGAAATCCAGCCCGACACGATAGAGTTTCGGCCCCTTCGGCCTTCGCTTTGGATTACGGGATACAGCCATAAAATTATGCTCCTGCCGAATATACGTCCGGCTCATCACGTAACGGTGGGCGCTTCGCGCCTTTGGTCGGTCACAATGAAGACTGTCGTTCTGTTACCCATGCTCCGCCCATTGAACATCATGCCTGCAGGGCGACGTAGAACCAATATCAACTGCCAACAAAAAAGCCCGCGGCATCTCCGCGGGCTTTGTCCGAATTCATCTCGATGATGCCATTCTGCCGGTGTTTTGCCCGACGTGTCAACGATCGACCTTGAACGACATCCCGCACATCCCTTCGCGCATCATCACGCGGAGTCACGCCGAACCATCGCTACAGAAAAGCACAGGCAAGCCACCGAACTGATCGGAGTCCTTGTGACGAACCGAAAAGCGCTCGCGCGCGTCTCTACCAAACGTATCGCCATCCTTGACCACCGCTCCGTGTTCGACCAGATAGGCGGCAAGACCGTCGACCTTGTTGAGCAATGTTCCAAGGGACAGCTTGTGGGTCTCGAATTGAATTTCACGTTCGGCAAACGCCGCCAGCCCCATCGTCACTGCGCCGATGCCCGCCTCTGATCGGAAGGGGAGTATGTCGATCCAAAGCGAGCAGGGATAATCCGGGAACGGCGCGAGCGATCGGCTGGACAGGTCCAGCCATAGATCGGTGGATCGTGCGACCTTGCCGTTCCACACGACGGCGCAGCATTGTGGCATGGTTGCTATCAGCGCGCCGATGACTGCAGTCGTCAAACGGGCGGTGGGTAATGGTCGCTGATTCTGGCCAAGCACCGAAACGATCAGATGCCCTCGGTGCCCCGCCGCGACCGCTTTGGCCTGCGGCCATATCGTGGAAGCGCGCGACCACAGGCCGGTATCTTCTGGAATGGGTGCCGGCATCGCCATCACCACAACGAGTTCGTTGCCACAGCGGATCAGCGGCGAACCCTGGCGTGCGCTCCCCTCGCCCCCTCCTTCCACCTCCATCGGCAGTTCGGGATGTCGCGCGCGAATGGCCTTGGCGAGCGCGACCATGTCCGGAGTTGCAGGAGTCTCCAACAAGACCAAGGCAAGAAACGACTTACTCATTCGGCCGCCTCAGGTAAGTTTCGAGGCGTGACTGACGATCGATCACGGCTCGCTCATAGGTTGAGTTGATGCCAACTAGAACATAACGGGAACAATGTCAACGCGTGCTCGCCCGGTACTTCACGCTTTTGCTGTTCCGACCGATGCGCGAAAGTCCATGCATGCGAGTTCGCTGCCTGGCAGCGTGTTCGCGCTCGACCTCTCGGGGCTGACGGTCCCCCCGGCTTAAGGGACTAGAACCTCGCCGCGACGGGCGCTCGAGATTTCCGGAGGAATGTATCAAATGTTGCAGACGCCCGCCGACGACAGGCCTACAGTCAGCCATCACCGCGCGGCACGGGCATCGGTCGGTGATGAGAACGCCAGTTGCGCTCCCGCCCCACTCTAACGAGGGAGCAGTGTCATGCTTCGGCGGCGTCGTTTCAAACAGTCCAAAACTCTCCACGAGCGGCTCGCAGACGAGGCCGCACGTCTTCGCGAGGAGGCCCGCACGCTTGCGCCGGGGCGCCGCCGCGAGATGCTGCTGCGCCGGGCGCGGCAGGACGAGACGGCAATCCAGATCGAGTCCTGGCTGCATTCGACGGGCCTGAGGGCGCCGACATGACCCGGCAATACCGCGCCTATCTGGTCGACGAGAACGGCGTGTTTCGCTCCGCCGAAGCGTTCGAGGCCGACTCCGATGCATCCGCGCTTCGCGTCGCACAACAGTTCACGCGCCGGGGCGACGTCGAGGTCTGGCATCTCGACCGGAAGATCGGGCTGTTGACGCAAGCCACGCCACCCGTCGCAGCCTGACCGGCAGCCACGCTGCCGCAGCCACCGCACCGAAAGGCGTCACTCCTCCGCAAGCTTGCGCTCGATATAGGCGTCCACCGTCTCGGCGAAGGAGCGCTGCACCCCGACCGCGGCACCGTGCTGGTCGAGCGCGTCGCGCTGGAGCACGCGCAGGCCGCGCCCGCGGAGGCTGGCCGGCGCGGTGTTCAAATATTGATCGATGGCGCCCTTGGCGAGCGGAATGGCCCTCGGATCACCCCTTGCGATCAGGAGACGCAAGAGGCTCTGGCAATCGGCCAAACCGGGCATGGCGCCGCCGTCAGCGTTGCTGCGATTTCGGCTTCGGCCGCTTGACCGGCTGGGTATGCGTGCCGAACAGCGCCAGCAGAAACGCGACTTCTTCCTTCGAACCGACCTGGATCATGACTTGTCTCCTTCTCGCTCCGTTGGTCGGGGCCAACGGGCGCGGCGTTCAGGACAATCTGGTTTCAGCAATGTTTCAGGCGTGTTTCGTCGAGACCGAAAACGATCTCCGGAAAACGATCTTGAGGTGCCTGCTGAACGTCTGGCGGCGATGCCGCCGGTGTTTTTGTCCCACCTAACTCCTGGAAACGGCCCCGGCGCGGGACGGGGGGCTGGGGGCGCCGGAGCCGCCATTCCAGGCCGGCCATCGGCGGTGGGCCGACCACACAACCAATTCGAGTTTGCAGCAGGAAGTTCCAAAGCGGGACCTTACGATTCCGCGACCTCTTCCCCACTTTCTTCCGGCTGTTGACCGCCTTCTTTACGGCCGACGCCTGGTCGCGGATTTCTTGGCTCTTAGCCGACATCATACGTCTGCTCGCTCGCCGCGCGCGCGGTCTGAATCCCATCCCCGTTCACGGGCGTGCGTGGCCGCGTTGCTGCTCAATTCCGTGCGGTACGAGGCCGCCATTGGCAAGACCAGTCCGCGGGGCTGCCGGCGGCCGGCGCGGAACGAAGAGGCTGTGCACGAGAATAGGCTCGCTGTCGCCGAGCCGTGCCCGCTCCTGAACCAGGCCGCTCATCACGACGCGCATCTTCATGATCTCTTCCGCCACGAAGATGCAGTCCTCGTCGCGATTGATCTGCTCGTGCATGATGGCCTCGGCCTCTCGCATGCTGACGCGTAACGCTCTGACGATGTTGCGGATTTCATTGATGCGGTTGTCCACGGCCCATCTCCATTTGATGATGGCACAATAAGAACAAATCATGAACAAATAGTCAATGCGAGGGGAGATCTTCACCCCGAGTTCATGAGGTCGACCCTAAACCCCGAGCCCATGACCGCACGCAGGTAGGAAACATGTCCTTTGACCCGATGGCCGCTGCGGTTGACTGGCTCGATGCCTAGCGCCGCGACATCGAGACCATTCTGGCAATGTATGCCGATGACGCGATCATCCATTGCGCCTGCGGCGGCCTGAAGACGATTTCGACCCGGCAGGGCCTGCGCGCCTATTCGGTCGAGCGTCTCAGGGATCATCCTGCTTCGCATATGGACGATCTCCATCCGTCCGAGGATGGAGCAGCCATTTCCTATGTCGCGCGCGACGGCGTCGTGAGCGCGATCCTCACCTTCAATGCGTCAGGTCAGATTGCTTCGTTGACGTGCGGACCTTTGAACCAGGGCGCGTACGCTGAAGCGGTGGGGATTGGTGCGGTCATCCGCCCAGGCAACTGGTTACGTGCCGGTTGTCACGATGCAGTTGATGACAGACGGGTAATCACTTTGCTCCTGCAAGCGAATGAATTCCTTGATTGCGCGATAACACGTCGGCATCGACGCACTTCCACCCATGCTTTGGTTCGCCCAACGATCCAGCATGACATGCGTCTTGACGATTTCTGCGTTCGCCGCGCGCAGGATACCGATGGAAGGCTCAGCCGTTTCAAACAGATATTTGTGGAAGCTGATCACGAAAGTATCGCTTCTCGGCATCCCGTCGCCATACGGAAGAAGGTCCACATCCCGCACGGTCTTTATATTTTTGTAGAGCCACTGCGAATCGATCAACGCTTTCCCAATCCCTCTTCCCTCAACGCCAAGCGGAGCAACCCACTCGGGGCCCGGGGCTATGGTGGACCAAAAGATCACGCGATCATCACGGCGGTTCTCCATCGCCTTGAGCATGCAGAGGAAGCGTTCCTTTTGCGGATCGTTCGAATGCTCCACCTCGTACTGGAGCTTCTTGAGCTTGTCGGGCCAGGGTATGGGTTTAGGTGGGGGCGGAGGCGGCACAGCGGGAAGATAGATTTTGCGCAGCTTCGGGTCAGCCCCGAGAAACGCGTAGTTGCGCCCCCCGTCACGGCTGTGGCGGCAACCCACGAGCTCGCGCAAATACCAATTCACCTCCTCGGGAACGTGCGTTTGGAAATTGAACTCGATCAACGCCCACGCATCCATGTGCTCGCGCGCCGCAATTTTCCACCAGTCGTCCGTATCCAGGACCGGATATTCGCGCCCGCCTTTGGGCGGCCACAAGCCGCGTTTCTGCACTGGATTAAGAGGAACTTTGATATTGACCATTCGACGCCTCCGCACAGTCCGAACCGCAGCGCATAGCGAAAGAAATGAAGTTTCGCCGGACACATCGGAATGGCAACACGCCGGCGACGCGCCGGATATGAACTATCTCACATTGTTCTGGCGCCAGCCGCTCACGGACAATCACGACATCGTTTCCCCGACGGGTCAAACTTTAACCAAATGCGGCGAAGCGGATTCGGCGAAATGAAATCTCCCCGCGCCATGCTGGGACATGTCCCTTGCGAGGGCGCATGGGCAGGCTGGAGATTCCGTCGATGTACTACGTCGCCGCCGCATTGCTGGTGCTGTCGGGACTGTTCTACTCCGCGAGCCATCACGAGCTCGGCCAGTTCGGCGCGAACGTGTGCAGCTATGGCAGCACGTTCTGCGACAACCCGGTGGTCGTCTTCACCGGCGGCGCGCTGGCCGCCGCCTGGGGCATGTTCGTCAGCATCAAGTAGCAGCACGCGTTTCGGCACGAATGCGTTGGACGCGTTACGTCGCCAATTCCTTGCGGACGGCGGCGGCCGAATTGCCGACCTTGTCGACGGCCTTTTGCAGCTCCTCCTTCGATACGCCGAGCGCGTGCGTCCAGTACTTGACCTCATAGGCCTCGTGCATGTTGATCTTGCTGCGGTCCGGCTGCCCGCGCTTCGTCAGACTGTCCATTGTGTTTCCTCCCTCACGGAAGAAAAACGCCACCATGGACCGGCCGTTCCAAGCGGCAGAGCGAGACTCACAGGGCGGGGCTCACACGTCGGAGACTCAGACGTTCAGCCACAGCATGGAAGCCAGCACCGCTGAAAAGACAAACAGCCCGGCAATTGCAATTCTGAAAACCAGATCGGCGGCCAAATGTGCCCCCTTTTGTCGTTGCAAATTCTTTGCCGTACGGCGCGCGGCCCGGCCTTGGGCAAGGCAGCACCGCACCGTGACTTTGCTGCCGGGGCGGGTTGGAACGGCCCGTCAAGCGGCACCGCAACGCGCTCATCCAGCTTTGGTTCCAAATTTTCGGAAGGCGCGAATCAGAGCAACAACGTTAACCCCGCCGGACGGCGGGCGCTACTGGCATGAGAACCAGTTCGTGCGCGCCGGCGGACAGTCGAGCAAGTGCTGCCTGATTGCCGACGGCTTCTGTGTCCAGGGATCGACCGGCCGTCGGCGACATGCTCTGGCGCGAGAGGCTGGCGACCGTTTTGAACGGGAGCAAACGAAGAGCCCGCAACCGGTGACGGTGCGGGCTCGACGATCTCTGCTATGGTACAACTCTACAGGTGTTTTGCCCGACGTGTCAAAGCAATGACGAAGCATTGGCGTCAGCAGACGGCGGCGCCGGCCGACGCAGGAACCTTGCGGCCATGATCGCGCTTAAAGCACGCTTCGCAATTCCGGAAGGTCAGCCCTGTCAAACCGATCGAAACAGCACGCCGCCAAGCACGACAGCACCGAAGGTTCGGCGAAGTCCGGGCCGGGGCTGCTGAAACGGCTGGGGCCCGGCCTCATCACCGGCGCGGCCGACGACGATCCGTCGGGCATCGCCACCTATTCGCAGGCGGGTGCGCAATTCGGCTACGGGCTGCTCTGGACGGTGTTTCTGACCCTGCCGTTCATGATCGCGATTCAGCTCGTCAGCGCGCGGATCGGCCGGGTCACCGGCAAAGGGCTCGCCGCCAACGTCCTGCAGCTCGCGCCGCGCTGGATCGTGCTGGGGCTCGTCTCGCTGCTCGTCATCGCCAACACCTTCAACATCGCCGCCGACATCGCCGCGATGGCGGAGGCGCTCTCGCTGGTCATCGGCGGGCTCAATCACGAGCACGCCCTGATCTTCGCGGCGGGCTCGACCCTGCTCCAGGTGTTCGTGCCCTATCGCCGCTATTCGCCGGTGCTGAAATTCCTGACGCTGACGCTGTTCGCCTATGTCGCCACCGCCTTCACCGTGAATATCCCGTGGAGCACCGCGTTGCTCGCCGCGGTATGGCCGAAGGCGACGATCAGCGCCGACTATTTCCTGATGGTCGTCGCCGTGCTCGGCACCACCATCAGCCCCTATCTCTTCTTCTGGCAGGCCTCGCAAGAGGTCGAGGAGATGAACCAGGGCAAGCGCGACAAGCCGCTGCGCGACCTTCCGAGCGGGGGCGCCCCTGAAATCGCGCGCATCAAGGCTGACACCATCGTCGGCATGCTGCTCTCCAACAGCATCGCCTTCTTCATCATCCTGACCACGGCGACCGTGCTGAACGGCAATGGCGTCACCAGGATCAACTCGGCGACGGAAGCGGCCGAAGCGCTGCGTCCGCTCGCCGGCGACTTCACCTTCGCGCTGTTCGCGCTCGGCATCATCGGCACCGGCCTTCTGGCGATCCCGGTGCTGGCGGGCTCGGCGGCTTACGCCGTTGCGGAGATTTTCGGCTGGCGCGCCACGCTGGAGGCAAAGCCGGAAAAAGCGGTCGGCTTCTACACCATCATCGCGGCCGCAACCATCATCGGCTTCGGTCTCGGCTTCACCGGCATCGACTCGATCCACATGCTGGTATGGAGCGCGGTGCTCAACGGCATCGTTGCCGTGCCGGTCATGGCCATGATGATGCTGATCGTCTCGAGCCGTGCAATCATGGGCCGCTTCAAGGCCCGATCACGGCTGGTCGCGCTGGGCTGGCTCGGCACCGCGATCATGGCGCTGGCCGTCCTCGCACTGCTCGGCTCGTCCGCGATCGGCTGACCAGACCGGCGGCCGCGACGCCGAGATCTGCGACGCCAAGATCTGCGACGCTAAGATCTGCGACGCCAAGATCTGCGAAGCGACGACGATGATGAAGGCCGCGGGCACGGCCGGTACGCTGATGAACCGTATTACGGCGTCACCGGATTGACGGTCGGAGATGTCTTCGGCCCCGGCCGTTCCGGCTCGACCGGCGACTTCGGGGCGGTGGGAAGCACCCTGGCGCCGGCGGCATGTGCAGCCTCGCCCGTGGTTGCATACATCGCGACATGAGCCGGCTGCGTCTTGGCGCGGTTCCACGGCCCGTGATCGACGATCAGCATCGCAACAATCGTCAAGCCGGCCACGATCAGCGCGATCACGCCGGGATGGCGAAGCGCCGAGGACATGGAATTTGCGAAGCGATCTGTTGTCATCGAAGGACCCGTGCTGTTTCCTCTCGCGGGTTAACTCAAACGTATCCCGTGAGTTCCGGCCTTCGCTTAAGCAAGTTCCGAGCCACTGCGCGGAACTGATCGTCCCGATACGATCACTTTTTCACGTCCGGGCGCGCGTCGCCGACGAAGCTGTCGCGGTTCGGCATTTTGACAGCCGAAAGCGATCTGGCATCGAGTGTCGCATCCGCTCCCACCAGCCCGTTCAGGTTCAGGATATAGGCGGACACCGCATAGACATCCTCGTCGCTCAGCGACTGTGGCGCGTTCTGCGGCATGGCGCGGCGGATATAATCGAACAGCGTCGGTGCATAAGGCCAATAGCTGCCGACGGTGCGGATCGGCCTGGCCGTTGCGATCGTGCCCTGCCCGCCGACGAGCCGGTCCCCCAGCCCCCCCTCGCCTTTATCGCCATGGCAGGACGCACATTGCTGGGCGAACACCTCGCGCCCATGGCTGACCGAACCGCCTCCCTTCGGCAGATTGCTGCCGTCACGTCCGACATCGATATTCCAGCCCGCGATCTCCGCAGCCGTCGCAGGGCGACCGATGCCATAAGGGCTTTGCGCCTGCGCTTCGCTCGCGAAGGCACCCAGCGCGATTGCGACGGCAACGCCGCAGCTCTCACGCCAGCGCATTGGTCACCTCGCCGTCGGCTGCGATGCGCCAGGGCCAGATCGCGTTGTTGTGGTAGAAATAGTTCTCGCCGCGCACAGCGAGCAGTTCGGCCAGCGTCGGCTGCACATAGCCGGTCTCGTCGACGGCACGGCTCTGGATCACGGCCGGCTTGCCGTCCCATTGCCAGGGCAGGCGAAAGCGCGTGAGGGCGCGCGTCAACACCGGCTCCTGCAATCGCGCGTCCTGCCAGCTCTTGCCGTCATCGACCGACACCTCGACGCGCTTGATCTTGCCATGTCCGCTCCAGGCGATGCCGGTGATCTCGTGGAAGCCGGGCGCGCTCAGGCGATGACCGCCCGAGGGGCGCGTGATGATCGACTTCGCTTCCATGTAGAAGGAAAACTCGCGCGCCGTGCCGTCGGGCAAGAGATCGGTGTATTTCGAGGTCTCTTCGCGCGAATAAGTGGGCTCCGCGGTCACGTGCAGGCGGCGCAGCCACTTCACGCTCATATTGCCTTCGAAGCCCGGCAGGAACAGCCGCACTGGATAGCCCTGCTGCGGACGCAAGCGCTCGCCGTTCTGGCTGTAGACCAAAAGGGCGTCCTCGAGGCATTTCTCGATCGGAATGCTGCGCGTCAGCGCGGCGGCGTCAGCGCCTTCGGCGACGACCCATTTGGCGTCGGGTTTCAGTCCGGCCTCCTGGAGCACGAGCTTCAGGCTCACGCCGGTCCATTCGGCGCAACTCACCAGACCCACGAGGTCCGACGCCGTCTTGCCATAGGGTTTTGTGTAACCGGGATTGCCGGAGCATTCGAGGAAGTGGATGCGCGACTCCGACGGGAAGCGCCTGAGATCGTCCATCGTGAAGATCAAAGGCCGCTCGACGAGGCCGTGCAGCATCAACCGATGCTGCGCCGGATCGATGGTCGGAACACCGCCATGATGCCGCTCGTAGAACAGTCCATTCGGCGTGATGATGCCGTCTAGCTCCTGCAACGGCGTCCGGCTGGAGGCCGATATGTACTGCTTGAGAGTCTTCGAGATGTTCTTGACGACGCCCTTCTCGAACGGTGACGGCGCGCCATAGGGCTGGGCTCCCATCGGCTCGCCCGGCGCCTTCATCCATTCGGGAATGTTGGGCGGAAGGTTGTCCGTCTCCGCCGCGGACGACGCACCAGCGCCCAGAACGGCGCCGCCCGCCACCGCGGTGCCGCCTTGCAGGAAGCGACGGCGTGTTGTTCTCGCGGATTTTCCGGCGGCGTCTATCGTGCTGCTCATTGCGGATCCTCGGCTGAAGCGCGCCCCGCATCAAACCCTCCGCGAAGGGTGTTTGCAATCCGCACCTATTTCAAAAACAGGCGATTTCGACCAGGACTGGTCTAGATCAGACAGCCGCAACAGTCATTCCGTTCTCCGCGATGCAAAACAGCTCCCAGTTTCACTCGCCCGGTGCGATCGCGTTACTCGGCGTCGGGCGATCGGTGATCTGTTGTCCGAACAGGCTGCCGATCAGCTCGACCGCAGTGCGCGCGGTGCGACCGCGCTCGTCCAGGAACGGGTTGAGCTCGACGATGTCGACCGATCCCACGACGCCGGAATCATGAAGCAGCTCCATGATCAGATGCGCCTCGCGATAGGTCGCTCCGCCCGGCACAGTGGTGCCGACTCCCGGCGCCACGCACGGATCGAGGAAATCGACATCGAAGCTGACGTGGAGCACGCCATCGCACGCCTTGACGCGCTCGATGACGCGCCGGATCAGCACAGCGACGCCGAACTCGTCAATCTGGCGCATGTCGACAACCCTGATCCGGCGTGTGCGCATCAATTCCCTTTCGAGCTTGTCGATCGAACGCGCGCCGAACAGGTCCAGCCTGTCGGGATCAATCGAGGCGCGCGGATCATCGCCGAGCAATCCGTCGAGGCCGGGCTCGCCACACAAGAACGCCGCCGACATGCCGTGCATGTTGGCGGTGATCGTCGTCTCGGGCGTGTTGTAATCGGCATGGGCGTCGAGCCAGAGCACGAACAGCTCGCGTCCGCGCTCCTGCCAGTGGCGCGCCATGGCATTCACCGAGCCCATCGACAATGTGTGATCGCCACCGAGGAAGATCGGCAACGCCCCGGTCTGCGCGATCTCATGGCCTCTGCGGCTCAGCAGACGCGTCCAGCGCTGGATTTCGCGATAGTGGTTGGCTTTTTCGGGCGGCCTGTCACCGAGGTCCCCGACCTCCGCCACGGAGAGATCGCCGTAATCGACAACTTCGAAATCAAGGCTTTCGAGCAGTGCCGCAAGCCCGGCGGTGCGCAGCGCCGCAGGGCCCATCAAGGTGCCGCGCTGCGAAGCTCCCATGTCGATGGGCGCGCCGAGCAAGGCGATGCGCCGGGCTCGATCCGGCATGGTCCGATCGGTCACGGCAGTCTCCTGACATCCACAAGGTCGTGGCAGCCTAGCAGAGATTCGTACCCGTCGTTTCACGGGTATTTCTCGGTGAAAAGACGCCGCGAGAGAAGCCCCCCGGAACAAAACCCCGCGCGCCGCATTTCTCTTGCAAGGCCGGCACCCGCCGTACATTACGGCGCCTGTCGCGGATAGCCAAAGGTCTTCGGACCCGCTGTTCAAAACGAGCGCTCGCGCGGATAGCCAAAGGTGCCGGCCTCATTCACTTCGTCAGAAGCGGAGTTTACGAATTTGAGCACCGAAATTCCGCAGCCCCCGTCCCAGCCCGGCATGGCCGAGCGCGCCATCGACGCGGCGACCGACGTCTCTCATACGATCGGTGAGGTCGCGGGAGGCTTGCGCGCCGCTGTGGACCGCTTGACGCACGTCATCGACGAAGCTCGAAAGCCGGGTAAACCGCTCTCGACGGTCGCCGCAATCACACGTGAAGCGCCGCTCGCGAGCCTGTTCGTCGCCTTCCTGTTCGGGGTTGCCATCGCCCGCCGGCGTTAGCAATGAAGCCCGCGTGACGTGAGTCAGCTAGGCAGCGCTGACGGCTTCGAGCTCGGCCGGCAGGAATTGCCTCTCGAACGCCCCGGCGGGCATCGGCCGGCCGAAGAAATATCCCTGCCCTTCCTCGCATCCCATGCTGACCAGGAAGTCGGCCGTGGCACGGTTCTCGATGCCTTCCGCCACGACAGTGAGCCCGAGCTGCTTGCTGAGACCGATGGTCGAGCCGACGATCGCGGCGTCGTCGGAATCGGCGAGCAGGTCAAGCACGAACGACCGGTCGATCTTGAGCCCGTCGAGCGGAAACTTCTTCAGATAGCTCAGGCTCGCATAGCCCGTGCCGAAATCGTCGAACAGAACGCGGACGCCGAGCTGCTGGATCCGCTCGAACATGTCGAGCACGCGGCTTTCGTCATGCAGCAGGATATCCTCCGTGACTTCGAGCTCGAGCAGCGACGGCGTGAGCCCCGTCTCCGCGAGCAGCGCCGCAACGGAATGCGCGAGGTCGCCGGACTCGAGCTGCGACGGCGAGAGGTTGATCGCGACGCGCACGCTGTTTCTGGATAATTCCCAGGCTCGCGCCTGCCGACAGGCGGTCTCCATCACCCAGTTCGCGATCCGCTCGGACAGGGACGAGGTGTTGACCACCGGCATGAATTCCCCGGGCGAGACATAGCCGCGCACGGGATGCCGCCAGCGGATGAGCGCTTCGGCCCCGAGCAGGCTGCCGTCGACCAGCCGAACCTGTGGCTGGTAGAACAGTTCGAACTCGCCACGATCCGCGGCAAGCGCCAGTTCGCTCTCCAGCGTCAGCCGGTTCTCCAGCTCTTGCCTGATCGCACTCTCGAAGATCACGTGGCTGCCGCGCCGCGTCATCTTTGCCTTGCTCAGCGCCAGATGACCATTGCCGAGGAGATCGTCGGCGTTGTGCCCGCCCTCCGGGTAGACGGCGACGCCGATGCTGATCCTGACGCGATGTTGGCGCGCACCCGTTGCGAGCGGCGCTTCGAACGCGCGCGCGATCCGCTCGGCAAACTCCACAATCGGCTCGCCAGCCTCCGTACAATCAAGCGCGATGGCGAACTCGTCGCCGCTGAGCCGGGCGACGACGGCCTTGCCGCCGACTTTGGTCCGGAGGCGCTCCGCGACGGCCCGCAGCACGAGGTCGCCGGCCGAATGTCCAAGCATGTCGTTGATCTGCTGGAAGCCGTCGAGCCCGAGCACGAGCAGCGCGACGTCGGACGATCGCCGCTCCGCCGCGGCGATCAGATTGGCGAGGCTCGCATGCAGCATGTTGCGGTTGGCAAGACCGGTCAACGCGTCATGTTCGGCGAGATACCTGACGCGTTCGGCTTCGCGCTTGCGGACCGAGATGTCGCGCAGGATCGCTCCGTACTGGAAGCCGTCCGTGCCCTGCCAGCCCGAAAAGCTCGCTTCGACCGGGAACGTCTCGCCGTTCTTCCGTCGCCCCTGGAACTCGACGACGACGGCACCGCCGGGCACCAATAGCGCCTGGCGCGCAGCATCGCGCATGGCAAATGCCTTGGCGCCACCGCCGGCGGGCTCCGCACAGAGCGTTTCGAACGGACGCCCGATCATTTCGGTCGGCACGTAACCGAAGATCGCGCTGGCGCCCGGATTCCACACCGTGATCCGGTGATCCTCGTCGGTGCAGATCAGACCGTCGCCGAGCGACATCGCGATACGATGAAAGCGGCTCTCGGCAATACGCCCCAGGAGACTACGGAAATCGATCTCGTCGAGCGCAATCGCGGTCAGATAGGCAATGATCGCAATGTGAAACAGCGACGTGTCGATGATGAGCGGCCAGCTTGCCTGCACGAGCGCAGCGGCAAGTTCCACGCCCGCTCCTGCGGCGACGAGGATGGTGACACGGACGCCCGGTGCGGAACGGCGCCACGAATACATCATCGCCAGGCAGATCAGGCCCAGGCCAATGATCATGCCGACATCGGACGTCCAGCGCAGCATCCGGTTCTGGAGGATCGATTCCGCCGCCAGCGCCTGGAGGACGGGCCCAGAGACGCTCTTGCCGTTTGGAACACTGAACCGGTCGCCCAGTTCGAGCGCGGTAGCACCGACGATGATCTTCTTGTCTCTCAGCTTGTCCAAGGTCGCGGCATCGCCGCGCAGCACGTCAAAATAGGAGACACTTGGGATGGAGGCCGCACGAATGCCGAAATCGATCAGGAAGGGTGGCCGCCGATTGGCGTCCTGCCCGGCCAGCACGACGGCCATCGACGGCATCACGGCATCGCCAAGCTTCTCTCCGACCGGATAGCGGCGCACCAGCCCGTCGGATTCGATCGCGACATTGACGACGGCCGGCCACGACTGGTTGCTGAACGGCTTCAGTGGACGGTTGATGTGAACCGCGCCACCATTCGGCGTCGGCTGCTTGAAGGAGGGCAGGATCGTCGAACCGCCGACCTCCCGAAGCGCGGTGACGAGGGCTTCGTCTGAGGCCGGATCCGATGGTGTGCTGAAATCGACGTCGAAGGCGACGTCCTGTGCCCCCGCCGCCTCGAGCCTGTGCAACAGCTCCGCGTGGAGCCGGCGCGGCCAGGGCCATATCCCGATCTGGTCGATCGAGGGAGCGTCGATGGCGACCACGACGACATTGCCGCTGGCCGTACGCGATTGCCAGGCGAAGCGCAGATCGGTGAGCGCGTTGCGAAGCGCGCCGTGCCACCCCGTGGACAGCACAACCGCAAGCGCGATCATGACAAGAATATGCGGCCGATGGCGTTTCACTTTGCTCCCCTGCACCGGCGGTCCCTGCCGCCAGGCGCTCCCCTATACCGACGACACGGTCCTAGCGATGGCCTCTGCCCCAATACCAACCGTAGTGGTGGCCATGATCGCCGTTGCCGTTGTTGCCGTTATTCCCGTTTCCGCTGTTGCCGTTGCCATTATTGCCGGTGCCACCGCTTCCGTTGCTGGTCGTGCCAGTCCCGCTGCTTCCGCTCCCAGAGCTTCCGCCGGACACATCGCTGGTCGAACCAGAGGAGGTCGCAACAGTCATCGTCGTATTTGACGACGTCGACGTGGCACTGGCCGCGGGGGCACTGCCGCTCACCGTAACCGCCGTGACGTTGGAGCTGTTGGAGGCCGTGGTCGTCGTGCTTGCCTTCGTGTCGCTCCACGCCGTCTCGGTGCTGGCGTTCGCGTTGCGCACGTGCCCCGTTGTCACGGCGCCGTGGGCGAGCCCGTTCGTGACCTTGTGGACGTTCAGCTTGACCTCGCCGAGCGAACTGGAGATGCGCACGACGCCGCCTTTGGGCGCCTGACCGCCGGCCGCTTGATGCGATTGCGCCGGCGCGCCGGCCGCCTTGGCCCCCTTGTCGATCCGACCGAGCGCATGGATCGCATGGCCGGTCGCCGCATTGCGCGGTGCCGACAGACCCGATTTCGGCACAGGGACTCGCTCGATCGTCGAGGCGCGCGGCTTGCCGTGCTCGATCGGATTGAAGGTCCCGGCACCACTCAGGCTGAGGCCGGGCTTGCCGTGCTCAAAGGAGGTGGCGGCCTGTCCCGGCATGACCCGTGCGATCTGTCCGGACTTGAAGTCGGAGACTTCAACCTGGCCGCGGAGCACGCCGACCTTGGTGCTGCCAGCATTCACGGTGACGCTGAATTGCGTTCCCTTGACCACGGCGGCGAGATACGGCGTCTCGACCTCGAAATGCTTGACGTTGCGCTTCTCGACCTCGAGCAGGATCGAACCCGCCTGCTGGATGATGGTGGTCGAAAGCCCTTCCTTCTTCTCGGCCGGCAAACCGACCACCGAGTTCGGGGAGATCAAGATTGATTCCTCGCCACGGACGAGCAGCACGCGTCCGTTGCGTCCGGTGCGAATGGTATCACCGGCCTTCAGCGTCCCTTCCTGGGTCAACGACACAGGCTGCGCGCCATTGGCGGCAAGCCAGACCTCACCCGAGGACTTGCTGACTGACCAGACGCCATCGTCCGCGGCAGATGCGAACGAGGCCGTACCCAGGCTCAGCGCGGCCACGAAGGCGCACCGCATTCCAACTCTGCCCAGCATCACGATCCTCAGTCCCGCATTACAGCCAGTCCTGAGGCGTATCCGAAATCACTCAAGAGAGAATTAGCGGGAACCGGCAAGTCCAGTGGCTGCATTAACCAATCATTGACCATAAAAAACTAAGAAAAATCATGCAGCTAACGAACTCTTACCGGCTCCTGGGCACCGCTCCGTTAAACTACGGTGAGCAGCTCGCTGCGCGCATTGAGAAGCGGCATCTCCTCGTTGCACTGGTGCTGGCGGCACCGATTTTCACGGGAATTTCGCAGGCGTTCGCTCAACAGGCGAACCAGCCCGGCTTCGATCCGCGGCAGCCGGAGAAATACTTTGAAAACCAAAGCGAGCAGGAATCGCTGAGCCGTCCTCCGGTCACGCTGCCGGCGGTCGGCCGGCCCAACACAGGCGGGGATACGAAACCACAATTCGTGCTACGCGGGATCGATGTCAGCGGCGCCCAAGCCATTCCCCGCGATCGCATCGCCGCAGCCTATCAGCCCTATCTCGGCAAGAATGTCTCGCAAGCCAACCTCGCCGCGATCGCCGGCGCGATCAGCGATCTCTACCGCGCAGACGGCTTCCATCTGAGCCGGGCGATCGTGCCGCCGCAAGACATCGCCGACGGCCGCGTCCGGATCCAGGTGATTGAAGGCGCCATCGTGCAGGCCGAGCTGAAAGGCGACGGTGCCGAGCAGTTTGGCGTGAGGCCGATGCTGGACCGGGTTCTCGCCGAGCAGCCGTCGCGCCTGGCAACGCTCGAACGTCAGCTCTTCCTCATCAACAGCGGGCCGGGCATCCGGATCACCGACACCGCGCTCGAGGAGATCGGCGGTGCCACCGGCCGCTTTCGTCTCATCGTCCATTTGAAAACCTGGCACGTCTTCTCGTCGTTCGGCCTGGATAATCTGGGCTCATCGTCGGTCGGCCCGTGGCAGACCTACGCGACCGGCGCTTTCAACTCCTACCTCACGCCCGGCGATACGCTGGTGGTCAACCTGTCGACCATTGCCAACGACCCGCGTGAGCTTGGCTTTGCGCGACTATCCTATGACGCGCCCGTCGGCGTCGATGGCGTGCGCCTCGGCGCTTCCGTCCTGTACAGCGCGGTCCGGCCGGGTGACGCCCGCCGCCTCGACAGCGACATCACCACGACAGAGGCGTTCGAGCTGCGGGCAAGCACCGTGCCCTTCATGTCGCAATCATCGGCGTTGACGCTGACCTTGGCCGGGACCTTCAGCAACGTGTCCGAGCACGATCTTTACGGCCCCTGGTACAACGACCACATCAGGACCGCGAGCCTGACCGCCGATTACCGGCTGCAGGATCGCTTCGGCGGCACCAATTTCGCGACGCTGACCTACCGCCAAGGTCTCGACATCTTCGGCGCCTCGCATTTCGACGACGATCTGCTGTCGCGCGACGGCGCCGCGTCGAACTTCTCGGTCCTGAACCTCTGGTTCACGCGCTACCAGACCCTCAACGACGCCTGGTCGCTCAAGCTGTCCGCCGCCAGCCAGACGGCATCGCGGCCGCTGTTCATTTCGCAGCAATTCTATCTCGGCGGCGCGGCTTTCGGCCGGGGCTATGGCGCAGCCGAGATCAGCGGCGACAACGGTCTTGCCGGCTCGCTCGAGCTGCGCTTCGACCAGAAGCTCAATTTCCGCTACTGGACCGGCTATCAGCTCTACGCCTTTGGCGACGCCGGCGCAGTCTGGAACGACGGTTACCGCCTGAGCGACGGCCTGTCGCTGACGTCGGCCGGAGCCGGCGTGCGGTTCTTTCTGCCGGATGATCTTCAAGCCGATCTCGGCGTAGCCGTCCCCTACAGCTACCGGGCGCCAGACAACGAGCGCCGCAGCCCGCGCTTCCTCTTCACCCTCTCGAGCGCATTCCGGCTCTGCCCCGAACGCGAGAGGGGCGGCCGCCTCTAGCCGCCGTGCTTTGATCACACCCGGCATGCGGCCCTTTTGCGGCCTTGCTCACAGACTTGCCTAAATTTAATCCCGTAACCTGCTCACGATCGCTCGATCCGGGGGCTTCCAGTGACCATTTTCAGACGAAAGTGATTGGGACGGAACCATGAAGAGGGTGTTTGCAATCCTGGCCTTTCTCTGCGTGCTCGGCGTCGGCCAGTATTTCGTGGTCAGCCGGTTCGCGATCCGACATGACGTTTTGACCCTGTTCGATGCCTCGCGCCAACGGCCGATCTCGGTCGAAATCGCGGTGCGGCGCGACTACGAGACCAAGGCCAATCTCGGGCTCTGGAAGCTCCCGCTCGCCATCATCAGCAACGGCAACACCGTCAAGGCGACCGAGTATTCCTTCCTCGCCAACGTGCTCGCGGCGCGCGGTTATCTCGTTGCCAGCATCCAGCAGGACCTGCCGAGCGATCCGCCGTTGATGACCCATGTCGGTCAGCAATATGTCGGGCGGCGCGAGGTCTACATCCGCTGCGAGGCCAACATCCTTTTCACCCTGGCCGAACTGAAGCGACGGCAGGAAAACACCGACTACGACCACATCACCCTCGTCGGCCATTCCAACGGCGGCGACGTCTCGATGTATGTCGCCCATCAGCACCCGGAGATCGTGTCGAAGGTGATCACGCTCGACAATTTGCGGGTGCCCTTCGTGCTCAGCGACAACCTGAAGATCCTGTCGTTCCGCTCCAAGGATCCGCATTTCCAGACCGACCCGGGCGTGCTGCCGACGCCTGAAGAGGCCAAAGCGCGCGGCATCGACATCGTCCATACCGGTGCTCAGCACACCGAGATGAGCGATCGCGGTCCCGATGCGGTCAAGGAGAAGATCCAGGCGACACTCGACCGCTTCCTGCGTGACAGTGCCAGCAGCTCGCTCGCGCCGGCTGACACCAGAAGCCCGATGATCATGAACCCCGGCGACTACTAGCCGGGCCCCGTTTGCGGCAGATCAAGGCAGCTCCAGGCTGGCGACGATAGGAAGGGCCTCACCGTCCCGGAGAGGCACGTGTCGCACACCATCGAAAGCCTCGATACGAAACGTCTCGAGACGGCAGGCCTTGGCCTGCCAGCTGCGAGGACACCGGCAATCGCGCGGCATCTCTATCGTGCGACCCGCAAGCTGCTGCGGTCGATCATCGCCCGCATCGATCTCTCGCAATTTCCGGGATCGTGCTGCGGCTGAGCGCGGCGTCACGCAGGTTCAATTTGCGGTCACGCGGCGCACACCGGAACTCAGGACTTTCCCTTGCCGGGCTGCATGAAACTGCCGGTCATCTGGCGCATGTGGTCGCCGGCGCTGGTGAACTGGCTGCGCAGGAAGTCGGACTGGATTCGCATCGCTTCCTGAAGGTCGGTGGCATGCACGAGCTTGCGCGCGTGCTCGAACGCCGACTTCATGTTCTGCTCGGTGAACGCGAGCGCCTGCTTGGACACTTCGGTACCCGCTCCGGGAACCGACGTCATCGATTTGGTGGCAGCTTCGAAAAACATGCCGAATGCCTGTTCCGCCTGATCGATCGTCTTTTCGGCCAGGTCGCGCAGTTCGGCCGGAACTTCGAGCTTCGGTTCGATCATGGTCATACTCCTCCCCGTTTTTCCCAACTGAATACCACACTTGCCGGACCGCATTCCAGCGGCAGCCTGGGGGACAAACGTCGCCCGGCGGTCCGGCTCCGGCGGGAAATCGAGGGACGAGGCGTAAGGCCGGCGCGCGGCCGGGGTCAGGACAGGGGGTGCTCGGGAAGGGTCTCTTCGGTGCCGAGGTCTTCGACCAGCTTGATGACCTCGAAACGCTGTCGAGGCGCGAGCTTCAGGAACGCGCGAAGCAGACGCAGACTTTCAACGGTGCTGCTCGCAGGCGCGCCGAGCTTAAGGTGCAGTTCAGCCGCGAAATTGAGGTTTTTCATCTCGCACCTATGACAAGCATCGGCCCTCGTGATCAGACGTCGAGGTCTCGCTCGAGAACCGAACACCATGACCAGACGCCATGGTGACCCTGAGCTCTCGGCCGGGGCACCCGGTGGGTTAACACGCTGAACCACATATCCACACGGACTGGCTCAACCAAACAGGTTGCAATTATGTCAAGAAACAACCCTTCCGGCAAGCCCAACCGTCACCGTAGCGATGCTTCGTCCGCATCGGAGCACGGCAATTCCGGATAACAGGAATATGGACCGTCGTCACCCACCTGCGTCAAGAAGCGGCATCACTCACGCACACAGCCTCGGTCGCTGTCAATCGGTGCGGCGTTTCGCCGTGTTTCCGGTGTGAATGAGGTCAGATTAAAGTTTCTTCAGCGTATACACGCAATTGGCGAGTCCCACCTCGACGGTTGTATCGTCGGCGAAATGAACGTCGAGCCTTGCAGCCGGCCTGCAGCGTCTTGATCCGTCCGCCAGTGAAGCCCCTTGAGCTGCTCGGCTTGGACGCGGTTCCCGCACCAGGGTTCATCGGTCGGAAGATATCTCCGCCAATGAACCGTCGTTCAAGGTGGAACGACCAAGCGGTTGCGATGCGGCCACGCAGACCACGGGCGCCATGGCTGACGGACTTCTCGATTCGGGCGCGCCTCAGCACCAAAGGACGACAGAATGCTTTCCCGCTGCGATCTCATCAAGGGCGGCGCGGTCGCGCTTCTCACTTTCTCGATACAAGGCGCATGGGCGCAGGAGACCAGGATGAATCTGTTCAAGATCGTCACCATCAAGGACGAAATCGTCGTCGGATTGTCGGCGGAGGAACTCCAGACGCTCGGCGGCAATGATGCGAGCGCGGTTGCGCACGCGCTGGCGCAGAAGGGAGATCTCACGGTCTGGCAGTACAACGTGCATCGCGGCCCGAACGGTGAATTGCAACAGGCGCCGACCGCGAAGATCGGGCTCTTGGCCAACGCGTCTCTCCGTGTCGAGCCCTACACGACGCCTTACCAGATCGTGCCGCATCCGTAACAAGCGGCCCGGGCGCGCCTGCGGCGAGATCGCAGGCGCGCCACTACTCTCAACGCTGCTTGGAGCGCTGAGCCCGGCCTTCCGTCGCAAAGCCGTAGATCAGCGCCAGCCGGTCCAGGCATTCGCGAAAGCGACGTGCGAAATAGTCGTTCCAGCGCTGGGTACGAACAGCGCGCCGCTCCCCGATCTGATCCATGGTCAGCCCCAGCACCAGGACGTCGTGGACCAGCGCGGCGCCATCGGTACCGAGTTCGCGCTCGACCCGGTTCAGGCGCAGCACAGCCTGGCGCTGGTCCTCGGTGACGGGCTCGCGCGAGCGCGTGCCATCGACATATTCGCGCGTCGGGTCCACCGCCTGGGGCCCGCGCTCCGCCCTCTCCCAGTCGTTCTGGTAGGCGCGCCCGCCGCGATACTGCGCCTCGTCGATCTGGTGATGCGCGTGTAACCGGCCGAGCGGATCGCCGCGGACCGAACGGACGGCGACGATCTTCTCGCCGGCATCGAGCGCCAGCGGATTGTCGACCTCGACCTCCGCCACCTCGGCGTTGAACGGCACCTCGCGCGAGCGCCGATCGTAGATTCCAGTCAATCTGTAGGACTTGTTGCGTCGTGCACCTGCCACTCGGATACTCCTCGCAAAATTGAACGGATAGCGGTCCCGTCAGGCGGCAGAGATCAGCCTCAGGACGACGGGACCGGCGGCGCGAACGGACGCGGCCTCAGACTTTCGCGTCAGGCGGGCATGCGGCGTGCAATAGCTGGAGCCCGGCTGGCGCGGATGGCCGCAGAAGGCGATCCCCTCCCCGTCCTTGTCGCCACCATAGGGATAGCGGCAGTCGTCGCGCCCGAGTTCGCCCAGCGCGATCAGGCGGGGCTGGACGCCGACACAGCGCAACTTGACCCGCGCGGGCTTCATTGCGGATTTCGGTGGCAAGTTCAGGTTCGGCATCGCCGGACGGGGCGGCCCGATGAGACAGGCTCCCGACGGCAAGGACGGCACGATCGACGGACTCGTGATCCGCGCCGGTGCCACGAGTCCCAGCCGCTTGGCGCGGCCGGCCACCGCGTTGCGTGTGTAAGCCGTTCCAAACCTTCCGTTTATCTGTCTTCCGATCTCCGCATAAGACATTCCCTTGAGAAAATAGTCGCGAAGCGCGTCGGAGTGCTCCGACGGCCAATGACCCGGTTCCATGCTGTTGTCCTGTGATGCGCCTCCTCCGATCGCTCGATCGCGAGGCGGAGACTACATTCCGTTATTCCGAAGCGACTGTCAAGCAAAAATTCTGATATTCATAATTGCATCAATTCCGAATTTCGGATTACAAGAGGCGGGACGATGGGCAATCGAGGGAATCACCATGTTGGACGTTGCTATGATCGAGCGGGGCCTGGAGAAGACGGGCAAGAGCAAGGGCGGCCTGGCGGCGGCCATGGGCGTGCGGCCCGGCGCGGTGTCCGAGATCCTGGGCGGCGAGCGCCTGGTGAAGGCGTCCGAAATCATTCCGATCATGGAATATCTTGAGCTCAATCTCGCGCCGATCATGGGCCGCGTCGGGGCCGGCGCGGTGATCGAGCCCGATTATGAACAGGTTCCCCCGGAAGGCCTCGGCGATATCGCGCTGCCGTTCCCGATCATGGAAGAGACCGTCGCCTTCGAGATCGTCGGCGATTCGATGCTGCCCAAATACGAGAGCGGCGATGTGATCGTCGTCTACAAGGACCAGCGCCATCCGCTGTCGAGCTTCTACGGCGAAGAGGCCGTGGTCCGGCTCAAGACCGGCGAGCGTTATTTGAAGACCATCGAGCGGGGCAAGTCCCCCTCCGTCGTCAACCTCACCAGCTTCAACGCCAAGCCGATCGTCGGCGTCAAGCTCGAGTGGGTCGGCGAGATCTGCCTGTCGATGCCCAAGGGCCAGCTCGAGCGGCTGCGGGCCAAGTCGGCACGCCCTCGCAAGAAGAGCAAATAGGCGTCGATTTCCGATTTTTGGAAATCCTCCTTGACTTGATTCTGTTTTTCGGAAATACTCTGCCGCGCTCCCGGCCACGGGACGCGGCAGGATCGTTTCATGCAGTATTTCGTCGTGATGATCGACTATGGGCGGCGCGGACGCGAGGCGGTCGTCGATCCCGAAATCACAAGGCGCGAGGTCATCTCCCGCGTCGCTTCGGGTGAATACCGAAACATCTCGTTCATCCACGAAATCGCGGAGAATGCGGTCGAGGACGTGACCGAGGCCATCCTGACCGAGGCCGCCCTCCCCCAGGTTCCACCTGAAGAAGTCGACCTCCAGGCCATCCGCCTCGATCACGCCCGCGACCAGCGCAAGCACGAGAAAATGTGACGCAGGCCCAAACGGCCTGCGTCACTGCCCGGCCGGCGATCACACCGTGAGGACGGTCGAGCCCGTGGTCTTGCGCGCGGCGAGATCGGCATGCGCCTTGGCGGCGTCCTTCAACGGATAGGTCTGGTGCACCTCGATCTTGACTGCGCCGGACTTCACAACGTCGAACAGCTCGTTCGCCATCGCGACCAGGGCCTCGCGCTTGGCAGCGTAGGTGAACAGCGTCGGACGGGTGACGTAGAGCGAGCCCTTCTGCGCGAGCAGGCCGAGATTGAGCGGCTCGACCGCGCCGGAGGACGCACCGAACAGTGCGGCAACACCGAGCGGCGCAAGACAATCCAGCGACTTCAGGAACGTGTCCTTGCCGACGGAATCATAGACCACCGGCACCTTCTTGCCGCCCGTGATCTCGTCGACGCGCTTCACGAAATCCTCGCGCGTGTAGATGATCACGTGATCGCAGCCATGTGCCTTGGCGAGCTTTGCCTTCTCGTCGCTGCTGACGGTGCCGATCACCGTCGCGCCGAGATGTTTTGCCCACTGGCTCAAGATGAGACCGACGCCGCCGGCCGCGGCATGGAGCAGGATGGTGTCGCCGGCCTTCACGCGATAGGTCTGCCGGATCAGATATTGGGTGGTGAGCCCCTTCAGCATCATTGCCGCTGCGGTCTTGTCGTCGACGCCGTCGGGCAGCTTCAACAGCCGGTCGGCCGGGATCAGTCGCGCCTCGGAATAGGCACCGAGCGGCGAGGCACCATAGGCGACGCGATCGCCCGGCTTCAGATCGGTGACACCCGAACCGACTTCCTCGACGATCCCGGCCGCCTCGCTGCCAAGACCGCTCGGCAATTGTGCCGGATACACGCCGGAGCGATTGTAGATGTCGACGAAGTTGAGACCGACGGCGGTGTGACGGATGCGCGCCTCGCCGGGTCCGGGCTTGCCGACACTGACCTCCTCCCAGACCAGGACTTCAGGGCCGCCGGTCTTGTGAAAGCGAATGGCATGCGTCATGGGCGTTGCTCCCTTATTGTTGCAGTGAAGGTCCGTGGAAAACGGATCGGCCAGTGAAATAGGAATTCGGTCGGCCCGTTACAGTACAGAGACGTAGCAAGAATGTCACAGCGAACGACAAAGGCGCGCAGTTCCGCCTCTGTTCGAAAGAGTTGATGACGGTCATGGTGCGCCCAGCGGTAGGTTTCACACGGGGTTTGGTGGTCGCCTGCGAAGGAGAGCCGAGATGCCAGCTTATGTACAGCATCATCAGGATATCGAAATCGCGCCTGTAATTTGTCCCGCCTGCATGGGGTTCCTGCCGATGTACGTCCGCGAGGTCGAACCGCATTGGGGCCTTGCCAGGATCGACTTCGTCTATGAATGCGCGGACTGCGGCGCCGAAGTCCGGCAGACCGTCAGCAAGCCGGAGCTGCGGCACTGACCGCCGTCGGCGTCCCCCTCAAGTATTTGCGCTAAGCGGAAAAAACGCCGTCCGCGCGGGTCTGATGCCTCCCAAACGAGGCTTGTTCTTTGCCGGGAACGCAGGCAGAACAAGCCTCAAGCAAGACCTTTGGGAGCGCCCTTTCGTGGCTGAACAGAAGGCCTCGACCTCGATCGAGGCAGTGGAGAGCGGCCTCGCCGCGCAAGGCTATATCGCGAGCCGGCAGATCGCGACCGCCGTCTATTTGTCTCAGCAGATCGAGAAGCCGATCCTGGTCGAAGGCCCCGCGGGCGTCGGCAAGACCGAGCTTGCCAAGGCCATTGCGGCCTGGCGCGGCATGAAGATGATCCGCCTGCAATGCTACGAAGGCCTCGACGAGGCCAAGGCGCTCTACGAGTGGAAATACGCCAAGCAGCTTCTCTACACCCAGATCCTCAAGGACAAGCTCGGCGAAGTCCTCGGCGGTGCGCAGACGCTGCACGCGGCGCTAGAGCAGCTCCATGATTTCGGCGATGTCTTCTTCTCCAAGGAGTTCGTCGAGCCCCGACCACTGCTCCAGGCGCTGGAGCAGCCGGGCGGCTGCGTGCTGCTGATCGACGAGATCGACAAGTCGGACGCCGAGTTCGAATCGCTGCTGCTGGAAATCCTCTCCGATTTCCAGGTCACGATCCCGGAGCTCGGCACGGTCGCTGCGATCACGCCGCCGACGGTGATCCTCACCTCGAACAGCGAGCGTGACCTCGGCGACGCCCTGAAGCGGCGCTGCCTGCATCTGCATATCGGCTTCCCCGAGCAGCGGCTCGAAGAACGCATCGTCGAGAGCCGCGTCTCCGGCATCTCGCAGGCGCTGCGCCGGCAGATGGTCGGCTTCATCCACGAGATCCGCTCGCTCGACCTGAAGAAGCTGCCTTCGGTCAGTGAGACCATCGACTGGGCGCGCGTCCTGGTCCTACTTCAGGCCTCGGAGCTCGATACGGACATCGTCAAGGACACGCTCAATGTGCTCCTGAAGTACGAGGCAGACATCGAGGCAGCAACGCCGCAAGTTACGACCTTCATTGCCAAGGCGGCACGGTCCAACGTCTTCGGTTGAAGCCGATGCGCGAGAACCTCCATCGTTTCTTTCGGGCGGCGCGCGGTGCCGGCGTGCATGTCTCGCCCGCCGAAAGCATCGATGCGATGCGCGCGGTCAGGCAGGTTGGCTTTTCCGACCGGGCGATCCTGCGCGATGCGCTGCTCCTGACGCTCGCCAAGTCGCAGGACGAGAAGCTCGCCCTCGGCGACTGCTTTGATCTCTTCTTCAGCCAACCAGAGCCGCGGCAGGATCAACCCGAGGCCGACGACAACGACGACGCATCGCAGGACGCGGATCAGCCCCGCTCACCAAGCTCGGCCAGTGAAGCAGGCGAAGGCCAGCCTTCCGAAGGATTAGGCCCGCTCGCGCAGATGCTGCTGTCGCAGGATCGCAACGCGATCGCAGCCGCCATCGCCAGCGCTTCCGGTGCGGCTTCGCTGTCCGACATCCGCTATTCGACTCAGCGCGGCATCTTTTCCAGCCGCATCCTCGACGCCATGGGCCTTCAGCGCCTGCGCGACGATCTCGACGCGCTCACCGCAACCAATCCGTCGCTGGCCGAGCGTCTGCGCGGCGCGCTGGACGCTTTGCGAGAAGCAGTCCGCGACACCGTCTCGCAAGGCCTTGCGCTCTATGCCCGCGAGGAGGCCGAAAATCTCCGCAACGAGATCCTGCGCAATGCCCCGCTCGCCCGCATCGAGCGGCGCCAGGTCGCGGAGATGCGTGCGCTCATCCGCCAGATCGCGCGGCGCCTGCGCGAGCGCTATTCGAAGCCGCGCAAGCGCCAGCGCCGCGGCCATCTCGATGTGCGTCGCACACTGCGCCGCAACGCGGCCTGGGGCGGCGTGCCCTTCCTCACCGCCTGGAAGCGCAAGCATCGCGATCGGCCGAAGATCGTTGCCATCTGCGACGTCTCCGGCTCGGTCGCGCAGGTCTCCGATTTCTTCCTGCTCCTGATCCACTCGCTGCACGAGGTGGTCGACGACGTCCACTCCTTCGCCTTCTCCTCGCATCTGATCGAGGTCAGCGAGATCCTGGAAAAGAAGTCGCCGGAAGAGGCGATGGCCGAGATCATGTCCAAGGTCGGCTTCGGCTCATCCGACTACGGCTCTTCGCTCGTCGATTTCGAGAAAGAGTTCATGAGCACGCTGACGCCGCAGACCACGGTGATCGTGCTCGGCGACGCCCGCAGCAACAATCTCGACCCGCGCGCCGACATCCTGCGCCGCATCTCCGAACGCTCGAAGCGTGTGGTCTGGCTCAATCCCGAAGGACGGCTCGCCTGGGGCTTCGGTGATTCCGAGATGCCGCGCTATGCGACCTTCTGCACTGTCGTGCGCCAATGCGCCACCGCACAGCAGCTCGAGCGCGCCGTGTCCGACATCGTGGCGACTTATCAGTAGACGGCAATCACGTCCGTCGCTGGCGTCAGGCGGCAGTCAGCTCGGCCTGGACGGGGTTGCACTCCCGAAAGTGATGCGCAATTTCGTCGAGCGCGCGCTGCTCCCATTCCCGGGCTTGCGCGAGCCAGAACACCCGTCGCTCCGAATCCAGCGCGGCGCGCTCTCGGCAAAGGAATTCCTGACTGCGAATTTCCACCAGCCTGTTCATGCACTCACACTCCTGTCGTGTGAAGCCAATTCCCTACGAATCAATGTAGCTGAGTCCAGTCAGAGTCCAATCGCCCTCGCTTCACGATTTCTGTGCATATCGCGACGCGCAATGGGACAGTGATGCTTCCCGTGCACTGCGGTAACTCTCGCCGCACGATCAAGCGCACATCATCAATTAGTGATCGGAGCTCAGGACGATTTTCGTGCGCAAACGATCTTAACTGTTGTGGCGCAATGAAGTGCGGCAATTCGTGAAGAGAGGTTCTAAACAGCTTACCGAATTCCCGACTCATTGTCGTCGCATGGTGTTCATGCGCGGCCGCTAACAGGGGCCCGCGAACTTGGACTATCGCTTGAGGCAACATGAGCAACGACATCGACTTCGATCTTTCGCCGGACCAATGGGAAGCGCTGAAAGCGCTTCGCAACCCCGTGTCGAATGGTCGCCTCTCGAAGGCCTATCTCGTCGAAGGTCTCGTCAAGCTCGGTCTCGTTGTTGTCAATGACGGCGTACCTTCGATGACGCCAACCGGACGCAAGGTGCTGGTACGCGGATCGTGCCGGCTACTGGATCTCGTGGCGTGACGAGACTGTCCGCGCGCAACGGCTCTGCATGATCGCCTGAAGAATAATCCTTTGCGTTCCCGCTGACAGCGCGTCGCGGGGACGACCTCAATCCGCCAGCGTAACGATCAAAGGTCCATTTCGGGTTGCGACGACCGTGTGCTCGTACTGAACGGTAGGCGCCTCGGGGCTGCTGTAGAGCGTCCATGGATCGTCATCACCGTTCTCGGCCCACTCCGAGCCAAGCGACAGGAACGGCTCGACGGTGAAGACCAGCCCATCGCTCATGATGCGGCGCTCGGAGCGATCGGGCCATGTCGCGATCTCCGTCGGCTCCTCGTGGAGCGACAAGCCGACACCGTGACTGGCCAGGTTCTTGACGAGCCTGTAGCCGTTTTTCCGCGCAAACGTCCCGATGGCCTGACCGATGCCGGCAATCGGCTTGCCGGCTCCGACCTGCCGCAGGCCCGTCCACATCGCCCGCCGACCATCCCTGCAAAGACGCTCGATCGAACGGGTCACGGGCGGAACGGCGAACGAGGCGCCCGTATCGGCAAAGAAGCCGCCCTTCTCGGCCGAGACGTCGATGTTGACGAGGTCGCCACGCTCGATCCGCCGGGCACCTGGGATACCATGAGCGATCTCTTCGTTCACGCTGATGCAGGTTGCGCCAGGAAAGGCATAGGCCAGTTCCGGCGCCGAACGCGCTCCAGCGGCCTCAAGGACCTCTCGTCCGATCCGGTCGAGTTCGGCGGTGGTCATGCCGGGCTCGAGGGCCTTCCCCATCGCCTCAAGGGCATTGGCGACGATACGCCCGACCTCTTTCAGGCAGATCAGATCGTTCTCATTCGAGATTGTCATATCAGGCTCTTGCGAAAGCCGGGACATAGCTGTTGCGATGCCGACTTGCAAACGGAAGAGCGCGCGCAAGAATCCCGGATTATGCGGCGCCCTAGATGACTTCCAGGACCAAGCCGCGACAATCTGGCACGGTTGTTGCTCCTTTTTGACGTCCAAGACGCGTCAAACCGGGGGAGCCCACCATGTCGACCATTACCGCGGCACCTACCGCCGAGCCGAAGCCGCTCTACACCTCGCTGTTCGTCCAGGTCCTCGCCGCGCTGGTGCTTGGCGTCATCCTGGGGATGGCCGTTCCGGACTTCGCGATCGGGCTCAAGATCCTCAGCGATGCCTTCCTGAAGCTGATCTCGATGATCGTGGCCCCGATCGTGTTCTGCGTCGTCGTGCACGGCATTGCCGGCGCCGGTGACCTCAAGAAGGTCGGCCGGGTCGGCGTCAAGGCGCTGGTCTATTTCGAGGCCATGACAACGGTCGCGCTCGTGGTCGGCCTGCTGCTCGCCTATCTCTTCGGTCCCGGCCACGGCATGAACATCGATCCCTCGACGCTCGACGCCAAGGCGCTCAACACCTATGCCGACAACGCCCACAAGCTGTCCGGCGGCGGCATCGGCGCCTTCCTGATGAACGTGATCCCCAGCACCTCGTTCGATGCGCTGTCGCGCAACGACGTGCTCCAGGTGCTGTTCTTCGCGGTCCTGTTCGGTGTCGGCCTTGCGCTCGTCGGCGGCGAGAAGGGCGCGCTGGTCACGTCGATCATCGACGCGGCCTCCACCGTGCTGTTTCGGGTCATGGGGCTGATCGTGCGGGTCGCGCCGCTCGGCGTGCTCGGCGCGGTCGCCTATACCGTCGGCAAATACGGCGTCGGCTCACTGAAGCAGCTCGTCTCGCTGGTGATGCTGTTCTATGTCTCGGTCGGCATCTTCGTGCTGGGCGTGCTCGGCGGCGTGATGGCACTCGCCGGAATCAACATCCTCAAATTCCTCGCTTACTTGCGCGAAGAGTTGACCATCGTGCTCGCAACCGCGTCCTCCGATGCCGTGCTGCCGCAGATCATGAAGAAACTGGAGCGGATGGGCGTGAAGGATTCCGTGGTTGGCCTCGTCATCCCGACCGGCTATTCCTTCAACCTCGACGCTTTCTCGATCTACCTGACGCTCGCCGTCGTCTTCATCGCGCAGGCGACCAACACGCCGCTGTCCTTCGGCGACCTCCTGCTGGTGCTCGGCGTCTCGCTGATCACGTCGAAAGGCGCGCACGGCGTGCCGGGCTCGGCGATCGTGATCCTGGCCGCGACGCTCAACGCGGTGCCGAGCATTCCTGCGATCGGCCTCGTGCTGGTGTTTCGGTCGATTGGTTTATCGGCATGGCCCGCGCGCTCGGCAACCTCGTCGGCAATTGCGTGGCGACTGTCGTGGTCGCCGCCTGGGAAGGCGATCTCGACCGCGCCAAGGCGGCCAAGGTGCTGGAGGGCGGCGAGCTGGTCGACGTGACCGCGGGTTAGCGCCCGTCATCCCACTGGAGGAGTGGCGCTCCATACGCCCTCCTCCAGACCGACAGGAAGCGCGGAAACCAGGAGTGCGCCACGGCGCCTTTATACGCCCAGGTGCGATACTTCAGGCCCTGCTCCGAGATCAGCTCCTGATAGCCGCCATGAACCTCGGTCGCGGTCCGAATGTCCTTCAATATCCCCTGCGCGCAAGCCCGATAGGTATCGCTCCCTGAGGCTTCATCGAAATCCAGCATCCGATCCGCGAATTCGACATTGAATGTCGGCCACGACGAACGCCCCTGATAGGCCGGCGCCGCGATCTTGTGGATCATCTTGTTCCGTGGATTATCCGCGGACACCAGGAAGTGGAACGTACTGGGGATGCGAAATCGCGGCTCAGCGATGATCAGATCCGTCGTAGCCGCAAACAGCGCCCGCTCGCTGGCATCGTTCATGTTCCAGAAGCCGCGATGCACGCTGACGAAATCCAGGGCCACCAAGGACACCGGCGCGCCCGCCGGGCCGTCAAGCGAATGCCTGATATAGCCGTCCTTGCCGAACAAACGGAGCAGATCTCGCTTGTACTGCGCAAGGTCGCGACCGAGCAGCCGCTTCAGTTCGTTCTCGTCGACGATCCCGAGCTGCACGCCCCACACGAACGTCGTGTAGACGCAGGCGTTGGTGACGAAGCGCCTGCGCTCGGCCCGCGTATCCGTTGCCGCAGAGCGAGGTCCGCCGGCATCGCACAGCAAATACCTGGCGCCGTCAGCGTCGAACGGCTCAAGCTCGCTTGCAAGCTTCAGGATCGCTCGCTTCAGGTCTGCGCCATACTCGGCCAGCAACAGGCGGCCGGCATGTGCGCATTGCGACATCGCCAGATAGGAAGACGCTCTCTCGTCGGCACCTGTCATCTGCTGGAGACCGGCGAGAATGCCGAGCAGCGTGTCAGAGGGCCGCGAGAAATAATTCACGCCGAGGTACCGCCCGCGTCCCGCAGGGACGATGGTCGTCGTGACCACGTCGGCGCGAACCGCCTCCAGCAGGAGGCGAACGCTCTTTTCGAGCAGGCGAGCCCGGCGCACCGCGTCCTGCGCATCCATGATGGTTTCAGGGTCGAGAACGTCGGGGTAAAACCAGGCGAAGTCGCGCGGGTAATAGGCGGAGGCGTGCGGCGCTCCCGTGACGAGGAAGGCCTCGGTCACCGAAAAGGCACTGTCCATCGAGTGCCGGTAGAGATCCTCGATGTCCGACAACGCATGATGCGATTGTCTCAGGAAGCGATCACCGAGAAAATTGACCGCCTGAAGCGCGTTGGCGACGAAGGTCGCAGCCATCCCCTGGTAGAACCGGTTCTCACGCTGTGATGGAAAAGAGATGTCGCTGTTCATATGCGTCAATCGGCTGATGTCTCGTGCCCCCGTGATGGCGGCCACCATTTTAAACATGACTGATTCGTATCTCTACCCGGTGACTTGCGGGCTTCGGGCTAACAGTTGGCGCCGGCACGGCCCTCCTGCGGCCTGAAATTCTCGATCACCCGCAGCAGCACGCGCGCGCCGGCGTCGGCATCGGCGAGCTCGACGTGCTCGTCCGGGTGGTGGCTGATGCCGCCGCGGCAGCGGACGAAGATCATGCCGACATCGGCGATATCGATCATCGCCATGCCATCGTGCCCTGCCCCGCTCGGCAGCTCGAACACCGACGCACCTTCGGCAGCGATCGCCTGTGCGATCTGGTCCTTCAGCCAGGGTGCGCAAGGCGCGGTGCGGTTCTCGTGAGTGACGTCGAGCTGAAGCGCCAAATGCCGGCGCTTGGCGATGGCCTCGATTTGCCGGACGACGTCGGCGACCGCGCGTTTACGATGCATGTCGGTCGGCGCCCGCATGTCGATGGTGAACGACACTTCGCCCGGGATGACATTGGTCGCGCCGGGCCTCGCCTGGATATAGCCGACGGTGCCGACCAGCCCGCCCGCGTCGGTGCGGCAAAACTGCTCGATCGCGCCGATGCATTCGGCCGCGCCGGCGAGCGCATCACGGCGCAGCGCCATCGGCACGGTGCCGGCGTGACCGGCCATGCCGGTCAGCCGCGCAGCGAGCCGTGTCGCGCCCGCAATCGCCGTGACGACCCCGACGGGCAGGTCCTGGGCTTCCAGCACCGGGCCCTGCTCAATGTGCAATTCGAGATAGGCGAGCAGTTCGCGCCGGGCCCGCGCGGCCGCGCCGATGTGATCGGGATCGAGGCCGAACGCGACGAGCGCATCGCGCATCGACACGCCGTCGCGGTCGCGCGTGTTCAGGACGCTCTCGTCGAAGGTGCCGGCCACCGCCCGGCTTCCGAGCAACGTCGAGGCGAAACGTACCCCCTCTTCATCGGCAAAGCCGATCACCTCGATCGCGAACGGCAGGCGCTTGCCGCGGCGGTTGAGATCGGCGACGCAGGCGATCGCCGTGATCACGCCCAGCGGCCCGTCCCATTTGCCGGCATCGCGCACCGTGTCGTAGTGAGAGCCGAGCATCAGGCAGGGCGCCCCCGGCTGCTCGCCTTCGTAGCGTCCGCAGACATTCCCGATCGCATCGAGATGCGCGCTCATGCCGGCTTCGCGCATCCAGCCCAGGATGAGATCGGCGGCGCTGCGCAGCTCGTTGGTGAGGTAGATGCGGGTGAGCCTGTCGCCGTCTTCCGAGATCGCGGCGAGTTCGTCGATCCGTCGCACGATCTCCTCGCCGAGCGATGCATTCTGAACGGCGTTACCAGCAACCATCTCGGCGAGCTTCCCATCTCTTGGGACCGCAGCGGCGGTCCTGGCGGCAATCGATACAAGTTCGGTGCCAGCAAAAATCACGAACGCGGTCCCGATCCGCGCGTGGGTAGCATGAATGCGGGTTGCCGGCAGATCGTCTCCCGCCATGGACACAAACGAGTTGGCCTGGCTGCTCAACTCCATTGCATACAACTTCTATATTTTGCTCAACAATTAATCTGCCGACTTACTCGGCAGGATTCTGAGAATCTGTAAACACAATACTTTTCAATGGCTTCAGGTCCATTGACCACTCCATGGTCTCTGGCACGAAGCTTGCGACACCTTATCCCCAGGCTCCGCCAGACCGGCGCGGCCGCGAGATTAAGGCGGGACATCCGCCAAGGGGAGCGAGCAATGGATTTCGGCAAGATTTCACGACGTCATTTGTTGCAGGGCGGCGCGGCCCTGACCCTCGGTGCGGCAGCGGGCGTCCGTCCCGCCTTCGCGGCCGATACCACCATCGGCTTCATCTATGTCGGCTCGCGCGACGACTACGGCTACAACCAGGCGCATGCGCAGGGCGCGGCGGCACTGAAGAAAATTCCGGGGCTGAAGGTCGTCGAGGAAGAGAAGGTGCCGGAGACCGACGCGGTCGAGAAGACGATCGAGTCCATGATCAACCTCGACGGCGCCACCCTGCTCTTCCCGACCTCGTTCGGCTACTACAACCCGCACATGATCAAGATGGCCACCAAGTTCCCGAAGCTGCGCTTCGAGCACTGCGGCGGCTTGTGGAGTGACAAGGATCCAAAGAACGCCGGCAGCTATTTTGGCTATATCGACGAGGCCCAGTACATCTCGGGCATAGTCGCCGGCTACACCTCCAAGAGCGGCAAGCTCGGCTTCGTTGCCGCCAAGCCGATCCCGCAGGTGCTGCGCAACATCAACGCGTTCGCGCTCGGCGCCAGGCTCGCCAATCCCAAGGCCACCACCCAGGTTATTTTCACGGGCGATTGGTCGATGCCGGTCAAGGAGGCCGAAGCCACCAACAGCCTGATCGATCAGGGCGTCGACGTGCTCACCTGCCACGTCGACGGCCCGAAGACCATGGTCGAGAACGCGGCGCGCCGCGGCGCCTTCGTCTGCGGTTATCACACCAACCAGTCGCCGCTGGCGCCGAAGGCGTATCTCACGGGCGCCGAGTGGAATTGGGAAGCGCTCTATCCGAAGTTCGTCAAGATGATCGCCGCCGGCGAAAGCATCCCGAACTTCTATCGTGGCGGACTCAAGGAAGAGATCGTCAAGACCTCGCCCTACGGTGAGGCGGTCTCCGCCGAAGCGCGCAAGCACGCCGACGAGGTCAAGGCCAAATTCCTGTCGGCGGAGGGCTACGCCATCTTCAAGGGCGGGCTGGTCGACAACAAGGGCAAGACGGTGATCGCGGCCGGCACCGATCGCGGCCAGAAGGATCCCGAGCTGGAGAAGATGGACTACCTGGTCGAAGGCGTGACCGGAGCGACTTCGTGACAACGGAAGCCGCGGATTCCACTGAAGCGGCCGGGACAATTGCCCCGGCCGCCGGTCCCGGCTTTCTCCAGCGCCACGGCGCGACAATCGAATACATCCTGATCCCGGGCGCGGCGCTGGCCGGCGCGCTCGTGGTCTTCGGCATCTTCGTCGCGATGTTCGGCAAGAACCCGCTCGATCTCTATTTCTATATGTACTACGGCGCTTTCGGCACCTGGTTCTCCTGGCAGAACACGTTGACGCGTGCCGCGCCGCTGATCCTCACCGCGCTCTGCACCGCACTGCCGGCACAGCTCGGCATGGTCATCATCGGCGGCGAAGGCGCGCTCCTGATCGGCGCGCTGTCGGCGACCAGCGCCGCGCTGGCGCTTCAGGGCATGCCGCCGCTCGTCGTCCAAATTGCCATGGTCATCGGCGGCGTGATCGGCGGCGGCCTGTGGATCATGCTGTCGGGCGCGCTGCGCCAATATCGCGGCGTCAACGAGACCATCTCGAGCCTGCTGCTCGTCTACATCGCGCTCGCGATCCTCAACCATCTCGTTGAGGGGCTGATGCGCGATCCCGCCAGCCTCAACAAGCCGTCGACACGCGAGATCGGCGCCGCCAACATGATCGGCACCATTCCCGGCACCGACGTGCATTGGGGTCTCGTCTTCGGCCTGATCGCCGCAATCGCTGCCTACGTCCTGATCTATCACACCGTGTTTGGCTTCGCCGCGCGGGTCGCCGGCGGCAACATCCGCGCCGCAAAGATCGTCGGTCTCGGCGTCAGCAAGCTGATCCTGGCCGTCTGCTTCCTCGCCGGCGGCGCCGCGGGCCTTGCCGGCATGATCGAGGTCGCCGCCGTGCAGGGACGCACCAACGCCAACCTTGCGGCGGGCTACGGCTTCACCGGCATTCTCGTCGCCTTCCTCGCCCGGCAGAATCCGCTCGCGATCATTCCCGTCGCGATCCTGCTCGGCGGCATCAGCGCCAGCGGCGGCCTGCTGCAGCGCCGCCTCGGATTGCCCGACGCATCCGTTCTGGTGCTTCAGGGCATTATCTTCGTCTTCGTGCTGGCCAGCGATGCGCTTTACGGCCGCATTGGATTTTTGAAGGGAAAATCCTGAGATGGCAGACGGATCGATCGGCCTCTGGACTGTCCCCCTCGCCGTGCTCGGCGGCGCCATCCGCGTCTCCACACCGTTCCTGTTCGTGAGCCTGGGCGAATGCATCACCGAGCGCTCCGGCCGCATCAATCTCGGCCTCGAGGGCACGCTGGTGACGGGCGCGATGAGCGCCTACGGCATCTCCTATCTCACGGGCTCGCCCTGGCTCGGCGTGCTCGCCGCCGGCATCACAGGTGCACTGCTGGGTGCATTGCACGCCGGTATCTGCTCGCTGCCGCGCGTCAACGATATCGCGGTCGGCATCGCGCTGATGCTGTTCGGCACCGGCCTTGCCTTCTATCTCGGCAAGCCGCTGATCGAGCCCACCGCGCCGCGCTTGCCCGCGATCGATTTTGGCTGGTGGAGCGACGTCCCACAAGTCCGCGCCGCGCTACGCGTCAACGTCCTGTTCCTGATCGGCGTCGCGCTCGCGCCGATCCTCTATTGGGCCTTCCGCACCACGCGCTGGGGCCTTTTGATCCGCACCGCCGGCGAGAGCTCCGACGCCGCGCGCGCAATGGGCCATTCCGTGCTGCTGATCCGCCTGCGCGCGACCATGGTCGGCGGCTTCCTCGCCGGCATCGGCGGCTCGTTCCTGTCGCTGTTCTATCCCGGCAGCTGGAACGAGGGCCTGTCCTCCGGACAGGGCATCACTGCCGTGGCCCTCGTGATCTTCGCGCGCTGGGATCCCCTGCTCTGCCTGTGGGCCTCGCTCGCCTTCGGCGGCGCCGCGGCGCTTGGACCTGCGCTGCAATCGGTTGGGGTCACCTCCGGCTATCACCTCTTCAACGCCGCGCCCTACATCCTGACGCTGGCGATCATGATCATCACCTGCTCGCCGAAACGCACGCTGACCGGAGCCCCGGCCGAATTGTCGATCACCCGCTAGAGAGCGAAATCATGCCCGAGCGCTATATCAAGTCCGAGCCCTACGCCTGGCCCTACAATGGCGATCTCCGCCCGGAGAACACCGCGCTCATCATCATCGACATGCAGACCGATTTCTGCGGCATCGGCGGCTATGTCGACAAGATGGGCTACGACCTCTCGCTGACGCGGGCGCCGATCGAGCCGATCAAGAAGCTGCTCTCGGCGATGCGCGCCCAAGGCTTTCACATCATCCATACCCGCGAGGGCCATCGCCCCGATCTCTCCGACCTTCCCCCCAACAAGCGCTGGCGCTCGCGGCAGATCGGCGCCGGCATCGGCGATCCCGGTCCCTGCGGCCGCATCCTGGTGCGCGGCGAGCCCGGCTGGGACATCATCGAGGAGCTTAGCCCCCTGCCGGGCGAGCCCATCATCGACAAGCCCGGCAAGGGCTCGTTCTGCGCCACCGACCTGGAGCTGATCCTGCGCGTGCGCGGCATCGAGAATATCGTACTGACGGGCATCACGACCGACGTCTGCGTTCACACCACGATGCGCGAGGCCAACGACCGCGGCTTCGAATGCGTGCTGCTGCACGATTGCTGCGGCGCCACCGACAAGAGCAATCACGACCATGCACTGAAGATGATCAAGATGCAGGGCGGCGTGTTCGGCGCGGTCTCGACGTCGGACGCCTTCATCGGAGCGATTTCGTGATCATCGGCGACACGCCGCCGCCAGCGGGCGCCTTCGGCGTCGACGCCATCGCCATGACCATGCGCTTCGGCGACTTCCTCGCGCTCGACAATGTCGAGCTGAAGGTGCGGCCGGGCTCGTTCCATGCGCTGCTCGGCGAGAACGGCGCCGGCAAGTCGACGCTCGTCAAATGCATCATGGGTTACTACCACGCGACCGAAGGCGACATCCTCGTCGGCGGCCGCGAGCAGGCGATCGCAAATCCAAAGGACGCCCACGCGCTCGGCCTCGGCATGGTCTACCAGCATTTCACCCTGGTGCCGGCCATGACGGTCGCCGAAAACCTCGTGCTGGCCCGCGACGATGTGCCGGCCGTGGTGAACTGGCCGAAAGAGATGAAAGAGCTCGAGGCTTTTCTGGCCCGGATGCCGTTCAAGGTGCCGCTCGGCGCCAAGGTCTCCGACATCTCCGCCGGGGAGCGGCAGAAATGCGAGATCCTCAAGCAGCTCTATCTGAAGCGCCGCTTCCTGATCCTGGACGAGCCGACCTCGGTGCTGACGCCGGCGGAGGCCGACGAAGTGCTCGGCATGCTCCGCGACATGGTCGTCAAGGACGAGCTGACCATCCTGATGATCACACACAAATTCCGCGAGGTCATGGCCTTCGCCGACGACGTCACGATCCTGCGCCGCGGCAAGCTCGCGGGTGCCGGCAAGGTTTCCGAACTCACACCGGATGCGATGGCGCGAACAATGATCGGCGCCGAAGAACTGACCGTGCAGCCGCCGCGCACCGGCGAAGCCGGCCCGGCCCGGCTGGAATTGGCAAAAGTCCGCGCGCTCGACGACTCAGGCGCCATCGCCGTGCACGACGTCTCACTCACGGTCCGCGCCGGCGAGATCGTGGGCATTGCCGGCGTCTCCGGCAATGGCCAGCGCCAGCTGGTCGAGGTGTTGGCCGGCCAGCGCGAGGCGGAGAGCGGGGAAGTCCGCGTCGCCGGCGATTCCTATCACGCCAGCCGCGAGGAGATGCGCCGCCACAAGATGTCGCTGCTGCCCGAGGAGCCGCTCAAGAACGCCTGCGTCGGCGGCATGAGCGTCGCCGACAACATCGCCTTCCGCGAATTCGACCGCGCGCCCTTCGCGAGCGGCGGCTGGTGGCTCAACCGCGGCGCCTTCCGGGACGATGCGAAGAAGAAGATCGCGCAGTACAGGATCAAGACCCGCACGCCCGATACGCCGATCGCGGCGCTGTCGGGCGGCAACGTCCAGCGCGCCGTGCTGGCGCGCGAGCTTGGCGGCAACGTCGAGGTGCTGATCGCAGCCAATCCCTGCTTCGGCCTCGACTTCGCGGCGGTGGCGCAGATCCACGCCGAGATCATGGCCGCCCGCAACCGTGGCGCCGCCGTGCTGCTCGTCAGCGAGGATCTCGACGAATTGCTCGAACTCTCCGATCGGCTGGTGGTGATGTTCCACGGCGAATTCGTGTATGAAGCACGAACCAGCGAAGCCGATCTCACCGTGGTCGGCCGGCATATGGCGGGGCATTGACCAGGGACGAGCGATGAGCGGCGGATCCGAGCGCGACGAGCACTTCCTCCGCCTGTCCTTCACGGTCGCGCGCCGCTCGCTCACCCATGGCAACCATCCGTTCGGCTGCGTCGTCGTCGATGCCGATGGCAAGGTGCTGGTCGAGACCGAGAACGGCTACATGCCCGACCACGACGGCACTGCGCATGCCGAGCGCCTCGCGGCGACGCAGGCCTGCCGTAGGCTCGACCGCGAGGTGCTGGCGAAGGCCACGCTCTATTCTTCCGCAGAGCCCTGCGCGATGTGTGCCGGCGCGATCTACTGGGCCGGCATCGGCCGCGTGGTCTATGGCCTCAGCGAGCATCGCCTGCGCGGCGTCACCGGCAACCATCCGGAGAACCCCACGCTCGATTTGCCCTGCCGCGAGGTCTTTGCCAGCGGCCAGCGGCCGACGGAAGTTGTGGGACCGCTGCTCGAGGACGAGGCCGAAGCACTGCACGACGGCGTGTGGACGAAGTAGCGAACTCCAAGAACTCGTCTTCGTAGGGTGGGCAAAGCGAAGCGTGCCCACCAATGCCAACCGCCCGGAGAGATGGTGGGCACGGCGCGTTGCGCCTCTGCCCACCCTAACTCTCACAAACGCCGATGGCGCCGCGCATCTCTGCGCAACGCCATCCTAACCTGAAGACCCCAGCCGATCAGAACTTCACAGTGATGCCGCCGTAAACCGTGGATTCGGTGCAGCTCTTGGTGCTCTGGCCGGTCGCGGCGACGGTGCAGACGCCGGGCATGGCGTTGTGGTCGAGGCCGAACTTGTTCTGCCAGTAGCGGTAGGCGACCCAGAGGTCGACAAAGTGCGAGTACTTGTCACCCCAGACCGCCTTCGAGGCATCGAAGGTCAGGCGAATCGGCTCGCTGTTCAGCTCGGTTTTGGAGGCGGTCGAGAACCGGCCGGGGCCCGACAGAGCAGGCAGGCCGTTCGAGTCGCCCTTCGGTCCGTACCAGCCGGCGCGGCCGCTGATCGACCAGAACTGCATGTTCGGCGGCAGGAAGCCGAGGTCCATGTAGTAGTTGATCTCGACGGCCCAGGTCGGGTTGTAGCTGACATTGCCATCGGAGTTACAGCTCACACCCGGGAGGGGGCCAGCAAAACCGCTGCCGCACTGAGTGAAGGCGTTGTGGTTGGAGAACTCCCAGTACATCAAGGGCGCGACGTTGATGTAGCCCTTGTAAGGAAGATCGAAGGCGAACTGGAGACCGGCAACGACGTCCCGCTTCGCGGGCGCCAAGAAGGTGTTCTCGGAATTGCCATCCATACCGACTTCAAACGAAATGTTCTGCAGCGGCCCCGTGGTGAAGGCCTTGGTGTTGAAGAGCTGGTTCCAGCCGAAGGTCGAGCGGAACAGGCCGTAGATCTCGGTCGCGCCGGCGCAGTCGGCTGCACCGAAGGAGGAAGATAGACCAGGTGCGATACAGGGCGATGCAGGGTCGTTATGGCCCGACTTGAACATCGAGATGGTGAAGAAGTTGGTGCCATAGGCCCAGAGGTCGAAGTGGGTGAACGAATAGACCTGCTTGGCGGTCGTACCGTTGATGCTGCCGTTCGGATTGACGCTCCACATGCCGGGGTCAGTGCCCTTAGGCATCCAGGAGAACGTGACGCGGTTGTCGATCACCAGGAAAAACGGGACGTCCGAGGCATTCTTGGCAGCCTTGACCGGCAGGTCCGCTGCCTGAGCCAGGCCACTGGTAGCGAGTGTAGCAATCGACAGCACCGCGGCTGCGATTGCCTTGAAACGAAACGACATCCTGAATACCCCCAAGTTTGGACACGTAAAAATGAACGCCCCTTGGGTGCGACACTTGCGCCGATCTCCCGGAGTGAGAAGCCTCAACTTCTTTCAAGGCATGCCGCTTGTTTCGGCAGGAGGCGGCCTTTCAACGGGGGAATTCGAGGACTTTTTCCGTTTCGCTGTTGCGTGCGTGCGGTGACGCGATGCCGAACATCCCCGTTTGATTTCATTTGTCTTTTGTGGCGGCGCAAGAATGCAGACACAATTGACGACAGAGACCGTTGGCCTGGTCGGGAATTGCATACGCGCGCCGGCGCGACTTTGCTCAACTTCAGGTCAGGCCTGCACAGCGGGTTCCGATTTGGTTTGAGCCGTCACAAATTTGCAACAGGCGCCTCTCGCAGGAGGCCGCCGCAATGGCTCTCCCGAATGTCGGTTGGAGACGATCATCGACTGACGAGGGTCGCGACTCGCGACACAGACCGCCTGCCGAAGCGTTGAGCAAGGGATGACGCTTTTTCACATCTTACGCGACGGTTCAAACTAGCCCACAATTGAGGCACTTCACCCCGTGCCAGTGCATCAGCGAATGTTAGACCAGACGTCCAACGACCTGCATTCCGGCGAGCCCCCTCTGCTTCAGACGATCGGGCTCACCAAGCGCTATGGTGATTTCCTCGCCAACGACTCCATCAGCATCGAGATCCAGCCGAAACAGATCCATGCCCTGCTCGGTGAGAACGGCGCCGGCAAGTCGACGCTGGTCAAGGCGATCTACGGGCTGATCCAGCCCAGCGCCGGCGAGATCCGCTGGCAGGGCCACCCCATCGTGCTGTCGGGTCCCTCAGAGGCGCGCAGCCGCGGCATCGGCATGGTGTTCCAGCATTTCTCGCTGTTCGACAATCTCACCGTTGCCGAGAACGTCGCGCTCGGCCTCGACGGCAGGGAATCCTTCAAGGATATGTCGACGCGGCTGGAGCAGGTGTCGAAGACCTATGGACTACCGCTCGATCCCAGGCGCGAGGTCTGGCAACTCTCCGTCGGCGAGCGCCAGCGCATCGAGATCGTCCGCGCGCTGATGCAGGATCCGAAATTCCTGATCCTGGACGAGCCGACCGCCGTGCTGACCCCGCAGGAGGCCGACCAGCTCTTCATCGTGCTGGAGCGCCTCAAGGCCGAAGGCCGCGCCATCCTCTACATCAGCCACAAGCTCGAGGAAGTGAAGCGACTGTGCGACACCGCCACGATCCTGCGCGGCGGCAAGAAGGTCGAGACCTGCAATCCCCGGCTAGAGACCGCGGCCTCGCTCGCGCGGATGATGGTCGGCGGCGAGATCAGGGAAGTGAAGGCACCAGCCGGCCGGACGACCACCGTGCCGCGGCTCGTCGTCAACGACCTATCACTCGCGCCGAGCGAGGCGCACGGCGTGCGACTCGAGCACATCTCGTTCGAGCTGAAGGGCGGTGAGATCCTCGGGATCGCCGGGGTCGCCGGCAACGGCCAGGACGAGTTGTTCGCCGCGCTCTCCGGCGAACGCCTGTCGAACGACCCCGGCACCGTCGTGATCGAAGGCATCGCCGCCGGCCACCTCTCGATCACGCAGCGCCGCAAGCTGGGCGCGGCCTTCGTCCCGGAGGAACGGCTAGGCCACGGCACCGCGCCGCGCATGAAGCTGTCGGAGAACGCGCTGCTGACCGGGCACGCCGCCAGCGGCATGGTCCATCACGGCTTCATCGACACCGCGGCGACACTAAAGACCGTGGACCGCGCGACCGAAACGTTCGACGTGCGCAAGGCCAAACGGGATCCGGAAGCAGCATCCCTGTCCGGCGGCAATTTGCAGAAGTTCATCGTCGGCCGCGAGATCCTCCGCAACCCCGCGGTGCTGGTGGTGAGCCAGCCGACCTGGGGCGTCGATGCCGGCGCCGCCGCCGTGATCCGCCAGGCGCTGCTCGATCTCGCAACCGCCGGTGCTGCCGTGCTGGTGACCAGCCAGGATCTCGACGAGCTCGCGGAGATCGCCGATCGGATCGCCGTGATGTTCCACGGCCGGCTCTCCGCGCCGCTTGCCACGAGCGAAGCCACGCGCGAAAAACTCGGCCTGTTGATGGGGGGCAGCAGCCTGGAGCCGAAGGAGGCCGCGCATGCAGTTGGTGCTTGAGAAGCGCGTCGAGCGCTCCAACACGATCGCGCTGGTCTCACCGCTGATCGCGATCGGCCTCACGATCGCGACCATGATCATCCTGTTCGCGATCCTCGGCAAGAATCCGCTTCTCGCTCTGCATGCCTATTTCATCGCGCCTTTGACCGACGGCTATTCGCTGCAGGAGATCGCTGTGAAGGCGACGCCTCTGGTGATGATCGCGATCGGGTTGTCGCTCTGCTATCTCGCCAATGCCTGGAACATCGGCGCCGAGGGCCAATTCCTGATCGGCGCGGTGGCCGGAAGCTGGATCGCGGTGAAGACGCAGGGCACCGATGCCGGCGCCTGGGTGCTTCCGGTGATGCTCGTGCTCGCCGCAGCAGCAGGCGCCCTCTATGCGCTGATCCCGGCGATCTGCAAGGTGAAGTTCGGCGCCAGCGAAATCCTGACCAGCCTGATGCTGGTCTATGTCGCCGACCTCTTCCTCGACTATCTCGTGCGCGGCCCCTGGCGCGATCCGCATGGCTTCAACTTCCCGACCACCGCGGAGTTCGATCCGGTGGCGACGGTGCCGCTGTTGATCGAAGGCGGCCGGCTGCATCTCGGCTCGATCATCGCCCTGCTCGTCGTCGCGGCAGCCGCGATCCTGCTCGGACGCACCATCAAGGGCTTCGAGATCCGCGTGGTCGGTGCGGCGCCCCGCGCGGCCCGGTTCGGCGGCTTCAACGCCAACCAGCTGATCATCCTGACCTTCGCGGTGTCAGGCGCGCTCGCAGGCCTTGCCGGCATCATCGAGGTCGCGGGTCCGGTCGGGCATCTCCAGCCCGGCATCTCGCCCGGCTACGGCTTCACCGCGATCATCGTCGCCTTCCTCGGCCGGCTGAACCCGCTTGGAATATTGATTGCAGGCCTTTTTCTCGCATTGACCTTTATCGGCGGCGAGCAGGCGCAGATCGCGATGAAGATCCCGTTGGACGTCACCAAGGTCTTCCAGGGAATTCTGTTGTTCTACGTCCTCGCCTGCGATTCGCTCATTCTCTACCGCTTCAAGCTGATTTTCCCGAACCGACAGGTGGCCCGTGGAACTGGTTGAAGCCATCATCCTCGCGGTGCTCGCCGCATCGACGCCGCTTCTGATCGCGGCGACCGGTGAGCTCGTGACCGAGCGCTCCGGCGTGCTCAATCTCGGCGTCGAGGGCATGATGATCGTCGGCGCGGCCTGCGGCTTTGCGGGTGCGTGGCTCACCGGCTCGATCTTCATCGGCGCACTGTTCGGCATCGTCGCGGGCACGCTGATGTCGCTGGTGTTCGCGCTGATGACGCTCGGGCTCGCCGTCAACCAGGTTGCAACGGGTCTCGCGCTGACCATCCTCGGCGTCGGCCTGTCCGGCCTGATCGGCGCGGGCTTCGTCGGCGAGCGCATCACGCCCGCGATGCACCTCGCCATTCCCGGCCTCACGGACATGCCGCTGATTGGCCGGGTGCTGTTCGGCGAGGACGCCTTCGTCTATTTCTCCATCGCGCTCGTCGTCGGCATCTGGTGGTTCCTGTACCGCACGCGCGCGGGATTGATCCTGCGTGCCTGCGGCGACAATCATGTCTCCGCGCATGCGCTCGGCTACCCCGTGCTGCGCATCCGTACCTTCGCCGTGATGTTCGGCGGCGCCTGCGCAGGACTTGCCGGCGCTTACCTGCCGCTCGCCTACACGCCGTTCTTCATTCCCGGCATGACCGCGGGCCGCGGCTGGATTGCGCTGGCACTGGTCGTGTTTTCGTCCTGGCGGCCCGGCCGACTCGTGGTCGGCGCCTATCTGTTCGGCGCGGTGACGATCCTGCAGCTGCACGCGCAGGGCTGGGGCGTCGGCATTCCCTCGCAATTCATGTCGGCGCTGCCTTACCTCGCAACCGTCATCGTCCTGGTCCTGCTCTCACGCGCGCGCACCGGCGGCTCGACCGCACCGGCCGCGCTCGGCACCGTGTTCGTGCCCGACCGCTGAATTTCATTTCCGCGGCGTGCGCGATGGGGCGCGCACGTTGCGGATCGTGGCTGTCCCCTGATGTTTGGAGATTGATGATGAGGAAATCACTTCTTGCGCTGGCTGCCGGGTTTTTGCTTGCCGGAAGCGTCAGCGCAGCCTCCGCCGCCGACAAGCTGAAAGTCGGCTTCATCTATCTGGGTCCGATCGGAGACTTGGGCTGGACCTACCAGCACGACCTCGCGCGCCAGGCCCTGGTGAAGGAGCTGGGCGACAAGATCGAGACCACCTATCTCGAGAACGTGCCCGAAGGTCCCGACGCCGAGCGCTCCATCGAGCAGCTCGTCCGCGCCGGCAACAAGCTGATCTTCACGACCTCGTTCGGCTACATGGACCCGACGCTGAAGGTCGCCAAGAAATATCCGAACGTGCATTTCGAGCACGCCACCGGCTACAAGCGCAACCCGAACATGTCGACCTACTCGGCCAAATGGTGGCAGGGCCGCTACATCCAGGGCCTGATCGCGGCCAAGATGTCGAAATCCGGGGTGCTCGGCTATATCGGCTCGTTCCCGATTCCGGAGGTCGTCTCCGGCATCAACGCGACGATCCTGGCGGCGCAGACCATCAACCCGAACATCAAGGTCAAGATCATCTGGGCCAATACCTGGTTCGACCCGGGCAAGGAGGCCGACGCCGCCAAGGCACTGATCGACCAGGGCGCCGACGTGATCATGCAGCACACGGATTCGCCGGCGGCGATGCAGATTGCCAGCGAACGCGGCAAGCTCGCTTTCGGCCAGGATTCCGAGATGATCAAGTTCGGGCCGAAGACCCAGCTCACCTCGATCCTGGACACCTGGGGCCCTTACTACATCGAGCGCGTCAAGGCCGAGCTCGCCGGCACCTGGAAGTCCGAGGACACCTGGGGCGGCCTCGACAGCCATATGTTCGCGATGGCGCCCTACACCAACATGCCCGACGACGTGAAGAAGATGGCCGAGGATGCCCAGGCCGCGATCACCGCGGGCAAGCTGCATCCGTTCAAGTGCCCGATCGTTGGGCAGGACGGCAAGCCGGTCGAGTGCAAAGGTGGCGATCACCTCGATGACGGCCAGATCCTCGGCATGAATTTCTACGTCAAGGGCATCGACGACAAGCTTCCGGGCAAGTAGCACGCTTCTTGCATTGTCTAAATCACCTGCTCCTCCCGGAGGAGGTTCGGAGGGGGTGGCCAGAAGCACCCGGCACTTATGGTCGCCCCCTCTTTCTTTTTTGCCCGGATTATCCCGCCTGCATCGCCCGCGCCGCGGAACCGTGGCGGCGGATGAGATCGGGAACATCCAGTCTCGGGATCGCGCCGTCGATCACGGCCCATTGTCCCGCCACCATCACCCGGTCGGCCCGATGCGCCCCGCACAGCACCAGCGCGGCCAGCGGATCGCCGTGACCGGAGAAGCGCAGCTCGTCGAGCTTGAACAGGGCGAGATCAGCCGCCTTACCGATGGCGATCTCGCCCAGCTCCGGCCGGCCGACACAGGCCGCCGAGCCCTTGGTCGCCCAGCGCAGCGCATCCTTGTGGCTGACCTTGGCCACTCCGTAGCGTGCCCGCTGCAGCAGAAACGCCGCCCGCACCTCCTGCATCAAATTCGATCCGTCGTTCGAGGCCGAACCGTCGACGCCGATGCCGATGCCGACACCGACCTCCTCCATCTCGCACACAGGGCAGCAGCCCGACGCCAGAATCTGATTGCTGCATGCGCAGTGGCTGATGGTGGTCTTGGCCTTGCCGAGCCGCTTCATCTCCTCCGCATTGAAAAAGATTCCATGGGCGAGCCAGGTCCGCGCATTGAGCCAGCCGCATTGCTCGAGATAGTCGAGCGGGCGGCAGCCATACATCTGCTGGCAGAATTTGTTCTCGTCCTTGGTCTCGGCGAGATGGGTGTGCAGGCGAACGTCGAGCTTGTCGGCGAGATCGGCGGTGGCGCGCATCAGGGACGTCGTGACCGAGAATGGTGAACATGGCGCCAGCGCAATCTGCACCATCGCATCCGCGCCGCGCTGGTGATGCTTTGCAACCACCCGCGCGCTGTCGGCGAGAATGGTGTCCTCGTCCTGTACGACGCTGTCAGGCGGCAGGCCGCCGTCGCGCTGCGACAGGTTCATCGAGCCGCGCGTGAGCAGCACCCGGACACCGAGCCGTTTTGCGACCCCGACCTCGATATCGACGGACTCCTCGAGCCCCGCCGGGAACACATAGTGGTGATCCGTTGTGGTGGTGCAGCCCGAGAGCAGGAGCTCGGACATCGCCACGGTGACGCCGAGCTCGAGCGATTCCGGCGTCATCCTCGCCCATACCGGATAGAGTGCCTGGAGCCAGGGAAACAGCTCGCGGTCCATCGCCGCCGGCAGCGCCCGCGTCAGCGTCTGGTAGAAATGATGATGCGTGTTGATCAGGCCCGGCAGCACGACATGCTCGCTTGCGTCGAACACCGCGACATCCGCCATCGCAGGCCTGCCGCCGGCCGGCACGAGCTCGACAATCCGGCGATCCCTCACCACGATCCCGCGCTCGGCGCCGTCGGCGAGGATGGCGAGGGGATCCCTGATCCAGATCGGCTTTGCGTCGCTCATGATCCTGGTTCTCCTCACATCCGCTGATGACAGGCCCGCGAAGGCGGCCGCCGGCTCGATCACCTTCATGCTACGACTTGCTTGTTGCGACTTGGCTCCGGTCTTGCAAGACTCATCTGTACGATTCACAGGCGAAAGCTTTGGCGCAGCCATGGATTTGAATACCATCACGACGGTGGCCCATCCGCAAACGCGCGCACAACTGCCCGCCTGGGCGGAAGGTGATGCTTGGCTCGCGGGCGGCACCTGGCTGTTCTCGGAGCCCCAGGTCCACCTGAAACGGCTGATCGATCTCACTGACCTGAAATGGCCGGCGCTGACGACCACCGACACCCATCTCGCCATCTCCGCCACCTGCACCATCACACAGCTCGACGGTTTCGCCTGCCCGCCCGACTGGCTCGCGGCCCCGCTGATCGGCCAGTGCTGCCGGGCTTTCCTTGCGTCATTCAAGATCTGGAAGACCGCAACCGTCGGCGGCAATCTCTGCATGTCGCTGCCGGCGGGACCGATGATCTCGCTCACGTCGGCGTTGGACGGCGTCTGCACCATCTGGAAGGCCGGCGGCGGCGAAGAGAAGATACCCGTCGTCGACTTCGTCATTGGCAACCAGCGCAACCGCCTGACGCCAGGCGACCTGATCCGGCAGATCGATATCCCGATTGCCGCGCTGAAGCGTCGCACGGCCTTTCGCCAGATCTCGCTGGCACCGGTCGGCCGCTCTGCGGCACTTCTGATCGGCAGCCTGGACAGCGATGGCACGCTGACGCTGTCGGTGACCGCATCGACGGTGCGACCGATCCAGCTGTCCTTTCGCAAGGCCCCGGACGCGGGCCCGCTTCGCGTCGCGATCGCGCAGCAGATCCCGGATGATCTGTACCACACCGACATCCACGGCAAGCCACTCTGGCGCAAGCATATGACGCTAAGGCTCGCTGAGGAGATTCGCGCCGAACTCGTCGGGGCAACGCCGTCATGAGTTTCGAGGTCAACGGCAAGACGTTCCCGCAAGAGCCGCGCGCCGGGCAGTGCCTGCGCACGTTCCTGCGCGAGCTCGGCCATTTCGGCGTGAAGAAGGGCTGCGATGCCGGCGATTGCGGCGCCTGCACCGTGCTGCTCGACGGCGAGCCGGTGCATAGCTGCCTGATCCCGGCGTTCCGCGCCGAGGGGCGCGCCGTCACCACGATCGAAGGCCTCGCTGGCGACCACGGCGCGCATCCGATGCAGCGGGCCTTCCTCGATGCGCAGGGCTTTCAATGCGGCTTCTGCACCGCCGGCATGATCCTGACCTGCGCTTCGCTGAACCAGGCGCAGCGCACCGACCTCGGATCGGCGCTGAAGGGCAATATCTGTCGCTGCACCGGCTATCGCTCGATCGAGGACGCACTGCTCGGCAAGACCAATGTCGAGGAGAGCGTTGAGCCCGGCGCCGCCTTCGGCCGCAGCCTGCCGGCGCCCGCAGGCCCCGACGTCGTGCGCGGCAAGGCGCACTACACCTTCGACACCGAGATCGACGGCCTGCTGCACATCAAGCTGCTGCGCTCGCCGCACGCCCACGCGAAAATCGTGGCGATCGACAAGTCGAACGCGCTGCGCGTGCCCGGCGTGCACGCGGTCCTGACGCATGAGGATGCGCCGTCGGTTCTGATCTCGACTGCCCGGCATGAGAAGGACTGGATGGATCCGGAGGATACTCGCATCCTCGATGACGTCGTCCGCTTCATCGGCCAGAAGGTCGCGGCCGTCGTCGCAGAGAGCGAGGCTGCGGCCGAGGAGGCGTGCCGCCGGCTGAAGGTCAGCTACGAGATCCTGCCTGCGCTGATCGACCCGGAGCAGGCGATGGCGCCGGGTGCGCCTGTCATTCATCCTGACCGCACCACCGCAAACCGCATCGCCGATCCCCAGCGCAACCTCGCAGCCGAGACGCATGGCGAATACGGCGACGTGGCGACGGCACTCGCGACGTCCGCCGTCACCTATGAGGCAACCTTCCACAGCCACCGCGTGCAGCACGCCGCGCTGGAGACCCATGGCGGCCTCGCCTGGCTCGATGCTTCAGGCGTGCTCAATGTCCGCACCTCCACGCAGGTGCCGTTCCTGACCCGCCGCGCGCTGTCGGACATCTTTGAGCTCCCCTTGGACAAGGTCCGCGTGTTCTGCGAACGCGTCGGTGGCGGCTTTGGCGGCAAGCAGGAGATGTTCGTCGAGGACATTCTGGCGCTGGCTACGCTCAAGACCGGACGACCGGTCAAGCTGGAGCTGACCCGCGAGGAGCAGTTCATCGCGACCTCGACGCGGCATCCGATGCGGGTCCACATCAAGGCCGGCGCCGATGCCGACGGCAGGCTCACCGCACTTCAGCTCGAGGTGCTCTCCAACACCGGCGCCTACGGCAATCATGCCGGTCCCGTGATGTTCCACTCGCTGTCCGAGTCCATCGCCGTCTACAACTGTCCGAACAAGAAGGTCGACGGCTTCGCCGTCTACACCAACACGGTGCCGTCGGGCGCGTTTCGCGGCTATGGCCTGCCCCAAACGCAAATCGCGATCGAAGCCGCGATCGACGAGCTGGCACGGCAGCTCGGCATCAGCCCCTACGACATGCGCCGGCGCAACGTCGTCAAAACAGGCGATCCCATGCTGTCGCCGCCGCCGTCCGAATTTCACGACGTGCTCTATGGCTCCTACGGGCTCGACCAGTGCCTCGACCTCGTCGAACGCGCGATGCAGGCCGACGGCCCGCAGCCGGACCTGACGCCAGAGTGGCTGATCGGCGACGGCGTCGCGCTGACCATGATCGATACGGTGCCACCGGCCGGGCATCTCGCGGACGCGATGATCGCCCTCAACGACGACGGCGGCTTCGACCTCACCGTCGGCACCGCCGAGTTCGGCAACGGCACCAGCACCGTGCACCGGCAGATCGCGGCGACGACGCTCGCAACCACCGTCGACCGCATCCGCCTGCGCCAGTCCGACACCGCCCATGGCGGCCACGACACCGGCGCCTATGGCAGTGCGGGCACCTTCGTTGCGGGCAAGGCAACGCATGCGGCCGCGATACAGCTTGCGACCGAGCTGAAAACGGTGGCCGCCGGCGCCTGGCTGTGCGACGCCGCGAGTTGCACGCTCGACGACGAAGCCGTCGTCAGCGGTGTCCGGCGGATGTCCTTTGTGGAGCTGGCGAAGCTTGCGCGCGAACGCGGACAGCCATTCGCGGCCAGCGGCAATTCCGGGGGGACGCCGCGCTCGGTCGGCTTCAACGTCCAGGGCTTTCGCGTCGCCGTGAACAAGGGCACCGGCGAGATCAAGATTCTCCGGAGCGTGCAGGCGGCGGACGCCGGCGTCGTCGCCAATCCCATGCAGTGCCGCGGCCAGGTCGAGGGCGGCGTCGCGCAGGCGATCGGGGCGGCGCTCTACGAGGAGATGGTGATCGACGCGACCGGCCGCGTCACCAACCCGAAATTCCGCGATTACCACCTGCCCTCCTTCGCAGACGTTCCGCGCACGGAGGTCTTCTTTGCCGAGACGTCCGACACGATCGGGCCGCTGGGCGCCAAGTCGATGAGCGAGAGCCCGTACAATCCGGTCACCGCCGCGCTCGGCAACGCGATCACGGATGCCACCGGCATCCGCTTCACCGCGCCGCCGTTCAAGCCGGACCGGCTGTTTCCGGCGCTGCACGAGAGGTTCGGGAATTAACTTCCGCGATAGGTCGAGTAGCTCCACGGCGTGACCAGCAGCGGCACGTGATAGTGGCTTTCCGGCTCGCTGATCGCAAAGCGCAGCAGGATCTCGTCGAGGAACGGCGGGTCTGACAGCGGCACGTTGCGCTCGGAATAATATTTGGCGACGCTGAAGCGAAGCTCGTAGCGGCCGATCGGCAGCGGACGGCCGCCGATCAGCGGCTGGTCGGTGCGGCCATCGGCATTGGTGACGGCGCGCGCAATCACGCGGCTCTCGCCGAGATTCGCAAGCTCGACGAGCTCCACCGGGATGCCGGCTGCAGGCTTTCCGGCGTGATTGTCGAGCACATGCGTGGAAAGCCGGCCATGCACTTTCAGCTTGTCGTCGGCGACGACGAGCTGATCGAGCCGCAGCGCCGAGATACGACCGATCTCCTCGATCGCGCGTCGCGTCTCGGTCTTGGCGATATTGCGCAACCGCGTCTCGAAGTCGCGCAGCACGGAATCCCTAGTGTGACGGCGCACGCAGACGATATAGGGGAAGCCGAACTTGTCGCGATAGGCGTTGTTGACGCGCTCGAATGCCGCGTATTCGGCCTCCGACAGCCGGTCGAGGCCGGCACTGTTCTGTTCGTCGGTCGATTCCGCCGTGAGGCCCGCCGCGCGCTGGGTCTTGTTGGCGAGGTCGGGATGCGCCCGGATCAGCGCGAGCTGCACGTCGGGCTCGGCAGCCTGGATCGCCGCCATCAGCGCTGAGTGCAACTGATTGATACCGGCGAACGGCCGCTGCTCAGCAAGTTTCTCCGCAATCCACGGTGAATATTCGACGACGTTGGCAAGGACCGCGACAAAGCCGGCCTGATCAGCAGCATTGAGATCGGCGAGCGAGATTTGCGCCATCGTCCTCACCCGATCTCGAAGGCGTCGGCGGCGAGATGCGCATGCTTGTCGTGCCAGTGCTGCGCGATCTGGAGCCGCGTCGGCACCCAGACGCGATCGTGCTTGCCGATATAATCGAGGAAGCGGATCAGTCCCGCGGCGCGGCCGGGCCGGCCCGCAAGACGGCAGTGCAGCCCCACCGACATCATCTTCGGCGCGGTCTCGCCCTCGGCATAGAGCACGTCGAAGGCGTCCTTCAGATAGGTGAAGAACTGCTCGCCTTCGGCAAACCCCTGCGGGTTGATGAAGCGCATGTCGTTGGCGTCAAGCGTATAGGGAATGATGAGCTGCTTGCCGTTCGCGCCCTTGACCCAATAGGGCAGATCGTCGGCATAGGAGTCGCAGAGATAGAGGAAGCCGCCCTCCTCCATCAGGAGGCGGTTGGTGTTGATCGAGGAGCGCCCGGTGTACCAGCCGAGCGGCCGCGAGCCCGTCGCCTCGGTGTGGACGCGAATGGACTCGGTAATCTCGGCGCGCTCCTGCGCCTCGGTCATGTCCTTGTGCTCGATCCATTTCAGGCTGTGGCTCGCGATGTCCCAGCCCGACTCCTTCATCGCCGCGACAATCTCCGGATTCCGCTTCAGCGCGGTGGCAACGCCAAACACGGTGGTCGGCCACTTCCGCTCGTTGAACATCCGCCACAGCCGCCAGAAGCCGGCGCGCGAGCCATATTCGAACATCGACTCGATATTGGCATGGCGCTGGCCCGGCCAGGGCTGCGCACCGAGGACGTCGGACAGAAACGCTTCCGAGGCGCGATCGCCGTGCAAGATGTTGTTCTCGCCGCCTTCCTCGAAGTTGACGACGAACTGCACCGCGACCCGCGCGTTGTCAGGCCATTGCGGATGCGGCGGGTTGCGGCCGTAACCGCGGAGATCGCGCGGGTAGCGAGTATCCGTCACTCAGACTTCCTCGAAGCGGATCGGCAGGGCGCCCTTCCACAGCACGCTCTTGCCGAGGGTCGCGAGATTCTCGAGGCCCGAGGTCAGCGTGATGAAATGGTTGCCGGCGAGCTGGCCCATTTTGCTGGCGAAGTGCACGCCGCCATAGGCAAGCAGGATCTCGGTCTCGCTGATGCCGCCGGGATAGAGGATGATCTGACCCGGCGCGGGATAGCTGGTGTGGTTCTCGTAGCCGACGCCGAAATCGAGATCGCCGAGCGGCATCCAGACGCCCTCGCCGCTCCAGCGCACATGGATGATGTGGCTTTCGAACGGCAGCGCCTTGCGAAACGCAGCGACGGTCTTGGGCGCCAGCTGCTCCTCGAAGCGGGCATCGAAGGTGAAGTCGCCGGCGCGGATAACGAGTTTGCTCATCTCATCTCTCTGGATCGGGGGCCAAAGGCCCACGGGGAATTTTCAAGCAAAGAGCATTCCAGGGGGCTTCGCGCAAGTGGCGCGGCCCGTCATCTGCGGTCGTAGGACCAGCCGAAAATACCGCTCCGCCGCACCTCCGGCTCGGGCTCGGCGGCGAGCGCGGCCGAAGGGGGCGCCTCCTTCAGTTCCGCCTGTGGCGGAGGTGGAGGCGGCGCCGGCAGATTCTCGCATTTCATGGAGTAGACCAGCTTGCCGTCCGCGGTCCGCCCGATCGGAGCGCACGGGTCTGGATGCGCTGCCGAGGTCCTTGGCGTGAGCTTAACCTGCGCGGCCGCCGGGGAGGCGATCAGGAGAAGGACCAGCAGATATTTCGACATCGTTGTCGCCTGAGAACTCAATTCGCCTCATTGAACCGGATTGCCAGGGGCAAGTCCACCGGCGCCGCGGGCACGATTGCCGAATATTTGGCCGGGGCTAGAAAATTTGCTCGCCCCAACGTGATGGCCGCGCTTCGGATCGTGAAACCGACCCGGCTGATATTCGGCAGGACACATCGCCATGTCAGCCACGGCCGCGAACACAGGAGACATTTTTCTCACAGCCTGAATCGCCGTCACGGGAGAAACAACCATGCGAAAGACCTTTGCCATTCTCGGCGTCACCCTGATTGCCGCCGCCACCATCCAGACCGCCGCCGCGAGCGACCGCCACCACAGAAGCAAGGCACATGCCGCCCCGATCACCCAGTCGGTCCGTGACTCCAACGCGTTCTGGCCGTCGCAGTCGACCACACCCGACTGGCAGCGCTACGCCAACGGCGCGCTGTCGGCACCGGCGGGACGGTGATACGGGCGTACAACGCAACTGCGTCAACGTCATCACGACGAGCGCACGCGTAGGATGGGTGGAGCGAAGCGAAACCCATCATCTCTCATCAACGCGGAAGCATGATGGGTTTCGCAAGCGCTCTACCCATCCTACGGCCTCTTAGACACGCCTTCGCGTCCTCGCGGCGCATTCCGCCCGAGTTTTGCCTGATCACTCCACCCTCGAAGCCAAGAGGGCGCAGGGGAGGCCGGGTGCTGACCTCGCCCCCACGGTCCGCTGCGCGAGATGGTGCGCAAAGGAGACTGCACAGCAGCATACAGGTGGCGCCAATCACTCGGCCTTCCCTGCGCGATGGTTGGACGGCTTATGCCGTGCTCTCCCGGGAGCCGAATTCCTTCTGGCCTCCCTCACGCCTGCGAAAGTCGCCGACAGCGCGCCGGTTGACGCGACTGCCGCATCCGCAAAGCACTTGACCGTAGCGACGACGGTCAGGACCACACGGTTTTGCCGTACGCACGGCCCGCCATTTCGCCGCAGTTTTCCCAGCCCTGTCGACGGAGCCGGAAACTTGCAGACGAGACGAAGCCTAGCAGCGCCGCTCATCCGGCACGAAGTCTTGGGCTCACGGAGAGCAATCCGCCCTGCCCCTGACCTCTCGCGCCCGACGCTACCGCGTCCACCGCAAGCCCGGCTCGCGTATCGTGACGACACATGATCGCCCCTCAAGGGTGAGCCGGGATGGGCGACACATACGCCGTTTCCGAATTTCGGTAAAGCAGAATATTTTCGCGCGCGCGGCTTGACGCCCTCTCGGGTGTTTTGCCCGTCGGGCAACGAGAGCCCCGTCGCCCGGATGGAGCCAACGGGTCGGCGCGAAACGCCGCACGATAACCGGCTCCGCGCAACCCGGGCTACGGCGAGAACAGGCGCCTAATAGGGCTGATAGTAGCCACGCGGACCGTAATAGGGACCGCCGCCATAATATCCCTGACCACCATAGTAAGGACCCGGGCCGTAATAATTCTCGTAGTACTCTTGGCGCCGGCTCTCTGCGATCGCGCCTCCGATCAGACCCGCCGCTACGCCCATGAAGGCAAGCCCCGCCGCATTTGGACCCCGACGATAGTAGCGGTGGCGGCGAGCGGCGCTGAAATCGGTCGCTGCCGATCTGCTTGACGTCGGAGAGTTCGCACTGACGGACGGCGCACCGGCCGGCGCCGCAGACGAGGGCGAGACGGAAGCTGTCGCCATTGCCAGACTCGCAAACGCAGCCAGCGCGGTGTTGCGGCCAAACCTGGAATTTGCGGGCCTGTCGCTCATCTCGGCGTCCTTTGTTCTCGTTCAAGGTCAAAATATGCAAAGTCAAAATATGAAACGGTCCACAACGTGCAAATCACTGAGAAGTTTCGTGATCGCGGCAATCTGCCACGCTTGGAACGATTGTAAACCGAACGACCAGATCCAGCTTGAACCACTGAACGTGAGCGGATAATGAACAGCCGCGCCGTTTTTCGGTCGCCGTAAGCGTTTCACGTGAACCAACGCATCAACCGACGCCGTCGGGATCGATGCCATTTTCGCAGGTTCAACGTGACTGACGCGTCCTTTTCTTCAAGAGAAACCAGATGATTGCGGTTCGCAAACTGCCGGCGCGCTATGCGCCGATCGTGATGCCATTCGTGCTGTCCATCCTCATGACGGCCGTGGTGTCGGTCATTTCGACGCTCCGGAGCCTCGGCGCGACGCCGGCGTTCCTCGCGACCTGGCCGGGCGCCTGGGCGCTGTCATGGCTCGTCGCCTTTCCCACGCTGCTGATGGTGCTGCCACTGGTCCGACGGATCGTGGCGTGCGTCGTCGCTTCTCCATCTCAACCAGGCCGATAGAAGGCGCGGACGGCGGCGCAAGCGATCGTTGTCGTGAATGCGGCCGCGACTACGGGCCCATATCGATCGCGCTATTGCCGCGCTGATTGCAGTTGAACCGGAGGCGGCCGTCGCACCGCGGCATGCGGTGACGACGTTGCCGGCGCCGGCTTGCGCGTCTGGGCCGCAGCCGGACGTGGCGCAGGCACGGGTGCTGCGCTCGTCTTCTGCCCCGCGTTCGACCGGCCGGTCGTTTTCCCGGCGATCTCGGGCTTGTTGTTATCCGGCGTCTTGTTTTCAGACGCCTTGTCTCCAGGCATCTTGGCGACGAGCCGCGCCATTTGTTCCTGGCCTGCCTTCAACTCATCGGCAAGCCTGAGATTGTCGAGCGACATTTGCTCCTGGTTCGCTTTCAATTGCGCCTGGCTCGCCGTGAGCTGATCGATGCCTTGCTGCACGTTTGCGAGATCGCTCGCCAGCTTCTGCAGCAATTCGGTCAACTCCGGCGGGAGCGTGCTGCCGGTTGGCGCGGCTACCTCTGGTATGGCTTCGGCGGCGGATGCCGGTTGCGGCGATGCCTCGGCCAATTGAGCAGTCGGGCTCGTCTCAGCTTCGCGCGCCGGCTCTGCTTGCAACTGCGACGACGTCGCAGCGTGCAGCGGCGCCCAACCGGCGATCATCTGCCTGACCGTATCACCGTGGGATGATTGCGAGACAAAGGCAGCGATGCCAATCCCCGCAGCCAGCCCCAGACCGACGAAGCCGCGCAGCGCCGTCCCGCCGCGCCGCGGGCGACTGCGCACGGCATCGCGCTCCAGCCGGGCAAGCTGCTCGCTGGCGCGCGCGATCTCTTCATCCACGCTCTTGATTTTCTCGAAGGTATGCGTGAGCTCTTCGTCCATGCGCGCGGACGGCGCATAACGCGGCTCGATCGGTGTCGTCACGGAGTTCATTGGCGCTCCCCTTCCCAGCCCAATGTCGCCCAAAGGCGTCCGTCGCATCTGCTTGCCCTGATCATCGCCGACGCGCTTTGTCCAAAGCAAGACGCCTTCAAGGAAATTCGGAGGCCGGACGACTTCGGGGGCCATGGCCCCCTCCCCCAATACCTCTCTCGACCCCGAGGCCGCGGACCCTTACGACAGCGCCCCGAGCACGCCGCGCGTGGCCTTGTCGATCTCCTCGACATAGCGGCGGCGGGCAAAGGTCTCGGTGAGGAAGCCGACCACCTTGCGGCTATCGGTGGAATCGACCACCGCCAGCATCTCGGCTTCCGCCTCGTCGAACACGGCCATCGCCGACTTCACGTTCATTTCCGGGATCAGCACGATTTCTGTCAAGCGGGCGAGCTCGATCACCTGGATGTCGTCGGCGATGGTGTCGAGATCGCTGGAGAACAGGTCGGGCAGCAGGACGAGGCCGACATATTCGTCGGCATTGTTGACGATGACGATGCCGGGCCGCGAGCCCAGTGCGAATTCACTGCGCACGGCGGCGATCGTCGTGGTCGACGGCACCTTGCCGACGTCGGAGCGCATCAGCCGCTCGACCGTGAGGTTGCGCAGCCAGCCGACGTCGTTGGCGCTGCGGATGGTCTCGCCGCGCAGATGCAGGCGCCAGGTCGAGAAGGAATGACCGAACATGAAGCGGACGCAGATCGAGGTGACGATGCAGCCTGCCAGCACCACGGCGGTAACGTCGACATTGCGGGTCATCTCGAGCACGAGGAACGACATGGTCAGGGGACCGCCGACAATGGCGACGCCGAGCGTCGCCATGCCCGTCAGCATCGCCACCAGCGGGTCGATCACGAAACTCGGACTGATCAGCAACAGCAACGCGGCAAAGAATTTTCCGATCAGGCTGCCGACGAACAGCGAGGCGAAGAACAGTCCGCCGCGGAAGCCCGAGGCGAGCGAGATCAGGCAGGCCGTCACCTTCAAGGCGATGATCAGCGCGATCAGGCCGATCGTCATGTCGTGAAAGAGATCGAGCACCATGGCGCCGTGGCCGGCCGCGAGCACCTGCGGCGTGACGATGGCGAAGCTGCCGACGATAAGGCCGCCGATCACCGGGCGCAGCCAGACTGGCAGCCAGACAAACAGGCGCTCGAACATCGAAGACGACCGCATCACCGCGATGCCGACGCCGCTGGTAATGAGCGCAAGCCCGATCAACGCCAGATATTGCTCGACGCCGACCGCGCTGACCTTCGGTATTTCGATAGAGTAAGGCGCACCGCCGAGCCATTGCGCGGTCAGCGCGCCAGCAAGCGAGGCCGCCAGGATCGGCGCGGCGCTGCCGACCGAATAGACGCCGACGATCAGCTCGCAGGCATAGAAGGCACCGGTGATCGGCGCGCCAAACGCCGCTGCGATCGCAGCGGCTGCGCCGCAACCGACGATCAGGCGCAAATCGTTGCGGCGCAGATTGAAGAACTTGCCGAGCAGTGAGGCGATGCCCGAGCCGATCTGGGTGTAGCCGGCCTCGAGGCCGACCGAGGCGCCGCAGCCGTTCGAGATCAGCGTCTGGCTCGACACGACCATGCTGTCGCGCATCGACAGATTGCCGCCGCGTAGCGCGTTCGCCTCGATCGGGTCGACCGCGTTGGAGATCTTCAGCCGCCGCCGCCACCATTCCATGATACCGAGCGCCAGTCCGCCGAGCGCGGGCGCGATCAGGGCCGCCCAGGGGCTGACCCGGGCGTGGGCGGATAGGCGAACATCGACGGGAATGCCGTAGATCACCATATGGGCAATCTGCGCGATCTCGGCCATCAGCGTCACGATGGCGCCGGTAAACGTGCCGATCACAAGCGCCAGCGGGATCAGGTAGAACTCGTTGCTGCGCAAGAGCGCGCGCAGACGAACCATGACGCGGTTCGATCCCTTGCGATCGGCGATGTGTCTGATCCGCGCGAACACCTTTTTGCCCGCCCTACCCTTCCGACATGCCGTAGCCGGCCATGCGCTGGCGGACCCGTTCGATCTCGTCGCTGGGGAGCAGCGGCGGTTTTCCGATCTGGAGGCAGCCGTGATACTGCCGCGCCAGCGTCTCGACCTCGACGGCGAGCCACATCGCCTTGTCCAGCGTCTTGCCGACCGCGATCATGCCGTGATGGTCGAGCAGGCAGGCGAGCCGGCCCGCCAGCGCCCGCAGCGCATGCTCGGACAGCTCCGCCGTTCCGAAGGTGGCATAGGGCGCGCAACGGATACTGTCACCGCCGGCGGCTGCGATCATGTAGTGCACGGGCGGAATCTCCATGCCCATGATCGCCAGGATGGTGCAATAGGTCGGATGGGCGTGGACGACGGCGTTGACGTCGGGCCGCGATTTCAGGATGTCGCGGTGGAAGCGCCATTCACTGGAGGGCTTCTGACCGGGGGCATGCGAGCCGTCCATCGCCATGAACACGATCTGGTCGGGCGTCATGGCGTCATACGGCACGCTGGTCGGGGTGACCAGAAGCCCGTCTGCATGCCGGACGCTGATATTCCCTGACGTGCCCTGGTTGATGCCGAGCGCGTTCATGCGGCGGCAAGCGTCGATTATGGCCTGTCTCTTGTCGAGCTCGTCCGCTGTCATCGATATCTCGACTTCTTGGCGATGGGCGTTTGTTAGACCGGGAGTACGTCAAAGCAATGTGGCAGTGCAAGCGAAAGCGACCCGGATCAGCTACCGCCTTGCCGGCAGCCCCGCCAGGCCACTAAATATCACTTGAAATCAATAATTTAGCAGATTTCCGCAGGTCCAAGGCAAACCCTAGGGCAGGCTCGCCCGGACGGCCGCGACCCCGTTGATCACGAACTGCACCGAATAGGCTGCGAGCAGCATGCCGAGCACGCGCGAGAGCACGGCATTTCCGGTGCGCCCGAGGGTGCGCGCGATCAGGCTCGCGGAGACGAAGCACACCATGCAGAGCAGGCAGACGGAGACGACGACCGCGATGATGATCGCGAGCTTGGCCCCATAGCCGGCATTGCCCGTCAGCAGCAGCGTGGTCGCGATCGCGCCGGGACCGGCCATCATCGGGATGGCCAAGGGAAACACCGCGACGTCGGAGGCATGCTCCGAGGTGGCCTTGTCGGCCTCGCGCGCCTCGCGATGCGGACGGTCGCCGAAGATCATCTGGTAGGACACGCCGAACAGCAGCAGTCCGCCGGCGATCTGGAAGGCGGGGATGCCGATCCCGAGCTGGCGCAACAGCCAGTTTCCGGCCAGCGAGATCACCACCAGGATCGAAGCCGCGATCAGCGGCGCGCGCAGCGCGATCGTGCGCTTGACCTTGTCGGGTATGCCTCCGGTCGCGGCGAGGAAGGCCGGCGCAAGGCCGACGGGATCGACCACCAGCAGCAGCGTCACGAAGGCGGACAGGGCGAAGTCGAGCATGCGGGAGGGTCTCGCGCGAGGTGCAGCCGCAATCCATAACCGCTGGAGGAGGCCTTCGCGAGGAACATTTGCCTTCGCAGAGTCTTGGTCGCGCGAGGATTGAGGAGGGCATCGCCCTTCCCGTGTCGCCTCAAGAGGAGGATTCATGGCTAAACGAGCAAAGAAACGCGCGAACGCGAAAAAGACCGCGGCGCACCGTCCGCGTCAGGCACCGAAGATGTTGAGCGACCTGTTCCTGGAGACGCTGAAGGACATTTATTTCGCCGAGAACAAGATCATCAAGACGCTGCCCAAGATGGCCAAGGCCGCGCATTCCAAGGACCTTGCCGCCGCCTTCAGCAAGCATCTGCGCGAGACGCAGGGCCAGGTCAAACGGCTCGACCAGATCTTCAAGATGCTGGGCAAGCCGGCCCGCGGCAAGCCCTGCGAAGCGATCAACGGCATCACCGACGAGGGTGCCGAGATCATGAAGGATTTCAAGAACGCCCCTGCCCTCGACGCCGGCCTGCTCGCGGCCGCTCAGGCCGTCGAGCACTACGAGATCTCCCGTTACGGCACGCTCCGCACCTGGGCCGAGGAGCTCGGCATGCCGGACGCCGCAAGGCTGCTCCAGGAGACGCTGGACGAGGAAGAGGCGACCGATCACACGCTGACCGAGCTCGCGACCTCGGTCATCAACCTCGAAGCGGAAGAGGAGTACCGCGCCGCGGCCTGATCGGCGCGACGCGCCCAACTGTTGCCTTCGATGCCGCGGAATATCCCCGCGGCGTCGAAGCGTGCGACTGCAAGGGCCTTTTCCGGTTGGAGAGGCCAGGCATGCTCCAAACGCGCGATGCTGGAATTTTGGGGAACCGTCCCCATATGCTCGTTTTCCAACCGCAGCGCCTTCCCCGAGTTTTTGCCATGCAACCCAAAAATCCCCTCGACTGGATGCTGTCCGAAGCCCTGGACTCGCTGACCCGCGCCGAACGGCTGCGGCAGCAGTTCGGCCGCCAGGAAGCCTGCTGGGAGCCGCCGATCGACGTGCTCGAGACCGAGCATGAGCTTTTGATCCTGGTCGCGCTTCCCGGCGTCAATCCCGACAACGTCGAGACGGTGATCCTCGACGGCGTGCTCGTCATCTCCGGCCAGCGCACGCTTCCGCCGGAGCTTCGCAACGCCCGCATCCACCGGCTCGAGCTGCCGCAGGGCCGCTTCGAGCGGCGCATCGCGCTTCCCGTCGGCCGCTACGCCATCAGCCGCTTCGTGATGGACGGCTGCGTCGCGCTGCGCCTCGCCAAATCCTGAGGTCGATCATGGCCACCGAACAGATGAATACCGCACAAACCAATTCCCAGAGTAATCCCGACGTGAAGATTCCCGAAGACGCGCTGATCGTCATCCCGGTGCGCGAGATGGTGCTGTTTCCCGGCGCCATCGCGCCGATCGCGATCGGCCGGGCGAAGTCCATCGCCGCCGCGCAGCAGGCGCTGCGCGAGCAGCGGCCGGTCGGCATCGTCCTGCAGCGCAGCCCCGAGATCGAGGAGCCCGGGCCGGATGATCTCTACCGGGTTGCGACCATCGCCAACATCGTGCGCTACATCACCGCGCCCGACGGCACGCATCACATTGTCTGCCAGGGCGTGCAGCGCGCCCGCATCCTCGACTTCCTGCCGGGGACGCCGTTCCTGGCCGCGCGTTTCCAGCAGATCCCCGAGCCGACCACGAGCTCGCCCGAGATCGAGGCGCGCGCGCTGAACCTGCAGCGCCAGGCCATCGAGGCGGTCGAGCTGCTGCCGCAGGCGCCCCCCGAGCTGGTCGCGATGTTCCAGAGCACCACCGCGCCCGGCGCGCTGGCCGACCTGGCGACCTCGTTCATGGACATCAAGCCCCAGGACAAGCAGGAGGTGCTGGAGACCATCGACCTCGCCCTGCGCGTCGAGAAGGTGTCGAAGCATCTGGCCGAGCGGCTGGAGGTGCTGCGCATCTCCAACGAGATCGGCCAGAAGACCAAGGCCTCTTTCGACGAGCGGCAGCGCGAGGCGATCCTGCGCGAGCAGATGGCGACCATCCAGCGCCAGCTCGGCGAAGGCGACGGCAAGGCGGCCGAGGTCGCCGAGCTGACGGCTGCCATCGCCAAGGCCAACATGCCGCCGGAAGCGGAGGCGCACGCCAAGAAGGAGCTGCGCCGCTACGAGCGCATGCCGGAGGCTGCCGGTGAGTCCGGCATGGTCCGCACCTATCTCGACTGGCTGATCGAGCTGCCGTGGGCGCTGCCCGCGGAGAAGCCGATCGACATCAAGGAAGCACGCCGCATCCTCGACGCTGATCACTTTGGCCTGGAGAAGATCAAGGGTCGGATCATCGAATATCTGGCGGTGCGCAAGCTCGCTCCGCAGGGCAAGGCGCCGATCCTGTGCTTCGTCGGGCCGCCCGGCGTCGGCAAGACCTCGCTCGGCCAATCCATCGCACGCGCAATGGATCGCCCGTTCGTGCGCGTCAGCCTCGGCGGCGTGCATGACGAGGCCGAGATCCGCGGCCACCGGCGCACCTATATCGGCGCGCTGCCCGGCAACATCATCCAGGGCATCAAGAAGGCCGGCACGCGGAACTGCGTCATGATGCTGGACGAGATCGACAAGATGGGCCGTGGCGTGCAGGGCGATCCCTCGGCCGCCATGCTGGAGGTGCTCGACCCCGAGCAGAACGGGACGTTCCGGGACAACTACCTGGCCGTGCCGTTCGACCTATCGCGCGTGGTGTTCATCGCGACCGCCAACATGCTGGACCAGATTCCGGGTCCGCTGCTGGATCGCATGGAGCTGATCAGCCTCGCCGGCTACACCGAGGAGGAGAAGCTGGAGATCGCGCGCCGCTACCTGGTGCGGCGTCAGCTCGAGGCCAACGGCCTGACGGCCGAGCAGGCCGAGATCGAGCCGGAGGCGTTGAAGCTGGTCGTCAAGGGCTACACCCGCGAAGCCGGCGTGCGTAACCTCGAGCGCGAGATCGGCAAGCTGTTCCGCCATGCCGCGGTGCAGATCGCCGAGGGCACGGCTGCCAAGGTCGTGGTGAGCCCGAAGGACATCGGCATCGTGCTCGGCCAGCCGCGCTTCGAGGGCGAGATAGCGCAGCGCACCAGCATTCCGGGCGTGGCCACCGGCCTTGCCTGGACGCCGGTTGGCGGTGACATCCTGTTCATCGAGGCCTCGCGCGTGCCCGGCCGGGGCGGCATGATCCTGACCGGCCAGCTCGGCGACGTCATGCGCGAGAGCGTGCAGGCTGCGATGACGCTGGTGAAGAGCAAGGCCACGCAGCTCGGCATCGATCCGTCGGTGTTCGAGAAGAACGACATCCACGTTCACGTGCCGGCGGGCGCAACCCCGAAGGACGGACCGAGCGCGGGCGTTGCGATGTTCACGGCGTTGACGTCCCTGCTCACCAATCGCACGGTGCGCAGCGACACGGCGATGACCGGCGAGATCTCGCTGCGCGGTCTGGTGCTGCCGGTCGGCGGCATCAAGGAGAAGGTGGTGGCTGCGGCCGCTGCCGGGTTGAAGCGGGTGATGCTGCCGGCGCGCAACAAGCGGGACTACGACGACATCCCGAAGAGCGCGCGGGACAACCTCGAATTCATCTGGCTGGAACGCGTCGACGAGGCCATCGCCGCAGCGCTCGAGCCGGCCGATGCCAAGGTCGAAGCGGCGGAGTGAAGGCGATGAAGAAACTGCTGGAAAAAGCCAGGCGATCGCGGAAGACGCAGCGGCTGCGTCAGCTGCTCGACCGTGCGATCGACCGGGTTCGCGATGCGCTGGCGGCCCCTGGGCCGCGGCTTCAACCCGTTCCGGTCCGGGTGAAGCGCCGCAAGGGTTGAGCCCTCCGTCTCAAGCCCTCGCGGCAGCCCCAAACAAAAGGCCCCCTCCTAGCCGAGGGGGCCTTTGCGTTGTTAGCCCACCGCGTCCTTGGCGGCCTTGACCGGGCGGGCGCGGACGATCTTCCGGGCCGGCTTGGCCTTGAACATCATCTCTTCACCCGTGAACGGGTTGGTACCCTTGCGCGCCTTGGTCGCGGGCTTCTTGATGACCACGAACTTGGCGAAGCCCGGCACCAGGAACAGGCCGTTCTTCTTGAGCTCCTTGTGACCGACGTCGGTCAGCGTCTCCATGACGCTCTTGACGTCACGCTTGGAAAGCTCGGTGGCGGTCGCAATCTTTTCGATCAGCTGCGATTTGGACATTTGGGTTGGCATCGTGTCTCCTCTGATTCGTTGCCGGTTGCATATTAGACCAACCGTTGAAGGCCGAGAGCCTTCTGCACAGTTTTGTCGCGATTTTACGGGCTTTTTTGGCCCCCTGTGGCAAAAACCCCTGCTTTTCAGCGGCTTCCAGAGCGGAAGGAGCCTCCGGCAGCGGTTTTTGCCTTGTTTCAAAGGCCCGCACGTCGCCTTGCTAAAGCTGATTCGCTGCTTTCGACAAGCGACGACCGGCCTCTTTGTGAAAGGCCGGTCGCGATTCACCCTGAAAAATAAGGCTAGATCGTCGTGTTGCGGCGTCTCAGCTACTCTCTCACCCTGTTCTTACAGGGGCGCGACGAGCTTCGCTCGCGCTAGATACGCTCGATGATGACCGCGGGAGCCATGCCGCCGGCGGCGCACATGGTGACGAGACCGCGCTTCAGGTCTCGCCGTTCGAGCTCGTCGAGCACGGTGCCGATCAGGATCGAGCCGGTGGCGCCGATGGGATGGCCGAGGGCGATCGAGCCGCCATTGACGTTGACCTTGGCGCGGTCGAGCTTGAGGTCGCGGATGTACTTTTCCGCCACCACCGCAAACGCCTCGTTGATCTCGAACAGGTCGATGTCGTCGATCGAGAGCCCCGCCTTCGCCAGCACCTTGCGCGTCGCCGGCACCGGCGCGTTCAGCATCAGGGTCGGCGAGTCCCCCATGTTGGCCATCGCGACGACGCGAGCGCGCGGCTTCAGGCCGTGCGCGCTGGCATAGGCGGGCGACGCGAGCAGGATCGCCGCGGCGCCGTCGACCACGCCGGACGAATTGCCGGCGTGATGCATGAAGTCGATGTTCAGGTCCGGATATTTCTGCAGGATGAGGCCGCGATAGGTCGTGCCCTTGTCGTCGAGCGCATAGTCGGCGATCGCGGGGAATGCGGGCTTCAATGCGCTCAGCCCTTCCATCGTGGTCTGCGGCCGCGGATACTCTTCATGGTCGAGCGCGAGGCTGCCGTCCTCGCGATGCACGGGCACGAGGCTCTTCTTGAAGTGGCCGCCGGCAATCGCTTGCGCTGCGCGCTTCTGGCTTTCGAGACCGAGCGCGTCGACGTCGCTTCGCGTGATGCCTTCCAGCGTCGCGATCGCGTCGGCGCAGACGCCCTGATGCGACTGCGGATGCCGCGCACGCAGGCGCAGATTGCCGGAATCCATCATCATCGGACCGCCGCCGCGGCGTCCTTCCATCGACATCATCTCGCAGCCACCGGCGATGACGAGGTCTTCGGTGCCCGACATGATCGAGGCCGCCGCCATGTTGACGCTGGTGATGCCGGAGCCGCAAAAACGATCCAGCGTCACCGCGCTGGCGCGCACGTCGTAGCCGGCATCGAGCGCCGACATGCGGCCGAGGTCGCCGCTTTGGGTCGCGACCTGCGCGCTGCAGCCCCAGACGATGTCGTCGACATCGGCGGTGTCGATGCCGGTGCGATCGGCGAGCGCGCGCAGCACGGTCGCACCGAGCTGCTGCGGATGAATGCCCGAGAGTGCTCCCTTGCCGGCCTTGCCGACGCCCCGCGGGGTCCGGCAGGCATCGATGATCAGCGCGTCAGCCATTGGCGTTGTCCTCTTGTTATGAGTGTTGAGGACGGTTTTGAATAACGGGAAGAGTGGAGTCAATGCGGGACGTGTGCGCCTCTCACCCGGATTTTCCGCTGCGCGAAAGCCTCCGCGACGTCATGGCCGGGCTTGTCCCGGCCATCCACGCGTTGCCACACGGCGGGAAGAACGTGGATGCCCGGGACAAGCCCGGGCATGACGACCTGTACTAGATGGAAGCGATCACGCCCCCGCCGCGTTCTTCGCGATCACATTGCGGTAGAAGGTCGCGCTGAGCTTCGGCGTGCGCACCTGCGTGTCGAAATTGACGTGATAGAGCCCGAAACGCTTGTTGAGCCCGAACACCCATTCGAAATTGTCCAGCAGGCTCCAGAGGAAGTAGCCGCGCACCGGCACGCCCTCGGCGGTGGCACGCTGGAGCTGGGCGAGATAGTTGCGCAGGTACATGATGCGATCGGTGTCGTAGATCTTGCCGTCGGGCGTCACCACGTCGTCGCCGGAGGTGCCGTTCTCGCTGATGTAGATCGCATCCGTCTTCCAGATCTTTGCGGCCAGCTTCGGCACCCAGTAGATCGTCTCCGGCGCGACGCGGAGCCAGTTCGAGTTCATGTGCGGGAACGATTTCGGGATCGGCAGCGGCATGAAGCCCGCACCCTGGTCGGAGGGCACCACGTAGTTCTGCGGCGCGTAGATATTGAGGCCGAGGAAGTCGACCGGCGAGGAGATGATCTTCAGCTCGGCCTCGGTGTATTTCGGCGCATCGGCGCCCGCGTATTTCAGGAAGGCGTCGGTATACCGGCCGGTCATGATGACGTTGAGATAGCCGGCGTTCATCTCGCGCAGCGCGATCTCGGCCGCGCGGACATGCTCGGGCGTGTCGATGGCGGGAACGCAGACGTCGATATTCTCGGCCGGCCCGACCCTGGTGCCGCGGCGGCCGTGCGCCCGCACCGCCTGCACTGCGAGCCCGTGCGCGAGCGCGCTGTTATGCCTGACCTGGTTGACCTCCGCTTGCGGCAGCGTCACGCCCGGCGCGTCGATGCCGAGGCCATAGCCGAACTGGACGAAACGTCCGCTCTCGTTCAGCGTGAACACGTTCTTGACGCGATCGGTCAGGCGCTCGGCGACATAGCCCGCATAGTCGCCAAAGATCTTGCAGGTCTCGGTCGAGCGCCAGCCGCCGAAGCGATCCTGGAGCGATTGCGGCAGGTCCCAGTGGTAAAGCGTCAGCCACGGCTCGATGCCGTTCTTCAGCAGCTCGTCAATCAGCCGATTGTAGAAGTCCAGCCCCTTCGGGTTCGGCTTGCCGTCGCCGTCCGGAAACACCCGCGGCCATGCCACCGAGAAGCGGTAGGCCTTGCAGCCGAGCTCCTTGATGAGCGCGATGTCCTCCTTGTAGCGGTGATAATGCTCAACGGCGCGATCGCCGGTGGTGCCGTCCTCGATCTTGCCGGGGATGCGCACGAACTTGTCCCAGATCGAAGTCCCCCGCCCGTCGACGTCGACCGCACCCTCGACCTGATAGGACGAGGTCGCCGTGCCCCAGACAAAGCCCGCCGGAAAGCTGTCCATGCCTCGCGGCGCCGGTGCCGGCTTGGTCTCGGCGGCCTCCAACGGATTTGCGATCCCGGCTGCGGACAATCCCGCCAGCTTGGCAAACTGGCGACGCGAGACCTTGTCCGACATTGATGCTGCTCCAAAGGTGATGCTGATGCTGCGGCACAATGGCGCGTCGCAGGCGGTTTGAGAAGGCGTGAGGTCGGGATTTGCGGATGCAAAATTGCGGCACACCGACCCACGGCAGAATTTACCTCAATTAACCTGCAAAGCTCTCCGTTCTCCAGCAAGTTTTACGTCGCGCCATGTCGATCAAGCGATGGAGACGGAAGATGAGCGAAGAGACAGACCTCGAGACGACCGGCATCGGACGCCGGGATGTTCTTCTCACGGCCGGAGCCATGCTGGCGGGAATGGCGGCGACCAACCCTTCGGTTGCGAATGCCCAAGGCGCTCCCCGTCCCGCTTCGGCTGCGCGCGATTCCGCGCCGCTCGGCGCGCGGTTGCAAGGCGTTCAGCATTTCGGCGTGACCGTGCAAAACATGAATCGCGCCTTCGAGTTCTACACCGAAGTGCTCGGTGGCACCGAGATTTTCCGCGACGGCGACTTCCAGGGTGAACCGATCCACAATACGCTCTTGACCGATCAGGAAATCGAAGCGCGCGAGCGTCACGTCAACCCGCGCACGATCGGGGTTCCCGATCTCAGGGGCGGCACCCAACGCCTCGACGTGCGCTTTGTCCAGTTCGACAACGTCGTGATCGAGCTTCTGCAATATCGCGACGCCGGTCAGCCGTCGGGCAGCGGCGACAGCTTCGCAGAGCCTCGCGATCACATGAGCCCGGCGTTTCCACGCTCCATGCACATCTGTTTCTACGTGAGGGATGACGTCGACTTCAACAAGTTCATCCATGACCTCGAAGCGGAATCGGCGCGCCGCGGCATGACGCAGGTGCGGGCCAATCGTGTGATCACCGTGACGTCCGAGCAGCAACGCCGCGCCGCCCCGATCGAGGCGAACACCAATCGCATCACGCAGGGCCTCTCGGAGGGCTGGGAGCTGATCTACTGCAAGGGTCCCGAGGGAGAACAGCTTGAATTCGTCAAGGCCCTGGGGCCGGTCAAGAAACGCTTCAGTGACGCGCTCGCCACCCGCCAGCAGCGGGGGTAGAGCGGCACGACGCCTGTTCCTGTGAGCCCCTGCCCTGCAAGACGCATGCGCGCGTACCGGAGGATGATCCCCATGACGTCACGAACACGAATGATCCTGGCCCTCGCCGCTGCTTTACTCGGCGGCGCGGCGCCCGCCGCCGCACAGGAGCGCGACGGCGTTCGCTATCGCGCCATTCCCGACGGTGCCTATTCGGTTGTCGCCGAAGTGCGAGCCAAGCCGGGCAAGGAACGCGCGCTTCGCGAAGCAACGCTGCCGCTCGTCGCGCGTGTCCGTAGCGATCCAAAGAACCTCGTCTACTTCTTCCAGGAAGATCGCGAGACACCGGGACGCTTCATCTTCTATGAGATCTTCGCAACCCGCGACGACTTCGAGGCCCACAACGCCATGCCCTATGTCCAGCAGTGGTTCGGCCGGCTTCCCGAACTGGCGGAAGGTGGCGTCGTGGTCAGGCGGCTGGAAATCCTTGGCCATGGCGGCGGTTGAACTCCGCCCGGAGGCCGTCGCACGATCTTTCCGGAAAACCGCTTCGCACTTTTCCGGATCATGCTCTAGTGATCAGGACAAGCGGGCGATCTGCCGCCGCGCGATCGCCTCCCCTCTGGTCTCGTCAAGAATTTCCCGCGCCCGGGCCAGCCCGGGAACGTGCTCCCGGTCGCCGAGACGTCCCAGCAATTCGCCGAGGACGGCATGCGCGACCGCCGGTCGTCCGGCGACCAGTTCCAGTTCGGCGAGACCGACGCTGGCATCGCATTCATGGAAATAGATGCCCTGCGAGCGCATCAATTCGATCGCGCCCACGAACAGGTTTCTCGCGGCATCCAGATCGCCCGGCCGATTGCGCGCCATCAGGATCCTTGCGAGGACGGGGTTGTATCGTCCAATGAACCGGCCATCCCGGTCGCCGAGGCATTGCGTCATCGCCTGCTTTGCCGCGGCCTCCGCTCCATCCAGATCACCTAACAAGCGTCGCGTCTCCGCAAGTTCAACCCACAGGATCGGATGAAGCGTCCCTGTCTTCAGGATGAATCCGTCCTGCAGACTACGGGTCAGGCTCCGCTCTGCCGCTTCGAGGTCACGGGCTTCCTCGCGGATCAGAAGAGCCTGAAAGACATCGACCAGAACGCGCCATGGACGATAGAGGCTGGAAACAGCCTCGAGCTTCCGCAAATATGGCCTGACGCGTTGAAAATCGCCGGATGCAAGGTGAGCCCAGATAGCGCCCTGGGCGAGCACGAAATACAGGGTTGTCACGTGGCCCTGGCTTTCCGCCTGGCTGACGGTCGAAGCCAGCAGAGACCGCGCCTGATCGGAATAGCCCAGATAAAATTTGGCGAGCCCGAGCCCGACCTTGCAGGAGATGATCGAGTCGATACCGCCAAAATAAAGCGAAACCCTTCGCGGGATCACCGTTCGGTCGTCCAGGAACGCCTCGAACTTCTGGTGCGCCAACTTCATGTCGGAGGCCTCAAAAGCCTGGAAGGCGGACCAGCGCAGCAGAAGCCGCGACATCACGGCATCGTTCGATCTCCTGCATACCGCTGCGAACGCATCGATGTAGGGCGAGGCGGGACGTCTGGTCAGGAGCATGTTCTGAATGATTCCGTAGAGCGCGCGCATCTCCAGGAGATCGTTGCGCGCGATTTGCGCTGCCCGCCAGGCGTGTTCGTAGAGGCTCGCACCCTCGAGACCCGGCACATAGACCTGCGCCGCCGCGAGCGCGACCAGCACGCGAGATCTCACGACGGGCCCGACATCGGGACTGCTGTCGGCGAAGCGCAACGCCAGCTCCAGATGAGGAACGCCTCGCGCGAGCGACGTGAACTCGAGCCATAGACGCTCGGCTGCAAGAACCAGCGCGATCCCGAGGCCGGGGTTGACGGAAAACGCCCAATCGAGAGCGACGCGAACCTCGTCGATGTAACCACGCAGCAGCGCACTGTCCGCGACGGAATCGCAGGCGTCCCAATCCCTCCGTTCCAGCACGTCGAGGAAATAGCGCGCGTGGCGCTCGTGCACCCTTTGCCGATCGCCTGCCGCGCCCGATGCCCTGCTGGCGTAGGCCCGCGTGGTCTCCAGCAGGCGATACTCCAGCAGCGTGGCCCGATGATCGAGGCTCAAAAACGACTTGCCCGCCAATGCGGCCACCGCTTCGCGGACACTTGCCATGTCCAGATCGTCATCGCTGGCAACCGCAATCGCAGCATCGAGCGTGAACGGCCCGGCAAAAATGGAAAGACGCCCGAGCACCACCCGCTCCCTTTCGGGAAGCAGATTGTAGCTCCAGTCGATCGTGGCCGCGAGCGAGCGATGACGCGGAATCGCGGTCCGGCGATCGACCCAGAGCAGGGAGAACCGTTCGTCAAGCCCGCGGCGAACCTCGTCGACGCCGAGGACGTCGACCATCGAAGCCGCGAGCTCGATAGCCAGGGGCATTCCATCGAGATGCCGGCAAATCTCCGCGATCGCTGCTGCGACGGTATCGTCGACCTCGAAGCCCGGAAGTCTCTGGCAGACGGTTCGCGTGAACAGCTGGGCCGATGAATAATCCTGAAGGTTCTCCGCTGTCACCAGAACAGACGACGGCGGTGTTTCGAGCGGATCGAGACGCCAGACCAGCTCGCCTTCGATCCGCATGGTTTCGCGGGTCGTCACCAGAATGTGGACGTCGCTTGTATCGCTGAGCACGGCTTCAACGAGAAGCGCGACATTCTCGGTGACATGCTCGCAGGAATCCAGGACCAGCAGCAGGTGTCGGCCGTGGAGGGCCAGCAAGACCTGATCGAGACTTGCGGCGACCTGAACCGGCAGATCAAGCGCGCCGGTAACCGCCGCATAGACCTGACTGCCGTCAGTGATGCGGTCGAGCTCGACAAGGCAGACACCGTCGGCATAGGCCGCTTCGAGCTCGCTCGCCACGGCAAGCGCCACCGTCGTCTTGCCGATTCCACCGGGCCCCAGGACCGTGACGAGCCGCTTGTTCTGCAGCAGCTCCCTGATGTTGCCGATCACCGCACCGCGGCCAATCGGCCTGCTTGTCGCGCCCGGCGCCCGGCATCGGCGCTTCGGTGCGCGATAGACGCTGGTCTCCCCGACGAAGCGGTATCCGAACGATGCCTCTGCGCGGATCAGGTCGCCGTATTCACGAAGAGCTTTTCTCAGGCCGGAGATCTGAACCTTCAGATTGGCCTCGGTCACGATCCTCCCGGGCCATGCCCGATCGTAGAGCTCAGACCTCGAGACGAGCTCACCCGGAGCTTCCAGGAGAGCACCCAGGATCGCCGCCGCGCGCGAGCCAATCCTGACGGGCGTCTCACCGTGCAACAGCAGGCGTCTGGCCAGGCTGAAACGAAATGGTCCAAATGTAACTTCCGGACCCGACATTGCCTGTTCAGCCCTCAGCGCAGCGATGGTCGACCGGTCGGCCGTTCTGCAGAGGCGTCGCGCGATCGCCGACCTTGCGGCCACAGCAACTCGACAAGGTGTCGCAGGCACAGGACGCGGTCGATCCGGACCCTGGCAAATTGGATCGGGTGATATCGGGATCGAGCGGGATCATCGGTTGTGGCCAGTGCTCAGCCGGTACGAAGGTACGCACGCAGCTATCAGGCACAGGCCCGGAATTCTTCCGGATTGGCACGAATAGGGTCGGGCGAACTGACGCAGCCCGCGTTCGATTGCAGCCGAAGAGCGGATGCCGGAGCAAGGCGGAGGAGCGCCCGCAGGCGCCCGCGCGTGCGGTCAGCGCGAGCGCTTCGGCAATTTCGGGAGCTTGCCAGGATCGAACGGGGGGACCTTCGCGATCTGTTCGGGGGCCGGCGTCGGCTGTTCGGTCCGAATGAGCGTTCCCTGGAGTACGACGCCCGGCGCCTGTCCCGCCGTCGCGGTGTAAGTCGCGATCTTGCCGGGGCACGTCCCCTGGATCTCCAGCGTGAGCTCATCATCCACCCCGAAGACCGTTGCACGTCCATCGGTATGACGCTTCGTCAGCACGGTGGCGGTGAAGCGATCGCCGTCGACGTTGCAGGAGCCGTGATAGGTCATCAGGCTATCGCGGCCCCAAATCTGGCCATCTGCGACATGGACGATCCCGGTACCCTGGTCCAGTGGTGTCTTGTACCACGCCGCGTAGGTGCCGTCCTTCAGCATGGGAGCAGTCTCCCTTGACATTCCCTCGCGAATAATCCGCATGATCAGCGCTAAGAAACGGTTAATCGCGCGGCCCGTGCGAATCCGGTCTTTCCCTTCGCAACTCGGCTTCCAGTTCCTCGATGATGCTGTGAAGCAGACTTGCGGCAAGCGGATCGGTGACTTCGCGCTCCAGAAGCCTGTAACGCGCGATCTGGAATTCCTGCTCTCGCAACTGGTGCTCTGTCATCGGACGGGCCCTCCGGCAAACCTACCCGGAAACAGCCAAGTCGTTTCGTTACAATTTTCAGATCATTTGCTATGGTTTCTGATCGGTAAAGGAACGCGGCGCCAAGCAGGTCGCGGGGTTTGCAATGTCGATCGTTCAAAGCTATCGCGCCTTCGCCTACAACAATGCCTGGGCGAACCACCGATTGCTCCGCGCGTGCGCCGAGCTGAGCCAAGGCGAATTTGAGGTCGAGCGGACGGGCTTCTTCCCGAGCTTGCAGCGGACGTTGAACCATATTTATGTCGTTGACCTCTTTTACGTCGATGCACTCGAGGGTGGATGGCTTGGGCCGAAGGCCTGGGAGGATCCGATCCCATTTCCGGCTCTTGCAGGGCTCTCGGAAGCTCAAGCATCGATGGACCGCCGCTTCATCGGCGTCTGCGATGCTCTGACACCCGCCTCGTTGAACGAAGACGTGCGGATCAATCGAGATCCCAGTGTCCAGACAGAGCGACGCGACCGGCTGCTGATGCATCTCATTCAGCATCAAATTCACCACCGTGGGCAGGCGCATGCGATGTTATCGGGAACGCGCATCAAGCCGCCGCAGCTCGACGAGTTCTTTTCGACGGCCGAAGCGCCGTTGAGGGCATCCGAGTTTGCCGATCTGGGCTGGACGGAGGAAACCGTTTGGGGGCCGCCCGACTGAGCGAGCGCGCTACCGATTGCGGTTCCGACCTGCTCCGACCGAGGCGACGACAACTTCCATCAGCCATGCAACACCGGCGTCCTTCATCGCAGCCTTGGTCGCGATGGCGCAGATCGTATCCGGTTTACGGGCGAAAGGCAGCTCGACGAACACCAATCCGAAATGCCCGGCGTGCTGTTGCACCAGACGCCGCGGCAATGCAGCGATCAGTTCGGACCCTGCAAGCTGGACCAGCGCCATCATAAAGTTCGGGACAGTCAACGCAATGCGGCGCTTGAGACCGCGCTTTGCCAACATCTCATCGACGAAGCCGCGCGGCTCACCGCTGAGAGACACTAGCAGATGCTGCGATTGCGAGAATGCCGCGGGTGTCGGAGCTCTTGCGAAGGCATGTCCCTTGCGCATGGCCAGCACGAATTCCTCGTCGTAGAGCCTGCGCGCCTCGAAACGCGGCGATACCGCCGGCAGCGGCAGCATCGCGATGTCCAGCTCTCGTCTTTCGAGCATCTCGAGGCACTCGTGCCAGGGTTCGCCGATCGCGCCGCCGCGGAGCGCGGGCATCACATGGATCAATCCGATGTCGATGTGGGGCGCCCTGCTCGCGATCGAACCGAGTAGCTGCCCCGTTGTCGAGGCGAGAACAGCATCGGGTGCGCCGATCGTAAAACGGCGATGGCTTTTTGCAGGGTCGAATGGTCTAGCCGCGCCAACCAGTTGTTCGACGCGCGCGATGATTTCAGCGATAGGGTGGTCAAGCTCCAGGGCCCGCTCCGTTGGAACGACGCCCTTCGGCGTTCGCAGGAACAGCGGGTCGTTCAAAACAAGGCGCAGCCGGCCAAGTGCGTGGCTGACAGCGGAGGGCGTCAGGTTCAGTCGCGCGGCCGCGCGCGCGACATGGCGTTCTTCCAGGACCACGCGGAAGAGCACAAGGAGATTCAGTTCAAGCCTGGATAGATCAATTTGGTTCAGCATGTTGCTGAAATCATATCGCTAGATTCATCGAGATCAAAGCCCCATGGAATGCGTAGATCGTGCAATCAGGAGCCTCGAAATGATCAGAAGGTCGAAAGAGGTGAGCAAAAGCCACGGCTCGCCGGACAACCAGGACTCGCCAGACAGGATCTCGAGGCGCTCGATGATGATGGCGGCGGCGGCAATTCCGATATCCGGCCAGCCTTCAGCCGACGCGGCCGCCGAGGACGATGCGACAGCCGGTCTCATCAAGCTCGCCGGCGAGAAGAATGCCGCCTTCATGCGTGGCGACATGGACCGCTGGTCGCAGCTCGTCCGCATTGCCCCGGATTTCACGCTGATGCAGCCCTTCGGTGGCCCTGCCAGCTTCGGATTCGACAACAGCCCAAAACGGCTGGCCGACCTGGCGCAATATTTCAGGAACGGGGAAACCGGACTGGAGGTCTTGCAGACCTATGCCTCGAACGGGCTCGTCGCGCTCGTCATGATCGAACGCCAGAGCGCGGAGGTCGGCGGCCTACCTGCCCAGGACTGGTCGCTGCGCGTCACGGAGATCTATCGCAAGGACGGCACGGATTGGCAGCTGGTACACCGCCATGCAGACCCGCTGGTCCGGCGCATTTCCTTGCAGCAAGCGGCGATCCTCGCCCGAGGCTGGGCGGAGTAAAGATGGTGTCTTTCGCCCTCCAGCGTGTCGAACTCAGAACGTCATCCGCATGCCCGCATAGAACGCACGGGGCCTTGCCGGGCTCAGCGATCGCGGGTCGTTGAATTCCGCGCCGCCATTGGTGAAGTTGGGCAGGGCTTCCCTGTCGAAGAAGGTGCCAAGCGTCGAGTAGCGGTTGTCGAAGATGTTGGCGACGCGACCGTAAATCTGCAGGTTCTTGGTGATCTGGTAAGAGGTGTGGAGATTGAACACGGCGTAGGACGGCAGCTTCGGAAACTGGTTGGACTCATCGCCGACGAAATACTGGCTCGAGACAAAGAGCGCGTCACCCCCGACCTTCCAGACATCGGTAACCGCATATTCGATGCTTGCCTTGATAAGGTGGCTAGGGAGGCGCGGAATGTGATTGCCCGGCAAGACCTGGATGTTGCCGTCGGCGTCGGCGAACGGGCTCTCTGATCCAAGCGTCAGCGCGTCGAGGAAGCGCGCGTCCAGGAACGCGTAGCTCGCCTGGAACTGAAGCACATTCGACTTCAGGCTCACCTCGGCTTCGACACCTTGCCTGCGTGTTCGGCCGACGTTCTGGAAAAAACCGAAGCCGGTCAATCCGGGAATTGGCGTCGCGAGGATGTCGTCGTAGTTGGTCGCGCGGTAGGCACCGATTTTCCATCCGAGGGAGCCGATGTTCAATTCCTTGGTGCCGCGGAAGCCCGCTTCGAACGTCTTGGATACGACTTGCTGAAGTGGCGGGTCAGCGATCAGGAACTGCCCGATGATGCACGGCCGCGTCGGATCGGCGCAGCCGAGTTCGAGCGGCGTCGGCACCCGGTTGGCTTCGGAATAACCCGCATAGGCGGTGACTTCAGACGTGATCTTGTAGGTACCGCCGATGATGGGATTGAATCGATTATAGTTATGATCGCCGTTGAGCGCGGTGCCGAGCTGGTCCATCAGGGAGATATGGGCCGCATTGAACCGCCCGCCTCCCGTGATCGCGAAGCGATCATCCACGTTGAACGTGTCGAGCGCATAGAGCCCCTGATATTGATTGACGGTGCGAAGCGACACAGGGCCGACCGATGTCGGGTCGCCGGACGGGCCCAGGAATATGCCGCTGCCCGTGACGACATAGTTCGTGCCTATGGTTCCTAATTCAGCGCTGCCGATGAAGCGCGTGCTGCTGACATCATAGCTCGCGCCAACTACGAAGCGGTTCTCATGACCGAACAGCTGGTCGCTGTTGGTCGCCTGCCCGGATACGCCGAACGTGGTCGATTTCGTGCTGGTGCGATCGATCTCGCCAAGAATGGCATCCGGCGCAAAGGTATTGGCGAGCTGAACGCCATTCAGGCCAAAAGCCGGGACCGTATCATCGCCGAAGCACAGGAGGGTTGGATCGGCACACGCCTGGGCATCGGTCGGATTTCCGTCCACGGTACTCTGTTTGAAGCTCCGCAGATGCGCCGTGCCCTCAAAGGTCCAGGTCGGCGTCGCCTCCACCTTGCCGGTCAGGTTGAGATAGCCGACCTTGTTGGAGATGGTTTGCGGCGTCGTGTAGGTCGCCCCCCAATATTGCTGGAGCAATTCAGCCGGAACAGTGCTGGGTCCTGCCAGGGAATTGTTGGCGACGCCGCCATTGAGGTGAAACTCGTTGCCTTCGAAGCGGTACCCGACATCGCCATAGAAGCGTCGGACATCCGATTGCGAGAAATTGCGGAAACCATTGTCGTGAACGCCTTCGAGCGCTCCGTAGACTGCCCAGTTATTGTCGACCTTCTTGCCCCATTGCGCAGAGCCCTGGATGCGACCGAACGAACCGCCCATGATGTCGATTTCGGCACCCTGATAGTTGAAGCCGTTCTTCATCTGCAGATCGATGGCGCCGCCGAGCGCGTTAAGGCCGTATGCCGGATTGTTGGTTACGACCACCGCCGATCGAATCGCAGCCGTCGGGATCAGATCCCAATTGACAGTGTCGGAAAACGCCTCGTTGATGCGTACGCCGTTCTGGTAGACGGCGAGGCCCTGCGGCGTGCCGGCCAGAGGTGAAGCGACAAAGCCGCGAAACTGCACGTCGGGCTGGAATGGATTGCCGGTCACTTCATTGATGCTGAGACCAGGCACGTACTGCTGCAGGGCAATGGCGATATCCGGCGAGGCGGTACGCCTGATCTGACTGGCATCGACCGCATTAATGCTGGCTGGAATTTTGTCGACTTCGATGCTGCTGCCGGCTCCGGGTGCCGTCGGGTAGACGTAGAGGCGCGTCTTGGGAGCGGCGGACGCCGGCGCCCCTATGCGCGCGACCGGCCGCGTCGGCGCACTACGCCTCACGGCCGGTGGCGGTGGTGCCGCGATCTCGACCGCCGGCAGGTTCTGGACGTTGGTTTCCTCGTCCTGCGCGGCTACGGCGGGGCTTGCAAGGACCAAGCCCGACACCAGCCCCGTCGACACCGAGGCCATCAACAAACGACGCTTGAACCAAAGAGGCGTGCCCATCCCTGCCTTCCCATCCGTGACCACCGGCTGTTTTGATTTTCGCCGTTTGGTTGAGACGAGTGTATTCGGCGGCAGTGAGTCCGCCAGCCACAAAAGGTCAGGCACTATCCGCCCCCGTTTTCCCGACCAAATCGGGAATTTTTCCCGACACAATCAGGATGCCACCGTCGGAACCAGCGCCTCCACAGTCAGTCCGCCGTCGCCGGAGACGACGTTGAGCGTGCCGCCCAGCGCCAGAATGCGCTCGCGCATGCCGACGAGGCCGAAGCCGAGCTTCTGGCCCGGCTCCATGCCGCGGCCGTTGTCGCTGACCCGCACGCGCGCGTAGCCGCGGCCGCCGGCCTGCTCGACGGGCTCGATCACGACATTGACCGACGTCGCGCCGGCGTGGCGGAACACGTTGGTGAGCGCCTCCTGCACGATGCGGTAGATGGTGAGGTCGGCCGTCTCGCCGGTGACCCCGAGCGTGGCGGAGATCACGGTTTCGATCGCGACGTCGGGATGCGCCTCCCGCCACAGCCGCGAGAGCGATTCCAGCGCCTGGCGCAGGCCGAGCTCGGCAAGGCCGACCGGCCGGAGCCGCTCCAGCACGCGGCGGGTGAACTGCTGGAGCTGGTTGATCTGTTCCAGCAAGGCGCTGCCGTGCTTTCGGACCGACTCGGCATTCGGCGCGCGCCCGTCCGCGAGCTTCGCCAGCGCGCTCGCATGCGCGCGCAGCGAGAACAGATACGGCCCGAATTCGTCATGCAGCTCGCGCGCGATCTCCTTGCGCTCGACGTCCTGGAGCGACACCGCGCGCTCGGCCAGGAGCCGCTTTTCCTCCACCGCCGCGCCGAGCGCCTCCGCGAGATGATTGAGCTTGCCGCAGATCGCGGCCAGCTCGGGCGCACCGCCCGGCGTGGCGCGCGCGTCATAATGCCCGCCCTCGATCGCGGTCATCGTCTGCGCCAACGACTGCAGCGGCGCGAGCGCGCGGCCGACCACCGTCATCATCACCAGGAACAGCGCGAGCGCGATCACCGAGCCGACCTCGAGCTGGGTCACGATGGCGTCCCAGATCTCGGCGATCTCGTCGTCGGGATGCGCGGTGATCACCAGCGAGCCCGGCTTGCCATGGACCGAGACTGGTACACTCACCGCAGTCTGCTCGGGATGAACCAGGCTGACGAACCAGGCCGGCGGTCCGCGCGCGTCGTCGTCGGCAGGCCGGGGCGGCGTCAGCGGGTTACCGCCGGCATCCTGAAGCGCGATGCTGACATGGCGCAGGCGGCTCAGATCGCGTGCGATCTGGTTCAGCCTGGCATCCGGATCGGGCGCCTCGTTCAGATCGGCCACGATCATCTCGATGAATTCGCGCGCAAGCCGGATCACGCTCTGGTCCTCGGCCTGCACGCGCGGCCCGGCTTCCGCGACCTGGCGGCCGATATTGACGGCGAGCCCCAGCGCCAGCAGCAGTGCCAGCAGAAGGTTGATGCGCGCGCGCAACGATAGATTTTGCCACATTGGTGCCGCCCGTGCCTCGCGAAGGTTGGCCCGCACCTGTCCGATGACGTTGACAGAGGCGAAGCGCCCGATATCTAATCGAAAGCGTACAGCAATCCCGGCCGGGTTGCATGAGGCGACATGAGACGCGCGCAGCGTTCCTGTTCGGATCATGCGGCGCAAAACAGGCAACTTCTGTCAAGGGGAACGCGCTGTCGCGAGGAACGCCTATGCGTATTCTGATCGTCGACGATCATCCCATTGTCGCCTCCGGCTGCCGCGCCGTGCTGGCCGACGAGGGCGAGATCGAGATTTTGGAGGCCGCCGACGCCGAGGACGGCGAATGCGTCTTCATTGTCGAGCGCCCCGACCTCTGCATCATCGACATCAACCTGCCGACCGTGTCCGGCTTCGAGCTCGCGCGCCGCATCCTCGAACGCGCGCCCGAGGCCCGCATCATCATGTTCAGCATGAACGACGACCCTGCCTTCGCCGCGCGCGCGATCGAGTGCGGGGCCAAGGGCTACGTCTCCAAGACCGGCGACCCCGACGACCTCGTCGAGGCGATCCGCGCCGTCGGGGCCGGCGGCACCTATCTGCCGACCGCGATCGCGCGCAGCATCGCGTTTGCAGGACCGACGCTGGCGCAGAGCCCGCTGTCGAAGCTGAACGCGCGCGAGATGGAAATCCTGCGGCTGCTCAGCGCCGGAAAGAGCCTGTCCGAGATCGCCTGGCTGGTGCAGTCGTCCTACAAGACTGTCGCCAACACCTCCTCGATCATGCGACAGAAGCTCGGCGTGAAGACCTCGGTCGAGCTGGTGCGGCTGGCGATCGACAGCGGCGTCGCCTGACGCGCGCGCCGCCACGAATTCGGTCACACAAGCGTTGCAATCCTGATGTGGTTAGATGCCACGGAGCATAACGGCATGACGATCCAGACTGTCTCGACCAACACTTCCTATGGCGGCGTGCAGGGCGTGTACCGCCATGCCAGCCAGGCGACCGGAACCGACATGGTGTTCTCGGTCTATGTTCCCCCACATGCCGCCGGCGCAAAGCTTCCCGTGGTCTGGTATCTCTCCGGCCTCACCTGCACGCATGCCAACGTCACCGAGAAGGGTGAATTCCGCAAAGCCTGCGCCGAGCTCGGCCTGATCTTCGTCGCGCCGGACACCAGCCCGCGCGGGCCCGACGTGCCGGGCGATGCCAACAATGCCTATGATTTCGGCCTCGGCGCCGGCTTCTATGTCGACGCGACGCAACAGCCGTTTGCGCGCAACTATCGCATGTGGAGCTATGTCACCGACGAGCTGCCAAAGCTCGTCGCGGAGAATTTTCCGGTCGACGCCAAGCGGCAATCGGTGATGGGTCATTCGATGGGCGGCCACGGCGCGCTGACGGTCGCGCTGCGCAATCCGCACCGCTATCGCGCGGCAAGCGCGTTCGCGCCGATCGTGGCGCCCTCGCTCGTGCCCTGGGGCATCAAGGCGCTGACCGGCTATCTCGGACCGGACAAGGAGACCTGGCGCAACCATGACACCGTTGCGCTGATCGAGGACGGTGCGAAATATTCCGGCTTCCTCGTCGACGTCGGCGAGGCCGACAATTTCCTGAAAGAACAGCTCAGGCCCGAGCTGCTCGAGGCCGCCTGCACCAAGGCGGGCATCCCGCTGACGCTGCGGCGGCAGGCGGGGTATGACCACAGCTATTATTTCATCTCGACCTTCATGGGCGATCATCTGCACTGGCATGCGGAAAGATTGAAGGGGTGATCTTTCTTACCCTCCCCTGGAGGGGGAGGGTAAGAAATCCCTATTCCGGCTTCCCGTAATTCGGCGCCAGCAATCGATTGCGGATCAGATAGCTCATCGTGCGCGACCACGATTCGTCCGTGTTGCCGCGCATGTCGGCGCTGGCGGCGGTGATCATGTTGCCGGTCTTCACGTCGCGCAAATAGATGTTGAGATTGATGATCAGGTTCGAGACCTTCTGCACCATGCCGGTGATCTCGAGGTCGGCGCCGAGCTGGTCGGCAAGCTTGAGGTCGCAGCCGCCGCAGGCCTGCAAATTGGCGTGACGGGCCGCATCCCTGACCGGTGCGATGTCGAGCAGCTGGAACCTTCCCGACAGAGCCAGTTCCTTGCGCAGCTGCTCGCTGATGCGTTCGAGCCGCGCCTCTTCCGGCTTGGAGCCGTAGAACTCGCCGGGAAGGCTGGTGTCGATCAGCTCGAAATCGAACACCGCGAGCCTTGGCGGATCGGCCAACGCGACCGACCCCGTCAACAGCAAAGCTGAGAAACAGATCAGCGCTCGCATGATCGTGATTCCCGGCCTCGCGCGCGCGGGGACGAAATGCGGGGTTGCAAGCCGGGCCAAATCGGTCATGCTTTAGCAGAGACAATTCTCCACCGGCGGTCAAGCCAGGGAGAACATCTGGAGGAAACATGATCCGATGGTTGGTCGGCCTGATCGGCCTGGGTCTTGCCGCGACGAGCGCGCTCGCGGCCGACCCGGTCCAGATCGGCGTCGGCTATCTCGGCGTCGCCGGCACCAGATCGACGCTGTCGCTGGTCGAGCAGCCCGCGGAGAATGACGGTGTCGCTGGCGCGCGCCTCGCCATCGAGGACAACAACACCACGGGAAAATTCCTCAACCAGCGCTTCACGCTGGAGGAGCGCCGCATCAAGGAAGGCGAAGATCCGGTTGAGGCCGCGGCTGCGCTCGCCGAGAAGAACGGCTTCATCATCGCCGACCTGCCGGCCGACGCGCTGTTGAAGGTCTCGGATGCCCTGCGTGAGCGCGGCACGCTGCTGTTCAACGCCGGCGCGATCGACGAGCGGCTGCGCGAGACCGATTGCCGCGCCAATGTCATTCACACCGCACCGACGCGCGCGATGCTGGCCGATGCGCTCGGCCAATATCTGGTGTGGAAGCAGTGGAAGCGCTGGGTGCTCGTGGTCGGCTCGCATGACGAGGACAAGCTGTTTGCCAACGCGCTCCGGCGTACCGCCACACGCTTCGGCGCCAAGATCGTGCAAGAGAAGACCTTCGAGGACAAGGGCGGCGCGCGCCGCACCGATAGCGGTGTCACGCTGATCCAGCGCCAGATGCCGGTGTTCACACAACAATTGCCGGCCTATGACGTGCTGGTCGCCGCCGACGAGAGCGAAGTGTTCGGCGCCTATCTGCCCTATCGCACCTGGGATCCGCGCCCCGTCGCGGGCTCGGCCGGCCTCGTGCCGCGCAGCTGGGACGCATCGCAGGACCAGTGGGGCGCGATCCAGATGCAGAACCGCTTCATCAAGCTGAATTCACGGCGCATGACCGCGCTCGACATGCAGGCCTGGACGGCGGTGCGCATGATCGGCGAGGCCACCTCGCGCACCAATTCCGGCGACGTCAAGAAAGTCACCGACTTCATCAAGGGGCCGGATTTTTCGGTCGCTGCCTTCAAGGGCACAAGACTGACCCTGCGCGACTGGAACCTGCAGCTGCGCCAGCCGATCCTGCTGGTCGACGGCCGCATGGTGGTGTCGGTGTCGCCGCAGGAGGGATTCCTGCACCAGGTCTCCGAGCTCGACACGCTCGGCTACGACCGCCCGGAGAGCAAATGCAAGCTGAAATGAGGACGCGAATGTTGCGCATGTGGCGTGTGGGGTTGCTGTCCGGACTGGCGCTTGCGGCCGCGCCCGCGCATGCGTTCATCGCCTATGTCTCGAACGAGAAGAGCAACACGGTCTCGGTGATCGACACCGACAGCTGGACCGTGACCAAGACCATCAAGGTCGGCCAGCGCCCGCGCGGCATCGATTTCACGCGCGACGGCAAGTTCGTGATGGTCGCAGTCGGCGACGACGACACCATCCAGGTGATCGATGCCAAGACCCAGGCCGTGGTGGACAGCCTGCCCTCCGGGCCCGACCCGGAATTGTTCGCGCAGGATGCGGCCGGAAAAATCCTTTATGTCGCCAACGAGAACGACAACACGGTGACCGTGATCGACCTGGAGAAGCGCGCGCGGCTCGGCGACATCCAGGTCGGCGTCGAGCCCGAGGGCATGACCATCAGCCCCGACGGCAAGACGCTGATCAACACGTCCGAGACGACCAACATGGCGCATTTCATCGACACCTCGTCGCGCCAGATCGTCGCCAACGTGCTGGTCGACGCGCGGCCGCGCTTTGCCGAATTCAAGCATGACAGTTCGGAGCTGTGGGTCTCCTCGGAGATCGGCGGCACGGTCTCGATCATCGATCCCAAGAAGCACGAGGTGACCGGCAAGGTCACGTTCGAGATTCCGGGGTTGCGGAAAGAGGCGATCCAGCCGGTCGGCATCAGCATGACCAGGGACGACAAGACCGCCTTCGTCGCGCTCGGCCCCGCCAACCGCGTCGCCGTGGTCGACGTCGCCTCGCGCAAGGTGACGAAATACCTGCTGGTGGGACAGCGCGTCTGGCACCTGGCGTTCACGCCGGACGAGAAATATCTGCTCACCACCAATGGCGTATCGAACGACGTCTCGGTGATCGACGTCGCCGCGCAAAAGGTGATCAAGACCATTCAGGTGGGCGAACTGCCCTGGGGCATTACGATCGCGCCATGACCAGCCCTGCTCCCATCGCCGAACCACAGGAGATGCCGAGGCTGGAAGCGGCCGCGGTGCCGGCGCTGTCGATCGACGGCGTCAGCCATTCCTATGGGCCGCGCCGGGCGTTGATGGACGTCTCCTTCAATGTGCAGCCTGCGAGCTTCACTGCGCTGCTCGGGCTCAACGGCGCGGGCAAGAGCACGCTGTTCTCGCTGATCACGCGCCTGTTCGGCATCCAGAGCGGCCGAGTCGGCATTTTCGGCCACGACATCAGCAAGAGCCCCGGCGAGGCGCTGCGGCTGCTCGGCGTCGTGTTCCAGCCGCGCACGCTCGATCTCGACCTGTCGCTGACACAGAACCTGCTCTATCACGCCGCCCTCCACGGCATCAGCCGGCGCGAGGCGGCCGCGCGCAGCGGCGAACTGCTCGGCCGCATCGGGCTCGAAGAGCGTGCCGGCAGCAAGGTGCGCGATCTCTCGGGCGGCCAGATGCGGCGGCTGGAGATCGCCCGCGCCCTGCTGCACCGGCCGCGGCTGCTGTTGCTGGACGAGCCGACCGTCGGCCTCGACGTCAAGGCGCGCGCCGACATCATCAGCCATGTCCGCCAGCTCGTCACCGAGCAAGGCATCGGCGTGCTCTGGGCCACGCATCTGTTCGACGAGATCATGCCCGGTGACGACCTCGTGGTGCTGCACCAGGGCAAGGTGCTGGCGCAGGGGCCGATGAGCCGCGTCATCACGGATGCCGGCGCGCAGGACGTCAACACCGCCTTCATGCGCCTGACCGGTGCGCAGACGATGCCGGGAGGCGGCGCATGAGCAGCATCACGACACGGGATACACCGCGCGGCTTCTCGGCCGCGGAATACATGACCTGCCTCACCGGCATCGTCTGGCGCGAGGGCCTGCGCTTCCTGCATCAGCGCGAGCGCTTCGTCTCGGCGCTGGTGCGCCCGCTGGTATGGCTGTTCATCTTCGCCGCCGGCTTCCGCCAGGTGCTCGGCATCTCGATCATCCCGCCTTACGAGACCTACATCCTCTACGATGTCTATATCGCGCCCGGGCTGATGGCGATGATCCAGCTCTTCAACGGCATGCAGTCCTCGCTCTCGATGGTCTATGACCGCGAGATGGGCAATATGCGGACGCTGCTGGTGAGCCCGCTGCCGCGCGGGTTCCTCTTGTTCTGCAAGCTGCTGGCGGGCACCGCGGTGTCGCTGCTCCAGGTCTACGCGTTCCTGCTGATCGCCTGGTTCTGGGACATCACCCCTCCCGCGATCGGCTATCTCACCGTGCTGCCGGCGCTGATCCTGTCGGGGCTGATGCTGGGCTCGCTCGGCATGCTGATCTCCTCGGGCATCAAGCAGCTCGAGAGTTTTGCCGGCGTGATGAACTTCGTGATCTTCCCGATGTTCTTCGCCTCCTCCGCGCTGTACCCGCTCTGGCGGGTGCAGGAGGGCAGCCCCTATCTCTACTATCTCTGCGAGGCCAACCCGTTCACTCATGCGGTCGAACTGATCCGCTTTGCGTTCTACGGGCAAATCAACTGGATCTCGCTGGCGGTGGTGACGGCCTGCACAATCGTCTTCATGATCGGCGCGATTCTGGCCTATGATCCCTCGCGCGGGCTGGCGCGACGGGGCCCTGCGGGAGGCGAATGATGAGATCCGGGACCGTGATCGTAGCCGCTGTGGCGCTCGCTGTTGCGGGCACGGCCGCGCGCGCGGCTGATCCACGCTATCCCGACTGGCCCTGCACGCAGGCAAAAGTACCGGTGATTTCTCTCGCCGCGGTGTGGGCCGGTCCGGCGCTCGACGACGCCGAGACCAAGTGGAAGGACGACGCCAAGATCAGCGCGCTGGTCTCAAAGCTGTCGGCGCGCAAGACGCCGCTCGACGAGGCGGAGAAGTCGGTCAAGGAATTTCTGGCGGGCTCCGCCGCTGACAAGACCGCGAACGCAAAACTCCTGTTCGCCGGTCTGTTCGACACGCTCAATGCGCAGCGCTCCCAGGTCATGAGCGGGCTCGAACGCGTCAGCCGCAAGCAGCGCGAGGCCGCCGACAAGATTCGCGAGGAGACCTTGGCGCTGCAGGCGCTCCAGGGCGCAACGCCGCGCGACGAGGCCAAGGTCGAGGCGCTCAGCAACGACCTGATCTGGAAGACCCGCATCTTCGAGGACCGCCACAAGGTGGTGCGGTTCGTTTGCGAAGTTCCGACCACGATCGACCAGCGCCTGTTCGCTCTCGGACGCGTGATCCAGCAGGAAATGGAATAGCGTCAGCCTCGCTGACAGCTCACCAAAAGTTCCCGCGATCGCCTCGGGAACGTTAACCTTTTGCCGCGCTATCTGCCGGAACTAAATCTATTCAAGTTGGCTTGTCGAAGTGAACTTCAAGACGTCGGGAGGCCTCGATGGGAACAACAAAATTCATCTTTGCGGGTGCTGCGGCCCTCGGCATGCTCGCAACCAGCGCTCTTGCTGACGACATGACCGGAATGGTCACCAGAATCGACCGGCTCAACAGCACGATCTCGATCCAGCAGACACAGAAAGGCACGGTCGGCGGCAGCACAGGCGGCGCCGGCGCGGTTCAGGAGTACAAGGCCAAGGACGCCGCGATGCTGGATGCCGTCCATGCCGGCGACAGGGTGACCTACTCGGCGACCGACAACAACGGTACGGGCACGCTGACCAAGTTGCAGAAGCAGTAACCCTGCATCTTCATCTCTCCCCGCGCGGCACGGCGTTATGGCCGGGCTTGTCCCGGCCATCCACGCCCAACCACACGGATTGAAATACGTGGATGCCCGGGACAAGCCGGGCATGACCGCCTGTGGTTACTGCTCTGGCCGCGGCTGCGGCTGTGTCTCCTCGGTCGGAAGGTTTGCGCGCTCCCAGCCGTCGGTGCCGTCGGGGTACCAGGCGACGTTGGCATAACCGTAGGCCAAGGCGCGCTTGGCAGCGTTCCAGGACATCCAGCAATCCGCCAGGCAATAGATCACGAGCAGCGCAGCCTTGTCGCCGCGCGCGGCGCGGGCGAGGCCGCGCTGGAAATAGTCGTCCATGGCGGGCGGCAGCACGCCGTAGCCGGTGTCCGGCAGCCAGATGCTGCCCGGAATGTTTTTCCGCGGCATATCGCGCCAGACGGTGCCTTCGGGGAGGTTCTTCGGCTTCGGTGCGCGTGGCAGCACGTCGATGAATGCGCCGCTCTTCGCACGCCAGATCGCTTCGGCCTCCGCAGTCGTCAGCACGCGCGCGCCAGTGAGCGTCGCCGGCACCGGCGCGCGGTAATTGTCGGCGCGATATCCCTCGGGCTCGAACGGCTCCTGCTGCTCCGCCAACGCCGGCGCCACCAGAATGGCAGCGAGCAGCGCGGCGGTAACGCGCCGCCTCATGGCGTCTTCTTGGCCGTCTCCGCACCGAGCGGCCGGTCGCTCTCGTCGAGCAGCGGTACGCCGAAGTCGAGCAGGATCTTGTTGATCTCGCCCTGGTTCTCCTGGATCAGCTTGTTGAGCTGCCGCTTCCAGTTCTGGTCGGCGGGACGCACGCCCATGCCGATGCGATACACCAGCTTCGGCCCGGTGGTTTCCTTCACTAGCGGCGTAACGTGCAGCGATCCGGCCTTCTTGGCATAGAACCCGGCCATCGGACCCCACAGCACGCCGGCATCGATCTTGCCGGCGGCGAGGTCGTCGATCATGGCCTGCGCCGAATTGTCGAAACGCGTGTCGATCATCAGCGGATAGGGCTTCGCATCGCCCATCAGGCCGGCCAACGCCATGTTGGTCGCCGGCGGCGTGCCGGCGACGATACCGACATGCTTGCCCTTCAGGCGCGCGTCTTCGAGCGTATCGACGTCTTCGAGCCCGCTGCCGGTCTTGGCGACCAGCGCATAGGTCGTGCGGTAATAGGGATTGGTGCCCTGCACGAGGTCGTCACCTTGCGGAAATCCCATGATGACGTCGCAGCGATGCGCGCCCAGCGTCATGCGCACGAAGCCGGTGGCCTGCGGGAAGAAGACGTAGTCGAGCTTCTTCTGAAGCTTGTCCGCGAGCAACTCGGCGATCTTGTTCTCGAACCCCTCGCCCTTCTCGTTCGAGAACGGCAGATTGCGCGGGTCGGCACAGACGCGCAGCACTTTTGGATCGACCAGCTCGAACGAGAGGTCGCCGGTCTCGCTGGTCTGCGCCATGGCGACGTCGCCGAACGCGCAGGATGCCACCAGGACCCACAGTGAAAACAACCAGCGACGATGTCGTCCGGCCTCCGTCATCGCGCTTCCTCCTCGGTTTGTTTGAATGCTAGCCATGCAACGCATGACGCGCCATGTTTTGCCAAACTTTGTGCTGGCTTTGCTTTGTTGCAGTGCAAAGCGCGCAACCCTTTGAACTGAGGCGGAAAAGTGTCTCGCATCGCTCTCGTGATCGCAACCTTGTCTCTACTGGGGATCGCGACGCTAGCACGCACTGAAGCGGCCGAATTGCCTGTGAGCGAAGTCGCGCCGGGAATCTTCGTACACTCCGGGGCCATTGCGCTGATGACCCGCGAGAACGAAGGCGACATCGCCAATGTCGGCTTCATCGTCGGCGAGGACGCGGTGGCCGTGATCGACACCGGCGGCAGCCTCCGCGAGGGTCAGGCGCTGCTGGAGGCGGTGCGGGCTCGCACATCCAAGCCGATCCGCTACGTCATCAACACCCACGGCCATCCCGACCATGTCTTCGGCAATGCGGCCTTTGCTGCAGAGGGAACCCGCTTCGTCGGCCACAGCAAGCTGCCGCAGGCGCTGGCGACGCGCGGGCCGTATTATCTCGACAATTTTAGACGCCTCATGGGTAGCGAATTGATCGATCCCGTGAAGATCGTGCCGCCCACCCTGCTCGTCGTTGATACCCTGACGCTCGATCTCGGGTCGCGCCGCCTCACCTTGCGGGCCTGGCCGGCGGGGCACAGCGACAACGATCTGACCGTGTTCGACGAGACCAGCAAGACACTGTTCGCCGGCGACCTCGTCTTCCTCCGCCATATCCCGGTGATGGACGGCAGCATCCGCGGCTGGCTCGGCACGCTCGGGGAACTCGACAAGATTCCAGCGCAGCGCGTCGTGCCCGGTCACGGGCCTGTGAGCGACTGGCCTGCCGCGCTCGGCGACGAACGGCGTTATCTCACGACGCTGCTGGCGGACGTCCGGACGTCGAACAAGAAGGGCGAGCCGATCCGGACTGCCGCCGACAAAGCGGCCGCATCGGAACGGCCGCGTTGGCAATTGTTCGACGACTACAATGCTCGCAACGCAACCGCAGCATTTTCGGAAATTGAATGGGAGTAGTGGACGCGCTACGCTGGACGCGGATCGGCTACGCCGACCCAGAGAACTGCTTCGTCCGCACGGGACCACGACCATGACGGGATGCACACGCCGCCTGCCCCTGATCGCCGCATTGCTTGGCATCGCCTTCGCTGTGCCGGCGAGCGCCGAGGAGGCTTACGATCCCTGGCCGGGCCTGGTGCAGGACATCTTCAGCAACCGTCCGATCAACGACGGCAACGACGTCATCGGCATCGAGATGCCCTATCGCGCCGAGGACGCGGCGATCGTGCCGGTGACCCTGCGCAGCAAACTGTCGCCTGCGGATAGCCGCCGCATCCGTTCGATCACCCTTGTCATCGACCGCAACCCGGCGCCGATGGCGGCGAAGTTCGAGCTCGGCGCAGACGCCAACGTCACCGAGATCTCCACGCGCGTGCGCGTCAACAACTACACCGACGTCCACGCGGTCGCCGAGCTCAGCGACGGCCAGCTCTACGTCGCCAAGACCTATGTGAAGGCCTCAGGCGGCTGCTCGGCGCCGGCAGGAAAGAACATCGAGGAAGCCAGGAACCGGCTCGGCCAGATGCGCTACCGGCAATTCGCGCGCGAGGAGGCACCGGCGAGCCGCGTCCGCGAGGCGCAGATCATGATCGGCCACCCCAACAATTCCGGGCTGCAAATGGACCAGGTCACGCAGCTCTACATTCCCGCCTTTTTCGTCAACCAGCTGAAGCTGACGCAGGACGACAGCCCCGTGCTGTCGATGGAGGGCGGCATCTCGATCTCGGAAGATCCCAATCTGCGCTTCACGTATGTGTCCAACGGTGCCAAGCGCTTCCGCGCGGAGGCGAAGGACACGGATGGGCACGTGTTCCGCAATGAATGGGATGCGGAGAAGCCGGGGACTTAAGTCTCTCGATTGTCATGGCCGGGCATAGCCGTCCGAAGGACGGCGTCGCTTCGCTCGCCTATGTCCCGGCCATCCACGGACTTCGCGCCGATCCTAAGAACGTGGATGCCCGGGACAAGCCTGGGCATGACGACTACGGTTGGCGTGAAGCTGGCTGTCAGAAACACCTCACCTCGGCTTCCGCCTGCGCGCGCCTGAGATCGTTCACCGCCGAATTTGCCTGCTCGGACGTACGAAACTGGACGCCGAGATTGCCGCGCACCTGGGACATGCTCAGCGCCGTCTCGGCGGTGACGTAACGGTCATAGGACACGATCGAGGCCACCACGTCGATCGAGCAGGAACATTGCTCGATCGACTGCCGGCTCTCGCCATTGGCCTTCATGCAGCCATAGACATATTCGGCACGCGCCGAGGTCGGATAATCGTTGGCCTCCTCGGCACGCGCGGCGTAGACGGTCGCAGCCCACACCGCCAATGCGGCGACAATCGGTCGTAGCTGTCCCGCCAGATTCATGAGCGTCCTCCCGCTGGTTGCGACGAAAGCTATGCTATGCGTATTGTCATGAAAAGCACTCCCTTCGAGGAAACGGCTCACAAGGTGATGAGAGCACTTGGTCTGAGAGCGCCTGGGCGAACATTGGCGCTCGCGATGACGCTGGCGCTGTCGCTGGCCGCGCCTGGCCGCGCCGCGGATACGATCCGCCTTGCAGTGCAGAAGACCGGAACATTCTCCTGGGAGCTGGCCGCGATCCGCGCAGGCGGGCTCGACAAGGAAGCCGATCTGTCGCTCGACGTCGCCGAGCTCGCGAGCCCCGAGGCCGGCAAGATCGCCCTGCGCGCCGGGAATGCCGACATCATCCTGTCGGACTGGCTGTGGGTGTCGCGCGAGCGCGTACTCGGCGCCAAGCTCACCTTCTATCCCTATTCCAGCGCGCTCGGCGCGGTGATGGTGCCGGCCTCGTCGCCGCTCAAGACGCTCGCCGACCTGAAGGGACGGAAGCTCGGCGTCGGCGGCGGTGCGATCGACAAGAGCTGGCTGCTGCTGCAGGCGCGGATGAAGCAGGACGGCATCGATCTGAAGTCCGATGCCAGCATCGTCTATGGTGCGCCGCCCTTGATCGCCGCCAAGGCCCTCGATGGCGAGATGGATGCGAGCCTCAATTTCTGGAATTTCTGTGCGCAGCTCGAAGCCAAGGGCTTTCGCCGCCTGGCCGGCATCGAGGAGATTTTGCCAAAGCTGGGGGCCAAGGGCGCGGTGTCCGCGGTCGGTTATGTCTTCGACGAGAGCTGGGCCGCAACCCACCGCGATGCGGTGGCGCGTTTCATTGCGATGACCCGCAAGGCCAAGCAGCTGCTGGTCACCTCCGACGCCGCCTGGGACAAGATCGCCCCGCTCACCGGCGCGAGCGATCCGGCCATCCTCAAGACCTACCGCGACCGCTATCGCGACGGCATTCCGCGCCGGAGCATCGTGGACGAGGAGGCGGATGCGCGCGTGCTCTATCGCGTGCTCGCCGAGATCGGCGGACGCGACCTGGTCGGGCCGGCGGCCGAGCTCGATCCCGGCACCTTCTATCACGCGGTCCCCGGAGACTGAGGTGCTGCGTCTTCTCTCGTTTTCCCTGTTCCTCGCGACCTGGTGGATTGCGGCGCTGTTCGTCGGCGGCGCAAAGCTGCCCTCCCCGCCTGCCGTGCTCAACGTCATCATCGCGGAAGCATCGAGCGGCGCCCTGTTCCTGCATCTCGGCGCCACGCTGGCGCGCGTCGCGCTCGCCTTCGTGCTGGCGATGTCGCTGGGCAGCGCCATCGGCTATTTGATGGGACGGGTGAAGCTCGCCGACCGGCTCGGCGATCCCTGGCTGATCCTGCTGCTGAACCTGCCGGCGCTGGTCGTGATCGTGCTGGCCTATATCTGGGCCGGCCTGACCGAAGCGGCCGCGATCGCGGCGATCGCCATCAACAAGCTGCCGACCGCCATCGTCACCTTGCGCGAGGGCACGCGCGCGCTCGACCGTTCGCTGGACGAGATGGCCACCGTGTTCGCGATGCCGCGCTGGCGCGCGTTCCGCCACGTCGTGCTGCCGCAGCTTGCGCCCTATATCGCAGCCTCGGCCCGGTCCGGATTGTCGCTGGTGTGGAAGATCGTGCTGGTGGCCGAACTGCTGGGACGGCCGAACGGCGTCGGCTTCGAGATCGGCGTCGCCTTCCAGCTGTTCGACACGCCGCGACTGCTGGCCTATTCGCTCACCTTCGCGGCCGTCGTGCTCGTCATCGAAACCTTGCTGGTGCAGCCGTTCGAAGCCCGCGCAACACGGTGGCGGCCCCGTGCGGCTTGAAGTCGATATCTCCGGAAAGACATTCAGGAGCGCCGCGGGCGAAACGCACGAGGTGCTGGCCCCGGTCAGCTTCGCGCTTCAATCCGGTGAGGTCGGCGTTTTGATCGGCCCCTCCGGCTGCGGCAAGAGCACGATGCTGCGCATCATCCTCGGGCTCGACCGCGATTTCCAGGGGACCATCGCGCGTCCGCCGGAAGCGCGGATCGGGATGGTGTTCCAGGAGCCGCGGCTGCTGCCGTGGCGCTCGGTCGAGCAGAATGTGCGGCTTGCGGCTCCTGATATCTCCGAGGCGAAGCTGTCGGAGCTGTTCAGGATCCTGGAGCTGGAAGCGCATCGCAGCCATTTTCCCGGCGAATTGTCGCTGGGCCTGGCCCGGCGCGTCGCGCTGGCCCGCGCCTTCGCGGTCGAGCCCGATCTGCTCGTACTCGACGAGCCCCTCGCCTCGCTCGACGACGCGCTCGCCAGCCGCCTGCGCGACGAGATCGCGACGCTGGTCGCAAGCCGCCCCATGATGACGCTGCTCGTCACCCACAGCCTCGACGATGCGGTCCGCCTCGGCGACCGCTTGTTCTTCCTGTCGCCGCAGCCGGCGCGAATTCTGGCAGAGGTGCCGATCGGCATCCCGCGTGGCGCACGCGGCGACGCAGAGATCGCCACGATCAAGGCGGGCCTCCTGGCGAGGACCCAGGGTGAACATGGCGGCGAACGCGACGGGCGTGATGCCTCATAGGAGCCACGCAAAGCGCGTGCTAAACAGGGCCCGTAGCGGAGCCTGATGATGAAGCGAATGGTCGCCCTCATGACGTTTGGCCTCGCTCTCGTCGCGACCATGGCGAGCGCGCAGGACATGATGCGTGACGTCGACCTCACGTCACCCGCGATGGTCTCCGCGGAAATGAGCCGGCAGGAGATCGAGGCCATCCTGGCCAAAGCCGGCGCCGGGGCGCCGGCCGATTTCACCGGCAAGCGGTTGTCGGGGCTCGATCTCTCGGGTCTCGACCTTTCCACGGCGATCCTTCGTGCGGCACGGCTCAACAAGACAAAACTCGCCGGTGCCCGTCTTGATCAGGCGATCCTCGATCAGGCCTGGCTGCTGGACGCTGATCTCGCCGGCGCGAGCCTGAAGGGCGCCAATCTGTTCGCCTCGCAGATGGCGCGCGCGCGTCTGGACGGCGCGGACCTGACCGGTGCTCGCATCGCGGCCGACCTCACCGGCGCAAGCCTGCTCGGCGCCTCGATTGCGGACGCGCATCTTGGCGCCGATATGCGCAACCAGTCGATGGGGCTGATGCGCGCCGTGCTGCGATCCGCCAATCTGGAAGGGTTGAACGCGCGCAATGCCGACCTGTCGCGCGTCGATCTCGAATTTGCCTCCCTCAAGGGAGCCGACCTGACCGGCGCGTCGCTCAAAAATGCTCAGCTCGGCGGCGCCGACCTGACCGGAGCCACCGTCACTGACACCGATTTCGAGGGCGCCGATCTTGCCTCGGCGAAGCTGATCGCGCCGATCGGCCTTGACCGCGCCAGGAATTTCGACAAGGCAAAGAACCGCGAGCGCCTGATCAGGGAATAACGGGCGCCTTTGGGAGGATCGGCTGATGCGTTGGTTTCTGGCTTTGATCGCGTTGTTGACGTTGGCCGGCGAAGCCGCCGCCCAAAGCAAGGGCAAGGGCATCCGGCTCTGGAATTTGACGACGGAGACGATCTCCGGCTTCCAGCTCTCGCCCGCCGGCAAGACCGAGTGGGGCCCGAACCAGTGCCTGAACGACAAGGACAAGGAAGTCGACCACGACGAGCGGCTGCGCATCACCGGCGTCGAGCCCGGCCGCTATGACGCCAGGGTCAGCTATCCCAATGCGCGGCAATGCGTCGTCCGCGACATCGAGATCAAGGCGGACGCGGTGTTCTCGATCGCCGACAAGGACCTGAAGGACTGCACGAAATAACGAAGGCGGTTCACGCCTTGTCGTTCGGGTGGGGATATTCGCAGCGCCACCGCACCGCCTGCCACTTCGGATGGTCGCCGACCCATTGTGCGATATAGGGCGGCGCAGCCATCACGCATTGCCTCGGCGACCCCGCAAAGTTGAACACCAGATGCTGCTCCTCGCAGGTCGCAGGCGAGAGCACCGCACACACAGTCACCACCAGGTCAATCGGGTTCATGCCGGGATCCTGTCGCAAGGGACAATGGAGAGTAGCACGAAAGATTACGTTCCGAGGAGCGGGAAGTTTCAAACGGACGGGATGTTCCCTCTCTCTGCGCGCGGGCAGAGGCGGAACAAACACCTAGAAGTTTACCCCGAACACCAATCGCGCCTGATGGCGCTCGAAATTGACGAGGTCGAGATTGCCGCCTGATGCGGCCGGGCGGCCCCAGGCCTGCATGCTCCAGCTCAAGGTGAGCCGCGACTTCTCCGATAGCTGGAAATAGGCGGTCGGACCGACAAACAGCGCCTGCCCCGAGAACTCACCGAGGCCGATGCCCTCGTACTGGCGGAAGTAGCGCATCTCCCCACCGAGCAGAAAATTGGGACGCACGCGCACCAGGGCGCCAAAGGCCGCGCCGATCGTCGAGCTCTTCTCGGACACCCCCGCCACCTCGAAGCGCGCCCATTCCGGCTGATAGATCAGATTGAGCGCTGCGATGGCGTAGTTCGGAATCAGCTCACGGTCGAAAGCGAACGTGAATTCGGAGCCGTACATCCGTCCCTTCGCGCCGCTGGTCTCGTCGATACGATCGCCATGGAGTTCGGCGGCGACAGTGAACCCGAACGGCGCGCGCTCGCGGTCGAGCAGGCGGTAACGCAGGTCGAGCGAGGCGCCCTGGAAATTGAACTGGCGGCGGTCGTCGATATCGGGAACGCCGGTGATGTCGTGGAGCGTGGCAGTGCCGCCGACCTCGACACGGAAGTTCGGCAGCGGCACGACCTCGATCTCGACCTCCTGCTGGAGGGCGCGATAGGTACCGCCGCCCTTGCCGAAGCTCCCTGTCGTTTGGGTCTGGAATTCGCGCTCGCCGGGATTGCCGACGTCGGTGCCGATCATGAAGCCGAAGATGTGCTCGGTATCGAAGCCCTCTTCGGCACTGACACACGCCGGTGCAAGCGCAACACCGAACGCGATTGCCGTCCAGATCGTGTGGGCTCCAAGGCGCATTGCCAACACTACCACGGCTTCGACGGCGTCCGCCATCGAAGCCGCGGCAGGTCGTCAGTCTTACTTGCGCGCAGCGCAGGCGTACATGTTGATTTCCATGCCGACCGGCACTTCCACGATCTTCGGAGCTTTCCAAGCCATTCGGGTCTCCCAAGGGTATTGAGCGCGACATCGCGCGGGGCAAAACCTAGGGCTGCGTCAGGTGCAGCGCAAGCCTGGAATCGAAGCGCAAACACAGCGAACTGTCGCATTATGCTCGCGAATTTCCCTCTCGGGCAAATCGGCTTCGCTCCCAGTCAAGCGCCGCGTCTCTCACCGCAACAAGCGCAGCAGCGCGCGGCCGGCGCGCGAGTTCAGCTCCTTCGCATCCAGCGTTCCATCCTTGTCGGGATTCGCTGCGTTGAAGCGCTGCTCGACCACCACGAGATATTCGTCGAGCGTGAGAGTCCCGTCGTGATCGGGGTCGGCGGCGGCGAGTTCTTTCGCCGTTAACCGTCCGCGCAATTCGCGCGCGTCCAGCGTGCCGTCGTGATCGGGATCGAGCTTTGCGAACAGCGCGGCGGCCGCCTTCTTCACCTCGGCGAGATCGAGCGTGCCGTCATTGTCGGTATCGAACATCTTTACGGCGTTGCCGGAAGCAGCCCACGCTGGACCGGACAGCACTGCAATCGTGAGCGCAAGCGCAACTGAGCGACGTGAAATCATCAAACCCTCCTGACCAGCCCCCGATTCGTAGGGGATCGAAACGACATAAGTCTACAAGCGAGCCCCGGTTCAAGTCCGGAATTGCAACCTGCGCACCGCACAACTCGCGGAACCCGACGGCCGGAGCAGAGCGGCCGAAGCCGCCACTGCTTCATGCCACGGAATTTTTTCAGCGTCTGCGCACAAGTGAAAGTCGGTTGTCAGGTTTCCGTCAGGTGACCGGCATCTGGCATCCAACATATCGGCGACGCACTTACGACTTTCGTATTGACGTGTTTTGCGTTCGGGCGGAGTGTTGCTCCCGCAGCGTCAAAAGGCGCGCATATTGGGAGGAACGGATGAAACGCTTTGCGATGGCCGCGAGCCTCGTCATGCTTGCATCGACTTGTGCGAGCGCACAGACCACCGAGCAACTGGTCAAGGGCGCGACCGATACATCGAACGTTCTCAATTACGGGATGGGCTACAATCTGCAGCGCTTCTCGACGCTGAACCAGGTCAACAAGGACACCGTCAAGAATCTCGTCCCGGTCTGGAACTACAGTTTCAACGACGATCGCAGCGAGGAATCGCAGCCGCTGGTGTACCAGGGCGTGATTTACGTGACCTCGCACAACGCGACCATGGCGGTCGACGCCAAGACCGGCAAGCAGATCTGGAAATCCAAGGTCGAGTATCCCGCCGAGACGCCGCGCATCGTCTGCTGCGGCATCATCAACCGCGGCGCCGCGCTCTATGACGGCAAGGTCTTCCGCACCACGCTCGACGCCAACGTGATCGCGCTCGATGCCAAGGACGGCAAGGAGCTGTGGCGACAGAAGGCCGCCGACATCAAGGAAGGCTATTCGATGACGGTGGCGCCGCTGGTCGCCGACGGTGTCGTCATCACCGGCATCTCCGGCGCCGAGTTCGGCACCCGCGGTTTCATCGACGGCTGGGATCCGGCGACGGGCAAGCATCTCTGGCGTACCCATTCGATCCCCTCGCCCGACGAGCCCGGCGGCGACACCTGGAAGGGCGACACCTGGAAGCTCGGCGGCGGCTCGACCTGGATCACCGGCTCCTACGATCCCGAGCTCAACACGGTCTATTGGGGCATCGGCAATCCCGGACCGTTCAACTCGGCGGTGCGTCCCGGCGACAACCTCTACACCTGCTCCGTGCTGGCGATGGATCCCAAGACCGGCAAGATCAAGTGGCACTACCAGTTCTCGCCGAACAATCCGTTCGACTATGACTCGGTGGCCGAGATGGTCCTCGCCGACATGAATGTCGAGGGCAAGCCGACCAAGGTGCTGATGGACGCCAACCGCAACGGCTTCTTCTACGTGCTTGACCGCACCAACGGAAAGCTGCTTGCGGCCAATCCTTACGTGAAGGTGAATTGGGCAACCGGCGTCGACATGAAGACCGGTAAGCCGATCGAGACCGACGTCACGAAGGACGCGCGCGACGGCAAGAAGGTCACCGTCTATCCGTCGATCCTCGGCGGCAAGAACTGGGAGCCGATGTCGTTCAATCCGCAGACCGGCCTCGCCTATGCCAACACGCTCGCCTTCGGCGGCAGGTACAAGACCGAGCCCGTCACCTTCAAGCAGGGCGAATGGTATCTCGGCATGGACCTCACCGACCTCTGGGAGTGGGGTGACGGCCCGCGCGGTCATCTGAAGGCGATCGATCCCATGACCGGCAAGGCCAAGTGGGAAGCGCCGAGCGACATCCCGCGCTTCTCGGGCGTGCTGTCGACCGCGGGCGGCGTCGTGTTCACGGGCGCGCTGACCGGCGAGTTCGAGGCCTTCGACGCCGACACCGGCAAGAAGCTCTGGCAGTTCCAGACCGGCTCCGGTATCGAGGGGCAACCGGTGACCTGGCAGCAGGATGGCGTGCAGTACATTGCCGTCACTTCCGGCTATGGCGGCGTCTACTCGCTGTTCTCCGGCGACGAGCGGCTTGCCAAGGTGCCGCCCGGCGGCTCGCTGTGGGTTTTTGCGGTCAAGCAATAACCACGGCCCGATGCTGAAGGACATATCTCACAAGACGGTGGCGACGATCGCCACCGTCGCGGTGCTGACGGTCGCGCTTGCGGCGACCGTTCGTGCCGCGGACGATGCAACCGGCAATCCCGTGCAGGCACAGATCGATCATGGCAAGTCGACCTATGCTTCGAAGTGCTCGCACTGCCACGGCCCCAACATGATGAATTCCGGCACCATCACGCCGGACCTACGCGTCTTTCCCGACGACAAGACGCGCTTCGTCACCACGGTGAAGAACGGCAAGAACAACAAGATGCCGCCCTGGGCTGACATTTTGAGCGACGACGAGATCGGCAACCTCTGGGCCTTCGTCTCGAGCAGGAGAAAGCCATGAGAGCCTGGCTCGCCGCATGGAGCGTCGCCGCGATCCTCGCGGCGGCGACCACCGCCGCGCGCGCGGCCGACGAGCCGCTGAAGGTCTGCCTCGACGAGGACCGGCCGCCGCTCTCGATGCATCACAAGGGCAAGCCGGATTCAGGCTTCGACGTGCTGCTGGCGCAGGCGATCGCGGACCGGATCGGCCGGCCGCTGAAGATCCAGTGGTTCGAGAGCAAGCTGGACGAGGATTCGAGCCCGCAGCTCGAGGCCAACGCCTTGCTCTCCGATGGGCGCTGCTCGCTGGTCGGCGGCTATGCGTTGACGACGGATTCCCTCGTCAAGCCCGGCATGAAGACGGCACGCTTGCCGGATTTCGCCGGGGCCACGCGCGATGACCGGCGCCGCCGCGTCGCGCTCGGCGTGCTCGCGCCGAGCCAGCCTTACGTCTATTCGCCGATGACGGTGGTACTCGGGCCGAAAGCGCAGGGCCGCAAGATCAGCGACATCGGCGACCTCGCCGGCCTTCGTCTTGCGATCGAGAGCGGCTCGCTGGGCGATGCCATCCTGATGACCTTCGACAAGGGCCGCCTGATCGACAGCATCACCCATCTCGTCCCCGGCCGCGACGATCTCCTCGGCGCGATCCAGCGCGGCGACCATGACGCGACGCTGATCGACCTCGGCCGCTTCGACGCCCACCGCGCCGCACATCCCGACACGACGATCACCGCGTCGGGCTATTATTATCCGATCGGCGCCAATCGCGGCTATGTCGGGCTCGCCAGCGATGGCGCACTGATCGACGCGGTGAACAAGGCGCTGACCAGCCTTGCCGCCGAGGGCAAGATCGCCGAGTTCGGCAAGCAGGCCGGCCTCACCTATCTGCCGCCGCGCGAGCCTGCGGTGCTCGGCGATGTCTGGGCGAAGATCATTCAGCGGTAGGTAGCCACACGTGCCGTCACATCACCGGTGTCATGCCCCGCGACCCGGCTACGCCAAGGCTTCGCCGGGGTTGAGGTCCAGGGGCGCCGAAGCTTTAGCGTAGGCGGCAGGCGGGGTATCCAGTACGCCGCGGCCTCCCGATTCAATCGCAAGCGCCTCTGGAGTACTGGATCGCGCGGTCAAGCCGGGCGATGACAGCGAGGGCGTGGCGTGGCTATCGCCCCACGCGCTAAGGTGCGGGCGTTGTCCGGCGCTACGCGTCATGCTTCATTCGCCCCTTTGGTGCCCTGTGAATTCTCCGACCATCCCTTCTGCCACAAACTTGCGCGATCTTCTCTCCCGCGAAGTCAAGACCAGCGAGCTCCTGCGCGCGCTGATCGTCGTCGGCCCGATGGTCGCCGCCTATTTCATCTCGCGCGAGACGGCGCTGCTGAACCTGGGGCTGGTCGCGGTCTCGCTGCTCATTCCGGCGCTCAGGCAGCACTTTCCGCCAAAAGTCGTCGCGTGGCATTATCTCGCCATCCTCGTCACCTTTGCCGCGCTTTTCCTTGCAGCTCCGGTCAAGCCGCTATTCGTGGTGCTGACGGCACTCGCGGGCTTCCTTGCGGTGGCGGGGACGCGCTACGGCGAACATTTCCGCACGCTCGGCAATTGGGTGTTCATCCCCGCCGTCTATCTCGCCTGCGAGGTGCGGGAGGGCGTGAGCGCCGAAGAAGCGATAAGTCATGCCGGCGTGATCGTCGCCTCCTCTCCGATCGCGCTGGCGCTCGTCTGCGCTATTCAGATTTGCGACCAGCGGCTGCGCGGCAATGCCGCGACCTCGTTCGGACCGCCCGCCGCCGACTGGTTTCTGCCCGCAGCGGCAACCGCCATGGCGGTCTTTGCTGCAGCCGCCCTGGTCGAGATCTTCAACCTCGCGCAGGGGCAATGGGTGATGTGGTCGGCCGCAAGCGTCGTGGTTGGCGACCTCACGGCGTCCACCGGCAAGCTGAAGCAGCGGGCGATCGGCGCCTTCGTCGGGGCGCCGTTCGGCTTTCTCGCCGGCCTTGCCCTGCCGCAAAGCCGCGTCGGCTACGCCATCGCGATTCTCGCCGCCACCCTCACCCTGATCTCGTTCTCCCGCTACGTCGTCGGCTTCGGCCTGCGCTGCTTCTTCATCGCGCTCGCCGCATCCTTTGCCGGCGGCGCCATCGGCATCGCCGAGGAGCGCATCGTCAACGTGCTGATCGGCGGTACGTTCGGCCTGATTGCGGTAGCCCTGACCGAGATCGTCTGGCTGCGGGTGATGCGGAAGACCCGATCGCCCGGATGACGCGCACATGGGCATCGCGCGGCCCTGTCGAATGCGCCAATCTGTCTCGCCTACCACCCCAGCCTGATGCAGTAGGGTCGGCAAAAATCAGGAGGGAATCATGCCCGCAAAATTCGATCGCCGCCACTTCATCGCTGCCGGTACCAGTGCACTCGCGATGCCCTTCGTCGCGCGCGGCGCCTCGGCGCAAGGCGCATCGCAAGGCAATTGGCCGTCGCGGCAGATCCGCATGATTTGCAGCTATCCCGCCGGCGGACAGACCGATTTGCTCGCGCGCGCCTATGGCGAATTCATCTCCAAGCAGGTCGGCAAGACCGTCGTGGTCGAGAACAAGCCCGGCGCCTCCGGCGCGATCGGCACCGCAGAGGTCGCCCGCGCCGAACCCGACGGCCACACCATCCTGTGCTCGATCTCGACCACCTACATCATGAACCGGGTCGTGATGAAGAATCCCGGCTACGACATGGACAAGGACCTGACGCTGGTCAGTGTCATTCCGGGCGCCGGCCTGCTGCTGGTCGCGAACCCCAAGACCGGGGTCAAAACGCTGGAGGATTTCGTCGCCTTCGCGCGCAAAAGCGGCAAGGTCAACTTCGGCACGTATAGCGCGGGCTCGGCCCCGCACATGACGATCAACGAGCTCAACAAGCAGTACGGTCTTTCCATCGAGCCGGTTCACTACCGCGGCGAAGCGCCGATGTGGACGGGGATGCTGGAAGGCACGCTCGATGCCGCAATGGGCAGCTACACAGCTGCGCAGTCCGTCCTGCAAAGCGACCGTGGCACCGTGTTCGCCGTGCATTCGAAGAAGGTCGACGCGATCCCCGCCATCAAGACCCTCCCGGAGCAGGGCGCAACGTCGAAATTCTTCACCGTGAGCGGCTTCTCCGGCTGGGCCGTGCCGAAGGCGACGCCGCAGCCGGTCGTCGACCGCCTGGCGGAACTCTGCGTCGCCGCCAACAGCGATCCGAAGGTGAAGGAGGTTCTCGCGACCTTCGTGCTCGAGCCGGCAATCGGCTTCAAGGAGACCAATGCCCTGTATCAGCGCGAGTTGCCGATCTGGATCGAGAGCGCGCGGTCGCTCGGCCTCGAGCCGGCCTGAACCGCGCGGCGCACGGGCTGTCCTAACGGAGCCCGACATCCGACCAAAGCCTAGTGTCGGAAGGGCATTTTCCCGCTATGATTGTGTGCCGGTGCCCCCCTCACCGGCGGACAAGAAAGGCCGATCGCATGACACCGGATGGCGTCGCCGTTGCCGTCATGATCATCCTGCTCTTTCCGATGGGCTATTTCACGCTGGCCTCGCCCGCCTTCCTGCTGGTGAAGCTCGATATCCAGCCCGTCGCCCAGCTATTGCGTGGGATGTTCAACGCCCATTTTCTGGTGATGCGCATCGCCGGCGTGATCGGGGCGCTGGCTTTCCTGCTCGACGGTCGCCTGGTCGCCGCGATGGGCGTCGGCCTGCTCGCGGCCCTGGCGATCTGGGGACGCCGCTGGTTCATGCAACGGATGGACGACCAGCTCCGCGCGAGGGACGCCGGAGATGCCGAGGCTCCGCGTCGGCTGCGACGCCTGCATTGGAGCGGAATGCTGGGCAACGCGGTCTTGCTCGTCGCTCTCGTGACCAGCATTCCCTACGTCGCCATATCGGCCTGAGAGATATCGCCGCGCGGCCCGCGTCGGCTGCGGCGCTCGCCTAATGCTCGCCCGAGGCCGCGGCGCCCTGCTGGGCCTTGTGGATCGAGGACGGCACCACGCCAAAATATTTCCGGAACACGCGGCTGAAATGCGATGAGCTGGAGAAGCCCCAGGAGAAGGCGACGTCGGTGATGGTCTTGCCACCGTGTGCCTCGAGCTCCTGGCGGCAGTTCTGCAGGCGCGCCTGCCAGATGTAGTCGCTCACCGTGGTGCCGCGCTCGGAGAACAGCATGTGCAGATAGCGCTTGGAGCAGCCGAGCTCGGCGGAGATCTGGTCGATGCACAGATCCGGATCGCGCAGGTGCTCGCGGATGAAGAATTGTGCGCGCACATACATCGCCTCGGGCCCGACGCGATCGAACATCGCGTCCGCTTCGCGCAACGGCAGTAGCAAGAGGTCGATCAGCGAATCGGCGACACCGACCGCGCTGTTCGCCGACAGCTTGGCCGCCTCGTCGAAGGTGGCATGGACGAAATCATGGGCGATCCTCCCCGTCCCGGTCTTCGCCGACAATTTGCAGGCCGGCATCCGCTGCGACGGGAATCCGCGGTCGCGCAGCAAGGCCTTCGGCACGATCACCACGTCGTGGCGGGTGAAGGCGGGGCTGATGATGGAATGCGGACAGGAGACGTCATAGGCGATGATGTCGCCCGGGTTCAGCTCGATGTGGCGGCCTTCCTGCTCGAAATAGGACACGCCGTAGGTCTGGAAGTGGATCTTGATGTACGGGTGTTCATTGGCCTTGGCGCGCGCCAGCGTGTGCGCGATGCGATGCTGGCTGACCTCGATCTGGCAGAGCTTCAGGCGCGAGACGCTGGTGTAGTCGATGCGGCCCTCAAGCGAGGACGCCTCGAGCGGATCGACGTCGAAATGCCCACACAGGCTTGTCAGCCCGTCGATCCAGCTCTGGATCTGCCGCTTCGGCGTCAGGCCGGTCGTCGAGAGCGTGTGAATGGTGTCGGACATTAATCCAGCCGCTGGTTTCATCTGGAGATTCGACGCGAATCGCAACCAGCGCTGCCGGAGCCCTCAGCTATGATTGCGTGACGTTTACCTCGAATTTGAGCGGTCTCTTGCAACGATCGCGGTCGTTCCATTGCCACCCTTGACGGTTAATCCTCCGCCTTAGTTGCAGCGCCGTCAAGGGGAACCTGAGCGTCGAAGGCGTCGCGAAGCCGCGCGGAAGCCGCTGAATTCGCTACTGCAAAATCAAAAACTTCGCGTCCGTGCGCTGTCGAGCAAACCGGCTTCCCTCTTGGGCAAGTTTCCCGATGACGAAGTCGTTAGGGATTGCGGCAGGAACAACAAAAACGGGCCTCTCCTGCACGTGGACCCGTAGCTCTCATCCGGAGGAGGAAACAGCACAGCATCGTTTCTGGTCCCAAACGTGACCGCCCTGCACGAGCAGACGCCGGACGAGAAGCCCGGTGATTAAGCAATGCTTCGGAAACAATAAACGAGACCAACGGAGGAATGACTATGCGCAAGGTGCTAATGGCGACCTATCTTGGCTCCGCGGCGATGCTCGCCGTCGGCAGCGCGTCAGCCAATGACGAGCTGATCAAGATGTCGCAGAATCCCAAAGACTGGGTGATGCCCGCGGGAGACTACGCCAATACCCGCTATTCGAAGCTGAACCAGATCAACGCACAAAACGTAGGCAAGCTCCAGGTCGCCTGGACCTTCTCCACCGGCGTGCTGCGCGGCCACGAAGGCGGCCCGCTGATCATCGGCAACATGATGTACGTCCATACGCCGTTCCCGAACAAGGTCTATGCTATTGACCTTTCGAACGAGAACAAGATCGTCTGGAAGTACGAACCGAAGCAGGATCCGAACGTCATCCCGGTGATGTGCTGCGATACGGTTAACCGCGGCCTGTCCTACGGTGACGGCAAGATCATCCTGCATCAGGCCGACACCAACCTCGTCGCGCTCGACGCCAAGACCGGCAAGGTCGAGTGGTCGGCGACGAACGGCAACCCCGCGAAGGGCGAGACCGGTACGTCGGCGGCGCTGGTCGTCAAGGACAAGGTCCTGGTCGGCATCTCCGGCGGCGAGTTCGGCGTGCAGTGCCACGTCACCGCTTACGACCTCAAGAGCGGCAAGCAGGTCTGGCGCGCCTTCTCCGAAGGTCCGGATGACCAGATCAAGGTCGATCCGGCCAAGACAACGTCGCTCGGCAAGCCGGTCGGAGCCGATTCCTCGCTGAAGACCTGGCAAGGCGATCAGTGGAAGATCGGCGGCGGCTGCACCTGGGGCTGGATGTCCTTCGATCCCGCTCTGAACCTCGTGTATTACGGGTCGGGCAACCCCTCGACCTGGAATCCGAAGCAGCGTCCGGGCGACAACAAGTGGTCGATGACGATTTTCGCGCGTGACGCGGACACCGGCATGGCCAAGTGGGTCTATCAGATGACGCCCCACGACGAGTGGGACTATGACGGCGTCAACGAGATGATCCTGTCGGATCAGCAGATCAACGGCCAGCCGCGCAAGCTGCTGACTCATTTCGACCGTAACGGCCTCGCCTACACGATGGACCGTGAGAACGGCGAACTGCTGGTCGCCGAAAAGTACGATCCGAAGGTGAACTGGACTTCCGGCGTCGACATGGACAAGAACTCGGCGACCTATGGCCGTCCGAAGGTGCTTGACGCAGCGTCGACCGACAAGGCCGGCGAAGACCACAACGTGAAGGGCATCTGCCCGGCCGCGCTCGGTACCAAGGACGAGCAGCCCGCAGCCTACTCGCCGGACACGCAGCTGTTCTACGTTCCGACCAACCACGTCTGCATGGACTACGAGCCGTTCAAGGTGAGCTACACCGCGGGCCAGCCCTATGTGGGTGCGACGCTCTCGATGTATCCGCCGGCGGGCGAGACCCACATGGGTAATTTCATCGCCTGGGACGGCAAGACCGGCAAGATCGTCTGGTCGAACAAGGAGCAGTTCTCGGTCTGGTCGGGTGCGCTCGCAACCGCCGGCGGCGTGGTTTTCTACGGCACGCTCGAAGGCTACCTGAAGGCGGTCGACGCCAAGTCCGGCAAGGAGCTCTACAAGTTCAAGACTCCCTCCGGCATCATCGGCAACGTCACGACCTATGAGAACGGCGGCAAGCAGTATGTCGCAGTGCTCTCCGGCGTGGGCGGCTGGGCCGGTATCGGTCTGGCAGCTGGTCTGACCGATCCGACCGCCGGTCTCGGCGCAGTCGGTGGCTACGCGGCTCTCAGCAACTACACGGCACTCGGCGGTACGCTGACCGTGTTCTCGCTGCCCGCGGCGAACTAGCCCACCCTTCGTGTCGCTCCGGCGCGTGGATCAACTCCACGCGCCGGCTCGTCTCCACCTGATGCCTTCGAGGATCATCTCTTGCGTAAAATCTGCTTTGTCATCGCTGCGACCATCTTCGTGACTTCGGGAGGAATTGCCGTTGCGGACGGTCCGGGCGACCCGGCCGCCGTCAAGAAGGAAGACGACGGAAAGTGGCTCGATAAGGAAGGAAACCCGACCTACAAGATTTCGGCTGACGGCACCGTGGACTGGTTCACCTATTCCGGATATCGCCGCTATCACTCCGACTGCCACGTCTGCCATGGCCCCGACGGCATGGGATCCACCTACGCACCGTCGTTGAAGGATTCGGTCAAGACCATGAGCTATGGCGACTTCCTCGGCGTCGTCGCCTCCGGTCGCAAGAACATTTCGACCGCGCAGGAGAATGTCATGCCTGCCTTCGGCGACAACCCGAACGTCGCCTGCTACATGGACGATCTCTACGTCTATCTGCGCGCCCGCTCCGACGAGGCGTGGGGCCGTCAACGTCCCTCCAAGAAGGAGGAGAAGAACGAGACCTACACCAAGGCGGAAGACGCCTGCATGGGCAAGAAATGAAGGTTACCAGGACCGATACCACCTCGTGGCGTCCTGCGAGAATTTGAGGAGTTTACGATGAAGACACGTGCCGCCGTTGCTTTCGAAGCCAAGAAACCACTCGAGATCGTCGAAGTCGATCTGGAAGGACCGAAGGCCGGCGAAGTCCTGGTCGAGATCAAGGCGACGGGCATCTGCCATACCGACGCCTACACGCTCGACGGCTTCGACAGCGAAGGAATCTTCCCGTCGATCCTGGGTCATGAGGGCGCCGGTATCATCCGCGAGATCGGACCGGGCGTGACCTCGGTGAAACCGGGCGACCACGTCATCCCGCTCTACACGCCGGAGTGCCGGCAGTGCAAAAGCTGCCTGAGCCAGAAGACCAATCTCTGCACCGCGATCCGCGCGACGCAGGGCAAGGGCGTGATGCCCGACGGCACCAGCCGCTTCTCCTACAAGGGCAAGCCGGTCTACCACTACATGGGCTGCTCGACCTTCTCGAACTTCACCGTGCTGCCGGAGATCGCCGTCGCCAAGATCCGCGAGGACGCGCCGTTCGACAAGAGCTGCTACATCGGCTGCGGCGTCACCACCGGCGTCGGCGCCGTCGTCAACACCGCGAAGGTCACGCCCGGCTCCAACGTGGTCGTGTTCGGCCTCGGCGGCATCGGCCTCAACGTGATCCAGGGCGCCAAGATGGCCGGCGCCGACAAGATCATCGGGGTCGACATCAACGACTCCAAGGAGGATTGGGGCCGCCGGTTCGGCATGACCGAGTTCGTCAACCCCAAGAAGATCACCGGCGACATCGTCGCGCATCTGGTCAACCTGACCGACGGTGGCGCCGACTACACCTTCGATTGCACCGGTAATACCACCGTGATGCGCCAGGCGCTGGAAGCCTGCCATCGCGGCTGGGGCACCTCGATCATCATCGGCGTTGCCGAATCCGGCAAGGAGATCGCCACCCGCCCGTTCCAGCTCGTCACCGGGCGTAACTGGCGCGGCACGGCCTTCGGCGGCGCACGCGGCCGCACCGACGTGCCCAAGATCGTCGACTGGTACATGAACGGAAAGATCCAGATCGATCCGATGATCACCCACGTGCTCAAGCTCGAGGAGATCAACAAGGGTTTTGACCTCATGCACGAGGGCAAATCCATCCGTTCAGTCGTCGTGTTCTAGCTCGAAAGCGTCACACCCAAGGAGGATCGACCCATGACTGTTGCACTCCATCCCTCGATCGATAACGGCGTCAAACAGGGCAGCGGCAACTTTGCCGGCGGCACGCTGGTCTGCAAATGCACGGACCACCCGGTCAAGGTCGCGGTGAAGGGCGACGTCGCCCACAACCACGCCTGCGGCTGCACCAAGTGCTGGAAGCCGCAAGGCGCGAACTTCTCGGTGGTCGCCGTGGTGCCGCGCCAGAACGTCAGCGTGACCGAGAACGGCGACAAGCTCCAGATCGTCGATCCCTCGGCGGTGATCCAGCGCTACGCCTGCAAGGCCTGCGGCACGCACATGTACGGCCGCATCGAGAACAAGGGCCACCCGTTCTACGGCCTCGATTTCATCCATCCCGAGCTGTTCCAGGAGCAGGGCTCGCAGGCGCCGCAATTCGCCGCCTTCGTCTCCTCCGTGATCGAATCCGGCGTGAAGCCGGAACAGATGGCAGGCATCCGCTCGCGGCTGAAGGAAATCGGGCTCGAGCCCTATGACTGCCTGTCGCCGGCGCTGATGGATGCGATCGCGACCCACGTCGCGAAAGCCAAGGCCGCCTGACAAGGCTGCTTGACAAGGCCGCCTGAACAGAGCCGCCAGACCTTCGCCGTGCCCGTCCGCTCGCTGGCCCCGACCATCGCCAGCGGGCCGGACGGTCCGGCCGCGACCAAATCGCTGCGATGCTTCCGCTTCGCACGACACAAGATGCGAGGGCCAAGAGCTCCTCAGATGAGCTCCTCAGTCCTGGTCTCTGAATGACTGCGCAGTGCCGCCCACTTCCCCCTCGAAGTCCGCGCCTCTGCGCTTCTCCCTCCCTCGACTGAGGCATCCTGCTTCGTCCGCGCAGTCTCTGCCGGACGAAGCTTTTTTTCGTGGTGCACATTTCGCAGGCGCAGCGGCGTGATGTCGCGCCCTGCTTTTGACAAACCTTCGTTGCAATCCTTTCCCGTCAAGAACACCCGGCTGTGAACGCCGGGCCGGCGCGGTCTCTGCTACGATCGCGTCGTCACGATGCCGCGCGAATTCAATCAATCAAGAATAAGACGGGAGGTATCGAGCACATCCGGACATCACGATTCGCATTCCTGCTTGCTGCCGGGATCTGCCCGCGCAGGAGACCAGGCAGGGATGCGGCGACACGACGAAACGGGCAGTGCGCCGACCTGTGTCGGCAATGTTGAAATCGACATGCTTATGAAGAGCGAGGGACCATCATGATCAAGGTGAAGATCAACGGCCAGGAACAGAGCTGGGACGGCGACCCGGATCTCCCGCTACTCTGGTTTCTGCGTGACGAGGCCGGGCTGACCGGCACCAAGTTTGGCTGCGGCCAGGCCTTGTGCGGCGCCTGCACCGTCATCGTCGACAAGGAGGCCGTGCGCTCCTGCATCACGTCGATCAACGACGTCGCCGGGCGCGAGGTGACCACCATCGAAGGCCTGCATCCGAACGGCGACCACCCCGTCCAGAAGGCCTGGCGCCAGGTCAACGTGCCCCAATGCGGCTTCTGCCAGGCTGGCCAGATCATGCAGGCCGCCGCGCTGCTGATGGAGAATCCCAAGCCGTCACACGACCAGATCCGCGAAGCGATGGCCGGCAACATCTGCCGCTGCGGCTGCTACCAGCGCATCGAGAACGCAGTCCATCTCGCATCGACGGGAGTGTGACATGAATTTCATCGAGAACCCGACGAAGCTCCGTGGCTTCGAAAAGAACCTCAAGGTCGAGAAGGTCTCACGCCGCAGCATCCTGAAGGGGCTCGGCATCACCGGTGGCTTCGTGCTCGCCGCTCCCGTGATGTCGCGCCAGGCGTTTGCCTATGAGACCGGCGCCGGCAAGATGCCGCACGGCGTCGTGGTCGATCCGCGCGTCTTCGTTGCCGTTGCGCCCGACGGCACCGTCACCATCCTCGCCCATCGTGCCGAAATGGGCACCGGCGTGCGCACCAGCCTGCCGCTGATCGTCGCCGAGGAGATGGAAGCCGACTGGTCCAGGGTGAAGGTGCAGCAGGCCCATGGCGACGAGGTCAAGTTCGGCAACCAGGACACCGACGGCTCCCGCAGCACGCGGCATTATCTGATCCCGATGCGCCAGATCGGCGCCTCCGCCCGCACCATGCTGGAGCAGGCCGCGGCCAAGCGCTGGGGCGTTCCGGCGACCGAGGTCAAGGCCGTCAACCACGAGGTCGTCCATAGTGCCAGCGGCCGCAAGCTCGGCTTCGGCGAGCTCGCCGCGGACGCAGCCAAGCAATCGGTGCCGAGCATCGAAGGCCTCAAGCTGAAGGACCCTAAGGACTTCCGTTATCTCGGCAAGGGCGAGATCGGCATCGTCGATCTCCACGACATCACCACCGGCAAGGCGCGCTACGGAGCCGACGTGCGACTACCAGGCATGAAATATGCCGTCATCGCACGCCCGCCGGTGACCGGCGGCAAGCTGGCCTCATTCGATCCGGACGCCGCGCTGAAGGTCCCCGGCGTAGAGAAGGTGATGCAGGTGCGCGGCTGGCCGTGGCCGTCGAAATTCCAGCCGCTCGGCGGCGTTGCGGTGATCGCGCGCAACACCGGCGCGGCGATCAAGGGCCGCGACGCGCTGAAGCTGACCTGGGACGACGGCGCCAACGGCAAATACGACTCTGTCGCCTATCGCAAGGAGCTCGAGGAAGCCTCGCGCAAACCGGGCCTCGTCGTACGCCAGGAGGGTGACGCAGACGCTGCGCTGAAAGGCGCCGACAAGGTCGTCGTCGGCGAATACTATCTGCCGCACCTCGCCCATGTCAGCATGGAGCCGCCGGTGGCGGTCGCCGACGTCAAGGGCGACAAGGCGGAGATCTGGGCGCCGGTGCAGAGTCCCGGCGGCACCCGCGAGGACGTCGCCAAGACGCTCGGCATTCCCGAGGACAACGTCACGGTGAACGTCACGCTGCTCGGCGGCGGTTTCGGCCGCAAGTCGAAATGCGACTTCGCACTCGAGGCCGCACTGCTGTCGAAGGAGCTCGGCGCGCCGGTGAAGGTGCAATGGACGCGCGAGGACGACGTCCGTCACGACTTCCTGCACACCGTCTCGGTCGAGCGGATCGAGGCGGGGCTCGACAAGAACGGCAAGGTGATCGCCTGGCGCCACCGCAGCGTGGCCCCGACAATCGCCTCGACCTTCGCCGCGGGCGCAAACCACCAGGCACCCTTCGAGCTCGGCATGGGCCTCGTCGACATGCCGTTCGAGATCGCCAACATCTCCTGTGAGAACCCGGAAGCCGCGGCGTTCACCCGTATCGGCTGGTTCCGTTCGGTCTCCAACATCCCACGGGCCTTTGCGGTGCAGTCGATGGTCGGCGAGATCGCGCAGGCGACCGGGCGCGACCCGAAGGAGACGCTGCTCGCGCTGATCGGCAGTCCTCGCATCGTCAAGCCGGCGGTGAAGGACATGTGGAACTACGGCGAGCCCTATGACAGCTACCCGATCGACACCGCGCGCCTGCGCAAGGTGGTCGAGCTGGTCGCCGAGAAGGGCGAATGGGGCCGTCAGGTGCCGAAAGGCCACGGCCTCGGCATTGCCGTGCACCGCAGCTTCGTCAGCTACATCGCGACCATCGTCGAGGTGGCCGTCGACGAGAAGGGCAAGCTGACGGTGCCCCGGGTCGACACCGCGATCGACTGCGGCACCTATGTCAATCCCGAGCGCATCGCCTCGCAGATGGAGGGCGCGGCGATCATGGGGCTGAGCGTCGCCAAATACGGCGCGATCACCTTCAAGGACGGCAAGGTGGAGCAGAAGAACTTCGACGACTTCCAGGTCCTCAGGATGGATGAATCTCCTCTTGTAACCAACGTCTACATCGTCCCGCCCGGACCGGACACGCCGCCGAGCGGCGTCGGCGAGCCCGGTGTCCCGCCGTTCGCGCCCGCGCTGATGAACGCGATCTTCGCCGCGACCGGAAAGCGTATCCGCAGCCTTCCGCTCGGCAAGCAATTGGAGGCCTAAGGCGGAACATTGAGCGGCCTCGCGCCGTTTCCATCGATCTGACAGGAGCAGATCGATGACCAACATCTCAAAGGCGCTCGCAGTCTCGTTGCTGTCGGGCGCCTTTTTCATGACGACCACGGCTGCGTTCGCCCAAAGCAACACCACCCCGCCGACCACCGCCACGCGCCCCACCGCGCCGGAGCAAAACTCGCTTCCCAACGCCGGCGCTCCGCCGCCTTCGACCACGCAGACCACCGGGCAGACCAGCTCCGATCCGAAGGTTCAGGAGATGAACCAGAAGGAAAAGGACAAGGTGGATCGGCAGGGGAAGTAGCGGTCCAACGCCTGCGCCCACAAACCGCCGCTCGCCGTCATGGCCGGGCTTGTCCCGGCCATCCACGACCTCTGCCGCGGCACGAAGAACGTGGATGCCCGGGCCTTCGCCTCGCGGAAGCGACTTCGGCCGCGCATGCGGGACAAGCCCGGGCATGACGAGTTCGTGGCGCGAGCACCGCACACGCAAAATGCGGCGGACGTTGCCGTCCGCCGCATTTGCCCCCTGACGCTCCGCTTCCTTCGATGCGCCCGCGGAGCTTATTTCTTCAGCGCGAACACCCAGATCACGCCGCCCTGCGGCACATTGGATTCGATGCCGATATTGTTGGTCGCGAGCGCATCCTGGATGCGCTGCGCGTCGACGCCCCATCCGGACTGGATCGCGATGTATTGCGTGCCGTCGATTTCATAGGACGACGGCATGCCCATGATGCCGGAATTGGTCTTCTGCTCCCACAGCAGCTCGCCGGTCTTGGCATTGAAGGCACGGAAGTTGCGGTCGTTGGTGCCGCCGACGAAGACGAGATCGCCCGCGGTCGCCGTCACCGAGCCGAACAACTGCGACTTCGGGAAATTGTGCTGCCACACCTTCTTGCCGGTGACGGGATCCCAGGCCTGGAGCTCGCCGAAATGATCGGCGCCAGGCTTGGTCTTCAGGCCGATGTCTTCCGGCTTGGTGCCGAGCCAGAGCTCGCCGGGCTTGAGCGGAAGCTTCTCGCCGGTAAAGCCGCCGCAGAAATTCTCGTTGGCGGGTACGTAGACGAGGCCTGTCTTCTGGCTGTAGGCCGCCGACGGCCAGTCCTTGCCGCCCCACAGCGACGGACAGAACTCGACGCGCTTGCCGACGGTCGGCTTGTGATCGGGATCGACGATCGGCCGTCCACTCTCGGCATCGATGCCCTTCCAGACGTCGGTGGAGACGAACGGCCAGCCGGCGACATAGTTGATCTTGGTCGGCGTGCGCTCCAGCACCCAGAAGATCGCGTCACGGCCGGGATGGACCAGGCTCTTGATGTTGCGCCCATTGCGTTGCAGGTCGATCAGCATCGGCGCTTCGACCTCGTCCCAGTCCCAGGAATCGTTCTGGTGATACTGGTGATAGGTCTTGATCTTGCCGTTGCTGGGATCGAGCGCGAGCACCGACGAGGTGTAGAGATTGTCGCCGGGGTGCATCTCGCCGGGCCACGGCGCTGCGTTGCCGACGCCCCAATAGATCGTCTTGGTCTCCTTGTCGTAATTGCCGGTCATCCAGGCCGAGCCGCCGCCGTTCTTCCAGTCGTCGCCCTGCCAGGTGTCGTGACCGGGCTCGCCTTCGCCCGGAATGGTGTAGGTCCGCCACAGCTCCTTGCCGTCCTTGGCATCGTAGGCGGCGACATAGCCGCGCACGCCGAACTCGCCGCCGGAGCCGCCGACGATGACCTTGCCGTCGATGATCAGCGGCATCAGGGTCATGTACTGGCCCTTCTTGTAATCCTGCACCTTGGTGTCCCACACCACCTTGCCGGTCTTGGCGTCGAGTGCCACGACATGGTCGTCGGTGGTGGCGAGATAGAGCTTGTCCTCCCAGAGGCCGACACCACGGCTGGTCGGATGCAACTGGAACAGATCGTCGGGGAGCTGCCGCTTGTAGCGCCAGTACTCGTCGCCGGTCTTCGCGTTCAGCGCGATCACCTGGCCCATCGGGGTCGCCACGAACATCACGCCGTTGTTGACGATCGGCGGCGCCTCGTGGCCTTCGACCACGCCGGTGGCGAACGTCCAGACCGGCGTGAGATTCTTGACGTTCGAGGTGTTGATCTGATCGAGCGGGCTATAACCCTGCCCGTCATAGGTGCGCCGATAGAGCATCCAGTTGCTGGGCTCCGGATTTTCCAGCCGCTGCGCGGTGACGGGAGAATAATTCTCGATCGGGCCGGCGCCGGCGGCGGTCGAGGCAAGACACGTGAAGGCGACGAAGCCGGACAGTAACCATTGCTTCCTGGTCATGGAAGTTTTCATGGACGTTCCCCTTTTTCATCCGTTTGAATTCTTGCTTTGAATTCTTGTCGTTCGTCCCGTCGTCCGCCCCTCGGCGGATGCGGCCTCTCGTGACGCGGGCATAACCCGCACCGTCCATCATCCTGGCTGCACGCCACCTACCTTTCCGATGAAGTTGCCGGCGACGCTGAGCGAACCGTCAGCGAGCGCGAGCGGCAGCGCGGCAAGCCGCCGCGGCGCCGGCCCGAACACGACCTGCGCGCCCTCGCGGGGATCGTATTCGGAGTTGTGACACATGCACTTGAACACATCCTTGTCGCCCACATCGCTCTTGACCCAGGCGGTGACGGGACAGCCGGCATGCGAGCAGATCGCCGAATAGGCCAGGATGCCGTCGACGGCACGCGCGCGGGTCTTCTCGTCGAGCTCGGCAGGATCGAGTCTGATGATCAGGATTTCGTTGAGGCGCGAGGCGCTGCGCACCACCGACGTGTTGGGATCCTTCGGCCACGCATGGACCGGCGGTCCACCGGCCGGGAGATCGGCCGCGGTGATGAGCTTTCCCTCCTGGTCGCCTTCGGAGAAGACGAGGAGATCACCCTTCTGCGGACGTTCATCGGAGCCTGGCGGATCCTCGCCCGCGCGCGCCTGCGTGGAACAACCGAGGCAGGCGGTCGTGGCGAGCGCGCCAAGCAGCAGCGTTCGCCGCGTCTGTTCTGCGCCCGCGTCGACGTCAGGTTCCGCGGTGCTCTCGGACGATGAGGGAGTGGTGTTGAATGATGCGCGCGACATGCACGTTAGCAGGCGCTGGAACTCTGCCGAAAAAAAGGCGGAGAATTGGCGCCGCAGCGCATCAATATGTCTTTGCTCGCTTTGGTTGAACGCAAATGAATGCGTTCCAGCGCATATTTGCAATTGCAACGTCGCGTCGCGCGATCGGCATGATGATTTTGCAGATCAGACCGATGATACCGGAATTGGTGCAACGCGTTATTGGCCGCGCAGCACAACCTCGAAGCGACACAACTGCACGTTTTACAGGCAGATTTGCTGTCGTCAGGACCGGAGCACGTGACGCGGCGCGGCGATACGGCCGGCGATGGTCGCCGACGCCATCTCAAAACTGTCGGCGATGCGACGCGCCTTGTCGATGAAGAGCGCGGCCGCCGGCGGCGGACAGACCTCGCGCGCGGTCTGCTCGAACAGATCGAGCCAGCGGTCGAAATGATCGCCGATCAGGCTGAGCGGCACATGGGCCCGCATCGGCGAACCATGATAGCGACCGCTCATCAGCACGACCGACGACCAGAATTCCCTGAGCTTGGCGAGATGCTCGTCCCAATTCTGCACGATCGCAAAGACCGGCCCCAGCAGCGCATCCTCGCGCACGCGTCCGTAGAAGCGGGTGACGAGCTCCCCGATCATCTCCTCGGTGATCCCGGTGCGCTCGATCGCATCCTGGGTCAGCAGGTTCCGCCGCGCGGCCGCCGCCTCGCGCTCGGCCTTCAATCGATCCGACATGTCCTTCGTCCATTTCTTCCCCTCTCCCCTTGTGGGAGAGGGTGGCTCGCCGCAAAGCGGCGAGACGGGTGAGGGGTTCTCTCCACGCACTCATCAATCATTTGAGTTTGCGGAACCAACCCCTCATCCGGCGCTTCGCGCCACCTTCTCCCCAAGGGGAGAAGGAAGGGCGCCATCCATGATGGGCCGAAGCGCCGCGACCGTCTTTGTCGCAGCGCAATACGGGATCAGGCACCGTAAGTGTAGAAGCCCTGCCCGGTCTTGCGGCCGAGATGGCCGGCGTCGACCATTTCCTTGAGCAAGGGGGCCGGACGGTATTTGGGGTCGTTGAAGCCCTTATAGAAGACCTCCATCACCGAAAGCATGGTGTCGAGCCCGACGAGATCGGCGAGCGCCAGCGGCCCGATCGGATGGTTGCAGCCGAGCTTCATGCCGGCATCGATCTCCTCGGCGGTCGCGATCCCTTCCTGGAGCGCAAAGATCGCCTCGTTGATCATCGGGCACAGGATGCGGTTGACCGCGAAGCCGGGGCTGTTCTTGGCCGTGATCGCCACCTTGCCGACCCGCTTGGCGAAATCCAGCGCCTTGGCGTGGGTGTCGTCGGAGGTCTGCAGGCCGCGGATGAGTTCCAGCAGCGCCATCACCGGCACCGGGTTGAAGAAGTGCATGCCGATGAAACGATCGGGGCGATCGGTTGCGGCGGCAAGCTTCGTGATCGAGATCGAGGAGGTGTTGGTCGCGAGCAGCGTGCGCGGCGACAGCGTGGCGCAGAGGTCCTTCAGGATCTTGACCTTGAGCTCCTCGTTCTCGGTCGCGGCCTCGATGACGAGGTCGCAATCGGCGAGCTTCGCGCGGTCGGTGGTGCCGGTGATGCGCTTGAGAGTCGCGTCGCGATCGGCCGCGGACATCTTCTCCTTCTTGACCAGACGCTCGAGGCTGCCGCCGACGGTCGACAGCCCGCGGTTCACCGCCGCATCGGAGATGTCGACCATCACGACCGAGAGCCCGGCCGCGGCACAGATCTGCGCGATGCCGTTCCCCATGGTCCCTGCCCCGATGATGCCAACCGTGTTGATCATTGCCTCGTATCCTTCATCCTTGCGGGCGTGCCAGACGGCCCGGCCCCATTGTTCCTGCATCAGGGTCTAGCACCGCCGCCGGGCGGGTGCGACCTGATCCTGTCCCCTCCTTAAAGCATCCAAGGCGGGAATAAAGCCGCCTTTCGGTCGCGAAAGGGCATGATTTGGCAGTCTAGCAGGCGGTTTTCCCGAATTCGCACGTGCTCGACCCCCGGCGCTTTGCAGCGAGGGACGGCTGAGCCCGGCCGGTTCGGACCATCTTGATCTACATCAATCGGACGATGCGGTGCTCGCTAACGGTATGGTGTAGTTGATGCGCAATGGCCAGTGCGAATGCTTCGCGACGCTATTGTGACATAACCCACATCAGCCTCGTGCCCCACCTGTTAGCGTCGCGCACATGACAAAACATACTGCACTTCCCATCATCCTCACCGCTCTGCTCGTCGCCACGCAAGGCCTGGCAGCCGAGACCAAAGAGCCGGCTCAACCTTCGTTTCGCCCGTAATGGCGAAATGGATCGACGCATACAAGACGAAGACCGGCAACACCGTCAGCTATCAAGCGGTCGGCTCGAGCATCGGCGTCGGCCTGATCAAGAAAGAGGCCGTCGACTTCGGCGCAAGCGACATGCCGCTTGATCCCAGGGAGCTAAACAGGCTCGGCCTGATGCAATTCCCGATCGTGATCGGGGGCGTCGTGCCGGTCGTCAATATCGATGGGGTCAAGCCCGGCCAGATCCGCTTCACCGGCCAGATGCTCGCCGACATCTATCTCGGCAAGCTGAGATCATGGAACGATCCGGCCATTCGCGCGATCAACCCCGATATCAGGCTGCCGAGCACTGCGATCACGGTGGTTCATCGCACCGACGGATCCGGGACGACGTTCAACTGGTCTAACTACCTCTCCAAGGTCAGCCCGCAGTGGAAGACGAGCGTGGGCGAAGGCACCACGGTCGAATGGCCGCTTGGTCTCGGCGGCAAGGGCAATGACGGCGTCGCCTCGCTCGTCAGCCTCGTTGCCGGCTCGATCGGCTATCTCGAATACACTTACGCGCTGCAACGGCTGGATAGAATCTCGTTTGGCGTCGTGCAGAACAGCGCCGGCAATTTCGTCGTCCCCGACGCCGCATCGTTCCAGGCGGCGGCCTCGAGCGCGGACTGGAAGGCGGAGAAGGATTTCCATCTCGTGCTGACCAATGCGCCCGGCGAAGACGCCTACCCCATCACGGCCACGACCTTCGTGCTGATGCCGAAGGCGCCGAAATCCGAGGAACGATCGGTAGCGGCCATCGACTTCATGCGCTGGTCGCTGGAGAACGGAAAGACGCAGGCCGAGACGCTCAATTACGTGCCGCTGCCGGCCGCCCTGGTCGACCAGATCGAGCGCTACTGGCAACAGAGCCTTGAGGTAGCGCCCGCGGTCTCGGCATCGGCCAACGCCAAGCGCTGAGGCGCGGAGGTCCGACCATCATCCCGAGATCGGGAGCGAACAGCCTCGATCTCGATTGACATCCGCTTATTATTTCCATAATCGTTGAAATATGGAAAAGACAGACGCCGTCGCGGCGCTCGCCGCGCTTGCACAGGACAACCGCCTCGACGTCTTCCGCCTGCTGGTGCAGGCCGGCCCGGACGGCATGTCCGCCGGCACGATCGCCGAGACGCTTGATATCGCCCCCAACACGCTGACCTTTCACTTCGACCGGCTGAGGATGGCGGGACTTGCAACGGTCCGGCGCGAGGGCCGCTCGATGATCTATGCGGCGCGGTTCGAGACCATGAACGCGCTCGTCGGTTTCCTGACCGAGAATTGCTGCGGCGGGACATCCTGCGCTCCGGCCAATCCTGCGAAACCCGCGCGAAAGCGCGGCAAAGTACCAGCCTGAGAGGACAGACCATGAAGCGCCTGCACGTTCACGTGTCCGTCGAGGATATTCCCCACGCGATCGGGTTCTACTCGGCCTTGTTCGCCAGCCAGCCATCGGTCGTGAAATCCGACTATGCCAAGTGGATGCTCGACGACCCCCGCATGAATTTCGCGATCTCGACGCGTGGCCGCGCGGCCGGCCTCGACCATCTCGGCATCCAGGTCGAGACCGGCGAGGAACTGCAAGAGGTTTATGCGCGGCTGCGCCAGGCCGGCGGCAACGTCATCGAGCAGGGGCAGACCACCTGCTGCTATGCCAAGTCGGAGAAATCCTGGATCGACGATCCCGCCGGCATCGCCTGGGAGACCTTTTACACTTCGGGCGAGAGCACCGATTACGGCGACGGCAGCGGCGAGAACCGGGCGCGAGTCGCTCACGAGAAGCAGGAGACCCAGTCGGCCTGCTGTGCGCCGCAGGTGACGCCAACCGCCTCGCGGGCCTGCAGCTGAGCACGAGGACTACCGTCATGGACGCGATCATCTACCACAATCCCGAGTGCGGCACGTCGCGCAACACGCTGGCGATGATCCGGAATGCCGGCATCGAGCCGCACGTCATCGAATATCTGAAGACACCGCCATCGCGGGCGCTGCTGCGGCAGCTCATCGCGCGCATGGGTATCTCGGTGCGCGAGGCGGTTCGCGAAAAGGCCGCGCCCTATGCGGAGCTCGGGCTCGACAACCCGGCGCTGACCGACGAGCAACTGCTCGACGCGATGCTGGCACATCCGATCCTGATCAACCGGCCGATCGTGGTGACGCCGGAAGGCGTCAGGCTTTGCCGGCCCTCCGAACGCGTGCTCGATCTGCTGCCGGCACAGCAAGGCGAATTCGTCAAAGAGGACGGCGAGCGCGTGCGGCTGGACCGCGGCGCCTGATGCCGGGCCTTGCACGGCGCGCCTTCGCAGAGTGGCTTGGGACGGCGTTCCTGCTTGCCACCGTCGTCGGCTCGGGGATCATGGCCCAGAAGCTCTCCGGCGGAAACGTCGCGATGGCGCTGCTGTGCAACACCATCGCCACGGGGGCGATCCTCGTGGTGCTGATCCTGATGTTCGCTCCGATATCGGGAGCGCATTTGAATCCGGTCGTGACGCTGGCATTCACCTTGCGCGGCGAAACCGGATGGACCGACGCTGCCGCCTACCTCGTCGCTCAGATCGCCGGTGCGATCGCAGGCGTCGGGATCGCGCACATGATGTTCGAGCTCCCGGTCCTGCAGCTCTCGCTCACAGAACGCACCGGTGCCGGACAATGGCTTGCCGAGGCGGTGGCCACGTTTGGCCTGCTGGCGACGATCCTTGGCGTCGGCTGTCGGACACCCACCGCCGTTCCCTATGCCGTCGGCCTCTATATCACCTCGGCGTACTGGTTCACGTCGTCCACGTCATTCGCAAACCCCGCGGTCACCATCGCCCGCTCGCTGTCCGATACCTTCGCGGGTATCGCCCCGCACGACATCCCGGCTTTCATCGCCGCTCAATTCATCGGGGCCGGTCTTGCCGTTCTGCTCGGGCGCTGGCTTTGGGGCGGAGCCACCGAAGAGCGAAGCACGGCCCAGATCACGTCCCGGAAGCCTGCATAACGCCGCACCCACGTTCATTTTTGGGATGAATCGCGTTTTCAAATCGCTCCTGCCCGGTATTCTGTCGTTGAACAAGACTCGCAGGGACCAGTTCGTGAAGCGATTGCGCGGCCACGACATCGACGAACCGGAGGCATTCTGCCCGACGCCGCAGCGTCCCGCCGGATGAACGATTTCGCGCAATCCATCGGCGCCGCGCTCACGCTGATCGGCGAGGCCGATGCCGAACTGCTCGGCATCGTCGCGCTGTCGGTGCGTGTCAGCCTGACCGCCGGCATCGTTGCGCTGCTGATCGGCGCGCCGTTCGGGGCGCTGCTCGCGATCACCCGATTTCGCGGACGGCAGGTCGTCATCGTGCTGACCAATGCGCTGCTCGGCCTTCCGCCGGTCGTGGTCGGGCTTGCGCTCTATCTTCTGCTGTCGCGGTCCGGCCCGCTTGGAGCGGCCGGACTGTTATTCACGCCGACCGCGATGGTGATCGCGCAGACCCTGCTCGCGACCCCGATCGTGGTCGCGTTGGTGCACCGCCCGGCGAGCCTGCTTTGGGCCGAGTATGGCGACCTCGCGCGGATCGACGGACTATCGACGCTGCGTAGCATCGGCCTGCTGTTCGCGCTCGGCCGAACATCGCTGCTGACGGCCTTTCTCGCGGCTTTCGGACGCGCGATCGCCGAGGTCGGCGCCATCATCATCGTCGGTGGCAACATCCGCGGCTTCACGCGCACGATGACGACGGCGATCGCACTGGAGACGAGCAAGGGCGACCTGCCGCTGGCACTCGGGCTCGGGCTGATCCTGCTCGCGCTCAGCGTGGCCGTGTCGACCGTCGCCTTCCTGCTAGTGGGACGCGTTGGGGAAAAATAGCTGCTCGCCGCCGACCTTGTAGCCGGCGATCGCATCCTGCCCCTTCGGCGAAACCAGCCAGTCGATGAAGGCCTGTCCGTCCTTCGCCTTCACGTTCGCATGCTTGGCCGGCTTCACCAGCATGACGCCATACTGGTTGAACAGCCGCTTGTCGCCCTCGGTCAGGACGGCAAGCTCGCCCCGGTTCTTGAACGAAAGCCAGGTGCCGCGGTCCGACAGAAGATAGGCGTTCGACGACGAGGCCATGTTCAGCGCAGGGCCCATGCCCTGCCCGATCTCGCGATACCAGCTGTCCTTGCCGACGCCGATATCGACGCCCGCCTCCTTCCACAATCTCAGCTCCGCCGCATGCGTGCCGGACTTGTCGCCGCGCGAGATGAATGGCGCCTTCGCCGCCGCGATCTTGCGCAGCGCATCCGCGACGTCCTTGCCGCCGGCGATCCTTGCTGGATCGCTCTTCGGACCGACAATGATGAAGTCATTGTACATCACGTCGAAGCGCTTCACGCCCTGCCCCTCGGACATGAACTTGTCCTCCGCCGGCCTGTCATGGACGAACACCACGTCGGCATCGCCGCGCCGCCCGATATCGAGGGCTTGGCCGGTGCCGACGGCAACGACCTTCACCTCGATGCCCTCCGCCTTCGAGAATAACGGCAGCAGGTAACCAAACAGGCCCGACTGTTCCGTCGACGTCGTCGAGGCCACGGTGATGGTGCGATCCTGCGCGAATGTGCATGTCGACCAGACCAGAGCCGCTGCGATGGCGGCAAGCTTTCTCATTGCGTTGTCCTCACTCCCCAGACATTTGAACTTATGCGGGAAGGATGACGCAGGGAAGTCCGACGTTCGGCGCAGGATCAGCGGCCGGGGCAGTACCGCATGACGTTGCGGCCCTGCGGGTCCGGCTCCTTCATCCACTGCTCTTGCCAGGCAACCCAAAGCTTGTCGTCGGAGCTTCAGGACGACCGCAGCCTTTCGATGATGGCCGTCACCTCGTTCAGCTGGGCTTTGGCCGTGGCCAGCAGATCGAGCAGATCGCGCGCCGACTGGGCTGATCCGCCAGCGGCGGCCTGATCGATCACGCTCAAGCCGTCGGTGAGACGCGAGATGATTTGCACGAGTTCATCGCGGCGCGCCTCGAGGTCCGCAAGCGTTGCGTCAAAGCGCTCGTCGAGCCGGGCGCCTTGCAACGAGCGGATCGGAACGATCCTGTCGTCGGGAGGATCGGACATGCGCGTGCTTTGCGTTGCTGTCCCGCCCATCCTAGGCGCGACCGCCCGCAACCCGGCGGTGGTGCATTGTCGCATCCGACACGGCAGTCGCGTTGCCCTTTCCCGCGCGGTGGGCGCACGGATGTTCTGCAATTGGTCCCACCTACATTGACATCGATGTGACGGCCGGGGCAGTTTTTTGCATTGCTGGCGAATCAGCGATTGCCTCACGCCGAGTATCTCTTGGACAACTCCCTGTGCTTTCGAGACTGATATCGTTGCTGCGCCGCATTCCCGCGGTGAAATGGGCGTTCACCCGGCTCAGGCCCTTGCCTCACGGCGGCAGCATCGATGTCGCGCCGATCGCGGCAAGCGATTCGCCCGCAACCGTTGCCGACATCGCAGAAGCTGTTCCGGCTCCCGACAGCATCAGCACGAGCCCGCAGCGCAGTGACAGCGAGATCGCCGTTGCGGCTCCGGTCGCCGAAGAGGGCGCCGCTATCTCTGTCATCCCGGAGAGCCCGTCCGCAGCGCCAACTGATATCAGCGTCGCCGATAATTCATCCTTGGAAGCGCCGACAGAGGTCGAGTCGGTCGTCGTCGAAGAGGTTTCGGTCTCGTCAGTCGAGGTGGAGAGCGCGGCCGTTGATGCTCCTGAGCTCGACAGCAGCGATCCGCCCGCGGAGCCTGAGACCAGCGTCGCACCTGTCGTCGTAGAAGAGACACCGGTCCCCGTTGTCGAGATCGAGAGCGAGCCGGTCGTTGCACCCAAGCTCGTCGGCAGCGACCTGCCCGCGAAACTCCCGGTGAACGCTGAACCCGTCATCGTTGAAGAGGTCCGGCTATCGCCTGTCGAGGCCGAGAGCCGGCAGGCCGACGTTTCCGAGCCAGTCATCTGCAGCGATCCATCTCCCGAGCACCCGACCGAGGTGGAGCTCGTCGTCGCAGAGGAGACGCTGGTCTCGTCTATCGACATCGAGATCGCTCCGGTTGATGCCCCCGTTCTCACCGTCAACGATGACACCTCCTCTGACGTCGCTGATGCTGAGCCGGCTGTCGTGGAGGGCCCGTGCGTCGCGCTTGAAGACAGCGACGTCTCGGCGGAGGAGGTCTCTGAGAGCGGCATCGACAGCGCTGCCTTCCCTGTCGTCGCAATGGAGATCGAGCCGGTCCCGGTTAACGATCCCGCCCCGGTCGCACCGATCGCCGCGGAGGATTTCTCTGCCGACACAGCAAGCGTCGTCACGCATGTCGCGACGGAGCCGGCCCTCGAGTCTCCCGCGCCGGTGATCCCCAGCGCGCCGAAGACGCGCGCAAAGGTCGTGGAACCCGTCGACCGCGCCACGTTGATCCGTCAGCGCTGGACGGAGACCGGGATCAGGATGTGGAATCCGCGGCTTCACGGCGCCGGCGATGCCACGCTGAACATCCAGGGCCGCGTCGAGCTGCTACCGCCCGCGCCCGGCGAGACCATGCCACGTTACGACAAGCTCGAATTCAGGATGCTGGGCGGGCAGATCGTCTGCGAGGGCGTCGTCGTCGAGGCGCCCCCGTCGGCGGGTCAGCGCAGCTTTACCCGGCTCGCCGAGCCGCGTAACGCCGACCGCACCCGCGAACCGGTACGGGAGCGCCAGGCCGCTCTCGCCTGACCCTTGTCCTCTGCGACCATGCCCGCCATATGCTAGGCTGACGCCCTGGACATGGGAGGCCGCATGCCAGCAAGATCATTGCGCCTGGTCGCGATCGCCGCCCTCTGCATCTCGCAAGGGGCCTTTGCGGCGTCCGGCAAACGCTCGCACCATGTGCCCGCCACCGATCCGGCCGCGCCCTACAAGGCCGACCGGCTCTCGACCTCGCGCGGCCAGACGATCCTCAACACGCCGGGCCAGACCACCGTGCTGACGCGTCAGATCCTCGACGACATGAACGCGACGACCCTCCGGGACGCCATGCGCTCGACCGCCGGCGTGACGATCGGGATCGGGCGCTAGACTTCGCGCGGCTTCGCCTTCAGGGGACCGGATAGCCCTTCCAGACCCACTCCAGCGCCGACGGCAGCGTTTGTGCGATCGTCGGCCGGTCGACGTGCTTGGCGTTGCGCACGAACAGGAACTGGTAGTGGTAGCCCTTCTCCGCCAGCACCTTCGCCATCAGCGCGTTCGACAGGGTCCAGTCGTGCATGCCGTCGGGAATGGTGGGGTTCGGATAGAACAGGTCCTGGTCGCCGCCGAAGAACCAGAAGCGGATCGGCTTCGTCGGTGCGGCGACGATCAGCGGGACGCCGGGCGGCTCGGCCGGCGTGAGCACGCCGGCCTTTGATATGAGGTTGGGACCGGCCGGCCCCGTCCAAGCGCTGTGATACTCCCAGGCGCCGCCACGCAGCGACGGATCGTGCGGCCATTGCTGGTTGACCATCGTCGGCGAGAAGGCCAGCACGCGGTGATAGAGATCAGGATAGAACCACGCCATGGTGAAGGCCGCAGCCCCGCTCGAGCTCAGCCCCATGGTCGCGCGCCCGTCCGGATTTCCGGTCAGCTTGACGTCGGCGTTCTTTTCGACCAGCGGCAGCACCTCGCGTTCGACGAATTGCGCATACGCGCCTGACACCGCGTCATATTCGCGGCCGCGCTGGCTGCCCTGCGCATCCTGGCCGCCATTGCCGATCTGGATCGCGATCATCGGCGGCACGCGACGCTGCGCAATCAGATTATCGAGCGTCGTGGCGAGGTCCTTGTAGGCGTTGGAGCCGCCGTCGCCGACCACGATGAACGGCGCCTCGGTGCCGCGCACATATTGCGCCGGCACGTAGACGTCGATCGTGCGCGACCAGATTCCAGGATGGCTGGTGGTGACGATCATGTGCGACTTGTCATCCGGCGCGGTGACGGTCGTCATGATCGAGGAATTGGTACAGCCGGCGACGTCGTCGCGGATCAGGCCGGGATTGTAGATCGTGCTCTCCTTCGACGTCAGCGTGAAGGATTTTGTCGTGCCGCGTGGTACGCCCTCCTTCGCAATCGTCTCCGGCGCTGGATTGTGGGTGGGCCCGATGATGAAATTGCCCTCGGCGCCCGGCGGCGGCAGCGTTCCGTCGGGCAGCTCGGTCGCGCGCGGATAGTTGGGGTTCGAGGGATCACGCGTCGGCGGCGCCGTCTTGAAATCGAGGCCCGTCGTGTCGATGAAGAACGGTGCCGCCTTGTCGGTGGTGTTGGCCCCTGGCGGCACGGCCATGTTCTGGGTGACGCAGGCCGGCTGCGACAGCGCAATTGAAGTGAAGGAGACGAGGGAAATCAGCGTCCCCGCGAGGACGGCGAATGAATTGGTCATTTCAGCTCCCGGTGCCGACAAGTCTTTGGCTCGCCTTGACGCAAAGTATGGCGGGCCGCCTGCGTGCGGTCAAACAGCAAGCGGCCGCATTCCGGCGATAGCCGCCATGCTCAAACCGAACGGCGACCGCTATTCCGTGCATGCCCATGAATTCTCGAGGCCGTTGCTGCCGCAGCTCGCACGACGTAGCTTGCGCGCCGGCCGTGCCGCGCAACAGGCGCGCACGGTCAAAACGAACAAGAACACTTCGGGAGGCAACCTATGAAGAAGCTCGCGGCCGCGCTGTGTGCGCTGGCGTTCCTCGCAACCGGCGCACAGGCGCAGACCATCAAGGATTTTCTGGCAGCGGTCATGCAGAAATGGACGGCGCCATTCGATCCGTTCCAGCTCATCGGCAACATCTATTATGTCGGAACCGACGGCATTGCCGTCTATGTCATCAAGACATCGCAGGGCCTGATCCTGATGGACACCGCGATGCCCCAGTCGACCGGCATGATCGAGGACAACATCGCGAAGCTCGGCCTCAAGGTCGCCGACATCAAGATCATCCTCAACACGCATGCGCATCTCGACCACACCGGCGGCTTCGCGGAGATCAAGAAGGAGACCGGCGCACAGCTCGTTGCCGGTGAGCGCGACAAGCCGCTGCTCGAAGGCGGCTACTATCCAGGCGACGAGAAGAACGAGGACCTCACCTTCCCCGCGGTGAAGGTCGACCGCACGGTGAAGGAAGGCGACAAGGTCACGCTCGGCGACACCACGCTGACGGCGCATGCAACGCCCGGCCACTCGCCGGGCTGCACGAGCTGGGAGATGACCGTCAAGGACGGTGGCCAGGACCGCGAGGTGCTGTTCTTCTGCAGCGGCACGGTGGCGCTGAACCGACTGGTCGGCCAGCCGACCTATGCCGGCATCGTTGATGATTACCGCGCGACCTTCGCCAAGGCCAAGGCAATGAAGATCGACGTGCTGCTCGGACCGCATCCGGAAGTCTATGGCATGCAGGCCAAGCGTGCGGAGATGCAGGACGGCGCACCGAACCCGTTCGTGAAGCCGGGCGAGCTCGCAACCTACGCAACCAGCCTGTCGGAGGATTTCGACAAGCAACTCGCCAAGCAGACCGCGGCATTGGAGAAGAAATAACGGCCGCTTGCCCTCTCTTCACCTCTCCTCCCGCGGGGAGAGGTGAAGCGCGCGCGTCGGCTAACCGCGCAGCCATGCGCCGTCGCCGACGTGAAAAGCCAAGATCTCCCATGGTTAGCAGATCGTAGCTGCGGGTGGCCGCGGGCGAGGCGTGCCTGAGACACGCGCCTCGGCCGCGGATATCCTTAATGCGGTCTCACCCATGCACGCGGCTGGAACATCCCGTGGCTGCGCGCAACCTGCGCTGGCTTTTCGCGCAGCCCCACCTAACGCGACCTTTACCCCCGTCGTGCAAGATCGCCGCCGTTTTGAAGGGATCCGGGGCGCGTATTGCAATGCCTGTCGTCAATTTGAAGTCTCAGCTCGCCGCCGCGATGCGGCTGTTTCGCGTGCCGGCCGACAACCCGGACCTGACGCGCGCGCAGTTCGACGCCTTCTCCAAGCAGATCCCGTTGCTCTATTTCATCCTGATGAGCAACACGATCGCCGTCGCCTATACCTATGTCAACGTGGCGCCGGACTGGCTGACGATGATCGTGCCGAGCGTGCTCACCGTGCTCGCGGCGCTGCGCACCTTCTGGTGGCTGCGCCAACGGCACCTCGTGCGGAGCGATGCCGATATCCTGCGCAATCTGCGCGCCACCAACTGGATGACATTGCCGATCGGCGCCGGCTTCACCGCATGGTCCTTTGCGCTGTACCCCTACGGCGATGCCTTCGCCAAGGGCCAGGTCGCCTTCTACATGGCGGTGACCGTGATCGGCTGCATCTTTTCGCTGATGCATCTGCGTTCCGCGGCGTTGATCGTGACGCTCGTCGTCGACGTTCCCTATGTGCTGTTCTTCTGGGCCACCGGCGAACCGACGCTGAAGGCAATCGCGGTCAACAACCTTCTCGTCTCCGGCGCGATGGTGACGGTGCTCTTCATCTACTATCGCGACTTCGCCGATCTCGTCTCCAGCCGCAAATCGCTGCTGGCGCAGCAGTCGGCGACACAAGCGCTCTCGGACGAGAACTTCCGCCTCGCCAATCTCGATTCCCTCACCGAGCTGCCGAACCGCCGCCGCTTCTTCGCCGAGCTGTCGAGCGCCTTCACCGACGCCGAGCGCAGGCGCGTTCGCGTCGCGGTGGGGATCATCGACCTCGACGGCTTCAAGCCGATCAACGACAATTACGGCCACTCGGTCGGCGATCGCGTCCTGATCGAAGCCGGGCGCCGCATCCGCGAAGTCTGCGAGGGCTTCGGCCCGCAGCGGGTGGAATTTGCCCGGCTCGGGGGCGACGAGTTCGGCCTCGTGGTGTGCGGCGATCCTGAAGATGACGATCTGATGCGGCTCGGCCAACGCATCGGCGAACAGGTCAAGCTGCCCTACCAGCTCGACACCGCCCATACCGGCCTGTCCTGCTCGATCGGATTCGCACTGTTCCCGAGCTCGGCGACCAGCGCCGAAGCGCTCTATGAATGCGCCGACTACTCGCTCTATCACGCCAAGCGCCATCTGCGCGGCCGCACCGTGATCTTCTCGAGCGAGCTCGAGGCCGAGATCCGCAGCCGAGGCGTCATCGAGAACTTGCTCCGCACCGCCGATTTCGGCACCGAGATGGACCTGGTGTTCCAGCCGATCGTGGACGCCATGAGCGAGCACACCGCCGGCTTCGAAGTCCTCGCGCGCTGGCACAACTCCCGCCTCGGCCTGGTCTCGCCGGCCGACTTCATTCCGGCCGCGGAGCGCATCGGCTTGATCCGGCCGCTGACGCAGGCGCTGCTGGTCCGCGCGCTCGCGACGGCAAGGACCTGGCCCGACCACATCCGCCTGTCATTCAACCTCTCCGCTCACGATGTCTGCGCAGCCGAGGGCATTTTGCCGCTGATCTCGATCATTGAGAAGAGCGGGTTGCCGCCGCACCGGATCGACTTCGAGATCACCGAGACTGCCGTCACCTTCGACTTCGTGCGCGCGCAACAGTCGATCGCGACGCTGAAGGCCATGGGCTGCGGCATTTCACTGGACGATTTCGGCACTGGCTATTCCTCGCTGAGCCACGTGCATCGGCTGCCGCTCGACAAGATCAAGATCGACCGCAGCTTCGTCGCCGACATCAACGAAAATCCGGTGAGTCACAAGATCATCAAGTCTCTCGCCGGCCTGTGCGACGACATGGAGATCGCCTGCGTCGCCGAGGGCGTCGAAACCCGCGCCCAGCTCGACAGCCTGCGCCGCCTGGGATGCGACTTCATCCAGGGCTACTACTTTGCAAAGCCGATGTCGGGCGATGCGATCGGCGACTATCTCGCAAAGGAACGCCAGCGTCTCGGCGACGCCGGCGCCAAGGTCGTGGCCTGAAGGCCAGATCTCTCCGCACGCGTAGCGCTGTTAAATTAAACTGCTGCCTGTCAATCGTCCGCTTCACATACGTCGAAACGCCCTCCGCAGCCGTCACACCGCGCAGTAGCGCTCCTGGATGTCCTTGTCCGCCAGCAGTGCCGCAGCGCTGCTTTGATGCACGACCTCGCCCTGGTCGATGATCACCGCGCGGTCGGCCAGCCGCAGGGCCCATTCGACGTTCTGCTCGACCAGCAGCAGTGTCTTGCCCTCGTCGCGCAGGCGGCGGAACAGCACGCCCATCTCCTCGACCAGGACGGGCATGATGCCTTCCGAGGGCTCGTCGAGCAGGATCATCTTGGGCTTTGCGATCAGCGCGCGGGCGATCGCGAGCATCTGTTGCTCGCCGCCCGAAAGCGTGACGCCCTCCTGATCGAGGCGTTCCTTCAGGCGCGGAAAGGTTTCGGCGATCTCGTCGATCGCGGCGCGCTCCTCGATCTCGCTTCCGGCCGCGACCAGGCCGAGGCGCAAGTTCTCGCGCACGGAGAGCCCGGGAACGATGCGGCGGTCCTCCGGCACATAGGCCAAACCGAGATGGAATCGCTGATGAGCGCGGAGCGGCAGCAGTTCCTTGTCCGCAAAGCGCACGCGGCCGGTCGCTTTCGGCATCAGACCCATCATCGCCCGCAGCGTGGTGGTCTTGCCGGCGCCGTTGCGGCCCACGAGAGCGACCACCTCGCCTTCCTTCACGTGCAGGGAAATGCCGTGCAGGATATGGCTTGCGCCATACCAGGCGTGGAGATCATCGATTTCGAGCAGCGCGGTCTCAGCCATAGCCTTCACTCTGTCCGAGGTAAACCCGTCGGACTTCCGGGTTGCTCCTGATCTCGTCGGGCGCGCCGTCCGCCAGCAGACGGCCGTGATGCAGCACCACGACACGCTTGGACAGGCCGAGCACCATCTTCATCTTGTGCTCGACCAGCAGCACCGTGCGCTTCTCCGCGAGCCGTTCGAGCAGCGCCACCATGTCCTTGGTCTCTTCCGGCCCCATGCCGGCGGTGGGCTCGTCGAGCAGGAGCAGTTCGGGCTCGGAGACCAGCGCGATCGCGATCTCCAGCGCACGCTGCTGGCCGTGCGAGAGGAATTTGGCCAATTCAGCGCGCTTGCCGAGCAGTCCGACCGCCTCAAGCGCCGCGTCCGCGCGCGCGTTCAGCTCCGTCAGCCGGGCACGGTTGCGCCAGATGTCGTAGCTCACGGTCAGCGCCTGCGCCGCCACGCGCACATTCTCGTGCACGGACAAGTCCGGAAAGATGTTCGTGATCTGGTAGGAGCGCGAGATGCCCTGATGCACGAAGCGGTGTTGCGGCAGGCCGTTCAGCTCGCGTCCCCTGAAGTGCAGCGTGCCCGACGTCGGGGGCAGCGCGCCCGAGAGGATGTTGAAGAAGGTGCTCTTGCCGGCACCGTTCGGCCCGATGATCGAGGTGAGCTGTCCCGCCGCAAAGGACACGGTAATGTCTTCGAGCGCGACGAAGCCGCCGAAACGCTTTCCGACTCCCTCGACGCGAAGCAGTTCACCGCTCATGGCCGCGCCTTTCCGATGCCGAGCGTGTCGAGCAGCGTTCCCCAGATCCCCTTGGGCAGGAACAGCACGAACAGCACGAAGATCGCGCCGACGAAAATCTGCCAATGCGGCGTCCAAAGCGAGATGACATCCTCCAGGATCAGGAAGCTCGCAGCCCCGACGAAGGGCCCGAAGAAGCTGCGCGCGCCGCCGAGCAGCACCATCATCACGATCATGCCCGATGTCTGGTAGTGCAGAAGGTCGAGCGGCACGATCGACAGGTGCAGCGCCAGCATGCAGCCGCCAAGCGAGGAGATCGCACCCGACAGCATGAACACGATCAGCTTGCTGCGCTCGACGTCATAGCCGCACGCCCGCGCCCGCTGCTCGTTTTCGCGGATGGCCTCGATGACGGCGCCGAACGGCGAGTTCAGGATCCGCGACTGGAACCACATCGCGAGCGCCGCGAAGGCCATCAGCACGTAGTATTTGTTGACGGGGTCGAGGAAATTGACGGGGAAGCCGAACAGGCTGATACGGTCGACGGTGAAGCCGCGCAGGCCGTTCTCGCCGCCCGTAAAGGACGAGGCCTGCAGCGCGACGTAGTAGACGAGCTGGGCCAGCGCCAGCGTCACCATGGAAAAATAGATGCCGCGGGTGCGCGTCGAGACGATGCCGATTGCTGCGGCAAGGCCGGTGCTCAGGAGGACGGCGATCGGCACCGCGGCGAACCAGGGCACACCGTAGCGGCCGATCGCAATGCCGGTGAAGTAGGCGCCCGCGCCGAAGAACGCCGCCTGCCCGAACGATAGCAGCCCGGTGTAGCCGAACAGCAGATTGTAGCCCATCACCACGACGCCGTAGATCAGGACGTTGACGGCCAGCGCCTGGGACGGCAGCAGCCATGGCAGCACGGCAAGCACCGCGATGGAGAGCAGGACGCGCTGCTCGAGAATCCAGCCGAGCCCGCTGGACGAGGGCTTGGCGACCGCTTCGCCGCTCGATGGTGACGTCACGCGGTCCTCCCTCTCACGCCGAACAGGCCTTGCGGGCGGATCAGCAGCACAATCGCCATCAGCGCGAACATGACGATGGTCGCCATTTCAGGCGCAAACAGCGCCACCAGGCTGATGGAGATGCCGACCATGAGGCCGGCGACGACCGCGCCGACGATCGAGCCGAGCCCGCCGATCACGGTCACCACGAAGGCCTCCGCCAGTACCAGCGAGCCCATCTCCGGATTGACGCTGCGCATGGGACCCGCGAGCACACCACCCAGCGCGGCAAGTCCGACGCCAAGGCCAAAAATCGCGAGCCAGACCCGGCCGATATCGACGCCGAGCACCTGCATGATGGTGGGATCGCGGGCGCCCGCGCGCACAATGAGGCCGATGCGGGTCTTCTCCAGCGTCAGCCAGAGCACCAGCAGCACCACCGCCACCAGCGCGATAACGAACAGGCGGTAGCGCGGGAAGAAGCCGATGCCGAGATCGAGCACGCCAATCAGCTGCGGCGGGGTCGGAAACGGAATGCCGTCGCTACCGAACACGATGCGCACGCCCTCGACCAGGATGTAGCTGAGGCCGAAGGTGAGCAGCAGCGGATCGTCGATCGAGCGTCCATAGAGCCTGCGGATCAGGACGAACTCGATCAGCATGCCGAACGCGCCGATCAAGATGGGAGCGAGCAACAATCCCCACCAGAAACTGCCGGTGAGCGATGCCAGATACAGCCCCGCATAGGCCCCGATCATGAACAGCGCGCCGTGAGCAAAATTGACCACCCCGAGCATGCCGAACACGATGGTCAGTCCAAGCGCAGTGATCACCAGGACCGCCCCAAGGGCGATCCCGGAAAGAAGCTGCATGATGATCAGCGACAGGTCCATCTGCTATGGCTTAGGTCGCGTGGCCGAGTTCGCTGCAGCTGCGCAGCATATCGTCGGAGCCGGAATCGTTGGCGAGAATGGCGAACAGATCGTTGTCGTTCGCCATCGCGGACTTCTTCTTGGACTCCAGCACCAGCACCGACTGCACCGACTGATGGTCGCATTTGCGGTAGTGCTGCGGGCCCTTGGTCAGGTCATATTGCAGCTTCTCGAGGGCATCGATGACCTTGTCGGTGTCGGTGCCTCCGGCGGCCTGCATGGCCGCCAGCAGCGAACCGACGCCGGAATAGCCGTAGGCGCCGTAGTCGGTCGGGATAGCACCGCCATTGGCAGCCTTGAATGCCGCGTTGAAGCTGGCCGCCGATTTGCTCTGCGGCTCCAGCCCCCAATAATAATTGGCGCCGCCGACCACGCCCTCGAACACGTCAGGGCCGACCGCGAGGCGCTGGTTGTGCAGGATGACGGGCACTACGATCTTCATCTGCTGCTTGACGCCGAAATCCACCGCCTGCTTGATCGCGTTGGCCTGGTCGCGGCCGAAATTGGAGATGCAGAGCACGTCCGCCCGCATCGACATCAGGCGCGGCATGAAGGTGGAATAGTCGGCCGCTCCGAACGGATGCAGGATCTCGCCGACATTGTCCGCGCCGATCGCCGTCTGCGCACGCTTGAAGCCGCGCAGCATCTCGTGGCCGTAGGCATAGTCCGCGACGAGATGAGCGACCTTCATGCCCTTCTTCAGGGTCTGCCGCGCCACGGCAGCGGTCGTCATGTGCGGGTTCAGCGCCTCATGGAAGGTATATTTACTGAAGTCCTTGGCCTCGTTGATCGTGTCGGACTGGCTGATCGACACGTAGATCACACCGCGGGCGCGGGTGACCTCGTTGACGGCGAGCTGCACGGCGCTGGAGAGCGCACCGACCACGGCGTGGACCTTGTCCTTCTCGATCAGCTCCAGCGTCCGGGTCGCGGCCTCACCGGCATTGAGCTTGTCGTCACGCACCAGGAGCTCGACCTTGCGGCCGCCGATGCCGCCCTTGTCGTTGACGAGCTTGACGGCGAGCTCGGCGCATTTGACCTGATCGCGCGCCTCAGCGGCGAACGGTCCGGTCAGCGGCGTCGGGAAGCCAATGCGAATCGTCTCGTCCGCGGCGCGGCCGAGCCGCGGCATGGCGAGCAGCGCGGCGCCGGCGGAGAGGCCGGCGAGCGCAGTGCGGCGGGATATTGTCGAGGTCGAACCGGATTTGGGCATGATTTCCTCCAACTGTCTTTTTTTAGAAACGTTTCAGGGCTTTCAGGACTTTTATGGGCGTGATCGGAATCGAATTGATCGTGGCGCCGAACGGCGCGAGCGCGTCGTTGACGGCGTTGAGAACGCAGGCGGATGCCGCCGCCGTGCCGGCCTCGCCAACCCCCTTGGCTCCAAGCACGGTGTCGGCGGTCGGCGTCTCGACATGGCCGATAACGATGTCGGGCATCTCCATCGGCATCGGAACGAGGTAGTCGGCGAGCGAGCCGTTCATGAGCTGACCTGTCTCGCTGTAGCGGCATTCCTCGAACAGCGCCGCGCCGAGCCCCTGGACGATGCCGCCGCGAAGCTGCTCGTCCACCAGCATCGGATTGATGACGCGCCCGCAATCCTCGACGATGAAGTGCTTCAGCACTTTGATGAAGCCGGTCTCGACATCGACCTCCAGCGAACAGCCCTGGATGCCGTTGGTGAAGGCGAACGGATAGCCCTGCGGGGCGAAGTGATGACTAACGGTGAGCTGCGCCTGTGTGCCGGGCGGCAAAGTGTCGGAGCGGAAATAGGCGATCCGCGCGATCTCGGAGATCGGCAACCGTTGGTTCCGGGTCACGGCGTCGACGACCTCGCCATCGATGATGTCGAGTGCCGAGGGCTGCTCCTGAAGAATGAGCGCGGCAATCTCCAGAATATTGCGCTTGAGCACGCGCGTGGCCTGCAGCGCGGTCTCGCCGCCGATGCCGGCGCCGCGGCAGGCCCAGGTCGCGCCGCCATGCGGCGTCACCTCGGTATCTCCCGTAATGACCTTGACGTGCTCCTGCGCGAGGCCGAGCTGATCGGCCACGATCTGGCTGATGATCGCCTCGGTGCCCTGCCCCTGCTCGGTGACCGAGATCAGGCAGCGGACCTCGCCCGACGGCGTCAGGCTGAGGATCGCGCCGTCCTGCGACGAGATGCGCGCGCCGCCGACGCCGTAGAAGGCCGGGCTGGGATTGGTGATCTCGACGAAGGCCGCAATGCCGATGCCGCGATAGACGCCGCGCTTGCGCAAGTCGACCTGCTCGGCGCGCAACGCCTCATAACCCATCATCTCGTGCAGGCGCTTCAGGCACGCCTGATGCGACAGCGCCTCGAAGCGATAGCCGGTCGGCGAGGTCTGCGGATAGGCATCATCGGCGATAACGTTCCGCGCGCGGATGGCGAAGGGATCGAGGCCAACCTTGGCCGCGGCCATGTCGACCAGCCGCTCGGTGACGGCGCAGGCGATGGGATGGCCAACGGCGCGATACTGGCTGGTCTGCACCTTGTTCTGGAAGATCACCTCCAGTGTGGCCCGATAGTTCTTGAAACGATAGGGCGCGCCGATCAGGCGGATCACCTGGTTGCCTTCGACCACGCTGGTGCGCGGATAGGTCGAGAACGCGCCGATCGCAGTCAGGTCCAGCACGTCCATCGCCAGGATCTCGCCCTTCGCATCGAGTGCCATGCGGGCGCGGACGCGATGATCGCGGGCGTGGATGTCGGAGACGAAGGACTCGATCCGGTCGGCGACGTATTTGACGGGACGGCCGAGCAGAATCGAGAGACCGACCACCGCCATGTCCTCGTGATAGACATGCAGCTTCATCCCGAAGGAGCCGCCGATGTCGCTCGCGATCACGCGAACGCGCGCCTCGGGGATACCGTAGTGATGCGAATAGAGATCCTGGAACTGGTAGGGCGTCTGCGTCGCGTGATGCACGGTGAGTGCGCCAGCGGCGGGATCGTAGTCCGCAACGATGGCGCGCGGCTCCAGCGTCACCGCGGTGTGGCGGCCGAAGGAGAACTCTTCTTCCACCACGTGCGCGGCATGCGCAAAGGCGTCGTCAACGGCACCATTGTCGAGCTGGGCCCGGAAACAGGTGTTATTTGCGGTGCCCGGATTGACCAGCGGGCCACCAACCTCTCGTGCACTGTCGATATCGACGACGACAGGGAGGTCCTGATAATCGATCTCGATCAGCTCCAGCGCATCTTCCGCAATCGCCCGGCTCTCGGCGACGACGGCCACCACAGCCTGCCCGGCCCAGACCACGCGGTCGAGCGGCAATGGCAATTGCGGAGCCGACGTCATGCCCTTGAAGTGATCGAGCGTGCCGGTCCACGGCGTGCAGATCTTTGCGAGATCCTCGCCGGTGGCAACGAGATGCACCCCTTCGAGTGCGCGCGCTTGCTCGGTATTGATGGCGACGATCTTCGCGTGCGCATGCGGACTGCGCAGGAAGGCGGCATGGAGCATGCGCGGCAGGCGAAAGTCGCTGACATAGCGCCCGCGCCCGGCAAGCAGCCGCTTGGCGTTCGGCCGCGGCACGGAGCGGCCGATATAGGAATTCGGTCGGTCGAGCGAGGTCAGCGGTGCGGTCATGTCGCGCCCCCGCCTTCGCGGCGTGCTTTGGCCACCGCGTCGATGGCGTCCACGATCGCCTCATAGCCGGTGCAGCGGCAATAGTTGCCCGACAGCGCGTCGCGGATGTCCTCACGGCTCGGCTGCGCGACCTGCGAGAGCAGTTCGTGGGCATTCACCAGCATGCCCGGCGTGCAGAAGCCGCATTGCAGCGCGTTTCGGCGATGGAACTCGGCCTGGAGATCGGCGATCACGCCGCTCTCGGTGAGGCCCTCAATGGTGTCGATCTTCGCGCCGTCAGCCTGCACCGCAAACATCAGGCAGGAATGCACGGCGCAGCCGTCGAGCTGCACCAGGCAGGCCCCGCATGCGCCCATCTCGCAGCCGGCATGCGTGCCCGTCAGCTCGAGCGCGTTGCGCAGGCAATCGACCAGCGTCTCGCGCGGCGCCACCTCGCAGGCGACCTTGCGGCCATTGACGACGAAGCGGACCCGCACCGTCTCGTCCGCGTCGTCCAGAAGGGTTTCGTCAAAACCGCTCATGCGCCCTCACCCAGACGTCCGAGCAGGCGGCCGAGCAGCACGCGGGCGAGATGCAGCCGCATCGCCGGCGGCACCTCGTCGCTGTCAGGCGGCGCAAGATCGCCTTCGAGCGCAGCTTGTGCGGCGGCGACACGTTCAGGATCCAGGTCCGAGCCGATCAGGGTTGCCTCAGCGCCCTTCACCCGCGTCGGTGTATTGCCGACCGAGAAGAAGGAAATGCGGATATCGTCGATGCGTTCGGCTGTGAAAGTCGCAAGCATGCCGCATCCGACCAGAGCATAGTCCCCGCGCCGGCGCGCCAGCTCGTCGAATGCAAAACGCTGATCGGCCCTGAACAGCGGGACGTAGATCGCGGTGATCAGCTCACCGGGCTGCAACGCGGTCTCGAACAGCTCGACGAAGAAGTCGTCCGCCTTGACGCGCCGGCTGCCGGAAGAACCGGCGATCTCGATCTCGGCATCGAGCGCCAGGGTCATCGCGGGGAATTCGGAGGCGGGATCGGCGAGAGCAATGCTTCCGCCGAAGGTGCCGCGATTTCGGATCGCGGGATGGGCGACGAAGGGGGCAACCGCATGCAGCAGCGGCGCGAACTCGGCGATCAGCGGCTCACTCAGCATCTCGCAGTGACGGGTCAGCGCACCGATGCGCAAGTAACCGCCCTCGCGCCGGACGCCGCGCAGCTCGCCTATATGGGTGATGTCGATCAGGAGCCGCGGCGCCTGCAGCCGCAGCGACAGCGCCGGCACGAGGCTCTGGCCCCCGGCAATGAAGCGCGCGTCATCGCCGGCACGGGCATGAGCATCCAGCGCCTGGTCGATCGTCGCAGCACGAAAATAGCTGAAAGCCCTCGCCTTCACCGCCGTTTCCTCGAGATCCGTCGGCTCATCAGCCGGGATGCCAGATTTGTAACCATCTGGTCTCAAAATCCTGACATGCCGCCGGGAGGCGGTCAACAGGAAATGACCATTTGGTCACAAATGCACCTATGGGCTAAGAAGGCAGCCTGAGATTGCGATTCATCGACGAAATGGCCCGAAAAGCGCAGAAACCAGCGAAGCGACCGGTCCGGAAGCGAACGGACACAGGCAGCAAGTCCGCGCCAAAGCGCCGCAACATGCGTGCGGCCGACCGCGAGCGTGCGATCGTGGACGAGGCGATCCGCTTCTTCGCCGAGCACGGCTTCGAAGGCCAGACCCGCGAACTCGCAAAGCGCATGGGCATCACGCATTCGGCGATCTATCGCCACTTCCCGAGCAAGGAGGCGCTGATCGAGCGGGTCTACCAGGAGGTCTATCTCAGCCGCTGGTCGCCGGATTGGGGGCCGATGATCCGCGACCGCTCGCTGTCGCTGGAGGCGCGGCTGACGCGCTTCTATCTCGACTATGTCGAGCGCGTGTTCGAGTACAATTGGGTGCGGATCTTCGTCTTCTCCGGCATGAAGTCGTTCGGCATCACCGGCCGCTATCTCGATATCGTCAGGCGCGAGATCATCGAGCCCGCGGCGGCCGAGTTGCGCCACGATCTGAAGCTGCCCGACGCGAAATCCCATCCGCTCAGCGAACGGGAGACCGAGCTGTTCTGGGGCCTGCACGGCCGCATCTTCTATCTCGCCATCCGCAAGTTCATCTACGAGACGCCGATCCCGCCCGATCTCGACGCGATCGTCCGCGACGCCGTCCAGACCTTCATGGACGGCGCGAAGATGACGATGCCGAGGCTGCTGGTGAGCGGCTAGTTACTTCGCAAGGCTTGGCAGATCGAGGCCCTTGTCACGGGCACATTCGATCGCAGTCTCATAGCCCGCATCGGCGTGGCGCATGACGCCGCTGGCGGGATCATTCCACAGCACACGCTCAATGCGCTTCGCGGCCTCCGGCGTGCCGTCGGCGACGATCACCATGCCCGCATGCTGCGAGTAGCCGATGCCGACGCCGCCGCCATGGTGCAGCGAGACCCAAGTCGCGCCGCTGGCGCAGTTGAGCAGCGCGTTGAGCAGCGGCCAGTCGGACACCGCATCCGATCCGTCCTTCATCGCCTCGGTCTCGCGGTTGGGGCTCGCCACCGAGCCGCTGTCGAGATGATCGCGGCCGATCACGATCGGCGCCTTCAATTCGCCGCGTGCCACCATCTCGTTGAAGGCTAGGCCCAGGCGATCTCGGTCGCCGAGGCCGACCCAGCAGATCCGCGCCGGCAGGCCTTGGAACTTGATGCGCTCCTTCGCCATGTCGAGCCAATTGTGCAGATGCTTGTCGTCGGGCATCAGCTCCTTGACCTTGGCGTCGGTCTTGAAGATGTCCTCGGGATCGCCCGACAGCGCAGCCCAGCGGAACGGCCCGACGCCGCGGCAGAACAAGGGACGGATATAGGCGGGAACGAAGCCCGGGAAATCGAAGGCATTCTTCAGGCCCATGTCCTGCGCCATCTGGCGGATGTTGTTGCCGTAGTCGAGCGTCGGAATGCCCTGCGCATGGAAATCCAGCATGGCCTGGACGTGCTCGACCATCGACGTCTTCGACGCACGCTCCACCGCCTTCGGATCGGAGGCGCGCTTGGTTTCCCAATCGGCGAGCGTCCAGCCCTTCGGCAAGTAGCCGTTGATCGGATCATGCGCGCTGGTCTGGTCGGTGACGATGTCGGGTTTGACACCGCGACGCACCAGCTCGGGGAAAATCTCCGCGGCGTTGCCGAGCAGGCCGACCGAAACCGCCTTCTTCGTCTTCGCGGCATCTTCCATGATCGCAAGCGCCTCGTCGAGCGTCGCGGCCCGCCGATCGAGATAACCAGTGCGCAGTCGCATCTCGATGCGGCTCGGCTGGCACTCGACCGCGAGCATCGAGGCGCCCGCCATGGTCGCTGCCAGCGGCTGTGCGCCGCCCATGCCGCCAAGGCCGGCGGTGAGAATCCATCTTCCCGCGAGGCTGCCGCCGTAATGGCGGCGGCCGACCTCGACGAAGGTCTCATAGGTGCCCTGCACGATGCCCTGGCTGCCGATATAGATCCAGGAGCCGGCCGTCATCTGGCCGTACATCATCAGGCCCTTGCGATCGAGCTCGTTGAAATGGTCGAGCGTCGCCCAATGCGGCACGATGTTGGAGTTCGCGATCAGGACACGCGGCGCGTCGGCATGGGTGCGGAAGACACCGACCGGCTTGCCGGACTGGACCAGCAGCGTCTCGTCACTCTGGAGCTTGCGCAAGGCCGCCGTGATGCGGTCAAAGCTCTCCCAGTCGCGCGCGGCGCGGCCAATGCCGCCATAGACGACGAGCTCGCTCGGACGCTCCGCGACATCAGGATCGAGATTGTTCATCAGCATGCGCAGGGGCGCTTCCGTCAGCCAGCTCTTGGCGCTGATGTCGCTGCCGCGGGGGGCGCGGATGGTGCGGTCATTGTCCAGTCGGCGGTTCATGCGGAGCACCTCTTTAGTCAAGTCTAGGGAACGAATCGGTTGGAAGCGCCGCGATCGCCACGGCCGGTAGCGCATCGGCTTCGATCAGCGCGGCCGCCTTGGCGAGATCGCCGGCCATGTAGCGGTCGGCGGCGAGCGCGGGCACATGCTCGCGAAGCGCAGCAATGACGGCTGCGAGTGGCGCGCTGGTCGCATGCGGCGCACGCAGCGTGATGCCTTGTGCGGCGACCAGGAGCTCGATGCCAAGGATGGCGGCGAGATTATCGGCCATGTCCGAGAGGCGACGCGCGGCGTGCGCAGCCATCGAGACATGGTCTTCCTGGTTGGCGCTGGTCGGGGTCGAGTCGATCGAACAGGCAGCCGCACGCTGCTTGTTCTCGGCGTAGAGCGCGGCGGCCGTGACCTCGGCGATCATGAAGCCGGAATTGATGCCGGGATCAGGCGTCAGAAACGGCGGCAGACCGAAATTGAGCGCGGGATCGACCAGCGTCGCGATCCGCCGCTCGCTGATCGCGCCGATCTCCGACAGCGCCAGCGCGATCGTATCGGCGGCAAAGGCGACCGGCTCGGCGTGGAAATTGCCGCCGGAGACGATCTCGCCGGTCTCGACCAGGACGAGCGGATTGTCGGTGACGGCATTGGCTTCGACGATCAGGGTGCGGGCGGCTTGCGTGATCAGGTCGAGCGCCGCGCCCGCGACCTGCGGCTGGCAACGCAGGCAATAGGGATCCTGCACGCGCTCGTCACCTTCGAGATGCGACAACCTGATATCGCTGCCGTCGAGCAACGCGGTCAGCGTCGCGGCTGCAGCGATCTGTCCTGCGTGACCGCGCAACGCCTGAATCTCGGGGCGGAACGGCGCCGTCGAGGCCATTGCCGCATCGACCGACAGCGCGCCGGTGACGAGCGCGGCGCGAGCCAGGCGAAACGCGCGCAGCACGCCGGAGACGGCGTAGGCGGTCGAGAACTGCGTCCCGTTGATCAGGGCGAGTCCCTCCTTGGGACCGAGCGTCAGCGGCGCGAGACCGGCGACAGCGAGTGCCTCACGGCCGGAGACAGTCTTGCCATCGACGATCGCCTGCCCCTCGCCGATCATCACCGCCGTCATGTGCGCGAGCGGCGCAAGATCGCCGGAGGCGCCGACCGAGCCCTGCTGCGGCACCAGAGGATAGACGTCCTGCGCCAGCATGGCCTGCAACTGCTCGATCACCTCGCGACGCACGCCGGAGGCGCCGCGGCCGAGCGAGACGATCTTCAGCGCCATCATAAGCCGTACGATCGGCTCCGGCGTGTCCGGGCCGACGCCGCAGCAATGCGAGACGATGAGATTGCGCTGGAGCAGCGCAGTCTGGTCGGGCGGAATGCGCTTCGAGGCCAATTTTCCAAACCCGGTATTGATGCCGTAGACCGGCGCGGCCGCGTGTGCGGCCTTTGCGACGATCTCCGCCGCCGCCTCGACGCGCGGCCAGAATGACGGATCAAGCACGACAGCGGCGCCTTTGAGCACGCGCGCGAGATCATCGAGGCTGACCGTTCCCGGCTTGACGACGATCGCCTCGCCCTGTTCCGTCACTGACCCCTCCACACCCGGCGATGCAGCGGATTGAAGCCGATGCGGTAGACGAGCTCGGCGGGGCGCTCGATGTCCCAGATCGCGAGATCGCACCACTTCCCTGCTTCCAGCGTGCCGGTCTCATTGAGAACGCCGAGCGCCCGCGCGCCTTCACGGGTGACACCAGCGAGGCATTCGGCCACCGTCATCCGGAACAGCGTCGCGCCCATGTTCATCGTGAGCAGGAGCGATGTCAGCGGCGAGCTGCCGGGATTGCAGTCGGTCGCGAGCGCCATGTGGACGCCGTGCCTGCGGAACGCCTCGACCGGCGGCTTCTGCGTCTCGCGAATGAAATAGAAGGCGCCGGGCAGCAGCACGGCGACAGTTCCGGCCTTCGCCATTGCGGCGGCGCCGGCCTCGTCGGTATGCTCGAGGTGATCGGCGGAGAGCGCCGAGAATTTTGCGGCGAGCGCAGCGCCGCCGAGGTTCGACAACTGGTCGGCATGGAGCTTGACCGACAGCCCAAGCCCCCTTGCCGTCTCGAACACCCGCGCGGTCTGCGCGGTCGAGAACGCGATACCTTCCATGAAGGCATCGACGGCATCGGCAAGACCGGCCTTTGCGACAGCCGGCAGCATCTCATGACACACGAGATCGATGTAGCGATCCTTGTCACCGCCGGCCTCCACAGGCAGCGCATGCGCCCCGAGAAAGGAGGTGCGGATCGCAACCGGCCGCTGGCGGCCGAGGATGCGCGCCGCTGAGAGCTGACGCATCTCGGTTTCGGTATCGAGGCCGTAACCGGACTTGATCTCGATGGTGGTGACGCCCTCGCCGATCAGCGCATCGAGCCGCAGCAGCGCGCTTGCAACGAGCTCGGCCTCGCTCGCCTTGCGGGTCGCGGCGACTGTCGAGACAATGCCGCCACCGGCGCGCGCGATTTCCTCGTAGCTTGCGCCCTTCAAGCGCAGCTCGAATTCGTGCGCGCGGTTGCCGCCGTAGACGAGATGGGTATGGCAATCGACGAGGCCGGGCGTGATCCAGCGCCCCTCACAGTCGATCCGCTTGATCGCGTCCGCATCACCTGGGAAATCCGCCGCTGCGCCCGCATAGACGATATGACCGCCGCGCGTGGCGATCACGCCATGCTCGATCTCGCCGAGATCGGGACGGTCGGCCCGCATCGTGGCGAGCCGGGCGTTGTGCCAGATCCGGTCGAAGCGCTCTGCCATGCAATGGTCCCTTCGTGGGATGCTTGACTTATATGTCTAGACATATAATCGTGGGGCGGTTCTGTCCAGCCGGCGTGTAATCATGACCCGACTGCATTTCGCCTCCGCGCTCCTGCCCTCGGGCTGGGCCAATGACGTGCAGATGGTGATCACCGCCGGCGCGATCGCCGAGGTGACGCCGGGCGTGGCGCCGGCAGCCGGCGACAAGCGTCATGGAATTGCGCTTCCGGGGTTGGCGAGCCTGCACAGTCACGCATTCCAGCGCGGCATGGCGGGGCTGGCCGAGCTGCGCGGCGATAGCACCGATACGTTCTGGACCTGGCGCGACACGATGTATCGCTTCGCGCTGGCGATGACGCCGGACGACGTCGCTGCCGTTGCGACGCTGCTTTATGTCGAGATGCTCGAACAGGGCTTTACCCGTGTCGGCGAATTCCACTACCTCCACCACGACCGCGACGGCTCGCCCTATGCCGACCTCGCGGAAATGGCTGCCCGCATTGCGCAGGCCGCCGAAGCATCCGGCATTGCGCTGACCCTGCTGCCGAGTTTTTATGCGCATGGCTCTTTCGGAGGCGCAGCCCCGCACGAAGGCCAGCGCCGCTTCATCTGCTCGGTCGATCAGTTCGCCGCGCTGATGGCTGCATCGCGCAAGGCGATCAGCAGATTGCCGGGCGCCAATATCGGCATCGCGCCGCACAGCCTGCGCGCGGTGACGCCGGGCGAGCTCGCGGCGATCATTCCGCTTGCGGATGGCGGGCCTGTGCACATCCATGCCGCCGAGCAGGTGAAAGAGGTCGAGGATTGCCTGGCGTGGTCGGGACGACGGCCGGTGCAATGGCTGCTGGAGCACGCGCCCGTCGATAAACGCTGGTGCCTCATCCACGCGACCCACACGACGGATGCGGAAGTAACCGCATTCGCCAGGACCGGTGCGGTGGCGGGTCTCTGCCCCATCACGGAAGCGAGCCTCGGCGACGGCATTTTTCCGGCGCGCGAATTCGTCGACGCCGGCGGCGCGTTCGGTGTGGGCACCGACTCCAACGTGCTGGTCGGCGCAGCCGACGAGCTGCGTCAGCTCGAATATGGCCAGCGTCTCAAGCATCGCGAGCGCAACGTGCTCTCCGGCGGCGCAGGCCGCTCGACGGGACGTACGCTGTTCGATCATACACTCGCCGGCGGTGCGCAAGCGCTGGCACAAGCGACGGTTGGCCTCGAGCCCGGCGCACGCGCCGACATCGTCACACTCGACACCGCACATCCGTCACTCGCGGGACGTTTGCGCGACGCCGCCATCGACGGTTGGATTTTTGCCGGAGGGACCGGCGCGATCGATTGCGTCTGGGCCGGCGGCCAAAAGGTCGTCGAAGGCGGACGACACAGACTGCGACAGACCGCGCGCGAACGTTTCAACGCGGCGGTGCGGAGGCTCGTCGCATGAGCCTAGCCACCGATGCCTCCGACCAGCCGACGCTCTACAAGCGCATCCGCGCCGATATCGAGAAGCGCATCCTGACCGGCGAGTGGCCGCCCGGGCATCGCATCCCGTTCGAGCACGAACTGGTCGCACGTTACGGCTGCTCGCGCATGACGGTGAACAAGGCGCTGTCGGAGCTCGCGCAGGCAGACCTGATCGAACGGCGGCGGCGCGCCGGCTCCTTCGTACGCCGGCCGCAGCATCTGTCGGCGGTGCTGAAGATCGCAGACATTCGCGCCGAGATCACCGCGCTTGGCCGCGGCTACGGCTACGAGCTGATCGGGCGCAAGCTGCGCGCGGCGACCGCCGCCGACCGCGAGCGTCTTGGTGTCAAGAAGGCCGGAAAGGTGGTTGCGATCACCTGCCGGCACAGCGCCGACAAGGTGCCGTTTGCCGTCGAGGACAGACTGATCGATCTGTCGTCCGTGCCGGATGCAGCGACCGCGGATTTCTCGCGCGAGCCGCCCGGCTCGTGGCTGCTTCATCATGTCCCATGGACGGAAGCCGAACATACGATCAGCGCCATCGTTGCGGACGATCGCACGGCGGAAGCGCTCGACATCGCCGTCGGCGCGCCTTGCCTCGTGATCGACCGCTATACCTGGCGCAGCGCGCGCACCATCACCGCAGTGCGCCTGCTCTATCCCGGTGACTCTCACCGCCTTGTCGCCCGATTCAAGGGAGGCTGAGAGAACGATGTCGGCACAAATCGTGCAACGCTTCGGGCAACGGTCCATATGGGCCGGCAATGATCAACAGGACGTCAAACCATCGATCGGCAAGAGGACGACAATCATGCGTAGTTCAAAGGTATTTGCGACAATCATTGCCCTCGCGGCCTCCACTCCCGTGCTCGCCGACGACGTCAAGGTCGGCATCGGCATCTCCGGATGGACCGGCTTCGCGCCGCTCACGCTGGCGAAGGAGGCCGGCATCTTCAAGAAGAACGGTCTTGACGTGACGATCAAGAAGATCCCGCAGAAGGACCGCCACCTCGCGATCGCCTCCGGCGACGTCCAGTGCGCTGCCACGACGGTCGAGACGTGGATCTCCTGGAACGCCAACGGCGTTGCGACCAAGCAGATCTTCCAGCTCGACAAGAGCTATGGTGCCGACGGCATGGCCGTGCGCAACGATCTCGCATCGATCAAGGACCTCAAGGGCAAGACCGTCGCGGCTTCCGCGCCCGGCACCTCGCCCTATTTCGCGCTGGCCTGGATGCTGAAGAAGAACGGGCTCTCGGTGAAGGACGTCACCGTCGTGAACCTCGAGCCCGCGGCCGCCGCGCAGGCCTTCGTCTCCGGCCAGAACGATGCCGCGATGACCTATGAGCCGTATCTGTCGACGGTTCGGGCTGCGCCCGACAAGGGCAAGATCATCGCGACCACGCTCGACTACCCGATGGTCATGGACACATTTGGCTGCACGCCGAAGTTCCTCACCGAGAACCCGAAGGCTGCCAAGGCGCTCGCCGACAGCTATTTCGAGGCGCTCGACATGATCGCCAAGGACCAGGCCAAGGCCTATGAGATCATGGGTGCCGACGTGAAGCAGACCGGCGAGGCGTTCGGCAATTCGGCCAAATATCTGCGCTGGCAGGACAAGGCCGCGAACCAGAAGTTCTTTGCCGGCGATTTCCTGACCTTCAACAAGGACGCCGCCGACCTTCTGCTCGAGATCGGCATCATCAAGGCCGCGCCGAAGGTCGAGGACCTCTTCGACGCGAGCTACATCAAGTAAACCCTTCAGGAGCTGCCGGCCCCGTCTCGCGGCGGGGCCGGAAAACTCGTTCACCGCCCGGATAGATCGTTGATGCGTCCCCTGGATCCCGTGACATCGAAGCAGCGCGTGGCTTACGGCCTCGCGTTCTTCGTGCTGTTCGTCGCCCTCTGGTCGTGGGCAACGCTCGGCGGCCATGTGTCGAAGACCTTTCTCGCCAACCCGCTGACCATGATGCAGGAAGGCTATGACCTGCTCGCCAAGCAGGGCTTCCTGTTCGACATCGGCATGACGATCTGGCGCGTCGTCGGCGGCTTCGCGCTCGCCGCGATCATCGCGGTTCCGCTCGGCGTGCTGATGGGCGCCTACAAGCCGGTCGAAGCGTTCCTCGAACCATTCGTCTCCTTTGCTCGCTATTTGCCTGCCTCGGCCTTTATCCCGCTGCTGATCCTGTGGGCCGGCATCGGCGAATTGCAGAAGCTGCTCGTCATCTTCATCGGCTCGGTGTTCCAGATCATCCTGATGATCGCCGTAACCGTGGGCACCACGCGGCGCGATCTGGTCGAGGCGGCCTATACGCTCGGGGCCAGCGACCGCGGCATCATCCGCCGCGTGCTGCTGCCCTCCTCCGCGCCTGAGATCGCGGAAATCCTGCGGCTGGTGCTGGGCTGGGCCTGGACCTACGTCATCGTCGCCGAGCTGATCGGCTCGTCCTCGGGCATCGGCCACATGATCACCGACAGCCAGGCATTGCTCAACACCGGCCAGATCATCTTCGGCATCATCGTGATCGGGCTGATCGGTCTCCTCTCGGACTTCATGTTCAAGGCGTTCAACGCCTGGCTGTTCCCGTGGAGGCTCGCATGACCACGCTGAAGATCGAACAGGTCTCGCGAACCTTCCCCGCGCGCCACGGCAACGCGCCGACGAGGGCGCTGGAGCCGACCGATCTCACCATCGGCAACAACGACTTCGTCACCATCCTCGGCCCCTCCGGCTGCGGCAAGTCCACGCTGCTTCGCATCGTCGCCGGTCTCGACCGGCCGACCAGCGGACGCGTCACGCTCGACGGGCGCGAGGTCACCGGCCCCGGTGCCGATCGCGGCATGGTGTTCCAGTCCTACACGCTGTTTCCCTGGCTGAGCGTGCGCGAGAACATCGCCTTCGGCCTGCGCGAGCGCGGCGTGCCCGAGGCGGAGCGGAACAAGATCGCCGATGCCTTGATCCGCCAGGTCGGGCTGTCCGGCTTCGAGAACCACTGGCCGAAGCAGCTCTCCGGCGGCATGCAGCAGCGCACCGCGATCGCCCGCGCGCTCGCCAACGATCCAAAGATCCTGCTGCTCGACGAGCCCTTCGGCGCGCTCGACAACCAGACCCGCGCCTTGATGCAGGAAATGCTGCTCGGAATCTGGGAGCGCGACCAGAAGACCGTGCTGTTCGTCACCCACGACATCGAGGAGGCCATCTTCCTCGGCAGTCGCGTCATCGTGATGAGCGCGCGCCCCGGCCGCATCAAGGCCGAGATCAATGTAGACCTGCCGCATCCGCGCTCGTACAAGATCAAGACCACGCCCGAATTCGTCCAGCTGAAGGAACGGCTGGTCGAGGAGATCCGCACCGAGGCGCTGAAGGTTGCCGAACATGCCTGACACCAAGCCGCGTGCCGATGGGCAACGCGTTCTCGCCGATCTCAATGCGCTCCGCGCCATCGGCGCCTACAAGACCGGCGTGCACAAGCCGACCTTCTCCGAGCCGCACAAGCAGTCACTCGACTGGCTGGTGCAGAAGCTGCCCGACGCCGGCCTTAGCGCCGCGATCGACGGGATCGGCAATGTGTTCGGCACCAGCGCGAAGCCGGGGCCGAAGCTGCTGGCAGGATCGCATCTGGAAAGCCAGAACTACGCCGGCTGGCTCGATGGCCCGCTCGGCGTCATCTACGCGCTCGAAGCGGCCCGCGTGCTCAATGCCGATCCGTCCGTGAAGGGCGCGGTCGAAGTTGCCGCCTGGTGCGACGAGGAAGGACATTTCGGCAGCTTCCTCGGCTCGCGCTCCTACGTCGGGCAAGTTACAGAGGCCGAAATCGACGCCGCACGTGACCGCACCAACGGGCGGCCCATGCGCGATGCGCTCGCCGACATGGGTCTCACCGGACGCGCCCGCGTTGCCGTCGAACCGAAACGACACGTTGGATATCTGGAGGCGCATATCGAGCAGGGCGACACGCTCGAGAGCGACAAGCTCGCGATCGGCGTCGTCACCTCCATCGTCGGCATCTGGCAGTATCGCATCTGTTTCACCGGCGAGCAAAATCACGCCGGCACCACCCGCATGGCCGTGCGCAAGGATGCGGGCCTCGCGCTGGCGAACTTCTGCGTGGCGATCGACGAACGTTTCCCGACTGCATGCGGTCCCCGCACGGTCTGGACCACCGGCCGCATCACGCTCGATCCGGGCGCGCCGAGCATCATTCCCGGCGGCGCCGAGATGCTGTTCCAGATCCGCGACGACAATCCGGCGGTCATCGCGCGGCTGGAAGAGCTGCTGCGCACCATGGCGGAAGAGGCCAATGCGAAGGGCCCTTGCACCGTCACCGTGGAGAAGATTCGCACCGGCGCGCCCGCGATGATGAACGCCGGCTTCCAGGACGCCATCGAAGCCGCGAGCAAGGCCCTTGCCGGCGGACGATCCATTCGCATGCCCAGCGGCGCCGGCCACGACGCGCAGATGCTCGCGACCGTCATGCCCGCAGCGATGCTGTTCGTGCCGTCGATCGGCGGCATCAGCCATCACTGGACTGAAAACACCGCCGACGCCGACATCGTCACCGGCGCGCAGGTCTTCGTCGATGCCTGCCGGCGGCTCCTGGGTGGTTAGAACGATGTGCCGCCGGTGCATCTGGACTCCTGGACGATGTCGTACTTGCCCTTCGTGATCGGCACGGCATGTCGAAGCGCAACGCTCAACCTCGCCCGCCTCCGGCATGCTGGATCGTCCGCCCCAGTGCGCAAGTGCGCACAAGGCGGGCGATGATTGCGAATGCTGCAGACACACCTTTGCATCCTCGCAGCGCATTTCGCCCGAGCTTTGCCTGGTCACTCCACCCTCGAAGCCAAGAGGGCGCAGGGAAGGCCGGGTGCTGACCTCGGGCCGCTTCCCCAAATCGACCTATATCAGCCCGAACCGCCGCGTCTGGTTTGAAGATGAGATCGTAGCATGGCAGAACGCGGTCGATGAATTCAATCCGCATCGGGCTCGGGGCAAAGGGCGGCGGCGCGAAGTCTAGTCCAGCGGGACTGATCCCTATGAGGATGAAGCCTACCGGCTGTAGGCGCTCAAGCAGCAGAGCAAGGGATCCGCAGCCGAAGTTTCAGCGTGATTTTCGTTTGCCGCCACGTGTTCGTGTGCGACTAAGCCGTTTGGCGTTTGCCGCCACCTTTCTTCGATATTGCTCAACAATCTTGTCGGCCGAGGCCCCAGCCATCAGGCTGGTACCGGCCTTCGTCGCCGCAAGCATTTTTTCACTCACCATGCGCTGGGCTTCACGTTGAGCCGCTTTGCCGCCGCGCATTAGCTTCGCGATCCGCAGTCCGATCACGCGATTGCTTTCTAGCCCTAGCATCATCCAGTTCCACATGGTGCAATATTCCCAGTCATGCGAACGGCGCATCATCAGAGATCACATCAACGGCCACGGTGTGCGCGATGTCCAATCAAACCCGCGTGGCTGGTCACGACGGGCAAGATTTGCTTGCTCATTCCTCCCTAGCCTGCCTCGGCAACGCACGTCACTAACGGATTAGCAAGAGTTCCTTCACCTTGATTTAGGGATACATCCGAATGGGCGATAGCCGAAGATCACTTGGTGCTGAAGGGTGCTGCTGGGGGCCAAACGGAGAAGTCGGATGGGTGTAGCAGGGTGGCGCTTCGCGCATGTGAAGAGATCTCTCCGCGTTCGGACAGTCGTTGTCGGCGTGCTGGAGGAGTTGCCGTTTATCTGCCCGGCGGCGGTCGCAATCGGCTCGCTGATCATGATCGGCATCACGCTCTATAACGATTGGTCGCAGTGAGCGGGAACAGTGACGAGCGGGCTTACCGCGGCTTCCCCGGCCCGGCCGATCCCGAAGCGCCGCGGTCACCGCATCGATACTCAGGCTTCGTTTACACCTTCCACGTGGGCCTGAGGCGGAGAGGAAGACAGATCTGCGCCAGCATCATCCGTACTGTTCATCGAGTGGCGGCTCGCCGCACTTGTTGGCCATCTCCTGACAGATGCAAGCGATCTCGGCACGAACCCTCGAACATGACCCGCCCGATGCTGCGATGGATCGCAAGATCGCCGCGCGGCGGACACCGCGCCAGGTAGGCTCGACAGTGCGGTCAGGGTGGCACCGGCAATTCCCTCGATGAGCGCATCAACATCTGCCCGCCGCACCAGTTCGCGCCGCTTCTCCGTCAGCCGCAGTTGCAGCATCTCGGTCTTGAGCTTGACGTGATCAGCGTCAGCGTTACTGCGTGGCGATTGCCGCCGCTCACGCCGCAGGTGTTGGATGTAGGCCACCCGGCTCTGGTCCAGCGGGAAGCCGTCACCCTGGCGCTCGATCACGCCGTCGGCTTCGCGCTTGCCGATGAAGGTGCGGCTGCAATCAAGGTGCTGCGCCAGTGCGGACGCACTGACGTTCGCGAGTGGTTGATCAACGGCAACGGTCTCAGGCATCGTGCGCGGTCCTGTTGCGTCACGGCAGGATAGCGCACTTCCGCTTTCCGCGGGCTCCAGGCAGATTATCTGCTACTTGTGAGCCCGACGGTCAGCCGATCATTTCAATGTCCGGCAGTCTCCAGCTCTTGTCAAAAATCGCCTTCTCTGGGCCATACACCCGGAACCACGGAAACCATTTCTCTCCCGGTTGGGTGTACAGCCAATTGGCCGCCTGTCCCGCTGGGGGCTTCGGGCCAAAGTAGATGTCCACTGTTCCGTCGGCGTTCTTGCGCAATTCCTTGTCGAGCGAACCGAGTGTGAGGCGCGTCGCGTTGAGAAAGAAACTCGACGTTTTCAGACTGTAGACGGTTGCAGACCAGAACTCGCGCACGGGCACGTTTGCTGGAACGTGCAGTCGGTAGTCGCTCGCACCCTCCAACGGTTTGCCGTACCTATCGTGAAAGCTGGCGAAGTAGAAACTGCCGGTGCCGAGTTTTGCCGTCGGGCAGAAATACTGCGAAAGAGCGATGGCTCGCGCATCTACACCAAAATAGTTCGGCGTCTCCCACTTGAATTCGGTCGGCACGGTAATTGGTGGGCTGGGGACGCACCACTGACTATCAGGCCACCACGGAGTTACATCCGTCGCAGCCTTGTCCATTAGCCAAGCGTGCGCTTCCGCTGCCGCCGCTTTCAACTGGGCCACGGTCGCAGCGTCGGGCTTGAACTCCTTGCCCCTCTCGATGCCGAGCGGCAGGAGCATGCCCATCATTTGGAGGTCGCGGGGCTGCACCGTCTCTTCGTTCAGCATACGAGCGAGGCTTGTGAAGAAGGTTTCGTCATACTTCACCAAGCCGTTATACATGACCTCGGTCATGTCGAGGAGGCGCTGTGCGGGCGGATTGTCCGCCTTCGACAGAGGGTAAAGCCTGACCTGCTTTACCAGTTCGTTACCCGCCTGCTCATCTTTTTCGGAGAGGGACGCCAGAATGGAGCGCAGCAGCGTCATGGTGTTATAGGTCGCGGGACGCACTGGGGTGTAGCCGTCAGGCACGTTGCCGTCGTAGTCAGGCGGCAGCACGAGGTATTTCCCACCCTTGCCCTCAAAGCCAATGTCGATGAGCGGCACATACCGAGCGTCTTCGATGGTGCCGTAGAAGCTGGCTCCGGGGACGGCTGGCGGCAGTTCCACCACTGTCGGACCGTTCTGCTTGGTGTTGATGAAGAAGTACATGTAACGAGTGTTGACGTTGGGGGTCGGCGACTGGTTCTTCCAACCACCACCCTTAGGCCACCAAACGATGTCATCGTAGTCTGCCTTGCCATCGCGGAAAGCGGCTTGCTTCACGGTGTCCTCGCCGACGAGCGGAAGACCCCAGATCACGGCGTCCACGGCGCGGCGATACACGGTCCTGCTAGCCAATTCCTTGGGTGTTAGGCCATCGGCGCTACGGACCTTCTCTTGCTCTTTCACGTCTTCAACGGTGCGTTTCAGCGGCTCATCCCGTTGTGCCTGCGCCGACGTACCCATCGACGTACCCGCAAGCAGGGTTACGCCACCAATCGTTGCCTGTCGGCGAGATATTTTCATTGCTACCTCCAGAGAGGATACATCTGATCACACGAAGTAAGCGGAATGCCCGGCAAGGTAGAGGCGCTGCGACCGCTCATTCTTTGACGTGGATCAACGTAGGCGCTTTCTGAATGTCGGGTTCCGGCACATCGCGTGATTTCGATGCGCTGCGCGGACCTTGGTCGCTATCGGGGCAAAGCGGACATCGAGACATTGAGTAGGACGCGCCGCTTCCCCTGCAACTGCAACCACGGATTTTCTCGCACCAGATAGCCGCGATGGTCGCGGTCGCGCGGTCCCCGCAGTTCCTCACGCCCTCAAAAGGATCCTGACGACCGATCACCGTTGGGGATCGCCAGCGCTCGCATCCGACATCTCACCCTATGGGTTTGGAAGCGCTGCCGCGTAACAATGGCCCATGGGTAGAGCGCCGTTGTAGTAGCGACCTAGCGCCGCCAGATTGTCCGCGAGGCAGTCGGGGTGTACTTGGGCGCGGGAGACCGCCACTTGGCGCTTCTCGCCGTCGAGCACATTATCAACGGACCAATCGCCGTCACGAGCACCCATACCCAGGGCAGCGCCAATGACATAGCTCTCTCTCGGCTCATGGATGGGGCGGCAGCGATGCCGCGAGCAACGGGCTTCGATGGCCGCTAAGCGCTCAATATGTTTCTCGCCGGATATGAAATCGAGCTAGATAAGGAGATGAGCTCATAGGAGCCGCATAAGTCAGCCCAGCGCCAGGGCGCGCGTGACAAAGGGAGTGCGACCCCGCGTCGCTCACTTTTCAGAACGCCGCTTCTGCTTCTGATGCTGTGGACGGCTCCTCCACCGGCGCGAGAGCGCCAAGGAGTGGGCGCCGTTTTGAGGCTCCCACGATTCGGAGGAGCATCCTATGCAGTCAATTTCGACAATCGGCTTGGATATCGCGAAGTCGGTCTTTCAAGTGCATGGCGTTGATGCAGCCGGCCAGGTGGTCATACGCCGTCGGTTGAGGCGCCGGCACGTCCTGGCATTTTTCGAGGAGCTGCCGCCATGTTTGGTGGGGATTGAAGCTTGCGCGTCATCGCACCACTGGTCCCGCGAGCTGCAGGCGCTAGGGCATACGGTGCGATTGATGCCTCCGGCTTATGTGAAGCCCTACGTCAAACGGCAGAAGAACGACACCACGGACGCGGAGGCCATTTGCGAAGCGGTCACGAGACCCAACATGCGGTTCGTGCCGACCAAGACGGTCGAGCAACAGAGCTGCCTGATGCTTCATCGAGCGCGCCATCTGTTCATCCGCCAGCAGACTGCCGTCATCAATTCAATCCGCGCCTATCTTGCCGAGTTCGGGATTGTCGCCCCCGTCGGGCGCAGGGGTGTCGAGCAGTTGCTCGAAGTCGTGGCCGATACAGCTGATCGCCGGCTCCCAGAGGCGGCCCGCGCGTGTCTTGCGGCTCTCGGCAGCCAATTGCGGGCGCTGAAGGTCCAAATCCTAGAGTTCGACCGACGCATCATCGCCTGGCATCGATCAAGTGCGACGAGCAAACGGCTGGACGCTATCCCGGGCGTCGGGCCGGCGCTGGCAACAGCGCTGGTCGCGAGCGTTGCCGATGCCAACGCCTTCCGATCGGGACGAGACTTCTCGGCCTGGGTTGGGCTCGTACCGAAGCAAAACTCGAGCGGTGGCAAGGACAAGCTTGGCAGTATCAGCAAGCAAGGCGACCGCTATTTGCGCAGCCTGTTTACAGCTGGCGCGCTCGCCGTGATCCGCTATGCCAAGATCCATGGCACGGGCCATCGGCCCTGGCTCACCTCGTTGTTGGCGCAACGACCCACCAAGGTCGCTGCGATCGCACTCGCCAATAAGCTCGCCAGGATGGCATGGGCGATGATGGCCAGGAGCGAACGCTACAAGGAACCCGCCGCTCTTAGGGCGTGAACGAGTTCACAGCCGGTCATCCGGGTGTGACGTAACGGTTGGAAGGGCGAACAGCACTAATGCAGCGCCGGGTCGATCCGGCGATCAGGACAACCCACTTGGGCCACAGCATCGTCGAATGCGTGCTATTGACCGGGACCTGATCCGCGGAGGGCATTATGGCCAGCGGTCACGTGAACCGCGCTAACAGGCCGAACACATGGCTGCTCCGACCAATGCTGCAAAAGTGAAGATTCTTCTTGCCAACCCGGAGCCGTCCACACATGGCCCTTAGCAGACATGACCGGTCAAACTGATAATGCCCGCTTTGTTCGGCTATCAGCGACACCACCGCTCAGATTAGCTTGTCTGCTGTTGAGATTGCGGTATTTCGGGCGCGAACTCGATCCACGGAAACTTGCTGCGACACCAAGCAGCCATGGCGGGGCGCGGAAACTCCTGCAGATCATCAAAACAGCCCACAGAGACGCCGGTTTTGCCGGCTAATAACTCTGCGTTCCAAAAGACCGTCACACCACAGGTGGGGCAGAAGTGGGAGGTGATTTTCCGTCCGAAGTCCCCGCTTCGAGTGTAGGCCCTGTGCTCGCCTGAAATCGAGCTGATCTGCTCATCATCGAAGTACGCGCCCGTGCTGAAAGCGCTGCCTGTCAACCTATGGCATTCCGTGCAGTTGCAGCAGTGCACACGGAAGGGATTGCCCTTCAAGGTGATCGATAGCTGTCCGCATGTGCAGGTGGCAGTGCGCTGCATTTGTCACCGTCCTTGAGCAGGAGGGCACCAAGATGGCGCAAGCAATCTACATCGGTTTCGCCAAGATTTGAGTTGGTCCAATCGCGTCATTTTGCTGCGGCACGCCGCAGGAAGGCACTACAGCGCGCCCAGCCACTCCGCGAGGCCGCGCCAGCGCATCAGCAGGACCGCAGGAAGGCCGTAGAACGCGACCGGACTACGGCTAAGGGCGCGCCCGGCCAAGGTCGCACCAGCCCATCCTGTGAGACTAGGCCCTATTAGGGCCTAACAGTTTCGGGCGGACCTTCCGCTCGTCTCGCAGACGCCAAATAATTCTTTTAATTTCAGTAGGTTACGTCGATTTCAACAGGTCGGAAAAAGCGCTTGCAGCAAGGACCACACGGTTTTGCCGTACGCACGGCCCGCCATTTCGCCGCAGTTTTTCCAGCCCTGTCGACGGAGCCGGAAACTTGCAGACGAGACGAAGCCTAGCAGCGCCGTTCATCCGGCACGAAGTCTTGGGCTCACGGAGAGCAATCCGCCCTGCCCTAGCCTCTCGCGCCCGACGCTGCCGCGTCCACCGCAAGCCCGGCTCGCGTATCGTGACGACACATGATCGCCCCTCTTGGTGAGCCGGGATGGACGACACATACGTCATTTCCGAATTTCGGTAAAGTGGAATATTCTTGCAGGCGCGGCTTGACACCGGCCAGCTCGGAATGACCCGGTGTTTTGCCCGACCGCCGGGCCCCGACGGAGCGCTCGCGAATATCGTCCCGAACGCGACACGCTTCGGAACCCCGGTTGACGTCGCGCCGTTCTTGAGCACAGTCTGCGACAATTCGAGCACGCCTCGGACATAAAGGCGCGGCAATCTCGGGGCTTGTCGATCGCCCCGCCCCTGCTTCCCCGGAGTTCCCATGCATTCCGCCGACCGGCCGGCAACGCGCCTCGCGACGCGGCTCGCCTTTCTCGTCGCGGGCTTCGGCATCGCATGCTGGGCGCCGCTGGTGCCGTTCGCAAAGACGCGGCTCGGCGTCGATGACGGCGTTCTTGGATTGCTCCTGCTCAGCCTCGGCATCGGCTCGGTCGTCGCGATGCTTCTGACCGGCGTCATGAGTGCGCGCTACGGCAGCAAGCCGATCATCATTGCGGGCGGGCTTGGTCTGGCGCTGGTGCTGCCCCTGCTGGCGATCGCAAGCTCGCCGGCAACCCTGGCGCTGGCCCTGTTCGCTTTCGGCGCCCCACTCGGCTCCATCGACGTCGCCATGAACATTCATGCGGTCGAGGTGGAGCGCGACGCGGCCCGCCCGCTGATGTCCGGCTTCCACGCGCTGTTCAGCATCGGCGGCTTCGCGGGATCCGCCTTGATGACTGCGCTGCTCTCGTTGCAACTCGGCGCGCTCGCCTGCACGCTGATCTGCTCCGTGCTGATGCTGGTCGCGATGCTGGCGGCCTGGCCGCGCCTGCTTCGTTCGGTGCAGGTGCAGGACGGACCGCTCTTCGTGCTGCCGCATGGCTCCGTGCTCCTGCTGGCGCTGCTCGGCGCCATCACTTTCCTCGTCGAGGGCGCGATGCTCGATTGGGGCGCGCTGCTCGTCATCGGCGCGGGCCTCGTCTCGGAAGCGCAAGGCGGGATCGGCTACATCGTGTTCTCGATCGCGATGACCGCGGGACGGCTCGGCGGCGACGCCGTCGTCGCACGCATCGGGGATCGCACGACATTGTTCTGGGGCAGCATCATTGCGATCGCGGGCTTCGTAGTCCTGCTCAGGGCGCCCGTAGCGGCGGTCGCGATCGGCGGCTTCCTGCTGATCGGCCTCGGTGCATCGAACCTCGTGCCGGTGCTGTTCCGCCGGGCGGCCAGGCAGACCGTGATGCCCACGGGGCTCGCCGTCGCCGCCATCACGACTGCCGGCTACGCGGGCATCCTCATCGGTCCCGCCGGTGTCGGCTTCGTCGCACGGCTTGGCGGATTGCCGACAGCGTTCTGGCTGCTGGCCGCGCTGATGTGTCTCGTCGCGCTGTCGGCGCGCATCGTCACGGCGGAGGGCCGCCAGACATCGCGCGTCGAGGCCTGAGCGACCTCACAAATTGCTCAGCCCGATCGACTTGATCACCGGCGCCAGGCTTGCCGTCGTCGTATCGACAATGCGCTGGAATTTCTCGGGGCTCGAATCGCTGTCCGGCTCGATGCCCTGCGCACGGTAGCCTGCCTGAAGCGCAGGATCGGCCATCGCGACGCGCGTTGCCTGCGCAATCCGGTCGATGATCGCATCGTCGGTGTGCCTGGGCGCAAAGATGCCGAACCACCCCTCATAGCGAAGATCCGGCATGCCGGATTCGACAGCGGTCGGAATCTCCGGCGCGCCGCTCAGCCGCTTTTCGCTGGTGACCGCCAGCAGCCTGACCTTCCCGGCCTCGCCCAGTTGCTTCAGTTGGTCCGACATGACGCCGATGACAAGCGAGATCTGGCCACCGGCGAGGTCGTTGGTCGCCTGCGAAATGCCCCGATACGGCACGTGGACGATGTCCAGCGCGCCTGCCTGCTGCTTGAAGGATTCGCCAACGAGATGATTTCCAGTCCCGATGCCGGGCGTGCCATAGGACAGCTTTCCCGGGTTGGCTCTCGCGTGAGCAATCAACTCGCGCAGGTTAGCGGCAGGCACCGACGGATGGACCGCGAAAACCAGCGAAGTGCTGATCAGGCGATAGATGGCGCGAAAATCGTCGACGGAATAGCCGGGATTTTTCGAAGTCAGGGGAATGATGACCTGCGTGCTGCCGTTGCCGAGCAGCAGCGAATAGCCGTCGGGCTCCTCGCGCGCGACCGTCGCAGCCCCGATCGCGCCGCCCGCACCGCCGATATATTCCACGAAGGTCGGCCCAAGCAGCGACGACATCTTGTCCACCCAGGGACGTCCGATCTGGTCCCCTGCTCCGCCGGCTCCATACGGAAGCACGAGGCGAATCGGACGAGACGGATAATCAGTGGTTTGTCCGCTGCGCGGGATGGCCGCCAGCGCCGCTGCGCCCGATAGCGCATGGACGAATCGTCGCCGCGAGAAGGAAGCCATGTTCGAATTCCGGAAGTCGGTAGTCACTGTCGAGGCGGGACCGGCTCCCGAACCACCCAATCGCAGCAATCTGCTACCGCCGTCAATGCGCCATCCGGGTAAGAGGCCCGGGGTCATCGCCTTGTCATGCCAGCATAACCCTTTACTTCTTAAGGGTTATTTCGCCGGACAGATCGATCGAAGCCATGCGCGCAGGGCTACCAGCTCTGCCCACTGCTTTCGGCCAGTTTACTGTACGCCTCGTTCTGATAGACCAAAAAGTAATACCTTTTGACTCCCGTTGCGGGGGCAATGGCGCGTGCCAGATCGTACCGAAGACTCGGCCATTTCTTTTGGGCCATTTCGACTATTTCCGAAGTCGCGGCTCTTGGAGAAGGAGGGCTCGCCGCTTCACGTCGGCGGCCGCGCGCTCGATATTCTGATCTTCCTCGCCGAGCGCCCCGGTGAAGTCATCGACAAGAGAGAGCTGGTCAAGCGCATCTGGGCCGACGTCAATGTCGACGAGGGCAGCCTGCGCTTCCACGTCGCAGCACTGCGCAAGGCGCTGGGCGATACCGGCAAGTCGGCCCGTTATGTCGTCAATGTGCCCGGCCGCGGCTACTGCTTTGTCGCCTCGCTCGCTCAGGCGGCCCCGCCGGCCGCCCAGCCCGCCGTGAACATCGCACCTCCCCGCTCCCTTCCCTCGCCGCTCTCGAAAATGGTCGGACGGGAGGAGATCGTCGAGAAGATATCGAACGGGCTTTCGTTGCATCGCTTCATGACGGTGGTCGGCCCCGGCGGCATCGGCAAGACCGCCGTCGCCGTCACCGTCGGGCATCGCAGATCGGCGGATTTCGGCGGGCGCGTATTTTTCGTCGACTTCGGTCCGCTGAGGGACGCCAGCCACATCGCGACCACCATCGCCTCCGCACTGGGACTGACGATCAGCGCGGAGGATCCGACGCCGGCCCTGCTGACATTTCTGAAGACCGGCCCAGCCCTGCTGATCTTCGACAGCTGCGAGCATGTGCTGGATGCGTTGGCACCGATCGTCGAGCGCATCGTTCGCGACGCACCGCAGCTTCGCGTTCTCGCAACCAGCCGCGAATCGTTCCGGAGCGACGGCGAACGGATTTTCCGCCTGTTCCCGCTGGATTGCCCGCCGGAGCGCGAGGACCTTGATGTCGCCGAGGTCCTCGCTTACCCCGCGGCCCAGCTCTTCGTCGAGCGCATTGCGCAGAGCTCGGGTCCGTTCCAGCTCAGTGCGGAAGAAGCGCCGCTCGTCGCGAGCATTTGCCGGCGCCTCGACGGCATTGCGCTTGCGATCGAGCTCGCGGCCGGCCGTGTCAATGCGTATGGCATTGCCGGCACGGCGTCGCTGCTCGACAGCCGCTTCTCGTTGCAATGGCGGGGTCGGCGCACCGCCGTGCCACGACATCAGACGCTCGCCGCGGCGCTCGACTGGAGCTACGACCTGCTACCTCCCGCCGAGAGTGCCACGCTGCGACGCCTGTCGGTCTTTGCCGGGCCCTTCGCGCCGGAGGCGGCTGCCGCGGTGGCCGCCGGCGACGGCCTCGGCGCGTCCGAAACGCTGGAGGCGATCGACAGCCTCGTCACCAAATCGCTGATCTCGCCATCCGGCTCGCGAACGCTGCGCTATCGCCTGCTCGACACCACACGCACCTATGCGCATGGAAAGCTGAACGAGCTCGGCGAGACCAGTCAGTTCGCGCGGCGTCATGCAGAGCATTTTCGCGAATTCTTCGAGCGCGCGGAGGCCGATACATCGACGCCGCTGCCGGAATGGCTGAGCATCTATGGCGCGGAGCTGGACAATGTGCGCGCCGCATTGAACTGGGCCTTCGGGCCCGACGGCGACGCTGCACTCGGGATCGCACTGACGGCGGCTGCCGTCACGCTGTGGGTCCGCCTGTCCCTGTTCTCCGAATGCCGCGAGCGCGCCAAGACGGCGCTCACCGCGCTCGGCGACAGTGGCGGCGACGATCGCATTCGCATGCAACTCCTGTCGGCGCTCGGTTGGTCGCTGATGTATGGCGAGGGCCGCGCCCGCGAGGCGCGTCCGATCCTCGAGACGACCCTGGAGCTGGCTGACAGGCTCGACGACAAGGACTTCCGGCTGCGCGCGCTCTGGGGCTTGTGCATCGACCAGTTCAACAACGGACAGTTCGGCAAGGCCCGCGCGCTCGCCGACCGGTTTGCGAATGCAGCGGCGAACTCGTCGGACAGGACCGACCTCATGCTGGGCGACCGGCTGATGGCGGTGGCGCTGCATTATCTCGGCGATCAGAACGACGCACGGCTCCGCATCGAGCGCGTGAACGCGTCGCTGCATGTGCTGGCGGAGAAGCCGAAGATCTTCCCGCTCGACCTCAGGATATCAACGCAATATTTCCGGGCCCGCATCCTGTGGCTTCAGGGCCTCGCCGATCAGGCTCAGGCGCTCGCCGACCGAAACATCGAGGAAGGCCGCGCCAATGGCCACGCGCTGACTTTCTGTAGCGTGCTGGGGCAAGCCGCCTGCCCGATCGCCTTCTGGTCCGGCGATTTCGAGGCCGCGGAGCGCCACGGCGCCGAGTTGCTCGAACACACCGAGCGCCACGCCATCCGGCTGTGGGGCCTGTGGGCACGGGCCTTCAACGCGGCGGTCGTCGTAAGGCGTGGCAACGTCGCGACCGGCCTGCCGCTGCTGCGCGAAGAGCTCAATCGCGCCGGCGATGCGCGTTTCCTGCCGCGCTTTCTTCCGCTGCTCGGCGAACTCGCCGCGTGTTCCGGCGAGGCCCACCAGGTCGACCGTGGCCTCGACGTGATCGAGGACGTCCTGACCCGCTGCAACGACCGGCAGGAGCTGTGGTATCTGCCGGAACTGATCCGCATCAAGGGCGAGTTGTTGCTCAAGAGCCCGCGGCACGCGGGGGACGCCGAGGCGCGCTTTCGCGAGGCCATGGACATTGCCAACCAGCAGGGCGCGCGGTTCTGGGAGCTGCGCGGAGCGATCAGCCTCGCGCGGTTCATGATCGGAGCCGGCCAGAATGCCGACGCCCTGGCAATCCTCGAACGTGCATGCGGGCCGTTCAGCGAGGGCGCCGGCATCGCCGATATCCGCAGCGCGCGCGATTTGATCGCGCAGCTCCGGACTTGACGGGGCCGGCCGAAGGCCTTCCGCTTTCGCACCGCGCCGCGCGCTTCATCCTGCCCGCGGAATGAATCCGGGCACGCCGGTCTCGACCACTGTGTTGAACCGGACATTCGTCGTGATGTGATCCCGCATCTCCCGCATGGCGTCTTCAGGCAGCGTCGAAATATCGAGGTTCTCCTCGATACGCCGAGGATTGGTCGAGGTCGTCAGGAAAGCCGAGCCGCGCTGGACGGCCCAGGCCAGGGCGACTTGAGCCGGCGTCTTGTGCAGGCGTTCCGCGATGGCAGTGATCACGGGGTCAGCTAGGAGGTTCGGCTTCATGGCGTGTCCGAGCGCGGCAAACGCCTGCAGGACAATTCCATGCTCCCGACAGAAGTCGAGCAGCTCCCATTCGGGCAGGTAAGGATGCGATTCGACCTGCACCATGGCAGGCCTGATCCGCGCGACCTCGACGATCTCGCGCAGCTTCTCCAAGGTGATGTCCGACAAGCCGATCGACTTGCAGTGCCCCTCGTCAACGAGGCGCTCCAGCGCCCCCCATGTCTCCGCCAGCGTCACGCCTGAATCGTAGATCACATGGCCGCTCGCATCCCTCGGGTCCTGGTCATCGCCGGGTTGAAAGGCGAAGGGGGTATGGATGATGTAGCAGTCGATCTCGTCGAGTTGCAGCCGCCGGCGACTGGCGTCGAAGGCGGGCTTGACCCGTTCCGGCCGATGATTGGTGTTCCATAGCTTCGTCGTGACGAACAGGTCCTGGCGACGAAGCGTGCCCGCGCTGAACGCGTCCTGTAGCGCGTCGCCGACGGCCGCTTCGTTGCGATAGCGCTCGGCACAATCGAGATGTCGAAATCCGGCCTCCAATGCAGCCCTGGTGGCCTGCCTGGTCACGAGCGGGTCAGGAATGAGCGTGCCAAATCCGACTGCGGGAATCGTCACGGCCTCATGCGTGGGAATCCTCGTGTAACGAAGTGAATCGGAGGTCGTCATGGTGATACTCCTTGTTGACTGCTAGCCGCGCGGTGCGGACGAAGCGATCGGGGTTGCGGACACAACGTCATTTCACGGCTCTCCGGCGTTAGCCGACGGGACGTGGCCTACGAAGAAAGAACACCAGCGGGATCACGACGAGCATGGCGAACATCAGGATCTCGAACTGATCGATGACCGCGACCGTGGCCGCCTGGCGCGTGACCATGCCGTTGAGGGCGGCAAGGCCCGGCTTCCCGATCGGGCCCGCGACATTCGCCGCGACCCGATAAGGCGTGAGATGCTTGGCGAGCGCGATATGCACGGCCTGGGTGTTGGCATAGAAGAAGAGCTGGACCACCGCGATGCCGATGGTGCTGCCATAAAGGCGCGACAGGTTGATCAGCGCACTGCCTTCAGGGCGAAGCTTCGGGTCGAGCGTTCCGAACGCGGCCCTCACCAGCGCCGGCAACAACATGCCGAGACCAGCGCCCTGGAGGAAGCCTGCTTCGACGACCGGCCGCCAATCCATCGCCGGCGAATAACCGAGCATCAGCCAGTTGGCATAGACCACCAGCGCCATGCCCCCCATGAGGAACGGCCGGTAGTCGACCTGTCCCGGAACCAGGCTCGTCAGCACCAGCGCGCCCACCAGCGCCACGCCGCGTGGAATGCTCATGTAGCCGGTGGTATCGACAGGGTAGTTGAGCAACTCCTCCAGCATCGGGGACGTCAACGCCAATGTCGGCAGCAGGACGAAGCCGAGCGCGAAGGAGATCACCGTCGAGAGGACGAGATTGCGATCCTTGAACAGCGCTGTGCGGAGAAATTGCTCCTTCTTGGTCAGAACGTGCACGATGAAGAGATAGAAGCCCAGGACCGAAGCGATCGCTTCGACCCAGATCTCCGTTGAGGCGAACCATTCGAGGCGCTCGCCGCGATCCAGCAGCATCTGCAGCCCGATCATGCCGGCGGAGAAGGTCGTCAGGCCGAAGACGTCGAAGGGCTGGCTCCGCTCTGCCCGCTTCTCGCCCAGCAACAGGGCCATCGTCAGGGCGATGAAGGCCGTCATGGGCAGGCTGACATAGAAGATCGACGGCCAGGCGCAATATTCGCTGAGCCAGCCACCAAGAGCGGGGCCGGTGCTGATGCCAAGCAGCGAGCAGACCGTCAATCCCAGGCCCATGCGTGCTTGTCGCGCCGCCGGCGTCGCCTCCAGCAGAATTGCCAATGAGAGCGGCGCAAGTGGTCCGCTTGCCGCGCCCTGGAGAATCCGCGCCAGCACGAACTGGATCGACGTCGTCGCCAGCGTGTCGAGGACAAGACCAAGCGTGAAGACGGCAAGGGCTGTCTGATAGACCGCCTTGCGGCCGTAGCGTCCCGCGAGCCATTGCGTGATCGACATGGTCACGGCGCTTGCGGCGATATACGAGGAGAACACCCAGCCGACCTCGTCATTGGCCATCGAGAGCGTCGCCTGGATGTGCGGCAGCGCGGCGTTCGGGATCGAAATGTTGACGGCCTGCATGTAGGTCGCCATCAGGGCGGCTGCCGAGATTGCAGGATGACCGCCGGTCGCGGTCGATGGGAGGGGCGTGCTCATTTGACCTCCGTCGCAAGCGCAGGCTGGAGCAGATGCAGCCAGGCGCGACGATGGCCGGTGTCGACCCGCGCCGTCACGCTGATGCCGGAGAACAGCGGCCGGGTCTGATCAGGATCGTCGAGCTCGAGGCGCACCGGAAGCCGCTGCACGACCTTGACCCAGTTCCCGGTCGCATTCTCCGGCGGCAGGATCGAGAAGTCCGACCCGGTGCCGGGACTCATGCTGACGATATGCGCCTTGAATTTTCGATCCGGATAGGCATCGACGTCGATCGTCGCCTGCTGGCCCGGCCGCATGTGGGTCAGGCCCGTCTCGCGAAAATTCGCCTCGATCCAGACGTCCCGGCTCGACATCAGTGAGAACGTGGGCGCGCCTGCATTGACGAAACCGCCGATCTGGAGATCGTCGACCTTGGTCACGATACCGTCGTCGGGTGCTTTCACCGTGGCGTAGGAGAGATCGAGCCGCGCGCGATCGAGCTGCGCCCTGGCCGCGCGGACTGTCGGATGGCGGTCGACATCGATATCGGGATCGCCGTTGAGCGCGACGACCGTATTGGCGATTTGCTGTTCGATCGATGTCATCCGATGGCGCGCGACCTTGAGATCGGTCTCGGCCCGCTCGTAGACCGCTCGCGGCGTGAAGTCGGAGGCGACCAGCATCCTCTTGCGGTCGAACTCGCGCTCGTCGAAAGAGGCCGATTCCTTCGCCGATTGCAGCTCCGCCTGCTGCTGGCGGTAGGTCGCCTTGAGGGAGTCGATCTGGAGCCGCGCGCTGCCGAGCCGGGCTTCGGCCTGATCGACGGCGATCTGGTAGGGCTCCGGGTCAATTCGAAACAGGACCTGGCCCTGCCGAACACGCTCATTGTCGCGCACGGCGATCTCGACCGCCTGGCCGGACACCCGCGCGTTGATGGTGACTTTCGCGGCGCGCACGAACGCATCGTCGGTCGAGACGTATTGCTCCTGCGCCAGATACATGAAGGCGCCGAACACGGCAGCCGCGGCCGGCACCGCGAGCATCAGGGGCCGGCGCAGCCGCCTGGCAAGATCCGCTCCGAACAACCGCGCAGCAGCCTCGCTCCCGCGGAAGCTGCGATCGCCCAGCCAGCCGGCGATTGGCGCAAAGTTCAAACCCATCGTCCTCGTCCTTATCTCATTTACTAACGATCGTTACAAATATTGTACTCCGATGCGGCGATCAAGCCGCGCGGCCATTGATTTTTATAACGATCCATACAAATATACGTGTGGAACATGGCAACCAGGTTCGAACGACATGGCACGGAAAAAGAGCGAGGCGGGCCCGGCGCGCCGGGGACGGCCACCCGCCTACGACACTGAGACGGCCCTCAAGCGGGCGACGGAAACGTTCTGGAGGACGGGCTATTCCGGCACGTCCCTGGACAAGGTCGCGGCCGCGACCGGCATGAGTCCACCGAGCCTCTACGCGGTGTTCGGCAACAAGCACGCGCTCTATCTCGAGGCGTTGGCGCGCTATTGGGAGATCAGCCTCGCGGCAACGCGCGAGGCTCTCGCAGGGGACCATCCCTTGGAAGAAGCGCTGATGCTGGCCTATGACGCGGCGCTGTCGATCTACTTTTCCGGCAAGGGATCAGCGCGCGGCTGCTTCGTGGTCGGTACCGCGGTGACCGAAGTCGCCGAGGATGCGGCGATCCGGAGCAGCGTTGCGACGGGACTGCGGACGATCGATGCCGATTTCGAGGCCCGCTTCCGCCTGGCGCAGGACCAGGGCGAGCTGGATCGCGAGGCCGATCCGGCTGCGCTTGCGATCCTTGCCGCCGCCACGATGCAGACGATCGCCATCCGCGCCCGGGCCGGCGCACGCCGCGCCGACCTGAGGGAGATTGCCCGCAAGGCGGTGACTGTGATCTGCCGACGCCGGCCGGAGGCGCATTGAGCCGCGAGGAATGCTCGTGACCGTACGATGAGGGGAGTTCGCACATTTGCACTCCTCGTCAAAAAGGCCTCGGCGGCCGTACGCGACAATCCGCCTAGCCTCCCACGGCGGCCGCGCGCCTTGGCAGCTTCCAGTCGGGCCGGATGAAGTGGCAGGTGTAGCCATCGGGATAGCGCTCGAGATAATCCTGATGCTCGGGCTCGGCTTCCCAGAACTCAGCTGCGGGCGCGACCTCGGTCACCACCTTGTCGGGCCAGAGACCTGACGCTTCGACATCGGCGATGGTGTCTTCGGCGACTCTCTTCTGCTCGTCACTCGTGTAGAAGATTGCCGAGCGGTAGCTCGTGCCCCGATCATTGCCCTGGCGATTGAGCGTGGTCGGATCGTGGATCTGGAAGAAGAACTCCAGCATGGTCCGGAAGCTCGTCTTGGCGGGATTGAAGATGATCTCGATCGCCTCGGCGTGGCCCTCGTGATTGCGATAGGTGGCGTTCTTCATATGCCCGCCGGTGTAACCGACACGGGTGGAGATCACCCCCGGTTGCCTGCGGATCAGATCCTGCATGCCCCAGAAGCAGCCTCCGGCCAAAACTGCGCGCTCTGTCGTCATCTGATGCTCCATTGGTTTCGTCGAGATACTCAGCGCTTGTCCGTTGCCGGATGCAAGCGCGGGTCATCGTGATCATCGTGATATTCGAGGCCCAGCGGCCCGATGGCGGAGACCTGCGTGACGTATTCGCCGGACTTCGCCCAGTGAAAATGCCAGGTCTCGCCGGGCAGCACGATGACGCTGCCCGGCGGATAGGCTTTCACCTGGTCGCCATCGAAACGCTCGCCGAGGCCGATGTAGAACACACCCGACATGACCGTGTAGATGCGGTCCTCCGGATGCTTGTGCGGCATCAGTTTCGTGCCCCCGGGCACCTTCACCCGGACCACGTAAGGTCCGGGTTCGCTGGGATGGCCGACCATCACGGCCAGCCGCGCGCCTGGCGGGAACGCAGGGAACGGTTGCCATGCGATGTCCTCGGGCAAAATCGCTCGGAACCTGTCTTCATCCGGCTGATGCTGGCGAGGCAGATCTTGACGAGACATGGTAGTGCTCCCTGCGTTTCGATCAGGTCAATTTGGCGTCGAGCGTGATCGCGGCGTTGAGCACCTTCGACACCGGACAGTTCTTCTCGGCCTCGCCGGCGATCTTGGCGAAACCTGCGTCGTCAAGGTTCGGCACCTTGGCGCGAAGCGTCAGTGCCGACTTGCTGATCTTGAAGCCCTTGCCTTCCGGCTCGAGCGTGATTGCGGCTTCCGTCGACAGCTCGTCCGGCGTGAAGCCGGCGAGCTGAAGACCGAAGGCCAGTGCCATGGTAAAGCAGCCGGCATGGGCCGCGGCGATCAACTCCTCGGGATTGGTGCCCTTCTCGTTCTCGAAGCGGGTCTTGAACGAATAGGGCGTCCCGGCGAGCACGCCGGATTCGCTTGACAGATGGCCGGTGCCATCGCGACCGGTGCCCTTCCAGACTGCTGTTGCCTTGCGGATCATCTCGATTCTCCTCGTTGGTTCTTAGGTTGGTTTTTGGCACCGGCGCTCGGTACCGGAGGAAAGCGACATTGGCACGACCGCCTGTCACCCCGTCCAACCGGCCGAGCGCCGCAGCGGTTCCGTCAACTCCCGATCTGTCCGACGTGGAAGCCCAGCCGGTTCTCGACATCGCCGGCGCGGTGGAAGCCGCGCGTCATCAGCGCCTTGATGCGAGTCTGGCTGGCGGGACGGCCGAGCGCAGCCAGGAACGCATCCCACTCCGGCTTGATCTCGTCATCCGGCGGCAGGCTCGCAACATCGACGAGACGCTTGGTCTCGGCGATGGCTTCCTTGTCGAACGACGCAATGCGCATGGCGAGCGCCTCGACGAAGCCGACGAGCTCCGCATCCGGCAGCGAACGGTTCACGTAGCCGTAACGCTCGGCGAGATCGCCGTGGATGTCGTCGGCACCGAGCAACACTTCGAGCGCACGGCCTCGGCCCATCAGCCGCGGCAACCGCGCCATCGGCCCGCCGCCGGGCACGAGTCCCGCGCCGACCTCCCATTGCGACAGGATCGCCTTCTCGCGGCTGGCAAAGCGCATGTCGCTCGCCAGCGCGAGCTCGCTGCCGACCCCGGTCGCACGGCCCCGGATCGAGGCAATGGAGACGACCGGCGCGCGGCTGAGGCGCACCAGCATGTCGGGCAGCGCCTGCAGGCCGGTCGGCCCCGGCGGAACGCCGAGAGAGTCCTCCAGCGGCGCCAGGAAGTCGTAATGCGTGATGAAGAAGCCTTCGACGGCGCTGTCGAATACGACCACCTTCACGTCCGGATCGGTCTCGATCGCGGTGATGATGTCGTTGAGCAGCGGAAGGTGCTTTGGACCGAAGATGTTCACCGGCGGCATGTCGAAGGTGACGCGCCAGTATGTCGGCAGGCGGCGCTCCAGGTGAATGTCCTCGGTGGTGAAGATCTGTACGGGGCGGCTCATTGTTGGCACTCCTGACATGTGTGTTCGAAAATGGAACGCACGGCAGCGCGTGTCCCTTGTTCGGTTCAGATCGACTGGCGCAGCGGGCGGAACGCGGTGCGCATTTCCGCAGAGAACAGCGCGGGCTGCTCCCAGGCTGCGAAGTGGCCGCCCTTGTCGAGGCGATTGTAGTGCATCAGCTTCGGATAGGCCTTCTCGGCCCAGCTCCGCGGCGCCGCATAGATCTCGTCCGGAAACACGCTGACGGCGACCGGGATCTTGATGTGCTTGGGCTCGAAGAACACCAGCTTGTTCTCCCAGTAGAGCCGCGCCGACGAGACCGCGGTGTTGGTGAGCCAGTACAGCGTGATGTTGTCGATCACGTCGTCCCGCGACAGGCCTTCGGTCTTGCCGTCGAACACCCGCGCAATCATCGCAGCACTGCGTGCGTCGTGATCAAGCATCCAGGATGCAAGACCGGCCGGTGAGTCGACGAGACCATAGAGCGTCTGCGGCCGGTTCGACATCTCGATCGCGTAACCGAGGCCGCGCTTGTAGAAATCGTCGAGCTGGTCGTAGGCAATGCGCTCGTCGGCCGAGAGGTTTGATGGCCGCGTTCCGCCCGGCTGAAGCGCCTTGGCGATGTCGTCGGGAACGGTGGCGGGCATGTTGGTGTGAATGCCGAGCAGCTCCGGCGGCGCGATCACCGCCATCTGCTCGGTGACGGCATTGCCCCAATCGCCGCCCTGCGCCACGTAGCGGTTGTAGCCGAGGCGCTTCATCAGCACGATCCAGGCACGCGCTATGCGCTGGGGATCCCAGCCGAGCTCCGTCGGCTTGCCGGAGAAGCCGTGGCCCGGAAGCGAGGGGATCACCAGGTCGAATGCATCCGTGGCCTTCGCGCCATGCGCGGTGGGGTCGGTGAGCGGGCCGACGATCTTCATCTGCTCGATGATCGAGCCCGGCCAGCCATGCGTGACGACCATCGGCAGCGCGTTCTCGTGGCGGGAGCGGATGTGAATGAAGTGAATGTCGACGCCGTCGATCTCGGTGACGAATTGCGGCAAGGCGTTCAGCCGCGATTCCATCTTGCGCCAGTCGTAGTCGTTCTGCCAGTACCGCACGAGCTGCTGGAGCGTGGTGAGCTGCACGCCCTGCGATTGGTCGGCGACGATCTCGCGATCGGGCCAGCGGGTCATTGCGAGGCGGCGGCGGAGGTCAAGCAGATCTTCCTCGGGCACGCTGACGCGGAACGGGCGGATCGCACCGCTTGCAGCGGCTTTCGCCGGACGCAGCGGCAGCAGGCTCGCCACGCTGGCGGCAACCGCGGTCATTGCGGCCTGGCTCAGCAATTGACGGCGGTCGGGATTGAGAATGTCGGCTCGTGCTTGCGTTGTCATGGCAGATCTCCCTTGCTCTGGTCGGTGACACCAACCGAATTCGAAATCGACGCGTCGTTTCGTCGTGAACAGAGATTGGCGCAGGTCCTGGCAATTAGCTCGTTATCGGTTGTTAGGCTGCGTTAGCCGTTGCGAGTCCGCGGGATGGAAGAGCGAGCGACGATGACGATTACACGCGATGCAGAAGCGACACGGCGCGCGACGAGTTCAATCGGCGCGCGCCCTGTCCGTGAATTCGGGAGATGGGTTCATTACAACTCAGGAGGGCAGCGGTTGACCGGCCTGCTCGCGGACGATGTAGTCGGCGTACCAGTCGGGCCAGTTCTCGTCATGTCCGCCGATGCGCTTCTCGTGCTCACCATGCGCGACAGCGGCACGTCGCAGGGTTGCGGCCAGATCGGCCGTTGAGGCGAACGTCGTGCCGTCACCCGCAATGCGTCCAGGCAGTCGCGTCGTGACCTCCTGGAACAGCCAGCCATTGCCGTCGGGATCACTGAACGAGGCAAAAGAGCTGTAGCTGCCGCGCTTCGGGTCAACACCGCTGACCCGGACGCTGCCGAACAGATACGGCTCGTCCGGACCGGCGTGAACGTCGCCCGCACCATGGAATGGTGCGCTCACTGCGATGCCGCGGTCGAGCAGTTCCTGTCGCGCCACGGCCAGATCGGAGACGATCAGGTACAGCCCGCGCGCCGAACCCGGCGCTGCCGGTGTAACGTTCTTGCCGAAGATCACAGAACAAGCCGAACCCGGCGGCGTGAACTGGATCACGCGCCATTCGTCAGCTGAGGCAAAATCGGCGTCCAATCGCCAGCCGAGGCGCGTGTAGAACGCCTTGGCGCGGTCGACATCCGACACGGGGATGACGACGATCTCGAGCTTCAGATCAACGCCACGCGATGTCGAAGATGTGCTCGGAGACCCGGCCGCGGCGTCGCGGTCGATTTCGGTGGTGGCCATGTCGCACTCCCTGAGTTGCGATTGAAGTGAGCTTCAAGCGGCAGCGGGCATCACGATCGTCACGCGCGTGCCGCCCTGGCCCGCCTCGCCCTGCAACCGCGCGTCGATACTGCGTGCGAGCCCTTCAAGGATGCGGCTGCCGGTGCCCTGAAGCGGACCGGTCGCGCCGATGCCGTTGTCAGCCACCGTGCAGAGCCAGGCGTCGTCGCGGTTGGCCATTTCGATGCGGATCAGCGCATCGTTCCTGTTCGGGAAGGCATGTTTGGCTGCATTCGTGACCAGCTCCGTCAGCATCAACGCCAGCCGATGACACTGCGATGCCGGCAGCGCCCCGCTCTCGATCGCAGCCTCGCAGCGGATGCCGGCCGGTTCCAGCACTGCCTCGGAGAGCGCCTCGCACAGGTTTTCGAAGAAGGCCTCGACGGAGACGGCGGACAGACTGTCGCTGTCGGACAAGAGCTGATAGAGCTTGCCGAACGCGACGATGCGCTGCTCGAACCGGTCCACCACACCCGACATGTCCCTGGTGCCCGGCCGCGAGAAGTCGCGGCGGACTGACGCACCCAGCAGCGTCAGCGTGTTCTTCATCCGATGGTGGGATTCCCGTAGTACGAGTTCCCAATCACGTGACTGATCATCAAAGCTGGCAATGTGCTGAGATCGAACGAAATGGTCGTTCGTCCCCAAACCGATAGCGGACATGATAGCCTCCCCGTTGGACCTAGGACCTAACTCGAAGCCTATAATGGATGCGCCGCGCGCGTTTTGCTCGTTAGACGTTGCAAGATTTTGTTATGATCGGCGGCATCACAAGTTGGCGGCCAGACTGTCATTTCGACGGTCAAGCACGCTGACGGGTCGTCCCGATCGCTTCGCAAGCCGCTCGCGTTTAAGCGAAATTTGTCACGCATCATCCCGATGCGGCCGGCTGACTTGCCGCGCGATTTCGCCACTTTCGACCAGTTTACTCATGACCTCGTTCTGCTAGATCAGGATGCGGACAACAGCCCCTTCACTGGATTCATTGGCGCGTGGTGGACACTAACGACCAGGATGCGGCGATTTCCTTCGGGCCATTCCGGCTGTACGCAAGGTCGCGCCTGCTCGAGAAGGACGGCGCTCCGCTTCACCTCGGCGGCCGCGCACTCGACATCCTCATTTTTCTCGTCGAGCGCGCCGGCGAGGTCATCGACAAGCGTGAGTTGATCAAGCGCGTCTGGGCCGACGTGACGGTCGATGAAGGCAGCCTGCGCTTCCACATCACGACGCTACGCAAGGCCTTGGGGGATGCCGGCGAAGGCTCCCGCTATGTCGTCAACGTGCCCGGCCGTGGCTATTGCTTCGCGGGCCCGCTGGTCCGGTCCGAATCGCCGGAGACGCGGACAGGCCCGGCCGTCCCGTCGCCTCACATACTCCCGCCGCCGCCCGCCAGGATGATCGGACGAGACGACGCGGTCGAGCGGATTTCCACCGAGCTTGCGCAGCATCGCTTCGTGACAATTGTCGGCCCCGGCGGGATTGGCAAGACTTCCGTCGCGCTCGCCGTCGCGCATCGCGAGCTCCAGGCCTTCGACGGTCAGGTCAACTTCGTTGATTTCGGCGCGCTGACGGATGCCAGGCTCGTTCCAAGCACCATCGCCGCCACGCTCGGCCTGACCGTCAATTCCGAGGACCCGATGCCGGGCCTGCTGACGGTGCTGCGCAACCGTCGAATGCTGCTGATCTTCGACAGCTGTGAGCACATCATCGACGAGCTCGCGCCCCTGGCCGAGCACATCGTCCAGGAAGCGCCCGAGCTGCATATTCTCGCCACCAGCCGCGAATCCTTTCGCACCGAAGGCGAACGCGTCCACCGGTTGTTTCCGCTGGACTGCCCGCCCCAGCGCGACGGGCTCGGCATCGCCGACATCCTTGCCTATCCCGCAAGCCAGCTCTTCGTGGAACGCATTGCGGAGAGCCTGGGCGAATTCGAACTGAGCGAGGAGGATGCACCGCTCGTCGCCGAGATATGCCGGCGACTGGACGGCATCGCGCTCGCGATTGAGCTCGCCGCCGGACGCGTGAACGCCTATGGCATTGCCGGGACCGCCTCGCTGCTGGACAGCCGCTTCTCGCTGCTGTGGCGGGGACGCCGTACCGCGATCCCGCGGCACCAGACCCTGAGCGCGGCGCTCGCCTGGAGCTATGATCTGCTGCCGGCAGCCGAGAGTGCGACGCTGCGCGGTTTGTCGGTGTTCGTCGGGCCATTCACAATGGAGGCCGCGCTCGCCGTTGCGTTCAGCCAGGGCATCAGCGAGCCCGAGGCGGTCGAGGCGATCTCGAACCTGCTCTCCAAATCGCTGATCGCAACCTCACCTGCGGAGCGGCGGCTGCGCTATCGTCTGCTCGACACCACCCGTGCCTTCGTCGGCGCCAAGCTCGTCGAGAACGGCGAAGCGCCCCGTGTCGCGCGCGCTCACGCCGAATATTTCCGCGACTTCCTGCGCGACATCGCGCTCAAATCCACGGGCATGCAGACCGCGGGCGGCTTCCTTCCCTATGCCGACCACTTGCCCAATGTCAGGGCCGCGCTGACCTGGAGCTTTGCGGATAGCGCCGACCGGACGATCGGCGTGGATCTGGCGGCTTCGGCGGCCCAGTTTTTCCTCGAACTGACATTGCTGACGGAGTGCTATCGCTGGACGAAGCAGGCGCTGGTCTCTCTCGATACGAATTCGATCGACCGCCGCCAGGAGATGACGTTGCAGGCCGCGCTCGGCGTCTCCGTGATGTTCACGCAGGGCAATACCGAAGCGGTCCGGTCGGCGTTCACACGCAGTCTTCAGCTTGCGCGGGATCTCGAGGATCTGCACTGGCAGCTCTGGCTGCTGCGCGGATTGCACATCTACCTGACCAGGGTCGGGGATTTTCACGGCGCGCTCGGCACCGGCGAGCAGGGCGAGAGCGTTGCGCGCAAGCTGAATGATCCGGCCGCCGCGCTGAACGTGGAATGGATGCTGGGCGTCGCGCACCATCTGATCGGCAATCAGGACAAGGCCGTGCAGTTCTGCGAGAGCGCGATGGTACACAATCCCGGCTCGCAGCGGCTGAACATCGGGCATCTCGGTTATGACGACCGCATCGTCGCGCTGGTCGCGCTGGCGCGCGGCCTCTGGCTCACCGGCCGGCCCGATCGCGCGATCGAAGCGGCGAGATACACCGTTCGCGAGGCCGAACTGCTGGAACAACCCCTCACCCTCGGCATCTCCCTGGTCTGGACGATCTACGTGTTCCTCTGGGTGGGCGACTGGGCCAATGCCGAAATCCTGATCGAGCGGCTGATCGACCATTCGGCGCGGCACTTCCTTGGTCCCTATCACGCCGTCGGCATTGGCCAGAAGGGCGAGCTCATGCTTCGCCGCGGCGACATCGCCGGCGGGATCGAGCATCTTCGCCGCAGCCAGGCGACGCTGTACGCGACGCGGCACCGGATCATGACGACGGTGTTTGCGACGGCGCTGGCGGAGGGTCTCGTGGCGGAGGACCAGCCGGACGAGGCCCTGCGCACGATCAATGAGGCCATTGCGCAGATTCCAGATCATGGCGAATCCTTCGACATGCCGGAGATGCTCCGGGTCAAGGGCGACATCCTCGTCCGGTCGGGAAAGACCGCGGAGGCCGAGCGCTGCTTCCGGAAATCGCTCGATCTGTCGCGCCGGCAGTGCGCGCTCGGCTGGGAGCTGCGGGGGGCGATCAGCCTCGGCCGGGTCTGGCGCCAGGCCGGACAAGGGGGCGAAGCACGCGCTCTGCTCGCCCCGCTCGTCGCGCGATACCAGGAAGGCCTCCAGACCCGCGATCTCGTGGCCGCCAGGGAGCTGTTGAGCGCGCTGAATTGACAGTATCTTCAACGGGATACCGCCCAAGCACCTGCTCGCAACTCCTAACAACTTCTAACACGCCAAGCCGCATCCGCACCGCCATGGTGGTGGCACTTCACGGTGGATATGGCGGGATATGGCGCTTCTTGACGATGTAATTGATGCCAGCGGCGGTATGACCCGCTGGAATAGCTTGAACCGATTCACGCTCCACCTTTCCGTCGGCGGCTCGTTGTTCTCCAGCGCCGGACATGCCAGCGAATTCAAGGACGTGACGGCGGAGGGCTCGACCCGCGCCCAGTCGGTCCGCTTCACCGGCATCACCGGGGGTGAACACTCCGGCTGCTTTCAGCCCGACGCGATCACGATCGAGAGCCTCGAGGGTGAGGTCCTGCGCACCTGGGATAACCCGAGCCTTGCATTTCCCGAGACCGGCTCTCCTGCGCTCGCGGACGAACTGCACCTCGTCTTCTTCTGCGGCGTTGCGATCTGGAATTATCTGACCAACCCATTTCTGCTCGCCCATCCCGACGTCGTCACGGAGGAGCTTCCGCCGTGGCGCGAAAACGCTGACACGTGGCGTAGGCTGCGCGCGCAGTTCCCGCCGAACCTGATCACGCTCGCGCCCGAGCAGATCTTCTACTTCGACGAGAACGCCCTGCAACGGCGGACGGATCACGATCTGTTCGGAAACAAGGTCGCGCATTATTCCTGGGCCCATGACAGCTTCGGCGGCATCGTCGTGCCGACATTGCGGCGTGTGCAGACGCTGCGGCCTGATGGAAGCGTGATCGCCAGGCCTGTCCTGATGGACGTCGAGATCTTCGACGCCGTGTTCGAGTAGCGATGGCGACGCGCGAGAGCGGGAACCGTTCACTGCTCTCAACGCCTAACAATACATAACGAGCTAACACGCGGCCTTGGGTGCAACATTGGGCTCACGAGCAACGAACAAGTGTCGTGCTCGAACGAGACCGAGGCCGGCGCACCTCCACCACGAGGGAATGCGTCATTGCAGCGAACGCACTCAAGGAGATCGTCATGAAGGTTCTTATGGTTATCACCTCCCACGACCAGCTCGGCAACACCGGACGCAAGACCGGGTTCTGGCTCGAGGAGCTGGCCGCTCCCTACTACGTGTTCAAGGATTCCGGCGCGGAGATCACGCTGGCTTCGCCCAAAGGCGGCCGGCCGCCCCTCGATCCCAAGAGCAACGAGCCCGAGTTCCGCACCGACCTGACGCTGCGCTTCGAGGCAGACGCTGCCGCTGAAGCCCAGCTCGACAAGACAGTGCGCCTCGACAGCGTCAAGCAGGAAGACTTCGACACGCTGTTCTATCCCGGCGGTCACGGCCCGATGTGGGACCTCGCCGAAGACAAGGACTCGGTCAAGCTGATCGAATCCTTCCTCGCCGCGGGCAAGACCATCGCGGTGGTGTGTCACTCGACCGGTGCGCTGCGCCACGTCAAGACGCCCGATGGCAAGCCTTTGGTCGAGGGCAAGGAAGTGACCGGCTTCACCAACGGCGAGGAAGAGGACGTGGGCCTGACCCATGTCGTACCGTTCCTCGTCGAGGACGAGATGTTGAAGCTCGGCGCGGTCTTCTCGAAAACGGCGAACTGGGGCGTACACGTCGTCAGCGCGGGCCAGCTCATCACGGGCCAGAATCCGCACTCCTCGGGCCCGGCCGCGCAGACGCTGCTCGCCGCCCTGGCCAGGAAGGCGAAGTCGGCCGCGTAAGTCAGACTCGCATCGGAGCGGTGCTTATCAATGAGCACCGCCCCGGCTTAATCAAATCGATGACCGACCCAATTCCGTCGCCAACCGGCGTTCGGAGAGCGATGACACGCGACAAGATGAACCCGGCCACTAGGTCGGCCCGAGAGCCGGAGAAGAGGACACGATCATGGATTTTCTTGCCTACACCAAGACGATCGCGGAATGCATCGAGGCGGAGGCTGCACGCGCCGAGGTTCCCGTCGCCGTTTGCATCATCGATGTTCACGGCAACATCATTCTCAAGCACCGCATGAACGGGGCGCCGACCTTCTCGCTCGAACTGTCGGAGCGGAAGGCCTATACGTCGGCGCTGGTAGGGCTTCGCACGGCGGAACTCTCTCCGATGGTACAGCCCGGACAGGCCCTGTTTCCCTTGATGGGAGTCGCGGGCGGACGCTTCTGCTCGATGGGCGGCGGCGCCCCGTTGCAGGTCGACGGACAGCTCGTCGCCGGCGTCGGCATCAGCGGCGGCACCGTCGAGCAGGACGTCGAGATCCTCGAGGCCGGGCTTCGTGAACCCGCGGTGGCAGCCGCGATCGACATGAAACTCGAGGTCGTCGTCCTCCCGGTTTCGGACGTCGAGCGCGCCAAGCGCTTTTATGCCGATCTCGGCTGGCGGCTGGACATCGACTACCGGGGCAAGGACAGCTATCGCGTGATCCAGTTCACGCCGCCCGGCTCCGGATGTTCGGTGATCTTCGGCGGCAACCTCACCACGGCCGCCCCTGGCTCCGTGAAGGGGCTCCATCTCATCGTGTCCGACATCGAGACCGCATGTGACGATCTGCGCCGCCGCGGCATCGCCATCAGCGCGCCGTTCCACGATCCCGCCGGCATCTTCCACCATGCTGGCGCGAACGAGCTTGCTGCCGGCCCCAATCCGCAGCGGAAGAGCTATGCCTCCTACGCCTCGTTCAGCGATCCCGACGGCAATGGCTGGGTGTTCCAGGAGATCACCGCGCGGCTGACCGGACACATCGAAGACGATGACGAAAGCTTTACGCCGGAGCTCACGAATGTGATCCGGCGAGCGGAAGCTGCCGCGCACAACAGCGATCACAGTGGCAGCGTGCCGCTCAATCCCGTCAGAGCGGTTGCCGGCGCATGACGCGCGGGCACGTCTCGACGCGACACGCCCACATCGGAGCGATGACATGAACATTCCAGCCACCCTCGCCCTCGCAGCCGCCCTCGCCTGCACCACCGTGCAGGCCTCGGCACAGGATCTGCGGTCGAGCCGACGCTCGATCAGCTATCACACGATCGATATCGGGAGTCTCAATATCTTCTACCGCGAGGCCGGGCCAGCCGATGCGCCGACCGTACTGCTGCTGCACGGCTTTCCCTCCTCGTCGCGGATGTGGGAACCCCTGCTGCCGCTGCTCGCCGACAAATATCACCTGATCGCGCCTGATTATCCCGGCTTCGGCAACAGCAGCGCGCCGCCGCCGTCCGATTTCACCTACACTTTTGACAACATCGCCGGCGTGATGGGCGAGCTGACGAACAAGCTCGGCCTGACCAACTACGTGCTGTTCATGCAGGATTATGGCGGCCCGGTCGGCTTCCGCATGGCACTGGCGCATCCCGAGCGCGTTCGCGCCATCATGATCCAGAATGCCGTTTCGCATGAGCAAGGCTTGAGCCCGCTCTGGGAAGCGCGTCGCAGATATTGGGCCGATCCGGCGCATGAGCTCGAGGCGCTCAAGGCCAACTTCACATCCTTGGCCGCGACGCGCCAGCGCCACCTCGGCTCCAGCCCGCACCCCGAGCGCTACGACCCCGATAGCTGGACCGACGAATACGCGTTCCTGACGCGTCCCGGCGAGGCCGAGATCCAGACTACGCTGTTCCTGGATTACCGGACCAACGTCGCCTCCTATCCGAAATGGCAGGAATGGCTGCGCAAGACGCGGCCGCCGACGCTGGTGGTCTGGGGCAAATACGATCCGTCCTTCGCCGTCGCCGGCGCTTCGGCCTATCGCGACGATGTACCGGATGCGGAGGTCCACATCCTTGAAGCCGGCCATTTCGCGCTCGACGAGGCAACCGACGAGATCGCGACGCTGGTCCGCGACTTCCTTGCGCGTCTGGACGGGCACAAGGGCTGAACGGCGACTTGCACGATGCACCGACCATAGGAGGCACACATGACCGACAACATCAGCCACGAACGACGTCGTTTCGTCGGCAGGGCTGCGATGGCGCTCGCCGCGACCCAGCTTGCGCTGAGCACGACGGCTACGGCGAAGCCGGCCAAGTCCGCTGCCATCGTCAAGCCCGGCGCCAACACCGCGTTCGCGTCCTTGAAACAGATCGACGCCGGCCTCCTCAACGTCGGCTATGCCGAGGCGGGTCCCGCGGATGGCCCGCCCGTGATCCTGCTGCATGGCTGGCCCTATGACATCTACGCCTTCGTCGATGTCGCACCGCTGCTCGCCGCGGCCGGTCATCGCGTGATCGTGCCTTACCTGCGCGGCTACGGCAGCACGCGTTTCCTCTCCGACTCGACGATGCGGAACGGACAGCCGGCGGCGATCGCGGCCGACATCGTCGCCCTGATGGACGCGCTCGGAATCGACAAGGCGACGATTGCCGGCTTCGACTGGGGTGCGCGCACCGCCAACATCATCGCTGCGCTCCGGCCGGAGCGGGTCAAGGCGATGGTGTCGGTGAGCGGCTACCTGATCGGCAGCCAACAGGCCGGCAAGATGCCGCTGCCGCCGAAGGCCGAGCTGCAATGGTGGTACCAGTTCTATTTCGCGACCGAGCGCGGCCGCGAGGGCTACGACAAGTACCGCCACGATTTCTCGAAGCTGATCTGGCAGCTCGCTTCGCCCCAATGGCATTTCGACGACGCCACTTTCGATCGCAGCGCGAAGGCGTTCGACAATCCGGACCATGTGGCGATCGTGATCCACAATTATCGCTGGCGGCTGGGCCTCGCCGAAGGCGAAGCGAAATACGCCGACGACGAGGCAAAATTGGCGCAAGCCCCCGTGATCGCCGTGCCCACGATCACCATGGAGGGTGACGCCAACGGCGCGCCGCATCCTGAGCCGTCCGCTTACGCGAAGAAATTTTCCGGGCGCTATTCGCACCGGACCATCAAGGGCGGGATCGGCCACAATCTGCCGCAAGAGGCGCCGAAGGCCTTTGCCGACGCGGTGCTGGACGTCATGGCCGAAGCCTAGGCGCCGGACCTGCCAACGGCACTTAACAACGCTTAACGGGCGATCGTCTGCGCACGGGGGTATCTCTATTGGGGCGACACCACCGATGCGAGAGGAAACGGCCGGATGATTCCGCTGCTGGCGAATGCGATCGAGGCCCATGGCGGGCTCGATCGATGGAATGCCCACGAGCGACTCACCGCCACGATCGTGACGGGCGGCGACCTCTGGATATTGAAGGGCGTCGATCAGGACCAGGCGCCGCGCACGATGCGGATCGAGTTGCATCGTGAGCGGGCATCCGTGGAGCCGTTCGGCAAGCCCGGCCAGCGCACCGACTTCAGCCCGGAGCGGATCGCCATCCTGGCTGCGGACGGCCGCATCGTCGCGGAGCGCAACAATCCGCGCGCCGCGTTCGCGCGGCACGATATGCGCACGCATTGGGATCCGCTGCATCGCGCCTATTTCAACGGCTATGCGCTCTGGACCTACATGACTGCGCCGTTCCTGCTGGCGGCGGACGGGTTCCAGCTCCGGGAGATCGCACCCTGGCGCGAGGGCGCGGAGGTCTGGCGCGGATTGCGGGCGACCTTCCCGGCCGTGATCGCGAGCCACAGCGCCGAGCAGGATTTCTACTTCGGACCCGACATGCTCATCCGGCGGCATGATTACCGGGTCGAGATCGCCGGCAATTTTCCGGCAGCTCAGTACGTATCCGATCCCGTCACCGTCGACGGCTTCAAGCTCCCGAGCCGCCGGCGCATCTATCTGCGCGGCGACGATCTGATGCCGCTGCGTGACGAGCTGATGGTGTCGATCGATCTCGCGGATTTCCGGTTCGACTGAGCCTTGTCAGGCCGATGCCTCGTCCAGCACGAGCCGCGCTGCCTTCAAATCCGCCGTCTCGAATCCTTCCGAGAACCGCGCATAGGTTGCGGCGAGATCGTCGTGCGGATTCTTGATGCCCTGCTGAAGCCGAAGCGCCGCGAGCGACATCTCCGTCCGCAATCGCCAGGACAGCGCGCCCTGCTGCTCGGCCAGCGCGAGCGATGCGGCAAAGCTCGCCTCGGCTGCACCAAGGTCACCGGTCCGCGCCTCGAGGTCGCCGCGCCGGCGCAGGAGCTCGGGCATGTCAAAACCTCCGCCGCCCTGCTCGACACGGGCGATCGTCTCGTGCAGGATTTGCAGCGCGTCCGTCAACCGTCCCAACGCCGCCAGTCCTTGCGACAGGTCGGCGGCGAACGCGGATGCGTAGAGCTCGTAGCGATCCGCATGCAGGCGCGGCAGCGCGCTCCGCAGCAGATCGACACCGCCGGCCAGTTCGCCGCGGGCGATCATGGTCTGCGCGCGAAAGCCGGTCGCGACGGCTTCGTACGGCGCGAGCCCGTGCAAATTCGCATGGGTCGCGAGGCGTCCCGTCATCGTCTCGACGGCGGCCCAGTCGCCGACCCAGCCGAAAACCGAGGATGACCAGCACAGCGCGATGCAATGCATCACCACGTCGCGCGGCGCGGCGGCGCCGACGAGCGGGCGAACGCAATCGAGCGCGCGGTCGGGAAAGCCGCGCAGCCACAGCACGCGCGCGAGCGGAATCTGCGGCGTGCGCGAATAGGCGAAATGCCCGGGCTCCGTCCCGCGCAGCGCGGCGTCGTCACGCACGCCTTCGTCGAGATGGGCTTGCGCCTCGGCCTGGTCGCCGGCGAGATGATAGGACACGCCGAGAAGCGCCTTGCTGCCTGCGATCCCCGCGGTATCGCCGATCTGGCGGGCGATGCGCTCGGCCTGGAGTGCGGTCGGCACGAGATGCCTGTAGTCGCCGGTGCGGCGATAGAACATGTTCAGCCGCGACAGCAGCCTGAATGCATTGGCGTGATCGTCGAGCGCTTCCGCGATCTCCAGCCCGCGCCGGAGTGCGGCCTCGGCCTGCTCGCTGTTGCGCTCCGTGAACATGAAGGCGTGGCCGAGCGTCGACTGCAGCTCGAGTTCCCATCTACCGCCCTGGTTGGCATCATCGAGCATCGCGAGCGCGCGGCCCGACCAGATGCGCGCCTCGTTCAGCAGGTTCAGCTCGACGAACAGCCTCGCGGCGCTGCCGGCGAGCGGCACGCGCAAGGCGGCACCGTCGTGGTTGGCAAAACTCCATTCCAACGCCGCACGGGCATCTGCGAGCAGGCTCGCGCGCGCCTGCAGGCGCGAAGCCGGGTCGCCGCCCTGCTCCGCCATGCCGGCTTCGAGCGTGCGCTGAACATAGGCCGTGTGACGGCGCGCGATGGCCGCCGCTTCGCCTGCGTCGACCAGCTTCTGCATGGCATAGGCGCGCGTGGCATCCAGCAGGCGATAGCGCCGCGATGCGCCATCGGGCTGCGCCGACACCAGCGACTTGGCCACGAGCTGCTCCAGCGCATCGACGACGCGATCGGCCGCGGCGCCCTCATCCGCGGCGACTGCGATCGCCCCCTTGAGCGTGAAGGGGCCGGCGAAGATGGCGAGTCGCTGAAGCACTGTGCGTTCGCTCTCGCCGATCAGGCCAAAACTCCAGTCGAGCGTCGCGCCGAGCGTCTGCTGCCGTGGCGGCGCCGTTCGCCGTCCGCGCCATTCGAGCTTGAGCCTGGAGTCGAGCAGCGCGGCCATCTCCCGCAATCCGTAGACGCCGACGCGCACGGCGGCGAGCTCGATCGCGAGCGCGATACCGTCAAGCTTGCCGCAGATCTCGGCCAGAACCTCGGCATCCTCGTCCGTGATATCGCCGCGATGGCCTGCGGCCGCGGCACGATCGATGAACAGCTGCGCGGCCGGATAATCCAGCACTTCGCCGGCGCTGAGGCGCGCCCCTTGCGGCGGGCCGGCCAGCGGAACGAGCTCGAAGATCTGCTCGCCTTCCACCAGCAGCGACTCGCGGCTGGTGGCGAGAATGGCGATGCCCGGTGCCTCGCGATAGATATTTTCCGCGAGGCGCGCGACCTCGTCGATGACGTGCTCGCAGCTGTCGAGGATGAGAAGCAGCCGCCGTCCGCGCAGAAAATTGACGATGCTGCCTGAGGGATCATCGTGATGCACGACGAGGCCCAGAGCGGCGGCAACCGTGCTAGCGACCAGCGTGGCGTCCTTCAGTGGGCTGAATTCGAGGAAATGAACGTGGCCCTCGAATGCCTGCCACATGTCATGCGCGAGTGCGGTCGCGACCGTGGTCTTGCCGATACCGCCCGGTCCTCGCAGCGTGACGAAGCGGTCGCTCAGCAGACGCGCCGACAACTCGGGCAGCACGTCGTCCCGACCGATCATCCGGTCCAGCCGATGTGGCAAGGCCGCCGGCGCCGCCGCTCGTTCGGGCGCACGCAATACGGGCACGGGCGCCACGTTGCGTTCGCCACGTTGCACAGGCGCGACGAAGCAATAGCCGCGGCTCGGGACGTTGGTGATGTAGCGGGCCCCGTCCTTGCCGTCGCCAAGCACCTTGCGCAGCTCCGCGACATGGACGCGCAGGCTGATCTCCTCGACCGCGAGGCCGGACCACGCGTAGCTCAGGATCTCGCTCTTCGGCACCACTTCGCCGGCACGGCTGAGGAGCAGGCGCAGAATGTCCATCGCCCGGCTGCCGAGCTTGACCGGCGCTCCGTCCCTCTCGAGCAACCGCGACCGCAGCGAAAACGGTCCGAACGAGACTACTGCGTTGAAATCAAGGCTCGCCCCGGCGCCATTGCCGGGTGAGCCATGTCCTGCCGGGGGTTCGGTCACTTCTGACTCATCTTGACGGCCATTTCGTTCAAATGCGCGGCGACTATACCCGCCGTCGATGCGCGGTCCAGCGAGGCGCCGCGCCGGCCTCATACCGGCACATCGATCGCCGCGCGATGTTCTGCAATGTCCTCACACCGCACCGATCTGCGCAAATAATTGAAAACCTGTGCAAAATCAAACGTCCTGCGGCGGGCTGTCACACTTCATGCGCTCGCACAAAATCTAACACCTCCTAATCATCACTAACGGGCTTCTTGCCTGGCTCACGTCTATCCTCTGATCGTGGAAAGCACTGAGAGTTGGCCGATCGCTGCAAGCGGCGACGAGGCCAGGAGAGGACGAGCGATGTTCAATGACTTGCAAGCAGCGCATGCCTGGATCGAATTTCCCGCCAGCCGGTGTGATCGCGACGCTTCGCACGGGATGCGAGCAATCGCGCAGGAAAGCGGATGGCGCAAGGTCGACCGCGGCCTGGACGCGGACATCACGATTTCGCGATGGGAAGACTCTCGGGCCATCTCGTCGCACGAAGCGACGACGCCGGCGGACCGCTATTTCGTCGCCATCGCGCTGAAGACCGCCCGGGTCAAGCTGACGCGGGACCGGCAGATCATCTTCGACGGCACCATGCCCGCGGGCACGCTGTACGTCAGTGCGCCATCGAAGCTTCTCGGCGTGCAATTCCAGTCGCCCTGCGCCTTCCTGCACTTCCATATCTCCACCGATCATTTTTCGGCGGCGCGGCCGGCGACCGAGGGCCTCAACGACCTCGTCCTGCTGCGCGACCCGCTCGCCGCCGAGCTCGCCAAGGCACTGACCGAGCATGGCGATACCGCGGACCAGCAGTTCGCACGCTGCATCGGCGAGACCCTCGCGATGCATCTGACCCGGCTCGAGCTGCCACGCTCAAAAGTCAATGCCTTGCCCAAATGGCGGCTGCGGCGCGTCGAGCAATATATCGCCGACCACTTTGATCGCTGTATCAGCCTGTCCGAGCTCGCCAATGTCGCAGGCCTCTCGAGGATGCATTTCGCGGCGCAGTTCCGCGCCGCGACCGGCTACCGTCCACGCGAATATCTGCTCAATCATCGGGTCGGGCATGCGAAGAGCTTGCTCACGACGACCGAGCGGCCGCTTGCGGAGATCGCGCTTGCCGTCGGCTTCAGTACGCAGGCGCATTTTTCGACCGTGTTCAAGCGCATCAGCGGCGAGTCACCGGCACGCTGGCGTCTGGCCAGCAGGGCTGTGCTGCCTGCTACGGAGGCGCTTCCGCGGCGGCGCCCTGCCGCGGACATGGACTGGATGGTTGGCGCAGCGGCGTAGTTCGTGCGCCGGCAGGTGAATTGGGATCGAGGGATCTGGAATCAAGGGAGTTGGAATCAGGCGACTTGGGATCAAGGCACTTGGCACCACGCCATCTGCACTTCGACCGGTTTGCGATTTTCTTTGGCGTGAGTACCCCGCCACTCACGCCGGCTCGAGCCCTTTTCCTCCCGGGCCTGCGAGCCACTGGGGGCCGTCCCTGCGCCCACACAGGACGGCCCCTTTTCTTTCTGCGTGTCCTGGACGCGCTACGGCACGAGCGCGAGAGCGGAGCATGACTCACACTCCCTCCACGTCGTCGTTGCGAGCGCATTTCGCGTAGACCGGATGGAGCGCAGTGTAATCTGGCGCCTTCGCACTACGGCCGCAGCAGTCCCGACGACGCGCCTACACCGGATCGAACGCCCGGATCGGCGGCAGATTGCCCGTGAACTTCTCCACCTCGACCGTCGTGAGCTGGCCGGTGCAGCCCTGCGCGAAGGACGAGGTACCGATGTCGCGCGTGAGCACGTTGGGGTTGCCGTGAACGCAGAGCGGCGCGTCGTCCTCGGGGTCCATCGGATCGTACCAGGCGCCGGTCGGCAGCTGCACGACGCCGGCCGCGATGCCGTCGGTGACGTGGACGGCGGCAAGACACGCGCCGCGCTCGTTGAACAGGCGGATGATGTCGCCATCCCTGATACCGCGTGCATCGGCATCGCGTGGATTCATGCGCGCGACCTCGCGGCCGCGATGCTTCGCGCCGAGCGAATGGCCGCCAAAATCGAGCTGGCTGTGCAGGCGCGTCACCGGCTGATTGGCGACGAGGAAGCACGGCGCACCGGGTTTCGGCATGTCGGTCTTCTCCAGCCAGACCGGATGGCCGGGGCAATCGGCATCGCCGTGCGCAGCGATCTTGGCTGAATGGATCTCGATGCGCCCGCTCGGCGTAGGCAGCGGATGATTGGCCGGATCGTCGCGAAAACTGCGGAGCCGGCCGCCGTCGTCGGGCTGTTGCGGCACCACCAGGCTGCCGCGCCGCCAGAATTCGTCGAAATCAGGCGCCTCGAGGCCACGCGCTTGAAGCGAGGCGCGAGTCGGCTCGTACAGATGTTCGAGCCACTGCCGCGACGTGCGCCCTTCGGTGAAAGGTTCGCGCGCACCCAGGCGCTCGGCGAGATCGGCAAAGATGTCGTAATCGTCACGCGCTAGGCCAAAGGGCTCGGCGATCTGGTGCATCGCGACCATCAGGGGATCGTTGGTCGAATAGCCGATGTCCTCGCGCTCCAGCGTCATGGTCGAGGGCAGCACGATGTCCGCGTGCCGCGCCGTCGCAGTCCAGGCGAGCTCGTGCACGACGAACGTATCGAGCTGCGCAAAAGCCTTGCGCAAGCGGTTGATGTCCTGATGGTGATGGAAGGGATTGCCGCCGGCCCAGTAGACGAGGCGGATGTCCGGATAGGTACGCGTCTCGCCATTGTAGCGATAGGTCGTGCCGGGATTGAGCAACATGTCGGCGATGCGCGCGACCGGAATGAAATCGCGCACGCCGTTGCGGCCCTGCCCCAGCGTCGGTCCCGGCACGTCGTTGAGGCGGCGGCCGTAATAGCCGATCGCGCCGAGCGAATAAGCATAGCCGCCGCCCGGCAGGCCGATCTGGCCGAGCGCCGCTGCGAGCACCATGCCCATCCACACCGGCTGCTCGCCATGCTCGGCGCGCTGGAGCGAATGCGAAACGGTGATCAGCGCACGCTTTCCGGCGGCGCGGCGAGCGAGCTCGCGGATCGCCTCCGCATCGACGCCGCAAATCGCGGCGGCCCATTCGGCATGCTTGGCCTGCCCGTCGCTCTCGCCAGTGAGATAGCGCAGGAACACGGGCCAGCCTTCGGTGTAGCGATCGAGGAAGGCCTGGTCGTGCAAACCCTCGCTCACAAGCGTGTGGACGATGCCGAGCATCAGGGCGGTGTCGGTGCCGGGCAGGCACGTCATCCATTCGGCGCCGGCCTCGACGGGAAGATCGTCGCGCAGCGGGCTGACCAGGATGAACGCGCAGCCGCGCCGGCGTGCGGCTTCCATGGCGCCGCGCTCGACATGCTTGCTGATCGAGCCGCCGGCCACCATGGAGTTCTTCAGCGCCATGCCGCCGAACGCCAGCACGATGTCGGTGTTCTCGGCAATCTGCTCCCAGGTGACGTTGCGCTTGGTGATGTCCTCGTAGCCCGCGAGGATCTGCGGCAGCAGCACCGAGGACGCGCCCGAGGAATAGGTGTTCACCGAGCGCACATAGCCGCCCACCGCGATGTTGAGGAAGCGATGCACCTGGCTCTGGGCATGATGGAAGCGGCCCGCGCTCGACCAGCCGTAGGAGCCGCCGAACACGGCGCCGGGGCCGCGCGTGTCGCGGATGCGGCCGAGCTCGTCGCCGAGCAGATCGAGCGCCTTCTCCCAACTGACGGAGACGAACTCATCGCGGCCGCGGCGATCGTCCGGGCCAGGTCCGCGCTCGAGCCAGCCACGACGGATCGCCGGCTGGGCGATGCGCGCCTGATGCCGCAGCGCGCCGGGGAAATTGCCGATGATGCCGTTCGGATCGGGGTCGCCCGCATAGGCCCTGACCTCGAGTCCGGCTTCGCTTTGACGCGCGGAAAACACGCCCCAATGCGAGGTGTGGGGCTTGAAGCCGTCAGACAGGTCGAGACCGGGGTCGGGAAAGCCAATCGTATCGTCCATCGCCTGATCCTTGTTCCGGCACGGGCCCAGCCGCTGCCGCGTCGATTCCGGTGGCAGTATACCGATCCGCATCCCGATGTCGTCGGGATCAAGGCCGTCGGAAACGCCGGGCTCCCGCGCGCAAGTACAGCTTGGTGACCGTCCGACCGCACGACGATCGGCGATTCTAAAGACAATTTATTATTTATTTTCAATGCTTTGGCGAATGACCTTCGAGACGCCCCGGTCGCGAAATCTCTTCAAACGACATCGACATGGAAATGTGCGATATGCCGCTCATCCCCACAGCAGTATCGGTCTCATCATGATCCAGCGCGTCTTGCCCTACGAAGGACTCCTCCACGAAGTGGTCGAGCATAATGGCGTGCTCTACATCGGCGGGATCGTCCCCGAGGACACCAGCCTCGATATGTCGGGCCAGGCCAACGACGTCCTCGGGCAGCTGGCGCGCCTGTTGAAGACGCTCGGCTCCGATCTCGCCAACGTCTTGCAGGTGACCATCTTCATGACCAACCTGAAGGAGAAGGCGGAGTTCAATGCGGCCTGGAAGGCGCACTTTGCGGAAGCTCACCTGCCGGCGCGCGCTGCGATCGGCGTGGCCGATCTCGGTCCAGGCGTCAAACTCGAGATGACGGCCATCGCGGCCCGGTACCCAGGCTAGAGGCGCTCACTTCCAGGCGATCGTGATCGCGCTGATGTTGGAGGCGAGTTCAACTCCGGCCTTCGGGCCTTGCAATACGATCGTCACGCCCTTTTCGTTGCGCATGTGGACGCCGTTGACGCCACCGACGAGGGCGAAGCCGCCGCCGACGGAGCTGTAGGTGCCGACGAAGTCGCCGACCTCGCGGATGCCTGATGCCCGGCCATCAAATCTGCCGACGGTCGCGCCGGCCGTGATGCCGACGCTCAAGCCGGAGACCTTGAAGGGATAGTTCCGACCGCGGTAGTTCAGCACACCACTGCCGGTGCCGCCTCCGACCAGCAGGCCAGCCTTGAGGAACCTCACCTGGACATGGCCGCTCGCTTGCGCGAACGACGGCGCGGCCGGCATCGCGAGCAGGAGGAGCGCGAGCGCCGCAAGGCCGATTGCGATCGCGCGCCGCATCCATTCCAGCCTACGGTTTTCCGGCATCGGCCTTCTTCCAGGTCTGGTCGGGATCGAACAGCGTCATGCGCGGCGCGACGAAATCGGTCCGCGTGCCGAGATCCTTCTCGTAGACGGTGCCCGCATGATTGACCACGAACGTCATCACGCCGGAATTGCCGTATTCGGCGGGCCAGGCGATCAGCGCGAAGCCGCCGATCATCTTGTCCTTGACCACGTAGTTGAGCACGCCGCCGGGTGCGTCAGGCCCCTGGCCCTTCAGGATGCGGAAGTAATAGCCGTGGTAGGGCGCCGGCCCTTCGCCCGGCTTGTAGCCTTCGGCCGAAGCCTCCGCGACCAGCGCGCCGAGCGGACTTGGATCGTTGTCATCGCGCCAGAACAAGCCGTCCTTCTTCCCGGGGGTGGAGAGGAAGCGCTGCGCATAGACGCCTGCGCCTTGGCCGCGATCCTTGTCGGCATATTCGTTCTGGGCGTCGACATAAGCAAGCGCGGTCTGGATCGCGTCGAGCTCATTGCGGCCGATGCGGCGGCGAAGCACCTCGATCCGCCCCTCGTCGGTGTCGAATTCCCAACCCGCCTTGGTGTTGACCAGCGGAATCGGGAACGGGAAGTCATCGGGGCCAAGCAGCAGTGTCGCCTTCTTGTTGGCCTCTGCCTTGATCGCGTGCTTGGCGTCGTACATCGAGACGAAACGCGCGCGAATGTCGGCATCGGCGACCTCGTCGCCGGATGAGACGATGTCGTCCGCCGCCCTGCCGAGCACTTTCAGGATATCGCGCGGACCGCTCTTGGCCGCGGCAGCGAGCGCAGATGCCGCCTCCTCCGGTGTCGGGTAGGACTGCTGTGCCTGGCTTGCCGTGCCCATGAGCACGAGCGCCATGATGCCCGGTAAGACGGTACGATGAAGCGATTTCAGGCCGATCATGGCGCCGCCTCCGCAGGAATCTTCGCGCCGTCGGCGAGCCAATCGCGGTAGGTGCGGAATGTCAGGCCAAGCTTTTCATAATACACGCGCAGATAACCATCGCTGCCGCGCGTCACAGCGTCAGGCATCACCCGCTCGACTTCCTGCGCCATCACGCCGACATAGGCCTTGTCGCTGCCGATGTAGCTGAAGCGATAATAGCCGAGGCCGTTAGAGAGATGGCCGAGTAGGACGATGTCATGCTTCAGCGCGATGTCGGAGCGCCGGCCACCGCCGCCACCGCCGCGGCCTCCTCCGCCTCCACCACGGAAGCCGCCGCCACCACCATGCATGGCCATTCCGCCACCGCCGCCGCGCCCGGCAAAGCCTCCGCCGCCACCACCGCGCGGCATGCTCGCCATGCTGGAGCGTCCGCGCGCAGATGCTGCGGCCGCCGCACGGCCGGACGAGACGTTCATCGCACCGCCGCGATTGCCGCCACCGCCACGATTAGCAGCAGCGCCGCCGCCGGCACGGTTGGCAGCCTTTGCACGATCGCCGCCGCCCTTACCTGCATTCTTGCCTGCATTCTTGGCGCGATCTCCACCACCCTTGGCACGATCTCCCGCGCCAGCGCGATCGCCGCCGCCGGGCCGGTCGCCGCGATTGCCGGCACGATCACCGCGATCACCGGCACGATCTCCTGCACGGTCACCCGGACCGCCACGATCACCGGCACGGTCGCCGGCGCGATCTCCCGCCCGATCTCCCGCACCCTGGCCCGGACGCAGCACCTGGTTGCCGTCACGGCCGCGGAAATCCATCCGGTCGGACGCGCCGGCCCTGATGTTGTTGTTGCCGAAGCGCTGCTGGACGTTGATGTTGTTGTAGCGCACGCCGCCGCGATGGGCGGGATTGTGCTGCCAGCCGTTGGCGATGTTGGTGGTGCGATGATTGACGTAGACGTTGCGGTTGCCCCAGTTGCAGCCGCCGCCCCAGTAATTGCCCCAGCGCCCGATCGCCCAGGCCGTGCCAAAGGCAATGCCGGCAGCAACCACGCCAGCGCCGATATAGGACGGATAGCCCCAATAATAGGGCGGGTACTCCGCGTAGGGCCAGGCGCCGTAGACCGTCGCCGGATCGTAATAGGGCACGTACATCTCGGCGGGATCGGCCTGCTGGATGACGACCACCTGCCTGCCTTCCTGACTCTGAACGCTGACCTTCTGCTGTTTGGTGGTGACCAGCTTCTTGTTGTCATAGGCCTTGTTGCGCAGGCGCTGGATCGCGTCCATCACGTCGGGCTGCTGGGCGAGAAAGGCATCGCCGAGCTTCTGGGTCCATTCGAGCTTGTCGCTCATCATCGAAAGAACATCGGGGGTGCTCGCCAGCGCCTTGACGCTGTCGTCCCAGGCCTGCTTGTCGACCTCGGCCTTGAGCGCATCGCCCTTCAGCGTCTTGCGCTCCTTCAGCCAGCGATCGGCCTGCACGACTTCCAGCGGATAGGTCGACGCCGCCAGCACATTGGCCAGCAACTCGTCGGGATAGAGCGCGATCGGCGCCACCAGCGCCTCGAGCTGCTCGGGCTTCAGGAGTTCGGCGCTCGGCGGAGGCGGACTTGCGGGCTGTGCCTGCGTGCTTGGCGCCGCCGGCTTGTCAGCTGTCTGCGCGGTTGCGGTGATCGGCATCGTCAGCATCAACGCAAGCGCCATCAGAATCTTGCCGCAGCGAAACATGCCATCCTCCATCGAACTTTCCGGCCACCAAGATCGGGCCGCGGCATGGCCGTTTATTGATCAAGATCAACGAAGGCCTGCTTCGCCGCCTTGTTGCGGCGCGAGAGCCGCGCTGCCGGATCGCAAGACGTCGGTGCTAATGGATGATCGGGAGCCTGATCGTGAACAGCGCGCCGCCCGACGGCTGGTTCTCGGCGGCTATGGTGCCGTGATGGGCCTCGACGATGGTCTTGACGATTGCGAGCCCCATACCCATGCCCTGAGGCTTGGTCGTGAAGAATGGATTGAAGATCTTCGCGAGGTCGCCGACCGCAATGCCCGAACCGGTATCGGCGATCCTGATCTCGGCGTGGCCGCCGGCGCGCGCGGTCGATACGCTGACTTCGCGCTTCTTCATGTCCGCGTCGGAGACCGCATCCAACGCATTGATGATCAGGTTGAGAACGACCTGCTGCAGCTGCACGGGGTCGCCCTTGACGTTCAGCTCCGCAGCGGCCGGCGCGTAAGCCAGCGTGATCCGGCGCCCGTCGGCGACGGCTGTCACCAGGCCAATTGCTTCCCGTACCGTGTCGTTCAGTTCGGTGTCCCTGATTTCAAACGGCCTCTTCTTCAGGACGCTGCGAAGCCTGCGGATGACCTCGGACGCCCGCTGATCGTCGCGCCTGATGTCGGCCAGAATCTGGCGGATCTCGTTGATGTCGGGTGCAGTGGCCTTGAGCATGAGCTCCGCCGTCTCGGCATTGGTCAGAATGGAGCCGAGCGGCTGGTTGAGCTCGTGGGCAATCGACGTCGTCAACTCGCCGACGGCCGAGTACCGATTGGCGTGGGCGAGTTCCGCCAGGCGCTGTCGCGACTCGATCTCGGCCAATTGACGGCGATGTCGCTCGTGCAGAAGCCCGCTGATGAAACCGGCCTGTATCAAAATCACGGCCGCGATCAGCAGCATCTGCCAGCGATGGCGATCCCAGAGGGTCGGCTCACGAAACAGGATTTCGCTGCCCGGCGGCAGACTGCTCTCGGCGATCCCCCAGCGCTGCATCTCCCGCCAATCGTATTTCGGCGACCCGAATCCGATCGGCTCGTATTTGATGCGGGCCGGCTTCTCGCCGCCGAGGATCCGGATCGCGGCACTGACGGTCTTCGAACTGGTTTCGGCGACGGAGTGCATGGGCCCGCCGACGCTGGCGTCGCCGAAGAAAGGCTCCTGATACGAGAAGATCGGCGCGTTCGCGACAGCATGCAGCCTGTGCAGGGCGATATCGCCCTCGTGGACAATGCCGGCAGCATCAACCGACATCAACCCCCAGAACAGCGCCGTGTGCGGTGGAAGCGCCGATGCGCGCTTCAGGATCTCCTCAAACGGGAGGTCGGAGTACCAGACGAGGTCGAGCCGGCCTTCCAGCGGTTTCAACTCCTGCTTCACCTCCTCAATCCAGAATTTCTCGAGGGGCGAGGCGCCGATCACAACGGCAACCGTTTTGATATCGGGCAAGACCTTGAGAATGTTCTCGAACGCCGCCACGAAATCATTGCGGACGGACACGACCACGTCATTGTCGGTGAGATCCAGGCGGTTCACCAGCCGTTGTTCGACCACGGTCAGCACCGCCGGCGCTTCCGGAAAGAGTTTCGCACGGTATCTCTGCACGAACCGCGCCGCGGGTGCGCCGATGCTCAGCACAATGTCGGGCGGCTGGCCATGGTAGAGCGAACCGAGATATTCGACGAAGGGCGCTTCGGGGCCCGCATTGTTGAAGCGCGCGCTGAGCAGCGCGTGTTCCTGGACGTCGAGCGGCCAGGGCGATTGCCGCTCGAGCTCGACCTTGATGCTCCGCGCGTATTCACTCCAGGGGCGAAACTCGCGGCCGAAGGAGTGCAGGATCAGCACGCGCTTTGGCTCGCTGCGCGCAGCCGAGACGGGCTCAGCGGCTCGCGCCGGCCCGGACAGCATGCACGCGGCGAGCAACAAGCAGAGGCCCAACAGCGCGTTCGCAACCAGCCACTGCTTGACCGACGCCATGGTCATGCGCCCGTTCCCCTTCGCCTCGACCGCTCTCCGGCGCCTCCGGACCACAATTCTAGCGACAAATGGGCTGCTTCGACAGTGCCGAGGACGCAGTCAAGCTGCACGCAGGACGGGGAGGAACGAACCGACCTGGCACGTCAGTGCCCGCTCAGCACCAGCGTCTGGATCGGCAGCAGCAACGCCTGGATGCGCAGCAGCAAGGCATGGACCAAGCCAACGCCGTCGACGACGTGCAGCGCGATCTTTCGGCTGGTCGGCGTGTCCTTGGCGGAAATCTCCTCGTGATTGCTGGTGTAGGCGTTGACGATGCAGCTCGAGCCCGGCGTCACGCCCTCGAGGCCGCCTTTGTAGAGCGGCTCCAGGAACACCAGGATCGTGCCGGGCCGAACGGCGTTCTGTGCTTCCAGTAACTGCTCGCCGGAGCGGAATTGGCCGGCGGCGATGTAGTCCTGCACCGTCGTGATCACCATCGGGATGATGACCCACGGCTTCGAGATGCAGGTCGCCTCCGCCACCATGCCGGTCTTCATCACCTGGGCCTCGATCTGACCGAAGCCGGCCTGAAGGATCGTTCGGCCGGCCTCCGTCGGAATCAGGATACCCGCCGGCCGCATCAACTGGTTGACGACGTCGCCGGGGCGGACGAGGAACTGCTCGACGCGTCCGTCGACGCCGGCGCGGACCTGTGTCTTGTCGAGATCGACCTGCGCCTGATCAAGCGCCGCCTCGGCACTCGCCTTCTGCGCTGGAAGCGAGGTCGAGACCTGCAAGGCCGCCGACTGCCGCGCGGCCGTCGCGGCATCGATGCCGGACTGGCGCTGGTCGACCAGCACCTGGAGCTTTTCGATATCGCGCTGCGGCACGATGCCGGGATTGCGGCGCTGCAGCTCGGTCTTGACGTCGAGTTCGTCCTTGGCCTGCTGGTAATTCGCCTTCGCTTCGCCGATCTGCGCCTCGGCCTTGACCACGTCAGCTTGCGCCGTCTGCATGGCGGCATCGACTTCGGCAATCTTGCGCCTGGCGGTCTCAAACGCGGCCTGCTGCTTCGAGGCGTCGAGCGTGAACAGCACGTCGCCCTTCTTCACCGGCGCGCTGAATCCGAACTTGACCTCGGCCACGCGCCCCGAGCCTTCGGGCAGGATCGGCACGGTGCGGAAATAAAGCGTCGCGCTGGATGTCGACGGATGGAAATAGAAGATCATGGTGATCAGCGACACCGTCAGCATCAGGCAGCCGGTAATGCCCCAGCGCAGCTCGTACCAGACGGAGAAGAAGGTGATCTCCTTGCCAAAGCGCTTGCCCTGCACGTAGCGGCGGTAGAGATAGTCGGGCAGAATCGTCAGCAGCGAGCAGAACATCAGCTCAAACATGGCTGTGCTCCTTCTCCTTCGCGGGCCCCGTCTTTTCTGGAGGCGGCGTGTCACCACCTGTCGGTCGCGGGCTGGCCTGCGTAGCCGCGTCGCTGTCTTCGGGCGTCGCATCCGCGATCTTCTCCACGGAATCGGCGATGCTGCGCAGCGGACCGCCGAAGTCGGGAATGTCGATCATGGCCAGCAGCAGGCCCGCGATCCAGAAGATGTGCATGTGCGTGAAGAGCGAGATCAGGCCGAGCACGGCTACGAATTCGAATTGCAGCTTCTGCGACTTGTGCGCCATTCGCTCAGGCAGGCTGTGCAGCTTCCAATACAGAGTTCCGACCCAGAGCACGGTGCCGATCAGGAAAATTCCCATCACCACCATCAGCGGGTCGGTCCCGCTCCCTGGCGCGAGATAGAACGGCAGATGATGCGGGGCCATCGGATGAAGCTGATCGCTCAACGTTCTCTCCTCGTCAGGCGCGTTTCCACTTGAATGCGCCGAATGCAGTGTCGGTATCGGGTGGCGCAATTGCTTGATTTGGATCAACGGGCCTGGAACGGCCCCTCCTAGCCTCGCCTGAAAGTTGACGCGCAACAACAGGAGCCGCCAGCCATGCCCGGCATCGATGATCTCATCCCCAGCGCCACGCAGATCCGGAAGGAAGCAGCCCTCAAGGAGGCAGCGAAGGCCGACGAATATGCGCGCCTTGCCGCCGCCGCCGAAGCCGAGAAACACGCCCTCATTGAACGCCTCAGCAAGCCTTCTGGCAAGACCGAGGACGAGAAGATCAAGCTCGCCTCGACGATCATCCAGCGTGCGGTGCGGAACGGCTTGACCGAGGTTCAGGTCTATCGCTTCCCCAACACGCTGTGCACCGACAAGGGCCGCGCCATCAATCAGATGGAAGCGGGCTGGGAGAACACCCTGACCGGGATTCCGAAGGAAATCTTCCAGCTCTGGAGCGATTACCTGAAACCGCGCGGCTATCGCATCGCCTATCAGATCATCGATTTTCCAGGCGGCGTGCCCGGCGATATCGGCGTGACCATTTCCTGGGGTGATTGAGCATGGCCAAGGACGCGCCCGCGGAGCGGATGAAGCGGAAGGACTATGAGAAGGAGCTCGAAAAACTCCAGGTCGAGTTGTGTCACCTTCAGGAATGGGTCAGAGCCCAGAAACTGAAGGTGATCATCATCTTCGAGGGGCGCGACGCGGCCGGCAAGGGCGGGACCATCAAGGCGCTGACCGAAAAGGTGAGCCCGCGTGTGTTCCGTGTCTGCGCCCTGCCCGCGCCTTCCGACCGGCAGAAATCCCAGCTGTTCCTGCAGCGCTATATCGAGCAATTCCCGGCCGGCGGTGAGATCGTGATTTTCGACCGCAGCTGGTACAACCGCGCCGGCGTTGAGTACGTCATGGGCTTCTGCTCGCCGACCGAACACAAGCGCTTCCTGGAATTGTGTCCGCTGGTCGAGAAATTCGCCGTGGACGCCGGCATCGTCCTGATCAAGCTCTGGCTCGAGGTCGGGATGGAGGAGCAGGAGCTCCGCTTCAAGGCGCGTATCGAGGACCCGCTGCGGCAGTGGAAGCTGAGCCCGATGGACACCGAGTCGTTCGGGCGCTGGTACGATTACTCGCGCGCGCGTGACATGATGTTCGAGGCGACCGACACGAAGCATGCACCGTGGCGGCTGATCCGCTCCGACGACAAGCGGCGAGCGCGGCTCAACGTCATCTCGCACATTCTGAGAACGATCCCTTACAAGGAGGTCAAGCGGGAGAAGGTCAAGCTGCCGCCGCGGTCCCACAAGGGACGTTACAACGACCAGGCGAGCCTGCGCGGCCTGAAGTTCGTCGAGGAACGCTACTGAAACGCGAAACGGGCTGCGATGGCGCAGCCCGTTGGCTTGAGCGCCCTGCCGGGCCTATTTCAGCCGGATAGTGACGCCGCCAACCGCGGCCGACACTTCCGCGCCGACCCTCGGGCCGCTGAGCTGAAGGATCACGCCATTGCCGTTCTGCAACTGCACGGCTCCGGCCCCCGCGGCGACGGCGCCGCCGGCGCCGCCCACCGCGTAAGAGCCTTCGATCGACTGCGGGCCCCTCAGATTGAGGGCGCGGCCAACGAACCTGGTCGTCGAAGCTCCGATCGTGAAGCCGACGCTCATGCCTGACACGGTGAAGGGATATTTCTTGCCCCGCAACACCAAAACGCCCTCGCCGCCGCCGACGCCGACGATGAAGCCGCCCTTGGTGAAGACGACGGCGACCTGACCGGTCTCGGCACGCGACGGCGTGCTGAAGCCGGCAGCGACGGCGAACGAGGTGATCAAGGCGGCGGCGATGGCAGATTTCCTCATGACGTTCATTCTCCTTTGGGTTGATATCGGAGTGATCCGGATCGACCGGCACTCCCATTGGTTCGTGTTACTTCGAGCCGCCCTCGGCCGCCTCGTAGGCGTCCCGATAGCCACGCGCAATGCTGCGAACACCCCGTCCGATATCGTCGTAGACATCATCCGGAAGGTTTGCCAGCGACACGCGCAGCGACCATTCGGGCGCATCGAAACCGCCGCCGTTCAACAACACAATGCCGTGGGCTTCGGCCAGTCGAAACGCGAGATCGAGCGGATGAACGTTCTTCTTCAGGTAGTCGACGGCCTTGTCGCCGATGTTCTTCCGCGCCCAGAATTCAAAATCGATCAGTCCGTAATACGCATCATAGTTGGGATTCGGGTTCAGCTTGTCGGCAAGGCCGAGACCGTCAAGCAGTAGCCACAGCCGCTTGTGGACGATTTCCATGCATGCCGCTTGATACGCCTTCTTTTCATCCAGCATCTCCGAAAGGGAGAACAGGCTCATCATCACCTGCTGCGGCAGCGATAGGCCGGCGGTGTGATTGAGCGCGACATCCCGGCTATCGGCGACGATGCGGTCGATGAGCTTGAGCTTGCGCGGCTCCAGCGTCAGGGGACCGTAACGCTTGTCGAGCGCCTTCACCGCAGCAGCCGGCAACTTCGCGATCATCTTGTCAAAGATGTTGTCCTCGTGAATGGCGATGGCGCCGAGCCGCCATCCCGTGCAGCCGAAATATTTCGAATAGGAATAGACGCCGATCGTATTGTGCGGGAGCTCGCCGAGCAGCGAGCGGAAGCCGTGCACGAAGGTTCCGTAGACGTCATCGGTCAGGAGCATCAGATCGGGACGCTTGGTCTTGACCAGGGTCGTCAGCTTCGCGATCGTCTCCGGGCTCACTCCCATTCCCGAAGGATTGGCGGGATTGACGATGAAGAAGGCCTTGATCTTCGGGTCTTCCAGCTTCTTGATTTCCTCGTCCGTGAACTGGAATCGGTTTTCCTGCGGCGCCTTGATCTCGACCATCTTGAGGTCGTAATCCTCAAGGTGCGTCATCTCGATATACGGCGTGAAGATCGGCGTTCCCAGCGCGATGGTGTCACCCGGCAGCAGCAGGCGATTGGCCTTCAGCGATTTGAAGATGTAGCACATCGCGGCAGTGCCGCCCTCGACCGCGTAGATGTCGAACTTGCCCGATGGCCGTGGCTCGCCGCACACGGCCCACATCAGGTATTCGTGCACGATCTTTTCGTTGTGCACCAGCATGCGGTCAGGCACGGGATAATTGTCGCCGATGATCGAATCGACGAGCTCGTGGACGAAGGCATCCGGCTCGAAGCCGAACTTCTTGACCGCAAAGGGCAGCATCTCCGACAGGAAGCTCGCGCCCGGCATGTCGGCGTGCTGGGCGAGCCAGGCCTCGTAGCGTGCAGCAATGCCCTTGGCCTGGGGCATGCCGCCGATCCCGGCGGGGTGGTCCATGACGCGCTTGCTCTCGGTGATCGCGAACTGTCCGAGCAGGAAGAAGCCTTCGCGCGGCGTGGTGGCCACCCAGTTCGGATTGCCGCGGCCGGCGTTCAGGAAGGCGGACTGCGTCCGTTTCGAGGTCGCCTTGGCGAGATTGATCAGCTCGTCCTTGATCTCGAACGGGCTCAGCGCCTCGAATTTCTTCAGCGTCAAGATATCAGCCATAGGACACTCCCGAATGATGCAATCCGTAGAACGAGGTCGGACAGGCTCTGCGCCTGTGTCGTCGCGTTCAGGATGAGTGGCGGCCGATGGCGACCCTTGATCTAGCTCAAAGGTCTTGTGACTCGCTGCCGTTCCGCAACGCAGCGAGCTGATGTTGTTAGCTACGCTCGCCGCGAACGCCGCAAGGCTCAGCCATTGACATAAATCAACATGTCGGATGGGGGCCATCGCCTCATGTTGATCGATACGGCTACAGATCTCGTTATCGGGATCTTCGCATCCGACGTGGCGGAGCGAGTTGGGCGCGTGCCGATGCATGTAGGGGTGACATCATGATCGACTGGTTCTTTCAGACGCTCAAGAGCTATCCGGAAATCGCGATCTTCATATCCCTAGCCTTGGGCTACTATTTCGGCTCCTTCACCTACAAGGGCCTCGGGCTCGGTGCCGTCACCGCGACGCTGATCGCAGCCGTCATCATCGGCCAGATCGGGATCACGGTGACGGGTCCGCTCAAGCCGTTCTTCTTCCTGATGTTCCTGTTTGCCATCGGCTACGGCGTCGGGCCGCAATTCGTGCGCGGCATCGCGCAGGACGGCGTCCCACAGGCGATCTTCGCGGCCGTCGTGTGCGTGTTCTGCCTGATCGCGGCGTATGTTGGGGCAAAGCTTGCAGGCTACGATGTCGGTTCGGCCGCCGGACTTTATGCCGGCTCGCAGACGATCTCGGCATCCATGGGCCTAGCGACCGATGCCATCAACCGGCTCGGCCTGTCGCCGGAAGAGACCAAGAAGATTCTCGACGGCATGCCGGTCGCCTACGCGGTCACCTATATCTTCGGCACGGTCGGATCCGCGATCGTCCTGGCTCTGCTTGGTCCGGCACTGCTCGGCATCGACCTCGAGGCGGCCTGCAAGAAATATGAGGAGGAGCACGGGGGCAAGAAGCAGACGGGCGGTCCGGGAACGGCCTGGCACCAGTTCGATGTGCGCGCTTTTCGTGTCAATGAGCGGGGTCCGGTGGTTGGAAAGACCGTGCAGCAGGCAGAAGCATTGCTACCCGACCATCGGGTGTTCGTCCTGCGGATCAGGCAAGACGGCAAGATCACGGATGCCACCGCCGATGCCGTCATTCACGCAGGCGCCGTCGTCGCCGTCGCCGGCCGACGCGACGTTCTCGTCAGTCTGATCGGCGAGCAGGCGGAAGAGGTCGACGATCGCGAGTTGCTGGCGATGCCGATCGAGGGCGTCGATGTCTACGTGACCAGTAAGGACGTCGACGGAAAGACGCTGGAGGAGCTGTCGCGAACGGCAGGCGCTCGCGGCGTGTTCCTCCGCAAGATCACCCGGGGTGCGATCGCCGTTGATATCCCTATCCTGCCGAACACGAAGATCAATCGCGGCGACATCGTCACCATCGTGGGACGCACGCCGGATGTGGCGGCCGCGACAAAGATGCTCGGCCGCCCGGATCGCGCGACCGATGTGGCCGACGTCGCCTTCATCGGAGCCGCAATCGCGATCGGCGCGCTGATCGGCGCCATCGTCTACAAGATCGGCAGCGTGCCGTTGACGCTGTCCACGTCAGGTGGCGCCTTGATCTCAGGCCTGTTCTTCGGCTGGCTCCGCTCCGTGCATCCGACCTTCGGCCGGATTCCTTCTCCGACCGTCTGGTTCATGAACTCGGTCGGCCTGAACGTCTTCATTGCGATCGTCGGCATCTCGTCGGGACCGGGCTTCGTGGCCGGCCTCAAGGCGCAAGGCATCGGCCTGTTTCTCTGGGGCGTCGGCGTGACGACCGTGCCGCTGATCCTCGCAATGTACGTCGGAAAATACGTGTTCCGCTTCCATGACGCTATCGTACTCGGATGCTGTTCGGGGGCGAGGACCACGACAGCTTCTCTCGGCATGATCAATGACCGCGCCAAGAGCCAGATCCCGGGTCTGGGATATACCGTGACATACGCTGTCGGAAACACGCTGCTGACAATCTGGGGAATGGTGCTTGTCATGTTGATGACATAGCAGGGCCGCCCGCGATGCTGGTTTGGCTGGAGCAGTTTCTCGTCCGTTATCCCGAGCTCGCGCTGTTCCTCGTGATCGCCGCGGGCTACTGGATCGGAAGCTTCAAGATCGGTACGTTCAGCCTGGGCCCGGTCACGGGCGCGTTGTTCGCCGGATTGGCGGTCGGGGATTTCGCGCACGTCCCCGTTTCCAGCATGACCAAGTCGTTCCTCTTCCTGCTGTTCCTGTTTGGGGTCGGCTATCTGGTCGGGCCGCAATTCGCGCAATCGATGAAGCGCGACGGGCTGAAGCCGATGCTACTCGCCATCGTCGTATGCTTGACGGGACTTGCGACCTCCATTGCCGTTGCGAAGGTTTTGCGCCTCGATCCCGGCTACGCGTCGGGCCTTATGTCGGGCGCACTTAGCCAGAGCGCCGCAATGGGAACAGCAACCGACGCAATCAACGGACTGGCCATCCCCGAGGCGCAGCGCGCGCTTTTCGTCTCGCACATCGCGGTGGCGGACGCTGTCTGCTACATCTTCGGTTATGCAGGCGTCATCCTCTTCGTCACTCAGATTGCACCCGCCCTCCTGAAAATCGATCTGCCAGCGGAGGCGCTCAAGCTCGAGCAGGCATTGGGCGTCACGCGCACCAAGCCGGGCCTGGCGTCTGCCTGGCGCAAATTCGAGCTGCGCGCCTATCGATTGGATGAACGTTCCGCCCTCGTCGGGGTGACGGTCGCAGCCGCGGAAGCCCGCATTCCGGATTTCCGGCTGTTCATTCATCGGATCCGCCGCGGAGAACACCTTCTGGAGGCGGACCCCGGAACGGTTCTGGCCGCCGGCGACCTCGTCGCGCTATCCGCTCCGCGAGAGGTCATCGTCGAATGGATCGGCCCTCGCGCCGAAGAAGTCGAGGATAGGGAACTCCTCGACATTCCCCTGATCTCTGCCGATGTCATCCTGATCAATCCGAAGCTCGCAGGCATGACACTGGAAGCCGCCTCGCGAGAGAGCTGGACCCGCACCCTCTATCTGCGCTCGCTGAGCCGGGGGAGTCAGCAGATTCCTGTGGGAGCCGGCGTCGTCCTGCAACGCGGCGACCTGCTCCGGATCGTCGGGCCCGAGCCGACCGTGCAGACCGCAGCCAAGAGCATCGGTGCGATCGTCGCGCCGAGCACCAGCATCGATTTCATCGTGTTGGGCCTTGCGATCTTCTGCGGCGGCCTCATCGGCACTCTCCTCAGTTTCTCCGTCGGTGGCGTCAATATCTCGCTCAGTACCAGCGTTGGCACCTTGCTCGCCGGGCTTTTTGTCGGGGCTCTCCGCACACGTTACCCGCTGTTCGGACAAATTCCCGACGGCGCCATCAGCTTGATGACCTCGCTCGGACTGGCAGCTTTCGTAGGGCTGACCGGCATCCATGCAGGACCGATCTTTCTGTCGGCCTTACGTGAAGCCGGCATCGGCCTTCTGTTGGGAGGCATGGCCATCACACTGCTGCCGCAGATCGTCGGATTCTGCTTTGGTCATTTCGTGTTGCGGATGAACCCGATCCTCCTGCTCGGCGGATTGACCGGATCGCAGACGGTGACGGCCGCAATGGCCGCGCTCCAGGAGCGTGCCGGCAGCCCTGTCCCCGTTCTGGGCTATACGCCGGCGTACCCGGTCGCCAACATCCTGTTGACGACCTGGGGCTCCGTCATGGTGGTCGTCTTCGCCTGACCTATGACGCGGCCTTCAGCTTCGGCTGCGCGCCGGGCTTCGGCTTGCCGATCTTCGCCAACGCTTCGACGCGTACGAGCTTCAGGCCTTCCTTGGCGTCGTAGCCATGGATCTCCTTCACATCGAGCTTGCGCATGAAGTCGATGGTCTCCTGGGTGATCACCTGACCCGGCACCATGATCGGGAAGCCCGGCGGATAGGGAATCACGAAGCTGGCGGAGACGAGATCGGGGCCGGCCTTCAGGCGGCGATCGATCTCGGGATCGGCGAGCCTGATATATTCGCATCCCGCCGCGTCGTAGGCCGCGTAGAATCCGCTGCGGATATCACCTTCATTGGTCTTGGCGCCGGCATCGCCTCGGAAGCTCTGGTGGAAGTGCGAGAAGTTCGGCAGATCAGGCACGTCAGTCATCAGGCTCTTCACCCGTGCCTCGAAGGTCTTCTTCGCATTGGCACCGCCTCGGGCAAGGCCGCGATCAACCTCGCCCGCGATCTCGGCTAAAACCCTGACAAGATGCGCCACGTCGCTGCGGGTGTTGTTGATGTTGGACTGCAGCAGCACCGAATTGCGAGAGGTCTTGTTGACCTGGATGTTGTAATCGTTCGCCAGGATGCCCTTGAACTGGGTGCCGTCGAAACCCGCGGTGCCGCACACCAGTGTCATGCGGGTCGGATCGAGACAGAACTCATCCTCGTCCAGGCTCTTCAGAGCGCTCGCCCAGTTCGCGCCGGCAGCCAGATAATCGGTGAAGCCGCTCTGGCGATATTGCGCCGGCACCATGGCGTCGGCGCCGAGGATGCGGAAATATTTCGAGAGCAGCGGATTGGTGTTGACGGCGTGACGGATGGCCAGCGCGATCTCGATCGCATTGGCCACCAGACCATACCCTTCCAGCTCCATCTGGCGCCGCGAGACGTCGAGGCTCGCGATCAACTGCTGGTTCGGACTCGTGGAGGCATGGGTAAAGACGGCCTCCTTGAACTGCTGCTCGACCGTGTGGAATTCGACGTCCTTGACCGAGAGCATCGAGCCCTGACGGATCGCCGACATCGACTTGTGGGTCGAATTGGTCTGATAGACGCGCAAGCGGATCTGGCGCGGATCGGGGATCAGCCGGGTCTTGAGCAGCACCTCGTTCGACGGATTCTTGCCGAGCGTGGCTTGTTGGGCTTCGTAAGCTGCGACCGATCTCGGATCGCGCATCCAAGCCTCGATCTCGTTGGCGGCGCCCATCGCGGTGCGCCGCCGCAGGAACGGCGAGAAGCGCGCAAAGCCGAACCAGGCCTCGTCCCACAGGAAGATCAGGTCGGGCTTGATGGCGAGGCATTCCTCCATCACCCGGCGGGTGTTGTAGATGTGGCCGTCGAAGGTGCAGTTGGTCAGGTCCAGCAGCTTGACGCGATCGAGCCGGCCATCGGCCTTGGCGTTCAGCAAGGCCTGCTTGATGGTCTTCAGTGGCACGGCGCCGTACATCGAATATTCCGTCATCGGGAAGGCTTCGACATAGAGCGGCTGCGCGCCGGCCAGCACCATGCCGTAATGATGCGACTTGTGACAATTGCGGTCGACGATCGCGATGTCACCCGGCGCGAGCAGCGCCTGCACCGCCATCTTGTTCGAGGTCGAGGTGCCGTTGGTGACGAAGAAGACGCGATCGGCGCCAAGCGCGCGTGCTGCCTTGTCCTGCGCCTTCTTGATGTTGCCGGTCGGCTCCAGCAGGCTGTCCAGGCCGCCGGTGGTCGCGCTGCTTTCGGCCAGGAACAGGTTCAGGCCGTAGAACTCGCCCATATCGCGGATCCAGTCCGACTTGAAGACGGATTTGCCGCGCGCGATCGGTAGCGCATGGAACGTCCCGATCGGACGCTGCGCATATTTCTTCAGATTGTCGAAGAACGGCGTGTCGTAGCGATCCTGCACCCCCTCAAGGATCGAGAGATGCAGCTCGAGCAGCTCCTCGACCGAATAGAAGATTCGGCGGACGACATCGGCCTCGGGATTTCCAGCCATCGCCTCAACGTCGCGATTGGACATCAGATAGAGGTCGAGCTCGGGACGGACCCGCTTGATGACGTGGGCAAGCCGCAGCGCCGAGGCATCGGACTCGTCGTTCAATCCGGCCGACGAAGTCATCGTACGGAGCACCGGCGCGTCATGGCGTGAGCGCAGCGCAAAGCCCTCGTTGATGACGACGGCTGCGAGATTGGGGTTCAGGATCGCCGCGCAAAACGCATCTTCGAGGCTGCCGACGATAACCGGCTCATAGACGAATGGATCGACCGGCCGCCGCAGCTTGCGCCATTCGTTGGCGAGCGCGGGCCAATTGCCGGATGAGAGGCCGGTGACGATCAGCGTCTCGAAATAGGGACGGCGCGCACCATGCTGCCCGGACATTTGCGGCACCAGATCGGGGGTGTCACCGTTGCCCTCGTCATTTGCGCTCCCGTCGCCGGCATGTTGGCGAAACGACCTCGTCGTCAAGGCCTGCGTCATCCGCGTCGCAAGGGCGAGTGAGCCCGCCGCATCGCCGGCCGCGGCCGCGTCCCGCAGGGCTGCCATGAGGTGAAGGCCGGGATAGCCGTGAAATTCCTCCGTTATGGAGAGAGCGGCCAGCGCAGCATCATATTTCGCGCGATCCCCGCCACGCACCCACGCCTTTGCGGCCTCCACCAGATCGCGCCAGCTGTCCGCCCGTCCGCCGGGCCCGGAGAAGAACTGATCGATGCGCTTTTGCGCGGGCTTGGCTTCTTTAGACATGCGGTTCTCCCGATCCCATAGGCAAGGGTGATGCGGAATCGTGAGTGCGAGGCCGGTCGCTCCATTGATCCAAGTCAACGGTCGCACGCATTCTGATCGGGCGGACGGGCAGGACGATGCCCTCTGCAGCGCAATACCGGGTGTCAGACCGTTCGTTGCGCGGTGTTGGCTGAATCGTCGCCCAGGACGCTGTCGAGCGACCGCAGCCACTGGCCGCTGTCGGTTTTCTCCGCCATCCCTTCGGCGCGCAGCAGGTCGCGCAGCTGCGCATGCGCGCCGACGATGCAAAAGATGACTTCGCGGGAGGCCAGTTCGTCGTAGAGCTCGTGCAGCATGCGCGCGCCGGCCAGATCGATGTAGGGCGACGCCGAAAGATCGCAGGCCACCAGCCGGATGCCTGGCGACCTCCGGAGCGCGATCAGGACCGTCTCCAGGATCGTCTCGGCGTTGATGTAGAGCAGCGATGCTTCGGGGCGGAATGCGATGATTCCGGCCAGCGGCTCGACGCCCTCGTGCCTGGCACTGTCGGAATAGCGGCCGCTGCCGGGCAATCGGCCAAGGAACGCGACATTCGGCCGCGAGGCGCGCGCCAGCAGCAGGAAAATCGACGCAATCGCTGCCAGCAGGACGCCCTGGAGAATGCCGAGCAGCAGCACCGATACCAAGGCAATCGCCGCCGCGTAGAAGTCGATCCGGCTGACCCGCCACATTCGCAGCAGCGCACGCACGTCCACGAGCTTATAGACCGCGGCAAAGACGATGGCTGCGAGCACTGCCTTGGGCAGGTTGGTCAAGAGACCGGTAAAGAACAGAAGGCAAAGCCCCAACATCACGGAGCAAATCACCAGCGCCAGCGGCGTCCGTGCGCCGGCGCTGTCGTTGACGGCCGATTGCGACAGGCCGCCTGCGACCGGATAGCCATGGCCAAAGGCGACCGCGAGGTTCGCGGCGCCAAGACCCAGAAACTCCTGCCGCACGTCGAGCGGGTAGCCGTGCCTGGCGGCAAAGCTGCGGGCGGCCGAGACGCCTTCGATATAGGCCAGCAGCACGCAACCGGCGGCAAGCGGAAACATATCGTCGAATTCCAGCAGGCCGAAGGTCGGCATCGCCAGAGCCGGCAACCCCTCAGGTATCTTCCCGGTGACGGGCACACCGAGGGCCGGAAGGCCGAACAGCGTCGCCACCACGATCGCAAGCGCCACGATCGTGATGCCGACCGGTTTGCCCGGCAGGAACCGCTCGCCAAGCAGGAGCAGCAGCAGCGCAACTGCGCCGATCCCCAGCACGAGGACATCGATATGCCCAAGTTGCCCTGCCAGCTTGATCGCGCGGTCGAAAAAGTTGTGGCCGCCGCCGGCGACCCCGAACAGACTCGGCAACTGGCTCATGATGATGGTGAGCCCGGCACCAGCCTTGAAGCCAACCAGAATGCTGTCGCTGACAAGGCGGACGAGCACGCTGAGCTTGAACAGCCACGCGATGAGGCACAGCACCGCCACCGCGAAGGCCGCCAGACTTGCGATCTGCGCGTAGCGCACCGCATCCCCGCCAGCCAACGCGCCGACGGTGCCGGCGATCATCAGCGAGATCGCCGAGGTCGGGCCGATCGCGAGCTGGCGCGACGACCCGAGCAGAGCGTAGCCGATGCCGCCGAGCATGTAGCCGTAGACACCGACCTGCGGCTCGAGACCGGCGAGCGCCGCATAAGCCAGCGAGACCGGGATGGCGTAAGCGGCGAGCGTCACACCGGCGACGGCGTCGAAGGGCAACCATTCGCGCCGGTAGCCGGCAAGCCAGGAGACCGGCGGAAAGAACCGGATCCATCCGCGTTCGGACGACGCGCTCACCGCACCAACTCGTGATGCGGCACCTCGCATCGCAGCAGCACGATCACGGGAACGCCGAGCGCGAGATCCGGGACGCCTTTGGTGGCAAAGGCGCGGCGCGCCGCATCGGCTACGACATCCAGAGTGCTCATGCTGACAATGCGGGCCGTCGCAGGTTCTGCATGCGCGCATAGGCGGCGCCCTGCCGCCGGCAAGGCTTGATCTGGATCAAGCAATCTCCCTTCCCCGCAAATCAAATCGACCAAAGCGCCGGGGGAATTGCGACCATGGAAACCGTCAGGTGGATCATCTCCACCGCTCCGGAAATCTTCCTGCTGCTGGCCATTGCGATCGGCACCCTCCTCGGCCGCATCAGGATTCGGGGCTTCTCGATCGGAACGACCGCCTGTGTGCTGATCGTCGCCGTCCTGCTCCGCATGAACCCGGTCGTGACCTGCGGCGCGCTCGCCGGCGCCATGACGGTCGACGCCGCCGTGACAGGCGCGTGCGACGTCGCCGAGAGCAAGACGCCAGTGCTCGGTGTCGCCGTGCCCTACGCGGTCGGCAACGTGTTGCTGACGGTGCTGGGCCCGATCGTCGTTGCCGCTACGCATACGGGCTGAGGGAGATCGCGATGCGCTCGCTTCTGGCTGTAACGCTTCGATCCCTGGCGACCACCCTGCTCGTTCTGGCCTCGCTCTCCACCCCAATGCGGGCTGAGGACGAGATCCGAATCCAGGAGGAGATCTGGGCCTTGCCGCTGCCGTTGCCGATGTTCGCCTATCTGGTGCGCCCGGTCGGCGACGGCCCTTTCCCTCTGGTGATCATGAACCACGGCGTCTCTCTCAATCCGACCGACCGGAGCTTCTTCCCGCTGGTGGAATTCCGCGACGCTGCAAAGTGGTTCGCCAAGCGCGGCTATCTCGTGGTCGCACCGGTCGGCAGCGGTTATGGCGCCGCCGCCATCGACATTCCCGAGCGCGCGCTCTATGGGCCATTCTTTTCCAAGGTCGGAAAGTGCACGAACCCCAACTTCCATGATGCGGGCCTCGCAGTCGCCAAGGTCGATCTCTGGATCATCGACTACATGGCCGCCGAGAAACGCATCATTCCAAAGGACGTGATCGTGGTCGGCCAGTCCGCCGGAGGCTGGGCTTCCATCGCCTTGTCCAGCGTGAACCCACCACAGGTGAAGGCCATCATCACCTTCGCCGCCGGCCGCGGCGGGCGGGTCGGCGGCAAGCCGAACAACAATTGCGCACCCGACAAGCTGGTCGAGGCGACCGCGGATTTCGGCAGCACGTCGCGGGTGCCGATGCTGTGGATCTATATCGAGAACGACACGTTTTTCGGTCCCGATCTGTCGAAGCGCATGCACGCAGCATTCACGGCGGCCGGCGGCCGCGCCGAATATCATCTGATGCCGCCCTTCGGCAACGAGGGCCATTTCTTCATCGGCTCGCCGGACGCGATCCCGCTGTGGTCGCCGCTGGTGGCGAAGTTCCTCGACGCGCAGAAATAGAGTTCAGGCTCGGAGGCACATCATGCCAAGTCCCCGCAATTGTCTCGCTGGCCTGCTGGTCGTCGCGGTCGCCGGAAGCGCGACATGTGCCGGCATCGCCGCGCCGAAATCCGCGCAGGCCGACAAACCCGCCGAGGTCGCGACGCGCGGCCAGCGCGAGGCAAAGGACATCGTCTACGGAGACTGGCAGAAGCTCTGCTTCAAGGCAGGCGGTGCGCCGACGCTGTGCCGGACGTCAATCACCGGCAAGTTTCCAACTGGCCAGACGGCAATACGCGTGGACCTGATCGAGCGCGAAGGCACTCCCTCGGCACGGCTGCAACTCTTCGTCCCCGTCGGCATGTACCTGCAACAGCCGGCGAAGCTGACCGTCGACCAGGGCAGCCCCCTCCGCATCCCCTACAACTGGTGCCTGACCAACGCCTGCATTGCGGCCGACGTCGCGCCTCCCGCGATCATCAAGGAGATGGAGTCAGGGAAGACACTTGCCCTCGAGGTCGTCGATTCAAACCTTCTGGCATTGACGACCTCGGTGCCGCTGGCGCAGTTCGCGTCCGTCCACAAGGGCGCGCCGGCCAGGACGCTGGAGCAATATGTCGATGAATGAGCGGCCGTGCCGCGTTACGCAGCCGACGCGCGCGCCACCGACTCGATCAGGGACTGCGCGGTGAACGGCTTGACCAGATAGGCAATGCATCCGGACGCGACTGCGGCGGCGCGGTTCGCCGAGCTGTCGTTTCCGGTGATGTAGATCACCGGCGCAGTGACGCCCTCCTCTGCCAGTTGCCGGCGCAGGTCGATGCCGGACCGTCCGTTCAGGTCGATATCGAGGACGATGCAGATCGCCTTGTCGAAGCTGCCGTGATGGAGCAAGGCTCCAGCGGAGTCGAAGAGCGTCGCGGCAAAGCCATGCTCGCGGAGCAGCCTGTTCAAGCTGGTCCGGACGGACGGATCGTCATCGACGATAAAAACAGAGCCACGCTCTGACAAGGAAGTGCCCCTTCGAGCCGAACGACTGATTGCGGCGGCTCTGGCCATATTGAATTCGCCTGGTTGCCACTTGCGTGTCGGGCAAACCGTCGCCCTGCATGGCACCGCACCAACGAATTTCATATTGTCTCTTGGGGAAGTCACACCGCGGGAACTGTCCGTGACGACAAATCAGCTAATCGTCGCTCGTATCGAGCATTCCAAGCCGTTCCGCGATCGAAACGAGCTCCGCCAGCGAATGAACCTGCATCTTCTCCATCACCTGGTGACGGTGTGCCTTCACGGTGCGCTCGGTCGTTCCAAGCTCATGCGCGATCTGCTTGTTGATCCTGCCGCGGACGATGAGATCGAACACCTGACGCTCGCGATGCGTCAACGAGGCGACGTGAATGCGGAAAGTCTCGAGCCTTCCGCGATGCGCCTGCGCGGCGTGCTGGCGCGCCATCGCGCGCTCGATCGCAGCGATCAACTGCTCGGAGGATACCGGCTTGGTCAGGAAATCCTCCGCGCCGGCCTTGATGGCCTGCACCGTGGTTGGCGTGTCGGCGTGTCCGGTCAGGAATATGATTGGCAGCGTCGAGCCCGACGCGACCAATCGGGTCTGCAAGTCGGGGCCGCTCAGCCCCGGTATCCACACGTCGAGCAGGATGCATCCCGGCTGCGCGTCGTCAGGCGCCGCATCCAACAAATCCTGCGCCGACGCGTAGGTCGCAACGTCGTAACCGGCGAGCTTCAGCCGGCGCGCGATTGCCGTCCGGAAGGAATCGTCGTCATCCACCACGTGAACTAGGCCGGGCACTCGTCACCTCTTGCTGAATTCGTCAACCACCACCGGCAACTTCTCAATCCGCGCAACAACCTCCCAACAGGCCTCAACGCTGTCCCTTGGTACAATGAACCTTGGGACAATGGATGAGAATGCCGCCTTAGTCGTAAATCAACTTCGGCGGGAATGGGACGGCGCGGCGCATTCCCAGCGGCGAGACTTTTCGTCCGACGGACCAATTCGGCGATGAGCTGAGGAGTTGGCCTATGTTCGTTCGCATCACAGCGGATTCGACGCCGCGTCCCAACTCCCTTCGTGACCTCGGCATGACCAGCGATTCAAATGCGCTCGTCAGTTTAAGCCAATTTACCTATAAAAAGGGCAGCGAAATCTACGGGGAGAGAGAGCCCGCCGATTATGTCTATCAGGTGACATCTGGTGCGGTGCGAAGCTACAAGCTGCTGTCGGACGGCCGCAGGCAGATTGGCGCCTTTCACCTCGCCGGCGACATTTTTGGCCTGGAGAACGGCAACGAGCACCGCTTCACCACGGAAGCGATCGTCGACACCACGGTGCGCCTGGTCAGACGGCAAAGCCTCGAAATGGTGGCCGAAAGCGATGCGATGGTCGCCAGAAACCTCCTCAGCATGACCACCAACAACCTCCAGCATGCGGAGGACCACATGCTGCTGCTGGGCCGCAAGACCTCGCTGGAGCGGGTCGCGGCGTTCCTGCTCGAGATGGACGGGCGGTTGACGGCGTCCGGCGTCATGGCGCTGCCGATGTCGCGGCGCGATATCGCCGATTACCTCGGCCTGACTCTGGAGACCGTATCCCGCGCGCTGTCGCGGCTCCATGAGCTCGGGGCCCTCGGCTTCGTCGGCAATACCCAGCGTCAGATCGTGCTGCTGGATCGGCACCAGCTTGCAAGCCTCGACCTGCAGCCTTGAGCGGGCCGACACCGCCGAATGGCACAAACTGCACATCACACCGGTACCGTCCGATGCTAGCCTCTTCCGATGTGGAACGAGACCGCATTTCGGATCGCAGTCGTTTTGTTCGGGACGCTGCCGGTGGCGTTCACGGCCATGATCCTTTTCCTGGGGTGAGCTCGGCTCTCGCCGAAGCCTCCATCGGTATCAGGATCATTTGAGACCGGACGCCTGGGTTACGCCGAGGTGCTCGAGAGTCTTGCGCAAGACCTCGAACAGGATGGCGGCCGACCAGCCGAACAGCAGGACACCATTCATGGCCGTCAACGGGCCGATGAGGCGCCATTCGCGCACGGGCGTGATATCGCCGTAGCCGAGCGTGGTGTAGTTGACGAAGGCGAAATAGAGCGCATCACTGCCCGGTGCGGCGGCCTGAACGACTTCATACATCAGAGCCCACACCAGAACCTCCAGCGTATGCGCGACCTGCAACACCACGGCTGTCGCGACCATGACACCCATCAGGTGCACTCTTGATCTCCTGGTTTGTCGCAAGCCCGCGCCGCGGGCGATCCCGACGGCGACGATGGTCACCAGCGCATGGATGCCGATATTGATCACGCTGACCAGCGTACCGACGAGGAATTGAAGAAGCATCGTGCGCCGCCAATCCTTTTCAGCTTTCCTGGAAGCTGCCTCAACGTGGCGACGGCCCGTTCAGCAAGAGCGCCAATGTGTGCCGCGCGATGGTCAATTCGTCGTCGGAGGGGAGCACGTAGAGAGGGATGCGACTATCGCGGCGCGAGATCAGCCTTGCGTTATGGGCGTTGGCCTTCGCATCCAGTATAGCACCGAGCCAGCCCAGCCTTTCGGCAATGCGCGCGCGGATCGTGGTCGAGCCTTGGCCGATCGCGCCGGTGAAAACAAAGGCGTCAAGCCCCTCCAGCGCGGCCGCAAGCAGGCCGGCGTTGAGGCCGGCGCAGTAGGCGAGGTGCTCGACGGCCTGTTCTGCTCGCAGAAAACGAGCCGCTGCACCGTCGTCACGCGGACTGGTGAGCAGAAATGCGTCGCCGGGATCGATTTCGCCTGCGGAATAGTCCGACGGCGATGCGCCAAGAGCATAGAATCCATTCGTGCTTTCGACGCTGCGGCCTTCCTTCAGCGCACACATCGAGCTGGTGTCGCCGAGGCACGCAACGATCACGCGGCGCGCGGCAATCTCGGGGGCCTCGAGCGTCAAAGCTCGAGCGATCGACTCGTAGCAAAGACCGTGAGCCCCGTAACGCCTTGCGTCACCTGCGTAGAGTTGATGCGCAATAGGATAGCTGCCGTTCTTCACCACCGTGCCGAGATGGAACGCAGTATCGAAGCAGGCGACTTGCGGTAGCGCCGGATGATTGGCCTGCATGATACGGATTGGCGCAAGATTGTACGGTTGAAGCAGCGGCGCGAGTGCAATCAGCCGTTCCAGACGCGCCATCACGGCGTCATCGATCAGGGCCGGCCGGGCGTCATCCGGTCCTCCCTGCGCGACGCGATGTCCCACGGCCAACGGTTGGATTCCCAATTCGTCCCGCAGCCAGCTATCGACCACCGCGCATGCCGCCGGAATGTCGTCGACGTCGTCGTTCTGATAGGTGCGGTGCGCCAGCGGATCGCCGTTCGCTCCGCTCGCCCTGAGGCGCGGATGGCTGCCGAGCCCGTCAAGCCGTCCCTTGATTTGCCGTTCCAGCCTCCCCTCGCCTCGCACGGAGAAGAGCTGGAAGTTCACCCCTCCTGCATTCGCATCGATGGCAAGGATCGCATCCATGGCGGTCAGTCGACAGCCGTCATCGCCGGGGACGTTTGCCCGAATGCGCAATCCCGCTGCAACGTTCGATGGGCCATCGACATGCCTGAGGTCAGATCTGCCTACGCCCAATCAAGGCCATCGGGAGTCGAGAGGATTGACTTAGGTCAAAGGTGATGCGTGCGGAGATTCAGGTCGCTTCCGGCCCTTTCGGCGCAGCGGCGCGGTCGTTCCGGATCCAGGCCGCCGCGAGTTCCCAGGCGACCGACAGGATGATCGGCCCGATGAAGAGGCCGATGATTCCGTGCGCGAGCGTTCCACCGATCACCCCGATCAGGATCACGATCGTCGGCGTGGTCAGGCCGCGCCCCATGACGATGGGTTTCAGGATGTTGTCGAGGAGGCCGACGGCGCCGAGGAAGATGGTCAGGAGCACCGCCGTGGTCACGTCCTTGTCCATCCAGATCCAGACGACCACCGGGAAGAGAACGAGGAAGGGGCCGATCTGCACGATCGACAGCAACAGGACGAGGAATGCCAGCAGGCCGGCACTCGGGGTGCCTGCGAGCTTGAAGCCGATGCCGGCCAGTAGCGACTGCACGATTGCGACACCGATGATGCCCTGCGACACCGCGCGGATGGTCGCGCCGGCGAGCTCCAGAAAATGCTCGCTCTGCTCCGGTACGACCCGGAACAGGAAGCCGCGCACCGCGTCGACGAGCTGCGGACCGTAGGGAAAGAGGAAGCCGGCGACGAATACCGACAGCAGGAACTGGAGCGTGCCGACACCGGCATCACCGGCCAACGACAGCATCAGCCCGGCAAGCGGTTTCAGATACGGCATCACCTCGCTCAGCACCGCGCGAATATTGCTGTTGGCCTGGGTCCAGAGATCGTAGAGCTGGGTGCCGATCAGCGGCCAGCTCTTGATCTGTTCGGGCGCCTCCGTAAGCCTGAGATCGCCGCTGCTGATCTGGCCCGCGAGATCCCTGATCCCGTCGACTGCGCTCATGCCGAGCCAGGCCGCGGGACCAATGACGATGCCCAGCGTAACCAGCGTAAGAATGAAAGCGGCGGTGCGCGGGCGGCCCCCGAGGCGCTTGGCGAGCCAGCCGAAGACTGGATAGAACGCCACCGCGAGCACCGCACTCCAGGCCAGGATTGGCACGAAGGGGCGGATGATGAGGAAAGTCCACACGATCAGCAGCGCCAGCAATCCGAGCCGGATCACGAGCTGGATGACTCCGTCGATAGACCGATGCTGGCGAAGCGTGTTCAAGGCCTGTGTCCGGGCAGCGTTCCTGCTGGAAGCCTAGCGGCCCCTATTCCGCGGCGGGCTTGATACAGATCAACGGCGCGCCAAATGCTCGCGTCAATACACGCTAGTCTACGACGAGCACGTCATCGACCTGTGTCATCGGATCTGCGCGCTGCAACGCTCGGACGAGACAGGCTTTGCTCTGCCGCCTGAAATCTAACAGCCCTAGGCCCCGCTGCGGAGCCCCTCAGCGGAACGGGCTCGTCTTCCATCTATTGCCTGGGATTGAGGGCATCATTCAGGCCGTCCCCCATCAGGTTGAAGCCGATGACGAGCGCAATGATCGCGAGCCCCGGCCAGAAGGCCATCCATGGCGCCTCGCCGAGAAATTGCCTGGCAACGTCAAGCATGGCGCCCCATGAGGGGGCCGGAGGAAGCTGGCCAAGCCCCAGAAAGGCCAGGCTCGCCTCGGCGAGAACTGCAATCGCCATGGTCAGCGTCGCCTGCACGATCGTCGGCGCAAGCACGTTCGGCAGCACCTGTCCGGTCAGGATGGCGAGATGGCCGAGGCCTTGGGACCGGGCCGCCGCGATGTAATCCTCGGTGCAGACAACCAGCGTCTCGCCACGCGCAACACGAACGAACACCGGCACGGCGGAAATGCCGATGGCAATCATCGCATTTTGCAGGCTGGGGCCCAGGAACGCGGCTAGCGCAATCGCCAGCACCAGAAAAGGGCAAGCGAGCAGCGCATCGGCGAGGCGCGAGATCACCATGTCGGTGAGGCCGCCGAAATAGCCGGCCATGAGACCAAACGGGAGGCCGATCAGCACGGCGACCGTCACGGAGACCATGCCGGCGGCAAGCGAGGCTTGCGTGCCGAAGATCACGCGCGAGAGCACGTCCCGACCGAGATCGTCGGTGCCGAACCAGTGTGCCGCACTGGGTGCCGCGCGAATCGCCATCCAGTCCGGCGAGTTTGGATCGTAGGGCGCAATCCAAGAGGCAAACACCGCCAGCACCACGAAGAACAGGATGATCGTGGCCCCGATGACGGCGGATGGTTCGCGCAACAGGCGACGAATTTCCGAGGGAGCGGCGGCGCGTGCCTGACTTGCGACCGGCACCGTCTCAATCGAGCTCATGACCTGAGCCTCGGATTGAGCAGCACATAGGCCACGTCGGCAATCAGGCTCATCAGGAGGAATACGGCTGCTGTGCAGAGCACGACCGCCTGAACCACGGCATAATCGCGGCTGAACACGCCGTCGACGACCATCTTGCCGAACCCCGGGATGGAAAAGACCTGCTCCGTCAACACCGCGCCGGCCAGCAGTTCGCCAAATTGCAGTGTCCCCAGCGTGACGACGGGAATCAGCGCGTTCGGCAGCGCATGACGCAGCACGATGGTGCTTTCGCGGACGCCCTTCGCGCGGGCGGTGCGCACATAGTCCTGCTTCATCGCCTCGATCATCGCGCCGCGGACATGACGCATCATGATCGCAGCAGTGCCCGTGCCGAGCACCAAGGCGGGCATCAGCATCGAAAGCAGGTTGCCTCCCACGCTTTCGGACGGCGGAACGAAACCTCCGGCCGGAAGCCAGCCGAGATTCACCGAGAACAGAAGGATCAGCATGATCCCCAGCCAGAAATGCGGGATCGACAGTCCGGCAAGCCCGAACAGACTGGCACCGTAGTCGAAAGGCGTCCCGCGCCCCAGCGCCGCGAAGATCCCGATCGGCAACCCGACGAGCAGCGCGACCAGCATCGACAGCATCGCGAGCTCAACGGTCACCGGCAATTTTTCCGCCAGCATGGTGCCGATCGGCAATCGGGTGCGTACCGAAGTGCCGAAGTCACCGTGCACCAGGGCTTTCAGCCAGACGGCGTATTGCACCGGGATCGGATCATTGAAGCGATACTTCTGCCGAAGATATTCAACGACTTCGGGATTACGCTCTTCTCCGGCGAGCGCCAGCGCAGGATCGCCGGGCAGCAGTTTCTGCAGACCGAACACCATCATCGACACCAACAACAGGGTCGGCAGCAGGACGGCAAGCCGGCGCAGAAGCAAGCTCTTCATCGGGGCAGACTGGTCCTCACCAGGGCGAGCGCATCGGCGGGCGCGAGTTGCGCATCAATTTACAGGCTTGACACCGACCAGACGCAACAGACCGTCCGGCACCATGACGATACCGCCGACCGATTTGCGGGCCGCAAAGAACCAGTTCGGGTGATGGAGGGGAATCGACGAGAGCGCCGTCAGGTAAATGTCCGTCGCTTTGGCGTAGAGTGCCTTGCGCTTGGCTTCGTCAGCCTCGCCGCGGGCCTGGTTCAGGATCGCATCGAGATCCTTGTTGCAGTACTTGTTGACGTTCTGGGAGCCCGCGCAACTGAAAAAGGCGACCAGCGTCGGGTCCGGGTCAGCGCGGCCGCTCCAGTTGCCGATATAGGCTTCGAAATTGCCGTTCATGTAGCGCTCGATGGCAGTGGTCGTTTCCATGGGCAGCAGCTTGACGTCGAAACCGGCCTCGCCCGCCATCGACTGTATGATCTGTGCGACCCGGGAATCGCCGGCCGTATTCTCGTACTGGATCTCGACCGGCACGCGAGTCATTCCGGCAGCGGCAATCATTGCCTTTGCCTTGGCAACATCGCGAGCCGGCGCCTTGCGCGCGCTATCGTAGAACGGAGATGACGGCGGGATCATCTGGTTATCCGCCAGGAACTCGCCGTTGAAGGCGACGCGGTTGATGACATTGCGATCGATCGCCAGCTCAAAGGCCTGACGCAGCGTCGAGTTCTTGCCGAGTGGCGTATCGGCCTTCGCGCCGGCGCCGACATTGAACATCAGATGCGAGACGGCAAGTCCCTGGCCGGAATGCAGGGCGAGGTTGGGATCGTCGCGCACGGTCTTGAGATCGGTCGGCGCGATACGCTCCGCGAGATCGAGATCGCCCGCCCGGACACGCGACAGCCGCACGGTCGAGTCGGGAACGTAGTAGTAGACGACCTCGTCATAGCCGACCCGTGCAGCGTCCCAGTAGCCGGGATATTTCTTGACGCGAATGAGGTCGCGCGACTTGCGCTCGGCAAATTGATACGGACCGGCACAGACCGGCGCGGCTGCAAATTCCCCGGCCTTCTCCGTGGCGGCCTTGGGCGAGACCATCATGCCGGCACGATCGCTGAGATTGGCAAGCAGCGGCACGAACGGCTCCGACAGGTTGAACTTCACCTTGTCCGCGGCAAGCGCTTCGACGCTCGCGACCGGCGCCAGCTCGGCCTTGCGCTTGGAATCCGGCATCGTCTTCATGCGCTCGATATTGAACTTAACCGCCGCTGCATCGAACGCAGTGCCATCGTGGAACGTGACGTTCTTGCGCAGCGTGAACGTGATCGACTTGCCGTCCGCGGACCACTCCCATGCCTCAGCCAGCTGCGGCACGATCTTGAGGTCAGGGGAGATATCGACAAGCTTGTCGCACAGCGCCGCAAACACGAAGCGGCCGGAGTATGTGCCGCTGAGGGCCGGGTCGAGCGCATCGGGATCGTCCTGAATGCCGACCCGCAATGTCGCGGCACTCGCCGAGACCAGACCCGATGCGATCATCAGAATCGCCGCCAACGCCGTGCCCGTCCGCTTCATACGGAATTCCTTTCGTCGCACGCCTATCCCAAGGCTTCCAAGGCTCTGCTTTTGAGAGTCAAGACAAGCATGACTGAACCTATTTGTAAACGTCTCGAACAAATCATCTCGCGACAAGGAACTAAATTACAATACGACGCTCTCTAAAGCGAAAAATCCTCGCACTGCACCCCTTGACGACAGATCATGCAAGGTATTAGTTCGGTATATTGACTAATTGGATTGAGGCCCATGCCAGACGCCCCCTCATCGCCCGTCGCGCGACAGCAATCCGTGCGCCTTGTGGTTGAGCGCCTGCTGCGCGATCGCTCGGTATCGCGCGCCGAAATCGCCCGCAGCACGGGCCTGTCCAAGCAGACCATCTCCGAAGTGATGCGTGATCTCGAACGCGACGGCTGGGTCCATGAGGACGGTCAAATTCAGGGCAGCGTGGGGAGAAGCGCCGTCACCTACGCGCTCCGGCCGGACGCCGCCTTCGTGTTGGGTATCGACCTTGGCGGCACGAAACTGCATGTCGCACTTGCCGATCTGCACGGTGAGATCGCCGCCGAGAGCATCGAACCGACATCCGGCGACGGCGGCGCTGCCGTGGTCGCACAGATCGATCGCATGAAGGATGCCCTGCTTCAGCGTGCGTCCGTATCGGCGCAACGTTTGCGCGGCGGCGTGATGGGAAGTCCGGGGATGGTCGACCCAGCGTCGGGCAGCATCGTCATCGCGCCCAATATCCCCGGACTGGATAGCCTGGACGTGAGGGCCGCGCTGCGCGAACGGCTCGGAATCGACGTCGCCATCGAAAATGACGTCAATCTCGCCGCAATCGGGGAGCATTGGCGCGGCAACAGCCGCAAGGCGCGCAGTTTCGCCTTCATCGCAGTCGGCACCGGCATTGGCATGGGCATCTTTTCGAACGGCTATCTCGTGCGCGGCGCACGCGGGGCGGCCGGCGAGATAGCCTACCTGCCGCTTGGGGGCGATCCCTACGATGCGCGCGGCCTTCGGTTCGGCACCCTGGAAACCGCGATCGGCAGCGCCGGCATTGTCGAACGCTATATCGCGCTCGGCGGCGCACCCGGCAGTACCGTGCGCGATGTCTTCGATCGGCTCGCGGTCGAGGAGACGGCACGAGTTACGATCGACGAGGTCGGCCGGATCCTGACGACCGCGATCCTGGCGGTGCACAGCATCCTCGATTCGGAAATCATCATCATGGGCGGCAGCATCGGCGCGCGGCCCGAGTTGAAGGTCCGGATCGATGAACACCTGGGACGCTGCATGCGCGAGCCTGTTCGTATCGAGCTCAGCGCGCTCGGCAATCGCGCTACGCTGATCGGCGCGATCGGCAGCGCGATCGACCTCGTGCATCGCTCGCTGTTTGGCATCGGCAAGGATGCGGGCCCGCTGGCTCTTCCTTTCACGGCAGCAGATGTCGCAGCATGAAGGAGCAGGCGCCGAGAATCGAGGTTGTCGGCAATGCCGCCGCCGTCGCGGAACGCGCAGCTACGCTCGTCATTGCGCGGCTGCACGATCGACGGCCGATGACCCTCGGTCTTGCGACCGGAGCGACAATGGCGCCGCTCTATGCCCGCCTTGTCGCCGCGACCCGCGCCGGCGTCATCTCATTCCGAACGGTGTCGAGCTTCAATCTCGATGAATATGTGGGCGTCGCCCCCCAATCGCCCGGAAGCTTCCATGCCTATATGCAGCAGCATTTCTTTGGGCATGTGGATATGGAAGCCGGTCGGGCAGAAATCCCCGATGGCACGGCCGACGACGTCGCCGCCGAGGCCGCGCGCTATGAGGCGCAGATTGCGGCGGCCGGGGGCATCGACCTCCTGCTCCTCGGCATCGGCGCCAACGGCCATATCGGCTTCAATGAGCCAGGTTCGGATTTCGCTTCGCGTACCCGCGAGGTCAGACTCGATGAAGCCACCCGCATCGCGAATGCCATCAATTTTCCTGATCCGGCGTCGGTTCCCGAACGTGCGATCACAATGGGCATAGCAACGATCCTGGAGGCTCGGAGCATCCTCCTTATCGCCAGGGGGCCGGAGAAAGCAGCCGCAGTCGCAGCCGCGATCGAGGGTCCGATCACAGCAGCTTGTCCTGCCTCGGCACTCCGCCTGCACGGCAACGTCGATATCCTTTGCGATGAAGCGGCTGCCGCAGCCCTCGCCACGCAGCCCCACAACAACAATCGGAGAAGGGCATGAGCTGGGGACAGCGCGATTTCATGGTGCCGGGGCGCTCGCTGGCGGTGGGCGACCAGGGCATGGCCGCGACCTCTCATCCAGCTGTCACGCTCGCTGCGGTCGAGATCCTGCGCAATGGCGGCAATGCAGTCGATGCCGCCATTGCCGCGATCGCCCTCCAGGGTGTCATTGATCCGCATATGACCGGCATCGGCGGCGACTGTTTTGCAATCTATGCTCCCGCCTCCGGCAAACCCGTCGCTGTCAACGGCTCGGGCCGAGCGCCGGCGAAGGCCGAGCTCGGCTGGTTTCGGCAACGCGGGTTGGCGTCGATCCCGGACGATTCACCCCATGCAGTCACAGTTCCGGGGGCGGTCGATGCCTGGTGCCGCCTCTCTGGCGACTATGGTTCAAAAGGCCTGGACGAGGTTCTGGCGCCGGCGATCCGCGCAGCCGAGACCGGCTTTGTGGTGACGCCCCGCGCCGCGCTGGATTGGGCACGCTATGCCGATCGCATCGAACGACATCAGGCTGGCGTACCGGTCTATCTGCCCGGTGGCGCTGCGCCCGCCGTCGGCAGCAAGCTCAATCATCGCGCACTCGGCGCGACGCTGCGCCGGATTGCACGTGAGGGACGCGCTGCGTTTTACGAAGGCGCCGTCGCCGAGGAAATCGTCTCGACATTGAAGGCGCTGGGCGGAGTGATGCAGCTTGACGATTTCGCAAGTGCCCGATCGGAGTACGTCGAGCCGATCAGCGCCGACTACCGCGATCATCAAATCCTGCAATGTCCGCCTAATGGACAGGGCGTCGCGGCGCTGCTGATCGCCCGCATCCTTGCCGGCTTCGACATGGCCAATCCGGCGCTCGGCGAGGCGGATCGCATTCACCTCCTCGCCGAGGCAACCAAGGCCGCCTATCGGCAGCGTGACGCGCTGGTCGCCGATCCGGCATTCCGTCCGCTCGATGTCGACTCGCTCCTCTCGGAGGCGTCAGTCGCGGCATTGCGCTCCTCCATCAACCTGAAGCGTGCCAGCGCATCAGCGGATTTTGATATGCCTGTTCATCGTGACACGGCTTACGTTGCGGTCGCCGACCGCGACGGCAACATGGTATCTTTTATCAATTCGCTCTTCTTCGCGTTCGGCAGCGGCATCTACGCCCCTCGCGCTGGCGTGCTATTGCAGAACCGAGGTTCGGGATTCTCCCTCTTGGAAGGACATCCCAATGCGATTGCGCCGCGAAAGCGTCCCTTTCACACCATCATTCCGGGTCTGCTGGCGAAGCACGGCAAGCCGATCATGGCCTTCGGCGTGATGGGTGGACAATACCAGGCGGCGGGACATATGCAGATCCTGAGCGGCGTGCTCGATCGTGGACTCGACATTCAGCAGTCCTCGGATGCGCCGCGCAGCTTTGCGTTTGATGGCACGCTGAGCCTCGAACCCACGATTCCCGGCTCCGTCGCCGACGAATTGATTGCGCGCGGTCATCGCGTGATCTGGGCGGACGAACCGCTCGGAGGTTGTCAGGCCGTGCACATCGATCCTTCCAGGGGTGTCATTCTCGGCGCGTCGGACCATCGCAAGGACGGCATTGCACTGGCGGCGTGACCAGGATGAGAAAGAATTGATGTCGGATCGGGCAGCATGAGCGAGACAATAGAGGCGATCCTGTCGATCGAACGGCTGACACTGGCGCTGCCCGCCGGCGCGGATCGTGCCTCTGCGGTCGAGGACGTTTCGCTTGCTCTGCATCCGCGACAAATCCTCTGCGTCGTCGGTGAATCCGGCTCCGGAAAATCGGTCTGCGCCTCTGCTGTCATGGGCCTGCTGCCCAGGGCCATTCGCCCGGTTGCAGGGGCCATACACTTTGAGGGGCGCGATCTGCTGAACCTCCCCGCAGCAGAATGGCGGACGTTGCGCGGGCGACGCATCGCGATGATCTTCCAGGAACCGATGACGGCGCTCAATCCTGTGATCAGGATCGGCGACCAGATCATGGAAGCGTTCGAGGCGCACGGACAACTCACGCCAACTGAGCGGCAAGCCCACTTGCGCGCCCTCCTCGAAGAGGTAGGCATGCGCGATCTCGACCGGATCATCCGCAGCTACCCGCATCAGTTGTCGGGTGGCCAGCGTCAGCGTGCCATGATCGCGATGGCCCTTGCGCTCGAACCATCGATCCTGGTCGCGGACGAACCAACCACGGCACTCGACGTCACGACACAGGCACAGATCCTTCGGTTGATCCGGGACATTCAGCAGCGGCGCGGCATGGCGGTGCTGTTCATCACCCATGATTTCGGCGTCGTCGCCGACATCGCGGACCGCGTCGCGGTCATGGAGAAGGGTCGCGTCGTCGAACAGGGATCCATGGAGGACGTGCTCGAACGCCCGCAGCATCCCTATACGCGCCGGCTGCTCGCCGCGGTGCCCGGCGGGACCCCGCCGGTCCGGGTCCGGGTCGAGGACGAACCGATCGCCTGCGCTGCGACCGGACTTGCGAAGATCTATCGTGGCAGCGACTGGTTCAGCTCGCAGACCGAGGTCGCAGCCGTAAAGGATGTGACCTTCGAAATCCGGCGCGGCGAGACGCTCGGCCTCGTTGGAGAGTCCGGATCGGGCAAGAGCACGATCGGCCGGCTGGTGATGCGACTCACCGACGCCGATGCGGGCGTGGTCCGTATCGGCGAACTGGATTTCTCCGAGGCTCGCGGTGCCGGCCTGCGGGCCGCCCGCAAGCATGTCCAAATGGTGTTCCAGGATCCCTTCGCCTCGCTCAATCCGCGTCGCCGCGTCGGGCGAATTATCGCCGACGGACCGATCGCGCACGGCGTCCCGCCGGGGCAGGCCTTCGCGCGTGCCGAGGAACTGCTGGCGCTCGTGGGACTCGATCCAAGCGCCGCGCGACGCTTTCCGCATGAATTCTCCGGAGGGCAACGCCAGCGGATCGGAATTGCGCGCGCGCTGGCGCTCGACCCAGAGGTTCTGGTGGCCGACGAACCGGTGTCAGCGCTCGACGTCTCTGTCCAGGCGCAGGTGCTCACCTTGCTCGAGACATTGAAGGCGCGGCTGCGGCTGGCAGTGCTGTTCATCACCCACGATCTCAACGTCGCGGCCCAGGTCTGCGACCGGATCGCAGTGATGCGCCTCGGCGAAGTCGTCGAGATCAGGCCGACGGCAGATCTGCTGACACGGCCGGAACATCCCTACACGCAGGCACTGCTGGCCGCGATCCCGGGCAGGCAACGCAGAACGCCTACGTCGGTCTGAACCACCGCATTTTCATTGAAGGAGGTCTCTGACATGCAGAAGCTCACGGAACTTCCAATGCTGCGCATCGGCCTTGTCGGCAGCGGCTTCATCGCCGCGTTCCATCTGCAGTCCATGCTCGGCGTGCGCAACGTCGGCGTCGGCGGCGTCTACAGCCGTTCCGCCGAGCGGCGGACGCGCATTGCCGACAAGGCGCGCAATCTTGGCCTTGGGCCGGCTCATGTGTTTGACAGCATCGAGGCGATGGCAATGTCCGGCGAGGTCGATGCGCTTTGGCTGCTGACACCGAACGACAGCCGTCTCGACATCATGCGCGAGATCCACCGCGTGACCAAGGCCGGGGCTCCCCTGCGCGCCATTGCCTGCGAAAAGCCACTCGCCCGCACGCTTGCCGAAGCACGGGAAATGCGCAGGCTCGTCGAAGATGCAGGCCTGCTCCACGGTTATCTGGAGAACCAGCTTTTTTCGACCGCGGTGATGCGCGGCAAGGACATCATCTGGCGGCGAGCGGTACCCGGAAGTGGACGCCCCTATCTCGCGCGTGCCGCCGAGGAGCATTCAGGACCGCACGAGCCGTGGTTCTGGCAGGGCGACAAGCAAGGAGGGGGCGTGCTCTCGGACATGATGTGCCATTCAGTCGAGGTCGCACGCTTCATGCTGACCGCACCCGGCGCAAAGCGCGATTCCTTACGGCTGGTCAGCGCCAGCGCCACGACGGCCAATCTCAAATGGACGCGCCCCCACTACGCTGCCGACCTCAAGAGGCGAATGGGGGTCGATTTCGCCAAACGTCCGGTCGAGGATTTCGCGCGCGGGATACTTACGATGGAAGATACCGACGGGCACCAATTGATGATCGAGGCGACAACCTCATGGGCGTATGTCGGCGCCGGCTTGCGCATCCAGCTTGAATTGCTTGGTCCCGAATATTCGATGGAGTTCTCCTCGCTCTCGACTGGCCTCAAGGTCTTCCTCTCCCGCGCGATCAGCGGATCAGAGGGCGAGGACCTCGTCGAGAAGCAGAATTCCGAGCAAGGTCTGATGCCGGTTGTCGAGGACGAAGCCGGCATCTACGGATACACCGACGAGAACCGCCATATGGTGGAGGCATTCAGGCGAGGCATGAGTCCAGCGGAAACCTTCGATGACGGGGTCGGCGTCATGGAAATGCTCATGGGACTCTATCGCTCCGCAGAGCTTGGCCGGACCATCCATTTCCCGGATCCCGAACTCGAACACTATGTTCCTCTCGTGGCGCGCTGACGGCGTGACGCCCTGTGCTCCAGGCTGAGGAGTCGAGATCACCGACGAGAAGCTCGGCTTCGACATCGCGTCTTCTCGAGGAAGGCGCGCTGCTATTTCGCCAAGCGAAACTTCCCGCCCTCGACCTTGATCAAAAAGGCTGAGCGTTCATCATAGCCGTTGTGGTCTGTCTTGCTCATGTTCGACAGCCCGTTGTTGAGATAGATGTTCTCCCCGCGTTCGAGTTCGTCCCGCAGAGCTGCACGAAACTCGGGCGTCCCCGGCTTGGTCGTCTTCAGCGCGTTCGGAGCAGCTTTTCCGATCAGTGCGACGACATCCCAGAGGTGAGCCGCGAACATATTGGGCTTCTGACCGTTCACCGCCTCATAGGCGGTGACGAACTGCTCCGTCGCGTGACGGAACGGGTCTCCCGCCGGAAGATCGGCCGCAACGGTAAAGGCCTCGCCGGCGAACATAGCGCCTTCGACGGTCGCGCCTCCGAGCTTGATGAACTCCTCGCTGGCCACGCCATGGGTCTGAAAGATCTTTCCGGTGTATCCGCGCTCACGGAGCGCCTGTTGCGGCAGGACCGCCGGGGTACCTGCAGAAGCAATGAAGACGGCGTCAGGATTCGTCGACATCACCTTCAACGCCTGGCCGGTGACGCTGGTGTCCGCACGCGCGTAGACTTCATGCGTCGTCACCGTCAAACCCAAGGTCGGCGCAAGGCGGCTGACCTCCTTATAGTAACCTTCGCCATAGCCATCCGAAACACCGATAAAGCCAAGCGTCTTCGCGCCGGATTCCGCGATGTATTTGAGAATGGCGCTCGCCATCAGGTCATCGTTGGGGACGACCTTGAAGGCCCAGGCCCGTTTGTCGTCCAGCGGCTGAACGATGGCGGTGGCGGCCGCAAGCGATAGCAGGGGCGTCTTTGACTCCAGCGCCACGTCGAGCATCGGCATGGTCACCGGCGTCAGAGAAGACCCGACCAGCACATCGACCTTGTCCTGGATCACGAGCCGGCGCGCGTTCTGGATCCCTTTGGTGGAATCAGACTCGTCGTCCAGGACGATGTAGGTCACCTTCTCTCCGCCGATCTCTTTTGGCAGAGCTGCGACAGTCTTGAGCTGGGGTTGCCCCAACGCAGATCCCGGGCCGGTGGCCGAAATCACAATTCCGACCTTAATTTCGGCGTGCGCCGCGTATCCATAAAGTACGCAGGCCACGACAAGACAAACTCGCGTGAAACCTATCGTCATGCAGCTCCTCCCTGTCCGCCCCAGTGCTTCGGCCGGTTGCATCGGACCCCGCGGGGCATCATCAAGGGCCCGGAGGAGATCGTCCGATATTCAGGTCCTGTCCCGGGGTTACGAGCAACCAGGCGAGCGACCCTAGGCGGATCGCTGGGCCGTGTCTGTCCCTATGCCTAGGGACAAGGACCCGCCTCTCAAGCCAGGCGCCGGCCAAGCCGCCCAATCGGCAGTTCATTTCGGCGCGCCATGATCGACCTGTCTTGCGTCGCGTTCGACGCCTGGTGAGGTCGGACTATCGCGCATTTGACGCATTCGTTTCTATTCGGAGGTTGCGGTTCGAGTAGTATCTTTTCGGCGCACGGACGAGCGCAGGCAAGATTCATACGCCCCGCAACATGGCTCAGCCCAGCGACCGGCGGCTTTCAGCGCCGCAACAGGAGTACGGTCCGTTGCGTATGTTTTGCTTCTGACTATTGGCCTAACAGCTCCCAGATACCGATCAAGCCGTCACTCAGGAACGGACCTGAGATGGCGGCCTGGTGCGTTGCGGGAATATGGACCGCCGCCGAAGCGTTGCGATTGACCGATATCCGCGCCCGATTGATGGACGGCGTGGTGGGGCCGGATGGGCGGCTCGGCTATGTCCGCGGGCTCGAACGAACCGCGCTCGAACACCTGCTCGAGAAGCATCACTGCGAGATCGCAATCAGGAATCCCGACCTTCTCGTCGTGGTTGGAGGCGCGGAATGCAATATCGTCGACCTCTGTCGGGAGGCGACGACACAAGGCGCCGCCCGCGCCGGTCTCCTCTCCGTCAAGATCGCCTCGCATACGAGGCGTCTCGGACCGGCCTGCACGCCCTTGCAGCAGGCGCTTGCGACCAGCAGACGCACTCCTGTCGCAGACCAGCGGACCCTGCTCGCCGGGGATGGCGGCGAGCGCATCTTCTCCGTGACCGATGCGACAGCAAAGCTCGCATGCCAGATCGCGCGCCCGATCGACTGGGCGACGACGCTGGAGGCTCTCGTAGAGCTCGGGGTCGATCAAGTCCTGGACCTCGGTCCAGGACACGCACTTGCCGAGATGATGCAAGGCTTCCATCCATCGATCCGATGCTACGCCGCCGACGGGTTTCGCACGATCGATGGTCTGCGAAGCTGGGTTGCTTCCCAAGAGGCAGGGCGCGCGGCGGCTCGCGATTGAGCGGTGCGCGACTTACAACGCAATTCAAACCACGTGCTGACATGGCTGGTCGACAGCACCGAAGAGCAGGGATACGCAATCGCGCTGCCGAATGTACAGCCGATGGCGCTCCCAGCCTGCCGCTCATGACGGTCTGGTTGCAGATTCGAGTCCTGCCGGGTCCACCAGGACATCAGGGGCTTTACCCGAACGGATGTAGCCGATGCTACGGCCGCCAGACGAAGCGCTATATCCGAACTGACGACTGGGCTTTCGACCTTCCCGGGATGACATTCTGTCTGGAGTGCAGAACCCGTCCGATTGCGTGGAGCGATTGCGATGAGGGAGGCTACGATGGACTTTTCGCGGGTGTCGGATGGGATCCGGCTGCATCACGCCTCTCATCGGCACGATGGGTACGATGGTGACGACGAAGCGGGTCCTGCACCGAGCGCCCCGTTCGTGGCTGACGCAGTCGGCGGTGGCACCCTGGTCCATGGTCCCGGCTCGTCTGCAGGTCATTTTGCAGGTCAATCTGCGGGACAATTTTCAGGTCCTGGAGCGCACCCCGCGAGCGCGAATACCCAGCATAATGACTCCGACCCGATTCAATCCAAGCATCCCACATCGGTGGGCGACACGGGCGGCCACGCCGCGGCGGGCCTGGATGTTTCGTCCACCACGCCCGCTTCAGGCGCATCACATCCCGGGACGGGCATTGCTACGGTCGAGAGCGGAGCCAACACGGCCGGGAACGGCGGAGATGGCTACTTCTACGGAAGCATCATTCACGCGTCCCTGTTGATCTATCAACCGATCAACATCTCGGTGAGCGTCGGATACGGCTCGGTCGCCCTGGCCAGCCAATCCAACAATTTGAATGTCGATCAATCCGCCATTCAGATGGCCGGCGTCGGCGGCCATGGCGGCAATGACAACATTGCATCGGGAGGCAGCGTCAGTACGTCCCTGGGCGCCGGCCTGATCGCGAGCGGCGACAACGGCGCCGGAAACGGCGGCAGCGGCTATTTCTCGGGCGCGATCGTGGACGCTCCCGTGGTGATCTATCATCCGATCAATATTGCGGTAGCGGCCGCGGGCGGTACTGCGCATGCAAGTCAATCGAACACGGTGGACATCGATCAGTCGGCCACTCAGATCGCGGGCGTCGGCGGAAGTGGCGGACATGGCAACGTGGCCGCCGGCGGCAGCGTCATGACGCTCGACCCCGCCTGGGGATCAAGCAACGGAGGGGGCGTCTTTGGCATTCAAACGGGCGGAAGCCAGGCCGGCAATGGCGGTGACGGCGTGTTCTACGGTGAACTCGTCCATACCTCGTTTGTAGTGTACGACCCGATCAACATCGCAGTCGCGGGCTATGGTTCCAACGTTCATTCGGTCCAGACCAATGACGCCTACGTAGATCAATCCATCATCCAGATCGCCGGCATTGGCGGGCACGGCGGCAACGCCAACGCCGCGGCGGGCGGCCATGCAAGCCTGCTCTCCCATAATCTGTGGGGCGGCTCCGATACGATCGCGACCGGTTCGAACAGCGCAGGCAATGGCGGCAACGGTTATTTTTCCGGCAGCCTGATCGACGTCAGCGTCGCAATCTATGCACCCATCAATATCGCAATCGCGGGTCCCCATTCGACGGCTGTAGCCGATCAGGTCAACAACGTGCACATCGACCAGAGTGCGGTCCAGATCGCCGGTGTTGGCGGGGACGGCGGCCACGGCAATCTCGCACTGGGTGGCGATCTTTCCGCCCATCTTCTGTCGGATCTTCACCTGATGGGATAACGAAATATCGCGCCGCTCGCACAAGCTCGATCGCGAGCTGCGTCAACACGACGCAAGCTCGCCCTGCGCGCCCTCGCGGATGTTTCGAGCCCCGATGCTGCGCGATGAACGTCATCCTTTCGTACATAGGCCGACCAACCGGATGGTGTCCGATTTGACATCTATCGCCATCGCGCGTGGGCGGACCAGACTTGCCGCGCGCGTCCGCCTGATCGGGATGGATGTTGCACGACAGCCAACAAAACGACGGAGGCCTCAAATGATGCCAAAGGCAATCAACATCTCGGATACGATCAAAGTCAAATCGATCGACACCGGTGGTCAAAGTGCCGGAAATGGCGGCGACGGTACTTTCAAGGGAGCCATCATCAGCAAGCCGACTGTCAACTACGATCCGACCAACAAGGCGGAAGGTGCCGACGTGCACGTGAACACCGGCGATCACGTCAAACAGACGGCGGATTGGGATGCCGGCGGCGCAAACGCCAAGGCCTCGTATTTTTCGAAGGCCCATGGCGGAGACGCCGAGTCGAACGGAAGCCAGAAATCCTACAGCGGCTACGATACCTCCAAGGTCTACGCCAATACGGATGCCACCCAGATCAACAAGGTCATGGTGGACCAGCACCAGGAAGTTGTGGCCGGCATCGGCGGCGACGGCGGAGACGGCAACTTCGCATGGGGTGGCGGAGTGACCTTCCATCTCGATACGCTCTGACCAGCCGCTCGTCCGACTGGCAGGACCGGCGGCCCCGGCCGTCGGTCCTGGATTTCGCGCCAATGATCTACCGATGCCGTTGCCGGATTGTGTCGGCCATCGGCCAAGTGCGCCGGACCTCGATTTCAGGCGGTGACGATCATGCTGATGCCGCCCATTCGGTTGCCTATCCTGCCGCAGATCGGGACGCCACTGCACGCGGCCCTCCGGTCCTGCGCGGGACCGCTCGGTCTCGTATTCGCGTATAGCTGCAGCTACAACCTGCTTCTGTTCGCGCCCTCCATCTATCTTCTTCAAATCTATGACAGGGTGTTGTCGAGCCGGAGCGGCGACACGTTGCTCCTGCTCACGCTCATTGTCGCGATCACGGTGGTCGTCGGCGGCGTGTTCGATGCATTGCGGCGCGCCGTCCTTGGACGCCTGGGCGCCTGGCTCGACGATCGCCTTCGTCCTTGCGTGCTTTCGGCCGGCCTCGAATCGGCGCTTCGCAGCGATTGGACGCAAGCGTCGGGCGCATATCGGGATCTCACCGTGCTGCGCCAGTTCGTCGAGTCCGGCGCATGTCCGATGCTGTTCGACGCGCTCTGGGCGCCCTTGTTCCTCCTTGTGCTGTTTCTGATCCATCCCCTGCTTGGCGTGGTAGGCGCCTGCTGCGTCGCATTCCTGTTCGCGCTCACGGTTGCCGGAGAGCTGGTCACGGAAGACGTTCTGCTCAGATCCGGCGCCGCGCTGTCCAGAAGCTGCGGCCGGCTCCAGACTGCAGCGAGCAACATCCACATGATCCGCGCCATGGGAATGCTCGATAGCGCTGCGCGCATGATCCACCGTGACGCGCAGCACGCCCGCAGAGAGCACGATGTGGCACTCCGGCGAGGCGAGATCGTTTCGCTGGCCACCAAGCCGGTTCGCGCGCTGTCGCAGGTCCTGATCATGGGGGCCGCTGCATGGCTCGTCCTCGATCACGGGAAGAGTCCGGCAATCATCTTTGCTTCCACACTGATGTTCAGCCGGGCGCTCGCGCCGGTCGAAAGCGCGGTCGCGGGCTGGAAATCACTGGTGGCGGCCGTGAGTGCCTGTCAGCGGCTCGGCGCACTTCTCGCCGCATTCCCCGTCACCCGGCAGCAGAACGCGGAGGTTTCTCCGCCACAGGCGCGAAGCGGCCTCGTGATCGACAATGTTGACGTGAGGCTTGCGGGGACCAACCGCCTTCTGCTGAACGGTGTCTCGTTCAGCCTCATGCCCGGAGAATGCCTTGGCATCATCGGTCCGTCAGGGTCAGGCAAGTCCTTGCTCGGCCAGGTGATCGCCGGGCTGTCGATGCCAACGCATGGCCATGTCCTCCTCGACAATACCGACGTCTCGCTGCTTCGCGAGGGCCGAAACGGCGACCGCCTCGGATATCTCCCCCAGGACATCAACCTGCTCGGCGACACGATCAACGACATCATCGCACGCCTTGAAGATGCCGACCGGCGGAAGGTCATCGAAGCGGCCAAGCTCGTCGGTATCCATGGGGCGATCATGGGCCTGCCGCTGGGTTACGACACGGTGGTTCAGAGCGAAGCAACCTTCTCGCGCGGGTATCGGCAGCGCCTCGGTCTTGCCCGAGCCTTTTTCGGCAGTCCACGCCTCGTCGTTCTCGACGAACCCAACGCCAGCCTCGACTACGGGGGCGAGCGAATGCTCCTGGATGCCATCGAGCGCATGAAGCTCGCAGGCGTCATCCTTGTCGTCGTCACTCATCGGATGGGTCTCCTCGCCGCCACGGACAAGATTGCCATCATGGAGGGCGGTGCGGTCGCCGCGTTCGGCGACAGCGAAGACATCTTTGAAACACACCTGAGCCGACCCCAGGTTACTTCGCAGATAGCGCCATGACCTGGAATTCTCTCACCATCCGGAAGCTTCCCGCCGTCTCGAGACTTCCCATGATCTGGGACCAGCTCATGCGAGCGCCGGCGAGCCCCCCGCCCGCTCGGCGATCTGGCGTCGTGGTGACCGCAATCGACGATTTCGAGCCTCTGGAATTTCCATGGTGTTCGACGCCCACGCCGACCTCTCCGCGCGGAAGGCTTCGCGGTATCACCGTCGCGGGCAATCTGCTGGTGCTCTGCTTCATGCTGGGGCTTGGGACATGGGCGAGCCTTGCGCCTCTCGAGAGCGCAGCGATCGCGTCCGGCGTGGTGGAATCGGAATCGAGCCGCAAGACGATTCAGCATTTGGAAGGCGGTATCATCAGGAAGATCCTGGTCTCGGATGGCGATATCGTGCGCAGCGGCCAAACGCTGATCGAGCTCGACGACACCCGGGCCGGCTCGGAGATGCAAAGCCTCCAAGGCCAATTTTGGGATGCAGCTGCTCGTGCCGCACGGCTTCAAGCCGAGCAGCAGAGATTCGAGAGGATCGCAATCCCGGACGCGCTGGAACAGGACAGCAGGCAGAGCGGGGTGGCGGCCGCCGCGGTGTCGGCGCAGCAGTTCATTTTTCAGGCACGCCTGCAGGTTCACGAGTCGCAGCTTGCGGTCATTCGCGAACGAAGACGTCAAGTTGAGAAGGAGATCGAAGGTCTCAAGGCTCAGGAAACCGCCACCGGGCAGCGGGTCGACATCGTTCGGGAGGAACTGGATATGGTCGCGACCCTCGTCAACAAGGGACTCGAACGGCGGCCGCGGCTTCTGAACCTGCAGCGGGAGCTGGCCGATGTTGAGGGCCGCCGCGGCGAGATCGCCGCGCAGATTGCCCGCGCCGGGCAGGTCATCAGCGAACAGCAGGCCACCTTGTTCAAGCTCGAGAGCGAGAGGCAGAACGAGATCGCACAGTCGCTTCGTGAAGCACAGAACCAGATATTCCAGCTCCGCGAGCGGTTGCTTGCGGCCAGGGATCAGCTATCCCGAACGGAGATCAAGGCGCCCGAGGACGGCGTGATAACCGATCTGCGGATTCATACGGCCGGCGGCGTCATCGGAGCGGGCGCTCCGCTCATGGACCTGGTGCCCCGGCAAGACCGTCTCGTCGTGACCGCGCGCCTGAGGCCCGAGGACATCGATGTGGTTCATCCCGGCCTCAATGCCGAGGTTCAGCTCGTACCGTACAATCAGCGTCGCGTACCTCGCCTGAAGGGAACCGTCGTGCACGTATCCGCAGACCGGCTGCTCGACAAGCGTACCGACCAGCCATACTACGCGACCAGGATCCGGATCGACGACGGGCAGATCGTCGCGAACGACATCCAGATCGTCCCCGGCATGCCGGTTCAGGTGTTCATCACGACGGGACGCGGCACCGTGGCTCTCTACGCGCTCAGGCCCCTGCTCGACAGCTTCCGTGGTGCATTCAGAGAGGACTGAAGCGCGGTGAGATCGGGATGGATCGTTATCGCGCTTTCCGGGTCCGGATCATGTTTCAGGTCTCCGGCATGAGAGCCGCGCCGGGGTCGTGATCGCGACTTGGCGCGGGCAACCGGCCGCGCCAGCGGAGCACGGCTTCCGTGCGATTGTGCGCGGCACATTTCCTCATGATATGCTGAATGTGCATTTTGACCGTGCTTTCCGAGAGGCCCAATTTAGCGGCGATCAGCTTGTTGGGCAGGCCGAGCTCCAGTTCGGCCAGAACCTGTTGCTCACGAGGCGTGAGATCGGTCAGGCTCCTGTCGATAGCCAATCTGGCTCCATCGTTCATCAGATATGCCGGCGCGAGCCCACGCGCATCCGCCGGCTCGAAATCCGGTATCCTGTTCATCCCGGCCACGGGCAACGGCCTGTAGGCGCCGCCGACAAGAACAAGGCGCAGGCCGGCTATGGCGATCTCGATCGGTAGCGAGGTGGAAAGGAAGCCGCGCACGCCCCGCTGCATCGCGGCCTGCACGGTCGGCTCGTCGTCGTGGTTTGACAGGACCACAGTGGCGGCGTTGGGACAACACTCCGCAACGAAGGCGAGATCGTCCTCAACCGAGGGATCGCCGATGGGCTTGTTTGCGATACTCAGCATCACCAGACGAACATCGCGGGCTGACGTGCAGTCCAGGCCTTGGACCGATGCCATGTCAAGGATCTCAAGTTCGTCCAACTCCCGCCTGAGGACGTGCAGAATGCATGTACGAGGCAACAGGAGCGGCTCGATGATCACCAGAACCGGCAAGTGAAGCGATTCATTGAGCCGTTTTGAAGTGTTGGTTATGTCGTGCATGGTGTCCTCGAGATGAAAAGAACTTCCGCGATATTCCCATTCCGTATTGCGTCTCCCCTGCTGATGCATTCATCCTGAATGCATCATCACGAGAGCGGCGCAGTGCCGCGTTAGTGCCGTATCCACTGCGGGATCACTCGACACCTGGGGGGAAATTCTTTCCGCTCAAATCATTTGGGCATGTACCGCGCGGTGGCGCAGTCGACGCATCCCTAATTGCAGATATTTCGATACGCCGTTGACGCCGCCGACCCTGACTTGCCGTCGACGACATATGCTTCATCCTCCTTCACGAGATACAGAAACGGCCTCTCTCCAGCCTCGCCGCTTGACGCGCTTCTTCCTTTCACGCGCCCGCAAATCGTATCGACGCTACGTCCAAACATGTTCTTTCGCATTGCGCGCTTGACGTCGCTGAGTTCGACCGCTTCCGGATGCCCCATCTGCGTCGCGATCGCAACTTTCGCCTTGTCCAGAGCGGGATCCGACATTTCCGCGGGCCGTTCGGATGCCGGGACGCTGATCACCGTTCGCGGGGACGCCGCTTTGGCAAGGGCGGTCGATCCGCGTTTCTTCGGAGATGGCTTTTTGCCGGACCTTGCCGGCGTTGCGGAATTCGATTTGACGACCGCAGGATCTGGCGCCAATGCCGTCGGCATTGGCTCCGTGGGGCGGGCCATAGCGATCCTGTCGAAACAGGGTCGTGACGCGCACCCGAGGAAATACCCTCGGGAAGGCGCGAACCAGCCAAAGCCGATCAGGACTCCTGCCAGCACTCCGACAAAAAGCAGTCCCATCCGATTCCCCTCCTCGGGAGCTCGGTTTGCATTTGTACCTAGGACTAATTCCGCGCTGGTGATCTATCTGTTGCGCAAAAGCATTAAGCGCCCATTAAGCGCGCGCCGTTGTCCGGCCCATGCCTGGATGGGCGGATTAGATCGGGCTCCAGACTCATGCCGAGATGACCGCAAAAGGCCAATCGTGACAGCAATCATGACCGATTTGGTCCGCTCTTGGACCGTCTGCAACCGCACCGAGCAAAACTGGCGAACTCGTCGACATCAAGGAGGCACCACCACTCAGCGCTCGGTCAAACGCCTCGCGCGTGAGAATACATGAGATTAAATCCCATCTTCAGACTGCGCTGGTCGCCACGCGAAGAGAACGTTCCCCCGCTTCGGACACGCGATCTGCAGGACGACGGCGATGGCGACTTCGGCGGTCGGCCGACGACTTATCCGCCAAATCGCTTGACCAGCTTTGAGCCCTTGGCTGCATCGATCTGCTGGCCAGTCAAGTCGGAGCCGGCGCTCAATCCTTTCGTCATGAGGTTCTTGACGCGTTGCGCCGCCTGCTTCTCATTGGAATAGTCGATCTCGACGTGATCGAGGCTCATCAGATGGCCAAGCTCGTGAGCCCAGGCGCGTCCATTGGCGTGGTCATTGCCATACCACTGGACGAAGCTTGCCGGCTCGGGTTCGCTATTGGGGTATGAACTTCCGCCGGCGGATAGATTTTCAATCGAATTGACGAGGTAGATGTGGATGGCATTGTCCGGATCATGCCGAGAGGCAAGAACACCCAGCAATCGCTGATCATTGCTGCGCGCGCTCTTCGCCATGTCGAGCGGCTTCTCCATCAAGAAATCGCTGATCACGAACGCGATCTTGGCCTTTGACCAGATTGTATTAACCACGTCGAGCGCCTTCTTGGCCGTGTCGCTGCTCCATTGCCCGGGCTCAACGACTCCCCTGTCGGCAAATGGCGTGATGTAAATCCTCAACGGAATGGGCATCAGCTCCTCCGAATTTCGAAATTGCGATCGTATCTCGCTGCGCCGTCTTTCGACGATGGGTCACAGCCGGAAAGACACTGTCCGGTCCTCAGCTACGGCAACAGCTGCCGCGCAGAGGGCAACCACATATGTGCACTTCGCCTTCCTATGCGCTTTCGCGGCAGCAATCGCGTGAGCGGTTTGTTTGACCCTTAACGGCGACTAACGAGCCTCGTTTCGCCCGCCTCGTCGACTGAACGTGAATCGGGTCAGACGAGCATGTGGGCCTGGCGCACGGGTCGGCCAATCCAGCTCGAAAATGCGTCGCGAAGACCCGGGAGTCTCCGCAAGGAAAGTCTGGAGCCGGGCTTGCGCTCAGAACGGCCGATGCAGACTCGAACGGCATGCTTGAGCACGGCTCTACACTGTATCGGCTGAAATCTTCAGGGCAGGAAGAACATGAATGGCATTCCGCCGCCTTCCGGCTTGTTGCTTGCGCTGGCCTCGGGTCTTGCGGGTCTTGCAGGAGCAGCCTCCCTCTCCCTACGTTCAAGTCTTGCGGAAGGGGCCTGACGGACCTTGCGCTTCTCGCATTCATCGTCGCCATTCAGAAAGTAACCCGCAGCGCAGGTAATCTTGACACAGCGATCGCCATCACGCTTGAGGCCGGATCCGCAAATCAAAGGGCAAACCCGCGCCGGCTTGAGCCTGATCGCATCGAGCGCATCGGCGCTCGCGGTCTTGGTATCGAACTTGGTGCCGGCACTTTGATTGAACAGCTCAAGCGAGCGCCGCGACGCCGCATCCCACTCCCCACTGGCCGATCCCGTGAGGCAGCCGACCCGGCGCAATTCGGTTTGCACTGATTTTGCCAGCTCGGCTGGCGAAGGTGGCGGCACGGGAGCCTGTGGATTGGGGAGCGCTGACACTTTTGTGTCCGTGTTTGCCTTCGCCTCTTGCGGTTGCCCTGTTGCTGACGGTGCAGCATTCTTCGCGGCAGCTGCTGTTTCAGCCGCGACACGCCTTTGTTCGGCTTGAGCGGCCTGATGCTGCGCGGTTTCCTTGGCGGCCTCGGCGGCGGCCCGAGCTTCCTGCGCTGCCTTCAGATCCGACGCAGCCTTGGCAAGTTGCATCTGTTGTGCGCCCTCGTTGACGAGCCGCGCCTGCTCCTGCTCGGCCTGACGCGCCTTTTCGGCCGCAGCAGCACGCTTCTCCTCCGCATCGATTTTGGCGAGCTGAAGCTTTGCGAGACTTGCGTAGTAACCATCCGGATACTGGACGATGAAGAAGTTCAGTGCGTCCTTGTTGCCAACCTGCAGCGCGAGCTCGTAGTCGCGCCGTATTTCGGATCGCAGTGTAGGCGATGGGGCAGCTTCCTTCGCGGCCTCCTTGGCTGGTTCTCTGGTGGGTTCCTTGGCGGTTTCCTTGGCGGGCACCAGCGGCACGTCGTCGCCGCCAAGCGTGCCGTAAACATACGGCTCCTGCCGATTGCCCGTCGCTTTCATGACGTCGTCGCGAACGAAGCCGAACACTCTGCGCAAATCCAGCCCCGGAGTCCCGATATATTTGACCAATGCAGAAGCGTAGGGACTGTTTTTGCTGTTGCCGTCCGATGCTGTCGAGCCAGCCTTGGCGGCGAAGGCAACCAGAGTATTCGCCGTCGCCGGCTCAATTCGGGCAAGGCCCCGGCTGATGGACCGCGAGCCGACCGTCCGTTTCATCTTTTCGGAGAAAGGATTGTTGCGGCAAGCGTCGAGGATCACAAGTCGCAGCTGCCTTGCCGGCTCAATGGCCAGCATGACGCGATCGAGCGAAAACGCCTCATCGTACACATCCGTATCGCGCTCGAGGGTGGCGTCGACCGGGATCAGATAGTTCGTACCTTCGATCTCCATACCATGACCGGCGTAGTAGATGACGGCCACATCTGCGTCGCGAGCCTGATCGGCAAAATCGCGCAGCGTTCGCCGCATCTCGATCGCCTGAAGATCCCGGCGGGTTTGCACAACGTCAAAACCTGCGTTCTTGAGTGTCGCCTCGACAATCGCAGCGTCATTGACGGGATTCGAAAGTGGCGCCGCGTTTTTGTAGGCAGAATTGCCGATGACAAGTGCGACGCGATTCCCCGCCCATGCCGGCTGACAGAAGAAGAGCAGCAGCACAGGAAGAAGGAACAAGATTCGGCGCAAATTCACGAATCCGTGCAAACCCATGGCAGTACTACTGTTTAATTATGCGCTTTATCATTCGTGTCGCCACGACAGGTTCGGTTCAATGACCACTCGAAGATCCGGAAGGTCCGCGGAATGTGGAACCGCATGGGACTGGCTGGTGTGGCCGCGCTCGGAGATGTGGCCAGCCGATTGACCTCTCCAGGGGCCTGGCGTTTAGTGAGGCGGATTTTGAGCGAGCGAGATCACTGCTGTGACTGACGCGAAGGTCGGCCAGGAGGAGACAGCCAGGAACCGGATCGCCGGCGGCGTCAATCCCTGGCTGGACTGGACCTCCAGGGTGGCCATCGTGATCGTCTATGGCGGCTCTGCTCTCATTGGCGCCGCCAGCATCCATCGCCTTCCGTCGGGCAGCGTGGACAACTTGCTGATGATCGCAGCCAGTATTGCCAACGTCCTGTTCCTCGGACTCGTTGCACTGACAACCATGACCCGGCTGGTCCCGACGATGAAGTCGAAAGGCGTTGAGATGCGGGTCTCGGCCTTGCTGGGTGCATTTCCGACCGCCGCACTCGCCTTTCTTCCGAAGGCTGAGCTCGGCCCGATCTGGTCGGCTCTATCCACGACGTTGATCCTGGTGGGGATCTCGCTTTCTATCGTGGTACTCCACTGGTTGGGCAAATCCTTCAGCATTCTACCGGAGGCGAGGCGCCTTGTGACGGAAGGGCCTTATCGAGTCGTCCGGCATCCCCTCTACCTATGTGAGGGGATTGCGTTAGTCGGTGTCACACTTCAGGTCCTTTCACCACTTGCCGTGCTCATCGCCATCGTGGTTGCGATGATTCAGTGCCGACGAATGATCAACGAAGAGCGGATTCTAAGACTGGCCTTCCCTGAATATGACGTCTATGCCGCTGCAACGCCTTTTCTAATCCCTGCAAGTCTGATCCCCGCGGGACTCGGGCGGCGAGCTCATCAGGCCGGGCGGGAGCTCTCGGCCAGAACGATTGATCCGCACGCCTGACACCGCGCTTCACGTCTCCTCGATGTGCGGCTCAGCGGAACTCAAGTTTGAACTACGCCAGAGGCCTTGTGCTGCGCTGCCACGAGCAGCCCCAAGAAAGATAGCTGTTTTATATCAATGTCTTACATTGCGATCGCGCCCTCAGCAAAGCACTGGCGGGCGCCTACCATCCACATGAATCGGCGCACAACGCCCGGCGCAATATCTTCCATGCCTTTTGAACGCGTCCGCATTTCGAAACAACAGATAGGAATGGATCGGGCTCGAGATTGGTACTGTATGCGGATAGGCAGCCGCCAGGAGCGTACGAATTCGGGAGTTATTTCTCACGCGGCCGTCTTCGCAACGTCGCCATTCTACGGGCATAGGTTGAGTGTTCGCCATGAGAGTGTACAGGCACCTTCGAGTTTTGCTTCTTCTCGCCGCTTCGCTGTTCCTGGCCTCTCAGCCAGCCTGGGCGACAAAGCGCGTGGCTTTGGTGGTCGGCAATGCCAACTATCAGAACGCCCCTCTGCTCCCAAACCCGGCCAACGACGCTGCGGCTATCGCCGCGACCTTGAAGGGAGCAGGTTTCGATGTGGTTGACTCAAGACTTAACCTCGCCGCGACGGATATGCGGCGGGCCTTGAGAGAATTCGCCGATCAGGCCCGCAATGCCGACATAGCCCTGGTGTACTACGCTGGCCACGGTATCGAGATCGACGGGACAAACTATCTGATCCCGACCGACGCCAGACTCGAACGTGACACCGACATCTATGACGAAGCATTCTCGCTCGACCGCGTCCTGCTGGCGATTGAGCCTGCGAGGCAACTACGCGTGGTGATCGTCGACGCGTGTCGCAACAATCCGTTTGCCGACTCGATGAAACGTACAGTTGCCTCGCGATCGATCAGCCGCGGACTGGCCAGGGTCGAGCCCACCGTCTCCAACACGCTGATCGCGTTTGCCGCGAAAGCGGGACTGACCGCACTCGATGGCAACAGCCAGAATAGTCCGTACGCGACGGCCCTCGTGAAGTACATCGCAAAGCCGGGGCTCGACTTGCGAAGGGCTTTCGGCTTCGTCCGCGACGATGTCTTGCAAGCCACGGGCAACCGACAGGAGCCCTATGTCTACGGCTCGCTCGGCGGCGAAGACGTTGCGCTTGTTCCGGCTACCAAGGCCGAGGAGCCGATACAGGCAGCCAACGCCCAGTCGGAAATTCGTCGTGATTACGAATTGGCCTTGCAGCTCCGCAACAAGCCTGCTCTGAACGCGTTCCTGACCCAACACCCGGACGGATACTACTCAAATCTGGCCAAGCTGCAGCTCAATCAGCTCGACGCCGAGGACGCACGCGTCGCGGCCACGGCGAAAGCGCAGGAGGCCGAGCAGCAGCGAGCTCGCCTGATGTCCCAGGGCGCCCAGCGTGCCGACCAGGAGAAGGCGGCCGCGGATCTGAAGGCTGCGGAAGAGGCCCGGATTGCGGCCGAGAAGACGAAGCAAGCGGCGCAGGAGCAGGCCGCCGAGGCGGAACGGAAACGTATTTCATCCGAATCGACGATCGTCGCTGCACTCTCCGGGAATAAGCCGGCGGTTGAGAGTACCGTCGCGGATAACCCTGCGGCCGCTGCGCCCGCTGAGGACAGCAAGACGCCCAAGCTTGCCGCGCTGGGCGACGAGCCGCGCCAGACCGATGTCACAAAGGCCGATATCGCCAAGCCCGTAGATATCGCCAAGTCCTTGCAAGGCGAATTGAGCCGCGTCGGCTGCTTCACCGGCGCCGTCAATGGCCAATGGAATGCGACCTCCCAGCGCTCGTTGGCTCTCTTCAACCAGCACGCGGGAACCAAATTCGACGCCAAGCTCGCAAGTCTCGACGCGCTTGACGCAATCAAGCTCAAGCCGTCCCGGGTCTGTCCCCTGATCTGTGATCATGGCTACAAGGCTGACGGTGACCAGTGCAGCAGGATCACCTGTGCCGAGGGCTCGTTCCTCAACGACGACAATGAATGCGAGAAACGACGCGGAAAGAAACCGGTTGCAAAGCGCAACACGGACGAACGTCCGTCACGTGCGGATCGTTCGGCCCGCGAGAGACCGGAGCCAACAGCCGACGTTCCGCGGCGGCAAGCAACTGCGAAGAACAGCGGCGGCGGCAGTGGTCAGATCGTTTGTGATCAATCCCTGTGCCGTCAGGTTAGAAGCGGCTGCCACCTCGAATACCGTGGCGGCGGCGGCCCCGGGGGCAACGTGGGTAATGTCGAGTCCTGCCGCTAGCAACGCGCAAGGCTGTCACCAAGGCTGCCACGGCGTCATGGAAGGCCAGGAGGCCGCGCGGATCTTGGTGCTGAGAAGGTGTGTGACGGGCAGCAGAGCTTAATACCAGGTCAGCCGGGTCCGTGCCTGGATTGGCCGAAGTGGAGCGACCTGCGTGGTTGCGTGTGAGCTTGAGCAAAAGGACGCCAACGCCTTTCCCGGGGTGACGCTCTTCACGAAGCAGCAGGCACCCGGCATGAAGCCGACGGCGGTTTATCTTCCGCCAAAGCACCCAACATCTGCCACCAAGTTCGACGTCGTGATCTGGCTTCACGGCTTCTATGTCAAAAATCATGAATTCCTCTTCCACAGCGATCCAGCGCGGCTGCGCGAACAGGTCCGGGATTCCGGCAAGGACGTAGTGCTTATCGCGCCGTTCCTGGGCTACGAATATGCCGTTGGCGACACCTTTGCCGGAAACTACAGCGTGTCTGACCTGGCAACCGCGAACTGGGGCGAACGCTATCTCGAGGAGATCCTTGGAGCTCTTGCCAGGTTCCTGGGTCTCTCCTCGACGTCCATTCCACAGCTCCAGATCGGCAAGCTCATCATCGCATGCCACTCCGGCGGCGGTAACGGCATGCGCAATCTCGTCGGGAGCCTTGGAAAGTATCAGGGCAAGCTGACGGCCTGTTGGGGATTTGACTGCCTCTACGGTGCCAATGCGCGGCCCGACGATGCGACCTTCTGGTACCAATGGCTGTCCGGACAGAGCGGCCGGGCGCTCGAGATCGTGTATGGTCCATCAACTCTCCCGCAGTCGGTGAAGCTGGACCTGATCGGGCGTGGGCTGGCGACGACCGATGGCAATCAAACTCAACCTCAGCGCCCTGCTCTCAAGAACCTCAGGGTAAGCTTGGGTCATTACGACCTATTCCCGGCATTTGGCCAGATGGTCAGGGTCAACGATCTTGACCCGGCTTTCGTGGATCGCTTCATGATACCGCAGGTCGCGGACCAGCCGCGGCATAAGCCTGCGCCGCAGCGCGGGGAATTCCTCCAGCACGCAATTTCCAACGTTCGCAGCGCTTTTCCCTTTCCAAAGGACATTCATTACATGATCGCCCGGGGTGGCTTCTTCAGCCGACTGAGCAAGCTTTAACCCAAGCGCTACAGGACTCACTTGATGGAATAAGATTTGACGTCGAACGACCAATTGTTCGTCACGAGCTTTCCGCTGTTGTTGTCCGGCACGCGCAGCTCGCTGGTCCAGGCCGATAGATAGCTCAACGCGTCGGCCTGACCTTCCAGCTTGCGGGGCATGTCCGGCAAATCGAGCAATTGCACGCGTCGCTCGCTCAGGATGGCGATCATCACTGCGGACCCCGTCGGCGGTGCGACGACATATTCAAAACCGCGCTGTCGCGCCGCGGGGGCAGGAACAACAAATTCGACACCTGGCTTGACGAGATTGATGTCGCGCTCGTTCGACTGCGCCAATAACTCGGGAGTCGGAAAGATCTGGGACATCCGCCCTTCCGCGTCGACGTCGACCAAAATGAGATATCCCGTCTTCCTGGCCGTGACGCCGAACGAGACCTTGCCGCCGACGTTGACGGTTTGGCTCGGCCGGATCTGAAGCGACACACTCGCGGTATTGGTCTGCCCGCGCACCGCTTGTACAGGCCAAAGCCAACGTGCGTACGTCGTGCCGACATGCAGCGACGCCGTCGGCAATGGTGCTGCGGGCGCAGCTCCGCTACCCGCCAGTAGCAGCAGGAATGCGAGCCATGATCGCGCCTGGCGGATCGGCTGCGATGACGGCATGGCCTGCTCCCCCTAAGAGTCAGGGAGCACTGAAGAAGCCGATCGAGGCGATTCGCGCGTCTGCGGGCAAGTAACGCTCGAGACTCTTGATCACTTGCCCCGAAGCGCGACGCCGGTTGAACTGCATTAGGGCTGTCTCAAGATCGACCATGCGTTGCTGCGAAGTCACCGCAACGATCTGTTCCGCACCGAACGGCTCGCCGACCCTGAGCGGTAGGCGCAAACTCGCCGATCGGGCCAGCGCCGCATCAGAACCCACCGGATACAACAATTGGATGGTGCCATCGCCAGACACATTGAACAGCAGCACCGCTCTTGACGCCACATCAGACAGATCAACTTCGACGGTCTGGCCAGCACGTTGTTGGCGATCGTCTGGCCAGATGCGCATGATCTGCGGCGACCGGGTCGCAATGCGTTTCAGTTCACGAATTGCCGCTGTCCGGTCGACTACTGTCGGCAGGTTTGCAACGTCGATCCCGTAGGCGACCACGTCGCCCCACGCGATCACATCGTGCGACACGGGATCCCAGATCAGGTCGGGATTGTCCGTCGGTTGAACCGCCTGCACGGGAATATCCTTTGGCTTCACGCTTGCAAAATAGCTCGTCTTGCCGTCGAGCGCCGCCAGCCGGATAGGTGCAGCGAGGCGGAGAGGCCCCGGCGCGTCGCCGGCCGGAAGTTCCTTGGTCGCTGCCGCGGCAAGGGTCGGAACGGTTGGTGCCTTGGCCGTGACAGCCGGCGGCGCGGGCGCCTGTCCCTCGATGGCCCCGGATCCGGCCGACCCAGAGGCCGCTCTCGCGGCCGGCCCCTGAATCAGAACGACACCGCGCGTCAATTCGAAGGCGACGTCGGTATCCGGCGTCTGAGGCGGCGATGATATGGTCACGATGTTCTGGCGCTGGTCCGAGAGCTGATAGACCACCTGTCGAACATTGCTGAAGAGTTCCTTGAGCGTCACCTTCCCATCGTGATTGATATCCGCGCTCCCCTCCACCGCGCGCGCGACCGCATAGCTGAGAGCCCCGCGCAGGCCATCGATGCCAGGGATGCGGACTTCCGGCGCCTTGGTGTAGCGGTCCACCGCAGCCAGGAACGCCGTGTGGTCAAGATCGAGTTCTGACTTCGGATCGTTGCTGTCCGACACCGGCTTCAGTTCGTCGACCAGCAACGTGTAGCGCGGGACCTGCCGGAAGCTCATCTCAGCGGCACGCGGATCGATATCGCGCACCATACCGCCGCCGTGGCAGGTATCAGCCACGAAGATCACCCTCGCCCCGCGCAGCTCGAACTGCCGGATGAAATGGTTGAACTCACTGCCTAGAACACGTTCAACCGACCCGGTTGGCGTAGTTTCAAAGCCTGGCAGCAGGAACACGTTTTCCATTCCGTCGGGCTCAGAGCCCTTGACGCGCTCCGGTTCCTGGGTGCCGTGACCGGCGATCGACAGAAAGATGAGGTCGTTGTTCTTGGTTCGCTCCACCAGCGCACTGATCTCGCGCAGGACGCTTGCCCTGTCGGCCTGGGCGTTCGTCAGTACGACGACGTCGCCAACCCCCATGCTTTTCAAGCTGGTCACGATGTCAGTGGCGTCAGCGACCGCGCCCTTCAATTTCCGCACGTGCTGGTAATCATCGACCCCGATCACGAGCGCGCGCACCGCCGCCCCGTCCGGATTGCTGATCGACAGTCCTCCTGCCGCATGCGCGTGCGGGGTTATCAGCCCGATCAACGCAGCGAGCCCGATGGTGGCGCATAGCCGCGTGATCCTGCAATCAAATCCTCTGGGCATCCGCATCGTGATCCACCTCGACATCATGCCTACCCATTTTGTAGCTCTGGCGACACACCGGGTTCAGCGCCTTTTGCTTGCCGTTTTGCGGCCCGCCGGCGATTGTTCGGTCTCCTGATAGGCGCTCGCTGAGACTGCCGTCTGATCGTCCGCGAAGGCTCGAAAGCGGACCGGAACGTAGCCGCGCGAAAGCAGGCTCGCCAACGGGTAGACGTTGCGGCAGACGCGGCCATTGCAGCCGCCGGTCGAGGATTCCATCACCTCGGCCTTGCGATCAGGCGTGAACCGCAGGAACAACATCACGTGCGAACCCGGCTTGTTCAGCGCATCGCCGGGCCTCAGGTCCCAGGGATTTGTCACGGGGGCTGCGATCGCGGGAATAGCGGCAGTCGTGTAGTGGACGGAGAGCCCCCACGCGGCGCTGACGAATGCCGAACAATCGACGCCAGCCACATCCGGCCGTGGCGCATTGCGAGTGCACACATTGCCAGCCAGCGTTCCGTTCTCGATCCGCTGCCGGAAGTTCGCGAGCGAACCATGGCAGCCCCAGCAATAGGGTACGCCGCGGACCTCCTGGTTCACCTTTCCCTGCAGATACCACGGCCGACGAACACGGCTGAAGCCGCTGCATTGGCTGTCGGGATCGTTGCCGTAGTTCGCCTGCGTCAGCTTCCACTGGATGCCCTCGAACGCAAACGCTGTCTCGATGGCCTGCTGGCGATTGGACGGTCTCACGGCGGCCGACGCGTCGAACTTGACGTCGGATTGCGATGCCGGCGCGGCTGCCGTTCGCGATGGCCGCACGTCGATAATCGAAGCGTTGGTCAGAGGCCTGAAGCCCACGCCGACCACTTCAATACCTTCCGGTTTGGTCCGCAGGAAATAGACATCGCCATCGCCCGAAACCGTTACAAACCGCCGGGTCAGCGGCGTGTTTTCCAAGGGAAGCTCATAGATTCCCTCGAGACGCCCGTTCGCGGCATAGCGTGCCACGAACGTGGAGGCGTTCTTTCCCGATGGCGGAACGTCCTCGGCCAGGACGTAGAAGCGGTCACTGTTGTCGATCTCGAGAAACTCCACCGTGCCGAGCTGGTTGCGCACCCGCAGGCCGAGCTGGCCGATCGTCTCGTTGGTGACCATGGTCTGGATTTCGACCCGTACGCTGGCATTACCCTTGTCCGGAATGATGTCGGCGATCACCGAGCCCTTGCTTCGAGAAGCCACATATTGCCGGTCGGGCTGCCGCGTCGTCTTGACGATCGCCGCGCGGGTATTCTGGTCGAGCAGGTCGGCCGCGCTGCCCGGCGCCTGTGATCCCATCTGGGCAAAAGCGGAGACGGCGACCTGATCGTCCGCGCCGCGGCTCGATACCTCTTCAAGCTGGATCACATCACCGCCGAGACCGCGCGTGGATTGCCCCGGCGCCGCCTTCAGCGTCCGTACGCCGCCGTCCCAAACCATGATGTCGTCGTTGTGGACGACGAGATCGGTCGGCTGCACGTCCTTCGGCATCTTCAGGACGTCAGGATCTGAGCTTGGCTGTTTCGGATCAAACTGGAGGATGCGACCGTTGATCTGATCGAGCACAAACAGGTTGCCCTGCCCGTCGGCGCTGAGTGCTTGCGGTCCCGCGAGTTCCACGTCCTCGCTGGCCGGGACGATGCCGACCATGGAAGCAGCCGAACCGCCGGCAAAGCTGCGCACAACGGTATCGTCGGCGTACGCCTTGGTTCCAAGAATGCCAGCGCCAACGATGAAGACCAAGATCCAATGATTTGGACGAAGCATGTTCGCCTCAATGTACCCCGAACCGATCGCCGCGTCGGATCGACTAATCCGAGATGCCGTTGATGCGGCGCGTCAATTAGTGGTGAGCAATCTCAATCACGTTCAATCTATCACTGGACGGTGATAGTCCGAAATGTCTTCAGCTTGCGGTGCAAAACATGGCCCGGAATAGATTTGAGCAGGTGAGCGAAGTCCAGCCCGACGCGATCACGCTTGTCCTGAAACGCGACAATGACGGCATCTCCGGATCGATCGTGCTGCCGGCCGCCGCGAGCGGGGGACGGCTGACCACCGACCAGGTCAGCGCGCAGTTGCCGGCTCAGGATGCTTTTCGCGGCGCGATCCGACTGGCAAACGACGTAAAGCTCGCACTCGTAGTGTGCGATCCAGACGGGGTCTGGAAGTCCGAGTGGGGCGATCTTTATCAGCCGATCGATTGACCCGCATCGGATGGAACCAGCACATGCTGCGACGCCACATCGAGACGAGCTTGCCGAGCGGACCCTCCCCCCGACCATCGTTCTGGATAGGGGCCTTGATGGTCGCGCTGCTGGGTGCGACGGGCTGGCCGGCACGCGCCAACGACTCGGCCGCGGAATTGTCGATCGGCGGGCTCCAGTTCGTGCGCACCAATGACGTGGCCATGGAGAGCGAGAGCCTTCGTATCGCGCTCGACAGGGTTAGCGTTCGCTACCAATTTGCCAACGTCACCGCCAAGCCGGTCACGCTTACTGTTGCCTTTCCGCTGCCCGACATCGACCTGTCGGAGGCTGAGAACATCGCACTGCCGTCAAGTGATCCGATCAACTTCGTCGACTTCGAGACCAAGGTCGATGGCAGCCCGGCGCCGCTGACCGTCGATCAGCGCGCCATGGTCGGCAACAAGGATGTCAGTGCCCTGCTCCGCGAACTCAAGTTGCCGCTGCTGCCGATTGGTAGCCGCGAGATCCGGGTGACCGACCTGCCCGAGGCGACCCGGGCCCGGCTCGTGGATGACGGACTTCTGATACCTGCCGGAATGAGCGATAACGGTCGGCAGCAATATGCGCCGGGCTGGGTTGTCAAGACCTCGGCTGTGCGCCAGCAGGTGTTTCCGCCCACGCGCACCGTCTTGGTCGAACACCAGTACCGGCCGAGCGTCGGCTCCAGTCCCGACACCATCCTGCGCTCGAGCCTGCGCCGCAGCGGCGCACTCGCTCAGGAAGTCGCCCGTTACCGGAAAGAATACTGCGTCCAGGATACATTCCTCGCCGAACTCGACAAGCGCGCGGGCAGTAACCAGACCAACAGCGCGAAGCTGCAGGAGCGGCGCATATCGTATGTGCTCAAGACCGGCGCGAATTGGGCCGGGCCGATCCGTTCATTCAAACTGACTATCGACCCAGGCGGCAGCGACCGTTTGGTGAGCTTCTGTCCTGGGCGGCTAAAGGCGTCGTCTGCTGCCGGAAACATGCTTGAATATACGGCAAGCGACCTCAAGCCCGATGCCAACCTGAAAATCCTGGTGATCGGAACATTCTGAGCGTGCCGGTCAATTGGTGAGCAGCACATAGCGCGCGGCCGCGATGACGGTCACCTTGTTGCGCTGAGCCTCGCTTAGCGCCTGCAGAAAGAACGTGTCGGCAGCCATCGGTCGCGGCTGGCGCAATGAGTCCAGAACCTGCGGAACCGCCACGACCAACAGCAGTTGCGGACCGCTCGCGCGCGCTGTCGGGAGCGTAAACGAAAGTGAGTCGATGCCCGGCTTCAGAAGGTAAGAGAGGCTCTGGACTTCGCCGCGATCCGACACCATGAGCAGCTCCACCACGCGGTTGGCAAAGTTCTCAATGGTCCCATTGAGGGTTTCACCGCCCTTCAACTCTGTCGCTGACAGGGTGATGCGTGGCATTCGGGCCTGATCGCTCCCGACCTGACTCAAGAACTTGACGGCTGGGCATTGCGCCTGGGTCACTTGCCTGACGCCGACCGAAGCTTCGAAACCCTGCTCACGCCGAAACGCTTTATCGAAGGTGTCGAATGGGGCGGTCGAGGAACCGAACCCTTCGATGACAGCCGCATTTGGGCTCACAGCAATCGGCAAGACAAAGAAGCAGTCACCGCCAGAATATCGGGCCACGTATTTGCGGATGCGCTCAGCTCGCCCCGGCCCATCGAGTGCCGGAGACGGCGTTGCCGTCGGCTGCGCGGACAATTTCTCTGTCTCTTGGCGTCCGGACTGTGGTCCAGCGGGCTCGACCTTCGGCGGCACCATTGTTCCAGCGAGTTTCGGAGGTGGCGGCAAGACCGCGGTGCCGGGCGCTGACCAGACCAGCTTGTAGAAGGCATATCCGCCACCGCCGACCAGCAGCAACAACGCCGCCACGCCCGCCCCGAGCCAGAGGCCGCGCGCGTTCCGCGCGGTCGACGGCATCCTGTCCTGCGACGCCGGCGCCGTGCTTTCCGGCCGCCGTAGCGGATCGAAGCCATATAACGGCGCGGCCGGTGTCTGGGCCGAACCGGTTGGCGTCCAGCTGGCGACCTCCCCCATGGTCGGGCGCAATGCCGGATCAGGCTGCAGCATCCGCTCCAGCAAAGGCCGGATTCGCATATCGACCGCACCGAGATCGGGCACACGCCGGCGCTTCTCCACCAGTTGAAACTGGCTGCCGCCCATGTCGAGTTTCTGTCCGGTCAGCGCATGGAACAGCACAAGACCGAAGCTGTAGACATCGGATTTCGCAGTCACGTCATTGCCGTACAACCCAACCTGCTCCGGCGATGCGTAATTGTCCTTGCCGGCGAAGCCCGAGCCGATGATGGTCTTGTCACCCATCTGGGTCGACCGCGCGATGCCGAAGTCGATGATCTTCGCCCGCCTGACGTCGTCGAGCGGAACGATGATGTTGTCCGGAGAAACGTCACGATGGATGATGCCGTGCTCATGAGCGGCCTCCAGTCCCGATGCGACGCGCTGCATCAGCCTGATCAGCGCCTCGAAGGTCAACGGCCCATCATCGAGCATGTTCGAGAGCGAGCGGCCATTCACGAATTCCATCGCGAGATAAGGTCGCTGCAGCACCGGCTCCACGGTAAACAGGAAGTAGCGAACGATCGCGTCATGCGGAAGATTGTGGAGTGCCGCGGCCTCTCGACGGAACAGCGCGAGCGCCGCCTCGTTATCAACCATGTCGGGCAGCAGCATTTTCACCGCAACAGGCGATCCAGTCTGGATCTCACGGCATTTGTAGACCTCCCCCATGCCGCCCGCGCCGATCACCGCTTCGATCTCGTAAATGCCGTTGAGACGCGTGCCGGGCGGCACGCCGTGATAGGACGATCGGAACGGATCGTTCGGGGTCATGGTTGCGGCTCCCGATTGAGTGGAGATCTTGTCGCCTCCTGAGATCGTGGCGTCAGCAGTCGCACGATCACAATCGTCACGTTGTCAAGTCCGCCACGATCAAGAGCCAGCGCGAGCATGTCATCGCAAGCCGCCTGGGCGCGTCGCGTAGCTGCGTGCTGCAGGATCTCGTCGTCCTGCACGTGCCTGGTCAGGCCATCGCTGCAGATCACGAAGATATCCTCCGGCTCGGCCGGGCCTGTCACCACCTCAAATTCCGGATCATCGGCGACACCGACGGCACGAGTAATGGCATTGCTCGGCCAATCATTCACGTCTTCGCGCGACAGCGCACCTTCGGCGATCAGTTCCGCCAGTTCGCTGTGATCATGCGACACCTGGCTAATTGCGCCACGACTGATCAGGTAGACCCGGCTGTCACCCGCCCATATGCAGGCATAGTAGCTATCGCGAACGAGCAGAACCGCCGCCGTGGTCCCGACGGTGGCCCCCTGTCGTTCATGACTTAGCGCAAGTATCTGCTGGTTTGCGCTGAACAGCCGCTCCTCGCATTCCGCTAGCAGGTCTGCGGCTGATTCTGGCGTGCCGATCGCGTCAAGCGACTGCACTACAATGCGACTGGCGAGATCGCCGGCCTCGTGACCACCCATACCGTCGGCGACCGCCCAAAGGCCGACGTCGGTTCGTACCAAACATGAATCCTCGTTCCGCTCCCGCACCCGTCCGGCATGGGTGACGCTACCAACATCGAACAAGGATGGAATATGCACCATCGCGTGTCATCCATTCTCGGATGCCGCGAGGCCGAGATCACCGGTCAGCAGCGTGATGTAGTGAAACGGATCTGGTAATCCGCGGCAACTCAGCGCCATTGGCGGAAAGCCTTCCCCTCCGGCAGTCCACCAGAAGCTAGCCGCGGCGTAGACCTGTGGGTTGGCGGCGCAAAGTGCTGCAAACGACCCCGCGAAGGCGTCGACCGCCGAAGCCGTTCCCATTGTCGCAGTACCAAGCGACGTGATCGGCGGACCGCCGGCGATGGTCTCCTGCAGTCGTGGCACCGCAAGCCGATCCAATGCATCGGAGATCTGCTCGAAGGTTGCGGCCCGATCCAGGGTCGAAAGCATGAACGCTTCCACTTGCCCGAACCATTCGTCCTGCGGATCAATGCTCGGCGGCGGCAGCGAGACGGCCTCGCCGGTCACCGCATGCAGGGTCAAGGGATAGTATCGCCCCACCCCGTCGAGCGAGGGCATGATCGCACCCGCAACCGTCGTGCCGCAGATCGCGGCGCCGAGCCAAAACCGCCAGACCGGGGCGGTCAGAAAGGCCTGCTGCCATCCTGGGCCAAGCTGGTGGCGACTTGCTGACAGGGCGGCCTGTACCCACGGCTCCCAGGCTTCCAGGAAGCTGCGCGGGGTCGCGATCGCGATGAAATCGCGCTTGGCGCCGATCTTGCCGAATAGCCCGCAACGCATGGTCATATCCCGGTCGGGCAACGAAACTCGCGCAGCACTGACAGGTTCAGCGGGTTGCGCAACGACCCAGTCGAAATTTGATAGTTGAGCTCGCGCCCCGCGACGATGAAAGTCGCGCTGGCCGTTTCCGCTTTCACAACCAACGAGCCCGCCTCCAGCATCCGAAATAACGACCAGGGACCAATGCGCTCAAGCACGGATGGCGCGCCGGTGTCGTTACTAACTGAAATTGCCGTTCGCGGCGCTGGGCCCGGCCATAGGACGGTCGTTGGCGAGTTGCTCTGTGGCGGTGGCGGTGGCGGCGGCGGTTGCGGACCGCCGAACAAGGACGACGTGGCCGGTCCGGGAATGGTTGGGCTCGCAATCGTGGTGCCGCCGATCTCGGTCTTAACGGTCACGCCTGGCCCCGGTGCCCCAGGAGGCCGGATCGCGAAAGAAACGGCGGGCACACCGCCGCCCGTCTGGAAGAACGCATCCCGGATATAAGCCGCATTCTGGAATTGTTTGAGCGTGTCGGGCGAGAACGACCGACCAACGGGGCTCTCCTTGCGCCAAGCCCAGTCCGACCGCGACGTGTCGGCATAAGGTGCCAGGTACTGGGTGAAGAACTTGTCCATAACGCCATTCGGACTGAACAATTTGGCGAAATCCGCCAGCGGGACTTCCTGGCCGCTGCTGCGGACAAACGGGTAGCGGTTGGTCACGGTCTGTTGGCAGACCGGCGTGACCTGATCGCGCAACGTCTGCAGGATTTGCCCGGCGGTTGAAGCCGCGATGCTGCCTTCGAACTCCGCGGCTGCTGCGCGCAGCATGTCGGAGAATGGCGGTGGCATGCGCGAGGCATTGTTGCGGAGCGCTGCGACCTGGGTCTGAAGCGCGGCCGTGGCCTGTGCTGTCAGTTGGGGACTCTCGATGATCAACGTCAGGTTCTGCGCGATGTCGTTCAGGTTCGCGACGGTCGAGTCGATCGGCCGGCGGGTGCTCTCGCCTTCGAGCGCGGCGTGGTAAGGTTTGAACTGTGCCTCGATCGTCGCGCCAGGCGGTCCATCCTGGGCATTCGTGAAGAGTGCCGGCGCCGGTGCGGCAGCCGGCGCCGAAGCGTTCGCCGGCTTCGCCCGTTCCTTGGTCAGCATCGTCTCATCGCGCACCGATTCCAGAATTTGCCGCATCGGCGAGGTCGGCGCCGAAAGCGCCCGCAGCACCTCGTATTTCGGCTTGTCGGCGAGCAACTTCTTCAGGCGCAGGCTCCCGAGCGCCGTTCGCCAGGTCGTCACGAAATCGTTGGAATAGATGTTGAGCAGATCTCCGGCCAGATTGTCGTACTGCTGGTCGATGGCCGACTGCTGGCCTGCATCCCCCAAAACCCATCGCTCCCGCTTCATCCGCTCAGACAATCCGGACAGCCGGGCGACGAACTTCTGATGGAAGCCGTTATACGTGAAGAACTCAGGTACCCGCACGGCGTCCAAAGGCTGCCCCGTCGTGGTTTCGAACACGACACCCATGTCGGGTCCGCCATGGCGGCTAGCGATCCAGTCGCCAGCGGTCGATGCGCGAGCCTCCGATTTCAGAAACTCGTAGGCACGTTGCGACACGCTCAGGCGCGCCAAGGAGCTCTGGGCTTGCTTGATCAGCCGGCCGTCGAGTTCGACCAGCGGCTGCTGCTCGGTCTCGAGGTCGAACATTGCTACGAGATTCTCGTCGAGCAGACGCCGCCCTTCCGCGTTGGTGGCGCCAGGGTAGAGGTTGTCGGCCCAGTCACGTTGCATCCAGGAGCGGATCAGCTCGCGGTCCGGCGACTGCAGGCCGCCGACCATCAGATAGACCTTGAGCGCCTCGTAGACGAAGGCAGGTTCGTTGATGCGCGCATTGAGCTGCTCCTCGAGGCGATACAGCAGGCGCGGCCGGAACATGCGCTCAAGCGCCGTATGATAGGCCGCCTTCGAGGGCGACAGCAGCCGGGCGTGCTGACTGAGCCCGTAGCGGGCCGACAGAGGCACCGGCTCGCCGCGCGATCCGTAGCCTGCCGGCGCGTTGCGCAGCCGGTAGAGCAGCGGCAGCACCTTGTCGAGATCATGATCGGCAATCAGCGTCTGCTTGATAAGTGGTGCGCCGGCCGCCGCATACTCGCTATCCGCCTGCAGGCTTTGCTCGATCAAATCGGAGTTCCGCTTATAGCTCATCAGCCAAGCCGCGATCAGTCCGATCGAGACCAGGCCGATCAACGACAGGGCCGCGGTTTTCAGGATCAGCGCGCGGCGCACCGCGGCACGGTCGGTCGAGACCCAGTCGGCCTCGCCGATGATGACCTTGGAAATCAGATCGGCGAGGAAGAAGCTCTTGCCCGCGCCCGAATAGGATCCGGAACCGACCTCCTCAGCGCCGAACGTACGTGCCAGCGACCCGATCAATTGGTCGATCGGCGTGCCCTGCTGCGTACCCGAGGTGAAGTAGAAACCGCGCAGGTTCGCGTTCACGTGATAGCGCGTCGGCTCGAAGATCTGGTTGAGGAAGTCGTGGATCTGGGGCTTGAGCCGGGCCATCTGTGCCGGAAAACCGAATAATTGCACGCGGTGCTGGGGCGTCGGCTCATCCTGCAGACGGTCGAGCGTCTCCTCGCTCAGGCGCTCCAGCAGACGGTCGAACTCGACTGGGATCTGCCCCACCAGATTCTGGGTCTTGTCTGCGGTCTGGAACGTGGCACCCCAGACCTGGCGGCGGCCGGCCTCCCCGAGATAGGCGAAATACTCGGTGAAGCCGGCAACGAGATCGGCTTTGGTAAATAGCGCGTAGACCGGGAAGCTGACCTTGAGCCTCTGATGCAACTCGAGCAGGCGCATCCTGATGGCATCGGCGTGAAGTGCGAGTTCCTGCTTCGGCAGCGTCAGGATGTCTTCGATACTGATGGCGACAAGGACACCGTTGATCGGCTGGCGCGACCGGCTTTTCTTCAGGATGTCCAGGAACGCCAGCCAGCTGTCCTTGTCGGCCTTGCTGTTGGAGTCCTGGGTCGTGTAGCGGCCGGCGGTATCGATCAGCACCGCCTCCTCGGTAAACCACCAATCGCAGTAGCGTGTACCGCCGACCCCCGCGATCGCTGCGGGCGTCGCCCCGCGCGCGAGCGGAAATTTGAGCCCGGAATTGACCAGCGCCGTGGTCTTGCCGGCGCCGGGCGGACCGATGATGACGTACCACGGCAGATCGTAGAGATAGCCCGACTTGTTGCCGCTGGCGGTCTTCAGCGTCGCGAGCGCATCCTTCATGCGCTCCTTGAGCACCGGTTCATCGCTGACGGGCTGGTCCGCACCAGCGATGCCATCGGCGATCTCCTTGGCACTCTTGCGACGCTTGAACAGATTGAGGCCAACGATGCCTGCCACGACCGTGGTGAGCAGCAGAATAGCGATCTGCCGGACGATATGGTTCTCCAGCGGCCGCCAGTCGCCGAACGCGATGAAGGGACCGGCGAGATAGATCACCGCTCCGAGCGAGCTGAGCCCTACTCCGTAGAGAACGATGCGAAGAATGTCCTTGGCAAGCATCTAACCGTACCTGTCGCAAACCACCTGACCCGGCGGTATCTGCCTATTCGCTGCGTTCGATAAAGATCTCGACGCGCCGGTTCTTGGCGCGTCCCTCGGGTGTCGTGTTGCTGGCGATTGGCGCATCTGCTCCTTTGCCCTCGACGTCGACGCGCGAACCGTCGGCCAAGCCAGGCTTCAATGCCGCGGCAACCGCCTTGGCACGCTCGACCGACAGCTCGAAATTTGACGGGAAGCGGACTGTGCGGATCGGCGAACTGTCGGTATGGCCGACGACCCGGATCCGCCCCGGCTCCTTGTCGAGGGTTGCTGCGACGCGGAGTGCGATCGGCTTGAAACCGTCGAGGATGGTCGCCTGGCCCGACGCGAACAACGCCAGGTCGCAGACCCTGATCACGATGAAGCTCGGGGTCTGGTCCGCCGTCATGGCACAGGCGGTGTTCTCCTTCGCGAGCGCATTGCGGATGCGTTGCAACTGGGTGATGCGATCCGGTGGCGGCGGAGGTGGAGGCGGCGGCGGAGGTGCAACGATCTGGCGCTTGAGCTCGATCGGGCCGGCTGGATGGAGCGCGAGCGCCACCTCGGCAGCATTCTCTGCCCGACCAGCGAGGAGCGTCCGGAGGACGAAATAGGACCCGGTCAGCAGCGCGGCGACGACGGCCGCGACGAGCCAGACCGGAACGCGCAGACGCTGCCGCCGCCCCGCCAGCGCCTGCCCGCGCCAGTTGGGCGACAGGTCGCTCATCGTCTTCGGCCGGACCCGGCGCAGCAATTCATAAAGGTTACGCTGGATCAGCTGCAGGTTCGCAAGTCCGCCGCCTGACGTCCGGTGAATGCCCTGAAAACCAAGCGCAAGGCAGGCGTGCTGAAGTTCGAGGACCGGATAGTTGACCAGCGGGTCAACCTTCAAATGGTCGAGGATCTCGAAGAAACGGACGCCGCCGACACGCTCGCCGAAGAACCGGCTCAGCATCGAATATTGCGTCCAGACGTGGCGCTCCTCGGTCGGGATGTGCTGCACGATATCGTCGGCAGTGGCACACAGGATGTATTTCGCTGTGTTGGCCTGGTGCTCGGATATGCCCGCGGAACGGATGTCCTTCTCGAAGAACTTGATCGCGTCTGCAACCTGCTCCATCAAACTCGCGAATGACGCGCGCATGAGCGCCACCCGCAACCGACCGAGCAGCTGCAGCAACGGGCCCGCAGCGCGCATCACTGGATTGGCATTTGGCGCGACGAGATCGTCGACGCGCAACGGCGGTCCTGGCGGTAGCATAGGCTGCTGCGCCTGGGCCTGTGCGGGTGTCGATATCCATTCCTCAGCGGGATGGCTGGCCGGCGCGGAGGCGTAGTTCGAGCCCTGCGGGACAGGAGAGAATGATGACGGTGGCGCCGGCGCGCCGGGAGAGGGTACCGGTGATGGCGAATAGCCTGGGCGTGCCGCGGGCCCCTCGCCCGGCGGAGGCTGAGAGGTCGGCGCCGGCGGCAACTTCCCGCCGGGGTTGGGACGGATGATCGTCCGTTCGCCCCGACCGAAAGGATTGACCGGCTTGTCCCTGTCGCTCATGGCCTGTCTTCCAGGATGGCCCAAAGATACAGCTCAAGCTCCGGCCAGTCGCCGGAGAAATGCATTCCGATCGAGGCCGCCGTGCTGAACTCGGGCCACAGCGGCGACTTGCGGTCGAGATAGAAATAGACGTGATCCGTGATGGCCCGGATATGCGGCGGCGGCGTCGGCAAATGCGCCAAGGTCAGGCCCGGCAAGTTTGCGTGCACGATCTCGTTCATCTTGGTGTTCGGCCCGACCTTGAACAGGTGCGGGAAATCGTTCTGGATCTCCACGAGCGGCCGCCGCGCGGCAACCTCCAGCACCAGGGTCGCGTTTCGGAATAGCGCGCGATCGCGGATGGGCGATACGAACGCATTCTGTGCGCGCTCGATGATCTCAAGGCGGATCGCCCGTCGGCCCAATCGCGCGCTCAAGAAGTCCTGGATGTCGCTCACCAAGGGTGTGAAGACGTTCTCGAGATCGTCGTGATCGTAAGCCGGATAGTTGCGCGCCCGTCGTTCCGCCGTAGAAAATGTCGCAAGTTCACCCGCGAATCTCAGCAATTCCTCGTACAGGCGCTCGGGGTGCACGCTGCCGGAGCGCTGGAAATGAGTCAGGACGGGAATGGTACGGTTCAGCACTTGCAGGACCAGATAGTCGACGCTCTGCAACCCACCGCCGGATGACGGATCGACCGCGTAACGCGCCAGCTCGTCGAGTTTAGTCTCAACCCAGCCGATGATGCGGTTGAGCCAGCCATCGATGATCGGATGCGCGGCGCAGATCAGCATCGGCGGCACGAATTTATCGTCGAACAAGATGTTCTTGTCGCGCACCTCGAGAATGCGCGCGATGCCGAGCCCCATGTATCCGGGCTTGCTGCTCTTGCGCAGTTCGAACGACAAGCGCGGATAAGCGATGTCGATCTCTTCCTCGATGCGTAGCGCAGAGGTCGAGTCAATGAAGGTTTCCGAACTACGAACATAACGACTGGCGCTGTCGGTGCGATCCTCGTCGACCTCGCGGGTGTTTGGCGCCGCGACCGGCATCATCAGCCAGACGACCTGGCCTGCGGCCGTCTCCGGCACATCGATCGCTTCGGGAATTTGGCTGTCCGCAGGGATATCGAACGGCGTACCGTCCGGCATGACACCGGACGCATTGCGCACCGCGAACTTGCTCTGTTCGGTAAGATCCTTGTCGATCTCCAGCTGGGCAAAGCCCCACGGGTATGGGGTCGTGTAGCGAACGCGCTTTTCCAGCAAGTGTTCGATGTAGCGGTCGTTCTGCTGCAGATGATGCGGCCGCAGAAACAGACCTTCCGACCAGAAAACTTTGCTGTACCAAGACATTCCTACATCCACTTAGAAATTGTCGGCAGCCGCGTGGTCGCCGATAGTTTACTTTGAACCGGGCTTGTCACCGCGGTCGTAATAGTTCGAGAAATGCAACATAAAGGTTTCGATCGGCGCGCTGTTGTCGCGGCCGAGATGCGCCTTCCAGCGCGTCAAGAACTCGTCCCAGAGTTTTCCCTTGTTCGTGCCGAGCCAGGAGCTCGCGCCACGCTGAAGCTCGAGTTCGCGGGCCATCAGCGTCGGATCTATGCCCGCAATCAGCTCATGGACAGCGTGCTGCATCGCCATGTAGGTCTTCAACTGATGTGACTTGAGATCACTGAAGCCCTGTGCAAAGGCGCGTTGTGCGTCGAGGTAGCTGCGCGTCGGCGGCCCAAAGAGGATGCGCATCGCTTCTTCCGAGCTCGGCGAGAACTTCAGCGGATTGTTTTCGAGGGCCTGGACGGTGGTTTGGCTGGTGCTACGGGTCAGCTGCTTGGCTTGGGTCCGCGCCTGCAGCAGCGCCATCAGATTATCCACGGTCATACGCAAGATGACGCCAAGCTGTTCGGCGAGTTCGGCATCGGACTTGCTGGCAAAGAAATTGTCCGGCAACCCCGCAGCGCGCGCCACCAGTCGCGCGAACTCGGTACCGCCGACTGGCTTGGCCGTGACAGGTCCCTCGTCTGCCGCTTGCGCCGGGCGCGATGGCGATGCTGGCGGCTGGGCAGCGGCTGGTTCATCATCGATCCATACCGACGGCCGGCGCGGGGTCGGCATGACGGGCGGGCGCTCGACTTGCGGTTTCGGCGCGTTGACTGGACCGGCTGCCCAGTTCATGTCGTCGTCCTGCTCGGACGGTTGGTACGGAGACGCCGGCTGTGACCGTCGGAACGGGTCTACACCCGGTGCCGGGACGCTCGCCGCCCAATCCAGGAACCCCGGATTGACGGGCCGCGCAGCCTCGCGTGGCTTCTTCAACAGTTGCGGATCGATCGGCGGCGGGATGTCACGATCGGCTGACCAAAGCTCTCCGTAGTCGGCATGCTGCTGGACCGAGGGTTCGCGCAGTTGCGCCTCGTGGTTTGGGCTACGCCCGCCAGCCTCGTTCTCCAGCGAAACTCCGATGATGTAGTGGCCGATCGTGAGCCGGTCACCGTCGCGCAAGCGGTGCGGCCCCCGCATGCGCTGGTCGGCACCATTGAGGAAGGTGCCGTTGGTCGAAACGTCGTGCAGCCAATAGCCACCGTCGCGAAAGTGCACCTCGCAATGCTTTCCGGAAATCGTCCGCGCCGGATCCGGCAGCGTCCAGTCGAGGTGACGGTCCCGGCCAATATCGACTGAACGCCTGCCGGTGACCGTAAACGACACAGGTCCGCCATCCGGAAGGTTCGGTTCGTTCTCGATATTAAAGCGAAGCACCATCACATCGTCTCGTTAGCGCGGAGGGCGCGGTTCGCCGCGTGCCAATTGAATACCATCCTCTAGGCATGACGTCATTATCCGGTCCCGGGAGTCGCGGGAAAGCCGGCAGAGGCCGATCAGCAGTGCTGCACGCACCGCCCGCGCCGCCTGATCTGGCTTAGCTTCCACGGGCGCAAATTCCGGGGGAACCACGCTTCCGCCGGACCAGCCGGCCGCCAGCGCCAGCCATGTCGCCGGATGCTCAGGATCATTGGCATTGCCGACAGCCAACGCCTTGTTCCGGGACTGCTCGTCCGGTTGCCGGACCCAGGTCTCCACAACATTGAGCGACCTGGTATCGCTGGCGTCGAAATGGTCGAACATCAGTCGCAGAGAGCGACATCCCCAGGCAACTGCTACGCGCCTGGGAAGCAGATAGGCACAGTAAGACACGGCCGGGTGCCAATTCCGCGCATCGGCGGCCTCCTGAAGGAAGTCCAGCGAAGGCTTGTCAGCGTCGGCTTTGCCGACATCATAACGCGCCAAGGGATAGGCCTGAAACAGATCCTGAACCGTACCGAACCGAACTTGTCCCATGACCGTCAACCAACAAGGGCTGGAGTACCGTGGGCGACCAGCGGACCACCGGCAGCAAGCGCCATACCGGCCTGCGCCGTCATGGCGATCGTCGGCGCGTTGATGACGATGCCCGCCGGGGTCAGGATGATCTGGCTAGGACCCACCTGTAGGGTGATGTTGGCATTGGCCATGAGCGTGATGCTGATGCCTGCATTGACAGACTGGTCCATGGCCAAGGTGATGTGCTGACCACCCAACTGGATATCGAGTTTATCATTGCCGTTCTTGAGCGTGGTGCTGCGCGTGTCGCCGCCAAATGCGGCTTCGCCGATGGTACGTGTCTCGGTGTCGCGGACCGTTACGTCGTGGTCCTTCTCGGCATGCACCGTGATCTTCTCGGACCCCTTCTTGTCCTCGAAGCTCCACTCGTTGAAGCCGCCGCCACCTTTGGTGGAGTCCGACTTCAATCCCGCAATCGTCTTCTTCGACGGCAGATCGTAGGGCAGCTTGTATTCGTCGTTGTAAACGGTGCCGATCACCAGGGGCCGGTCCGGATCCCCCTCCAGGAATTCGATAACGACTTCCTGTCCGACGCGCGGGATGATCTGACCGCCCCAGCGCTTGCCAGACCAGACCTGAGCCACGCGCAACCGGCACGACCGCTTCTTCTTCCGATCCCAGAAAAAGCGGACATAGATTTCGCCCAGAGATTCGACGTCGATTTCCTCGCTCGAATTATCGTCTTTGGTCACCACCTTGGCCGTCTGGATGCCGTTGATTCTTGGCTTCGGCGTCATCATCAGCGCTCGAAACGGCCGATCGCTCGGCAAGAACTCGTAGCTGCCGAAATAGACGTGTTGCCCTGCGTCGCTCGGACCGCCGGTGCGATAGGATTCGATCGAGAACGAGTGCACAGCCCGCACCACGAGGTATTCGACGTTCTGCGAGTCCTTGGAGTGCTTTTCGAGCTTCGTCAGTCCACCGGGGAACAGGTTGACGGCGTCGCCATTGCCGCGGCGACGCCGATCCATCGCCTGCTCTGCCTGGAGCTGGATCTTCGCGTAGCGCTCGCCGTCGGATTTCTCCTTGAACTTCCCGGGATAGTCGTAAAACTCCATCTCCGACCGAGTGTAATGCTCGGAGCCCTTGGCGTCGCTGATCATCTGAGCGTTGGGCTTCTGATAGTTGTAATCGTTGAGTTCGATCTTGCCGGTACGAAATCGTCGCTCCGATACCCATTCATAGACGTGCTGCTCGCCTCGCCGGTCGGCACCCGCCAGCGGGATGTAGGGAATCGTAGCAAGACCTTGGATCGGACTGTGCGACGATTTGGAGTCCGCCAATACCAGCGTGTGCTTGCCGCCCTCATGCTTGAAGAAGTAGTAGATGCCGTGCTGCTCCATCAGCCGGCACACGAAGTTCATGTCGGTCTCGCGGTACTGAACGCAATATTCTAGCTTCGGACAAGAACCCTCTTCGGTCAGTTTGGATTCATAGTCGGTGAAGCCGCGTTCCTTGAAGACCTCTTTGATGATGTCGGGCGCCTTCTTGTCCTGAAAGATCCGGCAATCGGTTGTCCGCGACAACAGCCATAACCAGGGCCTCAGCACGATCCGGTAGCTGAAATAGTCGTTCTTCACCCCGAGCCACTGGGCCTCCGTCAGAATACCGCTGAACTCGCGCTCCTTTTCATGCAGCTTTATGGTCAGCGTGCACTGCTGACCGATAGCGCGGTCGAAGTCGAGGTCGGCATCCTCACTGAGGCACTCGATGCGATACTCGAACAGTTCGCTGAGACCTTCCGAGCCTTCGAATCCGGCAAAAACCAAAACGTCCTTGCCAAGAGGCGTCTTGAGTTCGCAGAGGCGGGTATCCTGAGTAAGCTGGCCCATGTGGGCTTAAACTCCCTCCTTCGATCGAATGACCCGCTGCAAAAAGCTGATCAGACGTTATGCAAGAACGACGGAAATCCTGCGCGCCGCCGGCTGTGCCGGCAAGCCCGCCCCAGGGCTGGGCTTCCTGACGGTCCGCGACGGCCGTCAAAGAACCACCTCGGGCCATCAAGTAGTCGGCTCCAAGAGCTTGCCGGTTCACGCGAAAATGGCATGATCTTCGGGAATGAACCAAGGTCGGCAGGCATCTGACCCATAGGTATAGATTCGGATCATGCGCCCCCGCGCGATCCCCTAGTCGCCACGGGCTCGGCAGCGGGGCCGTGATCGAGCAGATGGACGGCCCGCATATGCTTGATGTCGCCTCCCTGACGCAGCCCATTGCCGCTGACGATCCCTGCGGGCCGGATCTCGACGCCATCGGAGACGTCCAATATCTGAACTTCTTCGCAGGTGCGGAATCGCTGCTACCGATGTCGTTCTTCGAGGTCGTCAATGCCAACGGAGAGCGTGGACGCTTCGATCCAAAGGCAGTCGATTTTGCCGGCCAGTTTGCCGCCGCGCAGCCCATTCTGGCGCGTACCCGCGATCTACGTCTGAACCTGCTGCTGGCCAAGTTTTCAATCCTCAACCGTGATCTCGACGGCTTTCTCTGCTGCCTGAAGGCGACCAACCTGCTGCTGCGCGAGCAGTGGGAAGCGGTGCATCCGAAGGGCGAGGACGGCGACTACGCACTTCGCGCCGTCACGGTCGAGGCAATCGACGTGTTCCCGACCGTGATCAACCCGCTCCAGTTCCTTCCCCTGATCGAGAACCGCAGACACGGCAACCTCAACTACCGTGCCTATCAGATCGCTCACGGCGAAATTCCCGCCGGCGACGCCGACGCCGACGGGCCTGATCTGGCAGCCATCGAGCGCATCGTCAGCGAGACAGATCTCGACACTCTCAAGGCTGCCAGCGGGCGGTGCTCTGCGGTCGCTGCTGAAATCGCGGGTATCAAGCAGACCTGGCACGAGAAGTTGAACGCGGGGCAACCGATCAGCCTCGACAGGCTCTCTGGCTTGGTTAACGGCATGGCTGCCTGGCTTGCGGGTCTTGTCGCGTCGCGCGATCCGGCCGCGACCGCCGCAACCGCGGAAGATGTCGGTCCTGTCGATACACAGGCGCCGTCAGAAACGACCGGGGTGGTGACTTCATCCGCACAGGCATCCGCAGCGCTTGCAGCAGCGGCAGACTATTTTGCCCGAATGGAACCATCCAACCCGGCACTGTTGCTGGTGCGTCAAGCGCAGGAAATGGTCGGCAAGTCATTTATCGAAGTCATGCGGATGCTGATGCCTGCGCACGTGGAGAACGCTGCGATCAACATCGGGCGCAACAAGGTCTTCGACCTGCCGATCGAACGGATGGCGGAACTCGCCACGTCGCTCTCATCGACGGCCGAGAACAGCACTCAAGATATTGTATTTTCAGTGGAAAGCAGAGCGCAAGCCTTGGGCCTGCTGGCGAAGGTGGCGTCGTTTTTCCGAACCGCAGAGCCGTCCAGCCCCATCCCGTTTTTGGCAGATCGCGCGCGCGACCTCGCGCAACGAGATTTTCTCAGCCTTTTGGATGATGTTCTTCCTGAGGGAGCCCTTAAAACAATCGACAGATCGCATTGAACCCAGCTTTCGCTCGAGGGCACTAAATGGACACAAGGATGTTTGCCGACCGCAGCAACTTGAAGTCCCCTAGCCGATCTGCGTCGCGCAAATTCGACGTCTAAAGCGATTTCGTAGTGAGGGAACCATGGCTACAGATAGCGGTCAAAAATTCATTCGTCGAAATCGCGCACCACGCGTGCACATCACATACGAAGATCCTTACGACGCCGAGCGGCTGATCGAACTCCCGTTCGTCATGGGCGTCCTCTCCGACCTTTCCGGCAATAACCCCGGCGTCGAGAAGACGAAGGTCGAGGAGCGAAAATTCCTCGAGTTCGACATGGACAATTTCGACAGCCGCATGGCGGCGATCCAGCCCGGCGTGACGGCGCGCGTCGCCAATCGTCTCAGCGACGGATCAGACGAAAAACTTTCGGTCAATCTGCGCTTCAACAAGATGGCCGACTTCACTCCCGTGGCCGTCGCCCGCCAGGTGCCGGCTACGGCCAAGCTGCTCGAGGCGCGCGAACAACTTGCCAACCTGCTGCGCTACATGGATGGCAAGGTAGCCGCCGAGGACCAGCTGAAAAAACTTCTGGCCGATCCTCAACTGATGGCAGCGCTTCGGGAACGCGCGATCAGCCAGTCGACCGAACCTGGCACCGAGAGCTAAGGAAGGAACGGGGACCATGGCAAAAGAAGCTGTTCACAAAGAGAGCACCACCCAGGTCAAGACCGCCGAAGCTGACGAGTTTGCCACTCTGCTGAAGCAAAGCTTCAAACCGCGCACCGAGCGCGCAGCGACCGAGGTCGACAACGCGGTATCCACGCTCGTCCAAGAGGCATTGAAGGACTCGAGCGTCATCAAGTTGGACGTTCTCGACACCATCGAGGAGATGATCGCGCGGATCGACCAGAAGCTGACCGCGCAGATGAACGAGATCATTCATGCACCTGAATTCCAGGCGATCGAAAGCACCTGGCGGGGCCTCCACTACCTCGTCTTCAACTCGGAGACCGACGCCAACCTCAAGATCCGGGTCATGAACGTCTCGAAGAACGAGCTGTATCGTAACCTGCGGCTTTATCCCGATGCGCGCTGGGACCAAAGCCCATTGTTCAAGCAGATCTACGAATACGAGTTCGGCCAGTTAGGCGGCGAGCCGTTCGGCTGCCTGATCGGCGACTACTATTTCAGCCACCTCCCCACCGACGTGCAGTTGCTGCGCGATCTCAGCAAGATCGCCGGCGCCGCACACGCCCCCTTCTTCAGCGGCGCCGAGCCGACGCTGATGGGAATGGACTCGTGGACCGAATTGTCTAACCCTCGCGATATCGGCAAGGTGTTCGACACGCCGGAATATGCCGCATGGAAGGGACTGCGCGACCAGGACGACTCGCGTTATCTCGGCCTGTGCATGCCGCGCGCGCTGGGTCGCCTCCCCTACGGCGCGAAATCGGAGCCCGTGGAAGAGTTCGCCTTCGAGGAGGAGACAGACGGGCACACCGGCGACAAATACGGCTGGATCAACGCCGCCTATGCGATGGCGGTCAACATCAACCGCGCCTTCAAGGAGTTCGGCTGGTGCACGCGCATCCGCGGTGTGCAGTCCGGCGGCGAGGTCATCAATCTGCCGACGCACACATTTCCGACCGACGACGGTGGCGTCGACCTGAAATGCCCGACCGAGATCGCCATCAGCGATCGCCGCGAGCACGAACTTGCAAAGGCGGGCCTCATCCCGCTGATCCATCGCAAGAACACCGACAAGGCGGCCTTCATCGGCGCCCAGTCGCTTTACAAGCCGAAGAAGTATTTCGGCGAGAAGGGCGTGGATGCAACCGCGTCCGACAACCTGTCGTCACGTCTGCCCTACATGTTCGCAGTGTCTCGCTTTGCGCACTATCTGAAGTGCATGGTTCGCGACAAGATCGGATCCATGAAGGAGAAGGATGAGCTGACGGTCTGGCTACAAACCTGGATCAACGAGTACGTTGATGCCAACCCAGCCCTATCGTCAGAAGCTCAGAAAGCGCGCAAGCCGCTGGCCGCTGCGAAGGTAGAGGTCATAGCAAACGAGGAGAACCCGGGATATTACAACGCGCGCTTCTTTCTTCGTCCGCACTTTCAATTGGAAGCGATGGATGTCGGCCTCAGTCTGGTTTCACGCCTGCCAGGCCCCAGCTCCTGACGCTGCAGCATCGCAACCGTACACACAGAAATTTGAGAGGACCCTGCTATGGCTGTCGACATCTTCCTGAAACTCGATCCGATCAAGGGCGAGTCGCTGGACGACAAGCACAAAGACGAAATCGATATTTTGAGCTGGTCGTTTGGCGAGAGCCAGACCGGTACCTTCCACAGCGGATCGGGCGGCGGCGCCGGCAAGGTCAGCGTGCAGGATCTTCACTTCACGCATTTCGTTGACAAGGCCACGCCGGAACTTTTCAAGGTCTGCGCAAACGGCAAGCATATCGACAGCGCGATCCTGACGGTTCGCAAGGCCGGCGAACACCCGCTGGAATATCTCAAGATCGAGATGAAGCAGGTTCTCGTGACTAGCGTATCGACAGGCGGATCGCACGGCGAAGATCGCCTTACCGAAAACGTGAGTCTGAACTTCGCGAAGGTCAAGATGATCTACAAGACCCAGACGGAGAAGGGTGGCGCCGGAGCTTCGCCGACGTTTGGCTGGGATGTTCCTGCCAACAAGGAATGGGCCTGATTGTCGGCCCCTCGCCTGGCGCCGGTTGCGAATGGCGAACCGGCGCCAAGCGGTGCGACTTTGATCGCACCTCTCGTCCGGCCCGGTTACGGGCCCGAAAGCCTGCTGGGCGACGTCAAGTCGGACACCAACGAGCGCCGCCCGAGATTGCATGCGAGTTGGGCGTCATGGGGACCGTGAATGACCATTGCACCAAAGAAGGATCGGCTCTCCCCCCCATTGATGCTGGCATTTCGCTCGGCCCATGAAGCGCGCGACGCACGCAAGAAGCTCAATCTACGCGATGAGTCTGGCGAGCGGGTCATTGCAGGGCGGCGGAGCGCGGGCCGATTTCCAATCTCGGAAACGTTGCTCCGGCGCGAGGTCTCTCATGACCTCGAAACGCTCCTCAATACCATTGCCCTGGAATCGACCCTGGATCTGAACGGCCGCGATTGCGTCCGAACCTCAATCCTGAACTTTGGCTTCCCTGATATTGCCCACCGTTCGATCGACGAGGTCGCCGACGACGAGCTCACCGACGCGTTGCGCGCGACGCTCACGACTTATGAACCGAGGCTCGATCGCAACACCATCCGGGTCCGACGCGATGGCTCGGTCGGCCCCGAGCAACTCAAGCTGCGCTTCATCGTTCACGCCGACCTGAAGGCCGAGCCGCTCAACGTCCCCGTGGAATTCGTCGCCGACGTCGACCTCGACAGCGGCGATATCCAGATCAACCGACTTTAGCATGAACCGCGAATTCCTGGATTTTTACAATCGCGAACTGTCACTGCTCTATGAGCATGCCGGGGATTTCGCCGAAGAGTATCCCGGCATCGCGGAACGCCTCGGTGGGCTGATCCGGGATCGCTCAGATCCCATGATCACAGGATTGCTGGAAGGTGCCGCATTTCTCGCCGCTCGCGTTCAGCTCAAGCTCAAGCACGAGTTCCCAGAATTCACCGCAAACCTGCTCGAGCAACTGGTTCCGAATTACCTTGCCCCGACTCCGTCGGCGATGTTGGTCACGGCACGCCCCCCCTATGCCGACCCAGCGCTACGCGATGGCAGGAAGATCGCGCGCGGCGCCTATTTCGATGCCACCTATCGCGAGAGAGAACGAAGTCTTTCCTGCCGATTTCGACTTTGCCGCGATATCGCTCTTTGGCCATTTGACGTCACCGGCGCCGAATACTTCTCGACAGCAGGCGCGCTGCAGGCGCTCGGGATTCCCGTCGGCGGCGACGTCATCGCTGGGCTCAGGCTGTCGCTGACCCACCGTACCGCGGCCCGGCTCGATGAGGAGCTGCCGGACGCAGAGGCTAGGGCCAAGCCGGAAACCTGGTTTGCAGGCTGCCGCACGAGCGAACTCCCGATCTACCTTTCAGGCGCTGAATCCGACGCCATTGCGCTTTACGAGCAATTGATCTCGAACTGCAGGGGCGTCTACTTCCGGCATCTCGATGATTTCGGCGATCCGGTGGTGACCCGTGCGCCCCATGACTGCGTGCAGCAGATTGGTTTCGACGAGAACGAGTCGCTGTTTCCCAACGACAACCGGGTCTTTCGCGGCTCGGAGCTGCTGCGGGAATATTTCATGTTTCCACGCAAGTTCCTCGGCTTCAACCTGACGGGACTTCGCAGCGTGATACCACGGCTGCGCAGCAAATCGATCGATATCGTCTTCGCTTTCGATGAACACAATTCACGGCTTGCCGCCGCGGTACGGCCCGATACCTTTAGTCTCTATAGCGCGCCGGCGGTCAACCTGTTCGAGAAGACGAGCGATCGCATCCCCGTCAAGTCGAATACGCACGAGTACCATGTGGTCCCTGATCGCAGCCGCTATCTGGAATACGAACCGCACCAGGTGCTCGAAGTCTACGCGCACTTTCCGGCCGACAAGGACAAGCGGCCGGTGCGCCCGCTGTATTCGGCCGCCGTCGACCGGACCAGCGGATCGGTCGAGGGGCTTTATTTCACCGTTCGACGGTTGCCCCGGCGCCGCACAGTGGGAGAAAAGACGTATGGCGCATCCTCGGACTACACCGGGACGGACATGTTCTTGTCTCTGCTGGAGCCCGGTGAACTAAGCGGCGAAGGTGCGGTCGCCGAACTCAGCGTCCGGGCGCTGTGCTCCAACCGGCATCTCACCGAACACTTGCCGGTCGGCCAGGGCGGCGCCGACTTCCGCCTGCTGGACGATACTTCCCTTGATCTGATGTGCGTCGCTGGCCCCACCCGACCACGCGAACCGATCGTGGCCCAGATGCGCAGCCGCAGCGAGATCGCGAACAGCGGAATCGTCAGCTGGCGGCTGATCAACATGCTGAGCCTGAACTATCTTGGCCTCGTCGAGCGCGGTGGCGGCAAGAACGCCGGAGCCCTGCGCGAAATGCTGTCCTTGTTCGCCGACCAGTTTGACGATGCCACGGAACGCAAGATCCGCGGCCTGCGCAGCATAGAAAGCCGGCCCGTCGTACGGCGGGTGCGCGAGCGCACCGGCAGCGGCGCAGCGCGCGGCCTGGAGATTACGATCACCCTCGACGAGAAGGCCTTCGAGGGCAGCGGCGTGTTCTTGCTCGGAGCCGTGCTGGAGCGCTTCTTCGCCGACTATTCGGGCTTCAATACCTTCACACAGACGGTCGTCTCGACGCCGGAGCGCGGCGAGATCATGCGTTGGCCGCCGCGCATGGGCACGCGGAGACCCCTATGACGCTGATCGACCAGATGAAGGCGGAGCCCTGGCGGTTCGATTTCTTCAATACGCTGCGCCAGCTCGAACGCGCCAACTCGGATCGACCGCGGATCGGTGACAGTGCTGCACGCCGCGACGAGTATATCGACCTCGGCCAAGTGCCTTATCTGGAGTTCCCCGCCTCCAACCTTGCGGCCGTCGACGACCTGGGTGGCCGGCTCAGGATACTCGTCAAATTTCTCGGTCTCCTGGGGCCGCAGGGCGCGCTGCCGCTTGCCACCACCGACGAGAGCCTCAGTTGGTGGCTGATGCGGGATGACGCCTTCCCGCGCTTTCTCGATCTGCTCAACGGACGCTTTCTGCAACTCTTCTTTCGCGCCTGGGCCGATGCGCGGCCGATCGCTCAGCACGACCGTCCGGCGGATGATCGCTTCATCGCCTATGTCGGCTCCTTCGCCGGCCTCGGCTCCGACGTTTTCGCCGATCGAGACACCCTACCGGACATGGCGAAGCTCAGCTTTGCCGGACTGATCTCCCCCAGAGCGAAGTGTGCGTCACGGTTGACGCGGTTCCTGCAGGGGCTATTCGACGTCAAGGTCGAGATCGACGAATTTGTCGGCACCTGGCTGTCATTCGACCCAAGTCATTGCAGCCGGCTCGGCGGAACCCATGCCGGGCTCGGCCGGGACGCGCTTCTGGGCTCACGCGTATTCAGCGTCGAGGACAAGATCAGGGTGCGGGTCTTCGTCAAGAATTTTACCCAGTACGAACAGTTCCTGCCGACCGAAGCGCGCAACCTGTCGGAGCCTCTGGCGGACGCCGTGTTCTTCTATATCGGCGACGAATTGGAATGGGAGGTGGAGCTCGCCATTCCGGCGGGAGAGGTCGTCCCGGTCAGGCTCGGACAGAGCGGACGACTTGGATGGACCACCTGGGTCTCGCCGAACTGGACCGCCACGGAAGAGTATCGCCGCGATGCCCGCTTTCAGCTCGGCGAGCGCTTGAGCGCCCGCCGGGCCGCGGCAGCCGATGCCCCGGCGATTTGAACCTATCCGTAGCGCCGATTGCCTAAAGCTATGGGATTCGATGAAATTTCCGCTTGATGCCAGGCATCCGCGGATGGATTAAGCAGGAGGATCCGCCGTGACCGACATCAGCATTGAGGCTGTAACGGGCAAGCTGAACCGGGCCGGCTATGATGCCTTCATACAGGCCCTGCGCCACGCGAAGAGCGCCGGCAATCGCAACGTCGAGCTTGCGCACTGGCTGTTTCATATACTGCAGCAGGAACGCAACGATCTCAGCCTCTCGGTCGATCATTACAAGCTCGACCGGGCACGCTTGTTGTCGGACCTTGCCGGCGTGATCAATGGCTTTCGCAAGAACGAAACCGACATGCCGGGCGTCGCCAATCCGGTCATCGACCTGCTCGACCGGGGCTGGCATTATGCCACGCTCTTCTTTGGCGAAACCCAGATCCGCACCGGTCATCTGCTCGTGGCGGGCCTGAAATCGAACGATATTCGTCGCACGCTGAACAACCTCTCGCAGGAATTCGCTAAGGTCAACGTCGACGCACTCGCCGCGGAGCGCCGCAACGTCTGGGCCGGCTCCGACGAGGAAACCATGCGGCCGATGGACGGTTCGGGCCTGGTCGGCGCAGGCACGGAAGGCGCGGCCCAAGCGGGTCCCAAGGGGACGACGCCGCTCGACCGGTTCTCTCAGGATCTCACCGCCAAGGCCAAATCGGGTGAGATGGATCCGATCCTCGGCCGGGACGAGGAAATCCGCCAACTGATCGACGTGTTGATGCGACGGCGGCAGAACAATCCAATTCTTACCGGCGAGGCTGGCGTCGGCAAGACCGCAGTTGTCGAGGGATTCGCCCAGCGAATCGCCGCCGGCGACGTGCCGCCACCGCTCCGCGGTGTAAGGCTTTGTGCGCTCGATATCGGCCTGATGCAGGCCGGTGCTTCCATGAAGGGTGAGTTTGAGCAGCGCTTGCGCTCGGTGATCGACGAGGTCCAGAGCTCACCCACCCCCATCATACTATTCATCGATGAAGCCCACACATTGATCGGCGCCGGCGGCGCGGCCGGCACCGGTGATGCGGCCAATCTCCTGAAACCTCCTCTCGCCCGTGGCACGCTGCGCACGATCGCCGCCACCACATGGGCGGAATATCGCCAGTATATCGAGAAAGACCCCGCGCTCACACGACGCTTCCAGCCGATCCAGATCGATGAACCGGAAGTGGAGACCTGCTGCATCATGCTGCGCGGACTTCTCGGTCCGATGGAAAAGCACCACGGGGTTCGCATCTCCGATGCTGCGATCGTCGCAGCGGTCAACCTGTCCCACCGCTACATTCCTTCACGGCAGTTGCCGGACAAGGCGGTCAGCCTGCTTGATACCGCCTCTGCACGCGTGGCCATCAGCCAGAGCGCGACGCCAGCGCTGATCGAGGATGCGCGCGTTGCGATTACCGCTCGTGAAGCGGAAAGATCGGCACTCGTCAGCGACAGCGATCTTGGGATTGAGGGCGACGAGCGCATCGTAGTGATCGACAACGACATTGCGGCACTGAAGGACAAGCTGACGAACCTCGAAGCCGACTGGGCCAAAGAGCAGGAGCTCGTCAAGGACATCCGCAGCATTCGAGAGATCCTGTCCGAACCCAAGGAAGGCGACGATCCGGCTGCCAGGCGCGCGGAGCTGCGCGGCAAGTTCGACACACTTGAGAGCATCAATCCGGAAAAGCGGATGGTCTATGCCCATGTAGACCAGCAATCGGTGGCGTCCGTTGTCTCTGATTGGACCGGCATCCCGGTCGGCCGGATGATGCGCGACGAGATCGAAACCGTGCTGAAACTACCGGAGATCCTCAACCGCCGCGTCGTCGGCCAGTCTCATGGGCTGACGATGATCGCCAAGCGAATCGAGACCAGCCGCGCCAAACTGGACAACCCGTCGAAACCGATCGGCGTGTTCATGCTGGCTGGTCCATCCGGCGTGGGCAAGACTGAAACCGCCCTGGCGCTTGCCGAGACCCTTTACGGCGGCGAGCAGAACATGATCACGATCAACATGTCGGAGTTCCAGGAAGCGCACACCGTCTCGACCTTGAAGGGTGCACCTCCCGGCTATGTCGGCTACGGCGAAGGTGGGCGCCTCACGGAGGCTGTCCGGCGCAAGCCCTACAGCGTCATCCTGCTCGACGAGGTGGAGAAAGCTCATCCCGACGTCCACGAGATCTTCTTCCAGGTGTTCGACAAGGGAACCATGGAAGACGGCAACGGGCGGCGGATCGACTTCAAGAACACCTTGATCATCCTTACCACCAACGTCGGCACCGATCTGATCATGGGTCTCGCGCGCGATCCAAAGTATCGCAGCGAGCCGGAAGAGCTCGCCAAGATGCTGAGGCCGGAATTGCTGAAGGTGTTTCCTGCAGCGCTGCTCGGACGCATCGTCTCGATACCGTACTTCCCGCTATCCGACGAGATGCTCGCCGGGATCGTTCGGTTGCAGCTCGACCGGATCGGACGACGCCTCCGCGACAATCATAACGCGTCGTTCGACTACGATGACGCGGTCGTGAAGCACATAGTGTCACGTTGTAACGACCCGGATTCCGGCGGGCGAATGATTGACAACATCATCACCAACACCCTGCTCCCGGAGCTGTCGCGCGAGTTCCTCAGCAAGTCGCTTGCCAAGGAAGAAATCAAGCAAGCGCGGGTCTCGGTCGAGAACGCCAAGTTCGCATATTCGTGGAATTGAGGACGATGAACATTCAAACCGAGCATCGCCACCCGAACACTGGTCCCACGCCATACGACGAGGTCTACTACCCCGGCCACGTCTACGGGCTCACTCATCCGAACCATCTTGCTACCATTGCCGCAGTTTACGGCATGCAGTCAGCGCCGGTGGAGTGTTGCAGGGTGCTGGAGCTTGGCTGCGGCGTTGGCGGCAACCTGTTGCCGATGGCCTTTCAATATCCAGGCAGCGAATTCGTCGGTGTCGACCTGAGCGGCGTGACGATCGAGCGCGGCCAGCGAAATATCGCCACATTGGGCCTGAGCAACATCAAGCTCCTCCATTGCGACATCATGAATGTCGACGCAGGCTTCGGGGAGTTCGACTACATCTTGGCGCACGGCGTGTATTCCTGGGTACCGCCGGCGGTGCGCGAGAAGATGATGATGATCTTCAAGCAGAACCTGGCTCCGCGCGGGGTCTGCTACGTCAGCTACAATGCGCACCCGTTCTCGCATCTTCGCGACATGGTCCGCGACATGATGCGGTATCACACCCGCCGTCTCACCGGCATGAAGGAGAAGGTCGGACAGGCCCGCGCGATCCTGAAGTTCCTGAGCGACGGCTCGAAGGCCAACTCGGTGCACGGCGCTGTCCTGCGCGACCAGTACAACCGCGTCCTCAAATCCCCCGACGAGCTACTGTTTCACGACGATCTCGATGATGGCGCCGAGGCGTTCCTGCTGCATGAGGTCGCCGAGGACGCAAGCCGCCATGGCCTGCAATATCTGGGCGACGCTGATTTTTCACGACGCTATCTTGCCGGCTATTCCGAGGAGGTTCGCGCGACGCTGCAGCGCTTCCCGGAGAGCGAGTTCATGGCGCGCGATCAATATCAGGACTTCATCGACGGCAACGGCTTTCGGCGCACCTTGCTCTGCCACGACAGCATTTCGCTATCCCGCCAGATCGACCTCGATTTCGTCACTAGGTTCCATTTGCTGAGCACGACCAACCCGGTCGACCCCGACGCTTGCGTGACCGACGATTCCGCGATGGAATTCGAGAACCAGGACGGCAGCAGGGTCACGGTAACCAATCCGCTCTTGAAGGCCGCGCATCTATGTCTCGGCCGGGCCTGGCCGCGAGCATTATCATTCGACGAGCTGCTCGATGGGGCCCGCGCGCTACTGGGCGACCGGCAGGTAGATGATGACCAAAAGGTGTTGACTGAGGCGATGTTCATCCTGGCTTGCAGCGGCGAGGTTTCGTTCCTGCTGTCGCGTCCCTTTTTGTTGAAGGAAGCTACCGAGCATCCGCAGGCGAGCCTGCTCGCGCGAAGACAAGCGCAGACAGGTCCGCTCGTCACCAACCTCCTCCACCAAACGGTGCAGTTGGAGGACGACCGTACCAGGGATTTCCTGCAATTGCTCGACGGAGCGCGGACCATCGACCAGATCACGGCCGAAATGACCGAAAAATTCGGCCCGACCATCCGGATAGACCAGAAGGATAGTGCCGGGCAGCCCGCCGAGCCGTTATTGCTGTCAACGCGAGAAAGCGTCCAGCGCTCGCTTGCGATGGTCGGCAAGCTGGGCCTGCTGGTCGCGTGACGCACTCAAGTGCATCGGCTCCGTTGGCATGAACGGCAGGAGTTTGAGGCTCCTGCCAATTCCTGAAAAGGACGCGGCCCCAGGCACTCTAGCCGTCGTGGGTATATTGCTGGCCGAGGAGCCATCCCGTGAGAATACCGCCGGGTCCGCTGGCATAGACCGGATCAAGGCCAACACCTGCGCGCAGCATCTTCCATTCATGCTCGCCGACCCAGGGAATCCCGGGATCGCCCTTCTGATACTGGGACAGCAGCGTTCGGGCGACCTCTGCGGCATTGGCGTAGATCGGCCCGTTGGCCCAGCGAGGGCGGGGCAGGCCTGTCATGCGGCAATAGAGCGCCGTGCAGACGTAGGCAGACGCCTCTTCGGCATTGGCATCAAGACCTGTACGCAACAGATCGTAGGCCGCATGCAGGCTCTCGTGGACGATATAGGCCTCGTCCAGCCGCCCCGCCGCCGACACGACCTCCAGCGTGTTCGCCGCAACCGCCGTGCCGTCCGCCCTGGTTCTCGCGACATCGTTGTATTGTGCAGCAACGCCTGCCGCGAGATCCGTCGGAGGTCTGACGGTGACCTGCCCCAACCGGATCGCGCGGGCGACGTGATGGAACGTTTGCGGCGCAATCGTCACGTGGCTGCCGCGGATCGGAAACCGGAAGCGCATGCGTGCGACCGCCGGACCATTGAGTACGTCCAACACCCTGCTCTGCAGTGACATTTGATCGTCCTCGTTGTTCGCACTACCCCACGGATGGTGGTCGCCGTCTCCGATCAGCAGGTTCAAACAGTCATTGCACTGGCGCGACAGGAATTCGAATGACCTGGGCCGGGCGGCAGCTTGATCGAACGAGCCGGCATTGAACCGCAACCCGTCCGGGCGAGACCAATTTGGGGCGAGGATTGCCTCGGAGTGCGCCCCATGACGACGACCGATCCAACAACGACCGACACTTACCGGAAGATCGCGGCGCGACTGACCATGCTGCGGCCTCAGATCGATTTGAAGAATTATTTTGCCGGTCCCAACCCGGATGTGCGCCTTTATGACGAGAAGCCCTACATCCGACACCAGCTCGAGAAGTATGGTGTCGCTGCCGCGACGACCACGCTCGACGGCGTCACCTTCCTACCCAAGGACTGGGAAGAGCTGATCAAGAAGCTGCGCATTGCCAAGACGACGGATGGATTCGACGCCTTCGCCGAAGGGCAAAGCCCGGAAAAGGCGTCGCATTGGGCCCTCGATCTGTCGATGGCGGCAACGATCGGCAAGGGGTTTCGGGAGATCTGGCGCCCAAAGCTGTCGGACAGGCCGCTCTCAACGCGGGATCTCCCGGGCCGCCACGGCTTCGGGCTCGGGCGCGACCGCGGACAATGGAGCGATGCTTACAGCTCGCAATTCGGCAAGGACCCGCAGCCCCAGGACATCACCTCGCTGCATTTCGCCGTAGCACCCGATCGGGTGAACGTGCACATCGACGAAACGGGCTTCGTATTCGAGGGCGCGGACGGTGCCCTTACGGTCGGGCCGAACTTCGTGCATCACGCCGGCAATGAGCTGTTCTGGAAGAGCAACAAGCATATACCGCAATGGGCCGCGGAGCACATCGATCTGATCCTGCCGAATAGCGCGAACGACTTTTCCCGCGTGGGCATTTCGGTCGACATGTACCAGCGCAAAGACTTGCGCGTTACGGTCACCGGCTCCTGCGGACTTTTCGGCGGATTCGAGTGCTCGGGAACCGTGAGCGTCAGCGGCACGCATGACCTGCTCGGCTCGAAGTCAAAAGGCCGGCGTTAAGCGGATATCGCTCGTTCGACATTGCTCCGTGTCTACGCCTCCAACCTACGAATGAGGCTCTTCGATTTGCCACTGCCAGTTGGTGACCCGAATGAATGCAACCATCGGACCGCCTCGAGGTAGCGGCGACGAATAAGTATTGGTGGCGAGAACGCATAGTTCCGCAGGAATCAGCGAGGGGAGGTCTTACATTGCCGAACCAGGAAAAGCCCTTGAAGCCTGTCGTCGAAAGCTATGTACCGCCCGCGGGAATCCGGCATGCGGCGACGGCAGGCGAGACCTGGATATCCCTTGCCAAGCGGATCGGCATCGACCCCTGGGACCTCATCGAGTTCAATTTTCCGGGCATCAAGCTCGTCAAGCAGCGCGATTTCCAACAAGCCACGCGCCAGGTCAACTGGTACCTGGCCGAGTATGTAGGCTGCCGCGCGATGTCGCCCGATCGCCAGAATTTCGCGTTTTCCTCCGGTACGACCGGCGGGAGAGGTGGATGGCGAGGGGGATTCATCTATCTGCCGCCAGGTACGCCGCCTCCCCCGCCGATTGCGCCCACTCCACCGGTTGCACCCACCCCGGCGGCTCCGACCCCGCCGGAATGTGAAGGAAGCCGACCCGACTTCGCGCGCGTGCTGGACGTGAGCGAACGGGATTTCGCGCGCAACGTTTTTGGCCCGACGCTGCCGCCGTGGGAGACAATCGCGATTACCAATGGCCTGGGAGCAGGCGGAAGACCGTGGACGAACGATGGACCGTTCTTCAGGGGAAGCAATCCCATGGTGCCGAGCATGCGGTATGCCATCAATCTTGGCAGTGTCGCGTTCAGTAACCTGGCATCCCCCAGCCCCACCTTCGGTCTCTTGTGCGACGACTTCGGTCGCATTTGCGACCTCTTCGTGCACGAAATGACCCATGTGTGGCAGGCGTTCAACGATTCAAACTGGACGATGGCGCGCTCCTTCTGGGCGCAGACAATCGGTTCCGGCTACGAGTACACGCCGGGCGATTCCTGGGACTCCTACAACGTCGAGCAACAGGCACACATCGTTGAAGATTGGCACAAGTACAAAATCAGCTCTCCGATGCTTGCCGAGGAGCGCTATCCCTACGTCCGGCTCGTGATCCGCTCTGGACGCCTCACTTTTCCTCGCGGGCTGGATCTTGTGGCATTGAAAAAGGACCTTCAAGATCTGCGCGCAAGGCACCTGGACTAGAATCCGCTGCAACGGAGTGGTCGGGAGTCCACTCAAATGAAGCACCAACACTCGGAGAATTCGACGCGGTGCGGTAGCGCATTCTCCCTCTCAAGAGTCTTTTTCCGATTTGTCCAGCGTGCCGGTCAGCTTCGCAGCGCAAGCACACGGAGAAGAATTGCGCGGCCGCCATGCGACAGGCGATCGTGAAACAGTTCGGAGAGCCGGTCTCCACGCTTCCGCACCGAAAACCTCTTCTGGAGTTCATGGGCGCGAGACAGCGAGCAATAGAGAAAATCACGGCGTAGCCGGCGCAAGCGGCTGCCATAGCCTTTAACATCGGCGCTCGCGTAGGCCTCCATCAGGGTGCGCACCAAATAGTCGTCGCTCGGATCAACATAAGTTTCGTGGGAAACGCTCGATGATCGCATGGACACGGGTTCATCGCTCGACAGAAACAAGTTCCTGCGGGTCAGCCCATCCGATACGCCCGTCGCTTCTTTGGTGAACTTTCCATAGTTCACAAAAGGCAGCGCTGCGAGCTGCCGGCGCAGATTTTCGAGCGTCGCCGACGGGATCCGGACGCCGTTGCCCGCGCTGGTGTCGAGCTTATTGGCGCGCACCGTGGCGTAGAGGTCGCCCCAGAATTTGTCCCAGGGGGCGGTGCCGTTGCGGTTAGACGACGGATTCTTGCGAACGCTATATGTGGTTTGAGTGAGGTAGGCCGCCAGTTCGCCCATGTGGCGCGTAACAGTGCCGTCAGGATCATAGACGTCGATCATGGCATGGACGCACTCATGCAGGAGCAGCGCCCGATCGCTATCATTTGCGGGCGGCGACTTCTTCTGCGTCAACAGAACATCCGTTACCTGATCGTAGAAGGCGAGATCCTGAGTGCCGCCCTTCACCAATATGTTGCCGGCACGAATGTGATCGCGAACCGTCGTCAAGTATTCGCCCTTGATATGGATCTTGTCGACATAGAACTCGATGCCAAGCGCTATCGAGTCACTGAGTGTGTCCAGGACGTCGCCTTCGGTCAGTGGCATGCCCTATCTCCCTTGCGTGGTCGAGCAATAGCGGTCCGGCTAGGCCCCGCAAGCGCTGAAACGCTGTCCGCACGAATAGGAGCCGCCCGCCCCTCCGTTCGCGTTGTGGAAGGTGGCTAGATCGTCCCGCCGCCGCCGGCGAAGATTTCGACGACCACAGCGCGATTGGCGGCCCTGTTCATCACGGTCGTGTTGTCCTTCAGATACTCGTAGTGTGAAGCGGGCTTGACGGAGAAGACGCGCGAGCGGGCGCTTGGGCCGAACAGGTGAAAGACGTTTTTGGCTCGGCCCGTGCGCAGGAAGATGTTGTTCCGTTCGGCGCCGGTGCTGTCGCTGTATCCGACGATCTGGAACTGCAACGACTTGTCGGTCTCGAATCGGATGAGCTGCGCTGCCAACAGCGGATCGCGCTTGGCGATGTTCTTGAGATGCCGCCAGTCGACGCCGAAATCCCAGATGATTAGATATTGGCAGATGCCGGCCGGCGGGACCAGATTGACGTCCACACCGAGATGGCCGACCTCGGTGCGGGACGTCGCGACTTCATTGGCCACGTACGGAAAGACGTCGGCGCTGTGAACCTTGGCAAGCGGCGAGCACTGCGGTTGCGTCGCCATATTGGGCATCTGTTCCACCGGGCCCGGCGGCGTGTATTGCGGCAGTGGCTGCGGCGCGCGTCCCATGGCAATTTCTCCCGTTGCTGGCGTGGCCTGCCCTAAGCTGAGCGCCGGAGGGAGCGTCGGCTCCCACCACGGCTATGACTAGTAGTGACGTGAACGCTCGGGGAAGTTCAAAGGCGAGGTGCGGGCGCCCTCAACAGGGCCATTAGCGGACATTGATTGGCCTTCCGCGCTCTCCGGAAAGCGGAGTAGGCTACGCCTATTGTCGTCCGTGCCCAATTGTTGCGGAGGGACTGGCCATGAAACTTCGCCGCCGAAACTTTCTGATTCTCGCCGCGGGGGCCGGCCAGATTGTGTTCCCGGGGCCGAACGAGGCTCTCATTTCCGCACGCAAAATTTCGCGTTGACGGACCGAACTAAAACAGGAGAACCAGACATGGCCGCCTTTCAAGAGGTTTTCCGCCGCTCCGGCATCGATGAGCGCCGCAGCCCGCCGGGCATGGTGGTGCCGTTCGGCGGCTCCAACATCGTGGCGCTGATCGATCCCGGAAGAAAGCTCAAAGTCGATCCCAACGCCCATGCCCTCGGGATCAAGGAGATCGATGGCGCCGATACCCTTAGACGCGTCATGCAGGCCAGAGACACCTTCTCCAAACCCGATATCGATCCGCAGCTCAGGGCGGCGTCGCTTCCCGCTACCTTCAATGGCGATGCACGTTTTTTCGAAATCAATGGCCGGATTAAGCCGATTGGTTTTCCCGGCCTGGAGGTGGTGGCCCGGTCGGCCGGCCGGAAGATCGAAGCCAAGCTCCATGTCGTCGTGCTGCCGGAAATCAAGATCAAGGTGGCGTTCCGCAATGTCATGGTTCCGGGGGGTGGTGGCGCTCCGGCGTTTCACGCCAAGAAGCCCTGCAACGAGCAAGATGAATTGCTGACGATGAACAATATATGGAGGCCGCAGGCCAACATCCGCTTCGAGCGGGTGCCAAGCGACTGGCTAGTGATCGACGACTCGCAGGCTGCCATCAAACAGGAGCTCGCCAATGCGACTGGCATGAAGGATGCGAGCCTAGCGACCTTTCCCGATGTCATCGACATCGAGAAACTGAAGGGCTTCTTCGTCAAACACAAAGTTCAGGGCGCCCATCTAACCATTTTCTGCGTCGACAAGGTTTGGTCCAATGGCGGCTCCGCCAATGGCTCGTTTGCTCGAGGGCTGGACCTTGCCCTCATCAGCTCGCAGCGCGGGCCTAACACGACTGCCCATGAATCCGGCCATTTCCTCGGCTACTACTCGAAGAGCGCGACCAAACCTTGGGACAGCCAAGGTCACACGCTGGAGACCGATCCGAAAACCGGAAAAGAAAACAGAGCGGAAGACATCAAGATGCTGATGCGCGGCGGAGGCGCCGGGTGGAAAATTCCGTTTAATCTCGTCAAGGAGTTCCGCGACTTCCCCGGCTAGCATCCGAAGATCAGACAGAAGCTGGAAATCGCTCCAGACAGAGCAGCAGCTTTCAACAAGTCAGGGATCAAACATCCAAGCGTGGGCAACGGACAGGTTACATGGTCGGCTCTGACTCAAAACAATTCATCGCCTCGCGATTGCGGCTGGGCCTGACAACCGAATAAGCTAAGGCCGTCCGGCCACCAGAAAGGGAGTCAGGCATGGACGTGCCAAGCTCTGACAAGGACGTTCAAAGCACGCCCGACGTGCCGAGTAACGGACCGGCGAAAGCCGCGCGCAACCCGACACGCACGCCCTCTATCATCGTCGGTGTCGTTGCGGCTGCTGTCGTCGGGCTTTCCGTCTTCTATCTGTTGCGCCCGGAGCCCTTGCTGGTTCAGGGCGAGGTCGATGCAACGCGGCTCGATATCGCGGCGCGCGTGGACGGACGGGTCGGCAAGATTCCCGTCGAGCGCGGCCAGAACGTGGCTGCGGGCGCAGTGCTGGTCCAGATCGACAATCCAGAGACGCTGGCCAAGCACGAGCAGATGAAGGCGGCCAAGGCTGTCGCGGACGCGCAGCTTGCCAACGTGCTGGTCGGAACGCGGGTGGAAGTGATCGCGGCACGGAAGGCGGAAATGGAGCGGGCGCAGGCGGCGCTGGTGCTGGCACAGAAGACGTTTGACCGTACACACACCTTGACCGAGCAAGGCAACGCGCCGCAGGCCCGCCTCGACCAGGCAACCGATGCGCTGCACGAAAGCGAGCGCGCCGTCGACCAGGCCAAATCGGCCTATGAGCAGGCGGTCAATGGCTACACCAAGGAGGAGCGGGCCATTGCCAAGACCAATGTCGAAAAGGCCAGTGCCGATATCCAGAGCGTTCAATCGATCATCGACCAGCTCGTGGTTTATGCGCCCGTAGCCTCACAGATCTATCAGCGCAACGTGGAGCCTGGCGAATATGTATCGCCGGGCGTCCCGCTCATCACCTTGATCAATCTGGCCGACCTCTGGGTGCATTTCGATCTGCGCGAGGATCTCGTCAAAGGCCTGAAGGTCGGCGATCGCTTCGATGTCCGCATTCCGGCCCTCGGCGACCACTCCATCACCGTCGAGATCAAGCTGATCGCGACCAAGGGCGAATATGCGAGCTGGCGCGCCACGCGCGCGTCCGGCGATTTCGATCTGCGCACGTTCTCGATCCGCGCCTATCCCGTACAACCGGTGCCCGAGCTGCGGCCGGGGATGAGCGCCTATCTCGACTGGCGGTCGCGGCAATGATAGCGGCCTCCAAGCCCGGGTTCTGGATGGTCGTGCGGCGCGAATGCCGCTGGCTGATCCATGATCGCGTGGCGCTGCTGCTGATTCTCGGCGTGCCGCTGTTCGCCTTCGTGGTGCTCACGACGGTGTTCAGTCATCCGGTCATTCGCGGGTTAGGCGTGACGGTCGTCGACGAGGACAAGTCGGACGCCTCGCGTGCCCTGGTCGAATACATTGCGGCGTCGCCGAGCCTGAAGATCGTCGATCGCTCCGGCACGCTGTCCACGGCCGTGCAGGACATACGTTCCGGCAAGTCGATCTCGGCCGTCCATATCCCGTCAGATTTCGAGCGCGACCTGAAGGCCGCGCGCCGCCCGCAGATCGTCGGATTTTATAACCAGCAGTTTTTGACTCCCTCCGGCATCGCATCCTCGGGTCTGAGCGATTCACTTTCCGCCGCGGCAGCGGTAGCCGCTCCCGCCAGTCGCGCGGCACCTGCGCCAGCGTCCCTGGGAGCGCTCAAGGCGGAGACCATGGCGCTCGTCAATCCGCAGAAGAACTACGCGCAGTTCTTGCTGCGCGCGCTGCTGCCGACCATCATCCACGTGGTGATGACCCTTGCCGCCGGCTATTCCGTCGGCTCCGAATTCCGCCGCCGCGACGCGCGGGCGTGGCTCGAAAGCGCCGGCGGCGATCCGCTTGTCGCGCTAGCCGGCAAGCTCGCGCCGCTGTTCTGCATCTTCGTCCTGATCATGCTGGCCGAGCCGCTGTTCCTGGAAGGCGTGCTGAATATCCCCTTCAAAGGTAATCTGCCGTTGATGATCGCGGCGGCCTCGCTGCTGATCATCGCCTATCTGTCGCTCGGCGCCCTGCTCCAGCTTCTGGTCGGCGATCTCGCCACCGGACTCGGGCTTGCGGGCCTGATCGCCTCACCCGCATTCGGCTATGCCGGCGTCGGCTTTCCCACCATCGGCATGAATGCCTTTGCGCAGACATGGGGTGCGATCCTGCCGCTTCGCTGGTACATGGCCGTCCTGCTGGGACAAGCCGCGCGGGGATTGCCGGTCGCGGATTCCGCTATTCCCTTCGCGGCGCTTGCGGGCCTGGCGTTGCTGTTTGCCGGCCTGGCATGGCTGCGCATGGCGAACGTCACCCGCAAGGGCTGGTTTGCGACGGCGCGGGCTGCCGAGCCATCCGAGGCCAGCGACACGCCGCGCGGCGTCGGTGGCGCCTTCGCGGCAGAGTGGCGGCGCGTGCTGGGAACGCGGAGCGCCTTCACTCTCCTGTTTGTCGCCCCGCTGGTCTACGGCATCTACTATCCCCAACCCTATCTGAACCAGATCCTTCGCAAGCTTCCGATTGCGGTCGTCGACAACGATCTCAGCGATCTCAGCCGGCAGATCGTCGAAACGCTGGATGCGAGCGGCGCATTGAGCGTGACGGTTCGCTCCCGAACACTGGCCGAAGCACGCAGCGCGATTGATCGCGGGCAGGCCTTTGCCGTCGTCGAGCTTCCGCCCGACACGGAACGCGACGTGCTCAAGGGCATCACCGCTCACATACCCGTCTATGCGGACGCAACCTATCTGTTCATCTTCCGAACGAGCGCCAGCGGGTTGGCCACCGCCATCGGAACCTTGACGTCCGAGCTGGTTTCGCGCGGCGCGCGCTCGGATGGCAGCCTCGTCAAGGCGAAGCTTGCGACGTCGAGCCCGGCCGATGTGCTGCTGCAGCCGATCTTCAACCCGGTCGGCGGCTATGCGAGCTACGTCGTTCCGGCGGCGTTCATCCTGATCCTGCAGCAAACTCTGCTGATCGGCGCGGCGATGTTGACCGGCACTGCGCTAGCAAGTGGAGGCTCAGCCTTTGCCGGCGTGCTCGGCCGCGGCATCGCGCATCTGACCGTCTACCTTCCTGCGCTCGCGCTCTACGTCATCGTGCTGCCCCGCATCTACGGTTTTTCGACGCTCGGCCATCTTCCACAGATCCTCGCGCTCGCGAGCGTCTTTCTGCTCGCAACGAGCTTCATGGGTCAGGCCGTCGGGGCCTGGTTCACGCGGCCTGAGAACGCAACCATCCTGCTGCTGGCGACGAGCCTCCCGCAGTTCTTCATGGCCGGCTTCGCGTGGCCGCGCGAAGCGATTCCAGATGTGGCCCTTGCGTTCGGCCGGCTGTTCCCGGCCGACTCCGCGATCGACGGCCTCGTGCGTATCAACCAATTAGGCGCCGGCATCTGGGAGGTTTCGCATGACTGGCTCGCGCTGTGGTGCCTGGCGCTCGGCTATTTCGCGCTCGCGGTGATCTCGGCATTTGCCGTCAGGAGGAGACAGGGATATGCCCAACCTTAGACCTGCCGCCTTCATCGCCATTCCGCTCGCGCTGGTCGCGGCGGGCGTGCTGCTCTATGTCATCCGACATCGGGCGCCGCCCGCGGCCATCATCGGCGTCGTGCGCGCGACCGAGATCAGGGTCGAGCCGGAGGTCAACGGCCAGCTGGTCTCGATCGCGGTCGAGAAGGGAGCCTCCGTGAAGGCCGGCGACGTCGTGGCGCGGCTCTCGGCGGTGGAGTTGACGGCGCAGGCGGACCAGGCACGTGCAGCGCTCGCGTCGGCGACCGCCAACCGCAACAATGTCTATGCCGGCGTCCGTCGCGAACAGGTCGATTCGCTGAAAGCCGCTATCGCCAAGGCCAGCGCCCGCCTCGACTTCGTGCAGGCCCAGCTCACCCGGACCAGCATGCTGGCGCGCCAGAGCTTTGAATCGCAGCAGTCGCTCGACCAGGCTGAAAACGACGTTGCCAGCGCGCGTGCCGGCGTAGCCGAGGCCCAGGCCAACTACGATGCGGCCGTGGCGGGACCGACCCGGGAGGAGCGCGCGATCGCCGACGCGCAGGTGCAGGCCGCGGCCGCCGCGGTCACCGTGCTCGAGCGCCGCCTCGACAAGATGGTGTTGCGCGCGCCGGCCGACGGCGTGGTCAGCGTCATCGCCGCCGAGGTCGGCGAGAACGTTCGCGCGGGCCAGCCGATCCTGATGGTCGAGGCCGCGGGCAGGCAATGGCTCTCATTCAACGTCCGAGAGGATCATCTCGATCGTCTCGCGATGGGGGAAACGGCGAATGTGATGCGGCAAGGCGCCAATGTCGCGACCAAGGCCGTCATCACCGAACTCCGGCCACTCGGCGTGTTTGCCACCTGGCAGGCCGAGCGGGTGATTGGCGATCATGACCGCAACACGCTACGCCTGCGCCTCGATCCCAAGGGAAGGTCGACAGACCTTGAGCCGGGCATGAGTGTCTGGCTTGAGAACTAGCGAGGACCCGAGCTCCGAAGTATCGCTTCGGCTGCTCAAGTCTCAATCGGCTTCGGAGCTGATGTCGCGATTGGACCGCACCCCAAGCCTGGGTACGCTCAAGGTTACGCGCGAAGCACTCGATCGAACCCGCACGATTCATCTTCCGTTGCAGGCGGACTCGAGAGGCGCGCCCTGCGCAACTCGTCGGTATTTTTGATCGCATCGCGTATCGGCGGTATGATGATGCGGGCCGAAGCCTGCGGAAAGCCGAAAGTGTATGCCAAGGTTGTCGTTGCAATGCGGACAAGGCCCCAACTTCGCGACGTGACCAAGCCCCTTGGCCAAGCGGCGGTGGGCGCGGCTCGACGAAAAGCCGGCGCTGATCTTTGCGAGTCATCTCGCCAACTGGGAACTTCCGGCCCTGGCAGCCGTCGCGCACGGGCTGGATACCGCGATCCTGTATCGCCGACCCAAGATCGCGTCCGCCGACCGCATCATCCAGGATTTGCGCACCGTGAAAATGGGCACGCTCATTCCAGCGGGTCGTGACGCGCCCTTAAGACTTGCCGAGGCCCTTAAAAATGGCCAGCACTTTGGAATGCTGGTCGATCAGTATCTGACCAACGGCGTCGAGGTCACTTTCTTCGGCCGCAAGACCCGGGCCAATCCGATGCTTGCCCGACTGCTACGGCAGATTGAGTGCCCAATTCACGGCGTGCGCATCATCCGTCCGCCCGGACAGCGCTTTCGTGGCGAATTGTCCGAAGAAGTGAAGCCGGTCCGCGATGCAGCCGGGCAAATCGACATTCAGGGAACGATGCAAGCGGTCACGTCGGTCATCGAGGGCTGGATCCGCGAATATCCCGATCAGTGGCTGTGGCTACACCGTCGCTGGAGGTAGCACTTGACTAACTGCGGTCGCCCTTAGTGGAGGTACATCGTCCAACTCGGCGATGCGGCGGTCAATCTCGCCGATCACGCGTTCCGAGAACGGCCCGAGGTGCATGTACAACGCCATCAGCATCACGATGTACCGTAGCGCGCCCGGATTGGTCTCCGCGACTTCGACGAAGGTCTTCCAGAACGGCTCGCGAACCTTCGGCAGGGCCCGCATGATCTTGTGTACGCTGTCGATCCCGCCAAGCCTCTTGCGCACATCGCCATCCGGGAGATCGCGTCGCCGGTCGGAGCGGTCGAGCATGGCTGCGAGACGCGACAGCCGTCCCGCATATGCTGCCGGACTGTAGACGTGCCCGAGCACGGCCTTGTAATCGGCAAGGATGTCACGAAGCGGACGCTTAGTATCGAAATTACAGCCGAGCGTGCACTGATCGCCCATCTGCTCGACGTTCATGAGGTCATGGCCCTGGTGCAAGCGACCTTCCGCGGCCAACCGCCGTGTAAGCTGCGTCCCAGGCAGCGCATAAAGCAGTCCAACGATGGAGACCGGAATGCTCGCCTCCTCGATGAGGTCGGCCATTGCCTGTCCTATCGAGGCATTTTCGCTATCGAACCCGACGATGAAGCCAGCGGTGACGAACATGCCGTAGCCGTAAATCTTGTGAATGCACTCGGCGATGTTGCGCTTGGTGTTCTGCTTCTTCTTCATCTGCACGAGCGTCTCGGGATCCGGGCTCTCGATGCCGACGAAGATCGCGAAGAAGTTCGCATCCTTCATTGCCTGCAGCAGCTCGCTATCGTCCGCGATGTTGATCGAGGCTTCGGTTGAAAACTCGAACGGATAATCGTGATCTTCCAGCCAGGCTTTGAGCCGCGGCATCAAGGTGCGGAGGTTCTTCTTGTTGCCGATGAAATTGTCGTCGACAAAATCGACATGCCCGCGATAACCGTGATCGTAGAGTGCCTGCAACTCCGCGAGAATCTGATCGTTGGTCTTGGTACGCGGCACACGACCATACAGCTCGATAATATCGCAGAACTCGCAGGTGAACGGGCAGCCACGCGAATACTGCAAGCCGACGTATAGATAGTGATCGAAGTTGAGCAGATCGTAGCGAGGCATCGGGCTCAGCGTGACATCTATCTTGAATTTCTCGGCGACGAACACGCCCTTGCGTTCGCCGCTTTCCCAGGCGGCGATGAACTGCTCGATGACATGCTCGGCCTCGCCGATCACCTGAAAGTCCGCGTCTGCGTAAAGATGCGGGCTGGAGGAGACGTCCGGCCCACCAACACATACTGGCTTGCCGCGCAGGTGGGCGAGATCGATCAGGTAGATGGCATCAGGCTGCTGGTTGAGCATACCGCCGATCATCACAAGATCGGCCCAATCGAGGTCCGCATCTGTCAACGCTTCGGTATTGCGGTTGACGAGCCGGATGTCCCAATGCTGCGGCAACATAGCAGCGACGGTGATCAGGCCGAGTGGCGCCGTTGGATACTTCGCGCCGACGAGTTCGCAGGCCTCCGCATAGTTCCAAAACGAATTCGGAACGAACTTCGGATAGATCATCAGGACGCGGCAGGGGATTGTCATGGTGTTCCAGCCCGGGCGTTGATGGCACAATGCCCCGCTGTTGATCGGGGCTCAAGGGTTCGCTTCGCTCGTCGATAAGGCGTTGAATGCTGATCGTGGAGGTGTGCACTGCGGTTCAGTTCGCGCACCCTCGGCGGTAGTTCATTGCGAATCAATCAGGCCTGACGCGAACATCGCCGGCCGCAAGGTTAGTATCAGTATCCGCAGATACGCGTTCTATTTGGATTTTTTTGGGGCACGCTTTTTCAGTCCAGTCCCGGCATCGTCCCCGCGGCAGGGCCAAGCATCCCTGAATGCTTCGATCGCGACGGTGATCCCCGGTTCATTCGCTCGATCCGGATTGTTATCAAGATACTGCAGAAAAACCTTCGCACTTTGCAAAGGGCTGCCTTGCGCGGGGGGGCATGCACGCACGTCAGCGGGCAGATTAGGCGAAAAGATCATCGCGGTCTCGATCATCCCCTCACATGCGCCTGCGGACCGAGCTTCGTCCTGATTGCGAAGCGAGTTCTTGACCAGCAGTTCGCAAGACTTTTGCGCGTCGGTTCCCTTGTCGACAACCGTGGCACTGGCCTTCCCCATGATCGCTAGGATAAGGCCGGCAACAATCATATGGACCCGCATCCGCGTCCCCCGAATACCGGCGCGATAGTTTGCAGGCATTGAGTATGCTGCAAGAGAGCGGCCGCCCGCGCCGTTCCAGGCGGCTCAGACGGCTTAGCTCAAAAAATGCGCCTGATCCATGGCGCTCGAATACGAGCGACGTGAACTCAGCTCTTCCATTTCCACAGAGCTGAAGGAGCGCTTTTCGACTTGATAACACGCAGCTTCCCGCGCCGTGACCGCTGCAAAGGTCGGCTACACCGCGATCATGATCGCGGATCGCCATAGGCGGCGACAAGCGTGCTGATGGTACAGATCTCGATTCGGCACGGAGAGCGTCTATTATCCCGCCGTGTACGCGACGTGCACTGGTCGATGTTGATGCTCGGCCTGGACGCAGAACCGTGGCCTAAGTGGTGATCTTCGTCTGCGACGACAAGTTCTGCGAACCTTCCTCAACTACGCCAAGGAGGACTTCACCCTCAGAACGGCTTCCAACAAGAGCTTAGCTACGATCAAGCGGACGTGGAGCTGCCTTGCCGCACAGCGCCACGGACGTTCCCATGATCTCCCGGCCTATTCATCAACCAGGCGAGGTAGCCCACGAATGTTGGTCGTATCGAACCGCATCCTCAAAGAACAAGCTCGCTTGCAAGCCCGCTTGAATGTCTTGAAGACCTCACACCCATCCTGACGCGCGGAAAACCGGATGAACTCAACCCGAGGATTCTAGCCCCGACCGGGTTCAAGCTGCACCGTTTTTCGCCCTCCGTTCAGATCTCTGAGCTTGTTGACGTATTCCTCAGGCTTCAGCAGATGAAACGGAGCGTTTAGGCCCATGAACGTCGCTATGCGGCCGATAAAGGCAGTACAGTTTGTCGTTGCTGCATTCCAGAGCGGCGAAGACTCCTGCTGGCGCTTGATATAAGCAAAGACCTTCTTGGCGTCTGCCTCAGACAAATAGACGCGATAACTGGCCGTCAGATATTGCTCGTCAAGATCACCGTAGGTCGCACCCGTCTCAGAAGGGACAAACATGATGTGTCCCAGGAGATAGGGCACCTCGTCGCCGGCCGGAGCCAGACCAGCGACCTCGACCTTCTTCTCGCTCGTCTTTCCGTACCAGACGAATGCATGACCGTACGTTGCCGCCGTGCGGGCACGAAAATCAACGTAGTAGGGACCCGTGGCGGCAGCTCTTCGAGCTGGCTTTACATCGGATATCGACGGCGTAGCAGCAGCCATGCTCGCCGCATGCTTCGTCGCCGAGCTGGGGAGAGCGTCCCGTTGCTGCTGGTCGGTACGCGCCACGAGTGGTTGCGCGTCACTGACCCCGGCCCCCAAGCCCACAAAGGCCGCCAGCATGGCGGCCTTTGCAAGAAGCTTTAGACCCGGATATTTCCGAATCACTCCCATCTTCGAATCCTCTTGGATCCAAGATCCGATGACACAGGTAGCCTGCTACCCCAAACGAACGCCGCTGGCGTACGAATGGATAGTCAGATCAACCCTTGGTCACCAACGGAGCCGGCGCAGCGACCGGGTATTTGCCCACGGGGCTCTTACCCACGGGATATTTGCCGATCGGGGCTTTGCCAACCGGCGCCGCGGCGGCAACCGGCTGAGGCCGTGGCAGGTCCGCAGCAGCTGCGGTTCCCACGAAAGCCAAAGTAGCGATTCCAAGGACAACGAATTTCAACATCGGTTCTCACCATTGTTCGGGAACGATTGGATTCACCTGACAGGCATATGAATAACCCGACACTCGCCACGGCACCAACGAATAGACCGGGGAGTCGGCGGTTCCGACCGCTTTTTCTGCCGTATGTTGCGGAAATAGCACGCAAATTGAGGCGCCTGGTTCCAAATCAGTCTCGTGGGTACCACAGGTCGAGACGTGGCGGGCCTACCTCAGAGGATCCACGGGAAGACCCGACCGGTCCGCGCCATATAATCGCGATAGCTGTCGCCAAACGTCTGCAACATCATTCGCTCTTCCCTTGCGACGCGGCCAAAGAACAAGACCCCGAAGCCGACCAGGCCCGCCAAACCGGCAATCCAATTCGGCAGCAGCAATGCCTGGGCGATAGCCCACAGCCAAAATGCCGAATACATCGGGTGTCGAACTCTCCCGTAAATCCCTTCCGTCACGAGTTCATGGTTCTCCCGTACGTCGAGACTTACCGACCAATTCCGGCCGAGTGCACGATGTGTCAGGTGAAACACGCTCAAAGCCGCGATCGCAAAGAAAGCCCCCAGCCAAGCCAACCAGGGATAAAAGCTGTGATCTGCGAAACGAGGCATTCCTGTCGCTACGTAGACAAGCGGAACAAGTCCGAGTCCCGAAAGAGATATAAGCAGGAGGGCAATTTCCAGCGGGCCGCGAGCGCTCCGCACAATCCTCGCACGGCGGGAACGCCGCGCGTACTTGTAGCGTATGAGGTACCAGCCGATCGCCAAGGCAACGAAAATGATTTTCGAAATAGTGGGCGTCATTTGAATTAGGCCGCCGCGCCCGGACGACTTGGCAGTTCGCCCTCCGACGGCGCCGCGCTCGCAATCAGTCCTCCGTCGTCAGCGATCATCGACAATGCGCCATCCGGGGCGAGCGTCTGGGATTTGGCTGGAATAGGTCCGCAAGTCAGCATGAAGTAGTCATACGATGTTCGCTTGTCATTTCCGCTGACGAATTGGTTGTGCAAACGGAAGAAGTGGAAGCGGATGCGTCGATAGATCTCGTCGTCGAGCATTCGACTGAATCTCACGACCCTGACGGTCGCTTCGTTCTCTGTCGGCAAGCCCATTTCGGCCATCGGCCGGCTCTTGTAAAAGTTCAACGGGTCGACGAGGGCCTGATAATCGCCCCAGAAGATCGCGCGCGACCTGGCGACGCGCTCCATCGTCACGCGAAAGCGCGTTGCTTTCGGGTGCAGGCCTACTTTGAGTATGGATGATCCAACGCTCAAGAACGTGACGGGAGTTTTATTCCGGCCGAGTTCAGGGTCCTGCTTCAAGGCGCGATCAAGCAGATCAACCGCAAGTACGGCGCCAAGACTGTGCGCTATGACCAAGATTTCGTCTGCGGCAGAGTTGCTCGCCGCAGCCACGAGCTCGGCGGCCAATCTGTCCAGCCTTTGCTCTATTTCCGAATTACCGAATCGAATGTACTCGCAAGAAAAAATCCAATCGTCGAACAAGTCGCCCAGGTGCAGCCAGCGCCACGGACCCGCCAACACGGCCGTGAGCCCGAAGAGGCCGCCACCGGTAGCAATGGGAATTGATCCGGTGATCTTGAATGCAGCCACGCCAATCAAAAAGCCGGCCGCGATGAGCAATCCGAACGTAACGAATGGATAGAGAAAGAAAAGTGCGTAGCGCCAGTTGGTCTGCAAGTAACGCCAAAGAGTGCCGGTCAAAACGAAATCCAGAAACGTCAGAATGCCGACGGAAATGCGTGAGCCGATGCTTCGACGCCCGAAGGCCTCAATTACATCGTGCCATCGGACCAGACGGTAATCGGTTTCGACGAGCCAATCGGGACCAGCTGTCCTCACATTCCATCGTATCTGGTCGGCGGTTTCATGCAAACCATCAACGGCCGCTTTCACTGACCAGGTCCGTTGGAACCTCGCAATTTCGCGCACAAAGCGTCGTTGCGCGCTGGTATGCGACGTGATTGGATCGTAGCCGCCGATATGGAATACCAACCGTTTCGCTACAGGCTTGCCGGACATTGTCTTATTCCCGGACTCATGCGTGTTGCTCGCCGCCCCCTCAATCGACCTGTAATCAAAAACAGACGTTTGACGCCAAGGGTTGTCAAGAGAGAATCCACCAGTTATTGGGGAACATGGGTCGAATTATTCTGCCATGCGTAAGCCGAACCGCTCGAACAATAGCGTCGATCGGTGCTGCCGTGATTGTCGGTTTGTCCAGCACGGCGCCCTCTCGAGCGCAGAACGAGGCATCATCTGGCGAGAGATGCCTTGCTGCAAATTTGGATGTCTCGCTGGGCGCACAATTGCCCCGCACGGCGGCGCGTTTGAGATCTGGTGCGCCGCTAAAGATTGTCGCGATCGGATCATCGTCGACGGTGGGACTCTGGGTACTTAGGTCCGCGGCCACATATCCGGAGGTGATGCGCCGAGAACTCTCCAGGCTTAGATCCAACGCCACGATCGACGTCATCAACAGCGGTCGAGTCGGCGATACGATTCCGAACAACATCGCGCGGTTCGAGCGCGACGTTTTCGCGCACACGCCTGATCTCGTTATCTGGCAATTAGGTACCAATGACGTCGCCTGGGGTGGCCGGCCGGACCAAGGGCTCAAAAGAAACGTTGTTGAAGGGGTAAGGGCACTTAAGGCGGGCTCTGCCGATGTCGTGTTGATGGATCTGCAATATGCGCCTCAGGTGCTCGCCTCAGCTGGCTATTCGACGATGGAGGACATCATCATCGATGTCGCAAAACAGGAACGGGTCGGGCTATTCTCTCGTTTTGCGCTGATGCGAAACTCGGTCAGTGCCGGAGTTGCGCAAAGCGCGCTTGTAACGTGGGACGGATTGCACAACACCGCGGATGGTTATGATTGCATTGGACGAGCCCTTGCCCGAGCAATCTCAACGAGTGCGCGTTGAGAGGTCCTAGCTCAGGCGAATCGAAGGCTGCGGGCTCGCAAGAGTTTGGGCACCGACCGTGACAGCGATGCCGAGCGTGCAGATGTCCACCAACGCGAACAAAGACCAATTATCGTCGACAATCACCGCATCTCTCGCAGCGGTGACAGCAATTCGCGCCGACGCTGTCAGGAGGTGCTCTCATGCACCATTATGCCAGCCAACTTGTTGACCTGTTACTGGTGCTTGTCGCCGCGTGGATGGTGCCGGCCACCATCTTTATTATTTACGCCTATTTCGCTCGTCTTAAGAATCCGGTCACCGAATCGGTCTTTGGACGTGTGGTGATCATATCCTTGTTCATCATAACCACGTCGATCTGGCTCCCGATAATTCTGACCGCCATAGTCCTATCACTGATCGGTCATTTGTGGTTCCGCTTCAGGGGACAACTACGCAAATAGCTACATATTGCCAGAGGCGAAAAAGATGGAGTCGAACTAGAGCGGCCCCTCAGCAAACTAAAAAAGGGAAGCGAAGCAATGTCCGCGTTTCTCCCTGCTCTGACGATAGCTGCTGTCAACTTCATAACAATCGCCACGGCTGCAGAATGGCGACCGCAGTTTCTCTCAGCGTGCCGAAACGGTTGCGCGCAGCAAAGCGGCTTTTCGACGGACGCTTGCTTGCAGATTTGCGTCTGCATGGCGTCAGAGTTGGAAGCAAAGTTTAGTATCAAGACTCTCGGCTCCATTGATCCCCCGAGTGCTGAGCAACTACACCAAACTAACGAAATCAGAATGCTTTGCGTCCGGCGAGTACTAGGACGTTAGAGCATGGACAGCTGATCCGCATTCTGCCGGAGTGGAGCGCCAAGGACGGCATCATCCATCTCGTCTTTCCATCACGGCGCGGCATGTTACCCAGCGTTCGCGAAACGATCGATTTTCTGGCCGCCGCGCTTAAGGCGCGGGGCCAGGGCGCCGTCATGCGGCGTTGCAGATGATCGACGGAAGGCGCACAGGCATTCCAGCGCGGCCTTATGCAGTCGCTTATTAAGAGGATGGCGCGACTCGGCTGGAACGTATTCCCGCCGCCGTCGCCGGCGTGTCCCGCACCAGCAGCGCGCGGGTTGCCGCCGTCACATCGGGCTGGCGCATCAGGCTCTCGCCGACCAGAAAGGTCGACATTCCCACACGCTCAAGCCTGGCCAGATCGTCCGGAGTGAAGATACCGCTTTCCCCGACCATCAGCCGCTCCTCCGGGATAAGCGGCGCTAGCGCCTCGCTGGTCGCGAGCGTGGTCTCGAAGGTACGGAGATTGCGATTGTTGACGCCGACCATCGGCGAGCGGAGTTTCAGCGCCCGCTCGAGTTCGGCCCGGTCGTGGATCTCGACCAGCACATCCATCTGAAGCGCGATGGCGGCGTCCTCAATATCTTTGGCGGCGGCGTCATCGAGCGCGGCCATGATGATCAGGATGCAGTCCGCGCCGTGAGCGCGGGCTTCGACGACCTGATAGGTGTCGAACATGAAATCCTTGCGCAGCACCGGCAGATTGGTCGCCGCGCGCGCCGCCACCATGAAGTCGAGATGCCCCTGGAACGACGGAGTATCGGTCAGCACCGAGAGGCAGGCCGCGCCCCCGGCCTCATAGGCCTTTGCCAGGGCCGGCGGATCGAAATCGGCGCGGATGAGTCCCTTCGATGGCGAAGCCTTCTTGATCTCAGCAATCAGCGCATGGTCACCGCCGCCATGCTTTTCCTTGATCGCGCGGACGAAGCCGCGCGGAGGCGCCGCCGCCTTGGCGCGTGCCTCGATGCTCGTGAGGGGATGAGCACGCTTGGACGCGGCAATCTCCTCGCGCTTATAGGCTTCGATTTTCTTTAAGATGTCTGACATCACTGACCTGTTCGTGGACCTACTTGTCGATCGACCATCTGCGTTGTTTCGACGGGTCGGTACAAATCAATCATTATCGACGCTTACTCACTTCCTCTTTATTAGCCCTTCGCGTTGGTGGATGCGCCAAATGCGCGCGTCACTTTCGCTCTTGGAAGCAATTGTCGAAGCTGAATCAGCCCGCGCCCGCTCGCCGCGCAGTGCGATGCCTTTGGCGGACAGCACCATCGCAGCAGTATTCCCCGCTGCTATGGAAACCATACATGCCGGCTATTGGAAGATTTTGTCCCGCGCTGCGATCAATGGGTGTCGCTATCGGAGATTCATCGAGTAACGCCCCGCGCAACCTCAATCCGTCGCATCTGCCGGAATAGGCCGTATCGGGCGACTTGATCCTGTCGAGGGCTACCAATGCGTGGGCGCCCGTCCACTCACTCCTCACTCCCAACGCGCTCAGGAGGCACGCATGGCATTTACGTTGAAAATCAACGGTACCCCCCATGAAGTCGATGTCGACGGTGACATTCCGCTGCTGTGGGTGCTGCGCGATGTGCTCGGCATGACCGGAACCAAGTTCGGCTGCGGCCAGGCGCTGTGCGGCGCCTGCACTGTGCATGTCGACGGCCAGGCGGTCCGCTCCTGTCAGACCACGATCGACAGCGTTGGAGACAGCGCGGTCACCACGATCGAGGCGATCGGGCGGACGCCGCAGGGCGCAGCCTTGCAGAAAGCGTGGTTGGAGCTCGAGGTGGTGCAGTGCGGTTACTGCCAATCCGGCCAGATCATGTCGGCGGCGGCGCTCCTGAAAGACATGCCGAAGCCGACGGATGACGACATCGGCGCCGCCATGTCGGGGAATGTCTGCCGATGCGGCACCTATCAGCGCATCCGCGCCGCGATCAGGCTGGCTGCTGGAGTTTGAGTTCATGAATGGGCCAATTTTGAGCGAGCAGGTCGCCGAGGAAACAGGCATGTCACGGCGCGCCTTCCTTCAGGGCACAGGTTTGCTGCTCGGCTTTTCGCTGACCGGCGCCAGCACGAGCTCCGTCTTCGCGGCGCCCACTTCGCAGGTCGTCGAGAACGAGGTCACGGGTACTTTTGCTCCGAATGGATTTATACGGATCAATCCAACGGGCGCCGTGACGCTGGTCATGCCGATGGTCGAGATGGGACAAGGGGTCTACACGTCGCTCTCGATGCTTCTCGCTGAAGAACTGGAGGTGAAGCTTGACCAAATTCAGGTTCAGCATGCGCCGCCAAATCACGCGCTTTACGTCAACTCGATCATAGGCATTCAAAATACAGGTGGTTCTGCCTCGGTCCGAGCGTTCTGGACACCGCTGCGTCAGGCAGGCGCAGTAGGTCGCAATCTGCTGATCGGGGCGGCCGCAAAGCGCTGGAACGTCGAGCCGGCGACCTGCCGCGCCAAGGACGGCATCGTCTTCAATGCGTCAGGCGCAAAGCATTTGAGCTACGGCGAACTTGCGACGGCCGCGGCGAAATTGCCTGTGCCGCCGGCGGCAAACGTCAAATTGAAGGAGCCGAAGGATTTCACCTTGATCGGCACGCGTGCCAGGCGCGTGGATTCATCGATCAAGGTCGATGGGCGTGCGCTCTACGGCATCGATACGCGACTACCGGGCATGAAGGTTGCAGCGGTTGCCATTTCGCCCGTGCTCGGCGGCAAAGCGAAAACGGTCGACGAGAAAGCCGCGCTGGCGGTGAAGGGCGTCCGGCAGGTGGTCAACATCGATGAAGCTGTTGCCGTGGTGGCGGATCATATGGGTGCGGCGAAGAAGGGGCTCGAGGCCGCTGCCATCACGTGGGACGATGGGCCGAACGGCAACGTCAGTAACGCCGATATCGTCAAGCAGTTGGAGGAGGCGTCCAAGAAGCCAGGCGCGGTTGCCCGTAACGATGGTGCTGCCGAGGAGGCCCTTGCGGCCGCGGCGCAACGGGTTGACGCCACCTATCAGGTGCCTTTCCTGGCCCATGCGGCGATGGAGCCGATGAACTGCACGGTCCACCAGCAGAAGGATCGCTGCGACATCTGGGTCGGGACGCAGGCGCCTACGATCACGCAGTCTCTGGTGGCCGAACTCACCGGCCTGCCAAAGGAGGCCATCAGAATTCACAATCATCTGATTGGCGGTGGCTTCGGCCGAAGGCTGGAGGCCGATGGCACGGTGCTGGCCGTCAAGATCGCCAGGCACGTCGATGGCCCGGTGAAGGTGATCTGGAGTCGCGAGGAAGATATCCAGCACGATATGTATCGGCCGTACTATCTCGATCGGCTGTCGGCCGGACTTGACGCGGCCGGCAAGCCGGTTGCCTGGACGCATCGGATCGCCGGCTCCTCAGTCATGGCTCGCTATTATCCCCCTTACGTCAAGGACGGATTGGACCCCGATGCCGTCGAAGCGGCGGCCGAGCCGCCCTATGCGCTGCCCAATATCCACGTCGACTTTGTCCGGGTCGAGCCCCCTGGTGTCCGGACGTCTTGGTGGCGCGGCGTCGGACCGACTCACAATGTCTTTCTGGTCGAAAGCTTCATAGATGAGCTCGCTCATGCCGCGAAGCAGGATCCCGTCACCTACCGCAAGGGATTGCTTGGCCACAATCCGCGAGCACTCGCTGTTTTATCGCTTGCGGCGGAAAAAGCGGGGTGGGCATCCCCCCTCCCCGCGCGGCATGGCCGCGGAATTTCAGTACAATTCGCATACGGAAGTTACACGTCGCAGGTCGCCGAGGTCGAAGTAGCGGCCGATGGCTCCGTCAAAGTCAAGCGGATCGTCTGTGCGCTTGACTGCGGAATGTACGTTAATCCGGATACAATCGAAGCGCAGGTTCAGGGTGGAACGCTTTTCGGTCTCACCGCCGCGCTCCATGGGTCAATCACCTTCAAGGATGGTCGGGTCGAGCAGAGCAATTTTGACAACTATCTGCCGATGCGTATCGACGAGGTGCCGGTGGTGGAGACATACCTGATTAAGAACGCGGAGGCTCCGGGTGGCGTTGGTGAAGCTCCGACGGCCATTGTCAGTGCTGCAGTGACCAATGCGATCTTCGCCGCAACAGGCAAGCGTGTGCGCAGCCTGCCGATCGATACAAATTCGTTGAAGTCGTCGTCTTAATCATTCCCATCATCCCGCGCGCGTTGTAGCGCATACGGGATGACGGTCGGGAACTAAAGTCCCGGAGCATAATGGCTATTGGAGCATTCGCGTTCTCCGCAAGTCCAAATTTCGCCTAGTGGCGAGAGGCAAGGTTCAGTGGTACGAACGGCATGGCGACGCCCCCGCTGATCCTCGGAGAACAGATTTCGGAGCACTATCGGTGCTGGTAGCCGTTAGCAGGAGCCACCACAGTCATGCATAATTCGAAATCGATTCCAAAGCAGGCTCTCGTCGGGCAGAGTGTTTCGCCGCCCGCGGGCGCCACTGTCAAATTGTCTACAACAGACCTCAACAATTTGATGCAGGCGCTCGACATAGATGTCATCGCCATGACCGAGATTCTGGTGCCGCGAGGCCATCGAGTCGAATTTGGGACGATTGACGTACCCGGGATCCACTACAACTTAAGTGGCATGGGACGTCTATCAATTGATGGCGGGCCGACGATACCGTTGCGCCCTCATTTACTCATCATCGTGCCGCCAAACACTCCACTCATGATCGAGGTTGACGGTGGAAGTAGCCCTCCGAAGCTCATTTCGAGAGACTGCTGGACTCGTCAAGAAGGCATCCTCCGCGTCGCAGTGCCGAAAGAGCAACCAGAGATCGTCCAGATATGCGGCTTTTTTAACGCATCCTTTGGTCAGTCCGTGCGGCTGTTCGGAGAACTCCGCGAACCGGTCATCGAGCAATTCGAGCCGGCGGACAGGATCGATCTCAAACTTCGCGAAGCCATGAACGAGTTGCTACAGCAAGAGGTCGGCGTTGGAGCCATGACAGCTTCTCTGCTCAGGCAAATCGTTGTCTCGTTGGTACGACGATCGCTCAAGTCATCCCGACGGTGGACTGAACGGTTCTCGATACTTGCCGACAGGCAGGTCACCCGTGCTTTTGCCGATATGGTGGCGCGGCCGGGAGCCGCCCATTCAGTTCAAAGCCTGGCACATAGTGCAGGATTGAGTCGTTCGGCGTTCATGGCGCGCTTCTCGGACATCTTTGGACAATCCCCGATGGCTGTCTTGCGACACTTGAGAATGCGCCAGGCTGCGATCGATTTGACGACAACGACGATGTCGATCGACGCAGTGGCTCTTAATGCGGGGTACGAGAGCCGTTCGAGTTTTGTGCGGGCTTTCCGAAAGGCGTACAATAGAGATCCCAGCGACCATCGGCGGATGGCCAAGGAGGGCGAAGTCCGGAAGGATATCTGAGAACGAGGTCGATCTGATCTTAGACGCTATGCGCTCTACGATGGACACCCTAAGCATCGCGCTTCCTGTACGATAAGCGGGGTCCACCGGTCCCCCCACGACCTCTAGAGGCTCTGCGGCCGGACAGGTCGGCCTGGTTTTGCCGATTCCCACCGTGATTCAATGAGTTCCGCTGGCGAGGCAACCGCCAAGCGCAGTTGGCCTGCGCGCACGACGGCCTGCCAATACTGAAGAGACGGACCGGATCTCTTCGGCCACGCAACATGTGTACGCCTTCGTCGCGAAACGCGGCGGCGAGTTCCGCGCTCCTTTCCGCGGACAATGCATCCATGAATTCGCCGGTGACGAGCAAAGAAGCCTCCAATACCCGGCAATGGGCTTCAACCCGACTAGCGATATTTACGGTGTCACCGATCAGGGTGAGTTCCAATTTCCTTTCATTGCCGACGTCTCCATAGATGACTTCGCCGTAATGGATACCGACGGCGATACGGAGCGACTGGTCTCTCGCCTCAATGCGCCGGTTCCAGGAATCGACGGATTTGATAAGCTCGATCGCACACGCCGCAGCGTTCGTCGCGTCGCGCAGGTTGGTCAATGGCGGGCCGAAAAAGGCCATCAACCCATCACCCATGAACTTGTCGATCGAGCCCTGATGGGAGAACACCACGTCACTGAACATACGTAAGTGGTGTCGCAGCGTCTGGACGACGACATCCGGCGGCCGGTTGGATGAGAATTCAGTGAACCCGACGATGTCGACAAACAGTACTGCTGCACGCTGACAACGCGTAAACGAAAGAGGGGTCTGCGCCTTGATGAGCTGTTCAGCGATGCCTGGCGGGAAGAAGCGCGCCAGGTTCATACGTTCGCGCTCTACCTTCTTGACGCGCTGGTTAGCGGAAAGTCGATGGAGCACAAGCATTGTCGTGACCAAGAGCGCGATCAGGCTAACACTGGATCGCAACGCTGCGGTTCCATTGGGGACGAAGCCGTGCGTAAGAATATAGCTGAGGATGGTAAGCAGTGCGCAGACTATGCCGACGACGACAGCGCCTCCACGATCGAGATCCCGGGCAGCTACCAACACGACGACAACATACAGCGAGGCGACCGCGAACTGCAGTGATGACAAGGTATCGACCAGAAAGATGCCGATGGCGAGTACGGCTGCGGGAGCCAGGTACCTGAACCTTTCTATGCGCATTGGACGCTCATGGCCCGGTGTCAGCTCCCGCGCGGCTTCCCGGTCGGCGTGGGCGGGAGGCCGGCCTCGCCTGCTCGCGCCTCCTTAGGTGCGTTTCAGATCCTCGACCAGCATCGTCGCAGCGTGGCGCGCAAGCGCCTGGGTCGGAGCGTTGGTATTGCCGCTGGTTATGTTCGGCATGATCGAGGCATCGATTACCCGGAGGCCGTCGACGCCGCGGACCCTGAGCCTCGCGTCAACCACCGCTCGTGCATCCTGGCCCATCCGGCAGGTACCGACCGGGTGCCACATTGTCGTCACGACGCGCTTCACCCATTCGCGGATCTCCGCATCCGACTGGATATGCAGGCTGGGGTCCATCTCTTCCTCGATCACCGGCGCCAACGATTCCTGGGCCATGACCTTGCGGATCGCGCGCACTGATTCCACCGCGGCCCTCAGATCTTCCTCTTCGCCAACGAAATTCGGGTTGATGAGGGGCATTGACGTCGGGTCGCTGTCGGCCAACCGCACCCAGCCGCGGCTCTTAGGCTGAAGCACCACGAGTTCGAAAGTGATGCCCGAGCGGTCGCCCGCCGGGCCGAGCTGCTCGTTCAAGACGATAGGAGCGTGATAGCATTGGATCGTGGGCTCGGCGGTGAAATCAGATGGATTCCAGTGTGTCACTGTCTCGATGCCATTACCCGACGCCGGGCCGTCCTTCGTGACGAGATAGCGCAGGCCCGCCTTCACGCTGCCGAGGCCCTGCGCGGCAGCCTGATAGCCGAGATCACCCTTCACATAGACACGGACCGGTACCATCGGGTGATCCTGGAGATTTTCGCCTACCTCCGGAGAATCGACGATCACCGCGATACCGTGTTGGCGCAGCTGCTCGGCCGGCCCGATGCCTGAGTGCATGAGGATCGTCGGGCTATGGACTGCGCCAGCCGACAGCACAACTTCGTTCGCCATGATCCTCTTCAGGCTCGTGTCCATGAACTCAACGCCCACAGCCCGCTTGTTTTCGACGAGGACGCGAACGACGGTCTTGCCGGTGAGCAGGACCACGCGGCCCGAAGTGAGGTGCGGACGCAGATAAGCGTCGACCGCGCTGCATCGGCGCTGGTCTCCGACCGTCGACTGCACCGGCGAGACGCCGATCTGGCTCTTGCCGTTATAGTCGGGATTATAGGGAACCCCATATTCTTGGAATGCCTTGAGACAATATTGGTTCAGTTTATTGATACCCTTGGGCAACTGGACCGCCAGGCCACCATCTATGCCGTGATACTCGTCATGGAAGGTGTCGTTGTCCTCCTGCGCCATGAAGACGGGAAGCAGGTCGTCATACGACCATTTTCCGGTGTCGCCGACCGCGTCCTGCCACGCGGTGAAATCGCGAGTCTGACCACGCACGTAGCACATCGCATTGATCGAGGAGCCGCCGCCAAGTACCTTGCCCGAGCGATATGCTCGCTTCGTCCCGTGCTGGGGAATCGTCTCGTATTTCCAGACGTGCCGGTCGTGGGCCAGAAGTTTGGCGAAGCCCGCTGGGATGTGGATGAACGGATCGCGATCCATATCGCCCGCTTCGATCAGCGCGATCGACGCATCGGTGCATTCGGCGAGATAACTCGCGACGACGCAGCCGGCTGCGCCTGCACCAACAATGACAATATCGTAGGCTTCGTGGGACATCAGTGTCTTTTCTTTCACAGAATTTGCATCGTTCAATCAGCATCCGTCGCTGACGTGGCGCTATCGCAGCTCCTGATCCTGAGATTGATCGGACCATGCCTTTGGAGAGTGATCCTGCAATGCCGGCGGCAAAATCACCTATCGCCATAGAGTCGATAGGTGATCGTTATTGTCGCTTTCCGAGGTCCCGTGGACGGCTGCAGACGAACATCGGCGACGTCTCGACGACGCCATCGCAGCTTTCAGCCGGCTGCGCGCCTGCCCAATTCCGGACGGATCGCAACTGGCTTCTCAGGCGCGTTCAAGACTGACGTCGTGAACAGGACAGCCGCAGCGAGGACCCAGTAGTACCAGGCGTCGAGCCCTGTAAATTTGAAGGCAAACGGTGCGATGACAAAGACCACCCCGACGGCCCGATCGACCCAAAGGTGCAGCCAGTAGGGAATGATGTGGACGATCCCGGTGGGATGGTCAGTCAGGGAGGCCAAAAGCAGCGCGGCCACACCGGCGACGACCGAAAGCTCCACTGCAACCGGTCCGCTTTGACCGAGCCCCAGCACGAACGGCGCGGCGATCAAGACGACCGCGACAGGATAGTCGATCAGGTAGGCGTGGATAGACTTGGTGATGAAGCGAAACGACATCGGGGACTCCTCTGGTCGATTACTTGAGCAGGTCCTTGCGACGCGGAAAGTGCATCCACCCAAGAGAGAGAGAGAGAGATTACGCAATCCTGTGCCGGCAAGCACTCTGGTTAGACGAGCAATAGGCGTAGGCCGGCACGTCAACCATTGGAAATGCCCGGTCGTTATCGTTTCCATTCCAGTCGTCGGGCGCCACGGAAGCGGGTAAGCGTGGCGCGTCGACCGCGAGTCCGACGGTGGTGGCTCAGTGTCCGGCTGTCGAGGTCAGGGACAGCTTGGGAAGGCAGCATTGTTCGCGTCGCGCATTTGGATGGCTTTTGAACCAACCGCAGTGAACGCATGCGCCGCATGTTCTTCCGGACGCTGGACGCATTCGACGATTTCACGCCGTCCGAGCGACGACCGACCAGTCGCGAAGGCGAGCGAACTTGACGAACGCATCCAGCGCCGGCGAGTAGCAGCGCCCCTGCACTGCCAGTAGCCGCACCTCCCGCGAAACCAGGTCGCCTTCGAGCGGGATGGTCTTGAGCGTCGGAAGGTGCGGCATGTGCTCGGGCGCGAGGATCACGCCAAAGCCAGCGGCGGCCATGTGCTGCAAGTGCAGGTCATGACCGCTGCAGTGGCCGAGGTGGAGCGGTTCCTCGGGGAAATACGACCGTTGGATCTTCGGAGTGATGTCGCATCCGGCGCGTTCCAGCAAGATGGTCTCACGGAGGTCGTCGATGCCGATCGAGGGACGGTTTGCGAGCCGGTGTGTCGGTGCGAGAACCGCGACGTAGCGCTCCTCGAACAGCGACCAGTCGTCGATGCGGGCGGGTACGTCCTGCACGTCGCCGACCATTGCGGCGTTGATCTCGCCCTCGAGCAAGAGGTCGACGAGCTTCTCCGTCACATCCTCGCGCAACTCTACGTGAAGTCCGGGAACGAACTTTGCGATCTCGGCGATCGGATCGAGGACGAGCGAGGCCGAGATGGATGGGGCGAGGCCGATCTTCAGTGGCGCGACTTCCTTGCGTTGGAACTCCTGGGCTCGACGACGCACCGCCTCTGCCGAGGCTAGTGTGCGCTCCAGCATCGGAAGGACTTCTTTTCCAAGGTCGGTGAGCTGCGTCAACTGGCGTTCGCGGTAGATCAATTGGCCGCCGAGCTCCTGCTCGAGTTTCTGCACCGCCTTGGTCAGAGCGGGCTGCGTAACGTTGCACTGCTCGGCCGCGCGGGTGAAGTTGAGCGTGGACGCGACGGCGAGGAAGTAGCGAACCTGATGAAGCTCCATGGGCTGCTATGTTCTCCGTCAAGGTGCGGCTGTCTCTACCGAAAGGCCTTGCGTCGCCCTGCCCGGATTCGGGCGCTCGTGGTCGTTCACCAAGAAGGGGAAGGCGAACTCGGTGACCGTCAACGGCCGTATTTTGACGGATAGGGGCGCCTCGGTCGACTACGCGGAGGTATGATGAGGTTCGCTTGTCGCTGCTTGTGCTAAGCGATCGCTTAGAAGTGAGAGCGGAAACCTCGCGCCGCGAATCCGTTGGCCGGACCGGCCCCTAAAGGAGAGGATCAGCGGCGCGGCGAAATGAGGTGGACGCGATTTGCGAGTTGACGGCACCCTCGCACGGAAGCACTGATGGCACGCCTTTCGGGCTCAGAAGTTCTGCAGCTGCTGTAGTTTTATATTGAGGCAGTCCGCCATCCGGGTGAGTTCCGGGACCGAACGCGCTTTCATCTTCCGCATCAGGTTAGTGCGATGCACTTTCACCGTGGACTCGGCTATGCCGATATCGTTGGCAATCTGCTTGTTCAGGCGACCAGCCACGACATGGAGCATGACCTCGGTCTCGCGGGGGCTGAGCGTGTCAAGGCGCCGCCTTATTGCAGCCACCACCCTGTCACTCTCACGTCGGGCACGATCGCGAGTGAGTCCGGCATCGATGGCGTCAAGCAGATCCTGATCTCGGAATGGCTTTGTAAGGAACTCTATCGCACCGCTCTTCATTGCTTGCACAGTCATCGGCACGTCGGCGTAGGCTGTGATAAAGATGATAGGCACTTGCCTGTTTGCGGCGACAAGTTCGCTCTGAAGATCGAGACCGCTTCGCCCCGGCATTCTTACGTCGAGCACCAGGCAAGTAGGACCATCCGGCGGATCGGCCTCGAGAAAATCGGGAACAGACGAAAATTGCCGGGCATCCAAGCCGACCGTCCGCAACAGTCGCACGACCGAATCGCGAAATTCGGGATCATCATCGATAACCAAGACACTGGGATTTGCCTCACCCATTCCCGGTATCCTGCGTTGGGGAAGCGCATTCCTGCCTAGCCCTGCACACCCTACGCACAATCTATCGAGATGAACAGAATATTTTGCCTGAGCGGATAGCCGGACGCCTAAACCATCGCTTAGGAACGCCGACGTTGCGTTATTGAGGGATGTCCGTGACATTACGTTGCATGCAGCGCGAGGCGCTGCCTCGCCGGCCGGCGGAAGTGCCTGGAAGCCGCTATGTTGCACCGTACACTGATATCCGTCGTCGACGACGATCAGCCCCATCGTGAGTCAATGCGAAAGTTAATAATGCTGTTGGGCTATACTGTCGAAGCGTTTTCGTCGGCGGCCGATTTCCTGGCATCGCGGGCTCTGCTTGAAACCGCCTGCTTGGTCACTGACGTTAACATGCCCGGAATGACCGGAGTCGAGCTGCACAGGCGTTTGGTCGATGCAGGGTATGCAATCCCAACGATCCTTGTTACCGCCTACCCCGATGAGGTTGTCAGGGATCAGGCTCTGAAGGACGGGGTTGTTTGCTATCTTAGCAAGCCAGTGGACGATGACATTCTCGAGCGATGCGTGCGCTCGGCTCTGCGGTCGGGTACGCCGATTGAAGGTAATTCATGAGTCGTTGTCCGCCGGCAGCGTAAACTGAAATACGGCGCCGCGAGGTTCGTTCGCTTCCGCCCACAACTTGCCTCCATGTGCTTGAATGATGGAACGGCATATCGACAACCCCATCCCTGTTCCACCGGACTTCGTGGTGTAAAAGGCGTCGAAGACTCGATCGAAATGCTCCGGATCAATGCCCCGCCCCGAATCCCGTACGGCTACGAGGGCGCCGGTCTGATCCTCCCTGGTGCTGATCAATAGCTCTCTCGCCCCTTCCTCAACCAAGCCCATCGCTTCGGCCGCGTTCAGGATCAAGTTCAGCAATACCTGTTGCAGCTGAACGCAGTCCCCCATGACCGGAAGAAGTTCATCCGCGAGCCGGGTTTGGACCGAAACGCTGTTCCTGTGAATTGCGCTTTGCGCCAGTACAATCACTTCGTTGATAGCCGAATTGAGATCAAAACGCTCCTTTCGCAGAGGCGCTTTCTTGATGTGATCACGCATCCGTCCGACGATATCCTTGGCGCGGTCCGTGTCCCTCACGACGCAAGCGAGCGCTTCCCTGGTCTCATCCAGATTTGGCGGTTTCATCTCCAGAAAGCGCATCCCTGCACGGGCGTTGTTACGAGCGGTAGCGATCGGATGCAGAATTTCATGAGACAGCGAGGCCGCCAATTCTCCCATCATGCTCACGCGGTTCATGTGGGCGAAATCCAGTTCGAACTGACGCAGCTTTTCACGTTCGTCCTGTGCCCGCCTTCGCTCCGTCACATCGACGGCTGTGGTGATAACCTCAGCCAGCGCGCCCCCGGGCGAAAACACATGATAGCTGGTTCCTTCGACCCATTTGATTGTTCCATCGGGTAGGAGAAGTCTGAACTCGGCCACGAAGTCTCTCTTCTGTTGCACGGCCTCCTGAACCGCGCCCCACACTCTGTCGCGGTCCTCTGGGTGGATACGTTCCCAAATACCTTGCCGACTAGGCAGGCCCTGCGACGGATCAAACCCCCAGATCCTGTAACTCTCGTCCGACCAATAGAGGTAACGCATCGTTGTGGCGTTGTAGATCCAATAGCCGGTGCGGCTGAGTCTTTGTGCCTGGCTAAGCGCCTCCTCGACGCGCTTTCGCTCCGTCAAATCGAGCACGAATGCAAGGCCCTCGTCGCCCCCTTCCTTGAACAGAGCAGCGCCAATAAGCACGGGAACGCGGCTGCCGTCCTTCCGAACATACTCCTTCTCGAAGGGTCGAATTATTCCGGCTGAGTTCAGCTCCGCCTGAGTCAGTATGTCCCGCTCGCGCCATTCGGGCGGGGACAGCTCGGTCCAGCGCACGCGGCCCGAAACCAAGTCCTCACGGTCATACCCTACGATGCGTAGAAACGCGTCATTAGCTTCGAGGATCCGTCCTTCGCGATCGGCAATGAGGATCCCAATGATATTGGCGTCGACCAAACGCCTAATCTTCCCTTCCCGATCCGCGAGGTCGTCATAAAGCCGCGAATTTTCGAGCGAGATGGCCGCCTGCGACGCGAGCACCTTCAAGACTGTGACGCGGTCAGGTGTGAAAACGTGGGCCGCCAAGTTGTTCTCTAGGTAGAGTACCCCGGCCAGTCTGCCTTGTTTGAGCAACGGCAGGCAGAGAATTGAATGGGCGTGATGCTTACGGATGTACTCATCGGCGAAAAACGGGTTCGCGGCAGCGGCATCGTGGATGAGAACGCTCTCTTTTGTCCGGATCACGTAGTGTAGAATGGACTCCGGTAGATTTGCGGCGGTTACACCGGCTTGTCGCTGACCGACGGTCACCATATCATTGCTGATCGTGACTTCCGCCTCAATCCGGTACTCATCACCTACCGCAAGGATCAACAGACCTCGCCCGGCACCCGCGTACTCAATCGCTGTGCGCATCAGCGTGTCGATCAGCTTTTCCAGGACGATCTCGCCGGACACGGTTTGCGAGACTTTGATAACAGTAGATAGATCCAGTTGTTCGACGGGTGCCCCGATCGTGCTTGTGGGGCCGGCAACCGGCTTTTCCTTCCCGAGGTGCGGATACAACTCGTCGAGTTGGCGCACCTTGCCGTCGGCTCCCCAGCGGATGTATCCGTACCGCGCGTCCTGCAGATAGGCATGTGCGATCTTCTCGAACCCGCGAGCGGCATAAAACCGTGCGGCGACTTCGTTGGCGAGCGCCTCGTTGTGGACCAAGCCATGCGTGTGTGCCGAGCGGATAGCGTGCTCGTAAAGATGTTCGGCATCGAGCGCGCGGCCTTCGATCCGTGCGATCTCCGCCCCGACGAGTGCGGCGCGGTTCTCAAAGTTCTCCGGGCAAGCCGTCGTCCAGACCTCGAGTTGTCGGTGGTGCGCAGCCAGTGCCTCGACATGCTCCTGCCGTTGGGCGGCCGCCGCGGACTCGCAGGATGCCGCTCTGGAGAGCGCACTGTAAAAGTGATATTCTGCGCATTCGAAAAAAGACGCCGATGTCGGCTGCAGCTGTTGCGCCCTCAATGAGGCCTCGAGGGCACCCACATAATCGCCGGCAAAGAAACGTGCCTGCAGCTTGCGGGTCCAATACGAGCCCTCGGCCAACGCCAGATCCGGGTTCTTGCGGAAACGGGACTCCAGTAGGAGTTCGTTGAACTGCCCATCGTCAAAGCAACCGAAAATCGGCGTCAAGCCGCGGAGCGTCCGGATCAGCCCTAGCTGGCCGGCAATGGAGTCAACCGCAAAGCCGAACCGCATGTTCCGCGCGAACGCGAGACCATGCTCGACCTCGACCTGCACGATATCGAGCGGATCGCCCGCCGCGAGAAGATACGTGTTCAGGTGGGTGTAGTAGTACGCCGCAAAAGTGAGGTCACCTATCTGGTTTGCCGTCTCAAACGCACGTCGCAGCAGATCACGACCTTCCCGGACATGTCTCGTCCAGAACATGAGTAAATATCCAAAGTTTAAATAGGTCCTGGCGTGGAAGCGCTTTAGCCCGCGCTGTTCGACCAGTTCATAGCCGAGACGGCCGAATCGAAGTCCCGCCTGGTAGTCGCCGAATTCCGGTCCAGCAAGCCTGGCAAGCACTGCATAGGCGTAGCACGACCCGTCACAATTGCCGCCCTCGAGGCTGAGATTGACTGCTCGACAGATGACCATCGAACGTAGTTTCGCATCTGTATAGTGGGCCGGCGGCCCGAGCTTCGTCAGCACATCGAGGGTCGCGAGCGATACGGGATCGCTCATCAAAGGCAGATCAATCAGGGCTTCTATCGCGCGGGAGCCGAGTTGGGACCAGATCCGGTCATACTCGCGCTTTGCCTCGTCTTCCGTCGGGTGCGCCGACCAGGCAACACCCAGGTGGCGGAGATAGTCGAGACCGACTGCGATCGCGCGACTGCCCTGATCCAGGGTCGTGTAAAGATCCACCTGCAGGCACGTGACGCGGGCTCGTTCGATCGTCGTTGCGGCACGGGCCGACAGCATCGCCAGGCGCTGCTCGGCTTCCGCCAGTGCACCAGTGAGGAACTCACATTCGGCCCGGTGCAACTCCAGCTCAAAGATCAGGTCGTGCTGGCGTTCCCAGGAGTCTCCTGGCAGCAGTGCTACGCCGGAGACCAGGTAGTTCAGCGCCGAGGCATATGCTGTCGAGGTTTTTGCGCGTTTACCCGCAATGAAATTCAACTCGGCGACCCGCTCAAGCTCCTCAATTGACGTGATGAGATGCGAGCCGCGGTTGAGCTGATTGACGATTTCGAAGATCGTCTCGTCCAACCTCTCTGGAGGGGTCTGCGCTGCGAGCAGCATCCCTATTCGGAGATGGGCTTCGGCACGCGATTCCTCCGGAATCAAGGAGTAGGCCGCTTCCTGGACACGGTCGTGGAGAAACTTGTAGGAATCCTCTGAACGAAAGATCAGCCCTGCTCGCACCGCTTCCCAAAGCCGGCCGTGCATCTCCTCCCCGGAGTCCTGGTAGGCGATCCGCAACATGGCGGCCCCTGCGTCGTTGCCCAGGCAGGCGAGCTTTTGCAATGCGCTCCGGGTTTCGGCGGACAGACGGTTCAGTTTCCCCACCATAAGGTCCACCACATTGTCGGTGTAACCTTTGGCGTGAATGCGATTCAGGTCCCAGCACCATCGCGCCTCGTCATAATCGAAAGTGAGCAATGCTTCGTCGGCGAGCGCAGAAATGAATTGAATAGCGAAAAGCGGATTGCCGGTTGTCTTCTCGTGAATCAGCTGTGCCAGAGGCGCGATTTTCTCCGATCCGCTGTGAACGGAATCCGCGATTAATTGTCCCAGATCTTCACAGGATAAGGGCGCCAATACGATGTCTTGTAGTACCGCTCCGGCTTGGCGGATCGCCTCAAGCTTGCGTGTCAGCGGATGGCCGGGATCGACTTCGTTGTTGCGGTAAGCGCCAATCAACAACAGGTTCTGTACATCCGGCCGGGTCAACAGATCCTGAAGCAAATCGAGCGTTGCTGCATCGAGCCATTGGAGATCATCAAGGAACAGGGCGAGCGGATGTTCCGGCCGCGCGAATACGCTGATGAATCGCCGGAACACCAGTTGAAAGCGACCTTGCACGTCCTGTGGCGGCAGCTCGGGGACCGGTGGCTGTTCGCCGATGATGTGCTTCAATTCCGGAACGAGATCGACAATGAGCCGAGCGTTCGGCTCGAGCGCCTCGAGCAGCGCCTCCCGCCATATCCGCAGCTCCGCTTCGGTCTTGCTCAAGAGAGGGCGGATCAGGCTCTGAAAGGCCTGCGCAAGGGTGGCGTAGGGGATGTCGCGCTTGTACTGATCAAGCTTGCCCGACGCAAAAAGACCGCGGGGCGGAACAAGTCGTTTATGAAGCTCGCTGACGACCGCGGATTTACCGATGCCGGAGTATCCGGAAACGAGGACCAACTCCGGCCTGCCGCCGGCAACGATACGGTCGAAGGAGGCAAGCAGGGTATCGATCTCGACTGTCCGACCATACAGTTTCTCGGGGATCAGCAGCCGGTCCGGGGTGTCATGTTCCCCGGGCGGGAATTCCTCGATATCGCCTCGGGTTTCCCATTCAGCAAGGCAGCGCCGTAAATCTCTCTCGGCACCTGCAGCCGTCTGGTAACGCTCCTCGGCAGTCTTGGCGAGAAGCTTCATGATAATCGCGGAGACCGCGCCTGGGAGGTTTTTTAACCGCTCGCTGGGCGGCGCCGGTCGTCTTGCGATATGGCAGTGCACCCATTCCATCGGATCGGCCCCCGTGAAGGGCAGCACGCCCGTGAGCATCTGGTACAGCGTGACGCCGAGGGCGTAGAGGTCGCTGCGGGCGTCGATCGAGCGGTTCATCCGCCCGGTTTGTTCGGGTGCCATGTAAGCGAGCGTACCGGCGATGGTCTCGGGCGGCTCGGGCGCCTGCCGCTCGCGGGACAGGCGCGATGCGATGCCAAACCCGGTGAGGCGCACGTGTCCATCCGCGCAGTCCACGACGATATTAGCTGGCTTGATGTCTTTGTGGATGAGCCCGCGCTGATGAAGCTTGCCCAAGGCTGAGGTAACGGCGATAGCCAGGCACAGGAACCGCGCTACCTCCATGGGCTCACCGAGCAAATGGTCGAGCGGCTGGCCGCCTGGATCATCGAGCACTAGCACGGTCCGACCGGCGTCGCGCATGAGGGCCAGCGGCCGCACCGCCCATGCCCCGCCGAGTTCATCTTTCAGCTCGTATTCGTGCGTGAGACGATCGAGTCTTGACCGGGACGGGTGATCGGCGGCAGGAGCAACAAGCAGGACGGCGAGCCGGTTGCCATTGTCGTCCACTCGCCAGCCGCGGCTAAACACGCGCTCGCCATCCTCCCACAACACCTGGGAACTGCCATCCGAGTATGCGACGTTCAGCGACTGCCGCACCATCTGTCAAACTCCGGCGTCGGGCTTCGGCCTGAAGTCGGCCAATCAAGCTCTTCGCGCGCCACACGCGCGGTCTCTCCCCCGCCGGGAGAAATCGTACTCCGTCGCCCGAAAAATGCCAGCCGATCCCCGGTCCAACCGGATACGGCTATAGGGATCCTCCTCGCAGAAGCCGGCCTTGTTGCCGTGAAAATTGCCGGTAAAGCAATGGATCGATAGTTCCCCTCGATCGAAATCCTCGTGGAACGAGCGCCGCTGTCTCGCCGCAGAATCCCAGGCGCGCCCCAGCCATTCCGATAACGGTCGGCTATCAACTTCATGGCGAGAGGTGACTTTCCTTTCAACTGGCTTGAACTCAATCTGCAACCAATCGCCCCCGCCCTCGATGCCGGCCGAAGTCGGCGTTCTGTTGAACGATCGCAGGCCAGGAGGTCCAAGGTGCGTCGATCGCTTCACGGCGCGCCACCAGGGTGAGCACAATTGGATGGGCTGGTTCCAACACGCTTCGACCAGTCGCCCGAAAACCGCGCGAGGGCGTCATGACGCTTCAGATCTCACGACGAAGCAAAGAATATTTGAGGACTGCGAAGACCTTGCTTCGCTCTGCCAAAGCCATGACGGACCAAGTGATTGCGGCTCAGCTTAGGGCTCTTGCCGACGACCACGAGCGGCGAGTCAAGAAGGCTTCGCGCGAGGCCGCCCCCGCACATCGTCGGCGTTCTTGATCCGCCCTCTCAAGTAGTCGCGCGAGTGTCCCGGCTTCATCGCGCACCGCGGTCAACGCGGCTCATTCCGCCGCGGCCGCGACCGCGTTCGGTTGAATTGGCCTGCCCTCGTTCGCGCCTTCCGCGAGGTTGCGCACCACCACATAGAAAATCGGCGTGAAGATCAGGCCGAACAGCGTGACGCCGAGCATGCCGAAGAACACCGCGACGCCGACCGCCTGGCGCATCTCCGAGCCCGAACCGGTCGAAACCACCAGGGGCAGCACGCCGAGGATGAAGGCAAACGAGGTCATCAGGATCGGCCGCAGGCGGAGCCGGCAGGCCTCGATGACAGCCTCCAGCCGCGACTTGCCCTCAAGCTCGATATCGCGCGCGAACTCGACGATCAGGATCGCGTTCTTGGCCGCAAGTCCGACCAGCACCACGAAGCCGATCTGGGTTAGGATGTTGACGTCCTGCCCCATGATGCGCACCCCGATGGTGGCCGCGAACAGGCACATCGGCACGATCAGGATCACCGCGAATGGCAACGTCCAGCTGCCATATTGCGCTGCCAGCACCAAATAGACGAACAGCACACAGATCGGGAACACATAGAGGCCGGCATTGCCCCCCATCACCTGTTGATAGGACAGATCGGTCCATTCGAGAGAAAAGCCGCTCGGCAACGTTTCGTCGGCCAATCGCTTGATGGTGCTGAGCGCTGTGGCCGAGCTTACGCCCGTCGCCGGCTCACCTTGCACCTCGGACGTCGAGTAGAGATTATATCGCGCCACACGATCGGGCCCCGAGATGTCCTTGAAGTCAACGACGCTGCCGAGCATCACCATGTCGCCGGCCGCGTTCCGGGTACGCAGCCGCGCGAGATCGGAAGTCTCCTTGCGGAATGGGAGATCGGCCTGCGCGGTGACGTGATAGGTACGCCCAAACAGGTTGAAGTCGTTGACATAGGTCGAACCGAAGTAGGTTTCGATCGTGTCGGTGATGTTGGCGATGGGGACCGCGAGCTTCTGCGCCTTGACACGATCGATATCGACAAAAAGCTGCGGCGTATTCGCCGTGAAAGGCGAGAACACCGAGGTCAGATTTGGCGACTTACGGGCGGCGGCGACGAGCTCGTCGGTCGCCGCTGCGAGCAGCTCGGGACCGCGCCCTTGTCGATCCTGGATGCGGATGGCGAAGCCGCCACCGGTGCCGATGCCTGGCACCGCGGGCGGTGGAATGACGATGATGAAGGCGCCCTGGATCGCCGACAACCGCTTGCGTAGATCGGCCGTGATCGCGTTGGCCGACAATCCCTTCTTCTGCCGCGCCTCGGGCTCGTCGAACACCGGGAACAACGCTGCGGCATTACCGGCCTGCGTGCGGGTCGCGCCGGAGAACCCGCTGAACGCCCCGACCCGGACGATACCTGGCGTATCCAGCGCGATCCGCTCGATTTCGCGCACCACAGCAGCGGTCCGCGCCAGCGACGCGGCACCTGGCAATTGCGCCGAGATGATGAGGTAACCGCGATCCTGCGCGGGAATGAAGCCCTGCGAGGTGGTGGCGAGCAGCCAGCCGGCGCTGCCGATCAGCCCGAGATAGATCACAAGCATCACCATCGTATGCCGGATCACGAAGTCGGCGGCGGCCGCGTAACCGCGCGCTAGGCGATCGAAGATGCGGTTGAACAGCGCGGTGAAGCCGTCCCAGCCGCGCGCAATAACGTTCCAGCGCGCCGGCGGTCGTTTCTCCTCGTGTGGAGTAAGGATCTGGGAGGCCAGTGCCGGCGACAGGGTCAGCGAGCAGAAGCAGGAGATCGCGGTCGCGACTGCGATGGTGACGGCGAATTGCTGGAAGAACTGCCCGGAGATACCGCCCAGGAAAGCTGTTGGCACGAACACGGCGCAAAGCACGAGCGCGATCGAGACCAGCGCGCCGCCGACTTCCACCATGGTCTTGAGCGCCGCCTCGCGCCGGCTCATACCGTGCTGGAGATGTCTCTCGACATTCTCGACAACCACGATGGCGTCGTCGACCACGATTCCGACCGCGAGAACCAGACCGAAGAGCGTCAAATTATTGATCGAGAATCCAAGCGCGGCCATCACCGCGAAGGTGCCGACCAGCGACACCGGGATCGCGATGATCGGGATGATCGCAGGCCGCCATCCCTGCAAGAACACCAGCACCACGATGACGACGAGCGCCATCGCCTCGTACACCGTCTTAATCAGCTCATGGACCGATTGGGCGATGAATTCGGTGGGGTTGTAGCCGATATTGTAGTCGAGGCCCTTCGGAAAACTTTCCTTCAGCTTCGCCATGGTGGTGGAGATTGCCTTCGCCGTGGCGAGCGCGTTCGATCCGGGCCGTTGCGTTACCACCATTGCGACGGCCGACTTGCGCAGTATGCGGCTGCTGGTGGCGTAGGAGAGCGCACCGAGCTCGACGCGGGCGACATCGCGCAGACGTACGGTGCGGCCGTCGGAACCGGCCTTCACCACGATGTCCTCAAACTGCCCGATATCCTTGAGGCGGCCAGTGAAGACGAGGTTCGGCTGGAGTGCGCGATCGGCGATCGGCGGCTCAGCGATCTGTCCGCCGGTGATCTGCAGGTTCTGGGCGCGGATCGCCGCCAGCACCTCGCCCGATGTCAGACCGACATCAGCGATCCGGTCGGGATCGAGCCACAGTCGCATCGAGTAGTCGCGCGCACCGAACATCTGGATGTCGCCGACGCCGTCGAGCCGCAAAAGCTGATCGCGCACCTGCAGCAGCGTGTAGTTGGAGATGTAGAGCTGATCGAACGAGTCGTCGGGCGACAGCACGAATACGGCCATCAGGATGTCGGGCGAGTTCTTGCGGGTTACGACGCCGTTGCGCTGCACCTCGTCCGGCAGCCGCGGCTGCGCAATCGCGACGCGATTCTGCACAAGTACCTGCGCCTTGTCGAGGTCGGTACCGAGCTTGAAGGTGACGGTGATGGTGAGCTGGCCGTTCGAGGTCGCCTGGCTGTAGAGATACAGCATGTCCTCGACGCCGTTGATCTCCTGCTCGATCGGTGCTGCCACCGTGTCGGATACGGTCTGCGCGGAGGCGCCGGAATATTGCGTGGTGACGGTGACGGTCGGCGGCACCGCCTGCGGATATTCCGAGACCGGCAGCGTCTGGTAGGCGATCGTGCCGACGATCACAAGCACGATCGACAGTACCATCGCCAGGATGGGCTGGTTGATCGAAAGCTTTCCAAGATTCATGGCTTCGCACCTGCCGGAGCCTTGTCGTCTGCCGGCGCCTGCGCCCTTTTCGGTGTCACCTTGGCGCCGACGCGCGCACGCTGGAGCCCGTCGACGATGACCTGATCCTCCGGCATGAGGCCCTCGCGAATCACGCGCAGCCCCCCATCGAGCGGCCCGAGCATCACCGGCCTTACATCTACCGTGTTGCCTGCCTTGACCACGAACACGATCTTGCGCGACTGGTCGGTGGCTATAGCGGTGTCTGGAATCAGCAGCGCCTCGTAGGGCGACGAGCCGATGATCCTGACGCGGCCAAACTGCCCCGGGAGGATCGAGAGATCCTTGTTCGGGACAATCGCGCGGCTGCGTAGCGTCGCAGTCGAGATGTCCAGTCGATTGTCGAGGAAGTCCATCTTCCCCTCATGCGAGGGCTTTATCTCGCCGGTCAGCGTCACCTGCACGGGATTTGTCGTATCGCGCGAACTCGGCCGCTTGCCTTCGAACCACAGTCGGCTGTTGCGCTGATAGGTCGCCTCGTCGACGTCGAAATAGATGTAAATCGGATCGAGCGACACGATCGAGGTGAGCAACGTCGCACCGCTATCGGCGCCCTGCACGAGGTTGCCGGGGGTCACCAGATGGCGACTGACGCGGCCGGTGATCGGCGCCAGCACGTGGGTGAATTCGACATTGAGCTGCGCGGCCTTCAGCGCACCCTCGGCCTGCGTCTCGGCCGCATAGGCCGCCTGTAAGGCTTGACGGCGCTGATCGACGACTTGTACTGAAACTGCGCTGGTCTGGACCAGGTTCAGCCCACGGTCGAGTTCACGCTTGGCAAGCTCTGCCTTGGCCCGCGCGTCGTCGAGTTGGCCCTGCGCTTGTGAGGCGACCGCCTCGAACGGGCGCGGATCGATGATGTAGAGCAGATCGCCGGCATGAACGATCGCACCGTCTGTGAACTCGACGCTGTTGACGAAGCCACCGACACGGGCACGGACCTGAACCTCCTGTATCGCCTCAAAGCGGCCGGTGAATTCGTCCCAGTCAGTAACCGTGCGCTTGACTGGTTGCGCGACTGTAACCAGCGGCGGCGTAGGCGCAGCCTCTTGTGATTGTGCCTTCTTGTCGCAGCCGGCGAGCGCCAGCGCGAACAGCAGACCGATCGGTGCGACACAGTATCGTGGAAAGCGATAAAACGAACCGCGATCGAGCTGAGGTACCGGAGCCGGATGCACCATTCTATCAGTCATACTCACTTCCGCCTCTCCGCGAACCCAGCGCGATGATCTAGATTACGTCGTTGCTTCGCATATCGACTCACTGCGCTCTCGAGCCTTCATCGTGGTCCGCGCCTTGATCACAGAACCGCAGGTTCAAGCTCGACGATGCTTTGGAGAATGGCCTTGCAATTCCGGCGACGGAAATCACCTCTCGCCATGGACTCGATAAACGGCCGTTATTGCCGCTCGCCGCGCGAGCGCGATGCCGTAGCGAGGAATGCCGCGGGCCGCATGGAATTCGAAGCCGCGACGTCTCATTCTGCGGAGAATTCCGAGTCGGGCTCGGTCAGAGCCGGCAAGATCAAACAGACACGAAACAACCGGGCCGAACAGAAAATCACACAGTAGCTAGCGCGCAGCGACATTCATGTTCACGGCTGTGCCGGTAGCTAAGCCGATGGCCGCTCAGAGAGGGCCGTCATACTCGCCACGCGCCGGATAATCCCTGGCGATAGCGAAATCGATCGCCTGAAGCAATTCCGAGAACAGCGGACGTGCGAACGGCATTGTTTGAACCGCACCGTAATACAAAGTGCCATCCGGTCGGATGAGGAATACGCCGGGCTCCGAAAACAGTGACGGCTCTTCGATGTTGATCGATGTCTTTCCACGCGACGACGAAATATAGAGACCCCACTTGCGAGCAACCACCAGCGGCAGAGAATATCCGAATCGCAAGCTGGCGCCGACCTTGTTTGCCATTTCCTGAGCGCGCTCGCGAACGTCAGAGCTGATAGCGATGACCTTTGTACCGCGACGCTCATACTCGGGTATGAGCGATTCCAGCTCGCGCAGATATTTGAGGCAGACCGGGCAATGGAGTCCGCGATAGAAGCATATCAGCGTAAACAGCTTCGGCGCGTCGGCGGCAAGATCAAAGTCGCCATGAGCAAGGGTCGGCACGCGCAGTTCGGGAACCGATCGACGAGGCAGCAGCATTCTCTTCTCCGCAGTGTTTTCCCAAGTACGTCGGGAATTCCGGCACCCACTGATCGCCCACGAGCCATCACGCCGCCCCTGCAGGTTGAAACTACGTCGCCGACCTCCAATTGAGAAATGCCCGACCGTTATGATTTCCATTCCCGCGCGTTGTTTCTCCGACCGAGACTTCGCCTCGATGGAAGTCAATGCGTTGTCGCGAGCGGAAGACCGTCAAGCCCGGCGCGCGGGTTCACGGATTTCCTCGTCGCGGAGCTTCGGCACCGACTCCCGAGGCATTCCCGGCGGTTATGGTTATGATAGCTTTACCCGAATGGTCGCCGGATCTAGTTGCTGAACGCACCGACCGGAGCGGACGCCGCGCTGAGACCTCGCACTATCTTCAAGACTCGTTCTGCGATGCTTGCTGGCGTTCACGCTCGTCGAAGCCGGTAGTCGATCATTCGAACAATCGGAACCTAGTCATGACCAAGATCCGCGAAGTTGTTGTCGTAAGCGACCCCACCAATCATGGTGCATTGGTATGCCGTGTCGGAGACTCTCAGTTTACTGTCGGCGGCCCGGATGGCGGCGGCCGCATTTCTTCTGGTCCCAATCCTTACGACCTGCTTAGCGCATCTCTCGCCGCATGCACCGCTATGAGCATTCGTTTTCAGGCTCGACGCCAAAGACTTCCGCTGGAGCGGCTGGAAGTGGGCGTCAGCTTCCGCCATGGCGCTCAGGGCGAACGAGATTCGTTCGCACGCACCCTCGTGCTGGACGGAGAACTCGATGCGCATCAGCGCACGCTCCTGCTGGAAGCCGCAAACCTCTGTCCCGTCGGCAGGATTCTGGGCATCGGTGCCGCTATCAACACGCGCCTGGACGCTACTGCTTCCGGCCACAGCCCAGGCACTCAGGCCAGCTACGAGGATGATCTGGCTCAACTCCCGATCCCGAATATCACTCCGGATTGAGCGTCTCTGGTGCCGTCGGTCACTGTACCGTCGCATCGCAGCCTATCAAACCCGCATTGCAGCTCTTTCTTGCGTCCTCAGTGCCCGGAGATCCTCCATCGTGGGGCACTCGTTCCGACGGTCACTGCCGACGCGCTTTGATCTTTCGCGTCGATGGCATCGATTCCATAGCCACAGGTCATTGGACCATCGAATTTCGTGATCGTATTTTTGTTCGCCCGCGAGGCAAATCGGAAGATGACGACATACCACACACGAGGAGGTTGGCGATGAGGGCAATCGTCGTGGCAGACCAAGCTGCGGGAACGGCCGGGATGAAGCTGGTGGAGCGACCCGAACCGCGGCCAGCAATAAACGACGTCGTCGTTCAGGTTCATGCGTCAGGATTCGTTGGAACCGAGCTGTCGTGGCCTTCGACGTGGACCGATCGCCTTGATCGTGACCGAACACCGTCGATTCCCGGGCATGAGTTCGCCGGAGTGGTCACCGCTCTCGGATATGGCACGACGGGCCTGTCGGTGGGGCAGCGGGTGTTCGGCCTCGCAGACTGGTATCGCGATGGCACACTGGCTGAGTATGTGGCGATCGAGGCACGCAACCTCGCGCCGCTGCCGGGCGACGTTGACTTCACGGTGGGCGCGAGCCTGCCGGTCTCGGGTCTGACCGCGTGGCAGGGATTGTTCGTACACGGCCGCCTTCAGGCGGGGCAGCGCGTCCTCGCGAACGGCGCGGCCGGCGCAGTCGGGTCGATGGTGACGCAACTCGCGCGTGAGGCCGGCGCCTATGTCATCGGCACCGGACGCGCCGCCGACCGTAAGAAGGCGCTCGACTTCGGCGCGAATGATTTCGTCGACCTGGAGAACGACGCTCTAAAAGACACCGGCCCGGTCGATCTGGTGTTCGATCTCATTGGCGGCGACATCGGGAAGCGCTCCGCGCGCCTGGTTCGATCCGGAGGAACGCTGGTGTCCATCGTCGGGCCGGCCGAGGCGCGGCCCGCCGATGGCCTGGCGGTCGACTTCGTCGTCGAGTCCGATCGTGCCCAACTGGTTGAGATCGTCCGGCGGGTTCGGGACGGGCGACTGCGCACGAACATCGGCCACGTAACGACGCTCGAAGATGCCGTCGCCGCCCTCAAACCGACAAAGCGGATCGGCGGGAAGACGATCATCCGCGTTCGTCCGTGAACGACCCACATTCGATGCACGCGGCCGTCACGTCCTATCAGACACGCCGCAACCCAGGAAACCACCACGGCCGCCGGGCATGACATGCCAACCGGGCTCCATCCCTGCGGCATATCGAGCAAAGAGAGCGAAAGCACTCGCTATCTCATCCCCTAACGCACAGGAATCACCATGACCAACAGAATCGCCATGACCAACGCTGTCATCGAATGTATCCTGAGCCGCAGCTCCGCCAAATACTACGACCCTGCCGCCACTTTGAGCGATGACCAAATCCGCGAGCTGGTACGAATTGGCACCACTGCGCCGACATCCTTCCATTTGCAGAACTGGCGCTTCATCGCGGTACGCACGCCCGAAGCCAAGGCTCGGTTGAGCCCGATCGCCTGGAAGCAGCCGGCGATCACTGAAGCCGCCGTTACCTTTATCATCTGCGGCCAGTTGGCTGATTCCAGTGTAATTCCGGACCGCCTGGCGCCGGTGGTGGAGGCGGGTATCATGCCGGCAAAGTTGATACCGGATTGGGAAATCCCCGCACGCGATCTCTATAAGGACTACCCGCAGCGCCAGCGCGACGAAGCAGTACGCACCGGCGCCTTCGGCGCGGCCGCCATGATCTATGCGGCCCGCTCGCTAGGCCTAGGTTCGACGCCGATGATCGGTTTCGATGCCGAAGCGGTGCACCGAGATTTTGGACTGGCCGAGGACGAAGTACCGGTCATGTTGTTGTCGGTAGGCGCCGAGCGCCCGGGAAACTGGCCGCAAAAGCCGCGCCGTCCGGTGGCTGACGTGTTGGATCTCGTTTGATTATCTGTGAACCCAGCAACTTGCGAAGATTATGATGCCAAGAATTGCAGCTCTGAAGCCGGACCAAGTGCCGGCCGATTCGAAACCGACCCTCGATATGTTCACCAAGAACATCGGGTTCACCCCAAACATGATGGCGGCCTTCGCGGCAAGCCCGATCGCGTTCAACTCATGGGCCACCCTGCTTGGTTCCTTGAGCAAGGCGCTAGACGTGAAGACGCGCGACAGCATCGGCCTCGCTGTCTCCGAAGTGAATGGCTGCGACTACTGCCTGACGGTTCACAGCTTTACGGCCAATCATATGGCCAAGCTGCCCGCCAATGAAATCACTCTCGCCCGGAAGGGCCATGCCAGCGACCCGAAGCGGGACGCCGCCATTCAGTTTGCGCGTAAAGTCATCGAGACCCGCGGCAAGGTCAGTGACGCCGATCTGAAAGTCGTCCGCGATGCAGGCTACACGGATGCGAACGTCATCGAGATAGTCGCGCTGGTGGCCATGTACTCTCTGACGAACTTCTTCAACAACGTGTTCGATCCCGAGAAGGACTTTCCTGCCGTTGCGCCGGCTGGCTCGATCTGAACTCACCCCATTCGCATCGACGATCTCTGAGGACGCTCTGAGTTTTCTTGTGATGCGAGCATAACGCTAGAGCCCGGATGCACCCAGGAAGGATTCTTGGGAACGTGTCCGGGCTTTTTTGTTGGCGCGAATACTGTCGCCGTTCTTCGCCAAGACGGTCACGAAGTGATCGCGTCGCGGAAAGCGTGCGGCAACACCGTCACCGGCGGACGAGGCGCATGTGAGTGCGTCGCGGCTCAAAGAAGCGATGGCCGACAGGCAGGTGATGACCGACGTCTCCCATGCGCCGTCATTTGACGCCGAGGCGTCGAAGCTCTTCGACGGAGTACTCAAGGGATCGCTCTAGGCCGCCAGATCGCCCGCGAGGACGACGACGTCGTTCCGCCGCGCAGGAAGATGTTCGATGCGCGCGCCTATCTCATCTGAAACACGACGGCGGGGGCATCTCAACCGCGTGATCGCGAGGGAGGGCGCTTCAGACTTAGAAGCTCAGTCACGTCATGCCGATCGGTTGCGGATGAGATCGCAACTTTCAGCCATTTTCCGTCAGGGTATGTTCGGGTTTCATCGTAGAGCTTCACCAGCTGCGAGCGCCATCCGTAACGCCGCGCCTCAAACTTCTCTCGCTCTGCTGCCCCCAAGACCACCTCGACCGAAAACAGCTTGTATTCCGGCAGGAAGGTGCAGAATGCCTTGGATTTCTTGTAACGCAGGGACCAACCACGCTTCTTGCCACGATAGAGCCAATCCGGCGCGAAAACACCGGGGTAGTATGCCTCGATCCATTTTCGCAGCTCGGCCCAATGCCCGAACGCCTTCGGGCCGATCCAGTCTCGGACAGTGCTGTCGTCGGGCGACGCTGACTTGTCGGTGATCCTGTCGCCGATCTGGGGGGACTGTTCCATGCCGCTTTCCTTTACACCGCAACTCTCACGTTTGTTTCGGAAGACCTGGTGGGCCGCGTCATCGCCCTTCAGTAGCGAATGAGCCCGAACAGGCCGAATAGCCCGTCTGCATCCTGCCAAAGCTCGACAACCTTCCATCCGCCCGAGCGGGCAAGCCGCTCGAAGCACTCCGCGGTATATTTTCGGGAACTCTCGGTGTGGATGGTTTCCGACGTTCTGAAATTGAACGTCCGTCCGCGGAGGGTCACGCGCTGATTGCACATGCTGACCAGATGCATCTCTACTGCTTTCTCGATCTCGTTCCAGCGCGCCACGTGCTTGAACCGCTCTAAACGGAAATCGCCGCCCAGTTCGGCGTTGATCCGCTCAAGGAGGTTGAGGTTGAAAGCGGCAGTCACACCGGCGCTGTCGTCGTAAGCGCGCAGAAGCGTATCTACGTTTTTCTGGAGATCGACACCGATGATGGCACGTCCGTTTTTGCCTAAGTGTCGCCCCATCTGCATAAGCAAGGTTTTCGCCTCGCTCGTGTTCAAATTCCCCATCGTCGAGCCAGGAAAAAATCCTGTCCTGCCGCCGCTGGAGCCATCAAACGGAACCTCAAATACATCCAGGAAATTGCGCTCGATGGGACGGACCCAGAGCGACGGGAAGCGCGAAGCGATCCTCCTGGACGTTTCTGCAAGGAAAGCATCGGCGACATCGATCGGCACGTAGCCTCGCGGGTCACGCAGGCCTGCCAGAATAAGCTCCGTCTTAACGCCGGCTCCCGCACCATACTCGATGAGAACCGCGCCAGGCTCTACAAAATTGGCGATGTCCCGCTGCCGCTCTCGCAAGATCGACGTTTCGGCTCTGGTCAGATAATACTCATCCTGCCTCGTTATCTCTTCGAAGAGTTCAGATCCACGCTCGTTGTATAACCAACGGCTCGGCAGCGTCTTCACATCAGCGGATAAGCCGCCGACGACGTCTCGGGCAAATGCATTTTCAACAGCTTCGATGCTGTCATTCACGTGAAGCATATTTTCCGCTTTCGGTGCCACGGCGGATAACGGCCGAGGTAAACTCGTGGCCGATATCTTCACCGTGAATTCGTGCCAGGCTCATTGAATACGTTACTTGAGAGGTGTCGTCAGCGGGTTGTCATTGGTGTCGAGGACGAAGACAGCGAGCAGCTTCGCCGGTTTTGTCTTGCTCGCATTGCGGCTGATCGAATGGGTTGCACCCGGCGGCTCCGACCAGCCCTCGCCTGCCCGATAGATGCGCTTCTCGCCGTCGTTCACCTTCGACTCGATCGCGCCCGAGATGACGTAAGCGTAGATGAACGCCGACTTCGCGTGGGTATGGGGCGGGGATGCCGCGCCCGGCGCGTAGTCGACCTCCAGGGCGAGCAGCGACTTGCCAGAGACATTGGGAATGGCCGCCTCGAGTTTCTTCGCGACGGTTTCCGCTTCGCGATCATGGGCGCGGATGGGGCCGGCCATCGAGAAGGCGGCGCAGGTGACGGCGACAATGGTCCGGATCTTCATGAGTTTCTCCTTCTGCCTAGAGGTTGGTATTCGTTCTTCATTGCTCCCTCTCGACCTTGCCGGTCTGCTGATCGCCGACACCGAACGGTCAGTCTCGCGGGATGAAGTCGACGTGGGGCCCCGGCTCGATGATGAACACCGCGAGCGTGGCGAGAACGCAGGCGACGGCGGCGACAACCATCGCCATGTGGAATCCCCAGAACAGCTGAGGACCGCCTTGCTGCAGCACACCGCCGAGCAATGCGATGGCGAACAGCGACCCGGCGCGTGAGACTGCGCTGTTGACGCCAGACACGGTTCCGACTCGATCGGACTCGACAGACGTGAGGACGAGGGTCGTCAACGGCGCGATCGCAAGGCTCATGCCCAGCGCCAGCAACAGGATGCTGGGAAAGATGTCCGCCCAATAGGTCGCGTTCGGACCGATACGGAGCGCCACGATGCAGCCCAAGGCGACGACGGCGCTGCCAGCGAACAATGGTAAGCGCCTGCCGAACCGGCGGCAGAGCATGCCGGCGAGCGGCGAGACGACCGTAATCAGTACTTGCAGAGGAATGAAGGCTAGGCCCGCCACCAGCGTCGGCAGGTGCGCGCCCCGGATCATCACGAACGGGATCAAGGTTAGCATGACCGTGAACGGACCGTAGAGGAGCGCGGTGAACAGGTTCGCGCCGACGATCGACCGCGAGGCGAAGAGCGACGGGGGCAGCATGGCGTTCTCGCCTAGTCGCCGCTGTGTGACGATGAGGCCGGCTAAGCCGCCCAGACCGACGATCAGAGTGATGAGCACCCAAAGGGTTGGACCGGAACCGTTGGTCAGGGTCGTCAGCCCCGCGCCCAACGAGCCGAGCCCGACTGTCGAAAGGGCCGCGCCATAGACGTCGATCCGGACGTAGCTGGTCGGGGAGTCCTTGGGTATCCACGCGGTGCCGAAGGCCAGCGCGCTGGCGACGATGGGCAGGAGCATCAGAAAGGCCGTCTGCCAGGACCCGTGATCAATGATCGCGCCCGCGATCGCGGGCGTGATGCCACTTGCGACCGCAGCGACGGCGGACCAGATGCCGATCGCACGGGCTTTCTTGTCGGCGGGAAAGGCCCGCCCGAGCACGGAAAGGCCGTTGGGCAGGATCACAGCTTCGCCCACGCCTTGCAGGAAGCGGCCGCCGATGAGGGGCGCGAAACTCGGCGCGAAAGCAATTGCGGTCGCGCCCAGACCGTAGAGGGCGATCCCAGCGAGGAAAACCCGCTTCTGTCCGAACCGGTCACCCAGAGCGCCGGCGCCCAAGGTCAGGGCCGCGAGTGGCAGGAGTTCGGCGTTCATTACCCACTGCAGGTCAAGTGGCGAAAGGCGCATATCTCGGCCAATCGCCGCGAGCGCGACCGTGACGACGGCGCCGCTGACGAACACGAGGCAGCCGCCCAGGCTCGACGCAGCGAGCACCTTGGTGCTCCCATGCGCGCCGGCGGCCTTAGGCTCGGCGAGCGCCAGGCCGCAATCGGTCAGGATCAGGGACGCGCTGCTCACGACCTACCCGTCATGTCAGGTCGCGCGCTTCACGGCGCGCGGGATCATTGGGCGGCGGCCCGAAGCCGAACTGGCGTGTCCGTTCACGGATCACTTTTCGCAACACGGGCGAACGCGAACGATTGTCTTCCCCTTGCGTCGCTCGGTCCGATTGAAGGCGGCGATGGCGTCATCGAGGGTCGAGACGGTGCCGATGTTCGTCCGCAGTCGTCCGTCCCGCACACGCTGGACGATCTCACCCAGTTGGGCGCGATCGGACTCGACAACGAAGTCGACCGCCAAACCGCCGGCAGGCCGCGCCTCGGTCGGCCCGGCGATGGTCACCAGCGCTCCTCCCGCTCGAATCAGGCCTGCGGACCGCTTCGCGATGTCGCCGCCGAAGATATCGAAAACCAGATCGACGCCACCGACGTCTTTTAGAGCGTCGTTCTCGAGGTCGACGAACTCATTCGCGCCGAAGTCGAGCACCGCCTGACGGTCGCCGGCTCGTCCAGTACCGATGACATAGGCGCCGGCCTCACGTGCGAGTTGCGTCACCATCGAACCGATGACGCCGGCCGCGCCGTGCGCAAGGACGCTCCGCCCCGCCTGAAGGTGGCCGTGCACGAACAGTCCCTGCCACGCAGTCAGACCCGGCATCACCAGGCTCGCGCCCACCGTGAAGTCGACGTCGCCCGGCAGCGGCGCAAGGTTGCGTGCCTCGACGGCCACATACTCCGCCAAGGTGCCGTCGCGATACCAGTCCGTGAGGCCGAACACCCGCTGTCCCACTGACAATCCCGTCGTGCCATAGCCGAGAGCGGTGACGACTCCGGCCAGCTCGTGCCCAGGGATCGACGGTGTTCGGTCACGATTGAGGCGATCCGTCCACGTCGGAGGCCACGTCAGCTCATCCCAAGTGAAGCCCGATGCATGAACTTGAACGACGACGTCGTTTATCGCTGGCTGCGGTTCGGGCCGCTCCACCAGCTTCATCCCGGCCGTTCCCGTGGCCTGTTCCGTTACGGCGATTGCCTTCATGTGAGTTGTCTCCTCAGTTATTTTCTCCTTGCCGGATAGGTTCCAGCGATAAAAAGTCCGTCCGGCATCGCTTGCCAGCGACCATGGGGGACGGCGCCTTCACGATCTCAGCTGTCCAGCACTCGACAAAATCCGCGAGCGGTACCCATTGATGGCAGCGCGGAGTATCATTCTCCAATAGCCGGCATGCATGGTTTCCATTGCAGCGGGGAATAGTGCTGCGACGGTCTTCACTGCCATTCGTCAATCAAGGCAAGTTGCGCACGCCGCGACGGCATGCCGCCGCGCGGCAAGGCAATAACGATTATCTATCGATTCTATGGCGAGAGATAATTTCCTTCACCGGGGTCCGACCGCCACCGTATGAGACGGCTGTCGGAACCAGCTTCAACCCGAAACAAGACTGCGAATGACCAATCCTGCAAACCAGAGACGGGGAGCGTGTCGCAACGAGGCACAGCCGTTTGTAGAGGGGTGCAGCCGTGGCGTGATCGACGCAGAACCCTGCCCGCGAGAGCTCGGTCGGGAAGCTCCGCCTCGGTGCCGGCGCATGGTGCTCGCGGCCTGTGTGCTCGCGTCCTCGATGGCGTTCATCGATGCGACAGCGTTGCCCGTTGCGTTACCGAGATTGCGCTCAGATTTGGCGGCGGACCTCGCCTCGGTTCAATGGGTTCTCAACGGATATATGCTGGCGCTCGCCTCGCTGACATTGATCGGCGGCGCGCTCGCGGACGTTTATGGCAAGGCGCGCATGCTCGGGTTCGGCTGCGTGCTGTTCGGTCTGGCATCCGCGGCTTGCGCGATGGCGCCTTCGCCCGCCTGGCTGATCGCTGCCCGCGTCGCGCAGGGAGCAGCCGCAGCGATCGTTACCCCCGCCAGCCTCGCCCTGATCGGGGCCACCTATCCGCGCGCAGAGCGGAACCGAGCGATCGGCGTATGGGCCGCAGCGTCGGCTCTCACCACCGCCGGAGGTCCTGTCCTGGGCGGCTGGCTCACCGAGACCTTTGGCTGGCCATCCGTGTTCTGGATCAACCCGCCGCTCGCGCTCGTGGCGGTGGGAGTTCTGCTGGTCTTTGCGCCGAAGGATGGTCGCATCCAGCGCAGATTCGACGTGATTGGCGCCGCGATCCTCGCTTCGGCGATCGGAGCGCTTGCCTGGGCGCTTAGCCAAATCGGCCCCCGTGAAGTTCAGGCCGCCGCGGACGCTTCCCGCCCGTCGGGCACAGTGCTCGTGATTGTCACCGGGCTTGGCATTACCGGGCTCGCCGTCTACGCGCTCTGGGAGCGCGAAAGCGAGCACCCGATGACGCCACCTCGCTTGGCGGGGAACCGCGCCTTCCTCGGGCTGAACGTTGTCACCCTGATGGTCTATGCGGGGGTTTCGATCATGTTCTTCCTGCTGCCCTTTGAGCTCATCGATCGCCGCGCCCTGTCGTCAACCGACGCCGGGCTGGCATTCCTCCCCCTCACGCTTGGCGTGGGGCTCTTGTCGAATCTGTTCGGCCGGCTGGCCGACAAGATTGGCACGCGGGCCATGCTCATCGCGGGACCGCTGGGTGCGGCACTCGCCTATATCCTGATGGCGCTCGGCGAGAAAGAATCCCTGATGCTCGGCGTGATCGGACCTATGACCCTGCTGGGCCTGTCCTTCGCTGTGCTCGTGGCGCCGCTCACCGCGTCGGTCATGTCAAGTGTGGACCAGCCCGACGAAGGACTCGCCTCCGGCATCAACAATGCGGCGAGTAGGATTGCGCAGCTCGCCGGGGTGGCACTGGCTGCCGGCGTCGCGTCTTTCTCGTCCGGCTACGAAGTCGGGCTCGCCATAGCCGCCGCGACCTCGATCGGCGGCGCCTTTGCCGCTTCGATGACCCTGACACCGGTCATGGCGAAAGCGGACGCAACTTAGAGAGCACGGAATTCAACCGAATCCGATATTTCATTAGATCTGGCAGACACCCCGAACCTACCGGAAGCCGTGTTCAACGGCGCGTCATGGCTGATCGTAGATTCTAGAACCGCGAGTTCTGCGGCGGCTTGTCACAAGCTACGTTTGTCTGCAGCAACGAGCACAGATATCGCCGGCGAGGTGCCGCGTCCCGCATTCGGACGCTATCTGAACCGACGAGCGCTGCTGGTAGCGACTCCCGTCAGAGCGAAGGCCATTCCGGCAACCAAACAAAAGACAGCGCCTTGGTCCCCGCCCAAGCCAAAGATCAGCGAGACCAACGCGGAACCAAGTGACCATCCGATGTAGCGAGCCGCGGCATTCATCCCACTTGCGGCCCCGCTGCGCCCTACGGGTCCAGCCGTCATCATCGCCGTGTTGTTCGGGGTCTGAAAAAGACCAAAGCCAATACCGCAAAGAGCCAGTCGCCAAACGACATCCCATCTCGCCGGAGTTGTCGGCAAGAAGACCATCAGGAGCAAACCGACCGCCAATAACGCCAAACCAATGCTGCAGATCACCGAAGCGGGGTGGCGGATCGTCAAGCGGCCGGCAATTGGGGCCGTAACGGCAGTCATGAACGGCCACGTTGTCAGAAGAAAACCTGTTTCCACGGCCGAAAGATGCATCCTCGTCTCAAATAGAAACGGCAAGGAGACGTAAGCCAGAATTTGCGCTGCATAGGAGCAGACGGAGGTCCACACCGATAGGGTAAACAGAGGTATACGGAAAAGATCGAATGGCAACATTGGCATCGGGTGCCGGAGCTGTTGTCGAACGAAGAGACCAAGATAGAAGAGGCCCGCTACGATCTCTCCCGTCGCAATGCGCCCATCGCCAGTACCCAGCGTGCCGACACCGACGACGAAAAGTCCGAACGCCAGCGCATTGAGAGCGGTCCCGATCAGATCGAGAGAGCGCGCAACCCGAACGTCTGGTGGTGCGGCGGCAATAAATAGCGGAATAGTGAGGCCGAATGGCACATTCACCAAAAATAACCAGGGCCATTTTGCCACGGCAAGTATTGCCGCCGCGATGGTGGGGCCCAATGCTCCAGGTATCGCCACCGCTAATGCGACCAACGCGAAGCCCTTGCTGACCATGTGATGCGGATAAATCACGCGTACAAATGCCATGCCGGCCACAGAAACTCCGGCTGCCCCGGCACCCTGAATCAAGCGCGCACTCACCAGCATCGGTAATGTTGGAACGAAAGCGCAGCCCAACGATGCGAAAACAAAAATAGCCAGGCCGGCGGTATAAACGCGCTTCAGACCGAGTGATTCGACAAGACTTGCAACGGGCAACAAGCAGACCGTTGCCGAAAGCTGATAGGCATTCACGACCCAAACGGTCGCGGCGTCACTGGTTGCGAATGAACGCGAGATGTTTGGCAAGGCGATGTTCACGATCGCGCTTCCGAGGGAACTTAGACCAAGTCCAAGCAAGATGCAGAGCATTACCCAGCGGCGCTGAGCCGCCGTCAGACCGTCGACGCCACCCATCAGTATGCAATGTCCGGCGCGAACTTTGGACGGCCGACTTTGCGCAAATGTTCAATGGCGGATTCCGTAGATCGATACTTGATCTCGAGCGAGCAGCCTCGTTGGGTCGACCACAAATGCACACCCATGACTGGTATTCTCTTCAACGTTAACTCTCTCGTTAGATCAGGTGCGGCGTACGCGTGATTCCGGCCATGACAACAACAATCTTAAAAGCGCACCGCGCCTGCCGCTCACGAATAGTCACCTCCGCTCTGCTGACTGAGGTCGCCGAGGTAGTCGCGCTTCCCGATCTTCGCTCCGAGGTGCCGAAGGATCGCGTGCGCAATCGCGATGTGGAAGAAGAAGTCGGGTAGCACCAGGTGCCGGATGTAGTCGTCGCCGCCGAACCACCCGCGCACGATAGGCGGTGTCAGTTCGTATGTGTGGGACTGCGCGCCGTCCATCTCGCCCGGCTGCAGGTTTTGCAGGAAGCCGCGCGTCTCGAGGAGCCGCCCCTTCAGTGCCGGGTACATCATGAGGGTGTTGCGGGGAGCCGGCGCATCGCGCTGCATCAGCTTCGCCATGTGGGCGTCGACCTTGTTGCAGCTTACAGAAAACTGTTCTCCGAAACTCAGCATGTCGGACGCGAGCCGCTCGCCAAGGATCCTTCCAGGCTCACACCCCCTGGTCCGCTCGAGTGCTTGGGCGTGGTCGAGATAGTCATCCATCACGTTCAGTCCGTGCACCATGACAGGGACCGTGATGTCATAGACCGAGAGGGACACGTCGAACTCCATCGGCTCGGTTTGTACTCTGAACGTCGGTCGGACCCGGAAAATCGAGAATCGAACCGACTGATCACAATAGGCTCTTCAATCTTCTCGCATGCCGCACCAGCCGGCGGGATTAGAGGTCGCCTCCGCGAAGCTGCGACAGGGCGAAAGCCCCCACGCATACGATCGCTTAGTGACGCAGCACGGGATATCCATTCACATAAATCCAGTCCGTGGCCGTGGCAGGCACGTGGCACCCCTGGCAATCGGAACGGTAGTCCGTCGAGGTGGTTTTGAGCGGCTTGTCCGCGTCGAACCACGACCATCCCCACCCGTCGCCCCACAAGGGGTTGCCGGGGTGCGTGCCCTTACTGTCTCTCACCATGACGAACCAGCCCTTGAGCTTGTCAGCGTGGCTTACCGTGCCGGTGGTCATCTCGTTGGTCGAAGTCGCGAAGACTTCTTTCACCAGAACGGCGCCGTCCGGAAAATGCCCCGTCTTCCGGTAGGCGTCGATCGCCCCTGGGGATGCATAGACGGCGTGGATTTCATTCGAGCCCTGGCCGCTCTCAGCCGCAATCGCCCAGGTGCCGAGCGCTTGGTAGAGGGTTCGGTAGTCCGCCGGCACGCGCAGGTGCCCAGCGCCGTCCACCACGTTCGCGGTCGGGCCGGCCGGTGCCGCTCCGTTGATCTGCGCGAGCGCTGCCACGGCGCCGGTGACCAGCGAGACGGCAACAGCGAGGCCGATAGTCTTCGATAATTTCATGGGGATCTCCTTTACCGCTCGCGGGTTGCACAGTGATTCAGCGCGACGGCTTCAAATCACCATTTCAATCGCTGTGAGGCCGACCGCGCGTGTTCGGCCGGGCCGGGCACTCCGGAAGATCGGACGCGGCCTACGAAATTAGAAATTCCCTTTGGACATGTATTCGATAGGCAGGAGGTATCGTCGGACAATGGCGCCGTCGGCGCCCCGTCCGTCTGCGATCAGCCGTCGAGAAGGTTGCTCTCCACCTTCTGCTGCCCTCACTCGGACGTGGAAGCGGCCTGGCGCAGCGCGGCCAGGATTTGCGTCGGCTCCTCTCGTATCGTGAAGTCCGGCTCGACGAAGGCGCTGCGGATCTGGCCGTCCGCGTCAATCACATAGGTCGCGGGAATAGGTAACATCCACTCCGGTGATCCGTGCCGAGCGCCGAAGTCGAATCCTAGCCTGGAATAGTGCGCTTTGGTCTCGTCCGGCACCCGGAACAGCACGCCATACGATATGGCAACGCCATAGTCGACGTCGGAGAGCACCTTCAGGTCCAAGCCCAGGCTCCGCTTGAGCTGCCGCGGGAAGTCCCTCGTCTCGGGTGTCACCACTGCGAGGGTCGCACCGATGCTCTCGAACTCATCCTTTGCAGCCTGCAGGGCGCAAAGCTCAGCGGTGCAGAACGGACACCAGCCGCCTCGGAAGAAACTCAGCACGAGGGGTCCTTTGCGGCGCAGCCGTTCGGAGGAGTGGAGACGGCCGTCAGCGTCCGGCAGGAGGAAGTTCGGCGCGGCGTCTCCAACCTTCAGAGCGTGCGATGCCACGTCGGTATCTCGGAGCCAGCGCACGAGGTGGTTGTATGACTCCCAATCCGTGGCGCTGAACGTCGTCAACAGCTCGGCGCGAATCCGGGCGAGTGTCTTGTTGGTCTGATTTAACATCGGTTGGGAGTCATCGAGCTGAGGATCGATTGGCTGGAAGCGGCTGGCCGTCGGCGTGCTTGTCGTGGTCATGCGGGCGCCCCCGACACCACCGGGACCGCTGCGTGCGGCACGCCCCGGTCGGGGGCTTCGACCGACCAGTCGCGAAGCCGCGCGACCTTGACGAATGCGTCTAGCGCCGGGGAGTAGCGGCGCCCTTGCACAGCCAGTAGGCGCACCTCCCGTGAAACCAGGTTGCCTTCGAGCGGGATGGTCTTGAGCGTCGGAAGGCGCGGCATGTGCTCGGGCGCGAGTATCACGCCAAGGCCGGCCGCGGCCATGTGCTGCAGGTGCAGGTCGTGACCGCTGCAGTGGCCAAGTTGGGGCGGGCTCTCGGGGAAATACGATTTCTGGATCTTCGGGGCCACGTCGCAGTCGGCGCGCTCCAGCAAGATGGTCTCGCGGAGGTCGTCGATGCCGATCGAGGGACGATTTGCGAGCCGGTGCGTCGGCGCAAGAACCACAACGTAGCGCTCCTCGAACAGCGACCAGTCGTCGATGCGGGCGGGTACATCCTGCACGTCGCCGACCATTGCGACGTTGATCTCGCCCTCGAGCAAGAGGTCGACGAGCTCCTTCGCCGCGCCCTCGCGCAGCTCGACGTGAAGTCCAGGGACGAACTTTGCGATCTCCGCGATCGGATCGAGGACGAGCGACGCCGAGATGGAGGGGGCCAGGCCAATCTTCAGTGGCGCAACGTCCTTGCGCTGGAACTCCTGGGCTCGGCGACGCACCGCCTCTGCCGAGGCCAGTGTGCGCTCCAGCATCGGAAGGACTTCCTTTCCAAGATCGGTGAGTTGGGTGAGATGGCGTTCGCGGTAGATCAACTGGCCGCCGAGTTCCTGCTCGAGCTTCTGCACCCCCTTGGTCAACGCCGGCTGCGTGACATTGCACTGCTCGGCCGCGCGGGTGAAGTTGAGGGTGGACGCGACGGCGAGGAAGTAGCGAACCTGATGAAGCTCCATGGGTTATTATGTTCTCCGTCAAGGTGCGACTGTCGATAGAGACGAGCCTTTGCAAAGCGACGGCGTGACAGGCACGTCGCGATCATGGGGGGTAGATGCGACTTGTATGCGCAGGTTGGAACGGCTGAGCCTATTGATTAGGACGCACGGACACGCTTTCAGGAGTTTCTGAGAGCCGGGATAGTGCATGTGAGGTGGCCGAGAACCGGACGGGCGGCGGCCGCCGTCGCGTACCCATGTTCGTCAGCTTCGTCAGTGCAGAAATCAATCGTGCGACAGCTAGCGGAGCAAGCCTCTACGATAATTCGTCAACCGCCAACCGTCTGTTTCTTGCCAAGCCCGGCAAACGAGAGACCGGGCGGCACTGCGAACCCAGAGGCGAACTCCCGTCGCAGCATGGCCCTTCCCGACGGAGCGGCGTCAGGCATGGAGGGTCTCGCCGCCCTTGGCATCTTCGAAGTATTGAGGTGCTTCGCGACGGTCGTATTTCCCGTAGTCGCGCACGATCCGCACTCTACGAACCCTTGCCTTGTCATTCGGCGCGGAAGCGTCCTCGTAAGCCTGCGCTGCGGCGGCGTCCCTCCAGGACATGAGCAGAATCAGGTCGCCAGGCGTGAGCACTGCTTCGAAGATGTCCCACGATGTGAAGTCGGCGGCCCAAGGGTTCAGTCCGAGCCACTCCGCGCAGCCGTACGGGTTGTTGGTCTGTTTCCACTCCGCGGGGCGCGTCGCGTTGATCAGCGTGACCGTCATCCCCTCCCCGACTTCGGTCTCATCGAGCCGCTGCTCCATGAGGGCGTGACCCACGGGCACCTTATTGTCGGCAGTGATCTGACCGACGCGGAGGTGGTAGTCCGCGAGTATTTCATCGCGGCCCTTCTGCTGGACCTCGTGATGGCGCATGCGGATGCGCCAGCGGACGAGCGACTTCTCGTCCCGCCAGTTCGAGAGCGAAAGGATCCAGCCCTCGCGTGTCAGGCTCTTGTAGCGGATGTTGTCGACGAAGCCCTCGACCTGCTCCAGCTCGGGGCGCAGGATGTTGGCGTTGTCGAGGTAGTTATCGCACTTCCCTTCATGGGGGAGGACTTCGAAGATCACGGAAAACATAATTGTATCTCATTCCTAGAGCGCCGCGATGTGGTCGATTCGATGTCGAAGTGGCCCGACCATGCGTCGCATTCACGGTGATTCGCCGGATGAGAAGCCCCGCGGGCACGTTCCCGCTTTTCCGCATATCCGGCCTTCCTGCCACGCAGCAGTAGTCACTGACCGCGGGGAGTTTTTGATGACGGCGTGCGCGTGATCCGCGTACCGATAAAGCTGCTCCGGCCCCTCGCATCATCGACACACGGGAGAAAGAGGCGAACCAGCGTGCCGCCACCTCGCTCGCTCTCTATGCTGATCGCACCGCTCCGTCCTTCGGCGAAGCCCCGTACCTGGGCGAGTCCGATGCCGCTGCCGCCGCCGGCCGCCTTTGTCGTGAAGTACGGAAGGAACGCCTGCGACAGGACCTCCTCAGACATGCCCTCCCCCTCGTCGGCGACGACAATCTCAACGAACCCGCGGTCCGCGCTAAATGGCTCGACATTCCGCGCCGCGACGGTGATCGTGCCACCGGCCGGCATAGCATCGTCTGCGTTTCGGCAGAGATTCAGGAGCGCAAAGTACAGCTCTTCCGGGTCGGCGTTGAAGGTCCATAAGTCAAGCGCGATCTCGGTGCGGACAGTGATGTCCGGGCGCAACGCCCAGTCAAGCGTACTCGCGATCGCTGCGAGACGACTGCCTGCGATAAAGCCGTCGATCGACTTGCGGCATGGTCGCGCAGTATCGAGGAGCTGACGGCTGAGCGACACGCCTCGCGCAATCGCCTCCTGCATTTTGCCGACGATCGCCTTTCGATACACTGCGTCGCTCTGGCACTCGAGCAGCCGCAGGCGCCGCCGATCACGGCGAGAAGGTTGTTGATGTCGTGGACGACGAACTGCGCCGCGTCCCCGATCGACCTCTCCCCCTCCGAACCGCGGGCGAAGGCCACGCCGCGCGTGCTGGACCGTGGGGCGGTCCGGAACAGGACCCCGGAGATCTCGCCGTCGCCCCCGACGAGCGGAATCTCCACGCGTCTGGACGCGATAACACCGCTGCCGTGATCGCTGACGCTCCGCACTCTCACACGGAGTGGGCGCTGCACCCCAAGCGCGACACCGGCTCTGTCCGCAAGCACGACTACATCCTCCGGCAGATGGCTCTCGACCTCGCCGGGAAAGGAAATGTCGGATGAATATTTGATCAGCATCTGGGGAACTCCTGGCCTGCGATTGTCCAACGGGACGCCAAGCTCGGCCCGTACACGCGGGCGGGCGACGATGGCTCGAAGATTGGGTCCAGCACCGAAAAATGGAAAATGACCTCTTGCCATGGAGTCGATAGCCGACCGTTATCGGCACGCCGCGGCGCCCAGACGGCAACGCAGCGCTGATCACCATGATAAGCCGGAACGAGCAGCAAGATATCGATGCAAGGCCGCGGAGAACAAGTACCGGATCAATGTCGGGCGAAGCTCAGATTGCTGCATGAGAAGATCGAACAGCTGCGTGAGAGCGAAGTCCTGAAGCCAACGGAGGCCATCAGGATGCTGACCGATCTGCTCGAGCAGTCAACGTCGGATGCACGCGAGTCCGATGCGGGAAGCGAGCCGCCATCATGACGCGCGGCTATTGATTTCATGGCGTGACGTCATTTCCAATTCGCCGCACGGAATTCCATGCTTGCACGGTGCCGGGCTCATCCGACGCGCAATCAGGAGGTTACAATGTCAGTTCACAAGCCGGTTCTCACGGCGCCGCACGGCGGCGAGACAGTGACCTCGAGCGGAGGCTCGAGCGTCGAGATGAAGGTGGAGAGCAGTCAGTCCGGAGGCGAATATGGCACTGTCCTGTGGACGGTGCGGGCCGGGGAAGAACCGCCGCTGCACACACACACGCGCGAGGACGAACTGCTATACGTGGTGCAAGGGAAGCTAATCGCCCGGGTCGGCGATACCCGTATCGAGGTGGGGCCAGGCGCCTACGCGGCTCTTCCCCGCGGTCTGCCGCATACGATCGAGGTGGTCGGCGACCAGGCGACCCTGCTGCTCAGCTTCGTGCCGGGTGGGTTGGAGCGCTTTTTGGTCCCCCGGAAGGGCGAGCAGCCCGATCCGGCTGCATTCGGCCTGACGTTCCCCTAAGGGCGCCGACCATGGCGCGCGGGACATCTGGAAGAAGAACTCTTGCCGATCGCTAAAGCTCGTCCTGGTCGAAACGGACGCGATCTCCATCGCTGCCGCGTGCGTGGCGCGGTTGCGGTGGGTGGCGTTCGCGACGTAGCCGACCCGCGTCGAGACGACGCCGGGTAAACGCCGGCAGAGGGAAGCGCCGTAGTCCCGTCGCGGCGCCAAGCGTCTTTCAGTCATTCCGATAACGGTCGGCTATCGACTCCATAGCGAGAGGTGATTTTGCTTTCGACCGCCATGGACTCAATCTTCGAGCGATCGTCGACCGGCCGGGAAGGCGTTCTCCAACGCAGCGACTTCTCGTGCCGGGAGCTTAAGAGCCGCAGCAAGACGCCGGCTGACAAGTACATTGCCCGCCGTGTTGGTGCGGGATCGTGAACGGGAGGTCTTTCGATGATTCTGCCTACCGGTGCGACGGTAGCTGTCGCTGACGGCCAGACGATCCGCCTGTTCCACAATACGGGCGTGAAACCTGGAGTGCACTTGGTCGAGATCACGGCGGCTCCGCCTCAGTCCGCCCACTCGGGCTCGGGTGCGCGGCATCGTACCGGCTCTGCCAACCCCGACGGGAGGCGGCTCGTCGAGGACGACTTCGCGGCAGCGACGGCCGCTTTCCTGAACAAGCTCAGCCTGGACGGGACCATAGAACACTTGGTCGTCGTCTCCGACCCCAGAACCCTGGGAGAGATGCGCAAGCACTTCAATCGCGACCTGAGAGACAAGATCTTAGGGGAGCTCGTGAAGGACTTTAGCCGGCGTCCGATCGAGGACATCGCCTCACTGATCGCCGACGCCTGACGCCACCGCCGACCGTAGAGCGAACTTCGCCCTTCGTGACCATGGCAGGCTCGGAACGCCCTCGGGGGAATTGGTAGCGGGAGAGGGCTACCTACGGTCTAGTGGGATTATTTCGCACATTGACCGAGGTGACACCGCGAGATTTGAAATAAAAAGTGAAGAGAAGACCGGGGATATTCCTCAAAGCTGACTTGATCGCTCCCTTCGCTGACTTTCTCAGCGCAACTAATTGATGAGTAAGTAGTGATGACTGATCAGCAATTAGCCCTGGAAGCGATTAGCGACGCGCAACTCATATTGGAAAAGTTCCTTCAGCCCCGTCCCAAGGACCATGCGCGTATCCTTGAAGAGTTGGTGGAAGTTCTCGAGCGGCCCGCTTTAATCGTTGCTGTAAGTCGTTTGCAGCAACACGGCAATTGAGCCCGCCCATGCGCAAACCACTCCAAGCGTTTTCTTTAACCGTTGGCATTGTTGCGCTCTCATCGTTCGAAACGACCAGTCTGCATGCCAAGCAACAATGCAGCGCCGCAATGCCGCCAAATCCGCAAGGGCAATGGTGGTCCTACCGTATCATCGACGGACGAAAATGCTGGTACGCGGGCAAACCCATGCTGTCGAAAGCATTGCTGGAATGGCCTACAGAGCAGCGTCCCCAACCCGGTTCTCGCGGGGAAGCTACAGGTATCCTCATTGCTAACAAGCCCGGCAATCCTCTCGATGCACAAGCGTTGGCGCTGAAAGAGGGCTCCGACACGTTTGAAGAGCGATGGCGTGCCAGGATCTCCATCTCCAACACTGCACGCGACTGAACAATACTAATGACTTGGCGATCCTGCATCTCGCCTATCGTTGGCGAGGACAGCGCTTGCGCACCGGGGACCTCGTTCACGTATTGAAGTGGTCTCGCAATCCAAGACCAATAGCAGCCTGCCCCGATGCGATTGACTGGTTGACCTTCGGGTTATGAGCTTGACGATTGCCGAAGGGCTATTCGACACGCTGGCCCACACGCCAGCCCATTTCCCAGAAGTCTGCCTCAAGCCGAGTGGCTTCCTTGAAGATGGCAATCAGTTCTGCCTCGCGAGCCGGCGTCGCGTAGAGATCGGCGAGATGCTCCAAATGCGCACGCGCTTTCGCCGCGACCTCCTGGTATGGCGCGCCAGCGTACTCGTCGATCCAAATCCGATAGGCGTTCGTCCCGGCGTCCGCATCGGGGCGCGAGGCGAGCCGCGTTGCGATCTCCGCGTACCCGATCACGCAGGGGGCAAGCGCCACCTTGAGTGCCAGCAGATCGCCGCGCATTCCAGCATCGAGCACGTAGCGTGTGTAGGCCAGCATCTCGACCGCCGGAGGAGTTTGTTCAAGGTCACTCGGGGATAGACCCCAACCGGCACACAGCTTCACATGAAGGCTCATTTCGACATCAAGGATGGCCGACAGGCCGGCCGCAGCTTCACGCATGTCGGCAAGCTTGGGCGACTTGTAGACGGAGAGCGCATAGGCGCGCGCAAACTCGATGAGGAACAGATAGTCCTGAGCAAGGTAGTGACGAAATGCGGCTTCAGGGAGCGAGCCATCTGCCAATCCGTTCGTGAAGGGATGCTCGGTGTAGGCCCGCCACTCAGCAGATGCTTCTGTCTTTAGACGCTCGAAGAAACTCACGATCCATTCCCGCCTGGCTTGCTTTCCTATGAACTTTTTTACTCACTTCCAGTCAACGCGAACCAAGACGCTGACCTTGGCAGACCGCGGCGACTAGCCGGCAGGATGCGAATGGAAATTCGCTTGCCGTCGGTCGCCGGGAATGACTGGCGTAGTCACACTATCACCGACGGAACGAAATGCGCCAAGTTCAAGTTTCGATCGCAGACCTGCCGCACCAGTTTCGCCCAGAACCAACCCGTCACTCCTTCAGGCCGCTGGAGGCCACGCCGCGCACGAAATTTCGACGCATCAGCGAGAAGAACAGTGCGCTCGGAACCAGCGCCAGCGCCGCGGCCGCGCTGAGGCGACCGATGTCCACGGTGAAGCCGGTCTGAAACAAGGCGAGCCCAACCTCGAGCGTATAGGTTTCCTTGTTGGTCATGACGACCAGCGGCCACGCGAAGGCAGTCCAGGCCTGAAAGAACGCCAGCACGGCAAGGGCGCCCAACGGGCCTCGCATCAGCGGCAGCACGATCCGCAGGAAGATCCAGAGCTCGCCCGCGCCATCCACCCGGGCAGCCTCCAGCAGTTCGTCAGGGATCGACGTCATCACATATTGCCGCACCAGGAAGATGCCGAAACTCATGATGAGATAGCCGACGAGGAGCCCGGGCCAGGTGTTCAACAGTCCGGCGGACTGGACGTTGAGATACAGCGGGATCATGTAGACTTCGAAGGGAACGACCGCCGTCGCGATGATCACGCCGAAGATGACCGGGATCCCCGGCAGATCGAACTTGCCGAGCACATAACCTGCGATCGCCGATGTGGAGACGATGCTCGCGGTCGAGAGTGTCGCGAAGATCAGCGAATTTCCGATCCAGCGAAACAGCGGCGTTTCGCGCAGAACGCTGACGATGTTGTCCAGCGTCGGCTGGTGCGGGATGACGGTCGGCGGCCACGCCAGCAGCTCCGGCGGCGTCTTGAACGCGTTGCTGATCAGGAAGACCAGCGGCAGGAGCATCATCAGGCTGACGGCGCCAAGAACGGCGTCGATCACGAGGCCGACGACACCGTTCTGACCAACGACGGACGGATGCTCGCGTTCGTGCTCGCTCATGCGCGGCTCCTGTCGCGGAACAGCCTGAACTGCGCACTGGTCAAAATCAGGACGATGACAAGCAGGACGACGGCTTCGGCGGCAGCGTAGCCGACCCGGTAGTTACGAAAGCTGTTTTCAAGCATGTCGAGGACGAGCACCCGGACGAGATGCCCCGGCGCACCCTGGACATCCGATGCCAGCACGAAGGCCTGCGCATAGATGTTGTAGGACGAGATCAGCGTGATGACCGACACGTACAGCATGACAGGCTTTAGCAGCGGCACGGCGATGTAGCGGAAGGCCTGAAACGACGAGGCGCCGTCGAGGCGCGCCGCCTCGTAGAGCGCCTCCGGGACGTTCTTCAGCCCGACCAGGAAGATCAAGACGGCATAGCCGATCGCTTGCCAGGAGCAGAGGACGATCAGGCACACCAGCGACAGGACAGGGTCGAACAGCCATGACTGGGCCGGAATCCCGACAAGGCTGATCAGGGCGTTGAGTGGTCCGAGCCGGGCGTCGAAAATCCATTTCCAGGCCATCGCCGCCGGAACCAGCGAGACGACGTGCGGCAGGAAGACTGAGGCCTCATAGACACCGCTGCGCCGCAGCGCCTGCCGGGTGTTGATCAAGGCGGCGAGCACAAGCGCGACGGGGATGGTGATCGCTACGACGCTAAAGGCGATGATGGTGGTGTTGAAGATCGCTTCGAGAAACAGCGGATCGCTCGCCAGCTCGACGAAGTTGGCGAGACCGACGAACGGCTTGCGCCGCGAGATGATATTCCACTGGAAGAGGCTGAGCCGCAGCGTCTCGATGATCGGATAGACGCGGATACAGCCATAGAGGCCGAGGACCGGAAGCAACGCCAGAACTGGAAACAGCCATTTCGGCGTAGTGCGCATGTATCCTCCGGCAAGCGCCGGTCAGCCACCGGCGCCTGGATTGAGTGGGTCCCTGTCGATGGAGTCTAGGGTTTGGCCAGCAGGTCTTCCCGGGCCAGGATCTTGTCGCTCTCCTCGGCCGCGGCCTTCAGAAAAGCATCGATCGCGGCGTCGCTGCCGGCCAGCGATTTGTCGGTGAACGCCTTCTCCAGCCGCGCCGCGAGCCGGGTGAGGATTTCGCTGGCAGGGCTGATCGCCGGGACCGTGAAGAAGACGTGGCCGGGCGGCGTGTTGACGAAGGCGTCGAGCTGCGGGATTTTCTTGAGCACGGCGGAGTAGTCGAGGCCTTTGCGGTTCGGAACCCAGGCCGTGTTCTCGAGCAGCCAGAGCAGATTTTCCGGCTCGTTGGCCTTTTGCACGAAATCCCAGGCGATCTGGCTCTTGGGTCCCTTGTTCGGCACGTAGAGATCGACCGGGACCATCAGCGTGCCCTTGGGCAGTGGAGCCGTGGCGTATTTGAGATTGGGCGCCTTCTTGGCGACGTCGCCGATCACCCAGGATTCCCGGATGAACATCGCGGTCTGGCCGAGCTCGAAGGCCTCCGCATCGGCCTTCATCTCGGGCGTCACCGTCCGATAAACCACGACGTTGTCGAGATACTGCATGAGCGCGGCGCGGCCGGCCTCGCTCGCATAGGCGGCGCGCCATTTTCCGCCCTTCTCCTGCAACAGCGTTCCGCCGTGATTATAGAGGATGGTCCAGTACTTCTCGGCGATGCCCGAACCGCCGCCGCTGAGACGCAAGCTCCATCCGCTCACCGTTGGCACGCCGGACGCATCGCGCTGCGCGAGCTTCTGCGCGTAAGCGGTGTAGTCGGCCATGGTCTTGGGCGGACCGTCGAGGCCGGCCCTGGCGAACATCTCGGTGTTGTAGAACAGCGCGCCCTGCCCCTGGAATAACGGCACACCGAAGATCTTGCCCTCGTACATGGCGGTCTTCACGCGCGTCATGTCGTAATTGGCTTTGACGAAATCGACGATCGACGCCGGCGGCTCCGGGATGAGGCCGGCCTCGAGATACCGTGCCGCCTCGACCTCCATCTCGATGACGTCCCCGGCCGCGCCTGATGGAAGCGAAAGTGCCAACCGCTTCTCGTGCTCGCGTAGCGCAATGGCCTCAACGCTGATTTCGAGATCCGGATATTTGCTCTTCAGCTGGTCGCCGACGCGCTTGTAGAACGGGGCCAGATCAGGCCACCCGCTCCAGATGGTCAGCTTCTCCGCCGAAGCAGGAGACGCAAACGCCGGCACGGCGGCAGCGAGCGCCAGCGACAGCGCGGCCGATATCCATGACCGGCGCCCCGAATTCGCCGGGCGAATGTTGTCCTCGGAACGCGTGATGTAGCCGAACCTGCCGACGGGTCTCATCATGAGGGTCATTCTCGCAATACAGAATGGGACAAATCCTGCGAAAAAGCTCGCATGCAACCGGTTGCGTGTCAATTGCGATCCGTTGCCGCTTTCGAAGGCCATTGATGAAATCGTCAGCGGCCTCGCCGCTTCAAAGGCGCAGGCCCGGTCGAGGCGCGAATGACGAGATGGGAATTCAGCTTGTGGCGGATCTCGCCCGACACGCCGCCATTCATCTGGCTCAGCAGCAGACCGACCGCGACGTCGCCGGCATCGGCGCAGCGCGCCGACACGGTGGTGAGCGGAGGGTAGGTAGTTTCGCCGAGGACGTCGTCGCAGCCGACGACACTGAACGATTTGGGCACCTCGACATCGAGCGCAGCCAACCCTGCCATCAAGCCTTGAGCGACAAGGTCGTCGAACGCGATCGCCGCGGTGACGCCGCTGGCGACGATCTGCGTGGCCGCCAGACGGCCGGTGTCGTAGGAGGGTGGACGCGCGGGCACGGCGATCACCTTGAGCCCGCGCTTCTCCGCCTCGCGCCGGACGGCGTTGCGCCGTTGCTGGTTCGACCACGACGTCGTGGGGCCGCTGACATAGGCGATGTGCCGGTGCCCCAGTTCGGCCAGATGCGCGATCGCGGCCGCCACGCCCGGCGCGGTGTCGATCAGGACCCGCGTAATGCCTTCGATATCGCGATTGATGAGCACCAGCGGCCGGCGCGTCGCATGACGGCGGATACGCTCTTCGTCCAGGCGCGACGAGGCGAGGACAAGTCCCTCCACCTGGCCGATGAAGCGGCCGACCAGCAACTCCTCTCGCGCGGGATCCTCGTCCGAATTGCCGAGGAAGACGCACAACCCGGCCTGGTCGGCGCGCAGTTGCGCCGCCCTGATCAGCGGCGGAAAGAACGGGTTCGCGACATCCGAGACGATGAGCGCGACGTTGCCGTGGCGTCCGGTCGAAAGCGCACGCGCGACCTGGTTCGGCACATAACCGAGCTTGGCCGCGACTTCCTTGACGCGCCGGACGGTCTCCTCGGTCAGCATCTCCGGCCGCGAGAAGGCGCGCGATACGGTGGCGCGCGAGACCCCGGAGGCCTTCGCGACCTGACTGATCGTCGGCACGACCGATGGACGTCCCTCCCCGCCGCTATCGGAATCGCGCTCCACCGCAGGCCGCCTCCTCTGCATACCCTTCACCTAGACATGCCCCGACCGGGCCCGGGGCGCAAGCTTGACATGCAACCGGTTGCATCACATTCCGCTCGAGGGTAAGGTGCAGGCCCGGCAGACCATGGATGAGCATGACGGCTTCGGTGACTCCCTCAATCGCGACGTTTGAAACGCGGGATGCGATGGGCCGGGCGGCCGCCGCGGACGTCGCTGCTGCGCTCCGCGACCAGCTCGGACGACAGAGCAACGTGCGGATGATCTTCGCGGCGGCACCGAGCCAGACCGAGATGCTGGATGCCCTTGCTCGCGAGCGCGATATCGACTGGCGGCGCGTCACAGCCTTCCACATGGACGAATATCTCGGACTTCCCGCGGACGCGCCGGAGCGCTTCGGGGCTTGGCTGACGCGTCACTTGTTCTCGCGCATCGCTTTCGGCGCGGTTCACCTGATCGGGCAGGAGCCGGATCCGGAGCGGGTAGCAGCACGCTATGCGGCCCTTCTCGGCGAAGCCCCGATCGACATCATCTGCCTCGGAATCGGCGTGAACGGTCACCTCGCCTTCAATGACCCGCCGGTCGCCGATCTGCACGACACCAAGTCGGTCAAGATCGTCGAGCTCGACGCAGTGTGCCGGCAGCAGCAGGTTGACGATGAGTGCTTCCCGACGCTCGGCGATGTTCCGACACATGCGATCACGCTGACGATTCCCCGGCTGCTGGATGCCGACCGGCTGTTTTGCGTCGTGCCCGGCGCGTCCAAACGCGCCGCCGTCGAGCGATCGCTATACGGTCCGATCGGGGCCGAGTGCCCGGCGAGCGCGCTCCGCACGCATCCGCGATGCGCGCTGTATCTCGACCAGGATTCAACGCCGCCGCAGCTCTCACTGACACCGGTGCGCGCATGATAGATCCGGCAACGCGCGTTTCGGGCCGCGATCCGGAGACCGGACAGAATCGCACCATCGTTATTCAGGACGGCCGGATCACGGACATCGTTCCCGGCGGTGACGATGACGGACTGTGGCTGTCGCTCGGCCTGTTCGATCTGCAATTGAACGGCTTTGCGGGCTGCGATCTCAATGGCCGTCCTGATCTCCAGACGGTCCGCGATCTCGTCACGGCCGTCCACAACAGCGGCGTGTCGCGTTTTGCCCCTACGCTCATCACGGCATCGCATAATGCGATTATCGATGCATTGCGCACCATTGCGCAGGCGCGCGACAGCGATCCGTTTCTCAAGCACGCAATGCCCTTCGTGCATGTCGAAGGCCCGCACATCGCGCCAGAAGATGGTCCGCGCGGTGCGCATCCGGCCGAACATGTCAGGCCCCCGAGCCTCGACGAGTTTGACGCGTGGCAGGCGGCCTGCGGAAATCTTGTCGGCCTCGTGACGTTGTCGCCGCATTGGCCGGAAACGGACGCCTATGTGCGCGGCCTTCATGCGCGCGGCGTCCGTGTTGCCCTCGGCCATACAAGCGCGGCACCGGATCAGATCTCCGCCGCCGTCGCGGCGGGCGCAATGTTGTCGACGCATCTTGGCAACGGCATCGCGGCCACGCTGCCGCGACATCCCAACCCGATCTGGTCGCAACTGGCCGAGGACGGGCTGTGGGCGAGTTTCATCGCCGATGGTCATCACCTTCCTCGCGAGACCTTCAAGGCCATGCTGCGCGCAAAGGGGCTGGAGCGATCGATCCTGGTGTCGGATGCCGCCGCGCTCGCGGGTTGCGCACCCGGAATCTACGACGCGCCGATCGGCGGCAAGGTCGAGTTGAAGGCGAACGGCCGGCTGGAAGTCGTCGGCACATCCTTTCTGGCGGGCGCAGCCGTCAGCCTCGTGTTCGGAGTAGCCACGGCCAGACGCATGGCCGGATTGACCCTGGCTGAGGCGTTGAGGCTCGCGACGGTCAATCCGCGTCTGCCGTTCAACCTGCCTGCGCTGACGGTGGGAGCACCGGCCGACCTGCTGCGCTTCCGTCTCGGCGAGGATGGGTCGCTCGCGCCCGAGACCGTCTATGTCGCGGGCCGACCCTATCGCTGCAACTCTTGAGGACTGAGACATGAACCGGCTTCGCATCGGGTTGATCGGTCCGGGAGCGATCGGCGAAACACACGCGCGGGCAATACGGGCGCTCGACGATACCGTCTTGTCCGCGATCGCCGGCGGCACGCCTGAGCAAATTGCGGCGTGCCAGAATGGCGAAGACGTCCCGGCATTCGCGACCACCGAGGCGATGCTGGCCAATGCCGGGATCGACGCGGTCGTGGTCTGCACCCCAAGCGGCGCGCATCATGACGTCGCGCTTGCTGCGATCGAGGCGGGACGGCACGTGCTGGTCGAGAAGCCGCTCTGCGTCGATCCGGCCGAGGCGGCGTCCCTGGTCCGTGCCGCCGAGCGCTCGCAGCTGACCTGTGGCGTGGTTTCGCAGCGCCGTCTCGAACCGCAGCACCAGGCGATCAAGACCCTGCTCGACACTGGCCGGCTCGGACAGCCGCGCCTGATCGAGGCGGCGATCCATTGGTACCGCTCCGACGCCTACTATGCGGAGAAGCCGTGGCGCAGCGAAGCCGAGCATGGCGGCGGCTCGCTGTTCAATCAGGGCGTTCACAATCTCGACCTGATGCTCTGGCTATTCGGAGCCGTCGACAGTGTTCAGGGCAAGACGGCGACGCTCGGACACACGCACGCCGTCGAGGACACGACGGCGGCGCTGCTCTCCTTCGCGTCCGGCACGTTAGGTGTGATCGTGACGAGCACGGCGCTGCCTCCAGGACGGCCGGCCGTGCTTCGACTGTTCACCGATCGCGGCAGTTGCGAGCTCGCAAACGACAGCATCGTGCGCTGGGATTTTGCTGATGTTGCCGAGCCGCCAAGCGCCGCCGGGGTTGGGAGCGCCGCGAGCGATCCCAAGGCGATCGGGATCGAAGGACATGTCGCGCAATGGCGCGACTTCGTTCAAGCCGTCCGGGAGCGACGGCCGCCTGCGAGCACGTTCAGGGATGGGTTCGAAGCTGCGAGACTGGTTGACGCCGTCTATCGCTCGGCTGCCGAAGGTCGCGCCGTCAGCCCCAATGAGATCGCAGCGGAGGCCATTCATGCCAGCTAGCTCCGAGGTGCTCGACATCGCCATCATCGGCGCAGCCCACCCGCATGTCGAATACGTGCTGTCAGAGATCGCTGTCAGAACCGACGTCAGGGTCGTGGCCGTCGCCGACCATGACCCAGCGCGGCGCACCGAGCTCGAACGACGTACGAAGACGCCCGGCTACGCCGACCCGAATGCGCTTCTGGATGCGCATCGGGTTCGGGCCGCAGCAGTCTTCACTGAATTCAGTCTTCGCGCTCCAATCGTCGTCGAACTTCTACGCCGCGGCATCTTCGCCATCGCCGATAAGCCCATGGCCGTGACCCTGGCCCAGCTCGCGCTTATCGAGGAGACGCTCGCCGGGCGCAATTTGCTCACCCTTCTGCTCGAGAAGCGGTTTTATCCGGTCACGCTCGCGCTCCGATCCGTGATCGACAGCGGCCAACTTGGAGACATTGTATCCATCACTGCAACCGGGCCGCACAAGCTGGTCCCAAGCCGACGCCCGGCGTGGATGTTCGAACCATCAACCTATGGTGGCATCCTCGCTGACCTCACGGTCCACGATATTGATCTGGCCCTTTGGTTGACGGGATACACCAGCGGCACGATCAGCGGCTGGATTTCGTCGACCCCGGCTGCCGGCACGACGAACTTTCCCGCGCTGGGGCGTGCTATTCTCGCCTGCGATGGCGGACCGGAATTCGCGATCGAAGTCGACTGGATCCAGCCCGAAGCATCGCCACGGCACGGCGACTATGCCATGCGGATCTCCGGGACAAAGGGTCGTGCTGACGTTCTGTTCGCGGAAAATCGACTGCTCGTCGAGACGGCGACGAGACCCCGGCGCGAAATCGACCTGCCCGTGGGCGCCTCGCCCGCAAGCTTCGTCTTTGATCATCTCGCGCGCGGCGAGACCTTGCAGATTGCGGCAAACGAGGCCCTGCGCGCCACGCGCATCGCAATACTTGCTCAGGAGAGTGCGGCCAACGGCGGAAAACCCATGCGATGGAGTTAGCCAATGGCGAGCTGCTGCTCGCAGCGTCTCAGCCAGGACGAGAAGCGCATTCGCGCGCCCGAGGCACAGGGCTGAGAACTAGTTCCGAGCGAGTTTGTCGTATCGCGTTGGGATGCCCCTGAAACCCAACCGCTTCGCCGATGGGGAGATGTTCTTTTCCGAGGGCCGTTAGCGTGCCTGCTCGCGGCGCCGGTGAAGCGGTCGCGAGCAGCGGCTCGCACAACCGCGGGCCACCGATCATTTCGACCGCCATGGGGTCATCCGCGGTATCCAGCGCGGGACGGCGGCGCGGAACGTCTCGTACTCACTCCCAAACGTCTGCTCGAGCGTGGGTTCTTCGTACGCCACGACGAAGACGTGGAAGAAGAGCCAGAGCAGCGCGCCGTAGACGATGAGGCGCGAATCGCCCATCAGCACCGCTTGACCCAGGATGATGGCAACGACCGCGACGTATATTGGATTACGCACATAACGGTACAGTCCGGTCACCACGAGATTCCGGGTCGGCGCGATGGGCGCGGGGGTGCCGAGACCCTGCAGCGCGAAACGCGCAAATGCGTCAACGAGCCCAGGCACGCCTGCGAGAATCATTATCGCGCCGATGCCGCGCGTCAGCTCCAGACCAAGGAACGGCGGCCGGAGTTGCCAACCCGTGATCGACCATGGAATGAGCCCCGCCAGCGTACATGGGGCGACCACGAAGAAAGCCGCCGAGCCCAGGACGGCAATGGTTCGTTGCACCACGGTTCCCGACACTGGCTGAGAGCTCATTCCAAGCTCCCCTTCATGGTTTCCCGTCGTCATCCGGGTGCCGGCACCTTATCCCAAAAGAGGAAACCGCGCACGACCAAAGCCAGAATGCCACGGCGGCTGCCGGTCAGCCAGGTGTGCCGAGCTCGACGTTGTATCGTCGAATTCGGGAGATCAACGTCGTGCTTTCGAGCCTCGGGCCACTGGAAGGAAATGCCCGGATGCTCCTGGAGTGGGTCTGCCCAAGTCCGGACCTTTGGCAGCACCGCTGTCGCTCCAGCGAAAATCGCGGCATTTCCAACGGGAGAGCGCGTTGTCGCTGACCACTAGCGAGGCGGCGACTCGTATTGAAAGCTCCATCAAGGATTGACGAGCTTTCTACGAACCGCGTAGCGGACCAGCTCGGCCGTCGATGACATTCTGAGCTTGCGCATCGCTGACGCGCGGTGGGTCTCGACGGTCTTTACGCTCAGCTTCAGGATGACGCCGATCGACTTGTTGGTGTGTCCCTCTGCAATAAGCTGGACAACGCCCTGCTCGCGCGCGGTGAGCAGCATGTCGGACGTATTCTGCTTGCCGGCCTGGTATTCGTGGAGCAACTTCTCCAACAGAACGCCCGTAAAGTAAGGTCTGCCATCGAGCAAGGCCTCGATCGCGAAGATCAGGTGCCTACTGGCGTCCGATTTGAACAGGAAGCCGCGAACGCCAGCCAGGATGGCTTCTGTCAGCAATTCCTCATTCTCGTGCATCGTCAGGATCAATACTTCGGTGCGCAGGTGCATCGACTTGAGGCGGCGGCTGACCTCAAGTCCGTTCATCAGCGGCATCGAATAGTCGGCTATCACGACGTCCGGACGCGTCTCCACCGCCACGGCAACAGCCTGCTCGCCGTTGGTCGCCTCTCCGCTGACGATCCAGTCTGAACGGGTCTCAACGATCGCTCGGAGCCCGGAACGTACGACTTCATGATCATCCGCAATCACGATGCGTTTCACGGCGTCGTTCCCGTATGCGGGCCCAGAACCTGTCGGGCAATGGATGGAGATTTCCAGCAGTCAGGTGTGCCAATCTACCGATTATCCTCCAATGGGTTATCCTACAAAACCCTGATATCTCCGGGCGGATGTACCAAACATCGGCGTTTCCAATCAGATATCGACGGGTCTTGCCCGCGCGCAGCCCAAATCGGACCGCTACACGACTATCGTCGATCAGCCTTCGTTTCGTGGAGGGAACTCCGGGAACCGACGGACAGAGACTGCCTGCCCTCGGGGTCCCTGATCTCCGTCATTCCGTGCACACGCTGGCTTATGATTTCAGTGACGCGCGCCGGCTGCGCCTTTTGGTCATGAGACCATGCGGGAACACCGCGCAGAGCGTCGTGCCGGAATGTCGCGGTGCAAGATCGGACCGGATTTCGAACGTGCCCCCAAGCTGCTTAAGTCTCGCTCTCATGGCGCGAATGCCGACACCGGGCGATATCGCACGGTTGCCACGTTTTGTGTGATCGACCGGAAAACCGCGGCCGTTGTCGCTGATCGTCAGATGGAAGTGACCCTCGATCGCCTCGACGACGATCCTGACCTCCGTCGCCTTCGCGTGGCGGAATATGTTCGTGAGCGCCTCCTGAATGACCCGCAGCACCGAGAGCTGGCTCGCGTAAGGTAGCTTATCGACGGCGGCGGGTATCCTCGTGCTCACCCGCAACGACGTACGTGCACCAAACCCCATGGCATGCTGCTCGATCGTCGCCTTGAGTCCCCGGTCCGTCAGATCCTGGGGGTGGAGCAGATAGGTCAGGGAACGGATTTCCTTGAGTGCCGCGTCGATCGACGCGTCGATATCATCGCAAAGCCGCTCGACGCCGCGCGGATTATCGAGGCAAGTGCGGACACGCATCACACCAAGACTGGCGGCAACCAGCTCCTGGCATGTCGAATCATGAAGCTCCGATGCGATCCGCTGGTGGATGTCCTCGCGGATGGACATCAGGCTGACGTCCCTGTGAAGGAAAGCAGCCTCTTCAGTCACACCGTCGAGCCCCTCCTTGTGGAGTAACCGATGACCGCCAATCAACCGGGTCGCGTTGCCGGCCATGGGATGGAAGATCGGAACAACGGTTGTCTCGACATCCCGCAGCAAGCCGCCGAGCATCAGACTGTGCTGGGTTTTGGCCTCGGTTCCTTCCGCAAGACATGCCTGGAGGATTTCACAAAGACGCTCGGCGTCTTCCTTGGCAAGACATTCGAAGACGTCCAGCTCTCGGACCTCCCGCTGCGACATTCCAAGGAGAGCCTCGAAGGCCTGATTGATTGCCTCGTACACGAAGCGCCCGCCACGTGAGGGGCGGACCGCGAAAAGGAGCTCTTCGGAGTGTGTCCAATATGAGCGATCGCCAATTGCGTCCTGGCCAATCAGGTCATCGTCGATAAAGGGACGCGCCGGCTCGCAAGCAGGAGAACTGTGTGGCTTCACGGTACGCACCCAACTTTCCGGGTCGTTTTCGAGGTCAAACTCAACGCTCAATCTCGAAAGCTCCCCTCTCCAGTCGTCCCAGCATCGATCACCGGACTACAGGAAACGCCCTAGGGAATAGATCGGATTATACGCTCGATCTTACCCTCAGCCAGCAGGTTGTATTCTCCGAAGACCAAAACCTCGCATGACTGGCATGAATTCCGGCATATGACTATGCAGTTCGTGCCACGCAAATATGGCGGCGACACCCAAGACGCGACGATACGGGACGCAGCGCAGCGATCGCTTTCTGCGCTGCAGGATGATGTTGAGCCGACCGAGCGCGATGCAACCGCGCTGCGGTACAACCGAAATAGCACAATCCTGCCGAAAATTTCGACCTTCGATGGAGCTGGCTTGCGATCGCTGGAATCAAGCGCAAAACTCGATGTGCCCCGAACGTGCCAACAGGAGGCTTGCGTGCGAACATTCCGAGCGCTTTGCGGCGTTGCATCAATCGCAATATTTTCCGGTCCGGCTTTGGCACAGACACCCGCCAGCCAGGAGCAGAAACCTTCCATGGAAGAGTTGATGCGCCGTCTCGATGCGCTGCAAGCCCGCGCAACCGAAGGTGACAAGCTGATCAGCGTGCTGCGCCATCGCGTCGACGAACTCGAAGCGCGCGATAAGCATTCGAAGTCCCAGGCCGCCACCGCGCGTCGTGACGTCGTCGCACCGACCGCCGGGCAAAAGCCGTCTGCGATTCCGGTTGCGTCGGCTGAGCCGCGAATGACTGCGAATGCTGCGGTCCCTCCACAGGCCGCGGCGGCGCCCATTCCGGGCCTGCGTCCGCCCGAACCGATGGGCAGTCAGTTCGACGGCGAAGGCGAGGACGCGCTGCGTTCCGATCTCCCGGGTTTGTCCTTGCGCATCCCGGGTGCGCAGTCCGAGGTGCGATTCTACGGTTTCGCGAACGTCAATGGCTATCACGACTTCAATGGCCGCAATCAGTCCGATGCGCCGACAGTGCAAACCATTCCGCTGTCCGGAAGCCCCGCCGACATCCAGGGAGGCGATACCGGATTGTCCGCCCGGTTCAGCCGCATCGGTATGGATACGCGCACGGCGACCGCCTGGGGCACTCTGGAAACCCGCGTGGAAGGCGACTTCGGCGGGGGCACGGCAGCCTCACCCAATGCGGTCTTTCGGCTCCGTCAGGCCTGGGGCGAGGTCGGCACCGAACAGTTTCGTGTCCTGGTCGGCTGGGCGAACAGCCTGTGGAACGAGGGCGTTTATGAAACCCTGAACTTCTCGACCAATCTCAACCAGTCATTCGTGCGCCAGGCGCAGGTCCGGGCGACCGCGACATTGGCTCCGGGGTTGACCGGGCACGTTTCGATCGAGATGCCGGATACGCAGTACACGTCCGCGGCCGGCGTATTCACGCAGATCAGCACCCCGGCTGGCTTTGGTGGATTGAGTCCGTCATTTGCCTCCGTGCCCGATCTGCTCGGCCGGCTCGAATACCGGAACGATGGCCTGGGCCTCGACCTGCGCGGCCTGCTCCGCGATCTCACCATCCGCACGGCTGGTACCGCGGCGGCGCCGCCGGCGGTCGAGCGCAATACCGCCGGTTGGGGTGTCGCAGGTAGCGGTCGCTTCCCAATGCGATGGCTGTCACCAGCTTTCGGTCCGGACGAGCTGGTTGGCATGGCCTATTACGGCCAAGGCATCGGGCGCTATTTCGGCGGCAATACCTTCGGCCAGGATGCGCTGTCCAACATCGGCCTGCCCGGCGTTGTCGATCCCAGCCTCGACGCCCTGCCGACCTATGGTGCGAGCGCAGGCTACCGCCGCTTCTGGACACCGCAATTGCGCAGCAATTTCGTCTACTCCTACGCATGGCAGCAATATCCGTCCTATGCGCAATTGTTCGTGCCGGGATCTGCCTCGGCGACGTCGTTGAACAGCACCATGCAGCAGGGGATCGTCAATTTGATCTGGAGCCCGTTCGCCGAGCTTCGTGGCAACAGCGTCGGGACCGGATGGCTCGACGTCGGTCTTGAATATGTCTACTCCCATCGGGACGTGTACGGCGGCACCGCAGCAACAGCCCCGGTCAGCATCGGCTCTGGTACCGCCAATCGCATCCTTGGCTCGGCCACTGTGCGGTTCTGAAGACAGCCTTGTTGCTTCGCAGGCAGACATGGAGGCCTTGCCGACACAGATGTTCGTTCGGGTCGGTAATTGCCCCGGAACAATCTAGGCGCATTCGGTATTCAGCCGGATTTTGATGCGCCTTATTGATTGTTCGTAAGGCAGCGTGTGAACGGACAGATCGCGAAAGGATGAGCAATCCTCTCGCGAGAGGCCTCCGTGTCTCCATGGTCCTTTCAGATCGTCGCCGCACTCGCGGCGATGACGCTGGCATCTTCGTCAGAGGAGTAGCGGGGTCGTCGCGTTGATTACGAGATCAGCGGCTTCGAGCGCGCATCGGCGTCCGGTCCGTCGTCGCTGCTCAGAGCATGGATCATCATGGTACCAGCGCTGCTCCAGCCGTCGCTAATGGAGCGGGAGGATTTCCGACATGAGCGCGCGCAGTGACGCCACGAACACGCCGCCATCGAAGACGATGACGCAAAGAGCCCTCGACACTGTCGAACGTGTCGGAAACAGCGTCCCGCACCCGGTCGTGATATTTCTGATCCTCATCGCCATCGTGTTGGTGCTGTCTCACTTACTCTACATGTTGGGGGCAAGCGTCACCTATCAGGTCATCAATCCGGATACTCACAAGATCGAGACCGCGACCTCTGCCGCCAATAGCCTGCTGACGGCGGATGGAATTCGTCATATTTACACCCGGCTCGTGCCAAACCTCATGGGTTTCACCGCGGTTGGGCTGTTGATCGTCGCCATGATGGGCGTCGGCGTCGCCGAGGAAGCCGGCCTGATCAACGCGTTGATCAGAAAACTCGTGGCCGTCTCTCCGAGCTGGGCACTCGTTTACATCGTCGCGTTCGTCGGCATCTTGTCCAGCATTGCCGCAGACGCCGGCTATGTGGTGTTGATCCCGTTGGCCGGCGCCGCCTTCTTGAGCGTTGGCCGGCATCCTCTCGCCGGGCTCGCCGTGGGATTTGCCGCAGTCGCTGGTGCATTCACCGTGAACATGATCATCAAGCCGCTTGATGCCGTTCTGACGGAAATCACCAATGACGCAATCCACATGGTCAATCCCACCACGTCGCTGGATCTGACCGCCAACGTCTCGTTCTCGATCGCCTCCGTTCTTGTCCTGACCATCGTCATCGCGCTCATCAACAACCGGATCATCGAGCCACGGCTGGGCGCGTACCAGGCCGAAAAGACCGCCAACACTCAGCCGGACGGAGAGCAGCTTTCCGCCGACGAGTCGCGTGGGCTGAGGTACAGCGCCTTTGCGCTGCTCGGGGTCGTGATCCTGTTCCTTCTGTTAACGGTTCCGTCGGGCGCGCCCCTGCGCAATCCGACGACGGGCGTCCTGATCGGCAACTCACCATTCATGAACGGCCTGATCGGGGTCATCATGGTGCTGTTCCTTGCAACCGGGATCGCATACGGCATCGGCGCGAAGACGGTGAATAGCTCTACGGCCGTCATCGCGGCCATGACCAAGGCGGTGGCTTCGCTGAGCGGCACCATCCTCCTCTTCGTCGTCATCAGCCAGTTCGTCGACTACTTCAACTATAGCAACATTCCAACGTTGATGGCCCTGACGATGGCCGATGTCTTGAAGAGCGCAAATATCGGCACGCTGTGGCTGCTGGTTGGCTTCATCATTGTCGTCATGATCCTGGACTTCGTGTTCACGCCGGCGATCGCCAAATGGGCCATCTTCGCGCCGGTCTTCGTGCCGGTGTTCGTGCAGCTTAACGTCGATCCCGCGGCCGTCCTGGCCGCCTACCGCGTCGGCGACTCGCCGATCAACGCGATTACCCCGCTCAATGCCTACTTTGCCATGGTGGTCGGATTTGCCCAGATTTACGACAAGAATGCGGGCGTCGGGACGGTTGTCGCGCTGATGCTGCCGTACACTCTCTGGATGGCCATCATTTGGACCGTGCTGTTCGTTGTCTGGTACCTGCTCGGCTTGCCTTGGGGATTATGAGGCGCAAGGGCAGCGCTAACCCGGAAAAACCCCGAGACGTCCGGGTAAATGGCCTGATTGTTCACCGAGGAAAATCAACGTTAGATGACGGTCCGTTGTGCCTCGCTAAAGGCAGTGAACGAAAACGGCGAGTGAGGAACGTTTGACCCGACACATGTCGGGGCTCCCTCGGTGCTTCTCATTATGGAGGCTTGGAACGCGCAATGAATGCGAACGCCGATGCCGACAACAACTATTCCTACGTATCAACCGGACACCTGCCGGCCGAAGCGGAAGTCATCTCGCTGATCGACGAGGTGTACGCGCGCTACAAATCAAATACGGACGGCAGGAACTCCCAAGTATATCCCGCGCTCGCCGAAGTGCCGAGCGACCTGTTCGGCGTTTGCGTGGTCGGCACCAACGGCGCGGTCTACGCTGTGGGGGCGGCCGAATACGAGTTCTCGATCATGAGCGTTTCCAAGCCGTTCATCTTTGCATTGGTCTGTCAGGCCCTCGGCGCGGCGCAGGCACGCCAGAAGCTCGGAGCGAACGCGACCGGCCTTCCGTTCAACTCGCTCGCTGCCGTCGAACGCAGCCCCGATGGCCGCACAAATCCGATGGTGAATGCGGGCGCGATTGCGACGACAAGCCTCGTCCCGGGAGCGACGGCTGATGCGAAATGGAAGTTCATCTACGAGGGATTGTCGCAGTTCGCCGGCCGCCCGCTTGCGCTTAACAACGAGGTTTATGCCTCGGCGACGGAGACCAACTTCCGAAACCAGAGCATCGCCCGCCTGCTCCAGAGTTTCGAACGGATTTACTGCGATCCGGCAGAGGCGACCGATCTTTACACCAGACAATGCGCGCTGAATGTGAGTGCCAAGGATCTGGCGGTGATGGGTGCGACTTTGGCGGACGGCGGCGTGAACCCCATCACTAAAGTGCGCGTGGTCGATCCGTCGGTCTGCCACTACGCACTGGCCGTCATGACGACTGCCGGAATGTACGAGACATCTGGCGATTGGCTTTACGATGTCGGGCTACCGGGCAAGAGCGGCATCGGCGGCGGAATCGTCACGGTCTCCCCGGGAAAGGGCGGTCTAGGGACCTTTGCGCCGCCGCTCGACAGCGCCGGAAACAGCGTCAAGGGACAGCTTGTAGCGAAGTATCTTTCGCAGCGGCTGGGCATGGATTTGTTCATGTCCAACCCGGAAGCGTAGGTTTGCAATTGTCGGAGATTCAGCCCGCACCGACTGTGGCTGGACTTCAGAAAAAACGACAGGGGACACGCCATGACGATGGCATCTGCGACGACGGTTCACTCCGTTGAAGAAGAGAATGCATCCTGGGTGCCGATGATCACCATCGCCCTCGGCCAGATGATCATGTCCTTCAACGTCGCCTCCTTGCCAGTTGCGCTGGGAGGGATGGTCAACAGTTTTGGCGTTCCGCCCACGACTGTCGCCACCGGTATCGTGGCTTATTCGATGCTTGTTGCCGGCTTCGTCATGCTCGGTGCGAAGCTGACACAGCGCTACGGAGCGACGCACGTATTCCGCGTTGCCGTTGCCGTGTTCGGCGCCGCGCAGGCGTTAATGACGTTCAGTCCAAACGCGGATCTCATGATTACTGCGCAATCCTTGTCCGGCGCGGCCGGTGCGGTGATCGTACCGTCGTTGGTCGCGCTTATCGCGGAAAACTACAAGGGGCGGCAGCAGGCAACAGCCGTTGGCGCATTGGGTTCCGCGCGCGCCGCTGCGGGCGTTCTGGCGTTTGTCGTCGGCGGTACTCTAGGCACATTCATCGGATGGCGCCCTGCGTTCGGGATTCTGATCGCCGTGTCGGCTGTGGTTTTCCTTTTGAGCTTTCGTCTCAAGCCCGATGAGGCGCGTCCGGAGGTCCGGATCGATTTCGTAGGTGTCGTTCTCGCTGCCGCAGCCATCATTCTGATCAGCTTCGGTTTCAACAACCTCAATCGGTGGGGGCTGGGATTGGCGGGGCCCAATGCGCCATTCGACCTCTTTGGCGTATCTCCCGCCCCGATCATGATCGTGGTGGGTATCGTGCTCGGTCAGGGCTTTCTGACTTGGACCCACAGACAGCAGGCTGCGGGGAAGACGCCGCTTCTTGCGCTCGAGGTGATCGACTCCCCGCAGGAGCGGGCGGCGGTGTATGCGATGTTTGCTGTCGTAGCGCTGGAAGCGATGCTCAATTTCTCGGTTCCATTATACATCCAGATCGTGCAGGGGCGCACGCCGCTGGCGACAACAATCGCCATGATGCCCTTCAACCTCACCGTCTTCTTCGCTGCGATGCTGATCGTGCGCTTCTATGGTCGGTTCACGCCGAGGCAGATCGGACGCTATGGCTTCATACTCTGCACTGTGGCGCTCCTTTGGCTCGCCTTTGTCGTGAGGAATGATTGGAGCGCCGTCCCGGTTCTCCTTGGGCTGGTGATTTTCGGCATTGGACAGGGATCGCTGGTCACACTGCTGTTCAACGTGCTGGTCACGGCTTCGCCGAAAGAGCTCGCAGGCGACGTCGGCTCGCTGCGCGGCACGACCAACAATCTCGCCGCGGCCGTCGGCACAGCGGTGGCCGGGGCACTCCTCGTCGGCCTGTTAAGCGCGGCTGTTTTGCGGACCATCGCCGAAAATCCAAAATTGCCGCCTGAGATACAGGCGCAGCTGGACCTGGATAACATCACCTTTATCAGCAATGACCGGCTGCAGAGCGTGATGGAGCAAACCACGGCCTCTCCGGCTCAAGTGGCGGAAGCGGTGCGCGTCAACACTGTCGTGCGATTGCGCGCTTTGAAAATTGGCCTCGTCATCATGGCTGGCATTGCCTTGCTTGCGATTTTCCCGGCAGGGAAGCTGCCCAACTTCCTGCCAGGCGAAATTCCCGACCCGGCGCCGCATAAGCGCGGAAGGAACGAACAGCAATCGTAACCTCCTGGCAAGAAACAGCGCTTGCTACGACGGACAATGTGGCGATCGCGCCCGCGTACTGACCAACGGCTCAGAAGACCCTCCGGAGGGCTCAATGACCAAGCTCGATGATGTCCTGTCCAACGTCGACGCAAATCTCGATGCGGCTCTCGAGCGTCTGTTCGCGATCCTGCGCATCAAGTCGATTTCGACCGATCCGGCTTATAAGGCCGAATGTACGGCCAATGCCGAATGGCACGTGGCCGACCTCAAGAGCATCGGCTTCGACGCCTCGGTGCGCCCGACACCGGGGCACCCGATGGTCGTGGCACATGACCGCAGCGTGCCTGGTCCCTCGGCACTGTTCTACGGCCATTACGATGTGCAGCCGGTCGATCCGCTCGAGCTCTGGGAGCGCGATCCCTTCGACCCGTCCATCCAGACGATGCCCGATGGCGCGAAGATCATCACGGGCCGCGGCTCCGCGGACGACAAAGGCCAACTCATGGCCTTTGTCGAGGCCTGCCGCGCCTGGAAGGCGGTCACCGGCAAACTGCCGATTCCGGTTTCGATCCTGCTGGAGGGCGAAGAGGAATCCGGTGGCGTGAACCTGCCGGGCTTTCTCGATGCCCATGCCGCGGAGCTGCGCGCAGATATCGGCCTGATCTGCGACACCAACATGTGGGACCACGAGACGCCGGCGATCCAGACCATGCTGCGCGGACTCTGCGGTGAAGAGGTCATCATACACGCCGCCGATCGCGACCTGCACTCGGGCTTCTATGGTTCGGCCGCGGCCAATCCGAACCGCATTCTCGCCCGCATCCTCTCTGACCTGCACGACGACAACGGACGCGTCACGCTGCGCGGCTTCTATGACGGCGTACCGGAACTTCCCAAGGCGCTGCGCGAGCAATGGGACAGCCTGAACTTCAGCGCAAAGTCCTTCCTCGGCGCCATCGGGCTTTCGATTCCCGCCGGCGAGAAGGGCCGCGACGCGCTGGAGATGGTCTGGTCGCGCCCGACCTGCGAAATCAACGGCATGGGCGGCGGCTACCAGGGAGCCGGATTCAAGACCGTGATTCCCGCGATGGCATCGGCAAAGGTGTCTTTCCGCTTGGTTTTCGATCAGGACCCCCATGCCATCCGCAAAGCCTTCCGGGAGCATGTGCATGCACGCGTCCCGGCCGATTGCCGTGTGGAATTCCTGGAGCATGGCGCGGGCCAGGCGATCCGCTTCCCGATCGAGGCCCCGGCCTTCGGCAAGGCGCGCGACGCACTGACGGCCGAATGGGGCAAGCCCGCAGTCTTCATCGGCGGTGGCGGCTCCATTCCCGTAACCCATCAGCTCAAACAATCGCTGGGCATGGACGTGGTGCTTGCGGGCTTCGGCCTCGAGGATGACCGCATCCACAGCCCGAACGAGAAGTACAATCTCAAGAGCTTCCATAAGGGCATCCGCTCCTGGGCACGTATTCTGGAAGCGCTGTCGCGGTAGAGCGGCACGGGCACGCAGCGCTGGCTCCAGACCAGACCGCCCTCGCGAGGTGCGATGACGCCGCATATACTCATTACCTTCGCCATCATCGCCACGATGGTGCTGCTGTTCGTCTCGAACCGGGTGCCGGTCGCGGTCGTGGCGTTAAGTGCGACACTCGTGCTTTACGCGACCGGCATTCTGGAGCTCTCCGAGGCGCTGGCGGGTTTCGGCGACACCACGATACTCTTCATTGCTTCGCTCTTCGTGGTGAGTGCCAGCCTGGATTCGTCCGGCGTCACCACGTGGGCAGGCCAGGTGCTGATCCGCTACGCCGGCGAAAGCCGGACACGCCTGTTGGTGCTGTCGATGTTGCTCGTGGCCTTTCTCACGGCGCTGATCGGCTCGGGTGGCGCAGTGGCCGCCCTGCTGCCCGTGCTGGTGATCGTCTCCGTCCGGCTCAAGCGTCCGCCTGCGCAACTCATGATGCCTCTCGCCTTCGCCTCCTATTCGGGTTCGATGCTGGTACTGACCGGAAGCCTTGTGAACGTGCTGCTTTCCGACGCGGCAAGCGATGTCGGCCTCGCGCCGTTCGGCTTTTTCGAGATGACGGTGATCGGCGTACCGCTCCTGGCAGGCACCGTGGCCATCGTGATTCTTTTCGGCGATATGCTGCTGCCGGTCCGCACTAGCCGGGAGATGCCGGAGGACCTGAGCCACCATTCGCGCATGCTGACCGAGCAGTACAAGCTGTTTGACCAGGTGTACCAGTTCGAGATCACCGCCGCCTCGCCCTATCGCGGCACGTTGCAGGCGGTGCTGGAATCGCGGCTGGAGCGCGAGAACCACCCGGAGCTCAGCTTCATCGCTATTCGCCCTCGCCGCCAGAACAGCATCTCGTGGCAACATTCTCTGGTGGAAGGCGATCGGCTCATCATGCGCGGTGAGCAGGCGGCAATGGACGCCTTCGCCGAGCAGCATGGCCTGACGCCCTGCCAGGAGACGATCGGCAAAATGCGGGAGGCACTGTTCAACGACAGCCATGGCTTTTCCGAGGTGGTGCTGCCGCCCCGCTCTCGTCTGATCGGTGAGACCGTCTTCCCCGGCATGGTCACCGAAAGTGGCGATCTGATTATCCTGGGCGTTCAACGCGGCGGCGAGAATCTCGGACCGGGCGAAGCCGTTCTTGCGGCGGGTGACACGCTGTTGCTGCAAGGCCGTTGGGAAGCGCTTGAGGAGTACGGGCGAGATCCCAACGTGCTCGTCGTTGCTGCCCCTGACATGATCCGCAGCCAGGCCAGGCCCCTGGGCACCGGCTCCATGCGCGCCATTGTCATTCTCGCTGTCATGGTTACGCTGCTAGCGACGGGCGTCGTGCCAAGAGTCGTCGCTGGATTGGCGGCGGCCTGCGCGGTGATCCTGTTGCGCGTACTCAAGATCGAACGAGCCTATCGGGCGATTAACTGGAATGTGCTGATCATGGTCGCCTCGCTGATCCCGCTCTCGACCGCCATGTACAAGACGGGTGCAGCCTATCTCATCGCCGATACACTCGTTGCCATTGTCGGCAATGCGAGCCCGTATGCGCTGCTGGCGGGGCTGTTTTTGCTCACGGCGCTCATCGGCCAGTTGATCAGCAGCACGGCGACGACACTCATCGTCATTCCGATAGCGATTGCCTCCGCGGAAGCCGTCGGTGTCTCGCCGCGCACCGCGCTGGTGACTGTGGCGGTGGCTGCGGCCGCTTCCTTTCTTACGCCAATCGCCGCCTCAGCGAGCCTCATGGTGCAGGGCCCCGGCGGCTATCGATTTGGCGATTTCTGGAGGATGGGTCTACCGTTGCTGCTCTGGTTCTTCCTGGTAGGCACGTTTCTCGTGCCCATGCTCTGGCCATTCGCAGGATGAGCAGTTTGCGCAGGATGATTGGTTTGCGTCTTAACCGACCGGGTATTTCCGCATGAACACCAATCTTGCTTTGGTTCTTCTGCTGCTTGCGGCCGCGATCGTGATGTTTATGGCCAATCGCCCGCGCATGGATGCGGTCGCGCTGCTGATGATCGTGATCATGCCATTTACTGGGGTGATTACCATCAACGAGGCACTGGCGGGGTTCAGTGATCCCAGCATCGTGCTGATCGCGGGCCTCTTCGTGATCGGAGAAGGGCTGGTGCGCACCGGCGTCGCGCGTCGCCTCGGCGACTGGCTGAATGCGACCGCCGGCAGCAGCGAGACGCGCATGCTGGTGCTGCTGATGCTCGCGGTCAGCGGGCTCGGTGCATTCATGAGTTCGACGGCCGTAGTGGCCATATTCATCCCGGTCGTGCTGCGCATCTGTCAGAACACGGGCGCCGCGCCGAGCCAGTTGATGATGCCCTTGAGCTTTGCGGCCCTGATCAGTGGCATGCTCACCCTGGTCGCGACTGCGCCAAATCTCGTGGTCAACGCCGAGCTGATCCGCCAGGGTGCGGCCGGCTTCGGCTTTTTCAGCTTCACGCCCTTTGGGCTCACATTCCTGGCGCTCGGCATTGCCTATATGCTGATCGCGCGGCGGTTTCTGCCCGTCTCGGCCAAGCGTGTGGACGGCGAGCGCCGTCAGCCGAACTTGCTTGATTGGGTGACGCAGTATGGCCTCGCCGATCGCGCCTTGCGCGTTCGCGTGCTGACCGACTCGCCGCTGATCGGCAAGCGTCTGGAAGAGCTTCCGCTCCGGGACCGTGGCGTGAATCTGCTCGCCATCGAGCTCCCCGGCCGCTTTGGGACCGACGTGAGCCGCCCGAATGCACGGACCGAACTGGCCGCCGGGCAGATCCTGCTCCTCGACGTCATCGCGCCCGATGCCGAGACCGATCGGATGCTGCGTGACTATAAAGTCGAGAAGATTCCTCTGGGCGATGGCGGCTACTTCACCGATCGTTCGCAGGAGATCGGCATGGTCGAAGTCATCGTCCCGGCGGAATCCAAGCTGATTGGCCAGAGCATTTTGCAAGCGCGGGTGCGCAGCGAAATGGGATTGACGGTGCTGGGGTTGCGGCACGGTCGCAAGGTCGTCAGCCGGGAGCTGCTCGATGAGACCTTGAAGGTCGGTGACACCCTTCTGCTGACCGGCTTCTGGTCTGACATCCGCAAGCTGCGATCCGAATTCTCGGATCTTGTCGTCCTGAACCTGCCGACCGAGCACAAAGAGGTTCTGCCGGCCGCGAACCTCGCACCTCAGGCTCTGGCGGTGCTGGCTTTGACGGTCGGTATGATGGTCAGCGGTGTGGTGCCGAACGCGCATGCGGTTCTAATCGGCTGCTTGCTGATGGGGTTGCTGGGCTGCGTGGATTTCAACAGTGCCTATGCCTCGATCAATTGGAAGAGCCTGGTTCTTATTGTCGGCATGCTGCCCTTTTCGCTGGCGCTGCAACGAACCGGTGGCGTTGATTTTGCCGCCGACGCGGTGACGCATCTTGCGGGCGAGGCATCACCGCGAGTCCTGTTGGCGCTGCTCTTCGTGATCACGGCTGCCCTTGGCCTGTTCATCTCGAATACGGCGACCGCGGTGCTCATGGCGCCAGTAGCGCTCGCTGTCGCGAAGGACATCGGCGCCTCGCCGTATCCCTTCGCGATGACTATCGCCATCGCGGCCTCGGCCGCCTTCATGACGCCTGTGTCTTCGCCGGTGAACACCTTGGTGGTCGGACCGGGCAATTACGGTTTCGGCGATTTCTTGAAGATTGGTGTCCCTTTTACCGTCGTCGTAATGGTAACGACCCTGGCGCTGGTGCCTTGGCTGCTCCGATTTTAGCGGCCGTCAGGCCGGGCGCGATCCCCCGGGCGGTTGCTCTTTCTCGTCCCGCGCAAACCAGGCTACATACAGCGTCGGCAGGAAGACCAGCGTCAGAACGGTGGCGACAAGGAGTCCGCCCATGATCGCGAATGCCATCGGTCCCCAGAATACTGTTGGCGCGATTGGAATCATCCCGAGAACAGTCGATACGGCCGTCAACATGATCGGCCGAAAACGGGAACTGCTGGCATCCACCGCAGCGTCCCAGGCCGTCTTGCCCAAAGCGCGTTCGGCGTCGATCTGACCGATCAGAATGACCGCGTTCTTGCTGATCATGCCGAGCAGCGCGAGCACGCCGAGAATGGCGACAAAACCCAGGGGCCTGCCGGACAGCATCAACGCTGCAACCACGCCGATAAGGCCGAGCGGCGCCACGCTGAGCACCATGAACAGTCTCGGAAAGCTCTGGAGCTGCACCATGAGGACGGTAAACATGACCAACAGCATCACCGGCACCACTGCCAGCACAGACGCCTGCGACTTCTGACTTTCCTCCACGGTGCCGCCCACGACGACGCTGTACCCCGAAGGAAGGCTCTTTCTGAAGTTCTCGATCGCCATCGAGAGCGACGTAACCACGCTCTCCGGCAGCTTGTTACCGGCAATGGCGGCCTGAACCGTCAGGGTCGGAATGCGGTCGCGCCGCCAGACGAGCGGAAACTCCTGGTCATATTCGAAGGAGGCGAACTGGCTGAGAGGAACAGTCTGCCCACCCGGCAGCGCCACCTGCAAGTTGCGCAGACCGTCCAGCGAGCCCCTCTGCTCGTCGGTCGCGCGCGCCACCACATTGACCAGATAGATATCGTCGCGAACCTGGGTAATGGGTGTGCCGGATATGACCGTATTCAGGGCTGTCGCGATCGCTTGCGAACTGAGGCCGAGAAGGCGAGCCTCGTTCTGGTCCACGCGAATACGCACTTGGCGATTGGGTTCCATCCAATCGAAATTCACCTGCTTGGTGTCCGGACTGGAGGCTACGATCTGTCCGACTTTGAGCGCGATTTCGCGCACCCGTTCCACGTCGGGCCCACTGACCCGATACTGCACCGGCCATCCAACCGGCGGTCCGAGCTCAAGCGGAGAAACGAACGCAATCGCACTAGGAAACTCCTGCGCAAGCAGCTTTTCGAGCTTGGAATGCAGGCGCTCGCGTGCAGCGACATCCTTGGCGATCACCACGGCCTGCGTGAAGAAATCGTTCGGGAGCTGAACATTAAGGGGCAAATAGAAGCGGATGGCGCCGCGCCCGACATAAGTGCTCCACCGCGCCACATCGGCATCGGTCGAAAGGGCAGCATCCAGGCGCTTTGCCGCAGCCTCGCTCGCGTGGATTGACGAGTTCTGCGGCAAGCTCAGGTCCACGAGCAACTCGGGACGGTCCGACGATGGAAAGAACTGTCGCGGGATGAGCGGCAGCGCAAGCACCGAACAAACGAACAGCGCCAAGGAGATCGCGATCGTCAGCCATTTCGCGCGCATCGCGAAAGTCAGGAAACTCCGATACATGCGGAAGATCCTGCCCGGATCCGCCGTACTTGCCTGCTTCGGTGGAACAAGGATCGCTGCTCCGAGCAGTGGCGTGAAAATGACCGCAACGAACCAGGAAACCAGCAGTGCGATCGTGACCACGGCGAAGAGCGAGAACGTGTATTCACCGGCGGAACTCGCGGCAAAGCCGACCGGTATAAAGCCCGCGATCGTCACCAGCGTGCCCGCGAGCATCGCCATTGCATGGGTCCGATATGCGAAAGTTGCCGCCTCGATCTTGCTGGCGCCCTCTGCGAGCCGACTGAGCGTCGCATCGGTCGTGGTCATCGCATCGTCGACCAGCAATGCGAGCGCAATGATGAGCGCGCCAAGCGATATTCGCTGCATATCGATGCTGAGAAGTCCCATGATCGGAAACACAATCGCCAGCGTGAACGGTATGGCCAGCGCGATGATCAGGCCGGGTCGTACGCCCAGGCTGATGAAGCTCACCACCATGATGATGCCGATCGCCTGCATCAGCGAGACCGTAAACTCGCGGATCGCCTGGTCGACGACAACGGGCTGGTCAGCGACCAGGCTGGGCTCGATTCCGATGGGGAGATCCGCGGTGATTTGCGCCATTGCCTTTCTGATATTGGCGCCGAGCGCGAGAATGTCGCCGCCATCCCGCATGGCGATCGCAAGGCCTATTGCCGGTTTGCCATTGATCCGAAACATCGGCTGGGGCGGATCCGTGTAGCCGCGTCGCACCTGCGCAATATCGCTCAGGCGAAGCATGCGGCCGCCGGCGGAAAAATTGATGTTGGCGATATCCTGCTCCGACTGGAAGCTGCCTGATACCCGAATCGAGATGCTTTCCAGGCCGGTCTGAATCGTTCCCGCCGGACGCACGATGTTTTGCGACTGGAGCGCCGCAATAAGAGCGGACCGATCAATTCCGAGGGCCGCGAGCTCCTTCGTGGAGAACTCGACGAAGATCACTTCGTCCTGTTCGCCCAGAAGCTCAATCTTTGACACGTCAGGTACGAGAAGCAGCCTTGAGCGGATATCCTCGACCCGATCGCGCAACTCGCGCTGAGTGAAGCCGTCACTGGTAAAGCCATAGATGATGCCGAATGTATCACCGAATTCGTCATTAAACCCCGGCCCGATCACGCCTGCGGGTAGTGTATGACGCATGTCTCCGATCGTCTTTCGTACGTGATACCAGGTATCGGCCACCTGTTTCGCATTCGCTCTCCCCTTCAGATTTACAAAGACGGTCGCGACACCGGCCCTTGTGAAGCTCCGCAGGAAGTCCAGATGCGGCGTTTCCTGCAAGTGACGTTCGAGGCGTTCAGTCACCTGCTTCATCGTCTCTTCCACAGTTGCGCCGGGCCACGCGGCCTGGACGACCATGGTCTTGATGATGAAGGCGGGATCTTCGTTGCGCCCCAACCGGAAATAGGACAGCGCCCCCCCGACCACCGCAATCATCATCATATAGACGACCAGCGAACGGTGTTTCAGAGCCCAGTCGGAAAGATTAATTCCGCTCATGGCTCGGATCCAAGAATCCGGACCTTCTGACCCGGATGTAACGCCTGAACGCCGGCGGTGACGACTATTTCGCCGATGTCGAGCCCCTGGGAGATAATGGCCTGCGCTTCATCGAATCGCAGCACGTCCACATTGCGCACCGCGACCGTGGCGGTGGCCGGGTCGACGACCCATACGGCGGGCTGCTCGTTCATCCTGGTCAGCGCGGAAGATGGAATATCGATCATCGGCCCTGCAGTGGTGCTCACTCGCCCTATCACTGACGCACCCAACCGCATTGCGGCTGGCGGATCCGTCAGGCCGACCTTGACCTCGAAGGTTCGGGTCACAGCACTGGCCTGCGCAGCGACTTCGCGAATGCGCCCTTGCGCCGTTATCGACGGATCGTCAGCCAAGCTGACGGTAATCTCTGGATCGGTGGAGGCCGACCTGATCAATTGAGCGGGGACATCGAAGATCGCATCGCGACCGCCCTGCCGTGCGATCCTGGCGATCATCTGCCCGACCTGGACGACCTCGCCGGCGACCGGACCTGTGGCTGTTATCACACCGGGTGCATCAGCCTTGAGTTCGGTGAAACCAACGAGGTCGTGTGCAGAACTCAGTTGCGCTTCGGCCGCATCGACTTGCGATTGCGCGGTTTGCCGTGCCTGGGTTGCGGCATCATAGTTGGCGCGCGTGGTCCAACCCTGGGCCAGCAGTGTCTCCTGGCGATCGAAGTGATTGCGCGCCTGGGTCAATTGCCCCTGAGCTGCGGCAAGGGAGGCCTGCGCCTGCCGCAGCGCACTCAGTTCATTCTGCGACTCCAATCGTGCCAGCACCTGGCCGGCTTTGACCCGGTCGCCTATCTTGGTGTCATTACTCAACAATCGTCCCGAGATCCGGAATGCGACATTCACCTCGTCTTCTGCCTCGACCCGTCCGGAGAATGTCAGCGGCGTTGTGACCTTGCGCTTTTCTACGGTCGCTGTACGTACGATCCGCGGCGGAGATGCGTCCTTGGTTTCGGTTTCCCGTCCACATCCTGCCAGCATCAGCGAGAACGCCGTCACCAGCGTCGATGTGAGGATGTTTCGGGACGCAGATCGGCTGCCGTGCATGAACATGACCTGTTCCGTTCCGGGAGTGGGATCTTGCCGGGAGGATTGCTCGGTCCGCAGTCGCATTTTCCCCGGTACCGCCATCCGCATTTTTGCCGAAGGAGTCCGCCGTCAACATCGGTAAATCTACTCGTTGGTGCCGGATGGAATCCGTGCTCGGCCATCAGCAGATTCCTGAGACATGATCAGGCAATCACCCGATGTCGCCGGTTCCGTCCACGACGCATCATGCGATCGTCAGGTGAAGCAGTCGCGACCCCTGCCGCGGCTCCGCCGTTTGAATTCTCGTCTGGGGGGCGCAGACGTGCTTCCTCAAAGCACGGCAGACCCGGACGACACAATCCGGGAGCAACCGAGGAAACCGGGATGACAGGGTCCTCAGGTGATCGATACGGGCGTGCCATCGTCGCGGTTGGAGGATCGTGGCGAACTGCCACTTTCAGAGCTGCATTTTTCCTTTGCCTCTGGCTCGTGCTCGCCGGCGCCAATCCGACAGATATTCCTGCCGCCGCGGCAGCAATCGCGGCAGCAACCTGGACAAGCCTGCACCTGCTGGAGCCGAGCAGATCCCGGCGGTCAATTCCTGCCATGGTCCGCCTGGCGCTGCTTTTCCTATACCAATCGGTGGTCGCCGGCGTAGACGTCGCACGCCGCGCGCTCGATCCCCGGCTGCCGCTGCGGCCGGGATTTGTGCTCTATCCGACCGGCCTCTCACGCGGGATGCAACGGAACGTGTTCACGACACTCACCAGCCTTTTGCCTGGCACTGTGCCAGCCGGGGAGGAGAGCGGGCAGCTCGTCTATCACTGTCTCGACGTCGAGCAACCGGTCGTTGCCGAACTTGCCGCGGAGGAAGCGGCGTTGGTTCGGGCCCTCTACAATGACTGAATTCCTCACTGCCGCAGTCGGCTTGATCCTGGCGATGCTGGGGCTTGGGCTGGTCTCCATCTTGCGTGGCCCGACAGATGCCGACCGGATGATGGCGGCACAACTGATCGGGACTGCCGGCATTGCCGTCTTGCTGCTGCTCGGCATCGTGACAGGCGTGCCGGCGGCCGTCGACGTGGCATTGATACTGGCACTGCTCGCCACTTTCGCATCCATCGCATTCGTCAAGAAAGGGCTTTCCCGCCTCGAAACCGATGGGGCTGATCCGGGGAAGGACAGATGAGCGTCGCACGCGACATCATCACGGTTGCGGGAGTGTCGGCAGGCGTATTCTTCTTTTTCGCCGGCACCGTCGGCCTTCTTCGCTTTCCCGACACCCTCACTCGTCTGCACGCGCTCAGCAAGGCCGATAACCTCGGCCTGGGTTTCGTCGTGCTCGGGCTGCTCCCCCAAACAGGAGGCCTGCGCGACGGACTGAAGCTGATCAGCATCTGGATGCTCGTGCTGCTCGCGGGCGCCACCGTCTCCCAATTGATCGCGCGCACGGCACGTCAGAGCGGGTCAGGCGAATGAACATCGCAACAGTGTTCGAGATCGCGCTCGCCGCCGTGGTGCTGGGCCTCGCCATCTGGACGATCGCCGTCCCCGACACCTATTCGGCCACGGTCGGTTTCATCGCCTACGGACTGTTGGTTGCACTGATCTGGGTCCGTCTTGACGCCGTCGATGTCGCGCTGACCGAGGCTGCAATTGGCGGAGGCCTGGGCGGCGTCGTGCTGTTGGGTGCGGCGGCCCGGCTGCGCGATACCGAGGCGATGACAACGGAACGGCCCAGCCTGATCGTGCGCTTGAGCGCGGCCATACTGTCCGCGTCGATCGCGGCAGCGCTGGCCGTCACGATCCTGCTGCTGCCTGATCCGGCGCCAACGCTCGCGCCCTCCGTCGTCGCGAATGCCGGGGCGACCGGAATGGCCAACCCCGTCACCAACGTGCTCATGGCATTCCGCGGAATGGACACCATGCTCGAGAAGGTCGTGCTCCTGCTCGCCATCGTCGGTGTCTGGTCGCTTGCGTCGGACCAGGCCTGGGGCGGTCGTCCCGGACCACGCCACCAGGCTGATCCAAATGGTGTTCTCGCCTTTCTTGCGCGCCTGTTGCCACCCGCCGGCATCGTCGTCGGCATTTACATGCTGTGGACGGGCGCTGATCACCCCGGCGGAGCATTTCAAGGCGGCGCGGTTCTCGCATCGATGTGGCTGCTGGTGATCATGGCCGGGCTGGTCGATACCCCGCCCGTGCGCCGTCGATGGCTACGTCTTATCCTGGTGGCCGGCCCCGGCCTATTCCTTGCCGTCGGCCTTGGCGGGCTCTGTTTTGGGTCGGCGTTCCTTGCCTATCCCGTTGCGTTCGCCAAGCCGCTAATTCTGAGCATTGAGGTCGCGATGCTCCTGACGATCGCGACGACCCTCGGCCTGCTGCTCGCCGGTGCACCTGAAAGGAGCGCTGAACGATGAGCGCCGTGACGGTGTTCGGACTATGCGCCGCCGCGGCGGTCGGGCTCGGGCTCTACGGCCTGATTGCCAATCCGCAACCGCTTCGCAAGATCATCGCATTCAACCTGCTCGGCAGCGGCGTGTTTCTTCTGTTCGGCATCGTCGGGCGACGAGGCGCCGCAGCGGGCTTTGGCAACGACCCGGTGCCGCAGGCCCTGGTGATCACAGGAGTCGTGGTCGCGTTTTCCGCAACGGCTCTGGCGATCGCCTTGTTGCTGCGGCTTTTTCAGATCGCAGGCTCCACGACGCTCAACAGTCGGGCGGCGGCGAGCCCGCGCTCCGATCCGTCCGGTCAGTGATGCTGCCCCCCGCGCCCGCGCTGGTGACCACCGCCGGCGGCTTCCTGCTGGTGCTGTCGATCGTCGTGCCGGTCGCGGGCGTCTTGCTGGCGTTCGCTCTCGGCCAGCGCTACGTCCGGCAGGTTGCTTCCACGGTCGTACCGGTCGGGTCGGCGATTGCTCTCGCCGTTCTCGTGCTCTTGCCTCGGAGCGACGGCCAGCTCGTCTACCTGCTCGGCGCCTGGCCACCCCCGCTCGGCGTAGCCCTCCGCGCGGACGGATTGTCGGCGGTCATGCTCGCGACGACGGCAGTCGTGATCTGCGCGGTCGCCATTTTTGCCGCAACCGATTTTCGTCCCCAATCTGTCGAAGCGCGCGCACCTTTCGCATTCTGGATCCTGCTTCTGGCAATCTGGGGCGCGCTGAACACGATCTTCGTCGCGGGAGACCTCTTCACGCTGTATGTCGCGCTGGAATTGCTGACTTTCGCCGCGGTGCCTCTGGTCTCTCTCGACGGTCGCGCGGAGACGCTTCGGGCCGCGTTGCGGTATCTGCTCTTCGCACTGCTCGGCTCGGTCCTCTACTTGATGGGCACCGCGCTGCTCTATGGTCTCTACGGCACCCTTGATATCGAGTTGTTGTCGCATCGCGTGAGCGCGGACTCCGGCGTGCTCATCGCGGCAGCCTTGATGACGACCGGTCTCCTCGCAAAAACTGCACTCTTTCCGTTGCACCTCTGGCTGCCGCCCGCTCACGCCGGCGCACCGGCCGCAGCTAGCGCGATCCTGTCCGCCTTAGTCGTGAAGGGATCGTTCTTCATCCTTGTGCGGCTCTGGTTCGACGTCATGCCGGGCTTGCCCGGCTCGGCTGCCGCACAATTGCTCGCGACGCTGGGAGCCGGAGCGATCTTGTTCGGAAGCGTTGTCGCTCTCCGGCAGGAGCGCCTCAAGCTCCTGATTGCGTATTCGACGCTGGCTCAGATCGGATATCTGTTCCTGATCTTTCCTCTTGCGTTCGGCGCGTCCGGGAAGCTCGAAAGTGACCAGGCCCTGGCGGGCGGCTTGTTGCAGGCAGTTTCCCATGCGACTGCCAAGGCGGCGATGTTCATGGCCGTCGGATCAATCTACACCGGGCTCGGCCACGATCGTATCACCGGGCTGCGCGGTGTCGCGCGCGCCCTGCCCTTGAGCGTCCTGGCATTCGCAATTGGCGGCATCGCCCTGATGGGTGTTCAACCGAGCGGAGCGTCACTCGCGAAGGAGTTATTGCTCCAGGAGACCGCGAGGACAGGACAATGGTGGTGGGCCATAGTGCTCCAGGCGGGCGGAATGTTCACGACCGCCTATGTCGTGCTGGTCCTGTCCCATGCGCTCGCGCCATCGGACCAGCCGATCGCCCTCGTCGGCCCAGCACCGCTCAGCCGCGACCTCGCGGCACTTGCCTTGGCCCTCTGTTCTTTGTTCCTTGGCTTGCTGCCCTGGGATTCGTATTTGCCGGTCCCGTATGATGCGACATCGAAGCTGTTCGGCATCGACGCGCTATCCAAATTGCTCCTGCCGGTGCTGGGAGGGGCGGCGCTCGCGATCCTGCTCAGCCCGTGGCCACACCCGCTGGGCTCATCCGCGGCCTGGAAAGCGCTCATGAGAGTGGTCGGTCCGCTCCGGCGCGGCTGTCTTAGATTCGGCAGGCTTGTCGAAAGAAGCGACGAAGTTCTCCGTCAATGGTCCGCCGCGGGCATCTCCCTGCTCCTGGTGTCGCTGCTGCTCGCCGCGTCGATGTTAGCAGCAAATTGAAGACTCAGAACAGCCGGATCGCGCAGATCGGGCCGAGGGATTCCCCTGCTCTAATGATCCGGAACATTCTCTCCCGCGCCCAAGGGTTTTCTACCGCCTGCCGCCGAGCAGGCGCAGCAGCATCATGAACAGATTGAGGAAGTTGAGGTAGAGCGACAGTGCCGCGATCACCGACTTGCGGCCTGCCGTCGTCGCATCGTCCCTGCTCTCGTACATCGCCTTGATCCGCTGCGTATCATAGGCCGTGAGTCCCGCAAAGACGCCGACGCCGACGATCGAGATCAACCAATCGAGCCCCGTCGACCTCAGGAAGATATTGACCAGGCTTGCGACGATGATGCCGATCAGGCCCATGAACAGGAAGCTGCCGACCGCGGACAGGTCGCGCCTCGTGGTGTAGCCGAAGACGCTAAGTGCCCCGAACATCGCGGCCGCGATGAAGAACACGCGCGTGATCGAGGCGCTGGTGTAGATGTGCAGCAGCGTCGAGAGCGAGACGCCGACCAGCGCGGCATAGACGAAGAACAGAATGCGCGCCGTTTCCACCGACAGCGTATTGATGCGCGCCCCGATGAAGAACACCAGCCCGAGTGGCGCCAGGATGAGAACCCACATCAACGGGCTCTCTAGCAATGCGGGACCCATGAGCTGATACGTCAGCCACGCCACAATTGCAGTCAGGCCCACGCCCGCGGCCATATAATTGTAGATGCGCAGCATGTAGGCGCGCAATCCGGGATCGATCGCAAGCGCGCCGCCACCAGTGCCTGAGGCAGTCAGATTCGGATCATAATTCGACATCGCTTGCCTCCTTGGATTGGTTCGCATGAACAAACGAAGCTAGCGGTCCGGCCCCTGCGGGAACATCGGATGGTCACCCGAGCGCCGGAAGATATATCACCCTATCTCGGGATACCCGTACCCGCCAGAGCGACTTACCGAAACCGACCATGACGCTGCCGTTCTGCACGCCAGGCATATCGCGACTGAACGCGCTAAGGCAGGCGAGTTGTTTCGCGCGAGCTTCGTGTTGGTCGCGCCGGCCGCTGCGCCCGGATCGGCAAGTCCTCATGAGAGGCGGTCGACCGATTTCCTGCCTCGCCCTCTACATAGAATCCCTGATGCGCCGACCGAGAAGCTGCCTCTAGTCTCGTAACCGGGGGTGGCCGACCTACCCCGTTCAAATTCGACCCTTCCGCCCACCTCATCTCCGGGGTTGAGGGCTCGCTGCACGCGTCCGCGTCTATGCGTTGGCCGTCGGCGCAATCTCGATCTGAAGTGTTGTGGGTCAGTTGGAGACAAACATGAATGTCCGGACCTTTTGCGGTGCCTTGATCCTTGCCGGATCGATTGCAACCGCGCAGTCGACCAGGACCCAGGCGCAGACGACCGATCCGGCCGCATCCGTGCCGAAGCAGGTCACGACACCTGCCCCAAGTACCGCCGCGCCAAATACGAATACGAACCCCACCAAGCATCGCTACTGGCGTCATCGCGGCGGCTCGCATCCCCATTATGGCAGCCGCCGTGTTCGCACCTGAGCCCCGGCGCGACAGTTCGTCATTGCAATCCGCCGCCGAGACACCCGATCGATGAGCGACGTGAGGACAGGACAAGAGCAACCGCGCGAGGTCGTGGTCCGCGAGCCTCCAGACCAGGGCATGACCGACAGGCGGCGCGGCTTTCTCGCAACGGGTCTCGCCCTGCTCGCCATTTGCGTTGCTCTCTTCCTCGTATGGCAAACGGCCTCGAGTCTTCTCATCATCTTCGCAGGCGTGCTGTTTGCTGCCTTTCTGGATGCCGCCGCACGCGCACTGGCGCTAATAATTCCACTCAATCGTGTCTGGCGGCTGACATTCGTGCTGCTGCTATTCAGCACCATGGTCGGACTAGGCCTCGCTTGGGGAGGCGGCAAGCTGCCGCAGCAAACACGCATCCTGCTGGAGGTCATGGACATCCAATTCGACGTCTTGCAGCAACGCCTTTTGACCTACGGCATCGATCTGCTTGGTCCGGAATGGGGGCGCGATTTTGCGCAATGGCTGCTGTCCGATCAAGGCCGGTTCTTCAGCCACGCCCAGCTCGTCCTTGGCAGAGCGTCGAGCTTCCTGACCGGTGTGCTGGTGATCGCGTTCCTCGGCATCCTCTTCGCCTTTGATCCCACCAGCCATCGCGAGAGTCTCGTGATGCTGACGAAGCCTTCCTATCGCGCCCGAATACGCGCCGTAATGAACGAGATGGGAAACGTCCTGCGGCTGTGGTTCGTCGGACAGCTGATCCGCATCATCCTGATGACACTGTGCGTGTGGGTCGCGCTCTATCTGATCGGGCTTCCCGGTCCCTTCGTGCTTGGGCTGCAGGCGGGTCTTTCCAACTTCGTTCCGTATCTGGGGCCGATCCTTGCCGCGATCCCGATCGCGCTCGTCGCGATGCCGCTCGGCGCATCGCTGCTGATCTGGGCCGTCGTCATCTACACAATCATTCAATCGATCGAGGGCTATGTGATCGGCCCGTTGATCCAGCGCCAGGCGGTCGAAATTCCTCCCGCATGGACATTGGTCGCGATCGTGCTGTTGGGCGCAATGCTGGGCGTGATGGGTATCGCACTCGCCATGCCGCTGGTCGCGGTCGGCCGGGTCGCGATCATTAGATTCTACGTCGAGGATTACCTTGGCGATAACAGCGGGCGCATGTCCAACAAGGGACCATCGCAAATGGGAGCGCCATGAGCGAGATTCGGGCCGAACGGAACAATGGAATGGAGCCATCCCCGGCGCACGCGCGGATGACACGTTTTCTGTGGCAGCAACTTCCCTACATCATTGCACTGGTGCTCGCCGTCGCGGGCGTCGCCTATACCAACGCCTCTCACCAGCCTCTCGTTGGCTATTGGGAATTTCTCGCGCTGGCCATCGGCGTTGTGTGCGTCATCAACAAATGGCCGGAGGTCGATGGCAAGGAGGCCCGGTGGCGACTGATCTGGACCCAGGCGCTGCACTGGATTGCCGTCCTGGTCACGATGAACATCATGCTGGTGTCAGGCGTTCAGCAATTGTTGCCGACACCGGCAACCAGCCTCGTCCTTCTCACGTTACTTGCGCTCGGCACCTTCCTCGCGGGTGTCAGTCTTCTGTCGCCACAAATTGCCTTCCTCGGCCTTGCGATGGGCATCACGGTTCCGGCGATATCCTGGTTACAGCAATCCATCATCTTCTTCCTGTTGGGCGCCGTCCTGCTGATCGGCCTCGGCATCACGTTCTGGCTTCGCCAGGATCGCAGCCCAGGGAGTTCGCCCACCAACACCGGAAGTCAAACGGAGGTCTGAATGCGCGTTAACCTGCTTCTTGCAATCATCTGCGGATCCGCCTTGATGTGCGTCGACGCCCTCCCCGCACGCGCCGAGGCGTTCAGGGTCGGCCGGCTCGTGTGCACCAGCACTCCGCGCGTTGGGCTGGTGCTCGGCTCCGCGCAGGAGCTTCGTTGTGTATTCATCACGAGACGCTCGACCCGGCAGTACGTCTACGACGGACGGATCAGGCGCGTTGGTCTCGACATCGGCGTGACCAGCGCAGGAACCCTCTCGTGGGCCGTCTTCGCCAGGAACTCGCGCGTCGGCCCCGGCACGCTGCGCGGGAACTACGTGGGGGCGAGCGGCAATGTCGCGTTCGGCCCCGGTCTCGGAGCGAACGTGCTGATCGGAGGCTCTCGCCGGACGATTGCGCTCCAGCCTCTGTCGATCGAGCGATCGATCGGATTGAACCTTGCGGCGGGAGTTACGAACCTGACACTCGGCCCGCGCGGACCGGGATAGCGGCTTGTCCCGCCCCCCGGGAGCAGGGAGCGGATGGCCCCGGTTGGGGGCGGCCGCGACCGCGCAGGCGCCGTTGGGTTTGCTGGTGGCATCGCGGTCGTCGCCATTGCGGGTGGCGGTGGAGGTGACCGTTCGCGATCCCTTCGCGGACGGGGAAGGACGGAGCTGTGCTTCCGCAGCGATCAGCTCTGCTTCACCGCAGCGATCGGTTGCGAAGCGCGGTGGGCCGGCAGCCGCTGCTTTCGTTCACTCTTCAATCAATTTAGCTCGGATCGCGTAGCGGACCAGTCCAGCTATCGAATTGACCCCCAGTTTTCCCATGGCCGACGCCCGATGCGTTTCCGTGGTTTTCACGCTTGAGCTCAGCATCGCGCTGATACCCTTGTTGCTGTACCCCTCGGCCACGAGCTTGACAACGAGCCGCTCTCGCGGAGACAGCTTCACATGCCCCTCGCCAGCTTCGTCTTCTCGATCCGACTGACCACAAAATCGTCCGCCGACGAATGGCTTACGTGCCATTAGCGCTTCAACGGCAGCCAGCAGTAGCTTGTTTGCGTCCGACTTGACCAGGAACGCGCGCGCACCCGCTTGAAGCGCCTCTTGAGCCAGCACTCCGGATTCGTGCGCGGTAAAGATCAGCACCTCAGTTTCGCGGAGATGTTTTTTTATTCCTCGAGTTATTTCCAGTCCCGTCATGCGCGGCATGAAGAAGTCGACGATCGCAACATCGGGCCGCTCTTTGAGAGCGGCCTCAAATGCCGATTTTCCGTCGGACGCCTCGGCGACAATCATCCAACCCGGCCGCTGCTCGAGGACCGCCCGCAGCCCGGATCGAACAGCATCATGATCATCAGCAATGAGAATACGTTTCATGAGAGGGCTGCCCCGATGATCTTGTCGCGAGAGAACCTGGACGAACTATGGGCTCTGCGTTTGAGCAGCATCTCCAACCGGGCCATCTCATTCGCGCGCAAGAGCACCTCATTATTCAGCGGCGTTCGGGCTGCGAACTGCAGGCACGTTGAATCGTGAAGCTCCGAAGCAATTTGACGATGAACTTCTTCCTGCAGAGCGAACTGTTCGGAATTCGCCTTGCGCGCATGCCTCGATCCCCCGGAGGCATTTCGAACATGTCGGCTGACCGGTGTCTCCTGAAGGGACATGATACACTCGCCTTCCTGCAGTGCTAACTTTCGAACCGCTGGTTTCCTGGCATATGCAGACAACTCTCCGATAAATTTAGCCTACCGCCGCGACACACCGACCACACAATCAGTATAACCACTACGTAGAAATCCTCTAGGCAGCCAATCCCCGTCGTGTGCCGAGCATCCCAAATTTGGCGCGATGCTCCCTGATTCAAATCAAGGAGCTGCAGGTAAGGAGCAGCATGCGGGTCGTCGAAAACGCGATTATGAAGACGCGCCCGTCAATCTGCGCGCTGTGTCATCGCCCGCTTGACGGCGGCGGCAGCAATCGAGCGGCCCGGCGAGGGTGTTGCGCCGCAAAACAGTCCGCCGCTGTTTAGGTAAGACGTCTTTCCATATTCCGCCCGGGCCGCCTCTTTGAAATTCCGTAATTCGGAAATCAACAGAGGCATCGTCGGCTTGTCGTTCGGCGTCGCATCGATCTCCGGATCCATCGCGGCTTTTTATTCGGAGCTGTTCGACACGCGGATCCGCTACACTGGTCTCGTCTTCGCAAAAGAAGTCAGCGGCACTGTCAGCGGCGGCTTTACGCCACTGATTTCGACGCTGCTGGTGCAGTGGAGTGGCGGCCCAAGCTGGCCAGTCCCGGTCTACATGATGGTCACGGCGCTGCGGCGTTTTTGTGCGCCTATCTCGCCAGGGACATCCTCGACGTCGGCCAGCGAAACGTCACAACTGCGACGAAACGCGACGCTCTTGTGGGCGTGCGTGAAGTCATGGACGATACTGGCGACCATGCGAGATGACGAGCGCGACGGTGATGCGAACCAGTAAGAACATCTCGCGAACACCGCCAAGTCGACGCACGGTGCGATGTCCGACACCAGAAGCGTCGCACGACACGCGCTTTGCTCTGTCGCCTGAAATGGAAAAACCCCGGGCTAGTAGGGCTTTCGATATGGTGGGCGCACCAGGGCTCGAACCTGGGACCCGCCGATTAAGAGGCTGATCGTCTACGAGCAACTACAAGTATTTAGCTGTAAAAGACCGTCTCAAAGGGCCTATATAGATCAATAGGTTACAACCGAAATGTAAATCGCAAATCGGCGTTTTTGCTGACCTGCGACCCTTACGTCCCGAACGTAAGTAGTAACCGAAAAGATCAACAAAGACAGTGATATTCGCTAGCGATTGACCATCGTTATCGCCGTTTGTTCTGGGGTTTCGGTGGTCAATCGGGGTCACCTTCTGATCTCACTGAACCATTTTGGCCTATCCGACCGATCGGCGGCTCAAGTCAGCGGCCCGCTACCGAACCAAAAACGCTTCGCCTCTATCGCGCGGCCATGGTGCCGGACATCGGGACCCAGCGCTCACCATCGAAGCGTTGCGGCCGGAGTGACTTGATGAGACGGTAATCGTCAGGGGTGGAGTTCACGGTGATGCCGCTAATCAGGCCCGGAAGCGCAACGTTCTTCAGCGCAGTGGCGTGCTTCATGATGTTCTGCCGGGAGAAATCCGTCCCGCAAGCCTCGAGTACCCTGGCCATGAGGACAGCGACGTTCCACCCCGTGAAATTGAGCTGATCCTCAATGTCGCCCTCGGGATAGTATTTCTTCATGAAAGCCAACCACTCCAGATAGGCGGGGTCGCTTGCCCATTCAGGATCGCCCACCGTTTTCGTCGGCGTGGCCGAAATCGCACCTTTGGCGTTTTCGAGCCCCGCCGGCTTGAGAATCGTCGCGACGAAGTTGCTTCCGATCGGTAAGAACTGTTGCGCGTGCCAGCCGAGTTCGCCGGCCTTGCGGATCGCCTGGGAGGTGAATTTGCCGGTCGAAGCGTTCAGAAAAACATTGGCATTGGTACTGGCCAATGAGACGACCTGGGACTCAACCGTCGGCGACGTCACCTCGTACGGCGAGGCGGCGACTATCTCGGCTTGCGGATCGAGTCGCGCCAGCTCGGCTTTGAAGCTGCGGAGATATTCGCGTCCATAGTCATCGTTCTGATAGAGCACCGCGATGCGCGCCCGCGGTATGCTCTCGGACACGAGGCGCGCATAGATCGCGGCCTCGGTGCTGAACAGCGTCATTCCCGAGATCGTGTAGGGGCTGGTCTTCGGATCAGCAAAACGATCGCTTGCGGCAAAGACGAAGAGCTGCGGCACCTTCCGGCTATTGAGATACTTCTGGACTGCCGCATTCTGCGCCGTCCCCATGCTGCCGAAGATCGCGACAGCCTCATTGCTCTCGACCAGCCTTCGGGTCTGTTCCACCGCTTTTGGCGGGCTGTATCCATCGTCGAGCGAGATCAGCTTGATCTTGCGGCCGTTGATTCCACCGCGCTCATTGATCATCTGGAAATAGCGCGTCTGCACCTTGCCGACCGCGCTCAGCGCCGAGGCTGGACCGCTATAGGGCATCGTCTGGCCGAGGATAAGTTCCTCTTCACCACCCAGGGCTGCGCTTGAGGCAATCAGTGAAGCTGCGACAAGGAATGCCGAGCCAAGTCCCCGCATATTGTCCTCCCATCTCTATTTCTTACCTAGAATATTCTTCCTAGGAAGATAATTGTCAATATCGTACTGCGGCGGCAAATGGCCCCGTATCGGCGCCGCAAGCAGATATTCGACCAATCGCGGGAACTTGCCGCGCGACACGTAACGTCGAGAGTGTTAGATTGAACCAGCGTATGATGCGGCGCCTTCTGGCGCGGACCAAGGTGAGTAGGAAGGAATGCGGAAGAAGAACGTGCCGGGCGGCGCAGTGCCTGTCGGCAGAGCTACGTCCAAGCTCGATAATGGCCTCTACGACGATATCGAAGCCGCCTGGCTCGAGCAGCGCCCCGACCTGGACCTGGCCGCAGCCTGCACCCTGTTGCGACTGGAACGGGCCAACCAGCTACATGAAGTACGCTTGCAGGAGATATCCAAGACTATTGGCCTGCAGACCGGCGAACTCTACGTCCTGCTCGCGCTGCGGCGCTCGGGAAAGCCGTATGAATTGCGCCCGACCGATCTGTTTCGTGCCCTGCTCGTCACGTCCGGTGCCATGACCAAGCGCGTGGCACGGCTGCAGGAGGGAGGCTTTATCCTCCGCGTCTCCGCGAACGACGATGGTCGCTCCGAATTGGTCCGCCTGACCGCGAAGGGCCTTGCGACCGCCGACCGCGGCATCACCGAGATCGCGAAGGTCGTGGAAAGCGTAACCGAGGCCAGTGGCCTGACCAAGGTCGAGATTGCGATGCTCGACCGATGCTTGCGCAAGCTTTTGTCTGTGAAGACGGTGAAGGCGACGAAGAAAACGAGCCGGCTTGCGGCGACAGGCTAGGATCGCGGCCCAGCCAGACTAGCTTGTCTTCAGCAGTGCTTTGATATCGAACGCGCCGTCTGCCGCCTGTTGCGGCGTCGGCGAAATGCCCGCCGCGATCAGGCGGCGCGCCGCCATCTGGTCGCCCGACTTATTGATACTGTCGACCGCGACAAGCCTCTCCCGCCTGTAATGAAACACGGAAAATCTGCCCTCATCGATCGAGCCACGCGTCACCATCTGGTCGCAACGACCGGAGAGCCCCACGATCTGGAGCTTGAGGTCGTACTGATCCGACCAGAATCTGGGAACACTGTCGTAGGGCTGATGGCGATCCGCGATCGCGAGCCCCGCCGCCCTGCCTTGGTCCTGGGCGTGCTGGACCGACTCTAGCCTAAGCCACCCCTCCGCAAACCGACTGTAGTGGTTTGCGCAGTCGCCAGCCGCATAGACGCCGGGCACGTCGGTGCGGCCATGCTCATCCACAACGATTCCATTCGAGCAGTTCAGCCCGGCGTCACTGGCGAGTCCATCGCTTGCGATTCCGCCGATGCCGACGACAACGAGCTCCGCGCTCAGTCGATCGCCGCGGCCAAGATCAATTCCCGCAACTCGACCGGCATCGCCGGTCATCGAAACGACCGTCTCGCCAAGCCTCACATCGACGCCCGCTTGCGCATGAACATCGAGCAGGAAGCGCGAGACGATTGGGGACACCGCCCGCTCCAGCAGCCGCGAGGCGGCCTCGACCAACGTGACCTTCTTGCCGAGCTTCGCCGCCGACGAAGCAACCTCAAGTCCAATGAACCCGCCGCCGACAATGACGACTTCAGTCGTCCGCCCCAAGCGAGCCTTGAGATCGATGGCATCGGCGACTGTTCTGAGATAGCAGACCCCATCGAGCTCAGCCCCGGGGACTGAGATCCGCCGCGCTCGCGATCCCGTGGCAATCACAAGCTTGTCGAAGCCCAGCCGCGTGCCGTCCGCCAGCGCGATCCGCCTTGCCCCCCGGTCAATCTTGATTACGCTGTACCCGAACAGCAGATCGATTTGCTCGCGCGCGAAGAACGCACCGTCGCGCAGGACGAGATTCTGCTCGCCGGCCGCGTCGAGCAAAAACTCCTTCGATAGCGGCGGCCGCTCATAGGGAAGCGAATATTCGTCGGCGACCATAGTCACCGGCTCGGAATAACCGGCTTGGCGGGCATTCAGCGCCGCCTGAACACCGGCATAAGATGCTCCGATGATGACGAGCCCGCTCACGCTTCGGCATCCAGCGCTTGATCGGGGGCTCTCCCATTCGCAGCGTTCTCGTCGAGATTCACGTAAACCTCGCCATCGCGAATCTCGACCTTGAATGCCCTTATGTCCATGTAACCACCGGAACGGCACTTTCCGTCGCGAACATCGAACATCGCACCATGCAGCGGACATTCGACGACATGGCCTTCGAGAAAGCCGGTCGAGAGCAGCGCGAAGGCATGCGAGCAGACATCGTCCGTCGCGTAAATGTCGTCGTCGACCTTGTAGAGCGCGACACGCTGGTCACCGACGTCGAAACCCAGCGGCTCTCCGTCCGACAGTTTCGAGGCGGCGCACAAATGCTTCCAGGTCATGCCACGATATCTCCAGAACCGGCGCACGGACGCGGACGGGACGTCCACGCCCGACGCCTCGAATCCCATCAGCGGGGAATCTGCCGCCAATCTTCGGCAGCGGACGCCAGCCGGCCGCCGACTGCACGGATGTCCTTATAGGACATGGTCTCGCTCTGGCCGCTCTTCGGCGGCTTACCGTCCATGAAGCCGCGTACTTCCTCAAGCAACTGGCGACGCACCCTGACGATCGCCTGGTCCGCCGAACAGAGGTACTCCTGTGACCGGTCGACAATCGGGCCCATGCTGACCATCACCACGAAATCCTCGATGACGATCTCGTGGAAGCCGGTGCTGTTGCCGGCATCCATGATCTGGCGGTTCTGTCCCCAATTATTGGCTTGATCACCCAGGAGACCGCCGGCCATCGGCCACTGATTGGCCCGCTGCACCTTGCGCCAAGAATCCACTGGCTTCTCTGGATTGTAGTAGATGTACCACTGGATCAGGTTCTCATCGTCGATCGGTACGGCAATGATCGCAGTGCGATCCTGCTGCGGCCCAGAGAAAATTGGCGCGATCAACCCGTAGTAGGGCATCACGAACTCGGTCACGCGCGCAAGACATGATCCCTCGGGGCCCGAGCGAAGCGCGGCAGCCCGAAATCCATACGGCTTCTTGTCAAACTGGTAGCTGACTTCGGTATTGACCCGTGTTGCCCCGAAGTCCGTTGCCGAGCTTGCGGTCCAGCTCTGGTGCAGGAGAGCGACATGTGAGGAATCGATAGTCGCTTCGACGCCCTGCAACCAGTTCGCGTTGAGCTCGATGCCGGCCGCGTAGACTTGGTCCGGCGGTAGATCCATCCATTCAAAGTCAGGCGCGGGTGGCGCCGTGCCTTCGCCGAGCCAGACCCAGATCAGGCCCGCGCCTTCGCGCGTCGGATAGGCGTTCGCCTTCACGGTCTTTGCGAACTCCTTGGGGTTGTTTGGCTCGTTGGGAACGTCAAGTACTTCGCCGCCGGCACTGATTTTCCAACCATGGAACAGGCAGGTCAGTGAGCAATGGTCGACCCGAGCCAGCGCGAGCGAGGCACCCCGGTGCGGACAAGCTTCATCGAGGAAGCCGACAATCCCATCCCCGCCCCTGAAGGCCACGAAGTTGCGGCCGAACAGCTTGACGCGCACCGGCGCCTCGCCCTTACGCACGCGCACCGAGAGGACGGCCGGCAGCCAGTAATGCTGGCGCAGCATGCGTCCCATCGGCGCGTCACCGGTGACGCGGCACAGTAATTCATTCTCTTCCCTGGTGACCATGGCGATCCATTCCTGGTTGACACGTTTCGTCGTCAGGCCCATTATCTTCCTAGGAAGATTGTTGTCAATACATCTTCCAAGAAAGATATAATGGAGGGCATATGGCCGAGCGACGCTTGAAGGACTGTGTTGCGCTGGTGACGGGAGGAAGCCGCGGAGTCGGCAAGGGCGTGGCCATCGGCCTCGCTGAGGCTGGAGCCACCGTTATAGTGACCGCACGCACCCGTAGCAGCAGCGGCGCGGAATGGCCCGGTTCTCTCGACGAGACCACGGCGGCAATCGACGCCGCTGGCGGCAATGGCGTCGGCATCCTCTGCGATCATTCTAATGACGCTTCGGTCAGGGATGTCTACGATCTGATCCGGCGCAACTACAGACGTCTGGATGTGCTAGTGAACAATGTGTTCGCAGCCCCGAACGTCATGCCGGTCAACGTGCCCTTCTGGCAGCTCCCGACCTCGCTGTGGGACACCTTGCATCACGTCGGCTTGCGCTCGCACTTCGTGGCCAGCCAATTAGCCGTCCCGCTGATGCTGCCCCAGAGGCGCGGCCTGATCGTCAATACATCGTCAGGCGGCGGCGTCCGATACACGTTCAACGTTCCGTTCGGCGTACAGAAATCGGGTGTCGACAGAATGGCGCGCGACATGGCGCATGAATTGAAGCCGTTCGGCATTTCCGCCATCTCGATCTGGCCCGGCTTTATCAAGAGCGAGAAGCTTTCGGCGCAGCCCGACCGGGTGCCGGCGGCGCTCGCCAAGTTGATTGCCGAGAGAGGTGAGACGCCAGTCTTTGTCGGTCGCGCGATTGCGGCACTGGCCGCCGATCCAGATGTGATCACCAAGACCGGTCAGATCCTGCTCGCCTCGGAACTGGCCCAAGAATATGGCTTCACCGACATCGATGGGAAAGTCCCACCTCCGCCGAGCCGCGATCCTACGCCGCTTTCAGTATTCGTCCCTTCGGCGGCCACTTGAAGATCAAACAGGAGACGCCAATGACCGTTGCATTGGAAACGATGACGCAGCTTGCGGATTACAACTGGCGCCGGCTGTCGCTGGCTGTTGTGGCCGGTCTCGCCTGCGCGGTAGCCATCGCGAGAACTTTGCCGGTTGCGATGGACGCGATATCGGCTGTTCCAGCGCCGCTGTGCGCCGACAATACGCCGGACTCATCGCTCAACAGAGTCGAGGTGATCACCTCGCACGCACTGCCTAATGTCCCGGGCAAGAGGGTCACGGTGGTCCGCGTGAGCTACGGCCCAGGTGGCTTCACGCCACCGCATCGCCACGGCGGATCGGTCACGGCCTACATCACCAAGGGCCAGGTACGCTCACAGCTCGAGAACGGCCCGCTAGAGACATTCGAGGTCGGGCAATCATTCTTTGAACCCCCAGGAGCGACGCATCTCGTTTCCGCCAACGCAAGCAACACCGAACCTGCCGAACTGATAGCTGTCTTCGTCGCCGACGAGGGTGCGGAGCTGACGACTCTCCTCGCCCGTTAGCTGCGAGCGTTCAATGTTGCCGATTCGATCACGATAGAGCATCCGAACGCCCGTTTCTGCATGTGCGACCGGCCAACACAGAACATGGAGCAAACCAGTTGCAGGATTTGTTAGGACCGATCGCCTTAACCGGAAGCCCTGCGCGGGGACACGAATCTGTTTCGTAGAACCGCGGCTAGCCGGGACAACCGATTCCGCTGACGCGACGGCATCAAGCTTCTTCGTGATCTACAAGATGGCTATCGTCGAGATCCCTTGTAATCTTTCGGCATCCGAGCAGGGCCAATCACGTATCACGCCGCAATCATTAGATCGAACATGTCCCGGCAATAAAATGCACCGCGCCAGCCAAGCTAGCGCGGTGGCTCCCCTCCAAGCCTAGTCCTGAGACGCAAGGCGAGTGATCTTTTCAGCTGAGATAGTCGCTCGCTGAGGAAACGGCTCGCCTGTCCGCGCGTTGCCGTAGTGATGGCGAGCAGGGCCTAGATGTGCCACCCAGGAATTACCATGACGGAGCGCATGCGCCGTTCACAAAGCTCCGGAATCCGATGTCAGACCAAGCGCTCGCGCCACGCCGGCACCGTAGGCTGGATCCGCCTTGGTGCAGTTGACGAGGTGACGTTCCTTCACCTCAATGCGAGCATCACCCATGGCGCGGGCCCTGTTCTCGAACCGGCCCTGATTGATTGCGTTCTCCAGCGCTTCGGTCGGCTTCTTGAACAGCGCGGCCGTCCGCGCTTTCCCCTGCGCCAGTTCGACGCTCGCGATATAGGCCGCGTTGTCCATCCGCACCAGCAGGATCGGCCAGCCGCCATCATCGACGACGGCGATTACGCCAGCTAGTCGATTGCGTTCAGCTTCCGCTATACCGGCCGCTACGATTCTCTCAGCGGTCGCCAACGTCAGAACTTTCTTCTCCAGGAATTGGGCGATCACCCCCTGGGTCTGAAGCGCAACCGCGACTGGAACCGCCGCCAACGCAAGTCGGATCGATTTCCTCATGGAATAGTCTCCTCAAGTCAGTGGTTCGCCTTGCTATAACGCAGGTACCGATCGGTCTGACCAAGTTCGGTGGCACTGATTGTTCGAGCTGCGCGGTCATTTCAGCGTCTCGATATAGGCGATGAGATCGGTTCGCTGCTGTGGATCTGCAATTCCGGCGAAGGGCATTACCGTACCCGGCACGGCTCTTTGCGGTGCGGCAACGAAGGCATCGAGGGATTTATCGTCCCAAACGATGTTGGCGCCTTTCATTGCCCGGCTATAGTGGAATCCCTGCACCGAACCCGCCTGCCTTCCCACGACTCCGAGCAATCCTGGCCCCATCCGGTTGCTCTTGTCCTTAGCGTGACAGGACGCGCATTTGGCAAACACCACCTCGCCTTTGGCCGGGTCGCCGGCCGCATTGGCGCTATTGATGAGCATGGTGATCAGGAGGATCATAGTTGCTGTAGCGAGCATTCGATCGACGACACGCATATTCGACTTCCTTTGAAGTTCTGGCGGGATTTGGCCCAGGTTCAAGTGCCTAAAGCATCTGTGGACGCTGTGCGTAGCGGACGAGATCGTCCCCAAGCTTGAGTGCAAGCGCTCCTAAGGGACCTGTTGGGTTGTATCCGGCGTTGAAGGGATAAACCGACGCGCCCACGACAAACAGATTCTGCGCATCCCAATGCTGAAGATGCGGCGATACCACGCTGGTGCGGGGGTCGGCGCCCATGATGGTCCCCCCAGTAACATGTGTGGTCTGATAAACTCGCGAATCGTAGGGCCCTTTCCGCGGTGAAGGCGTTCCCACGATAGTGGCGCCGCTGGCACGCGCGATTTCCACGGTCTTTTTCGTGAGATACTCCGACATACGTAATTCATTCTCGCGGATATCGAAGGTCATGCGCAGCAACGGCTGGCCGTAGGCGTCCCGATATGTCGGATCAAGGTCGAGATAGTTCTCGCGATGGGGATACCAGCTCCCGTGGACGTAGATATTGAAGCTGTGCGCGTACCAGTCCGCGTTTGCCTGCTTCCATTTTCTTCCCCATTGCGGCGTGCCGGGAGGCACGATGCGCTTGGTGATCGGACGGCCACTAGTGATATTTGAATAGATGTATCCACCGCCGAAAAAGCCAAGGCCGCTATGATCGAAATTGTCTTCGTTGAACTCGTCGATGCAGGTCTGTGAGGCACCGGCGGCGAGGAACGGGTTGATCCACCGATCCTTGAAGTGCACGTTCACTCCTGACATCGTCTGATGGCAGAAATTCTTGCCGACAACGCCCGTACCGGCCCTTGGATCGTATGGCTTGCCGATACCCGACAAAAGCAGTTGCCTGGTGTTGGACATCGTGAACAATCCGAGAATGACGATATCGGCCGGCTGCACGTACTCCTCGCCGCTGAGCCGATCGATATAGCGAACGCCGCTAACTCGCCTGGCCTTCTTATCGTAGTCGATCCTGGTCACATGCGAATGGAGCCTGAGCTCGAACCCTTTCCGCTTCTGCAGCATCGGATAGAGCAAAACCTGTGGGCTTGCCTTGGCATTGGCCTCGCAGATAAAGCGCTCGCAGTGGCCGCAGAACTGGCATTGACCGAGCTGCATACCATCTGGGTTCGTGTACGGGCTCGGCGAATTTGCTGCCGCCATCGGAAACGGCTTATAGCCGAGACTCTCGGCAGCTTTCGCAAAGATCAAGCCGGCCTCGGTGGGAGGGGGGCTGCGGATATTCATCCTGGCGCGGCGCCTCAAATGGATTGCCGCCTGGCTGGATGCGGCCTCGGATATTTCCGGCCTTTCCCGAAATGCCGAATAATCTTTCCCACAGCGCGTGATATGGCTCGAGCTCGCCATAGGTGACGCCCCAATCCTGCACGGTCAGTTCTGCTGGAATCGCCTTCTTGCCATACCTCGACTCCAGTCTGGTCCGAAGGACCGGATCATATTCAGCCCAGCGCCAAGTCTGGCCATTCCAATGATTGGCGGCACCGCCCATTCCTTCGCCCGGAAGAAATGCCTCCATGCGCCGAACCGGAAGGGCTTCTTCACTGCTCGCGTGGCGCAGAGAATAGGTCTCGATCGACCAGTCCTGGACCAGTCCCGCGTGTACGTCCCATCGCAACTCGTCGCGCTGATTTGGTAACTTGGCCTCCGCGGCCCCGGTGTGATCGCCTCCCCGCTCGAGGACGAGGACGTCAATTCCCTTTGCCGTCAGTTGCCTCGAGATCAGGCCTGCTGTAAATCCGCCGCCGCAGATCACGACCGTACGAGACTTCAATATTTTGACCATCAGCTTCTCCCCTCAGCTGAAATCGCCAATTGATTTCGGATGTCCGGCAGCGGGATATGGCTTGCCGCGAGACTGAACCATATCGTCGGCGTGGACCGCGGGCAGGCCGGGGTAGCCGATGATCCGCCAGAACACCTTGCCTACGTTGCCGCCGTACATCGGATCGGCGAAACAGGCCTGAACGAACAGCGGATAGATCAGTTCGTTGAACCAGGAATCAAGCGGCAAACGCGCGTCCTGGATCTTGCCGGCGGCAATATCTTGCAGGAATGTGTCTGCCTCTTCCGACTTCAGATCGGCGAAGCCGCGACCGAGTTTCTGTTGCGCCGCCTCGTCGGCGGCGGCGATTCCAGCCTTGAAGAACTGTTCGGGAGTTAGTGGCAACTGGTAGCCGTGCTCAGGTTTTCCTGCCTTCCACGGGCCATGCATGTAGAGACGTTCGCCCTTCCCAAAGCCGCCGGCGAGTTGGCGGTCGATGTAAATCGCAAGCCCGCAGTCGACCCCGTTTGGAGTGAAGCTGTCAGCCGGACACATCACATTTACGAGTGCCTCAACGAACCCGGCTTCATCGGGGCCAAGAGACTGATAGCCCGATTCCGGCACTGGCGGGCTCCGAAAATCACTTGCTCCGGCCGCCGGCATGCCGTGCCCGGCGCCCGCGGTCGAGGGGGGCGACAAGGAAAGAGCACCTGTAACCGCAGCAACCCCTTGCAGAAATCCGCGCCGACCGAACTTGTTGTGAGCGTTATCGTTCATTGATTTCTCCGAAGCATTCGGCTTGATGATCGCGAGGTAGACTCGGCGTCGATCGCAGCGCGTCGTCTGCAACTAATCGCATCCTGTACAGCCAACAACGTCTGCGGAAGTGAAACGATTTCAATTTCCAGATGAGCACTCTGCATTTCGAACATTCGCTGAGTCCAACCGCGCCGGCTCCGCGACACCCATAGCCACCACATCGCTCAGCACAGCTCCTGCACTTTCGATTGCTGACGGAAACACCGCATCGCGATGCTCAAAAATGCCCGCCGCGCAGAGCACGGCGAGCAGTTAAGTCAAGGAGAAAACGCCCAACTGGGCACTTATTGATCACCACTTAAGTGGTCGCGCTGTAAGTGCATCGTCTGCATCATCACTATGGCGATGATCAAATTCGATGCTTAAGCAGTGCCCGGCCACTCTTGCGGTCGCTACACAACGCCGTCATGTCCTCGCTTGCTCATGGCTGCACAACTTCATCGTTAAATGTCGTGTCCATGATGACTATTGGGCGCCGTGCGCGATCCCACTTCCGATCCGTTCAAACAACGCCCTCGGCTGCAACCCCTCGATCAACCGGGCTTCCACAAGCCAGGCCGGTGTTCCCTCAATGCCGGCGAGACGGGCGGCGAACTCGGACTCTTCGAGTGCGGCGTTCGCGTTCCGCGCGACGTGGCCTGAGGGATCAACGCGGTATCGGCGTCAACCAGCGCCGCGTAGCGGTCGACGAGAGCAACGTCGCCAATGTCCTCTCCCGATTCGAAATGGCTCTTGAAAAGCTGGCGAGAGAGAGCATCAAATCCGAGCAGATGATGGCGACGGCCCCATTCAACGACCGCCACCGCGTAACGGCTATTTGGCAACCGTGACGGCCAGCGGAGCTGGCAGGCTCGCGTCGCGCTCCTCTTGCTCGAGGGGCACAAGTACACCTCACCAGACCGCGGCCCGATGGCGACGCCTTCGGCGGGAATCTCGGGATGGACTTGGAACGGCAACTCAACGACGAGAAGTCCGCACCTGCCCAGGATCGCGTTGCGACTGCGAGCGACGTAACAAGAAGGACAGATAAAGTCGAACCCGGTGCCGTCCGTCTTCGCTTTCGGCATGCCGGACCGAAGCCGAGGTCCCCGCGCACGCGGTTCAGGATGAACGCCCCGTCACGGTTCGCAAGCACGCCCTCAAGATTCGCTGCGGCGATTTTGACGCTGGCGAAGCGCGGACCGACTGAGACGTCCTGCGGGTACGGCGCACGCATCGATCTCTGACATGATCTCGAGCGTCTGGGCGTTCGCAATGCCGCAGGATTTCGCGACGCCGGCCAGATCGGCCACGGAGGCCGTGTGGCTTGCCTGTTCGGCGGTCTCGCCATAGGCCTAGCTGTCGAGGACGACGATCGTGAGATTGGCGGGCTTCTACAGGCCGACGGATGGCAAGGCTCTCGATCCCCATCAGCATCACGCGAGCCCAATCATCACGGCGCCGCCCATTCGGCGCCAGAGGTCGAAATTGCTCGGATGACCGCCAGCAGCTGCCATGTCGTAAGTGGATGCGCACCATCCACCAATTGCGATCGCACCTTTGCGAACCTTCAAAAGGCTGGAGACGACGGCGCGGCGATCGAGACGGTTTGCTCGGCCACATCGCTCGGCAGATGCGGATCACCTGTCTAAAGTAGAACTTCTTCGAGAGCGAACATGTCGACACTCGAGTTGCAGCCTTCTCATCTTGCGGCTGAAATCGTTTCACTTCCGCGCTTGCTCGACCAAGCCAAATATATATCGGAAGTCGCAAGCTCGTAGGTGATCCCCACCCCCCGACTTTGATCGCGCTCCGAGCCATAGCAATCGCACTCAGAGGCCAAAGTAGAGAGAATGATATGAAGCACCGTCAGACGATCATGGCCGCGTATGCAACCGCGATGTTATTCTCAATCCTCTTTGTAGCCGCTGCCTCATCCGCAGCGAACGGCTCGGAGTACTGCCGCAGGGACGCCTCTAGTGACATGTGGAACTGTAGCTATTCGAACATGGAGCAATGCTCAGCTGCGGCGTTAGGACGCGGCGGCTACTGTCGGCGCGATCCTTTTTTCGCCGTGTCTTCCGCCTCTGCGCCATGGACGTCGCGCACGATGGTGATGGGTCACTGGCGCAGGTAGAATGGACTCAAAGCTGTATGACCGCGCTGCCCAGGAACGAGCGCTCTCCGAAAACGACCATCCTCCGCGAATGCCGTCTCATCGCCGCGCTTTCTGGCGCTGCCCGCGCTGTTCAAGGATACCGAACTGGCGGATTGTCCTTCGCCCCTGGCTAGGGCTCTTGAGCGAACACCCGCGATCGCGAACCTATGGCGACGCCGGGTATTGGCGCGAGCAGGATTACGAGCGGCGCGGCAACTCCGATGGACCCGTAGGTCGGAGCAAACGCGATCAAGCCGGTACCGAGCCCCATGGAAGCCATCGCCAGCCACAGCGCGGCCTTACGGCCAGCACGATCGGCGCAGATTCCGAGGACAACCGCTCCCACCGGCCGCATCGCCAGTCCGCTCCCATAGGTGGCCAGAGACAAGAGAAGCGAGGTAAGTTCATTCTCGGCAGGAAAGAAGAGCTTCGCCATGGTGATGGCGAGCACTGCGTAGAGAAAATAGTCGTACCACTCCAACAGATTGCCAATCGTCGCAGCGAAGATGACGCGGAAACGCTTTCCGCCGAACGCATCAGATGCAGGAGCCGTCAATTCCGAGCGATCCATCGTCTCCATCATGGCGGTGCGGATGCGTCGTTCACCCGGCCGCGGGATCTAATGTCAAACCGAGCGCTCGTGCAACGCCGTCACCATAAGCGGGGTCCGCCTTCGTGCAGTTCGCGATATGACGCCGCTTCACCTCGATGCGGGCGTCACCCATGGCGCGCGCCGTGTTCGCCAACAGAAGCTTCTGCTGGACCGGGCTCATCTTCCGGAACAGGTTTCCCGGTTGTTCGTAATGGTCGTCGTCGACCCGATGGTCCCAGTATGTCGCGTCACCCTCGATCGGCAGGGCCGGCTCGATCAAGCTCACATCGCGATCCATCCATGCGCCCTTGCTGTTCGGCCAATAGGTCGGCGTAGCAGCGAGATTGCCGTCGGTGCGCATCGCACCATCGCGATGGTAGCTGAGGAATGGGCACCTTGGCGCGTTGACCGGAATGTGGTTGAAATTCACCCCGAGCCGGTAGCGCTGGGTGTCGCCGTAGGAGAAGAGCCGCCCCTGCAGCATCTTGTCGGGCGAAAAGCCGATGCCGGGTACCACGTTGGCCGGCGAAAAGGCGGCCTGCTCAACCTCGGCGAAATAATTGTCGGGATAGCGATTGAGCTCCATGACCCCGACCTCGATCAGCGGGTACTCGGCCTTCGGCCACACCTTGGTTAGGTCGAACGGATTGAAACGAAAGGCCTTGGCCTGCGCCTCGGTCATCACCTGGATGAATAAAGTCCAGCGCGGGAAGTCGCCGCGTTCGATTGCCTCGAACAGATCCCGGCCGTGGCTCTCCCGGTCCTGGCCAACCAGATCGGTTGCCTCGGTATCGGTGAGATTAGCAATGCCCTGCTGGGTGCGGAAATGGAATTTGACCCAGACCCGCTCATTGGCAGCGTTGATCATCGAGAAGGTGTGGCTTCCGAAGCCGTGCATGTGCCGAAAGCTCTTCGGGATGCCACGATCCGACATGACGATCGTAACCTGATGCAAGGCCTCCGGGAGCAGCGACCAGAAATCCCAGTTGTTGTCCGCCGACCGCAGACCGGTGCGTGGGTCGCGCTTGATGGCGTGGTTGAGATCGGAGAAGCGGAGCGGATCGCGGAAGAAGAAGACCGGCGTGTTGTTGCCGACGATGTCCCAGTTACCTTCCTCCGTATAGAGTTTGAGCGCGAAGCCGCGAATGTCCCGCTCGGCGTCGGCGGCGCCTCGCTCTCCAGCCACTGTCGAGAAGCGAGTGAACATCGGCGTCGTCTTGCCGATCTTGGAAAATATCTTGGCCTTGGTGTAGCGGGTGATGTCACGGGTAACGGTGAAGGTCCCGTAGGCACCCCATCCCTTGGCATGCATTCGACGCTCCGGGATCACCTCCCGGTCAAAATGCGCCAGCTTCTCGATCAGCCAGATATCCTGCAACAAAGCGGGCCCGCGCGGACCAGCCGTCTGGATGTTGGTGTTGTCCACGACGGGTGACCCCGTGGCATGAGTTAAAGGGTGTGCGCGGTCGGTCATTGGCAGCCTCGCTGGTTATGGTGACGCGGATTGGCTGCATGATGCAATACCCTGCGTGCGTCCGGGCCCGCCGTGCACCAATCGCGTTGACATCAGTGTGCTTAGCTTCGAGCAAATGCGGAAGTGAAATGCTTTCAGTCGCCGGATGAACGGGATGCAGTCGCCGGATCGCGCTTCTTGCGAATCCGCAACAAGATCCCCGATCTACTCGAGGCACCTTTCTCAAAGCGCAATTCTTGAACCGACCATGCAGCCAAGCTCACCCACCATCATCTTTCGCCTGCTCGCTGGTGCTTGCATCCGCTGTGTCACAACCACGGGTGCGACGGCCGCATCGCTCGACACAATCTACAAGACGATCTCGAATGCACGTTTCGTCGATCTGACCCACAGCTTTGGAACGGACACTCCGGTCTGGGCCGGGTTCGGCCAGGCCAAGATGACGCCAGCGGTCGGTCCCACGACCAAGCGGCCATACACCATTCCCAGCGACGGCTTTCGAACCACCTTTTACGAGATGGTCGGGCAATACGGCACACACATTTTGACGAGCATGAGGCCACGATGGACAAGAACCCGCTCAAGCAGATGATCCTGCCACTCATCGGCTCGACGACACGTCATATTTCGCTAAGGATCCCAACCACGCCCTCTCGCTAGATGATCTGCGCGCATGGGAGCGCAAGAACGGCCGCGTGCCCGGGGGCAGTTTCGTTGCGCTCCGAACCGACATGTACAAGGACTGCGAGAGCAGCCCGGAGCGCTTCAAGCGCACTCCGTTTCCCGGCTGGAAGCTCGAGACCATTAAGTTCCTCTACGAGCGGCGGCATGTCCTGAAGAGCGGTCACTATCAGATCGAGGTCATGGCGAATCTCGATCAATTGCCGGCAAAGGGCGCACTGATCGTAGTCACCTGGCCCAAGGTCAAGGACGGCCTCGGTTTCCCCGCCCGCGCCTTCGCAATCGTTCCATGACGAATGCTCCGGCTGGCCCGACATGAACTTCTTCACCCACTTGCTGGCAGAGCGCGCGATGCCTCACTTACCGGGAAAGACACTGGTCACGTAAGCGTACATCGCGGCGAGTTCGTCATTGTTGCGATGACCGATCGAGCGCCACGGCATCTGCCGACTCAAGGCATATCCGTTGGGATCCGTACCGGTTCGCATGGTCGAGATGAAATTGTACAGCGACCAGCCCTTCATGACGCCGGGATCAGGGCCAAGCGGCGTCATCTGCCCTGGCACGCCGCCGGTCAACTCCCGGCCATGACAACCGCGGTAGTCGAGATATGACACCAGGTACGCGCCATATTCCGCCGTCGCCCCCGGTGGTGGCGAAGTGATGGTGCCGGTCGGAATCGGCTTGCCGGCAGGCAGGAGATCGGCGCCCAGCATGGCCAGCCCGAGGAGATTGAAACGATCTGGCGGCTCCGGCGTCCGGCCACCGGAACGGGGAAGCGTGCGAAGATAGGCGATGACCGCCTTGACGTCGTCATCGCTGAGCATGTTGGCACTGGTGTAAGACATGGTCATCAGCCAGTTTCCGCTCGCACCGACCGAGTTGCGGATCGCACGAAAGATCTCACCGTCGCTCTACTGCGCCAGAGAACCGGCGGGCGTAAGGTTGGAGGAAATAAACGAGCCGATCCGCACGGGAATCTCCGCGGCAAACTGCTGTCCGCCGGTCAGCGTCCCCGTCCTTGGATGGCAGCCCCGCGCAAAATGAATCCGAGATCGCCTTGCCGCGCGCGGCCTAGCCGGCATCGATCTCGACGGCAGGCGCCGGAAGGTGCACTCCACGTCCATATTGCTTGATCACTCCCGCGGCCACCGCACCGCTCAGTAGCGACGTCAGGATCAGGAATAAGCTGACTATGCCGGCTCGGATCCATCTGGGGGCGCGGTTTCTTACCTTCGCAATGATCGTCAACAGCCAGATCAGAGCCAGGGAGGAAGCGATCAACAAGGCAACACCGATCAGATTATGTATGCCGGGCAGTCGCTCCTTAGCAGGTCGACAGTTCATGCTAGCTTGCGATGACGGGCCGATTACCGGATGCCCGCGCTCGGCTACGGCTGTACGGGAATCGCCGGAGACAAGTTCGGTTACTGTGTCTCGGCGGCCTTGAGGAAACGCGAGAACTCCTCGATGGGACGAGCGCCGGCCAGAAGCCTGCCGCGATAAAGCCACACAGGCGTCCCACGTACCCCATGCTCATGCGCCATCGCCTCGGACTCCCGAACCCAGTCGGCGGTCGATCCATCCGCGAGCGCAGCGTCGAGCACTGCCGTATCAAGGCCGAGCTGCGCCGCCGTACGCAGGATCGTGGCCTTGTCGCCCAAATCCTCATTAAGTACGAAGTGCGCTTCGAACAGGGCCTTGTTGAAGTCTCGCGAGATCGCCGGCTGATTGCGGCGGACCCATTCGGCCGCGCCCAGCGCGTTACCGCTGCTGGGAAGGCGAGACGGCCAGTTCAGCGCAAGGCCGGCTGCGTGGGTCTGCGCCTCGATGTTGCGATACATCGGACCCTGGCGAGGCCCGACATGGACGCCGGCAGGCGGAATCTCGGGATGAGCGCGAAAGGGTAGATCGACGACATCAAATCCACGAGCAACGAAAAATGCATTCCGATCCTGCGAAACGTAACAGAACGGACAGATGAAATCAAACCAGTGCACGATCCGGTGTGCGTCAATCGGTCGGACGTCTCGCCTCTCGCTCATACACATGTGTCCCGATACGATTCAGTCGTTGCGCGATGCGGTTTCGGAGCGAACACGGGTCACATCCCTGGCGTCGACAGGTGCAGCGGCGCCGCCCCAGCTATTTCTGAGGTAATTGAGCACGTCGATCGTCGAGCTGCCAGCCGTAAGACGGCAAGCCCGGCGCCGTCGGCTCGTCCTTCGTTCCAACGCTGCGGGCGCCACGGAGCACCATGCGGATCACCGTCGTCGGATCGTTCGAGCGAACCATCGCGGACTCCACGAGGAAGGCGAAGAGATGGGGCGCCCTTGTCCTCGATCCCGTGGCAGGCGGGACATTGGTCGCGGTAGATCGCACCTCCAACCGCCATCACGTTGTGGTCGACCGCGCTAGGTCCAGGCCCTTTCTCCTCGCCCGGCAGCGACTTGTCTGCGATCGAGTCCGTCATAGCGAAGATTTGATCGGCCTGCTCATCCAGTAACAGGTGATGATCGCGGAAGTGCTGCCCGGACATGCGCCAATGAAAATTTTGCGTCTTCAGGCACAGCGCGAAGACATCCGCCAGCAGGGTCGTGAGAGCACCGCTGATCTCATGCACGGCGCTTGGGCCGAGATCCGACCAACTTGCAATGACGGCGGGAGAATTGCGGCTCTCCAGAGCGGTGCTCATTGTAACGTCTCCATTCGTACGATCGTCACCCTCCCCGACTCCTGTATGAGCCATTCACTGCACATCCAGAAGTGAAACTCCTTCATCAGCATGATGAGCAGCGTACAGATTCGATCTCGCGCCGCTCACACGCCGACCGCTATACGCGGCAGCGACGTCATCGAAGAAGACAACGCCGGGCTTTCCGTATCGACGGGGATCGGTCGCAGGGATTCGGTCGCCCGCATGAGCATTCCGCGAAGCCAATCTTGCGCGCCATCGCCGAGGTTACGTTCGGACCACAAAACAGAGACGTCCATGACCGCGGCCTTGTAGGGCAGTTCATGCACCGATAGCGGATACATGCGGGCAAGCAAGGAGGCGAGCCGCCGCGGCACGATTGCAGTCAATTCCCTTTCTTCAAGCAGAGACGGAAGCGCAAGAAAGTGCGGCAGGGACACCGCCAGGCGTGGCTTGCGCGCCGATCCGCGAAACGCCCGCTCCATCGCCATTCGATCGAACATCTCCGATCGCCGGCTCAATCCATGCGCCGATAGGAAGCCATCGGTTCCGCCGTGGCCGCCGTACACCGAGACGGTCGCAATCGAGAGCGTCGCAAGCTTGTCGTGCGAAAGCCGGCCAAGCCGTCGCGACCGGTGGGCCACGAGCACGTCGTCGGAAGAGAACAGCGGGCTTGCACGGAAGCGATCGGGTATCTCGGAGAACGTTCCCACCGCCACATCGACATGACCGAGATCGAGCTGCTCGGTCAGATCGAAACTGTTGTCCGACTGAAGGACGAGATCGACCAACGTGGCCTCTCGGTTCAGTAGGCCCAGCAGGTCGGGCACGACGACCATAGTTACGAAATCGCTCACCGCGACAGTGAAGCGCTTGGTGGAGCTGCGCGGGTCGAATTTCGGCAGTTCGACCGCGATCTCGAGCGATTTCCAGGCTTCGCGGATCCGTGGCGCCATACGGAGCGCGCGGGCCGTCGGCTGCATGCCCGTCGTCGTACGCACGAATAATTCGTCGCCGATCACCTCTCGCAGCCTGCCCAGCGCATGGCTGACAGCGGACTGACTGAGGCACACCCTCTGGCTGGCGCGCAGGACGCTCCGCTCCTCCATGATCGCGTCGAATACACGCAGGAGATTCAGATCGAGCCGGTTGATGAGCGTAGACATGACAGAACCCGAAATTGAGAGCTATTTCCGATTCCACAATAGTTCATCACCTGCGCGCCCTCGGGTTAATTCCTGAAAATCGGCGTTAGCATCTGCAGGCAGGGCTCGCGGGTTGTTAGGATTGTTCGAGCCGAACCCAAACACGGTTTTACAAAGCTAATTTTCAGCACCGGGGGCGGGACCCCAACAGCAATGGAACCGGCCGACAAAGAAGCCTCAATACACGCTGGCACGCACGATCACCCGTCTCAACGGCCCAACCCCACCTGCGTCTGCCCGCGACAGTGGCTTTCCTGCGGCAGTCGCTTCGGTGCCGACGCCAGCCCGTTCACCTCGATCCGGGTGAGGCAGAAGTAAGACCGTGTAAGGATCTCAATCCAGCCAAGCGGCCAAGCCAGCCTCAAGACCGCCTCCGGCGCCGGAACCGTACATGCCCTTCATCGCGCCAGTTTCTTCCGATCCGACTTCGCACGGCTCTCGTTGCGCGGCGGTCCGTCGCGGCCTGTGCTCGAGATCGATTGAAGCATCTGCCGCGCATCCGCAAGATCGGCAGTCTCGAAGCCTTCCGTAAACCCGGACAGGGTCAGCTGGAGGAGCTCTGCTGCGTTAGCCGCGCGTTCGGTCTGTCGCCACAGCTGCACGAGTGAGAGCGCGGCGCGCAGCTCCCAGCCAAGGGCGCGGTCGGTCCTGGCTTGACCGAGTGCCTTCCGATAGCATTCCTCGGCACGGCTCCTGTCCTCCGGCCGCCTGGCAAGCATGATATCGCCCTGCGTCCGTAGCAGTTCGGGCAACAAGTAGGTCGGCGAAGCCTCGGCCTGTTCGACGAGATCCGCGATCACACTTTCCGCCTGCACCACATCGCCCATTCGGGCGAGACCTTCGGCATAGGCCCGCATGGCCGGCGTGCGTATGATCGTCAACTGCTCCGCCCGAAGAGGCTCGAGCACGCCCTTGAGCATAGCCACGCCTGCCTCTGTCTGGCCTCTGGCCACCAACAATTCGCCCTTGAGCGCCATGCCGCCGGTTCGATACGGCTTCAGCCGATGCTTGTTGGCAACGTCGATCAATGTCTCGATGAGCCTTTCAGCCCAATCCAGATCGCGCGCCCAGAGGACGACGATTGTCGTGTAGAGATAGGCAATGCAGGTGGAAACGGGATGGTTCTGCGCCGTCGATGCATCGAGCACCTCCGCCGCCCGACGCAACGCCGTCTCCGGCAACCCGCAAAGCCATAACGTCCACACGCGCCCGATGGTCCCCCTGCCCTTGTTGTCGAAGCCAAAATAATAGGTCTTGCCGATACCCAGCGCTTCCGCGCGAGCGAGACCTCTTGCGATCAGCTCAAGCGCAACCTGCTGATGACCGATGACGTTGTGCGTCGCTCCGAGCATCCATTCCGAAGCGGCAATCTCGACCGAATTCTGCGAGGCCTGTGCCAGCTCTGCAAATCGCTCTGCAGCGCGCAGCGCTCCCACATAGTCCGCCCGACGAGTGAGAAACAGATTGAGGCCAGCGAGGAGATGGAGTTCCGATTCCCGCTCCCCGAGTGCAACGGCCAGCTCCAGCGCCCGCCTGATTGTCGCGCCGACCTCATCGTCGTTCGCCATCAGATACATGCGGCACAGCGACAGCGACTCGTACAACCGAAGGGCCGTGATCGACGACGGCTCCCTTCCATCGATCTGTGCCGCTGCGATTTCGCACCATCTGAGGCATTCCCTCAGCATCGAACGATCGAGCAGCATGCGCGATGCGAATGCCGCGAGCGAGACGCCGAGTTGCCCATCTCCCAGACCCGAAAAACACCACTCCAGAGCGGCGCGCACATTGCCGACATGGAGATCACGTCTCAGGTCCATCTGCTCGATCACGTGACGCGGTCCAACGTCAGCCCGACGCAAGGTGTCGGTGCAGAACTCCGCGTGCCGGCGCAGGACCTCCTGACGCTCACCGCTTTGCGCAAGATTCATCTCCGCGTAGAAGCGCGTGATATCAGGCATTCGGTAAAGATGGGCATCATCGACGGGCGTGACTGCGATGAGAGACTTGTCCGTGAGCTCCTCGACCGCTCGCGCAACGATCCAGTCATCGTCGATCGAATCGACCGCAAGTGCCTGGGCGGCCTGCATGGTAAAAGGACCGATCAGAATCGAAAGCCGGACGAACACGCGCCGCTCAACGTCGGAAAGCAGCCGGAAACTCCAGTCAAGCGTTGCTTCGAGCGTGCGGTGCCTGGATTCATGCCGCCGACCGGGCCAGTGCAGGACGCCACGGCCGCGAAGCCCTTCGAGAAGCCCCTTGAATCCGTAGGTAATCAGCCGGCTGGCTGCCAGTTCAATGGCCAGCGGATTGCCGTCGAGCCGGCGACAGATTTCAGCCACCGCGGGCGCGTCAGCATCGTCCACGCTTCCGACATATCCGCTGGCAGTTGCGCGCGCCATCAAAAGCGCGGCGGACGGAGCGCGGAGAACCTCGCTCGCCGTCAGGTCGTCTCGTTCATTCGGTAGATCGAGCGGTTCAATGAAGTAGACTGTTTCTCCGTCGGCGCGCAGGACTTCACGGCTCGTGGCAACGAGATGAAGATTGGGAGCGCGCTGAAAGAGCCTGGCCGCGACGTGGGCGACGGCATCGATCACGTGCTCGCAGCAATCGAGGATGAGAAGGAGACGGCGATCAGCCACGAACGAGGCGAAGGCGGTCATCAGATCGCCGGTGTGTACTGTATAACCCAGCGCGCCCGCGATCGTAGGCAATACCAGGTCGGAGGCTTTGAGAGCGCCGAGATCTACATACCAGACCTCGTCGCCGAACCCGCTCGCGAGCCGATGGGCGAGTTCGATCGCCAGGGTCGTTTTGCCGATGCCTCCCGGACCAACGATGGTCACGAACCGGCAAGCGAGCGTCTGCACGACAAGCGCATCGGTCGCCTCCTGGCGGCCAATCACCTGATGCGGCCGCCTCGGCAACCTGCTGCGGGTCGAGACGGATGTGCCTTTCGCTACGCCTGCTTCCGATGACGGAAGGGTTTGCACGGGAGCGACGAAAACATAGCCTCGCCCTTGCACATTCATGATGTAGGACGCGCCGTCGTCCTTCGACTTCAGGGCGCGACGAAGGTCGCTCATCTGGACCCGAAGATTTGCCTCGTCGACCGTCAGATCGGGCCAGACACGATCGAGGATCTCCGGCCGGCTGACAACTTCACCGCGGCGCTCCAGCAGCAACGCGAGGATATCGAAGGCGCGACTTCCAAGCTCGACCGGATCCTGTCCCACAAGGAGCAGGCGCTTGGACGGAATCAACCGATACGGTCCAAACCCGAGCACCTCGAACTGACTAAATTCCTTCGGCAAATGGACTACCTCGGCCTTGCCCGCAAGAACTGGCGGCACGATCCGAGATACCGCCCGGTCCAGCCGACCAGCTTGCTCGCTTTGCCCCCGACGTCACGCGCCCAGCCATCATGCCTTGTCACGGCAACGCCCCCGCAACTCAAACGTTTCGCGGCGGCGGAGGACTAGCCTGCCGATACTCGCCTCTCCCGACCCGGTCAAGCGGCACGGCCCACTGCAGGCCCGTCCTGAAGATTGTTCATGAAGACTGACATAGTTTCACCTCTCGCGAAATTTGAAGCACCCCAGAATATGCGCCGTCACGCAGCCGCGGGGCCGGTGCGACTCGTCGATGCGAACTGACCGGGGCCGCTGTTCTGCTCTGCACAGCTCTCGAAATGGCAAGGAACAGATCATGGGATCGATCGACGACATCAAGGTACCTGACACCGGACTATGCAAGGAGATCCGGGAACTCATTCGCGATACCGAATCCGAGTTGCTGTTCAATCATTCCAGCCGAGTCTACCATTTCGGAGTGCTTGCGGGAGCGCGACGTGGCCTCGTTTTCGATCGCGAGCTGCTCTACGCCGGCGCCATGTTCCACGATATGGGGCTCACCCCGCAATATTTCAGCCACGACGAACGTTTCGAGGTCGATGGCACCAACGCCGCCCGCGACTTCCTGCGGTCGCGCACCATCCCGCAGACCGATTTCGATCTCGTCTGGACAGCTATCGCGCTGCACACGACTCCCGGAATCCCCCCGCACATGCATCCGATCATCGCCCTCGTCACCGCGGGCGTGGAAATGGACGTTCTCGAAATCGACTACGAGAAGTTCTCCGACATTCAGCGCCGCACCATAGTTTCTGCGCATCCACGCCCACCGCACTTCAAGGAAGATATCTTCCAGGCCTTCTACGACGGTATCAAGCACAGGCCTCAAACGACGTTCGGTAACGCCAAAGCCGATGTTCTTGCCGATAAGGATCCTCATTTCCATCGCATCAATTTCTGTACCGTGATCCGGCAGTCACGCTGGAAGGGTGAGCGAAGGGTTCGTGCGCCGCGGCGGCGCCGAGCAGCTCGATGCGCCGACCCGCGCGCTCTGCAACAGGGCGCCCGCGACTTCCTCCGCAACGATGGGCCACCTTATGACGTCGGAGATGCCGGCCGCCAGAAGTGTGTCCGCGCCGATCTCGAACGCAACCCTGGTCGCAAGGACGATTGGAACGGAGGGGATCGATCGATGCAGTTGGTTGGCAAGTTCAACTGACTGTGTCAGCGAACCGACTTGTCCGACGATCACGAAATCGAACCGGTCCGGGGCCGCATTGCATGCCGCACGCGCGGCTTCAGCGGTCGCGAAGCCGACCGCTTCATAACCGAGCGCAGCAAGCATCTCCTCATCGCCGAGTAAGCGATCGCTGTCACCGGCGACAAGCATCACGACCTCGCCGTTTCCAGTTCCATTCGCCGCGCCGCGCTGCCCGACCGGCAAGACCGCTGCCGCGGCCAGCGGCAACCACACATCAAAACGTGTCCCCGCTCCTGGCCGGCTCCTGACATTCATTCCTCCACTATGGTCGTGGACAATGTCGCGCACCGTCGCAAGCCCGAGGCCATTTCCGTTCGGTCGGGTCGTGAAAAACGGCTCGAATATCCGCTCCTGTATCGGTTCGTCCATTCCTGATCCGGTGTCGGTGACCGAAAGCCGCACGTACTGACCCGCCTCGATCTTGTCGTGGCTGAGGGACACCGGCTCGGACGTCTTATCCAGCGCGATCGTCACCTCGATCCGTCCTGAATCGCCAATCGCATTCGCCGCGTTGTTGCACAAATTCATGATCACCTGCTGTAGCTGGGCAGCTTCGCCGAGGACGGTCAGTTCAACCGGATACGGCTTGATCACAAGCTCGATCCGCGCAGGCAGCGAGACGCGCAACAGCGAAGCCGTTTCGTTGACCAGCGCATTGATGCCCAAAGGGTTGCGGCGAATATCGCGACGCCGTCCAAACACTAGGATCTGACTGATCAGGTCACGTGCCCGTTCTGCACTTTGCCGTATCCCGGAGAGATGCCGGACGAGAGGTCCGTTCCAGCCGGCATGCTCCTCCATGACTTCGGTATGTCCCAAAATTCCTCCCAGTATGTTGTTGAAGTTGTGCGCAATGCCGCTCGTGAACGTACCAATCCTCTCCATCCGGCGCGCATGCTGTAGCCGCTTTTGCAGACGGTTTCGTTCCGCATCGACTGTCTGCCGCTCAATCGCATGGATGAATGTATCCAACGCCATTCGCAGCAGAAGCGGCTCGCCAGTGTGGGCGATGCGACACCTCCGGCCTACAGCATCGAACCCAAAGGTGACCACGCGCCCCAGGCCGTCGGTGTTCACCGCACATGCCCATCCCCCGAGCCCTAGATTCTTCAGGAAGCGCTGGTTCTCTCCCACCGGCATCCGGCTGACCTTGGGCACGTGGACGACGCCATTTCGGTCGGGGCCGACCCTCGCCGCCAGGTCCGGGGCGGCTTCTGGCCAGCCGAGCGGAAAGTCCTTGCCGGGCTGATGCCAAAGATACAAGCGCGTGGACTCGCCGGATACAACGAGGTAGACGCGATCGGATCCGGCGAAAGCACCGAACGAAGCAATGGCCCGGTGAATCTCGGCGTCCACACCCTGCGGCGTCGCATTGACGAAGTTCATCGAGATGTCTGCGATCATGTGTTCGAGCGCAGCCCGTCGGCGCAGCAAGTTGGCGCGCGCCCCCAACCGAATTCCGAGATGAACCAGGAAGACCAGCAGCGCGAGCGACGTGGCATAGAGCCATCTTCGAAACGAGCGGGCCGTGTTTCTGGAGGCGATCTGCCTGTCCAGGATCATCGCACGCAAGGCATCCTGGTCCTTCGTCCGTGGCAGCGCCATCATCGTTTTCAGGATGCTGTCAACTGACGGCAGGAGCTTGTGCAGCAGGCGGCCATGCGCGAGGAAGGGCTCGACCATATCGGTCTGGCCATCGCTGAGAGCCTCCCATTCGAGATTGTCCAGGCGCCTCTGGGCTTCACCGACAGCGGTTGATGTCGTGTCCAGTGTCAGGTGAAGGATCGCCGCAGCTGCCGAACTGATGGCGAGATCGAGGTCTCGCGCGTCCGAATGGGCTGCAAACCGTCCAAAGAAGGACAGGGAGTTGTGCAGGACCGCGTTCTCACTCTTGAACGTCTCGATCAACTGCTCCTGCCGATCGACCGTAGCCGCCAGGCGGTCGATCGTCTCAGTGGTCTTCCTGTCAATCGCCGCAGCCGCCCGCAGCCGCTCCAACGAACCGTGCAGCGCGTTCATTTTGCTGACCAACGGATCGTAGTTCCGCAGCAGGCCGGTGCGCGCGGTGAAGAAATCACGGTACAATGCATCCTCGCCCCGATCGAAATGCTCGAGCTCGCCCAGTGCGCGGTCGAACAGTTCGGCCTCCGGGTTGACCGCGCGCGACGAGAGCCAGGTCAGGATTGCGGACAGGCCGACGACGATTGCCACCGATCGAGCGACTGTCATGGCGCGCCTCCGGAAACCGGTTTTCCCCGGTAGTTTCCGGTCAGGGTGCTTAGGAATGCGACGAGCGAGGCAACCTGGTCGTCGCTCAATGTTCGGTCGAGCTGCACGGCCGCCATTCGGCGCACCGCCACTTCAAGGGTAGCGGCGCTTCCATCATGAAAATAGGGCGCCGTCGCCGCGACGTTGCGCAAACTAGGCACACGAACCCGCGTGGGCCCGCGCGAGACCAAGGGGCGGAAAACTCCTTTTCGGGCGAACAAGTTGGCGCCAATGTTGACGCCTTGATGGCATGAGCTGCAGCCGAAGGCCTTGAACGTCCGGTAGCCATCGAGTTCCGTTGGCGAAAGCGCCGACGTGTCACCGCCGAGCCAGCGATCGAAGCGGCTGCCAGGTGTGAGCAGCGAGCGCTCGAACGTTACGATCGCGTCGAGAACGCTGTCGCGATCGACGTCGCGTCCATAGACGACGCGAAACGCCCCGTTCGTGGCGGGATCCGCCTTCAATCTTTGCACCACTTCCGGAACGCTGGTGTGCATGTTGGCAGGATTGGCGATCGATGCTTCCGCCTGATCGGCGAGAGTGCGAAAGCGCCCTTCCCAGGTCAGGCGAAAGCTGAGCGCCGCATTGAATACGGTGAGTGTATCCAGCGCTTCCGACGCATCCTGCCGCCCCTTCGTGCCGTCAGCTCCGTTGGTGCTGACGTCGTGACAGGACGAGCAGGCGAACGTTCCGTCGGCGGATAGTCGCGCGTCGCCGAACAGCCGCTCACCGAGCGCCACTTTCTTGGGATCGGCGAGAGGCGGCTGCGGGATCGGCGTGATCGGTTCGCAATCCTCCGCGACCCGGCTCGCGGAAGGTTCGTCCTGCAACGGCACCTGTGCGGCCACGACACTGGCGAGCAAAGCCATCCCGCAGACGTCAGCCAGGATCTGCTTCATCGCAAATCGAGGTCGCCTCTGATGGCATCTCCGATGTCGAAGCGGGTGAGTCCGATATCGCGCAGGGCCCGATCATCGAGCCCCTCCAGCTCGGTCATGGCACGGCGCATAGCGCGGCGTTTGCGTTCCCACTTCCACAGAGACACCGCCATCGCGCTGATTGACGTGTACCAGGTCCGAATTGGGTGGAATTGAATGGAGGGCTCGCTTGCCACGTCACTACGAAGGAGAGCCGCCGGCCCCGGTCGCCATGATGGCAGACCAGCTTCCGAATCCTCGACACGCAGAGCCGCGGGATACGCGACGACGCGGATGTTCCGGTTCGCCCCCATCAGCCTCCGGCCAGTAGAGCCGGCGACCGTCATCGCATCAGACTGCTCCCCTACGATGGGGTGGGGATACATCGCATGAGCGAAGGCGGCGCAGCCTGCAAGGAACTCTGCCGTCAGCGCGGAACAGACAGCAAGCACGCAGCCGAATGCGTCTACGGTGAAGGTCCCCTGCCCTGGCGATCGCGGAGCGCGCGCAGCCGGTTCAAACCGGTCTGGCGCACCATCGTTTGATGTTTGCTTGAGGGGCAGCATCGTCATCTCCCATTTTATCCGATGGGGAGGCTTTGCGGCCGGCTTGTTTCCGTAGCATTTCCGTGCAGGTAGATAGAGCTACGCCTGAAATATGGGTTTACCGTGGGTTCGGAGCGGAGTCCATTTTTGCCGGCTCGGCGCGGATCAACGAACCAGTTGGAATTTTCTTCGCGCGACCATCAAAGGGATTCGACGGGAAGCGTGAAAACGTAGCCAACACCGCGCTCGGTGCGGATGATGGATGGCGCGCGCGGATCGGTTTCCAGCTTGCGCCGCAGGCGAAGCACCTGGACATCGATGCTGCGGTCGAAAACATCCTCGTGGACACGCGTTGCCTGCAAGAGATACTCGCGGGACAGCGGCCGTTGCGGTGCGTCGAGAAAGGCCATGAGGAGCGCATATTCGCCCTTCGTGAGCGTGATCGGATGGCCTGACGAGTTGGTCAGACGACGCAGCCGCCGATCGACCCGCCAGTCGCCAAAGCGCCAGCGTCCTTTTTCGGAGTCACGCCGATTCGAAGCCGGACCGGCCTCCCGCCTCCTGAGAACAGCCTTGATGCGAGCAAGAAGCTCCCTCAGGCCAAACGGCTTCGTCAGATAATCGTCCGCTCCCAGCTCCAGGCCGACAACGCGATCGATCTCTTCGCGTCGATGGCCGGTCGTGATGATCACGGGCACATCCGACCGCGTCCTGATCTCGCGAAGCAGGTCGAAACCGTCCTCCTGCCCAAGGCGAAGATCAAGAACGATAAGGTCCGGCTCATCGCGGGCAAGGATACCCGGCACCTCCTCTCGTCGCGAAGCCGAGATGGTGCGGATGTCGTGATCCTCAAGATAGTTTGTCACCAGGTGCCGCATAGTCAGATCATCTTCGACGACGAGACATGTGGGCACCTGGCGACTGGCGGCGCTTGCGGGCGATGGTTCGAGGGATCTGAAAGCGTCCATGGCAACTTGTCTTGCGAGCGCGATCGAATCAATAGTCGATCGCGCCAATTGTTCACCCCGCCGCCCAGCGCACATATAGGGCTGGCATGCCAGAATTACCGCACGCTTCTTGAGAGCGTTCCTTGGAGGCCGTCTAATTTCTGTTCTCCGTTACAATTGTAATCGAACTCGCCGAACATTTCAGAAAGATCTGGATTTGCTGAACTCCTGCAAACGAAGAGGTAGTGGAGGTGACTCGTATGGCGGGGTTACCACTTCGATGTACACCCCGGTCTCGGCGCTTGAGGCACGCCCAAGCGCTTGATCAAGTCAAGCGCTGCCATGATGAGGAGAATGCAGTCCGCCCCATGCGCTCTCGCATCCATCACCTGATAGATATCGAACATGACATCCTTGCGGAGAACCGGCAGATTCGTCGTAGCATGCGCCGTCGCGATGAACGCCAGTACTCCCTGGAACGACGGCTTGTCGGTCAGCACCGACAAGCAGCTTGCGCCGCCGGCCTCGTAGGCCTTCGCAAGCGAAGGTCGATCGAACTCCGCGCGGATGAGTCCCTTTGACGGAGATGCCTTCTTGATCTTCGCGATCAGAGCATCTTCACCGCTCGCAAGCTTCTTGTAGATTGCCGCGACGAACCCTCGCGGAGCCGAAGCTGCCCTCGTCAGCGACTGCGTTTCGCTGGCAGAAAGGAGCCGCTTGGCCAGAGCGATCTACTCGCGTTTGTAGGAATCGATCTTCTAAAGATGTCGGGCGTCATGCGTTGGGCTCTCTCGGCACGAATGGGCATCCGACGACTAGTCAAGAGCAGGCGGATTTGCCAATCGCTTTTCGTTGATCCGCGCGTGAGCGCCCGTCCCCCCTTCAACGAGCGATTTCGATCGGCTCACATACCCCGGCACTGCGACGATTTACGGTCCTTTGCATAAACAAACAGCCGGTGTTCGGCAAGGTCAGTCATACCGTTACCGAGAATTCCCCGCGGTGCGGCGTCTCATCGAGATACCCCCAAGAAGCGGCGGGAGCATGCATAAATCGATACCGCCTGGTGCACAGTGAAACACCTGCCGTTCAGGAGCGCGCCGATGTCCGGCACGCAAAAGAAAGTCGCCATCATCACCGGATCTGCCCGCGGCGTCGGCGCAGCCATCGCCGAGAGGCTAGCCCGTGACGGCTTCAGCGTCGTGATCAATTATGCCGGCAATGTAGCCGCCGCAGACACTCTTGCCGACAAGATCGAGATGGCCGGCGGTCGCGCAATCACGGCACAGGCCGATGTCGCGCGGGTTTCCGAGGTCGAACGCATGTTCGAGATCGCCGACGTCGCCTTTGGCGGCGTCGATGTACTCGTGAACAATGCCGGCATCATGCTGCTGTCAACCATCGCCGAGACCACCGATGCGCAGTTTGAGGCCCAGATCGCAGTGAACCTGAAGGGCGTCTTCAACACGCTTCGTGAAGCTGCGCGCCGGATCCGCCATGGCGGACGAATTATCAACCTGTCCTCCAGTCAAGTCGGCCTCCTTCATTCGAACTATGCCGTCTATGCGGCCACAAAAGCGGGTGTCGAGGCGATGACACGCGTGCTTGCGAAGGAGCTTCGCGGCAGGAATGTCACCGTCAACGCAGTTGCACCGGGACCGACCGCGACGGCGCTGTTTCTGGAGCGAAAATCCCGGGAAGCGGTCGATTATCTCGCGGGCCTCGCTCCTCTCGAGCGGCTCGGGCAACCCGTCGACATCGCAGCGGTGGTTGCTTTTCTTGCCAGCCAGGATGGAGCGTGGATCAACGGCCAGGTAATCCGGGCCAATGGCGGAATCATTTGAGACGTGACGATAGACGGAGCGCCGCTGATTGACCGAGCGCCGTCCCATAGCGCTCATGACGCTCTCCTCTTTCACGCCTTTTCTGCCACGACGGAAAAGCAAGTTCCGCGCGATGGTGCGGAACTCACGTCAATGCGGTGACCGAGGATGGCGGTTGTGCGACGTACGATGAAGAGACCGATGCCCAACCCATCGGTTTCGGTTGAATCGAGTCGCGTGAACGCCTCAAAGATTCGTGACATCTGATCGTTGGTCATGCCGATTCCGGTGTCGATCACATCGATCCGTATGCTGGTACCTAAGTGACGGCATCCCACGAGAATGCGACCACCCGGTCGGGTATACTTGATCGCATTGCTGATCAGGTTGCGAAGGATGGCGCCAAGCAGAAAGGCATCACTCGTCACCAGCGATCTGCTTGGCACCATGCGGATCTCGATCCCCTTCTCGATCGCGAAGGATTCGCTCTCGCGCCGAGCTTGTCGCAGCAGCGGCTCCAGGCCGACCGGTAGCAGCTGCATGTGCCTGGCGCGCTCATGCAGGCGAACGGCTCCAACGAGCTGATCGAGCAGCCCCTTCAACTGGCCAAGCGCCGCTTGGCTGATTTCCAGGAGACGTTGCTCGGATTTTGTGCGAGGGCCATTTTCCAATCTCTCATGCGCGCTTTGAAGGATTTGCAGCGGTTGGCGAAGATCGTGCCCCGCGATGGCCAGGAGAACGGTCCCGAAATCCGAAAAGGCCTTGCTCGACGTTCGGTTCCGGCGCCGGTCCGAACGAGGCGAGGCACCGGTCTTAGCTCCGATCCGGCTGTTGACGTCAGGCATGATGCGCGCTCTCTCCAGCCGGAACGAATTTTCAGCCCAAGGATCATTGGCCCAGTCTGCGCTTCCTGGGCCGATAGGCCAGTATAGCGTCGTAAGCTCGTGCAAATTCCTACGATGTGAACGCTACCTGAATCGCCTAACACGCCAGGCAGAATCGCACGGTGAGCTCGATGTCGGAGCGGTGAATGCCCAGACCACGCAGCGTTAGCTGATCGAGGACTGCCAGCGACCGTACCGCTTGCCTGATCCGACGCTCTCTCGACCAATACGCCCAAAGCTCGAGAATCAGGCCTGTCGACCACACACTGCGCGTGCTGCAATTGCGCTCGCCCATCGGCTCCCTTTGTGTGCTCTAAGTCAAGGTCGTCGCCCCTGTATCCATTCGTGTCACTCCGGATCGTTATGCGAGGCGACCATGGGACTGACACAACTACATCCGACAACCTCCTCCCGGAATCGTATTTCATCCGAAACCCGTCGTTCTCCATTACAGCCGCGAACGTGGTCCGCGCACGCAACCTCGGTACTCATCACCGTCAAGACGGCGCACGCAACACCGGGTCGCACCGGCGCGGAAGTGAAGTTTTTGCAGAATGATCCTGAACAGGCTTCAGGCGGCCCCGAGTTCGCGCAACTGGCCCGCCGCTTCTCGCAGATCAGCGGTGTCGAACCCTTCCGTAAATCTTGCAAGGACATCCCCAAGCAGGGTCCGTGCCTCCTCCCTACGTCCTCGAGCCCGCCACCAGCGGCTCAGCAGCATGGCCGAACGTAACTCCCAGCCGAGCGCAGACTGCCGCCGCGCAAGCTCAAGCGCCCCTTTCACGGATGCCTCGGCTTCCGGCCAGTTCTCCGACGATGCCGCCAACAGCACCTCGCTCCGGGTCCGCATCAATTCCGGCAGTTCGAACGTGCCGGAGCCGGTTGCGGCGTCGGCGAGAGCTGCATCAATGATGACAGTCGCTTCTAGAGGATACCCGAAGCGCACCAGAGCGTCCGCTAAGGCGCGAGAAGAGGCCCATGCGAAGACGTACCGTCGTTCGGATTGCAGGACCGGCAGCGCAGCGCGAAACGTCTCAACGGCCGGTCGAATATCTCCCCTCGCCATCAGGAGCTCGCCGCGCAAGCTCTGGCCGGCGGCCTTATACGCCGTGAGCGAGTACCTGACGGCATGAGCGATAAGCCGCTCGGTGAGTTCCTCCGCAACCTCGAGGTCTCCCCGCCAGAGAAACAACGGCGCGGCATAAGCATAAGCAAGGCAGACGTTAAACGACACCGGCTGCACTTGTCGCCCGGCAACTTCGACGCCTTCATGCGCGAACTGGACCGCTTGATCAGGAAGGCCACGAAGCCACAGCGTCCGCGCGCAACCGATCAAGGCTCTCGCCTGGTGATCGTAACCAAAGGAGTGCACCTTCTTAACACCCGCCGCCGCATGCGCAAAGCCTCTTTCATAACTCTGCTGCGCCAGAGCCTGATTTCCGATCAGATGATGGCTCGACCCCAGCATCCACTCCGCTGTCACGATCTCCCTTGACGCGCCTCGCTTGCTGGCGATGGAGGCGTATCGCTCTGCCGCCGCCAGAGATGCGCCCGCATCAGCAAGGCGGGTTCCATGGACATTCAGTCCGGCGAGCAGTTCCAACTGATACTCGGGGTCTCCCAGCGAGTCGGCAAGGCTCAGTCCGCGTTCCAGCGCCCGCGCCACCTCGGCGCTGTCGTTGTGAGCATGATGCGACGAGATCGCCAATGCCAGCTGTAGTCCGATCTCAAGCCTTGTTCCGCGAACATCGTCCGGCAACGCATTCAGAGTTCGCAGGCACCAGCGCCTGCTCTCGCTCAACATCGAGATCGCAATGAGCAATGGCACCGCGCCCGCCCCCAGCGCCACGCAGGTAGAACTATCGCCAGCTTCCGAAAAACTCCATTCGAGCGCGGACCTGACATCTCCGATATGCGGTGCATGTGCGACCAGATCTGGATCGTTGAGACTGTTGGCCCGCGCTCCCGCGAGGCATTGCGCGAGATGGAGTGCATGTCGCCTTGCAATTGTGTTTTCGTCCCCGCGTTCCCTGAGCTTCACCGCGGCATGCGCGCGCGTCGTATCGAGGAGCCGATATGAAGTTGCCTGGCCGGTCGTTGATACCGAGATCAGCGATTTATCGACCAGGCTGGCAACGAGGTCGAGGACCTCAAATCTCTCTTCATCCGATCCGGACGCGACCGCTTGCGCCATATCAAGTGTGAACGCCCCGACGAAGACCGACAGCGAACACAGAACCGATCTCTCGCGCTCCGATAGCAGATCGTAGCTCCAGTCGAGCATCGCCGTGAGGGTCTCGTGCCGCGGCACGCTGCGCCGTCCCCTCCAGAGTAGCATCAGACGGTCGCCGACCAGTTGCGCGAGCCCGCGAATGCCATAGGTGCCTGCCCTGCTCGCCGCGAGCTCCAGGGCCAACGGAACCCCATCGAGTTGACGGCAGATATCCACCACGATCGGCGCATCCTCATCGGTCAGGGGGTGGCGGTATCCTGCAGCGTTGGCCCGCTCCACGAAGAGCTGTACCGCGGGAGACGCCAGCGCCTTGGCTGCCGTCGGGTTCGGCGCGACCGAAGCATTGTCGAGCGAACGCAGCAGATGAACGTTCTCGCCCTGGACCCGCAACGCCTCGCGGCTGGTCGCGATGATGTAGACCAGTGGCGCCTCCCGAAAGAGACCTTCCGTCAACGTCGCCACGAACTCGACGACATGTTCGCAACTGTCGAGAACGACGAGAATTCGTCTGCCGGCAAGAAAGGCCAGAAGCCTGGGCAGCGAGTCCTGCGTCTCCCCGACACAGCCGACGGCGGATGCAACGGCCGAAACGACGAGTGCACCTTCGCGCAGAGCGCTGAGATCGACAAAGCACACCGCATCCCGGAATTCGGGCTCCATTCCATGGGCGAGCGCGACAGCCACGGTCGTCTTGCCAACTCCGCCCGGCCCGACGATGGAGACAAAGCGGCTGGACTTGACCCTTGCACGCAGGGTTTCAACCGTGTCATCGCGGCCTATCATGCGCTCCAAGCGTGGAGGGAGTTGCTCGTGTTGCAGGCGCCCGGTCGGGGTATCCGTAGACGAACCGTCTATTCCCGAATGCCGGACGGGTGCGACAAAGCAGTAGCCTCGGCCCGCGACGTTGGCGATGTAGCCTTCACCGAGCGCTCTGCGCAGATTGGTAATATGAACGCGGAGATTGGCTTCCTCGACGATGAGGCCCGGCCACACCCGCTTGATCAAGTCCCTGCGGCTTACGACCTCTCCGGCACGCTCGACGAGAGCGATCAAGAGGTCCAGAGCCCGGCTGCCGAGCGCCACGGGCTCGTTGTCGTTGACGAGCAGTCTCTGGGGCACGACCAGGCGGAACGGCCCAAATTCGAATGCTTCGCGTTTGTCAGCCCGTTGCCGCAAAGCAGCCACCTCGGTTCTTCGCGCGGAAGCTTCGATCAGATGCGGCACCTCAAGGCTCTAGCTCGCGCGAGCGGGCCCTGCCTCGGCGGCACCTTGATCGGGTCGGCACGCGGTAGCGTACGAGAATCACTCGGTATTGCAAGATGCTACGCCTGGGTCGCCAGGGCCGCCGATGAGTGCTCGTGGCAAAGGTTCGGGTAGCTATCCGGGATAGCGGAATGGCAGAAACAAAGACGTTATCTCCATCATAACGTCGCTTCGCTTTGATCAATCGTTCAGCACATTACAATGTCCTCCGTACAGTTCAGGTAGCTCTTCGGAAGTTGCGTCGCGTAGAAGCGCTCCAGGTCGAGCTTGTCGAGGAACGGCTGATAAGGTTCGGACGACAGCGTCTCGTAGGCCGATCGGGCAAGAGCCTCGTCAGCATCGCTGATGAAGGCCTCACGCCATATCGGATAGGGCAACATCACCGACCGGTCCAACGACGCGGCGGAGATATCGGCGAACATCTTGCGGTAATGCGGCGGTACTTCGTCGTTCAGTGAGTGTCTCTTCTCGGGAACGAACGCATTCCAAAAAACGAGGCGGCGGATCCGATCCGGGATCTCCTCGGCGAGCCGCGCGATGATCGTACGGCGATAGGAATGTCCGACCAGCACGAAATCGCGCAAGTCAGCTCTCACGATCCGGCCAATAAGGTCTTCGATCTGTTGGGCGAGATTGACTCGCTTCTCGACCCCCACGCCATGACCCAGCACCGTCGGCGCGGTGACCGTGTGGCCCCGTTGCTCGAGTCGCTTCGCCACCGGCAGCCAATGCGCTCCGGTATGCCGCGAACCATGAATCAGGACGAATCTGGACATTGTAATCCCAACGGCATTTTGTTGATCCCGAGATCAGGCCGGTCGGTACGATCCGACGTCGAGGCCTGTTTCAGGCACTTTTCAGCGCGAAGGCACGAACGCCACAGCCTCGATCTCCACTCGCGTACCGGAACCAAGGAGTGCCCCGGCTCCGACGGCGGTGCTGGCCGGAGGCTCCTTGCAGTCCATGAACGTTTCGACGCGAGCACGGTTGAAGTCATCGTAATCGGCGAGATCGGCCAGATAGGATGTGGTCTTCACGACATCCGACAGTGAGGCGCCGTGTTTGCCCAGCACGCGAGCGATGCGCTCGAAAATCCGGCGGGTCTGGAGCTCGATGTTGTCGCGTGCGTCCTCGTCGACGCAAAGGCTTCCCGACAAGAACAGCAGATCTCCACTCGGTCCGAGCGGGACGCGGCGGGCCGGCGAAAATCGCGGTCTGTTTTCGTGTGTCGTCGACATGAGACTGACCCTTTCCTCTGGTGTCGTTTACTTTTCGGCTGGTGTGGCGGTGGCAAAGGCCGGAGCCCGCCGTTCGGCGAAGGCACGGAGCCCCTCTTCCGCATCGGCCGTTTGAAGCAATTGCTTCTGTAGCGCGCCTTCCAGAACCAGCCCCTCCTCCAGCGAGCCGTCCAATCCGTTCTGAACGGCCCGTTTCGCGGCCTTCACTGCGAGCGGCCCGTTCGCCGCAATGCGCTTCGCCATCGCGAAGGCGGTATCGAGTAGCGCGTCGGCCGCGACCACGCGGTTTACGAGGCCAATCCGTTCGGCGCGCTGCGCATCGATCGGCTCACCGGTCAGGATCATCTCCAGGGCGCAGCCCACGGGGACAAGCCGCGGAAGCCGCTGTGTGCCGCCGCCGCCCGGCAGCACACCCCACCGCACCTCCGCCAGGCCAAACCGCGAGTCCGGTGTGCAGACGCGAATGTCGCACGCCATCGCCAGTTCAAGCCCACCGGCGATGCAATGGCCTTGGATCGCGGCGATGACCGGCTTGGTGATCTCGCCAGCGAGTGTCATGCCACCGAAACTGATGGTGCTGTCCGTGCCATGCAGGGCGTGCTCGCGGCGCCAGGGCATATAGGCCTTCAGATCGCCGCCGGAACAGAACGCACGGCCGCCAGCACCGGTCATGACAGCGACCAGCAAATTCGCGTCCGCCTCGAACTCTTTCCAGACCTCGGCGAGCGCGCGATCGTGCTCGACGTCGAGGGCATTCATGGCGTCGGGCCGGTTGATCGTGACGAGGGCGACGGCGCCGTTTCGTTCAAAATCGATGGACATGATCCGTTTCCTTTAATACCGCCCCTGAGGCATCAAGGCCCAGGATTCGAAAGCGGCAAGCGCTGCGTTGATGATGAAGCCGAACGAGCCGACGACCGCCAGCAGGCCGAAGACCTCGGCCGCGTTGAAATTGCGCTGCGCCATCAGCAGCAGCGCGCCGAGCCCCGGCATCAGTGTCAGCATCTCCGCGAGCAGCGATACGATGATCGCCAGCGGCGCGGCGACGCGCACGCCCGTCAGGATCGACGGCAGTAGCGCCGGCAGGAAAATCTTGGTCACTCGCGCAATCACACCGAGTTGTAGGGATCGCGCAGCCTCGAGCAGCGTCGGATGCAGCGACCGCACGCCTGAGGTGGTGTTGAGCAGAACCGGCCAGAGCGCCGCGAATACGATCACGAACAGCTTCATCTTTTCATTGACGCCGACGATCAAGGCCGCCACCGGCACGATGGTGGGAGGCGGCAATGTGCGCAGGAATTCCAGCGTCGGCCCGAGGCAGCGCGCCAGACCCGGCGAGGCGCCGATCAACCAGCCAATGCCGACGCCCAGTGCCGTGGCAAGGACAAGGGCCGCGGCGACCGATTGGAACGTCACCAGCACCGTGGGAACAAGATCTCCCGCGCTCGTCCGGTCGATCAGGGCGGCCGCCCATCTCGACGGAGGCGGAAAATAAGGCGAACGCGGATCACCCAGCACCTGCCAGAGCAACAGCAAGGCGATCAGCGGCAGCAGTCCTTGCAGCGCCGACCATGCGTTGCCCGCCGCATGGAGACCCCATCGGCGTCCTCTGCCACCGGCAACGGTTTGTGCGGGCGCGTTGGTTGCGATCATGATTGCTGAAGCTCCCGAATGCCGGGAAAAAGCCGCGCAAAGGTCAGTCGCAGGCACGCGTTGAGGAGAACGCCGAGCGCACCGGTCGCAACCAAATAGCCAAACATCAGGTCCGGCTGGAGAGCTTCCTGCGCCGTCACCAGCCCCCAGCCGAGCCCGGCCGGATTGCCGACCATCTCCGCGATAACCGCGACGACGAGTGCGAGCCCAAGTGCGACACGGGCGCCGACCATGGTCGATGGCAAGACCGCGGGAAGGATGACCTTGCCGAGCCGCTGTGTTCGCGACAGATGCAGCGTCGCGGCCGTATCGAGGAGCCTCGGGTGGATGGCCTTCGCCCCGGCGACGGCGTTGACGATGACCGGCCACACGCTCGCGAAGACGATCACGGTGATTTCCGTAGTGACGGTGAAACCGAACAGCAGGACCGCGACCGGAACGAACGCTACGGCCGGCAAGGGCCGGAGCAACTCGAGTGACGCGCCGAAGAAGCGATGGACGATCGGCGAGAACGCGAGCGCGAGCCCGATCGCCGCGCCAAGCACGCTCGCGATGATCCATCCGGCGAGGGCACAGGCGACCGTGTGCACGGAATCGGCGATGATCTGGCCGGATCGGATCGCGCCATAGAGCGCCTGACCGATCTCCGTCGGCGCCGGCAGAAATTCGAACCGGGTCGCAGCGGCCCTGACGCCGACCTCCCACGCGAGGAAGAGGACCAGGGCGGTCGCGAGTGCCGGCGCGTTGAGCGCGACGTTTAAGCGTCTAAACATGGATCTCATGGCGAAACGCCTCGTAGAGCTGATGACGCAGTCGCAGATATTCGGGAAGCTCCTTGGTCGCGATCTGGTCGCGCGGTCGCGGCAGGTCGACGTGGATGCGCCGCGCGATGTGGGCCGGACTGCCTTTCAGGAGAATGATCGTATCGCTGAGATAGATCGCCTCCTCGATATCGTGGGTCACGAACAGCACGGTGGCGCCGGTTTCGGCCTGGACCGCCAGAAGCTGGTCCTGGAGCGAGGCCTTCGTCATGGCGTCCAGCGCGCCAAACGGCTCGTCCATCAATAGCGCGCTCGGCTCCATGGCGAGCGCCCGGGCGATCTGCACCCGCTGCTGCATGCCGCCCGACAGCCGCCACGGGTATTCATCCCTGAACCGCTCAAGGCCAACCATGCGGATGGCGTTCTGAACCTTGTTATCGAGCTCAGCGTCGCGCAGGCGCCCTTCCACGCCGAGCGCGACGTTTCTCCGCACGGTTCGCCACATCAATAGGGCGTGGCCGTAGTCCTGGAACACCATGGCCATACCGGGCGACGGGGATCGGACCTCGCGTCCTTCGTAGGCGGCGCGGCCGGAGCTGTAGGGTGTCAGCCCCGCCAGCGTCCGCAGCAGGGTGGTCTTTCCGGTGCCGGAGCCGCCGAGGATCGAGACGAACTCGCCTCGTCCGACTTCAAGATCGAGATCCTCGATAATGCGGCGAACGCCCGGCGCGCCGGGCAGATCGATGCAAAGGCGCTCGCACTGAAAAGCGGATTGGGTTGTCATGATCGCCGCCAGTCGTTCCGGGTCACTTCAGCACGAGATTGGATGCGCTCAACTCAGCGAAGAGTTGCCCAGTCTCCCGCATCGCCTCGATCCACGCCGAGATGTGCCTTGCCGTCAGAGCTGTGCTGTACGTCGGAAGCACGATGCTTTCGATCACGTCCTTCGGCAGCCGAGTCCATTTGGCGAGGATCTCGCGCGCCTCGACCTCGTTAGCAGCGATATAGGCTCTCGCCTCCTCGAGGGCCGCGATATAGCGCGCGATCGCGTCGGGATTGGCGCGCGCCCAGGCGCCGTTCGCCATCCAGCTGGTCAGCGTAACGGGATCGCCGACCTGGAGCATCGGATCGCCGAGGTCAACGTGGCCCGCCTTGTTGAGCGCGCTGACAAACGGCTCGACCTCTTCGACTGCATCGACGCGTTGCGCCTTGAGCTGGTCCACCATGTTGGGGAACATCATCTCGATGAAGCGCACGCTTTTCGGATCCACCCCGCCGCGCTTGAGCGCAAGCAGGGTGGCGATGTGGACGACGCCGTTGATCGACGGCGTGCCGATCGTCTTGCCAGCCAGCTGGCCAATCGAGGTGATGCCTGACTGATTGCCGGCGATGAGGCGCATCTGCCGGTTGGCGGCGGTCTCGAGCGTGTTGCCGCACACGCCCACGACATCGAGGCCGCCGGCTGCCGCCTTCACGATATCGATCGCGGTCGCGCCGGAAATGTCCAGCTGGCGGCCGAGCGCACCGATCGTCGTGGAGAGGTTCTGGACCGTCATGACCTCGACGTCGAGCCACTTCTCCAGAAAGAGGCCCTTGTCCTTCGCGACCCAGAGCGGAAGCCAGGCCGACGAGATCACCGAAGCGACGCGGATCTTGATGGGTGCCGCACCACCTTGCGCGAAGGCGCGCGATGGGCGGATTGCGGCCGTGCCAAGCAGGCCGAATATAGTGGAGCGCCTCGTCAGCATCACGCTTTCCCCCTTGTTATGCAGCGCTCCTATTGAGCGCATCGGCCAGTTGCTTTATGACCCGGGCAAGAAGTATCATATAAAGAGACTTTATATCAAGATACTTTATATGAAGGAACATCGGACGTGAAACGGGACGCAATCGACAAATTTACCGGCGAATGGGCGCGGGAGTGGCCGGACCTCGACGTGTCGCACCTCGAGACCGTCGGCCGGATCTGGCGCATCAGCGAGCATTTGCGCCGCCGGTTCGAGCTGTGGCTCCAGCCTCACGGATTGAATTGGGAGACTTTCGACGTGATCGTGTCCCTGCGCCGGCGCGGCGCGCCCCATCGCATGCGGCCGACGGAGCTCAGCGAGGCCTGTCTTTTGACCTCCGGCGCCATGACCAACCGACTCGACCGCGTCGAGCGTGCCGGCCTGATCGTCCGTCGTCCCGCGCCAGACGACCGCCGTTCGGTTCTGGTCGAGCTCACGCCAAAAGGGATCGCCTTGGCCGACCAGGTGATCCAGCCGCACTTCGCCGCAGCCCGGCAGCTGCTTGAATGTCTCGACGACAGGCAGCAGCAGACACTCGCCCATCTCCTGCGCGATGTCCTGACGACGCTCGAGCCGGTCGACGACGAAGTGGCCGACGACGATGGCACGGCCAAGGCATCGACCGGGGCGGCCGCAGGACTGGACAAAGGCCAGGCGGCCTCGAAGACCGGCACAAAGGGAAAGCGCGCGCGCCGCTCCACCTGACACGCAGACAGCGCGGCGGAGGATCGCTGGCGCTGGTCGCCCTTGTCTCATGTGGCTTCGATCGGCAAACGTCTGACGCGCCGCCCGGTCGCCGCAAAGATCGCATTCGTCACGGCCGGCGCCACAATGGCAGTCGCCGCCTCGCCGAGGCCGCCAGGTTCGGCGGTGCTCGGCACGATGTAGGTCTCGATGCGTGGGATTTCCTCGATGCGCATCGGCAAATAGGTATCGAAGTTGGATTGCTCGACGCGCCCATCCTTGAACGTGATCGCCCCGCGTAGCGCTGCGGTCAGGCCGAATATCGTTCCGCTCTGCACCTGCGCGTCGATCATGTACGGATTGACCGGCAGGCCGCAGTCCACCGCGCAGACGATACGCGCCACCTTGACGGCGCCCTTGTCTTCGACGGCGACATCGGCCACGAGCGACAGATAGCTCCCGAACGCGAACTGGACCGCGACGCCGCGGCCCTTTCCGGCGGGCATCGGCTTGCCCCAACCGGCCTTCTCTGCCGCGATATTCAGAACGGCGAGAGCGCGAGGATTGTGCTCGAGGAGAGCCCTGCGGTACTCGACGGGATCCTTGCCTGCCGCAGCGGCGAGCTCATCCACGAAGCTCTCGACGACGAAGACATTGTGCGCCGGTCCCACGCCGCGCCAGAACCCGGTCGTGACGCCGGGCGGTTCGGTCCGAACATAGTCGACCAGGATGTTGGGCAGGGAATAGGGCGGCTCGGCGGCGCCCTCGACGGCATCGAAATCGAGACCGTTCTTGAACAGCGCCGGCACGGCGCGCGCGATGATCGAAGAGCCGCACACCCGATGATGCCAGGCGACCGGCTGTCCCGCGGCATCGAGGCCGGCCGAGATTCGATCATAGTAGTAGGGACGATAGATGTCGTGCTGGATATCCTCCTCGCGACTCCAGATCACTTTTACAGGACCGTCGACCTGCTTGCCGATCTCGACGGCGAGGAGCGTTCCATCCGGCTCGAGCCGGCGGCCAAAGCCGCCGCCGATGTACTGGTTGTGAATGACCACAGCGTCTTGGGGAATACCGAGCAGGGCCGCAACCGCGGCTTGCGTGACGGTCGGGATTTGCGTTCCGACCCAGATCTCACAAGATTCCTTTCGGACATGCACGGTGCAGTTCATGGGCTCCATGGCCGCATGTGCCAGGAACGGAAGCTCGTAGGTCGCCTCGATGCGCCGCGCGGCACCGGCGAACGCTGCTTCGAAATGCCCCTCAATCCGCGCCACGGCGCCGGGACTTTCGGACGCCCGCTTGAGCTGCTCGACAAGCATCTTGCTGTCGACGGACGCGTTGGGGCCGTCGTCCCATGCGACGGCGGCAGCCGCCAAGCCTTTCTTTGCCGCACCCATGTGGTCGGCAACGATGGCAACCGCCCGGTCGATCGTGACGACCTGGCGCACGCCCTTCGTCGCGAGCGCGGCAGCCCTGTTCATGTCTTTGGGCCGACCGCCCATCACGGGCGAGATCGCGAGCGCGGCAACTCGAAGGCCGGGCAGGATGACGTCGATGCCGAACTGGGTTCGACCGGAGACCTTATCCGCAGCCTCGATCCTCTTCGGGGACTTTCCGATCAACTTGAACTGTTCGGGCGACTTGAGTTTGATCTGATCAGGCGCCGGCGGCTTCTCGGAGACCGCCGACCGGAGCAGATCACGATAGGGCAGCGACTTCGTTCCCGAGGGATCGAAGACAACGCCGTTCTTCACGCTGCAGGACGAGGCGGCCACGTTCCACTGTTTCGCTGCTGCCGCGACCAGCATCAGGCGTGCCGCAGCACCGGCCAACCTCAGCGGCCTCCAGAAGCCGCGAATCGAGGCAGACGCACCGGTAGTCTGCTGGCGCAGGATCGGAATCGGATTGGCGTAGAGGGCGTCGTTGGGCGGCGCATGTTCGACCGTGACAGTATCGAGGCCGACCTCGAGTTCCTCCGCCAGAAGCATCGACATGGCGGTATAAATTCCCTGCCCCATCTCGACACTCGGGATGGTCAGGCATACGCGACCATCCGGCTCGATGCGGACAAAAGCATTGAGAGCCGGAGCGCTCTCCTCGCTTGCTGCCTTGGACAGGGACGGCAGCGTAACCGTCAAGGCAAGACCACCCAGCGCGCTCGCTCCGACCTTGAGCAGGCTCCGGCGCGAGAGCTGCGGCAGATTGCGGTTCGCGACCGGCCCCGGCAGTCTCCCGGTTTCCAGTTCCATCATTGCTGCTTCTCTTCCGCCGCCTGCTTGATGGCATCGCGAATACGATTGTAGGTGCCGCATCGGCAGACATTGCCGGACATTGCGTCGTTGATCTCTGCATCGGTCGGATGAGGCGAGCTGGCCAGCAACGCCGCAGCGGACATGATCTGCCCCGACTGGCAATAGCCGCACTGGACCACGTCGAGGTCGAGCCATGCCTCCTGTATCTTACGGCCGGGAGCGGTGAGACCTACGGCTTCGATGGTCGTCACCGCGGCATTGCCGACGCTGTCGACGGTGGTGATGCACGAGCGGGTCGCGACACCATCGATGTGGACCGTGCATGCGCCGCACAACGCGATCCCGCACCCGAACTTCGTGCCGGTCATTTTGAGAACATCGCGAAGTACCCACAGCAGGGGTGTATCGCCGTCGACATCCACGGTGTGCCGTGTGGCATTGATCTTGAGAGCGTATGTCATTCTTTCGCCCGTCAATTGTCGTGAAAGGGGTGCCGTTCAGGCCGGAGCGAGCGCGATGGCTTCGATCTCCAACAGCAATCCGAAATGAAGGGACGCCACGCCGGCGACCACCCTCGCCGGCCGGACGTCGCCGATCCAATTGGCATAGATCTGGTTGAAGGCTGGCCAGTAGTTCATGTCGGTCACGTAGATGCGCACCTGGAGGAGCCGGCTTCGGTCGGCTCCCGCGGCTTCCAGGCAGGCATCGACGTTGGCGAGCACCTGTTCGGCTTGCCGCGCAAACGGCTGGTCGCTCATGGGCTTGCCACTAATGTCGACCGGAAGCTGTCCAGACACGAACACGAGGCCGGCGGCGGTGCAGGTGTGGGAATAATGGCCGGCGGGCGGACGCAGCCGCTCACTGTTTGCAATTACGATACCTTGCTGCATGGTGCTACCTTCGTTGTCTGCCTTCAGTTCAGTAGAACTGCATGAGTACCTTGTTGTCCGCCAATGCGTCCGGACAGGTCTCGTGGATGATCGCGCCGGAGCGCATCACCAGGACGCGATCGGAAATCTTGAATGCTTCCTTCACATTCTGCTCCACCAGCAGGATCGATAGCCCGAGCTGCTGCTGAAGCTGCCGGATCGGTTGGAGCAGATCCTGGAACAGCTTTGGTGCCAGTCCGATCGACGGCTCGTCCATCAGAAGGCAGCGGGGACGGCTCAACAGGGCGCGCGCGATGCTGACCATCTGCTGCTGTCCGCCCGACAGCGTGCCCGCGCGGCGCGCGTAGAACGTCTTGATGCGGGGCAGGATCGACATCACCCACTCGATGCGCTCGGGCTGCGCCCGCTGCGGCACGTCGGTCGCCCACATTGCCAGGCGAAAGATTTCATCAACTGTCAGGCCCGGAAAAATTCCGCGGCCTTCGGGCACGAGGCCAATCCCCAGGGCCGCCATCTTCTTCGGCTCCGGGTGATGCAGGCGCTGACCGTCAACCGATATCTCGCCGCCCTGGCGGGAGACCACCCCGAAAAGCGCATTCAATAGGGTCGACTTGCCGGCGCCGTTGTGACCGACGAGGCAAAGCACCTCGTTCCTGCGGATCTCGAGGCAGACATTGTCGAGCACAACGCGGCCGCCGTAGCCAACGCGAAGATTATCAACGGTGATGAGAGTATCGGTCATGAGTTGCGTTCGCCGAAATAGATGGATGACAATTCCGGATTCCCGAGGATCTCCTCGGGCTCGCCGTCGGCGAGAAGCCGTCCCTGGTCAAGGAAACTGATCCGGTCGGAGATGCTGACGACGATCTCGAGGTTGTGCTCAATTATGCAGATCGTGATGCCGCGACGAACTTCGCTGCGCAGCAGCGCCACGAAGCGCTCGTAGGACCTGGGATCGAGCCCCGACGCCGGTTCGTCGAGAAGCCACATCTTGGCCTTGGTGGCCATGATCCGCGCCATGCTCAGAAACTTGCGTTCCGCATAGGCGAGATCGTTTGCGCGCACGCCGGCCTTGTGCTGCAAGCCGGTGGCCTCGAGGATCTCGTGCACCCGTTGGTGCCGCTCCGCGCCGCTGCCGGTCTCGGATTGCCAGAACCAGGCGCTCTTCTCCATCACCGTGAGGACGTTCTCGAACACCGTCATGTGGGAGAACAGACGCAGATCCTGGAAGGTCCGGGCGACACCAAGGCGCGCGATCTTCCACGGCGCGGTACCGACGATCGATCCGCCCTGCCAGCGGATGTCGCCCGAGGTCGGCCGCAGATGTCCGGTGATCAGGTTGAAGAGCGTGGTCTTGCCTGCCCCGTTCGGGCCGACCAGCGTGGTGATGATCCCTTCGCGCAGATGCAGCGAGACATCCTCGACCGCTTTCACACCGTCGAAACTCTTGGTGAGATTGGCGATCTCGAGAAGCGTCGCGGGGGGGACCTGAGCTTTCGACACTTGCAGCATGTCAGGCCTCGCCTCGCTTCGCGCCCATGAGGCCGTCCGGCTTGAAGATCATCAGCAGGACCATCGCCAGGCCGTAGATCATCTGCTGCACGGACCCGATTTCGGTGCGCGGGAGGAACGGCAGGTAGGTCAAGGCGGCCGGCAGCAGCGTGAGAAGAACCGCACCGACGATCGGCCCCGATACTGTTCCGATGCCGCCGACAATCACCATGGCCATGAAGAGCGTCGAGGCATCGATGGTAAAACTCTCGACGTTGATGAAGCTGAGATAATCGGCATACAGAACGCCTGCCACGGCGCAGATCGCGGTCGAGTAAAACACCGAGAGCGTCTTGATCAGCGCGACATTCTTGCCGAACGCCAGCGCGGCCGACTCGCTGTCGCGAATGGCCTTGAGGCTACGACCGAAGCTCGAACGAACGATCACAGTAGTGAGCACGACCACCAGGGCCAGTATCACGCCGGCGAGGCCGAGGAACTGAGCGGGGTCGCCGAACGCGTATCCCCCGATGCTTGCCGGCGGGATGCCGACGAGCCCGCCGATGCCTCCCGTGACCGACTTCCACTCCGAGAACACGGTTGCGGCGAGGACCTGAAAGCCAAGAGAGGCCGCCACGAAGTAGTCGCCACGTACCCTCAAGGCTGGCAGGGCCAGCGCCGCGGAGATCACGCCGGCGATGAGCATCGCAGCCGGCAACTGAAGCAGCAACGAATCCGTCCATTGCAAGGCAATGAATGCCGCGACATAAGCGCCGACACCGAAGAACACCGCATGGGCAAGGGAGAAAATGCCCGCATATCCCATGATGAAATTCAAGGTGATCGCCAGAATGGCGTTGATGCAGACCAGCGTTGCAAGGTTTACGAGATATGCGATCACGATGCAGACCCTCAACTAGTCACGACGCGGCCGAAGAAGCCTGACGGACGCAGCACGATGAACGCGAACAGAATGAGGAAGGTAACCGCCTCGCTCCACTGTGGATCGAACCGCCACAACGCGAGATTCTCCGCAATGCCCAGCAACAGTCCCGCGCAGGCGGCGCCACGCAGGCTGCCGACGCCGCCGACGATGGTGGCGGCGACGCTGATCAGCATGACGCGGCCGCCGATCGCCGCATTCAGCCCCGACGTCATGCTGGTGAGCACCGCGGCGGGGACGACGAGCAGTGAGCCGAGCGCGAACGCGCATGTCGACACGGCCCTCGGGTTCAGACCAAACGTTCGCACCAACGCGGGGCTCTCAGAGAGCGCGCGGAGTGCGATCCCGATATTGGTCCTGCCGAGAAACAGCTGGAGCGCGACGAAGCAAATCACCGCGGTGACGACGGCAATCCCCGCCGTGGGAGCCACGTAGAGTCCGGGCACGAGCTCGACGCTCCTGCTCAAAGCCGAAGGCACCGAAATGAAGCCGCGCCCGAAGACGGTCCCGATCAGGTTCTGAATGACGACCGCGACGCCAAAGGAGCCGACGAAGATCGTGAAGAATGATCCGTCGGTGCTCTGGATCGGGCCGTAGACATAACGATCCAGGGCAACTCCGAACACCACGACCACGATGCAGGCCGCGAGGATCGCGACCGGCCACCAGACCAGGAGAACCGCATAGAGATAGTAGAATACGTAAGCGCTGATCGCGAAGCTCGCGCCGTGAGCAAAGTGGAAGATCTTCGTGGCCCCGAAGATCAGCGAGAAACCGACCGCAGTCAGGCCGTAGAGCGCCCCAACCTGGATCCCGTTGATGATGAGCTGGAGTAGCAGCATGGGTCCTCGCACAGGCGCCAGAGCTAGTGAGCCGCAACGATCTCGACGACGGCCAGCTCACCGTCCACTTCGTTGATCTGCATCGCGGACCGGATCGTGCCGTCTTTCTCGAAGGTGACACGCCCACCGACCAGATCGAACGCCCCGATCTCACGACGCTTCGCCAGAAGGTTTTCGCCCGTGATCAGCAAGCCAGCCTTCTGCAACGCCGACGCCAGGGCGCCGTACAGGATCACGGCGTTGTAGTAATTCGCGGCGTAGGCCGTCGGCGCCCTGTTGGTCTTGGTCTGGTATTCCCGCGTGAAGCGCTTGGTCACCGGATCGTCGGAATTCCAGTCGATGCGCTGCGTCGTAAACAGCGCTCCCTTGGCCTCGGGAAGGCTGGCGATGGCGGGAATCGCGAACCCCGAGTAGCTGGCGAGCTGCTGCGTAACGCCGTTGTCGCGCAACTGCTTGATAATCTGCGACTGCTGCGCGCCGAACGAAGCGATGTAGACGACGTCCGGCTTGGCATCGCGCACCCGCGCCGCAACCCCGCTGAACTGCTGCGCATTCGACGGCACGGACAGCGCCTCGGCAAGCGTCGCGCCGAGCGAAGGCAGGCTGGACTCGAGCTCACGCTTGATCGACTGGCCGAGCGGATCGTCGACATAGACGAGGACAAACCGCTTCAATCCCCGCTTCTGGACGAGGTAGGGCGCCATCGCCCGCACCTCGAAATTGGCGAGCGGGATGACGTTCCAGAAATACTCGCCAAGCTCGGCAAGGTCGGGCCCGACCCCGCCACCATTGACGGCAACCGTGCGGCTGCGCGCCGCGGTCGTCGAGATGGCCTTGGACACACCGGTGAACGCGGAGAGCACGTAGCTGACCTTCTCGACGTTCACGAGCTTGTTCATGGCGATCACGCCCTGCTGCGGGAGCGCCTGACTGTCTTCGTAGGCGATCGACAGCTTTCCGCCGAGGACTTTCGCGTTGTTGAGGTGGGAAACCGCAAGCTCGGTCGCTCCCATGTAGAGATCGCCGTAATCGGCGTTCGCGCCGCTCAGGGGGAAGATGGCTCCGATGCGAAGATCCTCGGCGGACGCCAGCCCGGCGAGCGCAAGAAGCATCGAAAACGCAAGAACCGCGACTTTCCGCAGAGGCCACATCGCACACTCCCGATTTACGAAAACGATTTCGTAACCTAGGTCGCGCGGGCCCGGCTTGTCAAGCGACAGATGCAGGCTTTCAGATTTCGCCGGCTGCGACCAATTGGCTGCCGTGGGACGAGCGCAGAATCAGCTCAGGCGACCAGATTTCCTGCAATTCCTTGGGCGAACGGCCGTCCATGAGGGCAAGAAGCAGATCGACCATACGGCGCCCCGCCTCGAACGTCGGCGCGGAAAACGTAGTCAGAGGCGGATTCAGATAGGGCCCGAGCGGGTGATTGTCGCACCCGATCACCGGAACATCGACGCCCGGGCGCCTGCCCGTTTCCGCGATCGCCTGCATCGCGCCGGTGGCAATCAGGTCATGACCGCACATGATCGCCGTCGGCGGATCGCTCAGGGCGAGCAGCTGCCGGGCGCCGTTCAGCCCGCCCTCTTCACTGGTGCTGGTTTCGACCACGAGATCAGCATCGAACGGCAACTTCGCCGCCTTCAGGGCCGCACGATAGCCCTCCTGCAAAAGGTGGCTGATCATGAGGTATCCCGGCGTGCTCAAGAGTCCGATCCGGCGATGCCCAAACCCTACGAAACGCGCGGTTCCGTTGCGGCCGGCGACCGTTCGGTCGATATCCACGAAGGGAAACGGCTTGCCGGTCTCGCTGCGGCCCAGCGCCACAAACGGGACGTTGCGCTCCTGGAGGTAGCGGATGCGGGGGTCATCGCGGCGCGTGCGGCCGAACATCACGCCGTCGACCCGCTGCCGCTCGACCAGGCGGCGGAAGCTCTCGAGCTCCGTTTCCAGTGTTCGTCCCGCGACGATGATGAGCTGAAGCGGGGTCTGGCTAAGATTCTGGTCAATCCCCATCAGCAGATCGAGGAAGAACGGATGCGCGAAATGGGTCTGCGGCGGCGACAACACGAAGCCGATGGTCTCTGACGTCTGCGTGCGCAGCCGCCGTCCCGCCGGATCCGGCGAAAAGCCAAACTTTTCCGCCGCTTCCAGCACACGCCGCTTGGTCTCATCGCTCACATCGCCGCGGTCATTGATGGCCTTCGAGACCGTTGACACGGCGAGCCCCAAATGCCGGGCGAGCTCTACGATATTGATCCGCTGCTTCATTCAAGCCTCTTGCCGCCAACACTTGACACAGGAGTTCGCTGGCGTCTAGGTTGCTTACGAAATCGTTTTCGGAGATTTCCATGATCGACCTTGCTTCACATGAGATGACGATGCTCCGCCAGACGGTGCGGGGATTCGTCCGCGACCGCCTGGAGCCGCTCGAACAGCAGATCGAGACCGACGACAACGTGTCTCCCGACTTGCTGGCCCAGCTGCGGCGCGAGGCCTCCGAACTCGGAATCTACGGCTTCAATCTTCCGCCCGAGCTCGGCGGTTACGGGCTTCCGGTCGCGGCACAGGTCGGAATCCTGGAAGAGGTCACCCACACATCCGTTCCGCTGTCTGAGGTCGTCGGGTTCTTGCCGCTCTCGCTGATCCATCTCAACGAGGAGCAGCAAGACCGCATTCTTCCCGATCTCGTGTCCGGCCGCGTGACGATGACATACGCCCTCACCGAACCGGATGCCGGCTCGGATTTGGGCGCGATCCGGACCAAGGCGTTGAAGGTCGAAGGCGGTTGGCGCCTCGAAGGGGCGAAGCAGTTCATCTCCAACGTCGAGACCTGCGATTACGTCATCGTATTGGCCGTGACCGATCCCACCGCCTCCCTCAAGGGGCGGCTGACCACGTTCATCGTCAAGCGCACCAATTCGGGGCTCGTGGGCATGACGCGCTACAAGAAGATGGGGTGGCACGGCTATCATCTGAACGGCTTCTCGCTCGAGGACTGCTTCGTTCCGGATGCGGACGTTCTCGGCCGTCCCGGCGACGGCTTCCTGGTCATGATGGCCTCCATCAACCACGATAGAATTCTGTCTGCGTGCCGGTCGCTGGGATTGGCGCAGCGCGCGCATGACATGTCCGTTGCTTACGCGAAGGAGCGCCGCGCCTTCGGCTCGCAGCTTGCGGGGCATCAGGCCATCCAGTTCATGATCGCGGACAACGACGTCGAGATCGAAGCGACGCGGGCGCTGATCTATCGCGCCGCCGCGCTGTGCGACCAGGAAGATCCGGCCTCACGGATCGCGGTGTCCAGGGCCAAGCTGTACGCCAGCGAGATGGGATGCCGCGTTGTGGATCGCTGCCTCCAGATCTTCGGCGGGATGGGCTACATGTGCGAGCTCCCCATCGAACGTTTCTACCGGGATGCCCGCGCGTTCCGGCTGGGCGAAGGCACATCCGAGATGCAGCGAATTCAAATCGCTCGCCAGGCTCTTTCGAACTGACACACGCAGGGGATCACAATGAGTGGAGCACCAAGCCCCTTTTTCGGGCTGCTCGATGACCATGCCGAAGCGCCGGCGATCTGTCTGGGCGACTATGTCGCTACGCGCAGGGATCTGGCCGAAGCGTCGAACCGTGCCGCGGCGCTTCTAAGCAGCCTCGGCTTGACGCGCGGCGACGTGATCGCGCTCTGGATTCCGGATGGCCCGACCTGGCTGCAATTCCTGTTTGCCGCCGCGCATCAGGGGATTCTCGTCGTTCCGATCAGCACGCGGTACCGGCGCGCGGAAGCGCATCATGTCATCGCATTGTCCCGCGCGAAAGTCGTCGTGGCAGCGACCAACTTCCTCGATGTGGCCTTCGCGCAGGTCGTGCGTGACATCCAGGGCGAGGTGCCCGCGCTAGCACACGTCATCGAGATTGCCGACCCGACCCGTTTCCATGCGGGTGCCGATGGTCACGTCGAAGCTGTTGGCCGGCCGCAGGATCTGCTGTGCGCGTTCAGCACGTCCGGAACGACCGGCGCGCCGAAGCTCGCCGTTCATGACCAGCACAGCTGCCGCACCCACGCCCACACGGTCGCTTCCGCTTTCGACATCCATCCCGGCGGCAAGACGCTGTGTGCATTGCCGCTCTACGGCGTCCTGGGATTCGTCCAGGCCATCGCGACGCTGGCGGGTGGCGGCGCCTGCGTTCTCCTTCCTGTCTTCAAGGCCGCCGAAGCCGCATCGGCGATCGAGCGGCACGGGGCGACCCATGTGTTTGGTTCCGACGGTCTGCTGGATGCCGTCTTCAACGTGCCCGCGGCGAAACTCTCGACGCTGCGCGCCGGGGGTTTTGCCGATTTCGCGGGCCTGACCGATCGAGTGATAAGGACGGCCGAGGACAAATGGGGACTACGCCTCGTGAGCGTGTACGGCTCGTCCGAAGGCTTTGCTCTGATGGCCGCGCGCTCGCCGTCCGAACCGATCGAGGCCAGGTCGCTGCCTGGCGGTCGTCTGCTGTCCGGCGAGATGGCTTTTCGTATCGTCGAGCTCGACAGCGCAACACCGGTCGCGCCCGGCGCGACCGGTGAGTTGCAGATCCGAGGTTACAATGTGATGCCCGGCTATCTGAACAACGAGGACGCAACCGCGCGGTCGTTCACTTCCGACGGCTGGTACCGAACCGGCGATTTTGCGTATGCGGACAAGGATGCCTTCGTTTTCCTGTCGCGCATCGGCGACGGCCTGCGTCTGCGCGGCTATCTGGTCGACCCCAGCGAGATCGAGACGTTTCTCTGCCGGCATCCGGACGTGTCGGCTGCTCAGGTCGTTGGCGTGCGCCTCGAAGGCGAAGGCGACGTTGCGGTTGCCTTTGTTCGCGTCAACCGCCAACTCGGCGAGACCGAGCTGCTCGCCTACTGCCGCGAAGGCATCGCCAACTACAAGGTCCCGCGTCGCATCGTCCAGGTCGACGTATTTCCGGTCATCGACGGCCCTAACGGCACCAAGATTCGCAAGGCGGCCCTGAGGGAGCACGCCTCCCAGCTGCTCAGCTCCGCCCCCATCACCTGACGAGGTTGACATGAAACGGCACGAGATCAAATCCGACATCGCCTGGGCGACCCCCACGCAAATCAAGGTCCACGGGCTCGACCTTTGCTCCGAAATCGTCGGTACCCTCGACTTTGGGCAGATGGCGTTCCTCGAGATCTTCACCCGCCTTCCAAGCACGAACGAAGCGCGTATGTTCAATGCCATGATGGTGATCCTGGTGGAGCATGGAATTACGCCCTCGTCCCTCGCCACGCGCATGACCTATTGCGGCGCGCCTGAAGCCGTCCAGGCTTCGGTCGCCGCGGGACTGCTGGGGCTCGGCTCCGTGTTCGTCGGCTCGCTGGACAACGCGGCGAAGATGCTCCAGGAGGCCTTGCCCGACCCGCAGGCGTCCGTCGATTTGAAGCAGCTGGCTGCCGACATTGTCAGCGCTCACAGGAGCCGGCGTGAGATCATTCCAGGTGTCGGCCATCCCTTCCACAAGCCGATCGATCCACGCACGCCGGCCCTGTTCAAAGTCGCGCACGAAACCGGTTTTGCCGGCCGTTACGTGGAGCTGATGGAGAACATCGGCGCGGAGGCAAGCAAGCAATACGGCCGGCCGCTCCCCCTCAACGTCACCGGCGCGATGGCCGCGATCGCCTCGGAGTTCAATCTGTCCTGGAAGATGTGCCGCGGCCTCGCCGTGGCAGCTCGCGCGGTCGGGCTTGTCGGGCACATCATCGAGGAGATGCGTCAACCGATGGCCGAGGAGATCTATTACCGGATCGAGCACGAGGCCACCGAGCACTCCCGCCCGCGCGAGTAAGGAACGACGGATGATCAAGGATCCGGCTTCGCCCGCTCCTGCAACGCCACAGCTGACGCCGGAGCACTTCCGCTTTTGGAGTCCGGAAAAGCTGCGCAACGCAGATACCGATCAATTCCGGCACGTCAACAATGCCGCAATCGCCAGCTTCCTGGAGAGCGGCCGAATGGAGCTGTTTGCGGAACCCGCGATCAGCCGCCTGATGGGCGGGCTGAATGTAGTGGTCGGCCGGCTGACCATCGAATTCCACGCCGAGATCTTCTATCCGGGCGAGGTCAATATCGGCTCGACGGTCACATATATCGGCCGCTCCTCCTTCGAGGTCCTGCAAGGCGTCTTCCGCGCCGGGACATGCGTGGCTTCCGCGACTGCGTCCTGCGTGCTGCTCCAGGAAGGTAGGCCATATGCCGTTCCGGACGACATCCGGCGGCACCTGCTCGGCAAGCCCTCCAGTTCTGCGGGAGGCTGATCATGCCGGTGCTTTACAGCCGCAGCGGCGACATCGCGATTCTCACTCTGAACGAGCCGCAGCGCCGCAATGCCCTCTCCAGGGCCTCGGTCGCGATGCTGTTCGAGCTAATCGAGCGGTCGCACGCCGAGAAGGCGCGGGCCATCGTGATCGCGGCGAATGGTCCGGTGTTCTGCGCAGGCGCCAACATCGACGATTTGAAGGCCGGTTGGATGAGCGGCACGCCCGATCCGGCCGATCCCGCCGTGTTGTTTCGTGCCTTGGCCGAGGAGACGCGTCCCACCATAGCGGCGCTCCAGGGCGGGGCTCTCGGCGGCGGATTTGAGCTGACGCTCTCCTGCGATCTGGTCGTGATGGGAACGGAGAGCTATGTCGCTCTCCCGGAATTGGGGCATGGCGTCATCCCGAACACCGCCCTGGCGCGTCTCCACCGCGTGGTGGGCGCGAGGCGGGCCACCGAGCTGGTATTGACCCGCCGCCGGCTAAGCGCAGCCCAGGCCATCAACTGGGGATTGGCCAATCGCTTGGTCCCGACGGCTGACGTCCTTTCCAGCGCGATCGACCTTGCGCTAGGCATCGTGCAGTCGGCGCCACCGGGCGCCATCGCTGCCGCGAAGCGCAACCTCGCCCATCACGGCGAGACGGATTGGGCGCGCGTGCTGGCTTCGCCCGGGGATGTCCCAGCCGCCGAATGGCGCGAGGGACTACGATCCTTCGACGAGCGGCGCAAGCCCAGCTACGATCAATTCTGGCAGGACATGTGAACCATGGAGCCAACGCCAACCCGCGCTACGTCGCAAGACATCCACTTCTACGAGCCGGCGAACGGACACGGGCTGAAGCACGATCCCTTCAATGCCATCGTCGCGCCGCGGCCGATCGGCTGGATTTCCTCGCGTGATGCGAGGGGCAACGTCAACCTCGCGCCATACAGCTTCTTCAACGCTTTTTGCTACACTCCGGCACTCGTTGGTTTCTCGTCGACGGGCTGGAAAGACACCGTCGCGAACGTCCAGGACACCCGGGAATTCTGCTGGAACCTTGCAACCATGGATTTGGCACAGCAGATGAACGCGACAGCGGTCCATGTCGGCCGAGAGGTCGACGAGTTTGCAATTGCCGGACTGACGCGAGCGCCGAGCAGGTTCGTCAGTGTGCCGCGCGTGGCGGAAAGCCCGGTGTCGTTCGAGTGCAGGGTCACGGAGATCATCCAGCTCAAGGGGCTGACGGGTGAACCAGCGGAGGCATGGCTGACGCTCGGCGAAGTCGTCGCCGTCCACATCGACAAGGCTTTCATCAAGGACGGCGTCTATCTCACCGAGCTCGCACGCCCGATCGCACGCGCCGGCCGGCGGGGTGACTATTTCGAGATGACGGCAGACACCATGTTCGAGATGGTTCGGCCGGACTGATCGCAAGGCGGCGCTCGGGCAAGGCTGCACCGTTCTGCGGGGCCGCTAGAGCCCCAGCCCGGTCAGGAATGCATCGATCTGCCGCTGGAAACGGGGCCGCTTGTAATCCACCAGAGCCATGTGCCACAGGCCTTGCAGGTAGGTGGTGATCACCTGGGCGATCGTTTGCGGATCCAGCGACGACGGCAGCAACCCTTTGCACTGATCCTGACTCAGGCGTTCTTCCAGCACCGCCTGCAGTTCTTTTAGGCTGTGCTCGGCACGTTTGCGCAAGTCGGCCTCCGACAGCACTTCCGAGGTTGCCATCGCGGCAAGCATGCAGAGGCGGGAGGGTGTCTTCGGATTGTCCAAGCAATCGAGAACAGCGTCGAAGAAAGCGCGGATTCCTGCATCCGCGGTCTGCGCCGACTGCAACGCCTGAAAGCGCGTCCGGACCACCGTGTCCTCGTAGCGCTGCAGACACGACAGATAGAGCTGCTTCTTGCTCTTGAGGGTGTTGTAGAACGAGCCTTCGCGGATTCCCATGACTTTCAGGAGATCGCGCAAGCCCGCTCCGGCGTAGCCGTTCTTCCAGAACAGCGACATCGCCTTGTCGAGCGCCCGGTCGTAGTCGAATGCGATTTTGCGAGCCATGGCAGCATCATATAGCAATTGTAGCGGACGTTAAAATAACCTTGCCCGCGCGAAATCGATGTTGTAGCGATTGCTACAGAATTACTGCCGCCAACAACCCGCCGATAAGCCCAATCCGGCGGAGATACCTGGAGTTCGTCATGTCTGCCTCTGCTCTTCTCTCCGACGCGCGATCGCTTGCCGCCGGCGGTCCAGACGCGCGCGTAGCGCTGGTACTGCCGCCCGCGCCTGACAGCCTTGCGCCGTTCGAAGTTCGTGTTCCCGAAGGCGCCATCGACGATCTGCACCACCGGCTCAGCCGCGTCAGGTGGCCCGACCGGGAGACCGTAGGCGACTGGTCGCAAGGCGTCCCGCTGTCTGCAGCAAGGTCGCTAGTCGATTACTGGCTTCACGACTACGACTGGCGGAAGTTCGAAACGCGCATCAACCGCTTTCCGCAATTCCGCACGCGCATCGACGGCGTCGGCATCCACTTCATCCATGTTCGCTCGCCGCATCCGCAGGCCCTTCCCATCGTTCTCACGCATGGATGGCCGGGTTCCGTTGCGGAATTTCTTGATGTCATCGACTGGCTGACCGACCCGACAAGATTCGGCGGACGCGCTGAGGATGCGTTCCACGTGGTCGTGCCGTCGATACCCGGCTACGGCTTTTCGGACAAACCAACCGAGCCGGGCTGGAATCCGCCACGCATCGCACGCGCCTGGGCGATGTTGATGCATGAGCGGCTAGGATATGACCGCTGGGTCGCGCAGGGAGGGGACTGGGGCTCGGCCATCACCCATGCCATGGCCAGCCAGCGCCCGGAGGGCCTGTTGGCCGCCCATGTCAATCTGCCGCTGGTCGTCCCGAAAGCGGCCCCCGCACAACCAACCGAAGAAGAGCAACAGGCCCTGAAAAACATCGAGCACTTCCTCGATCGAATGGCCGGCTACGCCGACCAGATGAATACAAGGCCGCAGACGATCGGCTATGCGCTGAACGACTCGCCGCTGGCGCTGGCGATGTGGATGTATGAGAAGTTTTGGGAATGGACGGATAACAGCGGCCTTCCGGCGGACGCCCTCACCCGCGATCAAATGCTCGACGACATTTCCCTATATTGGTTCACCGGCACGGGCACGTCGAGTGCGCGCCTTTACTGGGAAGGCGTTGGAAGCACGATCCGAGAAAATAGCTTCTTCTCGAGCGTGCGCGCTTCGTCCGATCCGATCGATCTTCCTATGGGGGCGACCATTTTCCCAGGCGAGACCTTCCTCGCTCCGCGGTCTTGGGCAGAAGCTGCATGGTCCAACATGTTTTATTGGAACGAAGTCGACAAGGGCGGACATTTCGCCGCGTTCGAGCAACCGGAGATCTTCGCGCGGGAAATGTGGCAGGCTTTCAGAGCATTCCGAGTGTGAGACACGGGCCGCGCTGGCGCTGCGCGACACGCATCCGGCCGGCGACAAGCGCTCTGTCAACTTGAAGGCCGGCAAGTAGAACTGCGCGATCGCCGCGCTGCCTGTATGGCCCCAAGGTAGGCGCGAGGCTTGATCGTGACAAAACTGTAGGGGCCGTTTTCATTTGGTTGCGTCCGGCCAGCCCTAGTCCAGGTTGCGATTTGACTGACGCCACCACTTTTGACTGACGTTACCCCTGGATCCTGAACGCAAGTCACTTTCGACGGCATCTGTCCGCTGCCGTTGTCTCCCGATTGGCCCCCTCTGGATTGCCTCCACGCTTGATCCGATGCGGCCCCGATGTCCATAGCTGCGGCCCGTGTGGATGGCCGAAGATTCTAGCCCGCGCCGCCCAATTCCCTGATGCTGCGCCGCACTACGGCGCGCCTAGCCCGGACTCTCGAACAGATCGAGCCGCGGCCAAGCGGAACTTCGATCGCTACCTTTGCTAGAACCATTCAAAAAGTATAGGTTGATCTGGTCAACGGGCTTGGGAGAAGGCCTGGGACGTTAGGGACGTGGGACGCTGAAGGGGTTGCTTGATCGGAAGGCGCGGTCGTCTTCACGGCGGGTGCGACGGATATGGAATCCGATTCAGACGGCCGTCACGGCGGCCTGGAAGGGTCTTACCGTCGGACTTTGCGTGAGCGAACCGGCAGTTGCGGCAGGCACTCCCCCGCATTCAGGTGAATGATCGCAGGGCCCGTCATGAGCGGGTCCAGCACCTTTCACGTCGGAGGAGCCGGGATGGACCAACGAGAAGTGCTGGCGGCGTGGGAGAAGTTCGTCGAGCGCGGAGCGTTGTCATCCGACTTGAGATCATCGGTCGCAGCGTCGTGGCAGCGATCCAGGAACCATCGCGTTACCGTCGACCGTGCGCGAGCGCCGCTCGTCGCGGACGCCGAGTTGTTTCGTCATCGCGCCAAATACGCGTCGCTCCGCCATGCCGCCCGCTGCGCTCTCGAGAATTCGAAAACATTTCTGCGCGATGCAAACTCAATCATGATCCTCACCGATCCGAGTGGGCTGATCATCGATACGCAGGGCGACGACAGGGTCATCGACGCCGGCCGCGCAGTCCATCTCGAACACGGAGGTCGCTGGAGCGAAGCCGACATCGGCACCAACGCGATTGGCGCCGCGATAGCGGAATCGAAACCTGTCCAAATTCACGGTACAGAGCATTTCTGCTCGGAGGTGCAGCGGTGGACTTGCGCTGCCGTCCCGGTTCACGACCCGACAGATGGCGAACTGCTTGGCGTGGTCGATATCTCGGGTCCTGCAAGCACCTTCAATCCGCAGAGCCTGGCTTTGGCCGTCGCGGTCGGCCATCACGTGGAAAGCGTTCTGGCCCAATCAGTCCGACAGGAACATGAGGAGTTGCTGTGCCGCTTTCTCGGCAAGAGATCGCAATGGGCGAACGATGAATGCATCGTGCTCGATCGTCGTGGCATGATCCTCCACGCCACCGAGCGTGCTCTGAACGCACTCCAGCATGATCGCCACGGCATTCACAACGACGCGCCAACCCGCTTTTTGAAGACCGTTCCCTTCGATGAGTGGCCGGGCAGGTTGAAGGAGCTGCTTCCCAACGCGAGCTTTAACTTCGTCGAAAACGAACGCTCCGGCATCGGCGCCATCGTGGTGCTGCATGCGCGACGACGCCAGTTGATCACGCATCGCGACGTCCAGAAATCGAGATCCGAATCTGACGGCCGCGAGACCGCGACTTCATCATCTGCCCGAAAGGATTCAAAGCCGGAACCACGGTCTCTTCAGAGCATGGCCGCCGGCTTCGTTGCGGACGACCCCGCGGTCCGAGCCATCGTCCGTCAAGTCGAGACCGCGGCAGCACGCAAGATGCCCATCCTCATCCGAGGCGAGACCGGAACCGGCAAGGAACAGCTTGCCCGCCACGCCCATATGGCGAGTGGGCGAACCGGCGCGTTCATCCCTGTGAATTGCGCCGCCCTGCCGGAAAGCCTGATCGAGAGCGAGCTGTTTGGCTATGCCGGGGGAGCATTCACCGGCGCGCGGCGTGGCGGCGCGATTGGACTGGTCAAGGAGGCCGACGGCGGCACGCTGTTCCTTGACGAGATCGGCGACATGCCCGTCGCGCTGCAGGCGGTGCTTCTGCGCCTGCTCGACGACTGGACCGTGCGCCCCGTCGGCGGCGTCAGATCGAAGGTCGATGTCTTTCTCATCTCCGCCACCAACGCCAGGTTGGACAAGGCCATCGCCGAAGCCCGGTTCCGATCCGACCTGCTCTATCGTCTCAACACGCTCGAGGTCAACCTGCCGCCGCTCCGGGATCGCAACGATTTTGATGCTATCGTCCGCCATCTGCTCAATGCGATCGACCCGAATTTCGAAATCACGCGGGCGGACATTGCGCATCTCGCCGCACGTCCCTGGCCTGGCAACGTCCGCGAGCTCCGCAACGTTCTGGCGCGATTCACCCTTGCCGCCGCGGACGGCTCTATCAACGAAGCCAGCGCGGAGAACATCGTTCAACACCCTGGAACGGAGTCCGGATCGCTCCACGACATCCACCGCGCGCGAATCCTTGTGGTGTATGCCGAGACCGCCGGAAACGTCAGCGAAACCGCGCGACGCCTCGGCGTCTCAAGAAACACCATCTATCGCGCACTGGGGCAGAAGAAGCCCGAGTGATGCCATAGTGCCTCGAAGCACCGATGCTGCGAGTATCGCAGCATGCCCAGTTATGGATAGAGCCCGGTCGCTTCGAACCGATGATCGGTTCCGTTCAAAGCAGCTCAGCACCACCACCTCGGGCCGGGCCAGCGGTCGGATCGTAGTCATCTGGCTTCTTGGCGATCAAGGTCTGAGTCGTCAGGATCAGTCCGGCCACCGATGCCGCATTGCGAACCGCGCTGTAGCAAACCTTGACCGGGTCGATGATGCCAGCTTCGACAAGATCGACCGCCGAACCATTGCGCACGTCGAGCCCGTGGCCATTCGTGGCCTTGGCAATTCTCGCAACTTCCGCCTCTCCGTTCAGGCCGGCATTGGCGGCAATGTAGAAAAGCGGCCGGCTGAGCGCGCGTTGCAGCAGCTCGGCGCCCTGCCTGGCGCCTCCGTCCAGACGACTGATCAATTCGTCGAGCCTTGCAGCGATCCTGAGCAAGGCCACTCCGCCGCCCGGCACAATGCCTTCTTCGATCGCGGCGCGGGTCGCGTTGATCGCATCCTCGATCAACTGGGTCCGGCGTTTTTGCTCGACCGGCGTCGCGCCGCCGGCAAGAATCATCGCTGTACCGCCGGACAGTTTTGCGATGCGCTCCTCGAACTTGTCCCGCTCAATATTTTCGGGAGCGGCATCGTATTGGCGCAACACCTGCTCGCGTCGCGCCGCGATGGCCTTCTGATCGCCACCTCCCGCCGTGATCAGAGTCTTCGAGGCGGAAATGCGCACTTGGCGCGCGGACCCGAGGTCGTGCAGCTCCACCTTCTCGAGCCTTCCGCCCAGATCAGCCGAGATAACGCGCCCTCCGGTCGTGATCGCGATATCCTCGAGCATCGCCTTGCGCCAATGGCCGAACTCCGGCGGGTGAATCGCGGCAACCTTGAAATTGGATTTCTCCCGACGCGCCAGCAATTGCATGATGACAGATGGCGCCACTTCCTCGGCGATGATCAGCAAAGGTCGCCCGCTCTTCTCGATGAGCGAGATCACACCAGCCAGTTGCTCCCCGGTCTGGATCTTGAGATCGGTCATGACGATGAACGGATTGTCGAGAACCACCTGCATTTTCTCGACATCGGTGACCATATGATGTGAAAGATAGCCGCGATCGAAGGCCATGCCTTCAACGATTTCCAGCGTCGTCTCGACCGTGTTGCCAAATTCCACCGCGACGATTCCGTGATTGCCGGCGCGCTCGAAGGCTTCGCCGACCATATCGCCAAGCGCTGTGTCGTTGGCAGCAATGCTCGCAACAGCCCGCAGGCCAGCAGACCCCTGCAGCGGTCTCGCCGACCGTCGTAACGCCGTGATGGTCTCACTAACCGCCAGCTCCAGCCCTTGAACCAGCTCGACCGGATTGGCGCCGGCCGCTAAACATTTCAGGCCTTCCTGCACGAGAACATCGGCCAGCACGGTGGCCGTGGTGGTGCCGTCCCCCGCCACCTCATTGGTTCGCGCTGAAACCTCACGCAACACCTGCGCGCCCATATTCTCAAACGGGCATTCAAGTTCGATTTCGCTGGCAATGCTGACGCCATCGCGCGACACGATCGGCGTGCCGATCGGTCGGTCCATGATCGCGTTCATGCCCCTCGGACCCAGCGTTCCGCGTACCGCCTTGGCGAGCTTGGCGACGCCCCGGCCCAGCGCGGCCCGCGCAGCCTCATCGTGCAACATGATCTTCGGCATTTTATATCCCCGACTTTGCCTTGAGGTCGTCTGGTCTGGACTTGTTATCTATGCTGCGCACCCGCATCACGGCACCTGCTAGGTGCCCGGCGACGCCGGCATCGTCCTCGATTTCGGTACGAACGGTGTCTCGAGGTCGAACCGCGCGGCAAGCAGGCCGCGGCACAGCGCACCGTTGAATTCAGCATTGATGCCCACGCGCCGTAGATTCGATGCGTATGCGGCAAGGCCGTCGGCCTTCAGTCGCGCTCCGTTCGCATCGACAAAGGCGGGTTCACCACCGCTTGCCGGACCCACGATGGCGCGTCGCTCGAGATAGCGCTGAATCAGCTTCTCACCTGCATCGTCGAGCGGCAGGCACCCGAGCTCCGTCAACGTCAGGCTCACGATCTCCGCCGGCGATTGCCCCAGCGCGATGAGGTGACTGAGTAGCGCAACCTGCCGGCGCTGGAACGCCTTGACGAGGAATGTCTGGCGCAGATCATCGAGACTGCCATCGGCCTCGGCGCCGAACGTTTCCTGGAACGAGCGCCCCTGCGCGAGGCCCGCATTAATCTTGTCGGCATACATGTGCTCACCCAAGACCACGCTGACGCCTTTGACCCAGTCCAACGCGCTGATGGACCGGCGCATGTCGTCCGCCATCAGGAACGAAAAGTTGGGAGCGCACCAATAGGTCGGCAAGCGGAACTCGATGTGGACCCGATCCTTCGCGTCGACATCGGCCCTGGTCACGAAATTCAGGTCGATGACGGACTCGTCGAGTTCCGGATCCATCACGTCTCGCAGGCAGGCCCATATCTGGGCCTGCTTGTCATCTGACGAGCGGCTTCTCGGCCGCTCCCTCCCCTCAACGCCATGCTTCATGGCCATCACCTCGGCGCGTGAACGGCTTCGGGCAAGTGGGCATAACCGCCGCCTGCCCGGATCTTCTTCTTCTGCGCTTCGACATCGATGCCGTAGATGCGCGCCGCATTGAGACCGAGGATCTTGATCTTAGTCTCCATCGACAGCACCGAACCGGTCTCCTTGGTGACGTCGGCCGGAATTTCAAATGCCATGAACTTGTCGATCAGCCATTTCGGCGTCCAAATGCCGTAATCGCTGCCGTAAAGGATCTTGTCCGGTCCGACCCAGAATAGCAGTTCGGAAATGACGTGGGCGAAATACCCCGGCCGCGAATGGATGAAGGGCAACGCCACCGCGAGGCCGGCATAGACGTTGGTCTCCTGGGTCGCGATCCAGCAGAAATCATCAAGGCGCGGCAAGCCACAATGCTCGACGATGAAGTTCAAATCCTGGAACGAGGTGGCGACGTCATCGATATCGGCGACATCGAACGCATCCCGGTTCAGCGGGATGATCGTTGGCCCCTTGTGGACGTGGATGTTCTTGATCCCGAGCTTCTGCGCCGCCTCGAGATACTGGTAGGACGCCTTGTCGGTGAGCTTGTAGCCCTTCGATTCGCCACGCCATTCGGCGGTGTAAAGCTTGACACCCTTCAGCTTGTGCTTCTCGGAGAGCGCATGAAGGTCTTCGATGCCCTTGGTACCGTCACGCGGATCAAAGGCGCCGTTCAGGATGAAGCGGTCCGGATGGCTCTTCTTCATCGCCGAGTTTCGTTCGGTGGTATTGAAGCCGTTCTTGTAGAAGTCGGTGAGATAGGTCGGCTGCAGGATCGCCATGTCGTCGTAACCGGTGACGAACAGGTCGTCGAACATCGTCTTGGCGTCGTACTTCTCGAACTTCTCTTTCTCCCATTTCTCCGACGGCGGGCTCAGATTCGCGTGATAGGCGTAGAAGCAGTCGATGAACTGCTTGCCGTGGATGTTCTTCTGGTTGGCCGGGCTACCATCCCAGAAATGCGTATGCCCATCGATGACAAAAATCTCTTCACCCTTGGCCGTCCTGTACATGGCGTTACTCCCGCTCCGCTGGATATTGCGTATTGTTGTGAGGCGCGATTGATGTCGTCGAATGAGCCCGGCCGGCGCTGTGCCGGCCAGGCTGGTTCGCTGGCGATCATTAAACGATGTATTTCATCATCTCGTTCATGTCGCCGAACAACATGACGGTGTTGTCGTCCGTCATGACCATGCGGCCGTAATGCGTCGAGGTTGAAATCTCGAAGAGATGCGGGGTCATGACGCGGCCCAACTCTTCGGAAATCTCATCCATCTTGAATTCCATCTTGCCGTCGCCATCGATACGGATCATCGCCGGCATGTAGGTCACCTTGATGTGTTCATGACGGCTCATGACTTCGGCGATAGCGCGCGCCTCGACGCTATCGTTCATTGTCACTCCGCATTGATGCGACACCGTGTCCTCGAACGTGATGTCTTTCATCGATTTGAAGATGTTGTCGTTCTCGTGCAGCATGTCGGTCTCCAGAAGGATTGAGTGTGAGGGCGTGAAGCGATGCCGATTACGACGCCAGTCCGGCCGGAACCGTCAGGCCAAGCTCGGCGGCGATACCCCTGATACGATTCTTCGCGTGGGCCATGGCATCGGCGAAAGCCGCGACCTTGACCCGAGGCTGCGACCAGATGGGCTGCAAATGATTGGCGGCATCGAGCGCGAGATCGGCATGATTGGCCAGCCATTTGTTGAACAACGCAAGGTTCTGCGCCCCGAAGGTCGGATCAGTGCCGAGGATGTGGAACAGCTCGACGGTGTTCGCGAGATTGCGCTCATAGTCGGCCTCCGCAGCGGAGACGACAGCCGGAGTGATGAAGTCGTTCTGCGCAGACGCCGCCTGCATCAGGAAGCCTGAGCGGAAGAGTTCGCCGACCAGCGGCTCGAACACCGCATTGGTCGCAAAATATTGCTCGAGATAGTCGTTTGAACCCATCACTGATTCAACCGACTTGCGCACGCCTTGCCAGATCGGATCTTCCAGCCAGTGCTTCTTGCCGGCGGCAATGTCGAAGCCTGGAAGGTCGAGGCCGATTTCGCTCAGATAAAGAGTGATGTCCTGCGCGAAGCGAAGCTTGTAGGACGAGTTGGTCAAGATCGCATTGTTGACCATCTGCGTGTAGCCGTAACGCTGCGCCTGCATCGTCGAGGTGCCGAGACCGAACTCGGCATGCTTGTAGGCTCCGAGATGGTTCTGCAATATCTTCACCCAGGCGGGATCGAAGCGGGTCGGCGCGCCCGATTTCCGGCCATTCTCGATCGTGTTCTGCACCATGCCGCAGATCGTCGACTGACGCTGGTAATGGGTACGCTCCCACTCCTGGTCGACAGCGCGGAATTTGTGCCAGTTCGAGCTTTTTGCCGCCGTCCAGTCCTTGGAATAGGTCGGCGTCCCGTCAGGGAACGAGATGATCCAATCCTGCAGCAGATAGCGCTCCGGATCGGGTTGAACATCGACCGTCATGTCTTCGTAGTGGGTCGCCTTGCGCCCCTTCGGTTCGAAGTAGTTGTACTTGCGGCTGTCGGAGCCCGGGAAAACCGCTGCCCCCGCGGCTCCGGATTTGACGATTGCCGCAGGCTTGGTCGCTGCTGCTCTGCTCATTTGTGCGCTCATTGCTTACTCCCTTTCTGCCATTCTGTTCTGCGACGAACCTTGAACGCCGTCATCGCACCGCCGGCGTAAACTTGTCGAAATAGATGTGGTCCGGCTCGACGCCGTTCATTTGCAGCACAGGCAATACGGCGTCGATCATCGGCGTCGGCCCGCACGCGTAGGCGTCGATGGCACCGCTCAGCTTCTCCTCGCGCAGATGGCGCAGCACAACCTCATGGATCAGTCCGGTCTCGCCGTCCCAGCCGTCACCCGTCTCCGCATGCGACAGTGCCGGCACGAATTTGAAATCGTTCAGCCGCGCCGCGATGGCCGCGAGCTCATCGAGGTAGAACAAGTCGGCGCGGGTACGCGCTCCGTAGAAAAACCGGACCGGTCTCTGCTCGCCGCTCCCGATGTGATCGGCCAGGATCGACCACAGCGGCGACATGCCCGAGCCGCCGCCGATCAACAGCATCGGCCCCGGACGTTCTTCGCGCCGGAAGCAGGTGCCATACGGCCCCTTGGCGACCACGGCGTCGCCGACAGCCAATTTCCCATCGAGCCGGGACGAAAACGCCCCGTTCGGATATTTCTTGATGATGAAGCGGAGATTGGTGCCTTCTCCGGGCGGGTTCGCCATCGAAAAGGCGCGGGTGATGGTGCCGTCCTGAAGCGTCAGATCGACGTACTGGCCGGCCCAGAACTTCATCGGCCTCTCGATCTCGATCTCCAGCAATCTGATGTCTGACGTCAGCGCGCTAATCCCTGCCACGCGGCCGGAAAATGCCTTCACCGCGATCGAACGGCTGAGCAGGTCTTCGTCATAGTTGAGTAGTTCAACACCGATGTCGCTGTAGACATGTGTCCGGCACAACAGGACGTGGCCTGTCTCGCTCTCGTAATCCGGCAGAGCGAAGGTCGAGTATTTCAGAAGCTCGATGTCCCCCTCGACCAGCCTTGATTTGCAGCTGCCGCACTGACCTTCCTTGCAACCATGCATCAGCGAGATGCCCTGACGAAATGCGGCATCGAGGACGGTCTCGCCCTCTTCCACTTCCATCTCGATACCCACTGGCTCGAAACGAACCTTGTGAACCCGCACGTCCGTCATTATCCCGGCCCTGTCGTCGTGGCAGTTGTACAAAACGATCGGCAAACCGTTGCCGGTCCCCCCAAGAGGGGCCGCCGAAAGCGGCCCCTCCGCTCATCATCTCTTTAGTGGCAGGGATTGATCTTGAAGCCCTTACGGTATTCAGCCGTCGCCACCTCGCGCTCGATCGGCGAAAGCGCTCTGAAGCCACGCAACGGACTGCCAAGCGTGTGTCCGCGCACGTGATCGAGCGTCCACATGTCCTTGGAGTCGAAGCGCAGATGCGGTTGCGCGATCATGGTCTTGCCGTCGGGCCGGACAAAACCGAGATCCTTGATCGCGTCGGCGACGTCCCAGCCGTGATAACAATCCTCCCATTCACGGCGACCGCTGAAGCGGCCCATTGCCGGCGTCGCACGGCCCTCATATTCCGCGGCGAACGCCACCTTGTGGGTCCAACGGCAACCTTCGGAGCAGTAAGTGTAGATCTTGCCGTCGACCTCGTCGCAGACGAAGTCCTCGCGGATCAGGCAAGGGACCATGCAGCTCCAGCAACGATGCGGGTACGAATAGCCCACCTCGCTGTTGAAGAGGATGTTGGTCTCGCCGGGCACGCTGAGCTTGGCGTGCCATTTCCAGAAATCGCCGAATTCGGCGTACCAGCCTGGATATTTGTGCTCGAACCACTCGAAGTCCCGCTCGGTCTGGGCCTCGATACGCCAGAAGTTCACCGACCATCCGACCGTGAAGAACTGCGCGGTCTTGTGGACATAGTTCTTCTTGACGATCCGATCCCAGGCGGCGGCGACGTCATCGTGATGGATCTTGATGCCGTACTTCTCCAGCGGCAGCATGTAGGTCCGGTAATAGTCTTCGTAGATCCAGCGATGCCAGAGTTCGGCGTAGGACTCCTTGTTCTTGTCGCGGTTGGTCGTGCCGTACTCGATGAACGTCCCGATCGCGGCATCGACAATCGCGTGATTCTGCCAGAAGGCGTATTTCAGATCGCGCTCCAGCAACTGGTGGTTCGACGGATCGTTGATCATCGCCATCAGCATCGAGTGACCGTTGCCGATATGACGGGATTCGTCCGACTGGACCGACAGGAACACGGTTGGCAATGCATAGTCGCCGTTGCGCGCCGCTTCCGACGGCATCGCCACGAACAGGGTATTGGTGAAGGCGGTTTCCGCGACGACCGTCAGATAGACGTTGGCCGCGGTGATCGCGTCACCGGTCAGGAAGCCCTCGGCGAACTGGCGGCCGATCGTGGTCGCGTAGCATTTACCGAACGCGGCTTCCGTGATATCGAACCCGGCTGGATCGATATAATTCTCCATGTACCACTTCTTCAGGTTCATCTGGATCGTTGAGTGCCGGAACTCGTCGACCATCTGCATGGTGAAGCCGGTGCGCAATTCCTCGCCGGGCGCCAACCGTCCGACCATCGCCATCGAACGCGCCGCCGAGATCTCCGGGAACGGGATGATCGCCAGGAACAGCTTCATCCACTCGACCCATCGCGGCTCGACATTGCGGAACATGTCGCCGCGCAACGCCGCATCCAGCGCGCCATAGACGCGGTTGTCTTTCTCTTCCTGCATCGGGAAATATGACCGCAGGACCTGCTTCATCGGGTCGCGCGGTGTCTTCGAGATCTTGTAGTCGGTCGGGAAAGTCATCGCCTCCTGCACGTAGCTTGGCGTCCAACCAAGGTCCGCGACGCGGTTGGCCGCTTCAGCGATGCTGATCCCCTTCTGCGCGGTGATCTTGTTCAGTGTCAGACTTGCAGACATTTCCAGCTCCTTTGAACGTTGCGTTATCTTCAGCATTCTCGCTTCGGTTCCAGGTCAACCCCCTGGATGCTTTGTTGAAATTCTCAGCTGCAAAACACACTTTGAGTCCGTTAAATGGATTGATTGATCTGCTGACTCGTCGTTTCGCGTCAGCCCGGTTTGTCCGCGCTGACGGTCTCGTCACTTCCGTTGGCTCGTTTGATGAGAGGCTTGCCTTCGGCGACGAATTTCGCCGAGAGGACCAGCGCACCAGTAGCGAAATCCCTGCCGTGCGCGGCGATCATGGCCTCCGCGATCTCGGCCAGCTGAATGAAGAAGGCGTCCTTCGACCCGGCTTCCTCGCTCATGTCCGGTTGCGGAGACGGCATTTGTGCCTGTTGCTTTGATGCAATTGTGGTTGCGTTGTTCTTTCTCATCATGCGTGCCCTGAACGTTGGTGATCGCCGGACGAAGGACCGTTGTCGATCTCAAGCAGGGACGTGTCGAGCCATTCACGCTCGGCCACCAGGCGTCGATGCTCCTCCCGAAGCATCTCCAGGCGCGCGATCGCTCGCTCCAGTTCGGCATGCGCGTCGCTTCCGGCGTCGGCGCGCGCCGCGCCACGCACGGCGCACGCGAGTTCGATTTCGGCTCCGCCGCGCGCGTACTCATTCTTGACTTGCATCTCGTTGTTATCGACCATCTCGTCGATCAGCCTGTCCCGGGCAATCATCCGATCGCGGGCGCGCTGCAGTTCAGCGGCTTCCTCGGGGGTGATCGGTGGCCGGCGTCCGCTGTCCTTTATCACTCGCGCCACTCTCGTTCGATGATCTGGACCGAAGCTTTTCATGTCGCAGCACATGCCCTACGGGATCAGGACCGCACGGCCATGAATGCGTCCATGATGCAGATCGTGAAGCGCGTCATTGGCCTGGCTCAGCCTGTATTCCCTGGTGTGGAGTTCGACGAGGCCGCGATCCGCGAGCGCCATCAGCTCAACCAGCTCGGCGTATGTGCCGACCAGGTTGCCGACGATGGTCTTTTCCGATGTGATCATGTCGATGGTCGGGATATCGATCTTCCCGCCATACCCGACGATGTAGTAGTAACCGGCGTTCGCTGTCATCGACAGGCCCTTGGCGATGGCGTCACCCTCGCCAACAAAATCGATCACGGCCTCCGCGCCGCGCCCGTCGGTCAGCGCCAGCACGGCCTCGACTTCGTTGCCGTCTGCCTTCACGACATGATGTGCACCGCACTTCTTGGCGAGTTCGAGAGACTGTTCGGCGCGATCGACCACGATGATTTCTGCCGCGCAGAGCGCTGCGAGAACCTGGATGCCGATATGGCCCAGCCCACCGGCGCCGATCACCGCGACGTATTCGCCGGGCAACAGATGACGGGATGCCTTCTTCGCGGCGCGATAAGCCGTCAGTCCAGCATCGGTGTAGGGAGCAACATCCTTCGGTGCCAGCGACTTCGGCAGCTTGATCAGGGAGCGCTGTCCCGTCAGCAGATACTGCGCATAGCCGCCATTGGCATTGATGCCAGGAAACGAGCTGTCCAACGCATGCATGTCGTCGCCGCGCCGGCACGCGAGACAATGCCCACTGGTCACCAGCGGATGGCAAATTACGCTGTCGCCAACCTTGATCCCTTCGACACCCGGGCCGATCGCTTCGACCCAGCCGGCGTTCTCGTGGCCCATGATGTACGGAAGCTTGACGTCGACCTTGCTGCGCCAGATGCCCTCAACGATGTGCAGATCGGTGCGACAGACGCCGGCACCACCGATGCGCACGATCACATCCATCGGACGCGAGATCTTCGGGTCAGTTACGTCATCGAACTTGACGAACTCCTTCGCCGTCAGCTTCTCGTCGAACTCATGAAGCACCGCCGCTTTCATTAAACGCCTCCCCGGCAAAATTATTTATTCTGTCGATCTGACGCGATCGCCATCCCGCCTGAAGAGTTGAGCAAGGGTTGTGCCAAGCGCACAACGGCCTGATCTTTCTATTGTTATTGCGATCTCGGGAGTGCTCGCGCCGATCCGCCTCGGAGCAGACTTTGCGCGCGACTGTTCCGAGACGGAACAGTTCGACGGCTGCAGCAGCGGGTGAGCAGAAATTTGGATTTTTGATTGTTTGATCTATGATCGTGAGAACCGCGCCACGCGCGAGAACGACCCGAACCGGGCTACGACCAAGAGGAAATCGCCAAGCAGCGACTCCGGGAGGAGCTATGATGCTGACCGCCAGCCGACGCATGGACAATGCTTGGATGACGCTCGATCAGCGCGGCGCGCCGCCGGCAGAGCTTCTATCGGCCGATATCTACGACAGCTGGATGCGCTGCATTTCGCTTGGTCTCGATACATTGCGCCCTCCTTCGCCCGAGTTCGTGAGCAGCGCTGTTTTGCGCCAGGAGCAGCAGCGATGCTCACTGATTCGCGGCCTGGCGCTCGCGGAGATGCACACGCTGCATCAGCAGATTGCCGGCTCCAATTTCATGATCGCCTTTGCAAATGCCAACGGCCTGCTGCTCGACATCATCTCGGACTCGAGCTTCAGTGATGCCTCGAACGCAGCGAGCATTCGGCCCGGCACCATCTGGACTGAAGCCATTTGCGGCACCAACGGCCTCGGCACCGCTGCGTATCTCAAGCGGGCCATCGTTGTTCACGGGGGCGAGCACTTTTTCTCGCGCTACAACAATCTTACTTGCATCGCGGCGCCGATCTTCGCGCCCGATGGCGAACTGGCCGGAATACTGGACGCCTCATCGGATTGCATGTCGAGGCAGGCGCATACCCAGGCGCTCGTCGCGATGGCGGCAACCCAGATCGAGAATGGTCTGTTCCGCGAACATCACCGCGGAAACATCCTGATCGCTTTCCATAGCCGCGGCGAGTATCTGCATACGTTGAGCGCGGGCCTGCTGGGCGTCGACAACGAGGGCAGGATCCTTGCAGCTAACAGGGCCGCAAGCGTCCTGCTGCATGGCCTGCCAGCCTCACCGGGTCGTCGCTTCGCCGATGTCTTTCGTACGAAATTCAACGCCTTTGTCGATGAAGGCCGGCGCAAGGAACGCCAGCGCCTCGAGGACGAGGTCGGTAGCCAGTTCGTCGCAACAATCGAGAACGCGCGCCAGTTCTCGATGATGCAAGCCATCTCGCGGCCTCGGCCGTCGACGCCCAAGGACGTCCCCACCCAGTTCGTCTCCGTCGATCCGGCGATCGCTTCCGTTGTCCAACGGGTGGGAGTCGCGGCGGTCCGCAAGATGCCGATCCTGATCCGTGGCGAAACCGGCACCGGCAAGGAGCAACTCGCCCGCCATGCTCATACCGCCAGTGGACGGGCCGGCGCTTTCGTCCCGGTGAATTGCGCAGCGCTCCCTGACAGCCTTATCGAGGCGGAGCTGTTCGGCTATGCCGAAGGTGCTTTCACGGGAGCAAAAAAGGGCGGGGCTGCGGGACTGTTCAAGGAAGCGGACGGCGGAACGCTCTTCCTCGACGAGATCGGCGACATGCCGGTGACATTGCAGGCCGTGCTGCTGCGCTTTCTGGACGATTGGACTGTCCGGCCGGTCGGTGGCACCAAACGTCAGGTCGACGTTCTCCTGGTGTCTGCCACCAATGCCAATCTAGACGAATCGATTGCAAAGGGCCGATTCCGATCCGATTTGCTGTTTCGCCTCAACACGCTGGAGGTGACGTTACCGCCTTTGCGAGAGCGTTCCGATTTCGCAGAGATTGCGCGCCATTTGATCCACAAGATCGATCCCTTGATGGATTTAACCGAAGGGGCGATCGATCGTTTGGCCGAACTCGATTGGGATGGAAACATCCGCGAACTGCGCAACGTGCTCTCCCGATTGTCGCTGGCCGAGCCGGGAGATCTGATCGACGAGACATCGGTCGAGTCCGTACTTGCACATTCAGGCGGCGAGCGCCTGACCGGCAAGGCGGTGGGTGGCAGGCTCAAGGCCAATCTGCATGAGATTCAGCGCTCGCATGTGCTGACTGCGTATGCGGAAACGGGCAACAACATCAGCAAGACCGCGCGCCGCCTGGGCGTGTCGCGCAATACGATCTACCGTGCCCTGCGCGGCAGCAAGGATTAGCACAATCGTGGCGAAGGCTCTGCGACGACAGCGCGATCCGGCTGCAACTGGAGGCGTTGAAGTCCAGCCCCTCGTTGGGTTCAATTGGGAGTGTCGCCATGTTTGAACCGGAAAACAGTCTCGAAGCCCTGATGCAGGCTGCCGCAAGGGACGCCAGCGTTGTTCCCGCATTCTATCGCGCGTTGCTCGAGACGGAGATCTACATTCTGACGCCGGAAGCGCCGATGAAACCTGGACGCCGTCGCTCGCTCAAATTTCAGGAGGAGATCAACGTTGCAACGGTCGATTTCCAGAACATGAGATGGCACCCCACCTTCACCTCAAAGAAGCGCATCTTCGACTATATAAAGCAGCCAGAGGTGTGCCTTGGCGCCGCTGCGCGCAATCTGTTCGAAATGTTGCCTGACTCTAATTTCTGGCTCAATCCGTTATCCGAATGTCAGAAGCCGCTGACCGCTGCCGAGATCGCTCTCCTCATGAGTGGCAAGATCTTTGACATGCCGATTAAGTCCCCGCGATAGGCGCGGTGCTTGTGCAACAAGGTATCGGCACGATCCAGCCAGCACGACAGGCCACGTCGAATTCGTCGCTCTCGCACTCAGCCGGACCGCAAGGCGCCTGATCGACCGGTTCGCAGGACGCGCTCCGAGCCGCCAAGCACCAAATGGGATCGAATCGGTGCGCGTGGGCCGCGCAAAGCCACACGGCATGGGTGTCGGACTATCCATCTGTAGCTCGATGGTCGAGCCCATCACGGCCAGTTTTGGGCCCCACCCGCTAAAGATCATGACGCGATTTTTCACGCGCTGTTACTCGACGATAATCAGGCCGATGCTCGGAGCAAGGTTACAGGTCAGCATGCCGGCCTGGACGCCCAGAGGCGGCTGCCGAGCCGACGCAAAACGCGGGGGGCCAGAAGTATCGTCGCGGTGAGGCTCATTACCCGAACGAGATGGTAGCTGGGCATGATCGATCACTCCCTGCGAGGCTCACACCGCTCGCTGTTGTAGGTGAGCCCACTCGGGCTGATGTGCGGGAGTAGCTATAAGAACCGTCATCTGCCGATGCAGAATCGGACCGTGATCGACGCGCGTCTTCGACCTGAACGCTTCCGCCGAGCTTTCATTCGGGAAAGATCATTGGTCAGCTGACGATTGCACCGAGGCGGAGCGCACGCGCATTGGGGCTACGCAGACCAGCCACGGCAACCGATTTCTTGGGTCCATGTTTAGAAATTGGCCCGCCAGCGTGAACCGGCGGGCCGGCGCCCTCGCCGTTCCTCAGTCTAGCTGCGCGAGCAACTTCGCGAAGCTGTGGCGAGTTGCTGGTCGAGCAGGCAACGGTTGCCTAGCTGAATCAATCGACGAGGCCTGCACTCATGCCACTGCTCCAAGCCATGGCGGCCCTTGCGCCTCTACGTCGACCAACTCATTCAGGTCCGCTTCTAAGTCCAACACGATATCGAGAAGCAGAGCCGCCGCCACTGGGTCTGTCGTTTCATGCGCCATCAATCGAAAGCGCTCGACCTCGTGCCAGCGCTCCTTCCACTCGCTGTCAGTCATGGCTCCCCCATGCGCTGATCCCCCAGCGGGCATGGGTATTGGTTCCTCAAACTGTGAAATTATTGCGACGCGATGGGGCATAGTCCCTGCCCCAACCCCGCCAGCGGCGGACGAGCGCGGGACAGACGCCCAAGCCCTATCGGGGCGAAGAGCAATCGAAGCTGGAGATATTTTTGAGCTCGTTCGCAAGCAAAATGCGCCGCGACACGGCCCGTGGCCCCGATGGCCGCCTGGCTGAAGCGATTGAACGGTACCAGCTAATAGGTCCGCCAACGTGGACGGGAGGCCGTCGAGGCGTTGAACCGAATTGACGCGCCGGCCGACCAACTTATTGGTGCCAGCGGACCACCTTAGAATGAGGTGCCCGATGTCAAAGGCAAAAGAGCTTGCCGACCGAGCCCAAGCGTTTGAAAAACGCGCTGCGAAGGCGATCGATCTTTCATCACGAGAACACTATCGAGAGATGGCCGCTCACTACTGCGCGCTTTCGGTCGAGCATCGCGAAGCCGAACAATTACAAAAGCTTTCCCAAGCTGGATTTGAACAGCTGGCAAAGAGGAGCAGCACCCCCACATTTCAAAATGCTGATAGGCCAACCTTTCAGCGCGCTATGGCGGTGGGCATAGTGCTCTGCGTCGCTTTTGTCGCCGTTAGCTTCTCATTGCGGCCGCAGGCGGCTGACGATCGCGTGCTGGTAAAGGCGGATCGCCTAATGCGGACTGCTGGCGATCCGTCCAAGGTGAGGTAGTTTGCCCCTAAAGTCGGCGGAGTTGCTGGGCGTACTCTGACAAGCTGACCAACTCGAGCCACTCGGTAACGCCTCTCATAACAATTTGGCACCTCCCTCAGCTCAGTTCCGGTAGGTATCGCTTCCAAGCGCAATTGCCCCGCCCTGCCACGAGGCGAGCCGGATCTCGATCATGGTATCTCCTCCGAAGGGTACGGTGGTGAGGGTTGCGGCAAGCGCCAGCTCACTTCGCCGGACTGAATCAGCAGAAAAGCGATCGCCGTATGCGACCGCATTGCAGCCGGGGGAGCGACGAATCGCGTCTTCGATGCCGCTCGACATGGCGAGCGGTGAATTTCCGCTTAGAGGTTAGTCCTCGCGGCAAAAAAATCGGGCACTGGAAGAATGGCTTCGTTCGAATGATTTGTCGCCTTTGAAGCGCTCTGAAAAGAGTGAGCCTCCTGTTTTAGGAGGAACTTCTTCCCTGAGAACCAGGGAGCTGGGTCCGGAGACCACTCCGACCCCTTCTTGGACCAGCTTCTTGTCGGAGGAGCGCAAAATCCAGCAAGAACTCATGCCTCTCGAACATGCCGGCCGATCCGAAGCGCCTCACTCGCACGAGAGGTCAGCTCTCGCGAGGCAAACAAGACCTTCACTGCCGTCTTTCGGAGGCAACACAATTCACGCCAGCGGGCTCTGACCGCTGCCGTCAGGAGTACAAAATCGCAGGAAATCGTAGTTTGGCGTAGAAAATCGTACGTTAGATAGCGGGGAGACCTCCTTTCCCCACATCACCCCAATCTACGGTATCTTATCCGATCTTCCGCCTAAGCAGGGCGGTTAGCCTGATCGGAAAGCGCATCGCGCCGGAGTCTCCCCGCGTGACTTCGTAGGACGGCCCCGGGCGCTCGCATCTCCACCTTGGAGGTGGGCCTTATCGACCTCTCTCAAAGGGGAGAGATCTGTACCGCCCGAGTCGAGATCGATCCGGTATCGACGAGAAGTCCGACCGCCCCCCCTTGGAGCCACAGCTTGTCCTCGTCGCGAACCGAAAACACCTCCCTGCCGTCAACGAAAGCCCGGATCTCCGTGTTACGTAGTCGAAGCTCCAGGGTGTAGGCCTCATCCAACTCCCACTCAAAGCGGTCCTCAGCGAGAATCATCTCTTCGTGATCCCGCTTAACGAGCTTTATGCGCCCTCCGACGTCGAGCATCAACGCGTAATAGCGCTCGCGCCCCTGCACGCGGGCGGCCAATCCCCAAGCGGATTTTAGCAGAGGAGTGATTTGCGAAGTCACGCGGTAGTCCCTCCAGTCGCGCGAACCTTGGGCAATGAACCCCAGTCCGCTCCCATTGGTGACGCGCAGCCCTTCCCAACGCGTCTGGAACTGGCTGGCGTCATTGACCCAAGCGTGTTTCCACATCGTACTCAGATTGTCGTCCGGGCGCTTCAGGATAGTGTCCGGTGCCCCGGTCCAGGTCAGGTAATCCAGATAGAGCGCACCGTCGACGCCGCGTGGATCGCTCGTCTCGATCTCCAGACCGATCTCGAAGATCGGATAGCTGTGGGTATCCGGCACCCGCCAGCTCAACACGGCCTCGCTTCCGGTGGCGATCGCCTGCGCTTCGCCGCGGATCTGCACCAACTCGTCGTGTTCGTCATAAACACTGGCGAACAGCCGGACGGTCACCGGTCCGCTGTCGATGTCCGACTCCAGCCGGCATTCCACCCGCTGGCCCGAGTATAACGTCGGGCAGGCCACGAGTTGGTAGGTCGGCATGGTGAAGACCTCCTTGTCGAAGAAGGTCGGGGTTGCGACGCGCGCCACGCGGCCGGGCGCCAGGCGTCGAAAGTCGATCGCGAGGCTCCGCTCACCAGTTCGGCTGTGGCCGGACACGTTGCTGAGTTCCACCGCGTGCAGTCTAGCCGGCGAGCCGCCATGAACATGGAAGCCTTGCAAGCTGCCTGGAAAGTCAAAATTGAAGCGCGCGCCGTTCTTGGCGGCGATGGCCGGTGCTCCAGCGAGCGCGCGTCCCGCCGCGACCAGCGACTGCGTCTCGATCACCGCATCGGTAATCGCGGCACCGCCGTCGGCTGTCGATATGTACATGCGGTCGGCGATGGGAGTGCGGAAGTCCGGCCCCGCGTCGAGGCCGGCGAGGCCGGTGCGGATGCCGAACAGGCAACCGACATTACCCGCATTGCAGTCTGTGTCCCAACCGGCGGTGTTGGCGATCCGCATCGCCTCCTGAAAGCTGCTCTCGCCGTACAGCGTCGCCAGGATGATCAGCGCGTGGTTGGGCACGACGTGGCAATTGCCGAGGAATTTGTCGTAGCCGTAGCGTTCGGCGATCAGGGCGCGGGTGCGCTCCCAGTCATTGCTGTTATCGCCGGCATGCCAGTCGCGGACGTCGTTGACGACGCGTCGGATCAGCGCGTCCTTCGGGACGAAGGCAAGGCCCGTGTCGATCAGCTTCTGCACGTCGCGCTCGACGAAGGCCTGCGCTTCCATCGCCGCAAGCAGCTTTGCGGCGTGGACGGATTCGCCGTCATGGCTGACGCGCCCGGCCTGGTCTGCGAGATAGGCGGCCTGCTCGGGATTACCGGGGCTCACCATAGCCCAGCCGTCGATGAAGATCTGCGCGCCGATCTGTTCGGCCACCGTCTTGCCGTTCAGCTCGATCGACCCGCTCCTCGGCGCGGGAATGCCGGATTTCAGCCGGAGATAGGCGGTATGCTCCGTGGAATTGCCGATACCGCCCCACCACAGGATGGCGCGCTCCTCGACGATGTAGTTCAGCCAGGCCTGCCCGATCTGCTTTGATGTAAGCTGCTTTGGGAAGCCATTGTCGGCCAGCGCACGCGGAAATGCGAATGTGCCGGAGACGTCGTCGTCTGTGACGACCAGATGATGCGAGCGCAGCGCGACGTCGCGGCGCTCGTTGACGTAATAGTTGATCGGTCCGAGCTCCTTCATGATGCGCTCATAGGTCCAGCCCTCGAAGGGCCGGCCGAGATAGACGCCGATGAGCTTGCCGAGCACGCCGGCATAGACGCGCTCCGCGTAATCATGAGGAATTGCCGTCACTTGTTCACCCCCTCGTTCGATAGCTTCGCCCGATCAGACAGACGAGCGTTTCATGATCTCGAATTTCAGCTCGTGGCTCCTACCGGGTGTCTCGAGCCCACCCGGCAGCAACCGCCTGACCAGCGTTTCCGCCGCGAGCGCGCCGAGGTCGAACTCCGGTTGCCGCACCGTCGTGAGGCCAAGCAATTTGGCAACCGGAATGTCGTCGAATCCGGCGATCGCGATGTCATCGGGAATCGAGAGCCCGGCATTGAGCGCGGTCACCATTGCGCCGAGCGCCAGCACATCGCTCGCACCGAACACGGCGGTCGGACGCTCGCCCTTGCGTTCGAGCAAACGCTTCATCGCTCGCGCGCCGGACTCTTCAGAATAAGCACTGTCCGTGATGAAGTCGGGCGATAGCCCGGCTTCACGCATCACGGTGCCATAGCCCAGCGCACGGCGCTGGCTCGGACCAAATTCGGCCTGGATCATGGCGATGCGGCGATGCCCACGCGCGATCAGGAGCCGCGTCATTTCGGCAGCTGCTTCCGCGTTGTCGATATAGACGCTGTCGATCGCAAGCGGCCCATCCGGCTTGTGCTGGCTCTCCAGCCGCACCAGCGGAATGCCCTTGCGCGCCAGCACGGCGAGCTGCGGTGCGCGCAGATGAAAGAACGTCGCGACGACGCCGTCGGCGCGCCCCTGCAGCAGCCAGTCGATCGCGCGCGCCTCCCGCTCGGGCCGCCCGTCGGTGTCGAAGATCAGCACGTCATAGCCGGCCGGCGCCGCAACCGTCTGCAGGCCGCGGACGAGGCCGGGATAGAACGGGTTGGTAATGTCAGGGATGACGCAGGCAAAAGTCATCGTCCGTGCGCTGCGCAGCATCCGCGCCGGATGGTTCGGCCGGTAGCCGAGCTCTTGCGCAACCTCGAGAATGCGCGTGCGCGTCGTCGGTGGGACGGACGGCGTCTCCGCCTTGTTCAGGACGAGCGACACCGCGGCCTGCGAAACGCCGGCCGCAAGCGCAATGTCCTTCTGCGTGGGGCGGGACGGCGCCGCTTTGTCGCGCCCTTTCCCCCGCTTCGTCCTCGTTGTTGACGCCGTCATTGCGCATAGTTATACGTATTACTAAAGCAAAATCAACAACCGTTACCCGTACCCCGAGGAAACCGAGGTTCATCGCCATGACCATGACCCGACGCCAGCTTGTTGCCTCCATTCCCGCCGCAGCCCTCGCGGCAGGCTTGCCGCGCGGTGCGTACGCCCAGGACGGGCGCAAGGTCGTGACGTTCTGGTTCGGCCAGGCCAATTCAGATGGTCAGGCCGCGTTGCGCAACGATCTGGTCGAGGCTTTCAACGCCTCGCAGGACAAGTACCTGCTTCAGCTCGAGGTGAAGGGCGCGGCGGTCAACAACCTCCTGAAGGTCGCTCTCGTCGCTGGCAACGGCCCCGATATCGTGCAGACCGCAGGACCCGCCTATCTCACCGCGATCGCCAATGCCGGCCAGGTGCTGCCGCTCGACGGTTTTGCCGAAAACTACAAGTGGAAGGACCGCTTCCTCGCGCCGCTGCTCAACACCAGCGTCTATGGAGGCAAGCTCTACGCGCTGCCGCGCGATTATGAGTCGATGCACCTCTTCTACAACAAGGAGCTGTTCAAGCAGAACGGCTGGAAGCTGCCGACCAACCGCAAGGAAATGGAAGAGGTCGCCGACGCCGCGCTGGCCAAGGGCATCATTCCCTTTGGCGCAGGCAATGCCGACTGGAAGGGCGTCAACGAGTGGCTGATGACGGTGTTCTTCAACAACGTCGCCGGCCCCGACAATGTCCGTAAGGCCCTTTCGGGCGAGCTGCCCTGGACCGCGCCGCCCTTCGTCGAAGCGGTCGAGCTATCGAAGGCCTGGTACAACAAGGGCTATTTCGGCAAGAACTACTTCTCGCTGACGATCGAGCAGAGCTTTCTGCAGGTCGTGAATGCCAAGGCCGCGATGGCGTTCAGCGGCACCTGGTCGTTTGGTACCAAGTCCTACGGCATGTCGAAACCCGACACGGTGATGGACGTGGCGCCGACGCCGACGCTCGGCTCGGCCTTTTCGGGTTCGCTGGTTCATCTGGCCTGCGGCGCGACGCTGTCGATCGCGAAGACGTCGCAGAACGCCGAAGGCGCAGCCGCCGTGTTCGAATTCATGCTGACCCGCAAGTTCTACGAGGCCATGAACCGCGACTGGCCCGGTAAATGGGCTCTCCCGGTGAAGGACCTGCCGCCGGAGATGCTGAGCGGTATCGGCTATCCGCTGTTCGAGAAGACCATCGCGAATCTGCACGATGCCTTCAGCAGGGGGCAGTATGGCTTCACCACCTGGACGTTCTGGCCGGGCGCGACCAACTCCTACCTGATCGAGGGCATCGAGCAGGTCTGGCTCAACAAGATCACGCCGGACGCTTACCTGACGCGGATGCAGACGCTGTTCAGCCAGGAAGCGAAGGAAGGCAAAGTACCGCCGCTGCCGCCGCGGACGGCCTGATCCCACAATGTGGCTGTTCGCGCTCCCGGCGCTGCTGATCAATATCTGCATCATCCTGGTGCCCGCCGTACTGACATTCACGGCGGCGTTCTTTATCTGGGATGGTGTCGGCACGCCGATGTGGGCGGGACTGGCCAATTTCCAGAATATGGGCGCCGATCCCGTGTTCTGGTCAGCACTGACCAACAACTTCATCTGGACCGCGATCTTCCTCACCGTCCCGGTCTGCCTCGCGCTGGTGATGGCCGCCGCACTGCTGATGGCGCCGAAGGCGCGCATCGTGGTGCAGTCCATCATCTTCCTGCCGCGTATCATCGCGGTCGCAGTCACCGGGCGCATCTTCCAGGGCATGATATTCAGCCCTGCCACCGGCATCGTCGCGTGGCTGAACGAGCATGGCTTTTCGATCTCAGACCCCCTCGCCGATCCTGATCGTTCGCTCTATGCGGTTGCGGCCGTCGACATCTGGCATTGGTGGGGCTTTCTCGCCGTGGTGTTCCTGTCGGCGATGCGGCAGATCTCCGTCGACCAGATCGAGGCGGCGCGGCTCGACGGTGCCGGCTTTTTCGCGCTGTTCCGCTACGTGCTGATTCCGGGCATCCGCCCGACGCTCACCCTCATGCTGATCCTGACCGTGATCTGGTCGTTCCAGGTGTTCGAGTTCATCTTCATTGTCACCCGTGGCGGCCCGGCCTATGGCAGCGAGGTTCTGGCGACGTTCGCTTACCGGCACGCCTTCTTCGAGGGCGATGTCGGCCAGGCCGCGGCAGCCGCCTGCGTCATGAGCCTGTTCGGCTTGTGCGCGACCGCCGTCTATCTCTGGCTCCAGATCACCGACGACGCGCAATCGACATGATCGGAGATCGCTGGAGCAGGACGTTCGCCCTGGGGCTGATCGGCGTCGCGTCGTTCAGCTCGCTGCTGCCGATTGTGCTTGCCGTGATGAACGCGTTGAAGACGACGGTCGAGATCGGCAGCAACCCGCTGGCGCTGCCGACCCAGCTGCATTGGGAGAATTTTTCCTCGGCCTGGCGCAACGCCCAGCTCGGACCGAGCCTGCTGCACAGCGCGGAGGTCGCGATCCTGACCATCGTGATGGTCTGCGTCACCGCAACGCCCTGCGCCTATGTGCTGGCGCGACAGAAGGGCAAGTTCTGGCGCTTCATCACCTTCTACTTCATGGCCACGATTACCGTGCCCGTGCAGCTGTACCTGTACCCGCTCTATTTCATCTTCGCCAAGCTCGGCCTCGTCAATTCGATCCCGGCCGTGGCGCTGATCTACACGGCGATGTTCTCGCCCTTCGCGATTTTCCTTTTGCGTACCTACGCGCTGGCGATTCCCGTCGCACTGGAGGAAGCTGCACAGGTCGACGGCGCAAAGCCGTGGCAGACCTTCTTCTACGTGATCCTGCCGATGATGCGGCCGGGATTGCTCACGGTCGCGATCATCGTCGGGCTGAACGCCTGGAACGAGTTCGTCATCGCCGTAACGTTCCTGCAGAACGACAGCAACGTTACGGCGATCGTGCGTTTCTACAATTTGACCGGCCAGTACTCGACCGATTGGGGCGAGATGCTCGCCGCCGCCGTCACCATCGTTCTGCCGATCGTCGCGATCTTCGTACTACTGCAGCGCCAGTTTATCGACGGCATGACATCCGGTGCGGTGAAGTCATGAAAGGGATCAATCCAGAAGAGCAAGCGCCCTCGCATTTTCTTCAGGATGTGTTCTGCCTTCCCCAGTTGTTGGAGCGCCCGAAAGGGACTTCGAACGCACTCAAGATTTTCTCATTGACCTGAGCCAGGTTGGAGAGAAGGCCTGGAACCTGCTCCAGCGGAATCGCCCGCTGTTCGATTGCCTCGTTGAAAACACGTAGGAGACGGGCGATGCCGTCGCCGCCCAGGAAGCCGGTGCGACGACTGCGTTCGAACTCCCCTACTGGAAACTGGTACGAAGACGGCGACGTCCCTAAGATCTTCACGGAAGGGACGGACGCGTCGAATCCGCTGCGGCACCCCAGAGTGAACGACCGCCTCAACAGTGGCGCGCTGTCTCGATCACCGTTCGAGCAGAAGGTCCTCCTGCCGCCCTCTACGTCGGAATGGCGGAAGTGCTTTTCGATCCCACTGGAGCTCGATCCGCACGGCGCCGTGCATAATCTTGTCGGCGGAGACATGGGCAATATCCTGGCTTCTGCCAGAGATCCTGTCTTTTGGGTTCATCACGCGAATATCGATCGGCTCTGGACGGTCTGAACCAAGATGGTCCGGCACGCCAATCCAAAGGACGCGGGCTGGAAGCAAAGGACCTTCACCTACGACCAGGCCGGAGACATGAAGCAAACGGCTGGTGCCGCGGTAGATAGCGAGGGCGCGCTCGGGTATCGTTACGACGGCGAGAAGCCGCTTCCGGCCTTTCAACCCGCGGTCATCGCAGCAGCCACGATCCAAAGCGAAGCGCCGATGTCCCTGCCCGGCCCCACGGCCAACTCACCGCTGGCCACCGTCGCCACAGCTAAGCCCGTGACGCTCGGCGCCAGTTCGGTTGCGGTCGACCTGAAGCTGCCGCAATCGGCACAAACGCAACTCCATAGTCTCGCGACCGCCGGTGCCCCGACCGGGCCCGGGGCGATTACCGCAGCGTGGCTTGTCCTCGATGACGTCGCGATCGGGGCTGACGGCAAGGACGCGGCTCCAGCTTCAACATCCTGGCAACGCTACCGGACGGCCAGCAGAGATCGCGGCAGGTCAAAATAGGGCAACTGGGTACGTTCACGTGGCCTAGCGACGATGGCGGTCACGGAGCCCACGGAGGGCATCTGGCGCCTGTCACGCTTACCATGCCTCTGAAGGACGTGCTTTCCGAGCCCCGAGGAGCTCGCGAACGGAATGCGGGTGGTCTTCCAGGCGTTGCACAAGGAGAAGCCAGGTGAGCCGCCTAAGCAGTTTGTGAAGGTCGCATCGATCTCCGTCAAGACCTCGACGGTCCCTTGCAGTGATAAGCTAGGCCGCCGCTATTCGGTGGCGCGCCGACGCATCGTAGTCGGCAAAAATGGGAGGACAAGGCACCTGATATCTCTCGATAGTCCGATATGGCGACGAACAGGCCGACCACAACGCTCGGAGGCGCCGTTCGCAAGCGCACTCAGCTCGGGAGCAAGGGTATACGCGAAACCGCTTGAATCAAGCTGGGGATGCGCCGTCCGGACGATGAAGCCGAAGCACCTAGACAGCATCCGTATCATTCTCCTCGGCTGGCTCGACGATGCTGAAGGCGCGGATCCAAGAAGATGTAATCGCCGCGGTACCATCTGGTCGTCCGTTAAGAAGCCGTTTTGACTAGCGAACAGCAGGCGCCTGAGCGCCAAAGGACGACTAGGAATGAGGTCAGCAAAGCTCTCAGCCAAGCGAGCGAGCGGCAAAGGTTGTAGCCGACGGCGGTGAGGATGACGTTGATTGCGTCGCCCTAAGATTACGGTGACAGTGCCACTCAATGTCTCCGGCCACTTGCGCGGGTTCGAAGACCCGTGCCCCCCTAATTCAGTGCACTGTCACCGTAATCACCGCGCACATCATCCGCCCCATGTCGCAAGGCAAGGCGAAAAGCAAGTGTCATGGCGGCGTTAAAATGAGAACTGATATCGCCCGGAAAGCAGACCGCAACGACCGGGCAAAGCGCCGAGATCGCCGAGAGGATGAACGCCGCTATGATGGGCTCGACCTTCGGCCAGCTCACGAGGACGATCGGCGCGGCGGAACAGGCGGTACGACCTTCAGATTCGCAAGATCCTGGAGGCGCAGCCGAAATGCGACGGGATATCTCTCAGGGTCTACGTTCTCCTCGGGCTCGGTTGATCTCCAGGCATAGAAGCAAGTTGAACAACTGAAGATGGTCCAAACGCCGGCAACGGAAGATTTTCCAATCACCGCGATTGTACCCGATCGGCACCGTGGGCATGCGGTCGGAGCAACTCGAACGCTGGACTCCGTCATTTGCGCATCTCCTTCACCAGGCCCACGAGCTTCGTTTGCCATTGATCGGTGCCAAGCGGCCTGTCCAGCTCTTCGCCGTAATCGCCGCGGACATCCGGCGCGACAGGCGTGGTGGCATCGATGATCATCTTGGTGACGATGCCTCCCGGGCTGCACGCCGGATCCAATAGATTCTCCGCGAGGTTCGGGATGGTCACAATATCGCCCGCAGGATTGACCTTCACGGACATTGCCCACATCACCTGCTTCAGATCGAACGGATCGACGTTTTCGTCGACGACGATCACCAGTTTGGCATATCCGAGACCGTGTGTTGTGGTGAGGACGCGCAGGCCAACATATTTGGCAAAACCACCGTAGCGGATTCTGGTCGAGACGACGACCACCAGACCATGCGTGTAGAGTGCATTGACCGCGACGACCTCGGGAAAGGTCGACTTGATTTGAAGGAAGATCGGCGCACTGGTCGTCATGGCTTGCAGGAAATCGATCTCGGTCCAGGGCCGGCCCACATAGACCGCGTCGTAAACAGGGTCCTTCCGGTGCGACACCCGATCGATCTCGATCACAGGGTATTTGTGACACCCCGAGTAGTAGCCGGGGAATTCGCCGAACGGCCCCTCGGTCTCGCGCTGTCCGCAAAGCACGCGCCCTTCCAGCACGTATTCGGAGCCCCAGGGAACATCCAGGCCCTTGGACGTCTTGACGACCCGGTATGGCGCACCTTGCATCACCGCCGCCATCTTGTACTCGAGCTGATTATACAACAGCGGTGTGGCGCCCATCAGCGTAATGATGGGTTCATTTCCCAGCGCGATCGCAACCGGCAGGTCCTCCCCCCGCTCTTCCGCGTGAGCCATGTGGATCGCAATGTCATGTTGCGGCACGGTCTGGATTCCCAGGCGGTTTCGTCCCTTCACCTGCAGGCGATATATTCCGACGTTCTCGACATCATCGTTGTTCCAGTCGTCAAGATCGCGGCTGATCGTGCAGGCCTTGTCGATAAAATAGCCGCCGTCGCCGCGGTTGAGACGAAACAGCGGCAGAAGCTCATAGAGGCTCAGATCCTTGTCGGCGACAACCTCCTGCCAGGGCGCGCTCTCGACGCGCTCCAGCGTGCCCGGATAAAGTTGGAAACGCCGGACGAATTCGAAAAACTGGTCCCGCATGCTGGCGTCCTTGTCCATGCCGAGCGCGAGAGCATGATTGGACCATGATCCATGTACATTCAGGGCTACCCGAGCATTGCTGAAGCCCGCTATGTTGTCGAAGAAAATTGCGGGACTGTTCTCACCGATCTGCGTGAGGGCGCAGGCTGCGGCCGCCATATCAGGCTCGGGGAGAACCTGATCATGGATGCGCAGCAATTGCCGCTCCTGCTCGAGCAACGACAGGAATTCACGAAGGTCCTTGTAGGCTCGCATCGTCGCCCCACTCTGCTGAAACGGGTTTCAAGCTGACCTCAAAGCAGCAATCTGCCTTTGCCAACGTGGGAGCACGGCTCCGGGATCGTGTAGCGCAAAGGTCACTCCGGTCGTCACGGTTGCGTAGGGCGCCACATGGTGACGCACCGTCTCAGCTTCCGCTTCGAAGAACGCCAGCGGCACCTCCGGAGAGGAATGAGCAAGGCGCCGACAGCGGAGCCTCAACTCGCACATGCCCCCATCGAGCGAAAGTGCAATCGCCAACCGCCCGTCGCGTTCAAGATTGGACGTCATGCTTGATTGCGGGAACAGCGCAAGGCGGATGCGGCCGGAGGGCGTCACCAGCATATCGCCGGCACTGAGCAGAGCGGCGTGAGGCCATCCGTCGGCATCGACCGTCGACAGACGCAGCGCCTGCGTTTTCGTGAGCAGTTCGGTGCCATCGAGATAGCGCGCCAGCGCATCGGGAATCCCGCTGCTGCTCGCTGGAGCCATGTAAGTGTGCTCGGCTTCCTTCATTTCGGACCTCCTCCCCCGGAAATGATCCGCGGTTCTGCGGAAAGTGAAGGCAGTTCGTTGGCCCGACGCATGCCGTCCCATCGCTTGAGTTTCGGAAACTCCAGTCCAAAAAGGTCCAGTACGCGGCCGACCGTGTGATCGACGAGATCATCGATGGTTTTCGGATTGCCATAGAACGCCGGCACGGGCGGCGCAATGATCGCGCCCATGCGGCTCAGTGCCAACATATTTTCGAGATGTATGTCGTTGAGCGGTGTCTCCCGGGTCAGCAAGACCAGGCGACGCCGCTCCTTGAGCGTGACGTCGGCCGCCCGAACAATCAATTCCTGAGCAAATCCATAGCGGATTGCCGCCAGCGTCTTCATGCTGCACGGCGCGATAACCATGCCGTCGTGGCGAAATGAACCGCTTGCGATCGATGCACCCTGGTTATCGCGTGAATGAGTAACTGAGGCGGTGGATGCAAGCTCGCGGGCAGAAAGCCCGGTTTCCTTGGCAATCGTCACTTCAGCCCACCGGCTCAGAACCAAGTGGGTCTCTACGCTCAGTTCGCGAAGCACGGCGAGCAGGCGTGCACCGTACACGGCACCAGTCGCCCCTGTCATTGCAACGACAACACGCATCGCCGCCGTACTCCTGGAGGAGCCCCGCCGCGACCGGCTCCTGGGAACGAAAAAGTATACAATTTCACGTGGCAAGTTGCAACGACGCCACCGTTGATGCATTTGGGCCGAAACAGACGGATGCGATCTTCTTCAGGTTCGGCGCTCTGCCCACTCACGCGCCTCGATCAATGCTCCGCTCTCGTCGACGTGCGCGCTCCGCTCCGGCTTCGCACCAGAAACGACCTCACCGAAGTGCGACAAACGCGCTCGAACTCAAACTAAAACGCAGCAAAATCAACGAAACTGGTCGATATCCCGCCGCTCATAACGGTCTGGTTGCAGGTTCGAGTCCTGCCGGGCCCACTAAGAATATCAATATCTTGCTTGCTCTCCGCTGCCCTCAGCGCGACGAGCGCACCAGATACATCCACTGTTCGTTCACGCGCGAGTTCGCGAAGGCGTCGAGCAAGCTCCTATGCCGGCGAGAGGATACGGCAGTGCATCTACGATCCTCGCCTTTCCGGCCGACGGAAGCGATCTCTGCATTTGGTGATGATCTCGGTTATCTCCGGTAAAGCGGAAGTTAGCCACAACGTTAATCACGTCCGCTAAGGGCCCAGAAGCGGAATCACTCCACTGAGAGATTTCGCTTCCAGGTGTAGTCTTCAGCTTCGGGCCGAGGTTGCAGGCAATCAGGTTGAGGAGGAAGTCAGTGGCGACACGAGCGAGGCCTCGATGTTTCGTCATTGCTCGCCTCGTGCTAGACTTTGCCTGCCCGATCAGGGAGAACAGCCATGACCGCCGAGTTCGATGAAGACCGCTTCAATATGGCTATCCGTAAATTTCTGAAGCATGTCGGAGTTACATCGCAGCGTGAAATTGAGAACCTAGTGCGTAGCGGAGAGGTGAAGGGTGGCAAGCTCAAACTGCGAATGACCTTGTCCGCGGAGGGGACGCCGCTGAACCATGTGGTCGAGGAAACAGTCGCGCTCTGACGATTGTCCCGGCTGTGGGAAGCCATGGCCCTGATCCTCACGAAGGCTACCATTGCGGTCGCCGGCCGAACGTCGCCTTGTCAAGCTCGGACGTCGGCGGGTCCATGGTAGATGGTCTGCTCTGCCACTGTGAGCGGACATCACCGGATCCGCGGTTCAGGTCCGCGAAGGGTCACATCCGGACTCATGCAGCGCAACAAGATACGCACTCTGCCGATCACTTTATCAGTGCGCGCGAGTATCATCGGGAGTCGAACCTTGCAATTCGATTCGAATTGCGCGGCGCTTCATTCGGCTAACTTTGTGCGTCGGCGCCAAGTTCGAGGCTATGTCCTGCGATTGGGCTGAATCTTGGCCTCCAGGCTCTGCGCATCACCGGCTCCAGCGGTCCGATCTCAGGCGCCAACACTTTTCAACGTAATCGTTGCCGCGCGTTCGGCATTCTTAGCAGCTAGTTTCGTTTCGTTACCTCTTTAAACGTAGCTGCTGCCTCGGGCCGGCACCTTCATGTCAGTCATCGCGCGATACAAAGCGGCACCGGAATTCACCAAGATCGCGGCGTCCACCCGCCGTGACTATTTGAGGTACATCAAGCTCATTGAGGATGAATTCGCTGACCTGCCGATCGCCGCTCTCGCCGATCGCAGAATTCGCGGCGACTTCAAAAGCTGGCGCGATAAGTACGCCAACACGCCACGCAAAGCTGATCTTGCCTGGACGGTGCTGGCGCGCATTCTGTCTTTCGCGAAAGATCGTGGCATTATCGCCAGCAACCCTTGTGAGCGCGGAGGTCGGCTTTACGTCGCAGACCGGCGAGACAAGATCTGGACCGAACAGAACATTGCCGCGGTTCTATCAGTTGCATCCGAAGAGATCAGGCTGGCGCTGATCTTGGCCTTATGGAGCGGTCAACGACAAGGCGACCTTTTGCGCTTGCCTTGGTCGGCCTATGAGAGTCCTCACATTCGCCTCCGCCAGTCGCAAGGCGGGCGGCGCGTGGTGATGCCTGCTGGCACGCCCTTGAGGGCCCTGCTCGACGACACGAAGCGTCGCGGACCTCTCATCCTGACCAACACGCTCGGCCGCCCCTGGACGTCTGATGGCTTTCGCTCGTCGTGGGCAAAGGCCTGCGAACGGGCGGGCATTTGCGACCTTACGTTTCACGACCTGAGAGGCACGGCGGTTGTTCGGCTTGCGATTGCCGGCGCAAGCGTACCGCAGATCGCGGCTGTGACCGGCCACTCGCTAAAGGACGTCGAGGCCATTCTGGATGCGCACTATCTTGGTCGCGACATTCAGCTTGCAGAGGCTGCGGTGCTAAAGCTCGAAGCGAGAACAAAACTGTAAAACGACCTGTAAAATGAGGTCGCCTACTCAACCAAGCCGGATGCTAAGTGCTTGATTTATATGGTGGGCGCACCAGGGCTCGAACCTGGGACCCGCTGATTAAGAGGCGTATGATTTGCTAGGAAACTCAATGCCCATTCCGACAACTGGGCCGTCAGACCTGCATTGAACCCTTATTGGATTTTCTCTTTGTCGGAACGACGGGGCTCGGCTGACTATAGCGCGGGGGCGGGCGGATCGTAAATCGTCGGGGGTTTGAGTTAGGTCCGCCACACCGCGAAACCCATTCTTTCGGAATCTCTATTTTTTACTGGCGAGCAGCCTAGTTCGGATGGTCACGTCCTAGCCAAAAACCGCCGGTCCTGTGCGAACCCTACGTCCATGGCCCGCATTGAAGGGGCTTTTTATACGCACGGAACGGAGGCAGGACACGTTCGGCTAGATGCTGGCGGACGAATCCCAGGCAAGCGGAGCACTCGGTTTCTGCCGTGCTTCGGCGTAACCGCGCGTCAGACCCGTCCGTTGACCGGCAGCAGCGCGCCGGTGACGGCACTGGCGGCGTCGCTTGCCAGGAAAAGGATGACATCGGCGAGTTCCTTCGGCGCGACCCATTTGGCGGGATCGGCCTCCGGCATGCTGGCGCGATTTGCCGTGGTATCGATGATCGAGGGCAGCACCGCATTCACGGTGATCTTGCCTTTCAGCTCGGCGGCAAGTGACTCCGTCAGCTTATGCACGCCCGCCTTCGACGCCGCATAAGGACCCATGCCGGAGCCGGCCTGCAGTGCGCCCATCGCGCCAATATTGACGATGCGGGCCGCCCGCGAGTTGAGAAGATGCGGGATCGCCGGGCGCGAGGCGTTCAGCGCGGTCTCGACATTGAGCGTGAACATACGCTGCCAGGCGTTGAGATCGCCGTCGGCAATAGTCTCGAAGGTAAATCCGCCGGCAATATTGATCAGCGCGTCGATCGCGCCGAAATGAGCGGCGGCGGCATCGATCGCCTTTTTCGCCTGTGCCGCGTCGGTCAAGTCGATGCGGCCGAGTTCAATCCGCTGGGCTGTTGCCGCGAGCTGCGACGCAGCATGATCGATGCCCGCGACGCGCGCGCCGCGCGAAAGGGCTTCTTCGGCGACCACCTTGCCAAGCGCACCTAACGCGCCGGTGATAACAACGACTTTACCCTTCATGGTGGTCTCCGCGTGAACGAGAATGAATCAAGGCCGCAATGCTCACTTCACGCATCACGTCTTCCACTTGATCATCTTCTGCAGGATGCTCATTGGGCGGCCCGCGTAGGGCGGCTGAAATAGCATTTGGATCGGCGAGAGAGGGCCCTGGTAGAAGACCGGGCGCAATTTTGAAAAGGTGTTGAACCCCTCGCGCGCGTGGTAATGGCCCATGCCGCTCGCCCCGACCCCACCGAATGGCAAGTCGTGCTGGCCGACGTGCAGGAGAGCTTCATTAACCGATACGCCACCCGACATGACCCGCGAGATGTAGAAGTCGCGCAGCTCGGCATTGTGAGTGAATGGATAGATTGCCAACGGGCGGTCGTGACTATTGATATAGTCGGCGACTTCCTGCCGATCTGCATACGTCTTGATCGGCAAGATCGGACCAAAGATCTCGCGCTGCATGACAATCATGTCTTCCGTCGGATTTAGCACGAGATGCGGTGCAAATTTGCGACGCTTCGCGTCCGGAATCTGCTGTTCCGCAAGGTTGACCAGGACCGCGCCCTTTGTACGGGCATCCCGCAGCGTCGCCTGCAGCCGTGTGAAAGAGCGTTCATCGATAATCGACGTGTAGTCCGGGCCGTTGATGTCCGGGAAGCGGTCGGCAAACAGTCGCCGGCAATGGCGGACGAACTCGTCCTCACTTCCTTTGGGCAGAAACATGTAGTCGACATTCGTACAGATCTGACCGGCATTGAACATCTTCACCCAGAGAATGCGCTCCGCCGCTGTTTTGACCGGGAAGTCAGGCCCAACAATCGCAGGTGCCTTGCCGCCCAGTTCAAGCGTGACAGGGGTGAGGTTGCGGGCCGCGTTGGCCATGACCGAGCGACCGGTAGCACCGGATCCCGTGAACAGCAGATGGTCGAAGGGCAATGACGAGAATCCCGGTCCTCGTCCGCCGCCATCCTCGAAAAAGGCAAGCTTCTCGATCGGAAAATACTTTGGGGAAACGCGCATCAGAACCTGGGCGAGCGCTTTTGAATTTTCCGACATCTTGACCATCGCGCGATTGCCGGCGGCCAAAATCGCTGCAAGCGGGCAGAAGCTAAGATTAAGCGGAAAATTCCAGGGAACGATGACCCCGACGACGCCAAGCGGCTGCGGGATGACACGGTTGCGCGCGAGCGGATAGGTCATGAAGTCGACGTGTCTGCGCTGTGGTTTCATCCACTTCTTCAAATTTTTGGCGGCGTCGGCGATTGTTTCGAGGACAACGAAGTATTCGGCGAACAGGGTCTCGAATTCAGACCGGTTGCCATAGTCGGCGTTGATCGCTGCGACCAACTCGTCCTTGTTGTCTTTCAGGAGCCGCGTCAGCGCCTTCAAGTCAGCCATGCGCTGAGCATAGGATGGCTCCGGCGTCGCCAGATAACCCGCACGCTGCTTGTCAAAGCAGGACTGAAATTCAGTGGGAATGTCGATCGAACGGGAATTGACAGGCACGTTCATGATGTTCCCTTCCTCATTGTTGTTCGCGTGTCCTCCACGCGAACAACGAAGGCGCGCGTAACCGTGACTTTATCAACTCCAAGTCAATGCATGCTTGCATTCGCATGAGCGGAGCTGGGCCTTTCACCCATGATCCGCTTGATAGCGTGAGCGCAGCGGCCGCACTGGGCGCTGCATCCGAGGCAGGCATAGACCTCGCTCATACGGGGCGATCGTGCCTCTTTTGCAACCACTGACCGCACCTGATGGTCGCTGAACACATTGCAAGAACAGACGATCATCGCCTTCTCCCAACCGATACCAACGCGGCGCTCCACCCAGCCGCAAGCATGATAGTTTCCATTCGGGTCACCTCGGCGTAGTCAAGAGGCCGCTCGCGGACCAGATGGTGTCGCATTTCGGCTCCTTCCGAGGCACCGCGAACGCCTGCTGCAGTGCCTCGAGTGCGCTACCCACGGGGGCAAGTCGAACCTGGCTCGGTCGTTCAGGCTGCCTCCTGTTTAGCTTCGGTCCTTAGGTCGGCTTCGGTGAAGCCATAGCCGCCGGGGCGCAGCGCCGAATGCTCGCGCTCGGAATGGACCAGCGGGTAGAACATCTGCGTCGTCCAGCGCTCCGGGCCAAACAAGATGTCGTCCTGCAGGCCGACCTTGGCCGGATATTTGCGTGTGATATGCGCGGTGCCGAACAGCACGTCCCAGAAAAACAGCAGGTTGCCGAAGTTGCCCTTGTAGTGGCCGATGCCGTCTTCGTTGGTGAGCGCGTGGTGCGCCTGGTGCGTGGCCGGCGTGGAGATGGTGCGCTCCAGCACCCACATCAGCGGATGCAGCGCGCGGATGCGGTACAGCGGCGCGTCCCACGCCCAGGCGCAGTGCGCGCCCAGGATGACCGCCAGCTTGATCACCAGGTACGCCGCGTAGACCGGGCCGAAACCAAGATACACCGCCACGCCGCCGATCCACAGGCCCGGCATCATCAGGTAGTAGAAGAAGTTGTTGCGGTAGGTAATGCGCACGCTCATGTAGGCTGCGCTGTGGTGCGCGCGGTGCAACGGCCATAGCAGCGGCGTGTGCGAGGCGCGGTGCCAGAGATACTGCGTGAGGTCATCGCCGATCAGCAGCAGGCCGAACATTGCCCACCACGGCAGGTTGGCCCAGGCGTTGTGCTGCGCGGGCATGAGCCAGCTACACAGCGCGTTGCTACCCAACAGTGCGATCGGCTGGGTGACGGCGATTAGGCTGACGAACATCAGCACTTCAAGCCAGGCGTCGTTGGCTGTCGCGTTGTCTTGCACGGTGGTTTGATACCGCCGGGTGATAAACTCCATGGCGGCAAAGCCTAGGATGCAGGCGCCGATCAGGAGGTATTGCACTTGCAAGCTCATGTTGGGTGTTTCCTATCGCTCACATTTTTGATTGTGAGGGCGATTTAGAAGTGTCATCACCAATGCGTCCAATGCATAATTCTCATTATCTTGATGCATGGAGCGCAATACCATGGATTTGCGCCGCCTGAGGCACGTCGTCGCTCTTGCTGACACCCTGCACTTCGCCCGCGCCGCCGAAGCCGTCCACTTGAGTCAGCCGGCCTTCAGCCGCAGCATCCAGGCCATCGAGAGCGACTTGAGAATCCGCCTGTTCGACCGCGACGTTGGTGATGTCCGCCCCACCCCGGCCGGCGAATTCGTCATCGAGCGGGCGCGCAAGCTGCTGTTCGAGGCACGTTGCCTGCAGCGCGACGTGGATCTTTACCGCGACGGCCAGCTCGGCGACACGGCCTTCGGCGTAGGGCCGCTGTTGACGGCCACCCTGATGCCACGCGCTCTTGTGGCGCTACGCCGTCAGCACCCGCAGGTGGCGTTGCGCATGGAGGTCGGCAACTGGGCGCAGTTGCTGGAGAGTCTGCGTACCGAGAACATCGAGTTCTTTGCCGCCGATGTGCGCGACATGCCCGGGGATGCTGCGCTGGACATCCAGCTGATCGGGGGACAACCGGCCAATCTGTATGTGCGGAGAGGCCATCCGCTAGCTGCGGGCGAGCACACGCTGCAGGAAGTCTGGGCCTACGGGCTTGCGGTACCTAGGCTGCTGAGCCCCTCAACGGTTGAACTGGCCGCCCTGCTGGGCCTGCCTGAGGGCCAGGAGGCCACTATTGCACTCGAGTGCGACAACTATGGCATGCTCAAGACAGTCGCCCTCACCACGGATACCGTTCTGGGTGCGACGGACGCGGCGGTACGGGAAGAGCTGGAATCCGGCGCTCTCGTTCGGCCTGTCGTGCGGGGGTGGCTGTCGCCGCCGTCGAGCACGGGCATCGTGCGTTTACGAGGGAGAACCTCGTCGCCTGCGGCCAAGGCAGCCATCGCGGCGATTGTGCGGGCCGCCGGCGAGATCAACGTGTAGGCGCCTTACATCACCCGACGCATGCTCCGGTGCGGAATACCGACCTCCTGAAGCGGTCAATAAGCAACGGTGCATTGCGCAATCATAACCAAAAAAACAAAAACTCGTCGCTCAAAATGCCGAGGCCGAAATAGTTCGGGCACTTGCGATCAGTCAAAGAACAGCTTCTTGCAATGCGCGCGAATACGATCGGCCTTCAAAGAATCAAAAAAAGAACTTAGGAGCCAGCGAGCCCTTCTCACGTTGTTGAGGAAACAACCCAAGGAGGAACTCATGCGTCGCATCGCACTTGCAGCAATCGTTGTTGCCGTTGGCTTGACGCCAGTGGCGGCTCAACAGACCTCGCCAAACATGCAAAACGAAGCCGATAAAGGCATCAAGACTCAAAACTCCGGTGCGTCGGGTTACGTCGGTGAACAGGACAGACCAGGTTCCGCAGCGCAGATGCCGGGCAGCAGCTCGGGTCGCGCCGATTCTACGACGACGGCACCAAGCGCTCAAAATTCGGGAACAGGAATTGCCGGAGCACCGGGTAGCACAAGCGGCCCCTCTCCTAAAGGTACTGTCGGTCAGAACACGACGACCCAGCAACAGGACTCATCGAATATCAAAGGTCTGCCGGGAAACAAGAGCGGCCCGCCCGCCAAACGTTGACGGCTCGTTGCTCGAAGGCGCGTGGCGTAATCGCCACGCGCCTTGATTGCTCTTATACCGGCAAATTATCGGTCATGCCGGGCGGAAGCTCATCAGGTTGCGACCGTTCCGCCAGAAGCTGTTTCTCGGCTTCAAACCAGAAGGCCTCCATGTCGCCGCTTGGCTCGCCCGCAGCACGCCAAAGCTCGTAGGCACGAATACGAACGTCTTCCTGACTTAGGTTTGGCATGGTCGCTTCTCCTATTGCGCAAACCTTGCTCCATAAGTTCTCGCGATCGATCTTCAGTGCCTCCGGAAAACGTATCGACGTTTTAGTCTTGCGGTTGTCGTCCGAGCGGCATACTCGATGCGATCTATGTCGGCGTTATCGGCCGCAGTAACGTCCAAACGCCAATTCATGTCGTTCGGATAGCCTTCGTCGCATTCGATTTCGACCGCGATGACTGACTCGCCCCCCGGAAAGCTCCGGATTTCCTGCAGTGCTATCAGCTCCAGATCTTTCCTTGACACGCTGATCATTGTAAGGCTCCGCCCGCCACTTCCTCTGACAATACGTTGCGTTATTGCCTCGTTCCTAAAGCGTGAGACGAACAGCATGCCGTCTTGTCGCACACGGTAAAGCAGACCCCGTCAGTTTTGGAGGAACTAGGCTCTCCACGGTTCATTGTCGCCCGAGGAGGAAGCGATGACTGACACGCCATCCCAAACCAAAACCTCAACTTTCGCTGCCGCCAACGAAACGGTCCGCGAGGTCGCACACGATGTCCGCGAGGGGCTCGGCGACGGCAAGCCGCCTGGCCAGTGGAAGGCTATCGTCAGCGACCTAACGCGCGAGGCTCCGCTCGCATCGCTCGGAATCGCCTTCCTGATTGGATATGTATTGGCGCGCCGTTGATCGATAACCGCGGCACAGCCGCGACGCTGCTCGCTGAGGCCGGCGCAACGGCCCCGGAGATCGCCGAGGCGCTATGCTGGAGCGTCGACAAGGCGCAGAAGGTGATCGATCTCTACCTCGCCAGACGTGGCGTGGCGGCCAATGCAATAGCGAACGCTTGAGCAATTTCGAGATCGAAAGACTGCACCACCAGAGTAGAAGCCAAGCAGCGGCTGCTGGAGGCGAATATGATTTGTGCCTTCGGTTTTGCGGCTTCTACGGCGTGATGCGGCGCAGCGATGGCTGCCTGCTGCGCTGCGTCTAAACACTCTTGGAACCACCCATCGGACCATCGGTATGCATTCACCTTTGTTCTGCACGTGGATGCGCGTGCCGGAACACAGGCCGATGAGTTCGCATTGTCCATCAGTTTCATTTGTGCGTGAGGCCGATCATGCAAGTTCCTTGTAGAATGATCGCGATTGCAACAATCCCAGCTTGGATGGCGATCTACTCAACTCCTGCTGTCGGACAAAACTTCGATGACAGGTGGTCCATCATTCCAAGAGCTCACGCGGAGCCAGCTCCTGAAGGAAGCGACCAGACAAAGAAGGACGAAACGCAAACGCAACCTTCGACCACACAGCAAACGCAACCTCAGACTTCGGAATATCCCTCGAAAGATCGTTCGGGAGCTCAATCTCAGAATCGAGTCTTCTCAGGCACGACCTCCTATTATTCTTATTCCAAAGGCAAGACAGCGAGCGGCTCATCGTTTGATCGTAATCGGCTAACAGCAGCGCACCGCCGCCTGCCCTTCGGTACCAAGTTGCGCGTCACCCACGGAAGCCGAAGCGTCATCGTCATCGTCAATGACCGCGGTCCGTTCGTCCGCGGTCGTGTCCTCGACCTTTCGTTGGCCGCGGCGCGGAGCTTGGGTATTACGGATCGTGGCGTGGCTCAGGTTCATGCGGAGGTGTTGTGAACATTCGACCACTCGAGGAGTATCGGGACAGGATCGCTTGTGCAGATAGATAGGTGACGAGGAGCTACCAGCACCGCGCACACATCACCGCCGCGCGGGCGGCCAATGGGATACGCCGATGAAGCACACCGAAGAACGACCCTATGCTGACCCGGAAGCGGCCGCGCGCAAGCTTGTCGAGCTCGCGGCGATCGTCGCGGCTGTCCAGGACGGCCGCATCTATATCGAGAGGATCAACGCGCCCTTCTTGTTCAAGCTGAAGGGCAGTGGCAGCGAGTTTGGCGCCGGGCTCAAACACGCGATCGAGGGCGGCTGGCTCCAGATGCACGAGAGCGCGACTTACGTGCGCTTGCTAGGCCCGGGCGGCCTACTCACTCAATAGATCAGGGTAAAGGACAACCAGCCCGAGAGAAGCGCGCAAAAACCAATTCCCACATAAGGCAATGCAAGGCGCATCGGGTATTCCCTCCGAGACGCGAAATATGCCGTCAGTCTTTCATGGCGGTCGGCCGATGACAACGAATCTGAAGTTGTATCGTTGCGCTTCTTGCGCCGCGCGCCACTGCAGCATGAAAGAGGCCGCCAACCGAGGCGGCCTACCTTAATGCCTGCTGATCGGCTCAAATCTATCGAGCCTGGTTGCGCCTTCCCAAAGCTCTACCGTGTACCCGTCTACAAGCAATTTGGCTCGCTCCCTAGCCTCCGCCTCATCGTGTACCTCAAGGTCAACTCGGAGCGTTATGTGCCCCTCGTCATCGATTATGTATGCGCGAAACTCTCGCATGACTCCGCCCAAAACACCGCCTCGTTCCGGAGCAGGAACGCTATCGAAATTAGGCGACAATTTCAAACTAGGCCACTGAGCCCGGAAACCGGCTAATGAACAAAATGAGGTACAGGAGGGCTGCCGCCAGCAGGACGCCCAAAACCGTATTGGCATTGGGACCTATCTTTGAATCCTCTGTCCGTGGAGGCCCCAGCATCGGGCCGGGGGGCGTAATGATGCTGGGGCTTCCGGACAGGCTTCTGTCTCGTGGGACCGAGACCGTCACCGCATAACACAAGCCGGGCGCGACATAGACGTTCCCAGCCAAGTTCTACATCTCCCCTGCGTGTGGCTTGTTTCACACAGCGCGCGCTCGGCCGATCGGGGGCCAGCTGGTGCTACCCTGCACCGTTGACGTTTTGCGCCGCGGGGATTCTGCCGAGCCAGGAACATCGTGGTTTTTGCCAAATTTTCCCGATGCCCTCGGACTCGCCGAGGGTAACCTCTAGGCCCCGGCTCATCCCATTTGCGCTGGAGCCTTTTTTTGGGAATTGTTAGGCGCCCGCACGGCGAAAAGTTTCGCAAGAGTTCCTTAACCTTGATCTAGGGATACGGCCGGTTGGGCAATAGCGGGAGATCGCTTCGGATGGAAGATGGCGCTCAGCCGTTACCTCGGATGCGAGATACATGAAAATGTCGGGCATAACTTTCGTTGTTTACAATCCGCCCCAGCTGGGGCTCTCGTACCTTGCCGTGATGATTGCGCCGAACGGCGAAGTCGTAGCGGTGCCATTCGAAACTCCAGCAGAGGCCGAAAACCACAACATTGAGAGCGCTGCCAAGACTACGCACTATGCGCCCGCGAGCCGTCGCGAATGACGCCCCGCCATCTTGGGGCAAGCCTCGCTCCAAATCCGCCATCCCCGCAAACACCCGCTTGGTGCGGCTGAACCTTTTCGCCGCGCATCTCTTAGTGGGTATCCGGGATTTTGCTGAGAAGCCGCCGCCCGCGGTATATTTAAGTGGGCGGCGTTTTTGCTTTTCTCAGCGCCACACAACGAAACGGCCTCGCAGATCGCCGGGGGTGGAACCGGACGCTGACGCCGTTCGGCGCAGTTGAATCAGCGCGCATTTCCGGTTGTTCCCGATCTTTTAAGCCGGGCGTTGTTGTATCCCGCCCAACACGTCTTCAATAGGAACGCTGGCGCTCGAACAGCATTTGAATCACGCTTCGGGCCAGTCCAATTCGTCCCAGAGCGCTTTGCACATCGCGACTGCGCGGCTCCAGCAAGCTCGCAACCCTACCGCTGGAGCCGCCTTTTCGACGCGCCGAGGCTTTTCCCATGCATGCACTCGTCACAATCTTCGTTCACTTTAGACAGATCGCGACTTGACCGGGGCCCATGTGAAGAATCCAAACAACAATCCAAATTGCGACAGCGGCAAGTGCCGCTACTCCGCAGGAGAGGTCCGGAGCTACCCCGACAGCCATCCTCCGCTGACCCTATGCAGAACGTGCTGGGCGCACGAGAGTGCGCGCAGGAGATTTAAGACCGGCCTGCCTGCGCTGAAGTGGGCGCCGGGCGACGGACGCGTCAGCGTTCGCTCCTCATATACGGATGAACTCAGACCTCGGTTGAAAAAAATCCGGAGCGGCATTCAATGAAAGTGATGCTTCACCTCGCGGATGCCGAGGCCTTGTTTTCGAATTTCCGAAGATGCTCCAAATAAATGCGCTCAACACGATTGAAACGGCGAGCAGGAGCAAAAGGTCACGGACCATGATGTCCTCCCTTTTGCTGCTCAATCGGGGAATGAGGCCAACGTTCCTCGCCGAGCCGTTCGTGGCCAGGCTGCAACGGTCACGAATTCGAGGGCTCGCAGCCGGGTGGCGGCGCGGCTTATCGTTGCTGGACGGCTTATGAAATCACCCAGTTGATCAGGCGCCAACTGGTCCATCCGATGGCGCAGAACCACACAACCGAGGCCGCGCCGGCGACGGATAAGAATACGACAGGCAACAGATAGCCATCAGTCCATCGACGGTCGTTGACCGGCGAGGTTTGCTCAGTCCTACTAAGCAGGTCGTCCCGTCTCGGAAAGACGGACATATCGGCTGAAGAATGACTTAGAAAATCGCTCATTGATGAATGTCCGTTTAGAGGCGCGCGATCACCGAGATCTCGCTACAGTTTCTCGATCACGACAGCGGCTGACACGCGCAGAAAAGGCCCGTTCTGATCTCGCAATTCGATTTTGGTCACGCCCGGAGTGCCACGGCGCGATCCATCCAAAATCGCCTGACCTAGCAATTCCAGAGCCATCTGCGGGGCCACGCAGGTGTCCGGCAATTCGACGCCCTCGTCGTCGATGATCGTGTCGGCATCATTGAGAATATCGAAATAGATGGTGGGCATGCGGCGGAAAGAACCGGCATAAGTACTAGGGGTTCCTATTTTTCCCGGCTGCCGATTGTCTGCACGGTTGGGTGCAGACGTGGTGCTGCATGCGGATATGCAGCTTGGAGTCACGGTTCCATCGATGCGGCTGAACAAGCACCGCCATCGAAGGAACACCTCAGACAGGATATATCAGCCTGATGGCCAAGACGGTCGTAAACGCGCCAAGGGCGATGACAGCAATTTTGAAATGAAGATCCTTATCCAAACACTTGCCTCCACTCGCTCAGCGGCGTCAGCCCCTGGCCACTGGCAAACCGGAAAAGCCTGGCGGCCCTTGGAGGAGACCGCCGGGCTGATCCGCCGATCACACCACTTCAATGGCTGACAGGCTGAATAAATGGCGCTGGCTCGTCTGTCCGAATCCCGACAAACCGTCTCGGTTTAGTCGGACGTGTGGCCGACAAGCCACGTCCCCAGCTTGCACTCCCCCTGCCTGGCTGGAGCTGCTTGTAGCTCAGTGGTAGAGAGGCTGACCTGCAATCAGTGTATTGCCGGTTCGAGTCCGGCCACGGGCGCCAGCAAGCCATCGCGCAGGAACATCGCGGTTAGTGCCAAGTTTCCCCGACGCCCTCGAGGCTCGTCGAGGGTAACCTCTAGGCCCCCGGCTCATCCCTCATTTGAGCTGGGGCCCTTTTCTTCGGAGACAGCGGACTCAAGGGGAACGACAAGAGCAGCCGAAAATTTGAATCGTCGCGGCTCGCTTGCCTAGCCGGGCCGGCAGAATGGCCTCGGCCTACCCTCTGATCCTACCGGAGCTGGGGCCGTTCTCTTCGCTTTTGTAGTATCGGAGTATCGTATGCATTCCTCGCCATCGATCGTGCCGGCCGACCGCCTCGACCGCGACATCTATCTGGTACTCGAAGACTTCGGCGCGCGCGCCGGTTGCGCTTGGCACGAGACGGACGAGGCTGACACCGACCTCGAGACGATCCTGCAAAATCTCGTGTCCGGCCAGTACGCCTATCCGGTCCGAATTGTATCCTTCAATCCCGTCGAGGGATGGTCGCGGGATGCGACTTCCGAGGTCGCCGACGCACTGGCCCAGCGCGCAGCCGACACCGACGCTGAGGTCTCCTCTGCACTACAAGCCTTCATCGCCGCTAACGCCACAAGGCGCTTCGACATGCAGCTAGCGCTTCCCTTGCGCGGGGTTGCTTGATGTCCAGCGATGAAAAGCAGCTGGCCGGCGGATGCGCCACAACGTGCACCAACTGCGACGATCTTGGCTGGGTTTGCGAGAACCACCCGGATCGCCCCTAGGATGGCCGGCGCGCTTGCAGCTGTGGCGGCGCTGGCGCGCCCTGCCCGGCCTGAAACATGACTGGCGAAGGTGAAGTGCCGCGGATGCCGAAAGGATTTCAGGTGGAGGTCGACAAGGACGGCTGGCGGCACTGATGTCGTTTCGGAATTTAACTTCGCCAGATCCCTCGGTTGAGCCATTTCCAAAACAACTTACCTGCCACAAAGAGCAGCAACAGCCCGATAACCGTATAAGCGATCCAGTCCATCCGGTTTCGTAGCCTCCGGCGAACAGCACGCTGCGCGTGTTTTTTTTACACCCGCCGCCACTAACAGTGTCAAGCCGATATCGATTCAGGACGGTTCCGGATTCGCAATCTATGAAACCGCGCCTATCTGTCGACTATGTCGAAAGCGTTTGAGTTCTGCCTGCCCACGGCCGCCAAGGTGGTGCCGGCCGGCCCCGACTGGATCCACGAAATCAAGTATGACGGCTACCGCCTGCGCGTCGAGCGCAAAGAGCGCGACGTTTGGCTGCTCACCAAGAACGGCCACAACCGGACGGACCGCTTCCCCTGGATCGTCGAGGCGGCGCTGAAGAACCGTGAGCAGCAGTTCCGTCATCGACGGAGAGGCTGTAGTGCTCGGCGTGGACGGCGTCTCAGACTTCAACGCCCTGCACTCGCGCCGGCACGATGGAGAGCTGCAGCTCTATGCGTTCGACATTCTGGCGCTCGGCGGTGAAGATCTGCGCCAGCTGCCGCTGACAATGCGCAAGACCAACCTGTCGCGGCTGCTACGCGGCCGACCGGATGGCATCTTCATTGCACCATTTGAGGGGGAGAGATTGGGCCGAACCTTTTCAAGGCAGCCTGTGGCATGGGCCTCGAGGGCCTGGTCTCGAAACGCCGCGACCGGCGTTATGGCGCCGGCCACTCGAAAGACTGGATCAAGTTGAAGAACCGGACCCATCCGGCAATGACGCGAGAATTCTGAGCGTTTGGTCGCGCGCCTCCTGCCCAATCGGGGCCCGCGGTTCAATTGCCCCTTTCCGTCCATCCCCTTTCTGGGCCCCTCGGTCGGCTGCGGGCAGCGTTCAGTCTATCGGACTCTGCTTCAGCAGTGGAGTGCGACAAGCCAGACAGAGGCTTCCCGCCTTTTCCGATCGCGGGCATATCTAGTGAAAGATCCAGTACGGTGAACCGGCCGGTTGCCGGTCGCTCATACCAAACAACGTACCGCGCCTTCGTTTCGGTCATTCTAGACCCCCTTGGTAGCGGATCGATCCTCGAATAGATCAACGTATCGCGCATGGAGAATCACGTAGCCCTTGGCACCGTCTAAGAGCACCTTGACCTGAGTGGCCGTCGCTCCCTGACCAAGAACGATGCCTTTCTTACCGCTAAGACGCGGTCCAGCCAAAGCAGCAATGACGATCCGTCGACCAGCAAGAAGCTCGTCCTTGGCGGCCAATAGGTCCGCAGATCTCGGCAGGTTACGGTTTGTGCTACGCGGCATGGCTTTAAAATAGCGCAGCACCATTGAGTTAAAAAGCCCGTGTGTCGGTGGACCACGGCTTGCGCGACCGCTTTTCGATCGGTCAAGCTGGCGAACCGCTAAGCGTGAATGGTGATCGCAATGCGTACTGCAGAACAATCGATGCAACTAAAGCGTGTCTTCAATCTTGATGCACGTGATCAAACCCCGCACGGTCTAACAAGCCGCTTATTTGTGCGCGCTGCTTAACAAATCTGCTAGCTGCGAGGCGCCGAGCGGCGTTGACTTTCAGCGGGTCCTTGGCGTGACACCTAGACGCCCCGGCGCTAGCCTCAGGCCATCCATCCGCGGCAGCCCCTGTCGTAAACCGGCAGGGGTTGCTTATTGGTGGTAGGCCCCCCAGTGAACCAGCGGGCCTTTGAGTTGGCATCCCAACAGATTGAACCTTACCGCCGCCGGGCCAATTTAAGCCCGGCGCCGTACTTGTCCCGGCTCGCCGCAGCCACCACTAGGATGAGGCACTGATGTCTGACGACGACGCACTCAAGCAGGAAACGGACGCTATTCAACAGACGACAGAGGCTGAACGTAAACTTGGTCGGCCTCGAAGAGTTCATCAAGGGCAAGGTCGCGCTAGGCGTGCCCAAAGAGCGCGCCTACGCCGTAGTTGCGGAGATATTATCCGCTCGGGAGGTCAGAGCTCGCGATCGACGCCACACGTTTAGGGTCGTTTAAGACGTCCGGCGATCACTACCTGATCGCCCGCGTGATCGACCGAGAAAGCCATCGTGTATATCCGTGGCTGGAGATCGAATGCTCCCGCTGCAAGACCGGCGTGATGTTGATTTCGCTGCATTGCGGCACCCTCCCACGACCTTTGTCCATGACCTAGCTGGCAGGCTCCGGTGCTACGGTGTGCTAAGGCGGGTCGTCGGCCGTCCGCGGCGCTGCTGCAGCTCGCGCACCGCCCGGCCTGCTCCTTCCGAGATGTGACGATGTGCAATCTCTACTCCGTCAATTGTTCGGAGCGTTGAACAGTCGCGTCGGCAATCTGCCCAGCATGCCCGGCATATTTCCCGACTACCCTGCCCCCATCGTCCGCAATGCCCTAGACGGACGCGAGATTGTCATGGCGCGATGGAGAATGCCTTCTTCCTCGAAGGCTCTTATGGAAGCGACAAAGAAACGTGCCCAGAAACTCGAGGCCAAAGGTAAAACGGTGCACTTCAAGGAGTTGCTCCGGATGGAGCCGGACAGCGGCACGACCAACATTCGCAACACAAATAGCGACCACTGGAAGCGCTGGCTCGGGCCGAACAATCGCTGTCTGGTGCCGTTCACCAGCTTCAGCGAGTTCAACAAAGCCGAAGGCGGCGACATTTGGTTTGCGCTCGACGAAACCCGTCCCCTCGCCTGCTTTCGCTGGCATCTGGGCAAACTGGACCTCGGTGCGAAAAGTCAGGGAAGGCGAGACGACCAACGACCTCTATGGATTTCTAACTACCAAACCAAGCTTTGAGGTAAACGCCATTCACCCGAAAGCGATGCCCGTTGTTTTGACGACGCCGGGTGCAGTTGAGACCTGGATGAAGGCGCCTTGGGATGAAGCCAAAGAACTTCAGCGTCCGCTTGCAGACGGCGCGTTGCGAATCGTGGCACGTGGCGTGAAAGAAGATTTGGCCGCAATATAAAACTCGTCGGGGAACATCCCAACGCCGAACCCAAGGCCACCGCGCGGAAGCTCCTCGAGCTCGCCGCCATAAGCTAACTCTCGCCGGGAAACGGACCGCGCATGGGAGGGGCCGCGCAGGTCCAGAGAGGCATGGCAGAGATCCAGAAATGAGCGCGAGGCATTAGCGAGGTGACGTCGTTGCGCTCTAACCGCCAAGGTCGGCGGAACTAACATGATGGGCACAGGTTATTTTCCAGTCCGGCCAATCGGCGGGCCATGTCCGCTTGCGCGAGACTCTATTCGATCGGCAGCTTCACGCTCGGCCTCTCAAATGATATCGCGCTCGCCTTCCCGCATCTGGCCCCTCTACGCCGTCAACTTTTTCATGGCCGACATGCAGTCCGGCATCGGGCCGTTCGTGGGCGTATTCCTGCAGGAGCGTGGTTGGGCCACCGGATTGATCGGCACCGCGATGACGTTCGGCAATGTCGCGGGCATGCTGGTAACGACACCGATCGGCGGCTTCATCGATTCTAGCCGCAACAAGCGGCTGTGGGTCGTCATCCCTGGCATCTGTGTCGTTCTGGCATCCGCAATCATCCTGATCTCACAGAATTTCTGGGCGGTGACGTTCTCGCAGGTTGCGCAATCGCTGGCGAGTGCCGCGATTGTGCCGGCAGTAACCGGCATCACGCTCGGCATCGCTAATCAAAAAGGTTTTAATGCGCTGAACGGACGCAACCAGGCATTCAACCATGCCGGCAACATGGTCGGCGCGGCACTGTCGGGCTATCTCGGTTACAAATTCGGCTACGTGACCGTGTTCGTACTCGCCGCGATTTTTGGCGCCATCGCGGTGGCTTGCGTATTGATGATCCCGGCCAAGGCGATCGACGATCGCGCCGCGCGCGGCGGCAAGGAGGACGATCCGGATAGCCCGCCGAGTGGTCTGTCCATCCTGTTCAAGCACAAGCCGCTGCTCGTGCTGGCGCTGGCGCTGGCGATCTTCCATCTCGGCAACGCCGCGATCGTTCCGCTCTATGGCCTTGCGGCCGTCGCAGAAGCACAGGCCGACGGTCCGAGCTTCGTAGCAATCACGGTGGTGATCGCGCAGGGCGTGATGATCGCGACATCGCTAGTCGGCATGCAAGTCGCGGGCAAGCGCAACTACTGGCCAGTGCTGCTGGTCTCTTTCACGATGCTGCCTGTTCGCGGCGTGCTCGCTTTCTTCGTCATGGGATGGTGGGGTGTTGTACCAATGCAGGTGCTCGACGGCATCGGGACCGGACTGCAGACTGTCGCTGTCCCGGGCATGGTCGCGCGCTCGCTCAACGGCAGCGGGCGCATTAATCTCGGCCAGGGAGCCGTGATCACCGTGCAGGGGATCGGCGCAAGCCTCAGTCCCGCACTCGGCGGCTGGATCGCGCAATGGATCGGCTACGGCCCGACCTTCCTGCTGCTCGGCTGCTTTGGGCTGGTGTCAATCGCACTGTGGCTGGTGTTTAGCCCGACCGTCAAGAATTATTAGGGATTGTCATGACGAGGAGCGCGCGACGAAGCAGTCCAGACTGCCTAAGCGAAGGGCTTCTGAGTAAGTCGTGCCTGCGCATTAAATAGGTTTCCAGGTGTGACCTAGCTGACATTGCGCTGCGACCGAGCTGCGGTAGGTTGTTGATCACCGGGGATGGCTGCATATTTCACTTAGATCATTCCACCCGAATTTTTTCGAGAATGAGGTCGCAGCAGTCCCCCTGGTGCGGCCTTCGTTCTAGCACCCGAGCCGCCACACTATTTTCATTTTTTGTCGGAATCAAAATGGTGTCGTTGCTTCATTTTTGAGGACCGCATTCATGACAAAGGAAAATTGCTTAGTCGTTCACGCGGCTGGAAAACAGTTGGATTTGCTGCGCGGAGAGGCTGCTCGCATTGCGAAGGGCAGCAAATTGGGGTGGTGGGCCGATCGCGCAGACATCGGCACTCGCTTCTGCTTTGAGGATGCAAAGGCGAAGGAAGCCTTTGCGCTGACCTGCGACAATTTCGGCATTCGGTGCCAGGACGGCTAGCTTAAAAGATGCCTGCGTCGGCCCTACTTCAACGTAATGCTATCGACCCGCTGACATGGTCGACACAAGTAAGCGTGTGCTGCGGGCAGGCTAGCAATCTTTGGAAGTGGAGCGAGATACGCCATCCGTCGCCTACATTCTTGGCACATGAGGATAGGCGGATTGTATTTGTTGCGGCGGCCAGTCATTTCCAGACTCGCTCAGAGCGCGGCAACATAGTTTTGGGTGACGCCAAGCACACCCCCGTGAAATACCGAAGCCTATCGAAATTCGCCAGCTTCAACGCGAGGCCCTTCGCGCAAGACGGAGGACATTCACGAGACGTAAAGCACGCGCGCTAACATCGCGGCGGCGTTGTTCACAAGTGGACCATGCGTGGGAGTGGATGCCGCCTACCCTCGCTGAGCGTCGGTTGGATTCGCCTCCGTTCCGAGGCTCAAGCGGCCTCAGCTCATCTTGCTCCGTCCGAATTGCGACGCCAGAACTTCGACGAGAGTCGATCCACACGGGATTTTAAGCGCTAGTGCGGCTTTTCCGGCTGCTGGTTCTCGGGCCGGACAGTCCTGTTGCTGTCCGGCATTTTGTCTCGACCCTGATCACCATTGTCGTCTTTGCCACCAGAAGTGGACGTACCACTTCCGCTACTCGAACCAGGCGACATGCCAGTGGTGCCACGCGGGTCTCTGCTCGGCGCCGTCGAGCTGGCTGCGGGATCACCATTGACCGCCCCACGTCCGCTTGGTGAGCCGGAAGGCTGCGCCGACACGGCAGCAATAGAGACAACCAAACCGGTTGCTAATAGTAGGATTAGTTTCACGGCAAACTCCCAGAGTTGTCGCGCTTAACCCGCAGGAAGTCCGATCCGTTCCAAAGACCCAAGCCGGCGCAAGCTGAAGAGGGATCAATGACCGTCTTCGTCTACGTGAACACCGCCAAACATGTCGGCGACGTCGACCAAATCAAGGTATTCGCGAGTGTCGATGCCGCAGAAACGGTTCGAGGAGAATGCCCCCAAGGGGGGGCATTTGAGTACGACGTGATAGGGTTGCCGGCGTAGTTCGTTCTCGCAGACGCAAGAACTCCCAGCGCTTACTCACAGGAAGCGTTTTTCCAATCAACGAATTGGTTCTTGAAGATCCGTACGCGCCACGCCACACTGCGAGCCCTCTCATGAACGCCGCGATGGAGAGCCTTTTCCGAGAGTCCGAGAGCATCCAAGCGCACACGGCCTTTGGCTATCTCAGGCCAGTTGAGTTCGGGCGCACGGTGGGAATTGGCTTAACTGGATATCCGTTAACCGGAAGCAGCTCATTGCTGGGGCTCCAGTAGGGCGCGGTGAGGAGCAGCAAAAAAGTCGCTCGCGCAGCCATATACTGTGCCGCAGGTCGGCTGCGCTCAGTACCCTGCAGGAAGATTTTACCGGCTTCGCCAGAAACACACCAACGCCAGCCGCGACCGCGCCGTGTGATCGAACTATCAAAGACAGGAAAATCCATCTCGCTCATGGGACGCATACTCCAAAACGACCACCTAAAATAGCCACATTACTCAACGATTTTAAATCGGCTAACTTCTTTGGTGGCGGCGGAGTTCCTCCTCGCCATGCGATTGCTTGAAGCTTAAAGTATTTTTCGCGCGTTTCGTAGTCCTTCGAGATTGAGCCAAGGATTCAATTGCTGGTCTTCGACCAAGACCTAAATCGGCGCTCTGGAAAGCCCGCAAGTCATGTCATCCGCTTCGATTAACAAGATTGCGCTTTTCATCGATGGCGCCAATCTTTACGCGACGGCGAAAGCACTGGGCTTCGACATTGATTACAAACGTCTGCTGGAGGAATTTCAGAGCCGCGGGGAACTGTTTCGAGCTTTCTACTACACCGCAGTCATCGAGGATCAGGAGTTTTCCTCGATTCGTCCCCTGCTTGATTGGTTGGACTACAACGGGTTCACGGTCGTCACCAAGGCGACTAAAGAGTTTGTCGATGCATCCGGCCGCCGCAAGATCAAGGGCAACATGGATATCGAGCTCGCGGTGGACGCCATGGAGCTCGCCGAACACATCGACCAGATGGTCCTGTTCTCGGGCGATGGCGACTTCCGCTTACTGGTCGAAGCCGTGCAGCGCCGCGGCGTGCGAGTCACGGTGATTTCCACTATCGCCACCCAGCCGCCGATGATCGCCGACGAGCTGCGCCGCCAGGCCGACGTCTTTACCGATCTCGTCGAGCTGCAGCCGAAGCTTGGCCGCGTCCCATCCGAGCGCCCTGCCCCACGTGATCGCGAACCGCGGGGACACATGCTGAAACTCTTACAAGAGCCGAAAGGAAACGACCCTCCTGGCTAGTAAGGGTTGCCTGCATCGATAAATTTGCGGCAGAACCACTTCAATAGAACAGCATCATCGACATCCAAGCAGTCAGCGACGCGCATAGACCAATTCCGAGATACGACAATGCGCGGCGCATCCCAGACGCGAAAATATACTGCCAGCTTCGCATTCCTACCGGCGACCGACGCCGAATCTGCGTCTGCATCGGGCGGCGCGGAACAACTAGCGCCGAAGGCCAATTGAGAACCTGCCAAGCATCGCCGCCAATGCTGGCGGAGCGGCCCCGGTCTACTTGCCCCCAAGCCCCCCAACCGGGCCGTCTCCCCGACCTTGAGAAACGGCATGTGAGGATTTTACAATTACGGCATGACCAAGGGCGGAATGATGAAGCCTGACGCGTCCGGCCAGGGTGGCTCTGGTTCCCGACAGCGATCAGGCCGGCCCCAAAAGCAACAGGAAGTAAGCTTGGCTCCTCCGGGGATTTGCTTCCCAGCCGCGTTGTCTTGCCCCGGCAACGCGGCTGTTTTTTTATGACCGGAGTCGCGCGGATGCGCCACCTGGCGGGTCTGGATCGAGGAACCCTTACGCACGCCTGGCATTGAAATGGCGAAGAGGAGGACTTCGCATGAATGGAATCATCTATCTCGTTGGCCTGATCGTAATCGTCATGTTCATTTTGTCTCTACTCGGTCTCCGGTAGACGCCATGGCCATTGAACCAATCTCCGGGATCGCATCCGAAACAGCCACCGCGTCCAACTTAACCAGGCCCTGGGGTTTGCAGTGGACACCCATCGTTGTTGGAGCCTTCGTCGCTACGAGTTTGTCCCTGATACTGATCTCCTTTGGAACAGCGCTTGGACTGGGCATGGCCTCCGCTGCGCCGACCTGGAGAGATGCTTCCGTTGCGCTATGGCTGTTGTCGGGCGTCTACCTGATCTTTCAGTCCCTTATCAGTTTTGGCTGCGGCGGCTATTTTGCCGGGCGCGTGCGGCCGCCTTACGCTTCCGCGACCGATGACATCGAGACGCGCGACGGACTGCATGGCGTTGCTGCCTGGGCGCTCGCGGTCTTGATGGGAGCGGTTCTAACTGCGTTGATAGCAGGCGCCGCAAACCGTCCGTCCGCGACGACGCAGCCGCCGTCCGCTACCGAACCGTCGGTCCTCAGTTACGAGCTTGATCATCTCTTCCGTGCGCCCCGGAGGCCGCCGAACGTTGACCTGACAGGTGAGCGTGCTGAAGCCGCCCGCATTCTGGCAACTGCCTCGAGCCACGGCGGCGTCCTTCCCGAAGATCGCACTTATCTAGTACCCACTTTTCTTGGAACGTGAGTCGTGATTCAAGGTCGGGATGATACCCGAAGCAAGAGAAGTCCACCTTTCGAGGAAAGATCGCAAGGTGCTTGAGGCGTGCTGTCGCTCACCGGTGACGTTGCAGCGCGATTTGAAGCGGGCGCGGATAGTTCTGTTGGCGGCGGATGGGCGCAGCACCCGGTCGATCGCCAAGGAAGTTGGGGTCCAGCCGCGGATTGTCAGCCTTTGGCGGCATCGCTATGCCGACCATGGCCTTGAAGGGCTGCAAGACAAGCCGCGGCCTGGCAAGCAGCCGATCTATACGAAGACGACCGACAAGCGGATTCTGAAGCTGCTGGATAAGCCGCCACCGCAAGGGTTTGCGCGCTGGACCGGCCCCCTGCTGGCCGAGGCGCTGGGCGATGTCGATGTCCAATATGTCTGGCGGTTCCTGCGCAGCCACAAGATTGACCTGGTGGCTCGCAAGTCCTGGTGCGAGAGCAACGACCCGAACTTTACGGCCAAAGCCGCCGATGTTGTCGGCCTCTATGTCGCGCCGCCGGCGAAGGCCATTGTGCTGTGCGTGGACGAGAAGCCCTCGATCCAGGCTTTGGAGCGAGCGCAGGGTTATCTGAAGTTGCCCAATGGCCGCGCCTTAACCGGCCAAAGCCACGATTACAAGCGGCATGGCACCACAACATTGTTTGCGGCGCTCGAAGTCGCCACCGGAAAGATCATCGCGACCCATTCAAAACGCCGGCGCCGCGTCGAGTTTCTCGATTTCATGAACAGCGTCACCGCGACTTTTCCGAACCGCAAGCTTCACGTCATCCTCGACAACCTCAACACCCATAAAAAGAACGAGGACTGGCTCAAGGCCCACCCCAACGTGCAATTTCATTTCACGCCGACAAGTGCGTCATGGCTCAATCAGGTCGAAGTATGGTTTTCCATCTTGCAGGGGCAGTCGCTCAGCGGCACCTCCTTCACGAGCCTCAAGCAGCTTCAGGAACACATCGATGCCTACGTCAACGCATACAACGACAGAGCCGAGCCCTTCGTCTGGACCAAGAAAAAGGTCCGTCAACGCCGTTTCAAAGGCCGCCGTATCACTCAGCTCTGATTCCGGGTACTAGTTCAGCAGGTCACGGCACTGACCGGTCTTGCGGCATCGGACGCTGAAAGGCGGGTGGACACGACGTTGGCAAATGCAAAGAGCGCGATCTCGAGGGCTCGCGCGGCGAGCATCATCATCGCTTTCTCAGCGGCTGCAGCGTTGCTGTTCGGGGCCGCGGCGGCTTGGGCTGGCGCAGAAGCTGGAGGCCGGCATCGCGATGGCGAGCCGATTTCCGAGTGGATGACTCATTCCAATCGATGGCACAAAGGCCGCGTCGCGGATCCCCGGTCACTACCTTAACCTCATTTTGCTGCTCAGGGTCACGGGCTGGAAATCCTGTGACCTTCCGCTGCACCGGTTGTCGGGGTGGTGAATTCATCGCGACGCGCGAAGTACGAGATCAGTTTTGTCGCGTCGCTCGCTTTCCATAGCCTCCCGCCGAAACCTTTAAAACGTAGGAACGATCGCCTCTCGATCACAGTTGTCGTGCGTCATGTTTTTTAGGAGGAGACGACAATGGAAACGGACAGGCGTGAAACCGGTACGCTGATCGGTAGCGACAAGGTCGAAGGCACGGCGGTCTATGGGTCAGACGCCCAGAAGATCGGTTCGATCGAGCGCGTCATGATCGACAAGGTCAGCGGCCAAGTGTCGTACGCGGTTCTCGGCTTCGGCGGCTTCCTCGGCATCGGGGACGATCACTACCCGCTGCCCTGGCAATCGCTGAAGTATGACACGGGTCTCGGCGGCTACCGAACCAATCTCACGGCGGACAGGCTTCAGGGTGCGCCGAAGTACGGCAACGACAATGCCTGGGACTGGAACGACCCGGGACGCGCGAGAGCCGTGAACGACTACTATTCCGGGTTCTGACGGTTACCGGCAAGCCCGCGAGAGCGGGCCTGCCGCGGCGGTCAACGCGCCTGCTGGCAGAAGCGCTCCACCTTTGGTTGAAGGAGCCGCTAGTGCGAATACCTCTCGTCGAGGACGACGCTCTCATATGCGAGTTCGTCGTGGAGGCCTTGCGAGAGGAAGAATACAACGCCGTCCACGCAACGAATGGCGCAGAGGCATTATCACCGACGACAGGCTGCCCGGCGGCATCGACGGATGGTAGATCGCCGAACATTGCCGACGAGGCTTTCCGACAGCGCGATGATCTTAGCCCAAATTATGCCACCAGACGTATCTGATCAGTTCGTTGAAGGCTTTCGCGAAGGCGCGTTGAACGTCTGGCACGGAGCTTAGGCTTAGCACATGGCGAGGCAGCGAGTGTACGCCGGGGCCCGCTCTCCGATATTGCGCCTGCCACTAGTTTTGCAGCAACGGCCCGTTAACCCCCAACGTCCATCATTATCCCGGCTAGCGCATAGTCGATATCTACGAACTCACACCTGAGCCGTCGCTGAACTCAACCCCGCGACGGAATTTTTGTTGGACCGATGGACTATCGAGCTTTCACGAACGATAGCATCACCATGATGTATGAGAGTGTTCGCGGCGCTCTCGCGTCTGACGAGGCCCAGAAGGCTGCCGGAGAGAAACCTCGCTTCCAAGTTCGTGAAACGCCTGACTGGCGGGAGCATGCCGCCAATCTAGAGGCCGAGATGCTTCGTCGGGGCATGTTCTTCGAGATTATTGATTGGTCCGAAGATCAGGGGCGCTTGCCTCTCTAGTTCTGCTTTACGGAAAGTTAATGCATCATTGCCAACGTTGGGACCGTTGCAATCGTCGCGGCGGCGACACCCGTTTCGCTAACTATCATCTGGACCTGCTCGGTTGGCAGTCTCTTCATGGAGAGACCGTAATGCTCAAGGGTTGCATGATTGCTGCTCTCGCCCTGCTCTTCCTGATGCTGTGCGATCAGCAAGTATCAAATGGCAAGTATACCGACGCAGTTATCGTCATGGCGAAGCACATCACGCGTTCGTTCGGCGTCTGATGTTCGTGGCGTCATGAGCGAGACGGATATTCTTGAAGCACTAAACGTCGGAAAGTGTCCAGATTGCGGATCGAATAAATTGCGATCCGGGCTGCGGGTTGATATCGCGGAGCACTTGACTTGCGTTGCGTGCAAAGCGCGTTTCTACGTCGCACCGCGAGCACCGCTTGCCACCGCGTTCATTCGGCAATAGCGGGCGTCGGGCGACTTCGTCAGGGGACTGGCAAACACAAGCATGCCTTCCGAGGAGATCCCCCTTGGGGTCTGCCCCGATCCCTGACCGGCGTCGTGCGGATGAAGCATGCTTGTGGCTATGTGTTTGATCACTTCGCAAACACTTATGTTTCGCAGAGTAAGCTGCGCCCAGTGTTCAGTCAGATACATCAACAGTTCTACCGCTCATCCCTGATAGCAGGCATCCTCGGAGGTAGTCGGCAGGTCAGCCAACACCGAACGATCAGTCGAGTACTTGGTCAGCGCGGCTCAACAACGTGGGCGGAATTCCAACACCGAGTGCCTTGGCTGCCCTAATGTTTATACCGAGAATGAGTTCGGTGGGCTGTTCCACAGGAACGTCTGCCACTTTTGTACCTCGCAACAGCCTCACAATTTGCCGACCACAGAGCCGAAGCACACCATCCAGACGAGGGCCATACGCAATCAGACCGCCGTCCTCCGCCCCCTGCGGCCATTGCCAAATTGAAGGCATCCTATGCAAAGCTAGTTGTTCAATGATTAGCGAATGAATGCTCCATAACTTCGCCGATGCAAGCACATTGACGGCATCAATCGATTTTGCCTTCATGGCGTCGATTGCATCAGTGACTTCCTTGTTGGCCCCAGCCTTAAACAGCATAATCTCAACACCAAGAAGGCGCGCAGCGCGCTCCAGTGCGTCAAAACTTCGGTCAGATTCGGCGAGGATACCAATGCGCCGGGCGCTGGGCAGCGCCTCATGCAGCAACTCCAGCCGTTTGACGTCGAGGTGGAACGCGAAGATCGACACACCCGTCAGGTTTCCATCGGGACGGGGCATGGAGCCGACGAGCCCGCTTGTTACCAAGTCGTCGGCGAGCACCACAATCGGTATGTTGCGGGTTGCCCGCTGTGCGGCGTGGCCGGCTGCAGGCGCAAGCGCGAAAACCACATCGGGACGTGTGCGTACCAACTCAATAGCCATGGTATCCAGTTGGTCCGCTTGGCCGAATCCGCGCCGATCGACCCGAAGATTGCTGCCTTCAACAAAGCCACCGGCAGCGAGTTCTTCAGAAAAAGCTCGCCAGACAGGCTTACCGTCGGGGTCACTTAAAACCCGGTCATCAGCCAAAACCGCAATGCGATAGCTTCTCCTCGACACTTGTGACCGCGCCGCTGAGAACCAAGGGAACGTAGACGCTGCACCAACAAGCGTGATGAACTTGCGCCGCTTCATGTCACTTTAGAAGTCCTCCCATCATCATTGTAGCAGGCCGATGCACCGTTAGGAAAGAGACCGAAATGTCGCCTTCGGTCATTCGCGCCGATTCAGCCGTACCTCCGCCGAGTCCGGTCTTGCCTCGACTGCTGACGTGCCGCAGATATTGCCTCTCTTCGCCTTGGGCCAACTCCAGACTCATGCGCCGCAGAAGATACGATCATCTCGTGGACATTGGAGAGCTACTCGGGCAACCCCGCTTTCCGAAGACCCTCAATGAGCAGCTTCGAGTTCGATTGCCCACCCCGAGCAATGTACCCAGATATTGTAAAGGCGGGATCGACCTCAAGCAGGTGCGCCGCCGCCTCACGCGTCTCCTCGTCGCGTCCGAGATGCGCGAAGGCAGACGCCAGACAGCGGTAAGCTGTCGGAAAGGAAGGGTTCTGACGTCGAGCTTTCTTCCCTGCAGCGATGGCCTCGTCAAACCGACCAAGCTCGATGAAGGCATACCCCATCCCAGTAAACGATCGATGCAGCAGCGGGTCTACCGGGCTCATGCGAATGGCGCGTTCGAAGCTCCGGACCGCCTCCTCCGGCAGCCCCGCAACTTTATAGACCCAGCCTCTGCAGTGCCATGCCCAGAATGAATTCGGATTGAGGGCGACCGCCCGGTCTGCCATCTCGCTCTCACTTTCACAATCGCCTTCCATGAACGCCAAGATTGCGGCAGCTCTTGCCAACGTGTCCGGATCACTATCGTCGACGCTCAATGCCAAGCGCGAAAGCCGAACTGCTTCCTTGCGCTCGAATTGAGGATCGACAGCATAGTCCTGAAGGACGTTTTGCATATGACAGTTAGCTGCCAGAGCCGCGACCGGGCCGAACCGAGGATCCAGCTCCAAGGCGCGACGGGCCAGCCTTATCGCCTCGGTATTCCCTTCGCGGGTCGCCAGGTAAAAGTGCGGTAAGGCGCGGAGAAAACAATCATAGGCAGTGAGGTTCTCCGGTCGCCGCCGCGCAGCCATTGCGATTTCTGTTTGAAGCAACTTTGGTTCAATGGCTGAAACAACGGCGACCGTCACTTCGTCCTGGAGCGCGAAGATGTCCGACAAATCACGCTCGAACCTATCCGCCCAAATATGCGTGCCCTTCAACGCATCAATCAATTGCCCTGTGATACGAATTGTCCCCGCCGCCTTGCGCACGGACCCCTCTAGAACATAACGGACGCCAAGCCTGCGTCCGACCTCCTTGATATCGACGGCTTTGCCTTTGAATGTAAAGCTCGAATTGCGAGCGATGACGAACAACCATTTGAACCGCGAAAGCGCGGTGATCATCTCCTCAACCATTCCGTCCGCAAAGTATTCCTGCTCGGGATCGCCGCTCATGTTCTCAAACGGCAGCACGGCGATGGAAGGCTTGTCGGGAATCGGAGGAACCGCACTGAGCCCCTCGGTCGGTGCGCTGCGCGCGCCCGCGCATACGGCGTAAGCACGGATCGGCTTGGCGATGTTCTTGAGCTGCTGCTCACCGCGATCCTCGAAGCCAACGTCCAACTTGCCTTCGATTTCGCTATATACCTTTTCGGAAATCAGGATGCCACCTGGATCGGCGACCCCCTCCAACCGCACAGCTATGTTGATCCCGTCGCCAAAAAGATCGCCGTCGGCCGCGACGATGACCTCTCCGAGATTGACCCCGATGCGTAGCTGAAGGAAGCTTCGACCTGACGCGATGCCTTCCTGTATCTCCACCGCGGATCGCACCGCCGCCGACGGACTTGCGAACTCGGCCAACGCGCCGTCACCTGTAGTCTTGATCAATCGCCCGTCGTGGCGGGAGAGGCTGGGCTGAACCAATTCTCGCTGGAGCCGATCGAATTCGGCGTAGGTGGCTTCCTCAGCACGCTGCATCAACGCAGAGTAACCGACCACGTCGGCAGCCAAGATCGCCGCTAATCGTCTCTGAACCCGCTGCTCGGTCACAGCGCCCTCCGAACGGCCAGACTGACCACGCCGCTGGGACTAGGGGGAGCCTAGCACTTTGACAGAGAACTGTGAGCAGTAATTGCAGGGGAGCCCAAATTGCCACAAGTGTGATTTGCTGGGCCCGCGGCACGGCGGAGCGTCCGTCAATCTAGGAGCTCCGAGCTGGGTCAAAAAGCGTCGGTTTGGCGCTCGGCTGCAAACTTCCAGTCTGCGCCTATGAACCGACATGTAGCTGTGCCGCGTCAACGGAAGCGATGGGCCATGAGCCGAAGTCCGTCTCGGACGATTGTTAGCCTCACTAACTAGTCAGCGACCGGAAGTGGTGGGGGTTGACCAAAGAAGCCCCCAATGCGGCATATGCGACCATCGACATCGAATTCGCCGAAATCACGACCTTAGACGGTAACCCGTCGATCGGGCCCGATCATCTTCCATAAGAAGTGAAATTTGCCGTGGTGATGATCGATACCACTGGCGAAGACGATCGTCGTGCCCGGCAAACGTTTATGGAAGTCGGCGATATGCCGGATCAATGCTTCTCGCCCCACTATCGCGTCCCTCGGCGACCTGTGCCCAGGCCGGTCCGTTGAGATAGCTGACGCGCCAGTCCCGATCGATGATGAGTACGCTGTCGCTAGTGCTCTCGGCGTGGACACCGAACACCTTGTTCATCTGGTTGACGATCTGCTCCTCGACCGGCGCGTCCTGCGCGCGGGTGACGGCGGGCAAGGCCAGGCCAAACGCAACCAGCGCGGCGACGAGCTTGCGGTTCATCATCAGCGGCTTCTCCTGTCATGGGCATCGCAGCATAGCAGCATAAATTGACGCATAAGCGACTTTCGTGACGTTCACGGCGGACGCGCGGTAACTCCCTGCTCATGCCGGCCCCTCGACAGGTTGGCCGAGTCCGCTCTACGAAAGCGGGCGGTTGCGACCGGACCGGTAAGTCCGCGATGGGTCACGAGCCGTCGTTGACGACTACGCATGGAGACTACCGCTTTGCTTCCGAAAGCCGCAGCAGCCGAGTGAGGGCGGCTGCATCTCGCTGCCATAGCGGCAGGTCAGCTAGACTTGTTGCCGAAACACCGCCCCGCACTTATGGGCAGGAACGCCGCCGTCCGTCATAGCCGATGTAAGTTCCGGACGCCGGATCGTAGGTCTGAAAGTGTTGGCAGCCGTAGCCCCCGCGCGGCTTGTGTTCAACGCGAGCTGGTTCGCCTGGTTTAATTGCCGATTTGCTGTTCTCCGTGGCCACGTCCGGTTGACGTGCGGTCTGGGCGGGGTTCACGAAGGCGGCGTAGCTGTTTGCCCAGGCAGGCAAGGAGACACCAGGCCTCTCTTCCATAACGGCAGGTCTCTGTTCCATGGAGCGCCGCGCGTCCGCCAGTTCGGTTGCAAGCGCTTCGGCCCTGTCGTGCTCCTGCTGCAGAGACTGCCACAGTACCGCCGTCGCGCTGTCGACCGCCTGGCTGAATTGGTGCGCCTCGCCGTTGGGCATCGACAGCAGTTTCCCGACGTACCGCCATGCCTTCACAAGTTCTTTTTCGAGCGCCTCAGCCCTGGCGTGCTCTTGCTGCAGAGACTGCCGCAGTTCCGCTGTCGCGCTGTCGACCGCCTGCTTGAGCTGCGCCGCCTCGCCGTCCTTCGACAATGGCGTCTGTTGCGCCATGACCGGCGGGACGATCGTGATGAGCTTAGATAACTCCTGCTGAGTGGCGTATCGCGCCACATACGCGACGACATCGGCGTTGAGACAGAACCCGATGAGTGCCGCCGCGACGAGGGTTCGGGCGATCCAGGAAATTGCAAATCCCCGCCGCGCGTGTGACGCCTTGAGGATGACGACGTTTGGAGCGGTCTTAATCGTATGGCGCATGTAGACCACCGCCGGGTTATCAGGCCATTGCTTCTTCACTTCGCCGGAAGCCTAACCCCACCCGTTGTGCCCCTCAAGTTTGGTGTTACTCCTCGGTGATAGCTCCGGCTGCGCGGCGATGCGCCGCCCCGAGCGGGAGAGGCAAGCCGCTACCGATTGCGGTGGACAACGTGCCGGACACAACAGAGGCCCCCGCGTTGACGCGCTCGCGTCGAGGTCGATGATGGGACGCTTGGTCGACTGCGTATGCGTTGCGCAGGATGGCTGATGGGCACGCAGTGCCGGGTGCGTTATTTTCGAGTTCCAATCGTACAGAGATAGTCGCGCGGCATGGCTAGCCCGACCGGCGAGCGGTGCTTCTCATGCATCGCGATGAAGTCTCGTTGAAGTGCCGTGCGCCTTTCAGGGTCGAGCGATGCGGCGAGCGTTTTTGTCGGGCCATAGCCAGTCACAAATATGTCCCATACCGTTTGGCCACTCGGCATGCGGAGTACCGTGGTGCCAGGTTCAAAGGCCAGATCGAATGTATCGCCAAGCAATTCCAGAACGCGGCCTTCCCGGCCCCACGCAAATGGCGAAGGAGGAGGATTGTCAGGCGGTGGCGGCATGTATGGCCGCATTGTCTGGAATATTTCTTCAACCGCACTGCCAGGCAGCCAAGTGACCAACCCCAGTCGCCCGCCCTTGCGCGTGACACGTGCCAACTCGGCAGCTGCAGCCTCGGGGCGCGAGACAAACATGACACCGAACGTCGAAGTCACACAGTCAAAACTTTGATCCGGAAATTCCAGCGCTTCGGCATCGCCGACCTTGAAGTCGATCTCCGGTGCAATCAGTTTCGCCGCCTCGATAACGCCTTCACCAATATCGATACCAGTCACCTTTGCGCCTCGATTAGATAACCGCCGCGCAGTCCAGCCCGTGCCTGTCGCAACGTCAAGGATACGCTCTCCCGGTTGCGGCCAGATTCGATTCACGACGTGATCAATGGCGTCCGCTATACTTTGGCTCACGGTATCGTAGGACGCGCCGCCGGAACCCCAAGTCGCGGCGGGTTTAAGGTTATGAGCAAGAATTTGCGCCATGAAATTTACTCCTCGATCTCGATGGAATAATCAGCTCAGTCGCTTGAGCCCGGCGTGATGAGAACATTGGCACGCAAGACGAACCTCAACCACAGTCTACAAATCGGTTGCGGCACAATGTCTCAGTTCAAGGTATACCGCCTAGCGCGATGATATGAGCGCGCGTCCGAAACAGATGCATGTCCTCTGCAACTGCAACCACAAATTTTCTTGCGCCAGATATTCTCGATAGGTTCGGTCGCACGGTCCCCTCGCTTTTCGTCGCCCTCCATAGAACCCTCGACCATCCTGTCGTGTCCGTGCGATGCACGACGTGGAAGCTATAGCGTCCTGCGAGGACATCAGTTTTGACGCATCCGCTAAATTGGGTCTGCATCGCTGCTACATAGTTGGTGACGATCCGCTACGTGCGGCGAACTCCCATTCACATACCCATTTGCATGCGAAATTGATTTTAACTGCGCACGCGCGCGTCATTGGTTGTGAGGGTTCAAATCATGACGAAGCACTTTTCGAGGCGAATCATGACTGATGTGCTCGTAGTCCTAGTATCTGTAGTTATGATCACGATTGCAGTGACATTTTTGGGCGATCCCATTCGGGCCCGCATCGCTGCTTCTATCCCAACCCCATTCGATCTTGCGATGGTCAAGACACTCGCAACCGCTGAACCGAGCAAACCGAGCCTTCCGCGCGCGCAACCGACTTGCCGGCTTCGTTCCGCTCCTCTGCAATGGAACGTAGACAGGATTTTCCGGCCGCCCGCAGCTCGCGGATGATGTGGGCTTGCTAAAGAAGCAAGCCGTCTCGGTTGGCGGCCTTTAGGCACGGCGTTTTCTTCACCTTTGAGGAGTGACGCCAGTCGTATCGGCTGTGGATTACACATGCGCATCCTGAAAGTTGCACACGCAAATTCTTCGTGCCCTTGCGGCATTTCGCGCATCATAGCAACCTCGATGCGAACCGTGTCAGCATCGAAAGCCTGACGGGAAATTCCTCATCATTTTCTTGAGGTCCCTACCTCCATTTGTAATCCACCTCACACCTGCAGCGAAGCTGCGGTCCGATATTGTCTCAGTCTTGGCGTCATTCGAGGAATTTGCAGATTTCGTTCGGGCGCTCAGTCGTTCTTGCCTGGTTGGGCACCGAAACGGGAGGCCGGCATGCCAACGTCATCTCCCCTTGTGCGATGGTCGACTGAGATGCTGCCGGAGCGCACACGGTTCTCCACGTTCCGTGAAGAGTTTGCGCGGCTGAACCTCGCCTTGGACGTGATAGATCACAGCGGCGGCCGCCCGCGTATCAATGTCACCTACTTGCCGCTCGGCCCGGTTGGCGTTTGTAGCATTGTCACCACGCCGGTGGAGTTTATCCGTCACAAACGCCACCTCAAGGATAGCCGTGACCAATTCGGACTGAACATCGTCGAAGCTGGCCCGGTCCAATTTGCAAATGCTGGCCAGGAACATGTCTATGATGCCGGCGCCGCTTGTCTGGTTGACCGGGGAAGGCTGCTGCGAGTATTTGGGTCGCGTGGCGCCAGCGTCAAATTCGTGACCGTGCCGGCTGCCGCCCTTAGGTCGCTGGTTGCACAGCCGGAAGATCTATCAGGTCGGCCGGTGCGTCCTGGACCGGCGCTTCGCCTGCTCCACCTCTACCTGCAATCGCTCGCATCCTTCAAAGAACCTCCGTCATCAAAACTCGCCTCCACCGTAGGCACACATCTCCTCGATCTTGTGGCCGCGACGCTCGGGCCGACCGTCGAAGCTGCAAACCTCGTTACGGAGCGTGGTGTGAAGGCAGCCAAGCTGCAGGCGATCCTGACGGAGGTCGCGCGACGCTTCTGCGATCCCAATTTCGATCTGAACAATGCTGCTGGAGCGCTCGGTATGTCGCGGCGATACGTGCAAAAGTTGCTCGAAGAGACCGGAAAGTCGTTCACCGAGCACCTTGCAGCGTGTCGGCTTGAGCGTGCCTTCGCGATGTTGACTGACCCGCACCATCTGCATTTGGCCATCATCGATATCGCGTTTGCAGTCGGCTTTGGCGATGTTTCTCATTTCAATCGCTCGTTCCGCCGACACTTCGGCGAGACGCCATCAGGCGTGCGCGCCGCATCGATGGTGCGGCAGAAGTCATCCTGCGCCCCCTTACAATGCGGGGGCGACGGCCGTTGAGAACGCGGACAGTTCGACCTCGCAGGACGGCAGGCAGCGCGCACCGGGGCTACAGGGCTGAAAGAGTTCCTTCACCTTGATCTATGGAACACGCGAACTGGCCATAACCGAGACCGCTTCGCGTTGAAGAATGAGACCGTCGCTGCTGGGGGCCAAACGGAGACAATCCGATGAACACTCGGACACTTGCTGCAGCGCTCGTGGGAGCAACTCTGTTCGGCCTTACCGCCGCGCAGGCCGCGCCCAAGCCCAAGGCGAAACAGGCGGGCGCGGTCACCGTCACCGTGACGAACTCGCGCAAAGCGGATCTAGTCCAGCTCGAGGCGGCCAAGTCAGGGTCGCCAGACTGGAAGGAAGTACTGGGCCCGCTGAAATCCGGCAAGCAAGCGTCGGCTAAACTGCCACAGGCCAGCGATTGCCGCTTCGATCTGCGCGGGACCTTCGACGACGGCCAGTCGACGGATGCCTCCGGCATCAACGTCTGCGCCGATAAGACGCTCAACCTGACCGATTGACACAGGCTCTTTTATCGCGCTCCGCATCAGCACGACGCGGCGCGATTGGGCTGAATCTTGGCCTCCAGGCTCTGCGCATCACCGGCTCCAACGGTCCGATCTCAGGCCAATGCTAGTTCAACACTCTCACCAGATCATCAGCCTCGTGCAGATCGCGGGAGGTTTCCGCGGATGCGAATTTCGCCCGGGTCGATATTAGCAGGTCTTGTGCCTCAGTGCGTCCGGATGCGCTCCCGCCTGCGCTGACCAGGCGCGCGATGCTGATCGCCGTGCGCAATTCCCAGCCGACCGCCCCGAGCTGCCTGGCGGGGACGAGCGAGCGTTTGAACATGCGCATGGCAGCCCGGTCGTCCCGCAACGGTTCGCGAGACAGCAGCGTGCCGTGGATCCGATAGATCTCGGGAGCAGCCCAGCGTTCGCCGGTTTGCTTCATCAGGGTCGCAGCCGAAGCGGCGAAGCTCCGGGCCCTTTCTATCTGCCCGATCCGTCCGAATTCCGTGGCCAGCAGAATTCGATAGAGCGGCATCTGAATGCACTGGTTCTCGGGGGGGAGCTTATCGAGCAAGCCGCATAGTTGTTCGAGCACGTCCGGTGCGGGGCTTCGTGCCGCCAAGGCGGCGGTCGCCCACAATGGGCTGATGACCCGAGGCCGCCCTCATGGCCTACACAACGCGCGCGTCACCGTTCGTCACGCAGACGGGCGCGCGGAGAAACGCTGGCTGGCCACCGAGAGGAAATTCAGGGACGTCTTGCGCGGCGAGTTCGGACTAAACATGTCCGATCAGCAAATCGATGAGTGCGTCGCCGTTATGAAGGCGAAAGGTACGGGAGACGCTCCCCATCCGTTCTTCGCTTAGGCTCTCTTCGAGAGAACGGCCCGGCCGCCCCCTAAAAGACCGGCTAGTCCACGTCCGTTTCGGGTCATGAGCGGCGGTTTGGAAGTCGGCCAGTCACTTCCGGTCTACCCCAATACGCTGACGATTTCAGAGCCAGCCGGACTTCGCGTGAGGGCCAACAGGTAACATAGCAGGATGACGAGCACGACAGAGGCCGCCAACTGACGCGGCCTTACTCACTCTTAAATTCCGCGACCTTTCGATCTTGAAGCCATAGCTCCACGTCGTACCCGTCAGCCAAGACCTTGGCGCGCTTCCTGGCTTCGGTTTCGTCCTCGCAAATCAGTTGGATGCGACGCTCGATATGCCCGTCGAGGCCCATGAGATAAGCGCGGTACTCGTGCATCTGGTGCCACAAACGAAAGGCCACCAACTGAGGCGGCCTTATTCTTCAGGAGGTTGCAGGCCCGACGACGTCAGCCACCCGTCTATAGAAGACGCCGTTTCGAGCTGGCGCAGTTTGCTTTCTAGAAGATCACGTTGCTGTCCCGGCTGTGTGTTTTCCAGTTCGGCGATAATGCGGGCTCTCTCCGCGTTCAGATTGTCGTCAAATGTGTGGGAGTGTGAGCGTCGTCTCATGGTACTCTCCCTTCCCTAAGTGAATTGGGCAGGAGCGCAACCGGCGTTCTGATCACCGATTCGAAGCAACGGTGCCGTGTGCGGTGATGCTACCAGTATGCACCCGGAGTCGGAACGCCGCCAGAACAAAACTTAAGTGGAGGCTCTCAGCAGGCCGCGCGCGGCCTTACTGCACGAAATAAATTCTCGCCACCGCCTCAGCAAACAGCAGCGCAGCGCCGAAGGCGGCAACGCCAAGGCAGACGCGTGCTTGGATTGAATACGTATTGAAATGAGCAGGGTCGATCATGCTCGCTCCGCTTGGTCTCGCGGGAGCGCGATCAGCTTCTCAAAGGGGCCTTTCGGTCCCTTAATCGCAGATCGAGTCGTGGTCCCGGCGCTTAATCGCAGTCCTGGCCCACCTTTTGCTGGGACGGTGCTTGCTCGGCCTCACCGGCTGTCATTTTCTTTGACTGTTCAGTGGGTGCGGGACGGGTCTGCTCGACCGTGCCTGCCGTCCGATCCGGTGACTGCGAGGAGGGTGCGGGCTCGATCTTCTTCGGTTGCTCGGCAGCGGTAGGCTCGCTCTGCATCTGGCGTTGCGCGTCCTGCGACGATGTCGCGACATTCTCCGAGGCTTTGTTCATCACAGATGTCGGCGGATGCCTGGAATCAGTTGCTGCGGAACCAGTGGTTTGTCCGGTATAGCCTGGGACATTCCCAGATCCTGCATCGCGGCTCGCCATATTGCAGGGAGCCGCATACACGGCGCTGGCACTGAAGGCTAGCACCGCGCCCAAGATCATAAGCCTGTTAGCAAACATATTCTTTGTCCTTTGCGTTTGCGCTAGACGCTAAACGAATTGAACAAAACTTCTGTTCCGCGGCCGAACCAGATCGCCGTGCCCTCGGTTCCATGCCGGGATAGAAGCCGACGTCCCAACCCCCACTCGTCGGCGGTGGTCGGCACGCCGCCGCGCACGCCAATCGTGCCGATGCGGACATCGCTGAAATAGATGTGCCAGGTTTCCTGGCGGTCGTTGTCGCCGCGCGTTGGGTCAGCGGTCATGGCGATGCCCTAGCACAAGGCGTGTACTACGACGACAGTGCCGGTCGCAGAGTCGTGAATGGCACCATGTCCGAGGAGCAGGCGCTCTCCGCCGCGCAGGGATATCTTGCGCAGCAAAGGACAGCGCAAAGTGGAGGTGGCGATGCGGATGCAACGTTGGATATTCCTCAGTGCAGCAATCCTGGTGATGACCCCGGCTAAAGCTCAAATGTACGATCCGAGTTTTCCAGTTTGTCTTCAGGTTTGGCAGTGGGGTGGCGGCTACTACTTTGACTGCTCCTACACGACATGGGATCAGTGCCGAGCGAGTGGGAGTGGCCGTGCGGCGATGTGCTTGGTCAACCCTTATTGGAACCGAGCGCAGCCGAGGTCATCCGGCGGCCGCTTCTACTGAAAACCGCTGGCGCAGGGCGATCCGTTCGGAGGCGTGACCAGCCCTCGCAGCGGCGCATGCCGATTTCGACCTGAATAAGCAGCCTTGACTCTCCCTTCCCCGAACCGCTTCGATCATCGCTTGGTGGAGGTGAGTATGCGTCAGGCCCGTCAATTATTCCCGAAACCGAATACGACATCTACCTCGTCCTCGACACCTACGGCCGCCACCAAGGCGCGCCTGGGCCGAGACCGACGAGGAACGCACCGACCGCGACACGCTGCTGCGCGATCTGATGGAGGGCCAGTACAGCAATCCTTTCAGATCGAAGGCACAGGGACGTAATTCGGCATCCGATGGGCGCGTGTGTTCGTCACTTCTGCACGAACTTGATTTTTGAGACGGGCCACTTCCCAGGATGGCCGGCGACGGAGAGACGCAAACCGTGCGCTTCGTCCAAAAATAGTCCCTCGACCGTCCCCGCTATACCGTCCATAAGCACGACAGCCTTGCCGACCAGTTCTGCCTCGGCACTGTGATATTCCCGCATAATTGCGGCGGCGCGCGCTTTAGCTCGGGGCATTGCGTCGTCAGGTGGTCTCAAATCGCATTATGCCGACCGTCGAGATGCAAACTGTGGGTAATGAGCAAGGTTCCTCTGAACACGCTCGCCCGGTTACTTCTTCCACACCAATGCAAGACAGCGTGCGCAAAAAACAAGTCCCTGTGCCCGAAGGCACAGGGGCACAATGTTGAAGACCTCAATGCTTGATCGGCTGCTGGCCCCCCTCGCCTATCCAGCCGCATTGGCGAGCGTGGTGATGATTGCTGCTAGGTCGTGCGCTCATAAATCCGCTGGGTCCGCTTGTACCCCAACAGCGGCGAAGAAGCGGACATTGCGAGAGGTTCGTAAAGGGCCAGGAAGCGACATTGGAGCTGAAGGAGGCAACGCTATTCTAAGCGGCCGATGAGCTATCGGGAGGGCTCACTATCGACTTTTGCTGATCAACCCTCTGGCAGGCGGGACAGGAAAATACGTGGATGATTTCCGTTGGCTCTACGCCCACCAACGTGGATCGTGTCCATCTCATCTCGAGTTGGCAGTCAGGGCAGACTGGTGACTGGAGCTGCTCTAACGAACGCCTAAGCCGATCCACCATTGAAGCGATTTCTTGGTTATTCCTCTACATGCATAGGCCCGCTCGGTCCAACAGGCGACTTGGCAGAGTGACGAAGACCCTACCGCGTGAGATAGACGCTCATAATTGCCATCGCCAGCGCACCGCCAAAAATCGCAATGCCAAGACAGATGCGTGCTGGGAGCGAATACAAATCGATATGGGGCTGCTCGGTCATGACACCCTCCGTTGCTTTGCTAGGCGGACGCTTCGAGCCATTCATGGATGTCGGACGCTACGTCGATCTGGCGGATTTTGCTGAGAATGCCTTCCAGTTCGCGGCCGGCTGTCAGCTTCGCCGCCTCTTGCTCAAGGCGCACTTTCTCGGCGGCTAGTCTCTCTGCGAATGTGTGGGGCTTTGAGCGGCGTCTCATGGCGCTCTCCTTCCCTGTTAGAGTGGAGCGGGAGCGCTATTGGTCTCTCGGTCACCGGCAAATGCCAAGGGCCACCCGGTGATGGCTGCTAACGGTTGGGAACCCGATCGGTTGCTATCAATCGTCGCTGCGGTGCAGCAAACTGCACTCCAAATTTCAACTTAGGGCACTTGGGGATACGGACATCTCGCAGCCTTGTTGGGATCAAATCGGCAGCGCGAACCTTTGCTGGGGAGGTCCGTTGGGGGTCATAAGCCGACATCGCGCCAAGAGGCACGATCGGTCTGCTATGGCCATAACCGGAAGTGCTCGCCACACCCGATCATCTTGTAGTCATGTCGCGCTTAGTGTCGGGTCCCGCGTGGAGCGAGACCCCCATTTGGTCTTAAACGCTCTTACGGGTTAAGGGCCAGGTCGATCCAACGCGCATCGCAAGATGATCAGAACGAGGCCGCCTTCGGGGCCAACGTCAATTTAGCAGCCGAGGCGCTGGGCCTTCACCGGCAGGCCGTCAAGCATAAACCCTTCCGCTCATGTGCACCGGCGCCTCACGGCAGGGTGCCGCCCGTCTGCTGTCAGATCGTCACGCGGCTGCCGTCGAAACGTGTAAAGGAGAAGCCGTCGAACGGCTCGCGAAGAGTAGCGCGCTCGTCCCGCAACATACAGATAGCCACTTCCTCGCCGATCGCCATCGAGGCGGACGCGTCGGAACGCCAGTGGATGCCCGCCCAATTCCGTCCGAAACCGAAATTCACGGCGAGCTTGTTCAACTCTCCGCCGACCGTGAGCGGTGAGCCGTCATAGGGCACGAGCCTTGTCGGGTCAGCCGGATCGGGCTGCACCGGGTTGGCGATGACGCGGCTCTCATCGAAGAACGCCTTCAACATGGTAGCCGTGACGGCACCAACGCTCGTGGCCCCGCCGGGATAGGTGGAGTGGAAGGGCGCGCCCTCCGGATAGGTTTGCGACAACAAATAAGTGCCGTATTTGGCCTTGCTACGAGCGACGCCCTCCGACTTCAGAAAATCATCATGCAGTGGGTAGTCGCTCACGCCATTGGCGAGGCGATGGTGCGCCAGAGCGCCGTAGGCTTCCGGTCGCACAGCCCGGTGCACGAAATACTTTTGCCAATAAGACGCGCGGACGGAGTTACTGATCCCCGTGGCGAGCAGTGCCTGCACGTAGGGCAACCCGAAGGTGCCACCACCGGGCCCCTGGGTTTTCGATTTCCGATACGGGTTCGAGGGGTAGGACACGGGCTCTGCCGGTGGATAGATCCCGGAGTAGCGCTTGTCCGGCCCGCCTCCTGGGGTTGCAAGGAGCAGCGCTGCCGCCCACCCAAGTGCAGGACCAGTGTGGATATACTCTGCGAGATCTCTTCCCGTCGTGATGTATCGCGGTGTCGCGTCGAACTGCAGCTGGCGCTTCGGTGCGGCGCCATTCTGAATCGCCAGCCACTCCTCGTAGTCGGTCAAGAATTCGCTGGCGGGCGACGCGGTACGAATTTGAGCACTGATCCACTGTGAGGCATAGGGCGCGTCCCTGAGCAGGAACTGCGAGATTAGCGGACCGTCCAAAACGCCTGGAGGCGTCACGGAACGGCCCTTCGGGTCGCCTGCGTCGAAATACAGCGCATTGGCGCGAAACAGTGTACCGGGCGTGACCCGCCCACCAGACTTCGGCCCTCGGAAATCGGCAAGCTTGTTGATCTCCTCGGTTGCTGCAAGCACGTCCCGATTGGAGGTGTCGTCGCGCAACTCGGTAAGCGGGACATCACGAAGTAGGGATTGCCAATATACCTCAACCGCCTCGCCGGCGCGCTCTGCACTTGCGAGAGCCGGTGCCGGGGGTATTCCTATCTGAGTAGGGTTTATGCCGCTGAGACTGACGGCCTGCGTGCCCAAGGGATTGACCAGCTTGCGAGTGCCGCCGAGCGGAATCTTCTCGAAATCGGCGGGATCGCCCGACTGGCAGGCGGTATAGAGAGCCTGCCACGCCTCTGGTGTCACTTCGCCGCGTTTGTCGTGCGGCAGGCCCCGTGAATCGGAACCGATCTTGTTACTGTAGCGGGCCTCGTCGCCATTCGCAGGGTGGGGCGCGATGGGAATTTTCTCGTTGCTGCTCGCACAGACCACGCGGACTCCGAAGGCTCGGTGCTTGAACGCCGCGTCGAGCGGTCGGGTGTCCGCGTTCACAGGCTGCGCCAGCGCCGGGGCGAACCCGGGCATGCTCGGCGGAGACGCAAGCACGGCGGCGCCAACCGCAATGCCGGTCCCGCCAAGCAGAGAGCGGCGAGTGATCGCGGTCGACAGGCCCGGCGACGCCAGGCTGGATTCAGTTGAAACGGTGGAATGGTCAGCCATGGAGGCCTCCTCCCTCGCGGGAAAGTTTCGGCAGGATTGCGCCGGAGCCGTCCTATTACTCGCATGCTGCAGTCGAAATCATTTCACCGGGAGGACACTGAGGAGATTGACTCCGATCAATGGTGAGTCGAGCAGACCAATTGTGCACCGGTGGGGAACCACCGCCCGCCGTGTCTTTGCACAACGCAAGTGCCCACCGGAGCAATGACGTCGCCTTTGGGTCAAAAGGCGAAGAACTCAGCGTGAGCAAATCTCGTCCGCTAAGCCCCACTAAGCTGACCTCAGTGAGGGTGTCGCCACTTCGCTGATGGGCCAGAAGCAGAACTTAAAGGATCTGCCTCCACCTCAACCTGCAACACCGATGAAGCATCATTGATCGCGGTGGCAGAACTTCATTCCGCCGTGCATCCCCTTGGTTGCCGAGACGTGCCAGCCTGGTCGCATGTAGTGTCCTGCTCCATCATTTGTTAAATCAGCTGTCGATGCGGTCCAGCCAGGTACCGGATGCCCTCTTCTGACCCCTTTGTTGCAGTAACATGTTGCCCCAACCGGAGTGTTACGACTGCAAGGAGCTGTTCCAGCGCCCTCAACTTGCATAATGAGAGCTTCATCTTGTCCAACCCGATAGACCGCGTTGTCGAGAACGGACGGGTCCACACTGGCCGCCCGCAGGCCCGAGCAGCTAAACAGCAGCAACGCAAGATACAGTGGTGCCCTCACAGCTTCCCCCAAATCGCTCTAAAACCTACATGGTAAAGACTACCAAAAGTAGCGTTCACTGAAAAACGGCTATTGTAAAGCTTCGCTGAAAACAACATGCGGGCGCTTCGCGAGCGGCTACCAATCGCGCGGCGCGTCATTTCCGGCCATACCTGCTTCGGGTCAAAAGCGGCGGTCGGGCGCGAAGTTTCTTATGTCTGGTTGATCCTCGACAGGCGACGTTGCCAGCGCCCAGTCGGCTGTTCAGCTACTGGCCAAGAGGCGACATTCCATTTCGGGAGCCTCCCAAACGGGCCACCGGAGTGGCTGTCCCCAATGTCGCGTTGGCGGCGCACCGCTGGCAGCATCAGCCCTACAATTTTTGACTCTTGCGGTTACTGCGCCCGCCCACCATCATTAGTGCCAATTCTTTGTCGCCGTCAGGTGGTGACCATGTCGGGCACGAGCAGTTGGCAGCTCCGCGACGGTGAGCAAATCATTGTTTGCAACAGAGGCCTCGTCGGTCATCGGCACTTTTTGATCGGAATCACCCGCGTTCGCAATGAAGCACTTATTCTCCGAGATGCACTGGACTACGTCGGGAAGCACGTGGACGCGATAATCGCCTATGATGACGCGAGTACGGATCGAACGCTGGAGATTCTTGGCGGGCACCCGAAAGTCGCTCTAATTGTGACAAATCGGTCGTGGGAAGCGGACATCGAGGCGCGCCGGATTGCCGAGCGTCGACATCGCGGAATTTTGCTGCAGACCGCGCGTGAACAATTGCAGTTCGACTGGACGTTTTGCTTCGATCCGGATGAGCGTGTTACCGGAGATCTGCGCGGACACGTCGAACGAACTCATTCCAGCGTCTATGACGGCGTGCGGGTTCAGCTGTTTGACGCCTATATGACTCGTGGCGATGACGCGCCCTATCGTGCCGATTGCGAACTACTGCACTTTCGTCGTTTCTTCGGCCCGGAACAGCGGGATATTCTGATGTTGTGGCGAAACCGGTCGGGGGTCGCCTTCGCGAATGGGCGAGAGCCGGTCGGTGTAGAACGCGTGGCGACCAGTCTGTATTGCCAACACTATGGCAAGTCATTGTCGGTCGAACATTGGGAGGAGACTTGCGACTACTACATGCGACACTTTCCGTTCGATACCTACGGACGAAAATGGCGGGATCGCAAAGGTCGAGCAATCCACACTCAATCTGACTTCATGCGCCCCTTGTACGAGTGGGGTGACACGCTATTCGCGAACGCGGTCAAGATGTGACTTGTCCGAAGATCGAGCGTGCCCTCCGCTCTGCGCCAATGTGACCGCTCGGGCGACAACCTCACGCCGAGTTTCTCACGCAGGGTGTCTCGCGCGGAGTGCCCCTATATTCTAGGCAAGACAATTAGATCAGCGAATGCAAAGCCTTGATCGCTGCCTCGCGGTTCTCCGCAGGAATGATCAGATTCACAGAATGCGGCGACAAAACGCATTTGTCGGCGACAATCCCGTGATGTTGCAGAACCTGAATCGCCTTAAACGGCAAGTCTGAAGAAACGCCGCCAAAGCAAGTGAGGCTCACCGAACTCAAGGCCTCACGCTGTTGGCGCAAGTCTTTGCTCTTCTCCAGCGTGCGCAGCAACGCGTCGAGCGACTCCGAATCGGAAGTCATCATGATGCGGGTTTTTCCGCCGGCGCAAGCCGACGCGAGGAGCTGCGGCCAGGATAAGCCGTTTTGTTTAAGATGCCGCGCGAATTTCTCGAAGCCCTGATTGAGATCCGCGGAATCGATCTCCACATGCTCAATGCGAGTTATTGAGTTGACGGCCAAAACCTTTCCGCTCTCCATCCCAATAACCTCTCTCATCACTTGCGTGGTTTGTTCGGCGCCACCCAGTTTCTTCAGAACCAAGGGAACGTTTTGGCTTTGTGCCAGCTCCACGCAGCGACAATGCAAGACCTTGGCGCCCCAAAAACACATCTCCGACAGCGAAGCAAAATCCAGCTGACGCAAGAGTTTTGAATTTGCCACGATGCGCGGATCGGCCGAGCAAACTCCGTCGACCTCTTTGATGATCTGACAACATTCGGCTTTTAGCGCAGCTGCCATGGCGACCGCAGTGGTGTCGCTGCCGCCTCGGCCCAGCGTGGTGATTTCTTTAGTCGCCGGATTCACGCCCTGAAAGCCGGCCAAAACCACGATGCGTCCGCGGTCGAGCTCCTCGCGCACGCGAACCGGCCGCACATCTAAAATGCGCGCGGAAGAGTGCGAGTCGTCGGTCATCACTCCGGCTTGACTTCCGGTGAAACTGATCGCCGGTGTGCCGAGATCGGACAGCGCCATGCTCATTAAAGACATGCTGATGCGCTCACCGGTGGTTAGCAACATATCAAGCTCACGGCGATTGGGATGCGGGCTTACTTGATAGGCCAGCTTGACAAGTTCGTCGGTGGTCTTGCCGATCGCTGAAACGATCGCTACGACCCGATAACCACGCCTGTGCAGGTCGGCGAGACCGCTCGCGACCGCACGGATTTTTGCCGGCGTTTCAAGACAGGTGCCGCCGTATTTTTGCACAATGATGGGATTGTTCCGCATTCTACATACAGAAATACTCCGCGCGAGCCCAGCGCGCCAGCACGAACAAACTGCGACAGGCCCAATTGCGTACTCTTATCCTGTATTGGGAGGACAGTCCGCTCGGGTCAGAAGCGGTAAGGCTCGTGTCGAGCAAAAGATTTCTGCTTTACGCCGAGCACCCGAAGTTCGAGCGGTCACGGTCAAACGCCGCTTCGCGCCAACAGGCGACGTTGGCGGGTGCCTCAGCGGTCACAAGGGGGATTACGGGCCGGCCCCCGAGAAGGCCAGGCTGCTCGAGTTCCACAACTCGTGCCAGCAATTGTTCGATCGTCTGCTTCAGGGCCGCAACAACGTCTCCATGATCGTCCGGTTGGTCGATAGTCGTTCGCGTATCGACATCCATGATCATGCCCATCCAATCAATCCCGCACGATCGGCCGCAATGGTGTCAAGAATCTGCCAGCACTCATCTTGCGTCCACTCACACGGGCGTTCGTAGCATCGCTCTCGCGAAGCCTCGCCTCTGCCGCCCTACCTCGAACGTCTAGTCGATGAATTGCGCAAACAGGAGCGTCATCCAATTGATGGCGTCGCAGCCCGCTAACCGTTTCCTTCATGCGACGCGGCGGGTAGTCGCTGCCGTCTGAGCGCGTAAAGAAGTCGTCGCCGTTCCAAACCGGCGGCGGCTTTTTCTCATCTTGTCGCTGAGGCATTCCAGGCTTGACCGCGCCGAACGCCATGAGGACGTGCTTGTGCAGTGGATGGTCAAGCCGCGCTGTTTCCCCTGTTGGCCCATTGCTGAAATTTGGGCTGAACGCTCGGATGTCCGCTAGAGGGGATATCGCGGACAGATAGCAGAGTGGCCGACGAGGTCTCCCTTTGACCCACCGCAGACCTCGGGAGGATTTATGTCCTTCCCTGAAGACTGAGGCGATCGGAGGTCGTGTTTGTGCGGCGTTGTCAGACGAACGCCCTCGGCCTCAAAGAGCCGAAGGCGCTCCAATCTTCAGATTAGCCCTTGGTTACTACCGGGGCCGGAGCTTTGCCGATCGGGTATTTGCCGACCGGGGTTTTGCCGACGGGCCACTTACCAACTGGCGCAGTCTGGACAACTGGCTGCGGGCGAGGAAGGTCCGCTGCGACCGCCGTTCCCACCAAAGCCAACGATGCAATGCCAACGATTCCGAATTTCAGCATGAGGTCCCCCGTTGCTGCTAGAGACGAGTCTAGGATCGATCTTATTGAGCGTAGCTGATGGGGCCAGCATGCGGTGTGCCTACGCGGCAACACTCAGGAAAAAATGGCAACACGCGATCTAGTTGCTTTAGCGCTGTTGATCAATCGACTGCGCAAGTTTGTATTTTAGAATTTGCGCCAGCGATGTCTGTTGTTGGCGCCTCTCAGACTTGTGGGTCCGGCCGAATGTCCGGTTTGCGCAAAAACCGGAATCGCTCACACACAACGTCGGACGACGGCATTGCGCCACACCGCGCACCGCCTTTGCGAGAGGAACGGTCTCATCAAGATCGCGTTTCTGCACAATAGGCTGAGGGCAGTCATCGACACAATCATTGGAGAACTAAAGATGGCAAACCCGCGTCCGGAAGAGAGATCGACACAAAACATGGAAGACGCAGCCCGCCGTACAGGCGAGAGGGCTGCGGAGCAGACTACGCGCATCGGGCAAGCTACGGCTGAAGCCGGCGAGGAAGTGGCGCGGGCCAGCGCTGATATGCTCAAGCAAAACGTTGAGACGTTACAGCAGACCTGGCGCTCCAGCCTCGAAGAGGCGACCTCGGTAATGGGACGGTCAAGCGAGCAGTTTAGTCGCACGCTTGGCTTATCTGAAGAAGATGCGCAAAAGACAACGGCGGCAACCGAACGGTCAGCTCGCAACGCACAGACGCTCCTTTACAGTGGTACAGCCGCCGCCAAAGTGATGGGGGAATGTCCCAAGAGTACCTCCAGATGGTTCGGCAACAATTTGAGAAGCACATCGACCACTTGAACAGGTTGTGGACGTGCCGAACTCCACAGGACTTTACAGCGGTGCAGAGTGACATGGTGCGGGAGACCGTGGAGACCGCTCTGGAAAGCAGCCGTCGTATCGCCGACTTGTCGCTCAAAATGGTCGACGATACCGGGAAGAAAATTAAACAAACTATGGATCAGATCCCACGCTAAGCGGGGCGGACTTGAACGGAGAGAGCGGCTAGGGCAAGCCGCTCTTGCCGCCCCGGCGAATTCAGCGCGACTTTCGTTTGCGCGTTCGCTTGCGACTGAGCCGTTTGGCGTTTGCCGCCACCTTTCTTCGATATTGCTCAACAATCTTGTCGCCGGAAGCGCCCGCCATCAGGCTGGTGCTGGCCTTCGCCGCCGCGAGCATTTTTTCACTGACCATGCGGTGGGCTTCACGTTGGGCAGCTTTGCCGCCGCGCATCAGCTTCGCAATCCGCAGCCCAATCACGCGATTGCTTTCTAGCCCCAGCATCATCCAGTTCCACATGCTGCGATATTCCTGGCAAGGCGAATAACTTGGGATCACATCACGGGCCACGGCGTGCGCGGTTTCCAATCAAAGCCGCGTGGCTTGCCACGACAGGCAGCAATCTACTCGCATCAATCCGCTGGCGCCATGGCTGGTGCAAGGGTTCCTTCATCTTGATCCAGGGATACATCCGAATGGGCGATAGCCGGAAATCGCTTCGTGCTGAAGAATAAGACCGCCGCTGCTGGGGGCCAAACGGAGACGTCCGATGGGTGTGGCAGGCTGGCGCTTTGCGCAAACGAAGAAAGCCCTCCGCGTCCGGGCGGTCGTCATCTGCGTGCTGGAAGAGTTGCCGTTTGTCTGCCTGATGGTGGTCGCAATTGGCTCCCTGATCATGATCGGCATCACGCTCTGCAAGGATTGGCCGCAGTGAGGGGGCCTTACCGCCAAGGCGCTTATGACAGCAGGTAGACATCGACCATCAGATGCTTCTCGTATTCGGTCAGCGCCACGCTGCCGGGCGCGGCAGCTCCTCTGTGTGCGATACGGGACGAAATTTAGATGAGATTGCGAAAATACTAATACGGCCGTCGCGCCGTCCCCGCATGCAGCAAACTCAGAAAGACCCAGACAACTTGCGGGCGGACCGCCGTCCTTAGGCCTTCCGCCGCTCATGTCTGCTGGTGCAGTAAGAGCGGACTTCGATTAGGACCGCGTGGAGGTCTGAAAGTGATTCGAAGCGGACCACGAACATTAACGGGGATCGTTGCTCTGCCCCAATTGTCTCTCGATCGCTACCTTATCGATGATCGACCACACCGCTTTTATTCTCCGCTCGTCGAACTCATAGAAGACGTTCTCGGCGAAGGAAACCCTTCGCCCATCAACGTCAAGGCCGAGGAAATTTCCTCTTGGCGTGCAGTTAAATCCGAGCCTGCTCGCAATAAGCGGTGGATCGCATACTATGAGTTGAATATCGAAATGAAGGTCCGGAATTTCGCGGAAATCTCTCTCTAGCATTTCGCGATAACCAGATAGCCCAATCCGTTCACCATTGTGGTGCACATCGACATGAACGAATTGCTCCAGTTCAGCCCAATTCTGCCTGTTCAGGCAGTCGATGTATTCGCGATAGGTAGTGGAAAGTGTGGTGTCGACCATACTGCCTCCGGCGGTTTCATTCCGCCAGTCGTCGGCGCAGAACGTTCGCCGCCGAGCGTGGCTCGTTCGCTCCCAATACATCTTGTACATCGACCGACTAACTTGGGGCCGCTGGTGCGATCTGGTAATCAAAGAGAACGTCCGAAAGTGATGCTGTGGACGGCTCCTCCACCGGCACGAGAGTGCCAAGGAGTGGGTGCCGTTTGAGGCACCCACGATTCGGAGGAGCAGCCTCTGCAGTCAATTTCGACCTGGACATCCACCTCGGCGAGGCTTTTCGGAATTACGGTGACGGTGCTGGCACTGTAATGCCCGAAGCTATGGCGAGTTGCTGGTCGAGCAGACACCGGTTGCCTAAAGCGCGATAAAGTCAGGAGAATCGTCATCGCGCTTTAGGTTGTTGTTTGAGCATGATCTCCGCGCAAACGCGTTCCGCGTTTGTCGCGAGGGAAAACCGTTGGTGCACTTTGCGCTAACGCGGCCCTTCGGGCCCGGATCATGCTCTAGGCGGATCGATCGACGAGGCCTTCACTCATGCCGCTGCTCCAAGCCATGGCAGCCCTTGCGCCTCTACGTCGACCAACTCATTCAGTTCCGCTTCCAAGTCCAACACGATATCGCGAAGCAGAGCCGCTGCCATTGGGTCTGTCGTTTCATGCGCCATCAAACGAAAGCGCTCGACATCGTGCCAGCGCTCCTTCCAATCGCTGTCAGTCATGGCTCCCCCATGCGCTGATCCCCCAGCCAGCATGGGTATTGGTTCCTCAAACTGTGAAGTTATTACGGCACGATGGGACATGGTCCCTGCCCCACCCCCGCCGGCGGCGGGCAAGGCGAGCACGGGACAGACGTCGAGCCCTGTCGGGACGAAGAGCAATCGAAGCTGGAGATATTTGTCAGTTCATTCGCATCGTACCAGCTAAGAGGTCCACCAAGGTGAAAGGGAGCCGTCCGAGCGTTGAACCGAATTGAGACGTCGGCCGACCTACGAAATGGTGTCCAGCGGACCACCTTGGAATGAGGTGCCCGATGTCAAAAGCAAAAGAGCTTGCCGACCGAGCCCGAGCGTTCGAAAAACGCGCTGCGACGGCGATCGATCTTTCCTCACGAGAACACTATCGTGAGATGGCCGCTCACTGCCGCGCGCTTTCCATCGAGCATCGCGAAGCCGAACAATTGCAAAAGCTTTCCCAGGCTGGATTTGAACAGCTGGCGAAGAGGAGCAACCTCCCCTCATTTCAAAATGCTGATAGGCCAACCTTTCAGCGCACCATGGCGGTGGGCATCGTGCTCTGCGTCGCTTTTGTCGCTGTCAGCTTCTCATTGCGGCCGCAGGCGACTGACGATCGCGTGCTGGTGAAGGCGGATCGCCTCATGCGGACCGCTGGCGATCCATCCAAGGTGAGATAGTTCACCCCTAAAATCGGCGGAGTTGCTCGTTCAGCCTCTGCAATTGAACCACATTGAAATGCCGTCACGAGACTGCGTTAGAATTGCGCCGGTTGAGCCGGGGGACCAGGCCAACCTGACCGCACGTTGTTCCTGTTGTTGCGATCGAACAGGTCCTGCCTGCAGATAATCCTGCAGCTCGCCGCCGGAGACGCAGCTTGGTGAGCACCGGCGATCGTCACTACTTTTGTACGCGACGTCTTGGCAAAGGCGGGCGTCGCCACAGCCAGATCGAGGGCGCAAAGGACGGCAAGCAAGCAAGTCTTACTCATGGGCGACGCTCCCCGGTTGGTCGACGCAACCGCTGAGACAACAGCGGCAAGCAAACGGCCAGCCGTTCAGCAGCTGGGCGGATACGGACCCTAGCTGCACCGTCAGCGAGCCATGATCTCGCGGGAGTCGGCTTTGAGCCAGATCAAGGGGGCATCGGCGTCCTCCAGCATGCCCCCTCACATCATCTCCGAAAGCGGACGCCTCGAGCCGATCCGAAACGTGCGGTTCAGGCAGAATGCCCGCTTCGCACCACCTCCCCGCGAGGTCGCGCTTTGACCTGCAGCAGCCCCTGGCGAACGAACGATGACCTCAACTGTTGCAGCAGCACGGCCCACCGAATGGTTCGACTCGCGCTCAAGACGGAAAGAAACCCGAAAACCATCAGCAGCGTGCCAAGCCAGGTCCAGGCCTGCCCGTCATCGCCGGCGTCGGCGATGGAAAAGGCGAGCGGCGTCGCCGAATCGGCGACCACGTCGCTGACGGCCGGCGTGGCGGCCAGCATTGCCTCCACGTCGACTTGGACGTCAGCTTGGACGCCGACCTGGCGCGGCGTGATACCGTCGGCCGTGAGGCGGTCGCGCTTGAAAAGGGGGACCGGCGACACGCGGGTCGCGGTCCCGGTCGCAAGGACGGGACCGGCATCAACCACCTGCACGGGCGCGGACGGGCTCGGCCGAGACGTATCCTCGGGTGCGGAGCGCTGCAGCTCCGCGCGCGCATCCACCACCGCCTTCCGCTTGCGCGCTGCGGTCTTGTTCTCTTCGGCCATCGCGACGCGATGTCTCGCGGTGCGATACTGGACCGACTTCTTCACCGTCTCTGTCCCTTCGGCGCGCTGGTACCAGCATCTGCGCCGGCCTTCCACCCGATAGACCCAGTGCTGGCCGTCGGCGGTCGACTTGCCGGGCCGCGACAAGCACTCCACTTCCGCGGAACTGGGCGCGGGGGCTGGCGCGGGATCAGCATTGAGGAATGCGGAAAATGTGTTCGACGACGCAGACGTCGTCGACAGACCGGCAAGACATACAAAAGCGGCAAAACAAATTCGCAAATGACCGGACATGGAAACCCCCGGTGTTGCGCCCCTGCCCGACCACGAGCGTTGGCCGTGATCTGGGTTGCAATGCGACTTAAATCCGGCAACGCCGTGGATTCATTTTGGCCGCAGGCGAGATGATTGCGCAGACAAGGGGAGTGCACTCAATAGCTCCGGCCGCTTTCGCATGGCCTGTAGCTCAATGGTTAGAGCCGGCCGCTCATAACGGTCTGGTTGCAGGTTCGAGTCCACCAAGAATATCAGTATCTTGCTTGATCTTCGTTGCCCGTACCGCGACGACCGCACCAGAAACCGCACCAGATACGTCCACTTTTCGTTCGTGCACAGTTCGCAAGGGTGACAGGCAAGCTCGCCTGCTGATGAGTGGATGCGACAGTGCATCCACGATCCCCCGGCCGACGGAGAGGGACCGTCGGAAACAGCCTCTGCCTTTGGCGATGATGTCGGCCATCTCTGGTAAAGCGGAAGTCAGTCATGACGCCAATCAAGTCCGCTAAGGGCCACAAGCAGTCACTCGATCGCCTCGTTCCTCCTACGCAGTGGCTATTCGGGCAAGCCCGCTTTCCGAAGCCCCTCAACAAATAGCGTTGAGTGCTTGGGGACCTGGGCCATCCAAGCCGATATTGTAAAGGCGGGATCGATCTCAAGCACGCGCGCGGCCGCCTCTCGCGCCTCAGCGTCGCGTCCGAGATGGGCGAAGGCGGACGCAAGGCCGCGGTAAGCTGGCATGAAGGAGGGATTGTGACGAAGAGCTTTCTTAAATAGTAGAATCGCCTCGTCAAAGCGGCGAAGCCTCACGAGAGCATTCCCAATGCCAAAAAACGTCATGTGTAGCAGCGGGTCTACGGGGCTCATGCGAACGGCGCGTTCAAAGCTCCGCATCGCCTCCTCTGGGAGACCCGCCAGTATATAGACCCAGCCTCTGTTGTTCCAAGTACGCCATGAGTTTGGGTTGAGTGCTACCGCCCGGTCAGCCATTTCGATCTCGGCTTCGTTATCCCCGACCATACCCGCCAAGATTACTGCAACCCTTGACAGTGTGTCCGGATCACCATCATCGATGCTCAATGCCAAACGAGCAAGCCGAACTGCTTCCTTGCAGTCGAACTGGGGATCGTTGGCATAGCCAAGAGCAACGTTGCTCGCATGACAGTCGCCTGCCAATGCAGCCGCAAAACCGAACCTCGGGTCCAGCTCCAAAGCGCGATGAGCCAGCTTGATCGCCTCGGCCAAACTTTCGCGGGTCGTCAGGTGATACTGATGCATCGCTCGGAGAAAAAAGTCATAGGCAGTGAGGTTCTCTGGTCGCCGCCGCGTCGCCATTTCAATTTCTGTTTGAAGCATCTTTGGCTGAATAGCCGAGACGACGGCGATGGTAACTTCGTCCTGAAGAGAGAAGACGTCGGTCAGATCACGCTCAAACCTGTCCGCCCATAGATGCGCGCCAGTAACCGCATCGATCAACTGCCCTGTGATGCGAACTTTCGTCGAAGCCGTCCGAACGGCCCCTCCGAGGACATAGCGCACGCCGAGCCTTCGCCCGACTTCCTTGATATCGACCGCCCGGCTCTTGAAGGTGAAGCTCGAATTGCGCGCGATGACAAACAGCGACTTGAAGCGTGACAGAGCTGTGATGATTTCTTCCACCATGCCTTCGGCGAAGAAATCCTGCTCTGGATCCCCGCTCATGTTCTCAAATGGCAGCACGGCGATGGAGGGTTTGTCGGGGAGCGCTAGGTTGGGTTGATGAAGTTCTATTTGCTGATTGTCGGTAACTGCTGCGTCCACCGGTTCCGGCGCTTCCCGGACGATTCCGACGAAACGGAAGCCCTTGCGCGGAAGCGTCTTGATGAAGCGCTGCTCCTCACCGGTATCGCCGATGGCAGCGCGGACAGCGTTCAGGCGGGTCGTAAGCGCAGCATCGGACACAATGCGACCATTCCACACTGCGTTGATGAGCTCGTCCTTGGTGACGACGCGTTCCCTGTTTCGGATCAGGTATTCGAGCAGATCGAACACCTGTGGTGCAATGGAAACGCCCTCCGCCCCGCGATGAAGTTCGCGCCGGTCGGTGTCAAATGCGAACTCCTCGAAGCGATAGCGCAAGTTGCCAGCCCCTCACGTAGCCTCCCATCGCAGAAAGGCATCTTCGCACACCCAAAGAATACGCCGCTGATATAAAAAATGTAAGCCAATGGTTGGGCGGGTTTTGAGCCGTGGTATCTCATCTGATGCCGTGGAGCCCGACTTCCGGTATGGGTTAAAAGGCGAAGAACTCAGCGTGAGCAAATCTCGTCCGCTACGCCCCACTAAGCTGACCTCAGTGTGGGGGGGGGGGCGCCACTTCGCTGATGGGCCACTAGGAGACATGTGTCCCTGGCCAGCGATAGCGGATATCGTTGCAGTTATTTGTCGAGTTGTTCTCATCATGCCATGCGCGGCTTGGTAGTTGGCACCAGTACTGTTGCACCATTTGGCAACAATCGAAGGTAAGCCGCGGCCGAACCCCGCAAGCTAGAAGTATGCTATGCTGAAAAGATCGGGATAGACTTTTCTGCCGTAGTCCAAAATTTGGCTGGCCGTCAATCAGACAGTCGGTGGAGCCAATGCAGCAGATTGCGGAGTGGCTCGATACACTTGGCCTAGGGCAATACGCGCAGCGCTTTGCCGAGAACGACATTGATCCAAGCGTTCTGCGCGAACTGACTGACAATGACCTCGAAAAACTTGGTGTCTCGCTCGGCCATCGCAAAAAGATGTTGCGCGCGATTGCGGAGATCGCTGAGACCGGACGAAGACCCGTGCGTACTCCCTGGACCTCGGCCGAGAGACGTCAACTCACGGTGATGTTCGCTGATCTGGTTGGCTCGACGGCGCTCTCGACAAGGCTCGACCCGGAGGATTTGCGGGAAATCATTGGTGCGTGCCACCGCTGCTGTGCCCAGGAGATCGAGAAATTTGGTGGATTCGTTGCAAGATATCTGGGCGACGGCGTGCTCGCATATTTCGGCTATCCGCGGGCGGACGAAGACGATGCCGAGCGCGCTGTAGGCGCCGGACTGGCATTGGTCGCGGCAGTGACGGGCCTCGATGCCGGTCCAGGGGTAAGATTGCGAGCACGAATTGGGATTGCCACTGGTTTGGTGATCGTCGGTGATCTCATCGGGGACGGCCCATCGCAGCAGTGTGAGGTGGTCGGTGAGACCGCCAATCTGGCCTCGCGGCTTCAGGCGCTGGCCGATCCGGATACAGTGGTGATCGACGGCAGCACCCGCCGCCTCATCGGCGGCCTCTTCGAATATTTCGCTCTCGGGAGCGTGTCCATCAAAGGCTTCCGCGATCCGGTGCCGGTCTGGCGAGTCATCGGTGCGAGCGCGGTCGACAGCCGCTTCGAGGCCTTGCGCGTAGCCAGAACCCCACTACTCGGTCGTGATGAGGAGATCGAGCTGATCATGCGCCGCTGGCAGCAGGCAAAACGTGGTGATGGTTCGGTCGTGCTGATATCGGGTGAGCCCGGCATCGGCAAATCGCGCCTTGCCGAGACCGCGGTGGAGCGGCTGAGCGATGATCCACATATCCGCTTGCGCCGTTTCTGCTCGCCACATCACCAGGACAGTGCACTTTTCCCGACCATATCACAGCTCGAGCGCGCAGCAGGATTCCGGCGTGACGATACGGACCAGCAACGTTTGGACAAGCTCGAGGCGTTGCTCACGGAGGCAAACGCGGACCTTAGCGAGGCCGTTCCTCTGATCGCGGACCTGCTGTCCGTGCCAACGGGCGATAGCTATCCACCTCTCAGCCTCACGCCGCAGAAGCGCAAGGAGAAGACGCTCCAGGTCCTCCTAGCCCAGCTCGAGGGACTGGCAACGCGCCGGCCCGTGCTGATGGTGTTCGAGGATGTGCATTGGATCGACCCCACCTCGCTCGACTTATTGGACCTCGTCGTCGACCGGGTGGCCACCCTCCGGGTCTTGCTGATCATCACTTTCCGGCCCGAGTTGGCGCCGCCCTGGACCGGGCGCTCGCACGTGACATTGATGAGCCTCAGTCGTCTGTCGCGTCCACAGCGCGCCGAGATGATCATGCAGGTGACCGGCGGCAAGGCGCTGCCCCAAGAGATCGCCGAACAGATCATCGATCGGACCGATGGCGTACCGCTGTTTATCGAGGAACTGACCAAGGCGGTGATCGACAGTGGCATTCTGGCCGACGCTGGTGACCGCTTCGATGCGAGGGCGCCCGTGCCTCGACTTGCCATCCCTACTTCGCTCCACGCCTCGCTCCTGGCTCGTCTCGATCGCTTGGCGCCAGTCCGCGAGCTGGCGCAGATCGGCGCCGCTCTCGGGCGGTCGTTCTCGCATGAACTGATCAGCGCGGTCGCCGCGATGCCGCAGCAGCAGGTAGATGGGGCCTTGGCGCAGCTCGTTCGCGCCGAACTGGTTTTCCAGCGGGGGATCCCGCCTGATGCAGAGTACACCTTCAAGCACGCGCTGGTGCAGGACGCAGCCTATAGCACCATGCTGCGCGGTCGACGTCAGCATATCCATGCCCGCGTTGCGACGACGCTAGAGAACCAGTTCCCTGAAATCGCGGCCGCTCAGCCGCAACTCATGGCCTACCATTGTGCCGAGGCCGCCTTCAACGACAAGGCGGTCGGCTATCGACTCAAGGCCGGCCAGCAGGCGGTCGCGCGGTCGGCGATGACGGAAGCGGTAGCGCAGTTGCAGAGGGGTCTCGAACTGCTGGCGAACATGCCCGAAGAGTCGCGGCCCGTGCAGCACGAACTCGACCTGCAGATTGCCCTCGGGCGGGCTCTGATGGCGGCTAGGGGGTATTCGGCGCCGGCAGTGGCCGATACCCTCGACAGGGCGCGAGCACTCGCGGAGCGGTTCGATCGACCGGATCGTCTCGCTCCGCTGCTCTATTTCCAATGGGGCTTCCATTCGGTTCGGGCCGAGCACAAGCTGGCGGTATCCCTTGCCGAGCAGATGGAGAAATTGGGCGACACAAGAAGCGATCGAGCCACTCTGCTGCTGGGTCGCTATATCCACGGCGCCAGTTGTTACTATCGCGGGGAGTTTGTGACAGCACGCGGCCTTCTTGAGCTGTGTGACGGCTTGAGAGATCCCGCCGCTCGCGCGACTTGTGCCGCCATAGCGGTGGCCGATCCGCACGCGGCGAGCCAGGCTCACTTGGCGGTCACATTGGCGCTTCTGGGCCACATCGATCAGGGACGCGCGCGCGTCGACGAGGCGTTAATGGAGGCCCGCTCGCTCGACCATCCGTTCACCGTGGCCTTTGTCTTGAGCAAGGTGTGTGCAGTGGAGGCGGCCGCTGGCTTGCCGCTTGACGCATTGCGGCATGCGGAGGAACTGCTGTCCCTCTCGAACGAGCATGGCTTTCCGCTCTGGTTGGGTCTCGGGCTTCTCCAGCGTGGTCGCTCGTTGACAGCACTTGGACAAGCGCAGGACGGCATCCCGTTGCTCGCGAAAGGGCTCTCGGTGCTTCGTGGTGCCGGAGCTGTCGTGCACACGCCGCGCGCGCTTTGTTTTCTCGCCGAGGCTCACGCCAAGGTCGGGGATCTCCAGGCGGGGCGGAACTGCCTCGTCGAGGCTGCGCAGCTGATCGAGACGACCGAGGAACGATCCAGTGAAGCCGAGCTGTATCGACTTCGAGGCGACATGGTGAACGCGCAGGGCAACCAAGCAGCTGCGGAGCAGAATTATCATCGAGCGCTCGCGGTGGCCAAGCGCCAGAGTGCGAAGACGTTTGGGCTGCGCGCTGCGACCAGCCTCGCCCGCCTGTGGCGCGACCAAGGCAAGTGCATGGAAGCTCACGACGTCCTCGCGCCGGCGTATGGCTCGTTCACCGAAGGCTTCGACACGCCAGTCCTGAGGGACGCCAGGGCGCTGCTCAACCACCTGGCCTGACAGTCCCGCCTTGCGCGTTGCGGGAGAGCTGCTACTTGCCCACATTCCAAGGCGGGACGCCTCTGGTCTACGATCTCATTCAGGTGTCGTCTGCGGCTAGTCGGCGGCGCGCAGAGCGTAGGCATCGGATCCCGCTTCATGCCGTCAGAATGACCGCTTCGGGTCAGCGACGCTACTTACGGTCCATCTGCCACGCCCCATCCCATTCCGCCGCCGGTGGAGTCTTCGTGTACTCGTCCACCCGCGCCGTCAACGCCATTGACGGGCCGTCGCCTGGTACGGCATCGAGCGCCGCCGCGAAAGCTCGCGTCGCATCGCCCCAACGGCGCTCGCGGTAGGCGGCAAGTCCTTCCGAGTAATGCTGCCGCAGCAGGGTCTGCTGCGAGGTGACCTCGCCCTTCCTCGCCATGATCTCGAAGACCGCTTGAGACTGCGTCTGGCCGACTGCCACTAGGCGATCGATCTCGCGCAGCTCGATTGCATCTGCGCAAGCGGCGGCGGTGGCCTCCGAGATCAGGCAGCGGCAGCCGTAGAATTTGTTGGCGCCCTCCAGGCGGGAAGCGAGGTTCACCGTGTCTCCCAGCACGGTGTAGCTCATCATGAGCCGCGACCCGATGCTGCCGACCAGCGCCTCGCCTGTCGCGATCCCGATACGGACGTCGCAGTCAGTCGGAATTGTGCGCACCCCCAGGAGCTCGGGCAGCTCCTTCCGCAAGCCGGCGACGCATCCGATCATGTCGAGCGCGGCAAGCGCGGCGAGATCGGCCTGCTCGGCCTCCTCGACGAAGGGGGCGCCCCAATAGGCCATGATCGCGTCGCCGATATACTTGTCGATGATGCCGCGCTGGGCGTTTATCGGCTCGGACATGGTCGCAAGGTAGAGGTTCATGATCTTGACGAGGCCGCGCGGCGTCACGCCTTCGCTCAGGCTGGTAAATCCCTTCATGTCGCAGAACATCACCGTCATGAGCCGGCGCTGCCCCTCCGCAGCGGCGATCGCCGGCTGCTCGAGCAGTCCCTCCGCGATTCGCGGATTGATGTAGCGACCGAAGGTTTCGCGGACCCTCCGGTTATGCCGCAACGTCTCGATCATGCGGTTGAATGCGGCTGAGAGCTGGCCGATCTCGTCTTGCGTCGTGATGGTGATGCTGCCGTCGAGCCGGCCGGCCTCCACCTCGCGCGTGCCCTCCAGGAGCCGCATGACCGGGCGTGTGATGCCGCTGCCAACGAGCATCGCGAACACGAATCCGAGCACGCCGGCGATGGTGGTGACGATTGCGGAGATGACGATTGCGCGATTCTGTGCAGTCATCACGTTATTGGCGGCGGCGGCGACTTGCGCCAGCATGTCGGTCCGGATGGATTCGATCCTGGCATGGAACTCGTCGCGTAGCTGGTCCGTGCGGGCCATCGTTAGCTTCACGCCGGCTGTATCGCTCTCGTTCATTTGCCGCAGTAGCGTCGCGTTCTCCTCGACGAGGCGCCGGCGCAGGTCGCTGATGGCGTTGTCGATCCGGTCGTCGATGCGGCCCAGTTCGGCTTTGTTCGATGGCGTGTCGGGATCCTGAATGATCGCATCGATCAGCTTTCGTGCGGCGGCCGCTTCTCCGGTCAGGACTGGATCGATATCTTCATAGGCCTTGCGCGCGGCCGAGTATGCGACCTCGTCCGGCAGCGCCTGCATCTTCGCCATCACCATGCGCCGGAGCGCAAGCGAGCGCTCCAGCGAGCGAATGTTGACGCGGGCGAGATGCCCATAGGCGGGGATGTATCGGTTGGTGAGCTCGTCGAGCAGATGGCCGACCCGGCTTGCCAGCACCATCGACAACAGTGAGGCCATCACGGCAAGCACGATCAATCCAGCGGCGATGCCAGCGATCTTCTGCCTGATGGATCTCCGGAACATGCGTCGTGCCCGGGCGCTCGCCGCAATTGCCACTACGAAAGAACGACAGTCCTTCGTTTCGGCCAACAGAAATAGAGTTTCAAGCGACAGCACGCAAGCTGGGCAGAAACGGTAAACTCTCCCGAGTGCGCGCCGTCCGTGAATACTCGCAAGAGTCAACGTTCTCCAACAACTCACAACGGGCAATCATCCGGATTTGGCGCGTATCATCGGGACGAAACGCAGCCACGCCATCGCCGCGGTCCAACGCGGCGAGCGCATGATTTTTGTGTGCGCAACATCGTGAGCAGCGAGGTAACCGAAGGAAGGAACAACGTATGACCGAAGTCAGAAAAGAGACCGACAGTTTGGGCGTCGTCGAGGTACCCGCCGACAAATTATGGGGAGCGCAAACCCAGCGGTCACTTGAGCATTTCAGCATCGGCACCGATCTGATCCCCCGCGAGATGATCACGGGCTACGCGATCCTGAAAAAAGCCGCCGCCGTCGCCAACCGTGACAGTGGGCGGCTGGACGACACGAGGTCCAAACTGATCGTCCAGACCTGCGACGAAATCCTGGCCGGTCAGCACCACGACATGTTCCCGCTTCATGTCTGGATGACGGGCAGCGGTACCCAATTCAACATGAACGTCAACGAGGTGATCTCCAACCGGTGCAGCCAGCTTGCGGGCACGGCGCTGGGCAGCCATAGGCCCGTCCATCCCAACGATCACGTCAATATGGCGCAATCGTCGAACGATTCCTTCCCCTCGACTATGAATATCGCCGCCGCCGTGAACGTTAAGCAACGCCTGATTCCATCGGTGACAACGCTGCGCGACGCGATCGCCGCCAAGTCGAAAGAGTGGGACGACATCGTCAAAATCGGTCGCACCCACATGCAGGACGCGACCCCGCTGACGTTAGGCCAAGAATGGTCGGGGTACACCGGCATGCTTTCGGACGACCTGGAACGGATCGAAGCGGCCCTGCAAGGGGTCTATCGATTGGCGCTCGGCGGCACGGCCGTCGGCACCGGCATCAATTCGGCTCCCGGCTTTGCCGAAGCGGCCGCCGCCGAGATCGCCAAGCTTACCGGTCTGCCGTTCCAGACCGCGCCGAACAAATTCACCGTGCAAGGCGCGCATGACGCGCTGGTGCAATTGTCCGGCACCATCCGCACGCTTGCGGTGTCGCTCTACAAGATCGCCAACGACATCCGTCTGATGTCTTGCGGGCCGCGGGCGGGCTTTGCCGAGCTATTGATACCGGAGAACGAACCTGGATCCTCCATCATGCCTGGCAAGGTCAATCCTACCCAGTGCGAGGCGCTTGCCATGATCGCAGTTCAGACCATGGCGAACGACGTCGCGGTGGCTTTCGGCGGCGCCGGCGGCTATCTTGAGATGAATGTCTACAAGCCGCTGATGATCTTCAACATCACGCACTCGATCACGATTCTGAGCGACGGATGCGTCAATTTCCGCAAGTTCCTCGTGGAAGGGACCAAGCCAAACGTGAAGAAGATCAAGGAGTATGTCGATCGTTCCCTGATGCTGGTGACGGCCCTATCGCCCGTGATCGGCTACGACAAGGCCTCGAAGATCGCCCATTACGCAATGGACAACGATCTCACGCTCAAGGATGCGGCGCTCAAGCTCGGGTTCGTCAACGAAGACGAGTTCGACCGCGTGGTCGATCCCGCCAAGATGGTGAAACCCTACGTGGCGGCCGCACCGACGGCATCTGCCGCCGGCTGAAGAACGCCGTGCTCGAGCGAGCACCGGTCGCGGGCCGGTCCTCGAGCTCCTGCGATACCGACCAAGAGAGGGGGCCATGACCAGTGAGCAGCGCTCCAGTCTGATCCTCGCATTCGCTACGGTCCTCTACGTCAACGGCCAGGCAACCGACCAGATCGCCGCCGCGATCCAGCGGCTCGGCTACAAGCTCGGCGTCAAGGCGGAGCTTTTGCCGCGCTGGGGCCAACTGCAATTGAACGAGGAGAGCGGCGGGGCCAAGTCGATTTCCTACGCGGCAGCCGACCCTGTCGGGGTCGACATGGCTCGCGTCGCTTCGGCGATGCAGGCGGTGGCGGATATCGTGGCCGACCGGCTGCCGCCGGAAGCGGCGCACAAGCGTATCGAGGTCATCGCCAAAGCGCCGCCGGCACCCGCGTGGCTCTTTGCCTTGGCTGCGGCAGCGGGCGCGGTCTCGCTGGCCATCATTTTCGGCATACAGCACATGCCTGCTGCGCTCGTCATCTTCGCGAGCGCAGGCGCCGGCGGCCTGCTCCGCCGCGCCCTCGCTGGCGTCAGCACAAACATCTTCGTTCAGCCGTTCTGCGCCGCGTTGCTCGCGGGCCTCATCGGAGGATTGGCGGCGCGCTATCAGTTGAGCACCGCGCTCCGTCTCGTCATCGTGTGCCCTTGCATGGTACTGGTCCCGGGGCCACACATTCTCAACGGCGCGATCGACCTCATCAGGGGCCGCATCCACCTCGGGGCGGCCCGGCTGATGTACGCCGGGCTCGTCGTGCTGGCTATCTCGACCGGACTGCTGCTGGGGCTCACCCTGACGAATGAAACGCTGCCGATCGACCCGCCAGGGCTGGCGGTACCACTGTGGTTCGACGTCATCGCTGCCGGCGCCGCGGTAGCTTGTTACAGCGTATTCTTCTCCACCCCGTTGAACATGCTGGCTTGGCCGGTCGCGATCGGCGCGCTGGCCCACGCCCTGCGCTGGGTTGCGATCAACGAGCTCGGTTTCGGAGTGGCGACGGGGGCGCTCGTAGCATGCCTCGTGGTCGGATCTCTGCTCACGCCGGTCTCCCGGCGCGAGCATCTGCCGTTCGCAGCGATCGGTTTCGCGTCCGTGGTTTCGATGATACCCGGCGTCTACGCCTTCAGGATGATGAGCGGGCTGACGCAGATCGCCGACACGGCCCATGCCACTTCGGAGCTGGTCGGGGGCACGATCGCCGACGGGGTGACTGCCGTCGCCATCGTGCTGGCGATGAGCTTCGGCCTGGTCGTGCCGAAGCTGATGATCGACTACTTCGCTGATCAGCGCGCTCAAGCTCAAAGGGGTTGAAGATGCTGGTATTCGCTCGAAAGTCCGCAGCGGATCCGGCGCCCGTCGTCACTCCGGACGAAGAAGCCACCTTGCTCCGCATGCAGGAGCGATTTCCGCCGGTACTGAGCGTCATCGCCGGCATGGTCGATCTTACGGGCTTTTTCATGCTGGGGAATATCTTCACCGCACACATCACGGGCAATCTCGTCGTCGGTAGCGCGGTCGTGGTGCGCGGTGGCCCGGTGAATCCCGCGCAACTACTGGCGATTCCCGTATTCATGGTCGCGATGGCGCTGGTCTGGCTGATAGCCGAATATTCCAACCGAAAAGGCCCTCCACTCGTGCGGCTTCTCCTAGGGGTACAATTCCTCCTCCTTGCCGCGGTTCTTGCGTTCAGCGTGGTGGCGAAACCCTCAAGCCATCCTCACGGGGTCCTCGCCGCCATCGCCGCCCTCATCGCGGTCTCCGCCATGGCGTGTCAGTACGCCTTGCTTCGCCTAGCATTGCCTCGAGCGATCTCTACGGCCGTCATGACCGGCAACCTTGCCAACACCGTCCTTTCCATCATGGACGCGCTGTCACGCGGCCACCCGCTGATGAATGCGGACGACGGCCGATTGAAAAGGTCGATCTATCTTCTCTTCGGCTTTCTGCTCGGATGCGCGATTGCCGCAGCGGCGATCTCCGTGATGGGCGAATGGACCTGGTCGCTGCCCACGGCACTGGCCGCGCTTTTGGTCGCGCTCCGGTGAAGACGCGACAATCACCGATCGGCTCGGGGTTCGGCGCCGCAACTACGGGCGGCCGAATTCATCAAAGACATCGACCTGACGGGCAAGTCCGTCATCGTGACCGGCGGCTACTCGGGAATCGGAGTGAAGCCCGTCCGCAATCTGCCACCGGAGGCTCCGCAGGCCTTCATCGATGCCATTCTAGACCTCGGCGAGAGCTGACCGGTTCGGGACTGGGGGATTGCGCCTCCTCGATCTCGCCTGTTCTAAACGAAGCTTTTCAGCAGAAGATCGGCGGCCTTGAGGTCGGCGGTACCGAACCCCTCGCTGAAACGGGTATAGGTTTCAGCGAGTCCGATCAGAGCCTCCTCGCGTCGGCCCTGTCGAAATTGCAGTCGAGCCAGGCTGCTCGATGCGCGCAACCGCCAAGACAACGACGATTGGCGATCGGCCAGCTCCCTCGCGCGACAGAAGGCATCTTCGGCCCCCGCCTCATCGGCCGCTTTTTCCAGCAGCTCTCCGCGGATGCGCTGTAGCTCGGGCACCGCCAGGTCGCCGTGCCGCATTGCCTGGGCGATCGCATTGTCGATGATCGACAATGCCTCGTCATCGCGATCCAACATCGCGAGGGCCCGGGCCAGCGAGCTGTTGAACTCGGTCGCGTAGAGCTGGTAACCCTCCGCATCCAGGGTCGCCAACGCATCGCGCAACAGCTCCAATCCCCTCTCGATCGCGCCGTGCTGGATCAACACCTCGCCTTGAAGGCCGCGCCCGACGGCCCGGTATGGCGTCAGAGAATGCCGGTCAGTGTACCAGATCAGACGATCGATGCATTCGTCGGCGCTCGTCAAGTCGCCGGTCCACCGGAAGACGGACCCTCCCCATATGAGGGCAATGCAAACGGTGACCGGCTCGGTCGCGGCCAATTCCCCGACGGTTTGGCGTGCAATTCGCACCGCCTGATCCGGATAGCCCAGGAGCCACAGAGTCCGCGCCAGCACGATGCGGGCGCGTTCGTAATGGAAACCGTAGTGACGTGCCTTGGCTGGATCGCCGGAGGGCTCCCGCGCGAGAGCCGCCTCAACGTACGCACGCGCGTCGGCCTGGTTTCCGATTAAATGATGGGAAACTCCGAGCAGCACATCCGCTGTCGCCATCGCGGTCGGATCGGCCACCACGGTGGCGACCGCCTCGCTTCGTTGAGCGAATGCCAGCATTCGATTGAAATTACCTACGCGCCTGTGAAGCATATGGAGCTGGCCGATGAAGCGAAGCTGGTTTTCGGGATCGAGAAACTTCTCCGCAAGCTCCAAACCTCTCGTGAGCGCCACATGAGCATGTTCGCCGTTCGCCATCGTTAACATCGACGAAATTCCGAGGCCCGCCTGAAGATCCATCTCCACACGGCTGCCACGAGTGGTATCGTCGAGAGCGAGAAGCGCTCGCTCGGACCAGCGATGACATTCGGAAAGAAGGGACATCGCAAGGAAAACCGGCGCCGCGGCCGCAGCAAGCTTGATCCCGACCTCGGGATCGCCATGGGTACCGAAGGACCACTCGAGGGCGGCGCGGGCATTGTCCAAGTTGGCGAAATGCGGAACCCGTTCGGCGCCGGTCGATAGCGTCGGCCACTCCTTTCCGCTCTGCTTCAACCAGCGCAGGAAGTAGGTAGCGTGGCGCGCGGCCAGATCGGCGGCGTCGCTCTCCTCGATGTCGATCTGAAGGGCGTATGCGCGCGTGGTGTCCAGCAGACGGTAGCGCATGAGGCCGACCATCGGGCGCGGCGCGAGCATGGACTTGGCCACCAGGCTACCGATGGCTTTGAAGACGGAGCTTCGATCGAGGTTCTCGCTAGTGACTACGGCCAGGGCCGCGTCGAGGGTGAAATGGCCGACAAACACGGCCAGCCGGCGGAGCACTGTCCGCTCAAGCTCCGACAACAGTTTGAAGCTCCAGTCCAGCGTGGCCTGCAAGGTCTTTTGACGCGGCGGCGCCGTGCGCGGCCCCTCCCACAACAGCGTCAAACGCTCGTCGAGAAGCGCGGCGGTCTGATCGATACCGTACGCTTCCACCTGACGCGCCGCGAGTTCGATTGCGAGTGCCATCCCGTCAAGCTTGCGGCACATGCGCGTGACGGTCGCCGCCTCAGCGTCCGAGAAGTCTAGCTGGGCACCACCCGCCAGGGCACGCTCGATAAAGAGTTGGATCGCCGGAAACGTCCGTGCGATTGCCGCGGTTGGCACCGCATCGTCAGGCGGGCATTTCAGGGGCTCAAGCCGATGAACATACTCACCACCGACCTGGAGCGTCTCGCGGCTTGTTGCGAGGATGTGGACTTGAGGTGCGGCCCTGAAAATCCTCGAAACAAACTGGGCGATCGCCTCAACTAGGTGTTCACAGGTGTCCAGGATCAACAGCACCCGCTTGTTCCGCAGGTAGGCCTCTACGCTGGGCGTCACGTCGTCGCAACGCACAGACAATCCCAGCATCGAGGCGATTACGGTTGGCACCAGGGCCGGGTCGCTCACCATGCTGAGATCGCCGAACAGAATCGCGCCAGCGAAGGCCTCCACTAGCCGATGCCCCAGCGCGACAGCGAGCGTTGTCTTTCCGACCCCACCAGGACCCACAATGGTGACGAAACGCCCAGCGTACAAGTGCGTGCGCACGCGCTCAAGGTCGACTTCCCGGTCGATCATTTCGGTGGGACAACCAGGCAGGTTGGCGTGACGGAAACCTCCTTCGAGGCTCTCTGGCTGGGGTGACGGGCCACCCGTCCGTGAAACCGGAGCCACGAAAGAGTAGCCGCGGCCCGGCTCGGTTGCGATGTATCCAGCGCCAGACTCCGGCTCACCGAGCGTCTTTCGCAAGTGCGCAACGTGGAAACGAAGAGTGCTGTCTTCGATCGCAATCCCGGGCCACACCTGGGCCATCATTTCGGATTTGCTGACGATTTTGTGCGGTTGTGAAGTTAGCGTCAGCAGAATATCGAGCGCACGACCACTCAGCTCAACGGGTTCGCCGTCTCTCGTCAGTCGCCTCTCGTTCGCTATCAGCCTGAAGGGCCCGAACGAAAGAACCTCGCTGTCCTGCGCTGACGGTGTGATCATGGCATCGTTGCCCGGTACCGCGCTGAACGGCTTGAACCTTAGACCAACGGCAGGTCAGTCACCACAGCTTTCGGACGCCTACCGAGTTCCGCGCCGTCTGCGTTGGCGCCCGCTCGCAACTGCCAACGGCATCTAACAAGGGCCAACGAGCAATCTCGCTACTCATGAGCGAATGTTAGCAGCATCGGCCACGTCGAAATCATGCGCAATTGCCTAGAGGCTTCCAGAAGTCGAAAGACGTCGGCCCTGTGCACAGAGCAATCGAACTGCAGCTCAGGATGGGTTGCGGGACGCGTGCGCAACCGATTGGCGACGCGGGAGGAAAATCATGCCTTTCATCAAGACCAAGGATGGCGTCGACATCTTCTATAAAGATTGGGGCTCGGGCCAGCCGATCGTCTTCAGCCACGGCTGGCCGCTGTCGGCCGACGACTGGGACACGCAGATGCTGTTCTTCCTCAATCACGGCTATCGCGTCATCGCCCTCGACCGTCGCGGCCACGGCCGCTCCAGCCAGACGGCTGATGGCCACGATATGGATCATTATGCCGACGATCTCGCAGCTTTAATCGTCCATCTCGACCTCAACAATACAATTCACGTCGGACATTCCACCGGTGGTGGCGAGGTGGTGCACTATCTGGCAAGGCATGGGGAAAACCGAGCCGCAAAAGCTGTCATGATCTCCTCGGTGCCGCCTCTCATGATGAGGACCGATGCCAATCCTGGCGGCCTTCCAAAGGAGGTTTTTGACGGACTTCAGGTCCAAGTCGCTGGCAACCGCTCGCAGTTCTATCGCGATTTCGCGGCGGGTCCGTTCTACGGCTACAACCGACCCGGCGCCAAGACTTCGCAAGCCGTCGTCGACAATTGGTGGCGACAGGGCATGATGGGCGGTGCCAAGGCGCATTACGACGGAATTGTTGCCTTTTCGCAGACCGATTTTACCGAGGATCTCAAGACGATCACCGTCCCGGTCCTGGTGATGCATGGGGACGACGATCAGATCGTCCCGTATGCGGACTCGGCTCCCCTTTCTGCCAAACTTCTGAAGAAAGGGACACTGAAGACCTACAAGGGTTTTCCGCACGGTATGCCGACGACGGAGGCGTCCACCATCAACGGCGATTTACTGGCGTTCATCAAGTCCTGAACTACGGTACCTACGTTCGAGCACCTCCGACAACATCAACGTGCGACGAATGCCGATCATGTCATTCAGAATGCGACCCGAAAGTTCGACGTTACGGCTGAGTCGAGGTGACGCACCTTTTCGCAGCTTCGTTCCCGCCATCGGATACCTGTTGAGTCCGCCGGAAACACCCGACCAACGGTCGGCGCAGTCTTAAGCCTCGGAGAAGGCAATACGACGAGGCGATTTTCAGCAAGGAGTTATCCGCCGCTAAACCGAATGAGGGAGGAGATGCGACAATGAAAAGAAGCACGTTGATCCGTCTAAGTATTTCGGTGTCGCTCGCCGTGTTGGCGGCTGGTGTCGCGATTTCTGCGCAGGACAAGTACACTGTGCAAGTCCCGAATGGGCTCGCGTTCTCAGAGTTCAGGGGATACGAGGACTGGCCGGTGATCGCGATCAGTGAGAACGAAGGTCTCATTGCTGTGATCGTGGGGAATCCGGCAATGATCAGTGCCTATAAGGAAGGCGTGCCCGGCAATGGCAAGCCTTTCCCGGACGGCGCGAAAATGGCGAAAATTCATTGGACACCGAAAAAACAAGAGGCGTACCCCGGTCAGCCGTCCGTGCCAGGTACGCAGCATGACGTTGATTTCATGGTGAAGGACAGCAAGAGGTTCGCGGATAGCGGCGGATGGGGCTGGGGCGCGTTCGACTATGACGCGGCGTCCGATATGTTTAAGCCCTCTACCGCAGCCTCCAAACCGCCGCAGGAAAACGACGCGAAGTGCGGCTTCGCGTGCCACACGGTGGTGCAGAACCGCGACTACGTATTCACGGAGTACGGAAAGAGGTGAGTATCGGATAGCGCGAGCTAACAAGGTTTATTGGTCCGTCCAGATTGAGGTCGGAGCTTAAGGCAGGGATATGCGCCGCAGTCGGTAGGCAACCCACAATAGAACTCGGTCGAAGATTGGCTTCTGAAGAACGAGAATGCCTTAGACTGACCTAGCCAAGTCCGTCGCGAGCCTTGGGGCCGCGCGAACCAATGCCAAGCTTGACCGGCCCGGACCTTAACGACTACGCCGGATAGAAGATGCGTCCGCTCACGGCCCGAATGCGAGGTCAGAGCGGGCCCTCGAACAGTCTGCTTGATGGGTCCAAACGGCAAGCCGCCCGTCAAAACGGCTGATTCACGCCGAAGAGCCCTACCCGACTGTTCGCTTCCACACGTCGCGCAAACTTGGCGGCTGCCACCTGTAGCTTGTCACCGTAGCTACTCGCGCGGTCTTGACGATTCGCTGCACTTCAGTGACGAAACCGAACCGGTCAAAACTATGCCCGGTGCACGCGGAAGCCGTCAATTTTGACGCCATCAACCAATACTGATTTTTCCTAGTCATTCGAGGAGTGGGTAACAAGCCAGTGGAACCCATTGAAATCATGTGGAGCGAAAATGTCGCCCACCTGTGGCGAAATCATTGAAAAATCCAAAATCTACGGGCCCTGCTGGGATCGCCACTCACGATTTCACTCTCTTATTTTTCAATGACTTGCGAGTCTCTTTGGCAAACTGGTTCGGTGGTTTGCCAATTGCTGTTCCTGCTCTGACCTTGTTGGCGGCGCTCTCGGCAAGGCGGATACGATTCGCCTCTTCGATGTAGCGCTGTGCCTCGGTGATGGTTTTCCAGCCGAACCAAGCCATCAATTCAGGAGCAGTAGCGCCGTTGAGCGCGTGATGGATCGCAGAGGCCTTGCGGAGCCCATGCGCCCTACCTGGAACGCCAGCTTCCTTGCATCGGTCAGCGAACCAGTTGCCGAAGCCGGCCGCGGTGAACTGCTCCCCGAGCTCGGTCGTGAGAAACGCCGATTGCTCGATGTCGGATGAAGTTTCAGCTCCGCGACAAGATCGCGGCAGCAACTCGATATCGAACTGCACGCCTGTTTTTGGCGGCGCATCGAAAGCTTGCCGCGCTTCACATGCTGTCGCCCCATTCGGACCACGTCCGATCGCGCGTGACCGGTTTGCAGGAGTAATTCCAGCGCGAGACGCGCCTTTGTGCCGGGCTTATGGCGCTTTCTATACTGAACGATTTCGTCTTCGGTCCACGTGTGAAAGCCGCCGGTTTTCTTCATCTTGGCGCGCTTTACCGCCAGTAGAGGATCCACCTTGATAAGTCCGAGTTGCACGCAATGGTCAATGAAGCCGCGCATCGCTTTAGCGAAGTTGCGCTGCGCCGCAGGCTTCCTCGAGTTCACAATATTCTGAAGCGCCTACGTGTGCATCATGGCGATTCGCTTGTCGCCATGCTCGTTCCGAAAGCGCTCTAGGATAGAGCGACGATTGCCCTGCGTGCTCTTTGCCAGGGACGTGGAAGAGCTCGACTGGTAGTAGCTGATCAGCGCAGCATTGACGGTCCCAGCGACGGTGCGGCTCGCGCCGAGCGGCGGTGCTTCCCAGTCAGCATTAAGCGCCCTCTCCCGCGCCTCCATGAATTCCGGCGACCACGGCAGCCCCGGCAGCGGGACTCGCTTCCGGCCGGGAACGCGGAGATAGAAACGCGGCGTCCTGTCCTGGTCCACGAAAGCGTGCGTGTATTTCGGATATCGCTTCTTCACCGGACTTTGTCCCACTCATTCGGCTCATCGCCGATGTCTGGATCACCGGTGATGATGACAATGCGGCCCGACTTGTCGACCTCGACGCGCCGAACCGGCTCTCCCGCCGCGCGCACGGCCCGCACAGCCCGCGTCACGTCCTGCTGCCGGAATGTGGAAGGCAATTGGCTCATGCCGCAGCCTCCGCCGGAGGCGCGCGCCAACCCTCAGGATCGGCCTGCCATGCGTCAATTTCTGACGTTCCATAAACCGACTTCCGACTTGAAATCCGAATGCGCTTCGGAAAACGGCCTTTCGCCGGCTCATCGTCCACCGAGCGGGCTTTCTTTGGCTTAGGCAAGACGAGCGACGGCCTCCGCGAGCGGCTTGCCTAGGATCATTACGCCATGATGCCTGTTGCCGGTGTAGTCCCTCAGTCTCGACATAGGCGCAGAGCATGCGCGCCAGTACAGCGGCCCGGCCGAGGTTTTTGGCTCAATCGCCGCGACCTCGCGAGCAAGGTTGTCGATCGCTTGAGACGTCAAAAAAGCCGCCTCTTGGGCTTCGGGCAACCCTGATCGCTCGATGGCGGCCGCGCGGTCGCTTTCGTATTGCTCGGCAGCCGCGATCATGCGCTTCACGCGTTTGCCGAAGGCCGTCCGGCCGTCGCAGCGGATTTCCTTGGCGAATGCCCGCAGCCTGTCGGCGTCGACGAACTTTAAGCGAGGGCGCCACTTCGTCTTGCCGTGATCGTCGACGTAGGTCTCGGTTGGAAAGTCCTTGCCGTCGACGTCGCAGTAGTCGTACCAGCAATCTGACCACTCCCGCGAATCGCAAACGATCTCCTCAGGCACGTCCGGGACCCGCGTTCTAGCCAAAGCTGTGGCATCCGCCAGCCGGGCGGCGGCCGCCTTGAATTCCTCGATCAGGCCGTCCAGGCGCCTGCCGGCATCGAGCAGCCGGATGCTCCTCAGGCGCTGCAAGCGCGGCTGTGATTGCAGCGGGTGACGCGGTGCCGGCTGCGGCCAGGGCCGCTGCGGCGCGCCCAAGGAAGCCGCGGCGGCCGATAGAGATGGATCTCGACGGGAAACGCGCCCCGGCGGGCTGCGCCGGCATAGCTATGCTACTCTCAGAATCAACCTGAGCCATGACTTACCTCATAGTTTGGGCCAGGCCTGTCGGCGTGCTTCCAACACGACGGCAGGCCGCTTGTTAATCAAGCCTGAAAATGGTATGACCAAAATATGAAAAAGGCAATACCAAAACGCAGCGGTGGAAAGAGGCCTGGCGCGGGCCGCCCAGCGACAGGCCGAGATCCCGCGCGCGCCTTCCGTCTATCTAACCAGTTTATGGCCAGTGTTGATGCATGGGCGGCCAGCCAAGAGGATCAGCCCGGCCGCTCCGAAGCCATCCGCCGCCTTGTAGAGCTCGGGCTCAAAGTACCGACGCCACGCCCTCCAAAGAGGGAAGAACGTCCAAAGGGCGAAGATCAAACACAGCGCGCTCGCGAGATGGCTGGCAGCGCGATCGACAAAATAGCGGACGTATCGGTCAGTCCGGACGACCGAGCAAGCCGCAAACGGCGCCTCGTCAAAGGCCCCGAGGAATTCCAGAAGGTCCGGCGCGACCGACCGAATCGAACATGAGATAGCCTTTCTCGTTGCGGGCGCCTCTCACGGAAGGCTATCACTGCGGAAGGTCAAGGAATGTCGAAGCGAGGGTGGATCTTCTTGCTGGTTTCCGTGGTGATCGTTTGCTCGATCGTCGCAGGCAGTCGGTATTATCTAAGCAAGTGCCATGGCATGGACGCGTGCGCGGCCGCCGAAGCGGAGAGCCATGAGCGAGATAAACCAAGCGAGCCGCAATAGTCCGCAGGCGCTTCGACGGCGTTCTGCGGCCCGCCCGGCCGGGTCTAGCCCAGAAGCCTCGGATGACGTTGTCGCCTCTGGTGCCGGAGCCGTCTTCGAACAGGGCCTCGTCGAGAGATACCAACGGACTGTCGCCAAACTTGGCGAAGTTCGTCGGAAACATCCGATTGTGGCCAGCGATGAATTGCTTTACCCGCGCCCTTACACCTTCCCGCCTTAGCGACTTGTCCAACAATGCGACGAAGACATCTTGGGCGGCGTCTTCGCGACCAGGAACGCTAGCTGGAAATAGCGCGAGGATCCTCTGATAGTCATTCGCTTCTTCACGCCGCGCTTCCGATTGGACGCGCGCCCGCGCTCTTGCGTACCTGATCCGCTGGCCCCGGCTGATTGGAACGCAACAAACGCGATCGAAAGCAAGCGAAAACCTAGCAAAATCAACGAACCCGATTGATATTCTGCCGCTCATAACGGTCTGGTTGCAGGTTCGAGTCCTGCCGGGCCCACCAAGAATAGCAGTATCTTACTTGGTCTCCGTTGCCCCCACCGCAATGAGCGCACCAGAAACCGCACCAGATACGTGCACTTTTCGTTCGCGGGAGCGGCCTAAACACCGCAATATTCTGCTCGTCGTTCAACGATCCTGGAAAACCGCGAAGGCCTATTAGGTAGGCCTCCGCGGTCTAGACGCTTCGCTTACTCGGCAGCGTCGTTCATGTAAGACTTCTTAACGTCCTGAGCTTTCGCATACTCAGGCTGGAAGCGAACGCTGGCATAGTGGGACCTCTGCTCGGCCTCCTGCGCACGCTTACCGAGTTCTGCCGTGTCGCCAAAGCCGAGGACGTCCCGCGCCAGTTTAGTCAACGGGCCGTCGACTTGATATTCGGTACGCTGCATCGTCAGCAAGTTGATGAGATAGAGAGGAGTGCCATTGAACTTCTCGAACATCTCGTGACGGTTGCCCCACTCGCTCAGGAACCGCTCGCTGATTTGGCGGAAGATCTTAATGCGATCGTAGGCGCTGATCTCCGCACCGCGGAGGGCCTCAGCGAGCTTCGGACCGATGTATGGATCTTCCATCTCGCGTTTCGATGGCTGGATAACCACACCGCGACCGCAGAAATCGATCAACGTGTTCACCATCTTGGCCTGGTTCTCGAGATAGTATGCACGGCCGAAGTCGATGTAGATGTTGTTCGGTTTGAACAAGCCCCCGGGCGTCGCGAATCCGGTCTCTTCGGCGGCGATCATGAAGGCCCGACAGGTCTCGCGGAAGCGAATTAGCTCGGCGAGCTGCGCCGCGACGACCGGGTTGGTGCTGGTGCCCAGCGACTGGGTCAAGAGTAGAGCGAGGCCGACCATCAGTTCTGCGTGGACACAGTGACGGATCTGGGTCTCGAGATGCACCCAGTCGAATTGACGTTGCGGATACCATTTCGCGTGATCCGGATTGCCGATGTGCTGCACGCGGTCCCACGGAATCAGGACATCATCAAAGTAGACCATCGCGTCGAGCTCGTCGCCGATTGTGGCCAATGGACGATCATACGGATCTGCGTCCGGCTGCGCGTTGGACTTGCGGGCCACGACCGAAACACCCTTGGTTGCGATCGGGACCAACGCGTAAACGGTCTGCTCGGCGGTCTGGCCGGGGCGCCACAGGTTTCCAATGAGGAGGTGATTGACGAACGGGACAGACGTGCCGATCGCCTTCCAGCCACGGACGAGGATTCCGTCGTCGCGCTCTTCGATGATCTTCAGCATCGGCGTCTCGGCCATCGCATTGTCACGGCCGCGATCGAACTGGACGTCGAGGAACATCGGAGAGATCGCCAGATCTTGAGACGTGACTTCTTCCCACTGACGCTGAATATTGCCGGAAAGATCGCGTTTCTTGCCGCTGAAGCGCGAATTGTCCGACCAGGGCTTCTGATCGTCTACTTGGGTGAACATGACAACGTTCATGCCGGCCGGCGGTCGTGTGAAGATGCCTCCCTTGAAATGACGGCACAAGAAGTCGCAGTACTCGCGGCGTTTGACCACATCTTCCTTCGATCGCGGAAGGAACCAGTGCATCGACTGACGCTTGCCGCTCTCGTCGACGAAGGTCGTGATGGCAAGATTCTTTGGATTGAGGTGAAGATCGTAGTACTCGGCGATCGCATTCGCGTAACCTTTCGTCATGGGATGCGTGGTCACGTCCTCGATCAGCTCACCACCGACATAAATGCGGCGGCCATCACGTAAAGATTCAAGATACTCAGCACCGGTTCTCATAGTTCACTCCTTCTCAGCTCTTTAGGAAACTTGCCGCTGGAACGTCGCTGCGTCCCAGTAGTCTTCGCTGTGACGTATCCGACCGCCTTCGACTTCGACTAGTTGCACGCCGCGCAACGAAATGGCCTTAGCTTCGGTGACGCCGTTTTTCCGCGGAGCGGTCGCGTGCATGACGTACGTGACGGCGACAGTTCCATCGCCCCCCACAATCATGGATTTCACTTCCCAGCGAATGTCCGGGAGCCAGCTGAACAGCCTCTGCATTCCGGCCGCGATCTCAACAGCGCCCAGCTTCGTCTTGAGTTGCGAGATTTCGTCGTGCGTCGCATCGTCGCAATAGAGCGCGAGGATCGCGCGGTGATCGTGCCTGCCGTAGGCATCGTAAAGCGCGTTGACGACTTCCTTCGGGGTCAACAAGGACGTCATACGCGCGCCCCCAAATCGACGCCAAGCATGTAGCGGCCCTGTCCATAGAGTAATGGCGGACCGGCAGTCGGGGCATGAATACCTTCGATCGCGGCGATGGCGATGCGATGGCTTCCGACCACGAGCTGCTCGACCGCCCGACATTCGAACACGACCGATGCCTCGCGAAGCCGTGGAGCTCCGCTTTCGCCAGAAACATTGACCGGCAGCAGGACGTACTCGTCGATGAATTTGTCGACGCTGGGACGCGAGCACAACTCCGATAGTTGAAGCTGGTGCTTAGTAAGGAGATTCACCGCGAAGCGACCGCCTTCCTGTACGTGCGCGGCGGTCACCGTTTTGCTGTTCAAGCAGATCAGTATAGTCGGTGGATCGGTACAGACCGAGGTAAACGAGTTGATGGTCATCCCCCACGGCCTGTCGCCATGCCACGTTGTCACGACGCTAACGCTTCCGACGAAGTGTCGCATCGCAGCCCGGAACGCATCCGCATTCATCTGCAAACGCGACGCTCCGAGACCGTCTCCAATTCCCGAGTTGCTCTTCATGGCGCGCCTCTTTGCGACTTATCGTGCCACAGAGGCTAAGTTGCGTGCGTACCTGGCGTCTAATCGATAATAAATATCCCAGCTATCCGCCGCATCGATTGATCCGCCTGATGTGCACGTTTAGACGCGACTTAAGGAGCGGGGAAGTCCAAGGGCGCAGTGCATTCGGCGGCAACAGCTCGCAGGCGCAAAATGCGCGATACTACCGAACGGAATGCGGCAAAAGCGAATCTGATTCCGATAGTGTACAATGATGCAAGTTGTTAACGTCCGAAGTCGTGTCCATTGGGAGGCCCGGAGTGAACCTGCGAAATGTCGACCTAAACCTGCTTGTGATACTTGATGCACTCCTCAGAGAGCGCAACGTGAGCCGGGCGGGCGAGCGCATCGGTCTCAGCCAATCGGCGATGAGCGCCGCTCTTGCGCGACTGCGCGAAGTCTTTCACGACCCATTGCTCGTGCGCGTTGGGCGCGATCTGGCTCTCACGCGAAATGCGGAGGACCTTATAGTCCCGCTGAGAGAATCTCTCGGCAAGGTCGAGCAGATCTTGCTTCGTCGTCCTGGGTTCGATCCAGCCACCGATGCCCGGACCTTCTCGATTAGTGCGTCCGACTATGCAGGATTGGTTCTGCTCACGCCGTTCGTCAGGATGATTGCAAACGAAGCGCCGAACGTAACTATTCATCTACTGCCCCGGGCTCGCGATGCCGCGCGTGTGCTGCAGACAAGCCAGGCTGACATTGTCATCGAGCCGATCGAACTCTTCGGACCCAACGACTACCCAACGACCTCGCTGCTGAGCGATCGCTGGCTTTGCGCCATCGATGCAAATCACCCCGACGTCAAAGACGATACGTTGACCGAGAAGCAGTTTCTCGAACTCCCACATCTCGTCTACGGCATCGGAGACGATCGACAGCTGAACCTTGCTGACCAACATCTTGCCGATGCCGGCGTTCAACGCCGTATCGAGGTGACGGTCGAAAGCTTTCTGCTGAACCCGTTTCTCATCGAGGGAACGCGGCTCGTCAGCCTCGTGCTGGAACGGGCGGCCAAGAGACTGATTGGCACGGTGGACATTAAGCTGCTGGAGTCCCCGATATCGGTTCCGGACATTCACGAGGCCATGTACTGGCACCCTCGCCACACGACCGATCCGGGGCACAGGTGGCTGAGAGAAAAACTGCTTAAAGTCGCGCAGCAACTCGATTGAAGCCCATACCCGCTCACGCCGGCGTCGCGGCTGCCTCTATCGGCCATCGCTCCGCATAACGCGACGGCGGAGCGTAACCTTGATGCAGAATGCGTTGGGCCGATCGCGAACGGGACTAGATGGAAGACTTCATCACATCGCGCCCCGCCGCTCTGAGCGAAGCGCCTGGAAATGCCTCAGCCCGCCCCCATTTTCCGGCGAGCCTTCCTTCATCACTAGGCTCGTGTGACGGTATCGTGGGTTTATGGTGCGCTCGGAGGGCGTTCGCATTTGCTGTGATTTCAACGGTTACGTTGGAGAACAGCAAGCTTTGGTGCTTCTCGCGCTCAAAAGTGCTCTTTGGCCAGGCCCTCTGAAAGCGAGCCCTGCCCTAAGCGAGGTCAGGCTGGCCCATCGGCCCCAGTTATCGCCGCAGGTTGAAGCGCGCTTTGTTCTACGCAGGATTGTTCGAGGTCTGCAGGGATCACGTTTCGCGACGGCGCGGGGCATCTCGCTCAAGGCGATACCCCGCCCTGCAAGCGGTCGGGGTTTGAATCGGGGGGCCGTTTTGACGGTCCCCCGGACTGCTGCTCTGTTGGCCTATCGGCATTGCAAATCGCGCAAGCGCGCGCGGGCCAGCCTTATTTCCCGCAGCGCCGCTTGGATCATGCGTGCTGCAGTCGGCTTTACGTCAATCCGTAAATTCAACGCCGATACGACTGCCCGTAGACCAGATCAGACGACAGCTCCTGCTGACACGATCCTTAGCCATCATGAGCTTGAACCGGCTCCGCATACCGTGCCCATCTGACGGCAGTTCAATTGCTGCTCCATGATCGGTGATGTCAACGACGCGACAACAGGTGCTCGATCCGTCGCCGAAGATGTAGGCGATTTCGTTTGTTTCGATCCGCTGCTGCCTGCGACGTTCCTGCACTGTTTCTCTTCGCCCACAATCCTTCTCAGGAGGTCAGTCTTCCTGAACGCCACTGCATTCTTGACCTTCGGCTTGGCATCAGTGGAGACGCGCGTGCGATCACTCTGCCTGGCAGCGAGGTCTTCGCGCTGGGCGTCAAGGAGAAAAACCCGCCAGCCACGTAGGGCTGACGGGTTCTCAATGCCCATGCGTACCCGCGGTACTCGTCACCAATCCGCGATGGCAAATCGTACAGCCATAACGATTGACGTCGGGTTACCGCTTACGAGGCAGCGGCGTCGTTCGAGATCGAAAAGGCCGGCAAGCACGCCGATGGCAACAGGCAGGACAAGTTGAAAGTATTGCAAACTTAGGGCCCTAATGCGCTCTAGGCACTGAGAACGTCCGCTGCGCGATTGGCGACTACCTTCCGTAAACGACGCCACGCTCCGAGACGACGTTTTAGCCTCTTCGAGCAAAGAAAAACCCACCGCATCCAACGTGCACCGCAATCGGCGTTGGTTGCTGCCCGGCGGCCGGGGTGCATGCTTTCGCTCAGCCCTCGGCCCCGCTTACTCACGCTAGTGCGTCGGCCCAACGAGCCGCGGCGCAGGCCGCCGCGTTCTTGCCCGCGAAATATCCAAAGCCCGCCCGAATTGGTTAGCGAGTTGTTAAGCGGCGTTCGGCACGCTTGCGGTCAGCGCTGCCGATCACCCCCCAAGCGCAGGGTAGCGCAAGCGATGGCCGGCGGCCGTGATGCCCGCCGGCCATTGTGCAGAGGCTGCGAAGGCCATCCTTGCCGCAGTAATTGTTATATCGCGTCCGTTGTTTGGACAACTCGGTGTCCCTCTCCTCAGCCACTTAACTCTCCAAGTAGGGCCGATTTGTCCCGAACCGGCTGAAGGCCCGTCCCTAGTCAAGGCGCTTTGCGAGAGACCATGTGAAGAAGGGGCAATCTAGGGCCGTTTGACGCATAGTCGAAATCAGCGTTGATGCAATGCGAGAGCCGAAATCGTCTCAACGCAAGAACATTATGCTCTGTAACAATGTTGGCTCTGACCTAATCGAGCGATTACGGTCCTCGTCCATTTTTAGTAACGAGTTCGGGGCCCCGCCAATGATCGGTTTCCAGGCCAAGCTTGAACGTTTTGAAAGTCTCGCCGCGGAATGCGAGTTGCTAGCCAAAAAATCAGATGGAAGTAATCGCGGGTTGTATCTGCGCGCCGGCCAGCACTATCGTGAGCTGGCCGACGACCTGCGAGCGTTAATCGCATCGTTCGATGTCGCCGCATAGGTCTTCGGATGCGAAGTATAAGAGGCCGACAACTGAGGCGACCTTACCGCATCCCCATGAATAGCGCCGCAACGAACAGTGCAGCGCCGAAGGCTGCGATCCCAAGGCAGATACGCGCCTGGAGTGAATACGGATTGACGTGGGGCTGTTCAATCATGGCCTCACCTCGGAGGCTGCAAGCCGGGAGAGTTGAGCCATTCGCTCATATGCGCGCCCGTCTCGGCCTGCCGGGGCTTCTTGAGCACTTCGTCTCGGAACTGGTCGGGCGGCAAGAGCTGAGCTTGGTCGCGTAGTTTGGCCGCCTCGGCGGCAAGACGTTCTTCTAGAACTTGGGTTTGCTTGAAACGACGCCGACGCTCTGACATGGCGCTGCTCCCTGCTTGGGTGGGGCGGGAGCGCAATCGGCGTTCTCATCACAGATAAAAGCCACGGTCCGTTCTGTGGTGGCTGTTAACGTTTCACGAACGCAACAGTTGCAACAGCTAAAGCAGAACTAGGATACTGCGGAATTCAGCTTAGGACACTGGGGGTTAAATGCGGACAGTACCCCCGATCCGCAGGAACATTACAAGAACGAGAACAAGGGGGCGCCAAAGACCTGCGCGGTTATCCTCAATCGACGAGCAGGCCCCCGCATACGTTCTTTTGGCCGGCGGCCGCGGAACGACCCGATAACGATTTCTGAAGCGATGCCTCGTTGGTGCCCGCGCCGGCCGCGCATGGCGTGAGACGGACGAACAGGACACCGATCTTGAAGCGGTGCTGCACCAACTTCTAGCCGGTGAACACACAAATCCGGTGCGGATCGCCGCGTTCAACGCGATTGAAGGATGGTCGCGTGACGCGTCGTCCGAAGTTGCCGACGCGTGGCCCAGCGCGCGATCGATGCCGATGCTGGGGTCTAGACTACTTCGCTGGAGGCTTTCATCACTGCGAATGCCACGAAGCGGCCTGATGCTCAATCGACGCTCCCGCTCCGCGGCGCGGCTTATATAATTGAAGCGTCGCAGCCTCCATAGAAACTTAGCCGCGCAGCTTCGGTTGATTAAGGTGAGTGCGTTTCAGGAGTTGAAGGTGGCAAAAGCGTTAATTTCAAAGGCCGACCTCAAACGCATTGCGCTTCAGGAAATCCGTGCCTTTCCCGGCTCCGACCACGTTATCTCTGTGGAAGTCGAATGTGAGACAGGCCCTCTCGAGTTCCAGATTTAACTTTCCGCGCCGACGTCAAGCTTAACTCGGGTCTTCGATTGCATCGATCCTGTACAGCGTTAGCCTCTCCGCGCCGGACATTGCCCCGTCCGGGTCCACCGATGGCGGCGTCGTCGCGCCATTATACTCGGCGCGGCGGCTTCGTTTGATTGCAGGCATCTTGCGAGCTTCATTTGAAAAGGCAGTCAGACAGCGGCGCCCTCGACCTTCTTGAGATGCGTCGGCAACTTACGGCCCTGCGTTCGCGATACTCGGAAAACCTTTTGGTAGCTTCGCTATTGAACCGCTTTCTCGTGAAGATCGCGCTCCTCTCAGAGCCTAATGATGATGAGCACGGACAACATCTCCAGTCCGAGTTTGCGCAAACGCTGAAGAAGGTAGACACGATCACATCAGACAAGCCGACCACGAAGCGACCAACGGCTACTAAGCCATCCAAGTAACGCTAACAATCGGATGCCGTTGCGCCCGCCAGCGGCGAGCCTAATGCCAGATGTTAGTCGCGAAGTCGTCTTCGTCTCACTGTATCGCCGAAAGTACGGCATTCCTCAGACTGCTAGCCGACACCTTCGTTTCGGCATCTTTGGAAGGCCATCCCTGCCGCTAAGTTCGCGGGGGCGGCAGAGGCGTTGGCTGCGGTGAGGGTGGCGGCGCGGGCTGCTGCGACGATGTAGCGGGAGGCTGCTGCTGCGGTGCAGTGACGGGCTGCTGATCGCCGCCACCATGTGGGACACACGTCCCTACGTTGCTTAGCAGTCGTTTGGCCTCAGCATCGCGGGCTTTCTTGTAGTCCCTGCGCCGGTCGATTCTTGCCGCAGCCATGCGATCCCACGCATCGAACGCGTCAGCGTAGTGCTGCCGCATTTGCTCTTCGGCGGCGAGACAGTCAGTGAACTTGTCGAACACCAGATCGGTGTTATTGGGCGAGACGCCGCCTACCAGAACCACCAGCATCCACTTCATAGTCCTGCCTTGCGTTCGTGCCCCCTGTGCGCTTCCCAAATTTTCAGATCTCCAGGAGGTGGCTACACCGCCGCTAACACAATCGCATTGCGATCGCGGCGAGCACGCCGTGCTGCTTGCTCTGTGATGCGTATGAGAAGATCCGTCACGGCGAAGTCCTTTTGAGGGCTACCAAGCCTCATCGAGGCCGAGTTGCTCGAACACCTCGCGACGAAGCTCGACGAAGTGCGGATCGCCCCGGTGGCGAGGATAGGGCTGGCCGTTGACGACTTCAGCCTTGATCCGTGCAGGCCGGTCGCTCAGCACGATGACACGGCCAGCAAGCAAGAGTGCCTCCTCGACATCGTGCGTGACCATCAGCGCCGTGAAGTTCGAGCGCTGCCAAAGTGATACAAGTTCCGCCTGCATTGCGATGCGAGTCAGCGAGTCTAGCTGGCCCAAAGGCTCGTCAAGAATGAGCACCTTTGGGTCGTTGACAAGCGCACGCGCCAGAGCCGCGCGTTGGGCCATGCCACCGGAAAGCTGGTGCGGGTAGGCATTGGCGAAGCCCGTGAGCCCCACCAGGCGCAAGGCGTCTTCGATACGCCCGCCATGAGTGCGTAGCAACCCGCGGGCTTCCAGACCGAGCGCAACGTTGCTCCGTACCGTCCGCCATGGATAGAGCGTTGGGTCTTGAAAAACGACGACGCGCGACGGATCGGGTGCTTTGATCTCCCTTCCCTCCGCTAGCAGCGAGCCGGCTGTTGGAGTGTCGAGCCCCGCGACCAGCCGCAGCAGGGTCGATTTTCCGCAACCACTCGGACCCAGGAGAGCGACAAATTCGCCGCGGCCGACCTGAAGGCTGATGCGGTCCAATACCGGCAGGGGCTGCCCTTCGAGATCGAAGCTGTGGCTCACTTCGCGGAGCGTTAGCGTCGATCCACGGGCCGCGTGATCGCTTGCGATCGCCGCTACCATCGCACCAGACCTTTCTGCCAGGATAGCAAGCGGTCTCGCAAGCGGAACAGCAGCGTGATCAGCCCGGAGCACAAGAACGCCATGAGCAGCAGCGCGGCGTACATATTGGCATAGGCCGCCCAACCTTGCGCCCATTGCAGGTACCAGCCGAGCCCCGCCTTCACGCCCAGCATCTCGGCTACGACAAGAACCGCAAACGAATTGCCGAGACCCATGAACAGGCCAACAAAGACATGTGGCATTGCCGCCGGAATGGCAACCTTGAGCACGAGGAAGCGCTGGGTTGCTCCCAATGTCCGCGCAATATCGTAATAGGCACTCTTCACGCAGGCGACGCCCGACCAGGTCAGCACGGTGACCGGAAATCCGGTGGCGAGCGCAATCAGGAAAATGCTGGCGCTGAAGCTCGACGGGAAAACGAAAAATGCGAGCGGTAGCCAAGCTGTCGCGGGCAGCGGCCCGATGAACCGCAAAACCGGGTGGATCCAATAACCGGCGAGCCGCGACCAGCCGATCGCCACGCCGGTTACGAACCCCACCGCCGCACCGAGAAAATAACCGGTCGCGAGCAGACGCGCTGAGGCGAAGATGCCTCCAGCCAGCCGCCCCCAATCATCGATTACGACTTCGACAATGGCCTGCGGCGGCGGAAAGAACGGCAGCGGCAGCAATCCAAGCTTTGCTGTGACGGCCTCCCAAGCAGCCAAAAACAGCGCGAGCGCGAACAGCCACGGAGAAAACCGCTGTAGACGCTGAAAAGCAACAAAACGAACGCCGGTAAAGGCTGCCAGGGCGAACGCAAGGGCCAACGCTCCGCAGGCCATGGCGAGCCCGCCCGTGTAGGCCCAATCGCTCTCGGGCTTATCCTGCCAGAGCGCAGTGAGCACGGCGACCATAGACCATGCCGCGGCTACAGACAGTCCGCCGATCAACGACCGAGTGGTCGAACTTTCAAAAAAGCCGAAACCCGATTTCTCTGATGGCCTCGGCACTTCATCGATGACCGAGCTCACTGCGAATCTTCCCAATCGGTTCAGCTCAGAACGTCAAGATAAATCCGATCAGCGAACTTGGCCGGGTCAGTGCTTCGCTTGATGACGTTCACTGCTCTGAGTTCATCGGTGTAGAGTAGAAGTTGCTTCTTGAGCTCCGCCCCGACGGGATGCCTGTGGTGAGTATGGCTACGATACATAGTGGCGAGATCCTCTACGGAGCCTCTTCCGCCGTAGCCCGAATAGATTGCCGCGGCATCGGCGGGATCGCTGGCAACTCGATCTGCCGCTTCCAGTATCGATCGTGTCAGAGCGGCCGCCACCGGCATTTCGCTTCGGGTGAGGCTGCCACGTACCGCGAGAACGCAGCAGGTGCGGTCGGCGAATTCACCCGTTAAGTTGGTCGCGATCTCGTTAAGTTTACCTTCCTTGAGCCACAGATAGGGCAGCGGATCTATCTCGGCCAGCGCCTGCACTTCGCCCTTATCGACGGCAAGCGCGAGCAGATTGGCCGGGTACTGGCGCCACTCCACCTCTTGGGCCGGATCGATACCCTTCTTGGCGAGGTAGATCGAAAAGAAGTTTTTCGCTGGGCTCGCTTGATCGCTAATCGCGATAGCCTTGCCGCGCAGGGACTCCAGGCTGTCAATATTCGCGGCCTTGGAGCCGAGGAGCCGGATGCAGCCGCCGTGCACACCGGCGGTGATCCGAACGTCGAAACCTTGCTCCAGCGGTTTGAGCCAGCGCAAGGCCAATCCCAAACCGGCATCCGCCTTGCCAGTTGCAATCGCCTCCAGCAACTGATCGGTGGTACCGCCGAAATTGACGAAATCGACGTCGAGATTGTGCTTGGCGAAGATACCCCGTTCCTTTGCGACTGCCGCAGCGACCGTGCACGCCGCATTCGCGTTCCAAGCGAGTTTTAGTTGACGGGGTGGGCCCTGCAGCTCTTCACTGTTCGCTGCGGCGCGGCAAATAAAGCCAGGGATATAAGACAGCGATCCAGTCCCGGATGCCGTCAGCGCGCGAGCCGCTCCGAACATTCCAAACGGCGCTGCGGCGCCGAGAGTGCAAACCAACGTCAGCACTGAGCGACGGGAGAAGCTGCCTCCCTTCGCTTCGGACAGACCTTTCGTTAAGCTGTTGCCAATTTCGCGCTTTTCCATGTGTCACTCCCAAACTCGCGTGTGAATGGAATAGAACTGGGCGGCGCTTTGCGGGGGCCTTAGCTTACCTCTCTTTGGGCATCATCCGAGCCCGCCTGCTACACAGGTGTGAAGACGTTCACATTAACGCAAAAAATTGGGAGGAGATAGCTCCAGCTGCGCGGCGGTTAAGGCTCTTGTCAATCGTCTTGACCTACTAACGGCGGCGTCTGTCGCATTTGATCGCGATCGGCGCAAGTAGAAGATCAAAACCTCAGTCGGGCACACGCACCAGCACATGGAGCCTGCGTTGCGCGAATTGAGCAAAGCTTGTACCGAGATCATGCAGAATAGTCTGAACTTCTGACGCTAGGTCCAGCACACTCTCGAATGGTCGGCTTGTGGCAACGAACGGAAGCTAATGGTTAGGCTTTGCGCCTTTGAACCATCGGCTTCTCGCCTCGCTTGCTTGACCCTGGGAATGCCATCAATGTTGCGCGGGGGCATACTTACAAGGGAGGTCGCATGATTACCGCCGTTGTACGATACGCCCTGCCGCCGAAGATCGACTACGCCGCGTGTCGCGAGCACTTTCACAAGATCGCCCCCAACTTCCGCGAGGTGACGGGACTGATCAGCAAGCACTTCATCTGGTCCGAAAGCGGCTGGGCGGGCGGCGTGTACCAGTGGGAGCGTATCGAGGACGCTACGGCGTTCTACACCGGGCCGTGGCTCGAGGGCATCATCCAGCGCTACGGCATGAAGCCGCGGATCGATTTTTACGAGGTTTTTGCGGTAACAGACAACACGCGCGGCAAGGTTGAGCTGTTCGAGGAGGCCGTTGCTCCAAATGACCTCAGCAGATAGCTCATCTGCCGCACTAGCGCATAGAGGTGGCAGTTGTGCGGGGATAGCCGTGGAATCCTCGCGTCATCGCAGGTAGCAAGTCCACGCCGCGACCGAATGCGACGATCACTCTGATCTTGGCTCTTCGGAGACGTGCCGATCAGCTTCGCAGTTTTACCCAACCCGGGCATATCTTGCACCGGAGACAAGTGGCCGTTTTGGGCCTCCGGTAAGGCCGCCGCCCCGCCGGACCGATTAAGCTTCGACCGCTTTAGTTGAATGTTTGCAGCCTCAATTTGAGCGATCCGTCGGCTTGGCGTTCGAAGACGTGCGTCGCTAAACCACTGAAGGGAGACGGCTTGCCCTCCTTGTCCTTACCCGTAGCGCTCCACTTGGCTGTGCCGAAGACTACCTTGTCGTCCCCGCCGGCATCGATCATCTCCAACTTGTGATCCGTCACACCGCTCGCGAAGAGTCCGGCAAAGAACTTCTCGATCTCGGCCGGACCCGATGCGACCTGATGTGTGGGCGGCATCAATTTTGCCGTCGCGACGTAGGAGGCGCCGATGGCTTTCTCGTCGTGCTTGTTAAATGCGGCGTCCCAAGCGGCGTAAGCCTTCTCCACGTCCCCCTTGGCGTCCGCGGCCAACGAAATTCCCGGCGCGCCGAGCAGACAAATGAGTAGTGTTGATGTTTGAGCCAACTTCATAGGATACTCCTCCGTTGGATAACGCCTTTCTCGAATGATTAGATCATCTCTACGGTCGTCTGCCGCGGTTGCGCTCCCCGTCAGCATGACGACACCGTCGCCGGTCGCGCTGGGGCCGGACATTGTTTCATTACGAAAGAGGTGCAGGCGATGGCAACTTCAACGGCGCCGTTCACCTCGGGAGTCCATTCGCGCGTCATGACATCGCTAATGCAGCCGGTCCACGCGCCGAACTTCAACCACCGCGGTGCATTTGCTGTCATCGTGAGCCCTCGACGAAGGCGATCGGAGTGCCCTTCGCGACGCTCGCTGCAACCCGCTCCGCATCCCAGTTGGTCAGACGGACGCAGCCATGGGATTCCGCCTTCGAGACCTTGTCGGGCGAGGGTGTGCCATGAATGCCGTATCCTTCAGCGGTGAGGTTGATCCACACCGTTCCGACCGGATTGTTGGGGCCCGGCTTGATGGTGAAAGGTTTTCGGGATTGAACGCCCTTGAAGTGGTAGTCCGGATTGTAGCGATAGGTCGGATTTCGGTCGACCTCGGTCACCTTCAGAGTACCGGATGGCGACGGCTTCTCCTCGCTCCCGACCGTTGCCGGATAGAAGCCGATAAGCGCGTTAGACTTGTCGAACAGCTTCACGGTCTGCCGACTCTTGTCGACCTCGACCCTGTCCGCCCTCGACGGCGCGTCGGCCTCTGCATTGCCGGTATCCACCACGATGATGTCGTCGCCGGGGCGGTCGAAGCGCTGCCCGGGATTGAGCGCCGCCAGCAGTCGCTCGCTCATATGGAATTTCTCGGCCAGTCCTTCTCGCGGACTGGTGAAACCCAGCTTCGGCAGGTCTTTCATTTCCTCCATCTTGGACGGGAGCTTGCTAAGAAAAGGTCCGGCGACATCCTGCTCGGTGATCGTGTAGTTCGCCGTGACCCGCCGATCGTCCGCGCGCAGTGCGTTCCAGACGTCCTCGGTCGGAACGTCCGAGCTCGGCAATTGCCGCGCCTCCGCGAAGGCGCGTAGGGCCTTCTTCGCGTTCTCGCCGAATCTGCCGTCGATCTCACCTGGCGAGAAGTGGGCCCGGTCGAGCAGGACTTGTAACCGAACCCCCGCCGGCGTCGGCTTCTCGTTCGACAAGATCTTCCTCGATGGTTCGGCGGCATCGATAGCAGCCACGCCCATTTCGGCGCACCGCGCCGCCGGGCCGGCCATCACGGCCAGGAGAACAATGATGTGTTTCACCTTTCGAGGCCACATCGCCAAATCCTTTCATGGTATCCACGGCTGAGCACCTGGGCAAAGGTCCGTTTCCTTCACGCCGGGATCGGCGATCAAGCCTCGGTAGGCGCGCTCATACTCTCGCGCCATCCGGCTTGCGGAGAAGCGCGCCTCGAAGCGGGCGCGGACTACCCTCCGGTCGAGGCGGCCAAGCTCTCCAACCGCCCTTACCGCCTGGTCCTCATTCTCGACGATGAAGCCCGTCACGCCGTCCTCAACGACTTCCGGCACGGATCCGGATCGGTAGGCGATCACGGGCGTCCCGCAAGCCATCGCCTCTATCATGACGAGACCGAAGGGCTCAGGCCAATCGATCGGGAACAGGAGGGCCGCTGCGTCGGCGAGGAACGGCTGCTTTTTCGCATCATCGACTTCCCCCACAAGCTGAACCGTTCGACCATCTATGTGCGGCTCAAGCTTCTTCTTGAAGTATCCGGTCTCACCGCGCGGGATCTTGGCGGCGATGCGCAGTGGCTCTCCGGCCGCCCGCGCGATCTGGATCGCGTCCTCGGGACCTTTCTCCGCCGTAAGGCGACCGAGAAAGGCGAGATAGGATCCCTCATCGAAAGACGGGCGGAAGAGATCCGAAGGCAGCCCGTGCTGGATCGTGGCGATCCAGTTCGCGTCAGGAAGCGGCACGCGCTGGTGCTCGGATATCGAGATGAAGCCCGCGCCGGGAAACTCGCGCACCACGTCCGGCAGGCAGGGGAGGTCTAGCCGACCATGCATCGTGGTCAGGAAGGGCACGCCGAGCCGGCTGAGCAGCGGAAGCGGCAACCAATCGATGTGTGAGTGGATCACGTCGAAGTCTTTCGCGCGCCTAGCGATGGCCTCCAGCAGCACGGCACTGGCCGCATTGGGGTCCACGCCCTTCCGACCGAGGCGCAGCGCGCGTGGCCACACGGGATGGAGTTTGCCTTTCGTCCTGGAACCGCCGCTCGCGAATAGTGTGACCTCGTGACCGAGCTCTACCAACTCGTCCACCAACCACGCCACGACCCGCTCGGTGCCGCCGTAGAGCTTTGGAGGAACGCTTTCGGCGAGGGGAGCAAGCTGAGCAATGCGCATCTTGCCGATCCTCTAGACTGGAAACATCAATAGGAGGATCAGCATGATGGCAGCCGAAACGAGCCCGGAGTTGATCAACAGCGTCCAGTCCGGCCTCGCGGTGCTTGCCACCAATTGCCTGACGAGCTTCTCCATAAGCCTCAACATTCGTCCTTGGGGAGACGGTTCGAGTAGGCCAGGCCGAATCCGGTCAGTTCTTCGACCTCGCTCACGCGCGCTTGCTATCTTCCTTGAAGGTGGCGCCGCAGCAGACAACGCCGGCTGTCCCCGGCATCCACGTCGCGACGCTTCGCGCGATAGAGGGACCAAACCGTATCCACGGCTCGCCGCCGCAGGGGCTTCGTCGACCATGTTCCGCGTCCAACAAAATTGACATCGTGGGACGGCAACTCATCGCCCGAGCGGAGGTTTCCAGTTTTTCCCGAAAATCTTAAGCTCAGTGACGGAGCTGGGCCGTATCGAGGCCGTGACGGCTCACGGGACACCTGGAGTTCGCCATCGCCGTCCAAGCGCAATCCCATCGCTTCGAGCTCCAGTGCCGAATGCTAAACCATGGCCGATGCGAGTAAGATCGACGAGCAAGAGCAAGCCCTGCGCCGGATTACTTCCCTACTTGCCGAGCGGCCGGAGAAGACCCTCGATCCAACAGCGCCTAATGGGATCCTCCAACGGACTTAAGTCATAGCAGTTCATACAAACGTACCGATCCCGCCCCCGCCGGGTTCTGTCAGGCGCGCGTTCATTTGGACCTGCCGCACAACGGTCAAGGCTTCCGCATCGGTTGGTCTGTCGCCGACATACCTCTACAACAGCTTGAGACGGCTCCTAGTGAGGCTTGGGCCGTGATGAGCATTGCTCGCCTCGCGATCGGCACGGCGCCCTGCGCGCCGCTAGCCCTTCCGCCGCGCTACCGCTTCAATAGCTCGCTGACCTCCACGCCCAGAGCCTTCGCCAGCTTTGCCAACATCGTGACCGATGCGCTGTAGACACCTGTCTCCAGCTGGCTGATGTAGCTGCGATCGACTTTCGCCTGAAACGAAAGCTCTTCCTGGCTGAGTTTTCTCTCGTGGCGGAGACGCCTCAAGTTCCGAGCGACAATCTGCTTCATCTCGTCCATCGACGGCGAGATGCTTCTTGTTGAGTAAACTCATCAATTGAGTATACTCAACAAAAAGGAGAGGCTTGTGCCGGTTGATCTCGAACCTTTCATTGAACTCCCAAGGCACGATTGTGCCGGGCTCGCGAGCGATGCATACCGCTTCGGCTACCGATGCAAGGAGACAGGTGTCCCCGCCGCTATCGTTGAAATCGCAGCTCCGACAGTAGCTCAATGCGTTCCATTGAAAGTTTCCGCTCGAATGACGATCGACGGGAAGATCGTCGTCAACGCTCAACTACCAGGCGTCGATCTCGGCACGCCTAGCCGCGAATGCGAGGCGGTTTCCCTCATAGAGTTGGTTGAAGCAGCTATCAGCGTCGACAACCTCCGCATGGAGGAGGCCGGCCGGCACGAACTCCTCACTTTCCTCGGAGCGCTCGAGATTTCTATCCAGCGGGTAAAGATTGCCCTCGCGGCGATGTAACTCGATGGCATCATGGCATCAAGCCTGCGAACGGGCAGTGAAGACCACTCGCCTTGATGCGCAAAATACGCACGTTGATCACAACCCGGCGTGGCCCCTAGCTTCCCCCCCCCGGGCAAGCACCGCACGTTGCGCGTATCCACGACTAATCCGGTCGCCTGTAAAGCGCGACGCGCGATCCGAACTAGCGCTAGGCGCGCGCGCCGGCTCCCTTGCTAGCTTTGGCATTCTCTCTCCGGCCAAGCTTGACTTCGAATTCGTCGTCGACGCCGCGCGTGCCGCAAGATCTTCTTGAAGTATCCCGCAGATATGAGAAGCCAGCGAGCTGCCATCAAGACGCAGACTCAATTAGCGAACGGTAGCATTGCCTTAGGCCGTAGTTGGCGACATGGCACCTTGCCATGTCGCCAACTCTTGGATGTGCAGACAACGACTTAGCCGCCCTTTGGCGCCAGTACTTTTATCTTGCAGGTTTAATCGGTCGTCTTGGTTGCTTGCTCTCACCCATTTTCGCTTCCTCTCTCTGCTGTGACAAGGTCTTTGCATCGACGCCACGCAGCGTCGCCGGCCGCGAGAGTCCCGGTGCGCCGTGCAGGTTTCCGCGCTTGTCGACGGGGATAAATTCGCTGCGACAAGGCAGCCGGTAACCGTCGCAGCGCATCTTTCCATCGGTCTGACGGAGCCACATCACAGGCACTACGGCGTGGTCCAGTCGCTCCTTCCGGAGCGTGGCCACACGCAAGATAACGTGCGTTCCGTCGTCGTGGATCTGCACCAGGTCTCATCCGCCAGCGGCGGATCTCCGTGTTCAAAACGTCGCGTTCATCAGCTCAACGATCTCCCAAATCGGGCCCTGCGACCTCACGCGAGGGGCGCGAGCAGCCTGCGTTCCTTGACGGCGGCGCGTGCGCTGACGTCCGCCCTGGCGGCGTCCGGATCACCACAGTAGAACGTGCCATCGACCCACATCGCGTGCATGATCACGGCGAGTTTGCGTGCCACCGCGACGGTTGCCTTGCGGTGCGAGCTGCGTTTGGCGAGCGCCAGACCCCAGCTTTTGACCTTGTCTTTCTTCTTGTAGCGGGTCAAAAGCGCACTCGCAGCCTCGTAGAGTGCGCGGCGCACATCGCCGTCACCGGCCTTGCTGATCCGGCCCTGGATGTCGATCGAGGAGCCGGACTGCCAGCGCCGCGAGGTCAGGCCAAAATAGGCGGCGACGTCGCGCGATCGCCTAAACCGGGAAGGGTCGTCAATCGCGGTCATGAAGCTCAACGCCGCGATCGGGCCGACACCCGGAATCTGCATGAACCGCCGACACAGCGCGTGGCCGGCGACCAGCTTCACCACCAGATTGTGCAGCCGGCAGTACTCTTTCCAGAGCGCCGCGCGCGCGTTCAGCATGGCGTCGATCAGCTCGCTGACCAGCGCATCCTGTGCTACCGCCTCGCGCACCGCTTGCGCAAAACCGCCCCGCCCGACCCGGTTCAGGCGGATGCCAAACGCCTTCAGCGAGTGCCGGACCGCGTTCTCGAGGTCCAAAAACTTGCGCTTCAGATTGCGCCGATGGGTCAGCAACAGCCGTAGCCGGTAGCACGCTTCGCTCTTGATATGCGCCTTGCGGAACCAGCCGGTCCGCATGATGTGGGCGATGCCGAGCGCGTCCGTCTTGTCGGTCTTGTTGCGCTGCGCGTTGAGCGCCGCGCGGACGTGCAGGGTCTCCAGACACACCGCCGGCAAGCCCAGTTTTAATAGCTCCGGATGCAGCCAGGGCGACAGCGCCCCGGCCTCATGACCGAGCCGCCGCAGCCGGGCGAGATACGGTTTGAGCGCCGCCTTGATCGCCTCCGGATCGGTCAAGACCGTGGTTTGCAGGGCCACCTCCCCCTTGTCGTCGACCACGCAAATCGCGCTCTCGTCCATGCCGACATCCAGTCCACAGAACCATTCCATCGCACGCCTCCCGCGTTGCTGAGGCGGCGCAGTGTGCGGCTTATTCGGCCGCTGAGCCACGTGAGCAGCGGCAATTCCCGGCGCAGACCGATTACGGGCGGCAATCACTCCGTCTGCTCTTTGCTACTCGCTAACCCTTCCTCATCTTGCCGCAACCGCATCTGCTGATCCACGAGGCACGTGAGAAAATTGACCGCTCGGCGCGTGTCCAAGCCATCAATTCCAGCCTCTTGGCTGTCAATAGATTGGCGTAAATTCAAATGGCGACGGAGCGATCTTCTGCATCGGAACGAAGAGAAAAAGCCATCCACCGACCTTCAACTCCAGGCACAATTCCGTTCCGTGCGAGTGTATTTCTTCGATCGTAGTGCGATGTCTCGCAGTCTGCTCAGCCGCGTTCGCTCTTCTACGTGTGCCCTGTTGGGGACGCTCTTGCACCCGTAGGGGATCTTCAAACCTGATATCCGGGAGACAAGAAAAAGGGCTCCCACGCGATGCGTGGGAGCCCGACATTTTGACCTAGTCGACGGGATTCCAGATCAAGAAGAAGCTGCCGTCACCGACAAGACCGACCGTTCGCCCAAGGTTGGCGCAGAGCTTGCGGCCTCCGAGGCCAGGCGCTGCGAGTGACAGGCTGACGTAGTCCGTTCCGCGGCTCTCGCCGGTCAAAATCCGACCGGATCCGACCTCAACCCCTTGGGTGAAGATGCGGAAGTCTGATGGGCTATCGCCTGACTTATGGCGGTTCGGAACGATGTCGATGTCGGCGCAAATGGGCAGAAGTTTGAGATGGCCTCTGAAGCCGCCGTGACTTGTGCGGGTGACGAATCCGATCGCGGTCATGGTCTGTCTCCTTCGTTGCCGCAAGGCGCCGATGCCCTGCGATGGCGAGACCGTCATGGCGGCCGGCCCACATCCGAACCCTTGGGGCGAAGCGCAGCGGAGCACCCGAGCCCGCTCCTTTTTTGCAGCGAAGCGGCCGCGAGGAGCCGGCTTGCCGGCGGGGAAAAAAGGAAGCGTGCGAGGGTTTCGGATGGGGGACGGCTGCCATAGGTCGCAGCGCCATAAGCAGGGAATCGCCCTCCTTGGACGGAGGAGACAGGCCTTACCTCGGAGCGCTATTCACCGGCACAAACGGCGCTTGGGCGACGCATCGACGAATGCGTTGCCTATCGAGTTTCTCGCAGTCGAGAGCCGATTATCTCGTCGGGAAGGCGGCTCGGTTTCGCGTCCGGGGCGTGGTCCAAGTGCCGGCTATCAAGCCGAATCCGGCGCTATCAGTCGATAGCGCAGTTCGCGCTTGAGCTCATGATCCGGCCAACAAAAGCGCTCCAAAGCTCGATGAATTCGCCACTCGGTACCTCGAACGACCTTTGTGGTGCGCCGCGAATCCGTCGCTGCGCGCCTCCCTTTTGAGGGAGAAGGCCCTCTTCTCCCTCTCCTTCAAAGCGGCGCAGGAAACGCAAAAGGCCCCGCCTCCGGGGAGGCGGGGCCGATGATCCCCGGCGATCAGTCGCCGCTGCGGCGCGACCAGATCAGGCTGAAACCTTCCTCGCCTTCGATCTTGACCAGCGAGGCGTAGATCGGAGCCGGGAAGCTCGGATCGTCCAGCTTGACCGAGAGATATTCGCGATCGCTGTCGCGAACTGTCTTCTTCCAGGCGGCGCCGAACTCGGTCGCTCCTGCGAAGATCCGGTAGTCGGGAGCCTTGTCGTTGTCCTTCTCAGAGGCCGTGAACTTGGCCTTGATGTTCAGCGTCAGCGTCTTGATCGAGCCGGTGTAGCCGTTGTCCGAAGCGGTGAAAGTGCCGATGGTCGCCATGATGATCTCCGTCTGTTTGTTGCTCGGGCCGCGCCCATCGCAGCCTCGATGGCGATCCTTGGCCCGGGGAGCGATCGGCCCGCAGCCGTCAGGCCTGCAGCGTCAGCGGAGGACGGCGAAAGCCTGCTTTTTTGACTTCCCGCGAGGAATGCCGCCGCTTGGCGGCAGGGGAAAAAAGCAGGCGTGAGCTGTTGCGGGAAGGCGATCGAGGCTCTTGCCGTCCCTCGGGCCTGATCAGCCAATCGAGGGTGCGTTGGACGCGAGCCCATGACCGGACTGACGGCGATGACCATGGCTGCCAGCGCCCACCACAGCATTGGAAAATGGCGGGATCGATCGAGAAGATAGCCAAAGTCTGCGCATCAAAAGCAAGAACGAACGGACAAACCAAGCGAACCCGACCGCATTTTCGCAGGAGCGACCGAGTTCGGTCAAGCTTGTAAGAAGGCCGTCCGCGACAGCGATTGCGTCATCGAAGTCGTTGATCACGACATGAGCGATGCCCGCAGCTCGGTCGCCTCGCCAGGGCAGAAGGAGGCGTGGGACATCCCCACAGGCCGCCGCAGACGGCGCGGATAGGACGGATCTTGGCCCGCATTCGGAGACGGGCCAGCGTGAGTCATCGCTCGCTTTGCTTCAGCTGAACCGGCCGCGCACCGTCACGCGCGCGGCCGGAATTTGATGCGAGCCGGGGTTGCTCTTGCGACCCCGGCTCACCTCTTATTCTGCTGCTTGCGAACAGAAATCATGCCCTTGCGCCTTGTCTGGCGCACCAGTCTGATCCTCCGCTTTGGCCGTTCGGAGCACAGGCGGCAACCAGTCGGTCGCCGCCAATAGTTGCTCGGCGGCTGCCGCCATCTCGGCCTTTTTCATGCCCGACAAGCGCTCGGCGGCCTCCTCGCTGACGCCTTCGCGGACGGCCTCAAGGATGCGCGCCTTGGTGACCCGGCCGAGATAACTCAGCACCGTCGGCCGCCAGTACCCGGTCATGTCGAGGGCGACGGCCCCGGCCAAACGGCTAGCCGCCATCAATGCGCGCGGCCGGAGGTCAAATGGCAATTTGACGGCATTGACCGTCAATGCCGTGCAATGGGCGAACAACGCCATGCGACTGTCGTGGTCGAGTTCGACGACGAATTTCCACAGCTTGGCGACGTCGCGCGGCATTTGCCTCGCCCAATTGGCATGGCGATCCGACCACGCTTTCCCAGCCGGAGTGTCCTCGATTCCAACCGCATGCGTGGCCAAATCCGTCTTCACGGGCTGAATGCCGACCGCGTGGGCATTAGCCCCGACATAGAAGATTTGCGCGGCGAGCGCATGGGTGGCCGCCACGAGGGCGACATCCGGCTGCTCACTCAGATTGAGACGCAGCCCCAAGGTGCGATGCGCGGTGAGATCACGAATGAGCGTGTCGGACAGTTTCTGTTCTTCCTCTTCGTCCTCATTTTCTCCCTCCCCTCCTTCACCATCGCGCGTGGTTTGATCGCCTCCTTCACCTTCCTCGTCCGGTGCCTGGGCGTCGCCTTCCTGCTCGGTTTCGGCATGAGGTTTGTCGTCCTCAGGGCGGATGAAACCGCGTTCGATCCTGATGGTGCCGTCATGATTGAGGATCACAAACGCGCCGCCGCGCCCGACATCACCGGGATCGTAGGCCTGCCGTTTCGCCTCTAATTGCTCGATCTGGCTCTCCAATTCACCGAACCGCGCATCCACCTCATCAGGCAGCTCCTCGGCCGTTTGATGCTGTTCGGTCAGCTGGTCGAACTCGGTTTGAGCGGCTTGTAGCGCGGTCTGATTTTCCGCCGAAAGCTCGACCGGATGCGGGTAGGCGCGGCGCATGCCGTGGGCGTGGGGGAAGTCGAGATGGGGCTCCGTCCACTTCCATCCCTCGGCCACCCGCAAGGCATCCGCCTCCCGGCCAAGCCGTGCCGTCACCAAGAGATCGAGCAGCGCCACGTCCTCCAGATACCCGCCCCGATCCTCGGTGAAGAGGTCGCGCAAAATCGTACCGCCCGCCTCGATGTAGGCCTCGAGCCCGACAAACCGCGCGCGGCGATCCGTTGCGGCGACGTGAGTTTCGGTGAGCAGGCGGCGGATGGTGCTGGCATCGCGGTCGTAGGACAGGCGCTCATAAACGCTCTCCTGCCGGGCCTGATCGTCGGTGATGGCAAAGGCCATCAACTGCTCAAGCGTCAGATTGCCAGCGCGATAGAGCTGCATCAATTTTGGCGAGACCGCACCCAAGCGAAGGCGTTGCCGCACCACATGCGGCGTCACCCCGAAGCGCGCGGCGATCTCCTCCGCACCGTAGCCACGCTCGTCCGCAAGCTTCCTGAACGCCTCGAACTGGTCGGCGGGATGCATGTTCTCCCGGGTGACATTCTCGTCCAGGCTGATCTCGTGGGGGTCATTCGCGGTGTCGATGATGCAGCGGATCGGCTCGGTCTTCTTGATCTCCTTCCGCTTCACACGCAAAAGCTGAGCAAGCCGCCTGCCCTCGCCGATGGTCACTAAATAGAACCCCGTGGCTGCGCCCTCTCCGTCCAGCTCGGGCTCAACCACCAGATTTTGCAGGATGCCCTTGGCGGCAATACTCGCCGCATAGCCCTCGATCGCCGCCTCGCTATGCGGCGTCTTGCGTGCATTGTTCGGGGACTTCTTGAGCTTGTTGAGCGGAATGAAGACTTCCGTCCCGCTCGCGGGAATGATTTCAACGTGCTTTGCCGACATGATCATTCTTCCTTTTGCTTCTATGGGTGCAAGGCGCACCACGCGCCTGCACCCCTGCCCGTCGGCGAGACCGGGGGTAGCAAGTGCCAGGGCGACCCGAGCGGTGGGGTATCGCCCGCCCGATCAGGGCCGCTCCTAAGAAGCGGGTCTGCACGGGCGCATGTCAGCTGTTCGAGAAGGCGACACCGTTCGAAAGCACGGAAGACCGGGGAAACCGCTCGGGTCGGCGCCGGCCTGCCGGCGCTTCACCCTGGCGCGCGCGAGGGGCAGCGCCCTTTAGCTCTCAAGCGTTGGAATGTTGAGCAAGTCAGCACAGGCCAAAGCAAGAAATCGAAAACAAGAGCAACAGTGAGCAAATCAAGAGAGGCACCCGCAGGAGGGTCAGCATAGCGCCGACGCGGCACGCGGCGGGACCCGGGACCGAGTGCAGTCGCGAGACCGGTTAACAAGGCACCCGCGCGACGGGCAGTGATAGCGGTGCCGCGAAGCGGCAGCCCTTCGTGCGAGTGCCTCCGGCGAGCGACACATTATATGTACTTGCGCGAGGGATCGAAGCCGAAGGCCGCAACGCGAAGCGGTACGGTTCACAAGAGCCCGGTGCGCGATAGCCGCACGCGCCTCGAATGACAGGGATCATACTTCGCGCAGGATTGCCTGCAGGCGCCGCACCAATTCTGCGAGACGAAAGGGCTTATGAATGATCGGGAACTCATCCACAGCATTATGCCGCTCCAGTTCGTCTCTCACGTAGCCGGAAGTCAGCAGTATCTTGATGCCTGGCCTTAGTCGCTTCGCCTCGCGGGCAAGCTCGACACCGCTCATTCCGTTTGGCATGACGACATCGCTGAACAGGAGTTCAAATTCCTGGCCGGTTTGTAGCAACCGGAGCGCATCCGCGGCATTTCCAGCGCAAGAGACGTAGTAGCCGAAAGTGGTCAGCATCTCCGAAGTTGCCTCCAGGAGATCCTCGTTGTCGTCGACAACAAGGATGCGCTCGGAGCCTGCCGGCATGATTTCAGGCTGCCCAATTTGCTCCTCTTCGTTCGGTCCTTGGGCGGCCCTGGGCAGGTAGAGAGCCATCCTGGTTCCCACGCCCGGCGTGCTGTCGACGACAATGTGTCCTCCGGACTGCCGGACAAAGCCGTAGACCATGCTGAGGCCAAGCCCTGTCCCCTTGCCGACCTCCTTGGTCGTGAAGAAGGGTTCAAACACTCGATCCCGCACTTCGGGAGTCATCCCGCACCCGGTGTCGGAGACGGAGAGCACGACATACTGTCCAGCAAGGCAACCTGCAACCGCGCCCTCCTCCACGACGACATTCTGCGTCGCGATCTCGAGTACGCCTCCGGTCGGCATGGCATCCCGCGCATTGAGCGTCAGGTTGAGGAGGGCGGTTTCCAGCAGCGACGGATCGACGTGGCACAACCACAATCGATCCTCGGTCTGCAGCTTGATCTTGCAGGCGGCTCCGACCGCCTGACGAATGAGCCCCTGGAATTCACCGATGAGCCGGCTAGCGTTGACGAGCTTTGGATTCAATGTCTGCCGCCGCGAAAAGGCGAGAAGCTGCGCCGTCAGCCTTGTCCCTCTATCAATGGAACGCCGTGCGACAGCAGCGAATTGCTGGATCTTGGCTACGTCCCTCGTCATCTCGATGAGTTCAAGGTTGCCGGAGACGACAGTGAGAAGGTTATTGAAATCGTGCGCAACACCGCCCGTGAGCTGGCCAACGGACTCCATTTTTTGGCTCTGGTGGAACTGGTCCTCGATCTGGTGGCGCGCTTCCAACGCAAGCTTGTGCTCCGTAATGTCGCGAAGAAAAATCGCGAATCCCTGACTTGAAGGGAAGACATTGATCGCGCACCAGATATTTTGACGGGGACAGAACGCTTCGACAAAGCCCGGCCGCTGCTCCGACACCGACTCCTTAACCTCGCGCAAGACCTCCCCATCAAACACGCCTTGAAATACCTCCGGCAGCCTCATACCGACGATATCGCGGCCTTCTGCGAAACGCGTCCAAGCCGGCCCATTTGAGTAAGTGACGCGCCAATCCCGATCGACGATGAGCACGCTGTCGTTGGTGCTCTCAAAGATCGTCGTGATCCGGGCAGCGGCCTGCTCGGCGATCTCTTTCGCCTTGGACAATTCCTGCTCGCGATGTTCCAACGCGCTTGCCATGGTATTGAACGCGTCAGCAACGTGTGCGATCTCCGAAGTTCCGCTAATATTTACACGTCGGGCAAAGTCGCCGAACCGCCATTGGTTCGCTGCGTCGACCAGTTGCCCGAACGGGCGATGGATGAACTGCCGGGCGCCCAATGATGTCAGCAGCAATACCAGCGTAGCGCTCAGGATGATCAAGAAGACATCGCGCAGCGTCTGGCGCTGGATCTCCTGGAACGCCAATGCCTTGTCGAGGCCGAAGTCGACAACAAGTGCCCCCAAACCATCCTGCAGGGCGGAATAGGCTTCGATCCGCTCTACACCATCGACGTCGACGATATCGGCCGTGCCGCCTAGGTCCAAAGACTTTCCGCTGGTCATTTTTGTGCCAGCGAACCGGTCATTATCAGGATAACGGGCGAGAAACGTGCCGTTGCGGTCCGTGATTGCGAGAGCTGCGCCCTCAGGCACTCCGTTTCGAGCGATGTAATCGGCGAGCCAATCCAAGCCAAGACTTGCAACTATGACGCCGCCAATCTTGCCATAGCTGGCGTAGAACGGCATCGCAAACTGTATGACTCTTTGCTTCGACGACAGACCTTGCGAGTATTCTCCGATCGTAAAAGAGCTGGTCCTGAGAGCGCTCGCGAAGTAGGTGCGCTTGGAGATATCAACCGCCGGCCGATTGCCATCTGTGTGGCAGAAGGACAGACCATTAACGTCAGTTACGATAAGGGTAATGAAGGCAGGGAAACGGGGCTTCATCGCAGCCAAATAAGCATTGCAGCCCACGCGATCCCCCGCCTTGATTGCCGGCAGTTCCGACAGCGCGATCAGGACCTGACGAATCCCCTGAACGATTTGTTGCTGGTTTGCGGCAGCGAGCTTAGCCAAGCTGAGTGCCTGATTTTCCACTTCGACCTGACGCGCTTCACGCCGGCCGAATTCGCTGTAGGCCTGGATCGCGACCGCAGGCAAGAGGGCCGCAGCAACAAGCAAGAATAGGCGTGATAGAAGGGTCACTTTTGAGCCGGGCCCGTCCTTAAAACACTCGCTCGTCGGAGTTACTCATCCGACGTTGAATGGCTATGCATGCGCTTGGGTTCATGCTGATCCCTCGAATAGCGGCGCTCAATGATCGCTTGAAGTTTGCACGGCAGATGTTGCTAGGTTGGCCACCCCCCGAGCGACGTCTCAACGGTGCGGCGCAGGTCTGCCCGGCTTGCGCCCGTCTGCGCCGCAAACGCCAGCCCCCAACCGACAACGATCGCAAATAGTGCAAGCGCGTCCGAATCCGTATTTGCCGGCAGATCACCCATCTCCCGCGCTGTCCGAAACCGCGAAGCCAGCCGTTTGCGGCGCGCGTGACGAAGCTTCATCAGTTCATCTTGAACCTCTGCCTCTTCTGCGTACGCCTGCGAACATTTGACCGAAAGGCACCCTGGTGGATGAGTCTTGTCCGTATACAGGTCGACCAACCCATAGAGCATAGTCTCCACCACCTCGCGCGCCGTCGGCTGGTTCAAAGCCTTTTCATCGACGCGGCCAAGGTACGCTTGATAATAGTAATTGAGCACCTGCCTGAAAAGCCCGGCCTTACTGTCAAAAGCAAAATACAGGCTCGCTGGCGCAATTCCGATTTCGGAGGTCAGGTCTGCAAGCGACGTGCCCTGATAGCCGTTCTTCCAGAACAGTGCAGTTGCTCCTTTAATCGCCTCATCGAGGTCGAAGCTTCTCGGTCGCGGCATGTTCCGATCTCCAATTTGTTATTTAGCATTCGCTCTATTTGATTGACAAGGGTTGCCGCGAAATTTATCGATCACTAAACATCATCTGTGGCTGCCCTATGTCATCTGAAACCGCGCTTCCAGTATCGCTCCCGCGCTATCCGATCGCCACAGCGCTCGCCTTGTCGCTGGCTGCCGCCATCGCTCTCGGCGTCTCCCGCCTGTCATACGGGCTCTTGCTGACGCCCATGCGTACCGATCTTGGCTGGTCCTATTTGTTGGCTGGCTCGATGAACACGGCGAATGCGCTCGGCTACTTCATTGGCGCGCTGGCGGTACCGGCGCTGATGCGCCGCCTCAGCGTCTGGCGACTTTTGGTCATAGGTTCCGTTCTGACCAGTGTATTCCTGCTCTTGTCGGGCGTCGTGACCGACGCCATAGCCCTGATCCTGCTCCGCCTTGGCGCAGGCGCAGCGAGCGCGTCCGTCTTCGTCATCGGCGGCGTTCTGGCGACCCGACTTGGCTCAATGCACCGCGAGCAGGCCGGATTCTTGATCGGTCTCTATTACGGCGGCACAGGTTTCGGGATCGCACTTTCCGCGCTGCTCGTACCGGCGGCACTTTCGGCCGCACCACGGCTCGGCGGCGCTCATGACTGGCAATGGGCGTGGTTCGCGCTCGGCATCGCGTGTCTGCTCGCAACCGCCATCATGGCGTTGCCTGCAAAGGCAATCGGCGAAATTCCTTCTGATCTGACCTCAAAATCCGAGTTTTCCGTAAAGGACTTCGGATTTGCCCTGGCTGGCTATTTCATGTTTGGCGTTGGTTACATTGCCTACATGACGTTCGTGATCACACTGCTCAAGCAGCAGGGCATGCAGGCTGAGACTATCACCTTGTTCTATACGCTGTTAGGGGTGGCCGTCGTATTATCCTCGCGACTGTGGGCACCGATGCTTGATCGCTTCAAGGGCGGCGAGTCGCTGGCGATATTCAACGCTATCGCGGGTGTGGTTTCCATCCTCCCGGCAGTGACATCTGCGGTGCCAGTCGTGTTCATGTCCGGCCTGGCCTTCGGAATGGTCCTGCTATCGGCGGTGGCATCGACCACCGTATTGGTGCGGCACAATCTCCCGCAAGAATCATGGTCGTCTGCGATCAGCGTGTTCACGGTGGTATTCGCATTCGGCCAGATCATCGGCCCCGCGCTCGTTGGCTGGATCGCCGACGGCCCTGGCGGTCTCGAACGCGGATTGTTTGTGTCGGCCGTTGCGCTGTTCATTGGTGCAGCTCTGGCTTCGCAGCAAAAGGCGCTGTCGTAACGAAAGTGACGTTAGCAAATCGCTGGTGGAAAGCACCATGTGTTGACCAGTGAATCACTGACTGTCGCACGTCTTGAGAGGGACGCCTGCGATGCGCAAAAGGGTTACCACGCCCATTTGATCACCGAGGAGAGAGCCTGCCATGGGTACGCCGCCGCTCCCGATATCTGTCCTCGATTTTTCGCCCATGCGTGACGGCGAGACGGCGAGCGATTCCCTGCGCCGAACCGTCGAGCTGGCCCAGCAAGTCGAAGAGCTGGGTTATCGACGCTTCTGGTTTACCGAGCATCATAATGTGCCCCGCTTGACCAATGCGGCACCGGCCGTCGTGCTCGCCCACATCGCCAGCGTCACGAAATCGATTCGTGTTGGTTCCGGCGGGGTGATGTTGCCAAACCATTCGCCGCTGGTTATCGCCGAACAGTTTGGAACGTTGGCGGGGCTGCATCCCGGCCGGATTGATCTCGGGATCGGGCGCGCCACGGGCGGACCTGGTGCGGACTCCGAGATATTCCGGATGTTACGCAAGCCGCCCGACGCGCGTGATCGATTTGAATTCGACCTCGACGAGCTCCTGACCTTGCTCGATGAGCGGCAGGCGGAAGACGCGCCGTACGTGCCTGCCCGTGGCCTCGATCTTCCGGTGTGGCTTTTGGGATCGTCGATATCGTCAGCGGCGATGGCCGGAAAGCTTGGCTTGCCATTCTCCTACGCGACCCATATTGCGCCCGATGAACTGCAGGTCGCCTTGCGGGCCTACCGCACAAATTTCCGAGCTTCCAAGACGCTGCAGCGCAATTACGCGATGATCTGCGCCTTCATCATTGCTGCGGAGACCGATGCTCAAGCCCAGGACCTGCTGGCATCGATCCGGCCGATCTTGCTGCAGTGGTTTCGCAAGTCGGGCATACGAGTGCCGATCGACAATGCCAGGACACCTGTTGTAGCGGCTGCGCCTGAACAACACCTACCTTATGCGATCGTAGGCTCACCTGAGACGGTGCGATCTGGTATCGAGGCGATGGTGCGACAAACGCAGGCCGACGAGCTGATGGTCATCACGCTGATCCGCGACCCCATTGCCGCCCGTCGTTCCTACGAGATCGTTGCCCGCGTCTGCAAGGACATCACCCGAAAATCGGCGACAGCAACCACGGACTGAAAGTGTAGGGCTTCCGACATTCTCGACATTTCTCACGCGACCTACAGTGGGGCAATCGTCACCGCTACTGCCAAGTTGGAGCGAAATTGAAACCTGGTGTCACTACAGAATTTGAAACGACGGAATTCGCAGGAATAACCGCCAAGATCATCAACCCTTATCCGTGCTCGTTCACAGTCCTCGACATGACTATCAAGCCTGGCTTCGGTGCGCCGGCACATATCTCATCGACGGAAGATAAGCTCTTCATCGTGATCGAGGGGCAACTGAGGTATATTGTCGGCGAAAAGACCGAGACCGTGGGCCCTGGCACGCGAGTGATCGTTCCAAGGAGCGTCATTCACGGCTTCACAAATATCGGAGTCCATGACGCACGACATATCCTTGTGTCTACGCCGCGCCGCCACGAGGAATTCTTCCGCGACCTGCATAACATACCTGAGCCGCGTGAGCAGCACAGGGATCAACTTCCGATCATCGCCGAACGTCACGACCAAGCTATCGTCGGGCCGCTGCCGTAACGGTGGCTCCCTTCGATCATGCGGCGGATCTTCACCGAAGGGAGATTCGCCGTTTTCGATCAGGGCCCCGACTTCCTTTCTTTAAACCGACTCAGGATCGTTGGACGCTGGCTTAGCGCCATTTGCTTGGGATCAGGCCGGATCCGCGATAGCTTTCGATCAGCGCATCGAACAATTTCAGGTCGGCGCGGCTCCGCGCCATCAGCTGCGCGCCGGCAACGGCCGCGTAGATCGCGCGCGCCCTTGCTTCACGCTTGCTGGCGGGAACTGAAGCCGCAGCGAGCATCCTGGTCAGCCAGGCCACGTTGACATCGGCGAAGGCTTGCACCTCGGCTTTGACGGCGTCCGGCAGATCATCATATTCGGCTGCCATGAAGCTACAGAGGCACATGCGATTGTCCTGCTCGAGCGATCGACGAAAAAGTCCCGGATAGGCCCGGAGCGCCTTTCTCGGATCTCCGTTCGCTTTTGAAAGAGCTTCGAGGTTCACCGCCATATCCTCCCAGTAGCGTCTTGCCACCGCGGCCCCGAGCTCGGCCTTGCCGGGGAAGTGGTGATAGATGCTCGCAGCCTTGATGCCGACTTCGGCTCCGATGTCGCGGAAGTTCAACCCGCCATACCCGTGCGCCTGCGCAGTCCTGCGCGCCGCGGCCAGGATTGCTTCCCTCGCATTTTCGCTCATCGTGATCACCTTAACGTGTCCCTACCAAATGACAGGTAGGGATTGAAGTCCCCAAATGCGAGGGACATGTCCGGCCTACCAAATGACAGGTAGGATCATATGACCGATAACATTGTTAGAATGGACGCCACCCGCATCGCCCAGCTGATCGCTCAACGGGAGCTTTCGCCGGTCGAGGTCATGCAGGCGCATCTCGACCGCATCGCGGCGGTCAATCCCAGGCTGAACGCGATCGTGACGCTGGCCGATGGCGCGATGGAAAGCGCCGGGAAGGCCGAGGCGGCGGTGAGGTCGGGCGCTCAGCTCGGTCCTCTCCATGGCGTTCCGTTCACGGTCAAGGATGGGATCGACGCCGCGGGTGTGCTGACACAGCGCGGTTCGCCGATTTTCAGAGGGCGCGTGCCTGATATTGATGCCACCGTCGTGGCCAGGCTGAAGGCGGCCGGTGCCATCCTCATCGCAAAGACGAATCCCCCGGAATTTTCCTATTCGATCGAGACGGACAATCTCCTGACGGGCCAGACCAACAACCCCTGGAGCCTCGACTACACGCCGGGCGGATCGAGCGGTGGTGAATCCGCGGCCATCGCAGCGGGCCTATCGCCGCTCGGCGTCGGCAGCGATCTCTCGATCTCCTTGCGCGGCCCGGCGGCGCATACCGGTATCGTTGGTTTCAAGGCCACGCACGGCCGATTGCCGATGACGGGTCACTGGCCCAGCGTGCCACGCCGCTTCTGGCACATCGGCCCGATGGCACGTTCGGTTCGCGACGTGGCACTGGCTTATTTCTTGATGGCGGGCCCCGACGGTGCCGACGGCTTTTCCATCAGCCCGCCCAGCTTCGATACGGGGGTGGGCACGACATCGACGCGCAAGCTGCGCGTCGGCTGGATGGCTTCTCCGGGCTTCTTCGGACCCACCGATCCTGAAGTGGTCGCGACCGTGAAGGCAGCGGCGGAAGCGCTGAGCAAGGCAGGCCACGACGTCGAGCAGATCCGGTTGCCGGTGGTGGAACAGACCGACGCCAACAGTGTCCTCTGGAAGCTCCAGCAGATGGAAAGCCAGCCCGAGTTCGCGAAGGTCACCGCCGGCCACGAGGGCGAGATTTTCAGGCACGCTAAGCTGGTTCTCGATGCACCGGATACGCCGATCGCCGATTTCGTTGCCGCCGAGCAGGCCATCGAGCGTCTTCGCGATACCTTTGCCGAATACTTCCAGCGCTACGATGTGCTGCTCTGCCCGGTGACCCCGTTCCCGGCGACGAAGCATGGTCTCAACGACGTCGTGGTCGATGGCGTAGCGGTTTCGCCGTTCCACGTGATGAGCGCGACATCACCGTTCAGCCTGACGGGCATGCCCGCTCTTTCGATGCGGTTTGGCACAAGCCATGACGGTCTTCCGATCGGCGTGCAGGTCGTCTCGTCCTGGCTCGCGGAATCCACCGTGCTCAAGGTCGCCTCGGTCCTTGAAGAGGTGAGCCCTGTCCGTAATCTTCATCCCGCGATTTGACGCTGCAGGGGGCGGATCTTTCCGCCCCCTCGATAGGGAGGACTGAACCATGAGCGAATTCTACGAACTGACGTCCCTTGCTTGCCCGATGCTCGGGACCTCGGACGTCGCCAAGGCCGCGCGGGAGTGGGTCGCGGCGCCCGACGTCGCCGGCACGCTGTTGGGCTGCTGGCGAACGGAATTTTCGACACTCGGGCGCCTCCTGATCCTGCGCAGCTTTGAAACGCGCGACGCGCTGGATCAGGAACGGCGCCGCGCGTTGTTGAGTGCCAACCCATTCAACGCCGGGCGGCTGATCACGGCACTGGAGATGGACAGCTACCAGCGCTTTCCCTTTCTGCCGCCGCTGCAGCCAGGCACCTACGGCAATGTCTACGAATTTCGCACTTACAAACTGATACCAGGGGGGCTCCCGCCGACGCTTGCGGGGTGGGAAGCTGCGATCGCGCCGGCCCGGGATTACACGGCACATTTGATGATCAACATGTATGCGCTCGATGGACCGCCTCGCATCACCCACATCTGGGGTTTCGAAAGCCTCGCGCAGCGCGCGTCGCTGCGCAGCGCCGCCTTTGCCACCGGCGTCTGGCCTCCGAAAGGCGGCCCCGACAACGTCCGCGAGGCGGTGTCAGTCATCGCGATGCCGGAAGACTCATAGTCAGCCGACGCCGCTATTTTTGAACTAGGCAGACGGTGAGTTGTCTCGCCTCGTCAATGTCCAGACTTCTGTTTCGTAGTCGTACCATCATCAAGCGTAGCTTCAGCGGAGAAATGGCCGTCCTGGCGCCGCGTGAGGATCGGATGGATGGCCTCACCGTGCTAAGCGAGGATGATCTTACCCGGAGGCCTCCGCCGAGGTCCAGTCAGCGGCCCAATTGCCATCGCGTAATATCTCGTCCCCGGTGTGAACCGTGAATTCGACGAGCACTGTGCGTTTGGCGACCTGCAATACCTCGCTGCAAGTATCGACAAGACGCCTCCCCACCTCGAGACGTTGATCAAGCGATCGGCCCCGGCGTATCTCGACGAGCACCATCGTGATCGACTCCAGTCCGTCCGGACCAAGATGGAACAAATTATCCTCTCCAAGTTCCGCAATCCCCACGTTCGGACGCCACGACTGCGTCTGCATCACCTCGGAATAGAGCCGACACAGACGAGTCGCGAGTTCTCGCTTCGTCTGTGAGGAATACTTCTTTGCCAGGTTCAGATGTAGATACGGCATTTCACATTTCCTTTTTCAAGGGATACAAAGTCCGCGACAGCTTGATAAAGGCGATCCTCTCAACCGCGCGGCGCCCCCCACGCGGCTGTGGTTCGCGCGTTGACGGAGTCAGGCCGCGGCAATCGCTCCAGCCAATCCGCAATCGCCTCACCAATTTCGCGAGGAGAGTCTTCCTGGAGGAAGTGCTTGCCCTTTACACGTACTTCCTCCTGGTTTCGCCAGCTTCTGCAGAATTCCCGGATCGGACCGGTGATGATCGCGCCAGGGTCTCCATCAATGAACAGCTTCGGCACTTCGTTGATCGCCATCCAGTCGCCATAGGCTTTCACAGCCTCCGCGGTATCGTGTGGCTTGCCGTCAATGGGAAGTTCTCGAGGAAATGTCAGCGTAGGACGCCGGTCCTCTCCTGGACGAAGATAGGGACGACGATACGCCGCCCACTCCGCATCGGATAGACGTCGCAGTATTCTCTCGGAGAACGACTTCTCGACGAACAGATTGTCGCGAAGAACTAGCGTCTCGCCTTCCGGCGACCGTAGGCGCTCGAACATATCCCGAACGGACTGATCCATCTCGTTCCAATTGCGGGTGCGTACAATGGTCTCGAAGTAGACGATTCCACGGACTGACTCCGGGTGACGACTGGCCCAGTCCATAGCCAGGGCCCCGCCCCAGTCCTGCCCGACAAGGACGACCTCCTCCGTTGCCCCAATTCCTTTGAGGAAGCCTTCAACAAACCGGCGATGCTGTAAAAAGCCATAGCGCGTCGGATCGTCGCCCTCGAGCTTTTCCGAATCGCCCATACCGATCAGGTCCGGTGCGATGCAGCGGCCCTGGGGAGCAACGATCGGCATGATATTGCGCCAGATGTACGAAGAAGCGGGATTGCCGTGCAGGAAGACGATTGGCCGACCTTCGCCGAGCTCAACATACGCCATCCGCTTGCCGTCAACCTCACAGGTGCGCTTGGGCAGTTCACCGGCATTCAACATGGCATATCATCCTTGTCATCGTGGTCGGGCAATCCTTCCTCCATCTGGCTCAGCGCGAAGGCGACACGGTCCTTATGCGGCCGCCAGTGTAAGGGCGGAGGCCACGCTCGCTGTCAGGCAGCCGACTTGATCGCGGGTGCAAGCCCCGGTTCGCCATCGGATTTGCGATCACCGATTAGCAGGCAGGCGAAACCCGCGACGATGCACAGCAGGCCGGAGAGAGCAAATGCCGGGGCATAGGTGCCTTCCAGCGTGCGCGTGACGCCGGCGCCATAAGCCGCGATTGCAGCGCCGATCTGGTGCGCAACGAACATCCAGCCAAAAACTAACGGCCCCGAGGACAGTCCGAATTTGCTCGTCGTAAGTCGGATCGTCGGCGGCAGGGTGGCGAACCAATCAAGGCCGTAGAACGCGGCGAACAACGAGACGGTCCACAGGTCGACCCCCAGTGCGATCGGCAGAAAGAGCAGGGATAATCCCCGACCAGTGTAGTAAATGCCAAGCAGAGCCCGATTGTCGTATTTGTCGGACAACCATCCTGATCCGACCGTACCGAATAGATCGAACAGTCCGATGAGGGCGATCATGCTTGCCGCCGTTACCTCGGCGATGCCGTGATCTCCACAGGCCGCAATGAGATGCGTGCCGATGAGGCCCGACGTGCTGAGACCACAAATGAAGAATCCGAAACACAACAGCCAAAAGTCTTTCGAGCGTGCGGCACCCCGCAGAGCCCTGAAGGACATGACGACCGGATTCACTGTTGGCGTCACAGGACCTGCGACTTTGGTGCCCGCAGGCGCACCATACGGCGTCAGACCGATATCGGAGGGACGATTTCGCATGAACAGCGCGATCACAGGGATGAGACAGACGAGGACACACCCGACCACCACGACAAGCGTCCGCCAGCCATACTCATCGCTGATCTTCGCGAAAACCGGCAAGAACAGGAGCTGCCCGGACGCCGAACTCGCAGTCATTAGGCCAAGGACAAGGCCACGACGTTGCACAAACCAGGAGTTTGCGACGGTAGCGCCGAGGACTAGCGCTGTCATTCCGGTCCCACCGCCAACGACGACGCCCCAAAGCAAGGTAAGTTGCCACGACTGGCTCACGAGCGCCGTCAGGCTGACGCCAGCAGCTGTTGTCGCGACCGCGACGAGCATGATGTTACGTAGGCCGAAGCGAAGCATAAGAGCTGCGGCAAACGGCGCCATAAGCCCGAAGACCGCTAGTCGCAGCGAGAGCGCCGTTGAGATGGTCGCAGTGGACCAATTGTAGTCCTTCTGAAGGGCAACCAAAAGCAAGCCCGGCGTCGACATGGCGCCGGCCGTCACAAGCAACGTCAAGAACGTAACGCCAACAACCACCCACGCATAGTGGAAAGGGCTAGCCCCTTTTACTTTGATCGCTTCCAATTTGGTCTCCTGTTGGATGACTTCGTGGGTACGACGGCGGCTAACTCGCATCAGCCAACGAGCTCGCGCGAACCATTACGATCCGCTCGCTCGGTCGGCCGTGACTCCACGGCGAAAACGCGACCTACGCCTCTCCGCTTTGAGCGAACTCGTTCTCGAATTTGCTCGAGAGTAAGGCCTCCAATCGTCCAAGTCAATTATCAGCATATGCTGATAATCTCGATCCGGCTGCTTTTGCGCGATTTCCTGCGTTGAATTCGCTCGACTTCAGCACTCCGATGCAATGCCAACGAATGATGTCACGCTCGTTTGATCTAACCAGTTAAAGCGCCAAAGCGTAGAGGGTTTGCGAACCGCGAATGCTTGACTGGATCGTTCGAAGCGGCGCTTAAGTCGACCCAGACTTGAGAAATCATCTGCATATGCTTATAGTTAGCCCAGAAGACTGGGGTTATCGCGAACTAACGGAGGCTGTTGTGGCGGCGCAATCGAACTCTCAAGTCTCATATCGATGCCACTGCACGGCACTGCGCAAGGCCTCCAGGCGCGTTTCGCAACTGTATGACGCGGCTCTCGCGCCGTGTGGCCTGAAGGCCACCCAACGTGCGATTCTGACTCAGATCGCACGATCTGAACCTGCAGCAATCGGCATTCTCGCCGAAGCGCTCGTCATGGATTCGGGCGGACTGGCGCATACCCTCAAGCCGCTCATTCGTGACGGGCTGGTCACGATGAAGGTAAATCCGGACGACCGACGTAATCGTTTAGTGTCTTTAACGGCCGCTGGGAGAGCGCGCGTCAAGCAATCTGACCGTTTATGGGAAGAGGCGCAGCGGGCCTTCGAAAAGAGTTTTGGAATAGCGCGATCGAAGGCGCTTCGTGAAGCGATCGAACTTTTGATTTCGGATCAATTTACGAGCAATTTCGAGACGGCCGCTGCAGCCGACTAGCGAACAGCCGTTTGACTTTCCCATCACTGGCTTGGGCCAGAATTGGCGGGGGCGGAAGCACCTGAGACTGGGCCGAGCGATATGCGGACGGCCGGCGAGCCCACGTGACGATCTCCAACTCGCGGCTTTTCGGATTGCTTGCAAAGACTGCGCGAGAGACTGAATGCCTGCACGCCGCGCACTTCAGGCATGAGATCAGCAAGAACCGCACAGGACAGGCGTCCTTCGCGATCGAAGGGCCCGGACAGTAGCGGTTCAGTCGCATGGATCCAGCTCCACGCTTTTACAATACTTCGTAAAGGTCGAATTGCCCAGGCGACGCCCACCTGGTCGATATTGTGCGCGGACAAGCGACCGCCCCGCGCCCGGACTCCCTCGCAGGCTTCAGCCGAGATCAATCATTCGGGATAGATCCATTAGGTCGTTTGCAATGACATCGATATACGGTTCCGGAGATCGGTCGACTTTCGTCGCTGGTCCGGTTTCGAGAGGCCTGGGTATGTACGCCGTTTTAAATCCGGCTGCTTTTGCGCCTTTCAGATCGAATTTGTGGGCTGCCACCATCATGATCTTGCCCGGCGGAAATCCGAGGTAGGTCGAAGCAGCCTGATAGACGTCGGGAGACGGCTTGTAAGAATGAACGAGCTCGCCGGTAAGCACGGCATCGAACGGTAGCCCACCACGCTTGGCGAGCGCGATTACACCAGCCATTCCCGCATTGGAGAGAGCCGCTACCGTAACTTTACGCTTGAGCCGGCCGACGCCTAGCGCACTGTCTGGCCACGGCACCATCTGGCTCCAAACCGACATCAGCTCAAGGCGGTCAGTTTCATCGAGTTGGCTGGTGAGGTCGCGCATCGACAACGCGGCTTCGAGCGATTCACGAAAAACCTGGCCGGGCGGGATCCATTTGCGCGTGCCGGTAATGATGGCTTGGATAATCGAGACCGCGTCCGCATTCCAATCTCCAAGGAAGCCTGACCAATTCAGACGTCGCGCATTGCGCTTATTCAAGGCGCTACTGATGCGTGCGAAGGGCTGATAGTAGTCGAACAATGTTCCCTGAATATCAAAAGTCATCGCCTTGATGCCGATCGGATCAGACGGCGCTGCTGTCGCTGCTTGTATAGGTTCGATCAACATGGAAGTCGGCAACACTGCTGCGGCTGCGGTGAAGCCCACGATGCTCCGCCGGCTGACGAAGCCAGTTCCGGTATCGTCGCGTTCTGCATTCATTTGTTCGATGCGCTTCTGTAGGTTCGATGGTCTTCTGTAAGGGCGAGAATATCGCGGTCCTCTACAAAACGGGTCGGCGCAACCTCGCGGGATGGTCGACCCTGTTGGCGATCTCAACGAGGTGCCTGGCCAACTCCTCAGGAGCTGAAGACGGCAGCACATGATCGGACTCGATTGCGAAAACGGGGTTGCAGGGCAACCGCGCCTGCATCGCGCGCTGGAGAGACAGGGGCATTACCTGGTCTTCAGTCGCTTCGATGTAAGCTCTGGGCACGGAGCCGAAGCGCTCGTCGCTCACCGAGATCGGAGTCGTGATCGCTGCGAGAGGTTCGAGACATTGCATTGCCCGCGCATACTCAATCCACCGCACCGGCGTCTTACTGTAGATCCTCTCCAGGGCTTCCGGAAGAACAGTGGTCATCCCGGTCGCCGTGTCGACACTGAAGATCGGCTCAGCGCCGGGGTGCGCGCTCTGAATCGTTCCACCGAGGGACGCCCCATCTGGGAGCAGAAACGCCGCGGCGTAGACCAGATACCCGACCCGCTCCGGCACTCGCTCGGCTACTTCACTAATGACCAGTCCGCCGCGGCTCTGGCCAACAAGCACAACCGGCCCCTTTGCTTCACGTACTCGAGCAGCGATCTGGTCCGCCCAAGCGGTAAGCGGTCGGGACGGAAATCGGCTCCCTCCTGGATCGGCACCCAGCAGGGTTGGAGCTTCGGCGCTATGGCCAGCCGCAGTCAGGATCGGGATGACCCGGTCCCACATCCAGCCGCCGCTCCACGACCCGTGAATCATGATTATGTGTGCCATTCTTCACCTCTCATGTGGGGATTGGAAATTTCCTATCCCGTCGAGATGCCGGCAGACGCCTGCCCTGCGCTCTCTTGTTGAACCGATTTGCCCGTGTCCGCTGTCCTGCCTGCGAGAGCTATGATCCCGCATGAGACTCACCCGCCGCGGCGACGCGGACCTGATCTCCGCTCGCGATGGCGGATGAAGGGTTGAGGACCACCGACTCGGACGGCTCGACGCCAGTAAGAACCTCGATCGTGTCTCCGAAGTCGCGGCAAAGTGTGATCGGCTTCAGAACAACCTTGCCGCTTCGACTTACTTCGGCGACCTGAACACCCTCAGCCCGGAACAACAGGGCGTTGACGGGGAGCCGAAGCCCATGTCCGACCGGGGGCAGCTGAAAATGCACCTGGACGAAACTCCCTGGAAAGAGTTCACCCGAACTGTTGTCGATATCGAGTTCGACCTGGAGCGTTCGCGCCTGGATATCGATCGCCGAAGATGTCCGTGTGACCGTCGCCGGATACGATTTGCCGGGCTTATCCGGAAATTGAAGATTGGCTCTGGTTCCGGTCCGAATACTGCTGGCATAGCTCTGCGGAACGTCGACATAGGCTCGAAGCTTGTCGATTGCCGCGATGTGAAAGAGCGCTGCCCCCTGGTTACCGCCCGCGTTTATCAGAGCACCGACATCCGTGTTGCGTGCGGTAATTACCCCAGCGAAGGGAGCGACCACTTGCTCGAAGCTTTGAAGCTGGCGGAGGCGATTTACGTTGGCTTCGTTCGCCGTGACCTGGGCCGCACTTGCCAACGCCGCGGCTTCGCGATCGTCACCCGCCTGGCGAGAGACAGAAAGCGTGCTTACCAACTGCGCGTAGCGATCGGATGTCCGTCGTGCGATATCGGCATTGGCCCGCGCAGTTTTGAGATCGGCCTCCGCCTGAAGAAGCTGCTGGTCAACCTCAGGCGAGTCGATTAACGCCAGAAGTTCGCCGGCTTTGACGTACGCGCCGATGTCCGTCTTCCAAAGGCGAACATAGCCGTTGGTACGGGCATAGACGGACGTCTCGATTTCACCCCTCACCTGCCCGGGCAGAACAACCTCCTCAAGAGCAGGTCCAGACTTCGGATGGGTCACAATCACAGTTGTGATGGCGCTAGCTGCGCTCTGCCGCTCCACGGCGGCCTCACTGGCTCTCCGGGTCTCGAGGCCCCGTAGGATGAGCGCCGCGACGCCCACGACCCTGAGGATGTTGACCAATAGAACGCGCGCTCGAGAGCGGCCGGAAGTAGCTGATACGGTTTGGGAATGCAGTTGGGTCATGGGAAGCTCAGTCATTCGGAAGGTGTGTGCAGAGAGGTCGCCGTGCCATCGAAGGCCGTCGGCGGATTGAGGGGGCGTCGCGGGCCGTGCAGGAGAGCGAAGACCGCGGGCACGAAGGTTAGGGTAGCGATCGTCGCAACGATCAGGCCGCCGATCACGGCGCGGCCGAGCGGCGCGTTCTGCTCGCCGCCTTCGCCTAGTCCGAGCGCCATCGGCAGCATGCCGATGATCATCGCAAGCGCAGTCATTAGCACTGGGCGGAAGCGGCCGAATCCGGCCGCGATAGCGGCGACGGCCGGATCGTCTCCCTGGCTGAGGCGGTCGCGGGCCAGACTCACGACCAGAATGCTGTTGGCAGTCGCAACACCAACACTCATGATGGCGCCGGTCAAAGCTGGAACGCTGAGATTGGTCCCGGTCAGGAACAACATCCAGACTATGCCCGCCATGGTCGCCGGCAGCGCTGTGACGATGATGAACGGGTCCAGCATGGACTGGAAGTTCACCACCATCAGCAGGTAAACCAGCAGCATGGCGAAGCCGAGCCCGTAGAGGAGTCCGGCGTAGGATGTGGCCATGATGACGACCTGGCCGCGGAGGGTGATCGTAACGCCCTTGGGCAGCCCAGCCTTGGTTATCTCGCCGATAGCCTCGCGGACATCGTTGGCGACGCTACCAAAGTCGCGGTCGGCATTGGTGGCGTAAATATCCATCGCAGGCTGGGCGTTGTAGCGGGTATCAACCGAGGGAAGGACGTTACGCTTAATCGTGCTGATGCCACCGAGTATTTGACCGTGCGATCCGGGGCTGCCCGTGATTAGCGTGTTGCGGAGCGAATCCAGCGTCTGCAGGTCGGTCTGGGGCGCCTGGCTGACGATCGGATAGGATACGCCGCTCTTGGGGTCCAGCCAGAATGTAGGCGCCGTCTGGCAGCTTCCGGCCAAAGCGATCAGCATCGTGTTCGCGACATCCTTCTGCGTCAGTCCGACGTCGCTTGCACGGCTGCGATCGACCGCAACGGTGAACGTGGGAGCGTCGAGGTCCTGCTGAATCCGCGCGTCGGCGATCCCTGGGATCTTGCGAATTCTCTGGAGAAGGCGTTGGGCGACCAACGCATTGCTCGCCATATCACGCCCGACGATCTGCACATCGATCGGTGCGGGCGATCCAAAATTCAAAATCTGGCTTACGATATCGGCGGGCAGAAAGGCGAATGTCACACCCGGGAAGGTCTGCGGCAGCCGTATGCGTAGGCGTCGCACGTAATCGGCAGTCGGGTGATGCTTTGCCGCAAGGCTCACCAGGATATCAGCATCCGCCGGCCCCGTCGGAGCAGAGTTGCTATACGACAGGTTCACGCCGGAGACAGGAAGGCCGATGTTGTCGACGACGCCGCTGAGCTCGGTCGAGGGAATCGTGTGCCGCAATTCATCTTCGACCTGATCGACGATGCGCGCGGTTTCCTCGACGCGGGTTCCGGCATGGGCACGCACATGTAGTTTAATCTGACCGCCGTCGACCGACGGAAAGAAATCAGATCCCAGTGTAAAAATCAGCAGCACCGACGCTAGAGCTCCACCGAAGAAGATCGGGATGAACAGGCATCGCCGGGCAACTACTTCGGACAGAACACGACGATAATTCTCGCGCATGGCTTCGAACCTGCGCTCGAAGCCAGCCTGGAGGCGCGCTAAAGCGTTCGATCGGCCCGTCTCCACTCCCGACACATGCGACTTCAACATCAAATTGGCGAGGGTCGGCACCAGCGTTCGCGACAGAATGTAGGACGCCAGCATTGCGAAGACGATGGCCTCCGCCATGGGCACAAACAAATAGCTCGCCACGCCGGACAGAAAGAACATCGGCATGAAGACGATGCAGATGCAAAGGGTCGCGACGAAGGCAGGCGCGGCGATCTCCGCCGATCCATTGAGTACGGAATCCCGGACCGGCTCGCCTCGCTCGAGGTGGGCATTGATGTTCTCGATGGCGACCGTCGCATCATCGACCAGGATGCCTACCGCGAGGGCCAAACCGCCCAGCGTCATGAGGTTGATGGACTGGCCGAACAACGAAAGGACGATGATCGAAACCAACACGGAGAGCGGGATCGAGACCGCGATAATCAGGGTGCTGCGCCAGGACCCGAGGAACAGAAGGATCATGGTCGCGGTAAGCGCCGCCGCAATGAGGCCTTCGCGGATCACGCCGGATACGGCTGCACTCACGAACACCGATTGATCGCCGACGGCATCGATCTTCAGTCCTTCGGGACCGGCGGCTTGGATAGTTGAAAGCTTGGCCTTGACATCATGCACGATCTGTAAAGTCGAGGAGCTACCGGTCTTCTGGACTGTCATTAGTACGGCATGTTCGCCGTTCAAGCGCACCAAATTGGTCTGCGGTGGCGAACCGTCGCGCACGTGAGCCACATCGCGGACATAGATTGTCGAGCCGTTGACCTGCTTGATGGGCAGGTTGTTGAGATCATCGATAGTGATCGCCGCGCCATTCAGACCGATCACATATTCATAGGCGCCGATCTTCTGCGTTCCCGCAGGAATGATAAGGTTTTGATTGATGATCGCATTGTGTACATCCTGGGCGGACAGCCCGAACGCCTGAAGCTGCTGCGGATACAGGTCGACCTGAACTTGGCGCTGCTTGCCGCCGTAGGGATAAGGCAACGACAAACCGGGCACGCCGGAGAGTTGACTGCGAACGTAGATGTTTCCGGTATCGTAAAGAGCCTGCTCGGTCATGGTCTTGCTAGACAGAGCAAGCTGAAGAACCGGGACGCTGGCGGCGTTGTAAGTCAATATCTGCGGTGGAGTCGTGCCAGGCGGGAAGAATTTCGAATAGAACGTGACGCCAGCCACCAATTGGCTCGTCGCCAGGGGGACATTGGCTCCGGGTTGGAAGTAGATCTTGCTGACGCCGACGCCGTTGAGATTGCTGGAATCGATGTGTTCGACGCCATTGACCACGACCGGAGCGACCCGTTCGAAATTGGCACTGATGCGGTTAGCGATCTCCTTTGCGGGCAGACCTGCATAAGTCCAGATCATGCTGACGACCGGGATGCCGATGCTCGGAAAAATATCCACTGGCGTACTCATGATGGCCAGTGGCCCCATGATCACGATTGCGATTGCCATAACGATGAAAGTATAGGGCCGGCTAAGAGCGATCTTGATAAGCCACATGACGGCTCCCCTTCGAACGGCGCACTGGCCGTCGTCGTTTTACGGATAGGCTTTGACGCTCGTCATGACCTCACCCATCGCCATCACCCTGGCGTCGCACCAGCTCGCTCGAAAAACTGGAGTCTTCGGCAATAGCGCGCAGGCTCCCACGGAATTCGCCCAAAGCGACTCCGCCGTTAAACTGCTGGAATTGTTTGTGCGCCTCGACCTGCGCGGCTCGAACGAAATGAGCCTGCATGGCCACGAGGGGCGAGACCCGTCTTGCAATGAGTGCGGCCATACGAGCCGCGTCCACCGGAATCGCACAACTAGGCATAGCGACCTTACCTGTCACTTGGTAGGCTCATTTGATAGTATTGCGGACTCAAGGTTTCAACCCTACCTAACAGTTGGTCGAGAAAAGTTGAGGTGATGGTGATGAGCGAAAGCGCGAGAGAAGCGATCCTTGTTGCGGCGCGTAGGACAGCTCAGGCGCATGGGTATGCCGGACTGAACTTCCGCGACATCGGGGATGAGGTAGGCATCAAGGCTGCGAGCATCTATCACCACTTCCCCAGCAAGGCCGATCTGGGTGCAGCGGTAGCAAAGCGCTACTGGCAAGACACGGCGGCGAATCTTGAAGCTCTTTCAAAAGCGAACAGCGATCCGAGAAAGGCACTTCGGGCCTATCCAGGACTCTTTCGTCGATCGCTCGAGGAGGACAATCGAATGTGCCTCTGCAGTTTCATGGCAGCTGAGTATGATGACCTGCCGGACACGGTGAAGGCCGAGGTGCAGGCATTCGCCGATGTCAACGTGGCGTGGCTTGCCAGGATGCTTGCTGCGGTTTCCGTTCCCGCCAGCAAGCGTGAGACACGGGCACGCGCAATCTTCGCTGCCGTTGCCGGCGCGCAACTGATGGCGCGGAGCCGTGCAGACCTAAAACTGTTCGATGCGCTAATCGATAGCTTTCGCGGATCCGGCCTGATCCCGACTTGAATGCCGACCGTTAGTGGATGAGCCTACTTCGCCACTGATAAGCTTCTCGGGGCAGCATTTGCTCCCGGCATCGGCCATGATTTTGAAGTTCTTCCCCGGAGGTGCCTGCGAAAACTTGAGGTGCTTTCTGTGATCGTCTCCATGATCCCATGGGCGCAAGCTAAAATCTGATTCCCGCAATCTTCAATCAATGCGGCTCTATGTGATGGCGCCTTTGGGCTCACAGCGAACAGTAAGTGAGCTTGGAATGACCATCGCTATCGTCCCATGCAAGAACACCGCAGTGTGAATTTTGATGACTTGCGGACGATCCTCCGGTGGCTAGATCGTTTCGACATCCCCGATGGATCAAAGCAAACGGAAAGATCTTTACAATGATTAGATACTCCAGAGCTTTCTGGGCCTCGATGCGCCGACCATGGCGCAGAATTGCGCTCCCCCGCAGCCTGCAATGCCTCGTCGTCGGATTGTTGGCATCGCTGACTTCACAGGCCTACGCTCAGCAGCAAACAGACGCGCGTCAGCAAACGGACTTCACGATTAAGCAATTGCTTTCCACGATGACTACGTCTGCTGGGCAAAAAATTATACTGCCCAAAAATAAACGCGGAGCTGATTGCGTCCATCTTCGAAATTCCGCCGGGAGCGCATCTTCCAGAGCACGAGCATCCGTATCCTCGATACGGTTACATCTTGTCGGGAAGCTTACGCGTGACCGACACAGAAACCGGTCATAGCAAGACGTATCGGCCGGGAGACTTCGTGGTGGAGTCGGTGGGGCGCTGGCATACTGGTGCCAGTGAAGGAAAGGCGCCGACACGGCTTCTCGTTATCGACATCGTCCAGCATGGACGCACCAACACCGTACTTCGTAAGTCGCGGGAAGGTAGTGGATGACGCGGGAAGGCAGCACAGTGTCGGCGCACACGGTTGGTGTGCGTCGACAATCCGAAAAGGCTCGATGCGCCAGCCGCCGGCTAGGACAGTAATCGAAAGAGGGGTGATGAGGGGCGGACGCGATTGCCCAGGTGCAGAGCTTGCGCGACCACCTATCATTGCGATATCGCGCTCGAAGCGAGTTTCATCGCCTGCCCAATCCCGAAAGCTCGACCGACAGCCGTGTGTCGTCATCGCCGGATAGACCGCCTTGAGCTTCGCGTCGCCTAACGGCGGCAGTGGCTGAGAGAGTGAGATTCGAACCCACGGTACGGTACAAAGCTTGTCCGAAGCGGGACCGAACTTGAATTGGACGCATGCTCGTAGTCATCATCAAATAATGAAGACCGAACTATGCACCACAATGATGGTATTCACCTTGGTAGAACGATCAGCTGCATCGCGATCCGGCGGGGCGAGGGTCGAAGACTGAGCAAAGAGCCGGCGACGGCGACATATGGCGGCTCAGACATGTCCAGCCTTGCGATAACGCAAAGATGATCGATTTGACCTAACAGCCACCAGCCTTATCGAGGTGACGCGAGCAGGCTGACTTGAGTCCATGATGTGGCAACCTTGCTTGGCTTGGAGTTGAACGATCTGCCGAACGATGTTTGCTTTGCTTCATGGCAATCGACGGATCCACAGCCCAACCGACCTATGACCGTAAAACGCGCGATTCCAGAATGCGGCAGCGCGCGCGTTCCCCTCGCTATCCCGAAAACGGTGCTTGGCCGGCCGAGATGCGGATTGACATGCTCGCTGCATATCTCGATTTTCGGAGCGTAGATGAACTCGTACGCACCATCTCCAGGGGCCTCGCACCCGCACCGACGAGCTGTCGAATCCGAGGCCGATTACGAGAGCCAATTTGGTCTAAGGTCGTCGTAGACGAATATGTTGCGCGGGTCTGCGCCATCCGGCAGAATCGGCCGTTAACCGATCTGGCAGCGCTGGTATGAAGCCCCCGAAAACCGCTTTGAAATTGCCTCGGTATTGCAGACGGAAGCCATTGAAGAGCGGCCGATGGGCCTATTTTTTTGAGCCTCCGACCTGGGCCCGCGAACAGGGATGCCATGTGAAGGCAGAACCCCTGGGAGAAGATTACGCCGCAGCCGTCGAGCGTGCCGAGTACGTTCTGTTGCCAGCTTTCGATAGTTGGCGGTCTCGCGGCCTCACGGACCTGGTCCCCATCGGTATTGCGCCGGGATCATTTGACTGGCTCGCGGGCGTGTTCAAGGCACATCAGAAGTGGAAGGAAATCGACCACAAGACGCAACGTCTCTATGAGCAGGGTCTGGCCTTATTCGCTGACCACTTGCTAAAGGACGGCACGCGCGCAGGGTCGAAGCAGATTGCCGATTTTACAAAGGGCTTCGTCGACGCCGTTTATGCAAAGCTGCTCATTGTTGAAGAGAAGGACGCCGATGGAAACGTCGTCCAACGGGAACGTCGACGCTTTGCGAACGCGGCGATGACCGCGTGCCGGCGTGCCTGGTTCGTTGGACAGCGGGCAGAAGAAAAGAGAGTGCCCGCCGTCAACCCGTTCTCAAAAATGGGACTGAAGGCCCGCGCGCCAGGAACGCCCGCGCGAGAAACGCCGACTGCGACGTGGGACGAGCTCGTTGCCTTTCGCGCCAAGGCGAACGAACTTGGCTACCGATCCGTCGCGACGGCGGCACTTGTCGCGTGGGAGTGGCTCCAGAGAGAAGAGCACGTCTTTGGTGCTCTCGAGGTCAGCCACTATCGACCGAAAGAGCGTCCGAACAGCGTGCGCATCGTCCATCCAAAGAACGGCGAGGAAGCCTGGTGGCCACTGTTCGATGAGACTGGCGAGACCTTGTTCCCGGAGCTGATGGCCGAGCTGGATGAAATCAAGCAGACAACCGTGTCCGGCCTGGTCTTTCGACGCGACCATTCGCACCGGAGGTCACCTACCCCGCTGCCATGGATCACAGCCAAGCAGGATCTTCGCTACCTGCGCGGGGTCGTGAAAAAGATCGTTCGCGCTGCCGATCTGCGGAAAGAACTGTCTTTTACATCATTCCGCCACGGCGGGTTCACCGAGGGCGCCGACAGCGATCTGTCAGACGCCGAGCTCAGAGCGGCAGGCCGGCACAGGTCATCGCGGCAGTTGCCGACCTATGCAAAGCGCACACGGAAACAGCTAATTTCCGGTACCAAGAAGCGACGTGAGGAAAGAACAAAAGCAGCCGGTTTGTCGGAATAGCCGCGACCAGCCTGTCGGAATGACGACCGCGAGACCCCCCTAAGCTATTGAAAAGCTTGGTGGGCGCACCAGGGCTCGAACCTGGGACCCGCTGATTAAGAGTCAGCTGCTCTACCAACTGAGCTATGCGCCCGAAAGGCGGTCAATGCCTTGCGAGGCCGGTCGTTTAGCAAAGCGATCCGGGTATGGCAAGCGATGTGGCGCATGTTTTCCAAGGTTCTTCCACAGGCCCGAAAATGCGAAAAGCCGCTGGATTCCAGCGGCTTCGCCAAGGCCAATCCCGGGGTTAATTCCCCGGGAAATACGGGGTGGCTCAGAGCCGGCCCTCGCGATCCCGGTCCGGGCCGCCGTCACGGTCGAAACGGTCGCCATGGAAGCGGTCCATGCCGCGCTCCATCATGCGGTCCATGCCCCGTTCCATGAAGTGTCGGGACGGGCCGTCCCCACCGCCGCCGAACGGGCCACGGTGGCGGGTCAGCACGGCAAGGCGCCGCTTCTGGCCCTCGTCGAGCGTCTTGTAGAGCGGATCGGCGGCATCGGCGATCTTCTTCAGGGCGGCGGAGGTCGCGCCCATGTCCTCGGCGCGCTGACGCAGGCGGGCGACCGGATCCTCGGGCTTGTCGGCGTTCTTGCCGGCGTCACCCGGGCCCGTATTCATCCGCGCGTTGGCGCTGTCGATGCGCAGCTTGGCGAAGTCGCGCACGGCAGCCTCGACCGGCGGCCACAGCTTCTCCTGGTCGGCGTTGAGCTTCAGCCCGGCATGGACGGCGGCGATCCGCGCGTCGACGAAGGCGGCACGGTCCTCCGGGTTCATGCGGACGTGGCGGAAGTGCTCCATCCACGGGCGATGAAATTGGGCATAGACCGCACCCGAGCCGGCGATGCTGAGCACGGCGATGGCGGCGATGGTGAACTTCCTCATACGGACCTCCTCTGGAAGGATGCCGGTGAGGATGAGCGCCGGACGGCTGACGCGCAACTTACAACTTGGACAGAGAGGGCGTTCTTACGAAGATGTAACTCCCCTGAATGTCCATTCAGATGCAGACTGAAACGATTTGCAACAAAAAGGGCCTCCGCGCAGGCTGCACGGAAGCCCCTTCATTGATGGTCGATCCGGATCAGTTCGTCGTGCTCTTCGATTCCTTGAGGAACTCGTCGATCAGCGGCTGGCCGACGCGGCCTGCGGCGTCCTTGTAGACCGGCTCCATCGCCTTGCGCATCGCCTCGTCCTGCTGCGGCGTGAGCTTGATGATCTCGCTCTTGCCGCTCTTCTTGATCTCGGCCAGCGCGTCGTCGTTCTCCTTCTGCGACTGCGCGTTGTTGAAGTCGGTCGCCTCCTTCATCGCCTTCGACAGCTGGTCGCGGATGTCGGCCGGCAGATCGTCCCAGAACTTCTTGTTCACGATCACGACGTAGCCGATGTAGCCGTGATTGGTCTCGGTGATGTACTTCTGCACCTCGTGCATCTTCTGGGTATAGATGTTCGACCAGGTGTTCTCCTGGCCGTCGACGACGCCGGTCTGCAGCGCCTGATAGACTTCCGAGAACGCCATCACCTGCGGCAGCGAGCTGAGCGCCTTGAACTGCGCCTGCAGTACGCGCGAGGACTGGATGCGGAACTTGACGCCCTGGTAGTCGGCGGGCGTGACCAGCTTCTTGTTGGCGCTCATCTGCTTGAAGCCGTTGTCCCAATAGGCAAGACCGGTGATGCCCTTGGAGTCCAGCAGCTTGAGCAGCCGGAGGCCGAGCGGGCCTTCCGTCACCTTCCGCAGCGTCTTCAGGTCCGGAAGGATGTAAGGCAGATCGAACACCTCGAACTCGCGGATGCCGAGCGGACCGAACTTGGAGTTGGACGGCGCCAGCATCTGCACGCTGCCGAGCTGGAGCGCCTCAAGCTCTTCCTTGTCCTTGTAGAGCGTCGAGTTCGGATAGACTTCGATCTTGACCTTGCCGCCGGTGTACTTCTCGGCGAGCTCCTTGAACTTCTCCGACGCCTTGCCCTTCGGCGTGTCGGTGGCGACGACGTGACTGAACTTGATGATGATCGGCGATTGGGCCGATGCCGGCCCGGTCAGGGCCAACGCCCCGGTCAAGACCGCAACCGATGCCGCAGCCCAAATGAGTTTCCGCATGCTTCCTCCCGCACGTTTTTTGGTGGGGCACGAACCGTCGCCCCCAAGCCTTAGATTCAAGACTTGAAGGCAGGATTATAGGGAAGCGGACACAGGCGCCATTGCCCCTTAGCAGGGGGCGGCTTGCAAAAATGCGGTATCCGGAGGGGAAATCTGCCGGACTGGCTCAGGCAGGGCGATGGCAGGGAAACCCTGTCGTCGCCGCTGCCGCCTCTCGCAACCTCAGCCGTGCAGCGCCGGCGCGAGCTGGGCCTGCTGCGCGACCGCCGGATCGGTGATCAGGGTGCCGCCGTGCCCGTCCGAGGACAGCGCGAAGTCGGCCGCGCTGTACTGACCGAGCAAGTGCAGCATCGCGACGTGGGTGCCGTCGGAGACTGTCAGCGTGCCGCCGGTGTTGTCGTTGTTCTGCGCATAGGCCATCGAGGTCAGACCGTCGCTGAACAGGATGTCGCCGAGATCGAGACTGTCATGGTCCCGCCAGCCGGAGATCGTTCCCGTGAAGGCCGACGCCTGGGCCAGCACCAGCGAGGCATTGGGACCGGCGAAGATCACATCGTCGATCGTGCCGCCCGCATGGACAAAGGCGAGCGCGCCCGAGCCGATCGTGGTGTCATCGGCGCTGCCGCCAGCCTGCACGTGCTGCGTGCCGGACAGGACCGTCGTGCCAGTCGCGCTGCCATACACATATTGCACGCCGCCGTTGACGATGGTGGCGCTGGCGGCGCCCCAATCGACCTGGACTCCGCCGGCATTGATCGTGGTGCCGGTCGCCGCGCCGTCGGCGTAGACGCTCTGCTGGCCGCCGGCGTTGACCGTCGTCATCGACGCGTTGCCGTGGAGATACTGGAGGGCGCCATTGCTGATCGTGGTCTGGACCACCGTGCCGCCATAGACCGACTGGACGCCGCCATCCATGGTGGTGTTGATCGCGGTTCCACCCAAATAGACGTCCTGCCCGCCGCCATGGATCGTCGTGTCCGAGGCCGTGCCGCCGCTCTCGACGGCCTGCAGGCCCGAATTGATCGTCGTGAGGCTCGCCGACCCGAACACGTACTGACCGCCGCCGCTGATCGTCGTGATGATCGTGAAGCCCCAATCGATCTGGATGCCGCCGGCATTGATGGTGGATCCGGTCGCACTGCCGTCGATGTAGACGTTCTGCTCACCCCCGGCATTGACGATGGTGTTGAAAGCATTGTTGTGAACGTGCTGGAAGCCGCCATTCGCGACCGTGGTCTGGATCGCAACGCCGAAGACGTTCTGGGTGCCGCCGTCCACGGTGGTGTTGGTCGCGATACCGCCGCCGAGGATATCCTGGTCGCCGCCGGCCTTGATCGTCGTGCCGTCGGCCGAGCCGCCGATCTGGATGTACTGATTGCCCGAGATCACCGAGTTCGAGGCCAGACCGAACACGAGCTGCGCGGCGCCCGCGGCAACCACCATTCCATTGGCCGAGCCTTCCAGCACGACCGCCGCGCCGCTCTCAACCTGGATGTCGGAATAGCCGGACGCGTCCTTGATCCGCCAGACGCCGCTCTGGACGTCGAGCTTCTCGACATTGACGACGGTGCCAAGGAGCGAACCGGAGCCACTGCCCGACAGCACCAGCGTGTCGACGCCGTCGCCGCCGTCGATCGTGCCGGTGACGATCGAAGCGGTGGCGAGATTGATGCTGTCGTCGCCTGCGCCCATCGAGACGTCGCCGGTGATGGAGCCGCTGTTGGAGAGCGTATCGTTGCCGCCGTCGGTGGCGACGCTGCCGAAAATGGCGCCCGTGTTGGTGACGGTGTCACCGAAGTTGCCGACGATCGAGATCGCCTCGCCGTTGTTGCCGCGGATCGTGCCGTCATTGATGATGGTCATGACGCCGAAGGCGCTACCGTCATTGCTGTCGTCCACGGTGATCGCGCGCTGATCGCTGATGATGAGGCCGCCCACCTCGTTGTGGACGAAGCCGCCGCCGATCGCGAGCGCTTCGTTGAGGCCGTTGGCGCCGCTGGTCAGGCCGACCGCCGCGATCGTTCCGAAATTGTCGATCGAGACCAGACCGTCGACATCGACGCCGTCGGCGTCAGCACCGCCGACCGCAGTGCCGGTGATGGTGCCGCGGTTGGTCACTGTAGTCGTCGTGTTAGCCGCGCTATCCATGTTGATGCCGGAGCCGCTGCGGCCGATGATCGTGCCGTCGTTGTTGACGGTGATCGGCTGGTCGCCGGTGATGGCGTGGCGGGCGCCGTCGATGATTCCGCCGGCATAGTTGTTGACCACGCCGCCGGTGTTGACCGACTGGAAGTCGATCGCGTCATTGCCGTCCGAGGCCGCCGAAGCGTTATGGCTGACGATCTGGCCGTAATTGTTGATGGTGGCGTTGGCGCCGGGCCGGATCGCGTCGGCATCGGCCGCCGAGATCACGCCGGTTGCCGCGTTGTTGATGACGGTATTGGCGCCGCTCGAATTGATGTCGTCGAGATCGAGCGCCTGGCCGGCATTGCTGCCGGTTCCCGTCGACGAGATCGTGCCCTCGTTGTTGACGGTGAAGGTGCCGCTCTTGCCCGAGACCAGGTTCGAGATCTTCACCGCGTCCTTGGTCGCGGTGATGGTGGCGCCGGCCTTGTTGTTGATGGTGAGGCTGCCGCTGGTCGAACCGCTGGTGGCGATCGCGCGGCTGGTGCCGGTGATGGTGCCGGAATTGTCGACCACCGCGCCGGGCGAGGTGCTGCCGCCGATCCAGGTAACCGGGGTCGAGCCCGACAGCGTCGCGCCGGCGAGGACGGTCAGATGATCGTTGTTCGCCAGCGTGATCGGGTTCGACGAGTTGCCGGAGACGAGAGTGCCGTCGTCGTTGGCGATGGTGCCGGTCGCCGTCGCGGTGCCGATCGTGACCACCGCACCCGGATTGCTGGCGCTGGTGAGCGTGAGCGTAAAGCTCTCGTCGGGCTCTGCGGTGGTGTCGCCGGAGATTGTGATGGTGATTGTCGCCGAGGACGCACCGTCGGCGAAGCTGCCGCTGAAGGTCGAGGCCGGCAGCGCGCCGCCGAAATCGGCCGCATCGGTGGTGCCGGCGGCGAAGCTGCCGGAGAAACTGAGTACGCCGGTGGTGCCGCCGGTGCGCGCAATGGTGAAAGTCATGGTCTTGGTGCCGCTCTGCCCTTCGGCAACCGACACGCTCGGCGACGAGAACGAGATCGTCTGCGTGGCAGGAGCCGCAACGGTAAAGGCAGTAGTCGGGAACGGCGCGTCGGGCGTGGTGCCGTCCGTGCTCTGGTCGCCGCTGCCGTTCTGGGTGGCCCAGTTGGCGGTGTTGCCGATCGCGGCGAGGTAGTCCGCGAAGCTGGCGAAGCCCGAGCGCGGGCCGTTATAGCCGACGATGTCGAGGCCGCCGGTGAAGCTGACCGCGGTCTGGCCGGCAACGAGGCCGGTGCCGGTCAGCGTGCCGTCGCTGGTCGCATAGCCGACGTTGGAGATCGCGGCGAGGAAGGTCGGCGACGTCGAGGTGCCGATATAGGCGTAGACGACCTCGCTGTCGTTGGAGAGGCCGGTATTGTTGGCGTTGGTGAAGGTCGCCGAGCCGGCGCTGGTGCCGAACGTGCCCTTGCCGATGTTGTTGATGTCGATGACGGTGCCGGCGGGAATCGCGCCGGTCGCGGTCCAGGCGATCGTGCTTTCGGCGTTGCTGCCGGTGGCGAAGGCGGAGCCGTTCCAGTTGCTGTCGGTGAAATTGATGACAGTGCCCTGCGGGATGTCGGTCAGGGCGACAAAGGACAAATTATCGTTGCCGTCACCGTTGAAACCGGTGAAGGCGATCGAACCAGCGGAAAGGGGCATTCCAAATTCTCCAGCAGCAAGGGCGCGCGACGCTGCCGGTTAATGGAATGTTAACATGACATGTTAATAACATATTTGTTGCGATACACCCCCGCATAACGTGATCGTGTGCCAAACGAAAAACGCGGCGCCGAGGGCGCCGCGTTTGCCGATGAAGGGGAGAGGATAAAGCGTCAGCTCGCCGCTGCCGTCGTCACCGTATCGCGCTGGCGCTTCATGACGATCTTGTTGAGCGCGCCGAGATAGGCCTTTGCCGAGGCCACCAGCGTATCCGGATCCGCCGCACGCGCCGTCATGGAACGGCCGTCATGGGACAGCCGCACCGAGACTTCCGCCTGCGCGTCGGTACCTTCGGTGACCGCGTGGACCTGGTACAGCTCCAGCTTGGCCTCGTGCGGCACCAGGCGCTTGATGCAGTTGAACACCGCATCGACAGGACCGTTGCCCTCGGCTTCCTCGATCTTGATCTGGCCGTCGACGTCGAGCTTCATGGTCGCGCGCTGCGGACCATGGGTGCCGGCGATCACGGTCAGCGAGGTCAGCTTGATGCGGTCGTGCGAGGCCGCCATCTCCTCGTCGACCAGCGCCTCGATGTCCTCGTCGTAGATGTCCTTCTTGCGGTCGGCGAGCGCCTTCATCCGCGTGAACGCATCTTCCAGCTGGTTCGGGCCGAGCTTGTAGCCCATCTCCTCCAGCTTGTGCACGAAGGCGTGGCGGCCGGAATGCTTGCCCAGCACCAGCGAGGACTGCTTCAGGCCGACCATCTCGGGCCGCATGATCTCGTAGGTGGAAGCATCCTTCAGCACGCCGTCCTGATGGATGCCGCTCTCATGCGCGAAGGCGTTACGGCCGACGATCGCCTTGTTGTACTGCACCGGGAACGAGGTCGCCGCCGACACCACCTTCGAGGCGCGGGTGAGCTGCGTCGTGTCGATCTTGTTCCAGTACGGGAATTTGTCGTTGCGCACGTTGATCGCCATCACGATCTCTTCCAGCGCGGCGTTGCCGGCGCGCTCGCCGATGCCGTTGACGGTGCACTCGACCTGGCGCGCGCCGCCGACGATGCCGGCCAGCGAGTTCGCCACGGCCATGCCGAGGTCGTTATGGCAGTGCACGGAGAACACGGCCTTGTCGGAGTTCGGCACGCGCTCGATCAGCGTCTTCATGAAGTGGGTGTATTCTTCCGGCACTGTATAGCCGACGGTGTCGGGGATGTTCACCGTGGTCGCACCGGCCTTGATGACGGCTTCGACGATGCGGCAGAGATAGTCCATCTCGCTGCGGGTGCCGTCCTCGGCCGACCATTCGACGTCGTCGATCTGGTTGCGGGCGCGCGCCACCATCGCAACCGAGGTCTCCAACACTTCCTCTGGCGTCTTGTTCAGCTTCACCCGCATGTGCAGTGGCGAGGTCGCGATCACGGTGTGGACGCGGCCGCGCTTTGCGAATTTCACGGCTTCGGCGCAGCGGTCGATGTCGGCCGGATGCGCACGCGACAGGCCGGCGATGATCGAATTCTTGGAGCGGCGGGCGATCTCGCTGACCGCTTCGAAATCACCCTGCGAGGTGATCGGGAAGCCGGCCTCGATGACGTCGACGCCCATATCATCCAGCAGCTCGGCGACCTCGAGCTTCTCCTCGAAGGTCATGGTGGCGCCGGGGCACTGCTCGCCGTCGCGCAGCGTGGTGTCGAAAATGATGACGCGGTCCTTGTCGGACTTGTTCACGGGGGCCATTACAAAATTCCTTTATGAGCTTGTGCGCCGTCAGTCTGCTGGGCGCTTGAGGTGTCCGGTGATCTCGACCAACCCCTGAGCGCCCAGGCGCGTGGCGCCCAGCCGGCCCTCAGGGGCAAGTAAGAAGAAGCCCGCCAATCAGGAGGGTGGGCAGCAGGGCGGCCGGGATCGTGGCGGCGGCCAGAGCCACCTCCCCCGAAATCCCATCGATTTGGCCGCGAATCAGCATTGCCAGACCCTTTTGAGCCCTCAAATCCTCGGTCAAAACCGTTGACGGTTGGTTGCCGGGAGGCCCGATGCGCCGTTTCTAGACGAGAATTGGCGGCAACTGCAACGCCAAAAGATGGTCAGTAAGAATGACCTATTACTAGACTGCCGATTGCCGAACTGTGCGGCAACTCGCTCATCCAGTTCGCAGACCGCCCCGCCTCTGCATCTCAAACCTGGACCGGAGTCGCGAGCAGGGGCTGGGCCTGATGGTTGGTTGCAAGGTAGGTGCCGGTAACATCGTGACCGACCACGAAGTCGGCAGCCGTGTACTGTCCGAGCAAGGCGAGCGTCGCAGTATGGACGCCGTCCGAGAGGGTCAACGTGCCCCCACTGTGGTCCGCATTCGTCACATAGCTTGGATGCATGTGAACATCATAAGCCATGTCATCGAGATTGATCTTGTTTCCGGCCTGGAAGCCGGAAATCGTTCCCGAGAATGCCGATGATTGAGCGAGTTCAAGTCTTGCGACTGGCGCTCCGAAGGTCACGTTGTGCATCAAGCCGCCCGCAGCGAGATGCACGACACCATACGCGTTAATGGTGGTGTCACTGGCCGTACCGCCGCTGTAAATGTCCTGCTCGCCATGATCGACGGTCGTGTTGGCGGCGGTGCCACCGACATACTGCACCCCGCCAGAAATCCTCGTGCCGGTGGCGGAGCCCCACACAATCTGAGAGCCGCCGTTGATCGTCGTGTCGATGGCGGTTCCCCAATCGATCTGAACATTGCCGGCATTCACCGTCGTGCCGATGGCAATGCCGTCGGCGTAGATGTTCTGTCGCCCGGAGTTGATTGTCGTGTTGGTGACGCGGCCATAGACGTACTGGAAGCCGCCGCTATCGACCGTCGTCTGATCAGCCGTACCGTACACCGATTGGCTGCCACCATGCACCGCCGTGCCGCTCGCACTGGCGCCGCCATAAATGGTTTGGTTACCGAAATTGATGGTCGTGCTGGCAACCGTGCCGCCGACATACTGCGCGCCGCCGGAATAAATGGTCGTACTGGCGCTGGAGCCCCACACGAACTGCGTGCCGCTGTAGATCGTCGTATTGTTGGCAGCGCCCCAAACGATCTGGGTGCCGCGGATCACTGCACCGTCGGCCAGGCCGCCGGCATAGACATTCTGTTGCGCGCCGTTCGCGATCCCCCAACCGCTGGAGAGCCCGTAGACGTACTGTCGAAGACCGTCGCCGAGCACCGCTCCGTTGCCCCAGGACGCCGTGTAAACGTATTGAGACAGGCCGGGATTACCGGCCGCATCGTAAGCATAGACGGCTGGACTGTTGCTGAACACCGACACCGGCACACCGCTGATGCTCCAGTGTCCGTTCGCATCGGCCGTGGTCGTCACGCTCCACATAGCTGGATTCGACGCAAAGGGAAACGTCATGTCAGCGAGCGTGATCGTTCGGCCGGCGTCAGCAAGGTCGATCGTGCCGGTCACCGTGGCGGTTTCGCCGGCATCGGGGACAATGGACGTGATGGCGAGGACCGGCGGGACCGTATCGACCACGAAGGTCAGCGGATCGCTTGCGGCGCTCCGGTTGCCGACCAGATCAGTGGCAACGGCGGTGTAGGAATAGCTGCCATCGGCAAGGTGACCGATGTTGACGCTCCAATTGCCGTTTTTATCCGCCGTCGTCACGTAGGAGGGCGTCGCCGATCCGTTGAGATAGATGTTGAGGGTGCTTTCCGCTTCCGCGGTGCCGCTCAGCGCCTGCGCCGACGTGTCATGGGCCGCGTTGACGATACCGCCAACGACGGATGCATTAGCGAGCACCGGCGCAGCGGGCGGCATCGTATCCCAGACAAAGACCTGCCCCTTGATTGCGGTGCCGCTGGTGTCGCCCAGCATACCGCCGTCATCCTGCCAGGTAACCGCAAAACCGCCGTCGCCGAGTGCGGTGATTTTCGGAACGGTTTGGTTGCCGGCCGTCTGGGTATTGATGAGAAAATTACCCCCAAGTTTACTGCCGTCAGCTGCGAATACCTGCGCTTGGATGTCGGTGCCGTTATCCCATGCGACGACGAAGTCGCCGTTGCTCAAGCCGGTGACGGTGGGAGAAGAATGAGATCCACCGCCTGCGAATTGGAATTCCCCGCCGATCTTGGTACCGTCGCTGTTGAACACCTGCACCCCGACGAGGAAGGCGTTGTCCTGCCAAGTGACGACAAAGCCGCCATTGGCGAGGCCGGTAATCGTCGGAACGACTTGATTGCCGTCCGTATACTTGTCGACGAGGAATTCCGAACCAAGCTTGCTGCCATCGGCGGCGAAGACCTGCGCCTTGATGCTGGTGCCGCTGCTATCTCCCAGCGTGCCGCTCAGGTCCTGCCAGGTGACAACGAAGCCGCCGTTCGCAAGACCGGTGACCGTCGGAACGGTCTGGTTGTTCGCCGTCTGCGCGTCGACCAGAAATTCCGAACCAACCTTGCTGCCGTCGACGGCAAAGACCTGGGCCTTGATGCTGGTGCCGCTGGCGTCTCCCAGTGTGCCGCCGAAGTCCTGCCAGGTGACGACGAAGCCGCCATTGCTCAAGCCCGTGACGGTCGGAACCTGCTGGAAACTTGCCGTCTCACCATTGACAAGGAATTCCGAGCCGACCTTGCTGCCGTCGGCGGCAAAGACCTGCGCCTTGATGCTGGTACCGCTTCCGTCCCCCAGCGTCCCGCTGAAGTCCTCCCAGGTGGCGACGAAGCCGCCATTGCCGAGGCCGGTGACGGTTGGCGAGACCTGGTGACTGGCCATCTGCGTGTTGATCAGGAATTCAGAGCCAATCCGACTACCGTCGGCCGCAAAAATCTGCGCCTTGACGCTGAACCCGTTGGCGTCGAGCGTGCCGCTCAAGTCCTGCCAAGTGACGACGAAGTTGCCATTCCCGAGACCAGCGATGGCCGGAGACGATTGACTGCTTAGGGTCTGCGTATTGACCAGGAATTCAGAACTGACTTTCACTACGGGGATTGCCATGCGTCAGAGCTCCGCTGCCGACATATACGACTGTTCAGATCTACCAAAGATAGTGTTACACATAACAACACCTACAGATCGTTATGTGACAATCGATCGCGGGAGTGGCCTAAATCGAAGCTCGAGTTGCCCGGTTTGATCTGGGCGACTCAGCAATTGTAACCGGCTGCTCTCTCTGGCCTCAGGCATGCAGCGCCGACTCAAACTCCGACCTTAGGAAAATTTACCTCATATCATAAAGTATGTCTCATAATGATATGTCTGTTACATGAAGGTCAGACAGCTCTCGCCTGACGGATGGATCAGGGCGGGCGAGGCACATCGACGCGCTTCTCATCCCGCGCATGCGGGTCTCAGATGCGCCAATTGCGCATCGTAGTTCGCGCTTCGGAATGAGAAGAGAGATGGAGTTAGTCGTCCGCGTTAGCGGGACGATATGCGGGAAGACTGTCCCGGGTTACGCTTCGCTCCATCCGGGCTACGACGATTGCCGCTATCCCGCGCGGCGGGCGCGCGCCCGGCTTTCCCAGCGGTCGAGCATCTGACCGAGCTCACCGGTGGCGACGGGGACAGCCTCGTTGGTGTTCGCAGGTGCGGCGGCACGGAGCCAGCCCGGCTCGGTATATTCGCGCCAGCGGCGCGCCTCCGCGCGTCGTTTGCGGGAGGCGAGATCGCGGGTGAAATAGCCGGCGGCGAACGCGATGGCGAGCGCAATGACCAGTGCAACAACGGCTAACACAATGAACTCCGGCTGATACCCCGGAAACGTTCTGCCATCATCGCGCGTGAGGTCAAGGCTTGACACGTCCTAAAAGCCGCTCCGGTTAACCGCACAAAGCCCGACGACAGGCCCCGAACGACGAAACCGGGACGAATTGTCGCTTCCGCCCTCGCCTCGCCGCAATGCCGCCGCGTTCCAGCCTTCGCAAGCCTGCCATCGCGCAGGGGATGCGAACCTGCCCCTCGCAACCGGCCGCGGACCGGACTAACCTTCGTCCGCTCGGCCGGATCAACCGGCCAGCCGAACATAACCGGGAGGACGCGATGGAACGCTCAGAGCAGCGCGACCAGGATGCTGCGCTTTCACGACGAACACTTGTGCGGGGACTTGCGCTCGGCGCCGCGGCGACCGTGGCCGGCCCCGCGCTGGCCCAGACCGGACCTGCCGCACCGCCAACGACGATCACCACCCCGCCGCGCGATTTCGGCCCCAACGGCGCGCCGACGACCTATTTCTGGGACCCCGACATCATCGCCGTCGATCCGTCCTTCGACGACCTGGCCCAGCCCAACACCGCAATCAAGCGCCTCTACACCGGCCTGTTGTGGGCCGAGGGGCCGGCCTGGAGCGCGCAGGGCCGTTATCTCCTCTGGAGCGACATCCCCAACAACCGGCAGATGCGCTGGACCGAGGACGACGGCCGCGTCAGCGTGTTCCGCTCGCCCTCCAACAATTCCAATGGCAACTCGTTCGACTTCCAGGGCCGTCAGCTCTCCTGCGAACACCTGACCCGGCGTGTGACGCGCTACGAGCATGACGGCACCGCCACGGTGCTCGCGGACTCCTATCAGGGCAAACGCCTGAACTCGCCGAACGACATCGCCGCGCATCCCGACGGCAGCTACTGGTTCACCGACCCGCCCTATGGCGGCCAGCTCTATGAAGGCGAGCCCGACGTGGCGGGCGGCCCGAGCAATGCAGGCGGCAAGCTCAATCCGCGGATCGGACAGCCGGCCGGCTTCGCACCGGGCAAGCGCGAGCTGCCGACCAACTGCTATCGCATCGATCCAAGTGGCCGCATCGACCTCGTCGTCACCGAGGACCAGGTGCCCGATCCCAACGGCCTGTGCTTCTCACCGGACTACAAGAAGCTCTACGTCGCCTCGACCGGCAAGGGACCGGGCGACACCGGACCCGGCGGCAAGGGCGAGATCTTCGTGTTCGACGTCGGCGCCGACAACAAGCTCTCCAACGTGAAGAAGTTCAGCGACTGCGTGATCGACGGCGTGAAGTGCGGGCCCGACGGCGTGCGCTGCGACGTCAACGGCAATGTCTGGGCCTCCAGCAACGCCGGGCGTGCCGTCGGCTATAGCGGTGTGACGGTGTGGTCACCGGCGGGCAAGCTGCTCGGTCGCATCCGCCTGCCGGAAGTGTGCGGCAACGTCTGCTTCGGCGGCCCCAAGCGCAACCGCCTGTTCATGGCCGCGAGCCAGTCGCTCTACGCGGTGTATACGGCGACGCAGGGCGCCGGACCGGGCTGAGGGGCAAGCACGGATTGCACCACGGCGCCGGCGTGCCCCGCCGGCGCCGAATGATGTTGTATCGCTCGTTTGAAGCGACCCAGCATTATCCCCATTCGTGAAGATGCATCTCATGCGGCTTTACGCCCAGCAGGTCGATGGTCTCGGAGCCGACCTGCAATAGCGTTCCGCCATGATGGTCAGATGATTTCGTGACCTGAACGTCGTTTGAAAATTGCAGCCTGTCCTGTTTGGGATCGAAGTCGGTGATGACCGCGGTGTTGTGCTTACCTGCGAGAACACCAAGGTCGAATACGAATGTGTCGGCACCGGCGCCTCCGGTCATGGTCATGCGGCCGCCCGCGGCGACCAGCGTGTCATCCAGATCTCCGCCAGTCAGGGTATCCCGGCCGGGAGATCCGACCACAAGCTGCGCCATGCCTGCTGCAGCCGCTTCTCCGGTCGGGTCTACGCCGCCCAGCGTGCCGCTGTGCCGCTCGGTGGCGACGAAGGCATCGCTCTGCATCGCAGTGGTATCGGTGTCGCGCAGAATGAGGTCCGACAGCGTGGTGTTCTTTATCTCATTCAGGGTCTGCTTATCGAAGCCCTGGTTCTCGAAGTAGTAGCGATCGCCGTCACGCAAAGCGGTGAACTGGTCGGCGATGATTGTGCCGAAGGTGGGCCCGATGACGGCTCCTGGCGCATGATCCTCAGCCAATCCACCGGCCCACAAATCGACGGCATCGATCGAACCATAGGCTTTCTCGAACGCTGCCGCCGTCGCCGGATCAGAGCTGAGCTGATCAAAGCTGGTGTAAGGCGCAAGCCCCAGCGCCTCCCGGGTTTGGTTCAGTGTACCCAGCCCAAGATCATGGCCGCGTTGGATATTGATCGCTGCCAGATCCATGCCGTCCGGAGGATCGAACAGGAGGTTTCGCAAGCCATCGACAATGTGAGCGTCCAGCGGGTTGGCCAGGTCCCCCGCCAGATGCCGCAGCAGGCCATCCGCACCAGTCGCCTTGAAAGTCGCCGTGTCTTCGAAGAACGATTGCGCCAGCGTCTGCTCCGACGTAAAGGCACCCAGATTGCTGGTCGCACTGATCTCGTCGGAGACGATGGAGTGACCGAAGCGAAAGGCCGCACCGGCAAACTCTTCGGTGATCCGCGCGTCCGCCGTGCGGTCATAGCCTTGGTACGGCTTGATGGCGTCCTCGCCCAACAGATGCGGCAGGAACTCGTTGTAGGTGATGTTGACCATCTCGGCCGTCGTGATGGCCTTGGCCGTCTCGTATAGCTTGTCGCCGCTCCAGTTCGGGTGGTCCTCGTGCAGTCGATCGACCTGGTAATTGTGCTCGCGCACAAACAAGACTTGCAAGGCGGTCAGGTCGGGATTCTCCTGCGCCCGTACGTCACCGGCCGCAAAGACGTTGCCGTTCTCGGTCTCGACGATCGGGAGATTGTCTCCCGCCGACACCTTCATATGGCCGTCGGCCGTTCGCAGGCTCGCTGCGGTGGCCGCGTCGGAACCGTAGATCTGCGATCCGTCCAGCCAACCCGTCACCGTATTGATCGCGGCTGCCGGATGCCCGGTGACCCCCGTCGCAGGATCGATCGCCACCCGCGTCAACGCGATCATGCTGCCGGGCGGCAGAAACTCATCATCAGCCGGGACCTTGATCGAGATGTCATCCGTGCCTGTGCCCTCCTTCTGCAGATCCAGATCGTGATCGATGAACTGGCCCCACGCATACATCATGCCTGACAGCGCGACGCCGGCGTCATCCACCAGATGCGGGCCTTCCTCGCCATCGCCAATATCCATCTGCGCCACGACAATGTTGCTGATCTCGCGCGGATTCGGACCCGGCGTCATTTCATTGACCCCATCGACGAAATTTGCCGGCCCCAGCCGGGCAAAGTCGGTGTCGGCCTGGTTCAAGGTGGGATCCGCACGATTGTTGTTGGAGCCGTCGATGCTGCGGAATCTGAGCGCCATGGTTTACCCTCCCCGTAGAGTGTTCGCCCCAGCGCCTGCTCCATTGGCGGCTTGCGGCATGACGCTTTTGTGATTCTTTATGACGCTCGCATGATCGTTGAGTGACGACATTCGATATACGACAGAATTGCACCTCTAGCGGCGAAGCGGCAATCTTCGCCTGAACGATCGTGCCGAACAGGCGATGTTGCGCACATCAGCGCAGCACTATCCAGGGAACAAGCCATGCGCGTCATCATCTGCGGCGGCGGCGTGATCGGAGCCTGCACCGCCTTGTTTCTCCGGCGCCGCGGCATCGAGGTCATCGTGGTCGAACGGACCGAGGTCGCGGCCGCCGCCTCCGGCAAGGCCGGCGGCTTTCTGGCGCGTGACTGGTGCACCGGCTCGCCGCTCGACGCACTCGCGCGGCGGAGTTTTGCGCTTCATGCGGAGCTGCCGGAGGAGATCGCCGGCGATTGGGGCTATCGCCCGATGACCGCGTATGGCGGCTTTGTTGCGTCCGACGGCGATCCGCGCCGGAATGCACCATCCGCGCTCGGCTGGCTCGCCAATGGCGTCGTCATCGCGCAACGCATCGCTACGACGCAAACGACTGCGATCGTTCATCCCCGCAAATTTACCTCGGCCGTGATGAACGCGGCAGTCGCGCAAGGCGCCGAGCTTCGCGTTGGCCGCATCACGGGCATCGCGCGCGATGCAAATGGCACGACCGCGAAAGGTGTCGAGGTGGAAGGCAGCCTCGTTGAGGCGGACGCCGTCGTGATCGCGATGGGGCCGTGGTCGCTGCTCGCCGCGCAATGGATGCGCCTGCCCGCTGTCTATGGCCAGCGCAGCCCAAGCATCGTGTACGATCTCGGCCCCAGCGTGCCGGCCGATGCGTTGTTCCTGGAGTATGACGAGGACGGCAGCGCCGTGTCGATCGAGGTCTTTCCACGCGCCGACGGCAGCACGCATATCACCGCACTCTCGGACATCGCGCCGCTGCCGCTCGATCCGGCCGCCGTAACGCCGGACGTCGATGCGATCGCGCGCCTGCAAATCATGTGCGAACGGCTATCGCCACTGTTTCGCCCAGAAAAGATCATCGCGCAGCAGGCCTGCTTCCGACCGGTGACTGAGGATGGCCTGCCGTTGATCGGCAAGGTGCCGCAGAGCGAAGGCCTCTATGTTGCGACCGGGCACAATGTCTGGGGCATCCTCAATGCGCCCGCCACCGGCGAAGCGCTGGCGCAGCTGATCGCCAAGGATGCGACGCGTGTAGACTTGTCGCCATTCGATCCGGCCCGATTGAGGCCGCTCGATCCATCGTTGCTGCAAGCGCGCTGAACCGGCATCGCTGCTCGTCTTGTAGGCTACCGCCCGCTCCAAGGCTTCGACGCTCACGCATGCCCGCCGACAGAATCTGCATGCCTGCGCGCGTCATGAGTGTCTCGCACCTATCCTGCCCGCAATTTGCGCAGCGCTAGACTTTAGTCCGTCTCTCCCAATCCTGAACGCGGTTTCACTTGCCGAGACCTCCCTCGCCGTTATAGTTGCGACATAATGGCTCACAAGAGGCCTGTTCAAAGGGAGAGAACAAACATGAAAAAACGACTCTCTGTTGCATTGCAAATGGCGCTCGGTGCGGCCGCGACAGGCGCCATGATGGCAGCGTCAGGCGCGGCACTCGCGGCCGATCCCCTCAAGATCGGTGTGATCGCGGAAGCGCAGGCGATCGCCGGCGCCTCCATTCCACAGGCCGCGCAGCTTGCCGCCGACGAGATCAACGCCAATGGCGGCGTCGACGGCCGCAAGATCGAGATCATCTCTTACGACAATCACTCCTCGTCGGCGGATTCAGTGCGTGCGTTCCAGCGCGCGGTGAACGAGGACAAGGTCAACGCAGTCATCGCCAGCTATATCAGCGAGGTCGTGCTGGCGCTGGAGCCCTGGGCCTCACGGTTGAAGACGCCGTTCGTTACGCCGGGCGCCGCCTCAAACGAGATCAGCAAGAGCGTCCACGCCGATTACGAGAAGAACAAGTACACCTTCCACGGCTATCTGACCTCGGCCGCGCTGGCGCTCTCGGTCTGCGACGGCGCCAAGGACCTGCTCGTCGACAGGATGCACATGAAGACCGCGGTCATCATGAGCGAGGACGCCGCCTGGACCAAGCCGCTCGACATCGGCTACGAGGAATGCCTGCCCAAGATCGGGCTGAAGGTGCTCGACCACATCCGCTTCTCGCCCGATACCACCGACTTCACGCCGATCTTCAACAAGATCGAGGGCTCCAAGCCCGATGTGATCATCACCGGCATCTCCCATGTCGGCGTGCAGCCGACGGTGCAGTGGAAGAACCAGCAGGTGCCGATCCCGATGTTCGGCATCTCCTCGCAGGCCACCAACGAGACCTTCGGCAAGGACACCAACCAGGCGGCCGAAGGCGTGCTCTATCAGGGCGTCTCCGGGCCCGGCGTCGCGGTGACGCCGAAATCGGTGCCGTTCGCGGAGAACTTCAGGAAGAAGTTCGGCAATTATCCGTCCTATGCCGGCTACACCGCCTATGACGAGGTCTACTACATCGCCGACGCGGTGAAACGCGCCGGCTCGAGCGACGCCGACAAGCTCGTCGCGGCGCTGGAGAAGACCGACTGGGAAGGCACGATCGGCCGCGTCCAGTTCTACGGCAAGGATGATCCGTTCACCCACTCGATCAAATATGGCAAGGGCCTGATCACCGGGCTGATGCTGCAATGGCAGGACGGCAAGCAGAGCGCGGTCTGGCCCAAGGACGTCGCCAAGGTCGACGTCAAGTTCCCGAGCTTCATCAAGCTCAGCAACTAGCAGGACATGCTCCCGGGACCACCTCCCGGGAGCTTCCACATGCGGCTCTCCGCAGCACCTTTCCTCAAAGCGGCAGCTCGGCTGCCACCCGGCCAATCATAGATGCGAGCTTTCCAGATATTGATCGATGGCTTTGCCATCAGCGCTCTCTACGCTCTCGGTGCCACCGGCTTCACCCTGATCTTCGGCGTCTCCGGCGTGCTCAACCTCTCCCACGGTGCCATCATGGTGGCCGCAGCGGTGGCGGCCTGGGCCGCCGCCAGCATCCTCAACGTCGGCACCTATGCCGGTGCGCTGATCGGGGTCGCCGTCGCACTCCTCACCGCCTTTGCGACCTATTTCGCGGTGGTGAAGCCCATTCAGGACTCCCGGCGCATCCCCAACGAGGAGAAGGAGATCTTCGTCCTCACGGGAACGCTGCTCTGGGGCATCATGATCCAGGAGCTGATCGCCTATTTCTTCACCAACAACGCCAAGACCGTGCTTCCGATCGTCGAGGGCGTGGTCGAGATCCTCGGCGTCCGCACGCCGAAGAACGAGATATTCACCGCCATCGTATGCTGTCTCGTCATCGCGCTGCTGTGGCTGCTCGTGAACCGCACCCGCACCGGCAAGGCGGTGCTGGCGGCGTCGATGAACCCGCGCGGCGTCACGCTGCTCGGGCTCGAGCTCACCAACATCTACGTCGTGGTCTGGGCGATCTACGGCATCCTCGCCGGCATCGCCGGCGTGCTGCTCGGCATGTTCTTAGGGGTCAGCTCCTACAGCGTCGGACCGTTGACGGCGAGCGCGTTCTCGATCGTGGTGCTCGGCGGTCTCGGCAGCGTCTCCGGCTCGCTGATCGCGGCCTTCGTGGTCGGTTATCTCGAGACGCTGACGGCCTATCTGGTCTCGCCGGCCTACCGCACCATTCCGGCGCTGCTGCTGCTCGTGTTCGTGATGTATATCCGGCCCCAGGGCCTTCTGGGGAGGCGCTGAGATGTCCACCTTCTTCACCTCCCGCCTGTTCTTCATCTCGGTCGCGCTCGTCATCATCGCGGCGACGCTGCCGCTTTACGTCTCCGGCTACGTGCTCGGCCTGCTCACCGTCGCGTTCTATTTCGGCGTGTTCGCGATGGCCTGGGACCTGCTGTTCGGCTTCGCGGGCGAGGTCAATTTCGGGCCGACCTTCCTGATCGGCGTCGGCGCCTACACCGCCGGCATTCTCAACGCCCAGTTCGGCTGGTCGGTCTATCTCTGCATCGTGCTGGGGGCGCTCGCGTCCGTCATCGCGGGCCTCGTGCTGGCGCTGCCGGCTTTGCGCGTGCGCGGGCCCTATTTCGGCCTGACCACGCTGGTCGCGGTGCTGATGTTGCAGAATTTCATCGTGGTGTTCGCCGATCTCACCGGCGGCGAGATCGGCCTGACCATCCCCGACGTCATCACCATCAACGCCGGCGCCAATTACTGGATCGCACTCGGCTTCATGACGATCTCGGCCGCGATCCTCTATGGCCTGTCGCAATCGCCGATTGGCCTCGTGCTCCAGGCCAGCGGCCAGGATCCGGTGCAGGCCGGCGCGCTCGGCTTCAACATCGTCAAGCACAAGCTTGCCGCCTTCATCGTCAGCGCGTTCTTCTCTGGTTTATCCGGCGCGCTGCTGGTGTTCTATTTCGGCACCGCCTCGGTCGGCACCGTCGTCGACGTCGCGGTCGGCGTGAACGTGATCGTCTCGGCCGTGCTCGGCGGCCGGCGCACCGTGCTTGGTGCGGCACTCGGCGCGATCTTCCTGATCGTCGCCGGTGAATTCCTGCGTCCCACCGGCGAGCTCGCGACCTTCATCGTCTCGGCGGTCGCGCTCCTCGTCGTGCTGTTCTTCCCCGGCGGCTTCCTCGGAGCGGCCCTCTCGCGTGAGGCGCGCTCGTGATGGATATGATCGCAAACCGGCCCGTGCTCGACGTCCGCGGCCTGACAAAACGCTTTGGTGGATTGACGGCGGTGAAGAACCTCGGCTTCGAGGTGAACGCCGGCGAGATCTTCGGCCTGATCGGGCCGAACGGCTCCGGCAAGTCGACCGCGATGAAGAGCGTGATGGGCATCGAGCGCCCGACATCTGGCGAAGTCATCTTCGAGGGCGAGAACGTCGCCGGCCTGCCCGCGCACAAGATCGCCCGCAAAGGCTTTGGCATGGTGTTCCAGCACTCGCGGCCGCTGAACCGGCAGACGGTGCTGGAGAACATCATGGTCGCGCTGCTGCCGGACAGCCTGTTCATGCTGTTCCCGGACAAGGCGCTGGTCGAGCGTGCCAAATGGATCGCCGACCGCGTCGGATTGGGCAGCGTGATGAACCGCCGGCCGCCGACGCTGCCTTTCGCCGATCTGCGCCGGCTGGAGCTTGCGAAAGCGATCGCGCGTGACCCAAAGGTCGTGCTGGTGGACGAGCCCTTTGCCGGGCTGACGCGGGCGGAGGTCGACGTCTTCTCCGACCTGATCCGCAGCTTTCGCGACGAGGGCCGCGCCGTGATGCTGGTCGACCACAACGTCAAGAGCGTCGCCGCGCTGGTCGACCGCGTGCTCGCGATGTATCTCGGCGAGGAAATCGTCACCGGCAAGGCCGACGAGGTCATGAAGAACGAGACAGTGCGGCGGGTCTATCTCGGCGGCGCCATCGAGACCCATGCGCGGCCCGAGACCAGCTTCAAGGACAAGGTGCCGCTGCTCCAGGTCGAGAATGTCAGCGTGTTCTATGGCAAGGCGCAGGCACTGGAGAACGTCTCGATCCACGTCCACGAGGGCGAGTTCGTCTCAATCGTCGGCCTCAACGGCGCCGGCAAGACCACGCTGTTCAACACCATCTCCGGCTTCCTCCCGTACAGCGGCGAGATCGTGCGCGGCGGCGACAAACTGCGCGGCACGAGCCCTGCGAAGATCGCGCGCAGCGGCCTCGTGCAATGCCCGGAATCGCGCGAGCTGTTCGGCGAGATGAGCGTGCGCGAAAACCTCGATCTCGGCGGCCAGCATCTCTCCGACGACAAGCGCGCGGCGCAGCTCGCCTGGCTGTTCGAGCTGTTCCCGATCCTGAAGGAGCGCCAGGGCCAGATGGCGCAAACGCTCTCCGGCGGCGAGCAGCAGATGCTCGCGATCGGCCGCGCGTTGATGATGCAGCCGCAGATCCTGATCCTGGACGAGCCGACGCTGGGCCTCGCTCCCGTCATCCTCGAGCAATTGTCCAAGGCGCTCACGAAGCTGCGGCAGACCACCGCGATCACGGTGCTGCTCGGCGAGCAGAACGTGACCTTCGCGCTGCCGCATGCCGACCGCGTCTATGTGCTGGAGCACGCCCGCATCGTCTGGGAGGGCGATCCCGGCCGCTTCGCGAGCGAAGCCGGCGCCGATTTTCTTTAAGTCCGCCAACATCAATAAAAACATAGAAAGGGAAACGACCATGCGACCTTCAATCCTCGGCAGCAGCCTCCTCACCTCCGCGCTGGCGCTGTGCCTTGCCGCCCCCGCCTACGCGCAGTCGAACGATCCGATCAAGATCGGCGTCATCGCCGAAGTGCAGTCGATCGCCGGTGCCGCCACCCCCGGCGGCGCGCAGATCGCCGCCGACGAGATCAATGCCAAGGGCGGCATTCTCGGCCGCAAGGTCGAGATCGTCACCTATGACAACAAGAGCTCGTCGGCCGACTCGGTGCGCGCGTTCCAGCGTGCGGTGAGCGAGGACAAGGTGTCCGCGGTGATCGCGAGCTATATCAGCGAGGTCGTGCTGGCGCTCGAACCCTGGGCGGCGCGGCTGAAGATGCCGCTGATCACGCCGGGCGCCGCCTCCAACGAGATCACCAAGGCGATCCACAACGACTATGAGAAGAACAAGTACACCTTCCACGGCTACCTGACTTCGGCGGCCCAGGCCCAGCTCGTCTGTGATGCCGCCAAGGATCTCCTGGTCGACAAGCTCAAGTTCAAGACCGTCGCGATCATGAGCGAGGACGCGGCCTGGACCAAGCCGCTCGACGTCGGCTACGAGGCCTGCCTGCCCAAGGCGGGCCTGAAGGTCGTGGAGCATGTGCGCTTCTCGCCCGATACCACCGACTTCACGCCGATCTTCAACAACATCGAGGGCAAGAAGCCCGACGTGATCGTGACCGGCATCTCGCACGTCGGCGTGCAGCCGACGGTGCAGTGGAAGAACCAGCAGGTGCCGATCCCGATGTTCGGCATCAGCGCGCAGGCGCTGAGCCCGACCTTCTGGAAGGACACCAATGGCGCCGCCGACGGCGTGCCGTCGCTCGCGGTGGCGACGCCCGACGTCGCCGTGACCTCCAAGACGAAGCCTTTCGCGGCCGCGTTCAAGGCCAAGTTCGGCGCGCCGCCGGCCTATACCGGCTACACCGCCTATGACGAGGTCTACTTCATCACCGACGCGATCAAGCGCGCAGGCTCGACCGATCCCGACAAGATGGTCGCTGAACTGGAGAAGACCGACTACGAGGGCACGATCGGCCGCATCCAGTTCTACGGCAAGGACGACGAGTTCACCCACGGCATCAAGTCCGGTCCCACCACAGTATCCGGTCTCGTCTTCCAGTGGCAGGACAGCAAGCAGGTCGTGGTCTGGCCCGAGAAGATCGCGGAAGGCAAGCTGAAGTTTCCGAGCTTCGTGAAGCTGTCGCAGTAACCGGCTCATCCCGGCATCAAGCCCACCGCTCATTCGCGAGCGGTGGGCTTTTCTTTGCCTTTCGCAGATGCGTTCGGCTCAACCGTCGCCTCGTATCGACCTTTCGCTATGTTGACTTTCCATCGTCCCACTCCCCATAATTCGTAAAAAAATAACAAGACCAATCAACAGACGGGTTTTGAGGGAGGATAGGATGCCGACTTCACGCAGGCAGTTGCTGAAGAGCTCGGCGGCTGCCGCCGCCGCACTCAGCCTTGATTGGACCCGGGCCCAGGCGCAGGCCGAGAATTTGCGCATCGGCCTGATCTACGACCTCACCGGCCCCTTCGCCGCCGGCGGCTCGGTCGCCTCGTCAATCGGCGCGCAGATCGCGATCGATCTCGTCAACGAGAAAGGCGGTGTCGGCGGCAAGAGCAAGATTGTTCCGGTCGCCGCGGATTCCCAGAGCAAACCCGACGTTGCGATCAACGAGGCCGAACGCCTGATCAGTCAGGAGAAGATCGACATCCTCAACGGCGTCTATGCGAGCTCGCATGCGGTGCCACTCGCGGCCAAGGTTGAGCAGCAGAAGAAGATCCTCTGGATCACGACCGCGGTCTCGACCGCCGTGTTCAAGGACAAGAACCTGCAATACGTGTTTCGTGCGCAGATCCATTCCGACCAGTATGGCCAGGCGTTCGCGAGCTTCCTCGCCGAGCATGCGCAAGGCAAGCTCGGCATGGATCCGAAGGACGTCAAGGTCGCGCTGATCCACGAGGACGGCCCGTATGGCGTCGGCGTCGCGGCGGCCGACGAGGCCTATGCGAAGCAGGCCGGCATCCAGGTGGTGCTGCGCGAAGGCTACTCCGCCTCGGCGCCCGACCTCTCGGTGCTCGTCACGAAAATCAAGCGCGCCAAGGCCGACGTGATCTCGCATGCCGGTTACAACCCCGACATCACCCTGTTCCTGCGCCAGGCGCGCGAGAGCGGATTGCGCTTCAAGATGCTGTTCGGCGCCGGCGCCGGCTACAGCCAGCTCGACAAGCTGCGCGCGACCTTCGGCGCCGACATCGACAATTTCTGCAACATCGATCCGGTGCCGGCGCAATTGCTCGACCCCGCAAAGCTCGCGCCGGGTATCGGCGATCTGACCAACGCCATGGTCACGCGCTACAAGGCCAAGACCGGCGCGACCGAAGTGCCGCCACACTGCTCGATGGGCTTCAACCAGACCTGGTTGCTGCTCAACAACGTGCTGCCGGTCGCCAAGGAGAAATACGGCAGCTTCGATCCCGAGGCCATCCGCAAGGCCGCGCTCGACGTCGACATTCCCGCCGGCGGCACCATCCAGGGCTACGGCGTCAAGTTCTTCCCGCCGGGCACGCCGATGTCAGGCCAGAACGAGCGCTCGACGCCGGTGGTGATGCAGAATGCCGGCGAGCACATCTCGGTGGTGTGGCCGACGAACATCCGCACGCAGGACCCGGTGTTTCCGCTGCCGAAGGGCTCGACCTACGGGGCGTGAGGTGATGCGGACGGTGCCACCCTCCCCTGGAGGGGGAGGGTCGCTACGCATGCAGCGGAGCGGAATGCGTTGCGGGGTGGGGTGATCTCTCCTCACGGACACTGCCCGATTTGAGAGATCACCCCACCCCGCTCGCGCTTCGCGCGATCGACCCTCCCCCTCCAGGGGAGGGTAACGGAGCCGCGCCCTACAACACCACCCGCCGTCCCTCCTCCGCGGCCCAGTAGCCCGCGTAGTTCACCTTGATCGTCTCATACGCCAGCGCCAGGTCCGACAGCGGCTGCCTCCCGCTCGCGGCGCATTCCATGAAATCCTGGATCTCCTGGAGATAGCCGCGCGTCCACTCCTCCTCGAGGCAGACATATTGCCAGCCGGTTTTGCGGTCGACCTTTTCGGTGATGTAGACGCTGGCGAGCTTCTCCTCGCTGGTCTGGTAGCTCATCAGGTGCGTGTTCGGGGTGATGTTGGCGAACAGCGAACCGCCGGAGGTGTAGGTTTCGATCAGATTGCGCACGCCGCCCATGATCATGTCGCCGGAAAACACGGTCGCCTTGGTGCCATCGGAGAAGGTCGCCGTCAACGTGCCCCAATCTTCGACATCGACCGGATTGGCCTTGATGTAAGTGCGCTCCTCGGGCTTCAGGACGGCCGTAACGTTGCCGACATCGCCGGTGACGCTGGCGACGCGGATGGTTTCGCCGCGTGCTTTGGCCTCGACCTGCTTGAGATAAAGCACGGCCGAGAGCGGATGGCAGCCCATGCGGATCAGCGAACCGCCGCCGGTCATCGCCCATTGCGCGGCATGCGCGGCGTGCGAGCCGGAATGGCTCTCCTCGCCCTTCATGAACAGGATCTTGTCTTTCGTCGCCCTGATGATCTCCGCGGTCTTGGTCACCGCGGGGGCGTAGACCCAATCCTCCGCATACATGAAAAGCTTTCCGGTGCGCTCGATCGCGGCGCGGGTCGCGTCCATCTCCTCCAGCACCCGCTCATACATCAGCGCCTTGGGCACATGCTTGCCGATCGGCTGCGCGTCGCCCGCACGGCCGAAATAGCCGGCGAACGGCTTCTCGCAGATGACGTGCTTGCCGGCCTGCATGCTGGCGACGATCATGTCGGCATGGAGATTGGGCGGGGTGCAGATGTCGATGACATCGAGCTCGCGGTCCGCGATCAGTTCGGCGAAGCTGCGATAGACCCGCGCAATCCCGTGGCGGCCGGCGAATTCGACGACATGATCGCCGCGCGCCGCGACCGCCGCGACCTCGACATCCACACCGTAGACGCGGCGGAGCGCATACATGTGCAGCTCCGACACGAAGCCGCAGCCGACAAGTCCCACCCGAATCCTGGCCATAGCACCCCCCATACCCTTGCGTTGGGCGGCACTATAGCGCGCTGGCAGGCCTATTCCACCGCGACCCGCACCACGCCGGCGCTCATCATGCCGAGCGCCTTGGCAGCCGGCACCGAGAGATCGACGATCCGGCCGCGGATGAAGGGGCCGCGGTCATTGACGCGGCACTGGATCGACCGGCCGCCATAGGACACCCTCAGCACGGTGCCGAACGGACGCGTGCGATGAGCGCAGGTCAGCTCGCTGCCCTTACCGGCCTTTCCGTAGCCGTAGTATGAGGCAAGCCCGCTTTCGGCTTGCGCAGCAGAAAATGCAGAAAGCGAAAAAGTGGCTAGACAGCAAAATACCGTCGTCTGCGTTCGCACGGCACCGCTCCCGGTTACCCTGCCCGGCGCTGCAAACGTCGATTTGTTTCGGTAAGTTCCAGGAACACTGCCGGGCGCACCCGGGAGTGCCATCACACATTGTTACTGTTTATGGAATACCAGCGTGCGGACCTCGATGCTTTCGCGCGGCGCCGCATCGGCCGGCGTGGTCGGATCGACGAAGGCCGTATGCGGCCCGAATCGCGTCCGGCCATCGGTAGCGGAATCATAGCATTTGAGCAGCAGCGCCTCGTCCGGCGTCATCTCCGGAAAATAGAACCAACGGTGGTTAGGATTGTATTTCACCGAATAGGTCTCGCCGCGGCGATTGGGATAGATCAGATCGGAGGCGACGAGATCGTCGGGCGCAATCGTCGTGCCGTCGGCCATCGCCAGCGGTGAATCGCGCAACGGTCCGCGGATCGGCCGCCAGAGGTTGATCACCTGCACACGACCTTTCAACAGCGCGTCGGCTTCGTCGGGCAGATGCTCGCGCACGCGGTTGGCGCCGGAGACGGCGGTCTGGTCGACATGGACGCGCGTCGCGGGCTGACGCGGGCCACCGTCGCGAATATCCGCGGCCCCCTCGACACGCCTGCGCACGGTATGATCGAAGATGACGACCCGGTCGGCCTTCAGCGTCGCGCGCAGGAACGCCTCGACGGCGGGATAATAGACGGTGCGGATTTCCTCGTCGTTGTAAAAGTCCTTGACCTGCGTCGGGTGACGCACCAGCGCAAAGCCCTCGCGGTCCAGCGAGAAATTGTCCACGATCAGGCGCGCATCGAAGATCGGGACCTGATGCGGCTCCGGCAACGACGTGCTCTTGGGCTCGCCCGGCGGCGGATCGAAAGCATAGGTGCGCGGCTTGCCGGAAACCGGCGCGAGATAGTTGAGTTCAGCTGTGACGAAGGGAAGCGATTCGATTTTTGTTTCTTGCAGGCCCATGGCCGGTCTCCCGATGTGGTCGTCTGTGTGATTTTTGACGGAGTGCGGCGTGCCGCAAGGGAGGCGGTGCAAATAGCAATGGGGATGTTGTCGGGAGTTCGAAATGCAGAAGGAATGTTTCGAGGAAGGCGATTACGCTGGAAACGTCCTCCTTTCCTCACGAGTCCTTGAAGCGCCCGTGAGAGCGTTCTTCCTTCTCCCCTTGTGGGAGAAGGTGGCGCGAAGCGCCGGATGAGGGGTTGCTTCCGCAGACTCAAATCGAGAGGTGGACTCGCGGAAAGAGACCCCACACCCGTCTCGCCGCTACGCGGCGAGCCACCCTCTCCCACAAGGGGAGAGGGAAAGCGTGCACTAAAGCCCCGCCTTGGCGATCGCATCGGCAAAAGACCGATCCACGATCTCGGCCGCATCGAGCTTCTGCTTGATCAGGCCCCAGCGGAAATAGAGGTCGATCGTGCTCTGCTCGTCCGTGACCACGCCGTCGTCGATCGGCGCAATGCGGATCTTTGCGCGCGACAGCCAGTTCTGCGGCACGGCGGTCGGGATGTTCATCAACTTACCCCAGGTCGCGGCATAGCTGTCGACGTTGTTCAGCGACCAGGCCCGCGCCGCCGTAAGGCGCCGGATGAAGTCCGTCAGCTCCGCGCGCTTGTCGCGGATGGCATCGGGCCGCGCGACCTGGAAGCTCAGCCCCGGCGTCAGGCCCTCCGACGTGATGACGCGGCGCGATTTGAACAGCACCTCCTCCTGGCTCACATACGGCTCCCAGGTCGACCATGCATCGACCGAGCCTTGCGTGTAGGCGATCTTGGCATCGGAGGGCGCCAGGAACGCGATCTGCATGTCGCTCGCACTCCAGCCGTTCTTCTCGAGCGCAGCGAGGATCAATTGATGACCGATCGAGCCGCGCCCCGTCGCGATCTTCTTGCCGCGCAGATCGGCGAAGCTCTTGATCGGCGAATTCTCGGGCACGAGGATCGCGAGTCCCTCACGGGTCTGCCGGATCGCGGCGATCGCCTTCACCGGCGCGCCGGAAGCAGCGGCGAAGGTGAAGGGCGCATCGCCCACGAGCCCGGTCTCGATCGCGCCGGCGCTGAGCGCTTCCAGCAGCGGTGCCGCCGCCGGAAACTCCTTCCATTCGATCTTGTACGGGACATCCCTAAGCACGCCTGCCGCTTCCATCACGGCCTGCGAATTGCCCTTCTGGTCGCCAACGCGCAAGGTGGTCTGCGCCGCAGCGAGCTCCAACGAGCCGAACAGCAGCGCACCGGCCAGCATGAGACGGATCATTCCGCCGCCTCGCCGCGAACGGCCTGGCGCTTGGCGACCAGCTCGCGCGTCAGCGGGATCAGCTCGCGGCCATATTCGATGGCGTCGATCAGCGGATCGAAGCCGCGGATCAGGAAGTGGCTGATACCGAGATCGTAATAGTCGCCGAACACTTCGGCGACTTGCTCGGGCGTGCCGACCAGCGCGGTGGTGTTGCTGTTGGCGCCGGTGAGCTTGGCGATCTCGGTCCAGAGCCGCTTGTCGATGCGGCTGCCCTGGTCGGCGAGCGCGAGCAAGCGCCGCGCGCCGGCCGTGGCGTGGCCGTCGGCGGGCTTGCGGTAGCCGGTCTTGTCCTGGAGCGCGGTGGCACGCGCCAGAATCTCTTCCGCCTTCTCCCAGGCCTGCTTCTCGGTCGGGGCAATGATCGGCCGCACCGAGAGGCTGAAGCGCGGCGTCGGCCGTCCCTGACGAACCGCCGCGTTGTGGACGCGGGAGGTGACGTCGCGCACCTGCGCATAGGATTCGCCCCACAGCGCAAAGGTGTCGGCATGCTTGCCGGCGACCTCGATCGCCGCATCCGAAGCGCCGCCGAAATAGATCCGGATGCCCTCGGGACGATGCGGCTTCACCTGCGAGAACGCGTTCTCGACCTGGTAGTGCCTGCCCTTGTAGGTGAACGGCTTGTCGCTGGTCCATTCCAGCTTGAGGACGTCGAGGAACTCGGAGGTGCGGGCATAACGCTCGTCCTTGTCGTCGAGTGTGTTGCCATCCTGCCGAAGCTCGGTCGCATTGCCGCCGGTGATGACATGCAGCGCGACCCTGCCGCGCGAAAACTGATCGAGCACGGCGAACTGGCGCGCCAGCAGCGTCGGCGCGGTAAAGCCAGGCCGCTGCGCGATCAACACATTGAGGCGGTCGGTGACGCCCAGCACGTGCTGGGCAATCTGGAGCGCATCCGGCGTCGTCGAATGAAACGCCAGCAGCGCGCGGTCGAAGCCGGCATTCTCGTGCGCCTTCGCCACCGTCTCGATGTGGGTGGGATTGAGGACCGGCCCCTCGCGGACGACGGTCTCGGACGAATTGTTGTTGCTGATGAAGCCGATGAACTCGATCGACATGATCGTCTCCCTGTTTTGTTGTCCTGAAAGCTAGAGGCCCAATGCGGTGCGGCCGAGGCCGGTGCGGGTGGCATCGTCCTGCGGCGTGTGCACGCGGCCGCACAGGACATCGCGATAGTGCCGCTCCAACGGATTGGTGCGGGACAGGCCGTGATTGCCGGTCAGAGACAAGGCATCCTCGACCACGGCGACGGCGTTGTTGGTCACCGTCAGCTTGATCACGTTGGATTCGCCGGCGGAGAGAGCGACGCCGTCGTCGAAGTCGCGCGCGAACGTCTCGATCAGCCGCGCATTGACTGCGAGCCTGGCCTCGATGGCACCGAGGATCTCCTGCGCCCGCGGCAAGGTCGCAAGTGGCGCGCCGAGGCTGGCGGGAACGCGCTGCTTCAGGAACTGGACGAACCAATCGCGCGCGGCGCGGGCAATGCCGTCATAGATCGCCGCGACGAACACCGTGTGGACGGTCGCCTGCGCAATGTCGGGCGCACGCCACTCCTGGGGCTTGCGGACATCGACCTCGGCATCGAGCGGGATCACGACGTCGTCGAAGATGACGTCGTGGCTGCCGCTGGCGCGCAGGCCGTGATGATCCCAGGTCTCGACGATGCGGGTGCCCGGCAGTCCCGCCGGTACCAGGAACTGCCCGACGCGCGGTTCGGCTTCGTCTGTTCGCGCCCAGACCAGATACCATTTCAGGATCGGCGATCCCGTCGAATAGATCTTGTGACCGGTCAGGCGCCAGCCGGTCTCGGTGCGGCGCGCGATCGTCGCCGGCAGGCCGCCGCGCGCGGGCGAGCCGAGCTCGGGCTCGACGCGGAGCGCGTTGACGAGCGCGAGGCCCTCGACGCTCTCGCGCGCAAGCCTGCGCGAGAGCTTCGCCGGCCAGGTCGGGCTGCGCCCCATCACCAGATGGTTGATGTAGTGCATCGACAGCACCAAAGCGGTCGAGGAATCGGCCTTGCCGATGATGCCGATGACCCGCGCAGCATATCGTGCGCCCGCGCCGGCCCCGCCATGAACGGCCGGTACCGTCAGCGACAGCAGGCCAGCCTCGGAGAGCTCGCGAAAATTCGCGAACGGAAAGCTGCCGGTGCGATCATGCTCGGCTGCACGCACAGCGAAGCCTTCGGCCAGCGCCTCGGCGCGCGCGATGTAGTCGAGCTCGCTATGGGCCGCCCGGCCCTTGGCCACGGACGTTACCATGTGGCGTCTAACCCGAGGAGACCAAGAATCTGGCGGCGCAGATCCGCCAGATATGGATCGCCGCGATGGCGCGGATAGGGCCGGTCGACACGGATGTCGGCCTTCACCCGCGCCGGGCGGTCGCTGAACACGATGACGCGGTTGGCGAGCACCAGCGCCTCCTCGGCGTCATGCGTCACCAGCAGCGTGGTAAAGCCCTTGCGCTGCCAGAGCGAGACGAGCTCGGCCTGCATGGTGATGCGGGTCAGCGAGTCGAGCTTGCCGAGCGGCTCGTCGAGGATCAGGATCTTTGGATCATTCACGAGCGCGCGGGCGAGCGCGACGCGCTGCGCCATGCCGCCAGAGAGCTGATGGGGATAGGCGTTGCGGAAGGATGCAAGGCCGACGAGATCGAGCGCAGCATCGACGCGGTGACGCTGACTCTTCAAAATGCCCTGGGCCTCGAGGCCCAGGGCGACGTTGTCCCAGACCGACCGCCAGGGAAAAAGGGTCGGATCCTGGAACACGACGACGCGCGACGGATGCGGCCGGGTGATGCGCACCTCGTCCTCACGCAGCGTTCCGGCCCTGGGCTTGTCGAGGCCGGCGACGAGTCTCAGGAGCGTGGACTTGCCGCAGCCGGAGGGGCCGAGCAGCGCCACGAACTCGCCCGGCTCCACGGAGATGCTGACGTCGCTGAGAACAGGCAGCTCAGTTCCGTCGATGTCGAAGGCGTGGCTGACCTGCTCGATGTCGAGCGCGGCGCCGGCGGCCGGCGGGGTCGTGACCTCGGCCAGTGCGGTTGCGGCTACCATTTCACGGTCCCCTTCTGCCAGACCAGCAGGCGATCGCGGATGGCGAACAGCAGCGTGATGGCGCCGGAGCAGAGCAGCGACATCACGATCAGCGCCGCATACATGTTGGCGTAAGCGGCCCAGCCCTGCGCCCATTGCAGATACCAGCCGAGCCCGGCCTTCACGCCGATCATCTCGGCCACGACGAGCACGGCGAAGGACGAGCCGAGGCCCATGAACAGGCCGACGAAAACGTGCGGGAGTGCCGCGGGAATCGCGACCTTCAGCACCAGGAAGGACGGCTTTGCGCCGAGCGTTCGTGCGACGTCGTAATAAGCGTTGCTGACGCTCGCGACGCCGGACCAGGTCAAGACGGTGACCGGGAAGCCGGTCGCGAGCGCGATCAGGAAGGTCGAGGCGCTCCAGCTCGACGGAAACGTGAAGAAGGCGATCGGCAGCCAGGCGGTTGCCGGCAGCGGGCCGATGAAGCGCAGCACCGGATGCACCCAATAGCCGACCGCGCGCGACCAGCCGATCGAGACACCGGTCAGGAAACCGATTGTGGCGCCGATCAGATAGCCGCCAAGCTGCAGCTTGATCGAGGCGAACACACTGTCGAGCAGCTTTGGCAAATCGTCGGTATAGACCTCGATGATCGACTGCGGCGGCGGGAAGAACGGCAGCGGCAGCCACGCAAACTTTGCGGTGGCAACCTCCCATACCGTCAGGAATGCGCCGAGCGCCACGAGCCAGGGCGCGCGCTGCCGCAAGGCCTTACCCGCGGTGCCCAGATAGTCGGCGCCGACGGTGCCGAACAAGGCGATTGCGGCAACGATGAAGGCGGCGATGCCGAGCGAGTGCGTCCGCGACCAGTCGCCGACATCCTCCCACCCCAGGCAGGACAGGCCGAACGCGATCCACGCGACGCTGGCAAGAATGCCGACGCCGGATTCCCGGACCCAGCTTGCAAGGGCCGGCGCGCGCGAGAGGCGCGGCGCGCCGGAGGCGAGGCCGTCAGACAGCGAATACGTCGACATAGATGCGCTCCGCGAATTTGGCCGTATCGGTGCTTTGCTTGAAGACCTGGACGCTCTTCAGATCGTCCGCATAAGCCTTGAGCTCGCGCTTGAGCACTTCACCGACGGGATGATGATGATGGGTGTGGTAGCGCACCATGCCCTCGATATCGGCGAGCGATGCCGTCTTCGGTGCGTAAGGCTGGAACGACTTCGCCGTCACGGCCGGATTCTGCGCGGTGAACATCGCGGCATCGAGCAGCGCCTGCGTGAGGGCGCGCGCGACTTGAGGTTCTTCGCGCACAAGCGAGCCGCGCAGGCCGAGGATGCAGCAGCTCTTGTCGCGATATTCGCCGTCGAGGTTGGAAGCGACTTCCTTGTACTGGCTGTCCTTGAGCCAGAGATAGCCCAGCGGATCAGAGGACAGGAAGGCCTGCACCTCGCCCTTCTCCACGGCGACGTTGAGAAGGTTGCCGGGGTAGGCACGCCAGTCGACATCCTTGTTGGGATCGATACCGAGCTTGGCGAGCTGAACGGAGAAGAAGTTCTTGTCGGGGCCACCGAGATCGCCGACCGCGACGATCTTGCCCTTGAGATCGGCGAGCTTGCTCACGCTGGAGTCGGCGCGGGTCAGGACGCGCATGCAGCCGCCATGGGTGCCGGCGGCGATCTTGACGTCAAAGCCCTGCTCCAGCGGCTTCAGCCAACGCAGCGCCATGCCGAGCCCGGCATCGCTCTTTCCCGTCGCGATCGCCTCGAGTAGCTGGTCGGTCGAACCGGAATAGTTGATGAGCTCGATGTCGAGATTGTGCTTCTGGAAGAAGCCGTGCTCGATGGCGACGGGCACCGGGGCGAGACAGACCGCGCCGGCATTCCACGACAGCTTCAGTTTGCGCGGCGCGCCGGTGAGGACGGGGCCATCCGCAGCCGTCCGGCACAGCGGAAACTCCGAGAGATCGACACCGGGCGCGATCGCCTGCGGCGCGAAGGCCTGTGCTGCACCGAAGGCACCAAGCGGCGCTGCAAATGCCGCCGCAAGCCCCGCCTGCAGCAAATAGCGCCGGTCGAGGCCCGATCCGCTGCGCTTGTTGTCGTTGCCCATCAATCCCCACTCCTGCGCTGGCACAGCTCCGCCATTCACGCAACGTCTCGCGTTGCGCATGTTCCATGTGGAGCCGCGTTGAGAGAATAATTTCGCCGGCGCTTCGGGCGCCGCTTTGATGCGATGCGCAAATCATGCGGCGCAGTCGCCGCATCGTCAATGAAATGGAATTTCGAATGTGGCGCGAAGCGAGGTCATTCTCTCCATCAGCGCATGGGACAGCGATGAAACGATTTTCGTTGCCGCATCATCTTGCAAGGATGCGCCGCGACTCTGCAGCCTGCATCATTCTTGCGCATCACCCACCGCGCACGCGGTGCGTTCTCGAAAGCGGCGCTACGCTGAAACGTCATTGCCTCGCACATCTGCAATACGGATAGCCATTTCATTGACTGCGGATCGCGCCGTCATAGACTTGATCGTCTCGCTGCATCGCTCGCTCACGCGTCGTGAGCAAAGCAACAAGACAGGCCACATGAGCATCAACTCCGACGACCATTCCATCACACGCCGGCTCGCAGCATCGCTGCTCGCCGCAGCCATCACCTTGTCGACGGCTGCCGCCTCGTTCGCGGCCGACACCGTCGTGCTGCGCGTCGGCGACCAGAAGGGCGGCAACCGTTCGCTGCTCGAAATCTCCGGCTATGCGAAGGATCTGCCCTACAGAATCGAATGGTCGGAATTCCCTGCCGCCGCTCCGATCCTGGAAGCGCTGAACGCCGGCGCGCTCGACGTCGGCTACACCGGCGATCTCTCCTTCCTCTCGGTCTATGCGGCCGGCGCGCCGATCAAGGCGATCGGCGGCACCAGGTCGGATGCGAAGACGCAAGCGATCCTCGTGCGCCAGGATTCGCCGATCAAGTCGGCCGCCGACCTCAAGGGAAAACGCCTCGCCGGCACGCGCGGCGGTTGGGGCCAGTTCCTGATCGACGCGACGCTGGAGAAAGCGCAGATCAAGCTGGAGGACGCGACCTTCGCGCCGCTCGGCCCGGTCGACGCCAAGATCGCACTCGTCGCCGGCTCGATCGATGCCTGGGCCGTGTGGGAGCCCTATGTCTCGTTCGCGACGCTGAAGGACAAGGCCCGCGTGATCGCCGACGGCGAAGGCCTGACGCCGACAATCACCTTCATCGTGGCCTCCGACAACGCCATCGCCACCAAGCGCGCGGCGGTGCAGGACCTCGTGCAGCGGCTGAACAAGGCGCGGCTGTGGTCGCTCGATCATGTTGCCGAATACGCAAAGAGCACGGCCGAGCTGACCAAGCTGCCGGAGGACGTGTTGCTGTCGGCCTATACCGCGCAGCGCACCAGCCCGATCGTAATCGACCAGAACGTGGTGAAGGAGGTGCAGGAAGCCTCCGACCGCTCGACGCGCTACGGCATCCTGCCGAAGACGCTCGACGTGAGTAAAGCCGTGGACCGCAGCTTTACGGCCGCGGCCGCGGGGTCAAACTAGCGCGGGGCGCGGCGGGATGCGCAAGTCCAGCCTCAAGGCCGGCCCGCTGCATCTCGCCGCGATCGTGCTCGCACATCTCGCCTGCATGAGCCTGATCGTGTGGCTCTCGCTCTAGCCGCGCAGGGTCCTTACCAATATCCATAGGCCCCATACGGCCGGTAGTAGCCGTAACGAGGGCCGTAGTATGGACGATAGGCCCGATAGCCGTAGTAGCGGGGACGCGCGTAGTAGCCGCCATACCCATAGCTCGGCCCGTAGCCGCCGTAATAGGCCGGCGCATAGCCATAGGACGGCGCGTAGCCATAGCCGTAGCCCGGTCCATAACCATAACCGCCGTAATACGGACCACCGCCATAGTAACCATAGGGCGCGCTGCTCGCGATGGCGCCGCCGATGATTGCTCCGGCGAGGAGGCCTCCTGCGCCCAATCCCCAGCCCCAGCCACCACGGCCGCGCCAATACACCGGGGTGACATCGTCACCAACGGCGGCCTTCATGGTCGCGACGTTGGTCGGCAGCGGAGCCGCTGCCGCCTGCTCGATTTGGCCGGCCATCACCGCGCCCGCCAGCGAACAGGCAATTACCGTTTTCCAGATACTCATCGTCTTGCTCCCTGTCTGACGTTTCGCTTGGAAAAGGATCGCAAGGCCATGATCGGGCATCCTTGCCCCAAGTCAAAGCCTCCGAAAGTCACAGCCTGCATTGCGTGCACCGCACAAGAATACCCGCGCAAGCCTCGATTGTGGTCCGGCCAACGCCGGCGCCCGCGCAAAAATGACACCGGTGCAACGGAGCCGGAGGCCAGAGCAAAGCATTAAGCTTCCCGTGCGTTCGCAACCAACAAGCACCTTCCCGATTTACTATTCGTACCGTTACTATCGGTTCCAATGTGCGCGGCCGGGAGGCTTCTCGCAAAGCGCCAGAGTTGTGGGAGGATGACATGAGTGCCGCGAGACCCGAGCCGCTTGCCCGTCAGGCGCTGGCGTTCGTCCTGGCCGGCGGACGCGGCAGCCGGCTCCTGGAACTGACCGACCGGCGCGCCAAGCCCGCGGTCTATTTCGGCGGCAAGTCCCGCATCATCGATTTCGCGCTGTCCAATGCGGTGAACTCCGGCATCCGCCGGATCGCGGTCGCGACCCAGTACAAGGCGCACAGCCTGATCCGGCACCTTCAGATGGGCTGGAACTTCTTCCGCCCCGAACGCAACGAGAGCTTTGACATCCTCCCGGCCAGTCAGCGCGTCTCGGAGAACATGTGGTATGTCGGCACGGCGGATGCGATCTATCAGAACATCGACATCATCGAGTCGCACAACGCACGCTTCATCGTCGTGCTCGCCGGCGACCACATCTACAAGATGGACTACGAGGTGATGCTGCGCCAGCATGTCGACAGCGGCGCCGACGTCACGGTCGGCTGCCTCGAAATGCCGCGCCAGGAATCTTCCGGCTTCGGCATCATGCATATCGACGAGAACGGCTGGATCCAGCAGTTCCTGGAGAAGCCCAAGGATCCGCCGCCGATGCCGGGCAAGCCGGACGTCTCGCTCGCCAGCATGGGCATCTACGTGTTCGATACGAAATTCCTGTTCGACCAGCTCAAGCGCGACGCCGAGGATACGAACTCCAGTCACGATTTCGGCAAGGACATCATCCCCTATATCGTCAAGAACGGCCGTGCGATCGCGCACCAGTTCTCGACCTCCTGCGTTCGCTCCGGCAGCGACCCCCGCTCCTACTGGCGCGATGCCGGCACGGTCGATGCCTATTGGGCCGCGAACATCGACCTCACCGACGTCGTGCCGGAGCTCGACCTGTTCGACCGCGCCTGGCCGATCTGGTCCTATGCGGAGATCACGCCGCCCGCCAAGTTCGTCCATGACGAGGAGAGCCGGCGCGGCCAGGCCGTGAGCTCGCTGGTCTCGGGCGGCTGCATCATCTCCGGCGCCTCGCTGCGCCGCTCGCTGCTGTTCACCGGCGTGCGCGTCAACTCCTACGCCACTGTCGAGAACGCCGTGATCATGCCCTACGTGAACGTCGGCCGCGGCGCTCGTTTGAAGAACGTCGTGATCGACCGCGGCGTCGAAATCCCCGAGGGGCTCGTCGTCGGCGAGGATCCCGAACTCGACGCCAAGCGCTTCCGCACCACCGAGCAGGGCATTTCGCTCATCACCCAGACAATGCTCGACAGGCTCAATACATGACGCCTGTTCGCGTCCTCGCGGTCGCCTCTGAAGTCTACCCGATCGTCAAGACCGGCGGCCTCGCGGATGTCGCCGGCGCGCTGCCGCTTGCGCTGAAGGCGCACGGCGTCGAGATGCGCACGCTGATGCCGGGCTATCCCGACGTGATGCGAATGCTGGGGGGAGCCGGCGAAATCCGGCGCTGGCCGGATTATTTCGGCGGCCCCGGACGCCTGCTCGCGGGCTCGCATGACGGGCTCGATCTGTTCGTGCTCGACGTGCCGCATCTCTATGCGCGGCCGGGCAATCCCTACGTCACTGCCGACGGTGTCGACTGGCCCGACAATGGCCTGCGCTTCGCCGCGCTGTCACGCATCGCCGCCGACATCGGCCACGGCCTCGTCCCCGCGTTCGTGCCCGATGTGGTGCACGCCCATGACTGGCAGGCGGGCCTCGCGCCCGCTTATCTGCACTATGACAACCGTCCGCGGCCCGGCACCGTGATGACCATCCACAACATGGCCTATCAGGGCAAGTTCGCTCCCGAGCTGATCGGTTCGATCGGCCTGCCCTGGGACTCCTTCAACGTTCACGGCCTCGAATATTTCGGCGGCATCAGCTTCCTCAAGGCGGGGCTTCAACTCGCCGATCGCATCACCACGGTATCACCGACCTATGCGCAGGAGATCCAGAGCGACGAAGGCGGCATGGGGCTCGGCGGCCTGCTGCGCGAACGCGCCGATGTGCTGAGCGGCATCCTCAACGGCATCGACACCGACGTATGGAATCCGCAAACCGATCCGCACATCGCCTACCGCTTCGGCGCGGACGACCTCACGTTCCGCGCCGCGAACAAGGCGGTGCTTCAGCAGCAGTTCAATCTCGATTCCTCGGACGAGGCGCCGTTGCTCGGTGTCATCAGCCGCCTGTCCTGGCAGAAGGGGCTCGATCTCCTGCTCGAGGCCATCCCGACCATTTTGGGCGACGGCATGCAGCTCGCGCTGCTCGGCAGCGGCGATCGCAATCTCCAGGATCGCTATCAGGCCGTCGCCCGCGCGAACCCCGGACGGATCGGCGTCGTGATCGGCTATGACGAGATTCTGGCGCACCTGATCCAGGCCGGATCGGACGCGCTCATCGTGCCGTCGCGGTTCGAGCCGTGCGGCCTGACCCAGCTCTACGCGCTGCGCTATGGCGCCGTCCCGATCGTGTCGCGCGTCGGCGGCCTCGAAGACACCATCGTCGATATCGGTGAGGCCAACACATCGGACCGCGCCGCGACCGGCTTCAAGTTCGCGCCCGTCACCGTAGAGGCCCTCACCGGCACGCTGCGCAAGGCCAACACGGCCTTCCACAACAAGGCGACCTGGCGCCGGCTGCAATTGAGCGGCCTTGCGACCGACGTCTCCTGGCGCAACCGCGCCGGCGACTATGCCGTGCTCTATCGCGATCTCGTGGCGGCGCGCCGGACGTAGCGTTTTTGAGCGAAGTGGATACCGGTTCGCGCAAAGAAAACGCGTCAAAACAAGAATCCAGAGCCCGTTCCGATTTCATCGGAACGGAAAAGGCCCTAGCCATGATCACCACCGAATCCATGCTATAGAGCCGGCATGGAACCTTTCGCGATCAAGCTGATCGGCTTTGCTGCCGCCACCTGCACCACCGTCGCCTACGCGCCGCAGTTCATCAAGGTCTGGAAGACCCGCTCGGCGCGCGACATCTCGCTCGGCATGTTCCTGGTCATGGTGCTGGGCCTGGCGCTCTGGCTCATCTACGGCCTGCTCTCTGGCGACGCCCCGCTGGTCGCCGCCAACGCCATCACCATGGTGCTCGCCGGCGGCATCCTGTTCATGAAGCTGAAGTACGGGTGAGCTTGACGTTGCGTAGGGCGGATTAGCGCGTGTACCCATAAAATCCGGGATGTCCATTTTTGAGGGACCCGGAGCCGACATAGACAATCGACCATCGCGTGGTCAGCGCGGTACTTGAAAGGTAGTCCTTGATCCAGATCAAGTCGGACTGTTTGTAGCCCGTTGTTTAATTGCCAATATGCCAGGCCGCAGGAGCGGCCTCCGTCGCGGCGCCGGAAAGAATCTTCGTCGCTCCGGCACCGCCGCAATTTGGAGGGACGGCGACAGAACCCAACGCATTCTCAACACCGATTTCGCGTTCCCGAGGGACCGCCCATGAGTAGATCAGAAGCTGACGTTCAAGATCTGCGAATGATAGAAAGATGCTTCGAACTCGCCCGGCAAGGGGTGAAGCAAGGAGAGCTGCCATTCGGCGCCGTAATCACGTATCGAGGACAGGTCATCGCAGAAGCGACCAACCACGTTTCATCGGAATGCGACGTGACCCGACACGCAGAACTCGTGGCTCTTTCGGAGGCGCAGAAGACTCTAAGACAAAAGCGTTTGCCGGATTGCACCTTGTATTCAATCGTCGAACCTTGCCCAATGTGTTCTTTCCCGGCACGGGAGGCGCGGATTGGTCGCGTGGTGTTCGCCATTTCATCTCCGATCATGGGCGGATTTTCGAGATGGGACGTTCTGTCGGACAACAGTTTGTCGAGCAAACTGCCTGAGGTCTTCGGACCTGCGCCGGAAATCGTCTCGGGCTTGCTATCCCAAAGGGCCGAGCAGGTTTGGCGCGACTGGAACCCGCTCGCCTGGCGATTTATGAGACGACGAGGCTGCTTCGGACGAGCGGCCGAGCAGACTTCGTGCCACGCGGGCGCGCCTCGGCCAACGTTTTCCTGGAACGCGCTGGCGGATATTTTGGCCGCGCCGGCTCTTTCGGTGAGTAACGTCTTCCTGCGCCGGCGTGCAGATTCAAACACCATCTCGGACCTGGACAAGCCTGGGGTCTGAGATCGGGAGCGCGCTGCTGCAGGATCAGGCGCGTGTGGCTATCGTTTCAAGCGCACGCGTAGGAATGGGGACTCGGTCTCGTGAACACAGGTGCGGGAAACCAAAGTGAGCTCCGAGCCGTCGCTTGGCGCTGCGCAAAGCCATCACCGCCATGACGGAGTCAACGGCGAGCCGGCTAAGACCAGGGAGTTGCCCCGGGTCTTGAACAAGCGAACGTCCAATCTTGCGCAGTTCAGGCTTACCTGCGGGCCCGATATCTATGAGCGCTGCCCTCGGAAGTTTTCGATGAGCGGGGTTTAGAACAACACGACAGACGGCAAAGGGAATTCTGAGTTCGGAAGCAATTCGAGCGACGATCTGCGACTCCATATCGGCGGCAACCGCCCCGGTGATGCCATGGAAACCCCGTCTCTCTTCAAGACTTGTCATCGGGGAAGCGACACCTGCTATCGCAGAGTAGCTGGCACCCGGGATCATCCGAAGGAGCTCCTCGGCCCAGGGGAGGTCAGCTGGATAAGCTTCATCTTTCGCGGCAAATACCGACGAGGCGATGACAATGTCACCTGGTCGGAGCTTCGGATCTAGCCCGCCGCACACCCCGAAACTTATAATGCCGCGCGCGCCATGTCTGATGGCGTCACGCAAGTAAAGGGCGGTCCGGTCACCTTCAGCAATCATCGCTGGCGCGCCGGCTATTCTGGCTTCGATCGCAAGTCCAACGACGGCGATGACCGCCTTCACGTCACAGCGGGGGGCGCCAGTCTGAGCGTCGTTGACCGTGACATGCAGCGTCATCAGAGGCGTCGATAATCCTGAAACCGAAGTATTTCCAGACTCGGACAATCAAGAGTAAGCCGGCACTCGCACTGTCCGTCTAGACAAAATCGACAGGCCTCCCGATTGGAAGCCAGTTGTTGGAGAACTGTGCCTCGGACACCACAGCAGCCGCCTGATCGCGGCGGAGACTCGCACCTTCAATGGCGCAACGAACCCAAAGCGGACTCCTTGCAAGTACTGTGAATCGAATTTTGCCGCTGTTTTGCCCGACGTGTCAAACCCGTCGAAATACCGCTCATGTATCCTGCCCGGCAAAAGCACGCTGCTAAGCCATTCTATTTGCTGGGCCGTTCTACTGTGCATGGGGTTGTTTTCGACATTTTTAGTCGGAACCCCGTAAGGTGGATTAGCCCGCGGCTGCGCGAAGCGCGGTCAGCCAGCGTAATCCACCACCTTCATTGCGGCTCGATGGCGGATTACGCTGCGCTAATCCACCCTACGATTCATCCAAACACATACGACGCCATCGCGACGCTCGCGACCACGTCGACGAAGACGCGCTTGCCGACGTCGCTGCCGGCGGCACCTGCCGCGACCATCAGCGGCAGCAGATGGTCCTCGCGGGGATGCGCGAGACGCGCGCTCGGCGCATTCTCCCAGTCGACCAGCATCGCGTTGCGGCGCGCCGCATCCGGGTTGCTGATCGCCTCGTTCAGATAGGCCTCGAAATCATACGAGACCGGCTTCGACTCCGGCCGGTTGAAGCCGCGCATGTTGTGATAGGTGAGCCCGCTGCCGACGATCAGGATGCCTTCGTCGCGGAGCGATGCGATCGCCTGCCCGACCTTGATGTGCTCGGCCGCATCGTAACTCGACTTCAGCGACAGCAGCACGATCGGCATGTCCGCGTTCGGATACATCAGGCCGAGCGGCACGAAGGTGCCGTGATCGAAACCCTGATTGGGATCCTCCCGGCAATCGAGGCCCGCGTGCTCGAGCAGCGCCCTCACCTCCGCGGCGAGCTCGGGCTTGCCCGGCGCGGGATATTTGAGGTGATAGGTATGCTCGGGGAAACCGTAATAGTCGTATACCATCGGCGGATGCGCCGAGGTCGACACGGTGAAGGCGTCGGCTTCCCAATGGCCGGTGATGACGAGCACGGCCTTGGGCCTCTCGGGAAGAAGCTGCGGCAGCCGGCCGAACTCCGCGGCCGTCTTGGCATATTGCACCCGCCGGTCCTCCATGAAGGGCCAGGGGCCGCCGCCATGCGACAGGAAGAGGGTTGGAAATCGCGTCATGGATGCCGGCTCGTCTCGTTGACAACATGCGCGTGCGAGCTGCCCGCGCGAACGGCGGCGAGCATAGGCAAACCGGTATGGTTAGCAAGTCGTTAACGATTTGCCGCCCACAATCCGGCCGTGGTCGAAGGAGTCGGCCTGAAGACAAGCGAGACGTGAGATGAAGAAGTTTGCGCTGGGGGACGTCGTCAACAGTGACAAGGGCCGCCGCGGCGTCGTTCGCGCCGCCTACAGGTCCAAGGACGGCCAGCAGTTCTACGCCGTCGAGAAGGACGGCGCGATGGACCACCTGGAAGAACACCGGCTGAGCCCGGCGCCGCGCGTCGAGCTCGCGGCCTAAGCCCAACTCATTTTCTGCTCTCGCTTGCAAGCCGGTCCAGGCGATCCGACCACGGGTCGTCGCCGCTTGCGATGCGATCGTTCGCGATCAGCAGCAGGCGATCGCGGTCTGCGGCCGCGTTCCAATGCGGCAGGTCCGGGCCGTTGGGATCACCAGTCTTCGCAAAGTTGATCCAGTAACCGCGCATGCGGGTCGCGACCTCGCGATCCCCCCATGTGAGCGGTCCCGCGCCGGGCACGCCTTCCGCGCCGAAGATGAATTGCAGCTCGCGCCCGTGCCCTTCGTCGGGATTTGTGCGCCGGGCCTCGGTCACGTAAGCGAAGCGATAGCGAAACGTTGGCGCACCGGTTGCCGCATGGAGGCGGGCAAGCAGCCTGACGGGCTCGGAGAAGACCTTGTCGGTGTAGAATCTGGCTGCGCGCTCCGATGACCTGGCGATGTCAGGGTAGAGCTGGCGCAGCTCATCGCTGCTCTCGCCGGAGGACGCCAGCGTCTCCTTGATCTCGCGCTCGCCATCGAAACGCGTCTCGTCGTCATTCGAGCCGATCATAAGTGGAATGCGGCTTTCATGTCCTGCCGCAAATCCAGTGGCCACGTCTTCGCGCACCAGGATTCCATCCATCGCCGGCGCGAAGCTGCGTTCGGATTTGGCGAGCAGTTTTTGTTCGGCCGCAAGCAACCGCGCCGGCGCGGCGACGCGGAAATCCGCTTCCTGCCCCAGCGCCGCCACGAATTGCCGGCCCATGGCCTCCGCCTCCTGAACCGGGCGCAGGCGCGCGCGGCCGGGCAGCGATTGCAGAATGGCTTTCTGGAAGAGGTCGCGCGATTGCGCACACAGCATCAGCAGCGCGATCGACGTCGCGCCTGCGCCGCCGCCGAACAGGGTGACGTTGTTCGGATCGCCGCCGAAGGCTGCGATGTTGTCGTGTACCCAATGCAGCGCCGCGATCTGGTCCATCAGGCCGTAATTGCCTGAGCCACCCTCCGACAGCGCGGGATGAGCGAGCCAGCCGAGCGCGCCGAGACGATAATTCACGGTGACCACGATGAGGCCCGCTTGCGCGAGCTTTGCACCGTCGAACAGCGGATCGTTCGCGGTGCCGCCGACGAAGCCGCCGTCATGGATGAAGACCATCACCGGCAGCGGGCCGTCGACGCCGAAGGGACGGAATACGTTGAGCGTGAGGCAGTCCTCGCTCGTATCAGGCAACGAGGGCTGAAGACACGGCGCGCCGTACTCATAGGCGGTGCGCATCTCGGGATTCTCGGCTGTTGCCTGCGGTGGGCGCCAGCGCAGTGCGCCGACCGGAGCCGCCGCGTAGGCCAGCCCCTTGAACGACGCCACCTCGCCCTCGACCGCGCCGAGCATCTGTCCCTCACGCGTCAGCGCGAACGGATACTGCCCGACCGCCTGAGCGACGGCAGTACCGTCCCAGCAAAGGAATGAAGACGCCACAACGAGCGCAAACTGGAGTCGCATCCTGGGGGATCCCGATGCGCGAAAGGTTCCCCGACAGGTTACGTCTGCGGCCCGCGATGAGGCAAGCTCGGCGGCGCCAGCTAACCGCCCTTGGCGACGATCTCCGCCAGCGCGCGGCGTGCGACGATGCCGAGCTCGCCAAGCGTGGAATGGCCCGATTGCGCCGCCTCGATCAGGCGCTCGGCGATGAACCTGCGGCTGTCGTGATCGCCGCCGTGCGGCAATTGGCGGCACGTCTGCTCCAGGACGACGTCCATGTTGGCTTTCGTCCGCTCGCTCAACTCTGTCATGACGTCCGGTCGGTACGCGTGGCTTGTAACCGCAAGCATACACAGAAGGATGTGGTCTGATTAGCCCGGACAATCCCGGCGGTTGTGCATCGCGGTGCGTGTATCGCCGCAACTTTCGCGCGGCCACGATGGCGCCGCAAACGACTACCGAAGATTGTACCTGTCCTGATGACAAGCCAAGCCTGCGGCGATAGCCTGCCGGCAAAACAAAAGACACGGGAGGAATACCATGCCAGACGCAATGGTCGCCGCACGTGAGTCCAAGGCGGCGAGTGGAACAGCCCAACAGGTCGACGTTGCCGTGGTCGGCGCCGGATTTGCCGGTCTTTATCTTCTCCATCGCCTGCGCAAGTCCGGCCTCACGGCGGTCGCCCTCGAGGAAGCCGGCGATGTCGGCGGCACCTGGTACTGGAACCGCTACCCCGGCGCCCGTTGCGATATCCAGACCATCGACTACAGCTACACCTTCGATCCCGAGCTCGAAAACGCGTGGACCTGGTCGGAGAAATACGCGACCCAGCCCGAGATCCTGCGCTATCTCGGCTTCGTTGCCGACCGCTACGATCTGCGCCGCGACATCCGCTTCAACACCAAGGTCACCGAAGCCAAATGGGATGAAGCGACTGAGCGCTGGCAGCTCACCACGAGCAGCGGCACGCCGGTCTCCTGCCGCCACTACATCATGGCCACAGGCTGCCTCTCCGCGCCGAAGCCGCCGGAGATCGACGGCGTCAAGGATTTCGAGGGCAAAGTCTATTTCACCGGGCGCTGGCCGCATGACGGCGTCGATCTCGCCGGCAAGCGCGTCGCCGTGATCGGCACAGGCTCGTCGGCCATCCAGTCGATTCCGCTGATCGCCGAGCAGGCCGCGTATCTGACCGTGTTCCAGCGCACGCCAAATTTCGCGCTGCCGGCGCATAACGGCCCCTCGCCGTCCGATCGCATGGATCTTCTCCAGAGCGACCGCGGGGCCTATCGCGAGCAGGCGCGACAGTCGATGACCGGCGTGCCCTATCCGCAGCAGACCGTCGTAAGCTGGCAATTGAGCGATGCCGAGCGTCGTGAGCGGTTCGAACGTGCTTGGGCAGCCGGCGACCTCGTCCACATCCTGACGCAGCTCTGGGCCGACCAAGCCGTCGACGTCGAAGGCAACAAGATCGTCCAGGACCTGATCCGCGAGAAGATCCGCGCCGCCGTCAACGACCCCGAGACCGCTGCGGCACTCACGCCGCACGACCACCCCTTCGGCGCAAAACGCCCCTGCCTCGATACAAATTACTACGCGACCTACAACCGACCGAATGTCACGCTGGTCAATCTGCGCGAGGAGCCGATCAAGGCGATCACCACGAGCGGCATCACAACGGCCAAGCGCAGCGTCGATGTCGACGTCATCGTGTTCGCGACCGGCTTCGACGCCATGACCGGCGCGATCCGCGCCGTGCATCCAATCACCGGACGCGGCGGCAAGTCGCTGACCGACGTCTGGGCGCAGGGGCCGCAGACCTATCTCGGGCTGACGGTCGAGGGCTTCCCCAACTTCTTCATGATCACCGGGCCCGGCAGCCCGTCGGTGCTGTCGAACATGGCGGTGTCGATCGAACAGCATGTCGACTGGGTCGTCGACCGCATCGCCGCGCTGCGCGAGGCCGGCTTCACCACGATCGAGCCGACCGAGACGGCGCAGGCCGGCTGGGGCCGGCACATGACGGACTGTTCGATGGTGACCCTGCACCGGCTCGCCAACACCTGGTACACGGGCGCCAACGTGCCCGGCAAGGTGCAGGGCCTCATGCCTTACACCGGCGGCGTCGGCCCCTATCGCAGCATTTGCGACGAGGTCACGGCCCGCGGCATGCTCGGCTTCAAGCTGACCGGCCCCAACGGCGCGGCGCAATGCAACGACGGCGAGGTGGTATCACTGCAGCCGGATGTGCGGCTGGTGCTGAATCTGCTGGCATCGCTGAACCTGCCGCCGATCGAGTCAATGGGTGCGCTCGGCGCACGCGCCTTCGTCAACGAGTTCAACAAGGGCCGGCCCGCGGGACGGCCGATCGGCGACGTCGTCGACGGCACGCTGCCCGGCGCGGACGGCCCGCTGCCTTACCGGATCTACAAGCCGGCGACGCCGGGGCCCCATCCGGTCGTGGTCTATTTCCACGGCGGCGGCTGGGTGCTCGGCGACGAGCAATCGGACGAGCCGCTGTGCCGCGATCTGGCGCGGCGGACCGGCATGATGTTCGTCAGCGTCGGCTATCGTCACGCGCCCGAGCATCGTTTCCCGACCGCGGCCGAGGACGGCTATGCGGCAACGCGCTGGATCGCCGAGCACGCGACCGAGCTTGGCGGCAGGCCGGGCCCGGTGCTGGTCGCAGGCTGGAGCGCCGGCGGCAACATCGCCGCCGTCACCTGCCAGCTTGCGCGCGATCGCGGCGGGCCTCAGATCGCCGGCCAGCTCCTGGTCTGCCCGGTCACCGACTGCAGCTTCGACCGGCCCTCCTACAACGACAATGCGACCGGCTATTTCCTGACGCGCTCGCTGATGTACTGGTTCTGGGACCTCTACTGCGCACCGGCCGACCGTACCGATCCGCGCGTCTCGCCGCTGCGCGGCAACGTCGCCGGCCTGCCGCCGGCCTTGGTCGTCACCTGTGAATTCGACCCGTTGCGCGACGAGGGCATCGCCTATGCCGAGGCAATGGCAGCCGCCGGCGTCCCGGTCGAGCAGCTCAGGGCGCGCGGCCATTTCCACTCGTCCTTTGCGATGGTCGACGTGGTGATCACCGGTGTAGCAGGCCGGGTGCAGATGGCCGCAGCCCTGCGACGCTTCGCCGGGCTTCCGCCGGAAGTCAGCCGCGGCGATGAGGATAGCCACGATCATTCCAGCCCTGGCCACAGAATCGCGGCGGCCGCGAGCTGATTTGCGACAAGGCGGCCGGGAACCTTTTCCCGGCTGCTGCGTTAAGCGCCTGGCATTGAGATGCAGCGATAGGTGTGGGCCCCGGCACGCAGATCCGCGTGCTGGGGCAATTTTTATTGCGTGAGGCGGGACGGTGGGAGACGTGGTTGCGGATTCAAAGGTCGATTTCGGAGCGCCTGCAGCCCTGCATAAATGGCCGTCGCTTGCGAACCAGCGCCGACCGGACAGGGATTCTTATCCGATCAGCGAAGGTACGCTCGACCAGTGCATATCGGCCTTCATGGAGAAGCCGGCTACGACCAGGCATCTCTATGAGATTCACACGATTGCGCAGCCGCCGCTGGTCACCGCTATCCTCTCGCCCGAGCACGTCATCGAGCTATCGCGATTGAGAGAATTTCTCTGATAGCGTGCAGACGCGGAAGCTGCACGCGCGCGACAAGCTTTTCATGAGGCAGGAACCTTCTACCGGATTTTCCCGTTAACCGGGATCGGAAGTCGAGACGAGAGCCACAAGATGCTTGAAGCCGGCGTACCATCCGCGGTCGTGCCCTATGGTGCAGACCAGACCCTGTTCGTGGTGATTGATCGCCGCGACAAGGCGACTGAAATCCGCATCGAACGAAGCGATCTTGAAGCCACGATCGGCGAGCTCGTCGCCGGCTGCTTCAACGATCCAATTAAGGTGATCTCCTTCAACACGCTCGAGCACTGGATGAAGGACATCTCGACCGAAATCACCGGCGAGATCAAGGCGCGCTGCGACATCGATGGCGTCCGGCTTCCCGACTATCTCAGCGACTTCGTCGAGAGCCATAGCTGACCGCGCCTCGTCCTCGTTGTTGCGTTTCAGATCGCAGGCAAAAAAAGCGCCGCTTCCGCGGCGCTTTTCGTGTGGCAGCAATATTGTTTGAGCATGACCTTATCGGAAAACCACTTCACGCTTTTCCGGATCATGCTCTAGTGGTGCCAGAACAACGCCAGCAGCAGAACGATCGGCAGCGGCACGCCAAGCAGCCAAAGCAAGGCACCTCGTCCAAAACCCATGACTTCCTCCTCCACATTCATCATTGACATGACGCCAGAGACGAACAGAAGTTCCGCGCCTCGCAGCGAGGGCGAATGCGTTCAGTGCATGGTTTATCAGGCGCGCCGGTACTTGCCGGCGATGACCTCGATTTCGCGGCGGCGTTCGCCGGCGAAGGTCAGGAGCTTTTCGATCGTCAGCGTATCCGTGATCCGTTTGGCGAGCCGCTCGGCGCGCGCGGCCTGATCTTCGAGATACTGGATCGTGTTCAAACGCCGCCTCCCCCGAGGACCCCAAATTGGAGCCCCTACTTGTTTGGGCGCTCATGGTGCGCCAAGGCGACTAACACTCGGTTAAGCAGGGCGGCTCAAGTCAATCAATCGCGCTCTATCGCACCACGTCGAGCCGGACATTGGTGATGCCCTTGTCGACCATGCCGAGCGCCTCGGCCGCGGAGGGCGAGATGTCGACCACGCGCCCGCGAACATAGGGCCCGCGATCGTTGACCCGGACGGTCACGAAGCGGCCAGAGGAAACATCGGTGACGCGCAGCTTTGTGCCGAACGGCAGGCTGGGATGCGCCGCGGTCAATTCGTTCTTGTCGAACCTCTCGCCGCTCGCGGTCTCCGTATCCGAATAGAAGCTGGCAACCCCGTGCGAAGCGGTTTGCTTTGCGTCACGGTCGGGGACGCGTACCCGGCTGATCGGCCGCGGATGCAGGGCCGCTACCCTATGCGGCCGCTGGACCGCAGCCTGCCGATTGATACCAAGATCGGCCTTCTGGCGGCCGACCGGCGATTGCGCGCAGGCGGCGAGCGACGCGGCGCCGATGATGGCGAGCAGCAACCGGCAGGAGGTTGCGAGGGAAATTCGGGCACTTACGGCACGTGCAAAATGAGACATGGTACGCCCCTCCGAACTGCCCGGAGTTTCGGTGGGCAATGAGGGCAGAACCTTGACTGAAGGAAAGCAGGCTTAGGGCCACGACCGTTTCGTGCCGGCTGTGGCGATTCCACCACAGTGGCGTCTCCTGAATCGAGACGGACTCGCGCAAAACTAGCCCGATGCAACGCGCCAGGCGATCGGGCGCGTCTCCAGCTGCGCTTCGCTCGCGTCGGTGTCACCTTTCAGGAGCCGCATCAGCTCGCGCCGATAGAGCCGCCGCCAGCCGGTTTTCAGGCTGGCGAGAAAGTCGAGTTCCCGTTGCGTCAGTGTGCACATCATGGACCCGATCCGGTCGCGAAGGCCGCGCCGTCAGCCGACGAGGCCTCCCATCGGCTTGACGTCGGCACTGCCGGGGAAGACCGCATCCGCCAGCACCTTCTCCTCGACGCGCAGATGATCCCTGAGCAGGCCCTTCAGCACGGCGCGGAGATCGGTGGTCGGCTTGAGGTCGCGATCCTCGAACAGTTGCGCCGGCTTGAGGCCCGGCCAGTCCGCGATCACGCGGCCGCCGGCGAGCGCGCCGCCAATGAGGAAGGCGACCGTGCCGGTGCCGTGATCCGTGCCCTGCGTGCCATTGATACGCGCGGTGCGCCCGAACTCGGTGACGACGGCGACGACCGTCTCCCGCCAGGCCTCGCCCATGTTGGTCTCGATTGCCGCGAAGGCGCCATCGAGCGCACCGAGCAGATTGTAGAGCTGGCCCGAGGCCGCACCTTCGGCGATATGCGTGTCCCAGCCGACGAAGCCCATGGCGCCGACGCGCGGGCCGTCGGCCTTGGCGAGATAGCGCGCGGCGGTACCGGCTGCTTCGGCGAAGTAGGCGCGCACACGCGCGATGCCAGGCGGCATCAACGTCGGATCGTCCGACATCTGATCGCCCGTGCCGGGCGCGCCGCCGAGTGAGGCGAGCTTCATGCGTGCCTGGAGCACGGTCGCAAGCTTCGGATCAGTGTGCTGGTAGAGATCGAGCAGGCGGTTCTGCGTGTCCTCGCTCGCCGGCAACAGTTTTTGCGGCACCCATGTCATGACGGGCGCCGAGCCGCGCACCACCAGCGGTGTCACCGAGCCGATGCCGAGCGCGCGGCTGCCGCGCGGATCGACGCGCCCACCGGACTCCATCGCCAGCAGCGCGCGGTTGAGCCATCCCGAAGCAGTCACGCCGGGCTTCGAGATGCCGCTCTCCAACACGTCCTGGCCGTCGAAATGCGAGCGCTCGCGATAGGGCGTCGCGGCAGCATGGACGATCGCGGCCTTGCCGGTCTTGTAGAGACGGTGCAGGTTCGGCATCGCCGGATTGAGCGCGAAAAAGGAATCGAGCGGCAGCGCCGGCGGCTTGCCATCCAGCACCAGCGCGCGATCGCCGCGCAAGCCGACCCAGTCGGGATCGCCGACCGGCGCGACCGCACCGAGACCATCGAGCGCGCCACGCAGGACGACGACGAGAAGGCGCGGATCGCGCCCTTCGGCACGTGCGATCCGCGGCATCTGGCTCCACGCGAACAGCGCACCGGAGCCGACCAGAAGTTCGCGCCGCGTGGGCAAATGATCGACGAAGCCCATGCTCACCTCCTCTGAAAATCCGCCGACATGAACAATAGCGCCAGTGCCTGTTGCCGGCTCTCGGCGCGTCCGACCGCCTGCTTCACCTCGGGCGCGATCTGCGATGCGAAGACATCCTCGATGATGACTTGCGGATCGGCCATGCCCGTGATGCGCTCCGCAAAATTGTTGGCGACGTCGAGCCGCCGGCCGATACCGTCGACCCAGCTAGCTTCGTCGTCCGGATAGCCTTTCGGCGCAGACGGACGCCACAGCGCCTCGCCCAGCAGCTCCTGGCCGCCGGTGAAGCGCACGGGATCGACGACCGTGATGCCGGTCGCGCGCACCACGCCGACGACCCATTCGCCGGGACGCTTCAATTTTGACGGCGGCCCGCGCCACGCATCGTCCGACGACACCATCGAAATCGCGACCTGCTTGAGATCGCCTTCGGTGTCGCGAAAGGTCTTGGCCATCTGCTCGACCAGAACCGGCGGCGGCTCGTCGGCGACGAAATGGCGCGCGAGCTTGGTTGCGACGTGGGTCGCCGTCGCCGGATGCGCGGCGAGGTCGCGCAGCACGGCGCGGCCCTGCTCGGCGTCTTCCTGCTCGTAGCGCTTGCCGAGCACGGTCTGCCCGCCGGGCTCGTGCAGCCGCGGATTGAAGGTGAACTCGCCGCCATGCTGGGGATCGGCGCCCGGCGGCACCAGCGTCCAGCCGGTCAGCACGTTGGCGAAGCTGAGCACGTCGTCCTGGGTGTAGCCGGTGCGTACGCCGAGCGTATGCAGCTCCATGATCTCGCGCGCAAAGTTCTCGTTGAGTCCACTGCTGCGATTGATACCGGCGATCGAGTTCGCGCCCATCGAGCCGAGATTGTCGAGATAGAACAGCATCGCCGGATGGCCTTCGACGGCCAGCAAGAGATCGACGAAGCGGCCGAGCGCATTGGCGCGAACGGCTTCGCGTTCATAGGCGCCGGACATGCTCTGGATCCGGTTGGCCGAGACGCAGAAATGGTTGGACCAGAACCACACCAGCCGTTCGGCGAAGCCGATGTCGGCGGCGAGCGCGGCCTCCGTGCGCAGCTTGGCTTCCTGCAAGTAGATCGGACGGCCGGGATCGGGAACGGCGTCGGCCGCCTGCTTGGCCGCCATCTCGGCAGCATCCTTCTCCTGGCCCTGTGCTGACGCTTGCCCCTCGGTCTGCGCTTGAGCTTGAGCCTGACCCTGGTCACCCGGAGCAGTTGGCACCGCAGCCATCTGCTGCTTCTTGGCCTGTTGCTGCGCCTGCTTGGCGCGCGCGGCTCGCCGTGCATTGGCATCGGCCACGGTGCGATAGGCTTTCGCACTGGTGGGAAGGCTGGCAGCGGCGCTCAATGCGAGCGGCCGATCGAGCTCCGCGATCAACGCACCGCGCGGGTCGGTCCCGACAGCCGCAATCGATCCCGGTCGCGGCCCCATCCCGAAACGATGAAGCGCCAGCACGGCCTCGGCCTTTGCGGAATTGCTCATGGCGAACGCCCAACTCTTTCGAGCCTGCCGACCGCTGTCGCGCTAGGCTACCAACCGTAATGCTACAAATCGTAGCATTACGGAAATGCGCTCGCAAGCGGAGATTGAAACGCTATGGTCAAGAAGCCCGGAGCCGCGACAGACAGACACCCGCGGCAGTCCTAGAAATTGGGCCCAAGCGCGCTCTTCGCCGCGTGTTGCTCCCAAGGCCCCGGATTCAGGATGAGCCCCGAGACTTTGCCTGCCGCGTCCCTGACGAAGGCGATCCGGGTATGATCCTGGTCGTCGACGGCGAATTCGTTGCTTGATGTCGCCACGAGCGGCGTCGCGTTGCCCTTCTCGAATTCGAGGATCGGCCAAGCCCCCGTCGCCTCCGCGATCAGCTTGCCTTGCTCGACGCGAAGTTGAAGCAGGACCGAATTGGCACGGCGGGTGGCTCTTACGATGCTGAGATCGTCTGCGCTGCGTTGCCCCTTGTGGACGATTTTCATCTTGATCGTCGAGTTGGCTGGCCCTCGCAGCTTGGCCAGGACATCGGCGAGCGCGAGGCCTTTGAGCGGCGCGCCGTCAATTTCAGTGATGAGGTCGCCCGCTGTCACACCGGCCTTGGCTGCGGGGCTACTGCCGAGGTTCGGCTTGTTGATCCTCAGCCCATCCTGCTCCATGGCGACGAAACTCCCGATTCCAAGCCATCCGGTCTTGCCGTCGGCCAGGCCCTGCCTGTCACGCGAGCTCACCGTGGCGCCGAAGTCATAGGTCCCGGCATAATCGGCGAGCGCTTCGGGGCTCAGGGGCACCGGCGCAGCCGGCGGGACGGCGGCCGACTCGGAAATCGTCAATGCGCCATAGACGAGGTGATTGATCCCCGAATACAGCACCGCCTGGCGCCCTTTGCTGCCGGGCGTCGCCTGGACCATCTGGACGCCGATCAATTGCTCCGCCGGATCGATCCAGAAATACGTGCTCCAATGTCCAGCCCAGGAAAAGCTTCCGACCGCTCCCGGGATCCAGCTTTGGACCGGATCGGTGCGGATGGCGAAGCCAAGCCCGAAGGTTGTTCCGGCGCGGGCGCCAACCTCGTCACCTCCGAAGATGCTGACACCCGATGGCAGTGCGTTCGTCGTCATCTGCTTCACCGCATGCGGGCTGAGCACGCGCACGCCATCGAGCTCGCCGCCATTGAGCAGCATCTGGCAAAAACGGAGATAGTCGGGCGCGGTCGATACGAGTCCGCCGTCGCCGGAAAACAACTTTGGCGGCGTCGTCACATCCCAGATCGGCGGCCGTTCCGGCATGGGAGAATCAACCAGCCGATCGAGCTTCTCCTTCGGCACAAAGAAGCCGGTGTCGACCATATGCAGCGGCCCAAAGATGCGGCTCTCCAGGAACTGATCGAAGGGCCGACCGGACGCCACTTCAACGACCCGGCTCAGCACTTCGACGCTCCAGCCATACTCATGGACCTCGCCGGGCTCGTGCGCGAGCGGCAGGCGGGCGAGGCTCGACACGAAATCCGCTAACGTCGTGTCGCGTCTCCGCACGGCCCTCAAGCCATAGAGCCCATGGATCATCCGGATCCCGAAGTCGGCGCTTGCGTCGGCAAGGCCCCGTTCCGGGTAGGCAAAATCGAGCTCCGGATAGATCAGGCCGGACGTATGGCGCAACAGATCGCGAACCGTCATCGGATGTTTCGCTGGTTTTGGCAGACCGATCCCGTAGTCCATTTCGCCTGTGGCCGGGTCCGTCTTCTGGAAAGCGACCCGCATGTTCGCGAGCTCCGGCAGATATTGCGAGACGGGCGCGTCGAGGTCGAGCTTGCCCTCGTCCACCAGAATCATGGCGGCGACGCTGGTCACCGGCTTGGACATCGAGGCGATCCAGAAGATGGAATTCGTCTTCATCGGGACGGTCTTGGCGCGGTCCTGAAATCCGATGGCCTGCAAATAGGCGAGCTTGCCGCCCTTCGCGATGGCGACGACGGCGCCGGGCAAAAGGCCGTCCGACGGCGAGAAAGAATCGAAGCGCGCCTGATACCACGGCGCGATCCGCGCCAGACGCGCAACTGAGAACCCCAGGCTTTTTGCATCGCCTGGTGTCGCGAGGTCATCGGCAAACGCGGTGCCCGACAGACAAAGCACAACGGGAATCGTTCACATCGATGCGACGAGTCTCATTCCGCAGTCTCCGCAGAAGCAGAAGCACAACAAATCCGAGCAGGCGCTCCTGCGGCAGACGTGAACCGCTAGAAATTCGGTCCGAGCGCGATCTTCGTGATCGTTCCGTTCCTGACGCCGATGCGCCATTCCGCCGAGCCGTTGGCGAACTGGGCGACATAGATGTCGCTGTCGAGCGCCGTGACGCCGCGGAACGAAACCGCGCGCAATGCGCCGAGCCGCGCCAGGATCGCCTGGTCAAACGGAAGCTGCTGACGCGTGATGTCGGCCACCTCCGACGTCATGCGCTCGTAGTCCGGCTGGCCCTTGCCGACGCCTTCGATATAGCGGCGCAGCATCTCCTCGCCATTGGCGATCGGAACGGCGCGGCGCGCCGCGCGCCCCGGCCGCGCGCCGATGTTCGACGCTTCGACATTGTGGAAGCGTGTCTGCCGCCCCGGCACCAGGACCTCGAGGCACCGACCGGACTTGTCGGCAATCACCCAGGGATTGTTCACGGTGGTCGTGGATGCCCAGGACACGTTGGGTCTGACGGTGCTCTGCATCCTGCGATTGCCATCGGCGTCGAGATTGAAGACCTGGATGTCGTCGCCCATCTCGTTATAGATCATGATCCTGATCGGCGAAGTGCCGGCGCGGCCGCGCACGTGTGCTTCCTCCGAGCAAGGCACGATGCCGCCGAGCTCATCGTTGCCGTCGGGCCGGAAGATCACGTCGCCGGCCTTGCCGTCGGGCTCGATCATCAGGCGGAATTCGGCCGTGCCGTTCTCGAACTTCGCGCCATAGATGTCATAGCCGCCGGGGCCGACGCCGCGGAAGAAGATCGACTCGACCGCGCCGAGCGCCACGAACGTCGCTTGCGATTCACTGAGCTGCCGGTGAACCTTGGCCGCCAGCGGCGCACTCATCCGATCGTAGTTCGGCGTGCCGCGACGCAGATCTTCGATCCCGCGCAGAATCATCTCCTTGCCGCCGGCAACCGGGACCTGCTCCCTGAACCTGTCAGGAACCTCCGCAAGGCGGCGCGCGAAATCCGCCTCGATCGCCTGAGCCACCGATGCATCGATCCGCGGCGCCAGGCGAGCGCCAAAGACCGAATTCTGCACCAGAACCCGCGAGACCTTTGATTGCTCGTCACGCAGGAAGATCAGGAGATTCTCGCCACGGATCGAGAAGACGTCGGCACCTTCGGCGAGGAGCGTGGCCCGGCCCTGCACGGTTTCCTGTACCTGGAGACGATCGCCCTCACGCCGCACCATCAGCACGCGGTTCGGCGCAATCCTGTACCAGCCGACATACTGGTCGAGCGATGCCGGATCGGCGGCCGCCGTCGGCATCTCGGCGACGCGAACCGCACGGATATCGCGGCCGTTCATGCGCAGCATCAGCTCGGAGGAGCGGCGCTCCGCATCGAGCGGGAACGTGATCTCGCCGGACGAGGCCGCGTAGGCCGCGGTGCCGTCACTGCCAACGGTCAGGCGCAGCCTGCGCTGTCCGGTGAGCTGGCCGTAGAGGTCGTCACCTTCGCGGAAGATGGCGAACACCGAGGCGGGACCCATGGCGTAGAAATTGACGAAGGGGCGGTAATGCTCGGCCGGCACCTCGCCGGTATCCGCAGCGACGGGTGCGGGGTCCGGGGTGCGATAGGCGATCATGCCGGCGGACACGATCACAGCCGGAATGATCGCGGCCGCGATCCACAGCCGCTTGCGCCAGCCGACTGCGACGGGCATGGCGGCCGCCGCGATGATGCGCTCGACGCGGGCGCGCACGGTCGATACCCGCGCCATCGCGAGCTCCACCGGCCGCGGATTTGCGCTGGTTGCGACATCGAGCAGGATTTCGGCATAGGACCAGCGGTCGTCGATGACTTCGATCGCCTCGGCGTCGCTGATGATCTCGGCGAGCTCGGCGAGACGCGCGAGCTGCCACCACGAGAACGGACTGAACCAGAACACTGCACGGTTGAGCGAGGCGAGCAGCAGCACATAGAAATCGCGATTGGCGACGTGGGCGCCCTCATGTGCGAGCACCGCGAGGCGCTTCTTCGCATCCCAGCCGGAGAACTGCGGCGGCACCAGAATGGTCGAGCCGAACGTGACGGGACCACCGACCTCGCGGCTGACGCGCACGTCGGCGTCGATCAGCTGCGGGCCGCTCATCGGCCTTGCCGCGCGTGCCAGACGCCAGGTCAGGCAGAGACCGATGGCCAGCCGCAGCAGCAACGCGCCGGCGACGCCGGCATAGACGATGGTGGCGACCAGCCACCAATTGATCGATACAGCAGCTTTTGCCGGCGCCACGACAGCAGCGCCCGGCGGAATCGGCAGCGCCGGTTGCGGGGCCTCCAGCATCGAGATGTCGGCCGGCAGGAAATCATCCGGCACGGATACCGGCAAAGGCATCCGGGTGATCGTCAGCGTCGGCCAATGCATGACGAAGGGCATCGCCAGCGATGCCAGCAGCACGACGACCCACGCCGTCATTTGGACGTGTGGATTGCGCACGCGAAACAGGTTGAGACCGAACCAGACGACGCCTCCCAGCACGAAGGAGCGTAGCGCCGCCTCAGCCAGAGTTGCGATCATTCTTTCTTCACTCCCCTCGCCTTCTTCGCCTTGGCCACCTGGTCGGCCAGTGTACGCAGCTGCTGCTGGTCAAGCATCGCATTGTCCACCATGCCGACGAGGACTTCCTCCATCGAGCCGTTGCAGAACCAGTCGACGATACGCTGCACCGCCTTGGCCGCGACCCGCGCGCGCTCTTCCGCAGCGTGGTAGACATAGGTGCGTCCGTCCACGGTGTGCCGAGCATAGCCCTTTTCTTCCAGCCGGCGCAGCACCGTGCGGACCGTGGATTCCTTCAGACGCCGCGACAGCCGCTCGCGCACGACCTCGGCCGTAACGGGACCATGGGCCCAAACCAATTGCATGACCTCGTGCTCGAGGTCGCCCAGTTCGGGCAAACGATCGTCCATGGCATCTGACCTTGCGGATTGAGTTTTCTTGTAACGCTACAGATCGTCGCATATGCGGGCGCGCCGTGCAACGGCGATTCCACCTCGCCGTGCCGTCATGCCTGGGCTTGTCCCGCCTGCGCGGCCGAAGCCGCTTCGGCGAGGCGAAGGCCCGGCATCCACGTTCTTCGGATCGCGCGGCAAGGGGCGTGGATGGCCGGGACGGGCCCGGCCAAGACGATGTGGAAGCCTCAGCGCATCAACCGCGCCGTTTTGGGTGCAGCACGCTCAGTACTTCGGCTCGTACATCTCGGACTGAACCAGGCCCTTCACGTCGTTGGGCGCCGGTCCATCCGCCAACCCGCGTTGATAGGCGACATCAGCCACCGCAGCCGCAATCCGGGCCGAGACCTCGCGAATGCGAGGGAGTGCCGGATAGAGGCTGCCCTGCGCGAGGTCCTCCTTGCCGACGCAATCGGCGAGCGTATGCGCGGCCGCCATGAACATCTCGTCCGTCACCAGGCGCGAGCGGCTGGCGATGACCCCGAGGCCGACGCCGGGGAAGATGTAGGAGTTGTTGCCCTGGCGCGGCACGAAGGTGCGGCCGTTGAGCTTCACCGGATCATAGGGACTGCCGCAGGCGAACAGTGCGCGGCCCTCGGTATAGCGGTAGGCATCCTCGGCCGAGCATTCCGCCTTCGAGGTCGGGTTGGAGAGCGCGAACACGATCGGCTGCTCGTTGAGCGCGGCCATCGCCTTGAGCACGTCGGGCGTGAAGGCGCCTCCGACCGCGGCGACACCGATGATCGCCGTCGGCTTCAGCGTCTTGATCGCGGTGAGGAAATCGGCGATCGGCGCCTGGCCGGCATGGGCATAGCGCAGCTTATGGCCAGAGAGGCCGTCGCGGCCGCCGACGACGAGGCCGCGGGAATCCACCAGCCAGTTGCGCCGTAGAGCTTCCGCCTCGGAAATTCCCTCCGCCATCATGGCGGAGACGACGAGATCGGCGATGCCGGTTGCCGCCTCGCCCGCACCGAGGAACAGGATGCGCTGATCCCTGAGCTTGCCGCCATTGACACGCAGCGCCGAGAACAGGCCGGCGAGCGCCACGGCCGCGGTGCCCTGGATGTCGTCGTTGAAGACGCAGGCCTCGTCCCGATATTTGTGCAGCAGCTTGAACGCCGAGTGATTGGCGAAATCCTCGAACTGGATCAGCACGCCCGGAAACGTCTTTCGCGCAGCCTGCATGAACTCGTCGACGAAGCTGTCATAGGCCTCGCCGGTGAGCCGCCGCTCGCGCAGGCCGATATAATAGGGATCGTTCAAGAGCTCTTCGTTGTTGGTGCCGACGTCGAGCACGATCGGCAGGCAATGCTCGGGATGCACGCCGGCGCAGGCGGAATAGAGCGAGAGCTTTCCGACCGGGATGCCCATGCCGTTGGCGCCGAGATCGCCCAGCCCGAGGATACGTTCGCCATCGGTCACGACGATCAGCTTGGCCGGATAAGGCCAGTTCTTCAGGATCTCGGCGATCTGGCCGCGATCGCGCGATGAGATGAACATGCCGCGCGGCCGCTGGAAGATCAGGCCGTACTTCTGGCAGGCGAGCCCGACCGTCGGCGTGTAGATAATCGGCTGGATCTCGTCGATATTGTCGACGACGACGCGGAAGAACAGCGCCTCGTTGCGGTCATGCAGCGCATTCAGCGCGACATATTTCTCCAGGTCCGTCGGCAGCGTGCGCAGATTGGTGAGCACGCGCTCGACCTGCGTCTCCATCGTCAGCACGCAAGCCGGCAGCAGGCCGCGCAGGCCGAGCGAATCGCGCTCCGCTTCCGTGAAGGCGGTGCCCTTGTTGAGCAAGGGATCGCGCAACAGCGTCATGCCGTGAGCGGGGTCGGATGATGTCGAATGGGCGCTGACCCGAGCAGGTCTATTCACGAATTCCCCCAGGGAGTTTCTTATTGAACCGCAAGCATTGTCGGCCAGTGCTCACCTGAGATCAAGGACGTAGAGACTCAAGGCTCGATTGTGATCTCGCACCGCAGCGAGATTTCGCGAAAAGCCGGCATTTGCGCGCGAGAAGAGGTTAACGTAGCAGGACTACTCGGGCTTGATGTCGGCCGCCTTCACGATCGGCCACCATTTCTCGGTCTCCGCCTTCTGGAATGTGCCGAGCGCCGAAGGCGATTGCTGGTCGGCCGGCGGAATCTCCTGCCCCAATTCGGCGAAACGCTGCTTGACAAAGGGATCGGCAAGCACGGCGACGATGGCCGCGTTGAGCTTTGTGACGATCTCCTTCGGCGTGTTCTTCGGTGCCCAGATGCCGTGCCAGTAGGAGATGTAGAGGCCGGGCAGGCCCGCCTCGTCGACGGTCGGAATGTCGGGCGCGGAGGCGAGCCTCGTCGGCGAGGTCACTGCGAACGCCTTGATCGCGCCGTTCTTGTATTGCGGCAGCGAGTTCGAGGCCTGGTCGAACATGATGTCGATCTGGCCTGCGACGAGATCGATCATGGCGGGTCCGGCGCCGCGATAAGGCACGAACTGGAAATCGGTGCCGGTCTTCTCCTTGAAGAAGACGCCTGCGACGTGCGCGCCCGTGCCTGCACCAGCTGTGCCAGCAGTCGCCTTGCCGGGGCTGGCCTTCAGCCACGCAATCATCTCTTTCAGATTGTTGGCCTCGAGCGACTTCCGGCCGACGATCAGCTGCGTTCCCATCGCGATCGTCGCGACCGGCTCGAAATCGGCGATCACATCATAGGGCAGCTTGAAGATCGCGCCGTTCAGCACATGCGTGCCCCAATGGCCGATCGTGATCGTCGTGCCGTCAGGCGTCGCGCGCGCCACGCGGGCGCCCGCAATGCTGCCGGAGGCACCGGCAACATTCTCGACCACGACGGTCGTGTGGAGCTGGGCGGCGATCCGCTCGGACAGGATCCGCGCCAGCGTGTCGGTCGGGCCGCCCGCCGCGAACGGCACCACGAGGGTGATCGGGCGCGACGGGAACGGCTGGGCGCCCGCCGGCACGGCCCACGCCGCGGATCCGATCAATACGCAAATGACGATCACATGACCGCGTAGTCCGGCCCACAGCCCCTGCATTCCATCCACCCTTTTTCATCGCCCGCATGTTGTCAGCGGGCTGGGGCCGGAGTGAACGCTGCCGGGCGGGCAGAGGCAAGCTGGAAATTATGCCGAGCGCTAACCGGCCGCCCGCCGCGGGGCCAGATTGGCGGCGCCATCTGCCGGCGGCGCGATCTGCATCAGGATGGTCTGGACCGGGGATGCGACCTCGATGCCGTTCTGCTGGAAGCGCAGCTTCATGCGGCGGTTGAATTCGCGCTGGACCGGCCAGCGCCCCGCCTCCGTGCAGCGGATCTGGCCGACAATCGACACCATGGCACCATCGACCTTGTCGATGCCCCACAGCTCGAGGTCGCCGCGAATTGCCGCGCGAAACTCCGGCTCGCGGCGCATCTCCTCGACGATGTCCTTGAGGATCTGGCCGGCGCGGTCGGTGTCTTCCTTGTAGGCGACATTGACACTGACGGACGCATTGCCGGCGCCGCGGCTGGCATTGGTGATGGTCGTGACCGCGCTGAACGGCACGATGTGCACCGCGCCGTCGCCGGCGCGCAGACGAATGGTGCGGATCGAGACGTTCTCGACCACGCCGGAGAGGCCGGAGACGCTGACATTATCGCCGACCTGGACCGTGTTCTCCAGCAGCAGGAACAGGCCGGTGATGAGATCCTGCACCAGCTTCTGCGAGCCGAAGCCGATGGCGATACCGACGATGCCGGCGCCAGCCAGCAGCGGGGCGACGTTGACGCCGATCTCGCTCAGCGCGGTGAGGCCGACGACAGTGGCGATCAGGCAAAGCAGCGCCGTTCGCAGCATCGGCTGGAAGGTGCGCAGGCGCGCCGCGCGGGCGTAGTGCCCGTCGCGTGACAGCGTATTGATCTGGCGATCGAGCAGCGCGTTGCTGGCCTCCCAGATGGCGGCAGCAATGAGCACCGCGATGCCGATGGTCGCCACCGCCGAAATCAGCCGGCTGCCGATCTGGCCTCCATAGAACCAGACGATGGCGTCGACGCCCCAGACTTCGAGCACGGCCACGAAGCCGATGAACGCGATCACGCTGGATACGACCTTGCGCAGCAGCGGCAGATAGCGGTTGGCGCGGATCTCGAGGCCCGGAAAGCGCTGGAGAATCTCCGGCTTGATACGGAAGCCGCGGTCGATCAGGCTCAACGTCACCATGATGGCGACGCGCGTGATCAGCGCCACCACGACGGTGCCGACGAAATATTGCAGCAGCAGCGAATAGCCATTGCGGATGTTGAGCGCCCACACCGCCCACAGCGCAAGGTCGAGCGCGATGGCGAGATAGTGCCAGCCGCCGGCAATGCGGTTGCGCAGGCGCGCCGCGATCCCCTGCCGCTCCGCCGGCGCGCGGATGGCCTCGGCGACCTGGCGGCGGCATTGCAGGATGATGACGACGACGAAGAGATGCACGACCAGCAACACCATGCGCAGCAGCGCCGCATAGCCGGCACGATGCAGGCCGAGCAGCAGCGCCACATTGGCGAACGCGATGCCGGAGACGCCGACGGCCACGATGCGCCGCGCCCAGATCTCGATATAGGCCGCGGTTTCTGCCCGAACCGGAACGACACCAAACGGCCCCGCCAGCGCGCGGACGACGCAGATGAGCCCGCGCGAGAACGCATAGGCATTGACGACGGCGAGGATCACGAGGCGGACGGTTGCGGGATCGCCGATCTCCGTGCCGAGCAGTGCGGTTGCGACGCCGATGAAAACGAACACGGGGAGCAGCTCGAGCAGGAGACGCCCGAGCACGAACGGCAGCCGCAGCAGCAATTGCCAGACACGTGCGAGACTGTGGCGGCGCTTGTGCAGCTCGGGCGCGGGCGTGACATCGGCGACCGATGACGGTGGATCTGCGATGGGCAGCACCTGCGCCGGCAGGCGCGCGGTTTGCGGGACGCGTCCTTCCAGGAAGGCAACCGGTCGCCGGATCGCGCGGAAGATCACCCATTCCGCCGCAATGGCGCAGCCGAGCACCAGCGCGAGCTTCCACGCGATCTCGATCAGGAGGTTGTAGGCGACGGGATCGTTGGCGGTCCGTACGATCCAGTAATAGAAGGCGGGGAAATGCGTCAGCGTCCGCGCCACGTCGGCGATCTCGCGCGAGATCTCGCCGATCTCTTCCGACACCGTGAGCAGGAGCTGGGCGCCAAGGCCGTCGGCCGAGAGCGGGATCGGCGATTTCTGCTCGGGCGCGGCGGGTACGGGCTGCTGCTGACCGGGCGCATTCGCGATCACGCGCAGCGTATCGATCATCTGCGCGCGCTTTTTGTCGTCCTGGAGCGTCTCCAGCGCACGCTTCGCTTCCTCCGTCGACAGTGCGGCGGCCCTGTTGGCGGCCGGCGGCTCGGCGCGGACGGTGGAAAGAGACGAGATCGCGAGGAAGAGAGCGGCGAGGAACGCCGGGGCAAGCTTGTGCGACACGAGGATTCCCTGGAAAAGTGCATGCGCTGGCGGAGTCGGGACTGTCGCCGCCGAAGCACTGCATCATGTCGGATCGACGCTATTCGCCCCGGCGCTGTGTCGGAAGTTGGCCAACCAGGCGACATTCTCTTGGCATTTGCCGCAATGCAGGAACGGGAACCTTCGGCTCCGCGCGGCCGGACATCAGCCGATTGCGACGCGCACAACAAAATCCTCCCGTCATTCCGGGAGTCGGCCCGTAATGACGGCGAGGAGGAGGAGAAAGCAGGATGTCAAAGCGCCTGTCATGGCGGCCGCATCACGGCCATCCGACACGATCCGTGTGATGCAAAATACAGCGCCGGGAAGGTAGGGGCTTTGCCTCACTGATGCAGCCCGCTAAACCTTGACCCGGCGTGCCGTTCGCGGTTTCTGCCGCTATGCGATAGTCCGAACGAGCTCCATCGCACTTAACGCGGCTGGATCTGCGGAGGTGGAGTCATAGACCTCCCCTTGCTCTGAGGTGGACGACGCGTCGCTTGTTTGCGACCAACAACATGCTCCTCCCGTGACATAAAACTGTCAAGCAGGATCAATGGTGCCGGTATCACATTTGAGGACGTGTTCCCTCCACCTCGACAGATTGATCGCATTGGATCAGGGAATAAATTCCCTCCCGCCGCGTTTGTGTCAGAGAGTCCATCCGCCTTCCGCATTCCATCCATTTCCAGAAAGCCAGACATGAAAGCATTACTTTGCATCGCCGCTGTCGCGGCCCTCCTGACTGGATCAGCCTTCGCGCAGACCCCGCCGCAGACCTCGACCAAGAAGGTCGACGGCACCGAGAACGTCTACGTCTTCCGCTATGGCGGTCATCAGTCGATGTTCGTAGTGACGCCGCAGGGCGTGATCGCGACCGACCCGATCTCGTATTTGCGTCCGGCAAAGCCCTATATCGACGCCATCAAGGCCGTCACCGACAAGCCCATCAAATACGTCATCTACAGCCACCACCATTACGACCACATCGCCGGCGGCCAGCCCTTCAAGGATCTCGGTGCCACCTTCATCGCGCACCGGCGGACCAAGGAGCGCCTGCTCGAGTTGAAGAAGCAGAATTCGCTGCTCGCCGACGTCGTGATGCCGGACCAGGTGATCGACGGCAAGAAGAGCATCACGCTCGGCGGCACCACGCTGGAGCTGAACTATGTCGGCCGCAACCATTCCGACAATTCGCTGGTGATGCGGCTGCCGAAGGAGAAGATCGTCTTCGTCGTCGACTTCGCGCCGATCGAGTCCGTGCAGTTCCGCAACATTCCCGACAACGCCTCGCCGATCGAGTATATCGCCTCGCTGAAGAAGCTGGCGTCGCTCGACTGGGAGCGGATGATCCCCGGCCATCCCTATGCCGGCGGGCGCTTCGGCACCAAGAAGGACGTCGAGGACGACATCGCCTACATGGAAGATCTGTCCGCAGAGGTGAAGAAGGCCGCCGACGCCGGCAAATGCTTCGACACCGCGATGAAGGAAGTGAAGCTGCCGAAATACGAGAAATGGGCCAATTACGAGACCGCCCTTCCCGCCAATGTCGAGCGCTTCTGCTACTGGTGGGGCCGCGGATATTGAGGGGCGGCTTGCTCAGACGCGACGAGCTTCGCTCGCGCTGAGATCGTAGGGTGGGCAAAGGCGCTCTTGCGCCGTGCTCACCACCTCTCGCCGGATGAAGATTGGTGGGCACGCTTTGCTTTGCCCACCCTACGAGGTCGCCGCTAGCGAACGCGCCGCCCTGTCCTCGCCGACGGCGCCTGCGCGAAATACGGATTCGTCAGACATATCGCCGGACGTCCCTGCGCGCTTGCCTGGCACTGGGCCAACGAGGAGAAAATGCAATCCATCCGCTCGCCCTCCAACTCGCCGAAGACGTGCAGGCAGACCGGCGCATCGCCCCCATAGGTCTGGGCGCGCGCGGAACCGGCGATCAAGAGCGCGGCGAACAGGGAAACGACGACAGCACGCTTGCACACGACAATCTCGAAATCAGAGAAACATTTCAGTCAAATCAACCGTCGAAGAGCTGCCGATCCAGTCAAAGTTTTGCGTCAGCCAGATTCGCGCGGCCTCGCGCCCCTCGTCACGCAGGCGGCACAAGAGGCTCCATTCGGGATGGAACTGCGTGGCCGTTCCGAGCTGCGACATCAATTGGTCGTTTCCGATCCAGTGCATGAACATGCGGCTGTGCGTGTTGCGATCGAGCTCGCCGCTATCGATCAGCCGGGTCGCGAAGGCAATCGCGCGCATCTCACGCATCAGTGACGAATTGAAGCTGATCTCGTTGATGCGATGGAGGACGTCGGCGGCGCTCGCCGGCAGTTCGTCACGCCGGATCGCGGTCACCTGCACGATGATGACGTCTTGGCTACCTTTTCGATAGATCAGCGGAAAGATCGCGGGATTTCCGAGATAGCCGCCATCCCAATAATGCTCGCCGTCGATCTCGACCGCCTGGAAATATGGCGGCAGACAGGCCGAGGCGAGCACGGTCTCCGCGCTGAGCAGCGGCGTCTGGAACACCTTGATCTTGCCGGTACGGACATTCGTGGCGTTGAGAAAGAGCTGCGGTGCGTCCGGCGATGAATTGAGCCTGTCGAAATCGACCACGCGTAGCAGCAACGACCGGAGCGGATTGAAATGGAGAGGGTTGAGCAGGTTCGGCGGCACCGTGTGCGTCAGCGTGTGGATGAAAGCATGGACAGGGTGATATTCCGGCGGCAGCTTCAGGGCCTGGATCAACTGGTTGAGTGGCGAGAACAGGTCATAGACCTGATCCATCCGCGAGACCTCGTACCAGAACGCATGCAGGTTCTGCCGCGCCGCCTCGGCTCCGCCGATGGCCATGCCTGAGGCCAGCACAACTGCATTCATCGCGCCCGCGCTTGTAGCGCTGATCGCCTCGATGGCGAGCCTGCCGTCCTCGAGCACGTGGTCCAGCACACCCCAGACGAAGGCGCCGTGCGCGCCGCCGCCCTGGAGCGCGAAGTTGACGTTCTTCTGGTTGCTGGTCTCGCGGGCGGTCACTTTGCGGGCTTCCTGCCTCCCTTCCCCTCGCTCTCCAGCGCTTTGCGCACTTCGGCGAACTCACGCAGTGAGCCCTTGTCCGCACGGGGAAAACGCAGATCCAGCTTTTCGAGCGCCGCGACGATCGCCGAACCGATCACGACGCGCGCGAACCATTTGTGGTCGGCCGGCACGACATACCAGGGCGCATGCGACGTTGCCGTATGCCGGACGATGTCCTGATAGACCGCCTGGTAGCGCGGCCACAGCGCGCGCTCCTTGATGTCGTCCATCGAGAACTTCCACTGCTTGGCCGGCTCCTCGAGCCGCTCAAGGAAGCGTTCGCGCTGCTCCTCCTTGGATAGATTGAGGAAGAATTTCAGAACCACCGTGCCGTTACGGCTGAGATGGCGCTCGAAAGCGGAGATGTCCTCGAACCGCTCCTTCCAGATGTTCTTGGTGACGAGCCTTTGCGGCAGCTTCTGTTTGGCAAGAATCTCCGGGTGCACCCGCGTGACCAGGCACTCCTCGTAATGGGAGCGGTTGAAGATGCCGATATGGACGCGCTCGGGCAGCGCGATTGCGTGGCGCCAGAGGAAATCGTGATCGAGCTCCTTGGTGCTCGGCGCCTTGAAAGCATGGACCTCGCAGCCCTGCGGATTGATGCCCTCGAAGATCGCCTTGATCGCACTATCCTTGCCGCCGGCGTCCATGGCCTGGAACACGATCAGCACCGACCAGCGGTCCTGGGCGTAGAGCTTCTCCTGAAACTCGATCATCCGCTTCTTGTTGGCGTCGAGAATCTCCTGCGCCTTCTCCTTGTCGAGATCGCCCTTCTCGTTGGTCTTGTAATCCTTGAGGTGAAACTTGCCCGATCCGTCGTAACGAAACGGCGTGATGTAGCGGTCAAGTTCCTGGGCGAGCGATTTGGACGGCTTCTTGCTCATGAGCGCGGGGCACCTTGCGTTGCGGCTTCAATCGGTCGAGCAGGCTACCAAGGATGCCCTTGGGAAGGAATATGATGAAAAGGACCAGCAGCACGCCATAGACGAGGTTGTCCCAGCCGACCGCCTTGGTGCCGAAGCCGATCCGCAGGGTTTCTGCCAACAAAATTGTGATGACAGCGCCAAAGGTCGGGCCGAGCGAGACGAACAGGCCGCCGACGATGGCCGCGAACACCATCTGGAGCGACACCGCGATGCCGCTGACGGTGTCGGGGGTGATGAACATCTGGTACTGGCAGTAGATTGCGCCGGCGAGCGCCGTCATCACGGCACTGAGCAGCGTGATCTTCAGCTTCTCGGCGGTGACGTCGACGCCGGCCGCGGCTGCGGCATCCTCATCCTCCGAGATCGCCTCGAGTGCGTAGCGGGCCATGCTGCGGTCGACCCAGTGCCAGACCACGATGCCGAAAAGCCAGACCCCGAGCGCGATCAGATACCAGGTCGTCTTGTCGTCGAATTGCAGCGCCAGCAGCTTGTTGCCGGAGGCGCGATTCGGCGTATAGCCGAGCGAGCCGCCGGTATAGTCACGCGTCGCCGTGATGACCTGGAGCACGATGCCCGACAGCGCCAGCGTCACCAGCACGAAATAATGTCCGGTGATGCGGAAGCGGAAGCAGGGATAGCCGACGATCAGCGCCAACGCACCGGCCGCAACCATGCTGATGGGAATGCCGATCCAGGGCGACCAGCCCAGATGGTTCCACAGCAGCGCGGTGACATAGGCGCCGATCCCCATGAAGCCGCCATGTCCGAGCGAGACGAGGCCGAACCGTCCCATTATCGACCAGGACGTGTAGGCGAACGACCAGATCAGGATCAGCACGAGGATGTGCAGATGATAGGGGTCGCGATAGAGGAAGGGCAGCGCGACCAGCGCCGCCAGCCCGACCGCCCATGCCGCAAGCCGCCCCTGCCCCATCATCGGCGCCTCGCAAGCAGGCCCGCGGGCCGGATGAACATCATGACGATGAAGAAGGCGAAGGCGAGCACGTAGCCCCATTCGAGATCGGAGAACAGGCCGCCGAGCGAGATGATCTCGGCGAACAGGAAGGCGGCGATGAAGCCCCCGATGAAATTGCCCAGGCCCCCGAGCACGCAGATCAGGAAGGTGATCGGCCCGAAGGACAGGCCGACGAAGGGGTGCACGTCATATTGCAGCACAAGAAGACAAGCGGCGAGCCCGGCCAACGCACCGCCCAGCGCCGACGTGACGAGGTAGATCCGCCTGGTGTCGACGCCCATCAGCGCCATGATCTGCCGGTCCTGCGAGATGGCGCGGATCGCGGTACCGGTGAAGGTCCGGGTCATGAACAGATAGACCGCGACCATTCCGACCAGCGCCGCCAGGAACGACAGCAACCGCGCGTAGCTGAAATTCATGTCGCCGAACGCGAGCACCGGCAGGCGGATGCCGAGGTTGCGGAAGTCGATGCCGAAGGCAACGGTGGCAAAGCTCTGGAGCACGAACAGCACCCCGCCGGTCGCGAGCAGCTGGTTGATCGGCGGCGCAGTCAGCAGCGGCGCGATCACGAGATAGTGCAGCGCCGCGCCGAGCACCGCGACCAGCAGGATGGTGAGCGGCGCGGCGACGAAATAGCTGATGCCGTAATACTGCACCATGAAATACATGGCGTACATGCCGATCATCACCAGCTCGGCGTAGCAGATCCAGGTCACGTCGATGACGCCAAAGATCAAGTTGAGCCCGAGCGCGAGCAGTGCCAGCACGCCGCCGAGCAGGATGCCGTTGATCACGGCCTCCAGCAGATAGATGTCGAAAATGCCCAAAAAAGCTTGCATGCCTGCATGAACCTCATACCCCGAGATACGCTTCCTTGACCGTGTCGCTCGCCAGCATCTCGGCCGAGGTGCCGGATGCCCGGATCGTGCCGGCCTCGATCAGATAGGCGCGATCAACCACTTTCAGCACCTGCTGCACGTTCTGCTCGACGATCAGCACCGTCAGGCCGCGGGCGCGGATCCGCTTCACCAGCTCGAACACCTGCTGCACCACGACCGGCGCAAGCCCCGCCGACGGCTCGTCGAGCAGCAAAAGTTTTGGATTCGACATCAGCGCGCGGCCGATCGCGCACATCTGCTGCTCGCCGCCGGACATGGTGCCGGCCATCTGGTGGCGGCGTTCCTTCAGGCGCGGAAACAGGTCGAACACGACATCCAGCCGCTCGGCATAGTGGCCGCGCGCCTCTTTCATGAAGGCGCCCATCTTGAGATTGTCGTCGACCGTGAGCTGCGGAAACAGCCGCCGGTTCTCCGGCACATGCGCGATCCCGAGGCTGACGATCTTGTGCGGCGGCGTCGCCACGACGTCGACGCCCTCCATCCTGATCGACCCGCGCGTGGGACGGATCAGGCCGGAGATGACGCGCATCAGGGTGGTCTTGCCGGCGCCGTTCGGACCGATGACGCCGACGGCCTCGCCCGCCTTCACGTCGAGATTGACGTCGAACAGCGCCTGGAACGTGCCGTAACCCGCGCTGACCGAACGAAGTTCCAGCATCGTCTAGCCTCCCGAGCGGCGGCGCGCTTCCGCCGCCGCTGCCTGCGTGGTCTCCGCATCGGTGCCGAGATAGACCTCGATGACGCGCGGGTCGCCGGCAACCGCGCTCGGCAACCCTTCCGAGATCTTCTCGCCGTGATCGAGCACCATCACGCGGTCGACGACGCGCATCAGCACACCCATGATGTGCTCGACCCAGATGATGGTGACGCCGAGTTCGTCGCGGATGTTGCGCAGCATGTCCGCCGCCTGGTCCATCTCGGTCTCGTCGAGACCGCCGAGGCTCTCGTCAGCAAGCAGCAGTTTTGGCGCGGTGGCGAGCGCCTTCGCAAGTTCGAGCTTCTTCAGGCCGGCTGCGCCCAGGCCATCGACGCTGGCATGACGATCGGTCGGCAATCCCACCATCGCAAGTGACCGCTCGGCCGCTTCCTCCGCCCTGGCACGGCTGTGGCGGCCCTGGCCGTAGAAGCCGGCCAGCGCGACATTCTCGAAGATTGTCAGGCGTCGGAACGGCCGCGGAATCTGGAAGGTGCGGCCGATGCCGCTGTTGATGATCCGGTGCGGGGCGAGGCCCGCGATCTCCGCGCCGCCGAACAGGATCGAGCCGGATGTCGGCGCCAGCGTGCCGGAGAGCATGTTGAAGATCGTGCTCTTGCCCGAGCCGTTGGGGCCGATCAGGCCGAGGATCTCGCCCTGATCGACCCGAAACGACACGTTGTTGACGGCGGTGAAGCCACCAAACCGCTTCACCAGCCCGCTGACTTCCAGCACCGTCCTGCTCCGCCGCTACTGGTTGCTGTAGGTGGTGCCCTTCGGCAGCGGCAGCACAGCCTCGCGCTGCGCCTGACTCTTGGGCCACACCACAGAGGATTTGTCGTCGATGTACTGGATCACGACCGGGAACGACCGCTCGTTCTGCCCGGCCATCGGCGTGCCCTCGCCGTAGAACTTGACGCCGAAGCCGAGCATCGTGCCGCCTTCGGGGATGTCGGTGTCGAGCGCGGCCTTGCGCAGCGCGTCGGGATCGACGCCGCCATACTTCTTGATCGCGCGCGGCAGCACGTCACTCATGAACACGTAAGTGTTGGATGCGCCGATGCCGACATGCGCCGAGCGGATGGCGACGCCGGGCCTGATCTTGTCGAACTCCTCGCCGACCATCTTGATCACGGGCGGGAGCTTGGGATCCATGGTCTTCTGGTTGGCGAGCCAGATCGAGATCGGGTCGGTGTTGAAGATGTAGGTGGCGTCGGCCCCCATCCCCTCTTTCAGCTTCTCGTAGACGCCGTAGCCGGCGCCATGGCCCATCAGCGCCCCGAACTTCAGCCCCTGCTCGCGGGCCTGGCGCAGCAGCAGCGTGATGTCGGGGTTGTAGCCGGTGTGGAAAATGACGTCGGGCTTGGCACGCTTCAGCTTGGTCACCAGCGCGGAGAGATCGGGCGCCGTCGCCGAATAGCCTTCCTTCATCACGACGTTGAAGCCCGCCTTCTTCGCGCCGGCCTCGTTGCCCCTGGAGACGTCGACGCCATAGGCGCCATCCTCGTGGATGATGGCGACGCGCAGGTCCTTCGGCTCCTTGTCGAACTTTGCCTTGGCATTCTGCGCGATGAAATCCATCGTCATCATGCCGAACTGGTCGCCGCTCGCCTGCGGGCGGAACACGTATTTGTAGCCCTTGTCGTTGAACACGGCCGACGAGATGCAGGTCGTCATCCACATGAACTTCTTGAGCTGCTCGACGCGGGCGGCCACCGGCACGCATTGCGCCGAAGAGAAGAAGCCGAGCACCATGTCCACCTTCTCCTGCTCGAGCAGGCGGACGGATTCGTTGATGGCGATGTCGGGCTTGCTCTGCGCGTCGGCATAGACCGCCTCGATCTTGTAGCCCTCGACGCCGGTCTTGGCGAAGTAGTCGAGGATGATCTTTGCGCCGATATAGCCGAGCTCAGATCCACCACCCGCGAGAGGCCCGGTCAGGTCGAAAACAACGCCGATCTTGATCTTCTTCTCTTGAGCCTGAGCCGAAGCCATCAAGCCCGTCGCTGATATCACGACCAACAGCCCACGTACCAAGCGGGCAGCCATGCGCAGGCGCATCAAAACCTCCCTGGACGATTGTGCATTGCATTCTTGTTGCTTTTGCTTTTTGGCCCATCACATGGGCTGGGCGCAGCGATGTCAAGCCTCGCGCATCAGCGCGACGCGAACTGCTGCTCGATAAAGGCCGTGACAAATCGCGGCATGGTCGGCGTGAGATCACTCATCCCGCGCACGAGATGAATGGCCGACAACTCCGGATCGGCTTCGCGGGCGAGATTGGCCTCGATCCGGGCCCGGGCCACGTCACCCGGCATGTCCAGGTTGATGATTTGAATCATTGCAATCGACGGACCGGTGACGACACAGTGCCAGTCCGGCTGGATCCGGTAGTCGGCCGCGGTCAAGCCGGTCTCTTCCCCGAGTTCGCGGATGACACTGCCGGGAATGTCGAGCGCGCCGTCACTGACGTCGTCGAGGTCAGGCGTGCCCGAGGGGAAATAGATGCGGCCCGCATTGGCGGTATGCTGCGCCATCTCGCCCATGATGAAGGCGCCGTCGGAAGCGCGCAGCGCGCCCATGCCAAAACCGTTGAACACGGCCTTGTCGGGAAAGCCCCAGTCGCGCCAGGCGAGGAAGCTCGCGAAATCCGTCTCGAAATAGGTCGCGGCGAGATGGCCGTCCGTGAACACGGCATCGCGCCCGAGCAGGACGCGGCCGTTCCACATCTTCGGCCGCTCGCGCTGCTTCTCGGCGAAATGCGCCGCGATCTCGGTGCGGCGCTGCTCGGCGAACGGCCAGGCGATCGGCCGCACGGCAAGATCAAGCGTCGTGACGCGATGAATGACCAATGACGTCATGACACCTGATTACAATGCCTTCGCGTCAGTTATTTGGCGTTCCCCGTGGTCTTCTTGGCCTGATCGACGTACTTGTTGGTAAAGGTCTTGCTGACGTCGATCTTGGCGGCGGCCACCTCGGGCGAGCCGACGCTGAACACCGCGAGCACGGCGTCCGCGCCCTTCGGGTCCATCTTGCCGGTTTCGGAGAACATCGGGATCGTGTTCTTCAGCGCGGCGAGATAGAGGTCCTTGTTCTTGCCGACCACCTCCTCCGGCATCTTCGCCATGATCTCCTCGGGCGAGTGCGAATGGATCCAGGCGATCGTGGCGAGCATTGCGTTGGTAAGCGCCTGCGTTTCCTTCTCATGGCCGTTGATCCAGGCCACGGTCGAGTACAGCGCGCCGCCGGGATATTCGCCGCCGAACGTCTCGAGCGTGTCCTTCTGGGTCCGGGTGTCGCTGAGGATGCGGAGATCCTTGTGGCTGCCCTGGAGCACGGTGACGGAGGGATCGAGCATCACGGCTGCATCGAGCTGCCCCTGCTCCATCGCGGCCACGGCGGTGGCGCCGAGGCCGACGCCGATCACGGCGGTGCCGGCGGGATCGAGCCCGTTCTTTTTCAGGAGATATTTGAGGAAGAAGTCGGTGGAGGAACCGGGCGCGCTGACGCCGACCTTCTTGCCGGCGAGATCCTTGACCGACTTGATGTCATTGGTGCGCGAGGGCGCGACCACCAGCACGAGGCCGGGATAGCGGTCATAGACCACGAAGGCCTGAAGCTCCTGCTTCTTGGCGGCGAGGTTGACGCAATGGTCGAAATAGCCGGAGACGACGTCGGCGCTGCCGCCGAGCACGGCCTTGAGCGCGTCCGAGCCGCCCTTGAGGTCCACGAGCTCGACATTGAGGCCCGCCTTCTCGTATTCGCCGAGCTGCTTGGCCAGCACCGTCGGCAGATAGCACAGGCAGGCGCCGCCGCCGACCGCGATGGTCACCTTGCTTTGCGCCGCGGCAAGACCGGTGGTGAGCGTCAGCGCGAGCAGCGCGCCGGCGAGCCTGGCAATCGTGTTCTTCATTGGTTTCCTCCGTTCGGCTGGCGGCACCATAGAGCAGCAGGATTGGCTTGAGAAGCACTGCCAAAGTGCGACTCGCCATCAGCCTTTCGGCGCAATAGCATGGGTCCACAACAACAATTCTTGATGGGGAGGATCATCCATGAATCGCCTTGCAATGGGCCTGTCGATCGCCGCCGCCTTTGCCGCCGGATGCGGCGCCAACCAACTGCTCCGGCCGGCGCTGGCTGCCGAGAACGTCACCGCGCAGATCATCCATACCGGCGAGATGGAAGGCGACGCACTCGGCCCCGCCAACAATGTCGGCTACCGTTCCAAGATGTTCGCCAGTGCCGACGGCGCGACCATCTCGATCCAGGTCGGCAATGTACCCAAGCACATGCATCCCAACACCAACGAGATCCAGTACATCCTGGACGGGACCGGGACGATCTGGCTCGGCGACAAGGAGGTGACGGTGAAACCCGGCGACCTCGTCATCATCCCCAAGGGCACCCCGCATGGCGGCACCAAGCCGATCAGCGGTCAGGTCAAGGCCATCGCGATCAAAACGCCTCCGCAGGCGCCCGATGACACCAAGCTGCTGGACTAGGCTCCCCGCAGCTCGGGCCGGTTGAACGTTCGGGCTCGCACTGCCGTGCGGGCCCCATTTCATCAGTTGAGAGGCTAGATCGGGCGCGTCTGCTTCCGGATCTCGTTCGCGATCGGCTTGAGGGTGTCTCCCGGAAGCTGGCCGACGAGCGTGTAACCCATGCCGCCATCCGCCCACACGAAGCCCGCGACATCGCCGGTCGATTGCGGCATCATCGGCGTATCCAGATTGCGGTTGCTCATCGGACGCGACAGCACGACAAGCCGGTCGCCGTGATCGTCATCGTACATGAACATCGCGGCCGGGCCGTGCGACGTCGCAACAAGGCGACCGCCCATCAGCCTGTAGCCTGAGACAGAGAGGTCCGGCACCTTGACCGGCTGTCTCAGCCGATTCGATACCCATCGCGTGAGCTCTGCACTTTCGGACGCGCGTATCTCGACCGGCCGCACGCGGTCCGGTGCGTAAACGCCGTACGAATAGGCCGCCTCCTGTGCCAGCGCAGAGAGTCCGCTTGAGCCGTCCTGCAAAACGCTGCGCATGGTCCACCCGCCGAGGCCGCCGATGCCGAGAAGCAACATCGCAGCGATCGCCCACCACGCCCTCATGGGAGACCGTCTCCGGCTCTCGATGATGTGCGACAGATTCAACTCGGCCGGCAACGGCTCGTCGGCGATCGGCGCAAACGCCCCGCGCAGCTGCTCGCGCTGGGTGGCGAAGGCCGCAACGCGCGCGGCGACATCCTGATGATCGTCCAGATAGGATGCGACCTCCGCGCGCCGCTCAGGCTCGAGCGCCTGGTCGACATAGGCGTGAAGATCATCCTCGGTGATCGGCCGCCGGTTCATTTCACGCCCCGCAATGCCACGACGTTCCCTGGAGCCACGCCCTCCATCTCCTGCAATAGCCTCTCCCGCGCGCGCGACAGGCGTGACATCACGGTCCCGACCGGGATCTTCAGCACTCCCGCGGCGTCCGCGTAGGATAGATCCTCAACCGCAACAAGCAACAACACGGCACGCTGCTCTTCCGGCAATCTCGCAAGCTTTTTCAGGACATCCTGATAGATCAGCCTGTGCTCCTGCGCCGCGGCACTGACAAGCTCACGCTCGCCTGCATCGTCGATCGGCAGATGCCTGCCCCGGGCCGTCGCCTGGCGGAATTGCGTGACCGCCAGATTGTGGAGGATGCTGAACAGCCAGGCGCGCACGCTGCCGTCGCGCCGCTGATGCCAATGGCTGACGGCACGCTCCAGGCAATCCTGAACCAGATCATCGGCAGCAACGCGATCGCGCAAGAGCGCGCGCGCGTAGCGGCGGAGCGCGGGGATAAGCGGCTCGACCTGAACCAGCATGTCCTTCACGGGGCGCTCCACCTGTCCTTTGCCGACGTCGGACGGCGCGTCATCGCGCCTCGATCTGGACGGCCTCACCCGGCATGGCCGCGTCGCCGGCCGCAATCACCAGGTATCGCTTTGCGTCAGCGGCAGACCGGTCGACGATCTGCCGGATCGGACCGGCCACATTGACGATAGCAGATCCAGCCGGATTGGTCATGAACGCCGCCAACGGCTGCAACGGGCCACTGCCGTCGCCATGCTCCGCCAGGGCAAGCACATATTTCTGCTTGGGTTGAAGTCCCGTCACCGAAGCCTGCAAGATCTGAATCAGGCCTTGATCGAACAGCGACACGCTGGTCGGCGCCGCGCCGTCCTTCGCACCGTCCTTCGACGCAAGCGTGAGATGAGCGACCTGCCCGGCGACGCCGAGGGCCTGCAAATTCTGGCGGTCATCAGGGTCAGGCGCAGCATTTGGAACATACGCGATCGCCTGCGGCGCCTGACCGATCGGAACATTCCCGACCACTTTATTGGTCGCCGTGTCGATGGCCGCGAGCGCGTCGGCGTTCTCCAGCCCCACATAGATGCGTGTGCCGTCGCCAGATGGCCAGACGCCGTGCGGCAGATTGCCGACCGGGATCGTCGCGACCTGCGAGAAATCGTCGGTGCGGAACACCTTTACCTCGTTCAGGCCACCGATGGTGACGTAGGCGAACGTGCCCTTGGCGGTGTGCGCGAAGTTGACGTGGTTGGTGATCGGCCCGGTATCGATCGTCTTGATCGCGTTGAACGGAGGCCTTGCGTTGAACACCTGTGTCCGGCCGACGTCCTTCAGCGTGAACCACACCTGGTTTCCATCCGGCGTCGCCGCGATGTTCGGGCAGAATGGGCTCTCCTGCTTCACCGTGGCGATGATCTTGTGCTCGGCCACCGCGACGACGTCGGTCTCGGGATTGAACGACGAGCAGATGTAGCCGTATTTGCCGTCGGGTGAGAAGATCTGCATGCCCGGCCCGTTCGGGGTCGTGATCCGGGTCTTCTCCTTGAAGCTGATCGGATCGATGACGGAGATGTAGTTCTCGCCGCGAACGGTGACCCACACTTCCTTGCCGTCCGGCGTGAAGAACGCCTCGTGCGGCGATCGTCCGACGTAGGTGATATGCTTGACCGCGTTGGTCGCGGTGTCGATGAAGCTCACCGAATTCGAGCCGATCGACACCACGGCGAGCGTCTTGTGATCGGGCGAGAAGCCCATGCCATGCACGAGCACCTGCCCCTTGTAGAGCGGGCTGAAATTGCCGGGCTGCGGGTCGCCCAGCCGGATCACGCCAAGCAGCTTGTTGTCGACGGGATCGGTGACCGAGACGGTATTCGAGAACTGCTCTGCGGCGTAGACGCGGTCGTGGTGGCTCACCGGAATATCGGGGGCGGACAGCGCGCCCGGCGCCTGCCCTGCCCACGCTACCGAACCCGTCGCAAGCATCGTGGCCGCGAGGAAAATGGTCTTCATCATAGTGCTTCGTGACGTGGTCATCTGCGACTCCTACTTCTTCATTCCCGTGGACATATCCATCTGCATGCCCGGATGATGATGAACGGCTGTGTTGGGAGCTGAGGGCGGCTGGGTCGGGGCGGGCGTCGTGTCTGACACGGACTCGCCGATCGCGAGCTTCATGGCCGCGATCTCCTGCATCTGGTCGACGATGATTTCCTGGGCGATGCGCCGCAGCTGCTCGTTCTTGCCATAGCGCAATTCGATGATCGCCATGTCGATCGCGCCCTGATGATGCGGGCTCATCATTGCGACGAAGTCGCGATCGATGTCGCCGGTCGGCTTGGCCGCCATGTCGTTCATCATCTTGGTCATCGCCGCTTCGTTTTCTTCCAGAAACGCACGCTCCTCCGTGCTCACCGCGGCCGGCGGGGCGGCCGGATGGGATTCATGCGCGAACACGAGCGGCGGGAGTGCGAACGCGACCAGAATGCGCGCGGCAAGGAACGCCGTGCCGAGGCCGGGCCTAGGCCATCGGCATCTGCCTGCGAACACCGCTACGGCGCGGCGAAACTGTGAGGGGGGCATCCTGAACTCCCATGCAGGTGGTTGCATGGGGGTATGACGTATGGCCGCGCGTTCTATTCCGGGCGGTCAATCACATAAACGTCAGCAGGCAAACGAGGCGGCCTATCCCCGCCCGTCCACGGTCGGCCGCCAGACCAGCAGCCTGCGCTCAACCAGCGTCACCCCGAAGTCGATCAGGATGACGAAGGCCGACAACACGAACATGCCGGCGAACACGCCGGCGACGTCGAAGATGCCTTCGGCCTGCTGAATCAGATAGCCAAGCCCCGCCGCCGATCCCAGATATTCGCCGACGACCGCGCCGACCACGGCGAAGCCGACCGAGGTGTGCAGCGAGGAGAACATCCACGACAGCGCCGACGGCCAATAGACGTGCTGCATCAGCTGCCGCTCGCTCATGCCGAGCATGCGGCCATTGTCGAGCACGGTGCGGCTGACTTCCTTGACGCCCTGGTAGACGTTGAAAAACACGATGAAGAACACCAGCGTCACGCCGAGCGCGACCTTGGACCAGATGCCGAGGCCCAGCCACAGCGCGAAGATCGGCGCAAGCACGACGCGGGGCAGCGCGTTGACCATCTTGACGTAAGGGTCGAACACCGCGGCAACCAGCGGCTGGCGCGCGAACCAGAAGCCGACCAGCACGCCGCCGAGCGATCCGATCACGAACGCCAAAATCGATTCCGTCAACGTGATGCCGAGATGCTTCCAGATCACGCCGGACGAGAACCATTTGACGATCTGGCTGAACACATCGACCGGGTTGGAGAAGAAGAACGGCGGCAACAGGATTTTTCCGAACACCGGCACGGTCGCAAAGAGCTGCCACAGTACGAGGCAGACGACGGCGACCAGGACTTGCAGCGCAAGCAGCGTCACGCGCGACATCAGATCGCCTCCGCCGCTTGGGTCGATTGCGCGTAGCCCTTCATCACCTCGTCCTTGAGCACGCTCCAGATCTCGCGGTGGAGCGCATGGAACTCCTTGTCCAGCCGCACCTCGAAAATATCGCGTGGGCGCGGCAAGCTCACGCGCCAGTCGCCGATGATGCGCGAGGACGGCCCCGCCGACATGATCACGACGCGATCGGCGAGCGCGATCGCCTCTTCGAGATCATGGGTGACGAACAGCACGGCCTTGCGGTCGGCATTCCAGAGGTCGAGCAGCAGATTGCCCATGACCTGGCGGGTTTGCGCATCGAGCGGCCCGAACGGCTCGTCCATCAGGAGTATCTTTGGGTCGCGGATCAGCACCTGCGCCAGCGCCACGCGCTTGCGCTGACCGCCCGAGAGCATGTGCGGATAGCGGTTGGCGAAAGCCCCGAGGCCGACGGAAGTCAGCCATTTTTGCGCGCGTTGCAGCGCTTCGGCGCGGGGCGTACCCGCGATCTCGAGCCCGATCGCGACATTGTCGAGCGCGGTCTTCCAGGGGAACAGCGCATCGGCCTGGAACAGGTAGCCGGCGTCCCGGTTCAGCCCCGCGAGCGGCCGGTCGAATATCTTGATGCTGCCGGCGGCAGGCTTGAGCAGGCCGGCCGCGACGTTGAGCAGCGTCGATTTCCCGCAGCCGGTCGGCCCGACGATGGCGACGAACTCGCCCTGCGCCACCGAAAGATGCGCCTTCTCCACCGCCGTATAGACCCGGTCGTCCCCCAGCCGGAACGCGACCTTGGCGTCTTCCAGCGCCACTGCCGTGGGCGTCGTCATGTGTTCCCTCCGAACTTGGCCCGATGCCTTAGCCGCTCGCGCGGCCAAGTTCAATCGAGCCGCCAAGCGTGCTACGCATGGGCTCCGTCGCCGCCTTCACCCTCCCCTGGAGGGGGAGGGTCGGTGCGCATGAAGCGAAGCGGAATGCGGACCGGGGTGGGGTGACGGTCCCTCCACGTCCAACACCGCCCGTGTTGGGATCACCCCACCCCGCCCGCGCTTCGCGCGAGCGACCCTCCCCCTCCAGGGGAGGGTAAGGAAGAGTGAGCCGCGTCGAATGCCTTCCCAACCTGCCATCAGCTATTCCCGCGTCAGCAAGAACTTCGGCTCACTCAAGGCCGTCGACGACGTGTCGCTCGATATCGCCGAGGGTGAATTTCTGGCCATCGTCGGCGGCTCCGGCTCCGGCAAGACCACGCTGCTGCGGCTCGCCAACCGGCTGATCGAGGCCGATGCCGGCACCATCACGGTCGAGGGCGAGGATGTGCAGACCGTCGATCCGGTCGCGCTGCGGCGCCGGATCGGTTACGTCTTCCAGAGCGGCGGGCTGTTTCCGCATCTGAGCGTCGCCGACAATATCGGGATCACGCCAAGGCTGCTGGGCGCACCGGCAGCGGACATCACCGCGCGGGTCGACGAGCTGCTCGAGCTCGTGCAACTCGACCGTCGCGCGCATCGCGATCGCCTGCCCGAGGCGCTCTCCGGCGGCCAGCGTCAGCGCGTCGGGGTGGCGCGAGCGCTCGCGGCGCGACCCCGCATCGTGCTGATGGACGAGCCGTTCGGCGCGCTCGATCCCCTCACCCGCGATGCGCTCGGCGAGGATTTTCGCGAGCTGCATCGCAAGCTCGGCCTGACCACGGTCATGATCACCCATGACATGACGGAGGCGATCCTGCTCGCCGACCGCATCGCGGTGATGCGTAGCGGACGACTGCTGGCGCAGGGCTCGCCCGCGGAACTCTCGAACAGCGGCGACGCCTATGTGCTGGAGCTGCTGCGCACGCCACGGCGCCAGGTCGAGCGGCTGAACGCGCTGCTGCCACAAAGCGGTGCCGCATGAGCCTGTTCGCCGATCCGCGCTGGGGCGAGGCGCTGTCGCATCTGCCCGACTATCTCGGCAATCATGTGCGGGTCAGCCTCGCCGCACTCGCGCTCGGCCTCGCCGTCAGCCTGCCGCTGGCGATCCTGACGCGCAACCGCCCGGCGCCGCGCGCCGTCCTGCTCGCGCTCGCAAGCATCGTGCAGACGGTGCCCGGGCTGGCACTGCTCGCGCTGTTCTATCCGCTGCTGCTGCTGGCCGCGTCCTTGACGCTCGCCTGGTTCGGGATCTCCTTCTCCGCCTTCGGCTTCCTGCCGGCGATGCTGGCGCTCGCGCTCTATTCGATGCTGCCGGTGCTGCGCAACGGCATCACGGGCCTCAACGGCATCGATCCCGCGCTGATCGAAGCCGCCAAGGGCGTCGGCATGACCGCGCGGCAGTCGCTCTTCATGGTCGAGCTGCCGCTGGCGCTGCCGGTGATGATGGCCGGCATCCGCACCGCGGCAGTGTGGGTGATCGGCACGGCGACCCTGTCAACACCGATCGGGCAGACCAGCCTCGGCAATTACATTTTTGCCGGGCTTCAGACCCAGAACTGGGTGTTCGTGCTGTTCGGCTGCTTTGCCTCGGCCCTGCTCGCGCTCGCCGTCGATCAGCTGCTCGGCCTGATCGAGAGCGGCTTGCGCCAGCGCAGCCGCCTGCCTGCCGCGCTCGGCGGCATCGGGATCGCGGCGCTGGTCCTCGCAACGCTGGTGCCGACGACGGGACGCTCGTCGCAGAGCTATGTCGTCGGCGCCAAGACATTCGCCGAGCAATATGTGCTGTCGGCCCTGCTCAGGGACCGCCTCCAGGCCGCCGGCCTCTCCGCGACCGCGCGGTCGGGTCTTGGCTCCAGCGTGATCTTCGAGGCGCTCAAGGCCGGCGACATCGATCTCTATGTCGATTATTCCGGCACGCTGTGGTCCAACCAGCTGCACCGCACGGACATCAAGCCGCGCGCGGAGTTGTTGGCGGAGCTCAAGACAGCGCTCGCGAAGGACAACATCACCCTGCTCGGCGAGCTCGGCTTCGAGAACGCCTATGCGCTGGTGATGCCGAAGAAGCGCGCCGAGGCGCTCGGCATCCGCACCATCGCCGATCTCGCCGCGCATGCTCCAGCGTTGTCCATCGCCGGCGACTACGAGTTCTTCTCGCGCCCCGAATGGGCGGCGCTGCAAAAATCCTATGGCCTCTCGTTCCGCGCCCAGCGCCAGATGCAGCCGGATTTCATGTATGCGGCCGTCGCCAGCGGCGAGGTCGACGTGATCGCCGGCTACACCAGCGACGGGCTGATCGCGAAATACGATCTGGTCGTGCTCGACGATCCCAGGCACGCGATCCCGCCCTACGACGCGATCCTGCTGCTGGCGCCAAAGCGCGCCGGCGATGAGCGACTACGGGCCGCGCTCGAGCCCCTGCTCGACAAGATCGACATCGCCACAATGCGCGAGGCCAATTTGCGCGCCAGCGGCAACGACGCGAATTCATCGCCGGATGCGGTGGCGAAGTGGCTTTGGGAGAAGGTGGGCAAGCGGTAGGCCGACTACAGCCCCCTGATGATCCCGGCATTGATCAGCAGTCGATTGAGCCGCCGCGCCTCGGCGCCGTCCTTGCAGCCGTAGAAGATGCCTTTGCAGCGGAGCATGATCTGCTTCTGCTCGGCAAAGGAGGGATCGAGCGGAATGCCGGCGGCTTCCTGGATCACCAGCGGGAGATAGGGGCCGTCGACCGTGTCCATCACGGCCTCGCTCTTCACCGGCTCGAAATTGATGGCGTCGATCGCGTAATAGGTCGCATAGAGACGCGGATCGTAAGCGTCGAGCTTCTTGCCGAGCGCGCCCTCGTCGAGCCCGGGCTCGAGGAGGTTCGGCGCAAACTCGGGCTGGTGATCGCCGTAGCGCACGATCAGGAAGGGCTCGCCGGGAAAATTCTTCTTCAGCCCCGCGACAAACGTTCTGTACTGCTCGGCGCTCATCGCCTGCCGCCGCAGATATTCGTCGATCGACGCCACATTGTTACCCGGCGCACGCCAGTTCGGCAGCAGATCGGGGCGGAAGCGCGTCTCCCAGGGGAAATGATTGGCGCCGAGATAGATGAAGGTGAACAGCGGCTTGTTCGGCGGCTGCTGGCCCATCAGCTGGAGCGCCTTGTCGTAGAAAAAAGAGTCTGGCTCGACGTCCTTGGCGCCGAGATCCTTCGAGTCGAGGAAGCGTTCGACGCCGGTCGTCACCTGAAAGCTGCGCGCGCCCATGAAGCCGCCATAGGCGGGATAGAGCGATAGCGTGTCATAGCCGCAGCGGCGCAGCGCCAGCGGCAGGCCGCGCTCGACGCGGTTTGAGGCGATGCGCGTCACGAAATAGGCGAAGCGGCCGAACGAGCGCGAGGAGAGGCCAGCGAGCACGTTGTATTCGGTGAACCAGCTCGGCCCGCCATTGCTCTCGGCCAGGAACGTGCGCTGCTTGCCGTCCCAGGACTTGAAATGATCGCCATAGCGCGGCGGCACCTTGATGCCCTGGGCGGCGCGAATGTCGAAGCTCGATTCATCATGGACCATGATGATGTTCGGCCGGCGGCCCGCGGGGTGGCAGGCATCCACCAGCGGCATGTTGAGCCGCTCGTTGGTCGAGGCCGCCGACTCCATGAAACCGTATTGCGCGAAGTCGGAAACCGCGCTGACGCCGGAGCGGAAGAATTTCGAGAGATAGCCGTCGTCATAATAGCCGCGCCAGGCCTCGTCCGGATGATAGAGCGAATAGCCGACCAGTGCGGCAAGACAGGCGAGCGTGGACGCGAACGCCGGCAGGCGGCGGATGCGAAACGGATCGAGCCACCACAGCGCATACATCAGCGGCAGCGTGACGAGGCCGGCCCCGATCACCGACCAGCGCAGGTTCGGGAAGATCGTGAACAGGAACGCCACCGTGTCGCGGTCGATCATCATCAGGTCGATGAAGTTGACCGTCATCTGCACGACGTCGTGCTTGAGCCGCGACAGCAGCACCAGCACGACGACCATGGTCAGCGACAGCGCACCCGACAGTGCCGGCCGCCGCAAGAGCGTGATCCAGAAGAAATTGAGGATGCCCCAGGCGAGCACGAAGGAGAGGCGCGAACCGAAATCGGTCTCGGTCTCGTACATGAGCGCGAGGGCGGCAAGATGCGGCGCGGCAACCGCGAGCAGCCGCCAGATACCGAGCGCGGCGACGCTCGCCAGCACGGCGGTCGTGGCAGAAGGACCTGGATTCGGCGCGGACGCCATCGACGGCACGCAACAGCTGGTCCGGCGCAATGAATACCCAGCCGTCGGTCGGCCTGCGGCGTTCGGCGCAGCCGGAAGCCTGCACCGTGTCACAAAACTGTAATTGAATGGTCACGGACAAGCAACGCGTGTCGCGATCCGACCTTCGCTTAATGTTAGCAGGCGGCGAACAGCCGCACGGCCAACTCCATCCCCTCACCGTGAAGAACCTGCGAAGCAGGCACCTTGACGGGCGAGGCCCGGATTGACAGCCGGGCCTTTCACGGTTCGAGACGGCGCTACGCGCCTCCTCGCCATGAGGGTCAGTCAGTTCAGGAGCCGCGGCCCGACTTCGCGATCCCCGCGATAAAAAGGTCGATGACCCCTTCCGCCATCCGCTCGGTCTCGCCCTCCTCCACCCCCCAGCGCGGAAAGTGGCCGTCGAGATTCATCCGGGCAAAGCCGTAGACCAGGGCGCGGCCGGCGATCTGGATGCGCTTGAGGTCGGCCGACCGCAGCAGGCCCTGCTCCGCCGCATCTGCCAGCATCCGTTCGGTCAGAGCGATCAGCTCGGCATTGTCGCGTGTCAGCTCCGCGGAGCTGCCATGGGCGAAGTAGCGCCCCGTGGAGATGATCTCGAAATGCGCGGGGTTTCGCATCGCCCAACGCAAGTAGGCGAGCCCGAAGGCGCGGAAGCGGCCGAGCGGGTCGGTGGCCGGCGCCTGGTCCAGCGCCACCTCGATCTCGGCACGAAAGCGCCGCTGCGCCTCCCCGGCCACCGCCGCCATCAACGCGTCGCGGTTGGGGAAGTGCCGGAACGGCGCCCCCGGCGAAACCGCGGCCCGGCGCGCGGCCTCGCGCACCGAGACCTCGGCTCCCTCCGCCGCCAGTTGCAACGCGGCATCGATCAGCACGCGGCGGAGGTCGCCGTGATGATAGGGCCGGGTTTCTGGCGTTTGGTGGCGGGTGCGCGGCTTGGACGGCTGTCGGGCGGGCATGGCGCTTCCTAGCATCACCTCAACGTGAATGTAAGCATCGATTACACCGTTGACGATTTCGCCAGCCCGAAATGTAATCGATGATTACATGAGGGAGGAGATCGCCATGTCACAACGCCAAAACTGGTTCGAGGGCTGGCGGCTGCTCGCCGCTCTCTCCCTGAGCCTGATCGCGCTCAGCCTGTGGATCGCGTCGATGCGGCAGTTCGAGGTCGAGGGCGTGCGGATGGTGATCCGTTTCACGGCGCGAAGCTCGCTGCTGCTGTTCTGCCTTGCCTTCAGTGCGGCGGCGCTCGCACGGCTGCGGCCTAACCCTTGGACCCGCTGGCAGCGCCGCAACCGCCGCTATCTGGGCCTGAGCTTTGCGGCCTCCCACGCCATCCACGCTGGCGCGATCGTTGCCTTCGCCAAGATGGACCCGGCCGGCTTTGCGGAGGCGACTTCGGCCGCCTCCTACATCTTCGGCGGCATCGGCTATGCGTTCATCATCGCCATGAGCGCGACCTCGTTCGACCGCACCGCCGCGCAGCTCGGGCCGCGCGCCTGGCGCGCGCTGCACCTCGTGGGCGGCTACTATCTCTGGTTCCAGTTCATGGTGTCGTTCGGCAAGCGCGTGCCGGCGATGCCGCTCTATGCCGCTTTCCTCGTTCCGCTGCTCGCCGTGATGGCGCTGCGGCTGATCGCGATGACGGCCCAACCCCGCCGACGGACGGCCGAAGCGAGCTGAACGTCGATCAGCCCTGCGGCAGGAACCCCAGGCGCTTGGCGATGATGCGATCGACGGTCCGTTTCGGCAGCAATGCGCCGATCAGATGGCGCAGCGGGTCCGGCGTGATCTGGTAGCGCACCTTGGGGCTCGCGGCGGTGAGCGCCTCGAACACGATTTCGGCGATCCGCTCCGCCGGCAGCCCCTTCGCACCGAGGTCCATCATGAACGCCATGACCTTGTTCAGCGCCGGCAGATAGGGCGAGTTCCGGTAGACGGAGAGATCGATCTCTTCGGCCTTGCTCCAGATCGGCGTCTTCACTGCGCCCGGGGCGACGATGATGACGTCGATCCCGAACAACATCAGCTCGCGCCGCAGGCTCTCGGACAGGCCCTCGATGGCATGCTTTGAGGTGCAGTAGGGCGCCGACAGCGGATTGCCGTTCTTGCCGGCGACGGAGCTGATCATCACGATCCGCCCCTTCGGCCCCTTCAGCGATGGGTCCGCGCCGAGCAGCGGCCCGAAGGCTTGCGTCGCGATGACCGGGCCGATGACGTTGATGTCCATCTGGCGGCGGAAATCGTCGACCGACAATTCCAGGACCGGCCCCGCGACCGCAATGCCGGCATTGTTGACGAGCCCCGCCAGCGTCTCGCCAGCCAGCGCCTCGCGAACCTGGCGCGCAGCGGCGAGCACGGCGGCCTCGTCGGTAACGTCGAACAGGAGCGGCGTGAAGTTCGCGCCGAACTCACCCCTGAGCCGGTCGGCGTCGGCCTGCTTGCGGACGCTGCCGAAGACGCGGTAGCCGCGCCCGATCAGAAATTTCGCAATGGCCCAGCCGATGCCGGTGGACGCGCCGGTGACGACGACAGATCGCATAGACCCCTCCCCCTCAAGTCCCCGCGATCATGGAGAGAAGGATGTGTCAACGCAATGCCGCCCAACGATCAAAGGGACGTCGCGGGTGTCGATTCTTAAGATGAAGCGGCGCGCGAACTTCGCGACATGAGATTGATTGCGCCCTGAAAATGCAGATGAAGATCCGAATCCTCGATCTTGAAGACGCTGGGCTTTTGGCGATCGCAAGCTTCTGGAAAAGTTCTGAAACGACGCGAGACCAAGAATGTAGTTTAAGCGTCAGTTCTTCGTGCTCAGGGGGCGTGTCAGCTCGCGAAGAATTTGAATGAAGCAGCAATGCTTCGCGCGAGATGAAAGGAGCGAGACCGCCGTTCGCGATCTCGCTCCGATGTAGTCGAGAAGGTTTAAGATTTGGTTCGGCGAGCGAAGCTCGTGTTTCGCGCGTCATTCCGGGGCGCGACGAAGTCGCGAACCCGGAATGACGGCGCAGCCGTCAGTTCTTGCTCTTGTCGACCAGCGCGCCCTTCTTGATCCAGGGCATCATGTCGCGCAGCTTCGCGCCGACTTCCTCGATCGGATGCGCGGCGAGCTTGGCGCGGGTCGCCTTGAACGAGGTCTGGTTGACCTTGTTCTCGAGCATCCAGTCGCGGGCGAACTTGCCGCCCTGGATGTCGGCGAGAACGCGCTTCATCTCGGCCTTGGTCTCCGCCGTGACGATGCGCGGACCGGTGACGTACTCGCCGTACTCCGCGGTGTTGGAGATCGAGTAGTTCATGTTGGCGATGCCGCCTTCATAGATCAGGTCGACGATCAGCTTCACTTCGTGCAGGCACTCGAAATAGGCCATCTCCGGGGCGTAACCGGCTTCGACCAGGGTCTCGTAGCCGCCCTTGATCAGCTCGACCAGACCGCCGCAGAGCACGACCTGCTCGCCGAACAGGTCGGTCTCGCACTCTTCCTTGAAGGTGGTCTCGATGATGCCGGCACGGCCGCCGCCGACGGCGGAGGCGTAGGAGAGGCCGAGGTCATGGGCATTGCCCGAGACGTCCTTGGCGATCGCGATCAGGCAGGGCACGCCGCCGCCGCGCTGATACTCGGAGCGCACGGTGTGGCCGGGACCCTTCGGCGCGATCATGAGCACGTCGAGGTCGGCGCGCGGGTCGAGCAGGTTGAAGTGGACGTTGAGGCCGTGCGCGAACACGAGGGCAGCGCCCTTCTTCATGTTGTCGTGCAGGTGCTCGCGGTAGATGTCGCCCTGGAGCTCGTCCGGGGTCAGCATCATGACGAGGTCGGCCCATTTGGCGGCTTCGGCGACTTCCATCACCTTGAAGCCGGCGGCTTCCGCCTTCTTGACCGAGCCCGAGTCCTTGCGCAGCGCAATGGCGACTTCCTTGACGCCGGAGTCCTTGAGGTTGAGCGCATGGGCGTGGCCCTGGCTGCCATAGCCGACGATGGCGACCTTCTTGCCCTTGATCAGGTTCAGGTCGGCGTCGCGATCGTAATAAACACGCATAGTCGTTTCCTCGTTCAGGGCCAGAAGCGGCCGATAGTCAGTGTCCGAAGGGTGAAATTTGCGGATTTCGGGGGCTGTCTAGAGCATTTTCAGCCCCTAGGGAAACCCGTTTCTGCATGGAAATCCGCGACATCATGCATCCATGAAAACGGGGTAGAGGGAGGCGAGCAGCAGGAGCGCCATCACGATATTGAATGCGCGGACCAGCCGCTCCGAAGTCAGTACCGGTCGTAGTGCAGTGCCGAACAGGGCCCAGACCACCGTCGAGGCCGTGCCGACGAGCAGGCTGATCAGGGTCTGGATCGCGATGTTCAGGGGGAATTGGGCGATGGCCGCATAGGCGGTGATGGTGCCGATCACGATCACCCAGCCCTTGGCGTTGATCCACTGGAACATCGCCGCACCCCAAAAGGTCATCGGGCCACGGCCGTCCTCCTCGCCCGGCTTGGCCGGCCCCGAGAAGGCGATCACCGCGGCGAGGTAAATCAAGTAGGCGGCGCCGGCATATTTCAGGATGGTCTGGAGGATCGGATAGGCCAGAAACACCGTGCCGAGCCCGAGGCCGACGGCGCCGACCATGAAGGCGAAGCCGATCGTGATGCCGGCGATATGCGGGATGGTGCGGCGGAAGCCGTAAGTCAGTCCCGACGACAGCAGCATGATGTTGTTCGGCCCCGGCGTGAAGAACATCACGAGGGCGAAGATGATGAAGGCATAGAGCAGCGACTGGGACATGCTCACCTCACGCGGTCTTCGGCAGCGGCTGCGGGCGTCTCGCCAGCACCATCACCGCGATGCCGCCGATGACCGTCAGCATCCCGGCCAGCCGCAACGGGCCGAACTTCTCGCCAAACACGATGCTGGAAGCGGCCGAGCCGACGAACGGCACCAGCAGCGCGAACGGCACCACTTGAGCGGCTGGATAATCACGTAGCAGCCGGCCCCACAGCCAATAGGCGATGCTGGTCGAGATGGCGCCGATCGCCAGCAGGCAGCCGAGGCCAGTCGGCGACATATGGATCAGCGACTGGAAGGTCTGCGCCGGCCCGTCGACGACCAGTGCCAGGGCGAACAGCGGCACGGCGGCGGTGAGGCAGAGCCAGGCGAACAGGTCGAACATCGGCGCGCCACGGGCGCCGCGCAGCAGGAGATTGCCGACCGCAAAGCAAATCGGGGCGATCATAAGCACCGCGAAGGCACCAACGCTGAAATCGTAACCGACGGTACCGCAGATCAAGAGCAGGCCGACTGCGGCGACGACGATGCCGAGCGTCTGCACCGGCGTCGGCCGCTCGCCGAATGCGATCGCGGCAAAGCCGATGGTGAACAGCGCCTGGCTCTGCACGACGACGCTGGTGAGCCCCACCGGCACACCGTGCGCGATGCCGTAGGCCTGGCTCAGGAACTGGCCGAGGAACAGCGTGAAGCTGATCGCGATCAGCAGCGACCAGGCGATCTTCGGCTTGGGAATGAACAGGCACGGCACCGCGGCAATGGTGAAGCGCATCGCCGTCATCAGCTCCGGCGAAAATTCGTCGAGCGCGATCCGGCTCGCCACGAAGGCAAGCCCCCAGATGACCGCCACCAGAATGGCGATGAGGATATCGGCCGGCTTCATTGTTGTTCTCGGTTCTGCTTTGTCGTGCAGCCCTGTTTGTTGTTCTGTTCTAGCCTTGCTCGCCGGCTTTCGGTTTCCGCAGCAGATAAGTGCCGTGCATCGGCGCGTGGTAGTCGACCGAGGCCAGTGTGAAGCCGACATCGGTCAGCATCCGTTCCATCACCCAGCCGAAGGTGGAATATTCGTCGCGCATGTGCGTGACGACGCCTTCGCGCGAAAAATCGTGGTTCTTGATATGGAAGTCGGCCCATTGCTCGACGTCGCGCTCGATGGCGTCGGGCATCGAGGCGTAGACGATGTCGCGCAGATAGAAGCTCGCGCCGGGCTTCAGTGCACGGTAGATCCGCGACATCGCCACCGCCTTCCAGAAATCCGGCAGATGGTGCAGCGTGAACTCGCTGACGATCAGATCGTAGGATTCCGGGCGGTAGGCGAAGCTGAGCAAGCCGGCCGACTGCGTGCGCACCGGCGCCTTGCGGTCGCGGGCGTAAATCTCGGCGAGCGCCAGCATCGCCGGCGAGATGTCGATGGCGTCCACCTCGGCACCCATCAGCGCCGCTTCGGTGGCGAGCACGCCGTTGCCGCAACCGATATCCGCGATGCGCCAGCCGCGCTGCACCCCGAGCATTTTCAGCGCGGCGCGCGCCCGCAGATCGGCATCGTCATGGGCGTCGTAGATCGAAGCCACCGCCGGCTCGATCCCCATCCGGTTGCGCTCGTTGTAGTACCAGTCGCGCGCCAGCATGGCTCACATCCCTTCAGGCCCGCGGCCGATCGCGGCAACGCCGGTGCGCGACACCTCGACAAGGCCGAGCGGGCGCATCAGGTCGATAAACTGGTTGATCTTGTCCGTATTGCCTGTGATCTCGAACACAAAGCTCTCGGTGGTGGCATCGATCACGCGGGCGCGGAACGCATCCGCCAACCGCAGCGCCTCGACGCGATGCTCGCCCTGCCCGCGCACCTTCACCATCGCAAGCTCGCGCTCGATCGAGCGCTTGGTCAGGGTCATGTCGACGACGCGATAGACCGGGATCATGCGGTCGAGCTGGTGCTTGATCTGTTCGATCACCATCGGCGTGCCCGTGGTGACGATGGTGATGCGCGAGAGATGCTTCTGGCTCTCGGTCTCCGAGACGGTGAGACTCTCGATGTTGTAGCCGCGTCCGGAGAACAGCCCGATGACGCGAGCGAGCACGCCCGGCTCGTTCTGCACGAGCACCGAAAGCGTATGCGTCTCGTTGGGATCGTGGCGGTCCTCGATGAAGTAGGCGGATGCGGGCTGGTTCATTGTCGTGTCCCCTCTATTCTTTCTTGTCATGCCCCGCGAAGGCGGGGCATCCAGTAATCGCCAGCGTCGAGATTTCCATATCTGCCGCGGCGTACTGGATCGTCCGGTCAAGCCGGACGATGACAGCGGTGTATTTGGCGATCGCTCGCGTCATCACGCGACCACCCATTGCTTGAACAGATCGAAATCGATATTGCCGCCGGACAGCACGAGACCGACGCGCTTGCCTGACAGCTTGGTCTTTTCCTGAAGCGCCGCGGCGAGCGCGGCGGCGCCGGCGCCTTCGGCGAGATTGTGCGTGTCGGTCCAGTAGGCGCGGATCGCGGCGGCGACCTCGCCGTCGGAAACCTGCACGATGCGCGCGGCACCCTTGCGGATCAGCGCGAACGCGTCTGCGTCGGGAATGCGCGTCGCCATGCCGTCGGCCAACGTGTTGCTGGTCTTCGTCGTCACGACCTTGCCGGCCGCGAGCGACAGCGCGTAGGACGGCGCTTCGGTGGACTGCACGCCGACGATCTCGGTCTTCAGGCCCAGGAGGTCGCGGGCCATGATGCAGCCGGAGATTCCAGAGCCCTGCCCGATCGGCACGTAGAGAACATCGAGATCCGGCGCCGTCCGGAACAGTTCGAGCGCATAGGTGGCGACGCCGAGCACGAGATCCGGATGAAACGACGGCACCATGTGCAGGCCGGTAAACTGGGCGCGCCGCTGCGCCTCTTCGGCGGCCGCCTGAAAGTCCTCGCCATGCTCGACGAGCTCGGCGCCAAACGCCTTCATCGCCCGGTTCTTCTCGACCGAGTTGCCGCGCGGCACGTAGATCACCGCCGGCACGCCGTGGCGGCTCGCGGCAAAGGCCAGGCTCTGGCCGTGATTGCCGCGCGTCGCCGAGATGATGCCGGGAATGTTCGGCCGCTCGCGCTTCAGCCTTTCGAGATAGACGAGACCGCCGCGCACCTTGAAGGCGCCGATCGGCGTGTGGTTCTCGTGCTTGACGATGACCTGCGTCCCGAGGCGCTCGGCGAGCAGCGGCCAGCCGCGTGCCGGCGTCGCCGGCACCGCCTGCCCCACGATCGCATGTGCGCGCTCGAGCTCCGTCAGATCGAACATGACGTCACACCAGCGCCTTGCCGCCGGCGAACGCCTTTGCGGTGGCTTCGTCGTTCGCCTGCTCAGGCAACAGCATCTCGTTGTGCGCCTTGCCGGAGGGGATCATCGGGAAGCAGTTTTCGAGCGCCGCGACGCGGCAGTCGAACAGCACCGGACGCTTGACCGAGATCATCTCCTGGATGGCGCCGTCGAGATCGGAGGGCTTGTGCACCTGGATGCCGACGCCGCCATAGGCTTCCGCGAGCTTGACGAAATCCGGCAACGCCTCCGAATAGGAATGCGACAGGCGATTGCCGTGCAGCAGCTGCTGCCATTGCCGCACCATGCCCATGTACTGGTTGTTCAGGATGAAGATCTTGATCGGCAATTCGTACTGAACCGCCGTCGACATCTCCTGCATCGTCATCTGCACCGAGGCATCGCCCGCGATGTCGATGACCAGGCTGTCGGGATGGGCAACCTGCACGCCGATCGCGGCCGGCAGGCCGTAGCCCATGGTGCCGAGACCGCCCGACGTCATCCAGCGATGCGGCTCTTCGAAGCCGAAGAACTGCGCCGCCCACATCTGGTGCTGGCCGACTTCCGTCGTGATGTAAGTATCCTTGCCGCGTGTCGCCTCGAACAGGCTCTGGATCGCGTGTTGCGGCAGGATCACATCGTTGCTCTTCTTGTAATAGAGCGAGTTGCGGGCGCGCCACTGCGCGATCTGCTGCCACCAGGCCTTGATGTCGGGCTTCTTCGCTTCCGCCTTGAACACCTGGAGGATGTCGCCGAGGATGTTGCCGCAGTCGCCGATGATCGGCACGTCGACACGGATGTTCTTGTTGATCGAGGACGGATCGATGTCGATGTGGATCTTCTTCGAGCCCGGCGAGAACGCATCGACGCGGCCGGTGATGCGGTCGTCGAAGCGCGCGCCGACGCACAGCATGACGTCGCAGTCATGCATGGTCATGTTGGCTTCGTAGGTGCCGTGCATGCCGAGCATGCCGAGCCAGTTCTTGCCCGATGCCGGATAGGCACCCAGGCCCATCAGCGTGGAGGTGATCGGGAAGCCGGTGACCTCGACCAGCTCGCGCAGGAGCTTGGTCGCCTCGGGGCCGGAATTGATGACGCCGCCACCGCTGTAGATCACCGGGCGTTTGGCGTTGGCGAGCAGCGACACGGCCTTGCGGATCTGCGTCGCGTCGCCCTTCACGCGCGGCGCGTAGGAGCGGTGCACGTCCGACTTGCGCGGCGGATGATAGGTGCCGGTCGCGAACTGCACGTCCTTGGGCACGTCGACGAGCACCGGGCCGGGACGGCCGGAGGTCGCGACATAGAAGGCCTCGTGCAGCACCTTGGCGAGATCGTTGACGTCGCGCACCAGCCAATTGTGCTTGGTGCAGGGCCGCGTGATGCCGACCGTGTCGCACTCCTGGAACGCGTCGTTGCCGATCAGATGCGTCGGCACCTGGCCGGAGATGCAGACCAGCGGGATCGAGTCCATCAGCGCGTCGGTCAGCGGCGTCACCATGTTGGTGGCGCCGGGTCCGGAGGTCACCAGTGCAACGCCCGGCTTGCCGGTCGAGCGCGCATAGCCCTCGGCGGCGTGGCCCGCGCCCTGCTCGTGGCGGACCAGGATGTGCTGGACCTCGCTCTGCTGGAAGATCTCGTCATAGATCGGAAGCACGGCGCCGCCGGGATAGCCGAAAATGTCGGTCACGCCATGATCGATGAGCGCACGGACGATCATCGCGGCGCCGGTCATCTGGTTCGGATCGTGGCTCTTGTCGCTCATTGTCTTGCTCCGGATGCGCTGTTGTCAGCGGCTTCGTTCGTGTCGGGTTCGGGAAATAAAAAAGGCCCCGAAGAGGGACCCTGCACACCGCCTGTCATGTGGATGGCAGCTAGCCACCCCCGGCGGTGTGCCTGGGTACGACGGCGATAAGGAGTTTGGTAATAATGTTACGCATGGCAGGCGCTCAGCTTCCCAAAGGTTGCGCGAAACATAACGGTCAAAGCCCGGATGTCAAGGCGATGCGGCCGTTCCCGCGCGATTTTGGCAGTGTAGCGGTGTTCCCGGGGTTCGGCGAGAGGTAAATTCGGGAACCCGGGTACAAAAGCGCGTCAGCACCCCCGCTCGTTATTCCGGGGCCGATGTTTCGCATCGCGCTGGAATGACGGTGGAGCGAGCTCTCACCCCTCATCCCGCTCCGCATTCACGATGGCGGCGAGCCAACCCCTCGCCTCCTCGGGCTTGACCCATTCGAATTCGGGCAATTGGTGCCGGAACCAGGTGAATTGGCGCTTGGCGTAGTGGCGGGTGTCGGCGCGACCGATCGCGGCGGCATCGTCCAGGCCGATCTCACCGCGCAGATGCCGGATCAGGGCTGGCACGCCATGGGCTTTCATCGCCGGCAGCAGCGGATCGAGATGTCTGGCGGCGAGCCGCTCCACCTCCCTCAACGCGCCGGCACCGAGCATGGCATCGAAACGGGCATCGATGCGGGCATAGAGTTCGTCGCGTTCGGGGGCGAGAAACACCGCGCGAAAACTGTCCTTGGGCAGCAGCGGCGGCTGGCCTTCGTGGTGCCAGTCGAGCAGCGAACGGCCCGTCGCTTCGACCACTTCGAGCGCGCGCGCGATCCGGGTGCGGTCGCGGAGGTTCAATCGTTCCGCGGCGCGCGGATCACGGCGTGCAAGTTCCTGATACAGCGCCTCGACGCCGTTCCGCTCCAGCCGCGCGCGCACCCCCTCACGTATTTCGGCGGGAATCGGCGGCACCACGGAGAGCCCCGCCGTCAGCGCCTTGAAATAAAGGCCCGTGCCGCCGATGAAGATCGGCAGGCGGCCTTCGGCTTTCGCCTCTTCCAGCGCCTTCGTCGCGTCGACCACCCAGGCGCCGGCCGAGAAATTCACGCCCGCATCGACGTGGCCGTAGAGACGGTGCGGTGCGCGTCCTTCCTCGCCATGTGTGGGGCGCGCGGTGATGATGCGGAGGTCGCGATAGACCTGCATGGAATCGGCATTGATGACGATTCCGCCCGTACTCAGGGCAAGCTCAAGCGCCAGCGCCGACTTGCCGCTGGCGGTCGGGCCTGCGATAAGCACGGCCTTGCCAACATGCCTTCTGCTGACTTGCCCCTCGCTCACGAAAACCTCAAATGTCCCTCGTCGCCACGCTGATCTGCAATCCCGACAATCCCGCGCTCGACAGCACCATCGTCGACGGTGCCCGCGCCGTGCTGCCCCAGGCGCAACCTGCGCACTGGCTGTTCGACGGGGTTGCGGTCGACATTCCCTTCGGCGCGCAGGATAACCTCCAAGGCGACCGTCACGCCATCGAACAGCGGTTGCGCGAGCTTCGCGGCGACCTTCCCATCGACATCGTGGTGCAGCCAGTCGGCTTCCGGCGCAAGAAGCTTTTTCTCGCCGACATGGATTCGACCATGATCGGCCAGGAATGCATCGACGAGCTCGCCGATCTCGTCGGGATGAAGGCCCACGTGGCGGCCATCACGGAACGCGCGATGCGCGGCGAGATCGAGTTCGAGCCGGCACTGCGCGAGCGCGTCGCGCTGCTTAAGGACCTTCCCGCCGGCGTGGTCGACGAGGTGCTGGCCAAGCGCATCACGTTGACGCCGGGCGGCCGCGAACTGGTCGCGACCATGCGCGCCAACGGCGCCTATACCTGTCTCGTCTCCGGCGGCTTCACGCTGTTCACGAGCGCGATCGCCGCCAAGATCGGCTTCCAGGAGAACCGCGCCAACGAGCTCGTCGTCCGCGACGGCAAGTTCACCGGCGAGGTCAAGGAGCCGATTTTGGGCCGTGCGGCAAAGCTTGCGACGCTGGTGGATCTGATGGAGTCGTTCGATCTCGACGACATCGACTCCGTCGTGGTCGGCGATGGCGCCAACGATCTCGCGATGATCCAGGCGGCGGGCCTGGGCGTGGCGTATCACGCCAAGCCGGCGGTCGCGGCTGCGGCCGCCGCGCGGATCGACCATGGCGATCTCACCGCGCTGCTCTATGCGCAGGGGTATCGGCGGGACGAGTTCGTGGAGGCTTAGCCTCCTCTCCACCGTCATGCCCCGCGAAGGCGGGCATCCGGTACGCCGCGGCGTCTCCGTATCCTCGCACTGTCTCTGGAATACTGGATCACCCGCTTTCGCGGGTGATCCAGTGAGGATGTGTCTCAGAGAGCCCCTTACTGCACGCTCAGCGCCACGAACCGCAGCTCGCCGTCGGCGTTGGAGACGAGCAGCAGCACGGACTTCTTGCCGTCCTTCTTGAGCTGGTCGACCCGCTTCTGGATGTCGGCGCCGCTGGAGACGGCCTCCTGCGCAACCTCGACGATGACATCGCCGGCGGAGAGGCGCTTCTCGGCAGCGTCCGAATTGGCCTCGACATTGGTCACGACCACGCCCTTGACGCTGTCCTTGATCTTGTAGCGCGTGCGCAAATCCTTGCTGAGCGCCGCAAGATCGAGACCGAGCGCCTTTTGCGTCACCAGCTTCTCGGGCGCCGGCTCGTCGGTCTTCACCGCGGTCTGCACCTTGTCGGGATCCTGGAGACGGCCGAGCGTGACCTTCTTGGTCTCCTCCTGGCCCTTGCGGATGATGACGACATCGACTTCCTTGCCGACGGCCGTGTCGGCGACGACGCGGGAGAGATCCTTGGGATCCTTGACGTCCTTACCGTCGAACTTGACGACGACGTCGCCGGGTTCGATGCCGGCGGGCTTGGCCGGGCCCTTGTCATCGACGCCGGCGACCAGCGCGCCGCGCGCGGGCTTGATGTTGAGGCTCTCGGCGATCTCGTCGGTGACGCCCTGGATGCGCACGCCGAGCCAGCCGCGGCGCAGTTCGCCGAACTGGCGGAGCTGGTCGACCACGGCGACAACTGTCTTCGAGGGCACGGCAAAGCCGATCCCGATCGAGCCTCCGGAGGGCGAGATGATCAGCGTGTTGACGCCGATGACGTCGCCATCGAGGTTGAACAGCGGACCGCCGGAATTGCCGCGGTTGATGGAGGCGTCGGTCTGGATATAGCTGTCATACGGTCCCGAGGAGATGTCGCGGTTCTTGGCCGAGACGATACCGGCCGTCACCGTGCCGCCGAGGCTGAACGGATTACCGATCGCGATCACCCAGTCGCCGAGGCGCAGCTTGTCGGAGTCGCCGAACTTTACGGCGACCAGCGGCCTCGGCGGCTTGAACTTCAGCACGGCGAGGTCGGTCTTCTTGTCGACGCCAACCAGGTCGGCCCTGATCTTGGTGCCATCGTTGAGGATGACGTTGATCTCGTCGGCGTCCGCGATGACGTGGTTGTTGGTGACGACGACGCCAGTGGTGTCGATGATGAAGCCGGAGCCGAGCGAGTTGGTCTTGCGAGGCGGATTGTCACCGCGCTCGCCGCCCTTGCTGCCGCCGCCGGGGCCGCGGCGGTTCTTGAAGAAGTCGTCGAAGAACTCCTCGAAGGGCGAGCCGGGCGGCAGTTGCGGCATGGTGTTGCTGCCGCCGCCCTTGGCTTCGACGGTCTGTGAGGTCGAGATGTTGACGACCGCGTCGATCACCTTCTCGGCGACGTCGGCGATCCCGTCCGGGCCGCGCGCAAGGGCCGGCGTGCCGAACGCGCTGAATGCACTGACGGCGAGCGCGGCCAGCCCTAAGCGCAAGCGGGTCGGGGCAATGGTGGCAGCGGTCATTGGTATCTCCAGAGAAAAGGATCGGGCGCCAAGGATTCGCCTCTAACACTGCGCTCGAACGGGGGGACGGCGCAAGCGCGGAGCTTAACGGGCCTCAAGACCCGGATAATACGGCGAAAACCAGTCTCTCGCCTTCACTTTGGCGTTGGCCTGACGCCTAAATCGGACGGCGCATAACCCAGATCAAGACCAGGCCGGCCACGGCCGAACCGATCCCGACCGCCCGCAGGATATTGTCCGGCGTGGCGATGGCGCTTTTCATGGCCTTGCGCATCCAGTTGGGACTTGCCGCGAACATCAAGCCTTCCAGCACGAACAGGATGCCTAAGCCGATGAGGAAGTCGGCGAACGCAATGGACCTCATCGGAATGGAACCTCCCGTTGTGCTGTTCTTGTCTGGACGAAGGGCGGCAAAACTGCCGCCCTCTGTCTAGCTCACGGCTTCGCCGGCGTCTCGGTCGCCGTCTTGCCGGACGGGTTACCAAAGAACCGGAAGAAATCCGAGTCCGGCCGCAGCAGGAAGCGGGTGTCGTTGGCGCGCAGCCCGTTCTCGTAGGCCGTCATCGACCGGTAGAAGGCGAAGAAGTCGGCGTCCTTGCTGTAGGCTTCCGCGAACAGGCGGTTGCGCTCGGCGTCGCCGACGCCGCGGGTCTGCTCGGCCTGCGATTTGGCTTCCGCCTCGATCACGGTCGCCTCGCGGTCGGCCTTGGAGCGGATCTCCTGTGCCTTCTGGCCGCCCTGAGCACGGAACTCGGCGGCTTCGCGCTCGCGCTCCGTCTTCATGCGCAGGTAGACCGCCTGGCTGTTCTGCTCCGGCAGGTCGGCACGGCGGATCCGGACGTCGACGACCTGGATACCGTAGCCGTCGGCCTCGCGATCGAGCTGGTCGCGGATGCGCTGCATCAGCTTCTCGCGGTCGTCGCGCACCACGTTGATGAAGGTGACCTCGCCGAGCACGCGGCGCAACGCCGCGTTCAGGAGCGTGGTGAGCTGGATGTTGGCGGCCTGGATCGAGCCGACGCTCTGGTAGAAGCGCAACGCGTCCTTGATGCGGTAACGCGCGAAGGCGTCAACCACGAGCCGCTTCTGGTCGGACGCGATCGCTTCCTGCGACGGGTTCTCCAGATCGAGGATCCGCTTGTCGATGTTGATCACCGAATTCCACGGCGCCTTGAAGTGCAGGCCGGGCGCGGTGACGACGTCGACGGGACGGCCGAACTGCAGCACGATGGTCTGCTCGGTCTGTTGCACCGTGAACAGCGACATGTAGCCGACGATCACGACGAGCAGGAGGGCGAGCAGCGCGACGATACCTGTGACCGGAGACCTCATCGGTTGCCTCCGCTCGACTGCTGACCGGTGGTAGGCGGCCGCTTGGTCGTCAACTCATTGAGCGGCAGAAAGGGCACGACGCCCTGGCCCGAGGGGCCGCCGTCATAGACGAGCTTGTCGGCGCCGCCGAGCACGCGCTCCATCGTCTCCAGATAGATCCGTTCACGCGTCACGTCGGGCGCCTTCTTGTATTCTTCGTAAACCTTCAGGAAGCGGGAGCTCTGGCCCTTGGCCTCGGCGACCGTCTGCTCCCTGTAGCCTTCGGCGGCCTGCAGGATCTGCGCCGCACGTCCGCGGGCCTGCGGCACGACCTGGTTGGCGTAGGTCTGCGCCTCGTTCTGCAGCTGCTCGAGATTGGCGCGCGCCGCCTGGACGTCGCGGAACGCGTCGATCACCTGCGCCGGCGGGTCGACCTTCTGCATCTGCACCTGGCTGATGAGAATACCGGCGCCGTAGCTGTCCAGGGTCCTCTGGATCAGCTCCTGCACGCTCTGCTCGGTGACGTTGCGCGCACCGGTCAGGATCGGCTGGATCTGCGAGCGGCCGATCACCTCGCGCATCGCGCTCTCGGAGACCGCCTTCACGGTGCCTTCGGGATTCTGGATGTTGAAGAGGAAGTCGCCGACGCCGTCCGGCTTGATGCGCCAGAGCACGGTGAAGTCGACGTCGACGATGTTCTCGTCGCCGGTCAGCATCAGGCTCTCTTCGGGCACGTCACGAATGGAGCGGCCGCGCCGCGCCGGATCGTCGATCAGCGTCATGCCGATCGAGATCGTGTTGACGCGCAACGCCTTCGGCAGCAGCACGGTTTCGATCGGATAGGGCAGATGATAGTTCAGACCCGGCTGCACGGTGCGAACATGCTTGCCGAAGCGCAGCACGACGCCGAGCTCTTCGGATTGCACCCGGAAGAAGCCCGACAGCAGCCAGAACGCGATGATGAGCAGGATGATCAGCGTGATGCCGATGCCGGAGAAATAGCCGCCCGGCATGATCTGCTGGAGGCGGTCCTGGCCGCGCCGCAGAAGGTCTTCCAGATCCGGCGGCCTTGGCCCGACCGGTTGCGGGCCGTTGCCCCATGGTCCCTTCGGACCCGAGCCCCATGGGCCACCGCCCTGATTCTTCCACGGCATTCGACGCTCTCCTCGGCAGGGTGAAATTGCCCCCGCCCGCTTTGTCCGGTCCGGCTTTATAGGGGACAGGCAAGTCCCTTACAACGCGGCCCGGGCTGTCTTTCGAGCTATGCTCGGGCACGAAAAAGTCAATGTAAACATTGGTGAATGCGGTTAATGGCCCGTCCGCCGACGATATGTCACATAGGAGTAGTCGGCGCTGTCGTCGGGTCCGGCAGGATGACGGATGCGCCCAACCTCATCCCACTCTGCCTTGTCGATGTCGAAATGCGTGTCGCCTTCGGGACGCGCATGCACCTCGGTGATTTCGAGGCGATCGGCGCGATCGAGCCATTGCCGATAGATCTCGGCGCCGCCGATCACCGCGATCTCGGCGACCGAACGCCGCAGGGCATCGCCAAGCGCAACCGCGCCCGCATTGGCAGCCGATGTCGTGACGATGGCGCCATTGGCGCGATAATCCGCATCGCGCGTGATGACGATATTGGTGCGGTTCGGCAGTGGGCGGCGCAGGGTCTCGAAGGTCTTGCGACCCATGATCACGGGCTTGCCGATGGTAAGCGCCTTGAAGCGCGCCATGTCGGATTTCATTCGCCACGGCATCGCATTGCCTGCGCCGATGACGCCGTTCTCCGCGATCGCGACGACGAAGACGATCTCCATCAGGACGCGCTCCCCGCAAGTCGTGTCAGCGCGGGGCCGGTGACGCGGCACAGCGTCCAGTCATCCATCATGACGGCGCCGAGCGATTTGTAGAACGCGATCGACGGCGCGTTCCAGTCGAGCACCGCCCATTGCAGCCGCGACCAGCCGTTGTCGACGCACTCCCTGGCGAGATAGACCAGCAGCGCCTTGCCGAGGCCTTTGCCCCGATGCGACGGCCGCACATAGAGATCTTCGAGATAGATGCCGTGACGGCCGCTGAAAGTGGAGAAATTGGCGAACCAGACCGCAAAGCCGACCGGCTCGCCACTCCACTCGGCAATGGCGCAATAGAGCTGCGGACGCTCGCCGAACAGCGCTTCCGCAATCATCGCCTCGGTCGCCTCGACCTCGTGCGAAAGCTTCTCGTATTCGGCAAGCTCGCGGATGAAGGCAAGAACCAGCCCGGCTTCACCGGCGCGCACGCGGCGGATGGTCGACGACATCAGCGCTAGACCGCGACTTCCGCCTTGATGTGCGGATGCGGATCGTAGCCGACGAGCTCGAAATCCTCGTAGCGGAAGGAGAAGATGTCTTTCACATCGGGATTGATCCGCATCACCGGCAGCGCGCGGGGCGCACGCGTGAGCTGGAGCCGCGCCTGCTCCAGGTGATTGGAATAGAGATGGGTGTCGCCGAGCGAGTGCACGAAGTCGCCGGGCTTCAATCCCGTGACCTGCGCCACCATCATGGTGAGCAGCGCGTAGGACGCGATGTTGAAGGGCACGCCGAGGAACACGTCGGCCGAGCGCTGATAGAGCTGGCACGACAATTTGCCGTTGGCGACATAGAACTGGAACAGCAGGTGGCAGGGCGGCAGCGCCATCTTCTCGACGTCGGCGGGATTCCAGGCGGTGACGATCAGCCGGCGAGAATCCGGGGTGCGCTTGATCATGTCGATGACATTGGCGATCTGGTCGATGCTGCGCCCGTCGGCCGTGGGCCAGGAACGCCATTGATGGCCATAGACCGGCCCGAGATCGCCATTGGCATCGGCCCACTCGTCCCAGATGGTCACGCCGTTGTCGTGCAGATATTTGATGTTGGTGTCGCCCTTCAGGAACCACAACAGCTCATGCACGATCGCCTTCAGCGGCAGCCGCTTGGTGGTCAGCATCGGGAAGCCGGCAGACAGGTTGAAGCGCATCTGATGGCCGAACACCGACAGCGTGCCGGTGCCGGTCCGGTCGGTCTTCTCGGCGCCGTCTGAAAGAATCCGCTCGAGCAGGTCCTGATACTGGTGCATGTGCCAAAAACCTTTGGGAAGACAGCAGCCTTTGGGGAGGCGGCGAACTTAACGGCGCGCCCCGCGCTACGACAGCAGCGATTCGCTGTTTAAGCGCATTATACCCCGAAAAGTGACTGTTCCCGGCGCAAACAACAAGGGGCGGAACCTGCGTCCCGCCCCTCGCCTATCGGCTTGAAAGTGCTGGTTAAGTTGCCGGCTTGAGCACCGGGGTCCACTTCGCGATCTCGTTCTTGACGAGGGTCGCCAGCGCCTCCGGCGTCCGATCCTTGGGACCCGGAATGACGCTGCCGAGCTCGAGCAGGCGCTTCTTCACGGTCTCGTCGTCGAGCGCCTTGATGGCGGCGGCATTCAGGCTCGCGATGATCGCGGTCGAAGTTCCCTTCGGCGCGAACATCGCATTCCAGGCCTGGGCCTGGAATGCAGGCAGGCCGGCCTCCGCCGTGGTCGGCACGTTCGGCAGCGACGGATTGCGCTCGGCCGTCGCGATCGCATAGGCCTTGATGGTGCCGGCATTGATCTGCGGCACGGCATTGACGATCTGGTCGCACATGTAATCGACCTGTCCGGCCACCAGCGCATTCATCGCGGGGCCCGTGCCGTTGAAGGGCACGCCGACCGGCTTGACGTCGAGGATCGAGTGCAGGAGCTCGCAGGACACGTGCGAGACCGAACCGACGCCGGCATGCGCGGCGTTGACCTTCTCGGCGTTCGCTTTCACGTAGGCGATGAACTCCTTGAGGTCTTTCGGCGGAAAGTCCTTGCGCGCCAGGATCAGGATCGGCGTGCCCGCGAGCAGCGCGACCGGTTCAAAATCCTTTTCCGGGTGGTAGGCGAGTTTCGGATAGAGCGGCACGGAGGCGGCATGTGTACCCATATGCCCGGTAATGAGCGTATAGCCGTCATTGGCCGCGCGCGCGGCACGCGTGGTCGCGGTGGTGCCGCCGGCGCCGACCACGTTCTCGATGATGATGCTCTGTCCGAGCGTCTGCGCCATGTGCCCGGTGACGATGCGCGAAATCACGTCGGTCGGTCCGCCGGCCGCGAACGGCACGATCATGGTGATGCTGCGCGTCGGATAGGTCTGCGCCTCCGCCGGTGCGACAAAGCCGCACAACGATGCGAACGCCGCGGCACAGGCGCCCGCAAGCGCGCGAATGGAAGTCATCTCGATCCCCTCGGACGTAAAACAAAAATGCCGGCCACAGGGCCGGCATTTTCATTTCACGAAGCGGTCACACAAGTCGATTCGACTTCCGAATGCGGCGTGCGGACGCAGGGCGCCGCGACGACGCAGGCGCGGTCAGTTCTCGGATTCGGTGAACACCTCATCGCGCTTGGCGCGCAGCACCGGCAGGACCGTGAGGATCAGCAGAAACGCCGCGATCGCCAGCAGCACCGCCGACAACGGACGCGTCAGGAACACGCTCCAGTCGCCACGCGAGATCAGCAGCGCACGACGCAGGTTCTCTTCCATCAGCGGTCCGAGCACCATGCCGAGCAGCAACGGCGCCGGCTCGAAATCGTGCTTGATCAGCCAGTAGCCGACCAGACCGAAGATGCCAGCGAGGATGACGTCGACCGGTGCGTTGTTCACCGAGTAGATGCCGATCGCGCAGAAGATCACGATCGAGGGGAACATCAGCCGGTAAGGCACGCGCAGCAGCCGCACCCAGATTCCGACGAGCGGCAGGTTGATGATGATCAGCATCAGATTGCCGATCCACATCGAGGCGATCATGCCCCAGACCAGATCCGGCTGCTTCTGCATGACCTGCGGACCCGGCACGATGCCGTGGATGGTCATCGCGCCGACCATCAGCGCCATCACCGCGTTCGGCGGGATGCCGAGCGTCAGCAGCGGAATGAACGAGGTCTGCGCCGCAGCGTTGTTGGCGCTTTCCGGCCCCGCCACGCCCTCGATCGCGCCGCGGCCGAACCGTGACGGGTTCTTGGCGAGCTTCTTCTCGAGCGTATAGGCGGCAAACGACGCAATGACCGCGCCGCCGCCCGGCAGGATGCCGAGGATCGAGCCGAGCACCGTGCCGCGCAGGATCGCAGGCGTCGAGTCGGCCAGGTCTTTCCTGGTCGGCATCAGGCCCGTGATCTTCTGCTGCACCAGATCGCGATTCATCTCGGCGCCGGCGTCGAGGTTGCGGATGATCTCTGCGAAGCCGAACACACCCATCGCCACCGTCGCGAAGCCGAGGCCGTCGGCGAGCTCCGGAATGTTGAAGGCCATGCGCGAGGCGCCGGTCTCGATGTCCGAGCCGACCATCGACAGCAGCAGGCCGAACACGATCATCGCGATCGCCTTCAGCACCGAGCCCTTGGCCAGCACCACCGCGAAGATCAGGCCGAGCACCATCAGCGAGAAATACTCGGCCGGACCGAACGCCAGCGCGAGCTTCGTGAGCGGCGCGCCGAGGACGGCGATCAACACGGTCGCAACGCAGCCGGCGAAGAACGAGCCGATCGCGGCGATCGCCAGTGCCGGGCCGGCGCGGCCCTGCTTGGCCATCTGGTGGCCGTCGATGGCGGTGACGACCGATGTCGCCTCACCGGGTATGTTGACCAGGATCGACGTGGTCGAGCCGCCATACTGGGCGCCGTAATAGATGCCGGCGAGCATGATCAGCGCACCGACCGGCGGCAGGCCGAAAGTGATCGGCAGCAGCATTGCGACCGTTGCGATGGTGCCGATGCCCGGGAGCACGCCGACCAGCGTGCCCACGAGGGCGCCGATCAGGCACATCAGCAGGTTGATCGGAGAGAACGCGACGGCAAAACCGTGAGCGAGGTTGGCAAAGAGCTCCATTACACCCTCACTGAACCAGGAAACGCGGGAACATCGGCATCGGCAATCCGAGCACGTACGGGAACAGGATTGCGCAGCCGAGCGTCAGGCAGGCGCCGACGATGGCGGCCTCCAGCCAGCGCGTCTCATGCGAGCCCAGCGCTGCAATCATGAAGCTCACGAAGGCCGTGACCACGAGGCCGAGCGGCCGGATCGCCAGCGCGAAAAACAGGATCGCGGCCATCACGAACAGAGGCCCGCGCCAGGAATAATGGGCCATCGCCGGCCCATTGGTCAGGAGGCCGGTCAAGGCGATGCCGGCCGACAAGGCCACCAGCAATCCACCGAACATCCGCGGTGCCGTGCCGGCGCCGAAGGAGAAGCCGCGCATGCCCTGCAGATCGCTCGACGCCCACAGCGCGAACAGGGCGAGCGCCATCAGGATAACGCCGCCGACATAGTCCTGCGCCGACCGGATCGTCATGAACAACGTGAGGATCGCCACCGCAAACAGCGGATAGGAATAGATCAGCGCCAGCAGCACCTCGGAGGACGCCTTCTTGGTGCCGCCACCGAACGATCCGAATATGGCACTGGGCGCGCCGGCGAGCAGCGCCGTCGCATGGCTGGTTACGACCTGCAGTGGGCCGCGCCCGGCACCCCAGCCGAAGATCGTCCCGATAGACCAGATGAATTCGAAAATCTGCGGCGCTATCGCCAGCAGGCAGAAGCCGAGCGCCACCGAGGTGTTTCGGGTGGCAGTCGCCGAGTGGCCCATCGTGTCGGCCATGCTTGTCTCCTCCGCGACTCCTAAGTCACGAGCACTGTTGTTCTAATCGGCTGGAAAAGGATCCCCCGCCCGGACCACTGCCTAGCGATTTTCATTACACAATGCCAGCAAAACCAAACAGGCCTCCGGCGAGCAGAAGCCAGAGTGGATTGATGCGCGAGACGGATGCGAGCACTGCAACCGCTGCGGTCAGAAGCAGCGCAGCAAAGGTGCGATCAGTCGACTGGGCCAGGATCAGGGCGCTGGCTGCCATCAATCCAATCGACAGCGGAACCAGTGCAGTCTGAATCAAGGTGGGCCAGCGCGATTGGCTGGGCCGGCTCAGCAGACGGCTGACATAATAGGCAAGCAGCGCCGTCGGCAGGCACATCGCCAACGTTGCCGCCAGCGCGCCGGGGATGCCGGCGACGGCATAGCCGATTAACGTGACGATAAGCACGTTGGGACCTGGCGAGAGCTGCGCGATCGCATAGGCGTCGGCGAACTGCTTCTCGGTCATCCAGTGATGCACGTCGACTGCGATGCGGTGCATCTCCGGCACCGCCGCCGCGGCGCCGCCGACTGCGAACAGCGACATTAGACCAAAGGTGGAGATCAGCGCCCAGATCGGGTTTTCGCTGTTCATGCTGCTACCTTCCGCCGCACCCAATATGTGACGCCGATACTGACGGGAATCGCGACCAGCAGCACCGCCTGGAGCGGCAGGCGAAGCACGCCGATCGCAACGAACACGCCGAGCATGAGAATGAGCACGACGGCGTCCATCCGCTTGAGCAGGGGCATCATCATGCGGAAGACCACCGCGATCAGCAGCCCGACCGCCGCGCAGGAGATGCCCGCGAGGATCCGGCGCAGCACCTCTACGTCGCCGAACCGGGCGTAGATGATCGCAAGGACGGTCATGATCACCGTCGGCGGCAGCAACAGCCCGGTAAAGGCGGCAACGCCGCCGGCGATCCCGCGCAGCCGCGACCCGAACACCATCGACAGGTTGACGATGTTGGGCCCGGGCAGGAAATGGCAGAGCGCAAAGGTCTCGTTGAACTCGTCAGCCGTCATCCAGCGGTGCTGATCGACGATGGCGTGGCGGGCAAACACCAGGACCCCGCCGAAGCCGGCCAGCGACATCCGGGCGAAGGCCAGGAACAGCGCGACGAGCCCGGGCGGAGGCGCGTGGACGGCTGGATGGTCCGGCTCTTGATCTGGCTCTGGATCCGGCTCTTGGGCGGCCGGTGCTGAATCCGTGGACATGTCAGGAGCTTAGAACGCTGGCCGTCCCAGGGCCAAGATCATACGAGGTCCGCCCGGAACCTATCCAAAGGGAAACCGCGGGATCGCCGCTCGAAACACCTGTCATTTGAAACCTTTGCCCCCTATATTGGGGGTGCCGGTTTGCCGGCTATGGAAATAAACGGTCGTCGCAATAAACCATTCGGACCCGGGGGCGGTACCCGGCGCCTCCACCAAAGCCCACCAGCGGGCTCACCCAGAGCGGGTTTTGGCGGGGGCGAAATAGGATCGACGAGGGCGTAAAGGGCGTGCTTTTTCCCGGTATTGTTCCGCCGTTATCGGGCTACTGCAATAGTTGCCAACGACAACTTTGCTCCGGTTGCTCAGGCTGCGTAACGCAGTTTGAAAGACCATCTTAAAGTCCTAACGGGTTAAGCTCCGTTAGGCGGGGTTCGGAGGCACCTGGCAACAGAAGCCTCCACTTACCTCTTATTTCCTTTCCGGCGGGGACTCCTGCTGACCCGTTAGGCGCGGTACTATGGCGGCTTGGCGAGTCGGGCCGGCAGGGCCCAGCTCCTGGAATGCAACAGGACCACCATGGCGACCGATCATATCCGATACGATGTGCTGGCCCGCGACGCGCTGCGCGGCGTGCTGCGGAAGGTGCTGACCGATGCCGCGTCCCATGGACTGCCGGGCGAGCACCATTTCTTCATCACCTTCGTGTCGAAGGCCGAGGGCGTGAAGCTGTCGTCGCGGCTCCTGGCGCAATATCCGGAAGAGATGACGATCATCCTCCAGCACCAGTTCTGGGATCTGACCGTGCTCGAGGACCGTTTCGAGGTCGGCCTGTCCTTCGGCGGCATTCCGGAGCGGCTGATCGTGCCGTTCAGCGCGATCAAGAGTTTCCTCGATCCGTCCGTGAAGTTCGGCCTCCAGTTCGACACCTCCGATGTCGCCGAGGTGTCACCCGAGACATTGCCGGCCGCTCCCGCGCCGTCGGCCGTCGCAGTGCCCGCGTCTGCCAGTGAGCCGGCGGAAAGCGCCGAGGAGCCGACCGCCCCGAACCAGGGCGGCGCCGAGGTGGTGCGGCTCGATCGTTTCCGCAAGAAATGATCTAGGTTGGACCCGAAACGGTCGCGCCCGGCCAAACTGCCGATATAGAAGAGCACCTGAAGAGGCTGCGCGGCATTCCGCGCCGCAGAATGGATGTGCTCATGGCCAAGACTGCTCGCTCGAAGACCGTTCGCTCGAAGACTGCCCGCCCCGCCAGCCGCACCGAGACCGACAGTTTCGGCCCCATCGAGGTCCCCGCCGATCGCTATTGGGGGGCGCAGACCGAACGCTCGCGCCAAAACTTCCGCATCGGCATCGACCGCATGCCGATCGAACTCGTGCATGCGCTCGGCATCGTCAAGCTCGCCGCCGCACAATCCAACCTCGCGCTCGGCCTGCTCGACCAGCGCCGGGCCAACGCCATCATCCGCGCCGCGCGCGAGGTGATCGAGGGCAAGCTGGACGATCATTTCCCGCTGGTCGTGTGGCAGACCGGCTCGGGCACGCAGAGCAACATGAACCTCAACGAGGTCATCGCCAACCGCGCCAATGAGCTGCTCGGCGGCGAGCTCGGCGCCAAGAAGCCGGTGCATCCCAACGATCACGTCAACATGAGCCAGTCGTCGAACGACTCGTTCCCGACCGCGATGCACATCGCGGCCGCAAGCCGCATCAATGCCGATCTCGTCCCTGCCCTCGGCGAGCTGCTGCGCGCGCTCCGCAAGAAGGAGAAGGAGTTCGCAAAAATCGTCAAGATCGGGCGGACACACACCCAGGACGCTACGCCGCTGACGCTCGGCCAGGAATTTTCCGGCTACGCCGCGCAGGTCGAAAGCGGCATCGCCCGCCTCAAGGTCGCGGTGAAGGACCTCTATCCGCTGGCCCAGGGCGGCACCGCCGTTGGCACCGGCCTCAACTCCAAGCCGGGCTTCGCAAGACTGTTCGCAAAGCACGTTACCGGGATTACGAAGCTGCCCTTCACCAGCGCCGCCAACAAATTCGAAGCGCTGGCCTCGAACGACGCCTATGTGCTGGCGCACGGCGCCATCAATTCCGTCGCGACAGGCCTGTTCAAGATCGCCAACGACATCCGCCTGCTCGGATCGGGCCCGCGCTCGGGCCTCGGCGAGCTGATCCTGCCGGAGAACGAGCCGGGCTCCTCGATCATGCCCGGCAAGGTCAATCCGACGCAGTGCGAGGCGATGACGATGGTGTGCTGCCAGGTGTTCGGCAATCACACAGCGATCACAGTCGCCGGCAGCCAGGGCCATTTCGAGCTCAACGTCTACAAGCCCGTGCTCGCCTACAACATGCTGCACTCGATCCGGCTGATGGCAGACGCCGCGCGCTCCTTCACCGAACATTGCGTCAGCGGCATCCGCGCCGACGAAAAGCGCATCAGGGAGCTGATGCAGCGCTCGTTGATGCTGGTGACCGCGCTGGCCCCGAAGATCGGCTACGACAGCGCCGCCAAGGTGGCGAAGACCGCGCATGCCAACGGCACCACGCTGAAGGAGGAGGCGCTGCGGCTCGGCTTCGTCTCGGCCGACGAGTTCGACCGCCTGGTGCAGCCGGAGAAGATGACCCGGCCCGGATGAATTCCGAATTCCGATAGTCATCCGTAATGATACGGTGCCCTGGGGCCCATAAATATAAGGCTTAAGGGCCGGGATTTGATTACCGTCAATGTTATGGCGAGGCGGCGTGCTACGCAGGCCTCTCCGCCCTTTGACGGGGCTAATTCATCGTTTGATGGCCCAAGGGGCCAATTGACGAGGACGAGTGAATGGCGATCAAGTCTCATGGGGCGCAACACGGCACCCAGTTTCTGAATGTTTCATCCTGCCAGAAGAGGAGCGGATGATGGAGACGCGGCATGGGGAACGTCATCAACCTGAATCGTTTCAGGAAGCGCGCCGAGCGGGAAGCCACGGCGAAGCAGGCGGACGTCAACCGGGCGAAGTTCGGCCGCACGAAGGCGGAGCGGTCGGCGGAGGAGACGCGCGCGGACAAGGCGAAGGCGCATCTGGACCAGCATCAGATCGATCGCGAGGATCAGTCATGAAGTCGCCCGTGGTGAAACGGTCGATCGTGGTTGCCGGCCACAAGACCAGCGTCAGCCTGGAAGAGGCGTTCTGGAACGGCATGAAGGAGATCTCGGGCCTGCGCAACATGACGCTGTCCGAGCTGGTCGGCGAGATCGACGGCAACCGCCAGCAGGGCAATCTGTCCTCGGCGATCCGCCTGTTCGTCCTCGACTACTTCAAGAGCCGCGCCATGGCCGCGATCCAGCCGGAAAAGGTCCCGGCCCAGTAGCCGTTGGACGTCCTCCAACGGCGCCTCCCGGTTTCTGCACTTTAAAATCACTCTAAGGTGCAGTTTCAGCCGACCCGCGCGCTTGACCTCAATGCCCTGCGTTGAAAATACAGGGCATGACCGACACCAATGACACGCGTTCGCGGATGCCGCTGGGCCTGGCCCAACGCGGCTATATCGGCGTCATCCAACACCTTTCCGCAGGGGATGCGGGCTCGGCGCTCTCCGACATCGAGCTCGAGAGCCGGCTGATCGAGCTCGGCTTCGTCGAGGGCGCCCGGGTCGAGGTCCTGCACGAGGGCCTGGTCGGGCGCGACCCGATCGCCGTCCGTGTCGACAACATCACGATCGCGGTCCGCCGTCGTGAAGCCATGGCCATCATTGTCGCCTAGATCGCGACCGGAAATCTGATCCCAAGGCCTTTGATCACATGGAAGCTCCTCTGCTGCATCTCGCCCTGGTGGGCACGCCGAACAGCGGCAAGACGTCGCTGTTCAATGCGCTGACCGGCAGCCGACAGAAGGTCGCGAACTATCCCGGCGTCACCGTCGAGCGCAAGGAAGGCTTCTTCGTCACGCCGCTCGGACGCCAGGTCTCGGTGGTCGACCTGCCCGGCACCTACTCGCTGCGCGGCCGCAGCCCGGACGAGGAGATCACGCGCGACTTCGTGCTCGGCAAGGCGTCCGGCGAGACCGTGCCCGACCTCGTGCTGTGCGTGGCCGACTCGACCAATCTGCGCCTGACCATCCGCCTGCTGCTGGAGCTGAAGCGCACCGGCCGGCCGATGATCCTCGTGCTCAACATGTTCGACATCGCGAGCCGCCGCGGCATCACCGTCGACGTGGAGCGGCTCGCCAAGGAGCTCGGCGTGCCCGTGGTCACCTCGATCGCTGTGCGCAAGAGCGGCACGGCCGACCTGTTGGCGCTGACGGACGAGATCTCGGCGAAACTCGCCGCGGAGCCGCAGGAGAACAGCTGGCGCGCGCTCAGCGTCGCCGAGCTGCGCGCCACCCAGCGCGAGGCCGATCGCATCATCGCCGACTGCGTCAGCCTGCCTGCCAGACCCGACACCTGGACCGCGCGGATCGATGCCGTGGTGCTGCATCCGGTCGGCGGCCTGATCGTGCTCGCGGCTATCCTGTTCGTGATGTTCCAGGCGGTGTTCGCCTGGGCACAGCCGCTGATGGACCTGCTCAACAACGGCTTCGACGCGCTCGGCGAATTCGTGCACGCCACCCTGCCCGCCGGCCTGCTGCAGAGCTTCCTTCAGAACGGCGTGATATCAGGCGTCGGCAGCGTCATCGTGTTCCTGCCGCAGATCATCATCATCTTCCTGTTCATCCTGCTGCTGGAAGACTTCGGCTACATGGCGCGCGCCGCGTTCCTGATGGATCGCATCATGGGCGGCGCCGGCCTGCACGGCCGCGCCTTCATTCCGCTGCTGTCGAGCTTTGCCTGCGCCATTCCCGGCATCATGGCGACGCGCGTGATCGACAACAAGCGCGACCGGCTGACCACGATCCTGATCGCGCCGCTGATGACCTGCTCGGCGCGCATTCCCGTCTACACGCTGATCATCTCCGCCTTCATTCCGGCCAGGGACGTCTGGGGCTTCATCAACCTCCAGGGCCTCGTGATGTTCGGCCTCTACGCCGCCGGCATCACCAGCGCGCTGTTCGTCTCGTTCCTGATCAAATTCTTCATGCTGCGCGACTATGCGCCGGCGCCGTTCATGCTGGAGCTGCCGGACTACAAGATGCCGCGGCTGAAATCGATCGCGATCGGCGTCTACACGCGGGCGAAAATGTTTCTGTACCGCGCCGGCACCACGATCTTCTCGATGATGGTGCTGATCTGGTTCCTGGCCTCATTCCCGCAGCCGCCCGCGGGCGCCACCGAGCCGGCGATCGACTTCAGCCTCGCTGCGATCATCGGCAAGGCGCTCGAGCCGCTGCTCGCCCCCGTCGGCTTCAACTGGCAGATCGCGGTCGCGCTGATCCCGGGCATGGCGGCGCGCGAGGTCGCGGTCGCGGCCCTCGGCACGGTCTACGCGATCGAAGGCGGCAAGGAAGCGGCCGAGCAGATCGGCCAGGTGCTGGCGACGAAATGGTCGCTCGCCACCGCGCTGTCGATGCTGGCCTGGTACATCTTCGCCCCGCAATGCGCATCCACGCTCGCGGTGATCCGGCGCGAGACCGGAAGCTGGGCCTGGATGGCGGTGACCTTCTTCTACATGCTGGTGCTGGCCTATGCCGCGAGCCTTCTGACCTACAACGTCGCGGTCGCGTTAGGGGCGGGATAAGGCCCCCTCAAACCGAAACTGCGAAAACAACCCCATGCACAGTAGACGGGGATTGTGAAATCAATGGCTTACGTATGTGCAAAAATTATCCGGCCGTAGCCCGAATGAAGCCAGGGGCCGGCGCACAGCGGCGCTCGATGACAGGCTCCGCAAAATCCGCGGCCGCGCCAGAAACATAGCGATTTCCGGATACCACGGAGCCTGAGCGGCGCGGGCTACGGACCAGTTGCTCCGTCGGGCAAAACACTGGCACAATGGCACCATCAAAGAATTGCGAGAGGCGTAGCGGAAGCCTCAAGGCAGCTTTCGATGAGATACGTCCGGCGCCATCGGGTTGAAGGAAATTTCGATTGTTAGCGCGGTTCGTGTGGGCCGATGGCGCGTGGGAAGTGGACGGAGACCGCCGGGAATTGCGCGCCCACGGCAAACCGGTCCCGATCGGCTCGCGCGCTTTCGAAATCGTTGAACGACTGGCCGCGGCCGCCGGACAATTCGTGGGCAAGGACGAGCTCGTGGCCCATGTCTGGCGGGGCCTCACGGTCGATGAGAACACGCTCCGTGTTCACATTCACGCGATCCGCAAGGCCTTGGGGCCGGACCGCAGTCTGCTCAAGACCGACGCGGGCCGTGGTTATCGGCTGCTCGGCCCTTGGGCCGTCAAAGAGGATCAAGACCAACCCGCGACGGCCAATTCGTCGCTTTCGCTGCCAAGATCAGGCCAGTCCGCTCCAACCAATTTGCCCGCCGCGGTATCCGATGTGGTCGGCCGAAGCGCCGCGGTGCTGGCCATCAAGAATCTCGCGACCGCTTTCCGCGTCGTCACGCTCACGGGACCAGGGGGAATTGGAAAGACTACCGTGGCCCTCGAACTGGCGCGCGATCTGCTCGATGCATTTGGCGGCTCCGTGTTCTTCGTCGAGCTGAGTCCCCTGTCGGATCCCGATCTGGTGCCATCGACCATCGCCAGAGCCCTTGGCCTCGGCGCGGACGGAAAGCGGCTGCCTCCGGAGGACGTGGCGCGCGCGATCGGCGCATCGAAGCTGCTTCTGGTGCTCGACAATTGCGAGCACCTGATCGACGCAACGGCCCGTCTGGCCGAGATCATCGTTCGACAATGCCCTCACGCCTCGATCCTGGCGACGAGCCGCGAGGTCATGAAGATCGAGGGCGAAGGCGTTTTCCGCCTGTCACCGCTCGACGTGCCCGAGTCGACCGGCGCGCTCCCCGCGCAACTGCTCAAGAGCAGCGCGGTGGAGCTGTTTGTCGGCAGGACGCGCGCGCTGAACGATCGCTTTGCGCTGAATGCAAGCAACAGCCCGGCTGTCGCAACCATCTGCCAGCGACTGGACGGCATTCCGCTCGCTATCGAGTTTGCTGCGGGGCGCGCCGCAACGCTGGGCGTGCAACAGGTCGTTGCCGACCTGCTCGACCGCCTGAGTTCGCTCGCCAGCCAGCGTCGCGCACCGGTGCCGAGGCACAAGACGCTGCGGGCCGTCCTCGACTGGAGCTACGATCTGCTGTCGCAATCCGAGCAGCAAAATTTCCGGGCCCTTGGCGTCTTCGCAGGATTGTTCACCCTGAACGATGCCCGATCGATCGCGCCGTCGCAGGAGCCTGCCGACTGGCTCTCCGGACTGGTCGACAAATCCCTCGTCGTAGCTGAAATCAGGGACACCGTCGCGCTGTATCGCCTGCTCGACACGACGCGGACGTACGCACTCGACAAGCTCAGGGAGCATGGCGAGTTCGAAGCCGCCAACCGAGCCCACGCCGAGCGCTACAGGGACGTGTTTCAGCAAGCGGAAAGCGAGTGGCAGATCAGGACGACCGGCGATCTCCACACCGACTATGCATGGCGCCTGGACAATTTGCGCGCCGCGCTCGCGTGGGGCCTGCCCGACCAGCGCGCGACGGCACTCGGACTTGGCGTTGCCACGGCAGCGATACCGCTATGGATGCACCTGTCTCTTTTCGACGAGTGTCGCAGCACTCTCGGACGGGCATTGTCCTCGCACACCCTGGTCGACACGATGCCGCCGGAACGGCAGATGCGGCTGCACGCGGCCTATGGAATTGCCTCGCTCTATTCCGGCGGCAATCCCGCCGACGCCGAGGCGGCCTGCGAACGCGCGCTCGAGATCGCGGAGGGCATCGGCGATGTCGACTATCAGCTTCGCTGTCTCTGGGGCCTGTGGCTGGTGCGTCGCGGTTCGATCGACCTAGCGCGGCGTTTCCTGAGCCTTGCCACCGGCCCCGTCGATGAGCTGGTCGGGCACCGGATGATGGCGACGTCGCACCATGTGCAGGGATTTCAGAACGAGGCGCGGCCGCATGTCGACTTCATCAGGGCCAACCCCAACCTGCTGGCCGCCGACCCGACCCGGTTTCGCTTCCTCGTGACCGAACGGCCGGTCTCCGAAGAGCCGGGACTGGCGCGCATCCTGTGGGCGCAGGGATGTCCGGATCAGGCGATGCAACTCGTGCGGCAATCGGTCGAGGCCGCCACCGCTGCCGGCCATGCCAACTCGCTGTGCCATTTCCTGTCGCTTGCCGGATGCCTCGTGACGTTGTGGGCCGGCCATCTCGACGAGGCGCGCCGGTACAATACGATCCTGAGCGACCAATCGACCAAGTTCGTCCTGCCGCTATGGAGGAGCTGGAGCCGGGGCTACCAGGGCATCATCGCGCTCCAGACCGGCGACGCTGCAATCGGCGCCGAGCTGCTGCGCCTCGCCATCGACGAATTGAGGGGGCTGCACGAGTGGCGGGGATATGCTTTCTTCCCGATCTACCGCGCGATTGCTCTGGGACGTTTGCAGCGTCTCGACGAGGCGCTCGCCTCGATCAATGCGTCGATCGAAAACGCGGACCACCGCGACGAAGGCTGGATGCATCCCGAGTTGCTGCGCGCGAAAGGCGATCTGCTCGTGCTGAGGGACCCCAGCGATGCCGATGGGGCCGCCGAAGGCTGCTTTCGCGCGGCGATCGAGGAAGCCCACGAACAGGGGGCCCTCGCCTGGCAATTGCGGGCTGCGACCAGCCTTGCCCGGCTGCTGCACGACCGCGGCCTCCAGGCCGAGGCGAGGGACGCACTTCAGCCGGTCTATGGCCGCTTCACCGAGGGATTTGCGACGGCCGATGTGGCTTCCGCACGGGCTCTGCTCGACATCCTGGGCTAGACCGGCCCGGCCGGCAACGGACCTTAAGAACTCTTCACGACACTTAATTCGCAGGCGTTTTCAAAGCGATGCAGGTTGCTTGCACATCGGCAAAGCCGCCGCTGTCCCCGATCCAAGCAAAGGCGCGAGACCTGCGATGACAAACATGGCACCCAGCAAGGAAGCGATCTCCTTCGGCCCATTCGAGCTCGTCGCGAGCGAAAGACGATTGAGCAAGGATGGTGTGCGCATCGCCCTTGGCGCGCGCGCCTTCGACATTCTGGCCGCGCTGCTGTCGCGCCCGAATGAAGTCATCAGCAAAGCCGATCTCATGGGACGGGTGTGGCCGGGAGTAACGGTCGACGAGGTCAGCCTTCGCTTCCATATGGCGGGGCTGCGCAAGGCGCTCGGCGATGGACAAGGCGGCGCCCGTTACATTTCGACGATGCCAGGGCATGGCTACAGCTTCATCGCTCCGGTCTCGCGCACGATCGCACATGCCACCGCTGTGACGCCTGAGCAGTCCGAGCTTCACGGTCATGCGCGCCTGCCGATCCCGAGTGCGATGGTCGGACGAGACGAGGATGTCCTCAGAGTGTCGAGCTACCTCACCGCCAGCCGTTTCGTCACGATCGTCGGCACCGGGGGTATCGGCAAGACCACCTTGGCGGTCGCCGTCGGCCATCACCTGACCGCAACCTTCGAACACGCGATCTGTTTCGTCGACTTCGGCGCAGTCACCGATTCCGATCGGATCCTTGGCCTCATCCTTTCGGTCCTCGGCCTTTCGATCCCGCCTTCCGGCACGCTTCAATATCTGATCGGCCATTTGCAGGCGCGACGGATACTGCTGATCCTCGACACTTGCGAACATCTGATCGAACCGATCGCCGACCTGGCATCCCGCATTTTCGCTGAGACGCGGGAGGTCCATATCCTAGCCACGAGCCGGGAAACCTTTCGTTCCGATGGCGAGCACGTCTATTGGCTCGAGCCTCTCGCCTGCCCTCCGGAAGGCACGCCCGAGACGGCGGCGACCGTCCGGTCGTTTCCGGCCACGCACCTGTTCCTGCAACGCGCCGCCGCGAACGGGGCGCATCTCATTCTGGACGATGGCGAGGCAGCCATCATCATCCGCATGTGTCGAAGGTTGGAGGGGGTACCGCTCGCCATCGAGCTTGCCGCAAGGCGCGTCGAGACGTTTGGCCTGCTGCAGACCGCCGACATCCTCGACACACATCTGAAGATGCTCTGGACCGGCACGCGCACGGCGCCGCCGCGCCAAAGGACACTGCGGGCTACGCTTGAATGGAGTTACAGCCTGCTATCGACCACGGAAGCCGTCGTTCTGCGCAGACTTGCAGGATTCCCCGGTCCGTTCAGCCTTCACGCGGCCCTGAGTGCAGCAACTTGCCAGACGGTCGACGAGCCGGCCCTGCTCGATGCGATCGATGGCCTCGTGGCGAAGTCCCTGATCGTACCTCCCGCTTCGAAACCCTGCGGCCGCTTCCGCCTGCTCGACGCCACCCGCGCCTTCGCGCGCGAGAAGTTGGTTCAGGCAGGCGAGAGCGATCCGGAGTCAGCCAGGGTCGCAACGCTTCAACAAGACCAGCCAGCGCTGAAATTTCTATGCGGCTAATTGAGCCGTGTCGCCGTCCGCCTCGAGCACGCGTCAGCGTGACGCTCTGCAAGCTCGCCTACGGCGGCCTCTTCTTTCACCTCCTGCTGGCGGGGGTCGCCCATGTCGGCGTCAGGTGCAGCGCCGGCAATAGTGGGCCTCGTCCTTGGACAGGCAACAACTCGCCGGGTTCGACCGTCGGAACTGCTGCACGCGAGTTGCACCGTCGGGCAAAGCACTGGCAGAATGGCATCGTCGAAGAATTGTCGCACCAGCGACAACGATCCTAGCGCGGATACCACTGCCCGCGAGGGTCACGCTGCTGCGCGAAGGCGTAGGTCGGATTGACGCCGCAATAGGCATTGATCCCTGAAGCGGTTGCCATGCACTGCTCATAGGTCGCGAATTGGCAATTGCCTGGGTATCCCCAAATCCGCCCCTGCAAGCAGTAGAGATCATATGGACCGCTCGGGGCGACATAGCCTTGGCGATAATGGCGCCCGGCCGCGAGCGAGATCGAGGTCGTCGACACCAGAATTGAGCTAACCGATACGATTGCGAAAAGCAGGCGGGTCATTGCCATCTCCTGATCTCAGCTCTGTTGGCTTCTGCGTGCAAGAATCTCCCGTCGGGCCGCCAACATCAACTCAATTGGGCGTGCATGGTCGCAACCAAAATCCACAAATCAAATGGAGGCGGCGCGAGGCCGCGGTGCCTCATCATTGCTGGCAAACACACATGATGCCGTCGCCGCCCTTGACAAGCGTGCCTGGCGTGCAGCCGATACCGTTGCGCGCGGCGTGATCGCACCAGCCACTGTAGCCATAGGTCCAGGGGCCTTTGTAATAATAGGCCCGTACCCCGGTTTCGAACAAGCTCGGCATCATCGGCTTCATCGACAACAACCAGCGTCACGTCGTCCTGCTCGACAGGAAGCAGCTCTCCGCGCTCGACCGCAGCAATTGATGCCGGACATCCGCGCGTTTTCTCTCGCTTCCCATGAAAAAGGCCCCGGTCGATGCCGGGGCCTGAGTTCACCGGGAAGACTTTGGATCAATAGCGCGCCGCGCCGTAACCGCCGAAGCGATAGTTCACGCGAACCGTGACCATGTCGATATCCTGAGTGACCCCGCTGCCGGTGAGGGTGGACCCATTGGGTGTGACCACGCCTGCGAAGCTGGTGTTGTCACGCCCCATCCAGAGATGGTCGTATTCGACACCGACTGTCCAGTTCGGGGTGAAGCCATACTCCCAGCCGACACCCAGGGCACCGCCCCAGCGCGTGTGACCTGCCGAGGCGAGGCCGACGCCTGTGACATTGTTGAAGATGTCAAAGCGATTGCGCGTCACGGCGGCGCCGCCCTTCACGTAGAGCAGTGAGGCGTTCCATGCCCAACCGAGCTGAGCCGTGAACAGCCCGATGCCATCGGTCTTGCCCGTGGTCGAGATAAACTGATCGATCACGCTGACGCGCGTGTTCTTGATTTCGGCCCAATCGCCCTGCGCTTCCAGGCCGAGCACGAACTGATTGGTCTGCCAGCGATACCCGATCTGTCCGCCGACGAGACCTCCGGATCGATCGGCGCAACCACTTGCGACTGCTCCCGCGGGCGTTAAGAAATCGACGCAACCGTGGCTCTGCCCCCAGCCTCCGTTGGCGCCGATGTAGAACCCGGTCCAGTTGTAAACCGCCACCACCGGTGCCGGCGGCGGCGCCTTGACGGCCATATCGGCCGCCATGGCCGGAGCCGCCATGCTCAGCGCCGCGAAGCCGATCACCGCGATCGAAAGCTTTCTCATCGTCTCATCCCCTTTGCTCAAATCTCGTCCGTCAAAAATGCGAGCCCTTATGCAGGCTGGCGTGCATAAACGCTGCGAACAGCCTGAAGTCTATGCGCGAGGGGATTCTTGGCCCGTACCAAAATGGCAACACTCAAACGTCATCGCTGTGCACAGAAGAGTGCTTAGTCAGTCTTTGAAGTGCCGTGCGCTCCAGCACCGTCCTGTTCGTCGGCAAGCCACGCGCTGATGCCGGAGGATGGGATCACCCGCTTCGGCAGGTGCGGATTGATCGTGCCTGCAAAGACGGAAAGTCCCTCGTCGCGCTTGGCGCGCGCGAACAGCTTCGCTTCATGCTCAGTCGCAAAGGTCTTCGTCTCGCGCGGACTTCGTTGTCTCGGCAGAACGCCTCGCCGTTGCACTTCGAAGGTGACGTACCAGGTCGGACTCATTGCGCACACCAACATGTCACCAGCCCCTGGAGTCGCGTTGTGGTGCGGCCGTCATCCGCCTGTTTGATTCAGATCAAGCAGCGACTTGACCACTTTTATGCGAACGCTTGACGCGCCGGGTTGCGAACTGAGGCTCGGTTGACCCGCCGGGCAGAACAGGAGCACGATGGCGATCATCAAGATCGCGACCAGCTCCAAAGCGACGAACTGCTCCATGGACCATTTCAGCACCGACAGACTGACCGCCGAGAAATTGCACGACGGCCACCTCGCCGATCTCGTCGCGCTGCATCTCGATGCCGAGGTGTCCCGCTATCTCGGCGGCGTGCGCACGCCCGAGGTGACGAAGACCTATCTCGCCGTCAACATCGCCCATTGGGACCGGCACGGCTTCGGATTGTGGGTGCTGCGCAAAGACGGATCCTTCGCCGGGCGGGCGGCGATCCGGCATATCCTCGTCGATGGCGTGGACGAGGTCGAGATTGCCTACACGTTCAAGCGCGAATTCTGGGGTCAGGGCCTCGCGAGCGAGATCGCGACGGCGCTGACCGAGATCGGGCTGTCGCAACTCGAGCTGCCGTCCCTCATCGGCCTCGTCTTCGTCGGACACGGCGCATCCCGCCGCGTGCTGGAGAAGTCGAACTACATCCTCGATAAGGGCACGACGCATCACGGCGAAGCCGTCGTGATCTACCGCATCCGGCGGTGAGAGATGCCTCGTAGGATGGGTAGAGCGAAGCCGCTTTAGGCTCAGCCGGTGCGGAGCCGGACAACCGATTGCGGCAACGAGGCGAGAAACAACACCACGCAGACACACAGCAGGACGATGTCCTTGAACAGGAACTCGCCGGCCAGATTCCACGCCATCGGATCGGTTGAAAGGCTCCATGTGACGACGCCCGGCGTCGTGAAGAAGAACGACCACGTGATCGCGAAGGTCATCACGCCCATGAACGAACCCAGCGCCGACAAGACCGGACTGAAGCTGCCTGCCACGAGCAGCGCCGCAATCGCGAACTCGACGACACCGAGAACATAGGCCTCTCCCCTCAGGCCGAATACCGACAGCCAGGAGATGAACGGGCTGTTGCTGATGAACTGAGCGATACCCTGTGCGGATTGCAGTGTGAATTTCTGCATTCCAAACGATACGAATATGACCACCATGACCCAGCGCAGAATGGCGAGCGGACGATAAGAGCCTCCACCATTCTCCGCGACGTTGAATCCCATCATGCGACGATTTCTCCCCGGATTGCGCATCCATCTGTTGGCGAACGAAGCGTCCGCTAGGGGCTATTCGGAGGGGAGCGTCCGTCGTTACATGCGCGGCGGGGTTCCACGATCACAGCTGCGTGCAAGGCACGTGTTCGCGGACGGCAAGCCATAGCGCGCAGAATGGGGAGAGCGCAGCGAAACCCATCCTATGGGATGCTTCACGGCTCCACCGTGTAGGAGCGTCCGCGTTCGAGCACGTAGATGGTCAGGAAACGGAGCGGACGTTCCGGATCGCAATTGCGAAACAGGGTGTGTGGAAGATCCGCCCGGTCCTGCAACGTCTCGCCAGCCCGGTATTGCCGTGGCTCGTCGGTGCCATAGGCGGACTCGGCGACACCTTCGACGATGTAGATCGCGCCCGCGACGGGATGCCGGTGCAGCGGCGCGACGCCGCCCGGCGGATAGGTGACTTCGACGACCATGAGCTCCTGATGATTGCCCGGCAGCGGAAGACGTTCGAGAATCTTGCGCGTGACACCGGCAAACCCTGCTTGCGGGGCGCTTGACTGACCGTCGATATGTTCGTCCATGGGGCACCTGTCTCGTCGAGGATTGAGCCGTCGCCGCCGCGCCAAATCGCGGCGAATGACAATGGGATGCCGAGCGCAAGGCAACAAAATGGCCGATCTCCGGTTCATTCGGTGCCGCAGATTGCGTCGCGACGAGGCAGCATCAGCTCGTAGGATCGACGGAGCGGAGCTCGTAGGCCGCGAGCTACCGCTCGCCCGGCCACATCGCCATGGCCGCCTTCGCTACGCCTCTCAACTCCTCGGGCGTCGCGCCGTCCTTGGCCTGGATGGCCATGCCCTGAAAGACACTCAGATAGAAACGGCTCAGCGCATCGACGTCGGTTGCGGCGGGCAGCTCGTCGCTGCCGACCGCGCCTTCGATCCGCGCGCGCAGATTGCCGAGCATGTCGAGCCGGACCTTCCTGACCACGCGGGCGATTGTGGCCGGCCATTCGTCGCTGACCGCGCCGAGCACGGCCATGCAGCCGGCCGGCGCCGTCCGGGATTTCGGCAGGGTCTCGGTCGCCCCGATCAGCAGGTGCTCGACGCCCTCGCGCGCGGTTTTTCCGTCCGCGAGCTTGTCCCACACCGGGGGTCCCTGGGTCTGAACGTAATGCTCGATCGCGGCGAGGTAGAGCGCCTCCTTGCTTTCGAAGGCCGCATAGAGGCTCGGCGAGCGGACGCCCATGGCGTCGCAGAGGTCGTGCATCGAGGCCGCCTCGAAACCCTTGCGCCAAAACAGGAACATGGCGGCTTCGAGCGCTGCCTCTCGATCGAATTCCCGGGGTCGTCCGGCCATCTCGTCCTTTCTGTAATGATCAACACATAATTCACTTGACGCGCCCGTTCAAGACTCCACATATTCTGTGTCGATCGTTACAGAATTGGAGAGATCAAGTGAATCTGGCAGGAAAACGGGCCCTGGTGACGGGCGCAAGCAGGGGTATCGGTGCAGGCATTGCAAAAGCGCTGGCCGCGGAAGGTGCCGATGTTGCAATCACTTACGAGAAGTCCGCAGACAGCGCCGCGAAGATCGTGGACGCCATCAAGGCAGGCGGGCGCAAGGCCGTGGCGATCCAGGCCGACAGCGCCGATGTCGCTGCCGTTCAGGCCTCGGTTGCCAAGACCGTCGCGGCGCTGGGCGGGCTCGATATTCTCGTCAACAACGCCGGAATTCTTCGATTGGGCGGCCTCAACGACATCTCGCTGGAAGACATCGATGCGCTGCTGGACGTCAACGTGCGCTCGCCAATGATCGCGAGCAAGGCCGCACTGCCCCATCTCGGTAAAGGCGGCCGCATCATCACCATCGGCAGCTATTTCGCCGACCGCGTGCCCTCGCCGGCGCTCGGCGTGTACGCGGCGTCGAAGTCGGCGCTTGCAGCGTTCACGAAGGCGCTGGCGCGGGAGCTCGGCCCCAGGGACGTCACGGTCAACCTGGTGCAGCCGGGATCGATCGACACCGACATGAACCCCGCAAGCGGCCCGACCGCGGAGACGCTGAAACAGTTCATGGCACTGGGCCGGTATGGTGCGACGGATGACATCGCGAATGCCGTGGCATTCCTGGCGAGCGCGAAGGCAAAATACATCACCGGCTCGACATTGACCGTCGACGGCGGAGCGAACGCCTAGGCGTCCCACGCCGGACGCGAATTCCGGTCGGACCGATCCGGGATGACGGCGAACCTGGCGACGTCCAGCTGCAGGAGGCCGCCCACGAAGGCGGCCTCCTGCTGGTGGTCGGCCTCAACTCGCTTGGTGTGGCCTACTTGGTATAGCCCTGGCTCGTACACCACCACATGGCGTCAGCCCCGGTCGAGCCGTGCTCGATGACGTATTTTCGGCACGCTTCGTAGTTGACGGCATAACGCTTGGCACACGGGACCGGGGAAATGGTGCCGGCACTGAAGGAGCATTTGTATTGGGCGTTGGCTGTCGGCATTGAAAGGGTTGCGACAGCGAGCCCGACGACGAGGAACGCGAAGGTCTTCATGGCTATCTCTCCCGAATTCAGGAATAGCGAATGCTATCCCTGGTGGTATGATAGCATGCTTTCGACTGTTCCACGAGATAGCGCGCTGCAAGAGCCATCCCTTCCGATACACTCAGCCGCGCGGCCCAGATGAAGCGAAGCGTAATCCGGGCCACGGCGTCTTACCGGAAATACCCCAGCACGAGATCGATGTCCGAACTGCCGGCGACGGTACCGTTGAGCTCGGCATCGATGACGCGGCGACAGGCCGCGATCGCGGCGTGGTCGCCGAGATCGTTGGCGGCTTCCAGCACGAGCCAGGCCGCGTCGACGGAAGCCTTCTCGGGCGCCGAACCGCCGGCATCGACGGGCGGGCTCTTGTTCTTGCGAATTGCGGTGCCGAATTGAGGCAACATGGCAAATACTCCCCTCTGGCTCAGTGCACCTGGAGCTCGGGCTGACGGCCCGTATCGGCACCCGCGCCGGTCTTGCGCGACTGGTAGAACTTCAGAACGCTGCGCGACGTCTCGATCTTGAGCTTGCCGAACTCGCGCTCGCTGTCATGAAGCTCGCGCGCCGTGATCAGATGATCCTTGGCGCCGAGGAACAGCAGCGACATGGTCGTGTCCCACGAGAAGTCGAGCGCCTTGCACAGCACCAGAAGTATCTCGCGGTTGCGGTCCATCATCGCGCGCTCGATCACGTCGACCGGAAGCGACGACAACAGCGACAGGCCGATCTGCACCTCGTCGAAACGATGCTGGCGCGCATAGTTCGAGATCGAGTCCTGGTTGAGGTTACCCTGGCGGTACTGCGTCGTCACCACGCGCTTGGCGACGAAATAGCTGCGCGAGGACGGACCGAACTTGGATTGGAGATCGCCGGTGACGTCGGTCACCGAGCTCTGGATCTGCGACATCATCTCGGGCCGCTCGCTCGCGAGGCGGCGGCGGACGTCTTCGGACGCCTTGGAAATGAGCTGCTGGAAGATGTGGCGCGGCACGTCCTTGCGCAGGCCGAGCTGCTCGGCGAGGATCGAGTCACCCTCGGCGCGCCGGACCATGTGCAGCAGGCCCGAGCCGGAGAAGCGCGCGCCCTCGTTCTTGGCGACGGAGGTCACAACCTCCTGGTCGCCGCGCTTGACCAGCACGTCGGTGACGGCTTCGCCGATCGACTTGCGCTGGGCGATCGCAAGCAGATGCGCCTGGCCCTTGGTCATGGCGCTCGCGACCAGCATCTTCTCGTCGATGCGGCTGGAGTCGCGCAGCACCGGACCGGCCACGTCGATCTCGTCGTCGAGGGCGAGCTTTTCGATGACATTGAGCGGAGCATGGTCGCAGGCCGACATCAGCTCGGAGAGCTGCGCCCGCGCCGCGACCTCGATCTCGTCGGCGAGCCGCCCGATGACCTCGCCGAACATGCTGATCTCGTCGTCGCTGTAGCGGCCGGTGATCAGGATGTCGGTCGCATGCCACAACGCCTTCGCCCGGCTCTCGTCGGTGCCGCGCGCGATCGCGTCGTCCAGATCCTGCAGAAGTGATTTTGCCCCGTTCATCTCGATACCCCAGTTCTTGGTTAGCCATCCCGCTCGTGCTGGCGGGACGCCGAATTCCTCTGGGACCAGAGACTAGGGAACAAACGCGAGAATCCGGTAAAACCGGCAGATCAGTTTTGCCGGGCAAAATTCGTTAAAATGCGCGGGAATGGGTTTACCGGCGGGCAAGGGCCCGCGCTTGCCGAAGCTGCTGCCCTCACGGATTCGACGGCGTCAGCACCAGCGGCGGCTTCGGCTTGGGTCTCGCGGGCGGCGGGCCTGGCGCCGGCCTCACCTCGATCGGCGGCGGCAGCGGCGCGATCTGCTGGCTCGCGAGCGGCGGGCTTGTGAGTGGCGGGCCTGCGATTGAAGGACTCGTGATTGAAGGACTTGGCACCGCGGGGGCGGCCTGCGGCGCCTTCGGCGTCGGTGCGGCCTTTGGCTTTGGCGGCGCGCGGCGCGGATCGCGGCCGGGCAACGGCACGTCGGTCAGCGACGGTTCGGGCACCGGATCGGGCGAGACCAGCGTCGGCAGCGCCGCAGTCGCCGGCGGCGGCTCGCCACGCTCGATCGCGTCCAGCCGGCGCGTCTCGCGATCGATCGTGCGCACCGCGAGCCAGGACGACAGCGGCGCGAGATCGACGGTGCGGCTGAGCTTGTCGGGGGGACCTGCCGCGAACAACTGGATCTCCGGCGGCGCGCCGGAGAGCCCGGTCATGATCGGCGTCAGGCTGGCGCGGATGTCGGCCTGGTCGGCGGGGATGTCGTAGCCGCCGGAGACGATGGCCCGCGCGTTCTTTGCTTCCAGCGGTGTCGCGCCGACGCGCAGGCGCCCGTCGCGGATCGTGAACGGGATCTGCGCCGAGGCGACCGCGATCGGACCTGCCGACAGCGCGGGCTCGACGAGCTGCCGCAGCCTGTTGTCGTCGGCAACCTGGCCGCCGTCGCTGGCGCGGATGGCGATCTCGAAGGCGCGCGGATTGAGGCCGCTGATTTCCGCGGCCTCGAGCGTCACCGTGCCATTGCCGGCGAGCGCACCGGTCAATGCCGCAACGCTGCGGCCCTGGCTGGTCAGGGCCATCTGCACCGAGGCGCGTCCCTTGGGCAATGCGAGATCGCGGTAGCGCAGCGCCGCCGCATCGACATTGCGGAGCTCGATACGCGCGTTCAGCGCAACGCCGTTGGCGCCATTGCGCGCGTCGAAGCTCGCCGACATCTCACCGCCGCCGACACCGCCCTTGAGCGCGTCGAGCGCGAGCGACTGGCCGTCGCTCCGGATCGTGCCGCCGACGGGGCGCAGCTCGATGCCGTCAGGCAAGGTGCCGCGCAAGGCCTGGAAGGCGATGCGGCCGCGCCAGCCGCCGAGCAGCCCCGCACCCAGGGGATCACCGGCATCACGTCCGGCGGCCCCGATGGCCATTGCGAACGCGGGCGCAAGATCGAGCGTGTCGAGGCCGATTTCGCCATCGACGCTCTTCTCCTGATCCAGCGTCACCGCAAGATGCCCGCGCAGATGCGAGCCGGCCGCGCTGCTGTCGAGATCGTCGAAGGTCAGGCGGTTGCCGGAAAGGCCGACGCGCGAGGACAGGTTGACGCTCTGCACTGACTTGTCCGCCGGGCTGGTCCCGAACAGCGGCGCCAGATTGGCATTGCGCACGCGCAAATTCACGCTGGCCTTCGGCTGGGACGAACCGGGGTCCGACAATTCGATGCTGCCTTGCGCATCCGCATCCAGCCCGCCGCCACTGAGCTTTGCGTTCAACTGCAACGGCCGGCGCCAGGCGCCGCTCAATCGGCCTTCGAACTGCGAGGCGCCCTCGCCTGCGGCCGCGACGCGATCGAGGCCGAGCAGCGCCAGCAACGCGCCGGCCTTCGGCGTCGAGATTTTCGAGTCCAGCGTGAAGTCGCTGTTACGCAAGCGGTCGATGTCGATGCCGTTGACCGCCGCGACCGGCGTCTGCCCGGCCAGCGTCGCGGTGGCCTTGAGCTGCGGCGAATCGAGATCGAGCACGGCGCGCGCGTCGTTGCGATCGGCATGGTCGGCGTTCTTGTCGAGGCTGAGGTCGAGCTTCAGCCGCGTCGCGCCGGGCAATGACGGGATGGCGTCGAACCGCGCGCGCACCGAAGGCGCAACCGGCTCGAGCAGCGCGGTGAGCTCACGCAGCGAACTGGCCGAGGATTTCAGCGCGAGCTTGCCGGTGGCATGAACGCGGTCGAAGCTGCCGCTCGCTTCGGTGGTCACCCCGCTCGCCTGGCCGAAGCGCAACTGCTCCAGCGACAGCGCCGCCGGGCCGTAGCCGAGTTTCGCCGTGAACGGCCGCAGCTCCTGTCCGGCCGACATCGCGCGGCCGACATCGAGCGCGAGCCTGGCTTCCTCCGGCCATTCGCCCTGCGGCCCCGCGAGCGCGCGCACGAAGCTCGCAGCGGCATCGAGGTCGAGACGGTCGGCCTTGAGCTCGGCGTCGATCCGTGAGCCCTTGCTCGCGCCGGTCTGGACGAAGGCGATGCGGCCCTCCACCGCGCCGCCCTCGATCTCGGCCTTCAGCCTGTCGACGGCGAGATGGTTGGCGGCGATGGTCACGTCGCCGGCAAGGCGCAGCGGCCGCGTGCTGCGGCGGTTGATCTCGCTGCGGCCCTGGAGCCAGGCCACCAGCGCATCGGGATCGGACGACTCGACGCTGAGACGGCCGCTGAAGCTGTCGGCGCCGGGCGTTGCACCGTTGAGCGAGAGCTGCGTCATGCCGGGTGCGCGCAGCTCGAGCCGCTGGAAGGTCCAGGACCTTCCGTCGGTCTGAAGCTCCGCCGTGATGTTCTGGAGCGGACGCCCGCCCAGCATGATCTGGTCGGAGTTGAACTCGATCTGCGCCGGCATCGGCGCCTGCGGGATCGCCGCAAGGCCCGCGCGCAGCGCCGGCAGGACGCGCTGCGGCTCGGCATCGTCCTTGCCCGCCAGCTTGTCGGCATCGACCTGGCGCGCCGACAGCACCGCGCGCAGCAGCGGCGAGGCGCCGAACCTGACATCGCCAACACCGCCAAACTTGAGCGCATTGTCCTCGGCGCCGAAGCTCGCGTCGATCTGGTCGAATTTGGCGCCGGCCGGATCGGCCTTGAGCTTTGTCGTGAGCTTCCAGGGTGTCGGCCCCGCGGTGCCCGCCTTCTTGACCGGAGGCACGGCGAGCGTCAGCGCGCCGTCGAATTTCGGCAGGCGGTTGTCGAAGGCGAGCACGCCTTCGAGGTCGGCCAAGATCGCGCGCTCGCCGGGATCGATGTTGAGGTGGAGACGGGTGGCGCTGCCGTCGGCGCTCGGGCCGGAGGAGACGCGGAACGGATAGCGCACCCCGGCGGCGGTGAAGCTGCCGTCACCGCGGACCGAGCCGGCCAGCGAGCGCACGTCGCCGGAAAAGGTGATGTCGTTCAATTCCAGCGTCGAGCGGCTGGCGGCATCGTGCAGGGCGATGCGGCCGGTGAGGTTCAGCCGTTCGATCGCGAGCGAGGCCAGATTGAAGGTGCCGCTCGCGGTCGACGGCAAATCGACCCGGCCCTTGGCATCCAGGCCGAGATCCACCGCCATGCCGTTGACGGTCAGCTCGGTGGCGCGCCATTCGCCGCGCATCAGCGAGCTCAGGCTGAACTCGACGTCGAGCTTGTCGGCGCGCAGGCGGCCGAGATCGTTGTTGCCGCCGAAGGTGACCGAGCGCAGCCGCAGCGTCGGCGCCGGCAGCAGCCGCGCATCCAGCTCGCCCGCCACCCGCACCGGCACGCCCATGATCGCGCCCGCCTCCGCCTCGAACTGGGGCCTGAACTGGTTCCAGTCGATGAAGTAAGGCCCGATCAGCGCGGTCAGCAGCGCAATGATGAAGGCAATCGCCAATCCGAGCAGCGTCGTCTGCACGGGTCTCCCCTCGGCCAAACCGGCCCGGGCCGAACCTGAGGGCCTCAGGCGCGCCGGAACAGCCCCTTATATAAAGGGAAGTGTGGCGAAGTCACAGCGACTGTTGCGCGCGGAGGTTAACGCTGGCGGCCATCACCAGCTCGCCGGCAGGCGTTTCAGGCCGCGCAGCACGAAGGTCGGACGCCATTCCGGGTTCTCGACGTCGTCGATGCGCAGATCCGGCAGCCGCCGCAACAGCGTCGCGATGGCGATTTCGGCCTCGATGCGCGCCAATTGGGCGCCCAGGCAGAAATGGATGCCGCCGCCGAACGACAGCGGCTTGACGTTGGGCCTGACGACATCGAGCCGGTCGGGACGATCAGGGTAGACCGCCGGATCGCGGTTGGCCGAGCCGAGCAGGCAGAGCACGGTCTCGCCCTTGGGGATGCTCTTGCCGCCGAGATCCGCGATATCCTCCAGCGCCACGCGGCCGGTCATCTGCACCGAGGAATCGTAGCGCAAGAATTCCTCGATCGCGTTGACCATCAACTCGGGCCGCGCCTTCAGGAGCGCGAGCTGATCGGGATTGCGATGCAGCGCGAGCAGGCCGTTTCCGATCAGATTGACGGTGGTCTCGTGGCCGGCGCCGAACAGCAGGATGATGTTGGCGGTCAATTCCTCGTTGGTGAGCTTGTTGCCGTCTTCCTCGGCCTGCACCAGCTGGGTGATGAGGTCGTCGCCGGGATTGCGGCGGCGCAGCTCGAACAGCTGCTGGAAATACATCTGCGCCATCATGTTGCCGGCATTGCCCTTCGCGATCTCCTCCGGCGTGAGCGGCACGGGGTCGAGCAGCCGGCCGCCATCGCGCGAGCTGTTGTAGAAGGTCTCGCGATGATCCTCGGGGATGCCGAGCATGTCGCAGATGATGGTGACCGGCAGGCGGAAGGCGAAATCCTCGATCAGGTCCATGTGGCCGCGCTCGATCACCGCATCGATGGCCTGGTCGACGATCGCCTGGATCCGCGGCCGCATGTCCTCGACGCGGCGGGCGGTGAAGGCCTTCACGACGAGGCCGCGCAGGCGGGTGTGGTCGGGCGGATCGGATTGCAGCATCCAGTGGCTCATGCTGCGGAACACCGGCTCGTCCATGATGGCAGGGCTATAGCGGCGCTTGGAGCGCTCGACAAAATCCTTACCGAAGCGCTTGTCGCGCATCACGAGGCTGACATCGGCGTGGCGGCTGGTGACGAACTGGCCGAACGGGGTCACATGGATCGGCTCGATCGTGCGCAGCCGGTCGTAGTGCGGATAGGGATCGCGGATGAAGTCCGGCGACAGCGGATTGAACAGCGGTCCGCCTGCGGGTTGCACTTGCTCGTTCATGGTGACCTCAATCGGTTGCCGCATGACACGAATACGCCGGCAGCCCCCTTGCGTGCTCGGCGTAACCATCCCCAAGATCATTAATTCGATACATTGTTGTATCGAGTTGCATTCTGCCCTAACCTGCGCCGATGTCAAGGGTGAGAACCAGGCCGACCAGGGACGACACGCGCGACAAACTGTTCGAGGCGGCCGCGCGCGTGTTCGAGGCGGACGGCATCGGCGGCGCCAGCATCGAGGCGATCGCGGCCGCCGCGGGCTTCACCCGCGGCGCGTTCTATTCCAACTTCAAGAGCAAGGACGAATTGATCATCGCCATGCTCGAGGATCATGTCGAGCAGTCGATCCGGCGCAACCTCGACATCCTCGCGCAGCACGACAATCTCGACGATTTCATCGCGGCGTTGAAGACGATGGATCGCAGCCGGCAAGACCCGCTCGGCCGCTCGCCCCTCCTGCACATGGAGATGATCCTGTTCGTCGCGCGCGCCGAGAAGCGCCGCCCGGAGCTTGCCAAGCGGCTACGCGCGCGGCGCAAGCTGGTCGCGGACATCGTCGAGGCCACGTTGAAGAGCAACGGCAGGAACGACACGCTGAATCCGCCGTGGATGGCCTCCGTCGTGCTGGCGCTGGAAGACGGCTTTCGCCTGCACCGCCTGATCGATCCGGAGACAACGCCGGCCGACAGTTTTCTGCGTGCGATCACGGATCTCAGGCGCAGGACGGGATTGTCGTCGAACTAGCCTGGACCGCCGATAGCACGCGCACGACCGGACCGCGATCCGACCGGCGTTCGCTTCTCCGACAACTCGTCGTCCGCCCCCCAATCGTGCGTTTGTGAAAACGCACGCCTGCTTGCGGCAGGATCGGGCAAGGCATGGCTGCTTCCGGAAATACGCCGGGACTCCGCGGCGCTAACCGGCGAGGCACCGAGCGATTGGCGCAGGCGCGTCCGTTAGCAGCAATCTCTCGACAGGGACGGCAATCGCTCTGGCGCAGTCGACGATCCGGTTGGCTAAACATCGCAACGTCACATCATGGGGACGGAGACAAACGATGGACAGGAAACGGCTTGCAATCGCGCCACGACGGAAGGCCGTCTCGACGGCGCTCATATACGGGCTCTCGCTGACGGTGCGTTTCACCTCGCCGACGGCCGAAGAGGCACCGCCACAAGCCGCGCAGAACGCCAAGGTCTCGACGTCGATCCTGATCGATCGGGGCTGGACCAACAAGCCGGCACTACCGGCCGCCCTGCGCGGCTGGCCATCGGGCCCGCGAAGCTGCCGCGCAGGATGTGAAGGCCCTGCGCTGCTGTCCTCGCTGCCGAACTGCACCGCGCCGTAAGGGCCCGGCGGTCTCCGTCTCACCTCTTCGCGTCATCATCGCTCGCAACAGGCTCTGCTCGCATCGAGCGGCGGCGATGACGCGCGTTCCGAACCACCAAACCCAGAACCAAATCAAGGAGTGAACCACATGCGACTGCTCATCATTGGCGCCGGCTTCGCCGGCATGTACGCCGCCCTCTCCGCCGCCCGCCTGCGCGACATTCAGGGCGTTTCGCCGGAAGAGCTCGAGATCGCGCTCATCGCACCGGAGCCGACGCTGGTGGTCCGCCCTCGGCTCTATGAGCCGAAGCCGGAAACCCTGACTGCGCCGCTGCTCGATGTCCTCAAGGCGATCGACGTCGACTACATCCAGGGGAGCGCCGAGACCGTCAACACCGAGGCGCTGACGGTCCAGATCTCGACTCCCAATGGCACCCGCAAGACCCTGTCCTACGACCGCCTGGTGATCGCCACCGGCAGCCGCCTCTTCCGACCCAACATTCCCGGCCTTGCCGAGCACGGCTTCAGCGTCGACTCGCTCGACGACGCGGTTGCCCTCGACAGGCATCTGCATCGCCTCGCCGACCAGCCGGCCGTCAATGGACGCGACACGGTCGTGGTCGCCGGCGGCGGCTTCACCGGCATCGAGGCGGCGACCGAGCTGCCCGCGCGCCTGCGCGCCATCTTCGGCCAAAACGCCAGAACACGCGTGATCATCGTCGAGCGTAACGGCGCGATCGCTCCCGACATGGGCGAAGGCTCCCGCCCGGTCATCGAGCAAGCGCTGCGCAAGCTCGGCGTGGAGACAAGGCTCGGCACCGGCGTTGCCTCGCTCGACAAGTCCGGCGTGACGCTGTCGACCGGCGAACACATCGAAACCGAGACGGTGATCTGGGCAGCCGGTATTCGCGCCGCGCCCCTGACGGCGCAGATTCCCGCCGAGCGCGACAATTTCGGCCGGCTGCTGGTGGACCGCGATCTGCGCGTGCCCGGCGTCGCCGGCGTCTTCGCCACCGGCGATGCCGCGCGGGCCGCATGCGACGACGAGGGCAATTACGCGCTGATGTCGTGCCAGCACGCCACACGGATGGGCGCCTTCGCCGGCAACAATGCCGCCGCCGAACTCCTGCGCGTCCCGACCAGGCCGTATCACCAGAAGGCCTACGTCACCTGCCTTGATCTCGGCGAAGCCGGCGCGCTGTTCACGCGCGGCTGGGAGCGCAAGGTCGAGATGGTCGGCGACGTCGCCAAGAAGACCAAGCAGGAGATCAACACGGTCTGGATCTACCCGCCCCGCGCTGAGCGTGCCGCAGCGCTCGCCTCGGCCGATCCGGAACGTGTGACGAGCCTCTAGAGGCGCGAACCGATGACGGCCGCACCTCCCTGGCTACGCGGCCTGCTCACCCAAGACCAGCCGGGAGCCCTACCTTGAAACAGGAGACCAACATGAACCTGCACAACACCTCATACCCCGCGACATCGAAGCCGGAAGAGCTCGTTCCGTCGCGCTATGCGCTGAAGATCGGCGAGATCGACGTTCTGGTGGTCAGCGACGGCGTGCTGCCGCTGCCAACCACGATGCTGGCGCACAATGCCGACCCGGCCGTCCGTGCGACCTGGCTGCACGACATGTTCCTGCCGCAGGACGCTTTCGACTGGGCGCTGAATGCGGTCGTGGTCCGCAGCGGCGACAAGACCATCCTGATCGACGCTGGCCTGGGGTCCGACCCGGATCTGCACTTGCCGCGCGCCGGCCAGTTGATCAAGCGACTGGAGGCCGCCGGCATCGACCTTTCGTCCGTGACCGATCTGGTGCTGACTCACTTGCACATGGACCACATTGGCGGACTGCTCGTCGACGGGGTGAAGGAGAGGCTGCGCAAAGACCTGCGGATCCACGTGGCGGCCGCCGAGGTCAAATTCTGGGAGGCGCCCGATTTCTCCCACACCGCCATGCCGCCGGGCTTCCCGGACGCGCTTCGGGCGACCGCCAAGCGGTTCGTCAAGGAGTACGGCAGTCAGTTGCGGCAGTTCGATGAGCAGCACGAGGTTGCGCCGGGCGTCGTCGTTCGTCGCACCGGCGGTCACACCCCCGGACACAGCGTGGTTCGCGTGGCATCCGGCGGCGACGGGTTGACGTTCGCGGGCGACGCCGTGTTTGCTGTCGGGTTCGATCAACCCGACTGGCACAACGGTTTCGAACACGACCCCGAAGAGGCGGCGCGCGTTCGCGTCGGTCTGTTGCGAGAGATTGCCGCGAGCGGCGAGATGCTGGTGGCGACTCACATGCCGTTCCCGTCCGTCGGCCATGTGGCGGTCGCCGGCGACGCATTTCGCTGGGTGCCGGTGTTCTGGGATTACTGATCGCGCGCTAAGCCAACGTGAGACCAGGGCGCGCATTCATGGCGGGCCCTGGTCTCGATGCGGCGAAGCGAGTCAGCGCGGCGCGCCGCCGATATCAGATCCGATCGTTGATCAGGACGCCGGACAACGACGGATCGTTCGCGTTGGTCGTATCGCCTGCTTTCGTCGCGCTATAGGTCGAGTCCGCAAGCGAGCTTTTCAGCTGCTGGAGAAACTGTTGCAGCAGCTCCGCCGTCGAATTGCCGCTTGACGAGTCGTCCGTGCCGTCGACCGAGGAAGGCTCGCCGGATGGCGGTGGCCCGTCCGGCGGCGGTCCGCCCGCTCCGTGCGGTCCATGCGAGAGCGCCGCCTTGAAAATTCCTTGCAACTCGGTGGCCTGCTCGTCCGTCAGCTTGCCGGCCGACACTTGCTGCTGGATGAGGCCATTGATCTTCGACTCGAAGGCGTCGGGCGAAGATGTCCCGCCGCCGGATTGATCGCTTGCGCCGGTTGACTGCAACGCGGAGCCGATGCTGCTGAGCGCGGCCGACAGCGCCGACTGATCCGACGCATCGATCGCGCCGGACCCGACTTCCGTTTGCAGTTCGTCTTGCAGCAGTTGCAACGGTGATGAGCGGTGGTGATGGGAGGAGAGCGCAGAAATCGAGGTCATGGTGGCTTTCCGTGCTTTTGGCGGACCCGAGGTGGACGTTGCCCCGAGTCCCATCCAGTCCTGAGTTCGCCCTGGCAGTTGGATCTGCCCGGTTGCGCGGTGGTAGGAACGGGAGCTGGCGCGGAGCATTTGGCAGGGCGCCGCTCCGGTTGCTCGATATTTCCAATCGGCAACTTGAAATATCCAGAAACAAAAATCCGATCGGCCGATTATCAGCCGGGGCTGGGAACCTATTCCGCCGCGCTTGTGGGCTTGAGCTTATGCAGCCGGCCGGCCACCGCCCGCACCTTGCGGGGAGCGGCCTGCCAGACCGAGAGCGCCGACAATCCGCTCACGACCATGGCGATGGCGAAGGCGAGCGTGTAGTCGCCGGTGCGATCATAGAGGAAACCCGTGAGCCAGGGACCGGCCGCGCCGCCGGCCAGGGCCGCCAGCATGATCGTTCCAAAAATGCTGCCCTGGTGCCTGCCCTGGAAGATCTCGAACACCACCGCGCCCATGATCGAGGTGAGGCCGTAGCCGAGCGCGCCTTGCGCGAACACCATGACATAGACCAGCCACAGCGACGGCTGGAATTTCAGCGCCATCAGCGCCGCAAAGCAGATCGCAAAGCCTGCGCAGCTGATCGCCCACACCCATTCCCGCCCGATCCGGTCGGAGACGTGGCCGAGCAGGATCTGGCCGGGAATGCCAAGCAGGCTGACGATGCCGAGCGCCCACACCGCGACACCAGGGCTGAAGCCGATGTCGAGCAGGAATTTGGTCTGGTGCACCTGCACCGCGTACCAGATGTACAGGCCGCTGAAATAGCCGAGCGCGATCCACCAGAAGCGCGCGGTCGCAACCGCCCGCTTGAGCGTCCAGTCGGTGCCGACCCAGACGGGATCGACGATGTTGGAGACCGGTGTCGCCGCGCCCGCCGCCGGCGTGGCATCGCCGTCCGGCTGAAGGCCGATGTCTTCGGGCCGCTTGTGCAGGAACAGATTGATCGGCGCCAGCACGACGAGGATGAGCAGCCCCATCGCGGTACAGGCGGTGCGCCAGCCGGTCTGCTCGATCATGTGCTGCACCCATGGCAGCAGCGTCACCGAGCCGATGCCGACGCCGGCAAAGGCAATGCCGATGGCGAAGCCGCGCTTGCGGATGAACCAGTTCGGCAGGAACAGCGATTGGCCGGAATAGCCGAGACACACCGAGCCGGCGCCGACCATGACGCCGATGGTCACGTAGAGATGCCAGGGCGCGCTGGTGAGTGGCGCGAGCAGCAGTCCGCCCCCCATCAGCACGACACCGAGCTCCATCACCGCGCGCGGGCCGGCGCGATCCATCAGGCGGCCGATCAGCGGGCTGACGATGCCCGACACGACGAAGCCGAAGGAGAACGCACCGGCAGTGACGCCGCGCTCCCAGCCGAATTCGGAGATGATGGGAGGAAAGAACAGCGAAAACGCGGTGCGCGCGTTGACGCCGATCGCCATGGTCACGAAGGTCACCGCGACCACGACCCAGCCGTAGAAGAACGGAAGACGCATGATGTGCTTATTTCATCCCTAGATGGTGCTACCGACCATCCGGGGCCGCCCGGGTCAAGCGATTTTCTCGAATGTATTTCTGGCCGGGGCGCAGAAGCTGCCACATCGTCATGGCCGGGCTTGTCCCGGCCATCCACGTCTTCGCTACGCGGAACAAAGAACGTGGATGCCCGGGACAAGCCCGGGCATGACGACCTCTCGTATATGTTCAAATGTTGCCGGGCGCGCGCTCAGGCCGCGTCGCGCTGCGAAGGTTGAGCGGTCTCGTCGAATGCGATCTGGTCGACCGGCTGCGGGCGTCCGAACAGATAACCTTGCGCGAAATTGACGCCGAGCACCGTCAGCCGCTCGAACTCCTCAGCTGTCTCGACGCCTTCGGCGGTGACCGACATATCGAGGCCGCGCGCGAGCGTCACGATCGAGGCGATGATCGCGGAGCTGCGCGGCTGATGCGTGAGGTTGCGGATGAAGGACTTGTCGATCTTGATCTTGTCGAACGGGAACGTGGTCAGATAGCTCAGCGAGGAATAGCCGGTGCCGAAATCGTCGAGCGCCAGCTCGATGCCGATGTGCTTCAGCCGCTCCATGAAGGCTAGGTTCTCGACGCCGCGTTCCAGCAGCACGGATTCGGTGATCTCGATCTCCAGCCGCTGCGGCGCCAGGCCGGAATCCGCGAGCGCCGCGCAGATCGTCTCGAACAGCTCGGCTTCCTTGAACTGGATCGGCGACAGGTTCACCGCGACCATGAGATCGCATGGCCAGGCCGCGGCGTCCGCACAGGCGCGCCGCAGCACGAATTCGCCGAGCGGCACGATCAGCCCGGTCTCCTCGGCAAGTGCGATGAACTGGTCCGGCGGGATCAGGCCGCGGCTCGGATGCCGCCAGCGCACCAATGCCTCGAAGCCGCGACGGCCACCGCCGGCGACGTCGACAAAGGGCTGATAGTGCACCTCGAGCTGGCACTGCGCGATGGCATCGCGCAAATCGCCTTCCAGCGTATTGCGGGCCTCGAGCTCGGCCGACATCGCCTCATCGTAGATGGTGAAGCAGTTGCGACCGGCCGATTTCGAGCGGTAGAGCGCGAGGTCCGCCTTCTTCAGCAACTGCTCCTGGTCGCTGCCGTGGTCCGGTGCGATCGCGATGCCGATGCTGGTGCCGATCTCGACGCGATGGCCGGGCAGCAGGAACGGTTCGGCGACCAGCTTCGCGATCCGCGCGGCGAGCTCGGTCGCGCAGGTCCGCTGATCGTCGCAAGCCTCCTGGATGATGGCGAACTCGTCGCCGCCGAGCCGCGCCAGCACGTCGGTGGCGCGCAGCGCAGATCTCAGCCGCAGCGCCACCTGGCGCAGCAGCGCATCGCCCGCACCGTGGCCGAGCGAGTCGTTGACGTTCTTGAAGCGGTCGAGATCGAGCATCAGGATCGCGAACGGCAGGCCCCGCACGCTCAACTGGCTGTTCATCAGGTCGAGCCGGGTCAGGAAGAAAGCGCGGTTCGGCAGCCCGGTCAGGATGTCGGTCTGGGCGAGCTCCAGCACCCGCCGGTTCGCCAGCGACAGCCGCCGCGAGCTGCGGCTTGCGAGCATGAGATAGGTCGCGAGCGACAGCGTCAGCAGCATGCCGACGACGATGACCGCAACCGCGCGGTCGTAGGCCGTCTCCAGCGAACCGCCGGCCGTCGGCATGGCGCGCACCTGCCAGTCGGTATCGCCGATCTTGAGGCTGCCCGACCAGTGCAGCGCCCGGGCGACGTCCCGCATCGACTGCGGCGACGTGGCGGCCGACGAATAGTCCGGCAGGGTTTGTTCCAGGCTGACGATCTGTCCCGTGAAGGGCGGATAGACGTTCACACTGACCGCGGGGCTTGCTCCCGTGGTCACGCGAATGGACTGGATCAGCAGCGGCAGATCGAAGACGCCGACGACGAAGCCCGCCAGATTGCGGCGCCGGTCCGCCACCGCCTCGCGCGAGGTTCCCTTGGCGTAGACGGGAATGGCAACGAGCACGTCGGGCTGTCGGCCGCCCTCCTTCGGGTCGTAGAGCCGCGTGCGAATGGCGGCGACGCGGTCGTTGTCGCGCGCGCGCTCGAGGGCCGCGCGGCGCTCTGGAACGGTCGCGTAATCCATACCGTAGACCGACGACGTCTTCGGCTGGGTCGAGTAGAACACCGGAAAATATTCATCGGCCTGCGGCGCGGTCACGAAGGTCTCGCCCTGGAGCGACTTGATGCGATAGCCGGACACGCCGTCCGTGGCCGCGGCGGCCTCGTATTCGGCGCGCTCCTTGCGGTTGACGCGCGGCAACCAGGAGATGCGCAGCATGCCGGGATGACGTTCGAACAGCCGAGAGCTGAAGGTCTCGAATTCGCTGCGGGTGATCTCCTCGTTGGTCGATTCGAACAGCGTACGCAGCGCGACGAGCCTGGAGATGTACTCGCTCATGCCGTTCTGCATGACGATGGCTTCGGTTTCGGCGGCGTTCTCGAACTCGATCCTGTTGACGCGGTCTTCCCATCGCGCCACGGCGGCGGCGCCGACGAGCGAGAACAGAAGACCGACGCCGACTGCGACGAGCGCAGGGCGATAGAGTCCGAGCAGCGGCGCCGCGCGCCACCATCCGGTCCTACGTTCCCGATCCTGATCGTTCTGACCCCGACCGCCCATCTTGATCCCGCAAGTCCCCCTCGGCGCGGCAACCCACTTCTGGTTGAGCTGCCGGAACCGCTATCGGACAAGGATCGCGGTTAAGAACCGCACAATTTCGGAAGGGGGTCGTCGCAGATTGCGCGACTTAGTTAACGATTGGCCTGCAAGCAGGGCCCATTGTGGAAGTAATTTGCCGCTTTTCCCCGGTGTATTACGGAGCACTGTTACATCAGGGGTTAGCGAGCTGTTCAGGACGACGAGACTATCGTTCCGGCAGGTATTCCCTCATCCGGCATGCATCCTCATGACACGATCGCGATCAGCGGCCTGCGTCGCATTGGCCGTCGCGCTACTCGCCGCCGCCAATCCTGCAGCGAAAGGCGACGAGGTCGGCGTCAGCGACGATGCGATCCTGTTCGGCCAGGCCGCCGCGCTCGAGGGCCCCTCCTCCGCGCTCGGGCAGCGGATGCGGCAAGGCATCGTCGCGGCATTCACCGAGATCAACGAAAAGGGCGGCGTCCACGGCCGCAGGCTCCAGCTCATCAGCCGCGACGACGGCTACGATCCCGACCGCTCGGTGGTGCAGACGCTGCGGCTGATCGAGGACGACAAGGTGTTCGCGCTGATCGGCGCGGTGGGCACGCCGACCGCGATGGCGACGATACCGATCACCAGTACCAGGAACATTCCCTTCATCGGTCCGTTCAGCGGCGCCGAATTCCTGCGCGACCTTGAGCTTGCGAATGTCGTCAACATCCGCGCGAGCTATGGCGCTGAGGCCGAGGCCTGGGTCAAGCACCTGACCGAGGATCGCCACTTCACCCGCATCGGCATCTTCTACCAGGACGATTCCTTCGGCCGCGACGGTCTTGCCGGCGTGAAGCGCGCACTCGCCAGGCGCGGCCTCGAGCTCGCCGCCGAAGGCACCTTCGAGCGCAACACCCGCGCGGTCGGCTCGGCCTGGCGCATGATCAAGCGCGCCGATCCCGAAGCCATCGTCATGGTCGGGACCTACGGTCCCTGCGCGGAGTTCATCAAGCTCGCGCATCGCAGCGGCTTCCGCCCGACCTTCGTCAACATCTCCTTCGTCGGCGCCAATGCGCTCGCCAAGGAGCTTGGCCCCGACGGCGAAGGCGTCATCGTCTCGCAGGTCGTGCCGTTTCCCTGGGATCGCTCGCAAAAGCTCGTCGCCGACTACCAGGCGGCGCAGAGGGCGTTCGACCCGACGCTGACACCGGATTTCGTGTCGCTCGAAGGCTATCTCTCCGGCCGCCTCGCGGCCGCAGCGCTGGAAAAGGCCGGGCCGCAGCCGACCCGCGCGAGCCTGTTGCGCGCCATCAACGACGTCGGCCGCTTCGACATCAGCGGCAGCATCGTCACCGTCGGCGCGCGCATGACCGACGCGCCGCCGAAGGTGTTCTTGACCGTGATCCAGAAGGACGGGACGTTCAGGGCGGTGGATCGGCTGTAGTTGCGGCAGGAGGTCGTCATGCCCGGGCTTGCCCCGCCTGCGCGGCCGCAGCCGCTTCGGCGAGGCGAAGGCCCAGGCATCCACGTTCTTGGCATTGCCGGCAAAGGCGTGGATGGCCGGGTCAAGCCCGGCCATGACGATGCGGGAGCTTTGGGGCACACAGCGACGGCATAACTTGCGTTAGCACCGCAGCTTCAAGGCCGCCGCGTCCAGCGCTCGGCGTTCACTGCGCCTTGCGGGACCTCGCCTTTGACGATCGCCTCGACCTGCCGCACCGTTTCCAGCGACTGGTATTCGATCGCCTGTGGTGTCAGCCCGCCGACATGCGGCGTCGCGACAACGTTGGGAAGCCTCGCCAGCTCCGGGCTCGGCATCTGGTCGGGCGCGCGGCCGACGTCCATCGCGGTGCCAGCGATGCGGTTCTCACGCAGCGCGCGCGCCAGCGCGGCCTCGTCGACGAGATTGCCGCGCGAGAGATTGATGAAGACGGCATGCTTCTGCATGCGCGCCAGCGCCGCCTCGCCGATCAAATTCTCGGTCTGCTCGTTGGCGATCGCGAGGCAGACGACGTAGTCGGACGCACCAAGAAGCTCGTCGAGCCCGACCTGCCGGATCGCGCTGTCGCTGACATCAGCGAACGGATCGGAGACCAGCACCTCCATGCGCATCACCTTGGCGATCTCGGCGAGATAGCGCCCGATACTGCCATAGCCGATGATGCCGATCCGGCTGCCGGCGAGCTGGCGGCCCATCCGTGCCTCGACCTTGCGGCCGGCCTGGTAATCCGCCGTCGCCCGGGACACGCCGCGGGAGAGATCGACCATGAAGCCGAGCGCGAGCTCGGCCACCGCCTGCACGAAGCCCGGACCGGCGCGGGTCACTAGCACGCCGGCCGCGGACGCTGCATCGACATTGATGTTGCGGATGTCCACGGCACAGCGGACGAAGGCGCGCAGGCGCGGCAGTTGCGCGAAGATCTCGCCGCGCCCTTCCGTCATGCGATCAGCGACGATGATGTCGGCATCTTGCGCCGCGCGCACGAGGCCGGCGGCATCCAGCGTGTCGTCGCTCTCGTGCAGGATCACCTCGGCGGCCGCGCGCAGGCCGTTCAAGCTGCGGTCGCCGTAGTAATTGCGACGCATCTCCGGCGTATGGGCGAGCAACACTTTCAAGACAGGACTCCCTTAGTAACCGAATGCCCGCGGCAGCGCGGTCGAGAGCCATGGCACAAAGGCGATGACGAGCAGGCAGAGGAACAACAGGCCGAGATAGCCCATGATCGGCTTCACCGTCTGCTCGATCGGCACATTGCCGATCAGGCAGGCGCCGTAGAGCCCGAGCCCGAGCGGCGGCGCGAACAGGCCGATACCCATCGCGATGACCAGCACGACGCCGAAATGCAGGGGATCGACGCCGAGCTGCACGGCGACCGGCAGCAGCAGCGGCCCGAAGATGATCAGCGCGGCGGCGCCTTCCAGCACCGAGCCCATCACGATCAGCACCGCGATCGCGAGCAGGATGAACAGCCAGACGCCTGAGGTCTTGGACAGCCCAAGCATGAAATCACCGACCGCATGCGGCACCTGCTGCAAGGTCAGCGTGAACGCCAGCGACTGCGCCGCCGCCACGATGAACAGCACGAGCCCCGCGCGCGTCGCAGCCTGGACAAAACTGTGCGCGGCCGATTTGAAGCCGAGCTCGCGGAACACGAGACTGCCGACAATGAGGGCATAGGCTACAGCAAAGGCGGAGATTTCCGTGGCTGTGGCAAAGCCGCTCTTGAAGCCGAAGAAGATCATGAAGATCAGGCCGAACGAGGCGATCGCACCGCTCCACAAGCCCGACACCGGCATCTGCGGCGCGACGTCCTCGGTATCCGCCGGCCGCTTGCCGAAGATGATCGAGACCGCGATCAGGACCAGCGCCATCAACGCCGCCGGCAACAGTCCCGCGACGAACAGGCCGCCGATCGACAGGTTCGCGACGAAACCCAGGATGATCAGGTTGATGCAGGGCGGAATGGTTTCCGCCATCACCGCGGACGCCGCAAGCAGCGCCACCGCGCCGCCCGGGTTCTGCTTCGAGCGGCGCGCCGCCGGGATCAGCACCGAGCCGACCGCGGCGACGTCCGCCATCTTCGAGCCCGAGATGCCGGAGAACAGCACCATCGAGGCCACCATCACGACGTTCAGGCCGCCGCGCATGCGGCCGACGCCGCGCTGTAGCAGCTCGATCAGCCGCACCGACATGCCGTTGGCTTCCATGAGGTAGCCGACGAGGATGAAGAAGGGAATCGCGAGCAGCACGAAATTGTCGATGCCGCGCGCCATCTGCTGGGCGAAGATCACGCCGGGCAGCGCGCCCTCGACCCAGATGAAGATCAGCGCGGCCAGCGCCAGCGCGAACCCGATCGGCAATCCGCCGAACAGGGTCGCGAAGAAGCCGATCAGCATCAGCGTGCCCGCCGACGGCACGGTAGACGGCGACAGGTAATCCCAGGCGAGATAGAGGCCGGTGACGACGACGATGGCAACGAGACCCCTGAGGATGTCGGGCAGCGGCCTGGCGCAGAGATGATCGATCGCAAACACCGTCATGAACAGCGCCCCGATTCCCATCGGGTAGAAGGTCAGCTCCAGCGGCAGGCCGGATCCGGTAGTCTGCCCTGAAGTCAACGATCCCAGCTTGATCGCGTTGTAGGCGACATAGCCGGAGATCAGCACGACCAGAAGCGCGCTAGCGGCATCGACCAGCGTGCGCAGCCGCACCGGAAGCAGATCGCGGAAGAAGGACACGCCGACATTCTCGCCGCGCGCCAGCGCGCTCGCCGCGCCAAAGAAGGCCGAGCCGACCATCAGGCCGCGCGCGACGTCGTCAGACCATTCGACCGGCGCATTGAAGCAGAAGCGCAGCAGCACCGACGCGCAGACGACCACGAGATCGGCGGCCAGGAGGATGGCCGCGATCGCGTCGCTGAGGCGAAGCAGCAGCGTAATGCTCCCGTGGCGGCCGCCCGAGAGGGGTACGGCGGCTGTCATCGCCATCTCAGACTTGGTCATCTCAAGCTTGCGTCGCGCGAATGATGTCGATGACCGGCTTGGACTCCGGCCGCGCCTTGATGAAGTTCTCGTGCTGCGGCGCGACGCGCTTCTTGAAGGCTTCGCGGTCGCATTCGGCCACCGTCACGCCCTTCTCGGTCAAAAGCGTCAGCGCCTCCTTCTCGACCGCAAGCCCGTGGGCGCGCGTGTCGGCCGCGGCCTTCTTGGCGGCATCGAGGAAACCCTCGCGCAGCTTCGGATCCATGCGGTTGTAGGTCACGTCGCTGAAGTAGACCGCGAGCGGCGAGAAATTGTGCTGCGTCAGTGCATAGAACTTTGCCGTCTCGAAGAACTTGCTGGCCAGGATCGTCGGCGGATCGTGCTCCAGCCCGTCGAGCACGCCGGCCTGCAACGCCGTGTAGATTTCGCCGAATGCGAGCGGCGTCGCGGCCGCGCCCATCAGGCGGAGGCATTCCGTGATCACCGGATTCGGCAGCGTCCTGATCTTGAGGCCGGCGAGATCCTCCGGCGTCTTCACCGGCTTCTTCGCGAGCACGCTGCGTGACCCGAAATTATAGGCCCAGGCGATGATGCGGATATTGCCGCCCTTGAGCAGCGCGTCCTCGATCGGCTTGGCGGCGCCGGAATCGAACGCCTTGGTCTGCTGCGGGAAGCTCGAGAACAGAAAGCCGAGGTCGAAGGTGCCGACCAGCGGCACCAGGTTGGCGGAGATCGACGAGCCCGACACCATGAGGTCGATGACGCCGAGCTTCACCGAATTGATGACGTCGATCTCCTGCCCGAGCTGGTTGTCCGGGAAGAAGGCGACCTCGACCTGCTCGCCGAGCCCGTTGCCCTTCAGGTTCTTGACGAGGTTGTCATAGTAGACGCGGCCGTTGGCATATTTCGGATCGTTCGGCAGCGAGGAGGAGCATTTCAGCTTCAGCGTCGCCGCTTCGGCGCGACCGATGATGGCAGGAGAGAGAACGAGGCCGGCGGTGACCGCCGTCGACGACTTGATGAACGTGCGACGGCTCACGGGCACGATGGTCATGGCGCGGTCTCTCCCCGAAATTCTTGTTGACGGCCGAGATCGCTGCCACGGCCTGTTGCGCGGACTGTATGGCCAAAGCGACGGGGCAGGCAAGGGTCGCGGGCGGCCGCCGCAAAGCGGCGTGTCGCGAACATCGACGGCATCGGCGCGGTCAAAACAACCATGTTTGTCCGGGATTCTCGATCGGATCGGCCCGCGGGCAGATGTGCGACAGGACGCTTCGCGCAGCAGCAGGGATCAATCCAATTGGTGCATGGATCAATGCACGATTCACATGAATGCCGCCGGAGCGATACCCAGCGGCCCCGGCAGACGCCCTGCCCCATTTTGCCGCAGCTTGCAGCGTGATCCAGGGCACAGACAGCCGCGCGGCGGCGACCTAGAAGAGGTGAGATCATCGTGCGCATTGCCGATGGAGGTGACACCATGCGCCGTCGAGTCCTTCGCAATTTGTTTCTTGCATCCAGCCTTGTCGGGCTCGCGCAATTGATGACGCCGACGGACGCCGACGCCGAGGCGCGGCTCGCACTCGTGATCGGTCAATCGGCCTATCGCACCGTGCCGGAGCTGCCCAACGCCGCCAACGACGCCAAGGGCATGACGGAGCTGCTCGGCAATGCCGGCTTCACCGTCACCACGGCGGCCAATTTGGCGCAGAACGAGATGCGCGCTGCGATCTCCGATTTCGCCGGCAAGGTCAGCGCCAGCGGCGCCGACACCGTCGCACTGGTGTTCTATGCCGGCCACGGCCTCCAGATCGACGGCGAGAACTATCTGGTGCCGGTCGATCTCGATCCCAAGCGCGAGGCCGACATCCCGCTCCAGGGCGTGCGGCTGAACGATCTGCTCAACACGCTCGGCGCGCTGCCGACGCGGGCACGCATCTTCATGTTGGATGCCTGCCGCAACAATCCGTTCCCTGCGCTCAGCGGCGCCGGCCACGGGCTTGCGATCGTCGACACCAAGGCCGGCGCACCCGGCTCCTTCATCTCCTATTCGACCTCGCCCGGCGCCGAAGCCGAGGACGGCTCCGGCATCGACAGCCCGTACACCACGGCCGCGCTGACCGTCGCCAAGCAGCCGAACCTGCCGATCGAGGAAGTGTTCAAGCGCATCCGCATCGCCGTGGCGCAATCGACCGACGGGCGGCAGATCCCGTGGGAAAGCTCGTCGCTGACGACCGACTTCAGGTTCTTCGGCGGCGAGAGCGGCGGCGGACAGCCTTCTCTCCCGGGCGCATCCGCCATGGCACTCGCCAGCGGCACGCGCAGCGTCGCGGACTGGCGCAAGGATTTGCAGGGCAAGGAGCCGAAGGCTGCTTATGAGCTGGTGATCGCCGACGACACCGTCGAGGCGTATCAGGCCTATGTCGAGCTCTACGCACAGGCCTCCTACACGCCGCGTCTGCGCACGATCCTGGAGCGCCGGCGTCAGATGCTGGCCTGGGAGCGGGCCACCGCGATCAACACCCGCGCTTCGTTCGAGGCCTATCTGGCGAATTGGGACAACAGCGATCTCGCCGCAACCGCGCGCCGGCTGCTGCTGCGTGTGCAGAACCGCAACTACGCCCTGCCCGTCGCGGCCGCAGCAGCCCCTGCTCCGGTCGCCGTCGCAATGGCCCCGACCTGCCCGTGCTCGGCGCCGTCGACACCGGCAACGCCGGTCAATCCGGCGGTGGCGCCCGTCATCAAGAAACGCGTCGACGACACCCCGCCGAAGCGAAAGGTGGTCGAGACGCCGCCGAAGCCTCGCCGGCCGCCGCCCGACGAAGTGGTCTACGAGCGCGCGCCGCCGCCCGAAGCCGTGGGCGTCGGAATTGGTGTCGGGATTGGTCTCGGCATGGGCATGGGCGGCCGTGGCGGAGGCGGCTACGGACGCGGCGACTACAACCGAGGCAGGTACTGAGACCGCTCGCGCAATGCGGAGGACAAATGTGCCCTCCGTCATTGCGAGGAGCCCTTGCGACGAAGCAATCCAGACTCCCTCCGCGGTGGGATTCTGGATTGCTTCGCTTCGTTCGCAATGACGACGGAGAGGCCACAGAGAACCAATCTTCCCGAAAATGCTGTAGTCTGATCTGCTGACGCCAGCCCTTCCGGGGATTCCATATCGATGCCGCACGACGCGCCCGCCAAGAACTCATGGCCGCTGTTCCGGTCACTCGCGTCCTATGCCCTGCCCGGCGACCTCATGGCGGGCCTGACGCTGGCGGCGATTGCGATCCCCGAGCAGATGGCCACGGCGCGGCTCGGCGGTTTTGCGCCGCAGATCGGCTTCTTCGCGTTCATGGCGGGCTCGCTCGGTTTCGCGCTGCTCGGCGGCAACCGCTTCCTGTCCTGCGGCGCGGATTCTACGATCACGCCGATCTTCGCCGGCGGACTTGCCGCGCTCGCTGCCACCGGCTCGCCTGAGTATCAGGGGCTTGCCATCGCACTGGCGCTGATGGTCGGCGCGATGATGCTGGCCGGCGGCGCCTTCCGCCTCGGCGGCATCGCCAACCTGTTGTCGGTGCCGGTGATGGTCGGCTTCCTCGCCGGCATCTCCGTCCACATCATCGTCTCGCAACTGCCGGGCGTGCTCGGGCTTCCGTCACCGAGCGGCCCGACGCTCGAACGCATCGGCGTGCTCGCGACCGAACTCGGCCGCACCAACCCCTTCACGCTCTGCATCGGGCTCGGTGTGCTCGCCGTGGTCTTCATCGCCGAGAGGGTCAGCGCGAAAATTCCGGGTGCGCTGATCGGGCTCGTCGCCGCGACATTGGCCACAATCGCGCTCGGCCTCGAGAGCAAGGGCGTCAGCGTCGTCGGTGCGGTGCCGGGCACGCTGCCGCGACCGACCTTGCCTGACCTTGCACCGGAGCTGTGGGTGCGCCTGGTGCCGCTCGCCTTCGTGATCACCGTCGTGGTGATGGTGCAGACCGCCGCGACGACGCGGTCGTTCCCATCCGATCCCGACAAGCCCGCCGATGTCGATCGCGACTTCCTCGGTGCAGGCGCCGGCAGCGTGCTGTCCGGCCTGTTCGGCGCGTTTCCGGTCAATGCCAGCCCGCCGCGAACCGGGATCGTTGCCGAGACCGGCGGACAATCGCAGCTCGCGGGCCTTGCGGCCGGGGCAATCGTGCTGGCGCTGCTCGCGTTCGGGACGGGGCTGCTGCAGCACGTTCCGGACGCCGCGCTCGGCGGCATCCTGCTGTTCGTGGCGCTGCGGATCATCAGGGTGAAGCAGATCGCCACGATCTACCGGCAATCGTTCAGCGAGTTCCTGCTGATCGTCGCCACCGCCGCGCTGATCATCGTGCTGCCGATCCAGCAGGGCGCCTTCCTCGGCATCGTGCTGTCGCTGCTGCACGGCATCTGGAGCACGACGCGCGCGCGGCTCGTCGAGTTCGAGCGCGTGCCGGGCACCACGATCTGGTGGCCGGCGCATCCGCACATCACCGGCGAGCGCATCGCCGGCGTCGCCGTGATCGGGCTCCAGGCGCCGCTGTCCTTCCTCAACGCGCCGGGTTTTCGCAGCGACGTGGCCAAGGTGCTCGGCACGTCGACGCCGCAACTGCTGGTGCTGGAGGCGAGCGGCATGGTCGAGATCGACTTCACCGCCGCGCAGATCCTGCTCGACGTCTTCAAGACGTGCAGCGAACAGGGCGTCACCGTCGCGCTGGCGCGGCTGGAATCGGTGCGCGCGCAGAACGCGTTCGAACGTTTCAGACTGTTCGACGCCCTGCCCCGCGAACACGTCTTCCACAGCGTCGATGAAGCCGTGCGCAAGCTGGCGAAATAATCGCCGTTATTGCGCCAGTGTCGGATGATCCCGCTGCACCGCCTCGCGGATCCAGCTGGCGTGGATCGCGCGAAACAGGATCTGCGCGGTCTTGAGGTCGTTCGCCTTCATGCAGAGATCGACGATGCGATGGACGGCGGCGTCGCGCATCAATCCATCCGAGATCTTCATCGCAAGTTCCATCGCCACCTTGGCCGCGCGTTCATAGCGCGCACCTTCGCGCGTGTCGTTGCGCGCCGAACCGGCCGCGCTCGCGGCTGCGGCGTCACAGATCGCGCGGATGCGCTCGGCGGCCTCGATGTCGCCGAGCGGTCCTTCGATCGTCTTGTCCCAGATGTCCGCCGGCTTCTGCTTCGCGAACCACTTCATTGCCCCGTCACCAATGGTCTTCCAGCCGCCGTAGTTCCACGCTCCCGCCTCGCCCAGCATAGAGAGGCCGATCGAGATCGGCGAGGCGATTTTTCCGCCACGCATTATCGATATGCAGTCAGGACGTCCGACGTGGTCCGATGGCCTCGAACTGTGCCTTCTGCTCGTCATTCAGCGTGGCGTAGAAATCCTCCAGCGCCGCGCGAACCGACTTGACGCCGTCGAGCATCGTGTCGAGCCGCTTGCGAACCGCTGCCATTCGCGCCGGCGGCGTCATCACGTCGCTGGGCTCGCAGGCCGCCTTGAGCGATGCGCTGACCTTGGCGCTGGTATCCTGGAGCACCTGTAACGCAGCACGCTGGGTGTCGTTGGGATGAAGCCTCGCCTCGATGTCAGTGCTGGGCCAATCGAGCGCAGCAGTGGTCGCGCAATTCTGGACCAGCGATCCCCCGGTGTTGCCGGAAGCCGTCGCACGACGCTGATCCTCGGCCAGCGCGTTGAAGCGCGCCTTCTGCTCGTCGGTGAGCGAGCCGTAGAATCGATCGAGGGCGGGCTGAACGAGATCGACGGCTTTCTCCATCGCCTCGATGCGCTGCTGCATCGCCGTCAGCCGACCTGGCGCTGTCGCCGCGACCTGCGACGGGCAGGACGCGCGGATCATCTCGGACGCCTGGATCGAGGCGTTGCCGAGTTCGTCGAGGCTTGCGCCTTGCGCCTCGGTCGGCTGCACCGCGGCGGCGATCTGGTCGATCGGCAGACCGACGATTTCGCGGCGGTCGCTGCCGCAAAGCCGATCCAGCGGGACGCCGCGCGCCTGGCGCCGTCCCTGCGGCCGCTGCGGCAGATAGGCCGAGAGACCGTCATAGCCATAGGGCCCGAAGATGCCGGCATAGATGTCCGGATAGCCGTAGCCCCAGAAGCCGAGACCGTCGCCCCAGATCGTGTAATCGTAGAGATCGTTGTAGGCGAACGGCCAGAACAGCGGTCCGACCCAGCCATAACCGCCGCCCGCATGTTGCCACCACCCGCTGCTGGCGCCGTGCCAGCCGGCGAGTGCGGCCACCGCCGCGATCTGGGCTCGCGCGGCCGGATTGCTGATCAGACGGCCGTTGCGGAAGGCGCTGGAATGCGCGTTGAGGGCGTTGCGAAAATTCGCAGGACGGACGGCCGCATTGCGGATCTGGCCGAAGTTCGGGCCGCGATGTCGCGCGCCCGTTGCGAAGCGGGGCCCGCCATGATGCCCTCCGCCATGCGCGTGTCCGAAGCCATGACCGCCAAAATGGCCGCCTCCATGATGACCGCCACCATGATGACCGCCGCCGTGATGGCCACCGCCATGTCCGCCTCCGTGCCCGCCTCCGTGCCCACCACCATGGCCGCCACCGTGCCCGCCCTTGCCCAGAGCCGTGCCCGCCAGCATGCAGGCAAGCGCCATCACGGCAATTCCAATGACAGGTCGCAACATCGCATCCTCCCGCAGAGCCGCGCCATCGAGGCAGCGGAAATTGACGGAAATTGGAACCGGCCTGACTGCCGAAAGTTCCGCGACCGCGACGCAGCCGGCCGCGCGCTAAAGCGCCATGAGATTGGGATGAATCATCATCGCGCTTTAGGTTATTGTTTGAGCATGATCTTTTCGGAAAACCGCGGCACACTTTTCCGGATCATGCTCTACGCCTCCGGCACGATCTTGCCGGGATTGAAGATATTCAGCGGATCGAACGCCTTCTTCAGCGCCCGCATCGCGTCGAGCGCTTCGGGGCCGAGTTCCGCCTTGAGATATTTCTGCTTCCCCTGGCCGATGCCGTGCTCACCGGTGCAGGTGCCGTCCATCGCCTGCGCGCGCTCGACCAGGCGATGCATGAACTCTTCGCCGCGCGCCATCTCGTCGGCATCGTTGGTGTCGCAGACCAGCGAGCAGTGGAAATTGCCGTCACCGACATGGCCGACGATCGGCGACAGCAGGTTGAGCCGCTTGAGATCTTCCTCGGTCTCGCCGACGCAATCGGCAAGCCGCGAGATCGGCACGCAGACGTCGGTTGCAACCACGCCGATGCTGTCGCCGGGCCGCAGCGCCTTCACCGACCAATAGGCGTCGTGCCGCGCCTGCCACAGCTTGGTGCGATCTTCCGGTTTGGTGGTCCAGGAGAAGTCGCCGCCGCCGCAATCCTTTGCGATCTCGCCGAAGGCCTTGGACTGCTCGCCGACCTCGACCTCGCTGCCGTGGAATTCCATCAGCAGCAGCGGCGTTTCCGGCAGCGTCAGCTTCGAATAGGCGTTGCAGGCCTTCACCTGCGCGGCGTTGAGCAGCTCGATGCGCGCCACGGGAATGCCGGTCTGGATCGCCAGGATCACCGCCTGACATGCCCCGTGCACGGTCTCGAACGACACCGCACCGGCCGCGATCGTGTCGGGGATGCCGCGCAGGCGAATGGTCAACTCGGAGATGATGCCGAGCGTGCCTTCGGCGCCGACGAACAGATGCGTCAAGTCGTAGCCGGCGGATGATTTCTTGGCGCGCGTGCCTGTCGTGATGATCTCGCCGTCGCCGCGCACGACCTTCAGAGCGAGCACGCTGTCGCGCATGGTGCCGTAGCGCACCGCGTTGGTGCCGGAGGCGCGGGTCGAGGCCATGCCGCCGAGCGAAGCATCCGCACCGGGATCGATGGGGAAGAACAGGCCCTGGTCGCGCAGATGCTCGTTCAGCGCCTTGCGGGTGACGCCGGGCTGGATCACGCAGTCGAGGTCCTCGGCATGCACCGCGAGCACCTTGTTCATGTCGCGCAGGTCGATCGAGATGCCGCCGGCGGGCGCATTGACCTGGCCCTCGAGCGAGGTGCCGGTGCCGAAGGCGATGACGGGGACGCGGTTCTTGGCGCAGATCCGCACCACGTCCTGGATGTCGGCGGTCTCCTGCGCCATCACCACGCCGTCCGGCGGCTGGTTGACGATCCACGTGGTGGTATGGCCGTGCTGCTCGCGAACGGCCTGCGAGGTGATGAGGCGGTTGCCGAACCGCGCGGCAAGCTGCTCCAGCGCGCTTGCGAGGGCTTTCGGCTCGACCCGCGGCGGATTATTGGTGATGGTCGTACCCACGGACATTCCTCCCGACAGAAGAACCGTGGCAAAGGACATCTGACCGGTCAAGTCAAGCGACCGCGCGCATAGCAGGAAAGACACATGCCGGAGACCGCCGCTGCCGAGCCGTTCCGCTCGTCGATCATGCAGATCGAGCCGCAATGGATCGACTATAACGGCCATCTCAACATGGCCTATTACAACGTGATGTTCGACCGCGCGATCGACCAGATGTGGTTACAGCTCGGGATCGGGCCGGGCTACATGAAGGAGCGAGGCGGCTCGACCTTCACTGCCGAATGCCATGTGCGGTATCTGCGCGAAATCCACCTCGGCGATCCCGTGCAGGTGTCGGTCTGGCTGCTCGAAGCCGACGACAAGCGGTTGCATACGTTCCAGGAGTTGCGGCACGCGACCGAAGGCTGGCTGTCGGCGACCTCCGAAAACATGTCGCTCCACATCGATATGGGCTCGCGAAAGGTGGCGGCCTTTCCGCCCGATATCCGGCAGCGCATTGCAGCCGTCGTGGGCGCCCACGGCGCCGTGCCGCGGCCCGAGGGCATCGGCCGGAACGTGGCGATGCCCTCGAAGCGGTAGCTGAACCGTTCGCTCTAACCCCTCATCCCGAGGAGCCCGCGAAGCGCGCGTCTCGAAGGATGCAAGGCCACAGTCGGGCCTTCATGGTTCGAGACGTGCGTTCCGCGCTCCTCACCATGAGGGTCACACCTATATCCTGCGGCCGCGGGCAAGGCCCACCACGGCCGAGACCAGGAACAGCACGACCGCGATGAAGAAGATGATCTTGGCGATCTCGATCGAGGCGCCGGCGATGCCGCCGAAGCCCAGGATGCCGGCGATCAGTGCGATAACCAGAAACGTCACAACCCAGCCTAGCATGGTCAAACCCTCGTCTTGATGTCTGTCTGCGTCGGCGCGGCTGGCCGCGCCACCTGTCCAGACAATCTCGACGCGGGAACGATGGTTCCGGCCCACGCAAGCTGGAAATTCGCCCTCGCCGAGGGAACAAATCGGCCCGCCGCGCACGTGGAAAACCTCGCCCCGGTGCCCCATATAGGGACCAATCCCTGTTAAGAAGGCTCCCTTCCACCACCCCGCGGTGCCATCGTGGGGCCAATGATTCGCATGACCGAGCCGAGCAAGATCACCAGCGTACCCGACCACCAGCCCGCAGCCGGCGGCATCGCCGCGCGTGCGCGCGCCTCCGTGGGCCCGAAATATCTGTCCGGGCTCAATCCCGAGCAGCGCGACGCCGTGGAGACGCTGGACGGCCCGGTCCTGGTGCTGGCCGGTGCCGGCACCGGCAAGACGCGCGTGCTGACCACGCGCATCGCCCACATCCTCAGTCAGGGCCGCGCCCGCCCCGCCGAAATCCTGTCGGTGACCTTCACCAACAAGGCCGCGCGCGAGATGAAGCATCGGCTCGGCCAGATGCTCGGCCATGCGGTCGAAGGCATGCCGTGGCTCGGCACCTTCCACTCCATCGGCGGCCGCATCCTGCGCACCCATGCCGAGCTGGCGCAGCTCAAGTCGAACTTCACGGTGCTCGACACCGATGACCAGGTGCGGCTGCTCAAGCAGTTGCTGCAGGCCGACAACATCGACGAAAAGCGCTGGCCGGCACGCATGCTGGCCGGCCTGATCGACGGCTGGAAGAACCGCGGCCTGACGCCGTCGCAAGTGCCGTCAGGCGAGGCCGCCGTTTTCGCCAACGGCAAGGGCGGCAAGCTCTATGCGAGCTATCAGGAGCGGCTGAAGATCTTGAACGCCGCCGATTTCGGCGACCTGCTGCTGGAAGACATCCGGATCTTCCGCGAGCATCCGGACATCCTGCGGCAGTATCAGCAGCGCTTCAAATTCATCCTGGTCGACGAATATCAGGACACCAACGTCGCGCAATATCTGTGGCTGCGGCTGCTGTCGCAGGCGCCGGCGTCGCCCTCCTTCACCTCTCCCCGCGTGCGGGGAGAGGTCGCATCGCAAAGCGATGCGGGTGAAGGGGACTCTCCGCAGACTGAACTCGTGGAGACAGCCCCTCAGCCCGACGCTCTCAGCGCGAGCGAAGCTCGTCGCGACCCCGCAAAGGACGGGGAGAGGGAGAAGCCCCATGTCAAGAACATCTGCTGCGTCGGCGACGACGACCAGTCGATCTATGGCTGGCGCGGCGCCGAGGTCGACAACATCCTCCGCTTCGACCACGATTTCCCCGGCGCCAAGGTCATTCGCCTGGAACGCAATTACCGCTCGACCGGCCACATCCTCGCCGCCGCCTCGCACCTGATCGCGCACAACGAAGGCCGGCTCGGCAAGACGCTGCGCACCGAGGACCATGACGGCGAGAAGGTCACGGTGACGGGCTCGTGGGATTCCGAAGAGGAAGCTCGCGGCATCGGCGAGGAGATCGAGCAGCTCCAGCGCCAGGGCGAGAAGCTCAACGAGATCGCGATCCTGGTGCGCGCCTCCTACCAGATGCGCGAATTCGAAGACCGTTTCGTCACGCTCGGCCTGCCCTACCGCGTGATCGGCGGCCCGCGCTTCTACGAGCGCGCCGAGATCCGCGACGCGCTGGCTTATCTGCGCGTCATCAATTCGCCGGCCGACGATCTCGCCTTCGAGCGCATCGTCAATGTGCCCAAGCGCGGCCTCGGCGACGCCACCGTGCAGATGCTGCACGACCACGCCCGCAAGCGCCGCATCCCGCTGTTCGAGGCGGCGCGCGCGGTGGTCGAGACCGACGAGCTGAAGCCGAAGGCGCGCGGAAGCTTGCGCGACGTCATCGCCCAGTTCGACCGCTGGCGTGCCCAGCGCGAGGTCACCGCGCACACCGATCTCGCCCAGATCGTGCTCGACGAGAGCGGCTATACCGAGATGTGGCAGAAGGACCGCTCGGCCGACGCCGCGGGCCGGCTGGAGAACCTGAAAGAGCTGGTGCGCTCGATGGAGGAGTTCGAGAACCTGCAAGGGTTCTTGGAGCACATCTCGCTGGTGATGGATCGCGACGGCGGCGCCGAGGACGACGCGGTGTCGCTGATGACGCTGCATTCGGCCAAGGGCCTCGAATTCGACAACGTGTTCCTGCCCGGCTGGGAGGAAGGCCTGTTCCCGAGCCAGCGTACGCTGGACGAACAGGGCCGCGCCGGCCTCGAGGAAGAGCGCCGGCTCGGCCATGTCGGCCTGACCCGCGCGAGGCGCCGCGCAAAGATCTACTTTGCGACCAACCGCCGGATCCATGGCACCTGGTCGACCACGATCCCGTCGCGCTTCCTCGACGAACTGCCGTCCGCCAATGTCGAGATCACGGAATCCAAGGGCGGCTCGGCCTGGGGCGGCACCGGCGGCTACGGCGCCTCGCGTTTCGACGACATGGAGGCGTTCGGCTCGACCTATTCGACCCCGGGCTGGCAGCGCGCCCAGGCCAACCGCAACCGGGGCGGTGGACGCAGTGGCGGCGGCCAAGGCGGCTTTGAGGAACAGGCCTCGTCGTTCTCCTCCTCATCCGGCCCGGATTTCGGCAGCTTCTCCTCACGCCGCCGCGGGCCGATGACGATCGAGGGCGAACTGGTCGCCAAATCCACCGGCACCACCTCGGAATTCTCCCTCTCCGACCGCGTCTTCCACCAGAAATTCGGCTACGGCCGCATCACCAAGATCGACGGCAACAAGCTCACCATCGCCTTCGACAAGGCCGGCGAGAAGAAGGTCGTGGACAGCTTCGTGCAGCGGGCGTGAGGCCTGGTATGCCTCAGTACGTCGCCATCATCGAGGACGCAGGCCCGGACGACGCCGTCGGCTTGTGGTTTCCCGACCTGCCGGGCTGCATTTCCGGTGGCGACGACGTCGACGAGGCCCTGGAGGGTGCGCCCGAGGCGCTCGCATTTTATGCGCAGGAGCTGAGCGCGGACGGGCGCCAGCTTCCCCCGCCGCGGACGTTGGACGAGCTCAAGGCCGACCCTGCTGTGGCCGAAGACCTCAGGAAACACAAGGTCGCCCTGATCGAATGGCCGCCCCTCCCTGAGGCCGAGTGAGGACTGTTCGCCGCACTGGCCGGACGTTCGACAGTTCTCGCCCGAACGCCCCTTGACCACCGCGAACTTCCCCGTATCAGATGCACCCATGGTCCGGGGCATCACACTGATCTTGCTGGCATTGGGGATGCCGTCGCTTGCGGCGGCGGAGACCATGAGCTTTGGCGATTCGATCGGGCTCCTGGCCAAGAGTTGCGGCGCGGAAATCGTCGCCAATTGCCGCGGCGTCAATCCGGACTCGACCCGGCTGAAGGAGTGCCTGTCCCGCAACCGCGACGTGCTCTCCCAGCAATGCCAGAGCGACTATCTCGGCGCCTTCGATGCCATCCAGAAGCGCGTCGCCGCGCGCGTCACGGTGGCGAACGCCTGCCAGCGCGAGATCGTCAAGGTCTGCGGCGGCTCGACCAAGGAGACCAGCAAGTCGATCCCCTGCCTGGTCTCGACGCCCAAGGGCATCAGCAACAACTGCCTGAAGGCCGTCGACGACGCGGGGTATCGGTGATGCGCGCGAACGGAATCGCCATCACGATGGTCGTGGTCCTGGCCCTGCTCGCGGGCGCAGCAAGCGCGCAGCCGGCGGCGCCGACCCGTGACGACATCGTCGGCAAGCTGAACCATTTCGAACAGGCCGCCGAGGTCGACCTTCCCGCGATGAAGCAGCAGGTGATGGAGCGCGCCAAGGCCAGGATCAAGAACGATCCGGGTCCGGTGAACCGCCCGCTGATCGCGCCTGACCTCGCCAACCTGCCCGCCTTCAACGCGCAGATCCAGTTCGACGCCGACACGCCGATCATCCAGCCGGCGTCCTACCAGACCGTCGGCCGCATCGCGGACGCGCTGGTCCACTCCTCGCTGCTGCCCTACACCTTCCTGATCGTCGGCCATGTCGAATCCAGTGCGAAGACGCGCGAGGCCAATGCGATCCTGAGCCAGCGACGCGCCGATGCGATCCGTGACGTCCTGGTGAACACCTTCAAGATCTCGACCAAGCGGCTGCATCCGATCGGCCTCGGCGAGGAGCAGTTTCTCGACCGGGCCAAGCCGACCTCTGCCGTCAACGGCCAGTTGCAGATCCTGACCTATGCCAAGGTGCCGGAGGACGCGCCTGCGCATCCGGCTGTGGCGCCCGGGCCTGCGGCGAAAAAGCCCGCCAAGAAGCGCTGAGCGAGATCGCTTCCCCTGACGGAACTCTTTGAAGTTCCGACCGTTTTACGGCCTGTCGAAAGCACAACAGCCATGCTTTGCGCGACACGCGAGCCGGTTTGTGCACTGCTCTATCAGGTGCTATAGCCTGTTTTCGCCCTTCCCCGACCCCATGCTGCACGAGACCGAGATGGCTGGTTATTTTCAACGCCAACTGGCCGATTACGTCGAATATCATCGCGATCCCTGGAACTGCGCGATGCACGTGGTCGGAATCCTCCTGCTCTTCACCGGCGCCGTGCTGCCGCTCACTCTCGTGCGTTTTCCCATCTTCGGGATCGAGGTGAGCCTGGCCGTGGTTGCGGCCCTGCCGGTGCTGGTCTACTGGCTGATGCTGGACGCCGGGATCGGACTCGGCATCCTCGCCGCGATGATCGTGCTGCTTTCGGTCGCAACCGCAATCGGCAATCAGGCCTCGATCGTCATGATGTGGTCGATTTTTGCGGTGCTGATCGTATCTGGCGTCGCAGCGCAGATCGTGGGCCACAGGGTTTTCGAGGAACGGCAGCCGTCGATGGTCGACCACCCCGCGCATTTCCTGCTTGGACCGATGTTCGTCATGGCGAAATTATTCATTGCACTGGGCTTCCGTCGCGACCTTGCCGCGATTCTGGCGCCTGTTCCGACCAATTCCCTTTCAACCCGATAGCTCTAGAAGCGAAACAGTAAACCTTCTGCATGGCTCTCGTACTGGTTACCGGTGGCAGCGGCTTCATCGGACATCATCTCGTAGAAGCGCTCCGCGCCCGTGGGCAGCGGGTACGCGTTCTCGATGTCCGTGCGCCGGCCGCGGCGAACGCAGACGTTGAACATATGCACGGTTCGGTGCTTGACGCCGCTGCCGTCGATGCCGCGATCGCAGGCGTCGATCAGGTCTATCACCTCGCCGGCCTGCCCGGCATGTGGGTCGCCAACAAGCAGGACTTCCACGAGGTCAATTGCCGCGGCACCGAGGTGGTGCTCGCAGCCGCGATGAAGCGCGGGGTCTCGCGCTTCCTGCACTGCTCGACGGAATCGATCCTGTTCCCCTATTCCGACCTCAACGGCGTTGCCGCCGAAGAGGCGCTGCAGCCGGCCGATGCGATGCCCGGCGCCTATACGCGGTCGAAGTCGCTCGCCGAGCACCACGCCGCGAAGGCGGCGGCCGAGGGCTTTCCGCTCGTGATCGGCACGCCGACCATGCCGATCGGCGCCGCCGACCACAATCTGACGCCGCCGACGGCGATGCTCTGGTACTTCCTCCAGAAGAAGGTGCAGCCGCATCTCAACTTCCTGGTCAATCTCGTCGATGTCCGCGATGTCGCGATGGGGCTCGTGCTGACCATGGAGCGCGGCCGCATCGGCCAGCGCTACATCCTCGGCGGCGACTGCGTCCCGCTCGGCAACATCCTGCGGATGATGTCGGCGATGAGCGGCCGCCGGCAGTTCCCTGTCGTCGTGCCCGGCAAGATCGCCGAGCTCTCCGCGATCATGCTCGAATCCATCTCCGATCGCATCACGCGCCGGCCGCCCAACGGCACCGCCGAGGGCGTGCGCATCGCGCTTGCCGCGAGCGACCTCTCGATCGGCAAGGCGCGCACCGAGCTCGGCTACGCGCCGCGCCCGATCGAACCGGTCTTGCGCGAAACCATCACCCATCTGCTCGCCCGCAACGGCCAGCGGCCCTCCGGCGCCATCGAGCATCACGCGCTGTCCTCGCGCGCGAGCTGAAGCCGCCGCCCAAACGCAAAGAACCTTCATGTCCTTCGATTTCAGCAAGCTTCTCTCTGTCGCCTGGGGTGGTTGGACCACGACCTGGCCGACGCAACTGCTCGCCCTGATCTGGCTCGCCTGGCTTGCCAGCTGGGTCGGCGCCTCGTTCTGGCAGGGCCGTACCCAGAAGCAGGTGATGACGCTGGAGTCCGGCCGCTATCGCATCCCGATCCTGGTGGGCGGCATCCTGTTCACGCCGTGGACCGCGGAAGTACTCGGCGAGAAGCCGCTCTGGGTGTTCAGCAACACCGGCGTCTACATCGTGGCGCTGATCGTGCTCGCCGGCATCTCCTTCACCTGGTGGGGACGGCTCCATCTCGGCCAGTTCTGGTCGAACACCATCACCCACAAGGAAGATCACCGCGTCATCGACACCGGCCCGTACGGCATCGTGCGTCACCCGATCTACACCGGCCTGATCCTCGGCATGCTGGTGACCGGCATCGCGGTCGGCACGGTGACCGCCATGCTCGGCGCCATCCTGATCTCGCTCGGCATGTGGCAGAAGGGCCGGATGGAAGAGGTGTTTCTGTCCAAGGAGCTCGGCGAAGACGCCTATGGCGCCTATTGCCGCCGCGTGCCGATGATCATTCCGTTCCTGTCGCCGCGCTGAAGCGTCCCGAAGGCGCGGTTGCAGCGTTCCGCTTTCTCTGCACGACGTTACTGCTAGTGTCGGACTTGCGAGTGTCGGACTTGCGCTCGATCCAAGCTTTACCATCAGTCGCTTGCTTGTCAGCCAAGCAAGCGACAATACGAAATCTCCCGCAGGACGAGAGCGGCTCTGCGAGGGCATGCGCCTAGCCCCGTGGTGCCAGAGGAGTGAAGTCCGTATACTGACAACGCTACGGAGAAGCCTATTATGCAGTTGTCAAAGGTCGCTGCGTTGACGCTCATCGCTAGCTGTCCAAGCCTGCTGTCCGTATCTCGGGCGGCGGCCGTTTCTGAATGCTCAATCTCAGGCACACTAGCCGATTGGGGCGAGAACTCGACGGCCGACATTGACCTCGCGTCCGGAGGAAGTTGCCAATTTCCAATCAAGATGCGCGGCACGGTGAGTGGCTCGGACATCTCTCAAAAGCCGTCACACGGCAAGCTGAAAAGGCTCAACCTGTCTACGTTCGAATACAAGGCAAAGGCCAAATATAAGGGTAGCGATACCTTTGCCATCAAAGCGACGGGTCAGGGACCGACAGCTTCTGGCACGTCGGTAATCACTGTGCACGCGACGATCAAATAGCGTTCCGCGCATTGATTGCATGGTGAACGCGCGAGCGACAGCCGCCCGATGTCTCGCGCCAATGGCAACCCAATGAAAAGGGACCATCGGAGCGACCGATGGTCCCAAGCTTCATTAGCAAAGGCCTTGCCGTGTCTTGCCAAGTTTGGCTGCGAGCAGACTTGGCGGGCTGCTTGCAGGGTTGATGCTCGCTCTACGCTGGCCTTCTGGACCCTGGCCTCTTTGACGCTGGCCTTATGGACGCTGGTCCCGTCGGACACTGGTTGCCATCGGCTCTGGTCACGTCGGCGCTCGTCGCTCTCGGCGCTGGATGGTGCGAGAACCCGACTCGATCAACCAATGCCAATTGAACTGCCGACCCGACGAATAGTCTAGGTGTTGTTGTCGGTTCCTCCCGAAGAAATTTGGGTTAGCGAGGCTGCCAATTCCCGCATCGTCGGATGTCTTTTCCAACGACAACCGGCAGCTCGTCGACCGAATTGCGAACGGCACACGTCCTCGCGCTGGACTAGTCAGCGCGAGTTTTGCTTTTCGGAGATCGTACCCTTCTGGCGGGTTTGGTCACTGCGATGTCAGCTACGGCAGGGTTTGCGACTGACGCCGCGAGAATTTCGTATTGAGCATGCATCCAATGGACTTCCGCCTTTCCGTCGGGTTGCCCATCGGCGACCCAGAGGTGGTAGGCGCGCTCGCGAATTGCCTCTTCCAGATTTGGCATGGGATTTTCCTTGCGAATGATCCGCCCGGCCCCAGCCAAAAGACTTGCTCTCGTAGGGTTAATGAAATCTTAACGGGGCAGCGGAAGCCAAGCGTCGCGCGGGTGCCGCTCAAGGGCGGTCGGCGCTCATTGCGAAAAATCTCGGCAGCGCTCGCGGACGCAGGTAGCAACGAACGGTAATCCGCATGCGGCGACCGGCATCAAACTCATGCTTACCGAGGGTCGACGAGGCCGTGCACGGGCCGCCTCTTTGGGGGCTCGGGGCTCGATTGACACCAGCACAGCGAAACTAGTCAGTCGACTGGCGCGAGCCGTTCGTTCCACCGCGCCGCAAGTTTTTTGATCTGCTCGAAATGCAGGATCGCCGGTTCACCCTCGCGGACGATTGTCGTCCGCTTGCGTTCCTTGGGTGGCAACGTCATCGCGCGCGATACTGCCGCGCGCAGTTTCATCGAGCCGTGATCTGTCAGGGTGACGAGTTCTTCCGGGTCAAGGGCCATGGGTCCACGCCTACGCTACCGGCTGGCCCGCAAGCCAGCACACGCGCCCCGAATGCCCAATTCTCCAGATAGCCCAACATGGTTAATAATTCGTTATCGTTTGGCTCTGTCATTTGGATTGGCGCACGGGTCACGCCAGGCTTGCAGCAGGGGTAATTCGCCCGTACCGCGCCGGTCCACGCGGTAGCCCCCAGCAAGCCATTGCAGTCGCAATTGATCAGGCAACCGCTGCCAACCTGCCATCGGCATGCGGATTTGTGCAAAGCAGACGCTTGCGAATGGCCTCTTCAACGAGCGCGAGCGCTTCCTTGGCTTGTCGCGCTTCGGCTTCCGCAACCTCGGCGCGAAGCTCTACGGCCGTCAACTTATCCTTCTGAGCTTCAATGCAGCACTGGGCTTGCTCCAGCGCTCGGCAAGCATCTTGCAGCTTACGTTCGATGGTGACGGTGAGTTCACGCTGTGCCCGCTCGGCGGCCTCCGCTCGCCCTTCGGCCAGCCGCAATCTTTCCAAGGCGCTCGTGCAAAGCGATTGGGCACGGGCTTCGGTCTCGCGGGCATGCTTCTCCATATCGCGGAAGACATCGGCCGCTTGATATACCAGATCGAGAGCTGTTGCTCCCTTGTCTGGTGCCAGCGGTGAGGGAAAGCTCAAGATGCCCTCATCCCCTCCAACTGGCGCTCTGGAACCACGCTGCGCCATGCAGTTCAAGCTCGTCGCGAACACACATACACGAGCAGTATCATGAACAGCTGTGGTTAACGGATGGTTAAGCAGTTGCATGCCTGGAGATGTCGTGACGGCGCGCGGAGGGCAATGGCACCGAAAATCAGTCAGTTCTTTGGGCGTGCCTAGCATTGGAGCAGAGGCTCGCGCCAAGAGGCTCGCGCCAGCGGCTGGACCGACAGATCGGCCGCTGACCTTCCCTCTCCATGCAAATTTGGTCGGCTGCCATTCCCCTGGAATAGGGGTCGGTCGAGTTCCGCAACGGTTGACCTTTTTGCCGCTACCCAGTTGGATGCGCGCGCAAAAAGGCACGACGACATCCCATCGTGGATCTGGAGAGGTCGACGATAAGGTCTGAGCCCGTGCGGGGCTTTGGCCGATCCGTCGTTGGACTGTGCCGTACGTTCAACAGGGGATTTCCATGACCTTTTCCAGCATCTTCGCGCAGTTCGTCGCGCTGATCGGCGGTGCCGCGCTGCAATGGCGGCGGCTGTCGGGCACCGCGCCCGCGCCGGCCTGGGGCCAGGCGCCGGCGATTCCCGAAGCGAAGCCGCAGGGGGCGCTGCCGACCTTGAAGATGCCGACGGCCAGGGGCTGGAGCGAGGGCCAGAAGCCGACGGTCGCCCCCGGACTCAAGGTCAATGCGTTCGCGACCGGGCTCGACCATCCGCGCTGGATCGAGGTGCTGCCGAATGGCGACGTGCTGATCGCGGAGGCGACGCAGATCGCGGGCGCGCCGAGGTCGGTGTTTCACTATGCGATGCAGGCGACGATGCGGCGCGCCGCGGCGCTCGGCGTCAGCGCCAACCGCATCACGCTGCTGCGCGACAAGAATGGCGACGGCGTCGCGGAGCATCGCGGCGCGTTCATGGAGAATCTGAGCCAGCCGTTCGGCATGGCGCTGGTCGGCGACACCTTCTATGTCGGCAACACCGACGGCGTGATGGCGTTCCCCTATGTCGCCAATGCCGACCGCATCACCGCGCCGGGCAAGCGGCTCACGACGTTCAAGCCGAGCGGCCACTGGACGCGCAGCCTGCTCGCAAGCCCCGACGGCAAGAAGCTCTATGCCGGCGTCGGCTCGCTCAGCAACATCGCCGAGATGGGCATGGAGGTCGAGGAAGGCCGCGCCGCGGTCTATGAGCTCGACCTCGCCGCCGGCACGCATCGCATTTTTGGTGCGGGCCTGCGCAATCCTGTTGGTCTTGCCTGGGAGCCCAATACGAACGTGCTCTGGACCGTCGTCAACGAGCGCGACGGTCTCGGCGACGAGACGCCGCCGGACTATCTCACCTCGGTGCGCGACGGCGGCTTCTACGGCTGGCCCTATTGCTACTGGGGCAAGACGGTGGACGACCGCGTGCCGCAGGATCCCGCGATGGTCGCCAAGGCACTTCAACCGGACTACGCGCTCGGCGGCCACACCGCCTCGCTCGGCCTGTGCTGGATGCCGGCGGGCACCCTGCCCGGCTTCCCCGACGGCATGGTGATCGGCCAGCACGGCTCGTGGAATCGCAGCACGCTCTCGGGCTACAAACTGGTGTTCATCCCGTTCGAGAACGGCAAGCCCTCCGGCCCCGGCCGCGACATCCTGTCGGGCTTCCTGTCCCCGGACGAGAAGGAATCCTACGGCCGTCCGGTTGGCGTCGTGATCGGACCCGACAAGAAGTCGCTGCTGATGGCCGACGACGTCGGCAACGTGATCTGGCGCGTCACGGGCGCGTAGAGGTCACGTTCCGACACAAAGCGTGGCGCGCTGCTTGCGCAGCAGCGCGATCACGGACAGCGCCGTGATCAGGCCCGTCTTGGGATTCTCCGATGGGATGTTCTCGATCGACATCGAGAAGCGCGCCGAATCTGCCTCGACCTCGATGCGGTGAACATTGCGCGTCACGGTCGGGTCGGCCCAGATCTGCACGGAGGTGCGGTCGGGCCCGACGCCCGCGAGCGACAGCGCGACCGCGACGTTGAGATTGGCCGGAAAGCCCTTTGCAGCCTCGCGCGCGGTGCCCTCGAACAGCTTGAGCGGCTCGCGCAGATTGTCGATATCGATGTTGTTTTCGACGATGAAGGGCGCGCCCTTCAAGCCGTCGATCGGCTTGCGCGTCACCATCTTCACCGAATGAATGTTGCCGATTGCGGCGGCGTTGACGGCATCGAGCCCGATCAGCGCGCCGGTCGGCACGATGATGCGGCCGCCATTGGTGCGGGCGAGATCGACGAGATCGAAATTGTCGAGCAGCCCGCCGACGCTGACGACGACCGCGGCCTTGCCGCGTTTCACCGCGGGCTCGACGATCGCGCGCAACTGGCTGCTAGGTGCGCATTCGACCACGATGTCGGCGACTTCGCCGAGCTGCTCGATCGGCACGATTTGCGGCGGACGGCGCAGACCGCCGATAAAGGCCTGATGCTTGGCGGGATTGCGCACCGCGACGGCCGACAGGGTCAAGCCCTCGATACCCTGATCGAGCGCCGACGCGATCTTGGTGCCGATCGAGCCCAGGCCTGCGATGGCAACCCGCAATTCGTTCGAAGCTTTCTGTCCAGTCATCGCATCCCACCTTATCGCCAGGCCAATGTCATAGCCGCTCACGCCTCCCGCGCATAGCTGCGCAGGCGCGCCTCCAGCACCGCCAGCATGGCATCGCGAGCCGGGTCGCGCGAACCGCGCAGCCATGCGGCGGCAAGCGGCAGCCGGCCGATGGGGCCGCTCTGCTTCGGCCGCAGCGGCACGAAGCGCACGCCCGTCACCGCCATCCGCGTGGTCCAGCGCGGCACGATCGCAACGCCGAGCTTCGTTGCCACCAGATGGATGATGGTCTGCTTCTCGTCGGCGACCTGCACGATGCGCGGCGTCAGCCCGGCCTGCTCGAACAGCTTGATCGTGAGGTCATGGCTATGCGGCCGCGAGCGGCGGTCCGGCACCAGCATCGCCTCGTCGGCGATCTGCGCCAGCGTGATCGACTTGCGCTCGGCGAGCGCATGCCGCTGCGGAAACGCCACGATCGCGGTCTCTTGGAGCAGATCGCGGAATTCGAGCCGCTTGTCCGCACTGTCGGGCGGGCGGACGAAGGCGAGATCCAGCGCGCCGGTCAGAATCTTCGGCAGCAGCCGGACGGTCTTGTCTTCGAGCAGCTGCACCGCGATCTCGGGATGCTTGTCGCGGAAATCGCGCAAGAGCGGCGGCAACAATCCCGCCGCGGCGCTGTCGACGGCGCCGACCCGCAGCCGCCGCGCGGCGCCGGCACGCGAGCGGTTGCGCAGATTGCTCTCGACCGCCTCGACCTTGGCGAGGATGGCGCGGGCATCGCGCAGCAGCGTCGTGCCGTCTTCCGTCAGCGACACCGCGCGCGTGGTCCGTGCGAACAGCCGCGTTCCCAGATCTTCTTCCAACAGCCTGATCTGCCGGCCGAGCGCGGAGGGCAGCATCTGGAGCTGCTGCGCCGCATGGCCGAAATGCAGTTGCTCGGCCGCCGCCACGAAGCATCGCAACTGATGCAATTCCATCCAAGGTCCTCTGGTCTCGCCCGATCGCGCTTGAAGATTTACGCGAAGTCGTCATGCCCGGGCATAGCCGTCCGAAGGACGGCGTCGCTTCCGCTCGCCTACGCCCGGGCATCCACGTTCTTTGTGCCGCCAGGAAAGGCGTGGATGGCCGGGACAAGCCCGGCCATGACGCCGTGGCGGCCTTCCAGCGAGGATTATATCATTTTTTTGTATAAACCAGCGCCAATTGAGTATGCCTCCTTCCCGCGCCTAGGCTCGTTGCCGGCGTGGACCTCCAGCGGTCCGCCTCACCAACAACAAACGGGAACTCGAGGAGGCCAGGGTGGCGAGCGAAATTCAGACGCGCGTGCTGCGCAAGATCACCTGGCGCATCGTTCCCTTCATCATGCTGCTGTACTTCGTGGCCTTCATCGACCGCGTCAATATCGGCTTTGCCTCGCTGACCATGAACAAGGACATCGGCCTGTCGCCCGTGGTCTACGGCTTCGGCGCCGGCATCTTCTTCTGGGGCTATTTCCTGTTTGAGGTGCCATCCAACATCATCCTGCACAAGGTCGGCGCGCGGATCTGGATTGCGCGGGTGATGATCACCTGGGGCCTCGTGTCGGCGGCGATGGCGTTCGTGCAGGGCACGACCAGCTTCTACGTGCTGCGCTTCCTGCTTGGCGTCGCCGAAGCCGGCTTCTTTCCCGGCATCATCCTCTACCTCTCCTACTGGTTCCCGGCGCGCCAGCGTGCCGCGGTGACCGCGCTGTTCATGGCGGCCGCGCCACTCTCGACCGTGCTGGGCTCGCCGATATCGGGCGCGTTGCTGGAGATGGACGGCCATCTCGGCTTCAAGGGCTGGCAATGGCTGTTCGTGCTGGAGGCGCTGCCGGCCGTGGTGCTCGGCTTCGTCGTGCTTGGTTTCCTGACCGATCGCCCCGAGAAGGCGAAATGGCTTGCGGAGGACGAGCGGCGCTGGCTGGTCGAGACCATGAACGCTGAGACCACGAGCAAGGCCGCGACCGCGAGCCACAGCATCTGGCGCGGGCTTGCGGACCCGCGGGTGCTGGCGCTGTCGCTGATCTATTTCGGCACCTCGGCCGGCCTCTACACGCTCGGCGTCTGGGCGCCGCAGATCATCAAGCAGTTCGGCCTCTCCTCGCTTCAGGTCGGCTTCCTCAACGCCCTGCCTGCAACCGCCGCCGTCGTCGCAATGATCCTGTGGGCGCGGCACTCGGACCGCACCGGCGAGCGTACCTGGCACGTCGTATGGGCCTGCCTGATTGCGGCTGCGGGCCTTGCCTATGCCGGTCTTGCGGCCGGCGTCGTCGCCGTGCTGGTCGCGCTCGCTCTCGTGAATATCGGCATCTCTTCCGCAAAACCGCCGCTGTGGAGCATGCCGACGCTGTTCCTGTCCGGCCCCGCGGCCGCGGCAGGGATCGCCACCATCAACTCGATCGGCAATCTCGGCGGCTTCGTCGGTCCGGCCATGATCGGCTGGATCAAGGACCAGACCGGCAGTTTTGTCGGCGGCCTCTATTTCGTCAGCGGCCTGCTCGTTCTCTCGGCGATCCTGACCCTGCTATTGTCGCGCGCGCAGACCGCGCCCGTCGAACCCGTCCCGCAATCCCACTGACATCTCAAACGGAGCATCTTCATGCGCACTCATTCGATCGCAGCAATTCCGGCCGACGGGATCGGCCCCGAGGTCATCTCGGCCGGCGTCCGCGTGCTGGAGGCGCTGGCAAAACGCAGCGGCGACCTCGCCTTCAACGTCAAGACGTTCGACTGGGGCTCGGACTATTACAAGAAGCACGGCGTGATGATGCCGGCCGAGGGCCTTGCCGAACTGAAGAAGTTCGACGCGATCTATTTCGGCGCGGTCGGTGCGCCCGACGTGCCCGATCACATCACGCTGTGGGGCCTGCGCCTGCCGATCTGCCAGGGCTTTGACCAATACGCCAATGTGCGGCCGACCAAGATCCTGCCCGGCGTCGCCTCGCCGCTGCGCAATGTCGGCGTCGGCGATCTCGACTGGGTGATCGTGCGCGAGAACTCGGAAGGCGAATATGCCGGCATGGGCGGCCGTGCCCACAAGGGCCTGCCGGAAGAGGTCGGCACCGAGGTCGCGGTGTTCACCCGCGTCGGCGTCACCCGCATCATGCGCTACGCCTTTCAGCTTGCGCAGTCGCGGCCGCGCAAATTCCTGACGGTCGTGACCAAGTCGAACGCGCAGCGCCATGGCATGGTGATGTGGGACGAGATCGCAGCCGAAGTCGCGACCGAATTCCCCGATGTGACCTGGGACAAGATGCTGGTCGACGCCATGACGGTGCGCATGACGCTGCATCCGAAGAGCCTCGACACGATCGTCGCGACCAACCTCCACGCCGACATCCTCTCTGATCTTGCTGGCGCACTCGCCGGCAGCCTCGGGGTGGCGCCGACCGGCAACATCGACCCGCAGCGCCGCTTCCCCTCGATGTTCGAGCCGATCCACGGCTCGGCGTTCGACATCACCGGCAAGGGCATCGCCAACCCGGTCGCGACCTTCTGGACCGGTGCCCAGATGCTCGAGCATCTCGGCGAGAAGGACGCGGCAATACGGCTGATGTCGGCGGTCGAGCGCGTCTGCGCCGCCGGCGTGCTGACGCCCGACGTCGGCGGCAAGGCGACGACGAAGGAAGTCACGGACGCCGTGATCGACGCGATCCACGGGACGAACGTGTGAGCCCAAGCTAGCGCCGCGAACGCAAGTGCGCTCCCTCGCCCCGTTCTTACGGGGAGAGGGATGAGGGGCTGCCTCAGCAAAGACGGTGACAGTTAGATTCGCGGAGAGTCCCCCTCACCCGGATCGCATCTGCGATGCGATCCGGCCTCTCCCCGCACGCGGGGAGAGGCGAAGAGCCCTACTTCCGCCCTTGCGACGGAGGCGCCGGCGCCGCCATCGCGGCCAAAGGCTCCGGCGGCGTCAGATGGCGCGGGACGATGATGGACTGGCCGGGGGTGAGGGTCGCGTTCTCCGCCAGCGAATTGCTTTGGGCCAGCGTCCACAGCGGCACGCGGCGGGCGGCAGCGATGCTCTCCATGGTGTCGCCCGCGCGCACCGGCACCCGCACGCCGCTATCCCACAATTCGACCGGCGTGTTCGCCGGCACGAGATAGCGCAGCGGCACGGCATCGGCCTGGCTTTGCGCGGGGATGCGCGGCAACTGCGTCACCATCTCGATGATCTGGCGATGGATGTCGTCAGACTTCTCGATGTTGATGTGCGTGACACGCGAGTTCTCCTTGAGGTCATAGCTCGCATAATGGCCGCGATAGCCGGGCACGGCCACGACGTCGCCGCCGCCGAGCACGCTGTCGGACATGAAAATGTTGATGAAGCGCTCGACATTGAGCGGCACGTCGCCGGTCGCATGCGCGGAATCGATGGCGATGACGAGGCTGATCGGGATGTTCTCCTTGGCCGCCATCTCGGAGATCACGACCGAGCACAGCCCGCCCATGGAATGGCCGATCAGCACGATCGGCGCCGGGCTTTCCTTGTAGCTGGAGATGGCACGATCGCCGACCCATCGGCAGATGGTGAATTCATAGACGTCGGCCGAGAAGCCGGCCTTCGTCAGCTTTTCGCCAAGCCGGTCCATGCCGGTCGAGAAGATCGGCCCCATGGCGCCACGGAACAGGTAGATTTTTGGCGGCGGCAGCGGTTCGGCGGGCGGGGCAGGAGGCGGCGGCGCAGCGGTCGCGACCGCGGGCCGCTTCGGCTTCGCAGGTGAGGCAACGGCCATGCCGGTGCCTAGGGCGAACAGCGCAACCGCTGCCAGCACGACTAGCCGCCTCAGATCGATCATCAGTCCAGCAGTCCCACCATGGAAGGCAAAGCCCCCCTCCGCGGGCTTAGTGACCACCGATTGGGTGGATTTTGGGGCACGGAACCGGGCCCGTGACCGTCGGTCGAGGTTCTCATTCTGCCCCCTTGCATCCCCGGTATCAGCTGAACGGAACCCATGACTGGGCTTCGCAGGCGTCGAGGATCACCGAGCTCTGGATTCCCTTGTAGGCGTCATCGTCGAAAAAGACCGAATAGGCCGGGTGTCTGTCACCGCCTCGCTGCCTCAGGCAGACGAAATACGACCCCGGCCCGTGGTCGCTGGGACGGACGGCGGATGTCTCGAGCCCCCCGCTCAGCTTGACTTCGGCGGCTGCCTTCCTGACGCCCTCCTGCACCGCCTTGGCACCAGGCGGACGCGGTGGGTGATAGACCGGAGGCAAATTCCCGCTCGACGCGCATCCCGCCAGCAAAAGCGTCAAGACAGCGGACAAGGCCGCCAGAGATCTGCGGCGGCCGAAGACGGACCTTCGCTGGCCGCACGCCAACTCATATCGTGAATGCATCGCCTGTCCCCGGTGCCGCGCTCGGTGCGCGCCTCATCCCTGGGTCAGGACGAGATAGAGGCAGCCGGCGACCGTGGGCAGGAACGCGACCAGGGCCGTCATCCAGAAGCCGGGCTCGAGCATCGAGTCCTGGTCATCCCTCTCGTCGACTGCACGCCGATCTGCGTTCGTCCGGCTCCACGCCTCATCAGCCGTGAACAGGGGAACGCTGCTCGGGCGCGCATCGTCGCGCACTGCGCTTTCGCGCAAAGCGCGTTGGGAAGGGCGAGTTATTCCGGATGTCAGCATGTCATCAACTCTGATCGGCTACCAATATTTCGGGCTCGGATGTTGCGGGGCGCGCGGCCGCATCATTGTGTCAGCGCCTGCTCTGAATTCGCTCCGGGCACAGGCGGCGGGACCGGATTGCTGGCCGGGCTCTCCTTGGCGCCGGAATCGGTCCAGGCCGGCGGCAGGCCGAGCCCCTGCCCCGCGAAGCCGGTGATGCCGGGAAACCGTCCGAACGCTTCACAGGCAACATATTTGGGCGCACCGCCGAGGCGCACGGGAATGCTGTCCATCGGCGGCAGCGCGGGGATGCCGCCGAACGGCGATTCTCCGGTCGTAACCAGTTTTGCGAAGTCCGTGCCGAAATCGGCGGCGAGATCGTAGGCATCGCCCTCATTGGCGACCCGCGGAGAGTTGGTGATCGAGTTGGCGCCGCGCGCCCAGACCATGGCCGCCTTCTGAAATCCTGCAAAATCGCGCGCTTCCGCCTCGACCGACAGGCTGCCGAGCCCGACCGGAAGCCTCGGCACCGGTACGGGCACGCCGGGAAGCGCAACGGTCTTGGCAATCGACAGGGCTTTCGATGCGCCGGAGGCGGTCGGGCTGGTCGGCGCGGCATGCGTCACCGTCGCCTGCACCGTGAGATCGGCGTCGTCGTCGGATGAGACGACACGGAAGCGCTCGCTCAAGCGGAGACACAGCTCGCGACTGATGGCGTTCGCAACCAGGCGACGTTCCTTTTCGGTCAACACGACATCGGTGCGCGCGGGAAAGACGGTCGATGCGATCCGGATCGTCTTCGCCGCCAGCACATCCTGCTTGTTCACGCGGATTTTCGATCGCGTCACCAGCCCGTTCGCCTCCGACATCCGGTCGTAGCTCCTGAGCGAGCCGGCCTGTTCGAGCGGCGCGGTCGCACACCCTCCGAGCGCAAGCGCGGCTCCCATCAGGGCCGTCCGTGGAAAGCGCATGGTCCCATTCCCGCAGCGGCAGCTTATTAGAGAGATCGCTCTAATAATCACTGTCACGCCTCGCAACATCCGTCAACATAAATAGATGGAACTCTCTAATTTCGATTTTCTCGTGGCGGACCGTCGTGCTAAACGGGGCAAGTGTGAATGGAGATGTCCGGTTTGAGGAAAGTCGACCCCGTCAAGCACGAGCAGAAGCGCGGGGAAATCCTCGGCGCGGCGATCCGCTGCTTCATCAGGGACGGCTTCCGCGGCGCCAGCACGACAGACATCTGCACCGAAGCCGGCATCAGTCCGGGGCACCTCTATCACTACTTTCCGAGCAAGGTGGCGATCATCGAGGCGATGATCGACCTCGGTCTCGCGCGGTCGGCCGAAAAGTTCGAAAAAATTCTGGCTGCCCCCGACGTGATCGAGGCGCTGCTCGTCGATATCGAGGAAACCAGCCTGCGATTTCGTCCCGCTCAGATCCTCAATCTGGACGGCCTCGCGGAGGCCGCGCGCAATCCGGAATTCGCCGAGATCATCGAACGCCACACTAGGGCGGTCCGCCGCATGTGGAGCGATTTCCTGCGCCAGGCGCAAGACCGGGGACGGGTGGATCCAGGACTCGATCCGGACGCGACGGCAAACATCCTGATCGCCCTCGTCGACGGATCCCGCGCCATGCCGATCCGCAATCCGAAGCTGGATATCAAGCAGAGCGTAGAGCATCTGAGAACGATGCTCGTCCGCTTCCTGAACCCGCCCGACGCACAGAGCGCTGCGATCAAGCCCCGCATTCAGAAGACCGGTCGTCCCCTGAAGCTGGTCAGGAAGCGATAGAGCCCGCCCCCTAGAGCGGCAGGAGCCGGTTCAGCAATTCCAGCAGCGTGCGCTGCTCGGCCGCGCTGAGCGGGGCCAGCATCTTTTCGTTGTAGGGCTCGGTCAGCCTTGCCCCCTCGGCAATCAGCTTTGCGCCCTTCGGCGTCAGCATCAGCTCGACGGCGCGGCGGTCCGCCTTCGAGCGGTTGCGCTTGATGAAGCCGGACGATTCGAGCTCGTTCAGGATCTTGATCAGGTTCGGCAGGCGCAACCGAAGCAGGCTGGCGAGGCTGCTCGGCGGCACGCCGGGATTGTCACGAATGACGGCGAAGATCGCATAGGTCGCCGGCGTCAGGCCCAACGCGGCGAACTCCTCGTAAAAGCCTTCGAAGAACTTCAATTGCGCGAGGCGCAGCATGAAGCCGGGCGTCCGCCGGAGCGCGCGCAGGTCCAGCGATTTCTCCGGCTGCTGGTCGGGTTTCAACCCGGGTCTTACTGTTTTCGACCTCATGATCCTCAATCCGCGGCGGCCACCGGCTCAGCCGAATTGACACTCTCAAAAATAGCTATAAAATATAACTATTATTTAGCGGCACCAAGACCGCATATGGGAGGGACCAATGAACAGCAAATTCCTGCACAAATTGTGCATTTTGGCCTCAATGCTGGTTGCCGCGCCGGGCTATGCTCAGGATGCCGTGAAGATCGGCATCCTGAACGACCAATCCGGTCCGTTCGCGAGCTATCAGGGGATCGGCTCGGTCGTCGCCGCAAAAATGGCGGTCGAGGATTATGGCGGCAAGGCCGCCGGCAAGCCGGTCGAGGTCGTCGCCGCCGACCATCAGAACAAGACCGACATCGGGATCGGCATCGCCAGGCGCTGGTACGAGAATGACGGCGTCGACGCGATCTTCGATATCCCCAACTCGTCGATCGCGCTCGCTGTCGCCGGCATGAGCGCCGAGAAGAACAAGGTCTTCGTCGGATCGGGAGCCGGCACGGTGCTGCTGACCGGCGAGAAATGCACGCCGAACACCGTGCACTGGACCTACGACACCTATGCCTACGGGCGTGGCCTCGGCAAGGCGATCGTGCAGCAGGGCGGCAAGAAGTGGTTCTTCATCACCGCCGACTACGCGTTCGGTCATGACCTTGAGAAGCAGGCCGCGGAGGCCGTGAAAGCGTCCGGCGGCGAGGTGCTCGGCAGCGTGCGGCATCCGCTGGGAACAGCCGACTACGCCTCCTTCCTGCTCCAGGCCCAGGCTTCGGGCGCGAACGTCGTCGGCTTCGCCAATGCCGGCGACGATACCATCACCTCGATGAAGCAGGCCGCCGAGTTCGGGCTGACCAAGGACCACAAGCTGGTCGGATTGATCCTGGGGATGAACGGCCTTCCCTCACTCGGACTGAAGTTTGCGCAGGGCGCGCAGATCATGAACCCGTTCTACTGGGATCTGAACGACGGCACGCGGGCTTTTGCGAAGCGCTTCGCAGAACGCATTCCGTCGAAGGCCTATCCCAACGACATGCAGGCCGGCGTCTATGCCTCGGTCATTCACTATCTCAAGGCGGTCGACAAGGTCGGCGGCGCCAAGGACGGCAAGGCCGTCGTCGCAGCGATGAAGGAGATCCCGACCGACGATCCGCTGTTCGGCAAGGGCTACATCCGCAAGGACGGACGCAAGATCCACCCGCTCTATCTGCTCCAGGTCAAGGCGCCCGAGGAGTCGAGTTCGGCCTGGGACCTGCTGAAGGTCGTCGCCACGATCAAGGGCGAGGACGCATTCCGCTCGGAGAGCGAAGGCAAGTGTCCGCTCTCCAGTCAATAAGCGGCATCAGGAGTTCACGATGACCGGCATCGCGTGCAGCCAGGCCGACCCGTTTGCGCCTGATTTCCTGATCGATCCGTATCCTGCCTACGAAACCTTGCGTGCGCTGGGGCCCGTGTTCAGGCTCGCGCGTTACGACGTGTGGGCCATGGCGGGCTATGCCGGGGTCGAGGCGGCGCTGAAGGACTGGAAGACCTTCATCAGCGGCGAGGGTGTCGGGCTTCACGGGATGAATCCTGCCCTGCCGAAACCGCTGTCGCTCCAGATCGATCCGCCCGACCACGACAAGGGCCGCCGCGTCCTCGGCCGCACCTTGTCCCCAGGCGTCGCAAGGAAGCTGCGCGAGACGTTTCAGCAGGAGGCGGAGAGGAAGGTCTCGGAGCTGATCGACAAAGGCACCTTCGATGCCGTGGCCGATCTTGCGGAAGCCTATCCCATGAAAGTGTTTCCGGATGCGATCGGCATCCGGCCGGATGGCCGCGAGAAGCTGCTGGCCTGGAGCACGTTCGTGTTCGACAGCTTTGGCCCGGAGAACGAAATGCTGGCCGCATCGCGCAAGGCGGGCCTCGCCGCTCAGAGCTGGATCATGGAATGCTGCGCCCGGGACGCGTTGCAGCCCGACGGGCTCGGCATGATGATCTACCAGGCCGCCGACGACGGCGAGATCACCGAGCACGAAGCAACGCACCTGGTGCGGCCGTTCCTCACCGCCGGGATCGACACGACCGTCAACGGCATCGGGAACACCCTGCTGGCACTCGCCACGCATCCGGATGAATATCGCAAGCTGCACCACAAGCCGGAGCTGGCGCGCAACGCGTTCGAGGAAGGCCTGCGCTACGACTCACCGGTGCAGACGTTCTTTCGCACCACCTCGCGCGAGGTCGAGACGAGTGCCGGCGTGATTCCCGCGCACCGCAAGGTGCTGCTGTTTATGGCCTCCGCCAACCGCGATCCCGCGCGCTGGGACAACGCGGACCGCTTCGAGGTCGAACGGAGCGCGACCGGGCATGTCGGCTTCGGCGCCGGCATTCACGCCTGTGTCGGCCAGATGATCGCACGCCTGGAAGGCGAATTGATCTTTGGCGAGCTTGCAAGGCGCGTGAAGACCATCGAACTCACGGCAGAGCCCAGGCGCAGGCTCAACAATTCCCTGCGTGGGCTGGAGAGCATGCCGGTCCGCGTAACCGCCGCTTAGGCGGCATCACGCGGTGCTGCGGGCGCGACGCGCCCTCAGTTCCTGGCCGGAGCCGATGCGGCCGCCGAGCGTGCCTGCCGCGGGGCCCTGGGTGCGCCGGGTTCGGCGACCGGACTTGCCGGGGCGCGCGAGCGCATGATGGCGGCGTCGATCTCGGCGATGACGCGGCGCTGGATCGCCTCGCTCTTGTCGATCGAGATGTGGCCGACACCGGTGCCGCGGACGTCGACATTGTCGAGCTTGCCGCGCAGGCCAGACGCGGCCCGCACGGGTTCGCCGGGGCCGTCGCCGATAAAGATGTTGATGTAGCGCTCGGCGCCGGTCGACAGCCTGGTCTTGAACACGGAATCGAGGCCGATCGCGAGCTTCACGGGAACGCCGAGCTGGTTGAGCTTGGCGATCATGTCCGGCAGCGCGGTCGCACCGGAGGAATGGCCGACCAGGACGATGGTCTTGACTCGGCCGGCCCGGTAATCGGCCGCGGCTTCATCGGCGAGCGAGGACCAGGACACGAAATTCGCAACCGTCACCTGCATGCCTTGCGCCTGGAGCCGGGCGCCGATCGTGTCGAGCCCGAGCGAGAAGATGTTGAGCACGCCGCGGAGCAGGTAGACATGGGTGGTCGCGGCCGGGGACTGGCTCGGCGCCGCCCTGGCGGTGGTCGGGCTGATGGCAACAGCTGACAGCAGGAGCAGGCAGATCGCCCACACACGGAGGGCGGGCAACTGGCTGGCGCCGGCGGTGTGACGGCCGTTCGGTCTCATCTCGATGTTTCCCTGGGGACAATACGCTTTGCGATCGGCCGGAATCGTAGCCACGGCCCGCTCGCAGACGCAACAAAGAGGCGCGTGAGTGGCAATCTTAGCCACAGCCCGTGACCATCGCGCAACACTTACCCGGAACCTGCCACCGAAGGGCCTGTTTTGAGACCATTTTTCCCCAGCCAATTGCGGCCGGGCAAGTGCATTCCTATTTCAGGGCTCCGCTGACCTCCTCCCGGACGGTTCCAGCCTCCCCTCCCCAGTCTTTACCTTTCAGCCCTGCGGCCATCATGTCCTCCATCATTTCCGTCGCCAATTTGTCGAAGACCTATGGGTCCGGCTTCAAGGCGCTCAAGAACGTCAATCTCGACATCAAGCGCGGCGAGATTTTTGCCCTGCTCGGCCCCAACGGCGCCGGCAAGACCACGCTGATCTCGATCATTTGCGGCATCGCCAACCCGAGCGAAGGCACGGTCCTCGTCGGCGGCGAGAATATCCAGACCTCGTACCGCAAGGCCCGCTCGCTGATCGGCCTCGTGCCCCAGGAATTGCACACCGACGCCTTCGAGAGCGTGTGGGCGACAGTGAGCTTCTCCCGCGGCCTGTTCGGCAAGCCGAAGAACCCCGACCATATCGAGAAGGTGCTGAAGGACCTCTCGCTCTGGGACAAGAAGGACAACAAGATCATCACGCTCTCCGGCGGCATGAAGCGCCGCGTGATGATCGCGAAAGCGCTGTCGCACGAGCCGCAGGTCCTGTTCCTTGACGAGCCGACCGCCGGCGTCGACGTCGAGCTTCGCAAGGGCATGTGGGAGGTGGTGCGCACGCTGCAGCAATCCGGCGTCACCATCATCCTGACCACGCACTACATCGAAGAAGCCGAGGAGATGGCCGACCGCATCGGCGTCATCAACAAGGGCGAGATCGTGCTGGTCGAGGACAAGGCGACGTTGATGGAGAAGCTCGGCAAGAAGCGGTTGACGCTCCATCTGCAGGGCAAGGTCACGACGCTGCCGGACAGCCTCAGCCATTACGAGCTCGACCTCTGCGACGGCGGCGCGACGCTCGTCTACGACTACGACACCAAGGGCGAGCGCACCGGCATCACCAGCCTGCTCAGCGACCTCCGCAACGCCGGCATCCGCTTCAACGATCTCGACACGACGCAATCGTCGCTCGAGGACATCTTCGTCGACCTCGTGAGGACGTCATGAACCATCGCGCCATCCGCGCCATCTATCTGTTCGAAATGGCGCGCACCTGGCGTACGCTGCTGCAAAGCATCGTCTCGCCTGTCGTCTCGACCTCGCTCTATTTCGTGGTGTTCGGCGCCGCGATCGGCTCGCGCATCAGCCAGGTCGAGGGCGTCAGCTACGGCACCTTCATCGTGCCGGGCCTGATCATGCTCTCGGTGCTGACGCAGAGCATCGCCAATGCCTCGTTCGGCATCTACTTTCCGAAATTCACCGGCACGATCTATGAAATTCTCTCCGCGCCGATCTCTTATGTCGAGATCGTGCTGGGCTATGTCGGCGCAGCCGCGACCAAGTCGATCATTCTGGGCCTCATCATCCTGGCGACAGCCGGCCTGTTCGTGCCGCTCCATATCCACCATCCAATCTGGATGCTGACTTTCCTGGTGCTGACGGCGGTGACGTTCAGCCTGTTCGGCTTCATCATCGGCATCTGGGCCGACGGCTTCGAAAAGCTCCAGATGATCCCGATGCTGGTGGTGACGCCGCTGACCTTCCTCGGCGGCAGCTTCTATTCCATCGACATGCTGCCGGCAGGCTGGCGCTCGGTGGCGCTGCTGAACCCGGTCGTCTATCTGATCTCCGGCTTCCGCTGGAGCTTCTACGAGATCGCGGATGTCAGCGTGTCCGTCAGCATCTGCATGACGACGGCGTTCCTGGTGATCTGCCTCGCCGTGATCTGGTGGATTTTCCGCACCGGCTACCGGCTGAAGAACTGACCGCAGATCCGTAGCCCGGATGGAGCGCAGCGAAATCCGGACGAGCGTCACCTTACGCACCAGCGGCCCCGGATTGCGCTTCGCTCCATCCGGGCTACGGCGCTACCTTACCTGTAGCAGTGGAAGCGATGGTAGCCGTCATAGTAGCCGCGGCAGCGGTAATGACGGTGATGTGGGATGCCGAACACGCCCTCAACCGCACCCACGGCCCCGCCGACACCTGCGCCGACCGCGCCGCCAACGACGCCACCCACAGGCCCGGCAATCCGGTTGCCTTCATAGGAGCCTTCCTGGGCGCCGCGCACGATGCCCTGGGCGTGGCCGGCTTGCGGCAGCGACAACAGCGCGAGCAGAATGGCGGCGGCTGCGAACAGCAGGCGGAGAGGCAAACCGGCCGGCAATTGCGCGGCGGCGATACGGGCTTTGTTCATCTTCGGTCCCAAGGGAATTAAAGGGGAAAGGGCAGCGGAAGCCGCCCGTCGAGGGCAGCCACGATCAACGCCTGAAGCGGCCGAATGGTTGCGCCTTTGTGACGAATTGTCGGCGTTGTGACTGCTCGGCACGCTCGCGAAAATGTCAGCGCCGCCGCCAGCCACGCGGCACAAAGCGGCCTTGCTTACGCCCGGCATCGCGTTAACGATGGGCGGGCAGCCCGCTGGAACGAGAGCCGGATTGCAGGCATATTGCGCGCCGGGGGACGGGAGAGCCGCGGCGCCTAGCGTGAACAGGCCGGAGGCCAGAACTCAAATGCGTTTCCAGATGCGTTCCTTTTTCATCGCTTTTTCCTCATTGATGTTTTTGAGCGCGGGCGCCGCGCAAGCCAAGGTCGCGATCACCGTCGACAAGGACAATCAGCAGATGACCGTCGCCGTCGACGGCGTCGCGCGCTATCACTGGCCGGTGTCAACCGGCATCCCCTCGCGCGAAACGCCGGGCGGCGCCTTCCGTGCCTTCCGCATGGAAGAGGATCACTATTCCAAGGAATTCGACGACGCGCCGATGCCGCACGCGATCTTCTTCACCAAGGTCGGGCACGCCATCCACGGCACCGACTCGGTCAGCCGCCTCGGCTCGCCGGCATCGCACGGCTGCGTGCGACTGTCGCGCCAGAATGCCTCGACGCTCTATGCGCTGGTGCAGCAGCAGGGCGTGCTTAACACCACGGTGACGCTGACCGGCTCGGCCCAGGTGGCCCTGGCCCGCAACCCGCGTGGCCGCAACCCCACTGCAGTGGCCCGCGCGCCGCAACCCGCCGAAGAGCAGTATGCCACCTCAGGCGATCCCGTGAATCTCGCACCGCCGGCGCAGCCCGCCCGCCGCTACATGCCGCAGGACGACAATTACATCTACCCGGCCGACGGCAGCGACACCGGCGCGCGCTATCCCGCGCCGCGCTCGGCCGGCCGCCCGCTCTATGACGCACAGGTCTATCAGCAGCCGCAGCCGCAGCAGTACTACAACCAAGGCTACGGCCAGCAAGGCTACTATCAGCCACAGCCCCGGCAATACTATCAGCCGCGCGGTTACTATCAGAACTGACGCTACCGGAACGCGGCGTTGCCGCGTTCGACGATCTTTCGCGCAGCATCGACGAAGGCACGCGCGACCGGCTCGAGGATCTCGGGCCCGGTCGCGGCGAGATCGTCCGACGGCGTATGAAACGTCCGATGGCGCCCAGCCATGCCGAGGAAATTGGCGTAGCCCGCCGCATGCACATCACGCAGCTCACCGACCGCCTGCTTCTCCGTCACCAGGCGTTTGGCCTCGACTTTTGCAAAAGCCTCGTCGGTCAGCGCGACGGCGGATTTGCTCAACACGAGATAACGCTCTTGCTCGGGCCGATCGGTGCGGGCGCCTTCCGCGAAGGCATAGCAGGCGTTCGACGAGCCGAAGTGAATCCACGCCAGCGTGTCCTTCGGTGCCGGCGCTCCCTGCTTCAAAAACAGCTCCATGCCGCCATGGCCGATCTCGTGGCCGGCGGTGGCGATGAAAACAAGATGCGCCGGCCATTTCTCGGCCGCGACGGTGCGCGCCAGCGCGAGAAAGCTGGCGATGCCGGGGCCGCGCTCGCAGACGCACGAGTACCAGCCGGTCATCGGCGTCGAGACGACGATGACCGGCCCACGGCCGGCCCCGATCTCGGCGATGACGTTGCGGCCGACAACATCGCGCTCGTAATGGCCCTTGACGTCGAGGGTGACGGGCGCGCCCGAGGCGAGCGCGCGCTCGAACACCGCTCGCGACGCCGCGCCGACCACGATCACCGGCACCGGCCAGGGCGCATCCTCCTGCGTGACGTTATAGGCGAAGCGGTCATCGGCGGGATTGCCGATCATCAGCAGGATGGCCGCCGGCTTCCTTGCCGCGGCCTCCGTGATCGCCGCACGATGGGTCGGCCCCAGATAGGCGCCGCGATCGAACGGCAGGTCGAGCAGAAGGATCTTGCCGGTGACATCGCCATCGCGCGCGAGCGGCGCGGCGAGATGGAAGCTGGCCTTGTCCTCCGGCGGCCACCAGAATGGCGTCGCCTCGACAGAGATGCCGGCGGCTTCAGCGCTGGCCCGCTCGACGACATATTGCCGCCCGAGCACGACGGGCTGGAAGCTGATTTCGAAACCCGCCTGCTTCATCTCGCCGGCGATCCAGTCGGCCGTCGCGCGGTCGCCCGGCGTGCCGAAGCGGTGCAGACCGAAGGATGCATAGCGCGCCACATCTTCGTAGAGGCTCGCACCCGAGAGCACATCCTTGGCTAGCGCCTGTCCGACCATGAGAACCGCCATCGTTGCGATGAAGATAAGCCGCATATCAATGGCTCCCTGAACCGTTGTTTTTTGAGAGCCAGTTTCCGCCTTCCGCGACCGCCGTCAAGCATCTGTCGACCGCGAAGCTGGACGAACCGGGCGAAGATTTCATAAGCTCCTCCTTTCACCTGGGCTGCGAACCTCGATGCCGTCACGTGCCGCGACAATCCTGATCGTGCTCTCGGTTCTCACTGCGGGACAAGCCATGGCCTTTGATCTCGAAGCGCATCGCGGCGGGCGCGCGCTGTTGCCGGAAAACACCCTGCCGGCCTTCGCCAACGCGCTATCGATGGGCGTGGACACGCTGGAGCTCGACGTCGGCGTCACCGCGGATGGCGAGGTCGTCGTGTCGCATGAACGCGGGCTCAATCCCGATCTCGCGCGCGATGCAGGCGGCGCCTATGTCGCCGCGCCCGGCACGCCATTCGTGAAGCTGCGGCTCGAAGAGGTCAGGGCCTATGACGTCGGCCAGATCCGCCCCGACAGTTCCTACGCGAAGCAATTCCCCGACCAGCGGGCCGTGCCGGGGACACGCATTCCCACCCTGGGCGAGCTGTTCGCGCTGGTGCGCAAGGCCGGCAACACGCGCGTGCGTTTCAATATCGAGACCAAGATCGATCCAAACCATCCGGACGAGTCGCTCGATCCGCGAGGCTTTGTCGCAAAGCTGCTCGGACTGATCGAGGCCGAGGGATTTTCCGATCGCGTCATGATCCAGTCGTTCGACTGGCGGACCCTGCTGCTCGTCCGGCAACAGGCGCCCGACATTCCGACGGTCTACCTGACGCTCCAGCGCGGCTCGGGCCAGACGGTGTCGTTGGACAAGGCGACGAACTGGACAGCGGGTTTCAGCCCGGCCGATCACGGCGGCTCGCTGCCGCGGACGATCAAGGCTGCGGGCGGCACGGTCTGGTCGCCCTATTACGGCGATGTGACCGAGGCGGCCGTAGCGGAGGCACACACGCTCGGACTGCGCATCGTGGTCTGGACCGTCAACAAGCGCGAGGACATGGCGCGCATGATCGAGCTCGGCGTCGACGGCATCATCTCGGACAGGCCGGACCTGCTGCGGCAAGTCGCGGGCGAGAAGGGAATTGCATTGCCGGCGGGAACGCCGGTCGAGCCGTAGAAGCCTTCCCCTTGTAGCCCGGATGGAGCGCAGCGAAATCCGGGAGCAGTGTCGCCACGCGGAAGCGCCCCCGGATTGCGCTTCGCTCCATCCGGGCTACGAAGACGTCCCTACTCCCCGTCCCTCAACCGCCGGTACAGCGCGCCCAAAATATTGGAATAGTCGTCGGTCCAGACCCGCACCCGGTCGTCGGCTTCGGTCTGCTCCCATGACTTGGAGGAGGCGAGCCGGCCGACGTCGGCCTCCTCGCGCGCGGAGATGACGACGTCGGTCGAGAAGATGTAGTCCCCGTCGCGTCCGGAATCTTCGTTGAAGACCCAGCTCTTCAGATCGTTGGCATCGGCGATGCCGACCACGACGGTCTCGAGATCGAGGTGCCGGTTGGAGACGTGCATCACCACGGCGCCGTGCGGCGCCAGCTTGTCCTTGTAGATATTCATCGCCTCTTCGGTGGCGAGATGAATCGGGATCGCATCCGACGAATAGGCGTCGACGATGATCAGGTCATAGGCGCCGTCGGGCTCTTTCGCGAAGGTGAGGCGCGCATCGCCGATCACCGGCTTCAGGCCCGGCATGCAGCTCGATATGTAGCGAAAGTTCTTCGGGTCGCTCGCCGCATCGACCATGGACTGGTCGATCTCGAAGAAGGTCCAGCTTTCGCCCGGCTCGGCGGCGCAGGCGAGCGTGCCCGATCCGACGCCGATTGCGGCGACCTTCAGCGGCGCGCCCTTGCGCTCGCGGATCGCGGTGATGGCCTGACCGATCCCGCCGTCCTTGTGGTAGTAGGTGATCGGCTCGGGCCGGCCGGCGACCGGCGTGCCGTCGTTGTTGCGGAAGCGCTCGGCGCCGTGGATCGTGGTGCCGTGCATCAGCACATGGAAATAGCCGCCGGGCGTTACCACGATCTTGTGCACGCCGAAGAAGCTGCGCACCGTCGTGACGCGGCCTTCGTCCGCCGGATAGACGCGGATCAACGCCAGCGCGAGCGCGGCGGTGGCGAAGATCTTCCAGCGGCTGGCGTTGAGCGCGAGCGCCAGAAGTGCTGCGAGCACGCCGACGGCCCCCGCGACCCAGACGCGATGATCCTCGAACCAGGTCGAGAGATCGCCGGTCATGTAAGACGGCGCGACCAGCGCCACCGCAAGCACGGCGAGTGCCAGCCAGTACCATCTGACGATGCCCGCCAGCCGCTCGTTCGCCGACGGCCGGCACAGCGCGGCGAGCGCGACCAGGATGGGGTACTCGGCGATCCAGGAGAAGGTGAATGGAGCGACGAGGCCGGCGAAGAGCCCGCCGACCATACCGCCGAACGACAGCGCAACATAGAAGCCGGTGAGATATCTGGCGGCCGGGCGTGTCCGCGCCAGCTCGCCATGGCAGGCCATGGCGATGACGAAGAAGCACAATTGGTGGCCGCCGAGGGTCAGCAGCAGATTCTGTTCGCCGCCGAAGGCCAGCAGGACGATGACGCCCGCGATCGCGACCGGCTGGAGCATCAGCATCCATTTGTGCGGCAACAGCGGCCGCGACTGGAACACCACCACCCAGGTGAGCAGATACAGCGACAGCGGCAGCACCCAGAGCAACGGCGCCGCCGCGACGTCGGTCGAGATGTGCGCGGTGACGGCGATCAGCAGGCCGGACGGCACCGCGGCAAGGAAGATCCAGCGCAGCCGCGTCACGATGCCTGGGGCCGGCGCATTGACGTCCTCGGCTTTTGCGTCGACCACGGTCAGCTTCGGCGAGCGCAGCAGCAGCACGCCGCAGGCGGCGATCAGGAGGATCAGGAGGCCATAGCCAAGGGTCCAGAACCGGTTCTGCGTGTGCAGCGTGAAAATCGGCTCCAGCAGGAACGGATAGGACAACAGCGCGAGGAAGCTGCCGATGTTGGAGGATGCATAAAGGAAATAGGGATCGTGTCCGGCAGGATGGCCGGTGCGGACGAACCAGGCCTGCAGCAGCGGATTGTTGGCGGCGAGCGCGAAGAACGGCAGGCCGATCGAGACCACGAACAGTCCGAGCAGCCAGAACGCATAGCCGGAGGCCGGTGGCTCACCATAGGCGGTGGCGATGCCGAGCGGCAGCGTGGCGAAGGCTGCGATCAGCAGAACCAGATGTACCGCGACCGGAACGATGCGATTCCTGATCTGCATCAAGAGATGCGCATAGGCATAGCCCGCCAGCAGCAGGGACTGGAAGAACACCATCGCCACCGACCACACCGCCGGCGAACCGCCGAGCCGCGGCAGCACCATCTTGGCGAACAGCGGCTGCACCGAGAACAGCAGCAGCGCGCTGACGAAGATCGCGGCGGTGTACACCGTCAGCAGCAGCCGGTTGCGCGACGAGGACGGCTGCTCCGTGGCGGCGGGTTGCACGATCGAATCCATGGAAGCTCCGGCTTAAACCCCGGCGGGCGCCGGGCGCGCGCAATGGAGCACAAGGCGCATGAACGGGCAATAAAGGGTCTCGTGATGTTGCAGCGACCATTGCTTGATATACAGATGTCATTCCCGGCTTGGTCCTTCGGACCATCCCGGAATGACCGTGGAACATGTTGAATCCTTCATGACCGAAACCGACGTCATCATCATCGGCGCTGGCCATAACGGCCTCACCTGTGCGGCCTATCTCGCGATGGCCGGCCTGCGCGTGCGCGTCGTCGAGCGCCGCACGGTGGTCGGCGGAGCCGCGGTCACGGAGGAGTTTCACCCCGGATTCCGCAACTCGGTCGCGGCCTACACGGTGAGCCTGCTCAATCCGCAGGTGATCCGCGACCTGGGCCTCACTGAACAGGGCCTGCGGATCGTCGAGCGGCGCGCGCAGAATTTTCTGCCCGCGCCCGACGGCAGCTATCTGCTCACCGGCGAGGGGCGGACGAAGGAGTCCGTCGCGCGGCTGAGCACGCACGACGCGAGCGCGCTCGACGGGTTCTCGCGCGAGCTGGAAGACATCGCCGACGTGCTGCGGCAGTTCGTGCTGCGCGCGCCGCCGAACCTGCTCGACGGTTTTGGCACGAACGCGATCCGCGAAGCGATGAACGCGTTCCAGAGCGCCAACATCCTGCGCGGGTTGACGCTGGAGCAAAGCCGCAGCCTGCTTGATCTCTTCACCCGTTCGGCCGGCGAGATGCTGGACGAGCGCTTCGAGCACGATCTGGTCAAGGCGCTGTTCGGCTTCGATGCCATCGTCGGCAATTATGCCAGTCCGTACGCGGCGGGCTCGGCCTATGTGATGTTGCACCACGCCTTCGGCGAGGTGAACGGCAAGAAGGGCGTCTGGGGCCACGCCATCGGCGGCATGGGCGCGATCACGCAGGCGATGGCGCGCGCCGCGCAGGGCCGCGGCGTCACGATCGACACGGATGCGGGTGTGCGCGAGATCATCGTCGAGCGCGACCGCGCGGTGGGCGTGGTGCTGGACAACGGCACATCGCTCCGCGCGAAATATGTCGCGGCCAACGTCAATCCAAAGCTGCTCTATACGCGGCTGATCGCGGCCGACGCCCTGCCCCCGGACTTCCTCGCGCGCATCCGGCACTGGAAGAACGGATCCGGCACCTTCCGCATGAATGTGGCGCTGGACCGCCTGCCCTCCTTCACCGCGCTCCCGGGCGACGACGACCACCTCACCTCCGGCATCATCCTGGCGCCAAGCCTCGGCTACATGGACCGCGCCTATCTCGACGCGCGCGCGCTAGGCTGGAGCCGGGAGCCTGTCGTCGAAATGCTGATCCCCTCCACGCTCGACGACACGCTCGCACCGGCGGGCAAACACGTCGCGAGCCTGTTCTGCCAACACGTCGCGCCCGAACTGCCCGACGGAAAGTCCTGGGACGACCATCGCGAGGAGGTCGCCGATCTCATGATCGCGACGGTGGACAAATACGCACCTGGCTTTGCGGCAAGCGTGCTCGGCCGCCAGATCCTCTCCCCGCTCGACCTCGAACGGCAATTCGGCCTGTTGGGAGGCGACATCTTCCACGGCGCGCTGACGCTGAACCAGTTGTTTTCGGCGCGGCCGATGCTGGGCCATGCCGACTATCGCGGTCCGCTGAAGGGCCTCTATCATTGCGGCTCCGGCGCCCACCCCGGCGGTGGCGTCACCGGCGCGCCCGGCCACAACGCCGCGCAGGCGATCTTGAGGGATCACCGCTCGCTGTTCGGAAGCCGTGGATAGGTCTGTGGAAGGAGCTGTGGACAGGCTGTTGGCAAGTCTGTTGGCAACGCTGTGAGAAAGCGGTGGGTCGCCTGCGCGCCGCAGGCCCGGCGGGCTCGTACAAGGCGGTGGAAAAGCTGGGGACGAGTGGCGGGATAAAGCCGTGGACAACCTTGGGGAAACGAGTGGAGGACCTGTGGGCATTCCGGGCCGCCCCCCAAAACGACCTCGCCCGCCGGGGGGCAACTCCCCGTGCGGGCGATCGTCAGGTAACAGCCTCTAAAGAAAAACAGCCCCCGCCAGGAAATGGGAGGCGGAAATTACTTCAAGGAACTGCTAATCGAACCGAACTTTTCGTTCATGCTGGTGCCCAGGCTGTTCACCACGGTGATGATCGCCAGCGCGATTCCCGCTGCAATCAGGCCGTACTCGATCGCGGTCGCACCGGACTCGTCCGACCAGAACTTCAAAACCATGCTCTTCAAGACTCGCCTCCGTTTCAATTCCAAGATGCGTTGGCTGGATCCAACACCCGGAAATGTACGGGACACAACCTGCAGTCAGGTTAAATCGGAACCTGCAAGTTACTCGGAAAATTGGGAACAAAAGTTCCAAAAAATTGAACTGACGGAACCCTAGGATGCAGCTTTCTCCCACTCATCGCGCCTGCTTTTCGATCGGCACCGAGGCCGCGGCCAAGCGCGTCGTCGACGTGCTCACGGAGGTCTTTTTCGACGGCGATGCGGCGGTCGCCGCCTTCGAGCGGCCGGACGGACAGTGGGACGTCACGCTCCATTTCGCCGAGGCGCCCGATCAGGCATGGCTGCGGGAACTCATTGTAACTTCAGCAGGAAACGAGATCGCGGACACGCTCGTCTTCGACATTGTCGAGGCCAAGGACTGGGTCAAGGCGAGCCTCGAAGATCTCGTCCCGGTGCCGGCCGGCCGCTTCGTCGTGCATGGCAGCCACGACCGCGACCGCGTCACGCCGAACAAGCTTGCCATCGAGATCGAGGCAGCGCTCGCCTTCGGCACCGGCCACCACGGCACCACCCGCGGCTGTTTACTGTTGCTTGACCACGTCCTGAAGAGTTCCCGGCCGAGGAGCTTGCTCGACCTCGGCACCGGCACCGGGGTGCTGGGCATCGCGGCGGCGAAAGCGCTGCATCGCGCGGTGCTCGCCTCCGACATCGACCCGCCGTCGGTGCGGGTGGCGGCCGAGAACGCGACGCTGAACCACGTCGGCAACCAGGTGCGGGTGATCCGCGCGACCGGATTTGCCGCGCCGGACTTTGCCAGATGCGGCCCGTTCGACCTGATCCTGGCCAACATCCTTGCCAACCCGTTAAGGCAATTGGCCGGCCCGATGGCGCGGCACCTCGCGCCCGGCGCGCGCGTCATCCTCTCGGGCCTCTTGACCCACCAGGCCCCCGCCGTGATCGCCACCTACCGCGCACGCGGCCTCGTGCCGCTGCGGCACCTGCGGATCGAGGGGTGGAGCAGTTTGTTGCTGCGGAAGGTTGGTTGAGCTGCGTCCGCGGCGGTATTGCGCCCCTCGCCCCGTTCTTACGGGGAGAGGGTTGGCGTGAGGGGCTGCCTCCGCAGCGACGGTGAGAGTTGGCCTCGCGGAGAGTCCCCCTCACCCGGATTGCTTCGCAATCCGACCTCTCCCCGCAAGCGGGGTGAGGTGAACGAACACCGCCACTACTCCGCCGGCTTCTCGTCCCGACGTGTCGCGCGCTTGCCCTGCAAGGCACGCCTGGCGCGGCGCTCGGCGAAACGGTTGATCATCTGGCTGATGAGGCCGCGCGGCTTCTTTGGTGTCGTTGCGGCCGGGGCGCGGTGGGCCGGCGGCGAAATCTTCTCAAACATGAACGCTGGCATCGTGTGTCCCCTCGCCGTTGAGATGAACCACCCGCTCGAATTTCCCTGTTATCCGGACGAAGCGCAACTGCTGCATCCTATACTCCACTCAATTCGAATGGACCATTTTCAAGCACGGTCCGTGCCAGATGCGACCTCAAATGCGTCTACATTGCGGACTGATCCTCATGATCCTAAACTGAGCCATGTTCGAAGCACACTTCCAGACATTCGAGGAGCCCGAGGCCGGCGTCGCATTGACGGCGCGCCTGGCCGCGCTCCGTGAAGAACTCGCCCGCCGCAAGCTGACCGGCTTCGTCGTTCCGCGCGCCGATCAGCAGCAGAATGAATATGTGCCCCCCTCGGAAGAGCGGCTGGCCTGGCTGACCGGCTTTACCGGTTCGGCAGGATTGGCGGTGGTGCTGACGCATGAGGCTGCGATCTTCGTCGACGGCCGCTACACGATCCAGGCGGCCAAGCAGGTCGACGCAAAGGCCTGGGCGGTGGAATCGCTGATCGATCCGCCGCCGGAGAGCTGGGTATCGACGCACCTGAAAGTCGGCGACCGCCTCGGATTTGATCCATGGCTGCACACTTCTTCGGCAGCCGAACGCCTCGCCGCCGCCTGCGCCAAGGCCGGCGCCGAGCTGGTCGCGGTCGACAGCAATCCGGTCGACGCGATCTGGCAGGACCGGCCGCAGCCGCCGCTGGCCCCGGTCGCCGTGCACAGCCTGCAAAATGCCGGGGTCGCCGAGGCCGAGAAGATCACGCAAATCAAGAGCGAGATCGCCAAGCTCGGCGTCGACGCGCTGGTGCTCTCCGACAGCCACGCCGTGGCCTGGACCTTCAACATCCGCGGCGCCGACGTCGCCCATACGCCGTTGCCACTGTCCTACGCGCTGGTGCCGAAGGACGGCCGGCCGACCGTGTTCATCGACCACCGAAAACTCTCCAATTTGACCCGCGACCATCTCGAGCAGTCCGCCGATGTGCGCGAGCCCGATGCGATGGCGCCGACGCTGATGGCGCTCGCCAAGAGTGGCGCCGCGATCGCACTCGACAATGCCACCGCGGCCGACGCGCTCAGCCGGCTGATCGCAAGCGCCGGCGGCAAGCCGGTGCGCGGCAGCGATCCGATTGCACTGCTCAAGGCCGTCAAGAACGCGACCGAGATCAAGGGCACACGGACGGCGCACCGCCGCGACGCCGTGGCGCTGGCGCGCTTCCTCGCCTTCGTCGATCGCGAGGCACCAAGCGGCAAGCTGACCGAGATCGATGCGGTCGAGGCGCTCGAGACGTTCCGCCGCGACACCGGCGCGCTGAAGGACGTCTCGTTCCCGACCATATCAGGCACCGGTCCGAACGGCGCCATCGTGCACTACCGCGTCACCCGCAAGAGCAACCGGCGCATCGCGCCGGGCGATCTGCTGCTGATCGATTCCGGTGCGCAATATGAAGACGGCACCACCGACGTCACCCGCACGATGGCCGTGGGCGAGCCGACCGGCGAGATGCGCGACCGCTTCACCCGGGTGCTGCGCGGCCACATCGCGATCGCGCGCGCGGTGTTTCCAGACGGCACCACCGGCGCGCAGCTCGACACGCTGGCGCGGCAATATCTCTGGGCCGCCGGCGTCGATTTCGAGCACGGCACCGGCCACGGCGTCGGCAGCTATCTCAGTGTGCACGAAGGACCGGCGCGGATCTCGAAGCTCGGCACGACGCCGCTGAAGCGCGGCATGATCCTCTCCAACGAGCCCGGCTATTACAAGACCGACGGCTTCGGCATCCGCATCGAGAACCTCGAGCTGGTGGTCGCCGCCGACATCGAGGGCGCCGAGAAATCGATGAACGCGTTCGAGACGCTGACCCTGGCGCCGATCGACCGCCGGCTGATCGATGTCGCGATGCTCGGCAAGGACGAGCTCGACTGGCTCAATGCCTACCACGCGCGCGTTCGCGCCGAGGTGCGGCCCGCGCTGGACGAGGCGACGAAGGCCTGGCTCGATCAAGCGACGGCGGAGCTCAAGGCGTAAGCTCGCCATTCCGAGACGCATAGCGCTACGCGATTTGCGCAACGCTCTTTCCCCGCCCATCCCCGTCATTCCCCGCGCAAACGGGGAATCCAGTATTCCAGAGACAGAAACGTATGCGGAGAGGCCGCGGCGTACTGGATCGCCCGCCTTCGCGGGCGATGACAGTGAATTTGTGGCGCGCGCAACGCGCCCAAACGGTCGCCATCGTGCCCTCATCCTAACCGTCCCGAAATCCGAATAGCCGCATTCCGAAACGCCGATATCCGTCTTGCGCGAGCACGCTACAGTCGATTCGACTTCGAAAGACGGACGACTATGCACGGCATGATCAGCAGGCCGCCGGACGCGGCGACAAAAAACATCGCGACCTCGCGCGTGGTGTTGCTACTGCTGGTCGTCATGACCGGGATCGCGCCGATCTCGCTCTACATCCTGGTTCCGGCGCTGCCCGTGCTGGCGACGACATTCGGCCGCGACATCTCGATCGCGCAGATGACGGTGTCGCTTTACATGGTCGGCATCGCACTGTCGCAGCTCATCATGGGACCGCTGTCGGACAAGTTCGGCCGGCGTCCGGTGCTGCTTGGCGGCCTCGCGCTGATGGTCGCGGCGAGCATCGCCTGCATCTTCGCCGAAACCCTGCCGCAACTGATCGCAGCGCGCTTCTTCCAGGCGCTCGGCGGCGCCTCCGGCATGGTGGTGAGCCGTGCCATCATCCGCGATATCTACGAGCGCGACCGCGTCGCCTCCATGATCAGCCTCGTCGTCGCAGCGCTCATGATCGGCCAGATGGTCTCACCGCTCACCGGCGGCCTGATCGAGACCGCATTCGGTTGGCGGGCGATCTTCTACGCCGTCACGATCGGCGCGATCGCGGTCGCCATCGGCATCGCGATCGCGCTGCCCGAGACCCGCCGCGATCGCGCGGTCGGCAGCGGCGGCTTTCGCAGCGACGTCGGCACCCTGATCAAGAGCCGCGCCTTCATCGGCTATGTGATGTGCCAGGTGCTGGCGTCCCAGATCATCTTCACCTTCGCCGGCGGCGGCCCCTACATCGTCGTCACGCAGATGGGCCGAACCAGCGCCGAATATGGCGCCTGGTTCGCCACGACCGGCTTCGCATATCTCGTCGGCAATCTGCTCTGCGTGCGCTTCGCGCCGCGGCACTCGCTGGAAAAGCTGATCTGGTTCGGGCTCGGCCTGCAACTCTGCGGCAGCCTGTTGAACCTGCTCTGGAGTTTTACCGGCTGGAACGAAGCACCCGCATGGCTGTTCGGCACGCAGATGATCGTGATGATCGGCAATGCCTTCGTGATGGCGAACTCCGCCGCCGGCGCCATCAGCATCCGCCCTGAAGCCGCCGGCACCGCGTCGGGCGCGATGGGCTTCCTCCAGCAGGGCATCGGCGCGCTGATGTCGCAATTCGGCGCCTATCTCGGCGGCCACTCCGCAACGACGCTGCCGCTGACCTCGGCGGTGCTGGCAATCTCGCTGCTCTGCGCCTGCATGATGATCTTCGTCGTCCCCCGCCGCGAATTGGTGGTGAGCGAGGAGTTGATCGAGCAGGCCGAGGAGGAAGAGAGCGGGATGATGTGAGGGCCGATTGGCCTCGCACCAATCTCGGTGTCATTCCCCGCCTCGGTGTCATTCCCCGCGAAGGCGGGGAATCGAGTACGCCGCGGCCCATCGGTTTTATCACAGCCGGCTCGGAGTACTGGATCGCCCGGCCAAGCCGGGCGATGACAGCGGAGTGAGAGGCGCGAGCGCGCTCCCCTCACTCCCCGATCAGCGTCAGCCACTCGTCCTCGGTCAACACCTTGACGCCGTGCTTGTTGGCTTCCGCGAGCTTGGAGCCCGCGCCGGGGCCGGCGACGACGAGGTCGGTCTTCTTCGACACCGAGCCCGACACCTTCGCGCCCAGACGCTCCGCGGTCGCCTTGGCCTCGTCGCGCGTCATCTTCTCCAGTGATCCCGTGAACACCACCGTCTTGCCGGCGACGGCAGAATTGCTCTTCGGCTTCTCGGCGTCGATGATCTCGACTTCCTTGGTCAGCCGCTCGACGATGCCGCGATTGTGGCTCTCGCCGAAATAGTCGGCGATGCTCTTGATCACGGTGTCGCCTATCTGGTCCAGCGCGTCCATCTCGGACATCGCCTCCTCGTCACCCTTGGCGACCTTGAGGCAGGCGTCGTGGAAAGGGTCCCACGAGCCATAGCCGCGAGCGAGCGCCAGCGCCGTGGTCTCGCCGACATGACGCATCCCGAGCGCATAGACGAAGCGCTCCAACGCGATCTTGCGCCGGCTCTCGATGGCACCGAACAGGTTGCGCACCGACGTTGCGCCGTAGCCCTCGATCTCCTCGAGCTTCAGCTTCGCATTGCGCTTCTCCAGCGTGAAGATATCGGCAGGCTCCTTCACCCAACCCTCGTCGAAGAAATACTGGAGCTGCTTCTCGCCAAGACCGTCGATGTCGAAAGCGCGCCGCGACACGAACAGTTTGAGGTGCTCGATCTTCTGATAGGGACAGGCGAACTCGCCGGTACAGCGGGCGCGTGAGCCCTCTTCGCCGGCCGCCGTCTCCTCGCGCGTGACGTCGGTGTGCAGCGGGCACGGGCACTTCGTCGGGAAACGGAATTCCTTGGCCGTCTTCGGCCGCTTGTCGAGAACGACGTCGACCACCTGCGGGATGACGTCGCCGGCACGCTGGATCACGACGGTGTCGCCGATCCTGATGTCGCGCCCCTCGCGCAGCACCTCACCCTTGTTGCCGATGCCCTTGATGTAGTCCTCGTTGTGCAGGGTGACGTTCTGCACGATCACGCCGCCGACGCCGACCGGTTCGAGCTTGCCGACCGGCGTGAACGAGCCGGTGCGGCCGACCTGGATCTCGATGTCGCGCAGCACCGTCACGGCACGCTCGGCCGGGAATTTGTGCGCGATGCCCCAGCGCGGCGTGCGTGAGACGAAGCCGAGCCGTTCCTGCCAGTCGATGCGGTCGACCTTGTAGACGACGCCGTCGATGTCGTAATCGAGCTTTGCGCGCTGCTCCTCGATCGAATGATGGAACGCGAGCAGCTCCTCGACGGAATGACAGAGCCTGGTCAACGGATTGGTCTTGAAGCCGCAGCGCTCGAACCAGCCGATCATGCCGCTCTGCGTACCCTCCGGCATCGCGCTCATCACACCCCAGGCATAAGCGAAGAAGCCCAGGGGGCGCGAGGCGGTGATGGTCGGGTCCTTCTGCCGGAGCGAGCCCGCAGCCGAGTTGCGTGGATTGGCGAAGATGGTGCTGCCTTCCGCCTTCTGCCGCTCGTTGAGCGCGAGGAACGCCTTCTTGGTCATGTAGACCTCGCCGCGCACCTCGCAGACGTCGGGGACGTTGCGGCCTTTCAGCTTCTGCGGCACGTCTTCGAGCGTACGGATGTTGGCGGTGACGTCCTCGCCTTCGGCGCCATCACCGCGGGTCGCCGCGGTGACGAGCTCGCCGCCCTCGTAGCGCAGCGACATCGAGAGGCCGTCGATCTTCGGCTCGGCGGAGAAATCGACCTTGTCGTCGTCGAGCTTCAGGAAGCGCACGATGCGGCCGACGAAGTCGCGGACGTCCTCTTCGGCAAACGCGTTGTCGAGCGACAGCATCGGAACGGAATGCCGAACCTTCTTGAAGCGCCCCGACGGTGCCGCGCCGACTTTCTGGGACGGCGACTCCGCGCTGACGAAATCCGGAAAGCGCTTTTCGATCGCGTTGAAGCGCTGGCGCAACGCGTCGTATTCGGCGTCGGTCACGGTGGGCGCGTCCTCTTGATAGTAGCGCCTGTCGTGCTCTTCGAGTTCGAGCGCGAGCCGCATGTGCTCGACCTTGGCCTGCGCCTTGGTGAGGTCGGCGACGTCGCGAAGCGGCCTTGCTTTGGATTTTGCTGCTCTTGCCATTATACTTAAGGTTGCGTCTCGTCGTTCCGGGCTGGTCTGAAGGACCAGACCCGGAACCTCGAGATTCCGGGTTCGCACTTCGTGCGCCCCGGAATGACGGTTGGGAGGGGCTCGGCAATCATGGCGTACTACGTCTATATCCTAGCAAGCCGGCGCGATGGGGCAATCTATGTCGGTATCACTAATGACCTTGTGCGCCGCGTCTACGAGCATCGAATCAAGGCCGTGCCCAGCTTCACGACAAAATACAACATCACGCGACTGGTTTGGTTCGAAGCCTATGACGATCCAATCTCGGCGATATCGCGCGAGAAAGAACTCAAGAAGTGGAAGAGAGCTTGGAAAACCCAGCTCATCGAGAAGAAGAATCCAAATTGGGATGATCTGTACGAGTCGATCTGCAATTAAGAACGTCATTCCGGGATGGGCCGAAGGACCAGACCCGGAATCTCGAGTTTCCGGGTTCGATGCTTCGCATCGCCCCGGAATGACGGTAGTGGCCTAAGCCGTCGCCGCCTTGAGCAGCCGTTCGGCGGCCGCTCTCGCCTCGGCCGTGATCTCGGCGCCGGCGAGCATGCGAGCGATCTCCTCGCGGCGGTGGTCGGCGGCCAGCGCATTGACGCGGGTGGCCACGCGCTTGCCCTTGTCGAGGGCGTCCTTGGAGATCAGCAGATGCTGGCCGGCACGGGCCGCGACCTGGGGGGCGTGGGTCACGGCCATCACCTGCACCTTGCCGGCAAGCCGCGCGAGCCGCCCACCGATGGCGTCCGCGACCGCACCGCCGACCCCGGTGTCAATTTCGTCGAACACCAGCGTCGGCGCCGAGCCGCGGTCGGACAGCACGACCTTGAGCGCCAGCAGGAAGCGCGAGAGCTCGCCGCCGGAAGCGACCTTCATCATCGGACCCGGCTTGGTGCCAGGATTGGTCTGCACCCAGAACTCGACGCGGTCGAAACCCTGCGGGCCCGGCGCGGCCTCATCGGTCTCGACCTGCGTCATGAACTTGGCGCGTTCGAGCTTGAGCGGCGCGAGCTCGGCGTTGACCGCCTTGTTGAGCTTGTCCGCCGACTTCTGCCGCGCCATCGACAGTTTCTTGGCGGCAGCGGCATAGCGCGCGTCAGCCTCGATCGCCGCCTGCTCCAGCTTCTTCAACCGCGAAGCACCGGCATCGATCAGGACGACATCGGCAGCGTATTTGGCGGCAAGCGCGGCGAGGCCATCGACCGGCGTCGAATATTTGCGCGAGGCGGCGCGCAGGGCGAACAGCCGCTCCTCGATGCGCTCGAGCTCGCCCGGGTCGAAGTCGGTCGCGGCGAGCGCGGCCAGAAGATGCTGGTCGGCTTCCTCCAGCGCGTTGATCGCGGCGTCGATCGCCTTCACGGCAGGCTCGACCAGCGCCGGCGAGTTGACGCCGCGCCGCTCCAGCCGGCGCACGGCGGCCGACAGCGAGGCGACCGGCGAATGATTGCCGCCGACGGCTTCCTGCGCCTCCCGCAAATCAGAGGCGATCTTTTCGCCCTGCATCATGGTGGTGCGGCGACCGGCGAGCGAGGTCTCCTCGCCATCCTTGGGCGCGAGCTGCTTCAGCTCGTCGGAGGCGTGGCGCAGATAGTCCGCCTCGCGCGAGGCGCGCTCCATGGCGGCGCGGTGCTCTTCCAGCGCGGCGCTGGCCGTACGGCGCGCGTCCCAGAGCGCTTCGACCACGGTGACGTCCTTTTCGAGCCCGGCAAAGGCGTCGAGCAGGCGGCGGTGGGTGGCAGCATCGACCAGCGCGCGCTCGTCATGCTGGCCGTGGATCTCGACCAGGGCGCCACCGACCGCCTTCAGCGTCTGCACGCTGATCGACTGGTCGTTGATGAAGGCGCGGGTGCGGCCGTCGGCGAGTTGCACCCGGCGGAGAATCATCTCGCCGGTATCATCCAGGCCGTTCTCGGCCAGGATCTTCGTCGCGGGGTGATTTTTGGGGATATCGAAGACGGCGGTGACCTGCCCCTGCTCCGCGCCATGGCGCACGAGCCCGGCGTCGCCGCGGCCGCCGAGCGCCAGTGCAAAGGCATCGAGCAGGATGGATTTGCCCGCACCGGTCTCACCGGTCAAAACCGCAAGTCCGGTGGCGAATTCGATATCGAGCCGCTCGATCAGGACGATGTCACGGATCGACAGACGCGCCAGCATGGAATCAAATTTCCTAGCCGAGACTATAGGCCTATCTTCTTGAAGGCCCTGCTCATCCAGGAACCCTGATTCTCGCTCGGCTCGAGACCGCCAGATTTTACAAGATTATAGGCGTCCTTGTACCAGCGGCTGTCAGGAAAATTGTGGCCAAGCACCGCGGCTGCGGTCTGCGCCTCGGCGACGATGCCGATCGTCATATAGGCCTCGGTGAGCCGGAACAGCGCCTCCTCGACATGGCGGGTGGTCTGGTACTGCGTGACGACCGCCTTGTAGCGGTTGATCGCCGCCGTGTAGTCGCGCTTCTGCATGTAATAGCGACCGACATTCATTTCCTTGCCGGCGAGCTGGTCGCGTGCACCCTCGATCTTGGCCTTGGCCGAGGTCGCATATTCCGAGTTCGGATATTTGCGGTTCACCTCTTCCAGAGCGGCGATCGCCTTCTCGGTGCGGGCCTGGTCGCGGCTGATGTCCGGGATCTGGTCGTAATGGGAGGCGGCGATCAGGTACTGCGCGTACGCCGCGTCCGGGCTGCCGGGATGCAGCGTGACGTAGCGGGTCGCCGCGCCGATGCAGCCGTCATAGTCGCCGCCCTGGTAGGAGGCATAGGCCGACATCAGCAGCGATTTGCGGGCCCAGTCGGAATAAGGATGCTGGCGGTCGACCTCTTCGAACTTCTTGTTCGCCCCCTTCATGTCCTTCTTTTCGTTCATGAGGTACAAGCCCTCATTATAGATCTTGTCGGCGGGCTCCTCGACGAAGGTGTCGTCCTTGGCGGTGAACTTGTCCCAGAGCGAGCCGGTGCCGCAGCCGGCCAGCGGCAGCGCGAGCACCACGAAGGTGGCGGCTTGAAGCAGCCCGCGGACTCCAGGCGCGACCGAGAGATATCCGCGCGTCATACGCTGTGCCGACATGAATTTAAGCCCTGACGCCCTGTGATGCGGTGTCCGCCAGCCCATGAACCCCGTCATGGGCGAAATGTAGCCGTGGCGCCTGCCATGCGACCACGCCGTGTAACCGAAAAACGATCTCGAACCAACCGGATAGGCACGCATTTCGCCCGGATTAAGGCGAACGCGCCGCAATCCTAGCCGATCATCGTTACCAGGAGTTTCCCGGGGAAAGCCGCCGCCAAACGCAGGCGGCAACAGAGCGCCAGTGGCGACAGGTCTCGTCAGGACACGTCCGGCCCGTAGGCCGCAGCGATCCGGCCGCCGACGATGCCGCGACCGACTTCGCCCACGGGACGCGTGGTGCGGCGGACCGCCTCGCCCTCGACCACCCGCCAGGCGGTACGGTCGGCGAGCAGCGCGGTCAGGACAGCGTGGTTGAGCTTGTGGCCGCCACGCACCGAGCGGTAGGCGCCAAGCAGCGGCAGGCCGGCCAGCGCGAGATCGCCGATCACGTCCAGCACCTTGTGGCGGGCGCATTCGTCGGCGTAGCGCAGGCCCTCGGTGTTGAGTAGCCGCTCGTCGTCGAACACGACGGTATTGTCGAAGGAAGCGCCGAGTGCGTAACCCGCGCTCCAGAGCCGGGCGACGTCGCACATCAGGCCGAAAGTCCGGGCGCGGCCGACTTCACGGCGGAAGCGCTCCGGGTTCAGGTCGAAGCCGTAGCTCTGCTGGCCGATGACGGGATTGGTGAAGTCGATCTCGATATCAACGCGGAACCCGTTGGCGTAGGGCCGGATCTCGCCGAAGGAGTCACCGACCTTGGCCGAGATCGGCTTCAAAACCTGAATGAAGCGGCGCTGCGCCGGCTGGCTGACGATGCCGGCCTGATCGATCGCGGCAATGAAGGCCGCGGCGCTGCCGTCCATGATCGGCACTTCAGGGCCGTCGATCTCGATGGTGGCGTTGTCGACGCCCATGCCCCGAAGCGCAGCGAGCACGTGCTCGGCGGTGGAAACCAACGGGCCGTCACGATCGCCGAGGACGGTGGCGAAGTCGGTCGCGATCACCTGGTCGGCGGTCGCCTGGATCTCACGGTCACTTCCCTCAAGGCCGGTGCGGACAAAAACAAAACCCGCATCGACGGGCGCAGGCCCAAGCGTAAGAGTGACGGGAAGACCGGAATGAACGCCTACGCCTGCCACGGTGGCTTGCGCACGAAGCGTTGTTTGCCGGCTAAATTTCATCAGGAACTCGCCCCACTACGACCCACTGCGACTTATACTAGGCTCGCTTGGCCGGCCAGCGCCGACGGTTGCGAATCTCCGTATCCCCAAGTCACGGCAAACCATAGTCACTGCCTCAAACAAGCCAACTCACGCTTTTTTACCGATTGTTACCCCAAACCTGCCGTATTCGCGCCAAGGCTTAACCAAATTGCGCCGAAGTTCGGGACCGTTATCGGCAGTTTTACTGAACCACCGAATGCGTAATTAATGATTTAAAATCAGTTGCTTGATGCCGCAATCCGGGCATGCACGGGACCAAAGGAAAGGTCCCGGCGAGCTTCTCGCCGGGACCTTTTTTCGTCAGCCTTATTGTAACAATCCTCACGTCGCCTGACGCCTCAGGAACGCCGGGATATCAAGATGGTCGTCACCCTGTGGCGCCGGCGCAACAGGCGCCGGGCGGCCATGCATGTCCAGGCCCTGAGGTGCGGGACGGCGGGCATACTCTGATACCGGCTCGCTGGTCGCGATCTGCTGCGCCACGGTCTTCTGGGGCCGGCGATCGGGCAGCGGCGGCATCGCGGGACCGGCGGTGCGGGCTGCGACCGGCGCCTCACTCTCTTCGTCGCGACGGCCGAGGCCGACATTGGCGAGACGCTGGAGCAGCGACAGCCGGGTCTTTTGCGGGGTCTCTTCTTCCGCCTCGCCACGGGCCTGGCGAAGCTCGGCCTGGGCCGGCATCGGCAACTCGTCGATTCGCGGCATCCGGGGGGTACGTACCGGCCCACGCTCGGCCTGCGGCGGGATGAAGGTTTCCGGCGTCATCGGCTCCTGCATCGCGACCGGGGCCATGTCAGGCTCCGGAAACAGGGTCGGCTTCTGCGCGATCGGGCGTACCGTGACGTCGCCATAGGTCTGCATCGGCGCGGGCGCGTGCGGGACCTCGGCAACGGCAGCCGCGATGGCGGCAAGCGCGGCGCGCTCGACATTCGGACGCGGCGCGGCAGCCCCCGGGGCGGTGGCCGGGATCTGGGCTTCCAGCTTCTGGGCGCGCTCGGCCATGCGCTGATTGTCGGCACGCAGACGCGCGGTCAGGTCGGCGAGACGGCTCTCGGCAGCGGCGGCCGGAGCAGCGGGAGCCTGCTGCACCTGTTGGACCTGCTGCGGCGCCGCGTTCGCGACCGGGGCGCTGGTGGCCTGGGTGTTGCGGGCGATCGTTGCCTGCTCGATGCCGGTGGCAACAACCGAGACGCGGATCAGGCCGTCGAGCGCTTCGTCGAAGGTCGCACCGACGATGATGTTGGCGTCCTGGTCGACTTCCTCGCGGATGCGGGTCGCGGCTTCGTCAACCTCGAACAGAGTGAGGTCCTTGCCGCCGGTGATCGAGATGAGGAGGCCCTTGGCGCCCTTCATCGAGCTGTCGTCGATCAGCGGGTTGGCGATCGCGGCTTCAGCGGCGGTCAGCGCGCGCTTGTCACCGGAAGCTTCGCCCGTACCCATCATCGCCTTGCCCATCTCGCGCATGACGGCGCGAACGTCGGCAAAGTCGAGGTTGATCAGACCTTCCTTGACCATCAGGTCGGTGATGCAGGCAACGCCGGAGTAAAGCACCTGATCGGCCATCGCGAAGGCGTCGGCGAAGGTGGTCTTCTCGTTGGCGACCCGGAACAGGTTCTGGTTCGGGATGATCAGCAGCGTGTCGACGACCTTGTGCAGCTCGTTGATGCCGGCCTCGGCGGTGCGCATGCGGCGGCCGCCCTCGAAGTGGAACGGCTTGGTCACGACGCCGACGGTGAGGATGCCCATGTCGCGCGCGGTCTTGGCGATGACGGGAGCTGCACCGGTGCCGGTGCCGCCGCCCATGCCGGCGGTGACGAACACCATGTTGGCGCCCGAGAGATGGTCGCGCAGTTCGTCGATCACCTCTTCCGCCGCCGCCGCGCCGACGTTCGGCTGCGAACCCGCGCCGAGGCCTTGCGTGACCGCGGTGCCCATCTGCACGATGCGCTGCGCCTTCGACATCGTCAGCGCCTGCGCGTCGGTGTTGGCGACCACGAAGTCGACGCCCTGGAGGCCTGCCGTGATCATGTTGTTGACGGCGTTGCCACCGGCGCCACCGACGCCGAACACGGTGATCCGGGGCTTCAATTCGTGAATATCAGGAACATTGATGCTGATGGTCATGTTTGCCTCTCGATCACGCGCGCGTGGGTTCGCCCCGGCCGGCGGCCGCGGGAGTTGGTGAAATGCGAAGGTTGCGGAACCGGTTCATCAGAAGCCCTCGCGTAGCCATCGTCCGACCTTTCCAAAATAACCGCCCGTCCCTGTCCTGACCTGCTGCCGCGTATGCCGCGGTTCGACATGCTCGTGGTGAACATATTGCGGGTAGACGAGGAGCCCGGCCGGTACCGCGAACGCGGCGTTCTTCGCCTCGTTGGGCAGCCGGCCGAAACCGAGCGGACGTCCGATCCGCACGGGCCGGCCGAGAATCTGCGTGCCGAGTTCGACGAGGCCTGTGAGCTGCGAGGCGCCGCCGGAGAGCACAACGCGGCCGTTGGGCTCTGAGGCGAAGGGCGAATCCTTCAGCTTGTCCCGAACCATTTCGAAGACTTCCTCGGCACGGTGCTTGACGATGTTGGCGATGGTGGCGCGGGAGACGATCTGCGGCAGATCCTGCTCGTCACCGGCTGTCGGTACAGACATCAGCTCACGCGAGTCCGATCCGCCGGTGATGACGGTGCCATATAACGTCTTGATTCGCTCGGCATCGGCAATGGTCGCGGAGAGTCCGCGCGCGAGATCCATCGTGATGTGTTGCCCGCCGAGCGCAAAGCCCGCCGCATGCACGAAGCGGCCGCCGGAATAGACCGCGATGGTGGTGGTGCCCGCGCCCATCTCGACGACGGCGGCGCCGAGATCGGCCTCGTCGTCGGTCAGCACCGACAGGCCGGCCACATAGGGGCTCGCCGCCATGGCTTCGACATTGATGTGGCAGCGCTCCACCGCCAGCATCAGGTTACGGGCAACGGTGGCCTCGCAGGTGACGACGTTCATGTCGACGCCGAACTGATGCGCGACCATGCCGCGCGGATCGCGGATGCCCTTGACGCCGTCGAGCGTGTAGCCGACCGGCAGCGCGTGCAGCACGGTGCGGCCCTCGCCGGTGGCGTGGCGCATGCCGGTCGAGGTGACGCGGCTGACATCGGCCGGCGTCACGGCGCCGCCGCGGATGTCGGCGGCGGCTTCGACCAGCTGGCCGGAAAGCCGGCCACCGGAGACCGACAGCAGCACGGACTCGACCCGCACCTTGGCCATCTTCTCCGCCAGCCCGACGGCCTGGCGTACCGCCTGCTCGCATTCGGCAAGATCGATCACCGCGCCGGCCTTCATGCCGCGCGACTGGATCTGGCTGTAACCGATCAATTCCACCGCATGGGTACGGCCGCGCAAGGCGTCGCTCGGCGCCGACGGCTTCAGCCGCGCAATCATGCACGCGATCTTGCTGGTGCCGATGTCGAGGCAGGCGACGATGCCGCCGCGCTTGTGCGGCATCGGGCGCGTCTTCGGGGTCTGGGTGCGATCAAGGCCGGTCATGCGGCGTCCCCGGCCTTCTTTTTCTTCTTGTCCTTGAACAGGTCCTCGCGCGCCTTGGCGGCGTCGTCGGACAGCTGCACCACCAGGCGATCGGGCAGGCGCATGTCGACGGCGACGATGTCGCGGGAGAACAGCTTGTCCTCCTTGTCGAGCCTCGACAGCATCGCGAGGGCGTTGCCGACGTCCTGCTCGGGCAGACGGATGTCGAGGCCATCCTTGAGCCTCAGGTTCCAGCGCCGCTCACCGACATAGATCGCGGCCTTGGTCACCGAATTGATCTGCGGATAGCGCGCCAGCAGCGCCAGGAAATCGCGCGCCTGGGTGTCGGCACCCTTGCCGACCACGAGCGGCAGCGACAGGAACCGGCGCGAGACGTAAGGCTCGAGCACCGCACCATCATCGGCGATGACGGAGAGCCGGCCGGCCTCCTGCCACAGCGCGAAGGCCTGGCGCTCGGTGATGTCGATCATGAGCCGGCCCGGATAGAGCTTCAGCACGGTCGCATCCGCAATCCAGGGATTGGCCTTGAGCTTGTCGCGCACGACGTCGGCGTCGAGGAACAGCAGCGAGGAGCGGCCGCTGACCCCGCCGACCGCGAGGATCTCGTCCTGGCTGAGCTGCTTGCGGCCGTTGATCACGACGGAGGTGATGCGGAAGCCCGCGGAATTAGCCAGCGCGTTGCGGGTGTCGCTGACTGCGGCGATGAAATCCTGGAGATGGCCGCCCCTGACGATGCCGAAGCCACAGCTTCCGGCCAGCAGCAGAACGGTCATGGTGATCCCGACCCGGCGCGGCGCATAGCGCTCGACCAGCGCGACCACGCGCGGCGGCGGCTCGCGCTCGACGACGGGCTTGGCTTTGGTCTTGGACCTGATCTTGTTCTGGGCGGCAGCGCGCTTCTGGTCGCGCTTGTCCTGCACCCACTCGCGCAGAAGCACGACCGCTCCGATAGCGGCCGCCTTCAGGTCAGCTTGGGGCCTCAGCGATCTCAAAAACGACCGGGTGAGGCTTCCTGCACCATCCATTGCACGAGCTCGTCAACAGTTAGCCCGCGACATCGCGCGGGTCCTGGCGAACATGACGTCTCGGACTTGCCGGGCCGGGTGCTGGTCTTCAGAAGAAGAAAACCTCTCCCCTTCAAAGCGTTCGCTGGAGGTGACATCACCCGCAACAGCCCACGCGCCGGCAGCCAAAGCGTCATATGCGCCGCCAGCGTTAACCTTCGGACGTCCTGGTAAACAAAAGGTAAACTTCGTTAACGCCGGATGCGTTTTGCCCAGGCTTGTGAGGCATTTATGCCGCGATACCCGGCATCTTACCGGTTTTGGGTTCCAAAACCGGCCATTTCGCCCGTTCGGCCGTTAACCAGTCCTAATTATTTTCTTACGCCCCGCCCAGCGAGCTCGACCAGGCCACGCAGGAAGTCGACGAACTCGATGCCTTCGGCTTTCAGCGCCTTGGGGTAGAGCGAGGACTTGGTCAGCCCGGGCAGCGTGTTGGTCTCGAGATAGATCAGGCCCCTGTCGGAGACGATGAAGTCCGAGCGGGAATAGCCGGTGCAGGACATCGCGCGATGCGCCAGCATCGCCTGCTCCTTCAGCGCGGCTGTGATCTCGGGCGCAAAACGGCCGGGACAGATCTCCTGGGTCGACTTCAGGAGATATTTTGCGGCGTAGTCGAAATTGCCCTCGCCCGGAATGATCTCGATCGGCGGCAGCGAGATGATCGAGCCGTCGGTGCGCTCCAGCACGCCGCAGGTTGCCTCGACGCCCGCGATGTAGGGCTCGATCACATAGTCTTCGTGCTTCGCCGCATTACGGACTGCGACGAGATCCTGCCTGGCGTTGACGAAGATCAGGCCATAGCTCGAGCCGTCGCGCGCCGGCTTTGCGATCAGCCGGCCGTATTCGGCGAAGGCCTCGTCGATCTTGTCCAGCGCAACATTGGCCGGCGGCGCCACGCCGCCGAGCGCGGCGAAATGCTTGGCCGCGATCTTGTCGAAGGCAAGATGCGAGGAGGCTGAGCCCGATCCGGTGAAGGGCACGCCGCGCGCCTCGCACATCACCTGCAATTCGCCGTTCTCCGCGCGGCCGCCATGCAGGCCGAGCACCAGCACGCGGCCCTCCGCCTTGGCCCGGTCGAGCGCCTGCGCCAGCGGAATGCCCGATGTGCCGGGCTTGAACTCGTCCTCGAACGGACGGGCGTGTTCGAGCAGTTGCTTCGACTGCACGACATGCACCTTGTCCTCGACGTCCCACCACCAGAGATCGGCCTCGGGCAGCGCCTGATGCAGCGCCTGGGCTGAGGCGACCGAAACCAGACGCTCCCGATTGGAGCCGCCGAAGAGGATGGTGATGCGCATGTTCATAGTCCGCAATCTCTCCATTTCGTCATTCCGGGGCCGCGACGAAGTCGCGAGCCCGGAATCCATAACCACGGCCTGGGCTTATGGATTCCGGGCCTGCGCCTGACGGCGCATCCCGGAATGACGGGAATCATGAAACCCCAATCCGCTTGATTTCCCAATGTAGCTCAATTCCGGAGTTTGCCTTCACCCGTTCGCGCACGGTCTCGCCCAACGACTCGATGTCGTGCGCGGTGGCATCGCCCGTGTTGATCAGGAAATTGCAGTGCATCTCCGAGACCTGCGCGCCGCCGACGCGCAGGCCACGGCAGCCGGCGGCGTCCACCAGCTTCCAGGCGGAATGGCCGGGCGGGTTCTTGAAGGTCGAGCCGCCGGTCTTTTCGCGGATCGGCTGCGCGGTCTCGCGGTGGGTCTGCACCTCCGCCATGCGCGCGCGGATCGCATCAGTGTCCCTGATCTCGCCGCGGAAACGTGCGGAGGTGAAGATAATGGAGGGGGCGACGCCGCTGTTGCGGTAGACGAATTTCATGTCGGCATTCGAGAACACGTGCTTGCTGCCGTCCCTCGCAACGCCGGTCGCCTCGATCAATACGTCCTTGGTCTCGCCGCCATTGGCGCCCGCATTCATGCGCAGCGCACCGCCGATGGTGCCGGGAATGCCGAAATAGAATTCTAGCCCGCCGATATTGGCGGAGGCCGCCACTTCCGCCACGCGCTTGTCGAGCGCGGCAGTTCCAGCGGTGACGACATCGCCGCTCGCGCTCGCCTCGCCAAAGGCGCGCGGCGCCAGCCGAATCACAACACCCGCGATGCCACCGTCACGCACGATCAGGTTGGAGCCGACGCCGACGACATAGACGGGAATGTCGGGCGCGAGATGCGCGAGGAAGTAAGCGAGATCGTCCTCATCCGCCGGCGTGAACAGCACCTGCGCGGGACCACCGACGCGAAACCAGGTGAGTTCGGCCAGCGACTGGTTGGCCAGCATCCGGCCGCGCAGCTCCGGCATCGCGGCTTTGAGATCGGGTGTGATGTCGGGGAAGGTCATGCGGAGATGCTCGCTTCGCGTGAGGGACGCACGCTGCCTCTGTTCCCTCCCCCCTTGCGGGGGAGGGTCAGGGAGTGCCGTGTGCCTGTCGGTGAGACTCTCATGAGAGCGCCTACCCCAGCGCCTTCAATTCGCCGGGCAAGGCATACGCCCATTGCGTGATGTTGCCCGCACCAAGACACACGACGAGATCGCCCGACTTCGCCAGGCCCTTGACGATCCCTGCAAGCTCCGGCGCTGCCGGCAGCGGGATCACCTCGCGGTGGCCATGGGCGCGCAGGCCGGCGACGAAATGATCGCGGTCGATGCCGTCGATCGGCGTCTCGCCGGCGGCATAGACATCGGCGACAACAACCGCATCCGCATCGTTGAAGCAGGTGCAGAATTCCTCGAACAGCGATTGCAGGCGGGTGTAGCGATGCGGCTGCACCACGGCGACGATCTTGCCGTTGGTGGATTCCCGCGCCGCCTTCAGCACTGCCGCGATCTCGACGGGGTGATGACCGTAATCGTCGATCACCGTGACGCCGTTCCACTCGCCGGTCTTGGTGAAGCGGCGCTTGACGCCGCCGAAGCCTGCGATCGCCTTGCGGATCGCCTCGTCAGACACGCCGAGTTCGCGCGCGACCGCAATCGCGGCCGTCGCGTTCGAGGCGTTGTGGCGTCCCGGCATCGGCAACATGAGATCGGCGATCTCGTGCACGGCGCCGGTCTTGCGATCGCGGAACGCGACCTTGAACTTGGAGCCACCGCCCATCGGAGTGAGATCGACGAGCCGCACATCGGCCTGCGGATTCTCGCCATAGGTGATGATGCGGCGATCCTCGATCTTGCCGACGAGGCTCTGCACGACGGGATGGTCGATGCACATCACGGCGAAGCCATAGAACGGCAGGTTCTCGACGAAATGCCGGAACGCGTCCTGCACCGCCTCGAAGGTCTTGAAGTGATCGAGATGCTCGGGGTCGACATTGGTGACGATCGCGACATCGGTCGGCAGCTTCAGGAACGTGCCGTCACTCTCGTCCGCTTCGACCACCATCCAGTCGCCGGCGCCAAGGCGCGCATTCGAGCCATAGGCATTGATGATGCCGCCATTGATGACGGTGGGATCGAGGCCGCCGGCATCGAGCAGCGTTGCGACCATCGTGGTCGTCGTGGTCTTGCCGTGGGTGCCGGCGATGGCGACGCAGCTCTTCAGCCGCATCAGCTCGGCCAGCATCTCGGCGCGGCGCACCACGGGAATGCGGCGTTCGCGCGCCACCATCAGTTCCGGATTGTCGCGCTTGATCGCGGTAGACACGACGACGACCGCAGCGCCGTCGACATTCTCGGCCTTGTGGCCGACCGAAACCTTCGCGCCCGCCTTGCGCAGACGGTCGAGATTGTAATTGTCGGAGGCGTCCGAGCCCTGCACGACATAGCCGAGATTGACCAGCACCTCGGCGATGCCGCTCATGCCGATCCCGCCGATCCCGACGAAGTGGATGGGTCCGATCTCGCGCGGCAGTCTCATGCTCTGTTCCCTGACCTCGCCGCCGGAAAGGCGGCATCTGGCGAAGGTCACGGCCAAATCAGCCGCGCGCCTTTCCTACTGGATGCCCCGCTTTGGAAGGCCAAGACAAGGGCTTTTTCGCGTCAGATTCCCGCGACTTTGACCACCAGATCGGCCAATCGTTCGGCCGCATCGAGCCGCCCCGCCCCCTTCGCGGCTGCGGCCATCGATGCGAGGCGCGCGGGCTCGGCGGCGAAGGCGGAGATCTCGGCGGCGAGCCGGTCGGAGGTGAACTCGGTCTGCGGGATACGGATCGCGCCGTCGACCTTGGCCAGCACGCCGGCATTGGCGAACTGGTCCTGGTCGATCGCACCCGGCAGCGGCACCAGGATCGAGGGCCGCCCGATCGCGGCGAGCTCGGCCACGGTGCCGGCGCCGGAGCGCGACACCACCAGATGGTTGGAGGCGAGCCGCGCCGGCAGGTCGGTGAAGAACGGCCCGAGCTCGGCATTGATCTTGAGCTTGTCGTAGACCGCGCGCACGCGCGCCATGTCCTCATCGCGGACCTGCTGGGTCAGGACGAGCCGGCTCCACAGTGCGGGCTCGAGCCGCTCGATCGCACCGGGGACGATGTCGGCCATGATACGCGCGCCCTGGCTGCCGCCGACGACGAGCAGGCGCAGCGGTCCGTTCGCTTCAGGCGCGGCATAGGGCACGGCGGCCGCGGCGAGGATCGCCGGACGCATCGGCGTGCCCACGGTCGTGGTCTTGCCTGCCAGCGCCGGGTCGCGGTCGAGCACGCCCGGCAAGGACGTCGCGATGGCGCGGACGCGGGTCGACAGAAACCGGTTGGCGCGACCGAGCACCGCGTTGGCGTCGTGGATGATGCCAGGGACGCCGGCAAATTTTGCAGCAACCAGCGGCGGCAGCGTCGGATAGCCGCCGAAGCCGACGACGGCGACGGGCTTCAATCGCTTGATCAGGCTATAGGCGGACAGTGTGCCGGCGGCGAGCGTGAGGCCGGCATAGGCGAGCTGCAACGGATTGCGGCCACGCGCGGTCTCGCTCGAGACGACGTCGATCATGTCCTTGCTGAACAGCCCGCTATAGCGCAGCGCCCGCTCGTCCGTGACGAGGCGGACGCGAAAGCCGCGCCGGATCAGCTCGACACCGAGCGCCTCGGCCGGAAACAAATGGCCGCCGGTGCCGCCCGCGGCGAGAAGAATCAGGGGGGAAGTGTCCATGGTGAGGGAGTTTTACAGGCTATCTCCCGTCATTGCGAGCGAAGCGAAGCAATCCAGACTGTGACCGCGGAGACACTCTGGATTGCTTCGTCGCTTCGCGCCTCGCAATGACGCTTAGGCGTAGCTGCGCATCGCCTCGGCGTGGCCGCTCGCCTCGACTTCGGTGCGCGGCCGCAGCCGGGTCAGCGCCAGCATCATGCCGACACCATAGGCCAGCGACACGATCGAGGAGCCACCATAGGAGATGAACGGCAGCGTCATGCCCTTGGCAGGGATGAGCTGGAGGTTGACCGACATGTTGATCGCGGCCTGCACGCCGAACAGGATCGCAAGCCCAGATGCGGCAAAGCGCGAGAACATGTCCTCATTGGCGTAGGCGCGCGACAGCGTGCGGATCACGACGAAAGCGAACAGCGCCAGCATCGCAAGGCACAGGATGATGCCGAACTCCTCGGCGGCAACCGCGAACACGAAGTCGGTGTGACTGTCCGGCAGGCTGCGCTTGGCGATGCCCTCGCCGGGCCCGAGCCCGAACCATCCGCCGTTGTAGAAGGCTTCCATGGCGGTATCGACCTGGAAGGTGTCGCCGGAAGCCGGATTCATGAAACGCTTGATACGGCCGGCGACGTGCGGAACGAACAGATAGGCGCTGAACAGACCGGCGGCGGCGGCGCCCGCCAGGCCGAACACCCAGATCATGCGCATGCCCGCGATGAAGAACAGCGAGCCCCACACCATCAGGATCAGCATGGTCTGACCGAAATCGGGCTCCATCACCAGCAGCGAGACCAGCATCAAGAGCAGCACCAGCGCCATCGAGGTCGCCGGCATCTCGGGCCGCCTGGTCGATTCCGCGAACAGCCAGGCGGCGATGACGACGAACGACGGCTTTGCGATTTCGGAGGCCTGGATGTTGACGCCGAGCAGCGTGATCCAGCGCCGCGAGCCCTTCACTTCGGGGCCGATCGCGAGCGTCAGCACGATCAGGATGATGCTGGCCGCGAAGATGATCAGGGCCGAACGGCGGATCGCGCGCGGCGACAGGAAGGACACCCCGAGCAGCACCAGGCAGGACGGCGCCAGGAACATCACGTGGCGGCTGAAGAAATGGAAGGGATCGAGCCCGATGCGGGTCGCAACCGGCGGGCTCGCCGCCAGCGACAGGATCACGCCGGTGAGCATCAGCGCCAGGATGGCGCCCATCAGCGGCTTGTCGACGGTCCACCACCACTCGGAAAAGGGGGTGCGTTCTTCACGGGAGAGCATGGGCGGCCGCTTTCGGACAGAGGTCGCTCCATTGGTCGCCGAGGTTGGTTACCGGGGGGTTAAGGAGATCGATAACTTTGGAGAGAGCGCACAACGCGTCCACAAATGGTGGCAATGCCCCGGCTTGCCGTCTTCGCTAAAGCTTCGCCGGCCGAGCGCCCTTGTGGGCCCGGCGTAGCCTAGCGGAGCCGGGACCGGGGCATCCAGACGCCGCAGCGTCTCCGTATCTCAGCACCGCCTCTGGATACAGGGTCGCCCGCTCACGCCGGGCGACGACAGCGGAGATTGGAGAAGCAGCGCCCCTCACACCACCGGTTTCACACCCGGCAGTGCCTGCACCAGTTCGCGGAACTTGGTGCCGCGGATCTCGAAGTTGCGGTACTGGTCGAAGGACGCGCAGGCGGGTGACAGCAGCACCACCGCATCCGTGAGACCGGATGCCTCGGCGTCGCGCGCGGCGTGCTCGACGGCGACGTCCAGGGTCTGGCTGATCTCGTGCGCCACTTGCGTGCCCAGCGTTCCCGAAAACTCCTGCGCGGCCTCGCCGATCAGATAGGCCTTGCGGATGCGCGGGAAGTAGCCGGTGAGGCCAGTGATGCCGCCCGCCTTCGGCTTGCCGCCAGCGATCCAGAAGATTTCCGAAAAGGACGACAGCGCATGCGCCGTCGCATCCGCATTGGTGCCTTTGGAGTCGTTGACGAACAGCACGTTGCCGCGGCGGCCGACCTGCTCCATGCGATGCGCGAGGCCCGGAAAGCTGCGCAGGCCGTTCTGCAGCACATCGAGGCTGATGCCCATCGCGAGCGCGGCAGCGGCGGCGCAGGCCGCGTTCTGCGCGTTGTGCTGGCCGCGGAGCGAGCCGATGCCACCGAGCTTTGCGATCTCGCTCCTCGCGCCGCCCGCGGTGCGCACGATCGTGCCGTGCTCGACATGGATGCCGGAGGCCAGCGGGTTCTTGACGGAGATCCGCACCACGTTCTTGCCGGCGCGGTCAAGCCGGTCGGCGATGTCGCGGCAGAAGCCATCGTCGACGCCGACGATCGAGGTGCCGCCCACCTGCACGCTGGCGACGAGACGCTCCTTCACCGCAGCGTAATGCGCGAGGGTGCCGTGACGGTCGATATGGTCCTCGCTTACATTGAGCAAAATGCCGACGGAGGGATCGAGCGAAGGCGTGAGGTCGATCTGGTAGGACGACATCTCGATGACGTGGACGCGGCCCGTTCGCGGCGGCTCCAGCGACAGGATCGCGGTGCCGATATTGCCGCCCATCTGGGTGTCGTAGCCGGCGACCTTTGTCAGATGCGCAATCAGCGCCGTCGTGGTCGACTTGCCGTTGGTGCCGGTGATCGCGACAAACGGCGCGTTGGGCGCGTGTCGGCGACGCTCGCGGCAGAACAGCTCGATATCGCCGATCACCTCGCAGCCGGCCTCGCGCGCCTTCAGCACGCTCCAGTGCGGCACGGGATGGGTGAGCGGCACGCCCGGCGCGAGCACCAGCGCCGCGAAATTCGCCCAGCTGACATTGCGCAAATCGGCCGTGATGAAACCGGCCTGTGCCGCCTTGGCGACGTTCTCGGCATTGTCGTCGGCGGCGATCACCTCGGCGCCACCCGCTTTCAACGCGTGACAGGACGCAAGCCCCGAGCCGCCGAGGCCGAACACCGCGACCGTCTTGCCGGCAAAGGATGTGACCGGGATCATAATGATTTCATCTCCGTCGTTCCGGGGCTCGCGGAGCGAGAACCCGGAACCTCGAGATTCCGGATCGCCGCTTCGCGTCGTCCGGAATGACGATCCTGGGCAGGCACCACAGTCACCGCAGCTTCAGCGTCGACAGGCCGGCAAGTGCCAGCATCACCGAGATGATCCAGAAGCGGATCACGATCTGCGGCTCGGTCCAACCGAGCTGCTCGAAATGGTGATGGATCGGCGCCATGCGGAAGATGCGCTTGCCCGTCATCTTGAACGACACCACCTGCACGATGACAGAGACCGCCTCCAGCACGAACAGGCCGCCGATCACCGCGAGCACGATCTCGTGCTTCACCGCGACCGCGATTGCGCCGAGCATGCCGCCGAGCGCGAGCGAGCCGGTGTCGCCCATGAAGATCGAGGCCGGCGGCGCGTTGAACCAGAGGAACCCGAGACCGGCGCCCAGCAGCGCGCCGCAGAGCACAGCGAGCTCGCCGGTGCCGGCGACATATTTGATCTGCAGGTAGTCGGCGAACACCGCGTTGCCGGCGAGATAGGCGATCATCGCAAAGCTCGCAGTCGCGATCATCACGGGAACGATGGCAAGGCCGTCGAGACCGTCGGTGAGGTTCACCGCATTACCGGCGCCGACGATGACGAAAGCGCCGAACACGACGAAGAACCAGCCGAAATGCAGCACCGTGTCCTTGAGGAAGGGAATCGTCAGCGCGGTCGACGCGGGATCGCGGTTCAATCGCACCAGCGCATAGCAGGCGACCAGCGCGATGGCGGCCTCGATCAGCAGGCGCAGCTTGCTGCCGAAGCCCGTCGTGGTCTGCTTGGTCACCTTGAGGTAATCGTCATAGAAGCCGACGAAGCCGAAACCGAGCGTCACTGCCAGCACGATCCAGACATAGGGATTGAGCGGATTGGCCCACAGCACGGTGCCGACCGTGAGGCCAGACAGGATCATCAGCCCGCCCATGGTGGGCGTGCCTTTCTTGGCGAGATGCGATTGCGGGCCGTCGGTCCGGATCGGCTGGCCCTTGCCCTGACGGATGCGCAGATGGTCGATGATCCAGGGCCCGAACAGGAACACGAACAGCGCGCCGGTGACGACGGCGCCGCCGGTGCGGAAGGTGATGTAGCGGAAGACGTTCAGGAAGGTGCGAACGGCACCGAAGCCGGGAAATGTGTTGGAGAGCTCGATCAGCCAGTAAAACATTCAGACGGTCCTATGGCGCCTTTGCACGCGGCCCTGGTGTTGGCCTTGACTTGCCTCACGCGCATTCACGGGTCTTCTTCATGGGGTCGGGCGACCTCTGGGAAAACGGACGGCTTCGCGCCGCAAAGGGTGGGATTCGGGAACTGCGCCTTCCAAGCAGTTTACGCCTTTGCCTGCAAGGCGGCCACTAGGCCCGGCACAAACTTGTTGACCCAGAACATCTTCTTGCTGCCCTTGACAACCACGACATCGCCTGCCCTCAGCAGATTTGCGACCTCGCCCGGCTTCAGCGTGGCGGGGTCGTCGTGCCAGCCCAGGCCCTTGCCCGCAGGCAACACGTCGTAAAGATGGCGCATCAGGGGACCGACGCAGTAGACGCCGTCGATGCCGTCGAGATGCTTGGCGAGGGCCGTGTGGTAGCTCGGTGCGTCATCACCCAGTTCCAGCATGTCGCCGAGCACCGCAATGCGGCGGCCGCCGGTCACGTTGCGCGCCTGGAGGCTTTGCAGTGCGGCAGCCACGCTGGCCGGATTGCCGTTGAAGCTGTCGTCGATCACGGTGACGCCGCCGATCGCCTGCTCGACGCCGCGGCCGGTCATGATGCCGACCCGGTCGAGCTTGATCGCGAGCGTCGCCGCATCGAGGTTCGCGGCGCGGATCGAGGCGAGCGCCGCGAGCGCGTTCTGCACGCGGTGCGGCGCGCCCGGCGTCAGGCTGAAGGCGATCTCCTTCTTGCCGAGCGCCGCCACGACCTGCCAGCTCTCGCCATGCGGCGCGTGCGCGACCTCGTGCACCTCGGCTTTCTCGCCGAACCGTACCACCTTGCCCTTCCAGTCCGGCGCCTTGATCCCGGCGGGCAGAACCAGCACGCCATCCTCGGGCAGGCCGAGCGCGATCGACACCTTCTCGCGCCTGATGGCTTCGAGCGAGCCGAGCTTTTCCAGATGCACGGGCTGGACGTTGACGACGAGCGCGACGGTCGGCCGCGTCAGCTCGCTGAGCCGCGCGATCTCACCTCGCTGGTTCATGCCCATCTCGACGACCCACAGGCTGGCATCGGGCTTGGCGTTGCACAGCGTCAGCGGCACGCCCCAGAAATTGTTGAAGCTCGACGGGCTGGCATAGGCGCCGGGGTAGGCCGCGAGGAATTCCTTGGTGCTGGTCTTGCCCGCGCTGCCGGTGAGCCCGATCACCGGTCCGTTGAAACGGGCGCGTGCGGCACGTGCGAGGCCCCAGAGCCCGTCGATCAGCGTGTCCTTGACGACGATCTGGGGAATGCGGATGCCGGTGATCTCGTGCGGCACGATCATCGCCACCGCGCCCGACGCTTCCGCCTTGTCGGCGAACTCCCAGCCGTCACGCGCGCTGGCGAAGGCCGAGATGAAGCCGCCGCTCGGCGTGCCGCTGAGGGCGACGAACAGGCTGCCCGGCTTCACCAGGCGGCTGTCCTGGGTGACGAAGTCGATCGGCGTGTCCGGAAATGATCCCGCAGCGCCCAGCAAACGCGCCACTTCGGCAACCGTCCATATTGGCGCGCTCATGCATCCCTCGACGCTAATGCGGCGGCGACCGCCTCGTGATCACTGAAGGGCAGCACCTCGCCGCCGACGATCTGCCCGGTCTCGTGGCCCTTGCCGGCGACGAGCAGCGCATCGCCTTCTTCCAACTCCTCGATCGCGGTGCGGATCGCCGCGGCGCGGTCGCCGATCTCGCGGGCACCTTTTGCAGTCGCGAGGATTTCGGCGCGAATGGCTTCCGGCCTCTCGCTGCGCGGATTGTCGTCGGTGATGATGACGCGGTCGGCGTTCTCGGCCGCGATCTCGCCCATGATCGGGCGCTTGCCGACATCGCGGTCGCCGCCGGCACCGAACACGACGACCAGTCTGCGCCTGGCGTAGGGACGCAGCGCCTGCAGCGCCTTCGCCAGCGCATCGGGCTTGTGCGCGTAATCCACGAAGATCGGCGCGCCATTGCGCTCGCCGACGCGTTCGAGGCGTCCCTTGGCACCTTCGAGATGTTCGAGGCTCGCGAACACGTTGGCGGCGTCGCTGCCGGTGCCGATCGCAAGTCCGGCCGACACCAGCGCGTTCTCGATCTGGAATTCGCCGACCAGCGGCAACCGGATCGCATAGCGCTTGCCACGATGCTCGATCGCGAGCACTTGCGAAAAACCTTCGACCTCGACGCCGGCGAGACGAATGCCCTCGCCTGCCCCGTCACCGTTGCGGCCGACCGCCATCACGCGCAGGCCGTGCGACCTGGCCGCATTGATTGCCTCCGCCGAGCAATCATGGTCGGCGGAGATCACCGCCGCGCCATCCGCCGGGACCAGCTCGCGGAACAGCCGGAGTTTTGCCGCGAGATAATGCGCGACGGTTGGATGGTAATCCATGTGGTCGCGCGAGAGATTGGTGAAGCCGCCGGCGGAGACACGGACGCCGTCGAGGCGGTACTGGTCGAGCCCGTGCGAGGACGCCTCGAAGGCGAGATGCGTCACGCCTTCGCGCGCGATCTCATCGAGCTGCCGGTGCAGCGCGATCGGATCCGGCGTCGTCAGCGAACCGTAGACGGTGCGCTTGGGCGAGACGAGACCGATGGTGCCGATGCTGGCGGAGGCATGCCCCAGCCGCTCCCAGATCTGGCGCGTGAACGCGGCGACCGAGGTCTTACCGCTGGTGCCGGTCACCGCCGCAATGGTCGCGGGCTGTGCGGGGAAGAATTTGGCCGCGGCCAGCGCCAGCGCGCGGCGCGGATTGGCCACCGTGATGAACGGCACCTTGCTGGCCGCTGGTGCATGGTCGCCGACGATCGCCACCGCGCCTGCTGCAATCGCGGCATCGATGAAGCGCGCGCCGTCGGTTTTGCTGCCGGCGAGCGCGAAGAAGAGATCGCCGGACCTGACCACACGGCTGTCGAGCGCAACGCCGGTCACATCGAGCGCCGCGACAGCGGGCTCGATTGCGGCATCATTGCCTGGAACGTCCTGACCTAAGAGGTCGCGCAGCTTCATGGTCTTCCAGTCGACATGCCGTGCCGGAAAGCCGAATCTTCGGAAAAGCCCCGACTCAGCAGCGGCGACGGCCTCCCCCGTTGATTACTGGGTTGTCCTGGATGCTGCAAGAATAAGGCGGTCGGACGGCGGCAGGTCAAACCGTGGCTCGACACCCAGAAGCGGCGCGATCCGCTCGATCACCTTGCCGCCGGTCGGCACCGTGTTCCAGCCCGAGGTGATGAAACCCTTCGTTTCGGGAATCGCCTGCGGCTCGTCCAGCATGATCAGGATCTGATACTTCGGATCGTCGCAGGGCATGATCGCGGTGAACGAGTTGAGCACGCGCTTCTTGGCATAGCGGCCGTTGATGACCTTCTCGGACGTGCCGGTCTTGCCGCCGACATAGTAGCCCTTGACGTCAGCGGTCTTGGCGGTTCCGATTTCGGCGTTGAGCCGCATCAGGAACCGCATCTTGTCGCTGGTCTCCGGCTTGATGACGCGCTTGGCCATCGCCGCCGCTTCGGACTCGCTGCGCTTCATGAAGGTCGGCGGAATCAAATAGCCGCCGTTCACCAGTGCGTTGATGCCCATCACCGCTTGCAGCGGCGCCACCGACATGCCCTGGCCGAACGCGATGGTGACCGTATTCAGCTCGCCCCAGCGGCGCGGCACCAGCGGAGCCGCGCTCTCCGGTAGCTCCGTGCGCAGCCGCGTCAGCTGGCCCATCTTGGCGAGGAACGCCTTGTGCGCCTCGACGCCCTGGCCGAGCGCGATCCGCGCAGCGCCGATGTTGGACGAGTAGGTGAACACTTCCTTGGTGTTGATGAAACGCCCGAGCGGATGGCTGTCGTGGATGGTGAACTTGCCGTAGTGCAGGTTGCCGCGTGCATCCCACGACGAGTTCAAATTGATCTTTCCGGAATCGAGCGCCATTGCCAGCGTGAACGCCTTGAAGGTCGAGCCCATCTCGTAGACGCCCGTGGTCAGGCGGTTGATGCGGTCGGGGTCGTGCGCTTCCTTCGGATTGTTCGGGTCGAAGTCCGGAAGCGAGACCATCGCCACGATCTCGCCGGTCTTGACATTCGAGACGATGCCGGACGCGGCCTTGGTGTGGTACTTCTCCTTGGCCTTCAAGAGCTCGTCGCGCAGCGCGTGCTCGACGCGCAGATCGATCGAGAGCTCGATCGGCTTCTGCAGCCGGTCGGTGGCAAAGCCCGCGCGGTGGAGATCGGCAAGCCCTTGATTGTCGAGCCACTTCTCCATGCCGGCGATGCCCTGGTTGTCGATATTGACGAGACCGATGAGGTGGGCGACCTCGTTGCCGGTCGGATAGACGCGCTTGTTCTCGCGCAGGAAACCGATGCCGGGAATGCCGAGCTTGTGGATGTCCTGCTGCTGCTTCGCCGTGACCTCGCGCTTGAGCCAGACGAAACCTTTTCGCCCCGACAGGCGCTCGCGCACCTCGGCCTCGTCGAGGTCGGGCACGGTGGCGGTGAGAAGCTCGATCGCCTCGTCCTTGTCGATGATGCGGCGCGGCTCGCCGAACAGGCTCGCCGCCTTGACGTCGGTCGCGAGGATCGCGCCGTTGCGGTCGACGATGTCGGGCCGCGCGGTCGCGACCACCTCTTGCGCGGCAGCACGGCGCGCGCTGTGGGCGTCGGCACCGATCGCGAACATCACGAGCCGGCCGCCGATCAGGACGTAGACCGAGGTAAAGGCGAGCATCGCGAGGCCAACGCGCGCGCGCGCCTTCGCGGCGCGGTCAACGTTGCGCCCGTAGAGCAGGCTGCGGATCAGCCGCTGCCGCCAGGGCTCGGTCGGCTTTTGAGTTGGCTTGGCCGGGGTCACAGCGCTCATTGCTTGTCCTCGGGCTGAGGCACGGAGCCCGTCACCGTATCCGGATCGCTCGCGGCTTCGATAGTGTTGAGCATGGCCCCGATCGGATCCGGCTCGCCCGGCCTGAACATCCGCGGCGGACGCTCCGGCAGGTTCTTCAGCGAGTCATATTGCGTGCCGTTAACCGGCTTGAGCGGCAGATGCCGGTCGGACAGGCCCTGCAGACGCAAGGGCGCATCGAGCTTGGCCCATTCGGAGCGCAGCGCCGCGATCGCATCGCGCTGCTCGCGGATCTCCGCATGGAGCCGCAGCACCTTTTCGGTGCGCGCCGTGGAGTCCATCTTGATCCGGTAAACATAGGCCGCCGCGAAGATCAGCGCGCCGATGACGAGGAGGTGGATGAAGCGCATGCGCTAGCCACCCCTCATCACGTCGGCGAGCTTTGGCCAGGACGAGGTCTCGCCGGCGTCGTGCGCGGGCGCGGAGGTACGCTCGGCGGCACGCAGTTTTGCGGAACGCGCGCGCGGGTTATGGGCGACCTCCTCTTCGCCGGCGATCACCGGCCGGCGCGTCAGCAACTGGAAGCTCGGCGGGACTTGCGCCACTTCCGGCAGATGCCGCGAGCCACCGCCGGTCTTCGAACGCTCGGCGAGGAAGTTCTTGACGATGCGATCTTCCAGCGAATGGAACGAAACCACCACGAGGCGGCCGTCCGGCCTGAGCACGCGCTCGGCCGCAGCGAGCGCGGTCTGGAGCTCCTCGAGCTCTTCATTGACGAAGATGCGCAGGGCCTGGAACGTTCGCGTCGCCGGATGAATATCGCCGGGTTTTGAGCGCACGACCCGGCCGACGAGATCGGCGAGCGCGCGCGTTGTCGTGAACGGCGTCTCCTCCCGGTCGGCGACGATGGCGCGGGCGATGCGGCGCGACTGCCGCTCCTCACCAAAGAGATAGATGATGTCGGCGAGATCGCTCTCCGAGGCGCGCGCGACGATGTCGGCCGCCGTCGGCCCCGCCTGCCCCATCCGCATGTCGAGCGGACCGTCCAGACGGAAAGAGAAGCCGCGACCGGCCTGGTCGAGCTGCATCGAGGAGACCCCGACATCCATCACGACGCCGTCGACGGCATCGACGCCTTGCGCCGCACAGACCTCGGCGAGATTGGAGAAGCGGTCCTCGACCAGCGTCAGCCGGCCCGCGGAGCGTTCGACGAGCTCGGCCCCGCCGGCGATTGCCGTGCGGTCGCGATCGATCGCAATCAGGCGGGTTCCCGGCACGTCGAGAATGGCGCGGCTGTAGCCGCCGGCGCCGAAAGTGGCGTCGATATAGATCCCACCCGCGCGCGGTGCGAGATGATCGACCGCCTCACGGCCGAGAACGGGGATGTGCGGAACCGAACTCATGCGCCACACCCGCAGAGCGTCCATGCGAGATCTGGGACGAGCGAGTCCATAACGCCTCGAATAATTCCGCGTCGCGGCGGTTCCACGACCCAACCTTCGTCCAGCATGGTTACCGAGCCCGGTCATCCCGGGCCGCAAACCCAGAGGTCCCAGTGGAATTTGTCGGGCAGCCATGGGATTTCGAGCCAAAATACGCTTTGGCCGCCTCCGGACGCGGGTCGGCTCTTCAATCCTCAGTAACGGCCCTTAGCGTTAAGAAAGCGTTGATCGGCTCGTTACAAGTCGAAAAGGTGACGCGTCGGTGATGCTCCATACACACACATGCGCCAAAATGCATCCGTTAACCGCGCCGCGCGATTGCGTGCGGCGGAGGGTAAAGGAATAGTAAAGAGAAGGGCTTGGCCCACTCTTTGTCCGACTTGAGCTGTCTATGCCGTCCGGTCCTTCCACGCCGTCTGGATCTGATTCGAAGCGTCAACGCGTTCTCCCGGTTCCCAAGGCCGCTGCGAACACGCGGACGTTCGAGCCGGATTCCTCGATCGTCTCCGACATCATCCCTTCGCCCAACCATGGCGATCGCAACAAGGGACGGCAGCCGGATATGATCGTGCTGCACTACACCGGCATGCCCGACGTCGAAGGCGCGCTGGCGCGGCTGTGCACGGCGGGCACCGAAGTGTCGGCGCACTACGTCGTGCTGGAGGACGGCCGCATCGTGCAATGCGTGCCCGAGACCAAGCGCGCCTGGCACGCGGGCGTCTCGTCCTGGGCCGGCGAGGACGACATCAACTCCTGCTCGATCGGCATCGAGATCATCAATCGCGGCCATGACTGGGGTTATCCGGAATATCCGCTGCGCCAGATCGCCGCCGTGATCACGCTGTGCCGCGGCATCATGCTTCGCCGCAAGGTGGCCGCGCATCGGGTGCTCGGCCATTCCGACGTCGCGCCCGCGCGCAAGAAGGATCCCGGCGAGAAATTTCCGTGGCATTCGCTGGCCAATTCCGGCGTCGGACACTGGGTGACGCCCGCGCCGGTCGTGCGCGGCGAGAGCCTGATGCTCGGCGCCATCAGCGACGAGGTGCTGAGCCTGCAGCAGGCGCTCGCCCGATACGGCTACGGCGTGCCGCTGACCGGCAAATACGATGCCGCGACGATGGAAGTCGTGACCGCCTTCCAGCGCCATTTCCGCCCAGCGCGGCTGGATGGTGTCGCGGATCATTCGACACTGTCGACCTTGCAGGCGCTGCTGGCGAGCTTGCCGCCGGATGCGACGGTCGTCGCATCGAAGTGACGTTTTTGCGTTTGCTTCGATGAGGACACTTCCGCGGTTCGCCTGAATGTGATCGTACGACTGTCTCTCTCATCGCGAGCGGCAGGCTATTCTCTCACGATCGCGCGCGAGCTGGACGGACGATACCATGCCGATTGATCGCAAGCTGTTGATCGACCGCCTCGCGGCTTTTCCGCGCCTGGGCCTCGCCGACCTTCCCACGCCACTCGAGCCGATGAAGCGTCTGACGGCCCATCTCGGCGGGCCGCGACTGTGGATCAAGCGCGACGATGCGACCGGGCTCGGCTTCGGCGGCAACAAGCTGCGCAAGCTCGATTACGTCCTGCACGATGCCATCTCAAAAGGCGCCGACACCATCGTCTCGGGCGGCGTCGTGCAATCGAACAGCCAGCGGCAGGTCGCGGCGGTTGCCGCAAAGCTCGGGCTGGCCTGTCATCTTGCCGTCTATCACGGCCGGCTCGCGCCGCCGACGCCGGAATACGAGACCTCCGGCAACGCCTTTCTCAATCGGCTGTTCGGCGCTCACCTGCACGACGTTCCCTGGACCGGCGACCGCAATGCGGCCATCCGCAAGCTCGGCGACGATCTCCAGGCGTCGGGACGCAAGCCGTATTTCGTGCCCTACGGCGTTTCGAATCCGCTGGGCGCGGTCGCCTATGCCACCACGATCGCCGAAATCGAGCAGCAGGCGGCGCTGGCCGGCTTCAAGCCCGCCGCAATCGTCCATTGCACCGGAAGCGCCGGCACGCAGGCCGGTCTTGTCGTCGGCGCGACCATTGCAATGCCGGGCACGAAAATCGTCGGGATCGATATTGATGCCGAGCCAGTGCGGGTGCGCGCCGACGTGGTCGCCCTTGCACGGCAAGCGGCGGATCTGCTTGGCGCGGACTTCGACGAGGCCATGGTCGAAGTGGTCGCCGGTCATGCCGGCCCCGCCTACGGCGTGCCGCACCAAGCCACGATCGAAGCGATCAAGCTTGCGGGACGATCGGAGGCCCTCGTGCTCGACCCGGTTTATTCGGGAAAAGGGCTCGCCGGACTGATCACGATGATCCGCCAGGGGCGCTGGCGCAACGACGAGGACGTCATCTTCCTGCACACGGGCGGCGCGCCCGCCCTCTTCGCCTACCAGAGTGCGCTCGGTATCTAACCAAGCTCCCGCATCCGCCGCGCATAGAGCCGCCGCAACGGCTCAAGCTGCGTCGCCTCCGTCGCTGCGCGATATGCCTCGCGCGCCTCGTCCTTGCGGCCGAGCCGTCGCAGCAGATCGGCACGCACCGCCGGCAACAGCTCATAGCCATGAAGCCCGCCGCGCGCGGCGGTCGCATCGACGAGATCGAGCGCGCGCCCCGGACCGTCGACCATCGACACCGCCGCGGCGTGGTTGAGCTCGATCACCGGAGACGGACTGATGCGCAGCAGCACCTCATAGAGTCCAGCGATCTGCGGCCAGTCGGTCTGCTCAAAACTCGGCGCACGTGCATGCAGCGCGGCGATCGCGGCCTGCACCGCATAAGCTTGCGGCGGGCCGGGCACGCGCAGCGCATCGTCCACCAGCCGCAGGCCGGCCCCGATCTGCGCGCGATCCCAGAGCGAGCGGTCCTGCTCTTCCAGCAACACGATGTCGCCGGCCGGCGTCTCGCGCCCGGCGCGGCGCGCATCATGAAGCAGCATCAGGGCCAGGAGGCCCTTGATGCTGCTTCGATCAGGCATCAGCCGGTCGAGCAGGCGGCCGAGCCGGATGGCCTCCGCGGCGAGATCGGGCCGCATCAAATCCGCACCCTCGGTTGCGACATAGCCTTCGGTGAAGACCAGATAGATCACCGCGAGCACGCCATCGAGCCGCGGCGCCATCGCGGCGCGCTCGGGCACTTCATAAGGAATGCCGGCGAGCCTAATCTTCTGCTTGGCGCGGACGAGGCGCTGCGCCATCGCCTCCTCGCTGACGAGAAAGGCGCGCGCGACCTGCGCGGCCGAGAGCCCGCAGACGGTGCGCAGCGTCAACGCGACCTGAACCTCCGGTGCGAACGCCGGATGGCAGCAGGTGAAGATCAGCCGCAGTATGTCGTCGTCGAGCACCGCCTTTGGCTCGTCGGGCGCCTGCGCGTTCAGCTCGAGCTCATGCACGAGCGCCTGCTGCTTGCCGCGAAAGGCGATCTGGCGGCGGATCCGATCGATCGCCTTGTGCCTGGCGACATTGACCAGCCAGGCGCGCGGATTGTCGGGGACCTCGCACGCCGGCCAGCGCTCCAGTGCCACCGCAAAGGCATCCTGGAGCGCGTCCTCGGCGAGATCGAAATCACCGACGAGGCGGATCAGCGTGGCCAGCGCCCGCCCCGCCTCGTCGCGGAAGATCGCCGCGATGTCGGCCGAAGAGATCACTTGTTGTAGATCATGACCGGCCGGATCTCGATCGAGCCGTCCTTCGCCCCGGGAATGCCCGCGGCGAGCGTGATCGCTGCGTCGATATCCTTGGCTTCGACCAGATAATAGCCGCCGAGCTGCTCACGCGTTTCTGCGAACGGGCCATCGGTCGTGAGAGTCTTCCCGTCGCGCACGCGCACGGTCGTCGCCGTGCTCGTCGGCTGAAGACCGTCGCCGGCCTTGAAATGCCCACTCTGGACGATGGACTGCGTATAGGTGCCGTACTCCGCCGACATCTTCTGGCGGGCCTCGGGGCTCATCTTGCTCAGTTCCGCTTCGTTCCGGTAGATCAGCAGCAGGTACTGCATCGCTTAACTCCTGTTGTCCGGCTGGATTGCCGACATCCAGTCGAACGGCGCACGCTCCCAACGACATCTTCAGGATAAATTATTTGGCCAGAGCTTGCCCGTCGATATCGGCTTGACGGAACCGTCACAAATGCTCCATGCGTACCCCGTCAGTCGGCCGGACGGCCGCTCCGGCAGGTGCCGAAAGGCCGCCGGGGAGGAAAGTCCGGGCTCCCTTGACATACGGTGCCGGATAACGTCCGGCGGGGGCAACCCCAGGGAAAGTGCCACAGAGAACGAACCGCCCGCCTTCGCCCTTTGGGCTTCGGCGAGGCAGGCCCGCCGGGCTTGCCACGTCGTAGCAGCGCAAGCTGCGTAGACGGGTAAGGGTGAAAAGGTGCGGTAAGAGCGCACCGCGGCTCCGGCAACGGAGCCGGCATGGTAAACCCCACCGGGAGCAAAACCGAATAGGGACGGCGTAGCGGGCTGTTCGCGCAAGCGATAACGCCGCGGGGCGATGTCAGGCCCGCCGTCCGGGTAGGTTGCTCGAGGCCATGTGCAAATATGGTCCCAGAGGAATGGCCGTCACGTATCGTTCGCGCAAGCGGACGGTGCCTTACAGAACCCGGCTTACAGGCCGGCTGATATTCTAAAGCGTTTTCGAGCGAAGTGGTCTTCCGGTTCGTGTAGAGAAAACGCGTCTTGCTAAGAAAGTGACGAGGGGTTCGGTGCTAGCGCATCGGACCCCTCACCATTTTGAGGCACCAGCGCGCAGCCATTCAAATGGTGTCATTCCGGGGCGCGACGAAGTCGCGAACCCGGAATCCATTCATCCACCGACTCTGCCGCCTGATGGATTCCGGGCTCTCGCTTCGCGAGCCCCGGAATGACGGCTGTGGGTCAGGCCACAATCTTCTCCAACACCGCCATCAAAGCCTCGGGCGCCGTCACGTTCGGCGCATGACTCGCATCGAGCTCGAAATAGCGCCAGCCCTCCTCGCTCTTCGTGCGCTTCGCGAACTGCCCGAACACATCGCCCGGCGGAATGCGCTTGCAATAGATGTAGCTGCGCGGCATCGCCGGCTCGCCCTGTTCGAGCTTGAGCCTCGTCTCGAAACATTTGATCGGCATGTTGATGCGGCGCGCATTGAGCCAGTCGAGATCGGCCTGCGGCGTATCCGGCGGCGGCGGATTCGGCGGGATGCGGTAGCCGTCGCCCGCGGCAGCCGCCTTGCGCATCGGCTCGCGGCCGCCTTCATTGAGATCGAACAGCGACTGGCCGTCACGCGGCACGAAGGCGTCGAGATAGATCAGTTGCGTGACGCGCTCGCGCGCGCGATCGGCGACACCGGTCGCGACCATGCCGCCATAGCTGTGGCCGAGCAGCACGATATCGTTGAGGTCCTCGAACTTGATGACGTTGAGGATGTCCCGGATATGCGTCTCGAGATCGATCGCGGAACTGGCGAGATGCGCGCGCTCGCCGAGCCCGGTGTAGGTCGGCGCCACCAGGCGGTGACCGGCCTGCGCCATCAGCGGATGCATCTTCTTCCAGGCCCATCCGCCGGACCATGCGCCATGACAGAGCAGAAAAGTCCTCGCGCGTGCGGCCATCGGCGTTTCCATCGTTCTTGTTTGTACGATGGAGTGTAGCGGCCGCGCGCGCGATGTAAACGCTGCGGCCTCTCAGGCCGCGCGGGTGTTTGCCTTCACGAGGACGGGCGCGACGGCCTCACGCCGCAGCTTGCCCGCCTCAAAGCCATGCATGCCGATCTGCCATTGCAGGCCAACGATGGCGCCCTTGGTCGGCTGCAGCAGCGCGAGCGAAGCGAACAGCGTCACCGGCAGCCACACGGCCAGTTGCAGCCAGACCGCCGGCGCATAGGCCGTCTCGACCGCGAGGATCGCCGGCACCACGAGATGGCCAACCACGACCATCACCAGATAGGCCGGGAAGTCATCTGCGCGCTGGTGAAACAGCTCCTCGCCGCAATGGTCGCAGCTGTCGGCGACCTTCAGGAAACGGCCGAACATGTGTCCTTCGCCGCAGTTCGGGCACTTGCCCAAGAAGCCGCGCCACATCGCCTTCGTGAGAGAGACTGAACCGGTTGCCATGACAGCACCTCTTCCTTTTCGTTGATCCATACAATAATATCTTGCATCCATACATTCAAAGGATATGGGCCTAAATTGCATGGATTGGACCCCTACAATCTCGGAGCTGAGCGGGCCGCGCTACCAGCGCATCGTCGAGGCCATGGAGGCCGACATCGCCGCGGGCCGGCTGGTGCGCGGCCAGCAGCTGCCGACGCAGCGCGCGCTGGCCAAGGCCCTCGGCATCGACCTCACCACGGTGACACGTGCCTACACCGAGGCGCGGCGCCGCGGCATCATGGAAGCCCGTGTCGGACAAGGCTCATTTGTATCCGAGACCAGCGCGCGCCGCGCGGTCGACCTGCCGCATCCGGTCGCGATCGACCTCTCGATGAACGTGCCGCCACATCCGCTGGAAGCGCAGCTCGACGAGCGGATCATTGCCGGGATGGAAGCCATCCGCGCGCAATCGGGCCTGACGGCGCATCTCAACTATCAGCCGCCCGGCGGCAGCGCGCATGAGCGCGAGGTCGCGGCGCGCTGGATGCGTGCACGCGTTCCGCACGCGCACGCCGACAGGCTCGTGATCTTTCCCGGCACGCAGACGATCCTGTTCAACCTGCTCGCGCATCTCGCGCGGCCCGGCGACGTCGTGCTGACGGAAGCGCTCACCTTCCCCGGCATCAAGGCCGCCGCGGCGCGGCTCGGCGTCAAGCTCATCGGTGTCGCCATGGATGACGGCGGCATCCTGCCCGATGCGCTGGCGAAGGCCTGTCGCGCGCACGGGCCGAAGGCCGTCTATCTCATTCCGACGCTGCACAATCCGACCACCGCGACGCTTTCCGCCGAACGGCGCAGCGCCATCGCCAAGATCATCAGCGATGCCGATACGATTCTGATCGAGGACGATGCCTACGGGCTGCTCGACCGTTCGGCAGCGCCGATCGCAAACCTCATTCCGGAGCGGACCTATCTCGCGACCACGCTGTCGAAGTGCATCGCGCCGGCGCTGCGTGTCGCCTATCTCGTGACGCCCGACAACGCCGCGCAGCGGGACATGCGTGCCGGCTTGCAGGCCACCGTGCAGATGCCGGCGCCGCTGATGGTCGCGCTGGTGACGCATTGGATCGAGAACGGCATCGCCGATCGCATCATCACCGCCATCCGCAACGAGGCGATCGGCCGCCAGCAGCTTGCGCAGCGCGCGCTGAAAGGCATTCAGTTCCTGGCCAAGCCCGCCGCCCATCATCTCTGGCTGCGGCTGCCGGATGGCCGTCCTGATGTCGCGGCTCATCTCTTGCGGAATGGTCTCGCAGTCGTCGCCGGCGATGCCTTCACGGTGGACGGAACACCGCCGCATGCAGCACGCGTCTCGCTCGGCGCCGCGCGCAACAGGGCCGAATTGACCGAGGCGCTGCGCATCCTGGTCGGCGCGCTGCACAGGCCCGCCGACACCAGACAGATCGTCTAGATCAATTGTGGTGACGGCGATGACGCGGGCGGACGACCGGCGCAACAGGTGACGGATAGGCCTGCGATGCGAAGGCATCGCTCGGCACTCCCTGCAGCCCTTGCGCCGCTCTGCCCGCAGGCGTGAGCTGGCCACCGTTCAGCACGTCACGATCAGGGTGTGCGGCCTGATAGGCCGCGGGTTCGGAGAACTGCGCCTGCGCCATTGTCGGGATCAGGGCCGCCGCAGACAGCAGCGCGGCGGCAACGGCAATCTTCGTGCGGGTCATGGTCGTTCTCCGTCATCTCGTTCGGGGAAAATCCAATGAGCGCGCATCATGGCGTCGGGCAGGCCCCCGGATTGAAGTATGATCGTCATGTAGGCCTGCCATTGGCGAATGCCCGCGGTTGGGGATCACGCTTGCGTGCGGTTTTGGAATTGACCTGCACGGCCGCAGCCGTGCTATGCGGGCGGTGGCGATCAACAGTTCGGGATCGCCCATTGCGACAAGGACAATCTGTTGGAAACGCTCACTTATGCGCTGCTGCTGTTCGGCGCGCTGGCCGGCGGCTTCGTCTCGGGGCTGGCCGGCTTCGGGACCGCGCTGATGGCGCTCGGCATCTGGCTCTACGTCCTGCCGCCCTCGCTCGCGGTCCCCCTGGTGCTGATCTGCTCGGTGATCGCGCAGACCTCGACATTGCCGTCGATGTGGAAGAGTTTCGACCTGTCGCTGGTCTGGCCGTTCCTGATCGGGGGCCTGATCGGCGTGCCGCTCGGCACCATGCTGATCGCCTCCGCCGATCCAAAAGTGTTCAAGCTGAGCGTCGGCGTGCTGATCCTGATCTTTTCGACCGCTCTCTATCTCAACAAGAGGCCCCTCGCCGTGACGTTCGGTGGCCGCATTGCCGACGGCGCGATCGGCTTTGCCGGCGGCATTCTCGGCGGCCTCGCCGGATTGTCCGGGCCGCTGCCGATCCTCTGGGCCAATATCCGCGGCTGGAACAAGCACGAGCGGCGCGGCATTTTCCAGCTCTTCAATTTCACCGTGCTCGCGACCGCGCTGGTGTTGCAGACGGCATCAGGTCTCGTCGAATTCAAAGTGGTCTGGCTCGCGCTGGTGGCCTTTCCGGGCACGCTGATCGGCGCGTGGGCCGGCGCCCGCGTCTATCACGCGTTGAACGACAAGCATTTTGGCGACGTCGTGCTCGGCCTGTTGTTCCTGTCGGGCCTCACCCTCGTCTGGAACAGTATTGCCGCGCTCTAGCTCGATGCTCTCCTCGCGGCGAGCGCCATGCCGCCGGCGACGCCGACACCGAGCACGTAGATCCAGCCCGAGGTGAAATCGAACAGATGCGTGTTGAGCAGTGAGGACAGCATGTTCTGCACCACGACCAGCATGCCGATCCAGCAGGCCAGACCCTCGCCGCGAAACATCAAGAGGTGCGCGATCCATAGCGCGTAGAGGATCAGCACGCCGACGACGCCCCACTGCAAGGCATTGCTGAGGGTCTGATTATGCGGGTTGCTGACGATCTCGCCGCGCAGCGGGTCGTCGTGCGGATTGGCGGCCACGCCGGCGAACAGACCGCGGATCGAACCGGTGCCGTGCCCGATCAGCGGCGCGTCGGCGATGAACCCGAGGGACTTCCGCCAGTATTCGAGACGCGAGCCCATGCCGCTGATCGAATTGTTGTCGGCCTCCAGGCTCCTTTCATAGTCGCTCTGGAACTTGCCGACGGTCGCGCGCAGATGCGGCGAGACGGCCCAGAGCGCTACGGCGATCAACGCCGTCGCAGCGCCGGCGACGAGCGCCGCCCGCCAGCGCAGATGCAGCAGTGCAAACACCACGAGCAGGACCGGCAGCGTCACCAGCGCCGTGCGCGAGACCACGACGAACATCATGTTGGCGAGGAAGCCGAGCGCCAATACGGCGAACAACGCCGCGATCCGAACGCGGCCCTGCTGGACCAGCGTCACGATCGGGTACACCAGCGCGATCGCACAGAGCGCGAATTCCTGGCTTTGGTCGATATAGTTACGCACGGCAATCCCGCTCTCGACCTGGTAAGGCCCGCGCGACAGATAGAGCTTTAGCGAGAGCCTGGGATCGATCGCGACAGCGAAGGAATACAGCATGAGCACCGCGCAGGAGACCAGGAACGCCGCAAAAACCCATTTGCCGTAGGGCCAGCGCTCGAACTGGTAGATCAGCAGCGGGATCACCAGCAGTTTTGCCGGCGGCCCGAGCGCGTGCAGCCGCTCGGCCCAGGGCGCAACCGACCAGAGCGTGCCGACGAGCGCCAGCACGAACAGCGCGATCGGCAGCAGGCAGATCGGGCGCAGCAGCGAGCGCGGGAACTCGCGAAGGTCGATGAAAGCAAAGGCGATCAGCCAAGGCACGAGCGCAAAAGTCACGCCGGTGGTGCTCCAGGGCAGCAGCAACGCGACCAGCGCAACAAAGCGGGCCGGTGTGCGGTAGCGCGCCGCCCAGATCGCGGAGAGCCAGGACGCGCGTCCCTGCTCGTTCAACACCTCGGTCATTCCTGTTCCCAGTAGATTCGCAGCCCACCCACGGCGCGGCAAACTAGCCGGAGCCGTGGGTGGGCGACAAGCGCGCGTCCGTTCGATCTGCTACGCGGGCTCGCGCATGGGAGGCACAACCGGCTCGGGATTTGCCGGCTTCGCGATCTCCTCCTGTGCCGGCAGCGCAAGGCGCTTTCTGAACTCCCGGAGCAACAGCCACACGCTCAGGGCGGCCTGTAGCGGGGTCGTCGCGATCGACAAATACCAGACATGCTCCATCCGGAAGCCCGGCCACGTCGAGAGCCAGATCGACGGCAGGGAATAGGTGACGACCCGCATCGCCGACGTCCACAGCACCGGCTTGGTGTTGCCAAGCCCCTGAAACATGCTGGAGCAGGTAAAGATCAGCCCCTGCGCCACCATGTTGAGCGAGACGAGGTGCAGAAACAGCGACGCAACCGCCATCGTCTCCTGATCCCTGGAGAAGCCGGCAAGCAACAGACCGGGCGCGAACTGCGCGAGGATCATGAAGACAATCATCACGGCGGTCGCGATAAGCGACGCCTTGACAAAGGTCTCCCGCACACGTGCGCCATTGCCGGCGCCGAAATTCTGGCCGGCGATGGGCCCTGCAGCGAGGGCGATGGCGAGCGCCGGCATCTGGATCAGCCCGAGGAGACGCGTCCCGATACCAAACCCCGCCTGCGCCGCCGGGCCAAAAACGCTCAGCACGTAATAGCCCACGCCCATGATGATGAAGACCATCGCGAATTCCCCGCCCGCGGGCAGGCCGACATTGAGAATTCTCTTCCACTGCAGCAGCTGCGGCCGCCATTGCTCGGGGTGAAACGCGACGTAGCGCTCCAGCTTGAGGAAATAGCCGAGCAGCATCAGCACGCCGACGAAGACGGCGATCGAACTGGCAAGGCCGGCACCGGCGACACCTAGCGCATGTCCGGTGCCCCAGCCCGTGATCAGCACCGGCGCCAGCGCGATGTTGATGACCACGGCAAGCGCCTGCACCACCATGCTCGGTCGCACGATGCCGGTCGCCCGCAATGCGGACGCCATCACTTGCGTGGCGAATTGCAGCGCCAGCGCCGGCATGAACCAGAGCAGATAAACGGTACCGGCTTCGACCGTAGCTTCGTCGGCTGCAACCGCGCGCATGTAAGGGCGCGACAGCGCGAAGCCCGCGACCAATGTCAGGATCCCGAACAGCACCGACAGGACGACCGACTGGTTGAAGACCAGATTGGCGTCGCCGCGGTCCTTCCGCCCCACGGCGTGCGCCATCAGCGCAACCGTACCGACGCCGAGCACCTGCATCAGCGCATTGACCAGAAAGCCCGCATTGCCGGCCGCCGCGACGCCGGCGATCGCCGCCTCGCCCAGACCCGAGACGAAATACAGATCGACGAGCTGACAGATCATGATCGTGATCATTCCGACCACGATCGGAGGTGCCATGCTCAGGATATGGCTCACGATGGAGCCGCGCGTCAGGTCCTTCATTTCATTCCATCCTTAAAGGCGTGACCGCGGGACTTGCGTCCCGCTGCCGCGCGCCTCTCATTCCGCCGCCGCGATGCGCCCGAGCTCCACCACCTGGCGCTCGAACAGACCGCGATAGATGCCCCCTGGCTTGCCCGCGAGCTTGGCATGGGTACCTTGCTCGACGATCTCGCCGCGGTCGAACACCAGGATCCGATCGAGGCTGCGCACCGTCGACAGCCGGTGCGCGATCACGATCGAGGTGCGGCCCTTCATCAGCCGCTCCATCGCCTGCTGGATCAGCGCCTCCGATTCCGAATCGAGGCTCGACGTCGCCTCGTCCAGGATCAGCACCGGCGCGTCCGCCAGGAAGGCGCGCGCCAGCGCCACGCGCTGCCGCTCGCCGCCCGACAGCTTCACGCCGCGCTCGCCAACCAGCGTGCCGTAGCCCTTCGGCAGGCGCAGGATGAAGTCGTGCGCATTCGCAAGCCGCGCCGCGTGCTCGATCGCCTCCGCGCTGGCACCGGGCCGGCCATAGGCGATGTTCTCCGCAAGCGTGCGGTGGAACAGGATCGGCTCCTGCTGCACGATCGCGATCTGGCTGCGCAGTGATTGCTGCGTAGCGAGCGCGATGTCCTGCCCGTCGATCAGCACGCGACCACCGGAGACGTCGTAGAGCCGCTGCACCAGCTTGACGAAGGTCGTCTTGCCGGAGCCGGAGCGGCCGACCAGGCCGACGCGCTCGCCGGCGCGGATCGTAACCGACAGTCCGTCATACAGTGGCGCGCGATGGCCGCCATAGTGGAACGTGACGTCGTCGAACACGATCTCGCCGGCCTCGATCGCGATCGGTCGCGCACTGGCCGCATCGGCGATCCCGATCGGCTCGCCATGGATCGCCACCAATTCATCCATGTCGTTGACCGAGCGCTGGAGGTTGTTGATGTGCATGCCGACGTCACGCAGATAGGCGTGGATGACGTAGTAGCTCGTCAGCACATAGGTGACGTCGCCGGGCGAGGCGTGCCCGGACATCCACAGCAGCACCGAGCCGCCGATCACGGACGCACGCAGACATAGCAGCAGCGAGAGCTGCGCCATGGCCGTGTAGTTGTAGCGAAACCAGGTCCGCCGCACGCGCACGCGCCAGCGATTGATGACGCGGCCGAGCCGCGTATCCTCGCGCGCTTCCGCGCCGAAGGATTTCACCACGGCGTTGCAGGTCAGCGCGTCCGCCAGCGTGCCGCCGACCTTGGTGTCCCAGGCGTTGGAGACGCGCGCGGCCGGCGCGATGTAGCGCGTCGAGAACAGCACGGTGATGGCGACGTAGAAAAGCGCTCCCACCGCGATCACCGCGCCGAGCGACGCCCAGTGCAGGCCGATCAGGACCATGGAGCCGATCAACACCAGCAGAGACGGCGCCAACGCCATCAGGATGGTGTCGTTGAGCAGGTCGAGCGCCCACATGCCGCGGGTGATCTTGCGCACCGTGGAGCCGGCAAAGGAATTGGCGTGCCAGTCGGTCGAGAAGCGCTGGACGCGCGTGAAGGCCTCCTGGGCGACATCCGACATGATCTTGAGCGTGAACGGGACGATCGCCTGGAGACCGATCAACCTCAGCACCACGGACGCCGCACCGAGCGCGACGATGGCGCCGAACGCAACCAGCGCCGCGCGGCGCGCGTCGGGATCGGACGCGCCGCGCGTCAGCGCATCGACCAGGTGTCCTGAGAATACCGGCATGAACAGGTCGGCGATGGTCGCGCCCAGCAGGCCGCCCGCCACGATCAGGCCGCGTCCGGGCTGCTTCAGCCAGTGCCGGAATACGAAGGGCAGCACCACGCGTATCGCCGCGGGCTTTTTTGACAGAGCGGTCATGACGTTATCCGGCCGCTTTGGCGCGCCGGCTCCATCGATGGACGCAGGCCGGCCGCAAGGGCCGAGACGGCGTCAGCTGAAATTGGCTTTGACTTGGGAAGTTTGGCGATCGGGATCTGGTGCCCAATCGAAGCTGGCTGAAATGACCTCTAGGAGGTCGAGCACACACCGAGCCAGAACATCATCGAGCACGGGCGTGCGATCTGCGAAAGCGAAATAGTCATGCAAATCTCTCCCCGGCTCGAATGAATGAGGTGCGCTTTATAGATGTGCCGCTTCCGCTTTGCAACGGGGGTTCTGCGAGATCGCGGACGAGTGTTGCAATTTGGTGCGGGGCGCCTTGGTCCGGCATCGCCGCCGCCTCGATCTCCGCTGTCATGCCCCGGCTTGCCGCCTTCGCTGAAGCTTCGGCGGCCGAGCGAGCTTGTGGCCCGGCGTAGCCTTGGCGGAGCCGGGACCGGGGCATCCAGTACTCCGCGGCGATAGTTAGCTCACACAGCTTCCGCCGCGGAGTACTGGATCGCCCGCCACCGCGGGCGATGACACCTCGTAAGCCGCTTGCCTAATGGGCGTCGCCGCCTCCGGCCAGCGAGGCCGGTTTGCTCAGCAGCGTGACCAGCAGGCTGAGGCCGAGATAGAACAGCGTCAGCACGAAGAAGGCGTCGCCGAAGCTCATCACCACGGCCTGGCGGTGCACGATCTGGCTGAGCTGCTTCATCGCCATCAGTGTGGAATCGCCGAGCCCCTGGAATTTCTGCATGAACATGGTCAGGGTTTCGGTCGCCGTCGCATTGCCCCAGGTCACCCGCTCCTGAAGGCGGGTGATGTGCAAATCGGTGCGGTTGTTGAGCACCGTGTTGATGACGGCGAGGCCGACCGCGCCGCCGAGATTACGCATCAGGTTGAACAGGCCGGAGGCGTTCTTCACCCGGTCGGGCGCCAGGGTTCCGAGCGCGATGTTGTTGGTCGGCACCATCGCGAACATCATGCCGATGCCCCGCAGGATCTGCGGCACCAGCAGCTCGTAGAAATCGTAGTCGCGCGTGATCCAGGTCATCTGGTAGGAGCCGATCGCGAACACGACGAGACCGAACGCGATCATGTAGCGCATGTCGAGCTTGACCATGAGCCGGCCGACCAGCGGCGCGACCAGGAACATGGTGATGCCCGAGACGAACATGGTCTCGCCGATCATCAGCGCGCTGTAGCCGCGCACCTCGGCGAGATAGCGCGGATAGATGTAGGTCAGACCGTAGAGGCCGATGCCGATGCAGAACTGCAGGACGCAGCCGATCGCGAAATTGCGGTTGGAGAAGGTGCGCAAATTGACGATCGGCTCGGCCGCCGTGAACACGCGCCAGAAGAAGGCGATCGCCGAGATCGCGCAGATCCAGGCGCAGATCGCGACGGACGTGTCCTGCATCCATTCATATTGCGGACCTTCCTCCAGCACGTATTCCAGCGTGCCGAGGAAGCCGGCCATGAAGAGCAGTCCCCACCAGTCGAAGCGGTCGAGCAGCTCGAAATGCGGCTCGTCGAAATCGACCAGCGCCAGCACGCCCAGGGTAATGCCGATGCCGGGCACGACGTTGATGAAGAACAGCCAGTTCCACGACATCAGATCGGTGATGTAGCCGCCGACCGTCGGGCCGATCGTGGGAGCCAGGGTCGCGACAAGCCCGATGATCGGACCGACGATGTGGAATTTGGAGCGTGGGAACACGGTGTAGGCCGAAGCGAACACGGTCGGGATCATGCCGGCGCCGAGGAAGCCCTGGAGCGCGCGCCAGAGGATCATCTCCTCGATCGTGGTGGCGAAGCCGCACAGCAGGCTCGAGGCGGTGAAGCCGGCGGCCGAGATCGCGAACAACAGCCGCGTGCCGAACGCGCGCGACAGGAATCCCGACAACGGGATCGCGATGACTTCGGCGATCAGATAGGCGGTCTGGACCCAGGAGACCTCGCTCGAGCTCGCCGACAGGCCGGCCTGGATTTCGCTCAGGGACGCCGAGACGATCTGGATGTCCAGGATCGACATGAACATCCCGAACACCATGATGATGAAGGCGAACAGCCGCTTCGGCGCGATGCGCTCCGAGGCGGGGTTCGCCATCATGGCGGGTGAAGCGGTGGTGGCGTTGGCCATGGTCTGACCTCGCAGCGCTCGATTTGTGGCTACTGCGGGTGGATCGCGGTGGGATCGTCGAGATCGATCTCGCTGTCGGCGTCGGCCGCGCCCTTGTTGGTGTCGACGGTCGCATAGACCGACATGCCGGCGCGGAGCAGGTTCTGCTTCGCCACCGATTTCGGCACGCGGATGCGGACCGGCACGCGCTGCACGATCTTGGTGAAGTTGCCGGTGGCGTTGTCAGGCGGCAGCAGCGTGAATACCGAGCCCGCACCGGCTGCGATGCTGTCGACGATTCCGGAGAACTTGCGCATACCGTAGGCATCGACCTTGATCGTCACCGGCTGGCCGGGACGGATACGCTTGAGCTGGGTTTCCTTGAAATTGGCGTCGATATAGACATCGTCGAGCGGCACGATGTTGCCGAGACGCTGGCCGACCGCGACGAAGTCGCCGGCGCTGACCAGGCGGTTCGAGAACGTGCCGTCGACCGGCGCGCGCACCGCGGTGAAGGCGAGATCGCGCTCGGCCTTGGCGAGCGAGGTCTTGAGCTCGGCGAGCTGCGCCTGCGCTTCGGCCTGCTGCGCCTTGGTGACGTCGACATTGCTGACCGCGACGTCGTAGGCGGCCTGCGCGGCCTTGACCGCGGCGGCGCCCTGGTCGCGTCCGGCTTCCGAGCTTTCGAACGTGGCGCGCGAGGCAAAGCCCTTGCTGCTCAGCGACTGCTGGCGCTCATAATCGAGATCGGCGCGCTTGAGGCCCGCCTCGGCCGAGACGAGCTGTGCCTTGGCCTGTGCAACCTGGCTCTCGAGCGCTGCAATCTGGCGGCCGATGCGATCGATGGTGGCCTGCTGGGTCGCGATCCTGGTCGCGGCGGCATCGACCGCGATCTTGTAGTCGCCGTCATCGATGCGGAAGACGACGTCGCCGGCGCGCACGATCGTGTTGTCGCCGGCGAGGATCGAAGAGACGTGGCCGGCAACGCGCGCGCCCAGCATGGTGTTGTTGGCGCGGACATAGGCGTCGTCGGTGGAGACGTAGAAGCGGCCGACCAGCGTGTAGTAGCCGGCATAGCTCGCGGCCGCGAGCGCCAGCACGAGGCCAACACCCATCAGCACGAATTTGCGCTTGCCGGACTTCGGCGCGCCGGCGGCGGCGGACGCATCCGGTGCGGCCGGCTTGTCGGTCACGGGCTTCTCCGGCGCCTCAGCGGTGCGGCGCTTGGTTTCCTCGGCCACATGAGAGCGCAACTGCTCGGCGAGGGCGACGGATTTCTCGGTCGCAGCTTCGCTGCCGGCCTGCCCCGGCGTCGTCTCCACCGCTTCCTGGCGAAGGACGCGCGCAGCCTGGTCTCTCGATACGGCCATAGAGGCCTCCCCAACAAAAAAAGCGGCGACCAGGGACGGCCGTCCTGCGGCCGGTTCCCTCTCGCCCATCCCAAATATCATTGACCGAACGGTTCGGTCAACATAGATAATATCCTTGGGCAGGACCCTACTGGCCCGAATCCTTTATTTGGGTTTCATGGGTCGGGCCCGATCCAGAAACCTTCCGAGACGCTGAACCAATGGTTGTAGCCGGCCGCGAACCTCTCCACATCGTCCAGGAGGAGGACAGCTCCAAGCGCCGCCAGATCCTGGACGGAGCCCGCAAGGTGTTCATGGATCTCGGTTTCGACGGTGCCAGCATGGGCGAGATCGCGCGCGCTGCGCAGGTCTCCAAGGGCACGCTCTACGTCTACTTCGCCGACAAATGCGCGCTGTTCGAAGCCATCCTCGAGCAGGAGGCGCTCCAGCACGGCCAGGTCGTTTTCAATTTCGATCCCGCACGCGACGCCGAGACCACGCTGAACGATTTTGGCCAGGCCTATATCCATCTGCTGTGCCGGCCCGGCGGCGGTTCGGCGATTCGCACGGTGATGGCGATCGCCGAGCGCATGCCCGACGTCGGCCGCCGCTATTATCTGCGCGTGCTGGACAAGACCATCAACCGGCTCTCCGAATATCTCAAAATCCATGTCGCTTCCGGCGATCTCAAGATCGACGATTGCGATCTGGCGGCGTCACAGTTCATGGAGCTGTGCAAGGCCTCGCTCTTCCTGCCGTTCGTTTTCCAGGCCGCGCCCGCGCCGTCGGAAGAGCGCATGATCGAGGTCGTCGACAGCGCGACGCGGATGTTTCTGGCGGCGTACCGGGCGACGTAGCAGCGGCCGGCCACGCGTTGCGCAGGCCGCTGCCGCGGCACTATATTAAGCGCCATGTCCCGTGATCTTCGCCCGCCCGTCGATATCCTCCATTACGAGATCGTCCAGGAACAGGCCTCAGCGCTTGGACGGATGGGCAGTGCACTCGAACAGAGCCTTGCGCGTTTGCGCGAATTCGACGCTGCTCACGCGGACGCGGAGGCGCCGGCCTCAATGCAAGCGGCGAGGCGCAAGCTGGTGATGGAAGCCGGCCAGGCGCTCTGGATGTTCGTGGTGCAACGTGAGGCGACCGGCTTGCGCGACAGCCGCCATATCATGCGGACCTACAACGTCCCGGGCGAGGTGCAGCGGTGCATGGGACTGGTCCCCGCACCGTCGAAGCCGGCCTCGAAGTGACTGTCCGGCACTGGAGCTAGGCCCCGATCTCTTCCATCCTGCGCCACGCATGCAGGACGCGGCGCCCCTCGCGGGTGAATGCGAAGCAGTTCCCGCCGCCGGCCGCCTGATCGTGAACGCGATCGATTGCGTGACTGGCATAGTGGCAGAACAGCAGCGTGCCGACGGCGCCGTGGCCGACGAAGAGAACGTCGCCCGGACGATGGCGGGCGAGCACCACCTCGGTCTCGCGCACGATGCGCGCCTGCGCATCGACGGCGCGCTCCCAGCCCCGAACGCTGAGATGCGGCTGCGCGAAAAACCGGTCGGCGACCTCCTCGAACTCGGCCGGTTTCAGGAAGCCGGTCGCCGAACGGTCGTTCTCATGCGTGGCCTCGCGGATCTCGATCATGAGTCCGAGGCGGCCTGCGATGATCTCCGCGGTCTCGATCGCCTTGCGTTCGGCGCTCGAGACGATCTGCGTGGTGCTTGCGAGCCAGCCCGCATTCGCCAACGCTTCGGTGCGCGTTCGACCGACAGGGCTGAGGCCCCATTGCGGCACGGGCACCGTGGGATCGATTTGCACCTGCGGATGGGTGAGATAGCGGATGATATCGGCGGGCATCTTTTTGGCAGGGTCGTAGCCCGCATGGAGCGAAGCGGAATGCGGGGACACTCTTCCCGGATTGCGCTCCGCTCCATCCGAGCTACTGGCGAACAAGTCTACTCGTCGGCGTACTCGTCCTCTTCCTGCTTGCGCGCCGTGCTCTTGCGCGTTCCGAGCGAGCCCGTGACATAGGGATCGCGCCGACCGGCGTAAGGGTTGCGCTGCTGGGCGCGGCCGGCAACCTCGTCGCCCGAGACGGCGGCGGGCTGGCAGATCAGGCGGCGGCTGGCGCGGCGCATCAGGTCCACATGGATATGATCGTAGTGATAGACGTTCGAGCCCGGCGCGAGCACCGTGGTGAAATGCGCGCACGCGCCCGATTGCACGTCGCGCAGGAACCCCTGCTCTTCCGGCATGCCGCGCCAGCCGTCCTTCACGGTGACGCGGCGGCCGTCGGCGAGCACGAAGGCGGCGATGTCGAGCGCGTTGCCGAAGGCGTGCTCGGAAATATGGGCGTGCGAGTTGCCGTTCATGCCGCGGCAGGAATAGGCCGAGATCTGCTTGATCTCGACCACGCGGGCGCCGAACCAGCGCATCGCCGATGGCTGCACGGTGTCGGCGAGCCAGCGGTCCAGCTCGGACACGATCGGACAGGCGAGCGTCGCGGTCGGCTTGATCGCGACGGGGCCGACAGCGACGACGGGATTGCCCTGCGCCGGACCAAGACGCGGCAAAGGTTGCTGCGCGGGCGCCTGCGAGTACGGCGCCGGCCGCGCCGGATAGCTCGGCGCATTCATGTAGCGTGCGGCGCCCGCGGCATCGGTGCCCTCGGGCGGCAGGTCGATCTCGTCCTCTTGCTGTGCTACGCCGGGCGCGTTCAGCGACATCGGGCCGGGCGCGTTGCCATAGCCGGAGGGCTGGCGCACCGCGCTCTCGGGATAGTTCGACCGCTGCGGATAGGAGGATGACGGATAGTTCTGGCTCTGCGGAACGTTCGATCGCGGCTGCGTCACCGGCCATCGCGGCTGGCTGCCGACATTCCCCGGCGGGCGCAGTTCCTCGTCGGCAAAACCATAGCTGCCCGAGGCTTCACCGATGGCGGCGACCTTCAACGGGAACTCGGCGCCGCACATGCCGGGGCCCGAGATCGGGTCGATGCGGACGAGATCCGGTCCCTCTTTCACCGCGCCCGATTTCAGGCATGCGGCTTCGGCCTCGGCCCGCCACGGTTCACGTTCGGCCTGGAAAAAGCCGCGTCCGCAACCCGCAAGCGAAACAAGGACGATGGAGCCGACGAGATACAAACGAACTCCGCGCGTCATGCACGCACGTTCGGTGAATTTACTTAAAGACTCTTCAACATGTTGATTTCAGTGTTCTTTAACCATACCGGCGCGCACGCGCATACGCCGCGCGACAGCAGCGGAAGCAAGGCTGACTTTTTCGGAGAGAGACTCTCTGTTAACCATGATGCGCTCGCACGGGGGACAACAGCGGGAGCGACCTTATGACGTTCGCCGGGAGACTGAGCGTTATCACCGCGTGCCTCGCCATGGCCTTTGTCGGCGCCATCGTGCTCGGCATGATCTAGAGACATCACCGACCGCATCACGGGCTTGCCCGGCGGTGCCGGATCATCCGGCCGCCGGGCCTGTTGCCGTGCTCAGAAATTCGAGCAGGACGATCCCGTGACGCCTCCAATCTTGAAGTCGTGACAGACGAGACCGGGATTATCAGGATCGGGATAGCCGTCGTCCTTTTCGCGAACGGTATGACTGAAGCGCCAGCCCCGCGTGCGCATGCAGCGCTTGTATTGCGCTGAGGTCACCGTGCCGTTCTGCGGCGCGCCGAGTTGCGCATCGCAGAACGCGCTATCGACATGCAGCGCATCGTCGCCGCGCTGCTGCTTCAGCATGTTGTTCCAGATGTCGGTGTCGGCGTGGGCCGGGATCGCGCTGCCGATCAGCAGCGCGGCGATGAAGCCGAAACGTTTCATGTTGGCTCTCCTTGCATGCGTCGTCAGCCATCGGTCGCGTGCAAGCGAGATGCGGGTTCGGTGCGGGACGATTACAAATTGGACAGGGGCAAGCTGCCACCCTCCCCTGGAGGGGGAGGGTAAGAGAAACGCAAGCGCTTCATCGGCGCCTCCCTCTGTGTCGCCACGAGGTTACGCAGGCTGACGCGCCGCTGAATGTGCGCTGCCTCACCCAGCCGACGCGGACCGTTGTGACGTCAATCACAGAAGTCGGGACAGGCCCGGCGTAGGGTCGAACCAAGCTTCATCCACCAGCGACAGCAGTTCAGACCGGCACAATTTTCGGAGGTTGTCATGAACAAGCTCACCATCGCCGCCACCGCGCTCTTCCTCGCTTCGACCGCCGCCGCGCATGCCGGCAACTCGATTGCGTTCCAGATCGAAGGCGAGCACATCCGCATCGAGACGCCGCGCAACTGCACCTCGCTCAATTGCGTGACGATCATCGCACCGGGCCTGTCGGACAAGCCGATCAAGCTGAACAACATCAACCTCAAGGGCCTCGGCGGCTCCAAGGACGACGACGACACCACGCCAGCTCCGTCCACGACGACCGCGCAACCCGCGCCGGCTCCGGTGCAGCAGCAGCCCGTGCAACAGGCGCCGGTGCAGGCGACCGTGCCGACCGCGCCTGCTGTCGCCGCGCCCGCGGCTCCGGCGACGGTTGCGGCCGCTCCGGCCGCCAGCTACGACAACACCGCGCCGGCCGCGCCGGTCGCAGCTCCCGTTGCCGCGCCTGCACCGGTCGCGATTGCTCCGGCGCCGGTTGCTGTCGCGCCCGTGCAAGCTGCCAACACGCCGATCGGCGTCTGGGCGACCGAAGAGAACAAGGGCAATGTCCGCGTCGAACAGTGCGGCGCCAATCTCTGCGGTTACGCCGTGAAGTCCAACGAGCGCATCCTGATCAACATGAAGCCCGACGGCGCGAAGTGGAGCGGCCGCATCCACGATCCCGACTCCGGCCGCAACTACGACTCCACGATCGCGATGAAGGGCCCGAATGCGATGCGCGTGCAGGGCTGCGCCTTCGGCGGCATGTTCTGCGGCGGCCAGACCTGGAAGCGCGTGAGCTGACAGCGAAGCTGCCGTCTCCAACTTACACACTCTTCGTCAAGCCCGGGCTTGTCCCGCCTGCGCGGCCGAAGCCGCTTCGGCGAGGCGAAGGCCCGGGCATCCACGTTCTTTGTGCCGCACGTCAAGGCGTGGATGGCCGGGACAAGCCCGGCCATGACGATGTAGAGATATCGGTGTGCTTTGTTCGGTTCTCGCTCCGCATTTCCCCGTTTGAACGTTCACCGCCCCCATGCGACAGATGTTCATCCGCCATTCAGCTAACCCCGGCTGATATCGGCCGATCTCGCCTCGCGCTCTCACCGGGACTTCCTCGTGACATCAATGGTGGCTTGGCGCCGCTTCGTCTTCGCGCTTCCGTTGCTGGCGTTGCCGCTGGCCGGCGCGAGCGTGGCGCTCGCATCCGATGCAATCGAGCTTGCGCAGGCCCAGCCTCAGGCGCAGCCAACGCCCGGCCCCTCCCCGACGCCGTCGGCTTCACCTGCGCCCGCCACGGACGTGCAACCCGCCGCCGTCGAGCCGATCGGCAACGTCGCGACCGTCACGGGGATCGCAACCGTGGTCCGCGACAAGAACTCGTATCCGCTGCGCGTGCGCGACGACATCTATCTCAACGACGTCGTGCAGACCTCGTCGAACTCCTCGCTCGGCATCACCTTCAACGACGCCACCACGTTCAATCTCTCCGCCAGCGCGAAGATCACCATCGACAATTACGTCTATGAGGACGGCGGCAAGCAAAATTCGGCGATCTTCGACATCGGCAAGGGCACCGTTGCCTTCGTTGCGGCAGCAGTGGCGAAGACCGGCGACATGAAGATCGCGACGCCGACCGCAACGCTCGGCATTCGCGGCACCACCGGCGTCGTCGACGTTCCTGAAGGCGCGGCGGCCAGTGCTGCGAACAACGTTAACATCAAGCTCTATCCCGACGCCGACGGCCGGGTCGGCCACATCGAGGTCAACGACCGCAGCAGCGGCACGCGACTCGGCGCGCTGACGCAGGCCGCAAGCGGTTTTGCGATCCGCCCGGGCGCCGGCGGCACAGGCGGCATGCGCTTTGCCGCCGTGCCGATCACGATCGCTCCGCAGCAGATCGCGCGCGACCGCGGCTTCGTCAGCCAGGTGCATCTGGCGCAGACCACGGGCCGGCAGATCGTCACCGAGCAGCGCGACTTCCGCCGCGCCAATCCGACCGCGATCAGCCGCATTCCACGGCCGACCCAGCCACCGCAGCAGCAGCAATTGCGGCCGACGACAGCGCCCCGCCAGCAGCCGCAGCGCCCGAACGGCCAGCCCGGCCAGAACAACCGTCCGGGCCAGCAGCAGCCGGGTACGCCGGGTCGCCAAGGAACACAGCAGGGCGCCCAGCCGCAGCAGCGCCAAGGACAAGGCGGCGCCGTGCAGCCGGGTACGCCGCGCGCGGGCCAGGGTCAGCAGCAGCAGCAGCGAGGCCAGCAACGACAGGGCCAGCAGCAACCAGGTCAGCAGCAAGGTGCGGGACAGCCGGCAGGTGCGCCGCGTAATGGACAAGGCACGCAGCAGACGCAGCCACAGCGAAACGGACAGACCTCGGCGCAGCCCGGCGGAATCGTGCCGTCACAGCCGGGCACGGCGCCGCAACCGCAAACGCCGCGCACCGGATTGCAGCCGGGCCAGCCGCCCGCGGCTCAGCAGCCGGGCGGCATCCAGCGCCAGGGCGGATTCCAGCAGCGCCTCCCCGCCGCGCAACGTCCCGCAACACCGCGCAGACCGGCGCCCGCTCCGAGGGAGAAGAAAGAGCGGAGGTGACTCTTCTTCCTTCTCCCCCTGTGGGAGAAGGTGGCACGAAGCGCCGGATAAGGGGTATCTCTCCACACGTTCGATTGAGAGTTGGACTCGCGGAGAGACACCCCTCACCCGGCTCGCCGCTACGCGACGATCCGCCCTCTCCCACAAGGGGCGTCAGCGTGGCTCAGCCCTCTCCTCCGTCATTGCGAGCGCAGCGAAGCAATCCAGATTCTTTCCGCGGAGGGACTCTGGATTGCTTCGCTGCGCTCGCAATGACGACTAGGAGGGAACTAAGGCTCCCACAAACTTGCTAGCTCGCGGATGTTTCCAAATTCGCGAGCAGAGCAGCGTGAAGACAACTCACGCTTCGCCGCGCAGCCAGGCCTTCACTTTCTGCAGGAGCCCGTGAGGCAGCTCGTCGACTGAGGCGACTTCGGCGGGCGTCAGCGTCTGCAAGGCTGTATCGATGTCATCGGTCGCCGGCACCAGCTCGGGCGCCGGCGAAGAGGCGAGCCCGGCGGCGGCAAGCGCCATCGGACCGACCTGCAGCAGGAACGCCCGCTCATATTCGCGCGACAGGCGCGCGAGCGCATCCTCCAGTGTCAGCCAGTCGACCGCCTTGATGTCGTTCATCAGCTTGCGGACGGGACCGCCCTCGGCCTCCATGCGCCAGAAATGCACGACCTTGGAGCGCCCTCCCGACTGGTAGACGAGCGTGCCGAGGAATTCGTGGATGGCCACATCGTGGCCGGTCTCTTCCAGCACCTCGCGGTGCGCGGCTTCTTTCGGCGTCTCGCCGTCGTCGAGCTTGCCCTTGGGCAAAACCCATTCGTTGCGCTTGCGCTGGCGCACGACCGCAACCAGCGGCGGCGCGCCACGCCGCAGCACAATCCCCCCCGCCGCCATCACCGGCGCCCGCACCATCACAAAATTCCGCGTCGATCCAATCGTCCCCGCGGACGATATAGGCTGCCGACGCGGCGGATTGAAGGCTAGTTTTTCTTCAACAGCGCTTGACCTGCACGAATGCGGGTGCCCTCGCCGATCCCGTCGCAAAAGTTGAAATCACCGGGCGCCAGGATGATGATGGTGGAGCCGTGCTCGAACCAGCCGAGCTCCTCGCCCTTGCTCACGTTGACGTCGCAGGGGAAATTGACCGGGCCGCGGGTCTGCGCGTTCAGCACCATGTCGAGGAAGTGCAGGCGGATGCTCGCGACCAGGATCGCGGCGACCGGCACCAGCGTCACGGCCTCGCCGGTCGACAAATGTGTGCGGATCACCGCGCGCTCGTTCTTGCAGAACAGACGCTCGACCCGCTTCAGCGCGATCGGGTTGACGTTCCAGACGTCGCCATGGATCAGCGTGACGCGCTCGATATGTGCGTCATAAGGAGCATGGAAGCGGTGATACATGCTCGAGGTCAGCCGCAGCGTGACGAAGCTTCCGTTGCGGTGCTGATCCACGAGAGCCGAGTCGCCGAGCAGGTCGAGCAGCGAATAGGGCGCGCCCTTGACCTGGAACAACTCGGTGTCGGCGATCCGGCCATGGGCGCCGACGATGCCGTCCGAGGGGCTGGCGACAATGGAGGGGTCGGGATCGAAGGGCCGCAGCCCCGGCTTGAGCTCCCGGGTGAAACAGTCGTGCAGGCTCTTGAAGTGGGTCTTGCGCGCCTCCGACAGATCGAGGTCGGAGAACAGCTTCCACAGCGCGACCGAGAAGTCCCGCACCAGCGGATTCTCGATCTTGGAAAACCAGCCCATGAAGCGGGTCAGGGCCGCCCGGGGGATGCGGTTGGTCAACAGGAAGTTGAGGTCTTCCTGCTGGGTGAAAGAGGCGATGAGGGCTTTGACTGTCATGAATCTGTCAGCTCGCAGTATTAGCGCTTGTTGTCATGGAAACGACACTCCCGATTCTCTCATTTTCCGTGGCCGCCGCAGCGTCCGCTGCCGCCGTCTTCCCGAAGCTCAAGGCGCGGGTCGAACTGTCCCGCGCCAAGCACCGGTCGCTCGCCGGGCACTCCAAGATGTCGCGCCGGGTGGCGAAGCTGCTCCCGTTCTACGAGTTCGAGGGCGATCAGTATTTCGGCTGCGACGGCGCGCCTGACAACGTGGTGGAGCAGCGCAAGGACGCCTTCTTCCGCCTCGCCAGCCTTTACGCCGAGCGCTACCCCAAGGGCCGCGCGATGACGAAGGAAGCGGCGGAAAAGATCTCCGACCTGCACTTCACCGAAACCTACCGCGTGCCGTTCCAGTTCTCGCGCCTCGTCCGCGAGCATCTGGGCACCTCGACCTTCATGGAATCGTCCAGCGGCGTCACCGTCACGGATGTCGACGGCAACACCTCCTACGACCTCACCGGGTCCTACGGCGTCAACATCTTCGGCAACGACTTCTACAAGGAGTGCATCGAGGGCTCGGAGAAGCGCGCGCATGCGCTCGGCCCCGTGCTCGGCCCCTACCACCCCGTCATCCTCGAGAACGTGCAGCGGCTCTGCCAGATCTCGGGCCTCGACGAGGTCTCGTTCCACATGTCCGGCACCGAAGCCGTCATGCAGGCGGTGCGGCTCGCGCGCTACCATACCAAGCGCACGCATCTGGTCCGTTTCGCCGGCGCCTATCACGGCTGGTGGGGCGACGTGCAGCCCGGCGTCGGCAATCCGATTCCCGCGCACGAGACCTACACCCTCGCCGAGATGTCCGAGAAGACGTTGCACGTGCTGCGCACGCGCAAGGACATCGCCTGCGTGCTGGTCAATCCGTTGCAGGGCCTGCATCCGAACGGCAACGCGCCCGGCGATTCCTCGCTGGTCGACAGCTCCCGCGGCGGCAACTTCGACCGTGCGGCGTACACCGAGTGGCTCAAGAAGCTGCGCGAAGTCTGCACCGAGCGCGGCATCGCGCTGATCTTCGACGAGGTCTTCGTCGGCTTCCGTCTCGCCGCCGGCGGCGCCCAGGAGTACTTTGGCGTCAAGGCCGACATGGTGACCTACGGCAAGAGCCTTGCCGGCGGCCTGCCGGTCGGCGTCGTCTGCGGCAAACGCGAGCTGATGCGCCGCTTCCGCGACGATCGTCCCGCCGATATCTGCTTCGCCCGCGGCACCTTCAACTCGCACCCCTACGTCATGACGGCGATGGACGAGTTCTTGAGCCGCCTCGCCAGTCCGAACTTCCGTGCCATCTATGACGGGCTGGACACGACCTGGAACGGCCGCGCGGAAAAGCTCAACCGGATGATGACCGACGCCGACCTGCCGGTGCGGTTCGCCAACTTCTCGTCGATCTGGACGGTGAAATACACCACCCCGTCCCGTTACAACTGGATGCTGCAATACTATCTGCGCGCCGAGGGCCTGGCGCTGAGCTGGGTCGGCACCGGCCGGCTGATCTTCAGCCTGAACTACACCGACGCCGATTTCACCGAAGTCGCCGAGCGCTTCGTCCGCGCCGCTCAGAAGATGAAAGCCGACGGCTTCTGGTGGCACGACGGCGTGCTCACCAACAAGAATATCAAGCGGCAGATTTTGAAAGAGATGCTGGCCAAGCGCTTTGGGCGCTGAGGCCAGCTCTATCCACATTGTCACCGTCATTCCGGGGCGATGCGAAGCATCGAACCCGGAACCTCGAGATTCCGGGTTCGGCTCTTCGAGCCGCCCCGGAATGACGGCGTGTGCGGCGAAGCCCACAGCTTTCGCAGCCCCCAAGACGTGGATGCCCGGCACGAGGCCGGGCATGACGTAACCATCAGACATCGGAGTGTTGTGTGAGAACAGCGCGCTCAGGCGTGCTGCTCTTCGAGCGTGGGCTCGGAGATGAGGCCCAGCGTGTGCTCGGGGTTGAGGTGCAGGCCGGGGTCCATCAGCTCGCCGCGCATCAGGGCGAGCGGCGCGCTACGATAGAGCATCAGGTCGTGGAAGGGATCGGTCAGGATCTTGGTCATCCAGACCAGGCCAGTTTCGACGTCGCGGATGAAGAACAGGTGCACGGTGCGGAACAACAGACCGCCGCCGCCGATCACCAGCCAGATCTTGGCGACCTGCCGCATGAAATCGGTCGCGCTCGCCCAGGGCGTGAACAGGCCGAACAGCGTCGGATCGACAACCAGCACCAGCGGCGAGAGCGCCCAGATCGCCATCAGCACCACCTTGCGCTGAAGGTTGTAGCCGACCTTGATGTCTTCCTTGTACTCGTGCGTCGCCTGGTTGATGTGGTCGTAATCGTGCGGCTCGAAGAAGAAGTGACCGGCTTGGCGCGAGGTCATCGAGACCAGCCAGCCGACCAGCGCCGAGATCATGGGATCGACGAACAGCCAGACATAGGCGAAGAGGAAGCTCAGCGCGCTGACGAAGTGCAGGCTCTGATTGATGCGGCTGTGGTGATAGTAGCGATGGTCGTCCCAGCGCTGGATCCGCAGCTGCTCGAGATAATTCTTGATCATTCTCTCCCCCAAAATGCTTTCGGGTTCAGGATTTACAGGGATTCGATGTACGCCATGTGACATCATCATTTTGTCATGTGACGATGTGCAGCGGCGCGATGACGCACGTGATCGCGTGAGCGGCGGATCGCGCCGCCGCTCTTGCTCAGCCTTGCTCAGGCTGCCTTGGCGACGTCGACCTTGCGGAAGCGCACGAGCGAGAAATGGCCGAGAGGCGGAATCAGGCGGCGCTCGGCGAGCTCGATGCCACGAGCGCCGGCCAGCCACTTCGTATACCGCGACCAGGCGAACTCGGCGGTGCGGAAGCCGAGCGGGCGCACCACCGGCTGGAGCCTCTGCTCGATGAAGCGGCGCATGCCGGTGTCGGCGCTGACGCGGGTCAGGATGATCAGTTCGCCGCCCGGGCGCAGCACGCGGGCGAATTCGTCCAGCGCCTTCTCCGGGTTCGGCACGGCGGTGACGACATATTGCGCCATCACCACGTCGAAGGAATTGTCGGGGAATTCGAGCTTCTCGGCGTCCATCACCGCGAGGCCCTCGACGTTCTTCAGATTGCCTTCGGTGACGCGCTGGCGCGCCTTATCGAGCATCGCTTCCGAAATGTCGGTGCCGAAGATGCGCAGATGCGGCGCATAGAGCGGCAGCGAGATGCCGGTGCCGACGCCGACCTCGAGCACGCGTCCCCCGATCTTGTTGGTGGCCGCGATCGCGGCCTGCCGGCCCTTGGCGAACACGCCGCCGAACACGAGATCGTAGACGGGCGCCCAGCGGTCATAGGCCTGCTCAACCGTGCCGCGGGTGAGGTCGAGCTGCTGGGTGCCGTCAAGGTTCATGATCTTAGCCATCGATGAGGTTCTCGCTGTGGGTCAAACGTTGCAGATCAGCCGCGCACCGGCCGCCGCGCCATGACCGGCGAGGCGCGCAGGATGCGGCTGGGCTGAAGTGAGGTGAGATTTCCGACGAACTGACGCGCGCTGTTTTCCCAGGAGCGCTCCAGCGCGAAGTTGCGGCAGGTCTCGCGCGACATGGTGAGCGCGCGCAGGCACGCGGTACGCAGATCATGATCGATCGCGCCGATCGGATGATCGGCGATGACGTCCTTCGGACCCGTCACCGGAAACGCCGCCACCGGCGTGCCGCAGGCGAGCGCCTCGAGCTGCACCACGCCGAACGTGTCGGTCAGGCTCGGGAAGACGAAGACATCGGCGGCGGCGAGATGCGCGGTCAGATCCGCGCCCTTCTTCTCGCCGAGGAAGACGGCATCCGGATATTTCCTTTCGAGCGCCGCCTTCTGCGGGCCGTCGCCGACGACGACCTTGGTGCCAGGCAAATCGAGCGAGAGGAACGCTTCGAGGTTCTTCTCCACCGCGACGCGGCCCATGGTCATGAAGATCGGGCCCGGCAAATCGAGCTTGGCCGGACTGTCTGGATGGAACAGCTCGGTGTTGACGCCGCGCGTCCAGAAGCCGAGCCGCTTGAACCCGCGCTCGGAGAGCTCCTGCCGCAGCGAAGGCGTCGCCACCATGGTCATCGCGGCAGCATCATGGAAGTGGCGCAGCACCGCATAGCCGACGGCATCAGGGATGCCGGTCCGTACCGAGACGTATTCGGGAAAGCGCGTCGTGTAGGAGGTGGTGAAGGCAAGGCGGTTGCGGCGACAATAGGCGCGCGCGGCCCAGCCGATCGGCCCCTCGGTCGCGATGTGCAGCGCTTCCGGCGCCGCCTTCTCGATCCGACGCGCTATCTCCTTACCGCTCGGCAGCGCGATGCGCAGGCCCGGATACGTCGGCAGCGGCCAAGACCGAAAGCCGTCCGGGGTGAGGAAGTCGATCTCGACGTCGAGCGCCTTGGCCGCGTTCGCCAGCGAGGTCAGCGTCCGGACCACACCGTTAACCTGCGGATGCCAGGCGTCAGTCGCGATTAATACCCGCATGGGGAAATCCCGAGAGTTCGATGATTCTCGGCTTAGGACCATCAACCACGGATATTTCAGGCGTGTGACGTCACAGAAGTGTCGGCCCGCTGTTTTGTTGGTTAACGGGTCCGCGCCGCCACGAAACCGTCATGAAACAAATCCTTTCCGCCATGAAACCGTTTTCGGTTTTCCGCGCAAAGCTCCCGAAACGTTTTGTCGTTAGTCATTTGGGCAACGGAGCACCAAACGGTGCCGCGGTGGTCAAAAAACACCGATCAAACAGGGGCGATCAATGATCAATCTGGACACGTTCAAGACGTATTCGCGCGCCGTTGCGCTCAGTGCCGTCGCGATCTCCGCAATCGCATTTGCCAGTCCGGCCAAGGCTGCGCCCGTGCAGTTCTTCCCGTTCTTCCAGCCGCTGCCGCCGATGGCCGCGCCGCAGCCTTACCAGCCCTATCAGGCGACGCCTTACCAGGCCGCGCCGTCCCAGGATCAGGACGCGGTCGAGATGCCGGCCCGCTTCCGCCGCCAGACCGTCACCTACGCGACGCGTGAGGCGCCGGGCACCATCATCATCGATACGCCCAACACCTATCTCTACTACGTGCTCGGCAACGGCCAGGCCGTTCGCTACGGCATCGGCGTCGGCCGCGACGGCTTCACCTGGTCCGGCGTGCAGTCGGTGAGCAAGAAGGCGGAGTGGCCGGATTGGACCCCGCCGCCGGAAATGATCGCCCGCCAGCCCTATCTGCCGCGCCACATGGCCGGCGGCCCCGGTAATCCGCTCGGCGCGCGCGCCATGTATCTCGGCGGCACCATCTACCGCATCCACGGCACCAACGCCCCCGACACGATCGGCAAGCACGTCTCGTCCGGCTGCATCCGCCTGACCAACGATGACGTGACCGACCTCTACTCCCGCGTCAACGTCGGCACCAAGGTGATCGTGCTGCCGATGACGGAACGCCGCGCGGACCTCGGCGCCGCGACGCGCTGACGCGACAGGACATTGTGACGCAAACGGCCCCGGAACCCATCGGGGCCGTTTTCGTTGGCATCCTGCTCTCCGGGCGGCCTCGCTTGGAGAAGCGCTGTCCGGAGACGCGGATGCGATCACGCCTGCAAATGTCGCCAGGCACATGGCTGCGCCCGATCGCAACTGCCGGCGCATTGACGCTGCTCCTGTCTGCGCCCTCCTCGCTCGCCCAGCAGCCGGCGAACGACGAGGCGGCCCGGCAGGCTTTCAACAATTCCTGTCGGACCTGTCACTCGGTGAAGGATGGCGACAATCGCCTCGGTCCGAATCTCAACAAGATCCTGGGACGCAAGGCCGGCTCGCTGCCGAACTACAACTACTCTCCGTCGATGAAGGACGCCGGCTTCGTCTGGGACCAGGACAAGCTGACCCGCTTCATGGTCAAGCCGGATGAGGTCGTGTCCGGCAACAAGATGCAGCCGTATGGCGGCGTCTCCGTGGAGGACGCGGCCAAGGTGATTGCGTATCTGCAGGCGGTGGGCGGGCAGTAGCAGGCTGATCGGCGATCGGTCGCTGCAAGGTGGTAACCGACAGTTGCACCGCTGTGGCCAGCGTGGTCCTGTCCTGAGCCGCGTTGCGCGCCGCTCCCTGATGGACATCGACCAGACATGACGACCTCTCTCGCTACCATTCACGCGATCAGACTGCTGAAACCCATCGACGCCGCTCTCTACCGCGCGATCAGGCTGGAAGCGCTCGCAGCGCATCCCGAAGCGTTTGGCAGCACGTTCGCGCGCGAGCAGGAAAAGCCCCTCACCTGGTTCGAGGCGCGCCTTGCAGCGTCGGACGTCTTCGGCGCCTTCATGGCGGAGGAGCTTGTCGGCGTTGCCGGATTCCATCGGCAGGACGGCGCAAAGACCGAGCACAAGGCTCTTCTCTGGGGCATGTACGTGCGGCCCCATGCGCGAAAATCTGGCGCGGCGCGGCGCCTTGTCGACGCGGTCGTTGTACATGCCACAGGGCAAGTCGAGCAGCTTCAGCTGGCCGTCGTCAGCGAGAACGCCGCCGCCATCCGCCTCTACACCGCCGCCGGCTTTGTCGAATACGGTCGCGAGGTGAAAGCACTGAAGCACGCTGACCGATACTACGACGAGATCCTGATGGCGTTGTTCCTCAACGACAGCGGTCAGTGACTGGCGCCTTCCGTCTCTCGCCGGATGGCGCCCCGCCGCTCCGCGATCAGCCTCAGCCACGCCGCTGAATGAATCGCGCTCATCAGCAGATACATCGGCACCATCCCGCCGAGCAGAGAGCCCTGCCCGGCGGCACACAGCATGTCGGCCGGGCCGCCGAGCACGGCCGTCAGCATGGCCATTATCGCGAAGGTCGGCGTCGCCGCCAGGGCCAGCCATCTGGCGATGTGGCGTGCGGCCACCACGCCATCGCGGCTCGCGCCGGTGGCCACGTTGGCGGGACTAGTCACGGCCTTCCGCGGCCTCCTCGCGAAAAGCCTTCTCGCCGGCGTCCGAGATCTCCACCCATTTCCTGTCGGGCGCAGCACCTTCCGTGTAGCTGTCGTGCCAGTTCCACCATTTGTAGGTCGGCGTCTGCGGATAGCCCTTTGGCGAGTCCTCCCAGACCTCCTGCCGGCCGAGCGGCGTGATGTCGAGATAGTTCCAGGTGCCGCCCATCTGCTCGTCGCCCCGACTCTTGATGAAGTAGGTGCGGAAGATGCGGTTGCCGTCACGGTAGAACACGTTGGTGCCGTGCCATTCGTCGACGCCGAAATCGGCATCGAAACTGTCGGTGACGGTGACCCAGGGCATGGTCCAGCCCATCCGCTGCTTCAGCCTGATGATGTCGGCCTGCGGCGCGCGCGAGGCGAACACCAGCGTGGTGTCGCGGGCGTTGAGGTGCGAGACGTGGGCGACCTGGTCGGCCACCATGGAGCAGCCCCGGCAGGCATGATCGGGCCAGCCGAACACGCCCGGCTCGAAGAAGGCCCGGTAGACGACCAGCTGCCGCCGGCCCTGGAACAGATCGACCAGACTGATCTTGCCGCCGGGCCCCTCGAACGCATAGGTTTTGGTGACTTCCATCCACGGCATGCGCCGGCGCTCGGCGGCGAGGGCGTCGCGGGCACGGGTATGCGCCTTTTCCTTTACGAGCAGTTGCTGACGGGCGGCCTCCCAGTCCTGCGGCGACACCACCGGGGGTGTTTGCATGGCGGCCTGTCCGTTAGTTCCTGCGTTGTCTGCTGATGTCATCATGGCTCTCCATTCCTCTTGTCCGGGCGGTCATTCCGCATCGCGCTACGACAGACGCGGAACCGCTCGACCCTCACCGCACATTGTCGGCCGTCAACGATTTCTGGCACCAAGCGGTTGCGCGGTGGGAGTAACAAGTGTGGCGGGATTTGAATGGAGTCGCTGATCACGGCCGCCGCGCGCGCGTTGGAGGCCGGCGATCCGCTCGGCGCGCTGAACCGCGTTGCGCTGCGCAACGATGCACCGTCGCTGGCGCTGCGCGGCATCGCGATGGCGCAGCTCGGCGATCTCGCGAAAGCGAAGACGCTGCTGCGGAGCGCCGCGCGCGCGTTCGGTCCAAGAGAGGCGGTGGCGCGCGCGAGATGCGTGGTGGCCGAAGCCGAGATCGCGCTCGTCTCGCGCGACCTGAGCTGGCCGGTGAGAACGCTCGCGGCGGCCCGCGCGACGCTCGAACAGCACGGCGATCTCGCCAATGCGGCCCATGCGGGCCACATCGAGGCGCGCCGCCTCCTCCTCGTCGGACAACTCGATGAAGCCGAGCGCACGCTGGCCGAGCTCAGCCCCTCCCCGCTCGCGCCCGCATCGCAAGTGGTCCGCGAGCTCGTGGTCGCCGGCATCGCCATCAGACGATTGAGAGCGAAAGATGCGCGCGCGGCGCTCAACCGCGCGGCTCACGCAGCGCGGCAGGCGAAGATCCCGGCGCTGGTGGCCGAGGTCGACAGCGCGAACCTGATCCTCGACACGCCGGCGGCGCGCCTGATCGCGCACGGCAGCGAGCACCCGTTGTTGCTCGGGGAGGTCGAGAGGCTGGCGACCTCGACGGCGCTCGTCGTGGACACCTTTCACCATGCCCTGCGCAGGCAAGGCCGCATCGTCTCGCTCGGAACGCGGCCGGTGCTGTTCGCGCTCGCCCGCCTCCTGGCGCAGGCATGGCCCGCGGACGTCTCGCGAGAGGCGCTGATATCAGGCGCGTTCCGGGCGAAGCACGCCGACGAATCGCATCGCGCGCGGTTGCGCGTGGAGATCGGGCGGCTCCGCACCCAGCTCAAGCCGCTGGCCGACATCAGCGCGACGAAGCAGGGCTTTGTGCTGGCGCCGCGCAAGACGCGCGACGTCCTCGTGCTGGCACGTCCCGTCGAGGAGAAGCACGCCGCGGTGCTCGCCGTCCTCTCCGACGGCGAGCCCTGGTCGAGCTCGGCGCTCGCGCTGGCGCTGGGGACGAGCGCCCGCACGGTGCAGCGGGCGCTCGAAGAGCTGGCGCGGTCGAACAAGGTGCAATCGTTCGGACACGGCCGGGCACGGCGCTGGATGACCCCGCCCGTCCCGGGTTTCCCGACAGGCTTGTTACTCCCCGGACCGCTCCTGAAGGCGTAAATTGGATCACATCACAGGGATCAAGCACATGAAGCGTTCCGCCGCCGAGATCGTCAGGGAGTACGGACCTTTTGCGGGTGTCGAGGCCGTGCATGGCGTCACCTATGACGGCACCCATGTCTGGTTCGCATCCGGCGACAAGCTGAATGCGGTCGATCCGTCCAACGGCAGGATCGCACGCTCCATCGATGTCGCCGCGCATGCAGGGACGGCATTCGACGGCCGCCACCTGTTCCAGATCGCCGAGGATCGCATCCAGAAGATCGACGCCGCCACCGGCAAGGTGATCAGCACGATTCCGGCGCCGGGCGGCGGCGGCGATTCCGGATTGGCCTGGGCGGAGGGTTCGCTGTGGGTCGGTCAGTATCGCGAGCGCAAGATCCATCAGGTCGATCCGGAAACGGGGAAGATCCTCCGCACCATCGAAAGCAAGCGCTTCGTGACCGGCGTCACCTGGGTCGACGGCGAGCTCTGGCATGGCACCTGGGAGGGCGAGGAAAGCGATTTGCGCCGGATCGATCCTGATACGGGCAAGGTGCTGGAGCAGCTCGACCTGCCCGCCGGGACGATGGTTTCAGGATTGGAGTCCGACGGCGGCGACCGCTTCTTCTGCGGCGGTGGCGATCGCGGCAATGTGAGGGCGGTTCGCCGCCCGCGGCGCAGCTAGGTGCGCGATGACGGATTCGCCGCACCGATGCTGCCGCAACCGTTAATCTGTTCGCCGCAATTCCACCCCACCGGTGCGCTCTAGCGCCCCCCTCGCCTGCCCTGTAGACTTCCGGCCCTGGGCGGTTTGGGGGATTGATGCGACTGCTGAACTTGAAGACTGTCCTGATCGCCGTGGCGGTGCTCGCGGCATCGTTTTTCGTCAGCCTGAAGGCGATGGACTGGCTGTCGCCGCGCGCGACGACGACTGCGCCGCCGGTCGCGCAATTGCCACCGCTGCCGCCGGTCGCGAAGAGCTCGATCGTGGTGGCGCCGGTTGCGATCGCGATATCGGCGATCCGCGAACAGGCCGAGAAAGCCGCGCCGCGCAATTTCGCCGGCAAGGCCGATAATCCAATCTCGCAGATCCTGGAGAATGCCGACATCGGCTGGTCCGCCGTGCGCGGGCCGATGGCGGCTGCCGGCGACAAGGACGTGCTGACGATCTCGACGCCGCTCAGCGGCAAGCTGAACGTGACGGGCTCGCTGTCGTCGAAAGCCACCGGCGCGCTCGGCGACGCGCTCGGCAGCGTGCTCGGCGGCGACGCCGCGAAACGGATCGGCGCGGTCAACATCAAGAATTTGAACGCCAGCGCCGAGATCAAGGGCAACGTGGTCGTCACCTCGCGCCCGAAGCTCGCGGCCAATTGGCATCTCGAGCCAAATCTCGGCGCCCAGGTCAATCTCGGCGACACCAACCTCAACGTCTCCGGCGCCAAGGTCAACGTGCCGGCGCAGGTGAAGCCGCTGATCGACAAGAATGTCGGCGAGCAGATCAACCTCGTCTCCGAGCGCATCCGCAACGATCCGTCGCTGCGCGAGAATGCGAAGCAGCAATGGACCAAGGCCTGCCGCTCGATCCCGCTGCAGGGCTCGGGCTCCTCGGCCGCGCTGCCGCCGCTCTGGCTCGAGATGAAACCGACCCGTGCCATCGCGGCGCAGCCGCGCGTCGACGCGCAGAACGTGACGCTGCTGCTCGGCCTCGAGCTGGAGACGCGCGTGACCTCGACGTCGACCAAGCCGGACTGTCCCTTCCCCGACAAGATCTCGATCGTGCCGCCGACCGGCACCGGCGTGAACATCGGCGTGCCGATCGACGTGCCCTTCACCGAGATCAACAAGCTGATCGCGGCGCAGATGGTCGGCCACACCTATCCCGAGGACGGCTCCGGCCCGGTCGACGTCACCGTGAAAAGCGTCAACGTGGTGCCGTCGGGCGATCGCCTCCTGATCTCGCTGCTGGTGCGTGCCAAGGAGAAGAAGAGCTGGCTCGGTCTCGGCGCCGAAGCGACCGTGCACATCTGGGGCCGGCCGATGCTCGACCAGGCGCAGCAGACGCTGCGGCTCGCCGACATCCAGCTCGCGGTGGAGTCCGAGGCCGCCTTCGGCCTGCTCGGCGCGGCCGCACGCGCGGTGGTGCCGCAGATGCAGCAGGCATTGGTGCAGAAAGCGACGCTCGATCTGAAGCCGATCGCCGCCAATGCGCGCGAGAAGATCGCGGCCGCGATCGCCGACTACCAGAAGAGCGAGGACGGCCTCAAGGTCGACGCCAAGATCGACAGCCTGACCCTCGCCGACATCGCCTTCGATTCCAAGACGCTGCGCATCGTCGCCGAAGCCGGCGGCTCGCTGAACGTCTACGTGACGAAGCTGTCGGGGATGTAGCGCGTCTTCATTCGCCGGACCCGCGCGCGCCGCTAGCGCCGCTGGCATTCTCGTCGGAGGGTGCTAAGCTGCTTCCCGCAACCTCGAACGAGGTGCCGACGGCACTGCAGGGGACAACGCGAGGACAACATGGAAGCCGGCATGGTCACGCCTGCGCCGGCGCTGGTGCGCTTTTCCGGCATTCAGAAGACCTACGATGGCGAGCACCTCGTGGTGAAGAACCTCGATCTCGAAATCAGGAAGGGCGAGTTCATCACCCTGCTCGGCCCGTCGGGCTCGGGCAAGACGACCACGCTGATGATGCTGGCCGGCTTCGAGGTTCCGACCCATGGCGAAATCTACCTCGCGGAACGGCCGATCAAGAACGTGCCGCCGCACAAGCGCGACATCGGCATGGTGTTCCAGAACTATGCCTTGTTCCCGCACCTGACGATCGCGGAGAATATTGCCTTCCCGCTATCCGTTCGCAACACGGCCAAGGCCGAGGCGCAGGAGCGCGTCAACGCGGCGTTGCGCATGATCAAGATGGAAACCCTGGCGCACCGGCGGCCCGGGCAGCTGTCCGGCGGTCAGCAGCAGCGCGTGGCGCTGGCCCGCGCGCTGGTTTTCAATCCGCAGCTCGTGCTGATGGACGAGCCCCTGGGCGCCCTCGACAAGCGCCTGCGGGAGCAGATGCAACTGGAGATCAAGCAGCTGCACGAGACGATGGGCATCACCGTCGTCTACGTCACCCACGATCAGAGCGAGGCGCTCACCATGTCGGATCGCATCGCCGTGTTCAACGACGGCATCGTGCAGCAGATCGACAGGCCCGACGCGCTGTATGAGCATCCGGTGAACAGCTTCGTCGCTCACTTCATCGGTGAGAACAACGTGCTGGCCGGCACCGTCGAGACGGTCGAGAAGGACTATTGCCGCGTCACGCTGGCTGGCGGCGGCGCCGTGACCGCGCGGGCGGTCAATGTATCGGGCGCGGGCGCGTCGACCTCCCTGTCGGTGCGGCCGGAGCGGATCGCCATCATCCCGGATGGAACCTCCAGCGAGGGACCGAACCGGCTGCCGGCCAAGGTGCAGAACACCATCTATCTCGGCGACCACGCACTGGCCGTGCTCGATGTCGCCGGCAACGGGGAGTTCATGGTCAAGCTTCAGCCGGGGACGCATGACGGATTGAGACATGGCAATCTGAGATCTGGTGAAAGCGTATTCATCACCTTCCGTCCCGAGGACTGCCTGGCCCTCGATCCCGTCTGATCCGGACCGGCATCGATCAACCTCAACGCAACGCAGATGAAGAAGGAACAAGGACCATGCTGAAGCGCAAGACTGGCAAGATTGCTCTGGGGTTCGCCGTGGCGTTCAGCGCCAGCGCCGCGCTGGCCACGGTCGCGCAGGCGCGTGACCTCACCGTCGTGTCGTGGGGCGGCGCCTATCAGGATGCCCAGAAGAGGGTCTATTTCGAGCCGTTCAAGAAAGCAGCCGGCGTTGCGATGAACGACGAGTCCTGGGACGGCGGCGTCGGCGTGTTGCGCGCCAAGGTGCAGGGTGGTGCCGCCACCTGGGACCTCGTCCAGGTCGAGAGCGACGAACTCGCGGTCGGCTGCGAGGAAGGCCTGTTCGAGAAGATGGATTATTCCAAAATCGGCGGCGAGGCCGCCTATATCCCGCCGTCGGTCAATCCCTGCGGCGTCGGTGCCATCCTGTACGATTTCGTACTCGGCTACGACAAGGACAAGCTGAAGCAGGCCCCCAACGGCTGGGCCGACTTCTTCGATACCAAGAAGATTCCGGGCAAGCGCGCCTTGCGTCAGGGCCCGAAGACCACGCTGGAGATCGCCCTCATGGCCGACGGCGTCGCACCGAAGGACGTCTACAAGGTGCTGGCGACCGACGAGGGCGTCGAACGTGCGTTCAAGAAGCTGGACACCATCAAGGGCGACATCGTCTGGTGGAAGGCCGGCGCCCAGCCGCCGCAATTGCTCGCCTCCGGCGAGGTGGCGATGACCTCGGTCTACAATGGCCGCATCGACACCGCGAACAAGAACGACAAGAAGAATTTTGGCATCGTATGGGACGGAGCGCTCTTCACCCTCGACAGCTGGGTCATCCTGAAGGGCAGCCCGAACAAGGACGCGGCCTACAAGTTCCTGGACTTCGCGGGCAAGGCGGAGAACCAATCAAAGCTGTCGCAGAATATCGCCTATGGCACCTCGAACAAGGACGCAGCCGCCCTGCTCGCGCCCGCGGTTCTGAAGGACCTGCCGACAGCGCCTGACAACATCAAGAACGCGGTCGAGATCAACGTCGGCTTCTGGCTCGAGAACATCGACCGCCTGACCGAACGCTTCAACAAATGGGCCGCGAAATAGCGCGCCCCGCAAGGCTCGATCCAAGGCTCGACCAATGACGGATGCGCTCTTGACCGGCGCCAATGCGTCGACCGAGGTGCCGCTCAAGCGCCGATTGCGGCGTGCGGAGCGGACACGCCAGGTCAGGGCATTGGCGCTGGTGCTGCCGCTTCTCGTCTTCCTGCTCTTCACCTTCGCAGGCCCGATCGCCGGCATGCTGTGGCGCGCGGTCGATGACCGCGAGGTGCGTCAGGTCCTGCCGCAAACCGTCGCGGCTCTCGCCGACTGGGACGGCAAGGACCTGCCGGATGAAAAGGCCTTTGCAGCGCTGGCAAGCGACATCCTGGCGGCGCGCGCCTCCGGCTCCATCGCCATCGCGGCCAAGCGGCTCAACTACGCCCTGAACGGTTTTCGTACGATCCTGACCAGCACTTCACGCAATCTGAAGGCGCAGCCAGAGCCCGGCACCGCCAGGGAGACACTGGGCAAGATCAATCCGGCCTGGCGCGAACTCACGACCTGGACGACGATCAAGGATGCCAGTGGTCCGGTGACCGGCTTCTATCTGCTGGCGGCGCTCGATCTGACGCGGAACGTCGATGGTGCGATCGTCGCGGCCGCACCAGACCAGGCGATCTACCGCAACGTCTTCGCCCGCACCTTCCTCATCAGCCTCGGCGTCACGGCACTCTGCCTGATCCTCGGCTTCCCGGTCGCGTACCTGCTAGCGGCGCTGCCGCCGGGTCGGTCGAACCTGCTGATGATCTTCGTCCTGCTGCCGTTCTGGACGTCGCTTCTGGTTCGCACCTGCGCCTGGATCGTCTTGTTGCAGAGCAAGGGCGTCGTGAACGACAGCCTGCACTGGCTTGGCATCATCGACGAGCCGTTGCGCCTGATCTACAACCGCTTCGGTGTCTGCGTCGCCATGACCCACGTTCTCCTGCCGTTCATGATCCTGCCGCTGTACAGCAGCATGAAGGCGATCTCGCCTGCTTACATGCGTGCCGCCGCCTCGCTCGGCGCGCCACCGACCACTGCCTTCCTGCGCATCTACCTGCCTCAGACCCTGCCCGGCATCGGCGCGGGAAGCCTGCTCGTCTTCATCCTGGCGCTCGGCTACTACATCACGCCGGCCCTCGTCGGCGGCGCCGCCGATCAGATGATCAGCTACTTCATCGCGCTCTACACGACCGAGACGGCCAATTGGGGCCTTGCTTCCGCGTTGGGTGCGGTGCTGCTGCTGGCCACTGTTCTGCTCGCGCTCGTCTACGGCAAGCTGGTGCAGGGACAGCAGGTCACGGGAGGAATGAAGAATTGAGCGATCATTCTTCCCTCCGCACGCCCAGCCAGCGCATCGCGTGGATCGCGACCATCGTCATCTCCACGCTGGTGTTCATCTTCCTGATCGCGCCGATCCTTGCGATCATGCCGCTGTCCTTCAGCTCGGGCTCTTACCTCACCTATCCGCTGCCGGGCCTCTCCTTGCGCTGGTACGACGACTTCATCAATTCGCCGCGCTGGATGAATTCGCTGAAGAACAGCATGATCATCGGCGTCGCCTCGACCCTGCTGTCGATGGTGCTTGGCACGCTGGCCGCGCTCGGGCTGGCGCAGTGGAAGAGCCGGTTCAAACCGCTCGTGCTGGCTTTCGTGCTGTCGCCGGTCGTCGTGCCCGGCGTCATCACCGCGGTCGGCCTGTATTTCTTCTTCGCGCCGATCGGACTGACCGGCAGTTATCTCGGCTTGATCCTGGCCCACACCGCGCTGGCGACGCCCTTTGTGGTGATCACGGTCGGCGCGACGCTGCAAAGCTTCGACACCAATCTGGCACGCGCCGCCGCCTCGCTCGGCGCCTCGCCGCTTTATGCGTTCCGCCGCGTGATCCTGCCGCTGATCCTGCCCGGCCTTGCGTCGGGTGCGCTGTTCGCCTTCGCGACCAGCTTCGACGAGGTGGTGATCGTGCTGTTCATGGCGGGTCCGGAGCAGCGCACACTGCCGCGCGAGATGTTCAGCGGCATCCGCGAGAACATCAGTCCGACCATCACGGCAGCGGCGGTGATCCTGACGACGGTATCGGTCATCCTCCTCGCCACCCTGGAAGGCCTGCGCCGACGCAACGAACGCCTCAAGGGCAGCAGCGCCTGAAAGGCGTTGGAACTTCTCCCTCTCCCCGCTTGCGGGGAGAGAGTCGGGGTGAGGGGGAGTCTCCGCAAGGACGACGGCAGTTAGACTCGCGGAGAGTCCCCCTCACCCGCATCGCATCTTCGATGTGCCATTGCCGAAGCTTCGCTTCGGCGTTCCTGAGAACGGCCGCCTAAAGGCGGCCTATGCTCTCCCCGCAAGCGGGGAGAGGCGAAGGCAACACCGCAGCCCCCTACTTATTCTCAACCCTCCTCGCGCATCTCCGGCTTTGCCGCCGCGACCGATTGTCGCTACAACGGTCCCCGCAACAAAACCCAAACAACAACGCTGAGGGAGAAACACGTGCAAAAACTCATCGCCGCGGTCGCGGCCGGTCTTGCTCTCGCCGCCACATCAGGCACGGCCCACGCGCAGATCTCCGACGACGTCGTCAAGATCGGCGTGCTCACGGACATGTCGAGCCTCTATGCGGACGCGACCGGCAAGGGCTCGCTCGCCGCCGTCGAGATGGCGGTCGCCGATTACGGCGCCAAGGTCGCCGGCAAGCCGGTACAGGTGGTCGCCGCCGATCACCAGAACAAACCCGATGTCGGCGTCAACATCGCCCGCAACTGGTACGACAACGACAAGGTCGACGCTATCTTCGACGTGCCGACATCCTCGGTGGCGCTGCCGATCTCGGCGCTGACGCGCGAGAAGAACAAGATCAATATCAATTCCGGCGGCGGCTCGTCCGACATCACCGGCGTCGCCTGCTCGCCCAACACGGTGCACTGGACCTACGATACCTATGCGCTGTCGAACGTCGCCGGCAAGGCGATGGTGAAGCGCGGCGAGGACACGTGGTTCTTCGTCACCGCCGACTACGCCTTCGGCATGGCGCTGCAGCGCGACGCCGCCAACGTGGTCAAGGAGAGCGGCGGCAAGGTGCTCGGCGAGGTCCGCCATCCGCTCAACTCCTCGGACTTCTCGTCCTTCCTGCTGCAGGCCCAGGCCTCCAAGGCCAAGGTGGTCGCGCTGGCGAACGCGGGCGGCGACACCACCAACGCGCTGAAGCAGGCGGCCGAGTTCGGACTCGTTCAGGGCGGCCAGAAGATGATCGCGCTGCTCCAGGAGATCACCGACACCCATTCGCTCGGCATCAAGGCGACGCAAGGCCTGATCGTCACCGACGCATTCTACTGGGACATGAACGAGGAGACGCGCGCCTTCTCGAAGCGGTTCAACGAGAAGGTCGGTCATATGCCGACCATGATCCAGGCCGGCCTCTACTCGGCGACCATGCATTATCTGAAGGCGATCGAGGCCACCAAGACCGACGATGCGCCGAAGGTCATGGAACAGATGCGCAAAACGCCGGTCAACGACTTCTTCGCCAGGAACGGCAAGATCCGCATCGACGGCCGCATGGTGCACGACATGTATCTGTTCGAGGTGAAGAAGCCGGAGGAGTCCAAGGGCGAGTGGGACCTCTACAAGCTGATCGCCACCGTCCCCGGCGACGAAGCCTTCCGTCCGCTCGACAAGGGCGGCTGCCCGCTGGTGACGCACTGAGAATCTTCTCCCTCTCCCCGCAAGCGGGGCGAGGTGAAAGAAGAAAGACACGACAGCGCGCCCGGCGAAACCGGGCGCGCTTCGTTTCGGCCATCACGTGAGCAGCATTACTCCGAGTACTTGAACTCGGGCATGTTCTTCAGCTCGTCCTTGCTGGCATTGAACACGGCATGGTCCGGATACCATTTCGACGTGGACGAAGCGGTCGTAGCCGTCGTGGTCGTGGTCGTCGTGGTCTTCTCGGTGCCGGTTGCGGCGCCAGTGGTCGTGGTCGCCGCAGGCTTCGCGCCGGTGCCGGTGTAGGCGACGGCCTCGTTGACGAACTTCAGCTTCTCGTAGGGGACGGCAACCAGATGCTCGCCCATGCCGAGGAAGCCGCCGACGCCGATCACGGCAATCTTGATGTTGCCGCTCTTGTCCATCAGCAGGTCGCTGATCGAGCCAATGTTCTCGTTGGCGTCGTTGTAGATCTTCAGGCCCGACATCTTCGAGGCACGCCACTCGCCCGACGCGGTCGTCGTCGTGGTAGTGGTTGTGGCCGCGGGCGCCGCCTTGTCGGTGGTGGCGGTCGGGTTTTGCGCGAACGCAACGGTCGCAAGCAGTGCGGTGCCGGCAAGGCCGGCGGCGATCGATTTCATCAACATTGTTGTCCTCTCCTTCAGCAGAAAGCTTATGCGGAGAGAACAGCGGCGATCATCCGCAGTTCCTTTTCTGCGGCAATTTCGTCACGCGATGATGGCGCTGCGCTGCGATGAAAGTTCCTGCGTCACTCAGGAACGTTCGACGAGGAACGTTCCTGATGCACCGTTCCCCGCCGACGATCATGCGCCCTGGGTGAAGCACGATCGCGGCGAGGAACACGCCGACCTGCGTCGCTCAGGTCAGCTCTTGAAGTCGATCAGAAGTGCGGAGAAATCCGAACCGCCGAATGAGCTGCCGTTGGCGCCGTAGGACGCGCTCGATGATTGCGACTGCTGGAGCGCCTGGAGGAATTGCTGGAGAATGTCCGCCGTGGTCGAGTTGGTCGACGTGCTGCTGGTCGAGTCCGTCGAGGACGAATCCGACGAGCTGTCATCCGGCGGCGGACCGGGCGGCGGTCCGCCCGCACCACCGGGACCGCCCGGACCACCGGCGCCGCCGGGCCCCTTGGCGAACGCGGATTGAAACACGTTCTTCAGTTCGTCCGCCTGGTCCGAGGTCAGCGTCCCGTTCGACACTTCGTTGGCGATGAGATCGTCGATCTTCGACTTCACCTCGTCCTTGGAGGGACGCGTGCCACTCGACTGATCGCTGGATCGGCTCGACTGCAAGGCGGTGTCGATGTCGGTCAGCGCGGTCGAGAGCGCCGACTGGTCCGACGACGAGATCGTGCCGTCGGAAACGTCCGATTGCAATTGCTGCTGAAGCCGCTGCAGGGGCGACTGGTAGTTACCGGCGGAGGCCGCCGAGATCGAGGTCATAATGGCTCCGTGGCTTTTGCGGGGTTTCGTAAGCGACACCGCCACGGTATGGTTAGCGGCCTTAACGAGACCTTGCCGCTTCCCTGCCCGGGTATTGCCTGCTGTTGCGCCCGGACAGGCAGAAACAATCCGAAACAAAAATCTTCGCCATTTGGCCCGAATCTTGGACAAACAAAGCGCATGGCCAATCCCAACATCCTGGTCGTCGAGGACGACCGCGAAACCCGGACGTTGATTGCAAAGTACCTGCGCAACAACGCCTGCAACGTCACCACCGTGAGCGATGGCCGGGAGATGTCGCGTGCCTTGGCCGATCACAGGGTCGACCTCATCATCCTCGACGTCATGCTGCCCGGCGAGGACGGCCTGAGCCTGTGCCGCAAGGTACGCTCGGAGGCGCAGACGCCGATCATCATGCTGACCGCGCGCGGCGAGGACGTCGATCGCATCGTCGGCCTCGAGATGGGCGCGGACGACTATCTGCCAAAGCCGTTCAACCCGCGCGAGCTGCTCGCACGCATCAACGCGGTGCTGCGCCGCCAGGTCGCGGCCCAGGCGGCAAGCTCGATCGAGGGCGCCTCCACGCTCGTCTTCGAAGGCTGGCGCATCGATCTGCGCCTGCGCGAATTGCGCAATCCGGAAGGCGCGCGCGTCGCGGTGACCAGCGCCGAGTTCGATCTGCTGCGGACGTTCTGCGAACGGCCCGGCCGCGTGCTGTCGCGCGACAGCCTGCTCGACCTCACGCAAGGGCGCAACACCGGCTCGTTCGAGCGCTCGATCGACGTACTGGTCAGCCGCATCCGCCGCAAGATCGAGCCCAATCCGGCCGATCCCTCCATCATCAAGACGGTGCGCTCCGGCGGCTATCTGTTCACGCCTAGAACCGAAGCGGCCGGGACTGAAGCAGCTGGCAATGAAGCGGTCGCGGCGACCCTGAGCAGTTAGTGGAGCGGTCGTCATGACGCCGTTCCGCTTCTTCCACCTCAAAAGCATCGGCGGACAGATCGCCGCGCTGGTGGTGGCGTCGATCGTCGCGCTGCATCTGATCCTCACCGCCAGCTTCCTGATCAGCCGGCCGGACCGGGCCGAGCCACCGCCCGACGCCGCCCATCAGCTCGCGGACGCGGCCCTGCTGCTCAACGGCGCGGATGCGCGCGAGCGGCCGCGCATCCTCGCCAATATCGTGCGTGCGTTTCCGAATGCCGGCATCGAGCTCCTCGCGCCGGGAACCTTCTCCGTCGCCGAGGACAGCGGTGGCCCGCATCTGCGCAACGTGCGCCGGCATCTCGGCCATCAGTACAAGGTGATCGCGCTGGCCCCGAATTTCGGCGTGCACCGCGTCGCGGTCGAGCTTCCCGACGGCAGCGTGATCGCAGGCCGCGTCGAGCAGAGCCCGCATCCGCCGCGGTTCTGGGGCGGCCCCTGGATGATGACGCTGCTGTTCGCGCTGATCAGCGTCACGATGCTCGGCCTGTGGGCGGCCTACGCGCTGGCCGCGCCGCTGTCCTCGTTTGCCAGGGCCGCCGAGAATTTCAGCCTGGACGGGACGGCCGATCCGCTGCCCGAGCGCGGCCCGGAGGAGATCCGCTCGGTCGCGCGCGCGCTCAACCGCATGCATGAGCGGATCGCGCGGCTGATGTCGGATCGCACCCGGATGCTGGCGGCGATCAGCCACGACCTGCGAACGCCGATCACCCGGCTGCGCCTGCGCGCCGAATTCATCGAGGACGAGGGCAACCGAAGGCGGATGCTGATCGATCTCGACCAGATGCGCTCGATGCTGGAGTCCGTGTTGTCGCTGCTGCGCAACGACCGCAAGATCGAGGCGGTGACGCTGGTCGACATCGCGAGCACGCTCCAGGTCATTGCCGACCAGTTCGGCGACATGGGTCATGCCGTGCACTATGACGGCCCCGCTTCGGCGACGGCCGCCGCGCGGCCCGACGATCTGCACCGCGGCGTCACCAACCTCGTCGAGAACGCGGTGCGCTTCGGCGCCGAAGTGACGATCCGCCTCGACGTATCAGGCACCAGGCTCGTCATCGACGTCGAGGACGACGGCCCCGGCATCTCGGATGCGCGCAAGCAGGAGATGCTGGAGCCGTTCGCGCGCGGCGACGACGCGCGCACCATGGACGAGCACACCGGCTTCGGGCTCGGCCTGTCGATCGCGCGCGCGATCGCGATCGCTCACGGCGGCGAATTGTCGTTGCACGACCGCGCGCCGCACGGGCTGATCGTACGGATACAATTGCCGGTGTGGCAGCAGCCGCGGCGGGCGGCGTAGGCACGCCTCAGGCGGCGAGCGGCGGATGCTCGATCGGGTGCTCCTCGAAGATCGCCACCGCCTCGAAGCGGTAGCCGCAGGCGTGGCATTTCCAGAGATAGGAAACGCGGCCTTCGCCCGGCTCGATCCAGTCCGGAGACGGGATCGGTGCCCCACATTGCGCACAGGGGTTCTGCTTGGGGATGTCGCCGATGTTTGCTCGGGTCATGGACGTCCTCCCGAATGCTGGTTTTGAATAGCGATTTTTGGGCGAATGCGCCAATGGACAGACCTGCTGTCGCGTAACGCACATCGCCAGCTGCAATCCTAACCTGGGTTTGAGTCGTAAAAACGACGGCCCGGCGAAAATCGCCGCTGGCGGCGTTTCGCCACATCATCGCCGTGTTCCCGCGGCCTAACGCGCAAGGTGCAGGTTCGTTCTGCCGAGGAATAATTCAATGAAAATTTTGTGTATTGCACTGCTCGCTGCGGCCGGACTGATGTTGTCGCCGGCCGCATTCGCGGGCGAAGCCGAATATGCCGAGATGGTCGCGGCCCATGCCCGCGCCAACGGCGTGCCGGAAGCGCTGGTGCATCGCGTCATCATGCGCGAGAGCCGCTATCAGCCCGGCCTGATCGGCCGCGGCGGCACCATCGGCCTGATGCAGATCAAACTCGCGACCGCCCGCGGGGTCGGCTACACCGGCGACGCCGCCGGCCTGCGCGATCCCAACACCAACCTCACTTACGCCGTCAAATACCTCGCCGGGGCCTATCGCGCCGCCAACGGCGACCACGCCCGAGCCGTGCGTTATTTCGCGGGCGGCTATTACTACGTTGCAAAGCGACAGCGTCAGGAGGCCGTACAGGTCGCCAATATGGGCGACACTTGGCTCGAGCCGAACGGCAATCCGCAACCGATGTTCGGGACGGCACCGCATAAGAAGCTGGCCCAGCGCGTCAGCAATGCGCGGGCGCAGGTTCCTCACTAACCTCAGTCATTCCGGGGCAGTCCGCAGGACTGAACCCGGAATCTCGAGATTCCGGGTTCGATGCTTCGCACCGCCCCGGAATGACAGCCTTGTTGCTAACGCGTTGACCACCCCGTCCCGCTGGCATACATTAGAGCTGTTCCGAGGGGTGCTCCGAGGAGGAGCTGAGATACCGCTAAATGGGCAAGCCTGCACTTCAGCAAGCCGGCCCAGGACCGCGGTGACCCTTTGAACCTGATCCGGGTCATGCCGGCGAAGGGACAGGGATGTTGCAGACCACCAAGCGACCGGATTCCCCGGTATCCATCATCGGCGCAGGCATTGCAGGTGCGTGGCAGGCGCTGTTGTTCGCGCAGGCCGGCCATGCCGTGACGCTACACGAGCGCGGTGACGCCGCGATGACCGATTCCACCAGCCATTGGGCCGGCGGGATGCTCGCGCCCTGGTGCGAGGCGGAGGTCGCCGAACCCATCATCTCCAGGCTCGGCCAGCGCTCCCTGGACATCTGGCGGCGCGAGCTGCCGGACACCCCCTTCAACGGCTCGCTCGTCGTCGCCCACCCGCGCGAGCGCAACGATTTCGAGCGTTTTGCGCGGATGACCGAAGGTCACCGCCGGCTCGATGCAGCCGGCCTCGCCGAGCTCGAACCGTCGCTGGCGGGCCGCTTCCGCGACGCGCTGTTCTTCCCGACCGAGGGCCATGTCGAGCCGCGCCGCGTGCTGCCGAAGCTGCACGAGCGCATCCGTGCCGCCGGCGGCACCATCAAGTTTGATAGCGACGTCTCCGTCAAAGACCTCGATGGCATCGTGATCGACTGCCGCGGCCTTGGCGCGCGCGACGAGCAGCCGGAGCTACGCGGCGTCAAGGGCGAGATGATCCTGATCGAGACCGGCGAGGTGCGGCTGGCACGCCCGGTGCGGCTGATCCATCCGCGCTGGCCGCTTTACGTGATCCCGCGCGAGGACAATCTGTTCATGCTGGGCGCGACCTCGATCGAGGCCGAGGACACCGGCGTCAGCGTGCGCTCCGCGCTGGAGCTGCTGGGTGCGGCCTATGCCGTGCATCCGGCCTTCGGCGAGGCGCGGATCGTCGAATTCGGCTCGGGCTTGCGCCCCGCTTTCCCCGACAATCTGCCGCGCATCGGCATTCGTGGCGAGAGGATCGCCGTCAACGGCCTCTACCGCCACGGCTTCCTGATCGCGCCGGCACTCGCCGAGCTGACGCTGCAATACGTCCAGCGCGGCCAGATCGACAATGAGGTGATGCAATGCGCGTGATCGTCCAATGCTTGTGATCGTAAACGGGGAGCAACGCGAGGTGAACTCGGCCAGCGTGGACGCGCTGCTCAGCGAGCTCGACTACGAGGGCACCCATTTCGCCATCGCGCTGAACTACGACGTCGTGCCGAAAAGCCGCTGGGCCGAGACGGCACTGAAAGCCGGCGACGAGATCGAGATCATCACGCCGCGGCAGGGAGGGTGAGGGAATGACACTCCATTCATCGCCTCGGCGCGCGCCCCACATTCCGCTGTCATCGCCCGGCTTGACCGGGCGATCCAGTACGCCGTGGCTTCTCGCTTCCAGCCGCGCGGCCGCGGCGTACTGGATCCCCGCTTTCGCGGGGATGACAGGGTCAATTAAGGAGACACCTCCCACATGGTGACCTTCTACGGCAAATCCTTCCCCTCCCGTCTGCTGATCGGCAGCGCGCTGTATCCCTCGCCCGCGATCATGCAGGCGGCGATCCGTGCCTCCGGCTCGAACATCGTCACGGTGTCGCTGCGCCGCGAAGCCGCCGGCGGCAAGACCGGGGACGCGTTCTGGAATCTGATCCGTGAGCTCGACGTCAGCGTGCTGCCGAACACCGCCGGCTGCCGCAGCGTGCGCGAAGCCGTGACCACCGCAAAACTCGCGCGCGAGCTGTTCGGCACGTCCTGGATCAAGCTGGAAGTGATCGCCGACAACGATACGCTGCAGCCCGACGTCGTCGGCCTGGTCGAAGCCGCCACCATCCTGATCAAGGACGGCTTCGAAGTGTTTCCCTATTGCACCGAGGACCTCTCGGTCGCGAACCGCCTGGTCGATGCCGGCTGCAAGGTCGTCATGCCCTGGGCCGCGCCGATCGGCTCGGCCCGCGGCATCACCAACCGCGACGCGCTGAAACTGCTGCGCGAGCGGCTTCCCGACATCACGCTGGTGGTCGATGCCGGCATCGGCGCGCCGTCGCATGCGGCCGAGGCGCTCGAGCTCGGCTACGACGCCGTGCTGCTCAACACGGCCATCGCAAAAGCCGCCGATCCCGTCGCGATGGCCAATGCCTTCCGTCTCGGCTGTGATGCCGGCCGCACCGCCTACGAAGCCGGGCTGATGAATGCCCGCGACTTCGCCTCCCCCTCCACCCCTGTCGTTGGGACCCCGTTCTGGCATGCCGTATCCTGATCGTTTCTATCCCGTCGTCGACAGCCTCAAATGGGTCGAACGCCTGACCAGGCTCGGCGTCGGCACCATCCAGCTGCGCGCGAAAGACCTCAACGACGCCGACGCGCTCCAGATCGTCACCGACGCGCTGGCGATCACCGAGGGCACGCAGGCCAAGCTGGTCGTGAACGACTACTGGCGCGCGGCTGTCGTCGCCGGCGCAAAATATCTGCATCTCGGCCAGGAGGATCTGGCCGACGCGGACCTCAACGCCATCCGCGAGGCCGGCCTGTCGCTCGGCATCTCCACCCATGACGACGCGGAGCTTGAGACCGCGCTCGCCGCGGACCCCGACTACGTCGCGCTGGGTCCGATCTTCTTCACCACGCTGAAGTCGATGCGCTTCGAACCGCAGGGCATTCCGAAGATCACGGAATGGAAGAAGCGGATCGGCAGCATCCCGCTGGTCGCGATCGGCGGCATCAAGTTCGAGCATGCCGCGGAGATCTTTGCCGCCGGCGCCGATTCCATCGCCGTCGTCAGCGACGTCACCCAAAACGCCGACCCGGATGCGCGGGTGCGGCAGTGGCTCGACCAATCCAAGGAGGCGGCATGATGATGCTCCTCGTTCTCTCTTCATCCCGTCACCCTGAGGTGGCCGCGTCAGCGGCCCTCGAAGGGCGACGGCCCGGCTCGTTCATCCTTCGAGGCGCGCAAGTGCGCGCACCTCAGGATGACGAGAACAACAGCATGCACACGAATTAAACCGGAGGATCCCATGAACATCCGCTCCAACCCCGAAAAGACCGTCCCCGCCGTCACCACCGGCCCGCTGCCATCGTCGCGAAAGATCTTCGCGTCTCCGGACGCTGCGCCCGACATCCGCGTGCCGCTGCGCGAGATCATCCTCTCGGAAGGCGCCGGCGAGCCGAACCTGCCGGTCTACGACACCTCGGGCCCCTACACCGATCCGTCCGTGACGATCGACGTCAACGCCGGCCTCGCCCGCGGCCGCAAGCAATGGGTGCTGGAGCGCGGCGGCGTCGAAGAATATGACGGGCGCCAGATCAAGCCGGAGGACAATGGCAGCGTCTCCACCGACAAGGCCGCGCGCGCCTTCTCGGCCTATCACAAGCCGCTGCGCGGCCTCGACGGCCACAAGATCACGCAGCTCGAATTCGCCCGCGCCGGCATCATCACCAAGGAGATGATCTACGTCGCCGCGCGCGAAAATCTCGGCCGCAAGCAGCAGCTCGATCGCGCGGAAGCAGCCCTCGCCGACGGCGAAAGCTTCGGTGCTTCCGTGCCCGCCTTCATTACGCCGGAGTTCGTGCGCTCAGAGATCGCGCGGGGCCGCGCCATCATCCCCTCCAACATCAACCACTCCGAGCTCGAGCCGATGATCATCGGCCGCAACTTCCTGACCAAGATCAACGCCAATATCGGCAACTCGGCCGTGACCTCGTCGGTCGAGGAAGAGGTCGAGAAGATGGTGTGGGCGATCCGCTGGGGCGCCGACACCGTGATGGACCTCTCGACGGGCCGCAACATCCACACCACCCGCGAATGGATTTTGCGCAACGCGCCGGTGCCGATCGGCACCGTTCCGATTTACCAGGCGCTGGAGAAGTGCAACGGCGATCCCGTCAAGCTGACCTGGGAGCTCTACAAGGACACGCTGATCGAGCAGTGCGAGCAGGGCGTCGACTACTTCACGATCCACGCCGGCGTTCGCCTGTCCTACATTCACCTCACCGCCAACCGCGTCACCGGCATCGTCTCGCGCGGCGGCTCGATCATGGCGAAGTGGTGCCTGGCGCATCATAAGGAGAGCTTCCTCTACACGCATTTCGACGAGATCTGCGACCTCATGCGCAAGTATGACGTCTCGTTCTCGCTCGGCGACGGCCTGCGTCCCGGCTCGATCGCGGACGCCAACGATCGCGCGCAGTTCGCCGAACTGGAGACGCTCGGCGAGCTGACCAAGATCGCGTGGGACAAGGGCTGCCAGGTCATGATCGAAGGCCCCGGCCACGTGCCGATGCACAAGATCAAGATCAACATGGACAAGCAGCTCAAGGAGTGCGGCGAGGCGCCGTTCTACACGCTCGGGCCCCTGACCACCGACATCGCGCCGGGCTATGACCACATCACGTCAGGCATCGGTGCCGCCATGATCGGCTGGTTCGGCTGCGCCATGCTCTGCTACGTCACGCCGAAGGAGCATCTCGGCCTGCCCGACCGCAACGACGTCAAGGTCGGCGTCATCACCTACAAGATCGCCGCGCATGCGAGCGATCTCGCCAAGGGCCACCCGGCCGCGCAACTGCGCGACGACGCCCTCTCCCGCGCCCGTTTCGACTTCCGCTGGAGCGACCAGTTCAACCTCGGCCTCGACCCCGACACCGCCAAGAACTTCCACGACGAGACCCTGCCGAAGGAAGCCCACAAGGTCGCGCACTTCTGCTCGATGTGCGGTCCAAAGTTCTGCTCGATGAAGATCACGCAGGACGTGCGGGACTACGCGGCGACGCTGAATGATCCGAACAGCATCGGCATGTCGCTGAACGGTACTGCTGAGGACGGCATGGCGAAGATGAGCGCGAAGTTCAAGGAGATGGGCAGCAGCGTGTATCTCGATGCGGAGAAGGTGAAGGAGAGCAATCGGGTGCTGTGAGCTCACCTGCCATTATGGCGTGATTAGCAAAACCGGGCGAAGCCCGGTTTTTTTGCACTCTTCGGTTGCAGGCGTGATCGACCGGTGGCATCGTCGGGATATTCCAATGCAAGCAGACAACACACAATGGCAAAATTATCCGGCGGTCGGCCAGATTTCCGAGAGTGGGTAGATAAGCAAACGAGCCCGAATTGGCCTTTGATGCCCCTCACCCATATCGCGAAGTCAATCGTAGCAGCTGACATTGCGAAATCAGGCCAAATTGATCTGACGAAATGCGATTTTTTTGAATAGCCACTCGCCTACTTTTTCTATGGGCGCCCAGCTTATCGAATCAGCGGCGACGGCGCGATAAAAGTAGAAGCTGTGTGCCCCTGCTGTTTCATCTTCGATGGGAAGCTCATAGAGAAAGCAAGAGCTATTTTCGCGTTCGATACGGGCGCTTTCTCCAAGAGACTGTACACGCACATTCTGCCGGACGAGATGAACGTCGAGGACTTTAGTTTAGGAACTGACACATCGCGTCCAAACAAACTCATAATGAAATCGTTCGGTTCGCGGCTCGCATATTTTCAAGGCGACATTCATGTATTGCCCAATCCGACTACTTTGGCAAAAGCGTATGAATTTCACGCTCGCTCATATCTAAGTTTACTATCATCTCCAGGCCGCAACGAACCTGACGACCGAATTTGCTCGATTGAGATTATTTTAGCGGAGCAAGTCCCATTAAAGGGCAATCTTCTAGCGATCATTGTGCCGCATACGTTGTGCGAGGATGAAGCTCCTTGGTTGGCGCAACTTCAGGAAGCGGGAGCGATTGTACAACCTTACCCATTCGTTCCGGGCCGCCATCCTGACTACTATCAAGCACAACTCGAAGTAGCTGCAAAGGAATTTTATCAGAAACGGGGGGAGATTTGAGCACAAAACTCCCAGTTAGGTCGACAATGGTGGGATGTCAGACTTTCGGAAACGAGCCGATCGGCTTCGCTCTTCCGATATTCTCTGACCAAGCCGACTCTCCCAAACTAACCATCCAAGAAGTCGACGAAATTACCGGACGCATTGTAAAGTTTCGCCCTCTCGATTATTCGGGCACCTCACTTATGAGCGTTGATGGCCCATCGTTGAGAGTGGGCGACGAACAAATTTATGCTTTTCTTACCGGTGCCGGAAAAATCAACGTCGGCCCACTAGTTTCGCTACGTCCAATCCTTGAGCAATTTGCCGAAGAGAACTTATCTCGTACAGCTCTCATCCTCCAGATTAGGGAATTAATCGGCAACGCAGAGGAGAAGAAGGTCGCGAGAGTTCGGATGCAGAGGCGGATCGCCGAGCAACAGGGACAGTCCGCAGCGAGAAGCTTTTATGAAGGATCAGTCCTTCGAAACGCGATGTGGGCGTGCCTGCTTGCCGCCGCACCAAATGAGAAAATGGCCCGTCGCATACTAGAAGCACGAGCGAGTCTATCCGCCAGCATAACCTCAAATGGAACGATCGCGTTCGACCTATCTGCTCTCACTCAACAAGATCAAGCGGCCATCGACCTCTCAAAGATTCTCGCTAAACTTTTGCTCGAATTTGAGCCAGAACCGAATGCAAGGCCGACGACCCTCTTGTCGGAAGGTAGTTATGGAGCCGATGTCGGACAGAATATCGAAGCTCTGCTGGAGCAAATTTCCCGCACTCGCCGTCAAGAAGAACGCGTTGCACTCCTAATAGCATCGATCCTTGATAACCCCGCCGTGGGAAAGTCTACTCTCTTGCGGTACCAAGGCGATAAAGCCAAATTTGCCGACTGGACCATCCAAGAGATAAGGCGACTTCTGCTAAACACAGAGTGGTCTTCGGATGAACGGATTGTTGCTTCGCTCGTTCCGAAGTTATTTACCCGACAATACCCAATGTCTCGCGGAAACCTCCTGCTCGCACTTGCAAAGCATCTTGGGAAATGGCCAGCAGTCAATGAGGCGATTTGGGCAACCTTAGGAAGAACACAATCGATGTTCGTCGATTGGTACCGAAAAGAAATCGAGGAGGAACTTTCGCGGCAAGCTGCACCTAAACAATTGAAGACCGGATCTTTTATTGGTTGAGCTTCGGACGTGGCAGTATTCGCGGCGGCTCGGCTTCTCTTATCCTGCCATGCGGCGGACTGTAATTTGCCACAAGCTCTCCCCCACCGCCTCCCCGACCAACTCCGTCCCAACCTCCGGCTCGTCTTCGTCGGCACCGCCGCCTCTACGCGCTCGGCTGAACTCGGGCACTACTACGCCCATCCCAGCAACCGCTTCTGGCGCGCGATCCATGAGGCCGGGATCACGCCGCGGCGGTATCAGCCGAACGAATTCACCATGCTGCTCGAGCACGGGATCGGCTTCACCGATCTTTCCAAGTCGGGCGCCGGGATGGATCACCAGATCGCGACTGAAACGATCGACGTGCCGGGGTTCAGGGCCAAGATCGAAAAGTATCGGCCGCGGACGATTGCGTTCACGAGCAAGAAGGCGGCGAGCTTGTTTTATCGCAGGCCGTCGAGCGGGATCGCGCTGGGGCGACAGCCGCGCGATGCAGGTTTGCCGGAGATATTCGTGCTGCCCTCGCCGTCCGGTGCTGCATCCGGGCATTGGACGCTGGAGCCGTGGCGCGAGTTAGCGGCGTGGATCGCTGCGTAGGTGGGCAACGGCGCCCTTGCGCCGTGCCCACCAACTCTCCACAAATCCGGTAGAACGGTGGGCACGGCGCGCGAAGAGCGCGCCTTTGCCCACCCTACAAGAGCATGCGCCCTAAAGATCGAAATTGGTCGGCAGCATGACCACGTCGCGAATGGTCATGCCGCGCGGCCGGGTCAACATGAACATCACCACTTCAGCCACGTCGCTGGCCTCCAGCAGGCTGCCCGTTTCCCTGGCTTCCTTCAGCTTCTCGGGCGGCCAGTCCGCGAGCAGTGAGGTGACGACCGGGCCGGGCGAGATCGAGCCCACGCGAATGCCGTGCTTGAAGACCTGGCGCCGCACCGTCTGGACGAAGCAGTTGATCGCCCATTTGGACGACGCATAGACCGGCTCCCAGGGCGTCGGAAAATGCGCCGCCAGCGAACTCGTGACGATGATGTCGCCGCTCCGGCGCGCGATCATGTGCGGCAGAACGTCGTGCACGTTCTTCATCACGACGTTGACATTCAGGTTCAGCATCCGGTCGATGGCCGTATTGTCGGCATCGACCAGATCACCACCGACATAGGTGCCCGCATTCGCATGCAGGATGTCGAGCTGGCCCGCCTGCTCCAGGACGCGCGGCAGCAGCGTCGCGCAGTCTCTTGGATCGAGTAGATCGACGACCAGCGGGATCACGGCGTCGCCATGCTTGTTGCCGAGCGCCGTCAGCGCGGCCTCGTCGCGGTCGACCATCACCACGCGCGCGCCCGCGGCCAGCATTGCTTCAGTGCTCGCCAACCCGATGCCCGACGCGGCCCCGGTCACGGCAGCGACCTTGCCTTCCAATTCGTTTCCCATGGGGTCACCATCCTGCTGATGGTCGGCAGTATAGCAACGCAAGGCGAATTGGCGATGCGGATCGCTTGCTTCGCAGGGTGGGCAAAGGCGCTCTTGCGCCGTGCGCACCATCTCTCCACAAATCCGGAAGAACGGTGGGCACGGCGCGCGAAGAGCGCGCCTTTGCCCACCCTACGGCGCCGTCTGTCCCTCACCCCGCATACGCCCTGTCCAGATCCGCAATCACGATCTTCCGCATCTGCAGCATGGCCTGCATGACGCGGTTCGCTCTGGTGCGGTCGGGATCGCCGAGGTAGCGGCCGAGCGCTGACGGAATCACCTGCCAGGACAGTCCAAACTTGTCCTTGAGCCAGCCGCAGCGGGATTCCTCGCCGCCGTCGGCGGTGAGGCGGCTCCAGAAGTAGTCGACCTCGGCTTGCGTCTCCACGCTGATGAAGAACGAGACCGCCTCGGTGAAGCGGTATTGCGGCCCACCGTTGAGTGCGTGGAAGCGCTGGCCTTCGAGTTCGAACACCGCCATGGAATCGCTGACGGTCTCGACTTTTGCGTTGGGGAATACCGCCTTGTAGAAGGCGACGGCTTCCGGAACGTTGTTGGCGAACCAGAGGAACGGCGTGATTGACGTCATGAAATTGTATCCTTTTCGTCTTGGACCGGACGCGCGACCATCGCTGCAAGGACGAGCGGCGGAACGCTGTTCCGACACGGGCGCAGGACTTTTTGCGGCGTCCCTGTCGGAACCCGAGCCGGCCATTCGTCCTTTGATTGCAACCCCGATCACTCCCGGAGCCGCCAGATGCCCACCATCACAGCCTTTGAAAACTCACCCGACCGCGGCAAGGGGCAGGCGCGCGACATGCGGGTTCGCTGGGCGCTCGAGGAAGTGGGCCAGCCCTACGGCGTCCGCCTCGTCTCGTTCGCGGCGATGAAGGACCCCGCCCATCTTGCGCTGCATCCGTTCGGGCAGATTCCGACCTATGAGGACGGCGACCTCGCCTTGTTCGAGTCGGGCGCGATCGTGCTCCATATCGCCGAACGCCATGATGGATTGCTGCCAAAGGATGCGAATGCGAGGAGCCGCGCGATCGCATGGATGTTGGCCGCGCTCAACACGCTGGAGCCGCCGATCGTCGAGTTCGGGATGACGATGCTGTTTGAGCGCGACAAGAGCTGGTACGAGGAGCGCCTGCCGATCCTGAAGGATCGCGTCCGTATCAGGCTCGGCGAATTGTCCCGTCGCCTCGGCGGGACCGAGTGGCTCGACGGCGCGTTCAGCGCCGGCGATCTCATGATGGTGACGGTGCTGCGCCGGTTGAACGCGTCTCGCCTGCTGGAGGAGTATCCCGACCTCTCCGCCTATGTCGCCCGCGGCGAAGCGCGGCCTGCGTTCCGGCGGGCGTTCGATGCGCAGCTGGCGGCGTTCACCGCCGCATCGACCGGCAGATAGAGGCCGCGCCTCTCACCGAAGCCGGTACATCACTCCGATCCCATATGTCGCACGGGTGACGCCAGGCGTCCTCCGATCGAATGACGCTGCGCACAATGCGCAAGGACTGTTGCCAGCCCGTCGCTCCGGCGATACGACTCGAGGTGGAAGAGCCTGATATCAACCGGCCCGCATCATCCCAGGAAGGCACTGCCATGAGCGACGATCTCTCCGGCGTCTGGGATGGCAGCTACATTCAACCGGGCACCGGAATGGTCACCTTCACCGCAACTCTGGTCGAAACCGGCGGCGCGCTCAGCGGAAGCGTGACCGAGCCCTGCTCGAATCCGCGTTGCCCGCTGCGAACCCACAACGCCTCGATCGTGGGCCACCGCTCCGGCAATGCGCTCTCGTTCGTGAAACGCTACGAGCCGCCCGGCTACGGCTACGACGCGGTCCATTACGAAGGCACGGTGAACGCCGAGGCGACCGAGATCGACGGGCGCTGGCGGCTGCCTGGCTCTTCCGGCGCGTTCCTGATGATCCGCGCCAGCAAGGCCGCGCAAGCGGCCACAACGGAGCAACACGCCAAGGTGCCATCGCGCTGAAGGGAACAACCATGCTGACGCTCTATTCCTATCCGGAACTGTTCGGCGTCGCCGACAACAACGGCTACGGCCTCAAGGTCTACGCGTTCCTGAAGCTCGCAGGCGTGCCGTTCGTGCACGAGCATCTCTTCGATGCCTCTGCTGCGCCGCGCGGGCAGCTGCCTTACGTCGTCGACGACGGCGAGACCATCGGCGACAGCGAGACCATCATTGCGCATGCGATCGCCAAATATCGCCTGACCATCGATGCCGCGCTGTCGCAGGACGCGCGGCGAACCAATCATTTCATCACCCGCATGCTGGACGATCTCTACTGGGTGATGTCGTATTCGCGCTGGAAGGACGACCGCTTCTATCCGGCATTCCGCGACGCCTTCATCGCGCAGCATCCGCAACTCACTACCGAGGGACTGGAGAAGGCGAAGGCCTACAACGCGCAGCGCTATTATTTCCAGGGCATCGGCCGCTATACGCCCGAGCCGGCTTACGCGCGGGGGCTGGCCGATCTGGAAGTGCTGGCGGAGATCGTTCCCGCCGCGGGCTTCGTCCACGGCGCGGCGCCGACCAGCTGTGATGCCGGCATCTACGGCTTCATCGCCAACATCTATTATTTTCCGATCCCGACGCCGCTGAAGGCCTTCGTCGATGCGCACAAGAATCTCGTCGCGCATTGCGAGCGGATTCATGCGGCGGTGAGTGGAAAGTAGTTCATTCCGTCATTGCGAGCGCAGCGAAGCAATCCAGACGGTTACCGCGGACGAATTCCGGATTGCTTCGCTTTGCTCGCAATGACGGCGTTGATGCCTCGCGTCCTACCGCATCGTGATCGCGAGCCCGCTCAGATCCGCATTCGCCATCAAGCCGGTCTGGTAGCCCGACAGCTCAAGCACCGCGCCCTTCTGGTTGGTCAGCACGATGGCGCGGGCGCCACGGCCGACGGCAAGGCCGGCACCGGCCGCACCATAGACGCCGGCGACGTCGGAGGGGCGGTTGATGTTGGAGACGCGGCCACGCAGCACGGTCTTGGAGCCGCCGAAGACGAGGCCGTAGTCGAGCCCGCCGGTCGAGAGCCCATAGGAGCGGCCGCGGAAGTTCAGCACGCCCGAGCCCCCCGAACCGCCGATGATCCAGCCCGCCTTGTAGATCGTCAGCACCACTGTGCCGCCGTCGGCCATCGCCGAGGTCGAAAGGCCGGCCAGAGCGGCAATGGCGACCAGCGCGGCGCGGAAGGTGGTAGCGAGCTTCATGGGGCGTCTCCGGGGACTATTTTCAATGGAGGATTCGAATCAGATGCAGCGAATGTATCCGATGGATCGCGGCGGCAACATGATGGAGCGATATGGGGCGCGAGATGCAGCAGCGCGTTCAACCGTCATCGCCCGGCACGACCGGGCGATCCAGTACTCCGAGACGGCAATCAGATGCGGAGAAGCCGCGGCGTACTGGATGCCCGCCTGCCGCCTAGGCTGAAGCTTCGGCGCCCCTAGACTGAAGCCCCGGCGAAGCCTTGGCGTAGCCGGGTCGCGGGGCATGACGGCGCAGTTTGTGGGGCCGCCCACCGACACCACCGCCATGATGCCATCCTGCCCCTGTTTTGCCCGACGGAGCAAGTGAATTGTTCGGCTATACCGAATTTGAAACGCTGACGATTTCTACTGTGCATGGGGTTGTTTTCGCGTTTTTTGTTTTGCCCGCCTTCCCCAATGCCGATTGCAACTCCCCCGCATGTCGCTACGCTCGTGCGGGCGACGCGACCGTTCCATCCGAGGTGATCCCATGTCGATCCAGCATTTCGCACCCCCACCGCACGTCAAGGCGCCGCCGCTGTCCTTTGCCACGCGCGTCGGCGATCTCCTGTTCGTCTCAGGCATTCCCGGCTTCGACGGCAATGGCGCGCTGCCGGACGGCTTCGAGGCGCAGTTCGCCAACGTCGCCATCAACATCAAGCGCGTGCTGGACGAAGCCGGTGCGACGGTCCGCGATCTCGTCAAGGTCAACGTGCTGCTCACGCGCGCTTCCGACGTCGCCGCGATGAATGCACTCTATGCCGGCGCGTTCGGCCCGCCGCCCTACCCGGCGCGCACCACCTGCGTGGTGCAGGCCCTGCCCGACCCGAAAATGCTGATCGAGATCGAGGCGGTTGCATCACTGGCGAAATGAGCCACGATTAGCGCATATGTCTTGGCGCAAGTGTCTTGGCGCATGTGTCTTGCCGGGCACTCGGTCGAACCAAGTGCACGGCTCGATCTGACATATCCGTGAAACGGCCGCCCCTCGGCTTGCCAGGGACCTGCTTTTAACGCACGAATTTTCGGGTCACACTTCCCCACAAGGAGATTTTTCATGCGTCGCGTTCTCGCCCTCTGTGCCGTTGCCGGCATCGCCTCTTCCGTGTTTGCCGTGCCGGCGTCGGCAGCAGCCGGCTATTACGTGATCCGCTGGGACAACACCGGCATCTGCCAAGTCTGGAACGAGGAGCTGAAGTACAAGCCGTTCCAGTGGGGCGCGTCGACCTACAAGGTCGTCAGCAAGCCGGTCCCGACCTTCACCGCGGCTTCGGATCTCCAGATCAAGCTGCGCTCGGAGCGCCGCTGCACGCTCTGAGCGTCACCGACGAATTTGATTTTGAGGGCGGGCCGCGCGAGCGACCCGCCCTTTTCCTTTGCAGCCGCGCGCTCGCTTTTGGGGCTCAAATGACGGATTTCCTGCGCGCACGCTTTGAACCTGATCCGCCGACGGAACTACTCACATCTTGTCCGGGGCGCATCCCCAAAAGCGCTCCACACAACCCCTCCCTTCATTGTCGGGAGGCGCATCACATCTTTCATTTGAGGAGCTGATCATGCGTCGTATTTCCGTGCTGTGCGCTGCTGCCGGTCTTGCCGTCACTGCCTTCGTCGCCGCGAGCCCTGCCGAAGCCAGCTATCACCTGATCCGCTGGCAGGACACCGGCTTCTGCCAGATCTGGGACGAGAGCATCCCGACCGCGCCGTGGCCCTCCGGCTACGCCCGCGTCAGCACGACCGTGCCGACCTTCGTCGACGCACTCGTGCTGAAGGATCACGCGTTGAGGAACGGTCACTGCAGCTGGTAAAGCTTCGATCGGCGGACGGCAAGGGTCGGGCAAGGATGCGATGCCAGCATCCTTGCCCGATCGCTTTTTACCTCGCGACTTCGGAGCAGGACGATGCACCGGCCAACGACAGCAGCAGTTCTCGCCGCATCGCTCCTGCTCGCCGCAACGGCGCGGGCCCAGGCCCCACAATCCTTCCGCGTGATCTCGCCGATCTTCGGCCAGCTCGTCAGCTTCGCGATGCCTTCGGACTTCGTCGCGGTGTTCGAGAACACCAAGGGCGGCCACTACATCCGCGAGGCCGTGCTCAAGGGCGAGACGCCCGAGCGCTGGACGCAGATGATCACCGTGACAGGCGAGAAGGGCATGACGCTGACGCCAGGCGCCTCGCCCGAGAGATTCGCGGGCACCATCGCCGGCGGCTTCAAAACGGCCTGCCCTGACAGTTTTGCGGCGCAGCCGCTGGGCGCCATGACATTCGGCCGCGTCGAAGGTTTTGTCGCGGTGATCGGCTGCGGCCGCGTCGATAGCGGCCCGACCCGCCACAGCGAGACCATGCTCCTCATCACGCTGAAGGGCATCACCGACTACTACACCATCCAATGGGCCGAGCGCGGCCCGGAGAGCGACGAGCCGCCGGTCAACGACGAGCGCTGGCAGACGCGCTTGCGCGATCTCGGCCCGATCGATCTCTGCCCGATCGTAGCAGGGGAAGCCGCGCCCTATCCGAGCTGCGTGGACAAGAGCTGAGCGCGCTCACGCGTCCTTGTGCGCGCCGGGATGAATCAGGATGTCGCGCGCGGCGGCGAGGTCGATGAAGGCTTGCGCGCTGCCGCCCTGGTCGGGATGCTTGCCCTTGGCGGCGCGGCGGTAGGCCTGGTTGATGTCGTCGCAGGTGAGCTGCACGGCGAGCGGAAGGCCGAGCATCCTGCGGGCACGATCTTCGCTGGAGAGCTGCTTCGGCATGGCGTTGCGACGGCCGAAGCGCGGCGCAGTGAGATCATGGACGACCTCGAGGATCACGCCGACGCGGCGCTGGGCCGCCAGCGTGACGCTGTGATCGTCATTGTCCGCGGCCTGGCGCAGCACCGGAAGCGCCTGCTCGGCCGCCTGGCGCAGCGTGGCATCCGTGCTCATGCGCACGATCTCGGCGACGAGCCGGCCCGCCTCGGCCCAGTCGGCCGGCTGCGCCGCCCGCAGGCGTTCGAGAGCGAGTTTCCAGGATTCAAGCCGTCCCATCATGCGCGCAACGTTTAGCAATGAAGATCAGTATGCCAAGCCGGCCGTTTCCGACCCCTTAATTTCGAGTTAGCCTTTCATGAAACTTCGAAACGAATCCGGGAGGAAATTGTCATGGCATTGCTCGCAAACCACATCGCCGTCGTCACGGGCGCCGGATCCGGCATCGGCCGGGCGATCGCGGCCGGCTACGCCCGCGAGGGCGCGCAAGTGGTGCTGCTCGACGTCGACGCCGACACGGTCGCGGAGGCCGCGCAGGAGATCCGCAAGGCCGGCGGCAAGGCCGAGAGCTTTGCGCTCGATGTCACCAAGCGTGACGACTGTTTTGCCCTCGCCAGGCAGGTCGCCGACAAGGTCGGGCAGGTCTCGATCCTCGTCAACAATGCCGGCATCACCCGCCGCAACGCCTTCACCGCGGACACGGAGACGGTGGCGAAGGACTGGAACGACATCATCTCGCTCAACCTCAACGGCGTCTTCAACGTGACGCAGGCGTTCCTCGCGCCGCTGCGGGCCGCCAAGGGCCGCATCGTCAACATCGGCTCGATCCAGTCCTTCGTGCATCTGCGCACGCCGAGCTCGGCGGCGTACACGACCTCGAAGCACGGCGTGCTCGGCTTCACCAAGGCACTCGCGGTCGAGCTCGGCAAGGAAGGCGTGCGCGTCAACGCGATCGGGCCGGGCTTCATCGAGACCAACATCAACGCCAACGTGCGCGCGACCAATCCGGCGCTGGTGCAGGCCTTCGTCGATCACACCCCGCTGGCGCGCACCGGCAAGCCCGACGACATCGTGGGCCCGGCGATCTTCCTGGCGTCGGATCTGTCGACCTATGTCACGGGGACGATCGTGATGGTGGACGGCGGATACCGGACGGTGTGAGCGGGGCGGGCGAAATCGGCCCGCATCGCTATGCATCCCGTGCCAATCGCGGCACCTTCGCGGCAATCCCAAGGTCAATTGGTGTGATCGCCCGCGATTAACCTTTGATTAACCAAACCCGCCCACCGTAGATCTACGGCTAGGGGGCCGTTGGTTCTCGATCGCTTCCAAGGATGGAAGCGGGCGTTGATCGGGAGGTGTGTTGATGACCACTGTTCATGTCGCTGCGTCCGATCCGGGCGCGCAATTTCTTGCCCCTAACGAAATCGTTCCGCTGTTGATCGGCGCGACCGTCGACGAGGTCGAGCGCGAACTCGTGCTCCAGACGCTCGCACGCTGCGACGGCAACCGCACGCGCGCATCGCGCGTGCTCGGCCTGTCGGTGCGCACGTTGCGCAACAAGATCAGGATCTATGCGGCGTCCGGCATCGACGTGCCCGCGTATCACGACTAGCACGCGACGTGGGCACGATTGGTGTTGATCAAGCCGGGCGCAAGGCGCCGGTGGAATTGCTGCTGTCGTCAAACGCCGCTAAGTAGCTTGCTTCCTTAGAGGGAGTGGTGGCGTGGCAGACGATCAGGGACGGCAGGGGCCGCGTGGGCGGCAGGGCGAGCCGGGACGGCCGGGACCGCAGGGTCATCCTGGCAAGCGAGGGCCGGACGGTGCGCGTGGCAAGCCAGGACCGCAGGGCAAGCCCGGGGCGGCCGGAAAGGCCGGCGCGCAGGGCAAGGCCGGCTTGCCGGGCAAGCCAGGCGAAGCCGGCGCGCGGGGTGCGGCCGGGCCGCAGGGGCCGGCGGGGCCGCAAGGCCCACGCGGCGAGGCCGGACCGCCCGGCCAGCTGCCGTCGATCGAGCAGGTACTGCCGTGGCTCGATCAACTCTTCGACGCCTGGGACGAGCGCCGCCGCCAGCGCGAGCGTGAAGCCGCCGAGCGCGAGGCGCTGGAAGCCGCCGTGCATGAGGTTGACGAGGCGATCATCGATGACGATGCCGACGACGGCGAAGGCGACGATCACAGGAAGAAGAAGAAAAAGAAGAAGCACGGCCACAAGGACTAGCCGGGCGGAAGTTGCTTCGATGCCCCGGAGGATTCATCCTTGCGCGGCAGCATGCCCATGCGCTCGAACTGCCAGCGCATGGCGCGGTACCAGAGATAGCCGACCAGCGTGCCGAACAGCGTCAGGATGACGAGGTTGACGCTGCTGTAGGAGCCGCTCCACCACATCATCCATGCGGTCCACAGCACGGTGAAGATGACGGCACCTGCTTTGAGAGGAATAAGGGGGCGGCTCATGGTCGTGCTCCGGGCTGTCAAAACCCCGGCAGACATCATGCAAGTCGAGGCCGCTCCCACCGTGAGCCAGATCACGGAACGGACGCAGGAGCCGGCTAACCGAACCGCAGCCGCGAGCGCTCCTTGGCCTTCTCCGCCTCGACCTCACGGTCACGCGCCGGCGCATGGGTATGCAGCGAGGTCAGGAGCTTTCGCGCAGCCGCCGACACTTCCGCGACCGCAAGCTCGAAGGCCTCTTCATTGGCCTGCGACGGCTTGTTGAAACCGGAAAGCTTGCGCACGAACTGGAGCGCGCTGGCGTGGATCTCGTCCTCCGTCGCCGGCGGCTCGAAGTTGAATAGCGTCTTGATGTTGCGGCACATGCAGGCTCTCCCGTAGCTATTTCCTGGCGGTGTTCCCCTGAGGACGATCGGCGAGGCCGAAATCCTACATCCCGGGAGCAGCCGTGTCATAGGCAGGACCAGCCATATCTGATCCGCAATTATTCCCCTTGCGCGCCGCACCATCGGGGAATGTTTTTCGGGGGCGACGATGGGTGCGGTCTCGATCCTCCGCGACCAGCTGATAAGATCGCGTCCAACGCGGCCGCCGACCATGAGCCGCATGGGGAGAGAAACATGAAAACGTCTTGCGCGGCGCTAGCGGCCATCCTGCTGTCCATCGCAATGCCGGCTATGGCCGCCGATTATCCAGCGCCAAAGCAAGGCGACTGGATCGCCAAGGACTTCAAGTTGCACACCGGCGAGACCATGCCGGAGCTGAAGCTGCATTACACCACCGTCGGTGAGCCCTCAGGCCTGCCCGTGCTGGTGCTGCACGGCACCGGCGGCTCGGGCGCCAGCATGCTGTCGGCCGCCTTCGCCGGCGAGTTGTTCGGCGCGGGACAGCCGCTCGACGCGTCCAAATATTACATCATCATTCCCGACGCGATCGGCCACGGCAAATCGTCAAAACCGTCCGACGGCATGAAGACGAGCTTCCCGAAATACAATTACGACGACATGGTCGAGGCGCAGCATCGCCTCGTAAAGGAAGGCCTCGGCGTCAAGCATCTGCGGCTCGTGATCGGCAATTCGATGGGCGGCATGCAGACCTGGCTGTGGGGCGAGAAATATCCGCGGGAGATGGACGCGCTGGTGCCGATGGCCTCGCAGCCGACGGAGATGGCCTCACGCAACTGGATGATGCGGCGGATCATGCTCGACACCATCAGCAACGATCCCGACTACAATGGCGGCAACTACACCAGCCAGCCGCGCATGATGAAATACGCCATCACCGCCTACGGCATCGCCAGCATCGGCGGCACGCTCGCCTATCAGCAGCAGGCGCCGACCGCGGCCAAGGCCGACAAGATCGTCGACGAACGGCTGGCGACACCGATCACGTCCGATGCCAACGACTTCCTCTACCAGTGGGGCTCCTCGCAAGACTACAATGCCGGCGACAAGCTCGAGCAGATCGAGGCGACGCTGCTGCTGATCAACTCCGCCGACGACGAGCGCAACCCACCGGAGACCGGCATCACGGACGCCGCGATGAAGCGGGTCAAGAACGGCAAGCTGTATCTGATCCCCGCGAGCACCGAGACGCGCGGCCACGGCACCACCGGCAACGCGAAATTCTACGTCGAGCAAATCAGGCAGTTGCTGCAAACCGCGCCGCAGCGGACGATGTGAGACGAGCAGCGAGACAGTATGTCGAACGCTCGCTTTCGCAAGGCTGCGCTGGCGCTTCCCGGCGTCATCGAGGGCGCACATCACGGCCATGCCGACTTTCGCGTCGGCAAGCGCGTGTTCGCGACGCTGGGCTATCCCGATGAAAAATGGGGCATGGTGAAACTCACCCCCGACCAGCAGGCCATGCTCGTCGACGCGGAACCGGAGATGTTTCGTCCGGTCCCCGGCGCCTGGGGCAGGAGCGGCAGCACGAATGTGAAGCTGGCGAAGATCGACCAGGTGACGTTGCGGAGCGCACTCGAGATGGCATGGCGCAATGTCGCGCCGAAATCGCTGCTTGCATCGCTCGAGACACGATAGGAAGGATCGTACACGCAGGTTCGCACTGTGCGTCTGGCCGGCCGCCCATACCGCAACGCATCATATGCCGGCGCCTCTCACGCCGCATATTATTTGAGCATGCATTGCGCTGACAGCTCGGGCTTAATCGCATCAACGATACGAATCGAACGCGACGGAGGATCGCATGCACAGGCTCGCGCTGTGCGTTTGGCTGGCCGCGACGATGGCACAGACGAGCGCCGCGTTCGCGTTCGACAACGGCCAATACGACCACGTGCCGCCCGACATCCGCGCCTGGTTCAAGAGCGTGATCGCGCCGAACGGCGTGCCCTGCTGCGACATCTCCGACGGCCATCGCACCGACTACGATGTGCGAGGCGGCACCTATTGGGTACCGATCGAGGGACAGTGGATGGAGGTGCCCGAGCGCGCCATCATCCGCGATCGCGGCAATCCGGTCGGCCAAGCCGTAGTGTGGTACGTCCACCACCGCGGCGCCATCATCATCAGTTGCTTCGTGCCGGCCGATGCGGTGTAAGCTGCTCAGGCCTTGAGGTCTCGCTTGGGCGAGGCCTCGACATATTCGATGTCATCGCCGAAATCGTCGAGCGCGGCACGAACGGATTTGGCGTCGGCCTCGGCGACGGTGAAGATCGCGGCCAGGTTTTGCCGCTTCTGTCCCGGAAACAGGCTCTCGGCGGCGTAGCCGGCATCGCCGAGCGTCTTGATGATCATGCGCCGTCGGCGCTGATCGACATGGTCGTGGAATTTGAATTGCACGGACATGATGCAAAGCTAGCCGCTCGCGGCGCCCGATCAAGGTCGCGGAATCTATTTTCGTCCCTTTCTCGCCGACTTCGCCTTTGCAGCTTTCTTGGCAGCTTTCTTGGCAGTCTTCCTGCCCGATTTGCTTGCAGGTTTCGCGCGGCCGAGCGCAGCGGCAACATCCAGCAGGCCGGCGCCGTACTCCGGCGTAAAATCCTTGCCTCGCATCGCCGGCAATTTGGTCGCAGTCGCGATCAGGCGCCTGGCAACCGCAAGACCGGCCGCCCTGGATTTCGTCTTGTTGATGTAGACGAGTGCAGCGGCGCCCGTCACATGCGGTGTTGCCATCGACGTCCCAGGCCAGGAATCGTAGCTGATATGGTCGGCGAAGCTTGCCTTCACCCGGGGCACCGTCGACAGGATGTTGACACCCGGCGCGACCAGCTTGATGTGCTTCCCCGTATTGGAGAACGAGGCGCGCCGATGGGACTCGTCGACGGCGCCAACTCCGATCGTGTCCGCGTAGCCCGCCGGGTATTCCTTCGGATTGCCGTCCTCGAACTCGTTCCCCATCGCGGTGGAGATGATGACGCCGGCATCGATCAGTTCGGCGAAGGCCGTTGCTTCCGTCTTTGAATGGTCCTCGCCGCCAATGCTGAGGTTGATGACCTTGATGTTGGAATCGAGCGCGGCCGCAAGCGCCTTGCTGTAGAAATCGAAGTTGAAATTCTCGTCGTCGCCTGCGCGCTTGGGATCGTCGAACACCTTCCAGCAGTGCAACCGGCAATTGGCCAGGCCTGCGATACCGGCCGAATTATTGACCACGGCCGCGATCGTGCCGCTGACATGGGTGCCATGACCGAGAAAATCACGCGCTCCGTTGCCGTCGTGCCTATAGTCCTCGATCGCGTCTACGAGATCGGGATGTCCGGCGTCGACACCGCTATCGAGCACAGCGACATGAACCCGCCCCGCACCCGGCCGCGGTCGATCGAACCATCTGATGGCGCGAAGGCCCCACTGCCGGATCTTCATGGGATCGGCGGCGGCACTGAGCCACCGGTTGGGAACGGGCTCGACCAGATCCACCGCCCTGGAGGCGCGCAGGCGCTTCAGGATGCCTGCATCGACCTTCCCGTCCTTCAACTGCACGATCTGAAATCCGGCCAGCGCCTCCCGCGGCGGCGCCATTGCGGAGCGTGCTATCGAGCGATGGACCGCGGCCAAAGCCATCGCCTGGGGCTGCGCGGGTGCCTCATCGTCGCCGACCACGAACAGCGGCTTCATCGACTGAAGCCCGAAATTGTCGCGCAGGAAATCGATCGGACCTCTGACGTCGTCGGGCATCGCAGCCATCAGCGCGCGTGACGTGGTCGCCCGAAGCGAGGCTGCCGCGATCTGCCGGGCAGCGGCCGGCTTCAACCGAACGATCAATTGTCCCGGGACATGCTTGCGACGGCGCGGCCGATCGCCCGCGACCCGCATTGCCTGCGTTGGGGCCATGACGAATTCCTCGCTTGAAAAACAACAAAATACGACACCCGTTATAAGCGAAATTTCTGGTCTACGCCACCTGCGCCGTGCCGTGGCTACACCGGGCCGCACCTGCTATTTCGGGGATAGCGGTCGAGCCGGAGAATGCTATCCTGTGCCCCTCAATCAGGGAGACCTTCGTGACCGATCTCTGCGCCGAAGACCTCGCCACCATCTATGCCAAGCCGAGCCCACGCGTGATCGCAAAGGCGCGTCCCGCGATCGATGCGCATGCGAAGAAATTCATCGAGATGTCGCCGTTCTGCGTGCTTGCAACGTCAGGCGTCGACGGCAGCGTCGATGCATCGCCGCGCGGCGGAGGGGTGGGCTTCGTCCATGTCGCCGGCCCCAACCAGGTGCTGATGCCCGACCGTGCCGGCAACAACCGGATCGACAGTTTTCGCAACGTCGTCGAAGGCTCGGGCTTCGTGCATTTGCTGTTCTTCGTCCCCGGCATCGACGAGACGCTGCGCGTCGGCGGACGCGGCACGCTCTCGGCCGATCCGGATCTGCTCGCATCGATGGTGGAATTCGGCAAGCCGCCGCGCGCGGTGCTGAACGTCGCGGTCAGCGAAGTCTATTTCCACTGCGGCAAGGCGCTGATGCGCTCGAAGCTGTGGTCACCGGAGAAGGTGCAGCGTTCGGTGATGCCCAGCATCGGCCAGGTCATTCACGACCAGACGGGCCTAGGGGAGCCGGAGAGCCAGGAGATCGTGGAAGAGCGCTACAAGACGCAGTTGTAGGTGAGAGCGTTCGCCGCTCAAAAGAACCGTCAAGCCCGGGCTAGTCCCGCCTGCGCGACCGAAGTCGCTTCGGCGAGGCGAAGGCCCGGGCATCCACGTCTTCGTCGCACGGCCAAACGTGGATGGCCGGGACAAGCCCGGCCATGACGAAGGAGAGAGCCAACGCTGGAGCTTAGTGCCCCTCGCCCTCGAGCCCGCCGACGTGCTTCTGCGTGTAGAGTTCGAGGCCGATGCGGCCGATCAGGTCGAGCTGGGTTTCGAGGAAGTCGATGTGGTGCTCCTCGTCGCTCATCAGCTTCTCGAACAGGTCACGCGTGACGTAGTCCTTGGCGCCGTTGCAATAGCCGGCGGCCTCCTGGTAGAGCGCCCGCGCGCTCATCTCGGCGGCGAGATCGCACTCGATGATCTCCTTGACGTTCTGGCCGATGCGCAGGGGGTCGAGCACCTGCATGTTCGGGAAGCCGTCGAAGAACAGAATCCGCTCGGTGAGCTTGTCAGCGTGCTCCATCTCCTCGATGGACTCCTTGCGCCAGACCTTGGCCATGTCCCGCAGGCCCCAATTGTCGAGGAAGCGGTAGTGCAGCCAGTATTGGTTGATTGCAGTCAGCTCGTGGCGCAGCGCCTTGTTGAGATAGTCGATGACTTTTGCGTCGCCCTGCATGATGCACTCCAAATCTTGCGTCCAAATCGGCCCTAACCGACTTTAGAATGCTTCTAAATCAGTTTAAGGACGAGAGCAACCGGCCACGGGGACGCAGCCGGGAAAAGCTCAGCCGAAATTGCGGAAGTTTTCAGCAGGCCGCGAGGGCGAACTGGGTGAGCTCGGCCGTCTCGTCATTGGCGGCCACGGTGTGGCTGTGCGGGCAGCCCGAGCAGCAGGACTTGGCGCAGGGGCCAAGCGTTTCGTCGATGATGGTCTTGATGGTACGGGCGCAACGGCCGCATTCGGCGCTACAGCCGAGGCATCCATAGACCTGCTTGGCATGACGTACGGCGTCGTCGGACTCGGCGACCGCGGCTCGGATGTCGTCATCGCTCAGCACGTTACAGGAACAAACGATCATGGAAGCGGCAGGCCCTTCGGTGATGCGTCATCATCGATATTTAAGGGGCCGTCCGGATGCAAAGGGAAAAACCGGTATTTGAAGCTATTCCAAACTGGCTCGGAAACAGCCTAGAACGGCTCTAAAATAGGGCGTTGCGCTGGATCAAGATTTTGGCGGACCTAGTCACCGCCACCGCCTCCACCACCATCGCCGCCACCGCCGCAATCCCCGCCACTGCTACCGCTATCGCTGCTGGAACAGCTGTCGCTGGAGTTCCCCGAACTGTCGCTGGAAAACCAACTCCCCAGCGAGAAGCCGTCGCTAGCCCCTGAATAGCCGTCGCTGCCACTTCCTCCGTCATTGCGGGCAGCCGCGCGCGAGCGCCGACCGCGGTTCTGAAGATGGGTGAACCAGCCATAGCCAATCGCGAAAACGACCCCGGCAGCGATCAAAGTACTCATCATCGCGTTGCCCATTGTCGTCTCCCTCGCGGACCTGCGATCCATTAATTGGTCGCCCCCGGCGAAGGTGCCGTTCATTGATCATTCAAACGAAGTATGGAACTTTACCCCCAAAGAGTTCCCGCCTGTTCGTGCGAAAGGTCAAGCCAATGAAGAAGTCGCTCCTGACGGTCGTCGCCGTCGCCACCCTGGCCCTCACGGTCGGGACACCGGCCCACGCACAGCGTGGTGTCGCCGCCGGCGTGGCCGCCGGGATCATCGGTGGCGCCATTGTCGGCGGCGCGCTCGCTTCTCCGTATTATTACGGACCCGGTCCGGGCTACTCCTATGGCCCCGGTTATTACCCGCCCCGCTACTACGCGCCGGGTCCCGGCTATGTCGCCGACGACTATTACGGTGACGGCTGCGTCTGGCAGCGGCAGCGCTTCTGGGATGGCTACGCCTGGCGCTCCCGCCGCGTCAGAGTCTGTGGCTGAGGCGCGCTGAACCAGTTCGCTACGGACGCGCCGTTCATCTCCGGGCCTGAAAAAGACCGCTTTTTCTCGTCACAGCTCCGTGCGCGTTTACCGTGGATTGACCAATTGCGCGCTTCCTAGCTGCACGGTCGATTTCATCAGAGTGTGCGTGAACCTTTGAAACCCGGACGCTCCTAACAAGGGACGTCCATCTCCCAGGAGAGCCAAGAGCATGAAGAAGACTTTTGTTGCCGCCCTCACGGTTGCGACGATCGCCGGTTCGCTGGTGACCGCCACTCCGTCCGCGAAGGCCCATGACGGCGTCGGCGCCGGCATCGCAGCCGGCCTGATCGGTGGCGCCATCGTCGGTGGCGCCATCGCGTCGAGCCGTCCCGCCTATGGCGGACCGGTCTACGTGGCCGAGCCCCCGCCGCCCGCGCCCTGCTACTGGCAGCGCCAGCGCTATTGGGACGGTTACGGCTGGGTCGTCCGCCCGGTTCGCGTTTGCTACTGATCTGATCGCAAGATCCGATCGCATGGCGCATCCGCGCCGCGATCGAAGCCCGGCCGAGCATCTCGGCCGGGCTTTTTCTTTGGCGAAGAGTTGAGGCCGCTACCGCGCCGCCTGGATCGAGCGCAGCACCTCTTCGCTCGGCCAGCAATCGACCTTGAGGCCTGCCGACTTCTGGTAGGCGCCGAGCGCCGCGCGCGTCTGCATCCCGGCCTTGCCGTCGATCTTGTCCTTGTAGAGCCCGACGCGCGTGAGCCCGCGCTGCATGGTCTCGACGTCCTTGGTGCGCAGCTGCTTGGAGGCCGCCCATTGTGTCGCGAACGGCAGCGGGCTCGTCATGCGGTCGCCGAGATGGCCGACGAACAGCACGTAGAGGTCGGAGAAATTGTACTCCTTGATGACGAAGTAGTTCTTCGTCGTCAGGAACGACGGGCCGTAAATACCTTCCGGCTGCAGCAGCGAGGCCGGCTGCGCCTGCTCGGCAGCGCTCAGCTTCTCGCCACGCACCGGCACAAAACCTTCGCGCAGCCACTGGCCGATCGGCTTCGTCACCTCGGGCACGCCGCTGGTGCAATCGACCTTGGCCGGCGCCTGCACCTCGTAAGCCCAGCGCACGCCGCTCTGCCAGCCCTTGTTGACGAGCTGCTGCGCGGCCGAGGCCAGTGCATCCGGCACCGAATGCCAGATGTCGATGCGGCCGTCGCCGTCGAAGTCGACACCGTGCTTGTAATATTCGGACGGCAGGAATTGCGTGAGCCCGGTGGCACCCGCCCAGGACGAGCGCATGTCCTTGCGCGTCACCACGCCCTCGCCGAGGATCTTCAGCGAGAGGATGAACTCGTTGCGATAGGTGTCCTTGCGTCGCCCGACATAGGCCTGCGTCGCCAGCACGCGCACGAGATCGTAAGGCAGCGTGTAGCGGCCGTAATCGGTCTCGCGGCCCCAGATCGCGAGCATGACGGTGGCCGGCACGCCGGATTTCTTCTCGATCTCGCTCAGCGCCGGACGATATTTTTGCAGCAGCCGCTGCCCCTCGCCCGCAAGCCGCGCGATCGAGGCTTCCTTGACGTAGTCGGCCGGCACCTGCACGAACTCGGCCTGCGACGGCGCACCGGTGGCCGGCCGCCCGGGCAAGATGAGATCGGGGAGCTTGTAATCAGGTTCGAGCCCGCGCGTCTGCTCATCGAATATCGCGCGCGACACGCCGGCGGCCTGCGCCTCCGGCCAGAGCGAGGCGATGAACTGCGTGAAGGCGGCGTCGGCAGCGCGGGCGGGCGACAGGCCGCAGATGATGGTGATCACCGCAGCTATGAGCGCCCGCCGCATCATGACCTCATCACCGCGTCAGCTTCTTGTACTTCACGCGATGCGGAATGATGCTGTCCTGGCCGAGCCGGCGCATCTTGTCCTTCTCGTAGTCCTGGAAGTTGCCTTCGAACCATTCGACGTGACTGTCGCCTTCGAAGGCCAGGATGTGGGTCGCGATGCGGTCGAGGAACCAGCGGTCATGGCTGATGATGACGGCGCAGCCGGCGAAATCTTCCAGCGCCTCTTCGAGCGCGCGCAGCGTGTCGACGTCGAGGTCGTTGGTCGGTTCGTCGAGCAGCAGGACGTTGGCGCCGGACTTCAGCATCTTGGCGAGATGCACGCGGTTGCGTTCACCGCCGGAGAGCGCACCGACCTTCTTCTGCTGGTCGGCGCCCTTGAAGTTGAACGACGAGCAATAGCCGCGCGAGTTCACTTCCTTCTTGCCGAGCAGGATCAGCTCGTTGCCGCCGGAAATCTCCTCCCACACGTTCTTGTTGCCGTCGAGCGCGTCGCGCGACTGGTCGACATAGCCGAGATGCACGGTCTCGCCGACCGTGATCATGCCCTTGTCCGGCGTTTCCTGCTTGGTGATCATCTTGAACAGCGTGGTCTTGCCGGCGCCGTTGGCGCCGATCACGCCGACGATGCCGCCGGGCGGCAGCTTGAAGGTGAGATCGTCGATCAGCAGGCGATCGCCATAGCCTTTGCTGAGGCCTTCGAAGTCGACGACATTGGCACCGAGCCGCTCGGCGACGGGGATGATGATCTGCGCGGTCTGCGTCTGCTTCTCGCTCGCCTGCTTGAGCAGCTCCTCATAGCGCTGATAGCGCGCCTTGGACTTGGCCTGACGCGCCTTCGGCGAGGACGCGACCCATTCCTGCTCGCGTGCGATCGTCTTCTGATGCGCGGCGTCCTCGCGGCCTTCCTGCTCGAGCCGCTTCTGCTTCTGCACCAGCCAGGACGAGTAGTTGCCCTCGTAGGGAATGCCCTTGCCGCGATCGAGCTCGAGAATCCAGCTCGTGACGTTGTCGAGGAAGTAGCGATCGTGGGTGACGATCAGGATCGCGCCGGGATAGGTGCGCAGATGGCCTTCGAGCCAAGACACCGACTCGGCGTCGAGGTGGTTGGTCGGTTCGTCGAGCAGCAACAGCTCGGGCTGGTCGAGCAGCAGCCGGCATAGCGCGACGCGGCGGCGCTCACCGCCCGAGAGTTTCGTGACGTCGGCATCGTCGGGCGGACAGCGCAGCGCGTCCATGGCCTGGTCGACCTTGCTGTCGAGATCCCAGAGGCCCTGCGCCTCGATCTCGTCCTGCAGCTTGGTCATCTCGTCGGCGGTTTCTTCCGAATAGTTCATCGCCAGCTCGTTGTAGCGATCGAGGATAGCCTTCTGCTTGGCGACACCCAGCATGACGTTCTCACGCACGGAGAGCGCCGGATCGAGATGCGGTTCCTGCTCGAGATAGCCGACGCGGGCGCCCTGGGCGACCCAGGCCTCGCCGTTATACTCCTTGTCGAGGCCGGCCATGATCTTGAGCAGCGTCGACTTGCCCGAGCCGTTGACGCCGAGCACGCCGATCTTGGCGTCCGGGTAGAACGACAGATGAATGTTATCGAGCACCTTCCGGGTCGGGTAGCTCTTGGTCAGGCCCTGCATGAAATAGATGAACTGGCGCGCCATCGGTCCCGTGAAACCTTCGATTTGAGGAAATTTGCTTGCCGCCGATGTAACGATCCCGCCCTCAAAGGGCAATGTTTTCCCTCCGTTCACCACGGATCAATACGGAATGGACACCATCCGGCCGCCGATCCGGACAATTGAAACCATTTTTTAATAAAGTGGGCCAAAGCTCGTCATGGCGCCGAAAAAGACGCCACCCGCGGCAGAAGCGGCGGGGAGAACAGCGAGGCCGCATCATGGCTCTGATCGAGACCAATTCCATAGCCGTTCCGGCACGAGCCGGTAGCGCTTCCGGACTCGTCACGGAGATCAAGGGCTTCTGGAAGCGTTTCTTCGCCACCGCTTTCAACCCTTACCGCCCCGAGCTGCACTACATGCGTGGGCCCGGCCCCGCCTGGCGCGCCAAGCACGGCATGGACACGCCGCTCCGCCTCAAGCCCCGCGAACTCTGAGCCCTCCTCTCCTATCGGATTTTTGAACACGTCAGCTGCTTGCGCGCGGGCGCGATTGCGCGCAACCATAGCCAGGTTCCGACGATGGCGCCCTCCGCCTGGCGCCGACACCTCTCGCCATGGATGAAAGCTGATGACGCGGCTGCGCTGTGCAATTCTCGACGACTATTTCAACCTCGCCCTCGACGTCGCCGACTGGCAAAAACTGTCCGACCGCGTCGACGTCACCGTGTTCAGCCATCCCTTTGCCTCGGAGCAGGCCGCGGCGAGCGCGCTGGCCGATTTCGAGATCATCTGCGCGATGCGCGAGCGCACGGCGTTCCCCAAGAGCCTGTTCGCGTCGCTGCCGAAGCTGAAGCTGCTTTTGACCTCCGGCATGCGCAACGCCTCGATCGACATGGAGGCGGCGAAGGCGCAAGGCGTTGCCATCGGCGGCACGCAATACTCCCGCGATCCGACCGCGCCGCTGACCATGGGCCTGATCCTCGAACTGACCCGCGGCATCGGCCGCGAGAATGCGCGCATGCATGCCGGCGAGCCCTGGCAGACCTTTGCCGGTGTCGAGATCGAGGGGCTGACGCTCGGCGTCGTCGGGCTCGGCAAGCTCGGCAGCAAGATGGCGGGCATCGCGAAAGCATTCGGCATGAACGTGATCGCCTGGAGCCCGAACCTCACGCCGGAGAAGTGCGCGGCAGCCGGCGTCGGCTACGCCACCAAGGAGGAGCTGTTCGCCAAGGCCGACATCGTCACCATCCATGTAGTGCTGAGCGATCGCTCGCGCGGACTGGTCGGGGCTGCCGATCTCGCGCGGATGAAGCCGACGGCCTTCCTCGTCAACACCGCGCGCGGCCCGATCGTGGACGAGCAGGCGCTGCTCGAGGCCTTGCAGCAGCGCAAGATCGCGGGCGCCGGCATCGACGTGTTCTCGGTCGAGCCGCTGCCGGTCGACCATCCCTTCCGCAAGCTCGACAATCTCGTGCTGACGCCGCATCTCGGCTACGCCACCGAGGACGGCTTGCGCATCCATTACGGGCAGATGGTCGAGGCGATCGACGCCTTCACCGGGGGGCGCGAGCTGCCGCGCAAGCTGGCCTGAAACGAAAAGGGCGTGCCGACGGCACGCCCTTCACTGATCTGAATTGTCTCGCAGCGCCTAGCGCACGGTGACCGGCGCGGGCAGCGGCGGCACCACCGTCGGCTGGGTGCCCGGGACGGGGCCGGCCTGCGCGGCCATCGGAGCCGGACCGGCAGCGCCCGGCGTCGGCGCAGCGGAGGCAGTCGCCGTTCCCGGCGGCGGGCCACCCGGCATCACCACCACGCGGGTGCCGACCTTGACGCGGTCGAACAGGTCGGAGACGTCCTCGTTCAGCATGCCGATGCAGCCCGACGACACGAACTTGCCGATCGTCGAAGGCTGGTTGGTGCCGTGGATGCGGTAGACGGTCGAGCCGAGATACATCGCGCGCGCGCCGAGCGGATTGCCGGGGCCGCCAGCCATGAAGCGCGGCAGATAGGGCTGGCGCTCGATCATTTCGGTCGGCGGATGCCAATCCGGCCATTCGGCCTTGCGGGTGATCTTCTGCACGCCGGTCCAGGTGAAGCCGTCGCGGCCGACGCGGACGCCGTAGCGGATCGCACGGCCGCCTCCGAGCACGTAATAGAGATAGGTGTTGGGCGTATCGACCACGAGGGTGCCGGCCGGCTCCTTGGTCTGGAACGAGACCTCCTGGCGGCGCAGGTTCGGCGCCAGCTGCGCGGGAGCCGCGTCGGGCTGCTCCTCGGGCGGCAGGGAAGCGATCGTCATCGGCCGGCCGTCGGCACCGACGGCCGGCCGACCGGACTGGACCGTCCCGGTCGCGGCGGGGCCGCCAATGGCCTCCGGCGGACGCAGGCCGTCCCTGCCGGGTGCCTGACCCGGGCGATCGGCATAGATCACCGCGGGCGGGCCGGCGGGGCGGCCGTAGCGGGGATCGTCGGGCGACATCACGGGGCCCTGCGGGGGCGCCGCAGAATAGACCGGCGGAGCACCAGCCGGACGGCCATAGCGCGGATCATCGGGCGACATCACCGGCCCCTGCGGCGGGGCGGCGGAATAGACCGGCGGAGGGCCAGCCGGGCGGCCGTAGCGGGGATCGTCGGCCGGACCAGGCGGCGGCAGCGACGCCTGCGGCATCGCGTCGTCTTCATCATCCAGCGAGTCGAAATTCGGCGTGCGGTCGCCGGGGCGATATTCGGCCGGAGCGCCATAGCTCGGCGCCTGCTGGACCGGATAGCTCTGAGCCTGTGCGAGCGAGGTTCCCGCCGCAGCGACTGTTGCGGCAGCGCATATCGTCAGAAAATGTTTGATCATCATCGCTCTTGTATAGTCCCCGAGCCCATCCGGACCTTTAACGGCCAGATGACCGAAGATAGCGGCACATTCAAGACATTACAGGCTGATTTGTGCCTGAGTTAGCGATTTGTGATGCAGATGCACACAGTTGCCCCGTTGCATCACGGGGCGGAAATCGCATCGGGCCGTGGATTGCCGGAGTCTCCGGCCCCGAATTTAAGGGAACGGCGCGGAGGCGTTGCGATATGTTCGAATCAGCCTGATTCGCCTCCGCTTTGAGCTTCTGTCCCGGCGTGGCGAACGGCAATCAGTACCGTCACCGCGTTCAGATGGCTCTTGGGTCCCGGCCGCCACCCGCCGGGGCGGAAATTCGCAACCCGTCCGATGCTTCCCGGCTTTCGCTTCCTGTTTGCCGCGATCCTGCTGTCAACCTCCATCCTGGTGTTCGGACTAGGTGCCGCCGCACTGCTGCGGGCCACCCACGAGCAGTATGTCAGCAACCCCTCCTGGCGGAACGGCCCGCAGGAGAAGGTGTTTGCGCAAAGCCCGGAGCCGGCCCAGCCGGTGCTCGCGGCGCTCCGCGCCGAGCCGGAAGCGGCCGCCGAGCCCACGCCATCGCTGCGCGACCGGGTGCCGACCATCGGCTTGCCGGTGAACGAGCCCGAACAGGTGGCCGCCCTGACGACCGAGCCCGACGCGCCGCCGCAGGTCACCGAGGCCGCGCCGCCGGCCGCCGAACCGGTGCAGGCCGAGGCCACGACGGAAGCCATCGCGCCGGCTCCGGCCGACACACTCACCCCGGCCGACACAACGGCATCGATCCCCGAGGCCACGCCTGCCGTGACCGCCAGCGAACCGGCGCCGGCTGATCCCGGTGCGGCCCTCGCCTCCCCGGCGCCCGACATTGCCCCGGCCAAGGTGGCCGCGCTGAACGATGCGGCGGCGACGGCCTTGCAGGATGCGCCGGCGAAGGCCAAGGGGGACATCAAGCGGGACGCGAAGGCGGACAGCAGCGCCTCGGACAGCAAGGCGACCAAGCAGCAGGCGAAGGCGAAGAAGCGGCACCGCATGGTGCGGCGTCCTCCGCCTCAGCAGCTGCGGCAGAGCTATGATCCGTTCGGTCAGCCGCAGATGCTGGCGACAACGGCCACACGCACGCGCCAGTAAGGTTACGCCGGCCCGGTCGCGACCGGCGGACCGCCGGCCTGGCCCCATTCCGACCACGAGCCGTCATAGAGCGCGGTGTCGGTGATGCCGAGGCGATAGAGTGCGAGCGTCAACACGCCGGCGGACACGCCCGAGCCGCAGCTCGTCACGATCGGCGCATCGAGCTTGACGCCAGCGTTCGCGAAGGCGGCGCGCAAGTCGTCGAGCGGCCTCATGGTGCCGGTCGCGGCATCGAACAACTGATTGTAGGGCACGTTGCGGGCGCCGGGGATGTGGCCGGAGCGGATGCCCGCGCGCGGCTCGGGCGCGCGGCCCTCGAAGCGGTCGGCGGCGCGTGCGTCGATCACCTGCTCCTTGCGGCTTTCGACGTTAGCGATCAGCTGCTGCATGCTGCGCACGCGTTTTGAATCGTAGCTCGCCCTGAACGTCGCGGGCTTCGGCTTCACCTCGCCGCTCTCGACCGGACGCCCCTCGGCGCGCCACTTCTTCAGCCCGCCATTGAGGATGCGTACATTGCTGTGGCCGAAGGCCAGGAACATCCACCAGGCGCGGGGCGCAGCGACCCAGCCGCCGGCATCGTAGAGCACGACGGTGTCGGCATTGGAGATGCCGAGTTGGCCTGCGTCACGGCCGAACTGCTCGGCGCTCGGATACATGTGCGGCAGCGGGTTGGAATGATCCGACACCGCATCGACGTCGAAGAACACGGCGCCCGGCAGATGGGCTGCGAGATAATCGTCCTTCGGCAGCGGCAGCACGCCCGGCAGCTTGAAGCTGGCGTCGAGGATCTTGACGTTGGCGTCGCCAATGTGGGCGGCGAGCCATTCGGTGGAGACGAGGGGGTCGGTGGTCATTGGTCTTTCCTTGTCATTCCGGGGCGCGCGAAGCGCGAGTGAGATCGAGGCAGCGCGCGTCAAACTCAGCTGTCATCGCCCGGCTTGACCGGGCGATCCAGTACTCCGAGACGGCTGTGATTCAACGGATAGGCCGCGGCGTACTGGATTCCCCGCCTTCGCGGGGAATGACGGTGGAGAGAGCAGTGACTGCCCTCACCCCTTCTTCTTCGGCTCCCACTGCTCCACCGGGCCGCCGGCATCGCGCCAGGCGGCGTAGCCGCCGGCGATGTGGGCGACGGGCTTCAGGCCCATGTCCTTGGCAGTCTTCGCCGCGAGCGCAGAGCGCAGGCCGCCGGCGCAATGGAAGACGAATTTCTTGTCTTCCTGGAAGATCGGTTTTGCGTAGGGGCTCTGCGGATCGATCCAGAATTCGAGCATGCCGCGCGTGCAGGCGAACGCGCCGGGGATGCGGCCGTCGCGCTCGATCTCGCGGGGGTCGCGGATGTCGACGATGACGACGTCGCCGTTCTTGGAGATCTCGATGGCCTCCTTGGCGTTGAGCGTCTCGATCTCGGCATTGGCCTCGTCGATCAGCGCCTTGATGCCGCGGGTGATGGTCTGGGGCATGTGGTTCTCCCTCTTGTCGGCCGCGGCGCGGCCGTCCGGACTGACGGCGCGTGCAGCTAGTGCGTCAATTCCTTCATCGCACCCTCGAGCCCCTCGATCGTGATCGGGTACATGCGGTTGGCGAAGATACGTTTGATGATGGTGGTCGATTCCGAATAGTCCCAGTGCTTCTGCTGCACCGGATTGAGCCAGACCGTATGCGGATAGGTACGGATGATGCGGTCGAGCCAGACCGAGCCCGGCTCCTCGTTGACATGCTCGACCGAGCCGCCCGGCACCATGATCTCGTAAGGCGACATCGAGGCGTCGCCGACGAACACGACCTTGTAGTCGTGCGGGTATTTGTGCAGCACGTCCCAGGTCGGCGTCCGGTCGGTGAAGCGGCGCTTGTTCTGCTTCCACACGCCCTCATAGAGGCAGTTGTGGAAGTAGAAATACTCCATGTGCTTGAACTCGCTCTTCGCCGCCGAGAACAGCTCCTCGACCTGCTCGATATGCGAATCCATCGAGCCGCCGATGTCGAAGAACACCAGCAGCTTCACCGCATTGCGCCGCTCGGGCCGCATGTGCACGTCGAGATAGCCGTGATTGGCAGTCTCGCGAATGGTGGTGTCGAGATCGAGCTCATCAGGCGCGCCGGTGCGCGCGAACTTGCGCAGGCGCCGCAGCGCCACCTTGATGTTGCGGATGCCGAGCTCGACATTGCCGTCGAGATCCTTGAACTCGCGTTTGTCCCACACCTTCACGGCACGGTTGTTGCGGTTCTTCTCCTGGCCGATGCGCACGCCTTCGGGATTGTAGCCGTGGGCGCCGAACGGCGAGGTGCCGGCAGTGCCGATCCACTTCGAGCCGCCCTGGTGCCGGCCCTTCTGCTCCTCGAGCCGCTTCTTCAGCGTCTCCATGAGCTTGTCCCAGCCCATGGCCTCGATCTGCTTCTTCTCCTCCTCGCTGAGGTATTTCTCGGCGAGCTTCTTCAGCCACTCCTCGGGGATCTCCGCCTTCTCCATGGCGTCGAGCAGGCTTTCCAGCCCCTTGAATACCGTGCCGAAGACGCGGTCGAACTTGTCGAGGTTGCGCTCGTCCTTCACCAACGAGGTGCGCGACAGATAGTAGAAATTCTCGACCGAATAGTCCGACAGATCAGCGTCGAGCGCCTCCATCAGCGTGAGGTATTCGCGCAGCGTCACGGGGACCTGCGCGTCGCGCAGAGAAGTGAAGAATTGCAGGAACATGGGTAACAGATTGCCCGTCGGGGGGCGAACGTCAAGGGGCCGAGCCCGCCGCGGGACGCTGGACCGGTCGGCTTTTTGCTCTAGAATTGACCGTCTCACGGGGTTGTTTTGGGGACGTTTGCAATGGGAATTCTCGCAGCGCTCATCATTGGCGCGATCGCCGGCTGGCTTGCCGGCAAGATTGTCCATGGGGCGGGATTTGGGCTGATCGGCAACATGGTCGTCGGCATCATCGGCGCGCTGGTGGCGAGCTGGGTACTGCCGCAACTGCATATTGCGCTGGCCACCGGCACGATCGGCGCCATCGTGGATGCCACCATCGGCGCGGTGATTGTGCTCGTCATCCTTTCGCTGATAAAACGGGTCTGAAAGCCTGACCGAACCAGGAACGGCCGCCATGAGCGGCCGTTCCGTTTGTTGGACCAGGGCGATGCCCGGCCGACGACCAACAAGGACGCGCGATGAAATTTACCGGCACCAAGGACTATGTTGCGACCGACGATCTCAAGGTCGCCGTCAATGCCTCGATCGTGCTGGAGCGCCCGCTGCTCATCAAGGGCGAGCCCGGCACCGGCAAGACCGTGCTGGCGGAGGAAGTGGCGAAGGCGCTGAACGCGCCGCTTTTGACCTGGCACATCAAGTCCACCACCAAGGCGCAGCAGGGCCTCTACGAATACGACGCGGTGTCGCGCCTGCGCGACAGCCAGCTCGGCGATGCCCGCGTCTCCGACATCAGGAACTACATCAAGCGCGGCAAGCTGTGGGAAGCCTTCACCGCCGAGCAGCGCCCGGTGCTCTTGATCGACGAGATCGACAAGGCCGACATCGAGTTTCCGAACGACCTTCTGCTCGAGCTCGACCGCATGGAATTCCATGTCTACGAGACCGGCGAGACGATCAAGGCCAAGCAGCGCCCGATCATGATGATCACCTCCAACAACGAGAAGGAGCTGCCGGACGCGTTCCTGCGCCGCTGCTTCTTCCACTACATCAAGTTCCCCGACGCCGACACGATGGGCCGCATCGTCGACGTCCACTTCCCCGGCATCAAGAAGCGCCTGGTGGAAGAGGCACTCCGCATCTTCTTCGAGGTGCGCGAGGTGCCCGGCCTGAAGAAGAAGCCGTCCACTTCGGAGCTGCTCGACTGGCTCAAGCTGCTGCTCAACGAGGACATGAGCGTCGAGCAACTGCGCGAACGCGACCCGCGCAAGCTGATCCCGCCGCTGCACGGCGCGCTGCTCAAGAACGAGCAGGACGTGCACCTGTTCGAGCGGCTGGCGTTTTTGAGCAGAAGGGAAGTTTGAGGCACGCAGTCGCGCGATAGCGCTCCGCTGCAGCCGCACCACCGGGGTCATGCCCCGGCTTGACCGGGGCATCCAGTACGCCGCGGCTTCTCGGCTCAATCACATCAGCCTCTGGAATACTGGATCGCCCGGTCTAGCCGGGCGATGACAGTGAGAGTGTGGCACACGCCTGCCTCCCCACCGTCATTGCGAGCGCAGCGAAGCAATCCAGAATCCCTCCACGGAAACAGTCTGGATTGCTTCGCTGCGCCCGCAATGACGGAGCAAGGGGCAACGGCGTCGTTCTCCGACTCGCACTTCAATTGCAGACATGCGTTCACAGCCTCGCGGCTCATCTCGCCCGAGCTTCGCTTCATTCCTCGCCCCAAGAGACAGAGGGCGCAGGGAAGGCCGGGTGCCGGCGGCACCTGCGGTCTGCCGTGCGCGTGTAGCGCAAAAGAGACCGCACAACAGCATACAGGTGAAGCCCAACACACGGCCTTCCCTGCGCAGTGGTCGGACGGCTTATGCCGTGCTCTCCCGGGAGCCGAGTTCCTTCTGGCCTCCCTCACTCCCACAGAAGTCGCCGACACCGCGCCGGTTGACGCCAATGCCGCATCCGCAAGAGCTTGACCGTAGCAACGACGGCCAGGACCACACGGTTTTGCCGTACGCACACAGCGCCGCTCGTCCGCACGAAGCCTCGGGGCTCACGGAGAGCAATCCGCCCTGCCCTTAGCCTCTCGCGCCCGACGCTGCCGCGTCCACCGCAACCCGGCCCGCGTTTCGAACGACTCGCGAACCGCCCCTCTTCCTCGGACCGGGCTGCTTCGATCTATGCCGCAATTCCGAATTTCGGTAAAGTGGAATATTTTTGCACGGAGGGATTGACGGGGTGCGGGGTGTTTTGCCCGACGGGCTAAACCACCGCGACATGCAACGCTCTCGGTGCCCCGGACGCGCTGCAGCGTGCAACGCCGCTACGCAGAGCCGGGACCCACGCGTACGATCGCGCTCTCGGAGACATGGGCCACGGCTCCGCAGCGCACCGCACCGGACGATGCTTCGCATCGCCGGGAGCGCTGCGCAGCGTCCGGGACACGAGACCTTCCTACGCCACTGCGGCATCCGGCACGCGTGCGGCTTCCATCGGCTGCTTGCCGCGGATCAAATCCGAGGCGCGGTCGGCGATCATCATGGTGGATGCATTCAAGTTCGCCGAGATCATGCGCGGCATCACGGAGGCGTCGATGACGCGGAGGCCTTCCAATCCGTGGACGCGGAGCTGGTCGTCGACGACAGCCCAAGTGGAATCCGCCGGGCCCATGCGGCAGGTGCAGCCGGGGTGGAAGGTTGTGGTGCCGCGTTCGGTGGCGGCGGCCAGGAATTCGTCGTCGGTGTTGATGTTGGGGCCGGGGAAATCCTCGTAGGCGTAGTAAGGCGACAACGGCGCACTCTTCAGCAAGCGCCGTGCGAGCTTCATGCCGCCGACGATGACGCGGCGGTCGAGCTCGGCGTCGAGATAGTTGGTCTGGATGATCGGCGGCGCGAACGGATCGTTGGAGCGGATGCGGACATAGCCGCGGCTCTCCGGGCGCTGCTGCCAGGACGCGACCGTCATGCCGGGCTCGTCCTCGAGCTGACCCTGCACGCCCTCCTTGTAGCTCGCCGGCGTGAAGGTGAGTTGCAAGTCGGACGAGTCCGCGCTCTCGCCGGAATGCCAGAAGCAATAGACCATGGTCGGCGAAAGCGAGAGCAGGCCGCGGCGCGCGGTCGCCCATTTCAGCGCTTCGATCCACAGCGAGAAGCCGCGGCGGAGCTCGTTGATGGTCTTGATGTCCTTCACGCGCGCTACGGTGCGCGGGGCGTAATGATCCTGCAGACCTTCGCCGACCGGCAGCGCGTGGCGCACCGCGATGCCGTGCGCGCCGAGCAGATCGGGCGAGCCGATTCCGGAGAGCTGAAGCAGCTGCGGCGAATTATAAGTGCCGCCGGACAGGATCACTTCCTTGTTGGCGCGCACTTCGACCGGCGTGCCGCCGCGGCCGCCCTTGGTGTAGCGCACACCGACGGCGCGCTTGCCTTCAAAAATAATCTCGGTCGCGTGCGCGTGGGTGTGCACATGCACGTTCGGGCGCTTCATCGCGGGCTTGAGGAACGCGGTCGAGCCGGAGACGCGCAGGCCCTTGTCGATGGTGCGCTGGCAGTAGGAGACGCCCTCCTGGGTCTTGCCGTTGTAATCGGGGTTGCGGGGAATGCCGAGCGAGACCGCGCCTTCCATGAAGGCTTCGCAGAGCGGATCGCGCCAGTCCATGGTGGTGACGGTGAGGTTGCCGTCGCGGCCGCGATAGGTGTCCTCACCCTCGCCGACCCGCTTCTCCAGCCGCTTGAAGTAAGGCAGCACGTCGGCATAACCCCAGCCGCGATTGCCCATCTGCGCCCAGGTGTCGAAATCCATCCGCTGGCCGCGATTGTAGATGTGGCCGTTGATCGAGGACGAGCCGCCGAGCGTCTTGCCGCGCGGCGCATAGATGCTGCGCCCGCCGGTGTAGGGCCCCGGCTCCTGCTGGTAGGCCCAGTTGATGCTCTTCATGTGGAAGGTCTTGATGAAGCCCGCCGGCAGATGGATGTAAGGATGCCAGTCGCTCGGGCCCGCCTCGAGCACGCAGACGCTCGTGCTGGGGTCTTCGCTCAGCCGGCTGGTGAGGATGCAACCGGCGGAGCCCGCGCCGATGATCACATAGTCAAATCTGTCCATGATGCCTCGGCCGCCCCTAGCGCGGCTTGTCGTTGAGTTGATAGTTCAGATGCGCTTGCACCGTCGGCCATTCGGACGCGGTGATGCTGTAGACCACGGTATCGCGCAGCGTGCCGTTCGGCGCGATCTGGTGATTGCGCAAAATGCCGTCCTGCTTGGCGCCAAGGCGCTCGATGGCGCGGCGGCTCTGATGGTTGAAGAAATGCGTGCGGAATTCAACCGCGATGCAGTTCAATGTCTCGAAGGCGTGGGTCAGCAGCAGAATCTTGCATTGCGTGTTGAGCGGCCCGCGCTGCGCGCTCTTGCCATACCAGGTCGAGCCGATCTCGACGCGGCGGTTGGCGGCATCGATGTTCATATAGGTGGTCTGGCCGACGATCTTGCCGCCGGCATCGAACACGGTGAACGGCAGCATCGAGCCCGCGGCCTGGAGGCCGAGGCGGCGGTCGATCTCCTTGGCCACGTTCTCCGGCGTCGGGATCGCGGTGTACCAGATCGTGTAGAGCTCGCCGTCCTTCACGGCCTCCACCAGCCCCTCGCGATGCTCTTTCGACAGCGGCTCGAGACGGGCGTGCTGCCCACGCAGGGTGACGGGATCAGGCCAGGGCATTGAAGTCTCTCTCCGTTGTCATTGCGAGCGGAGCGAAGCAATCCAGAGTGTTACCTCTGAGGCAGCCTGGATTGCTTCGTCGCTTCGCTCCTCGCAATGACGGCTTGGCTCACTTATTCAAAAAGTTCAACGGCAAACCGCCGCGCGGCCAGTCCATGGCGATCAGCTCGCCCTTGCCTGAGAGCGTGATGTAGGCGGTCTTAAGCTCGGGGCCGCCGAAGGCGATGTTGGTGGTGACGCGGTCGCCGGTCGGGACCTGCTCCACCAGCGTACCGTCAGGCGCGATCACCGAGATGCAGCCGGAGACGAGGGTGGCGACGCAGACATTGCCGTTGGCCTCCACCGCGAGCGAGTCGAACATCTGGTAGCCGCCGAGGCCGCAGATCGGCTTGCCGCGCTCGCCGCGGTAGATCACCTCGCGCGGCTTGAGCGTGCCGGGCGCGGAGAGCTCATAGGCCCAGAGCCGCCCCGTCGGCGTCTCCGCGATGTAGACGGTGTTCTCGTCCGGCGACAGGCCGATGCCGTTCGCCGGCAGCACGCCATGCACGACCTCGACGATCTCGGTCATGCCGGGCTTGAGATAATACATGCCGCCGACATCCATCTCGCGGGCGCGGCGCTTGCCGAGATCGGAGAACCAGAGGCCTCCGTGCTTGTCGAAGACGAGGTCGTTCGGCCCGCGCAGATCGTGCTCGCCGCATTTGGTCACGACGGTCTCGACCTTGCCCGATTGCAGATCGACGCGCTGGATCGAGCCGCCGAGATAGCCGTCCGGCTGCGGGCCGGGCATGATCATCTTGCCGGTCGGAATCCAGGAGAAGCCGCCATTGTTGCAGATGTAGATCTTGCCGTCGGGGCCGAGGGCGGCGCCGTTCGGGCCGCCCGGCACTTTGGCGACGATCTCCTTGCGGCCGTCGGGATAAACCCGCGTCAGGCGCTGGCCGCGGATTTCCACCAGCACGACCGAGCCGTCCGGCATCACCACCGGCCCTTCGGGAAATTCGAGGTCGGTGGCGAGAACGCGAACGTTGGGCGTGGCAGTGGACATTTGGGGACCCTCCCGGCTGCTTGTTATGGCTTGCACGGGATGTCCGGCACGGGCCCCACACGCAAGATTTGCCTGCGGTTATGACAAAGTCGCCGGGGCTTGCCAAGCAAGCGGGATGGTATGCCAGCGTTGCAACGCAAAGCGCGATGACATATCGCGCTTTAGGTCTTGTTTGAGCATGATCTCTTCGGAAAATCGCTGCGCACTTTGCGCGAACGCGGCGCTTCCGGTCCGGATCGCGCTTACTCCCGCACTGGTATCCAAATCTCGAAGCCGCCATTGCCGGTCGCGGGATCGAATTTCTCGTCATAGCGCTCGAAGTTCGGCGCGTCCGCGGCCTTCAGGCCGGACACCGGCAGCCACTGATTCCAGATCGTGTTGACGGTGCGGCGGATCGAGGCGACGTGCTCGGTGTGGGTGAACACCGCGTAGCGCTGCTCGGGAATGCGGATGCGACCGAAGCGGCGCGGCAGGTCGGAGAAATCGGCGACCTCGACGCCGGCGATGTAGTCGAAATTGCCGGCATCATCGCCGTTGCAGCAGACGCCATAGGCGACTTGATTTTTCCCCTGGCCGACGCGCGCGGGGATATCGGCGACTTCCTGATGGAAGCGGTGCCACAGTCCCGGAATGGCGGCGCCGTTGTCGCAGGAGATGCGCTCGGCAGGGCCGGCGACGAGGAAGGCCTTCGCGGCTTCGAAACGCGGCGGGACCAGATGGTCGAGCATGGTGGAATCCATGAGGATCGGCTCCTGAAGCTTGAGTTTGTCGAGGCACGTTGCCGCCCGCACCGCTTCGGGTGTGGTGCCAAACTGGTCGCGGAACGCGCGGGTGAACGCTTCGTGCGAGCCGTAATCCGCCTCCAACGCCAGCGACAGGATGTCCGGCGCGCCGTTCGCAAGACTGCGCGCCGCTTCCGTCAACCGCCGCGCGCGCACGTAGCGCATCACCGGGAGTCCGGTGGCTGCGGCAAACGCCCGCACGATGTGGAACCGCGACACGCCAGATATCGCCGCAATCTCGTCGAGCGTCATCGGCTCGGCCAGATGGCTCTCGATATACCAGAGCGCGCGCTGGGCTGGGTTCATGCGTCAAAAGCCCTCGTTCGAAGCTTGGCGATGATGCGCTGACGGCCACCGCCTCGCTTGATCGGCATTGCTGTCCTTGCATGAGGATAGCCCCGGAATAGCCACTGGCAACGCCCCGGCATTCGCAGCTACACTCATCGAAACCGCTCACGAGAAAGAGGAACCGCGTCATGGAAATCACCGATGTGCGGGCGCATCATATCCGCATCCCCTATGACGCCGGTGTCGCGAGCTTTCGCCAGGGCGCGTCCGCAATCTCCGCGCTCGACATGGTGCTGGTCGAGGTCACGACCGATGCCGGACTGACCGGCTGGGGTGATGCCTTTGCCTATGTCTCCCCGCGCACCACGCGAAGCGCCGTCGAGGAGATGATTGCGCCGCAGGCCCGCGGGCTGAAGGTTCCCGATGCCGCAGGCATTCCCGCGGCGATGGAACAGATCCAGCGCAACCTGCATCTGTTCGGCCGCTACGGCATCACGATGTTCGCGATATCAGGGCTCGACATCGCGCTGTGGGACCTGGCTGCGAAGATCGAGGGCGCGCCGCTGCATCGCCTGCTCGGCGAGACCAGGCGCTCGTCCATTCCCGCCTATGCGAGCCTGCTGCGGATCGGCTCGCCTGAGAATATCGCCGGCGAATGCAAGAAGGCGCTCGCGCTCGGCTATGGCGCCATCAAGCTGCACGAGACCACGACGCCGGCGGTGTTTGCCGCCCGCGAGGCGATCGGGCCCGGCATCCCGCTGATGGTCGACATGAACTGCCCGCTCACAGGCGAGCAGGCGATCGCATTCGCGAAGGCATGCGAGGACGCGCAGCCGATGTTTCTGGAAGAGCCGGTCTGGCCGCCGGAGGATTTTACCGCGCTCGCCGACGTCCGCCGCAAGGGCGGGCTCGGTGTCGCCGCCGGCGAGAACGCCTGCACGGAGTATCAATTCCGCCAGATGATGAATGCGGGCGCGGTGAGTCATGCCCAGCCGTCGGTGACCAAGGTCGGCGGCATCACGGAATTTCTGAAGGTCGCCGCGCTCGCCGATCAGCTCGGCGTCAAGATCGTCCCGCACTCCCCGTATTTCGGTCCGGGCCTGCTGGCGACATTGCACCTGCTGGCGACGCGCGACGACGGGTTGGTCGAGATGTTCTATCTGACACGCGAAGCGTGTCTCTGGGGCGGCCGCGCCGATGTCGATGCCACCGGCCACGTCGCGGTGCCCTCGGGACCCGGGCTCGGCTATGAGCCCGATCGCGGCGTGATGGAGCGCTATCGCGTGGCGTGACCGCGACGCCTATTTCGCCGCGTCCTTCGGTGGCGGCGCGTCCTGCTTCTTCTTCAGATCTTCCGCGATCTTCACCTGCGTAGCCTGGAGATCGCCCAGCGTCTTCTGCAGGCCGGCCACAACCGTCTTCAACGCGTCGATCTGGCGGTTGGCGGCATCGAGCTTCTGCTGATGATCGAGCGTCAGCTTGGTGATCGTCTTCTGCAGGAAGTCGACGTTGCTCTGGAGGCAGCTCGTGCGCCGCTCCATGGTCTTCTCGACGGTACAGATCTCGATGCCGGGCACGTCTTGCGCGCGGACCGGCGCAATCGCCAGCGGGGCGAGCAACAACATCGCGAAACAAACGCCGGCACTTCGAAGCAGCATGCAGGTTCCTCGTCCAAATCAATCACGGCAATGTGCGGTTTTTGCTCGCCAACACCGGAGGCTACCACACTCGTACCGCATTCTCGCGTTGAGCTTGGCTTGTTCCCTTGGACGGGGAGCAGTGAACCGTGCGCGGAAGAAGTGGGCGCTCTTTCCGCGACTTTGATTAGGGGAGATTTTTGGAATGGCAACGCGCGATAGACGTCTGGCGGAATTCGATGGCGCAGGAGAACCGCCCCCTGGCCTGCCGGTCGAAGTGCTGTGTGAGGATCATAGCGGAACGTATCAACTGCCGTTCGCCTGCCGCTATGTCGAGGGCCGCTGGCAGAACGATGCGGCCGGCGTCCCGGTGGAAGCCACCGTGATTGGCTGGCGCGTGCCGCGCGTCAAGCACTCGGGCTTCGCCTGACGAGCGGCGTCTGTCTCAAAATGCAACGGGGCCGCGCTCTGCCTTAACGAACGGAACGCGGCCCGAACGAATCACGTCCGAATCAGCCGGAACGCCGTGTACGCGGCTGTTCACGGCTAGATGTCGCAACAAGCCCCCACGCGTATACAATATCTGCGCAGCATGTGGGCCGGCACGAGCCGGCCACGGGCGCTAAAAGTTAACGGCTTCAAAGACATGGCCGCCAGGCGCAGCAGTCCGGGCCTCGCCCCCAAAACAGGCAGGCGGGCGCTCGGCCTGCCTAATATTCGACCTCGAGCTCCTCGATCTCGGCCGGCTCATCCTTGGCCGCCGCGATCCATTCCTCCATCTCGGGCATGGCCATGATGGTATCGGCATAGGCCTTCAGCAGCGGCTCGAGCTTGACGTCATAGGTCACGAAGCGCGTCACCACGGGGGCATACATCGCATCCGCCATGGTGCGCCTCGCGCCGAACAGGAAGGGCCCCCCGGACTTCTCCAGGCAGTCGCGCCAGATGGACCAGACGCGGTCGATGTCGGCCTGCGCGCGCGACCAGATCTTGAAACCGGGGAAGTGCCCCTTCAGATTGACCGGCAGCGACGCGCGCAACGTCGCGAAGCCGGAATGGATTTCGCCGCAGATCGAGCGGCAATGCGCCCGCTGGACGCGGTCATCAGGCAACAGACCGGCATCCGGCATCGCCTCGTTGAGATATTCGGCGATCGCCAGCGTATCCCAGACCACGGCGCCGTCGTGGCGCAGGCACGGCACCAGGATCGACGACGACAGCAGCAGGATTTCCGCGCGCGCCGACGCGTCGTCCGGCGCGGTGACGATCTCCTCGAAATCGAGCCCGGAAAATTTCGTCAGCAGCCAGCCGCGCAGCGACCAGGACGAATAGTTCTTGCTGCTGATGGTCAGTGTCGCCTTCGCCATATGGCCCATTCCCTACGCCCGTGACCTGCACCCCGCCCTGCCCGCGGGAGTGCTCATGACCTGTGCTTCCCGCAAAAAGAGGAGCAAGCGATGTGCCAGTTCTGAGGGCGGCGTGGCCCCCGTTTGGCTTCGATATTGCATGACAGCGCGGGAGGGTGGGCGTTCCAGTATGATGTCGATGTATTATCAGGCCTTTCAGAACCAAATGGACCTCACCGCGCCGTGGCGGGCGGGAGCTTCGTCCGCGCTCAGATTCCTCAATCTGGTGCCGCAGGGCCTGTCGGGTCAGGTCGTCGGCCGGCTCTCGGCCGCGCTGGAGCTGATCTCGCGCTCCACCCTCACCTATGACCGCCCGGCCTACGGCATCGACAGCGTGATGGTGGGCAACCGCGAGATCGGCGTCACCGAGGAGGTCGCCTACGCGACGCCGTTCGGCTCGCTGCTGCACTTCAGGAAGGACGGCGCGCCGGAGCAGCCGCGCATGCTCCTGGTGGCGCCGATGTCGGGCCATTTCGCCACGCTGCTGCGCGGCACCGTGAAAACGCTGCTGCAGGACCACGACGTCTACATCACCGACTGGCACAATCCGCGCGACATTCCACGCCGCGAAGGCCGCTTCGGGCTCGACGATTACACCGATCATCTCATCGACTTCCTCGGCCAATTGGGCCCGCGTCCGCATATGGTCGCGATCTGCCAGCCCTCGGTCTCGGCACTCGCGGCCGCCGCGGTCATGTGCGAGGGCAACCACCCCTCGCGGCCCGCGACGCTGACGCTGATGGCAGGCCCGATCGACACGCGCATCCAGCCGACCAGGGTCAACGAATTCGCCAAGAGCAGGCCGATCGACTGGTTCGAGCAGAACCTGATCAACTACGTGCCGGTGCAATGCCGCGGCGCGCTCCGCAAGGTCTATCCCGGCTTCGTGCAGCTCACGGCGTTCGTCTCGATGAACCTCGAGCGCCACATCAAGCAGCACATGGATCTCGCCAACCATATCGCCAAGGGCGAGAAGGAAAAGGCCGCGAGCATCAAGACCTTCTACGACGAATATTTTGCCGTGATGGACCTGCCGGCCGAGTTCTATATCGAAACCGTGCGTGACGTGTTCCAGGAGCACCTGTTGCCGCAAGGCAAGTTGATGCACCGTGGCCGTCCCGTGAACACCAAGGCCGTCAGCCGCATGGGATTGATGACGGTCGAAGGCGAGAAGGACGACATCTGCTCGATCGGCCAGACGCTCGCCGCGCAAGACCTCTGCACCGGCGTGCGCGCCTATCGCCGCGTCCACCACATGCAGGCCGGCGTCGGCCATTACGGCGTGTTCTCGGGCAAGCGATGGAATAACGAGATCTATCCGCTGCTGCGGGATTTCGTGCACGTGAATTCGTGACTGTCATTTCCTGCCCCCAGACTGGGGGAAAACGGCACGTGCCTAATGCACTTGCTCGAGCAGCTCTTTCGCTTCCACGACTTCAGAAAGATTACGCTCCACATCGAATTCGGCCAGCACGGGAGTAAGCACTTCGGATACCCCGCCTGCTCGGCCATTTCTCTTATGCAGGCGTGCAAGTCCCAGGGCGCTGCGCAGCTCGAAGGTCTTCGTCTGCTGGTGTCGTGCGATCTCAAGCGCTCGGTTGAGGGAAGCTTCCGCACCGGCTTCGTCCGAAGGATCAAGACGCGACAAAAGCTCGCCGCGGGCGCGATGCAGCTCGGCATCAAGCCAATGCTGGCCGGATTGCCCGGTCCATGCGATCAATTCGCTCAAGATCTCCAGCCCGGTTTCGAGCTGGCCCGACGCTGCGTTCGCCAAGGCGACATGCATCCCCCAAAACGGCTCACAGAGATAGCAGTCATTCTCGTGCAGCAAGGTCCAGCCGCGACGCATTTCCGTCAGTCCGGTCGTTCGGTCGCCGGCACGCCACTTGGCGAGGCCATTTAGGTAGGTGCCGGCGGCCACATACAACGGCATCGTGTGGTCGCGCGCGAGACCGAGCGCCAGGATCGTCTCCGTTTGCTGCAACATGCCTCCGCATAGTCCGTCGAACACAGCGCGATGAACCAGCGCGTTGGCATGGGACAGCGCCCGTTTTTCTCCCGAAGCACTCACCGCTTCGGCGGCGAGGCGGCGTGCGCGCGCGATCTTTCCCAGCGGCCAAAGCACCAGGGCGAGAAACCTCATGATCACGAACGGGAGATCCAGTGCCGAAGCCCTGAACATCGCAGGATCCGGCTCGGCGCCATAGATCTCGAGTGCCTGCTCGAGATGCATCCTCGCGTTCAAGTAGTCACCGCCGAACCAGCAGGTAACCCCGCCCGTCCAATGTGCAACGACGGCGGTCACCGGTGAGTCCGGTCGTCGGTCAGCGGCGCTCCTGATGGCATCCGCCAGCTCCCGCATCGGAGCGAGTTCTCCGTGTGTCAGGCAAGCATTGAACAGACCCGAATGGACCGGCGCGAGTTCAACGGGATCATTGATGTCGGCAGCGAACCGTCGGGCACGCGTCCATGCGGCTACCGTTTCGGGAGCGCTGTGGCCGAGGCTGCCTCGCAATGCACGGCCATACTCGATTTGAAGATGCAGCCTGCTCATCATCCGGCGGGGATCATCCGGCACCTCATCGGCGGACGCAATCGCCTTGCCGAGATGCGCGATCGCCTCGGAATAGGCCGAGCGCTTCAGCGCTTGCTGGCCCGCCTTGCGCCACCATTCGAGGGCGATCTCGCTCAGCCCCGCCTCCGTGAAGTGGTGTGCCAGAACTTCCGGCTCAGTCTCGGCAACGACGGGAAACTTTTCGTGCAGGACATCGCCGATGCGCTTGTGAAGCACCTGCCGTTTGCTCTTGAGCAAGCCTTCATAGGCCGCTTCCTGAACGAGAGCGTGCCTGAAGCTATAGTTTGCGTCGGGCGGTGTCCCGCGACGCACCAGCAGCTCTGCCTCTTCGAGTTGCCCCAGCGCAGCGCTCAGTGTCAGATCATCGCGTCCTGTCACATATCTCAGCAGCGCGTATGAAAAGTCGCGGCCGATGGCGGCGCCTATCTGCGCCACCTCCTTGACGGGAGCCAGCCGGTCGAGCCGCGCCATCAGCGAATCCTGCAGCGTCGCGGGAATAGCGAGCGGCGGGAGCGGACTATCGAGGCGGTAGCGTCCGGAATCTTCGACGAGCAGTCCGGACTCCAGCACCATCTTGGTCAGTTCCTCGACGAATAGCGGGATGCCGTCCGTCTTGTCGATGATCTGCTCCATCATCTCGCGCGGCAGCTGGCGGCCAACGGTCACCTGCTCGACCAGCGCACGCGTGTCCTTCCGGTCGAGCCGGTCGAGCCGCAACAGGCTGACGTTGGCGAGACCCGACCAGGAGGGCTCGAACTCTGGCCGGGCTGTCATGAGCATGAGTATCGGCAGTCCCCTGATCCTGTCGACCCCGAGATCGAACAGTTCAAGTGTCGTGGCGTCGGCCCAATGCATATCCTCGCAGATAACCAGCAGGGGCTGCTCTCGCGCCAACCCCTCGAGCTGATCGAGAAGCGAGGCAAATGTCTGTCGCCGCTGCTGCGCCGGGCTCAAACCAAGCGGCGGATAATGGTCGCCGGTTGGAATCGAAAGGAGAGCCGCAATGAGCGGTGTCGCCCGGGCGACCTGCTGCGTTCCAAGCGCCAGCATTGCCTCAAGCTTGTCGAGCTTCTGCTCCGGCGTATCGTGCGAGCGGATACCGGCTGCGCGCTCCAGCTGCGCGACAAAGGGATGAAGCGCGCTGTTGGTGTGGTAGGGCGAACACTGATATCGCACCCGGCGGTGCGCCCCCAACGCTGGGTTTTCGGACAGCGTTGCGACGATGCGCGACTTGCCGATGCCTGCCTCACCGGAGATCAACACCATCTGGCCCTGCCCCTGCCATGCCAACTGCTGGCGCGAGAGTGTGAATTCGATCTCCTCCTTGCGACCGACAAAGCCGATCGAGCGCGCTGCGCGGACCGCCTCGAAGCGACTTTCCGATGCGGCCGTCCCCTCGACCGCCCAGACCGCGATGGGTTCGGCTATCCCCTTGACCTCGCGGCGGCCGAGATTGCGAAATGTGAAGAGATCGCCAAGCAGCCGGCGCGTCGACGAGGCGACGACGACCACTCCCGGTTCCGCCAGGCTCTGAAGCCTGGCAGCAAGGTTTGGTGTATCGCCGACCGTTGCGTGCTCCTCCGACGCATCGCCGCTGATGAGGTCGCCGACCACCACAAGCCCGGTCGCGATTGCGATCCGCAGTTCAACCCGTTCGGCGGCGCCCGTCTTGAGTTGCTCGACCGCAGCGATGGTGTCGAGGCCCGCTCGCACTGCGCGCTCCGCATCGTCCTCGTGAGCGCGGGGATACCCGAAATAGACCAGTATTCCGTCACCGACGAACCTGGCGATCCTGCCGTCATAAGCAGCGATGACGCTCGCACAGGCGGCGCGGTAGGCCCGGATCACTTCCCACATATCCTCGGGATCGAGACGCGCGGAGAGCGCAGTCGAGCCGACCAGGTCGCAGAACATAACGGTCAGGTGACGCCGCTCGGCGTCGTGAGGAGGAGCCGGCGATGCGATCAACGCGGCCGGATCGAGGTCGGCAATGGCACGCAGCATTTTGCGGCGATGGCCAAGCAGGACTCCGAGCTTATCGAAGTCCTCGGCCATCAGTTCGGGAAGGACGCCCATGTCGATCCCATTTTGGACAAAACGCTCTGCGTATTGTCCAAGCCCCAGCTTCTCGAGCCACTCCGCGATCTGCATTGGCTCCACCGATCTTGCGGTTGGCGGTTAGCAGAATTTCGGACCACGGCGCGCGAGGACAATATCCCAACGCCACCATGATGGCACGTCTTGTTTGTTGCGCGATAACTTAGGTTGCTCGATACCGATGCAGCGTCCAATCAAGGACATTGCTCGATGCAAACGGCGGCGCTACTAAAAATCGTCTGCACGCAACGTTGGACGACAGAAGTTGCGATGAGCCGTCAACCACTCGCCTTCAGACCTGACGTCAGCACTTGCACTGATGCCCACATCAAGATGCCAAGCAGACGTTTTTTCCGTGAGCACAATTGTCTTCATTCCTTGTCCTCGGGCACTTCGTAGTTTCGCGCCATCGTTCCCGCCGCAACTTGAAGCGAAGACCCAACGACCCAACAGCCGGCGAGAAAGGCTATCAGCCCATTGGGTAGGCTTTGATCAAGGACAAGGATGCTGACGGACAGAGTTGCCGCAATCGCCGCGCCGAACGTCCCGGCCGCACTCATGATCTCAGCAACCTCAGAGCCGTTGTATTCTTCCGAGGTGCTCGAAATCGACTTCCGAGCGACAGACCGGGACAAATCAATTCCAACATAATAGCTGAGAGCTCCGTAGAGCATCGTTAGCAGCACGATCCAGCCGCTTTCAAAAAGCCCGCCTTTCTGACGCAACAGGGTCGCACCCACATAGAGGCCGCAAGAGGCCCCAACGGCTGCGAGCCCAATTCTTTCGAGGAGATGGGCCGACTTGATAAGACTGGAACGGGCGATCCCAAGATTACCGGCGTACCTCGTTAGGGAAAATGCGCTGGAAACTGCGTTGCCTATCTTCATTGGGGGCTCCTTAGTAAGTAGCAGCCTACCGGCCGACCCCGATTAGAAGCTGCGTGGACGCGTTTCGCGATGCCCTCGATTCCAATTTCCAAAAGATGTGGCTGAGTGATGGGGCTGGCTTGCTCGTAACCAAGACGAGAGCCAATCCAAAGCTGCGAGCTCGCGGCTTCGCAGGCATTGCATCTCACCCGTGTCTGTCAGTCAGCTCCGGGTGCGGCAATTTCTGGGAGGAGAGTTAGCTCGAAAAGAGCGTAATGGACTATGAGACTGTTCACATACTCCTGTGCCCTGTCGCTCCATCCAGTCACGATTTCAGGAGGACTAAGTTTGCATCGTTGCATACGCGGGAGCACAGAAGCGCGAACTGACAGGGGCCGTGAGTTCGCAAGCTGTCCTGCGTTTCGCCACGTCAGATCTATTCGCGTCGTGTAGGCCGCGGCGCACCGCAAAACTCTCGTCAGGCGGATGGCCGATGCCGTCGCGCGAACTCCTCGTGCAGGAAATCGGCGGACTTCACCCTGGCTTCGTCGTCCCTCAGCGTGATGTCGCCGCCTGCTGAAGGAAGGGCCGGGATGCTTGCCCGGAAGCGCGGCGCCTCACGAATTCACGGGCACGAAGCAGGCGATCTCGCTGGCGAAGCGGCACTGATTTGGATTCTGCTTCTCGCGCTCGAATACGCGCTACGCGTCCTGCCCGCCATGGGTTTCGCGGCGCCATGCGCCCGGACTGACGCCGACCATCTGCGTGAACACCCGCGTGAAATGGCTTTGATTGGCAAATCCGGCCGAGATCGCAATCTCGGACAACGGCAGGTTGCGGACGGTCATCAGCTGCGTGGCCGCCTTCACGCGCTGGCGCAGCAGCCATTGATGCGGCGGCAGGCCGGTGGAGATCCGGAATGCGCGTGAAAAGTGGCTGACCGAAAGGCCGAGCTCGGTCGCGATCTGCTCCAGCGCGACCTTGCCTGAGAGATCGGAGTCGAGCCGGTCGCACGCGCGCTTCACCTGCCATGGCGCGAGCCCGCCGCGGCTAGGCTCAGCGACAGGCTTCAGCCCGCCATAAGTCTGGGCGACGTGGGCGGTGAGCGCGAGCATCATGTGATCGACGAAAAGCTGGTTGGTCTCGTCAGGCCGACGCAGTGCTTCCTGCAAGCTGGCGCCGATATGTCGGATCACCCCGTCGTCATGGCCCACACCGGGCTCGTAGCTGAGCTCGCCAATGCGCGGCGCGCCGGGTTGCCTCGCCATGTCGTGAAGGGCCGGGCGCGGCAAATAGAAGAAGAGCGAGTGAAACGGCTTGTCGATCACATAGCGCGGGTCGCGCTTGAGGTCGTACAGATAGGTCGCGCCCGCACGAATATCCTCCCTGGTGACGTAGCGGCCTTCCTCCCAACATTCGCAGGCGGGATAGTCGCGGAGCTTCAGGCTGACAAGGTAAGCATCCTCCGCCGGCAGCGAGCCGGAAAGCTCGGGCGTCGGCTTGTCATTGCGGACTTCGGTGACCGCGAGTTCCGCGCTGCGCAGCGAGCGCGTGATCAGAACCGGAGCTTCCTTCACGCGAAGGCCCCGCCCGAGCCTCTGCCCGTAGACGCCTGCTTGTGTCATTTCAATATTCCATCCGTGAAAGGCACGTCCGCGCCAGCCTTTCGGAGTCGATGCATTATTAGAGATCGACGGCCGACGGTCCAGCTTCGCCGCATTAGCATATAGATTGTGGCAGGTGGTCGCACTCCGTCGCGACGATGTGAATTCATTGTGATTTCAGCACGATTTCACAAGATTCGCCTCGCGAAGGACAACATCGTTAACGACTGCGGCAGATCAGGGCACGATATTATCGTGCGTTCTCGAAAGCATCCGCTACGCGCCTTCGCGCGCTAGGCCGACCATTCCTCGCCCCAGACCTGGACGACGTGGCCGGGCGAGACTTCGCGATACTGCCGGACCGGCGGCTGATAATCCGGTGCGCGCACCGGGCTTCTGATCTCGTCGTTCGAGGTCTCGCGCTTCGTGCCGCGGCGCGATGGATCGGGCACCGGCACGGCGGTCATCAGCTTCTTCGTGTAGGGATGCTGCGGATTGCCGAACAAGGCTGCGCGCGGGCCGGTCTCGACGATCTCGCCGAGATACATCACGGCGACGCGATGGCTCATGCGCTCGACCACCGCGATGTCGTGGGAAATGAAGAGATAGGCAAGGCCCATGCTGGCCTGGAGGTCGAGCATCAGGTTAACGACCTGCGCCTTGACCGAGACGTCGAGGGCAGAGACCGCTTCGTCCGCAACGATCAGCTTCGGCCCGAGCGCGAGCGCGCGCGCAATGCAGATGCGCTGGCGCTGGCCGCCAGAGAATTCGTGCGGGAAGCGCGCGGCCATATCTGCGGTCAGGCCGACGCGCACGAGCAGATCGGCCACCTTGTCGCGCGCCTGTGAGGCAGTCGCGAGACCGTTGGCCTGCAGCGGCGCGGCGATCGCCGTCCCCACCGACATGCGCGGATTGAGACTCGCGAACGGATCCTGGAAGACGATCTGCATCTGCTTGCGGAAGTCGCGCAAGGTCCGGGCGCTCATGGCGAGGACGTCCTGACCGTCGACCAGGACGGTACCGCTGTCCGGCTCCGTCAGCTTGAGGATGGAGCGGCCTGTCGTGGACTTGCCGCAACCGGACTCGCCGACCAGCGCCAGCGTCTCGCCGGCACGCAGAGTGAAGGAGATGTTCTCGACCGCGTGGACCCGGCCCGAGATTTTCCCGAACAAGCCCGAGCGGATCGGAAAGCGCGTGGTGAGGTTGGCGACTTCGAGCAGGGGCCGCTCGGCCATCGAGACCGTGTCGGGTGTCTCCGCCGGCTCGTCCGAGGTCCCCGTGACCTTGTCGACGATCGGAAACCGCATCGGCCGCGTCCGCCCGCCCATCGAGCCGAGGCGCGGTACGGCCGCCAGCAGCGCGCTCGTATAGGGATGCGAGGGCGCAGCGAAGATGCGTGCGGTCGCATCGGTCTCGACCGCCTGCCCGCCATACATCACCACGGTACGATCGGCGATCTCCGCGACCACCCCCATATCGTGGGTGATGAAGAGGATCGACATCCCCTCCTCCTGCTGGAGCTCCTTCAGAAGCTCCAGGATCTGCGCCTGGATGGTGACGTCGAGTGCCGTCGTCGGCTCGTCGGCGATCAACAGCTTCGGCTTGCAAGCGAGCGCCATCGCGATCATCACGCGCTGGCGCATGCCGCCGGAGAAACGATGCGGATGCTCGTGGAAGCGTGATGCCGCCGCGGGAATGCGGACACGATCGAGCAGACGGATGGTCTCCGCCTCCGCAGCCGCGCGCGACAGACCGCGATGCTGGATCAGCGCCTCGGCGATCTGGAAGCCGATGGTGAGCACCGGATTGAGGCTCGTCATCGGCTCCTGGAAGATCATGGCGACATCGTCGCCACGGACATCCGTCATGCTCGCTTCGGACAGCGTCAGCAGATCGCGGCCCGCGAGGGTGATGCGCCCCTCGACCCGGCCGCTCTCCTTCGGAATGAGCCGCATGATGGAAAGCGCGGTGACGCTCTTGCCCGAACCGGACTCGCCGACGATCGCCACGGTCTCTTTGGCCGCGATATCGAACGATACGTCGCGGACGACGGGAATCCATTGCCGCTCGCGCAGAAACGACGTGGTCAGGCCCGCGACCGACAACACGGGCGCCTGCGCTTCGGCAACGATCGGATCAGGCCTGCTTGCGCCGATGCTCATGCGATTGCCCTTAATAGCCGCGACTGCGATCAACGCGCCCCGGCAGATCTTCGCCGCGGCGGTGGCGTGCAATGACGTCGAGCACGAAATCGACGGCCGTATCAGGCGTCGTCATGCTGGCATTGTGCGGCGTCAGCAGGATGCGCGGGTGACTCCAGAACGGATGGCCGGCGGGCAGCGGCTCGGGCTCGGCGACGTCGAGCACCGCACCTGACAGCGCGCCGCTGTCGAGCGCCGCGAGAAAATCGGCTTGGACGAGATGCGGGCCACGCCCGACATTGACGAGCCCTGCTCCGCGCGGCAGGCGCGCGAACAGATCGGCATTGAGGATGCCGCGGGTCTCGTCGGTCAGCGGCAGCAGGCAGACGAGAATGTCGGCCTGCGCGAGGAAGTCCGACAAGGCGTCCACGCCAGCGTAACAGGTGACGCCTTCAATCTCGCGCGGCGAACGATTCCAGCCGAGCAGCGGGAAGTCGAATGCCTTGAGCCGTTCGAGCACGGCCTGGCCGAGCTGGCCCAGCCCCATCACGCCGACACGACGACGTTTGGCCGGCGTGATCCGGATCTCGCGCCAGACCTGCTCTTTCTGCTGGTTGATGAAGTGCAGGAGATCGCGATGCAGGGCGAGCACGGCCATGGTGACGTATTCGACCATGGTCTCGGCGATGCCAGGCTCCAGCATGCGGACGAGCGGAATGTGCGGTGGAAGTTTTGTGGCATCGAACTGATCCACGCCCGCACCGACCGAAAAGACCAGCTCGAGATTGGGAAAGGTCGTCGCGATGTTATCAGGCGGCACCCACGCCACCAGGTAGCGCACCTCTGCGGGATCGCCGATGTCGGGCCAGAGCCGGAACGGCACATCGGGCGCGCGCTCCGCGAAGAAGCGCGCCCATTCGGCGCCGCGAACCATGTTGGCCTTGTAGAGAACCGTCATGCCACCAGCACTCTCAGAACGGGCTGACCGGCGCGAGACGCCGGCCGTCGATCATGCGCTTGTGGCTGTAGGCCGCGGGATCGACCAGCGGCGTCGCGCCGGTCACGATGTCGGCGGCGAGCTTGCCGGCGGCGGGGCCGATGCCAAAACCGTGGCCGGAGAACCCGGTGGCGAGGAAGAAGCCGGGCAACGCATCGACCGGCGAGATCACGGGGATCGTATCGGGCGTGCAGTCGATCGTGCCGCCCCAGGCTTCCGCGATCTCGATGTCCTTCAGCTCCGGGTTAGCCTTGATCAGCGAGGCCAGCGCCGCATTGACCAGCGACATGTCGGGTTCGGGATCTCGCACGCGCTCGGTCTCGAACGGCGACGGCTTGTCGAAGCTCCAGCTCGTGCCGCGCACGATCTGGTCGAAGAACGACTTGCCGAATGAGAGCTTCAGCCCGTTCTTGCGATGCAGATAGGTCGGCCAGAAGGTGCGCGCGTAGCGGAACAGGTCGGGCGACAGCTCGACCGTGCCGCGGTTGCGCAGCGCCAGCGTAAAGCCGCCGTCGAGACGGCGGCGGATGCAGTAGAGATCGGTGCCGAGCGCGCCGGACGTGATCTCCGGTCCCGGCGTGGTTCGGCATGCGGTGGCGTTGACGAGACCGATCGGCAGCTCGATGCCGTGGCGACGGCAGAACAGCGACGACCAGGCGCCGCCCGACAGCAGCACGGACTGGGTACGAATGGTGCCCTTCTCGGTGACGACGGCGCTGACCTTTCCGCCAGTCGTCTCCAGCCCGCGCGCGGCGCAGCCTTGATGGATGGTGACGCCGTGTTTTCGCGCGGCGGTCGCAAGCGCAGGCACCGCCATTGACGGCTCCGCACGCCCGTCGCTCGGCGTGTGCAGGCCGCCGACCCATTTGTCGGTATTGCCCGGCATGCGCTCGGCGACCTCGGCCGGCGTCAGCACGGTCGAATGGACCTGCATCTCGCGTGCGACCGCGGCCCAGCGCTCCCAGCTCGCGAGCTCGTCCTTGCTCTTGGTCAGGAACAGCACGCCGGTGCGGCGAAAGCCGGCATCGACACCGGCGTCGTTCTGCATGTCCTCCCACAGCCGGAGCGCCTCGCGGGCCAGCGGGATCTCCTCACGGGCACGGCCCTGCTGGCGGCACCAGCCCCAATTGCGGCTCGACTGCTCGCCGCCGACATGGCCCTTCTCGACGAGGGCAACCGAGAGGCCCTTCTTCGCCAGATGATAGGCCGCCGAAACGCCGATGACGCCACCGCCGATGACGACGACGTCCGCCTGCGCCGGCAGGCGTTCGTCGCTGTTTATACGGGTGAGCGGCGGGGACATGGGACACTCCAGCTATTCAGTTCGATCGAAGCGGGTCGGCTCGAGGGTGGGCTCGTCATGGGATGTTCAGGCGCGGATCGAGCGCGTCGCGCAGGCCGTCGCCGAGGAAATTGAAGCTCGTCACCGCCAGCGTGATGGCAACGCCCGGCGCGATCGCGAGCCAGGGCGCGCTGGTCAGATAGATCTGCGCGTTGTTGAGCATGTTGCCCCAGCTCGCGGCCGGCGGCTGGATGCCGTAGCCGAGATAGCTGACATAGGATTCGAGCAGGATCGCCTTGGCGACGTTCAGCGTCGCCGCCACCACGATCGGCGCGATCGCGTTGGGCACGAGCTCGCGAAACATGATCCGCAGGTTCGACGAGCCGAAGGCGAGCGCCGCGACCGCGAACTCGCGCTCCCGCAGCGATCGCACCTGCGCCTCGACGACGCGGGCCACGGCCATCCACGCGGTGGCCGCGATCAGCACGGTGGTGGTGACGAGACCGGGCTCAGTGAGCGCAGCCAGCGCGAGCAGCAGGAAGATGGTCGGAAAACACAGCACGGCATCGACCAGCCGCATCAGCACCGCGCCGACCACGCCGCCATAGAAGCCGGCGAAAGCACCGACGACGACGCCGACCGCCATCGCGATCACCATCGCGACGATGCCGATCGAGAGCGAGACCCGCCCGCCCATCATCAGCCGCGCCAGCACGTCGCGGCCGAGCTCGTCGGTGCCGAGAATGTGCGCGCCCGACAACGGCGGCGCGAACCGCTTCATGATGTCGATATAGGTGTCGTCGAACGGCAGCAGATAAGGACCCAACGCCGAGCCGAGGACGAGAACCAGAATGATGACAGCACCCGCAAGCGCAAGCCGGTGCCGGCGGAAGCGCCGCCATGCGGCCTGGCCAGGCGCGAGCTGAACGGTCGAGAGGGTCGCAGCCGTCATCCCTAGCCCACCCGGATGCGCGGATCGACGACGGCATAGAGGATGTCGGCGAGCAGCGAGCCGATCAGCACCATCGTCGCCGAGAACATCAGGATGCCCATCACCACCGGATAGTCGCGGTAGCCGATGGAATCCAGGAACAGCCGGCCCATGCCGGGCCAGGTGAAGACGGTCTCGGCGACCAGCGCACCGCCGAGCAGCGTCGGAAACTGCAAGCCCGCGACCGTAATCATCGGCAGCAACGCGTTGCGCAGCGCGTGGACGGTGAGGATGCGCCATTCCGGCATGCCCTTGGCGCGCGCGGTGCGGATGTAGTCCTGATTGATCACCTCAAGCATGGAGGAGCGCATGAAGCGGCCCCACATCGCGGTCTCGACCAGCGCCAGCACCATCGACGGCGCGATCAGATGATGCAGCAGGTCGAGGAAGGAGCCGTCGCCGATAGTCTGGCGATTGCCGGCCGGCAGCCAGCCGAGCTTCACCGAGAACACGTAGATGGTGACGAGGCCGAACCAGAAGGTCGGGATCGACAGCGCGATCATGGCGCCGACGGTGGCGAGCGAATCGAACAGCGAATATCGCCGGAGCGCACCGAGTATGCCGATCCAGCAGCCGAGCAGAACCGCGATGATGGTCGCGGTCGCCATCAGCTCCAGCGTGGCGCCGAGATGGGAGGAGATCACCGACAGCACCGCCTCGCCGTCGCGATAGGACTTGCCCCAATCGCCTTTCAGCATGCGGCCGAACCAGTCGAGATACTGGACCGGCAGCGGACGATCGAGGCCGAGCTGCCTGGTGACGCGGTCGAGGTCCTCCTGCGTCATCTGCGCGGACGCCGCGAACTGCGAGAGCGGACCGCCGGGCGCCAGATGCAGGAGGGCAAAGCCGATCGCGGAGACGATCACCAGCAGCATGATCGCCTGCGCCAGGCGGTTGACGACGTAACGGGCCATCTCAGGCGATCCCGCGAGCCTGAGGCATCAGGCCCAGTACCATTCGCGGATGTTCCAGCAGTTGATGGAGGTGTTGATGTTGGGGCGGAAGCCTTGCAGCCCCTCCTTCACGCCCTCGGCGATAAAACCCTGGAACAGCGGCAGGATGGCTAGGTCGTTGCGGATCAGCTTTTGCAGATCGCCGTAGGTCGTCTTGCGCTGGGCGAGATCGAACTGCTTGGCGCCCTCGGCAAGCAGACGATCGGCCTCCGGGCTCCTGTACTGATAGGTGTTGTAGCCACGGCCGCCCTTGGCGGGGATAGCGCCGGAGCCGAAGCGCGGCGTCACGTCGGGGTCGCTGCCGAGCATGAAGTTCACGGACACCAGCACCGAATTGAATTTCGACTGCTGCCAGAAATCACCCCAGATCACGGCGGCCGGCATGTTGTTGACCCGCATCGCCGCGCCGATCGCGCGCCAGTCCTGGATCAGAAGCTGCTGGGTCTGCTCGCGCACCGCATTGCCCGACGTGGTCGAGTTGGTGAATTCGAGCTTGACCCCACCCTTCTCGCGGATGCCGCCGGAGCCGCGGGTCCAACCGGCCGCGTCGAGCAGCGCGTTGGCCTTGGCCGGATCGTATTTGTGCTGCGGCAGGCCCTGCTGGAACGACCAGGCCTGTTGCGGCACGAAGCTCTCGGTCTGCGTCGGCAGGCCGTAGTTCAGCGCATCGATGATCGCCTGCTTGTTGATGGCAAGATAGAGCGCCTCGCGCACGGCGCGATCGGCGAAGGGACCGAATTCGAGGTTGGGCGCGACGTGCTCCACCGACGAGGTCGCGGAGACGAAGATCTTGCGGCCCTTCAGCGTCTTCGCCTCCTGCACGAAGTTCGGCAAGATGCCTTGCAGGCCGGTGTAGTCGACCTGCCCCGTGCGGAACTGGGTGTAGAGGACGGTAAGATCCGGAATGTATTTGAAGACCACGCGTTCGACGTAAGGTCCCTTGCCGTGGTAACCGGCGTGGGCATTCAATTGAATATGGTCGCCGGGCACGCGCTCGCCCCAGCGGAACGGCCCGGTGCCGACAGGCGCATTGTGGAACGGCGAGGCGTTCGGATCCGACAGCTTCTCCAGGATGTGCTTTGGCACGATGAAGGTGAGCGACAGGATCGACATGTAGGGCGAATAGGGAGCCTCCATCCGCCAGTGGATCTCGTCGGGCGCGACGACCTTGATGTCCTTGACGAGGTTGTGGCCGACGCGGTTGCGGACGCGGAAGTCGGGATTGTTGATCAGGTCCAGCGAGAACTTGACGTCCTCGGCCGTGAACGGCGTGCCGTCGTGCCATTTCACGTCGCTGCGCAGCTTGATCTTCCAGGTCAGGCCATCGGCCGACAGGCCGCCATTCTCGACGGTCGGGACTTCGCGCGCGAGATCAGCGACGAACTTGCCGTCGGGTTCGATGAACCAGAGCGGCGAAAACACCTGCCACCAGATGCCTTGATCGACCTCGATCCCCGGCATCAGCGGATGAAAGACGGTCGGCTCCTGCGACAGCGCCGCGATCACCTGCCCGCGCGGCTTGTCCGGCGGATTGGTCGGGCGTTCGGTCTGCGCAAAGGCGTTGCCTGCAAGGCTCCATCCCGCCGCGGCGCCCGCGCCGAGCTGGAAGAATTGTCGGCGATTCGGAATGCCGAGATGATGCAGTCCGCCAACGCCGAACTTGCCGGTGCTGTCTGCCATGACCAGTCTCCGTTCCCGCACACGGCACCGTCTCCCGCGCCCCCGAGACCCGGCAAAGGGACAGGAGTGGGCTTTAGTGCTTCTAAATTTTTCAGTCAAAAGTTCATCATGACTAAATACAGCTGTCAATCACATTGCTAGGATGCGCGACCTTTTCACACCACCGGCCATTCCGGCGGCGAGGCAAGCATGGGAGAGCGACATGGATGGTCGCGGCGAGACCAACGGCCCGAAGGACGCCCCGGCGATCGAGGCTGACGATGCGGTCGACCAGCGGCTCGGCGAAACCGTGCGGCTGCTGCGGCAGCGCGCCGGCCTCTCGATCCAGGACGTCGCCACCAAGACCGGGCTCTCCAACGGCATGATCAGCCAGCTCGAACGCGCGCGCGCCATGCCGTCGATACGGACCCTGCGCCTGCTCAGCATCGCGCTCGACGTGCCCATCTCCTACTTCTTCGAGACCAGCGATCCCGCCGATGTGCAGCGCTACATCGTGCGCAAGAACAGCCGGCGCCTGCTGCGGCTCACCGCCAGCGGCGTCGTCAAGGAAGCGCTGACGCCGGCAGACAAGGGCCAGCTCGAACTCTATGAGCTGACGCTCAACCCCGGCGCTTCGTCCGGCACCGACTTCTTGCAGCACACCGGCGAGAAGGCCGGTTACATCCTCTCCGGCAGCCTGCGGCTATGGCTCGACAACCAGGCTCATCTGCTCGAGGCCGGCGACAGTTTCCGCTTTCCGAGCATCGTGCCGCACATGTTCGACAACCCGACCCAGCAGGCCGCGCGTGTGATCTGGGTCACGACGCTGCGCCAGACCGATTCGCCGGCAGGTTGAAGCGCGAGGAACGCCGGCGCTCCACCGGAAATTGCCCCTCGACGCAGGCCCGCAGAGTCTGTAGCTGACGTGAAGCCGGAGCAATATACAGCGCGAACGCGAGGGTCCCGCGATTGACGTCGCTGGTGTGAGACCATGAAACTCAGACCGCTTCTGACACTCGCGATGGCCGCGCAGGTCGTCGTGACCGCCGCGGCGCTCCTCGCCTCCCATGCCGCGACCGGAACCTGGTTCGGCATTGCCCAGGTCGCAGCTTTGCTGGCAAGCGGCGCCGTCGCGGTCCTGCTCGCGCGGTTCTGCACGCGCGCGATCGAAACGGCGCAGGACAAGCGCACCGCCGCGCAACTGGCCGAGCAGGCCCAGGCCGGCGCACAGATGACCCAGGCCGTCATCAAGACCGCGCTCGACGCCTTCGTTCAGACCGATGCGAACGGCATCGTCCTGGAGTGGAGCGTCCAGGCCGAGGCCCTCACCGGATGGACGCGCAAGGAGGCGCTCGGCGCCCACGTCGTCAACCTCCTCATCGCCGAGCCGCTCCGCGACGGCTTCAGGCAACGCATGATGCGGCTTTTGCCGGAACTGTCGGATACGCCGATCGGCATCCGGTTCGAAGCGACGCTGCTGCACCGGAACGGCGACCAGATCCTGATCGAGGCGTCGAGCACGGCGCTCCAGCTCGGCGGGCGCACCATCATCAACAATTTCGTCAAGGACGTCACCCAGAAGCGCGCCGCCGAGGAGCAGCTGATCCAGGCCCAGAAGATGGAGGCGGTCGGCCAGCTCACCGGCGGCATCGCGCACGAATTCAACAACATGCTCACCGTGATCACGGGGACGATCGAGATCCTCGCCGACGCCGTGAAGGACGACCCGCCGCTTGCGACCATCACCAAGCTGATCAGTGAAGCGGCCGATCGCGGCGCCGCGCTGACGTCGAGCCTGTTGTCCTTTGCCCGCAAGCAGGCGCTGCAGCCGGCCGAGATCGACGTCAACGAGCTGCTGGAAGAGGTCGCAAAGCTGCTGCTGGCGACCTTCGACAAGACGATCGAGATCGTGTCCAGGCTTGACCGCAACGTCTGGCTGGCTTTCGCCGACCGCGGCCAACTGAGCGCGGCGCTGCTCAACCTCGCGATCAACGCACGCGACGCGATGCTGAATGGTGGCAAGCTCACGCTGACGACGCGCAACGTGGTGTTCGGCGTGCGCGAGGCCGTCGCGGTGGGCGCCGGCTATGCCGGCGACTATGTCGAGATCGAGATCGCCGATACCGGCACGGGCATCCCGCAAGCCATTCTCGAACGCATCTTCGATCCGTTCTTCTCGACGAAGGATGTCGGCAAGGGCACCGGGCTCGGTCTCAGCATGGTGTTCGGCTTCGTCAAGCAGTCCGGCGGCGGCATCAAGGTCACGTCCGAGGAAGGCCGCGGCACGATTTTCACGATCTACCTGCCGAAGGCCGAGACCAGCACGCTCCGTCCCGCCGGCTATGACGAGCGCAAGGTCGTGGGCGGCACGGAAACCATCCTTTGCGTCGAGGACGACCGCGACGTTCGCCGATATGTCACCGTCCAGCTCGAAAGCCTCGGCTACAAGGTCATCTCCGCCGCCAACGCGACCCAAGCGCTCGCCCTCGTGGCCGAAGGCACGCCGTTCGATCTGCTCTTCACCGACATCGTGATGGCCGGCGGCGTCAACGGACGCGAGCTCGCCGAACAGATGGTGGCTGCGCGGCCCTCGCTGCGGGTGCTGTTCACGTCGGGTTACGCCTACGATTCGCTGCACGCGCAGGGACGCGCCACCATGGGCGCGCCGCTTCTGGCAAAGCCGTACCGAAAGGCCGAGCTCGCGCGCATGCTGCGCCGCTCCCTCGACACCGCCGTCGACGCCGCGGGCGATCCGATCCCGACGCCGTATTCGGTGCAGGCTGATGTCGAGGGCTTTTTGCGGAGGCAGGCGGCCGAAGACAGCGGCACGACGCGATCGCGAAAATAGATGTCTGCCGCCTAGCTCATCCTTCGCCGCAGCGTTGCCGACGGCGTCTCGCCGAATTTTTCACGGTAGGCACCCGCCATGCGGCCGAGATGGGTGAAGCCGAGATCAAAGGCGATCTCGGTGATGGAGACATCCGGCGAAGCCTGCGCGAGTCGGGCGTGCAGAGCAGCGAGGCGCATGTCGAGCAGCATCTCCGAGATCGATACGCCGAAGTGGCGGCGGAAGCCGAGCTGGAGCGCGCGGACACCGATCCCGGACGCGCAGGCGAGCTGCGCGAGATCGAGCGGCTCACCGGCATTTTCCGCAAGATGGTCCCGCGCGGCGCGCAGTGCACGCGGCAGACGCTCGGCTTGCCCCGAGAACCTCCTGATGGCATCCGAAAGGCCATGGCGCTGGCCATTGAGGAGATGATCGAGCAGCACCTCGCGCCAATCGGCCATTGCGACCGGTGAAAGTCTGCCGGACGGCCCGAGACGCTCGGCGAGCCGCATCAGCTCGGCGACGCTGGTCTGCAAGGCCTGCCCCGCCGGTGCGTCGAGGTCGATCGCGGCATCAAACTCGACCGGGCCGGCCGCCCTGCCCGACAGCGCCGCAGCGCGTTGCTCGACCATGCGACGGTCGAGCAGCAGGATCGCCTGCGCACAGTCGTTCCACATCATCCGGGTCGGGATGGTCGGCGACAGCAGCGACGCCGTCCGGCCCGGCGCGGCATCGATTTCGCCGACGCCGGCACGAATGCGGGCGGTGCCGGTGAGCGGGACCTGCACCAGGAAGAAGCGCTCGAGGCAGCCGGGATCGATGCTCACCGACCCGCCATAGGCGACATAGTTGATGGAGAAGCCGTCGAACGCCGCGCAATTGTGCCGGGCGGAGAAGCCCGGTCCGCGCGGACGTACCGGCTTGAGATCGTGCGGGCAGAAGATGCGTCCGATCTGCTCTGCCGCTTCGTCGACATCGTCCGTGGTGACGCGGGCGAAGTCCGCAAGCCGTTCGGCTGCAGACGTTCTTGCGGTCATTTCGAGCACGGCTGCGGACATCGTCGACCACGCTTCGCGTCACGGAATTGCTTTAAGCCTATAATGGTTCCTCGAACGCGGAAAGGGCCGCGTCGCAAAATCATCATGCTGCACGGCAACAGCCGCGTCCGGATTCGTTTAGCGGATAGACACCGACCGTCGACGGGTCGAAGCTCCATCCTCGCCGGAATCCATGAGGAGCGAGCCATGACTGCACTCGAAAAGGGCATTACCACAAACGGCACGGGCTATGGCGGCAAGAGCTGGAACATCCTCGGCCAGGTCTATTTCCCCAAGGCCGTCACCGATTCCACCTTCGCGTTCGAGACCAACAGCGAGCCCGGCCAGTTCGTGCCGGTGCACATCCATCCGACCCAGGACGAGTTCATCCTGGTGCAGGAAGGCACGCTCGACCTCAAGCTCGACGGCCAATGGGTCAAGGCCCATGCCGGGGATCTCGTGCGCATGCCGCGCGGCATCCCGCACGGCTATTTCAACAAGTCCGACAAGCCGTGCCGCGCGCTGTTCTGGGTCTCGCCGATGCAGAAGCTGGAGGCGCTGTTCAACCAGCTCCACAATCTGACCGACCCCGCCGAAGTCGTGCGCATCTCGGCGCTGCACGAGGTCGACTTCCTGCCGCCCGAGGCCAACGACTAGGCGGCGCGCCTTCTCGTCCAGTTTCATCTGTTTGCGGGTCCGCCGGCCGCGCATCGCGGCCGAGCGTGGTCGCTTGCGCCCGAAACACATTGATTGCGAGGAATCCCATGGTCAGTCCCAAGCATGTCTGCGTGATCGGCGCCGGCGTCTCCGGCCTCGCCGCCGCAAAGGCGTTCTCCAGCCACGGCCACCGCGTCACCATCGTCGAGCGCAGTGCCGATCTCGGCGGCGTCTGGGAGCCTGCGCGCTCCTATCCCGAGGTGCAGACCCAGAGCCCGAAGGAGCTCTACCGCTACACCGATCGCGCCATGCCGGACACCTATCCGGAATGGCCGACCGGGCCGCAGGTCCATGCCTATCTCGCCGATTATGCGAAGAGCTTCGGTCTCGACCGCATGCTACGCCTCAACACCGCCGTCGCGGAAATGGCGCGGCGCGCCGACGGCAAGCCGGGCTGGACGCTCGCGCTGTCGAACAAGGACGGCACGACGAACGAAGATTTCGACTTCGTCGCGGTCTGCACCGGGCAGTTCAACGAGCCGCGCGAGCTGCAATGCCCGGGCGAGGACGGTTTTCTGGCGCAGGGCGGGCAGATCCTGCATTCGTCGACATACGGCGATCCGACACTGGCGAAAGGGCGACGCGTCGTCGTGCTCGGCGGCTCGAAGTCCGCGACCGACATCGCGGTGAACGCGGTGAAATCGGGCGCGCGCGAGGTCACCATCGTGATGCGCGAGCCGGTGTGGCGCATCCCCTATTTCATCGGCGGGCTCGTGAACTTCAAGCGCATCCTCTACATCCGCGCGCAGGAGGAGATGTTTCCGGGCTGGGGCGCGAGCTCCATGGCACGGATCGCGCACCGCGTAGCCGCGCCGCTGATCTGGGCAAACTGGCGCGGGCTGGAGAGCCTGCTGAAGGCGCAGCTCAAGCTGAACCGCTGCAAGATGGTGCCGAAGGAGCGGATCGAGGACGGCGTCAACTGCTCGGTGCCGATCGCAACGCCGGGCTTCTACCCGATGGTCGCCGACGGCCGCATCAAGGCGGTGTTCGGCAGCTTCGATCACTATGAAGGCGACAGCATCGTGATGAGCGGTGGCGAACGCATCGCCGCTGACGTCGCCGTGCTCGCGATCGGCTACAAGCTCGGCGTGCCGTTCCTGCCCGCGGCCTATCGGCAGAAGCTCGTCGATGCGGATGGGCAGTACCGGCTCTACCGCCTGATCGCCAACCCTGATCTGCCGGAGATGGGCTTCGTCGGCTTCAACTCCTCGTTCTGCACCGTGCTCTGTGCCGACCTCGCGGCGAACTGGCTGGTGCGCTACGCCGATGGACAGCTCGCGAACCAGCCGACGGCGCAAGCGATGCGCGACAATGTCGAGATGATGTTGCACTTCAAGCGCGTCGAGCGGCCGGCTGCCGGCGTCTATGGCGGCCTCTGCGTCGCGCCCTATCACTACCGCCATTTCGACGAGCTCATGGCCGATATCGGCGCCAAGAACCAGAAGCGCGGCGGGCTCGCCGGACACTTCCAGCCGCCGGATGCGGATGCCTATGCGAAATTCCTGGCCTCGGCGCCGGAGTACCGGGCCACAACGTAAGGTCGGAGAACCCGGGTCGAGCGTGATTTGCAACTCGCCAGTCCGCGCGTTTGATGTTTACGATCCCGTGACCGACGAATCTCCGGCACATGGGAACCGGCCATGGGACGACGATGTCACGCCGCCATAGCCCTGGCGGTGCTTGGGCTGATTCTCACGACGTTCACAGTCAGCCAGGCACAAACGCTTAACGCGAAGCAATCGGAGGCGCTTGCCACCTACAATCGCGCGCTCGGCGATTTCAAATCCATCCTTGCCGAGCGGCGCCGGCAGATCGAGGCGAAGGAGCCGCTGCCGAACCTGCCGGGACAGGCGCTCTATCTGGCACGCGTCGCTGTCATCAGTTCTTACAAGGATCTCACCGACGCGATGCCGTCGCGGATCGGCAAGCCCAACAAGTTCGAGATACCACCGGCCTATTTCGACGCCGACATCGAGCCGCTGATCGACGAATATTCAAGGCTGTTCGACGTCATGGAGGCGCCGCCCGCGGGCGCGCAGAACTCGGCGACGCCGTTCAAGGACGTCGTCGATCTCGCCACAGCGATCGCGCGCGCCAAGGGGCTTGCACCGGCTCACGCCGAAGCTGCGGGCCGGATCAGCCTCGGCCTGTTCTTCGCCGAAACCAACGGCAAGCAGAATGTCCGCAACGGGCGCTCGAACACCTATATGGGCAGCTTCCAGACCGGCCCGTCCGAGGACCGCAACGGCCGCAGGAAATGGGAGGCGATCAAGGGAGACATCGCGGCAGCCGATCCGGAGCTGAGCGCGCGCGACGACAAGGAAGAGGCACGCGCCCGCGGCACGGACTATCGCTTCAACCACTGGACCAACGTGCGCGACGGCCTGATGAACGCGCATGCGGAGGTCTTCCGGGAGATTCCGGGAATCGTGAAGACGCTTCCCGATCCGATCGACCAGATGAAGCTGTTCGAGCTGATCCAGATCGTGCCGACCCCGACGCGGTCCGCGCTCAAGTCAGGCGATGTCCTGAACTACAGGGTGTCCAGTCCAACGATCATGAAGCACCTGCGCAACAACAGCATCTTCGCGTTCGGACAGGCCGACCGGGCGCGGACCTCGGCCAGCTTCCGCGAGATCCTCGCTGCGATGTGGCTGTTCAACCGCAAGTTCGATCGCGCGATGGCGAAATACGCGGAGATCAAGCCGCGCTGAGGCACCGGTTGCAACCGCTACCGGAAATTGTAGGCTCTCGATCTCATCAACAGCAAAGGCAGTTTCATGCGCCTGCTCATCCTCGGCGGCAGCCAGTTTCTGGGGCGGGCGATCGCCGCCCACGCCTGCGCGGCCGGCCACGACGTGACTTGCGCAGCGCGTGGCCTCGCCGGGCCGATCACGGCAGGCGCGCGTCTCGTGCGGATCGACCGCGACACCACAGACGGCCTTGCGCCGCTTGCGGGCGCGACGTTCGATGCAGTGGTTGATGTCTCGCGTCATCCCGGCCAGGTCCGCCGCGCGGTCGCAGCGCTGAAGCGGCCCGGCGTGCACTGGACCTTCGTCTCCACGGTCAGTGTGTACGCGGACAATAGCATACCGGGACAACGCGCCGACACCGCGCCGCTGCGCGAGCCCGCGGCGATGGAGATTGAGCAGAGCACGGACGCGATCTACGGCGCCGCCAAGGTCGCCTGCGAGCAGGCTGTCGGCAACGACGCCTTCATCTGCCGGGCCGGCCTGATCGTCGGACCGGAGGATCCGACGGGACGGTTCTCGTACTGGCCGGCGCGGCTTGTCCGCGGCGGTGAGGTGCTGGCGCCAGGAACGCCTGCTGATGCCGTCCAGTTCATCGACGTGCGCGATCTGGCGCAGTGGATCGTGCATGCGGCGGAGATTGGCCTTAAGGGCATCTATGACGGGATCGGACCGGTTCGCACGCGCGGCGAAGTTCTGGCCGAGTGCGCATCCGCGCTGAACCCGTCCTGCAAATTCACCTGGATCGATCGCACCTTCCTTGAAGCGCACGACGTCCGGCGCTGGGCCGGCCCCCGGTCGCTGCCGATGTGGCTGCCCCTGCCCGACTTCGCCGGCTTCATGACGCGCGACACCTCGCCGGCGCGCGAGGCCGGGCTGACCTCGCGGCCGCCCGCGGTCACCGCGCGCGATACGCGCGCCTGGCTCCGCGGCACCAACGGACCTGTCGTCGGACTGACCGAGGATGAAGAGAAGGCCGTGCTCGCCGCGTGGCACGCCGGCAAGGCGAGCTAGTTCTCCACCTTGTAGCCGTCCGTCAGCGTCTTCAGGAACGCGATGATATCGGCCTCGTCCTGCTCGGTCATCGCCGGCTTGTCACCGGGGTGGCGATCGAAGGGCGGATCGGTGACATCCACATTGGCGTGATATTTTGGCGGCAGATCGTCGTATTTTTTCACGGTGCCGTCGGCGGCGCGCGGAAACACTTTTTCCGGATTGGTGTCGCGGAAGTTATAGAAGTCCATCACCTGCTGGAGGGTGCTGAAGACGCCATTGTGGAAGAAGGCGTGACGCGTCGCTGTGTTGCGTAGCGTCGGCGTCAGGAACATGCCGCAATATTGCGTCTGTTCGGGAATGTCGGTGCGCTGCGGGCCGCAGACGCCGAGATCGAAATGGTTGGGATCGCGATTGCCGGCGAGCGCGGCATTGCGCGGCGCGCCGAGCGCCTCGTATTGGTGATCGGTGAACAGCGGCGGCAGGCCGTCGCGGGTCGGCGCCGAGGTGTGACAGCCGGCGCAATTGGCCTTGTCAGGGTCGTTGAACATCTGCAGACCGCGCAGCTCGCTTTCGGACAGTCGCGCTTTGCCCTCGAGCCAGTAATCGTACTTGCTGGTGTAGGGATGGAAGCTGACTTCCTCCACCTGGTAGCGCGCCACCGCGAACATCGCCTCCGCGATCAGGAGCCGCTGGTTTCTGAGCACACCGGCGCCGAACAGCTCGACGAAGCGATTAGCGTAAGGCGCACGGCGTAACTTGTCCGCGACGATCTCGACACTGCCGCCGTCCATCTCGTTGGGGTCGAGCAGCGGGAACAACGCCTGGTCCTGGAGCGTGTCGGCGCGGCCGTCCCAGAACAGGCCGCCTTGCGGCACGATGTTCGCCGATGCGCCGCTGCCGCCGGCTGTCTTCGTCGTACGCGCGACCTGCTGGCCTATTGCAGCCATCTGCGCGAGATCGATGACGTTGTCGTCGTCGCCCTTGTCGGGGCCGATGCTGAAATTCGGATGGCGATCGAGATAGGTCAGCGACGGCACCGCGCGTGCGCCTTGCCGCGACAGGGCGGCGCCGCCGAGCATCACCGGCCCATCGTTGGGCGGGCCGTAGGCGTGATCCGGGCTGTGGCAGGACGCGCAGGACAGCGCGCCGGACGACGACAGCGACGCGTCGTAGAAGATTTCCTTGCCGAGCTGCGCCATCGCGGACAATGGCGTGACGGGCGGGCGCATGAGGCGAACCGGATTCGGGTTCGCGCCGAGTTGGCTCGTCTCCGCAAGTCCTTGCGTCCCGGCCGCAAAGACGGCGCCGGCCAGACAAAGCAGGCCGGCGCCGAGAAGCCACATGGTGCGGCAGTTCATCAAACGTCCCGTTGGACTAGTGGTGGTGGTGCTCGTCCGACGGGCTGGTGATCACCGTGCCGGAGGTCGGATCGAGGAACAGCGCGTCGGTCCGGTAGTCATGGCTGTGATCCTGATCGAAGTCGAACAGGTCCATGATCGAGCCGGAGCTGGCATCGAACGAGCCGCCACCGATGCGCTGGCCGCGCAGCCAGTTATCCTCGATGAACCGCACCACGGACGCCTGCGAGATGTAGGTGCTGCTCACGTGGTTGGTCCTGGCGTAGGGCGAGACCACGATGAAGGGAATGCGCGTGCCCGGACCGCAGCGGCCGTTCACCGGTTTGCCGGAGAGACCCTTCGGGGCCGGCTGCTTCTGCGGGCCGAGGCCGCACAGGCCCGGACCGTTGACCTGATCGGCGGTCGGATCGTAGGAGGCGGTCTTCGGCGCAACGTACTGGTGGTCGTACCAGCCGTCGGAGTCGTCATAGGTGATGATGACCGCGGTTTCGCGCCACTCCGGCTGCTTCTGGAGGAAGTTGATCAGCTCTACATTGCCGACCTGCTCGTCGAGCGGATCGGAGTTGCCGGCGTGACCGTCTTGGTAGGCCGACATCTTGATGTAGGAGACGGCCGGGAAATTGCCGGCCTTCACGGCGGCGTAGAAGTCCTCGAGGTCGTAGGCGTGGTTGGCCGGATCGACGGTCTTGCCGCCCTTCTCGTAGGTGTGGCCGATCGCATCGACCGAACTCGGCCGCGCATGGGTCGGGTTGGCGGTCGACTTGTAGTACTGGAACCAGGCGTGGTGCGGGCTGTAGTCCACGATCGTGCCGTTCACGTTGCTGGAGAACGTGGTGCGCGCGCAGCCGGTGGTGCCGTTGGCATTCTTGAGCGTCAGGTCAAAGCCGCCCATGAAGCTGCCCCAGCTGATACGCTCGTCGTTGAGCAGGTCGCCGATGTTCTTGCCTGTCATCAGCACGGTGCTGCTCGTGCTCGAGCAGGAATCGTAGGCCGGGTCGGTGTCGCCGATCAGCGTCAGGCCGCCCTGGCCGTCGGCGATCGACGCCGAGGTGCCGACGATGTTCTGCGCGCCATTGGTCTGGCCGGAAATCACCGCGAGCGCGCCCTGCGTCGACGGACCGAAGGTGTCGGTCCAGGCATTGTCGCTCATGGCGAAGTGCTGGGCGTAATTCCAGAAGGCGGTGGTGGTGTTGCCGTCGAAATAGCCCATGACCTGACCGTTGGTGCCGAACGCACCGGCGCCGCCGGCGGTGCCGCGGCCGGTGAATTTCGGAAACAGGTCTTCCTTGCCGTTGTCCACGGCCTGCTGCTCGGGCGTGTAGGAGTGGTTCTGCGAGCGCGTGTTGGCCTGGGTGCGGTCGAGGCGGAACGGGTCCGTCGCGCCGGTGCCGTTGGCCGCGCTGTTGTTCGGATTGTTCACCAGCAAATGCGCGTTGGCGAGATTGTTGACCTTCGGCGTATGCGGCTTCGGCACGAAGGGGATCGAGCCGGACGGATTGGCCGCGTTCGGATAGGTCGCAAAGTAATGATCGAACGAGCGGTTCTCGTTGAAGATGACCACGAGATGCTTGATCGGCGTCTCGGTGTGGATGTCATGCGGATGACGGTGATGATCACGGTCGTGATCGTGATCGTTGTCGCGACCTTGATCATGCCCGTGATCGCGGTCACGGCCGAAATCGTCCGCAAGGACGGGAAGCGTGCAGGCAAGTGCCGTCGCGGCCGCGACAATCGCAGCCGTCGTCAAGAATCTGGATTTCATCGTTGTGTGCCCCGAGGGATTGACGCTGCGACCTTAGCCATCGCGGGTGACAGCGCTGTGTCAGTTTGACGCACGAGACACTTTGCGTAGTGGTCGAGACAAGATTTTTCACAGCCGCCCGCTTCGCTTCGCCGGGGCGCGTCACACCCATTTATTCCACCAGCGAAGACAAAAATGATCACGTCCAGATCGTTGCGTGATGCGCCCGGGGCCGTCAGAGCCGCTTGGTGAAATGGTAGCGACGAATGCCACCACCTAGCGTCTTGTTGCTGGCGGCATCGGCAATCTCTTCGCGCACATTCTCGTATCCCGCGTTTCGATACAGCGTCAGCGCATCCTGCTGAAGTTCAGACGTGCTCAGCTGCAATTCTGGACGATTGCGGCGGCGACACTCCTCTTCCGCAAACGCCAGCATCTTTCGCGCGATCCCCCGGCGTCGCGCGCCGGGAGCAACGTACATGCGCCGTAACTCCATCGCGCGTTCGCCAGAGGCCTCCAGTCCAAACATGCCGACGATTTCATCGTCATCGACGGCGACCCAGAAACCGCCGCTCCGACCCGAATAATAATCGGCGAGACGATCGATCTCCTCCGCAAGGGAGCGCGTGATGTATCCTTCAAACGCCTCCGCCAGATGCGCCGGCGCCAACAGGCGATTGACCTGGATGAACAGCTCGCGCACGGCGGCTGCATCGACGGGCAAGAAAGCGCGGAACCGAATCTCGCTTGCCATGGAGGCGGCGCCGCTACTCAGCCCGGATCGGCGTGTCCTTCAGGCCATTGTTGTCATAGGCCTTGCGCAAGGTGCCGTTCGTCACCGCCTCGTTCATGAACTTGGTGACGAACGCCAGCGCCTGAGGATGACCGAGGGGGACGGCGACGGCCGTCACCGTTTTCTTGAAGGTCTCGTCCAGCACCTTCGTGCCAGGGATCTTCTGCGCCATCTTGTTGAGCTGGTCGCGCGACAGCGCGAAGGCGTCGATCTCGCCGCTCTTCAGGAGGCCGAATATCTCGTCATAGGTCTGATAGCCCGTGACTTTCGCATTCTTCAGATGCGCTATCGCGCCGCGCATGGTCGTGGTGGCGTTGACGGCCGCGACCTTGATGCCGGGCTGGTCGAGGCCGGCGAAGTTGGTGACGGCTGAGCCCGGCTTGACGATGTAGGTGGCATCCGCGACCTCGTAGATCGGGCCGAACATCATCTTGGTCTCGCGCTCGGGATCTTTTGGCAGCCAGGTGACGTCCCACGTCCCCTTGCCGGCCGCGTCGGTGATCTGCCCGGAATTCTGGTGCACGACATATTCGACGGGCACGCCGAGTTGCGCGGCCATCTCCTTGCCGAGGTCGACCGGCACGCCGGCATAGCCGGCTTCGGTCTTGGTCGACCAGAACGCGCCGCCCGCCGGGCTGATCGCGATCGCGACCCGCAGCTTGCCGGTCGGCGTGATCTCGTCCTTCAGGCCATCGGCTAGCGCGGGCATGGCGACTGCCGCTGCGAAAACGAGGCCGGCAAGGGCCGCCTGGAGGGACGCGGGCATGTCATGTTCTCCTCACCTTTTCTTCTCTGCTTCTCGACCGCTTCGTTTCCGTCACTCGGCCTTTGACACAATTCTGGTCGATCATGCACCCGATGAAAAGCGGTTTGCCATGACAAACCTGTCAAAGGCCACTGCGCCATTTGCAGTACAAGGCCGGTGACCGCCATGGCTATGGTGTTCCACGGCCGGGCATTTGTTGGTAGCCTGCCACACCGACAGACAATAATCGGGGGCCACCGAATGACCTGCGCGAATCCCGCTGATCTCGCACAACGGAACGGAGCGTGGAGACAGGTCGGGCGGGCACTCGTCGCCGCGGCGGCCGTGGCGGCACTCGCCGGCTGCGAGGACAAGAACGCGTTCGTGGCGCCGCCACCGCCGAAGGTGGACGTCGCGGCGCCCGTGCAGCGCGCGGTCACGCGCTATGTCGAAGCCACCGGCACCACCGCGCCGGTCAAGAGCGTCGATCTGGTGGCGCGCGTGCAGGGCTTCCTGCAATCGATCGACTATCAGGACGGCAGCTTCGTCAAGCAGGGCACCCAGCTTTTCTTGATCGAGCCGGAGACCTACAAGCTCAAGGTCGAGCAGGCGCAGGCGGCCGAGGTCGGCGCGCAGGCCACGCTCAAGCAGGCCGAAGCCGATTTCAGGCGCCAGGTCGACCTCGTGCAGCGCCAGGCGGTCTCGCAGTCCACCCTCGACACCTCGACGTCGAACCGCGACAACGCCCAGGCCAGCCTCCTGCAGGCCCAGGTCAATACCAGGCTCGCCGAGGTCAATTACGGCTACACCAAGGTGAGCGCGCCGTTCGACGGCATCGTCAGCGCGCACCTGGTCTCGGTCGGCGAGCTCGTCGGCGTCTCCTCCCCGACCCAGCTCGCAACCATCGTCGCGCTGGACCCGATCTGGGTGAACTTCACGGTCAATGAGCAGGACGTCCTGCGCATCCGCGCCGAAGCGATCCGCCGCGGGCTGACCGTGGCCGACCTCAAACAGTTGCCGGTCCAGGTGGGCCTCCAGACCGAGACCGGCTATCCGCACGAAGGCCACCTCGACTACATCTCGCCGACCCTCAATACATCGACGGGCACGCTCGCGGTGCGCGGCCTCATGCCCAACGACAAGCGGGCGCTGCTGCCCGGCTATTTCGTCCGGGTCCGGGTGCCCTTCGACCAGGACAAGAGCGCCCTCCTCGTGCCCGACACCGCGCTCGGCAGCGACCAGGGCGGCCGCTATCTCCTGGTGGTCAATAGCGACAACATTGTCGAGCAGCGCAAGGTGCAGATCGGTCAGGTCAACAACGGCCTGCGCGTGATCGAAAGTGGCCTGAAGCCGGACGACCGCGTCGTCATCGCGGGACTGCTGCGGGTGATTCCGGGTCAGAAGATCGACCCCCAGGCAACGAAGATCGAACAGCCGCAGGCGTCGGCCAAGTGAGGGGTCGCCAGCCATGATCTCAAAATTCTTCATCGAGCGGCCGGTCCTCTCGAACGTCATCGCGCTCCTGATGATCCTGATCGGCGGCGTCGCGCTGTTCAACCTCGCGGTCGCACAATATCCCGACGTGGTGCCGCCGACGGTGCAGGTCACCACGCGCTATCCCGGCGCCAGCGCCAAGACCGTGATCGACACCGTCGCGCTGCCGATCGAGCAGCAGGTCAACGGCGTCGAGGACATGCTCTACATGCAGTCCTACAGCGGCTCCGACGGCACCTATACGCTGACCGTGACCTTCAAGATCGGCACCGACCTCAACTTCGCGCAGGTGCTGGTGCAGAACCGCGTCTCCAGCGCGCTGTCGCAGCTGCCTACCTCCGTGCAGAACCAGGGCGTCACCGTCCAGAAAAAATCGACCTCGATCCTGCTGTTCGTGACGCTGACCTCGCCGGACAAGACGTTCGACAGCCTTTACTTGAGCAACTACGCCACCATCAACATCCGCGACGAGCTCTCGCGCCTGCCCGGCGTCGGCAACGTCACGGTGTTCGGCGCCGGCCAGTATTCGATGCGGGTGTGGCTCGATCCCAACAAGCTGCAGGTCCGTGACCTGGTGCCGCAGGACGTCATCAACGCGATCCAGCAGCAGAGCCAGCAGGTCTCCGCCGGCCAGGTCGGCGCGCCGCCGACGCCGCCGGGACAGGCGTTCCAGTACACGCTCAACGTCAACGGAAGGCTCGACGACACCACCCAGTTCGAGAACATCATCGTCAAGACCGGCACCAGCGGCGACGTCACGCGCGTGCGCGACGTCGGCTGGGTCGAATTGGGCGCGCAGACCTACAGCCAGATCTTCTCGCTCAACAAGCAGCCCGCCACCGGCATCGGCGTATTCCAGTCGCCGGGCGCCAACGCGCTCCAGGTCGAGCAGGCCGTCGAGAAGAAGATGGCGGAGCTCGCCAAGCGATTCCCCGAAGGCATCAAATACGACACACCGTTCGACACCACCAAATTCGTGGAGGCCTCGGTGCACGAGGTCTACATGACGCTGATCGAAGCCGGCCTTTTGGTGCTGGTCGTGATCCTGGTGTTCTTGCAGGACTGGCGCGCGATGCTGGTGCCGGCGACGACCGTGCCCGTCACCATCATCGGCGCGTTCGCGGCGATGGCGGCGCTCGGCTTCACCATCAACATGTCGACGCTGTTCGCGATCGTGCTCGCGATCGGCATCGTCGTCGACGACGCCATCGTCGTGGTCGAAGGTGCCGCGCACAACATCGAGCAGGGCATGAACGGCCACGACGCCGCGATCAGGGCGATGGACCAGCTGTTCGCGCCGATCGTCGGCATCACTCTGGTGCTGATCTCTGTGTTCCTGCCGGCCTCGTTCCTCGCCGGCCTCACCGGGCGCATCTATTCGCAATTCGCGCTGGTGATCGCGGCGACCGCGCTGCTATCCGCCATCAACGCGGCGACCTTGAAGCCGACGCAATGCGCGCTCTGGCTGCGGCCGGCGGTGCCGCCGGAGCAGCGCAATTTCTTCTATCGCGGCTTCAACAACGTCTATAACCGGGTCGAGCGGGGCTACACGCGCCTCATCGGCGTGCTGTGCAGGAACAGCACGATCTCGGTCGCACTCGCACTGGTGCTGATCGGGATCGGCGGCTACGGCCTGTCGCGGGTGCCGACCGGCTTCTTGCCGATCGAGGACCAGGGCTATCTGATCGCCGCCGTGCAACTGCCCGACGGCGCTTCGCTGGAACGAACCCAGACGGTGCTCGACAGGTCCGCCGATATCATCAAGGACACGCCGGGAGTCCAGCAGGTCATCACCATCGCCGGCATCTCCGCGCTCGACAACAGCGCCAGCCTTGCCAATGCCGGCGTCGCCTACATCATCCTGAAGGACTGGTCGGCGCGCAAAGGGCCCGGCGAGGATCTGCGTTCGCTGGTCTACGGGCTGAACGACAAGCTCGCGACCATCATGGAGGCACGCACCCTGGTGTTGCCGCCGCCGCCGATCCAGGGCATCGGCAACGCGGCCGGCTTCTCGATGCAGATCGAGCTGCGCGACGGCAACAGCGATTTCGCAAAGCTCCAGGCCATCACCGGCGCGATGGTCAGTAACGCCCAGAGCCAGAGCGCGCTGCAGCGCGTATCGTCTTCGTTCCGCTCGTCGGTGCCGCAGTTCAACGTCGAGATCGACCGCATCAAGACCCAGACGCTGCACGTCACCACCGATCAGGTGTTCGCGGCGCTGTCGACCTATCTCGGCTCGTCCTACGTCAATCAGTTCAACAAGTTCGGCCGCGTGTTCCAGGTCTATACCCAGGCCGATCCGGCGTTCCGCGTCACCGAGCGCGACATCGCCAACATGCAGGTGCGCAACTCGAACGGCGACATGATCCCGATCGGCACCGTCGCCACGATCACGCCGGCCACCGGCCCGTCGCTGATCAGCCTCTACAACCTCTACCCTTCCTCGACCATCGTCGGCCTGCCGGCGCAGGGCTATTCGTCAGGACAGTCGCTGAAGCTGATGGAGGAGATCGCCGACAAGACGCTGCCGCCGGGCACGGGCTATGAGTGGACCGCGATGTCCTATCAGGAGAAGGCCGTCTCGAACCAGATCTACTGGGTGTTCGGCCTTGCCATGCTGCTGGTCTATCTCGTGCTCGCCGGCCAGTACGAGAGCTGGTACGCGCCGATCTCGGTAATCCTGGCGGTGCCGCTGTCGCTGATCGGGCCCATGCTGGTCCTCAACGCCTTGAAGATCGACAACAACCTGTATTGCCAGATCGGCCTGATCCTGCTGATCGCGCTGTCGGCCAAGAACGCCATCCTGATCGTCGAGGTCGGGCTCGAGCTGCACGGCCGCGACGGCAAGCCGGTGCTGGAATCCGCGATCGAGGCGGCCCGCGCCCGCTTCCGCCCGATCCTGATGACGTCGTTCGCCTTCATCCTCGGGGTGGTGCCGCTGGTGATCGCGACCGGCGCCGGCGCCAGCGCCCGCAAGTCGATCGGCATCACCGTGTTCTCAGGCATGCTGGCCTCGACCTGCCTTGCAGTGCTGTTCGTGCCGGCCTTCTTCGTGATGGTGCAGCGGTTCGAGAACTGGCGTTCGTCGAAGAAGACGCCGAAGCCGGTGGCGGAGGTGAAGACCTAGGCATCGTCCGCGCAAGCCTGCTCGAACAAAAAAGTCGAAAACAACCCCATGCACAGTAGAACGGCGCTGATCGCATTGGGCTTTTTGGAGCGTTCCGGTGCTTTGACACGTCGGGCAAAACACTGGCAGAATGGCATCGTCGGGCAGTCGTCAGGCGAAGCGCCGGTCCATCCCCCGTCATTGCGAGCACAGCGAAGCAATCCAGAGTCCCTCCGCGGATAGATTCTGGATTGCTTCGCTGCTCTCACAATGACGAGTGGAAAGAGTGTTGGCCTTACAGCACACACTCGTGCTCCGGACGCAGCGCAGCGCCCCTTCGGCGGTGCGCTGCAGAGCCGGGGCCCATCTCTCCGCGTGCCGTGTTGCATTCTGGGTCCCGGCTCTGCGCAGCAGCGTTGCACGCTGCAGCGCGTCCGGGACACGAGACCGCCGCCTCACGCCGCCGCCGGCGTCCTGATCTCGCGCGGCAGGATGATCGCGGCGGCGATTGCGAGCAGGCAAAGCGCGGCGAAGGCGTGCAGCATGGTGACGAAGCCGCCCTGCTCGTAGAGCCAGGCGACCAGGCCGACGGAGGCGCCCGCGGCAGTGAAGCCGATGAAATAGCGCACCGCATAGGCGCGCGAGCGCCATTCCTCGCTGGTGTATTTGCCGACCATGGCATCGTTCACCGTGACCTGCCCAAACGCACCCATGACGATGCCGATCGAGACCAGGATCAGCGGCAGATTGGACAGGCTCGCGGCGAGATAAAGGAACGGCGCCAGCATGAAGGACAGCGGCAGCGCCACCGTCTTCAGCGAGTAGCGGTCGAGCAGCCGGCCGATCGTGTACTGGGTCATCGCGCCGAACACGTAGACGCAGGCGGCGATGACGCCGAGCAGCGCCGGGCTCTTCGTCAGGTCGGCAAGCCGTTCCGCGAACAGCTTTGGGAGCGCGACGGTCACGGCATTGAAGGTCGTCGAGATCGCGATCACGACGATCAGCAGCGACAGGATCACGCGCCACATGTCTTTCTTCGCCACGCGCGCTTGCGCTGCCGCCTGCTTCGAGCCCTTGCGGTCCTCGTGCACGACCATCATCGCAAAGCCGATGCCGATCATGATGGTGACGACACCGGGCACGATGAAGGCAGAACGCCAGCCGAGATACTGGCCGATCACGCCGGTGACCAGCGCAGACGAAGCAACGCCGAGATTGCCCCAGACGCCGTTGATCCCCATCTCGCGGCCGAGCCGATCGGCATAGGACACGATCATCGCGGTGCCGACGGGGTGATAGATCGAGGCAAAAATGCCGATCGCGAACAGCGCCGCGCCGAGCTGTGCCGGGGTCTGCACGAAGCCGACCGAGATCATGGAAGCACCGATGCCGACGAAGAAGATCAGCATCATGTGGCGGCGGCTCCAGCGATCCCCTAACCAGCCGGTGAGCAGCGAGCCCGCGCCGAAGGCGACGAAGCCCGGCGTCGCGTAAGGCAGAAGTTCCGAATAGGCCATGCCGAGCGCCGGCCCCATGATGATCACGGCGGCGGCGAAAATCAGCATCGAATAATGGTCGATGAAATGGCCTGCGTTGACGAAACTGATCACCCGGCTGGGGCTGTTCATTTCCCGAATCCTCTCCTGCTCTGAAATGAGTTATATGTCCTGGGCATGACGGGATGCTGCCAATGACTGTCTTGGAAACGCCAATTCTCAGGGAGGTCCGGAGCAACCATCGCTCGCCAGCGGGCGTGCATCTGGTCGCGCGCGACTATCCCAAGGGCATGCGGATCGATCCGCACCTGCACCGCGAGGCGCAGCTGATCTATGCGGCCAAGGGCACGATGCAGGTGACGACGCCCGGGGGACGCTGGCTGGTGCCGCCGGACCGCGCCGTCTGGGTGCCGGCCGGGCTCGAGCATGCCATCGACCTGCTCGCCGACATCGAGATGCGCACGCTGTATTTCGATCTGTCCTGGCTGAAGCGCGAGCAGCGCTATGAGGGGCTGACCAAGGAATTCGTGGTGCGGGTATCGCCGCTGCTGAACCAGGCGATCCTGGCGCTGTTCGACGCCCGCAACACCGAGGAACGCACCGAGCTGCTGGTCCGCCTCGTGATGCTGGAATTGCACCAGGCCGAGGATTCCGCGACCTTCGTACCGCTGCCGCACGAACCGCGCTGCCGGCGCGCCGCGATGATCGTGCTCGACGATCCCACCGGCCTGCACGACATCGACACGCTGGCGCGCGAGGTCGGAACCTCCGCGCGCACGCTGTCGCGGCTGTTCTCGACCGAGACGCAACTGAGCTTCAAGAGCTGGTGCCAGCGCGCAAGGGTTGCGGCAGCGATCCAGCGGCTGTCGACGGACGCCAATGTGTCCGTGAAGCAGCTCGCCACCCAGCTCGGCTATGCCAGCGTGCCGGCGTTTTCGGCCGCATTCCGTCAGGTGACGGGGCGGACGCCGACGGAGTTTGCGGGGAAGGGGTGAGGCAGCCGCCAAGCCGTAAGGCTGTAGGGTGGGCAAAGTGAAGCGTGCCCACCAATTCTTTCGCAGCTGTCGAGACATGGTGGGCACGGCGCAAGTGCGCCTTTGCCCACCCTACGGCAGCTTGACCGGGCGACCAGTATTCCAGAAACGCCGGTTTGATGCGGAGAGGCCGCGGCGTGCTGGATGCCCCGGTCAAGCCGGGGCATGACGGCGGTTGTGGCAACGGCCCTCGCGGGGCATGACAGCTTTCCTGGTGGCGCATGGCACCACGAAAGATACAAAATTCCCCTGCTTGATTGTGATCGGCTTCCGCCTAAATCCCGTGTAAGCTTCCGCAGCGCACAAACCGGAATCGAAAAGACCAGATGGCCAACGCCTTCTTCTCTGACCTGCTCGCCACCATCTCCGATCGCGGCCGCACGCTGCTGCGCCGCGGGGATTCCGACGACACCAAGCACGATGCCGAAGGCCTGATCGAGCTCTGCGGCGCGCTGCTGTCCGGTCGTGGCGAAGCTTCGGGCACTGCCATGGCGCGTGAGGTGCTCGACATCTACCAGGAGTTGGATGCGGCAGGACGCCGCGCCTTCTTCGAAGCCCTGGTGCGCGATTTCGGCCCCGATCGCGAACGCCTGTCCAAGGCGATCGAAAAATGGCGCGCCAGGCCAAGTGACGAAGACGCGAGCTCGCTGCACTTTGCGTCCGAGCCGCGCCGGCAGGAGCTGATCCGCCGCCTCAACCGCGCGCCGGGCGGCACCGGCGATCTCGTCAACATGCGCGCCGATCTGCTCGGCATGATGAACGGTCACACCGATCTCGCCGCGCTCGATCGCGACGTCTCGCATCTTCTCTCGTCGTGGTTCAACAGGGGGTTTCTCGTGCTGCGCCGGATTGACTGGTCGACCCCGGCCAACATCCTCGAAAAGATCATCCGTTACGAAGCCGTGCACGAGATCAGCGACTGGGACGATCTACGCCGCCGCATCGATCCGGTCGACCGGCGCTGCTACGCCTTCTTCCATCCCGCGATGGTCGACGAGCCGCTGATCTTCGTCGAGGTGGCGCTGACCGAGACGATCCCCGGTGCGATCGCGCCGCTGCTGGCGGTCGACCGCCAGCATCTGCCGATCGAGCGCGCGCGCACCGCGGTGTTCTATTCGATCTCGAACACCCAGCGCGGGCTTGGCGGCATCTCCTTCGGCAGCTTCCTGATCAAGCAGGTGGTCGAAGAGCTGCGCCGCGAGACGCCAAAACTCGACACCTTCGTGACACTGTCGCCGGTGCCGGGCTTCATGCAATGGGTGAAGCAGGACAAGGACCTGCCGCTGTCAGACGAGGACCGCGAGATCCTGAAGCGCCTCGACGATCCCAAATGGTTCGAGAACCCCGAGACGACGACGCTGCTCCGCACCGTGATCGAGCCGCTCGCCGCCTATTACTTCCTGAAGGCGCGCACGCCGAAGGGCAAGCTGATCGATTCCGTCGCCCGCTTCCACCTCGGCAACGGCGCACGGCTCGAGCGCATCAACTGGCTCGGCGACCTCTCGCCGAAAGGCGCCCGCGAGTCCGCCGGCGTGATGGTCAACTACCTCTACCGCCTCGACGACATCGAGAAGAACCACGAAGCCTACGCCAATGACGGCGAGGTCGTGGCATCGAGCGCGGTGAAGAAGCTGCTCAAGGGCGAGGGACGACGGCTGCTGGATATGCGGTTGTCTTAGCTGCAACATCGGTGTCGTCGCCCGGCTTGACCGGGCGATCCAGTACGGCGAGACGGCTGTGATTAAGCCGACGGGCCGCGGCGTACTGGATGCCCCGCCTGCCGCCTACGCTAAAGCTTCGGCGGCCCTGGACCGCAACCCCGGCGAAGCCTTGGCGTAGCCGGGTCGCGGGGCATAACAGCGGGATTATGGATGCGTCGTCGGCTGGACATGCGCCTGTCATAAGCGCTATCCGTTTCATCGAACTCCTGCACCAAAGACGGGACACCATGAAACGACGCGACTTTCTCGGCCTGACCGCAGCGGCGGCAACCAGCCTCTCGCTTTCGCCCGCGCGCAGTTTCGCGGAGGGATCTGGCTCCGGGCCAGAAATGACGGTGCTGTGCGACTACATGAGCGCTGCGAAAACCCGCGCGCTGCCGCCCGAAGTCGTCGAACACGCAAAGCACCACATCCTCGACACGCTGGCGTCGATGATATCAGGATCGGAGCTGCAGCCCGGTCAGGCGGCGCAGCGCTACATTCGCGCCAATGCCGCGCAGGGAACGGCCACCATTGCCGGCACATCGCTCACCGCGTCGCCAGTCGAGGCTGCGCTTGCCAACGGCGTCATGGCGCATGCCGACGAGACCGACGATTCGCACAGCCCGTCGCGCTCGCATCCCGGCAGTTCGACTGTGCCCGCGGCACTTGCGCTCGGCGAACACCTCGGAATCGACGGTGCCCATTTTCTGCGTGCGGTGACGCTCGGCTATGACGTCGGCACGCGCGTGGTGATGGCGATGGGCGGGGCCGATTTCAGCTATGAAAGCGTGCTGAGCACGCACAGCATTTCCGGCACGTTCTGCGCTTCCGCTGCGGCGGCTAGCGTCGCCGGCTTCGACGCGCGCCGGATGCGCTGGGTACTCGACTATGCCGCGCAGCAATCCTCCGGCTTCATCGTGTGGCGGCGCGACGTCGACCATATCGAGAAAGGATTTGTGTTCGCCGGCATGCCGGCCCGTAACGGCGTGACGTCGGCACTGCTGGTACGTTCGGACTGGAACGGCGTCGACGACGTGTTCTCAGGGCCAGACAATTACTTCCTGGCCTATGCGCCGAAGGCTGCGACCGGCAAACTCGTGGAGAAGCTTGGCGAGCGTTACGAGATCGCAGGCACCGACATCAAGAAATGGACGGTGGGCTCGCCGATCCAGGGCCCGCTCGATGCGATCTATGCGATCCGCAGCAAGCAGGCGTTCGAGGCCGATCAGGTCAAGCGCGTGACCGTGCGCCTCGCGCCGTCGGTCGCCGAGGTCGTGGACAACCGCGACATCCCCGACATCTGTCTCCAGCACATGGTCGCCGTGATGCTGCTCGACAAGACCGCCTCGTTCCACGCCGCACACGACAAGCCGCGCATGCAGGACGTGGCGGTTTTGAAGGAGCGCACCAAGGTGAATTTGGTGCGCGACGAGGAGCTGGCCAAACTATTGCCGGTGCGCGTCGCCGTCGTCGAGATCGAGCTCACTGATGGAAGCCGCCTCTCCGAGCGCGTCACCGCGGTGCGCGGCACCCCGCGCAACCCGATGACGCGCGACGAGGTCATCGACAAGGCGCGCGATCTGATTGTGCCGGTGGTGGGGGCGGAGAAGGCGGAGCAGTTGATCAAGGCGGTGTATGGGATTGAGGCTGTGACGGACATCCGCACGCTGCGGCCGTTGCTGCAGCGGGTGTGACGGCGACGCTGCCGCAGCTACACGCTCAAACGTCTTCCCGGACAAGCGAAGCGCAGATCCGGGACCCATAACCACAGGATTGGATTTGGCGAAGACTCGGAGGGACCAGTTCGCGCCATAACCCCTCCCTGGGGTTATGGGTCCCCGCGTTCGCGGGGACGACACTGAGTAAATGGCGCGGCCGTCGCCCCCAACACGCGCCCCCTACTCCGCCAGCGCCTTCATTTCCTTGTAGAGATCCAACTTGCCTTCGAAGCCGATGCCCGGCAGGTCGGGCATGGTGATGTGGCCGTTCTCGACGCGCACACCGTCCGGGAAGCCGCCGTAGGGCTGGAACAGGTCGGGATAGCTCTCGTTGCCGCCGAGGCCGAGGCCGGCGGCGATGTTGAGGGACATCTGGTGGCCGCCGTGCGGGATGCAGCGGCTCGGCGACCAGCCGTAGGTTTTCAGGACTTCCAGCGTGCGCTGGTATTCGCAGAGACCGTAGGACAGCGCGCAGTCGAATTGCAGCCAGTCGCGATCCGGGCGCATGCCGCCGTAGCGGATGAGGTTGCGCGCGTCCTGGTGGCTGAACAGGTTTTCGCCTGTCGCCATCGGGCCCGGATAGAATTCGGCGAGTGCGGCCTGCAGCGCGTAGTCGAGGGGATCGCCGACTTCCTCGTACCAGAACAGCGGATAGTCCCGCAGCATCTTGGCGTAGGCGATGCCGGTCTCGAGATCGAAGCGGCCATTGGCATCGACCGCGAGCTGCGCGTCCTTGCCGATCTCCTTCAGCACCGCCTCGATGCGGGTACGGTCGTCTTCGATCGACGCGCCGCCGATCTTCATCTTCACGACGTTGTAGCCGCGATCGAGATAGCCGCGCATCTCGCCGCGCAGCATCGAGAGATCCTTGCCGGGATAATAATAGCCGCCGGCGGCGTAGACGAAGACGCGCGGATTGGCGGTCACGCCGTGCCGTTCGGCGAGCAGCCGGAACAGCGGCTTGCCTGCGATCTTCGCCACGGCGTCCCAAACCGCCATGTCGATGGTGCCGACCGCGACCGAGCGCTCGCCATGGCCGCCCGGCTTCTCGTTGGTCATCATCGCGGCCCAGACCTTGTCGGGGTCGAGATTGTCACCGGCCGCATTCAGCAGCGACTTCGGATCGGCCTCCAGGATGCGCGAGGCAAAGCGCTCGCGGATCAGGCCACCCTGCCCGTAGCGGCCGTTGGAATTGAAGCCGTAGCCGACGACGCGCTTGCCGTCGCGGACGACGTCAGTGACGACGGCGACGAGGCTGGTCGTCATCTTGGTGAAGTCGATATAGGCGTTGCGGATCGGCGAAGAGATCGGCTTCGTGATCTCGCGGACGTCAACGATGCGGACTGACATGGGCTTGGCCTTTCGGCTTGTTGGCGTCATTCCGGGGCGGTCCGAAGGACCGAACCCGGAATCTCGAGATTCCGGGTTCGATGCTTCGCATCGCCCCGGAATGACAGCGAACTACTTCTTATCCCTGAAATACGGCTCGACCGGACCATGCACCTTGATCGTCAGCGGGTTGCCGTAGCGGTCCTTGGCGTTGCCGGCGGTGACGCGGACCCAGCCTTCACTGATGCAGTACTCCTCGACATTGGTCTTCTCGACTCCCTTGAAGCGGATGCCGACGTCGCGCGAGAGAATATCCGCGTTGTAATAGGGGCTGTTCGGGTCGACCGACAGGCGGTCCGGAAATTCGTCGCTCATGATTGTCTCGCTCATAACAGGGTCTCGATTTGCTGCCGCAATCCCTCGGGACGGGCGGTCGGCGCGTAGCGCGCGATCACCTTGCCGGCACGGTCCACGAGGAATTTGGTGAAATTCCATTTGATGGAGGCGCCCAGCAGGCCGGATTGCTGGCGTTTCAGGTACTCATACAGAGGGTGCGCGTGGGCGCCGTTGACGTCGATCTTCTCGAACAGGGGAAAGGTGACGTCGTAGTTGGTCGAGCAGAAGGCCTGGATCTCGCTCGCCTGCCCCGGCTCCTGCGCGCCGAACTGGTTGCAGGGAAAGCCGAGCACCGAGAAGCCGCGCGGCGAGAGGTCGCGATAGAGATCCTCGAGCCCGCGATATTGCGGCGTGAAGCCGCATTTGCTCGCGGTGTTGACGATCAGCAGCACCTGTCCTTCGAAACGGCGCATGGGCACCTCCTCGCCGAGAAGCGAGTTGGCCTTGAAGTCGTAGATCACAGACATCGCTAACCCACGGGATCGATCGGCGACGGCGGCACGCCGCCCGCCTCGATCGCTTCGCCCGCGAGCAGACACAGATCCTCGCGATAGCGGCCGGACACGATGTGCACGCCGACCGGCGCCTTGCCGACCAGACCGGTGGAGACCACGAGGCCCGGCAGTCCCATGAACGGGGTCGCGATTTGCGGCATCTGCGCCTCCCAGACGCGCTCGAAGGATTCGTTGTCCTTGCGGTCGAGATGATCCGGGAACGGCAACTCGCCGGACACCGGCGTGAGCACCACGGCATATTTTTCGAAGAACAGCATCCAGTCGCGGGTCAGCGTGGCGCGGCGCGTCAGCGCCTTGGCGTAGTCCGCCTGGTCCATCGGCGTGACCTTGGCGCGATTGCCGCGCAGGCAGGCCAGCGCACCGGGATCGCCTTCGCGCTCGGCCATCTCCAGCTGCGCCTCATAGCCGTCGCCAAGCCAGAGTTTTCTTTGCCACTCGACTGCCTCGCGCATCGGCGGCGTGTTCTCGATGACCTCGACGGTCCAGCCGGCGCGCTCCAGCCGCTTGCCGGCGTCAGTCACGGCCGCCTTCACCTCCGGTTTGGTCGCAAGCCCGTCCGGGTTGAGGCAGAGCGCGGCGCGCTTCGGCCGCGCGGGGCCTTGCAGTGGGACCGGCACGAACCAGGGGTCGCGGATGTCGCGGGCCGACATGGCTTCGAGCGAGATCCTGAGATCGTTGACGGTGCGCGCCAGCGGGCCCGACACGGCCATGATCTGCGGCCCGATCGGACGCTCCGGCAGCGCCGGGTTGAAGGCGGGGATGCGGCCCAAGGTCGGGCGCAGGCCGTGCACGCCGCAGGCATAGGCGGGATAGCGGATCGAGCCGGCGATGTCGGTGCCGTGGGCGATATGGCCGATGCCGGCCGCGACCGCCGAGCCGGCGCCGCCGGACGAGCCGCCCGGGGTCAGCGTGGCGTCGCGGGGGTTCTTGGTGTCGCCATGGACCAGATTGGTGGTGAACCAGCGATAGGAGAAGGCCGGGCAATTGGTGCGGCCGAGGAGAATGGCGCCGGATTTGCGGAAATTGGCGACCACCGGATTGTCCTCGCGCGCGATCAGGTCGCGCTGGAGTTTCAGGCCGTTGGTGGTGGCAAAGCCTTCCTGGTCGACATTGGCCTTGATGGTGACGGGCACGCCGGCGAGCACACCGGGATCTTCGCCCCGGGCGATGGCGGCATCGACGGCGTCAGCCTGCTTGAGCACGTCCTCCGGCTGGTGGTCGATCACCGCGTTGAGCTGGGGATTGACGGCGTCCAGGCGGGCCAAACCGGCCTTGGCTGCCTCCCTGGCGGAGACCTTTTTGGATTTGACGAGGGTCGCGAGGTCGGCGGCCGACAGGCGCCAGAGATCTTGCATGGCTTGCTCCGTTTAACCGGCGTCTTTTAGCGCCGGGAACGCAGCAAAGCCATGCGGATTTCGCGGGGAGGAAGAGCGAGCTTGGCGCCGGGGTGGCGCCTCATGCTCCGTCATTGCGAACGCTGCGAAGCAGTCCAGAATCCCTCCGCGGAGACAGCCTGGATTGCTACGCTGCAAGGGCTCCTCGCAATGACGGGGAAGCGCGCGGGGGCCTCAATGCCTGGTCGCGGACTCGTCCGGCATGTCCAGCAGGGCCTCGGTGAAGGGGAATTCGAGCACGATCTCCCCGTCGTCGTCGGTCACCTCGATGACGGCCTCCATGAGCGCCGGCTGGGCGCCCTCCGACTTCACCACCTCCAGGATCATCTGGCGGGCGACCTCCCAGGCGCGATCGGGGTTACGCAGGTCCTCTCCGTCGGGATCCACGATCAATTCGTCGCCGATGCGGGTGTTGAAGAAGTATCTGGGCATCACGAGGGTCCAACTTGGAAGGCCTGTACCGGATTGAAAGCTGCACTGCACTCACAACTGCTTTATCAGGACAGGGTTCGCGACCGAATGCGCCCTGCGCAAGGCAGCATCACGGGAAGTGATGTTCCACCATCATTTTCGCGGCGCAACATGGCTTTCTCGGGAAGATTTCACTAGCGAACTTTTCCGCTCGCATTACTTTAGCCGTCGGGCGGATACGTCCGAATTCGTGAAATGGAGAGCCAAAATGGCTTGGAAAGCCCCGAAGATCGTCGAAGTGCCCTGTGGCATGGAAATCAACATGTATGTGAGCGCCACCCGCAAGTAAGCGGTTGGTGGTTTCTGCGCAGGTGGATCTTTCGGTCACGATCGGTTTCCGGAAGACACGAACTTTGTCGGCATCCGTGTCGGCCTGAGATCCACCTCGCGACGTTCCCTCCAGGAGACGTATTATGCTTCGCGTCGTCGTCCTGGGCGCCGGGGCCGGCGGCGGAGTACCGCAATGGAATTGCGGGTGCGAGGGCTGCCGGGCGGCCCGTGAAAATGGCCATGAGCTTCAGAGAACCCAGGCCTCGGTCGCGTTCAGCGGCGACGGCGAGCATTGGTTCCTGATCAACGCCTCCCCCGATCTTCGCCAGCAATTGAACGCCACGCCGCAGTTGCATCCCAAGGCCGGCGCGCTGCGCCATACGCCTGTTGCAGGCGTGATCCTGACCAATAGCGAGGTGGATGCGGTCGCGGGCCTGCTGTCGATGCGCGAGGGCTCGCCCTTCACGGTCTATGCGCATCAGAAGGTGCTGGCGATCCTGAAGAGCAACAGCATCTTCAACGTGCTGAACGAGAAGAACGTACAGCGCCAGCCGATTTCCATCCACGAGCCGTTCGAGCCGCGGCTGCCCGATGGCGCGCGCTCGGGGATAGAGGTGCTGCCCTTCGCGGTGCCTGGCAAGTCGGCGTGGTATCTGGAAGGCAAGGCGCATCCCGGCGGCGAGAGCGGCGACGGCGATACGCTGGGCCTGAAGATCACGGACAAATCAACCGGCAAGTGCTTCTACTTCATCGCGGCCTGCGCCGAAGTGACCGACGCGCTCAAGGCCGAGATCGACGGCGCAGCGCTGGTGTTCTTCGACGGCACGGTCTGGCGGGATGACGAGATGATCAAGGCCGGGCTCGGCCAGAAGACCGGCAAGAGCATGGGACATGTCGCGATGTCCGGTCACGATGGCGCGATCGCGCGCCTCGCCGACCTCACTCTCGACAGGAAGATGTTTCTGCATATCAATAACTCGAATCCGGCGCTGCTGCCCGATACGCCGGAGCGTAAAGCGCTCGAGGCCGCGGGCTGGCGGATACCCGCCGACGGAACGGAGATCGTGCTGTGAATGCCGCGTCCATGACTGGAATGACTGCGCTCTCGATCGGCAAGGATATCAGGCTCAACTCGGCCGAGGAGCTTGAGGCGACGCTGCGCCACATTGGTGCGACGCGCTATCACAGCCTGCATCCGTTCCATAAGCTGCTGCACGGCGGCAAGCTGAACAAGGGCCAGGTGCAGGCCTGGGCGCTCAACCGCTACTATTACCAGAGCACGATCCCGATCAAGGACGCCGTGGTGATCTCGCGCTTCCGCGACCGCGCCACGCGGCTGGAATGGCGCCACCGCATCGAGGACCATGACGGCGACGTCGGCAGCGAGGGCGGCATCGAGCGCTGGCTGAAGCTGACCGAAGGCCTCGGCCTCGACACGGCCTATGTGGAATCGACCGAAGGCATTTTGCCGGCGACACGCTTCGCGGTCGAAGCCTATGTCCATTACTGCCGCGAGAAGAGCCCGCTGGAGGCGATCGCCTCCTCGCTCACCGAATTGTTCGCACCGAACCTGCACGAGGAGCGCATCTCCGGCATGCTGGAGCATTACGACTTCGTCAATCCTGATATCATGAGCTATTTCAAGCGACGGCTGGCGCAGGCGCCGCGCGATGCCGGCTTCGCGCTCGATTACGTCAAGGCGCATGCCACGACGCCCGAGCAGCGCGCCTCCGTCTGCAACGCGTTGATCTTCAAGACCAACGTGCTGTGGGTGCAGCTCGACGCGCTCCAGCACGCCTATGTCGAGGGCCACATTCCGCCGGGCGCGTTCGTGCCCAAAGCGAGCTGAGGGACAAGCGCAATGGCCGGGCCGCGGAACATTAGCGTCAGCGAGGCAAGCCGCCCGGTGCTGCCGCGGCATGCCAAGCTGAAATATGACGAGACGCGCAAGGTCTGGGTGATCCTGGCGCCGGAACGGGTGCTGGCGCCCGACGAGATCGCGGTCGAGGTCTTGCAGCTCTGCGACGGCGAGCGCAATGTCGGGGACGTCGCCGACCAGCTGGCCGCGAAATACGCCGCGCCGCGCGAGGCGATCCTGGCGGACGTCATCGTCATGCTGCAGGATCTCGCCGACAAGGGCTTCCTCACCGAGGCCCGGGAGAAGACGTCATGAGCGATGTGCTCCCGACCGTCCCGCCTGACGCCAGCGACAGTCTCGCGGTGCTGGAGAAGAGCCGCTCGACTGCGGAGACGTTCGGCATTCCGCTCGCGGTGCTGCTCGAGATCACCCATCGCTGTCCGCTGCAATGCCCCTATTGCTCCAACCCCGTCGAGCTCGACCGCTCCGGCAAGGAGCTGACGACCGAGGAGTGGAAGAAGGTCCTGAGCGAGCTCGCCGAGATCGGCGTGCTCCAGGTGCATTTCTCCGGCGGCGAGCCGACGGCGCGGAAAGACCTCGTCGAGCTGGTCAAGCATGCCAGCGATGCCGGGCTCTACACCAATCTGATCACCTCCGCCGTGCTGCTGACGCGCGAACGGCTGAGCGAGCTGGCGGATGCCGGGCTCTGTCACGTGCAGATCTCTTTCCAGGGCGTCGAAGAAGGCCTCGCCGATCGCGTCGCGGGCTACAAGAACGGTCATCGCAAGAAGCTCGAAGTCGCGAAATGGACCCGCGAGCTCGACCTGCCGCTCACCGTGAACGCGGTGATGCACCGGCAGAACCTGCATCACCTCCCCGACATCATCCAGATGTCGATCGACCTCGATGCCGACCGGCTCGAGGTCGCCAATGTCCAGTATTACGGCTGGGCGCTGAAGAACCGCGCCGCGCTGATGCCGACCGTCGCGCAGTTAGATGAATGCACCCGCATCGTCGAGGAGGCGCGCGAGCGGCTGAAGGGCACGCTCGCGATCGACTATGTCGTTCCCGATTATTACGCGCTGCGGCCGAAGAAGTGCATGGGCGGCTGGGGCCGGCAGTTCTTCAACATCTCGCCCGCCGGCAAGGTGCTGCCCTGCCACGCCGCCGAGAGCATCACCGGCCTCGAGTTCGAATCCGTGCGCTCCAATCATTCGATCGCCTGGATCTGGCAGAACTCGGACGCCTTCAACCGCTATCGCGGCACCGGCTGGATGAAGGAGCCGTGCAAATCCTGCGAATTCCGCGAGATCGATTTCGGCGGCTGCCGCTGCCAGGCCTTTGCACTGACGGGCGATGCCGCCAACACCGATCCCGCCTGCGCGCTGTCGCCGCTGCACGAGACCATCTTCAAGCAGGCCGAGCGCGAGGCCGAGGGCGAGACCAACCGCTTCCTCTATCGCAATTTCGCCGGCGGCACTCTGGAATCCGGGAATGATGCCTGACGCCGACGCGGCCGCATCCGCCAAACGTGCCGATCCCTTTGCGCCGCTGACCTCCGACATGCTCGACGTCGGCGACGGCCACGAGCTCTATGTCGAGAGCGTCGGCCGCGCCGATGGCATCCCCGCGATCTACCTGCATGGCGGGCCCGGCAGCGGTTGCCAGCCCGACCATCGCCGCCTGTTCGATCCCGATCGCTTCTGCGCCGTGCTGTTCGACCAGCGTGGCTGTGGCCGCAGCCGGCCCAAGGGATCGCGCGAACGCAATACCACCGCGCATCTGATCGCGGACATGGAGAAGATCCGCGAGAGATTCGGCTTCGACCGCTGGATGGTGGTCGGCGGCTCCTGGGGCGCGACGCTGGCATTGGCTTATGCGCAGGCGCATCCCGAGCGCGTCTCCGGCATTGCGCTCCGCGCAACCTTCCTGGGCACCCGTGCCGAGGTCGAAACCGCTTTCACATCGCGCCTGTCGCAATTCTATCCGGCGCTCCACGAGGATTTCTTGAGCGTGCTGCCGCCCGATGAGCGCGCGCACCCGGTGGACGCCTATTGGCGCCGCATCCTCGATGCCGATCCGGCCGTGCATGGTCCCGCGGCGCGGGCCTGGCACGACACCGAGCGCGTCTTGTCCGAGCACAAGGCGGCCAAAACGCGGCTGGACCTGGCATCGCTGAACGTGTGGCGCACGCTGCCGGCGACACCGTTCATGGAGGCGCATTATTTCGTCCACGACAGCTTCATGACGGAAAATCAGTTGTTGCGAAGCGCGGACCGGCTGTCCGGCATTCCCGGCATCATCGTGCAGGGCCGCTACGATCTGTTGTGCCCTCCTGAGACATCCGAGCGGCTTGCGAAAGTTTGGCCGGGTTCCGAGATTCGGATCGTGGAAGAAGCCGGACATTCGCTCTATGATGCCGGCGTGCGGGACGCGGTCATGAAGTCGATCGCCGATCTCGCGTCGAAAGCCGCGCGCTAGATCGATCTCCTCATCCTGAGGAGCGCTCCAAGGGAGCGCGCCTCGAAGGATAAGGCCGAGATGTAGCAGCGGGGCCTTCATGGTTCGAGACGCCACTTCGTGGCTCGTCACCATGAGGGTCTGAATGGGAAGGACAAGAACAATGCCGCTCGCCGGGCAAGGCATGCTGCTGACGTCGATGAACATCGACGTTCCAGATGAGGCCGATTTCAACCGCTGGTACGATCGCGAGCATCTGGAAGAGCGCGTCGCGATCGAGGGTTTCCTGGAGGCGCGGCGCTATGTCGCGCATGCCGCCAACCCCAAATATCTCTCGCTATACTCGACCGCGACGCTCGACGTGCTCGACAGTCCCGCCTACCGGGCCCGCCTCGCCAACCAGACCGAATGGTCGCGGCGGACCATGGCGCATTTCAAGAACATGCTGCGCGTCGTCGCGCGCATCACCATCAGCAAGGGCACCGGCCGCGGCGCTGCGCTCGGTGTGGTGCGGCTGCGGCCGAGCACCGACAACGCGGGGACATGGCGTGATGCACTGCACGAAAAGCTGACGCCCGGGGAGCGCGAGGGCATCATCTCGATGCATCTGCTCGAAAGCGAGCCGGAATTGTCGGGCGCAACGGCCGACATTCCAGCGGTGCACAATGAGGGCGCGCGCGACTGGTTCGTGCTGATCGACGGCACGCATGTCGGCGCAGTCTCCGCCGTCATTGCCGAACGCTTCACCGGCCCCGCCGCATCGCCCTTCCCGCTTCCCGTCTCCGTCGGCACTTACAGCCTGATGTGGGATCTCGCGAAGAGCGATATCGCGCCCGGCTAGCGGCCATCTGCAACGCAACATATTGCACCGCACGCATCATGCGTGCGGCCGTTGATGCTGAGCGCGCGCAGCACCTATGAAAGCAGGTGATCGCGTAAATTTGCCGTTGTACTTCGGAACGGTTCTAATAAGCTAACCCAATGACGTCATTCATAAACCAGATCGACGCGCATTAGCGTTCGCCAAGCTCAAGAAAAGGCCGCCGGGTCTTTGGGCCTGTGCGGACAGGGTAGGAATGAAACCGACCGATATCGCGGCCCCCGACTACTTTCACAAAGTGGTCGATTGCCAGTGGGCCTGTCCTGCACACACCCCGGTTCCCGAATACATCCGACTGATCGCACAAGGCCGCTACAGCGACGCCTACATGATCAATTGGAAATCGAACGTGTTTCCCGGAATTCTGGGACGCACCTGCGATCGTCCATGCGAGCCGGCGTGCCGGCGCGGACGCGTCGAGGAAACGCCGGTGGCGATCTGCCGCCTCAAGCGCGTCGCCGCTGACTTCAAGGACGACATCAGGCAGCGTCTGCCGAAGCCTTCAGCCAAGAACGGCAAGCGCGTCGCATTCGTCGGCGGTGGCCCCGCCTCGCTGACGGTGGCGCGCGATCTTGCCCCGCTCGGCTATCACTGCACCGTGTTCGACGGCGATCCCGAGGCCGGCGGCATGATGCGCACGCAAATCCCGAAATTCCGCCTGCCCAATTCGGTCATCGACGAGGAGACCGGCTACATCCTGGGTCTCGGCGTCGAGTTCAAAGGCGGTCATCGCATCGAGAGCATGAAGGCGCTGCTCGCGGAGAAATACGACGCGATCTTCGTCGGCTCCGGCGCGCCGCGCGGACGCGAGCTCGACGTTCCCGGCCGGAAGGAAGCGGCTGGCAATGTCCATATCGGCATCGAGTGGCTAGCCAACGTGTCGTTCGGCCATGTCGACAAGATCGGTAAACGCGTCATCGTGCTCGGCGGCGGCAACACGGCGATGGATTGCTGCCGCACCGCGCGCCGGCTCGGCGGCGAGAAAGTCACGGTGGTCGTGCGTTCCGGCTTCGAGGAGATGAAGGCCTCGCCCTGGGAGAAGGAAGACGCGATCCACGAGGACATCCCGATCCTCAACTACATGGTGCCGGTGGCATTCAAGCATGTCGCCGGCAAGCTCATCGGCGTCACCTTCCAGCACGTCAAAGCCGAATACGACGCCAAAGGCCGCCGCAATCTGGTGCCTTCGGGCGACCCCGATCAGACCATTCCCTGCGACGACGTGCTGGTCGCGGTCGGCCAGGAGAACGCCTTCCCCTGGATCGAGCAGGATTGCGGCATCGAATTCGACAAATGGCACATGCCCAAGGTCGATCCGAAGACCTTCGTCTCGACCAATCCGAAAGTGTTCTTCGGCGGCGACGCCGCGTTCGGCCCGAAGAACATCATCTGGGCCGTGGCGCAGGGCCACGACGCCGCGCTGTCGATCCACAAGATGCTCTCGGGCGATGACATCACCGAACGGCCGCTGCCGGAGGTGCAAATCTCCTCGCAGAAGATGGGCATCCACGAATGGAGCTATGACAACGACATCTCCAACGACAAGCGTTTCAAGGTTCCGCATCGCGACAAGGTGATTGCGCTGAAGGACATCCGCACCGAGGTCGAGCTCGGCTACGACGTCAAGCTGGCGCTGGGCGAAGCCGAGCGCTGCCTGAACTGCGACGTCCAGACCGTGTTCTCGACCTCGCTCTGCATCGAGTGCGACGCCTGCGCCGACATCTGCCCGATGGACTGCATCACCTTCACTGACAATGGCGAGGAAAGCGACCTGCGCCATCGCCTGAAGGCGCCCTCGCCGCATCCGGACCAGGACCTCTACGTGTCCAGCGACCTCAAGACCGGGCGCGTGATGGTCAAGGACGAGGATGTCTGCCTGCATTGCGGGCTGTGCGCCGAGCGTTGTCCCACCGGAGCCTGGGACATGCAGAAATATTTCATCGAGATGACTCACGCAGGTTCGACATGTCCGACAAAAAGCCGCTCAGCAGCGTAAACGACTTCGTCGTCCGTTTCGCCAACGTCAACGGCTCGGGTTCGGCCAGCGCCAACGAGATGTTCGCGCGCGCGATCCTGCGCCACGGCGTTCCGGTCTCCCCCCGCAACATCTTCCCCTCCAACATCCAGGGCCTGCCGACCTGGTACGAGGTGCGGGTGACGGAAGACGGCCATCTCGGCGCCCGTGGCGGCGTCGACATGATGGTGGCGATGAACCCGCAGACCTGGGACAAGGACGTCGCCGGCATCGAGCCCGGCGGCTATCTGTTCTACGATTCCACCAAGCCGATGCCGTCGACGAAATTCCGCGACGACATCACCGTGATCGGCGTGCCGCTCACCGCGATCACCAACTCGACCTACACCGATCCGCGCCAGCGCCAGCTGTTCAAGAACATCATCTATCTGGGCAGCCTCTCGGCGCTGCTCGACATGGACCCGAAGCTGATCGAGCAGCTGATCGGCGAGCAGTACAAGGGCAAGGAGAAGCTGCTCTCCTCCAACGTCCATGCGCTGCATCTCGGCCGCGACTGGGCGCTGCAGAACCTGAAATGCCCGATCGGGCTGCGGGTGAAGAAAACCGACAAGGTCGGCGACCGCATCTTCATCGAGGGCAACAGCGCCGCCGCGCTCGGCGCGGTCTATGGCGGCGCCACCGTGTGCGCCTGGTATCCGATCACGCCGTCCTCGTCGGTGGCGGAGGCTTTCACCGCCCACTGCAAGAAGTACCGGCATGATCCCGAGACCGGCAAGGCGAAATACGCGATCGTGCAAGGCGAGGACGAGCTGGCTTCGATCGGCATCGTCATCGGCGCCTCCTGGAACGGCGCCCGCGCCTTCACCGCGACCTCCGGCCCCGGCATCTCCTTGATGACCGAGTTCATCGGCCTCTCCTATTTCGCGGAGATCCCGGCCGTGATCATGAACATCCAGCGCGCCGGTCCCTCGACCGGCATGCCGACCCGCACCCAGCAATGCGACATCATCGCCTGCGCCTATGCTTCGCATGGCGACACCAAGCACGTGCTGCTGTTCCCGGAAGATCCGGCCGAGGCCTTCGAGTTCGCGGCGGCCGCATTCGATCTTGCCGAGCGGCTCCAGACCACGATCTTCCTGATGCTCGACCTCGACATCGGGATGAACCATCGTCTCTGCCGCCCGCTGAAGTGGGACGACGCGAGACAGTATGACCGCGGCAAGGTGATGACCACGGAGATGCTGGAGGAAGGCCGCGACTTCGGCCGCTATCTCGACGTCGACGGCGATGGCATTCCCTACCGCACCTATCCCGGCACACATCCGACCAAGGGCTCCTATTTCACCCGTGGCACCTCGCGCGATCGCTATGCGCGCTACTCCGAGGAAGGCTCGGTCTATGCCGACAACATGCAGCGTCTGGTGCGCAAGTTCGAGACCGCGCAGGACCTGGTCCCACGCCCGCTCCAGGCCAACGCGGAACGGCCGACCAAATATGGCGTGATCTATTTCGGCTCGACCTCACCCGCGATGGACGAGGCGATCGGCCTGCTGGAGGCGCGCGGACATCAGCTCGACCGCCTGCGCATCCGCGCCTTCCCGTTCCACTCGAGCGTGGCGAGCTTCCTCGCCGAGCACGACTTCGTCTACGTGGTCGAACAGAACCGCGACGCCCAGCTCCGCCAGCTCATCGTCAACGAGAACGGCATCGACCCGGTGCGCCTCGTGCCGATCGTGCATTACGACGGCACCCCGATGACCGCCCGCTTCATCGCAAAAGCCATTGGCGACCACCAGGATCACCTCAAGGTGACCCCGCTCCGCAAGGCCGTGTCATGACCTATATTGCCAAACCGAAGTTTCATCATCCGGGCCTGAAGAAGAACGAGCTCGGCTACACGCACCGGGACTACGAGGGCAAGATCTCGACGCTGTGCGCCGGCTGCGGCCATGACTCGATCACGGCCTCGATCATCGAGGCCTGCTACGAGCTCTCGATCGAACCGCATCGGGTCGCGAAGATTTCGGGCATCGGCTGCTCGTCGAAGACGCCGGACTATTTCCTCGGCAATTCGCACGGCTTCAACTCGGTGCACGGCCGCATGCCCAGCGTGCTCACCGGCGCCAACCTCGCCAACCGCGACCTGATCTATCTCGGCGTCTCCGGCGACGGCGATTCGGCCTCGATCGGCTTCGGCCAGTTCGCGCATTCGATCCGGCGCGGCGTCAACATGACCTATATCGTCGAGAACAACGGCGTCTATGGCCTGACCAAGGGCCAGTTCTCGGCGACCGCCGACCGCGGCTCGAAGTCCAAGAAAGGCGTCACCAACACCGACAACGCGATCGACCTCGTCGCGATCGCGCTGCAGCTAGGGGCCACCTTCGTCGCGCGCTCGTTCTCCGGCGACAAGGCCCAGCTGGTGCCGCTGATCGCCGCCGCGATCCGCCACAAGGGCGCGTCCTTCATCGACGTCATCAGCCCCTGCATCGCCTTCAACAACCACGCCGGCTCGACCAAGAGCTTCGACTATGTGCGCGAGCACAATGACGCCGTGAACCGGCTCGACGTGCTGGTCGGCCGCGACCCCATCGCCGTCGATTACGCGCCGGGAACGGTGCAGATGGTCGAGCAGCATGACGGCAGCAAGATCGCGCTGCGCAAGATCGACGCGGACTACGATCCGCATGACCGGCTCGGCGCCCAGACCTTCCTGCAGAAGCACGCCGCCAAGGGCCAGATCGTCACCGGTCTGCTCTACGTCGATCCCGATGCGGAAGACCTGCACGCGCATCTCAACACGGTCGAGACGCCGCTCAATACGCTGGAAGCGGATACGCTGTGCCCGGGCTCGGCGGCACTGGACAAGTTCAACGCCAGCCTGCGGTGATCATCTCCCGCGCTCGACCGGCTGCCTGACACGTATGGTGATCTTGTCCGATACGACAGGCGGCTCGAACGGATAGTGCTTCGCGTCGCCCAGCACCAGTTGCAGCGTGTGCGTCCCGGGGGGAAGTTCGAGCATGGTTTCGGTCTGCCCCGCCCCGAAGTGCAAATGCGACTTGTCCTGCGGGATTGGCTCCTTGGGATCGATGGGATCTTTGACGTCGACCAGCAAATGATGATGGCCGGCGTTCTGGTACTCGTCGCCGGCGTGCGTCACGCCCATGTTGCGCAAGCCGAACCGGACCCAGAACCCGCCGCGAACCTTCTGCCCGTCGCGCGGGGTGATGAAATAAAGCTTGGCATCCTTGGGAGCGGTCTTGCCCTGCGGATAGGCGACGCCTGGGAGCAATGCGAGCGCCGCCGCAAGGGCGGCGCAACGAATGATCTGCATCGAAATGACTCCACCACTTAAGGACTTAGAGCAACGCGGAATCCATGCGTCGGATAACGAACATTGGTATCGTAGCCGTCGCGGTTGGATGGCCTCACATATCTCGAATCGTTCTTCCATGAACCCGAGCGCAGGACATGCGACGAGCAGTCCCCGCCGGTCCATGCCGAGCCGTCACCGGGTGCGCCCTGATAGGTCCTGCGCCAGCAGTCCTCGACCCACTGATCGACGCCGCCGCCCATGTCGTGGAGGCCGAACGGATTCGGTTTGAAGCTGCCGACCTTCGCCGGCTGCTCGGCCGCGAGATCACCGCAATCCTTGCATCCCGCCATGCCCGGCTGGAGCTTGTCGCCCCACCAATATTTCGTCTGCGTTCCGCCGCGCGCGGCGTATTCCCATTCGGCTTCACTCGGAAGCCGATACGACTTCTTCGTGGTCCGCGCGAGCCAGGCCGCATATTGCTGCGCGTCGGTCCAGCTTACATTGGTGATCGGCGCATCGTCCTTGCCGATGGCGGTGAAGCCGCATGCCTTCGCGGCCGCGCATTCGTTCCATTCCTGCACGGTCACCGGATATTTGGCGATCGAGAACGGCTTGACCGTGACCTGGTGGACGGGACGTTCGGTCGGGTCGTCATTGCTTCCCATCGCGAAGCTGCCGCCGCGAATGGCGATCATCTCGGGTTCGCGGAGCGGCGTGGCGGATGGGCTTGGTGCTGGACTTGACGCTGAAGCACTTGGCGCTGAAGCACTTGGCGCTGAAGCACTTGGCGCCGGGGCACTTGACGCCGAAGCACTTGGCGCCGGAGCACTTGGCGCCGGAGCGGGCGATGGAGATGGTGCCGCCAATGAAGGAGACGGCTGCGGCGTTTGTGTCGCGGCTTCTCGCGGTGCAGGTTGCGGGCTCGGTGATGCGACCGGAGCAACGCTCGGCGCGGCGGCCTGCTCAGTCCCCCTGCGCCACGGCTGCGCCAGCAGATACCACAGCACACCGGCAGCGATCACGAGGAGCGTGACGCCGAGAAGAAAGATCAAGGTATTCTCGCGCCGGCCTCGCGTCCGCCCGACCGCATCTGCGTCCGGCAGCACCCGATAGACGCGCACCGGATCGGTGATGTTCTTGACCTTGCGGTCGCCGAGCGACTCATAGCCGCATACCACCTTGTGCTTGATCTGCTCGTAGATCGCGCCCGAGATATAGACCTGACCGGGTTCGGCGATACCCTCGATGCGCGTGGCGATGTTGACTCCGTCGCCGTAGACATCGTCCGGCTCTACGATCACATCACCGAGATTGACGCCAATCCGATATTCGATCCGGGACTCCCTCGGAAGCGAAGCGTTGCGCCCGACGAGATTCTGCTGAATGACGATGCTGCAGCGAACGGCCTCGACGGGACTGTCGAAGATCGCGATGAAGCCGTCTCCCGTCGTCTTCACCAACGTTCCATGGTGTTCGACGATGCTGGGCTCGATGAGATCCCGCTCGATCCGCTTGACGCGAACATGGGTGCCTTCCTCGTCGGCCTGCATCAAGCGGCTGTAGGAAGCGATGTCACCGACGATGATTGCGGCAAGACGGCGCGGCATCGAGCCGTGTGGAGGCGGCTCGTCATGATTTCCGGATCTGAAGTTACGAATCTCGCCCATTGCGGGGAACTCCACAAACGCGGGTGAGCTTACGACATCGAATTTCAGCTGTCTGTGAAGACTATCACATTGATGATCCGCGACAATCTCGCAGAAATCAGCGGAGCCGAGTTCCCGGGCAGAAGCGCCGCACGGATTGAACCTTCTCGGACCGACGGCGGACTAAGGCTCGCGCGACCACACGGCAACGCAGCCTATGCCTGCTTCGACCGCCGCTGCGATGCGCGGCATCTTACCCGATGCCGGCGATTCCTCGCCCGCTTCAGCTGACAGCCTCGGGCTCCGGTTCAGGCTCCGGCACGGAGTGGTCCGAAGGGGCCGGTCGTCCGGCGCCCCAATATTGCTTGCAGGTCTCGAGCAATGCCTTGACGTCCATGGTCAGGCCGCCCGCATTGACGATCACGCTGTCAGCCCCCAGCGTCTTGTTCATCAGCGACAAGGCACGCCTCAGGAAGCCCCCGGAGAATCGCCCGGCAACAAGGGGATCGAGCTTGAGCACCACGAACTTCTGCAGGCGCTGCTCCCAGATCTGTATCTTCCGCACGGAGCTCCAGGCGATGGTCTCGTCGCCGAGCCTGATGTCGCGAATGCCGACGCGGCTGATGAAGACGACCGGCGACCTGGCGGAGATCAACCTCCAGAGCATCCTGAAGGTGGCGAGGCCGAAAAACACCGCGCCGACATAGCAGGCGGCGACCTCGAACGTGGTGATGTTCTTGCCTTGCTGCCACATGAATGCGAGCGCAGCACAGAGCAGCGTCAGCAGCAGACCGGCGCCGAAAGACACCAGTAGCCGTCCCCGGGAATAGCCGATCGTAATGTTGGGCAAGTTCTGACCTACGGACATGTTCGACCGCCACCAGCCTTTTGCAGCAACCCTGGGTTTACGAACGCCCCGTCTTCCAAGTCATTAGGACTGGAACCTTGCGCGAGGCTGCCCACGGGAACGCAAGGCAGCGGCACTTGAACGCGCGGCGTTCGGCTTGCGACTAACCGCCAGTCGGCTCTCACCCCCTCCGATGCGGCCGTCAACAGTTCACGCGCCCGGTGCGACCATGAAGCTTGCCCCCCTCCTTCCGCTTGTCCTTGCCACCTTCGTCGGCGCCGCCCGCGCCGAGGAGGCCGACGATATCCGCGAGCCGACCAAGGCCGAGGCCGAAACCTTCAACACGCGCATGTATGCCGGGACACCCGGCAGCAAGGCCTATGCCTGCTTCGTCCGTCGCTACGATGCCGCGCATCTGGCGCGGCATCCGAAGCAGAAGGTCGCCTCGATGAAGCTGCTGGTCTCGGCGGAATTGGACAAGGAGGACAAGGAGCTCCACAACTCCTTCCGGCTCGGCTTCAGATACCGCCATCGCTCCGGCGATTTCGACTCCAGTGGCTCCTGTAACCACGCTGTTTTCACCCAGGACGGCATCGAGATCCGGCTCGGCTGCGGTGTCGACTGCGAAGGCGGCGGTATCGGCGTTGCGCTCTCCAGGGACGATAAGTCGGCGATCGTACGGCTGGCGCGGGTCAGGGTCTGGCAGAACAACAAGCCGGATGACGAAGCCGAGCAATCACTGGTCGCTGGTGCCGACGACGGCATTTTCCGCCTCGACCGCACCGACAACCGCGAATGCGCCTCGCTGGTGACGGACCGCAAGGAACTCGCCGCGCTGCGTCACAAGTGATAGGCCTCGGCGAAATCAGGCCAGTCCGAGGGAGATCGCCATGAACCGCCGGAGCATCTTGTGGAGCGCCCTCTCGGCCCTGGGCGCGGCGCTTGGCGGCTCCAGCGCGAAGGCCGCGACGGAAGCCGGCACAGGCAGCAAGCTCAAGGTCGTGTATCACCTGAGCGACGCCGAGAAGGTCAATTTCGTGCTCGGCAACATCCAGAACCACATTGACGGCGTCGGCGGTCCCCAACACGTCACCATCGCGCTGGTGATCCACGGGCCGGCGCTGAAGGCGTTTCACCGGGCGCAGGCCAACCCCGACCTCGGCAAGCGCGTCGGCGATTTCTCCAGGGACGGTATCGAGCTCGCGGCGTGCGCCAACACGATGAAGACGCAGAACGTCACCCTGACGGGCTTGCTGCCGGGCTTCGTCAGCGCGGAGAAAGGCGGCGTGGTCCGCTTGGCCGAACTCCAGTCGCAGGGTTATCTCTACCTACGGCCTTAGACATTGCGCGCGGCGCCGCCACATTCTCCATCATTGCGAGCGCCACATCCTCTCATCGTACTTGACTTACCCATAACTCTACAGTTATGAGTTGATCCATAACTTATGGGTTATGGATTTCACATGTCCGCCGCGCACGATCTTCTGTTCAGGACGCTCGCCGATCCGACCCGGAGGGCGATCTTCGAGCGGCTGTGCCGCGACGGCGAGCAGACGGTCGGAGCACTGACCGCGACCTCAGGCGTTTCCCAGCCGGCGGTCTCGAAACATCTCGGCGCGCTGAAGCAGGCCGGACTGGTGCGCGACCGCCATGCAGGACGCCAGACCCATTACAGCGCGCAGCCGGGCGCGCTGAATCCGCTGATCGACTGGACCGGCCAGATGGCCGGCTTCTGGCAGAACCGGCTCGATGCACTCGACGATCTCCTGAAGAGGATGGACCAATGACCGAAGCTGCCGCCGAGATGCGCTCCGTGGTGATCGAGCGCGAATTTGCCTTTCCGGCCGAGCGGATCTGGCGCGCGCTGACGCAGCCGCATCTGATCGAGGAATGGCTGATGAAGAACGACTTCAAGCCGGTCGTCGGTCATCGCTTCAATCTTCGCGGCGAATGGGGCGGCGTGCTGGACTGCGAGGTCCTCACCATCGAGCCGCAGCGCGCGCTCGCCTATACCTGGAATTTCTCGCATGAGGACGCGGCGTTCGATCTGAAAAGCGTGGTGACCTTCACGCTGACACCGACGAACGCGGGCACGCATTTGCGCGTCGAGCAGGCGGGCTTCAGCCCGACGCAGAAGCAGGCCTATGGCGGCGCGCATGCCGGCTGGAAGCAGTTTTTCGCCAAGCTGGACGAGGTGCTGGCGCGGGCTGACTAGGTCCGTCGCCGGCCTTCATTCGATCATCTCAAGAGGAGGTTTCATTGACCGGGAATATGTGGGTTCGACAGATCCATCGCTGGCTGTCCATCGCTTTCACGCTCGCCGTGATCGCGAACATTGTTGCCTTGACGCTGCAAATCCAGGCCACCTGGATCGGGCTGCTGGCATTCGTCCCGCTGATTCCGTTGCTCGCTACCGGGCTCTACATGTTCGCGCTGCCCTATGTCGGCCGTCGCAGCGGCGCGCGGCAAGAGGCGTGATCATGAAGAAGGCGGTGACCGCGAAGGCAAGCAGCGCGACCAAGACGGACGGCGCTTCACCCTCCAGGATGATCGACGGCAGGATCAAGGAGCTCAGTGACTGGCGCGGCGAGATGCTGGGGCGAATCCGCGACCTGATCAAGGAGGCCGATCCTGACGTCGTCGAGGAGTGGAAATGGCGCGGCGTTCCCGTGTGGGAGCACGACGGCATCATCTGCACCGGCGAGACCTACAAGGCCGTCGTGAAGCTGACTTTTGCCAAGGGCGCGGCGCTGGACGACCCGGCCGGCCTGTTCAATTCGAGCCTCGACGGAAACGTGCGCCGCGCGATCGACATTCGCGAAGGCGAAAAGATCAACGAGAAGGCGTTGAAAGCGCTGATCTGCGCGGGGGTGGAGCTGAATGCGTCCACGAAGAAGCCGGCGAAGAAGCGATCGACTTAAGCGATCCACTTAAAAGAGTCGTTGTGAAGCCACGGACGCCTTCCTTCTTCCCTTGTGAGAGAAGGTGGCATAGGCGCCCACGGCCGCCGTTCTTAAGAACGCCGAAGCAAAGCTTCGGCTATGGCGCCGGATGAGGGGTCTCCATCAACACGGGAAGGTGCGGATAGATACCCCTCACCCCAATGAGCTTGTGTTCACCTGCGTCGCTGCCCCTCTCCCACAAGGGGCGAGGGCGCATCAACGCGCATCTCGCAGTATTGCTTCGCTTGTCAGCCGCCTCAGGCCGCCGCCGGGATCGGGCGCGGGCTTACGACATATTCGCGCAGGACCTTGTCGTTGGCGTCGACCTCGATCAGTGAGACGTCGTAAGTCCAGAGATCGGCGAGGTGCTGGAGCACGCGCTTGGCGTCGGTCTCGTTGAGCTGCGAGCCCTTGATGACGTGATGATGCAGGATCAGCCGGCGGTCGCCGGAGAGATCGACGTCGACCACTTCGATATTGGCATCGATGAAGCCGACATCATGCTGCCGCGCCAGCTCGCGCCGCACCCGGCGGAAGCCGCGATCGTCGTGGATGGCATCGACCCGGATGCCGGCGCGCTCCTCGGGATCGTCGTGCAGGTGGAACATGCGGAAGTGCCGCATCAGCTTCGGGCTCAGGAACTGCGCGATGAAGCTTTCGTCGCGGTAGTTGACCCAGACGTCGCGCAGCACGCCCATCACGTCGTTCTTGCCCGCAATGTCGGGGAACCACTCGCGGTCCTCGTCCTCCGGACTGGTGACGATGCGCTCGATATCCTGCATCACGGCAAAGCCGAGCGCATAGGGATTGAAGCCGGAGAAGCGCGGATCGTCGAATTCGGGCTGGAACACCACGTTGGTGTGCGATTGCAGGAATTCGAGGAAGTTGCCGTCGGAGATGCGGCCTTGCTGATGCAGCTTGGTCATGATGCGATAGTGGACGTAGGTCGCCGTCCCCTCGTTCATCACCTTGGTCTGGCTCTGCGGATAGAAATATTGCGCGATGTGGCGGACGATGCGCAAAAGCTCGCGCTGCCAGGGCGCCAGCCGCGGCGCGCTCTTCTCCAGGAAGTAGAGCAGGTTTTCCTGCGGCAGGCCGAGCAGCTTGCGGCGGCGTTCGATGCTGAGCGCGGAGCGGGTCTTCGACGCCCCCTTCGGCACGGTACGCCAGAGGTCGTTGAAGACTTCCTCCTCGTGCTGACGGCGGCGCCCTGCCCGCTTCTCCTCGGAGCGCAGATCCAGCTTCTTCTTGCCGGGATAGCGATCGATGCCATGCGACATCAGCGCATGCGCGGCATCCAGGGTGCGCTCGACCTCGACGCGGCCGTAGCGCTCCTCGCAGGTCATGACGTAGTTCTTGGCAAAGTCGAGATAGTCCAGAATGCCGTCGGCGTCGGTCCACTGCTTGAACAGATAGTTGTTCTTGAAGAAGTGGTTGTGGCCGAAGGCGGCGTGGGCGATCACCAGTGTCTGCATCGTCGCCGTGTTCTCCTCCATCAGGTAGGAGATGCAGGGCGAGGAGTTGATCACGATCTCATAGGCGAGCCCCATCAGGCCCTTGCGATACGAGGCCTCGTGGAACGCGAAGTGCTTGCCGAACGACCAGTGCTTGTAGAACAGCGGCATGCCGACGGACGAGTAGGCATCCAGCATCTGCTCGGCGGTGATGACCTCGATCTGGTTCGGATAGACGTCGAGCCCGAGATCCTTCATCGCCACCTCCTCGCAGGCATCGGTGATGCGCTGCAAGGTGTGGAAATCCCAATCGGCGCCTTCGAACAAGCGTTCCGTCATGGAGCGGCTTTCTCCTGGGAAGTTTCGCGGCGCTGGAACAGATCGTGGAACACCGGGAAGATCTCGCTGCGCTCGCTGACCTTGCGCATCGAGAGCGGTGCGCCGCTGTTGCGCATACGGTCGTAGAGGGTCCAGAGCGAGGAGTCGGAGAGATCGAAGGCGCTGCCGCCGGACTCCCCGACCTCGAGATAGGCAAAGAACTGGCAGACCGGCAGGATCTTGTCGGTCAGCAGCGTGCCCGTGAGCTCGCCGTCGGAATAGGAATTGTCGCCGTCGGAGGCTTGCGCGGCGTAGATGTTCCAGTCCGACGGGTTGAAGCGCTCGCGCACGATCTCGTGCATGGCGTGGAGCGCGCTCGAGACCAGCGTGCCGCCCGAGGCCGGACCGTAGAAGAAGGTCTGCTCGTCCACCTCCTCGGCGCGGTCGGTGTGGCGGATGAAGACGATCTCGACATGCTTGTAGCGCCGCTTCAGGAACACGTAGAGCAGCATGTAGAAGCGCTTGGCGAGATCCTTCATGTGCTCGGACATCGAGCCGGAGACGTCCATCAGGCAGAACATCACCGCCTGCGCGACCGGCCGCGGCACCTTCTCGTAGCGGCGGTAGCGGATATCGAGCGGGTCGACGAAGGGAATGCGCTTGGTCTTCGCCTTCAGCTTTTCGAGCTCGGCGAGCAGCAGCACACGCTCGTCCTCGTCGGTGCATGCCGCGATCGCGGCTTCCAGCTCCTCGATCTCCTCCTTGCGGGGACGCCTGAGCGCGATGCGGCGCGCCAGCGCGAGCTTCACCGTCCGGCTGACCGAGATGTTGGCGGGCGAGCCGGACGTGGTGTAGCCGGCGCGCTGGATGCCCTCGCTCTCGGTCTGCGCGATTTTGCGCTTGGCAAGATCCGGCAGCTCGAGGTCGTCGAGGAACAGATCCACGAACTCGTCGCGGGAGAGGACGAAGCGGAACGCGTCCTCGCTGTCGCCTTCGCCGGGACCGGAATCCTTGGCGCTGCCCTGGCCGGATCGCTGGAGGTAATCGCCCTCGATGAACTTCTTGTTCCCGGGCAACACCATGTCGCGCGTTCCGCCTTCACGGCGGAAACGCGGCTCGTGCATGCCGTCGAGCGGTATGGTGACCTCACCACCCTCCAGGACATCCTTGATGTCGCGTTCCTGCGAGGTCCTCTTGACGGCGCCCTGCACCAGGGATTTGGCCCGACGCAAGAACCGCTGCCGGTTCTCAAGACTCTTGCCGCCTGGATTCAGGCGCCTGTCAATAATGTGAATGGGCACTTTTCCATCCGCCTTAACCGGCCTGCTTCACACGCATGTACCATTCGACGAGCCGGCGAACCTGACGCTCGGTGTAGCCGCGCTCCACCATGCGTGCGACGAACTCGCCGTGCTTCTTCTCCGTCTCGCCGTCCTTCTTCGACCCGAAGGAGATGACCGGAAGCAGGTCCTCGACCTGCGAGAATATCCGCTTTTCGATCACGTCGCGAATCTTCTCGTAGGAGATCCAGGTCGGATTCTTGCCGCTGTTCTGGGCCCGCGACCGTAACGAGAATTTGACCACCTCGTTGCGGAAGTCCTTCGGGTTGGCGATGCCCGCCGGCTTCTCGATTTTGGTCAGTTCCTGGTTCAAAAGCTCGCGATCCAGCAGCTGGCCGGTGTCGGCATCCTTGAAGTCCTGATCCTCGATCCAGGCATCGGCGTAGTCGACGTAGCGGTCGAACAGATTCTGGCCGTAATCCGAGTAGGATTCGAGATAGGCCTTCTGGATCTCGTTGCCGATGAACTCGGCGTAGCGCGGCGCCAGCTCCGCCTTGATGAATTCGAGATAGCGCTTCTCGACTTCCTCGGGGAGCTGCTCGCGGCGGATCGACTGCTCCAGCGCGTACATCAGATGCACGGCGTCGGCCGCGACTTCCTGCGGATCGTGGTTGAAGGTCGCAGCCAGTATCTTGAAGGCAAAGCGGGTGGAGACGCCGTCCATGCCTTCGTCGACGCCGGCGGCATCGCGATATTCCTGGACGCTCCGTGCCTTCGGATCGGATTCCTTCAGGCTCTCGCCGTCATAGACCCGCAGCTTGCCGAACAGCGTGGAGTTCTCGTGCTTGCGCAGGCGCGACATCACCGAGAACCGCGCCAGCGTCTCCAGCGTCGAGGGTGCGCACGGCGCGGCCGCCAGCTCCGAGCCCTGGATCAGCTTTTCGTAGATCTTCTGCTCTTCGGTGACCCGGAGGCAGTACGGCACCTTGATCACGCAGATGCGGTCGATGAAGGCCTCGTTGTTCTTGTTGGCCTTGAAGCTCGACCACTCGGCTTCGTTCGAGTGCGCGAGGATCACGCCGGTGAAGGGAATCGCGCCGATATTCTCGGTGCCGATGTAGTTGTTTTCCTGCGTTGCGGTCAGCAACGGGTGCAGCATCTTGATCGGCGCCTTGAACATCTCGACGAATTCAAGGATGCCCTGGTTGGCGCGATTGAGGCCGCCCGAATAGCTGTAGGCGTCGGGATCGTTCTGCGCGTAGGTCTCGAGCTTGCGGATGTCGACCTTGCCGACCAGCGACGAGATGTCCTGGTTGTTCTCGTCACCAGGCTCGGTCTTGGAGACCGCGATCTGGCGCAGCCGCGACGGCTGGATCTTGGCGACACGGAATTGCGAGATGTCGCCGCCGAAGGCTTCCAGCCGCTTGTAGCACCACGGGCTCATCAGGCCGGTGAGACGCCGGCGCGGAATGCCGTACTTCTCCTCCAGCATCGGCCCGAGATGATCGGGATCAAACAGGCTGAGCGGGCTTTCAAACACCGGGCTCAATTCATCGCCGGCTTTGAGCACGTAGATCGGCTGCACTTCCATCAGCGACTTCAAGCGCTCGGCGAGCGAGGATTTGCCGCCGCCCACGGGGCCGAGCAGATAGAGGATCTGCTTGCGCTCCTCCAAGCCTTGCGCCGCGTGACGGAAGAAACCGACGATGCGCTCGATGGTTTCTTCCATGCCGTAGAAGCCGGCGAAAGCTGGATAGGTCCGGATGGTGCGGTTCAAAAAAATACGGCCAAGGCGTGGGTCCTTGGCCGTGTCAATCGTCTGGGGCTCACCGATGGCTGCTAGCAGTCGCTCGGCCGCGTTCGCGTATTTCATGGGATCGCTTCGACACGATTCCAGATATTCCGCCATCGACATGTCGTGTTGGCTTCTCGCCTCGAACGACTTAGCGAAAGCGTTGAATAGAGAATCGTTATACATGATCCCTCTCCGCGTGAGTTCCGCCACAAGCTGAAACGAAAGCAGTTACCGGACCGTTCCTCAGGCCATTTCGAATCAGCGTGAGCACATGACGATCATTGGACACCCTGGTGCCGACACGACGCAACGCACAACGTAGGCACTCATTGAGTTACGAACAGGCACATGCCTGTAATTTGTGCGAATCTGTATCTATCTTCGCTCATTTCCAGAAAATGTCACTTGGTCGCAACATCCGGGCATTACCGGGGATGAGCCCATCCGGCACTGCAACATGGAGCGATCTGCGAGCGGCAATCTTATGACGCTTGTACGGCGAAGCCTTGCGTGCCGCGTTCATCTTCCTGCTGCAATGCGGTGCGCGCAGCGCTCGCGGCATGACAATCGCGGCAAGCGCGCAGCAGTGTATCAAAATCGGTCGCCAAACCCTCGGAGCGGATGACAATCCGTTCATTCTGCCGTTCATTCTGCCGTTCGTTCTCCGCACGGGGCGCCAAGGTGCTCATGGTGCAGAGCTGCCGCTGCAAGGCCGGCGTCAGCGCCAGTACGATCGCCTTGTGGCCGCGGCTTTCCTCAGCCGAAATCTCCGCAATCGAGTCCCACAGCAGAAATTCGTTGCCGATGCGGAGGTCGCGGATGCCATAGGGGGTGACGATCACCACCGGTCCCCGCTCGGCGGGCAGCAGCCAGATCAGCCGGCCGGTCACCAGGCCGAACAGCACGACGCCGGCATAGCCGACCGTCGTATCGTAGTCGCCCAGACCGTCCCACCAGTCGAAAGCAAGGGTCGCGCTGAACAGGGTCAATGCGAAGCCCGCCGCGACCAGCAGCCGCAGTTGGGTCGTACATGGGCTGATTTCGAGATCGTGGGTCGCATCGATGCATGCGGCCGGCGCGTCCGATTGCGGGCTGTCGGCAACGGCGAGCGTCAGGCGGTCATGATGTGCGTGCATGCTCTTCCCCAGCATGGCCATTCGCGGCCGAGCGACGATCTATCAGGCGGACCGTAATCCGCAGATGACACTCCACGCAGACTGGGCTGACGAGACGAAGCGGCTCCGTTGCGTAACGAGCCCCTGGCCACTGCTCCGGCCGACGACTTTTTACGCAACACGGCTACTTCCGCCTGGATCGCCATGATCGCGACGGAGTTACACTGGAGGGTAAGACGCCTATCCCCTTGATTGGTTCCCTCCCGGGAGCATGTAGGCTAGAGGATAGCGCGTCAGGACCGGGGCGGAAACCCCTCGCCCGCAGGCTTGGAGATAAATAAACATCATGAATCCCGTCAAAGAACTGGAAAAGCACGGACAAGCCGTCTGGCTGGACTTCCTCGCCCGTGGCTTCATCGCCAAGGGCGACCTGAAGCGGCTGATCGACACCGACGGCGTCAAGGGCGTCACCTCCAACCCGTCGATCTTCGAGAAGGCGATCGGCAGCTCGGACGAGTATGACGCCCCGATCGGCAAGGCCCTGAAGCGCGGCGACCGGACCGTGGCCGACCTGTTCGAAGCCGTCGCGATCGAGGACATCCAGAACGCCGCGGACGTGCTCCGCCCGGTCTATGACCGCCTGAAGGGCGGCGACGGCTATGTCAGCCTGGAAGTCTCGCCCTATCTGGCGATGGACACCGCCGGCACGGTCGCCGAGGCGCGGCGGCTCTGGAAGCATGTCGACCGCAAGAACCTGATGGTGAAGGTGCCGGCGACGCCGGAGGGCCTGCCGGCGATCGAGACGCTGATCGGCGACGGCATCAGCATCAACATCACGCTGTTGTTCGCCAGGGACGTCTACCTCCAGGTCGCCGAGGCCTATCTCGCCGGTCTGGAAAAATACGTCGCCGGCGGCGGCGACCCGTCGCACGTGGCGAGCGTCGCGAGCTTCTTCGTCAGCCGCATCGACTCGGTCGTCGACAAGCAGCTCGACGAGAAGATCGCCCGCGCCAACGATCCATCCGAGAAGGAGCGGCTCGCCGCGCTGAAGGGCAAGGTCGCGATCGCCAACGCCAAGGTCGCCTACCAGGATTACAAGCGCCTGTTTTCCGGCCCGCGCTGGGACAAGCTGGCTGCCAAGGGCGCCAAGCCGCAGCGGATGCTGTGGGCCTCCACCGGCACCAAGAACAAGGATTACAGCGACGTGCTCTATGTCGAGGAGCTGATCGGCCCCGACACCATCAATACCGTGCCGCCGGCGACGCTCGATGCTTTCCGCGACCACGGCAAGCCGCGCGACAGCCTTGAAGAGAACGTCGACGACGCCCGCCGCGTGCTGGAAGAACTGGAGCGCTCCGGCGTCTCGCTCGAGGCAATCACCGAGGAGCTCGTCAAGGACGGCGTCAAGCAGTTCGCCGATGCCGCCGACAAGCTCTATGGCGCCGTCGCCCACAAGCGGGCAACCGTGCTCGGGCCCGCGATCGACCACCAGCTTCTCTCGCTCGGCGACGGCCTCGGCAAGGCGGTGGCCAAGAGCACCGAGGAATGGCGCGCGTCGGCAAAGATCCGCAGGCTGTGGCAGCACGACAAATCGGTCTGGACCGGCACCGACGAGGACAAATGGCTCGGCTGGCTCGACAGCGCGGCGAAGGCCGACGTCGCCGACTATGAGGACTATGCGAGCCGCGTGAAGGGCCAAAGGTTCTCCGATGCCGTCGTGCTCGGCATGGGCGGATCGAGCCTTGGCCCCGAGGTGCTGGCCGAGACTTTTGCGCGGAAGTCCGGCTTCCCGAAATTGCACGTGCTGGATTCCACCGATCCGGCACAGGTCCGGGCAATGGAGGCCAGGATCGACATCGCCAACACCGTGTTCATCGTCTCCAGCAAATCCGGCGGGACCACCGAGCCGAACGCGATGAAGGATTATTTCCACGAACGCGTCGCACAGGCGGTCGGGCCGAAAGTGAAGACCGGCCACCGCTTCATCGCGGTGACCGATCCCGGCTCGTCGCTGGAGAAGGCGGCGAAGAGCCTCAATTACGCCCGCATCTTCCATGGCGAACCCTCGATCGGCGGCCGCTATTCGGTGCTCTCGCCGTTCGGCCTGGTGCCGGCGGCAACCGCGGGCATCGACGTCAAGACGCTGATCAAACACGCGCTCTCCATGGCACGCTCCTGCGGACCCGACGTGCCGCCAGGTGAGAACCCGGGCGTCCAGCTCGGCCTTGCCATGGGCATCGCCGGCCTCGAAGGCCGCGACAAGGTGACGATCCTGTCGTCGAAGAAGATCGCCGATTTCGGCGCCTGGGCCGAGCAGCTGATCGCGGAATCGACCGGCAAGGAAGGCAAGGGCCTGATCCCGATCGCCGGCGAGCCACTCGGCGAGCCCGCGCTCTACGGCAACGACCGCTTCTTCATCGACATTCGCACCGAAGGCGAAGCGGACGCCGCGCATGACTCCAAGCTTGCCGCGGTCGAAGCCGCCGGCCATCCCGTCGTGCGCATCGTGATGAAATCGATCGACCATCTCGGCCAGGAGTTCTTCCGCTTCGAGATGGCGACGGCGGTGGCGGGCAGCATCCTCGGCATCAACCCGTTCGACCAGCCGGACGTGGAAGCGGCCAAGATCAAGACCCGCGAGCTCACCGCGTCGTTCGAGAAGACCGGTGCATTGCCGGCCGAACAGCCGGTGGTCAGCACCGACGAGGCCGATCTCTACACCGACGAGGCCAACGCCACGGCGCTGCGCGCCGCCGGCGCCAACGGCGACCTCACCTCGTGGCTGAAGGCGCATCTCTCCCGCTCGGGCCATGGCGACTATGTCGCCCTGCTCGGCTACATCGCGCGCGACAAGGCGACGATCGACGCACTCCAGACGATGCGTCTCGAAGTGCGCGAGAAGCGTCACGTCGCAACTTGCGCCGAGTTCGGACCGCGCTTCCTGCATTCGACCGGGCAGGCCTACAAGGGCGGGCCCGACAGCGGCGTGTTTCTCCAGATCACCGCTGACGATGCCAAGGACTTGTCGGTGCCGGGCCAGAAGGCGAGCTTCGGCGTGATCAAGGCCGCGCAGGCGCGCGGCGACTTCGACGTGCTCACCGAGCGCGGCCGGCGCGCGCTCCGGGTCCACCTCAAGGGCGGGCTCAAGAAAGGTCTCGCGGCGCTCAACGCCGCGCTTAACGATGCGCTGAACTAAGGGAATCTCTCGATGCAACTCGGCATGATCGGCCTCGGCCGGATGGGCGGCAACATCGTTCGCCGCCTGATGCGCCACGGTCATACGACCGTGGTCTACGACAAGGACGCCAAGGCCGTCGCGGGTCTCGCCGCGGACGGCGCACAGGGTTCGGCGACGCTGGAAGAGTTTGTCGCCAAGCTGGAGCGGCCGCGCGCCGCCTGGGTGATGCTGCCGGCCGGCCACATCACCGAGACGACGATCGACACGATCGCGGCCGTGATGCAGGCCGGCGACGTCATCATCGACGGCGGCAACACGTTCTGGCAGGACGACGTCCGTCGCGGCAAGGCGCTGAAGGAGCGCGGCATCCATTATGTCGATGTCGGCACCTCAGGCGGCGTCTGGGGGCTCGACCGCGGCTATTGCATGATGATCGGCGGCGAGAAGCAGGTGGTCGACCGGCTCGATCCGATCTTCGCCGCGCTCGCGCCCGGCGCCGGCGACATTCCGCGCACGGAGGGACGTGAGGGGCGCGATCCCCGCATCGAGCAGGGCTACATCCATGCAGGTCCCGTGGGCGCCGGCCATTTCGTCAAGATGATCCACAACGGCATCGAATACGGCCTGATGCAGGCCTATGCCGAAGGTTTCGACATCCTCAAGAATGCCAACATCGAGGCCTTGCCGGCGGATCATCGCTACGATTTCGACCTTGCCGACATCGCCGAGGTGTGGCGGCGCGGCAGCGTGATCCCGTCCTGGCTGCTCGACCTCACCTCGACGGCGCTCGCCGACAGCCCTGCGCTTGCGGAATATTCCGGCTTCGTCGAGGATTCCGGCGAAGGCCGCTGGACCGTGAATGCCGCGATCGACGAGGCCGTGCCGGCTGAAGTTTTGACCGCGGCCCTCTACACACGTTTCCGTTCCCGCAAGGAACACACCTTCGCCGAAAAAATTCTCTCCGCGATGCGCGCGGGTTTCGGCGGCCACAAGGAGCCGAAGCAGCCGGGCGCTTCGAAATCCAAATAAGAGCCGAAGTCAAAAGTAACAGAGCGAAGGCCGATCATTCGTGACAAAAGACCCGCAGGCCAAGCGCAAGCCCGAAAATTGCGCCTTCGTCATCTTTGGCGCGACCGGTGACCTCACCCATCGGCTGGTGATGCCGTCGCTCTACAATCTCGCCGCCGAGCACCTGTTGCCGGAGAAGTTCTGCGTCGTCGGCGTGGCCCGCAACCGCCAGTCCGATGACGAGCTGCGGGACAGCCTGCTGAAGGGTCTGCGGCAATTCGCGACGCGGCCCGTGGACGACGACATTGCCCGGAAGCTGCTGGAATGCGTGACCTTCGTCGAAGCCGATCCGAAAGATCCACCCTCCTTCGACCGCCTGCGCGAGCATCTGGATTCGCTGGAATGCGCGCAGGACACTGGCGGCAACCGCCTGTTCTATCTGGCAACGCCGCCCGCCGCCTTCGCGCCGACCGCGCGCGAGCTCGGCCGCACCGGCATGATGAAGGAGAACGGCGCCTGGCGGCGGCTCGTGATCGAGAAGCCGTTCGGCACCGACCTCGCCTCGGCCAAGGCGCTGAATGCCGAACTGCTGAAGATCATGGACGAGCACCAGATCTACCGGATCGATCACTATCTCGGCAAAGAGACGGTGCAGAACATCATGGTGCTGCGCTTCGCCAACGGCATGTTCGAGCCGATCTGGAATCGCAACCACATCGACCACATCCAGATCACGGTGGAGGAGAAGCTCGGCGTCGGCCATCGCGGCGGCTTCTACGACGCCACCGGCGCGCTGCGCGACATGGTGCCGAACCATCTGTTCCAGCTGATGTCCCTGGTCGCGATGGAGCCGCCTGCGCGCTTCGACGCCCATTCCGTGCGCTCCGAAAAGGCCGATGTGCTGACGTCGATCCAGCAGCCGACCCGGGAAGAGGCGCTGAGGAATTCGGTACGCGCGCAATATCTGGCCGGTCGCATCGGCGACGACGAGATCACGGACTATCGCAAGACCGAGGACGTCAAGCCCGGCAGCACCACCGAGACCTTTGTCGCACTCAAGCTGATGATCGACAATTGGCGCTGGGCCGGCGTGCCGTTCTATCTGCGCACCGGCAAGGCGCTCGGTCACAAGCGAACCGAAGTCGCGATTAAGTTCAAGCAGGCGCCGCTGTCGATGTTCTCAGGCACGACGGTCGACCGCCTGTCGCAGAACTTCCTCACCATCGGCATCGCGCCGACCGAGACCATCGAGCTTCAGTTCAATGCCAAGATTCCGGGGCCGAGCGTCACCATCGACGGCGTCGAGATGAAATTCCGCTACGGCGACTATTTCCGCGCCGATCCCTCGACCGGCTATGAGACGCTGATCTACGACTGCATGATCGGCGACAACATCCTGTTCCAGCGCGCCGACGGCATCGAGGCCGGATGGCAGGCGGTGCAGCCGTTCCTGGATGCCTGGAAAAGCGAAGGCACCAACGGCATCGAGACCTATGACGCCGGCAGCGACGGCCCGGCCTGCGCCGATGAATTGCTCCGGCGCGACGGGCGCAGCTGGCGGAAGTATTCGTGATGGCTGCGGCCGACCAGCCGAAGCTGATCATCGAGGCCGACGCCGAGGCGCTGGCGCAGGCCGCAGCCGAACGGGTGATGGCGCGGATCGCCGCCAATCCCGGGCAGATCGCGATCTGCCTTACCGGCGGCTCCAGCCCGAGGAAGCTCTATCAATTGCTCGGCAGCGACGCGTATCGCGGCAAGATCCCGTGGGACCGCGTGCACTGGTTCATCGGTGACGAGCGTTTCGTGCCTTCGAGCGATCCCCTCAACAACATGGCAGTCGCGCGCGCGACCTTTCTCGACCGCAATGCGCCGTCCGGGCATATTCACCCGATCCCGACCACGGCTGAAAGCCCCGAAGCGGGTGCCGAGGCCTATGCGCGCGAGCTTCAGTCCTTCTACGGCGCCAAAAACCTCGATCCGGCACGGCCGCTGTTCGACATGGTCCTGATGGGCGCGGGCCCGGACGGCCACACCGCCTCGCTTTTCCCCGGCTACCCCGCGGTTGAGGAGACCACACGCTGGGTGGTCGGCGTCCCCAAGGCCAATGTCGCGCCGTTCGTGCCGCGGGTGTCGCTGACCCTGCCCGTCTTGGCCTCCTGCCGCGAAATGCTGTTCGAGATTGCCGGGCACGACAAGCAGCCGATCTTGACGCGCCTGCTCAATGGCGAGACTCTGCCGGCTGTACGCGCGCGCTCGAATGGCGAGACCGTCTGGCTGGTCGACCAGGCCGCGCTTCCGGAGGGAATTCGTGGCGGGCGTTGAAGCACCTTGTGCGTTGATCGTGATGGGCGTGTCGGGTTCAGGCAAGAGTACGGTTGCGGAGGCGCTCGGGCAGCGGCTCGGCTGGCGTTTCGAGGACGGCGACAGCTTTCACCCCGCCAGCAATGTCGAGAAGATGCGGGCCGGCCATCCCCTCACCGACGAGGACCGCTGGCCTTGGCTCAACGCCATTGCCGACGAGATCGCGCGGGTTTGCGACAAGGGCGAGCATGTGATCATCGCCTGCTCGGCGCTGAAGCACACCTATCGCGACGTGCTGCTGCGTGGACGCGACGACGTCCGCTTCGTCTTCCTGAGGGGCACCAAGGAGTTGATTGCCGCCCGCCTCGCGCAACGCAAGGGGCATTTCATGCCGCCCGAACTGCTGACGAGCCAGTTCACGACGCTGGAGCCACCCGAGGCTGGCGAGCACGTCGTTACCGTTTCGATCGACGAATCCGTCGAGGCGATCGTCGACGGCGTGGTCCGGCAATTGAAGCTGAGCGGGGCGAAACGCTGAGGCCGAGAAACCCTGAGGTCCTGCCATGACGAAAATCTCACTGGTCGTCTCCGACGTCGACGGCACGCTGCTGACCAAGGACAAGACGCTGACGGAGCGCGCGCGGTCCGCGATCCAGCGGCTGCACAAGGCCGGCATCGGCTTCACCATCACCTCCAGCCGCCCCGCGATCGGCATGCGGTTCCTGATCGAGCCGCTGGCGCTCTGGCTGCCGATCGGCCCGTTCAATGGCTCCTCGATCGTCGATCCCGAGATGCATCCGGTCGAGCAGCACCTGATCCCGGCGAGCGCGGCTGAACGGTCGCTAAAAATCCTCCGCGAGTTCGGTGCCGACATCTGGCTCTTCACCACCGACAAATGGTTGATCGACAATCCCAGCGGGAAATACGTCGCGCATGAAGAGCACACGATCCGCTCCGCCCCGACCATCGTGGCGGATTTTGCGCCGTATCTCACCAGCGCCTGCAAGATCGTCGGCGCCAGCGCCGATGCGGCCGGCCTGGAGCGTTGCGAGAAGGCGATGCAGGAGGCGCTCGGCAGCGCGGCCACCGCGGTGCGCTCGCAGACCTATTATCTCGACATCACGCCGCCCGGCTTCGACAAGGGCACCTTCGTGCAGGCGATGGCCAAGCGCCTTGGTATTTCCACCGAGGCGGTCGCCACCATCGGCGACATGCAGAACGACCTTGCGATGTTCCGCGTCAGCGGCACCTCGATCGCCATGGGCAATGCCACCGACAGCGTCAAGGACCAGGCCACCCACGTCACCGCGACCAACGAACAGGACGGTTTTGCGGAGGCGATGGAGGTGATTTTGAAGCGGAACGGGGTGGGCTGAGCGATCAATCTATCGGTGCGCGACCTTGGGACTTGAGCAGCTGACTTTTCGAGACGATGGTGCGCAGCTGTTCCGGCAGGCACTGACCTTGGATCGATTGCACCGGCTCGAGGCGGTTCTGTCCCATTTGCCGCCCGATCACGCCGGACTGAGGCTGAGAGGCGTCGAGGGTCTCGCGCCGTTCCTTGCCGCGAGCGGAGATATCGGATGCTGTGCCGCGTCGGTGCTTGGAGAGACTTGTCGCCCGGTCAGGGCTATCCTGTTCGACAAGACGGCTGCGACGAACTGGGCGCTGGGCTGGCACCAGGATCGCACCATCGCCGTGAAGGAGCGCGTCCCGGTCGATGGTTTCGAGACATGGAGCGTCAAGAGCGGCATGCATCATGTCGAACCGCCCTTCACGCTGCTCTCCGACATGGTGACCCTGCGAGTTCACATTGATCCGGTCCCGGCCAGCAATGCACCGCTATTGATCGCACCCGGATCGCACAGGCTTGGCCGAATTCCTGAGGAGGACGTGAAGGACGTCGTCCGGCGTTGCGGCGCGGTCGCATGCCTGGCCGAGCCCGGCGACGTCTGGCTCTATGCAACACCCGTTCTCCACGCGTCGGACGCGGCGATCGCTCCGATGCATCGCCGTGTCCTCCAAGTGGACTTTGCCGTCGGCGAGCTTCCCTGCGGCCTGGAGTGGCTCGGGGTCTAGGGCGCAAGCGGCCTCGACCAGGCTGTCTCTACTTCGACCGCTGCACGGCCGGCTTCTCGCTCTCCTGCCTCGCCGCCGACAGATTGTGCGCGGTGTTGATCAGCGCGATGTGGGTCAAGGCCTGCGGGAAATTGCCGGTCTGGCGCCGGGCGCCTGAATCATACTCTTCGGCCAGGAGGCCGACGTCGTTCGCGATGCCGACCACGCGGTCGAGTAAGGCTTGCGCCTTGTCGAGATCGCCGGCCAGCACATGCGCATCGGCCAGCCACAGGCTGCACGCCAGGAACGCGCCCTCGATCGGCTGCGTCTCCTCGGACACCTCGCGCGGATCGTGGCGCAGCACGAAGCCGTCGCGCATCAGGTGCCGTTCGGCGGCCGCGATGGTGCCGCGGATGCGCGGGTCTTGCGCCGGAAGGAAGCCGACCGCCGGCAGCAGCAACACGCTGGCATCGAGCAGCTTTGCGCCGTAGGACTCGACGAAGGCGTTTTCCTCCGCGTCAAATCCCTTGTTGCAGACGTCGCGATGAATGGCTTCGCGCAACGCGCGCCAGTGCAGCAGCGGCGCCTTGAAGCCGAAGGTCTCGGCGCTCTTGATGCCGCGGTCGAACGCGACCCAGGTCATCACTTTGGAGAAGACGTAGTGCCTCGGCTGTCCGCGCCGTTCCCAGATGCCGTGATCGGGATGGTCCCAGACCTCGGCAAGATGGTTGAGCACGGCGCATTCCAGCGCCCAGGTCGTCTCGTCGTCGAGCTTGAGCTTGGCCATGCGCGACTGGTGGAAGGCGTCGATCAGCTCGCCGTAGACGTCGAGCTGGAGCTGCGCATGCGCGGCATTGCCGACCCGCACCGGCTGGGCGCCCTCATAGCCGTCGAGCCAGCCCGCTTCCCATTCCAGCAGACGCCGCTGGCCCCAGATGCCGTACATGATCTGCATGTTCGCCGGCGAGCCTGCCGCGGCGCGTAAGAGCCAATTGTGCCAGGCCAATGCCTCCTCGGTGTAACCCGAGTTCATCAGCGCCAGCAGCGTGAAGGTCGCATCGCGCAGCCAGCAGAAGCGGTAATCCCAATTCCTGGCGCCGCCGAGCTTCTCCGGCAACGAGGTGGTGGGCGCCGCGACGATGCCGCCGGTCGGGTCGAAGGTCAGAGCCTTCAGCGTGATCAGCGAGCGTAGGATCAGATCGTGATATTCGCCGTCGCGGGTGCAGCGGCTGCACCATTCGTTCCAGAATTTTACGGTCTCCTGGAAGGCGATCTCCGGATCAATCGGCGCGGGCGGATCGAGATGCGAGGGGCCGTAGGTCAGCACGAATGGCACCGTCTCGCCGGCCTTCACGTCGAAATCGGAGACCGTGGTGAGATCCTCGCCGCGGGTCTCCACCGGGGTGCGCAGCACCGTCATGTCCTGGCCGGCGACCGCCAGCAGCGAATGGTCGATGCGTCGCACCCAGGGAATGTCGACGCCGAAGCCGAAGCGGATGACGAGCTCCATCCGCATCTTCACCGTGCCCGTGAGGCCGCGGACCAGCCGCACGATGTCGGAGGCCTTGCCGCGCGGCGGCATGAAGTCGATCAGCGCAACGGCGCCGCTCCTGGTCTCGAAGCGCGTTTCGAGGATGAGGGTGTTGCCGAGATAGCGGCGCGAGATACCGGTGATGTCTTCGCCTGGCGCGATCAGCCAGCGGCCGTTCTTGTGCGTGCCGAGGATCGCGGCAAAGCAGGCATCGGAATCGAACGCCGGCCAGCACAGCCAGTCGATCGAGCCGTCGCGCCCGACCAGCGCTGCGGTCTCGCAATCGCCGATCAGCGCATAGTCCTCGATCCTCTGAGCCAATGTGTTACGAGCCCCGGAAAATCCGCCGTTTCAACTCCCGCCGGTCAACGAGCGTTCCCGCGTCGCCGCCTTCAAGGCCGTAACATCGACCTTCGCGGCGATCTTGTCGAGCGCCACCGGCAGGCGCTGGCGCCAATTCGGATGCTCATCGATCGTACCGGGAATGTTGGGCTGGTCAATCACGCCGAGCAGATCCTCCAGCGACACCGCCAGAAGCCGCGACGGCGTCCGCGACAGGAAGGCGAGCACCGAATAGAGATCGTTGGCGTTGATGCCGTTCTGGCGCAGGATCTCGTCGAGCCTGCCGAGCGCATCCCAGCGCGCCTGGTCGTTCTCGCCGGGGTCGAGCCCGAGCGAGCGCTTCATCTTGAGATCGCTGAAGGAGCGCCAGCCGGCATAGGTGCACAGATCATGCGTGTTCAGCGTGACCAGCGCATTGGGTCGGTAATGGTCGGCATTGCGGAAACGGCCGGCATCGTCGCGCTCGAACATCATGACGAGGTAGGACCAGATGCCGAAATCCTGCATGGTCTCGCGGAAACCTTCCGGCACGGTGCCGAGGTCCTCGCCGATCACGATGCATTTGTGCGCCGCGCTCTCGCGCACCACGGCGCCGAGCAGCGCTTCGAACGGCATCTGCACATAGGCACCGTTGTCCGGCTTGAAGCCGCGCGGCACCAGATACAGCCGCTTCAAGCCCAGCACGTGATCGAGCCGGATCGCGCCGGCATGGCGCATCGAGGCGGCCAGCATGTCGGCGAACGGCACGAAAGATTGCGCCTCCAGACCACCGGCATTGAAGCCGGCAAGGCCCCAATCCTGTCCGACGGTGTTGAGCACGTCGGGCGGCGCGCCGACGGCGAGATGGCGCGAAATCGCCATCTGCTCGTTCCAGGCGTCGAAGCCGTTGGACTGCACGCCGACGGCGACGTCGAGATAGAGCCCGACGCGCATGCCGAGCTGGCCGGCCAATTCCTTAGCGGCATGTAATTGGCTATCGGCCGTCCATTGCACGAATTCGACGAACTCGACCTCGCGCTTGTCGGGACCGTTGCGGAGCTCGGCGCATTTGGCTTCATCCGGCTGCTGCCACTCTTGCGGCCACTCCCACCAAGGCCCGGCGAAGCGATGCCGCAGCACCTCGAAGCAGGCAAAGCGGGACAACAGCGGCGCGCGGTCGGCGCGGAAGGCGTCGAATTCCTCGCGGCGCGCCTCGCTCGCACTCGTCACGAAACTGTCGTAGGCGGCGCGCAGGGCGAGCCATTTCAGCGCCGCCATGTCCGCATAGGGCACACGATCGCCTTCGCGCAGCCGCGCGGCGGTTGCGGCCGCGTCGGGGACGAGGTCGGCGGAAAATTCCGGGATCGCCTCGACGTCGATATAGAGCGGGTTGAGAAACAGCCGGCTGTTCGGCGAATAGGGGCTGCAATCGGCGGGATGGTTGTCGAACAGGACATGCAGCGGATTGAGCCCGACGCCATCGGCGCCGAGCTGCCTGGCGAGCCGGACGAGATCGGCGAGGTCGGTGAAATCGCCAATGCCCCAATTGCGGTCCGAGCGGACGCTGTAGAGCTGCACGGCAAGCAGCCAGCCACGGGCGAAATCGCCGCCGAAGGCGCGTTCGGGCGCCACGATCATCGGCACCTCTTCCGCAACCCCCTTGGCATCGGTCAGCGTCAACCGGTGATAACCGAGCGGCAGGCCGGCGGGCCAGGCGATCACGGGCTCGCGCGTCTCGCCTTGCGCGATCACATTGCCGTTTGCGCGCAATGTCCATTGCAGCGGTGGCGCGCCGATTGTCGTCAATTCGGTGCGCGGATGTCCCAGGGCGCGCACCACCACGGGCCCGCCGACGAAGCGGTAAACCCGCTTCTCTGGCAGGGCCTCGAGGATGGATTTGAGGGCCACGGGATCGGTGACCCGCAGCTTTCCGAGGGCATCGACGAATTCGGACTGAACGCCCTTGATCCGGGCTTGAGCTAAAAGATCCATTCGGCACGCAGCTTGCAGGCCGTCATCCGGCCGGGGGCATGGATTTTAACGAGGTCGTGGAAGAGGTTAGTCAGGGGTAACTCGCAAACCGTGCCTGCCGTTCCCAAGGGAACCAATGACACACAAGCGGCTTTCTATATTGGTATCAAGCGTAGGTTCCCGACAAGGGAAACGGGCTCCTGCTTTCTTGTCAATGGCATCACCGTGAACAAGACAATTCAAACTGTCGAGAGTGCCGCAGCCGGCGGCGCTTTCCTCATCGAAGATATCTATCCCTCGATCGACGGCGGCCGTTTCGCCGTGAAGCGGATTGCGGGCGAACGGGTCGACGTCTGGGCGGACATCTATCGCGACGGCAACGCGGTGATCGGTGCCGCGCTGATCTGGCGAGGAGAGCAGGACCGGGAATGGCGGAGCGAGCCGATGATCCATCACGGCAATGACCGTTGGTCCGGCGCCTTCACACCCGTCGAGCCCGGCCAATATGTCTATGCGATCGAGGCATGGACCGACGAGTTCGCCACCTGGTCGCACGGGGTTGTGCGCAAACGGCGCGCCGGCGCGGACGTCAGCCTCGACGCGATCGAGGGCGCCGGCCTCCTGACCAAGGCGCATGGCGCCCGGCAGGACGCCGCGGCTGTTATCGTGAAGCAATGCGAGCATTATCTTCAGACCGGCGATGTCGGCTCGCTGCTGGCAGCCGATCTCGGCGCCGCCATGGCTGAGAGCCAGTCGCGGCCCGACCTGACCCGCTCGCAGAACTTCCCGCTGATCGTCGACCGCGACAAGGCACGCTTCGGCGCCTGGTATCAGATGATGCCGCGCAGCCAGAGCCAGAGTCCCGGCCGGCACGGCACGCTGCGTGACTGCATCGCGCGCGTGCCCGACATCGCCGCGATGGGCTTTGACGTGCTCTACTTCACGCCCATCCACCCCATTGGCCGCACCCGCCGCAAGGGCCGCAACAATGCGCCGGTGGCGACCGAAGGCGATCCCGGCTCGCCCTATGCGATCGGCACGGCCGAGGGCGGGCACGATGCACTGCATCCCGAGCTCGGCACGATCGAGGATTTTCGCGCGCTGGTCGCAACCTGTCTCGAATACGGCCTCGAGCTCGCGCTCGACTTCGCCGTGCAATGCTCGCCGGACCATCCCTGGCTGACGCAGCATCCGGAATGGTTCAAATGGCGGCCGAATCGTGCGGTGCGGACGGCGGATGATCCCTATTCGGACATCGTCATCCCGGATTTCGCCTCCGTCGACAGGGCCGGGCTCTGGAACGCGTTTCGCGATGCCATGCTGTTCTGGATCGACCACGGCGTCACCATCTTCGCCATCGACAATCACGACACCGCGCCGCTTCCGTTCTGGGAGTGGCTGATCAGCGACATCCGCCGCCGCCATCCCGAGGTGATCCTGTTCTCCAAGACATTTGCGCGGCCGAAGCTGATGCAGGGCCTCGCCAAGCTCGGCTTTGCACAGTCCTTCAGCTATTTCCCCTGGCGCACGGCGAAGTGGGAGCTGGAGCAATATCTGGGCGAGCTGACGCGCTATCCCGAGCGCGATTTTTATCGGGCGAACCTGTTCGTGAGCACGCCCGACCTGCTGCCCTATCATCTCCAGGGCGGCGAGCCCTGGGCGTTCAAGTCGCGTGTCGCGCTGGCCGCGACGCTGTCCGGCAGCTATGGCATCTACAGCGGGTTCGAGCTGCTGGAGCGTGACGCGATTCCCGGCCGCGAAGAATATCTCGATTCCGAGAAATACCAGTTCAAGCCGCGCGACTGGGACCGGCCCGGCAACATCAAGCCCTACATCGCCGCGCTCAATCGCATCCGCAACGATAACGCCGCACTTCAGCAAACGGAGAATTTGCGCTTCCTCGGTATTGAGGACGGCGAGACGATCGCCTTTGCCAAGGAGGCGGCTGATCCAGCCAACGCCGTCGTCGCGGTCATCGCCCTCTCGGGCCATGTGCGCGAAGTCTGGTTGCCGCTGGGCGACCTCACCATCGACGCCGACGGCGCACGCCGCCACGTTACCGCACTCGAAAATCTCATCACAGGCGAACAGTCCCGCATCGAATGGGGCGGGATCAAATTACGTATCGACCCCGACCGCGACCCGGCGCTGCTGTTCCGCTGCCTGGCGTAAGGATCACGCCATGAATGTTTTATCTTCCGTCGAGACCAAGAAAGCCGAGGCAGCCGAGATCGTGGATGAACTCTGGTACAAGGACGCCATCATCTATCAGCTCCACGTCAAGGCGTTTGCCGACAGCAACCATGACGGCATCGGCGATTTCGCCGGACTGACCGAGAAGCTGCCCTATCTCCAGGAGCTCGGCGTCACCGCGCTGTGGCTGCTACCGTTCTATCCATCGCCCGGGCGCGACGACGGCTACGACATCGCCGACTACGGCTCGGTCAATCCCGATTTCGGGACAATGAAGGACTTCAAGCGCTTCATCCAGGAAGCGCAGAAGCGTGGCCTGCGCGTCATCACCGAGCTCGTCGTCAATCACACCTCCGACCAGCACAAATGGTTCAAGCGGGCGCGCCGCAGCCATCCGGGCTCGAGCGCCCGCAACTGGTATGTCTGGAGCGACACCGACCAGAAATACCAGGGCACGCGGATCATCTTCACCGACACCGAGAAATCGAACTGGACCTGGGACCCCGAGGCCGGGGCGTTCTACTGGCACCGCTTCTTCTCGCACCAGCCGGACCTCAATTTCGACAATCCGCGCGTGGTCAGCGCGCTCATCCAGGTGATGAAGCGCTGGCTGGATGCCGGCGTCGACGGCTTCCGGCTCGACGCCATTCCCTATCTCTGCGAGCGCGAGGGCACTTCGAACGAGAACCTCCCGGAGACGCACGCGATCATCAAGCGCCTGCGCCAGGAACTGGACTCCTACTCCAAGGGCAAGCTGCTGCTGGCCGAGGCCAATCAATGGCCTGAGGACGTGCAGGAATATTTCGGCCGCGGCGACGAGTGCCACATGGCCTACCACTTCCCGCTGATGCCGCGCATCTACATGGCGATCGCGCAGGAAGACCGCTTTCCGATCACCGACATCTTGCGCCAGACGCCGGACATTCCCGCGAGCTGCCAATGGGCGCTGTTCCTCCGCAACCATGACGAGCTGACGCTGGAGATGGTCACCGACGTCGAGCGCGACTATCTCTGGACCACCTATGCCAACGATCCCCGCGCGCGTATCAATGTCGGCATCCGCCGGCGGCTGGCGCCGCTGATGGACAACGACCGCCGCAAGATCGAGCTGATGAACTCGCTGCTGCTGTCATTCCCGGGCACGCCGATCATCTATTACGGCGACGAGATCGGCATGGGCGACAACATCTATCTCGGCGACCGCAACGGCGTGCGCACGCCGATGCAGTGGAGCCCGGACCGCAATGGCGGCTTCTCCCGCTGCGATCCCGCCCGTCTCTACGCGCCGCTGATCATGGACCCCGTCTACGGCTACGAGTCGGTGAACGTGGAGGCGCAGTCGCGCAGCCTGTCCTCGCTGCTCAGCGCCACCAAGCGCCTGATCTCGGTGCGCAAATCGACCCTCGCCTTCGGCCGCGGCACCATGACTTTCATCCGCCCGGCCAACCGCGCCGTGCTGGCCTATGTCCGGCAGTACAACGACGAGGTGATCCTGTGCGTCGCCAACCTCTCGCGCGCAGCCCAGGCAACCGAGCTCGACCTGTCGCCGTGGAAGGACCGCATTCCGCAGGAGATGCTCGGACGCACGCGTTTTCCGCCGATCGGCGAGCTGCCCTACATGATCACGCTGGGGCCCTACGGCTTCTACTGGTTCCAGCTCACCGAGCGCAACAAATCCGAGCCGGTGACGCCGCGCGCGGTGCCTGAGTTCGAGACGCTGGTGGTCCCGGTCAATTCGAACTGGGTGTCGCTCGCGCGCGAGCGCGGCGTGTTCGAGCGCGACGTGCTGCCGGGCTTCCTGTCGCGGACCCGCTGGTACCCCGAGCACAATCCCAAGCACATCCAGGCCACGCTGACCTCGGCGGTGCCTTTCAGCGACATCGGCGACAACAGACCCTGGATCGCGTTCTTCGAGACCACGCAGAACGATGTTACCACGCGCTACGTGCTGCCGATGCAGATCGAGTGGGTGCGCTTCGACCGCGAGCGGTTCAACCCGAAGGCGCTCGCTGCCGTGCGCCAGGGCGCGCGCGAAGGCACGCTGCTCGACGTAGCAACCGACCAGATATTCATCGGGCTTTTCCTGCGGGGCCTGTCGCAGAACCTGGTGGTGGATGAGAACAATCTGCGGCTGGAATTCAAGGCGACCAGCCGGTTTGCCGATTACACCATCAAGGAGCCCGGACGCATCCGCACCATCGAGCAGTCGAACAGCACGGCGCTGGTCGACAACCAGTACGTCGCCAAAATTCATCGCCAGCTCGAAAGCGGCATCAATCCCGAGATCGAGATCGGCCGCTATCTCACCGAGGTCGCGCGCTTTGCCAATACTCCGGCGCTGCTTGGCAGCGTCGAGCTGATCGAGGGCGATAGAAGCAGCGCGGTCGGAGTCTTGCACGCTTATGTCGAGAACCAGGGCGACGGCTGGGCCGTTACCACTGGCTATCTCGACCGCTACGTCGATGAGCAGCGGCTGGCGCCGATGGGCGAAGCGCCCCGCGAGACCCAGGAGCAGGCGCCATATCTGCACTTCGTGGCGCAGATCGGCCGGCGGCTTGCCGAGCTGCATGTGGCGCTCGCCGCCGCCAAGCCCGACAATCTCGCGCCGGAGCCGATCGGCCCCGCCCACGTCAAACGCTGGGCCTCCGACCTCAAGGCACGGGCCGAGCGGGTTTTTGAACGGCTCGCCGACAGCCGCGACGGCCTGCGGGAATCCGACCGGCCGCTGATCGATCAGCTCGTCGCGGTACGTGCGACCCTGCCCGGCCACCTCGACGCCCTCTTGCCATCCGGCATCGCCGGGTTGAACATCCGTCATCATGGCGACTTCCGCCTCGGGCAAACTCTGATCGTGAAGGACGATATCTTCATCATCGATTTCGACGGCAATCCGCATCTCGCGCTGGCCGACAAGCGGCGCAAGCTACCTGCCGCGCGCGACGTTGCCGGCCTGATCCACTCGATTGAGCTTTCGGTTAACGCAGCGCTCAGCCGCGCGCTCACGGGCGCATCCGACGAGCAGGACCGGCTCGCGACCGCACTCGGCGAATGGCGCGAACGCGCCGCCGCGACATTCCTTAACGCCTACCGCGAAGCCATGACCGATCGCCGGGTGTGGCCGGAAGATCGGCAATCCGCGGAAGGCCTGTTAAGGTTTTTCCTGCTTGATCAAGCCTTCGACGAAGTAGAGTTCGAGCTGTCCCACCGGCCTGAGGGGCTCCGTGCGCCGCTGACCGGACTGCTTCGCATTCTGTCCAATGAGAGCGAAGCCCATGCCTAAACTGCCAGCCGAGGCCTACGCGATCATCGAGGGCCGCCACTCCGACCCCTTCCATTATCTCGGGTTGCATCCCGAGGGCGGCAAGAGCGTGGTGCGCGCGTTCCTCCCCGAGGCCACCAATGTCGAGGCGGTGGGCGAACATGGCGAGGTGGCGAAGCTCGATCGCGTCCACGATTCGGGCCTGTTCATCGGCGCCCTGCCGAACGGCTCGACGCGCTACCAGCTCCGCGCCAGGTTCGGCGACAACATCGTCGAGTTCGAGGACGCCTATCGCTTCCCGCCGATCCTGACCGACTTCGATCTCTATCTGCTCGGCGAAGGCACCCATCAGCGCCTCTACGACAAGCTCGGCGCGCATCCGATGCGGCTCGAAGGCATCGACGGCATCGGCTTCGTCGTGCTGGCGCCGAACGCGCGGCGTGTGTCCGTGGTCGGCGATTTCAATTTCTGGGACGCGCGGCGCCATCCGATGCGGGTCCGCGGTGCCGGTTATTGGGAGCTGTTCATCCCGCACGCCAAGGGCGGCGACCACTACAAGTTCGATATCATCGGTCCGCACGGTCATCAGTTGCCGCTGAAGTCCGATCCCATGGCCTTTGCGAGCGAGGTGCGGCCGAAGACGGCTTCCATCGTGTTCGACGAGGCACACCTCGCACGCCCTCGCCCGGCGCCGGATGGCATCAACGCGCTCTCGGCGCCGATGTCGATCTACGAGGTCCATCTCGGCTCCTGGCGACGCAAGAACGGCGACGAATGGCTCACCTATCGCGAACTGGCCGAACAGCTGCCGGCCTATGCCCGCGACATGGGCTTTACCCATCTCGAATTCCTGCCCGTCAGCGAGCATCCCTTCGACGGCTCCTGGGGCTATCAGCCGACCGGCCTCTATGCGCCGACCAGCCGCTTCGGCGGGCCTGAAGATTTTGCCGCGCTGGTCGATGCCTGCCATCGCGAGGGGGTCGGCGTGCTGCTCGACTGGGTGCCCGGCCATTTCCCCGACGATCCGCACGGGCTCGGCAGCTTCGACGGCACCTCGCTCTACGAGCATGCCAATCCGCTCCAGGGCCGCCACCTCGACTGGGGCACGCTTATCTACAATTACGGCCGCACCGAAGTGACGAACTTCCTGGTGTCGAACGCGCTGTTCTGGCTCGAGCGTTACGCGATCGACGGCCTGCGCGTCGATGCGGTCGCCTCCATGCTCTATCTCGACTACAGCCGCCCGCCGGGCGCCTGGATTCCGAACCAGTATGGCGGCCGCGAGAACATCGAGGCGATCGCGTTCCTGCGCCGCTTCAACACCGAATTGTTCGCGCGCTTCCCGCAGGCAACCACGGCGGCCGAGGAATCCACCGCGTGGCCGCAGGTCTCGCGCCCGGTCGAATTCGGCGGGCTCGGCTTCGGCTACAAGTGGAACATGGGCTGGATGCACGACACGCTGAACTACATCAGCAAGGATCCGATTCACCGCAAGCATCATCACGGCGAGATCCTGTTCGGCCTGCACTATGCTTTCTCGGAGAACTTCATCCTGCCGCTGTCGCATGACGAGGTCGTGCACGGCAAACGTTCGATCCTCGGCCGCATGCCCGGCGACGAATGGCAGCGCTTTGCGAATTTGCGCGCCTATTACAGCTTCATGTTCGGCCATCCCGGCAAGAAGCTGCTGTTCATGGGCGCGGAGATCGCGCAAAGCCGCGAATGGAATCACGACCAGTCGCTCGACTGGCACCTGCTCGAATACAAGTACCATTCCGGCATCCAGGCGCTGATCCGCGACCTCAACTGGCTCTATCGCGCGGTGCCGGCGCTGCACCAGATGGATTGCGAACAGGGCGGATTCGAATGGCTGATCACGGATGACGCCAATCGCAACGTGTTCGCCTGGCTGCGCAAGGGATTCGACGAGCACGCACGGTGTCTCGTGATCGTCAACTTCTCACCCAACGTCTATCGCAACTATCGCGTCCCCGTGCCCTTTGCCGGCAAGTGGAAAGAGGTGTTCAATTCGGACTCCGCCCATTACGGCGGCACCAATGTCGGAAACATCGGCGAGGTTCATGCCGCTGGCGGCAAGGCGCCCGAGCTTCGCCTCACCGTTCCGCCGCTCGCCGCGATCTTCCTCGTTCCGGAAAGCTGACCGATGCGCCTGACTGCCGGATCGCCCGCACGCCTCGGCGCAAGCTGGGACGGACGCGGCACCAATTTCGCGCTGTTCTCCGCCAATGCGCAGAAGGTCGAGCTGTGCCTGTTCGACACGCAAGGAAGGCGCGAGCTCGAGCGTGTCGAGCTGCCCGAGCGGACCGAGGATGTCTGGCACGGCTATCTCAATGACATCTCGCCGGGCCAGCTCTACGGCTATCGCGTACACGGCCCCTACGAGCCCGAGCACGGCCACCGCTTCAACGCCAACAAGCTGCTGCTCGACCCCTACGCCAAACGGCTCGCCGGGCGGCTGGTCTGGAGCGATGCCCATTTCGCCTATCGCACCGGCTCACCACGCGAGGACCTCTCCTTCGACCGGCGCGACAACGCGCGCGGCATGCCCAAGGCGGTCGTCGTCGACGAGACCTTCAACTGGGGCCGTCGCGAGATCCGGCCCAACATCCCCTGGGAAGACACCGTCATCTACGAGGCCCACGTCAAGGGCCTGACGCAAAAGCGCGACGACGTGCCGCCGAATTTGCGCGGCACCTATGGTGGCCTGTCGTCGCCGGCGATGATCGAGCATCTGAAAACGCTCGGCGTCACCACCGTCGAGCTGCTTCCGATCCACAGCTTCATCGACGACCGCATTCTGGTCGAGAAGAAGCTCGTCAACTACTGGGGCTACAACACGCTGTCCTTCTTCGCGCCCGAGCCGCGCTATGCCCAGGACAATGCGCTCGATTCCTTCCGCACCACGGTCGCGCGCCTGCACGATGCCGGCATCGAGGTGATGCTCGACGTCGTCTACAACCACACGGCCGAAGGCAATCATCTCGGTCCGACCCTCTGCTATCGCGGCATCGACAATGCCTCCTATTACTGGCTGAACCGCGAGAACCCGCGCTATTACGACGACTTCACCGGCTGCGGCTCGTCGGTGAACCTCACCCACCCGCGCGTGCTCCAGATGGTGATGGATTCGCTGCGCTACTGGGTCGAGGTCTGCCATGTCGACGGCTTCCGCTTCGACCTCGCCACCACGCTCGCGCGCGGACCGAACGGCTATGATCGCGGCAGCTCGTTCCTGACGGCGATCCGGCAGGACCCGGTGCTGGCGGCGGTGAAGCTCGTCGCCGAACCCTGGGATCTCGGGCTCGGTGGCTACCAGGTCGGCGCATTCCCTTCCCAATGGTCAGAGTGGAACGATCGATATCGCAGCGCCATGCGCCGCTACTGGAGCGGCGAAGGCAGCCTGATCGGCGACATCTCGAGCCGCATGACGGCCTCATCCGACCTGTTCAACCATGACGGACGGCGACCGCGCGCCAGCATCAATCACATCACCGTGCATGACGGCTTCACCCTCGCCGACCTCTTCAGCTACAACGAGAAGCACAACGAGGCCAATGGCGAGGACAATCGCGACGGCTCCAACGACAACCACAGCAACAATTGCGGTGTCGAGGGTCCGACCGACGATCCCGAGATTCTCGGGCTGCGGCGGCAGCTTCGCAAGAACGTGCTGGCCTGCCTGATGCTGGCGCAGGGCGTTCCGCTGATCCTGGCCGGCGACGAGGTCGGCAATTCGCAGTCCGGCAACAACAACGCCTATTGCCAGGACAACGAGGTCGGCTGGGTCGGCTGGGACAATCTCGGCAAGGACGGCGACGACATGGTCGATTTCGTCGCCGGGCTCGCGGAGATCCGCCGCCGCTTCTCGCAGCTTCGCAGCCATCGCTGGCTCGACGGCCGGCCCAAGGACGGCGTTTCCTACGGCGCGCTGTGGCTGACGCCCGCCGGCGACGAGATGACGGAGAACGACTGGAAATTTCCGGAAGGGCGGTTCCTCTCCTATGTGATGGGGCCGATGGAACCGGGGAGCGCCGCGATCTTTATCGTACTGAACGCCGCCCCCGAAGAGATCGCATTCAAATTGCCCAAAATGGCCGAGTACAAAAGCTGGCAGCAGATCCTGAATACCACCGATGCCAGGCCGAACAGCGTTGATTTGCAGCCCGGAAGCGACAGCAAGGCGCCGCCGCGCTCCGTGCTCGCCTTCGCGGGGGCGCTATGAGACCATCCTTCGGGGCGAGGCCGACCAAGGACGGCGTGTCGTTCCGGCTGTGGGCGCCCGGCGCTCGCCGAGTCGATCTCCTGCTCGACAGAAGGCACGCGATGCAGCGCCGGCAGGATGGCTGGTATGTCGCCGAGATTGCCGGCCTGCCCGTCGGAAGTCCCTACCAGTTCAGGATCGACGACGAGATCGACGTGCCCGATCCCGCATCCGCCTTCCAGCCGGACGACGTTTTTGGCCCGAGCGAAGTCGTCGATCATGATGCCTTCGCGTGGCGCGCGCGCGACTGGCGCGGACGTCCCTGGGAAGAGACGGTGCTGATCGAGGCCCATGTCGGCACCTTCACGCCTGAGGGCACCTACCGCGCCATGATCGACAAGCTCGATCATCTGGTTGCGACCGGGATCACCGCGCTGGAATTGATGCCGCTGGCCGATTTCGCCGGCCGCCGCGGCTGGGGCTATGACGGCGTGCTGTGGTACGCGCCCGACAGCGCCTACGGCCGGCCCGAGGACCTGAAGACACTGATCGACGAGGCGCGTCTGCGCGGGCTGATGGTGTTCCTCGACGTCGTCTACAATCATTTCGGACCGGAGGGGAATTATCTCGGCCGCTATGCGCCGGCTTTCTTCACCGATGCGCATACGCCCTGGGGCAGTGCGATCGATTATCGCGTGCCGCAGGTCCGGGCCTTCGCGGTCGAGAACGCGCTGTCCTGGCTCACCGACTACCGCTTCGACGGCCTGAGACTGGATGCCGCCAATCACATCATGGCGATCCCGGGCGAGCAGTCGATGTTGCAGGACCTCAGCGTCGCCGCCGGCGAGCTCGCCAAGGCCACCGGGCGGCACATCCATCTCGTGCTGGAGAACGGCGACAACCGCGCCAGCCTGCTCGATGCCGCGCAGGACCCGCCCAACGGCAAATATCGCGCGCAGTGGAACGACGATTATCACCACGTCTGGCACGTGATGCTGACCGGTGAGCTCGCGGGCTATTACGCCGACTACCAGACGCCGCGCATGGATCTCGCGCGCGCGCTCGCCTCGGGCTTCGTCTACCAGGGCGAGATCTCTGAGTTCTGGGGCAAGAAGCCGCGCGGCGAGGCGAGCGGCGAGCTGCCTCCGGCGACCTTCGTCAACTTCCTGCAAAACCACGACCAGATCGGCAATCGCCCATTGGGTGAGCGGCTCGAGAGCCTGGCATCGCCGCGGCAGATCGAAGCCGCACTCGCGGTCACCTTGCTCGCGCCGATGGTGCCGATGCTGTTTCAGGGCGAGGAATGGGGCTCCACGGTGCCCTTCCCGTTCTTCTGCGATTTCCAGGGCGGCCTTGCCGATGCCGTGCGCAAGGGTCGCAAGCAGGAATATGCCTGGGCCTACGAGAAATACGGCGACGAGGTCCCCGACCCACTCGATCCCGAAACGCTGCAATCGGCCGTGCTGGATTGGACCGCCCACACGCCGGAGCAGGATGCGCGGCTGGCGCTGGTGCGGGAGCTGCTCGCGCTCCGTCACAAGGAGATCGCACCGCGGCTGAAGGGTGCGAGGTTCGGCGATGCCGCGACGGCCAATAGCGGGCTGCTCACTGCGCATTGGCGCATGGGCGACGGCACAACGTTGCGCCTGACCGCCAATCTCTCGGACAAGGACATCGCACGTCCCAGCGACGCGACAGGCACGCCGATCTGGGGCTCTGTCAGCGACAATCGGCTCCCACCCTGGTCGGTGATCTGGCATCTCGGAGGTTAGCATGCCTCCTGCCATTCCTCTTGCGACCTATCGGCTTCAGCTCACCGCGGATTTCGACTTCGACAAGGCCGCCGCGGTCGTGCCTTACCTCAAGACACTCGGGATCACGCATCTCTACGCCTCGCCGGTGATGAAGGCGCGCAAGGGCTCGACCCATGGCTACGACACCGTCGATCACAGCCAGTTCAATCCCGAGCTCGGCGGCGAGGCCGGCTTTGCTCGATTGAGCGATGCCCTCGCGCAGCACGACCTCGGCCTCATCATCGACTTCGTGCCGAACCATGTCGGCGTGCACTTTGCCGACAATCCCTGGTGGCTCGACGTGCTGGAATGGGGCCAGGCCTCGCCGCATGCGGTTTCCTTCGACATCGACTGGGATCAACTGGCCTATCGTGCCCGCGGCGGCGTGCTGCTGCCGATCCTCGGCTCGTCCTATGGCGAGGCGCTGGAGCGCAGCGATATCGAGCTGCGCTACGATCCCGATGAAGGCAACTTTTCCGCCTGGTATTTCGAGCATCGCCTGCCGATCGCGCCGGAACGCTATGGCGAAATGCTGCGCGTGATCGTGAAGGAGGCCGACGCCGCCGAGACCGAGCCCGGCAAGCGCCTGCTCGCGCTCGCGGCCCGCTACACCGGGCTGCGTCGCCCCAACCGCAGGGAAGCGCCCGGCTTCAAGGCTGAGCTCAAGGAGATCGCAGGCAGCGCCGACATCATCGACCGCGGCCTCGCCGCCTATCGTTCGGCCAAGGATCGTCCGGCGCAGACACTGGCGCTGCATCATCTGCTGGAGCGCCAGCACTACAAGCTCGGGCACTGGCGGCTCGCCTCCAGCGACATCAACTATCGCCGCTTCTTCGACGTCAACGGGCTTGCGGGCCTGCGCGTCGAGGACGCGAGCACGTTCGCCGCAACGCACCGGCTGGTGAAGCAGCTCATTGCCGACGGCAAGCTGCAAGGCATCCGCCTCGATCACATCGACGGCCTGCGCGATCCTGTGCAATATTGCCAGCGGCTGCGCCGGCTCGTGCGCGACGCGCAAGGCAACACCAAACCGTTCTATACCGTGATCGAAAAGATCCTGTGCGAGCACGAGCGCCTGCCGCGTTTCGCCGGCGTTCAGGGCACCACGGGCTATGAGTGGATGAATATCATCACCCAGGTTCTGGTCGATGCGAAAGGGCTGGAGGCGCTGAACGAGACGTGGCGGCAGATCAGCAACCGCCCGCCGCGGCTGGCGCCTTACGTCAAGGACGCCAAGCGGCGCGTGCTGGAGACGCTGCTGACCAGCGAATTCACCGTGCTGACCCGCCTGCTCGCGCGCATCGCCAACGGGCATTACTCGACCCGCGACTTCTCCGCCGACAGTCTGCGCCAGGCGCTCGAATTGTACGTGCTGCACTTCCCGGTCTATCGCACTTATTTGACGCATAGCGGCCCGACCGCGCTCGACCGCAAGCTGATCGACGACACCATCGAACGGGCCCGCGCGGAATGGTTCGCCGCGGATGAAGGCATTTTCGACTTCCTGCGCGACGCGCTGACCATGGACCTGCTCAAGCCCGGCCGTCCCCCGCACAGCGCCCCGCGGGTGCGCCGCTTCGCGCTGAAGGTGCAGCAGTTCACGGGACCGATGATGGCGAAGTCGCTGGAGGACACCGCGTTCTATCAATTCCACCGGCTGCTCGCCCTCAACGAGGTCGGCGGCGATCCCGCGAGCAACGGCTTCACGATACCTGCCTTCCACGAGGCCATGCGCGCGCGTGCCAAGGAATGGCCGCAAGGGATGACGGCGACCGCGACCCACGACACCAAGCGCGGCGAGGACGCGCGCGCGCGGATCGCGGCCCTCAGCGAGATTCCCGGCGAATGGACCAGCGCGGTGGCACGCTGGAAGGTGCTGAACGCGCCGCACCTCGCGCTCGACGGCAATCTGCGCGCGCCGTCGGCGACGTTCGAATACATGCTCTACCAGACCCTGCTCGGCGCCTGGTCGCTTGGGGAGACGGCCGATGCCGGCTTCGTCGAGCGCATCCAGGCCTATGCGCTCAAGGCCGCGCGCGAGGGCAAGGAGGAGACGAGCTGGCTCAACCCGCACGAGGCCTATGAGAACGGCGTCGAGAGCTTCATCGGGAAGATCCTCGATCCAGCGCAATCCAGCGAGTTCCTTGAGGCGCTGCAAACCCTGGCACGCCGCGTCGCGCTGCTCGGCGCCCTGAACTCGCTGAGCCAGCTCACGCTCAAGGCGACGCTGCCCGGCGTGCCGGACTTCTACCAAGGCACCGAATACTGGGACCTGTCGCTGGTCGATCCCGACAACCGCCGCCCGGTGGACTTTGCCGCGCGGCAGACGGCGCTGACGTCACTGGAAGCGCCGGACTGGCGCGGGCTGGTCAAGACCTGGCCGGACGGCCAGCTCAAGCTGGCCTGGACGCGGCACCTGCTCAAACTGCGCAACGAACTCGCCGATGTGTTCGCGCAGGGCGAGTATCAGCCGCTACAGGTCCGGGGCGCACACGCAGACCACGTCATTGCCTTTGTCCGCCGACACGGCCGCACGGCTGCGATCGTCGTGGTCGGGCGCCAGTTTGCGCCGTTCACGCAAGAGGGCCGACAATGGCCTGCGTTCGAGGGCGTTGACGCGACGATCGACATCACCGGCTACACCCGGCCGGATCTTGCCGGCAATCAATTGCCGCTCGCACAAGCCTTCCGGGATTTTCCGGCTGCGGTTATCGAAGCACGTGCCGCAAGCACTGCGAGACCCAGGCAACAGCGCGCTCGTAGCTGACGGCTACTTGCCCCCGTCCTTGGTCAGCAGCAGCTGCCCGCGCTTGCGGATAGTCGCCTGCGCCATCTCGGCGAAGCGCTGCAACAGCCACGGCAATACAACCTCAACCTTGACGTGGTCGTCGGCGACATCGATCTGGCCGCTCGCGATCTGCCCGAGCGCGCGGATGCGAAAGCTCATGCTGTCGCCGTTCCAGCGCTCCTCCTCGACCTGCATCACGGGAATGCTGGCTGCGGCGCGGCCGAGCCCGGTCTTGAGCCGGCGCACGGCTTCCTCGCGGCCGAGACGATGCGGAATGGAGACGACAAGCGGTGCTGACATGGCGCTGCCCTGTGGTGACTGATCCTCACATAGTCATGCCGCCTGGACTGGCAAAGGTTCCATGCAAGTTGGCCCCGTTCGCCGTGTTTCACCGTGGGAACCATAGAACCTGCGGCAAGTTGCCCTCGCACCACGGGACAGGTGCAAACGACCCTTTCAACAAAGGGCTGGAGGAGACTAGCATGTCTATCGGTACGATCATTCTGATCATCTTGGTCATCGCGCTGCTCGGCGGCTTCAGCGGTATCGGCGGCGGCCCGTTCTACGGCACCGGCTATTACGGCGGCGGCGGCCTCGGGCTCGTCATCGTCATCCTGCTGATCCTGCTGTTGCTCGGACGGATCTAGCCAACGCTCGAATGTAGGGTGGGTTACGCCTCCGGCTAACCCACCCTACTTCTTTTTCCCAGCGAGCTTCTTCGCCGCCGCCTTGATCGATGTCGCCGCGTCGTCATAGCCATCCCAGGCTTTCGAGCGCGCCAGCAGACCCGGCACCGTCCGCACCGTGTATCGCTTCGGATCGAGATCGCCCTTCACCTGCGCCCATGTCACGGGCATCGACACGGTCGCGCCATCGCGCGCACGGGGCGACAGCGGCGCCACCGCCGTCGACAGTCGATCGTTGCGCAAATAATCCAGGAAGATCTTTCCGTTGCGCAGCTTCTTTGACATGTTGAGCAGATAGCGCTCGGGATCGTCGTCGGCCATCCACTGGCAAACGCCTTGCGCGAACGCCTTGGCCTCCTTCCAGCTCACCTTATCGCGCGCGCCGTGGAGCAGCGGCACCACCACGTGCAGGCCCTTGCCGCCGGTGGTCTTGCAAAAGCTCTCCATGCCGACGTCGGTGAGGCGCTGCCGCATCTCCTTGGCGGCGTCCACGACATCGGCAAACTTGACGTCCGGCGCAGGATCGAGATCGAACACCAGCCGGCCCGGCGTATCGTAGGCGTCCGGGGCGCAATTCCAGGGATGCAGCTCGACACCGCCGATCTGCGCGACCGCGGCAAGCCCCTCGACGCGATCGATCTGCAGGTACGGCTTGCGATCGCCCGAGACCTTCGCGAGCTCCAGCAGATTCGACGTGCCCTGCATGGCATGGCGCTGAAAGAACTTTTCGCCGCCGATGCCATCCGGCGCGCGCAGGATCGAACAGGGCCGGCCCTTGATGTGCTCGATCATCCAGGCGCCGACGGCTTCGAAATAGCGCGCAAGATCGAGCTTTGTCACGCCTTCGCCGTCGCCGCCATCCGGCCACAGCTCCTTGTCCGGCTTCGAGATGACGACACCCATCACCTCGGCCGTGCCGGCATCCTTCCGCTTGCCTGCACTCGGCACGGCACGCTTCCTGGCCGAGGGCTTGGCGAGTTCGGTATCGGCGGGTGTTTCCGCCTCGACCTCCTCGGCCGGCTTGTCCTGCCGCAGGCCCTTGAAGGCGGCCTGGCGGATGTTGCCGTCGGCGGTGAAGCCGGCGAACTCGATCTCGGCGACGAGCTCCGGCTTCAGCCAGTGCACGTCGCGCGTCTTTTTCGGCGCGTTCTTGCCGCCGAAGGGGCTTTGCCCGGCCTCCATGGCCTTCAAGGACGGCATGATGCGCTTGACCGTGTCCGCGCCGAAGCCGGTGCCGACCATACCGACGAAGGCGAGATGATCGCCGCGGTGCACGCCGGCCATCAGCGAGCGGAATTTTCCGTTGGTGGTCTTCCAGCCGCCGATCACGACCTCATGGCCGGCGCGGCATTTCGCCTTGGTCCAGCTTTCCGTTCGCCCCGACCGGTAAGGCGCATCGAGCTTCTTCGACACCACGCCTTCGAGCTCGAGCTTGCAGGCCGATTGCAGCACGGCATCGCCGCTGCTCTCGAAATGCTCGACATAGCGGATTTGGCTCGATTTCTTCTTGCCTGCGTCCAGGAGTTGCCTGAGGCGGTCCTTGCGCTCGCCGAGTGGCAGGCGCCGGCAATCGAGCCCCTCGGCGAACAGGAGGTCGAAGGCAAAGAAAATCAGGTCCTCAGTCTTGCCATCCGACAGCGCGGCCTGGAGCGAGGAGAAATTCGGCGCGCCGTTGTGATCCAGCGCGACGACCTCGCCGTCAATCATGACGTCGGGAAGCTCCCCCGCCTCCTTGGCGATGGCTGCGAACTTATCGGTCCAGTCGAGGCCCTTGCGCGTCTTCAGCGTCGCCTCGCCATCCTCGACGCGGAGCTGGACGCGATAGCCGTCGAACTTGATCTCGTGGCACCAGCCATCGGCCGCCGGCGGCCGCTGGACCGGGGTGCAGAGCTGCGGCGCGACGAAGTCCGGCATCTCCGAAACTTTCTTCGCGTTTGTCGCGGTTGTGGCCTTTATCTTTGCGCCCGTCCCGCGCTTCAACGCCGCGCCGGGCGCCGGCCTGACGGTGCGCCCTTTCGGCTCCTCGGCACGATTGGACTGCCAGACCGCATCGGCCTTGGCCTTGGCACCCTTCGCCAGCATGAACGGTTTCGGCGCGCGGCCCCTGCCATCGGCGATCTCTGCCATCGCGCGGCCCGAGGCCACCGACTTGTCCTCGCTGAGAATGTCGTCGCTCTCGCTGGCATATTCGTCGCGATGCTTGATCAGGAGCCAGTTGGTGCGCTTGCCGCCGTTGCGGTCATGCCTCATCCGCACCAGCACCCAGCTTCCATGCAGCTTGTCGCCGTGGAGCGTGAACTTGAGGTCGCCCTTCTGGAAGCCGTGCTCGGGATCCTCGGACTCCCAGGTGCCGCGGTCCCAGAGCATGACCGTGCCGCCGCCATACTGCCCTTCCGGAATCGTGCCTTCGAAATCGCCATAGTCGAGCGGATGGTCCTCGACCTCGACCGCCAGCCGCTTGTCATGCGGATCGAGCGAGGGTCCCTTGGTCACCGCCCACGACTTGAACACGCCGTCGAACTCGAGCCGCAGATCATAGTGCAGCCGCGTCGCATCGTGCTTCTGGATCACGAAGCGCCGCTGCGCCGATGGCGCCACCGCGGTCTTGCCCGACGGCTCCGGTGTCTTCTCGAAATCGCGTTTCTGTCGGTAGGTGGAGAGTTTTCGCAGCACGACCGGTCCCGCATTCTCTTTCGGCGTTGAAGCCTATCACGACAAAAGTCCCACCCGGAACCAAAACCCGATGGGGCTGTTGGGGTTCCAAAATGCCTTGAAACGCTGGAGAACGGAATGGCCCCGCGCGCCTATTGGAAGGGAACGTTAAAGCTCTCGCTGGTCAGTTGCCCGGTCGCGCTTTATCCCGCGACCACCGCGGCCGAGAAGACGCGGTTTCACATGATCAACCGCGAGACCGGAAACCGGCTCAAGCAGCAGATGGTGGACTCCGGGACCGGCGACGTGGTCGAGAGCGACCAGAAGGGACGCGGCTACGAGCTGCGCAAGGGCAAATATGTCGAGATCGAGCCGGAGGAGCTCGAGGCGGTCCAGATCGAAAGCAACCACACCATCGACATCGAGAGTTTCGTGCCGAGCGACGAGATCGACCAGCGCTATCTCAACCATCCCTATTATATCACGCCCGACGGCAAGGCTGCGGTCGATGCTTTTGCCGTGATCCGGGACGCCATGAAGGACCAGGACCGCGTGGCGCTCGCCAAGATCGTGCTCACCAACCGCGAGCACATCATCGCGATCGAACCGCTCGGCAAGGGCCTGCTCGGCACCACGTTGCGTTTCCCCTATGAGCTGCGCGACGAGGACCAGTTCTTCGACGACATCAAGAGCCCCAGGATCACCAAGGACATGGTCGAGCTCGCCAGCCACATCCTGCATACCAAGGCCGCACATTTCGACCCGAGCAAGTTCAAGGACGAGTACGAGACCGCGCTGAAGGCGCTGGTGAAGCGCAAGGCCAGCGGCAAGACAATCGAGCTGCCGGAACGCGAGGAGCGGCCGAGCAACGTCGTCAGCCTGATGGACGCGCTGAAGCAGAGCCTGAAGGGACGCGGCCGGAAGAAGACGGCGGCGAAGTCCCATGCGCGTCGCGCCACCGGGCGCCAGCGCAGCGCGAAGAAGACGCACCGGTCGACGGCGCGGCAGAGGAAGGCGGGGTAGCTCGTCATTCCGGGGCGATGCGAAGCATCGAGCCCGGATCCATCATTCCAAGCGTGACGGCCGGAGAAATGGATTCCGGGTTCGCGCCGACGCGCGCCCCGGAATGACGGCCGTGGCTAATCCCCCGCCTTCAGCCGGTACCCGATCCCGGTCTCCGTCAGCACATATTGCGGACGTTCCGGATCGGCTTCGATCTTCTGACGGAGCTGGCGGACATAGACGCGCAGATATTGCGCGTCGGTGAGCTCGTCCCAGAGCTCTTTCAGCAGGAAGCGATGGGTCAGCACCTTGCCGGCGTGCTGCACCAGAACGCGCAGGAGATCATATTCCTTCGGCGACAGCTTGACGTCCCGCTCGCCGACCTTGACGATGCGGCGGACGAGGTCGACCGAGAGATCGCCGGTGCGGAATATCGGGCGTTCGCCCTGCACCTGAAGCTGGTGGCGCAGCGCGGCGCGCAGGCGCGCCAGGAGCTCGTCCATGCCGAACGGCTTTGTCAGATAATCGTCGGCGCCGAGATCGAGCGCCTGCACCTTGCCGGCCTCGTCGCCGCGGCTCGAGAGCACCACGATCGGCACGCCCTCGTTGCGGCCGCGGATGGTGCGCAGCAATTCGTGACCCTGGATGTCCGGCAGGCCGAGATCGAGAATGATCAGCGCGGGCTCGTCCGCGAGCTTCTCGAGCGCGGTCTTTCCGTTCGACGCTTCCAGGATCTCGTAGCCTTGCGTCGAGAGCCCCATCCGCAGCAATTTTCGGATCGGCGGCTCGTCGTCGATGACCAGAACCTTGATCGGGGCGGCGCTCATGCTGCGGTATCCAATGCGTGGGTCCGTGCCGGAATGGGCAGCCGGATGGTGAGGATCGCGCCGCTGCGGTCGCCGCGGTTGGCGGCCGAGATCGTGCCCTGCATCGCCTCGACGAAGCCGCGGGAGATGGCGAGCCCCAGCCCGGTGCCGGGACGCACATGGTCGCCCTTCTGCACGCGATAGAACTTGTCGAACACGCTCTCGAGCTCGTCAGGCGGAATACCGCCACCCTGATCGGCGATCTCCAGCACAACGTGATTCCCCTCGCGCCGGCTGCGGATCGAGATCGTTGTATCGGGCAGCGAATATTTCGCGGCATTGTCGAGCAGATTGAACAGCACTTGCTCGAACAGCACGGCATCGAGCTGAAGCATCGGCAGATCGGCGGCCAGCACCAGTTCCACCTTGTGCGCCGTCAATATCTTGCTCGCCCGCCGCAGCGCGCTGCCGACGATCTCGCCGAGATCGTGCAGTGCCGCGTTGGGCACGACGGCGCCGGATTCGAGCTTTGTCATGTCGAGCAGATTGGCGATGAAGCGGTTGAGCCGCTCCGACTCGTCGATCACGGTGGCGAGCAGATCGCGCTTCTCGGTGTCGGACAAGGCACCGGCGAGATCGCGCATGGTCGAGGCCGCGCCAAGCACGGAGGCGAGTGGCGTCTTGAGATCGTGCGAGATCGAGGTCAGCAGCGCAGAGCGCAACCGCTCGGATTCCACGGTCCGCTTGACGCGATCCACGTCCTCGACCAGCAGCACGCGCTCGATTGCCAGTGCGCCCTGGTCGACGAGTGCATCGAGCAGCCGGCGCTGGTCGGGGGTCAGCAGCGGACCGGTGCGATCATTGTCGATACCGATGACGCCGATCGGACCACGCCCGGTGCGCATCGGCAGGAACAGCCGCTTGGCGCCGGGCAGCGTGTCCGAGCCGCGGCCGGCGGGACGATCGTTGCTCCAGGCCCAATTGGCGGCGGCGAGATCGGCCTGGTCGATCTGGTCCTCGGGCGGATAGCCGGACTTCACCGTGAGCAGCCCTTCCTCCGGCAGCAGCAGGACCACGCGAACCTTCAGCATCAGCGCAGTTTGATAGGCGGTTGCCCAGAGCACATCGTCGAGCGTGCCGGTGCCCGTCAGCTTGCGGCTGAACGCATAGAGCTGCTCGGTCGTGCGGATGCGGCCGAGCGCGGTGTCCGCCTGCGTCCGCACCCGCCCGGCGACGTTCGACACCACGAACGCGATTAACATGAAAAAGAAGAACGCCGCGACATTGGTCGGGTCGGTAATCGTCAAAGTGTAGACCGGCGGCAGGAAGAAGAAGTTGTACGCCAGCGACGCCGCGACGCTCGCAAGAAGCGACGGCCACAACCCGTAGCGAACGGCCACGGCAACGACCGCGGTCAGGAACATCAGGTCGACGTTTTCGATGCCGAAATACGGCTTGATGGCCACCGCTGCCGCAAGGCCGAGCGCGGTGATCCCGAGCGCCTTCAAATAGGGACGTGCGTCAAACGCCTCTGCGCGTGCCGCCGTCTGAACCGCCGTCTTCGGCGCCGGCTCGGTTGCGAGCTCATCACCGGGAATGACGTGAACGCTGATATTGCCGGCACTGCGCACGAGATCGTGCACGACGGAGCCGCGCGTCAGTTCGAACCACCGCGAGCGCGTCGATTTCCCGATCACGATCTGGGTGACGTTGTTGCCTTGCGCGAAGTTGATGACGTCGTCGGCGATGCGGCGGCCCACAGCGGGAATGGTCAGCGCTTCACCGCCCAGCGATTCGGCAAGCCGCAACGTATCGGCGAGACGGTCGCGTTCCTCGTCCGAAAGCTGGAGCGACCGCCGGGTCTCGATCGAGATCGCGGTGAATTGCGCATGCAGCCGGTCGGCCAGCCGCTTGGTGTAGCGGACGAGCCCGGCCGCGCGCGGATCCTCGCTGATGCAGACGAGGATGCGCTCGCCCGCGGCCCAGGGGCCGGCGATGGCATTCGCCTGCATATGATTGAGAAGCTGCTCGTCGACCCGCTCGGCCGTACGCCGCAGCGCCAGCTCGCGCAGCGCGGTCAGATTGCCCGGCGAGAAATAGTGCTCCAGCGCCCGCTCGGCCTGCTTGGGCACATAGACCTTGCCCTCCCGCAGCCGCTGGATCAGATCGTCGGGCGTGAGGTCGATCAGCTCGATCGCATCGGCGCGGTCGAAGACCGAGTCCGGCACGGTCTCGCGCACCCGCACATGGGTGATCTGGGCGACGACGTCGTTCAGGCTCTCGATATGCTGGATGTTGACGGCGGTGTAGACGTCGATGCCGTGGGACAGCAGCTCCTCGACGTCGAGATAGCGCTTGGGATGGCGGCTACCGGCGGCATTGGTATGAGCGAGCTCGTCAACCAGCGCGATCCGAGGGCGGCGCACGATCACGGCATCGAGGTCCATCTCCTCGACGATCTGGCCGCGGTAATCGAACCTCTTGCGCGGCACCACCTCGAGCCCGCGCACCAGCGCCTCGGTCTCGGCGCGGCCATGGGTCTCGACAAAGCCGACCACCACGTCGATACCCGCCTTGCGCTTGGCATGGGCGCTTTGCAGCATCTCGTAGGTCTTGCCGACGCCGGGGGCGGCGCCGACGAAGATCTTCAGCTTGCCGCTCGCGCTCTCTTCCCGACGCGCGGCTTCAAGCAGCGCCTCAGGGGACGGACGTTGTTCGGGATCGCGGCGCTCTCGGACCATCAGGCCAATATAATCATCCGCCCGCCCCCAGCCTAGACCGCTACTTCGCGGTGGCGCGATCGAGCGCGAGGTTCAGTGCCAGAACGTTAACCCGCGGTTCGCCAATCAGGCCGAGCAGACGACCCTGGGTGTTGGAGGCTACGAGCTGCTTGACCTGATCGTCCGGCAGATTCCGCGCCTTCGCCACCCGCGGCACCTGAAATAGCGCCGCTTCCGGCGAGATGTCCGGGTCGAGGCCGCTGGCCGAGGTGGTGACCAGGTCGACCGGCACGGCGGCGTTCGGATTTTCAGCGTTCAACTTGTCCACGTCCTCCTTGAGCCGGTCAGCCAGCGCCTTGCTGGTCGGGCCAAGGTTGGAGCCGCCCGAATTGGCCGCGTTGTAGGGCGCCGAGACCGTCTTGGTCGGATCATTCGGATCCGGCGCCAAAGTCGCCGAAAGGCGACCGTGGAAATATTTGTCGTCCTTGAACTCCTGTCCGATCAGGGCGGAGCCAATCACCTTGCCGTCCCGCTCGATCAGGCTGCCCTGCGCCTGTGAGGGGAAGATCGCACCGGCAATAGCGGTCATTGCGAGCGGATAGGCCAGGCCGGTGATGGCGGTGAGCACCAGCAGCAGGACGATGGCGGGGCGGATTTCTCTGAGCATGTTAGGTCTCCAAATCTTTCGTCATTGCGCGGGGCGCGGTGCGCCCCGCGACGACGATCAAGCCAGATGCAAGGCGGTGACGACGAGGTCGATCGCCTTGATGCCGATGAAGGGAATCACGATGCCGCCGAGGCCGTAGATCAGGAGGTTGCGCCTCAGCAACGCGCCGGCACCGACCGCGCGATAGGCCACGCCCTTCAGCGCCAGCGGGATCAGCGCGATGATGACCAGCGCGTTGAAGATGATCGCCGACAGGATGGCGCTCTGCGGGCTCGACAGGTTCATGACGTTGAGCACGTTGAGCTGCGGGTAGAACGCCAGGAACATCGCCGGGATGATCGCAAAATACTTTGCGACGTCGTTGGCGATCGAGAACGTGGTCAGCGCACCGCGTGTCATCAGCAGTTGCTTGCCGATCTCGACCACCTCGATCAGCTTGGTCGGGTTGGAATCGAGGTCGACCATGTTGCCCGCCTCGCGGGCGGCCTGGGTGCCGGTGTTCATGGCGACGCCGACGTCGGCCTGCGCGAGCGCCGGGGCGTCGTTGGTGCCGTCGCCGCACATGGCGACCAGCTTGCCCTTGGCCTGCTCGTCGCGGATCAGCTTGAGCTTGTCCTCGGGCGTTGCCTGCGCGAGGAAGTCATCGACGCCCGCCTCCGCCGCGATCGCAGCGGCCGTCATCGGGTTGTCGCCCGTGATCATGATGGTCCGGATGCCCATGCGGCGCAGTTCTGCGAAGCGCTCGCGGATGCCGCCCTTGACGATGTCCTTGAGCTGGATGACGCCGAGCAGCTTGCCGTCCTTTGCGACCGCAAGCGGCGTTCCGCCCGCTTTCGAGATCTCGTCGGCAATGGCCTGGACTTCACGGCCGACGTCGGAAAGCACCCCAGGCTGGATGGCGCGCGCGGTGTTGCCGGAGGCAACGGCCAGCGGCGCACCGCCGCCGACATAGTTGAGCATGGCATCGACCGCGCCCTTGCGCACCGACGAGCCGCCGGCATCGACACCGCTCATGCGGGTTTGTGCCGTGAACGGAATGAAGGTGGCGCCAAGCTCGGCCATGTCCCGGCTGCGAATGGAATATTTCTCCTTCGCCAGCACGACGATGGAGCGGCCTTCCGGGGTCTCGTCGGCGAGCGAGGCGAGCTGCGCCGCATCGGCGAGCTCCTGCTCGGTGACGCCGCGAACCGGGCGGAAGGCAGTGGCCTGGCGGTTGCCGAGCGTGATCGTGCCGGTCTTGTCGAGCAGCAGCGTATCGACGTCACCGGCAGCCTCGACCGCACGGCCGGACATCGCCAGCACGTTGAAACGCACGAGGCGATCCATGCCGGCGATACCGATCGCCGACAGCAGCGCGCCGATCGTGGTCGGGATCAGCGTCACGAACAGTGCGACCAGCACGACCACCGAGATCGAGCCGCCGGCATAAGCCGCATAGCTCGGAATGGTGACGGTGGCGAACACGAAGATGATGGTGAGGCCCGCCAACAGGATGTTGAGCGCAATCTCGTTCGGCGTCTTCTGCCGCTCGGCGCCCTCGACCAGCTTGATCATGCGGTCGATGAAGGTCGAGCCCTGCGCGGCCGTGATGCGGACGCGGATCCAGTCGGACAGCACCTGCGTGCCGCCGGTCACCGCCGAGCGGTCGCCGCCGGACTCGCGGATCACGGGTGCGGACTCGCCGGTGATGGCGGCTTCGTTGACGGAAGCGACGCCTTCGATCACCTCGCCGTCGGAGGGGATGACGTCACCAGCCTCGACCAGCACGATGTCGCCGACCTTCAGGCTTGTGCCCGGCACCAGGTTGAAGGCCTGGCCCGCGCCGGTCAGGAGCTTGGCCTGGCTCTCGGTGCGGGTCTTGCGCAGAGATTCCGCCTGCGCCTTGCCGCGGCCTTCGGCGACGGCCTCGGCGAAGTTGGCGAACAGCACCGTGAACCAGAGCCAGAGGATGATCTGGAACGTAAAGCCGAGGTTTCCCCCGCCGCTGACGAGGTCGCGCAGGAAGATCACCGTGGTGAGCGCGGCCACGATCTCGACCACGAACATCACGGGGTTCTTGATCATCAACCGCGGGTCGAGCTTGGTGAAGGACGCGCTGATCGCGGGCAGAACGATCTTGGGATCGAGCATTGCCGACATCGGGGCACGTTTTTGCAGTTTCATCGTATCCATGGAGGTCACTCCAACAATCAGAAGACGTTGCCGGCGTTCATCGCGAGTTGCTCGACGATCGGGCCGAGCGCGAGTGCCGGGAAGAAGGTCAGGCCACCGATGATCAGGATCACGCCCACGACGAGGCCGACGAACAGCCCACCCGTGGTCGGGAATGTGCCCGCCGACGGCGGGATCGACTTCTTGGCGGCCAGCGAGCCCGCAATCGCCATCGCCGGAACGATCATGAAGAACCGGCCGACGAACATCGCGGATGCGAGGGTGAGGTTGTAGAACAACGTGTTGCCGGTGAGGCCTGCGAAGGCCGAGCCGTTGTTGCCGGTCGCCGAGGTGAAGGCGTAGAGCACCTCGGTGAAGCCATGCGGGCCGGCATTCGCCATGGAGGCGACCGCCGCCGGATAGACCACGCCGACCGCGGTCCAGCCGAGATACATCAGCGGCAGCACGAGGATCGCGAGCATCGCCATCTTGACTTCGCGCGCCTCGATCTTCTTGCCGACATATTCCGGTGTGCGGCCGACCATCAGGCCGGCGACGAAGATCGCGAGCACGACGAACAGCAGCATGCCATAGAGACCGGCGCCGACGCCGCCGATGATGACTTCGCCGAGTTGCATGTTGATCAGCGGGATCATGCCGCCGAGCGCGGTGAAGCTGTCATGCATGGCGTTGACCGCGCCGCACGAGGCGGCCGTGGTCACCACGGCGAACAGCGAGGATGCGACGATGCCGAAGCGGACTTCCTTGCCCTCCATGTTGCCGCCAGTCAGGCCGAGCGCATGCATGATCGAGGTGCCGTTGGCTTCCGCCCAATAGGTGATGGCGACGCCGGCGATGAACAGCACGCCCATCACCGCGAAGATCGCCCAGCCTTGGCGCTGGTTGCCGACCATGCGGCCGAACACATTGGTCATGGCCGCGCCGATCAGGAAGATCGAGAGCATCTGCACGAAATTCGACAGCGCGGTCGGGTTCTCGAAGGGATGGGCGGCGTTGGCGTTGAAGAAGCCGCCGCCATTGGTGCCGAGCATCTTGATCGCGACCTGCGAGGCCACCGGGCCGACCGCGATGGTCTGCTTGGCGCCTTCGAGCGTCGTGGCCTCGACGTAATCACCGAGCGTCTGCGGGATGCCCTGCCAGACCAGGAACAGCGTGTAGACGATGCAGATCGGCAGCAGCACGTAAAGTGTCGTGCGGGTGACGTCGACCCAGAAATTGCCGACCGTGCGCATCGAGGCGCGCGAGAATCCGCGGATCATGGCCACCGCGAGCGCGATGCCGGTCGCCGCCGACAGGAAATTCTGGTGCGTCAGGCCGAGCATCTGCACGAGATAGGATACCGTGCTCTCGCCGCCGTAATTCTGCCAGTTGGTATTGGTGATGAAGGAAATCGCGGTGTTGAAGGAGAGATCCTGGGCGACCGCGCCCTGCCCGGCCGGGTTGAAGGGCAACACCGCCTGAAGCCGCATCACGCCGTAGATGATCAGGAAGCCGCCGACATGGAACAGCAGCATCGAGACCGTGTAGGTCAGCCAATGCTGCTCGCGCCTCTCCTCGACGCCGGAAAACCAGTAGATGCCGGCCTCGATCGGCCGCAGCACCGGCGACAGGAACGTCCGCTCGCCGTTGAACACAGCCGTCATGTACCCGCCGAGCGGTTTCGTCAGCGCGACGATAATCGCGCAAAAGAGAATGATCTGGAGCCAACCGATCATGGTCATGGAATCAACCCTTTAGGACATTTGTCCTGCGCAGGAGCGGCAGGATCAGAGCAAGCAGGCACGCGACGAGCGCGGCGTCCGCGAGCAGCAATTCGAGAAGCAGCAGCATGGGTCAGAACCGCTCGGGCCGCAGCAGCGCGTAAGTGAGGTAGAACAGGAGACCGATCGAGACGACGGCGGCGAGCGAATAATCGAAGGTCATGGTCCGCTCCCTCACAGCCGTTCGCAGGCGTAGGTGTAGCCGATCGCGAGCGCGAAGAAGCCAAAGCCCAGCGCCAGCATCAGAATGTCCATCATGGGAATGCTCCTCGTTGCGGCTTTATGTCGGACGCAACCGTTTCTCAGACGTCCGGCGGGCGCGTGGAACGAAGGAAATGCAATTCATTTCCACGGCACCAGCCGGGACTTTTGACCGTGTTGAAGTGCCACCACCGGCATAGGTTTTCGAGATGAGGCCTATGGCGACGTTATAGGAATCCCATAAAGGCCGGCACGTCGTAGCCGGTCGCTATGTGGCACCGACACTGTATTCCGGGCGGTCGTTCCGAGCGGGCAGCGCAGCGACACAAACCACCATCGCTTTCGCTACCGTTGTTAAGGCAGGCCATGGCCAGGGTCTTTTCAAAAAGCCCTGCTTCTATAAGCCTCGACCTTCGGCGGAGACGGCGGTCGGGGATCTGTCGCTCTTATCCGGAAGATTCCGTGCTCTTATGAAATCCCTATATCTCCCGTCCCGTCCCCATCTCGTTTTCAAATGCGCTTCCAGCCATCTTGGAGAGGCCGGCCGACTGACCGACGCCAATTCCAGGAGGCCTGACATGACCGCCGCTCTTCGACGCCTTGACCCACCCACCCTCAACCAGCGGCTTCGCACGGCACCGGCAATGACCCGCCCGCTGATGCTCGACATCATCGATCACGCCTGCCGGCGCTTCCCGTCGCGCGGACGGAGCGAGCGCAGTGCGCGTATCATGCGCCTGGTCGATGCCGAGGCCTGGACCGACGCCGCGCTGGCGCTGATCGAGCTCGAGCTGCCGCTGTGGCAGGTCCGCCGCATCGCCTATGACGAGGGCGAGTGGCATTGCGCGCTGTCGCGCGAGCGCGAATTGCCGGACTGGCTCGACGCCGCTGTCGAAGCCCGGCATGCCGATCTCGCGCTGGCATTGCTGTCGGCCTTCATCGAGGTGCAGGCATTGGCCGTGGAAATATCGCGGCCGAGCGTTCCCACGGTGCGTCCCGCCCCGGACCCGCTCTATCAGCCGGTCGCCTGCGAGAATTTCAGCTAGGCCAAGCGGAGGTTCGCGCCTTGCCGCAATCTTCGGACATGCCGCGGGTCCTCAGCCCGACGCGGGTGATCGCGCGCTTTGCCGTACGCATCGCACTGCTCGCCGCCTTTGCAGCCTTCGGCAGCGTCGGCTTTGCACGCAGCCTCTCCGCTCTGCTCTGGATGTCGATCATCCTGTGCGCTCTCGCCGGCCTCGTCAGGCGCGAGCCGCTGTTCGGTGCCGTCCTCAATCATTGGGACGAAGGCGTTGCCTTCGGCGCTCTGTTCGCGCTGCTTCAGGTCGTCAACGAGCTGGCCTGAACATCAGGCTTTATGACCTTCCTATGAGATCGTCGCGCAGCCTCACTCGAAATCATATTCGCTTGAAAAGATATTGATCGGGTGGTCGCGGGACACGCACCCGCCGCCCGCTTCAATTGGAAGGAATACGAAAGTGAAACTCGTCGAACCTCCCTCGTGCGGCTCTCCCTCGACCGTCGTCTTCATCGGCCGCAACCACAGGGGACAGTGGGTCGCCCAGCAGCAGAACGGCCTCTACGGTGGCCTGTTCGTCAACCGCGCCCAGGCCATCAAATATGCGCTGTTCGAAAACGGACAGCACCCCGAGACCATCATCGAGCTGCCACGCGAGATCGAGCTCGACATGGGCAGGAAGCCCGATGCCGCCGCTCCCAAGCGCGCCGCCTGAGCTCCTCGGTAAAAAACCATGTTCATCCCACCCTCCGCCTGGTTCACCGGGTTCATACCGGACCTGCCGACACCGTTCGATTCGGCCGACGCGATCGACCTGAAGGCGTTCGCCGCGCTCTGCGAGCGTCAGATCGCAGCCGGCGTGCCAGCACTGGTGGTGTGCGAGACCGCCGGCGAGGCACCGACGCTCTCGCCGGCCGAGCAGGCGCTGATCATTCGCACCGCGGTCGATGTCGCGCGTGGCCGCGTGCGGATCATTGCCGGCGCCGTCTCGAATTCAACGAGCCACGCTATCGAACTCGCGCGGCGCGCGGAAGCCGCCGGCGCCGATGCCGTGATGTCGGTGGTGCCCGCCTACAACAGGCCGATGCAGGAGGGAATGCTCGCGCATTTCCGTGCCATTGCTGGCGCGATCGGCCTGCCCGTGATCCTGCACGACACCCCCTCCCGCACGCTACGCCCGCTCGCCGATGAGACGCTTCTGCGTCTCGTCGAATCGCGCCGGTTCGTGGGCCTGCGCGATGCGAGCGGCGACATCACCCGCCCGATGCGCCTGTCCCGCCACCTGCCTGCCGGCTTTCGCTGTCTATCCGGCGACGACACCACCGCCTTCGGCTTCATCGCGGACGGCGGCGATGGCGCGATCTCGGAGATTGCCAACGTCGCGCCGGATCTCTGCCGCACGATTTTCTCACATGTCAGGCAGGGCCGGCTGCAATCCGCCCGCTACCTCGACAGGAGGCTGATGCCGCTCATCGCATGTCTCGCCAAGGAGAGCCCGGCCGCACTTAAATGTGCACTCGGCGTGCTTGGCCTGATGTCGCCCGCCACAAGACTTCCGATCGTTCCACTGGACGCAGCCGCGCAGAGGGACGTGGTACGCGCATTCGCCGCGATCGCCGACGAGGAGCTGATCGACGGTGTCAGTGCCTGACGCGTCGCACGGCATCCGGGTATCCCCATGCGGCAATCAATCGAAGGGCCTCACAGGCTGCTCCGCGCCTGGCAGTTGGCGCTGCTGCGCTTCGCCGTAACGCGGGAGGATTGCGACCGACTGAATGTCGCCGCGATCGCCGGCGAACTCGATCGTCTCGGCCGCCGCAACACCGACTGTTCCTGTCACTTCTTCCGTCGATCCAGCTCCCGGCTCTGCGCGGCCATCGATGGACAGCGCGAGGACGCCGAAGCGGTTCTGGGTCGCTTCTGCGAACAAATTGACGAGGCGCGGCTGCGGCTCGCCTTTGCGGCAGCCCTGGGAATCGCTGCTTCGCGCCCTGCTCCAACCGAACTTCGCCGCAAGCGGAGCCCGGATCTTTTCAGAGGACTGCCCTCGCGACGGACAGCTTCTTTATGAGATTCCTATGCCGCGAGCCCGGCGCTCATCTCGCAATCATACGCGCTCATGGCCATCATTCGAGGCAGATTGCGGCGGCCTCGGCCACCGCCATGCTGACGAAGGAATGCAGACATGTCGATGCTGACACATGGCGTTGAGCGCCCCCTTGGCTGGGCCGAACGCCCCGCACGGATCTCGCCGGAGCGCAAGGCGCAGCTCAAGCGCCTCGCGCTCAGCGCGCTGACCCTGCTCTCGATGGGCAGCGTGCTCACGGCGCTCATCGCGCTGAAGACCGCGATCTATGTCTGGCATCTCCACGCCTGACGGCATGGGAGACCATCATGACCTTGCAGATGTGTGAGGAAGCCGCCATGGCCGCGATTGCCCTTCAAGCCACGCGTCGCCAGCCCGAGCGACCGACAATGGCCGCGTCCGCGGCAGGGCTTGGACCTATCGACCCGGATGTCATAAGCACTGCCATCCCCGCCTTCTTCATCGGGCGCAACGGCGCCGGCCTCTGGGTCGCGCGCGAGGCGCATGGGCGCATCGGCGGTCTCTTCCTGTTCAAGAGCTCCGCGGTCGATTTCGCCAACCGGCAGAGTGGCCTCGCAAGATGCGCGCTGGTGTTTCCCGCCGAGACCTTCGAGCTCGATATCGAGAACCGCGGCAATCCGCTGATTGCGCTGGCGGAGGGCGCGAGGCGGCTCCTGGCCCGCGCGGCGACAAGGCTGCGGACATGATCGAGCTCAAGATCGCAATCCTGCTTGCGGTGATGGGTGCATTGCTGCTCGGCCTGCGCATCGGCGTCGCGCCCGCCACGGACAAGTAGCATGCAGCTCCTCAAGGGAAATCTGGAGCAGGCGGTCACGACGACGATCCTGACCATGACGCTGAGCCTGGTCTGGGGTGCGATCCTGACAATCGTGATCACGCTCGCGGCACGCGGGCTGGGAGTTTAGAACCCGGCAGATCGATGGACCGTGAATTGACCATGGCTGCCTACGAGGCGAGCAGCCGGGTGCGCGGCGCCGTCGCGATGCCCGCCTGAGCCCGCGTATCCCCGCGAAAAGATCTGGCCGATCTGGCGCAATTTCACGGAACCGTGTAGAGCGGTTTCATGAGCACAAGCAGCGTCAACGTCGTCGCCCACCCCTTGGTCCAGCACAAGCTCTCCCTGATGCGGGAGAAGGACCGCTCGACCAAGAGTTTTCGCGAGATCCTGAACGAGATCGGGATGCTGCTCGGCTACGAGGTGACGCGCGATCTGCCTCTGGAGCTGGTGGAGATCGAGACGCCGATCTCGCCGATGCGGGCGCCGAAGATCGCCGGCAAGAAGCTCACGCTGGCGCCGATCCTGCGCGCCGGCGTCGGCTTCCTCGACGGCATGCTGGCGCTGATGCCCTCGGCGCGCATCGCCCATATCGGGCTCTACCGCGACCCCGAGACATTGCAGGCGGTGGAATATTACTTCAAGGCGCCGCAGGACCTGTCCGACCGCACCGTGATCCTGATGGACCCGATGCTGGCGACCGGCAACTCGGCCTGCGCCGGTGCCTCCCTGCTCAAGGCGCGCGGCGCCCGCGACATCCGGTTCGTCTGCCTTCTGGCCGCGCCCGAAGGCATCGCGCAGTTCCAGAGCGAGCATCCCGACGTGCCGGTCTGGACCGCCGCGATCGATGAGCGGCTCAACGACCACGGCTACATCGTGCCGGGCCTGGGCGATGCCGGCGACCGGATGTTCGGCACCAAGTAGACAGATTTGCGCGATCGGGTTAGTCCGGTTGCATGAGCGTCAACCAAGTTTCGCTTCAATCGCTGATCGGCGCCGAAGGCGCCGAGCCCGCCTTCGTGTTTGACGGCAGGCCCGTCTCGCGCGCGGAATTCTCCGGGAAGGTCGAGCAGACTGCCGCATGGCTTGCCGCGCAAGGCATCGGCCAGGGCGACGTGGTCGCGGCGTGGCTGGTCAACCGGGTCGAATGGATCGCACTGCTGTTCGCCGCCGCCCGCTGCGGTGCGATCGTCGCCGCGGTCAATACCCGCTACCGCAGCGCGGAAGTCGGCCATCTGCTCAAGGTGTCCGGCGCCAGGCTGATGGTGGTCGAGGCCGCGTTCCGTTCGATCGATTTTGCCGCCATCCTCGCCGAGATCAGCAGGGACGAAGTGCCTGCGCTGCAAGGGCTCGCGGTGGTCGGCGGGGATGCTATCCCCGCACACTGGCCCTGTGCGCGCTTCGATGCGTTCGAGACGTCCTATCCGCCCGCGCCGCCGGCGCAGGACGATGTCGATCTGCCGGTGCTGCTCTACACGACATCGGGCACAACCAAGGGACCGAAGCTCGTCGCGCATTCACAGCGGACGCTCGCCACCCACGCCGCCTCCGTCGCCAAGGCGCTCAAACTCTCGCCACAGCGCCATTCGCTGCTGGCCATGCTGCCGTTCTGCGGCACCTTCGGCATGACCAGCCTGCTCGGCTTCATCGCAGCCGGCGCGACCATCCATGTGCTCGATGCTTTCGAGGCGGCATCGGCGTTGAAGGTCCTTGGCGAACACAAGATCACGCACGCCTTCGGCTCCGACGAGATGTTCCGCCGCATCCTCGTGCTCGCCGATGCGCCGCGGCCATTCCCGCATCTCGAAGTCTGCGGCTTCGCCGCGTTCCAGCCCGGCTGGCGCGAGCTCGCCGCGGAGGCCGAGGCGCGCGACATGCCGCTGTTCGGCCTCTACGGTTCGAGCGAGGTGCAGGCGCTGTTCTCGATTGCCCGCCCCGGTGATGCCTTCGCCGATCGCATCGACGGCGGCGGCTGGCCGATGTCTCCCGACGCGAAGGTGCGCGTGCGCGACACCGAGACCGGGGAGCTGGCGGCGCAAGGCGTCTCCGGCGAGATCGAGATCAGCGCGCCCTCGCGCTTCCTCGGCTATTTCAACAACCCGGATGCGACGCGCGATGCGATTACCGCCGACGGCTTCTTCCGCACCGGCGATATCGGCCGGATGCGCGGCGACGGCGCCTTCGTCTACGAGACCCGCGCGGGCGATGCGATGCGGCTCGGCGGCTTCCTGGTTGCGCCCGGCGAGATCGAGGACGAACTCAAAGCCTGCACGGGGGTTGCCGACGCCCAGGTCGTCGCGGTCGATCTCAAAGGTCAGGCGCGCTGCGTCGCCTTCGTGATTCCGGCCGAGGAGCCGCCGCAACCGGAGATGCTGGTGGCGCGCCTGCGCGAGCGGCTCGCCGGCTACAAAGTGCCGGCACGAATTTATGTCGTCGACGCTTTCCCCGTCACCGACAGCGCCAACGGTGTGAAAATCCAGCGCGCCCGGCTTCGCGCCATGGCGATGGAACGGATTGCCGCCGAATAGGCCCGCCTGTTTCAGATAGATCGCGAGATTCTAGCGCGCGGCGCCAAGCTGCGCCGACAGCGCATCGCGGTGCCCGGGCGCCGCGATCGCGATCATGCGGCGCGCACGCTCGGCAAGGCCGCAGCCGCGCAGCTCTGCGATACCCCATTCGGTCACGATGGCATCGACGTCGGCGCGCGGCGTCGTCACGGTCTCCACATTGACGACAATGCGGCTGGTCCCGTCGGACGCCGTCGCCGGCAGTGCGATGATCGCCCTGCCCGCGGGCGATGCATTGGCGCCGCGCACGAAATCGAGCTGCCCGCCGATGGCGCCGATCGCGACGCCGTTAAGCGTTTCGGAGTTCACGCTGCCATCGAGCCCGACCTGGAGCGCCGAGTTGATCGCGACCAGCCGGTTGATCCGCGCCAGCACGTTCTGGCCGTGCGTGTACAACGTCGGTCGCACCGAAACCGCCTTGTTCTCGTGCACGAAGCGATAGAGCCGCTTCGTGCCGATCACCTGATTCGTCACCGTGATTCCGGCGTCGATCCCCTTCTGCGCATTCGCCACCGCGCCGCGCTCGATCAGATCGACGACGGCGTCGTTGATCAGACCGGAATGGATGCCGAGATTGCGCGCATGGGAGAGCGAGGACAGGATCGCGTCCGGAATGCGTCCGACGCCGAACTGAAGCGTGCTGCCGTCGTCGATCAGGCTCGCCGCATGTGACGCGATTTTTCGTGAGGCGTCATCCAGCGGCGCCGGCGGCAGTTCGACGGGCGGACGGCGAGCAGCGACCCGCAGATGGATCGGCGCGTCCGCAGGCCATTCCGCGCCAAACGTCCAAGGCGCATCGGGATTGATCTCGGCGATGACGACGCGCGCGCCCCGTGCGGCATCGATGACATAATCGTTGGAGAGGCTCGCGCTCAATCGACCATCGCCGGACTCGGCGAGTTGCACCAGAACCACATCCGCACGGTGGCGCCGTGAAGCGAAATCGGCGCAGAAGGCGCTGTAGTTGCTCGGGATCACGTCGAGCCGCCCTGCTTTCGCAAGCCGCCGCGCATTGCCGATCACGCCATAGCTCTGGAACGAGATGCTGGGCGCGCACGCAGCGGAAAACGTGTCGGAGAACATTGGACCGACCATCATGCGGAACGACGGCAGATGCGCGGCTTGCGCGACCAGCGCTTCGGTCAGGGTGACCGGCTCAGCCGTTGCCTGCCCGCATACGACGCGGTCGCCCTCCCGGATCAGGCCGGAGAAGTCGAGGTTCATGGGCGTCCCCGCTCAGCGATCCGCGCGAAGACTAGTAAGACTTCGCCAGTCCGAGCACCTTTTCCGCGATGAAGCTGAGCGCGAGCTGCGGGCTGACCGGCGCGATGCGCGGGATCAGGACCTCGCGCAGATAACGCTCGACGTGGAACTCCTTGGCGTAGCCGAAGCCGCCATGGGTCATCACCGCCTGCTCGCAGGCATGGTATCCGGCTTCGCCTGCGAAATATTTCGCGGCGTTCGCGCCAGCGCCGCAGGGCAAGCCCTTGTCGTATTGCCAGGCTGCCTGCATCACCATCAGCCAGGCCGCCTCGAGCTCGACCCAGTTGACCGCGAGCGGATGCTGGATGCCCTGGTTCTTGCCGATCGGCCGGTTGAACACCACGCGCGTCTTGGCGTATTCGGTCGCGCGCGACAGCGCGAGCTTGCCAAGACCGACGGCTTCGGCGGCGATCAGGATCCGCTCCGGGTTCATGCCCTCGAGGATGTACTGGAAGCCCTTGCCCTCTTCGCCGATCCGGTCCTCCATCGGGATCTCGAAATCCTCGAAGAACAGCTCGTTGGAATCGACGATCTTGCGGCCCATCTTCTCGATCTCGTGGACCTTGATCTTCTTGCGGTCGAAATCGGTATAGAAGAGGCTCAGCCCATGGGTCGGCGAGCGTACCTCCTCCAGCGGCGTGGTGCGCGCCAGCAGCAAAATCTTGTGTGCGACCTGCGCGGTGGAGATCCACACTTTCTGGCCGTTGACGATGTAGCGGTCGTTCTTGGCCACAGCACGCGTCTTGAGCTGGGTGGTGTTGAGGCCGGTGTTGGGCTCTGTGACGGCGAAGCAGGCCTTCTCGCGGCCCTCGACCATCGGCGGCAGCATGCGCTTGCGCTGCTCCTCGGTGCCGAACACGACGACGGGATTGAGGCCGAACACGTTGATGTGCACCGCGGAGGCGCCGGACATGCCGGCGCCGGATTCCGCGATGGTGCGCATCATGATCGCGGCTTCGGTGATGCCGAGACCGGAGCCGCCATAGGCTTCGGGCACGCAGATGCCGAGCCAGCCGGCGTCCGCCAGCGCCTTGTGGAAGTCGTGCGGGAAGCCGCCGTCATGGTCCTTCTTCAGCCAATAGGCGTCGGGAAAACCTTCGCAGATCTTTGCGATGGCATCGCGAATGGCTTCCTGCTGATCGGTGAGCGCGAAATCCATGATGGTCTCCTTGTGGAGGCTCTCAAGCGCAATGACATTGCGCTCGAGTTCTTTGGTTGGGCATGATCTTCGGAAAGCCGCAGGACACTTTTCCGGATCATGCTGTGGTGCCTAGCGCCCCATCTGCGAGGGCAGCCAGAGGATGATAGACGGAAACGCCACCAGAATCGCGATTGCGATCAGGTGCGCGATGAAATGCGGGAAGGTACCGTGGAACACTTCCGCGACCGGCCGCTTGGCATAGCGGGCGACGATGAAGCAGTTGAGCCCCACCGGCGGCGTGATCATGCCGACCTCGGCGGTGACGATCTTGATGACACCGAACCAGATCGGATCGAAGCCGAGCGTCTTGATCAGCGGCAGCACGATCGGCACGGTCAGCACCAGGATTGCGATCTGGTCCATGAACGAGCCGAGCACGATGTAGCCGCACAGGATCAATGTGATGATCACCCAGCGCGAGGCCGGCAGGCTGCCGATCCAGGCGACGAGGTCCTGTGTGACATGGGTGAGCGTGAAGAAGTAACCGAAGATCGAGGCACCGACCAGGATCATGATGATCATGCAGGTGCCGTGGCAGGCGCGCAGCAGCGTCGCATAGAGCGATGACGGCGTGATCTTGCCCTTGACGATCGCGAGCAGGAAGGCGCCGAACGCGCCGAAGGCGGAGGCCTCCGTCGGCGTCGCGACGCCGAGATAGATCGTGCCGGTCACGATCGAGAACAGCACCACCATCGGCGAGACCTGCCACAGCAGCGCGAATTTCTCGCGCCATGGCACCGACTTCGCAGCCGGCGCGCGCGAAGGGTCCTGCCAGACCAGGAAATAGATCGTGGCCATGATGGTGAACGTCACCAGGATCGCCGGGATGATGCCGCTGATCAGCAGCTTGCCGATGTTCACTTCGGCCAGCAGGCCGAAGATGACGAGCGCGACGCTGGTCGGCAGCAGCATCGACAGCGTACCCGAGATCGCGACCACGCCGGCGGCCATCTTCGGCTCGTAGCCCTGGCGGATCATCGCCGGCAGGCTGGTCGAGGACAGCGTCGCGGCCGAGGCGGTCGAGGTACCGCAGATCGCACCAAAACCGGCGCCGGCGAGCGCGGTCGCCATTCCGAGGCCGCCGGGAATGCGGCCGACCCAGGCCGAAGCGGTCTTGAACAGATCGTCTGCGACACCCGACAGCAGCACGAGATCCGCCATCAGCAGGAACATCGGAATGGTGATCAGCTCGTAGGACGAGACGGTCGAGAGCGGCGCGGTTTGCAGGATGCCGAGCAGCGTGCCCCATCCACCGACCATCACGAGGCCGACCGAGCCGGAGAAGGCCATGGCGAAACCGACGGGCGTGCCGAGTGCGAGCAGGCCGAACAGCAGGGCGAGAACGATGAAAGGGGTCATGCAGGCCTGCCGTTACTCGAAGCCGCGTGCTTCGCCGACGCCGGTCACCGGCGGCAGCGGATAGAGATCGCGGCCGCTGACGAGGCTCAGCACATTGCCGACGAGCTGCAGCGCCAGCCGCAGCACCAGCACGCCGCAACCGAACGGCACCAGCGCAGCCGAAATCCAGGTCGGCCAGGGGATCGCGCCGGAGAGCACGTCGTGCTGCTCGTAGTTCTCCAGCGCGCGCTCGAAGCCGACCTTGCAGATCAGGATGAACACGAACAGGCCGGCGAGCGCCGTGACGATCTCGGACAACCGTCGCCCGGTCAGCGAGAAGCGCGACAGGAGGATGTCGACGCCGACATGGACATGCTCGCGCAACGCATCCGACAGCGTGAAGAAGAATACGCCGGCGAGGAGATAGAGCCCGATCAGATCATAGGTGAAGGAGAAAGGGCTGTTCAGCGCGTAACGCATGAACACGTCGGCCACCACCAGCAGCATGATCACGAACATGAACACCACCGCGATCACCGTCAGCGCGCGCTCCAGCGCGCCGAGCACATCTCCTGCCCGTTTGATCACCTCTAGCGCCTCCCTGTTGGATGTCGGACTATCTGGCGCTCTACTTGGCGCCGCCGGCGGCGAGCAGATCGTCGAACTCCTTCAGCGCGGCAGACGCCTGCTTGCCGCGGCTGTCGAGCCCGCTCGCCCACTCCTTGCCGACGCCCTTGAGCTTGTCCTTGATCTCCGTGCGCGTCGCCTCCGGCACCGGCTCGAAGCTGATGCCTTCGTCCTGCATTTGCTTCTTGGTGACTTCGCCTTCCTTTTCGACGCCGGCGCAGGCCTGCGGAGTAATCGCCTCCGAAGCCTCGTTCATCGCCTTCTTCACGTCGTCGGGCAGCTTGTCCCAGACCGACTGGTTGATGGAATAGGCGACGATGAAGCTGCCGAAGCTGACGCCTTCGGTGGCGTGCTTGACCAGCTTGTCGAGGCCGTAGGAGACGACGCTGTCGAGCGGGAACAGCAGGCCGTCCATCGTGCCGCGCGACAGCGACTCATAGGCATCGGGCGCAGCCATGCGCACCGGCACGGCACTGAGCGCACGCAGCGTCAGGTCCTGCGCGCCGCCCGTGGTGCGCAGCTTCAGGCCCTGCATGTCCTTGGTGGTTTCCACCTTCGACTTGACGGTCCACACCTGATAGGGCGGCAACACGACGGCGAGCAGCAGCTTGATCCTGTTCGGCGCGTATTCCTGCTTGGCGAGAATGCCTTCACGCGCGGTCTTCCAATAAGCGAGCGTGCCCTGGCAGCTGGTTGCGAACGCGCCCGGCAATTGCGCGACCTCCGACAGCGGCATCTTGTCGGAGACATAGGACGGCCCGATGTAGCCGATGTCGACCACGCCGGACTGGGTCAGCCGTAACATGTCGGCGGCCTTGCCGATCTGCTGGTTCGGATAATAGGTGAAGGTCACCGCGCCGTTGGTGCGTCTGGTGACGTCGTCCATCCAGGGCTTCAGCATCAAGCGGACGAGATAGTGACCTGCGGGGAAGCTATCGGCGACCTTCAGCTCCAGGGCCTGCGCCTGCAGCGTCGAGACCGGCAGCGAGAGAGCGAGCACCGCTGCGGCCCGGACCAGATTCTTCTTCATGTCGTTCTCCTTGACGCGTCCCCACGCCGAACGCGGCAGCGAATTGCTGCGGCACCGTCCGGCCCTCGCTCTATTTCTTGCTTAAAAAAATGTACATATATGTGAATTTATCTGTCAAGTATATGAACTATGCATGGAGCTATGCGCCACACCCCGGAGCCGCCGAATTGACACGGCCGCTTTATGAACTCTAACTCCACGTATATGAATTTACCCAACGAGGCCTCATGGGACCGCTCGCCGGCTTCACCATTCTCGACCTGACCTCGGTGCTGATGGGCCCCTACGGCACCCAGGTGCTGGCGGACATGGGCGCCGACGTGATCAAGGTCGAAAGCCCCGAGGGCGACATCGTTCGCCAGATCGGTCCCGGCCGCACGCCCGGCATGGGCGGGATGTTCCTCAATGCCAATCGCGGCAAGCGCAGCATCGTGCTCGACCTGAAGAAGACGGAAGGCCGCGGCACCTTGCTACGGCTCGCGAAGCACGCCAACGCGCTCGTCTACAATGTGCGCCCACAGGCAATGGCGCGGCTCGGCCTCGACTACGAGACACTTCGCGAAATCAATCCCGCGCTCGTCTATGTCGGCGCGTTCGGCTACGGCCAGTCCGGGCCCTATGCCGCAAAGCCCGCCTACGACGATCTGATCCAGGGCGCGGCCACCATTCCGACGCTGCTTGCGGCGGCCGGCGATGGCACGCCGCGCTACGTCCCCGTCACCATCGCCGACCGCATCGTCGGCCTGATGCTGGTCAATGCGATCATGGGCGGGTTGATGCATCAGAGCCGCACCGGCGTCGGCCAGCGCATCGACGTGCCGATGTTCGAATCGATGACGGAGTTCGTGCTGGTCGATCATCTGGGTGGACTGACCTACGATCCGCCGCTCGACCATGGCGGCTACGCCCGCCTGCTGTCGCGCTATCGCCGCCCCTACAAGACCAGCGATGGCTATCTCTGCGTGCTGATCTACAACGACAAGCACTGGCGCAGCTTCTTCGAGGCGATCGGGCAGCCGCATTTCCTCGATCAGCCCCGCTTCGCCAACCACGCCGCGCGGACGAAGCATATCGACGAGATCTATGAGGAGATCGGCCACATCTTCCTCACACGCACCACCGCAGAATGGCGCGATCTGCTGGAGCGCGCCGACATTCCGGTGATGCCGATGCATACGCTGGAGACAATCCTCGAAGATCCGCATCTCCAAGCGATCGACTTCTTCAGGACCGTCGATCATCCCGTCGAGGGCCGGATCCGCCAGATGCGTGTGCCCTCCACCTGGAGCGTAACCCAGCCGGAAGCCGCCGGCCCCGCACCGACGCTCGGCCAGCATGGCCGCGACATTTTGCGCGAGGCCGGCTTCTCGACCGAGGAAATCGAGCAGCTCGCAGAGCAAGAAGCAGTTCACCTGGCCGCGCCGCCCTAACGGCAGCGCTGGCCAGAATCGCAGCGATACAGGGAGGAAACCGCGATGGCCGGACTTTATTTCGAGGACTTTTCCGTGGGCCAGGAGTTCAGGCATCCGCTGACCCGGACCGTCACGGAGATGGACAACACCATGTTCAGCCTGCTGACGCTCAACCCGCAGCCGCTGCATATCGACGCGCATTTCGCTGAAAAGACCGAGTTCGGCCAGCGCATTTTCAACAGCCTTTACACCCTCGGCATCATGATCGGCATGACGGTCTATGATACGACCATGGGGACCACCGTTGCCAATCTCGGCATGACCGACGTCACGTTCCCAAAACCGGTCTTCCATGGCGACACCTTGCGGGCGACGACGAAGGTGCTTTCGTTGAGGGAATCCAAATCGCGCCCGAGAGCGGGTATCGTCGAGTTCGAGCACCACGCCTTGAACCAGAACGACGAGATCGTCGGCAAATGCCGCCGCATGGCGATGATGCACAAGAGGCCGGTCTGATGCGTTCGATGCTGTTCGTGCCGGGGGATTCCCCGCGCAAATTCGAGAAGGCGAGCGAAGGCAAGGCCGACGCGCTGATCATCGATCTCGAGGATTCCGTCGTCACCGAGAAGAAGCCGGAAGCGCGCAGGCTGACGCTTGCGATGCTGAAGGGCCGCCCCGGCCCGCATCAGCTCTATGTCCGCGTCAACGCGCTCGACACCGGCCTGACGCTCACCGATCTCGCCGCGGTGATGCCCGGCAAGCCCGACGGCATCGTGCTGCCGAAATCGCAAGGCGGCGACGACGTGCGGCAGGTCGCAACCTGGCTCGAAGCCCTGGAAGCAGCGGCCGGCATCACGGTCGGCGCGACCCGCATCGTTTGCGTCGCGACCGAAACCGCCAGCTCGATCTTCGGTCTCGGCAGCTACAAGAACTGCTCCCCTCGCCTCGCCGGATTGATGTGGGGCGCGGAGGATCTCTCGGCTTCGCTCGGCGCTACCGAGAAGGCCTCGGGCGGCGTGTTCCACAGCCCCTACCGCCTCGCGCGCGATCTCTGCCTGATGGCGGCGGCCGCAGCCGAGGTCGCGCCGATCGACACCGTCTATACCGATATCGACAACCTCGCCGGCCTCGAGCAGGAAACGCGCGCCGCGCGGCGCGACGGCTTTTCGGCGAAGGCGCTGATCCATCCGAAACATGTCGACGTCGTCAACGCGGCATTCGAGCCGACCGAGGCTGAGCGCACCTGGGCGGAAAAGGTGATCGCCGCATTCGCGAGCAATCCGAACTCCGGCACGCTGCGTCTCGACGGCCAGATGATCGACAAGCCGCATCTTCGCGCCGCGAAGAAGATCCTTGGCCAGCCCTAGATCGGAACGCCGCCACCATGATCGTTCGCCAAGCCGCCAACGTCCTGGAGATCATGGAATTCTTCGCGCAAACGAGGAAGCCGGCGACGCTTGCCGAGATCGCTGATCATTTCGGCTGGCCGCGCTCGTCGACCTTCAACCTGCTCGCGACGCTCTCGGAGAAGGGCTATCTCTACGAGCCGCGGCCGCGTGCCGGCTTCTATCCGACGCCGCGATGGCTGGCGATGGCGCGAATGATCTCCGAGGTCGAGCCGCTGCCGCCGTGGACGCATCAGCTGATCACCGATCTCTCCGCGGAGACCGGCGAGACTGCATCCATCGTGGCGCCGGCCGGCGTGATGGCCGTGTTCATCGACGTCGTCGAATCCCAGGCCGCGATCCGCTATTTCGCGACCATCGGCCACCGCGTGCCGATCCACGCGACCGCGAGTGGTCGCGCCCTGCTGCTGCAATATTCGCAGGAAGAACGCGACTCCGTCTATCGCAAGATCGAATTCAAGCAATACGGGCCCTCGACGCCGATCAGCATCGAGGCGGTCGAGATCGAGCTGCGCAATTCGATCGCGCGCGGCTACTGCCAGAGCTTCGCCGATTACAGCCGCGACCTCGCCGGCGCGGCGATCCCGCTGCCAATTGGTGATCGCCGGCTCTCCGTCGTCGTCGCAGGGCCGGAATTTCGCATTGGTCCAAAAGTGCCGGAGGTGGCCGCGCTGATTGCACGGACCGTCGAGCGGCTGCGGCCGAAGACGACCGCGGCCTAGAGCCGGAACCTCATTCGAGTCCCTGAACGGGCGGGGTCGAAGTCTCCGCCGGCGGAGCCGGGGCAGCTTGAACTGGCTGCACCGGGGGCGCGGCTTGAGCCGGCGGATTGCTGGCAGCTCCGATCTGGCCGTTGGCATTCATCGCCTCACGTGCGCGCGGCGGAGCGCCGGTCGCGGCTGCGCGGTACGCCTCGCGGCGTGGCGGCTGCTGCTGTCTTGCCGACCGCGAACCTCTCACGCCCCATGACCTCGCGATTGAAGGACCGGCGGTATAGCCAATCACTGCGCCCGCGACCGCACCGACCGGACCGAGCACGACGGCCCCGGACACGGCGCCGATCGCCGCAGCACCAGCGCGCTCCTGCGCAACGGCGCTCGCAGGCACGCCAGCCAGCAGCACGACCGCAGTGATCAAAACTTTCTTCATCGGAGCGCCTCCATCTCGGGAGATCACTCTTACTCAAATATGGCCGCACGAGGTTTGTTCGTTGCCCAACACGAGGCAAAGGCCGACGGAACTCCGGCAATTCAAAGGCCCGCGCCGCCAGTCGCGGTTCCAGCGGACGCAGTTCGGCGCAACTACGGCGCGATCTTGTCGCTGGTAAATCCGTTACCATCGAGCGCACGACGCACGGTGCCGTCGACCTTGGCTTCATCCAGGAAGCGCGCCGCCCAGGCCTTCGCCACGGCCTTGCCTTTGGGAACGACCACGACCACGCCGGTCGATTGGATCACCTCATCCAACACCTTGGTTCCGGGCAGTTTGCGCGAAAGGTCTTCCAGAGCTCCCATGCCCATCGGCAGAGCATCGAGCTGCCCCTTGCCGATCAATTCGGCCGCCTCTTCGGGCTTCACGAACTTTGTCAGCTTCGCCTGCTTCAGCGACTTCTCGACCGTACGTGACGTCGATGTCCCTTCGATGCAGCCGACCCGCATGCCGGCGCGATCGACGTCCGCAACCGAGCCGACGTCCGAACCGGCGCGCACGAGATAGCCGCTCATATAGGCGACGTAAGCGGGGCCCTGGTCCACGAACTGTTCGCGTTTGACGTCCGCCGGCATGAAGGAGAGATCCCAGACGTCCTTGCTGCTGGCCGCGGCGATCTCGTCGGAGCTCTGATATTCGACGAGCTGGAGCGGAACGTGCAGCTTGTCAGCGGCGGCCCTGGCGAGCTCGACGGTAACGCCGCGCGGCTTTCCGGTGGAAGGATCGCGCGTGGTCCAGAAGGCCGACGCGGCCGGGCCGACGGCCACCGCCACGCGGAGCGCTCCCGTCGGCGCGATGTCGACGGGGCCTTCGGCTTTCAAGCTGGGAATGGAGGTCATGGTGAAGACCAAGCCCAACGCAGCAATCAGACCACGCCGCAACATTTTGCGCCTCCAAGGGCGATCCGACCTCTCCCCGCAAGCGGGGAGAGGTAAAGAACTACACGATCTTGATCGACATATCGGGCAGGCCCTCGAGCTTGCACAAGAGCACGTCGCCCTTCACCACCGGGCCGACATTCTCCGGCGTGCCGGAATAGATGATGTCGCCGGCCTTCAGCTCGAACGCTTCCGACAGCTTTGCGATCTGCTCGGCCACGCTCCAGATCATCTTGCTGAGATCCGAGCTCTGCTTCACCGTCCCGTTGATCGCCAGCGAAATTGCGCCCTTCTCGAAGTGGCCGGTCTTGCTCACGGGGTGGATAGGGCCAATCACCGCGGCGTGGTCAAAACTCTTGCCGATCTCCCAAGGCTTCTTTTCCGCGGCCATGCCGTTCTGGAGATCGCGCCGGGTCATGTCGAGGCCGAGCGCGTAGCCATAGACATGGTCGAGTGCCTTGTCGGCCGGGATGTTGGTGCCTCCCGATTTCAGCGCGGCGACCAGTTCGACCTCGTGGTGATAGTTCTTGGTCAGCGACGGATAGGGATGGTCGGCAACCTCGCCGACCGCGACGTTCTGGATCGCGTCGGTCGGCTTCTGGAAGAAGAACGGCGGCTCGCGGTTCGGATCCGAGCCGCGCTCGATGGCGTGCGCCGCATAGTTGCGGCCGATACAGTAGATGCGGCGGACCTGGAACACACTCGTCTCGCCGACGATCGGGATCGCGACCATCGGCACCGGGAAGATCGGCTTGGGTGCGGCCTGCGCCGAAGCCGGCGCCGCCTCAGTAAGGCCTGCTGCAGTCATCGCGGCGGCGGCCGTGAGCACGCTGCGTCGCGTGGTTTTTGTCATGGCTTCACTCCCTGATTTCGTCGTTTCTTTTCTGAACGCCAGTCATAGAGCCAAATGGAGGGCGGGCCAATGGCCCGCCCTGTACGTCTTAAGTCGCGACGCGATCGAAGAACGCGCGAACTTTTTGCGCGCAAGCGTCCGGGTCAGTCGCGGCGACGTGGTAGGAATCGCCGGGCAGCACCTCGAGCTTCGAGCCCGGAATCGTCTCCTGCCACGCCTTGACGGAATCGACGCTGCCGAGCCCCGAGCCGGTCGTGGTGATCACCAGCGCCGGGCGCTTGATCGCAGGAAGCTCTCCGGTCACATCCACCGTCGGCACCATCTGCAAAAACGCTTCCAACGTCGAAGCCTTGGTCTTCGACATCAGCTTGATCCACCAGTCGAGCGCCGCCGGCGGCAGCGAGGAGCCGAGGCGGCCGGCCGTGGTCTCGCGCACCCAGGGCTCGACGCCCTGATCGCGGATCTGCTTGCGCCAGGTCGGCGCCCGCTCGTTGAACGAGGTGAGCGAGGCCGGCGCACCGACCGCGGCGACTGCGATCACGCGATCCGGGTGCTTGGCGGTTAGATGCATCGCCAGCGTGCCGCCGATCTTGCCGCCGACCAGGAAGACGCGGTCGAGTTTCAGCGCGTCCAGCATCCGGATGATGTCGTCGCCAAGGCCGGCGAAGCGATAGACATAATCGCCCTGCATCGGCGTCGAATCGCCATAGCCGCGCAGGTCAGGGCGCACCACGAGGTGATGCGTGGCGAAATAAGGCACCCAGCGCCGGAACGCCTCGCCGCTCTCGGCGAGCCCGTGCAGCATCACGACGGGCGGTTTGACGTCCCACGGCAGCAGATAGTCGTCGATACGAACCGCAAGCTCGCAATCCTCGCTGACACCGATCTTCCGCAGTTCGCTAGCCATCAGATACACCTCGTTCCACCGCCATCGACATTGATGCAGGTACCAGTAATGAAGGACGCGCGGTCTGAACAGAGGAACGCGACGATGCCGGACACCTCGTGCGGCTGCCCGACGCGGCCGAGCGGCACCGAAGCGATGGCCGCGGCATTGGTCGCGCCCTGATCCTGCCCGGAGCTGGCGGCTCCTTGCGAGATCAGGCTGTCCCAGCGATCGGTCTGCACTGGTCCGGGATTGACGCCGGTGACCAGCACATTGTCCGGCGCGCATTCCTCGGCGAGCGCCAGCGTGAAGTTGAGCAGCGCCGCGTTGACCGCGCCGCCCGCCATATAGGCCGCGCGCGGCTGGTGGCCGCTGCGGCCGATGATGTTGATGACGCGGCCCCAACGGCGGTCGCGCATTTCCGGCAGGACATTGCGCGCACACCGCATGTAGCCCAGCAGCTTCAGCTCGATCGACTTGGCCCAGGTCGCATCAGGTGTCTCCGCGATGCGGCCCATCGGCGAGGCGCCGGCGTTGTTGACGAGGATGTCGATCCGGCCAAAAGCCTCGCGCGCGGTGTCCATCGCGCGCGAGATGTCGTCGGGCTTGGTCATGTCGCCGGCACAGGCGATCACGCGCCGGCCGGTGTCCCGCGACATCTCCTGCGCCGACGCCGCAAGCCGCTCGGCGTCGCGCGCGACGATGACGACATGCGCCTGCTCGCGCGCGAGTTCGGCGGCAATGGCACGGCCGATGCCGATGCTGCCGCCGGTGACGACGGCAACCTTGCCGCCCAGATTCAGATCCATGACGCTACCCTAACTCGCTAATCGACCGTGGCGCCGGAAGCCTTGACGAGCTTGCCCCATTTTGCGGTTTCGTCGGTCATGAATTGACCGAATGCGTCGCCGAAAACGGTGCCGGGCTCGGCCCCGAGTTCAGCGAGCCGCTTCTTGACATCCGGCATCTTCAGAATGGTCTCGAGCTCGCCGCTCAGCTTGGCGAGCGCGGGTGCAGGCGTCTTGGCCGGCGCCACCAGTCCGAACCAGGACGAAGCCTCGAAGCCGGGAATGGCGTCGGCCACGGTCGGCACGTCGGGCAGTGCTTCCGCACGCTTGGCGCCGGCGACCGCGATCGCATTGATGGCCTTGCCCTGCACCTGCGGCAGCACTGCCGGCATGTTGTCGAACATGAACGGGATCTGCCCTGCCAGCAGATCGTTCATCGCCGGCGCCGCGCCGCGATAGGGCACGTGGACGATGTCCACGCCGGCCATGCTCTTGAGCAACTCGCCGGCGAGGTGGTTGGTCGAGCCAATGCCGGACGAGCCGAAGTTCAGCGTACCCGGCTTCGCCTTTGCGAGCGCGATCAGCTCGCCCACGTTCTTCGCCTGTACCGACGGATTGACGACCAGCACGATCGGCACCGAGGCGATCAGCGCCACCGGCGCAAAGGCCTTGGCGGGATCGAACGGCAGCTTCTTGTAGAGCGCGCCATTGATCGTCAGCGGAGGCGGCGCGGTCAGCAACAAGGTGTAGCCGTCGGGCTCCGCGCTCGCGACCGTCTCGGCGCCGATATTGCCGCCGGCGCCGCCGCGGTTCTCAACGAGGAAGGTCTGGCCGTTCCGCTCGGTCAGCTTCTGCGCGACGATGCGGGCGATGATGTCGTTGGAGCCGCCGGCCGGGAACGGCACGATGATCTTGACCGGGCGGGATGGATAATCCTGCGCTAGGGCCGCGCCGGAGAACAGAACGGCCGCACAGGCGGCCAGAAAGGTGCGTCGCATAACCCCGCGCATGGGCACTTCCTTGATGTTTGTCTTGTTGTTGATTGATTCATCACGCCGTCAGCAATGGCCTCAACTTGCCGACGTCGTCAAGCCGTTCGAGATTGCCGATCTGGTCGATCAGCTTCTCGGCCCTGTCACTGCCCAATACCGGTGCAATCAGATCCCGCGTCTTGGCCGCCACTGCTTCCGTGCTCAGCGGATTCTCCTTGGTGCCCGGCGGATATTTCCTGAAGTGCTCGACCTTCTTGCCATCGGTCAATGTCACTTCGACGACAGCGCCGCGCGGCGCTGCTGGGTCCATCAGCGCCTTGTCGCCAGCCAGCGTCACCTTGGCGCGCTGCTCCAGGATTTTTGGATCATGCATCAGCGCGACGTCGTGACTGTCGTTGAACGACACGGCGCCCTTGACCAGCGCGAGAGCCACGAGATGCCGGCAGTTGACATCCGGCATCGCGCTCTCGCCCACAATTCCCATCGCATCGGTCGGCAGCTTGACCAGGATGCTACGCACGTTGTCTGGCGCGAGGCTGTGCTGCTTGCGCAGCGTCAGCATCGCATCGAGGGGCGACTGGATGGGATAGCCGACCGAAAATGTCTTGATCGCCGTCTCCGTGACATAGAAGCGCTTGCCGAGATCCTTCACCATCTCCTCCGGCTTCGGATCGGTTGACAGCGCGATGAAGAGATTATGAGTGCCGTCGAGCACGTCGTCGACGCCAGTCAGGCCTGCCTTCACCATGTCGACTGCCATGACGCCGTTGCGTGCGCCCATGCCGGCGAAGTCGAACGCCTTCTCGATGTGATCGTGATCCTTCACCCAGCTCCACAGGCCGGACACCTGCTGCGACGAATAGGAGATCGCGTAACGCATTCCCTTTTCATCGAGCCGCGCCAGCGATGCGGCGGCCCCGAGCGCGCCGAACGTCGAGGAGGTCCCTTCGGCACTTCGATGCGAACCGCGGACGAGGTCGGGACCCAGAGCGAACAGCAGCCGGCAGGTCAGGTCGTAGCCGAGAGCGACGGCGCGAATGACGTCCTGTCCGCTGCGATGCTCGCGCTCGCCAATCGCGAGCGCAGCCGGCACGACCGAACACCCCGGATGCGCCTTGGTGACGGGCTCGAAATCGTCGGTCTCGTCGGCATGCGCACACATGGCGTTGGCCAATGCCGCGTTAACCGCCGTGGTGCGGAAATCGGAGCCGACGACGGACGCCTGGGCATCGCCGCCGAGGGTGCGCACATATTTCAGCGCCATTTCGCCCGGCCGCATGCGCGAGCCCGACACCATCGCACCGAGCGTGTCGAGAATGCGATGCTTGCATTCGAGCATGACTTGTGCGGGCAGCTCCTGATCGCGCGCGACGACCATGTAGCGGGCAAGACGCTCCGTCACGCCCGGACCTTCGGCGAGAGCCGCACGGCCGCCGGTGGCGGCCAAGACGGCAACCGAACCGGCGGACTGCAGGAAGCGGCGGCGTGACGGCATGCTTCTCTCCCCCGCGATCAGGACGCGACCGACATCTTTGCGATCTCTGCCGCACTCGGCAGGTTCTCGACATTCCAGCAGGCGTCCATCACGCGCCGGATCGTCGCAGCAGGGATGATACCCTCTGCAAGGTCGGAGAACTTGGTTTCGAGCTGCTTGTCCGTCATCGGCACCTCGACGCTGCCGATCGCATGCTCGATGTAGCGGTGGAGCTTGCGGCCGTCCTTCAGCACGATGGTGAGGTCGACCTGCTCCGGCTTGATGCCGGGCGTGACGACCGGATTGACCTTGCCGCGCAACGCAACAATGGTGGGGTCGGTCACGGCCCGGTCGCTGAACTGCTTCTCGCCGCCGGCGCCCTCGACGATGGCCACCGCGACCGCGTGATAGATGCTGAACTTGCCTTCGAGGCCCGCCTTCGGCCTCTTCTTGCCGGTCAGTTCCAGCACCAGCGGATGGACCTTGAGGTCGACGCGCTCGATCTGGTCCGCAGTCACCTTGCTCTCGTTGCGGAGCTGGATCGCGGCGTCGATCGCCGGGTGCATGACGATGCCGCAGGCGAATGGCTTGTAGGTATTGAGCGCGGCCTCATAGCGTTTGCCGAGGTCGCCCAGGATCTCGTTGTAGTCCTGCTTGGTGCTGATCGTGTTGGCCCAGCCGCGCTTGGCCTCGATCATGGCGTCGGACGAGGTGAAATTCTTCGAGGCCAGGATCGCCGCGAAAATGCCGCTTGATGCGGCACGACCTGGATTGAAGCTCTTGTTCATCGAGCCGAAGGATTCGCGCAGGCCGACCGGCTGCGAGGCGGCAAGGCCGAGCGCCCACGTCATCTGCTGCTCGTTCAGCTTCAACAGCTTGCCGACGGCCGCAGCCGAGCCGAACACACCGGCGGTGCCGGTGATGTGCCAGCCGACATCGTAATGGTTCGGATAGACCGCGTTGCCGATCCGGCACTCGGTCTCGACGCCGAGCACCAGCGCGTTCAGGAAATCCTTGCCCGATACCGGCTGCATTTCCGACAGCGCGAGAATGGCCGAGGCCACGGGACCGGCAGGATGGATGATCGTCTTCAGGTGGGTGTCGTCATAGTCGAAGATATGGCTCGACACACCGTTGATGAAGGCCGCGTTCATGATGTCGAACCGTTCGCGCCGCCCGAACAGCGAGGCCTGCTGCGGCCCGGAGAACGGACCGAGCGCGGAGACCGCGATATCGACCGTCTCGTGATGCGATCCGCCGATGGCGACGCCGACCCAGTTCAGCAGCGTGCGCACGCCTTCTTTCCGGACATTGGCCGGCAGGTCTTCGTATTTCGCGGTCACGAGATAATGCGCCAGCGCACGCGTCACCTCCTTTGGCGGCGCGGCGACGGGCGTTGCGGCCGGCGTCTGCGCGAAGGCGGCGTTGGCGCCGACGGTTGCGAGCGGCAGTGCGGCCGCCGCCTGGAGCAGGGTCCTGCGATCAGTTTGCATGGGCAGCCTCCTTGACCTTGATCGATACCAGTTGCGCTGCAAGACGGACCGCGCTTTCGAGCGCACCGGTCTTGACGACGCCCGTGCCGACGATGTCGAACGCCGTGCCATGCGATGGCGTAGTGAAGACGGTCTCGAGGCCCGCGGTGACGGTGACGCCGCGGTTGAAGCCGCGCAGCTTGGTCGCGATCTGGCCCTGGTCGTGATACATCGCGACCACGCTGTCGAACTCGCCGGCGAAGGCGCGGACGTAGACGGTGTCGGCGGGATATGGCCCGGTGCAGGCGATGCCGCGCTTCGCGGCGGCTTCGACCGTTGGCCGGATCATCTCGATCTCGTCGCGGCCGAACAGGCCGTTCTCGCCGGCATGCGGATTGAGCGCGGCGACCGCAATGCGCGGCCTGGCGACGCCAGCCCTCCGCATCATACGGTCGACGAGTTCGATCGAGTCGGTGATGCTCGCCGGATTGATGCCGTCGAGCGCCTCGCGCAGCGATTGATGCCCGGTGACGCGCGACATCCATTGCCCGTCGAGCACATTCATCTCGGAGAAATAGGTCTTGTGGCCGAGCAGGCTCGCGAACATCTTGTGCTCGTCGGGGAACTTCCAGCCGCCGTCGAACATCGCGCGCTTGTTGAGCGGCGCGAAGGTGATGGCGTCAACCTCACCCGCTTTGGAGAAGTCGATCGCGCGCGACAGCGTCTCGCCGGTCAGTCGGCCGGATTCGGCGCTGGCCTTGCCGATAGGGAATTTCGTGGGGTCGGTATTCCCGAGATCGACCAGTTGCACCGCGCTGCTGCCCCAGTTGGCAGCCTTCGGCGAGGTAATCCGCTCGACCTTCAGCTTCACGCCGGCATGTTCCATACCCATTTCGAGCACGCGGGCATCGCCAACCACGACGAGGCGCGCGGCATCCGCGAGCCTGTTATCAGAGAGGATGCGCGCGATCTGTTCGGGGCCGATGCCCGTGCAATCGCCTGATGTCAGCGCGATGACGGGCCGTTCATTGGTGCTGGTAGTCATATCGAAACCTTGGATCCTTACTTCACTGCCTGGATTTGAGCGGCGGACTGGGCCCAGTCCTCGCGGTTGAATTCCCCGTCCCATTTCGCGACCACGATCGCGGCGACGGCATTGCCGATGGTGTTGGTGATGGCGCGCGCCAGCGACATGAAGCGGTCGATGCCGAGCAGCAGCGCCAGGCCCTCCGCCGGAAGCCCCGCCGCGACGACGGTCGCTGCGAGCGCTGCGAACGCGCCGCCGGTGACGCCGGCTGCGCCCTTGCTGGTGAACAGCATCACCACGAACAGGCTGAGCTCCTGCGCAACGGTCAGCTCGATGCCGTATACCTGGGCGACGAAGATGGTGGAGAGCGGCAGCGTCAGTGCGACGCCATCGAGATTGAAGGAATAGCCGGAGGGAATGACAAGGCCGGCGACGGCACGCCCGACGCCCGCCTTCGGCAGCTTCTCCATCATGCCGGGAATGGCGGTTTCCGACGACGAGGTGCCGAGCACGACGAGCAGCTCGTTGCGCAAGAGGCGCAACAGATCCATCAGGCGGATGCCGGCGAGACGGCAGATCACGTTGAGAATGACGAAGATGAAGAACGCCATCATTGCCCAGGCGGTGCCGACCAGCAGCGCCAGCGCATAGAGCGTGGCGGCGCCGAACTTCGCCACCGTAAAGGCCATCGCGCCGAACGCCCCGATCGGCGCCAGCGCGACGACGACATGGACGACGCTGAACACGAGCTCGGTGATCCGCTCCAGGCCGGTCCGCAGCGGCGCGGCCTCGTCGCCGAGCAGCAGCAGACCGATGCCGCAGAGCAGCGCAAGCACGAGCACCTGGAGCACGTCGCCGGCCGCAAACGCGCCGACGAAGCTTTCTGGGATCATGTGCTGGATGTAGGCCGACAGCGAGCCGACATGGGCCTGCTGATAACGCGCGACCGTCTCGGCTTGCTGCGCTGTCGCATGGGCCACGCCCGCACCGGGCTGCACCCAGCGCACCACCACGAAGCTGATCAACAGGCAGATCGTCGTCACGGCCTCGAAATAAGCAAAGGCCTTGAGGCCGATGCGGCCGACCGCCTTCATATCGCCGACCTGCGCGATGCCGGTGACCACGACCAGGAAGATCAGCGGCGCGATCGTCATCTTGATCAGCGAGATGAAGGCATCGCCGAGCGGCTTGAGCTCCACCGCAAAGGCCGGAAACAAAGCACCAAGGAGCGCACCGAGCGCGGCACCGGCAACCACCAGAAAATATTGCTCACGCCAGAACGGCTTGCGGCGGCTTTCGGAGACTGACTTCGACAGGGGCTCAGACAATTGAGTTGCGGCGATCTGCAATTGATTTCCTCCGACGCATCGTCGCGCCATGCGGCGTGGCGCCTTGTTCTGGTTTTGTGATGACGTTTACATTGGACCAGCAGCGCCCGAGGCGCTAATGCCGTATCGGTATGATTTGAGGACGAAACCGCATCATGGACCTGGTCTGGCTGGAGGATTTCCTTGCCATCGCCGAGGAAGGCGGGTTCTCGCGCGCCGCCCAGCGCCGGCATGTGACCCAGCCGGCGCTCAGCCGCCGCATCAGGTCGCTCGAGGAGTGGCTGGGCACGCCGCTGTTCGAACGTTCGACCCACACGATCACACTGACGCCGGCCGGCGAGAGTTTCCGTCCCGTCGCGGAGGACGTGCTGCGGCGGGTCCTGGTCGGACGCGAGGAAGCGCTCGAGGTCGCACGGCTGAAGGCCGAGACCATCACCTTCGCGGCCACGCATTCACTGTCGCAGACCTTCTTTCCGGAATGGATCCGCAACTCCGACAGCGCGCGGGCCGACTCCGCCGTGCAGCTCGTCGCTTCGAATTTCGCCGGCTGCGAGAAGCTCCTTCTGGACGCGCAGGCGCATTTCATGCTGGCGCACTACCATCCGACGCTGGTAAGCCGGCTCGACATGGACCGCTTCCAGCGCGTCGATCTCGCGAACGACGTGCTGATCCCGATCAGCGCGCCGGCCGCAAAACCGGGCCGCGGTGGACGCAGCAGCAAAAAGGCACAGCCTCGTTACGCCCTGCCCGGCGCATCGGGCGCGCCGCTGCCCTATCTCGCCTATCACCCCGGCTCGGGCGTGGGGCGGCTCGTCACCTCGTTCCTTGCCGCGAAGGATCCGACCGCGTGGCTGGCGCCCGGCTTCGCCGCGCCGGTCATGCTGCTGGTCGACATGGCGCGCGAAGGGCGCGGCGTGACGTGGGCTCCGATGAGCCTCGTCCGCGCCGATCTCGACGGCGGCCGCCTGTTGCGCGCCGGCGGCGCGGATTGGGACATTCCGATCAGCGTCTCGCTGTTCCGCACGCGGGCCCGTATGACCCGGGCGGCCGAGAATTTCTGGAATTCGGTGCGCAAGGGCCGGCCGGGAGGGAAATCCATCGCCGCTGCGCCGCGGACGAGATGACCGTGTCGCGGATCACGTCGGCCTTCGGGCTGCTTCGGCCGCAGATGCTGCTGATGAGCCTGCTCGCTGCCACAACGTTAGACGCGGCGCACGCCGGCGGCGCCGCCATCGCACCCGCCGAGCTGAAAGCGATCGGCACGATCGATGCGCGCTTTCAATCCTACAATATCGAGATGGTGGAGGTGACCGGCGGCCGATTCTGGAAGCCTTATCCGCGAACAATGCGCGCGCTCGATGAACGGGATCGTTACGGCGAGAGGCCGCCAATCGATCTTGCCAATGCGCGGTTGCGCAAGCTCGCCGCCGCTTTGGCGCCGGCCTATCTGCGCGTGAGCGGCACCTGGGCCAATGCGACGTTCGTTGCCGACACGGACCACGCACCGGCCAAGCCCCCACCGGGATTCGACTCTGTGCTCGGCCGTCAACAGTGGCGTGGCGTGATCGACTTCGCGCGCGCAGTCGATGCGGAGATCGTCACCTCCTTCGCGATCAGTCCGGGCAGCCGCGATGCGGATGGCGCATGGAAGACCGATCAGGCGCAACGCCTGATCGACACGACGCGCTCGCTGGGTGGCCACATCGCGGCGGTGGAATTCATGAACGAGCCAACGCTTGCGGCGACGAACGGCGCGCCGCCGGGATATGATGCGGCCGCTTATGGCCGGGACTTCAGTATCTTTCGCGAATGGATGCAACGCGCGGCGCCCGAGACGCTGATCGTCGGTCCGGGTTCAACCGGCGACGCGCCGTCGCCATCCGGGTCGGGCATCACCACGCGCGATCTGCTCGCCGCATCCGCCCCCGACATCGATCGCTTCTCCTATCATCACTACAACACGCTCTCGCCGCGCTGCGGCGGCCGCGACGATCCGGCGCAGGCGCTCTCCGCGGACTGGCTGGCACGCACCGACGCGACGTTCGCGACCTACCGCGCCCTGCGCGACGCATTCGAGCCGAGCAAGCCGATCTGGCTGACGGAGACGGCAAACGCCGCCTGCGGCGGCAATCCATCGGACAAGACGTTTCTCGATACATTCCGCTATCTCGACCAGCACGGACGCCTGGCGAGGGCCGGCGTCCAGGTGGTGATGCACAACACGCTGGCCGCCAGCGACTACGGCCTGCTCGACGAGGGAACGTTCCGTCCGCGGCCGAACTACTGGGCTGCGCTGCTCTGGCATCGGCTGATGGGGACGATCGTGCTCGATGCGACCCCGGTCGCCGCGCCGGATCTCCATCTCTACGCGCATTGCCATCCGGGCATGCGAGGCGCCGTGTCCGTGCTCGCAATCAACGCGTCGCGGCACGCATCATCGACCCTGACGCTGTCGCACCCCGCCGAGCGTTACACGATACATGCGACGCGGCTGCAAGACGCGACAGTTCAGCTGAACGGCAGGACGCTCGCGCTGAGTGCCGATGACGAACTGCCCCGACTTGAGCCGCGCGCAACACCTGCGGGAGCGATCCGGCTGGTGCCGGCGACCGTCACCTTCCTGGCGTTTCCGGACGCAGCAAACCCCGCCTGCCGGTGACAGCGCTTAAGACTTCAGCGCGTCGCGCGCCGTCTCCGGCGCCATCAGCGTCGCGATGATCGTGATGACCGACAGCGCGATGATGTAGACCGACACCGCCCAGTACGAGCCGGCCCATGCCAGCAGTGCGGTCGCAATCAGCGGCGAGAAGCCGCCGCTGATTGCGGCCGCGACGTTGGCGCCGAGCGATGCACCGCTGTAGCGCACCTGGGTGCGGAATAGTTCCGGCATGAACGCCGCCTTCGGCCCGAACAGCAGGGCGTGCGTCAGCGTCATCGTGACGACGAGCGCGAACGTGATCAACGCCGGCTCCCTGGTGTCGAGGAACCAGAACAGCGGAAACGCCAGCGCCACCGAGAACACCCCGCCGGCGAGATACAGCGCCCTGCGGCCGAAGATGTCGGAGAGCCAGCCGGCGAGCGGCAGCGTCGCGAACTCGACGAGCGCGGCATAGACCACCGCGTTCAGGATCACCTGGCGAGGCAAGCCGAGTTTCGTCGTCGCATAGACCACGGTGAAGACGGTGAGGAGATAAGCGAGCCCGACCTCCGACACCGTGATGCCGATCGCGAGCAGAAAACTGCGCCAGTCGCGGCGCAACACCTCCAGCACCGGCTGCGCCAGCACTTCCTTGCGCTCGACGACTTCCTTGAAGTGCGGTGTCTCCGCGAGCTTGAGCCGTACGATGAAGCCGACGCCGACGAGCAGGATGCTGATCAGGAACGGCACGCGCCAGCCCCAGCTCAAGAACTCCGCCTCGGGCAGTTGCGTCATCAGGCCGAAGATGCCGGTCGAGGCGGCGACGCCGACGGGAAAGCCGATCTGTACCAGGCTGCCGTAGAAGCCGCGGCGATTGCCGGCGTGCTCGATCACCATCACGACCGCGCCGCTCCATTCGCCCCCGAGCCCGATGCCCTGGACGAAGCGCAGGATGATGAGCAGGATCGGCGCCCAGACGCCGATCTGGCTGTAAGTCGGCAGGCAGCCGATCAGGAAGGTGCCGAGCCCCATCGCGATCATGGTCGCGACCAGCATGGTCTTGCGGCCGAGCCGGTCGCCGTAATGCCCGATGATGGCGCCGCCGATCGGACGCGCCACGAAGCCGACCGCATAGGTCGAGAATGCCACGAGCGTTCCGACGAAGGGATCGAAGCTCGGAAAGAACAGCTTGTTGAAGACCAGCGCAGCTGCCGTGCCGTAGATCAGGAAATCGTACCACTCGATCGCGGTGCCGAGCGCGCTTGCCCACACCACATGCGCCGTCGTCGATTTCTCCGCGGCCGCGGAGACCCCCGTTGCTGCCGTCATGCCCTGCCCCAAGATTCCTGGGGGCATCATGGCTAATCGTGCAGAGGGTTGCAACCTGCCCGCGCATTTGATCGCTCTCGTGCCCCGGACGCTGCGCAGCACGAAGTGATGCGCTGCAGAGCCGGGGCCCACGCTGCCATGGGCAATTCGGGCGGCATGGGTCCCGGCTCTGCGCAGCAGCGCAAGAGCGCTGCAGCGCGTCCGGGACACGAGAGTGACGGGTGCCGCTCCTGCGGTACCCGTCATTGCAAGGAGCCCTTGAGACGAAGCAATCCAGACTGTCTCAGCGGATAGACTCTGGATTGCTTCGCTTCCGTCGCCGCTCTTCGAGCCATGGCGCACAAGCCGCTCGCAATGATGGTTGTGGCGGCGGTTGCGCCTTTTGCGAGAGAGGAACCCAGCCCCGCTCGTATTATTCGCCATTGACAAACTCATTCGCCAATATCTAATTTGCTCCCAGAATAACCAGCCGCGCCAAGCGGCCATTAAGAGAGGGATCGACGATGAGAGGGCTTTTGGCCTGCACCTTGCTCGCGGCCATGACTTCGGCTGCCATGACCACGGCGGCGAGCGCGCAAGTCTCCGACGACGCGGTGCGGATCGGCGTGCTGACGGATCTGTCGAGCTGGGGCCGTGACAACAGCGGGCCGGGCTCGGTCGAGGCGGCCAGGATGGCGGTCGAGGAGTTCGGGCCGACCGTGCTCGGCAAGCCGATCGAGATCATCAGCGCCGACCACCAGATGAAGACCGATGTCGGCGTGCAGATCGTGCGCGGCTGGTTCGACAACGGCAAGGTCGACGCCGTCGTCGACATCCCCAACTCCGGCATCGCGATCGCCGTGCACAACATGGTGCGCGAGCGCAACAAGATCGCGCTGCTCTCCGGCCCCGGGGCGAGCTCACTGACCGACGAGCTGTGCAGCCCGAACACCGTGCATTTCACCTACGATACCTACGCGCTGTCCAAGGTGACGGCCTCCGCCGTGATCAAGGAGGGCGGAAAATCCTGGTACTTCATCACCGCGGACTACGCTTTCGGCCAGCAGCTCGAGAAGGACGCGACGCGCTTCATCAACGAGATGGGCGGCACGGTGCTCGGCGGCGTCAAGCATCCGACCAACACCGCCGACTTCTCCTCCTTCGCGCTGCAGGCGCAGAGCTCGAAATCCGACGTGGTCGCCTTCGCCAATGCGGGCCAGGACACCGACAACGCGATCAAGCAGTCCGGCGAGTTCGGCCTGGTCCAGGGCGGCCAGAAGCTCGTCGGCCTCCTGATGTTCGACACCGACGTGCATGCGGTCGGCCTCAAGGCCGCGCAGGGCACCTACATGATGACGGCGTCGTATTGGGCCATGGACGAGGCGACGCGCGCCTGGTCCAGGAAATTCTACGAGCGCACCAAGGTGATGCCGACCATGATCCAGACCGGCGTCTACGGTTCGGTGCTGCATTATCTGAAAGGCATCAAGGCCGCCGGCACCGACGACCCCGCCAAGGTGATGGCCAAGATGCGCGAGCTGCCGATCGAGGATACCTTCGTGCATGGCGGCAAATTGCGCGAGGACGGCCGCGTCATCCGCGACATGTATCTCGCCAAGGTGAAATCGCCCGAGCAGTCCAAGGAGCCGTGGGACTATCTGGAGATCGTCAAGACCGTGAAGGGCGAGGACGCCTTCCGCCCGGTCTCCGAATCCAAATGTCCGCTGCTGAAGAAATGAGGCCCGCATGACCGGCAACGAGCGCAACGCAATTGAGACTTACGAGTGCGATGTGCTCGTGGCCGGATCGGGTGCCTCCGGCATGTCGGCCGCGATCACCGCTGGATATCGCGGCCTCGACGTGCTGATCGTCGAGAAGGAGCCGCGCTTCGGCGGCACCACCGCCCGCTCCGGCGGCTGGCTCTGGATCCCCGGCACCTCGCTGGCGAAGGCCTACGGCATCGAGGAGGCGCCGGAGCAGGCCCGCACCTACCTGCGGCACGAAGCCGGCAACAATTTTGATGCCGCGCGGGTCGATGCGTTCCTCAGCGCCGGCCCCGAAGCGGTCGACTTCTTCACCAGCAAGACCGCGCTGCGCTTCGACATGCCGCTGGTATTTCCCGACTATCACGCCGAAGCGCCTGGTGGCGCGCAGGGCGGCCGCTCCATGGTGACGCGCCCGTTCGACGGCCGCGAGCTCGGCGACCAGATCAAGACGCTGGGCATGCCGCTGCCCGAGCTGACCGTGTTCGGCATGATGCTCGGCTCCGGCAAGGAGATCATCCATTTCATGCGCGCGACCAAGTCGCTGACCTCGGCGGCCTATGTCGCAAAGCGCCTGTCGCGCCATTTGATGGACGTGCTGCGCTACGGCCGTGGCATGACGTTGACCAATGGCAATGCGCTCGCCGGGCGCCTCGCAAAATCCGCGCAGGACCTGAAGATACCGATGTGGCTGTCCTCGCCGGTGCGCGAGCTGACGGTCGAGAACGGCGCGGTGACCGGCGCCATCGTCACCCGCGAAGGACGCGAAGTGCGCGTCCGCGCGCGGCAGGGCGTCGTGCTCGCCTGTGGCGGCTTCCCGCATGACGTGGAACGCCGCAAGAAAATGTTTCCACACGCACCGACGGGCCATGAGCATTATTCGCCCGGACCGGCCGGCAACACCGGCGACGGCCTGCGCCTTGCGGAAAGCGCCGGCGGACACGTCGAGGATCGCCTGCCGAACGCGGCGGCCTGGGTGCCGGTGTCGGTGACCAAACGCAAGGATGGTTCGAGCGGCGTGATGCCGCATTTCATCGACCGCGCCAAGCCCGGCGTGATCGCGGTGATGCGGGACGGCAAGCGCTTTGCCAATGAGGGCAATTCCTATCACGACTTCGTCCAGGCCATGATCAAGGCGGCGAAGCCCGGCGACGAGATCGCCGCGTATCTCGTCTGCGATCACCCGACGCTGCGCAAATACGGTCTCGGTTGCGTGCCGCCGTTCCCGATGCCGCTCGGTCATCACCTCGATACCGGCTATCTCATGCGCGGCGACACGCTGGAGGCGCTGGCGGCGAAGGCCGGCATCGACGCCGAGGCGTTCGCCACGACCGTCGGGCAGTTCAATGCCACCGCGCCGCTGGGGCACGATGCCGCCTTCGGCAAGGGCTCGAAGGCCTATAACCGCTACCAGGGCGACGCCATGCACGGCCCAAATCCCTGCATCGCGCCGATCAAGAACGGCCCGTTCTACGCCATCAAGATGGTGATCGGCGATCTCGGCACCTATGCCGGCATCGTCACCGACGAGAACGCGCGGGCGCTCGACGCCGAAGGCCGGGTGATTCCCGGGCTCTATGCCGCCGGCAACGACATGGCGAGCATCATGGGCGGCAATTATCCGGGCGCCGGCATCACGCTTGGGCCGGCGCTTACCTTCGGCTACATTGCCGGCCGTCATCTCGCCGACAGCGCCGCGAAGCGCAACGCGGCGTAAGCCACGCGCCAGGAGACGCATGAAGAGAGAAAGCCGCGGCATCCAGTCGATTGAGGTCGGCGGCGAATTGCTTCGCGCGCTCGCGAGATGCGGCGAACCGATGATGCTGCGCGATCTCGCGCGCGAGGCCGGCATGACGCCGGCCAAGGCGCATCCCTATCTCGCCAGCTTCTCCCGCATCGGGCTGATCGAGCAGGACGAGACCACCGGCCGCTACGAGATCGGCGCGCTGGCGCTGGAGCTCGGCCTGATCAGCCTGCGCCGGCTCTCCGGCGTGCGGATCGCGCAGCCCAAAATCGCGGCGCTCGCAAGCCAGATCGGGCACGCGGTCTCGCTGGCAGTCTGGGGCACGCATGGCCCGACTGTGGTGCAGCTGGAGGAGCCCGGCCAACCCATGCACATCGTGATGCGCGCCGGCTCGGTGATGGCGCTGCTGGAGACCGCCACCGGCCGCGCCTTTGCCGCCTTCCTGCCGGAGAAGACCATCAACGCCGCGCTCGAGAGCGGCCTCGACCGTCATGGCGTCGGCTACAATCCGAAGCGCGCGGTGAAAGGCGCGAAGGTCGCCGAGATGCTCACGGAGGTCCGCAAGCACGGCCTCGCCCGCGCGCTCGGCGATCCCCTGCCCGGCGTCAACGCATTCTCGGCACCGGTGTTCGACCATTCCGGCCATGTCGCGCTGGTGATCACCGCGATGGGACCGGAAGGCACTTTTGATGCGCGCTGGGACAGCCCGATCGCCCATGCCCTGCGCGACTGCGCCGGCGGCATCTCGAAGCGGCTGGGTTATGGGATGACGATCGCGGCGGAGTGAGAGCCTCGCAGCCCGACACAACAACCGCCGTCATGCCCCGCGACCCGGCTACGCCAAGGCTTCGCCGGGGATGCGGTCTAGGGGCGCCGAAGCTTTAGCGTAGGCGGCAAGCGGAGCATCCAGTACGCCGCGGCCTATCGGCTCTATCACATCCGTCTCGGCGTACTGGATCGCCCGGTCAAGCCGGGCGATGACAGCGAGTGTGGGGGCTACCTTCCGCCCCCTACTTCTCCTTCACCGGCACCGTGTAGTTCAGGATCAACCGCCCGCCATCGGGATAGATCGTCTGCCCGGTGATATAAGACGCGTCATCGCTCGCAAGGAACGCCACGACGGAGGCGACTTCGCTCGGCTCACCGCCACGGCCAGCCGGCGTGCGTGACATCACGGTCTTGCGGGCGTCCTCCGAGGTGTAGATGGACGATGCCACCATGTCGGTCAAAATCGTGCCCGGCCCGACCGCCACGACGCGGATGTTGTGCGGGGCCAGCGCGACGGCGGCGACCGAGGTGAGCTGCTTCATTCCGCCCTTGGAGATGGCGTAGGTCGCAAGCGTCGGGATCGCCAGCAGCGCGTTCACCGAGGACATGTTGATGATGACCCCGCCGCCGCCCTGCGCGATCATCTGCTTGGCTGCGGCCTGCACGCCGAAGAACGCGCCCTTCAGGTTGATGCCGATGATTTCGTCGAATTCCTCTTCGGAAATCTCCAGGATGTCGCGGTTGCGGGCGACGCCGGCATTGTTGACCATGATGTCGAGCCGGCCGAATTCCCTGACCGCGGTCGCCACCGCGCGATCGACATCCGCACGCCGCGCGACGTGACATGGCACGGCATACAATTCCTTGGGCTTGCCCAGCTCGTTGACCGTCTTCTCGAGCTCATCCGTATCGACGTCCGAGATGACGACCTTGACGCCATCGTCGAGGAATCGCTTTGCGCACGCCTTGCCGATGCCGCGCGCCGCGCCGGTGATGACGGCGACCTTGCCGGATAGTTTCATGGGTCTCACTCCAGGATAGCTGCTTGGGCAGCGAGCTATCCCGGAGAGGACCCCGGTTCAAGCCGCCGCGAAACCGAGATGAGCACGGAACCGGTTCTTGATAAAGACGGCATCGCGCGAGGGCAGCGAACGCGGCGGATTTTCAGCCAGAACCTTGATGACAAAAAGCCGCGGTCCATCGGACGGCCCGGCGATCTCTGCGGCGAGGCGCTGCACCTCCTCGAGCGTCCGCACGGTTCCGGTCGCGGCAAAGCCGCAGGCGGCGGCAATCGCCGTGAGATCGACGCCGCGCCCGGTGTGGCTCGCCTGCATCCCGGTCTCGCCAAAATGCTGGTTGTCGATCACGACGATGTCGAGATTGCGCGGGCGCGCGACGCCGATGGTGGCGATGCCGCCGAGCCCCATCAACTGCTCGCCATCGCCCGTCAAGGCGAGGACGCGCTTGCCCGGCTGCGCCTGCGCGAGCCCAAGACCGATCAGCGCGGCGCCGCCCATCGCGCCCCAGAGATAGAAATTGCCGTCGTGATCCCCCACGGAATGCAGGTCGTAGGTGGGCGAGCCGAGCCCGGAGACGACCAGCGTGTCCTTGCGGTCCTTCAGGAGCGCGGCGACAGCGGCGCGACGATCGAGTTGAGCTTGCATTGGCATCACCACTTCTTCTTGCCGATCAGGCGTTGCCCGATCAGAACCGCGATCTGCTGATCGGACTCGTAGGCGAGCGATGCCGCCGCTTCGACGGTCTCGACCAGATCTTCCGGCGTCTCCGCGCGCATCACTTTCAGGCCGATCGCTTCCAGCGACGGCTGCGTCGCCCGGCTCATCGGCACCTGCCACGGATTGAACTCCGCCCATTCGCCGCGCATCGTCACCAGCATCAGCAGCGGAAATCGCCCGATCGCCGACAGCGACAGCATGTTGATGCAATTGCCGACGCCGCTCGACTGCATCAGCAGCACGCTGCGCTGCCCGCCGAGCCAGGCGCCTGCGGCGATGGCGATGCCCTCCTCTTCCGTCGTCAGCACGTTGGTGGTGACATCGCGGTCGGCCGAGAACATGCGGATCAGCTGGCCGTGGCCGGCATCCGGGACGTACGACATCTGCCTGACGTCGGCGGCCTTGAGGATGCGATAGAGCTCGGACGGCCAGTCATCGCTGCTGCGCGCTTCGGGATTGGGCTGGGGGCTGTGCACCGCGTGTCTCCATGAATTTCGAGCGACACGCTAGCGATTATTCCGTGCGACGGCTCTGACCGTCTGGCACGAGCAGATATCGAGGAATTATATAGCTACGGAATCGCGCGATGCGCATGGCTGCGCCCTCTCCCCTCGTGGGAGAGGGTAGCACCGCGGGTTGACGCAAACTCACTGGGGTGAGGGGTCTGTCTCTACACACTCATGTGCACTTGCATTCGCCGAAAGATACCCCTCATCCGGCGCCATAGCCGAAGCTTTGCTTCGGCGTTCTCAAGAGCGGCGGCCGAAGGCCGCCTATGCCACCTTCTCCCACAAGGGGAGAAGGGAAGGACACCGTCACCGGGGCTGGCTACTCAATTCGCCGCGGACCTCGCCGCAGCCGGCATGTAGATCTGCGCGTAGCCTTCCTTGATCGCGGAGGTGATGCGGTCGAGGCGGCGGTCGATGTGCTTCTCCAGCACCGAGACGCAGGCCTCCTCGTCGCGCGCCTTCAATCCTTCGACGACCGCGCGGTGCTCGGCCTGGGTGTTGGAGCGGTTGATGCGGTCCATGTCGATCCAGCGCACGAAGCGGATTCGGGCGTTGACGTTGCGCAGCACGCGCAGCATCTCGGCGTTGTTCGACATCCCCATCAGCCGCTCGTGAAAGGTCTCGTCGAGTTCGACCAGCTCCACCGACGAACGCTCGCCGGGATCGGGACCGGTGGCTTCGAGGAATTTCAGGAGCGCGTCGATGTCCTCGTCCCTGGCGCGCTTGATGGCGAGGCGGATCGAGGCAACCTCGATCGACTTGCGCAGCTCGTAAAGATCGAAGATCTCGTGCGCGTCGAGCTCGCGGCAGAAGAAGCCCTTGCCCGGCGTGAAGCGCAGGAAGCCTTCGGTGTTGAGACGGTTGAGCGCTTCGCGCAGCGGCGTGCGGCTGACGCCGAGGCGCTTTGCCAGTTCGCCCTCGTTGAGCCGTTCGCCCGGCTTGAACTCATAACTCACGGCCATCGCCTTGAGCTGTTCATAGACGCGATCGACGATACTATCGGAAGCCAGTTCCACGTTGCTCTTCATCAGCTGCATTCATGCCCGAACACAGCCCAATATACCGGGGCTGCATGGACGATTGCAATCCAAACAGCTGCCTAGCACATCTTGTGCAGAGCTTTGCGACAGCCGGACTCAGGCAAACGCGCGTGGGCGCAGTCCAGCATGAAACCAGGTGATCATGGAATAGATGTCGTAGACCGGAAGTCCAACTTCGGCCTGCAAAGCTGCCGCATAAGGCGGCATGTTGGTGCATTCGAGCACGATGGCGCCGACATCCGGATTTTTCGCCACCAGCTCCTTGCCCGCCTCGACCACGTCACGCTCGGCCTGGGCCACATCCATGTCGTCCTTCTCGGCCTTGATCAGGACGCGAAAGAATTCCTTGCCGTGTTCGGTGCCGACCAGTGGCGTATCGAGCGGCACGCCGGCGCCTTCGAGATGGGCCGGCGTCAAGGTCGAGCCTGACACCGTGACGAGGCCGACACGCTTGCCCGGCGGCAAGGTCGCCTGCACCCACGGCACCTGCATCAGCGACGAGGTCGCAACGGGAACGCCGACGGCGGCTGCGATCTCCTTCTGAAACAGCGAGAGGAAGCCGCAATTGGTGCTGATGGCTTCCGCGCCCAACCGGACCAGGTCCTTCGCCGCATCGATGAAGTCCGGCAGCAGGCCGGCGGCGCCCTTGAGCACCACCTTCTCCGGCGACGCGCCGCTCACCACGCGATAGAGCACGGGGAACGGCCAGGTCGTGCCGTTGCCCATGTCGCCGGGAATGCGGGGAAAGCGCGCTTCCAGCATCAAGATGCCGAGCGGCGCGCCATAGATGGCCTTGCCGCCGCGGGCGATGCGAGAGGACGAGTTGGCTGGATAGGTCATGGTGCGTTCTCAGAGGAAGCGAGTGGGCGCGAACGGCGCGAGCGGAATCTCCGGCTGCTTGCCGCTCAGGAGCTGCGCGACGAGACGGCCGGTGCGGGCCGATCCGACCAGGCCGACATGGCCATGGCCGAAGGCGTAGACGATGTCGCGCGAGGCGCGCGCATGGCCGATGCAGGGCAGGCCATCGGGCATGCTCGGCCGATGACCGAACCAGGTCTTGATGCGCGAGGGCGGAATGTCCTTCGGCAGCTTCGGGAACATGCTGAAGAGGTTGTTGCGCAGGATCTCGGCGCGCTTCCAGTTCGGCGCGGCCTCAAGGCCGGCGATCTCGACCGTGCCGGCGGCGCGCAGGCCCTTATCGGTCCAGTTCACCACCATGCTGGCGTCGGACGCCATCATCGAGCTGCGCGGACCCGATTCCGGGTTCTCGATCATGACGTGATAACCACGCTCGGTCTCGAGCGGCAAGGGATCGCCGATCGATGCGGTGAGCTGCTTTGACCGCGCGCCGGCGGAGACCACCGCGGCATCGCAAGCAATCTCACCGGTTTCGGTGAGAACGGCAACGAGCTTGTTGCCTGAAAGCTTCAGACCGGTCGCCCTGGCATGAACAAGCTTGGCACCGCTCGCGAGTGCATGCTGGGCCAGCGCCGCAACGTAAGCGCCGGGATCGCGGCAGCGGCCGGCTTCCTCCACCACCACGCCAAACGTGTAGCGCGGATGCAGATCCGGCTCGCGCTGACGCATCTCGTCGGCGTTGAGCTCCAGCCATTCGACGCCGACCTTCTTGCGCAGACGCCAGCCGAGATTGCTGTCGAAATTGCCGCGCGACGGGAATACGTGCATCACGCCGTTGCGCTCGACCAACTCAGGCACGCCCGCTTCTTCCGCGAGCTTCTTGTGCAGCAGCGGCGCGTCCTTCAGCAGATCGCGCAGCGCAAACGCCGTCTTCTCGACCCGTGCCTCGGTCCAGCCCGACAGCAAATACTTGATCAGCCAGGGCAGCGCCTTGGGCAAGTAAGACCAGCGGATCGCCAGCGGGCCGAGCGGGTCCATCAGATAACCCGGCACCTTCTTCCAGAGGCCCGGCTCGGCCGGCGGAATCACCGAATGCGAGGAGAGCCAGCCGGCATTGCCATAGCTCGCCGCCTGTTCGCCACCGGGCTCGCCCGCGTCGATCAGCGTGACGCGATGACCCTCGCGTAGCGCCTCGATGGCGCTGATCACGCCGATCGCGCCGGCTCCGATGATGGCGACGTGGCGGCTTTCCGACATCGCTTAGGCCTTCACTGCGGGCGTAAAGTCCTTGCCGACCGAGATCGCCCTGGGATCGATGATGCAATGGAGGATCGAGGGCTTGCCCGAAGCCAGCGCGCGCTCGAACGCCGGCGCGAACTCTTCGGTCCGCTCGACGCGCTCGCCATGGCCGCCGAACGCCTTGGCGTACATCGCGAAGTCAGGGTTCTTGAGCTGGGTTCCGACCACCCGACCGGGATAGTCACGCTCCTGGTGCATGCGGATGGTACCGTATTGCGAATTGTCGACGACGATGACCACGAGCGGCGCATCGTACTGCACGGCGGTCGCGAATTCCTGGCCGTTCATCAGGAAGCAGCCATCACCGGCAAAGGCGACGACGACGCGATCCGGAAATTGTCGTTTTGCGAGCACCGCCGCCGGCACGCCATAGCCCATCGAGCCCGAGGTCGGCGCGAGCTGGGCGGCAAAGCTGTGGAAGCGGTGATGACGGTGGATCCAGCCGGCGTAATTGCCGGCGCCGTTGCAGACGATCGCGTCCTTCGGCAGGCGGTCGCGCAGCCAGGTCATGACCTGTCCGTACTGAAATGTGCCCGGCAGCTCACGCGCCTTGTCGGTCCAGGCGAGGTAATCGGCATGCGCTTTGGCGGCCTCGCCCTTCCAGGCAACGGCGCCAGCGGGCTTCAGCGTCTCGACGGCGGCCGCGAACGCGGCAGGCGCCGCCTGGATCGCGAGCTCAGGCTGGTAGACGCGACCGAGCTCTTCCGAGCCCGGATGCACGTGGATCAGCTTCTGCTTCGGCGTCGGGATATCGAACAGAGTGTAGGACGAGGACGGCATCTCCGACATGCGGCCGCCGATAAGGAGAATGACGTCGGCGTTGTCGATGCGCGCCTTCAGGCCTGGGCTCGGCCCGATGCCGAGATCGCCGGCATAATGCGAATGATCGGCGTCGATCAGCGAGGCACGGCGGAACGAGGTCGCGACCGGCAGGTCGAACCGCTCGGCAAAGCGCGCGATGCTCTTGGTCGCCTCATCCGTCCAGCGCGAGCCGCCGAGGATGACGAGCGGCGCCTTGGCACTCGCCAGCATCGCACTGACCTGCTCGATGTCAGCGGGCGCGGGCCAACTCACCGCCGGCTCGATGCGCATGGCGTCGGCAACGGCCGCGGTCTCGGTCAGCATGTTCTCCGGCAGCGCGATCACCACGGGACCCGGGCGGCCCTGCATCGCGACGCGGAAGGCGCGCGCGACCAGCTCCGGAATGCGGTCGGGGCGATCGATCTCGACGGCCCACTTGGCCATGGTGCCGAACACCGCCTTGTAGTCGAGCTCCTGGAACGCCTCGCGCTCGCGCATGCCGGTGTCGACCTGTCCGACGAACAGGATCATCGGCGTCGAATCCTGCATCGCGATGTGGACGCCGTGGCTGGCATTGGTGGCGCCGGGGCCGCGGGTGACGAAGCAGATTCCGGGACGGCCGGTGAGCTTGCCATAGGCTTCCGCCATCATCGCAGCCCCGCCTTCGGCACGGCAGATCACGACGTCGATCGGGCTGTCATGCAGCGCATCGAGCGCCGCGAGGTAGCTCTCGCCCGGCACGCAGGTGACGCGCTCGACGCCTTGGGCGACGAGCTGATCGATCAGGATCTGGCCCCCGGTGCGGGTGTTGCGAATGGTCATGACAGCTCCCTGCAGGCTTTGGCGATGCGCATCACGGCCTCGCGCAAGTTTTGTTCCGAGGTGGCGTAGGACAGGCGGAAATAAGGTGCAAGGCCGAAACAGCTGCCCGGCACCACAGCCACGTCATGCCTCTCCAGCAGGAAGCGGCAGAACGCCGCGTCGCTGTCGATGAGGGTGCCATCGGGCGTGCGGCGGCCGATCAGGCCGGCGCAGCCTGGCATAGGTGTAGAACGCCCCCTCCGGCCGGCGGCAAGTGACGCCGTCGATGGCGTTAAGCGCATCGACCACGATGTCGCGGCGGCGCTGGAACGCGGCACGGCGTTCGATCAGCACGTCCTGCGGGCCGGTCAGCGCGGCGATCGCAGCGGCCTGGCTCACCGAGGAGGGATTGGTCGTGCTCTGGCTCTGCACCACCGCCATCGCTGCGATCAATTCGCGCGGACCGCCGCCATAGCCAACGCGCCAGCCGGTCATGGCGTAGGCCTTGGAAACACCATTCACGGTCAGCGTGCGTGATTTCAGGCTCGGCTCGAGCGCCGCTGCGGTCACGAACGGCATGCCGTCATAAATCAGGTGCTCGTAGATATCGTCCGCCATCAACCAGACATGCGGATGGCGCTTCAGCACATCCAGGATCGGGCGAAGCTGCGACGCTGAATAAGCGGCGCCCGTCGGATTGGACGGCGAGTTCAAGAGCAGCCAGCGCGTCTTCGGCGTGATCGCGCGTTCGAGATCGGCGGCGTCGAGGCGAAAGCCGTTCTCCTCGCGGCAGAGCACGTCGACCGGTGTGCCGTCGGCGATCCGCACCATGTCGGCATAGCTGGTCCAATAGGGCGCGGCGAGGATCACCTCGTCGCCGGGGCTTAAGCTCGCCATGAAGGCGTTGTGGATCACCTGCTTGGCGCCGGCGCCTGCGGTGATCTCGTCGGCGGCATAGACGAGATCGTTCTCGCGGCGGAATTTCTCGGCGATCGCCGCCTTCAATTCCACCGTGCCGTCGAGGATGGTGTATTTGGTCTGGCCGGCGCGGATGGCGCGCATCGCCGCGTCCTTGGCATGATCAGGCGTATCGAAGTCCGGCTCGCCGGCGCCCAGCACGATCACCGGCCGCCCCTCGCGCTTGAGCCGCTGCGCGACCGCGCCGATCTTCAAGATCTCGGAGACGCCGATCGCGCTGATGCGCTGGGCGGGACGGAAGGTCGATGCGGGCACCTGGACAGTCACGGCCGAGCCTCAACTGCGCGCGGCGATCGCGATCACCTCGATACGGAAGGCGGGATCGGCGAGTTCGACCTTGCCGCAGGCGCGGCTCGGCGTGTTGCCGGGCACGACCCAGGCATCATAGACCGCGTTCATGGCGTCGAAATCGTCCATGGTCTTGAGCCAGACCTGCACGCTGAGGAGGCGGGACTTGTCGGTGCCGGCGCGTGCCAGCATGTCGTCGACCTTCGCCAGCGCCTCTTTCGTTTGCTGGGTGATATCGGCGGTCTTGGTGTCCGCCACCTGACCTGCCAGGAAAACGAGATCGCCGAACACGGAAGCGCGGCTGCGGCGGGCGTTCTGGTCGATGCGGGTGATGTCCGACATGGGATGTCCTTAACTTTACTTGCCGGTGGCGATGATGCGGCGGCAGTGGTCGAGCGCAGCACCAATGAGGTTGTCGCTCGCCTCGGGCGTGCGGAACGCCGAATGCGCCGACAGCGTCACGTTCGGCAGCTTGGTCACGGGATGACCGGCGGGAAGCGGCTCGACGGTGAAGACGTCGAGGCCGGCATGGGCGATGTGGCCGGAGCGCAGCGCATCCAGCATTGCGTCTTCATCGACCACAGCGCCGCGCGCTGTATTGATCAGAATGCTGCCGGGGCGCATCTGCGCGATGCGCTCGCGCGACAGGAAGCCCTTGGTCTCGTCGTTGAGCAAGAGATGCAGCGAGACGACGTGGCTCTCGGCGAGCAGCTTCTCCAGCGAGACGAACTCGACGCCGGGATGGGTCTTCGGCGTCCTGTTCCAGGCAATCACCTTCATACCGCAGCCCGCCGCCATACGCGCGGCTTCCGCCGCGATGCCGCCGAAGCCGATCAGGCCGAGCGTCTTGCCGGTGAGCTGCATCGCGTCACGGCGCAGCCAGTTGCCCTCGCGCATGCCGCGGTCCATCTCGCCAAAATTTCGCGCAGACGCCCACATCAGCGCGATCGCGCATTCGGCAACGGCCGTATCGCCATAACCCTTGATGGTGTGGACGGAGATGCCGCGCTCAGCGAGCTCTTCCGGATTCATGTAGCTGCGCGCGCCGGTGCCGAGGAAGACGACGTGCTTCAGCTTCGCGCACTTCTCGGCAATCGCTGATGGCACCGCCGTGTGGTCGACGATCATGATCTCGGCATCGCCGAGCAGGCCGGGCAGATCGTCGGGCTTGATCGAGGGATTGCGGTTGATGCTGACCGGCAGCTTCTGCGAGGCCAGCAGCTTGTCGGTCACCGCCGCCAGGGTCTCGTTCGCATCGACGAATAGGGCGCGCACAGGCCTCTCCTTCAGTTCACTTACGTATTGCGTTCAGTCTTGTATTCAGACTTAAATGCAATTTACAACCCCTGCCCATCAGGAATTTTGCGCAATCCTGCCAAGATATTGGGCTCATTTCTGCCTTGCCGCCCAAATGGTCAGCAACTTGAAATACCGTATTGCATTTTATCCTGAATACAGAAATAGTCCAGAGGCCGGACACACGATCCGACCCAGATTGCAGGGAGACAGAGACCATGAATCGCAGGGATGCTCTCACCACCGTCGCGCTGGCAGGCGCAGCGATCGCCGCTGCAAGCGGCCCGGCCAAGGCCGATGCACCGGCCTCCACGCTCGACCGCATCAAGAAGAATGGCGTGCTGCGCGTCGCCGTCATCGTCGGCCAGGAGCCGTATTTCCATAAGGACCTCGCCACCAACGAATGGTCGGGCGCCTGCATCGACATGGCCAAGGACATCGCCGGCAAGTTGGGGGCCAAGCTCGAGACGCTGGAATCGACCTGGGGCAACCAGATCCTCGACCTCCAGGCCGACAAGGTTGACCTCGCCTTCGCCGTGAACCCGACGCCGGAACGCGCGCTCGTCATCGACTTCTCGACCCCGATCCTGGTGCACTCCTTCACCGTCATCACCAAGAAGGGCTTCGCCAAGCCGCAGACCTGGGCCGAGCTCAACAAGCCCGAGGTCAAGATCGCCGTCGACATCGGCTCGACCCATGAGACCATCGCGCGCCGCTACTGCCCGAAGGCGACGATCCTCGGCTTCAAGAACCGCGACGAGGCGATCCTTGCCGTTGCGACCGGACGTGCCGACTGCAACGTCTCGCTGGCGGTGCTTTCGGTCTCGACGCTGAAGAAGAACCCGAATCTCGGCGATCTCGCCATTCCCCGCCCGCTGCTGACGCTGCCGACCAACATGGGCATCCGCGCCGAGAGCGACCGCCGCTACAAGGATTTCCTCAGCGCCTGGGCCGATTACAACCGCTCGATGGGCCAGACCCGCGAATGGATGCTGAAAGGCTTCGAGGCCGTCGGCCTCACCGCCGACGATCTTCCGGCCGAAGTGCAGTTCTGATCGGCCATGTATGTCTGGGACTTCGCGGCGCTCAAGCCGTATTGGGGCCTGATCTGGCAAGGGCTCCTGGTCACCGTGTATTACACGGTGACCACGGTGGTCGCGGGTCTCGCCATCGGACTGTTCGTCGGCATCCTGCGCACGACGGCACCGCGCTGGGTCACGGTGCCGCTGCGTCTCTATATCGAGGTGTTCCGCTGCACGCCGCTGCTGGTGCAGCTGATCTGGGTCTACTATGCCCTGCCCGTCCTGATCGGCGTCGACATGTCGCCGGCGATGGCCTGCTTCATCGCGCTGTCGCTCTATGCCGGCTCGTTCTACGCCGAAATCTTCCGCGGCGGCATCGAGGCCGTTGACACCGGCCAGTGGGAGGCCGGCCGCGCCATCGGCATGCGCCGCGGCAAGATCTTTCGCCGCATCGTGCTGCCGCAGGCCACGCAGGTGATGATCCCCTCCTTCATCAACCAGACCATCATGCAGCTCAAGAACACCTCGCTGGTGTCGGTGGTCGCGGTCGGCGACCTGCTTTACCAGGGCACTGTCATCACGGCGTCGAGCTACAAGCCGCTCGAGGTCTACACCACGATCGCCGTGCTCTATTTCGTCGTGCTGTTCCCGCTGACGCTGGTCGCTGACAGGGTCGAGCTGAAGATGGGAGCGCACCGATGAGTGCTCTGATCGCTGACAACATCCACAAGGCGTTCGGCGACCATGAGGTGCTCAAGGGTGTCTCGCTCTCGGTCGCCCGCGGCGAGGTCGTCACCTTGATCGGCGCCTCCGGCTCCGGCAAGTCCACCTTCCTGCGCTGTCTGAATCTCCTGGAAATGCCGCAGCAGGGCGAGCTTGCGATCGGCACGCATAGATTCGCCTTCGGCAAAGGCATGCGCGCCGCCGGCGATGCGCAGCTCGCACTGCTTCGGCGCAGCGTCGGCATGGTGTTCCAGCATTTCAATCTGTTCCCCCACATGTCCGTGCTCGCCAATGTCACCGAGGGCCCGGTGCAGGTGAAGGGCATGGCGCAGGCGGAGGCCAACGCGCTCGGCCGCGACCTGCTCGCCAAGGTCGGCCTCGCCGACAAGGCCGACGCCTTTCCGAGCCGCCTGTCCGGCGGCCAGAAGCAGCGCGTCGCGATCGCGCGTGCGCTCGCGATGAAACCGGACGTGATGCTGTTCGACGAGCCGACCTCGGCGCTCGATCCCGAACTCGTCGGCGAAGTCCTCTCCGTCATCCGCAGCCTTGCGAGCGAAGGCATGACCATGGTGCTGGTGACGCACGAGATGGCCTTCGCCGCCGACGTCTCCACCCGCGTCGGCTTCATGAACGACGGCATCATGGCCGAGATCGGCACGCCCGAGGAGACCATCCGCCAGCCCCGCAGCGAGCGGCTGAAAGCGTTCCTGAGCCGGTTCCACGAGACGCATTAGGGGCGCGTGACCCGCGGCAGTCAAACCCGCACGCAGATCCAGGCAGCGCCCGATCAGGCCAATTGCCGACATCTATAAAGATTGATCTATCTCAAGACTACATCCGAAAGGCGAGCCGACCTTACCTCCGCAAGACGGCGATACGTCCGGACAATTCGGGAGGTAAAGCATGTACACTCATATTCTCATTCCGACGGATGGATCCGAACTCGCGGAGCGCGGGGTGGCGCACGGAATGGCGCTGGCGAAATCTCTTGGAGCCACCGTATCCGTCATCTTCGTCGTGGAACCATTTTCCGAAGTGTCGAGCCGGTTCCTCGAAGCCGTCGTCGCTTATGTCGAGTTCCGCAAGCAGCAGGCCACGAGCGTGCTCGATCGCGTGGCAAATGAGGCCAAGACAGCCGGTATCTCCTGCCAAACGATTCAGGTGGAGAGCGGGCAACCCCATCAAGCCATCATCGCAGCAGCCGCGGATAAGGGATGCGATCTCATCGTCATGTCGTCGCACGGGCGCAGCGGAGTTTCCGCGCTTCTCATCGGCAGTGTGACGAGCAAGGTGCTGACGCACGCGAAGATACCCGTGCTGGTCTGCCCCTGAATATATAGGCCCGCATCGAGACCAGACCTGCGCGCCGCGAGATAGAGACATTGTCGCCGAGAAGGGAGTTCGCGAATGTACGCCCATATTCTCCTGAGCACGGACGGATCGGATGTCGCGCGAAACGGCCTCAAGCATGGAATTGCGTTGGCCAAGGCCCTAAAGGCGAGGGTGACAGTCATCGCCGTCACGGAATCGCTGCCGATCGACTACGGCAGCGGACATGCCTCAGGCTGGATACCCTCGCAGCAGGAAATTGATGCCTTCGACGCCGCCTCCAGGCAGCGCGCTGACAAATTCCTCGGTGAAGCCCGCGCCATGGCGGAGCAGGCCGGGATATCTGCAAAACTCCTGCATGTTCCAAATGCCCATCCGGCCACCACGATCATCGCAACGGCAAAGTCCGCGGGTTGCGACTTGATCGTCATGGGCTCTCACGGGCGCCGGGGTCTCAAGAAGCTATTCCTTGGAAGCCAAACATCGGAAGTCCTGGCGGACGGAAACGTACCCGTGCTGGTCGTGCACTGAGAAACACTGCACGTTGAAACGCTCGACAATCCGGATCTCGCAAGAAACATGGCCAGCCGCTGGCAGCGGCGCATGCTGCCCAACACTTGGGCACAACGGAGCAACAGGCGGCGAAGTCGATCCTGGTTCAGGCCGATATCCCTTCCGAAACAATTGATTGACATCAATCGCGCCAAAGGCGCGGCAAAAATACACACCATACTCTTCGTGCGAATTCGCAAATGCCGCGGGGGCGTCGTTTGACAGCATCGGCGCTTGCGCGGCACGCTGACCGCGCCGGTCCAAACCTCGACGACGCTCGCTGGAGCGTGCCTGTTCGACCTCACGTCCCGCGAGGACGCGCGAAAGGAACATCGACATGATCGAGCTCACGGTCAACGGGACCAAGCGCCAGGTCGACGTCGTTCCCGAGATGCCCCTGCTCTGGGTGCTCCGCGACGAGCTCGGTATCACCAGTCCGAAATATGGCTGCGGCGTCGCGCAATGCGGTGCCTGCACCGTCCAGATCGACGGAGCCGCCGTGCGATCCTGCCAGGCCCGCATCGGCGATCTCGCCGGCAGGTCGGTCGTCACGCTCGAAGGGCTGGACAACAGGGACCAGCATCCCGTTCTGCAGGCCTGGATCGAACATCAGGTTCCGCAATGCGGCTACTGCCAGACCGGCCAGATCATGCAGGCCATCTCGTTGCTTGGATTGATCGGCAAGCCGACGGACGAGGACATCAACGAGGTGATGTCCGGCAATTTGTGCCGTTGCGGTACCTACCCGCGCATCCGCACCGCGATCCATGCCGCAGCCGCAAAGATGGCGGGGAAGTGACATGGGACTCCAGGAGCTTTCCCGCCGCGCTTTCGTCTTCGGCTCCGCCGCCGTGGCCGGCGGCATCGCATTCGGCGCCTACAGCGACGCAGCGCAGGCCGCGACGGCCAGTGACAATCCACTGACCGCGGGGCTTGCGCCGAACGCCGTGACCTTCAATCCCTGGGTCGAGATCAGCCCCGAAAAAATCACGCTGATCGCCCAGCACGCCGATATCGGCCAGGGCGTCGGCTCGGTGCAACCGATCATGATCGCCGAAGAGATGGACCTCGATCCCGGCCAGTTCGAAGTCCGGTTTGCAGGCCCGAGCCCGGCGTACTTCAACACCGGCTTTGCCGACGAGTTCGCGCCGTTCGTGGCTGCGGACCAAAGTCCCGCCGCCGAAGAAGCGCGCGCCAAGACGCTCGAATGGCTTAGAGAGTCCGGCCTGCAGATGACCGGCGGGTCGAGCACGGTGCCGGACACCTATGAAAAGCTACGCGTTGCCGGCGCGGTCGCGCGCGAGACGCTGAAGGCCGCCGCTGCCAAGCGTTCGGGCGTCGCCGTGGCCGACCTGCGCACCCAATCAGGCCATGTGATCCTGCCCAACGGCACCAAGATCGCCTACGTCGATCTCTCTGTGGACGCCGCAAAGATTCCGCCGGTGCTCGATGCCAAGCCGCGCGATCCGTCGAAATGGCGCATGCTGGGCAAGCCGATGATGCGCCTCGACGTTCGCGCGAAGGTCATGGGCGAGCTGAAGTTCGGCATCGACCAGAAGATGGACGGCATGCTGTATGCCGCCGTCAAGCTGAACCCTGGCAAGGGCCAGCCCCTGAAGTCATACGACGCCAGCAAGGCGCGATCGATGCCGGGGGTCAAGAAGATCCTGGAAATCAAGAATGGCGTCGCGGTGATCGCCACGAACAGCTGGTACGCGATGAAGGCGGTCGACGCCGTCACGTGCGAGTGGGCGCCCTCGGCCTATCCTGCCGAGCAGGCGGATCATTGGAAGGTTCTTGAATCCTCGTTCAAGCCTGAATTCCTGGGCAAGGAGTGGCGGAAGATCGGCGATATCGAAGCCGGGCTGAAGACGGGCAAACTCGTCGAGGCCGAATATCGCGCGCCCTATGTGGGGCATCAGCCGCTCGAGCCGTTGAACGGGATCGGCCTCGTCACCGACACGGGGATGGAGATCTGGGTCGGCCATCAGAGCCCCCGTTTCGTGCAATATGTCGCGGCGACGGCGATCGGCCTCAAGCCGGAACAGGTCACCTTCCACAATCAGTGGACGGGTGGAAGCTTTGGCCACCGTCTCGAATACGAGAACGTCCGCGTTCTCGCCGAGATCGCCAATCAGATGAAGGGAACGCCGATCAAGCTGGTGTTCTCGCGCGAGGAGGATTTCCTCCAGGACATTCCGCGGCAGATTGCGATCGCCCGGCACCGAGGCAGCATCGACAAGAGCAAGATCGTCGCAGCCGATCTGCAACTGGCCTCGACTGCTCCGCTCAAGGGGCTGCTCGAGCGTTCGGGCACACCCTCGAAAGATCCCGACGGGCAATTGGCCGCCGGCCTGTGGAACGTCTATTACGACATCCCCAATTTCCGGGCCACGAGCTACGAGGCGCAGGGGCTTTCGCCGAGCACCACGTGGCGGTCGGTCGGCGCCTCGACATCGGGCTTCTTCACCGAAAGCTTCATCGACGAGCTGATCCATGCCGCGGGTCTCGATCCCATGAAGGCGCGCATCGCGATGTGCACCGTGCCGCATTATCGCAAGGTGCTGGAAACGGTCGCGGAGATGTCGGACTGGAAGGGACCGCTCGGAAACGGCAGGGGCCGCGGCGTCGCATTCGTTGAATCCTTCGGCACACCGACAGCCGAAGTCGTCGAAGTCACGAAGACGGAGCGAGGCATAAGGATCGACAAGGTCTGGGTCGCCGTCGACGTCGGCAAGGTGGTCGATCCCGTCAACTTCGAGAACCAGGTGCAGGGCGGCGTCATTTGGGGCCTCGGCCACGCCATCAATTGCGAGCTCACCTACGCCAAGGGCGCGGTGCAGCAGACCAACTACAATCATCACGAAGCGATGCGGATCTACCAATGCCCCGTGATCGAAGTTCGCGGGCTCGAGAACGATCCCAAGGTGAGAGGCGTCGGAGAGCCGCCTGTTCCGCCAGCCGCCCCCGCACTCGCCAACGCGATTTTCGCCGCGACCGGGCAGCGCATCCGCGAAATGCCGTTCAACAAGTTCATCGATTTCGTGTGAGGCGAGCCATGAAGAGTTCTCTCATTGCGCTCGCTTTCGCTGCCTCGACAATTGCGGCTCTCACCGGGATTGTCGCGGCCAAGGACGAAGCGAACAAGGACGCTTTGCCGCCGGGCAGCGTCAGCCGCACCGAAGGTCTGGAGGCCTGGAAGCGGATTGAAGCCGTGGTGGCCCATCCGCGCTGTGCCAACTGCCACGTCGACGCCAAGGCCATACCGATCTGGACACCGGCAGGCGAAACCAGGCCGCGCGTGCACGGCATGAACATCCACGGCGGCGACAGCCGCATCGGGGCCGAGAAGGTCGCCTGCTCGACCTGTCACATGACCTCCACCCAGGCGAACGACCCGGCGCCGTCACCGCCGCGTGCCGGCATCGACTGGCAGCTGGCGCCAGTCGAGTTCATCTGGTTCGGCAAAAGTGGCGCCGAGATCTGTACGCAGCTGAAGGACCCCAAGCGCAATGGCGGCCGCGACGCCGTGGGCCTGCTGGCGCATTTGCGGCACGACGCATCCCTGAACGGCTTCATCCCGCGCGGATGGGCGCCCGGAGCCGGCCGCACGACCCCGCCGGGCACCTTCGAGGACCACGTCAAGGACATGGCCCTGTGGGGCGCTGCCGGACAACCGTGTCCGAACTGACGGCTTCGTTGTTGTCGTGGACCAGGCGCGAATGCCCCTGCTCCGTGGACGCCTCGGCTACAGTCGGACAATATCGCCCATGCTCGTGGCGAACATCACCGGCCTGCGCCGGCGGCTGGAAAATGCCGCTGCTGACAGCGGGCCGCCAAAGCATGCGCCGGTGTCCAGGTTCAATCGATTGGCCCGCAGATCGGGGCGACCGGATGCCAACGGCGTGTGCCCGTGCACGACGAGTGGCCCGTGATCGTCGGCGGACGAGAGGAACGGCTCCCTGATCCAGAGCAGATCCTCCTGCGACTGAAGAGACAGCGGAACGCCGGGCCGGATACCGGCATGGACGAACAGGCGATGCCGGTCCGAGTGCATCAACGGAAGCTGCCGAAGCCATGCCAGGTGCTCAGCAGGCAGATCGCAGGCGTCATCGACCCCGTAACTCTCGAGGGTCCGCTCGCCCCCATTTCCCCACCAGTTCATCAGATCGCGATCCGAACGATCTCGGCTCGCAGCTCTGATCAACATCTCTTCATGATTGCCGCGCAGGCAGATGAAACGACGCTCCTGATCCGACTGTCGCCGCATCAGGAACTGCACAACCCGACGACTGTCGGGTCCCCTGTCGACGTAATCGCCGACGAAGACAAACCGGGCGTCCTCTTCCGCACAAGCAAGGTCGCACACGGCAAGGAGCGTGAGCAGCTCGTCGAAGCACCCGTGAATATCGCCGATGGCGATGTCAATGACTGTGCCAGTGTTCACTCCACGCGCTTGCGGCTTGATCGGATGCGGAACCGCAGCATCAGCTAACTCGCAAGCTGCTGCAGCAACCCCTTGAACTCACCTAGGTCGAGCATGCACGCATCATGCATTCCGTACCCGGCAAAGCTGGCATTGAAGAAACGAAGGTCGAAGTGCTCGGGCTCCTTGATCTCGTTGACGATGTTCAATAGCTTTTTGCTGCGCGGGTTGTGGTTCGCCAGGAGAAAGACCACTTCCGGCCGACCGGAAACGACGGCACGGCCATATTTCTTGTGCGGCGTGAAATCGACGAGCTCGAGCTTCATCAGCTGGTCGAATTGATCTTCGATCGTCTTGTTCAGACTTTCACACTTGACGGGATTGGCAAGGATCCGTTCAAGGTCTGTGATGTGCTTCGCGATGCCCGCCGCGCCATCATAAGATCCCGTGCCGTACTTCATCTCGATCAGCACCGGCTTGCATCGGGTCTCGTCCTTGCGCTGGCTGCTTGGCCATTTGAGACCGACCATGTCGAGCCTGGCCCCCTCGTCGCGGTCGGCAAATTCGATGTCCGTGATGAAGTACTCGGTGTCGTTCGATATCACCGACCTGTTGTTCTCCCACGCAGCAAGCTGCTGAAATTCGCGCTCGGATTTACGCTTGGCGGCAAAATGCGAATTCATTGCCTCCTTGAGTGCGGGCAGCGCCGCCACCCACTTGGAACAATCCCCCGGCGCTTGAACTGCGCCGAGGTTCGGACCGCCGGACTTCTCCTCAAGATAATTGGGGTCAAACTTCGCGGCGTACCCGTTGGCCTGTTCTGATATCAGCAGAATACTCCCGCCACGATAGTAGACATTGATGTAATGACCGCGAAGCGCGAGCATCAACGTATCGTCGCTTTGGATCTTTTTCGTAAGCTCGGATAGCAGTCCTCCGTTCTGCAGGTCTTTAATGAAGTTGCTGGAAATTGCGCTACCCATCTCTATCCCCCTTTGGTCTACGGTCTTGAGAAACGATTGCCTTAGACATCCCACCACTCGCCATCGTCTCGGCGCGTGACATTGTCGAAATAATCGGAGAACCGATCACCGTGGAATGTGTGGATGGGCACGAGCCGGTTCGGCTTGAGCGCGCTCGCCAGCCGTTTGAGGTCGGCAATGCTGGCGTGTCCCGACGTGTGGATGACTTCGAGCCGGATCCCGCGCTCCAGCAGCTCAGCCCTGAGTTTCGCACCGGGGCCGGCCTGCAGATATCCGTCCCATTGGGACCAGATCGCGCGCGCGTTATCCCATAGATTGCCCAAGTCGAGATCGCGCGCCATTGCGGGCCGAAACAGCATGACAGCCTTGTCGGCGATCTCTGCGATATGCTCGCGAAAGATGCGCGCCGACTTGTAGGGCTCGAGAAGATCGAACCGTTGGTTTCTGGCAATGTGCCGCCGCTGGTACTCCGGGACGTAAACGGACAGGTTGGGCCAACCGATATTGGGGAGATTCGGATTGCCGATCGCCCTCAGGATCTCCATCGCATAGAGGTCGAGCAGAAGCGTCCGTCCCGTCCGCTTGCAGGCGCGGTAGATGCTGACCAGCCGGTCGATGTTCTGCGCCGATGCCGAGATCAGGACGAATCCCGATTCACGGAATTGCTTCACCAGCCTGGCTTCGATTTCATCCTCGCTTTCGAAGCGACCGTACTCGGTCAAGCGCCCCAGGCTCGAGCCTTCCATCAGCATCGTATCGACGCGTTGGGGCGGCTTGCTCACCAACCGCTCGAACAACGCCGCTTTTCGACCGTGAGCCCGGATATCGCCGCTATAGAAGAGATGACGCCCCGAGGCCTCGATCGCGAGAGCGTAGGCGTCATAGGCCGAATGGTCGACCAGGAAAGGCGTGATGCGGAAGGGGCCGATCTGCAGGACGGTTCGGTCGCTGAGATGCTGCGAGACGCTCGGAATGAAGGAGTTGGGCACGAATGGCGCGGCAGCGCTTAAGATGCGTGCCGTTGCCGCCCCCATGACCACCGGAATTCCCGGCCTGCACATCGGCAGCAATCCCCAATGATCGCCATGGCCGTGCGAGATGACGATCGCGTTCAGGCGCCGATCTTCGCCACGAAGCCCTTCGACATAAGGCAGCAAACCGTCCGAGACTTCGGCCGCGTCGAGCGGCAAACCCAGATCCAGCAGGATCCCTTGGCCCTCCGCCTCCAGTTCGATGCAGGACCCGCCAATCTGTTGAGCGCCGCGGTGTATCCGCGCGCGGAAACCACCCGACGATTCACCTTGCATCCGGGAGTTCCTGTGGCCTAGCGAGGCGGCTTGAAATAAAACTGGCTCCCACCCCTGTCCTGCTGAACTGTGTCGAGCCGATCAAGGCCGTGTTCGGGAGAGCTCGGGTCGGAAATTCATGGGGGCAATAACTCCAAAATTAGCAGCTACACTACTATATTCATTGGAGAGCCCGAGAAATTGCGCCTTTAGGCGAAGAAAAGCGTGACGTTGCGCTCACGCAACAGTTGGCAATAACCCGCCTGACGCAAGCCTACCTGCCCCCTCCTTGCACCCAACCCGTCGCAATCGCGCTCGCCCAGCTGAGCATGCCCTTGGCTCGCGCCAGTGCAGCCATGGCCGCGGTGTCATAGGGCACGTAGCGGATCGTCGCGCACCAGCCTGCGCCGGCATGCTCCAGGATCGCGTAGCACGCATGCGGCGTACCGACCTCGACCACGTAGGGCACGGGCACTTTCCCGTCATAGCCGGGCAACCCGACGCTGCCGAGATTCACGACCAGCCGGCCATCCCTCAGGCGCACCACGCGCGGAATATGGGTGTGGGCGCACAGGATGATCTCGGCGTCGATCCCCTCGGCTTCAGCCTCGATCGCGTCGATGCCGCTCGGGCGCGGGCAGCCGTCGTCGGCGATGTGGTCGAGCCAGAAAGCTGCGTCATCTCTTGGCGATCCATGGCACAGGAACACCCGTCCCTCATACGTGAGCGTGGACGGCATGCTTGCCATCCAGTCGAAATGCTTGCGCGAGAGCTCACGGAAATCGCTGCGAGCGGAGCCGCCGGCCTGCCAGAGCTCGACGAGGATTCGGTCCTGATCGCCCCGTATCGACGGGAAGCCCCGCGCCATCAACAGGTCCGCGGTCCTGGCCGCCTCGAGTGGACCGCTGACATGGTCGCCGAGATTCACGACCTCCTCGATGCCGAGCATGGCAATGTCCGCAAGGACGGCTTCAAGTGCCGGACGATTCCCATGCACGTCCGCGATGGCAGCAAATCTCATTTGGCCCCTCCCATTCGGAATGGCCGATCGTTCTCGCTATGCGGGGGATGCAGGACTGGCTAGTCAATTTAGCTACGTCTCTTTAGCTGCATTTGTAGAAGCGCCCGCAAGCTGAGGATCAAATCGGCGCTGGCAGAACAATTACACGATCGTGGTTGCCAGGCAAGCGACGCAAGTTACGAACTGTCGCGCCAATGCCGACGTGACCTCGGGAAGATAACGCGCTACGTTTCCCGGGCAAGACCAAGAGGAAATGCCAATCGTGTACGACTTCATTATCGTCGGCGGCGGCTCGGCGGGGTCCGTGCTGGCCCACCGGCTCTCCGCAAAGAGCGCCAACAAGGTCCTGCTGTGCGAGGCCGGACAGGACACACCGCCCGGCAACGAGCCCGCCGAGATCAGGGACAGCTATCCGGGCACGGCCTATTTCGATCCCCGCTTCCATTGGACCGACCTCAAGGTCACGACCCAGATCGTCAGCCACAACAATCCGAACGAAGCGCGTCCTCCCTTGCGCAAATACGAGCAGGCGCGCGTGCTGGGCGGCGGCTCGTCGATCAACGGCCAGATGGCCAACCGCGGCGCACCGACCGACTACGATGAATGGGACGCGCGGGGCGCCGACGGATGGAGCTGGCACGACGTGCTGCCCTTCTTCAAGAAGGTCGAGCGCGACCTCGATTTCGACGGGCCGTACCACGGCAAGGACGGCCGAATTCCGGTACGCAGAATTCCACGTGAACACTGGACGCGGCATTCGCAGGCGTTCGCCGACGCCTTCCAGCAGGCCGGCCACCAGTTCGTGCCGGACCAGAACGGCGAGTTCGTCGACGGCTATTTTCCGGTAACGCATTCCAATCAGGCCGAGCAACGCGTCTCGGCCGCGATGGGCTATCTCGATCGTGACACGCGCAAGCGCGCCAATCTCACCGTCTCCACCAACACGCAGGTGAGAGAGCTGCTGTTCGAAGGCACGCAATGCGTCGGCGTAAAGGCGATGGTCGACGGACGGGAACAGGAATTCCGCGGCCGCGAGATCATCCTCTCCAGCGGCGCCATCCATTCGCCGGCGCATCTCCTGCGCGCCGGCATCGGCCCGGTCGGTCATCTCAAGGATATGGGCATTCCGGTCCTGATGGGGCTGGCAGGCGTCGGCCAGCGCCTGATGGATCATCCTTCGATCTCGCTGTCGTCCTTTGTCCGCCGCGGCGCGCGCATGAACGAGCACACCAGGCGCCACATGCAGCTTGGCCTGCGCTATTCATCCGGGCTGTCGGGCGTACCGAAGGGCGACATGTTCGTCGTCCTGCTCAGCAAATCGGCCTGGCACGCGGTCGGCGAACAGATCGGCTCGCTGCTGACCTTCGTCAACAAGACCTATTCCGAGACCGGACAGGTCAAGCTCGCCTCGCGCGATCCCGCCGCCGAGCCGATTGTCGAGTTCAATCTGCTGTCCGACCGCCGCGATCTCGATCGCCTGATGAGCGGCTTCCGCAAGATGGCGGCCGTGCAGATGAGCGACGTGGTGAAAGCGGTGACGGACAAGCCGTTTCCGGCCGCCTATACGGACAAGGTGCGCAAGATCGGCGTGGTCAATACCAAAAACAGGATCCTGACCAAGATCGCCGCGACCTTGATGGACGGGCCGGCGGCGCTGCGCCACTACTTGATCGACAATTTCGTCGTCGAAGGTTTCACCTTCGACCAGGTGATGAACGACGACGATGCACTGGAAGCCTTCGTCCGCAAGGCGACCATCGGGGTGTGGCACGCCTCGTGCTCATGCCGCATGGGCCGGGCCGACGATCCGATGGCCGTGGTCGATAATCAAGGCCGCGTCAAAGGCGTTCAGGGCCTGCGCGTCGTCGACGCCTCGATCTTCCCCGTGGTGCCATGCGCCAACACCAATTTTCCGGTGCTGATGTCGGCGGAGAAGATCGCTGCGGCGATGGTACAGTGAACGTTAGCGACTGCCGGGCGGGTGGAGGGATCAATGGATTGCACCATCTGCCCAGCGCGCGAAGAGGACAGCGGCGAAATCAGCGCCGTCATTCTGCGCGCACTGCGCGAGACAAATGCCAGGGATTACACAGGCGAGATCATCGAGCGGATCGAGCATAGCTTCAGCCCGACCGCCGTTCTGGAACTGATCCGTAAACGCACGGTCCTTGTTGCCGCCCTTGGCGACCGCGTCGTTGGAACGGCGAGCCTCGACGGAAGTGTCGTCCGCACCGTCTTCGTGGCTCCCGACGTTCAGGCCCAGGGGATCGGCAAGCTCCTGATGGCCGAGATTGAGCGTATCGCGCGCGAGCGAAACATCGCTTCGTTGACCGTCCCGTCTTCCGTCACCGCGGAATCCTTCTACGCGCGGCTCGGGTTCAAGGCCGTGCGCGACAGTTACTTTGGCGATGAGCGCACGATCATCATGGAGCGATCGCTCGATGCTGTTTCGTAGGTTCGGACTGCGCCAATAGCTCCGCCCACACGCGGAAGCGCGCGCCGTCATTGAGAGGCACAATATGGAATGGCTGGCCGAAGATTGCGAGCGGCTCGTTGCCAGGCGCGAACCGCGGCCAGGCCTGCTCGACATCAGGCACGCCAGTCGTGACAAAGCGTAGAAGGCTCGCCTGAAACCGCGCCGCGACGTCGATGTCGGCAGGCGTCATCGGCCCGCCCTTGCGCTTGAGGATCGGCCGGTCGATGAAATCAGGCAGATGCGCCCACAGGCAGGCATTGTCCGCGCCATGGGTTGGTCCCTGCGACAGGAACGGCTCCAGCGCCGGGCGATGATTGAACCGGCTCAACCACACCGCGCCGCCTGCCGCAGCATGACGCCGCGCGAGATCGGCCATGGGGCGATGCCAGAACGCATCCGACAGCAGCGCCTCGTACGGATCCTCGTCGAGGCGCGCGGTGGCGCGATAATAGGACAGCAGCCGACACCAGCCGGCATCGCCGAAAGCGGTGCGCACCTGGCGTTCGGTGGTACGGATCATCGCGGCCGGCGGCGCGCTCTTCAGGAACATCACCATCTCATCGCGGCAGGAGCCGAGCCAGAGCGGAATGTCGCGCAACGTTCCATCGGTGAAGACGTCGCGCGGCTCGCGCGGGATGACCGTGCCGTCGAGCACCGGACCGAACACGATGCCTGCGTCCGTCTCGTCCGCGAGCCTGCGTCCGACGCGCTCTACCGCTGCGAACAGCCTTGGCAGCGGCACGGTCGCAATCGCGCCGGGATCGCGCGCAAGCTCGAGCTCCTCGAGCACGTGGCGCGCGACATCGTCGGCGTGACCTGCACTCATGATGTCGCGCCCGGGCGCGCTCAGCGCGAGCGCACGGATAAACTTGCCTTTAGCCTGCGGCAGGGTTGCGAGGGCGATCACCATGGAGGCGCCGGCGGATTGTCCCGACAGCGTAATCGCATCCGGATCGCCGCCGAAGTTCGCGATGTTGGCACGAACCCAATCGAGCGCTGCGAGCGTATCCTGGAGCGCGAGGTTGTTGGCTTCGGTGAGGCCGTAACGATGCAGTTGCAGGAAGCCGAGCGGCCCGAGCCGGTAGTTGATGGTGACGATGACGGCCGGGCCGTGGGCGGCGAGGAAGGAGCCGTCATAGTCGGCGCCGCCGCCGGTGACGAAGGCACCGCCATGGATGAAGAACTTGACCGGCAGCGGGTGATCCGCCGCCGGCGCCCAGATGTTCAGGCTGAGACAGGATTCCTCATCAGCATGATCGAGATGGCCGGGCTGCGGCGCATAAGCGCCGTAGTCCGTGCATTGGCGCGGCTCCGTCCACGCGAGCGGCCGTGTCGCCTTGGCAAAACGCCGCGCGGTCGCAAACGGCACGCCCTTGAACGCGCGCAATCCGTTCTGCTCGGCGCCGATGATCGGCCCGCTGGTGGTCGAAACTGCGTTGGTCAACATGCGATCGCAATCCTGTCTGCCGTTCAAGCGCGCTGCTTGCCGAGATCGGCGATGTCGACATTGTGGGTTTCGCGCGCGGTGGCCGCTGATGCCGCCGAGATCACGCAGCAGCAAGCAACGAAGATTGCCACGGGAATCCAGCCGTTCGGCCCCTCGCCGACCAGGCTCGCACTCACCAGCGGCGTGAAGCCGGCGGCGAGGAAGCCAAGCTGTGTGCCGATCGCCGTGCCGGAGTACCGCACGCGCGCATCGAACATCTCCGCATAGAACGACGGCCAGATCGCGTTCGGCGCCGCGTAGATGACACCCGAAAGGATCATCGCCGCGGCGAAGATCGCCAGCGTATTCCCTGATGTCACCAGCATGAAGTACGGGAACACCAGCACCGCACAGCCGAGCACGCCACCGATGAACACCGGCTTGCGGCCGATCCTGTCGGCCAGCAGCGCCCACAGCGGCTGGGTGACCAACGCCGTGACATTGCCGAGCACGCCGGCCCACAGCATGGTCGGGCGCGCGACGCCGAACTTGCTGGTGGCATAGCCGAGCGCAAACACCGCGGTCATCGTGCTCACGGTGGCGATCAGCGCGCAGACGATGACGCGCAGCACGTCCGGCCAGTAGTCGCGCAAGAGCGTAACGACGGGGAAGCGCGCCACCTGCGCCTTGTCCTTGATCTCTTCGAAGACGGGCGTTTCCGGCATGGTCCTCCGCACCAGATAGGCGACCAGCAGCACGAGCGCGGAGAGCAGGAACGGAATGCGCCAGCCCCAGCTCAACAACTGGTCTTCCGGCAGGCTCGACACCGGGATGAACACCAATGTTGCGAGGATCGCGCCGGCCTGGGTGCCGCTCAGGGTCCAGCTCGTGAAGAAGGCGCGGTTGGAATTGGCGGAATGCTCCAGCGTCAGCGAGTTGGCTCCACTCTGCTCGCCGGCGGCCGACAGGCCCTGCAACAGGCGGAGCAGCGTCAAGATGACAGGCGCGGCGTTGCCGATCGTCTTGGCATCCGGCAACAGGCCGATCGCCAGCGTCGAACCGCCCATCAGCACCAGCGTGAACAAGAGCACCGTCTTGCGGCCGATGCGGTCGCCGAAATGGCCGAGGATGACGGCGCCCACGGGCCGAGCGATATAGCCGATGCCGAAGGAGAGCAACGCGAGCAGCGTCGCGGTCGAGGGATCGACGTTGGCGAAGAACACTTTCGGAAAGATCAGCGCCGCCGCGGTGCCGTAGATGAAGAAGTCGTAGTATTCGAGCATGCTGCCGACGAAGCTGACCAGCGCGGCGCGCTTCGGCAGCTTGTTCGGCGCGGCTTCCGCGCTGGATGATGCGCGCAGCGGTGCGGTTGACGTCAACGTCATTGAAAACTCCTCCCCATGTGGCCGGTGCGGTTCGCGTCAGGCAGATCGCCTGGCGCGCGTTTTCTGGTTTTTGTTGCCGCAACTTTGGTTTGTAGCGATAATGTACGAACTAGTACGTTTATGCAATAGGCGTTGGATCAGTGTCCGAACGGGTGAAATTTGCCTTCACCTTCAAGGTGATCCGTGGAAACTGGCGGGAGAAACAGTGATGCTCGAGCGCATGCCGCCCCCATCGAAGCGCACCAACGACCCCGAGCGCACCAAGCGCGACATCCTCGAAGTGGCGATGGCTGAATTCGCTTCGGAGGGCTATTCCGGCGCCCGCGTCGATGCGATCGCGGCGCGCACGCGCACGTCGAAGCGGATGATCTATTACTATTTCGGCGGCAAGGAGCAGCTCTATCTCGCGGTGCTGGAGGAGGCCTATCGCACCATCCGCGCGCTGGAAGACCAGCTCGACATCGGAAGCTGCGACGCCCGCGAGGGATTGCGCCGGCTGATCGAGGCGACCTTCGACCATGACGAGCGCAATCCGAACTTCATCCGCCTCGTCAGCATCGAGAACATCCACCACGGCAAGCACCTGAAGCAGAATTTGCAACTCCGCCAGCTCAACGCCAGCGTGATCGCGACACTCGACGGCATCCTCGAACGTGGCCGCGGCGAAGGCGTCTTCCGCGACGACGTCGACGCCATCGACCTGCACCTCGCCATCTCCTCCTACTGCTTCTTCCGCGTCGCCAACCGCCACACCTTCGGCGCCCTGTTCGACCGCGACCTCAGCGAGCCCAGGGTGCTGGCGAAGAGCCGGACGCAGATCGTGGAGATGATCCTGGCGTGGCTGGCGGCGACGGCTTAGGCAGACGCTCGCTGTCATTCCCCGCGAAGGCGGGGAATCCAGTACGCCGCAGCCTGTCGAGGAGCCACTATCGTCTCTGGAATACTGAATCACCCGCTTTCGCGGGTGATGACGGCCGAGGCCGGAGCCCCCTCACCCGCCCTTCTTCCCCCGCGTGCTCGCCAGCAGCACCAGCATGAACGACGCCGCCGTCATCAGCGTCGAGATCGCGGCAATCGTCGGGTCGATCTCGTCACGCAGCGCGGTGAACATGCGCTTGGTCAGCGGCTGATACTGGCCGCCGGAAATGAACAGCGCGACGATGGTCTCGTCCATCGCCGAGATGAAGGCGAAGATACCGCCCGCGACTACGCTCGACTTAATCTGCGGCAGCGTCACCGCGAAGAAGCTGCGCAGCCGGTTCATGCCGAGGCTGCGCGCCACCATCTCCTGCGCCGGATCGAAGCTCTGCAAGCCCGCGAGCACCGAGATGATGACGTAAGGCAAGCCCAGCATCACGTTCGCCAGCACGAGGCCGGGCATGGTCGCGACCAGGCCGATCTTTGCATAGACGAAGAAGATGCCGACCGCGGCGATAATGATCGGCACCACCAGCGGCAGCAACAGCGCCATGTGGATGATGCGCATGATGCGCAGCTTCGACTGGCTGATGGCGTAGGCCGCCGCAACCCCGCACGGCGTTGCGATCAGGACCGTGAAGAAGGCGACCGTCAGCGTCACCCGCGTCGCCTGCATCCAGGCCGGATTGGCGAAATATTGCTGGTACCAGCGCAGCGAGAACGACGGCGGCGGGAACGTCAGGAAGCGCGCACTGGAGAAGGAGATCGGCGCGATGATCAGGACGGGCAGGATCAGATAGACCAGCACCAGCGCGCTGATCACGTAGAGGACAATCCGTGCGGGCGAAGTGCGCGTCATTTCTGCCCCAACACGCGATCGAGCGAGATGAAGCGGCTGACGGCGAAGAAGATCAGGAGCACGCCCAGCAGCAGCACCACGGCGACCGCGCTCGCGGCGCCGAACTGGTTGTAGAGCTCGACATTGCGGCTCACCAGCATAGACACCATCACGGTTCGGCCGCCGCCGAGCAATTCCGGCGTGATGTAGAAGCCGAGGCAGAGCACGAACACCATGGTGCAGCCGGCGAGCACGCCCGGCAGCGACAGCGGCAGGAACACACGGAAGAAGGTGAGCGACGGGCTCGCCCCCAGGCTCGCGCCGGCCTGCATCAAATCGCCGGGGATCTTCTGCATGGTGGCATAGAGCGGCAGCACCATGAACGGCAGCAGGATGTGCACGGTCGCAACCACCGTGCCGAACGTGTTGTGCACCAGCGCGAGCGGCTCGGAGATGACATCGAGATAGCGCAGGAACTGGTTGATCACGCCGGTGCGCTGGAGCAGCGCCAGCCACGCATAGGCACGGACCAGCACGCTGGTCCAGAACGGCAGCACCACCAACGACAGGATGAGGATGCTCCAGCCCTTCGGCACAGCGTTGGCGAGATAGGCGACGGGATAGCCGAGCAGCAGCGCGATGACCGTCACTGCGAGGCTGATCTCGAAGGTCAGCGCAAAGCTGCGCCAGTAGATGTCTTCCGTGAAGACCCGGCGATAGTTCTCCAGCGTGAAGCCGTCATGGTAGATCGACTGCCAGGCGAGCCAGCCCACCGGCAGCACGATCAGAGCCAGGATCACCAGCAGCGCCGGCGACACCAATGCCAGCATCAGCGCATGCTCGCGGCGCTGATGCTTTTGGGAGGAATCTGGCACGGATATCGTCAACGCTGCCTCGCTCACTTCTGCATGAAGGACGCCCAGCGCTTCTCGGCGGCCTCGCCCGCGGGCGAGGACCACCAGGCGTAGGACATCAGCGCCTGCTTGGCCGCGTTGGCCGGCTCGCTCGGCAATTGAGCGGCGCGCTCGGGCTTGATCACGCCAGTCTCGAACGCCTTCGGGTTGCCCGGACCGTAGTCGATGTTGAGCGGCAGATTGGCCTGATGCACGGGATCGACGGCCTCGTTGACGAATTTGACCGCCGTCTCCAGATTCGGCGCGCCCTTGAGGATGCAGAGCGAGGTGCTCTGAAGGACGCCCTGATTGTAGGTGAAGGAGACCTTTGCACCCTCCTTGGCCACCGCGCTGACGCGGCCGTTCCAGGCCATCTCCATGTCGACCTCGCCGTCATTGAGGAGCTGCGCCGACTGCGCACCTGAGGTCCACCACACCGTGATATGCGGCTTGATCTCTTCCAGCTTCTTGAAGGCGCGGTCGACGTCGAGCGGGTAGAGCTTGTCGGGCGCGACGCCGTCGGCCATCAGCGCTGCCTCGAGCGTGGCGATCGGGTGGTTGCGCAACGCACGGCGGCCGGGGAATTTCTTGACGTCCCAGAAATCCACCCAGCTGTTCGGCGCGTCCTTCGGAAACGTCTTCTGGCTGTAGGCCAGCACGCTGGAATAGAACTCGTAGGACACCGAATAGGGGCTGCGATACGCCTCCGGCATCGCCGCAGCGTTCGGAATCTTCGAGAAGTCGAGCTTCTCGATCAGCCCCTGCTCGCCGCCGCGCAGGCAATAGCCGGTGGGTGTGTCCACGACATCCCAGATCGGCTTGCCGCTGCCGACCTGCGTCTTGATCGCGGGCCAGGCGTCGGGAATGGAGTCCTGGTTGATGGTGATGCCGAGCTTCTTGGCGGAGGGATCGAGGATCGCCACCGTCTGCGCCGCCTGATAGGCACCCCCTTGCGAGACGAAGGTGATCTGCTCGGCGGCGCTGGCCGCGGTGGTAAATCCGATTGCGCCCAGCACGGCACAGCCCAATCCAAAATTGCGTGTCGTCATCATCCTCACCTCCTCCATCACCAAATAATCTCACTGACCGATCGCATCGAGAAACTGGTACCAGCCGGCCACCATGCGCACGGCGGGCTCGCGCAGCGGATAGAACGGGATCGCCTTCATGCGCCTGATATCGAGCAGGCCGACCTCGGGCGTCTCGCCGCGGACAAAGGCGGCGAGATAGCGGCCCATCAGGCTCGACATCGCAACGCCGGCGCCATTGTAGCCCATCGAGACCAGCGTGCGGTCGTCGAGCCGGCCGATATGCGGCACCGAGTCCAGCGTCATGCCGACGAGGCCCGACCATTTGTAGGCGACCGGCACGTCGGCGAGATCCGGGAAGATGCCGACCATCGCCTTGCGCAAGGCGTCGAAGGCGGCTTGCGAGTCCTGCTTGCCGAAAGCGCCGCGGCCGCCGAAGATGACGCGGTTGTCGACCATGCGGAACCAGCGCATCATGCGCTTGGTCTCGGTGTAGGTGCGCCCCGTCGGCATCAGCTTTCCCGCCAGGTTGCGCGGCAGCTGCTCGGTCGCGACCATGGCGCTGCGGAACGGGATCAGCGTGCGCTGCATGTGCGCGGTCGCATCAGTCAGGTCGGAATAGCTGTTGGTGGCGATGATCGCCTGTTTCGCGCGCACCGCGCCTTGCGGCGTCTCGGCGACGATGCCGCCGTTCTCGCGCCGGAGTTTGACCACCGGCGATTCCTGGAAGATCGGAACGCCACGGCGCGCGACGCCATCGGCGAGCCCGCGCAGATAGTTCAGCGGATGGATGCCGCCGGAGCCGGGATTGAGCACGCCGCCGACGAAGATGTCGGAGCCGGTCTCCTCGCGCACGCCGCTTTTGTCGAGGATGCGGACTTCGGCCGAGCCCATCTCGCGCGTCATCCAGTTGGCCTCGTCGATCGCGGCCTTCAGCGTCGTCTCGTTATGCGCGGCCTTGACCTGGCCCGTGCGCGTCAGCGCCGCGCTGGTGATACCGAACTCGGAGACGAGCTCCTCGACCATGTCAGTCGATTCATGCGCGATCTCGTACATGCGCTGCGCCATGGCGCGGCCATGCGCGGCGTCGATCTCGCGGAACGACAGCCGAAATTTCGCGGTGATCACCCCGCCATTGCGCCCGCTCGCGCCCCAGCCGGGGCGGTTCGCCTCCAGCACGATGGGGCTAAGCCCGCTCTTGGCGATGTGGTGCGCCGCGGAGAGGCCCGTGTAGCCCGCACCGATGATCACCACATCCGCCTGTCGCTCGCCCGACAGCACGGGAAACGCGCGCGCCGGCTCCGCCGTGGCTTCCCACAGCGAGTTGGCCGATGGCAATGCGCTCCAGTCCCGTGTCATGCCGCCGCTCATGCCTTACGCCGCCGGTCCGATCGCCGCGTCCGCCAGCGCCTTCAGCGTCGGGAAGTGGAAGTCCGGCTTGGTCAGCGTCTCCACTGCCGGCGTGCCGCCGAAACCGGCGATGCCCTGGCGGCGCTCGATCCAGCACACCTTGTAGCCGAGCTTTCGCGCGATCCCGATGTCGTGGTACTGGCTCTGCGCGACGTGCAGGATGTCGGACTGCTTGTAGCCGAAGGCGGACTGACGCCCCTTGTTGTAAGCGAAGAACTCCGGGTTCGGCTTGGCGACACCGGTATCGTCAGCGCAGACGGTGTCGTCGAAGGGATTGCCCAGCGCGTGCGCGTAGCAGGAGAGCGCGACGCGGTCCGCATTGGTCATCGCCACCAGCCGGAACTTCGTGCGCAGGCGCTTCAGCGCCTCGACCGAATCCGCGAACGGCCCCCAGCGCAGCACCGAGAGCTGGAACACATCGCAGGACGCATCGTCGGAGGGAAGTCCGAGCTCCTTGGCGAGATGGCGATAGACGTGGAACATCGCCTCGCTCGAGCGCTCATAATGCTTGTCGCGGCCGCGCTTGTAGGGCTCGAAGATCTGCTCGTCGCTGAGCTCGGCCGGCGACTTGCCGGAGATCTTGCGCACCGCGGAGAGCACGCCGGTCTCGAAATCGATCAAGGTGCCGACGACGTCGAAGGTGAGAACCTTGAAATTGCTGAACGAGGCTGCTGACGACATTTTTGGCTTCTTCTCTCGGTTGAACAAGGCTTGAGTTCAGTCCCCCGCCCTGGGGACAACGATGGTGTCCTCGGGGTGAAGGGTCACGGTGAGGCTGCCGCCGAGCGGCGGGATGCGGCTGTAGGCCTGGTGATAGCTCGGCTGGCGCAGGCTGAGCGCGATGCCATCTGCGAGCGCCAGGAAGATGCGGAGGCTCTCGCCCTGGTAGACGATGTCGGTGACCGTTCCGGTCAGCCGGTTGCAGGCGGCATCCTGCGCGCCGTCGTCGATCAAGAGCTTTTCGCTGTGCACGGCGAGCATCAGGGCATCGCCGGAGGGAATGGCGCGGGCGCTGCGCAGCAGCGCATTGCCGAGCGCGACGCTGGACGCATCGACGCGGCGAACCGGCAGCATCGTCGCTTCCCCGATGAAGCTCGCGACGAAGGAATCCGCAGGATGATCGTGCAGCCGCTCGGGCGCGTCGATCTGGATCAGCCGGCCGTCCTTCATCACGGCGACGCGGTCGCTCATGGTCAGCGCCTCGCGCTGGTCGTGGGTGACGTAGATGATGGTGGCGCCGATGCGCCGGTGCAGCGCGCGCAGCTCGATCTGCATGGATTCACGGAGCTGCTTGTCGAGCGCGGAGAGCGGCTCGTCCATCAGGATCAGGCGCGGCTCGAAGATCATCGCACGCGCCAGCGCCACGCGCTGGCGCTGGCCGCCGGAGAGCTGCGCGATGCCGCGCTCTTCATAGCCGGCGAGACCGACCATCGCGAGCGCTGCGCGCACCTTGTCGGGCCAGCTCGCTTTCGGCAGGCGCCGTGCGCGCAGGGGAAAGGCGACGTTCTCGCCGACGCTCATATGCGGGAACAGTGCGTAGTTCTGGAACACCACGCCGATGTCGCGCTGGTGCGGCGGCATCCAGGTGACGTCACGACCGCCGAACAGGATGGTTCCGCGCGATGGCAGGATGAAGCCGCCGAGAATTCCAAGCAGCGTGGTCTTGCCGGAGCCGGAGGGCCCGAGCAGCGAGACGAATTCGCCGGCGCCGACATTGAGCGAAACGTCGTCGAGAGCGCGAACGGCGCCATACGCCTTGCTCGCGGACCTGATTTCGACGCTTTCCGCTCGTTTGTCCAACGATCGACCTCGCCTCGTTCCCTGCAATGGCGTGCCTCACTGCGCGCCATAAGCCTGCTTTATAGACAGGAATGTTGAGCACTTACGGTCGAAGCGTGCACCGCACCAAATCTTCGCTCGCAAGCCCTGTCTTTAGGCTGCGATGCCAATGACACCAGACTTGGCAAAACTCGGCAATTGCCAAATTCTCACCGCGTCCATAACATGGCGTTATGCCCGAGCTGCGCCGGATGCTGCCCTCCAGTAACGCCCTGTTCGTCTTCGACGCAGCGGCGCGCAATGGCAGTTTCACGGCGGCAGCAGCCGAGCTCAACGTCACGCAGCCGGCGGTGAGCCGGATGCTCGGACAGTTCGAGGAGCATCTCGGCGTCCGCCTGTTCGACCGCACTGCGGGGCGCGCGGTGCTCACCGAGGAAGGCGAGCTGCTTTATCGCCGCGTGCTCGAAGGCTTTCGCAGCATCGAGACCGGGCTCGTCGAGATCGAGCGGCGCCGCAAGGGCACCGAGACGGTGACGCTGTCGGTCTCCTCCGCCTTCACCACGCATTGGCTGATGCCGCGCATCGACAAGCTCCAGAAGCAGTTTCCCGAGGTCGATCTGCGCTTCCAGCTGATCTCCGGCGCGCTGCGCGGACCGGTGGAGAATGTCGACCTCGGCATGCGCTTCCGTGACCGCGACGAGCCGTCATCCGGCGGTACCCTTGTGATGAAGGAAGTCATGCTGCCGATGTGCAGCCCCGGCTATCTCGGCGAGACCGATCCCGCCGAAGGCAACACCATCATTCGCCTCGCCGAGACGCCGGGCGACTGGGCCGCGGATTACGCCTCGCTGCTCACCGGCCGCCGTGGTGCGGCCAAGGCGTTGAGCTTCACCGACTATGCCGTCGTGATGCAGGCCGCCCTGCTCGGCCAGGGTATCGCGCTCGGCTGGCTGACGGTGGCCTCGCACTGGCTCCTGACCGGCGCACTGGTGCCGGCCTCCGACCGGCTGACCACCACGCGCCGCATCTGCGAATTCCTGCCGCCGCGCAACCGGCCGATGCGCCCCATCGCCGCCGAGATCCGCGACTGGATCATCGCGCAGATGAAAAGCGAGATCGCCGCGATCGACCGGCTCTATCCGAAACTCGGCGCGATGGCCGCCTGTTATTGAGGCCGAACGATCACGGCGCGCTACCCCGGCCGGAAGCGCAGATTGGCGCGCGATAGCTGGCTGATCGACGTGCATCCCATCAGCTTCATATCGCGCACGAGCTCGGCCCGCAGCAGGCCGAGGGCTCGTTCGACGCCGGGCCGGCCGGCGGCGGCCAGCGGATAGAGATAGTATCGTCCAAGCCCGACCGCCTTGGCCCCGAGCGACAGCGCTTTCAGGATATGGGTTCCGCGCTGGATGCCGCCGTCCATCATCACGTCGATGCGGTCGCCCACGGCATCGACGATTTCGGCGAGCTGATCGAAAGCCGAGCGGGAGCCGTCGAGCTGGCGGCCGCCATGATTGGAAAGGACGATCCCGGCACAGCCGATCTCGACCGCGCGGCGCGCGTCTTCCACCGACATGATCCCCTTCAGGCAGAACGGGCCGTTCCAGGTCCGCACCATCTCCGCGACATCGTCCCAATTCATCGCGGGATCCAGCATGTCCGTGAAGTAGCGGCCGATCGACATGGCGCCGCCGCTCATGTCGACGTGCTCCTCCAGTTGCGGCAGCCTGAATTTCTCGTGGCTGACATACTGGATACCCCACATCGGCTTGATCGCGAACTGCAGCATGCCCGCAGGCGTCAGGCGGAAGGGAATGCTGAAGCCGGTGCGCAGATCGCGCTCGCGATTTCCTCCGGTGATGCTGTCGACCGTCAGCATCATCACCTCGACGCCCGCGTCCTTGGCGCGCTGCATCATGGCACGGTTGAGACCGCGATCCCGGTGGAAATAGAATTGATAGACCTGCGGCGTGTCGTGGGCCTTGCGCAATTCCTCGAGCGACACCGTGCCCAGCGAGGAGACGCCGAACATGGTGCCGTAGCTCGCCGCGGCAGCGGCGACGGCACGCTCGCCTTCATGATGGAACAGGCGCTGCAAGGCGGTCGGCGAACAGTAGAACGGCAGCGCGAGCTTCTGGCCCATGATGGTGACCGAGAGATCGACGTCCTGCACGCCGCGCAGCACGCTGGGCAGAAGGTCGCAATGCTCGAAGCTCGCGCTGTTGCGGCGATAAGTGGTCTCATCGTCGGCCGCGCCATCGATGTAGTCGAAGATCGGACCGGGCAGTCGGCGGCGCGCCAGCCGCCGGAAATCGTGGAAGTTATGACACTGTGCCAGGCGCATTTTCTCAACTCCGCTCGCGGCATGTTCTGCGCGTCGATCATCTTGCCATCGCGCCGCCGATGCTGTCAGCGGCCGCCATCGCGGCGATCTCTCGCCTGATGGCGCCGCCGGTCTCCTATCGATGCTCGATCGCCCTGATGGCTCCACGGAGTTCGGCGAGGCCGCGCAGGCGGCCGATCGCGGTGTAGCCGGGATTGGTGCGCTTGGTGGCGGCGAGATCGTCGAGCATACGATGGCCGTGGTCGGGACGGAACACGATTCTCTTGTCGGGCGAACGCCGCGCGTTCTCCTTCAACAGCGCCTTCAGCACCGCGACCATGTCGACGTCACCGTCGAGATGGTCGGACTCGTAGAAGGACAGGCCGTCGGCCTCGCGCTTGGTCGCGCGCAGATGGGCGAAGGCGATGCGCGGTCCGAAGCGCTCAGCCATCGCAGGCAGATCGTTCCCGGCGCGCACGCCGAGCGAGCCGGTACACAGGCAGATGCCGTTGGCCTTGGATGGCACGGCATCGAACAGTGCCTGATAATCGTCGGCGGTCGAGGCAATGCGCGGCAGGCCGAACAGCGGGCGCGGCGGATCGTCGGGATGCAGCGTCAGGGAGACGCCGAGTTGCTCGGCGACCGGCGTGACGCGGCTCAGGAACTCGGCGAGATGCTGCCGCAGGATCTTTGGCGTGATGTCGCGGTAAGTCTCCAGCCGGTCACGGAATTGCGGGATCGTCATCGGCTCGGTGGTCGAGCCCGGCAGCGCGCTGGCGATGACCATGACGAGGTAGTCGATATCCGCCTGGCTCATCTGGTCGAACAGCTTTTTCGCGCGCGCCTGCTGCTCGGGCGAATACTCCTGAACGGCGGCGGGACGCTTCAGGATATGCAGCTCGAACGCGGCAAATCGGTCCTGGTCGAAGCGCATGGCGCGGGCACCGTTCGGCAGCTCCCACTCCAGATCGGTGCGGCACCAGTCCACTACCGGCATGAAATTGTAGCAGATGATCTTGATGCCGGCCGCGGCCACCGCTTCGAGACTCGCGATCCACGCCTCGATCGAGGCCGTCGCCTTGGCCCCGAGCCGCTTGACGTCGTCGGGGATCGGAATCGACTCCACCACCGACCAGGTCAGTTGCGAGCGGCCGGGCTGGCCGCGCTCGATGAAGTTCTTGCGCTCCTCGACCGCCTTGCGTGTCCAGGCTTCGCCGATCGGCACCTGGTGCAGCGCCGAGACGATATCCGTCGCCCCGGCCTGCCTGACGTCATCCAAAGACACCGGATCATCCGGACCGTACCAGCGCCATCCTTCGAGCATCATCGAAATTCTCCTAAGGCGTTTTCGAGCGAAATGGATACCGGTTCGCGCGAAGAAAACGCGTCAAACAAAGGGTCAGTTCGCGGTCAGCACGACCTTGACGCTCTGCGAGCGGTCGAGCGCCAGCCGCAGTGCGTCCGGCGCGGTCGACAGCGGCCGCTCGGCGGTGACCAGCGACAGCACGTCGACGCTGCCGGCGCCGATCAGCTCCACCGCGGTCATGAACTCGAAGCCGAAGCGGAACGAGCCGCGCAGGTCGATCTCCTTGGCCATCACCGCATTCGACGGCGTCGGAATCTGGCCGCCCGGCAGATTGCCGATCTGCACCACAATGCCGCCGCGCCTGACGATGCCGATCGCGCTGGCAAGGCCCGCGGCGGTGCCCGAGACCTCGAACGCGACGTCATAGGGACGCGATGCGGCCTGTGCCTTCAGTCCTTCCTCGCCGGCCGAGACGTTCTCGACATGCGAAGCGCCGAGCCGGGTCGCGAAGGCGAGCGGTGCCGGCGCGATGTCCGCCACCGTGATGTCGGCCATGCCGGCGCGGTGTGCGGCGAGCATGGTCAAAAGCCCGATCGGGCCGGCCCCGAAGATGATGCCGCGCTTGCCCTCGATGTTGCCGGCGCGCGCCACCGCATGCAGGCAGACCGCGAGCGGCTCGGCCAGCGCCGCGGCCTGATAGGAGACGTGGTCGGGGATCTTCACGCACTGCGCGGGGACCGCGTCGAAATAGTTGGCGAAACCGCCCTGCATGTGTGGCGTCTTCGAGGCCGAGCCCATGAAGTAGATGTTCTCGCAGAGATTGGGCCGTCCCTCGCGGCAGGCGACGCAATGGCCGCACCAGCGCGACGGGTTGACGGCGACACGGTCGCCTACCCTGAGGTTCGCTGCGGAACCTGCGATCTCGACGACCTCGCCGGAGATCTCGTGGCCGAGCACCAGCGGCGACTTCACGACGAAATCGCCGGTCCGGGCATGACGGAAATAGTGCATGTCGGAGCCGCAGATGCCGCCGGCGCCGAAGCGGATGCGCACCATGCCATCAGCGAGCCGATCGAGCGGATGCTCGATCATGCGCAGATCTTCGGGGCCGAACAGGGTTGCGGCGAGAGCGGTGGAGGTCATTTGGAGAGTCCCATGTATTTAGGCAGCCAGAGGGTCAGTTCGGGAATGTAGGTGATCGCGATCAGCGCGACCATTAGCGGCACCAGCCAGGGCAGGATCGCGACCGTCGTGCGCTCGACCGAGAGCTTGGCCACGCGGGCGAGCACGAACAGCACCATGCCGAGCGGCGGATGCAACAGGCCGATCATCAGGTTCAGCGTCATGATCAGGCCGAAATGGATCGGATCGATCCCGAGCTTGAGCACGATCGGCAGCAGGATCGGCACCAGGATGGTGATCGCCGCCGTGGTGTCGATGAAGCAGCCGACGAACAGGATCAGGACGTTGGCGAGCGCCAGGAACACCCATTTGTTGTGGGTGATGCTGAGCATCCAGTCCGAGAGCATTTGGGCTGCCTGCGACACCGTCAGCAGCCAGGCGAAGATCGAGGCTGCGGTGACGATGAACAACACCGAGGCCGTGGTCTCGATGGTGTCGAAGGTCGCCTTCGCCACCGTCTTCAAGGTCATGGTGCGGTAGCGGACGAGGCCGAGGAACAGCGACCAGATCACGGCTGCGACCGCGGCCTCCGTCGGCGTGAACCAGCCGAGCGTCATGCCGCCGATCAGGATGACAGGCGCCATCAGCGCCATCACCGCGGAGAAGTCGAAGTACCAGTCGATCGCGAGCAGCGTACCGAGGCCGATGACAACGGCCATGTTGGTCGACATGCCGGCCAGCACCATCAGCCAGATCGCGAGCGGGAAAGCCAGCACGATGGCGATCTCGAGGCCGGCCGAACCGAGCTGCGGCCAGGAGAACGGCGTGTCGCTGCCCCATTTGTTCTTGTGCGCGAAGTAGGTGACGGTGGCCATCATCAGCAGCGTCATGACGATGCCGGGAATGACGCCGCCCAAAAACAGCGCACCGATCGAGACGTTCGCCATCATGCCGTAGATCACGAAAGGCAGCGACGGCGGGATGATGGGCCCGAGCGTGGCCGAAGCCGCGGTGACGCCGACCGAGAATTCGGTGGAATAGCCGTGGTCCTTCATCGCCTTGATTTCGATGGTGCCGAGCCCGGCGGCATCCGCGATCGCGGTGCCGGACATGCCGGAGAAGATCACCGAGCCGATGATGTTGACGTGGCCAAGGCCGCCGCGCATCCAGCCGACCAGCGCAACCGCGAATTTGTAGATGCGGCCGGTGACGCCGGCGATGTTCATGAGATTGCCGGCCAGGATGAAGAACGGCACCGCGAGCAGCGGAAAGCTCTCGACGCCGGCGATCATGCGCTGCGCAAGCGTGACGTCAGGCGTCACGCCGCTGACCAGGATGTAGAGCAGCGACGACGCGGCCATGGCAATCGCCACGGGAACGCCGAGCAGCATCAGGATGAGGAAGCCTCCAAGCAACAGCAGCATAACTTTACCCCTCAAAACCGTCGTAGGCGCCGGGACGTTCGAGGATCGAATAGCCCTGTCGCAAATGTTGGATGGCCACCTGCACCGAGCGCAGGAACATCAGCACGAAGCCCGCGAGCACGGCGTAATAGACGTAGTCCTTGGGCAGATTGATCGTGGTCATCGATTCATCGCCGATGATCTGGATGTAGACCCAGACCAGCTTGATGGCGTAGCCGAAGAAGGCGATCCGGATCAGGTCGATCGCCGTGGACAGCGCCCGCGCCACGATGTGCGGCAGATAGCGGTAGATCAGGTCGACCTGGATGTGCCGTGAAAGCCGTACGCACATCGAGGAGCCGATGAAGACCACGCCGATCAGGCAGTAGGTCGCGATCTCCTCGGTCCAGGCATAGCTGTCGTTGAGGACGTAGCGGGTAAAGAACTGAAGGAAGACGGCCAGCGCCATCACCCAGAAGATCACCAGCGCCACCCAGTCCTCGAAAGCGTAGACGCCGAGATCGACCTTCGGCACCGCCTCTTCCTCGAAGGTGTGGGCGATCTCGTCCCCGGTGATCTGCCGGTGCACTTCGACGGTGGACATGGGGTTACTCCTCAAACGACTTGAACGTCACTCCGGGGCGGCTCGAAGAGCCGAACCCGGAATCTCGAGGTTCCGGGTTCTCGCTTCGCGAGCCCCGGAACGACGGCGCTGGCTATTTCACCGCCTGGATGCGTTCCCAGTCGGCCTTGCGATAGCCAAAGGTCTCGAACGGAACGTTCTTCAGCACGATGTCGCGGAACTCGTTCTTGTCGACCTCGGTCACGGTCAGGCCCTTCTCCTTGAAGAAGGAAACCAGCTTGGCCTCGTTCTGCTTGATCTCATCGGTCGCTTTCGCGGCGGCCTCCTGCGCGACGTCGGTGAAGATCTTCTTGTCCTCGTCGCTGAGCTTCTTCCAGAGCGCGCCCGCCACCACCGTGTTGAGATGGTCGACGATGTGGCCGGTCAGCACGATGTGCTTCTGCACTTCGTAGAACTTCTTGGCCTCGATCGTGGTCAGCGGGTTCTCCTGCGCCTCGACGGTGCCGTTCTGAAGCGCGAGATAGACTTCGGCGAACGCGATCGGCGCGGTGTTGGCGCCGCAGGCGCGCGGCATCGCCAGATAGGCCGGAACGTCGGGCACGCGCATCTTCAGGCCCTTGAGGTCGGCGCAGGTCTTGATCGGCTTGTTCGACGAGGTCTGGCGCACGCCGTAATAGGTCACCGCGACGATGTGGTGGCCGCTCTTGTCCTCATAGCCCTTGGCGAGTTCCTTGAAGATGTCGCTCTTGGTGTAGGCAAGGAGATGGTCGGCGTCGCGGAAGGTGTAGGGATAGTAGGTCACGCCGATCGGCGCGAAGCTCTTGGCCGCGAAGCTCGAGCCGGAGATGATGATGTCGACCGAGCCGAGCGAGAGGCCCTGGTTGATGTCGGCTTCCTTGCCGAGCTGCGACGCCGGATAAACGTCGACCGTATAGCGCCCGTTGGTGCGCTTGCCGATCTCCTGCGCGGCCCAGACCGAGGCGGTGTGGAACGGCTCCGAGGTCTCGTAGACATGGGCCCATTTCAGCTTGGTCTGCGCCATGCCGGGATTGGTCGCCGCGAACATCGCCGCGACCGAAGTCGCCAGCACCATCGTCATCTTCTTCAACACTGACTTATCCTCCACTGACTAAAGTCTGCTTCTTGTTCGCCCGCCCGAAAACCGGGACGAGCCGCCCAATCTCATCGTCGCCGCACGCTGCCGCTTTTGGCCTGCGTCTTCGCGCGTTTTGGTTTTGCCGGTTTCGCCGGCGTGCGCGCGACCCCGCCTTGCTCCGCGGGCGATCCCGTGGCGGCCTCGGCACCAAAGTTCTGCGCAAAGCGCTCCTGCGAGCGCGCCAGATGCTTGCGCATGGCCTCGCGCGCGGCGTCCGGATCATGCGACGCGATCGCGTCACGCACGGCGTAATGCTCGTCGAGCGCAGTGCGCCACGTGCCCGGGCTCTCGAAGTAATGCGCAAGCTGCGCGAAATAGGGATTGAGGCGCTGGTCGAACAACTCGCCGACCACGCGCACCAGCACGGCATTGCCGAGACTGCCGGCGATCGCGACGTGGAAGGCACGGTCGTGCACCATCGAGGCCTCGCCGGGATGCTCGACATTCTCCATCGCGACAAGCGACGCATCGATGCGGGCGATATCGTCCTTGGTCGCCACGCGCGCCGCCTGCTCGGCGATCGCGCTTTCCAGGAATTCACGGGCGCGGAGAAGCTCGAACGGACCTTCGATGCCGGCGGCTGGCGGTGTGGGCGCGGCGTCCGCGGGGTCGATCACATAGATGCCTGAGCCGACGCGGATGCGGACGCGGCCCTCGACCTCGAGCGCGATCAGGGCTTCGCGCACCGTCGGCCGCGAGATCCTGAGCTGCTCGGCGAGCTCGCGCTCGGTCGGCAAGCGGCTGCCGACCGCGTACTCGCCGCTGTCGATCAGGCTTCGCAATTGATCGGCGACCTGGCGGTAAAGCCGTCTCGCCTCCACAGCTTCCAGCGGCACGCTGGCCTCCCCGAAAGGGTCTCGCCGGGAAGCATCGCGTCCCGGCGGCCCGCCAATTTTGGAAAATTGGTCTTACCAATTGACCGGAGCATTGACCGAGGACGGGCGCCATGTCAAGCAGCGGCCAAACACAGGGAGAGACGACCATGCGCCATAATTCAACGCGTCTTGGCCGCGCCAATCTCGACCGGCTGCCGTCCGCCATCCGCCGCCCGGCCTATGACCGTTCGCGCGTTACGCCCGGCATCGTGCATTTGGGCCTGGGCGCCTTTCATCGCGCGCACCAAGCCGTCGTCATCGACGACTGCCTTGCCGCAGGCGGCTCGTCCTGGGGCATCGTCGGCGCGAGCCTGCGCAGCCCGGACACGCGCGACGCCCTCGCCCCGCAGGATCATTTCTACACTGTCGCCGTACGTGCCGCCGAGGGCACCGAACACCGCGTCATCGGTGCACTGCTCGACAGCGTCGTCGCGCGCGAGAAGCCGGCAGCACTGGTCGATCGGATGGCCGATCCCGCCATTCGCATCGTCTCGCTGACGGTCACCGAGAAGGGCTATTGCCACACGCCGCAAACCGGCGATCTCGACGAGCGGCATCCGGATGTCGTGCACGATCTCAACAATCTTGACGCGCCGCGCTCGGCGCCCGGCTTCATCGTCGCCGCACTGGCCCGCCGGCGGGCGCAGGGGCTTGCGCCCTTCACCGTGCTCTGCTGCGACAACCTCGCCGCCAACGGCCACACCGTGCAGCGGATCGTGACGCAGTTCGCCGCGCTTCGCTCGAAGGACCTCGGCAAATGGATCGCCGATAGTACCGCCTTCCCGTCGACGATGGTCGACCGCATCGTGCCAGAGACGACGGACGCCGACCGGGATGCGGTCTCGAACGCGCTCGGCATGCGCGACGCCTGGCCTGTGATGACCGAGCCGTTCACGCAATGGGTGGTCGAGGACCGCTTCACGGCGGGGCGGCCCGATTTCGCCGCCGCCGGCGTCGAGCTCGTCGCCGACGTCAAGCCGTTCGAGCTGATGAAGCTGCGGCTGCTCAACGCCAGCCATTCGGCGCTGGCCTATCTCGGCTATCTCGCGGGCTACGAGACCATCGCCGACACCATGCTGGACCCGCATTTCGCCCGTCTCGCCGCGCAGGTGATGGAAGAGGCCGCGGTGACGCTGACGATGCCTGTTGGCACCGATCTCGCCGCCTATCGCGCCTCGCTGCTCAAGCGCTTCGCCAACCCGGCGCTGCATCACCGTACCTGGCAGATCGCGATGGACGGCTCGCAAAAGCTTCCGCAGCGCCTGCTCGGCGCGATGCAGGATCGCCTGCGCAAAGATCTGCCGATCGCGACGCATGCGCTCGCGGTGGCCGGCTGGATGCGTTACGTCACCGCACGCGACGAGCAGGGCCGCGCCATCGACGTTCGCGATCCGCTCGCCGCCGAGTTCGCCGCGCTGGCGCGCGAGATGGGTCCCGTCGCCGAACGGCTCGCGCCCGCGTTGCTCGGAGTCGAGAAAGTGTTCGGACCGCTGGGCACCGAACCGCGCCTGCGCGAGGCCGTGACCACGGCGCTCGGCCGTCTTTATAAGGACGGTGCGCGGCGGGCAGTGGAGGCACTTGTCTCGGCGTGACCACAAAGCAGGCAATGCTGCACTGCGGTCCAGGTCGAACGCAAAGTCGGACGGAAGTCGCGCTTGATTTTTGCCTGCCATTGCCCCACCCGAGAGGCATGGCAAAGGACAATAAGGTCATCGCCGCGAACGCGGCCTTCTACGCCGCCTTTTCAACGGGCGACTTCGACGAAATGGAGCGGATGTGGGCGGATGACGACGCCATTTCCTGCATCCATCCCGGCTGGCCGGCCATCATCGGCCGGGCCACGGTGATCGGCAGCTGGCGCGACATCCTGCAAAATCCGGAGCGGCCGCAGATCGTTTGCGCCGAACCGCAGGCGATCGTCGACGGCGACAGCGCGCGCGTGCTCTGCATCGAGATCGTCGACGGTACCGCTTTGGCCGCTGCCAACCATTTTCGGCGCGTCGGCGACGGCTGGCGGCTGGTGCACCATCAGTCGAGCCCAATCGCGCAGATTGTCGAGCAGGCTGAAGACGATAGAACGAGCCACCGCGTCCACTGACCGCGGCGGGCGGGCCGGCGCCTTCTACTGTGCATGGGGTTGTTTTTCAGTTTTTTGTTTTGAGCCCGCGAGTTCCGACAAATCGTCCAGCACGACCTGCGCCGCACTGAAATCATCGTCCCGAAAGTACATGCTCCTGGTGATGAGCACCGGAATGTTCGCCCGCGAGGCCGCGATCAGGCCGTTGCGGGAATCCTCGATCGCGACGCAGTCGGCTGCGCCCAGCTTCAGCCGCGCCAGGGTTTCCAGATAGACATCCGGCGCCGGCTTCTTGTGGCGGACATCGTCGCCGGCGACGACCGCATCAAAATCCGCCGCCCAGCGCGTTCCCAGCGCCTGCGACAGCAGCGCATCGATATTGCCGTGCGAGGTGGTGGTTGCGATCGCAAGCCGCTGGCCGCGGGCCTTCGCGGCCGTGAGGAGTTGCGTTACGCCGGGCCTCAAGGGACAGCAGCCGGTTTCGATCAGCTCGGCGTAATGCGCGGTCTTGATGCGGTGAAGGGCTGCGATATCGGCATCCGGCAATGGCGCCGCGGCCTGCAGCCTCGCGTGAAAGGCGCGCATGCGCTCCTTGCCGCCCGTCACCCGCAGCAGCTCCTTGTAGACGGCCCGGTCCCACTGCCAGTCGAGACCGTGGCGAACAAAGGCGTGGTTGAAGGCCTGCCGATGCAGCTCCTCGGTCTCGGCCAGCGTACCGTCGACATCGAAGATCAGCGCGGCGGCACGCCCGATCAACTCCCCGGCACCGCATGGCACTGCGGCCGGCGCTTCTGCCTGCATGACCGATGCCTCCCTCCTGACGAGCGAGCATCGCCTGGCCTGGCGGCCGAGTAAAATTGCAATATCTTTTGCCGGACCCAAAAATCCCTTATGAGCGAACGGCGCGCGGCTCGCGCGAGCGGGAACTCCAGCACGGCAGACGCATGCGGCTCTTCATCCTCGGCCTCGGCTACAGTGTCCGGCATTTCGTCAGACAATTCGGCGGCGCCTTCTCGCATATCGCCGGCACCGTGCGCGATCCCGGCAAGCGAAACGACCTTGCCGGCATCGAGGTGCACGCCTTTTCCGGCAGCAGTCCGGCCCGCGAGGTGCTCGAGCGAGTCCGCGACGCCGACGTCCTTCTCATATCGATCCCGCCCGGCAGCGCGGGCGACCCCGCAATTGCGGCCCTTGGCGACACGCTCGCGGGCCGGCGGCGGAAAATCGTCTATCTCTCCACCATCGGCGTCTATGGCGATCACGCAGGCCGCTGGGTGGACGAGAGCACGCCGCCGCAGGCCACCCTCGACCGCACGCGAACGCGCGTTGCGGCGGAGCAAGCCTGGACCGCCGCGGCGCGCGGCGATGTCGCGATCCTGCGGCTTGCGGGCATTTACGGTCCCGGCCGCAACGCGCTGATGACCTTGCGGGCGGGGACGGCCCGGCGCATCATCAAGCCGGGGCAAGTGTTCAACCGCATCCACGCCGACGACATCGCGAGCGCGATCATGGCCGCAGTGAAGCACAGTGACGGCGGCACCTGGAACGTCTGCGACGACGAGCCGGCGCCGCCGCAGGATGTGATCGCTTATGCGGCGAAACTGATGGACCTTGCGCCACCTCCCGAAGAGCCGTTCGAGACTGCCGAGATGTCGGCGATGGCCCGCAGCTTCTATGCCAGCAGTGCCCGGGTCTCCAACGCGAAATTGAAGCACGAGCTCGGTATCACGCTTGCCCATCCAACCTATCGGCATGGCCTGGATGCGCTGTGGCGCGCGGGGCAAGGACGATAGGTTCGGTCATCTCCGACGCGTCCCAGACATGCCCGGCCCGCGGTTGACTTCGCTCACGCGCGGCCGTGATCTAGCCGCTCGGCGAGCCACCGCAGAACGAGCTCGCCTTGGGAGGATGCAATGAACAAGACGATCGCCATGATCGCGGCGGCGGCTGCCGTCATCACGTTCGGTGCGGCGCGCGCCGCACCACTGCCCGAAGCCAAGCCTGATGACGCCGGTTTTTCGAAGCAGGGTCTCGCGCGGCTCGACAGCTTCTTCGCCCGCGAGATCGCCGCCAAGCGCGTCCCCGGTGCCGTCGTCGCGGTGGCACGGGACGGCAAGCTCGTGCACTACAAGGCTTACGGCATGCTCGATCCCGACAAGGGCACGCCGATGCCGGTCGATGCGATCTTCGCGCTGGCCTCGATGACCAAGCCGATGGCGGCGGTCGCGGGCCTGACGCTGATGGAGCAGGGACGGCTGCCGCTCCAGGCCAAGCTGTCCGACTACTATCCCGGCTTTGCCAACATGAAGGTCGGCGCGACCGAGGCCAACGGCTCGCTCACGCTCGAACCGCAGGCGTCCGCGATCTTCATCCACGATCTCTACCGGCATACGTCCGGATTGATGTATGGCGGCCGCCCCGACTCATCGAGCCCGGTGGCGCGGCAATACCCCGATGGTGTCGCCCCGGCGGTGGAAGGCGACACTGAGGCCTTCATCAACCGCATCACAAAACTGCCGTTGGCGCATCAGCCCTCGACCGAGTTCGAGTACGGCTTCTCGATCGACGTGCTCGGTGCCGTCGTCGAGAAGGTCAGCGAGCAGAGGCTCGGCGACTATCTCGCCGCCAATGTGTGGCAGCCGCTCGGCATGAAGGACGCGACCTTCCACCCGACCGACGCGCAGCGCCCTCGCCTCGCCCGCCCGTTCGCCAACGATCCGCTGACCGGCAAGCCGCAAGCCATCAAGCTGCTGGACACCCCGACCAGGTTCGACTGCGGCGGTGCCTGCTCGTTCGCGACGATGGGCGATTACATCCGCTTCGGCCAGATGCTGCTCAACGGCGGCGAGCTCGACGGCCAGCGCATTCTTTCCCCGAAGACCGTGCATCACATGACGACCAACCACCTCGGTCCCGAGATCAAGAACAATGTGGCGAACATCGAGCCGCATCGCGCCGGCTTCGGCTTTGGTCTCGCTGTCGCGGTCCGGACCAGCGAGGGGCTGTCGTCGGTTCCCGGCAATCCCGGCGAGTTCAGCTGGAATGGCGCCTACGGGACGCAGTTCTTCTGCGATCCCAAGGAGCGTCTCGTCGTGGTGGTGGGAACGGCGGCGCCGGGCGAGCTCAGGAAATACTATCGCGAGCAGGTGCAGGACATCGTCTATGGCGCGATGGTGAAGTAAGACCGGCGCGCTGGAATAGAAAGGGCGGCCGCTCAGGCCGCCCTTTGCGAATCTGGCGTCAGCTCAACACGCCGTACTTCTTGAACCAGGCCTGGGCCTGTTTCCAGGCGTCTTCCGCCGCATCCTTGCGATAGCTGCCGCGATAGTCGGCATGGAAGCCGTGCGGCGCCTGCGGATAGATCTTGAATTCGGCGATCTTCTTGTCCTGCTCGAGCACCGCCTTGAACTGCTCGACCTGGGCCACGGGAATGCCGGTATCGGCGCCGCCATAGAGGCCGAGCACCGGCGCCTTCATCTCGGGGGCGAGCTGAAGCGGGCTCTTCGGCCACACCGGATTGGCGGGATCGACCGGCGCACCGTAGAACGCGACACCAGCCTTGAGGGTGCCACTGTGGGCGGCGTATTCCCAGACATTGCGGCCACCCCGGCAGAAGCCGATGATGCCGAGCTTCGTGGTGTCGCCGCCTTGCGATCCCGCCCACGCCACCGTCGCATCGAGATCGGACAGCAGTTCGGCGTCCGGCTTGGCATTGACGACCGGCAGCAGATCCTTGATGTCGGTGACCTTGGTGAGATCGACACCCTTGCGGAAGTAATAGTCGGGCGCGACCGCGAGTGCGCCGAGCTTGGCGAGGCGCCGTGTCACATCCTTGATGTATTCGTGCAGGCCGAAAATCTCCATCGCCACGATGATGACCGGCGCCTTGGTGTTGCCGGCCGGGCGCGCGAAATAGGCGGGCATCTCTTCGGACCCGACCTTGATCCTGGCGTCGCCGGCCTGGAGGCCGCCGGTATCTGTCGTGATGATTTCGGCACGGACCGGACCGGCCGCAAGCGTGTAGCCGGCAGCGACGGCCGCGGTAGCGCTCATGAATCCGCGGCGCGAGACCGGCGCGACTTTCGTCAGCCCGACGACGTCGGACGTCATGGTGGTTTCGAAGCTCATCGGTCGATCCTTCCTGATGCTTGGCCCTGATTCCTCAGGCGGCGCATTCGCCGATAATTGCCGGCGAAACGCAAATCACCAGCCTGCGAGCATGTCCCCGTTCAGGCCAGGCCCTGACGTTTTTTCACCGGCGCCGTTTCGGGCATCAGGCTCATTGCGACAAGTCCGACGATCGCCGCAAGCAGGAGGTACCAGGCCGGTGCCAGCGGATTGCCGGTGACGTGGAGGAGCCAGGTGACCACGAGCTGCGCCGTACCTCCGAAGCTCGCGATCGCCACCGCGTAGACGGTCGCGAACACGCCTCCGCGGATGTTCTGGGGCAGCGCTTCGGTGAAGGTCGCATAGAACGCGGTGAACGGCAGCGAGCCGATGATCGATAGCAAGCCGAAGCCGATCAGGAGTGACAGCGCGCCCGGTGCATGGACGATCCACAGGAAGGTCGGATAGGTGAGCAGGAGGGTTGCGAGCTGCGGCCAGATCATGATCGGCTTGCGGCCGAGACGATCGGCGAGCCATCCGCCGACCAGTGCACCGACGAACTGAATGCCGTTGCTGACGAGCGACACGGCGAAAGCCAGTGTCGACGACACGTGCAGGGTATTCTGCGCATAGGTCGTCATGTATTGCGTGACATAGGTCGAGATCGTGCCGCTGGCCAGGATCATCAAGGCCAGCGCGATGATGCCGAGGTGACGCCGGGCTTGCGAGAGGTGACCCGTGCGCTCTTTCGCTGCGACACCGGCATCGGCATGCGGAATCGTCTCGGGCAGTGTCCGCCGCATCCAGAGCCCGAACGGCAGGCAGACCGCCCCAATCAGAAACGCCACCCGCCAGCCGTAGGAGTCCAGCATCTCCGGCGCCATGGTCGCGCTCAGGATGACGCCGACCAGCGCGCCGGCGGTCGCCGCGATCTCCTGGCTCGCCGGCTGCCATGCCACGACCAGCGCCCGATGCTCGGGCGGGGCAATCTCGAGGAGATAGGCGGTCGTCGGTCCGACCTCGCCGCCGAGGCGAAGCCCTGCGCCATGCGCGCCGCAATCACGATGATGGGCGCGGCAACGCCGATCATGCGATAGGACGGCGTGAGCGCGATGGTCAGGATCGCAGCTCCCATCAACGCAAAGCTCAGCAGCATGGCGGGCCGCCGGCCGATCCGGTCGGAATAGATGCCGAGCACGATCCCGCCGATCGGCCGCGTCACGAAGCCGGCCCCGAACGTCGCCAGCGACAGCATCAGGCTGCCGTACTCGCTTCCGGTCGGGAAGAAGGTATGGCCGATCTGGATGGCGAAGAAGCTGTAGGTGATGAAGTCGTAGAATTCGAGCATGTTGCCGATGGTGGCTGCGAATGCTGCTCGTTTGACGTTGAACGGCGCCGCTTGTTCAATTCCCGACGACACTTTGACTTCCCTGGATTCGCCCGTTTGCCGGACTTAACCGTCTGGCTGCATTGCGTCGCAACATCCATTAACCGAAAGAGAGGGTTCTCTCCCGGCCAGCCACATCGCCAGGCGTTGCCCGTGATGCGCCCTTTTGCGTATTCGCAACTCCAGGCCGCAACAAATGGGCTCCGCAGTGGCGACTATGACACATCATGTTGCTCAGGCGTCGCACATCACCGTCAATTCACGTGCAAGCTGTCGTGATTTGACTGAAATTTTCAGAAGAGTTGAGCCGTGCGATTTACTCGAACTTTCTGTGTGACGCTCTAGTTCCACGGCCGGAAGTTCCATCTGCACAACGGATGCAACTTCCCGAGCGCGGTCCCTCCATCCGGCAACGGACGAGGAATCGCCCGAGAACTTCATTCTCGTCCACCCAGATTGCGCTACCAAAGGCTCAATTGAATAAAGCTTGTCCGACCCGGAACTGAAATGATTTTAGCTCGCGAAGCGATTGAATTGTTGGGACAGATGGCCCGCATCCTGTGGTTCGAAGGCACCAAGCATGGCTTACGCGACCGCGAATGGATGGCCCTGCGCTTTCTCTCGCGCGCCAACCGTTTCTCGCGGACGCCCTCGGCGCTTGCGAGCTACGTCGGCACCACACGCGGCACCGCCTCTTTCATCATCGGCGAACTCGAGCGGCTCGGATATCTGGAGCGAAAGCGCTCCGCAACGGACAAGCGATCGGTGACGCTGAGCGTGACGCAGCAGGGCAAGAAGTTCCTGGTGCGCGACCCCATCAGCGTTCTCCTCGAGCCGATCGCCGTCCTCGACGACGAGGCCAAGATCCGCTTTCGCGACACGCTCCGGCACGTGCTCGATCAGGCTGACGCGGCCGAGCAGCGGCACCATACCGACGTCTGCAAGCGATGCATCTTCCTGCGCGAGGATCGCACCGCCACGGACGGCAAGCCCGGCGCCGCCGAGTTCAGCTGCCGCCTGTTTCGCGCGCCGATCGCGGAGGCGGAGATCGATCTGTTATGCACCAGCTTCGAGCATCATCGCCAATAGGAGGCGGCCCTCGATCACGGCGTCGCCTTGCGTGACGAGTAGATGACGCCGCCGCTGGACTCCACGACCAGACGACCGTTCTCGTTCTTGATCTCTTCGATGCGGCCAAGCCCGGGTACCTGCTGGCCAAGCACGGCCTCGATGACGCCGTTCGGACCTTGCAGGATCGCAATCCCCTCATAGGCCTGGCGGACCGACCAGCCCTTGACCACCTTGCGCGGCGCCGACGGAGGAACCGAACCCGTGATCTCGGGCGCGGCAACCGAGGCCATCATCGGCATCGCCTGCGAGGGCGGCTGCGAGGCAACGGCCGCCGGTGCCGGCGCCTGGGCCTGAGCCTGGGCGAGCTTGTCCAGCTTCACCGTCGAGGACGAGCTCACCCGCTCGATACGGTCCAGATTCTCGGCGAACCTGCCGAAGCGATCGTTGGTCGCCTTGCTCGACTGATCGACCGCAGTACGCAGGCCGTCGAGATTTTCGGACACGCCCGACACCTGCTTGCGCAGCAGCGTGACAGTCTCGCGCAGATTCCTGATCTCCGTATTGGCGGCAACGTTGCTTTGGGCCGGCTGCGTGGTGAGATAGGCGATCACGCCGGTGCAGGCGCAGACCACCAGGATCGCAGCCACCGCCAATGTTGCGAGCGGCGCGACCCATGTCGGACGCGGCGGCGGTGGCTTGGCCACGATCACGGCCGGCTTGATCACGGTCGGCGCAGGCTTCGGTATCGCCATCTTGTCGAGGCGCGCCTTGGCGCGAATACGCTTCAGCCCCTCGAGCGCCTCTTTCGCCAGAGTCTCGTCGTTCGCCGCAGCCGACACACGCCTTGCGCTTGCAGCGGGCTTGGCCGTCTGTGCCGTGTTTGTATCGCGCGCATCCGGAGCCGGCTTCGCCGCCGCGGAAACATCAGCGGTCGCGTTGGGACGAGCTTGTCCATCGGACAACATGTGAAAATGCTCCGTTCGGTTCGATCTATCGAACGGTGAAGTTATTTGCCGAAGCTTGCCTGAAACGTGCGCAGCGAAAACTTTTCATCGCGCCCGATGCGACGTCGCATGAGTCAAAAGCGTCATGGACGTGGCGAGAGTGCGACTCGAAAGACACACACTCGCCAAGATTTCGCCAAGCTGGAGTCGCCGCGCCATACATGAGTCGAATTGTCGCATGGGGAAACACCGGCAGGAGAGTCAATCCCGGGTTGAAAACCCCATTGGGCGCATGACCCGCAGCACCGCACAAAATAGCTGTGATTACGCGGGGATGCGGAACTTTAGAAACGCTACGGTGCAAAACTAGTTCGGTTATCAAATCAACTGATGCGATCGAACATACAAAGAAACAACCGGAAACGAATCAACAGCATCAAACACGCATAGCAACCGCTTTGTTGCGCGCGCTTGATCGGAAATCGGCAATTGTTACGGTCCTACTCAAGTGATTCTCGCCAGTTGGCGAGGAGATCGACACGGTTCAGGTGCGTTCGGACGCAATCGGCAAGTTGGCGCAACTGTTCTAGGTCTGTCTCAATCCGCTCCGCGAGGTGATCCGTAAGACACCCGCCGGGCCTCACGCAGTAAGCGTTCAGTATTGAGTCGAAGTAGCAGGCCTGCACACGCAGGCACTGAATGCGTAGGGCTGCCCGCGAATATCGAAACCATAACAACGGTTCGCGGGATGGAAATATCGTCAAACAGCATGGTTGCCGAGCCGGGCATCACAACAACCATCCGGCCGCAACAAGTGCGAAACAGGGGCGAAAGACTAATGTATATTATCGTTGATGATCGCGAGAGCGTCACGAACAGCTACGTTGGAGGGCTCGTTCGCGAAGGTGTATCGTCGATCGGCTTCTCCTCCGGAGAATTCTGGGACTGGCTGCAATCTGCGAGTGAACCGGATCTGGCGGCGGTCGACGCCTTTCTCCTCGGGGACTGCGATGCCCGCGGAAGCCTGCCGCGTGCGATGCGCAAGCGCTCCTCGGCGCCCATCATCGCCATGAGCGGCCAGAAAATGCTCAAGAACACGCTTGAGCTGTTCGAATCGGGCGTCGACGACGTGGTCCACGTGCCGATTCACCTGCGCGAGATCCTTGCCCGAACGGCCGCAATCGCGCGCCGCCGGGTGGGCGAGCTACCGAGGCCCTGCGAGACCAGGATCCAGGTCTTCTTCAACGGACGTGACCCCGAGATCGCGGGCCACGCTCTCACCCTGCCCCGCCGCGAGCTGCGCATTCTCGAATATATGGTCAGCAACCACGGAAAGTGGATCACCAAGACGCAGATCTTCAACGCGGTCTACGGCATCTTCGAGTCGACCTTCGACGAGAGCGTGATCGAGAGCCACGTCAGCAAGCTGCGCAAGAAACTCCGCGACCGCCTCGGCTTCGACGCGATCGTGGCCCGGCGCTACGTCGGATACCGCCTCAACATCCCTGCCGGCGAGACCATCGACGTGCCGATGCAGGAACTCGACGAGGTCGGCATCCTCCTGAACAGGGCACATGCCGCCCCGGCGGCGTACCCGGCCGGAAACTGACGCGGCAGGGCACCGCCACCAAGACGACAACGGCCTCTGCGAAGTACCCTTCGCAGAGGCCGTTGCACTTTCAGCGGCAGGGATGGCGGAACAGCGGCCTCGCGATGCCGGCGCCGCGACAGCTACGGCTTCTGCTGGAATTCTTCCTTCGAAACGTAGTTGAAGTCCTCGACCAGGACGTCCTGGACGACGTCGGCCTGCATCCGCTCGTTGACGCGCTGCTTGATGGCCGTCGTGAGGATGGAAAGGTCGTAACGGGCGAGCTTCCTGAAATCGAGGCGGTCGTCGGCATAGATTCTGCGGAAGGCCTCGTCGACGACGAACGGCTCCGGTGGGACGTTGAGCTGGTGCATGATCCGCGCCTCAACGGTGTAGACGAAGCGCGCCACGATGTAGCCCTGCACGCTGCCGCCCTCCACCATTGGCACGCTCAGCGCCCGCGTCTTCTGGTATTGAAGGCCGTCGAGATATTCGTCCTTCGCCGGCAGCAGGCTGCCGTTTTCCTTCCAATAAGCCACGGCATAGCTCGTGCCCGCGGTGAGGATGCATACCCAGAGCCCGGCCAGCACGAGTCTGATCATTTTCCGTCCTGTGCTGTGCGGCCGGTATAGGTGCCGTCCGACTCGGCTTCCTTGATCGCCTTGACGATGATGGCCGCGACCTCGCGCACCGCATCGTAATGCATTTCGAGGATGGAACGGTTTCGCTCGAGCTTCTCGCGCAACCGCTGGATCTCCTCGGCGATCTCGACCTCGTTGCCGAGATGCATCCGTGCCCGCATCAAGCGGACGAATTCGAGCATGCTCCGGCTCTTCCGGGCACTGAAGTCGTCGAAATCGATCTTCTTGCCCGTCGAGAGCGCGACCGTCTCCTCTTCGACGATGTTCTCGAGCCGGCGGATCGCAGACAGCAGGCCACGCACCTCGTCCGATCTCGCCGCGTCGGTGCCGTCATTCACCACGTCACTGCCGAGAGTCGGCAGCAACGCAGGCAAGAACGCATCGCCTTCTGCCGCTTCCAGCGTCATCGCCTCGGCGTCCACGACCGGCTGCTCCACCACCAGGACCGCCGCACCTTCTTGTGCTTGCATAGGAAATTCACCCCTCAACTTCTGTCACCCATTCCCGGATCATGATCCGCTCTTTTCCGTAACGCCGGGCCCCGTCGGTTGCGCAGCGGCGAGTTGCTTGGCAATGCCAATGCCCTTGCCCTTTGCCAGCTGAGCACCAAGCTGCTCCGCCAGCATCGACTTCCAGACGCCGCCGGCCGTGCCCTTGCCGAAGACTTCCTCCGACTCCTTCGGCAGCATCGTCTCGACGAAGGTCTGGAGAATGAACGCCTCGAACTTCCGGTACACCTCACCGGATGCGGGCGCCTTGATCACCCGCACCGGCGGCCCGTTCACCGCACCCGACTGCTGCGCTTCGACAGCCTGCGCCGCGGATTGATCGGCAGTCGCCGCCTTGGCCTTGCCGACCTCCGCGTCCATCGTGGCGGCGAAATCGGCGTCCGACGATTTCAGCGCATCGAGCTTCGCGGTCGCCGCCCGCTGCGTCACGGGGTCGGCGGCATCGAGGACATCGAGAACGAGGTCGGGCGTCGCTGTCACGATCATGTCTTGTTCCGGCTGGCTGGCCGTGGCGTCCAGTCGCGCACGGCGGGGCTTATTCCCGTCATCTCTTCGAGCGCGCGCGCCTCAGCGTCGCGAAGCTTGTCTGCGAGCGCGGCCTTCGCGACCTGCTCGAGCTGTTTCACACGGCGGGTCTCCGCGCGGACCTGGTCGAGCTGCTGCGACGCCTGCGCCTGGACCGCGCGCGCACCGGCGCTCGTCCTGTTGAGGCGCCGCGCGATCGATGCGCTCGACGACCCCGCCGGCGGCTTGCCCTCGTTGAGGGTTCCTACCAGCCATTCCTGCTCATCCTGCAAGCTTCGCTCCTGCTGCCGCAGATGCGCGAGCTGCCATTCGGACAGCCGGAGCTGAAGCTTCACGAGCGAGACCATCCGGCCGAGCTTGTCCGCGCGCGACGTCATGACCATCACTCCGCCAGCCACGACGAGACGCCGAGCATGAATTGCGTCAAGAGCTCGTCGCTGGTGAGGTAGAGCAGCAGGAAGCCGCCGAACAGCACGAAGGGCACCGAGATGAAATAGACCGGGATCGCCGGCGTCAGCTTGTTGATCAGGCCGACCGCGAGATTGACGATGACCGAATAGACGATGAAGGGGCTGGTGATCCGCAGCGTCAGCACGAACGCCTCGGACAGGCGGCTGACGAGCTGGTCGAGCGCCATGCTACCGCCGATCCTGTTGCCTGGCTGCCAGACGTCGTAGGAGTTCATCAGCCCGCGCAGGACCTGCCAGTGCTGGTCGGTCATGAAGAACAATGTGGTGACGGCTGCCATGATCAGCGGCACCAGGGCCGGCGCCGGATCGGTGTCGCCGACCGGCGTTCCCGGGATGTTGCTCAGCCCGATCGCGCTCGCCATCACGGTCGCCATGGTCTGCAGCGCGAGGAAGAACACCCGCCCGCCGAGCCCGATGATGCTGCCGACCACGAGCTCGGAGCAGATCAGGAGCGCAAGCGTCAGCGGCGCGGCGTTGTCGGTGAGAGGTTTCAGGACCGAGATCAGGATCGGCGTCAGCGCAAACGTCGTGACGAGCGCGACGAACAGGCGGACCTGGGCCGGAACGTTGACGCTGGAATAGCCGGGCACGAGCATCAGGCAGGCGCCGATGCGGCAGAACACGATGAACGTGACCAGCACGCTGTCGGCCAGGCCGCTGATCACGATATGGCTCCCAGCGCCCTGATCTCGGCACTGCGCGCGACCTCGACATGCGACAGGACCGGCAAGGTCGGGAACACCCGCTCCAAGATCATCCGGACATAGGGGCGGGCTTCCGGGGTGACCGCCAGAACCACGCTGGTGCCGTTCTCGGTGAATTTGCGGATCGCGGCGCTGGCTTCGGTTGCGAACTGCTCGATCAGGCGAGGATCGGCGTCGAATTCGAAGACTTCGCCCTTGGCGTCGCGCTTCAGGCTCTGGTGGAACGCAAGGTCCCAGCGGTTGCCGAGGCGGACGACGTTCAGCACACCGTTGTCGGAAAGGTCGCCGCAGATCTGCTGGGCAAGCCGGGTCCGCACATGCTCCGCGACCTGCTCGGAGCGCCGCACATGGGGTGCGATCTCGGCAATGGCCTCCAGGATCAAATGGAGATTGCGGATCGACACGCGCTCGGCCAGCAGGATCTTCAGGATCGCCAGCAGGCCCGAATAGGAGATCTGCGACGGGCAGAGATCCTCGACCAGGCGCTTGTATTCGGGATCGAGACGGTCGAGCAGCCCGCGCATGTCCTTGTAGGACAGCAGCTGCGCGAGATTTGCCCTGAGCACTTCGCTCAAGTGCGTAAGCAGCACCGACAGGTTGTCGACCGGTTTGCAGCCCTGACGCTTGACCTCGTCGGTGAACGCCTCCGTCACCCACAGCGCCTTCATGCCGAAAGCGGGTTCGATCACCTCCTCGCCGGGCACGTCGGGCTTGCCGTCCTTGTCGACGAGCACCAGCACCTCGCCGAGCCGCAGCTCGCCATGGGCGATACGCGTGTCGTGGATCCGGAACTGGTATCCCTTGGGATCGATCGACAGATTGTCGCTGAGCTTGATCTCCGGAATGACGAAACCGTATTGCTTGGCAAACTTCTTGCGGAGCTTGCTGACCCGGTGCCCAAGCTCGGTGCGCGCGCCCAGCATATGGACCGACAGATGGCCGCCGAGCGACACCTCGATCTCTGCGGTCTTGAGCGATTCCTTGACGGATTCCTTGGCATCGGCGTGGGCCCGCTCGTCGGCCTTGCGCGCCTCCTCTTTCCGCTCCCGCGCCGCCTGCCGCCTCGGCAGCGAATAGCCGACGAAGGCCATGACGCCGCCGAGCAGGAAGAAGGGTGCCATCGGCAGCCCCGGCATCAGGGCGAGCACGAACATCATCAACGCGGCAGCCGACACCGCGCGCGGGTAGCCGCTGAGCTGGCGCAGCACGGCCTGCTCAGCCGAGCCCCTGGTGCCGCCCTTCGAGACCAGCAGGCCCGCCGATAGCGACACGATGAGAGCCGGCATTTGCGATACCAGACCGTCGCCGACGGAGAGTTTCGTGTAGACGTCGGCGGCGCGTGCCAGCGTCAGCCCGTGATGCGTCACGCCGATGATGATGCCGCCGAAGATGTTGATCGCGGTGATGATCAGGCCGGCGATTGCGTCGCCGCGGACGAATTTCGAAGCACCGTCCATTGCACCGAAGAACGCGCTCTCCTCTTCGAGCTCGCGGCGCCGGCGCTGGGCCTCCTTGTCGTCGATGAGGCCCGCGGAGAGGTCGGCGTCGATCGCCATCTGCTTGCCCGGGATGGCGTCCAGGGTGAAGCGGGCACCGACTTCGGCGATACGCGTTGCGCCCTTGGTGATCACGACGAAATTCACCGTCACCAGGATCGCGAAGATGATCAGGCCGATGACGAAGTCGCCGCCCATGACGAACTTCGAGAAGCCGGCAACGACGTGACCCGCGGCTTGTTCGCCCTCCCCGCCCCGCGACAGGATCAGACGAGTGGTCGCGACGTTGAGCGCCAGCCGCAGGATCGTCGCGATCAGCAGCACGGTCGGGAAGGCGGAGAAATCGAGCGGCCGCTGGATCCACAGCGCGACCATCAGGATCAGCGCGGACAGCGCGATCGAGAAGGCGAGGCCGAGGTCGATCAGGATCGGCGGTATGGGCAGGAACAGGATCGTGAGCATGGCCACGATACCGCCCGCGAAAAAGGCGTCGGCCCCAAATCGTCGCGGGGTCGGCAGGCTAGCAGCTAATGTATCGGCCATGGGTCACCGGCAGAGGGTCCGCCCCGCAATCTGCCGTGCAAAGCTTACGCGAGGGTGGTGGCCGGGCTCTCGCGGATCAGAAGCCGTGCTCGATCCGCGAATAGACCATCTCGGTGAAGGTGGAGAGATGGGCGCCGATGAAGGAGCCGGAAACGGCAACGACCAGGAGGATGACGATGATCTTCGGCACGAAGGTCAGCGTCACCTCCTGGATCTGGGTCAGCGCCTGGATCAGCGCAATGGCGGTGCCGACAAGCATCGCGGCGCCGACGGCGGGGCCGGAGGCGACGATGATGGTCCAGATCGCCGCCTGGACGATGTCGAGGGCGTCCCGCTCGTTCATGACTGGCTGATCGTAAGGCCGGGCCCGACCGCGACCTTCGTGCCGTTCTCGAGGGTCGCGATGGAGCCGTCGCTGTTGATGGAGATCGAAACGACCTTGCCGCTGAAGTTCGCGCCGGTCGCGTCGGTGAAGCTGACGGTCTTTCCGATCAGCCCGTTGGCCTGCGACAGCGACTGCGACGACAGCAGCGCATCCAGCTTCGAATTGGTCTGCATGGCCTGCTCGACCGTCGAAAGCTGGGCGAACTGGCTCATGTATTGCGAGGTATCCATCGGATTGGTCGGATCCTGGTTCTTCATCTCGGCGACGAGGAGCTGAAGAAAGGTATTGTAGTCTACGGTGTTGCTCGCCGTGTTCTGCGTGGAACTGGTCGCATTGGACTTGCTGGTGCTGTCGGTCGCGCTGTTGACGTTCATGTTGCCTCTCCGCTGTCAGGCAGCCTGGAATGGGATCTCGGTGGCGACGCCGGCCAGGCCGGCCAGGATTGCGTCCTCCACCGGGAACAGCGCCCGGATCCGCTTGAGCGCCTCGAAATAGCGGGTCGTACGGACCAGCTCGTGGATCGCGGCGAGCCCGTCGAGCATCTCGCGGCTCTCGCAAACCGCGAGCAGGGCCGCATGATGCTCCTCGTAGAGCGCGACTGCGGCGCCGATATCCGTCGGGTTCATCAGCATGAGCTGGACGATGAAATAGAGCTGCCGCATCGCCGTAGTGGCGTCGGAAGCCTGCATGATCTGCCCTTCGAGCAGGAACATCACGTCGTTGACGAGCTCGACGGAGACCTTGCGGTCCACGCGCAGCACAGCGCCATTGACGTAGATCCGCTCGCCCGCCCGCAAGGATATTTTCATCAGAGGGCGTCTCGGATCAGGCGGTTGATTTCGATGAGCTGCATCACGTCGTTCGACTTCTCCTCGCGAAGCCGATCGGCTTCCTTGACGACCCACAGGCCGATCGAGATGATGTCGGCGCGCAGCTTTTCCGGGAGTGCGTTCTCCGGATGGGCGAGATCCTCGATGAAGATCGTCCACAGCCGCCGCACGTAGAGCAGGCTCTCGACCAGATCCTCGAAACTGAAGCGCCCGCCCTGGACCCGCTCAAGCCGGTCGATGCCGAGACTGAGCGCCTGCCGCTCGCGGCCCCGCGCCTCATAGCCGCTATCGTCGACAACCGCTTCATAGGCTTCAAACGTCATTAGAACCACTCTGCGCAGGAGACCGAATAACAAGACAAAGGTTGCAGACCCAGACTCAGAGATAGTTGATGAGGCTGATCTGCTGGAGCTGCGACGTCAGCGCCAACGCCGTCTTGATCTGGGTCTGCAGCGTGTTGACCCGGACCGAGGCCTCCGTCGGGTCGACCGCCTCCAGACCGACGATCTGATTGTTCAGAATGTCCTGCTGCGCCTTGAGCTTTTCGGTGGCGCCGGTGACCCGCTGCTGGACTGTGCCCATGCTGCCGCCGAGCGTAGCGAGGTCATTGATGGCGTTACCGACGAGGCCGATGGCCTTGTCCACGACGACCTGGAACGTGTCCTGGCTCAGCTTCGCGTTCCCGAGATCCGCCATCATGGTGTAGGCCTCGGCGAGCCTGCGGAAGCCGATCTGGTTGGCACTAACGGACGTGTCGGCGATCTCGGTCGTGGAGATACGGCTTTGCATGGTCTGGTCGGTGGCCGTTGACCAATTGGTGTTCCAGGCCGGGCTCGCGAACTCGGCATCGAAGGTGGTGTCGAGGAAGGTCTGCATTTGGGCCGGGGTAATGGTGCCCACGCTGGCCGAGGATTGCGAGAAGCCGAAGGTCGCAAGGAAATCGGCGTCGACCTGGTTCTTGCTGGCCGAGCCCGCGGTGTAAGCCGTGACCGGTTGGTTCTGCGTGTTGATGCCGGAGAACAGATACGAGCCGTTATAGGAGACGTTCAGCGCGCCGATCAGGTCCTGGAGATTGGAGGACGCAGGCGGCAGGATGATCCGCCCGCCGCCGTCGGTGCTGCGGGCCGCGATCAGGTCCTTGAGGAAAGAGGTTGCGGTCGTGCCGAGCTGGGTGATCCGGTTCTGCGTCGTGTCCAGGCGCCCCGAGACGAGCCCGTTGGTATCGACGAGTTGATCGGCGAAGCTCAGGTCCGCCCGCAGGGTGACGTCGCTTCCCGTCGTGGCACCAAGCTCGAGGCCGACATCGGCGAAGCGGCCGGTGGTGGCTTCCTTCGAAGCCTTGGTCAGCGCGGCCTGATTGTTCGTGATCGAGGACCTCAACGACGAAGACAGCATCAGGGTCGAGATGTAGTTGGCGCTCATCATGACTTAATTCCCCACGGCGGCCAGCAGGCTCTGCAACATTTGGTCGACGGTCGAGATGATCTTCGACGACGCCGAATAGGTACGTTCGACCTGAAGCATCAAGGACATCTCGTCGTCCATGTTGACGCCGCTGACATTCGACAGCGCCGCGGTGCTGCGGTCGAGCAGCGTGTTCTGGTAGGTGGCGTTGTCGTCAGCGGCCTTGCGCTGGTTTTCGATCCAGCTCGTCGACGACGCCGCGAAGTCGATCAAGCTGCCGGTCGGCTTGCCTTGCGTGGTTGCATCGAACGGCTGCGACGCATCCATGTTGCCGATGAGCTGCTGCAACCTGGTCGAGTAGCCGGCATTGCCGGTGGTGTTGTATCTGTAGGCGACGTTGCCGCTGATCGCGCCATCACGCAGCAGGTTCGGATTGCCGCCCTGGGCCGGGTCGACCGACGCGGCAACGCTGATCGAGCCGGCCAGGCCAACCGAGACGGTCGCGCTTGCGGGCATCGCAGGTGAGCCGGGATAGGTGAAGAGGCCCGGCCGGTCGGGCAGCGCGGCGCCGGACTGGTCGACCTCCTTGAAGGCCTCGACCAGGCCGCGCGCGACCTCGTCGAGCTGGCTCTGATACGTGACCGTGGCGTTGTCGCGCAACTGAGCGAGGCCAGCAAGCTTGCCGGTCTTGATCGGCATCACGGAATTGGCGCCGGTAACCGGAACGCCGTCGATAAAGACAGCATTGCCGGTGGTCCCGGGCGTATAGATGTTGGTCGCCGCGAAGCTGACCGAGCGCGCCGTCTTGTCGAACAGCACGACGCCGCTGTCGGTGTAGAGCGCCGCGTCGCCGTTGGCGCGCAGCGTCATCGAGACGCCGACCTCCTGCGACATCTTCGAGACGATGTTGTCGCGCTGGTCGAGATAGTCGGTGACGTCGTCACCGGCGATCGTCCCCTTCACGATCGCGGTGTTGACCTTATCGAACTGGCTCAGGAGCTGATTGATATTGGCGACCGAAGTCGCCATGTCGGCATCCGCTCCCTCACGTACCGTCTGCACGGTCTTGGTGGCCTGGTTGAGCGAGGTCGCCATGTCCTTGGCGGACGTGACCGCCGCCTGCGCCAGCGTGGTGTTGTCCGGAGCGTTGGCATATTGCTGGAGCGCCTGCTTCAGCTTGTTGAGCTGGGCAGCCGGCGACTGCCCAAGTTCGGGATCGTCCACAGTCGAGGCCGATATCTTCTGAAGACCGTCCAGGATCGCATTCTGCTTGGCGGACCCAGATGTCGCGATCAGGACGTTATTATAGAGACCCGAGCTGGCGGCGCGCTGGATCGCCGCCACATAGACGCCGGCCCCGGGGAGATTGTCCAGCACGGCGATCTTGCGCGAATAGCCGGTGGCGGTGGCACCGGCTATGTTGCGCGAGATCGTCGAAGACTGGATGCCCGACGCCATGAGCGACGCACGAGCGGAGTCGAGAGCGGCGGTAAGGGACATGATTTGCTCTTGCCCGGAATGAGCGCTTGAGGATTCAGCGCTTCAGGTTGACGACGACGTCGAGAAGATCGGCGCCGGTCTGGAACGATTTCGAATTCGCAGTGAAGCCGCGCTGCGCCTCGATCATCCCGGTGAGTTCGTCCGCGAGGTCGACGTTGGAGTCTTCCAGCGCGCCCGACTGGACAGTGCCGAGACCGCCGGTGCCGGCATTCCCGGCCTGCGCGTTGCCGGAATTCATGTTGGTCGAATAGACGTTGCCGGGCTCCGGCGTCAGGTTGTCGGGGCTCGCGACGTCGGCGAGCATGATGGTGTAGAGCGTCATTTGCTGCCCGTTCTTGAGGATGGCCGTCACGAAGCCCGAATCGTCGACATCGACCTTGTCGATGGCCGATGGAGCGCTGCCATTGACGGTCGCCTTGAAGCTGAAGTCGGTTCCGGTCTGCGTCAGATTCGACAGGTCCAGGGTCGCCGCCGCACCGCCGGGGACGGTGAAGGCGAGAGTCGTCGGGCTCGCCGCGGCCAGCGCGCCTTTGCCGGTTGCGGTCGTATCGAAGGTGAGAGTGGTGGCGGCGCCGACCGACGCACCTGTCGCGGAGTTGTAAGCCTGAATCTGCCAGGTGTCCGAGCCGGCGGCCGTCGCCGTGTGGGACATGTAGACGTCGAGCGTAACGGCCTGGCCGATATTGTTGTAGGCCACGATCGAGCTCTTTGACGAATATGACGCCGGTCCGGGCGGACCGGCGATCACAGCCGCTTTCGGATCCAGATTGCCGGTCGTGAGTGTCCCCGCCGTCGTCGGCACGGGCACTTGCGAAACCTGGGCAATGTTGACGATCTGCATGCCGGACAGGCTGTTCTGCGAGAAATTGGTCACCTTACCGGGCTGGCCCAAGAGGTAGTAGCCGGCCGCGTTGACCAGATTGCCCTGGGCGTCCGGCACGAACGAGCCGGCACGCGTCAGATATTGCTGCGTGTTGGTGGCGTTCGACACCACGAAGAAGCCGTTGCCCTGCACGGCGAGGTCCGTGGTCGACGTGGTGAACTGCGTGTGTCCCGCGTCGCTGATGGCGTAGCGAACCGTCGTCTCGACGGCTCCGGAATCGTAATTGCCCGAACCGCTCTTCAGGATCAGCGAGGAGAATTCGGTGGAAGCCCGCTTGTAACCGGTCGTGTTGACGTTCGCGATGTTGTCCGAGACCGTCGACAGCTTATTGGATTGCGCAGACATGCCGGAAACACCGGTGCGCATAACACCATACAGGCTCATGAATTGGGCTCCTTTGGTAGGTTGCAGCTACAATGAGGGTTCTTGCTTGCGCGGGGCTGATGGTCGGGAACCGTGCACAACTTCATGTTGTCAGGTCGTTTTCGGCTGACAGAACGAGCGCGCCTTGTCGGTCCACGCGCCGAAGCCGCTGGAGACGAGATGAGCGACGATGTGACAGACGTAGCGCTTCTGCGCAGGTTGATTGTTGGGGCCGGCGTTGTAGCGCGCGACCGCCATGGTCCAGCTGCCCTCGCGCTGCTTCAGCTCTTTCAGGAAGCGTGCGGCGTATTCGACGTTCTTCGCGGGATCGAACATCGCGCGCACCGACGTGAACTTGTCGCCGTGATAATAATGGTTGATCTGCATGCAGCCGAGGTCGATCAGCTTGACGCCCTTGCTGCGCATCGCCTCGAAATTCGCGATCGCGTCGTTCATGTCCTTGGCGAACACGGTCTGGCCGTCGGCGCCGAGCGCGTAAGGGTGGAGCGAGCCGCGCCGCCCGGTCTCGGTGAGGCCAACCGCATAGAGAATGCCGAGCGGGATCCCATGCTGCTGGGACGCGCGCGCCATCTCGCGCTCGCAGGGGCGCGCGTTGTCGGTCGCAGCTAGCGCGGCGCCCGCGCTATAGATAAACAGGGCCGCGGCGAGTATGCGGCCCCACGTCCTGGTCATGACGCGTCTCCTCGTTGGACTGGCGCTCCTGCCGGGCCTGCCTCGCACCGCCGTCCGATTGCCCGGACGACGTGCCGGCGCCGCCGAACGTGCCTTGCGACTGCGACGATTGTTGTTGCTGGCCGGAGAGCTGCGGCTGCGGCTGGCCGGAGCCGCTCTGGAATCCGTCCAGCGAGCCGTGCTGCACGGGCGCGACGTCGGCGACGTAGCCCGCCGACTGCATGAGATCGCGGATCGAGTCGCGCTGCTGATCCAGCATCAGGCTGGTGTCCTTGCGCGCGGCCGCGAGATGAACTGAAACCTCCGAGCCGACCAGACGAAGGCGTACCGTGACGTTGCCGAGCGCCGGCGGTTCGAGATTGATCGTCAGGATCTTGAGCGGCTCAGGCGCATTGGTCTGCGACGTCGCGAGATCGGGGGCGGTGGACGCCGTCGGAGCCGGCGATTCCTTCAGCTCGGCGACGACTGCGTTGGCGACCTGCTGCGTAGCGCTGAACTGCGCCGGTGGCAGATGGGTCTCCTGCTGGATCACGGTGACCTTGGTCGCTTCGGGCAATGCGTCCCGCGCCGAGGCTTTGACGGCGCGTTCGACATTGGCCGTGACGGCCTCGAAGCCTTGCGTCGCGGGCATTGGCTTCGAGGACGCATCGCCGCCTTGCTGCGCGGCTGCCGCCGCCTGCGAAGGCGCGGCCTGCGAGCGCGTACCCGTTGAAGCGGCAGCGGGCGGCGCGGGCTCGGCAGACGTGACCTTCGCGGTACCCTGGACCTCACGCTTCGTCGTGGCAGAGCGCTCGTCGCGCGCAGGCGCGTCCTTCTTGTCGGCCGCCGGCGATTGCAGCTGCGGCTTCACGGCCGGCACGGCGGCGAACTGCTGTTCGACGCCCGCCGGAATGCTCGATCGGGCCGAAACGTCGGTCTTCACGCCGTGGTCGACCGGAGTTTGCGTCTCCGGCAATTTTTCAGTTTTCTCGTCGGACGATTTGCGAATGGGTTCGGGCTCGTCATCGGCCTCGGTGCGGTCCCGCACCGCCTTGTCCTTGTCGGCCGGGCGCGCGAGGTGCGTGCGCAACGATCCGGCCTTCGCGCTCGTGTTGCCGCCCTCGTCATTGAGCGCCCGCTTCGCGAGATTCGAGACGGTGTGCAGCAGGTCGTTGAACGACGAATCTGCCGGCGATTTCGCCCCGGCGGATTTGCCCGAGCGCGATGCGCCGCGCATGTTGAGGCTTTCGGCGAGACCCGAAAAGACCTGTCCGGAGGTTCCACTGAGCTTCGTCATGGGCGATCCCTGGTAAGGCGTTCGAGTTCGCCGAGCTGCTTCCGCGCGCGCGCCAGCGTCTCGGTCGACGCGGCGAGATCGAGACGCGCCGGCGTGACCGGAGGCTTGTCGGCGGCGGCGGTGGGTCCGCCCGCGAACGGCTTGCGGACATCGAGTGCGAGCTGCAACGTCGCATTCAGCAACGGAACATCGCGCTCGGGCAACTTCGAGCGGTCGAGTGCCTTCAACTCGGCAACACCGCCGTCATACTCGTCAGTGAGCGCCCTCGAGACGCCGCGGAGGAAATGCGCGCGTTCGCGATCCTCCGAGGCGTCGGCGCTCAGCGTCAGCGCACGCTCGCCTGCAAGCCGGGTCACGGCCAGCCGTCCATGCACCATCGCGGTGCGCGCGATCACGAGATAAAGCTTGAGGCGGCTCGCCCGGTCGATCTGCTCCAGCAGAGTGACGATCCGCGCAAAGCGGCGCTCGTCGAGAGCAATGCTCGATTGCGTCAGGCCGGAGGCGAAGCGCTGCCAGAAGTCCCCGGCATAGACCGAGTTGCGGTAGTGGCGGATATAGGCGAGCGTCAGGAACTCGAACTTGTCGAAATCCTCGGCCTGCCCGACCAGCAGGATCTCGCGCCGCAGCGCTGCCTCCTCCACCAGCGTGCCCGGCAGCAGCAGGCGCGCATCGTCCAAGCGCTCGATCGCGAGCGATGCCTCGGCGCGCGCGAACAGCGCGCCCTGGACCAGCGCGACCTGTCCGCCCAGGCCCGTTGGCAGCGTGCGCGGCTTGACGTCCTTGAGCAGTTCGCGCGCTTCGTCCTGGCGGCCTTCGACATAGGCCAGCGCACCATTGAACAGCCGCTCGTCGACGTTCAGCTTGTCGCGCGGCAGCTTTCGGACGATCTGTGGCCCGCCGCCGCTGAGCAGATAGATGATGACGGCCTGGCCGTTCTGGGCATTGCTCCACACGCCCGGATCAGCGGCGAGGAACTTTTCGCCGACCTGCCGGGTCAGCGCGATGTGGCTGCCATGCGCCGCGGTGTCGCCACGGGCAATGCCATCCTGCACCGTCTGCAATGTGCGCACGAGCTCATAGGGCTCGCCCGAGGTCGATGCCGGCGACGGTGCCGGATCGGCAAGGGCGCATACCGTCGTGAACGGCAGCAGCAGCGCGGCGCGCAGGAGCGGCCTGATCAAGGGCGCTTCTCCCGGACCAGGATCTCGATCCGGCGGTTCTGGGCGGCAGCAGGATCATTCGTCAGTTTCGGCCGCCGATCGGCGTAGCCTTCGACATGCTCGATCCGCTGCGCATCGACGCCGGAGCGAACCAGCATGTAATAGGCCATCTGCGCGCGCGCGGTCGACAGCCGCCAATTGTCGTAGTTCTCGGACTTGTACGGCCGATTATCGGTGTGGCCGCGCACGATGATCATGCCCTGGCGCTTCGTCAGCAGCGGCCCGATCTTGTCGATCACACGGATGAGCTCGGGCCGCGGCTCGGCCGAGCCGACCGCGAACATGCCGAAGCTCGCATCGTCGGTCAGGCTGATCAGAAGGCCTTCCTCGACCTGACGCACCTCGGCCACCGGTCCGGCACCGGCCTTGATGTCCGACAGCGCATCCGCGATCGCGGACTGCAGCTGCTTGACGGTCGGCTGCTGGGTCTGTGCCGCATCACGCGGTTCGGAATTCCTCGCTTGATCGCCGGGGCGTGGCTGCGTGGCGGCATTGGCTTGAGCGCCAGCCTGGGCGCCCGGTTGCGGCGCATTTGCCTGGGCACTGCCATCGCGTTGAGCCTGCGAAGGCGCAGGCCCCGGCGGCAGCAGGGGCGACAGGCTTGCAGACGACGCGTCCGCGTTCGGAGCCACGCTTCCGCCGGCATCGTCCTGCTTGGCACGTTGCGCCTGCGGCTCGCCCTGACCTGTCCCGGACGCGTTGTCGCGCGCGGACGCGTTCGGCTTTGGCTCGCTGTCGACGAAGTGATCCGCATCCTTGGACGACTGAGGCGCCAGCTTCCAATAGCCGGGATCGAAGGGATCGCGGTAGGCATCGCCGCCCTTGAGTCCGTCCTCCTCGGCGGAGGTCAGGGCGCCGGTGCGGCGCTGGCCCGAGGCCTGGTTCGAGCTGTTCGCGATCTCGGCAAGCGTCGCATAGGGATCGCGGAACAGAACCTTCTCTTCGAAGGAGGCAGGCTTCTCCGCCGTCGGCGAGTCTCCCCGACGTTCTTCGTTCGGCCCGGCCGGCTGACGCTTGCCATCCTGGCCTTCGAACTGCGTCGGCTCCTTCTTGCTGAGATCCTTGAGGCCCTTCGGAGCGGGGGCGTTCTCCGCGAGCTTGATCGGGTTGAAATAGCTCGCGACCACCTGCTTCTGGTCCTGGTTGAGCGCATTGAGCAGCCACATGACCAGAAAGAACGCCATCATCGCGGTCATGAAGTCCGCATACGCGATCTTCCAGACGCCACCGTGATGCGCCTCCTCGGCGAAGGCGCTGCGCCTGCGGATGATCACCAGCTCGTGCTTGACTTCTTCCATGGCGGACTACCGGCGCGCCTCGTTCAGACGTTCGCTCCACGCCGCGATCTGCGTCTCGATCACGGTCTGGTCGGCGACAACGCGGACCTCGAAAGTGTCGGCGGCTTCGTATTCAATCCCGGTTCGCCGGGCCGTCTGGAGCTGCGTGCGCACCAGATCGAGCAATTCGCCCGGGCCGGTGACCTTGAACACCGGCACCGGCGAATTGCCGGTCAGCGCCGCGATCTGCTCCACCAGCGATCCGATCGCCTTGTCGCGGACGGCGTCGGCGAGGAAAGGCAGCAATATCCGCGCAACCGAGCTTGCGATGTTGGTTTCGATCTCGCGGCAGGCCGTCTCGAAGCCGCCCACGATCGTGGCCGCCTGCTGGTCGGACCATTTGGCCCGCTCCTCGCCGAGCCGGATCGCGCTGCGGACGCGCTCCTCGGCAACCCTGGCATCGCCTTCCGCAACACCGGCGGCGTGGCCGCGACGATAGGCATCTTCGAGAAGATTGACCGGCGGAGCTTCCGCCTCGGGCGCTGGAGGCGGCGATTGAAGCTGCGGCTGCGATTGGGCCTGACGCGGCGGCTGGGGCTCGCGCCGCGCCTCCATCGGCCTTGTCAGCACATCCTGGATCTTGGGGGGCGGAGGCGGCGGTGGAGACTTGGCCCGCCCGTTCGCGTCGAACTGCGTCAGGAGTTTTCCGATAGCCGCGTTCATGCTGCCTCCTCGCGCCGCATCCAGTCTTTAAGGATTGCTGCCGCCTGCATCTGATCGAGCCGGACGATCTGCTCCAGCCGCTTCTGCGGTGTCCGCTGCATCTTGCCTTCGAGGTCCTCGACGAGGTTGAGCTCGGGGTCCTGACTGTCGGCCAATGCAAGGGCCGTGGCAGCCTCAAGCTCGGCGGCCTCGGCCGCCTCGGTCTGCTCCTGCGCGGCGCGATGCGTCAGAATGCCGTTGACCGCAGGGCGAAGACCGAACCAGACCAGCATCGAGGCAACGGCCAGGATGGTCACCGCATTGATGACGCTGCCGAGCTGCTTGTTGATCATCTCGACGAAGCTGATCGGCGGCACCGGCGCGAGTTCGCGCGAGCCTTCGATGAAGTCGACGGCCGTGACCTGGATCTGGTCGCCGCGCTGCTTGTCCAGTCCGCCTGCCGTCGCCGCGAGCTGACTGATCTCGGCGAGTTTGCTGTCGACGATCGCCTGATTGCTCTTGTCGCCGAGATCGGCGACCAGCCGCGCGCGGTTGACCAGCACGGCGATGAAGAGTTTCTTGACCAAGTAACCGTCGCTTACCGTCGTCGTTGTCTTGGACGACACCTCGAAATTGGTGACGTCCTCGCGGCGGGTCTTGTCCTCGCTTGAATTCTTTGTGCCGCCTGCATTCACCTGCTGGTCCGGCAGGTTCTGCTGCACCGTGGTCGGCGTCGAACGGTCCGCATTCTGCGACGATTCCTTCTCGCGCACGTTCCGGACCGAACGCTCGGCGCGGCTCTCCGGGTCGTAGACCGTCTCGTTGGTCTGCCGCTTGTCGGTGGAGAGCTGCGGCGCGACGCTCACCTCGAAATTGTCCAGACCGAGATATGGCGTCAACGCCTTGCGGATGTTCTCCTGCACCATTCCGCCGACCGTCTTCTGGAGGCTCGCCATCTTGGTCGGCGCGGCGCTGGCCTCGTCCTCTTCGGCCAGCAGCATCGAACCATCGGCATCCAGCACCGTCACCTTGTCCCGGCTCATGCCGGGAATGGCCGCCGCGACGAGGTGGCGGATCGACTGCGCCGTGCGCGCCTCGATCGCGCCGTCGGTGCGCAGCACGACCGACGCGGACGGCGGCTGCTGCGTCGCCCGGAACGAGCCGCGCACCGGCAGCACGATATGTACCCGCGCCGCCTTGACGCCCTTCATCAACTGCACGGTGCGCGCGATCTCGCCTTCCAGCGCCCGCAGCTTGGTGACTTCCTGCATGAACGAGGTCAGGCCGAGCGAGCCGATCTTGTCGAACAGCTCGTAACCGGAATTGGCGCTGGTCGGCAGCCCCTTCTCGGCCAGCAGCATCCGCGCCTGCATGGTCTGGCTCGGGCGCACCGAGACGGCGTCGCCGGCCGTATTGACGTCGAATGTGATATTCTGCTCGCGCAGCGCGGCGCCGATGCGCGTCACGTCTTCGCGATTGAGGCCAGTATAGAGCGTTTCGAACTCAGGCCGGCTCAGATAATAGGCGCCGCCGACCACGGTGACGAGAACGGCAAAGCCGATCAGTCCCAAGGCCATCAGGCGTCGCGGCCCAAGCTCCAGCAGATTGTTGAGCAGTTGCTGTACCTGCGCACGACTGAGCAGCATGTGACCTCGTACCAATGCGAACGTATGGGACACTCCGCTGCGAACCTTGTCTGAAGGTTGCGCGAGGAGGCGAATGTGTCGGTTCGCGGGCGAGGCGTTGCAATTTTACAAGAAGCTTGGACGGCGCAATCAGGTCAGGAGCAACAACCGGGCGCGCGGGCGCATGGCAGCGCGATCGGCTGCGGCCTGTTGCATGACGTCTGGCGTCGGGAGATCTTCCATTACGGGCACATCTTGTGCCGCCACACCCGCCGGTCATGGCGGGGACCGTGCTCCCGTGGGAGCACGGCTGTTTCCAAAGCCGGAGCTTACTTGAACAGCGAGAGGATGCTCTGGCTGTTCTGGTTGGCGATCGAGAGCGCCTGAACGCCGAGCTGCTGCTGGGTCTGCAAAGCCTGAAGGCGGGTCGATTCCGCATTCATGTCGGCGTCGACGAGCTGGCCGACACCGCGATCCACCGAGTCCATCAGGGTCTTGACGAAGTCCGTGTTGGTCGCGATGCGGTTCTTGACGGCACCGAGATTGGCGGCGGCCGAGGCCACCGTGTTGATCGCGGTCGTGACCTGCGTGATGTAGCTGTCGAGCAGGATCTGGTCGGGCGCCGAGTCGCTCAGTGCACTGATGTTCAGGGTGCTGACCGAGGCCGCGGCGGGAGCGGGCGTCGGACCGCCGGCGGGCGGAGCGACAGTCGTGTCGAGAATGCCGGTCGGAGATGCGCCATTTCTGGTGTAAAGCGCGAAGTTCGCGGTCGTCACGGTGATGGAGCCGATGGTGGGCGTGCCGCCGACGCGGGAGTACGACGACACCAGGTTGAAGGACAACGGCGTGGCCGTGGGACCGGTCGAGGTGTCGATGCTCAGCCAGTTGATGCCGTTGAAGGTCGCGGAGTCGGCCTTGAGCTTCATATCCTGCTGAATCTGGGTGATGTCAGCCTGGATCTTGGTGCGGTCGATACCGGCGGTCTTGGCTTCAACCAGCAGCGCCTGGAGCTTGGTCAGGCCGGAATTCTTGTCACCGATCACCGAGGTCAGAGCGGTGTATTCGGTGTCGACGGTCGCGGCCGACAGACCGAGCGAGTCGGAGACGGCGGAGAGCGCGGCGTTGTCGGAGCGCATCGAGGTCGCGATCGACCAGTAGGCGGCGTTGTCGGATGCGGTCGAGACACGCTGGCCGGTCGAGATCCGGTTCTGCGTGGTCGCGAGTTGCGAGCTGACATTGCGGAGGGTCTGCAGCGCGGTCATTGCAGACGAGTTGGTGAGCAGACTAGAACTCATTTTTGACGTCCCCTTGAAACGGATTGAAATTTTTTGGGACATACCGGGCTTGCACCGGTACGACAGGGCGGCGTCATGCCTTTGGGCGGCGAAAAAGCGGGCCCAACCTGTCGTAACGGCGGCGATAGCACGCGAAGTTTGTGCGAGGCTTGTGGCTCCGCGGCGGGCCGGAACACGACGAGCCAGGTCAAGGCGTCAAGTCGAATTCCCGGGCCGGGATCATGGCGCGCGACGAGCTTGCGCCAAAATGGAAAGGCCGCGCTTCGCGAGAAGCGCGGCCTCCCCTGATGGTCCTGAGGCTTAGCCGCGGAACAGCGACAGGATGCTCTGGCTGTTCTGGTTGGCGATCGAGAGCGCCTGAACGCCGAGCTGCTGCTGCGTCTGCAGGGCCTGGAGGCGGGTCGATTCCGCATTCATGTCGGCGTCGACGAGCTGGCCGACACCGCGGTCCACCGAGTCCATCAGGGTCTTGACGAATTCGGTGTTGGTCGCGATGCGGTTCTTGACGGCACCGAGATTGGCGGCGGCCGAGGCCACCGTGTTGATCGCGGTCGTGACCTGCGTGATGTAGCTGTCGAGCAGGACCTGGTCGGGCGCCGCGTCGGTCAGTGCGCTGATGTTCAGGGTGCTGACCGAGGCTGCGGCCGGGGCGGGCGTCGGGCCGCCGGCGGGCGGGGCGACGGTCGTGTCGAGAATGCCGGTCGGAGATGCGCCACCGGTGGTGTAGAGCGCGAAGTTCGCGGTCGTCACCGTGATGGAGCCGATGGTGGGCGTGCCGCCAACGCGGGAGTACGACGACACCAGGTTGAAGGACGCCGGCGTGGCCGCGGGCGTAGCCGAGGTGTTGATGCTCAGCCAGTTAATTCCGTTGAAGGTCGCGGAGTCGGCCTTGAGCTTCATATCCTGCTGAATCTGGGTGATGTCAGCCTGGATCTTGGTGCGGTCGATACCGGCGGTCTTGGCCTGGACCAGCAGCGCCTGGAGCTTGGTCAGGCCGGACTCCTTGTCACCGATCACCGAGGTCAGAGCGGTGTATTCGGTGTCGATGGTCGCGGCCGACAGACCGAGCGAGTCGGAGACGGCGGAGAGCGCGGCGTTGTCGGAGCGCATCGAGGTCGCGATCGACCAGTAGGCGGCGTTGTCGGACGCGGTCGAGACGCGCTGACCGGTCGAGATCCGGTTCTGCGTGGTCGCGAGCTGCGAGCTGACATTGCGGAGGGTCTGCAGCGCGGTCATTGCAGACGAGTTGGTGAGCAGACTTGAACCCATTTTTGATGTCCCTTTGAAGATTGAACTGTTTTTGGGGACATACCGGGCTTGCACCGGTACGACAGGGCGGCGTCATGCCTTTGGGCGGCAAAATAGCGGGCCCAACCTGTCGTAACGGCGACGATAGCCCGTGAAGCTTGTGCGAGGCTTGTGGCTCTGTGTCCTGGCCGCAACAGGGCAGCCGAAATTACCGCATGCGCGCGGCGTCACGCCAAACGAAAGGGCCGCGCTTCGCGAGAAGCGCGGCCCTCCCCAGATCGTTTAAGGCTTAGCGGAACAGCGACAGGATGCTCTGGCTGCTGTTGTTGGCGATCGAGAGCGCCTGAACGCCGAGCTGCTGCTGGACCTGGAGGGCCGCCAGGCGGGTGGACTCCTGGTTCATGTCGGCGTCGACGAGCTGGCCGACACCGCGATCAACCGAGTCCATCAGCGACTTCACGAATTCGGTGTTGGTCGCGATGCGGTTCTTGACGGCACCGAGATTGGCGGCGGCCGAGGCCACCGTGTTGATCGCGGTCGTGACCTGCGCGATGTAGCTGTCGAGCAGCACCTGGTCGGGCGCCGCATCGGTCAGCGCACCGATGTTCAGGGTGCTGACCGAGGCTGCGGCCGGGGCGGGCGTCGGGCCGCCGGCGGGCGGGGCGACGGTCGTGTCGAGAATGCCGGTCGGAGATGCGCCACCGGTGGTGTAGAGCGCGAAGTTCGCGGTCGTCACCGTGATGGAGCCGATGGTGGGCGTGCCGCCGACGCGGGAGTACGACGACACCAGGTTGAAGGATGTCGGCGTTGCCGCGGGCGTAGCCGAGGTGTTGATGCTCAGCCAGTTAATTCCGTTGAAGGTCGCGGAGTCGGCCGTGCTCTTCATCTGCTGCTGGATCTGGGTGACGTCCGCCTGGATCTTGGTGCGGTCGATACCGGCGGTCTTGGCCTGGACCAGCAGCGACTGAAGCTTGGTGAGGCCGGAGTCCTTGTCGCCGAGAACCGTGGTCAGAGCGGTGTACTGCGTGTCGACGGTCGCGGCCGACAGACCGAGCGAGTCGGAGACGGCGGAGAGCGCCGCGTTGTCGGAGCGCATCGACGTCGCGATCGACCAGTACGCGGCGTTGTCCGAAGCGGTGGCCACGCGCTGGCCCGTCGAGATCCGGGTCTGCGTGGTGGAGAGTTGCGAGCCGACAGACCGCAGGGTCTGGAGCGCGGTCATGGCGGTCGAGTTCGTAAGCAGGCTTGACATTGCGAATGTCCCTTTATGTACGCGTTACATTTTTCACGAGGGGACATACCGGGCTTTCACCGGTACGGAGGGGCGGCATCATGCCTTTGGACTGATGTGGGTGGGGTCCAACCCGCCGTGCCGCATTGCTAGCACGTCGAATCTTGCGCCGAGATTAAGATCGGCTTGAATTTCTCTGTAATATCATATAGTTAACATTACCCTCTGCTAACCATAGACCGGCACTTTTCGCTAACCATAACCGGCCGGCGATCGCGGTAGCTAGGAGAACGACCGCACCAGTCCGGAGGCCAGCAGGTTCCAGCCGTCGATCAACACGAAGAACAGCATCTTGAACGGCAGCGCGAGGATCGTGGGCGGCATCATCATCATGCCCATCGACATGGTCAGCGTCGCCACGATCATGTCGATGACGAGGAACGGCAGGATGATGAGGAATCCGATCTCGAACGAACGCCTGAGCTCGGAGATCATGAAGGCCGGAATGATGACGCGCATGTCGATGCGCTTGTCGTCGAACTTCTTGCGGAAGCTCTCCGCGGCGAGTGCCTCGAAGGTCTGGAGATCCTTGTCGCGGACATGGGCCAGCATGAACTCGCGGAACGGATCGGTGATCTTCAAATAGGCTTCTTCCTCCGAGATCTCGTTCTTCATCAGCGGCTGGACGCCGGTTTCCCAGGCGCGGTCGAAGGTCGGCGCCATCACGTAGAAGGTCATGAACAGCGCGAGGCTGATCAGCACCAGATTGGCCGGCGTGGTCTGGAGGCCGAGACCGGAGCGCAGGAACGACAGCGCCACCGCAAATCGCGTGAAGCTCGTCACCATGATCAGCAGTCCCGGTGCCACCGACAGCACCGTGATCACCGCCATCAGCTGGATGATGCGGCCGCTGGTCGAGCCGTTGCCGGGCGGCAGCAGCGAGTTGAGGTCCGGAATCTGGGCCAACGCCACCTCGGGCAGCACGACCAGAACCAACGCGAGCAGCAGGACTCTCACTCTCACTGAATCACCAAGGTCTCAATGATCAATTCGCGGATCTTGCCCGACGAGCGGATATTGGCGCGCTCCGTCAGGTCGTCGCGCAGATGCTGAAGCCCGCGCGATCCCTCGAACTGGCCAACCGATGCCGACCGCAGATAGGTCACGATGTCCTCGCTGATATGGGCGGCCAGGATGCCGGCATCCTCGTCGCTCATGCTCTCGGTCACCATGGAGGCTTCGACACGGGCCCAGTTGTTGGCCGGCGCGGCGAGATTGGTCACGATCGGGGACAGCTTTCTCAGCCGTGCGCTGCCGGCGTAGCTCGTGGCAAGAGGCGGCGGCGTGGCGGTCTTCTTCGCATCGGCGACGCGCTCCGCGGCCGCGAACAGATGCAGGCCGGCAACCGCGCCCGCACCGATCGCGATCAGGGTCAGCACCACAATGGCCGCAATCAGGCGCATCACGTCCCCTGCCCTCGCGGCGCGGCGCGCTCGGCGCGATTCTCAGAATGGTGCCACGGCGTCATAGATCCGATGTCCCCATCCAGGCTGCTGCACGTCAGACAGATTTCCGCGACCGCCATAGGCCACGCGTGCCTCGGCGATCTTCTCGTAGGAGATCGTGTTGGTGCGCGAGATATCGCGCGGACGCACGATGCCGCCGACGTTGAGCACGCGCATCTCGGTATTGACCTTGAACTCCTGCGAGCCGCTGATCATCATATTGCCGTTCGGCAACACGTCGGTGACGATGGCTGCGATCGACAGCTTGATGTCCTCGGTGCGGTCGATCTGGCCGTTGCCCTTGATCTGGGTGTTGGTGCTGAGGTTGGCGGTGGTCTGGCCCTTGTCCTGCCATCCGGCGACGTCCATCAGCCAGTCCAGCCCGAACTTGATCTGCGAATCGCGCGAGCGGTCGGTCTTGTTGTCGAGCTTGGCCTTGTCCTGCATGGAGATGATCACCGTCACCACGTCGCCGGTGCGCCGGGCGCGAGGGTCACGGTAGAGATCGGTGGCGTCGTCCCAGGTCGAGCGATAGCTGGCGGGCGAGCGCAGGCGGGGCGTCACCGGAATCGGATCGGCCTGCGTCCGCAGGCCGCTCCCGACCGGCGTCAAGCGCGGACCGGTCAGGACCTCGGCCGGGTCATTGACGCATCCGGCAAGCGATAACAGCGACAGGATGAGGATCAGATTCTTCATCTATTTGGTCTTTCCGTCATCCACGCGACGCATTCCGCCGAGCAGATCGGCAAGGTGGGCCGCGCGTGCCGTCTCCATCTCGTTGAAGATCGCGCTCGAGCTCCTCGGGCTGAGTTTTGCAAGCACGGCGGCAGCGGTCTCGTCCGCCATCCCGGCGATCTGGGTCGCGGCGGCGTCCGGCTTCATGCGCGAATAGATCTCGACGACGCTCGCTTCGGCCTTCTTCAGGAAGTCGTCACGCAGCGCCATCCACTTCTCGTATTCGGCGCGCTTGGCCTCGACCTCGGCGATCCGTTCCCGGAGCTGGGTCTCCGCCTTTTCCAACTCCCTGAGCTGCCAGGCCAGCCGCGCATCGACGGCGGGATCGGCGACATTGCTGCAGAACAGGGCGACCTCGTTGTCCGCAGGTACCGCAGCCTGTGCCGGTGCGGGCTTCGGCGGCGCCGTGACGCTCCCCGGCTTGGCCGGGCGCACGGGCGCGACTGGGGGCGCCGGCGCGGGCTTCTCGGGAGCCGGCACGGCCCCCGTGATCGCGGGTCCGGAGTCTTCGGCGGCCCACGCCGTCGCCCGGATCGACGCATTGTCGCCCGGTATCGACGAGGCCGCCGCATACGACTTCTGCGGACCGGGCGCACGGGCGCGCGCGAAGGACAGCAGGTTGAGCGGCTTCGACGGCTTGGCCTCATCCAGCGCCAGAACGGGCGAAGCGCATCCGAACGCGCAGGCCGCGACCAGGAGGAGGAGTTTGGCTTTGTGATCCAGCTTCAGCATCGGGCCGCGTGCGATTCTCGGTCGAGACCTGAGCATTGAGCGACCAAGCTTGCACGACGCTTGTGCATCATTGCACGATGACGTCGGCCTGGAGTGCGCCGGCCGTTTTGATCGCCTGGAGGATCGCGATGATGCCCGACGGCTTCAGGCCGATCTGGTTCAGCCCGCGCACCAGGCGCTGGAGGTCGACGCCGCTCAGGATCGCCACCTGCGATCCGGCCTCGTTGGCCTCGACCACGGTCTGGGGAACGACCACCGTCTGCCCTCGCGAGAACGGCGCCGGCTGCGACACCACGGGAAGCTCGGTGACACGAACCGTCAGGTTGCCATGCGTCACGGCGACGGTCGATATGCGCACGTCGCGCCCGATCACCACCGTGCCGGTCCGCTCGTTGATCACCACGCGCGCCGGCGTGTCCGGCTCGACCGTCAGCTCACCGATTTCGGCGAGAAAGCGGACGGGGCCGATATTTCGCGGCTTCGACAGCACGATGGTGCGGTAGTCGCGTTCGAAGGCGATCTGCGCGCGGTAGCGGCCACCGGCGTAACGGTTGATGGCGTCGAGGATGCGCGTCGCGGTGACGAAATCAGGGTTCTTGAGCTCCAGCACCAGGAACTCCATCTCGTGGAGGCTTCCCTGCACCTCGCGCTCGACTAGCGCACCGTTCGGGATGCGGCCCGCCGTCGGCGTGCCCTGGCTGACGTTCTGCGCCTGCCCTCCCACACTGTAACCGGCGACCGTGATCGCGCCTTGCGCCACCGCATAGACGGCGCCGTCCGCCGCCCGCAGCGACGTCATCACCAGCGTGCCGCCGAGCAGCGAAGTCGCATCGCCGAGCGACGATACGGTCACGTCCATGCGCTCGCCCGCTCCGATCGAGGGCGCCAAATCCGCGGTCACCATGACGGCTGCGACGTTGCGTGTGCGCAGCGTCGTCGGACGCGGGGGATTGTTGGTGCTCGTGGTCTCGTTCCTGACGTTGATGCCCATGTTCTCGAGCATCGACTGCAGGGACTGCTCCGTGAACGGAGCGTTGCGGAGCGTGTCGCCGGTGCCGTTCAGGCCGATGACGAGGCCGTAACCGACGATCTGGTTTTCGCGCAATCCCTTGATGTCCGCGATGTCCTTGATGCGGACGGCCGCCTGGGCACTGGCGGCGGAAACGAGCAGGACGAGCGCAAGCAGGAATCTGGTCATGACCCATCCACGACCTTGACGGTGCCGTCCGGCTGAACGACGCCCCTGATGATCACGCCGGTGTCGGTGTTTCGCACCGGGATGAGCGCGCCGGTCGCGCCCGGCTGCATCGCCGCGCCGTAGGTGACGATCGACAGGCCGCTGTCTTCCACCACGACTTTGACCATGGCGCCGCGGGCAATCGTCCAGGGATCCTCCACCGAATTGGTCGGAATCGGCTGGCCCGGCAGCAGCGTGCGCCGCGCCATGCGTCCGACCAGGATCTGGCGTCCTTCGATGAACATGGCAACGCCGAGCACGTTCGGCGCGAAGGCGCGTTCCGTGATCATGTCGTCCCGGATCAGCTCGCCGGCGCGGATCGAGACGGCCGGCACGGGAAGCCGCTTCTCCTCGGCCGCAGCGAGGCGCGCCGAGACGAGAACCAGCAGCACGGCGGCCAACCCGCGCACCATCAAGCCCACCCTGTTCGACATCGAGAACACCGGAACTAGCGCATGCCCTTCGAGACCGTCTGGGCCATTTCATCCGAGGCCTGGATGACCTTGGCGTTCATTTCGTAGGCGCGCTGCGCCGAGATCAACTCGGTGATTTCCTTGACCGGGTCGACGTTCGAGGCTTCGAGATATTGCTGATTGATCTTGCCGTATCCGGAATCGCCCGGCAGCCCGACGACCGGCGTGCCGGACGCCGTGGTCTCGCGATAGAGGTTGCTGCCGAGCGGCTCGAGGCCCGCTTCGTTGGCGAAATTGGCGAGGTTGAGCTGGCCGATCTGCCGCGGGTTCACTTCCGTGTCCAGCTTGGCAAACACCTGTCCGGTCTGGTTGACGATGACCTGAACGGTTCCCTGCGGTATCGTGATTGCGGGATCCAGCAGATAGCCGTCGGTGGTGACGAGCTGGCCGTTGGGGTTGGGGCTGAACGAGCCGGCGCGGGTGTATTGCACCTCGTTGTTCGGGCCGAGCACCTGAAACCAGCCGCGGCCGTTGATCGCGAGATCGTAGGGGTTGCCGGTCTGCGTGAGCGCGCCCTGGATGTGCAGCTTGCGGATGGCCGTCGACTTGACGCCGAGGCCGAGATTGGAGCCTTCCGGGATCGGCGAGGAGCCATTGACGTTCGCGACGCCCTGCATGCGGTCCATCTGGTAGAACAGATCGGTGAATTCCGCGCGCGCACGCTTGTACGACGTCGAGTTGATGTTGGCGATGTTGTTCGCGATGACTTCGATGTTGGTCTGCTGGGCGTTCATGCCCGTGGCCGCAATGGCGAGCGATTTCACAGCTTCATTCCTTCAGATCAAATCGACATCCGGACGACTTCCTGGTAGGCCTGCACGACCTTGTCGCGAACCGCGACCGCGGTCTGCAAGGCCTGCTCGGCCGACATCAGCGCCTCCACGACCTTCCGCGTCGACTCCTTGCCCTGCATCGCCGAGATCGACGCCGCCTCGCCCGCCTTCAGCGTCCCGATCGCGTCCGTCGTCACCTGCTTCATCACCGATTCGAATCCGACGTCGTCGGTGGACTGAATGGCGGTCGGCGCCGCCGGCGCGATGGCCTGCGTCTCGGTCGCGCGGCTCGCCGCTTGCCCGGCAGAAATCGCGGTGGATGAAATTGCCTCAAGCATTGTCAGCTCCTCAGCAGGTCGATGGTCATGCCCAGCATGGACCGCACCTGTTTCACGACCTGGAGATTGGCTTCATAGGACCGGTTGACTTCCCGCATGTCGGCCATCTCGATCATCATGTTGACGTTCGGCAGCTTGACGTAACCGGCCTTGTCGGCGGCGGGATGTCCCGGCTCGTACTCCACGCGATACGGCGTGGTATCGACCCCGATCTCCTTGACCTTCGCAAGCTGCGCGCCCGAGGCGCGGTCCATGGCGGCATCGAAGGTGATGGTCTTGCGCTGATACGGATCGGCGCCGGCCGTACGCCCAGTCGAGGTCGCGTTGGCAAGGTTTTCCGAAACGATGCGCATGCGCGTCGACTGCGCTTCGAGCCCGGAGCTCGCGACCGTCAATGACGCTTGCAGTGAGTCCAGCATGTCAATTCACCTCAGCTCTTCGCGCTCGACAGCAGCATGCGGTGAAACGACCGTACGACCGCCGAGTTCATCGAGTAGTCGCGACTGACGTCGCTGCCCTTGATCATTTCCTGCTCGAGGCTGACGGAGTTGCCGGAGTGAACCACTTCCCAGCTGTCCTTCTTCGCGGTCTTCCGCGTATCGGTCTCGGCCGCGGACAATTGCATGTGCGAGGGCGACGTCGTCGCGAGCCTGACCGGCGTGGCGTCGAGCACCTTGTTGAAGGACTCGACGTCGCGCGCCTTGAAGCCGGGCGTATTGGCGTTGGCGACGTTGGTCGCGATGGTCGACTGGCGGAGCTCGAGGTACCGCGCCTGCGACGATGCGAGTTCGAAGAGATAAAGCGGTCCCACGACGGCCCCATGCTGATTTCTTAAGATCAAGTTTAGGGCCGCAAGCTTTCGTCAGGCTGATGCGGCCGACGCTATGCTCGGAAATCTACTGAACCTTCTCGGTCCGCGGCGCCTGCTTGGACTGCAGGAAGTAGATGATCTCGGCGACCGGCCGGAAGAACTCCGCCGGAATCACCTGGTCGACCTGAACCGCCTCATAGAGCGCGCGCGCCAGCGCCTTGTTCTCGATCACCGGGATCCGGTTCTGCTCCGCGACTTCACGGATCTTCAGCGCGATCACGTCCATGCCCTTGGCGACGACCATGGGCGCTGCGTTTTCCTCGCGCTTGTAGCGCAGGGCGATCGCGAAGTGCGTCGGGTTGGCGATCACCAGCGTCGCACGCGAGGCGGACGCGATCATGCGCTGGCGCGAGCGGTCGCGCGCCAGCGAGCGCAGGCGCGCCTTGATCAGGGGATCGCCCTCCGCCTGCTTGTGCTCGTCCTTGATCTCCTGCTTGGTCATGCGCAGCTCGCGCCGCCAGTGGAAGCGCGCCCAGGCGAGATCGATGGCGACCAGGACGATGGTGGCGATGCAGATCGCCGAGACGATCCGCATCGCGATGTTGAGAATCATCTCCGGCAGCGCGACCGGATCCGTGTACATCGCCTCGAACGCCCTGGCTTCGGACGAGCGCAGCACGAACACGACGACGACCGTCACCGAGACGAGCTTGAACAGCGACTTGGCGAATTCGACGAGACCCTGGGTTCCGAACAGCCGGCTCCAGCCGCTGATCGGGGAGATTCGCGACAACTGCGGCTTGATGCGCTCCAGCACCAGGCGCGGCGCATTCTGCAGCAGCGATGCGGCGAGGCCGAACACCGCCATGATGACGACCAGCGGCACCAGGAATCGCAACGCTTCGAGGCCCACCACCGTGAGCAGGTTGCGCGCGTCCGCACCGTTGCTGAGAGGGAAGCCCTCGGGATCGTCGAGAAGGCTCTTCAGCGTCGGCGTCAATTGCTGTACGCCCTGGCCGATCAGGAACGCCTGGATCACCATCAGCGCGGCCATCGAGGCAAAGATAGAAGCCTCCCGAGAGACCGGGATTTTGCCCTGTTCGAGCGAATCGCGGACTTTCTTCTCGGTCGGCTCTTCTGTCTTGCTCTCCTGATCGGATGTTTCTGCCATGCCCGTTCAGCGGTCAGCGGAAGACCAGCTCATCCTCCTGCTCGGGGTTGAGCTCGATTTCGCCCTTTTCCGCCAGGTCGAGTGCAAGGTCGGTGATGACGCGGCGCGCCTCCAGCACATCGCGCTGGTTCGACGGCTCGCCGATGGCCAGTTCGTGCTCGACGACGCGGCGGACGCGCGAGGCAACCGAGGACAGGATGAGTTCGCGGAAATGCTTGTCCGTGCCCTTCAGCGCGATAACGATGCGATCGGTCGGAACCTGGTCGAAGATCATGGTGCGCGCCTTCGGGGTCAGATTGACCACGTCGTCGAAGGTGAACAGCAGTTCCTTCAGAACTTCGGCCGACTTCGGACGCTTCTCCGACAAGCTCTTCAGCATGTCCTCGATATGGCCGCGCTCCATCTTGTTGATGATGTCCGCGACGCGCGCGTAGGTGTCGGCGCCGAGGTTGCGGGCGAAATTGAGCGTCAGGTCCTCGTGCAAGGTCTTCTCGAGGACCTTCATGGCGTCGTCGACGATCGGCTTGAGGCTGAGGACGCGCCGCATCAGCTCGTTGCGCAGGCTCGACGGCAGCTGGCTCATCACCTTGGCGGCGCAGGACGGCTTGACCTTGGACAGGATCAGCGCCGCGGTTTGCGGATGCTCCTTGGAGAGGTATGTCGCCAGCGAGTTTTCCGACACCGACGAGACGCGGTCCCACACCGACCGGCTCGAATTGCCGAGCAGGTCCGACATGATTGCCGAGACCTGGTCGGCCGGCAGAACGTCGCCGAGCACGGCTTCGAGACCGCCGATGGTGCCGAGAATGTTGGCGCCCATCGAGAATTGCTGGGCGAACTCCTCAACGATCGACTCGAGCTCCTGCGCGGTGATCGGCCGCAGCTCGGCCGCGGCCTTGGTGACGATGCGGATATCCTGCGGCTCGAACTGCGAGAGCACGCTCGCGGCCGCCTGCCGGCCCATGGCCAGCAGGAGTGCCGCGACCTTTTCCGTTCCGCCCAGCGTGGCAACGCCTCGCTGCTTGATAGGAGCGACGCCGACCTGTGCCGCCATGATCAGGTATCACCCTGCCCCAGCGGTCCGACGATCTCCGTGAGCGAGACGCCGAAGCGGGAATTGTCCTCTTCGACGACGACCACTTCGCCGCGGGCAACGACGCGGCCATTGACCACGACGTCGACGGGCTCGCCGACGCGGTGATCGAGCGGAACCACCGCGCCGCGGCCGAGCTTCATCAGGTTCGCGACGGGAATGGTCGCAGATCCCAGCACCACCTGCATCGTGACGGGAATGCGCAGGATGGCATCGACATTGGCGAATTTGCCGGTTTCCTCCGCCGTGCGCGCGGCGATCTCCGCCAGCCGCTCCAGCGGAGACGCATCGGTCTCTCCCGATGCCGATGCAGACTCATATTCGAAAGATTGCGCCATTTGGTATCGCCTCTTGGTATTTCCGCTCCCGGAGCGCCGCGACGGTCCGATCGCACGTGTTCTGCAAGTCCCGAATTCAATGCTTGTTCGCTTCGGCGCCGCTCACGGTTGCGGTCGGTTGAAGCCCGCTCCGCGCGTCGAGTGCCGCGATCGCCTCGTGGGCCTGGTCTATCTTCGTGCTCAGCACATTGGCGAGCCGGCCGAGATTTGCGGTGGAATCATGTGCGGCGGTGATGACGGTGTCGAAGGCGCCCGCCGTCTCGTGGACGATGGTCGAGAACTCGCCCTGGTAGCTGCGCAGCCGCGCCAATTCGCGGTGCATCCGGGTCACCCTCATGCTGGTGAACGCCAGCGCGATCAGCAGCACGGCATCAACGAGATAGGATATCATCGACGAACTCCCGCTTCTGATCGACGGGATCGGCCACCTGCATGGCGTAATAGCCATCGAGCTGGCCGATCTGACACCAGAACAGCACCTGGTTGTTGCTCTCGAGCCGGGCCAGCGTGCGCGGCGTGGCTTCGAGCTCGAGCACCTGCCCCACCTTGAAATGCACGACGTCCTCGAGGGAAATCATCTTCTCGTCGAGCACCGCGCTCAGCGTCACTTCGGTACGGTGAACCTCGCTCTCCATCTGCTCGCGCCAGCGCGGATCAGCCGCGCGGCCGTCGCTGACGACGACGTGGGCGAGCTTCTGCCTGAGCGGATTGAGCGCGGAGTGCGGAATGATCAGGAACATCTGGCCGCCACGATAGAGCGCCTGCACCATCATGTTCGCGCAGATCGACATATTGCTGGCGCGCCCAATCGCGAGCGACGCCATCGCCGTCTCGACTCGCTCGACACGGAAGGTGACATTGGAGGTGCCGGCGAAGGCACCCTGCAGCGCCTTGGCGAACCGCTCAAACAGCGCCTGGACCAGCCGGATCTCGATGTTCGAGAAGGTGCGTTCGACGTCGAGCGGCGGTTCGGCGCCGTCGGAGCCGAACATCGCCTCGACCATGGTGAACACGAAGTCGCGATCCAGCATGATGATGACGCGCGAGTCCCACTGCTCGGCATAGAGCACAGCGGCGACCGCGTTGCCCTCGTAGTCCTTGATGATGTCGCCGAGCGGGTCGTTGGTGATGCCGTTGACGGAGAAATAGCACGGCGTTCCCGCCATCGGCTGCAGGCTGTCGGTACACGATGCCGCCATGCGATCGAAGATCACATTGAGCATCGGCATGCGTTCGATCGATATGCCGGCGGCGTCCAGCAGGTAGTTCGGCAGCTGCTTCCGCTGATCGACGTCGAGGTCTTCCATCGTCATGCGCGGGCAGCCTTCGGTTCAGCCTCGGTCACGACGGCCTTGGGACCTGCGATCGTCTCGTTTTCGACCACGTCGATCGACGGCCGTTCGCCGCTCGCGATCATCTTGCGCCCGTGCTCGACGGCGATCTGCGGCATGGCGCCGTTCATGAAAGCCAGCAGCGTCTGCTTGACGATGATGTAGGGCCGGCAGCGCTTCTCTCGCGTCATCTTGATCTTCAGCGCGAAGGGCGAGAGGACGCCGTAGGACAGGAAGATGCCGGCGAAGGTGCCGACGAGCGCCGCGCCGATGAAGCCGCCAAGAAGCTTCGGCGACTGGTCGAGCGCGCCCATGGCCTTGATGACGCCGAGCACGGCGGCGACGATGCCGAGCGCCGGCAGCGCCTCGGACACGACCACCATCGAATTGTAGGGCGCCAGCTTGGCCTTCACGATGGTGTGGATCTCCTCGTCCATCAGCGCTTCGATCTCGTGCGTGCGCGCATTGCCCATGATGATGAGGCGGACATAGTCGCAGATGAACTGCAGCAACGGCGGGTCGCCGAGCACGCTCGGGAACGCCTTGAAGATCTCGGAGGAGGCCGGGTCGTCGATATGCGCCTCGACCTCGTTGCGGCCCTTGCCCCGCAGCTCCCGCATCAGGGCATGGAGCGCTCCGAGCAGATCGAGGTAATAGCGCTCACTCGGCACCGCGCCGGTGATGGCCTGCATGCAGGCCACGCCGGTATCAACGACGGTTTTCCACGGATTGGCGACGATGAAGGTGCCGACCGCGGTGCCCATGATGATCACGAATTCCCATGGCTGCATGAGCACGGCCAGATGCCCGCCCATGGCGGCAAATCCGCCGAGCAGTGCCGCTACCGTGATGAAAATCCCCACGAAACTGAGCAACGCGCCACTCCATCGCCGATCCCATCGGGAGTATCTAGTCGGCGACGCTTGCGCGAGGCTGGCTTCGCGGTCGCCAGCCCCGCGCAAGCAATTAGCGGCAGCTTGAGACGATGTCGCAACGGCGGCCAGAGGGGCGCGTGCCATGCTATCCACGATCGCGGACTACACCAGACTGACCAAGGACATGGGCAAATCGCTGACGCAGGTCGCGGCCCAGCCGGACGTCAGCCGCGACACCGATTATTTTCTCAGCCATATCGGCAATGTGAAGACGATCGACGACTTCCTGAAGGACTATCGCCTCTACTCCTACGCGATGAAGGCCTTTGGTCTCAGCGACATGACCTATGCCAAGGCGTTCATGCGCAAGGTGCTGACCGAGGGCGTCTCCGACCCCAAGAGCTTCGCCAACAAGCTGACCGACACTCGCTACCGGCAATTCGCCGCCGCCTTCAATTTCGCCGCGCTCGGCGACAAAGCGACCCAGACCGCCGCGGCCACCAGCGGTACGGCGACCCAATACGTCACGCAGACGATGGAGGAGAAGGCCGGCGACCAGAACGAGGGTCTGCGGCTGGCGCTCTATTTCACCCGTAAGGCCTCCACCATCAGCACCTCCTACCAGATCCTCGCCGACAAGGCGATGACGCAGGTGGTCCAGACCGCGCTCGGCCTGCCGTCGACCATCAGCGCGGCGGACATCGACGCCCAGGCCAAGTTGATCACGAGCAAGATCGACCTCACCGATTTCCAGGACCCGGCCAAGGTCACCAAGTTCGTGCAGCGCTTCGCCGCGATGTGGGATGCGACCCAGGCCCAGAACGACATCAACAATGGCAACTCGACCAACTCCGCGCTGGTCCTGATCGGCGGCGCGTCGTCGATGGCCGGCATGGATACCGACATGCTCACGAAGCTTCAGTCCATCCGGTTCGGAAGGTAACTCATGCAATCGGCCCTCTATGTGGGATTGTCGGCGCAGGTCGCCCTCGATAAGCGCCTCCAGACGATCGCCAACAACGTCGCCAACGTCAACACGGCGGCATTCCGCACCGACGTCGTGAAGTTCGAGACCGTGCTGTCGAAGGCCGGTGCGAACCCGGTCGCCTTCTCCTCGCCCGGCGACAACATCATCTCGCGCGAGATGGGCAGCATCACCGAGAGCGGCAACCCGCTCGACGTCGCCGTGGTCGGACAGGGCTGGATCGCCTTCGCCGGCCCGAACGGCACGGTCTATACGCGCGACGGCCGCCTCCAGATCGCCGCCAACGGCGATCTTCAGACCGTGTCCGGCTTCCCCGTGATCGATGCCGGCGGCGCGCAGATCACGCTCGACCCGAACGGCGGACCGATCGCAATCGCCCGCAGCGGCGCGATCACCCAGGACAACAACGAGATCGGCTCCATCGGCCTGTTCAACATTCCCGCCGATGCCAATCTCGAGCGCTACGGCAATTCCGGCGTCACGCCGGACCGGCCCGCGACCGCCATCGCCGATTTCTCCCGCGACGGCTTCAAGCAGGGCTATGTCGAGGGCTCCGGCGCCAATCCGATGATGGAATTGACCAAGCTGATCGCCGCTTCGCGCGCCTTCGACGGCACCAATTCGATGATCGAGGGCACCGAGAGCTCGCTCCAGAACGCAATCCGGACGCTGGGCGAGCCCGGTAAGTAGACTGCGCTGCATGCGCATTGAGGGTGGACGGTTTCCTTGAACGCTCTTCGGCAACTCGAGTGGGCGCTGCTGGAGCTTCAGCAGAGCACTCCCCTGGCCAGCGTCAGCGGCGCGATCTCCGAGATCGCTCCGACGCATTTCCGCGTCTCCGGCCTGTCGCGCTTCGTCAAGCTTGGTGAGCTGATCGGCGTCAACTCCGGCGGCAAGCCCCAGATCGGCGAGGTGGTGCGGATCGATAGCGAGGGCATCATCGCCAAGCCGTTCGACCGGCAGTTCGCCGGCGGCCTCGGCTCGGTCGCCTACCGGATGCCGCCACTGTCGTTCGCGCCCGATCCGAGCTGGAAGGGCCGCGTCATCAACGCGCTCGGCGCGCCGCTCGACGGACAAGGTCCCCTCACCCCGGGATCGCGCACCGTCTCGGCGGACGCCGAGGCGCCGGCGGCCATGAAGCGGGCGCGCGTCCACAAGCCGCTGCGCACCGGTGTACGCGTCATCGACCTGTTCGCCCCGATCTGCGCCGGCCAGCGCGTCGGCATCTTTGCCGGCTCCGGCGTCGGCAAGTCGACGCTGCTGGCGATGCTGGCCCGCAGCCAGGGCTTTGACACCGTCGTGCTGGCACTCGTCGGCGAACGTGGCCGCGAGGTGCGTGAATTCATCGAGGACGTGCTCGGCGCCAATCGCAGCCGCGCCATCACCATCGTATCGACGGGAGATGAAAGCCCGATGATGCGGCGGCTGGCGCCGAAGACCGCCATGGCGGTCGCCGAATATTTCCGTGACCGGGGCGAATCGGTCCTGCTGGTGGTCGATTCGATCACCCGTTTCGCCCATGCCGCCCGCGAGGTCGCCCTCGCCGCCGGCGAGCCTGCGGTCGCCCGCGGTTATGCACCGACGGTCTTCACCGACCTGCCCCGCCTGCTAGAGCGCGCCGGCCCCGGCGAGGAGGGATCCGGGACGATTACCGGCATTTTCTCCGTGCTGGTCGACGGCGACGATCACAACGAGCCGATCGCCGACACCATCCGAAGCACCCTCGACGGCCACATCGTGCTCTCCAGGCACATCGCCGACCAGGCGCGCTATCCCGCCGTCGACGTTCTGGCCTCGGTCTCCCGCCTTGCCCACAACGTCTGGGACCCCGAGGAGCGCGAATTGGTGAGCAAGCTGCGCACCATGATCGCCAAATACGAGGACACGCGCGACCTTCGCCTGATGGGCGGATATCAGTCGGGGCGTGATTCGGGCCTCGACCAGGCCGTCGACATGGTCCCGAGAATCTACAGCGCCATGCGGCAGGACGCCTCGGCAGGGCCGAGCGCCGATCCATTCCGCGAGCTGCGAGACATGCTCAAGGGCGACTAGCCGGTTGCGGCCGGCGCGCCCGGCGTCGCCGACCTGCCCATTATCGCGACAGTCGATCCTACGCCTCCGGCGCATGCGCACCCGTTGCCGACTGCCGCCGTCCGTCGCGCACGTGCATCGCCCGTTCGGTGGAGATCGTGCCGCCGAGGCGAAAGCGATCCAGCGGACCCCTCTCGCCGTCATTATCACAACAACCGCTACGTGCAATCCCTACGAGTTCCCTTGGCGATTCTGTGACGGATCGCACAAGTTGTGGATGACGCGCCGCTCCGCGTCACCGTCATGCACAAGCTTCCATCAATTCGCATCAACGGCGGACAGCAACAGGCGTGCAATCAAACCGTCGCACATTTGCGTGCAAGTAGCTTGTTACACTGCGTATTACGATCACCATCATGTGTCCTGACGAACGAGATTGTCTTGAACGTTACAATCGCTTCGAGCGACAGCCAGTCTTCGGGAGCGTCTCTACTTGATTTTGTTGAGAAGCTCATTCATCGTTTCGATGGAATACAAGAAACGTCTGCGTGTGACTTGAACTTCAGGGGCTACGGTTGAACACTACCGATCCATCGTCCGGCTGTGATGGCAACTCGGGCTTTCGTTCGACGACGCCACGATTGGCACACCATCATCGACACAGCTTCTCGCGCCGTATCTCGCAGGGTCCATCCGTCGAGGTCGGGGGCAGAACGGTCCGTGCTTTCGCGCGAGAGCCGGGCGCTGCGTATGTGTCTGATATTGTGGTTGGTACAGCTTCTCGCGAAGGACTCGCGCGCAACGACGGAAGGCGGCTCCGGGGCGCCGCAGACGTGATACCCGGGGCAAGGTAGGAATTCATGCCGTTGGCACGCGAGGCCGTCGAGCTGCTGGTTCAGGCGGCCAGAGCCTGGTATTTCGAAGGCAATCAGCACGGGTTGCGCGACCGGGAATGGATGGCGCTGCGCTTTCTCCACCGTGCCAACAGGTTCTCGCGCACGCCGTCCGCGCTGGCCGGCTTCATCGGCGCGACCCGGGCCACGGCATCGCAGATCGTGAAGACGCTGGAAGCCAAGTCCTTCCTGGTGCGAAAGCCGTCGCACGAGGACAAGCGGTCCGTCGTGCTGCACGTCACCGCGCAAGGCGAGAAATGCCTGAGCCAGCACGACCCGATCAATCACGTGGTGAACGCGGTCACGTCTCTCGGCAGCGACGAATGCGTCAGGCTGCGCGACTCGTTGCGCGAGATCCTCAATCATCTCGACGCGGCCCATCAGCGGCTCGATGCCAGCATCTGCCGCGACTGCATGTTTCTCGCCGAACGCAGTCCCGGCACGGGCAAGGGACGCGCGAGCGCCGAATTCATGTGCCGGCTGTACCGCGCTCCGGTTTCCCTGGAGGAGACCGAGCTCCTCTGCACCAGTTTCGAGCGTACCCGCGACCGCCCGAAGATCGAGGGGCATCTCGACCGCGCGCGCATGGCGAGCCAGGGATGAGGCGGGAGTTCGCGACGTGATGGACCGCGCAAGTTTCGCGCGGATGCGATCGCCGGCGCTTGCGTAAAGTTTCTCAGCGGTATCGTTCTTTGAAACAAGCTCGTTTCCTCCGGTCTCCCGGATGCGTTGACCAAGCACGGAAGCATAGTGGCGCACGCTCCCTCCACGTCGTTGCGAGCGCAGCAAAGCACTGACGGAGTGGGAGGCATCGGCATCGTCCTCCAACTACCCCTGTCATTCCCCGCGGAAGCGGGGACTCCAGTACGCCGCGGCCTCTCGGCTCAATCACAGCCGTCTCTGGAATACTGGATCGCCCGGTCAAGGCCGGGCGATGACAGCGAGTGTTACAGACACACCTTTGCCTCCTCGCAGCGCATTTCGCCCGAGTTTTGCTTGATCTCTCCACCCTCAAAGCCAAGAGGGCGCAGGGAAGGCCGGGTGCTGACCACGCACCCGCGGTCCGCTGCGCGAAAGGTAGCGCAAGGAAACTGCACAGCAGCATACAGGTGGTGCCAATCACTCGGCCTTCCCTGCGCGATGGTCGGACGGCTTATGCCGTGCTCTCCCGGGAGCCGAATTCCCTCTGGCCTCCCTCGTCCTCGCGAAAGTCACCGGCAGCGCGCCGGTTGACGCGACTGCCGCATTCGCAAAGCACTTGACCGTAGCAACGACGGCCAGGACCACACGTCTATATTTTGGTATTCGGTGAAACACGCCGAAACTAAGAAAACTCTTCAAAATAAGGGCTGTTGAATTACCCTGATGCGGGCTGTTTCAGCGGGCTTCACCAAAATAAGGGCCCGGCCCTAAGTCTTTCAGCGTCCGCACGACAAACTGAAAGCCCCAAAGCCGAGCCCTTTGGTCCCAAGCCTTAGGAGCCGAAACCACATGGATAGTAACATCACCCCCGCCCCGGCCTGCAAGCGGGGCCGTAACAGCAGCGTCATTCTGACCGATCGCATGTGCGAGAAAAGGGTCGCCCAGCGCGCCAAGTTCTACGACCGCAAATGCCCCGGCCTCTACGTCAGCATCACCACGGCGGGCGTGGCGACCTTCTCGTTCAAGTTCACCGATCGGACCACGGGCAAGCAGCGCACCGGATGGCTCGGCGTCTATAACCCTGAGACTTTCACCGTCGAGGATGCCCGCAGCAAGGTCTACGGCCTCAAGGGTATGGGGGGCGGTGCGCTTGCCGAAACCTTCCGCGACCAGAAGGCGAAGGCCGCGCAGAACGGCAAGACCGTCTCCGAGATTATCGAGGAGCGGATCGACTGGATGAAGACGCCCGTCCGCAAGCCGGACGGCGAGATGCGGCCCCGGCTGGAGGCGTGGGAGAACACCGCCAGCCATCTGCGGCGCTTCGTGGGTGCCCGGCTCGGCAAGAAGCTCGTGCGAGAGGTCACCAAGAATGACATCGCGACGCTGTCGAACGACATCGTCGCAGGCAAGTTCGGCAGGCCCTCGGTCAGCAACTCACGCCATATGCGCAAGGCTGCCTCCGGCCTGTTCAACTGGGCGGCGGAAGCAGGCCGCGACTACGTGACCGCCAGCCCCTGCGTCAACCTGCCAAAACTCGATCCCGAACATCCCCGCACCCGGGTCCTCTCCGAAGACGAGATCAAGACGTTCTGGCACGGACTGGACCGCAACGACCTTCCCTATGACCGCCGGACCCGCCTCGCTCTCAAATTTGAGCTGGTCACCATGCTGCGGTCACGCGAACTGCTTGGCGCGCACCGCGACGAACTATTCGACCTCGACGGCGAGAACCCGCGCTTTGACGTGCCGCTCAAGCGGGTCAAGAAGCGCCGGGCGATCCAGCAGCCCCTCTCCGGTCTCGCGGTCGAGATCATCAAGGAAGCCTTGCGGGGATCGAACAAGCAATACGTCTTCGCCTCCCCGCTCGGCGATCAGCCGCTGCACCGCAAGGCCATGGCGGACGCGCTGCGCGGCGACAGCCGCAAGGGCAAAGTGAGGACGCCCGGCATCTGCGCCCTGCTCGGCCTCAAGCCGTTCACGCCGCACGATCTGCGCCGGACGGCGGCAACCCTAGCGGGCGACCTTGGCTTCGATGATGCGTGGATCGCGAAATGCCTCGATCATGCCGCGAGCAAGAAGGCCGAGGTCGTCGTGCCGACCGTCACCGGCAAGGTCTACAATCACTCCAAGCGGATGAAAGAGAAGCGCGCGGTGCTTGATGGCGTCGCAGCCGAGCTGCGGCGGATCACCGGTAACTCCGCTGATGCTGGGCTTCGTCTCGTCGCCTGACCGATGACGGTAGCGATGTCCGCTTCACTGCTAGAAACGGACATCACCACCGATCTCTTGCACGTCCGCTACGGGGCCAAGAGGCGACATCGACTAAGATTGCGAACGGAGGGCGCACCTAGTTGCGCGCGCTCCGCGGCACTTAAAGGCGGCCTTATCATCTTCTAGCAATTCGATTGCGCATCGGATCATCGACAAGCTAAGCGCGTCCATTCCCGGTGCTATCAACCTGCGGAACTGTTCAATCTCGTTGTTTATCTGGTCGCACTTTTTGCACATGTGCATCCCACGGCTTGCAGGCGGGAGGAACCAGCTCTCAGTCACCGATAGTAGCCTGGGGATCCGAAAAGGTGATTATGCCTAAAGCTATTCTCCCAGCGGCGTTCCTAGAAAGCCAAAAGGAATCGAGATCAGCAGCTGGACGCCGCGTGCAACGGCTTCCCATCTCACGCAAAAACGCCGCCCGCTTAAATAAAGCGCAGGCGGCGGCTTACCAGCCCGGGATGGTCTCCACGTGGCGTGCTGAAGTTCATCACGTCGGACCGGAACGAGGTCTAAATTCAAGTTGGCGGCTGTAGTCCCGGCGAGGTCAACCACTTGTTGATCTCTCCGGCGACATCGATCTGCCGAGCTTTTCGCAGAAGCTCCGTGCGGCGGACACCAGCGGGCATCCCCTTCGCCTGTAGACGGAGGTTGATCGCCTCCTGCGCGAGGCAGTATTCGAATGGCAAGGATTGTCCTGGGGACCGTTGGGCCGGCATGTTTGACGCTCCGCTTGGGGTTGAGCGGGAGCGCATTTTGCGTTCACGCCACCGATAGATGCTGAGGGCCGCTCGGTGGTAGTGAGACAGTGCGCCTTTATATGCCCAATAGCGAGCGCTTTGTTTCGATCCTGGCAGGAACTATCTGCGAGCAGCCTGACGTCACTGGCTGGCTGACTGCTCTCGCTTCAAGCTGGGCGCGATTACTGCTGTCGCTTTGAAGCCGATCTAACTCATCTTGGCCGCCGCGTCATCTCGACGAGCCCTGATCTCGACGCGCGCCATTGCGCTTTCAAAAACAGCGCGCCGGAGTTCCGATCGATTGAGCCGTTGTTCGCCAGTCAGCAGCTGGCGCTCATCTTGGAGGGATTGGCTGTCAGCGATAGCGCGCATGGCGCGGCTTAGAAGCTCATTCATGGCCGCCCCAGTCTGCTTGCGTGGGAGCGCATCTCCAATAACTTGGGTTAAGTCAAGTGGGGTGACTGTACCACGCATCGGCGCGGGCGACGGCGAGAGCGACACGGTAAAGCCGAGAGCGTTCGCCGCCGCCAAGCGGCCTTGCCACCGTTCGGCAATGACTGTTCCCAGTGCGGTGGATGCCAGGGGGGCATCCCGTTGCAACTGGCCCCGGGTTTCGCAGCTCGCTAGATCACTCGTCGCCCCCGATCGGCAGCCATGAAACTCAGCAACCACGGCAAATATTTTTTAGCTTCGCTGAGGTGCGGGCTTCTTCCGCAAGGAAAGGGTCCTTTTCGACCGACGATGAGTCGGCACTGGTCCCGGAGGGCTTCCTCGCTTTTGGAGGAAAGGCTGCGTCGTAACAGGAGAGGCGCGCGCTGGTGCTTTCGATTGAACGGCAGTTCGGCTCCGCCGCGAAAGCCGCCGGTGCTGCACCGAACACTGATGCAAGGAAAAGCGCGGCCTTCCATGTACCTGTTCTAGCCATTGTCATGCTGAACGTCCTTTCTATTTAATTCCTCCTCGAGAGGGTTTGCCGGGCCATGTTCCGAAAGGGGGCTAGGACCACCACACTCCATTGCCCGGTGTCAGGTCCCTGCTACTTCTTCTTTGCGGGCCCGAAATCCGGCTGCCAAACGGCTTCCTTGCGGCTCGGCGCCGCCGCGATCACCTTGGCTTTTTCCCTCTTCGGCTTCTTGGCTTCGCGATTGCCACGTTGCTGGCCCTTCGCCATGTCGCTCTCCTTTGGTGATTTGAGTTCGTCGAGCTCATTCGACTCCAGCACCCGTCCGCGCGGGGTGCAGACCCTGACGTCCATGTAACCTTCGCGCAGCAGCTTCCGTGCGAGCCGCAGCGCGACTGTCGCATTGCCGCGGCCGAGATTGGAGCTCCCGTATTCGTTGGTCCCACTGACCAGATACGGCACCCGGGTTGCCCTAACCATTGAGGATGGCGGCTCCGCACACGAGAAGCAGTAGAAACAACGGAACGATCACCGGCGGCACGATCCATTCCGAGATGCGAACACGCGACATCGAATGCTCCTGCGGGGCCTTCGGCGGGAGCACACGTGACCCTCAGTCACCGGTCGAAGCCGTTGAGATGTGCGGTGATGGCAGCGAGCCTAAGCCCGTGCCGAGCCAATAGCGAGCGTTAAATGCCGCGCGGGCGACGGCTCCGCTGTGACATCTTCGTTTGCCGGTGGGGCCCGATAGCACTGGCTATTGCGGCGCGAAGCGCGCATGGTCGCGACCGCCAGCATCGGTTGGGGCTTCACTTGCGAAAGGCAGGCGTGCATGACCATCCGCTCGCGGCGAGAAACCGTCCACTTTAAGCGTCCGTTCCGCATCCGCGGCATCGAGCGCCTGTTGCCGGCCGGCGCCTACGAGGTCGTCACGGACGAGGAGGAGATCGAGGGCCTGACCTTCTCGGCCTATCGCCGCGTTGCCACGCTGATCACCGTGCCCGCCGAAGGCGTTTGCGGCGTCACGGAGATGTTGTCGATCGGCTCGGTCGATCTTGCGAACGCGCAAGCCGCGGACGCGAGCGCCGCCAATGACTGACCAGACGGTCGATCTCGACAAGCACCGCGGCATGGCCGCGCAGAAGGCCACCGACCTGCGCCGCGCGCTTGCCGAGGTCGAAAGCCATGTCCGCGAGTTGCGCGAGCGCGAGGCCGATCTCGAAAATCGCATGTTGACGGTGCCCGCCGCGTCTTGGCTGGAGGCGGCGGTGAAGGCGCGCCATCTGCTCAACCTCTATGCTGCGAGTCTGCCTGCCGAGGATACGCGCCATCGCGCGCTGGTGGCAGCACTATTCGACGATTTCGCCCGGCTGTCGGGGGACGGCTGAGGCGAACGATGACCGCCTGCATTTCGCGGCACATGCCATGCTCGGCGCAACCGCGAGGGCGAGCGGCCCGCCGCGGGCGATGATTGGAGGCACGATCGGCCGGATAGCCATCACGTAGCGGAGCAAGCCATGACGTTGACCAGCGGCCACTTTATCAGCCACGAATACGACCGGATGATCGTTCGGTTCTCGATGCATGACGGTGGCAGGGAGGTTCCTTGCGCAATCTCCACCTCCGCGATGGATTATCTCGAGCGCGGCCAGCAAGTCAGGCCCGAGCAGCGGGAAGCCCAGTTCACCCGCCTAAGGGATCGCATCGAAGCGCAAGCGGCCAGCAAATATCGCGCGACAGAGTTCGAAGGCACGCCGCCGGGCATCGTGCTGCGAGGCATCGATTTCAGCGCATAGCAACATGCTCGGTAACTGCATCCTCTATTCCGCTCGTGCCTTGACCTCCGGCAAGGGCGGCTTGCGCTCGAACGGCTTCTTTTTCGGCGGCGCGGGCAGCAATCCCTCTCGGATCGCCTGCTTGCGCGCGAGCTTGCGGGCCCGGCGAATGGCCTCCGACTTCTAGGTTGTCATAGGAACGCCGCTGCTTCATTTCGCGGAAGACGCCCTCCCTCTGCATCTTCTTCTTGAGAACATGGAGGGCCTGCTCGACATTGTTGTTTCTGACCAGTACGTGCATTTGATCCTCCTTGCTGCGGGCTGCGAATGCGATACGTCCTGCTGGCAGGCGATTTGCGCGGGAGCTTCATTGGACTTTTGACGAAAGTGGCGGCGACGCGCGTCGCGGCGCCGGATAAGCCGCTCTGCTCGTCACAGCAATGCAGCTTGGCGAGATCGACGTGACCTCTTGGCTCATGAGCTTGAGTTAGCCACAGCTACGAATGGGCGTCCTCTTCCCTCAGGGACACCGCATCCATCGAGCCGCGGTATTTCCGCAATGGGTCATTTTCGACCGGGTCTACGGCATCGCCTACCATGTGATGTCCGCTTTGCCCCCCCAAAAGCAACCGAGTCGGCGACGCTGCATCCAAGCCAGACCCGCAAGCAGCGCCACCCGACTTGGGTGAGGCCGGTCGTCGGTTGAGGCGCGATGTCCTTCGCGATTTCGCCATCGCCGCGCTGGAATGGGTTACCCCCCGGAAAAATCGAGATCTCCCCCGTCCATGTCCGCAACGCTGGGCGGGCTTCTTGCTTATTCATTGAACGTACGCTCGAAGAAATCCACGAACGACCGTGCCTTGGCAGTCGCGGCGCGCCCGGTCGGAAGCACAGCCCACAGGTCCAGCGCGGGAAGGCTCCATTCCGACAGCACCGCACGCACGGCACCCGATTGCAGCTCAGGGCTGAACATCCATTCCGACGCGATGGCCAGTCCGGCATCAACGAGCACCGCAGCTCGCACTCCTTCCGCTGCGGTAACCCGCAATCTGCTTTTCACGGTAATCACCATTTCCGAATTCGCGCGCCGGAACGACCAGACGCTGCCTTCCTGAAGGTAGACGATGGCCTGATGCTTACCAAGTTCACTCGGCGTGGTCGGCGTGCCCGCGCGATCGAAGTAGACGGGTGTACCCAACACGAGGCGCTTGCATCGCGCGATACGGCGCGCCGTCAACCCTGAGTCCATCAACTTGCCCATCCGAAGAGCCACGTCAATCCCCTCCTGGACGAGATCAACTTGCCGGTCGTCGAGTACGATCTCCAGATCAAGTTCTGGATTCTGCGCCAGGAACTTCGGCAGCAGGGGAATGAGATGGATGCGGGCAAAGGTAACGGCGGCACAGACCCGCAATCTTCCCTTGAGGCCGGCTCCCGCTCCGCGTGCGGCAAGTTCAGCCTCGGCCGCCTCCTCGAGAGCGCGCCTCGCGCGCTCGAGATAACCGAGCCCGGCTTCCGTTGGAGTGAGACCGCGCGTCGAGCGCGTCAGCAGTTTGACGCCGAGATAATCCTCCAGCTGTGCGACGGATTTCGACACCGCGGGCTGGCCCACACGGAGCTGCCGGGCGGCGCCGGAGAAGGATCCGGTTTCGACCACTCGCACGAAGGTTTCCATCGAAGCCAAGCGATCCATCTTATTCTCCGCAGGAATGAGCGATATCGCTTTGCCCTATCTGCCATGCCGCGCCGGGATTGGCCATGTTTCACACATCCAAGGGCCAGCGCGGCATCCGCTTCGTGGCCTGCGGCCGAGAACCTTTCCCAACGGCAAGGAGGCAATCATGAGTGCGGCCAATCAAAGCAAGAGCGTTCCGAACAAGGTGCTGGTCACGGGCGCAAGCGGCCTGTTGGGGGTCGCCGCGATCGAGAAGTTTCTTTCCGCGGGCTTCAAGGTGGTCGGCGTCTCACGCCGCAAGCCCGAGCTGCCCAGTGGCCGCGACGTTGAGTTTCTCGCGGTCGATCTGAGGAACGAGGAAGTGGCCCGCGCGGCGTTCGAACCGCTGACCGACATCACGCATATAGCCTACACGGCCCTGCACGAGAAACCCGATCTGGTCGCTGGCTGGTCGAGCAAGGAACAGATCGAAACCAACAACGCCATGCTGCGCAACGTGGTGGAGCCGATCGTCCGCACCGCTCCGAACTTTCAGCACATCAGCATTCTGCAGGGAACGAAGGTCTATGGCGTGCACTTGCATCCGATCCCTATCCCGGCCCACGTGATGCCCACAAGGATCACCCGAATTTCTTCTTCGACCAGGAAGCCTATGTGCGGGAGATGGGGACCAAGCATGGCTTCAATTATACGGCTTTACGCCCACAGCTTGTCACCGGTCCGACCCCCGGTGCGTTGAACGTTATCCCTGCTATCGGTGTCTACGCGGCAATCCGCCGCGAGAAGGGTGAACCGTTCGGCTTTCCAGGCGGTCCGTCCTTCGTCTGGGAAGCCGCCGATACAGATCTCGTCGCGGACGTGATGGTCTGGGCTGCGCTCGCCCCAGGCAGCGAATGAGGCATTCAACATCACCAACGGCGACGTATTCGAGTGGCGCAATGTGTGGCCGGCCATGGCCGAAACCCTCGGTGTCGAAACCGGACCCGACATGCCAATGAGCGTTGCGGCTTACCTTGCTGAGAACGGCGATGTCTGGAACAGGATCGTCGCAAAGTACGATCTTCGCTCGCGGAACCTGCGGGAGCTCGTTGGCCAGGGTCACCAGCACGCGGACTTCGCGTTCGCCTATGGCGCTCCGGAGGGACCGCGGGCCTTCGTTAGCACTGTCAAGCTGCGCCAGGCTGGGTTCACCAAGACGATTGATACCGAGGACGCGTTTCGCAACGCGCTGCAGTCTCTAATCGACCACAGGCTTCTGCCGCCCGCCGCGAAGTAATCGGACGCCCGGATGCGCAAGATTGACCGACGCATGCACGCACAAGCTCTGTGGCCGGCGTGCGACACCCATTGTCGATGTGCCGTGCGGCGCCTTCGCTGATCTCCACTAGCTGAGCGTCGCTGTAGCCGCCGACTCGATGTGGCTTCGCCACCACTGTCTTTACCAACGTCTTCAACCGCATCAACGACACCGAGATCGACTTCCCCGCAGCCGCGTGAAGTGGCCGCGCACCGTCAGATCTCGCATGAAAGGATTACGACCATGACCACGATTACCACCGCCACGCAAACTCGCCTTGTCCGCGCGCTGCATAGGTCTGGCTTTCTCGCGGAAGACCTCGACTATCATGTTGTTCGCGCCTCGATGGTGATCATGTTCTTCTTCTTCGGCTACCAAAAGTGGTTTCCGTACGAATTCGAACGACTGGTCCCGTTCATCAGCAACGGGCCACTGATATGGTGGCTCTATCCTGTGTTCGGCCACGCGGGTGCCAGCCATTTCCTGGGCGCCTCCGAATGGACCTTCGGCAGTCTGCTGCTCGCAGGCTTCTGGGAGAAGCGGCTAGGTGTTCTCGGCGCGCTCGGCTCGACCGGTACTTTCATCACGACAGTCACAATCATTCCGTTCATGCCGGAGGGCTGGGATGTTGCTGCAGGCGGCTTCCCTGCTATGACGGGCAACGTTCCCTTCCTGATGAAGGACGTCGTTCTGCTCGCCGTCTCGGTCTACCTCCTGAGGCAGGACGTGGTTCGCCTGATGCGGCAATAAGGTGGCACTCCCAATGGTGATGCGTCGCCGGGGAGCTTCCCGCTCGCCGGCGACTGCGCATTCGACCCTGCCGAACGGGAGTGCCGGAGAACTCCCGGTAATCAAACTGCCTGCCGGTTCGGCGAGTCCCGTTTGGTGCATCAGGAGCAAAGGGGGCATGTCCCACAGTTCGATTTTGAAGCGCGTAATCAGCACGGTAAGGGCTGGTCTCGTCTTCGCAGGACTGCTTTCGCCGGCGCAGGCGGCCTACCAGTACGATGCCGTCCGCGTTTTCCCCGACCTGCCAATTGGCTGGACTGCAGGCCATGCGCCGCCCGTGCTGACCGCACAGCGGCCTTGGTTTGCTCCGGTCGGCCGTCGGCAGCCGCACCAAGCCGATGTCCCCCCGCACGAAGCCTTCTCGGCATGGGAGCGTCAGCAGCAGCAGTTCGACCGGGAGTTGGACCGCAAGCTGATCATCTGCCACGGATGCTAACCCTGCATTTCCTCAGGCTTCCCTTCGGCTGGTGCTACGCGCCTTGCGAACACGCCCCTGCCACCTACATCTTGCGCCACCGCGCCGGAGTGACGCCCATGAGGCTCTTGAAGGCGCGCTGGAACGCCGCTTCGAATTGATACGCGACCGCCTCCGCCGCCGCGCCGGTCGAACGCGAAGATTTCTTGAGTTCGTTAGCCGCGAGCGTCATGCGAATGCCGGTCGGGAGATCATTGGCCGATCTTCCCAGCTTCTCCTGAAATTTACATCGAAAAGCTCAATGCTCCGTTTCTCTACACGCTCAAGGCCACCGGGTTGGAGTTCGGCGCCGGCATCAAGCATGCAGTTGAGAAAGGCTGACTCGAGCTGCACGAAAGCGGGACCAATGTCCGGCTGGCCGGCACCAGCGCAAAAGCGGCCCCAGCAAAAGACCAAATTGCCGGGGCCGTTTGGAGGTCACCTTGGCGGTAATGGGGTCGCCAGGTGGTGACGAGCATAGGAAAAACCGGCAATCAGTTCTGTCCACTTGTGCCCAAAGCGGTATAGTTCCTCATCGGGAACGGACCCGATCGCAATGAAAGACATGCAGGCTCAGTTGGAAAAGCTCCGCACGGATGCTGCCGAGTGCGCCTTGATCCGCGATCTCGCTACTGAACCCAAGAAGCGAGAACTGTTCACAAGGCTGGCCGAGCATCTGACAGTTCTGGCCGACGAGGTTGAACACGCCATTGCTGCCGCGGGACCTGAGCTGAAGCGGAAGGAATGACCGAAGGAGGCTGGGGTCGGCGTTTCGAGGATCCGATCACGATCGGAGATCGCGTACAGGTGACGCAACTCGACGCCGCCGAGTAAGCCACGCTGCCGAAGCAACAGCACGCCGAGCCTGAATGGCAAGCGGCGATGGAAGCCTTGATCCTGGTGGCGGAGAGTGGCGGCCCGACGATGTTTGCCCGCATCGGGGTCTTGCGGGCATTGAACCGAAAGAGGCCGCCAACTGAGGCGGCCTTACTGCTTCGTCTTGCTTCTGTCGAAAATGAACGCAGCTTGAAACACACGCTCGACATCCGTTCGCACCTCGACAGCCACGTCTTGCCGTATGTCCGCAAAGTCCTGCGCCAAGCTCGCAAGCGAATTGGCGGCCTCGACCTCGGCCTCTCGCTGAGTCTGGAACTCAAGCCCTTCTTCATCGGGATAGAGGCCGGTGTTGTCCCGGATATCGAAGTAGTACCGGATCATGGGCCGCTCGCTTTAGGGGCAGAGTCGGGCGGCTCGATTACGTTCCTAAATCAAATTAGCGCGCCCATCAGAGCTCCTCAGGCTATTTCGGCGGCTGCAAGCTTGGCGAGCGCAGCCAGTCGCACAGATGTGCGCCCATCTCAGCAATGCTAGCTTGCCGAAGCAGGGCTTCACGTTCCGCCCCAGCGGTTGTTCAGCCATTCGTTCTTCAAGAGAGCAGGTTTGTTTCACTCTGCGGCGCTTTGCCATGGCGCGGCTCCTCGAGCAATCAACCACGACTCTAAGGGCGCCAAAGAGATTCAGTTCCCGAAATCGAACTCTGCATCCCTACCCGAAAATTGGCCCGCCGGGCCTAATGCTCGTATGGCCTCAGCCCCTGAGCCTTGCGCGCCATCTCCATCCATTCTTCCCCGAGCTTCAGCCATGCCTCCTTGTCGACCTCACGCGTCGCCCTTTCAGCCTCATCCAGGCAAGTCTGCGCCTGAAGAAGGTATCTCACAAAATCAGCGTGGCCCATCGCGTACAATGCGGCGGCGAACAGAAGGTGCCAAATGAGAAATCGCAGGCGAGGCGACAGATCATCTGAAAGTTTCGCAGGAAACTTCATCTAAGGCCGCCAGTCTGAGGCTGTCTACCTGAAGCTGTCTACCCTCTGCTCGTTCCTCGCGAGGGACGCCAGTCTATCCAGTTGGCCGGCCAACCCCACAAAAGTTCGGGCGATGTTCTTCAGGGCGGCGGCGCGGTCCTTGGAAATGCCGGTCGCGCCAGAAAGTCTCTTGTAGTTGGCAGCATGTTCTCGGCACTCAGCAATGTTGATCATTTGCTCAGCCCTTCTGTTGCCCGCGCGGGACGTGGGAGCGCCTCTCCCCGCTGGCCTGCCTTCTACCATGTTAGGCCCCATCAGCTTCAGACACTGGGTCATATACGCCAGCGCCGGCTTGAGTTTTGAAAAGGAACCACAACGGCGGGTGATTATTTGAATCGTCGCTGGCTCGCTGCCAGAGCTGGCGGAGCGGCCCCGGCCTAACCCCCTTGTTTCCCCGGAGCCGGGGCCCGTCTCTCGCCCTTGTCGTATCGGAGTAGCGTATGCGTTCCTCGCCCTCGATTGCCGGCCGACCGCCTCGACCGCGAGATCTATCTGGTGCTTGAAGACTTCGGCGCGCGCGCCGGTTGCGCCTGGCGTGAGACAGATGAGGCTGAGACCGACGTCGAGATCATCCTGCAAAATCTCCTGTCTGGCCAGTACGCCTACCCGGAACGAGCGCTAAGACGCGCTACCATTTAGCACGAGTATGCACGCCATGCAGAATCCCAACGCACGCAAGGCGCGGCGACATCGCCCCGTTCGAAATCCGCGTTTGCGTCCATCCTTTGCCGCAGCGGGTACGGCTTACAGTTATCGTCCCGGCAGAGCCGTGAGCTCTCGGGGGCGCTTGATGCGCCAGAACGGATATGCCGCCAATTCTTTCGAATGCTGCCCGAACATATCGACCCGTCTGCTTGTAAACTCCGTAATGACGCCGAAAAATTCAGTTGGTGACCTGATCGTCGCAAGTCTCAGGCCGAATTCAAAAGCAAACTGCGCGTTGGCCTCGGCTATCTCAAGAAGCCTCGCTTGATACGCCTGCATGTTTGCGGTCGCTAAAGCAAAGCCTTTCGTTAGATCGCTAAAGGCCGGCTTCGGCGACACGAAGATGATCCGGAAACTCGGCGATGTGCTCGAGGACAAACCTGAGCGCCCTGTGGAGCCAGACTACCCACCGAGCGAATGCTCGAGGAAGAAACGCAGCATTTCCCTCGCCGCATCCGGCCCTTGCGGATCAGTGTAGGATCCGGCGGGGCTGCCGCCTGACCACGCGTGTCCGGCGCCATCGATGTTCCAGTGTTCGGAAATCGCCCGACCGGCCCCGTCGATCAGGACGGTGCGAGTATAGGCATGGCCGTGGGGTACGCGTCCGCGAAGTACCTTCGTCGTCGGCCTCTTTGCCCTGGCGGACTGCTCGATAATCTGATCGCCATTCTTTGGATGCACCGTAGTGTCGCGATCGCCATGGAAAACGATGGTCGGCACAGAAGTTTTGCCGTCCGCAATTGCCTTGGAGCCGCCTCCCTGCCGCATGGCGACGAACGCGGAGGAAAGATCGCTCGCGGCTCCACACGCGAGACCTGAATGAATACCGACGGCCGCGTACAGGTCGCTATACGTTGAGCCCATGATGGCGGCTGCGGCCCCGCCGGCCGACAGACCCGCGACGTATACGCGCTTCGGATCGATCGCATGCTCGCGCATGATCTGGCGGGTAATGCCGGCGATCATCGAGGGCTCGCCCCCGCCGCGGCGCTGGTCGCCCGTGCGAAACCAGTTCCAGCACTTCGAATGGTTGGCTCCGCTCGGCTGCTCAGGATAGACCACGAAGCAATTCTGCTCTTCCGCCAGGAAGTTCATCCGGGTGCCGGCCGCGAAATCGTCAGGCGACTGGGTGCAGCCATGAAGCATGACGATCAGGGGAAGCCGTTGTCCCCGGCAGCGACTTGGGATGAACAGCTTATAGGTCCGGCCTCCCGCGGCGTTACTGAAGGTACCGGCGATAAACCGTGTGCCCTCGGGCACGATGTCCGATGGCGACAGAGGAGCGCGCGTGATCGGACTTCGCAGGCCGAGCCCGGAAAAATCCCGCATGCCGTCGAGTGGTAAGGAGCCTCTGCGTCCCTGAGCAGAGCGGGCCGGCGCAATCTGCGGAGCCTCCCGCTCCTCGACAACGTCGGCCGTGGCGTCGATGGTAAGCGGATCGAGCCGCGGCAGCCGAACCTGAGAGGCGCTGCGAGACCCCGGCCTTGGAGCGCTACCGCCCTGGAGCATGCGCTGCAGCAGCGCGGTGGCCTCGACCAGTTGGCCGACACGCGTGAGGCGGGTTGCTTCGCGGACTATGTCTTGATTCAGCATCGTTCACCTCGTTCTGTCGGCGAGGGCGGCCTTGACCGCGGGGGTGGCATGGAGGGCTCCGAGCACGGAAACCGAGCCGATAGTGGCGCGGGCGAGTTCGGCCGTGACGTCCTGCGCGATGCTGGCAAGGCCAAGCACATTGATGTGCAGCATCTCGCCGGCTCGCTGCACCGCTTCGAGATCCGCGCGCGTGTAATTCCGGAGGCCGAGATCCAAGCCTTTGCGCGCGGTAGATTGCTTGACCACGTCGGCGTGACGCTCGAGCTGATTGCGGATCGCCGTCCGGATGAAATCCGTGCGGTTCGAATAGAACCCGTCCTTCACCATCAGATCGACGTGGCCCAGGTCGACGAAGCCGAGATTGATGGTGATCTTTTCGGTTTCCGGAAACTTCGGCCTCAGTTCTTGAATATTCGAAGGCATGCTTCTGGCCATCCAATTACCATCTGTATAGATGGTATATGGATGTCACGCCGTCCTTACAAGAGGGCGCGTGATGGAACTTTGGAGAAAGTGCCGGGCTTTGTCCGCGGCGGCGAAAACCGTCTCGATGACGATCGAGACGGTCGAGCAGAACACAGAGTAAGATGCCTGCGGCCTTAGCCGGATGGTTGCCTTCGTGCACTCCGATCCCGGCATGGGAGGCCGACGAACCTAATTCCGCTTGAGACCTTTAACGAGCCCTGCCGTAACGTCGAGCGCGGTCCGCTCGACTGACGGCGCGGAGGAATTCAAAACCATCGCGATCTTCTGCGGCTTTGGACAGCTGCTCTCGCTCGTCGCGGCCATGCTCTACCACCTGGATTTCACGGCCTTCTGACGCGCGCCATCAGGACGCGGTCGCAAGAGCTCGCTCGCGTCCTTCGCGACGGCGCTCGCGCCGTTCCCGCCTTCGCTTCGCCCGCTCCGGGAGCAGCGGCAGCGGAGGCACGGGCGTATCGACCCTCTCGGCCGGAACCGCCTCGAGCGGTTGGTCGACGCCAGTGGCCTCCATGAATTCGAGTATTGCCCGCCCTTTGTCAGTGATCTTCCACCCGCCGCTTTCGCGGTCCACCAGACCTTGGGAAAAGATGTCGAGGTCCGGCACGCACGCGGCCAGCCGCCTCGTCCGATCGGCCCAATCCCGGCCGCTGGTCGCCAAGATCGCCATGTCGCGCTTGAGATCCTCCATCACGGCGAAGCCGTCCGGATAGCTCACCAGGATTTTCAGCACCGTGACCTGGAAATTCACCCTGCGTCCTCAATCCGTCAAAGCCAAATGGTGGGCACTCGAGCCAGAGGTTCGCGACCAACCTGCCTGAGTCCTTCGGGCGAGACCTCTCCGCGGATGATCGCTCCCAAAACAAAAGAGGCATTGCTTCATGTCGAAAGTGTCCTCCTCTGGTTGGGCCGTCCGCGCCGCCGCGCTCTGTCGACGCATTGGGTTCTAGCTCGGTGGTATGGTGAGTTACCCGGCACCCGCGTGCCGCACGACTACCGAAAATGCCCAAGGTCCGCGAACCGTGCCCATGTCCCGGCGCTGTCTCCTCCAACGACTGTAACTTATGGCCGCGAGGCCCTCAATGCATTGGCACAAAGTGCACTAGCCAAACACTGAGGTTTTGCTTGTCTGGGGCGCGTCTAGCCGATCTTTTCTGCCCCCAAGTTTCCAAGATTGGCGAGGACGTAAAGGGCCCGAGCGCGGTCATCAACTTCGCCGGAGCCGAAAAACGGGGGTATAGTCCAAGACGATGGATGCAGCGGTAGATCGGCAACGCGGTTTGGAGTTGGGTCGCCGATGGGCAGAGCATGCTTCGGCGCATGAACTCGCCACCATGGTGAGCGGCTCGTCCGATGATCTCAGCCAAATTCTGCCACGGACGTATCTGATCAGTTCGTCGCCGGCTTTCGCGAAGGGGTGTTGCGCGTCTGGCGCGGAGCCTAGGCCTCAACACAGGGCGAGTCAGCGAGCGCGTGCCAGCGCGTTTCTACGTCGCTCTGCGACCACCGCTTGCCACGGTGTTCATTCGGCATTGACGGGCGTCGGGTGACTTCGCCAGGGGGGATTGCCGAAAATAAGCGTGCTTTCGGGAAGTTTTTTCTCCCCGTTTGGGGCTGCCCCGTGTCGTACGGATGAAGGGTGCTTACGGCAACAGAGTTCGATCAGCTCGCGAATGCCTGTGATATGTCCAGAGCAAGCTGCGCCCGGTGTTCGGTCGGATATATAAATTCTTCCGCTCATCCGCCGATAGCAGACATTCTCAGAGGCGGTCGGCAGGTCTCAAAAGGGCCATGTGTGGACGGCTCCGGGTTGGCAAGGACTTTTTTCACGCCTGCAGGATTGGTCGGAGCAGCCATGTGTTCGGCCTTTGACGCGGTTCACGTGACCGCTGGCCATAATGCCTTCCGCGGATCAGGTCCCAGTCAACAGGACGCATTCGACAATGCTGTGGCCCATGTGGGTTGTCCTGATCGCCAGATCGACCGGCTCTGCATTACGTGCTGTTGGCCCTCCCAACCGTCACATCACGCCGAATACACGGCGCGATCTCGTTAAGCCGCAAGCGCGACTGGTTCCTTATAGCGCTCACTCCTGGCCATCATCGCCCAAGCAATCCTGGCGAGCTTATTGGCGAGAGCGATAACAGCGACTTTGGCAGGGCGCCGTGCCAGCATTGCTGCGAGCCAAGGCCGATGCTTAGTGCCATGGATTTTGGCATACCTGATCACAGCAAGCGCGCCGATCGTGAACAGGCTGCGCAGATAGCGATCGCCTCGTTTACTGATGTTGCCAAGCCGCTCCTTGCCGCCGCTTGAGTTCTGCTTCGGCACGAGCCCGATCCAGGCTGAGAAGTCCCGCCCTGATCGAAACGCCTTCGGCTCGACGACGCTGGCAACCAGCGCGGTAGCTAATACCGGCCCGACGCCGGGGATCTCGTCGAGCCTTTTGCTCACTTCACTGGATCGGTGCCAAGCCGTGATCATACGATCGGACTCTAGAACCTGAGCCTTCAGCATCTGCAGCTGGGCGCCGAGAACGGCAACACACGCGCGTGCGATCTCGGGCAATCTGCTATCTTTTGAATCAGCGACCACCCTAAGCAGTTGCTCAACTCCATTACGCCCGACCGGCGCCACGATCCCGAACTCAGCAAGATGAGCGCGGATCGCATTGATCACCGAGTTCTGCTGACGCATCAGCAAATGACGGGTACGGTGGAGCACTAGGCAGCTTTGCTGCTCGACCGTCTTGGTCGCAACGAACCGCATGTTCGGCCTGGTGACAGCCTCGCAGATCGCCTCGGCATCAGCCGCATCGTTCTTCTGCCGCTTCACGTAGGGCTTCACATAGGCCGGCGGCATCAGCCGTACCGTGTGGCCGAGCGCCTGCAACTCGCGCGACCAGTGATGCGACGAGGCGCAAGCTTCGATGCCAACCAGGCACGGCTGCAGCTTCTGGAAAAACGCCAGGACATGGCGGCGCCTCAACTGACAGCGTACGACCACTTGACTGGCTGCATCAACGCCGTGCACTTGGAAGACCGACTTCGCAATGTCCAGACCGACCATCGAAATTGATTGCATAGGTTGCTCCTCCGATTCGTGGGAGCCTTAAAACGGCACCCACTCCTTGGCACTCTCGTGCCGGTGGAGGAGCCGTCCACAGCATCAATAGGCGACATTCCAAATGAGGGAAGCCGCCAACCAAGGCGGCCTTACTTTCCTTCCGATCTCGCGATATCCGCGAGGCTCTCAAGCTGGTGCCCTAGTGCTGTCCAACTACGTGAAATGTTCATAAGCACGGTAGATCGGCGGGCTGAATTTTTCGGATCAGCTCCTAGGAGTTTGTATTCCGCAGCATAGGCTCTGCATTGTTCGATTGACGGCATTTGCGCTCCTCCGCCGGGACCCAGTGGCCAGCCTTATTGAGGTTGCTTTCTTTGCAGCCCCAGCCAAGTTCGCTCTCGAGCCAGCCGCTTTGCTCTCGGCTTCATCGGTCCCTCGGCCAGCGCTTTGTAAGCCAGTTCGCACTTTGGACATTCAAGCGTGCGCAAATTGGGACCAGCAAAGCTGGGCTCGACACCGACCAGCATCATGCGAATCTCGCACTTGGGGCAGCGAGATTGCTCGATCATCCGAGTGGAGTGAGATTCCTGCATGTGATGCACTCCTTTGGATCAGGCGGGAGCGCAACACTCTCAGTCACCGATAACAGCCGGGGCAGGGCGATGATCGGACATTCTGCGCAGGAATATGGCCTGGAGTCGAGGTGAAGCGGCAAGTTGGGACACGATTTCAATCGGCTAAATTGAACCCAGGTCGCTGCAATGCCCGGTTCGGGTTAAAAGCGCCGTTTAGAATTTTGGAATTCGTTTCGAGTTTGCCCCGTGATAAGCATACGATTTCGGAGCCTCGCTGCACTCCGTGCTAGCGCCCGGCGGGCGACATGGGATCGCATTCCAAAAAGAAAAGAGGCCGCCACCTGAGGTGGCCTTACCGCAGTATGAAGGTGCTCGTAATCAATACCGCGACCAGCGATGAAGTACCGAAGATCGCAAGGCCAAGACATATGCGTGCCATGATACCGGCCGCTTCAGATGAGGAGTTGGGCAAAGCGCTCCCCCTTTACTGTGCAGGCGGGAGCGCGATTCGGACTCTCAGCCACCGACGCCTACGAAGCGGGCTTGGCCGGTGATGGGGCTCAACGTGCTCGGGTTTCGCTTGTTCCTCGGACCCGTGTGCGGCCCTGCTTCTATTCTGGTGGGCGAAGTCCCGGCGACCTAAGCCACTCGTTCAAGTGGGAGGCTATTTCGGCCTGCCGGGCTTTGCGGATCATTTCCTCCCGTGCCACGCTTGGTGGAAGCAATTTGGCTTCAGCTCGTAGGCGATTTGCTTCCTCGGAAAGTCGTTCTTCAAGTGATGAGGTGTGTTTGAAACGACGACGCTGCTTCATGACGCTACCTCGTGCATACGGATCCTAAACCGTGGGTTTGCACTAATGACGTAATATGCCGACGCCCTGCGTTCGGTTCCGATCCAAGACAGATCGTTAATATTGAACCTTTTCAGATCCCGCTCTGGTCGGAGTCTCATTTGGGTCAAAAGCGCCGTTTGCGAGGTCGGCCAGTCACTTCCGGCGTACCTTGATGAGCGGACCTTCTGAGAGGCCGCGCAGACTTCGCATTCGGGCCAATCGCAGACATTCTGCCTGCTCATTCGATCACTTCGTCGGCGGTCAGAAGAGAGTCTCGACCAGCCGCCAAACCAAGCGCCTTGGCCGCTTTAAGGTTTACAACCAGCTCGAACTTGGTTGGCTGCTGTATCGGCAACTCGGCCGGCGTTGCGCCTTTGAGTATTCTGTCCAGATAGATAGCGGTCGCGCGTGACAGGTCAGGCAGGTTGACTCCGTAAGAGACAAGGCCACCGAGCTCCACGCCCTCTCTGGCGGCGTAGATCGTCGGGAGGCGGATCTTCTCGGCAAAGGGTACAATCCGAGAGTACTGGCTGTACAGCATCGGACTAGGAAACACGACGAGACCATCCGCTCGCGCTTTGGCCAACTCCGCAAACGCGCTTTCGAGATCGGCGGGGCTATCCGCCGGCACAAGTTGAAGGCTTGCTCCGAGAGATCGGGCGGCGCTCGCAATCTCGTTCAGCATCCCCTTCATTGTGCGCTCACCGTATGCACGAGGGTGCCACAAAACGACAACGTGAGAGAGACCAGGAACGATCTCCTTAAGCAGTTGAAGCCGTTTGGACACCAACTCCGGGCCGAGAAATGCCGTCCCGGTGACATTGCCGCCCGGCCGCGCCAGGCTGGAAGCGAGTTCGTCGTCGACGGGATCTGCCATGCCTATGCCGACAATCGGAATGGTGGAAGTCGCTTTCTTGGCTGCGCGGACGGCCGGGGTAGCCAAAGCAACAATTGCGTCGACGCGGTGCGTCACGAATTCCTGCGCGTACTCGTTGAGCTTGTCCTCATCGCCGTCTGCGAATTTACGGTAAAACGCGACATTCTTTCCTTCAGTATAGCCGAGCACACGCAATGCCGGCACAAACGCATCGAGAGTCTTTAGACTTGCGTCGGACTTGTCACCGCGGCCGAGTGAAAGCACACCGATCTGATGAAGCTTGGTCGATTGCTGAGCATGACCTGCGAACGGCCACGTTGCAGCCATACCCCCAACAACCGTGATGAACTTGCGCCGTTTCATGCGGCCCTCAGCCAAGCTGAACTATCGTACAGACAAAAGGTGGCGTCTTGGAAGTGTAATCAGGCCGGTGAAAGTCTGCTTTGGGTTAAAAGGCGAAGAACTCAGCGTGAGCAAATCTCGTCCGCTGCACCCCACTAAGCTGACCACAGTGAGCGGTGTCAGCACTTCGCTGATGGGCCAGAAGCCGACATCAGCTGCCAGCTGAGGCGGCTTCAATTGAGGAGGCGCTGACAGAGCTTCTTGATGATCTGCCGCAAGCCGTTCGCGTACTCCTAGATGACCCGCAGGACTTTACCCGAAGGACGCGCGTCTCACACAGGCCGCTTCACTGCCGAAGCGGGCGAAGGCTATCTCTGAGGGGGCCGCGTCGAGGTGGAACGCGTTCGGGCAAGTCCTCGCAAAAGCAGCTTGAAAACAGGATCTCCAAATGGGCGTCAATCGCCGCCGCGCGTTCCTGCGTCCGCGAGTTCCCGCAGCGCCAGCGCATCGAGGACGACAATCGCCCCGTGTTCGAGACGAACCCATTTTCGCAAGGCCCACGCCCCCAGTTGCTTGTTGATGCTCTCGCGGGTCATGCCGACCATTTCGCCGATTTCCTGTTGCGTAATCGCAATGGTGCTCCCTTCGGCGTCGACCTTGCGCTTCTCGTTCAGACCTAGCAGCGCGCTGGCAAGTCGCCCCGGCAAATCCTGCAGAATGAGCTGCTCGACCTGATCGCTTGTCTGCCGGAGCCGCGCGCACAGCAGCTCGACGAACTTCATGGCGAGCGTCGGTTGGCTGCGCACGAAGGGGAGAAAGTCGCGCCTGTCAATGACGCAAATCTCGCAATTGGTGTTCGCCGTGGCGTCGGCGCTCCGCGGCTGTCCATCCAGGAGCGCCATCTCGCCGAGCAGCTCCCCGGGCCCGACAAAATTGAGGATTGCGTTGCGGCCGTCGAGAGAGGAGATACTGATCTTCACCGTGCCGCTGATAACAACGTAAAGGCTGTTGCCCGGATCATCCTTGGCGAAAAGCGTGGCGCCTCGCTTCAGCACAGTATGCTTGGTGTAGCGGCAAAGCTGGTCGAGCGTCTCGGGCGCAAGATCGCGAAAGTACGGATGCTGGCGCAAGACCGACAATTTAATGCTCCGAGGCTCCGCCCCACGAAAATCCGATGACCATCGACGCGACAGCGCCGATGGCCATTCCCTGAAGGAGACGAGCCCGTGACTCGGCCTGCAGAATTGATTGAACTAGCATGGCTTTTCCTTTCGATGAGAGGCACGTGCAACCGTACACCACCGACAGGAGTGCTGACGGCACCCCGAGCCTGAAGCAACTCAATTTACAGGTTATTGTGCCTGCCGACGGCACCGGTGTTGTCTATCGGGAATAGCGGCCGCTCGGCAGTTGGCCGCTTTATGACAACACGCGGGCGCTTCAGGATCCGCGCCCGTCGAACAGTTGATGCAGGGTGCGCCTTATCCAGCTTCGACACAAGGACATAGTGTTCGGCAAGACTAAGAATATCGGCGACGGCCCTAGGTCCGCCTTGGGTCACAAGCGTCGAAGTGAGCACGGCCCCGCGTCCGGTCTGCCGCCGATAGCCGACACAATGGTCTCAGCCTTGTTCGGCTAAGTAAGGGCCAATGGCCGACGTAAACGGGCCTAGGCCCTAAGGCATGGGCAGTAATTGCTGGTACTGCCCTCTAATCGTTTCGTAGCATTCGCAGGCGCATTCGTGCAGACCCTCGACATCAAGTATTTCTATCTTACCGCGCGTGTACTTGATCATCCCGGCTTCCTGAAGCGTCCGGGCAACCGTCGTTACGCTGGTGCGCCGGACACCGAGCATTTCAGCCAAAAATTCTTGCGTGAAAGGAAGGTGATCGCTTCCCGACAAATCGCGCGCACGCAACAGCCAGCGGCAAAGGCGGGCATCGACTTCGTGATGCGCCATGCAGGCAGCCGATTGCTGCGCTTGCGCAAACAGGGCCTGCTCGTGTCGCATGACCGTCGCGATTATGGACTCCGACTGCAGCGCCCCGCCTCTGAATGCGGCGGGGTCGCACACCATCGCATCGCCGCCCAATTGGACGATGGCGTGGCTCATGGCGACTCTTCCATCCAGCGCAGATGCGACACCAATAGCGCCATCCCTGCCCACCATGGCGGCCTCGGTCATTTCGCCGGTCGCAAGCGACACCACCAGGGAGACGACAGCGGTTGTTGGGAAATAGACGGCTTTGACCGTGTCGCCAACATCGTACAGCACTGTCTTCTGCTGCAGATGAGTGGCTCTGAGATGAGGTCGCAGGGCGGCGGTATCGCTCGCTGACAAGGACGCAAGTATCGCGTTGGACTGGAACATCTTTGCGCTCCCGTTCGACAGGCGGGAGTGCAAGAACTCTCAGTTACCGACGCCCAATATCGTGGCCGGCAATGACGGCATCGTAACACCGCTGGGCCTCGGTTCTGCTCGGTACCTGACTCAGCGAGGGCTTATTTAGGGATTTTGCGGTGCGGTAGCATCCGACATTAGCGTAGACGATTCAGATTTTGTGTCGGCTACCGGACAGACACAATCGATTTGGGAGACCTAAAAAAATGCAGCCATGAGCAATCTGTGAAAGGAGTTTGTGCCATGGGCAGCACGCGCCGACGTGTCAAACACACATCGAGTTTTGAAGAGCGGCTGGCCGAAGAGGCCAATAAATTCAGGGAAGCGGCTGAAAGAGAACCACCAGGCAGCATGTCTCGGGAGCTTCTTCTTCGACGCGCGAGGCAAGCCGAGACAGCAGCGCATGTGAACGACTGGCTGCGTTCCCCCGGCTTACGCTCGCCAGAATAGAACTGAAGGGCGCCCGTGAAGGATTATCAAGCACAGCTCGAAAAGCTGCGAAGAGACGCGGCTGAATGCAAGCTGATTAGCGAACTCGCTACGGACGTATCGAAGCGGGCGATGTTCGACAGGCTTGCCGCGCATTTGGGTGTTCTCGCGGACCAAGTTGAGCAGGAAATGCTCAGCCGAAACAAGAGCGGCAAATCGCAAATCTGATTTCCGTGCATTATGCCGACTTCCGCTTTGGGTCAATCGCGTCGGTTTGGGCGATGACTGTGGACTTCTGCTCCGCCCTCATAAACAGTCACCGCTACTTCGGTCGCCCGTCAGGCGGGACCAATCAGGCCTCGTGGCCGCTTCGCTATTGCAGACAGCCTAAGGAAATTGTCGGGCTCCATTGCACATTAGTCGGGATTGTTTTGACGGGCGGCTTTGTGAGGGGCTTTGCCGGAAGTAAGCATGCTTTCGTCCGAAATTTTCTCTCCCCCCTCGGGGTGCAGGAAACAGGCGGCTCACTCCGCGAGTGCGCGATAAACTGACGCTCGACCGATCTTCAACGTCTTTGCAATGGTAGACGGCCCCACGCCGTCGGCCTTCATCTTCTTGATCTTCTCGGCATCGATACTCGCCTTGCGGCCCTTGTAGACGCCACGTGCCTTTGCACTCGCAATCCCCTCAAGCTGTCGTTCCCGCCGCAGGTTGGTCTCGAACTCGGCAAACACTCCCAGCATGTCGAGGAAGCACTTGCCCGCCGCCGTGCTGGTGTCGATGGGCTGTTCGGTGGCCTTCAGGATCGCGCCGCGAGCCTTTACAGCGCGGACGATGTCTTGGAGGTCACCGATGCTCCGCGCCAGGCGGTCGATACGGGTCACTGTCAGAACGTCTCCCTCGCGCAGGAAGTCGAGCACCGTGCGCAGTTCCTCGCGACCAGCCGTCGTGGTGGCGCTGCGCTTCTCCGACCGGATGAGTTCGCAGCCTGCAGCACGGAGTGTGCTCACCTGAACGTCAAGGTTCTGGTCGGTGGCGCTTACTCGGGCGTAGCCGATGACGGTCATGGCGATCCTGTCTCATTAGGGTCTGAACCCAAAGACAATGTCGTCTCACAAATCAGATGTCAACCCTAATGAGACGGCATTCTTGTCTCAGCGGACTGACTCGGTTGGGTAAACCCCAAAGAGGCAATGGGCATAATTCACGGCACTGTCACACGAACGTCTTAGTCTCCTCATGCGGCGGTCCGCCGCTCCGTCGCAAGGAGGCTCTTCGCCCGCTGACGGAGATTGATTGCCAGACCGGGCGGAGGGCCCTTTGCTGTCACCTCGGCGTTGCAACCCGATACTCGCGTTGCTGCTAGTGAGAGTGAATGCAGACCAAATCCACATTGATTTGCCCCTCCTGCGGCCACCAATCCCTTGAGGTCATGCCAACCGACGCCTGCCAGTTTTTCTATGACTGCAAGGGCTGCGGCACTCGGCTTAAACCCAAGGCTGGCGACTGTTGCGTGTTTTGCTCTTACGGCTCTGTCCCGTGTCCATCGGTTCAAGAGCACGGCAAGGCATCTTGCTGCGAATAAGGCCGCGGACGTATCCAAAATTTTGGTTTCTGACGCATATGTTCGCGTCATCGGACACCTAAATACCTGCGAAGGAATTTCTTTCGCGGACCATGCCAAGGTTCTGTGGCGCGCGCGGAGCGGGGACGCGGGCCATCTCACTGCGCCGCAATAGTTTCACAGTTTTGAGCAACCAATATCTATGCCTGCTGGGGGTCAGAGCATGGGGGGACATCACCATGACTGACAGTGAGCGCAAAGAACGCGTGGATCGACTTGAGCGCTATCGGGTCCTTGAAGATGAGACTACGGACCCGCTCGCGGCGGGTTTGCTCCATGACATTGTCGAGGAGCTGGAAGCCGAATTGGAAGCAATAGCTGCAATGGCGGCGTCGATGCTTGGCCGGTAGTGCCAACGCTTAGCGCCGGTCCAGGGCGCAAGGCCACAACGGACAAGTCTGCGCGCGGATGCTGTCCTAATTCTCCTCAGCGAGCGTCGGAGTCGGAAGGGGGGCGCTTTGCAGCGACCCCCTTTGCCGGTTGAAATGCTCGTTCGGGATGTGAAATGCCAGCCCCGGCGAAAGTCACATTAGAGGCATCTAGGGGCTGAGGCGACTCCGATAAATTACTGCATGCATCGCTGTCCTAGTACGCTGCTGCGGGCTCACGAAGAGGCCTGTTCCTCTGGGTGAGCACCAGGCGTAATATTTCCATCGACCGCTGAGGTTCACGACGGGAGGACGTTCATGAAACGCCACCGGTTCAAGCAGGATGGAGCGCTAGGCGAACGGCTCATCCAGGAAAGTCGGCTTGCGAGGGAAAAGGCAGGTCAATTGCCCCCAGGCGAGGAGCGTGAAAGCCTTTTGGATACGGCCCGCGAAGCCGATATGGCCGCCCACATCGACGAATGGCTGAACTCGCCGGGTCTCAAAGCCCCTACGTAGAAGTAAGTCGGCGCAATTGACGGCCTCTTTCATTTGCCCGAACGCCCCATGCGCCGACATCAGTTGTGCTGCCCAGTTGCGGACCTCGGCTGCAGAGATGGGTTACATCAATCGTAGTGGCGCACCTTGAGCGGCAGGCCGGTCTCGCGCGAGAGGCGCTCGGCCAGCGCATGCGCCTTGTCGGCGCTGTCCTCGCCCTCGAAGCTTTCGAGCAGGTCGAGCATCTCGCCGTCGGCGTCGGCGTCGGCGTCGGTGTCGGCGTCGGTGGCGGTGTCGAGCGCGTAGACGTGGCGTGCCTCATCAACGAGGCGCAGGCAGTCAACCTCGATGATGCGGGCTGCTGGGATATGGGCCGCAGGACCACCTCATGCCACGTGAGTTAGACACTAATCTACGCGTCATTCGTTCGCAAAGCATGCTTTGCCGCAAGTTTTTCCCTCCCCCCTCCCCCTGATCAAGAAAATATCCCTGCGCCTGTCTGCGCAGCGGCTCCAAAGCACCAGCATGCTTTCCCGCAAACTCGTCCCGCCTCACCTCCTCCGCCAGAAACCTCTAGCTCGATCTTGCTGCTTCGCATCGCATGAACATCGTGCCCTTTACGGGCGCACCTGGTCTCACTCGAAAGCTCGATCAGCCGAAGGTAGGGGATTCGAACTGCGATCATATTCGCTAGATTCTCTGCGTTTACAGACAGACGTTCGACCGTCTGTAATTTCTGAGAGGATAAATATTCTATGCGACCTGCCATTGCCTACATCCGCGTTTCAAAACCCAAGCAAGGCCGCAGCGGTCTCGGCCTAGAGGCACAGCAGGCTGCGATCAAGGCATTCTGCGCGCAGCATGGCTACAGCATCGAGGCCGAGTACCGCGAGGTGGAGACTGGCAAGGGAGCGGATGCGCTGGAGCGTCGTCCTGAGCTGGCGGCAGCCATGAAGTTTGCCCGCAAGCTCGGCAAGGGTGGGAAGGCTGGCGCAGCCCCGATCCTCATTGCCAAGCTGGACCGTCTCAGCCGTGACGTTCACTTCATCAGCGGCCTGATGGTGCAGCGCATCCCCTTCATCGTCACCGAGCTCGGTCTAGACGTTGATCCGTTCATGCTGCACATCCACGCGGCTGTCGCTGAAAAGGAGCGCGAAAGGATCGCTCAGCGCACCAGGGAAGCTCTCGCAGCAGCCAAAGCGCGTGGTCAGATGCTCGGCAATGCTGCAATCGGGGAAGCTCGCAAGGCGGAAGCAGACCTGCATGCGGAGCAATTCCGCTCCATCTTTGAGCCGCTGCGCGACCTTCCGGCGAAACGGATCTCGGTGATCTTGAATGAGCGTGGGATCGCGACCGCGCGAGGTGGTAAGTGGCAGGCCACCCAGGTGATCAGGCTGCTCGGTCGCCTGCGCTTCTCAGATGACAACCTTGGACTCAGCCCGGCTCGTCCGACCTGACCTTTGCTGGGGGCATCAGCAGCATCGTGTCCGGACTGAGGCCGCCACCTGCCGCAATCCGATACAATTCGGCATCGCTGAGCTCATGGATCGGAATCTCCTGCCGATCAACGACCTGCACGGCCTTACCATCCAGGCGGTCGATGAGTTCGTGAATGTAGGCAAGATTACCCGCTTCCGCCTTGTCGAGTAGTTGGTCCGCAATCCTACGCAGAGCAAGCGGACGACTGCGAAGCGCGATCCTCAGCGCGTCGTTGAACGGCTTCTCCTTGTTCACACTTCCGATTGGCCTGCCCATTCAAGCCTCCACGGCCATGTATCTCTGCTCCTATGCACTGAATCATATTCGAACATTTGCCTCGGAACTAGAGCTTGTCTCAGCCGCTCTGTCTGGCCGACGACCCGTCATCCAATGCCGACCAACGTGGTTACGTAACCAACTCGCTGCGTGGCAAATTTCATATCCTTTCTGATTTTCAAGCGCACACCGGAATACGGTGGAAAACAGAGACGCGCGGCGCTCGTGACCCCAATATTGCCCAAACTTGGAGAAGTCTGTGATGTTGCCAATGTCACGCTGGGCAAGCTGCTCCCATGAAAAAGACATCACGTACTCGCGTGAAACGCGGGCCCCGGCCTCCTGTTACAGCAAGCAAGGAAAAGCGGACTTACACCCCCGGACAATATGATTACTACAAAGCCGAATGGGAGCGGCATCGCAACGCCCCCGACTTCGGCAAGGGTAACGAATGGCTGACCGAAACTCCTGCACTCGAGGTAGCGGCTCAGCCGTTTCTCGCAACATTGGACGAACTCGGGAAGCTGACGCAGCAGACGATCTTTCACGAACTGCGTGACGGGATCAAGTCTGGCTGGCTGATCAACAAGGGCGGCAACTGGGCGGCGACCCACGTCCTCAACGCATGTAATCCCCGCGTGTGGGACCTTTGCGAGGAGATCCTTGAAGATATCGGAACGAAAAAGGGAAGCAAGCGCGTCATTCTCGCGAAGGTGGCAGCAGAGAAGCAGGTCATCGCCAGCAGCTTCGAGGCCGCACATGCACGGCTTCAGCTCTTGTTTCGCGCATGGAAGAGGATGAAGGCGTGGCAATTGAAATTAGATAAGGCATGTTCGAATTCCAATTCTTGATGACGGGCATTTGTAGTTCGAATCGTTTGCCCACATTTCGGATTGCAAAATCCCGAACAGACCGAATAATTCCGATGCAATAAGCCCAACTATGTGAACATTTGGCGGTCGAACTCCCCAAAGTCGGAGATCGACAATGCGCCGCACCCTCACCCCCAATTCCAAGCTGCCGGATCGCTATCGCGTGAGCGACGAGACCATCCGGCGCTGGAAGGCTGACCCCCTCCTCCGTTTTCCGAAGCCCGCTGCGGTGATCAACAACCGCGCGTATTTCGATGATGACGAGTTGCAGGCTTGGGAAGAGCACAGGCTGTACTCGCAGCCCCCGGTCGATACCTGATCCGAATTTGCGAAAGCCACGGCGCGAACCGTGGCTTTTCGCATTTGGTCCTCGCGTCACTCGAGCCCCGCGCGAGGATCGACCAAAATCGGAGCTCAACAAACCGAAATACACGCAAGGAAAATCACTATGAACATGCAGCGTAAGTCACCCACCGCCGCTGATCTGGACGCGATCTACGGCTCGCGGTTCTACAATGGGTCCAACCTGGGCGCTAACCGGCCGGTCTTGACCATCGTCCGGGTGGGCGTTGAAGAACTCCGCGGCAAGAATGGCCCGGAACTGAAGGCCTTGCTGCACTTCAAGGAGAGCACCAAGCTGGTTGCGCTCAACAAGACCAACAAGGCGGCGCTCGAGAAGGTGCTGGGGATCGAGCCGGAGAAGTGGATCGGCGCCACCATCCGTCTCTGGGCCGATGACGCGAACACCTTCGAAGACAAGCCCCACCTGCGTCTGGAGGTGCTGAAGGCCCCGGAGTCGGGACCGACCGGTCCCGACTACGACGACATCCCGCTCTAGTCGCAATCGCTGGGGAAGCCTCGATGGCAGTCGAGGCTTCCCTCTTTTTTGCGTAGCAACGATAATGCCGACCGAAATCCGCCGCAAGCTGCTGATGCAAGGCTACCAGCCCATCCCGACGGCTGGCAAGGTGCCGCTGTTGTCCAACTGGACCAAGCGCGATCCGACCTCGACGGGCGATATCGAGGTGTGGTCCAGGCTCTACCCGAACTCCAATACCGGCATTCTGTGCGCGACCGTCCCCTGCCTCGACATCGACATCGAGGATGCAGACGCGGCCAATGCCGTCGAAGCGGTCGTGCGCGAGCAGTTTGAGGAGCGCGGCGCGATCTGCGTTCGCTTCGGTCGCTCCCCCCGCCGTGCGATCTTCTTCAAGGCGGCCACGCCGTTCAAGCATGCCGAGCGCAAGTTCGTCGCGCCGAACGGCGACACGAAGCAGAAAGTGGAAATGCTCGCCGACGGTCGGCAGGTCATCGTCCATGGCATCCATGACGGCACCGGCAAGCCCTATTCCTGGTTCGGCCCGACGCTGTGCGACACCCCGCGCGATGATCTGCCCACAATCGATCAGGCTGGTACCGAAGCCCTGCTGGACGAGATTGCGCGCCTGCTCGTCGAAGCCCACGGCTACCAGCTCGCGCCGTCCCGCAGGCCCGGCAACGGGACCGACACCGAGGCGAGCAGCACTGACTGGGACATATTGCAGCGCGACATTCTCGCGGGGCATTCCCTGCACGAGAGCCTGCGCGATCTCTCCTGCAAGATGATCTACGCCGGGATGGAGCCCGGCGCTGTCGTGAATTTCCTGCGCGGGCTGATGGGGCAGTCCGCCGCCCCGCACGACGAACGCTGGCAGGAGCGCGTCTCCGACATCCCGCGTCTCGTCGAAGGCGCCGTGAAGCTGAGGGCCGAGGCCAGCAAGCCCATGCGTCGCAGTGGTGCCCAGAGCCCCGTCGAGTCGGGTACCGCGCTCCTGAACGACGTGCGCGGCTTCCTGTGCCGGTTTGTCAGCTACCCCTCTGTGCACGCGGCCATCGCGCACACACTGTGGGTAGTACATACGCACCTGATGAGTGCGTGGGAAAGCACCGCGCGACTGTCGTTCCTGTCGCCGGAACCGGGGTCGGGCAAGACCCGCGCCTTGGAGGTGACGGAGACGCTGGTGCCAAGGCCCGTTCACGCCACGAACGTTTCACCCGCCTATCTGTATCGGAAGTGTGGGAGCGAGGAAGGGCCGCCGACCATCCTGTTTGACGAGATCGACGCCATTTTCGGACCGAAGGCGCGGGAGCATGAGGACGTCAGGTCGTTCCTCAACAGCGGCCACCGGCGCGGCGCCACCTTCGGCCGTTGCGTCGTCTACGGCAGGCGTGTCGAGACCGAGGACGTGCAGAGCTTCGCTGCCGTCGCGCTGGCCGGGTTGGGCTGGTTGCCGGACTCGATCATGACGCGCAGCATCATCATTCGCATGCGACGGCGCGCGCCCGATGAGCGCGTCGAGGCTTTCCGGCACCGCACGCACGCGCCCATGGGCGAGGAGTTGTTCGGACGGCTCGAAGCGTGGGCCGCAGCCGTTACCAGCCAGGCCGAGGCGGCGCGACCGGAAATGCCGATCGGGATCGAGGATCGCACGGCAGACGTGTGGGAGCCGCTGCTGACCGTCGCCGATCTGGCCGGCGGCGAGTGGCCTGATCTGGCGCGCAAAGCCGCCGTCGCCTTGGTCGCGGCTGCGACCAGCGATACACCGCCGAGCCTGAACATTCGCCTGCTCTCGGACCTGCGGACGGTCTTCAACGCGGCGGACGCAACAGTCCAGGCGACGACTCCGAAAGGGTTGCCGACCAGAATGATCCTGGAGGCACTGCACGCGCTCGAGGCGGCCCCGTGGAGCCATCTCAAAGAGCCCCTGAACGATCATTCGCTGGCCAGCCGTCTGCAGGCTTATGGGATCAAGTCCGAAAATCTCCGGCCTCGGGGGGCGAACCAGTGCAAGGGCTACCGCCTTGGCGACCTCACAGACGTCTGGTGGCGCTACCTGCCCCCTTCGGCTTCTCTCTGCTCCCCGGAAGGCGTCACGTCCGTCACAACCGTCACAGGCGAGGCGTCTCAGGATGTTGCCAGTGACGCTGCGAACCTGCGCAACGTCGTCAACCGGGATGATCCGTCACATCCCAATGCTCCGACGGCGCCGGACGCCGCGACGGATGTGACGGATGTGACGCCTTTGTACGAAGGCACAGAGAGGCCGGGGTCGCAAACCGCCAAGGATCTCGACAAGGGCCTGAGCCCCTACCTCATCCGCGAACTGGCCAACTGGTATCTGAGCAAATTCGAAGAAGAGCGCATGGCCAACGGCACGGTGCAGGAGGAAGCGTTGAACGCCAGCCTCCGCGCGGTTCTCGCGGACCGCGGGGTCTTCCCCGAGTTTATCGAGGTTGAGTTCGAGCGCGTGATGAAGGTTGTCTGCGCGCCCCTGGGCAAAAGGTAAGGCCGTCGGAGCGGTGAACGGCTCGAACGGGTTGGAAACAAACATCTGGGATGTGGACGATGAGCGCACCAAAGCAGGCACAAGTTGAGGTCAGCTCTGCTTCAGCAGAGAAGTCCGCCGCCCGCCGCATGCTCAATGAGGCGCAGGTTCTGGCGATCATCCCTGTCAGCCGCACCACGCTCTACCGCATGGCGAAGGCTGGCCGGTTTCCGAAGTCCACCTACATCAGCCCGAACCGGCGCGTCTGGTACGAAGACCAGATCGTCGCCTGGCAGAACGCGGTCGATGAATTCGACCCGAAGCGGGCTCGGGGTAAGGGGCGGCGCGCGCGTCCGACTGTTGCTGTTGGAGGCAAACCGAATACGCCCTGAGGAATGGGGGTATATCCGACCCATAGCGGCCCCGACAATGACGTTGCGCATGTGCCTCTGGCGTATGCCCACGCATTCGCAACAACAATCCCCCTACCCTTTGCCGCTGGTGCGCGCATTGCGTTAAGCCCAAATGACTAGACTGCTGGAAGCGATCGGAGGCTGGCGAGTTGCCGGGCGATGGCACCGATCGTGCAACCGGGCTTGTTGCCTGCGTGACCCCGACATTGCGCGAGGCGCGGGCACAGCCGCATCGCGGTCCTCTTTGTCGACCCCACGCACGACGATCCCGAGCGCATCACCCGGCAATGGCCGCTGCAACGCCCTAGCCTTCATCCCGCGCCGCGCATCCACAGGTTCCCGCTCCTTCACCCTGGGAACCGCTCCAGCGACCGAGAAGGCGGCTTGATCAAGATCAACGCCGCCGCTCGACTGCCGCAAAAAGTGGTGCATGGCATCAAGACGACTTTTCACCATCGAACTTACCGCGATTGCGGTCATCGTTCTCAGCATGGCCGTACTCGCGTACATCGGGTTCGCCATTTGGTCAGAACTATGAAGACCGAGGTGCGCCGAGGCCGCCGCTTACTGTTTGGTGATCTGGAGCATGGCATCAATGAAACGCTGTCTCGCTGCTTTCGCAATCGCCGCCAGCCTGTGCGCACCAGTTGCGCGCGCCAACGATGCCCTGGAAGCCGAGGTGCGGGCCTACGCTCCGGTCTTCTCCCTCGCCAAAGTATGTGACATCAGGATCAGTGAGGCCACTTCGAGTGACCACCGCGCCATGCTCGAAGCGGTGAAATCCGACCCGAACGCCGACAAACTCGCCTACCGCCTCCATTACGAAGCGCAGACGGCCTACATCAAGGCCCGCGATGGAGGTCAACGGGTCACCTTCTGCAAGGACTTTATCGCGACCAACAGCCAATACGCCAAGGCGCGCTTCACTGCCGTCGTCGAGGACCTCATGAGCGACGTTAGCACGAGTGTACAGAAAGCGATTGCCCACAACGTCTGCGGTGCCCCCCCCGTCAAGCTATCCAAGGCCGACTGGAAGCCGTACGCGCAAATCAAACAGATGCTCCAGAACGAGCAAAAGTTGGCCAGGAAAAACGCCGAGGCGAACGGCTGGAACGTCACCGAGGAAACAACGGCGGTCACGGAACAGTTCTGCGCGGCGGTAAAAACCCGATGAGCATCCCGGCGCACCATCAGCCGGTAGCCCTCGTGCTTGATTTCGTGGACCCAGTCCGGGCCAGACGGCGGCTCGGCCACCTTCGACGGTAGACACGGTTCGATGAAGCCGGAGGAACGCCGCTGAATCAAAATTCTTCATTCATTCGAGGCCGTCAAGGAAAGGGTTGTTGAGTTGCGCTCGCGCCGCGCAATCCTCTTTGTCGGCCCCGCGCATGACGATACTGAGTGCGTCATCCGGCAGCGGTGGTTGCAGCGCCTTGGCTCCATCCCACGGTACGCGCATCCAAACGTCCCGCTCTTCGTCGGTCGTCAGGATGACCGGCATGGCCTTCGGATGGATCGGCTCGACCATCGCGTTCGCCTTCGTCCCGAAACTGCGAAGCGTACGTATTCCATTGCCGCCCCCCTAACCGAGCCAGAGGATGCGTCGAGCCACGTAAGGCAAGCAAGCCGCCCTTACAAATTGCGGTGGATAACGTGACGGACGCAACAGCGCGCGGGCTCGCGCGGCTGATCGGGCTCGACGGGCTTACGCATGCCGAGATTTCGGCGCGGAACGACCTACACGATTGAGTGAGATCAATCCCTGCTATCCCAGCTTCCGGACAAGCAACAGTTTAATAAAATTCGCCACTTAACTCTAAATCGGGTTCCAGATTTTCAGTCCGGTTGAAGGGCGTATGGTTGCTCCCATTAAACACATGCGCTTCCGTTACGTACCAAAAGCCAGCGCGGCCAACGTACCGAGGACTGCACATGAACAAGCATCCTACCGAAGGGCTGCTCTTTTTTGATGGCAGCCTGAATTTGCGTGTCATTGCTTACGATATGAGCCGCACCGGCGCCGTCGTTCACTCAGACCGGCTCGGCCTGCTACCAATCGATTTCTACATCACGTTCGACGACTTTCTGACGGTGGCGAGATGCCGGCTCGCGTGGCGCTATCGCGACGATTTCGGCGTCGTCATCGAACGCTGGCTTGATCTGCGCCAGCGAATTGAGAGCGGCCAAGCCGGGTGAAGCCATCCGACGGCATTGCCCGGTGCTTCTGCTGCGCGCTAATTACTAATCCCGCCCTCGTTTCGTACGTCCGCGCCACGCACCGCCTGACCGAATGAAACTAACTGCCGAACATTCCTTCGCCCGCCCGGAGGCCGCCGCCCGCAAACTGGTCGAACTAGCGGCCGCAATTGAGGCAGTGCAGGACGGCCGCATTCACATCGAGAAGATCAACGTGCCCTTCCTCTACAAGTTGAAGGGCAAAGGTCCAGAGTTCAGCGCCGGCATCAAATACGCCGTCGAACAGGGCTGGCTCGAACTGCACGAGAGCGGGACCTATGTGCGCCTGCTAGGCGCGGGCGGAGAAACGGCCCCAGCACACCCCTAGTGCCGAGGCCGTTGGAGGTTGCTCGACGGGGTCGTCAAGCCGACTGATCATAGGCCGGGCTTTCGGTTCGTCTGTGCACTTTTGCTCAGAGCCGCTGACGCGCGTCTGCCTCAGCCCGCCTCGTCCGAGCACGCGGCCAGTCGCCTGCCCGGCGGGTCTCGTCGGCTGCGACCGCGCGGAGGTCGCCAGTAGTGACAGTCTCAGGCATCGCGTTGCCGCAGGATAACTCACTTCCGCTTCCGGCGGCATAGCCGACCATGCCGCGCTTGCCGCTGCTTCAACCCAGTCGTGAATGACCGGAGCGGTCATGAAGCGGCAAAGAAGAACTCGGCTTTGTGGTAGACTTCGTCTGCCGACGCGATCGTGAAAATAGTGAGCGCAGGCTCGCTGGCTCGTTCAAGCTCGCATATAATTCTGCCTGCGGCTGGCTTGCCCGGTCGCAATCTACAGTCCAAACAAACTTTCCCGCCGGCTCACAAGGTCGGCGGGTTTTTCTTTGGCGAGACAGGAGCCGGCCGCTCATGCCGGCGAGCTCGTTACGTTCTGAGAGCGTCAATCGCGTGGGCGACGAGAATGCTAATGCTGAGCACGGAAGCCTTTCAACGTCCGTTATTCGACGGGTCCAACGGAAACCGTAACCTGTCCTCTCCTACCGTTGGTGGCTGCTCATTCTGGCGATATGGTCGGGCTGATCGCCATTCTGCCGTGCAGAGGATTCCCCGATCGCACTGGTCCGCAAGCCTAAGAAGGAGTTCCGCGTCGACCTTGTCGCTAGAGGCGAGTGCTAGTCTGCGATAACGGATCGCGCGGGCGCTGCTCATGGCATCTCACATCTCAACCCTACCGAACAACGATTTGTTTCCGGTCGGCTTGCCCTGGCGCACTTTCCCTAGAATGAGGCGAGGCCGCCGGATCACGCACGGCGCGCCTTATTTCAGAGGGTGCAAATCGCCTTGAAGCCAGCGGCCAAGGGCTTTCGAATGCATAGGATCTTCGTAGGGAGCAAGGGTCGTAAGCCAGTGGTTGCAGACGGCGCACTGATAACTGTGCAAGTCCACGCCTGGGCGCTCTGGCTCGATGCTGACAAGCATCATCGACGCCTTGCACCTCGGACAGGCGGGGCGCTGCAAAGTGATCCGTGGAATGGCGGGAGACCGGCGTTGAGGCTGGACCATGATGCCTCCCTACGCATCGGCGGGAGCACAACACTCTCAGTCACCGGCAAATGCCAGGATAGGGAACGGTGATAACGTGAATATGCGCCGTACCGACCTCAAACGCGAGTCATTTGGTCACATGGACCGCGAAAGGCATGGTAGCGCGACTCTCGTCGAGATGCGGAGATATGGGGCCGCATGACCCCGCGGCAATGGCCTCGCTACGCTTGGTTTCGGCATCGAAGATCTTGACTTGCAAATGGGGAAACCGAGCCTTCAATTCTCTACCGAACTCTAACGCACTGTCTTTTGCCTCGAAGGATGCCTTGATGTGGCCATCGACGACCAAGGCATAGCCGCTCGTCATGGGTTCAATCGACGCCTTGGTGGCGCGGGTAGAGGCGGGCGTTGCCATCCTGCGCTTCTCGCGCATGTGGAAACTCCAATTTCGGGATACCCGCACCAACGGACTGCGGACCTCAAAGTTCCTTTTGACCGCTATCAACGCGCGCGCTTCCATCGGTCTCCTGCCCGATGGGATCGCGGTCTCGACGATGATCGCCGAAGACCGCTCCGGCGATTTACTCCGGTCTCCGGAACCATTCAGGCGATTTCGGACTCCTTCATTGCGTTGTTTTGCTGCTGCTGAAAATGAGCGCTACTTTAAACACGCGCTCAATGTCAGTTCGCACCTCGATGGCAACGTCATGTCGTTCGTCCGGGGGTGCGAGATCGCGGGCCAAGCCTGAAAGCGTTTGGGCGGCCTCCACTTCGGCCTCCCGCTGAGTTCCAAACTCCAACCCCTCCTCGTCGGGGTAGAGGCCGGTGTTGTCCCTGATGTCGAAGTAATATCGGGTCAATGTGGCGCACCTCTGGTTTGGCATTGATTTGAACATCACTGCCAACCGGCCGCTCCTTGCGAACGAGGACGCTGCGAAATTCAGTTGGAGGCACCGGGCCCATACGGACAGTGCCGCACCCGTCGTTTTGTCCTCTCTTGGAAATCAGGAGTCCTTTTCAGTCGGCAGGCCTGAGAGTCTCGGCAACGGCGGCTTGCGCTCCGAAAGCTTCTTTTTCGGGGGCGCCGGAAGCAGGCCTTCCCTGATCGCCTGCTTCCGAGCGAGCTTGCGGGCCCGTCGAATGGCCTCGGATTTTTCGCGCACCTTTTTCTCCGAAGGCTTCTCATAGGAGCGTCGTTGCTTCATCTCTCGAAAGACGCCCTCGCGTTGCATCTTCTTCTTCAGAACGCGAAGCGCTTGATCGACATTGTTGTCGCGGACCAATACCTGCAATTGAAACTCCTCGCTGGGTTGCAAAAATGCGGCGGTCCTGCACGCAGCCAATTGCGCAGGAGTCTCGTTGCGAATGGGAGAATGAGAGCGCCGCGTATTTCTTCGCCGGCCTCGAACGAGCCGATCTGCTTGTCGCGGCGATACGGTTCAGTAGGTGCGACGTGACCACTCTGGCGCGGCCAAGTCAATCGATTAAACGTCGATCGATAAAGCCCTTCGCACGCGCCGACCGGAGCATCCTAAGCGGCTCGCGATCTGCAACCAGAGGTGTAGGGCCGAAACGAATTAGCCTCCCTCCTTGCAAAATTGCGAATGTCATATATATTGACTGGATTCGATTAGCCGCTGTGCCTTGTTGAACGCGCCCGCGGGCTCCTTTTCCAAAGACATCGACGAAGTTGAAATTACCGCGTGATTGTCGCGCGGCACGCGCTTGTGCGCTTTGGAGAAGAAAATGACGACAGGTACCGTTAAGTGGTTCAACGGCCAAAAGGGCTTCGGATTTATCCAGCCGGACGATGGCAGCAAGGATGTGTTCGTTCACATCAGTGCGGTCGAACGCGCCGGTCTTTCGGGTCTCGCCGAGGGCCAAAAGGTCAATTTCGAGGCCAAGACCGATAAGATGCGGGGCAAAGTCAGCGCCGAAAACCTGTCGCTGGCCTGATCTCGTAGTGCCGTTTCACGGATGTACTGAAACGGCTATACTGCCCGCTCGATCCCCGGATTGAGCGGGTTTTGCCTATTGCGGAACGGGTGAAGGATGAGCGCCAGGAAATCGGCAGTACCGTCACCCGAAGCAATCGCGCGGTCCGATCGTCAGCGCTTGGCCGCTGAAGAGGGAGCGCAGGCGATCGCGGACGTCGAGAGACAAGCCATCGAGGTCCGCAAGAATATGGCGCGGCTTCGCGAGCTGCGCGAAGCAAAGGAAGCGGCTGACGCAACTCATCGAGCATCGTCGCCAGCGCCCGTACCAAAGAAGCGTGCGACAAAGTTGCCGCGATAGCCGGCTTCAGCGACTGTCGATGAATTTGCCGAGGACCGAGTCATAGCCGGGGAGAGCAGATCGTGCCCAGAGCCAAGTCGGACGGCAGCGGAACAATCACTTTTTCTCTTGCGCTCGGCCCATCGCGACAGACGTGCAGACTTGCGACGACGTTCCAGACGGACAAGCAGGCTTTCAGCTATCTTCATAAGCATCGAACGGAGTTCGAACATATTGCGCGAACGCGCCTCGCTTCAGGCGAACTTGAAGACGGGATCGTCGTGCTCTCGATGCTCTAGGTCGAAACGGGAAACGCCGAGCGGTGGAATCGTAACTCCCGCCGCCGAGATCGCGCAGGCGCCACATGTGGGTGCAGGGCTCACACAAGAGAGCCAGAGCAAATCAAATTAATCGTCACGCCTGCAATTAGCGGGGCGATGGTCGCGACCAATGACCGGAGGGTGTTTCGCACCTACGGGCCGAACAGCAGCGTCTGGAAGAGCGTGCGCGATGGCATCTCGCTGCGTACAGTCCGGATGCTACTCGTGTGCCGCTTGATCGAGGACGAGCCACAGACGACCGTCACGCCTTCGCTCACCACCATCGTTTGAGCAAGGCTGGCCTAGATATCTTGCAAGCGAGCGATGTCAGAATAGGAAGACGCGGTCACACCTGACTACGCCCCTCGTTTACATTCCGTTAACTGGTCGGGCGGATCATCGGCTCGTTCGGCTACCCGGACACCGCAATGAGACGCCGTCACCAAAATCCCCCCAAGGTCATGGTGACGGCTTCTTGCTGTTCTGGATCAGAGATCGAAGCGGGACAAGCGACGGCACCGGCAAGGCTCGCACCGTCACCTCGAATGGCGCGCACCGCATCATGGACATCAGAACGAGTGGGCCGCCGGTAACTTCCTGCAATTCCCGACGACCCCTGTCGGTCACTCCCAATGCCCCTGCCCAACGACAGTAGGCGTGACCGCCCATTGAGGGCGAGCATACTAAGCGAGGGCGACGGGGAAATTGATCTCGATCAATCGTCGCCCGAGGCCGTAGGAAGGCCGTCGCGCACACAGCGGCGGGGCCTGGGAAACCACCGGGCGGGCTGCGCCAGCGCACTGGCGACCCACCCTTACGTCACACCTTTGTAGCTTGATAGGTACGCCAACCGCATGGCCGCGTCATCGATTTCGGCCGGTGAGTTGATCCCTAGCTTTAGAAGCAATCGGGCTCGCTGTTGTGAAATCCGCTCAGCACGGTCTCCGAGCCGCCCAGCTATCTCACGATCCGTTTTCCCGGCCGCAATGCGCCTTAGAAGCTGCTTTTCGCGTCCACTGAGTTGAGGTTCGCGCATGGCGGTACCAACCGATGCAGTGTTATGAAGCTGCTTGCTTACAATCGCGCGAGCGGGCCAGAAAGTGTCATTAGGTTCAGTCTGCCAGCGTGCGCCCCTCAGGCCCCTGCATCGCGCCAGGGCGGCAGGGCCACGAGAAACCGGGCAAGCCCCGCCAGCGCCCACTGTGAAATAGGGCCTAATAGGGCCCGGCGGGTTTACGGCGAGCCATTCGTTTCAGGCCAACAATCGAATAATTCTTTTATTTTCAATGTCTTGTTCCGCTTTCAACAAGCCGAAAAGAGCGCTTGCGGAAAGGACCACACGGTTTTGCCGTACGCACGGCCCGCCATTTCGCCGCAGTTTTCCCAGCCCTGTCGACGGAGCCGGAAACTTACAGACGAGACGAAGCCTAGCAGCGCCGCTCATCCGGCACGAAGTCTTGGGCTCACGGAGAGCAATCCGCCCTGCCCCTGACCTCTCGCGCCCGACGCTGCCGCATCCACCGCAAGCCCGGCTCGCGACAGTGACGACACAAGATCGCCCCTCTTGGTGAGCCGGGATGGACGACACGTACGCCGTTTCCGAATTTCGGTAAAGCGGAATATTTTCACGCGCGTGGCTTGACGCCCTCTCGGGTGTTTTGCCCGTTAGGCAACGAGAACCCCGTCGCCCGCGCCAGCCCGGCAGTCCACCTCCGCCTTGTATGCATTATCCCAGTTGCCATCCCCGCGGACTTCGCTTTACATGCCGGCAACTCGCCCGCGGATGACGGCCGGGGCTCAAAAATCACACACATTTTCAAAGGGACGGAATATGGCGCGTAACATCCTGATTCTCGGGGCTTCCTACGGTTCCCTGCTGGGCACGAAGCTGCTGATGGCGGGCCATAACGTGTCCCTGGTCTGCCGCGCCAAGACCGCTGAGCTGATCAACCGTGACGGTACCGAGGTGCGCATCAAGCTGCGCGACGAGGCGGTGCACCGGGCGATCTTCTCGCGCGACCTGCCCGGCAAGCTCGACGCGGTGACGCCGGGCAATGTCGACCTCTCGCGCTACGACATGGTCGGCCTGGCGATGCAGGAGCCGCAATACACCAACCACACGGTCCGCGTTCTCATGGTCAAGATCGCCGCGGCGAAGCTGCCGTGCCTGTCGATCATGAACATGCCACCGCTGCCCTACCTGAAGCGGATCCCGTCGCTTGCCGACATGGATCTCGAGGAGGCCTACACCAATGCCCAGGTGTGGGAGCGCTTCGAGCCCGGCCTGGTGACGCTGTGCTCGCCCGACCCGCAGGCCTTCCGTCCGCCGGAAGAAGCCGCCAACGTGCTTCATGTCGGCCTGCCCACGAATTTCAAGGCATCGGCCTTCGCCGACGAGAAGCACAACAAGGTGCTGCGCGAGCTCGAAGCCGACATCGACGCGGTGACGCTCGACGGTCACGACGTGCCGGTGAAGCTGAAAGTGTTCTCTTCGCTGTTCGTGCCGCTGGCGAAATGGTCGATGCTGCTGACCGGCAACTATCGCTGCATCACGCCGCACGAGCCGCAGTCGATCCGCGACGCCGTGCACGGCGATCTCGCGCGCTCGCAGACGATCTACGACCATGTCGATGCGATCGCCCGCCGTCTCGGCGCCGATCCGCAGGACCAGGTGCCGTTCGCGAAATACGCCAAGGCCGCCGAAAGCCTGCTCAAGCCGTCATCGGCCGCGCGCGCGGTCGCCAGCGGTGCGCCTTTCATCGAGCGCGTCGACCTGCTGGTGAAGCTGATCTCGCATCAGCTCGGCACCCCCAATGCCGAGATCGACCGCACGGTCGAGACCGTGGACCTGAAGCTGAACGAGAAGATCGTGCAGGGCGGATCCGGCGCGCAGTAGCGCGCCGCGATCATCACGACCGCGTGATGTCAATGCATGCCGCACGTCATATCTTCGCGCGCTGCGGCCCCAAAATGAGCCATTTCCCAGCGCATTGAGCCCTGGGCGCGCCGAGTTCTCGCTTGTGTCAACGGACCCTCGCCCCTAGGCGGGGATCCTTCATTTGCGCAGCCGCTGCATGCGCACATGTTATCTTGTCTCGCAAATGCACGCAGGCAACATGCGCCGCCGAATATTTCCTCCGCGACGTGACGCATGGATGTCGATTTTCGGCGATGGGTTCCAAGGCTGGCATTCGTCGGCCCTACAAAAATTAGCAGCAGAGCAAGAACACAAGAATGGATGAGGCGATGCTGAGCGTCGTCCGCGCGGTCGAGGCGGGCGCGACGACGATGAAGGGCGTGATCGACGCCACCGGGCTATCCCGTCTCAAGATCGAACGTGCCTTGAACGCGCTGGAGAAGCAAAAGCTCCTGGTCCGCGACGGCCAGGGTTTTCGCGCGACCGGCCTGCCGAAAACGGCGCCGCTCACCCGGCAATGCGGCTCGTGCAACGCCTGCTGCGATATCCTCGAGGTCGCCGCGGTCGACAAGCCGGTGAATCAACTCTGCAAGCATTGGCAGACGGGAACCGGGTGCACCATCTATGACCGCCGTCCGCAAATGTGCAGGTCGTTCGTCTGCGCCTGGCTGCAGGGCCATCTCGATGACGCGTGGTTTCCGGCGACGTCCGGCATCATCGTGCATTTCAGCCAAGACGCGGTGAACGTGACGGTCGACGACCACTGCCCCGATCGCTGGCGCGAGGAGCCCTATTTCAGCAAGCTCGCCGAATGGTCGCTGAACGGGATCAGGCGGATCGGTAACCGCGGCTACGCGACCCTCGTGGTCTCCGGCGAGAACCGGTTCCTGCTGCTCGGACGTACCATCGTTCCCGAGCCGACGCTGTTCGGAACAGCGTTCCTGCCGCTCACCACCGACACCTTCCGGTTCTGGCGCGCCACGTCGACCGAGCATCTGCAGCGGCTGCACGAGCGCATCGCCGAGATCGAGCGTATCCGGCAGGAATTCGGCTCCTGCGCGATCCCCGAGAACGAGGACGACGATCCGCAGGCGCCCTATCGGCCCGCACTTTTACGGCAATCGAATCACGCCTGAACTCCGCCGTGGGCAACACCGCATGATTCGCACGGTGCCGCTCGACGCGCCCCGGCCGGGTTGATAAGCCCCTGTCCGCGAATGATGGGGACTTGAGTCGGGGACATGACAGTTGCGATCGAGATGGGGCAGACCACGGCAGGCGCCGCGGCCGCCATGGACCTCGAGGAACTGCTGGCGACCCGGCTCCTGGTGCAGGGCAATTCGGGCTCCGGCAAGTCGCATCTCCTGCGGCGGCTGCTCGAACAGAGCGCGCCCTGGGTGCAGCAGGCCATCATCGACCCCGAAGGCGACTTCGTCACGCTGGCCGAGCAATTCGGCCATCTGGTGATCGAGGCCGAGGATCACACCGAGCGCGGCCTTCAGGTCGCCGGCGAGCGCGCGCGGCTGCATCGCGTCTCCACCGTGCTCAATCTCGAAGGGCTGGACGCCGAGAACCAGATGCGGCGTGCCGCGGCGTTCCTCGGCGGCCTGTTCGACGTCGATCGCGATCACTGGTACCCGATGCTGGTGGTGGTCGACGAGGCGCAGCTGTTTGCGCCGGCGGTCGCCGGCGAGGTCTCGGACGAGGCGCGCAAGCTCTCTCTCGGCGCGATGACCAACCTGATGTGCCGCGGCCGCAAACGTGGCCTCGCCGGCATCATCGCGACCCAGCGCCTGGCAAAGCTCGCCAAGAACGTGGCGGCGGAAGCCTCCAATTTCCTGATGGGCCGGACCTTCCTCGACATCGACATGGCACGCGCCGCCGACCTGCTCGGCATGGAGCGGCGGCAGGCCGAATCCTTTCGCGATCTCGAGCGCGGACAGTTCATGGCGCTCGGCCCGGCGCTGTCGCGACGCCCCCTGCGTTTGCATATCGGCCCGACCGACACCCACGCGCGCAATTCCACGCCGCGGCTGATGCCGATGCCGGAAGCCGCACTCGAGGATATGCGCGCCGTGATCCTGGCCGCGCCGCCGCCCGATGCCAGCCGCCCGCAGCGCCGGCCCGCGCCGGATCTGCTCGAGCAGCTTCGCGCCGCGAAGGCGGCCGCGCCGGAGATCCGGCCTGAGGTGGCCGAGGTTCCTGTCAGCGCCGAGGAGCTCGCCGAACGGCGCGAGCGCGTCGATCGTACGCTTCGTGCCGTGCTTGCCGAGCCCGATGCCGGCTTCCGCGCCGTCGGCGTGCTCTATCAGGAGTTCGTGGTTCGCTGCCGCATCGAGGGGCTCGGCTCCGCGGTGCCTGATCTGAATGAATTCCGCCGCATGCTGACACGCGCGCGCGCCGGGCTCGGCGCCGAGCATGCCGAGGACGACGCCTGGCAGGACGTGTCGCTGCGCGCCTCGATCCTGCCCGACGACATGCAGGGCGTGTTCATGATGATCGCACGCGCGGCGAAGGAAGGCTGGCCCTGCCCCGGCGATGCCGCGATCGCCCGCGCCTACGGCTCGCATTCGCTGCGCCGCGCCCAGCGCCTGCTCGGCTACATGGAGGAGCAGGGACTGATCGTCTGCCAGCTCGACGGCGGCGGCCGCCGGATCGTGACGCTGGTGGAGCTGGCCTGGGCCACCGCGCCGGGCGATCCCAACGGCGACGATCTGCCGGCGGAGCCGGTTCCGAACGCGGCCTCGGCTTGAGATCGTCTAGAACGTCCCGGCGACAGTCATGCGAAAGCTCAACGGCTCGACCGGGTGCAGCACGTAATCCATCACGCCGTTCTGGCAGACCGCCGTCGGCGCGACGCCGCCGGTGCAGAGATTGTACAGCGTGTCGGTCTTGAGCAGCGAACCGTAGGCATAAGTGATCTGGTTCGCCTGCGTGTTGAAGAGATTGAGCACGTCGAGCTGGATGCGCCAGCCGTTGTCGATGCGATAGCCGAGGCGGCCGTTGAAGATGCTGGTCGCGGATGAGCGGAACGCATTGTCTTCCGTCAGCGGGCTCGACGCCAGATAGCGCCAGCGCAAAGCCCCGAACCAGCCGGTCTTCTCGCCGAGCGTGATGCCGGCCGAGGCCACCATCGCCGGCGCGTTCGGAATGTAGTTGCCGGGCGCGTTGCCGATCTGCGCCTCGGGATAGCCCGCCAGCGAGGCGTAGATCTCCGCCTGCTCGCTGTCGGTGCCGCGGAAGCGCGCATGCGTCATGGCGAGATCGGCATCGATGTCGATCCACGATCGCGGGCGGTAGTGATTGGTCCATTCGAAACCGTAGCGGCGGCTGGCGCGCGTCGCCGAGGTATCGCCGGCATCGCCGGAGAACAGGATCTCGGAATCCTGATCGAGGATGAAGACGCTGAACGAGCTATCGAGGCTCGGAATGATCTTGGTGCGGACGCCGACTTCGGCGCCACGGGTGCGCACGAGCAGCGGTGACGGCGTAAGTCTCGTGGCGGGATCGCTGGGGTCTTCGGTCGTGGTCGCGCCACGCGCGTCGTTGGAGTGCATGCCGTAGCCGGCACCGAGGAAGAATTCGGTCTGGTTGAACGGGCCGAGCACCATGCGGAATTTCGGGCTGCCGAGCGCGGCGTCAGTGCGGCCGGAATTGTTGGAATTGAACAGTGAGGTGACATTGGCCGCGTAATAGTCGCCGCGCCAGCCGACAATAGTCTTCAGCCAGTCGGTCCAGCGCACGGTGTTCTCGGCATAGACGCCGACACTGCCTTCGCCGACCTTGTCGCTGCGGATGTTGGACAGGAAGCCGCGCTGGAAGGTGTTGGTGAGCGCGAGATCGATCGAATCATAGCGCGATTGCAGGCCGATCGTAGTCTGCATCGGCAGGCCGGCGAACGATCCGTTCAGCGTGCGCGAGATGTTGGCGCCGGCCATCAGGCGGTCGTCGTGCTGGTGGAACTGGTCGCCGAGCACGGGATCGTTGAGGAAATAGGTGAAGTTGTTGAAGAGGTCGAGCTGGCTCTTCACGACGTAGGCGTTGGCCTTCCACGCGCCGAGATCGTCGCTCTGCGCGACGCGGCCTGACAGCGCGAAACGATTGGTGTTGCCACCGTCGCTTGGGTCTTCCGAGCCGAACCGGTCGAGGAAGCCGCCCGTGATCGCGCGCAGCGGCGCCTGGTCGGTCGAATTCCATTTGTTCGCGTAAGCCATGCCGGTGACGGACACGCCATCGATCGCGGTGCCCTGGCTGTAGCGCACGAAGCCGTTGAGCTTGCGGACGTTATCCGGATTGTCCCACGGGCCGTCATAGGTACCGAGCTCACCGGCAACCAGCAGCGACCCGTCGCCGAGCTTTGCCGAATCCATGCCGAGCAGGCGGCGATAACCAAAGCTGCCGGCAGTGACCTGCGCAAGGCCCTTTTCGGTGCGGTCGATCAGGCCGATGCGCACGCTGCCGACGGAGGCAAAATCGCTCTCGTCGGCGAAGTACGGTCCCTTGCGCACGTCCATCGCGCTGATGGTTTCCGGGATCAACCAGTTGAGATCGGCATAGCCTTGGCCGTGCGCGTGGGTACGCATGTTGACCGGGACGTCGTCGACGTAGATCGCAAGGTCGGTGCCGTGGTCGAGATTATAGCCGCGCAGAAAATACTGGTTGGCTTTGCCCTCGCCGGAATGCTGGGTCACGATCAGCCCCGGCACCGCTTCGAGCGCCTCGCCCGGCCGCGCGAAAGGGCGCGCGTTGATCTCCTCGCCGGAGATGGTGATCTCGCTGGCCATGCTGGGCTGGGCCTTTGCACCCGAGGCGACGCTGCGGGCGTCCGACGCTTGCGTTGCTGCCGGAAAGACGACGATGCGGTCGTTGGGCTGGACGGGTTTACTGGCTGGCCGCGCCGCAGGCGGCTTCTTGCGATGCGGCGCCTCGTCACCGGATACTTCGACCGGCGGCAGTTCACGCGAGGCGCCACTGCTCTGCGCAAGGGCGCCGCCGCCATTCGCGAGAAGGACGAAGGCCGAGAGTGCCGTCAGCGCGCCGCGGCGCCGGCCAGGCTCAGGCCGCCTTGGTGGCATCGGCGCCTCGAAGCACATCCGCGCGTGAAGGGCTGCTCGCGAACATGCGGCGGTAGAGCAGGACCGAAACGAGCCAGGCGATCGCAAACAGCGCGATCACGGCGAAGCCGACATTGGCGAGCGACTCGTTGAGGCCGTCGACCAGCGTCCACACGCCGCCGGTTAGACCAAGCCGGTCGGCGATCAGGCCGAGTGCCTCAATGCCGCCGATCAACAGCGCCACCGCGACGGAGGCGCCGGTGATGGTGAGGTTGTACCAGAGCTTTCGCAGGGGATCGACGAAGGCCCAGCGATAGGCGCTGACCATCAGCGCCGAATCGGCGGTGTCGACCAGCGCCATGCCCGACGCGAACAGCGCGGGAAAGACCATGACGTCGACGAGCGAAGCGCCGCGCGTGGCTTCGGTCGCGGAGATGCTGAGCAGGCCGATCTCGGTCGCGGTGTCGAAGCCGAGCCCGAACAGAAACCCGAGCGGGAGCATGTGCCAGGGCTTTGTCACCAGGCGGAACATCGGGCCGAGCAGGCGCGCCAGGAATCCGCGGCTCGCCAGCAGCGCGTCGAGCTCCGCGGCGTCGTGGATGCCCTGCGCGCGCACGATGCGGAACGTCCGCCACAGGCCGACGAAGATGGCGAGATTGATGGCCGCGATCACAAGCAGGAACAGCGCCGACACCGATGTGCCGATGACGCCGCCGATATCCCTGAGCAGGCTGTCGCCGCCGAGGCTCACCACGCCGAGTGCCAGCAGCATGGTCGCGACCACGACCACGGTGGAATGGCCGAGGGCGAAATAGAGGCCGACGCTGCGCGGCGTACCGCCCGCATGGATCAGCTTGCGCACGACATTGTCGATGGCGGCGATGTGGTCGGCGTCGACGGCATGGCGGAGGCCGAACACCCAGGCCAGCAGCGCGGTCGCCATCACCGTCGGCCGGTCGCCGAACGCCGCGAAAGCCCAGACCCATGCGGCGACGTTGGCGGCGATGAGCCCGCCGAACAGCAGCACGGTGGCGGGCTCGACCGCCCGCAAGGACCATTTCGTCACGACAATCATTCCGTCCGCGCGCCCATCGCGCCAGCGGTATGATCTTTTCATACAATGATCACACTAACCAATGCAATTCCAGGAGGCCGCTTTGCAGGAATGCTTGTAACCATCCTTCGAGACGCCCGTTGCGCGGGCTCCTCAGGATGAGGCCTGGATTCGCGGCCACGTTGCGAGCAGACCCTCATGGTGAGGAGCCCGCGCAGCGGGCGTCCGGACGATGCCCTGCACCGCCAGGGTGAACCATCAGGCCGAGATGGTGCTACGCGGCCTCGGAACCACCGAGATAGGCATCCCGCACACGAGGATCATCCTTCAGCGCCCGCGCCGGGCCTGAGAGCACGATCTTGCCGGTCTGGAGCACATAGGCCTCGTGCGCGATCTCGAGCGCGAGGCTGGCGTTCTGCTCGACCATGAAGACCGACACGCCTTCCTGGTTGATCGCGCGGATCAACTCCAGCACGCGGTCGACATAGAGCGGCGACAGGCCCATGGTCGGCTCGTCCATCACGATCATCCTCGGACGGCTCATCAGCGCGCGCGCCATTGCGACCATCTGCTGCTCGCCGCCGGAGAGCGAACCGGCACGCTGCGACAGCCGCTGCCCAAGCTTCGGGAACAGCGTCAGCATCTTGTCGAGATCCTGCGCCACCGCATCGCGGTCGTTTCGCACGAAGGCCCCCATCAGGATGTTTTCGCGCACGCTCATGTCCGCGAACAGCCGCCGCGCCTCCGGCACGGAGGCGATGCCGCGGCGGACGATCTGCGGCGTGGTGAGCCCGAGCAGCGACGCACCGTCGAAGGTTACGTCACCCGAGCGTGGTTTCACCAGGCCCAAAATGATCTTCATCGTGGTCGACTTGCCGCTGGCATTGCCGCCGAGCAGGCAGACGATATGGCCGCGGCCGACCGTGATCGACAGCTCGAAATGCACCTGGGCCTGGCCGTAGAAGGTGTTGACGTTCGAGAGCGCCAGCAGCGGCTCGGATGCGCCTGTCGTCATATCACGCTCTCCCGCTCCGGCGTTTCCGACAGGCCGTGGCCGAGATAGGCCTCGATCACCTTGGGATCGCCACGCACCACTTCACCCGGCCCTTCCGCAATCTTCTTGCCCTCGTCCATGACGATGACGCGGTCGGAGAGGCGCATCACCATCTCCAACTTGTGCTCGATCAGGAGGATGGTCAGCCCCTCGGCCTTCAGCTCGGCGACCAGGCCCTGCATCTCCGCGGTCTCGGTCGGGTTCATGCCGGCGGTGGGCTCGTCGAGCAGCAACAGGCGCGGCTTCAGCGCGAGCGCGCGCGCGATCTCGACGCGGCGGCGATTGGCGTAGGACAGGCTATAGGCGGGCTGGTCGATCCGTGGCAGCAGCCGCTCGCCGAAGCGTGCGAGAATGGCCTTCACCTCCTCGCGCAGCCGTTCCTCTTCGCCCCTGACGCTGGCCGGACGCAACAGCGCCAGTCCCAACTCCAGCAGCGGGCCGATCACCGGCACCGCGGGCCTCACCGCGCTCAGCCGCGTGTGCGCGCCGATCAGGACGTTGTCCATCACGCTGAGATTGCCGAAGACGCGACCGAGCTGGAACGTGCGCGCGATGCCTCCGGCCGCGAGCCGCTCCGGCGACAGACCCGTGATGTCCTGACCTTCGAAGCCGACATTGCCGGCATCGGGCCGATCGAGCCCGGTCACGAGATTGAACAGCGTCGTCTTGCCGGCCCCGTTCGGGCCGATGATGCTGATGAGCTCGCCTTTGGCGAGATCGAGATCGATGGCATCCACCGCGGTCAGGCCGCCGAAATGGCGTGTCAGCCCGCGCAGGGACAGCATGGGCGTGTGCTGTTCCGCCATCACATCGTCCCCAACAGGCCCTGCGGCCTGAACCGCACCAGCAGCAGCAGCACGATGCCGTAGATCAGGATGCGATACTCCGCCGCGATCCGGAACACCTCCGGCAGGCCGACCAGCGCGACCGCCCCGACGATGGCGCCGACGACGTTGCCGAGGCCGCCGAGGATCACGACGGTCAGCGCCAGAATGGATTGCTGCGTGTTGAAGGTCTCGTGGTTGATGTAGGAATAGAGATGGGCGGCGATGCCGCCGCTGACGCCGGCCGCGAAGCCGCCGAAGATGAAGGCGAGCGACTTGTAGCGGTTCAGGCTGAGGCCATAGGCGCGCGCGGCGATGTCGTCGTCGCGGATGGCGCGGAAGCTGCGGCCGAGATGCGAGCCGAGCAGCCGGCCCTGCAGCAGCGCCAGCACGACCATCACGATGAAGCTGAACCAGTAGATCGAGGTCGGGCTGATCAGATCGTAGCCGAACAGGGACAGCGGCGGAATGCCGGAGATGCCGATCGGGCCGCGCGTGACGCTCTCCCAGTTCAAAATCACCAGCGACACGATCTCGCCGATGGCGAGCGTCGCGATCGACACGTAATGCCCGCGCAGGCGGAACGACGGCGAGATCAATGCGGTGCCGAGCGCGGCACTCATCAGGCCGCCGGCGATGATGGCGAGGCCGACCGGGACGGAGAAATTCAGCGACAGCAGCGCCGAGGTGTAGGCGCCGATCGCGAGCAGCGCGGCATGTCCGAGCGAGACCTGTCCCACCGTGCCCGCAACCAGCGTCAGGCTGAGCGCGAGCATGCCGAGCAGCCAGGCGTTGATCAGGGTCTGGAGCACGTAGAAGGACACCGGGAAGAACGGCAGAATCGCGAACACGCCGGCGGCGACCAGCAGCGCCCAACGCGGAATCCGCACCGGGCGGCTCGGCGCAATGAAAGTGCCGGTGAGCGGCTCGGGTGGCGCCTGCCGCGCGCTGGCGAACAGGCCGTTCGGACGCAGCACGAGCACGACGACCAGCAGCAGGAACGCGAACAGATTGCGGTAGCTGGTGCCGAACACGGCGACGCCATAGCTCTCGACCAGTCCGAGCAACAAGCTGCCGATCACGGCGCCCGGCACGTTGCCGGCACCACCGACCACTTCCGCAACGACGCCCTTCAGCGTCGCCTGCAGGCTCATCGCGGTGTCGATCTGGTTGTAGTACATGCCGACCAGCAGGCCGGAGACGCCGCCAAGGGCCGCCGCAATGCCGAACACGGCCTGATTGACCCGGTTGACGTCGACGCCCATCTGCATCGCCGCGTCGCGATCCTGCGCGGTGGCGCGCACCGCCCAGCCGAGCTTGCTGTAGCGCAGGAACACGAACAGCAGCAGCGCGCTGGTGAGGCCGACGCCGGCGATGAGCAGATCAAGAGGTCCGATCGTGCCGCCGCCGACCTGGAAGCGCACGTCAGGCAGCTGGCTCGGCAGCGCGCGCGGGTTCGGCGAAAAGGTCAGCATCACCAGCTGATCGAGCACGAAGCTGATGCCGATGGTCGCGAGCAACGGCGCGATGCGCACGGAGTTCTGGAGCGGACGCAGGCCGAACCGTTCGATGATCAGTCCGACGATCGCGGCCGCGACCGCCACCACGATGATGGTGAGCGGCAGCGGCGTATGCAGCTGCACCACTGCGACCCAGCCGATATAGGCGCCGACGAGATAGATCGAGCCCTGGGCAAAGTTGATCAGCCGGCTGACGCCGAAGATCAGCGCAAGCCCGACCGCAACGAGGGCGTAGACATTGCCGACGATCAGCCCGTTGATCGTGTAGTCGAGCCAGGAAGACACGCTGATATCACCGCGTAGAGAGGAAAGCGGCCGGAGCCCCCGCTCCGGCCATCAGGTCAGGTCGGCTTGCCGTCCCAGAGCGCGAACTGGCCCTTGCGCACGACGAGCTCGGCGTTCATGGCGCCCTTGACGCGACGGGTCGCGACGTCGAACGTCGCGGCGCCGAAGATGACGCTCGGGACGTCCTTGACCTTGGTGAAGGCGTCGCGGATCGCCTTGCGGTCGGTGCCGCCGATCTTCACCACGGCAGCCGCCATGTTCATCGCATCGTAGGCGTAAGCGTTGAACGCGTCGGGCTCGAGCCCGTTGTACTTCTTCTTGAAGCCGGCGATGAATTTCTGCACCTCGGGCCGCGGGTCTTCCGGGAAGTAGCGCGTGCCGACGTGAACCTCCTCGACCGCCTCGCCGCCGAGCTCCAGGAACTTCGGCGAGTAGACCGAGCTTGCCGCGCAGATCACCTGCTTCAGCCCGACCTGTCGCGCCTGACGCGCGATCAGCGCGCCGTCGGAGTAGTAGGAGATCAGGATCAACCCGTCCGGATTGGCATCGCGCACGCGCACCAGCGTGGAGCGGAAGTCGCGCTCCTCCGCGATGTAACCCTCGGTGACCGCGATCTCCGCGCCGTATTCCTTGGCAGCATTGACGAAATAGTCGCGGCTGGTGCGGCCCCAATCGGTGTTGAGGTGCAGCACCGCGAGCTTCTTCAGGCCGAGGCGCCTCACGGCATAGGACGCCAGCAGCGGCTGCTCGTCGGCCTGGCTGACCGACGTGCTCCACATGAAGTCGCCGCCCTTGGTGAAGTCAGGGTGCGAATTGGTGAAACCGAACTGCACTAGGCCAGCGCGCTGATAGATCGGCGAGGCCGCCATCGAGGCGGGACTCGAGAAATCGCCGAGCTCCAGGACGATGCGGGGATCGGAGACGAATTTCTGCGCGATCGCCACCGACTGGCGCGGGTCGCTCTGACTGTCCTCGAAATTGTAGGTGAGCTTGCGGCCGTTGATGCCGCCGGCCGCCTGGATCTCGTCGAGCGCGAGGTCAAAGCCCTGCTTCCACTGCGTGCCATATTGCGCGTTCGGCCCGGTCAGAGGACCGCTGACACCGAGCAGGATCGGCTCGGCGGATTGCGCGAAGGTGCCGCGCGAACCGGCCGCTCCCGCCATCATGGCGGCAAGCGAGCCCTTGACCAGGGTACGACGATCGATGTTGCTCATGCACGGCTCCATCCACTCTGTGTTGATATAAACAGCAATTCTTGTGCCGGTGAGATTGCCTATTTCGAGGGCTCACCGAGCGACAGCATCAGCCGGTTCGCCCAGTTGAAGAACGAGGCGCCGTTGATGACGTCGACGATCTCGGCGTCGTCGAGGCCGGCGCGGCGCAGCTCCGCGATATTCTCAGGCCCGAACGCGATCGGCGTCGCGGCCAGCGCCACCGAGGCCTTGACCACCGCATTCCAGCGCGCGCCAAGGTCGGCCTTGACGCCTTCGTCGAGCAGCCGCTGCACGTCGTCGCGGCGCTTGGAATAGGTGCTGGCGAAACGCGCATGCACCGAAGCGCAGTAGATGCAGCCGTTGTAGCGCGAGGTCGCAGCCGCCGCGAGCTCACGCTCGGCGCGCGGCAGGCCATCGGCGACGTTGTAGAAGATGTCCTTGTCGGTCTTGGTGCGGGCTTCCAGCACCTCGGGATCACGCACGAGAAGGCGGAAGTACTCGGACTTGGCACGGGAGCGATCGACCAGACCCGCGAAATGCCGCTCGGTCAATTCGGCCTCGGGCAGCGGGTCGATCCACGACACCCAGCCGAGCTCGTCCTGGGTGAAGACGACGGGCGGATTGACGTTGTTTGCAGCGCTCATGATGCAGTCTCCTTACGCGCCGGCCGCAGCGCTTGCGGTGCCCAGCGAGGCGCCGAGCACGCGCAGGCCCGTGACGACGCGCACCTGGAACGACAGGAACGCGACGAGCTGAGAGAAAGTGACGATTCCGGTGTCGGACCAGCCGGCGGCCAGCAGCGCCTTCATGTCGGCGGACGCGGCATCGCGCGGGCGGAACACCAGCAGATGCGCATGCTCCAGCGCCGCGGCGAGCCTGGCACCAAGGACGGACTTGCCCTCCGCACTCACGCGATAGATCAGGCCCGCCGTGTTCTCGACTGACAACGGTCCGGACGGATACGCACCGTACGGGCCTGACGTCTCGCCGCGCCCGATTTCGACCTCGATCGCCTTGACCAGGCGCGCACCATCGGCGGTCGCCGCGAGCTTGGCCCGGTAGAAGGCGGCCACATTGGGCTCGCGGTGAAGGCCGATCACGAAGAGCGCGACTGCGGCGCGCTCCACAAGCGAAAAATCGCCGGCGTCGATCGGCTCGAACAGCGAGAGATAGCTCTTCTGCGCGTTCTCGCGCGCCTGCAGGCGGCGTGCGCGAATGTCATCCAGAGCCGTGCCCGGTTCGATCCCGGCGAGCGTGTCGATGATATCTTTCGTAGCCATCATTGAGCCTCGTGCAACGCGATCATGTTCACTCCGATCAGCCCGCCAGAGCCACGTCAGCCGCCGTCCGGGTCCAGCCCAGCGCCGGCGCGACCTTCTCCGCGACAAGCTCGATCGAGCGCAGGATATGAGGATGCGGCGCGTCCACTGAATGCGCCTGGAAGACGAGGTCGGTCACCCGCTCCAGCGTGGCGTCGGCGCGGAGCGAGGCGATGACGTCGTCGGCCGCGCCGACATGCGTGTCGAATGCGGTGATCATCTCCTCCAGCGTCTCGCCCGGCCTGGCGTGACCGCCCTTGAGGAACTGCGGCAGCGCGCGACGCAGCCCGATGTCGGCAAGGCGCATCGCCTCAGTCCGGTCGTCGGCGACGAAGACGCTGCGCGAGGCCATGATCCGCGGCTCGCATCCCGGCGGCAGCGCTTCGAGATAGGCATCGATGACCGGGTTCTGGATCTCGGCGAGCGTAGCCTTCGGCGCCTCCTTGGTCCGCGGCTGGGTGCGCGACAGCAGCAAGCCATCGCCGGCCTTGCCCGCGCGCGCACCACCGGCGACCGAGAACGTCGCCTGCCAGATCCGCTTGTCCAGTTGGGGCCGCTGCGGATAGAGCGTATCGCCGCCGGTGAGCGGCCTGCCGACCAGGGCGGTTCGGACCACGTCCAGATTGCGGGCAAAGATCTCGTTGCGCTGGGCACTGTCGAGGCCGAAGGCGGCAAAGGCCGACGGATTGCCGCCGGTGCCGACGCCGAGCTCGAAGCGGCCGTTGCAGAGAAGATCGAGGACGGCGGCATCTTCGGCCACCCGCACCGCGTTCTCCAGCGGCAGCGTGACGATGCCGGTGCCGAGACGGATGCGCGAGGTTTGCGCCGCGACGTAGCCGAGGAAAGTGAAGGGCGACGGCAGGCCGCCCTCGCGTTCGTGAAAATGATGCTGCGCGATCCACGCGGAATCGAGGCCCGCTTCCTCCGCGCGCACGATCTGCTCGGCGGCGAAGCGGTAGCGCTCCGCGGGCGGGGCTTCATCGAGGAGCCGTGTGAAGAACCCTAGTCGTTTCAGGTTTGCAAAGCGTTTCATACGACCCCTGTCGGGCGAGGATGGGCCCCGATGATGTCGGTTGCCGCAGCTCCAGACAAGCGGGCATTGCGCAAGGCTGCCCGCCGGATCGCCCCCTGCGCTGGACCTTGGCTAGGCAGATTGCCTACCAGCTCGGCAGCACCGCGCCCTTGAACTTGGTCAGGACGAACTCCTTCACCTCGGGCGTGTGGTAGCTGTCGACGAGGATCTTGACCCAGGGCTTGTCCTTGTCGGCGGCACGTACCGCGATCAGATTGACGTAGGGGCCCTTCGGGTCCTCGCGCAGGATCGGATCCTTGACGGGATCGAGGCCCGCCTGGGTTGCATAATTGGTGTTGATCGCGGCGGCATCGACATCGTCGAGCGCGCGCGGCGCCTGCGCCGCATCGACCTCGATGAATTTCAGCTTCTTGGGATTCTCGGTGACGTCGAGCACGGTCGGCTTGAAGCCCGTCCCGTCCTTCAGCTTGATCACGCCCTTGTCGCGCAGCAGCAGCAGCACGCGGCCGCCATTGGTCGGATCGTTCGGGATCGAGACCTTGCCGCCTTCAGGGATATCGGCGAAGGTCTTGTGCTTCTTCGAATAGACACCGATCGGGAAGTTCACGGTCAGCCCGACGGACTCGATCTTGTAGCCGCGGTCGGCCTTCTGGTTGTCGAGATAAGGCTGGTTCTGGAACGAATTGGCCTGGATCTCACCGGCATCGAGCGCGGCATTCGGCACGACGTAATCGGAGAACTCGATCAGCTGGATGTCGAGACCTTGCTTGGCGGCGATCGGCTTCACCGCCTCGAAGATCTGCGCATGCGGGCCCGGCGTCACACCGATCTTGATGGTCTCGGCGGTTGCTGCGGCCGACCAGGCGGCAAGCGCGGCTGCAAGGATCAGGGGGAGGCGAAACGACATCTTGGTCTCCATCACTCAACGAAAATGATTGGAACCGTATTCGCTTCTCCGCCGGGCGAAATCAATGAAATGGAAATCCATATTTGTCGACTGACGCGGACAACGCTTCTCCGTTCGCCCTCATGTGGGGAACGAATGCGCCCGCGCAAGCGTGACGCGCATCACCGCGCAGCGGCGCCCGGAGAGCGAGAATTGCCGGCATCCGGTGCGCCTGTTTACTCGGAGCGCCACGTCCACGGTGATAGCATGATCAGGACACAGATCGCGGCATAGGCGGCGAGCGAGGCCGTGACCATGGTGGCGAGACCCGCCATGCCCGCGCCAAAACTCGCCACCGCGATCCAGCCGCCGCCAGCCGCGATCAGGATGCGCGCGAAGGACGAAGCGAGCGGCCCCATCGCTCGGCCGGTGCCTTGCACCGCGAACGAACTGACAAAACCGAAGCCGAGCGCGGCATAGGCCGGCGCGACGATGCGCAAATAGGTCATGCCCTCGCTGACGACGTCCGCGTCATGGCTGAAGAGGTGCAGCCAGGCCGTCGGGAAGATCGCAACCAGCAAGCCGATCGTGCCGGTCATGATCATCCCGACCACGCCGCTGATCCAGCCGATCTTTCGTGCCCGCGCGGTCTGGCCCGCGCCCATGTTGACGCCGACCATGGTCAGCGTCGCCGTGCTGATGCCGAACAGCAGCGGAATCATGATGTAGTCCAGCCGCGAGGCGATGCCGTAGCCGGCGAGCGCGGAGGTGCCGAACAGCCCGACCGCGCCGGTGACGAGAATGACGGTGAGGTTGGTCAGCACCGCGTTGAACGCGGTGGGGATGCCGACCTTCAGCATGTCGGCGAAGATCTTTGCGCGCAACGGCACGATGTGCAGCCTCAAGCCGGTCGCGCCCGTCGCCATGTAGCGCAGCAGGAACAGCATCGCCGCGCCGTAATAGAGGCCGAAGGCTATGCCGGCGCCGCCGATGCCGAGCCGCGGGATCGGCCCGAGCCCGAAGATCAGCGCCGGCGAGACCGGAATGGTCACGATGGCGCCGACCAGCGTCACCAGGGCCGGCACCTTGACGTTGCCGGCGCCGCGCAGCGCGGCGGCCTGAAGGTTCACGATCCACACCGGTATGGCGCCGGCGAACAGATAGTTGGAATAGGTGGTGGCGGCGGCAAGCGCACCGTCGGTGCCGCCGAGGGCGCGATACAGATGCGGGCCACCGAGGACGACGCCGAGCGTGAACACGCCGCCGGCAATGATCGCGAGCACCACGGCATGAAACAGCGCCGCCTCGGCGTCAGCGCGGCGGCCGGCACCGACCGCGCGCGCCACCGAGGACGCAACACCGGAGCCGAACCCGCCGTTCGACATCATGGTCATCAGCATGAAGATCGGGAACACCAGCGCGGCGCCGGCGAGCGCATCGGTGCCGAGAAAGCCGACATAATAGGCCTCCGCGATGTTGACCGCGGTCTGCGCGACGAGGACGGTCACGGTCGGCAGCGCGAGCTTGAGCAGCGTGGGCAAGATCGGCGCGGTCAGGAGCGCGGCGCGTCTTTGCTCAGCGGCGTTTGGGGCCGGCGTAACCGCCTGGCGAAGTGGCGCCGTGGTGTGGGCCACGAATGGCGCGGCGGACAAGGCCGGCGCGGCGGCATCGTCGACGGACATGGGTTCGATCCTGTGGTTCCCTCGGACCGCCCGGTCGGCCGCCCATTGAATTATGATCATAATGTATTATTATGATCATAATGCAATAGGACAGACCTCACGATTTTGTGGCATAGGGGGCGGTGGGTTCGCAGGAGGCGGAATTGGCGCGCTACGACAAGGGACACAGGGACACGACGCGGCGGCACATTCTCGATGTCGCATCGACGCAGTTCCGCGAGAGCGGCATCGCCGCGGTCGGCCTCGCCGGCATCATGGCGGAAGCGGGCCTGACCAACGGCGCCTTCTACACGCACTTCGCCTCCAAGGAGGATCTGGTGCGCGCGGTGCTGTGTGACGCGCTGGAGCGGCGCGAGCAGCGGCACAAGGACAATCTCGAAAACGGCGTCGCGCTCGAGACCGTGATCCGCGATTATCTCTCGCCCAGGCATCGCGATCGCGCGGCGACCGGTTGCCCGACCGCGGCCCTCGTCTCCGAGATCGCGCGGCATCCGAAGGCGACGCGCGAGGCCTTCACCGGCAAGATGTCCGACATCCTCGCGCTGATGGCAGCGCAAATGCCTGAGGGCACGCCGGCGGAGCGGCGCCGCCGCGCCATCGCGGCCTACGCCACCATGGTCGGCGCGCTGCAATTGTCGCGCGCGGTGAGCGACAGGCAATTGTCGGAGGAGATTCTCGAGAACGCGGTGGATGCTGCGCTGGCGCTTGCGAAGGGGCGCTGATGCATTCGCCCCTCCATTCGCACCGGATCATCGTAGCCCGGGGGCGGCCTGCGTGTTGCTCAGCTCCTCGCGTCGAGCTGGCTGCTGCGGCCGGACGAACTTGCTTGCGAGGCATAAGCGGAAGCCGCGGCCGATGCCGGTGAATAATGCGACAGCGATTCGGCGAGTTCTTCGGCGGCCTCGGTGAGCTCCTTCAGGACGGCGTCGCTGTCCGTGGCCTGGCCGCCCGAGGAATGCAGCACCTCGAACGAGATTCCGTTCGGAAGATCGACATGAACCTTGTCGATCCCGACGGCGTCGGGCGTGTCGCCGTGCTGCGCCTGGTCGGCGCTGGACGCCGGATCACCCGATATCTGCTGGCTCGCGAGCTGCTGCACGAAATCCTCGATGGACTTGAGCGCGCTGCTGTCGAAGCCGCCGCCACCGAAATGGACGATGCCGATCGACATGCCGTTCGGCAGGTTCACCTTGACCTCGTCGTAGGGCGTGCCGCTCTCCAGCAGCGACGAGAACATCGAGGCGCCGTCTTGTGAACCGCCGGATTTCGACTGGCTGGTGGATGAAGGCGACCCCGCCGCGCTTCCACCACCGATGCTGCTCATGCTGCCGACGCTCATACCCGTACTCCACTGTCATTGCCAACGCACGCTTTGCGTGCAATGCGCGTGCCAGATGAGAGCCTCATTGCCATCAAGGGCTTATCGCGAAATCCGGTCGGCATACCCTTCACACCGGCAACTATGTCCCGGCAGAAGCTGCCCATCTCCACGTTCGCCATTTCGTCGCAGGGCCTTGCGGCCTCGCCGGCATTGCCGCCTCGCACACGATGCAACATGATGGGGTGGTGGCGACGATTTTTCTTCGAGGTGGAGGTCATTCGATGAACGAAGACGAGATTCGCAAGTCCATCGCGGAGGTGAAGCAAGGCACGCTGTCGCGACGCTCGTTCATCCGGACCATGGCTGCGGCCGGGATCGCCGCGCCGGTCGCGAGCCAGATCCTGCTCTGGAACGACGTCGCGATGGCGGATGCCACGCTGCAATACAAGCCGACCAAGGCCGGCGGCGGCGGCCCGCTCAAGATCCTGCTGTGGCAGGCCCCCACCCTGCTCAATCCGCATTTTGCGATCGGAACCAAGGATCAGGTGGCCTCGCGCATCTTCTTCGAGCCGCTGGCCGGCTGGGACAAGGACGGCAACCTCATCCCCTGCCTCGCCGCCGAGATTCCGACCAAGGCGAACGGCAGCCTCGCGGCCGACGGCATGAGCGTCATCTGGAAGCTGAAGCAGGGCGTGAAGTGGCATGACGGCAAGCCCTTCACCGCCGACGACGTCGTCTTCACCTGGGCCTATGCGGCGGACCTCGCGACCGCCGCCTACAGCACGGGATCCTACAAGGACATCACCGTCGAGAAGATCGACGACCACACCGTCAAGGTGCTGTTCAAGGCCCCGACCCCGTTCTGGGCCGACCCCTTCGTCGGCTCGGTCGGCCAGATCCTTCCGAAGCACCATTTCGGCGACTATACCGGCGCGAAATCGCGCGAGGCGCCGGGCAATCTGAAGCCGGTCGGCACCGGCCCGTACAAATTCGTCGAGTTCAAGCCGGGCGACCTGATCCGGGCCGAACGCAACCCCGACTATCACGTCAAGAACCAGCCGCATTTCGACACGCTCGAGGTCAAGGGCGGCGGCGACGCGGTGTCCGCGGCGCGTACCGTGCTCCAGACCGGCGAGTACGACTATGCCTGGAACCTGCTGGTGGAGGAGGAGGTCCTCAAGCGCATGGAGGCCAGCGGCAAAGGCAGGGTCGACATCACGCCGTCCGGCAACGTCGAGTTCATCATCCTCAACACGACGGACCCCTGGACCGAAGTCGACGGCGAGCGCTCCAGCGTCAAGACCAAGCACCCGACGCTGTCCGACCCGGTCGTCCGCCAGGCGTTCAACCTCCTGATCGATCGCGAGGCGATCCAGAAATTCATCTACGGCCGCGGCGGCATCGCCACGGCAAGCTTCGTCAACCAGCCCCAGCAGTTCAAGTCGGGCAAGCTGACCTACGCATTCGACGTCGACAAGGCGAACAAAATCCTCGACGACGCCGGCTGGAAGCGGGGCGCGGACGGCATCCGCGAGAAGGACGGCAAGAAGCTCAAATACGTCTTCCAGACCTCGATCAACGGCCCGCGCCAGAAGACGCAGGCCATCATCAAGCAGGCCTGCCAGAAGGCCGGCATCGACATCGAGCTGAAATCGGTCACCGCATCGGTGTTCTTCTCGTCTGATGTCGGCAACCCCGACACCTACTCGAAACTCTATTGCGACATGGAGATGTACAACACGACGCAGCCGCAGCCCGATCCGGAGCGGTTCTTGAACCAGTGTGTCTCCTGGGAGATCGCCAACAAGGAGAACAAGTGGCTCGGCCGAAACATCTCGCGCTGGTCCGATCCCGAGGCCGACAAGGCCTACAAGACCGCGCAGCAGGAGCTCGATCCGGTCAAGCGCGCCGCGCTCCTGATCAAGGTCAACGAGATATTCTGCGAAGCCAATATTCTGGTGCCGCTGCTCTCCCGCAACATCGTCGGCGCCGGCGTCAATAGCCTCATGGCCGACATCTCGGGCTGGGACGTCACGACCTGGAATCTGGGGAGCTGGTATCGGGTTTGACGACCGGCGCGCGAGGACCCGGCTCCCTCAAAGCGCCGGGTCGCATGCCGTATCTGCGCATGATGGCTTTGCTCAGCGCGCCTTCGGACGCATAGCCGACCTCGCCGGCGATCTTCGCGATCGGATCGGAGGTGCCGGCCAGCCGCTTGCGGGCGACCGTCAATCTCAGATCGGACAGGAACGTCATGGGCGCGACCCCCGCGCGCTTTTGAAAAGCGCGCACCAGCGTCGCGCGCGAGGCGATCGCCACCGCCGCCATGTCGTCGAGCGTCCAGTCCCGGGCGAGATCATTGAGGATCGCCGACACGACCCGGGCCGTCATGCGGTCGCGCAACAGCGACACCGTCCCGTTGCCGGAGGCATCGTCCGAAAGATGATCGCGGAGCATCATCACGAACAACGCTCTCGCAAGGTCGGCCGCGACCACCTCCGATCCAACCCGTCCAGCGTCGAGCTCTTCGCGGATGTCGATCAGCAGGCGTTGAAACCGTTCCAGCAGCGGCTCCTCCGCCGTGCGCAGGATGATCTCGTCGGGAAGCGCGGCGATCAGCGGGTTCTCATCCGACGTCTCGAACAGGAAACGGCCGCACAGCAGTTCGGTATCGACCTCGGCCTCGACCGTTGCGCGCTGGCGGACACCATTGCGGACCTCGGTCGTAACACGCCCGACAGCGCCGCCCGTCCGGCTGCGAACCGCGTGACTGTCGCCATGCGGCAGGAGAAGGATGTCGCCGGCTTCGAGCCGCTGCGGGCCCAGGCCCGGCCGCTCGACCACGCAAGCGCCGCGCGTGACCATGTGGAACTGCGCCCATCCCTTGCCGTTCGGCGCGTGTAGCGACTCCCAGCTGCCGCCGAACTTGCAGGAATCCTCAAATATTGGACGGATCCTGAACAGCGGCACCATCGCCTTCAACAATTCCGCCGCGTCCGCCTCCGACATCCGTCTCCCCTTGATCCGCCCGGACATGTCTCCGAGCCGCCCGGCCATTCCACGGAGCGGCCAAGCGCATCTACCGTACGAGCGGGCCGTCCCGCGCATGAGTGGACCAGTGCTCATGGCTTTTAACACATCCTAACGAGCAATCCTCACGGTGTTCGGTCAATGTCACGGCACGAAGGCGGCAGGGATTTCCAAAAAACGGGTTCATCGAGGGGAGATCATATGACGTCCAAGACGCCAGTCGAGTTGTTGCCACGGCCTGCGAATGTGTCGCGCCGCGGCTTCGTGGGAGGCCTGTCGGCGGGCATCCTTGGCGCTGTGGCGTCCGAGGCAGCGGGCGCCGAGACGCTTGCCGACGTCCCCGATCGCGGGCCCGGCGCCGATCTCAGCGCGCACAGCGAACGTTCCCGGTTTGCAAAGCTCGATCGCATTCCCGAGGCCACGCCGGGCAAGCGCAACGTCGATCCCGGCGATGCCATCAATTCCAAGACGCCGCATCAGAAGCTCGTCGGCAACATCACGCCGACCGATCTGCATTACGAGCGCAGCCATTCCGGCGTGCCCGATATCGATCCCGCGCAGCACCGGCTGCTCATCCATGGCATGGTCTCGAAGCCGCTGGTGTTCAGCGTCGACGATCTGAAGCGGATGCCGTCGGTCACGCGCGTCGTGTTCATCGAATGCACCGGCAACGGCTGGGAGAACTGGAAAAAGGCCGATCCTGACGTGACGGTGCAGAACACGCATGGTCTGGTCAGCACCAATGAATGGACCGGCGTTCCGCTTAAATTCCTGATCGACCTCGTCGCCAAGGACAAGGGCTCGAACTGGATGCTGGCGGAGGGTGGCGACGGCGCGGGCGTCGATCGCAGCATTCCCCTCACCGACGAGATCGTGAACGAGGCTTTCGTCGCCTATGGCCAGAACGGCGAGCCGCTGCGGCCCGCGCACGGTTTTCCGATGCGGCTGGTGATGCCGGGCTTCGAAGGCAACCTCAACATCAAATGGCTGCGCCGCCTCAAGTTCGGCACCGAGCCCTGGATGACGCGCTGGGAGACGGCGCGCTACACGCAGCTGCTGGCCACCGGCAAGGCGCGGCAGTTCCAGCTGCGGATGGAAACCAACTCCGTCATCACGCAACCATCGGGCATGATGCAGATCCAGCCCGGCTATAACCGCATCTCGGGTCTTGCCTGGAGCGGGCATGGCAAGATCGCCAAGGTCGAGATATCCACCGACGGCGCCAAGACGTGGAAGCCCGCGCAATTAAGCCAGCCGGTGTTGTCCAAGGCGCAGGTGCGCTTCCAGATGGATTGGGTGTGGGACGGCAAGCCGACAAAGATCGTGAGCCGCTCGACCGACGACCACGGCAACGTTCAGCCGGACCGGCAGTCCTTCATTGCTGCGATGGGGACCAACGCGCTGTTTCACTACAACGCCCAGCAGACCTGGAGCATCGACGAAGCCGGGAGGGTCCGCAATGTCCTCGCATGACAAGCTCATTCTCGCCGGCATCCTCACCGCCGGCCTGCTCACCGAGCCCGCGCTGGCGTTCGATTTCGGCCGTCCGGCAACGCCGCAGGAAATCAAGCTGTGGGACATCGACGTCGGCCCCGACGGCAAGGGCCTGCCTGACGGCAGCGGCACGGCGGTGCAGGGCAAGCAGATTTTCGCCGATAATTGCGCGGCCTGTCATGGCGACAACGGCCAGGGCGGCATCAAGGATCGTCTCGCCGGCGGACAGGGCACGCTCGCCTCCAACATGCCGGTCAAGACCGTCGGCAGCTTCTGGCCCTATGCGACGACCCTGTTCGACTACATTCATCGCGCGATGCCATATCCGACGCCAGGCTCGCTCAGCACCGACGAGACCTATGCCGTCACCGCCTACATATTGAGCCTCAACGGCATCGTTCCCGCCGACGGCAAGGTCGACAAGGAGTCCTTGCCGAAGATCAGGATGCCCAATCGCGACGGCTTCATTCCGGAGCCGGAATTCGACCCGGCGCGATTATTCCGCAAGAAGTGAGCCTGAGATCATGAGGCTCTTCACGCTGGTCGGGATCTTCGCGCTGGTCGCGACATGTTTCTGGGAGACACAGGCAATGGCTACCGACGGACTCATCACCATCAAGAGCAGCTTTGGCCCGCAGGACACCATGACGCGGCTCGAGACCGAGGTGAAGGCCAAGGGCCTCACCGTGTTTGCCCATGTCGATCACGCCGCGGGCGCTGCCGCCGTGGGCCTGAATCTGCGGCCGACCGATCTCCTCATCTTCGGCAACGCCAAGGGCGGCACGCCGTTGATGCAGCAGGCGCAGACCATCGGCATCGACCTGCCGCTGAAGGCGCTGGTCTGGCAGGACGAGCAAGGCGCGACCTGGCTGTCCTACAACGATCCGGCCTATCTCGCCGGCCGTCACGGCGTCGGCGAGCCGGCCAGGACCGCCATCGGCGCGATGACCGCCGCGCTGCATGCGATCGCGACCAAGGCCACCGCACCGTAAGCGCGGCGCGACGGCCGCGCGAGGAGAGGTTCATGAACGTGACCAGCGGGCAACCGGCGCCGCCCAAGGCGCAAGAGAGCAAGCTCGCCCGATGGCTGGTCATCGCGGTGCTGTGCGCGATGCTCGTCGGCGCGTGCGTTCTCGGCTATCTCGGCTGGACCAGCACGGATACCAGCGTGCCGGCGTCCGGCTATGTCGCCCTGGTGCTCGGCGTGGTGTTCTCGCTGGTCGTCGGCGTCGGCCTGATGGCGCTTGTGTTTTACAGCAGCCGCAAAGGCTATGACGAGCCGGTGGTGCTGATCCAGGAGCCGGAGAGCGATCCGGACGATGGACACAGCGGCCCGCGCTGAGCTGCAACGTCGGCCTGTCAAACGGCAGCCTCGTAGGATGGGTAGAGCGCAGCGAAACCCATCGTCTCTCATCAACGCGGAAGCACGATGGGTTTCGCAGGTGTTCTACCCATCCTACGGCCCTGCAGGCGCACCATCGCCTTCTCGCGGCGCATTCCGCCCGAGCTTTGCCTGGTCACTCCACCCTCGAAGCCAAGAGGGCGCAGGGAAGGCCGGGTGCTGACCTCGCACCCGCGGTCCGCTGCGCGAAAGGTAGCGCAAGGAAACCGCACAGCAGCATACAGGTGGTGCCAATCACTCGGCCTTCCCTGCGCGATGGTTGGACGGCTTATGCCGTGCTCTCCCGGGAGCCGAATTCCTTCTGGCCTCCCTCACGCCTGCGAAAGTCGCCGACACCGCGCCGGTTGACGCGACTGCCGCATCCGCAAAGCACTTGACTGTAGCAACGACGGCCAGGACCACACGGTTTTGCCGTACGCACGGCCCGCCATTTCGCCGCAGTTTTCCAGCCCTGTCGACGGAGCCGGAAACTTGCAGACGAGACGAAGCCTGGCAGCGCCGCTCATCCGGCACGAAGTCTTGGGCTCACGGAGAGCAATCCGCCCTGCCCCTGACCTCTCGCGCCCGACGCTGCCGCGTCCACCGCAAGCCCGGCTCGCGACAGTGACGACACAAGATCGCCCCTCTTGGTGAGCCGGGATGGGCGACACATACGCCATTTCCGAATTTCGGCAAAGTGGAATATTTTCGTGGGGAGGGGTTGACGAGGTGGGCCGATCCGATCACGTCGCCCGAGGTCGCGAGGTGGTTTGCTGGGGAAGCCGCCGAAGGGATAAGCCGTGAGGATCGCTGCCATGGCCGTGACTGCCGCATAGTGCCGAGCTTGAGATGCTCGGGGACGACCGTCGTCGCCTCAATTGTGTCGACAAATTACAGTACTGATTCGCCAGTGAGCCAGCGTCTCGCAATCGGTTGGTCCTTTGGCCTCTGAACTCACAAGTCACCGACGCGAGTGGCGTGCAATGGGGCCCGGCCCAGCCGGGCCTTTTGTCCTTTGTGAATTATGTGCACTCACTGCACCCTGGGCCCACCGCGCCGCATCGCGACCGAGGACCTTCGTTGGCGCGAACTCACAAATATTTGGCCTGAATTGCCAAGATACAAACTGCCCTTTTTACTATGGCGACCCAGTTGGCCCAACGCACGGGGTGCACTTCGACCGGGAATCGATGACCAATGCGCGTCTTTTTTAGTTGCTTGTTTTGCGGGGCGCTTCACAGCGCTATCCAAACAAGGCGGCCGGTCGTGGCAAGCGGGCGCTTCGATTGCAAAGCGTGCGGGCAGACACTGCATCGATGGTGGGCCGTATACGACTTTACAGATTGGAAGGGGCCGCTCGACCAGTAGCGGGCGCGGCCTTGCCGGCACTTTGACGACATCACGTCGGCGCCGCTTTGACACTCGGATCGTGCTGCCCAGCGGCACCGAGCTCATCACGTTACCCGATGCGATCCGGCACTTGACGGTGCCGAAACGCGAGCACAAGCACCCGCGCGTACTTCTCGCCGCCACCGCGCTGACCGACGCCGCCGAGGGCCGAACCGCGCAGCGATTGCCTCGGATAACGCTGCGCGCCTCCTATCGTCCGCATCTCAACATATCCTCGGATTGTCGCCATCGTCGCAAATGCGGCCGGGCACGCCCCGGACCGACGGACCGAACCATATTGGAATGCCCTCCCAGACAATCCAGCAGCCGCCGGGGCCAGTATTGAATATATGACAGGGCTTGCCGTGCACCGTGAGGCGCGTTCGTCCGGCTGCGAATTTCTCGCGAGCCACGGCGGTCGTTGTAAGGACGGTGATCGCGATCAATCCAGTCGCCAAGAACTTGATTGTGGTCATCGAGCGTGTCCTTTTGACCCTTGATGAGGGCTCCGACCTTAGCCTGTTTCCTGGGCCAGTGGAGGACCGGATGCGCGTGCTCGTTCGAATCCTGCCTGACGAAGCTCACGGTAGGTAACGGCAAGGACCTATTTGCCCGATCGTCGCAAAGAGTGGCGTTTGGCGCCGGAACGAGGACAAGAGCAAGACGCGCCCCGGCTCTGTGATTTATTGGGCCTCAAGCGCTTCACGCCGCACGATCTCCGCCGAACGGCGGCGACCTTGGCAGGTGACCTCGGCTTCGACGATGCTTGGATCGCAAAGTGCCTCGACCACTCCGCGAGCAAGAAATCGGAGCAGATCGTGCCGACCGTGACGGCTGCTCCGGGACGGCTTGGCCCGTGCGCACGTCGGCGGTCAGGGCGTCAAGTAAAGCGCGAGCCACGCCAGTCGATTAGACTATCAGGCTCGTAAAGAAGGGCCTGGTTATCTCGACGACCGAGGGTTCTCTCTCATCAGGAGTGGCGGCGGTGACAAACTCGCTTTTGCAGTCAAAGCAGCGCCAAAGATCATGGATTTCTTGGGTATTGACGCGCTCACGCCACTCTAGATGGACCAACCCAGAACCACATTGAGGGCATTTTTCTGGATGGGGCGTCGAGAAGATTGATGCCATGCGGAACCTCCCTCGTTTTCGGCGCAGCCTACGACTGTCTGGGCACCTTGGAATTGATCCACAACAAAGAATTTGCCCATTTGCCATCGCCGGGCGGCTTCCAGGTCCGGGACCGTCGAGTGCTGGCGCGCGCCCTCCGCAATTGGGCCTTGCCAGTTGGTACACAACGGGCGGCGATGTGACGCATGTCGAATATGGAAGCCGTGATCTTCATGGGTTGGAACGCCCAGAGCCCGCATAAGGTTAGATAGGATTGCGCACCATCGCGGCAGCCTGACCGCACGCTGGATTGGAGGCAGCACATGAAAATCGTGGACGAAGACGGCGAGATCATCGCAACAGCATCCGATGACCACACTTTAATCGGCGGCCACCACCGCCTCGCAGTGGCGGCCAGCCTCGGTAAAAGACTGTTCTGGCGAGATACCGGCGAACCAGTGAAGCTTGATAACTTCTTCAAGCATTATGGAAGTTCCCTTCGACATACAGCCTGAGCCGCTCGCCGAGCGCACGTTGTTCGGTGCATCGCAACAACGCCAACGAGGATTTTTGCCATCGCGCATTCCTGGTTCAATTTTATGCGGTCCCGGACACAAGGGCGCGCGCGATGTGGCAACGAAGGTTCGAGCGAAAGAAATCAACCGCGACATCTGTCGCAGTTGGGAAGCGCACGGGCAGGAATGGTAACGCCCGCAAGGTGCCGGTCGAGCGGCGCGTCTCGGCCGCCTGCGTCGAGCCTGTGTCACGTCGCGAGATCTAGTCGCTTCAAATGACCAATTGCGCGGGCTCGCCGCCGATCTATCAGGTCTGCCTCTTCACGATTTCAAATCCCTTTGCGTGCAATTCCAGCAGTATGCCCTGTGCCAAGTGCGTGCACTCGTCAGGCTTGATCCAGTGCGGACTTCTCCAATCCGGGTCGTCTTCCTTTGGGTAACTGGTGAAGGCGGAGCGAATGGCGGCTTCGATCACGTCGATGGGATTGTCCGACATCTGCATCCCTCGCGCATTTGGCGAAATAGATCAAAGTCCTGGGAATTAAAGAACAAGCCCAGCCGCACACTCACCCGGCGGCCCTCTCCGTTCAGAAGAACGTCACCGCCATCAATGGTTTGATCTAGGTCAACGCTGTGCCTCGGGCTCAGGCACGTGAACGGATCGCACTAAATCTAGCGCGGTATGATGAATTGCAAATATATTCATACGGCGTGGCCGCGCCGTCCCGGCACTTGCCTCCGGCCCTGAAAGGACCCGGAACCGCACCGATGACCGCACCCGGCGCGGCGTCACTGCGCTAGAGAGGGCTGCGGTAATGCCGAGAGCGGTCGTCGGCAGGCGGTCGCCATCGTTTCAAGCGCCCGGCAAATCAGGAGGCGAAGCCGCCGGTACCGCCTCTTTGACCGCCGCCAGCGCTGCTTGCAAGGCGGCTTCCTTGGTGTGATCGAGAGAAGTCTTTAGCACCGTGCCGCCTTCGCCTTTTAGCTTCTCAAGAACCTTGTCTGCCGTGACTTTGCGCACCAGTACGAAGAGCGCTGCGGTTCCGGGTTGAACGGCGGCGGCGGTCTCTTTCATCCATTTGTCGTTGATGCCGACATCCGTTAAATATCCGCTGAGTGTGCCGGATGCGACGCCAAGGGCAGCACCAGCAAGCGGCATCAAAAAGATCAGGCCAATCAGCGTGCCCCAAAAGGCGCCGGTAGCCGCACCAGCAGCCGTGGTGTTGATCAGTTGATTTAGTTTGATGTGTCCGTTGCTGTCTTTCACGGCGATCACGGCATCGCCGAGTTCGATCAAATACTCCTTCTGCATGGCCAGCAATTTTTGACGAACTTCCTCCGCCTTCGCCTCGGTTGGAAATGCAATTACGACAAGGTCGCTCATCTGTTCTGCTCCTCTACTCGAACGATTGCCGCCCATGCGAGAGAGGATGCGCCCGGTCGCGCGGGACAGGCAAGCCGCTACGGATAGCGCATGACGGCGCTCCGGGCACAACGGGAGGCGGCGGGCACACCCGGCACGGGCGGTAACGCACAGCAGTCAGACGCGCACCAGCGACGCCCCTACTGCGTTCCGGGTCCCTCGGGGGCCAGGGGAAAGTGCCGGGACCGCGCGACTTCAGCATATCTGCAATTTCCGCTTTGCCATTTTTGTATGCTGAAATTCGCTTTAGAGATTCATGCGATGTGCGGCGCACTGATCTGAGCGAGGCGGTGGTCGAGATTGATCCGGCTCGCTTCACGCCCTTCCGTTTCGGCGGCATAGCGGACCATGCCCGAACTTGCCGCTGGCCAAGCTACGCGGTTCGGGATGAACCCTGCATGACCCGCTTGACCACCATGGCCGCGATGCCCGCAAGCACGGCCTTGGCCTGCGGGGACGCAAGTATGTCGATGATCGGGTTCGACGGTTGGGCTTGCTCTTGAGGCTGGGCATCGCCACTGACGAGGATATCCCGGAGCTGACCGGGCTTCCCATGCAGATCGGTGAGCACCTCGCCCAATTCCTTCGGTTCGGGGGCCACTTGTCCCGGAAGAGCCACGCCGCGCGCGGCGGCTCGCTCCTGCAGCATCTTCACGAACGCCGCCCGTTCCTCGGGCGAAAGCTTGCCCAACGCTTCTATCGCTGCCTGCGCGTACTGGTCAGACGGCACGGCGTGTGACACATCACCATACCGTTTGAGAACCTCTTGATCGGAATAACCCTCCGACGGATTTCCTTGTTCGTATCGACCAACGAAATCCCGATACTCTTTCTGGCGTTGCCCACCGCCCATTAACTCGTCAAGGATACCCATGTACAGCTCCTCCTTGCGTGATTAGCTCAGGCTGCCTGCCACCGACAACGACACGTTTCCCTTGCGCGACATACGAGCGATATCGGCGTTACGCACAAGATGCAGGCGAAGAGTGCAGTCGCTCCGATAGTTGCTACTTCCAAGGTAAACCCACGTTGAGAGTATTGACCTAGGTCAAAGGGTCATGGCGGCCGTGCAAACTGAATGTTTGGCTTGTGAGGCGTGAGCGGACATTCCACACGCGTTTCGCATGGCAAATAATTCGCAAGGGTCACCGTCGCGCGGTCCCCGCCCATCCTTTTGCTCTCCCCAGGACCAGGTGACCGATGCGGATGGTCGCTCTGCGACCCCGGCAATCCAAAGGAGCAAAGAATTCGTTTTTACGCCGGAGCAGCTGCCTTCGCCTGATCCGACGCATCAGTTTGCGCGGAGGTCACGTGAACGACTGCTTCCAAGGTTGCACCGAATGACCCGCTTGCCACCAACGCGTTGGAAGCGTTTCCCACCGTTTCTGCGGCTCCCGTTCCCAGCAAAGCGAAGAGGATACGGGTTGCGCCAATCCTTTTACTGAGCCCTCGAACGACGTGCTGAATCTTGGCGGTGGACGGCTGACTCAGATAGCAGACGCATACAAGCGCGGTGTTCGCCAATTCGAGCGAAAGCAATTTCGACATTGATGAAGCATCAGCCTTTTCCGCAATTGCCTGAATCCCGCGGTACCGCAGAAGCTGCGCCAGCACGAGCGCCGTCGCCTCATCGAGTCGCCCGGCACCAGGGATGCAAACGACCGAAATAGACGAGGTCGGCGGCTCCGGAATCAAAGCGTGCTCGGAGCCTGCTCGCTCGAATGTAATGGCAGCTCCCGGGCTCGAGCTTAGGTCCGGGGAACTGGGTCCTGTTGCTTCCACGTCATGGCGTGCCCCCAGTTCAGCGACCAATTCTTCCACCGTTGAGACTACCCGATTTAATCGGTCCTGATCGAGGTGACCCAATTGACGGTCGGCCTCCGCGAGTCTCAGGCCTTTCAAGAGGATGTCGTCGTAATAATTCTCAAGCGACGAGTCATTCAGGTATTCATGCGCCTGTTCCACCGCTTCAATGGGATCTCCCGCCAGCATTCGTTGATAAGCCAGTTGCGGCGGAGTCAGCGGTGGTCGGTCGCCAAGCATAACGTCAAGAAATTTGAGGCGATCGACATGCCGCCCAAGGACGACGAGACAAATTGTCAGGGGCGTGGCCAACACCAGTCCGACCGGCCCCCAAAGCCACGTCCAGAATGACGCGGACAGGATAATTGCAATCGGAGAAAGACCCGAGCTATGCCCAAAAATCAAGGGTTCGAGGACTTGTCCGGCAAGCAGCTCAAGCACGACGAACAGGACCGCCGTAAGTATCAGCATCTGCCAGCCCGGGCCCACCGCCGCCGCGAGAATGAGAGGGAAAACCGAAGATATCAGTGCACCGATATACGGTACAAATCGCATGATCATCGCGACCAGCCCCCATAGCGGAGCCGAAGGGACACCGATGAATTCGAGACCTATGCCTATTGCAAGACCGAACACGCCATTGAACGCGATCTGGGTAAGAAAGAGCTTGCTCAGACGCTTGCCGGCGTCGTCCAGGGCCGCAGTTGTGCGTTGAATATCGGCTGATCCAGCCAGTCGGACAAGCCGATTCCTCAAATCTTCCCGTTGCAGCAGGACAAAGACAACAAAGATCACGACGATCCCTGTCGTCGTTAAAGGTGAGATCAGTGGCTGGATGATTGCGCCAAACGTCGACAGAGCACCGGGATCCGGTTGCCTTACCTCAACGGGTATGGGTATCGGCTTGTCTGAGGGCTGCTTGGTGAGTTCGCCGCCAGCAGGTCGCCCGGCCCCATCTCGATTCTGCAACTCTGTCTTCAATTCCTTCAGAACCGTCGACGCCTGCTCCAATGTTCCAGAGCCGTCGCCCATCAAACCGCGCAGACTTTCGATTTTGTCACTCAATGTTTGTTGATAGCCAGGCAGCTTGGCGGCAAGCCGGGTCGCCTGCGAAACCATAAGACCGCCCAGACTAAATATGATCGAGAATCCGATGAAGACGACCACCAGCACAGAAACCGTGCGCGGAATTCGCCAGGAACGTAAGCGCATCACGAAGGGCGCCAAAACGAAGCTCAGGAGAACCGCTAACGCGAAGGGAACAAAAATTTCGCGGCCGAAATAGAGCGCAGCAATTGTCAACGCTGCGACGGCCATATTCGTCAGGACGGTCCCCCTCGGCTGCGCCAATCTTATTTGAGGAGACTTCTCTTCCATGGCGTGGCTCATTCATCCCATGCGTGGGCGAATTCTCCTTCGCGACACCATCGTACACCGAATTAACTTGTTCCGACAGCCCGGGCATGTCGTTCGATGTCGCTAGCTCGTCTCATAGCGCAAGATCACCGGGCATTGTCGGCAGCGCCCTTTTTTGGCTCGATCGCAGCGGAACTGATCGATCGTTCGGCGGGCGTCGATCACGGCGATGTGTTCCGGATAGGACGGCGCGGTGAAGCGAAATCAGACGCCCCAACGCAGAGCTGCGGTCTGCACCGGGGCATCCCATAATGTCGTCGCCTTGCTATCGAGCACAGATACGGTGATCGAGACACCGGCCATGTCGAGGGATGTGACGTAGGAACCGGTCAGGAAGCGCGTCACCGTGATCCCCGCGCGATCCAGAATCCGCTTTGCGGCATTGACCATCAAATAGAGTTCGATCAGGGGCGTCGCACCAAATCCGTTAATGAGAAGCAGCACCTCACTGCCCTTGCTCGGCGCAAGATCCTTCAGGATCGCGTCGAGCACCTCGGCGGCGATCGCATCGGCGGAAGCCAACGGTACCCTGCGCCGGCCAGGCTCGCCATGAATGCCGACGCCCATTTCCATTTCATCGTCGGCCAACGTGAAATTTGGCCGCCCGGCGGCCGGCACAGTACATGGCAATAGCGCGACGCCCATCGAGCGCGTACGCCGGTTGACTTCATCGCCGAGCGCCTTGAGCGCGGCAAGCGGCATTCCGGTCTCGGCGGCGGCGCCGACCATTTTTTCCACGATCAACGTTCCCGCGACGCCACGACGACCAGTCGTGTAAGTCGACTTCTCGACTGCCACGTCATCGTTTGTCACCACACTCGCAACCTCTCGGCCGGCCATCTCGGCTGCCATGGTGAAATTCATCACATCGCCTTCGTAGTTCTTGACGATGAACAGCACACCTGCGCCGGTGTCGACGGCCTCTGCAGCCTCGATCATCTGATCTGGCGTCGGCGAGGTGAAGACCTGGCCAGGACAAGCCGCGTCGAGCATGCCCAGGCCGACAAAGCCCGCATGCAGCGGCTCATGTCCCGAGCCGCCTCCCGAAATCAGCGCGACCTTGCCCGGTTTCAACGTGCGACGGCGCACAAATTTGCGCTCGGCGCCGAGCAGCAGGATATCCGCGTGCGCTGCGGCGAGGCCGTCAAGACTTTCTTCGAGTACGGTATCGGCGCTGTTGATCAGCTTTTTCATGAGCGTTCTCCCAGTCCGGTCTAAGTTCGATTCAATGGCTAACCGACGCTTTCCGCAAAGCGCGCGAGCTGCGCGGCCAAATCCACGATGAGCTGCTCGAGCGCACGATTCTTCTTGTCGTCACCGAGTTCAGGAACGGTCACCGTAATGACACGCGTGCGCGCTTCGCGGTGGGGTGCGCGCAGTCTTCCGGGGTGCGCGCGGCCATACGCATCGAGAAATGCCGCACGCTCGGCGCTGGACAGATGGCAGACGTCGAAGATGACCGCGACATGCTTCGCCGGGATCGGCACCAGATAAGCCGGATTCGTGATTTGACTCACGAAAGAACGATTCTTGCCCAGCGCCGCCGCAAGCTTCAGGCGCGTCCCCGAGGGTCGATTGTCGAGTACCTTTCGCAGGATTATTTTGTATTCTGCGACATTCTTGTCACCGGGCGTGTCCTTGCCGACATCGTCCTTCATGAACTCACCTTTGCGATTGCGGCCTTGAGCCGTGCGACGGCAATCGGCGACACAGAGAGAGTTGTCAATCCGGTCGCGAGCAGCGCCGCCGTCAGATGAGTGTTGGCCGCGGCGTCGCCACAGAGCGAAACCTCGACGCCACGCTTCAGCCCGGCCTCGACGGTCGCGGCTATCAGTGCCAGCACAGCCGGATTGCTGGTATCATTGAGGTCAGCGACTGCGCCGATGTCGCGCGCCGCCGCCATGGTGTACTGGGTTAGATCGTTCGAACCGATGGAATAGAATGCAGCGCCAAAATCCGCTGCACGGAGCGCCGCCGCTGGAACCTCGACCATAATGCCGAGCGGCGGGCGAGCGCAGGCAACTCCTTTCGCTTGGAGGGCTGTGAACTCCGCGTCAAGTATTTCGTTCGCGCGGTCCAATTCCGACGGCACCGCAACCATGGGCAGCATCACTTTCAGCGTGCCATGGACAGCCGCACGGCAGAGCGCGCGGAGCTGCATGCGAAACACCTCCGGCCGCGCGAGCGAGAGGCGGATACCGCGGAGGCCGAGAAACGGATTGCTCTCACCTTCGACCGTCAAACCGGGAACCTGCTTGTCGCCGCCTGCATCCAGGGTCCGGATCGTCACCGGCTTATCTTGGGCCCAGACGAGAATGTCTCGATAGACCCTGTATTGCGTTTCCTCGTCCGGCAGGCCGTGGGCCGCCTCGAACAGGAATTCCGTGCGTACAAGGCCGATGCCGTCGCAAACTGCTGGATCAAGGTTTGCAAGGTCTTCAGGCCCGGCGACATTGAGCAGAATCGTTATCCGCCGACCATTGGCGACGAAGGCAGGCGCAAGGCTGGTCGCCTCGGCGACAGCCAGCTCGGCCTTCGCAGCCGCCATACGCAGCTCAAAGAGACGGATGGTCTCCGGCTCCGGATCGAAGATGACCCTTCCGGCGTCGCCGTCTACCAGCGCCAGGACTGGTGGTTGTCCGTGCCACGACAACGGACCTAATCCAACGACCATCGGCGCCCCGCGCGCACGCGCCAACATGGCGACATGCGAGGAAGGTGAGCCGCTGGCCAGCGCGATCGCGCCGCCTTGCGACCAGTCAGTCGCAAGAAAGGTCGAAGGCGTGATATCTTCAGCCGCAACAATCGAACCGCCCGCGACTCCGGCGACAACGTCCACGCCGCCCAGATGCGCAAGCACGCGATCGCGGATATCAACGATATCAACGGCCCGGGCACGGAAATATTCATCCTCAGCCGCGCGATAGCCGGCGATCTCCAGGTCGAGTGCCCGGCGCCAGGCATGGTCGGCAGCGATCCCGATCGCGATAAGTTCATATGCCGTATCTGTTAGTGCATCGTCTTCCAACATGGCGGCCTGGAACTCCAGAATGTCTGCCGCCTCACTCTGAATCATCTTGATCTGCTCGGCGAGTTGCGCCCTCGCCCCCCCGATCGCCGCCCGCAGAGCTGCAGCCTCCTGCTCCGGATCTTCGCTCGCCATTCGCCCGGCCACGGCCGAAGTCAGCACGGCGACCGGCCCGAACGCGAGGCCCGGCGATGCGGCACGGCCGATAAGTTGGATCTCTGCCACTGCCGTTAAGCCTCGCCAAAACCGTCATGCACAAGCGCAAGCATGGCAGCAAGCGCCACCTCTCCGTCCGGTCCGGTGACCCGGAAATGCAGCGTCGCCCCCCGCGGGGCTTTCACACGCATCACCTTCACCGGACTCTTGGCATCCGTCCAAGGCCCGTCTCCAGAGAGGGCGAGTTCGATCTTTGCGGCAAACCTCTTCGCACACTGCGTGAGCTTGACCGACGGCCGCGCATGAAGTCCGACCTTGTTGACGAGAACCGCCGAGGCGGTCAGCGGCACCGACGTCTCACCTGCCCGGCTGGCGTGGGCTTCATGCATAGAATTCCTCCGCGCTACGCTTGACGGCTGCGAGCGATGAGCCACCCGAGGATTCCGTCGCTGCAATCACCGCTCCTTCGACCACCGGAGCATTGCAGACGACGACGCGCGCCCTTCGATCTTCAGCCAACATTTCCACCGCCATCTCGGAATTTGTCTCCGCTCCACCGAGATCAACGAGCACAGCCACACCTGCTGCGGACCACGCCGCCTCGATCGCCTCCAGGATTCCAGCAACATTCGTGCCGAGCCCTCCATCGACATCGCCGCCGGTCCAGGCGAGCGGCACCGCATTGCCTACCATCTGACGCACCATATCTGCCGCGCCTTCCGCTATCTTGGGCGAATGTGAAACAATGACGATTCCGACATTGCCGCGATCTTGACTTTTCATAACCTTCCCTCGAATTCCAATACTTTGGCTGCAGCGCCGATCAACAGGGACACTGAGCGTGAACCTGGGTCCATGTGACCAATCGAACGTTCGCCGAGAAAAGAAGCCCTGCCGCGAATGGCGAGCATCGGCGTTGTGCGATCGGCCGCCTGCGCTGCCTCCATCGCAATCGCCCGCGCATCGCCACCCGCGGCCAATACCGCTTGCACCGGTACCAGCACGTCGAGCAAGGTCTTCTGCCCTGCTTCTGAACGTCCACGTGCCTTCACGGCGTTGATCGCCATATCCGCCGCCGCGACGAACTCGGCACGTGTCGGCTGCTCCGGAAGCGCCTTACCCAGCTCCATAAAGAAAGTCCCGACCAATGGCCCAGAGGCCCCGCCGACCTTCATGACCAGCGTCATTCCGATCGACTTCAGCATTTCCGGCAGTGATTTGTCCGCAAGGCCGGGCAACGTCGCGAGCACGGCTTCGAAACCGCGCTTCATGTTCAACCCATGATCGCCGTCACCGATCGCCTGATCGAGGTCGGTCAGCTCATCGGCGTGCTGGATCACCGCTTCCGCAAGCGCTCGCACCAGCTCTTCCCTAGAGGCCCGATCGAGACTCATGCTGCGACCCTCCTGCCGGCCGCGTCGAAGAACAGCGGCTTGTTGAGGCGTAGTGACACCACGTCGCCGACATCCAACGTGATCTCAGACTCCGCCAACGTCACGACGGGTTGACCACCGAGATCCAGGTGCAAATGACTCTGGTCGCCGAGATGCTCGACCCGCGTGACGGTCGCCGACACGTCTCCGCCATTGCGTGTGATAGCCAGGTGCTCGGTACGCGCGCCGATGGTCTTGGCGCTCGACGGAGCGCCCGCGAATAGACCGGCCGGCAGCAGGTTGATCATCGGCTGGCCGAGCCGGGCAGCGACATAGGCGTTGACCGGGTTCTCGTAAATCTCGCGCGGCGTGCCGATCTGCATCAGTCGCCCGGCCTCCATCACGCCGATGCGCGATGCCATGGTCATAGCCTCGGTTTGATCGTGGGTGACGTAGAGGATCGTTGCGCCGAGATCGATCTGGATGCGCTTAAGCTCCAGGCGCATTTCACCGCGCAGCTTGGCATCGAGCGAGGAAAGCGGCTCGTCCATCAGGTAGATCGAGGGCGAGCGCACCAGAGCGCGGCCAATCGCAACGCGCTGCATCTGCCCGCCCGATAACTGGGTCGCCTTGCTGTGGAGCTTGGCCTCGATATGGAGAAGACGCGCAACCTGTTCGACCTTTGCGCGAATTTCGGCCTCCTGCAGGCGCCGAGTCGGCGCGCGTAGCGCAAAGGCCATGTTCTCGAACACGGTCAGATGCGGGTACAACGAATATTGCTGGAATACGAAGGCGACGTCGCGATCCGCCGGCGCATCACTGGTCACATCGCGTCCGTCGATGCGGACCGAACCGCTGTCGGGCGCCTCTAATCCGGCAACGAGACGCAGCGTCGTCGTCTTGCCGGCGCCGGTCGGCCCCAGCAACGCAACGAATTCGCCATCTCCAATGGTGAGGGACAGATCGACGACGGCTTGCGTGTTGCCAAACGCCTTGGAGACCGCCTCGATCTCGACTTCAGCCATGCTTGCCTCCCTCGTGCAGTGCGGTGCGTATTGCCCGTCCCGACCCCTGGTCGAAGAGCGACAACGTATCGGGCCGAAAATCGAGCCCGACATTCATCCCGATCCGAAAGGGCATGCTGGCGGGCGAGCGGGCCTTGAGAGCGCCGTAAGGCGTCGTCACCGTCACGATCTGTGTCGTGCCGAGATATTCCGACCCATAGATCTCGCCCCGCACCGTGCCGCTATCGGAAAAACGCACATGCTCGGGTCTGACACCCAGGACAAGGTCGCTCTCCACCAGAGCCTCGCGCGCGGTGGGTATCGCAACGTCGCGATCCCCGAGCCGGATCGCCTGCGCCCCGGCTCGCAGGCTGCCGCGAAACGGCAGGAAATTCATCGCTGGAGAACCGATGAAGTCCGCGACGAAGAGCGAAACAGGCCGATCATAAATGTCGCGCGGACTCGCAATCTGCTCGACCACGCCGTTGTTCATCACCGCAATCAGGTCCGCCATTGCCATGGCCTCCAGTTGATCATGCGTGACGTAAACGGTGGTCGCACCAAGCCGGTCATGCAGCGCGCGCAATTCCTGTATCATCGCCTCGCGCATCTCGGTATCGAGCGCTCCGAGCGGCTCGTCCATCAGGAAGCACTTCGGCTTGCGGACGATCGCCCGCCCAAGCGCGACGCGCTGACGGTCGCCGCCGGTGAGGGTCGAAACCGACCGATCAAGGAGGTGGGAGATACGCAGGATCCGAGCGGCCTCCACCACGCGCCGGTCGCACTCCGCGGCTCCGATCCCCTCGCATTTGAGCGGAAAGCCGATATTGCGCCGGACATTCATGTGCGGATAGAGCGCAAATAGCTGGAAGACGAAGGCGATATCTCGCGCGGAGGCACGGTTCATCGTCACGTCCTCGCCGTCGAGCCTGATCGTGCCGGATGTCGGCAATTCCAGCCCTGCAATCATCCGCAGCGTTGTCGTTTTGCCGCAGCCGGACGGCCCAAGCAGACAAAGGAACTGGCCGTCATCCACCGTAAAGCTCGCGCCCTTGACTGCGTGAAACTCTCCAAAGGATTTGTTGAGCGCTTCAACCCTGATCTGTGCCATCGAGCGCTACTCCCGGACCTTCGAGACGATTGTGAACATCACCGTCCCAAAGAGAGTGACCGCGAAAGACCAGGAATATAGCGTCAGAAAAAACGGCTGCATCAGCATGACCACGCCCGCGGCAATGATCGCCGTCGCGATGGCCTCTAGCGGACCGCGCCGCAACATTCTGCTCGTCAGGCTGACGCGCGGCATTGACGTGTTCACATCAAGGTTCATTTGCGGACGGCCCCAAAGGTAATGCCGCGCAGAAGATGCTTGCGAAGCAGCACCGTGAACACGACGATCGGCACAAGAAAGATCGTCGTACCGGCGGCTACGGCCGGCCAATCCTGGCCGCCTTCGCCGATAATGATCGGAATGAATGGGGGCGCGGTCTGAGCGTTGCCAGAGGTCAGAAGCACGGCAAAGGCGTATTCGTTCCACGCAAAAATCAGGCAGAAGATTGCCGTTGCGGCAATCCCGGTCGTCGCCTGCGGGAGAACCACCTTCACGAATGCCTGGAATCGCGTATAGCCATCGATCATTGCCGCTTCTTCGTATTCGCGCGGGATTTCATCGATGAAGCCCTTGAGTAGCCAGACAGCGAGCGAGACGTTCACCGAAGTGTAGAGCAGGATCATCCCGAGACGGGTATCCGATAGCCCGACGGTCCGGTACATCAGGTAGATCGGGATCGCGACCGCGATTGGCGGCATCATTCTGGTCGACAGAATGAAGAACAGGAGGTCGTCCTTGAGAGGCACGCGGAAGCGCGAAAAACCATAAGCCGAGAGCGTACCGAGCGCGACGGCAAGCACCGTCGAGCCAAAGGCGATAATCAGCGAGTTGATGAAGCGAGGTACGTAGTTAGACGGCCCGGCGACAACCATGTTGCGGCTGCGCGCGATGTTGTCACAAAGCCCCTGCGGCGGCCCCAGCGTCTGGATAAACTCCTGGGTCTGGCGCGAGCGCGTTGTGAAGACGTTACAATAGCCTTCGAGGGAGGGCTTGAAGAAGACCTTCGGCGGATAGGAGATCGCATCGTCAGGCGACTTGAACGAGGTGAGCACGATCCATATCAGCGGAACCATCGTTATGATGGCATAGAGTATGACGAGCAGGCCGGCAAAGCGGCGAGTGCCGGTCGACGGTTCGACGACTGAGTGGGCTGCATTTGAGACGCTCATCGGCTTTTCACCCGGTTCAGCGCCTTGACGTAGATGTTAGCAAGGCCAAACACTGTGACGAACAGAATGATCGCAAAGGCCGAGGAATAGCCGGTTCGCCAACTCTCAAAGGCCGCGCGCTTCAATGTGATCGAAGCGACTTCCGTGGTCGAGCCCGGCCCTCCTCCGGTCAGGAGGTTGACCATGTCGAACATCTTGAAATTCTCGATCCCGCGAAAGAGCACCGCGAGCATGATGAACGGCAGAGCCATCGGCAGCGTGATCGACCAGAATTGCCGCCAATTCGACGCCCGGTCGACCTCCGCTGCCTCATAAATGTAATCCGGGATCGACCGCAGCCCCGCCAGGCAAATCAGCATTACGTAGGGCGTCCACATCCAGGCGTCGACGATGACGATGGCCCACGGGCTGAGGGTCACGTCTCCCAGCATCTGGAACGACGAAGCGCCGCGCCCCGTGAAGAAGGCGACCACGTAGTTGAACAGCCCGATCTGCGGCTGATAGAGGAAGGTCCAGAAATTGCCGACAACCGCTGGTGAGAGCATCATCGGCAACAGAATGATCGTGGTCCACAGGCCATGGCCACGGAATTTCTTGTCGATCAGGAACGCAAGGCCGAATCCGAGCACAGTCTCGATCAGCACGGTCCAAACCACGAAATGCGCCGTGACCTGCATTGCCGCCCAGATATCCGGATCGGTCAGGATCGACTGGTACCAATCGGTCCCCAGCCATAGCGTCGGCGCGTTCGGCCGATTGGCGCGGTAGTTGGTAAATGACAGGTAGATCGTCCATACCAGCGGGAAGATGTTGATCGCCAGCAGCAGCACGATCGTCGGTGTGATGAAGAGCCATGCGAGCGCCTGGTCCGAAAGGCCGCGGATACGACGTATCACGCCTGGTCGGATCGGGACGGCCCGGTAGGTGATCTGCGACGAGGTACTCAAATCGTTCATGGCCCTGGTCAATCCTGGCGTCGCGATTGTCGACAATGCGACGCCTGCGGGTTCTACCGAAGAGAGCCTGGAGCGCGCTCGACGTGCGCTCCAGGCGTTTGCCCTAGAACTTCTTGCCTTCTTCTTTGAAGATCGCCTTCCAGTCCTTTACCAGGCCATCGAGCGCTTCCTGCGCGGTGCCCTTGTCCGCCACCACGTAGTCATGCACGCGCTTCTGTTCGGCTTGCAGGAGTTGGGCATAGGAAGGCTCGGCCCAGAAGTCGACGACCATTCCCATCGACTTCAAAAACTCGCCGGCAAACGGCGCGCTGTTCGGGAAGCCCGGATCGTTCAACACTGACTTGGCGCAGGAATAGCCGCCGAGCGCCCACCACTTCTTCTGCACATCTCCACCGGAGAACCATTTGATATATTGCAGCGCCTCGGCCTGGTTCTTGGAATAAGAAACGACCGAGATACCCTGCCCGCCGAGCTGCGTCGCCCGGGTCGCGGGGCCGGCGGGATTGCTGAAGAAGCCGATCTTGTCCCCACCGACGTTCGGATCCTTGTAGAGGCCCGGGAAGAAGGCGAAGAAGTTCATCTGCAGCGCGACTTGCCCCGACTTGAACGCATCAAGCCCTTCGGACATGTAGGAGTTGGATGCGCCGGGGGGCGTACAGCACTTGTAGAGCTCCTTGTAGGCCTCGAGCCCCTTCACGGCGCCGGGCGAATTGACGAACCCGTCCATTGAATACGGCTTCTTCGGATCCTGATACTGGAAGCCGTAATCATAGAGATAGTTCGACACGCCCATGGTGATGCCTTCCGAGCCCCGCTCGGTATAGATCGAAGCGCCATAGACCTTCTTGCCGTCGATCTCGCGGCCCTGGAAGAATTTTGCGATGTCGCGCAGTTCATCGAGCGTCTTCGGCACGGCGAGATCGCGGCCGTACTTGGCCTTGAAATCCGCCTGGATCTCAGGCCGCGCAAACCAGTCTTTGCGATAGGTCCAGCCCACCGCGTCACCCATGGCGGGCAGCGCCCAATAGTTCGGGCTGTTCTTCGGCCACTCGGAATAGCCGACCACTGTCGCTGGCATGTAATCGTCCATGCTGATTCCTTCCTTTGTGAAGAAATCGTTGAGCTTGACGTACTGACCGTTCTCGGCGGCGCCCCCGATCCATTGCGAATCCCCGATGATGAGATCGCACAGCGAGCCATGCGAATTGAGCTCGTTCAGGAAGCGGTCGGCATAGTTGGTCCACGGCACGAACTCGAACTTCATGCCGACGCCGGTCTTGGCGGTGAAATCCTTCGACAGTTCGACCAGGGCGTTGGCAGGATCCCACGCGGCCCAGCACAGCGTGATGGTCTTGGCCTGCGCATGCGCGGGAGTAGTCCCCACTCCGACACCGAACGAGGATGCGAGAACTCCGAACGTAGTAAGAAGCGCCTTCACTGTCTGTTTCATAACGCTTTCCCTCTCAGTGGGGCCGGCCATCGACATGGCGCGACTCTCCAACCCGCTCGAATGCTTCGAGCAGAGCGATACAGTCCTTCACGGGCCGAACGACTAAACGGACGTTTCCTCGCGCCTGTCTGGATTCTTAGGGATTCAGCCAAGCTCGATTTGTTTAGTGAAACACTATATACTAAACATTGCAAGCACGCTCTTGAGTCTCTCGGTCATGGTGCCCCTCGCGAAATTGAGGCAGCAACCATGCGCTCAACCGGTACAGATCTGCGCCACCTTAAGTTACGTGAGGGACTTTGCGTTCGAGCACGGCTGCCTCGACCTGATCCGCAAGAACCGTGAGATGGCTGGCTCTAGAGACGAATACGCATTGTCGCTATGGACGGCGATGCCTTCCGGCTTCGTGCCTGCCTAACTATCTTCTTTCTGAAAAAGAGAATGCAGACGTTGAGCGAGTTCGGACACGCCGAAGGGCTTGTGAATGATCGGGAACTCGTCTGCCGCCCCGTGACGCGCGAGTACGTCTCCCACGTAGCCCGACGTCAGTAATATCTTGATCCTGCTGTTCCGCCGCTTTGCTTCGCGAGCAAGCTCGACGCCATTAGGACCATTCGGCATGATGACATCGCTGAACAGAAGATCGAACCCCTGATCGCTGTCGAGAATTCGGATGGCTTCGGTACCGTTGTGAGCAAGGCGAATCCGATAGCCAAAGCTCGTCAGCATTGCAGACACGACTTCCAACAGATCTTCATTGTCCTCGACCAAAAGAATTCGCTCGGAGCCTCCCGGCATAGCCCGGGTCTGTTCGGTTTCCACCTCGTCGTGAGCCTCCGGATTGGCTCTCGGCAGGTACAGTGAGATCGTGGTGCCGGCGTTAGGGGCACTTTCGACTGAAATATAGCCACCGGATTGCCGGACAAAGCCATACACCATGCTGAGACCGAGGCCAGTGCCCTTGCCAACTTCCTTGGTCGTGAAGAAGGGCTCGAAAATCCGGTCTCGCACCTCGGGAGACATCCCATGCCCCGTATCCGAGACGGACAGCCTCACATATGATCCGGCCGGACATCCCGCGACGGCTTCCCCATCCAGAACGACGTTCCGCGCCTCGATCTCGAGCACTCCGCCGCCCGGCATCGCATCGCGACCGTTCAGCGCTAGATTGAGAAGGGCAGTCTCCAGCAGGGATGGATCCACCTGACAGAGCCACAATCGCTCGTCGATCTTCAGCCTGACCTCGCATTCTGCGCCGACCGCCTGACGGACGAGCCCCTGGAAGTTGGAGATCAGCTCGTTGGCATTAATCAGTTTAGGGTTGAGCTTTTGCCGTCGAGAGAAAGCGAGGAGCTGTGCGGTGAGCTTCGCCCCCCGGTCGGCGGCACGCCGCGCAATCGCGGCAAAGCGCCGGATCCTGCCGTCATTTGCCGCCCGCTCGATGAGATCAAGGTTTCCCGAAACGACGGCAAGCAGGTTGTTGAAGTCATGGGCAACACCGCCCGTGAGCTGTCCGACGGACTCCATCTTCTGACTCTGATGAAGCTGCTCCTCGATGCGCTGGCGCGCCTCCACGGCATGCTTTTGCTCGGTGACGTCTCGAAAGAAGATCGCGATCCCTTCGCCGGAAGGAAACGCGTTGATCGCATACCAAGCGGCACGACGAGGACAGTGCGCTTCGAACGAAACCGGACGGCGGTCCGACATGACTTCCCGAAGCTGCTCGACGATTCCGGTATCCGGGGCATCCAGAAGCGACGCCTGCAGGTGCATTCCAATCAGATCACGCCCCTGAGCGATCTGAGACCAGGCCCTCTGGTTGAAGAAGCTGATCCGCCAATCGTGGTCGACGATCACGACGCTGTCGGTTGTGCTTTCGAAGAGCATCGTAAGCCGGGCCGCGGCGTCCTCGGCCTTCTCTTTTGCATCGGACAATTCCTGCTCGCGGCGATCCAGCGCATCGGCCATGGTGTTGAAGGCGCCGGCTACGCCCGCGATTTCAGAACTGCCGCTGATGTCCACACGGCGAGCATAGTCGCCGAGGCGCCATCGGTTCGCGGCGTCAACTAATAGTCCGAGCGGGCGATGGATGAATTGCCGGGCGCCGAGCAGCGTCAGGCCCAGCACCATCATGGCGCTGAGGGCTATGAGGAAGATGTCGTGTCGGGTCCGGCTCTGGATCTCGGCAAAGGCGTTCGCCTTGTCGAGGCCGAAGCTGACGCGAAGTCCCCCAGAATCGGGCCCGAGAGCCGAGAAACCCACGATCCTCTCGACGCCGTCGACATCGACCAGGTCCGCTGCGAGACCGTCGCCATACTGCCTCTCATCACCGGCGCGGACCAATTTCTTACCGACAAATCGGTCATTGTCCGGATAGCGGGCAAGGTAGGTGCCGTTGCGATCGGTGATGGCCAGCGCGCCTCCCGCCGGAACACCCGCGCGCGCGATGTAGTCCGCTAACCAGTCCAGGCCGAGAGGCGCAATGATGACGCCCCCTGACTGACCATCATTTCCGTAGAAAGGCAGCGCAAACTGAATGAGTTTCCGATCGACGGACAGACCGATCGAGAATTGTCCCACCGTAAACGCGCCCGTACTCAACGCATCCGCAAAGTAGGCCCGCCCGGAGACATTCGCCGGCTTGCGATCGCTGTTTGTATCGCAGAAGGGCTGGCCATTCAGATCGGTAGCGACGAAAGTAAGGAAAGCCGGAAACCGGGACTTCATCCCCGCCAGTGCCGCGTTGCACGCGTTGCTATCCCTCGCCTTTATTGCAGGAAGTTCGGACAGCGCAATCAGGACCTGCCGAATGCCCTGAACGATCTGTTGCTGCTGTTCGGCGGCGAGCTTAGCGAGACCGAGCGCCTGATTCTGTACGTCCACTTGGCGCGCGCGTCGAAGGTTAACCTCGTTGTACGCCTGAAGCGAGATAGCGGGCAATAACGCGACTGCGACAAGCGCCAACAGGCGCGACAAGATGGTCATTCTCTGCCGAATTCAAAATGGTCCCGGAGTTTGCTGTGCATTTCGATTGCCAATCGCCATACGCTTATAGGCGTTCATCACTCCAATCACGATCGTGAGAACCACAAGTTACCGCTCGTTGAACATGCGCGACCGCGTAAGCTTCATCCGGCACCTGCTTTCAAAGACGCATATTGCCGCTTCGGCCCAGCAATCCGCCCTACTCGCGGGCGCCGTGCCATCGCGCGGTGGTACAGCCAGAATCAACAATCTTGGTACTGTTTTGGGAGCGCGCATCGCGCATCTATCCGTCATGACCAACGGCGGATGCAACTTAGACCCGCGGCACGACAGTTCTAAGCGGTGGGCGTGATCACGTCGGCCGTCTTTGCCCGGCCAAGGCTCGGTGCTTCTCAGGAGAACACGAATGACTCTAGGTACGGGATGGCGCAGCTTGGCGAATCTACTCAAAGCCGAGGCGCGCTTATTCAGCCCGAGAGCAGCGGAAAATCTCGCATCATTCTTCGATTGCATAGGCGAACTGGAAACGCGCGAAGGCCACCCGCTCATCTTCGATGCTGGTCCTGGAACGGATTTCCCTACCCTTTATCGCGCCCGGGTCTTTCAATCTGACGACAAGCTAAAAGCCGCCATCACCAGGCCAGACATCCACTTCGGCTCACCGCTGGTGCCCTCAGCGGCGGCCGGTCGCATGAATGCGCGCGGTATCTTGGCCTTCTACGGTGCAAACAATCAGAAAGTGGCTGTAGCCGAGGTACGGCCACCTGTTGGTAGTCGGATCGCGGTGGCTCAATTCGAGATCATCAGAACTCTTCGACTGCTCGACGTGACCGCCCTCGGTGACGTCCGCATCACTGAAGGCCTTGCTGATTGCGGGCTGGCTGGGAGGATGGAGGGCGCCGTTTTTCTGAGGTCGCTAAGGTCACGTCTCACGCGGCCGGCAATACCCGATGACGATGGGTCTGAGTATCTCGCAACGGAAGCCATGGCCCATTTTCTTGCGACAGAGGCCTCGGCGCCTATTGATGGCATCATCTTTCCATCAGTACAGGCGGTCGGAGACGCTTTTAATATCGTCCTTTTTCACGAGGCGGCCCGTATTGAGCCTATGAACGTGCCAGAGGGGGCAGAGATCAGCGCGAGCACGGGCCGTTGGGCAGAGGACGGCTGGGTGGACGACTACGAGGTGCTTGAGAAAGTTCCGTCAACTCAGGGGGACGTTGATAACAACGAGCAAGAGCCGATATGCCCCGCCGTTGCAACCGCGAAAGCTGCGCCGGTTGCCCCTCGCGATGCTGATTGGCGCGACTATAGTCTACGCATCATGCCCGAAAGCATGCGGGTGCATCACGTCAGGAGCGTGGAATTCGCCACGGACAAATTCGCGGTGAAACGTCGGCGTCAGGAAAAGCACGGCAGCATCGATATTTAGGCGGATCGAGGCAATCGTAGAACACACGTGTTCCAATGTACGAGGGCTCGGTGTGCCTGGATCGCTAAGCTCACTGCTCTGGTTGACACTCGGCGCTTTCGCGATCGGAACCGAAGGCTTCATGATTGCCGGACTGCTGCCACACTTGGCGCGAGACCTGGATGTCACCGTGCCCGCCATCGGCCACCTGGTCACCGCCTTCTCCCTCGCTTACGCCATAGGCGCTCCCACAATAGCCATGCTGACCGCCGGACTGGAACGGCGGCGCTTGCTCGCCATCGCCATGGCAGGGTTCAGCATTGCGAATCTGCTCGCCGCATTGGCACCGAGCTACGCCGAGCTGCTGATAGCGCGGTTGCTGCTGGCCCTGTCTGCCGCCAGCTTCATGCCGGCCGCCAGCGGATATGCAGCCGCACTGGGTGGACCGGAGCGGCGGGGGCGGGCTTTGTCAACGGTCACCAACGGGCTGACCTTGGCAATCATCGCCGGCGTGCCGCTCGGAGTACTGGTCGGAGAAAGCTTCGGCTGGCGCGCGACCTTTCTCAGCGTCGCAGGGCTGGCGACACTCTCGCTGCTTGGGATCTCGTGAGAATGCCGAGTCAGCCGCCCGTTTCCACTGCGGGTCTCGGAGAGCGTTTGGCACTAGCCAAGCGCCCCGACATGATAGCGATCCTGGTGACCAGCGTGCTGACGGTCTCTGCAACCTTCTCGCTTTATACGTATCTGGGCGTCTTCCTCGCAGATGTCGCCGGGATCAGACCTCAGGGCCTGGCTCTGGTGTTATTCGGCTTCGGAGTCGCCAGCGCGGCCGGTACCCGGCTCGGTGGCACCGCGGCGGACCACTGGGGTGCGGACCATGCCGTGATCGTGGGCGGTGGCCTTACCGTGTTGGCTTATCTTGTCCTCTCGCTGGGCGCGGCGCTCGAGCCTGCGCGAGCCATGCTCGTTATGTTTCCAGCCATTCTGCTCTGGGGCTTGGCCAGCTGGGGCCTGATGACGGCACAGCAGGCGCGGCTGGTCGCGCTAAGCCCAGCTCTGGCCGCGGTCAGTCTGTCGCTGAACTCGTCGGCCATTTATCTCGGCACCGCTACAGGCGCGGCCATTGGCGCGCTGGTCATCGCCCATGGCGGAGTGGATCGGCTCGGCTGGGTGGCGGCGGCGTTCGGCGTGGCCGCACTGCTGTCGGTGCTGGCTAGCGGCCGCGCCTCCCCACCCCGATGTTGAGACGTTGGATATCGGCTCGAGCGGCGTCTTCTGGCCCCTAATAGACACTCTGCGCTCGGAACGGTCGACCTCTGACCCTGGCTGTCTGAAAGCGCCGCGCTTGATCGTATTCAAACAGGCGCCCCTGTCCTCGAGCAACCATCCACCCCACTATCACACACCGGATTTGATTGATCTCGGAGCCGTGCAATCCATGCTCGGACGTACGAAGGCTCACCCTGCTTTCAAACTATAGAGTTGAATGGGCTCTTTGTAGCCTCGAAGCCGATGCTTGCCTTCACTCGTGAAAGCTTTGGCGAGGTCGAAGCTACCCTCCGCAAGAAGACACCGCATAAAATCGCCAGTGACGAGCACCGTTGCATCAAGAACCCGGCAGTAAGCTTCGACACGGCTGGCGATGTTCACAGCGTCGCCGACCACCGTGAATTCAAGCCGTTTGTCGGTGCCAACATCGCCCTGTACAACCTCGCCGCAGTGGATACCGACGGCAACGCGAATGGCCATATCTGGGTTGTCAGCATGTTGTTCATTCCAACGGCCAAGGCGCTCATGGATCTGCAGTGCACAGAGCGCTGCGTTTGTTGCATCTTGCTTGCTGGCAATCGGCGGGCCGAATACGGCCATGAGACCGTCCCCGAGGAACTTATCTATCGAGCCCTCGCACATAAAGACGGCCTCGCTGAGCAAGCCTAACAAATCGCGCAGCAGCTTAATGACTTCGTCAGGCGTCTTGCCAGATGCATGTGCTGTAAATCCCACGACGTCGGCGAATAGCACCGCTGCTTTCTGGCGGCGCGCGACAGAAAGAGGCACGTCGATCTGAACAAGCTGTTCAACAATTTGTGGGGAGAAGAAACGCGCGAGGTTTGTGCGCTCCCGTTTGACTTCCGCAAGGCGCTCGTTTGCCGAACGATTCCTGATCACCAAGACTACCGTGATCGTGATCGACACGTAGCTTATCAAAGATCTCAACGGCGCTGTGCCAGTTACAGTGAATCCGTGTGTAAGCACATAGCTAAGCGCGGTCAACGACGCGCACCAAATCCCGGTCAAAATGATGCCACGGCATTGAAGATCGTATGCACTGATCAAAATGACAGCCACGTACAGAGAGGCCACGGCAAATTGAAGAGACGACAGCGTGTCCATGAGGAAGATGCAAGCTGCCAGCACAATGGCTGGACCGAGGGAGTATGGGCGCGCCGAATAGAACATCTGTGCTGCCTACAAGCTCGCTTCCGCGTGAGTTGAAAACTCCCCCGATCAAATCGTTCGTGAGGCTCAATGCCCTACATCAACGTTGCCTAGGTCGGGGCGTCAATTGACGGACTCCGTCGGGGATGCGCGCCATCGTGCAATCACTCGGCGATCAAGACAGGTTCCAGAGCCACAGCCCGGGATAAATTGTAGAAATTTGGCGAGGTCGCCATCACCGCCTCGTGGACCTCAGCGAATTGCTCCTTTGTGCCACGGCCTTTGATCCGGACGGTATAGCGGAGGGTCTCGTAGCCGGGCGGCACGGCAGGATCGACCCCGAGGAAGCCACGAAGATCGATGTCGCCATCGGTCTCGATCGACAAGCTTTCGAGGGTGATTCCACGCACCGCGCACTGCGCCACGTATCCGACGGTCATGCAGGCGTTGAGCGCCGCAATCAGATACTCCTGCGGATTGGCGAAATCGTTCGATCCGCCGAGTTCGCGGGGCTCGTCGATGTCGATCGAGAACCGGCGTGACACCTGCTCTCCGCCGAGCTCATAACTCTCAACTTCTGCGCGGCTCCGCGTCTGGCCCTGCCAGGTCGTAATGACATGCCAATTCGTCTTGCCTTTGGCCGGTTCGCGCTTGACGTCGTCGATTAGCGCAAAGAGATCGTCGAGATTGATGCCGTTGACGATGGTGGGGTCGGCAGGCTTCGTTGATGCACCCACATGGGGCTCCTTTGCTTGGGATTGGGCTAGATTTCGCATTTGGACTTTTGCAGCGTCGCGCGCGCCTGTGGATGCGCTGGCCTGCTGCTCGCCCCTCCGTCCCGGTCAGTCCGCCACCGCGTGCAGAGCTACCGATCGATATGCAGGGAAGTCCGTGTAACCCGCCTCGCCGCGTCGGGTGTAGTAAGTTGATCGGTCCGCCACGGCCAACGGCCAGCCGTGCTTGAGACGCTCAACAAGGTCCGGGTTTGCGATATATGGTCTGCCGAAGGCGATCAGGTCGACTAACCCGGTGTCGAGCGAAGCCTGGGCGCGCTCGCGGTCATTGAAGCCGCCACACCAAATGAAGGCGCCGGGAAACACTGCCCGAGCCTTGGCAAGCAGAGCGTGGTCGAGGTATCGGGGCTTGAACTCCGCCGTCTCCATGTTTCCGTCGGGCATCAGCTCGTAGAGCAGATGGATGTATGCCACGCCGCGGCGCCCCAGTTGCTCGGCAAGGTACAGAAACGTTTCCTCGACAAGAGGGTCCGTCGGCATGGAGCCGTACTTGCCGAACGGAGACAGGCGAACGCCAACGCGCCCTGGACCAAACTCAGCCACCACGGCTTCGACGACTTCCATCAGGAGGCGCGTACGATTTTCCATGCTGCCCCCGCCGTAGCGGTCGGTGCGCGTATTGAGCACCGAGTTCATGAACTGCTCGAACAGATAGCCGTTGGCCGCATGCAGCTCGACACCATCGAATCCGACCTTCCGTGCATTGGCGGCGGCTTTGGCGAACGTGTCCGCCATGGCCGACACCTCATCCGTGCTGAGGGGCCTCGGCGTCTCCGTAGGCATATAACCCAACCGGCCGTCCGGCCCGTGGGCAAACACCGACGAGCCCTCCGCCCGTTGTTCGGTCGCGCCCACCGGCGCCTGGCCGTTCGGCAGCATCGAGGAATGGGCCATCCTGCCGACGTGCCATAACTGCTGGAAGATCGCGCCGCCACGACGGTGAACCTCATCGGTCACCAGACGCCAGCCCTGCATTTGGGCTTCCGAGTGGATTCCGGGTGTCCTCGCGTAACCATGGCTGGACTGATCCACGTCGGTGGCCTCGGCAATGATCAGGCCAGCACTGGCCCGCTGGCCGTAATAGGTCGCCATCAGCGCATTCGGGAGATCACCATCGGTCGGGAGGACGCCATCAGACGTGCGCGTGCGAGTCATGGGCGGCATGACAATGCGGTTCCTCAGCGGAACAGTGCCGCCAAGCAGTTGAGATTCGAACAAGTCGGTCATAGGTGATCCTTCGAGCAGATTTCTGCCGAAGGCTATTCTTCGGTGGTCATTCCGATCCACACACCCTTTGGTCAGCGTCGGATGAAGATCATCAAGAGACTACCGGGCTTGCCAATCGAGCGCGCGTTAGGCGTCTTTTCGGGACGCTGGAAGGCGGTGATCCTCAATGTGCTGCTGGATGGCCCGCAACGCACCTGCGAGCTCGAAATGCGCATTGTCGGCATCTCGCAGAAGGTGTTGCTAGAGCAACTGCGAGCGCTCGAAGTACATGGAATGGTAAGCCGGCAGTCCAGCGCCGGGCATCGTCAGGGGATCGAATACCTGCTCACCCCGCTCGGCGAAAGCCTGCGGCCGGTGCTGGATTCCCTTCGCGCATGGGGCGCCCATCATGCCAAGGAACTCGATGAAGTCGAACTGCTTGTGCCATGCGATGCTGTCGTTCGAGATCGTACGGCCTGACGCTTGATGCGTATCGCCGTCCGAGAGAGCCGGGTTGGGCCGATGCCAATCAGTTGGTCCGCCATTCGCTCGGCGCTACGCCCGACCAGGTGTCGCCACTTCGCTGATGGGCCAACATCAGAGCCAACGGCACCCGGCCTCGTTATGCCTGAGGACGCAGAAACCTACATCTTGTCGATGATCGACGAAACGCCGTGTTCGGACGCGCGATCATTAGCAGCGGCAGCGACAATCGCAGGGATTACGTCGTCGGCACGATCAACGACAATGGGTTGAATCAGGTGGTCTCTATGAAGGAAACCTGCGCTGCGTATGTGCTCCAGCATTGCCATCATAGGTGCCCAAAAACCTTTGATGTTCAGCAAAACTATCGGCTTACGGTGCTGCCCAAGCTGGGCCCAAGTCATGATTTCCACGATTTCTTCGACGGTGCCGATACCACCCGGAAGTGCCACGAAGGCGTCAGAACGCTCGAACATTCTGAGCTTGCGCTCGTGCATGGTGTCTGTGATCGTCAAGTCTTCGAACATCTTGAGCGCATCAGTCGTCGTTTCCCAGTTTGTGAGAAATCTCGGAATGATCGCGCCGACCTTACCGCCGTTATTCAGTGTGCCGCGAGCTACCGCGCCCATGACACCATGGGTACCGCCGCCGTAGATCAGCGTTAATCCCGATGTAGCAAGAGCGCGTCCCAATCGTTCGCCTGCCTCAACGTAGGCAACATCGTGGCCGGGCGAGGAACCGCAATAAACGCAGACTGCTTTGATCTTGCTCATGTTTGGGATAGGCCCGATGGACAGGCATTGCGTCAAGCTCGTTCTTGCTCGCCAGGGTCCGCTTAGGGTCCAAAGCCGACGATGTCCGACCAAGGGATGGTGGTCCCCCATCGCGCGATAAGCGGGCATGTAGCTTGGCCTTCAGTCCGATCTCCGCTATCGCTCAGACGTATAAAGGGAGCCCGTCTCGGGCGCTGTGGTAGCAAATAGCTCCGCGCGATCTCCTGGCCGAATTCCCGAGGCGGATGCTCGCCCAGTATGAAGCCCATCGCGACGACCTATCTCCGCTTTGGGTTTATGGTGCGCTCGGAGGGCGGACCCATTTGCTGTGATTTTAAAGGGTTACGGAGTTTTCGACATTCCCGATCGGCGGTGAGTTCCCACTTGGACCGCTCCCGACATCCTGCGCGCGGATTGCCCGCGACCGAAGTTCCTAAGCTAGAGATGTTCGGCTCGGATTGTACTCAAGTCGGTCGCTAAACCCGATGCAGCTGAAATCCACCTCCGACGTCGATGTGGATGCCGGTCGCGTACGGGATTTGTCCGGTCGCCAAGACCGCCACGGTGCGGCCGATCTCTTCGGGCTCACCCCAGCGCGCCATCGGAATGCCGCCGGCCACGATCAGGGCGTCGTAGCGATCCTTGGCCGCGGCGGTCATGTCGGTTCGAATGACGCCCGGCCTGATCTCGTAGACAGCGATCTCGTGGGCTGCCAGCCGCGACGCGAACAGCTTCGTCATCATCGCGACGCCGGCCTTGCTGATGCAATAGTCGGCCCGGTTCTCACCGACGATCTCGGCGTTCGCCGAACCAATGAAGATGATAGATCCCGGACTCCGGTCGGCGGTGCTGAGTCGCCGCCTGGCGAAAGCCTGGCTGAGGAAGAACGCGGCCCGGAGATTGATGCCCAGGGTCCGGTCGTAGCTCTCCGGGCTCAGATCCAGAAGGTCGCCACGCTGGAGCGAGGTCACACCGGCATTGTTGACGAGGCAGCAGGGCTCGCCGAGGTCGCTGGCGATCCTTGCCAGAAGTGCCTCATGCTGGGCAATGTCAGCAACATCGGACTGATAGTAGCGGTCAGCGGTTGAGATTGCGCCCTGCTCCTGCGGCTCGATGCTCACCCGGGCAACCGCGTAGTCCGCCTTGCTGAGCTCGTCAGCGATCGCGCGGCCAATACCGCGTCCCGCTCCTGTGACGATTGCTACGCTCCGCATCTGGACTTCTCCTCATCTTGGGCAATGGGAAAGCGGTTACAGGATGTCGCAGGCCAAATGATCTCACGAACGGTACGGCGACGGAAACCTCGAGCCTGACCTGACAATCGAACCGGCCTATTAACCGGAATCGTAAGAGTTCCACCGCCGTCGACTTTGTAAGCCGCCAAAATGTAACCGGATACATTTTTCTGTTGCTGGGCCGTGCGAGTTGGAATAGCGTCCCGGCCAGGCGCTGCATCCGATCTTTTCGGACGCCGCCGCGACAAAGCGCGCCTCAGGTTTGCGCCAAAAACGGACATGGGAGCCCGGGATGGTTTCGCCATCGCCATCCGGGTTGATCGGATCAACGCCGAGCAGCCTGGAGTCAGATAGCGCACGCGATCGCATGCCGCTTGTGCGCAGCCTGATGAAGATCGGCTGGAATTTGCTGCCGCCGCTGACATTCGTCGCCATCGTCGGCGGATGGGCGTTGCTGGTCAAAGTCTTCAAGATCCCGGCCTATCTGCTGCCGGCGCCCGGCCCGGTCTTTCAACGGCTGGTCACCGATGCGGGCTTGCTGTGGAGCAACTCGCTGGTGACGCTGACCGAGATCGTTCTCGGCTTTGGCCTCACGCTGGTGACGGCCATTCCGCTCGGCCTGCTGATCGCGCTATCGCCCGTCGCCAGGCAAATTCTCTATCCGCCGATCATGCTGTTGCAACTGGTGCCGAAGATCGCGGTCGCCCCCCTCTTCCTCGTCTGGCTCGGCTTCGGGATCGAATCCAAGGTCCTGCTGACGGTGCTGATGACCTTCTTTCCGTTGCTGCTCGCCAGCATCAGCGGCTTCCAGATCCTCGACAATCGCCTGCTCTATCTGACCCGATCGATGGGAGCATCGACCTGGCAGACCTTCCGCTTCCTGCGCGTCCCCGCGGCATTGCCGGTGATCTTTTCCGGCATCAAGGCCTCCGCCACCATCGCAGCCACGGCCGCGATCGTCGCTGAATTCGTCGGCGCCAACCAGGGCCTTGGTTACGTGCTGTTGAAAGGCACCAGCACGATGGATCTCGAGCTGACCTTTGCCGTGCTCGTGGTCCTGACGGTCATCGGGATCATCATCAATTATGTCGTCGAGTTCAGCGAGTGGCTGATGGCGCCCTGGCAACGGGACCAGAGCAGCTGAAAAATGCATAAAACCTAAAATCAGAAATCATAATGTGGGAGGGACATTCAATGAACCGCGCTTTGACCAACGTCCTAATCGTCGCCAGCTGTGCACTTGGCTCGTGGACTTCGACAGCGACTGCGCAAACCGCCGTGACGTTTCAGCTCAACTGGACCGCGGGCGGCGCCAATGCCGGGTTTGCGGCGGCGCTGGGCGAAGGATTTTACAAGGCTGCTGGGCTCGACGTGACCATCGTCCAGGGCAACGGCTCCGGTAACACGGCTCAATTGGTCGCCAGCGGCCGCTCGCAATTGGCCTATGCGGATGCCGTCGCTGTGAGCCAGTTGATCGCCAAGGGTGCGCCGATGAAGGTCGTCGCAACGATCTACCAGTCCAATCCCAACGAAGTCTCCGCGCTGACCAAGAGCGGGGTCAAATCGATCAATGATCTGAAGGGAAAGAAGGTCGGCGTTCCCGCGGGCTCATCGCAGACGACAATGATGCCACTATTCCTGAAGGCGAATGGCCTGAAGGAAGCGGACATGACCATGATCAACATGCCCGTGGCGGCCATGGTGCCCTCGCTGCTCCAGGGCCAGGTCGACGCCATCCTGGGATCGATGGACTCCTATCAGATCCAGCTGGAGCAGCAGGGCGCGACGCTGGATAATTATCGGTTCGCCGACTATGGCGTGCCCACCGTCAGCACCTCGATCTTCGCCTCCGACAGTTTCATCAAGGACAATCCCGATGTCCTGAAGAAATTCATCGGCGCAAGCCTCAGGGGCTGGGGCTTCGCCCTCGACAATCCCGACAAGGCGGTCAAGGACCTCAAGGCTGTCTTCCCGGACCTCAACGAGAAGCTCGCAGCCGCCGAGCTCGCCGCCATCACGCCCCTCTTCTGCAGCGGCGGCGCCAAGTTCCTCGGCAAGGCCGAGGACGCGCACTGGACCCGGACGCAGGCGCTGCTCTCCGAAGTGAAGCTCCTGCCGGAAGGCCAGGATCCCAAGAGCTACTACACCAACGCTTATCTCCCGGCCGATGGTGAAATGCGGGCGTGCAAATAGTGATCTGCCGTAAAACCCGAGCATGGCCATGAACGACAGACTGAGACTGGGATATCGCTTCGAAGACCTCCATGAGGGCATGAGGTTTCGAAGCCCTGGCCGCACCATCACGGAAGCCGACCTGATGAGCTTTGCCGGGTTGACCGGCGATCATTCGGAGCTTCACACCAGTGATGTCTACGCGCGCGCCAGCGAATTCGGCCAAAAGGTCGCCCATGGCATGCTCGGCCTTGCCTATGCCCATGGCTTGATGTGGGCGCGGACGGGCGAGCTTCGTGAAACAGCGATCGCGTTCCTCGGCATCAGCGATTGGCGCTTTGTCGGGCCGATCTTCGTCGGCGACACCATCTTCGTGAATTACGTCCTCGCCGAGCTGCGTGACAGCCGCTCGCGTCCGACGCAGGCCATCGCCAATTTCGATGTCGAGGTCGTCAAGCAGGACGGTGTTGTCGTCCAGAAGGGCCGCAAGGCGCTTCTGGTCTCCAAGGTCCCGCTCGAGGCTGTCAAGGCGTCGGGCGCCGTTCAAGCTCCGTCAAACTAGAGAGAACATCCTCATGACGGCTCAATCCGACATGGCCACCCCATCCGGCGTCCCGATCACGATCAGCAACGTCTCGAAGGCGTTCGGCGAAGGGACCGGAAAACCGTTTCAGGCCTTGAAGCCGATCGACGTGACGATCCCCGCCGGCGAATTCATCTCCGTCGTCGGGGCGTCCGGCTGCGGCAAGAGCACGCTGATGTTGATGGTCGCGGGCTTGCTCAAGCACACCACCGGAGAGATCATGGTCGCCGGCCGCGCGGTCAGGGAGCCCGTCACCGACGTCGGCATCGCCTTCCAGGACCATCTGCTGCTCGACTTCCGCACGGCGTTCGAGAACGTCATGCTCCATGCCGATATCCGGAAGATGGATCGCGCACAGCTTGCGGTGCGGGCCAAGGAGCTGTTCGCGCAGCTCCGCCTCGAGCATGCCATGAACAAATATCCGCGCCAGCTCTCCGGCGGCATGCGCCAGCGCGTCTCGCTAATCCGCACGCTCGTCCACGATCCCTCCGTGATCCTGATGGACGAGCCATTTGGCGCGCTCGACGCGTTGACCAGGCTTCAGGTGCGCACCGATCTCGAGACACTTTGGCTCCGCCGGCGGCCGACCGTGGTCTTCATCACACACAGCGTGGAGGAGGCAGTTGGCCTGTCCGATCGCATCCTGGTGATGAGCCCAAGTCCGGGCGAGGTGATCGATGACATCAAGGTCGATCTGCCGCGCCCTCGCCCCATCGTGCTCGGCGACGCGCCGGAGTTCGGCGCCTATGTCGACCGCATCCATCGCCATTTCGAGCGCCTCGGCGTGCTTCACGGCATCACCATGCCGCAAGCTACCGCCGTGCAGTAATGGCGACGGCCCCTGCCCTGGTGCAAACCATCCGCCGCGGCGCCGTTGCGGAGATCGCGCTCGCCAACGGTCCCCTGAATTTGGTGACGCGCGCGATGTTGCGTCAACTCAATCAGGCCGTCTGCGAGCTGGCCCGAGAGCCGGACATTCGCTGCGTCATTCTCCACGGCGGGGACGCGCGGGCATTCTGTGCCGGCAGCGACATCAGGGAATTCGGGCCGATCCGTCATGATGCGAGCGAGCAGAAGATCCTGTTCGAGGACATGGTCCTGCGCAATCTGGCGAGGCTCACCATGCCGACCATTGCGGCGATCGATGGACCGGCGCTGGGTGGGGGTTTCGAGCTTGCGCTGTGCTGTGATCTGCGCGTCCTCAGGCGCGGGGTCTCGGTTGGCTTCCCGGAATGCCATCTCGGTGGCCTGGCCGGCAACGGGGCCGTGCGGGTAAGCCGCCTCGTCGGCCCCGCCCGTGCCAAGCAGATGCTCTTCACGGGCGAGCAGATCGATACCGAGCGCGCGCTCGACTGGGGGCTCGCGAACTTTGTCGCCGACATCTCGGCGCTCGAAATGGCGCGCAAGGTCGCTGGCACCATCAGTGCACGCGGCCCCATCTCAAACCGGCTCGCCAAGGAGCTGGTCGAGCAATCGCAGGATGAGCCGCTGGATGCCGGCTTGTTGCGCTCGACCGTTGCTCAGCAGAATATCTTCGACTCGGATGACCTCCAGGAAGGTGCCGCGGCATTTTTCCAGAAGCGCGCGCCGGTCTTTTCGGGACGCTAGCGCGCAAGCCAATTCCCATCATCGCATCATCAAGGAGAATACACGATGAAACTCGTCCGTTTCGGCCCTTCGGGCCAAGAAAAGCCCGGCGCGATTGATGCCAGCGGCAAGCTGCGCGATCTGTCCTCGATCGTGCAAGATATTGACGTCGCCGCGCTGTCTCCGGCCGGGCTGTCACGTCTCAAGGCGACGGATTTGAACGGCCTGCCCGAGGTGAGCGGCTCGGTTCGCTGCGGCGTTCCGGTCGCGCACGTTCCCAATCTCGTCTGCATCGGCCTCAACTACACCGACCATGCCGAAGAGACGAACGCGCCGATTCCGACCCAGCCAATCATCTTCAACAAGCACACCGGCGCGCTGTGCGGCGCGAACGATCCCGTGTTGCTGCCGCCAGGATCGAAGAAGCTCGACTGGGAAGTCGAGCTCGCCTTCGTCATCGGCCAAACCTGCTGGCATGTCAGCGAGGAGAACGCCCTCAGCTACGTCGCGGGCTACATGGTTCTCAACGATATCTCGGAGCGTGAGTATCAAATCGAGTGGGAAGGGCAATGGGCCAAGGGCAAGAGCTATCCCGGCTTTGCGCCGTGTGGGCCCTGGCTCGTGACGCCTGACGAGGTGCCCGATCCGCAGAAGCTGGATCTGTGGCTGGACCTCAACGGTACCCGCGTCCAGACCGGGACCACGACGCGCATGATCTTCCCGATCAAGACACTCGTCGCCTATCTCAGCCGATTCATGCGGCTGATGCCGGGCGACATCGTCACGACCGGCACGCCGCCCGGCGTTGGCCTCGGCATGAAGCCGAACAAGTTCATGAAAGCCGGCGACGTGATGACGCTCGGCGTGACCGGTCTCGGCGAGCAGCGTCAAATCGTGACGCCTGCGCAATAGGCACACAAACACGATCCCGGGCGAAGCGCTTCGCCTGGGACCTGCTCAGGCGGCCCCGATCCCAAAGAACGCCAGCACCGCATCCGCCTGCCCGCTGATCATCGCCGCGCCATTCGCGGCAGGGCAGCCTTTTTCGCGCGCGAGCGCCAGCAGCGCCGTCGTTTCCGGCTTCGGGACGATATCGATCACGGTGAGACCTGCGTGAAGCTCGCCACGAAACGGCGCAAGTGCGAAGGCGGGCGCCATTCCAACCGGCGTTGCGTTGATCAGCAGATCGAAGTCGGCGATCTCAGGCCCGGACGCATGAGCACGGCAGCCGGGGAAATGTTCTTGAACACGCTCCGCTAGGTCGCTGCCGCGGTTTGCGTCGAGATCGAACACGCCGATCTCGGCGGCACCAGCCGCTGCCAGAGCCACAGCGATCGCGCTCCCTGCCCCGCCGGCTCCGAGCAGCAGGATGCGGCGACCGGCCGCGGTCTGGCCCAGGGAGGCCAGCGCACCGAGCAGGCCGGCACCGTCGAACATATCCCCCGTCCAGGAGCCGTCCGCTTCGCGGCGCATCGCATTGATCGCACCGACCGCCTGCCCGACCCGGCCGACCTTGTCGGCATAGGGAAGAACGCGTTCCTTGTGCGGATAGGTCACGACGAAGCCCAGCAAGTTCTTGATCGCCATGATACCCTTCACGGCGTCATCGAACGCTTCCGTGGGGATCTGCATCGGCAGCAGGATCGCATTGACACCTGCTTTGACGATCCGCGGATTGTAGATTTCCGGCGACCGTACCTGCGCGATGGGGTCTCCGATGATCGCGAGCAGTTTCGTGTTGCCGTCGATCCGAGCTTGTTCCGCTGTCACCTGTCCCATCATGCCGGTGCCGGCCCAGACGATTTCCGGATCAAGAGCTCCGCGCTGCACTCAAACGCGATCTCGATCGGACGGTTCTCGACACGACCGATGATGAAGCGGGCGGCGTCGCGGCCGACCAGTTCGCCCTGCACCCTCATGGTCGTGATCGGGATCGGGAGATGGTTCATGATCTCGATGTCGTCATAGCCGACGATCGACAGTTGATCCGGCACCTTGATGCCCATGTCCTGGCTTTCGAGCAGGGCGCCGACGGCCAAAAATGCGTTGCCGCAAATCACGGCGGTCGGTCGTGGTTCCGCGGCCATGATCTGGCGAAACAGCGCCCTTCCCTCTGCAATCGTCCACTCGCCAATCGCAAAGTGCTGCGGGCGAACGGCAAGACCGCGCTCGGCCAGCGCATCACGGACGCCTTCGAGGCGCGCGGCGGCACGATCGTTGTTCTGCGTCGACTGCGCAATCAGCCCGAATCGGCTATGGCCATGATCGATCAGATAGTTCGTCAGCCGGAAGAGTGCCTTGCGATTGTCGGGACCAACGCAGGTTCCGTGCGTTTCGGGGTCGTAGACGAAAGCGTAGACAAAGGGCACGCCGCGCTGATTGAGAAAGTGTTCCAGCTCGGGATGATGCGCCTTGCCGATCAAGATGATGCCGTCGATGCCTTGCTCGACGAATTTTCGCACCTGCGCATATTCCTGGGCCGCATCGTAATTCGAGCAAGCCAGCAGCAGGGTATAGCCGCTCACCAGCAGCTCTTCCTGGATCGCATTGGTCGCCCGCGCGAAATCGCCGTGGGAGAGCGTCGGAAACACCGCGCCAATGGCGTTCGATTTCCGGGTCGTCAACGCCCGCGCCGCCCCGTCCGGAACCCAGCCGAGGTGCTTGACGACGGATTCGACGCGGGCGCGAAGCTTTGGCGACACGGCCGCGGGATTGTTGATCACGCGAGAGACCGTCGCTGTCGAGACGCCAGCTGCGCGCGCGACATCTCGGAGGCCAACGCTGTTTCTTGGCGGCGTTGCCTCCTGCTGAAGGATTTGCTGGGGCTCTTCGAGTGACGGCATTTTCTCTCCTGGCCGGATACGAAATCGAACTTCGCTCCGGTACTTTCAACGTAACATGTTCGCCGCTGCCTGCGCAGTAGCCCGGCTTCCTCCGACCTATTGCGAGTTCGCGATCTCGGTCTTGGTGAGGGCGAATTGCAGTGCGTACAGGCCGCGACTGATCGCGCGCGCGGCCCCATGGCGCTCCAGTTCGGAATTGCTGCCGGCTTCCGCGCGAAGTTTCCGCAAGGATTCGGGTTCGCTGCCCTCGATCAGCAGGATCCACGCCGCGACCTTGTCGGGGCCACCGCGGAGCGCCCTCTCGGCGGTCTGACTCTGCCCGGCCTGGGTCTGCCCTTGCAGGAGGTGGACGCCGACAATGCCGGGGGCGGCCGCGCGTGCAGCATTCAACTGTGCCCTCAGATTGGACGCCAGGGCGTCCGGCGCGAGCGCTGTTTCAAAACTGATGGCCTCGATGAAGCCTCCCTCGCCGAGACCGGTGCTCCAGGCCACATCGCAGATAGTGCGCGAGGTATCGAGGAAGTGCGCGACCACCTGGCGGGTCCAGTCCGTCGGTGCATTCAGCCGCGCCTGATAGGCGGCGGACGACAGATCGGCCGCGCTCGCGGTCTCGTAGAAGTTGAAGTATTTGGGGTGACCGTCGAGCGCGACATAACGCCGGCCGCGCAGGAAGCCCGGAAGTCCCACGCGCTCCGGAATGTGCTCGCGGACATGCCAGGCGACGAAATCGCCTTCGGCCTCCGGCTTGATGCCGTTCCAGATGGCCAAAACGCCTTTGCCGAGAAGAGCCATCGCGACGACCTCGTTTGTAACGCCCGCGACATGCGCCAGATCACGGAAACTGGCACGGATGCGCAGCTTGACACGCCCAATTGTCCGACTTATGTAACCGGTTACAAAAAAGACGTCAATGAGCTATTCTGGGGAGCTACCGTGAAGATTATTTCGGCATCGGACGCGGCAAAGCTGATCCGGCGTGGAGACAGCGTGATGATCAGCGGGTCCGGCGGCGGCCACTGCATCCCTGAGTCCATCATCGTCGCCATCGAAAAGCGCTTCCTCGAAGAGGGGCAGCCGCGCGACCTCTGTCTCATTCACGTCGTCGGCCTCGGCGACCGTGTCGCACAGGGCGTCGATCGCTTCCGCCATGAGGGCATGCTCAAGCGCAGCGTCACCAGCGCGTTGATCGACTCTCCCTCCCTGATCCCTCTCGCGCGTGACAACAAGATCGAATCCTACACCCTCCCCCAGGGCGTGCTGTCGCAGCTCACCCGCGAGATGGCCGGACGCCGCCCAGGTCTGATCACCAAGGTTGGCCTGCACACCTTCGTCGATCCGCGCCAGCGCGGCGGCCGACAAAGCGAGACCGCCAGGGACGATCTCGTCCAGCTCATGATCATCGATGGCGAGGAGTGGCTGCGCTACAAGCCGCTCCCGCTCAACGTCGTGCTGCTCCGCGGCACCACGGCGGACGAGGACGGCAACGTCACGATGGAAGATGAAGCGCTGTTCGGCGAGATGATCTCCACGGCTCAGGCCTGCCGCCAGCAAGGCGGCACCGTGATCGTGCAGGTGAAACGCCTCGCCAGGCGCGGTACGCTTCCGCCGAAGAGCGTGAAGATCCCAGGCATTCTCGTCGACCACATCGTGGTCGATCCCGACCAGCGCCAGACCTACGCAACCGACTACAATCCGGCTTATGCGGGCGAGCTACGCATTCCGCTCGAACATTTGAAAAAGCTGCCCTTCTCCGAGCGCAAGATCGTCGCCCGCCGCGCGGCGATGGAGATCCTGCCGGGTGCGGTTTGCAATCTCGGCGCCGGCATTTCCACGGGCATCTCGGCGGTTGCCTCGGAAGAAGGCATTCTGGACGACATCGTCCTGACCAACGAGCAAGGTTTCATCGGTGGCGCGCCGTTGACCGGGCCGGATTCCGGCACCGCGCAGAACTACGATGCCGTGATCGACGCGCCCTACCAGTTCGACTTCTACGACGGCGGGGGGCTCGATATCGCCTTCCTGTCATTCGCGGAAGTCGATCCCGCGGGCAACGTCAACATCTCTCGTTTTGGCGACAAGATTGTCGGCGTCGGCGGCTTCATCAATATTAGCCAGAACGCCCGCAAGGTCGTTTTCAGCGGTACTTTCACTGCCGGCGGGCTCGAGGTTCGTTTCGAGGACGGCAAGCTCCGCATTGTCCGCGAAGGCCGGCATCGCAAGTTCATCAAATCGGTCGAGCAGATCTGCTACAATGCCGCGTTCGCCGTAAAGGAAGGTCGTACCGCACTGTTCGTGACGGAGCGCGCCGTGTTCCAAGCCTCGGGCGATGGCCTTCAACTGATCGAAATCGCGCCCGGCATTGATGTTGAACGCGATGTCGTGGCGCATATGGACTTTCAGCCGGCCATCGCAGAAAACGTTGCGATAATGGACGAGCGGCTCTTTCTTCCACAACTAATGGACCTTGCAGCGGATGTCGTGAGCCGCGAGCGAGTGAAACGATCGCGATCGCAAGTGTGAACATCGCGTCGAAGCGCCCCCGTAACATCTATTTGTGAGCCAACATTCGTTGTCGCCCGGACTGTCGCGCTTGAACGGCCCATGCACCTGCAACGCGCACCGGTTCTGCCGGGCGTGCCCTGCCCGAGCGGCGGGCGTAGAGGCTCTAACGGCTGGCTTCTAGAGTTGCGGTGCCCCGCGCTCGTTAATCCAGGGGGGATGACTTGGCTAGCTTACACCGTGATCCCTCGTCACCTGCACCGCACTCGTTCGTCTCAACCATTCGACGATTGCGGATCGGTTTCGGGTTCCTCGCCCCGATAGGCACCCACCCAGAAGGGAAATCTGACTTTCTCAGCCCCATGATCGACCAGCAACCATGAAACGACGCGTAGCGCTTTCGGCCTGCAGCTTCTTGTTCGACGCGGCGGCCGTTGCCAAGCCGATCTTCTGACGGCGAAGCGGCCTCCGAAAGTTTGATGAGCCCCGTTCCGGGGCTCGTTGCCTTTCAGGTCAATCGCGTGCCCTGGCGCGAGCTTTCGAACGCGACGGGCACGCGGCGCTGCGGCGGACACCATCAATGTTTGAGGACGCTTGCGAGGGCATCTAGCGCGGCGGATTTCAGCCTTCCGAAGGGGCCCCGTCGTCTGCTACACTGCAATTTCCTGCGGTTCAGGAAAGCTTAATTCAGATGGACTTCTGCGCTGTCAAAAGTCGATGGCGGAGAGGGAGGGACTTTGCGCCAATTTCTTCCCGTACCCTGTTTTTGCAGGCTTTCACGCTGCCCACGAATGTGAGCGGCGCAGACGCCAGCGTGTTCGCCTGTCAGCTCGATAGCTTGCTAGTAAGTTCGCTCGGTAGCCGGCGCTGACAACTCCGCGTATGCTTCAAATCGACCCGCGCATCCGCCCAGATCTGCAGAAGTATTTCCGATCGCAATGTGTCCTACCGCTATCCTAGCCTTGTCCTGCCGGTGCGCTCCGTTGCTGTGCTGCAGCCGGGTGGCCGACGCCGGGCAGATCGCATGCTTTGCGGTACGGGCGCCCCGCGCGCCCCGCTCACGCAAAAATACCCATCATCTCTAAGGGCAGCTTCTATCATGCGCATGAGTCCGGGCCCTCTGATCAGCGTTTTGACCGCCGCACGCAAGAAAGTGCGGTGTAGATTGCAGTTTACTCGCCCCCAGATCGCGGCTAGGATCTTGGGGGGATGTGGTGCACTGATGCGAGCCACGGCACCTCATCGAACAGGACCAGGGCTAGGGAGCAATTTGCTCGCATAGGAGGTCCCAGTGCCGCACGATGCAGACAGCAAGGCGGGGCACACTGAAAAGGCCGAAGACGGTATCTCGAAACAACTCATTGCGTTGACGCTGCCATTGTTATCTTTCCATTGGTCGTTATTGCCCACCCTTAAATCAGGCGTGGAAAGAGACAAGGACGCCTACATCAGGGCGATAAGCAATTTTGCGTCGTTTCAAGTCCAAGCCCTTGGAATGGTACTGGATCCGACCAGAAGGTTGAGGGGCCAGTCGGGCGATCACAGCTTCGAAAAAAAGCTGCAGGCTGAAATCACGAATGTGCTGGAGTTGTCCGTCGCGCGGATGATTTCCCTGGTCGAAGTTCAAGAAATCATTCTTCCCCGCGTGATCAAGCGGCTCAATGACATAAGAAACGAGAAAAAACCTGCTGAACACGCAAACCCTCCTGAATACCCAGGAGAGTCTGAGCGCTCAGGGCCTACCTAACGCAAAAAAGGGCCTAGCGACGACCTTGCGGACCAGATCGTCTTACCTCGATGCCCTGAGGCCATGGCACGATGCGTATAAAGCGGTCCAGTGTCGACATAGCGATTATCGGGATGTCGTGTCGATTTCCCGGAGCGGCTTCAATCGAGGAGTACTGGCAGAATCTGTGTGATGGCGTCGAATCCATCACTTTTTTTTCCGATCAGCAGTTGCTGGCCGCGGGCGCCGATCCGGCGTTGATTTCCAATCCCGGCTACGTGAAGGCCGCACCAATCCTGCGTGACGTCGAGACGTTCGACGCTGCCTTTTTCGGCTATTCTCCCAAGGACGCCGCGCTGATGGACCCACAGCAGCGCCTGTTCCTGGAAGTGTCCTGGGAAGCGTTCGAGAACGCGGGTTATGATCCTGCCGATTGTCCGGGAAGGATCGGCGTTCTGTCAACCGCAGGTGGCGTGGTGACGAGCTATCTGTTGGCAAAACTGCACCATTCGGAGTTGCCTGGTCAGACCGCGAGCATCGCGCATATCAACAACGACAAGGACTTCCTGAGTACTCGCGTCTCGTTCAAATTCAATCTCCGCGGTCCCAGTTTCACCGTAGCGTCGGCGTGCTCCTCGTCACTACTGGCGATCCACCAGGCGTGCCAGAATCTCCGTTGTGGCGAATGTGAAATGATGCTGGCTGGCGGCTCGGTCGTGCGGGTCCCGCAGGTCGCAGGATACCTTGCGGAAAAGCGTAATCTGCATTCCCTCGACGGGCATTGCCGTCCCTTCGACTCGATCGGCCAGGGCACCATTTTTGGTAGCGGAGTCGGCGCCGTGGTGCTGAAGCCGCTGGAACGAGCGCTTGCCGATCGCGACCACATCTTTGCGGTGATCAAGGGGACAGCTGCGAACAACGACGGTTCGGGCAAGAGCAGCTATACCGCCCCGAGCCTTGGACAGCAGTCGCAGGCCGTGGTGGACGCGCTGGAGTCAGCCGGGGTCAGCGCTGACAGCGTCGGCTATGTCGAATGCCACTCGACCGGAACGATCGTCGGTGATCCGCTGGAAGTTGAAGCCCTTACGCTGGCATTTCGGCAGGGAAGCCAGCGTCGCCAGTTCTGTGCGGTCGGATCTGTAAAGGGCAATATCGGCCATCCGGAACAGGCCGCGGGAATCGCCGGCATCATCAAGGCCGCTCTGGCTCTGCATCACAAGAAGATTCCGCCAAGCATTAACTATCAGGTGCCGAATCCTGCAATCGACTTTGCATCGTCACCCTTCTACGTGAATACCGCGCTGACGGATTTCCAGGTCGCGGCAACGCCGCGGCGCGCCGGACTCAACAGCCTCGGAATCGGAGGCACGAATGTCTTTGCCATCCTCGAGGAGGCACCGCCGGCCGGCGGCACCGACAATCAGCCACAGGACCTTCCGTGTCTGGTCACACTCTCCGCGAAGAATGCCGATGCGCTGATGGCACGCGTCACCCAGTTGCTGCACTGGCTGGACGAGCATCCCGATGTGGCGATCGGCGACGTCTGCTACACGACCAATATCAGCAGGAGCCAGTTTGCGTTTCGCGTGGCCGCCCCTGTCCGGTCTGTTCCGGAGCTGAAAGAGCGACTCGCGGCCTGGCTCGGGATGACAAGGGAAAGAGCGGTGCGCGTGACGCCGGCCAGTTCTCCGCGAGTTGCGTTCCTGTTCTCCGGCCAGGGCTCACAGCACGCGGGCATGACCGCGCAGCTTTATCGAACCCAGCCTGCCTTCCGGAATGCCATGGATCATTGTCATTCACTGGCTCAACCGCATCTCGAACAAGGCTTGCTTGACGTGATTTTTGCCGAAGGCGGCGAGAATGCGCTGGTCAACCGTACCGACTACACCCAGCCGGCGCTGTTTGCGGTCGAATATGCGCTGGCGGAGCTTTTGAAGTCCTGGGGGATCGTACCCGACGCCGTCATCGGCCACAGCCTAGGAGAATTTGCCGCCGCCCATGCAGCCGGCGTCGTGCCGCTCGAGGATATGATGCGACTGGTCATTGCCCGCGGCGCGCTGATGCACGCCCTTCCGGGCGGCGGGGCCATGGTTTCGATCATGGCGAACGAATCGGTGGTGCGCCCCATCCTCGACAGTTTAGCCCCCGGGATCGTCGTGGCCGCCATGAACGGACCGCTGAACACGGTGGTGTCCGGTGATCGCAATGGCATGAGACCGCTGACGGAGGAACTGGACCGGCAAGGCATCAACTATCAGCAATTGCGGATTTCCAACGGCTTCCATTCGGCGCGTATCGACCCGATTCTCGATGACCTCGAAAACATCGCTGGGCAGATCAGGCACGATCCTCCGAGGGTGGCCCTTATATCCAACCTCACTGGCGAATTGATGTCGGCCGCGCCCGACAAATCCTACTGGCGTCGGCACACCCGGGAAGCCGTAAGGTTCGGAGACGGGATGCTCGCCCTTGCCAAGCTCGAGTGCCATACCTTTCTCGAAATCGGGCCACATCCGGTCTTGCTGCCGTTGGCCCAAGCTGCCCTATCATCGGAAGACAGGTCTTCCTCATGGATCGCAACGCTCAACCGTCAGAAGTCCGACACAGAAGCGATCTCCGGAATGCTGGCCGCATTGTATCTCGCAGGCCACAAGATCGACTGGGCGGCCGTGCACGCCGGCGCTTCGTGGCGGCGCGTGCCGCTACCCACCTATCCCTTCCAGCGCAAGCGCTACTGGATAGAGGACAATCCGATTCATACTGGACGATCCGCGAATAGTGTCGAACGTCTTCACCCGCTGGTCGGCAACCGCACCAACTCGGCGGCCCAGGAGGTGCGCTACGAAGCGCGTTACGGCGTGCAGCATGCGCCTTACTTCTCCGATCATCGCGTTGCTGGCACTGTCGTTCTGCCGACCACGGCTGTACTCGAGGCGGCAACGGCCGTCGGACGGATGCACTTCGGAACGCCGCATATCAGCTTCGATCATGCGATGCATCATCAGGCCATGTCGTTCGCCAACGGCGAGGAGCGGGTCGCAAGGATACATCTGACTCCACTGACGTCCGACCGGCTGGGGTTCAAACTGCTGAGTGCAGCTATCGACGATCCGGAAATCTGGCATACCCACATGACCGGTACCCTGTGCAAGTCAGAGGTGCCACCAAGATCAAGCTTCCCGGTGCAGCAAATCAGGTCCCGTTGCCGGCAGGCACGACCCGTTGCCAATCTCTACAGCGAACTTGCCCGCCTCGGGCTTGAATATGGACCTGCCTTTCGCGGCGTGCAGGAAGCTTATATCGGCCAGCATGAGGCGCTGGTCAAAGTGCGGCTTTCGAACGATTTGTCGAGGACGGAATACCTGATGCATCCCGCCTTTCTGGATGCATGCCTACACGCCTATCCCCTTGTTCTCGACAATGCGCCTGCCGGAAAGGTCAACGGCGCCGGCCGGAGCTGCTACCTGCCCGTCTCGCTGGAGAGATATCACTGCTATCAAGAGGGTATCAGCCAAGCGTGGGTCCACATCACGCTGCGCAACGCCGAGAAAGACAATACGCAGGTTGTCGACATTCAAGTGTACGACGACGCGGAGCAGCGGGTAGCCGTGCTGGAAGGGCTGGCCGTACGTCTGCTGCCGCTCGATAACCTGCAGCTGCCTCGATCCGGCATAGACGATCTCTTCTATCGCGCGGTCTGGCGCAAGAAGCCCCGAGGACCTGTCGATGTTGAAGCGCGAAGCCCGGCGAGCTGGGTAATCTTCGCCGATGCAAAGGGCGTCGGCGAGGCGCTGGCTGCGAGACTGGGGGATGCAGGGCATAGCTGCCACCTCGTCTACAGGGACGATTCCTTCGCCCATCAGGGCCCCCGGACATGGACGGTGAATGAACTCCAGCCGCATGGGGTTGACCAGTTGTTCGAACGGTTCGCAGCCGTCGAGACACTGCCGTGCCATGGCGTGGTCTACCTCTGGGGGCTGGACGTACCACGACTGGAAGCTCTGACCTTGGCTGGATTGAAGCGCGGTAGCGAAATGATGTGCCGTGGGGCGTTGGCCATCCTCGGGGCCCTTAACGAGACCCGGTCGACGAGCCCCCCCGGCAGGCGCCTTTGGTTTGTAACCGCTGGCACGCAAACCACACAGCGTTCAGGCCAGCATGTCGATCCGGTTCAGGCGCCGCTCTGGGGCCTGGGCCGCACCATTGCGATCGAATATCCTGGCTTGTGGGGAGGATTGATCGATCTGCAGCCGGATGGCGACCGCGCGACGGCCATAAGCTATCTGGCGGCGGAGCTGCTTCACCCCGATGGCGAGACGCAGGTTGCGATCTCTCCCGGCGGTGATCGCAATGTCCTGAGGCTCGTCAAACAGCCGCTTGCAGAATTGCCAGCGCAGGCGCCGCGAATAAGGGATGACGCCACATATCTCGTGACCGGCGGCCTCGGAATGCTGGGCCGTAGCATCGCGAAATGGTTGATCAGAAAAGGTGCAAAATACCTTGTCCTGACAGGCCGGACAGCGAGTTCGACAGCCGTGCAGAACATTTTCACCGCGGCGGAAATCGACGGCGCAGCCGTTCATGTCATCGCTGCCGACATTGGCTGCGATGACGAGGTGAGGCGCCTCATAGCGACGATCGGGAGCGAGTTACCATCTCTGAAGGGAGTCGTGCACGCGGCCGGCGTGCTGGACGATGGAATATTGGCCCAACTCGACTGGGACAGGTTTGAGCCGCTGTTCGAACCAAGGGTGTACGGAAGCTTCCTTCTGAATAAATACACCAGTTCGCTGGACCTCGACTTCTTTATCCTGCAGTCCTCGTTGTTGAGCCTGCTGGGCTCGGCCGGTCAGGGCAATTACACCGCCAGCAGTGCTTTCCTTGACTCGTTGGCGGCGCACCGCCGCGCCGAGCTTCAGCACGCCACGGCGATCAACTGGTGCGCGTGGTCCGGCGGCGGGCTGGCGACCGTTTCGGGCGCCCGCGGCGAGGCGATGTGGTCGTCGCTGGGGGCCCGGTTCATTTCTCCGGACGTGGGCATGCAAGCGTTCGACAAGTTGATGAACCGCGACGTGGACCAGATCGCGGTAGCGGATTTCGACTGGCCAGCCTATGCCGGCAAGGTCGGTAGATCTCCATTTCTGACGGAGGTCTTGGATCAAACAGCGATTTTCGAATCGCCGATACCAGCCCGAAACCAAGTCGCTGAATCTTCGACGGCGGTGTCTGGCCAAGCACACCGGCAGCTTCTTGGCAGGGTACAGAGGCATATTATGGCGGAGCTCGGCTTCACTGAAGTGCTCGACCCAAACGAACGGCTGAACGACCTCGGCGTCGATTCATTGAGATCGGTTGCCTTGTCGAACAGCCTTGAAAGGGAGTTCGGCATTCCAGTCTCCGTCGCGGACATCATCAAGGGGCCGACGATTATCCAGCTTGTCGACAGCATGTTTGGTGAATCGATCGAACCTGCAACGGGACCCGATCAGGTCACCGCTGCTGTACCGGATGTGATACGGCTGGGAGCGGAGATCGACAAATCTGCATCTCGCGCCGGAGCTTCCGTTTCAAATGGCTGGACGGAGGTTCTCAACAATACAGAGACGTTCGGATCATCGCTTTTTGCCCCGACTCCTCCCGCTGCGTCTCCGGTGGCTGGGCGTGGCGAAACACGGCAACGATTCCTGAGCAGGTTGCAACACCACATCACGACTGAACTCGGATTCACCGAAGCGATCGACCCCGACGAACCGCTGAACGATCTCGGCGTCGATTCCCTGATGTCAGTCACATTGTCGAACAGCCTAGAAAAGGCGTTCGGCTTTCCGGTCTCTGTTGCAGAACTCATCAGGGGACCGACGATCAACCAGCTTGCCGACAATCTGACCGATATGTTTGCAGGTAACCTGCCTGACGAGACGGCAGAGGCGCATTCGCCGGTCAAGCCAGCGGTGGTCAGAGCGGTGGTCGCAAGCACGGGCACGACTTTCGACGGGATCCCCTCAACCGGAGCCGGCATTCGGAGCGCGCATGATCAATACCAAGCAGGCGCTACATTGCAGCGGGTCACCGGCCGCCGCGCAGCCGAGCCGGCGGCCGCAAAAGGCGCCGGTAAAAATGGGAGAGACGATTTCCGTCAACACGTCGCATCACAAAGTGGCAGCCAGGCCGATACGGTACATAATAGCATCTTGCTTTCCCGGCCTGCCCGCGAAGCGGTGGCTGTCGCTGGCAAGTGGTTGATTGCACCGCGGCCGAACCCGAACGCCAGGGCTCGCCTGTTCTGTTTCCCCTTTGCAGGTGGCGGACTTGTATCATTCCGAGCCTGGCCTCAATTGCTGGGTGATGCCGTGGAAGTGGTGGCAGTCGAGGCGCCGGGACGCGGAACCCGCATTCATGAGACCGCGGTGGATGATCTCGGCACCTTTGTCGAACTTCTGTTGCCGGAGATGGCTGCCTGGCTAGATCGACCGGCCGCGTTTTTTGGCCACTGCCTGGGCGGCCTTACCATGTTTGCGACACTCTGTGCGCTGCCTGAAGCATCCGTGCGTTTCGTCAAGCACTCGTTTGCCTGCGGCATCAGGCCCCCTCACCTGCTGAAGCAAAGAGGAGAATTTGAGGACAATCTCGCGTTTGAAGTGATGCTAGACCGCGACGTTGATATCCGTTTGCCGTTCTATTCGCAAACAGACGAAATATTCGCAAACATCATCCGTCGCTTCGATACACCCGCAGCTGACAGGATGCTGGGCATAGCGAAGCTGAGGAAAACGTTGTTGCCTACGATACGGGCCGAGTTCAAGATGGCATACGACTATGAGTATCAACCGGTCGAGCCCTTTGCTTTTCCGATCAGCAGCTTTGTCGGCACGTCAGATCCCTGGGTATCGATAAAGGACTCTGCCGGCTGGCAAAATTTCACCCGATCGGGCTTCATCAATCATGTCCGCCAAGGCTCGCATTTCCTGATGGCGGACGACGAGGATTTCATTCTCGAGACTATCCGCGACGAAATTGCAACCGCACTGTCTTAGTAAGGGTTATCGACTCACGACCAGCGCTCTCGACGTTGTGCTGCGGGACACATCCCCTGCCGTCGAACCAAGCGTTAGATTTGGGTCACCACCAATTCTGCCCTCGCAAGGTCGTCAGGGATGCATTTCATCAAGCAGCGCCAGCGCCTGCTTTAAATCACGCGTTCCAAAGCCTTCCGTGAACCGGCCGTACACCGTGGCGAGCAGGACACGCGCTTTTTCTTGCATCCCTTGGTCTCGCCAAAGCCGCGCCATGCTCATGGCAGCACGCAACTCCCAGGACGTTGCCTGCTGCGCTCGCGCCACTGTGAGCGCGCGTTCGAAGTATTCTCCCGCTTGCGACAAATTCGGTTGTGGAACTTTTAATGCGATTGCGCCGGCTATGCGGTTAATTTCTGCCTCGTACCATCGTTCATTTGTTGTTTCCACCGCGTCCAGCGCTTCTCCAATGCAGCGCCAAGCATCGTCAAATCGGCCGACCTCCGCATAGGCGGCAGCCAAATGTGCCAAAAAGCACGGCAGATACACTCTCGATCCGGTAGAGCGATACGTGGCGATCGCGGAGGTAACCATCTGGATTGCTTCCGAAGTCTTGCCAGTGGCCGCCAACACGCACCCCTTCTCCATCGTTCCCAAAGCCTTCCACAGGGCTGCCCCCTTCTCGTGCGCCAGCTTCACGACATCATCGGATTGCGTGTTTGCCGCTTCATATTCCGCGCAAAGAAAATTTGTCAGAGATGTATGAAACTGCGCATACATCCAAGTTCCAGCGTGGCCAGTTTCGCGCGCACTCTCAAGCGCATACCCTACGTCTGCCAGCGCGGCCTCAGGGTAACCAAGCATCCAGTTAGCCCACGATCGGTAGACAAAGATCGAGACGCGGACATCCTGGCCGAAACGCGTCGCAAGCGGCCGATGCTCAGCAGGTTCGTAGAGCGTGGAAGCCTGATTGTAGTGCTCCAGGCCCTTTGCGATGTACCCGGTCAACATCAACGAACTACCCATCAGGCGATGCCCGATCATCAGAGGCGCCGCCCGGTCCTGCTTTTGCGCAAGCACCAGAAACTGCGATGCGAGATCCAGCGTCACGTTTCCTTCGAACGCCACATAGCTTGCCGCCCAGGCGCCATAGAGAACGGAGAACAGCAGCAGCGGGTCCTCAGGAGGTTCACCGAGCGCTTCGGCCTGTTCGATAAATCGACGTGCCTGCTCGACGGCCGCCTTCGGCTCGGGCGCCGCGTAGCCCTTGACGTGCATCAGCGCGTTGACGAGTGCCAACTGAAGCTTGATCTGTTCGGCGCGCACATAAGGCGTTCCCTGAAGCATCGCAATTTGGTCCAGGGCGCGCGTCAGTTGCTCGGCGGCCTCGACCAGCGCCGACCGCGCCAACGAACGCTGGCCCGCCTTGCCCCAGAAGCTCGCTGCCTTTTCGGTCAGGCCGGCCTCGGTCCAATGTCGGGCCAGCAATTCGGGCAGGTTCTCGGCGGTTTCGGGGAATTCATTCTCAAGCGTCCGGGCGATGCGGGCATGTAATGCGCGTCGCGGCCCGCGGAGCAGCGTTCCATAGGCCGCGTCCTGCACGAGAGCATGCTTGAACAGATAGGTCGCATACGGAGGCTCGTCCCGACGGTACAGCAAACCGGCCGCAATTAGACGGTCGAGCGCCAGCTTCAGCTCCGCTTCCGGCTGAGACATGATAGAGGCAAGCAAGGCATGCGGAAACTCGCGGCCGATTGCTGCCGCGACCTGTGCAAGCTCCTTGGCCGGCCCGCCGAGCCTGTCGAGCCGCGCCATCAGAGAGGCATGCAGGCTCGCTGGAACTGCCAACGCTGGCGACGGAACGGCGGCAACCGCGCGCTCGGCGGCGGTGTCGCTGCCTGCCTCCAGCACGGCCTTGGTCATCTCCTCCACGAACAGGGGGATGCCATCGCCACGCTCGATGATGTCTTGCCGGATGCTCGCCGACAATAGCCTGTTGCCGGCGATGCAATTGATCATGTTGCCAGCCTCGTGCTCCGCCAACCGATTGATGATGAGTGTGGTGACATAGGGTCGTCCAACCCACGGGGCCTCAAATTCCGTTCGGAATGTCATCAGCAGCAACACATTCAGTGCTCGAATGCGGTCGATGACCCGCTTAAGCAATTCCAGAGTAGTTGGGTCGACCCAGTGTGCATCTTCGACGATCATCAGTACCGGCTTTCGCCGCGACAGCGTTTCCAATTGAGCGGTAAGCGCCTCCATGGTTTTCTGACGGCGCTGCTGCGGCGTCAGGTTCAAAGCGTGATATCGGCCGTCATTCGGTAGCGAGATCATCTCGGCAATAAGTGCGGCGTCTTCAGCCGAGGTTGAAGACTGCGCGAGCAGAGCATCAAGCTTGTCAAGCTTCTGCCTGGGTGTGTCGTCGTGCAGAAATTCTGCCGCTCGCTCCATCTGATCGGCGATCGTGTAAAACGCGCTGTCGGTATGCCGAGGCGAGCAGAAATAGCGTAGACGCGTATGCTGCTCGGGCGCAACGCGTTCCAGCAGGTCAGCGGCAAGCCGCGATTTTCCGATCCCCGCTTCACCAGAAATCAGCACCAATTGGCCTTCGCCGCTCTTGGCCCGCGACCAGCGCCGCAACAGCAGCTCGGTTTCCTCCTCGCGCCCGATGAGAGTGGTCAAGCCGCTCGGATGCAGCGCCTCGAAACGGCTTTCTATGGCGCTTGCCCGCAGCGCCGCCCAGGCGCGCACCGGCGCAGCGACACCCTTAAGGTCGATGCCGCCAAGGTCCCGAAGCTCAAAGAGATTACCGAGTAGTTTGCGCGTCGATTCACCGATGATCACGGTGTTTGGTTCGGCGATCCCTTGCAGACGCGCTGCGAGGTTAGGGGTCTCGCCGACGATCCCGCGCTCGTGCGCTTCGCCCGCCCCTATCAGATCGCCGACAATGACCAGCCCGGTTGCGATGCCAACGCGCGCTTGCAACGAAGTCGGCGTCTTGAGCGCCGATATCGCTTCGATGACGTCCAGACCGGCGCGCACCGCTTGCTCGGCGTCATCTTCGTGGGCGTTGGGGTAGCCGAAGTAGACAAGAATGCCGTCGCCCAGATAACGGGCCACGAAGCCCCTGAAACGACCAACAATTTCAGAGACGCATTTCTGATAAGTAGAGATAAGCTCTCGCAGGTCTTCTGGGTCCATACGGGCCGAGAGCGCGGTCGAACCAACCAGGTCCGAGAAAAACACCGTAACCTGGCGGCGTTCGCCACTGTCTCCGAGCGCCGTCGCGGCAGGCGGCGCGAGCCCGGCGGCGACAGCTGGCACACTTTTCAGATCGGCGATCGCGCGCAGCAGCTTTCGGCGGTGTCCAAGCGACGTAACACCAATCTTGTCGAGGTCTTGATCGGTCAGGTCACCCAGAATGCTGAACTCGATATCCTGTGCGCGAAAGCACTCGATGTATTGACGCATACCGATCTGTTCGAGCCAGTCTGCAACCTGTTGCATCGCAGCCTCATAGACCTTCGCCAAGTCGAAATCTGCGGGACGTGCGCTAATCTTGACATGGTTGCCGGTCCTGGGCCAGTGCGCATGTCCGCTCGATGAACCACGTCAATGGCCACTCAAAAGTCCCCTGCCGCCGCCGCATCCAGTGTGCTGATCGTTCTGCAGAAGCTCTGGACTTGACCATGGATCAGGTGCTTGTCGAGCTTGTCGAGATTGAGCAGATACGGCTCCGTCAATGAACCCACCTGCAGCAGGTAGGAAGGCAGCGCACAGGTCGAGACGGTTCCTAGTCCACCGGCGTAAAGCGGCGCCCCCTCACCGAAAAAGATGGGCGCCGGCAGCACCGTGCCAACCGGTCCGGTCGGGGTCCCGGCCCTGTTCGTGGCTTCGACCGCCTCGAGGTACGCCCTGAGTTCGAGGTTGTCGAGGTTGATCGGTCCTTGCTTCTGGGTTGTATACGTGGTGCCCCACTCGCATGGGCCCGTACGAACATAGCCCCCCTCGTCGTCGTCGCCCCACATCGTACAGCCGAGGTGCTCCAATGTCACGCCAGCGAGAGCCCGCTGGTAGATTTCCGGATGGGCGACCATCCATTTGCTGATGGCGTCCCGGCCCATTACAAACCGCGCGTTCGGGATGGGTTCGTCGAATTGCAAAATCTGAAAGTGGCCAGTTGCCATCACGAAGTACAGGTCGCGGCTGTGGCCTTGCTGGGCAAAATGTTGCGCAAGCGCGAGCATCCCCAACGCGCCGTTCTCTTCGGGTACATTCGGGCCGTCGGTATGTGTGTTGATGATGAGGCTGCTTCCATCGCCGCCGGCTCCTCGCAGCACGCCCCACACTGTCTCGGTCACAGCGTCCTTCGTGATATCAGCCGTGAGTGTCAGCGTGACCGTGGCCGTTCCGGCCGCGGCGGAATGGGCGAGCCACTGGCCGGTGCTGTCACCGACCCACAGTGCCGGGCACCCGTAATCGCCGGGTACGGGAACTCCCGACGCGTTCGGGTATGTCGCGGCGAACGGGGTGTACTGGTTCGCGACCATACCGTCCGACATCCCCGACCACACACAGATCACGCCGCGCACTCCGGCGTTTCTCGCATCCAGCAAGGGGATTCCCCTCAGCGAGAATACCGGGTTCTTCAGCACGCCTGTGTGCACCACGTAGTCGAGCACGGCCGAGAGCTGGTCCCTGCCAGGTTCAAAGGCGCCGATCGGCACCTGGTCGAATGTCATCGATTGGATGTACGGCGGCAGCCGCACAAGCGCGATCGCACCGTTCGCGGGCGCCCAAAACGACGATGTGCTCAGGCCCTCCATGTAGATGCCGAGGTCGACCAGTCTGGCCTTGACGCCACCCACGTTCGTCATGCCGGAGTACGGGTAGTAGTAACTGACCGGCACCGCTCCGGAGGGACCGACCATGGGATCTTGATCGATCCGCAATGACCAGCCCTTTGCAAGCCACCGCTGGAATGGGATCGAGTCGGGCGGCTGGAGCTGAAAACCAGGCACCGCCCCGAACTGCACTTTCAACCACTCGGTGAAGCTCTCGTGGCCCGGACTGCCCGTAAACCGAGGGCCCATCGCCGCGAGTTCTTGGTGCCATCCCCAGACGACGTCCTCCGACGGCAGGAACGGAAGCGAGGCAGCGACCTGATCCATAGGGACTCTCCACGAAGCCGATGGGCCGTTCAATACGACACAAGCTATCCGTGGGCCGCCCGCGGGCGGCCTTCAACCTCCCCAGTACGACAGGATTCCAGCCAGCCGCCTCCGATACCCACGCAGGCTAGCCTAGACTCCCAAGCCCGCACGGTAACCCGCAGAGTGCCGACAGGCAACCCGAAGCTGTGTCGGCCGTCCTTGCCCAAACTACACGGGTCGAGTGAACGACAGGCAAGAATGACTTGGGCATGGTTGGTTCAGGCGTTTCTGGCCGACTTTAGATTGTTCTCCGGCGATGCCTTTGCACAGGCAGTTCGGCGGGCTTCTGAAGGTACGGTCGGCGTAGATGCTGGGCGCGACATCGGCCGAGTGTACAATTTCCGTTCGAGGCCAAGCTGCCCGGCAGTGCCGGGTTCTGCGGCGCTGTGCCGGCCGAGCTTGCCTAGCGACGACGGAGCCCGCGCGATCCATATAGCGCTCTAGGCACTTCCAGCTAGCGAGCGCTTCCGCCGCGTTACCGCTTCATTAGCTCGCTGACCTCCACGCCGAGAGCTTTCGCTAACTTTGCCAACATCGTGACTGATGCGCTGTAAACACCTGTTTCCAGCTGGCTGATGTAGCTGCGATCCACTTTTGCCTGAAACGAAAGCTCTTCCTGGCCGCAAAAGAGGTCGCTCTGCATCCAACTATTCTCAAGCGATATGAAGAACAGCTAGGTCGGCTCGAGGAGGCGCTAACGAAGGGTATCAGTTCGGTCGACGGAGAGGCCGCCGAAGCCATCAGAGACCTGATCGACACTTTCACCGTCTTCCGAGATCCATCACGCCTCGGTGGCGTAACGGGGGAGATATCGGACCGGCTAAACGCCCTGCTAGGGGAAAAAGCTTTCCCAGACCAGGTCAAAGGGGTGTGGGGAAAGGTGGTAGCGGGAGAGGGACGCGCTACCAGGTCTAAAATCGAAGCGAAATCCTGAGCTTTTCCAGCACGTTGGCCGGAATGTGGTAGCGGATTTGATGGTGTTACATCCCACGGGGATGTCTCACCCGGCCCGCCCCCCGGAAAGGCCTACGCGTGGCTCGTCCTTCCTACCTCGCCCGGCGCGGCGATGGACGCTATTTCCTGCAGATTCGGCTGGGGAAACAGGCCGCTCAGCTCTTTGGGCTCCCCCTCCTTCGTGTCAGCCTCAGGACCGGGAATTTTGATGAGGCTAGGCGGCGGCTGATGGACAATCTCGGATGGGTGCAGGAGCTGATCGCGGCTCCCGACCTGGAGGCGTTGGGGACCATCCTCGACGCGCGGCTGCACGCCTATGTCGAGCATGGCGTGCCGGCGAACGAGCGGCTGCTGGCCGAGCGCTGCGCGTTCGAACATGAGGTCAGGCGCTATCTCGGCCGGGCGCAGGACCGCGGCTATGCCTACCCGCAGCGTTTCCCTCGGATGCCGAGCACCTGGGTCGACTTCGTCAACCAGAACAAGGCGGCCGAAAGCGAGATCGCCCGCCTAAACGTTCGGCGTGCCTATGAAAACGGCCGGCATGACGCGGCCGAGGCGGTCAAGGAAGGCTGGACGGCGCCCGCCGCCCCGGCGGTCGCACAACCGTTCGATCCCATCGCGATGTTCGATCGCCTCGTGCAGGACGCAGTCGCCCAAAGGCTTCCGTTGCTTCCGGCGCAGAAGGTGGGCTCGATCTCGCCGGTCTCCGAGCCCGCGGTATGTGCCCCCACCGGGGAGGCCGCCGAAGACAATTCCTGCCGGATGTCCGACGTGCTCGCGGAATTTCTCAAACCGCTGGACCGCAAGCGGAAACACACCGCGAAGGGCCGCGGAGAAGCTGAACCCGTCATCCAGTTCGCCATCGATTTCCTGGACAACCCGCGGATGGATGAACTGACCGATGCCAAATGGAAGCAACTCGACGAGGCGCTGCCGGATATCCCCAATCGCGATAACATTCCACGCCGGTTCGCGAAGACGCTTTTCCAGCGCTACAAATATGCGGAAGAGACGAAGTGGTCGCAGCTCGAGCGCGTGACGACCACCACCATCAAGAGCCGGTACTGGGCCGGGCTCTATAAGTTCGTCGACTTCGCCATCGCGGAAAAGCATTACTGCAGACCGCGTCCCAAGTTCGTGTGCATCGATCCCGAAAATTTGGCGCCGCTGCCGCGCGATGCCTTCGACGATGACGAGCTGCTGACGCTGTTGCGCCTGCCGCTCTTCACCGGCTGCAAGAATCGCGTGCACGTCTGGCAGCCCGGCCGGTACTTCGTGCAATCGCACATCTACTGGGGTTTCTTGATCTGCATCCTCACCGGCATGAGGCCCGGCGAGGTCGGCCAGCTCAAATGCGCCGATATCCGAACCGATGGCGAGTTCTACTATTTCGACTTGCGCCAGTTCGATGCTCGCCATGGCCGCGTCGCGGTGAAGGATCTGCGCAATCTGAAGACGAACGCTGCCGGGCGGGTCATTCCGATCCATCCGCTTCTCATCGAGTTGGGGCTGCTGGATCGAATGCAGGATCTGATGGACAAGCAAGAGGAACGGCTCTTCCCGGAATGGGACGCCTATACTCGCAAAGACGGTACGATCCGCTGGTCGCAGCCGCTGAGCAAGGCATGGCAGTACGTGAAGACGAAACTGAAACTCGATCGCGCGGACCTTACCCTCTATTCGACGCGGCACCTCATGGCCGATTGGCTCGACAATGATGCGATCGCACAACGCACGCGCGACCGCATTCTCGGACATGCCAGCGACGTTCGAGGGCGGTATGGCCGCAAAGGCATTCTTGATCCGCAGATCGCGGCGAAGATCGAAGCCCTAGAACCGCAGGTGATCAAGCAGATGAGGGAGATCTTGCTCGCCGCCAAAAACCGAGCCGATGCCGGCGAGCTCACAATGCTGAAGACGTACTGAATCAGAGTTCGTTGGACTGTTCTGAATGGCGCGCCACTCAGAACAAAACTGCGAACTCGAATGTAATTGAAATTACAGCCATACATTGCTCGACCTGCCGCTTAAGGGTTGAGCCTATCTTCAATAGGACAAGCGCGCCGGCTGGAAGGACATTGGGCCAAGAGAAAGCGAGTGGCCTCAAGTGCCGTCATGCAGCCGAGACCGGCGTGACAGCTTGCCGATAGACGCCGTCCCCCACGTCGCCAACCGCAAAGAGGCCCGGCTTGAGCGTCGCAAATCGGTGAGGGCTACGCTCGCTTGCGCTGATCGTCGGAGGAACGAGAATACGTTTTACTCCTTCAAACAGGATATTGTGCACTCCAGCGCATTGGCAGCGTACCGCAGCGGCTCTAGGTAAAATGATGATATTGTGACGATCGTCGAGAAGCGGGAGACGAGGCAATGATACGGGATGAGAAGCTCCAAAGGATCATCGAACGCGCTATCCAATCAGCTTTCGTTGATTTTCCGGACGCGGGAAACGGGACGGCGTTGCCGAAAACTTACAAAGAGCCCAACGAATGCAAGACTATCGCAACAGCCGTCCTCGCCGCTCTCGAAAATGCAGGCTACACAATTTCGCTCGATGCAAACTGAGGCATCAAGGTAAGCCACCTAAGCCTCGATCAGGCCGCGCTCATAACAGGCTTTATCGTAAGGAAAAACGACCGCCGGATCGGGCCTGTGGAGACGACGGTGCTTTCCGGGATAGTGCAGCCGCCACAGAACATCGCGAATGATATTAAGTCGCGCATGTTCCTTGTCGCCGGCCCGGACCACGGTCCAGGGCGAGGTGACGGTGTGCGTCCGTTCCAGCATCTTGTCCCGGGCTTCGGAATAGGCCTTCCAAAGCTTCTGCGCCTTGGCATCGATGGGGCTCAGCTTCCCCGCTTCAGGGGATCCCTTTGGCGGTCGGCGAGCCGTCGCTTCTGCTCCTGTTTCGAAATATCAAGATAGTACTTGAGCAGGGTAATACCCGAACGCTCAATCATTGCTTCGAAACCCGGCACGGTCTCGAGGAATTCCTCGGTTTCCTTCTTGGTGCAAAAGTTCATGACACGCTCAACTCCAGCACGGTTGTACCAACTGCGATTGAACAGCACGATCTCTCCTGCCGCGGGCAAGTGCGAAACGTGACGCTGGAAGTACCATGAACACCGCTCCCGATTGCTCGGCGGCCCCAGCGCTACGATGCGGGTATCACGCGGGCTTAGATGTTCCACAATCGACTTGATCGTGCCATCCTTGCCGGCGGCGTCGCGACCTTCGACGATGACAAGGATTCGCTGGCCGCGCTCAATCACGCTGCGCTGCAGCTTGACGAGCTCGACGAGGCACCGGCAAGATCGCTTTACCCTGGGCTGGCTGATGGGTCGCCTACACAAGCACTCCTTCGGCCCCTATTATGCTGCTGCTCGCTGTGGTCGCTATTGCACCGGGTGTCTCGATCGTAGCCGGCCTGCTACTCATGATCCCCGCGTCCCAGATGATCGCGGTCTTCGGTCTAATCACGGGGGCGACCAACCAGGGCGGAGCTATGCACTTCCCAAAATCCAGTAACGGTGGGGTGCGTCCTGACTGGTTTGGTAACAATTCTCACCCGCCACCCGGCTGCAATGCAAAGTGCTGATTTTGAGATATTGCACAAGGCGTCCTCACGAGCTGTGAACGAGTAGGACTTAAAAATCCATACCACCCATGCCGCCACCTTGAGGCATGCCGCCACCGCCGGCGTTCTTCTTTGGCAATTCGGCCACCATGGCTTCGGTAGTGATCAGGAGCGCCGCAACAGAAGCCGCATTCTGAATCGCCACACGAACGACCTTGGTCGGGTCGATGATGCCCTTGGTGACCAGGTTGCCGTACTCGCCGGACTGGGAGTCAAAGCCGTAGCCATACTGATCCTTCTCCAGGATCTTGCCGACGATGACGGAGCCGTCCTCGCCAGCGTTGATCGCGATCTGGCGGGCCGGCGCAGACAGCGCCTTGCGCACGATCTCGACGCCGGTCTTCTGGTCATCGTTCTTGGTGCGCAGCCCCTTGAGATGCTCGGAAGCACGCAGCAGGGCGACGCCGCCGCCCGGCAGGATGCCTTCCTCGACGGCCGCGCGGGTCGCGTGCATCGCGTCATCAACGCGATCCTTGCGCTCCTTCACCTCGACCTCGGTCGCGCCGCCGACGCGGATCACCGCGACGCCGCCCGCGAGTTTGGCAAAACGCTCCCGCAGCTTTTCACGGTCATAGTCCGAGGAGGTCTCCTCGATCTGCGCCTTGATCTGCGCCACCCGCGCCTCTATGTCGGCCTTCTTACCGGCGCCGCTGACGATGGTGGTGTTCTCCTTGTCGATCATCACCTTCTTGGCGCGACCGAGCATGTTGAGCGTGACGTTCTCGAGCTTGATGCCCAGATCTTCCGAGATCGCCTGGCCGCCGGTCAGGATCGCGATGTCCTGCAGCATGGCCTTGCGGCGATCGCCGAAGCCCGGAGCCTTCACGGCCGCGACCTTCAGACCGCCGCGGAGGCGGTTCACGACCAGGGTCGCGAGCGCTTCGCCCTCGACGTCTTCCGCGATAATCACAAGCGGCTTGCCACTCTGGACGACGGCTTCCAGCAGCGGAAGCAGTTCATTCAACTGAGATAGCTTCTTTTCGTGGATGAGGACGTAGGCGTCTTCCATTTCGGCGCGCATTTTGTCGGCGTTGGTGACGAAGTACGGCGAGATGTAGCCGCGGTCGAACTGCATGCCCTCGACGACGTCGAGCTCGGTCTCGAGCGACTTGGCTTCCTCGACGGTGATGACACCCTCGTTGCCGACCTTCTTCATGGCGTCGGAGAGGAACTTGCCGATCTCCGCGTCGCCGTTGGCCGAGATGGTGCCGACCTGGGCGATCTCCTCGTTCGAGGTGACCTTTTTGGAGTTCTTCACGAGATCGGCGACCACGGCTTCCACCGCGAGGTCGATACCGCGCTTCAGGTCCATCGGGTTCATACCGGCGGCAACCGCCTTCGCGCCTTCACGGACGATCGCAGCCGCGAGCACGGTCGCGGTGGTGGTGCCATCGCCAGCTGCATCTGCCGATTTGGAGGCAACTTCTCGCACCATCTGCGCGCCCATGTTCTCGAACTTGTCCTCAAGCTCGATCTCCTTGGCGACAGTGACGCCGTCTTTGGTGATGCGGGGGGCGCCGAACGACTTGTCGAGCACGACGTTCCGGCCCTTGGGCCCGAGCGTGACCTTAACCGCATTGTTGAGAATTTCAACACCGCGCAACATCCTGTCGCGGGCGTCGACGCCGAACTTAACTTCTTTGGCCGACATAATGATCTCCGTTTTCAACTGGTCAGATCCAAGGACCGTGCGACTGGACGAGCCCTTAAGTGGCGGGACTTGAATTTGCAGGCCTCGTCCTTCGAGACGCGGGCTGCAGCTCAGGATAAGGAAAATTGGCTGGCGTCTATGCGACCTTCTTCTTGGCGGCGGGCAGCTCAGTGAGAACGCCCATAATGTCGCTTTCCTTCATGATCAGTAGTTCCTGACCATCGAGCTTGACGTCGGTGCCTGACCACTTGCCGAACAGGACGCGGTCGCCAACCTTGAGATCGATGGGAATCAGTTTGCCGGATTCATCTCGGCCGCCTGGGCCAACCGCCGTGATCTCGCCCTGCGAAGGTTTTTCCTTGGCAGTGTCCGGAATGATGATGCCACCAGCGGTTTTGTCTTCGGCCTCAATGCGCTTGACCACAACGCGGTCGTGAAGCGGACGGAATTTCATGCTGTCCTCCTGTTTTCTTGTTGTTGTTGCTTTGGACGAAATGGCAGTCGTGGCCAGAGAGTGCTAATCAGCACATAAGCCGCCGCAAGGGGACGTACAAGACCGTCCCGAAACGATATTCTGCTCAGAGCAACACGAAATAGCTGCCAAGACCGCGGCGGCTAAGGATCCGGTGAAGGCCAGCTGTGTGGTGCGAAAGTCGTTGGACGCCGCATCATCAGATTTAAGAAAGCTTCCCATCGCGCAGGGGCATTGCGTTGTTCTCGACGTGCGCCAGAATGCGCCGGACGTCGGTCGCTTCTTGTGCAGCCATTCAGCGGTGCTTGTCGAGATCGAGTGGCTCGTCACTCACGAGGCGCGTCGGCATCAATGCGCTGAGCGTCAGCCAAATCGACCGGGTTGATGGAAATCCTCTCCACCGTTGAAGTGCGCGGCGGCGCCGCCGGCACCGTGATCATAGTGGCAACCCGGCGAAACGCCTCGAACGACAATCCTTCGATCATCTCCTCATCGGTGATGACCTCGTAGGCACCCGGAGGCAGGAGGCGGTCGATGCCCTTGATCCGGAAGGGATGCTTGAAGGTGACCGTTTCGCGTCGGGAGCGCATGGTCATGATCGGCTATCCTTCAGAAACGGCTTTGCATCGGCGCGATAGTGAAGCAATCCGTTTACAGTGCTCTCTGTGCCGAGATTAGCTATCTCTTTATCATGAGATGGCTGCGAAGTCACCAAACACAAGGCAATACACATCGCGGATTTGTATAGATGCCGGCGGACGAAATGCTTGCTGATGCCAAGTGAAAAAATGCGAGTTGGCGATCGGCAAGCATCGCGACTCGGAGAGAAGAAATGCTATCTCGCAAATCTACCAGCCGAGATAGACTTGCAGCGGTTGGCTACAACCGTCATGGCGCGATGGGACGGTTCTGGCACGGTCTTCATCGTCACGCTCTTATGACGATGATTGCTTACGCCTTCTTGCAGCACTTCCGCATTGCCAAGACGGGGCGCAAAAATGAATCGACGGCCACCACCTCAGCCCAACCTGCCAGCCGCGCGTCCCGCCATCGTCGCTCTCATTCTTCAGCCATCAGATCCGCGATACGGATACTGCAGAACACAGGTCAGCGAAGAGCAAGGCGTGAATAAATCTGCCAAAGTCGTGTTAGCGCCCACCCGAAGCACCTTTATGATCATGCAGGAAACGGGCGATCCGCGTCTTCAACACGGTGGCGTCGTGCGATTTGCCCGAGGCCGCGTGCTCGAAGAGCCTGCGCTGGACGTCAGTAGGCAGATCATTCCATTCGCTGACAAGGGCGGCACCCAGACATTCCAGGACTCTGCGCTCCACATCGCGCAAATCGCTGGCTTCATAGGGTAAAGGCCACGCCAACTCCTGCGCTCCGCCTTCCTCGTCCCAACGGTCGAGAGCGGTTGCCATTTCTTCTCCCGACGTTGGCCTTCGACCTTTCTTTTTGACCATTCTATATAGTCGCACATGTCGGCATTAAGCGCCATTCGCTCGATCGCGGGGCGATCCGAAGCGCCAATCCTTCCAGTACCGAGAATGCCGCGGCCGCGGAACTCGGTAGTTCGCCCATCGGTTATTGCAGCGGTTTGTTCGCGCGGCGTACAGACTCAAGGCTCACCATGGATGTGATCGTTACACCGGCAGAGGGAGGCACGGTTTGGCAGCTGACGGACCTGCTCGGCCGCTCGATGGGGCGCATCACGGCAAGCGCTCCACGTCAGTTCATGATCCATCCGGAGGGCCACGCATCGGAAACTATGGCCGGCATACAGCAAGGGCCGCACGCCTCGCTCGACGCCGCACTGGCTGAGATCGAGAGGCACACCCGGGGCGTCTGCCGTCGAAATCCTGGCGAAGATCAGCTTTAGACAGCGCCCAACAATCCAGATCGTCGGCAGAGTATCCTATATTTACTGCGGGAAGATCTATATGTTTTACAGCTAACGCCCGCCCAGATTGCCTGATGACGGGACCGTCAGTTCCGGTAGAAGGAATTGTGGATTTTCGCGCGAGGACCGAGCGAATGTGGGCACCGGCGGATGTCACCGCCGATCATTGCGTTGCCGTGTTCGCCGAGATCTTTTGGCGGCTCGGCTCGACGCAACCCTGACAGTGCGGAGGGAACCCGCTTGAGCCGCTTGGTCATCGTCTCCAACCGTGTCGCCTTGCCGGCAGAAGCTGCGCAGCGCAGCGGCGGGCTCGTGACCGGCCTCGTCGACGCTCTGCATCAGGCTGGAGGCTTATGGTTCGGGTGGAGTGGCAAGCTTGGAGAAACAACAAAAGAGCCGAACGTTTTTGAGACCGAGGGAGTGACGTACGCTACCGTCGATCTTACCCGCGCGGACCATGACGGCTACTACAGCGGCTTCTCCAACGCGGCACTGTGGCCCTTATTCCACTATCGCCTTGACCTCATGAACTTTACCCGCCGGGACTTGGCCGCCTATCGACGGGTGAACGCCGTGCTCGCCGACGCCCTCGCGCCCCTGCTCAGCCCGAGTGACCTCGTCTGGGTGCATGACTACCATCTGATCCCGATGGCCGAGGAACTTCGCCGCGCCGGCGCCACACAGCGGATCGGGTTTTTCTTGCATACGCCGTTTCCGTCTTTGGGGGTGCTGGCGACCCTTCCTCACTACGGCGACCTGCTGAAATCACTGTGCGCTTACGATCTCGTCGGCTTCCAGACGGTGGAGGATTTGACCGCCTTCCATGACGCCATCCTTCGCCGTGCAGGAGGCACGATTTCGTCCGATGGCCACGTTCACGCTTTCGATCGGGTTCTGCGCGCCGGCGCCTTCCCGATTGGTATCGATACTGAAGCGATCGCCGAAATGGCTAGTCGCGCTGTGAAATCCCGAACGGCCCGCCGGCTGCAGGAGAGTCTCCGGGGGCGCAAGCTCATCATTGGGGTGGACCGGCTGGATTACAGTAAGGGTCTCGAGCACCGGTTCAAAGCGTTCGCCGCCTTTCTCGAGGGCTATCCCGCATACCGCAACCACGTCCGCTTGCTGCAGATCGCCACCGCAACGCGCAGCGACGTTCCTGAATACCGTGCGTTGCGACAGAGGCTTGGTGCGCTGGCGGGCGACGTGGCCGGTCGCTACGCGGAACTCGATTGGGCGCCGATCCAGTATTTGAACAGGAGCTTCTCGCAGCGTTCGCTCGCTGGCTTCTTTCGGCTCAGCCGCGTCGCTCTTGTCACTCCGTTGCGCGACGGAATGAACCTGGTTGCCAAGGAGTATGTCGCTGCACAGAACCCCGATGACCCTGGCGTGCTCGTTCTCTCGCCCTTTGCCGGCGCGGCCTACGAACTCGACACTGCCGTGATCGCCAACCCGTATGACCCCGACGCCGTCGCCGAAGCATTGCAGACAGCGCTGGGGATGCCACTTGGGGAGCGATGCGATCGTTGGCGGGCCATGATGGTGGTACTACGCCGCAATAGCATTGCGGCGTGGCGCGAGAGTTTCCTCGGGGCACTCAGCAGCTAACTGTGGATGTCGTTCGGGACGTGGCATCGGTGCAGCAGGTCGCGATAATCTCGTTCGTCAACGAGGCCGCCCAGTCCGCCGATAAGGTGTTACTTCGAAATCATCTCCGGGGCGGAAATGATCCACGGGTGACGGGACTACCTGCATCCGCTTGATCGTCCCGCCGAACCAGAAAGACCAAAGGCGAATCGCCTGCAGCATTCTCCGTTTTCGCGTCAACGTAGTACACTTCTTCTTCTGGCTTGGCGCGACGCACCCTGATCGGCGACTTCCCATTCCAAAGCGGCCTGTGTCCGACCATCATTCGCTTCAAATCATCTTGCAGCCAGTCCTCCTTGCCGAGTTCTCTGGCCTGACGAATCGTCGCAGCTCTGAACGCCAGAATGGGCTGACCGTCGATCTCCAAAACGAAGACGGTCGGCGGCGGCGCCTCGGCTTTCGCTGGTATAGTCATCCGGATCACTCCTTCCTCTGCTGGCCGACGCGGCCTTCCGAACCCGGCGTCGCGGCCAGCGCAGGACGCCTCGTCGCCTTTGTAGCTACTGCCCGCCTGATTCAGATTCACGGATTTTCGGCAACAGAGATCAGGCAACAGCCATCGATGGTCGTACTAGCTTCCTCCCGTGGCCCGTAGACCCTTCTCAACTGTGGATGCAACAAATGACCAAACCCATAAGTCCACCTCAGTCCAGAAGACCAGGAGCGGCTGCGAGAACTCCGGACTCAAAAGCCAGCCCGCAACTTACCCAAGCTCGCACTGACGCCGGGCGCGATGCTTGCTGACCGGGTCGCTGAAACAGTTGGTTCTTGGTGCTTCATCATCATCCAAAGCGTCCTTCTTGGCATTTGGATCATGCTGAACATGATAGCATTCATCAGACATTGGGACCCTTTTCCCTTCATTTTGCTGAACTTGGTTCTTTCCTTCCAGGCGCTTACGCAGCGCCCATCATCATGATGAGCCAAAACCGCCAATCTGAGATTTGAGCTGCTGCCGGTTTGATGGACACCGAGATCAGGTGTTTCATGAAGCCGGAGGTGGGCGATGAAGAGACGGAAGTTCAGTCGCGAGTTCAAGGTCGAGGCGGTTAAGCTGGTGCGGGAGCGCGGGGTATCGGTGGCGCAAGCCGGCCGGGACCTGGATGTTCATGAGAATGTTCTGCGCAAGTGGGTGAAGGAGCTTGGCGCCGATCCGGTACAGGCCTTTCCCGGTCATGGGCAGATGAAGCCCGAGCAGCACGAGATCGAGCGGTTGCGCCGTGAGGTCGCCAAGCTGAAGGCCGAGCGGGATATCCTAAAAAAAGGCCGGAGCTTTCTTCGCGAAGGAAGCGACATGAAGTTCGTCTTCATCGCGAAGCACCGGGCGATCTGGCCGGTGAACTCAAAACGGGATTTGGGAGCAAGGTCAAGGCCGCTGCCATTATAAACGTTCGTGCCCTTCTCTCGTCCATAACGGTACCTACCCTCTGCCGGCCGAGCGAGCTCGAGCCAGGCCTGCGCGACCTGAATCCAACGCTGCCGTTGGAAACCATCGGCGTTGACGGCCTCCTTCATCGCCGCCTCAGCCTGATTTTGAGGATCGATGTCGCCGCCCATGCGGGAGATATCGTACCAGCAGTGCGTAAACGATAGATGGCGATCGCTCCGTAGGAATCCGGGGGACTGTGTTTGGATGGAGGTGACGCCCAGCTCGTGATCCCTAATCCTTGGGGAGCGCGACACCAGTCATCTCGCCCACACGGGTGATGAGCCGATCCTGGAACCACGATCGGCTGCCTCGCGCGCCAGCTCCTCCTGCTTGTCATTCGGCCTGCAATATTGGCTCTGACGCAAGTTTGGTGCAGCGCCGACTATTCTGAACGAATTAGTCTGGCTTGAAGCAGATCGATTTTGCCGCGGCCGTACATTTTGACGTCGGACGAGCTTGAGGCGCGTGATCTGACCTTCAGTCTGGCCGTTGGACCATGGTGAAGTGATTGCCGCCCGTACCGCCGCCTCATCCTTCGCGACGCCGCTGGAGAACGAGGCGACGAGACTGGCGCTGACGCGGGCGCGCTCGATCCATGGGATGAGGCCCGCCTCGGTCTTGCGTCGGATCATCAGGTGGAATTCGGCGATGATCTCGCGTGCCTCGACCAGGGTTGGTACACCAGCTTCGATCGCCGAGACCGTGACAGCCTCCGCTTTCGTGAGCAAGTCTCGGCCGATGGTCATCAGGCGCGCGATGGTTCTCGCCGACGGAATCCTTTCAACTGAGGCGGCCTTACTTGCCCAAGGTTCTCTCAAGAGACGCCAGCCTATCGAGCTGACCGGCTAAACCCCGCAAAGTTCGGGCGATGTTCTTGAGGACGGCGGCGCGATCCTGGGAAGGGCTAGCCTGACGGGACAGTGTAGAATAGTGGTCCGCAGCTTCCTGGCACAGTGAAACGCTGATCATCATTGCCCTCGGATTTATGTTCCGGCCATGGCATCCTTGCAGGCATGGCAGATCAAAACTGAGCAAAATTGATCAAGGCACCACAAATGGCTTGGCAACTGCATTCCAGTTCCGTTCTCAGCGGGCAAGAAACCTTGATCATGCTCAGATCTGGCCAAATTCAAAACAGGCCACTCCCAGAATCAAATTAGGCCACGGAGATAGGCCAGCCGCCCGGCCCAGAGGAACCTTCCAGAAAACGAGAAACAAAGGCCACGCGCGTGAACGAGAGGCTACCGGCTGGTGCCGCCTCTCTGCGCTAGTAGTCTATGTCGGAGCGCGCAGACCGGGTGAATCCAGCCATTTAACCGAGGTCTCGATCCGGCTTGCGATCCGTAAAAGTTCGTTGCGTCGACCGCCATGAGCCATACCCTCAGCCTGCTTGCGCAAGTCAATTGCCTCGTCCTCTAAGCGGTATTGAAATATCGATGATTGCTTGAACATGGGTGCTCCCTGTTCGGTTAGGCGGGAGCGCAACTGGGGTTCTCAGCACCGATAGAAGCCATGCACCGGACGGTGATGGGTGTTGTTAACACTTGTCGCAGACTAGGTCTGAGCAATTTTGACCATCCGCTTGCGCGCACTCGGCGACCGGCCGGCGCGCCCCATAAGAGCACGAGTCGGTTAGAACGGCCCGCCAGGCGACGAGAATTTAGTGGTGGCTTGCCTTCAATATGCCGAGGCGTCCGACGCCGGCGGCCTTAAGCGGGCCTCCGCAGGAGGAACCACTGCGCAACGCTTTCGTTGTGTGCTCTCCCAACAGCAAAGGACACGATCATGGACCGCGAACATGTGAAGGGCGCTGCCGACAAGGCAAAAGGCGCCATCAAAGAAGGTGCCGGTAAGCTCACTGGCGACAAGGACATGGAAGCCGAAGGCAAGATCGACAAGGCCAAGGGATCTGCCCACAATGCGGCGGGAGATGTGAAGGATGCAGCGCGGGACGCCGCTGACGCCCTCAAGAAATAAGCAGAAGAGAAGACAAAAACTAGCCGCCTCCGGGCGGCCCTCTCTTTTCTGGTGGGGAGACGGCTTCTTGGATCTTTTGATCCCGAAATGGCGCGAGGCTTGGAAGGGCCCGTCCTCGCCCCGAACCTCAATTTTCGTGTGCGCCGGCCGTTCGCTGCTCTTCCTTACTGAGGTTATCAGCCACCAAGCGTGAGGGAGCGTTTGCATCCTGTAGGAACAGCTAGTCAATGCTTGCGTTGGCCGCTACGAGCTCTGCTCAGGAAGATTCGCATGCGGAGAGAGCGTTGGATGGTGATCGGCGCTTGGTCGTCAATTGCTTTGATGGCGAGTACACGCAGATCCTTTCAAACGCCTCGATTGACCTGCAAGGTGTGCCGATATCCGATCCGTCTCTGCTTATGGTCTCGGAGAACAGCCCGTATATGTGGAATGAGCGCTAGGCCGCTCTAACGCTGCTGGTACGCCCTAAGCGTACGGTGGCACGTTCACTAGCGTACCTATCAGGCGCAGAAGAGCCTGGTGCTCGGGTCCTTTCGGCTCCCTTCGCAAGAAATCGCCGAGTTCAATGTGTGTCAGTCGGCCGCCAGAAGGCGCATTTGGCTGATGAATGATGAAAGCATGGCCATTGGCCGGCTCGCGTCCCAGAAATCAAGCGTCGCCGTTGGTACTACGATATAGCTCACGTCGTTCGCTCATCTGACGCTCCTTGTGGGCTAAAGCTTCAAAATTCATCTGGCCGGTTTCCCCGCTCGCAGATCGAGGCGGCGGAGAAACGCCTGCGTATCAGCTAAGCCCGACTCCTCTGCTTACCTCGCGGGCTTCTCCTGGCGCGAGTCCAACAGTCAGGCCGAGCGCTGCAGCTTGCTCCAGAGCGGTGCCCCCGCGATCGATTAGTTTGGCGGTCCATCCCTCCGGGATGGCATCCAAGACGAGCTGAACGGCCTCTTCTTCCGTACCGGCTGCTAACCAAAACCGGCACTCGCCATCGTCAGTAGTGACCTGCAGAAGATGCGCTTCCATGCATGTGAACAGCCAAAGCCATACTTTGTTGCCGCGCGTCCTAGGTGTCAAACGCCATCCGGAACTGCCCCCTTTGCGTCATGAAGAACTGCCCCCACCATCTGGGTTATGATCTCGGTTGAAGGTTGTTTCCGCCGGTGACGGGCCGGAGGGAGGCGGAGCCGACCGGAGGGCCGTCACCGGCGGGCGATGAGGCCGCTCTTTCGCTTGGCGCGGAGCCGGTAACTATCGCCGCGGATCGTCAGCACGTGGCTGTGATGCAAGAGCCGGTCGAGGATCGCGGTGGCGACCACGGGACCGGCGAACACAGTGCCCCATTCGGCAACACTGCGGTTCGAGGTGATCAGCATGGCGCCAGTTTCATAGCGCCGGCTGACCAGTTGGAAGAAGAGATGTGCCGCGTCAGGTTCCAGCGGCAGATAGCCGAGCTCGTCGACGATCAGCAGCTTTGGCTTCGACACGCGAGCAGTTTCTCGTCCAGACGCCGTTCGCCATGTGCCTTGGCAAGGCCCGCGACCAGCGTCGTCGCGGTTGTGAACTGCACCGTGTAACCGGCCAGGATCGCCTCTCGCCCGAGCGCGATCGACAGGTGCGTCTTACCGACGCCCGGTGGGCCGAGCAGCAGCACGTTCTCACCGTTGGCGATCCAACGTGACGCGGGCAGGTCGCGGATCTGTTTCGGATCGATCGACGGCTGCGCCTCGAAGTCGAAGCCCGCAAGCTCCTTCACGGCCGGGAAGTGTGCAAGTTTTAGTGCCATCTCGATACGGCGATGATCCTTGCGCGCAATCTCGCGCTCGTACAGCAGGATCAGTGTCTCACGCGCCGACAGGTTCGCGCGTGCCGCCTCGTCGAGCAGGCTGTCGAGCTGATCGCAGATGCCGGAGAGCTGCAGTCGCGCCAGCATGGCATCGAGCGGATCGGTCGTTGCTTCCATTACCTTCTTTGCCGCGCCATCAGAAGCTTCCTCCGACCCTGGCTTCGTATTCGGCAAGAGGGCGCAACAACGCCGGCGGTGAGGACGGCGCCAGCACCGCCGCCGTGATCTCAGCCCGGCGGACCGCGCCAGGGCCGGACTGGATCCATGAGGTAAAGCACGACGGCCATCGGATGCTGGTCATCCGGGAAAACGAGCGCGTCCGGCTGCCCTCCCGCAACGGCAGCGACTGGACGAAGCGTTATCCCTGGATTGCTGAGGCCGCGCTGAGGAACCGCCAAAAGAGGTTTGTGATCGATGGCGAGGCCGTGATCCTTGGGGTGGACGGCATCAGCGACTTCAACGCGCTGCACAGCGGGCAACACGACCATAAGGTGCAGCCGCGCCTCTTGTCAGTTTATCGACCGACTGCGCGCGAGTGCGTCATGGGATAGACTGTGGCAAAGCCCCGATGCAAGTCGCGCGCAGGCAGGCCCGGAGTCTCGTGCACTGACAACTATTCGGCCTCAACCATGATTGAGTTTCCGAACCATAGTCGTTCACGCGGCCTGCCGTGCGATTTGGGGGACACGACAGCGCTATTGAGGCACCGTTTTCATAAACGAAGATACGGACCGGTCGAGCCGGTCTGGCAGAGTCCGTCAAGTGAGCTAAACCGGAAAAGCGCAGCTCGGCGAATTAAGCAGGCTACCTGATCAGATCTGAATGTCGACCGAAGTTATCGGCGGACAAACTGTCAGAGAGGTTCGCGATGAAGGACGCCATCGCTCGCAACTACGATGCGGTCGAAGATGGTGGTGAATTGTTCCTGATTGCAGTCCGCCGCAGCGGCTCTTTTTGCCAGGCGGGACGGTTGGACGCACAGCAAAGCCTATCCGCGCGCTCCGTTGGCAATCTTATTTTGCGCCTGGGCTCGTTATTCGAACCTTCGCCCCATATCCATATCTGTCCTGGTCAACCAACGAGAGGGCTCTGCATGTTCACATCCGAGCAGCATCGCCCAAGGGCAACCGCGCGCGGCGAACTCGTCAAGGGTTCTCAGCGCTGAGGAAACGCGTAAATTCAAGACCTGAAGGGACGGCTTCGTCTTTTTGACGGATGACAAGCGAGGGTTCGCGGAGGCTTGCAACGGCTCCGTTCTCATCCCGGAGCAGGACCATCCCCGCGGCGCAGCCCTCGCGGCTGACGAGGAGTACATTCTGCGTTGTCTTGGCGCGGCCCTCATCATGCAATGGAACGCCTTGCCGACGGTGCTGCAACGGGAGATCTTCGACGCCGCCGGGGCGGTTGGAAGGCCGGTGGAGACAGCGGAGCTCCGCGGGAGATTGCCTGATTTCTGCACAACCACAAGGATGATTCCGGTCGCGGCAAATTGCCTGTGACAGAAGGCACGCCTGCCGATGCGAGATCCAGTGCTCTGGCTGCGCCAGCGTCGTTCTGGCTGTATGTTTTAGCCATCACGGCGGGAGCGTAACACCCTCAGTCACCTAGGAGAGCCCGTGCAGTAGCACCTCGGACAGACCTCGCGACAAGCTGCGGGAAGCGGGTGACACCTGCGCGCTTCGCCACGGCACAATCTGCTTGGCATTTGAAAGCTCACCTCATTGGTAGGTGGCGCTGCCGTAATCCATTCCGCAGGCCAAGAGGCGGGAATACCAATCGCGGGAATGCAGCGAGCCCACAATTGACTTCGCATCGGCCGCTGGGCGCAGCGCGTACGACCTCGCGCTGCGATGCCATCCCTTGTGGGATTGCGGCGACTCAGAGAGTTTCGTCGGAGGCATAACACCGCAGATTTTTCAGACCGCCTCCATTGCCAGTCATTATTGATTAGGCGTTGGACCGGAAACGGAGTAGCGTTTTTGTAGCGGTCAAGCGGATTGCTTGCCCGACAGCTGCCAAAACGGCGACGCACCGAAGTCCTCGCCTCCATCTAAATGGCAGCACATTGCCGTCGGTAGGCAAACTCTTTCCAAAATTGCTGTTCCAAACACGGGAGTGCCGACCACGTCGCGCGCGTCAGGCAATCGCAGAAGGAAGAACGACATGAAAATGAGTTCCCAGTGCCCTGTCTGCGGCAAAGTACACTTATGGCGCGGCGACCATATGGGTCGCTCCTTCTCCCCTCATCAAATCGGCGCATTTCCTTGAAAGGATTGGACTCGCCACGATTGGAGGCTCGTGCGGCATGTACGTGGCCGCAGCGTTGATGCGCCTCGAACACGAACTATTTGGAAGTGTCTGGTTCATCTTGCTGCTGATGCTCTACGGAGCTTTTAGCTTCTATATCGGCATCGACCTACCTCGCCATCGTGCTCAGGGGCTCCCGGAAGAGCGGAGCCACACCGATGCGGCTGAGATCTTCAGCGCAGCAGACACATTCATTGCCGCGATTGCAGCGTTTCTATCTGTCAGCATGATTGTCGTTGATCAGGTCGTGTCTCACGGTTCGATCGTTGTGATCGCAGGCTGTTGGGCAATCGGTTCTTTAGTTCAAATTTCTGCCGGTACCATCGCGCGCAACTCCGTGGCCGAAGCTGGTAGGGAGTAACTTCCGATGGCAATTGGACCGACGCCGCTGGCCGATTTTTTTTGCGCGCGACAGTGAGAGGGCACACCGACAAGACGTAGCAAATAGGGAAAGTCATTAGGATGATGAATCAACGTGTAGTCTATTCTCCAGAAGAGCTTGCCAGCTTCAAAGCAATTTTTGAGGATGCGATAGGGTCATTCTCACCCACTGTGCTCACGACCTCCAACCGTTTGCAGGTTGCGCAGAACATCCTCGCTCGTGCTGCGACCGGTGAGCGCAATCAGAACGAACTGCGGCGTGCGGCATTGGCATCAATTGCTTAGCAAGCCGACGGGTGTGGGTATCAAGCCGCCTTCAACTTGGAGTCCCTGCTCCTCGCCTGCACCTGCGCTAAATATTATTCGCATTCGAGTTCCTGGAACCATCCTGTCGCGAGCCCATTGGCTCACTGACACAATCACCTTTGGAGAAATGCTATTATGAAAACCTTCGCAATCACTCTGGTAGCCGCCGCAAGTACGCTTATTGTGACCGCCGCTTCAGCCGCCCCACTTTCCGCCAGCGTTTCGATTGCGCCGGAGAGCAACATTCAAAACGTTCGCATGGTCTGCAATGAAGATGGTCGCTGCTGGCGCGAACGCGGCGAACGCCATGTTATCATGCGCGACGGGCGCGATGCTTACGGATATGCTCCTCGCGAGCGTTACATCGAGCGGCGCGGCTATGACGACCGTGCCGGCGTCGGCTTCCGCGCTCCCGGCGTGAGCGTCGGAATCGGGACCGACCGCTACTGAGGGACGAAAGGATATCTATGAATGGCCGCGGAGTACTCCGCGGCCATTTTCATTGAGGCCATCTTCAAATGGCATAGATCGAACGCTTCACTCGGCGTCTGACGCGCAGTCTCGGTTAAACTTTGCCGCTACCCCTCGTGGCCAGTGGAGAGTATTCAGATGGCCAGGTCGAAGCACATCGAGCAGTTTCGCCGATCAAGTGAAGTCCAGAAGCACGATCGGTTCAAAAATTTGCGGGGACCAGGTCGTAAGAGCCTCTGCTGCCGCGGACGTACACCTTGGCAGCGGCGGCGCATATCAAGTCGCGATTGGAATCGAACGCGCGCAGAAAACCCGACTCGTCGTAACCGATATCTGGTTGAATTCGCTTCAGCGCATTTTCGTTGATGAAAAACGATGCCTCAATAGCGCTGTCGTGTCCGCAAAATCGTACGGCACGCCGCGTGCGGTCATATGACCGGCTATGGTTCGGAAACTCGATCATGTTGTCGGGGCCGATCAGTTGTCGGAGCACGAGACCTCCGTGCCGGCTGCACGCGATTTGCGTCGCGGCATATTCGATGGCGATAGCCGATCCTGTCTCCGACGCACTCGCGTGCAACCGGTCGATACGCTGACAAGATGTGCGGTAGCCAAAGCTTGGCGCGAAGGGAGGGAGTTTGGAGCGATCCGGTTGCGCCACCTTCCAAATGGCTATGCTGGAAGCGGATTACAACCCCGCTCGATCCTGTCGCAGCAAATAGTTGCGCCTGGCCTCGTTATTCTGCGGATCGGCACTATATCCTAGACATCACCGCCCGCCCCTCGGCTGTTATCGGTGACTGAGAGCATTGTGCTCCCGCCGCGACCTAGAGGCGGTTACTATGTCAAATATCTCCAAATTCAGCGTTCGCGAGTGGCTGGTGCCTCCGGTACTGCTGCCGATCTTCTTCGTGTTGCTGATCGCTGCTGCGATGCTCATTCAATGGTAACCCCCCACGGCGAGCCAGCGCAGTCGGCTCAAGCCGACGGCTCATTGCTGCCAGCCAAGCGAGTCCAATCGTCGATAGCTTGCAGGCTGAACATCCGGGCGGCAGACGCCCTGGATAGAGCCCACAAGATGCCGCCGGGAGACGAGCGTGCGGATGCGATGAAAATGGCTACGATCCTGGAGAACGCCGCTGAAATGCTCGAACATTTCGCGGCAGGGTCGGCGTGCCAGCAAAATGACGGTTGAGAGCTATGTTCTTCCCGCGCTCCACCGTTCAGGCCGAAACTCGGAGATCTAGGAAAACAGCACCTGGGCATGGATCGTAGGGGCACCGAGATGCTTGTCTCAGATCAATCGCTTGTTTCAGTCGCACCCGTTTTCCCGTGGATGCCCATCCGATGGTGCCCGATGTTTCACGCAGTCCGGCCGTCGTTCTCGTCGTAGAGGACGAGATGATGCTCCGCATGCGCGCGGTCGACATGGTGGAAGACGCCGGTTACACGCCGCTTGAAGCTCTGGATACCGACGAAGCCGTCGCAATCCTGGAATCCAGGTCCGACATCGCGCTCATGTGCACCGACATTCAGTTGCCCGGCAGCATGGACGGCCTAGGTCTTGCGCATACCGTGCATAACCGTTGGCCGGCGATCAAGATCATCCTGGTGTCGGGACAATTGAACCCATCGAGCATCGATCTTCCCCCCTGCAGCCGATTTTTTGGCAAACCACTCCAAGCCTGGCAAATCATAGCTGAGTTACGCAGCATGATTGGCCACGCCTGAATCTCGTCGTTCTTGGCGCCGGATGCCGCCAGAGGGAATGCTCGGCCGAAATCAAGTGCGGTACCCAGCCCAAGGTGATACAATTGCAAATGCTTGAAGTTGATCTCCGTACGGACAAGCGCCCCGGCGGCGCAGAATTCCACCAGGACTTTCTGGCGGCGGAGAATGTCAGCCTGCGGCTACTCCTGGCGCAGGCTGAGATCAATACGAGGAGCCTGCTTGCCAAGGCCGGTATCCATGCCAAAGAACGCGAGGCATCCGACAAGCTGCAGAAGCTGATCCTCGAAGAGCTGCACCACCGCATCAAGAACACGCTCGCGACCGTCGCCGCGATCGTCTCCCAGAGCCTGCGCAACCTGCAGGGGGTTGAGCACGCGCAGCGCGCCATCGAGGGCCGGCTCTTGGCACTCGGCCGGGCGCACGATCTCCTTCTGCAGGCAAAATGGTCCAGCGCCGATCTTGGCACGGTCGTTCGCAGCGCCATCGAAGCCTTCGACAATCCCGACGAATCGAAATTCTCGATCACGGGACCCGATATCCGGATGGCGTCGGGTGCCGTCATCGCCGTCGCGATGACGCTCAACGAGCTTTGCACGAATACCACCAAGTTTGGCGCCCTGTCGGTCCCGGAGGGACGCGTCGACATCATCTGGACGGTGGACCAAGCGATACAACGTTTGCACCTCACCTGGACCGAAAAGAATGGCCCGATCGTCCAGCCGCCCGCAAAGCGCAGCTTCGGAACACGGCTGATCGAAACCCTGGGCAAGCAGTTGCGGGGTGACGTGCAACTAACCTATGCGTCGACGGGGTTTTCGTACACGTTCGAAGCGCCGATAGCCGCACTGAGCACCCCGGCCACATAGCTCGTGCGCGACGTATCGCCTGAGTGGACTCCCTTTTCGGGCTTCGGGCCCCTAGGTCTTGAGCGATTTCACTTGTTCATCTGACGTCAGCCGGCAGACGAGCTCGCAATTGGGGCATTCGAAAGTTCGCAGGTCAGGATTTCCGTGGTCCGATTCGATCCGGGTCAGCGTCATGCGGCCTTGGCACTTCGGACAGCGCGGTCTTGCGATCGGAATAAGCGAGGGCTCGGGGCGTGCGAAGATTTCGGGCATGTGATGCTCCTTTGCGGGGGCGTCACCTGTAGTCGTGAAGCGAATCGGACGGCAAAGCACCAAGATCGCGCACCACCTGACCGGCCGCTGATCAATATTGCTCACATTTTCCGAGAAGTGATCGCAAGATCGATCGAGAAGACCGGCCCGCATTCGCGGCATTCGTAGACCGTGCGGCCTCGTTCAACCGCGTGCTTTCAAGCGCTGGCTCTGACTGAGCAATATTGCTCAGCAAGACATCCGGATGCGGATTAGCATTGGATCTCATCGTCGCATGTCGTGCGATAGCACCGCGTCGCTTATCGGCGCGGTGCTCGGTGTCATTGGTTACCTCGTGCCGAACCCGGGCTCGTCGTGATCATTCCGGTCATCGATAATGTCGCGGCCTTGGCTTTGGCGGGTCACTCCGAAAGCAGCTAGAGATGGTTCAACATCCACCGGAAACCCGCGCGCTGGCAGCGCTGCTCGCCCGGTATCGCCAACCCGATGACGCGCGCGGCATTTTCGAGCTGGTGATCACGGCAGTACCCTTTTCTGTCATCTGGGCTCTGATGCTCGTCGGCGTTGTCCGCGGCCATGGGATTGGCCTGCTGCTGGCCGTGCCCGCGGCAGGCCTGCTCGTTCGTCTCTTCATGATCCAGCATGACTGCGGCCATGGGTCTTTCTTTCGCAGCCGGCTTGCAAACGATTGGATCGGCCGAGCCATCGGCGTTTTCACTTTGACTCCCTACGATTATTGGCGGCGCAACCATGCGCGACATCACGCGAGTTCTGGCAATCTCGACCATAGAGGTTCGGGCGACATCGACACATTGACCGTGAGTGAGTTTGCCGCACGGTCTCGATGGCGCCAGATTCTCTATCGCCTGTACCGGCATCCGATCGTCATGTTTGGCGTGGGCCCGACATATCTGTTCATCTTGCGGCATCGATTGCCATTCGGGATGATGCGTAACGGCTGGCAGCCCTGGCTGAGCACAATGGGCACGAACGTCGCCATCGGGGTTCTGATCGCCGGCATGATCCGGCTGGTAGGCCCTGGGCCATTCCTGCTGGTGCATCTGCCGATCATGGTTCTGGCTGCGTCGATCGGCGTCTGGCTGTTCTATGTCCAGCACCAGTTCGAGAACACCTCATGGTCACGCGATGAAGCCTGGAGCTTTCACGAAACTGCGCTCTATGGCAGTTCGCACTATCACTTGCCGAGCGTCTTGCGCTGGTTCACCGCAAACATCGGCATCCACCATGTCCATCATCTATGCAGTCGAATTCCCTGCTATCGGCTGCCGGACGTGCTCCGGGATCATCCGGAACTCGCAAATGTGGGCCGAATCACCCTCGTCCAGAGCTTGCGATGTGTGTCGAAGGCCTTGTGGGACGAGAAGGAGCGACGGCTCATTTCGTTCCGAGACGCGGAAATAGGTCTGGTCGCGCGCCATAACGGACGCAGAGCAATGGTTCCCTTGCGGGTCCTGGAATTCGCCGCCTGGATTCGTGAACTTAACGATGGGTTCGCGCTTGGTTCATTGGAGAACCCGCTTGAGCCGCATGTTCAAACCCTTTGTGTTTCTGATCGCAGCCATCTACTTCCTGGTGGACGCGGTCTTTTTCACTCTCTTCAAACCTGTCTTTCGCCGGTTGGCGAACTGCTGGGTTTTCGAGCACGTGCGAGCGTGGATCGAGTCGCTTCGCCCGTATCCGGCTCTGGCACTGTTCCTCGTGCCGGTCATCTTGCTTGAACCGGTCAAGCCTCTTGCGGCCTACCTGACGGCGACCGGGCACATCGGTCGCGGATTTGCGCTCCTCATCGTCGGCGAGCTTCTCAAACTCCTGCTCATCGAGCGACTCTTCTGCGTCAACCGCGACAAGCTGATGTCAATTCCTGCTTTCGCCTGGTGCCACGACAGGTTTTGTCAAGGCCAGGACTGGGTCGCGTCCCTGCCGGCATGGCAACTCGTGCGCGGCTGGAGCTTCAATGCCAAGCACGCTGTTCAACGACATGCCCTGGAATTCAAGGCTGCGCAGAAGCGAAAGCGGCTTTCCTGGCGATCTTGATCCGTCTCTTCGGGGCGGTCGAACGGCAGGCATGGACTGCTGGGAGCTCAGATCGCAACCACATTTGCAGGCCGCGCTCTGTGCGCGCAGGAACGTCGCGTGATCCCGCCAGTTAGCTCTCCGAGACTTTCACCCCAGGGAGTATCCGCTATGGAGAACGATCGCGTTGCCGGTTCGGCGAAGGAGTTCGCCGGTAAGCTCGAGAGCACCGTCGGCGATATCGCCGGCGATGCAAAGAACCAGGCAGCAGGCCGCCTGCGCGAGGCGAAAGGCACCGCGCAGAACCTGTACGGCCAAGCCAAGCACGCCGCGCGCGACGTTACGGATGCCGCCGCCGACTACGCCAAGGACGCCTATGAGAACAGCGGCGAGACCTTCCGCGACGGCACACAAGCGATCGCCAGGAAGGTGCAGGATAATCCGCTCGGTTCGATGCTGATCGCCGGCGCGATCGGATTTGTGTTGGCGCAATGGCTGGCGCGCCCGACGCGGCGCGCACGATAGCGTTTGGGACGGGTGCAGCCGAACAATTGCTGGATTGGAGATTGAATCATGAGTGACGACACCCCGCTCGCCCCCTTCCCCCACGAAATGCTGGATCCTGCTTCAGAGCCGAAATCTCCTATCGCGGAAGTCTCCGACGCCGTGAAGGGGACGGCCAATCGGGTTGCGGGTGCGATAGAAGCGGGACGAAAGCCAGGAATGCCGCTGAGCATCCTGAGCAATATCGCGCGCGAAGCCCCTCTTGGCTCTCTGCTGGTCGCCTTCCTGCTGGGAGTTGCCATCGCCCGCCGTCGATGACGGCTTGCGCAGCTCGAGTAATGGTTCAATCGGAGAAAGCGGAACTCTAGGAGGCCGAAGCCGTTGCACCTAATGGCCGGCGTCCGTCGGCATAGATCGAATTTGAATTGGAAAATCAGATGAGAAAGTCATTAATCGTTTCTGCGGCCGTTGCGGCCCTATTGGCCACGACCGGGTTTGCGACAGCTCAAGGCGCCAATCAAGGAGCGGCGAAGGACTCTCCGACGGCCGCTTCGCCGAAAGGTGATATTGCGGCGCCGATGGATGCACCGGCGGCAAAGGGAGTCGAGAAGGCTACCCCAGGTGCTGGGTCAAAGGAGATGGCGCCCCAACATGTGCAGGGCAAGCCGGATGGGAAAACGACCGGTGACATGAAGGCCGATGGCAAGTCGAAGGCCTCGGAGTCAATGACGCCGGCCGCCACGAAGGACGTGAAGAATCCGACCGCCGACACGATGTCGCCTTCGGGCGGCAAGGCGGCGAGCGAGATGAAAGCCGAAAGCAAGACGAAATCGTCTGATTCGGCCGCGACCTCGAAGGACTTGAAGACTCCGACTGCCGAGACCAAGCCCTCGACCTCGGACAACAAGACGACCGGCAACGCAACCGCGGCGACAGTGGCGCCTCCCGCCGAGAAGCGCACCCAGATCAGTTCGGCGATGAAGCAAGAGAAGGTCGAGGAAGTTGCAAATGTGAACTTCAACCTCTCGATCGGAACGGCCGTCCCGGCGGGCGTCCGCTACTACCCGATGCCGGCACGTATCGTCGAGATCTATCCGGAATGGCGTGGATACGATTTCATCCTCGTGCACGGAAGGTACATCGTTCTTCGCCCGCGCACCCACGAGATCGTCTACATCATCGAAGGCTAGGCGACCACGCCAGGCGTATGACAGGCAGTTACGAGGGCGGCTCGAGAGCCGCCCTTGTTGTATGGGTCAACCAGACATGCGAACCTGCCCTGGCATCACTTGCGCCACGCCCTTCCGAAGATCTCGTCAGTTGTCGGCAAATTCAGATACATTTCCCGTCGGAATGCGATCGTCGCCATCAACCGAGCGAATCGTGAGCCCTTAACCCTCGTCGACCGGCGACATCATGGCGATCTTCATCGTCCGGCATAGTACAACGTACCGGTACGAGCGCGAGGTAAGGCTCGGCCGGCATCAGCTAATGGCACGTCCGCGGGACAGCTTCGATCAACGACTGATTGACTTCTCGCTCGATGTGACGCCGAAGCCCTCAGAGGTGAGATGGCTTCATGATGTCTTTGGGAATTGCGTCGCGCACATCGAATTTGACCGCGCGAGCGATTACTTGCGATTCGACTGTGAAATCAAGGTTGACCACACTCCGGAGAACGCCCCGGACTTCAGGATTGAGGATTACGCGACGGACCATCCATTCACGTATCATGACGAAGAGGCGCCTGACCTGGCACCTTATGTTCAGAGATGGTTCTCCGACCCGGAAGATCATGTTGGCCGCTGGCTGGACACCTTTCTCACGCGGGGGACGAAACGTCCGACGGGCCAGCTCCTGATGACCCTCAATGAAGCAATCTCGGATGGCTTCGCATATGACCGCCGCACGGCGCCAGGAACTCAAATTCCCTCCACCACACTTGAACTGAGGAAAGGCACCTGCAGGGACTTTGCCGTTTTGATGATTGAAGCCGCACGCAGTCTGGGCTTCGCCGCGCGCTTTATCACGGGCTACATCTACGTACCGGATCGCGATGGACCTACCTGGCTGGGTGGGGGAGCCACTCATGCCTGGTGCCAAATTTACGTCCCCGGTTCGGGTTGGGTCGAGTTCGATCCGACCAACGGCATCGTCGGAAACCGGGACTTAATTCGCGTCGCGGTGGCCAGAATCCCGAGCCAGGCCATTCCCCTGTTCGGCACCTATTGGGGAAGTCGCGAGGACGAGCTTGGGATGAATGTGGAGGTCAACGTCAAAACGGCGTCGGCTCTATCGTAGCTGCTGTGATGACGTGGCTGGAACACAAGTACCACCAGGGCGTTGGGGTTCGCGCCGCGCTGTGTCGCGAGTGTAGGGTGAGCACACACAAGATCGAAGCAGTCGAGCAGCCTTCTCGACTTTGGAGGACGCCGAGTGAAGATCCGGGTCGGCTATGAGATGATCTACGAGTTTCCGCAGCCCACACCCATGATCATGGTCCTGGGCGTTCATTTTACCCGGGCTTCCGACGTTATCGTGCCTGACTATCTGACCACTGATCCTCCGGTGGCGATCAACCCATACCGCGATGGCTTCGGTAACTGGTGCAGCCGTATCGTTGCTCCAGCCGGTCGACTGCGGCTGGCGGCTGATGGCATCATTCGCGACACGGGCTTGCCGGACGCCACCGTGCCCTCGGCTTCCCAACACGCGGTCGAGGACTTGCCGGCAGAGACGATCGTGTATCTTCTCGGCAGTCGCTATTGCGAAACCGACCAGCTATCCGACACCGCGTGGAAGCTCTTCGAGAAGCAGCCGCCCGGATGGGCGCGCGTTCAGGCGATCTGCGATTTCGTCCACAATCACATTCAATTCGGCTACGAGCACGCGCGCGCCACCAAGACCTCCCGGGAAGTGTACCACGAGGGCAAGGGCGTTTGTCGCGACTTTGCGCATCTGGCCATTACGTTCTGCCGCTGCATGAACATTCCGGCAAGGTACTGCACCGGCTATTTGGGCGACATCGCCATGCCGCCCCCCTATGCCCCAGGAGACTTCGCCGGATGGTTCGAGGCCTACATTGGCGGACGTTGGTACGCGTTCGATCCGCGCAACAACGTGCCACGGATTGGACGCATCCTGATTGCCCAGGGACGTGACGCTGCTGACGTTCCGATTACGCAGACCTTCGGGCCCAACACCCTGGTGAGCTTTAAGGTGTGGACCGACGAGATCACTTCCTAGCAACGCGACTTGCGGCTTTCCTGGAACGAATGTCGGCGGCGTTGCTTGGTAACGGGCGACCGGATGCAAGTGCCCCCACGCATCCGATGAAATGACGGCCCCAGCGCGCCCCCACGCCCTGGGGCCGTTCCTTTAGGAAAGCCCTTCTGGTCTGCTCTCTGGGCCTGGGCTTCTCGCCCAAATCAGCACTTCACCGTTTCGAAACCGAGATCGCCGTCAGCCAGTCACTTTCGGGGCGCCGTTGGGCTTCTTCGGTATCAGCCATTTCCTCATCTCAGCGGCAAAGCCAAGTTGCTCGGCTTTTCTGATGGCTTCGAATCGCATCGCTCCAGGCGGCAACTGCCTTGCTTGCGCCAGAGCCTCGGATGCCCGGGTAGCCCAATCGTGACGATCCAGATCGTTCCACGGCAGCGTTTTCATTTCATCGTCCTCACTGTGGCACTCGAAAGCCAGCACCGGTCGCCGCGTCGCGCGAGGTGTTAGGGGTCCTGGCCTCTGACCCGAGCACGCTCGCCCCCTGCGGAATAAAGGTAGCGGCACTATCGAACTCTCTCTCACCGATCGGCGCCCACGGCCGGTGCGATCGCAGCAGTATGGACCCGGCAGCGCCGCACGCTGGTCAATATTGCTCACGACAGGGAGTTCGACGGGATCATCGCAGTCCGCGGCAATGCTCTTTGCACGATGCTGGACGCCAAACGATGCAAACTATCGTGCAAGTTTATTTGGACCCTGGGCTCGTTGTCCGGACCTTTGATCCCCATATCTATTTGAGTCTGATCACCCCATCGGGGTTTGTTCGGAAGGGGCCGCGACTTTCAACGAAAGGGGCCCGGCATGTTTAGATCTCAGCAATCTCGGGCGAGAGAAGCCAAGCACGGCGAACTGGCCGAGCACCCGCCCGATCCGGATGAGAACCGCTCGTACGGTGCAGCCCTTGCGGCCCAAGAAGAAAGTGTTTTGCGGTGTCTGGGCGCGGCCATCATCATACGATGGAACGCCCTGCCGACGACGCTGCAACGGCCGATCTTCGACACTGCGGGGTCGGTCGGCAAGTTACTGGCGACATCGGCGCTCCGCAGCCAAATCGCCCGGTTTCTTCACAACCACAAGGATGATGCCGGTCGCGGCAAATTACCGGTGACAGAAGACTCGCCTGCCGATGCAAGATCAAGTGCCCTGGCGCTGTCGCGATGGGACAACGAGGGAGGAACAGTCCACGACTGCCCGCCGATCTAGATGGACGCCGATAACAGGAGGACTCCCATGTCGCTTACACAGTTTCGGGTCGATGACGGACCACACGTCATGGATGGACTAAGGCTTCTCGCTCAGGATGGAAATGATTGCGTGGAAGCGTTTATTGGGCGGAAGGTGATGGACGTCTGGGCGGACTCCATCGAGCATGGTGGTGGGCGACAAAGCCTGTTTCGCGATCAATACAATGCGCTTGGCAGACTGAACCTTGCCGCACTTCAGCGGATCGTGAGCGCGAAATACCAGCGAGGCGCGGTATTCAACCGACAGCATCCCTTCGTCGAGGTTCTATTCTCCGACATTGCGGACAGCGGGGAGGCGCTGGATCTGAGTCAACTGGTTCGAGAGACGTTGCCACCGGCATTTCACAGGATGGCCTGAGTCTCTGATTCCGAGAATGCTGCGACGTTGGCAGCGTCGCCGCGGAACCCTCTCAAGCCTGGGCCGTTCCAGACTTGCAACAGTCGTCAAGAGTATTGAGGAGCCACCGGTGCGAATACTTATGGTCGAGGACGATCCACTTGTCCGCGAATTGGTGGTCGACGCTCTGCGCGAGGAAGGCTACGAGGTCTTTCACGCCTCCAATGGTGAGCAAGCGCTGGCATTGTGCAAGAGGCAGATCGCGGACGTTCTGGTCACCGACATCAGGCTGCCCGGCGGAGTTGACGGGTGGCAGATCGCCGAACGTTGTCGGGAGCATGATCCCCAGCTGCAGGTGATCTACGCGACCGGCTTCTCGCCCGTCGAGGCCCGTCCGGTGCCTGGCAGTCTCACCTTGCACAAGCCTACCAACCCGACCGCATCGTCGAAGCGGTCAGACAAATGGGAAAAGAAAGACGACCTCCTTCCATCAGCTGACGGCGCTCCTTGCGGTCCGTCGATCGCCAATAGCTGACTTGCAGACATCTGCGGTGTGGCTTCCGCTTCGCCAAGGAAATCATTCAATGCGCGCAAATCTGCCCATAGGCTCTACGTCCGCGAATGCTCAACCAGGCGGCAATTGGTTCGCCCGGCTGGCAGTTGCGACCTCGCGCATTTCCGGCCGACCGACGACCTTTCTGCTGGCAGTTGCCGTCGTACTCGTGTGGGCGATCACAGGTCCCTTATTCGGCTTCAGCGATACCTGGCAGCTCGTCATCAACACGGGCACGACAATCGTGACGTTCCTGATGGTCTTTCTGATCCAGGCAACGCAGAACCGCGACACGCTGGCCTTGCAGTTGAAACTCGACGAATTGATCCTGGCGACCAAGGCCGCAAGCAACCGCATTGCGGGCATCGAGGAGGCGTCGGATGAAGAAATCAAGCAAGCGAAAGTCGAGATGCTCGAGCGCGCCGGCTGATCCGGATCGGCTCGCAGGACCGGACATCTCCACTGCATTCAGGCCTCGCAAACCGGACCGCGGCCCGGCGACGTTGGAGGAACTGCACGATAAAGGGCGATTCAGGGAGTCCTGATGGCAGGCACAATCAAACGAAATAACGTTCGCGTTCGCGGCGCCGGCCACCGGACGATGATCTTCGCACACGGCTTCGGGTGCGACCAGAACATGTGGCGCTTTGTGGCTCCCGCGTTCGAAAAGGATTTCATGACCGTTGTGTTCGACCACGTCGGCGCCGGCGGCTCCGACCTCTCGGCCTACGACAGCGCCAAATATTCGACCCTGTCCGGCTACGCCAAAGACGTGGTCGAAATCGGCACGGAGCTCGGATTGAAGGATACTGTCTTCGTAGGACATTCCGTCAGCAGCATGATCGGCGTGCTGGCCGCCCGACAAGCCCCCGGGATGTTCGGCAAGCTCGTGCTCATCGGTCCGTCACCCCGTTACATCGACGACGACGGATACGTTGGTGGGTTCAGCGCTCAGCAGATCGAGGAATTGCTCAGGTTTCTCGACTCGAACCACATGGGTTGGTCGATGCAGATGGCGCCGATGATCATGGGCAATCCCGATCGACCGGAACTGGGTCAGGAGCTAACCAATAGCTTCTGCAGCGCGGATCCCGAAATCGCCAAAGCGTTCGCCCGGGTGACCTTCACCTCCGACAACCGCGAAGACCTCGCGGAGGTCTCCCTTCCGACCCTCGTTCTCCAGTGCAGCGAGGATATTATCGCCCCTCCGGAGGTCGGCGAGTTTGTCGCCCGCAATATTCCCAACAGCCGGATGATAGTCCTGGACGCGACCGGGCATTGCCCAAATCTGAGCGCGCCGGAAGAGGTCGTCGCGGCGATGCGACCTTTTGTCTAGTGCGCGCCTCCGATCCCCAGTTCAAGGACATGATCGACAATGCGCCCTGCGGTTACGTCACCCTGCAGCCGAACGGCCGGATCGAGTACGTCAACCTCACCTTCCTGGAATGGAGCGGACATACGGCGCCACAGATGATCGGGAAGCGCTTCAGCGATTTCCTGACCATGCCGGGCCGCATCTATTACGAAACCCATATCGCGCCGCTGCTCCGAATGCAGGGATCCTTCGACGAATTCGCCATCGACGTGTTGACCGCCGCCGGTACGCCGCTGCAGATGATCGCCAACGCGAACGAGCGCCGCGATCCGGAAGGAAGGCTGCTGCTCATCCGTCTAGCCCTGATCAAGGCGACGGATCGGCGGCGCTACGAGCACGAGCTTCTGGCCGCCCGAGAATTGGCGATTGGCGCCGAGAAGGCGACGCAAGAACTGCTGCGGCTCGAGCACGAAACCTCCGAGTTGCGCGAACAGTTCATCGCCGTGCTCGGTCACGATCTTCGCAATCCTCTCGCCTCCATTAGCGCCGGCGCGAGAATTCTCGACCGAACCGTCCATAGCGAAAAGGAACACCAGATCATCGCCATGATGCAGACCACGGTCATGCGAATGGCCTCGATGATCGACAACGTTCTCGACTTCGCGCGCGGTCGGCTGGGCGGCGGCATTACCCTGGAACGCGATGCAAGAGCGCCGCTCGAACCTGCCCTTGCCCAGGTGGTCGACGAACTGAGACTGGCCTCACCCGGCCGGGTCATCGAGACCGAATTTGCCATCCACGAGCCGGTGAACTGCGATCGCATCCGCATCGGCCAGCTCCTCTCCAACCTTCTCGGCAACGCGGTGACGCACGGGGCAACCGACAAACCCATCGTCGTTCACGCCGAGACGCGAAAGGGATCGTTCGAACTCTGGGTAGCCAATGCGGGTGAGGCGATTCCGGAAACGGTGATGGAGAAGTTGTTCGAACCGTTCTTCCGCGGCAAAGCTCGTGCGAGCAAGCAGGGGCTTGGATTGGGGCTCTACATCGCCTCTCAGATCGCAAAGGCCCATGGGGGCGCTTTGACCGTCGCATCGAACTCCGCTGGAACCCGCTTCACCTTCTCTATGCCTCTTTCGTAGCCTGCCAGCACTGGCCGTGCCCCGCCGGCGGTACGTCCTCAATCCATCACCAAGACGCTGCGATTATCCTTCGAGGACGTGCCCCAAAGCCTTTAGCGGACGGACGCGATCGCTGACGATCTTCAGAATGGCCAGCATTGGAACGGCCAGGATCGCGCCAGGCACCCCCCACATCCAGAACCAGAACACCAGCGACAGGATGATCAGCACGGGGTTCAGGGTGAAGCGTCGCGCAAGCAGCATGGGAGTCAGGGTCTCGCCCTCGGCGAGGTGGATGCAGAAGTAAAGAATCGCCGGCAGCAAGGCCCACCACAAGCTGTCGAAACTCAACATTCCGGCGAGCAGGAAGATGACGGTTCCCAACAACGGCCCCAGAATTGGAACGTAGTTGAGCAGGAAAGCAGCGGCTCCCCACAACAAGGGATCTCCAAGCCCGCAGAGGTACATCGCAGCCGCCGTCGCTATTCCCACCGCAGCATTCATGGCCGTGATCGTGAGCAGATAGGCCGATATGTCCGCTTCGATCTGCTGGAAGATGTCCACGGCCTGCCTCTTGTCGGCAAAATTCGGCAGCACCTCGACGATGCGTCGCAGAAAAATGTCGCCTGCGACCAGAAGGAAATAGAGCACCAGAACCGTCGTGAACAGGCCGTCGAGCACGGCGCGCGTTCCGGCAAAGAGCACGCCGGTCAGACCGAGATCGCGGCGAACCGAAACGGTGGGCTCCTTTTTCCCGGGAGAGTCCGCGACGTGCTCCGCCTGCTGGACAACCTTTTGCAGCGCTTCGATCGGGCGCTTCAGGACGACCAGATGAGTTTCCAGGCGCGGTAAGCCGTCCGGCAACTTCTCCGCCCACGACGCGGCGGGTACTGACAAGGCTGCCACGAAGCCCACGAGCGCTCCCACGACCAGCAGGATCGCCAAGAGCGCGCCGACGGCACGGGGTAGGCCGATACGCTCGAGAAGATCCACGGCAGGTTGCAGAATGAGTTGCAACACGAAGGCGAGCACCACGGGCAATATGATCGAGCTTGCCACGTACACGGCCGCTAGGACGGCCAGTGTCAACAGGCTACCGAGAAAGAACGTCTGCGGACTGGACGGCAGCGGCATCTCGACATTGTCGACCGCCTGCGTTGGCAGGGCCTCCGATTCCGACGCGCCGGCGTCCTGCCCTGGCGACGAGGGGGACTCCTCCGGCAACATCGAAAGCGAAACCAAGGCGTTTCCTCCATCCTCCACGCAAATCTGTCCTGCCGGAGCCCGGACCCAGCCAGGTAGCCCTGCGCGGTCATGGCGAGCGGTACGCGCCAGCGCATCGCCGCATCCGATGGACTAGTGCAGGGTCTCGGCAGCGGCTTCGTCGATAGCCGCCATTAGATCTCGCGTGGCAGATTGCTGGATCATATGTCCGGCTCCGGCAATGCGGTGCAGCTTGCTCTGCTTGACCTCGTCATGCAGCCTGGCCGATTGCTCATCGATATCGATCAAACGATCATCCTCGCCCGCGAGTATGATCGTCGGCATGTCGAGTTCGCCGTAGGTCTTCGAGGAAGCAAATGCAGCGGGAACCATCAACGTCGATTCCGCCGCACTGGCGCGGAGCTGTGATGGCCGGACGGCCATTTCCTTCGGAAAGCCGGCGAATTTGCCGGGGACTGGTTGCGGGCCAAACACCTTGCGCAACATTGCCGGCCACATCAATCGACCCAGGATCGGTGAGACAGTGTAGCTGATGATATCGCCAAGCGCGGGTGTAGCGGATAGAGATGAGGCCACTGCGTCGGCTCGCGCGGTCGGAAAATAGTATCCCGATGCCAGCACCAGCGCTTCGACGAAGGAAGGATGCCTTATCGCCAGCGCAACCGCGACCGACGCCCCCCACGAATGCCCGAGTACGATGGCTCGCTGAACGCCCAGCCCATCAAATGCCTTCCTGAACAGGTCCGCCTGTGCCTCCGGCGTCCAAACCACGTTTCGCGGCCGCAGGCTATGCCCGAATCCCGGTCGGTCGAACACGATCACCCGGTAATTCTCGGCTGCCAGATCGATCAGGCCGCTCGACTCGAAATCTTGGATCATGCTGCCATTGCCGTGGAAGAGAACCAGCGGCCGGCCATTGCCGCGCTCCACATAGTGCAGCCGAACCCCGTCGACGTCGATGAACCGACCCCGTGGCGGGTTATCACGCTGCGCTTTATCGGCAAGATGCCGGTTCGCGATCGCCGTCGCCGCCACAAGGGTAGCGGCCCCAGCAAAGGCGGCGATGGCGGGATATCGCCTGAAGGCGGCCAGACAATCGGATAGGAATGCGGAAGAACGTGTTTGCGAAAAAGCCATGTGCAACACCTCAAGTGGTCTGCACGACGCCTCACGCCAATGAGAAATGTTGCAGGTTATGCTCAACGGGGACGAGCGAGCTTTCGTTCCACGCGATAGATCGCAGCTTTGGGAACATAGAGACCTCGGTCCCGTTCAACATTGTTACTCTTCCCAAGGAGTGACTGGTCCAATGACTAACAACAAGAATCCAACTGAGAAGCAGCCCGGCGAGAATCCGGATGGCAAGTACCATTTCAATCCCGGAAACATGGCAGGGAAAACGCCGGGGGATGCCGAGCAGACTGACGAAAATCGTGGCACGCCGCATGAGAAGGAAAAGCCAGCCGGTTAGCAGTGGTCGATGAGACCGCCAGCTGGCTGCGTTGCTGCGCCGACAGGAACAGATGCTGTGAGCAATTTTGCTCAGACTCAGACTGACGATCGTTTCATACTATCTTTGCCGTGCGGAGTGAGGCGGCGCGAATGATCGAAGCGTTTGTTCGCCAGATCGACACCACGAGGCGTGCCAGTCCTGTTGGCTGGCGACGCTACCGCTTAATGGGACATGGAGCTCAAACTACCAAGCGAGAGGCTGCGCCATGCAAGACGTCGAGAAACGTGTCATCGGCAAGGTGATGTGGCGGCTCATTCCGTTCCTGATCCTGTGTTACTTCGTGGCTTATCTCGACCGGGTCAATGTCAGCTTTGCCAAGCTGCACATGAACGAGGCGCTCGGCTTGAGTGAAGCAGCCTTTGGATTGGGCGCAGGCCTGTTCTTCGTCGGTTATTTTCTGTTTGAAGTACCGTCCAACATCTTTCTGGAGAAGGTCGGCGCGCGCGTGTGGATCGCCCGCATCATGATCACGTGGGGGATCGTCTCGGCGGCCTTCGCGTTCATCCCATCGATATCGGCGGCGACCGGAATTCCGACGACGGGCGTCTTCTACTCGCTCCGTCTGCTGCTCGGCGCCTGCGAGGCAGGCTTCTTTCCGGGCATCATCTTCTATTTGACCCTGTGGTTCCCGGCGGTTTACCGCGCCAGGGTCATCAGCCTGTTCATGCTGGCGATCCCGATATCATCCATCATCGGATCGCCAATCTCCGGGATGCTGCTAGGCCTGACCGGCTGGGGACTGGACGGCTGGCAGTGGCTGTTCATTCTCGAGGCGCTGCCATCGGTTCTGGTGGGCATCGGCGTCCTGATCTACCTGACCGATTTGCCGCGCCAGGCGCGTTGGCTGCAACGGGATGAAATTGCGTGGCTGGAGAACGTGCAGGCGACCGAGAAGCTGAACAAGGAAAAGGTCGAGCACCTGTCCCTGGGGCAGGCGCTCACGGATCCGCGCATTCTCATGTGCGCGTTGGTGTATTTCTGCCTGAATGCCGCAAGCTACGGAGTGGCGTTCTTCCTGCCGACCATCATCAAGGGGTTTGGCGTCAGCGATACCCAGACCGGATTGCTTGCGGCGCTGCCCTTTGTCTTCGGCGCCGTGGGCATGGTGCTGCTCGGTCGTCATTCGGATCGGACCATGGAACGAAAGGGTCACGTCGCGGTGGCACTGCTCATGGCCGCGATTGGAATCGGATTGGCAGGGTTCGTCTCAAACGCCGTCGTCGTCATGGCGCTGCTTTGTTTTGCACAGATCGGCGTCTCCGCGGTACCCCCGATGTTCTGGCCGCTGCCGGCGAGTTTCCTGACGGGCGCATCGGCCGCCGCCGGCATTGCCGCGATCAACTCGCTCGGAAATCTTTCGGGTTTCGCCGGTCCCTACGCGATGGGCTATCTGAAGGATCTGACCGGCAACTTTACCGCCGGCCTTCTCCTGCTGGCGGGGTGCGCGCTGGCGGGCGCGATCGTTGTCGTGATGTTGCGGATTGATGCAAGGCGCGAGCATTTGTCGGGTGAGATCGCGATGGCGCACTAATGCGCGAATCGTCATACGCCCCTAAAATGAGGGACGTCTTCGTTCGGCAGCGGTGAAAGCGTGCCGAACGAAGTGGAGCGAGCCTGCAGCCGACATGTTGAGATAACGGACGCCGCCGCATTCGGTCGGGCCGCGCCCCGCTCACTCACGCTGCTTCGTCTTGCTCAGCGTCCAGGTTGATGACGGCTTTCGCAAGCTTGGTCAGCGCGGCGTCAGTTGCACGTTCCTGGTCGAGGGTCTGCTGGAGCAACTTGACCGACTTGGTGTAACCGAGTTCCTCGGCCCAGGTACGAAGCGTGCCGTAGCGGCTCATCTCGTAGTGTTCGACGGCCTGCGCAGCGGCGAGCAACCCGGCATCGTGGGCGGGCATGCCCTCGTACTCGTCCATGATCTCCTGCCCTTCCTTCGCGATACCCACGATGGCATCACAGGTCTTGCCCTGGGGCTTCTTGTCGATTTCGGCGAACACCTGCTCCAGGCGCTCGATCTGACCTTCGGTCTCGCCAAGGTGTTTCTCGAAAGCGGCCTTGAGGTCGGCATGCTGCGCAGCCTTCATCATTTTCGGCAGGGTCGCGAGAATCTTCTTCTCGGCGAAATAGACGTCCTTGAGAGTGTCGTGAAACAGGTCTTCGAGCTTCTTCATTTTCGCCATGGTCCATCTCCGCGATGTGGGGGGATTGTGTAAGGCAATCCCGCGCGTCCGGCTAAGTTCCTCAAGCGTCAGTTGACGAGTCGTCGCAACCTCCGGCGCGATACGCGACCGCGTTCCCGGCAACTGAAGCGCTACCTAGCCGCCGCGGAACTCCACTTACGCTGCGGCGCGAGGAACTAACGCGGCGACGAGAGATTGGGCTCCCACCTGAACACTGGAGAAAACTATGAAACGTTCACTTCTGCTCATTTGCATTGGATTATTGGCGGCCACCACGGCTTCGGCGCAAAATCCGCCCGCGCAGTCGGGGCCGAACAACAGCGCCGTCAATAGCCCCGGTCAAAACAACTCCAACGCTCCCGTCGCCGGTCGTAACAGTTTCACCGAAGGACAAGCCAAGTCGAAGATCGAGGATGCCGGCTACACCAACGTCACAGAGTTGAAGAAGGACGACAATGGTGTCTGGCGCGGCAAGGCGAGCAAGAGCGGCTCAGTCGCTGCGGTCAGCGTCGATTTTCAGGGCAACGTCAATAGCGCCAAGTAATAGCGCGAAGTAAGGAAGGCTCAGCATGACCGTTACAATTTCTCGTCTTTACGACAACCACAATGATGCCCAGCAGGCTGTTCGACGCCTGGAAGCCGCAGGCGTGCCGCACTCGGACATCAGCATCGTCGCCAACAATTCAGACAGCTGGTTCAACACCGACAAGAAGGTGGACCGCGACGGCGATGGGGTCGACGATCGCGCCGAGGGTGCCGGGACAGGCGCCGGCATTGGTGCGGGCGTGGGTGGCACGGCCGGCCTTCTTGCCGGGCTCGGCCTGCTGGCGATCCCCGGCCTCGGGCCCGTTGTCGCAGCCGGCTGGCTGGCCGCGACGGCGGTCGGCGCAGCCGCAGGTGCAGCTACCGGCGGAATTGTCGGAGCGCTGACGCAGGCTGGCGTTTCGGAAGAGGACGCGCACTCCTATGCCGAGGGCGTCCGTCGTGGCGGCACGCTGGTGTCGGCACGCGTGGCCGATGCAGACCAGTCTCGCTTCGATGCAATATTGAACGAGTCGGCCATCAACCTGCGTGACCGCAGCGCTGCCTGGCAAAAGGCCGGGTGGAAATCATTCGATCCGGCCAGCAAGCCCTACGGCGCCGAGGAGATTCGCAAGGAGCGGCAGCAATACGGTGGCACGCTTCGCTAGGCAACATTCAAAGGCCCGCTCCGGCGGGCCTTTTCTTTCGACCTACGTGGAGAAACTCTTTCGAAGCAAAACCCCTGGAATGGATCTCAGATCGATGGAGCCGGAACGAAAAGCCCGGCCGCGAGGGCCGGGCTGATCGGAAGTATGATTTCAAGTCAGGCAATTCAAGAATAGAGCGCGGGTAGACTGCGCTGTCTGTTCAAATAGGCACACAACGCGGGCGGGGGCATGCGGCACATCTGTGCCCATCCGAGTTGGGCCTCCACACGCCGAATGAGCAATTTGGTACAGCCGCCCAGCGATCGACATGCTTGGCTTCCTCAAGCTATCTCGATCCTCTCAGTCAAAGGCGACATCATGGACATCTCCCGGGAGACAAAGGCGACCGCGCGCTCCGTTCTGTGGGGTGCTGTGGCTGGGGCGATGGCCCTGGCGATCGTTGGCTTCAGCTGGGGCGGCTGGGTGACCGGTGGGTCCGCAGAGACCCTCGCTGCAAGCCGCGCTGCGACGGCCGTCGTCGCAGCTCTCACACCCATCTGCGTTGAAAAGTTTCGACAGACCGCTGATGCCTCGGCGAACCTGACCGAAATGAAGAAGGCGACCTATGTATCGGAACAAGGCAAGTTCGTCGAAAAGGGAGGTTGGGCCACGATGCCGGGAAGCACCGAGCCAAACTCGGCCGTTGCACGGGCTTGTGCCGAATCGCTCGGCCGCGAAAAAGCGGTGGAGCAACGCGGATAGCCGGCGAACCTGCGCAGGGCGCGATCTGCGCAGTATTTCGGGATGTCCATACCTGGCCCGCCCTTGCGGGCCGGAATTCCCTGATGTGATTTCCGTTCCCGCTCTCCCGCGCTGCGCCTTCCACGAAGCGGACATTCTGCTAATATTACGGGGCACTACACCTAGGGAATGAGAGCGTCCATTTGGCCAAGCCCGCGAAGGACAAGTTTGATCCCAAGACCTTCCTCGCCAAGGTTGGGGCAGGAAAATCGATCTCAAAGCTTGGCAAGGGTCAGAACGTGTTCGTGCAGGGAGATGTCGCGGACGCGGTTTTCTACATTCAAAAAGGAAAGATCAAGCTCACGGTCGTTTCCGACCAGGGCAAGGAAGCCGTCGTCGGGATGTTGGAGCCGGGACAATTCTTTGGTGAAGGTTGTCTCAACGGCCAGCCATTGCGTATCGCGACGACTACGGCAATGGAAGACAGCATCATCACTAGAATATCGAAACTGGCAATGATTTCAGCGCTCGAAGGCAGGCCCAAGTTCTCCCAATTGTTCATGGCGTACCTGCTCACGCGCAATAGCCGAATCGAAGAAGATCTGATCGACCAACTATTCAACTCCAGCGAAAAACGTCTGGCGCGGCTGTTGCTTCTGCTCGCGAATTTCGGCAAGGAAACCAGCCCGCAGCCTATTGGGGTCAAGATCAGTCAGGAAACACTTGCCGAAATGATCGGCGCGACCCGATCGCGGGTTAGTTTCTTCATGAATAAATTCCGCAGGCTTGGCTTCATCAGCTACAATGGAAAAATCGAGGTCCATAGCTCGCTCCTGAACGCCGTTCTGATTGAGAAGTCGGAGCTGGGCCGGAAGGACTGACCGGCGCGCGACCGGTCGATTGATCGACTGCAGATGCGTGGCATCGCCATTTGGAGGTCGGGCACGTCGGCCCCCTCGCCGGTCTTTGGCATTCGCCCTCTCGCTGGATCGCTGCGATGCTGATCGCGATCCAGTATGGTTGTCATTTGGTATGATCGCGGCAGCATCGCTGCCGAGCGCGATCGAGATCGAGATCAAGCCGAGGGAAGTCGCTTCAAGGTCGATCAAGCAAGGTGATGCGCTGAATGCATTCAGCATACAGATCACGCATCGAGACGATTCCGCCGAACGAACACGGCGAGGACGGTCGGCCGACGTTTCAATTCGAAGGCACCTCAGACCGGTCTTACCTCGCGTGCCCGGCATCAGGGCGCGTGAGCAGGTGGGGACCAACAAGTGGCGCGTCGAAGAGTGAGCAAAATTGCACAGCGACCGCGAGCTGGATGTGATCGGATGACGCCGGGCGTCGCGGGCCGCCCCCGCGCCGTTCGGGCGGCCCGAGATCTCGACCAGTGCCGAACTCGGGCCGCTCTTGTTTGGCTTGGCGCAGGAGCGCGAGAAGCAGGACGGACCGCTGAAGCGTGATCGATCATGGAAGCGCGCGATCTGTAATGAAATTGGTGGCCGCAGATCCGCGGAACCTGAAAGGTCGATATGACGCTAAAGATCAAAGAGCATACCTGCCCTGGATGCAGCGGAACGGGCTTCGCTCCGACGATGCAGCCGGTGGAACCGGGCCGAAAGATCTACCCAGCGAAATGCCAGTCATGCAAAGGCAAGGGCAGGATCACGGACGCCGACTAAGGCAAGGCTCATTCCTATCCGCTCGCGGCGCGTATGTCGGAGTGCGCAGGCCGGCCGGCGCGGGCCGATCACGGAAATTGATTCCGCCAAGCCTCGTTCTTCCGCTCACATGCGCTGCCTGGCACCACCGCGCCCCTCAGCCGTTATCGGTGTACAAGATGGAAGCAAAGCGGATGTCGTCCGATAAGATATCGATGCCGGTTTGGAATGAAAAGCACTTGCGTGCTGCGACCGACGCCGCCGGCGTGGCCTTGTGGGCCTGGAACGTGGATACGGACGCCATTACGATGGACGAACGCGCCTACGACCTGTGGGACGTTGCGAAGAACGAAAAACACATCACATTCGAGATCCTGTCCAGGAACATCCATCCTGCCGATCTGGAACGGGTCAGGTCTGCGTTTGCCGCTACTCGCGCAATAGTAGGCGCTTACGAGATTGACTTTCGCATCTTGTTCGACGGCGACATCCGTTGGATCTCCGCGCGCGGGCAAGGCGACGATGCGGACATTGCCGATCGAACCATGTTTGGCATCTTCCTCGATGTTACCCAACGCAAGCAAGCCGAAGAAGCAAACGAGTTGCTGGCCGGTGAGATGAGCCATCGCGTGAAGAACCTTCTGACTATCGCGACCGCGCTTACTCAATTTACATCGCGTTCGGCCGCAACCAAAGAAGACATGGCCCACGAGCTAACAAATCGGCTGATGGCCTTGGGGCCTGCACAGGATCTCATTCGCCCCATACCGGGAAGGAAGAGCGAAGGAGCGCTTCTTGGTGACCTGGTCTCCATCTTGCTCGCGCCTTACGACGAAAGAGAGGCGAGCGTCCGCATTCGCGTTTCGGTGCCCAAGATGAAAGTCGGCGAAATGTCGAGCACAACGCTCGCTCTTGTGCTGCACGAACTGGCAACGAACTCGGCGAAATACGGTTCGCTATCGCTGGCAAGCGGCACCTTGGACGTGTCGTGCAATGCCCATGGCGACGAAGTCGTCGTGACCTGGACCGAGCGGGGTGGCCCGCCTCTTAAGGCTCCCGCAATGCTCAATGGCTTTGGAAGCAAATTGGTGCAGCGGAGCATGGCGGCCCAGCTCGGTGGCTCCATCGCATTCGACTGGTCGGAAGAGGGGCTGGTCGTTACGCTGATCATGAGCAAAGATCGCCTGGCAAGGTGAGGAACCTTGAGATCTTCGTATAGTAGCGGCCGGCGCAACGCGGAGCCTTGAAGACGGAGATCAGGTCCGCGTTCCAGAGTGGCCGGCCCTTCCGGGAGACTGCATGAGGGGGCCTCGCACAATGCCCATCGGCTCGACGTCTGCGGCCAGCGCCTGCGCCTAACCCGGCAATATGCCCGAAAGGCCTGAGCCCGTGACGCTGCGGACATGCCGCTTCCCTTTGAAAACTTCAAGGACGGGCGACTTCATATCGGTGCATCCGAGCAACCTCGTTGGAATCCGCGCGCCCGCTGAAAAGCTCAATTCAAGGTCGACCAAGCAAGAGATGCGCATGAATATGTTCGAGATTACGATCGCACGCATCGAGGTGATTCTGCCGAATGAACGTGGCGAGGACATTCGCCTGACGTTTCAGTTCGAAAGCCGTCAGACCAGTTTTACCTTGCCAATTTTCCTGAAGTCTTGCGAATTCGACGATACCGAGATCGTCAGGGTAGCCCGAAGCCAATTACACGACGTTTTCGCGCAGCTTTGCAGCCAGTGCGAGGATTGGCAGCTGACAGAGGACGAGCGTCGCGAGCTCGCAAGGATAAGCGTGCGGCCTGGCGTCAAGGCGCAGGAGTAGCTCGGGAACAAAAGCAGCTATTGAACTGGATGTATGCTCCTGAGATCAGCTGGCCGCGCCCTAGCATTTCATCGCGTTTATGAGCTCGGAAATCTCGATCGTTGCGAAATTTGAGAATGTGTCGGACACGGCATATGGCAGGATGATCTGGTTGTTGTGCCGCATCCCGCCGCACGTATAAACGACGTTAGGGACGTATCCTTCACGCTCGGATGGTTCAGGCCGCAATAGCGGCTCGCGCGAACGTGCCAGCACCTTGGATGGGTCGTGCTTGTCGAGCAGCGCCGCACCGATTGAGTATTTGCGGACCGGGCCGACACCGTGCGTCAGCAGCAGCCAACCCTCATCGAGTTCGATCGGCGACCCGCAATTGCCGATCTGGACGAACTCCCAGGGAAACTGCGGTTTCAAAATGGCTTGACCGCCATCCCACGTGTGGAGGTCGTCTGAATAGATTAGATACAGGTTCTCATTGTCCTGCCTCGCGATCATGGCATACTGGCCGCCGATCTTGCGCGGGAACAGTGCCATGCCCTTGTTCCGAGCCGCAGCCCCTCGCAGGGGCGCCAGTCGAAACGACGTGAAATCACTGGTCTCGATTAATTCGGAGCGGATGGCTCGACCGCTGTAAGCGGTATAGGTCGCGTAATACGTCTTTCGATCGCCGTCGCTGAATTCGACAAAGCGCGCGTCCTCTATGCCGTTCGATTGGGATTCTGTGACGGGAAAGATGACGCGCTCGGTCAGGTCTTCTTCGGGCTTGAAAATCAGCTCGACACGCTCGCCGTCCGGCCCCGATATGCGATGGCAAATCCTCGGAATCGACGCGAGCCGAGCCGTCGGATCAACAGCCAGACTGCCGTCAGCCGCGATGGTCCCGGTTCGAAACGTCAGTGACGATACATGCCCTTCGCCTATGGCACGGAGACTGAGGATGAAGCGCACGCCGCCCTTCGGCGCTCCCGATTGATCGGGGTGCGCCACGATGCTCGGATTGAACAAGGCAGAGGCTTCGAATGAATACTCATTGAGGAAATAGGCGCCGACCAGCTGGCGCTGCTTCTTTGAGAAGACGCCATGCGTCGCGAAAGCGTCCTCCATTTCGTCCGCGCGGGCCTCGAATCTTTCCAACAGGTTGCGATGCCGCCCCTTGAAATTGTCCAGGACGTCCGCGAGCTGAGCGGCAACGGCTTCCTGATCGAGTGCGAGAACTCGCTCGACGATATGATTTGCGCGCATCTTGTCGGTGGGGTTGAGATCGCGCGGTTCAGTCGCCGGCTTGAATGGCCGCACGATAACTCGCGCGGGATCGGGACGCAGATGAAGCGCCTGCCGGTTCAGGAAGGTAGCTTGTGACACGGTATCCTCAGGTCGCTGGATGAAAGGGAAATTCAAGCGCCCACGGCGCGTAAGGACGTGGGCTTGTTCAGGCTGGTGTTGACGCGCGCGAGCTGACGAATCTCCGCAAGTCCAAGCAAATAGCAGACGACCGACTCGCCTCCACGGTTTTCGTTGGCGCGATCGGGATGCAATCCATCGCGGCAGCTCCCGGTGTGCGGATCGACCAATGCTACGGACAGATCATTGCTGCCCAGAAACCAGCCAAAGGCGCGCATGGCTATGGTTTTCCACTCGGCATCGCCGTCCGCACGCCACGCCGTCAGGCAGGCAGCGATTGTTGCCGTGGCTTCCACGGGTTGCTGATCGAAGGCGCGGGGATGTTGCCGCTGTTCGCCGAAGCTGCCGGTGCCCACCGGCCGGAAATGACCTGCCACGCTCGTCTGCTGCGTCATCAGCCAGCGCAATGAGCGCAATCCGGCATCGCGGTATTGCGGCGTTTGAGTCGTCATCCCTGTCAGCATCAAGGCTTGCGGCAATCGCGCGTTGTCGTAAGCGAGCCCTTCCTCGAACCACACCCAGTCCGGCGTCTCTACCGACGCCAGACAGGACATCAACCTGTCAGCAAGCGCGTGCCGGACTTCCCTTGCATGGAGATCATCCGGAGCAACAGTGCAATAAGCGTCCAGACCTAGCAGCATGAACGCCCACGCGCGGGGCGAGCTGAAGCTCTCGGCCGTCGACAAAGCCTGGGCGAACAAATCCGTGGCCCACCTGCGCCGCGACGGGCTTGCGTCTCCGCGCGCCGCCTCGCCCAATGCCCATAGCGTCCGCCCGTGACTGTCTTCCGAGCCTCTGTCCTCGAGCCAGGTTCGATTGAAGCCCATGAAGTTGCGAAATCGCCTGATGTCGGGATTCCACGCATGCTGCACGAATGCTGCAAAGCGGGTCGTCAGTATTTCCGGCAACGCCTGTTCGCCGGGATTGTTGAGGGCGCAGGCCAAGAGTAACGCCCGGGCATTGTCATCGACGCAATAGCCGTGCGAGCGATCCGGCACCGACTGAACCGCGTGCTGGAACAAGCCGATGTCGTCGCACATCGTCATGAAATGGCCGATCTGCATGTCGGGCGCAGCGGGGCCGCGTGGTTCCGGCGCGCCGGAATCGGGAAGCGCAAAGACCTTGAGCCGATGACCCTGCCGCGCGGCCTCGAAGGCGGACATGTAACGCTCGGCCGTGCGTTCCCACGTCATCATCCGGCTCATGGCGTATGCGCGTTGGCCCATCTCTTGCCGGCGCGCGTCGTCGGTGAGCAGTTTGGCGATCTCACCGCCGATCGCCGCCGCATCGCCGAATGGTACCAGAACTCCGCATCCGTCAGTAAGCAGCTCGCGTGCGTGCCAGTAGGGCGTCGACACCACCGCCTTCCCGAGCCCAAAACTGTAAGCCAAGGTTCCAGAGGTCATCTGGGCCTCATTGAGATAGGGCGTGACATAGACGTCGCACATAGAGATGAATTCGAGCAGCGTGGCCTGGTCCACGAACCGGTCGAGGAACACCACGTGGTCCTCGACGCCCAGCTCGCGGACCCGCGCCATCAGACTTTCGCGATAGGCTTCGCCCTGGTCTCGAACCAGATTGGGGTGCGTTGCGCCGAGCACGACATACACCGCATTCGCGCGGTGTTTCAGAACCGAGGGCATTGCATCGATCATGACTTCGACGCCTTTGTTGGGGGACAGCAGCCCGAACGTCAGAATGACCGACTTGCCGTCAAATCCGAGCCTGGCCTTCGCCGCATCGGGCCCGGCAAAGGCGACATCGGGAATGCCGTGAGCGATCACCTCGATCTTGTCGTCCGGCACGAGGTAGACGCTGCGCAGTAGCTCGCGGGCCTTGTTAGCCATCACCACCACCTTCGACGACGCATCGACGATGCGCTCCATGACCGCGCGTTGCTTGGCTGACGGGTTGGCCAATACGGTATGAAGCGTCGTCACGACCGGCATGGTCAGGCGCGCCAGCAGCGGGAGGATATGGGCGCCGGCTTCGCCGCCGAAAATGCCGAATTCGTGCTGCAGGCACACGGTATCGAACCGGCCGGCATTCAGGAAATCCGCTGCACGCAGGTAGTCTTCGACATTGTCGTCCTTGATCTGGAAAGCGACCGCCGGCGGATAGTCGTAGGCCTGGCCGCGATCGGTCATCGCCACGATGCAGGTTTCCAGATCAGGGCGTGACGCCGATATCGCTCTCTGCAGGTCCGTCGTGAAGGTTGCGATTCCGCAACGGCGAGGCAGCGAGTTGCCGATAAGGGCGATGCGGCGGAGCGACGTCATGTCTGTGCCTCGATGATCTTGCCCGATTTCCTGGAGCCCGTGCCGGTGGATGCATCGGGAGACTTGGTCGCTCGTCCGGTGCAGTCCTGCAGCAGCGAAACCATGGGATCCGGTCCCGGATAGGCGACCAGGCCGCTCATTCCGTCCAGGCCAATCGCGATGCCGGCGCTGTCGGCCTCAATGAAGATCGCGTCACCGACGGTCGCATCCGTATGCCCGATGCGCGCCTTCCCCTCGATCACGAGCATCCAGGTTTCCCGGTTGGCATCGAGCGCCCACTGCGAATTGGCCTGGAAATCGACCCGCTCGAGCACGAATTGTGGGCTCGCGACGAGAATTCTTCGTGCGTCCGTGAGACGCCGCGGAGCGGATTGAGCCTGGGATGGCCCGGCGTCGGAAGCGGCCACCGCGTCGTCTTCGTGCAGCTCGCGGTGCCTGCCAAAGTCGAACAGGCGGAATGTCGTATCGCTGCGTTGCTGAATCTCGGCGAGCACGATACCGGCGCCGATGGCGTGGATTGTGCCGCCGGGGACGCAGATGAAGTCGCCCTTCGCAACAGGGCGCCATTGCACGAGACCGGCGATCGAGCCGTCCCTGATCGCTGCGCGCAACGCCTGCGGCGTGAGGCGCCGCGTCAGTCCCAGCGCTACCCGCGCGCCCGGCGCTGCTGACAGGATGTACCATGCCTCGGTCTTCCCGTTCGGCAGATCGATGGCGTGCGCGAATTCATCGTTGGGGTGGACCTGGATCGACAGAGGTTGGCTGGTAAACAGGAGCTTGAGCAGCAGGGCGGAGCCTGGTGCATCTTTATCGATGCGCTCGAACCACAACTCCCCGACGGGGTCGCCCGAAACGTCGATGCAGCTCCATGGTCGGATGTCTGCGACCCCCCATGGTTTGCGCGCAACCTGCACCGAGGCATGTTCGATGGTCATGGATTGTCCCTACCCTTGACGCGCATCTCGAAGCGACTGCTGTTGGTCGGTGCGGTCGGTAAGATCTGGCGTGGCTAAAAAAACGTCGCGCTCGCGACGCGCGCTGTCACCGCGATCCGATCGTGTCCTCCATCAGGTGGCTACTCCGGCATCCGATAACAACCTTTGCGCGTTCATAAAGACGGGCGTGCCTTCATCAATGTTCGTTGCCGTTCGCGTCATTCTTGTGCTTGTGCAGAAATCGCGCGATCTGCCCACGAAGCTCCGCCGTCTCCAGCAACTTGCCGACCGATCCAGCGGTGTCGAAGATCTCCCGCTGCAACGTCGTCGGCAGAGCGTTCCATTGCATGATGACAGCCGCGCCAAGACACCGCAGAACGCGTTCCTCTTCGCTTGCAAGGGCCGCGCCGCGAGATTGGTCCGGGCCTATGACATGAACTGCGTCGTGGTAGTCGTCCGCCAGTCTCTGCTCGTTATCAGCAAGCGATACGAGGCGGTCCTGCAGTTCCTGAAGTTTGCGGCCTTCATCCAGATCGGTCGAACCCTTGACCCGTTCGCCGTATTTGGCCGCTTCTGCACGATATTGTTTAGACTTGAACATGTCCGGCCTTTCATAGGCGCAGCCATCCATTACGATCAAACTCGATAGTCGACCAGAACAGACACGGCGGCGTTGCCGCAAAATCCGAGTTGCTGTTGCAAAGCGGCAGCGACGCGTCGACAGCGCGCTCCTCGACTAAGGTCGCCGTCTCTTTGTCCAGCTGCCTTTCCGCACAACATTCACGCCGATCATCCCGCAACGTTTTCTTTCTGCCGAGGCGAAAACCGTCTGCCCGCCGTTTGCTCTGGCGCGGCAGCACAGCTGTTCCCTCAGGCTTCGAGCTTATCGAACTCGTCAGGCAGCAGGATCTGGCCTCGCGGCGTGCAGATCCGCACGTCCATATAGCCTTCCTGCAAGAGCTCCCGCGCCTTCTTCAAGGCTGCAGCCACCGTGTCGCGACTCAGATTGACGCGGCCGGCTCCATTGTGGCCGCCAACCAGGTATTGCATTCGTGTTGCGCTATCCACGCGGGACAACCGCTGCAAATACCAGGAGCACAGGAAACAGCAGGAAGATCACCGGCGACACGATCCAGTCGGCTGCCAAACGAGATCGAGACATCCACGCTCCTCTTCCTTTCTTCCGGCGGGAGCGTTCGTTACCCTCAGTCACCGGTGAAAGCCGCAGGATGGGCGGTGATGAGCAACTCTACGCTTACGTCCTGGGAATAGCGAGCGCTAAAACGTCGAGGAACAGCAGCGAGATCGAATTTGCAGGGCTCTCCGCCTCGGAGTGCCGGGCGATGCTTCTTGCACAAAGCGACGAGGTCATCGAGTGATGCGAGTCGTTGGCTCGAATTCGAAGTCCGGAGCAGCTTCCACGAACGTCCCGAATGGCGATTGAGGTTCGCTCCACAACCAAGCAACTGTTCTGCGCCTCCCTGATCTATCGAAATAGGGACCCCGCAGCATTGAGGCTGCCTCCTTTGGCGGTCGTCGCCCTCGCCGTACCCGCAGAGTTGAATTGAATCGTTCACTCCCATGAGGCGACGACGAAACAAAGTCAGACTTCTCAGCCGGCACGTGCTATGAGCCATGAAGAGATTGTTCGTGGCGCTGATCGTTGCAGGGTCGCCACCACAGCCCAGACGATCGACCCGTCGACTGCTCCGGAAGAGGAGCCTTCCTTGCGCGAATTAGGCCGCCCGCGCCGAACAGAAGGCGGATGATGCCGGTGGCCCTAGAGAACGCTGCTGGGACTGAGGCACCGATGGGCGCGACATTGAGATACGCCCGTGAAACCATCGGACGGGTTTGCAAAGCCCTAAGCGGGCGCCTTCCTGCCCTCAACCGAGCGCCTAATGAGGTCCGCTAACCGTTCCAAGCCGCACGTCGAGGCCGGAGACCATAAGATGAGTGACGATCGGGAACTTCATCGCGCTGCCAAAGCGAACCGAGAGCGCCTTGCGGTCGCGCATCGCGAGGTGGTCTTGCAAGAAGAGGCAAAAAATGCCGTTGATATTCGCGAAAACATGGCGCGCCTCAAGGAACTGAGATTGGCCAAGGAAGCACAAGAGACCCGAACGAAAATCTCCAAAGCGAACCAGCGCCCGGCGCCTAGGCCGGGACGATCCAGATAAAGCTGATTCAGTTAGCGGGTCTTCCTGTTCAGGTTCGCCTTTCGCCGCCTTGCGTGAGCAGCCAGCTGCTGGCAGTCGCTCATTCTGTGCGACCCGCGCTTCTGATTTTCCGCACCCATGACGCGCAGTCGCTCGCGCGCGCCACGGTGCCCCCGTGAAAAGCCCGCCAGCGGCTGGTGCCAGGGCTCGAATTAGCTCGCGTTTGACTTCCCTGGGGCGCGATCGCCAAGAAAGCCTCTTTCGCTTCTGCGCAGCTTTGAATTCAAGGACATATCTTTGAACAGCGTGCTTGGCATTGGAGCTCCAACGACGCATCAGGCTCCGGTCATTAGACCTATGGGGATATGGTCATGTGGACATTCATCGAAACCCTTTATCGCGACTATTGTTTTGCCCGCCTGCAAGAGATGCGGAAGCTCGAATCCTCGCACTGAGGCATGAGCAACGAGAGGAGCTACCCGATCGTGTCGACCCTGTTGTCGGCCTTGGCGATCGGCATCGCGATCTCGGTCATCATGGGGCAACCGCCCCAAGGCCATCCAAAAAAGCCCGTCTGTCGTCTTGTACTGAATCCCTGAGACGCTTCCCTCCGAACGAGAGAGAGAGAGAGAGAGAGAGAGCAATGCAGCACCAACCAACCAATTTCAGGATCTGGATCGAGTCCTTTACGACGCCCAGCATCGTCGCACCGCCGATCTTCTCGGCTGGCTGAAGCAATTTATCAGGGACCGCCGACAGTCAAGTACGACCAACTGGCGAACCGCAGCTATCGCGGGTGCGCCCGCACCCGGACCCTGAGGCCAGGCTCCAGCCGTTCGTAGGAAGTTTCGCCTTCGAGCTGTTTGCGCCAGCAGCTGAACTATCCGCGACTCCAATCCCTCCGGCGCCGCCCCCTCACTGAGACCCACGCCATTGTCGGACACCGAGAGATCTATACCGCTTGCGCTCGAAAACGCGACCGCGATGTGGCCCGGCCTGTCGCTAGGAAATGCGTATTCAGCGAGTTCGTCACCAGTTCGTTCGTGATAATGCCGATTGCGAGTGCATGGTTGCTGGCGAGGTCGATGTCCTCGCAGACCCCCTGACACGCGATCGGTCCGGAAGGCGCTAAGGACTGAAAGACCTTCTCGACCAAGTCTTTCAGGAAATAGCGCATGTTAGTCCCACTTCGGCGATAGATGGTCCTAGACCTCCGCCATCACCTGCAGCCGGCGCGCGGTAGCCTCGAGCGCAGCCGCGACCTCCGGACCTCCATGCCGCGCCTCCAGCCTGATCATGCCGCCGAGGATCGTCAGATTGTTCTTGGTCCGGTGAGCCATCTCTTGCAGCAGCAAGGCCTTCGTCTTGTCTGCCATGACGACCCGGCGCAGTTCGGCACGCTGGAATTCGGCGACGGCGGCCGTCCCGGCGGCGGTGATCGCAAAGAGCGCATTCGTCGCGAAATAGTCGATACCCAGGCTGCCGGCATAGCTGACATAGGCGCCGACGGCGACGGCGATGATCGCCGCGAATATTCCGGACCTCCGGTCGAAGATCAGGCCCGAGAGAAACACGCCCGGCAGCAGCAGGTACCCCGGCGAGCCGGTCTGCATCTGCAGCGCCATCTGCAGTATGGCGCAGCCCAGCATGATGCTCGCGGAGATGCCGTACCGGACGGGAGTCGGAAGCCGGTGCTTGAGTACGAGCGGGGAGAGCCTGTTCATGGATTGAAAACTACGTGCCGCGGACAGCTGTTCCTGGCGGGATCCAATTCCACAAGGCCGTGCTCGTCCGCAAGAGCAATTGACGCGGGGAACGACCGAGCGCTGCGCCGTTCGATGCGAGACCCATACGTTTCGTCACCGGCAGTGAGCATACTCCTTGTAGAGGACGCCCCTCTGATCCGCGAGTTCGTCGTCGAGGCGCTTCGCGAGGCGGGCTATCACGTGATCCACGCGAGCACCGGCGACGAGGCGCTGGCATGGTGCAACCGCCGCGTCGCGGATGTCCTGGTGACTGACGTCAGGTTGCCCGGGCAAGTCGATGGATGGCAGATCGCGGAACGCTATCGGAGGCAGTCTCCCAATTTGCCGGTCATCTACGCGACTGGCTTCTCACCCGTCCTGCCACGTCCCGTCCCCGGCAGCCGCATTGTTCAGAAACCCTTTCGGCCGGAAGAGATAGTTCGAATAGTAGAGGAGCTCGGCCAGACGAAGGGGACGCCTTCGGCTTAGCTGTCTTACCGGCTGCCGTGCTTTCACCGATTCAGCAGGGGCGATGCGCGCAGATCAAACTTTCCTGCGCAGGAACGAAGGCGTCAGTGCTAAGTTTTCCCAATGCCCCTGCCCAGGGGCGAACCCCGTACTGGCCCCAGCTCACACCCCCTAGCCCCCAGAGCTGGGGCCTTTATCCTCGGTAGATCCTCCGGGGTAGGCAGGCCTGGGCCGGAACGGTTCTGGCGGCGTTGGCGCTGGCCAAGTTCAAGAAATACGACAGCCAGGCCGACGCAAAGCGCAACGTCGTCGCCGCGATCGAGAGCGTCTCAAAGCGGCTCGGCAACACGCCGGCCATCTGCCGCAAGTACTACGTGCACCCGGAAGTCCTGAACGCCTACATGTCCGGGAACCTCGTGAAGATGATTGAAGCCAAGATAGCGCAGAAGTTCAAGCGCCAGTACGCCAAGCTTACCTCCGACGAGATCGTGGTGCTGGCATTTCTCCGCAGGCGCCTCGGTTCTCTGAAGGAAGCCGCCTAGCCTGACGCACCATTTTCTGGATGCCTGTGCCCTCCTCAGTCGTTCCGGGCGCGTCTCAAACGACGGGTGCTCTCGTCGGCAGAAACGGACCCTTCTTTCAAATCCGGGGTGCTGGACGTGGTCCGGTCGCGGCTCGCGATACCGTGCGGGTTCGGTTCGACGCTACGAACGCGAACTAGTGGAGTCGAAGTCGAAGCTTCAGGAGGGACTGGCCACTCAGCTGGAACCGCACAGCTGCGCGAACAATTCATTGCCGTCCTCGGCCACGATCTTCGAAATCCGCTTGCGGCCATCAGCGCCGGCGCGCGGATCCTGCAGCGGTCGGGCGCGCTGCAGGAACCAAAAGAGCTTCGTATTCTCGGCATGATCAACTCGACCGTCACCCGCATGTCCGATCTGATTGACGACATTCTGGATTTCGCGCGCGGACGACTGGGAGGGGGCATCACCTTGCAGGAGAGGCCAAGCCGATCGAGCCTGTGCTCGAGCAGGTCGTCGACGAATTACGAACGGCGTCTCCTCAACGCCTGATCCAGACCGACTTCGAGATAAACGAGCCCGTCGACTGCGATCGCGCGCGTATCGGACAGTTGGCCTCCAATTTGATTGGTAATGCCCTTACTCATGGAGCGCCGGACCAGCCGGTGCGGATGGGGGCCAGAACGGAGGGCGGGACATTCAGGTTCTGGGTGGCTAATTGCGGCGAACCCATTCCAGGAAGCCGCCATGCAGAGACTGTTTGAGCCGTTCTTCCGCGGAGAGGTGCGCAACAGCCGAAACGGACTCGGTCTGGGACTGCATATCGCTTCGCAGATTGCGCAAGCGCACGGCGGAAGGATCGACGTGACCTCGACGCCGGAAGAATCCCAGTTCGTGTTCTCGATGCCGCTCGTCCGGAACGATCGGGCCAAATGATCGCGCGTTCCCGACGCCCTTTCCTTCGGAACCAATCCTCCCCGCTTTGCTTGGCATGCAAAGGTCATGCTGAAATGTCGAAGGTGAAGCCGGTCATCCTGATCGTCGAAGACGAGTTCCTGCTGCGCATGGATTCCGTCGAGATTTTGGAGGATGCGGGGTTCGACGTCATCCCGGCTGCAAATGCCGACGAAGCCATCGCAATCCTGTCGACCCGGGCCGATATCCACCTTGTCTTCACCGATATCCAGATGCCCGGTTCAATGGACGGGTTGAAGCTTGCCCAGTTCGTGCGGGACCGTTGGCCGCCGATCAAAATAGTTGCGACATCGGGTCATGTCCGGGCCGCGGGCGATGATTTACCAAAGGGCAGCGTTTTTCTGCCTAAACCGTACCGTGGGGCCGAACTCATCGCGACGCTGCGGGACATGACGGGGATCGCCTGAGATCGATCACATTTTTCGCTCCCCTCGCGAAACCAGCGGGCCCATCGAGTTCGACGGCGTTTGAAGATAGGGCCCTGCCGATCAAACCACATCAGGACAGCCTGCGTTCCGGGGACGCACCATTCGATCCTCGGCCTACCTAGCGAGCAGAGAGAGCCGGATCCTTCACTGCCACAGCGCCCCCTCGGGCGGGACCGAGACCCTGGAGACCATGGCCAAAGCCACGCGCCAGCGCGGTTTCGAGTATTTCGGGTGCGCGGACTGTAAATAAGCACCGAAACTTTGACCCCCATCGGCTTTCAACGTTGACCCCACGCGTGACGACCATTCCGGTGATGTTTCAAGAAATTGGGCGACGTGGGCCGGGGTCATCCTTCGGCGCCGATCGGGGGTCAAACAACACGCCGAATGACAGGGGGATTCCCGCACTTCCCGACTCGAAGCCAACCGCGATTTGCGCGGGACGTCAGCTCGACGAATAGACGAGCAAAACACTTGCGGGATCGGGCGTTCGAGTCCTTGCCCTCGGTAGTCGCCGGTTCGGAGGAGCGGGAACGTTCAGTGGGCTCACGCCGTCATCGCGACAGCCGCGGCGTCGGAAGCTTGCTGGCGTCGGACTTAGGAACTGCGCGTTCCGCGCTGACTTCGGTCGATGACGCCGGCGACAATGGATGAGCGTCGCCTCAACCGTCACACGGGCGCAGCGTCGGCGGGGCCCAGTGCATTCCGCGATTTCGCCGTTCGCCACGCCCTCAAGGTTCAGCTCCAGATCGTCGATGCCGAACACGCAGGTGATGAAGGCCCAGAAGCTCGCAAGCGTGAAGCCGAGCAGAACGACCACAAGGATTAGCGGCGACACGCGGGTCGGCGTTCACCTGGCGACCCGCGATCGATTGAAGTTTTCTGCGTCCCGTGTCAGGTTGGGATTACCTAGGGGCTACACCCTGGGGCTACGCCGGCAGTCCTCGGTGTGCAGAAAAGCCTGATTTTATGGGGCTTTCTCGAAATTATGGCGGAGAGGGAGGGATTCTCGTCCCCGATACGAATCTATACTGGCCAGCCTCCGCCCGCGGCAGCTACTGGATGTTTCCCAGCACCCAACCAAGCAGTCGGCCACGAAGACCTCCCCGCTGGCGAACTTCGAGGAACCTGAGAACCTCGGGACAATCATTTGCGATAACCGCCGCTTCCAGCAGACCCTTGGCAGACCCCTCCGAGATGCCCTTCTCATGACGAACGAGGCACTCGAGCACCGACAGGAAGTCGGTGTCGGACTTCGCTAAGCGCAACAAGTCGGGGAGCAGCGCAGGACGCAGCGCATAGATCTCGACGATCTTGTCCAATTCTCCCCGCTCAATCAGCTCGACAATCGACGAGACATTTACCGACGACGTCGAAAGAACCTCGTGGAGCTTAAGCAGCGCCGGACTCGAAACAACCGAGAGGATGATCGAGCGCATATTTCTGCTGTTCGTCTTGTCGTCGACGATCGCCTGTGCCACGGCGTACACGGTACGCTTGGCATCCTCGTCCACGGGCACCTCGACAACATACTGCCCAAATCCTTCCGCCTTTCGCTGCGCTCGGTACTTGCGCTTGGCTTCGGCCGCCTCTGAAACCTTCTTCTTAACGCGAGCGACGCGGGCATATGCTTTTATCGCTTCCAGGCCGAATTCCGCGACCTTCTCGTCAAACTGAGACTCGTTGCAGAAGTCTGCTCCCGAGCCTTCTTCGAGAGTCTCATGGCAGTTTCCAGAGCTCCTTTCACCGCAGGTCTTTGTGGTCATTTGCACGACTAGTCCCGAGACCAGTCTCCCTATGCCTGGCCTGCGAAACGCCAATCGCATCGCGCGCGCAGAATGCCGCGCGTCGAGCGACGTGCCGGAGGCTCGTTTCAATTTTTTCAGGGGTGCGCGAGGCCGTTTGCCGGGATGAAGGCCTGATATCTGGAGAAGCCTTCACCGCCTTCCGTCACTAAGTGACGCCGGATCGGAAACTTCCGGCGAGCCTCTCCATGGCCCGCACGACCGCCCTCGGGAGCGGTGGACACATGTTATATAGGGCGGCCCCTCTAGCACGCCAAACTCTCGAGAGCAGTATAGTTAAGATGAGTTAATGCCGGGGCTCTCCGCGCCGAGTCGGCACGGCCTCTCTAGAGCCCCGAACGGGACACTCATCGCTGCGAACAGCATCGCCTCGCGAAGGCTGCCGCTTCCAAAGCATTCGAGCGGAAGTCGCGAGCTTTCCCACCTCAGCCACAAGGACTAGTCCGAAGACTAGGCCGTGTACCCATAAACCCGGCGGTGTGATGCGACTAAAGCAATGTCTGCTTTGCCCCTATAGCGACCGACTTCGGGCGGCAGCGCAATATGTCGCTATGGGCCAACAGGCGACTGAGGCGGCACTTACTCGGCTGGTGGGATCGCGTTGAGAAGCTGAGAAATGGCAGTGACAAGCTGCGCGGGCGCGAACGGCTTCGCCAACATGATGCTGTGAGGTACGCCCTTTGATGCCCAATCGTCTGCTTCGATGCCGCTCATGTAAACGACGGGAAAGTGGGGGGCGATCTCTCTGATGTGTCGCGCGACCTCCCACCCGTCGATCTCACCGGGCTTCAGATTGATGTCCGTGACGAGCGCCCGGTATTTGCCCTCGGCCACATCAAGTAGCTCAATGGCCTTTTCGCCGGACGGAGTTGCTACAGTCTCGAACCCGCCCTCGCTCAGGCAGTCTTCGACAAGGTCCTGAACAAGCTGGTCGTCTTCAACGACCAGGATAAAAAGCTGTTGGTTTTCCACTCGGGGACCTCAGTGCGCCGCAATAGGAGCGCAAGGGTACACGCGGGGAACAGACTATCGTTCCGGGGAAAGTGAGCAATATTGCTCACAATGAAACTGGGGCCACTTGGGGTTAAAACCCATCTTGAGAGAACAGACGGGAAAGTGGAACAAAGCCCGGACGCGACTGCCTCTCTGGGCCTCGCAGTTTCCCATGGTCTGCTTGAGGCCCCCTATTCGGCAGCCTATTCGGAACAATGCTGTCTGGAAGCACTTGGCGCAGTAGAGGTTGCCGATGCCCCGCTACTTTTTTGATGTTGAGGATGGCCACAGGCTTTTTGATTCATCGGGCTTTGTTTGCGACGACGATATCGCTGCAATCATCAGGGCGACGGTGCTGGCCATCGGCGTTTCACTTGATAAGCCCGAAGATGATCCTAAGCGTCGCATCGCCATAATCAGCGATGACGGACGTGAGATCGGCACCGTGCCCGTGTATTCAAGGCCCTCATACGAAAACCCGGCCCAATAAGGTGCAGCCGCTACGTCGGCGCTTGCAGTTGACCGTGAAGCCAGCCGGTTGTTCGCGGGGATTTCATCGGATCAACCAGATCGGCCACAAGCTGGTGGACGTCCTTGCACGCGGGGCACTCAAACGTCCGGATATCGAAGCCAAAGCGGCCGGGCGTAATCCGAGCCAGCACCGCTTCTGTTCGGCACGCTGGACATAGCGTTCGGGGATGGCGGAACATGTTGCACGCCTTGATCAGGCGGGAGCGTTACAGAACTCTCAGTCACCGGTAGTTGCCGTGGTGGGCGGTGATGGGACCCACTGTGGAACCGCCGCTGGGCTCGGCGCTGGTCAGTAGTGCTCACATGCCAAAAGAAATTAACGTGTCGTTAGTGAGTTAGGTCGCCGCTAGATATCTACAGGCCGACTTCTTCAACACAATCGCCCAGAAGTGGACAGCCTGAGATCATCATTGGCGGGCGTCCCTGAGACGACGCCAAACCCCGTCAGCCATCGTCCGGGGCCAGCGTTCATTCCTGCAAGCACCCGGTCGCGCAAGACTGTGGGGCAACGTTCGCCGCGCTGGGCCAGCTCGATGACTCTCGTGGCGATGGTCTCGCGAGCCCGCGTGTCGCCGTTGATATGAAGGTAATGGCAGACTTCCTCACAAGCCAGGGACATCGCCTCAATATCGTTCGGCTCGAACACGCCCGCTGATAAGAACGGAAGGATGACACCCATAATTCAGCTCCTCTGTTACTGGGACGCCTCTTGGTTCGGCATCTCCATAACGAACGAGTCTGCGCACATTTGGAGCCGAAATCTGAGCTTTAGTGCTCACCTGGCCGCCGGGGACACGTGCCACTACACTGCCACCGACATCCGGGCCGGGTTTTCCTGATGTTCGGTTTGCCCTAGAATGTAAGCCAGTTGATAATTAAAGGCGGGAAGCGTGGCCAAGGCAACGAAGAAGCAGCCCTTCGACGTCCAGGAGTTCCTCCACACCGTGGCCTCGGGGAGGACCGTTTCAAACTATCGGAAGAATCGGAAGGTCTTCTCTCAGGGAGACCCCGGTGATGCGGTCTTCTACATTCAGGAGGGCAAGGTCAAGGTCTGCGTCGTCTCCGAGCAGGGCAAGGAGGCGGTCGTCGCGCTCCACGGAAATGGGGACTTCTTCGGTGAGAGCTGCCTAAATGGGCATCCGCTGCGGGTGGCGACGGTCGTAACGGTGACGGAGTGCGTCATCATGCGGCTCGAAAAGGCAGCTATCGTGCGTGTGCTCCATGACGAGCCGAAATTCTCTGAGATGTTCATGGCTCACCTGTTGTCTAGGAACGCCCGAGTCGAGGAGGACTTGGTCGACCAACTTTTTAATTCCAGTGAGAAGCGTCTGGCGAGGGTGCTCCTCTTGATGGCGAACTTCGGCAAGGAGAGTAAGCCCGAGCCGGTCATAGCGAAGATAAGCCAGGAGACACTCGCGGAGATGGTCGGGACCACCAGGTCGCGCGTCAGCATGTTCATGAACAAGTTCCGCAAGCTTGGGTTCATCAAATACAACGGATCACTGGAGGTCCATAATTCCCTGCTGAACGTGGTCTTGCATGACAGTCCTCACCTAAGAAAGCGTGCCGAAAAGGAAAAATGAATTGAACCTGCTCGGACGTTGCCCCTCTGGTCTAGCTGCCGCACCAGCGTGGGGTCATCTAGCCGGCTTGTGAACCTGACAGCCTCACGACCGCTCTGGGTCATTTTCGACGCATTTGGCAGGGATTGAGGACTGGTTGATGTCCGCTCCTGTCCGTAAGCGCCGTACCAAGAGCGGGCCAGGAGAGTTGCGTTTGGCCGGACTGCCGTGATTCAAGCTCCCGAACTGGGGACTCGAATCATGCGCTACGAACTCGCCGACCATGAATGGACCGCCATCAAGCCGATGCTGCCGAACAAGCCGCGTGGCGTTCCTCGGGTGAACGACAGACGGGTCCTGAATGGCATCTTCTGGGTCCTCCGATCAGGAGCACCCTGGCGTGATCTGCCGACGGCGTTTGGCCCATACACCACTTGCTACAACCGTTTCGTTAGGTGGCGGCGGGCAGGTGTTTGGGGCCGCATCATAGAAGCGCTTGCCACTGCCCATGATGCCGCTGTCCAAATGATCGACACCTCCATTGTCCGCGTGCATCAGCATGGAGCCTGCATCACAAGGAACCAGCGCCAATCGATGGGAAGGTCCCGCGGCGGCTTGACGAGCAAAATCCATGCGGTGGTCGATGGCAATGGTCTGCCGGTACGGCTGGCGCTGAGCCCGGGTGAGGCCCATGACGTTCGACTCGCCGGAAAACTGCTGTCTCGTCTGAAATCCGGGTCGATGCTGCTTGCTGACCGTGGCTATGATGCGGACTGGATCAGGGAGCTTGCCATGAAGAAGGGCGCGTGGGCCAACATCCCGCCGAAAAGCAATCGAAGCGATCCGATCTGCTTCAGCCCCTATCTCTATCGTGCTCGCAACCAGGTCGAGCGGTTCTTCAACAGGATCAAACAATGTCGTCGGGTGGCGACGCGCTACGATAGGCTCGCTGCCAACTACCTCGCATTCGTTCAACTCGCGTCAATCAGACTATGGCTGCGCCTTAATGAGTCCGCGTCCTAATCTAACCGCCGCTGCGAAATTGCGTGATGTTCGGCGGGGGCGGATTTGGATATCTCTTGAGCGTTGCCATGTACTCATCGACAGTTTTGAGCGCGGGCCCCGATACCCAGCCAAACATTGCCGCTACAATGAGATCCTCGTGTGGATCCATTTCAATGTTGTAAATCTTCGGGTAGCCGGCCATCGGAGCGCTGGCGGAGAACATACCGGGCTGCCGCTGCGGTCCAATGCCGCTCGGATGAACGTCGGTGAAGTAAATGCGCCACTGCTTCCAACGAGCCGCGACGAGGTCTGCACCGATAAAGCTCAAGAGGCTTTCGCGATGTCCTATCGCTGTGCTTCCGAGCAAGACGTCGATTTGATTGACGCCATCAATCGGTCGGTCCGTTGGCATCTTGCCGCCGACGATGTGGGCGAACGTCGGCAGGAAATCCATGATCGAGAACATGGCGTATGTGGTTGTGTTCGGCTTGATCTTGCCGGGCCAACGGACAATCGCTGCCGTCCGTATCGCACCTTCAGTCGCTTCGCCTAACTCTCCGCGGAACGGACCGGAATTGCCCATGTCCGGCGTTCCCTGGTTGCCGTGTTCGCGGGCGGTTTGGCCTTGTGGGCCGTTGTCAGAGGCAAAGACGACGATGGTGTTGTCGTCAATGCCAAGTTGCTTCAGCGTGTCGAGGATCTGGCCGACGTGATAGTCCCCTTCCATCAGCTTGTCGCCGTAGTTGCCGATCCGCGATTTGCCCTTGAACTGTGGGGAAGGCAGGTTCGGGAAGTGCCCCATCGAGAACGGAAGGTAGAGGAGGAAGGGCTTCCCAGCGGCCTTTTGACGCCGCATGAAATCAATTGATTTATCGACCAACTCATTGTCGATATTGGCACGCACCTCCTCGGTATAAGGCTTCACCGTCTGCAACGGCCCACCAGCCTTCGCCTCAATGATCTGCGGCCCAGACTTTAGCAGTGTCTCGTACGGCTCATTGATCGAGTGCGTGAGGGCGATTGTCACCGGATATGTTGCTGCATCCCAGCTAATGTCCGGCGGGATACCGTAGAACTCATCGAATCCGTGCGCGGTCGGCAAGCTCTGCGGCGCACTTCCAAGGTGCCATTTCCCGTAGATCGCGGTGGCGTAGCCAACACTCTTGAACAACTCGCCCATGGTGAAGGCGTTAGCGGGAAGTGTATAGGGGCTGCCCTCAATGGCGATTAGCGACAGACCATTGCGTATCGAGTATTGTCCGGTCAGAAGCGCCGCACGGGAGGGGGTACAAGCTGGTTCCACCAGGAATTGCGTGAGACGCAACCCTTCGTGAGCCAGTGCATCGAGGCGCGGCGTCGGAGCCCCGCGCAACTCGCCGCCGCCATATGACCCAAGGTCGCCGTAGCCCACGTTATCGCCGAGAATAAAAACAACGTTGGGCTTGTTGCTTTGCTGCGCAAAGGCAGTCGCCGAACTCATCAAAGCAAATAGCGTAATCGCTGAAGTGAGGTGCTTTAAGACTGTCTTTTTCAAGGCGGTACCCCGATGACGCGCTGCGGGGACATCTTGATAGGAACCCTCGCCTCGAGCTATGCGAAATCGGCACAACAACCGCTTTCGGCGCGTTCGCGACCGGTCGCACCCGGCTGCAAGTCGGGCCATAGTGGCTTTTCCGCCGTCGCCATGCACATCGGAAAGTATCTGTGTGCCCAAATCGCATAGTAACGCGCAGGGTTCCGCTCTACCTAGATCGGTCAGCCGGTCTTTGGCACGGCTGCTGAATGCCCGAGAGGATTGATCCGGCCTGCCAAGCCGCGATTGTCGACGTCATCGTCGTGAGCAGCGGCTCGATTTTCCAGTAAGGCCTATCAAAAGGATGCGCCCCATGTCGAACTACGATGGAAATGCACCTGCTGCCCCTCTTTCCGCGAACGCCACCACGATAGATGTCCGCCTTCGCGCTTTCATGCTGTGCGTTTACAACTACATGGCCGCCGGGGTTGCCTTGACGGGCATTGCAGCGCTCTTGACTTATCAGTTCACCGGCTCGGAATTGCTTCAAAGCCCGCTGATGTGGGTGTTGATGCTGGCTCCGTTGGCGCTGGTGTTCTTCATCAGCGCGCGAATCAACACGATGTCGGTCGAAGCCGCGCGAGGGTTGTTTATTCTCTACGCGGCGCTTGTAGGGATCTCCCTGTCGACCATCTTTCACATCTACACGGAGTCTTCGATTACGCGGGTGTTCTTTGTCTCGGCGGCCGCCTTTGGCGCGCTCAGCATCTGGGGTTATTCGACCCAGCGAAATTTGTCGGCCTGATCGGCATCGTCATTGCGAGCCTGGTCAATCTGTTTCTAAGATCCAGCGGGCTCGATTGGATGATTTCCGTGGTCGGCGTCGGCGTCTTTGCGGGCCTCACGGCGTATGACACCCAGCGGATCAAGGAAATGTACGATGGAAGCGATGATGCTACTTCGAACGGCCGCAAGGCCGTGATCGGCGCGCTGTCTCTCTATCTCAACAACCTGTTCATGATGATGCTGCGCCTCATGGGTGGCCGACGCTAGAGGTTCAGCGATTCAGCGCGCGATGTGTTTGCCGACGGCGATGGCTAGTTCGCTGCCGCGGGGACATTGCCGCCGCTGCCGAGAAGCAATTTCCTGGCTTTAGAGATCACGAGCATCATTCTCGCTGCGTCTCGACGGCCGCGCGGACCGGCGGGAGAATTGGGGTTGGTTGGAATCGAAACTCCGTAAAGCTTATTGGAGCTGTTGGGTCGGCTCATTAGTTTGGACGGATCCCGCCGCCGCAAGGAAAATGCGGTCACCGCGAACTTTTCACACCTTCCGCAGAGGTTGCTGAAAGTGCATAGCGCAAGGATAGGAGTAAATCGAGGAGTTCATGATGACCATCAAGAGTCGATCCAGCTTGATGATTTTTGTCGTCCTTCTGCTCTGAGGTCCGTCGCCGGCAGTGGCCCAGCATGTGCCGCTGGAGAAGGCAATCGGCGGGGACAAGCCAGATTTGTTTCGTCGCCTGATTGTGATGAATGCACGTGGAGCCACCTTGCAGGTTGGCCAGCTCAACGCTCCCGGGCGTCGCACCAAATTCCATCGTGTTTGCTAACCGGCCGGTGCGCGCGGTGGGCCATTCGATCACGACCGACTTGCTTGAGGAATGGTCGCCCAGCAACGAGAGCGACGAGAGCTTCGCCAAGGAACCACCAATGCCACCCTGTCGGTTTTCAACAAGGACGGCTCGAAAATCAAGGACGCGTTGGTGGTGCTGAAAAAGGCCAAGCCTGAAGGCGATCGGTTGACCTTTGGTGTTGACGTGCCCGAAGGCGATTTTGACTGGTGGCCGGCGGCACTTTTCATCGGCCGCTTCGCCTTTGGCGGCTTCCATGCCGGAGGTTTCGCCGGTGGGGTCGGAGGACTCCACGCCGGCGGTGGCTTTGTCCGGGGAGGAGCAGTCGGCGTTGGCCGCGTCGGAGCAGACGGTGTCTGGCACCGACTTTATGTTGCGCGCGGCGGCTGGTATCGCGCTCCCTACGGCGCAGCTGGCGGAGGGCTACCGCGCCCTGCCCACATCAAAAGAATGGTTCTTCGTAGAGTGAATTGACCGTGTCCAATGCGCCAATGATGTCGGTTGTTGGCAGATTGTGTTGCAAAAGTCGAAAGTTGCAGGGCTCAAGATTTTTCGCGAAAACACTAAGCAGCGAGCGATCGCTGATTCGTATGACCTAAATCGCGTTACCGAAGTCGCCTGTGAATTTTGCGTGAGGCCGTGAGGTCCCTCGCATCTTGTACGCGAAAGTCGCGCCCACGGCCCGCAGAATTTTGGTCATCGGCGAAAATCGACTTTTGCAACAATATCGGCACTAAACGGACCTGCCGGGGCGGCCGACGATGTCCGTTGACCGGGGTAGACCGGAAGGGGGCCGGCCCAAGGTCAAAACGGGGCTAATGACCCAAAACAGTCCCAATCGGCGATGCCGATGTTGCATAGCCCGCACGCCACGGACGGTGCAAGAAGGTGGATGGCGGTACTTTCGGTCGCCAGCAAAGAGGCGAACGACATCACCGGACTCGGATACGAAGGCAGAGCGCGACGTGGGAGTATTGGCGATGGAAACTGAGAGCAGCCGATGAGGTCATACCAACCTTCGATCGCGACCGGTGTGCCGCCGACCTTTTCAGATGCGACGTTTGACGCGCGGCAGCCGACGCTGCAATTGATCTACGACACCGCGCCGATCGGCCTGGCATTCCTGTCGCCGGATTGCCGCTATCTCCAGATTAACCAGCGTCTGACCGATATCTGCGGCATTTCCGTTGAAGACCATCTCGGCCGCTACGTCAGGGATTGCGTCCCTGCACTGGCGGACGCAATCGAAGGGATCGTCCAGTCAATCATGCGGACCGGCGATCCCGTCACCGGCATTGAGGTCGCCGGCCAGCGCGCCGACCAGACCGAGGAGCGTTTTTGGGTCACCTATTGGCATCCCCACCACAATGCGGATGGCGAGATTGTCGGTATCAACGTTGCGGCCGAGGAGATCACGGAGCGTAAGCGCGCGGAAGCCGCTCTCAAGGCCAGTGAACGCCAGTTCCACACACTGGCGGATTCCATTCCACAACTGGTGTGGATGGCCGACGCGCAAGGCGCGATCTATTGGCTCAACAGTCACTGGTACGAATACACGGGCCGGCCCACGGGCGAGATTAATCAGCATGGCTGGCACACGTTGCTTGGCGACCGCTGGATTGAGGCGTTGGCCGCCGGCACGGCTCTGGAGTCTGAGCTTTCGCTGCTCGGCAAGGACGGGGAGTATCGCCCGTTTCTGACCCGCGTCGTTCCGCTGCGCGATCCCGGAGGTGTGGTCTATGGCTGGATCGGTACCCATATCGACATCAGCGAGCGCAAGCGCAGCGAGCGAGAAGTGCGCCGAGCAAAGGATGCGGCGGAAGCCGCGTTGCAAAACCTGCGCGAGACACAGAATTCTCTCATCGAAGCGGAAAAACTAGCCGCCCTCGGCCGGCTGGTCGCCGGCGTCGCGCATGAGATCAACAATCCGCTAGGCACTAGCCTGACGGTCGTATCCTCGCTGGAGCATAAGAGCGAGTTGTTGGCTTCGGAGATGGCACAGGGAACACTCAAGCGCTCCAGCCTGAAGGAATTCGTCGAAGCAATACGCGACGGCTCTGCCCAACTTCAGCAGAGCCTGAATCGCGCGGCCGGGCTAATACAGTCGTTCAAGCAAGTGGCGTCGGACCGCAACAACTCGGACCTGCGCTCGTTCGACCTCGGCGATCTCACCGAGCAGGTCGCCAGCGGGTTGCGCCCGGCGTTACCGAAGCACGGTGTGACGCTTGACGTCGATTGCCAGCGGGGTCTCTCGATGAGCAGCTATCCCGGCTCCTATGGGCAGGTACTCACCAACCTGTTCCTCAATTCGATCGCGCACGCGTTTCCGGACGGCCAGCAGGGGAAGATCGCCATCAAGGTGAGTGCGACCGGCGCCAATGATGTCGAAATCATCTTCACCGACAACGGCTGCGGTATGACGCCGGATGTCAGGCGACAGGCCTTCGACCCCTTCTTTACCACCCGCCGCCACCAGGGATGCACCGGCCTTGGCCTGCATATCGTGTACAGCGTGGTTACAGACCGGCTCGGCGGTCGCCTCGACCTCAAGACAGAGCCGGGGAAAGGAACGAGGGTTCAACTAACGCTACCAAAAGTGGCTCCCGGCACGTCCGAACCTGAGTAGACGCCAACACCGGGCCTCCCCGGTCCTGGGGACATCGGGCCGACGATTCGGCCTCCGGAGCGGTAATTGTCGCGGGTCAAAAACTTGTCCGCCTTTTTCGACCTTAACGGGAGCTGAACCATGAAATGCACCAAGCAGTCGTTTGCCGTAATCTGCGTACTCTTAACAGTGCCTCTGTCCTTGAGTATTGGAAGACTCAATGCGCGCGATGCCGATCGCGCCTTAGCAGCAGCTCAGACGGCTAAACAGCAATGTGTAAACGTCTGTCGTGCACGCTATCGCGACTGTCGTCATCTGAACCAGTTGCCATCCTTCGAGTGTCGGAGTGTTTACCAGGACTGCACCCGATACACCTGCACTGGTTTAGGACCAGGATGACCGACGGGCCTTTGACAGCGGCATCGGCAGCGTCCGACGTCTCCATCACTCCAGCTCTGCTGACCGGGTGGACGATCTGCCCGAATGATGGTGCGCCGCATGAGGCCGGATGTGGCACTTAGCGGACATTGGAGGCAGACGCATCAATGCCAGAAATTGGATGCAGAGCGGAAGTTGCCGGACGCGTTGCTTCCTGGCGACTATGAAAGCCCGTCAAACATTCGGCGGTATCGAGTTGGCTCATGTAGCGTGCCACGCTCTCTTCGATCTGCTTCTGGCGGCGCTGGATCCTGGGTCCAGCTACCAGGGCGGCGGCAATGCCGGCGAAGAGGCGCGAGAAACCGGAGGCGACGCGGAAGCCTCTTTTCCAAACTGAAAAATGGATCAAGCCCGACTACAACATCAAGGGCCAAGTCAAATGGGGCACGCACCCGTCTCAAGCTTACGGCGCATGATTCCGCTTCTGGCAGGAACTTTGCCGATATTGCCGTCGTGCCGAATGTCCGCTTGGCGTCGATTGTGTTGAAAAACTCGAAATCGCGGGGCTCCGAAAATCTCGCAAATGAAGCGCATTGGCGATTTCAGCCGCTGCAAGGCTCTGTAGAATCGATACGAGCGCCAGCGATCGTTTTTGCGGTAATTCATGTGGTCCTCACCTCGCAACGAGAGAGACGCACCGGCGGTCCTGAGAATTTCCAGCCATCAGCGGAAAAGGACTTTTTCAACAGCTTCCGCCAAAAGCCGACCTTCGTCGTGATCGCTTTGATGTCAGAAAAGTGCCAATCAAAGACCTGTATTACCCTGCACTGCGAGCGCAATTGCTTAGCGATCTGCCCCGCTCGGTCCGCTGCTAAGTCGGTTCACCGATTGCCACTCGTTTCGTTCCCCGGGACAATGGTGGCCACTTCACACGGTCGGGTTTTTCGCTCTTCCTCAAGCTGGCGGCACATTGGTAAGATCGGATCGTTGTTTCCCTGTGCATTCCGCGATCATGGACCTGGCCAGGGCGTCTTCGGGAAACTCCTTCAGGATGTCACGATAGGCAAGCTCGGCGGCTGGAAACTCTCCGGCCTCGAACTTTTGCGAGGCTTGCCGGGTCATCGCGCCAAGCTGCTCATCCCGATCGCGGACCCTCAGGTCCGGATCGTCGCTCCTGCGAAGTGCGAGCAGTTCATAGATCATGAACTCGGTCTTGCGACCCTTCACCTGAACCCGCTTGATCGGTCGCGCAAGTATGTCGGCCTTGGTCTGGTCATAGATGCTGTCGCTAACGCAGATGGTGGTGCCAAACAGCTTGTTGATGCCTTCCAGGCGGGCGGCAACGTTCACGCCGTCGCCTAGGGCCGTGTAGCTCAGCCGGTTCGAGGACCCGATATTGCCGACAAGGACGTTGGCGCAATTGAGACCGATCCTGATATGGATTCGCGGCCGTCCTTCCGCCTCCCAGGCATCGTTGACGCGCTCCATGCGGCGTGCCGCCCGTACGGCGGCGGCGCAGGCGCGTAGAACGTGGTCATGGCATTCAACAGGGGCATTCCAGAATGCCATGACGCCATCGCCGATGAACTTATCGACGGTGCCGCCCTCTTCCGAGATCGCAGACGAGACTTCCTCGAGATAGGTCGAGATCTGAACCAGAAGGTCGTCAGGTGCGAGCGTTTCGGAGTGGCTTGAAAAATTCTCCAGATCGGAAAAGAACACGGTGAGGAACCGCGGCTCGACGCCCGGGGTTAAGGGAATGCCGGACTTGATGAGTTGGCGGACCACGTCGAGCGGAACGAAGGAGGAGAACGATTTCAGCGAGGTTCGCAGCAGCGACGCCGCCGATTCCAGCTTCGCGATCTCCTGGATGTTCGACGGCGGACGCGCGGGCGGATCGAAATTGAGGCTTTCGATCGCTTGCAATTGCCGGGACACGTTTTCGACCGGCCGCGACAGCCGGCGGGAGGCGAGAAAGATGAAGAACAGCTCGACCATGGTGAGACCAATGATGACGACCAACATCAGCCGATTGGTCGCCTTCAACGTGCCGACGAAATCGTCGACCGGCGTCAACGTGATTACTTGCCAGGGCTGACCGAACCCATCCGGGAAATTGGCGAAGGCCGCGATCAGATCCTCTCCGTTCGTCGGAGACTGGAAAACGAAGCGGTCGTTACCGGTACGCGCACGCTGGCGATGGGCCTCACGCACGTCGGGATCGTCGACGTCAGCCAGGGTCGCGATCTTGAGTTTTCCATTCTCGATACGAACGCCCTTCTGCTTGTCCGGGAAGGCTATGATCTTGCCGTTGCTGCGGTCGGCGACGAAGGTGGTGCTTCGCGCACTGGCTCGGCTCCTGTCGAGAAATCGCGACAGCACATCCACGGTAATGTTGGCGGATGCACAGCCAAGGAATTCAACGCCGCGAAAGATCGGAATCCTCAACGAAATGATAGGAAAGCCGGTATCGGGATTGATCGAAGGCTCGGTCACGGCAAGCGTGCGCGTCGTCTTGGCGGACTGATAGCCGGGCAAGGTGCGAATGTCGACATCGGTGCCGACATCGTATTTGCCGACCTGATTGGGCCATATGTCGAAGAATTTACGGTGGCGTACCCGTGAAAGCGCAAAGGTTATCGCATCGATATAGCTGGCGTGCCAGTTGGCGGTCGCGGGAATCTGAGGATCGGCGCGCCGGCGGTCCTCATCGATACGAGTGACCACCCGGTGATAACCATCCTCGAAACTGACATAGGCGGCGTCGATGTACGCGCCCGAGGCGAGCGCGCGATACAGGAGGTCGTTGCTTTGCTCGGCACGGAAATATCCGGGATCGGCGGACGCCACTTCGGCGAGAAAGCGCAGCGGGCTTTCGGTGTTCTCGATCAAATCCTGGGTTCGCTCAACGCCGGCCCGGCTGGTCTGTGCGACCGCATCGTTGAGGATCGACATCATGCCGGCCGAGTTCTTGTTGTAATTGTAGACTAGGATGAAAATGAGAACGGGAATACTGAGGCCGATGAAGAGCAACGACATGATCAGGCTCAGTCTCGGCCGCCGCACGGTGACAAACCGCGGAAGCGCCCCCAATCGAGCTAGTGTGCCGCGAAGGGTGCGGCGACGTCGGTACGCGACCAGCGCCGCAGTCGCTAACCCGATGGGCACGAGCACGAACGGTATCAGCCAGCGCCACCGGCTGCCGTCATTTCCATCCCAGATCAGTGCCGCGGGAAGCGTATCGTCGGTCAGCAGCCCGAGCTGCCGATAGGTCGCGGCGATGCGTCGCCAGCGCGCGGGGTCCTGTTCGCCGATCCGATCGGCGTCCGGTCCGACCAATGTCGCCGTATGCTCCGCCTCAAACAGCAGGGCCTCTCGGCTCTTCTTCGCCGAATAGCTCCTGAGGATCAGATCGGCCGTCGCCTTCTTGTGCGCGATGGCATAGGCCCAGCCTTTCAAGCTGGCGGCCCTGAACACGGTGACCCGGTCCGGATGGGCGTTCACCTCCGTTTCGGAGGTGCACAAATTGTCGCCGTAAAAGTCGATGCCCGAAGCGGCAGGCGCAAAGGTGCGGTAGGCCGCGCCCAACTGTTCAAGGACGAACGGCTCGTTGGTGCTGTAAGCAACCATCGCATCGGCCCGACCGGCCAAAAGATCGCGCGGATTTCCCTCGTGCGGAACGCGCGGCATGGACTGATAGTCGACCCCTTCGCGCTTCAGCATCGCGGCGATATCGTCGCTTCCCGGCGTGTCCATCAGCGTGCGGCCGCGCAAATCCGACAAGCTGCTGATGTCTGCCCGGCGCGCGACCAGGATCACGGCCGGGGAACGCTGAAAGATGGCGGCCAACACGACCAGCCGGCGGCCCGCTCCCCAGTCACGCAGAACGCCGGCGCTGCAAACCCCGAAATTCGCCTTTCCGTCCGTAACCGCCTCCGAGACATCAATGCCGGGGCCGCCCTCCCGGATGGTAACGTCGAGACCCGCGTCGCGGTAGAACCCCTGCTCAAGCGCCTGATAATAGCCGGCGAACTGAAACTGATGCTTCCATTTGAGCTGCATCGTTACGGCATCGAGCGCCGCGGCAGGATACGATGCGGCCAGTACCAGCCAAGCAATCGCGGTCAGCCCTCTCAGCACGGCGAGCTTAATCATGCGCGCCTTCCGAGCAGCCGAGGCGATGTCTCAAAGGTTCCCAGTAACAGACACTCGCCAAGCGACATGAAACGGCAAGATCGAACGCGGCACCGCCGTCATTGAGCGGCCATGGATTCGATTTTCTGAATGGCATCAACGCAACCGGCCGAGGCTGTTGATTTGTTCGACAGCAGACAGGCGGCAATACGACCCTGGCCGGGGAGTATCTTTCCGCACACCCCATTTATCTCGGCTTTGCAGGCAATCACTGCGTCCTTCAGAGCGTCAGCCGCGGTTTGCACACCCGTTGCGGCTTCCCCCAGTTCGAAGGCGCATTTGGGACTGATCTTGTCCTCGTGAGCTTCCATGCAGTAGATCATGCGCCCTTCGCCGGGCGTCACCGTTTTGCAGTACTTCTTGATATCGCTGGCGCAGGCGCTTTCGAGCTTGGCCACCCTGGCCGTCAGCTTCTCCAGAAGCGCCTTCCCGAGGTCCGCCTGCGCGGAAGCGGCGCCCACCGACAATATGGCGAGCAAGGACGATAATCCAAGCGTAACCAGCGATTTCACTGTGATTCTCATCGAAACGTCCTCTGATGACTGGTTCCGAACCGGGCGGCTTCGTTGAACTGCCGCAGGGTCGCGATGGAAGCTGAGGGATGCCTTTCGCTAAACATTCATTGCGCCAAGGAAAGCGTGAGGCTTGAAACTCCAAGAGACAAGTTGATCCCAACCGACCCTTCGAGAGAAAGCGGCTGCAGGGCGATCGAACGCCCAGTTCCGCCGAACAGCAGATTGGCACCGACGCCGACCCCAACGCCAACTGCGCCACTCGCGCCCACGTAAGTGCCGGATAGCGCTCCGCGCCGCGGACCTGCCGTGGGTGCGAATACGCCCCACGCCATGGCCCCGCCTGCCGTGATCCCGATATCGATACCAATGGTGCCCATCACACCAACATATGCTTCTGGTGGATATGAACCATTGGGTACGAAACGGCAGGCCATGCGCTGCCGGGATCCAAAGAGCAGGCCGATGGAAGGTGCCATTTTGCAAGTGAGGGTGCCGACGCTAACTCCGGGGGGTGGCTGCTGGGCAACCGCGGGCGACACGAACGCCACAGCAAGCGTAACGAGCAAAAGCGTAACAAGATGTTTGAGCATGACGAAAATTCCCGCTTTTCTGGAATTATTCCCTGTTGGCTCGGCAGTATGGTCCGGTGTCGAAAATGACCTAGAATTTGTAGCCAAAACGCGCCGTGATCTGATTGTTGCTCAGCTCTTGCCTGAGACCGATGACGCCGAGATTGAGGACCGGTATCGGATACACAAAGGATCTCGATTGGTACTGCGAATAGCGATATTCGAGCCCCGTGAACCAGTTGCTCGTGAAAGCGTAGTCGAGACCGGCCCCGACCGTCCAACCCACGCGCGTGCCGTCGCCGCCGATTGAGATGCCGGTAGAGGGAATCGAGGTCTCGATCGAAGCGAACGCCGCCCCACCCGTCACATAGAGCAGGGCGTGATCGGCAGCGTAGCCGAGCCGCCCACGTATCGAGCCGCCCCATTTGCTATGCGCCGTGAGGAAATCCCCGGTGATTGCTGTGTATCGTATTTCGCCAACGGTCCAGCCCTGGAAATCGCCTTCGACTCCCAGCACGAGTTGGCCTACTTGGTAATTATAGCCAGTGAGAATTCCGTACGTAAGGCCATCCTTGCGGGATCCAGACGTCACGAAGAATGGCGCCCCAAGCAACAGCGCTCCCGTGGAGTATCTGGGGTTCGTTTGTATCCACCCAAGCTCTCCTCCAACGTAGAAGCCGGTCCATGAAAACGCAGGCGCGTAGGCGACCGGCGCGACAGGCCCCATTCGGGCCGGGAGGTCCGCAGCAAACGTAGCAACGCTGACTGCGCTCGCTGTTGTGGCGAGGAGAGTAATGCGAGCTAGGCGCCACATGAGCTGGTCTCCTATCGGCTGAAGTGCTTCTCAGACGAACCTTCAGTAGCAGGGCGGATAGGGGTAGTAGCCGCAGGCCGGGGGCGGCGGATATGGACGATAGTACGGAGCGGCATAGGTGGCCGCCCCATATCCGGCAGCCCCCACAGCGCCCGCGTACATCGCGCCGCGAAAAGCGGAGCGGCGAGCAACTCCGGCAAAGGATAGCGGCGTTAGTGGCCGGCCAATAATGTCGATGAAGAGCGCTGCCGGTCCGTCGGCGCCGGTAAGATCCCCTTCCAGGGTCTGCACAGCGAAGGTCAGCTTATCGCCCTCGAGCTTGGGATTCTTCAGCACCACCACGGCGTCCTTCACTGAGCCATCCTTGCCCAAAACGGAAACTGTCGCGTTGGGTGGGTTCTTGGCAAAGCTGTCATCCCCTGCCCCCCATTCGGCGATCACATCAGCAGTAGGCTGGTGGCCGGCTGCCCGTACCGGGCGATCGGCAAAGATGATTGAGTTCGGCGTAAGGCCAGTCAGAACGAGGGTGTCTCCCTGCAGCGTCGCGCCGCGCGAATTCATCACGAACAACGACGGAACGATCTCGGGCTTTGTAGCCGCGCTGGGCGTGCCGATGGTTTTCATCGAGGCGGACGTCGGAGCGCTCTGGCCAAACGCAGCGGTGATGCCGATCAGGGCAATGGAAACACTGAAAATACCTGCAAGCGCGACAGATTTCGTATTGCTCGTTATATTTGCGCTCTCCTTCATCGACGTTCTTGCTTTCAAACTTATTCAACACCATGAAAGAGCATTAGGGGTCTGACTATGCAACTTCGGCGGCCGGGGTGCGATTCCGCTGACCCTTCCAATGCTCATGCCAGGCTCACAACGCAGCCGAAGTGCGACGCAATGGGAACGCGCCACCCCCAGCGAGCCTGAAGGTTCAGGTTCAAGAGCAGCGTCATTTGAACCCGCCACTGAACCTTTCTTGCTTGAGCATGACGTCGATGGCTTCAATGATACGAATTTGCGGATTCGCCTTGCAATAGACAATCACCTCATGCTCGAGCTCTTTCGATCTGGCTATATTGAAGTAATGCTTCTTGGCGAGGCCGTTGTACCAACCGCTGTACCAGGTGGTGAGCCGGTCGGCGTCTCCCTGCCACGTGCCCGCGAGCGCGGCACAGGTCAGTGTTTGCACATCGATGTACCCGTTGGGATCCGCGTAGGCGCTGAGGTCTGTTTGCGCCTTAACGTTCGGGTTCGCAGCTAAAACAAGGACCGTCGTCACAATAGGCAGCGTTACGCGCATCGCAACTCTCCGAGGGTTTGATGAAGCCGTGACGGCTCTGTCTTGAGATCACGACAAATCGGGGCTCCGCGCTATGCATTTTCGGCTCGTCGTCCATCAACCTCTGCGGCCAAACTCGCCTGGAGACGGGGAGGCCTTGGCTTCACCGCTTCTGATACAGGCACCAATCAAACCAGATACGCATCCTTAGAACTGTCCCGGTTGAGCGGGCGGACTGGGCCAGTCTGAACGGAAGTTATTTGGGTCGCGGCGATCAAACAGATCCTGTCGAACGACGAGGCCGCCACTATTGCTGATTCTCAGGGACTTTACGGGCTGCGGATCGCGAATCGTCGCGGCGCGGCGGTGTGTGTCTTTGGCGAAAGCGGCTGCCGTTAACGTCGCTTCAAAGATGCAAATGATGGCCAGCATGCGAGCGGGGATCATTGGAAAGCCTCCTCTTGATCAACCGAATGATCGTGCGAGTCCATCAGAGAAGGGGGCGGTTCAGCGGTTCAACCGACTTCCGCATTTTCTCTCGGCCGCAGAACGGATTGCTGAAGACTCAGAGCCCTGAAACGGCCCGTTCCTCAAGGGGGCTTTGCGGAATGCGGCTTATAAACCTCCCGTGCCCGGCAAACTATGCAATTCCGGAACAATCCAGTTCACGTTCATTATCGCGCAATGCCGTTCTGTTGCTTCCCTGACAACACGGCCCCATCTGACGTTGGGTCCAGGGCTGCGCGATCGCGGGTCACGACTAGCCTCTGCCGAAATCGCATAGCGCGCAGAGCGGCTTGGCATATCGTTTGCGGTGGACTTGGCGACTTCGCCATTCACATGCATGATAGGAGCAGCCAAATGGCGCCCACGGTGCGAGCGTGTTCGGTACTGATCCTGGGCGCATTAGGATTGGTCATTGCAGCGGCGTCGCCGGCAACAGCCCAGGGCGCCGTTCAGTGCGTGGTATCGGGATCCGCGCCAGCAGGCTGGGGCTTTAACTCGGTTGGCTATATCGAGATCGCTTCCGGGACGAGTTGCATGTTTTCCGTCAATATTACCGGAGAGATATCAAGTTCGGCCGTTTCACAGAATCCGGCGCACGGCACCCTGCAACAGATTGACCGGTCGTCTTTTCGGTACACATCGGAGGCTGGATATAGCGGCAGAGATGCGTTCTCCGTCCAGGCGAACGGCAGGAGCCAGACGGGTTCGGGCACGTCAGTCATTACGATCAACGCCACGCTCCAATAGAGTTGGCTCACACAGTCGGTGACGCCGGGCTTCCCGACCTACGGAGACGGCGAGGCTTTAGAACGATCGCAGAGGAAATTGAACCTGCGCCTCAGTCTGGGGCGATTAACTAGGTGCGGTATGATGGCGTTCCAAACGGCTCGGTCCATTTCAACGATCGTCACACTCGTTGTCATTGCCCTTACGCTCGGCACTTCGAGTTACGCTCAGCAAACGACAGGGCAGCTCTTGATATCGTCGGGATTCAATCCCATCGCTGCCACCACACCGGAGATGACGAGACGTTTGATGTCGCTTCCAGCGAACCAATTCGTCCTGCGGCATAAGAGAAGCCGCTCGTACTACGTCTATGCGGATCCCTCGGAATGCACCTGTGCCTACGTTGGTAGCGCCGCCGCAATGGACAAGTATCGCGCCAGTTTCCACGCATTGCCTGCGGGGTTGCTGTCTTCCCGCGGCTTTACGGACCCCGAACAGAATTTGATCAACAGCATGGATGATGATGAAGCAGGAGCCCAGTTCTACAACGACGTATTTGGTTCAGATTTCTAAACCAGCGCAGTTTCGGGGCGACGGGCGGAGCACGTTGGGAAAGTGACTGTCATTCGTTTGGAAGTCTCAAGTTCCTAATCTCTGCAATCTCAACCGCCACCGCATCCAAGAAGCAGACTCCACGTTTAATCGCCTGGCGCTTCCGGGGCGACTATTTCGTCACCCTGGGCCGGGTCGGCGCAACGGTACTTTCAGGCGCGGCGGGCGAAATCGCAAACGTCAGCCAAGTATTCCAGCCCGATGGCCGGTTCGACGCCTCGAATTCGCCGTATCCTTTGATGTTCAGATATCCCTGCATGCCGCCGACCGGAAAAAGATAGCCGAACTGCGGACCGATGCCGAGAACTCGCGACCTGAATCCGCCAAGGGCCGGCAGTCCGCCGGTATCGTTGGAGACCTGCTGATAGGCATAGCCGACCAGACCGATGAAGGCCTGCTTCGACAGAAATTTCGACGCTCCCCAATCGAAGTGGAAATCGACGCCGCTCTGAACCAGCGTGTCCGGGTTCTTGAAGTTGTACGTGAAGCCGCCGACGCCGGAGAATTCATATCCCGTCATCGGGTTGAGGTAAGTGTAACCCCCGCCGGCGTCGATGGCGCCATGACCGATGCCGATGTTGGAGAGGCGGCTGGGTTCATAGGCGCCGACTGGAATGTCGCCGGTCGCGTAGGTCATGTAGTTGTGGACGCCGTCGTGCCACTTCATCGTGACCATGGGATAGAGGTCGCCGAACCCGGTGAGCGAGTCCGATATGCTTCCAGTGCGGGTCGCCGAAATCGGACCGAACCCGGTCGTCAGCGTGCCATCGAGGGTCGTGCTGTTTCGGCCGTACACGCCCATGACGCCAACGGACAATTGCCCGCCGAGGACCGGTGTCGCGAACGTATAGGTCGGGGCCAGGAACAAGAGGTCCGGCGGCGCATTCAGACGGACGTCCAAGCTGACACTGACGTTCGGAGAGAAGCGGCCGATCTGAACTTCTCGGGCCGCTGCGGCAGCACCGGAGGCGGACACACTGGTGTGGTAGTAGATGGTCCCGAGGGACCAGCCGGGGGCGGTGGGTGCCGCTGCCAGACTGCCGAACAGCCCCGGGACCCAGAATGAGATGCCGCTCTCGTCGGCGCTGGCAATCTGCGGGGAAAACGCGAGACCAGCCGCAATCGCACCGAAAAGAGCAGGACGCGAGACGCGCGAAAATTCCAACTTCAGCTTCATCTGCGGATCTCCAAGCCTCTCGCGGTTGCAAACATACCATTTGAATCGAAAGGCGATCCAAAGACCGAAGGAATCCGAGCCCGCCCTCGCTCTGCAATTAAGCCATATTCCAGACCCAGCGTCCGTGCCTTCTAGGCCGCAACTGGAAATTTAATCGTCGGGCTTTGTTACCGCACGCTGCATTCGCGTCGCAGGTGACCGGCGGGCGTCGAAAATGGCGCCCGCCGATTCGGTCTTGTCGGGTCTAGTCGCGGCCCGCCTTCATTTCTTTAATTTGCTGCATGACCTGTTCCAGGTTGTAGCTGGCCGGGTCCTGCAGAGCAGGGAATTTGACGAAAGTCTCGAGGTGCATCAGCCAGAGCTGCTGCCCGATAGGCAGCATGTTCCAGTCATAGACGTAGGCGGTAGAGGGAGATGCAATCGCCCCTCCCATACCGAACAGCGTCTTCGCCTGCGTACCAATCGAGGTCTCAAACGGATCTCGTTTGATGTTGACGACCTGGGTCCAGTGATAGGGCTGGACACCGTTAATGAAGCCCGCGGGTGCGTCGGATACCATCGCGAAGTACATCTTCCAGTTCTTATAGCGGACTGCTGACGGTTCCTTGCCGGAATAATACAGGAAGTGGTCGCGCGCCGACTTTTCGGACTTGCCGCTCAGATAGTCAATCTGGTTGACGCCATCGAGCGTGGTCTTGACGAGCCCGGGATAGCCGGCCTCGACACGTTGCTTCAATGCGTCGCCCTTGGGCCCGCCGGCGATCTCGACGAGAGTCGGGACCCAGTCGAGGGAGGCAAACATTTCGTTCTTGACCGTACCCGGCTTGATGACGCCCGGCCAGCGGATCACCATCGGGGCACGCATGCCGCCTTCCCAGGTGCTAAGCTTGCCGCCCTTGAACGGTGTGACGCCGCCGTCCGGGAAGGTGATTGTCTCCGCGCCGTTGTCGGTGGTGAATACGACGATCGTGTTGTTGAGCTGCCCCATGTCTTCGAGCTTCTTCAGCACGACGCCGATGTTGTCGTCCATCTGCTTCATGCCGGCTTCGTTGACGCCCCAGTCCTTGCCGCCAGGCTCGCCCACCATGGCCTGATATTTGTCTGGCAGCATGGTCGTGATGTGCATGCGCGCGGGGTTGTACCAGGCGAAGAACGGCTTGTTGGTCTTCTTGGGGTCGTTTCGGTCAAGAAAGTCGACGACCTTGGCCGAGATTTCCTCGTCTATCGTCTTTGATCGATCGAGGGTTAGTGGTCCCTCGTCCTTGCACGTTTGTTTAGCCCCAGTGCCGTCGGCAGAAGTACACGCCAGCATCGGACGAGGCGGCGTTAGGCATACCGTGGTTTTGGGATCTACGGCGCCGGGAACCTCCGTCAGACCGGGGACCGGTGTGTTCTTGCAAGGCGGCGCGAGGGTCTGCTGGCTCGCCGTCTTGTTGATGTCCGGGAAGCTGACCCCTTGCATCGCATCGAGGTGGTAGAGGTAGCCCCAGAATTCCTGGAAACCGTGCGCCGTCGGCAGCGAGTCGGCATGGTCGCCCAGGTGATTCTTGCCGAACTCGCCGGTATTGTAGCCGAGATCGAGCAGGAATTTGGCAAGTGTCGGAGTCCCGGGCCGTATATAGGATGGGCTGCCGGGAAGTTCGGGCAGGACCATCCCTACGCGGACCGGCTGCATGCCGGTGAGGAAGGCCGTACGCCCGGCAGTGCAGCTCTGCTCGGCGTAATAATGCATGAACTTGGCACCTTCATTGCCGATGCGGTCGATGTTGGGCGTCTCCCCGACCATCAGCCCTTGATGATAGATGCTCGGCTGCATCCAGCCTATGTCATCGCCCATGATGAACAGGATGTTGGGCTTCTGGGCCGACTGTTGTGCAGCCGCCGGCGTGCTGAACGGTGCGGATGCCGACATCAGCATCGATGCGCTCAAGAGGGCGGCGCATGATCGCTTGAGCCGACCAAGTCGCTTGCCCGGCGGCGCTGCGGGCGGTTCATTGGCGAATGAGGAATCTAACATGGTTCGCTCTCCCTATTGTGATGTGTCAGGCTCCTCGCCTGATGCACCGAAAGCCCAGATGACTGGTGGATGTATCTACCGGCTCCGCATGACGGGCTGCCGGCCGGTAACGTCGGCAGTAGTTCGGCGCACATAAATGCGAACCGCCTTTGATGACCTTTCGTGGAATCTTCACGTTGGTCGTACTTGGGTCGTAGCTGTCGGCCTCGCGGCCGCCGCGCGGGTTTTCCGGAATGCAGCAGGCCTTCGCAGCATCCGCCGGATGCTTTGGCGAATACCAGTCGACCGTCCCCATCGCCCCATGCAATCTGCCTCCTCGAGCCCGCCACGCGCTGCTAATTCCCATTCCGCTTCGGTTGGCAAATCCTTGCCAGCCCATTTTGCGTAGGTAAGCGCACCGCTGAAGGCCACATGCACGACGGGATGATCGTACAGGCCGCCGATGTTGCTCTTCGGCCCATACGGATGCCGCCAGTCTGCGCCCTTGGCGAACGTCCACCACTGGCTGAAGTCGCGCATTCTGATCTCGTGCTGAGGGGGCGAGAACATCAGCGAGCCCGCATAGACCATGTGCGGCAGGATTCCGGGATAATCGTTTGGATCAGGTACGATCTCAGCGACGGTGACATGGTCCGTGGCCCTCACGAACTCCTCGAACTGCCGGTTCGTTACGGGATGACGGTCCATCCAGAAGCCATCTACCGTAACGCGATGGGCCGGTGCTTCCTCCGGATAGTGCTTGTCTGACCCCATGCGAAATGTGCGTCCGGGGATCCAAATCATGTCGGCGGATTCCGGCGAATGCGTGTGGAGCCTTTGAAGTTCGAGCATGATGTGTGCCATTGCTGCATTCATGATCTAACGGTCTCGACATCTATCGTGGATGACCGTGCACGCCTATGCAGTTTCGGCACACAACGATTTTCATCGAAATTTCACGTTCCGGTATCGATCAAGGCAATCGACGATTTCGATAAAGTGGTGCTATCGACCACAGTCACTCGACGGAATGTCTCCCCGTGCCATTCGATGGAAATTAAGTAGAAATAGCGCGAGCCGGAGGATCGGTAGTTGGTCCCATCAGCGGACCCGATTTTTCATTTCCAGACAGTCAAGGACTGCCGCAACTTGGCTTTCCAAGACACTTTCAGGTGGAAATTCACTCGGTCTTGTCGCGTCAGAGAAAACTGGACCACTGGCTTGCCAATTGTCGGAGTGCCCTCTTGTCGTCGCTGGCGCGACTTTTTTACGTACTGACACCAGAGAAACTCAAGGGTTGCTCTCATGTCGACCTTACTTGGCAACTGAACGGCTAGTTGCGAACCCACGGAATCGAAAAGGCCATGTCTTTGTACTTCTTACGAAGCTTCGCCCTTGGGCTTCCACGACGCATCCGCTGCTTATGAACGGTGGGGATCTCTGGCAATACAGATCATCTTTTCCCGCGATAGATGCGTCGATCTAGGTTGCCGCGCGTCGCTGTGCATTTTCGGCAGAAGCATTCTCAATCAATGAGTACTGGTTCGATTGCGTCGCAGCGTTGCCGATGGCATTTCCCCGAATAGGGTACGGTAAGCGACGGCGAAACGTCCGAGCTCCAGAAAGTGATGCTCTCGCGCGATTGCCGCCACACTTGCCGTCTCGGGGTTAGCGCGTTGCAAAGCCGATCGGGCCATGTTCAGCCGACGCAGCCGGTAATACCGGGCTGGGCCCATGCCTAGAACTTCAGTGCAGCACAGTCGCAAGGTGCGCTCCGGCACGCCAATTGCGTTGCACAGTTCCGACAGGTTGAGGTGAGGCGCACTTTGCGACGCCAAAGCTTTTTCAAATCGGACCATGATATCGGTATGACGTTGTCTCCGTTTCGGATCGTCGACATCACCAGTCGCCAGGCAACCGATTAGCACTCGAAGAAACTCATGTTCGAGCGCACGGGCCACCTCCGGCTTTGCGATCAGTTCTCGCCTCGTTTCGGCAAGTCGCCAGGCCTTTGAACATAGTCCAAGCAACGCCTTTGCTGTATCGCGCGCAGGGCGGATGACTCGGCCCCTCGGTGGCTGCGTGATACTTTGCCCCGTCAAGGCCTTACTGTAAGTGGCGAGGAGCTCGAACGGGAGCGAGATCAACCCCCAAATGGTTGCATCATTCGTCCTTTGATGCATGCGCTCAGCAACCCCATGGAATACGATATTGCCGAAATGCACGCAGGATCCACAATAGGCGAGGGACGACCATCGGCCCACCGGAAACGAGATGATGGCCTGCTTCGGCGGCAACGCGATAAAGCCAATACGCGGCAGATTTTCCTGGGCACGAAGGACGTTCAACTGGCCCAAGCTCAACCACGTCAATCGACCGCTGAAGTCGCCCCCTGCGGTAACGAAGAGGTCGACCTTCGCAGTCTCAATTGCCGCACCGAAGTCTGTAGGACGGTCAAACGCGGCTGTGCCCTGCCTGCTCATCCAGGTCACCTCAAGCGTATCGCCATCGCGAACGGCGACAGCCCGAAGCGCAGGATGAGGCATTGACCGACATCACGCTATGCAACTTCGGAACTTAGGGTGTTTCGGAGGTCTTTTGCTTGGGGAGGTGCCCTTTCATCTTGCTAGAACCCATCACAGGCGTGCGAGTCGGGACTTTTTGCCGTTTCCGCATAGCCTCTATGAAAGCTATAGTTAGCCTCAATAGGACGCGAACCCTGGGCGGGGCGCTCGAATGGGACCGTGTCGCCGCCAGTCGAGGGATCTGCGTTTCTGTTGCGTCAGCGCTGAGACCACCGCGCATCGACAATGGCGGCGCTTTGTTCTGGCCAACCATGCAGATTAGCAGTCTCCCTTCTGTTTCCGCAGGCGGCGCCGAGTTCGTCGATAGGACCGGTCTATTATCGCACTAATGTTGCAGCCGACGACTCCGTGGCTGTGACACGAGAGCTCCAAAACCGGCAATTTCGGGCCCGACCGTCAACGTCAGCTTCGATGCCGACTTGAGCGCGACCCGATCTCCTCCTGCTAATCCGACCTATATATTCGCAAAGCCCGTCTTCCGCAGCCAACCGGGAATCGGCTAACGAGCACTATCGCGCCGGTCGGCCGCGACGTTAATGGGAACGCTGACTACAGGGTTCAGAGGATTCAAAGCCGCGCATTTTCTAAAATCAGCCTTCGTAGGAAGTTGAACATGAACCGGAAAGTATCCGATCATATCGGTTGCAGCACCTTCTCGACGGCTTCAGATCCCCAGCTTTCCGAGGGAGGATCACAGTCTGGCGGCGTTTTCCCCTTCAGCGAATGCAGGATACGTGAACTTCAAGGTCTACAGTTAGTCTGATGCGGCAAATCAGTCATCGCTGCGGGCGGTTAGCGCTGTTCGCCACGGTCGCCGGCGCGAGTTCGGTAAGGTATTCACAAGCTCTAGCATGAGACTACTGCCAGGCGAGCAGATTTCGCTCCAGCCTGCTCATGAGGCTCGACGCTCCAAGGCCCAGAAGGGAGAGCAGTATTAGGATTGCCATCACGCCATCCACGTTGAACGTAGCCTGAAGATAAGCCACAGTCTGGCCCAAGCCATGTTCGGCAGCGATCAATTCCGCGCCGACGACACCGAGCAAAGCAAAAATCAAGCCGAGCCGTACGCCTGAGAAAATGACGGGTACCGCGGACGGAAGCATCACCTTGAAGAATATCTGACTCGGAGTCGCGCCAAGTGCTCGCGACAAAAGAAGGTGGTCACGATCCACGCTTCGCATTCCGGCAATTGTGGCCGACAGCACGATAAAAAAGGTAAGACTGAAGCCAACGGCGATCTTCGAGCCGATGCCGAGCCCGAACCACAACAGAAACAGCGGAACCAGCGCGATCCTGGGCATGGCATTCAGAAGGGTGGTATAGGGCTCTGTTGCGCGATGTATTCGCGGAAATTTTACAAAGACCAGTCCGACAGCTATGGCGCATAGGCTACCGCCGACAAATGAAATACCTGCGCCAAGTACTGTATAGCCTAGCTCCAGCCAGAGCTGACCCTCGGTGACGAAGCCCTTATAGAGATAACGAGCGATACCTGATGGGCGACCAAAGAAGGTCGGTTCAAGAGGTCCCCTGGCGGCGGCCAGCTCCCAGATTAAAAAAACAATTATGACGAAAAGGGCGTGACCTAACACGCGAGGCGGTCTTCCACGTCTAATTAACATGGCTCTTCGTCTCCTGTTCGAGTAACCCCCAAAGCCTCGCGCAAAGCCTGTGGAAGTGAGAATGCTCTTGCAGGGCACGTACGCTTCGCGGCCGCGGCAGATCAATCACAACCTCTGCGATGATCCGGCCCGGCCGCGGGCCCAGAACAATTACTCGATCCGACAACGCCACCGCCTCGGCGAGATCGTGGGTCACAAACAACACCGTTCTCTGCTCCCCCGACCAAAGCTCCAGCAGCAGATCCTCGAGTTGAAGTTTGGTCTGAGCATCCAGCGCACCGAACGGTTCATCCATGAGCAGAATTCGACTCTCAAGCGCAAATGTCCGCGCCAGTGCGCAACGTTGGCGCATTCCGTGCGAAAGTGCCTTTGGATATCGGTGAACGAATTCGCCGAGCCCGACCCGCCGCAGCAAGTCGGCTGCGCGCTCCTCCCGCTCCTTCCTGGCGATATTGCGAAGCTCCATTCCATAGGCGGCGTTGCTCAGCGTTGTGCGCCACGGCAGCAAACTGTCACGCGCCAGCATGTAGGCAATATCGGGATTTCCAGCGACCGGATCTTTACCAAACACACTGATCTCACCCGAAAGTCGCGCGGACGCAATTCCCGCAAGAAAATTCAGAATGGTGGTCTTGCCGCAACCGCTTGGGCCAACGATGGACACGAACTCGCCCGGGGACACGACCAACGATACACCGTCGAGCGCAAGCACCGCATGGGCGGTCGCAGTCTCAAACTGAACCTTCAGATCTTGCAGTTTGATTGCAGGGCACATTTCCTCGCAGCTCTCCGGCAACGAGGCATTCAGAAGCAGCGCATCCATTCCCGATCCCTGCTGAGGCGCCGTGGCGTGAACCAGTGTTCACGTTCCCTTAGAGTGCGGCCAGATGAGTGGCCGTTAACCGACTTGGACGAGCTTCTCGCTCAGGCCACTACATGGTAGCTTTGGTTGCGCCGCCAAACAAGACCAGCAGGCGTTCTCCCGCATATCTCAAATATTTCAATATTATGACGCTTCTTGCCGTTTCGCGCACTAAATGGGCCTGATCGTTCCCGCGTTCACTTACCTCCAGCTTCCGCAAACCTGGTGGTCTTTGGATGTTTAACTCACTTGCGAAGTGCGTAGTTCTGATAAATTCTAGCAGGTGTTTAAAGAGCTTTGTCGGTCCTTTCCGGCCCTTGCTTCCAACGACGAGGGATATTCCAACTTATCGCACGCAAAAGACGCCGCGTGATTGGAGACCGAAAGTGGCTTTCGCTAGAACACTGACCTTTGCCGATCCGTTCCAATTTCAGACCGCCATTCGCGCTGCCGAGATTGAAATAATTCCCACCGGCAAGGGAGAGTTTCGGGCTGAGCTCACGCAAGCGACGTTGAACAAGCTATGGATGCAGCGCCTCAGCGAAAATTTGCCACGCGTTCACAAGGGTTCGATAAAGCGCGGTCGCAGAATCTTCAGCTTTCTCACCGAAGAGCAGCCCGAGGTATATCACTGCGGCAGGCTATTCGAGCGTGGTGAATTGATTGCAGACGACTTCGACGTGCAACATGCAGTAACGGCGGGAGACTATCGCCTTGGATCCGTTTCCCTCACCCCGGAAGACCTGGTTGCGGCGTGTCAAGTAATTGTCGGTCGCAACTTCGATACAGAGCGAAGTAAGCACTTCGTTCGACCGGACCCACAGCTCATGGGCCGACTTCTGAGGCTGCATGAGATGACCGGAGAGATTGCCAAGAATACACCCGAACTGCTCGAAATGCCGGAGGTCGCCCGCGCACTTGAGCAGCAGCTAATTCATGCGTTGGTCAGATGTTTGACGGAAGGCGACGTTTCGACGCTGAGCAAGGGTACTCTTCACACCGAAATTATCGTGGCGCGCTTCGAAGAGTTCCTGGAAGCAAATCCAAACACGCCTCTGTATCTGGCTGAAGTTTGCGCAGCCGTCGGTTCGGCCGAGCGAACTCTCCGGGCTGCCTGCGAACAGCACCTTGGAATAGGACCTATCCGTTATCTCACTTTAAGAAGAATGCATCTGGTTCGCCGCGCGCTGGTGCGCGCGACATCTTCAACCGCAACGGTGACGCAAATAGCGACTGACCATGGTTTCTGGGAGTTGGGTCGCTTCGCAGTAGCCTATCGGACTCTCTTTGGTGAGACGCCTTCGGTCACCCTAAGCAGACAGCCCGATGATATCCGAGGCGTCACCGACCGCCCCTCATCACTTGAGGGCATGATGCGGTTCAAAACCAGATAGAGTACCAACAATTCCGACCATCCGGTCAGGAAGCGAATGCGAGTTTCAGGGAGCCTTGGTATGAACCAGCCGCGCGGTGTCAAACGGAGCATCAATCTGCCTCATTGTTAGCATGTTCTCCGCGATTTGATTGAGGGCCGATCGGTCAATGGGAATTCTGAGGGTAGGAAGGATCCGCCTAAACGATAATTCCATGATTTCGTCTCCTTGGGGGAGATCAAACCTGAAGAACGATTTCGCTATTCGGAGCGCTTCGTCAAAATTCGCGGGATCCTGGACGAAGCTTTCAGCATCGCGAGCCGCTGCAATCAGCGCGTCGACCACTTGCGGCTTTTCTTCAGCCATCTCTTCTGTCACCACCGAGTTCGTCACGCCTCCGTTGGTGCGGGCAATCTCAGGTGGCTCACTGGCCTCGCTGAGATTGAACAGTACGGTGCAGGTCCGGAGAACCTCGCAGAGTGAGCCGGAGGGCTCATATGCCATGCTGGCATCGATTTGTTTGGAGATTAGTGCGCCATAAGAGGTGCTCGGTGCGCCTACGGCTACGTATGTAAAGTCCGTCGGCGCTAAACCAGCCTTCTTCGCAAGCAGTCCAAACTGAAGCTCCGCACTTCCTCCTCGGGCTGGAACGCCTATTTTTCTTCCCTTGAGGTCGGCCATAACATCCGGAAACCGCTTGCCTGCAGCGGGTATTTCGATCTCGTTGCGAACGATAATCGCGAACGGATTAAGTCTCGCACCGCTTAGGATCGCCTTGAGTTTTGCGCCAGCGATCATGGCGCTGATTTGCACTTCGGCCGGAAAGAAACCGACATCGATACTCCTCGAGAGGAGAGCTGAGGCTCCCAAAGGACCCGAGGCGATGATCTTAAGTTCGCAGGTTATCCCGTATTTTTCGCAAAAGCCCTTTGAGGCTGCAATCCGAAACAGCATATTTCCCATGCCGGGGTAGTCCTGAATTCTGACCTTTGTCCGCGCTGGTTGTGCAGACGCGGGGACTGACAAAAGTGTGCTAAAAATCAGAATGACTGTTAATGCAATTCGCATTGGCTGAAATCTATCTTTCAAAGCAGCTTGCGGCGGAATTTCGAGCGCCGGCAGCAGTTGCGAACCACAAGCGTCTATTTAGCATGCAATCGGCAGTTGAGCATAGGCGTGGATAATGGCCAAGAATATGACACTTGTGGGCATGCGCCTTCAAAAGGACGGGCGGTAGTGAGACGAAATGACCATCTCTACGCATGCTCCTGAGCAGCCTTTCCGCCGTGTGGCTAACCTTCCTGACCGACGTCCAGTTGGCCCAGATGCCCGCGAAGCACGCAAGCGGGCGGGTCTCGTCGAGCGCGAACCAGATGTCGCCGCCCTCGGCCTTGTTGAACTCCTGAAGCTGTTGAACGGCACCACGCAGCGGTGCTCCGGACCCAACCACCTCGTCCAGTGCTTGCTGCTCACGTTGCGGATGTTTGTCGTTCCGCCGTCAGGCTCCATCCGGAGCAACTGCTTGAAGTCGACCGGCTTGCCCTTGGCCTCAAGCTTTCCTGCGCGCTTCTTGGTCGCTTCCATCAAAGCGTGCTGCGACGACGGCATGCCCCACCGCGCGGTGGCGAGCTCCCTGCCCTCGGCTCCGTTCCGGATGATCGGCGCCAAATAGTCGGGAAAGACTCCGGGCATCGGCGCAAGATTGCCGATGTAGCGGTTGACCACGCGGAACAGCGCGCTAGGTTGCACATCGTTCAAGGTTCGGTTCGGGAGTGACGCGGCTGCCCTGCCAGTTGTAGCAGAGTCGCCGCCGGCCCGCCTTGGCGCATTTGCGGCAGCGCAGCCGGCCGGCGAGGTCGTGCACGAAAGTAGTCGGCGGATGCTTCATGGCAGCGAGATCGACGTCGCTCGACGTCTTGCAGCGGGAGCACTGGATCTCCAGCCACGGAAAAAGCGCCGTGGACCGCCTGGTCGATGGTCGGCGACGGATCGATCGGCTCGCCGACGCTCCACATCCGTTCGTTCGAGCTTTCGCACAGCAGCTTGTCGGCCTGACGGATGAGAGCCTCGCCCTTGGCGCGGGCTTCGGCAGACTGGCCGGCGAGAATCGTCGTCATCGTGCGCGAGCGAGGGCGGCATCCCCGCGGGCCAATGCGGCACAATGTATCACCCCAATAATTTGTCAGCTTCCGAAGTTGCATAGTGAAGTCGGAGCCGGTTCCCCATCCTGCGGGGTTAGCGATTGCAGTTCGCAATGGCGTCGCGTGTCCAATGAGATGGAGCGGATGGCGGAGAACGGCACAGCCACGTTTGTCGATCCGGACGACTACCAAGCCGGTATTGAAGACGCGAGTGTCAATCTCATCGTCACCGGCGGCGGAGGTTTCAATGCGCGCCTGACGTGGTTGAACCTGCGCCGTCTCCGTGTGTTTCGTGGTTGCGAAAATCTACCGCGCATCGCCTATATCGCGTTATCGCCGGCGCGGACGTTTGTTTCGTTTCCAGCGAGGACAGGTCCGTCCTTAACGTATGGCGGATTTGGCTTGCAGTTCGGCGACGTGGTGTTTCACAGCCGCGGTGAGCGAATGCATCAGCGGACCAATGGAGAAAGCCAATGGGGCCTTATATCGTTGCCGCCCGAGCAGCTCGCCGCCTGCGGTAAGGCCCTGACCGGACTGAAGATAACTTCGCCGACTTCCGGCCGGGTGCTGCGACCGTCGCGGACTGCCGCAGTTCGGTTGTTGCGGCTTTATTCAAGGGCCTGTCGTCTCGCCGAAACCAGACATAAATTAATCGCGAATCCGGAAGTCGCGCGAGCACTCGAACAGGAGTTGCTTCACGCGCTTGTCAATTGCCTGACGGCCGACGATGCCGACGGCAATCTGAAAACGAGGCGGCGCCACACCGACATCATGGTTCGGTTCGAGGATGCGTTGACCGCGCATGGTAGCCCGCAGCTGAACATGCCCGCGCTTTGCTCGGCTATCGGCGTGCCGGAACGAACGTTGCGAGCGTGCTGCGCCGAATTCCTGGGCATGAGTCCTACCCGGTACCTTTTGCTGCGACGATTGAACATGGCGCGGTCGGCCTTGAGGCGTGCCGACCCGGCAACGGCGAGCGTCGCAGAGATTGCCCGAATCCATCAATTCCTGGAGCCTGGGCGCTTCGCCGTGACCTACCGCACCATCTTCGGGGAAATGCCCTCGGCCACGCTGCGGCGCGGCCCGACCGAATTGGCGTGACACCATTTTTGCCGAAATCGCATAGCGGGCGAACAGCTATTCGAGCAATGTGACGAATGAAGCAACGCAGGCCGCTTGGTGGGCGGCCAGGAGTTTGTGATGGATCTCGCTGATGCGAAATCGTCTGGCCGCCGACAATCGTTCGAGCATTTGCCAGATGACGGGATGATATACGTACCAGGCGGCATCTATCGCATGGGTTCGGATCGGCATTATCCGGAGGAAGCACCTGTCCACCGCGTTAGTGTGAACGAGTTCTGGATGGACCGCACGTCGGTCACTAATCGCCAGTTCCGCGAGTTCGTCAATTCGACCGGCTATGTCACCTTTGCCGAAATTGCGCCCGAAGCGAAGGACTATCCGGGTGCGCTGCCTCACATGCTCAAGGCCGGTTCGCTCGTCTTCACGCCGCCCAAGCAAGCTGTGGACCTGCGCAACTGGGGACAATGGTGGACGTTCAAATTCGGCGCTAATTGGCGTCGTCCTTACGGCCCGCGTAGCAACATCAGCGGACTTGATGACCACCCTGTCGTCCACGTCGCCTACCGGGACGCCGAAGCCTATGCCAAATGGGCCGGCAAGGAATTGCCGACCGAGGCCGAGTGGGAATTCGCCGCTCGCGGCGGATTGGACGGCGCGGAATTCGCCTGGGGCGACGAGCAAACGCCTGGTGGCAAACATATGGCGAACACCTGGCAGGGTAATTTTCCGCACGAGAACCTCGCGACTGACGGCTTTCCGCGCACTTCGCCCGTCACCGCATTCCCGGCCAATGGCTACGGCCTTCACGACATGATTGGGAATGTCTGGGAATGGACGGCCGATTGGTATTCGCAGAAGCATGACGCCGATGCGCCGAAGGCTTGCTGCATTCCGCAAAATCCTCGCGGCGGGCCGGAGGCCGCGAGCTACGATTCTCGTCAGCCGAAGATCAGGATTCCACGCAAGGTGCTTAAAGGCGGCTCGCATCTTTGCGCTCCCAACTACTGCCGCCGCTATCGTCCGGCCGCGCGTCATGCCGAGCCGATCGACACCTCAGCAAGCCATGTCGGTTTCAGGTGCATTACCAGGAAGAGGATCGCGTGATGAGCAAGGGCAAGGGTCCAGAGCAATCCGAGACCAGCAGCGAGCCGACCAGCGCAGGATTGAAACGCCGCGACCTCCTGTTGAGTGGCAGCTCTCTGGTCGCCGCCTCGGCACTCTCGGCCGTTGGACTGACAAGTCCCGGGCAGGCGCAACAGCCGGCAACGGCACCAGCCACCACCGGGCAAAGGCCGAACATTGTCGTCATCATGGGCGACGACATCGGCATGTGGAATATCGGCGCCTACCACCGTGGCCTGATGGCCGGGCGGACGCCGAACCTCGACAAGCTCGCCGCTGAGGGTATGCTTTTCACCGATTACTACGCCGAGGCGAGTTGCACGGCGGGCCGCGCCAACTTCATCACCGGCGAGCTTCCGATCCGCACCGGCATGACCACCGTCGGCCAGGCTGGCGCGCCCATCGGCATACCCGCGCAGGCGGTAACCATTGCCACGGCGCTTAAGGGAATGGGCTACGCCACCGGCCAGTTCGGCAAGAACCACCTTGGAGACAAGAACGAATTTCTGCCGACGGTGCACGGCTTCGACGAGTTCTTCGGCTACCTCTATCACCTCGACGCGATGGAAGATCCGGCACATCCGGGGTATCCGCAGGAACTTCTGAATACCGTCGGTCCGCGCAACATGGTCCATTCGTATGCGACCAATGTCGACGACGCCACCGTGGATCCGCGCTGGGGCAAGGTTGGCAAGCAGAGAATCGAGGATGCCGGAACGCTCTATCCCAAGCGAATGGAAACGGTGGACGACGAAATCCGTGACTTGGCGCTCAAGTTCATCGACAAGGCCAAGGCCGACAACAAGCCGTTCTTCCTGTGGCTCAATCCGACGCGGATGCACATCGTCACCCACCTCTCGCCCAAGTACGAGGCGCTGCGCAACTCCAAGAACGGCTGGACCATCCATGAGGCCGGCATGGCGCAGCTCGATGACGACGTCGGCATCGTGATGCAGAAACTCAAGGACATGGGCGTCGACGACAACACCATCGTGGTTTTCACCACCGACAACGGCACCGAGGTCTTCACCTGGCCTGATGGCGGACAGACGCCTTTTGCGCAGAGCAAAGGCACCGTCATGGAAGGTGGCTTCCGCGTGCCCTGCATGATCCGTTGGCCGGGCAAGGTGCCGGCCGGCAAGGTCGAGAACGGCATCATTTCCGGTCTGGACTGGTTTCCGACCTTGCTGGCGGCCGCCGGCAACCCGAACATTGCGGAGGAGCTGAAGAAGGGCAAACAGATCGGTGACACGACCTATAAGTGCTATCTGGACGGCTATAACCAGATGGACATGATTACCGGCAAGGGGCCGTCGAACCGGCACGAAATCTTTTACTTCGGAGAGAGCGAACTCGGTGCCGTGCGCATCGACGACTTCAAGTATCGCTTCATCGACCAGCCTAGAGGCTGGCTTGGCGAAAAAACCAAGGCTGACGTGCCGTACCTGACCAACCTTCGCCTCGATCCGTTCGAGCGCACGGGCTGGCCCGATAGTGGGACGAAAGAAGGCGCGCAACAATACTTCGACTGGTTCAAATACGAATTCTGGCGCTTTGTGTTTGTTCAGCAGCAGGTGGAAAAGCTGGCGATGACGGCGATCGAGTTTCCGCCGATGCAAAAGGGCGCGAGTTTCAATCTCGATGCCGTGAAGGCCAAAATCGCGGCAGCCCAGGCTTCAATGGCTAAGTAGGCGCGCCAGGGGATTTGACTGATCTTCATGACGGGCGCTCCCGAACCGGGGCGCCCGTCGGCAAGCTGCATCTGCAGCAAACTTTGGCGACGAGAGCCTTGACATCCTGGCGCGTCTTCAGGCCGCGAAAGAGGCTAGTTCGATGGCAGCCAATCAACAAGACTGTGAATCTGCGACCGGGCCCATGCTTGCTCTGCTAAGACGCCGCGATCTCCGTTGATCAGCCGCAGCACTGCCTGTTGATGCAGTCAGTTGAGACTGCTGGCCCGGATGGAGTCCTCGAACGAGGTCCCATCATCAAAGTGACTGTGCTCAAAAGGCAAATTCAGGCGGCCTGAAATCCAATTGCTGAAAGGGATAACGGTCGGTTGAGGTCGACGCCTGAATGTTCGGAGGGACGCCGCAATGTCTCTGAAGGTGTTTCGCCGAACAGCGTGCGGTAGGCGACGGAAAAGCGCCCGAACTCCCAAAAGCCGTGATCGGTCAAGATGCTGGTAACGGTTGACTTAGATGGCTCTGCGCCCAAGAGCGCGCGCCGCACGAGGTGCATTCGGCGCAAGGTGAGAAACCGGATTGGTCCCATGCCCAGATGCACTTCACAGCAGGCGCGAAGGGTTCGCTCAGCAACGCCGACGGCCGAACAGATTTCAGTGAGATAAAGGGGGCGGTCGCGATTTGACTCCAAAAATTCCTCGAACCTCGCGATGACTGCGTCATGGCGATGGCCGCTGGCGGTCTGCACGCCAACGCCTTCGGCAAGGCACCGCACCATGACGTGAATTAGCCGCTCTTCCAGTGACCGCCGCACTTCCGGCTGCTCCAATAGATCGGGCGTGTCGTGGGCAAGCTGTCCTACAATCTTGTGCAGCGTTAGCAGTCGCGTCATGAGTGCGGGATCGGGACGAAGCTTCGCGGTCCGGGGTTTTTCCAAAAATTCTCGACCGATGAGCGTTTCGCACAAGACAGGGAAATCCGCCTTTGGCAGAGACATTGTCCCGAACCGAAAGTTGGGCGCGGATCGTTGGTGCAGCACGTCGTAACCGTAAACGAGAACGTCGTTTGGTGTGACCTCAAGGCCGCGGTGTTGCAAGTTCGATGAGTTTCCTTCGATGAGGAAGCCGATAGACTTACGGTCCGGCGCTACCATTAACGTGGTTATCTGCGGTAGAGCCACCTCGAAACGCTGCATCCGCAACTTATTCATGCCGAGTTGCGTCGCTTCGATCCGAAAGCTTCCCCGCGTGGTGGGAAGGATTTCCGCTTGGCTGGTGGATTGAAGAGCCGCTTGGCATGGAAACGGATCGGTAAAGGTAACCACTTTACTCCAGGGCATTCCGGTCTCCCTAGCCAGAAAAGTCCGTTGTTGGTGGAGATTGTCAGAGCGAATTTTCGGTCGTCTTTCGCGCCTTAGCGCCAGCAAACTGGGGTGATTTCACCAAGGTCAAATCTGGTCGTCCGTTGGCCCAAGGGGCAATAGCGGGCATTAAGTCGCCCATAATTAGCGCCGTGGCAGCAGCTCAAATTAGTTGGATATCCTCGGGGACAAAACCGGCGAGGACTATGCAAAAACGGCAGCAATATGAGAATTTGGAAGAGCTTGCCGCATATGTATAGCTTCCGTGACGTGAGTGTATCAGACTGCTCCGGCGGGACAAAAACCATCCGGGAACGCCTCGGGCCTACATTATTTGGGAATCGACCAAATCGATTGCCTGAGGGCCGTGATGCAGCAGGAACGCTTGACCGCAGACCAATGCGACGAACTAGCGAAAGCACTGCATGTAGATGCTACTCGCTTGCCGCACGGATCGGAGAGGGAGAACCTGTTGCAACTGGCGGAGGGCTACCGCCTCCTTGCCGGCATGAAAAGAATGGTTCTTCGTAAAGTGAACTGACATGTCCAAACCGCCCTAAGGACGCGCTATTCCTGATGTCGGCTGTTGGTAGATTTTGTTACAAAAGTCTTTTTGGGGTGTCGAAAGAAAATTCTTAGAGCCACTGGTGCGTTTTGCGCGCGGCGATGTGAGGGACCATATCGGTTGATCCAAAATCGATCACCAACCTCCGTAGTGGCGCTGAAAAGCGACGCAGCAGCAGAGAGGTCTAAAGATCAACATCCGCGAGATTTTTAGGGTTGTTTCGATTTTCGACTTTTGCAACAAAATCGGCACGAAATGGACATGGCGTCCGTGGTGCGTGATGTCCGTTCACGGGAGCCGAAGCCGACATCGACGTAGGACTAGCCTCGGCAAAGCTCCTGCTCTTAAAGGTCCTCCCGCAGTCCCTTAAAGAAGGGATGGCGCACCTTCCCCTCGGCCGATTTTGTCCGATACTCCACTTCGGCAAGCAGCTTCGGCTCGACCCAGATGCCTTTGTGGGCGATCCGCTTCGAGTAGGGTTGCGTCTTGCGGACGAGCGGCTCCAGCCGCCTCCGAAGCTCCGCGGCCGAGATCTTGTCGAAGCCGTGGTCGACCTTGCCAGCGTAGACCAGATCGGCACCCTTTCGCCGGCCGACATAGAGTCCGTCCCACTTGGCGCCGTCCAGCGCGAAGCCGGCGATGGTCAGCGTCTCGCGCTGCGCGCAAGTCTTCTTCACCCAGTCGTTGCTGCGCCCCTTGGGGTAGGTCGAGTCGCGGACCTTCGAGACGACGCCTTCCAGCCCGAGCTTGCAGGCGTGGGCGAACATCTCGCGGCCTTCGATCTCGAAGCTCTCGCTGAACTGGATCTCGGCGCCGGTGATGATCTTCTTGAGTTCGGCCTTGCGCTGGAAGAGCGGCAGTTTCCGCAGGTTGCGACCGTTCAGGTAAAGGAGATCGAATGCGACCAACACGATGCTGGTGGACTTGCCCTTGAGCTCGTTCTGCAGGACCGAGAAGTCGGTCGTGCCGTCGGCGGCCGGCACGACGATCTCGCCGTCGACGACCGCGGAGCTCGCCTTGATGTGCCAGGCGTCGTGCGCGACCTTCTTGAACCGGTGCGTCCAGTCGTGGCCGCGCCGGGTGAAGACCTTGACCGCCTCGTTGTGGAGGTGGACCTGCACGCGGTAGCCGTCGAACTTGATTTCGTGAATCCATCGGGACCCGGATGGCACCTTCTCGATCGAGGATGCCAAGGCCGGTTCCACGAAATCCGGAAATGGTGCCTTCTCGCCAAGGTCGGCGGCCGGCTTCTGACGCTCAAAAGCCACGGACAAACTCCACGCAACGGTGATTCAAAGTGGCACAGACGGAATCGTTCCGGAACCGGCGAATCCTTCGCGGCGTTTCACTGTCTCAAACACTTCGAGGAGAAAGCGATGGCTGCAGCGAAGAAGGCGACCAAGAAGACCGCGAGAGGACGCAAGCAGGACCGGGCGCGCGTCGCCGGCGGTCAGAATTACGAAGTCGGCTATGAGGCGAAGAAGACCGGCCGGTCCGCGTCCGCCGTCAAGAAAGCGGTCAAGAAAGTCGGCAATTCCCGCAAGCGGGTCGAGAAGCGTCTCGGGCGCTGACGCCCAGGTGGCGGCCACTTCCCGGCTGCCGCGTCAGTTCCGGTTGGAGAAGCGAGTGAAGGCGGTCAGCGTCTGCAGACGCGGCTCGACGTCGCGCAGGTAGATCTCCGCCTTCAGGAATGCGAGTTCGTCGTCGACGGCGCACTCGCCCACGCCGACGTACCAGACTTGGGGCGGCCATCCGTGCCGTCGCTCCAGCGATAGCCTCGCCGTTTCAACGAATCCTTCAACTCGAACGGCGACTGCTCCGCCCAGATCCGCACCGTTTTCTTCCGCGCGGTCTTGAGCAGGAGCGCGAACCGGGGCGCCGGTTGTCGTTCCTGCTCCATGACGCAACCCCGCAGAAAGCTGAGAGGTGTAGTTGAGTTATGCCGGCGCCCGGCGAGTCAAGGCTTCCTCGGCCTAACCTCGCAGCCGCATTACATCCTGTCGATACTGGGGGGCGGTCCCCGCAAAAATTTTCGATCCCGCTCTTGAAACCAAAACCGGTTTTTCTAATTTTTCAGTCGCCACCGCAGGGTGGTCTCCGGGTGCCTCTTGGGCCCGGGGTCCCAGACGGGCACCGGTCGTGTCCGGTGCCGTTCGTAACCATTTTGCTCCTTGGAGGATCTGGCTATGCGCAGCTACGACTTTTCACCGCTCTGGCGTTCGACCATCGGCTTCGACCGCCTTTTCGACCTCGCGGAATCCGCCCAGCGGGCCGCCGAGGACAACTATCCCCCCTACAACATCGAACGGCTCGGCGATGATCGCTACCAGATCTCGCTCGCGGTCGCCGGCTTCTCGCCCGAGGAGATCTCGGTGACGGCCGAGCACAACGTCGTCACGATCGAGGGCAGCAAGCCCGAGAAGGCCGAGCGCGAGTATCTCTATCGCGGCATCTCGAACCGTCCCTTCAAGCGGCAGTTCAACCTGGCCGACTATGTCCAGGTCAAGAGCGCGACGTTCGACAACGGCCTGCTCAAGATCGAACTGGTTCGCGAGATCCCGGAGGCCATGAAGCCCCGCCGTATCGCCATCAACGGCGCCGCGCCGGACAACCTCCACCAGCTCGAAGCCAAGGCGGCCTGAGCGAACGCAATCGGGAGCCGCGGCGCACGCCACGGCTCCCGTTTAGAAATGGAGGAAATCATGCGGCCGACGATCGCGACCGACGACAACGTCTTCGACTTCCAGGCCATCCTGCATCCGGGCACGGTGTTCGAGCATCCCAAGGACGTGGTCGCCCATCCCGCCCTCACGCTGGCCGAAAAGCGCGCCATCCTCGCGTCGTGGGCTTCCGACGCTTCGGCCATCGCCTCCTGCCCGGCGCTGCGGGCTCCGGCAGGGCTGAAGGCCCCCGTCAGCATCGACGCCATTCTTGAAGCTCTCTGCGAACTGGACGGCGGTCCCCACAATCCGCCCGGAGGCAAACCGAAGCGCCGCTTCTCGGCGTCGCGGCTGGCGGCGTGAGGGGGCGGGTATGCGAACAATCCAATCCTCAGGACCGAGCTTGGCCATGGCTGAAAGCGGCTGGGCGAGCCGGCTGCAGCAGGACGTGGACGCCTGGCGCAACGACAGAAGCAAGCCGCTCCAGGCCCGCCATCTGCACACGGGCGGCGCGCGGACCACCGTCGTGTAGCGCGCTCGCGTAGGCAACGCCGTCAGTTGGAATCTGGAGTCCAGGTGACGCTGGCGGGCGTCAGGCGGACGCCGATTTCCGGAGAGTGTCCCGCTCGCGGCAAAGATCGTCGACCTTCGCCCGCATGCGCGCGAGCAGGAACTCGGCTGAAGCGGTCCCGACGCCTGCCCGCTGAAGCATCCGGATCTCCCGCTCCTGCGCGCGTATCTGCCCGCGCATGTGCGTGATCTCGTTTCGGACCCAGTGGAGCTTCATAGGGTAAGGTCGTCCGGCACGTCGCCGAACTTTCGGATCAGCTTGGTGTCGCTGAAGTCGCCGCTCGAAGGATCTCCGGTCCGGGAGAACGCGATGGCGCCGGCATGGCGGGGAGAGTGCGATCGAGGCATGACTGGCGGTTGCCGAGTTGAGACCGTGCCTTTTGGAGGCAAGCGACAGGGGCGCGGCGCGGTCGGCGAGTTCTCTTCGACCCTCGCGAGCCTCTGCAGGATGCAGATCGCGGCCTTCCAAGACTACACAAACTCAGCGGCGGCCGCCAAAGCTTTTCGTTAAGCGAAGCTCAGCGAAGCAGCCGGCTTCCCCGGAAAGTGCGATCTGGAGCGAAGCTTCTGGCCACCCCGCGCGCGTGGGTCTCCGAGCTTTCCAGCGCGATCTTCTGAGACAGCATGACGTCTCCGATCGGCAGATCGCCCATCGGCAGAAAGCACAGCCCGAGGGTCGGACGGCCGTTGCCATCGATCTCGCAGACGTTCGTCGCGGCGCCCGCATAGATCCTGTACCGCTTGCCGGTGTCGCCGCCGACGACCTCGAAGTAGCTCTTTTCCGCGAACTGCGCCCGCTGGGCCGGCGATAGCCACTGCCGCAGCAGCCGCAGGGATCGGCCTTCCGGGGTTTCCTCCATGCCGTGTCGTATGAAGAGGGCTTTTGCGGCCCTCCTGCGCGAGCGTTCCCCCAGGCGAGACGGCCTGAAACGCAGCATGGCGGCACCCGATCAGCCGCCGACCAGCCTGGGAAAGAACACGGTTTCTTCCGCGCTCGGATCGAACGATCGGATCTGCGAGACCTGACCCGAACCGGTCCGCGCCGCGGCGGTAAAGCCGACATGCGTCAGCTCGCGGAACCGCCGCTCCGCCTTCGCAACCTCTTGCGCGTCCTTCGGGTCGAAGTGGTAACGGTTGTCGCCGGTACGGTCCATCACGATCTGAATTGCCATGATCGCCTCCTCGTATTGCTGCGGCCAAGGGACCTCGATCCAGTATCCGGCCGAAGCTGCGGACTTTCAAGGGAGGAAGAATCCGCCGGAAGGCGCCTGACGAGCGGCTAGGTAGGCCGCAACGGGATGTGGTGCGGTACATCGGTCGCCACGCCGCAGCGGAAGTCGGCGGAGTCGCCTAGGTTGCCTGGCTACCTTGCGAGCGTCTCAATGAAGGCGGCCGCGAAGCCGTTTGATTAGCTCGATCAGATCTTTCGCGTAATCCTCGATGACCCGGCGCGCCTCCTCCGTGCGTGACGGCTTCGTCTCGATCCCTTTTCCGCCGTTGGGAGGAGCCTGAATCGGCCGCGTCATGACGGGACCTTGAGGTGATGTCGGAGGACACCATTGACCTGAATCAACGAGAAGCATCCATTGCTTCTAGTCGTCGGGTGGACACGCGGGACAGTGTCGCCGATCGAATCCAAGACCTCTGCGAGCGCGACGGCGGCCGCCTCGCCCGCCCGGCGGCGGATCGCTACGGGCGATGTCGAAGGCGCGCTCGCGCGCATGCGGATCGTCGTCACCATGCCGGTCTGATTCTCTCAAAGCAAACCAGGCCCCGTGCGCAGCCGACTGAGGATGGAACTGGCTCAATAGCAGTGTGGCCCGCTCAACACGACGTTGAGGTTGATCGAGATCGCGCAGATCACTTTGAATGGTGAGCTCATGTGCGGCCCTCCTTTCAAGGCCACAACTCATCTTACCAGCTCAATCGGCGTCCAAAGCCTGGAAGCGTTCTGCCGTTATCGTACGCCTCCGTCACTTGCCGCTTAGGTCCGGATTGTTGCGCTGCTCCAGGGACGCATAGAGAGCATCCATGTCGATATGGATGATCTTGCGCAAATGCTGGGCGCGGTGCAATCCGTCGATTTTAGACCGTCGGGACCGTGCCGGCTTCAGCAACCTCCGTCCGGACATTTCGGGCACCTGTCGCCGATCGAATCGAGGACCTCGCGGATCTCCGCTACGGCGTCGCCGGCGGCAATGCCGTCCGGCGGATCCTGTCTGGCGATATCCAAGGCCCGCTCGCGAGCGTGCGGGTCGGCGCGGTCCTGCGCCCAGCCGTGCTCCTCGCATGCGCGGATGGCGCCGGCCTCCTGCAGCACGTGGATGGCCCAGCCGCGCAGCGTCCGGATCGCCGGCCGTCTTTCCTTCGTCATCAACATCGAAATCGCTCCTGCCGTGACGAATCCTTGGGGCCGCCGGCTCGTTCCTGGCGGTTAGCACGGGTCAGGGATTCCGAAATGCAGAGGCTACCGCTTGTCCACGTGTTCCGTGGCCTGTGCAGAACCATACTAAGCGGCGGGCGCCGGGTCTTCCTTGACGCCGCGGGCGACGATTCTGAGCGCCCCATCCGGGAGCGGCCGCTGCAGCTTCAAGGCTTCGTCTGCAGGCGTGGTCAACCAGGTCTCGACCTCGTCGGGCGTCGTCAGGATCACGGGCATCGCTTTCGGGTGAATAGCGCCCACCTCGGGGTTCGGCTCCGTCGTCAGGAACGCGTAGATGTCGTTCGTGGTCTCACCCTCCTTGACCTTCCGCACCGATGTCCAGTTCGCCCATATGCCGGCGAAGCATGCAAGCGGCCGGGTCTCGTCGAGCGCGAACCAGATGTCCCCGCCTTCGGCCTTGTTGAACTCGCTGAACGAATTGAAAGGAACCACGCATCGACTTTCGACGCCGAGCCAGCGCTCCCAGTGCTTCGACTTCACGTTCCGGATGTTGGTCGTTCCGGAATCCGGCTCCATCCGGAGCAATTCCTTGAAATCGACCTGCTTGCCCTTGGCTTGCAGCTTCTCGGCCCGCTTCTTCGTGGCGTCCATGAGCGCTTTGGACGACGACGGCATGCCCCATCGCGCGGTCGTGAGCTCGCGGCCGTCGCCCCCGTTCCGGACAATCGGCGCCTTGTAGTCCGGAAACACGCCCGGCATCGGCGCGAGGTTGCCGACGTACCGGTTGACGACGCGGAACAGCGCGCTGATGGCGGCCTGATTGGTGGTGATCGAATACAAGTTACACATCGTCAGGTCTTCGCAGCGGCCTGGCGAGGGCGCTGAGCCAGTTGTAGCAGCGTGGCCGCCGGGCGGCGATTCGCCTTGGCGCATTTGCTGCAGCGGAGCCCGCTCGCCAGGTCGTGCACGAAAGTGGTCGGCGGATGGCGCAGCGCGGCCATGTCGACGTCCCGCTTCATCTTGCAGCGCGAGCATTCGATTTCGAGCCACGAATATCCGCCGTTGATGGCCTGGTCGATCGTCGGCGACGGATCGATCGGACCGCCATCGGCCAACATTTTTTCGTTCCAGGATTCGCAACCCAGCTTGTCGGCTTGACGGATCAGCGCCTCCCCCTTGGCGTGTGCCTCGGATGACTGCCTGGCAGGATCGTCGTAATCGCGCGCGCCTTCCCCAACTCCTTTTGCAGCGCCTTGCGGTCGCCGCCGCTGAGGGGCGTCGGGTGGTGTTTATCCAATACCGACCGCGCCGGCGACTACTCGAATGAAGGCCAGCAGCCGTCTTCCTCATGTCGCCCAGTTCGCTCGGCGCAGGTGTTGTCCAAGAGCCGCCGGGCGACATCCTTCCAGAGCGCCTCCCGACCATAGAGGCGCACGGCGTCCACCTTCTGGATCTCGACCACCCTGGCGCAGCGCCGGCAGCCCACCCGGAGCAGATGCTTAGGCATTTGGTCCAGCCGCAGCGCCGCATCAGAGGGGCCTGACCGCGCCTCGGCGCGAGGGTCGTCCAAGAGCGCCTGCCAGTATTCCGCGGGCAGAGCGGCGTCGGGAGCCAAACTGGGCCTCTGGGGCACGTTTCTGCCGACGAGAGCGGCCATCTTATCCATCTCCTTCGGGGTCGGCATGCGCCAGCTCGCGGGTCGGTCGGTCATGCCTCAGTAGAACATAACTAGAACAAAAGAGTCGATAGCCGGCCTGAAAAAAATCCTCTTGTCGCCCCGTCCACGCTGTCGGAACCATGGCCTGTCGTTCGTCTTGAATCCGAGCCGCCCTCAATCGGAGTTCTGCGTAATCATGGCCCCGCGCGCCAACTGGAAGGGCTTTCTCCGCCTCTCGCTGGTCACCTGCCCGGTCGCTCTCTATCCGGCAACGTCGGAGAGCGAGAAGATCTCTTTCAATCAACTGAATCGTGCGACCGGGCATCGCATCAAGTACGTGAAGATCGATGCCGACACCGGGGACGAGGTGCCGAACGAGGACATCGTCAAGGGCTATGAACTCGACAAAGGGCAGTACATCGAGGTCACGAAGGAAGAGCTTCAGGAGCTTGCTCTGGAATCGACGCGGACCATCGAGATCGATGAGTTCGTCGACAAGTCCGACATCGATCCGCGCTACCTGATCCGGCCCTACTATCTGCGCCCGGATGGCAAGGTGGGTCACGACGCCTTCGCCGTGATCCGTGAGACGATCCGTGAAATGGATAAGGTCGCGATCGGCCGCGTGGTGCTGACCAACCGCGAGCACATCATCGCGCTCGAGCCCATGAGCAAAGGGCTCGTCGGTACGCTGCTTCGCTACCCGTATGAGGTGCGCAGTGAGCAGGAATATTTCGACGAGATCCAGGAGGTGAAGCTGACCAAGGACATGCTCGACCTAGCCAAACACATCGTGAACCAGAAGGCGAGCACGTTCGACCCCGAGAAATTTGAGGACCACTATGAGTCCGCGCTGGTCGACCTGATCAATCAGAAGCGCGCGGGCAAGACCATTCGCCCGAAGGAGCGGCCGAAGGGCGAGAACGTGGTCGACCTGATGGAGGCGCTGCGGAAGAGCGTCGGTCGGGAGGCCGCGCCGGCGAAAGGGGCCAAGTCCGCCAAAAAGCCGCGCAAGGCGTCGGCGGGCCAGAAGGAGATGCTGATGCCGATCCAAGGTAAGAAGCCGGCGAAGGAAGCAGCGGCGAAGAAACCCGTGACGGGCCAGCGGCGGAAGTCGGCTTAGGCGGTTGATGTCCGGGTGCCCCCCGGTGCATCAGGAAGCCGCGGCCCAACGCGCGATAAAGCGCTTCAACCGGACGCTTCGATGACCTTCTACTTTTCGCCCCGGGCGCAGCAGCGACGCTATTCGGATTTTTTGTCGCACGCGTTCGATCGTCCTTTGAGCTTTCAGCAGACCACGGGCTACTACAATAATTCCGCGCAGAACGGATGGCGGCGCATCGCCGCCCAGGTGCTCGAAAACTCGTTCTACACCGGGGATACGCTGGCGCAGATGTGCACGGCCGAGAGGATCAGGCTCGCGCTCTATTTTGTCGTCTGGATCGTCGTCGCGCTCAATCGGACCACCAATCTGGCCACGATAGGCGTGGCGGCCCAGATCCTCTTCAGCGAGCAGATCGTCTCGCGCTGGTTCCGGATAGAATGGCTCCGGAGGGAGTGCGAAACGATCTACGGCGAACTCTTCCGCCTCATACAGGGCAAAGGTCTGACCGAGGTGCTGGCTCTCGAAGCGCTCGGCCGCTACGAAATCTCTAAGGCCACCGCGGCGCTGGTGCTGTCTTCGAAGATATTCGCACGCCGTTCACCCGTCACCGACGCCGACTGGGCGAAGACGAGGGCGACGCTAGGTCTGTAGTCCCACGTTGGATTTGCACCTCGACCCTCGACCGACTCGACTCTATGTTCATGATGCGTTCTCATGGCGGAATGATCGACCATCCCGCCGGCTGGCGCATGCCGACTCGAAAACAGATCGAAAGGCTGGCATCCGCCGCCCCGGTCGGCAGAAACGCGCCAGGATCGCCCGCAATCGGTCGGGGCGACGACATGCCGCCCGAATACTGGCGGGCCGTCCTGGACGACGTCTCCGCCGACGCAAGACCGACCCCAGATCCGATCGGGACGCAGCGGCTCTGCGATATCGACCGCCACCTGCTGCGAGTTGGCTGCCGGCGTTGCGGTCGCACGGTCGAGCTCCAGAAGGTCGAGGCGATTCGCCTGTATGGTCCGGATTCGATTTGGCGGAACGTCGGCCAACGTTTGCTGGACAACACGTGCTCGCAGCGCACCGGTCGCCATGAGGAAGACGGCTGCGGGCCGGCGTGCGACGTGCCGTAGCGCGGTATGGCGCCCAAGCACCACCCGACCCCACTCTCCGGAGGCGACCGCAAGTCGCTGCAGAAGGAGCTCGGCCGGGCCGGCGCCATGACGGGCATCCTCGCCGCCCAAGCCGCCGAGGCCCGCGCCAAGGGCGAGGCCCTGATCCGTCAGGCCGACAAGCTGCTCGCGGAAAGCTGGAACGAGCGCATGTGGGCTGATGGCGAGCCGATCGATCCGTCGCCGACCGTCGACCAGGCGATCAACGGCGGCTATAGCTGGCTGCAGATCGAGTGCTCGCGCTGCAAGGCCGTTCGTGACGTCGATCTGGCCTCGCTTGCTCACCCGTCGACAACTTTCGTGCACGACTTGGCCAGCCGGCTTCGTTGCAGCAAATGCGCCAAAGCCGGCAAGCGCCCGGCCGCCACCCTGCTACAACTGGCCCAGCGCGCCCGGCATCCGGATCCGGAGACCTAAGCTTGTGTAACCTCTACTCGATCACCACCAATCAGGCTGCCATCAGCGCGCTGCTCCGCGTCGTCAACCGATACGTCGGCAATCTTCCGCCGATGCCCGGCGTCTTCCCCGACTACACGGCGCCAATCGTGCGCAGTGGCGCCGATGGTCGGGAGCTCGCCACCGCGCGCTGGGGCATGCCGTCGTCTTAGCAAGCTCTCCTGCTGGCGACCAAAAGACGAGCCGAGAAACTGCAGGCGAAAGGCAAGACGGTCGATTTCAAGGAATTGCTCCGGATGGAGCCGGACGCCGAGCGGGTTCGCGCGATCACCGAGAGGTCGGACCCGTTCGCCCGACGTCGTCTGCTGGATCTCGCCACGCGGTACGATGCGAGGGGCGGACGTGCCTCTCGATCCGGGTCAATTGAGCGCTCCTTGCCGCGGCCTCTCGCGACTCCCTCGCTGCCGAACCTCTCTGGCTCGAGCGAAGTCTGAGGCCGGGCAGAAGGTCAGCCTACCGGCTGAAGTGCAGCCGAAGTGACATGCTGCAGGAACTCCTCCTCCACAGTGCGATTGAATGCCGCGGAGGAAACGATGGCAGAGATCGCAAAGCCCGGTACCGATAGCAATCGTTGGAGTCTAGCGGCGGCGCTGGGGCTTCTCGCCGTGGCTTTTTTGTGGGACCGGGTCGCCCCGCCAGACGAGGCCGAGCATGCCGACCACGAAGCCTTGCCGCGCAAGGAGCGTGGCCGGCGGGACGCGTCTGCAGGCGATGAGGGTACCGACCGAGGGCGGCACGCGAGTTCGCCGGCCGAAATTCCCGCGAAGGGTTGGAAGGACATCCTGCTACGGGTTTATGGGAACATAGGGCAGCACCGCATCCTCGCGCTCGCCGCCGGCATGACCTACTACAGCATCCTCGCAATCTTCCCGGCTATGGCGGCTCTCGTTGCCATCTACGGGCTCTTCTCCGACCCCGGCAGCATCGCGAAGCATTTAGATCAGATTTCTGGATTCTTACCTGGCGGCGCGATCGAGGTTGCGCGCGATCAACTCACACGGGTGACATCGAAAGGTCCCCAGTCGCTCGGCGTGACCTTCGCAATCGGTCTCGGCATTTCGCTCTGGAGCGCGAACGCCGCGATGAAATCGCTGTTCGACACCTTTAATATTGTCTACGGCGAACCCGAAAAGCGCGGTTTTTTCAAGTTGAACGCCATAACGCTGGGATTCACGGTGGCCGCAATCCTGTTCGTGATCTCGGCGCTCTCCGCGGTCGTTGTCGTACCAGTCGTGCTCAACTACCTCCATCTGTCGAACTTTGCGGATCTTCTCGTCCGGATCGCCCGTTGGCCGGCCATGTTCGTCGCCGTCGCCTTGGGGATTTCCTGCGTTTACCGCTTCGGGCCGAGCCGCGAGGCGCCGCGTTGGTTCTGGATCACTTGGGGAAGCGCGGCTGCCACGATCCTCTGGCTGAGCGCCTCCGCACTGTTCTCCTGGTACGCTGCGAGCTTCGGCACATTCAACGAAACCTACGGTTCTCTTGGCGCGATAATCGGCTTCATGACCTGGCTCTGGATCTCGGCGATCGTGATCCTGCTGGGAGCCGAGCTCAATGCTGAAATGGAGCACCAGACGGAGCACGACACCACGACTGGTGCTCCGAAGCCGCTTGGTGCTAGGGGCGCCCAAATGGCGGACACGGTGGGCGGCGCGAAGGCCAAAAGCTGACGCTATCGGGACGCATTTCCGGATGGCCGCAACGGCTTCGTAGAGGTCGACGTTGGGATTGCTGAGCCCGAGGCAATTCGACGCTACACTTTTGGAACAGTCCGCAAGCTCGCAGGTTGGCGCAAGCATTCGAGAGGAACCATCATGCGCGCACTATGCTGGCACGGTAAAGGCGACGTCAGGATCGATACAGTTCCGGATCCGAAGATCCAGCATCCAAGGGACGCGGTTATAAAGATCACGGCATGTGCGATCTGCGGCTCCGATCTGCATCTGCTGGACGGTTACCAGCCAACCATGGAGAGCGGCGATATTCTCGGCCATGAGAATATGGGCGAAGTCATCGAACTTGGCTCCGAGGTCACCAATCTGAAAGTCGGAGACCGCGTGGTGGTACCGTTCACCATTAGCTGCGGCCAGTGCTGGTTTTGCCAAAAAGGTCTGTTTTCGTGCTGCGATCGCACCAACCCCAATGCCGAGATTGCGGCCAAAGCGATGGGGCAATCTCCTGCGGGCCTGTTCGGTTTCAGCCACATGCTTGGCGGTTATTCCGGCGGTCAGGCAGAGTACCTACGCGTCCCGATGGCCGACGTCGGCCCGATCAAGATCCCGGATAACGTCAGCGACGAGCAGGCGCTGTTCCTCTCCGACATCTTTCCGACCGGCTATATGGCCGCCGTCAACGCTCAGATCGAGGCAGGCGATACCGTGGCGATCTGGGGCTGCGGGCCCGTAGGTCAATTCGCGATCCGCTCCGCACTCCTGCTCGGCGCCGGCCGTGTGATCGCGATCGACGAAGTGCCGGAGCGGCTCGCAATGGCGGAAGCGGGCGGCGCGGAGACCATCGATTTTTCCAAGACGGATGTTTACGACGAGTTGATGAAGCGGACCCACAAGCGGGGCCCGGACAGCTGCATCGATGCGGTGGGCTGCGAGGCGTCCGGGCATGGGGCTGCGGACGCGGTTCTCGACAAGGTCAAGGCGGCCGCGTTTCTAGCTACTGACCGAGTCCACGTGCTGCGACAGGCCATCATGTGCTGCCGCAAGGCGGGCACCGTATCGATCCCCGGCGTATACGTCGGTATGGGGGACAAGGTCCCACTTGGCGCAGCCATGAATAAGGGGCTCACGATCAAGACCGGCCAAACCCACGTGCAGGCCTACACTAAGCCTCTCCTCAAGCTGATCGAAGAGGGCAAGATCGATCCGAGCTTCGTCGTTACTCATCCGGCCAGCCTCGAAGACGCTCCTGCTATGTACAAAAAATTCCGCGACAAGGAGGACGGTGTCATCAAGGTCGTGCTGCGGCCAGGGCAATAAATCTAGGCCGGCCCGTGTTCTTCTTCTTTTCGAATCGGCTGGGGTGCCTTGGGTCAGTCATTGTTTCGGCGGCCATTACGCTCGTGCTGCTTTTCGTGTTCGGAATACTGCGGTTTTGACGAACAGGTGGGCTCTGACTGTCGACAGGGAAACGTAATCGATCCCGTGCGGTGTGTCCCGGCGGCGCGGTCGAGTTCAGCCGCTACCCGGATGATAACTGCGACGCGATCTAAGCGCGCGCTACGAAGGCGGACGACCTGTTCAGCGAGTGCTCGAGGAAAAAACGCAGCATTTCCCTCGTCGCATCGGGCCCCCGCGCCGCCGGAGTGGCATGGAGCGCTCCGAGCACGATGATCGAAGCGATGGTCGCGCGGGCCACTCGGGATTGACGTCATGGGCGATCGTGGCGAGGCCCAGTACGTTGATGTGCAGAATCTCGCCGGCGCGCCGTGCCGCCTCGAGATCCTCCCGGGTGTAGTTGCGCAGCCCAAGGTCCAGTCGCTTCCGGACCGTGGATTGCCTCACAATGTCCGCGTGGCGTTCGAGCTGGTTCCGGATGGCCGTCCCGATGAAGTCGCTGCGGTTCGAGTAGAAGCCCTCCTGTACCATCAGATCGAGGTGCCCTCGTCGACGAGACTGCGCTCGACGACGAGTTCGCCGTTCCTGCAGACCGAAATTTACATGCAGGACGTCGTGCCGACGGTGCAGAGGCTGACCGCGTTTACAAGGTTTTCCGGCCGGATTTGAAGCGGCCTAGCGTCCCAGACGCTTCTCGACGCGCTTGCGGCTGTTGCCGACCTTCTTGACGGCCTTCTTGACGGCCGATGCCGAGCGGCCGGTCTTCTTAGCTTCGTAGCGAACTTCGTAGTCCTGTCCCTTCGCGACGCGTGCCCGGTCCTGCTTGCGTCCACGTGCGGTCTTCTTCTTCGCTGCCGCCATCGGCTCCTCCTCTTGCGAATGTTTGATGAGGTGCAACGCCGCAAGGAATCGCGAGTTCCCGGCCGGCTTCGCTGCGACGCTTCAGTGACCGCAAGGATGGCTCGGAACGATGGGCGCCCACCCGTCAAGCAAAAGGCCGTCCCAGGAAATGACGCCTTCATCCCATTTCGACGCGTGCTCGCGGTACATCGAAGCCCACTGAGGGCTCCATTCGATGATCTGGTCGTTGAGACCATCGCGAACGCGGCACGGCATATCGGGATCGAACGTGTCCATCGAGTTCATGCCGGATGTCCGGGATCGACGTCCCTTCACCGACCGAGATCTTCGCTCTGGATGTCGTCCTCGGATAGTCTCATTCCATCCGAGCCTTGTCTTTGAGATCGCGGATCCGGATTTCGGCTTCTTCCTTCGAAGTCACGATCTCGGATTCGTCCGGCACGCGCGCGATTGCACTGAGCCTCTTGAGCTCGTCAAGTTGTTCTGTTGTGGGCTTTTCCATCTTCGAATCCTTGAGGGCCTGCACGACAGCTTCGTCGTCGAGCACATCGAGCAGCTTGTTTATGGTTTGCTCGCAATCTCTGGGGCCGGGCTCGACATGCCGGGCCAAGATGCCTTGTGCGTCTTCCAAGGCCTTCGCAACTCGCCTTTCCGGATCCATGACCGGTACTCCACATACTCTGCAGGAAAACGCGGCTATGATCGGCGCGTTCCTTTGCTCAGCCCTTTGAACGAGCTCGCCCGCAGCAGACCTTCGGAGGTGATGTCACGGTACTCGATGTCGGCATAGAACTTGGGTTCGACCCACGTGGCCTTGGGCTTCCTGATTGTCTTGGTCAGCTTTTGCTTCGGGCTTACCACGGTGTCGAGCGCCTTGCGGATCTGCGCCGACGTGGTTCGGCTCCATCCGGTCCCGACCTTTCCCATGTAGACCAGATCCTTGCCTTCCTTCTTGCCCAGATAAAGCGCGGCCACACCGGATGGGTCCTTGATGAAGCCGACCACGGGAAACTTGCCCTTCTCAACGACTTTGATCTTCTGCCAAGCCTCGACCCGATCGGACCGGTATGGTGCGTCCACCCGCTTGGAGACGATGCCTTCGTAATTCAGTTTGCTGGCTGCGGAGAACAGAGCCTGGCCGTCCCCTTCGTGGTGCTCGCTATAGAGGACGGGCTCCTTGAGGTCGTGCTCATCGATCAGATTCTTGAGCAGCCTCTTCCGCTCGATCTGCGGCTCTTTGCGCAGATCTCTGCCGTCCAGCCACAGCAGATCGAAAGCGAAGTAGACCAGTCGATCCTGATCGCCCGTGCCAAGGTCTGCCTGCAGCTCGGAGAAGTTCGTGCGCCCATCATGGATGACGACGACCTCGCCGTCGACGATGGCCTCTCCTTCGATATCGAAAGCACCCGCAATTTTTGAGAACTTGCTGATCCAATTGTAACCGTTGCGGGTGTAGGCCCGTCGGTCGTCACCGTCGATGTGAAGCTGGATCCGGTAGCCATCGTATTTGACTTCGTGAATCCATAGAGACCCCGAAGGTGCCTTCATCTTCAGGGTCGCCAACTGGGGTTTGATGAACCCCGGCATTGTAGGGACCTCGGTCTTTTCGGGCCGAGGCGCCGTTGTACGCTTTGCCACGCTACTCAACTCACAAAAAACCCGCCGCCGGGTTGGGGCCGACGGCGGGCAGTCTACCTACCTCAATCAACGAGTCTCGTAACTTCGAAGGCGGCGAGGAGTTCCACTCTTCGCGCATTTGCGGCAGGACGCCGGGCGATCTTGGCAGAGCCCATCGAACTCCCGGCGAGAGCCGGCGTTTACTGACATCATGTCAGACGCATTCGACTACTTCCGCGCCTACGCCATCCGAGCTCTCAACTGGTGGCCGGCCGGATCTACAATCTCCTCAAGAAAGAGGCTGCCTACGGCCCCAATGTCCAGCATCTTGAGGACTTTCGCGCAGCCCAGAAGCTCGAGGCCTCCCTCGATCGCCGGCCAAGTGACGGCTCCGGCGGTCGCCTTGCTCCGGCGGCGCCGCAAAGCCCGGGCCGGGAGGCTGGCTGAATGCCTTCGCTCGACGCGCGCGGTGTGGCAAGTCTCCTGCGAGAGTACGCGCAGCGCACCGCCTTGCGAGGTGGTAATCCCTACCGGGCGAAAGCCTACTCTCGGGCCGCAGACAGCCTGGCGGCCCTCGCCGTTCCTCTGGACGTGCTCGTCGCCGAAGATCGGCTTACTGAGATCCCGGGCGTCGGCGATGCTATTGCCGACATCATCACCAAGCTTCACAAGACGGGCAGTCACCCCAGCCTCGAAAAGCTGCGGAAGGAGATTCCCGCGGGCGTGCTCGAGATGCTCGCTATACCCGGCCTTCGTCCGGAGAAGGTGCTGCGCCTGTACAAGGATCTCGGCATCGGCTCGCTACCGGAGTTGGAGGCCGCCGCCAAGGACGACCGCATCAAGAAGGCGAAAGGACTCGGCGCCGCGTTGCAGACCAAGATCCTGCAGAACCTCGCGATTGCCAAAAGCGGAGAAGGCCGCCTCCACCTGCACCGCGCCGCCGCGCTGCTCGCCCATGCGAAGGACTCGATCCGCAAGTCCCGCCCCGAACTCAAGCGTGTGACGATCGCCGGCGATTTTCGCCGCGGCTGCGAACTCGTTGGCGATCTCGCGATCGTTGCGGAGGCTGCCAAGCCCGACAAGACATCGACGACATCGGCCGACGGGCTGCAAATCCGAGTATCCGACCGCAAGCACTTCGGCGCCGCCCTTCTCTTCGCCACCGGCTCCGCCGGCCACATCGAGCAGCTTCAAGCCCTAGCCGCCGAGAAGGGTCTGCAGTTAGATATCGACGGCTTGCACAAGGGCCGCACGCTGGTCGCCCGCGAGGAGGCCGACATCTACCAGGCTCTCGGCTTGCCCTTCATCGACCCTGAGCTCCGGGAGGGGCGCGGCGAGATCGAGGCGGCTCTGAAAGGCAAGCTCCCGAAGCTCGTCACCGACCAGGACCTGCGCGGCATCCTTCACTGCCACACCGATGCTTCCGACGGCACCGAGACGCTGGAGACCATGGCTAAGGCCACGCGCCAGCGGGGCTTCGAGTATTTTGGCGTGGCGGATCATTCCAAGTCTGCCCACTATGCCGGCGGTCTCTCCGTTGAGGAGATCGCGCAGCAGCACCGGGAAGCCGATCGACTGAACAAGCGCTTCGGCAAGGACTTCCGGATCCTCAAGGGTATCGAGTCCGACATTTTGGCGGACGGGTCGCTCGACTATGACGATGACGTTCTGGAGCGCTTCGATTTCGTGGTCGCCAGCATTCATGGGCGCTTCAAGCTGGATCGCAAGTCGCAGACGCAGCGCCTGCTTCGGGCCATCTCCGATCCTCACACCACCATCATCGGCCACATGACAGGGCGACAGCTCCAGCGGCGGCCGGGCTACGAAATCGACGTCGAGAAGGTGCTGCGGGCGTGCGTCAAGCACGACGTTGTGGTCGAGATTAACGCCCACCCATGGCGGCTCGACCTGGACTGGCGCTGGCACCAGGCGGCCCTCGACTTCGGTTGCATGCTGAGCATCAATCCGGACGCCCACTCGATCTCCGAACTCGACCACATGCACTGGGGCGTCCAGATGGCTCGCAAAGGCGGCGTCTCTGCCGACCGGGTCCTGAATGCGATGACGCTTGCGGAGATCACGCGCTACCTACGCCAGAAGCGGCGCTCGCTCGCCCGCGCCGCGTGATGTCGCAGGGGCACGATCTGGCGCTCGAGGGGAGTGTCGTGGCGGTCGCCGCCGATCGCGGTCACCACTTCAGCAAACCAACTCAGGACCGCATTATCCTGGCGGAAGGTCACGGCGTCGAAGGCGACGCTCACGCCGGCCCGTTCGTCCGGCACCGCTATTTGGCACGCCGCCGGCCCCGGCTGCCCAATCTCCGGCAGGTCCACCTGATCCCGTCCGAACTTTTCCCGTCTCTCCTCGAAGCTGGCTTCGAGGTTGGCGCCGGCGACCTCGGCGAGAACGTCACCACCGCCGGCTTGGACCTCGAACGGATGCCGCTCGGGACCCTGATCGAGCTCGGACCGGCCGCGGTCGTCGAGCTGACGGGCCTGCGGACGCCCTGCGTCCTGATCGACCGCTTCCGGGCCGGCCTGAAGCGACAGGTGCTCTCGTCGGCGGAAACGGGCCCTGCGTTCAAATCTGGAGTGCTGGGCGTGGTCCGGGCCGGGGGACCGGTCGTGGCCGGCGACAGCGCGCGGGTTCGCCTTCCATCCTCCTCGTTTCGGCCTTTGCCGGCCCTGTAGAGAGCCCCTGCCATGGCCCGAAAATCGACCTTGCCTCTTCGCCTGCAGCCCATGCTGGCCACGCTGACGGATGCGCCGTTCGACGATCCCGACTGGGTCTTCGAGGACAAATTCGATGGTTTTCGTATGGTGGCCGAAATCCGGCGTGGTCGGGTCGCGCTCTACAGCCGTAACGGGAAGATCATCAGCCACTCCTATGTCGAGGTCGCGAAAGCGCTAGAGGGCGTGAAGGCGGATGCCGTGATCGATGGCGAACTCGTCGCGATCGGCAAGGATGGGGCCTCCCATTTCCAGTTGCTTCAGAACGCCCTGCGCCATGAGGCCAAGCTCTTGTACTGTGCGTTCGACCTCATGTTCGCGGACGGCGAGGATCTGCGCGCGCTGCCGCTTCTCGAGCGCAAGAAGCGGCTAAAGAGCATCCTGCCGCGGCACAAGCTGATCGCGTTCAGCAACCACCGCACAGGCAAGGGGACGAAGTTCTTCGCAGAAGCTGAGCGAAGGCATCTCGAAGGTATCATGGCCAAGCGCGCCGACAGCCTCTACGCCTCCGGACGCCGGACCGCGGATTGGCTGAAGGTGAAGACCGCGCAGCGGCAGGAGGTCGTGATCGCCGGCTTCACGGCGCCGAGGCGGACCCGGCCGTTCTTCGGCGCCCTCGTTCTGGCGGTACGCAAGGACGATGCGTGGCGGTACATCGGCCACGTCGGCACGGGCTTCAGCCAACAGGTTCTCGAAGAGCTTCACGGCAAGCTCCTGCAGCTGAAGACAGCCAAGTCGCCCTTCCCCGCCAAGGTGAAGGATGAGCAGGTCACGACGTGGGTCCGTCCTTCGTTGGTCGCGGAAGTGAAGTTCGCCGAGTGGACCAGCAAGGGAGAGCTGCGCCAGCCGGTCTATCTAGGACTGCGGTCCGACAAGAAGGCCAAGGACGTCGTTCGCGAAAGGAGTTGGTCGCGAAAATAGCGCCGCCGGGAAGAGACGTCCGACCCGGTCAACCGGCCGCGCGCTCTATTGCGGAAGGCCACGGCGGCAGGGGCGGTAGCCCGAGAGCCTTGCGTACAGGTCCGAACGACTTCCGGTGAGCTGCGCATGCACCAAGCCTGGCAAGAGCTTCGTAGTGAGCCGGCACCGGGTAGCCCTTATGATCCGCGAAGCCGTAGCCGGGGTGTCGCACGTCGAGCGCCCGCATCACGGCGTCGCGCTCGACTTTCGCGAGGATCGAGGCGGCGGCGATGCTGGCGGACTTGGCATCACCCTTGATGATCGCCTGCTGAGGGATGTCGATTTCCTTCAATCGCTTCGCGTCGATCAGCAGATGCTGCGGCGTCAATCCAAGCCCGCGGACTGCACGCTGCATTGCCTGGATGCCTGCCCAGTAGATATTGATCGCGTCGATCTCCTCGACCTCGACGAATGCCACACACCAACTCTCTGCCTTTGCCTTGATCTCCTTCGCGAGTTCTTCGCGAGCGGCAGCGTCGAGTTTCTTCGAATCGTCGATTCCAACTATCCGCGTGCCCGGCTTCAGGATCACGGCGCCTGCGGAGACCGGCCCGGCGAGAGGGCTCATGCCCGCCTCATCAACGCCTGCCACGGCCTGATGGCCCCCTTCCCAGAGAGAGGTCTCGAAGCGCAGCATCTTGCGGAGGCGCTGCCCCTCGGACCTGTTTTCGAAGCGCCGCTTATCGATCGAGGCCAGGATGGCACGTGCTCCCGCGCGCCCGTCAACCCGCAGGATCTGCTCGACGCTGGCCTCGAGTGGTCGTTTCTCGACGACATAGCGCTGACGCAACATGTCGAGGGAATATTGGGACATAGGGACCTTCGCAAAGACTTAATCGGGAAAGCGTGTCCGTAAACTTTGTGGCGATTGTCTGAAGTCAGGCCATGCCGCCATCGTCACCCTGCGCAGCGCCCCGTCGAGAGGAACCACCGGCTCTAGGTGGGCCGGTACGCTGCGCGGCTACTGATCTGCATCTACGACCCGCCGATCTCACGAACGGAACCAACCGCGGTCTTCATTCCTTTAGAAAGGAGTGGAGCCTCGATCCCTGGGTGCTTCCGAGGGACAGGCCCATGCTCCGAGAGACTCGCAACGAAGAACAGGTTCTGGACCGCACCGCAGAGGTCGCAGCCACCATTGCGGAAGAAGGCCTTCGCTATGTCAGCGACTCCGCGCCCGGTTACACTCGCAAGCGGACGGGGACTACCTTCAGCTACTACGACAAGGACGGCAAGCGCATCACCGATGCCGCCGTCATCCGGCGCATCAAGTCCATCGGTATCCCGCCGGCCTATGAATCTGTCTGGATCTGCCCCTCAGCGAATGGCCACATCCAGGCGACCGGCCTCGATGCGCGGGGTCGCAAGCAGTACCGTTACCACGCAAAATGGCGCGAGCTGCGCGACCAGAACAAGTACGAACACATCGTCCAGTTCGCTGCCGCGCTGCCCGCGCTGCGCGACCGTGTCGCGGCCGACATGAAGCTGGAAGGGCTACCTCGCGAGAAGGTTCTGGCCACGATCGTCAGTCTTCTGGAGAAGACTTTGATCCGGGTCGGCAACGCCGAGTATGCCGAGAAAAACAAATCCTACGGGCTCACCACGATGCGACGAAAGCACGTCGCGGTGGGCCGCGGCGTCCTTCGGTTCGACTTCACGGGCAAATCGGGCAAACAGTGGAAACTTCGGGTCGAGGACAAGCGGATTGCCGCCATCGTGAAGCGCTGCGCGGAAATCCCGGGACACGAGCTCTTCAAGTACCTGGACGACGACGGGGAGCCGCGTACCATCGATTCCGGCGACGTCAATGCCTACATCAAGGACATCACGGGCGAGGACTTCAGCGCAAAAGATTTCCGGACTTGGGCGGGGACGGTTCTGGCGGCGTTGGCGCTGACCGAGTTCAAGAAGTACGACAGCCATGCCGAGGCGAAGCGTAATGTTGTTGCGGCGATCGAGCGCGTGTCGAAGCAGCTCGGCAACACGCCGGCAATCTGCCGCAAGTGCTACGTGCACCCTGAAGTCTTCAATGCCTACATGTCCGGTGATCTCGTCAAAATGATCGAAGCCAAGATCGCGCAGAAGTTCAAGCGCCAGTACGCCAAGCTCACTTCCGACGAGATCATGGTTCTGGCGTTTCTGCGCAAGCGTCTCGATTCTCTGAAGGCACCTGCCTAATCTCGCGATCTGTTCGTAGACGGCGCTCTCCGTGATCGGTTGCAAGCCGGCGCTCGCGTCGGCGGAAACGAGCGCTCGCCTTGGAATCGGGGTACTGGGCGTGGTCGGGCGAACGGGAAGGTCGCGGCTGGCCACAGTCCCCGGCAGGGCTTTCATCCTCATCCCGCCCCTTGCCGGCTCTGTAAAATGTGCCGTGCATAAATCGGGGGTCCGATAGCCGAATCGAAGCGCATTCGATAGGTCGGACCGGCATGGCCGCAAACAAGGTAACGGCGGTACGCTTGGGGCTGGGGAGGCAACCGACGGTCCGGGACTATCAAGCCGCTCAGCTCCGCTGGCGGCTTTTTTTCGTTCAACCTCACTCAGGAAGCGTTCGCCCTTGCTCGTTCACGGGCCTCACGGCGACGCTCCCGCCGCTCGCGCCGCCGCTTGGCTCGATCGGCGGGTTGCCGCAGCGGCTGAACAGACGACGTGGACACCGCAATGGAATCTTCAACCGCGGGCACCTGGACGGCCTCCGACGCCGCTGGGCGGACCTCCATGAGATCGAGCACCGCCCGTCCTTTGGCCGTGATCTTCCATCCACCGCTTAGGCGCTCGACCAGTCCTTGTGACCAGATGTCCAGGCCCGGCACCCTAGCCGCGAGCCGCCTGGTCCGGTCCGCCCAGTCGCGGCCACTCGTCGCCAAGATAGCCATGTCACGCTTGAGGTCTTCCATGACGGCAAACCCATCCGGATATGCCGCCAAAATCTTCAAAACGGTGACCTGGAAGTTCACGCCCGCGTCCCGGCTCTCAGTTAGCGCCACATGGTGGGCGCGTGCGAAAGGGCCTTGCGGCCGACCTGTCTGAGGTCCTCGGGAGAAAGCTCGCCGCTATTGGCGGCCTCCAGGATCTTCGAAGCCACAAGGGTCCGCGCGCCGATCTCGCGCTGCGAAAGGCCCTCGCACACTTCGTCGAAAACCGCGCGCAAAAGCGCGGTGGTTGCCGTGTCGAACATGAAATGCCCCCAACAAGGGAAAGTGGCATCTTAGCCGAGTTTTCCCGGTCTCGGGATTCAGACATGTTAAGTTGCGCCGAAAATGCGTCTTACCGTTGCAGCGCAATGCGAGGCCGGGCGCAGCCGATGTGCGCTTTGGCCTGGTGAGAAGCGGCTGCTGACTCAGAGCCTATGCCGCGATCGAAGCGAGCCCGACCTCGGAGCAACATTTCCTACGGCCGACCCAAGGCGCTCCGGAGGGTCTCGAGCAGATATTCGGACCTCCACGATTTCCCGACATTGGCCGCATCTCGCAGGACGGGATGGCCTCGGAGATCGGCGGCAACGTAGCCGCTGGCGAGAATGAAGGGCACGGACATCGACCGGAGCGTCTCGGCAACCGGGGTGACCCATCTTCCCGCCAAGTTGACGTCGAGAATGGCGGCGTCCGGCCGCTCGACCTTCAAAAGCTCCAAAGCGCCCTCTATGTCGGCAACGGGGCCGATCACACGATATCCGGCGGCCCTCAGCTCGGTGTCGAGCTCCAGTGCGATCAGGTACTCGTCTTCGACAACCAATATTCGGGGAGCGTCGTCCACGATGTGCCGCCGGTCTTCAAGACTCCACAGGCGCTGCGATGTCGCCCACTTTCTGCGCTCCTCGTGGCCGAAGAAGTTGCGGACTACCGCGTTGCGCGAGCCCCCATCCAGCATAGGACCTGGCACAGACTGGGCCGAGAAGACTTCCACCCTCAGTGTCAGCCCTGATGCGCCCATGAAGCCGCTAAGCTCGTCGCTGATCTTAACTCACAGATCGGCGCCTCCTACGCAGAGAGATCTGCAGCGCTTGCTTGAGGAGAGCTCGGCCCGTACTTAAATTTCGCCGGAGATGCGCCCATCGAGCTGACCGAGAGAGCTGCTTGTAGCGACCCGCCGGTCTGCGGCCTCAGCCTCCCAGCGCGCGCTCTGCGAACACGTTCTTGAAGACGTTCTTTGCTTCCGGAGAACGGATCCGCCCAAGGGCCCTCCAGCCGGGCAACGGCAGAAGGGTACGACCTGCACCCGTGAAAATCAAATCCCCAGCACAAGGCCGGGGATCTGGGCAGTCTTTCCGCAGTCACTGCCAGCGGAGCTCGTTGATGGCAGGGCTGCTCCCGGCCTTCCACGTCGGCTTACCCGCGCCTATGCGCGGAGTAGCTAAAATGAATGGGCGCGTCGGAAAATCAACACAGGCTTTTGGCTTTGGTTAAAGTATGGATCGCCGGTTTAGCACAAAGACCAGCCCTGTCCCTGGCCGTTTAGCTGACGTTAACCCTTGCCTGCCTGCACTCCCGGATTCACGGCGCCGAGCAATCGTGCCGTGAGTCAATGATGGCTTACGTGCTACGCTGCGCAAAATCGACAGTTGCGCGCTTCGTCCGCATTCGCCTGTGCGGGCCCTCTGGACGAACTACAGCATCCAGAAGAAGCATTCGCGGCCCTTCGCGTAAGCCGCCTCCATGTTGGCCACGCCGGCCTTGGTCATGACGTAGCCCTCCTCCTGGGCGATGTAACGGCCTCCGAAATGCTCGCAGAGCCGGTTCACGCGGGTCTTAATCCCATGGCCATCTTCCATCGTGCGAACGATGACACGGCGAGAACCCTTCTCGATGATCAAGTAGGGCGCAAACAAATCGAGCTGGACACCGTCAGACTGCGATTGAGACATTACTGATACTCCTCTGCCGCTTCGACGTCGAAGCTATGGCTCAACATGCCGCGACTGCGGCGGGCCCGTCGAGAGCCTTCGCAGAGACGATGAAGGCCATCATGATCCCGGGCTGGAAAACGACTCAGGATGGACTTTCTCGTCGGCGCAAAGCACGATCCTGAGCGCAAGGAGAACCGACTTGGCGGAGGCGTCATCAGCATGGTTAAATTCGTCTCTGAGGCGCCAAAGCGCGGACTTGGCGCTGTCCAGCTTTTCCACAACTATCAGCGATGGCCGAGCTCGGACTCGACGGCATCCACCCTCGGCTCACCGTCGGGAACGTGATCCATACAAGCCAATACCGTAACCGCGCGGAACAGCGTCGGCATTGTCACTGCTCCCAATGCAGCAGGTGGCTTGTCCGCCGGTCGCCGGACCCGATTGGTTCGGACTTGACCTCGCGCTTAGCTGCGCCCGGAAGCGCTTGTCGGCGCTCGCCGGCGACATCGAGACGGCGCCCAGGCGTCCGTAGACGTTGGCATCGACCGCCGTAATGGACGCGCGTTACTTGAGCTTCATGCGAGTTCTCCGGCTCAGGTTGCCCGGCTACGTGAATCGGTCGAGCACGTGAGCCTTCCTGGCTGAACTTGCCCTGGCCTCGATTGCGGGGCATGCATTGGCGACGACGTACGCCGGAGGCTTCCGCAACTCCGCGAGGCGCGCCCGTACGCCGCTGTCCTGTCCTTGCTGTGCGCTTGCGCGTGCTGTCCATGCGCGCATTGTCACCGGTGACAGCGTCAGCAAGCGATCCGGTCGATCATGTGCGAAAAAGCAAGAAGCGCTCGCGGGGGTCTTCCTGGGGGTGAAGGACGCGAGCGCTTCAGGATGTCAGCTTGGTTGGATCGACCGGCCGAGTGAAACGTACGATCGTCTCCGACTTGAAAAAGGACAACAACCTTCGGACGCGTCGACGAAAAAAATTGGGCTCCGAAGCCATCGCGCCGAGCCCAGTTTGTCAACCAAACAGCGCGGGGTCGACCTGCGCTGCCTGGAAACTTCGCGAGACGGACGATCGCCGCGAGACCTACACGGGTCAATCCTAGAATTTCGTCGACGTGCCTCCGGCGCTTAGAACGGCAGCTTGCGCTCGTCTTCCAAGCTTGGCGGCCCGCAGGACTCGTCCGCTTCGCCTTGGCGGTCCCCGGGGTCGACCATCCGAGTCCGCAGCCGGCGCATCGTCTTCCGCACCTCCTTCGGATCGAATCCACGCGCTTCCAGATCGCTGAGCGCCCTTCGGATCAGGTCGTAGTCCAGGCTGGTCAACGTATCGCTCCACGACGTGGTCGCCAGCGCGACGGCGAGCGCCATGCCGACCTCGCTGACGGTCGGAGCCCGGCGCCGGTCCATCTCGCTCCGCCACCTTGCTGTCCTGAGACGAGACTTGGCCCGGCTGACCTCGATCGGTTGGCGCCTGCGCGGCTTCGCGAAGACGGCGTCGGCCCTGTCTGGGTCACGCTGGAAATACGTGCCGCAGGCCTCGTTCAACCGAGCGATCTTGTCCACGTCCTCCGGAGTCAGCTTGCGTCTGATCGTTGCCATCGTTGCCTCCTCGTCCCGACCGGCTGACCGGTCGCTTCGCTTCGGGTTATCCGGCGCGGCGCAGCAAGGGTCAACGCTTCGGAAGAGAGGCATGTGGCCGAAGGCTTCGCCGTCGAAGCGCCGTAGGCTCTGCACCCGAGGCCCGGAGGGCTTCGACGATCTGGATGATGGGTTGAAGCGTTGAGCCGGAGGCCGGAGGCTACGCTGCGGTCGACCGGACGCCGGGCTCAATGCCGACACTTAGACCAGAGTGCGGAGCCGACGGTCGCCGACGGCATGGTCGGCTCGTCGTCTTGGTCACGCCGCCTACGAGAGGCTTTGCGCCACGACTCCACCGCATGTCGCCATGTTTCCATGATCCGCAGGGCGTGTTGACCTGCCAGCCTGGCTGGGTCGACGGGGCCGACCGGTCGGCGGCGGACCGAAGGATTGGCCGCCATGGAGCCGGAGTCGGTGAACGGAGGACAGGTTTGCTCACCGACAGCCTGGGAAGGAGGAGTTTCGACTGGGTCCGGAAAACATCCTGCTTGATATCTTGAAGCTTCTGAGACAACCGCAGCGACCTCGTCGAACAGCCGGTAAGCCGTTGGTCTAGTGACGTTTCCGGACGCGACGAGGGCCTTCACGATCTCCGCCTTGGCGTCGCCGATCTCCTCGATCATGAGACCGAGCGACAGCCGGCGCTGGATCTCCTCGGCGATCAGGCCGCAGTTGATCGACTTCTCGTTGGCGCGGGAGACCTTACCGGCTTGCCGCTTGCGCTCCGTTTCGACGTGTCCGCGCTCCTCGGCCGTCTCGGGGCGGTATCCTTTCTCGAGATATTGGTTCCGGTAACTGTCCCGCCCACGGTCGCAGAACTGACCGGTCGCGGACGGGGTCGCGCCGAGATCGATCACGAATCCGCGCTGAGCAGCCACAACCTGCCGAACGACGGGGCCGTCGCCGTGCAGCTCGATCAACCGCCTGGTCACCGCGCCGTCGACGGGGTGGTACAGCCAGTCGACGAACGCACCATGAGAACGGCACGCCGCGATGAAGTCAGGATCCCGGCGGCGCTGTGCCGACTTGATGACGAGCCTGCGGGCTGCGATGCCGTCACGCCAGAGCGCGTTCGAGAGTTCAGCCTCGACGTTGTTCTCGCGTTCGATCTTAAGCTGCTTGGCGCGCCGCGTCATGGCACGTTCGTCCGGCGTGATCGTCGGCAAGAAGGCCTTCCATTCCGACATCGTGCAGAAGGAATCGTCGTTGCAGGCGACCGACCAGCCGGGGGCGAGCGCGTTTTTGACCTTGTTGCTGTTGTGGTGGCCCGGGTCGGCGCCGAGTTCGATGAGGTGGTGGACGATGCCGCGCTGGATCATCGCGTGGAGCTGCAACTGGCTCTTGATGTTTTTGGCGCCCTTCGTCGGGATGACGCGGGAGCCCGGAGGCAGCATCCAGATCAGGTGCGGATTCTCAACGCCCTGCCCGTCCGACTCCCGGGCGCGGTAGACGATCAGGTTCGGCATGAACTCGGGCGGCAAGAGCCTGCGGATCGCCTTCCAAAGCGACTTCACGGACCTCCACCAGCCGTCCAGGTCGACCACGAAGTGGCAGCGACGGTTGCGCGCCAGCTCGACGTAGGCCTTGTCGCAGATCTGCATCCGCGAGAGGTGACCTCCGATCGAGCTCTCGACCTTGCCCTTGTCTTCGCCGAAAATCAGATCCTTCGGCAGCGCGGAGTTGAACAGCGCGAGCGAGATGCAGACCGCGGAGCGAAACGCAACGGTCGGATTGCCGTGTTCGTCGACGAGCTCCTCGATGAAGCGCGCGGTCTTTCTGCCGGCGAAATCCTGGACGAACTTGGAATCATAGCGCTCCCGGCGACGGCTATTGTATCCGCGCCGGTTCGTCGACGCGACTGCGGCGACCAGTTCGGACGGAGCGAACATCTCCCAATTTGGAGGTGGTTCGGCGAACTGCTCGCGCGTCCGCGGCTGAAAGCCGGCCGCGATCAACTTCTTGCATTCGCGCTGGTACTTCGTCTCGAAGCGCTCGTTCTTCCACGCCTCCAACGACGGGACCGGCTTTCCCGCCTTGTGCCGGCGCTCGCAGTCCCGCTGGTACATGGCGTCGAGCTTTCCCGCCTTCTTCCGGCGGTGGTCGTCGATCACGTCGCGGTCGGCCTTGGCGCGCGCCTTCGACTCCTCGGCCTGAGCGACGCCATGGGCCTGCAGGTCCTCGGTCCACTTCCGCCAGCCGATCTGGGTCTCCGCGGTAATCCTGGTGGTCGTGGCCACCGGTCCCCGGATGCGCTGCGGCACCGCTCCGCGCATCCGAATGATCGTCGGCACGTGGACGAACGGATCCTTGGGCTTCTCAAATGCTCGTGGCTTAAACTCTGGACGAGCTTCGCCGACGCGCCAGTCGCGCGCGAGCACGTAGTCGCCGCCATCGTATGCGTGGCGCCCTTTGTCTTCCTTCGCGTCCGGCATGGCCTGAATGCGCTCGAACGCAGACATGCCGCCGGCGGGCGCCGGGGCGTGCGTCAAGGCTTCGGAAATGGTCGGTGCTGTGCGCATGCGGTCCTGGTCGATCCAGCAGACAGCATCCAGCTGACGCCCGTAACATGCAAGCGAATCCTTGCGGCGGGAAGCTAACTCGTCAGACGAGTGTGGACATGTCGGCACCGGGACCGGGTTCCGGCACCCTCCGGCGCCGGCGACGATTCTAGAGTCGTAATGTCCTCGTTTCTAGAGTCGTAATCACGATGGCCTCGTCAGAGGTCGATATGATGGCAAGTAATCGAGGCGACGCACTCTGATATCGTTGAGGTATTTCGGCGGAGAATTCGAATCTTTGAAGATCAAGGACTCGAATTGATCAGGAGTCGTCGTCCTCTCCGAACCAGTGATCTTGCGGCTCGGCGACCCACCGCGCCGGCGCCGACTGGTCGAAGAGAAGCGCGTAGATCTGGTTGAATTTGGCCCATTTTGCGCCGAAGAGCATCGAGTTCTGGTTCATCAGCTCGAACGGATGCGGGGCATTTTCCACACGTTTCCCCTTGGAATCGATCTTCGGGTTGCGTGGGTCGGATTGCACCCAGGCAACTAGCAGCTCTTCGACGTAGGCCGACCTGGACATGTTCCGCTCGTCGGCCCTCTTCTGAAGGATGTGGATCAGGTCCGAATGCACCCTCAGGGTCAACCTCTCATGCTTGACGTCCGCCTCGGCGACCTTGGGCCCCGGTTTCGCGCGCGTCCTTTTCGAATCCTTAACCATGGCGACCATAAGCTCTTGATTTCTGGCGCATCTTGTTCGACAAGTGGCACCAATGATGGCAACTCGGCATCCGATGGATAACACGTCTCGAAAGGATTCGTCGAGGCCGTCCGAGCCCCGTTTCCGAGCTTGGTTGCTCGAGCGTATCGCCGAGGACCGCGCCGAGACGGCGCCGCCGCCGACCGAGGAGGACGACCGATGACGAAGCCAGATCACCCCGCCCTCGTCGCCCTGATGTCAGCCCGCTGGGACGATGCGTTCGGATATTTGCACCACGTCTCCGAAAAGACGCTCGGCGAGGCGCGCGCCCAGCGGCTGCTCGACGTCTGCGGCGACTGCCAGGCCGTCCAGGACGAGATCCGCGAGACCGTCGACGCCCTCTATGCGCTCGGCACCCATGATTCCGGCGCGCTGGCGCTGGCGTGGAGCATGCTGGCGTGCCGCCCCAGCTATCCGCCTAGCTTCCGTGCCGTGCTGCCGCAGGTCCAGCATGCGCTCGATGCCGCCGACCTCGATGCCGATCTGGACGTCGATGTGCGCGAGCGGCTCCGTACCTGGTGGGCCGCAGGCGCCGGCGACTATACGAAAGTGAAGCACTCGATGTTTGCGCTCACCGCAGCGGTGCTCCGCGGCGAGATCGAGAAGGAGTCCGAGCTGGAGCCGGCGCATGCGTTCGAGCCAGTCGTGGCTAAGTGGTTCAGGACGTCGTACCCAGGGCCGACGTTGACCGTGATGCCGGCGGCGCGGGCTACGAAACTGAACTCGCATAACCGCCCGTTCGCCGAGATCCTCGACAAGGCGCTGCCGCTGGTCTGCGCTCGCAATCTGGACGAGGCGCGGAAGCGTCTCGGGCATGAGTTTCCGCACGCGTCGGCCGCGCTGTCCGTGCTGTTCAAGGACTTGCGCGAAGGCGAGCCCGTGAAAATGAAACCGACCATTTTGCTCGGCAGTCCCGGCTGCGGGAAGAGCCGCATGGTGCGCAAGTTCGCGAGCGCTATCGGTATCCAGCACGTTCATCGCTACGACGGCGCATCCAGCAGCGACGGCCAGTTTGCGGGGACGTCGAAAGGCTGGTCAAATACCGAAGCATCCGTTCCGGCGCGCGCCGTGCTCGCCAGCCGGACCGCCAATCCCCTGGTGTTCGTCGACGAGATCGACAAAGCCACATCCAACCACAATGGCGGGCTGGTCAACTCGATCACTGGGTACCTCGACATGGAGACCTCCAAGTTCATGCGAGATCAGTCGACCGACTGCGTCTTCGATCTATCGATGGTGTCGTACTTGGCCACCGCCAACGACGTCAGCGGCCTGCCGGAGCACATCCGCGACCGCTTCCGAATCCTTCGCGTGCCGGCGCCGACGCTCGTCGACCTGCCGCTGCTGGCGGCTTCGATCGTCGACGCCATGCTGCTCGAAGGCGACGAATGGGCGGGCGCGGTGGCGCCGTTCGCCCCCGACGAGCTGCGGGTCATGGGCAAGGCCTGGGCCGAGCGAAATTTCTCCATGCGCGCGCTGCAGAAGATCGTCCTGGCGACCTTGGAAGCCCGCGACGCCTGCCAGATGAGGCACTGAGATGTCAAACACAGGATGGAAGGAAGACCTGGCGCGCGATCTCGAATCCTACGCCTTGGGAGAGGAACCGTCGGCGTTCGAGCAGCTCCGCGCGCCGGTCATCGAGCAGTGGCGGACCGAGGTCAGGAGGCTCGGCAAGGAGTTCAAGCTCGTCGTCAGGGGCCAGGCGCGGAAGCATCCGGACTACGACGATGGCGAGGACATCTGCACGGCGGCCGTCCATTGGCTCGATCGCAAGGGACGCTTCGCGAGGAGCATGCACCGCCTCTACATGCTCGGCGAGCAGGCCGGGGAGGAGATCCCGTTGGACGGAGTTGACGTCTGATGCCCGCCGCGCTGATCTCGTTCGCCGTCCTGGCGGTGCTCGCCGTCGTCGTCGGCGAGCTGTCGGAGCTTCCGTGGCGACGGCGCCTGGATGACTCCGGCAGGTCGCGATCGTCGTCGCCGGCGAGGAAGCCATGGTGAAAATTGTTCACTCAGAAGTCGTGAATGGTCAATTGGTTATCGTGGTCGCGCGAAGGGAAATGATGCGGAACACGTTGGCGCAGATCGAGCGATCGGTGTCGGAAGCGCTTGGCAGAGCGCGCGTCGCCGTCCTCACCGAGGCCCAGTGGCGGGGCCCGTAGGATACCTAAAAAAGCTTAGCTTCCCATTCACTGCATGGTTGCCGCCGGCTCGCGCTGATCCGCTTCCGCAGCACCGCCGCCCACCATGCCTCATCGTCGTCGACGGAAGCGCGACGCCGCTGCGCCTCGGCCAGGCGGCAGGCCGGCCTCTCCAACGACAAATAGAGAACAAGATGGTTTCTCCATCAATCAGGAATCCTTCGCCATGGCCGCGCCAGTCGAGCAGCAACCCGTCGTCGATGAAGCCGCCGAGCTGGAGGACGCCGTCCACCAGGCCATCGAGGCGTGCGGCGGCGATCCGGTCGACGCGGTGCGCGACGCTCATCGTCGCGAACGGCATGCTCGAGCGGGAGTTGGCCGACGTCTACGCCAAGGCTTCGCAGGGATTCCTGCGGGGGCGCCGGCTGCCGAAGCGCACGTGATTTTCGCATGCTCGAGACCGGCGGCCCTTCATGTCGAAATCACAAGGACTCACCGCCGGCAGAAAAAGCTGAACTCGCGCAGAAAAAAACGAACTCCGGATGCGAGGACTAACGGAAGCGCGGGCGCGGGGTCCAGTCTGGCAGCTCGACGACGAGGTCGGTGATGAAACCAGAGTCTTCATGGGAGTACCCAAGCGGGTTGCAGACCACTCTGGTCGGTGTCCCCGGGACGACATAGTCGTGCCTGTTGTGGACATGACCATGGACCCAGAGCTCGGGCTGATGCTCCTCGATGATATCGGACAGATCACTGATGAAGCTGGCGTTGATCGCTCCGTCGTCGGCGTAGCGTTGATGCACCGACCCTGGATGTACCCCGTGATGCGTGATGCAAACGGTCGGGCCGTCATGCTCCTCTGCGAGCCGATCCGTCAGCCAGCGGCGTTCGGCGAGGTGGCGCTTGTAGGCCTCCTTCGGAGTGAACGGCGCCGGAAACTCCGCGCCGGGCGTGGTCTTGATGAACTTATGGTCGTTGATGAACTGGCCTGCGTGCAGGCCATCTGCCTGGCTGTCGGCGTCGAACCGATAATCCGTCCACATCGTGCAGCCAAGGAAGCGGACGCCGCCAATCACCGGCACCGCGTCGGCGTCCAAGAAGGTCACGTTCGTTCCGCGCGTCTTGTCCCTAATCAGCGCCGCGGCATCCTCGAGCACGCTTCCGTAGTATTCATGGTTGCCGGCGACGAACAGCACCTCCTTGCCCCACAGCGCGCGCTGGTTGGTGAGCCAGTTCACCGCCCGATAGGCGTGGTGGACGTCGCCGGCGAAGACCGCGACGTCGAAGTCGAGTCCTTCCGGGACGTTGTAGCCGTGCGAGCCCATCTCTCCGTGGAGATCAGAAGCGATGAAGATCTTCATGGACCGGACGATCGCGCCCCCTACGGCAAGAGGCAACGCGCCAAGGATTCGAATCCTGGGTACAAAAGCGGGTACAGCGCCTATTTTCAATGCTTGGGGCCCAGCAAAAAGGCCTAGAGAACACCGCACAACACCTTGAAAATTCTCTGGAAATGTCTGGTAGCGGGGGAGGGACTCGAACCCCCGACCCCAGGATTATGATTCCCGTGCTCTAACCAGCTGAGCTACCCCGCCACAGGGTCGCGAGGGCCGAATAAGGCCGATCTCGCGAACGCGCGGCATATAAGGAAGGGGGCGGCGGGCTGTCAATCCGCGTTTGCGAAAGCTTTGGCGAGACAAGGCCGTTTGTGCCGAATTTGGCACCAGAATCTGCAATTTTTCGGCACTGGACTCGTGGATAGTCCCCCTCACCCGGATCGCATCTTCGATGCGCTCCGGCCTCTCCCCGCATCCGCCTTCGCCAAGGCTTCGGCGGGACGAGGGCGGGGAGAGGCGAAGGAAGAGACCACCTATTTCGGCCGCACCGTCGGGTCGCCGCCGGGGCTGCCGGGGGGTGGGATGACCGGCATGGCGCCGTCCGTCGAGGGGGCCGGGGCGTGCATGTCGGGGTCGACGCCGGAGGGCGGGCAGAGCACGCCGTCGGATTTGGCCAGTTTGTCGCCGAGCGGTTCCCGGGACTGGCCGGTGGTGATGCCGTCGAGCGCGGTGGCGCGGTTCGGGCGGTCCTGCGGCATGCAGTTGGCCGCGTGCTGAGCCGATGACGGCGCGGTCGCTTGCGGCGGCGTTGCCGGGGCGGGCGGGGCCTGCGCGATCGCGCTGCCTGAGGCGGCGATCAGGAGGCTTGCCAGGATGATGTTTGATGTCGTGCGCATGGGAGGGAAACGTCTCCGGCCATGCGGAGGTTCCGGCCGACGCACGGCGAATTGAAGCGATGGAAATTGGCTGGCGGTTTCGTCGCAGCGCATCCTTCGAGACGCCCGCTGGCGTGGGCTCCTCAGGGTGAGGTCTCGATTCGCGGCGAGAGGCGCCGACTCGCGGCGCGAGCCCGGCCGATCGCAGTCACGCTTTGACGTAGCGGATCAGCGAAAAGTGTCCCATCGGCGGCATCGGGCGGCGCTCGGCGAGCGTGATGCCGCCGTGTTTGGCGGCCCAGTTGACGAGGCGGTCCCACGGGAATTCCGGGCGCCAGCCGAGGCGGCGAGCGACGGGGGCGAAGGCCAGCTCGAACAGCTTTCGCGGGCCGCTCTCGGCGCCGATGTGGTTGACGAGGATCAGCTCGCCGCCGGGCTTGAGCACGCGCACGAACTCGTCGAGCGTGCCTTCAGGATCGGGCACGGCGGTGATGACATATTGCGCCACCACCGCGTCGAAGAAGTTTTCGGGGAAGGCGAGGTTCTTCGCATCCATCACCGAGAGCACTTCGACATTGCTGAGCCGCAGGCTCCGCACGCGCGCCTGCGCCTTGCGCAGCATCGGCTCGGAGATGTCGACGCCGCAGATCTTCGTGGTGCGCGAATAATCGGAGAGCGAAAGCCCGGTGCCGACGCCGACGTCGAGGATGCGGCCGCCGATGCGGTCGGCCTCCGCGATGGTCGACTGCCGTCCGGCGTCGAAGACCTTGCCGAACACGAGATCGTAGACCGGCGCCCAGCGACCATAGGCCTTCTCGACCCCGGCCCGCGAGATGTCTGCTGCCATGCCCCCTGCCCCAGCTTAGCTTTTTATCTTGCGGATGATCTCCGCGCAAACGCGTTCCGCGTTTGTCGCGAGGGAAAACCGCTTCACACTTTCCCGGATCATGCGCTAGCCGCGCACCGCTTCCACCAGCGGCCTCGCAGTGCTCGTTGCGACTTTCGCGGCGGCGCTCTGGATGAAGCCGCCGCCGAGCACGCGCGCCTGGCCCGAAGGCGCGTCGTAGAACACGCAGGCCTGGCCGGGCGAGACGCCCTCCTCGCCGGCGACGAGCTCGACTTCGTAATGGCCGTTGCCGCCGCGCAGCCAGGCCGGCTGCGGGCTGCGGGTCGAGCGCACGCGCACGAACATCTCGAGGCCGGCGCCGATGGCGCGGTCGATGTCGCCGCCGCCGATCCAGTTGACGTCGCGCAGCACGATGCGGTGCATCTTCAGCGCATCGCGCGGGCCGACGACGACGCGGCGGCCCGGAGCATCCAGCCGCACCACGAACAGCGGCGCGTGAGCGGCGATGCCGAGGCCGCGGCGCTGGCCGACGGTGAAATTGGCGATGCCGTTGTGCCGGCCGAGCACGCGGCCGTCGAGATCGACGATGTCGCCGGGGTCCATCGCGTTCGGACGCAGGCGGGTGATGATGTCGGTGTAGCGGCCGGTCGGCACGAAGCAGATGTCCTGGCTGTCGTGCTTGTCGGCGACCGCGAGGCCAAAGCGGCGCGCGAGCTCGCGCGTCTCGGGCTTGGTCATGTCGCCGAGTGGGAAGCGCAGGAAGTCGAGCTGCTCCTGCGTGGTCGCGAACAGGAAGTAGCTCTGGTCGCGATCGCTGTCGGCGGCGCAGACCAGCGCGCGCGAGCCGTCGTCGCGGCGGCGCGAGGCGACGTAATGGCCGGTGGCGAGCGCCTGCGCGCCGAGCTCGCGCGCGGTCTTCAGGAGGTCGCGGAACTTGACGGAGCGGTTGCACTCGATGCACGGCACCGGCGTCTCGCCGAGCGCGTAAGAGTCGGCGAAATTGTCGATGACGGACTCGCGAAAGCGATCCTCGTAGTCGAGCACGTAATGGGGAATGCCAAGCTTGGCCGCGACGTCGCGGGCGTCGTGGATGTCCTGGCCGGCGCAGCAGGCGCCCTTGCGATGGGTCGCCGCGCCATGGTCGTAGAGCTGCAGCGTGATGCCGACGACGTCATAGCCCTCGGCCTTGAGCAGCGCAGCCGTCGTCGAGGAATCGACGCCGCCCGACATGGCAACGACGACCCTGGTGTCCTCAGGACGGCCTTCGAGATCCAGACTGTTCAGCATGGGCCTTAAAGCGTTGTGACGGCGGCGTTCGCGATCCGCGATGACTTGGACATTTCGGCTTCCGGCGGGACATCGACGCTCCCGGGGAACTTTGGTTCCCCCGGAGGCACGACTGCCCGGTCGAAAGCGGCTGAGAGCAGCTCTTTAATATAGGCGCCATTCCGGTGAAGCAATCACGCGGGCGGTTGCTTAGGGCAATTCTTGCCGGGGAGGCAGAAATGGCGGGGCTTTTGCGCCCTTCGCGGCGAAGACAAAAATCAACCAAATAATTGATTTTGCTTGGTAAAATAGCTCAACAGCGAGCTGGCCCGCTCCTTGCTACCCCCTATGCCGAAGATGTTGCCAAGAGGTTTTCCGTGGTCGGTCGGGCGTCAGACGTAGCAGCCAGCGTGCAAGTCCAGAGCACGCCGCAAAAGCCTGCCCGGTCGCAGAGCACCAAAGACACGTCCACCAACGACTCCTTCGGCTCGCTGGTCGACAGCAACACCCAGGCGATCAGCAACAACACGCCGTCACAGGACACCGCGCCGCGCCGGACCGAGTCGTCGTCCTCGTCGTCATCCGCCCCGGACAAGGGCCCGCGCGATACCGCCGCGACCGACCAGCCCTCGCAGAGCAAGGCGAACGACGACACCGACACATCGGCCCCCACCGCGAGCGACGCGACGGCCGATCCGGCCAAGCCGACTAAGGCCAAGTCCGAGACCTCCGACGCCAAATCGGCGGATAAATCCGACGATACCAAGGGCGACAAGACCGACGGTACCGCTGCCGCCACCGTCGATGCCGCCGTGCAGCCCGACGCGGCGCAGGTCGCTATGCCCGATCCGAACGCGATCGTGGTTGCCCCGCCCGTGGTGCCGGTCGATCCGAACGCGGCCGCGAGCCAGGCCGGCGATGCCACCGCCTCGCCGCTGACGATTGCGGCCGCCGGCATCGCCGCCAGCGCTTCCACCGCGGCGCAGATCGCAGGCGGCAAGACCGATACCGCCACGGCGAGCGACAAGGGCGCCAAGACCGCAGGTGCCAAGGTCGATGCCGACACCACGACTACGCTGGGCGACGCCGCCACCGGCACGACCGACGGCACCGCGACCGATGCCAAGACCAATGGCGGCCTGGTCGCCGCCGTCGACCAAGGCACGCCGAAGCCTTCGTTCAAGGCCGTCGCGACCGCGCAACGCGAAAGCGACGTCTCCAATATCGGCCAGGACGCGGGCAAGGCGAATGCCACGCAAACCGCGGCGACGATCGCGCATGCGCAAGCCGCCAAGCCGCAGGCCGATTCCGCTGCGACTGATGCGAAGGCCGATGCGAAAGTCGGCGCCTCCGACGCGACGCCCACTGCCGCGAACACGCACGCGCATGCCGGCACGCAGGCCGCCGTGCCCACGACCGACACCAGCGCGCAGGCGGCTTCCGCAATCCAGGCGCCGGTGACCAATACGACCTCGGCCGCGACAGCTTCCACCGCAACGCTGACCGCGACCGCGGCCAACACGAATGCCGTGCCGATCAGCGGCGTGCCGGTCGAGATCGCCGCGGCCGCGCGCGCCGGCAAGACGCGGTTCGACATCAGCCTCGATCCGATCGACCTCGGCCGCATCGACGTCCGCATCAATGTCGACCGCAACGGCCAGGTCACCTCGCATCTCACCGTCGAGAAGCCGGAGACGCTGCAGATGCTGCGGCAGGACGCGCCGCAATTGCAGCGCGCGCTCGACGATGCCGGCCTCAAGACCGGCAGCAACGGGCTGTCCTTCAGCCTGCGCGACCAGAATTCATCGGGCCAGAATTCCGGCCAGAACAACGACAATGGCGGCAATGCCCGCCGGCTGATCATCAGCGAGGACGACACCGTTGCTGCCGCGCCCGTCGGGCGCGGTTACGGCCGCATGCTCGGATCGAGCAGCGGCGTCGACATCAGAGTGTGAGGAGTATTCGAACATGACCACCACGAATGCCGCCACCGCGCCCGCCGTCGTCTCCGGCACGACGCCGACATCGTCGTCGTCCTCCTCGTCGAACTCGCTGAGCTCGAGCACGGGATCGACGCTGGCCGGCAACTTCCAGACCTTCCTGACGCTGCTGACGACGCAGCTGCAGAACCAGAACCCGCTCGATCCGCTCGACACCAACCAGTTCACCCAGCAGCTGGTGCAGTTCGCCGGCGTCGAGCAGCAGCTCAAGACCAACGATTCACTGTCCCAGCTCGTCACGCTGCAGCAGACCACGCAGGCGACCCAGGCGCTGGGCTTCGTCGGCAAGACCGCGCTGGTCGACGGCTCGACCGCGACCATGACGAACTCGTCGGCGACCTGGCATCTCAACGTGCCGACCGACTCCACCGTCAACATCACCGTCGCCAATGCCAGCGGCCAGACCGTGTTCACCGGCAAATATACCGCCTCCGCCGGCACCGACATTCCCTTCACCTGGAACGGAATGGGCAATGACGGCACGCAATGGCCCGACGGCAAGTACACGATCTCGGCCACCGGCACGGACGTCGCGAACAACACTGTCGGCATCGCCGCGCAAGTGCAGGGCGTGGTGTCGTCCGTCGACCTGACCCAGTCGCCGCCGCTGCTCACCATCGACGGCGCCAGCTATACCCTGAGCCAGGTGAAGAGCATCATCGCCACCAGCAGCAACTAAAGGCACGCGCCGCGCCACACATGAGATGTCATCCCCGCGAAGGCGGGGATCCATAACCACAGGACGTCGTTTTCGCGTGAGACCGTAGCCCCGAGTCGTCGTCAAACTGCTCCCTGGGGTTATGGGTCCCGGGCTCGCGCGACGCGCGCCCGGGGACGACAATTGGGGCTTCGCCGGCCCCATTCGTTAGTAAAGTATTTACGAAGACCCCGCTCGGCCGGCTCGGATCATGGTGTCCAGCCCTCCGGGCCGGCTGTGTTCCAGCCATTTTCAACGAGAATTGTATTGAAGCCTTAGGCTTAGCGGATTTTTAAGCCCGCACGCGTAGGGTTACGGCGTGAGTTCAGTGGTTGAGAGTTTGTGAGTACGCCATGACAGAACCCCATCGCCCGAGGGTAAAATACGTCATCGGGCCGGACGGCAGTCCGCTGACGATCGCAGATCTGCCCGCACCCGGCACCAAACGCTGGGTCATCCGCCGCAAGGCCGAAGTCGTCGCCGCTGTGCGTGGCGGACTTCTCTCCCTCGAGGAGGCCTGCAGCCGTTATACCCTGACGGTCGACGAATTCCTCTCCTGGCAGTTTTCCATCGACCAGCATGGTCTGGCGGGTCTTCGCACCACCCGCATCCAGCAATATCGCCAGTAAGCGATCCGGAAATCTGCAGCTTTTGATGAAAATCGGCCTCGCCCCGCGAGGCCGATTTTTTTCATGTTTCCTTTTGGCGCGACTTTTGTCCCAGCTCTTAACCGTCGTTAACCATATCGAAACCATCACCTAGGCAATAATTGCCCAGTCGGCCTTTCCAGTGAAAGCAGCCGAAGCTGTCGGGGCGGTTGCTTGCAAGGTCTTGCGGACTTTCTGAAGGGTATCGGCGCCGCCCGGTTCGGGGCGATGATCGCGGTCACCGCCGCGCTCATCGGCTTCTTCGCATTCGTCATCATGCGCGTGACCACGCCGCAGATGACGACGCTGTTCACCGACCTCTCGGTCGAGGATTCTTCCGGCATTATCAAGGATTTGGAGCGCCAGGGCATCCAGTTCGAGCTGCGCAATGAAGGCAGCATCATCATGGTGCCCAAAGACAAGGTCACCCGCCTGCGGATGAAGCTCGCCGAGGGCGGCCTGCCCAAGGGCGGCGGCGTCGGCTACGAAGTGTTCGACAAGTCGGATGCGCTCGGCACCACCTCTTTCGTCCAGAACATCAACCATCTCCGCGCGCTCGAAGGCGAGCTCGCCCGCACCATCCGCGCCATCGACCGCATCCAGGCCGCCCGCGTCCATCTCGTGCTGCCCGAGCGCCCGCTGTTCTCGCGCGAGGCGCCGGAGCCGTCGGCCTCGATCGTGGTGCGGGTCCGCGGCTCGCTGGAAGCCCAGCAGATCCGCGCCATCCGCCATCTCGTCGCCTCCGCCGTCAACGGGCTGAAGCCGCAGCGGGTCTCGATCGTCGACGAGGCCGGCCAGTTGCTCGCCGACGGCGCCGCGACCGATCCCGAGCAGGCGGTCGGCGACGAGCGCCGTACCGCCTTCGAGAAACGGATGCGCAAGCAGGTCGAGGACATCGTCTCCTCCGTGGTCGGCTCCGGCCGCGCCCGCGTCCAGCTCTCCGCCGATTTCGACTTCAACAAGATCACCCAGACCTCGGACAAGTTCGATCCCGAGGGCCGCGTGCTGCGCTCGAGCCAGACCCGGGAAGAGAGCAGCCTCACCGCCGACAACAATGGCCAGGTCACCGTCAACAACGAGCTGCCCGGCAACCAGCAGAACAGCGGTCCGACGGCGAAGGACCAGAGCAAGAAGACCGAAGAGACCAACAATTACGAGATCTCCCGCACCACCAAGACCGAGGTGACCGAGGCCGGCCGGGTCAACCGCATCTCGGTCGCGGTGCTGGTCGACGGCATCTATTCCAAGAACGACAAGGGCGAACTCGCCTACACGGACCGCACCAAGGAACAGCTCGACCGCATCGCCACTCTGGTGCGCTCGGCGATCGGCTTCGACCAGAAGCGCGGCGACCAGGTCGAGGTCGTCAACCTGCGCTTTGCCGACGCCCCCTCCACCGCCCCGATCGCCGAGCCCTCGGGCTTCCTCGGCATGCTGCAGTTCACCAAGGACGACGTCATGTACTTCGTCGAGCTCGGTGTGATGATGCTGCTCGGCCTGGTCGTGCTGTTTCTGGTGATCCGCCCGCTGGTCAAGCGCATCCTTGCCTCCGAGGAGGTCGCCGCCGCCATCTCCGGCGCCCTCACCGGCCCCGCCGCTTCGGAGGAGGCCGCGCCTGCCGGGCAGGCGCTGCTGCCGGGCGGCGCCGCGAGCGCGATCGACGTCGCCACCATCCAGGGCCAGGTCCATGCCCAGTCGGTTCATCGCGTCGGCGAGCTCGCCGAGCGCAACCCCAACGAAACCGTGGCCATCATCCGCCAATGGCTGACCGAACCCGCGAAATGATCGAGAAGTGAACTGACATGGCCGGCAATCTGCAAAACGCCAACTCCAACGACATCACCAGCGTGATCTCGACGCTCGGTGCCCGCCAGGGCAGCCGCGCGGGCAGCAAGACCGAAGCGGTGACGGGACCCAAGCGCGCCGCGATCCTGATGCTGGCCTTGGGCGAGCAATATGGCGGCAAGATCTGGTCGATGCTCGACGACGACGAGGTGCGCCAGCTCTCGCTGGAAATGTCGACGCTCGGCACCGTCGAGGTCGACACGGTCGAGGACATGCTGCTCGAGTTCGTCTCGCGCATGTCGGCTTCCGGCGCGCTGATGGGCAATTTCGACGCCACCGAGCGGTTGCTGCAGCAGTACCTGCCGCCGGAGCGCGTCAACGGCATCATGGACGAGATCCGCGGCCCCGCCGGCCGCAACATGTGGGAAAAGCTCTCCAACGTGCAGGAAGAGGTCCTCGCCAACTACCTCAAGAACGAATATCCGCAGACCATCGCGGTCGTGCTGTCGAAGCTGAAGCCGGAACACGCCGCGCGCGTGCTGGGCATCTTCCCCGAGGAGCTCGCGCTCGACGTCGTCAACCGCATGCTGAAGATGGAAGCGGTGCAGAAGGAGGTGATCGAGAGCGTGGAAAAGACGCTGCGCACCGAATTCATGTCCAACCTGTCACAGACCCGCCGCCGCGACGCCCACGAGGTGATGGCGGAAATCTTCAACAATTTCGACCGCCAGACCGAAACCCGCTTCATCACCTCGCTGGAAGAGGACAACCGAGAATCTGCTGAGCGCATCAAGGCGCTGATGTTCACCTTCGACGACCTCGTGAAGCTGGATTCCGGCTCGGCCCAGACCCTGATGCGCAATGTCGACAAGGACAAGCTCGGCGTCGCGCTCAAGAGCGCCAACGAGGACGTCCGCAACTTCTTCTTCGGCAACATGTCCTCGCGCGCGGCCAAGATGCTCCAGGACGACATGGCGGCGATGGGCCCGGTCCGCCTGCGCGACGTCGACGAGGCCCAGGCGCTGCTGGTCAACCTCGCGAAAGACCTCGCCGCCAAGGGTGAGATCATGCTGACCAAGAACCGCGCCGACGACGAGCTGGTGTACTGATGGGCGCCCCGGCAAAATTCCTGTTCGACACCGACTTCGCAGCGCCGGAGCGGTCGCCGCGCGAGAAGGCTGCGACCGCCGCCGAGATCGCCCAGAAGATCGCGGAAGCCGAGGCGCGCGCCTATCAGGACGGCTTTGCCGCCGGCCAGCGCGAAGCCAAGGCGGAGAGCGACCGCCGCGTCGCGCTCGCCGTGGAAGAGATCAACATCGGTATCCGCGGCGTCGCCGCCGGCATCGGCAACATCGAGACCAAGATGGAGACCGAGGCGGTCGACGTGGCGGTGGCGGTGGCGCGCAAGCTGTGCGCCGATCTGGTCGCTGCCGAACCGCTCGGCGAGATCATGGCGCTGGTCAAGGACTGCTTCTCGCACCTGGTCGCGACGCCGCATCTCGTCGTGCGCATCAACGACGCGCTCTACGACAGCGCGCGCGAGAAGATCGAGCGGCTCGCCAAGCAGAGCGGTTTCGAGGGCCGGCTGGTGATCCTGGCCGAGCCCGATATCGCCACCGGTGACTGCCGGATCGAATGGGCCGACGGCGGCGTCGTGCTGGAACGCGGCGCCATCGCGGCCAAGATCGACGAAATGGTCGGGCGCTATATCGCGTCCCGCAGGGGGAGCTAAGCCATGAGCGACACCGACGGACAGGTCCCGCTGCCCGATCTCAACGGCCCGATGCCGCCTGCCGGCACCGACATCGGCTACAACGAGGACGAATATGCGGCGCGCGCCGCCGCCGACCTCGAGGCCGTGTTCGACGTGCCGGTGCAGGTCTCGGCCGTGCTCGGCCGCTCCAAGATGGACGTCAGCGAGCTGTTGAAGCTCGGGCCCGGCACCGTGCTCGAGCTCGACCGCCGCGTCGGCGAGGCCATCGACATCTACGTCAACAACAAGCTGGTCGCCCGCGGCGAAGTCGTCCTGGTCGAGGACAAGCTCGGCGTGACCATGACCGAAATCATCAAGACCGAACGCAGCTAGTAGCGCAAGGAATGACGCGCGGCAGCGCGACCAGACGGACAGGAGACTGACATGCGGCTTCTCATCGTTGGCACATTGAAGGGCCAGCTCACCACCGCCACCAAGATCGCGATGGAGAACGGCGCCACCGTGACCCATGCCGAGGATCACGAGCAGGCGATGCGCGTGCTGCGCGGCGGCAAGGGCGCCGACCTCCTGCTGGTCGACGTCGCCCTCGACATCCGCGACCTCGTGATGCGACTCGAGGCCGAGCACATCCATGCCCCGATCGTCGCCTGCGGCATCACCAACGACGCCCGCGCCGCGGTCGCCGCGATCCACGCCGGCGCCAAGGAATACATCCCGCTGCCGCCGGATCCGGAGCTGATCGCCGCGGTGCTGGCCGCCGTCGCCAACGATTCCCGTGAGCTGGTCTATCGCGACGAAGCGATGGCCAAGGTGATCAAGCTCGCCCAGCAGATCGCGGGCTCCGACGCCTCGGTGATGGTCACCGGCGAATCCGGCACCGGCAAGGAAGTGCTTGCCCGCTACGTCCACACCCGCTCGGCCCGCGCCAAGCGGCCGTTCATCTCGATCAACTGCGCCGCGATCCCCGAGCACCTGCTGGAATCCGAACTGTTCGGCCACGAGAAGGGCGCCTTCACCGGCGCGATCGCGCGCCGCATCGGCAAGTTCGAGGAAGCGACCGGCGGTACGCTGCTGCTCGACGAAATCTCGGAGATGGACGTCCGCCTGCAATCGAAGCTGCTGCGCGCCATCCAGGAGCGCGTGATCGACCGCGTCGGCGGCACCAAGCCGGTGCCGGTGGACATCCGCATCATCGCGACCTCGAACCGCAACCTGGCGGAAGCTGTGCGCGAAGGCACGTTCCGCGAGGATCTGCTGTTCCGCCTCAACGTCGTCAATCTGAAGATCCCGCCGCTGCGCGAGCGTCCCCTCGACATCCTCGAGCTCGCCCAGCATTTCGTGAAGAAATATGCAGAAGCCAACGGCGTACCGGTGCGCCCGATCTCGGCGGACGCGCGCCGCGTGCTCTCCACCAACCGCTGGCAGGGCAACGTCCGCGAGCTCGAGAACACCATGCACCGCTCGGTGCTGATGGCGCAGGGCGACGAGATCGGCCCCGACGCGATCCTCACACCCGACGGCGACCGCCTCGACCTCGCCAAGACCGCCCCGGCCGTGGCGCATGCGACCATGGCTGCCGAGCAGGTGACGCGAGCACTGGTGGGGCGCACCGTCGCCGACGTCGAACGCGACCTGATCCTGGAGACGCTGAAGCACTGCCTCGGCAACCGGACCCATGCCGCGAATATCCTGGGCATCTCGATCCGCACGCTGCGCAACAAGCTCAACGAATATTCCGACGGCGGAATTCCGATCACACCGGCGGGTACGCCGGGCGAATATCCGCGCATGCCGATGGTGGGGGCGTAGGTCTCCACGCTGGTTGAGAATGCAAATGCCCGGGCTGATCCCGGGCATTTTGTTTTGTGCGTCCACCGGGAGGGTCCCGTAGCCCGGATGGAGCGAAGCGAAATCCGGGGTTAGCTCCGCGATCGGGATTCCCGGATTTCGCTTCGCTCCATCCGGGCTACGGGACCTATCACATGGCCGCACCGCATCCGGCGACTAGGTCGCGCCTACGCGAGGCCCTATAAGCACAGCCCTAGAACCACGCGAGGATAAACATGTCGGAAGCTCAAATCACGGACTGGCTGGCGTCGCAGCGGCAGGCGATGATCGATCTGCTGCGCGATGTCGTGAACATCGATTCCGGATCCTACGACAAGGAGGGCGTCGATGCGGTCGGTGCGCGGTTCGAGCGGCATTTTGCCGAGCACGGCATTCCGTTCCGGCGCGAGAGCAACGCCACCTTCGGCGATGCGATCCATGCCGATGTCGCCAAACCCGGCAGCAACGAGAAGCCGGTGCTGTTGATGGGCCATCGCGACACCGTGTTCGGCAAGGGCGAGGCCGGACGGCGTCCGTTCACGATCGAGGGCAAGCGCGCCTATGGACCCGGCGTTGCCGACATGAAGTCCGGCGTCGTGATGAACATCTTCGTGGCGACCGCCTTCCACAAGTTCGGCGGCAGCCCGCATCCGATCAAGCTGCTGATCACCTCGGACGAGGAGATCGGCTCGCCCTCCTCGCGGCCGGTGATCGAGCGCGAGGGACGCGCCGCACGCGCCGTGTTCAATTCCGAGCCGGGACGGCCGACCGGCAACATCGTCACCGGCCGCAAGGGCGGCATCTTCATGCACTTTGCCATCACCGGCAAAGCCGCGCATTCCGGTGCCAATTTCGCCGCGGGCATCAGTGCGATCGGCGAGCTCGCGCACAAGATCGTCCATATCCACGCGCTGACCGATCTCGACAAGGGCATCACGCTGAATGTCGGTCTCGTCTCGGGCGGGCAGTCCGTGAACACCACGGCGCCCTCAGCCGAGGGCCAGATCGACCTGCGCTATGTCGATCCGGCGGATCGTGCGAGGATCATGGCGGCGATCGAGACCATCATCGCGACGTCCTACGTTCCGGGTACCAGCGCGACGCTCACGGTGAAGGGCGAGTTCGTGCCGGTGGTGCAGAGCGCGGAGTCGAAGGCGCTGTTCGAAGGCTATCAAGCCGCCGCAAAGCGGGTCGGCCTCACCACGCTCCAGGGCGAGTTTTCCGGCGGCTGCGCCGATTCTGGCTTCACCGCTGCGGTCGGCACGCCGACGATCTGCGGCCTCGGGCCGGTTGGCGGGCTCGCGCACACGCCGGAGGAATATCTCGAGCTCGACAGCATCGTGCCGCGCGCCCAGGCGCTGGCGCTGGCGATTTTGAAGGGATGAACGAAGGTGCCGTAGGGTGGCAAAGCGAAGCGTGCCCACCAATTCGGTCGTCGCGGATATGGTGAGTACGGCGCAAGAGCACCTTTGCCCACCCTACGAGACTCGTCATTCGTGGTTGTACGTGGATGGCCGGGTCAAGCCCGGCCATGACGCGTTGAGAGGACCGTCACGAATAACTCGGCGCGTCCGGCTTGCGGAAGATGTGGATGGGGTCGCCCGGCACGATCGGCTGGCCGCTGAACATCGCATAGGCGTAGAGCGCGAGGTAGCCGATCGCGAGCGCGCCGATGGCGTAGAAGGCCCAGGTGGCGACGCGCTTCATCGTTCCGCTCCATTGCCGTCCCGGACGGGACGGCTCAAGGCGCTTCTAGAGCGATGACGAGGAAAATGCCAGCCTGCGGGCCGCCCTAGCGTAGCGATCAAACGCCGCGCAGGCCGCGGGAGGGAACGCTGACCTCGGCGAGCCTCGCCGCGTCTTCGTCCTGGTCGACCGCCACGTACTGGCCGTGCCAATAGGCCAATGCAGCATTGCGGGTCGAATTCCTGACGCTGCTGACGCGGCCGATGACGATGCCGTGCGAGTGCCGCTCGACGATCTCCTCGACCTCGCAATCGACCGCGGACAATGCACCGACCAGCAGCGGAACGCCCGAGACCGCCGTCACCCACTGGCTGCCTGCAAAGCGATCGGCGCCCTTCAGCCCACCCTTGCCGGCAAAACGCTCGGCGACGTCCAGCTGATCGGCCGCGAGCATATTCACCCCGAAGGCACCGTAACGCTTGATCAGCGGGAAGGACGAGGCATCGCGGTTGATGCTGACCAGCAGCGTCGGCGGATCGACCGACAGCGAGGTCACCGAGGTGACCGTCATGCCGGTGATGTCCTTGCCTCGCCCGGCGGTGATGACACTGACACCGCCCGTGAGGTGGCGCATGGCGCCGCGGAAATCGGCGGACGAGACGGCAGTTTCAATCATGAGATCGCGGGGCACTACATTCATGGCATGGTCCCCGAAGCGGGGTTCCCCTGTATTTAGGTACGATCGTCCGCCGACAAAAGGTGGCTCAGGATCGAGCCTTCGAGGCTTGCGAGCTCGGCGGAGCCGCGTTCGCGCGGCCGGGCGGCGTTAACCGTAACATCGTGGGCAATCCGGCCCTCGTCGATCACCAACACCCGGTCGGCCAGCGCGACCGCCTCGGCGACGTCGTGGGTCACCAGGATCGCAGTAAAGCCCTGGTCGCGCCAGACCCGTTCCAGCAACCGCTGCATCGAGATGCGGGTCAGCGCGTCCAGCGCGCCGAGCGGCTCGTCGAAGGCGAGCACGCGGGGACGGGAGACCAGCGCGCGGCCGAGCGCGACGCGCTGCTTCTGGCCGCCCGACAGCACCGAGGGCCACTGATCGCGTTTGTCGGCGAGCCCGACCTCGGTCAGCGCCTTCTCGGCGCGCGCATGCGCATCACCGGAGGCACGATCGCGGCCGAGCCCGACCTCGACATTGGCGAGCACGCGCGCCCAGGGCAGCAGGCGCGGCTCCTGGAACATCACGCGGATGTCCTCAGGCTGGACATCCTGGCCGAAGCTGATGCTGCCGGCCTCGAACTTTTCCAGGCCGGCGATGAGACGCAAGAGCGTGCTCTTGCCGCAACCGCTCTTGCCGACGATCGCCACGAACTGGCCGGCGGGGATGTGCAGGTCGATGCCGCGCAGCACCTCGTTGTCGCCGAAGGACTTGCGCAAGCCGCGAATGTTGAGCGGCAGGCCCGTGGTCTGCGCCGGGCGCTCCTCGCGCACGACGCGTGCCTGCGGTACGAAATTGGCGCGGCTGGCGAGCTCGGTTTCAGGAAGGGCCGTACGAAGAGCTGTCTGCATGTGATTCCCAGTATTTCTGCTCAGCGTTTCTGGAAGGCGGGGTGCCAGGAGAGCGTCAGGCGCTCCAGCACACGGGAGGCGCTGTCGGCGAGCTTACCGAGCAGGGCGTAGATCAGGATCGAGAGCACGACGACGTCGATCAGCATGAACTCGCGCGCCTGCATCGCCATGTAACCGAGGCCCGAGGAGGCCGCGATGGTCTCGGCGACGATCAGGGTAAGCCACATGATGCCGAGCGCAAAACGGATGCCGACGAAGATCGAGGGCAACGCGCCAGGGAAGATCACCCGGCGGAACAGCTCGCTGTCGGTCATGCCGTAGATGCGGCCCATCTCGATCAGCTGCGGATCGACGGTACGAATGCCGTGCAGCGTGTTGAGGTAGATCGGAAAGAACACGCCCAGCGCTACCAGGAACAGCTTTGCGCTCTCGTCGATGCCGAACCACAGAATCACCAGCGGGATCAGCGCCAGATGCGGCACGTTGCGTACCATCTGCAACGTGGTGTCGGTGAGCTTGGCCGAGAGCTGCGACAGGCCGTTGGCGAGACCGAAGGCGAAGCCGATGCCGCCGCCGATCAGGAAGCCGATCGAGGCGCGCCAGAACGACACCCAGATGTTGCGGACGAGCTCGCCGGAGAGCAGCAGCTTCCAGCCGGCGAGCACGACATCGCTCGGCGCCGGCAGCACGCGAACCGGCACGAAGCCGGTGACGCTCGCGACCTGCCAGATCGCGATGATGGCGATCGGCACGATCCACTGGATCAGGCCGTCAAGCCGCGGCAGGCGGAAGCTGCGCGGAAGTGAAACGCTGTCGATCAGGCTCATGACTCGGACACTCGCTGCTGCGGACGGTAATCGCTGCCGACGGTCTCGCCAAAGGGACCGCCGTTGAAGTGCAGCTTGGTCACGTTGCTCGGCTGCTCCAGCGAGAGTAGCGGGAAGACCAGCTCGGCGAAGCGATAGGCTTCCTCCAGATGCGGGTAGCCCGACATGATGAAGGTATCGATGCCGATGTCCTGATACTCCCTGATGCGGGCCGCCACCGTCTGGGCGTCGCCGACCAGCGCCGTGCCGGCGCCACCGCGCACGAGACCGACACCGGCCCACAGGTTCGGGGCGATCTCGAGCTTGTCACGCTTGCCGCCGTGGAGCTGCGCCATGCGCTGCTGGCCGACGGAGTCCATGCGGGCAAAGTTCTTCTGCGCCAGCGCGATGGTGTCGTCGCTGACATGCCTGATCAGCTCGTTTGCGGCACGCCAAGCCTCTTCATTGGTCTCGCGGACGATTACGTGAAGACGAATGCCGAAGGAGAGCTTGCGGCCGCGCGCAGCTGCGACCTCCCTCACCTTCGCGATCTTCTCGGCAACCAGAGCCGGCGGCTCGCCCCAGGTGAGATATTTGTCGACGGCGTCGACGGCGACGTCGATGCCGGCATCGGACGAACCGCCGAAATAGAGCGGCGGCCGTGGCGACTGCACCGGCGGAAACAGCAGCTTGCCACCCTCGACATGGATGTGCTTGCCCTCGACATTGACGGTCCTGCCAGCGAGCAGGTCGCTATAGACGCTGAGGAACTCGCGGGTGACCTCGTAGCGCTCGTCATGGCCGAGGAAGATGCCGTCGCCCTTGTTCTCGACGGGATCGCCGCCGGTGACGACATTGACGAGAAGCCGGCCGTTGGTGACGCGGTCGAGCGTCGCGGTCATCCGCGCCGCCACGCTCGGCGATTGCAGGCCGGGCCTGACAGCCACGAGGTAGCGCAGCCGCTCGGTGAACGGCGCAACCGAGGAGGCCACGATCCAGGAATCCTCGCAAGATCGTCCGGTCGGCAACAGCACGCCGTAATAACCGAGCTGGTCGGCAGCCTGCGCGATCTGGCGGAGATAGTTGAAGTTGACCTCACGCCCGCCGATGCCGGTGCCGAGATAACGGCCGTCGCCGTGGGTCGGCAGGAACCAGAGGATGTTGGCGTTGGACTGCTTACTCATGTGCTTGCTCACGATCCGGGTTTCCGGGCGACGTCGGAAATCTTGATGGATTTGGGGATCAGGTTGAGCGCGAAGAACGCATCCGCAACCTGCTGCTGGTCGGCGATGACGGCATCGGTGATCGGCCTGATGCCGTAGGCCTGCCGCTTCAGCGCCACCTCGACCACGGGGACAGACAGGCCGATCGCCGGCGCGAGCTGCTCGGCAACCGCATGGATGTCGCCCTTGGCCCAATCATCGACCGAGCTAAGCTCAGCCAGCACGGCGTCGACGATCTCAGGGTTGGCTTCGAGGAATTTCTTCGAGGCGAAATAGAACTGGTAGTTGGCGACGATGCCGGCGCCGTCGGCGAGCGTGCGCGCGCCGGTGGCGGCTTCCGCGGCGGCCTGGAACGGATCCCAGATCACCCAGGCATCGACCGCGCCGCGCTCGAAGGCGGCGCGCGCGTCGGCCGGGGCCAGGAACACCGGCTCGATCTCCGAATATTTGACACCCGCCTTCTCCAGCGCCTTGAGCAGGAGGTAGTGGACGTTGGAGCCCTTGTTGAGCGCGACCTTCTTGCCCTTGAGGTCGGCGACCGATTTCAGCGGGCTGTCCTTCGGCACCAGGATCGCCTCGCCCTTCGGCGCCGGCGGCTCGTAGGCGACATACTGGATCGGCGCGCCGGCGGCCTGCGCGAAGATCGGCGGGGCTTCACCGGTGTTGCCGAAATCGATCGCGCCGACATTGAGCGCTTCGAGCAGCGGCGGGCCGGACGGGAATTCGGTCCACACCACCTTGTAGCCGTTGGCGGCGAGCTTCGGCTCCAGCGTGCCCTTGCTCTTGAGCAGCACCAGCTTGCCGTATTTCTGGTAGCCGATGCGGACCACCTTGTCTTGCTTGTCCTGGCCGTAGGACGTGCCGACCGCGGCGGCAACGATGCCGATCGACAGCACGATGGCCGCGATCAGACGCTGAAGGATACGCCTCATGTTCAAACCCCTGTGCGTGGGAAGAGTGGTCGGCACGATCAGGCTGCCGGGTTGCGCCAGACGATGTCGCGAACGACGATCGGCTTCCGGATCAGGCCGAGCTTGTGGAAGCGGTCGGCGACGCCCTGCTGGGTCACGACGATGTCGTCGGTGACGGGGCCGACCACGAAGTTCGCGCGATCGGCCGCAACCGTCTGGATGTCCAAAGGGACGCCGGTGACGGCGGCGAGCCATTTGGCAACCTCACCGCGGTGCTGTTCGGCCCATTTGCCGGTTGCGGTCGTCACGTCGACGATCTGCTGCAGGATGGCGCCGTGGGTCTTCGCGAACTCACGGTTGGCGATGTAGAAGGAGTTGGTCTTGGTGACTTCGCGCGCATTGATCAGGACGCGGCCGCCCTGCTTGGTCTCGCCGATCGCGAAATAGGGATCCCAGATCGCCCAGGCCTCGATGCTGCCATTGGCGAAGGCGGGACCGGCATCGGGCGGCGTCAGATAGACCGGGGTGATGTCGGCATAGGTGAGCCCGGCCTTCTCCAGCGTCTGCACCACGACATTGTGGGCACTGGACCCCTTGGTGAAACCGATACGCTTGCCCTTCAGATCTGCGATCGATCGGATCGGTGAGTCCTTCGGCACTAGGATGCCCTGGCCGTTGGTGATGGGCTGGCCGGCGGCATAGACGATTGCCGCTCCGGCCGCCTGGGCGAACACCGGCGGGGAATCGCCGACCGAACCGAAGTCGACGCTGCCGACGTTCATCGCCTCCATCATCGGCGGGCCCGAGGAGAACTCGACCCATTTCACGTCGATGCCTTGCGGATTGAAATGCTTTTCCAAGGAAGCCTGCTGGCGCGTGATAACCAGCACGCCCGTCTTCTGGTAGCCGATACGAATTTCCTTCACCGCGCCCTGCGCGTTCGCGCGGGACGAAAATGCAGCAGCGGCCGCAGTTCCAACGGAGAGCTTGAGAAAATCACGACGCTGCATTCCACACTCCCGGCCGCCTGCGGCCGTCATTCCCTTGCGTTGCAGGAATGATGGTGCGGGTCAGCGGAGGTGTCGAGACGCCCAGGAAAATAGCGATGCCAGCACTGCGCGCGTAGCGGAGCGCATGATTAATCTTTCAAACCGCGGAGCGAATGCAGAGGGATTTTTTCCGCACGCGAATGTGAGAGCCGCGGGACTCCAGCCGACGCTCACAGCGCCAGAACATGAAATGTCGAAAACAACCCCATGCACAGTAGCCGGGCCGTGCGAAAACAATGACCTACGCATTTTCCGAAATGAGATTGACTCGTCGGGCAAAACAGGGGCAAGATGGCATCATGGCGGACTGGGGTTGCTGAGGCGCGGAGCTCCTTCCACCACCTCTGCTGTCATGCCCCGCGAAGGCGGGGAATCCAGTACGCCGCGGCTTATCGATTCAACCATAATTGTCTCGGAGTACTGGATCGCCCGCTCAAGCCGGGCGATGACACCGCAACTGTGGCAAGCGCGTGCCTTGATCCCGTGCGAAGCGCAGATGCCTTTCGAGCTAATGCACCCACCTCACTGGCAAATTCTGCAGCCCGCGGAACGCCCAGCCGCTGATCCGCACCGGCTCGTCATCGGCGATCTCGAGCTGTTTGGCACGGGCGAACACCGTCGGCAGCGCGACGTCGGCAATCATGGCGCGCGAGGCCCAGGCGCCGGCGCAGAAATGCGGGCCGGCGCCGAAGGCGACGCTCTTGGAGGTGTCGCGCCGCACGTCGAACTGGTCGGCGCGCTCAAAATGCCTCTCGTCGCGATTGGCGGAGCCGAACATCAGGAACACGCGCTCATCCAGCTCGAAAGAGACGTCGCGGATGCTCCACGGCTTTGCGATGCGCCGCGGCGACATGCCGATCGGCGAAATCCAGCGGGCGTATTCCTCGAATGCCTCGAGCCAGGTCACCTCGCCCTTGCGCACGAGATCGAGTTGCTCGGGATGGGAGAGCAACGCCCACACCGTGCCGGCGATCGCCTTGCGCGGCTCGTTCTGGCCGCCTGAGATCGCGAGTTTTACATTTGCGCGCACGCTCTCCATCGGCATGCCCGCAGCGAGGAGTACGCCGAGGATACTTTGATCGGGATGCTTGCGCATCACCGGCAGGATGTCGTCGATCGCAGCATCAATGCCCGACGTCGCCGCATGACAGCGCGCCTCGACCGCGGGATCGCCGCCATAGTTCGCGATGCCCTCGATCATGCCTTGCGACCACGCGTCCATGTCCTGGAAGCCGATGTTGGTGAGGCCGGTGATCGACTTCAGGCATTCGCCGGAAAACGGCAGCGCGAAGTCGCGCATGAAATCGATCCGCCCCGGCTCGATTGCGCCGATGATGCGGTCGGCATGTGCCTGGAACAGCGCGGTCCAATGCGCCTTCACCGTCCTCGGCGACACCGTCGGAAACATCGCGCGCCGCTCGACCTGATGCGCCTCGCCGTCCTTGCGCATCATGTTGTGGCCCATCAGCCGGTTCATTAGGCCGGCCGGCTGGTGCGAGGAGAATACGTCGATCTGCTTCTCGGAGATCGAGATGTCGTCGCGGCTCGCAAGCAGCGTCGAGCCGAGCTGCGGCACGAAGGCGATCGGCGCTTCCTTGCGCATTTTTGCGAGCATCGGATAGGGATCGGCCCAGAACGAGGCAGGGTCGATGTCGATGCGCGGCGCGGTGCTCAAGGCGGCCTCTCCCGGGATTCTCGTCTCGTTGAGGCCAGACTAGAGCATCGCGGCGCAGACGTCTGTCCCTAGCGGTAGGGACAGGCGTCGATCCGGCCGCCGGAGCCTAACAACCACCCGGTCTCCAAGCGGAACGCGAACTTACACGGCGCCGGAAACCAGATTGCCGACACAGCTTCTCGACGAAACGAATGTGGACCCGGAGGTGTGCGTGTGGGCAGTCGCCAGCTGTTCTATCTCAAGCGTTCGGCCGCCGCAGTCAGCACAGGATAGCGGGCATAGAACGTGTCAACGCGGTCCCGCCACATCGCCACGAACGCACCCGAGGTGAGACTATCGACCGACTTCCATTCGCGTTTGACCGCAGGCAGCGTGTTCCCCCAGATAGCGCGCTTGCACCATCGCTCGCCCTTCGCCAAGCCCTCCCGGGTTGCGCACATCGACTTCCAGGCAATCCGCTGCGGACGACTGATGTGTTGGGCGGCTCCTTCCCAGCCCTGCTGGTGGATCAGGTAGAGGTCGGAAAAGGTCGGCTTCTTCTGCGTCATTATTTCGAATTGCGCAGCCTCGCTGAGAAACTTGTAGGCGGCGCCCATAGCGTTGTCGCGGGGATTGAGGATGTCGCCCGATCCGTATTTGTTGAACTCAAACTTGCTCAGCTGGAACAGGCCGATATAGGAGCCGGTGCGTTGCTTCGGATTGAAATCGGATTCGATTTTGGCGACCGCCTTCATGAAATTGACATCGACACCGAACGCTTCGGCTGCACGTTCGATCTCCTGGACGGGCGTTCCGAGCGGAACGTTGCGCAACGCCGACAGGGCGATCTTCGCGGGTTTCTCCGGCGGCGGAATTTCCGAGTAGACGTAGTATTTGAGATACGACGGTTTGCCTTCGCCCGGATTGGGCGAAGCAACGGGCGGACGGTCGTGCTGAAGCGTTGCCGAGTTCTCGGGCGACGCCGCCTCAAGGCTGGCGACCTGCAGCATTGGCCCTTGCGAAGTGGTTACATCGGACGGCGGCACCGAGTCCGGCGCCGCGGCGCTGAATCCCGCCGCAACGATCGCATTAGCCGACAATCCTGTATCGAATTTCGTCTCGACGGCCGGGGCCGGAAACGCGGCGCTGGCATTTGCCAGGACCGCCGTCACATTCAGCGTGATGCCGCTGAATGCATCAGCCACTCTTGCATTCGGCGTTGCGATGCTTGGGCGCGGCACCGCGATCTGACCAATCGCGGCAAGCGAAGTCGCTGTCAGCGCGCCGGCAATACAGCTTGCTTGCCAAATCTTCAATGTCGCCAGCCGCGCGGCCGCGGCCCCCCAATTGATCCAACCACAGATCCTCGTGTTCAGCCCGGCCCCAATCCGGTATCGGTTTATTTTTTGGATTCGCCACAACGAAGGCATGAGGCTGGACGGCCCGCATTTTCTCACTGGCTGTTGCGGCCAAGACGCACTGGACAGCGATGCTGACCAACTTCGGAACCCGATCGTTCCGTCACGGGAACCGAGGTCGTCCAGGCAACGTTGGGCAGCAGACTGAAAATGCCTTCAAGGTTCAGACAATTGAGCTGGACGGAACAATCTGTTCCGCGAGGAGATGCCGAGACGCTCATAGGCGCGCGAGCGAGAGGCCCAACGGCGGGCTAAGCATCCGCGGGCGAACGACCATGCATCAGCCAATAGTCGATCTGCCAGCTCTCGTAACCAAGCAACTCGCCAAAGCGCCGTTCGCGATCATCGGACCAAGCTCCGGATTCGCTTAGCAGCGCAAGCATGGCGTCAACCCGCCACTCGCTGCCGGGCAATGTGTAAAACAGCATCCGATATTCGAGCTGCGGCGCGCCAGGACAGGCTTCGATCAACTCGCGTCTTATGAAGCGGCCTTCGGCAACATGCCTGTCGAACATGCGCCAATACCGAATGCAGATGTCTGGCTCGTGGCCAACGATATCCATGAAATATGCGAGGGGCTTGGTCCCCCTCAGCATTAAGCCAAGTTCTCTATTGGTATGATCCAAATAGGGCAGTTGACGATGCCATTCGGAATGCATGTTGAGCATGTTGGTCGCACAACGTTAATTTCTGCTAAGGGGTCACGCGCGAACATTCCAGAGCGAAGTCAGGGCCGGCTTCGAGCGAAATCCAGACAATTGCAGTGAGCTATACGGCGCTGTCACTTTCATCATGACGGCGAGCCTCTCATGGTGGCTGAGGCATCTCGCAAAGGAACGGCTAACCACGTTGCGACGGCTGCAGAGGCGAGGGCATGGAAAGGCCGAACAACCAATGATAGCATGTTCTGCCTGAGGCCAACCAAGGGGATTATCGTGCCTGGAATGACCAAGCTTCGCTCTTGGTTTCTGCCCGTTGCTGTGTGGATCGCTCTTGTCGGAGCTTTCGTCGCCTTGTTTGCGTTCACGTCAGGCAGCGGTTTGCCGTACTGGTTGGTGAGTCTTGTTGTCTCCTGGTTGCCGTTCATTGTGCTGATGAGCATCTGGGTGTGGCTCTCGCGCAGGAATAGGCGCGCATCCTCCGGGACGAGCCTGGTCGATCTCTACGAGCAGCAGGTCTTCGAATCCCAACGCACGAATGCGTTGTTGGAGAGGATCGCGACGGCTCTTGAAAAGCCGTCCGCCGGTTAGCTCGAACACTGATGCATCGCGGGGGGAACAGGATGCGCTCCGGGATTTCCGCGCATGTCTGGCTGGCGGCCTTGGTATTCGCAGCGGCCGCTGCCGTCAGCCGGCCGGCGGCAGCCGACGATCGACAGGAGTGTTTGAACGGATCGAGGGAAACCGCCGCCGCGACCATCGCCGCCTGTACACGCGCGATCGAAAGCGGAGACAGCAATGACCAAGACCTGTCCGCCCTCTATCATGCGCGCGGCTACGCCTGGTCATGGACAAGCCTTGCCGATCTCGACGACCGAGCCTTGAAAGACTTTACCGAGGCGATCCGAGCTAACCCGAAATCCGGCGGATCACTGCTCAATCGGTCGCACATCTACAACCAACGGCACGACTACGACCGGGCGATAGCGGACGTTAACCAGGCGTTCGAAGGTGGCTTGTCGAACTATGGAAAGCGGGTCGGATACGGCGAGCGCGGCTACGCCTATCAGGCCAAAGGCGACAATGACCGTGCCATCGCGGACTATACCGAGAGTATCCAGCTTGGTGCGCACAATAGTTTCGCTCTCACCGCGCGAGGCAACGCCTATTTTGCCAAGGGCGATTTTGATCGTGCCACCGCCGACTACGACCGGATGATCGCACTCGATCCGGAATATGCTCACGACTATTCCGCTTACAGCAATCGCGCCATTGCGCACCTGTCCAAGGGCGATTTCCGCGGCGCCATCGCGGACTTCGATCGGCGGCAGGCGCTATCATGGCTCGCTGCTGCTGCCTTTTTAGCAGTGGTGATCTGGCTTTGTTGCCGAAGGAGCGCCCATTTGCCGGGACGGTGGTCTGGGCCGACGATGGTTCAGATGTGCGAGAATGAACTCGTCGAGATAAAGCGCCGGAACGCCGCCTTGGAGAGTATCGCGACGGCTATCGAGAAGCGATCGTCGGGTTAGATAGAATAGCCTCCTTGTCCTCAGTTGCAGACCGAGGACAGAGGACTGACTCACCGGGCTTCGGCGATCTTCGGTCCGGATGACAACATCTGCGCGTTAGCCGCCAGGGGCCGCTTCGACGGCGATGCCGGGTCGGGCAACCGGAAAGCGGCGTCGGCCGGCGCTCCCTGGGAGGGCCTGCGGGCGGCGGTTGCCGGAAGCACGATCACTTTCGCTCCGACTTTCACCCGCTCGTAGAGGTCCGTGACGTCGTCATTGGTCAGCCGGATACAGCCCGACGAAACCTTCTTCCCGATCGTATCGGGATTGTTGGTGCCGTGAATGCGATATTCGGTCTCGCCGAGATACATCGCCCGGGCGCCGAGCGGATTGCCGGGACCGCCCGCCATGAACCGCGGCAGATAGGGCTGACGCGAGACCATCTCCACAGGCGGATGCCAATCCGGCCATTCTGCCTTACGGGCCACAGTCTGCTCACCGGACCATGTGAAACCTTCGCGCCCGACACCAATGCCGTAGCGCATCGCCTGCCTGTCGTTCAGAACGAAATAGAGGAATGTGTTTCCGGTATCGATGATCACGGTGCCCGGCGTCTGGCGGCTGGCGTAGTCGACCACCTGCCGGACAAGCGCTCCGGGAACGCCAGCGTCGGCTTTTGGTGGTTCGACCAGAGCCGCCGGGGCCGGGATCGGAGCCGGGACCGGGACCGGGACCGCAGCCGGAGCTGGCGCTGATACACGAGCTGGAGTTGCCACGTAAACCGGAGTTGACGACGCCTGGGCAAGTTGTGCGGACGGTTTTCGTATCGGTTGCACGTCCGCCGGACCAGACAGCAAGCTATACCCCACGACGGCGACGGCCACGGCGCCAATTGCGACTCTCGCGGCCATGGGTATTGCGAGGGCCTCTGCCTTCTTACGTTTGGCCCGCTTGCTCATGTCTTTCCCCAGGTCACCATGCCCTGGAAGAGGTACCCAGCAAAATTTAAGAAACTTCGAAGCGACGTGGCTTGGGCTGGAACCGTTGGCGATGGTTAACGCCGAACCCTCGTTCGGCGGCATGAAAGTTGAGACTGACGCTCGATATCAATTTGGCGACGTGGACGACGCGTATCTCATTGCGGGACGAACGAGCTCCGAAGCGCCCCGGCGGAGCGAACACGCTCCGACCTTTCGTTAACGGCGGCCCTTGGGTCACGAGCTGACCTCGCCAGCTTGGTCGACCGAGCCGGCTCAACGCCGCAGAGCAGACATGGAGGTTCCGGCATCGAATGTCGGCTATGGGCCCAATAGGCGACATCGGCCGGCACCGAAGTCCTCTGGCTGCGTCAGCAGTCGGCAGCGAGGAACAGGTGATGGCCTGCTCCTCGCCATGCTTTTAGTCCACGAGTTCGAAGTCGCCCGGCTTCCAGGTCTTGTCGAACCAGGGCTCCAGCGGGCCATACAGCCGCAGCAGCGTGTTCCAACCCTTGCCCGGCGTGGTCTGGACCCAGTTGCCTTCCTGCCCTCCCGGTGCTTTCGGCCCAAACCAGATGGTGGCCGAACCATCAGGATTCTTTTTCATGGTGGGTTGATTGCTGTCGATGCCGGCCAGCGCCTGGTCGGTCTCCAACATGGAGCGGGTCTGATTGTCGTAGACGGCAAACGACCAGAAGTCCTTGGCGGGGATCGGGGCAGGCAACGTAATCTTGTAGGTCTTTCCACCGTCGAAATAGCGACCTAGGGAATCCCGCGCCGCGATCGCGTAAGCCGAGCCGGAGCCGGGCTTCGCCGCTGCCATGAGCGGCGTGATGCCGGTGGCGTAATAGTGGAACAATACCCGCGCATCGAGCATCCGCTCCCCATTCTCAGTGAAATCGTACCTGCCACCAATAAAGCCAGTGTACCACTGGCGGTCCGGGTAGAACTTCGCCCGCGGATCGCGCGAGTCGAAAAGGATTGCGCGCGCAGTTGCATTGCCCACCGCAACCGCGTCAGTCAGGATCGCCTTCATCCGCGCGTCAGGTGCGAACGGTTTGCCCTTCTTGATGCCGATTGCCGCGAACAGGCCGACAGTTTCCGGATCGAAAGCATCGGCGGGTTCGTTCTGAACCACCGCGTTGAGTTCCTCATAGAAACGGAAATCGTTGGCGTGGATCGTGTTGAACTGCTTGCCCGACGTGTTGACGAACTCTTGCGCCGGCGGGTTAGCCGCGGCCGACAGGGGATATATCCGCGCACTGGCCTTGACGCTGCGTACCGCGGCGGCGACATCGCCGTCCCTGACGAACGCGCGGTAGATGATCAGATTGCCGTTGGTCGGTGTCTTCTGCACGTGATAGCCGTCGGCCGGGATATTGCCGTTGTAGCGGGGAGGCACGAACAGGTACTTACCACCCTTGCCGCCATCCGGGCCTCCAAACCCGAAGTCCGTAACGTAGCGGAAATAGGCATCGTCAACCGGCCCCAGCACATTCGGGGCAACCTCCACCACGATCGGTCCGTCCTTGAGGTCCATGCAGGCAAAGACGTAGACCGTGGTCGAATTCGGCGTCAGGAACAGCGTGCGCGCATCCATCAGGTTTTCGGTGATGCCGATGCCCTGGTTTGGTTTGATGCCCGCCTCCTCGAAGCCTTTGCACATCGCATATCTCGACGTCGCGGGCATGCCTTTGAGGAACGCTTCGACGCCGCGCGAAAAATCGAGGTTGTCGTAGAGTCGCTGGCTGGTCTCCCGATCGGGCACGCCATCGGTAAACTTCAGCATGCCGATTCGAGACTTCACTTCATCTGGCGTCAGGATGGATTCCGGCACCTTGGCCGAGTATTTAGGCTTCTGCGCATTCTGCGCGAACAGCGGTGTGCCGAACGTGCTCGCGAAGACAAGGATTCCAGCAACGATCGGCTTGAAGAGTCGGGCTTTCATCGGGCGCCTCCTCCGTGCTCAATTCACTTCCTCGACATCGTTCATCTTCCACGTCCTGTCGAAATATGCCTTCTCGGGGCCGTAAAGACGAAACATGACGAAGAAATCCTCGCCGGTTGGAAGCCAGTTCGCCTCCTTGCCGGGCGGGGCGCTGGGTGCGAAATAGAGGTCCACGCTGCCATCCGCGTTCACTTGTAGCTTCGACTTGTCGTAGGAGGACAAGCCGACCCGGTTTTGCGGGTTGGGGATCATCGACTTCGTCTTCATGCTGTAGACGATCCCCGACCAGAAATCGCGCGCGGGCGTGTCGGCAGGCACGTGGAGCCGGTAGGTATCCTGGCCCGTGAGAAGCCGGCCCGCGCTGTCGCGCATCGCGATCGGATAGGCGCTGGCCGCGAGCTTCTTCGGTAGAAATATGGCCCAGAACGCAAAGCTACCGGCCCGCGCGTCCACAAGGAGCCTTCCATCGACCAGGAAGTCCATCCCCTCCTTCTGGGGCAGATTGAACTCCCCCCACTGACGGTCAGGCCAGCATAGAGCGATCCCCTTTCCCGGGGTCGTGAAATCGTCCTGCATGACCGCATAGGCTTCCTGCACGGCGCGCTCGAATATTTGCGCCTGCCCAGGGGACGGATTGAAGGGCTTGCCCTTCTCAATTCCGATGCTTGCCAACAGGCCCAGCATGACCGCGTCCCACGCCTGCGCCGGTTCGTCGTTGACGACCGCCGCCAGGTCCCGGAAGTAGGTCAGGTCATAGACCGGGAGGGTCTTCCACGGTTGCGGATAGGCATCGACATAGGTCGTTCGCGGATTTGACGCCTCCGCGAGCGGATAGACTTTCAACGTCTTGCTGTAGGCAACCGCATCGGCGAGCGCGCCTTTTCCTATGATGATCGGTCGCAGTGCCACATGTACGAAGACGGTCGGCGACTGGATAACGATGTAGCCGTCGGGCCGGGAACCGGTGTGTCCGGGCGGGAGGAACAGATATTTTCCGCCCTTGCCCGCGTCATCGCCACTTGGCCCGACATCGGCCAGCGGCACCTCCCAGCTATCGACGGCGCTGCCAAAGAGTGCGACCTTGCCGCTGGCAGGTGGAACGTCGAGAACCACCGGTCCCCGACGCAGATCGAGAACCGAGATGACGTATGGCGTCTGGTTGTTGGCGGTCATGAATTCGTGCCGCGCTTCCATCGGCCTGGAGAAATAGACGACCTGGTTGAAATCGGCGCCGATCCCGGCAAAGCTCTTTCTCATGCCCGCCATGGATACCGCCGGCATTGCCCATATTGCCGCTTCCACGGCACGGCGCTCCATCGTGCGACGGGCATTATCCTCGCCGGAATTTTGCGCTTGCAACGACATCGTTGCAAAGATGAGAGCAACGGCAGAAAGGACGACCTTCCTCATGTGCGCGCTCCAAGTTAGCGGTGGCCGATCCGTATCCAGTCCTTCCAATGCTCAACTAAGGGGCGAGACGGAATGATATCTTCAATTTCGGCGAGACAAACACGCGAATGTTCGCTTTGGGTCAAAAGGCGAAAACCCTGGCGGCAGATTGCATGTCCGCTTTGCTCTCGGAAGCAGATATCGCTGACCAAGCCCCCTCAGTTCAGGCCGCGTGGTCCTGCCAGCAGGCCCAGCACGATCGAGAACAATTCATTCTGCGAGGAGATGCCGAGCCGCTCATAGGCGCGCTTGCGGTAGGTCAGGGTCGAATGCAGGCTGATGCCGAGCGTTTGCGAGATCGCCTCGGAGCTGAAGCCGAGCAGGATGCGGCGGCAGACGTCCTGCTCGCGCGGCGTCAGCGCAGAGAGAGGCGCGCGCGTTGCGAACAACGCGGCGAGGTTCTGGTCGGGCGTCGTGGTGGGCGCCTGCTGGAAATGACGCGCAACGCTGGCGCCGATCGCAGGCGCAATAACCTGGAGCCGCGCACGCTCAGTGTCGCCGAAGCGGCCCTGGGCCGTGATGCGGTAGAAATTGACATAGAAGCAGGTGTCGTCGACCCAGATCGCGGTCGCATATTTGTCGACGATATCAGAGTCATTGAAGAAGATTTTCCGGTAGCGCGCCCCATACATGCGCGGCGCGAACGACGGCAGCATGATCGGCGTGGTGGTCTCAGCCTCGAACAGCGCATCACGATTGGGATCGGATTCATGGAACTGACCGGCATAGGCCGCGCCGAGATCGCTGCCGATCGGGATGTTGCCGGCGTCGAGCAGACAGCTCGCCGCGCCGGTGCGCGTCAGCGCGAACACCATGCAATGGCCGACGCCGGCCTGCCGGCGCAGTGTGTCGATGAGGACATTCGGGAAATCAGGTCGGCCGATGGCGAGCACCGCCGGCGCGATGTCGTTCGCCGCTGGAGTTGAGGCCATGCCGTGGGGCCGCATTGGTTTCCTCCGCAAAAGTTCTTTTGGCGGACGATATCAGCAAGGGGATTTGGCAGGAAGTCGGCTGGGCCGGCGTATGCCGCCTTCTGGGTCCCGGCTCTGCGCAGCAACGTTACACGCTGCAGCGCGTCCGGGACACGAGAGTGTTGCTGGCCGATGCAGAGGATGGCCTCGTGCCCCGGACGCAGCGCAGCGCTTCTTCAGCGGTGCGCTGCAGAGCCGGGGCCCATGCCGCGACAACGGAAACGCCTGCGCCCCTACCCCGCCGCTGCCTTTGCCGTCGCGACGTTGATCGCGAGCTTGCCGTAGCGATCCGTAAACGCCTCGGTGTCGATCTCCTCCAGCTTGATCTCGCCGCTCATGACGCCCTGCTTCCAGGCGGCCTGCGCGGGATCGTTCTGGAATTCCGGCATCACCTCGCGGCCGAACAGCTCGAGCGATTCGCAGATGTGCTCGTGGCTGTTCTTGCCCGCTTGATTCAGCAGGATGACCTGGTCGATATGCGACGACTGGAAGCGCTTCAATTTCTTTCGGATCGTCTCGGGCGAGCCTATCAGGCCGCCGCGCAGCGCGGCCTCCTGCGCCTCGGGATTGTCGCGCTTCCACTTGTTGTACTCGTCCCACATATTGACGGTGTAGGGCGCGGGCCGCTGGCGGTTCTGCGAGGCGCCGTAGAAGCGCAGCGCGAACTGGAAGAAGGTGGCGCCGTCGGCGCGCGCACGCGCTTCCTCGTCCGTCTTGGCGCACATGAAGAACGACACCAGCGCCATGTTCGGATTGATCTCGTAGTCGGCGAGCTTGTGCAATCGCTTGGTCATCGCGTTGTAATAGGCGTGCACCCAGGCATGCGCGGCATCCGCGCTGACGAACTGGAAGCCCAGCGCGCCAAAGCCGTGACGGCCGGCGCGTTCGATGGTCGGCAGTTGCGAGCACGCCATCCACAAAGGCGGATGCGGCTTCTGCACCGGCTTCGGCACGACATTGCGCAGGGGAATGTCGAAATACTTGCCGTGATGCTCGCTGCCCGCATCCCTGAACATCGGGAAGATCGCCTGCACGGCCTCCTCAAACACCTCCTTCTTGGTTTCCATGTCGCGGCCGAACGGCGTCAGCTCGGTGATGGACGCGCTCTCACCCATGCCGAATTCGCAGCGGCCGTTGGAGAGCAGGTCGAGCACCGCGACGCGCTCGGCGACGCGCGCCGGATGATTGGTGGTGAGCTGGAGGATGCCGTGGCCGAGCCTGATGTTTTTCGTGCGCTGGCTTGCCGCCGCGAGAAACGATTCCGGCGAGGGCGAGTGCGAGTACTCTTCCAGGAAGTGATGCTCGACGACCCAGGCGTGGTCGTAACCGAGCTTGTCGGCAAGTTCCATCTGCGAGAGCGCGTTCTGGTAGAGCTTCAGCTCGTCGCCGGCGCCCCAGGGCCGTGGCAGCTGCAGCTCATAGAAGATGCCGAACTTCATGACGCCTCTCCCGCTTATTCTTGTTGCGCTCATCTTAGTGAGCGGGAAGGCGCTGTCTATGCGGTGGCAATTCCGCCGTGCGGGAGAACGCGCTTTTCGGCGCGGCGGCCATTCAGGACCACGCCGATGAAAGTGAAGCGCACCAGCAGATGATAGCTCGCCAGCATCACGGGAATTGCAACGGCGAGAATGATCGCGAATTTGACCAGCCCGGGCCAATCGAACTGCGACAGCGCGACCTGCAGCGCCATCACGATCGGCATGTGGATCAGATAGAGCCAGTAGGACGCATCGGCGAGGTAGCGCCGGGTCGGGCTGAAGCCCGACATGAAGCGGAGCGCAAGGCCGATGGCCGCGAAGGTCGCAATCCATATTGCGGGCGCGTAGAGGATGGCGGAGACAAGCCTGAGTGTCGCGAAACTGACCGGCAGTTTCGGCGCGCCCGGCGCAGACAACATCACACCCGCGAGCACGAAGCTGATCAGGATCAGGACGACCGCGAGCAGGAGGTACGGCAACCAGCGTCGCTCGATGAGGCGCAGCAGATCGACCTGCCGATGCAGCAGCCAGCCGACGGCGAATGCGGAGCCAAAGCCGATCCAGGCCTGCGCGTTGGTGATGAGCGATTGATCCGGCGTCCTCACGCCCATCACGTTGATCCAGCGCTGGTCGAGACAGAATGCGATGCCGATCGGGATCGCCAGAACAAGGGGGGCCAGCGGACTTCTCATGATCCCTGCGAAGACGCGGTCAATCACCGCTCGCCACGTGCCTGATGCATCGAGCCAGACAAATGCGCCGCGCAGCAGCAGCATGGCGACATAGAGCTCGAGCAGCACATAGATGAACCAGAGATGGGCCAGGGGGAAATTCGGCAGCACCGGCGGCCAGCTGCGGGACCAGCCGCCATTCGGGAAATGCGACGCCCAGATCGCGATGAGGCTCATCGGCGTGAACAGGATCGGCCAACCGATCACGAGCGGCAGCCCAATTCTCTGAAGCCTGTCCCGGACGAAGCCCTGGGTGCCCCGGCGATGAAAGCTCATGCGGGCGAAGAAGCCCGCCATCAGGAAGAAGGTCGTCATCCGGAAGACGTGGATCGTGAAGGTCAGCAGGCCCAGCAGCAGGCTTGGATGGGTGTCCTGGATGAACCAGAACCGGGGCGTGGCAGGCACGAACGACATTGCGGCGTGCAGGACGATGCCCAGCAACAGGGCGCCGCCCCTGAGCGCATCGAGGGCGTGGAGCCGTTCCGATGCGGGAGCGGCGGTGGTCGAAGCAGACATGGATGCGCTCTTTCCGGTTGGCGAAAGGTTTCCACCGGCAAATCTGCCCAATCGGGGCGCGGCCCTCTCGCCCGATCCAAAAATCGGCTAGCCGATTTCTCGACGCGGTTCGCGGATGTCAGCCCTATCCGGCCGGCTCAGCGCCTCGCGCCGGAATTCGGTCGGGGTTACGCCGGTCTCGGCCTTGAAGGCGCGGTTGAAAGGTCCGATCGACTGGAAACCCGCATCCATGGCGATGGTCAGCACCGGGACCTCCCGCTGCGCCGCGTCCGAGAGCGCCAGCCTGGCATCCTCGATGCGATAGCGGTTCAGGAACGCATTGAAGTTCCGATAGCCCAGCCCTTCGTTGATGGCCTGGCGCAGCCGGTGCTCGGGAACGCCAAGCCGCGCGGCGAGTGCCCCGATCGCGAGGCCTTCCTGCCGGTAGCTTCGTTCCACGGTCATCAGATGGTCGAGACGCCGCAGCAGGATCGGGTCGACGGCGACCCGGGGGTCGACGGCGACCCGGGCCGTGGAAGCACGATCGGCCCCGCGTCCGCCGCCGGATGCAATCGCCGCGGTGGCGTCGTTGACAGGCACGACCGGCTGCGCGGCAAAAGTCCCCAGCCCGGCGATCATGGCCACCACGAACAGGACCAGCGCGGTCGGCAGACTGCCGGGCGCGCCGGGGACCACGACGGGAATTGCGGCGAAGCCGGCACCGGCCACGACCGCGATGAGCCCGACATTGATCGCCAGCATCGCCAGCCGCAGCCGACGGCGGCGGGCGACCAGATCGGCACGCCAGGTCTTGACCGTCTGGACCGCGGCCGCGAGAGCCAGCGCCAGATTGACCAACGCCAGGCCTCGCCCGCCGGCCCCGGCCAAAGCGGGCGAGTAGGCCCAGCCCAGCGTGAGCGCAAAGCCTGAGGCCACGATGCCAAGCCAGAGGCTGCCGTGCCATCGCCGGAGCACGAAATCGTCGTCGAACGCCGCGCGCGCCCACAGCCAGAACACGACGGGTTGCGCGGACAGGATCGGCAACACCCACCACCATGACGATTTGGGAAAGAACGGGGCGGTCGCGATGGCGTAAAACACGCCACCGGCGGACATGGCCATGCCCAGCAAAGCCTGCTGACTGCCAGCTCGACGCAGCAGCGCCACGAAAATGATCAACAGGAACACGCCGCTCGTTGCGCCGCGAAGACCGAGATCGATGGCCGTGAGCCCCATCACACCCTGCCGTCTCCATTGGGGAGCTCAACTCTCGCATCGCCTTCGCGCGTGCACAATCTAAACTTGCGCGTTTGGCGGTGTCGACAACCATCATCGCAACTCGAGCAGTTGATCCAGATCAACGCGTTAGCAGCCCTGCTGCATTTAAATTGCAGCAAGGCAACGGCCCGGATGCCGTCCCGATTCCTAGACCTTTCAAAGAGACCGAATATGTCGGCCCCTGACGACACGACTTCGCGCGTGCGCCGTAAGCGCATGGAGATTTTCGCTTTCCTGTTCCTGACCGCGGTCGTGATGCCCGTCCTCGCGGTCGGAACGGTCGGCTCTTACGGGCTCGGCGTCTGGATCTACCAGATGTTCGCCGGCCCTCCCGGCCCACCGCCCTCCCCGCATTGACCCCCGAACAGCGAAAGACAGGCATCATGGCCCAATCCACACTCAACCGCCGCGCACTGATCACCGGCCGGGTGCTCACCGCCGACCGCATCGTCGCGCCGCCAGGCTGCGAGATCGCCAGCATCATCGTGCAGGCGCGCCCCGAACGCCTCGACGCGCTGGAAGCGGTGATCGCAGCACTTCCCGGCTGCGAAATTCACGGACGAGACCCGCGCGGAAAACTCGTCGTCGTGACCGAAGCGCCGGATGCCGGCAGCCTCGGCACCCTGCTCAACACCATCCAGTCGCTGCCCAACGTCTATTCCGCGGCGCTCGTCTTCCACGCCATCGAAACCGCCTAACGGACGGGAGAGCCATCATGACATCGCCGAAGCTCGACCGCCGCCAGATGCTGAAGCTCGAGGCCGCCGCGATCGCGGCCGCCGCTGCGGGCATGCCGGCACCTGCTCTCGCCGCCAATCTCGTCGCCGAGCGCGACAACAGCGAACTGAAATGGGACAAGGCCGCCTGCCGCTTCTGCGGCACCGGCTGCTCCGTGATGGTCGCGACCAAGGACAACCGCGTCGTCGCCACCCACGGCGACATCAAGGCCGAGGTCAATCGCGGCCTCAACTGCGTCAAGGGCTACTTCCTCTCCAAGATCATGTACGGCCACGACCGGCTGACGCAGCCGATGCTGCGCAAGACCGGCGGCAAGTACGACAAGAACGGCGAGTTCACGCCCGTGTCCTGGACCGAAGCCTTCGACATCATGGAGGTGAAGTGGAAGGAGGCCTTCAAGAAGCGTGGCCCGAACGGCGTCGCCATGTTCGGCTCCGGGCAATGGACGATCTGGGAAGGTTACGCGGCCTCGAAACTGTTCAAGGCCGGCTTCCGCACCAACAACATCGACCCCAATGCGCGGCACTGCATGGCCTCCGCCGTCGCCGGCATGATGCGCACTTTTGGCATCGACGAGCCGGCCGGCTGCTATGACGACATCGAGGCGACCGACGCCTTCGTGCTGTGGGGCTCCAACATGGCGGAGATGCATCCCATTCTGTGGACGCGCCTCGCCGACCGCCGGCTGTCCGCGCCGCATGTCCGCGTCGCCGTGCTGTCCACCTTCGAGCACCGCTCGTTCGACCTCGCCGACATCGGCATGGTGTTCAAGCCGCAGACCGACCTCTACATCCTCAACGCGATCGCCAACCACATCATCAAGACCGGGCGCGTCGACAAGAACTTCGTCGCCGCGCATACGATCTTCAGGCGCGGGCAGACCGACATTGGCTATGGATTGCGGCCCGAGCATCCGCTCCAGAAAAAAGCAACCGGTGCGGCCAAGGCCAACGACTCCACCGACATGAGCTATGACGAATACGTCAAGTTCATCTCGGACTACACGCTGGAGAAGGCGGCCGAGATGTCCGGCGTGCCGATGAACCGGCTCGAAGCGCTCGCCGAGCTCTACGCGGATCCGAAGACAAAAGTGGTCTCGTTCTGGACCATGGGCTTCAACCAGCACACCCGCGGCGTCTGGTGCAACAACCTCGTCTACAACATCCATCTCCTGACCGGAAAAATCTCCTCGCCCGGCAACAGCCCGTTCTCGCTGACCGGCCAGCCCTCGGCCTGCGGCACCGCGCGCGAGGTCGGCACCTTCTCGCACCGCCTGCCCGCCGACATGGTCGTGACCAACAAGGCGCATCGCGACCACGCCGAGCATCTCTGGCTGCTGCCGGAAGGCACCATTCCCGACAAGAACGGCGCCCACGCCGTGCTGCAAAGCCGGATGCTGAAGGACGGCCTGATCAACGCCTATTGGGTGCAGGTCAACAACAACCTCCAGGCCGGTCCCAACGTCAACGAGGAGACCTATCCGGGCTTCCGCAACCCCGACAATTTCATCGTGGTCTCGGACGCCTATCCGTCGGTGACGGCGCTGGCCGCCGATCTGATCCTGCCGACCGCGATGTGGGTGGAGAAGGAAGGCGCCTACGGCAATGCCGAGCGGCGCACGCAGTTCTGGCACCAGCTCGTCAACGCGCCCGGCGAGGCCAAGTCCGACCTCTGGCAGCTCATGGAGTTCTCCAAACGCTTCAAGATCGAGGAGGTCTGGCCGGAGGAGCTGATCGCCAAGAAGCCGGAGGTTCGCGGCAAGACACTGTTCGACGTGCTCTACAAGAACGGCCAGGTCGACAAGTTTCCGACCTCGGAGATCGAGGAAGGCTACGCCAACGCGGAATCCAAGGCGTTCGGCTTCTACGTGCAGAAGGGACTGTTTGAAGAGTACGCCTCGTTCGGCCGCGGCCACGGTCACGACCTTGCGCCGTTCGAGGCCTATCACCGCGAGCGCGGCCTGCGCTGGCCCGTCGTCAACGGCCAGGAAACCAAATGGCGTTTCCGCGAGGGCAGCGATCCCTACGTCAAGCAGGGCACCGACGTGCAGTTCTACGGCTATCCCGACGGCAGGGCGCGCATCTTCGCCCTGCCCTACGAGCCGCCGGCGGAATCGCCCGACAACGAATATCCGTTTTGGCTCTCGACCGGCCGCGTGCTGGAGCACTGGCATTCCGGCACCATGACGCGTCGCGTGCCCGAGCTCTACAAGGCGTTCCCCGAGGCCGTCTGCTTCATGCATCCCGACGACGCGTCGGAAGCAAAACTCCGGCGCGGCGACGAGGTGAAGGTGGAATCCCGCCGCGGCTTCATCCGCGCCCGCGTCGAGACGCGCGGCCGCGACCGGCCGCCGCGTGGCCTCGTGTTCGTGCCGTGGTTCGACGAATCCAAGATGATCAACAAGGTGACGCTAGATGCCACCGATCCGATCTCGCTGCAGACCGATTACAAGAAATGCGCCGTGCGCATCGAGCGGGTGAACCTGTCATGATGAAACGATTTGGCATAGCCCTGCTCGCGGTCGCAATCGCCGCGGGCGCGAGCTCGCTGACCGCGCAGACGGTGACCTCAGGCCTGCGCGGCCCGGCCCCGCTCAATGACGAGGGCCCGGCGCCGCCGATGCTGCCGAACCGCAACACGTCCGAGAAGGAAACGCGGAACTATCCCGAGCAGCCGCCGGTGATCCCGCACACGATCGACGGCTACCAGATCGACCTCAACGGCAACAAATGCCTGTCCTGCCATGCGCGGGCACGCACCGCGGAATCGCAGGCGCCGATGGTCTCGATCACGCATTTCATGGACCGCGACGGCCAGTTCCTGGCCTCGATCTCGCCGCGGCGCTTCTTCTGCACGGAATGCCACGTGCCGCAGAACACCGCCACGCCGCCGGTGAGCAACGATTTCATCGACATCGACACGCTGCTGTCGCGCGCCAGCCCCGGTGGCCGACGATGACGACGGCCGCTGACGAGCCCAAGGGAAAGGTGGAAGCCAAGCGTAGCTTTATCCTGCGCTGCTGGGACTTCGCGCTAGAGCTCTGGCAGGTGCTGATCCGGCCGAGCTCGGTGTTCGGGCTCGGCGTGCTGGTGCTCGCGGGCTTTGCGGCCGGCGTGATCTTCTGGGGCGGCTTCAACACCGCGCTGGAACTGACCAACACCGAGAAGTTCTGCACCGGCTGCCACGAGATGAAGGACAACGTCTACGCCGAGCTGAAGTCGACCATCCACTTCACCAATCGCTCCGGCGTGCGCGCGACCTGCCCGGACTGCCACGTGCCGCACAACTGGACCGACAAGATCGCGCGCAAGATGCAGGCCTCCAAGGAGGTCTGGGGCAAGATCTTCGGCACCATCGACACCCGCGAGAAATTCCTCGACCACCGGCTCGAGCTCGCCGCACATGAATGGGCGCGGTTCAAGGCCAACGATTCCCTGGAATGCCGCAACTGCCATAGCGCCGATTCCATGGACATCACCAAGCAGTCGCCGCGGGCCTCGGTGGCGCACCAGCGCTTCCTGTTCACCAAGGAAAAGACCTGCATCGACTGCCACAAGGGCATCGCCCACCACCTGCCCGACATGCGCGGCGTTCCCGGCTGGCAGTAGGGGCGGCGCCGCCGCTTGAACCGGCGGGGGGAATGGTTAGTTTTGAGGGACGGCGAATCGCCTCGTTTCGCCCCTTCTCAAGACAGATATGGCCACTTTCACCCCGCATCAGGATGCCGCGCTAAAAGCCGTCGGCGATTGGCTCAAGGCCAAGCCGGGCCGCAACGGTACGCCGCCGATCTTCCGTCTGTTCGGCTTTGCCGGCACCGGCAAGACCACGCTGGCGCGGCACATCGCCGAAGGCGTCGACGGCGAGGTGAAGTTCGCCGCCTTCACCGGCAAGGCGGCGCTGGTCATGCGCAACAAGGGTTGCGACGAGGCCTCCACCATCCACTCGCTGATCTACCGCGCCCGCGAATCCGGCGAGGAGCAGCCGAGCTTCGAGCTGTGGGACGATGCGCCGGCCTCCAAGGCCAAGCTGATCGTGATCGACGAATGCTCGATGGTCGATGCCGAACTGGGCCGCGACCTGATGTCGTTCGATTGCCCGCTGCTGGTGCTGGGCGATCCCGCGCAGCTGCCGCCGATCCAGGGCGGCGGCTTCTTCACCAACACCGAGCCCGACGCGATGCTGACCGAAGTGCATCGCCAGGCCCAGGATGATCCGATCGTGCGGATGTCGATGGACGTCCGCGAGGGCCGCGAGCTCGACATCGGCCGCTACGGCGAGAGCGAGGTGGTGTCGCGGAAAGAGCTCGACCCGGACCGCGTCATGGGCGCCGACCAGGTGCTGGTCGGCCGCAACAACACGCGCCGCGCCTACAACATGCGGGTGCGCCAGCGCCAGAACATCGAGGACGTCTTCCCGGTCGCCGGCGACAAGCTGGTGTGCCTGCGCAACAACCGCAAAAAGGGCCTGTTCAACGGCGGCCTGTGGCGCGTGAAGTCGCGCAACACCTCGCGCTCGAAATCGCGCATCCTCAGCATGCGGCTGTCGCCGGATGAAGACTTCGGTCACAAGGTGACAAAAGTCTCGGTGCGCGCCGATTGCTTCGAGGGCGGCGTCGAGCAGATCGCCTGGGAGCAGCGCAAGCCGTATGACGAGTTCGACTACGGCTACGTGCTGACCGTGCACAAATCGCAGGGTTCGCAATGGGACGACGTCGTGCTGTTCGACGAGAGCTTTGCATTCCAGGACAGCCGGGCGCGGTGGCTGTACACGGGGATTACGCGGGCGGCGAAGCGGTTGAGTATCGTCGTGTGAAGCCGCCGTAGGGTGGGCAAGGGCGCAACTCGCCGTGCCCACCGTCTCTCCACACATTCAATAAAAATGGTGGGCACGCTTCGCTTTGCCCACCCTACGGCATCTGATTTGCTCCGTCATTCCGGGGCGGCTCGAAGAGCCGAACCCGGAATCTCGAGATTCCGGGTTCGATGCTTCGCATCGCCCCGGAATGACGAATTGAGTTGCTTCGCCCCCCAATTCGTCACTTCCCCGCCACGAAATAGAAATCCTCGCGTCCCGGCGGCGAGCCGTATGAAAACGGCTGCTGCTCGTGCTTGGTGGCGGACCAGACGTCATCGCGGACGATGTCGAACAGTTTCCGGATCTCGACCTTCGGCACCTTGATCTCGCGGGCGAGCGCGGTGGCGAAGGGGCTGTCGGCGCCGCCGTCGCCGTCCAGCGCGGTCTCGCCATGCTTGGCGGCGTAGACCACCATGAAGCCGGCGCCGGGCTCGATGTTGGAAAAGCCCTTGTCCACCAGCTTGAGCGACAGCGTGCGCTGCATGGTCGGCGCAAAGGGATTGTCGCGGCAGGCATCCAGCATCACCAGACGCACTTTTCTCGCGGCGCCCACCGCGGCGATCACCTGCTCCAGCGCAACCGCCTGGGTCTCGGCGTCCCTGTCGGCGGCAAGCTTGGCGTCCACGGGGACGAGATAGTTGACGCCGCCGATCTCGAAACCGTGGCCGGCGTAATAGACCACCGCCCAATCCGCATTCTCCGCTTCAGTGGCAAACGTCTGCAGCGCTTCGAAGAACTTGTCGCGGGAGAGGTCGCTGACGGAGATCACGGTCTGGAAACCGACATCGCGCAACACGTTTGCAATCACTTTCGCGTCGCGCGGCGGATTGGGCAAGGCGTGGACGTTCTTGTAGGCGCCGTTGCCGATCACGAGCGCCACGCGGCGTCCGGTGGACCCGGCCGGCGCCTGCGGGGTCAGTGCGGCCAGGCGCTCCTGCGCGATGGCGCGGGCGCGCGCGACGTCGGGCTCGTCGAACCTCGTCAGCGAATAGGCCGCCGCGCGGTAGTCGGCACGGGCCTGGGCGAGATCTTTCCTGCGCTCGTAGATCTGGCCGCGGCCGGAATGGGCGCGCACACTGTTCGGATTGAGCTGGATGACCGTGTTGTAGTCCTTCAGCGCGGCGTCGAGGTCGCCCTTCATCACGTTGACCTCGGCGCGATTGTTGATCGCGAATGTATTCCTGGGCTGCTTCTGGATCAGGCCGTCGCAGTCGGCGAAAGCCTGGTCGTACTTGCCCATCATGCCGTAGGTGATGCAGCGGTTGCCGGCGATCTGCGGCGCGGCCGGGTCGATCTTCTCGGCTGCCGCGAAGTCGGCAATCGCGCCGTCGAAATCCTTGTTCAACGTGCGCATGCGGGCACGATTGGTCCAGCCGAGCAGGAACGCGGGCGTGTATTTGATCGACAGGTTGAAGTCGTCGAGCGCGCTTTGCAGCGCGCCCCGGCGCAGATGGATGGTGCCGCGATTGTTGTAGGCATAGCCGAAATTCGCGCGCTTCTGGATGGCGAGATTGTAGTCGGCCATGGCGAGATCGTCCTCGCCCTTGCGCTCGTGGGAAAGCCCGCGCAGGTTGATGGCTCCGACATTGTCCGGATCGAGATCGATCGCGGACGACAGCGCCTCGATGGCGCGGTCATAGTCGCGCTTGTTGATCAGCGCATTGCCACGCACGACGAGCGCGAGCGACTTGTCCTTGCCGCCGAGCTTATCGGCCTTCAACAAATTGTCACAGGCCGTCGCGCGGGCCTGGGCCTCCGCCTGGCGGTCGCGACAGGTGGCAAGGTCGTCGCCGGCTTGCGGCTTGGCCGCGGCGATCGCGGCATTTGAGATCAGGATGGCCAGGGTCAGGGGAATGACGCGCAGCATGTTGTCAGGTCAGCTCCAGCCACCACATATTTGAATCGAGCGCCGATCGCGCGCGTTCATCTAGCCCGGAGTTCCCGGCCTCGCCAAGCCGCGCCGTCTGAGGCTATTTTTCACAGACTCGTGTCCGTTTCCCCGTAACAATCACCGTCTGCGCCCGTATCTCAGATGTCCGAAAACGCGGCCAAACAGGCTGTTCGCCCGTCCCCGGCCGCCCTACACTGTCAGACCTTTCCGAAGAGGATCGCCATGCGCCGCACCGCCCTCGCCTCGCTGCTCGCCGCCACCACCGCACTGACGCTGGCCTTCGCCGTGCCGTCCAGGGCCGCAGAGGATGCGGTCGTGATCCCCGCGCCCACCGTGGATGCGGCGCCCGCAACCGGGATCCAGACCGCCGTCATCGCCGGCGGCTGCTTCTGGGGCGTCCAGGGCGTCTTCCAGCACACCGCCGGCGTCGTCAACGCAGTCTCCGGCTATGCTGGCGGCACCAAGGCGACGGCCGATTACCAGACGGTCTCGAGCGGCCGGACCGGCCATGCCGAGTCGGTCGAGATCAAGTTCGACCCGAAGAAGATCTCCTACGGCAAGATCCTCCAGATCTACTTCTCGGTGGCGCACGACCCGACCCAGCTCAACCGCCAGGGCCCCGACACCGGCACGCAATATCGCTCGGCAATCTTCACCACCTCCGACGAGCAGAAGAAGGTGGCGGAGGCCTATATCGCCCAGCTCAACGGCGCCAAGGTATTCAGCAAGCCGATCGTGACCAAGGTCGGCGCGCTGGAAGCGTTCTACCCGGCGGAGGCCTATCACCAGGACTACCTGACGCTGCACCCGAACCAGCCCTACATCGCCTACAACGACATTCCGAAGGTCGAGAACCTGAAAAAGCTGTTCGCGGATAACTACATCGAAAAGCCGACGCTGGTGAGCGCCAGCAAGGCCACCAACTGATCGCAAGATCACCGAAACAAGTTCACCAAACAAACGGGAGACCCATGCCCGACACCAAGACGAAAACCACCGACGACAAGGTCATCAAGAGCGAAGAGCAGTGGCGGCGCGAATTGTCGCCGATGCAGTATGCGGTGCTGCGCGAGAAGGCGACCGAGCGTCCCTTCTCCGGCGAATATGAGCACGACCACCGCGCCGGCACCTATGTCTGCGCCGGCTGCGGCAATGTGCTGTTCGAGTCCGATGCCAAGTTCGATTCCGGCTGCGGCTGGCCGAGCTTCACCCAGCCCGCGGTCGAGAGCCATATCGACGAGGAGCACGATGGCAGCCACGGCATGATCCGCACCGAGGTGCTGTGCTCCAAGTGCAGCGGCCATCTCGGCCACGTCTTCCCCGACGGCCCCGGCCCGACCGGCCTGCGCTACTGCATCAACTCGGCCGCGCTGAAGCTCGAGCCCAAATAACATTGCGCGCCGCCCGGTTCCGTCATGGAACCCAGCGGCGCGATGTGCTTTTCTCTTCTGGCGGTGCGGCCGATGCGCGCAATCCGGCAGCCGCCAGGGAGGATGCCATGACGCTTGGGACCATCCTGATCATCCTGGTGATCATCTATCTGCTGGGCGGCATGTCCGGCCGGTTCGGTGGTTACGGCTATGGCATGGGCCATTCCGGCATGGGGATCGGCGGCGTCGTGCTGGTGGTCCTGGTCGTGCTGCTGCTGCTTGGCAAACTGTAAACCATATAACGCATTGAAATTACTGAGCTTACAGCGCTCGCGGAGCTGCCATGCGCGGATTCATCATCTCCCATCGCGGGGGTCGCATTTCTGTCAAAACAGCCTATATTAGAGAGCGAAAATGACATGTGCGGCGGGCCCACTCGATGGTGGCCCCTGCCTTTCAAAACCCCACGCGCTTAAAGCCCCAGACAAGATCACGAGGTCTTTGACCATGCGTCCACTGCGTCCGTTCAACTTCAACACCTCCGCCGAGCTCTTCCCCGCCGCGATCCGCAAGAAGAAGCGCGCGGGCTTCACCTATCGCCGGTTCGGCACCGCGGCCGAAGCCGTGCAGTTCGCGATGGAGCAGTTGCCGACGGATTCGCTGAACGGCGCCTATCTCCAGGTCGAGGAAGCGCGCTTCGACCAGAACGGCATCCGCTCGCTCTACGAGAGCGAAGCCTTCCCGCTGCCCCGCCGTCCCCGGCCGGCGCCGGCCGCCGAGACCGACGCCGACGCGGCGTAAGTTTTCCCGATATGCGTTGAAAGCGCGATGGCCGAAAGGCCGTCGCGCTTTTTGCGTTTGGAGGCTCTGTCTTCTCTCTCTTCCCGCAAGCGGGGAGAGGCGAGAAGTGCCACGCTAAATCCGCGGCTGCTTGTCGAGCCAGCGGCGAAGCAGGCGGACGTTGCGCATGTTGGCGCGGAACATGACGTCGAAGGCATCGCCCGCGAACGGCACCATGCCGACCACGCCGTCGACCGCGACATTGCCGAGCATGCGCGCGGTGAGATACCACGGCGCCCCCAGCGCGCGGGCCTCGCGCACCAGCCACAGCGAGATCGCGGTGGTGATGATGTCGCCGACGACCGGGATCAACCCGATCAAGCCGTCGATGCCATAGCGGATATTCGTGCCGGGCAGGATGAAGGCGACATCGAGCAGCTTTGCGATCGCCTCGATCCGCGCCACCCGCTGCTCACGCGTCAGATTGCCGAACGGGCTTCCCTGGCCGAACTCGAAGCGAAACTCGCGAAACCCCTGCTCCAGTGCTTCGGGACGGATCTCGTGGCCGTCCTGGTCGATGATCGGCCCGCGCGCTTCGGTGCCCGAAAACGGCCCGCGCGGGCGGGCCCCGGAACGGGGTCGATGCGGGGCAAGAATATCGTCATCGGGCATGGCCATGGCCTTTGGAGAACGCGCCGGTATGGCGGAAGTTGCCGCGCCGCGCCCGAACGTCGCGCGTTCAGGTCTGAGCCGCAGCCGGCTGCGGCTCCTCGACATATCTATGCACGAGCCAGGATGAAAGTACCGCCGGCACGAATCCAACGAGGCCGTAGAGGATGAATTGCAGCGCGCCCGAATCCGGCCCGCGCGAGCTGTAGGTCAGCGACGCCAGCACGAAGGCGAACAGGCCGACCAGGATCATCCGCAGCACCGGGCCGATCCGGCGGACATGGATCAGGATGTCGTCGACCGCACCGATCATCAGCGAGGGCAGGAAGCCGAACAGATAGCTGTATTGCAGCGATTTGAAGAACACCGCGAACAGCTTGCCGACCTCGCTGAGGTTGGTCTGGGCCCAATAGCCGGACTGATAGGTCGTCGTCAGCAGCAGCAGGAACCCGCCGACGAACGGACCGACCAGCGCAAACACCAGATAGCGTTTCATCAAGCATCCTCATCCTTCGCCGCTGTTATAGCAGCGACGCGGGAACCTTGAATAGCGGGGCACCGGCCCGTCCTGACGGGAACAAGCGGCAAGGCGACGAGTTCAGACAGGACTGAAATTCATACCAGCAGTCAGATTGGAGTTTGTCGATGTCCCGGAAATCCGTCCTTATGGCGACGCTCACCCTGACAGCCCTGAGCGGCATGTCGCTCACACCTGCTCTCGCGCAAGGCCACATGGGTACGCCGCAGGAGCAGAACGCCTGCTCGCGTGACGCCTCGCGGTTCTGCCGCAAGGACCTCGGCAATGACGGCGCTGTGCAGGCGTGCCTGCAGGCCAACCGGGCCAAGCTGTCGAAGTCCTGCAGCAAGGTGTTTCAGAGCCACGGCATGTAAGGCCGGGAGCGATCCCCGGCGCACGGAGAGTGAAGCCATGTTGCGCGACGAACAGCTCTCGATCCTGCGGGACATCAGCCAGTCGGTCGCCTTTGCCGACGACCGGCACGGCAAGATCGGCGAGCTGATCGCCGACGGCTACGTGATGAAGGACGGCGATCTGTTCGAGCTCACAGCGAAAGGCGTCACTGCCGTCGAGGAACACCCCGCAGCATCAGGCGCGAGCGATGCGGAAGAAGCGAGCGCGTCGTCCGATCGGTTGATCTGATCTCGCGCCGCATGCTGCGTGACGGACACGCAACAACTGCGAATTCATTCGAGCGGACCATTGCAGCCGCGTGACAATCGCGCATACTCGAATCGGGCGGCGCAGCACTTTTCGATTCGAACACCACGAGAGATCGAGCGACCACATGCGGGACCAAAGTTCCCGGCGTGAAGGCTGTGACATGCGGCAGATCAAGCCGCGTGCGGCGCCCCAAAACCAAGTGGTTCAAACCACGGAACTCGGGGACGCATTCGTCATGACACGCTACACGACCATCGTTTCGCTCTTCGCTTTCGCGACCACCGCCATCGTACTCCAGACATCGCCCGGCCTGGCCTTCTCGTCCGAAGCACAGCAGATGTGCACGGGCGATGCGATGCGGCTGTGCTCCAGTGAGATTCCCGACATCTCCAGGATCAGGGCCTGCATGGTGCGGAACAAGGCGCAGGTCAGCCCCGGCTGCCGCGCCGTGATGGACCGCGAGCACGCGGCCGCGCGCAAGCGGGAAGCCGCGGCGCAATAGGCCGGTTCAATCCCGATCGGAGCGTCTGAGAGTTCGATTCACCTCTCGTCGAGAGAGGCGAACATCGGTCACGCGCCGGCCCTAGTCGCCCCACTGCGCGAACGCCTCGTTGAAGGCGCGCTCGCCGGGGGCGCCCTTCTCGATGGCGATGATGGCGCGGCGCTGGTTGGCGTAGACCAGCGGCACGTCGAACCATGAGCGCTCCTTCAGGAGCTGGACGTTGCGGGCGCGGTCGGCGTCGACATTGGACAGGCCGACCAGGAAGAAGCCGTCGGTGACCTTGACCGCGAGACCCGCGAGCGGCGTGCCGCGCGCCTGCTCGTTCGACTTCATCAGGATGCCCGGCACGTTGGCGACGCCGCCGCCCGGAAAATCCGGCGGCAGGATGAAGGTCAATTCCGCGGTGTGGCTCGCCGGCAGCGACGAGTCGGTGTTGCGGCGGAACGACATCGTCATCTTGAACTTGCGGTCGGGGATCTCGATGTCGGCGCGCACGGCGACGTCGGCCTTCTGGTTGCCCGAGGCCTTGATCGGCTCGAGCCGCCACACCACCGAGCCGACATATTGCTTGCCCTTCGGGTCGGACGGATCCTCGTCATAGAGCACGACCTTCTGCGCCACCGGCGCGACCGGCTGGTCGCTGGCCGAAGGCTGGCCGACGCGATCCGGAATCTTGGGCTTGCTCTGCGGCTGGGCCGGATCCTTCGGCGCCTCCACCACCTGGGTCGGCGAGGACTTGAACAGGCCGCTCACGGTCTGGATCAGGGGCTTGCCCCAGAGGATGCCGGCGCCGACCAGGATCAGCACGATACCGACGGCGATCGCGCTCTTGAACGGGAAGGCGGAGCCGGTGCGGGCGCGCTTCTTGGCTTCGCGCTCGGGCGCGACGCGCGGACGCGACGATGGCGGCTGCGGCGTGTAGCGCTCGGCCTCCTCGATCGACTCGTCGTAGGAATAGGGCGCGTCCTGCTCGCCGGCGCGATTTTCCAGGCTCGGCTCTAGCCGGTCGAACTCCGGCGAGGGCGAGGGCACATTGGCATAGGTGCGACGCGCGGCGCGGTTGGCCTGCGCGGCAGCGCCGCCGAGATCGTTCACGTCGGCGGTGATGTCGCGAAAACCGCGGACGCCCGGTGCCGGCGGTTGAGGCGCTGGCGGCCCGATGTCGGGCGGACGGCGCCCGGGCGGGCGGTCACGTCCGGCCGGCGGGGCAGCCGGCGGCTCCGGCATCGGCGGCGCGGCCGGGGGACCCGGCTGGCGCGGCGCGTCGAAACGCGGGGCCCGCGGCGCGCGCGGGGCGTCGCCCTGGTCATCGACATTGAAGGACGGGCGGTCGGCACGCGGCGGCGGTGGAGCTGGACGGGTACGCGGAGCGGCCGGCTGAGACGGCGGCGGGTTGCCTTCGGCGGCGCGGGTGCTGGCCCGGCGGAAGGCGTCACCGCTGCCGCCGCTGCGGGCGCCGGCACCGGCACCGGGGCGCGAAGCCTCCCGGGCGCGCTGGGCGGCCTCCGATTCGACCTTGCGGACGGCCTCTTCCAGCGACAGCCGTTCGCGGGTGATCTCGGATTCGGAGAGCGGCGGCTGCACGCTGCGGAGCTGCGCGATCAGGGCCGTGCGCGCGCGCTCATAGAGCGCGCGACGGCTTTCGCCGGGAGCGTTGGGGTCCAGGGCGGCAATAGCGCGGGCGATCAGCGGATAGTAATCAGCCATTTCAACTCAACTATACGCACGTCCCGGTAAGAGATCGTTAAGCCTCAAACGGATTTTGTACCAGGATAGTATCCTCGCGTTCCGGGCTGGTGGAAAGCAGTGCGACCGGGCACCCCACCAATTCCTCGATCCGGCGGACATATTTGATGGCCTGGGCCGGCAGGTCCGCCCAGGAGCGGGCATTGGCGGTCGGCTCCTTCCAGCCCTCGATGGTCTCGTAGATCGGCTCGACCCGGGCCTGGGCGCCCTCGCCGGCCGGGAAGTGGTCGATCTCCTTGCCGTCCAGCTTGTAGCCGGTGCAGACCTCGATCGTGTCGAAGCCGTCGAGGATGTCGAGCTTGGTCAGCGCCAGGCCGTTGATGCCGCAGGTCCGGACCGCCTGGCGGACCAGCACGGCGTCGAACCAGCCGCAGCGGCGCGGACGGCCGGTGTTGGTGCCGAACTCGCGGCCGCGCTCGCCGATCTTGCGGCCGGTCTCGTTGTCCTGCTCGGTCGGGAACGGGCCCTGGCCGACGCGGGTCGTATAGGCCTTGCACAGGCCGAGCACATAGCCGACCGCACCGGGGCCGAGGCCCGAGCCGGTCGCGGCCTGCGCCGCCACCGTGTTGGACGAGGTGACGTAGGGATAGGTGCCGTGGTCGACGTCGAGCAGCGCGCCCTGCGCACCCTCGAACAGCATGCGCTTGCCTTCGCGCCGCTTGATGTCGAGCAGCCGCCACACCGTCTCGGCATAAGGCAGCAACTCAGGCGCCAGCGCGGTCAATTCCTTCAGGATCACCTTGCCGTCGAACTCCGGCAGGTTGAGGCCGCGGCGCAGCGCATTGTGATGCGCCAGCAGCCGGTCGATCTTGTGCGGGAGGGTGTCGAGATCGGCGAGGTCCATCAGGCGGATGGCGCGGCGGCCGACCTTGTCTTCATAGGCAGGTCCAATGCCGCGGCGGGTGGTGCCGATCGCGGTTGCCGCATTGGCGGATTCGCGGTGCGCGTCGAGCTCGCGGTGCAGCGGCAGGATCAGGGTGACGTTCTCGGCGACACGCAGATTGCCCGGGGAGACCGCGACGCCCTGCGAGCGCAGCTTGGTGACCTCGTCGAGGAAGGCCTGCGGATCGAACACCACGCCGTTGCCGATCACCGACAGCTTCTGGTCGCGGAGCACACCGGAGGGCAGCAGCGCGAGCTTGTAGGTCTTGCCGTTGATGACCAGCGTGTGGCCGGCGTTATGACCGCCCTGGAAGCGGACGACGATGTCAGCCTGCTCCGACAACCAGTCGACGATCTTGCCCTTCCCTTCGTCGCCCCACTGGGCTCCGACGACGACAACGTTGGCCATTCGCGGGTAATCCTCTGAAGATTTTAGATGCGCCAGCCCAGCTGACGGCCGGAGCCGTTCGCACGCGAGGCAGCCAACCGGATAAAGGAAGCAGCCTCTCTAGGCAAGCAAGAACGGGGCTTTTTCGGGGCTCAAGACGCTATTTAAGCCTTTGATATCCCCGGAAAATCCAGAAACGTTCCTGATGGTTCGGCAGCCTTCCACCAAAGAGTGAGGCGCTTGCCTGCCGCTGCATGGTCGCGATGCGTCCGCCCCCCGTTGATGCAGGCTCGATTTCCGTGTCTTTGGGGAGCCGCCGGGCTATCTGCCGGCCCGACCTCGCCGGGCCGGGGCTCCGGCGCATGACGGGGCCATAACAATCACAATGTCCGCCACCGGCCAGACCACGGGCTCCGAATCATCCAGTCACAGCTGGATCGCCAACCAGCCTTATTTGCTCCTCAGCATCACCGCGATGTGCTGGGCCGGCAACGCCATCGTCGGACGGCTGGCCGCCGGCCACATCCCACCGGTGACGCTGTCGTTCCTGCGCTGGACCTTCGCCTTCCTGCTGGTGCTGCCGTTCGCCTGGAAACATCTCGCCCAGGACTGGCCCGCGATCCGCAGCAGGCTCGGCCTGATGATCGTGCTGTCGATCACCGGCATCGGCGCGTTCAACACGCTGCAATATTGGGCGCTGGAACATACCCAGGCGCTCAACACGCTGCTGCTGCAGTCGGCCGCCCCGCTGGTCGTGGCGCTGTGGTCGCTGGCCATCCTCGGCGTCCGCCTCACCGCGGCGCAGGCGTTCGGCGTGCTCCTGTCGATGTGCGGCGTGCTGACGATCCTGCTGCATGGCGATTTCACCACGTTGTCGAACATCGCGTTCAACAAGGGCGACCTCATCTTCATCGTCGCGCTGATCATCTTCGCGCTGTATTCGGTGCTGACCCTGAAGCGGCCGCCGATGCACGGCCTGTCGTTCCTCGCCTTCACCTTCGGCGCCGGCGCCGCCTGCCTGATTCCGCTCGAGATCTGGGAATTGTCCGCGCGTCCTGTGATGAAGCTCGACGGGCCGAACCTGCTGACGCTGTTCTATGTCGCTGTGTTCCCGTCGACGCTCGCCTATCTCTGCTTCAATCGCGGCGTGCGCCTGATCGGCGCCAACCGCGCCGCGCCGTTCTTCCATGTCGTGCCGGTGTTCGGCTCGATCATGGCGATGGCGTTTCTGGGCGAACTCCCGCAGGCGTTCCACTTCATCGGCTTCGCGCTCGTGCTGGCCGGCGTGTTCGTGGCGTCAAGGAAGCAGGCGACGTAGCTTCTTCCTTCTCCCCTTGTGAGAGAATGAGGCTCTATCTAACCTGTTGATCGGGCAAGAGAAACCAAAAGTAGTGTCCCAATAGTGTCCCCTTCGCAGGGTTCCCTGCGCGAGGGCTTCGCAGGGACGCGCGCTGATGCGCACACGCGCTGACTATACCCCGAATGCGACGACGCTACAGACGCGCACCGCGGGGCGTCCCTGCGGGTCTACCGACGACGCCGCGCGCATCTGATACGATCACGGGATGACGCCCCCCATGACGAGGACGACCCTGCTGCTGACGCTCGCGATGATCGGCACAGCGCAGGCGCAACAGCGCACGATCTACGACGCTTCCGGCAGGGTCGCCGTTCGGTCGGCGATCGACAGCCACGGCACGGTCATCAACTACGACAGAAGTGGCCGGGTCATCAGCCGGGAGACGACGACCGGCAACACGACGACGATCTATGATGCGGGCGGTCGCAACGTCGGCAGGGTCACAACGAACCGACAATAGGCACACCGTGATATTGACCATGTGGATGATCGACGTGCGGGACTAGTGCGGAGGTGCTCGGCTTCAAGGGGCGAGCGCCATAAACGTTCGTATAGACCCGTCATCCCTTACGTTAATTGAGCCGCTGATCGCGATCGTCTTAGCTAAGGGCATGCGGTAGCCACCTCGCTATCGCTGCCCTCCTTTGGCGTTTCCTCCCTAGACTTGGGCCGCTTGTGGCAACGCAGGCGGCCTTTTCTTTCGAGATAAAGTTGCGGCAACATGCTCCGTGACAGTCCCCATTGCGATTGGGGCCTCTCTGGACCCAATCGGGGCCGGGGTCCTCCGGCGCATGTGAATTAATGGGGGTACAAGGCCGACATTATGAAGGCCAAATCGAATGTCCGACGAGGGCGGAAGTCGGCGCTTGTAAAATGAAAGAGGCGCTAACTGAGGCGGCCTCAAATCAACAGGATCAGCCAGACGATTAGGCCGGTGTTGATGGCGCCTACCGCGACAATGCCCGCCTGGATAAGCCGCTCGATCATGGTCCACCCTCCACAACCTAGAGGGGTAATAATGCGTCCGGTTAGAATTGGCGTCTATGCAGATTGTGCCAAAACCGGGATATTTCGGTAATATATAACGGCGTGTTCCGCCTGTGAATACACCGTATGGTTGACCCAGAACAAAACAGGCCACCGCACTTTTCAAACTAGGCATCGGGGCCGGAAACAGGCCAGCGCCTAGGCTGGGAAGGCCTAAATGAAAGAGGCCGCCAATTGAGGCGGCCTTATTCCTTTGCTTTGAAATCTCGAATTTGCTGCTCTAGTTCCGCTGTCGCAACGCGCATGTTTTCAACCGACACGGGGTCGAAATACTGGTGCGCCAGCTCGCGATATCGGACGAGCCTGGCTTCTAGCTCTGGCTTGGTGGCGGGCTCCATTCAGATAAGACCGGCGGTGGGGCCAAAGGTTGCTATCCACCGGCATATTCCGGGAGTTTATTCTGGCGGGTGAAGCCCGGGCGACCTCAGCCAATCGCTGATGCGCGAGCCAGTCTCAGCCTGTCTGGCCTTGCGGAGGAGGTCCTCTCGTTGAGAACCGTGAGGGAGGGCTTTGGCTTGTTCGCGGAGGCGTTTCGCTTCTTGGGCAAGGCGTTCTTCTAGCGACACGGTTTGCGTGAAACGACGGCGCTGTCTCATGACACAACCTCGTCTTTACGGGTCCTAACCGCAGGGTTTGAGTTCCCAGCCATCCTAATATGCAGACGGGCCAACTTCAGTTCCAAAGTGAACTTTTCAAATCAAGCCAGTGTGAATTTCAAACTAGGCCACTGCGCTCGGAAACAGGCCAGTGCCAGCGGTTGGATAGGAACAAACCGTGATACCAGCACATGTTGAGAGCGCCGTGCCGGTCCCGCTTCGGGTCAAAATGCGAAACGCCGGGTTGATCAGCGCGTGTCTGCTTCTGCCTCAAACGCTGACATCGCATCGCGGTGATGACGTGATGCCCGCCGCCAGAGACATCTCCTGAGATTTTTGGGGCTGGGGTCCTTCGAAGGGCATAGGCGGATGGGGGGACCGCGCAACGGCACAGCCCCAACGTATTTCACCCGGACGCTTTCCGACTTGCGTTGCGGATCGGTACAAAATTCCCCAGGGGCCCCGATAGATCGCGCATCGTGGCCGTGTATGCGCTGACGCGCGACGATCACCTAAAGCGTTCAGAGAGAGAACACCACGATTGCCGCGAGCACCGTCGAGCCGATGCCAAACAGCACGATCAGAGCGGTAAACAAACGATCCTGCATGGCACAACCCCACCCGCTTGCGCGAGCGCGACTATACACCGCTTGCGTGATGCCCGCATTGTCGGATTGTTGTGCATCATCGCCATCGTGGTGTGGCTCGCGGGCGTCCTTGGGAGCGGGTGTTGGCCTGCCGCACTTTTGGGCCTACCGGTAGGGCTGCGCAATCAGAGCCATAGCCACGCGAAGAACGCTGTGATGATGGCCCAGCCTATGAGCTTTTCAGCGAGCACCTGCGCATAGCGGAAGTCGCTCGCGCCGTAGGCATCGAGGTCGAACTGGCGCATGGCTTCCAAGAAATAGCCGCCGCTCACGAGGACAAAGAGTACTGCCATCATGACGTGGTAGGTCTGGTCGCTCATGGCTGCAGTCCGGTGTTAGCATCAGGTTGACCATCTACACCGTCAGCCATGTAGATCAATGCGCTAGCGACGAACACAGTGTTCGTCATCGACGAACGCGCGCGTGGGCAAATCGCGGCGCGGGCAGTGCAGCCTCAGGGGGGGCTAATGGTCACGCGCGGGTCGTTGCGCCCGTTGTGCCCGGCAAGTTATCCACCGCAAGCTGTAGCGGCTTGCCTGTCTCGCGCGGCCCGGCGATCCTCTCGTCATGGGCACCAAGTCACGCGAGACCATTTACGGCGCGTCGGTTCGAGCGGCGGCAGAGCAAGCAGCGGAGGCTCGCAAGGCAGCCGACCGGCTTGCCTGTCAGGCGTGGAACGCGCGCATGCTCGGTTTCCAGGGGCCAGCGCAACCGTCGCCCACGCTCGGTGATGCGCTCAATGCCGGTTACCGCTATCTCGAAGTCCGGTGCCTCGGCTGCGATACCAATCAGGCCGTCCCTCTCGACATCGTGCGGCGACCGAAGGCGACGCCGATCCACGAGTTGGAGCGCTACATGCGGTGCAAGGACTGCTCGCAGGTGCGTGGCTATCCGTACAAGCGCAGCCATCTTGTGGCGCTGCGAGCGACGAAGATTTCGGCGAGCGATCCGCCGTCAACGTGGTGGCCGGGGGAACGGTGAAAGTAACCAGCACGCCGATGAACCGTAACGAACCCCATGTCCTTTGACGCATATGGAGACGAAAGTGCCGGGGCCAATTTTGTGGCCTATGGCACGCTGCTTTTGCCGACCGCAAGCCGCGAAGCCGTAGAAGCGAAGATCGCAAAACTTAAGAGTGATTATGGCGCGTCAGCTGCCGACAACCTTCATTGTCGCGTTCTGTTCAGTGGAGATGCGCGAAGAAAAACTGTATGGTCGAAGCTGGCAGTTGGCGACGTTTTTGATCTCTATTCGGACCTCATGGCACTTGTTAAGCCGAGCCTTACCCGGACGATTGTGACCATCGCCAACAAAGCCGAACTCCCCGACGAAATTCCCGGTGGACAATGGGAGACAACTGACAAGAATTTTGTGGGGCCGATGAATTGGTCATCAGGCTGGCCCTTCCGCGACAAGCAAATTGCGAGCTTTTGCGCGCAAGGAACGATGATCCCGATTTCAAAATGGCCCGGACTGAAGGCTGTCACGTTCTGGCCAGACCCGGATAGTTCGGTTATCGAATTTGCTGGAGGGCGACGTAAGTTTAGCCAGATGCTCAGTGGCTTCATCGATCACGGGGCTGGGAAAGAGCCTCAGAAGATCGAAGTGTCGTATCAACCATCAGGTAAGCCCGTGCTGCTTCAGGTGGCCGATCTAGTTGCGTACGTGGCTCAACGCTCCGCCGGTGCGAAGTACAGCCCGCTGGACCTCAAATTCAAAGCCCTAGACAAACTGATTGAGCCCGAGAAATTGCGGCTCGGCGTGACACCTCAAGGAGGCATCGGCTACGACATACCGAATGTGCTTCTTGAACGGCGACTTTGAAATTAAACGCAATGTGCAACCTTTACAGCATCACGACGAACCAAGCCGCGATCATCAACCTGTTTCGGGTCGTCAACCGCTACGTCGGCAACCTCGCGCCGATGCCGGGTGTCTTTCCCGACTATTCTGCGCCCGTCATCCGCAACACGGAGAGCGGCACCGAACTGACGATGATGCGCTGGGGCATGCCGCCGCCACCGCGCACGGGCGGCCCGCCGGTCACCAACATCCGCAACACGTCATCACCGCACTGGCGGGGCTGGCTCAAGCCCGAGAACCGCTGCTTGGTCCCCGCGAATAGCTTCGCTGAGTACGCGCCGGAGCCGAACCCGGAGACCAAGAAGAAGGATGTGGTGTGGTTCGCGCTCAATGAGGATCGCCCACTATTCGCCTTTGCTGGCATCTGGACAAACTTCAACGGGGATCGCGGCACGAAGTCGAAGCCGGTGCCGGGGCCGCATCAAGTCTACGGGTTTCTCACGACATCGCCCAACGCGCTGGTCGAGCCGATCCATCCCCAGGCGATGCCGGTGATCCTGCTCACCGACGAAGAGCGCGACGTTTGGATGCGAGCGCCATGGGACGAGGCCAAGGCGCTGCAACGGCCATTGCCGGACGATGCGCTCAGGATCGTCATGCGTGGGGCGGATAAGGAAGATGTCGCAAGCGCGGCGTGACGTTCGGCCACGATTTGAGATGCAAAGCCCGGCCAAGGCGGTTCGACACGGGCAAAACGCGGGGCCGCGCTAATCGGAGGGTCCGGCTGCTGAGACCCTGTGTATATGGCGCATGCATAGGGTTCGTTCACATGGCCGACTCACTGTAGCATTGCATTTTGGTCCTTCGACCATTTTCGCGCGAACCGGTTTTTGTGGAATTTCGAGATGAAGCACCTTGCCGAGTTCAACACCTTCCTAGAGAGGGAGGTCAATCTCAACAACACTCGGATCAGAACCCTTAGTGATCGCGTCGAGACGATTGAAAACTTTCTCTGGCGCAGCGACTGGGGCCAAATCATCAAGCGTTTTAGCTCGCAAGGATCATGGGCGCACAAGACAATTATCAAACCACCAGGCGAAAATGGCTTTGACGCGGACTTGCTCATGTTCGTTGATCCTGTCCCGGGCTGGACGGCCAACGATTACATTCTTGGGCTGCGTGGCCTTTTTTTAGAGTCCAAGACCTACAAGGATATAGTCGGGCTCAAAAACCGGTGCGTCACCCTGAATTACGCAGGTGATTTCGAACTCGATGTTGTTCCGTGTGTCGTGGAACGACCCGGACGGATTTATCCGTATGAAGTTTGTAATCGAACGGATGAGCGCTTCGAACCCACAGATTCGGAGCGATATACAGAATGGTTTCTACACGCCAATAACTTGGTCGGCAGCGATCACCTCATCCACGCCATGCGCCTCATAAAGTATCTTCGCGATACCAAAACCACTTTCTCATGCAAGTCTGTCCTGTTGAACACGCTAGTAGCCAGCCAAATCAGCGAGGCGGATACCCACTTTCGGCCCTCGTACTTCCCGGATTTTCCGACTGCGTTTCGCACCCTGATTTCGCGTCTCGACCAATATCTGCAAGACCGACCCAACCTGCACAAGGTAACCAACCCCGTTTTGCAGATCGAGGATTTCAACCGGCATTGGGACCAAGACAAGTACGAAAATTTTCGGGCGATGATCCATAAGTACCGACAATGGACTGATGAGGCCTACGTCGAGACCGACGAAAAGCAGAGCGTCAAAAAGTGGCGCTGGATATTCGGAGACGAGTTCGCGAGAGGCGCGGACATTCTGACGGAGGAAGTCGGCGGCTCGCTTGTTCCTATCCGCAACTTCAATGTGCAGAGGTTCACGGACACCGTACAGGCGATCAAGTTAGTGGGCCTGAGCGTCCTCAGCTTGGTTCGGCGCGATTTGCCGTGGGTACAACCACCGCCGTTCGTAGTGAGCAAGCAAGGCATTCCCATTTCAATCAAGGCGACGGTTCACCTGCAGGAAAATGGATCGGAAACCGGAAGCGTGGCCTCAGGACAAGTTCTTCCTGCGGATCGTCATATACGTTTTGAGGCAGTAGCAGGGACCGGCGTTGCTTTCACTGGCAAAGACCTCGATGTCCAGTGGCAGGTGGTGAATACGGATCGCTCCGCTGGCCATGCCAAGGCACTGCGCGGCGGGTTCTATCCATCGAAGCCGCGCAGTGTTAGGTGGGAACGCACTGAGTATCGCGGTATCCACTGGGTTGAGGCATTTCTCATTCGCAAACGCACGGGCGCTTGTGTCGGCCGTAGCGACCGTTTTTTCGTCGTCATAGAGTAATGGCCAATGGTTTCCTATCCAACTCGTATCATCGTTTGGACCCGCTCAGGGGGCCGCTGTAATTTTCCCGGCTGTAACGAGTACCTTCTCGATGACTTCGTTGCGGGCAAGGAGAATAGAAATTATGGCTTGATCGCGCACATCATTGCGGAAACGCCGGGCGGCCCTCGCGGCGATCCTGTTCGCTCGCCCGAACTCGCGGATGATCCAAGCAATCTAATGATGATGTGTTACAAGCATCACAAGACTATTGATGATGAAGAAGACAGCTATCCCGAGCAGCTTCTTCTCGACATGAAGGCAGCGCACGAAGAGCGCGTAAAAATTGCCACCGGGATCACCGAAGATAGAGCAACATATGTCCTTCGTTACGCCGCGAACATCGGAAATCACTCCTCGCCCGTGTCGTTCCCGAAGGTTCGCATCGCAACCTTTCCTGACCGGTACCCTGCTGGCGGCCAGTCAATCGCTATAGAGGTAAAAGGGAGCGTACAAACTGACGCGGCCGATCTATTCTGGAAACTTGAACCAGAAAACCTGCGCCAGCAGTTCGCAACGCTAGTAAAGTCGCGCATCGATTCCGGTGAAATCAATCACCTTTCCGTCTTTGCACTGGCCCCTATTCCCCTGCTGATCGAACTTGGTCGCCTACTGGGCGATATAACGCCGGCCGATGTATATCAGCTGCATCGCGAGCCGGCAGGCTGGCCTTGGGCCAAGACCGGCTCACGCATTTGCTATGAAACGACCACGCCAACAAGAAAGCTGGGTCCGGTCGCTCTAAAGCTCGGTCTCAGCGCCACGATCACCGACGACCGCATTACGTCAGTTCTTGGCGAAGATGCGTCAATTTGGAGCATCCACACCGATGCTCCAGGGAACGATATCATGCGCTATCCCGAAGACCTGGCACAATTCCGCGGCGTTCTGCGACAAATCTATCAAGCGATAAAAGCCGCTCATGGCACGACCGCAGTAATCAACATTTTTCCCGCTATCGCGGTCTCTGCTGCAGTGGAGGTCGGTCGCGTTTGGATGCCCAAGGCTGACTTGCCGCTCACCATTTTCGACGAAGTGCGGGGCCAAGGTTTTGTTCCCCGTCTCAGGATCGGGCACTAACTGATAGGCCGCCCTGGCTCTTTTTGGATGACCTTGATCTCAGCTATCGGCCGCTGTGTATCGGGTTGATCGAGTGCGCAATTCATCCAGCAGGATGCGCATCAAATCGTGAGTAAACAGCCTCCAGGGTCGAGGCGCGTCACTTCTGGTTCAGCTCTGATAGCGGTCTGAGCGATAGCCGATGCACAGTTCAGCTAGGAGAAAGCAGGCGACATTGGTTTGGGCAGCTTAACTTCCTCGCTTATTCTCGTCGGCGCAGGCCAAGAGAGCACTTGAATTTCGAGACCTCAAGCGTGAGGCTAAGGCAGTTCTCGCTTCACACTTTTCGAGTTTGCGACTTGCGCGAAGCTCTTGCGAGAGCAGGTGTCACTCGGAAATTACTGAACTCGATGAAGGAGATATACAGGGTGACAAGAGAGCGCATCGAGATCATATCTATAAGCCTAGAGGTGATCGCGTTCTTCTTCGTGACGACTGACCTCTATGGTGAGCGAAATTTACAAAGGGCGACGGCATCTTTGCGGGATTTTGCAAAGACCTCTTCGAACAGGTTAGCCTGGATCATGCGGGAATTCTTGGGAGGTAGAGAGGACTATCCACTTTTGCTGCCGGGCCTTCTTTACGTGTTTATTATCACGCCCTTGCTCATCGCACTGCTATATTGGGTCTACGCCGATCCGCGAATTGATCAGCAGGTGTCATCGAGCAATCTCTTATGGCTCATACTGATCAGCATGCGCGTCATCGGCCCGCTTTGTGTGCTTGCGTATGGCGTCTATTCAGTCATCTTCACGCTGATCGCGTGGGGCACATTCGGAAGCTGGCTTCTCGAGCGGGTACCTTTTTCCGGCATGCTGCTCGGGATCGGGGCAGTGTTGTTCTTACTTGCGAAGGGTATGGTCTGGTTTCACCTAGTCTTAGGCTCGTAGTCCCGCGAGATGTTACCCTTGAGCTTTGATTTCGCCGTGAGGCGCAACAAAGCCTCCTCAAGCCAACACATCAACCGAATCGGGTGTCAGCGTACAGGCCGCCGTTTCGATAGGCCGGTTTAGATTCCGACCGTCGCGAACGCTTCGCAAGTTAGCCATGTCCGAGCCGGGTCATAACCGGTAAGGCTCGGATCGAGCATAGAGCTTTGCGTCCAAGAGCCGACATCTGGACTTCAACATGTCCGCTAGGAATAAGGGCCCCGACGATGTCTCACGTCGGGGCCCTTCGAGATCATCAGGCCGGTTACGTCCGCCGTGCCATCCGATCGACGATTTCGCCGATTACCGCACGCGATCTGGCGCAGAACGTGACGCGGCTGCGACATCAGCGCGACCACTTGTGTTTGATTACCGCGTTTCGAGCCCAAACCGATCACGCCGCGCGAGAATGACTTTCTGCGACAACTCGTACTTCAACTGACGCGCGATCATCCGCGCCCGCGTAGCCTCAGCGACGCTGCGCTGACCGGCAGAGGGCAACTTGCCCACGATCAGTCGAGCGACGCCCTCGGGCACCTCTTCGGGGCTGCCGAACCAACCGTCGATTCTCTGCAACGTGCGGAAAGGTTCTGCGCCAGGCGGACAGAATTTCAAATCATCCTCCTTCTAGGTGCGAGCGAAGCCGTTGAAGCTGGGTTTGGGCTTCATGGGGCGGTAGTTGAAATGAGGCTCCGTGGGAGCCTGAGCCGGCGCTGCCACGTGCTGATCATCGCCGCGGGGCAGTGTCGCAGGCGCCGTGCCGGCGATCACAGCGTCTGCGTGAGCACGAAGCAGCTTGGCAACCAACTCCAGAGCGGCCGGCACCTCCGCGCGACAAGTTGCCATGAAACGGTCGAGGCCAAGGGCATCATAGACGAGCGGGACGGCGCGCGCGGTGTGCTCGGACAGTCGAACCGCGGTCTGGTTGAACTCCGCACCGACCTCCGTCAGCTTGCCGATCAGGCGATCGATTTCCGCTGCGGTTTCCGCACGCATCTTCTTGTCGGCGGCCTCCTCCTTGGCGCGTTCAAGATCGGCCAACCGCTGGATCATCTCGGCCAATGCGGTCTTGAGGGTAGCGGCGCGATCCTGAGAGGTGCGGAGCGAAGCCTCTGCAGCATCAAGACCCGCATCGTCGCCGCTCAGAGCGCTTTCCTTGGCCGCGGTCGCATGTTGCGCCATTGCTTGTTCGCATTCAGCCAGCTTTGCCGAGAGCCGGTCACGGTTGGCCGTTGCGGCGTCGATATCGCGCTGGATGGTCTTCTCGGGAGTAGGTTTGAAAATGCCCATTTGTTGTTGCCTGTCCTTTCGCGATCACGTTACGCGAAGGAAGGGCCGGGTTGCACGGGACGTTTTCCAACAAAATACAACAACCGCAATGTCCGCTGTTCAGCCGGAGGCAGACCGCCGACGAAACGCTGCGAACGTCCGGGATGGGCCAAGAGGCGACATCGACTAAGATTGCGAACGGAGGGCGCACCTAGTTGCGCGCGCTCCGCGGCACTTAAAGGCGGCCTTATCATCTTCTAGCAATTCGATTGCGCATCGGATCATCGACAAGCTAAGCGCGTCCATTCCCGGTGCTATCAACCTGCGGAACTGTTCAATCTCGTTGTTTATCTGGTCGCACTTTTTGCACATGTGCATCCCACGGCTTGCAGGCGGGAGGAACCAGCTCTCAGTCACCGATAGTAGCCTGGGGATCCGAAAAGGTGATTATGCTTAAAGCTATTCTCCCAGCGGCGTTCCTAGAAAGCCAAAAGGAATCGAGATCAGCAGCTGGACGCCGCGTGCAACGGCTTCCCATCTCACGCAAAAACGCCGCCCGCTTAAATAAAGCGCAGGCGGCGGCTTACCAGCCTGGGAGGGTGAGAGTAAAATCCCGATAAAGGTTGGTCTCCACGTGGCGTGCTGAAGTTCATCACGTCGGACCGGAACGAGGTCCAAATTCAAGTTGGCGGCTGTAGTCCCGGCGAGGTCAACCACTTGTTGATCTCTCCGGCAACATCGATCTGCCGAGCTTTTCGCAGAAGCTCCGTGCGGCGGACACCAGCGGGCATCCCCTTCGCCTGTAGACGGAGGTTGATCGCCTCCTGCGCGAGGCAGTATTCGAATGGCAAGGATTGTCCTGGGGACCGTTGGGCCGGCATGTTTGACGCTCCGCTTGGGGTTGAGCGGGAGCGCATTTTGCGTTCACGCCACCGATAGATGCTGAGGGCCGCTCGGTGGTAGTGAGACAGTGCGCCTTTATATGCCCAATAGCGAGCGCTTTGTTTCGATCCTGGCAGGAACTATCTGCGAGCAGCCTGACGTCACTGGCTGGCTGACTGCTCTCGCTTCAAGCTGGGCGCGATTACTGCTGTCGCTTTGAAGCCGATCTAACTCATCTTGGCCGCCGCGTCATCTCGACGAGCCCTGATCTCGACGCGCGCCATTGCGCTTTCAAAAACAGCGCGCCGGAGTTCCGATCGATTGAGCCGTTGTTCGCCAGTCAGCAGCTGGCGCTCGTCTTGGAGGGATTGGCTGTCAGCGATAGCGCGCATGGCGCGGCTTAGAAGCTCATTCATGGCCGCCCCAGTCTGCTTGCGTGGGAGCGCATCTCCAATAACTTGGGTTAAGTCAAGTGGGGTGACTGTACCACGCATCGGCGCGGGCGACGGCGAGAGCGACACGGTAAAGCCGAGAGCGTTCGCCGCCGCCAAGCGGCCTTGCCACCGTTCGGCAATGACTGTTCCCAGTGCGGTGGATGCCAGGGGGGCATCCCGTTGCAACTGGCCCCGGGTTTCGCAGCTCGCTAGATCACTCGTCGCCCCCGATCGGCAGCCATGAAACTCAGCAACCACGGCAAATATTTTTTAGCTTCGCTGAGGTGCGGGCTTCTTCCGCAAGGAAAGGGTCCTTTTCGACCGACGATGAGTCGGCACTGGTCCCGGAGGGCTTCCTCGCTTTTGGAGGAAAGGCTGCGTCGTAACAGGAGAGGCGCGCGCTGGTGCTTTCGATTGAACGGCAGTTCGGCTCCGCCGCGAAAGCCGCCGGTGCTGCACCGAACACTGATGCAAGGAAAAGCGCGGCCTTCCATGTACCTGTTCTAGCCATTGTCATGCTGAACGTCCTTTCTATTTAATTCCTCCTCGAGAGGGTTTGCCGGGCCATGTTCCGAAAGGGGGCTAGGACCACTACACTCCATTGCCCGGTGTCAGGTCCCTGCTACTTCTTCTTTGCGGGCCCGAAATCCGGCTGCCAAACGGCTTCCTTGCGGCTCGGCGCCGCCGCGATCACCTTGGCCTTTTCCTTCTTCGGCTTCTTGGCTTCGCGATTACCACGTTGCTGGCCCTTCGCCATGTCGCTCTCCTTTGGTGGTTTGAGTTCGTCGAGCTCAGTCGACTCCAGCACCCGTCCGCGCGGGGGGCAGACCCTGACGTCCATGTAACCTTCGCGCAGCAGCTTCCGTGCGAGCCGCAGCGCGACTGTCGCACTGCCGCGGCCGAGATTGGAGCTCCCGTATTCGTTGGTCCCACTGACCAGATACGGCACCCGGGATCCTCTAGCCATTGAGGATGGCGGCTCCGCACACGAGAAGCAGTAAAAACAACGGAACGATCACCGGCGGCACGATCCATTCGGAGATGCGAACACGCGACATCGAATGCTCCTGCGGGGCCTTCGGCGGGAGCACACATGACCCTCAGTCACCGGTCGAAGCCGTTGAGATGTGCGGTGATGGCAGCGAGCCTAAGCCCGTGCCGAGCCAATAGCGAGCGGTAAATGCCGGCGATGGCTCCGGTGTGACATCTTCGTTTGCCGGCGGGGCCCGATAGTACTGGCTATTGCGGCGCGAAGGGCGCATGGTCGCGACCGCCAGCATCGGTTGGGGCTTCACTTGCGAAAGGCAGGCGTGCATGACCATCCGCTCGCGGCGAGAAACCGTCCACTTTAAGCGTCCGTTCCGCATCCGCGGCATCGAGCGCCTGTTGCCGGCCGGCGCCTACGAGGTCGTCACGGACGAGGAGACGATCGAGGGCCTGACCTTCTCGGCCCATCGCCGCGTTGCCACGATGATCACCGTGCCCGCCGAAGGTGCGTGCGGCGTCACGGAGATGTTGTCGATCGGCTCGGTCGATCTTGCGAACGCGCAAGCCGCGGACGCGAGCGACGCCAATGCCTGACCACACGGTCGATCTCGACAAGCATCGCGGCATGGCGGCGCAGAAGGCCACCGACCTCCGCCGCGCGCTGGCCGAGGTCGAAAGCCATGTCCGCGAGTTGCGCGAGCGCGAGGCCGATCTCGAAAATCGCATGTTGACGGTGCCCGCCGCGTCTTGGCTGGAGGCGGCGGTGAAGGCGCGCCATCTGCTCAACCTCTATGCTGCAAGTCTGCCTGCCGAGGATACGCGCCATCGCGCGCTGGTGGCAGCACTATTCGACGATTTCGCCCGGCTGTCGGGGGACGGCTGAGGCGAACGATGACCGCCTGCATTTCGCTGCACATGCCATGCTCGGCGCAACCGCGAGGGCGGGCGGCCCGCCGCGGGCGATGATTGGAGGCACGATCGGCCGGATAGCCATCACGTAGCGGAGCAAGCCATGACGTTGACCAGCGGCCACTTTATCAGCCACGAATACGACCGGATGATCGTTCGGTTCTCGATGCATGACGGTGGCAGGGAGGTTCCTTGCGCAATCTCCACCTCCGCGATGGATTATCTCGAGCGCGGCCAGCAAGTCAGGCCCGAGCAGCGGGAAGCCCAGTTCACCCGCCTAAGGGATCGCATCGAAGCGCAAGCGGCCAGCAAATATCGCGCGACAGAGTTCGAAGGCACGCCGCCGGGCATCGTGCTGCGAGGCATCGATTTCAGCGCATAGCAACATGCTCGGTAACTGCATCCTCTATTCCGCTCGTGCCTTGACCTCCGGCAAGGGCGGCTTGCGCTCCTCTTGGAGCAAAACCTCTATCCTTGAGCCTCGCCGAAGAGCCGCACCTGGCGCGCCCTCAGGCTCCTCAGGCATATCATCCAACGCCCGCCCTCGCGGTGGGCATCGATCAACCCGCGCTCTGCCCACACCCGGACGGTCTCGTAGTTCAAGCCACAGATCGATGCCGCCCGCTTCAAGGGCGTCCACTGCGGCGGCGGCTGTTCGAGTTCCGCTACGCGCGCCCGCAGTTCTTCGATCGTCTGCTTCAACGAAGTGACAACATCCTCATCGTCAGCGACGTCGCCCGATTCTCGCGTACCGACATCCATGGTCAGGCGCCTCCAATCGAACGCGCAGGGCCGCCGACAATGGTGTCGAGAATCTGCCAGCACTCATCCTGCGTCCATTCACACGGGCGCTCGAAGCAGCGCATCGCGACCCGGAGGTGCTGGTCACAGCGAAGGGCGGCACGAAGATCGTCTTCGCGGCTCGCGCGAGCGTCGGAACGCATAGCGCTGTCCAGTTCGACCAAGAGGCCCATAAGCCGACGAGCCGCCAGCCGACGAATCTTCAGATCAGTGATCGAGAGAAGGGCTGCGCAGCCTTCGTCAAATTCGCTGAAAGCAACATCCAAGCGGCTTTGATCGGCGGCCCGGGACGCGCCGTTGCGACCGAGATGCCGATCGACGGCGTCGATAATCGACTTCATCCGCCAACGTGGCTGCTTCTTCTGGTATCCATCAGGCGCTACCTGTCGCAACGCACGACGGACGGTTTGGCGATCAAGCTCCAGCATGTCGGCGGCGCCGAATGCCGAGATCAATTTCATTGATGTTCACTCCATTTGATAAAAGCTACAGGATCTCGAACCCGTCACAGGCAAACAGGAATTCAATGAACCGCTGCACTTCGCTGACGAGTTCATTGACGAACCGGCGTTCGTGTTCGTGCTTCGGGAGCTCGCGGGGAGGAAAGTCGCTCTGATCGAATTGCACGAAATCCGGCACCGAGCGTTCCTTGCAGAGCACGCCAAAGAGCTGTCGCGCATAGTCATCGATGCGGCCGTCATCCACAGACCGTTGCAGTTCGGCACCAAGCTTGTGCGCCTGATCGGCGTTCAGTCCGTCCCCGTTGTTTGTGTACCAATAGCGGCATGCCGCCGTAACGCTTGGCGCAATGTAGCGGGAGTAATCTGCAAGCGTGACCCACCAATATTTTCCCACGGGAAACTGGTCGTTGCTGGCACTGTTCACGATGTCAAAGCCCATCTGCTTGTTCCGTCACTGTCATTGATGTCTCCGATAATGCGTTGTTGTTGGTCTTGGTGATTTCACGCCCTAGCCATGCCGGGCGCGGGGGCGCTACCCGCCCGAGGCCACCGGCCGGGAAGGACCCGCGCGGAATTGCCGGCAGCGGAGCGCCCTGCGGCATTCAAACGAACGCCTTCACCGCCTTTTTGTGCTTCCCCGCCATCAGCACCGCCTCAAGATGGTCCCGGTCCAGACACTCCCTCGATACGACCTTGAACCGGTCAGCAACGATCTCCTGCTCGTTGCGATCATTCTTAAACGCATGCACGTCGCGCTTCTTGACAGTCGCGGTGAGCAACCACCCCTCACCGCAGTATCGCCACTTGCCGGCAAACCATTCCGCAGTCTCGCGGACCAGAGACCACGACATTCCACGCGCATTTCTCTTCGGCTGACCCCGATAGACGGTGATGACGTCCGGCAGAGCATCGAATTGCTGCCATTCGATCTCGTCCATCGCGGCGGGCTTCATTGCACGCTCACTGTTCCAGAGCGATTTCCAGATGGGCCGCGACTGCCAGATATTGCCACTGTCCGTCCAGACGTCTGCAAGCAGCGCCCAATACTGGTGATCATCCAACTCCCGATAGACCGCCAGAAATGCTTCGAGCCGGTAAGGACGCTCATGGGTGTAGATGAAGGTGCGCCAGTCCCGCGTTCCACGGGCGGTCTCCAGCCAATCACGCTTTTGCTGATAGGTCTCGTTGTACCAGACGACTTGATCGGAATTCAGACAGAGGCAGATCACTAAAGGATGGTGCAAATGCCCTGTTCTGCGAAAGCTGGAGCGCAGCTCCGGCAGGAGTAGGTTGCGTACCGCGTGGTATTCGTCGTCGATCAGTTTCATTCTCTTAACCCATGACAGATGACAGATGTGACAGGGCTTGCTCAGTCAAGCGCCCTACCTCGATGCGTTCCAACTCCCCGACAGGGGCTGCCAGCGCAGCCAATGCACCACTGCACCACCTTGCACCGGCTTCTCCCCTCTCGCTCTAAACTCCTATGGCGTTTCAACCTCCTACCTGTTTCTAGGAAACCGACTGGTGTTACTGGTTCAGTGGTGATTGCGCCTGTGGCATAGCGGTTTCCTTGATCACCACTGCGTCGCTGGCTCCTGGTGCAGCGCGCTTGAGAGTGGTGACGTTGCTGTCCGGCTCGGTCTCCGCGACCTTCTTCGCCGCCTCGATCTCCGCTTGGCGGGCATCCTGCTTGGCTTCTTCATCAGTAGGTGGTCGCGCGTACATCCACAGGCGCTTAGTCTCCTCCTTGCCCTGCACCATGACCTTGATGCTGACTTGCTTGCGCTCCCAACCCAGCCGCTTCAGGCACCGGGCGACCCGGTTCATGGCCGCCTGGTCCCACTTCGCTTCGTCGAGTTCGATAGCGTTTCGGAACACAAGTTCGATGGTGATCCGGTAGGCCGGATTGCTGGACGGCTGATGCAGCCGGCTGTCGAGATAATCGGCAATCAACCGCTCCCACGGATCGGCCTGATAACGGGCTTCCTGCTCGTCCTTAGCAATGGCGGCAGCAACGATCCCGCTCTTGGTCTCGTTCGTGAACCACCACGGCACACCCTCTTCATAGAGAATGCGAGCCTCCGCCCACAGCAGATCCCGATCGCGCTGCAAGGCCTCGACATCAATCCTGATCACCTTAGCGGGCAAGAACCGGCGCGCGCCGGTCGCGTCCTTGAGATAGCCGCTCTCGTTGGTCGATCCAATGAAGATGCAGCTGCGCGGGCGCTCGACCACACGCCGACCGTAAGACGGGCGAAAGCGGTCAACCCGACGTGAGATAAATGCTTTGACTTTGGAGACCTCAGGCTTGCTCATAGCATCGAGTTCGCCAAGCTCGACGCACCAGACGCCGCCCACCTGCATCGCGGCATCCTTGCTGCCAAGTTCGCTGATGTCGTCCGTGAACCACGGATCGAACAATTCCTTGATGGCCGTGGATTTCTTCAGGCCCTGTTCGCTCTCCAAGATCGTCACTGTATCGACTTTGCAGCCGGGATCGTAGATCCGCGCAACCGCACTGATCATCATGTTGCGACCGACCAGCTTCGTGTACTCAGTCTGCTCCGAACCGAAATAGGTCGAGAGCATCCTATCGAGCCGAAACGTGCCGTCATGTTCGAGGTTGTCGAGATAGTCCTGCACCGGATGGAAGCTGCGATCACGGGCCACCAGTTCGACGGCTTGTGCAGTCACAGCCGGCGACACGGCGATGGCCTCCACGGTCTGCAACCAATGCGTGGCTGCTAGATCGTCCTGCTCGGTCCACGGGCGCGGTTGGAAATTCGCAGCATCGATGAACGGCTGCCACGGCGGCACGTCCATCAGCATCGTCTGATGCGCGAATACGTCGAACGCCAGTGCACCTTGCCAGTATTGTGCGCCGCGCAGCGCGAGCACTGCATTGGCGAACAGCGGCTTGGGGAGGTCGTTCTTCGCGCGGATCAAGTCAACGCGCCATCCGGTTTTGTCCATGATGGCCTCGCGACTACTTCTCGCGCTCGCGACGCCAGTCTTTGGCGGCTTCGATGCTGATCGTGATCTTGCGCATGGCGCGCATCTCGCGCGGACCGAGGCCGGCGGCGCGAATTTTGTAGTACATCGCTTCCGAGAGACGATGCGCCTCGCAGAATTCCTTGATCGTGAAGGCGGCGCGCGGTTCGCGGCCGCTCACATCGGCAAGAGTGATCTTCGACTGGCCGAGGCCGTTGTTGCTCTCCGCTTTCTTGGACAATGTCGCTCTCCATGCGTTGCTATGGAGAGCAGTAGGTCACGTCTATCGAAGGCCCTGGTATTCGTATTTCAGGGGCCAGTTTTCTGGTTCAAAAGCGGCACGTACCCAAATTTCCTATATGCCTCAATAGATTGGGCGGCTCCGGATGGCCCCGGAGCTTTCCCCGTGACCGCCAGCACGGTATGATTTAGAAAATCGATCAATGGACCGTACGGCCTGTTCTCTACTCGGGTTTTCGAGAATGCGAGGTCGCCTACTTCTTCATCCCATATACGGATGAGAGCGCTAGTTAGCTGGTTGCGGAATTGATTCCAGTTGCCCGACGGCATAATCGCAACAAGGTTTTCATTGAGCACCAGCGCAACCTGCAAGCTTTCCTCCGTGCCATGCAGCCCGGGGTCAGGTAGAATTTCTTGAACTGATGGCGGAAGTCTCGCCAGCTGTTCTTGGAGCTTGTGGATTAGGTCTAGGGCGTTGCCGATCTCTTGCCTCGCCTCAAATGGTGGCCCGAAACCGGCTGATGCAATAGCGCCCGGGGCATCGGCGTATCGCCTGCCGGCCTCGTCAATTCTTTGCCGCAGCCTTAGCCAGTTGACTTCATCGGACGGATCGGCGCACGCCGCGCGGATGGCCGTCCATTGCTCATCGGTGAGTTCTTTGAACATTACGCTGCTTGCCGCGAAATTGCGACAACGGGAGCAGAAGAAGGAGGTTCCACAAGCTCAATCAACGATGCCCGCGTGAGTGCATCGCTAGGATCGCCGATGATATACCGGCTGTAATTCCGTTCAATCATTGCGACTGAAGTGTCGTGATGTGCGGCGACGATCCGCACAGGCACGTTGTTGCGCAATTGTCGAACAATGGATGAATGGCGCAGCGCATAAGGCGTCACCTCTGGACCAAGTCCGAGACGTTCGACGATCGGATGGAAGCGTGCGGCCAAATTCCACATCTTGTCAAACAGGGGCGCATGCGCGTCACGATCAGAAGCCTGTTGCCGAAGTGCGGTAGCCAAACGCTTGGAGATTGCCAGCGGCCGATGTTCCACTTTCCGGCTCTTACCCTTCTTGCTGGTAGGCATGAACAGACGCGGTGTCGTTGGATTGCTGTCTTGCAAGTCGTCCGGAGTCAGCCTGAGGACTTGGCTTTCGCGCGCGCCGGTCTCAGCCAATACGGCAATCAGTAGACCGAGGTTGCGATCCTCATCATATGAACCGCTGACCAATGATGCGACCGTGCGATCGGGCAGGATGACGTTACGCGCGACATCGCTGTCGGGTAGCTTTTTGAGGCCGTCTTTCCAAGCGGCGGCGTTCGCAATCCACTTGTCATTGCGGGCAGCCAAAGCCAACGCCGCCTTCAGCGAGCGCCCGATACGATCGGCAGAGGACGGCTTCAGTCCTTGCTTTACCAGACCAGCCCGCCAGTCTCGCAGTTCGCGCTCCGTCAGCAGGGGCACCGCCTTGTTCTTGATAGCGTCGTTCAGATGCAGCCGCAGTTGGGTGGCGTTATACTTGCGTCCGCCGCGTGATTCGAGATCGGTCTCATATGCATCGATGGCTTCGGCTACGCTGAGAGGCTGCTCGGTGTTGGTCTCACCAGCACGTGCCAGTGTCTTGGCTTTCTCCAGCGCCTGCCAATACGTCATCACGCTTTCGCCATTGGCTTCTTCGTGGTCGTCGGCAAGCCCGAACCGCTTCAGCCAACCGTTGCACTTCACCGACCACGTGCCCGGGCCAGCGTTGCGGCGATAGGCGAGAAATATGCCTGGCGCAATGAGCGCAGTGTATGGCTTCTTGCGAGATGCGAGCTTCAAACGCGCAGTACGATTTTCCAGAAATGCAGAACGAGTGCGGCGTGCCATTGCTTCCCTCAGTGTCCCTCAAAATGTCCCCGGCATGGGGATGGAGAGGCATGGGGCGCATTGTAGCAAAATGGATATTACCTAAGCAAATACAATTGCTTAAGGTAAGGTTCATGGGCTCCAATAGAGCGCTATGGAGGTCGATTTCTCCCCTTGTGGGAGAAGGTGGCGCGAAGCGCCGGATGAGGGGTTGCTTCCGCAGACTCAAATCGAGAGGCGGGCTCGCGGAAAGAGACCCCTCACCCGTCTCGCCGCTACGCGGCGAGCCACCCTCTCCCACAAGGGGAGAGGGGAAGAGCGTGCGCTCGACAGACGGCAACTACTTCGTCCCGAACTTGCTGTAGGCCTCGCGCGTCGCGATGATCACGTGCTCGGCGCAGCCGTTGACGCGATGCGGGTCGGCCTGCGTCTCGTAAGCCTCGGACGTCATCATGTCGATGAAAGCCGCAACCGTCGGGTAATAGACCAGCGCGACGAAATCCCAGTCGTTGCCATCCTGCGGGCCGAGCGCGAGCGCCTTCGCTTCGCCGGTCCAGAGCAGCGTGCCGCCGCGTGCCCTGATCATGGGTACCGTGATCGCACTGTAACGAAGATAGGCGTCCCAGCCCGAACCGTCGCCATCGCGCGAGTGCGCGTGAAAGCGCATCAGGTTCAGCATCACCACGGGCGCATTTGCATCGAGCCGCTCCAGGCCCTCGATGTTCAACATATTAACCGCCAATGACACCTCCTCAAGCCATGCCTGCATTGTAGCCTTGCGGCCGCGAGACTTGTGTCACAACAAGAATCCGGCGCAAGGTCGCATCCAACGCCAATGACGATCGCTTCGCCCGCGCCAAAGGCCTCGAATCCGGCCAGTTGGCTCAACAACCAGCCTTACCTGCTGCTCAGCCTGAGCTCGTTGTTCTGGGCCGGCAACATCGTGCTCGCGCGCCATGTCGGTGCGCATGTGCCGCCGCTGACGGTGACCACGATCCGCTGGTTCGGCGTATTCCTGATCCTGTTGCCGTTCGCCTGGCCGCATCTGAAGCGCGACTGGCCGAATTTGCGCAAGAGCCTGCCGCTGATGCTGTTCCTGTCGCTGGTCGGCTTTGCCTTCAACAACGCGATCTCGTACTGGGCGATGCAATACACGGAGGCGCTGAACGCGCTGCTGATCCAGTCGGCCGGACCGCTGTTCGTGGCGCTGTGGTCGCTGGTGCTGTTCGGGGTGCGGCTGACGGGTGCGCAGCTCGCCGGCATCGCGATCTCGCTTCTCGGCGTGCTGATCATCATCCTGCGCGGCGATCTCGCCGCGCTCGCCAGCATCAGCTTCAACAGGGGCGACATCATGTTCGCCTCTTCGCTCGTGGCGTTCGGGCTCTACTCCGCCTTCATCCCGCGGCGGCCGAAGATCCACCAGCTCTCCTTTCTCTCCTTCACCACCTGCTGCGGCGCGACGATGCTGCTGCCCGCCGCGATCTGGGAAGCCCTAAGCGGCCGTGTCCTGCAACTCGACGGGGTGACGCTGGCGACGCTGGGTTACATCCTGATCTTTCCATCGACGCTGGCCTATCTCTTCTTCAACCGCGGCGTGGCGCTGATCGGCCCGAACCGCGCAGCGCCGTTCTTCCATCTGGTCCCGGTGTTCGGCTCGGCGATGGCGATCGTCCTGCTCGGCGAAAAACTCCAGCCGTTCCATTTGATCGGCTACGCGCTCGTGCTCGCCGGCGTCGTGTTCGCGTCGCGCCAGGGTTCTGCGGTGAAATAATTCCGCGCGGTGGGCGGCAAACTCCCGTCTTCCGATTTTTGCGAAGAGAAGCTAGGTTCCCCGCCAACGAAAAAGAGGGAACGTCCAGACATGCTGTCATCACTGATCCGCGCTCTGCGCGCTGCCGGCGCAGCCGCACTTTGTCTCGCCGCCGCATCCGCCGCGCAGGCCGACAATTATCCGAGCCGCAACATCACGCTGGTGCTGCCGTTCGCGGCCGGCAGCGGCACCGACACCACGACGCGGCTGATCTCGCAGCATTTGTCGCAGGCGCTCGGCGTCGGCATCGTGATCGAGAACAAGGCGGGCGCCAACGGCATGATCGCCGCGACCTATGTCGCGCGCGCCGCCCCCGACGGCTACACGCTGCTGGTGACGACCAACACCACGCATTCGGCCAATCCCTACCTGCTCAAGAGCCTGACCTACGACCCCGTCAAGGACTTCACCCCGATCGCACGGACCGGCGACCTGCCCTTCATGCTGGTGATTCACCCGGAGGTGCCGGCCAAGACCGTCGGCGAGCTCGTCGCCTACGGCAAGGCCAATCCGGGCAAGCTGAGCTACGCGTCGGGCTCGTCCTCGGCGATCGTGTCGGGTGCGACCTTTGCGCACAATGCCGGGCTCGACCTCCTGCACGTGCCCTACAAGAGCTCGCCGCCGGCGCTGAACGACGTCATGGGTGGCCGCGTCTCGATGATGTTCGTCGACATCCTGACCGGCCTGCCCCACGTCAACGGCAACGCACTGCGCGCGCTCGCCGTGACCACCAAGGACCGCTCGCCGCTGGTGCCGAACCTGCCCTCGATGCAGGAGGCCGGCGTGCCGGATTTCGACATCTCGTCGTGGCAAGGCTATTTCGGCCCCGCCGGCATGCCCAAGGAGATCGTGACCAGACTTAACGCCGAGATCAGGAAGATCGTCGAGAAGCCGGAGATCAAGGCCCAGCTCGCCACGCTCGGCATGGACGCATTCTCCGGCACACCGGAGCAGCTCGGCACGTTCGTGAACGAGCAGCTGGTGCTGTGGGAAAAGCTGATCACGAACGCGAAGATCGAGAAGCAGTAGAGTCTCGTGTCCCGGGCGCGCTGCAGCGTGAAACGCTGCTGTGCAGAGCCGGGACCCAGCGTGCGGCCAGCATGGGCCCCGGTTCAGCAGCGCACCACTGCGTGCTGCGCCGCGCCCGGGGCACGAGACCGGTAGGGTGGGCCAAGCGAAGCGTGCCCACCATCCATCACCACGGGCTCAAAAAAAGAAAAGGTGGGCACGGCGCTTGCGCGCCTTTGCCCACCCTACGAATTCCCTGCGTTCGGCTTTACGCCGCGCGCACCTTGGCGAGGAAGCCGTCGACGGCGCTGCGCAGCGCGCCGGACTGGCTGTCCAGCTCGCGGGCGTTGGTGAGCACGTCGGTGGCGGCAGTGCCGGTCGCTTCCGCGGCCGAGGTGACACTGCCGATATTGGCGTTGATCTCGTTCGAGCCGGCCGCGACTGACTGGATGTTGCGGGCGATCTCGCGGGTGGCTTCGCCCTGCTGCTCGATCGAGGCCGAGATGCCGGCGGTGATCTCGCTCATCTCGGCGATGGTCTGGGTGATGCCGGAGATCGCGGTGACCGCGTCGCTGGTCGAGGTCTGCATCGCCGCCACTTGCGCGGAGATTTCCTCGGTCGCCTTCGCGGTCTGGTTCGCCAGCGCCTTGACCTCGGAGGCCACCACCGCGAAGCCGCGGCCGGACTCGCCGGCGCGCGCCGCTTCGATGGTGGCGTTGAGCGCGAGCAGGTTGGTCTGCGCCGCAATCGAGTGGATCAGCTTGACGACCTCGCCGATCTTCTCGGCACCGGTCGAGAGCACCTGCACGGTGGCGTTGGTGCGCTCGGCATCGCTGACGGCCCGGCTCGCGACTTCGGTCGACCGCGTGACCTGGCGGGAGATTTCCGCAACCGAGCTCGACAATTCTTCGGCGGCTGCGGCGACCGTGCCGACATTACCGGAGGCTTTTTGCGAGGCGGCGCCGACCGTCGCCGCACGCGACGAGGCGTCGCTGGCCGTCGCAGTCATCGACTGCGCCGTGCTCTGCATGCCGGCAGCAGCCGAGGAGACCGAGCGGACGATGCCGTTGACGCTGCGTTCGAAATCGCTGGCGATGCCCTCCATCGCGCTGCGACGTTCCGCCGCGGCACGCTCCTTGGCGTCGGCCTCGGTCTTCTCGAGGTCGCGGATGCGGACCGCGTTGTCCTTGAAGATCTGGACGGTCGAGGCCATCGCGCCGACCTCGTCGCCGCGGCCGACGCCGGGGATGTCGCCCTCGAGCTTGCCGTCGGCGAGATCCTTCATACGGGTGCCGAGCAGCGCCAGCGGACGGCTGATGCTGCGGCCGAGCAGCCAAGCGACGCTGCCGGCGACAATGACGATGCCGAGCATGGCGAGGCCGAGCAGCCAGTAGACCGGGCCCATCTTGGCGTCGATGTCGTCGAGATAGGCGCCGGTGCCGAGATACATGTCGAAGCCGGGGACCGCGACCGCATAGCCGATCTTGCGGATCGGCGTTTCCTGGCCGGGCTTCACATATTCATAATAGAGCAGGATCGAGCCGTTGGCCTTGACACCGTTCATCAGCTCGACGGACAGCTTGCGGCCGTTGGTCACGACGTCCATGCGGTTGGTACCGATCTGCTTCGGATCGGGCGCGAGCTGGGTGATGCCGTCATAGGACGTGCCGAACAGATAGCCCGAGCCGTTGTCATAGGTCATCGCGTTGCCGTAGCGGCGAAGGTCGGCCGTAGCCGCATCCTTCGTCAGCTCGCCGGCATCGACGCGTTTCTTCAGCGCCGCAGCGTAGTTGCGACCCAGGTCGACGATCGATTTGGCCTGATCGATGCGCGCATTCACCATCTCGCGCTTCATCAGATAGCCGGCGAGAACACCGGAGACGCAAAGGCCGAACAGGGTGACGCCGACGAGGATACCGAGCTTCGGGGCGATCTTCAGATTGCTCAACTTCACGGGACAGCTCCGGCAATAATGGGATACGGGCACGCAAGGGAATCGATAAATTTGATTCAACTTTTAGTGTGTGACCTCTTATCAACCTGTTACGGGCGGCTCCGTAGAAGCCCGGACGGAAGGCCGAAACAGTCGAATAAATCGCCGCAGCGGCAACCAACGATTGTACGCGACCGCTCCGATTTCGCGTAAAAGACGCAAAGGCCCGCCGCGAAGGCCGGGTCACAACAAGAACCGACAGACCAAATCGGGAGCAGGAAATGCCGAAATACAGGGTGGTGACGCCGAAGGGCGCGAGCTTCACGGTCGCAGGCAGCGACTATTCGTTCGAGCGCGAGGCGCTCGATCCGATCGATGCCGAGATCGTCGAAGCCCCCGCCAACGAGGCCGAGTTCATCGCCGCCGCGAAAACCGCCGATGCCATCTACGCCAAGGGCATCCCCATCACCAAGTCGATCATCGACGCACTCGAGAGCTGCAAGGTGATCACGCTCGGCTCGGTCGGCGTCGACAGCGTCGATGTGAAGGCCGCGACCGCCCGCGGCATTCCCGTCACCAATATTCCCGACACCTTCATCGAGGAGGTCGCCGACCACGCCATGATGTTGCTGCTCGCCGGCTTCCGCCGCCTGGTCGAGCAGGACAGGATGGTGCGCGACGGGCGCTGGGCCGAAGGCCGGCCAGCGCTGCTGAAGATCCCGCGGCTGATGGGCCAGACGCTCGGCTTCATCTCGTTCGGCCGCGTCGCGCGTGCAGTTGCGAAGCGCGCCGCCCCGTTCGGCCTGCGCATGATGGCCTACGACCCCTTCATCCAGGAAACGCTGATGTACGACCATGGCGTGATCCCGGCGACGCTGAACGAGGTGCTGTCGCAATCCGACTTCGTCTCGATGCACGCACCCGCGCGGCCCGAGGTGCATCACATGCTCACCGAGAAGCACTTCCGGCAGATGAAGAAAGGATCGGTCTTCATCAATACCGGCCGCGGCGCCACCGTGGATGAGGAAAGCCTGATCAAGGCGCTCCAGGAGGGCTGGATCGCGCACGCCGCCCTCGACGTGCTAGAGAAGGAGCCGCCCTCGCACAACAATCCCATCCTCAGCATGGAGAACGTGACGCTGACCGCCCATGTCGCCTCGGCCTCGGCACGGTTCGACGAGGCGCGCAAGCGCCGCGTGGGCTACGAATTGTCACTGGTGCTTCAGGGCATGTGGCCGGTAAGCTGCGTCAATCCGTCGGTGCTGCAGAACACCGCGCTCCGCCGCTGGCAGCCCGTCAGCATGGATCGCGGCCCGAACAGCTAGGCGGCCGACGCCAAGCGCGTCTGGAATCGGAACGGCCCTTCACCGGCGATCAACGCCGGGAAGGGAGACATCATAGGGAGGAACTGATGAGGAACGACATCACGCGTCGTGATGCCTTGGCTCTGGGCCTGTCCGCTACCGCGCTCGCGGCAACCGGTGTTGCGGCGCACGCTCAATCCGCAATCAAGGCCGCGGACGTCCCCGCACCGAAACTACCGATCGAGAAAGGCGCAACCCTGCGCATGCTGCGGCCGGTGCGCTTCGTCCAGGCCGACGAAGACGTGTTCCGCGCCAACGCGGCCAAATTCACCAAGGAGACCGGAGTCGAGGTCAAGGTCGACTTCGTCGGCTGGGAGGACATCAACCAGCAGACCGCGGTGACCTCGAATTCCGGCGCCGGCCCCGACATCATCATCGGCTTCTCCGACGCGCCGCACATCTATGTCGACAAGCTGATCGAGCTGACCGACGTCGCCGACTATCTCGGCAAGAAGTATGGCGGCTGGCAGAACCTTGCGAAGGCCTACGGCAAAAAGGCCAAGAGCGATACCTGGATCGGGCTCCCGTTCGGGGCCACCGCCGGTCCCCTGATCTATCGCAAGTCCATCCTCAAATCCGTCGGGTTCGACAAGGCGCCAGAGGACCATGCCGGACTCCTCGACCTCTGCAAGAAGCTGCAGAAAGCCGGCAAGCCCGCGGGCTTTGCGCTGGGCAACGCTGTCGGCGACGGCAACGGCTTTGCGGACTGGATGATGTGGTCGCACAATGCCTCGCTACTGGATGAGGAAGGCAATGTCACCATCAACAGCAAGGAGACCATCGCGGCGCTGAATTTCGTGAAGGAGCTCTACCCGACCTTCATCGCCGGTACGCCGTCCTGGAACGACGTCAGCAACAATCGCGCCTATTCCTCGCAGGAAATCGGGCTGACGGCGAACGGCGTCTCGCTGTATTTCTCGCTGAAGAACGATCCGGCGACCGCGGCGATCGCCGAGGATTCCGAACATCAGCTGCTGCCGAAGGGCCTTGCACCGATCTCTCCGATGTCGGGACTGACGCTGAACGCCATGGTGTTCAAGCACAGCCAGTATCCGAACGCGGCGAAGGCCTTCCTGCAGTTCATGCTGGAGAAGGACCAGTACGAGCCGTGGCTCAACGCCAACAGCGGTTACTGGTCGCAACCGCTTGCGGCTTACGCCGATGCGGCGGTGTGGAAGGGCGATCCCAAGGTCGCGATCTTCAGGGACACCATGAACAGCACGTATTACGCCGGCTACAAGGGTCCGATTTCGACCGCCACCGGTGCTGTTCGCGCGGACTATGTGACGGTGCAGATGTTCGCCTCGGTCGCGACCGGTGCGGCGACGCCCGAGGCCGCGGCTGCGGAAGCGGAACAGCGCTGCAAGCGGTACTTCCGCAGACAGAGGTAGCGGCCGACGACAACGCGGCCGTCATTGCGAGGAGCGACGCGACGAAGCAATCCAGACTGCAACTGCGGAGACAGACTGGATTGCTTCCGCCCTCGCCAGAACTACGGCGGACAAGTCGCTTCGCTCGCAATGACGGTGTGGTAACAGCCTAGAACAGGACAACGACCCGATGTCCGTGACCACCCTCTCCTCCCCCGTACTGGCGCACCGGCAGCAATCCTGGCTGGTGCGGTTGTTCGACTACAAGCCATTCCTCATCGCGATGTGTCTCGCGCCTGCGATCGGGCTGCTCGCCGTCTTCCTCACCTACCCGCTCGGCCTCGGCATCTGGCTCGCCTTCACAGACACCACGATCGGCCGACGTGGCGTCTTCGTGGGCCTTGAGAATTTCCAGTATCTGCTCACCGATCCCCTCTGGTGGGGCGCGGTGTTCTACAGCGTGTTCTATACGGCGGTCGCGACCTTCGGAAAGTTCGCGCTCGGCTTCTGGCTCGCGCTGCTGCTCAACAACCATTTTCCGTTCAAGAGCGTGCTCCGCGCCATCGTGCTGCTGCCCTGGATTGTGCCGACCGTGCTCTCGGCGCTCGCGTTCTGGTGGATCTACGATCCGCAATTCTCGATCATCTCCTATCTGCTGGTCGACGTGCTGCACTGGCGGACGACCAATATCGACTTCCTCGGCTCGCCCTGGCCGGCGCGCTTCTCGCTGATCGCGGCCAATATCTGGCGCGGCATTCCCTTTGTGGCGATCTCGCTGCTGGCGGGCCTGCAGACCATCTCGCCCTCGCTCTACGAGGCCGCGATGCTCGACGGTGCCAGCGCCTGGCAGCGCTTCCGCTACATCACCTTCCCGATGATGATGCCGATCCTCGCCATCGTCATGACCTTCTCGATCATCTTCACCTTCACCGACTTCCAGCTCGTCTACGCCATCACCCGCGGCGGTCCGGTGAACTCGACCCACCTGCTGGCGACGCTGGCCTTCCAGCGCGGCATTGCCGGCGGCGAGCTCGGCGAAGGTGCCGCGATCGCGGTGTCGATGATTCCGTTCCTGGTGTTCGCGACGCTGTTCTCATATTTCGGCCTGGCGCGCCGCAAATGGCAGCAGGGAGAGAGCAATGACTGATACCGTCGCGCAACCTGCCGTGGCCGACGCGAAGGCGGCGCCCGATACCATGGCCTGGGATTCCGGGCTGCGGCGGCTGATGATGATCTATCTACCACTCGGCTGCTTCGTGCTGATCCTGCTGTTTCCGTTCTACTGGATGGCGATCACGTCGTTCAAGCCGAACGCGGAGCTGTTGAATTTCAAGGATCACAACCCGTTCTGGATCACCTCGCCGACGCTGGCGCATATCAAGCACCTGCTGTTCGACACCGCCTATCCGCGCTGGCTATGGACGACGATGCTGGTGGCGATCGGGTCGACCACGCTGTCGCTGATCGCCAGCACGCTCGCGGCCTACGCCATCGAGCGCCTGCGCTTCCGCGGCAGTCCCTATGTCGGCCTCGGCATCTATCTCGCCTATCTCGTACCGCCGTCGATCCTGTTCATCCCGCTCGCCACCGTCGTGGTGCAGTTCGGCCTGTTCGACTCGCCGATGGCGCTGATCCTGGTCTATCCGACCTTCCTGGTGCCGTTCTGCACCTGGCTCCTGATCGGCTATTTCAAGTCGATCCCCTACGAACTCGAGGAATGCGCGCTGGTCGACGGCGCGACGCGCCTGCAGATCCTGCGGCGGATCACGCTGCCGCTGGCGGTGCCCGGGCTGATCTCGGCCGGCATCTTCTCCTTCACGCTGTCCTGGAACGAGTTCATCTACGCGCTCGCCTTCATCCAGAGCGGCGCCAACAAGACCGTGCCGGTCGCGATCCTGACCGAGCTCGTCACCGGCGACGTCTACCAGTGGGGCGCGCTGATGGCAGGATCGCTGCTCGGCTCGCTGCCGGTCGCGATCTTCTATTCGCTGTTCGTCGATTATTACGTCTCCTCGCTGACCGGGGCGGTGAAGGAGTAACCGTGCTCTCTCGTCCCCCCTCTCCCCGCAAGCGGGGAGAGGGGAAGAGGGCTGCGGCGTTTCGCCCGGTTTCACAAAACTGCAACATGCGATCCGCATAAGGCGTCGTCCGCTAACAGGAGACGCACATGCGCGCGACTTTTCTTGCCTCCGTCGCAACGATCATTCTCACCGCGAGCACCGCGCTTGCACAGAACGAGGGTGAATTCTCGGCGAAGCTCGCCGGCCACGTGGTGATGCCGGCCGCGACCTTCATCGACGCGCCGGCCGACGCGCCTGCCGATCTCAAGACCTCCGGCAAATACACCACCGGCAAGCGCGTCGACGCGCTCGGCACCGTGATGGGCAAGTCCTATGAGCGTGCGACCGGCGTGTCGCTGCCGTTCAAGGGCCAGCCGCTGCAGGGCCATTCCGGCATCAAGCACATGCCCGACGGCAGCTACTGGGTCATCACCGACAACGGCATGGGCGCGCGCGCCAACTCGCCGGATTCGATGCTGTACCTGAACCGCTACAAGATGGATTGGGCCAGCGGCAAGATCGAGCGCCAGGAAACGATCTTCCTGCACGATCCCGACAAGAAGGTGCCGTTCCGCATCGTGCATGAGGACACCCAGAAGCGCTACCTCACCGGCTCCGACTTCGACACCGAGGGCTTCCAGATCATCGGCGACACCTTCTGGATCGGCGACGAGTTCGGCCCCTATATCCTGAAGGCCGATAAATCAGGCAAGATCCTCGGCGTGTTCGAGACGGTTGCCGATGGCAAGCCGGTGCGCTCGCCGGACAACTGGGCCGTGGCGACGCCGGGCGCGCCGGGCGCGACCTACACCAACGTCAACCTCCGCCGCTCCAAGGGCTATGAGGGCTTTGCGTCGTCCAAGGACGGCAAGTTCCTCTACGGCCTGCTCGAGGGCCCGCTGTGGGACGCCGACAAGAAGGATTGGGAAAAGGTCGACGGCAAGGAAGCCTCCCGCATCCTCGAATTCGACGTCGCCGCCGAAAAATTCACCGGCCGCTACTGGCAGTATGTGTTCGAGCAGAACGGCAACGCCATCGGCGACTTCAACATGATCGACCCGACCGGCGGCCTGATCATCGAGCGCGACAACGGTGAAGGCACCGCCGACAAGGCCTGCCCGCAAGGCACTCGCGGCGAGAACTGCTTCCCCGACATCGCCAAGTTCAAGCGCGTCTACAAGATCGAGCTGACCGACGCCAATGTCGGCAAGCCCGTGCGCAAGATCGGCTATATCGACCTGATGAAGATCCAGGACCCCGACAAGAAGGCGCGGAAGCCGCTCAATGACGGCGTCTACACCTTCCCGTTCTTCACCATCGAGAACGTCGATCGCGTCGATGACACCCACATCATCGTCGGCAACGACAACAATCTGCCGTTCTCGTCCAGCCGCGATCCCAACAAGGCCGACGACGACGAGTTCATGCTGCTCGAGGTCGCGGATTTCCTGAAGGCGAAGTAAGACGACGCTCTCTCAACACGATCATCGCCCGGCTTGACCGGGCGATCGAGTACGCCGAGACACCAGCGATTGAATCGTGAGGCCTCGGCGTACTGGATGCCCTGCTTTCGCAGGGCATGACAGCGGAGCGCTACCGCACGATAAAGTCCACCGGAACAGTAAAGCTCATCGAGCCGTTCTTGATCTCCGCCGGGATCGGCGGGAATGGCGAGGCCTGGTGAATCATCGAGGTCGCCTTGGCATCGAACGCGGCAACGCCGGACGAAGCGATGCGGCTGGACGTGACCTGGCCGTTGCGGCCGATCGTGAAGCTCACCCGGACCAGGCCGCGCTGACCGTTTCCGCCGGACGGATAGGAGTGAAGGCGCATCAAATGCGCGCGGACGCGCTGATTGTAGGTCGCAACCAGCGATGCGACCGCGCCCGCGCTCATCGCGGACGCCGCCGGCGCCTCCCGCTCGGCGCGTGGCGGTGCGCTGGTGCGCGGCGCGGGCGGCGCCTCCGACGGCTTCTTGGCCTCCGGGCGAACCACCTTCGGCTTCGCCGGCGCAGGTTTCTCGACCGGCACGATCTTCGCCGGCTCGGGCTTCGCAGGTAGCGGCTCCAATTTCTGCTCCGGCGGCGCGACGACCTCAGGCTTTTCCTGCGGCGGCGTCGGCGCGATGGTCTCCTCGACGGCCTGCTGCTTAACGGGCTCCGGCGGCGAGGCGTCGGCCTCCTGCATCACCGGCCCGGGCGCGACATCCTCTAGCGTGGACTGCGGTGCCGAAGTCACCGGCGCCATATCGACCATGATCGCCGGGACGGTGACGCCCTGCTCCGGCTGCGACCTGAGCCAGCTCATCGCCAACACCGCGGCGGCAACATGCAACGCCACGATCACCGCGCCCGATACACCCCAGCGCGCGGTTTCACGCTCGCCAAGCGGCTCGTGCAGGGCAAAGGCGTTCGCGGCCATCAGCTGCGTCCGTCGAGGCCGACCAGCGCGACCTTGAGATAGCCGGCATTGCGCAAGGTGTTCATGACCTCCATCAGGTCGCCGTAGCTCACGGCCTTGTCGGCACGCAGATAAATGCGCTCGTCCTTGCGGCCTTGAGTGGCGACGGCGAGCGCAGCGGCGAGGCCGTCGCGTGCCATCGTGTCCTCGCCGACGGCCACCGTGAGATCCGGCTTCACCGTCACGAAGGTCGGCTTGTCCGGTCGCGGCTGCGGCTCGGCTGCGGTCGCGGGCAGCTCGACGCCGATGTCGACGGTGGCGAGCGGGGCGGCGACCATGAAGATGATCAGCAGCACCAGCATCACGTCGATGAACGGCGTGACGTTGATCTCATGGGTGACGTCGAGATCGCCGGGGTCGCCGCGCGATCCGCGCCGCAATGCCGACCCTGCGCCGAGCTTCGCGGCCATGACCTACTCCGCTGCCCGCGAGAGGCGGAACTCTCTGTGGTCACGCTGGCGGCTGACCAGCAGCATGAGCTGCGCCGAAGCGTCGCCGAGCAACGCCCGGTAATTGGCGATGCCGCGGACAAGCTGATTGTAGATCACCACGGCCGGGATCGCGGCGACGAGACCGAGCGCGGTCGCAAGCAGCGCCTCGGCGATGCCGGGCGCGACCACCGCAAGGCTCGTGGTGTGGCTCTCGGAGATGCCGATAAAAGAATTCATGATGCCCCAGACCGTGCCGAACAGGCCGACGAACGGTGCGGTAGCGCCGATGGTCGCGAGCACGCCGGTGCCGCGCGCAATCTGGCGCGACATCGCGGCCTCGACCCGCTCCAGCCGGAGCGCGACGCGCTCCTGGAGGCCGTCATCGACAATGCCGCCGGAGAGCTCCGCCTCCTTCGCGCAGGACTGGATGAGCTGGGCGACGGCATCATGCGCATCGCCGGTCCGCTCCGCCGCCTCCGCCAGCTTCATCTTGCCTTCGAGCGCTCGCGTCCGCTCCACGGCGAGCTTGCTCTTGCGGCGCAGCTCGATGCTCTTGGCGAGCCACACCGTCCACGTCACCAGCGAGGCGACGGCGAGCCCGACCATCACCGTCTTCACGATGATGTCGGCGCCGAGGAACATGCCCCAGGGCGACAGATTGCGCGGCAACAGCGCTTTGTCGATCGCGAAGGCCGGGGCCGGCACGAGTGCCAGCGCGATTGTTAGGATCACATGCCGAAGCCCGAAATTGCCCTGCATCCTGATCTCCCGACAGACAGAAGGAAATTACACCGCGACCCGGTCCGCCAGTTGCCGGAATCGCACGAGCTGGTCCGCCCGCAGCGCCCGGGTCTCGTCGCGGCCGACGAAGACCTTGAACATGATGCCGCCATCGACATTGACGAACGCAACGAAGGCCGAGGTCTTGCCCATGAAGGGACGCTCGACGAAGGCCAAGGCCGCGCAGCGCTCGTGGCGGAGGTGGCCGTGCAATCCCTTCGGCTGCATCAGGTTGAAATAGCCGCGGCCGACCTCGCCCGCCGGGACCGCGCCCGTGAACTCGAAGATCGCGTCATCCGTATGCACGATGAGCGTCACCTCGCCCCACGCGGCGATGTCCTGCATGGCGGCGGCGAAATGCTCGCCGCCCCCGATGCGCACCATCGACGACGGCAGCGCCTCGATCACCGCGCGCGGCGTGACCTTGCGCTCACGCGCAACGTCCTCGATCACCGCACCGGGATTGTCGGCCATATGCGCCCTGAGATCGGCGAGATCGGTGCTCAGCATGTCCGGCTTCCTTTCGTGATCCGTCGCGATCTAGGCGGCCGCGTTCGTCTTGCGCTCGGTCATGATGACCTCGAACCCCTCGAACTTGGGATGCCCGAGATAGAGGCTTTCGCCGGTCTTGTTGTCGGCCCGCGCATGGGCGCGGCGGAATTCGTCCGATCGCGTCCAGGCCTCGAACGCCGCCTTGTCGACCCAGACCGTGTGCGAAGAATACAGCGTGTGGTCTTCGAGCACCGGCCCCTTGAGCAGATGGAATTCAACGAAGCCGGCCATGCTGCCGAGATAGGATTCGCGGGTGCGCCAGACGGTCTCGAACGCAGCTTCAGAGCCGAGCTTCACCTGGAAACGATTCATAGCGATGAACATTCGATCTTTCTCCTGTCAGTCTTGTTTCAGTCTTGCCGATCGGCGAATGCCGGCCGGACGTTTCATCGGAACGCGCCGAAGCCACGCCGGACATCAGCGTGGCTCTGGCGGTCAATACGGCGTCCCCCCTTGGGGTCGTCGGCGTCTCCCTAGATGCCGCCGAAGTGGTACTTCAGGCCTCCCTTGACCACGAGCCCCGCGCCGGCGCTCGCCCATTTGACGTCGTTTTGCGTGTCGGTCGTGCTGCCGGCGGGAAGTGCGTAGGGCCGGTAGTACTGGTTCAAGAGGTTCTCGACCGAGAAGTTGAGCGTGAGGTCCCGCGTCGGCTGATACTGCAGATACAGGTTGACGAGGTCGAAAGAGGTGGCCGGCAGGTAGTTGGCCGGAATATCGGTGTTGGCGATCGCCGAGGTCCACATCACGGAGAGGACGAGCGAACGGTCGAGCAGGCGAATACCGGCCGTCGTGGTGATCTTCTGCGGCGGAATGCTGGAGAGCCCGACGCCGTTCTGCACATTCTTGCCGTTCAGGTAGCTGCCGGAGAGGCCGAAGAACCAGAGATTGGCATCATACATCGTTTCGGCTTCGAAGCCCTGGATACGCGCCTCGGCGATGTTCTGGTACTGATAGAAGGGCATCGGGCCGCCCGGTCCGCCGAGCGCCGGTCCATAGTTGACCAGGTCGATGAAGTTCTCGATGTCATTGCGGAACACGTTGATCTTGCCGCGCAGCGTGTCACCGGCAATGAACAGATCGTTCTTCTTGATGTTGAAGCCGATCTCCTTGTTCTTGCCGACCTCCGGCCGCAGGTTCGGATTCGAGACGAAGCAGAACGTGGAGTCCGCGCCGGGGCCCGGCGTGCCGGACGGACAGCGGAAGAACGCATCGAAGGGCGAGGCCGCGGTGTGCGAACCGGTGATCAGCGTCTCGGTGATCGACGGCGCACGATAGCCCTCGGCATAGCTGAAGTACGGCGTGACGATCGCGGTCGGGACCAGCGCGACCGTGATCTTCGGCGACAGCCGGTCGCCACTCGTAGAGGTCGAGCCCGACGAGAGCTGGTAATTGTCGTAACGCAGCGCGCTGATCACTTCGAGCATGGAGGTGTAGTTGGTCTTCCACTGCACGAAGCCGCCGGACACCGTCCGCTTGCCGCCGGGCGTCGTGATCTCGGACGTTCCGGTCGAGTCCTGCGACGACACCTGATCCTGGAACGCGTCGAGGCCGTAAGTGACCGCGTGGCGCCAGTCGCCTGTCGCGAAGCGCGAGGTGTTGTACAGATCGACGCCGTAGGTATCGAGCAGATATCCGCGCCTACTACCGATACAGCCGGACACTGCGTTGCCGGGCACGCCGCCGCAATAGGTCGACGGGGTGACGCTGGTATGCGCGGTCTTGACCTGGTCGTTGTCAGTGCGATTCCAGTAGATCTTCGAATCCCAGTCGAACAACTGATCGTCGGGCTGATTGTACTTCCAGCCCAGCGTCGTGGTGTAGTTCTTCACGTCGGACTTGTAGATCGACGTGCCGCCCAGGCTGAGCGTCCCGTTCGGGTTGGTCGTGTTGGGATCGCCCGCCTTCCGCGGCGGCTGACCGACGGTAAAGAGGTCTTCCTGGAAGATGGTTCCGAACTTGACTTCGTGACCATCGGCAGGCCTCACGGTCAGCTTGGCGATGCCGCTCGAAAGCCGGTTGCCGGTGTTGGCGACCTCATAGCCGGTCCCGTCCTTGTAGTTTTCTTGCGTCGAGTAGATGCCGCCCGCGAACACGTCGACGTTCGGATTGACGTGAACACCGCCGAACACGGAGCCGAGCGCGCGCCCCTCGTTGCTTCCGAGAATGGTCTTGGCGTCAACGCCCCAGCGCTCGCCGGCACGCACGACGTCCTCGATATCCTTGGTGCGGAACGACGCCACGCCGCCGATCGCGCCGGAGCCGTAGATGTTCGCGGTCGGACCACGAACGATGTCGATGCCGCTGATCAGCTCGGGATTGAGGAAGAACGAGCCGTTGGCGAAGTGACCCGTGCGCTGATAATTCTGCCGCGCGCCGTCGACGACCACGGCGACGCGGCCGAAATCCTGCAAGCCGCGGATATTGATCGAGGTTGACGGCTCGTCGCCGCGGTTCTGAACCCATACGCCGGGCACATTATAGATCAGATCGCCGACCGTGCTGGCCTGGCGGCTTTCGATCTGCGACGACGTCACGACGCTGACCGGTGCGAGCGCGTCGACCGCGCGCTCTTCGGTCTTGGACGCCGCGGCCGTGATGGTGTCGAGCGCCTGGACGCCGACGATCGCCTGCGCGCGCGCATTCCATACGCTGGAATTGGCCTGCTGCTGATCGGCCTGTGGCTTGGCCGGCTTGCGTTTTGCCTGTTTGGGTTTCACCGGCTTGGCCTGCGCGGCCTGGTCAGCCGTCTGCGCGAAACCGCTCTCCGGCATCATCGCCGCAATTGAAATCACCGACGCGCCCAAAATCAGCGCGCGCGAATACCTAGCCCCGTCAGCCATACACCCAACCCAATTATCATGTGTCTTGTTTGGCTGGCGTGCGCCGCACGAGGCGAGCGACTGGCTGGCTATTTTCTGGTGCAGGCCCCCCGGCCCGCATTGTTACATTTGGTAACGTGGCCACACTCTGGCGGTCAATGTCACGAGGCCGCAGTTTATATCGATTGTAAATTGCTGCCGTTGGAATGCGCTTGGTGCCGCTTATACAAACAAACAGCACAGCAAGATTTTGAAAGCGCATCACACTCATCATGTCAGCAAGATCAGGAGACGGCAACGGCGATGCAGCCGGGCATGCACAAAGTCCTTCTGCAACAACGAGAACTCTCATTATGCGCGGGAGCCGGATCGACAGCCGCGAGCTGTTTGCGGCGGAGCGCGAGATCATCATCGCGCATGGCGAGGACGCCTATCGCCTTCGCCTGACCTCGCAGAACAAGCTGATCCTGACGAAGTAACCTGCAATGACATTTTGTCGCACCCTTGCAAACCTCCTGCTCACCGGCACCATCGCGCTCGCCTCGACCGCGCACGCCGCCGGTATCACGGTGCATGATGCGCGCAATCGCGATGTCGCCGTTGCCGACTTCGCCCGCACGGTCTCGATCGGCGGCGCCATCACCGAGATCCTCTATGCGCTCGGGCTGGAGAGCCGCCTGGTCGGCGTCGACACCACGAGCCTCTATCCGGCGGCGGCGCTGCACGACAAACCCAATGTCGGCTACATGCGCCAGATCTCGGCCGAGGGCGTGCTGGGCCTCAACCCGACCCTGATCCTGGCGATCCAGGGATCGGGCCCGCGCGAGACCATGGACCTCCTGGAGACGGCGAAGGTGCCGCTGGTGCTGGTGCCCGAGACCTTCTCGGAGGAAGGCCTGATCGAGAAGATCAAGCTGGTCGGCCATGCCATGGGCGTCGATGCACGCGCCGAATGCCTGGCGACCGCGGTCAGCGCCGATCTTGCGCAGCTGCGCGCGCTGCGTGCCAAGGTCACGAAGCCGGTCCGCGTGATGTTCGTGATGTCGCTCCTGAACGGACGGGCAATGGTCGCCGGCCACAAGACCGCCGCCGACGAGATCATCCAGCTCGCAGGCGCCACCAACGCGGTCGAGGACTACGACGGCTACAAGAACATCGGCGACGAGGCGATCGTCGCGGCAAAACCCGACGTCGTGCTGTCGATCGAGCGCGGCAAGGATTCATTGCAGGCCGACGCGGTCTACGCCCATCCCGGCTTCGCCCTGACGCCGGTCGCCGCCAACAAGAGTTTTATCACGATGGACGGGCTTTATCTGCTCGGCTTCGGCCCGCGCACGGCCGCGGCGGCCCGTGATCTCTCCGTCAAGCTGTATCCGGCATTGGCCGATGGCGGCGCCTTCACGTCGGCGTTGTCGGCGGCGAACTGTCGGCAATGAGCGTGGCGATCGGGACGGACTCGCGGAGCCCGCGGCGCGCGGGCGCAGGACGGCGATTTACGTCGATTGCCATTCCCCTGCTCTTGGTGATCCTCGCGGCCACCGCCATCGTCGCGCTGACCGTGGGCGCAGCCGGCATTCCCCTCTCTCGCTTGCCCGCCGCACTCGGTCTTGCAGGCAACACCGCCGCCGACGCCATGACGGCGCGCGACCAGCTGGTGCTATGGTCGATCCGGATTCCCCGGATCGCGGCAACCGCGATGGTCGGCGGCCTGCTCGCCGCAGCCGGCGCCATCATGCAAGGATTGTTTCGCAACCCGCTCGCGGATCCCGCGCTGGTCGGCGTCTCCAGCGGCGGCGCGCTGGCGGCCGCAAGCGCGATCGTGTTCACGGACTCGCGCTTCGGCGAGACATTGCGCTTCCTTCAGACCGAGCTCTTGCCGCTCGCGGCCTTCGCGGGATCGCTGGTCACCACCGCGATCCTTTACGGCATCTCCAGCCGCGCCGGGCGGACCTCGATCGCGATCTTCCTGCTCGCCGGCGTCGCCATCACCGCCATCACCAATGCCGGCATCGGGCTTCTGGTGTTCATCGCCGACGACCGCCAGCTTCGCGACATTACCTTCTGGCTGCTGGGCTCAATGAGCGGCGCGACCTGGACCAAGGCCGCCGTGCTCGCGCCGATCCTCATCATCGGGCTCGGCGCCTGCGCGTATATTGCCCGCGGCCTCGACCTGCTGGTGCTCGGCGAGGCCGACGCGTTTCACGGCGGCGTCGACGTCGAGCGCCTCAAGCGGATCTCGATCGTCATGGTCTCCGCCATGACCGGGGTCGCGGTGTCGATCAGCGGCGTCATCGGCTTCGTCGGCATCGTCGTGCCGCATCTGCTCCGTCTCGTTATTGGACCTGCGCATCGGCTGCTGCTGCCGGCCTCGGTGCTGCTCGGCGCCATTCTGATGGTCGGCGCCGACACGCTGGCGCGCACCATCGTGGCGCCCGCGGAGATGCCGATCGGCATCTTGACCGCCGCGGTCGGCGCGCCGGTCTTCCTCGGCATCCTGCTGCGCCAGCGCGGGCTCGCCTCGCTATGAGCGCCGTGATCGAGGCGCGAGGTCTCAGCAAGCGCGCCGGCCGCGCCACGCTGCTCGATGGGGTCGGTCTGTCGGTTGAAGCCGGCGAGATGGTCGCCATCATCGGCCCGAACGGCGCCGGCAAGTCGACGCTGCTGCGGCTGCTCTCCGGCGATCTCCGCCCGAGCGACGGCGAGGTGCACCTGAAGCAGCGCGACGTCAGCAGCTATACGCCGCGCGAGCTTGCCGCGCGCCGCGCGATGCTGTCCCAGCACATCAACGTCACCTTCCCCTTCACGGTCGAGGAGATCGTGTTGATGGGCGCGGGCGACCGCGGCCTGCGCGATGCCGGCCCACTGGTCGATGCCGCGCTGGACGAGGTCGGCCTCGCGCATTTTCGCGAACGGCAATTGCCGACGCTATCGGGCGGCGAGCAGCAGCGCACCCATTTCGCCCGCGTGCTGGTGCAGCTTGCCTGTGGCGAAGCGGAACACGGTCCGGGGCTCCTGCTGCTGGACGAGCCGACATCGAGCCTCGATCTGCGCCACCAGATCGACCTCGTCGAAGCCGCGCGCCGCCGTGCCGCCGGCGGCACGGCCGTGATCGCGATCCTGCACGACCTCAACCTCGCGATCCGCTTCGCCGACCGGCTGATCGTGCTGAACGGCGGCAGGCTTGCGGCCGACGGTCCGCGCAGCAAGATCGTCACGCGCGAGACCATCCGCGACATCTTCGAGATCGACGCCGTCGTCCATCAGGCCGACGACGGCGTGCCCTACGTGCTGCCGCAATCGATGCGGGCGGCGGCGCCTGCTTCGCGGTGAAGGTGCACTCCCTCGCCGCGCTTGCGGGGCGAGGTAAGGAAGCGCCGCAAAGGCGAGAGTTTACCCCGCCGGCGCCATGACGATGCCCTTGTCCTTGGGCCAGCGGACGCGCCAGGCGAATTTGATCTCCTTGATCTCGCCGGGTTTTGCGTCGAACGCCCATTCCAGCACGCCGCGCTTGTCGCGCAGATTGGTGGTCGTGGGCGGCGTGGTCGAGGACAGCATCTCGACGCCAATATCCTCGTTCTCGCTGACCGGAAGCTGATCCTCGATCGCGATGCGGATCGGGAAGTCGTGCCCGTTGCGAACGACGGTGCGGAACGAACGCGTGTCGGTCTTGGAGGACGCGATCACGCCAGCCGTGCCTTCGTTCTGCCTGATGACGGTGCGCTCGATCTTGATCTTGTCGTCGGCGCCGAAGCCGAGCCGGATCGCGTCGTTCCGCGCGGCGGTCGAGAATTTGCTGCGACCGACGAACGTGCCGTCGCGGAAGATCGCGACCTTACCGGGCAGCAGATTGGTATCCTCGGCAAGCTTGAATGATGCCTCGAGGTAAGCGGTGGGATCCGCGACCGGGGCGGCGCGGATGGCGAGGTCGGGCGTCACCGTCATGGAGGAGATGAGCAGGCTCTTGGCGCCCTCATTGGCGCCGAGACTGACGCGGCCGCTGATCTGATACACAGCCTGGAAATCGCCGATCTCGGCGTTGGCCTGCTGCTCGTCCGCGCGCTCGCGCAGCTCGGGCTCCGCCGCTTTCGCCATCGCCGGAGATTGCGCCTGCCGCGTCATCGGCTGCGCGGGCATCGCCATGTCCGACGCCGTGCCCAATGCCAGCGGCTTCGGCAGTTGCGGATACCTCACAACCAGCGAATTCAGCTCCGGCGCGCTGCCGCCGCGGCTGACGCGAACGGTGGAAACACCGAGGCTGACATTCGACCAGTCTTCGCCGGTCGACTGTGTCACCTCGGCGCGGCGAACCAGCTCGAGCTGCGGCTTGCGGTCCTTGGCACCGGTGTCGAGCCGGGCGTCATACAGCGGCAGCCAGCGCGCATTGCGGACTGCATAAGTCACCCGCAACGTCGCCTTCGTCGCGGCGGCGGCGGCGACATCGATGCGAACCTCGAGCTTGCTCGGCGGCTTGGCCGAACGCTCCGCTTCCAGCTGCGCGAGCTGCCGATCGATCTCGCGCTGCTTTCGCGTGGCGTCGCGGATCGCGGTGTCGGCGGTCGCGATCTCCTCGGCGACCGCGGTAAAGGCCGCGCGCCATTCAGTGATCGGCCGAGCCTCGCCCTTCTCGCCAAGGCCGGCGGGAGAAGCCTCCGCAAAGTGCTGCGCGAATTTGCGCCGGGCGTTGGCCGCGTCGATATCGCCTTGCAGATCGGCCCGCTGATCCTTCAACGCCTCGATGCGCTTATCGAGCTCGGGCAGATTCGCGGGTTGTGCCGCGCGCGGCGGCCGGGCGTCGATGGTACCGATGGTGAGTTTTGCGCCCGCCTCGCCCTCGACCCGCAGGGAGGACGGATCGAGCGAGAGCGGAAAGTCCTTGGCGACCAGCGTGCTGTCGCCGGAGGCGAGGTCCAGCGCGATGACTCGGGTGACCGTGGCGCCGTCGGGATAGACCGTGACGGTGTCGATGGCCGATGTGGCGTCCACATCGGCGGCCCACGATGGCGACGCGGCCGCCATGGTCACCAGAACCAGGCTCGTCGTTGCCAAACATCTTGCGGTGATGCGCATAAAGTCCCTCCTGCCGTATCGCCGCGCCGCCAGCCGGACGCGTTCGATCGAATGCCTCGCCAACATGGTTGGACGCGGCAGGGAAGGAACTGGTTCGATTGGGGTTTCCGCGGGGCGCCGCCGCGGCGGCACCAAGGCCACGGAACGTGTCGTCGTCCCGTGGCGAAGCCGTTGAATTCGGATCCTTAGACCTGAATGGGCGACCCCTGGCCGAAGATGCGGCGGAGCAGATCGGTCACGTTGCGGGCGCCGGCCTTCTTCAGGATGCCGGCACGATAGCCTTCGACCGTCCGCGCGCTCAGATGCATGCGCCGGGCGATCTCCTTGTTGGTCAGACCGGCAGCAAGGTGCTCGAGCACATCGCCTTCGCGCCCGGTCAGGGGCTCGCAGCCGGGCAGCCAGCGTTGCCGGTTCGAACCGGGCTGCGCGAACTCGTCGATGGCGGCATCGATCCGGCCGACGACGTCGTGGGTGCGGAACGGTTTCTCGATGAAGTCGGCCGCGCCGCTCTTGATCGCATCGACCGCCATGGCGATGCTGCCGTTCGCCGAGGTCACCAGGACCGGCGCCATGCAGTTCTCCTCGCGCAGGCGCTTGAGCACGTCGAGGGCGGAGCGATCCGGCGGCATCTCCAGCAACACACAGGCCGGCATCCGCGCCTTGGCTTCCGAGAGCAGCGACGCGCCGTCGGCAAAACAGATCACGTCATAAGCGCTCTGTTGAAGCGCCATTGAAAGTTGTTCGCGGGAGGCCGCGTCAGTTTCAATGACGAATACCTCACCCTTGGAAAGCATGTTTCCCGGCATCATCCCGATCCAGCAATGTCTTGGTCAAATGGGCCGAGACGGCGGCGGGGCATCGTCGCGCCGCGCCGTCATACGCACGGCATTCACGCCCGTGCTTCGGCTTCCCTTATGTATGTTCCATCCTGTTCCTGGATTTGACGGATCGGGACAGAAACTTTACATTTCGGGACATCTGCGGGAATGGCTGGCAGGAACGGGTCGCATGACCGACCTCATTCGCAGCGCAGGCTTGAGCTACTACCCGGATGTCGCCCGGTCGGTCGGGCTCGACCCGAAACAGATGATGCGCAAGGTCAGGCTGCCGCTGGCCGTGCTCGACAAGCCCGATACCCCCATTGCCGTGACCAGCCTGCGCCGGCTGCTCGAATTGTCGGCAGAGGCGTCGGGTGCCGAGGATTTCGGCTTGCGGCTCGCTGAGCGCGGCGGCCTGACCAATTTCGGCGCGGTCGGCTTGATCGTGCGCGAACAGGCCACCGTCAGTGAGGCGATCGAAGCGTTCTCGCGCTTCATCCATGTCCATCACGACGGCATGAAGCTGGACGTCACCCGCAACAAGCAGACCGTGACCCTCACGCTGCATCTGCGCGGCCGGCAGCCGACCGCGCCGCGCCAGTCGATCGACATGGCACTCGGCAGCATCCACCGCATCATCCAGTCGCTGTTCAGCAACGATTGGCGGCCGCTCGAGGTGCATCTGCATTATCCGCCGCCGCACGACCACAAGCGCTACCGCGACTTCTTCGGTTGTCGCGTCAGCTTCAATGCCGATGACGATGCGATCCTGTTGTCGGCGCATGACATGGAGCGGCGGATCCCGAGCGCGCATCCGCTGATCGCGAGCTATCTGCGCAAGCGGATCGAGGCGATCGAGACGCGGCCGGCAAGCTGGGAGGAGAAGGTCGACGAGGTGGTGCGCATCCTGCTCGCAAGCGGCGACTGCACGGTCGAGCGCGTCGCCGAGCATCTCGCCTGCACCCGCCGCACCATCCACCGGCACCTCGCCGCATCAGGCACCAGCTTCTCAGCGATCCTCGATGCGCAGCGCGCCGATCTCGTGACCCAGCTGATCGACGACCCCGGCCGGCCGCTGGCCGATATCGCCACCCAGCTCGGCTTCTCCGCACAGAGCGCGATGGCGCGCTGGTTCCGCGGCCGCTTCGGCTGCACCATCACCGCATGGCGCAAGGGCGTGCGGCCGCTGGCCAAGCCCGTCGGCGTTCCCTCGGCGTCCGCAGCCTAGGCTCAGCGTACCGGAGCCGGGACGCCCATGATGGCAAGCGCGCGCCGGGGATTTCCGGCGAGCAGCGGTCCGAATGCGGCGGCAAAGCCGAGGAACGCGACGATCCAGCCGCAGGCCGCAATATGCAGCAGCACATCGCTTTGCGCCGGCAACACAACAGCAGCCACCCGCGCCAGTGCCGCGATGATGATCGCGACATAGATGCCCTGGGTGGCGCGTGACGCCGTCAGCGCCTGCCCGGTATGGCCAAGGCTCGCGCGCGTCATCACCGCAAGTGTCATGATTCCGGCAGCTCCCGTCATCCAGGCGTGAATGCCCGCGCTCGGCGGCAGCAGGCCGAAGCCGGCCAGGGCGTTGAGGAGAAAACCGAGCGGCACGAAGACGTACCCGACATGCAGGATCAGCAACAGCCACTCGCGCGACGTGCGGTCGCCAGCCCAGCGCGCGAACCGCACCAGATGGAGCACACCGACGAGCGCCATCACCGCGCCGGTGACCGTGTTCAGCGGCGCTACGATCCATGCGATCAGCGCGAGCGCGCTCAATCCGATCACCGCGCCGTCAAAGCGTCCGAACGGCACCGGCAGGCGGCCGGGATTGAACTTGACCAGCCAGTTGCGGGTGAAGCTCGGGATGATGCGGCCGCCGATCAGCGAGATCAGCAGCACGACCACGCCGATGCCGACGCGGATGCTGACATCGGCCGCGCCCTCGAAGTGCGCTTCGAGATGGAAGGCGACGTTGCCGGCGAGCAGCACCAACACGAGCACCACCACCGGCAAATTGCGCCAATTGCCGCCTGCGATGATCTCGCGCGTGGCCGCGGCAACGACCAATGCCAGGAAAGCGGCATCGACGACGAGTGCGAACGCCCAACCGATATCGGCGGACAGGGTCACTGCAAAACGTCCGGCCAGCCAGACCACCAGCAGCGCGCCCAGCGATGTCCCCTGGATCGGCAGCCGCCCCGTCCAGTTCGGGATCGCCGTGAACAGGAATCCCGTGATCACCGCCGGCAGGAAGCCATAGAGCATTTCGTGGACGTGCCAGTCGCGCGGCGCGAAGGCCGAACTGACCGACAATTCGCCGTAGAACATCGGCAGCCACGCCAGGATAGAAAGCCCGGCCTGGATCGCGGCGAGCAGGAAAAACGGCCGAAAGCTGTTCGCAAACAGCGGCCAGCCCTCAAAGTTACGGGATCGGGCGCCAGCCATGGGGGCAACTCCTCTGAATTCGGACGGTCACTTGGATCGTCATCTGGAAAAATACTGCCGTCCGGCCGGCCCGTTTTGCGCTATCGCAAACTGCCTGACGAATACAGGTGCCATCACACTCCCGGGCGCCAAGGAGGCAGAATGGCCAAGGTCGACACATCGCTGGTTGCGCATTTGCCGCTGTTTTCCGGCGTCAAGCCGGAGGACCTCGACGAAATCCTGCGCGAGGCCCGCTCGGCGCGGTACCCCAGGAACACCGCCATTTTCGAACAGGGCGCCGACGCGCAATCCTTCTTCCTGCTGCTGCACGGCCATGTCCGCGCGGCCAAGACCACCCCGACCGGCGAGCAGATCGTGGTGCGCTATGTCGCCCCCGGCGAGACCTTCGGGCTCGCGATGGCGATCGGAGCCGCGCACTATCCGGCGACCGCGATGGCGGTCGACGACAGCGTGGTGCTGATCTGGCCGAATTCGGCCTGGCCGCGGCTGATCGAGCGGTTTCCGGCGATTGCCGTCAACACGCTGCAAACCGTCGGCGCGCGGCTGCAGGAGAGCCATACCCGCATCCTGGAAATGTCGACCCAGCAGGTCGAGCAGCGCGTCGCGCATGCGCTGCTGCGGCTCGCAAAACAGTCCGGCAAGAAGCTCGACCACGGCATCGAGATCGACTTCCCGATCAGCCGACAGGACATCGCGCAGATGACCGGCACCACGCTGCACACCGTCAGCCGCATCCTGAGCGGCTGGGAGAGCCAGGGCCTCGTCGAGAGCGGCCGCCAGCGCATCATCCTGCGCGATCCGCACAAGATCGTCGTGCTGGCGGAGCACACGGCGGACGGCAATTCTGCGTAAGATAGGGGTGAGGGCGCTTCCGCTTACGGCGCAAGCCTGCCCTCACCCGGGAGTCCGCGCGCGACCCGCGCGAACTCCGACCCGCCTCACGCCGGCACGCATTCGCACAGCGCGGCGAGGAATTTGTCGCGATCGATGCCATGCTCGCGGCAGGCGTCCTCCACGGTATGGAAGGTCGCGATCGGACAGCCGACGCAAGCCATCCTGAAGGCGAGGAACACGCGGATCGTGTGCGGTGCCGCGCGCATGATGTCATCGACCAGATCGTCGGATCGGAAAGGCATGGACAACTCCGTTCCGAAGTGACGATAGCGAAGGGGGCGGCGGTTTCTTTGTTGGAGAGCAAGCTGGGTCGAGATCTCTCCTCCCGTCATTCCGGGGGGCGCCGCTTGGCGCGAGCCCGGAATCCATTCCTCTAGCTCACGCGCTGCACGATGGATTCCGGGCTCGCGCTTCGCGCGCCCCGGAATGACCAACTACACCGCCCTGCTGTGCAACTGCTTCGCCGGATCCAGATGCGCGTCGAACGCCGCGGCAACGCTGCGGACCAGGAAGCGCGAATCGCTTGCGACCGCAAGACGGTCGCCGTCGAGCCTGACGATGCCGTCCGAGATCAACGGCTTCAGGCGCGCGGCCGATTGCAGCATCGCTTCGGGTTCCGCGCCATGGCGCGCACAGATGTCGCCGAGATCGGCGCTGAACTCGCACATGATGCGCTCGATGATGTCGGCGCGGAGCCGGTCGTCGTCGGTGAGCCCGTAGCCCTTCGCGGTGGCGAGGCGGCCGGCGGCGATGCTCTGCGCGTAGGCGCCGATCTGCACCTGGTTCTGCACATAGCCCTGCGGCAGATGCCCGATCGCGCTCGCGCCGAACCCGAGCAGGACTTCGCCCTTGTCGGTGGTGTAGCCCTGAAAATTGCGCCGCAGCGTCCGCTCCTCGAAGGCCACGGCCATGGCGTCGTCCGGGCGCGCGAAATGGTCGAGCCCGATCTGCACGTAGCCGGCCTCCTTCAACGCATTGGCGATCGCGCAGGCCTGGTCATGACGCGCGAGGCCGTCAGGCAGCGCGGCCTCGTTGATCATGCGCTGGTGTTTCTTGAAGTCAGGCACGTGCGCATAGCCGAACACCGAGAAACGATCGGGCCCGAGCTCGAGGCTGCGCCGAACGGTGTCCAGGCAGGACGCGACCGTCTGGTGCGGCAGCCCATAGATGAGGTCGAAGTTGATCCCGTTGATGCCGGCGCCATGCAGCCTATCGACGACGGAAGCCGTCTGCTCATAGCTCTGCACGCGATTGATCGCGCGCTGCACGACCGGATCGAAGCTCTGCACGCCCAGGCTGGCGCGGTTGACGCCGGAGAGCCGCATGGCCTCCACCATCTCCGATGTCAGCGTGCGCGGGTCGATCTCGACCGCGATCTCGGCCGACGGCAGCACGAAGAACGAATGGCGCATCGCCGCCATCAACTCGGCAAAGGCCTCCGGCGCCATGATGGTGGGCGTGCCGCCACCGAAATGGATGTGCTCGACCTTGATGCGGCGCCCGATGGTCTCAGACACCTGCGCGATCTCGCTGCGCAGCGTCCGCTGATAGGCCGCGATCAGCCCGTCGCGGCGGACGATCTGGGTATGGCAGCCGCAATACCAGCACATCTCGCGGCAGAACGGCACATGCAGATAGAGTGACGCGCTGGCGCCTGCCGGGAGCCCGGCGAGCCATTCGGCATAAGTATCCGGGCCGACCGCCGGCGAGAAATGCGGTGCGGTCGGATAGCTCGTGTAGCGCGGCAGTCTCTCCTCGCCGTAGCTCGCTGCGAGATCGGTCCTCATATCTTACCCATTCGTAAATCGACGCCGCGCGGTGGCGCGGCAAATCCCGGATGGCATTGGATGACCCGTTTTCGGGCGGACCACCTTGCGCTCGCTCAAAGTCCGAGCGCCGGATCGAAGCCATGATGACGTTCAATCATGACTCACTGGAGATAGGCCATGGCCTCGCTCGCGCTCGATCTCGTTCTCTGGCTCACCGGCGTTCGCGGTCATATCCCGCGCTTCGACGATTTTCGTCCCGTCCCCGCAGCACCCTCCGTCGGCGCAGGTCATCTCGTGCGGGTGCTGGCGATCACCGCCGCCATCTTTGCCGCGCTGTCGCTCGCGGTCTGGGGCACGGTCTGGATTGCGATCCAGCTTCTCTGATCGACAACCATAGATTCACAATCGAGCGCAGCTGAACATGCGAACGATTTGCCGCTGGCGCAACTGACGCCGCGCGACGTCGTGCGCTTCGCACGGCCGATACGCGCTTCGGCAAACCTCCTAAGGATTTTACCGGAGGCGAATTCGGCAAAAGCTTGTCGCAGCGCAAACACTCTTGCCGTAACAGGCGCAGACTGCATCCGTCATCAAAACCCTTTCAGATGAAGGATGCTTCCGATGTTCACCCGCAGAGCCGCATTGATCAGCGCCGCCGCGACCGCCCTGATGCTCGCGACACCCACGTTCGCCGCCGGCGACCTCAAGCTGCCGCGGCAGAAGGTCGAGCTGGTCGCACCGCCCTTCGTGCACGCGCACGAGCAGGCCACGACGCAGTCGCCCAAGATCGTCGAGTTCAAGCTCAACATCGAGGAGAAGAAGGTCGTCATCGACGACAAGGGCACCACGTTCCAGGCCATGACCTTCAACGGCTCGATGCCGGGCCCGCTGATGGTCGTGCATGAGGGCGACTATGTCGAGGTGACGCTGGTCAATCCCGCGACCAACACCATGCCGCACAACATCGACTTCCACTCCGCGACCGGCGCGCTCGGCGGCGCCGAGCTCACGCTGGTCAATCCCGGTGAGCAGGTCGTGCTGCGCTGGAAGGCAACGCGGACCGGCGTGTTCGTCTATCACTGCGCCCCGGGCGGCCCGATGATCCCCTGGCATGTCGTCTCCGGCATGAACGGCGCGGTGATGGTGCTGCCGCGCGACGGCCTGAACGACGGCAAGGGCCACGCGTTGAAATACGACGAGGTCTACTATGTCGGCGAGCAGGACATGTATGTGCCGCGCGACGAGAAGGGCAACTTCAAGTCCTACGATTCGCCGGGCGAAGCCTTCACCGAGACCGAAGAGGTGATGAAGAAGCTGATCCCCTCCCACGTCGTGTTCAACGGCAAGGTCGGCGCGCTCACCGGCAAGAACGCGCTGACGGCCAAGGTCGGCGAGAACGTGCTGATCGTGCATTCGCAGGCCAATCGCGACAGCCGTCCGCACCTGATCGGCGGCCATGGCGACTACGTCTGGGAGACCGGAAAATTCTCCAACGCGCCGGAGACGGGACTCGAGACCTGGTTCATCCGCGGCGGCTCGGCGGGAGCGGCGCTCTACAAGTTCCTGCAGCCCGGCATCTACGCCTATGTCACGCATAATCTGATCGAGGCCGCCGACCTCGGCGCCACCGCGCACTTCAAGGTCGAAGGCAAGTGGAACGACGATCTGATGACCCAGGTGAAGGCGCCCGCGGAGATACCGGCCCCCAACACCAACTAGACGCGACAAGGGGCCGGTCATCGCCGGCCCCTTCCTTCTTCGGGGGATTACCATGCTGATCGCATTCAAGCTGAAACTGCTGCTCGCCTGCGCTGCCGGGCTCGCAGGGCCGATCGCGGTGGCGCCGCTGGTCTCGGACATGGCGGTCCATGGTACGGCGACGGAGCCTGCCATCGTCAGGGTCGCGCCGGGCGGTCTCTCCTATCGCGAGGCCGGCGATTTCACCCGCGCGGGGCTGCAGGCCGAAGTGCCGCTGCGTGCGATGCGCTTCAACCGGCCGCTGCACATCATGCGGCACCAGGTCTCGTCATCCGACTATCAGCTTTGCGTGCAGGATGGCGCGTGCCGTGCGCTCGATCGCGGCGTCGCGATTGCGTCCGATCGTCCCGCGGTCCAGGTGAGCTGGCACGATGCGCAGGCCTACGCGGGCTGGCTATCGCGCAAGACCGGCCACACCTATCGCCTGCCGAGCGACGCGGAATGGGCCTTTGCGGCCGGCTCCCGGTTCAGGGACGACGGCGCGCCTGTGGACGCAGATGATCCTTCAAGGCGCTGGCTCAGCCGCTACGAGCGTGAATCCGAGCGCGACCTCTCCGACACCACGGCCTATCCGTTCGGCAAGTTCGGAGCGAACGAGCATGGAATCGAAGATCTCGCCGGCAATGTCTGGGAATGGACCTCGACCTGCTTCGTGCGCTCGCGGATCGACGAGGCCGGCAATGCCGGCCGGGCGACCGTGAATTGCGGCGTGCGCATCGCCGAGGGTGCGCACCGCGCCTACGTCACCGACTTCATCCGCGACGCCCGCGCCGGCGGCTGCGCGCAAGGTGTGCCGCCCGCCAATCTCGGCTTCCGCCTGGTACGCGAGGAGCCGTCATGGGTCGCAAGCGCGTCGGCGCGGTGGGGCAAGGTGTGGGCGGCGAGGTCGTAGGTATCGCCGAGTAGCCCGGATGGAGCGCAGCGCAATCCGGGATCGGACCATCCATGAGCACCCCGGATTTCGCTACGCTCCATCCGGGCTACGGCGCGTCACATCGTTCGCGCAAACATGCGAAATCCGGGCGCGCCGATGATCGCCTCGAACGCGGGATCGCGCTTCTCTTCGGCAAAGACAAATCCTGCCTTGGCGTAGGCGCGTTCGGCCGGCTGATTGCCGATCAGGAACGATATCGTCGCGCGGGCAAATCCGGCCGCTCGTCCCTTATCCAGTGCGTGCGCAAGCAACGCCTGCACGAGGCCCCGACCGCCATAGGCGGGATCGGTCGCGACGTGCTCGATCATCCAGTCGCCCTCGCCGCCCTGAACCCAGCAGGCGCGCGTGTAGGTGCCGCGGCGACGGATGGCTTCCAGCTCCGGCGCGGCAAGCCCGGTCGCGGCACCGACCTCCTCGATGGCACGCCAGGCCGCAGGTCCCGTGCCGGCCGCCGGCAGAGCGCACAACGCGGCAGCAGGCTTGCCGTCGATCTCGGCGATCAGGAATTGCGAGACATGCCACATCGACACCGCGTGTGCGGTCGTGATGCGCGCGATGAAATCGCGGCACTGCGCCTGGGGCAAGCCGAGCGCGACGTCGAACCAGCCGCGCGGCCGGTAGCCGCGCTGCGACGACAGGATGGTTTGTGCGATGAAATCGGCGTCTTCGGGACGCGCAGACCGTATCGTCATGCGCGCCCCCTTAGCGACGACCTTACGTATTCTTCAGCGCGACGCGGAATTCGGCTTCGGTCTTGGCCTTCACCTCGTCGAGCGAGACGCCGTCGGCGAGCTCGATCAGCGCCATGCCGCCGTCGCCATGCTTGTCGATGGTGAAGACGGCGAGATCGGTGACGACCATGTCGACCACGCGCTCGCCGGTCAGCGGCAGGTTGCACTTCTTCAGCAGCTTCGAGCCGTCCTTGGCCGAATGCTCCATCACGACGACGACGCGCTTGACGCCGGCGACGAGATCCATCGCGCCGCCCATGCCCTTGACCATCTTGCCGGGGATCATCCAGTTGGCGAGATCGCCGTTCTGGGCCACCTGCATGGCGCCGAGGATCGACAGGTCCATGTGGCCGCCGCGGATCATTCCGAAGGAATCCGCGCTCGAAAAATACGAGGTCGACGGCAGCTCGCTCACGGTCTGCTTGCCAGCATTGATGAGGTCGGCATCCACCTCGTCCTCATAGGGGAACGGTCCCATGCCGAGCATGCCGTTCTCGCTCTGGAGGCTGACATCGACGCCGTCGGGGATGAAGTTCGAGACCAGCGTCGGGATGCCGATGCCGAGATTGACGTAGTAGCCGTCACGCAGTTCCTTGGCGGCGCGCGCAGCCATCTGTTCACGGGTCCAGGCCATCTTAGTCTCCTGATCTCAAGCTGCCGTGCGCGGGCGGGTGTTGCGGAATTCGATGCGCTTCTTGGCCGTGCCGACCTCGACGATGCGCTTCACGAAGATGCCGGGCGTGTGGATGTGGTCGGGATTGAGTTCACCGGCCGGAACCAGATGCTCGACCTCGGCGACCGTGATCTTGGCGGCGGTCGCCATCATCGGATTAAAGTTGCGCGCGGTCTTGCGGTAGATCAGATTGCCGGCGGTGTCGCCCTTCCAGGCGTGCACGATGGCGAGGTCGGCGAACAGGCCGCGCTCCATCAGGTACTTCTCGCCGTCGAACTCCTTCACTTCCTTGCCTTCGGCAATCAGCGTGCCGACGCCGGTCTTGGTGTAGAAGGCCGGGATACCGGCGCCGCCGGCGCGGATGCGCTCGGCCAGCGTGCCCTGCGGATTGAATTCGAGTTCCAGCTCGCCGGCCAGGAATTGCTGGGCGAACAGCTTGTTCTCGCCGACATAGGACGAGATCATCTTCTTGATCTGGCGGGTTTCGAGCAGGCGGCTGAGGCCGATGCCGTCGACGCCGGCATTGTTGGAAACGACCGTCAGGCCCTTGACGCCGGACTCACGGATCGCGTCCGACAGCTCCTCGGCGATGCCGCAGAGGCCGAAGCCGCCCGACATGATCATCATGTTGTCTTTCAGAACGCCTTCGAGAGCCGACTTGGCGTCGGGATAGACCTTGTTCATGCAAATAACCTTCGGGTGAACCTTCGGCTGGCAGGCGTCGCGCCTCATTGGCGGCGATTATTAGGCGAAATCCTCCAAAGCCGTCAATGATACGGGGTTCTCCGTTCCGCCCTCCGGTGATAGAAGCTGCCCACGCCGTGGGCAGACCCGTCCGCGGCCTTGAAAGCGACAAGAAAACCCATCAAGTTGCGGGGGTTGGGCGTGGGCACGCAGGTTTCATGGTCCACCCTTCTGGCTCCAGCGACCAACCCGATCAGGACATGCCATTGACCATGGCCCAAGGAATGAAGCGCCTCGGGACGCCGATCGCGGCGCTGCTCGGCCTCGCGCTGATCGCCCTGATCGCGACCTCCTGGCTCATCAACCGCGACGCGCTGCGCAAGGCGGTGGAAACGCAGATCCGCGACGTCACCGGGCTCGAGCTCAGCGTGGCAGGCAGCATCGACATTTCGGTGCTGCCGGCGAGCTACATTTCCTTCCATGACGTCGGCCTGAAGGGCGGCGGCACCAGCGATCCCGCGCTCCATGTCGACGTGCTCACCGCCAATCTCCGGCTGCTGCCGCTGCTGCTGCAGCGGTTCGAGATCGCCGACCTGACCCTGCTGCGGCCGCGCATCCATGTCAGCCTGAAGCAGGATGGCGAAAGCAACTGGACGCCCTTCATCCAGACCATTGCCCGCACCATGAAGCCGGGCGCCGACAACCAGGTGTCGTTCTCCGAGATCAGGATCCAGGACGGTGTGCTCAATTACGAGGACGCCACCACGCACGCCGCCGAGAAGTTCGAGGACATCGACCTGTCGCTGGCCTGGCCATCGATCTCGCGGTCCTTCGCCGCGACCGGACAATTCGACTGGCGCGGCGAGCGCGTCGACGGCTCGATCAGCTTCGCCGATTTCGTCGCCGCCCTTTCCGGCGACCGCTCCGGGCTGAAGGCGCGGATCGCCAGCGCCCCGCTCAAGCTCGCCTTCGACGGCAGCGTCGCCAACCGCACCAGCCCGATGATGGAAGGCACGCTCACCATCGACAGCCCATCCTTGCGCAACGCGTTGCGCTGGACCGGTCAGCCGCAACCCGGCAGCGGCGGCTTCGGCCGCTTCGCGCTGAAGGCGCGCGCCAATGTCGTCGGCGCCTCGATCGCGCTCACCAACGTCAATGTCGAGCTCGACGGCAACGCCGCCGAGGGCGTGATGACCTACGCCAATAACGGCCGGCAGACGCTGCAAGCGACACTTGCCGCCGACGCGCTCGACTTCACACCTTACATTTCGACCTTCCGCCTGCTCGCCAGCGGCGCCCGCGACTGGAACAGGCAGCTGTTCGATCTCAACGGGCTTTCGACCACCGACCTCGACATGCGCCTGTCGGCAGCCAGGTTGACAGTCGGGACGTCGAAGCTCGGCCGCACCGCGATAGGCGCCAATTTGCGCAACGGCACGCTGGCGCTCTCGGTCGGCGAAGCTCAGGTCTATGGCGGCATCGCCAAGGGCTCGTTCGGGATCGCGCGCTCCGACACCGTCGCCGACGTCAAGGCGCAATTCCAGTTCACCGATGTCGATCTCCAGGCCTGCGCCTCCGAATTGTTCGGCCTCAACAAGCTGTCCGGCCGCGGCAACATCAACGTCTCGTTGCTGGCCTCCGGCTCCAGTCCGTTCGGCCTCGTGCAGTCGCTCGACGGCACTGCCACCGTGACCGGGCACGACGGTGCGATCTCGGGCTTCAACGCCGAGCAGCTCCTGAAGCGGCTTGAGCGGCGGCCGCTGTCGGGTGGCGGCAATTTCCGCAACGGCTCGACCCCTTATGACACCCTCACCGTCGCGGTGAAATTCTCCGATGGGATCGCCACCGCCGAGGACATCCGCATCGAGGGGCCGGCTGCGAAGATCACGCTGACGGGCACTGCCTCGGTGCCGACGCGCGAATACGACATGAAGGGCGTGGCGAGCCTCAACACGACGTCCGGCTTTCAATTGCCCTTCATGGTGCAGGGTCCCTGGGACGATCCGCTGATCTTCCCCGACCCCGAAAGCCTGATCCGCCAGTCGCCTGCCGCGTCCCCCTTCCTGGACCTCCTGAAGCGGCGCATCACCGGCGAGAAGCACCCTGCGCCGCCAGATTCGCCGACGGCCGAGAACGCCAAGGAAAACGCGAAGTCCAACTGAGGACGGCGATCGTCCGGCGCTGCCCGGACCATCGCGAATTGATCCGGCCGAATTGATGCGGCGATTGGATCGATGCGCGGATTAAGCATCTCCGCTGGCCCGACACCCCACGACCTAGGTCTGACAAGATGCCGCTAGATCGGCTGACGGCCATGCGCTAGTGTTTTATACGACCGGTTAAAAACACCGGCCGTTTGAGGGAGAAAAACGTGAGATCCAAGGTTATTGGCGCAGTTTCATTGGCGGTCGCTGCGGTTGGGCTTTTTGCGGCCACTGCACCCGCCTTTGCGCAGCAGAAGACGATCACGGTCTGGTGGGGCAAGGGCTTCTATCGGTCCGAAGACGACGCGCTGATCGATACGATCAAGAAGTTCGAAGCCAAGACCGGCATCAAGGTCGAATTGTCGCAGTACGCGATCCAGGACATGATTCCGAAGACGGTGGCCGCGCTCGATGCCGGCACCGTGCCCGATGTCGCCTATTCCGATTCCTACGACGTGCAGGCGCAGGGCAAGTGGGCCTATGAGGGCAAGCTCGAGGACCTCTCGGATGTCATGGAGCCGATCAAGGATCGGTTCGTGCAGAACACGCTGGACGCGTCGATCCTCTATAACGACGTCACCAAGAAGAAGGCCTATTACGGCTTCCCGCTGAAGCAGCAGAGCATGCATGTCGAGATCTGGAACGACATGCTGGAAAAAGCCGGCTTCAAGCTCGCCGACATCCCGACCGACTGGGCGGGCTACTGGACGTTCTGGTGCGACAAGGTGCAGCCGGGGATCCGTAAAGCCACCGGCCAGCGCATCTACGGCGTCGGCCAGCCGATGGGCGTGGAATCCACCGACGCCTTCCAGTCGTTCTACACCTTCATGGACGCCTACCACGTCAAGCTGGTCGACGACGACGGCAAGCTCCTGGTTGACGATCCCAAGGTGCGCGAGAATCTGATCGGCGCGCTGAAGGATTATACCGACACCTATATCAAGGGCTGCACGCCGCCCTCCTCCACAACCTGGAAGGACCCCGACAACAACGTCGCCTTCCACAACAAGACCATCGTGATGACCCACAACTTCACGATCTCGATCGCGGCGAAGTGGTTCGAGGACTCGCAGAACCAGGCTCTCACGCAGGAGCAGCGCGACGCCGGCAAGAAGGCCTATGAGCAGGACATCGTCACGGCGTCCTTCCCGAAGGCGCCCGACGGTTCGACCATCCGCTACCGCTCCGACGTCAAGACCGGGCTGGTGTTCACCGCGGCCAAGAACAAGGCCGAGGCCAAGCAGTTCATCAGCTTCCTGCTCCAGGAAGAGAATGTTCGTCCCTATATCGAGGGCGCGCTCGGCCGCTGGTTCCCGGTGACGAAGGAAAGCCAGGCCAGCCCGTTCTGGCAGGCCGACAAGCATCGCAAGGCGGTCTATGCCCAGTTCACCGGCGGCACCGCCGCGTTCGACTTCACCAAGAACTGGAAGTTCACGATCCTCAACAACGAGAACGTCTGGGCCAAGGCGATGAACCGGGTCGTCAGCGAAAAGGTCCCGGTCGACAAGGCCGTCGACGAGCTGATCGCCCGCATCAAGCAGGTTGCAGGCTAAGTTTTCTTTCTTCCTCTCCCCGCTGGCGCGGGGAGAGGCGAAACGCTAATACCGGCCGCCTCAGTGCGGCCGGAAGTCCTTTCAAAGAGTCCTGAAGAATGGCGATTACGCTCTCTGGCGATCAGTCGATGCCCGCTCCGCCCCTGTCGTCGCGGCTGACCCCGGCGCAGGTCTGGGGCATCGTGCTGCTCGCGCCCTATCTGCTCGTTTTCCTCGCCTTCGTCGTCTATCCCGTCTGCTACGGGCTGTGGCTGGCGCGGGCGCCGTCGAATTATGTCGCGCTGTATCACGATCCGATCTTCGCGCGCGCCGCGATCAACACGCTGATCTTCCTGGTCATCGGCATCAACATCAAGATGCTGATCGCGCTGTTCCTGTCCGGCTTCTTCGCGCAGCAACGCACCTGGATCAAATGGCTCTCGGTGATCTTCATCCTGCCCTGGGCGGTGCCGTCGATCCCGACCATCCTGTCGGTGCGCTTCATGCTCAATCCCGAATGGGGCGTGATCAACCACCTCATCTTCTCCTTCACCGGCGATGACGGCCCGAACTGGCTGAACGACCCGACGGTGGCGCTGAGCATGGCGATCGGCGTGCACATCTGGAAGTCACTGCCGTTCTGGACGCTGATCCTGATCACCGGACGCCTTGCGATCGCGCACGATCTGTTCGAGGCCGCCGAGGTCGACGGCGCGAGCTGGTGGCAGAAATTCCGCTACATCACCTGGCCGTCGATGCAGACGCTCTACGTCACCTGCACGCTGCTCTCGATGATCTGGACGCTCGGCGATTTCAACAGCGTCTATCTGCTCACCGGCGGTGGCCCGGCTGACCTCACGCACGTGCTGGCGACGCTCGGTATCCGCTATCTCCGGCTCGACCAGCTCTCGCTCGCGATGGCCTCTATCGTCTGCGCGATGCCGTTCGTCCTGCCGCTCGTGTACTTTATGATGAAACGGTTGTCGCGATGAAGCTTCCCGGCGTAAGCGAATTTTCCTGGCGCGACGTCGCGACCGAAGCGCGGCTGCTGCTGATCGGAATTCCCGTCTTCCTGTGGACGATGATTCCGATCTACCACATGTTCCTGTTCGCGATCTCCCCGAAGGAGGACGCGTTCTCGGGCAAGCTGTGGCCGGATCATCCGACGCTCCACAATTTCGAGATCGTGTTCAAGCAGCAGCACTACTTCCTGCGCGACTTCTACATCCAGTTCTGGAACTCGACGGTGATCGCAGTCTCCGTCGGCGTGCTGACGCTGTTCATTGCGACCGCGGCTGCGTTCTCGATCTCGCGGCTGAAGGTGCCGGGCGGACGCGGCGTGTTGAACCTCGCACTCTTCACCTATTTCATTCCGGCCGCGTTCCTCGCCGTGCCGATGTACCGCACCATGGGCAATTACGGCCTGCTCAACAATCACTGGTCGCTGATCCTAGCCATGGTGACGATCGCCAGCCCCTACGCGATCTGGGTGCTCAAGCAGGCCTCCGACAAGCTGCCGGTCGAGCTGGACGAAGCCGCGGTGATGGACGGCGCGACGACGCTCCAGATCTTCCGCCTGGTCTACCTGCCGCTGATGATGCCCTCGCTGGTCGCGATCGGCACCTATGCGGTGCTGCTTGCCTGGAACGAATATCTCTACGCGTTCCTGCTGCTGTCCAACGACCGCGAGATCACCCTCCCCGTCGCGCTCGGCAACTTCCTCGCTGCCGACGATTCGCCCTGGGAGCTGTTGATGACGACCGGCTTCATTTACGCGCTGCCGCCGGCCGCGGTCTATTACGCCTTCCGCCGCTACATGGTAGGCGGGCTTACGGCAGGCGCGGTGAAGTCCTAGGGACTCGTCATTGCGAGCGTAGCGAAGCAATCCAGAATCTCTCCGCGGCGGCAGTCTGGATTGCTTCGCTACGCTCGCAATGACAGCCGAGCCTACAGCGGCGCCGCGCTCTCGCCCTGCGAGCTCGAGAGTTTCGAGGCAAGCGAGGCGATGACGATGACCACCGCGATCAGGGCGATCACCAGTGTGCAGATCGCGTTGATCTCGGGCTTCACGCCAAGCCGCACCTCCGAGTAGATCCGGATCGGCAGCGTCGCCGAGCCCGGGCCGGTGGTGAAGCTCGCGATCACGAGATCGTCGAGCGACAGCGTGAAGGCCAGCATCCAGCCCGCCACGATCGCGGGCGCGATCAGCGGCAGCGTCACGGCGACGAACGCGCGAACCGGGTTGCAGCCGAGGTCCATCGCCGCCTCCTCCAACGAACGGTCGAGCGAGCCGAGGCGGGACTGCACGACCACCGCGACGAAGCACATCGTCAGCGTGGTGTGGGCGATCGTCACCGTCCAGAAGCCGCGCTCGGCGTTGAGCGCGACGAACAGCAGCAGCAGCGACAATCCGGTGATCACCTCCGGCATCACCAGCGGCGCGTAGAGCATGCCCGAGAACAGCGTGCGGCCGCGAAAGCGCTCGCCGCGCGACAGCGTAACGGCTGCGAGCGTGCCGAGCAGCGTGGCGATTGTCGCGGAGGAGACCGCGACCCGCAGGCTCATCCAGGCCGCCTCGATCATGGCGCGGTCGTTGAAGAACTCGTGGTACCAGCGTAGCGACCAACCGCCCCACACCGTGACCAGCCGCGAGGCATTGAAGGAGTAGATGACGAGGATGAGGATCGGCAGATAGAGGAATGCCAGGCCCAATGCGAGCGAGGCGATGTTGAAGCGGGACAGGCGGGAGACCTTGCGCATCGCTTCAGCGCCCCTGTTCGAGCTGCCGCTTCTGCAGCCGCTCGTACAGCAGCAGCGGCACCAGCAGCACCACCAGCAGCACGATCGCCGCCGCGGAGGCCACCGGCCAGTCCTTGTTGGTGAAGAATTCGAGCCACAGGGTCTGGCCGATCATCAGCGAATTGGAGCCGGCCAGAAGGTCCGGGATCACGAACTCGCCCACGATGGGGATGAAGCACAGCAGCACGCCCGCCCCGACGCCGGGCAGCGACAGCGGAAAGGTCACGAGCCAGAACACCTGCCAGGGCGGCGCGCCGAGATCGGAGGCCGCCTCCTCCAGCACCGTGTCCATTTTCGCGAGCGTGGCGTAGAGCGGCAGGATCATGAACGGCAGATAGGAATAGACGATGCCGATATACATCGCAGTGTCGGTCGAGAGCCACACCACGGGCTGGCTGACCAGATGCAGCGCGAGCAGGATCTGGTTCAACAGACCGTCATGCTGGAGGATGTTGATCCAGGCGTAGATGCGGATCAGGAACGAGGTCCAGAACGGCACGATCACCAGCACCATCGCCACCGCCTGCCAGCGCTTCGGCAACCGCGCCATGCCATAGGCGATTGGATAGCCGATCACGAGCAACAGCGCAGTCGCGGTGACGGCGACGGTGAGGCTGCGCACATAGGCGAACACGTAGATGTCGTCTGAGGCGAGCAGCTTGAAATTGTCGATCGACAGCGCGGCGAACGCTGCCTTGAGCGCCTCCCATCCCGCCATCAGGTCGAACACCGGCTCGTAGGGCGGCTGCGCGATCGCCGTCTGCGACAGGCTGATCTTGAGCACGAAGCCGAACGGCACCAGGAAGAACAGCAGCATCCAGACATAGGGCGCGATCGCGGCAAAGCGCGCGGGTCTTGCGAAGATGCGGCGCGAGCTCATGATTGCAGCACCACGCAGTCGTCAGGCGTGAACCAGGCGACGACATGCTGGTTCAGGCTGTAGGCGTCGACGTCGAGGCGCGCGCTGTTGGGGACCGACGCCTGCACGATTCCGCCGGCATCGAGCTTCACCTTGTAGGTGGTGGTGCCGCCGAGATAGCAGATGTCGGCGACCACGCCGTCCAGGGTGTTGATCGCCGTCTCACGACCGGCCTCGCTGACCGGGCCGCGGCGCGACAGCTTGACCTTCTCGGGGCGGATCGCGACCGCCAATTTTCCCGCGCCGACGCCTTCGCGCGGCTCGGCCACCACCAGCGCACCCGCATCACGCGTGCCGATGATCAGACGATGGCCGTCGCGCAATTTGGACTCGCCGTCGAACAGATTGATGTCGCCGACGAACTCCGCGATCCAGCGCGAGCGCGGCGCTTCGTAGAGTTCGCGGGGGCTCGCGACCTGGGCGAGCTTGCCGGCCTTCATCACCCCGATCCGGCTCGCCATGGTCATGGCTTCCTCCTGGTCGTGGGTGACGATGATGAAGGTCATGCCGAGCCGGCGCTGCAGCTCCATCAGCTCGCCCTGCGTGCTCTCGCGCAGCCTCTTGTCGAGCGCGGCGAGCGGCTCGTCGAGCAGCAGAAGCTGCGGCCGCCGCGCCAATGCACGCGCCAGCGCCACGCGCTGACGCTGACCGCCGGAGAGCTGGTCGGGCTTTCGCTTCTCCAGCCCCTCGAGCTTCACCAGCGCAACCATTTCCGCCACGCGCGTGGCGATGTCGGCGCGCGCCATGCCGGCCCGCTTCAGGCCGAACGCGATGTTGTCGCGCACGGAGAGATGCGGAAACAGCGCGTAGTTCTGGAACATCATGTTGATCGGCCGCTCGTGCGGCAGCGCCTGCGCGATGTCCCGGCCGCCGAGCAGGATGCGCCCCTCGTCTGGCGCCTCGAACCCGGCGAGCATGCGCAGCAGCGTGGTCTTGCCGCAGCCGCTGGGCCCGAGCAGCGCAAAGAACTCGCCGGCCTTGATGTCGAGCGACACGCCGTCGACGGCCCGGAACGTCCCGAACGTCTTGGCGACGCTCTCGATGCGCAGCAGCGGCTGCCCCGCCGCAGGAAGCGCATCTCCGCCGGCCGCATTGGCCGCGGCGTCTGTTCTGGGCAATTCGTCCGTCATGGTCCCTGCCAACCCCGATTCCGCCGCACGCTAGCGGCCGATCGTTCCTAGCTCAACCAGTTCGGGGGGGGGTAACTTCCACCGCAGTCCCGTAGCCCGGATGGAGCGCAAGCGTAATCCGGGACGGTCCATCGGTGGTGAGACTTTCCCGGATTGCGCTTCGCTCCATCCGGGCTACGCCACTAGCTTACATTCGCCATGAACGCGGCCAGCGCGTCACGGTCCGCCGCGGGCATCGTCAGACCCAGCTTCGAGCGCCGCCACAGAATATCCTCTGGAAAACGCGCCCATTCGCGGGTCATCAGATAGCGCACTTCGGCGCCGGTCAGTTCGGGGCCGAAGGCGGGGCCGAGTTCGGCGCGGGTCTTCGCCTCGCCGAGCACCGCCGGCAAGCGTGAGCCGTAGGCCGCAACCAGACGCTGGGCCTCGGGCTCCGACAGAAAGCGCCAGCGGTCGCGGGCGAGGTCGATCTCGGTGTCGAAACGATCCCAGGCAAAGTCTCCGCCGGGCAGCGCTGCGCCGGCCGTCCAGGGCGGCGACATCGGATAGAACGGCGTCAGCTTCGTCACCGCCCGCTCGGCGCGCAGGCGCGAGGTGGTGACGTCGCCGCCGAACACCGTGATCAGCGGCGCCTTGCGCCGGCGCGCGTGGAACAGCGTCGTCCCGTCGCGCCGCCGCACGGACGCCAGCGTCAGGTTGACGCCGGAGACCGCGCGCACCACGTCGGTGGGCGCGACGGGCTCGCGGAAATAGCGGCTGGCGGCTTCGCAGAGATAGCTGACGTCGGCCCCAGGCATCGCCACGATCGCGGGATCACCGGTGAAATCACGAGTGACCGTGCCGATCAGCGTGAAATCGCGCTCGAGGGGGCTCGCGAAGATCAACCGCCCATCGCTGTTCTGGAAGACGTAGACGTTATCGGACTCGAACAGCCGCGGCACGATGATCTGGCTCATCTGCATGGCCGCCATGGTGGGCTGCGGCTGGCGCAGCACGGTCTCTGCGACGATCGACGTCCAGCCGCCGGTGGCATTGGCCAGCGCCCGGGCCGTGATCACGCGGCGATGGCCACGATCGACCACCGCGAGGCGCCATGTGTCGGTTCGATCGGCGCGGACACAGCGCGCCCCGGTCCGGATCGCAGCGCCGCGTTCGGCGGCGTCCAGCGCCGTCAGCACCACCAGACGGGAATCATCGACGACGCAGTCCGAATATTCGAAAGCCGTGCCGAACGGACGCTTCAGCGCGTTGCCGACCGGATGATGCGTGATGTCGAGGGTCGTCGCGGCAGGCAGGCCGCTCCGACCGGTGAGGCTGTCATAGAGGTACAAGCCGGCGCGCAGCAGCCAGGGTGGACGCTCCTCGGAATGGGCCGGGATCACGAAGCGCATCGGCCGGACCAGATGCGGCGCGATCGCAAGCCAGGTCCGGCGCTCGGCCAAGGCCCGGCGCACCCGCCAAAAACCGCGACGTTCCAGCACCGACAGATCGCCATGGATCAGCCGCGGCGTCGCGGATGACGCCGCCCCGCCGAGATCGCCCTGCTCCAGCAAAATGACCCGCAGGCCGCGGCCGGCCGCATCGCGGGCGAGGCTGACACCGTTCAGGCCGCCGCCGATGATCGCAAGGTCGTAATCCGCCATGAAGCCGTCGAATGGGAGCTAGCGCCCGCCATCACTAGAGCCATTTCCGCTCCGATGAAATCGGAACGGGGCTTTGGATTCTTATTTTGACGCGTTTTCTTTGCGCGAACCGGTATCCACTTGGCTCGAAGACGCTCTAGCCGGTCTTGAGCGCAAGCTCCATGGTCTCGGCGCGGCCGACAAGGCCGGCATATTTGCCGATCGGCAGCGGCTTGCCGAGCAGGTAGCCCTGCACGCCGTCGCAACCCTCCTTGGCAAGGAAGGCGAGCTGATCGAGGGTCTCGACGCCCTCGGCGATGATCGACATTTCGAGGCCGTGGCCGAGATCGATCACGGCGCGCACGATGGCCGCCGATTGCGGATTGCGGCCGAGATTGATGATGAAGGCGCGGTCGATCTTGATCTTGTCGAACGGGAACGCCTGGAGATAGCTCAGCGAGGAATAGCCGCTGCCGAAATCGTCCATGGAGATGCGCACGCCGAGCGCCTTCAGCCGGCGCAGCAGGGCGAGACCCCGATCAAAGTCCTCGATCAGCACGCCCTCGGTGATTTCCAGCTCGAGCCGGCCGGGTGCGAGGCCCGTCTCGATCAGGATCGAATGGACCAGCCCGACCACGTCGCCGTGCATGAACTGCGCCGGCGACAGGTTGACCGCGACCTGGAGCGGCTTCGGCCAGGACGCCGCCTCGCGGCAGGCCTCGCGCAGGATCCACTCGCCCATCTCGACGATCAGGCCGCTCTCTTCGGCGATCGGGATGAATTCGGCCGGGGAGACCTGGCCGCGCACCGGATGCTGCCAGCGCGCCAAGGCCTCGAAACCGATGATCTCGCTTTCGGCGACGCTGTGGCCCGCGACGCCCTGCGGCTGGAAAGCGAGCGCGAGCTCGCCGTTCTTGATCGCCATCGACAGGTCCTGATGCAGCACGCGGCGGTCGCGGATCTGCTGGTCCATCTCGGGCTGGTAGAGGCTGATCGTGCCGCGCGACTTCTGCTTGGCGCGGAACAGCGCTGCGCCGGCATTGGCGAGCAGCGCCGCGCCGTCGGCACCATTATGCGGGAAGATCGACATGCCGGTGGTGGCGCCGGCGCGAACCGCCCGGCCGTCGATCTGGAATTCCTGGGCAACGGCCTCGCCGATCTGCTGTGCCAGCGCAAGGCCCGCCTCCGGCTGCTTGCCGTCGATGATCAGGCCGAACTCGTCGCCGGACAGGCGCGCTACCACGCCGCCGCGCGCGGAATCCTGGAGCCGCTGGGCCACCTCGATCAAGAGCTTGTCGCCGAGCGCATGACCGAAGACATCGTTGACCTCCTTGAGGCCGTCGAGGTCGACGCAGAGCACGGCGAACTCCTCGCTGGTGCCTTCGCAGGCCTCGATCATCTGGGTCAGCGCCTGAAGGAAGGCGGCGCGGTTCGGCAGATCGGTGAGGCCGTCGTGATAGGCCATGTGCGCCATGCGCGACTCGGTCTGCCGGCGATCGGTGACGTCTTCGTGGGTCTTGATCAGATATTGCGGCTCGCCGGCATCGCTGAGCACGGTCGCCCGCCGGGTCAGGAACAGCCGCAGGCCGTCCTTGGTGGAGATCGGGTGCTCCTCGGTGATCATCCCGCGCTTCTTGATCGCGGCCTCGTCGCGCGCGATGATCAGCTTGGCTTCCTTGGGATTGAAGATGTCGGAGGCGGTCAGGCCCGTGGCCTCTTCGCGCCGGCGGTTGAGGATCGTCTCCGCGCTGCGATTGGCGAGCAGGTAGCGGCCGTCCTTGACCTGCTCCACGATCAGCGCCACCGGAATGTTGTCGACCACGAGCTCGAGGAACTTCTTCGTGCTCTCCAGCTCCTGCGACAGCGAGCGGCGGTCGGTGATATCCTCGAACACGAGCATCAGGAATTCGGGCTTGTTGCTCTCGTCGCGGACCACGATCCGGATCGAGGCAACCATGCGCCGCTCACCGGCGCGGTCGACCTCGAATTCATTGCGGAACTGGCCGTCCGGCGAATTCAGTGCCGCCTTGTCGGCCGCCTCGATGCTGGCCGCCGAGATGGGCGCGAACAGCTCACGCGCATTCTTGCCGACGGCGTGGTCGCGCGAGAACCCCCAGAACCGTTCATAGGCGCTGTTGGCGAAGATGTAACGACCGTCCTCGATGTTCTTCGCGGCGACGCAGGCCGGCACGTGGTCCAGCACGGTTTCCAGGAATTGCTTGGTGGAGGCGAGCTGCCGTGACAGCTTGCGCTGATCGCTGACGTCCAGATGCGTCGCGACCGAGCCGCCGTTCGGCAACACGAAATATTTCACCAGGATGGCGCGGCCATCGGGCAGTTCGGTGATCAGGCCGTTGGGGCTCGCCGCCTTCTCGTAGAAATCGTCGTCGGAGACGGCGAGGACCCCGCGCTGCCGACGCAGCTCGAGGATGTCGTAGCCGGTCATGCCGGTCCACAGATCCGAGCGCGTCAGGCCGTAGATCTCGAGATAGCGGTCGTTGCAGAACATGATGCGTCGTTGCGCATCCGTCATCACCACGCCCTGGTTGAGATTGTTCATGGCGGAGGAGACGAAGGCGTTGCGCCGCAGCTGCAAGCGCTTGGTGCGGCGCAGCGAGGAATGGATCCACAGCGCGATGGCGGCCAGGAACGCACAGACGACGATGCCGCCGATCAGCGCTTCCCAGACCATGTTGGGATCGAGCTTGCCGAGATAGCTCGGCGGCGCGAAGCTGTCCGAGAGCGCAAAGGCGCGCGCAGGCGCGACCGCGCTGGCCAGGCACACGACGGCCTGCACAGCAATCGGTAGCGTGCTGCCCACGTGCCAGTTCTTCTCAGCCATCAGCCACCCGCGCTTTCAACGTCGGATTGTCTGGCTTCACGGGTTTGGATCGGGTAAACGCCTGTACGCGCAACAGAAAAATGTGACGCCAAATACGGCAATTGCCCTGACATGATAAATGCTTCCTTAATGGAAAATGGCCCCGCGCCGTGGTTCTCGGGCCTGATGCCACCGATGCTTTCAACGGACACACTGAACAACCATGGATAGGGTCGACTGCGTCGTCATTGGAGCCGGCGTGGTCGGGCTCGCGGTGGCTCGAAAGCTTGCCCAGGCCGGGCGCGAGGTGATCGTGCTCGAGGAAGCCGAGGCCATCGGCACCATCACCTCCTCGCGCAACAGCGAGGTGATCCATGCCGGGATCTATTACCGAGCCGGCAGCTGGATGGCGCGCATGTGCGTCAGCGGCAAACACGCGCTGTACCGCTACTGCGGCGAGCGCGGCATCCCGCACAAGAACTGCGGCAAGCTGATCGTCGCGACCAGCGCCAAGGAGACCGAGAAGCTGCAATCGATCAAGGCGCATGCCGAGGCCAACGGCGTGCTCGACATGCAGCTGCTCACGGGCGAGGCCGCGCGCGCGCTGGAGCCGGCGCTCGCCTGCGATGCCGCGCTGCTCTCGCCATCGACCGGCATCATCGACAGCCACGCCTACATGCTCTCGCTGCGCGGCGAGGCCGAGGCGGCCGGCGCCGCCTTTGCGTTTCACACCCCGCTGATCCGTGCCAAGGCAGCCGGCGATGTGATCGAGATCGAGGCCGGCGGCGAAGCGCCGATGACGCTGCAATGCGGCCTGCTCGTCAACGCCGCCGGGCTCTCGGCGACAACGGTCGCACGCCACATCGACGGCATGCCGATCGACCGGATTCCGCCGGCCTATCTCGCCAAGGGGAACTATTTCAGCTGCAACGCCAGGGCACCGTTCTCGCACCTGATCTATCCGGTGCCCGAGCCAGGCGGGCTCGGCGTGCATCTGACGCTGGACATGGCTGGGCAGGCACGCTTCGGCCCCGACGTCGAGTGGATCGAGACGATCAATTACGAGGTCGATCCATCACGCGCCGAGCGCTTCTATCCGGCGATCCGGAAATACTGGCCGACGCTGCCCGACGGCGCGCTGATGCCGAGCTATTCAGGCATTCGCCCGAAGATCGTGCCGCCGGCGGTGGCCACGCAGGATTTTCTGATGCAGGGCCCGCGCGATCACGGCGTCGAAGGCCTGATCAACCTGTTCGGTATCGAATCGCCGGGACTGACGTCATCGCTCGCGATCGCCGATCACGTCGCCGAGCTCGCCAACATCTAGAGCGTTTTCGCGCGAAGTGGATACCGGCTCGCGTAAAGAACGCCGCGCAAATAGCTTTGCACGGCGCGCACCTTCTGGCAGGGATGAGCAACAGCTCTCACCCCTGCGTGAAGGGTAGGTCCAATTTTACGCTGTTACGGGGGTTACTAGTGGAGCGTGTCGCCGGTGTGCTTCAAGCGCTCGATCTGGTCCTTGACCATCAACTTCCGTCGCTTCAACTCAACAATTTGCAGGTCGTCTGTTGAAAGGTGCACTAGAGCTTCGTGCAATTCGTTTTCGAGCGTTTTGTGCTTCCGTTCCAATTCAACCAGATGTGCCTGAATTGTCATTCGAAACCTCCTCGGTAGGGGGAAACCTTGGATTCGATCCGGACGAGCAAGTGTACATCACCGATTCGTTCTGTCGATATGTATCCGTCGTCGCGGCGTCATTTTTGAAAATTCATATGTAACGAACCGTGAGTAAGGAACCACGCTGGAAAAATCCATGATATCAACGTGCTTGCGCAACACTGCTGCGAATCGTCGAAATATCTTGCGAGAGTTCGGTGAGCGGCGGCCCGAGATCGCTTGCGATCACGGCGCGCAAGGACGATAATTTCCACAGGGCATCCACAGCCTTGAATCTCACGCCCATCGGGTTTCGGCCACCGCGAACATGACCAATGAAGACGAGCGTGAGCTCGAAGCCGAGCTCACCCGGTTGCAGCAAGAACACCGAGATCTCGATGCCGCGATCGATGCGCTGCATCAATCGCCTGCCCCAGACCTGTTGCGGTTACAACGGTTGAAGAAGCGCAAGCTGTTGTTGCGCGACCGTATCGCGTTCATCGAAGACCAGATCACGCCGGACATCATCGCCTGATCCGCGAGGCCCTTTTCGTGGCAGCTCGCCGCATCCGAATCCGCTTGATTCGAAAAGAACAAAATAGGAACATTTGGACATCCCACCGCCCCAGGAAACGCCCAGGAAACCCCCGAGGACAACGCAGATGTCGGCAACCGCCCTTCTCGACAACAGCCATTATGAACAGGCCTGCGACCAGGCGATCGCGATGTGCGACGGCAATCTGCGCAGCACCATCAAGGCGCTGATCATGGCCAACGAATATCTGGAAGCAGAGCTGGAAGAATTACAGGCGGCGATTTCAGCCGGCTGCATTCCCGAGACCGCACGCACCAAAGTGCGGAGCAACAGCAGCGCCGCCTGAGTTCAACATCGGAGCAACGCCATGTCGGATATAACCTACTACGTTGCAATGCCCTTCCTGATCGATGCCGACGGATCGCCTGTCGCGGGCGCCGCGGAGGAATGCCAGAGCTCGGCGGCCGCGTTGCGGCGCGCCGAGATCATGGCGCACGGTGCCGGCCATATCGGCGCGGTTGCGTTCAGCCGCAGCGGCGATCCCATGACCGGCGAATTCGGCGACGCCACGCTGCTGCGCAAATTCGGCAACGTGCCGGAAGATCTGGCCACGCTGTAATGGTTGTTGCTCGAGCATGATCTCCGCGCAACGCGGTCCGCGCTTGTCGCGAAGATCGTGCCCTAGTTGCCGACCAGCCTGATCCGCGGCTCGTGCCGCCGGTGCGCCTTGCGTACATACATGGCGGCATCAGCCTCCTCCAGCGCGCGACCTGCGTCGGACTGCGCCCCCAGCAGCGCGACACCTGCGGAGGCGCCCGCGGCCACGCGCTGACCGCGAAAGGCAAACGACAATTCGTCGATCGCCTGCTCGAAGGTCGCGGCCTTCGCCTTGGCGTCGGTCTCGCTGAGATTCCAGAGCAGCAGCGCGAACTCGTCGCCGCCAAGCCGGCCGACCACGTCCGAGGCGCGGACCTGCCGCGTCAGGGTGGCCGCAATCGCCTTCAGCACCTCGTCTCCGGCGGCATGGCCGAAGGAATCGTTGATCGGCTTCAGGCGATCGACGTCGAGGACGATCAGCGCGCCGCTGGCGCGGTAGCGCTTCATGTAGGCGATGGCGCGCGCGAGCTCGCGCTCGAAGCCGCGCCGGTTCGGAATCTCGAGCAGGAAATCGGTGTCGGCCGCAGCCTCCAGTTCCGCGACCCGCCGCTCCGCCTCCTTGAGCTTGCTCCGCAAGCCGCGGATGGTCGCCCTGGTGTCGTCGGCAGCCGGCGCTCCGCGCCGCGCCGGCTTGGCCGAGCGCTTCGCCAGCCGCCTGGGGGCGGCTTTGGAGCGGCTGGCGCTGGTCTTCCGGCCCTTTTTGGCCTTCGCAGCGCTTGCCCTTTTTGGTTTCTTCATGGGCATCCTGCTCAATGAAGGCTTGCGGGGATTCACCAAGACAGGATAGTGCATTCCCTTCTCCTTGCCACCGCCTTGCGAGCCACCGGCCGGAACCATTAATCTGGCCTATCTTTCTGTTTTCCGAGCACAATTGACGTCATGACCGCGCCGATCGCCATCATCATGGGAAGCCAGTCGGACTGGGAGACGATGCGGCATGCCGCCGACACGCTCGCAGCGCTCGGCGTTGCCGCCGAGACCCGCATCGTTTCGGCACACCGCACCCCCGACCGGTTGTTTGCATTCGCCAAGGGCGCCAAGGCGGCAGGCTACAAGGTCATCATCGCCGGCGCAGGCGGCGCTGCGCATCTGCCCGGCATGGCGGCGGCGCTGACGGAACTGCCCGTGTTCGGCGTTCCCGTCGAATCCAGGACGCTCAAGGGCATCGATTCGCTCTATTCGATCGTGCAGATGCCCGCGGGAATCCCGGTCGGCACCCTCGCCATCGGCAAGGCCGGCGCGATCAACGCGGCGCTGCTTGCAGCTTCAGTGCTCGCATTGTCCGACCCGGCTCTGGCCGACCGTCTAGCTGCCTGGCGCAAGGCACAGACCGAGGCGGTTGCGGAGCGCCCGGAGGACAAGGCGTGACTGACGCAAAGCAGGTGAAGCTGAAGCCCGGCGACACCATCGGAATCCTCGGCGGCGGACAATTGGGGCGGATGCTCGCCATGGCTGCGGCGCGACTCGGCCTGCGCTGCCAGGTATTCTCGCCCGATCCGGACTCGCCCGCCTTCGACGTCGTGCTGAACGCGACCTGCGCCGAATATGCCGACGTCGAAGCGCTCGAGCTGTTCGCCAACGACGTCGACGTCATCACCTACGAATTCGAGAACGTGCCGTCTGCCGCCGCGATGGTGCTGGACGCGCGCCGCCCGGTGCTGCCCAACCGCAAGATCCTCGAGACTACCCAGGACCGGCTCGCCGAGAAGGATTTCGTGACGAAGCTCGGCATCGGCACCGCAGCCTATGCCGACGTCACCTCGGTCTCCTCGCTGCGCGAGGCGATCGCCCGGATCGGCCTTCCGGCCGTGCTGAAGACCCGCCGCTTCGGCTATGACGGCAAGGGCCAGGCCATCATCCGCGAGGGCGACGACATCGCCAAGGTGTGGACCAGCCTCGCCACCAAATCGGCGATCCTGGAAGCCTTCATCCCGTATGAGCGCGAGATCTCCGTGATTGCAGCGCGCTCGGCGACCGGCCAGGTCGAGTGCTTCGACGTCACCGAGAACGAGCACCGCGACCACATTCTGAAGATCTCCCGCGCCCCCGCACAGATTCCGGATGCGCTCGCGGAAGAGGCGCGCAGCATCGCCGGCAAGATCGCCGGCGCGCTCGATTATGTCGGCGTGCTCGCGGTCGAGATGTTCGTGCTCGCCAACGGCACCGGGCCGAAGGTGCTGGTCAACGAGATCGCCCCGCGCGTGCACAATTCCGGACACTGGACGCTCGACGGCGCCTCGGTCTCGCAGTTCGAGCAGCACATCCGCGCCATTGCCGGCTGGCCGCTCGGCAAGGCCGTACGCCACGGCGAAATCGTCACCATGACCAATCTGATCGGCGACGAGATCAACGATTACGAGAAGTGGCTGAGCGTACCGGGCGCGACCGTGCACATCTACGGCAAGGGCGCACCGCGCCCCGGCCGCAAGATGGGCCACGTCACCGAAGTCAGGCCGACGAAGGGCAAGTAGCGGGACCACAGCGCATGCCGCGATCCCGCCTTTCGATCAGGCCGTCTTCACGCCCGCGACGACGCCTGTGGGCTCCTCGCTGAGCCAGCGATAGAGCACCCCGCCCAGCGCGCCGCCGATCAGCGGTGCGACCCAGAACAGCCAGAGCTGCGCCAGCGCCCAGCCGCCGACGAACAGCGCGGGCCCCGTGCTGCGCGCCGGATTCACCGACGTGTTGGTGACGGGGATGCTGACGAGATGGATCATCACCAGCGCGAGCCCGATCGCGAGGGGAGCGAAGCCCGCGGGCGCGCGGCCATGGGTGGCGCCCATGATGACGAACAGGAACATCATGGTCATTACCACCTCGGTGACGAAGCAGGCGATCAAGCTGTACTGGCCGGGCGAATGCGCGTCGTAGCCATTCGACGCAAAACCCTTGCTGACGTCGAATCCGGGCGCACCGCTGGCGATGATGTAAAGCAGCTGGGCGGCGACGATTGCGCCGCAGACCTGCGCGATCACGTAAGGCAGGATCTGTCCCACCGGGAAGCGTCCGCCGGCGGCAAGCCCGACGGTGACGGCCGGGTTGAGATGGCAGCCTGAGATGTGTCCGATCGCGTAGGCCATGGTGACGACGCTTAAGCCGAACGCCAGGGACACGCCGACCAGGCCGATCCCGACCTGCGGAAAGCCGGCGGCGATCACCGCGCTGCCGCAGCCTGCGAATGTGAGCCAGAAGGTGCCGATCGCCTCGGCAGCATATTTCTTCATATCCATGTAGCGTCTCCCCTAATTCCAGGAATTTCCGGAACAAAGCTCCGGGAACTGCCCCGTCCTCGGCGCTAAACCACCCAAATCGGGGCCGCACGGAGGTATTTTCGCCTTATTTAATGGCTGAACTTGGCCCGAAAACCTGCTTGGCAGGTGGACATCGCGGGTTTTGTCTGATACATCCGCGCCCTCAAGGTTAAGGGCTTGTGCGTTTTCGCCATCCCCTTTGACTTACCAGAATTCAAATCCGATCCACTGAAGAGGATGCCGCGTGCAGGTTCTCGTTCGCGATAACAATGTCGATCAAGCCCTCAAGGCGCTGAAGAAGAAGATGCAGCGCGAGGGAATTTTCCGCGAGATGAAGCTCCGCGGTCACTATGAGAAGCCCTCCGAGAAGAAGGCCCGTGAAAAGGCCGAGGCCGTGCGCCGCGCGCGCAAGCTGGCCCGCAAGAAGCTGCAGCGTGAAGGCCTGCTGCCGATGAAGCCGAAGCCGGTGTTCGGCGCCGGTCCCGGCGGTGATCGTGGCGGCCGCAGCGGCCCGGGTGCAGGTCCGCGTGGACCGCGCTGATTCTGCCTGACTTGCAGGACTTCAGTTTTCCAAGACTTCAGTTTTCGATAACGCGGGCCCCTGGCCCGCGTTATTGTTTTGTGAGCGGTGCCTTCTCTGGGACGGGGGCACTACCGATGCGGCACCAGCGCGAGCGAACCGTAGATGGCCTCCCCTTTCCCCGAACGCCGCCTGGCGCGGCTACGCCAGATCTGGCGACAGCCGTTCGCGCTCGGCTTGATGGGGATCGTGCTGTGCGGCTGCTCCTTCGACCTGGGCTCCATGATGCCCGAGAAGGAGAAGCCGCAGGAGGCGCCCAAGGCGGCTGCGACGGCCGCCGACAGCGCGGTCAGCGCCGGCAATGTCAGCGAGGCCCAGTCTCACACCGCAAAGGGCCAGACCCTGGCAAAGGCGGGGGAGACAGCTGGCGCGCTGGACGAGTTCAACCGGGCCGTCGCGCTCGATCCCTACAACGCGCAGGCACTTTATGGTCGCGCCCTGATCTATCAGGGCAACAACGAGCATAATTTCGCCATCGCCGATTTCAGCGCCGCCAACGGGCTCAATCCGCAAAAAGTCGAGCCGTTGCTCGGCCGCGCCATCAGCTACATCGCCATCGGCAAGGTCAAGGAAGCGGCGGCCGATCTCGATGAGGCCTCCGAGGCCGACCCGCACAACGCGCAGGTGTGGACCGCGCGCGGACAGGCCTATGAGCGGCTGGGTGACAAGGCCAAGGCGGCCACATCCTACAACAAGGCGGTCGCCCTACGTCCACGCGACGATACTGCCCGTAGCGGCCTCGCCCGCGTCGGCGGCTGACAGCGCGGCTAGAAATTCTCGTTTTGACGGGTTTTCTTCACGCGGGCCGGTCTCCACTCCGCTCGAAAACGCTCTCAGCCACCGCCTTAATCGGGGGTGGCGCTCTTCGGCAGGACGGAGTGGAACATCGACTTCATGCCCGACAGCATCTCGTCGGCGACATTGGTCTTCTTCGGCCGCGGCATGGTCGCGCCGACATCGGCACGCAGGTCGAGTGGCGGCGCGATTACCGGCACCGGAATGTCGGCTGGCGGCGTCATCCGGTTCGGATCGTCGTTACCGATCGAGGCGGTGTAGGGCGGATTGACCAGCGACGCGCCGCCATTGCCATAGGCTTCTGACGAAGGCGTCGACACCGTGATCGGCGGCGGCAGCGGACGGAGCGCGGACGACTCCGCAGGAATGACACGCGGGGCTTCCGGGGTGCGGGAGGCTTCCCGAACTGCAGGCTCCGGCGATCTCTCGGCCGACTTGGTTTCGGCCGGCCGGATTTCGGAAGGCTTAGTTTCCGAAGACTTGGTTTCGGAAGATCTGGCCTCGGCGGCCTTGCCCTCGGGCGACTTGCGCAGGCGCTCGATGGCGGCGCGCGCGAGGTCGTTGGCGTCGGGGGTCGCGGCCGGGGACGCCGGTGCCGAATTGGCCTCGACCACCGGGGTGGTGGTGGGAGCCGCGACAGCCGGAGCGGACTTGGCGGCCGCCTTCTCACGCGCCGGGTTGCGGCCGCGCGGGCCGGTCTCGGCGGGAGCAACGTCCGCGGCCTTGGTCTCGGCCGGGTGTTCGCCGGATTTGTCGGCGGGCTTCTCGGCCGCCGCCTTGTCGGTCACGCTCTTCTCGGAGACGCCTTTGGCCTTGACGCCAGGAGCCGGGAGGTTGGCCACATCGGAGGGCTTGCCGCTCTTGCCGGCATCGGCAGGCGCTACCACAGCCGCAGGGGCATCGGCCGCCGGCTTGGCGTTGATGTAGTGGTTAACGATGTACGCCCCGATGATCGTCGCGAGCACCGAGGGGAAAATATCCATCGAGATTTTAGCGAGGTATTTCAGCATTTCTCGGCCACTCCCCGCGCGATCAGATGCGGGAACTTTGGGGCATTGTAAGGGATCAACTGCGACGGATCGATGGCAAAGGGTAACGGCCGCCTTACGGCTTCAGCTCGATCTCAAGGAACACGATCTCGGTTGAGGTTTCGTTAAGTACGTCGTGTTGGACCCCGGCCTTGCGAAAGTAGGATTTCCCGGCCGCGAGCTGCGCCTTGGAACGCTCGCCGCCGGGCGCCACGATGGTCATCTCGCCGGCGACGACGGGAACAATCACATAGTCCATGCCGTGGGTGTGATGCCCCGTCGCGCTGCCCGGGGCGAGCCGCCACTCGGTCACCCGGACCTGCTCGTTGTCGACCTGAACCTCGGATTTGGCGGCAAGCATCGGGAATTTCCTTCTACGGCACGAAGACCATGAACACGTAGACGGCAAATACCACCATATGGACCAGCCCGAACAGGACATTGGTCCTGCCGGTGCCGAAAGTCAGCATGCTCAACAAGAATGTCAGGAACAGCAGGGCCGTGTTCTGGGGATTGAGGCCCAGCACGAGCGGCTGATCGAGCACGTAGGTGGCGAGCCCGACCGCCGGAATGGTCAGGCCGATGGTCGCGAGCGAGGACCCGAGCGCTAGGTTGATGCTCTTCTGGAGGTCGTTCTTGCGCGCCGCAGCAATGGCCGAGACGCCCTCCGGCATCAGGATCAGGAGGGCGACGAGGAGGCCCGCGAACGCCGGCGGGGCGCCGATCTGAACCGCAACCGCGTCCACCACCAGCGAGAACTTCTTGGCGAGAAGGACAACCGCCAGCAGCGAGATCAGCAGCAGCACGATGCTGAGCACCAGCATCCTGCCCGACAAATGCGCCTCTCCGCCCTCGCCGTCCGCCCTCTCGTGGACGAAGTAGTCCTTGTGCAGGACGGTCTGGGTGTAGAGGAACACGCCGTAGAGCACGATCGTTGCGAGATCGACGAAGCCAAGCTGGAGCGTCGAATAGACCGGGCCCGGCGTCGTCAGCGTGTAGTTGGGCATGATCAGGGTGATGGTTGCCATCGCAATCAGCACGCTGAGATAGACGTTGGCGCCCGAGACCTGAAAGCCCTGCTCGCGATAGCGCATGCCGCCTATGAAGACGCAGAGGCCGACGAGGCCGTTGCAGACGATCATCACGACCGCGAACACGGTATCGCGGGCGAGCTCCGGGGCCGGCTTGTCGCCCAGCATGATCGTGGTGATCAGCGCGACCTCGATGATGGTCACCGCCAGCGTCAGCAGCAGCGTGCCGTAGGGCTCGCCGATGCGCTCGGCAATCACCTCGGAATGATGAACGGCCGCGAACACGGTGCCGAACAGGATCACCAGCAGCACGATCGCGAACAGGGCTCCGCCCGCCGTCAGCGTAAAGCTGTAGCCGGTCGCGGTCACGATCAGGAACAGCAGCACCGCCAGAGCGGGGAAGATCCAGGACGACCGCGGCATCGGTCCGTGTGCGCTCATGCGGGCGATTCCTTCAAATGGGAGACCGATTATGCGCGAGAAGATCGCATCCGTCAGCCCTCAGGACCTATTGATGAAGTTTCGTGCGATCTCGATGGCGCCAAAGCTGCCGAGATCGTCGTGCCCGCCGCCGGGAATGCGGACGAACTGCTTCGGCTCGCGAGCCAGCGCAAACAATTTCTCGCCGAATGCGATCGGGATGGTCTGGTCCTGCGCGCCATGCATGATCAGGAGCGACACCGTGACGCGTGCGATGCGCTCATCCGAGTGGAAGGGGTCGCGGATCAGGAGGCGAACCGGAGCGAACCAGAAATGCGCGGCGGCGACGTCGGCGATCGACGTATAGGGCGCCTCGAGGATCAGCTTCCCGACCGGATGTTCGGAGGCGACGGCGATCGCAACGCCGGTCCCGAGCGAGAAGCCCCAGGCGACGAGCCTCCGGGCGTCATAGCGCGCCGTCGCGAAGGCGTACGCCGCCGCGCCATCGCGCAGCAGGCCATCTTCGCCCGGCGCGCCGCTGGAGCCCGCGTAGCCGCGATAGGACAGCGCGACGAGACCGGTGCCGTCAGCCGTGATGGCCTTGAAGTGGCCGGCAAGGCCGGCCAGAGAATCGCCGTTGCCGTGGAAGAACAGCACGACGGCACGGCCAAGCTTTGGCGGCACGTGCCAGACGATGACCTTCTCGCCGTCGGACGTCGTCAGGACATGCTCTTCGGCGTCTGGAAGCCCCGCGGCAGCGGGCGCCGTGCGCTCGGCCGTCGGTATCGGAAACAGCATGGCGCGCTGCTTGGCAAACAGCAGGACGAGACCGGCGAGGTAGCCGGCCGCAAGGATGGTGGCGGTCCATTTCAGGAATGTCATCGCGGCCCGCCATTCCGGAGTTCAGGGCTTGCGGCGGCTCTTGAGCAGTTTGAGGACGTCCGTCCGGAGGCTCAAGGGAACCTCGCGGCAGCCGCACGCCGCCGCATGGTCGGCGTGCCATGCGACACGCTGCTCGCGCGTCGCTTTCGGTGGCATGCGATGGGACCGGTGCCACTCCTTGTTCAGGGCCACGGTCCGCTCGCCTTCCCGCCCTACATCGCCTTGACGATGTTCTCGGTGACCTTCTTGGCGTCGCCGAGCAGCATCATGGTGTTGTCGCGATAGAACAGCGGATTGTCGATACCGGCATAGCCCGAGGCGAGCGAGCGCTTGATGAACATCACGGTGCCGGCCTTCCAGACCTGGAGGACGGGCATGCCGTAGATCGGCGAGGTCTTGTCCTCTTCGGCCGCCGGGTTGGTGACGTCGTTGGCGCCGATCACGAAGGCGATGTCGGCCTGCGCGAATTCGGAGTTGATGTCCTCGAGCTCGAACACCTCGTCGTAGGGGACGTTGGCCTCGGCGAGCAGCACGTTCATGTGGCCGGGCATGCGGCCCGCGACCGGATGAATGGCGTACTTCACCTCGACGCCTTCCTTCTTCAGGATGTCGCCCATTTCGCGCAGAGCGTGCTGGGCCTGCGCCACCGCCATGCCGTAGCCGGGCACGATGATGACCTTCTGCGCGTTCTTCATGATGAAGGCGGCGTCGTCGGCCGAACCGAGCTTGGCAGGCTTCTGCTCGCCGCCGCCAGCGCCGGCCGCGGCGGTCTCGCCGCCGAAGCCGCCGAGGATGACCGAGATGAAGGACCGGTTCATCGCGTGGCACATGATGTAGGACAGGATCGCACCGGACGAGCCGACCAGCGCGCCGGTGATGATCAGCGCGGAATTGCCCAGCGTGAAGCCGATGCCGGCCGCGGCCCAGCCGGAATAGGAGTTCAGCATCGAGATCACGACCGGCATGTCGGCGCCGCCGATCGGGATGATCATGAGCACGCCGAGCGCCAGCGCGATGATGACGATCAGCCAGAAATCGAGCGCGCTGCCCGACATCACCAACCCGACGATGAAGACGACGAGCAGGACCGCGAGGACGATGTTGATGACGTGGCGGAACGGCAGGATGACCGGCGCGCCGCTCATCCGCGCGGACAGCTTCAGGAACGCGATCACCGAGCCGGTGAAGGTCAGCGCGCCGATGGCGACGCCGAGCGACATCTCGACCAGGCTCTGCGGATGGATGTTGCCGGGGGTGCCGATGTCGAAGGCTTCCGGTGCATAGAACGCACCGGCGGCGACCAGCACCGCGGCCATGCCGACCAGCGAGTGGAAGGCGGCGACCAGTTCCGGCATCGAGGTCATCGGCACGCGGCGGGCGATCACTGCACCGATCGCGGCGCCGATCGCGATGCCGACGATGACGAGCACCCAGGCGAGACCGTCTGCCGGCGGATGGTTGGCGAGCGTGGTGGCGACCGCGATCGCCATGCCGATCATGCCGAACAGATTGCCCTGGCGCGACGAAGCCGGGCTCGACAGCCCGCGTAGCGACAGGATGAACAGCACTCCCGCCACGAGATACAAAAATGCAGAGAGGTTGGCGCTCATCTCAGGTCCCCATTGATCCCATCAGCCCGAGGTGGCCGCTTACTTCGACTTCTTCTTGTACATCGCCAGCATGCGCTGGGTGACAAGGAAGCCGCCGAAGATGTTGATGCAGGCGAAGATCAGCGCGACGAAGCCGAAGGCGCGTGCCCAGCCCGAGCCGCTCGAGACATTGGCGACGCCGCCCGCGAGCAGCGCGCCGACCACGATCACCGACGAGATCGCGTTGGTCACGCTCATCAGCGGCGTGTGCAGCGCCGGCGTCACCGACCACACCACGAAATAGCCGACGAAGACGGCGAGGACGAAGATCGACAGCCGGAAGATGAAGGGGTCGACGACCTGTGCTGCATGCTCCATGGCGGCTCTCCTTAAACCTTCGGCTGGAAGTTCGGGTGGATCACGGCGCCGTCCTTGGTCAGGGCGGTGGCCTTGACGAGCTCGTCGTCCCAGTTCACGGCGAGCTTCTTCTCTTTCTTGTCGACCATGGTCTCGATGAAGGAGAACAGATTGCGTGCGTAGAGGCTGGAGGCCGAGGCCGCGACGCGGCCGGCGACGTTGGTGTAGCCGACGATCTTGATGCCATCGAGGTCGACGACCTCGCCGGGCTTGGCGCCCTCGACATTGCCGCCACGCTCGACCGCGAGATCGACCAGCACCGAGCCCGGCTTCATCGACTTGACCACTTCAGCACTGACGAGCTTCGGCGCAGGCCGGCCCGGAATCAGCGCGGTCGTGATCACGATATCCTGCTTCTTGATGTGCTCGGCGGTGAGCGCGGCCTGCTTGGCCTGGTACTCCTTGGACATTTCCTTGGCGTAGCCGCCGGCGGTCTGCGCGTTCTTGAACTCCTCGTCCTCGACGGCGAGGAACTTCGCACCGAGCGATTCCACCTGCTCTTTCGTCGCGGGCCGCACGTCGGTCGCGGTGACGATGGCGCCGAGACGGCGCGCGGTCGCGATCGCCTGGAGGCCGGCAACGCCGACGCCCATCACGAACACCTTTGCGGCGGGCACGGTGCCGGCGGCGGTCATCATCATCGGGAAGGCGCGGCCGAAGGCCTCGGCCCCCTCGATCACGGCGCGGTAGCCGGCAAGGTTCGCCTGCGACGACAGCACGTCCATCACCTGCGCACGGGTGATGCGCGGCATCAGTTCCATCGCGAAGGCGGAGACGCCGGAATCGGCGATCGTCTTCAGCGCGGCCTCGTTGCCGTAGGGGTCCATGATGGCGATGACGAGCGCACCGCGCTTGTACTGCGCGAGTTCGGAGGCCTCGGGACGCTTCACCTTGATGATGATGTCGGCGTCCTTCAGCGCATCGGCGCTGACGGTGGCGCCCACGGCGGTGAATTCGGAATCCGGCAGGCCCGATTTGAGGCCGGCGCCCGGCTCGACGGCGATCTCGGCGCCCAACGCCTTGAACTTCTTCACCGTATCAGGCGAAGCGGCAACACGCGGCTCCGACGGATCGATTTCCTTGGCAACGGCGATCTTCATAGGCCCTCCGGCGACGCGGGACAGCGCGCGCGCAAACTTAAGCGTTACTCCCGCAGCGTTCGATACCGGTTCTGGGACCGGCTTGGATGCAAATTTTGTAGGCGGCAGCTGCTGCTGGCGTGTGCAGCTGCCGATAGGTCAGGTCAGGAAGATCGCCATCAGGATCACGATGAGCGCGACCGAGGCCGTGCCGTACTTCACCAGCTTGATGAAGCCCTCATAGGTCTGCTCGTGGGCAACGTAGTCGTTGCCGTCGGCGGTGGTGTACGCCACTTCGCTATGGTCAGCCATGTATTGTCCCCAGTCGAAAGTCGAATTCTTGGGCTGGGATACCGCAAACCTTCGGGCAGGGCAACGGCACCGATGGCCGGTTTTCGGGCAAATCAGGTGATTTGGAATTCCGATTGCCGGGAATCCGGCTGTCGCGCTGTTCAGCCCTGATCGATCATCGTGGCGGTGACGCTCGCGGTTTGCCGCCGGGGTACCGGAAGACCCAGCGCCTTGCGGACCGCGTCGATCGCCGGCTCGCCCGCTTCGGTGAATCGGGCCATATGCGGATCGACGCCGGACCCGACCGCGACCGGATTGTCACCGGACAGGAAACCGTGCGCCATGTGGAAGCCGAGCGCGCGGTAGACCTCGAACTGCTCTTCCGAGAAGAACTGGTCACCCGTGGTCTCGTGCGGGAAGCGGTCGTTTCGCCGGGCGTAGTCCCGGATATAGTCGTTCTCGTCGCCATTGAGCGACGATTTGACGTAAACGAGATAGCCCTGCTCGTCGCCTCCATAGTCGATGGTGCCGATCGCGACGTGGACGTGGTCTCGCGCAATGTCGTCGCGCTCGTCGGCCGCGCCGGGATCACCCGCCTTGTCGGCATTGCGCGCCATCAGCGCACGCGTGCGCTCGCGAATCGGCGTCCATGGCAGGTCGATGCGGGCGCCGAGATCGATGCGGGCGTAACGCTGCAACGTCATCAGGGAACCGAAATTCATCGGCGCATCGGCTTCCGAATCGACCGCGATGATCACCTTGCAGCGGCGGCGCAACAGCTCGTAGACGCCGAGATTCTCGATGTGGCCGCCGTCCGTCAGATAGACGCTGTCGCTGTTCTCGTACAGGCGCCCCGAGATCTCCGACCAGAAATAGATCGGCGTGGAGCGGCGCTGCGGCCGGACACGCTCATCGACATAACGCGGGTTCTTCAGCCAGTAGCCGAGCCGGACGTTGAGGAGCGCAAGCGTGGGCGTCAGCGCCTTGATCGAGCTCGACCCCATGTTCGAGGAGGCCGCAGCTCCGGAAATCGCCATTGCGGTGGCGAGATCGAGACTTTGCTCGTCGTCCTGCACCAGAGCGGTGGGCGCATAGCCCGTCGCCTCGCTGCCGACGTTCAGGGCGGAGAACACGAAGAAGTCCGCGTTGCGTCCGCGCCGGTTGGCAAAGTCGGAGCCTTGAATATTCAGCGCCGTATTGATGAGCTGATAGGGCGCGTGCAGCTTCGGCGCAGCCTGCTGCCCTGGAATCCGGGCCGTCGCGGCCGGAGCGGCGTAGAGATCCGTCAGCTTCATGCGATCGAGCGCCTTGAAATCGCGCCCCTGGTCGAGACTGGCTTCGGCGGGCGCGACGCGCCCGTCGGCCGAACGCGTCGGATCGAACAGGAAGGCCTTGCTCAGGCGATCGCGATAGAGCCGGTGCAACGAGTTCGCATTCGGCGTCAGGCAGAACGAGATGGCGAACAGCAGGATGCCGGCGAACGTGTAGAGGATCACCATGTGCAGACTGTAGGAGTAGGCGAGCTCCGAAGCGTTGCCCTGGAACAGACTGGGAAAACGCACCTGAACCACCTGCCCCGCTTTCTGAGCCAGGAACAGGAGCCAGGCGGGCGTGTGCCAGGTCGGCGTCAGCTGCTCGGCATCCGCCACGACCTGCGGTGCGGCTTTCGGCGTGATTTCCGCCGACAAGGTCCCCTTGCTGGCATCGAACTGAATCCTGCCTGCGAGGCTGCCGGACGGCGCGTTCGATTTGGCATTGACTAGGCACTCTCGCTGGGAGGTTGCGCCCATAACGGAAGGGCACCTCTCGAACAGATCGTTGGCGATGCCCCAATAGGACAGATAGAGGTATGCGACCCAGATGACGAGCGGAAGCGCAAGGCCCGCGATCCATAGCGCGACCTTGGCGACGACCGCGAGCACAAGCGAGCCCCATTGCGAGGATGCGCTGTTGCCCTTCAGCAATTCCACGAATTGCTGCCTGAACGCGGTGACGAAGACACCGATTGGTGCAGCCACCGCCGCGAGCGACTTGATCCAGGTGATCGCGACTGCAGCGGCTGGTCCGCCGATTGCGCTGCTCTCGGCGACATCGAACATCTGCTCCAGCATGAAGGGTTGAAACTCGAAGAAGGCGATCACCGCCAGCAGCACCAGGAAGGTCGCGCCCATGCTCGGCCAATGCGATCGGAACTCCTGTCGCTTGCCGGGGCTCGCGAGCGACTGCTTGAGCGCCCATCCGAAAAACAGGACGCCCCCGATGATTGCGATCGACAGGCTCAACGCAAAATGCTGGACCTTGAGAAACCGCGCGAAGTCGCACGCGACGCCCAGCAACAGCGCGATCCCGCCAATATAGGCGAAGACGACGCTGGGACCGCTGCCGCGGACGGAGCGGGAGGCGAAATAGGCGAGCCCGCTGCAAGCGAACATCACCAGCGCGACGACCAGGCCGAATGTACTGAACCCGTAGCGATCGATGTCGCTGAAATCATGCAGCTCGCACAACGACCTGTTGTTGAGACTGATGCCGAAGATGTTCGCATCCGTCAGGCAGCTCCGCAGCGGCGTCGACCAGATGGTGACGGCGGCAAGCAGCAGCACGATGGGCAACGTCAACCCGATATTGGCGACCAGTCCCCGCACGACGATCGCAACTCCGGTCAGAAGATCGCGGGCCCCGGCAGGGATCAGATAGTTGGAATAGTTGCGCAGGTGTCCGACCGACGGCGTATCGCTGATTTCGGCGGACGTGACGGTTCCGCCGGCGGGTCTTTCGCCGAACACAAAGCGCCGTGCCGTCGTCATGGTGGCGCTGAGCGAGGTGCCGATATAGCCACCGCCCGACACAGTGGAGAGATAGTCGATCCGGCCGATCAGATTGTGGTGGTTCAGTGCCTGGAGCACGCCGAGGCAAACGGCCGACGAACGAATGCCACCGCCGGACAACGCGAGCCCGACGACGTCGAGCAACTGGCAAGGTTGCAGGCCGTCGGCATCGAGGCGCCGTTCCGGCTCGCGTCGGGTGTTGATCGCCTCGATCTCATCGCAGACGATCTGATGGTGCTTCTCGCACCAGGGCGTTTCCTGATCGACGGCGGCAGCATTTCTCGCCATCGGAGCCGGCGTGGCGGGCCCTTGATGGAGCATGGGTGCCTCCCCAGGGAGAAACCGATCAATCCACAATCAATAGTAGAAAATCATTTCCGAGTATCTGTTGAGTTAGTCTTGCGGGCCGCGCGAACGTTCAATCCCACGTAGCAAATTGCCGGCCTCCGCCGCGAAGATCGCCCGCGCCCATAGATGGAACTGGGGGCCGCAAAAACTTGCGACACCCGCATTCCGTGCGCTGGGAAGGAACTCGCGCTTCGCCTCAGCCCATCGCCTCGAGTTCGTCGATCATCCCGGCAATGACCGAGAGACCGCCGTCCCAGAATTTGGGATCCTTGGCATCGAGCCCGAACGGCCGCAGCAGCTCGGAATAATGCTTGGTGCCGCCGGCGGCGAGCATGTCGAGATAGCGCTCGGCAAAGCCCTCGGCCGCATTCTCGTAGACGGCGTAGAGCGAGTTCACGAGACAATCGCCGAAGGCATAGGCGTAGACGTAGAACGGCGAGTGGATGAAGTGCGGGATGTACATCCAGTAGTTCTCGTAGCCCGCCTTGATCTCGATGGCCGGCCCGAGGCTCTCGCCCTGCACCGACAGCCAGATCTCGCCAAGCCGCGTCGCGGTGAGCTCGCCGTTCTTGCGCTCGGTATGGACCGCGCGCTCGAACGAATAGAACGCGATCTGCCGCACCACGGTGTTGATCATGTCCTCGACCTTGCCGGCGAGCAGCGCCTGGCGCTGCCTGGCGCTCTTGGTCTGCGCCAGCAGCCGCCGGAAGGTCAGCATCTCGCCGAACACGCTCGCGGTCTCGGCCAGCGTCAGCGGCGTCGGCGCCATCAGCGCGCCGTTCTTCGCAGCCAGCACCTGGTGCACGCCATGGCCGAGCTCATGCGCGAGCGTCATCACGTCGCGCGGCTTGCCCTGGTAGTTCATCAGCACGTAAGGATGCGCCGACGGCGTGGTCGGATGTGAGAACGCGCCCGGCGCCTTGCCCGGACGCACCGGCGCGTCGATCCAGCGATCGGTGAAGAAGCGCTCGGCGATCTCGGCCATTTTTGGCGAGAAGCCGCGATAGGCCGTCAGCACCATGTTGCGCGCATCGGGCCAGCCGATCAGGTCGGTCGCGGCGAACGGCAGCGGCGCGTTGCGGTCCCAGTAAGCCAGCCGCTTCTTGCCGAACCACTTCGCCTTCAACGCATAATAGCGATGCGACAGCTTTGGATAGGCCGCGCGCACCGAGGCAACCAGCGCATCCACCACCTCGCGCTCGACGCGGTTGTTCAGGTGACGGGAATCCGCGACATCCTGAAAGCCGCGCCAGCGGTCGGAGATGTCCTTGTCCTTGGCGAGCGTGTTGGTGATCAGCGCAAAGGTGCGCTCATTGGCCTTGAAGGTTTTCGCCAGCGCTTCGGCCGCGGCCTTACGCTTGGCGCCGTCGCGGTCCTGCAAAAAATTGAGCGTCGGCTCGATCGCGAGCTCTTTGGCGCCGACCTTGAAGCGCAGGCCCGAGATGGTCTGATCGAACAGCCGGTTGAAGGCGGAATAGCCGGTCTGCGACTTCTCCAGGAAGAGCTGCTCGAGCTTGTCGTCGAGCTGGTACGGCTTCTCCTTGCGCAGATCCTCGATCCAGGGACGGTAATGCGCGAGCTCGGCAGCCTGCATCGCGCGGTTCAAAATATCGTCATCGACGCGGTTGAGCTCGAGCGCGAAGAACAGGAGATGCGTGGACGCCGCCGTCAGCCGCTCCGAGACATCGCCGTAAAACTTTGAAATCTTGGGATCAACGCTGTCGCCGGCATGGACGAGACCGGCATAGGAGCCGAGACGGCCGGCGAGATCGTCGATCGCCTCATAGCGTCGCACCGCCTCGGCGAGCCATTTTCCGCCATCTTCGTTTGCTGTCCCTGTGGCGAGCTTGCCCTTGTAGTCGGTCTCGAACGCGACGCAATCGGCGTCCATCCTTTCGAGATCGCGCGCCACTTCCGGCGCATCGATCCCGGAATAGAGGTCGGCGAGGTTCCACTCCGGAAGCCTGCCGGTCTTGCTCGCAGGCTTTGCGGGCGAAGATTTGGAGGACTTTGCCTTGGCGGCGGATTTCCTGGTGCTTGGCTTGCGGAGAGCGGGCTTGCTGGAGGCAGACTTCTTTAGAGCAGATTTGGAGCGCGAATTCATTTTGTGGGAAACCTGTGTTCAACAAGCGCGACGGCGGGCGGGGGCATCAAGGTTTAAGAGTGCGTTAATCGGCTTCGGCCAGAGTGACCCGATTCGAGACAGATAGTAGTAGCGTGCGGGGAACACCATGGCTGCCTGTATTTTGATCGCCGACGACGACGCTGTAGCCCGCCGGCTGGTCGAGAACATGGTGCAGAAATGCGGCTATGAGACGGTCGTCGTGGACTCCGGCGACGCCGCGATCGCCGCCCTCACCGCCCCCGATGCACCGGCGATCGATGCCGTCATCCTCGATCTCGTGATGCCCGGCCTCGACGGCATGGGCGTGCTGGCGAAAATCCGCGAGGCCGGCCTCGGCGTCCCCATCATCGTGCAGACCGCCCATGGCGGCATCGACAACGTGATCTCGGCGATGCGCGCAGGCGCGGCCGATTTCGTCGTCAAGCCGGTTGGCTTGGAGCGGCTCCAGGTTTCTCTGCGCAACGCACTCAATGCCTCCGCGCTCAAGGGCGAGTTGCAGCGTATCCGTCACAGCCGCGAGGGCCGGCTGACTTTCTCCGACATCATCACCCGCGCCGAGGCGATGGCGGCCGTGATGCGCGCCGCGCAGAAGGCGGCAGGCTCGTCGATCCCCGTGCTGATCGAGGGCGAGTCCGGCGTCGGCAAGGAGATGTTCGCACGCGCCATCCATGGCAGTGGCGAGCGCAAGGCCAAGCCGTTCGTCGCGGTCAATTGCGGCGCGATCCCCGACAATTTGGTCGAGTCGATCCTGTTCGGCCACGAGAAAGGCGCCTTCACCGGCGCCACCGAACGGCACACCGGCAAGTTCGTCGAGGCTCATGGCGGCACGCTGTTCCTGGACGAGGTCAGCGAGCTGCCGCTCACCGCGCAGGTCAAGCTGCTGCGCGCGCTTCAGGAAGGCGCGGTCGAGTCGGTCGGCGGGCGCAAGCCGTTGAAGGTCGACGTCCGGATCATCTCCGCGACCAACCGCAGGCTGCTGGAGCGGGTGAAGCAGGGCCATTTCCGCGAAGATCTGTTCTATCGCCTCCACGTGCTGCCGCTGACAATCCCCTCGCTGCGGGCGCGACGTGAGGACATCCCGCATCTGCTCCGGCATTTCCTGGCGCGCTTTGCTGCCGAGGAGAACCGCCTCATCACCGGCATCAGCGGCGAGGCCGTGGCGCACCTCGCCCAGCTCGACTGGCCCGGGAACATCCGCCAGCTCGAAAACGCGGTCTACCGCGCGGTGGTGATGAGCGAGGGCGACCAGCTTGACCTTGCCGACTTCCCCCTGCTCACCCCGCAACCGCATCTGGCGACGGACATCCCGACCGCGCCGCTGATGCTCGAGCCGATGGCGGCACCCTCGGTGGTGTCGGGTGGTGAAATACCGATCGCGCCGCTGCCGCTGGCGGGCACCCTTTCCATGCTGACCCCCACCGGCGACGTCCGCCCGCTGGAAGACATGGAGAACGAGATCATCCGCTTTGCGATCTCGCATTATCGGGGGCAGATGTCCGAGGTCGCCCGCCGCCTCAAAATCGGCCGGTCCACGCTCTACCGCAAGCTCGACGAAGCCGGGGTTCCCGGACATGGCGGCAAAAGCGGTGAGGAGACGCCCTGAGCCTCATGCGAACGGAGGTTCGCCTGGCGTTGCGATGAGGCCGCAAGCCCTTCGCATTACGGCAAAATCCGGTTGCGACGCGAACCGTGACTTGGAAGTGACAGACACGCGGAAAAGCGTCTGCCAAAGCCGCACAATCCGTTGCAAACGGGCATTCTTGAAGTCAGTTTGTCGTGAGTTGTCCCGGGTAGCGCTGGCCGCCAAAACGGGGCCTGTATATCGTCTGCGTAGGATTCGTTCGTCCGCGTATGAATCGTTGCGTGCAGGCGTGCAACTTTCGAGCGGCCGGCGCAGTTTAGCCGAAGCTCATTAGGCGATAATGAAGCTGTTCCACGAGGGACAGTTCACCCGAGGGGTGCGACACAATGCGTGACTGTTTGAACCACCGTGCGGGCTTTGACCGCGTCTTGATGACGGTTGCGGCGACCTTCCTCACGGTATCGGCCAGCTCGGCCCTGGCGCAGGATCAGGCGCGCAGCAGCGCCGCCGAACTCGCGATCGAAGCCGCGATCCCGCGCCCCGAACCCGCCAACGTCCCGCCCCCGACCGCATCCGACATCAAGCTCGACACCACCGCGACGGTTCAGGACTCCGCAAAGGAGCCGACCAGGGAACCGGTGAAGGCCGAAGCCGCACCGGCCCCCGACAAGGTCGAGACCAAGCCTTCCGACCTCGCCACCACGCCTGCAGCTGAGGCGCCGAAGAGCGAAACCGCCAAGTCCGAGCCCGCCAAGACCGAGCCCGCAAAGTCCGAGGCCGCGAAGACCGAGTCTGCCAAATCCGAACCAGCAAAGGCCGACACCGCGACGGCAACGCCGGCCGCGCCTGCGGCCCCCGCTGCGGCTCCGGCCGCCGAGCCCGTGAAGGCCGCGAGCAACGTTCCCGCCGCCGACCAGCCGGTCGCCGACAAGCTCAAGGACATCATCGGCGCCAAGACCTCGCGCCATTTCGACCGCAAGAACGAGCGCGCCGCGATCGAGAAGTTTTACGGTGCACGCGACTTCGCGCCGGTCTGGACCCAGGCCGGCAGCCTGACCGCTGCGGCCAAGGGCGTGATCGCGCGGCTGAAGGATGCGGCCTCCGATGGCCTCAATCCCGCCGACTACCCGGTACCGGATTTCGCCGCCGCCACGACGCCCGATGCGCTCGCCGATGCCGAGCTGAAGCTCACCGCCAGCATGTTCGACTATGCGCGTCAGGCCCAGAGCGGCCGCATGCACTGGTCGCAGGTCAGCGGCGACATCCTCTATCCCGAGCATCCGGTCGATCCGAGCGAGGTGCTCGCCAAGGTCACGACCGCAACCGACGCCTCCGCAGCGCTCGACAGCTACAACCCGCCGCAGAAGCTCTACAAGGAGCTGAAGGCCAAGCTCGCCGAGCTGCGCGGCCTGGGCAGCGGCCCGGTGATCGAGATCGCCGACGGCCCGGCGCTGAAATACACCCCGGCTGGCAAGAAGCAGGCTGAAATCGTCGTCGAAGATCCGCGCGTGCCGCAGCTCCGCGCCAAGCTCGGCCTCGCCGAGAACGCCGGCGACACCCGCTATGACGCCACCGTCGCCGAAGCCGTGCGCAAATTCCAGAGCGGCGCCGAGATGAAGGTAACCGGCATCCTCGACGACAAGACCGTCAAGGCGATCAACACCCCGAAGCGCGACAAGCAGATCGACACGGTGCTGGTGAACATGGAGCGCTGGCGCTGGCTGCCGCGCGACCTCGGCGTCCCCTCGCTGGGCGATGCCTATGTCATCCTCAACATTCCCGACTACACGCTGAAGGTGATGCAGCGCGGCCAGCAGGTCTGGACCACCCGCGTCGTCACCGGCAAGCCGGGCACGCATGCGACGCCGCTGCTCACCGAGACGATGAAGTACATCACGGTCAATCCGACCTGGAACGTGCCGCCGTCGATCGTCTACAACGAATACCTGCCGGCGCTTCAGCAGGACCCGACCGTGCTCCAGCGCATGGGCCTCAGGCTCGAGCAGAACCGCGACGGCTCGGTGCACATCTCGCAGCCGCCCGGTGAAGCCAACGCGCTCGGCCGCATCCGCTTCAACTTCCCGAACAAGTTCCTGGTCTATCAGCACGATACGCCGGACAAGAACCTGTTCGCCAAGGAAGATCGCGCCTTCAGCCATGGCTGCATGCGCGTGCAGAATCCGGATCAGTACGCCTCGATTCTGCTCAACATTGCCATGCCGAACGAGAAGTACACGCCGGAGCGCGTGCGCAGCATGTACGGCAAGAGCGAGATCGACCTGAAATTCCCGACGCCGATCCCGGTCAACATCACCTACCAGACCGCGTTCGTGGACGATGCCGGCAAGCTGCAAATCCGCAAGGACGTCTATGGCCGTGACGCGACCATGATCAACATCCTGAAGAACGGTCGCGGCAAGGACCTCGAGAACGTCGTCGCACACTCCCAGCCGAGCTATTCGCGCCCGGCGACGACGCTGCCCTCGGGCGTGGCGATCGCCAACAATGGCGGCGGCTTCGGCTCGTCGGGTCCGAACTTCTTCGAGCGGCTGTTCGGGGCCCCGGCCCTGGCCCCACCGCCGGCTCCGGTCGGCCGCCGGCCGCAGCAGCAGCGGGTGTTTACCCGCTGAGGGCCTTCCCGACCGGTCTTTGTCGAAAATTCTCTAGTAAGATCAGCGACCTCATCCCCCCTGGATGGGGTCGCTTAACGTTAACCATTCTCCACCCGAACTCCGGCAGCGGGCGTTTTTTTGCCACACTAAGCCGCTTAGGTTCGTTGACTTGGTTTGGGGGCGGGAAGGTCAACCTCGAATTAACCTTCTCGCTTTAAGAAAGCGTTCATCCTCTTTCGCGCGCTAACGGGGTTGCCGGGAGAGTCCATTTTGAACGCTCGTCGACTGGGTGGGCTCATTCGTGCTGACTGGTCTCGCACGCAAATTCGCAGTGCTGTCGTTGTCCCATGCGGGAGTGAAGGCCGGATCCCGGATCGGCCTCGCTTCCGCACTGCTGCTTGCTGCCGCGGGCTCGGTCCATGACGCCGCCGCGCTGAACGAGACCAAGACGCTCTCGTTCCACCACACCCATTCCGGCGAAGACCTCACCGTCACCTTCAAGCGCGATGGCCGCTTCGACGAGGCCGCGCTGAAGCAGCTGAACCACTTCCTGCGCGACTGGCGCACCCAGGACGAGACGGTCATGGATCGTCGCCTGTTCGACATCCTCTGGGAAGTCTATCGCGACGTCGACGGCAAGCAGCCGATCCAGATCATCTCCTCCTACCGCTCCCCCGCCACCAACGCCATGCTCCGCCGCCGCTCCTCCGGCGTGGCGCGCTTCAGCCAGCACATGCTGGGGCATGCGATGGACTTCTACATTCCGGGCGTGCCGCTGGAGCAGATCCGCTTCGCCGGCCTGCGCCTGCAGCGCGGCGGCGTCGGCTTCTATCCGACCTCCGGCTCGCCCTTCGTCCATCTGGACACCGGCAGCATCCGGCACTGGCCGCGCATGACGCATGACCAGCTCGCCCGCGTCTTCCCGGATGGCCGCACGGTTCACCTCCCGACCGACGGTACGCCGCTGAAGGGCTATGAGCTGGCCAAGGCCGACATCGAGCGCCGCGGCACCGGCGACGATTCCGGCAGCAAGCCGAATTTCTTTGCCGCCCTGTTCAGGAGCAAGCCGGCTCCGGCCGCCACGAGCGGCGACGAGGATGACGAGGGCGCGCCCGCCCCGGCCGCGAAGCCTGTTGCGCCGACCGTGGTTGCCGCCGCGGCCAAGCCGGCCGATCCGGTACCGACGCCGCGCGCCAAGCCGCAGATCGCCGCTGCGATCCAGCTCGCTTCGGCCGATGCGCAGCTCGTTGTACCGCCCAAGCCGAAGCCCGCGCCTGTGGCTGACAAGCCGACAGCCGGCAAATCTGTTGAGGGCAAGCCCGAGACCCCGGCCGACATCATCAATGCCCGCGGCTTCTGGGATACCCCTGCGACCCCGCAGCAGGCGACGCCAGCGCAAGTGGCTGCGCTGAAGGCCCGCCAGGCGCTCGCCGCCGCCACCGAGCCGCAAGCAACCGCGAGCGTCTCCAACGCGGCCTATCAGGCGCTGGCCTACGCGCCGGCGTCCGCCTCCCCGGTCGACCGCGCCAACGTCGTCGCCGCCTCCGCGCCGGTCCCGCGCACAGGCCGCCCCGTTGCCGCGACGCGCGGCCTTGCGCCCGCGACCGAGATCAACACGGTGGTCGGCAAGAGCATCGACGGCAGGATCGCAACCGCAACCCGCCTCTCCGCTGCCAGAGGCGAAAGCATCTGGCTCAAGATCGTGATGTTGTCGCCGAGCGCCAGCCGCGCGATGTCGGTGACGCTGATGGGCGAGCTGGATACCGTTGCCCTGCGCGGCTATTTCGTCAAACCGCAGGCCGTGATCGCGATGGGCTTTGCCGACGATCCGATGCAGGGCCTGTCCTGCGACAGCTTTACGGGCAGCGCGACCGCGAAGCTCGAGACGACGTCGTTCGTCATGCGCACCGCGGCGCTGCGCTGAGATCTTTCCCCTCACGCCGTTCGGTAGTCCCGCAAGCCGGGATGAAGCGCAGCGCAATCCTGGAGCACGACAGCGCCACACGCTCAAGTGTCGTCCCGGCCTGGTGCGCATCTGCACTAAGGGAGATTCCCCCACTTCCAACGGGTAATCCACCCGGTATCGCTACGCATTCCAAACGCGCATTGTGGCAATGCGCCCAGAACGGACGCGATGACAAAGTCCGAGGACGCGATTGCGTTTGCCTTGGTGTTCCGCGTTTCCGCAGCGACGCCGCATCTCAAGGGAAGTCGCCACAGCGAAGTAGGAGCATGCGATGTCAGTTCCATGCAAGTCTGAGCTCAGCCTTCTGAACCACGACGAGCGCGAAGTCATATTGAGTACGCACCATCCCGTGGTCGGAGAGATGGAGCGCGATGGACTTGAGAGCCTTCGCGCCCGACTTCGGGATCTGCGCGACAGGGAGCGTACATTGTCGCGGCATCGACGCCGCGAAACAAAGGGAACAGCCGACCCGCGCGGCAAGAGTTTCTCCGGCACGGCAGAGCATGCAAACCGGCGCCAATCGGTTTTCTCTGCCGCCATCAAGCGCGTCAAGAACGAGCTGAGGCGCATCCGAAAGTTTGAAGCACGACGGGAGCTCGGGGAAGCGGCGCGACAGGCGTTAGCACTCCGTCGGGCGCGTCAGTTTTCTCGCCCGCAGACGACCCCAACTTCGCAGGACGGCATGCGGTCCATCCCAAGCCGTCGCCGGATCAAGAAACTCCCACCGGAAAAAATCGGAAGAGTCTCGCAGGCCAACAAGCGGGCGCAGGCCCGACGAGACGCCAAACGCGGACGCGGCAATTGAGACCGAGACCGACAATCTTGCAGATCGAGGCCGCGTGCCGGACCGGCGCAATGGCGTGCTCGCCACTTCCAAGACTACAGTGTCGAAGCCAGCAGCTTCTATCTCGCTTTCCTGCCCCGCCGATCCAGATGATATGTCAACGCCAGCGAGAGGCAGACGGTGAGCTCCTGCTTCGGCAGCGCGCCAGATAGGGGCAACAGCAAAGCCCTGGTCTGCCGATATTCGAACTCATCGGGAAAGCGCTCGCGGAACGTATCGACCAGCGTCGTCTTGCAGTTGAACAAAATGGCGGCGTGCTCGGAGTCCTTGAGGCGGCCGAGCCGGATCGTGCTACCGCTGCCGCTCTCATCGGTCAGGTAAGCCGGCTCGCCCCATTTCAGGGTCTCGGTGAGCTTGCCAACCTCTTCATGCGCCGCAGCGGTCGAGAAGATCAGCGCACGCACCTGGAGTAGCCGCTTGCCGATCGGCGCCGGAAGGGCGCGGAAGGCACGGTCCACCTCGCGCGGCAGCGGCGGCGCAGTCACAGCGGTCTCCGTTCACAAACGAAGTGCAACACGCCACGCTTGTAGCCCGGATGGAGCGAAAGCGTAATCCGGGGAATGCTTCCATACTGCGAGAACCCGGATTTCGCTGCGCTCCATCCGGGCTACGGCAGCAGTGCTAGAGGCGCATCGCCTCAGAGCATCCCCAGCGCCTGCATGTAGGTCTCGAGGATCGTCTCGGCCTCGGCGCGCTCGTTCGGGTCCTGCTTGCGCATGCGCACGATGGTGCGCAGCGCCTTGACGTCGTAGCCATTGCCCTTGCTCTCGGCGTAGACGTCGCGGATGTCGTCGGAGATCGCCTTCTTCTCTTCCTCCAGCCGCTCAATGCGCTCGATGATGGATTTGAGCTGGTCCTTGGCAAATTTCGTCGCGGGCTCGTCGTCGCGGACGGCGGCGGAGGTGGCCATCTTGGTACTCCCAATGGAACTGGCAAAACGAGGTGACGCCGGCATCCTCACCGCGCGTGCTGGTTGACCCTTAGGGTTCGCCGCTCTCGCGTTCAAGGCAGCATCGCGCTCGTCCACAGCGCGCCCACACCTTCCTGCGGCTGAGCGAAGAAAGCAGTTGTGTGGTGCGACTCACCGCCAGACTGCCGGCGAGGCCGTTCAGTGCCCGGGGTGGACCTTCTTCATCGCCTCGATCTGCTCGGGCGTGGCCGCGCCCTGGTATTTCGACTTCCAGGTCTCGTAGGGCATGCCGTAGACGGCCTCGCGGCTCTCGTCCTTGCTGAGCGCCACGCCCTGCGCGTCGGCGGCGTCCTTGAGCCAGTTCGACAGGCAGTTGCGGCAGAAGCCGGCCAGATTCATCAGATCGATGTTCTGGACGTCGGTCCGCGTCCTCAGATGATCGACCAGACGCCGGAAAGCGGCGGCCTCGAGCTCCGTTCTGGTTTTGTCGTCGATTGCCATGGCTGGATCCCTTCGGCCTGAATTGGTTCTGCCCCCGATGGGGGTCACCCTTACGGGATCAGGTGGGGGCCTGTCACAGATTTTGCCATATCACGGCGCAAACGGCGCCAGAGCCACCCCGAAGGCCGGTCCCCGGCCCTACGCCAAATCGTCAATCATCTGGTATACGTTCCGCGACAATGATCGCCGAATCTCCCCGCGCCCCCCTTCGCCTGCTCGCCCGGTTGGTCCCGGTGCTGGTGGTTGGCCTGCTGTGCCTCTGGGCCAGCCCGGCCTCCGCCGACTTCCGGCTTTGCAACAACACCTCGAGCCGGGTCGGCATTGCGCTCGGCTACAAGGACGCCGAGGGCTGGACCACCGAGGGCTGGTGGAACATCTCGTCCCGCTCCTGCGAGACCCTGCTGCGGGGAACGCTGGTCGCCCGCTACTATTACATCTACGCCATCGACTACGACCGCGGCGGTGAATGGTCGGGCCAGGCCTTCATGTGCTCGCGCGACAAGGAATTCACCATCCGCGGCACCGAGGATTGCCTCGCGCGCGGCTATGACCGGACCGGCTATTTCGAGGTCGATACCGGCGAGCAGCGGGCCTGGACGGTTCAGCTTACCGACGCCAACGAGCAGCCGTCACAGCAGCAGCGCGTGCCCGGCCTGCCGGGCCCGGTCGGCCCGGGTGGCGGCGTTCCGGGTTTGCCCAATAGTCCGCCCGGTGGTACGCCCCCCGCCGCGCCTGGCCTCCCGCCAGCTCCCTCGCCACCGTCTGGAAATAAGCCATGAGGCGTCTTCGCCGTATCAAGATTCTCGCGACCCTGGGACCTGCCTCTTCGGACCTCGCGATGATTCGCCGCCTGTTCGAGGCCGGCGCCGATCTGTTCCGCATCAACATGAGCCACACCCCGCATGACAAGATGCGGGAGCTGGTCGCGACGATCCGCAACGTCGAGAGCAGTTATGGCCGGCCGATCGGCATCCTGGTCGATCTCCAGGGCCCGAAGCTCAGGCTCGGCGCCTTCGCCGAAGGCGCGGTCCAGCTCCAGAACGGCCAGATCTTCACGCTCGATTCCGACAAGGCGCCGGGCGATGCCACGCGCGTCAATCTCCCGCATCCGGAGATCCTGGCTGCACTCAGGCCCGGCCATTCGCTGCTGCTTGACGACGGCAAGGTGCGCCTGATCGCGGAGGAGACCTCGAAAGAGCACGCGGTGACTCGTGTCGTGGTCGGCGGCCGGATGTCCGACCGCAAGGGTGTCAGCCTGCCCGACACCGACCTGCCGGTCTCGGCGATGACCCCGAAGGACCGCGCCGACCTCGAGGCCGCGCTGGTGACCGGCGTCGACTGGATCGCGCTGTCCTTCGTGCAGCGCGCCGACGATGTGATCGAGGCCAAGAAGATGATCCGCGGTCGCGCCGCGGTGATGGCCAAGATCGAGAAGCCGCAGGCGATCGACCGCCTCGCCGACATCATCGACGCCTCCGACGCGCTGATGGTGGCGCGCGGCGACCTCGGCGTCGAGCTGCCGCTGGAACGCGTGCCGAGCCTGCAGAAGCAGATGACGCGCATGGCGCGCCGCGCCGGCAAGCCGGTGGTGATCGCAACCCAGATGCTGGAATCGATGATCCAGTCGCCGGTGCCGACCCGCGCCGAGGTCTCCGACGTCGCCACCGCCGTCTATGAGGGCGCCGACGCCATCATGCTGTCGGCGGAATCGGCGGCCGGCAAATTCCCGGTCGAAGCGGTCTCGACCATGAACCGCATCGGCGAGGAGGTCGAGCGCGATCCGACCTATCGTTCCGTCATCACCGCGCAGCGCCCCGCGCCGGAAACCACCGCCGGCGACGCCATCGCAGACGCCGCGCGGCAGATCGCCGAGACGCTCGACCTGCCGGCGCTGATCTGCTGGACCAGCTCGGGCTCGACCGCGGTGCGCGTGGCTCGCGAGCGACCGAAGCCGCCGATCGTGGCGATCACGCCGAACATGGCCGCCGGGCGCCGGCTCGCCGTCGTCTGGGGCGTGCATTGCGTGGTGGCGGACGATGCCCGCGACCAGGACGACATGGTGAGCCGCGCCGGCCAGATCGCCTTCCGCGACGGTTTTGTCCGCGCCGGCCAGCGCGTGATCATCGTCGCCGGCGTGCCGCTCGGCATCCCCGGCACCACCAACATGGTGCGCATCGCCTCGGTCGGGCCCGAGGGCGATGCGAATTTGTAGGCCCGCAGGTGCGGGCCAAAACAAAAATGTCGAAAACAACCCCATGCACAGTAGCCGGCGCTGCCGGCGAAGGTGCTTGGGATTTGTGAAAAGCCCAGCCCGGGCAACGGCCTGAGCGGAATCAGGCCTCGGCCCCGGCCGCGCTCGGCTTTTTAAGCTCCGACCAACGCCTTCGCCGCCGGCAGCAGCGTCTGCTGCACCACCAGACCGCGGGCCCGGGCGTCCATCACGCCGACGGCGCGCAGGGCCAGCAGCGTCACGGTCTGCACCGCATCCCGCATCCTGGCGGGATCGTCGAGATTGTCGGGCGCGAGCGGCCCGACCAGAGCCTCATGCAGCGCCCCTAGCAGCGCGGTGGCGGCGAGCGCGGTATCCTGCGCCGGCAAATGGCCGGCACGCACGGCGGCGTCGATCCGCGCGGCGATCTCGCCGGCGATCTCGCGGCGGCTGGCCAGGCGGGACGCGCTGACATCGACGTCGACCGGCTCGGCCAGGATGCCCCAGGCCAGCCTGCGCTGCGACAGCGTATGGACCGCCACGGTGGTGACAGCCGCCGCCAGCGCCGAGGATGGGCCGGGCGCGGCATCGGCCGCCCGGCGGATCGCCGCGAGCTCGTCGCGCGACACCTCGGCAATCAATTCGGAGATCAGCTCGGACTTGGACGGGAAGTAGCGGTAGACCGTTCCGGCCGCGACACTGGCCCGGACCGCAACCGGCGCGATCTGCACCGCCGCCATCCCGCCTTCCGCCGCAGCTTCCCGCGCTGCAGCGAGGATCGCACTGCGCCTGGCCGCAAGGCGCTTCACCACTTGATGCGTTCGCCGGTAAACCATGGCGCGCTTCCTGTCCCACACGCCAGCCGCACGCCCCGCGCGGCCGAACGCGTCGTCACTGCAATAGATGCAAATCGTCCCGCAAGGACTGAACAACTATTCAAAGTGAATGACAAGATGCAAATGCGTCTAGCGTCACGCCGGACGGACGGGCGCGCCATGCCTGGGATGCGAAGGTCGCCATGCCCGGGCCTGTCCCGTCTGCGCGGCCGAAGCCGCTTCGGCGCGGCGAACGCCCGGCCATGACGGCTGTGGCCACGCCACCCCACAAAAGAAAAGAGCCCCGTCCGGGACGGGGCTCTCGAAACTCTCAGATCGTCCGGTCTTACTTGAGGCTGGACGAGATCGAGCCGAACTTGGTGTTCAGCGAGCTGCCGAGGTTGTTGACGACGGTGATGATCGCCAGCGCGATGCCGGCGGCGATCAGGCCGTATTCAATGGCGGTGGCGCCGGATTCGTCCTTCACGAAACGCGAAACGAGGTTCTTCATAGACTGCTCCCAAAGAGTACACGAGGCTGACAAATGGTCTGGTCTTTTCGGCTTCCCAGCGCCGCCCGACCATGGAACCGAACCTAGAGGCAAAGAATTGCGCCGCAGTTAATTCGACTGCGGAAACACGAAGCGGATTGCACGTATTCGACGATGGTAAAGGGGAGTTGAAAACAATCCGTTAAATCGTAGCTATCCGCGGCAACGTCGCGGGGGCGCGATTTACCCGAAGTTATGACCGCGTATGGTCCAATGCCGCCCGCTCGGCCTCAAGCGCGATGAGATGAATCGTTCATCGCGCTTCAGGTTGTTGCTTGAGCATGATCTTCCCGGAAAACCGCTACACGCTTTGCGCTAATGCGGTCCTTCGGGTCCGGATCATGCCCCGGCCGACAAGAACAAGCAGGACGACGAGGCGGCATGTCCCTTTCCTTTGCCAACAGCATTGCGATGCAGAGCCGAGCGCGAGCACTGTTGCCGCTCTGCGTCGGTGCCGGCACCTATCTGTTCTTCCTCTTCGTCGGCGACACGCTGCTTCAGGACTCCGACTCGTTCTGGCAGATCAAGATCGGGCAATGGATCCTCGATCACGGCGCCCTGCCCTACACCGACTTCTATTCATTCACGCGCCCTGGGGAATCCTGGATCTCGACGTCGTGGCTGTCGCAGGTGCTGTTCGCCTTGTCCTACGCGCAATGGAGCTGGGCGGGTCCGGTCATCCTCACCGCGATCGGGATGGCGCTCACGGCCGCGGTCTTCGTCTATCTGCTCGATGCGCAGATCGAGGCGCCGCGCGCGGTGCTGTTCGCGATGCTGGCGCTGCTGCTGTCGATCCATCACGTGCTGGCGCGTCCGCATATTCTGGCACTGCCCGTCATGGTGGCGTGGGTCGGCCTGCTGATGGCGGCTGCCGACCGCAGAAGCGCGCCGTCCTGGTATTGGCTGCCGCTGATGGCACTCTGGGCGAATTTGCATGGCGGCTTCGTGCTGGGCCTCGCGCTGATCGGTCCGATCTCGCTCGAAGCGGTCGAGCATGCCGAGAAGGGACAGCGGCTGAAGCTGTTCATGCGCTGGGTGCTGTTCGGCGTCGGCGCGCTGATCGCTGCCTGCTGCACGCCTTACGGCTGGCGGACGCTGATGGGCGCGACCAACATCCTCAGCCTCGGCGAATTGCTGTCACTGATCTTCGAATGGATGCCGGCGAACTTTGCCACCTTCACCGGGTTCGAAGGCGCACTGCTCGGCCTGATCGCGCTCGGCTATTATCGCGGCCTCGTGCTGTCGGCGCCGCGGATCTTCCTGATCCTGTTCCTGACCTGGAGCGCGCTGACCCATGTCAGGAACATCGAGGCCTTCGCCTTCCTGGTGCCGCTGGTGCTGGCAAAGCCGCTCGGCGAGATGTTCCCGCGTCCGCCAGCGGACACCGCCGGCGCAGACCACTGGCCGGCCCGCTATGTCACCGCGCTCGGCGCGCTCATGATCGTGGCCGCGAGCTGGACCTCGACCTCGCTCTACATGGGACACCATCGCTTCACGTTCACGATGACGCAGACGCCGGTTGCGGCGGTCGACCTGCTCGAAAAACTCGGGGTGCAGCGCATCTTCAACGCCTATCAGTTCGGCGGCTATCTGATCTCGCGCGACATCCCTGTGTACGTCGACGGTCGCGCCGAGCTCTATGGCGAAAAGTTCGTCATGGACTTCTTCAAGGCGACAGAAGGCAAGAAGCCCGAGCTGCTGCCGCGCCTGCTCGACCAGTACAAGATCGACGCGACGCTTCTGGTCGCCGATGCGCCGGGCCCGCAGATCCTCGACCAGCTCAAGGGCTGGAAGCGGATCTATGCGGACGACATCGCGGTCATTCATGTGCGGGAGAATGCGGACGGAGCGGCGCTGCCGTCAAAGTGAGGACGTAGCCTCAGGCGTGTCCTCCCAGATGCGACGTTCGCTTGAAGATGTGAAGCGGACCTAGGCGCGCACTCCGGCCATTTCGCCGTTTGACCCATACGCAACATAGATGCAGTGCCATTGCGGCCAGGGACGCGCCCGACGACAGGGCGCGTCCCAAGTCACCAACAGGGCATCGCTCGGCATGCGGCGAACGCCTCTGCATAGGCATAGTTGCTGTCCCAATTTTCAATTGCCGTGTTGTCGCTCGGCGGCATAGATTGTCTGTGAGCGGTTGTTGAACCGCGCACTGCATTCATTGACGAAAAGTTAGACTACACTCGTTTGATCCAAGCCCGGCCATCGACATGCTGGACTTGAGTCGAGACGCGCGTCGGCCCGCCTACCAGTGCGAGGTTATCGCGTGACATTAAACCCAAACCGACAGCCTGATCTTCCGTGCCGTCACCGACCTGCGGTGAGGGCGCTGACACGTGCAGGCGTTTCCAAGGAAAGGAAAACCCATGAGCATCAAGCGGACTGCTATCGGTTTCTTGACAGTCGCGTGCCTCATTGGGGCCGCGATGCTTTTGCCGAATGTTGGCCAAGCTCAGGATGCAAAGGTCAATACAGCGATGGATCTCCTGGAGTCGATGGCGAATAAACTCGGCTCGCCAAAGATCGAAGGGGCCGACACTGTCGCCGGGAAGGAAGTGCCCGCCATTTATTTCGGCTCAACCAAGATGAACAACAACAACGATTTGGTTGATCAGGTCGTGAAGCAAGCTCAGGGGACGGCAACGATCTTCGTGAAGAGCGGTGACGAGTATGTCCGCGTTGCCACCAACGTCAAAAAGGACGATGGCTCGCGAGCGATCGGAACCATTCTGGATCCCAAAGGCAAAGCGATCGAGTCCATCAGGAAAGGCGAGGCGTTCTATGGAGAGGTGGACATCCTCGGCAAACCTTACATCACAGGGTACAAGCCGATACGCGATTCGGCGAAAGACGTGATCGGGATCTACTATGTCGGCTATTTGAAATAAGCCGCACACGCGCGACATCACCGGGGTTTAGCGCTGAGCCCCCGGGGAGAGTAGCTCGGGGCGAGCTGCCATGGCGAGCTGGACGGGCGACTGCGGTGGCAATGGGATTTGTTCGCCTTTCTTCCATCGCCCGCAAGCTCTCGTGAGAAGACCCGTGGTGCGGGGCGGCGACTAGCGACGTTCCCGCCGAGACGCCTGGTTCGGGCGACCGGCCGTATGTAGTGAGAGGCTTTCAGAGATCCGCGAAAGCGCTAGGCATCGTCGTACCCTTAACCCTATTGGCACTCGCCGACGAGATAGTCGAATAGAAGCGCTGTCTGTTGGCGCATGAGTCGCCTGTTGGCCCTTAGCGGGCCAAACGCGGCATGGTGCGCCAAGGCAGCTTCTGACCCGAAGCCGACGTTTCGGCCCCTTAGGCCCCACGTTGATCCAGATCAAACAAGCTTTGCGGCATCGTGTCCCGGATAGCCTCGATGGGTTCCGACGTCTCCATGAGGGAGCTTCCAATGACCCGTACCCGCCAGGACGACAATAGCTCAGAGCCAGAGAGCTGCTCACTAGACCGCCGCAACCTGCTGCTTTGCGGCACCGCTCTCACCGCCGCTTATTTGCTGTGCGCGCTCGGAACAACCAGCCTCGCGCAGCAAACCACCGGCACGCCGGGCTCACCCGGGGCCACCACGACGATAGATGGAAAGTATCTTCCGCCGCCGCCACCGAAGTTCGGCGGCCAGATCAACCTTGATGCCAGCCAGTCGAAACCGTACTGGCCCGCCCAAGTGGTGCCCCCGAAGGGCGCACCCAACGTTCTCCTCATCATGACAGATGATCAGGGCTATGGCGTTTCGGAGACGTTCGGCGGCGTCATCCCAACTCCTGCAATGGATCGCATTGCAAAAGCCGGACTGCGTTTCACGCAGTTCCACTCAACTGCTCTCTGCTCGCCGACACGGGCGGCGCTGATCACCGGCCGCAACCATCACTCGGTGGGCTTCGGCGTCATCACCGAAATGTCCACCGGATACCCGGGGTATGACTCCGTCATCGGGCCGGAGAGTGCCACCATCGGCACAATCCTGAGGGAGAACGGCTACGCGACGGCGTGGATCGGCAAGAACCACAACACTCCCAGCTATCAACTGAGTTTGGCAGGGCCTTTTGACCAATGGCCGAACGGGATGGGGTTCGATCACTTCTATGGCTTCATGGGCGGCGAAACTGACCAGTGGACACCATTCCTCTTCCGCGACCAGACACAAGTCTTTCCGTGGGTAGGACACCCTGGCTACAACCTCACCACCGACATGGCAGACGATGCGATCAACTACATGAGGGGGCTGAGAAACGCCGCGCCAGACAAGCCGTTCTTCGTCTATTACGTGCCCGGTGGATCGCACGCTCCGCACCAGCCTACGCCAGAGTGGATCAAGAAGATCAGCGACATGCACTTGTTCGATCAAGGCTGGGAAAAGCTGCGCGAGACAATCTTCGCCAATCAGAAACGGCTCGGTGTCATTCCGGCGAATACCCAGCTCACACCGTGGCCGGCCGGCCAGCCCGAGTACGGCGGAGCGACGCTTCAAAAATGGGATACGCTCAGTCCCGACGAGAAGAAGCTATTCGTTCGGCAGGCAGACGTCTTTGCAGCCTACACGGCCTACACCGATCATGAAATCGGCAGGGTCATTCAGGAAGTTGAAGACGAGGGCAAGCTCGACAACACACTCATCATCTATATCAGCGGGGACAACGGCAACAGTGCCGAAGGCTCGATCCTCGGCACCCCGAACGAAATGGCCGCCATCCAAGGCGTCAACATTCCAGTCGCAGAACAGTTGAAGTTCTACGACGTTTGGGGTTCGGACCAGACCACGCCGCACTTTGCGGTAGCCTGGACCTGGGCCTTTGATACACCGTTCAAATGGACCAAGCAGGTCGCGTCGCACTTCGGCGGGACTCGCCAAGGCATGGCCATCTCGTGGCCCGGCCACATCAACGACGTAGGCGGCATCCGCACGCAATTTCATCACATGATCGACGTCGTGCCGACGATCCTCGAAGCCACCGGCATTGAGGCGCCAGTGATGGTCAACGGCGTTGCTCAGAAGCCGATCGAAGGCGTCAGCATGGCCTATACCTTCGACAAGGCCAACGCGAACACCCCATCGACCCGGAGCACGCAATATTTCGAGATGGTCGGCAACCGGGCGATCTACCACGACGGTTGGCTCGCCGCCACCACACCACCCGAGCCACCCTGGGACCTGGGCTTCGGCAAGTATCCGAACGTTGTCAACGGTTACACTTGGGAGCTTTACAAGCTTGCCGACGATTATTCGGAGGCCAATGACCTCGCCGCCAAGATGCCGGACCGGCTGCGCGACATGAAGGAACTCTTCATGGTCGAGGCGGCGAAGTACAACGTGTTTCCGCTGGACAACAGCTTCACCGCTCGCGCAGCCACGCCGCGACCGAGCGCGACGGCGGGTCGGACCGTATTCACCTACTCAGGTGAGTCGTCTGGTCTTCCCTACAGCAGCGCCCCCGACATTGCTGGCAAGTCTTACTCGATCACCGCCGAGGTCGAAATTCCGCAAGGAGGTGCGGAAGGCATGATCAATACGCTCGGGGGCCGTGGCGGTGGCCATGGTCTCTATCTGCTCAAGGGCAAACCAGTCTTTGTGTACAACTTCTTTGACGTGGAACGCTTCCGATGGGAAAGCCCAGCGGCGCTCGCGCCGGGCAAGCATACCGTGGTGTTCGATTTCAAGTATGACGGTCCCGGGTTCGGCAAGGGCGGCACCGGCGTCCTGTCGGTGGACGGCAAGGAAGTCGCCAGCAGGACGATCCCGCACACCATTCCGTTCGTCGAGACGATCTACGAGACCTTCGATGTCGGTGTGGATACGCGCACGGGCGTGGACGACAAGGACTACCAGCCGCCATTCCGTTTCACCGGCAAGATCGACAAGCTAACGGTTAAGCTGGTCCCGTTGAATGCTGCGGAGGAAAAGCTCCACCAGCAAAAAGTCCAGGAGACGATCAACAAGGCACAGTAAATCAATCCGCCCGTGTTGCTTGGTACTTGGCTTTGAACTCGAAATTGCGCGGCTATTGGCCCAAGCGGACCTGAAGCGCTAGGCCGCTAACGTCTGCTGTTGGGGGCGAAGCGGACCTCGCGACCTCGCCGGCCGACTTCCGGAAATGACCCAAAGCGGACATAGCCCGTCATCATCTTGTGCCGTCGCTTACAGTCATGCCCTAAGGAAAGAACACGATTGTCGCGTCGTCAGTGGTCTGCCCGACCTCTCTGAGGTCATGCTGAGGTGCCTGAGGAATTGCCGTCGATTGGCCGGGCAAGACGAGCATCGAATTCGGGGGTGAACCGGCAAGGTCAAGAAGAAGGTCCTGGAGTTGCCTACCAAACTCGATACCGACAGCGTAAATCAGGAGCATTCTCCAGCGGTGTGGCGGCGGGAAATCATGAGAGCCGCCTCGCCAAGGAGGTGGAACATCATCCGAGATCAAGGCTCCATCCCATTGGATGGGACGCAAATAGCCAGGGCACAAAAATGTGTTTTCGGCAGTCATTGTTCCAACCGTGCTTCCGTATTCGATGTCGTCGATTTGGAAATCCCATCGAACGCGCAATGCGGCTCTCTTATTAACAGAATATGTTTGGGGGGTGCCCGGCGGTACTCTCAGCCAGCGGTCGTAGCCGTCCCAAGAGAATTGGGGGGCGCGCGTCAAGGTCGCAGTGCCGTAAGCAGAAGCTGCCACCGCGCTTGCGAAGCACTGCTCTGCTGCTTGAGTGAGCCGCGCGGATGCGCTGAAGCGACGGCCGGACGTGTTGAACTCGCCGCCGAGCAGGCTGCGTGCCTGACCCCGCAACGACTGCTCGTCGAGTTCGATCGGCAAATCCGCGTTCGGAGTCCACACCCGGGCGAAGCGCGCCATCCGGCCTTGCAGGTCGGGGCCGTCGAACAGGAACAGCTCGACGAAGGGACGCCAATTGTTAAGCCACACTCGGGATATCCGACGATCGATATGGCGCGACTGCAGCTCTTTTTCGGGCCAGACGAATTCATCTTGCCAGGGATTGAGCCAGACGCCCGGATTGGCGCCTGGAAATATTACTGGAACGTCGGCGGGGGAAACAATGATGGCCGGATCCCTTAACCCGGCGGGCGCGGCGACATGCGGTTCGTAGTCGAGCGTCAGTTTGTAGGCGAAGTCTGGGCCGAGAATGAGGTCAGCGGCGTCCCGACCTTCTCGCCACAGAGCGAACTGCTCGAACACCGTGAAGAGTTCTTTACGCTGATCCATGGTACGGGCGTCTCGCGCCCGAGCGCCCAGAACCGCCAGAAACTCCGCGACCGAGGCAGACTTGCCAACAAGTGCCTGCACCCATTCGGGGGGCTCTCGGATGAGATCCCGGGGCATCGAAGTTCTTTCTTGCGCAGAAGAAACGTTGCGGAAATGTGCAACGCCATCGCGGAAGACCACCTCTGGATCGTGTTCACCGACGCTTTTGCTTTGCATGGCTTGATCCTCCACAAGCACTCTGCCGGTCCTCGTAGATCAGACTAGCACTGCACATCGTCCCCGACTGTGAAATAAGGCACATAGCTGCCCGAACGGCGCGACGGCACGTCCACACATGGCCCTTAGTCGAAACATGTTGACCCCGTCCCGGCGTCCGCTATCGGCGGTAAACCAGACGGGGAGCCGCGCTCGCATCGACCGCCGCTTTTGACCCATAGCGGACCTTGCTATTTCGAGCGGTGGTCAGTTAGCTGCGCTATCAGATCAGAGCGTTCCCGCAGAAAGGATGAATTAAATTGCACCCGGCGCGCGCGCCCGAGCACGGATGATCTTGTTGAGAGCCATCAGGACCGAGGGGCGCAGGATTTGGATTGCGTCACGGATCGTTGCGCCGAGTGGCTGCCGGCCGATCCGTCCGCGTAGTCGAGCAACACGCAACGCACGCACGACCGTTTCAGGATCGGGAAGTGCTCCTTTATCTTCCAAAAGGCTCCAAGTGAGGCGTTTGAGATCGACAGTCTCTTGGTCAATGTGAGTGAACGACCCGTCTGCCGTGATGCAGGGGTGGTTGGTCATGTCGTAAAAGATAAGACCATCGTCTATCGCTACCATGTCACCATGGCAGGCCAGATCAATGAAGAACAGTTGGTCCACCCCCCAACTTATCGACTTGTAGTTTCGCATCAGGCAGCCGGCTTTGACGACGTTGCTATTGACCAACAGCGTCGATGGGACAATTCCGAGCGACCGCGTTTTGCCCACCAAATAGAGATCAGTCAGGCACTGTTGGCCCGAATACACGTAAATCTCACCCCCTTGCCGGTACTTTATGCCTTTGTCTTGAACCAGATGGCTTGTGGAGGTGATGAATGCCGCGGCGGGGTAGGCCAACGCAAGTCTCGCGAAAGACGTAAGCGCCCCTGGTGCGAGCCAGTCGTCGTCATGCAACAATTTGATCCAGGGACCGCGACACGCAAGCATCGCATTGTTCGTGTTCTCGACCTGACCACGGCCTCTGCGGTTCTCGACGACTCGGATGCGCGGTTCTGTGCTGACATATTCGGACAAGAGGTGACAACTCTCGCCCACTAGCCCTTCGTCGTCGCTGATCACCATTTCCCAATCGGAGAAGTCCTGCTGCTGCACGCTTTCGATCGCGCGTTGCAGCCCAAAAGGACGTCGAAAGGTTGGGATCGCGACCGAAATGAACGGCCGGAGTTCCGAACGTCGGGAACTACCACGTGGGAGGGCCTGCAACTTGTGCATGCAGTAGCTCCTCGGTGATCGAAGCGGCTGCTGGAGGCCGTCCCCACGTGCCGTCGAAACTCATCCGCAGGCAACGCCGAACGTTCCCGCTGAGCAAGCCGAGTTTGCCGAAGGCTAGACAGTGAAGCGAGCACAGTCATCGTCCATTCGCATGACGCGGCGGGACTGCCTAACCCGCCTCGTCAAAGGGTCTCAGTATCGGGGACGAAGTAGGTTGCAGCGTGCTCTGTAACTTTCACCTCCGTGAGGCCAGCACCGTCTAGCAACCGGAGGAATTCGATTGGTAGCTAGAGCAGTCACCGCCGCAAAAAATGCGTGACAGCTCTTTGCCAAAGCATCATGACCTTGGCGTTCGAAGGCCGGCAGTCGTTCCGCCTCGCTGCTCGACAGTTCTGCTGGAGACACAATCATCATCCCCTAGACGCAAGACTGCTCAACAATAACCGTTCTTGGGGAGCGGTAACATCCTAGATGTCCGGATGTGGCCCATAGTTGAAGGTCCATATGACCAATCGGACTTCAGCTCATTGGAGTAGAGCGGAAGTCGCCCGGTTTGGCCACCATGGGCAGCTTGTGACCCAAAGCGGACGTCCGCCCCGGTAGGGCGCGATGTCCTCTTCGACCCAAGCGGCCGTGCGCCAGAGAAAGCGGTCCGAGGCACTGGCGGCATAGTTATTCTATTGTTATTCTCGTCCTGGCTGTAAGACGCAGGTTGAGCCTTTGATATGGAAAACCTGACGCACTACCCGCTACGCTTGTTCGTCGTTTCCTTTATGGCATTGTCAGTCGTTGCGGTCGCAGGATTATGGCTCCGTAGGCGTTATCCGACTGCCGACGATGAGCAGAATGAACATCTTGGTGTCGTTCTTGCAGCTACCCTGACGCTACTCGGACTGATCATCGGCTTCAGCTTTTCGATGGCGGCCAATCGCTATGATCAGCGCAAGAATTTCGAAGAGGCGGAAGCCAACGCCATCGGAACCGAAATATTGCGCGCCGATTTTCTTCCCACCGCCGATGCCGCAAACGTCCGCAAACTTCTTGCCGAGTATACGGGCCTGCGCATACGGTTTTACGTCATCAAGGATGACAATCAGCGTAAGCAACTGGCCGAGCGGACGGCCCAGTTGCAAGCCGCTCTTTGGTCCGCAGTCCGCAAATCCGAGGCTGCCCAGCCAACGCCCGTCGAGGCGTTGGCAATCGCCGGAATGAACGATGTAATTAATTCGCAAGGCTATACGCAAGCAGCGTTTTGGAATCGAATCCCTACTGCCGCATGGTTTTTCATGGCAATCATTGCACTATGTTCCAATGCTTTGATGGGCTACCGAAGCGGCAAGGCTGGGCCAGGGCTGTTGTTCGTCCTGCCGCTGATCGTTTCGTTTGCCTTCCTCCTGATTGCCGATATTGATGCTCCTCGCCATGGCCTGATTGAGGTGCGGCCGCAAAATCTGGAAAGCCTGGCGAGCTCGCTCGGCGTTTCGAGCACGCTGAAACCATCCCACGAGTAACCTCGAAGCTTCTGCAGAGGACATCTGGGTCTGGCCCAACCGGACATTTTCAGTGCCGGCGATGTCGCCTTTTGGCCCATCAGCGAAGTGGTGACACCTTTCATTGAGATGCGCTTGGTGGGGCAGAGCGGACTGACTTTGCTCGCTCTGAGTTCTTCGCATTCCAAAGCGGACATACCCATCGGAACGATGGGAGACGGAAATCACGCCGTTGCTGCCAGATCGTTGGCAACGACCGCCAATATTTCGGCGGCGTGTGAACTCGCGATAAAGTGCCCGCGCCTTGGCCGAAATCATGTCGGAGCTTGAGACTCCCCAGCAACACGATGTTGCTTCGGGCTTCGTCCTCAGTGAGACTCTCGGCTCGTCGTCGGGAACAGTATTGACATGTTGATCGTTTGACGAAGCCGCCGAGCCGCCTCTCCGCGGACCAACAAGCCGCTGCTAGTTCCCCGGTCACTTCCACTTGAGACAACGGGACGTGACGATTCGGTCCTAACCATGTCGCCTATCTTGCTAGGCGACATTCTAGCTTCCTATCGACCGACGAGTACGGAGACTCCCGTGATGATCCTCTATTACCATCCCGGCGGTTGTAGCTTGGCTGATCACATCGTGCTGATCGAGACAGGCCTTCCATACAGACTCGTTAAAGTCGAACGGGGCAAGCGGACCGAGGATGGGCGTGACTTCATGACGATCAATCCAAAGGGTTTCATTCCCGCGCTGGAACTCGACGACGGGAGTGTCCTTACCGAGAATCTTGCCATTCTTGTCTATATCGCCCACCAAGCAGGGGCCCTGCTTCCCAGTGACGGTCTCGGCCGTTGGCGCGCGCTTGAAGCCACTTCCTTCATGACCACCGAATTCCATGGCAATTTCAGGCCGTTTTTCCACGCTGAAGCGACCCAGGCGGAAAGGGACAAGGCACGAAAGCTGCTGGTCAAGCATTTTACTACGATCGCCGGCCAGCTTGGCGATAGGCCGTTTCTGGTGGGCGATCGAATGACGATCGCAGATCCATATCTTCTCGTGATGCTGATGTGGGCTGAGAAGAACGAGATCGAAGTGCCGAAGCGGCTCAACGACTATCTCGCGCACATGAAGACGATTCCTTCGGTCGCCAAGGCGCTCACAGACGAAGGACTCGTCTGAGGCCCGGCGCTATCCAAATCTGTCGCGGCGGTTCGGAGCCGAACCGCTGGGCTGACGAGCGTTCTTTGGACGATTTCTAGATTGGTTTAACCTTCTGCTTCTGGCCCATCGCTTCAGTTTGCGCGGTGCAGCGACATGTCTGAAGCTGGGCGTAGATCGGAAGTAGCTGGCCAACTGCAAGAATGGCGCGCTTGACCCATACCGGAAGTCGGCCTGCGGGGTCGGGCGTTCATTCGGCCGCTCGGATGAGGGGGTGTCTTCCTGAGGCAGGTTTTTTCGCCGACACGAGGGTGTTTGGGAGATTGGCGGACAGGCTTGACTTGCAGCTTACATTTTCCTCACCGACGGATTATTCTTGCGATTTTTAGCGGGACCAAAGCGATGCCCGGTATTGGGGCCCTCGTTCAACGGGATTGGCATCTTGCGCTATCTCTTCGAGGACTACGCATTCGACACGGACCGGCGCGAGCTGTATCGCGGGGCGCTTGTCGTATCAGTGACGCCACAGGTCTTTGACCTGCTCGACTACCTGATCCGCAACCGCGAGCGCGTCGTCAGCAAAGACGAACTCATCACCGCCATCTGGAATGGGCGCAGCGTGTCGGATGCAGCGCTGACGACTCGACTCAACGCCGCCCGCAACGCAATTGGTGATACGGGCGAAAAGCAGCGTCTAATCAAAACACTGGCGCGCAAAGGCGTTCGCTTCGTTGGCGTGGTGCAAGAGCAGAGGCCCGTAGTCGCGCAGGTTGGCTCGCTGACGCGGAATGACGACACGGCGCAAAGGGTGTTTTCACCGCCTCGTCTTTCCATCGTCGTATTGCCTTTCGTCAACCTCAGCTGTGATCCCGAGCAAGACTACTTCGTCGATGGTGTGACCGAGAGCCTGACCACGGACCTGTCGCGCATCAGTGGCGCGTTCATAATTGCGCGCAGCACCGCATTCACGTTTAAGGGCAAGGCCGTGGACGTAGTGAAGCTGGGACGCGAGCTGAACGTCCGCTATGTGCTTGAAGGCTCGGTGCAGCGCGGCAGCAGCCGTCTCCGGGTGAATGTGCAGCTAGTCGACACTGAAACGGGCAATCAGCTGTGGGCCGAGCGCTTTGAGAAGCCCATCGGCGATCTGTTTGATATGCAGGACGAAATCGTATCGAGGCTCGCCAACGCCCTCGATGCCGAACTCCTTGCTGTGGAAGCGCGCCGCGCGGAGCGCTCACCCAATCCCGACGCGACTGACTTGTGTTTCCAAGGCGCCGTTTGGCTCAACATGGGTCGAACACCTGAAAATATGACACGAGCGTGCGGCTTCTATGAACAGGCCTTGGCACTCGAACCGACAAATGTTGAGGCGCTGGTCGGCAGAGCATGGGCTAATTTCGTAATTGGTGCCAACTTGGTGTCCGACGATCGGGTAGAGCGTCTCGCCGCAGCGGAGGCAACCCTCGCGAAGGCGCTATCCTTGGCACCGAACCATCCCCCGGCTCACAACACCATGGGCCTCGTAAAAATTTTTACGAACCGCGCAGCTCAAGGCATTGCAGAATGCCAGCGGGCGTTGGCGCTTGATCGGAATTTGGCCCGCTCGCACGCGGGCATTGGGGTTGCGAAATTTTTTCTCGGTCGGGGCGCGGAAACAGAAGCCCATATGGAGCAAGCGCTCCGTCTCTCTCCTCGCGATACACTTGTCTATGTCTGGAGTATGTTTGTTGGCCTCGCCAAATTTTGGCAGGGGGCCGACGCCGAGGCTCTTGTTTGGCTACGCCGGAGCCTTGAGGCCAACCGAAATTATCCCGCTGCGCATTTCAATCTCGCGGCTGCGTTGGCGCTCGTCGGTGAGTTGGATGAAGCACGGGCCACAGCGCAGGCGGGCCTTGCGCTCAATCCGAGTTTCACTATCCGCCGGTACCGCACGAACACCCCAAGCAACCATCCGCGGTATCTAGCGGGATGCGAGCGCGTCTATGAGGGCCTGCGGTTGGCCGGGGTGCGCGAGGGCTGAGTGGTCAGCTTATGGCCCATCGGCGAAGTGGCGACACCTTTCATTGAGGTCCGCTGGTGGCGTAGAGCGGACTGACTTTGCCCACTCTGAGTTCTTCGCATTTTGACCCAAGGCAGACATCAGGCGGCGGAGCTCGTAGAGGCGCGAGAGACCGGCCTGACATGCGCGAACATGCTGCGGGCGTTCCAGGTTGGGAACGCTCTTATCAGCGACGGCGGGCCGTCGAGTTGGATGCGGCCCTCGCCGGTGGCTTGGGCCCAGGTGAGCTGGCCGGCATGCCATTTGACGAATGCTTCCGCTTCCGCCGTGATGTAGAGATCCTCTTCGAAGCCGGGGTTTGTCTTGCAGATCTCGGTGTCTCCGAGTTCGATGAGTAGCCAATAGCGCTCGCGGCGCGGGCGGCCGGTGAAGTCGAAGCGGATGACGACGCGTCGATCCGGGAGCCGATCTCGGCGGAGCGCGTTGCACATCGACCACAGGGCCACAAAGGGGTCGAGGTGCTCGGGGGCAATCTCGAGCCAACGCGCACCCCACTCGCCGAGCGACTGACAGACCGTGAAGAGATCGTGGCCTGCGGACGTGAGCTCGTAGCGGTGCCCGCGCCCGTCGGGCTTGAATGCCGACTCGACGATACCGACCCGTTCGAGCTGCTTGAGCCGTTGCGAGAGCAGGGTACGGGAGAGTCCGGGCGTGCCCTCCAAGATCTCGCTGAAGTTTCCGTAGCCAAGGTGCAGGTTGCGGATGATCAGAGGTGTCCAGCGCTCGGCGAAGATCTCGGCGCCACGGGCGATGGGACAATATTGGCCATACGTCCTCATGAGCCCAGTGTCCCACACCCGCCTTCGGCTTTGAAGTCCAGATTCTTGACTATGCGACGGTGGCTCGCCGTGGTCCGATCTCGCCTCTCGAAGAGAGGAGGACACCATGACGACACCAATGCCCGCGGAAGTCAGCCAGCGCAGCAAGGGGCCACCCCTCGTGGACATCGACGGGTTCCGAGGGCGGCTAATCAGTGCCGACCACGCCGACTACGACAGCGCCCGTGCAGTCTGGAACGGTGCCATTGACCGGCGCCCGCACCTAATCGCCCGATGCATCGGGACCGCCGACGTGGTCGCGGCCGTGCGTTTCGCCCGCAACCACGATCTAGGGATTGCTATACGGGGCGGAGGCCACAACGTGGCGGGCACTGCCGTTTGCGACGACGGGATCGTCATCGACCTCTCGACGATGCGGGGCGTCCGAGTCGATCCCGCCGATCGCAGGGCGTGGGTGCAGGGCGGCGCGCTGTGGGGCGACGTCGACCACGAGACGCAGGCGCACGGTCTGGCCACCACCGGCGGAATCGTGAGCCACACCGGCGTCGCCGGACTCACCCTCGGCGGTGGCGTCGGCTGGCTGATGCGCAAGCACGGCCTTACGGTCGACAATCTGCTCACCATTAACCTCGTAACGGCCGACGGCGGGCTGTTGCGGGTGTCCGAGGACGAGCACCCCGACCTGTTCTGGGCGTTGCGGGGCGGCGGGGGCAACTTCGGCGTGGTCACCTCGTTCGAGTTCCGCCTCCACCCTGTCGGACCCATCGTCCTGGCCGGGCCCATCCTCTGGGATGCGACCGACGCCGCGGAGGTCCTGCGCCTCTACCGCGACTTCATCGCAGGCGCTCCTGACGAACTCGGCACGGTCGTAAGGTTCGGCACCGCGCCGCCGCTAACGGTCATCCCCGAGAATTTGCACTGGCGCCCAGTGATGATGGTTGGTGCCTGCTACGCCGGGCCGATCGAGGAAGGTGAGCGGGTGCTCCGCCCGCTCCGCGCATCCCGGACTCCCCTCCTCGACCTCGTCGGGCCCGCGCCGTACGTGGGATTCCAGAGCGCGCTCGACTCGACTGTGGTCCACGGTTGGAACTACTACTGGAAGTCCACCCACCTCCCCGAGGTTCGCGACGACCTCATTGACGTGATCACCGAGCACGCGTTCTCCTGCTCGTCACCGCGGTCGTACGCGGCGATGTTCCATCTGAAGGGAGCGGTGAGCCGAATAGCCGAGGGCGCGACGGCATTCGGGAACCGGCAAGCGTCGCACGCAATCACGCTCGATGCTGTGTGGCGGTCCGGAGAGGACTTCGGCGACCGGGACACGGCATGGACGAGGCAGTTCTTCGCCGCCCTCCGCCCCTTCCGCCAGGGCGTTTACGTCAACTTCCTCGGCGGCGACGAAGATCCGGGCCGGATCCGCGAGGCGTACGGCGACGCCGTCTATGACCGGCTGGTGGACGTAAAGACCACGTACGACCCCGAGAACGTCTTCCACCACAACCAGAACATCCGCCCCCGCGCCGGGACGCGGATCGTCGGGCCCACCAGCGCGCCACATTAGCCACTGATGGCGGGGATTTCGGGAGCCGGCCGCGGCGCCGAATAGGCGTACACAACGCCGGGGCGCTCAGCAAATGAGCGTCCCTACCGTGATCCCCGCACTCTCAGTTTGCTGCGCTTGCTCACGACTGCTTGTGGCCCATCAGCGAAGTGGTGACACCTTTCATTGAGATGCGCTTGGTGGGGCAGAGCGGACTGACTTTGCTCGCTCTGAGTTCTTCGCATTCCAAAGCGGACATACCCATCGGAACGATGGGAGACGGAAATCACGCCGTTGCTGCCAGATCGTTGGCAACGACCGCCAATATTTCGGCGGCGTGCGAACTCGCGATAAAGTGCCCGCCATCAGCGACTTCGTGCCATACCGCTCCAGGCATCCGCTCACCCAGCGGTTTGTTGACTGCGTAAGGCACAAACGTATCGGCGCTGCCTTGCCACAGATGAACCGGCCTATGGATCGCCGTGACGTCGAATGGCCACTGTTGGTAGAGCATCTGCGCATCGGTCACTAGACCGTCAACGCCTTGCCGGAAACACTCGCGTCCGGACTCCACGATCGCACTCAACACATCGTCATCAGCAAGCGCCGCGAGGTCAGCGGGGCAGCTCGCCTTCAGCAATGCCTTCTTGTACTGCTCCGGAAACCGCGTCGCAGCGAGATCGATCAGGTCATACATGAGCTGGAAACCCGGCCGGAAATGCAGTGCAAGGAACCCGCCCATGGCGTCGGTCGAGGACAGATCCTTCGCTGCCCAATTCGTACCGAATGCGCCGTAGGATCCGGGAGCGATGCTGGTCACGTGTATCAGCTTCGCGGGATCGAGGTACGCCGCTGCCGCGAGCGCCCAAGGACCACCCTCAGACCAGCCCGTGACCGCAAAGCGATCGGTCTCAAAAGCGTTGGCAATCGCTTCCAGATCTGCGGCCCAGCCTGCGAAGGTGCGACCGTGTTGAGGATCTGATTTGCCTTGGCCTGGACGGTCCACGCACACAAATCTCAAACCAAGCTTGAGCGCGTGAGACGCAAAAACCTTGGCTTCCAGCCGGCTCGATGGTCCGCCATGATTGTGAAGTACGAGCGGACCGTTCGGGTCGCCGACCTGAAGGTAGGCTAGTGATCGGCCTCCGATATGGACTGCACCTTCGCCAAGGCACGCAGCGTTGCTTGAATATCTCAAATACATGCCCTCCGTCGCGCCTCGATTCCTCGTCGATCTCGCGAAGCCCTTGTCTCGGCCAACCATCTCTTTTTGGAATTTCTTGATCGCAGGCTGCAACAACGGCCGCCATGGTCACACGGCTGTCGGATGTCTACAACTGTCCATCAGCGAAGTGGCGACACCTGTCATTGAGGTCCGCTTGGTGGGGTGGAGCGGACTGGCTTTGCTCACTCTGAGTTCTTCGCATTTTGACCCAGACCGGACCACCCGTTCGCCGCGCAGGCATTGGGCTTAGGCTCGACCGGACCTCGCGCTAGTTTGAATGACCGCGTGTTGCCAGACAGAGCGGTCGTCCCCATCGTATAGTGATCGGAAACCGCCAGCCACGAAAAGACCAGGCTACTGGCGATTGCCGCGCTTGCGCCGCCTGCTTGGGCGGAAGGGCGCGGGTACGGGCGCCAGGGCGAGCCCCTGATACGGTATGGCAATCATCCCTCGACCATGGCCGATGAGTGCCGGTCATGCCAGTCCCGTGAATTATCGAAGAGCTGATCTATGGCCAAAAGCATTCTTGTCATCGTCGCTATTCTCGCAATTTCTACTTCTGGCGCTTTGGCCGCACAGAGGACCCATCATGGCCGCGCGTCGCCTGCGCCGTCGCTGAGCGAGGGGTCGAGAGGGCTGAGCCCATATGCTGTGGGCCCAGGTAATTCCAACGCCCGCGACTTGTACATCAGGAACCTGCGCGACTCCGGGTATAATCCGGAAAACAACTTCAACAGGTTCGGGAACGTGCAGGCAGCACCTTATGGGGGCGGCTAAACCTCGAATCCCCTTAACCCGGTACCGGCGCGGCTGCCGTCGTTAGGCCCGCCAAAACGGCTTTTCGAGTTCGTGCGCGATGTCGCTCCGGGAGACGCCGATATCGTGCAGGTCGTGCTCGGTCCAGCGTGCGAGCTCCCGGCGATCGCGATAACGCTGGCGCCAGAGATGAAGGGTCGCGCCAACGCTGGCCCAAACCTCGTAGAGGTTGACGAGAGCCTTGATATCAGCGGAGATCAGGCGCGTTGAAGCAAACTTCACAGCTTTATCTCCCCCTATAAGTTCGGGAGGACTGTATCGCTGTGCTACTGACAGCATACTGTCAGCAGCAGCTAGCATCTCCGGCCCGAGGAACGGAGATGCCCCGGCTTCGGCTGGCAATCACTTTGCGTCATGTCTTCTTGGGAAGTCCGATGTTGGCCCATCAGCGAAGTGGCGACACCTCTCATTGGGGTCCGCTTGGTGGGGTAGAGCGGACTGACTTTGCTCACTCTGAACTCTTCGCATTTTGACCCAAGGCCATCCCAAGCCACGCGCTGCATTCGCGACGCGGCATTTGCAGCCGCAGAGTGCGACGACTGCACAGAGTGCGACGACTATCGAGACGTGATACTTTGCGCCCTCGTCCTTACGCTGCGTGAGGGGCGAATGAAACGGCGAGAGTTCATAGCGGGCACTGCGGCGCTGCTTGTTTCGCCAGGTTATTCGCGCGCGCAGGGAAAACGCCGTCGGCTCGGCTTTCTTGCTGTGGGAGATGGAAGCGGGAAAGCCCTTAATCAAGCCGAGCTTGTGCTGCTCGATGCGCTGAGAAGCCTCGGCTGGATCGAGGGAAAGAATCTCGTCATAGAGTATCGCTTTTCCCAACCCTCGGATCGACTGGCGGCTTCCGTCGCCGATCTGATTGCCCTCAGTCCCGAACTGCTCATCGCTCCGGGACCGCAGGCGGCCGCAGCGCTGAAGTCGGCAACCACCACCATTCCGATTGTATTCGTGAGTGTGGCCGATCCCGTGAAGCTTGGCCTCGTGCAAAGCCTGCCGCGACCCGGAGGCAACGTGACGGGCCTTTCAACCATGGTACCGGACGACTTCCTGGCGAAACGTCTCGAAATCCTTCGAGAACTTGTTCCCGGCGCCTCGAAAATCGCGCTCTTGGCCAATCCGACCAACCCCATGCAAAGGATATATCTCGCAGAAGACGTACCCCGCATAAGCCGAGAACTCGGCGTGGTTTTGATGCCGGTCGAGGCGACCACGGCCGACGAACTCGACGCCGCCTTTGCGTCCGCTGCCGCCGAGCACGCCGATGCGATCATCGATTTTGGCGATGCGCTCACCTATGTCCAGGCTCCGCGGATTATCGCGCTCGCGGCGAAGTATCGCCTGCCGGCAAACTATCTGTTCCGGCACTATGCTGATGGCGGACTGTCGGTGTACGGAGCCGACGCCCGCGATCTGTTCCGCCGCGCGGCGAGTTACGTGGACAAGATACTCAAAGGTACCAAGCCTTCTGACCTCCCGGTGGAACGGCCAACCAAATTCGAGCTTCTGATCAACATGAAGACCGCCAAGGCGCTCGGCCTCACCGTGCCGCCCTCGTTGCTTATCCGCGCCGACGAGGTGATCGAATAGCGACGGGGTAGCCATTTCCGCGTTCAAAGCTGACGCCGCCTTTCTCCCCCGAAACGGGCACTTGCGATTTAAAGACTGATTGGTCTATATATCGATCATGAGCCGCCAAACCCCAGTGCAGTCCCCCCGCGGCCGTCCCCGAAGCTTCGACGTGGACGCCGCGGTCGAACGCGCGATGGAGGTGTTCTGGTCGCGCGGCTATCACGCCACGGCGCTGCCGGACCTGCTTCGGGCCACAAAACTCTCGCGTGGCAGCCTTTATGCCGCGTTCGGCGACAAGCACTCGCTCTTCCTGCGCGCGCTCGATCGCTACATTGCCGATGCCGCGACACGGATGGATGTCGAGCTCGCCCCCCGCAGGGAGCCGGTCGACGCCCTGCGGGCCTATCTTGCCGGCTATGTCGATCGCACCAGCGGCGCCAATGGCCGGCGCGGCTGCCTGCTGGTGGCCACGGCCATGGAGCTGGCCGGCCAGGATGCCGAAGTCGGTCGTCGCATCGCGGGCTTCTTCAGGGCCATGGAAGTCCGGGTGGCCGATGCCCTGTCCCGTGCGAAGGTGGCGGGCAAGCTGGCCGACGGTGTAGATCCCGCGAGTGCCGCCAAAATTCTCGTCTGTTTCGTCGAGGGCCTGCGCGTGGTCGGCAAGACGGCGCCGGCGCGGGCCACATCGCAAGCCACCGCTGACGCTCTGCTCGATCGGTTCGTCAGGTAGCAACCCAATCAGGTCAACTAACCCCGGACGTCTCCGCACTTGCTGCGTCAATATCTGGACCGATTGGTCTTGAAAGGAAGGATGCCATGTCTGCCATCCAGATCGTCTGCGCGGTAGCCGTTCCCCTGCTCTGGGGTTATCAGTTCGTGGCCATCAAGGTGGGCGTTGCGGAGTTTCCGCCGCTGTTCTTCCTCGCGCTGCGCTTCCTGGCCATCGCGCTGCTGCTCGTTCCGTTCGTCAAGAAGCCCACGCGCGCGCAGCTCGGCCCTGTCGCAGCCATTTCGATTTTCCTGGGCGGTCTGAACTTCGGGCTGTTTTATATCGGTCTTGGGCTCGGCTCGGGAAGCATGTCGGCCGTCGCGTATCAACTCGCCACGCCCTTCACCGTCCTGCTGGCCTGGCCGTTGCTCGCCGAGCGGCCGTCGCTCACCACGTCCGCCGGCGTGCTGCTCGCATTCACCGGCGTCGTCGTGCTGGCAGCGGGGCCTGGCCTGTCGGCCAACGGGTTTCCGCTGCTGCTGGTGGTCGGGGCGGCCTTCGCATTCGCGGTGTCCAACGTCCTGACGAAACGCTATGGCCCCTTCGATCCCCTGATGCTGATGGGGTGGTCGTCGCTGTTCACGGTGCCGCAGGTCATGTTGATGTCGCTGCTGCTCGAATACGGACAATTGGCGAGCCTCGTCACGGCGGATGGACGCGGCTGGCTGGCACTCGCCTACACGATTTTCATCGGCGGAATTGTCGGGTTCGGCCTTTGGTTCTGGCTGATCGGGCGCTGCTCCATGGGCCGTGTCGCGCCCTTCGGCCTGCTGCTTCCGGTGTTCGCCCTGGCGTCGAGCGTGCTGTTCCTTGGCGAGCGCATGACCCCGAAGTTGATCGCCGGCGGGCTGCTCGCGATCGCAGGCGTTGCGATGACACAAGTCAAACCAAGCGTGCGCCCCATTTGAGCCCGGGCGTTGCGTCGTGGCATCGACATCGTGTGCCCGGCAAGGGAGATCACGAGGCTTCACGTCTCGGTGGTGGACCGTGTTGCAACGTGACGCCCCCAACTTGCCGTGCGCTAATATCCGACGGTCGAACAGGAGGGCGTATCATGATGTTTCGCAATCTTCTCGCCGCGCTTGTCGTCACGATCGCGATCAGCGCGGCACATGCGGCGCCGCAATGGCTGAACCTGCCGCCGACGCCGACCCTGCCCAGGGCGACGCAGAGCGGCTTCGCGCCCGTCAACGGCATCAAGGTCTGGTACGCAACGTTCGGCCGCGGCGAGCCCGTCCTGTTGCTGCATGGCGGCCTCGCCAACGCCAACTATTGGGGCCACCAGGTCCGCGCGCTGCAACGGCACTATCAGGTCATCGTCATGGACAGCCGCGGACATGGACGCAGCAGCCGCAATCAGGAGCCCTATGGCTACGATCTGATGGCCTCGGACGTGGTCGCCCTGCTCGATCACCTGAAGATCAGGAAAGCCGCGATCGTCGGCTGGAGCGACGGCGCGATCATCGGCCTCGACATCGCGATGAAGCATCCGGAGCGGGTGAGCAAGCTGTTCGCCTTCGCGGCGAATTCGGATCCGTCAGGCGTTGCCGACATTGCGTCGAGCGACGTCTTCAACGCCTTCATCGCGAGAGCAGGCGAGGAGTACAAGCGCCTGTCGCCGACCCCGACCGAGTACAAGGGCTTCGTCACCGAGATCACCAAAATGTGGGAGAGCCAGCCGAAATGGACGGCGTCGGATCTCGCGGCGATCAAGGTCCCGACCTGGATCGTGGACGGCGACCACGACGAGGCGATCAAGCGCGAGAACACCGAGTTCATGGCGGCAAACATCCCGGGCGCCGGCCTGCTGATCCAGCCGGAGGTCAGTCACTTCTCGTTCCTGCAGGATCCCGAGCAGTTCAGCGACGACGTGCTGCATTTTCTGGAGCGTGGCGGTGAGAGGCCCGGAGCGGCAGCGAAGTGAGAAGATCGTAGGGTGGGCAAAGCGAAGCGTGCCCACCACTTCAGTCGCGACGGCCGAGAGATGGTGGGCACGGCGCTTTGCGCCTTTGCCCACCCTACGAGACCGGAGCCTCGTTGCGAGCACGACGCCTCCATGTCGTCATTGCGAGCGCAGCGAAGCAATCCAGAATGCCGCCGCGGAAAGACTCTGGATTGCTTCGCTACGCTCGCAATGACGAGGCAACACCGTCTCCGCCCGCAAGGAAAAAAATAGCCAACAAAAAACGCGGCGTTTCCGCCGCGTTTTTCAATTCGATTGGCCGCTTCTCGATTACGCCTGCGGCTGAGGCTCCAGGCCGGGATCCGGATCGGGCCGCGGCCGCGACTTGCCGGCCGGGGGCACGGCGGAGGCACGCGGCGTGGTCGGCTCGAGCACCGACTCGCGGTTCGGCTTCTTGCCCTTGAGCAGGTCGACGATCTCGTCACCGGAGAGCGTCTCGAACTCGAGCAGGCCCTTGGCGAGGGCTTCGAGGTCGGCACGCTTCTCGGTGAGAATGCGGGTCGCCTCGTTATAGCCTTCTTCCACGAAGCGCCGGATCTCGGTGTCGATCTTCTGGACCGTGGCTTCCGACGCATTCTGGGTGCGCGACACCGACATGCCCAGGAACACCTCGTCCTGGTTTTCGCCATAGGACACGGTGCCGAGCGCCTCCGAGAGGCCCCAGCGCGTCACCATCATGCGGGCCAGACGCGTCGCCTGCTCGATGTCGGAAGACGCACCCGAGGTCACCTTCTCACGGCCGAAGATCAGCTCCTCGGCGACGCGGCCACCCATCATGATGGCGAGGCGCGAGGTCATCTGCTCCAGCGACATCGACAGCTTGTCGCGCTCGGGCAACTGCATCACCATGCCCAGCGCACGGCCGCGCGGAATGATGGTCGCCTTGTGGATCGGATCGGTCGCGACGACGTTGAGGCCGACGATGGCGTGGCCGCCCTCGTGATAAGCCGTCAGCAGCTTCTCTTCCTCGGTCATGACGAGCGACTTGCGTTCGGCGCCCATCATCACCTTGTCCTTGGCCTCTTCGAACTCGGCCTGCGTCACCATCCGCTTGTTGCGGCGGGCGGCGGTCAAGGCGGCTTCGTTGACGAGGTTCATCAGGTCGGCGCCGGAGAAGCCCGGGGTGCCGCGCGCGATGGTCTTGAGGTTGATATCCGGCGCCAGCGGCACCTTGCGGACGTGAACCTTGAGGATCTGCTCGCGGCCGACGACGTCGGGATTGGGCACCACGACCTGACGGTCGAAGCGGCCCGGACGCAGCAGCGCGGGATCGAGCACGTCGGGACGGTTGGTCGCCGCGATCAGGATCACGCCCTCGTTGGCCTCGAAGCCGTCCATCTCGACCAGCAACTGGTTCAGCGTCTGCTCGCGCTCGTCATTGCCGCCGCCGAGACCGGCGCCACGGTGACGGCCGACAGCGTCGATTTCGTCGATGAAGATGATGCAGGGTGCGTTCTTCTTGGCCTGCTCGAACATGTCGCGGACACGGCTCGCGCCGACGCCGACGAACATTTCGACGAAGTCCGAACCCGAGATGGTGAAGAACGGCACGTTGGCTTCGCCCGCGACCGCGCGCGCGATCAGGGTCTTACCGGTGCCGGGAGGGCCGACCAGCAGCACGCCGCGCGGAATGCGTCCGCCGAGGCGCTGGAACTTGCCGGGGTCGCGGAGGAATTCGACGATCTCCTGCAGGTCCTGCTTGGCTTCGTCGACGCCGGCGACGTCCTCGAAGGTGACGCGGCCATGGGCCTCCGTCAGCATCTTGGCGCGCGACTTGCCGAAGCCCATCGCCTTGCCGGCGCCGCCCTGCATCTGCCGCGACAGGAAGATCCACACGCCGATCAGCGCGATGAAGGGTAGCCAGGAGACCAGCAGCGAGACGAACCACGGCACGTTGTCGCCGGGCGGCTTCGCGGTGATCTGGACCTTGCTGTCATAGAGGCGCTTCACCAGCGTCGGATCGTTCGGCGCATAGGTCTGGAAGCTCGAGCCATTCGTGAAGGTGCCGTGGATGTCCGGGCCCTGGATCACGACGTCGCGCACATTGCCGCGGTCAACTTCGCTCAAGAGCTGGGAGAAGGCGATGTCCTGCGAGGAGGCGCGCTGACCCGGATTCTGGAAGAGCGTGAACAACGCCAACAGCAGCAAGACAATGATGACCCAGAGGGCGAAATTGCGCAGATTGGCGTTCATCGATCTTCCTTCGTGGTCGCGCGGATCGCGGCCTGATCCTTGGGCGGTAGCAGTTGCTTTGTCAGTGTGAGGAAATCCCCAAGGAATCCTCTTGGTTAGACGGATACAATTTAGGTGCCGCCCCGGTCGCTGCCAAGGGAACGAGATGGGACTATTTATCCCATCTTAGAGCGATTCCCGCTGAAATAATGGCGATCTGCCCGGGGTTTTTCCTGCCTGGTTAAGGTGTCCTGACGGCGCGCGGCGCAAACGGCCGGTGTCATGATCCGCCCTGTTCCGCCCTCGTCCGTCCCTTGGACCGCCGGGCCGGCGCCGGTGCGATGTGGATACGCCCCCCGGCAAGGCTGATCAAGGCTCCCGCAAGGGTCTGCTTCAGGACAGGCCGGCCATTTGCGGCTGCGCGGGGGCTTGTGGCTATGGCCTGATCGAGCGCCGCCAGGAGGGTCTCGACCTTCCCGAGTTCCGCCGGCCCCTCATGGCCAAGGGCATTGACGGCCCGCAGCAGGAGCCGCAGCCGGACCTCCTCCGGCAGATTGGCGAATGCCGAGGCCTCGAAGCTGCGACCGCCTGCCTGCGGCGCATCGCCGCGCGCCCGAAGCTGAAGGAAGCGTTCGGCGCCATCGACCAGCACGTCGACCGCCGCATTGGCGCGCGCCAGCCGGCCTGCGAGCCGCGCCAGGCTCCTGCTGTCGCCGCCCTCGGCCGCGAGCTGCGGCAGCAGCGCGCGCAGCCGCGGCCGGGTGAAGGCGGTGTCGCGATTGGTGGGATCATCGGCAAAGCCGATCTTCGCCCGCCTCAAGGTCGCGATCAGCTGCGACTTCGGGACATCGAGCAGCGGGCGCACCAGCACGACGCCGTCGCGTTCCGTGAGGCGCGCCATCGCCGACAGCCCGGCAAGCCCGCTGCCGCGGAGAAGGCGCATCAGCACGGTCTCGGCCTGGTCGTCCCGGGTGTGGGCGGTCAGCACATGGCTCGCGCCGGCGTTGCGCGCGGCCTGCGCAAGCAGGCGGTAGCGGGCTTCACGTGCAGCGGCAGGCAGTCCCGTGTCCGGCTTCGCGCCGCGCCAGCGCAAGGTCCGGTGTACCAGCCCGAGTTCAGCCGCCAGCCGCTTGACCTCGCGCGCCTCGCGCGCCGCCTCCGTGCGCAGGCCGTGATCGACGGTGACGACGGTCAGTTGCGGACCGCGTGCTAGGCCGCGCTTCCAGCGCGCGGCGAGCCACATCAGCGCGACCGAGTCAGGTCCGCCGGAGACCGCGAGCACCAGCGCCGGCGCGCTTCTGAGCTCGGCGAAGAGCTGCTTCGCCGCGCGCGCCGAGATCGGTGAGTTGTCGTCGTCCGACATGACGCTGCCCAGGCAATCACCAGACTATTTAGCGCAGCGCCATCCGCATTGTCAGGGGCGCAAATTCCACGCGTCAGCACTTCACCCGCTTCTGCTCGCGATCGACGGCGGATTTGACGCCGGCGGAGGCGCGCGGATATTTGCGGCCGATTTCGCCGAAGGCGGCGCAGGCGGCTTCCTTCTCCTTCAGCGCGGCCAGCGACTGGCCGAGCCGCAGCAGGGCATCCGGCGCCTTGGCGGATTTGTCGTATTTGGTGGTGACGGCGAGGAAGGCTTCCGCGGAGTCGCGATATTGCTGGCGCTGGTAATAGCTTTCGCCGAGCCAGTATTGCGCGTCGCCGAGCAGCGGATCGCTCGGATATTTCTGCGCAAAATTCTTCATGGTCTGCTCGGCGAGCGCATAGTCCTTGCGCTGCATGTAGCCGATGCCGAGGTCGAACTCGTCGCGCGGCGTTGCCGAGGGCGGCAGGGTCGTCAGGCCGGTGCCTCCCGATGGCGCGGGATAACCCGATTGTGCCGGCGGGTAGCCGGGCTGGGCTGCCGGCGGCACGCCTTGCTGGTAGCGCGGGCTGGTGTTGGCGAGATCGAGCGGCTCGCCGGCAGCGCGCCCGCCGCCAGGGGCGCCTGCCGGCATCGGCTGCTGCCCGCCACCAAGCGCGCGCGGCGCGCCGGGCGCATTCGGGTTCTGGTTCGGATCGAAGGAGTCACCGCGGCGGCGCACGCCGGGCGCACCGGGCGCCGGCTGCTCCTGAACGATCGGCGCGGGAGCAGCGATCTGCGGCTGCTCGTAATTCGGCTGAGCCTGTTGCTGCTGGCGGTAGGCCGGCGCGGCCTGCGCAGGCGGTACGGCTGCGACAGAGGGTTGGACCGGCACCTGTCCGGGCCCGGCCTGCGCGCCGCCCTCGAGTGCCCGCAGCCGCTCTTCGAGCTGGCGGTTGCGATATTGCAGCTCCTCGTTCTGGCCGGTGAGCTGGCGCAGCTGGTTCTCCAGCCGCTCGATCCGCATCTCGGGGTCATCGTCCGACTGCGCCAGTGCGGGCGAGCACAAAGAGAACAGCGCGGCGATCGCCACGGTGCCGGTAAAGACCTTGGATCTGGATGACATCTTGCCCTGACGACGAAAACGAAATCTGCGACGGAACCTGCGACGCGCCACACATTGAAAGGCAGTACGCCAAAAATGTGACTGGCACCACGGGGTTTCGGTCACAGATGGCTGAAACAAAACCGGCGCCCGAGAGGGCGCCGGCATAATCGGTTCCTGAAGATGAACGGCGCCTGACTGATCGTCAGGAGCTCGCGTTCAGCACGGTGACGGCACGACGGTTCTGCGACCAGCAGGAAATATCGTTACAGACGGCGACCGGCCGCTCCTTGCCGTAGGAGATCGTGCGCATGCGGTTCGGATCGATGCCGCGCGAGGCGAGGAACGAACGCACCGACTGGGCGCGGCGGGCGCCGAGCGCGATGTTGTATTCGCGGGTGCCGCGCTCGTCGGCATGCCCCTCGATGGTGAAGCTGTACTGCCGATAGTTCTGGAGCCACTGCGCCTGCTTCTCCAGGGTCACGATCGCCTGCGGCGTCAGATCGGTCTGGTCGCTCTCGAAGAACACGCGGTCGCCCACGTTAACGACGAAATCCTGCTGGCTGCCAGGCGTCGCAGCATTGGCCATCGCATCCGTCGCTGCGTTCTTGTTCGCGCATGCGCCCATCGACAGCGCGATCGCAACCACCGCAGCCAGCTTCAATCCCTGGAGGATACGCATAGGGTATTTCATTCCGGAGCCTCCACGCTCACGTTCGTCCACTGCTGTCCGGTCTACAGGGGGTTGGTTAAGCGAACGTTCCGTCAACCTTGATGGAACCTTGCTTCAGCCGGTCAAATGCCCCCAAACCGCGAAAAGCAACCGTCATGGTTAATGGGTTCTAAATGTGGCGCGAGGGTGAAGGCAAGCTGCGCCGACGGCAAAAACGCTGGTATTTGCTGGAATTTTGGGCGCAAGCGGCCGAAAGGCGCGCGGCGGCTCGAGGCGGTGACGGCAGGCAATCAGACGTGAACGGCTTCCGGCACCAGTGACGACCGCGGCGGGATCTCGCGCTGGCCGCCGCGCCCGAACAGCATCCGCCGCTCGAAGGCGGTGGAGCGCATGATCGGATAACGCTCGAACACCTTCTTCCGGAAGGTCGGGAAATCCGCCGCCATCAGCCCGAACGGCTTGGTGAGACCCGGAACCAGGCGGGGCTCGGCGATCGTCTCGTGCAGAAACACCCGACGGTAGAAGGCCTGATGCTCGGGACGCACAATGGCGAGGCCGAGATCGGCATTGAAGTGCTCGCACGCCATGTAGGCGAGCCGGGTCGTCAGATAGGGCAATTCCGGGACCCGCTTCACCTGGTCGGGATCGGCGACAAAGCGGGTCGGGTCGATCATGACCTCGCCGCGATCGAGCCGCGGCAGCAGGATGTCGGGGAAGACGTCGGCCGAGGTGGACTCGCGCCATTCGGAGGTCAGCACGCTGATGCGCACGGAGCTGCAGAGCTGGCCACGGAGATAGACGCCGAAGGTCCACGCGTTCGGCAGCTCGTCGTAGCGGTCGGTGACCCGGGCTTCCGCGGATTCCCTGACGGCCCCCTCGCGCAGATAGGCGCGGTAGCGGAGGTTGTAGATTTGCTCCTTCTCCGCGTCGGTCTCCGCGAGATGATAGTCGACGTCGGTCAGAAGCTCCGCCCCCCGTCCAACAGCCGAAATGACAGATCTGGCTGAGGACTGCATTCGAACTCCTTACCCACCGCCCACAACGAAAACGCGAGCCCGGGGCATTTGCCGCTGAACAACTTGCGCGCGCGTGACGATTTATTAACACCTCCTTAACGACGATGCAAAGCAATCGACGGGATAGGGTTAACCTCCGTAGCACTACGGTAGGTTCAGCAACGGCCTGAAGCGACGTGCAATTTCTGGATGTGGACTCAGGCGAAGGAGCGTGAGCCTACGACCTGGAGCAGGCTCTCGCCGCGCCGCCCATGCGAGGCGTTGAGGAGCTGGCGCATCCGCACGGCGGGCACCGGACGGCTGAACAGATAGCCTTGCGCCTCGGAGACGGTGCCGTCGGCGCTGATCAGCTCGAGCTGCTCGTTGGTCTCGATGCCCTCGACCACGACCGCCATGCCGAGGTCGGCCGACAGCCGCGCCACGCCACGCAGCAGCGTCAGCGGCCGGTCGGTGTCGATGCCCTCGAGGAAGGAGCGGTCGATCTTCACCTTCTGCATCGGGAAATTGTGGAGATAGCTGAGGCTGGAATAGCCGGTGCCGAAATCGTCGAGCGAGATGCGCACGCCGAGCGCATGCAGTTGCGACAGCGTATCGTGGGTGAGCTGGGTGTTACGAAGCAGCGAGGACTCCGTGATCTCGATCTCCAGCCTGTGGGCCGGCAGCCCCGAGACCTCGAGCGCGTAGCGGATTTCGCTGAGCACGTCGCGCTGGTGGAATTGCTGCGGCGAGAAGTTGACGGCGACGCTGACGCCGTCGGGCCACTTCATGCATTCCATGCAGGCGCGGCGCAGGATCCAGCGGCCGAGATCGACGATCAGCCCCATGTCTTCGGCGACCGGGATGATGTCGACCGGCGAGACCGTGCCGCGCACCGGATGATTCCAGCGCAGCAGCGCCTCGCAGGTGGTGATCTTGCCGGACTTCAGATTGACCAGCGGCTGGTAGAACAGCTCGAACTCCTCGTTGGCCAGCGCCTTGCGCAGGTCGAGCTCGAGGATGCGGCGGGCCTCGACGGTGGCCGCCATCTCATCGCGGAAGAAGCAGAAGGTGCCGCGGCCGTCGGCCTTGGCGCGGTAGAGCGCCATGTCGGCGTTCTTGAGCAGCGTGTCGGCCCTGACGTCGCCGTCCGGCGATGTCAGCGCGATGCCGACGCTGGCGCCGATCTCGACCAGGTGATTGTCGATGCGGTAGCGCTCGCTCAGGCGTTCGACGATGCGGCGGGCGAGGCTCGCGGCATCCTCGGGCGAACTGATGTTCTGCTGGAACACGACGAACTCGTCACCGCCGAAGCGGGCGACGAAATCCTCGGGCCGCAGCATCTCGCGCAGGCGGTTGGCGACCGCGCAGAGGAGCTGGTCGCCGCAGGGATGGCCGAGCGTGTCGTTGACCTGCTTGAACTGGTCGAGATCGACGAACAGCAGCGCCGAGAGGCGCTCGGCGTCGTGCGAGATCACCAGCAACCGTTCGATCTCGTCGCGGAACGAGACCCGGTTGGGCAGCGCCGTGAGCTCGTCATAGCGGGCGAGATGAGTGATACGGGCTTCCGCGTTGGTACGCTCGGTGATGTCTTCCAGCAGCAGCACCGTGCCGCCGCCGGTCATCGGCTGGAACGTCCAGGCGAGCGCGCGGCCGCGCGAGGAATCCGGGTCGGCGGTGACGATCTCGCAGATCCGCGCATGCTCGATCTCGGCCAGGATCTGCTTGCCGCTCTCCGCCGAGATGGAGCCGGCGGCGATACAGGCCGATACGATGTCGGCAGCGGTGGCGCCACGCTTGACCAGATCCTCGGGCAACGCCATCAGCTCGCCGAAGCGATGGTTCATCACCGCAAGGCGGCCGTCGGCGCGAAACATGCACAGGCCATGCGGCATGTTGTTGAGCGCGGTGTCGAACTGGCTTGCCAGCGCGGACTCACGAAAGCTCGAGGTCAGCGCCTTGACGAAGATCGCATGCAGGCTGAGATTGATGTTCTTCAGCCCGACGAAGAAGAACACGAGCAGGACGGCGAGCCCGATGTGGTAGAAGCCGCCATGCAGCAGCAGCGCGAGCGACATCGGTGCGCAGGCGAGCGCGACGTGCCACTGGATCACCCGGGGCTGGCCGTAATTGCGGGCGGCGCCGCCCGCGGTGTAGCCGATGCCGATGGCGACACAGAGCATGTCGGCAATCGGATCGTCATTGTTGTAGATGACGACGAAGGACCACAGGCCGAGCACCGCCGCATAGCTGAGCGCGCCGAGCCAGTAGCGCGGCTCCAGGTGCTTGGCTTCCTCGAACGACAATGGGTGCGTACGGTTTTCGTATCCGCGCATCTGGAACGCGCGCGCGGTGCCGATCGCGATCAGCAGAAATGCGAGCGGCCACAGCCAGACATCGCCTGTCTTCAGCGCAGTCATGACCGCGGCCACGGCCGCGGAGGCCGAGCCCAGGAAGATCGCCCAGAAATTCTGCACCATAGAGTTGATGAGAGCGGCGTAGAGTATCGGCTCCAGCTCGTCTCGATCGCTCTGCTTCTGGTCGGCCAGTTGCATCGGCTTGTTACGCGTCCTGTTTGGCGCGTACTTTTACCCAGACCTGATGAAGCCTTTCTGAGGGAACATCGTTAAAGTCGAGTTGTTTTTCGGCAATAGCGAACATGTTTCCGCTGAAATATCAAGCAACTAGGCAAGCGTTACCGGGCGCAAGGTGAAGGAAAGCTTGCGTCCTGCACCAAACCCCGAAAAAATCGGCATGTTTTTTCGAAAACATCGCGCGTCTGAACGCGCAATGTCTTAGCCCCGATGTTTCACGCGAGCCTGTGCCCACTGCGCTCGCAAGCGCTCTAGCCGGGTGTCGAGGACAGCAGCGGCGACCATGCCGGGTCGGAGGCGAAGCCCGGCGTCGGCACCTTGAGCTCGTTGCGGCCGGAGATATCGACCGAGTAGAGGGACGGTCCGCCATTGCCGCCGGGATCGCGGAAGAACATCAGCACGCGGCCGTTCGGCGAGAAGGTCGGCCCTTCGTTGTGATAGCCGGAGGTGAGCAGCCGCTCGCCGGAGCCGTCCGGCTTCATGACGCCGATCGAGAACTGCCCGCCGCCCTGCCTGGTGAAGGCGATGTAATCGCCGCGCGGCGACCACACCGGCGTCGAATAGGTGGCGTTGGTGTCATCCTTGGAGAAGGAGATGCGCTGCGCCTGTCCGCCGCCCGCGGCCATCACATAGATCTGCGACCTGCCGCCGCGATCGGACTCGAAGCAGATGCGGGTGCCGTCCGGCGAGTAGGACGGCGACGTGTCGATCGCCGGCGTGTCGGTGAGGCGCGTGGTCGAGCGCGAGCGCAGATCCATCACGAACAGGTTCGAATTGCCGCCCTGCTGCAGGCTCATGATGACGCGCTGGCCGTCCGGCGAGAAGCGCGGCGCGAAGGTCATGCCGGGGAAATTGCCGACGATCTCGCGCTGGCCGGTCTCGATGTTGAAGAGATAGACCTTCGGATCGCCCTGGCCGAACTCCATATAGGTGATCTCTTGCGAGTTCGGCGAGAAGCGCGGCGTCAGCACGAGGTCGGAGCCGCGCGTCAGATAGCGCACATTGGCACCGTCCTGGTCCATCATCGCGAGCCGCTTGACGCGACGCTCCTTTGGGCCGGTCTCGTCCACGAACACCACACGGCTGTCGAAATAGCCCTTTTCGCCGGTCATCTGCTCATAGATCTGGTCGGAGATGATGTGGGCGATACGGCGCCAATATTCCGGCGAGGTGAAATATTGCTGGCCCGCAAGCTGCTGGCCCGTGATGACGTCCCACAGGCGGAATTCCGCCTTGAGCCGGCCGTCCTGCCCCCGCGTCATGCGGCCGGTGACGAGGGCCTGGGCGTTGATGGTCTTCCAGTTCTGGAATTGCGGCGCGACGTCGATGTTGCTGATGCGCTCGATGAAAGCAGCCTGGTCGATCGGTGCGAACAGGCCCGACCGCTTCAGATTGTTGGTGATGACCTGGGTGACGCCGTTGCTGACGTCGCCGTCGGCGGGCGAGCCCGGCACGAAGTTGGAGATCGCGATCGGGATCGGCCGAAACTCCGTTGGATTGAGTTCAAGCCGCTTTTGGCCCTGGGCCAGGGCATGTCCGCCCCCGAGCGTCGCGAGCGCCGATCCTGTCAGCGTCATGAAGCGGCGGCGGTTCATCGATAGGACGTCATTCATCGCAAAATTCTTTTGTTCGGATGTCACAACATATCTTTCAGGCCGAAGCGCATTGGAATGGTCTTCCAGGTGTCATACTGCTGCTTCGGTAGGAACGAATAGACCTGACACTGCACGATGGCGCGCTTGGCGCTCTCCGCCACCGCCTGAGCAATCGACCGAGACGGGCCGCGAACCGCGACGATAATCGGCTCGGACGCAAGCGAGCCGTCGATTTTCATCGGGATATCGATGTCAGCCTCGTATTGCTCGGCGTCTTGCCCGTTATAGGTGGGCGTGAAGCAGCGCCGGACCGCATTCGTGAACGCGCCTCCCCACGTCGCAACGTTGTTGGCAGCAGTCCCGGTCGTCGATCCCAGCGCAGCCGACGCATTCAGCGCCGCGCCGGAGATCTCGTGCCGGGTCGCCGCGCGCTTGTCGAGGTCCCGCTGGATCTGCGCGGGATCGAAGCTGCGCTCCTTGGGCTTCGGTTGCTGTTGCGGCTGCACCGCCGCGACCTTCTGCTCGACGGGCTTCGGCGGAGGCTTCTTGGTCTCCAGCTTCTTCTGGAGCTCGGCGATCGGATCTTCCTTGGCCGGATCAGGCTTCTTTTCCTGCGGCTTCGGCTCTTCTTTGGGCTTGGCCTCGGCAACGGGCTTGGGCGGCTCGGGCTTCTTCTCGACCGGCTTCTCGACGGGTTTCGGCGGCGGCTCGGGCGTCGAGTTGGTTTTGATCAGCTCTTTCTTCTCGGTGACCTTGCCGACCGCGTCTTCCTCGGGCTTGGCCTCGGCGATCTTCTCGACCTTGGGCTTCGGCTCTTCCTTTTTGCCGGTCTTCTGCCCCGCCATCATCTGCGCGAGCTGATCAGAGGAGACGATGTCGATCGGAAGCGACTCTTCCGCGACAAAGGCCTTGCTGCTAAAGGTGACCAGTCCCCATCCAAGCACGAGGACGTGGAGGGCAATCGACGCAACGAGTGTCTTGTCGACGTTCACCTTCACCGGTTTACCCCTGATCCGCCTCGGTCACGAGCGCCAGCTTCTTGAAGCCCGCGCCGGACAACAGGCCCATGACCTTGGCCACCGTTCCGTAGTCCGCCTTCTTGTCCGCGCGCAGATAGATGCGCTCCTCGAGCCCGCCGCGCGCGTCCGTGATCGCCTTCAGCTTCGGCACCAGCTCGTTGATCGCGACCTCGGCGTCGTTGATGAACACCTTGCCCTTGATGTCGACCGACATCTGGATCGGCTTCTGGTCGTTGTTTTCGAGGCTCTTGGCCTGGGTCTGCGGCAGGTCGAGCGGCACGCCGACCGTCAACATCGGCGCCGACACCATGAAGATGATGAGCAGCACCAGCATCACGTCGACCATCGGCGTGACGTTGATCTCGGCCACGACGGGCTTGCGCCGGCCGCGGCGGCCGCCGCCTCCGGACGAGCTAGCTACGTTCATCGCCATGATCGAGTGCCCAAATTGCCCCTCACACTATACATGCCGTCCGTCAGCCCCGCTCGTCGATCTGACGCGACAGAATGGCGGAAAATTCATCGGCGAAACCTTCCAGCCGCTGGGCCTGCCGGTTCACCTCGGAAGTGAACTTATTGTAGAAAATAGTGGCAGGAATGGCGGCGATAAGGCCGACGGCGGTCGCAAACAGCGCTTCGGCAATGCCGGGCGCCACCACCGCCAGGGAGGTATTTTTCGACGCCGCGATCGACTGGAAGCTCGACATGATGCCCCAGACCGTGCCGAACAGGCCGACAAAGGGGCCGGCGGAGCCGACGGTGGCGAGCACCAGCAGCCGGCGTTCCAGCCGCTCGACCTCGCGCGCGATCGAGACGTTCATCACCTTGTCGATGCGCATCTGAAGGCCCGCGACCGAGCGGGCGTGGCTCTCGAACGAGCGCTTCCACTCGCGCATGGCGGCGACGAAGCAGGCCGCCATGGAATGCGTCGGCTTGGCTGAGAGGGTGCGATAGAGCTCCTCGATCGACTCGCCGGACCAGAAGGCCTGCTCGAAGCGATCCATCGAACGGCGGGTGCGCGCGTAGAGAAAGATCTTGTCGATCGCGATGGCCCAGACCCAGACCGAGCAGGCGAGAAGCCCCAGCATGACCGCTTTCACGATCCAGTGAGCCTGCCAGAACAGCGCAATCAGCGACACGTCCGCGGAAGCGGCAACCGGAAGGGCTGACTGAGCCACGTCGGCCGGATTCATAAGCAGTATCCTCTCAAGGCGATCATTTACCTGACCTCTCCGGCCAGCAAATGGCTGCCGGTTCCCCAACAGCCGCGCTAGAACCGGCGCGGCCGGCAAGCCCGCTCAAAGCCTTGTCTTTCTGGGGTACAGGGGCTCGTCCAAAGCCGGCCGCCTGCATTCCCTGCCAAGATGTCAAAACTATGGGCCTTGAGCACGGCTCCGGGCACGACTGTCCGCAATTACCAGAGCCCGCCGATGGTTAACGTACGGTTACCACGGCCGAATTTGGCTGCCGGAAAGGTAGGCAGCGCAGGCGGTTGGCCGCTTTGCCGCGGCGTGAGGGCGGTCTTTGGCCGGCGAAGGGGCGAAGGCTGCCAGCCCCGTGCGAGGTCGGTTCCCTCCCCCATCGCGGCGGAGGGCTAGGGAGAGGGGTCCACACGGGATTCCCTCCTCGGCCAAGAAATCGGAACGCGCTCAACGAAGACCGTTTCTTGGCCCCCCCCCTCTCCCCCGCCCTCCCCCGCAAGGCGGGAGGGAGCGCGGAGTGCATCTTGGCGCGCATCCGACGTCTGACATCGTTCATTCGATCACTGGTCGATTTGCCCGCCAGATTCCGCCTGATAGGCTGCTCGCATCAACCAACAAGGGCCGGGACAGCCGGCCTCGCCAAGGGAGCAAGCTGTGCAAAATGCGGGAACACACCTGCGGTGGATGGCCGCCGCGATCGTATCGGTCAGCCTCGTCACGTTCATCCCCGCGCGCGCGGCGTCGGTCGCGCCGGTCGCCGCGCAAAATGGCATGGTGGTGTCCGCGCAGCATCTGGCGACCCAGGTCGGTGTCGATGTGCTGAAGCGCGGCGGCAATGCCGTCGATGCCGCTGTGGCCGTCGGCTATGCCCTGGCCGTCGTCTATCCGGCCGCCGGCAATCTCGGTGGTGGCGGCTTCATGACGATCCAGCTCGCCGACGGCCGCAAGACCTTCCTCGATTTCCGCGAGACCGCGCCCAAGAGCGCGACGGCGAACATGTATCTCGACAAGGATGGCAACGTCATCAAGGGCATCTCGACCAAGGGGCATCTGGCTGTGGGTGTGCCAGGCTCCGTCTCGGGCATGGAATATGCGCGCGAGAAATACGGCACCATGAAGCGCGCCGACCTGCTAGCTCCCGCGATCCAGCTCGCCGAACAGGGATTTGTGCTCGACCAGGGCGACATCGACCTGCTGCGCACGGCGACCGACGATTTCAAGGACGATCCGGCATCGAGCGCCATCTTCCTCAACAACGGCCAGCCGTTCGGCGTGGGCGATCGACTGCAGCAATCCGAACTGGCGAAAACCCTGCGCGAGATCAGCAGCAAGGGCACCGACGGCTTCTACAAGGGCTGGGTCGGCAGCGCGATCGTGGCATCGAGCCAGGCCGGCAAGGGCCTGCTGACGCAGGACGACCTCGACGGCTACAAGACGCGCGAGCTCGCACCCGTCGAATGCGACTATCGCGGCTATCACGTGATTTCCGCGCCGCCACCGAGCTCGGGCGGCGTCGTCATCTGCGAGATCCTGAATATCCTGGAGGGCTATCCTCTGAAGGAGCTGGGCTACCATTCCGCGCAGGCCGTTCACGTGCAGATCGAGGCCATGCGGCATGCTTACGTGGACCGCAACAGCTATCTCGGCGATCCGGATTTCGTGAAGAATCCGCTCGACCGCCTGCTCGACAAGAATTACGCGACCAAGATCCGCGCCGTGATCGATCCGAACAAGGCCGCGGTCTCCAAGGACATCAAGCCGGGCGTCGCGCCGCACGAGGGCAGCAACACCACGCACTATTCAATCGCGGACAAGGACGGCAACGCGGTATCGGTGACGTACACGCTGAACGATTGGTTCGGAGCCAAGGTGACGGCGGCCAAGACCGGCGTGCTGCTGAACGACGAAATGGACGACTTCACGGCCAAGGTCGGGGTGCCGAACCTGTATGGCCTGGTGCAGGGCGAGGCCAACGCGATTGCTCCCGGCAAGCGTCCGCTGTCCTCGATGAGCCCGACCATCGTCACCAAGGACGGCAAGACGGTCATGGTGGTGGGCACGCCCGGCGGCAGTCGCATCATCACGGCCGTGTTGCAGACCATGATCAATGCGATCGACTACGGCATGAACGCGCAGGAAGCCGTCGACATGCCGCGCATCCACCAGCAATGGCTGCCTGATATGACCAACGTCGAGAACTATGCGCTGTCACCGGACACGCGCAAGATCCTGGAAGGCATGGGCCACAAATTCGGACCGCCGCAGCCGGCCAACCATCTCGCGGTCATCATCGTCGGCGCGCCGTCGCTGAACGGCGAGCAAGTCGGCAACAACCGTTATTACGGTGCGAACGATCCACGGCGAAACAGTGGGCTGGCGGCAGGGTATTGATCTACACCACCCTTACGACTGTCATACCCCGCAACCCGGCTACGCCAAGGCTTTGCCGGGGCTGCGGTCCAGGGGCGCCGAAGCTTTAGCGTAGGCGGCAAGCGGGGTATCCAGGACGCTGCGGCTCCTCCGCATCTCAATGTTGTCTCTGGAATACTGGATTGCCCGCCTTCGCGGGCAATGACGGCGGTAGAAATGGTCGAGGGCCGCCCCTCTACCACTTCTCCTTCGAGGTCCGCACGTCGAGCTCGAACGACCAGGCGCGCTCGGGCTGGCGATAGAGGAAGGCGAAGGCATCGACGATGCCATCGATGTCGATCAGGCTGTCCTCGCGGCCGGCCGCATCCGGGAACCGTGAAAAGATCTTGTCGCCGGCGATCGCGCCGTCGACCACGACATGGCCGACATGGATGCCGTCGCTCGAATATTCCTTGGCCATCGCCTGCGCCAGCGTACGCAAGCCGGCCTTGGACGAGTTGAAGGCGCCGTAGCCGGAGCGTCCGCGCAGCGAGGCGCTGGCGCCGGTGAACAGCAGCGTACCGGTCTTCTTCGGCACCATCCGCCGCACCGCCTCGCGGCCGAACAGGAAGCCGCCGAAGCAGACCACGCGCCAGGCATTCTCGAAATAGTCGGCGTCCATCTCGATGATCTTGCCGGGCGTGTTGTTGCCGGCGTTGTAGATCGCGAGGTCGAGGTCGTCGCCGGCGGCATCGAACAACGCGACGATGTCCCCCTCCCTGGTCGCATCGGCAACGAAGGGCACGGCTGCGCCGCCCGCCTTCGTGATGTCGTCGACAACGGCCTGCAAGGCAGACAGCGTCCGGCCCGCGACGATCACCTTGAGTCCATCGGCCGCAAGACGCTTGCAAAGCCGGGCCCCGAGCCCGCGGTCCGGACCAACGCCGATCACGATTGCCGTCTTCATTGCCATTCTCCAAAGATTGATAGGGTCAGGCCGCCGAGGCGGGCTTGGGGCAATTGGTCAATCGCGCGGGATTGCCGATCGCGGTGCAGCCGGCGGGCACGTCACCGGTCACAACAGTGCCGGCGCCGATCTTTGCGAAATCGCCGATATTGATGTCACCGAGAATGGTCGCGCCGCCGCCGATGTAGACGCCGCGGCCGATGCGCGGCGAGCGCGTCGGCAATTCACCGCGACGGCCGATGCTGACGTTCTGGAGGATGGTGACCTCGTCGCCGATCACCACATTCGCACCAATCACGATGCCGGTGGCGTGGTCGAGATAGACCGACGATCCAATGGATGCGGCCGGATGAATGCTGACCTGCAGCAGGTTGGACGCCTCGTTCTGAAACAGGAGCGCCGCGTCGCGATGGTCATGACGCCAGAGCCAGTTCGAGACGCGCCAGGCTTGCAGCGCGACATAACCTTTGTAGTGCAGCAGCGGCGGCAGCAGGTCGGCGATGGCGGGATCGCTCCGTGCGATGGCCTGCAAATCCCGGCTGGCGGTTTCGATCAGGTCTGGCTCGCCTTGAAAGGCGTCGCGGGAATAGGACGTGAAGCGCGTGCGCCCGGTGGGGCCGCTGCCGAGCCGCTGCCCGATCAAATCGGCCAAGGCGGCGGCAAAATCATCATGAGCGAGAATGGCAGTCGCAAGGGCCTTGCCGAACACGGGGTCGGCGTCAGCCGCGCGCTGCGCCTCGCTGCGGACCTGTTGCCAGAGGCCGTCGCTCGCCGTGATCGCAGCTTCCGCCATTGTCGCCTCCGGTCCGCCCACTCTTGTGAAGGCGAATATAGGCGGTCCGGGTCGGGGCGCCAGTCACGCCGCCGGGACGCGCTTGCTTTCGCCCCCAGGACCAGGCCGGACCCGCTTGCGCAGGCTGAGCGCGTAGAGCCAGCCGCCCGCCGCAATAAGCACCGGCAGGACGAAGAGCGCGACATCGCGGAGGAGGATCATGGGGTGATACTCCCCTTTGCAAAAGAGACCGCGCGGCTGAGTGCGAACGAGGCGAACCAATAGAGATAAAGGCTGAGAAAGAACCGCCAGGATTCGCCGAGTTGCCACTGCGGATAGAGCTGGACTTCGGTCGGCCATCCATTGAGGAACGCGATCGCCACCGGCACGGTGTTTCCGAACCGGTCGAACAGCGCCGAGGCGCGCTCGAGGAGCGCGATGCGCTGGCTGATTCCTTTGCGTTCGGCGTTGGTCATGGTCGTACCCGTCAGCGCGCGGGAGGTGCGCCGTCAGGGCTTGGTCGGGCCCGGCGCGGATCGGGTTCTACCGGTCCTGCACATGTACGTGATCAACGCCGCAGAACGCGCGCCCGCCGGCGCAGAGGCGAAAATGACAGTCGGGATCGTGCGCACAGCTGCCATAGACCAAGCCGATGTAGCCCAACACCGCCAAGGCGGTCACGCCAAGCAGCAGGCGGGTATAGAGGTCCATGATGCGCGTCGTCCAGACAAGAGCTGCGCGGCGGATCGAGGTGGCACGCAAGTCTTGGTGTCGGATCGTCGGTGGTTGGTTCGGGTCCCCAAAAACCAAACCGCCCGCCTGCGGGTTGCGCAGGCGGGCGGCTCGGGGCCATCAGGACTTTGGGGGCATGCGCCTGAAGGCTTTGAGAGGCAGACCCCGGATTTAGATCAGCCCTGCGGCTGGTCGGTCGGCGGCGGGGTCGGGCGCGTCTTGTGCTGCGCCATGAACTGGTCGAACTCTTCCTTGTCCTTGGCGTGACGCAGACGGTCGAGGAAATTCCTGAACTCGACCTGCTCTTCCTCGAGCCGGCGCAGCGTTTCAGAGCGGTACTCGTCGAAGGCGCGGTTGCCGGAGGTCGGCGGGCCGAAGCCAAAGCCGAAGCCGCGACGCTCCATCCGATCACGCATGCGGTCCATCTTGTACTGCATCCGCTCCATCTTGTTCTGCCAGCGATCCTGGTTGCTCCAGCACGACATTCTTCTGCTCCCGAGTGTGAAAAAGAGAAGGGCAAGTCCGATCGGCCACCAGATGATGAAGCCGAGGATGGTCACGGCGATCCAGCCGGGATGCCAGGGCGTGTCCAGCATGCGGGGGCGCTCGTAGTGTTGGTCCGAAGGGCCGCGCCAGCGATTGACATCAGCGGTGTAGGCCATTTCCCTCTCCATGACGGCACCAGCGCCGTTGTGAATGTAAATAACATTTACATAGCTAGACCATCCCGCGATTTTGTCAAGCCGGCCGCCTGACAGGGTCGCCGAATTATTTGCGCAATTTTATTTCGGCCTGCCCCAGGGGCCGCCGGGCGGCAGGCCAGAACCGGAGGATGCCTCCGGTGGTACCGGCGGCGGCTCGGCGCTTCGTGCCGGCGGACGGCGGTCGGTCGGGAAGCCGAGGCCGCGCAGATAGATCAGCACCTCGGCTTCGAGCAGGTCATCCGGCGACATCGGCAGTTTTCGCCGCGCGGCGTCGCCGCGTGAGAACAGCGACGCGACGCCGTGGGCCATCGACCAGATGTGCAGCGCCATCATCATGGCCGGTGGCCGCGGCGTGCCGGGCGGCGCCAGCGCCGCAAGCCGCTCGGCGGCTGCGCGAATGATGTTGAAGGCGCGCTCACTGGCGGCCTGCAGGGCCGGATTTGAATCGACCGGCACGCCTGATTCGAACATCGCGTTGTAGAAGGCGGGCTCCTCGCGGGCAAAGGCGAGATAGGCCTTGCCGACGCGCTCGAACGCCGTGACCGTATCCGGGCGCCCGTCGTCCCACGCCGCGGTCAGGCGCTGCTCGAACTGCTCGAAGCCGCGCTGCGCGATCGAGGACAGCAGCTCCTCGCGGTCGCGGAAATGCCGGTAAGGCGCCGCCGCGCTGACGCCGGCCATGCGCGCGGCATCGGCAAAGGTGAAGCCGGCCGCGCCCTTCTCGGCGATCAGCCCGAGGGCAGCCTGCAACAGGGCTTCCTTCAGATTGCCGTGGTGATAGCCGCGCTCGGTGCGGCCCTGGTCCTTACGCCAGCTCATGTGAACAGCTTTTACATGAGCCGGGCGTGAAGTCACTAGCGCAGGCCGGATTTGATTAACCGGCCATCTCGTCATTCCGGGGCGGCTCGACCCGGGGCTGTTCGACGAGCCGAACCCGGAATCTCGAGATTTCCGGGTTCGCGCCTGCGCGCGCCCCGAAATGACACGGCCTAGCCGCCGGGAATCGGCAGCACCGGCATGATCTCGACGCGTTCGCCGGGGAAGATCGCGAAGTGCGGGTGGTTCTCGAACATCTTGGCTGCGGCCTCATGGGACGCGGCGCGGACGACTGTGAAGGCGCCCATCTCGTTGGCGATGTCGGCGACGCCCTTGCTGTCGACCTTCTTGGTCTTGCCGAGAGGGCCGCCCATGGCCTGGATCGCGCCCTGGTGCTTCTCGACCCAGCCTTTCCAGGCCGCCATGCCCTGCTGCTCCTTCGCCTTCCGCTCGGTCTCGGACATCGCGTTCCATGCGGCCCATTGCGGGCTGCTCTTGCTGCCGAGGAAAACGGCGAGATAGGTATCGGTGCTCATTGGTTCTCTCCTTTGTTGATGGATGATGGATCGACGAAGCCGCGAATTGATCCGCGGCCGTCTCGGCTACGTCTTCAGATCGTCGAAGCCGGCGGCGGCTGCCTGCACCTCCGGCGGAAAGTCGGCCATCTCCTGCACCTGCCGGATCTCGATGACTTCATTGGCGGAGGCCGGGCACTTCTTCGCCCAGGCGATCGCCTCCTCGCGCGAGGCAACCTCGATCATCCAGTAGCCGCCCAGGACCTCCTTGGCTTCGGCGAAGGGGCCGTCGGTCACGATGGGCTCGCCGGTCGCGAACGAGACGCGCGCGCCCATCGACGGCGGGTGAAGGCCGTCGAGCGTGATCAGCACGCCGGCATCCTTCAGCGCCTCGTTGTAGCGCATCATCGCGGCGACGCGTTCGGGATCGAGTTGCACGTCCGGCGGCGCGGTCTCGTAGCCGAGCGGGATCATCAGCATCATGAATCGCATGAGCAGTCCTTGTTTGCTTTGTCGTTTCGGGTTTGCGCGGCGCTGCGCCACCCCGGAAGGACGGGAGCGGCGGCCCGGGCCGCCCGCCCTCACCTCTAAGACGAACCAATCTTTACGGAACCGACAGGGTGATGAAAATTATTCCGGAGGTCATTGCGCCGGCCGCTAGCGCGGCTGTGGCAGGAAACGCCCATCCTTCCGGGCAGCGCCGAAATAGACGTCGATGCGGCGGACCTTGCCACCGGCAAAGGTGAAGAACTCCGTGTTGCGAAAGCTCCTGCCATCTGTCGCCAGACAGAGATAGGTGACGAAGGCCTCGTCGCCCCGGACGAAAATCCGCTCGATGTCGTGTCGCGCGATCCAGCCGCTGTCCCGCCAGCAGCGCTCGAAATAGGCCGCCTTGTCGAGGTCGTCGTCGAACGGACTGGTGAAGCGGAAATCGTCGACCAATGCGTCGGCGACCCGTTGCCGGTCGTTGCCGAGATAGGCTGCGAAGAGGTCTCGAATCAGGCGCTCGCGGTCGTCGGGCATTGATGGTCTCCGCAGAGAAAATCCTCTCGAAGACGATGCACGAACGCGTGCCCCGACATTGCTCGCCGAATTTCAACAAGGACGATGGGAAAAATATCGCAAGGCGGGTCCGTACGATTACGGACCGACTATGTCCACCGCCGTGCATATAGGACGAGAATCTTTGCGCACAGAACAACATGGCCAGCGCCGGAGGCCGCGCAGCTGGCTGCAAGGGTTTACAGTTGATCAACGCGTGCATGCAACTTTTTCGGGAAGGCCCATTGCAGCTCGGCCGACGCATAGTTGAACCATTCCGGGGACCTTCAAGTGTTCAATTTCAACAGCAAGGCCAGGATCCAGCACGCGCTCGCGGAGGTCGACGCCCTTGATCGCTCGCAGGCCGTCATCGAGTTCGATCTCGATGGCACCATCCTCGATGCCAACGAGAACCTTCTGAAAATGAGCGGCTATTCGCTCGCCGAGATCAAGGGCAAGCATCACAGCATTTTCGTCACCCCGACTGAGCGCGAGAGCGCCCGCTACCGCGACTTCTGGGCCAGCCTGAACCGCGGCGAATTCCAGACCACGCAATACAAGCGCTTCGGCAAGAACGGCAAGGAAGTCTGGGTTCATGCCTCCTACGCCCCGCTGCTGGACAAGAACGGCAAGGTGGTCAGCTTCATCAAGTTCGCCACCGACATCACGGCGTACAAGATCAAGACCATGGAAGACTCCGGCAAGATCGCCGCGATCAACCGCGCGCAGGCCGTGATCGAGTTCAACATGGACGGCACCATCGTCACCGCCAACGAGAACTTCCTGGGCGCGATGGGCTATTCGCTCGACGAGATCAAGGGCAAGCATCACAGCATGTTCGTGACGCCCGAGGACCGCGCGAGCTCGGCCTATGCCGCGTTCTGGGCCAGGCTGAACCGCGGCGAGTTCGAGGCGGCCGAGTACAAGCGGCTCGGCAAGGGCGGCAAGGAGATCTGGATTCTCGCGACCTACAACCCGATCCTCGACGAGACCGGCAAGCCGTTCAAGGTGGTGAAGTTCGCGACCGACATCACCGCGCAGAAGATGAAGGCCGCCGACAGTGATGGCCAGCTCGCCGCGATCCAGAAGTCGCAGGCGGTGATCGAGTTCAACATGGATGGCACGATCCGCACCGCCAACGAGAATTTTCTCAAGGCGGTGGGCTATTCGCTGGCCGAGATCAAGGGCCAGCACCATTCCATGTTCGTCGAGCCGAACGAGAAGAATTCGGCGGCCTACCGCCAGTTCTGGGAGACGCTCAACCGCGGCGAATACCAGGCCGCCGAATACAAGCGGATCGCCAAGGGCGGCCGCGAGATCTGGATCCAGGCGTCCTACAATCCGATTCTGGACCTCAACGGAAAACCCTACAAGGTGGTGAAATACGCCACCGACATCACCGCGCAGGCGATCGGCCGCAAGAAGGCCGACAACGCGCGCGGGCTGATCGAGGCGGTCGCGGCCGGCAGCGAGCAGATGAGCGCCTCGATCCGCGAGATCTCCGAGACCATGGCGAAATCGCGCGAGACCTCCAAGGTCGCGACCACCAGGGTCGAGTCTGCGGACGGTCAGGCTCAGAAGTTGACTGCGGCGGCCCAGGCCATGAGCGGCATCGTCGAGATGATTTCGGGCATCACCAGTCAGATCAACCTGCTTGCGCTCAACGCCACGATCGAATCGGCGCGGGCGGGCGAAGCGGGTCGCGGCTTTGCCGTGGTCGCCTCCGAGGTGAAGAACCTCGCCAGCCAGGCCAAGCAGGCCACCGACACGATTACCTCGGAAATCGACGCGCTCAACACCATCTCGGGCGACGTTGCGAGCTCGCTCACCGCGATCAAGGCCGCGATCGCCGGCGTCAACGAGTTCATCGCCTCCACCGCGGCCGCGGTCGAGGAGCAGAGCATCGTGACCTCCGACATGTCGTCGAACATGCAGCGCGCGTCGGCGGAGCTGGCGTAAGCTCTCGCTTTAGCACTATCCCCGTCGCCCGTTGAGGGCCGCTGAAGAAGCGGCCACCCTGGGGTGACGGTGAGAGAGACCGGCGCCCTTGCCCTACCGCTCCCAGCGTCGCGTCGCTTCACTCGCCCCGTCCGGCAGCATCTCGAAGACCGGCGAGGCCAACACCGCATGGACATGCAGCATGGTCGCTCCCGAATTGCGAAAGCCGTGCTTGCGGCCGGCGGGAACCAGCAGCGCCTGTCCGGCCGCCACCGTGATACGCTCGGCTTCGATCCACATCTCCGCCTCGCCCGCCCGCACGGTGAGCACCTCCTCGACCGTGTGGCTGTGCGTCGGCGCGCCGGCGCCGGGATCGACCCATTGCTCGAAGATGCAGAGCGCGGTCGCGCAATTGCGCGCGGATGTCACCATGCGGGTCTTCACACCTGGCCGCCATTCCTCGAGCGGGATCGTGCTGGGATCGATGAGCATGGGCTGGAGCCCTTCTTGCCGGGACGAAAGCGAAGTAAAAGGAGCCGGCGCTCGTGCGCGCCCCTTTCGAACACAGGACAGATTAGCAAATGCCGCAGGCCCCACAAAACGTCGCCCTCGTCACCGGAGCCGCGCGAGGCATCGGGCTGGCGACGGCCAAGAAATTCCTGGCCGAAGGGTGGCGCGTGGCGCTGCTCGATATCGAGGGGGAGCTGCAGGCTGGCGCGGCGGCGGCGCTGAAGAATCCCGATAATACGCTGGCAATCACCTGCGACGTGTCCGACGCAGCCGCCGTGGGAGCTGCAACGGCGGCGGTCATGAGCCGCTTCGGTCGGCTCGATGCGCTCGTCAACAACGCCGGCGTCGCCGTGTTCGCGCCTGTGCTGGAGACCAGCGACGCCGACTGGAACAGGATCATGGCGGTCAATCTCACCGGCCCGTTCCTGTGCACCAAGGCGGCCGCACCGCTGATGCGCGAGCAAGGCGGCGGCGCCATCGTCAACGTCACCTCGATCTCGGCGGTGCGCGCCTCGACGCTGCGTTCGGCCTATGGCACCAGCAAGGCGGGCCTTGCGCACCTGACCAAGCAGCTCGCGGTCGAGCTCGCCTCGCTCAACATCCGCGTCAACGCGGTCGCGCCGGGGCCGGTCGACACCGCGATGGCGAAGCAGGTGCACAGCAGGGAGATCCGCGCCGATTATCACGACGCCATCCCGCTCAACCGCTACGGCCTGGAGGAGGAACTCGCCGAAGCGATCTATTTCCTGTGCTCGGAACGATCGAGCTACATCACCGGCCAAATTTTGGCCGTCGATGGCGGCTTCGATGCGGCTGGCATCGGCCTGCCGACGCTGCGCGGCGAACGGCGAAACGGGTAGGCGCAGGATTTGTAGGGTGGGCAAAGGCGCGAAGCGCCGTACCCACCTTCCCTCCAGATTTGCGATGCCATTGGTGGGCTACGCTTTGCCCACCCTGCGGGATCGAGCTTGTGGAGTGCTCCATGCGACGCATGTTCTTTGTTGGTGCCTGGATGCTCGCATCCGCGCTCTTTACCGCCACCCCCGCCATGGCCGAAATCCGCATCATCCAGTCGCCGGGCGGAGAGGTCGGGCCGTTCCTCGACCTGTTCGAGCAGGTGCGCGAGAGCGGCGAGCGCGTGGTGATCGACGGTCCGTGCCTGTCCGCCTGCACGCTGGTGCTGAGCATCGTGCCGGGCGAGCGCATCTGCGTCACCAAACGCGCGATACTCGGCTTCCACGCGGCGCGTTCGGTCGATCGGCGTGGGCGTTTTTATGCCGAGCCCGAAGCCTCCGACGCGGTGCTGCAGGCCTATCCCGGCCCGGTGCGCAACTGGATCAGCCGGCACGGTGGCCTCTCGTCCAGATTGCTTTTGCTGAAGGGCCGCGACCTTGCGGCGATCTATCCACGCTGCCGCTGAGCAACAGGCGGCGGCCAGCGATGTGACCGGGCTGTATCCGCCGCTGTCCGGCGATTAGGCAGTTTTGCAAAATCTCGACGATCCGGACACGTAATCCGCTCAACCGCTTGGCAATGCCTGCCCAATTTACGCGGTTCCCGGCTTTTTCCGGCCGTCTATGATGGTCCCGTCCGGATTGAGGCCGCTCGGGTCACGATGGCTGCAGGGCCGTCATAATCGCAGCAATGGTCACAGACTAGGATGGTTCCGCTTTTTCAAGATTGCTCATTTTCAAACCGGTCGCAGGCTGTGCAGCCCCTCGATTTTCACTACCGCCTGTCGGACCAGGGACGCATTGTCCTTGGCCAGTTGAGCTCCCAGGAAACCGTCGAATTCGAATTGCTGTCGCGGCGCCACCGCGAGGGTCTGATGGACCTGCCGTCCGAGCTGCGGCTGCTCGAGCTCTATGTGAAATATATCGGCTCGCGCGCAGAGGCTGCGCTCGCGCCGACGGCGCCCGCATGGCGGGTGAGCGAACCACTGCAGCGGCAGAGACCGCCGCGCGCGCGAACGGTACGGCCGCGCAACTACATCCTCTCGATGATCGTGATCGCGAGCGTCAGCTTCACGCTCATCGCGTTGCTGGTGGGCTAGCAGGCACGCGCGATGGCGAAATTGCGCCGGTCACGCATTTCGTCGGGCCTAGTAGAGCCTCTGGATGGTCTGCGCCAATTCCAAGGTCGCGCAGATGAGCATGCCCCAAAGTGCAAAATTGATTTGTAGCGCCGCTGCCATCGGTCGCTCCCCTTCTAAGTTGCGCCCACCCCGTTTGTAAAATTTATGAAGAAATTATTAGCGATTCTATCGTGGAGTTCACAGCCTAATATTTCGCCAGTTGTTGTGCGATGCGATCCGCATCATTTCACGAAGCGGCCTCACTGCTCTCGCAATGTGATGCGAGAGCACGATTCCATATTGGGCCTGGCGGCCACGTCGTTTCCCTTAGGTTCCATTTAACCGGCGCGATGCAAGGCTCCGCACGCGGAGTTTGCGTGTTGCGTACCGCACCAAGGGTCCGGCATGCTCCGTCACGGCTTCGTCTTGCTCACTTTTTGCGCAGCGCTCCTCGGATGCGCGGCGGCGCCGGCGCAGGAGCGCCGACCGATCGCATGGGACGGCCTCGGCCGGGATCCGAACCAGGCCCATCACCGTCCCTCTGTCACAAAGCGGAGCGCAGCGAACCCGGCGCCTGCGCAGGACAATCCCAATCAGGAGCGGGAAAGAGTGCTCGGCACCTTGCGCCCGTTCTCCGAGGCGTGGTGGGTGGTCCATGACGAAATCGAGGCGGAGAACGACAGGCGGCTTGGCACGAAACTCGTGATCTGCCCTCGCTGCGTTGAATCGCCCCCGCCAAGCGATGACGCGCCCGGATCGCTCCGGTGAGCGAGCGCGCGGCGATCAGCCGTGTGACATGACGACAGCATGAGTCGCCCCCTCCCGTAACAACGGGAGAGGGATCGCGGCTTGGCGTGTCAGGCCGACGCGCCTGTCACATGCCCTCGGCCGGGCAGTTCACCATCCAGGGAATGCCGAACTTGTCGACGCACATGCCAAAGCCCTTGGCCCAGAACGTCTTGCTGAAGGGCATAGTGACGGTGCCGCCGTCGGCGAGCGCGTTGAACTTGCGCTCGCCATCCGCGGGGTCCGTGACCGTGAGCGAGACCGAAAAGCCCTGGGCTTTCTGAAAATGCTCGGGTGGCGCGTCGGAGGCCATCAGCACACTGCCGTCGGGCAGCGACATCCGCGCATGCATGATCATCTTCTCGCGGCCGGGCGCGGCGGGCATGTCCGGCGGTGCTTCCGATGAGCGCATCATGGCGTCGATCTTGCCGCCCAGAACCTTGGCGTAGAAGTTGAACGCCGCTTCGCAGGTGTCCTGATAGAACAGATAGGCATTGATCATCGTTTCTCTCCTCTTCTCTTAGTTTTCTTGGCGATTCCCTGGCAGTTCCTTGCAGTTTCTTAACGGTCTCTTGGCAGCTCCTTAGCTGCGCCTTGGGCAGCAAGCCTGGTTACTTCTCGGTGAGCTTCTTCAGGCTGGCGAGGCCGGCCTCGAAGTCCTTGCCGATCATGTTGTCCATGTTGATGAACACCTGCATCACCTTGGACATGAACGGCGCCGGACCGTACATCGCCCATGTGACCAGTGTGGCATCGCCTTGCGGCACAAAGGTGAACTCGGCGGTGTTGTGGCCTTCGAACGGGCGCTCGAAATCGAGCTTGATGCGAAGCTTCGACGGCGTGCTCGCTTCGAGGATCTCCATATGCCCGGCGCCGACATTGTTGTTGCCGTCCCAGGCATAGGTCGCGCCCTTGCCTGACGTGGTTCTGCCGAAGGTCCGCTTCATGGCGGGGTCGCGATCCTCATAGGGCGACCAGCTCATCCAGAAATGGAAATCGGCAACGTGCGGATAAATCGCATCGGCCGGCGCCTTCACGGCGAGCGAGCGCTCGACACGGAACGTATCGGGTTTTGTCAATGCGAAGACGAGGACCGCGGCTATGCCGGCGGCGAGCACGACGGCGATGATGGCAATGGCTTTCAGCATGATTGGACTCCCTGGATATGGGATTAAGACGAAGGGGAACGGCGGGAGCCGACAATTCGGGAGGGAATTTTTCGGCACACTCCCACCGCCCGTCATGGCCGGGACAAGCCCGGGCATGACGATGTGGCTATAGGAGTGCCCTACTTCACCTTTGCGCCCTGCTTGGCGCTCCCTTTGCCGCCTTTCGGCTGGCTGTCCCGGATCAGGCGATCAATGTGCATGCGGATATGGGCGGCCTCGGCCGAAGTATTGGCGAGCGCGATGGCGCGGTCGAAGGCGATGCGGGCTTCGTCGTTACGGCCGAGCTGCATCAGGAAGGCACCACGCACGCCGTGGAAATGAAAGTAGTTGGCGAGTTTCGGCGCCAGCGGCTCGATCAGCTCGAGCGCCGCTTGCGGCCCGCGCACCTTGGAGACCGCAACCGCGCGGTTGAGCGTCACCACCGGCGACGGCTGCATCAGTTCGAGCGCGCCATAGAGCAGGTCGATCTGCGTCCAGTCGGTTTCCTCGGGCGTCGACGCGCGCGCATGCAGCGCGGCGATCGCGGCCTGGACCTGATAGGGGCCGCTGCGGCGATGGCGCATCGCCTTGTCGATCAGCGCCAGGCCTTCCGCGATCATGTTGCCGTTCCAAAGCGTACGATCCTGGTCGTCGAGCAGGATCACCGCGCCGTCCGCGGCAAAGCGCGCGGCGCTGCGCGCATGCTGCAACAGCAGCAGCGCCGCGAGCCCCATGATCTCCGGCTCGCTCTGGAACAGCCGCAGCAGCAACCGCGCCAGCCGGATCGCTTCCTCGCAGAGCGGCTTTCGGATCTCCGCCGTGTCGCCGCTGGCCGAATAGCCTTCGTTGAAGATCAGGTAGATCATTGCGGCAACGCCGGCGAGCCGCTCGGAGCGTTCGACCGCGCCGGGCGTTTCGAACGGCGCCCCGGCCTCGGCGACCTTCGCCTTGGCGCGGGTGATGCGCTGCTCCATCGCCGCTTCCGAGACCAGGAAGGCGCGCGCGATCTGCTTCACGGTGAGGCCGGAGACGATGCGCAGCGCCAGCGCGATCTGCTGGGTCGCCGGCAGCTGCGGATGGCAGCAGATGAACATCAGCCGCAGGATGTCGTCGCGGTAGTGCGAGCCGTCGAGCCGCTCGGCGAGCGCGCCCTCGGCGTCGTCGAGGTCGGAGATGGCCTGGTCATCCTCGGGCAGCGGCTGCTGCTTGCGGGCGCGGCGGACCTCGTCGATGGCGACGTTGCGGCCGACCATGATCAGCCAGGCCGCGGGATCGCGCGGCGGCCCGTTCTGCGGCCAGGTCTTGAGCGCGCGCAGGCAGGCGTTCTGGAAGGCCTCTTCGGCGGTGTCGAGATCGCGGAAATAGCGCAGCAGCGCGCCGACCGCCTGGGGTCGCGCCGAGGTCAGCGCGGTCTCGATCCAGGCGGTGTCGGTGTCACTCACGCCGAAATTCCTCCGGGCCTGAACACGCCCACAGGGCGCACCTCATAAGCTCCGCCGGGATTGGCCGCGCCGAGGTCGCGCGCCACGTCGAGCGCCTCGTCGAGATTCTTGCAATCCACGATGTAGAAGCCGAGCAATTGCTCCTTGGTCTCGGCATAGGGGCCGTCGAGCACCAGCGGCGGGTCTTCCTTGCGCAGCGTCGCCGCCGCGGTCGTCGGCAGCAGCCGCGCCACCGGACCCAGCCGGCCCTGCTGTGTGAGCTTGTCCTGCACCACGGCGAGCTTCTTCATCACGGCCTCGTCCTGCTCCTTGCTCCAGGAGCCGACGAAGTCCTCGTCGTGATAGCAGAGGATCGCATAAAGCATGGGCAGCACCTTCCTGAACGCTTGTTTTTAAGACGATCCAATATGCCCCGCCCCGACAGGACTGCGGAAAAAATTTGCGAGAAAAATCCGTCGGATCGTGCCAAGGAGGGTTTTCAAAGCGGAACCGACGAGGCACTTCGAATGAGCATGGGCACACTGGCCGTCCTGATCAACAGCACGCAGCAGAATTGGCTGCCGGAGCGTTGGAAGGCCCGGTTCGACGCGGTCTGCGGCGGCCGCCGCGTGGTGCTGCTGCCCGACGCCGGGCTCGATCCGGCCGAGGTGCACTATGCCGCGGTATGGAAGCCGGTGCCGGGCGACCTCGGCTCTTTCCCCAATCTGCGTGCGATCTTCAATCTGGGCGCCGGCGTCGACGCGCTGATGGCCGACAGGAGCCTGCCCGATGTGCCGCTGGTGCGCGTCGCCGTGCCTGATCTCACCAATCGCATGACCGAATATGTCGTGCTGCACGTGCTGATGCACCACCGCCAGGAGCTGTACCTGCGGGACTCGCAGCGCGCAAAACGCTGGGAGCCGCAATATCAGTGGCCGGCGAGCGCCGTCACCGTCGGTGTGATGGGGCTTGGCACGCTGGGGGCCGATGCCGCCGATGTGCTGCGCCGGCTCGGTTTCCGCGTTGCCGGCTGGAGCCGCAGCCCGCGCACGATCGAGAGCGTCGAATGCTTCCATGGCGCCGCGCAGATCGATGCATTCCTGCGCAAGACCGACATCCTGATCTCGCTGTTGCCGCTGACGCCTGACACGCACGGCATCCTCAACCGCGACGTCTTCACCAGGCTCAACCGCAGCAGCCCGCTCGGCGCGCCCGTTCTGATCAATGCGGGTCGCGGCGGCTTGCAGAACGAAGCCGATATCCTGGCCTGCCTCGACGACGGCACGCTTGGCGCGGCCTCGCTCGACGTCTTCGTGCAGGAGCCGCAGCCTGCGGACAGCCGGTTCTGGACCCACCCCAAGGTGCTGCTGACCCCGCACAATGCGGCCGACACCGACGCGGATGCAATCTCGGCCTATGTCGCCGAGCAAATCGCAAAGTTCGAGGCCGGCGGTGCGCTGGAGAACGTGGTGGACCGGGCACGGGGATATTAGGGCTCTGCAGACACCCTCGGTTGTCGTCCCCGCCTCGTTCACCCTCTCTTAGCGAGAAGTTGATAGGCGTTGTTAACCAACGCTCAAACAACGAGTCGGACATGCGGGCAACGCTCGGCCTCAGGATGCGGATCACGGTTGCGCTGGCGGTGACCGCGGCGGCGACCGCGCTGTTTGCAGTGCTCGGGGCGATGTGGATCATCGCCGGGATCATCGACCGGGCCGACCAGCGGGAGCTGCGCAGCCATTACGATGCCTTGCAGTCGCGCATCGCCGAGGAATCGCACCGCGCCGCCGCGATGAGCGCCGTGGTGGCGGCGATGCCGGCGACCCAGGAGGCGATGGCAAAGCAGGATCGGGAGGCGCTGGTGCGCCTGTTCGGACCGGTGTTCGCCGCCATCAAATCCGACTACGGCGTCGATCAATTCCAGTTCCACGTGCCGCCGGCGACCTCCTACCTGCGCGTCCACCAGCCGGCCAAGTTCGGCGACGACCTCTCGGGCTTCCGCAAGACCGTCGTCGTCGCCAACCAGGACCACAAGGTCGTGGTCGGTCTGGAAGGTGGCGTGGCCGGGCTCGGCATCCGCGGCGTGGTGCCGATCGCGCAAGGGGCCAAGCATCTCGGCACGGTCGAATTCGGCCTGACCTTCGGCCAGCCCTTCCTCGACGACTTCAAGGCCAGCCGCCATGTCGACATCGCCTTCCATCTCGCCGACGGTTCGGGCTTCAAGCTGTTCGGCGGCACGCTGAAGGGCAGGAGCTTCTTCGATGCAGCCGACTACAGCCGCGCTGCCGGCGACGGATTCACCGTGCGGCAGGCCAGGCTCGACAACACGCCGGTCGCCGCGCTGCTCGGACCGATCAAGGACTTTTCCGGAAAGCCGCTGGGCGCGGTCGAACTGGTGATGGACAACGCCGATTACAAGGCCTCTGCCGACCGCGCCTGGCTGCTGGCGATCGGAATTGCCGCGCTCGGCCTCGTGCTGGCGGCGCTCGTCGGCTATCTCATCGCCCGCAGCATCTCGCGCCCGATTCTCTCGATCACATCGGTGATGCGCGAACTCGCCGACGGCCGGCTCGACGTCGCCGTTCCCGCCACCAAGGCGAATGACGAGGTCGGCGCCATGGTGAGGGCGGTGGCGGTGTTCCGCGACAATGCGGTCAACTTCAACAAGCTTCAGGCGGAGCAAGCCGACATCCAGGCGCGGTCCGAAGCGGAGAAGCGCCGCGCCTTCGCCGCGCTGGCCGACAATTTCGAGGCCAGCATCCGCGAGGTCGTCACCACGGTGTCCGCGGCCGCGGTCGAGATGGAGCACACCGCGCGCTCGATGTCCGGCATCGTCGAACAGTCGCGGCAGCAGACCCGCGCGGTGTCGTCGGCCTCGGCGCTGGCCTCGGAGAACGTGCAGACGGTCGCGGCCGCCGCGGAGGAATTGTCCTCGTCGATGACCGAGATCAGCCGCCGCCTCGCCCACGCGACCGAAGTCGTCGGCAGGGCCGCAAGCGACGGCCGGCAGTCGAACGCGCGGGTCCAGAGCCTCGCGGACACCGCGCAGAAGATCGGCGACGTCGTCTCCTTCATCAATGGCATCGCGGGGCAGACCAATCTGCTCGCGCTCAACGCGACGATCGAGGCGGCGCGCGCAGGCGAAGCCGGGCGCGGTTTTGCTGTGGTTGCCTCCGAAGTGAAGGCGCTCGCAACCCAGACCGCGAAGGCGACCGAGGAGATCGGCGCGCAGGTAACGGCGGTGCAGGGCGAGACCACAGGCGCAGTGGACGGCATCCAGTCCATTTGCGCGACGATCCAGCAGGTCGACGAGATTTCGGCCGCGATCGCCGCGGCCGTCGGCCAGCAGGGCACGGCAACGCAGGAAATCGCACAGAACGTCCAGCAGGCGGCCGCCCGCACCGGCGAAGTCTCGCAAAACATCTCCGGTGTCACCGCCGGCATCGCCGCGACGGGCACGGCGGCCGAGGAAGTGCTGGGCTCGGCAATCGAGCTGTCGAAGCAGTCGCAGCGGCTGCGGGACGAGGTGGATCGCTTCCTCGCGCATATTCGCGCGGCGTAGTCGGGCGTAGACTCGCGCCGCATTCTCGCTGTCGTCCCCGCGAAGGCGGGGACCCATAACCCCAGGGAGCAGTTGCGGCGCGAGACTGGTAACTCCGAGTCTTCGCCAAACACCTCCCTGGGGTTATGGGTCCCGGGCTCGCGCTATGCGCGCCCCGGGACGACAGCCTCACTTTTTGCCCCCACCATCACGTCAATCGCCCCCTTCACGATCGCCTCGAGCTCCTTGCGCGACACGCGGGCGCGGGAGCGGATGGCGATCGAATGCACGGTTGCGGAGGCGAGTTGCGCCAGCGCGGCCGGGTCGGCGCTCGCGGGCAGCTCGCCCTTCTCCTTGGCGCGGCGGAAGCAACTGGCAAAGGCCTTGTCGAGCTCGGTCAGTCCATCCAGCACCATGGCACGGATCTCGGGATCGCCGACGGCTTCGGACGCCGCGGTCACCACCGTGAAGCAGCCGCGCGGACCGGTCTCGCCGGAGAGATAGATGTTCAGCGCGGACGCGAAGATGCGCTCGAGCCGCTGGCGCACCGGCATCTCCTGGCGAAAGATATCGACCATCGAGGCGCGCGCCTCCTCGCGGTAGCGCTGGTAGCTCTTGATGTAGAGCTCGCGCTTGTCGCCGAAGGCGCCGTAGAGGCTCGGCCGGTTCATGCCGGTCGCTTCGCTGAGATCGTCTAGTGACGTCGCCGCAAAACCCTGGCGGCGGAACAGGTCGAGCGCCTTGCCGAGCGCGATTTCGGGCTCGTAGGCGCGCGGACGGCCACGGCGCTTCGGCTCATTGGCAGCAGCTGGCGGCTTCGCTTTTTGTACCATTTCGCAAATTAATCCTTGACCGCCGTTATATTATACAAGATGGTACAAAAATCAATCTGGCCAGGTTGAGCGACACTGACAACGAGGAATTGCCCAAGGAGGCCCAAGATGGATCTTTATTTCTCGCCGCTCGCCTGTTCGATGGCGACTCGCGTCGCGCTGTATGAAGCCGGCGCCGAAGCGAATTATCTCGAAGTCGATCCGCCGACCAAGAAAGTGCTGAACGACGGCACCGACTTCGGCACGATCAACCCGATCGGCCTCGTGCCGACGCTGCGCACCGACGAGGGCGTGGTGCTGACCGAGAACGCCGCGATCCTGCAATATGTCGCGGATCGGTTCCCACAATCCGGCCTCGGTGCGGCCCAGGGCATCGACCGCACCCGGCTGCATCAATGGCTCTGCTTCATCGGCACGGAGCTGCACAAGGGCCTCTTCATCCCCCTGCTCGACCGCAAGGCGCCGCAGGAAACCAAGGCCTATGCACTGGAGAAGAACCTGTCGCGGCTCGACTATCTCGACAACTACCTGAAGGGGCGCGACTTCCTGCTCGACCATTTCAGCGTGGCTGACGCCTATCTCGTCACGGTCATCAACTGGACCATGGCGACCCCGCCGATCGAGCTCGCCAAATGGCCGAACGTGAAGGCGTATCACGACCGCCTGCGCCAGCGGCCGTCGGTCGCGAAGGCGATCGCCGAAGAGTTCGAGCTGTACAAGGCCGAGCAGGCGCGGAAGAAGGCGGCGGCGTAGCGAACCGTCGAGGCACTGCCGTCCCGGCTCCGGGCCGGGACGGCAGCATCATCTGCCCTGCGCAAAATGCGGTTGGCGGCGAAGGAAAGCGATGCTGATCTCAATGCTTCGCAAGGGCTCGGCGGAGATGTCCTGCTCTACGAACACATGCTGTACGCCGCTCTCAAACGCAGCGTCGAGTATCGCGGCGAAATCGATCGTGCCTCGCCCCAACTCGGTGGTTGATCCATCCGTCGCCATGTCCTTGAGATGAAGCAAGCGAAATCGCGATGGATGCGCCCTCAGAACACGCGCGGAGTCGAGATTGCCCCTGGCTGCCCAGTAGACATCGAGCTCGAACTTGACGAAGCGCTCGTCCGTGCGGCTGAGCAGAACGTCGTATGGCAGGATGCCGCCAGTGAGGTCTGCGAACTCGAAATCATGATTGTGATAGGCGAGCGTCAACCCCGCGCGCGTCGCCAGTTCACCGATCCTGTTCAACTCGTCGCAAATCCGCTTCCAGTCATCGATTGTCTGTCGCTCCGGCGGATCAAGCCATGGACAGACGACGAACCGGCTGCCAAGCGAATGGGCGAGGTCGAACGATGATCCGGTCTTGTCCCGCAGGTTGCCATATTCGAGATGCAACGACGGCGCGCTGAGACCGAGGCTGCGCAAAAGCTCGCCGGTGCGCCTCACGTCGGGGCCGAGAATGCCGGCGAACTCCACCTCGCTATAGCCGAAGCGAGCAACGTTGCGCAGGGTGCCCTCAAAGTCGTTCTTTAGGAGGTCGCGGAGCGTATAGAGTTGGAGACCGATCTTGCGTTTCTCGCTCGCGGATACCGAAGCCGCTCCCATTGCCATTCCGGCGGCCAGATATTGAAGGACATTGCGCCTGCTGAGTGCCACGCCTCGATTGATCGAGCCCTTTGGACTGCCGGGGCCGAGACGCACGGCTACCTCGGCGCCTCGAGGACGATACCGTAACGGCGATAGATCCGATCGATCGTGCCGTCGTTGCGCAGCCGTTGCAGCGCCCCGTCGATCGCCTCGCGCAACGCATCATCCGGGCGGATCATGCCGACGGCGACATTCCAGTTGAGGTCGGCCACGCCCTCGTCGCGATCCAGGATCCGGAGCGCCTTGTCGGGATGCGTCAGATTGAAATAGCTCGCCGCGGTGGGCGTGACCGCAGCCGCATCGATCTCATGGTTTGATACGGCGTCGAGGCTGTCGGTCTCGAAGCCGAAGGTCGATATGGGCACGCGCCGCTGACCGATGATCATGGCGGCGACAGAGCCGACCTGCACCCCCACCTTGGTATGCTCGCTGAGGCTCTTGAACGACGTGAGCGCGCTGGATGTCGGCACCGCGAGCGCGACGCCCGTGCGATAATACGGTTTCGAGATCCTCAAGCGGGTTTCGCCTTGCGCCTCGCGATCGGCGATGACATCCAGGAGAATGTCGCAATTGGCGCTGCGCATTTGATACTGCGTGATGATCCAGTCGAGCCGCAGCGGGACACCGAGCTCGCGTGCCAACGCCTGTCCCAACTCGACCTGAAAGCCGGGCGGATCACCGCCCTTGCGCGCAAAAGGAAGCGAGTTGGGATGCGCGCATAGTCCGAGCGCGCCACTCGCGCGGATCGCGTCCAGGGTTCGCGCCTGCGCCGGTCCCGACAGCCCGATGGCGGCACCGACGATAACCAGGACAATTGCCTTCATGCCGCGTCCTCATCTGGATGGATCAGGTTCCGGAGGGTCAGCCTTCGCGCGGCTTCAAGGCGCGGATATATTTGACGATCTGGTCGATCTGCGCGTCACTGAAGCTCTCGCCGAATGCCGGCATCGCACCTTGCTTGCCGATCTTGATACGGTTGTGCAGAAAGTCGTCGTCTCGTTGCGAATTCATCAGTTGCGGCCCCCTGCCGGCAGCCCGGCCGCCGTCGGAGTGGCAAAAGCCGCAGGTCCCCGCGAACAACTGCTCGACGTCCAACGACCCGTTGTCCGGCGCCGGCGTGGCAAATTGAGCTCGAGCCACCACAACGCACAGCAACGAAGCCCCTAGCACCGCCGGAAGCGACATCGAATGCAGTTTCAACACGTCCGCTCCATTCCTGAATCACGCGCGGCCGCTACAATCGACCGAGAAGCGGGCTTGCACCCGCTTCTCGGCAGATCGTTTGAGGCAGACTATTTCAAGCTGAAGACGACGAGGGCGCCGTCGTCGCGCGGCATGCTCTTATAGACGCCGCCAAAGTTTGGTGCATATTCGTCCGCCAGCATTCCGCCGAAGCCGGCTGTCACAGCGATATATTGCTTGCCGCCGACGGAGTAGCTGACGATACCGCCCTGGTGGCCGGTGCCGTTGTTGTGCTTCCACAACTCGGCCCCGGTTTCGGCATCGTAGGCGTGAAGGATGCCGCGGGAGTCGGGCACGAACACGAGATTACCTGCGGTCGACAAAACGCTCCCAAGGGGCGGCTCGGGAAAGCGAACCTCCCATTTCTTCGCGCCCGTTATCGGGTCGCGCGCGTCGAGATGTCCGTAGATCTCGCCGCTCGGAGGCGGCACCATCTTGAAGTCGGCGCCGATGTTGAGCTGGACCTGGGGCGTGGTGACCGGCGTCGTCTTCTGAATATCCAGCGTCATGCACCATTCCTGGCCGATCTTGTAGTAAAGACCGGTCTTCGGGTTGTACGAGCCGGCATTCCAGCTGATGCCGCCGCCAATGAACGGACACAGCGGTACTTCAGTGACCTTCCCGACGGGGAAATCGCGACGGCCGATCAGCGCACCTGTCTTGGGATCGATATCCTTGACGAAGTTGATGTTCTCGACCAGCCGCCAGACGTTCTTCACGCCAAGATTACGGTCGTAGACGAACACGAAGCCGCCCTTGTTCGGATGAACAACGTATTTCTGGCCGTCACGCTCGAGCATCACGAACTCGCCGACGGCGCTGTCGAAGTCCCAGGCGTCGTGCGGCAGTTCCTGATGGTAGGATTTCAGCTTACCGGTATCGATATCGAGAGCGATGACCGAACTCGTATAGAGATTGTCGCCGGGACGCGCACCTTGCGTCTTGTAGTCGGCGCCCGACCAATCGTAGAGCGGCGCCGGGTTCGCGGTGCCCCACAGGATGGAGTTGGTCTCGGAGTCGTAGGTGCCCGGCATCCAGCCGCCGCCACCGCCCGTGCGCCATGAATCGTTGCCCCAGGTCTTCATGGCCTCGTCGGTGCCCGCGACCGTCAGGAACTCCCACTTCTTCTTGCCGGTGGTGGCATCGACAGCGAAGATCGGGCCGCGACCCGGCCATTCACCCCCCTGCGAGCCGATGATGACGCTCCCCTTCGCGTAAAGCGGCGCGCCGGTGAAGCCGACCGTGAGCTTCTGCGAGTCGATCAGCCTGGTTTCCCAGAGCACCTTTCCCGACTTCGCATCGAGCCCGAACAGACGACCATCCATCGTACCGACGAAGACCTTGCCTTCACCAAGCGCTACGCCGCGATTGTAGGGCGAGTGGGTCTGTCGGCTGATGAGCGCCTCGTCGAGTTCCGGAAAGAACGACCAGATGACCTCGCCGGTCGCGCCGTTCAGCGCAAAGACCCGGCTGTACGAACCCGAATAATAAAGCACGCCATCGGCCACGAGCGGCATTGACTGCAGGCCGCGCGTCGATCGTCCGGGAATATGCGTCCAGGCTACGCCCAGATTGCCGATGGTGTTGGCATTGATCTGCGCGAGCGGGCTGTAGTGATGGGACTTGTACGAACCGTGATAGGTGAGCCAATCGTTCTGACCGGCGCTCTCGATCCGGGCCGTATCCACGGTTTGGGCCAACGCCGACGACACGATCAGCGTCGCGCCGGCAACAAGAGGTAGACCAGAATTACACCAACGCTTCTTCATCCGTTCCTCCCGCTTTTGTGTTTGTTGAACTCGCGTCTCGCAGACGCGGCGAGGGATGTTTGCAGCTCGCTAAGTGTCGGTTCTTCTCCATCGCATATGAGCTGCCAACAGCTCTCAATCTCTCTCGGCGGACATCGCCAAAAGGAGCTACGTTTCCAAGACTGGTTGCTATTGCACTTCTGCTCGCAGTCACAGAGTACGCCGGATCATGGGCAGTGCAAAGACGGAATGCACGCGCGGCGTGAACTTGACGCACGGAGACGATTCGAAATGGCAGTGGCGCTGACCGTTTCGTCTCGGCCGGCAGTTCTCAGACTCAAACAGCGCAGCGCCCGCGGAGAAGCGTCGTCGCGTGATCATTTGGACCGGGGCGGCGTCAATCTCTTTTGAGCAATTCAAGAACGACCATCGTACCGGACCGATATACAAAGCCTTGCTCAAAGCGCGATGCCGCGCCATACAAGTGCTGCGATACGTGGCCATTGAATACAAGCAATAATTGACCAACTGACCGCCCTCTCCTTCCGCGATTTTGCTCTGAAGACCGAACGGCACCGCTGCCGGCGGCCTGGGCGCGAAGCAGGGCCAAGCTGGAATAAGAAGAATGCCCGTTCCTTTACGAATTGTCCGTTCGGTGAAACGTACCGGGCTTGTTGCGCTCGCCCTCATCGCACTCGCGCAAGCCGCGCACGCCGCCGACAAGCCGCCGCTCGCTCCCGATCCGCCGGCGCCGCTCGCCACGACCTCGCGGGTGTCCGCAACCATCGAGTTCGGTCTGCCGGCGCTCGCCAAGGCGATCGAGCAGGATATCCCCAAGCGGCTTGCCACCATCGACGAGCGCGTCAACTGCGTGCACCGCCGCGTACTGATGTTCCGTGTCAACGCCAATTGCGACGTGTTTGGCTTCGTCAATCGCACCAGCGGCGTCTCGCTCTATGGCCGCGGCGACCGCGTCTATGGTGCAGTCTCGATCTACGGCGCGGCCGAAGGCCAGGGCGCCAACCGCTTCACCGCGCGCATCCGCGGCCAGACCGAAGCGCGTGCGACGATCGAGGCAGAGGCACGGCCCGCGCTGCGCAAGGACTGGTCGCTCGACCTGAATTTCAGCGACTCCTTCCACTGGAGCGAGGCACCTTATTTGCACGTGCTCGGCCGCGAAGTCGATCTTGCGCCCTACGTCGAGCCGCGCATCCGCACGCAGCTCGCGCGCGTGCGGTCACGTGCGCTGGCCGCGGCAAGGAAACTCAATCTGCGGGACAAGGCGGCCGCTGCCTGGGCGCATGCGTTCGAACCGATGAAGCTCGCCGACGAGCCGCCGGTCTGGCTGCAAGTAACGCCGCAAGCTGCCGCATTTGCCGGCGTGCGGGCCAACGACAAGGTGTTGTCCGGCTCGCTCGAACTCTCCGGCAGTGCCGTAACGTCGATCGGGCAGCAGGGTGCGAGCGTCACCCCGACATCGCTGCCGCCGCTTGGCACCGACGTGACCGCGCCGGGAACGTTCGACGTCATCCTTCCGGTCCGGCTCGGCTACGACGCGATCAAGGACAAGATCAGCCAGGCCATCGCCGCGCTGCCGGCGCAGGACAGCGCCTTGCGCGAGGTTCAGGTCTATCCGTCCGCGGGCAAGCTTGTGATCGGCCTGCGTCTTGCGAAGACGTCGGACAGCGACCCCGATGCAGGCCAATGGAGCTATCTCTCCGGCGCACTGAAGGTGGATGATGCGAGCAAGAGCGTCGCGCTTGCCGATCTCGATCTCGCCGCGCAGGACGGAGAGCCAAACCCCGGCTTGCAGTCGATCGTCGCGCAGTTGAAGCAGGCCGTGAATATTGACTATGGCATCTCCTACCAGAACCTGCTGATGGCGGCGAACCAGCGGCTGACGCGTCCGCTCAAGGACGGCTTTCGCATGGAAGGCAAGCTCTCCTCGGTGCAGTTCGACAAGGCCTTGCTGCTCGCCGACGGGATCACACTCGCGTTGCGCGCAAGCGGCGAGCTGAAAATCCTGTACGGGATGTGAGCATGCGCTGGATCGGATCGCAAATGCTTGGCACCGCCCGCGCTCTGATGGCCGCACTCGTCATGTTCGCCGCCGGCATCGCGACTGCCCACACGCAATCGGCATTTTACGATGCACCGGCATCGCTTGCGGATGGACCGCCTGGCAGTCTGGTGCGGCAAGAGCCGATGGATGGCGCGCCGCTCGGCGCATCGGCCCTTCGCCTGCTCTATCGCTCAACCGGATTGAAGGGCGAGCCCATTCTCGTCTCGGGCGTCGTCATCGTGCCGCAAGGACCGCCGCCACCGGGCGGCCGCTCGATCGTCGCCTGGGCGCATCCGACCTCGGGCATCGTGCCGCGTTGCGCGCCGTCGCTTGCGATCTTCCTGTTCCAGCAGATCCAGGGGCTGCGCTCGATGGTGGCGCGCGGCTACATCGTCGCGGCGACGGACTATCCCGGGCTCGGCACGCCGGGTCCGCATCCCTATCTCGTCGGCGAGAGCGAAGGCCGTGCCGTGCTCGACATCGTGCGCGTGGCGCGCGATCTTGGCGGCGGGGCCAAGGATTTTACCTTGTGGGGACACTCGCAAGGTGGACAGGCCGTGTTGTTCGCGGGACAGCTGGCGCCGACCTACGCTCCCGATCTCCGTCTGCTGGGCGTCGCGGCTGCAGCGCCCGCAACCGATCTTGCCACGCTGATGAGCGACGATATCAACTCCGTCGGTGGCAAGAACATCACGGCGATGACGCTATGGTCGTGGCATCGCGTCTACGGCGCCGCGCTCGACGGCGTCCTCGATCCGCGCGCGCTGCCGGTGATCGACCGGCTGGCACGCGAATGCATCGAGGGACCATTCGACATCTTCATCCGCCAGAGGACCGAGCGGCCGCTCCAGCAACATTTCCTGACCGTGCCCGACCCGACCAAAGCCGAGCCGTGGCGCTCGCTGCTGGAGAAGAACAGCGCCGGCACGTTGCCCGCCGGCGTGCCAGTATTCCTAGCTCAGGGGACTGTCGACCAGATCATCCCGCCCGCGGTGACGCGGGCCTATATGGGCCGGCTGTGCAAGGCGGGCAGCCCCGTGAAAATGGTCACCCTTCCCAACATCGGACACGGCCGCGCCGCACAGGCGAGCACGATGGCCGCTGTGAACTGGATGACCGACCGCTTTGCCGGGAAGCCCGCGCCAAACGACTGCGGCGGGTAGCCCGAGCTATCCGTACAGCACCCGCGGCAGGATCGTGACGATCCCAGGCCACAGCGTCAGCAGCAGCACGAAGCCGACCATGATGATGAGATACGGCATTGTGACACGCGCGATGTAGCCGAGGCCGTCTTCGGTCAGGCCCTGGATCACGAACAGGTTGAATCCGACCGGCGGCGTGATCTGCGCCATCTCGACGGCGAGCACGAGGAAGATGCCGAACCAGATCTCGTCGAAGCCCGCGCCCTTCACGATCGGCAGCACGATCGGCAACGTCATCACGATCATCGAGAAGCCGTCGAGGAAGCAGCCGAGGATCAGGTAGAAGATGATCAGCACCACGATCAGCATGAAGGGCGACAGGCCGAGGCCCTTGACGAAGGCGGCCACTGCCTGAGGAATGCCGAGGAACGCTGCGGCATTGCCGAGGATCGATGCGCCGAGCACGATCAGCGCGATCATCGAGCAGGTCACGACCGAACCGATCAGCACGTCGCGCATCACCTGCTGCGACATCGAGCCCTGCGCCCAGGCGACCAGCCCGGCGCCGAGCACGCCGACGGCGGCGGCCTCCGATGGCGTCGCGAGCCCGCCATACATCGAGCCGAGCACGCAGGCGATCAGGAACAGCGCCGGCGCCAGGTCCTTCAAGGCGGCGAAGCGTTCGCCCCACGGCACCTGCGAGAGTTTTGCTTCCGTCTCCGGCACCATCGCGGGCTTGAGCGTCGTGTGCAGCATCACCCAGCCCATGAAGGTGGCGGCCAAGAGCAGGCCGGGCAGCACGCCGGCCGTAAACAGCTTGAGAATGGAAACGTCGCCGAGCACGCCGTAGATGATCATGATGTTGGACGGCGGAATCAGGAAGCCGAGGGTCCCGGCGCCGGCGAGCGAGCCGATCGCGATGTCGCGCGAATAGCCGCGGCGCAAGAGCTCGTTGAGCGACATGCGGCCGATCACCTGCGTGGTCGCAGCCGACGAGCCCGAGATCGCCGCGAAGATGGTGCAGCCGATCACGTTTACATGCAGCAGGCGGCCCGGCAGCAGGCCCGCCCACGGCGCGAGTCCCTGGAACAGCGAGCGCGACAGGCGCGTGCGGAACAGCAGCTCGCCCATCAGGATGAACAGCGGCAGCGCCAGCAGCTCCTGCGTGGTCAGAATGTTCCAGGCGTATTGCGGCAGCAGCTTGTCGAGCGGGATCGAGCGGAACATCGCGAGCAGCAGTGTCGCGGTGAGCGCGAGCGTGAGGCCGATCCAGACACCGCCCGCCAGCAACGCGAACAGGATCCCAAACAGGGCAACGACTTCGATGGTCATGCGATCTTCAATCCGGGAGCGAGCAAAGCGGTCATTCGACGGGCGAGGCCTTCATGCGGTGATCCTCCAGCGGCAGGCCAAGCATGGCCTGGATCGCGCGCGCGAGGAACTGGAGCGTCAGCAGCAGCATGCCGAAGGTGACCACGGCCTCCGGAAACCACAGCGGCGTGTCGCTCGAGGTCGAGACCTGGCCGCGCACATAGGCGCCGAAGGCGAACTTCGCCATCGACGAGGTCAGGAACGCCATGAAGGCAAAGCCGGCCGAGGCCGACAGGATTTCGATCGCACGCTGCACCGGTGGCGGCACGTTCTTGAGCAGCAGCACGACGCGGATGTGGCCGCCGACACGCAGCGTCATGGCGGCACCGAAGGTGAACGAGGCCGCCATCAGGTAGGAGGAGTATTCCCACGCGATCGAGATCGTCGGCGGGAAGAACGGCAGGAAGTTCGAGAGGAAGCGGGTTGCGACCTCGCACAGCATCAGAAGAGTCAGGGTCAGCAGGCAGCCGCCGCCGATCCAGCCGTCGAGCCGGCCGAGACGATCGATGCCGTCGAGCAGGATGCGCAGCGGCGCCGGCGCCGCTGCGTTGAGACTTTGCGGAGCCGCTGGCGAAACGCTGACCATAACCCAATTCTCAGCGCTTCATTTCGGCGAGATAGGCCCGCACCGGCTTGTCGGCCGCCGGCACGCGCTTGAGGAACGCGTCGAGCTGCGGCGCGGTCTTGGCCCGGATGTCCGTGATCATGGCCTCGGAAACCGGCACCACCTCCATGCCGCCCTCCTTGAGGCGGTTGAGGCTATCGACGTCGGCCTTGAGCGAGTTCGCCCAGAAGCCCGGCTCCATCTTGGCGGCGACGCCCGTGACGAGCTGCTGCTGATCGGGGCTGAGGGCCTTCCAGGAATCGAGATTGACGGTGAGCATCTGCGACGACCAGACGTGATTGGTCGGATAGATGTATTTCAGGAATTCCCAGAACTTGCCGTCGACACCGGACACCGCCGAGGTGGAGACGCCGGAGACCGCGCCGGACGCGAGCGCGGGGATGGTCTCGCCCCAGGGGATCATGACCGGCGCCATGCCGACCACGGCCAGCATGTCGACGGCATTCTTGTCGGGGACGCGGATCTTGATGTTCTTCAGGCCCTCGACGTCGGCAACCTTGGTCTTGAGATGCAGATACTGCGTCGGCCACGGCACGATGTAGAGGATTTTCTGGTTGTTGCGCGCGGCGACCTTCTCGTATTCGGGCCGCACATATTTGTGCAGCACTTTCAGCTCGTCCATCGAACCGCAGAGGAAGGGAATGCTCTCGACGCCCATGAAGGGCTCGTCGCCGACCTGCTGGATGTTGAGGACGTCGGCGAGCGGCACCAGACCGTCGCGCACGGCGCGGAGATGTTCGGGGCCCTTGAAGCCGAGCTGGCCGCCCGCCTTCACGGTGATCGCGACCGAGCCGCTGCTCTGCTTCTTCACCTCTTCGGCGAAGGCCATCGCATTCTGGGTGTGGAAATTGCCGTCGGGCCACACCGTCGACATGTCCCAGCTTACCGTCGCGGCCCGCGCGCGGGTCGAGATGTGACCAGCGGCGAGCAGCGTCGCTGCGCCCGCGGTGAAATTCCGTCGCGTGATCATTGAGCCCCTCCGTTTACCAAGCGCGCTGACGCATCACCGCGCGTAGCCATAAACCTCAACTGCATTGTCAGCGGACACGAGGCCGCTCTCGATGTCGTCGTTGACCGCCGCGCGATCGCGCTCGGCGGGCGCGCCGATGCCGGCGCCGCCGGGCGTCAGCACAACGAGGCGGTCATCCGGCGGCACCTGCTGAAAGCCTTTGCCACGCAGCTTCTTGCCGGATTTCAGGCCGACATAACCGGCCTCGCCGTTCTGGCCGCCGTCGCGTCCGCGCGGCGGATGATCGATGCGGTCGAACGCAGCCAGGATGTCGAACGGCGCATCGACGCCGCTGCCGACCTCGATGATCTGGCCGAGGCCGCCGCGCGTGCGCCCTGCCCCGCCGGAATCCGGACGCAGCTCCTTGCGCCAGAAGATCAAAGGCGTCTGCGTCTCCGCGATCTCGACCGGCGTGCCGCGCACGCCGCTGGGATAGGCGGTCGCCGACAGCCCGTCCTTCGCAAAGCGCGCACCGGTACCGCCGTTCGAAGTCACCGCCATCGAGAACCCGTAATTGCCGCCGACGCCGCTTCGCGTCTGTCCGCGCACGTTGAGATTCCACAGGCAGGAGGTGCCTTCCGCGGGTACGCGCTCGGGAATGATCTGGCGCAGGCAGCCGAACACCACGTCGGGCAGCATCTGGCCGATGATGTGGCGCGAGGCGACCGGCGCGGGCTTTGGTGCGTTCAGGATCGCGCCGGGGGGAGCCGACACCGTCAGCGGCGAGAGCGAGCCGGCATTGTTCGGGATCTGCGAGGCGACGACGCAGCCGAGGCCGAACACGGTATAGGCCGTGGTGTAGGACAAGGGCACGTTGATGCCGAATTTCGAGGCAGCAGAGGTGCCGTCGAAATCGACGTGGATGCCCTCGTCCGAGATCGTCAGCGTCGCGGCGAGCGTCACCGGCGCATCGTAGCCGTCCACGACCATGCTGTTGCGCCAGCTGCCCTTCGGCAGCTTTGCGATCTCGGCGAGCACGGCCTCGCGCGAACGGTCGCAGATGTAGTCGCCGAGCTCGTCGAGCGTGTCGATCTCGAACTCGGTCATCATCTCGACCAGGCGTTCGCAGCCGACATCGTTGCAGCCGGCGAGCGAATAGGTGTCGCCCTCGGTGTCGATCGGCAGCCGCGTGTTGGTGCGGATCATCGCCATCAGCGTCTCGTTGACGACGCCCTGGTCGATCAGCTTGAGCATGGGGATGTAGAGCCCCTCCATGAACACGTCGGTGGCGTCGGGGCCGAAGCCGATGCCGCCGATGTCCATGAGGTGGCTGGTGCAGGAAAACAGCGCGACCGGCTTGCCGTCCTTGAAGCAGGGCGTGGTGACGACAAAGTCGTTGAGGTGACCCGTCCCCATCCAGGGATCGTTGGTGATGTAGGCGTCGCCTTCCTTCATCGTCTCGATCGGAAAATGCGCAATGAAGTGCTTGACCGATTCCGCCATCGAGTTGACGTGGCCGGGCGTGCCGGTCACCGCCTGCGCCAGCATCCGCCCCCTGAGGTCGAACACGCCGGCGGAGAGGTCGCCGCATTCGCGCACGATCGGGCTGAAGGCGGTGCGGAGCAACACCTGCGCCTGCTCCTCGACCACCGCGATCAGCCGGTGCCACATGATCTGAAGGTCGATCAGGCTCGCGCCATTTGCCTTGCTCATGATCAGGCCGCCTTTCGTTCCATGACGATGCTGCCGGCACCGTCGATATGGGCGTCAAAACTGTTGGAGACGAAGGTGGACGTCTCGTCCTCGGCGATCACGGCGGGACCCGCAATGGTCGCGCCCGGTGCCATGTCCTCGCGCCGATAGAGCGGGATATCGATCACCTCCCCCGCGCGTCCGTCGAAGAATTTGCGGCTGCCCGAGGCCTTGCCGGCGGGCTTGCGGGCAACGGAAGCGACGACAGAAGGATTTTGCGCATCGGTGGTCGCGAGCACCGACCAGCTCAGGACCTCGATCGCGGCGCCCGGGATCGGCCGCTCGAACATCGCCGAATAGTCGGCCTCGAACTTCTGGCGCAGCCCGACGAGATCGGCCGATGTCAGCCGCCGGTTCGGCAGCTCGACCGAGATCTCATGGCCCTGGCCGACATATCGCATGAAGGCCGCGCGGCGTTCGCGCACCGGCGCACCGGCCGCGCCCGGCTCCACCAGCGCGCGCGCCTCGGTCACCATCTCCTGGAGCAGCTCCGAGACCCCCGCCGTGTCGAAATCATCGAGGCGGACATGGCGGCTGCGCACCAGCTCATAGGCAATGGGAGCAGCCAGGAAGCCGACCGCCGAGCCGACACCGGCATTCGAGGGCACGATGACCCGCGAGACGCCGATCTTCTCGGCGACACGGGCCGCATGCAGCGGCGCCGCGCCACCGAAGGCGATCAGCGTGTGCTGGCCGACGATCTCGCCGCGCTCGACCGCGTGTACACGCGCCGCACTCGCCATGTTCTCGCAGACGACCTCGTGCACGGCATAAGCCGCGGTTTCCGCCGACAGCCCCAGCGGCTCGCCGACGGCGCGCAACAGCGCCGCCTTGGAAAGCTCCGGGCTGAGCTTGATCGTGCCGCCCGCAAAGGCATCAGGATCGATCATACCGAGGGCTACGTCCGCATCCGTCACGGCCGGCCGCTGGCCGCCGCGGCCGTAGCAGGCAGGGCCCGGCTCCGACGAGGCGCTCTCGGGGCCGACGGTAACACGCTTCATCGCATCGACATGCGCGATCGAGCCGCCACCGGCGCCGATCTCGACCATCTCGATCACGGGGATGCGCACCGGCAGGCCGGAGCCCTTCAGGAAGCGCGCCGCGCGATCGACCTCGAACACGCGCGAGGTCTCGGGCTGGTATTTTTCGATCAGGCAGATTTTTGCGGTCGTGCCGCCCATGTCGAAGGACAGCACCTTGCTCTCGCCGAGCCGCGCTGCGATCTGCGCCGCGAAGATCGCACCGCCGGCGGGACCGGATTCGACGAGGCGCACCGGAAAGCGCCGCGCCGTCTCGATCGAGGTGACGCCGCCACCGGAGGTGACGAGATAAATCGCGCCGCGGAATTGCTCGACCTGCAAGGCATCCGCCATGCGGGCGAGATAGCCGTCGATCAGGGGTTGCACGTAGGCGTTGGCGACCGCGGTGGAGGTGCGCTCGTATTCGCGGATCTCCGGACACACCGCGGAAGACACGGTCACGGAGATGCCGGGCATCTCCTCGCCGAGGATCGCGGCCGTGCGGCGCTCGTGCTCGGGATTGGCGTAGGAGTGCAGGAAGGCGATTGCGACGCTCTCGACGCTCAGCGCGCGCAATTTCGGCGCGAGTGCACGCACTGCCGCCTCGTCCAGCGGGAGGCGAACGGTGCCGTGCGCGTCGATCCGTTCCGGCACGGTGAAGCGGAGCGACCGCGGCGCCAGCGGCCTCGGCTTGTCGATGCTGAGATCGTACTGGTCATAGCGGCTCTCGGTGCCGATATCGAGCACGTCGCGAAAGCCGTCGGTCGCAATCAGCGCGGTCTTGGCGCCGCGGCGCTCGATGATCGCATTGGTCGCGAGCGTCGTGCCGTGAATAAAGACGTCGATGTCGCTCATATGCGCGCGCGCGTCAGTGAGAATGAGACGCATGCCATCCAGCACCGCCTCCTCAGGCCGCTGCGGCGTCGTCAGCACCTTACGCGTCTTGCGATCCTGCCCCACGTCCAGCACGATGTCGGTGAACGTGCCACCGATATCAACGGCAAGCCGCACCTCGGCTCCCTCAAGCATTCCAAATTCTCCGGCTGATCTTCAAAACTCAGGGTGAAGCTGATCGTCAAAACCCACGGTGAAATCGCAGCAATTTCCATGCCATCGAGCATGCGGAAAGCGCTGCCTCGGCTATTCTGCTTGGCACCTATGCAATAGGCAAGACGTGTTCGTCTCGCGCCTGATCAGAGCAGGAATGCAAGCGCCGCCTCGCAGCGCTCCTCGACCTTGAGCGTGAGGAGATCGTCGGCGCGGGTGCGTCCGAGATTGACCGCGGCGATGGGAATTTGCCGGTTCGCGGCAGCCCGCACGAAGCGGAAACCGGAATAGACCATCAGCGAGGAGCCGACGATCAGCATCGCGTCGGCCTGCGTCAGATGGTCCTGCGCGGTGGCGACCACATCGCGCGGGACGTTCTCGCCGAAGAACACGACATCGGGCTTGAGGATGCCGCCGCAGGTTTCGCAGGCGGGCACCTTGAACGACGAAAAATCCGCATGCTCGAGATCGGCATCACCATCAGGCGCATCGGCGGCATCGAGCGTCAGCCATTCCGCATTGGCACGGCCGAGCCTGTCCTGGAATTCGTTGCGCGAGGTCTTTGCCCCGCAGCCCATGCAGCGCACCAGATCGAGCCGGCCATGCAAATCGATCACCTGCCGGTGCCCGGCGGATTGATGCAGCCGGTCGACATTCTGGGTCAGCAGCATCTCGCAGCGCCCGCTCGCCTCGAGCCGGGCGAGCGCATGGTGCGCATCGTTCGGCCTCGCCTGGCCGAACCGCCGCCAGCCGATCAGGCTGCGCGCCCAATAGCGCTGGCGCGTAGGCTCTTCCGACATGAAGGCCTGGAAATTGACCGGCTGGGTCCGCTTCCAATTGCCGTGGCTGTCGCGATAATCGGGAATGCCCGAATTGGTGCTGCAGCCGGCGCCGGTCAGCACGAACAGACGTTCGTGCCGGCCGACGAAATCTTCGAGCGAACGGTTTGCCTGCGGAGGGTTTGCCATCGCGCAGATGTAGTCTGCGCCGTGTCGTTTTGCCAGATGCCCGCCGCCGCAACGTAACCAGCCACCCGCAGTCGAAGCTGGTCAAATCTAGCTCGCCCAGTTCTCGCGAAACTCGGGGAACAGCGTCAGGCCCCCGCAGGCGTAAATGGTCTGGCCCGTGATGTAGCTGGCGTCATCCGAGGCGAGGAAGGCGAATACGGCGGCGATCTCTTCCGGCGTGCCGACCCGTTCCAGAGGAATGTGGCTGGTGACGACGCCGCGCTTGGCGGGATCACCCGTCCAGGCCGCGTTGATCGGCGTGTCGATCGCGCCGGGGCCTACCGCATTGACCCGAATGCCGCGGCCGGCGAATTCCAGCGCCAGCGTGCGCGTCAGATTGGCGATGCCGCCCTTGCTGATCGAATAAGCGAGATAGCCGGGCTTCGGAATGATCTGGTGGACGCTGGAGCAGTTGATAATGCTGCCGCCACCGCCGCGCGCGACGAAATGGGCGAGTGCCTTCTGCGCGCAGAGCACGGCGCCGTTGAGATTGACGTCGATGATGCGGCGGTAGGTCTCGATCTCGAGCGCCTCGCTCGGCGACTCCCGCTGGAAGCCGGCATTGTTGACGAGGCAGTCGAGCCACTTCCAGCGCGAAAGCACCGTCTCGAACATCGCGGCGACCTCCTGCTCATTGCTGACATCGGCCTTGACGACGACATGGTCGAGCTTGCCGTGACCACGGTCAGCCGATCCCGTCCTTGCAAGCACAAGTGTTTCCTCGGCCCTCTCGGGGTGATCGACATAATTGATGGCGACGGTCGCGCCCTCCTGCGCGAGCCGGATGGCGACGGCGCGGCCGATGCCTTGCGAGGCGCCGGTCACCAGCGCGTATTGGCCGACGAGGCGGGAGGAAAACGGGGTCGAGCGATCGGTCTGCGGCATGAGCTTTCTCCGGGGATGCTTCATCATGGACGGAACCGGCGTTTTGTTCCATCCCGCTGGCGCATCGCAGGGATTCACGCGGCGCGGCGCGCGAGCGGCGAGGTCAGGATTTGGTAGAGAATGATGGCGCCGAAGGTCGCCGTGCCGATCCCGCCGATCGTGAACGCGCCGAATTTGAGCGTGAGATCACCGGCGCCCGCGGTCAGCGCCACAGCGACGGTGATCAGGTTCGCAGGATTTGCGAAGTCGACCTTGTTCTCGACCCAGATCCGTCCGGCCATCGCGGCGATCAATCCAAACAGCACGATCGAGAGGCCGCCGATGACGGGCCCCGGAATCGACAGGATCAGTGCACCGAATTTCGGCGAGAAGCCGAGCAGGATCGAGACCGTGGCCGCGAATGCAAACAACAGCGTCGAATAGACCTTCGTCGCCGCCATGACGCCGATGTTCTCGGCATAGGTGGTGACGCCGGTGCCGCCGCCGCAGGCCGCCACGATGGTCGCGAGGCTGTCGGCGAACAGCGCGCGGCCGAGATAGGCATCGAGGCTCCGGCCCGTCATGGCGCCGACGGCCTTGATGTGACCGAGGTTCTCGGCGACGAGGATGACCGCAACCGGCGCGATCAGAAAGATTGCATCAGCCTGGAAGGTTGGCGTGGTGAAACTTGGCATGCCCAGCCACGGCGCGGCCGCGAGTTGCGCGAAGTCGATCGGCTTGCCGAAGCCGAGGCCGTTCGCGAACAGCAGGTACAGCAGATATCCGCCGATCGCACCGAGGATGATCGGCAGGCGGCGCCACAGGCCTGGAGCGGCAACGGCCACCACGCCGATGATCAGCACCGTCGCGAGCCCGATCCAGGTGTCGAACGCGCCTGCGCTCACCGCCTTGACCGCCACGGGCGCGAGATTGAGGCCGATCGCGGCGACCACGGCGCCGGTGACGGCCGGCGGCATCAGGCGCTCGACCCAGCCAACGCCCGACCACATCACGATCAGCGCGATCACGCCGTAGAGCACGCCGGCGCCAACGATGCCGCCGAGCGCGACGGAGAGATTTGGATTCGGCCCCTGCCCGGCATAGCCGGTGGCGGCGATGACGACGGCGATGAACGCGAAGCTCGAGCCGAGATAGCTCGGCACGCGCCCGGCGACGATGACGAAGAAGATCAGCGTGCCGATGCCGGAGAACAGGACCGCAACATTGGGATCGAACCCCATCAGCAGCGGCGCGATGATCGTTGAGCCCGACATTGCGACGCAATGCTGGAGACCGGAGACGACAGTCTGGCCCCATGACAGCCGCTCCTCCGGCATGATCACGCCCGAGGCCTTGAATTTCCAGCGTGGAAAATAACTCTGCGGCTGCTCGTCCGAGCCCATCGTGGTTGTCATATTCCCCCCGTTGCGGTGCAGCGACCGATCTTCGTGCGATCCGACAAAAATGTGATTGTCGCTTCTGCGGCGACCATCACATGATGCGAGTCATGCAAGATTCAAAGCTTGCAAAATCCAGATCTTGCAGAATCAAAAATCAATGCGCTCCGGGGCACACACTATGACACAAGTCGCGATCCAGCCAGCCATCCATCGCCGGCATCAACCCTGGTACAAGATCCTCTACATCCAGGTGCTGATCGCGATCGCGCTCGGGGTGCTCATCGGCTATTTCTATCCCGATCTCGGCAAGGAGCTGAAGCCGCTCGGCGACGGCTTCATCGCGCTGATCAAGATGATGATCGCGCCGGTGATCTTCTGCACCGTGGTGCACGGCATTTCCTCGATGGGCGACCTCAAGCGCGTCGGCCGGGTGGGGCTGAAGTCGCTGATCTATTTCGAGACGGTCTCGACCGTCGCGCTCGCCATCGGCCTCCTCGTCGGCGAGATTCTCCAGCCCGGGCACGGCTTCAACATCGATCCCGCCACGATCGATCCGAAGTCGGTCGCGACCTACGTCACCAAGGCCAAGGAAGAGGGCATCGTCGCCCATCTGATGGCGATCATCCCCGACAGCTATGTGGGCGCGATCGCACGCGGCGACCTGCTTCAGGTGCTGCTGATCTCGATCCTGTCGGGTTTCGCCATCGCCTTCCTCGGCAAGGCCGGCGAGCCGATCGCGGACGCGATCGACAAGGCCGCGAAAATGTTCTTCGGCATCATCCGTATCATCGTGCGCGTGGCGCCGATCGGCGCGTTCGGCGCGATGGCCTTCACCGTCGGCGCCTACGGGCTCGGCTCGCTGCTCAACCTCGCCGCCCTGATCGGCACGTTCTATCTCACCAGCATCCTGTTCGTGTTGATCGTGCTGGGCTCGATCGCGCGGCTCTCCGGCTTCTCGATCCTGCGCTTCATCGCCTATATCAAGGACGAACTCCTGATCGTGCTCGGCACCTCCTCCTCGGAAACGGTGCTGCCGCAGATGATCCAGAAGATGGAACACCTCGGCGCCTCGCGCTCGGTGGTCGGCCTCGTCATTCCGACCGGCTACAGCTTCAACCTCGACGGCACCAACATCTACATGACGCTCGCGACGCTGTTCCTAGCGCAGGCGACCAACACCCATCTGACGATCTGGCAGGAGCTCGGCATTTTGGGGATCGCCATGATCACCTCGAAGGGCGCCTCGGGCGTGACCGGCGCCGGCTTCATCACGCTCGCCGCGACGCTCTCGATCGTGCCCGACATCCCGATCCAGTCGATCGCGATCCTGGTCGGGATCGACAAGTTCATGAGCGAATGCCGCGCGCTCACGAACCTGATCGGCAACGGCGTCGCTTGCGTCGTCATCAGCATCTCCGAAGGCGAGCTCGATCGCGAGGCGCTGCACGAGACCATGGCTCATCCGCTGGAGATGGGCGAGGCGCTGGAACCGGGCGGCAGCGCGGCCTCGTAGGCCGCGCCATGCAGCCGGTAGTCTCCCGGACTGGAGAATTGGCGAGGCACGCGTCACAACAATGGCGTTGGGATCACCGATTGATAGTCTATCTTTCCACCCGACGCGCTGGGGGCAAGGCGTCGGGTATTTGTTGTCGAACAACGAGCCTTAGAGAGCCGAGTTGGCGACCAGCTCGACCCTGCGCGTGACATCGATCGCCTGCAGGAACGCCTCGTCGTGACTGACCACGAGCAGCGCCCCGTCATAGGCCCTCAAGCCTGCCTCGATCGCTTCGATGGAGTCGATGTCGAGATGGTTGGTCGGCTCGTCCAGGATGAGCAGGGACGGCGGCGTCGACCCGCCCAGAACGCAGGCGAGGCCCGCACGAAACAGCTGCCCGCCACTCAGGCTCCCGACGATCTGCAGGGCCGCATCGGCGCGAAACATGAAGCGCGCGAGCGCGGCATGGCACTCGTTCGCCCCCGCCTTCGGATTGAGACGCCGGAAGTTTTCCAGGATCGAGATCTCAGGGTCGAGCAGGCTGACCTTCTGGTCGAACAGCGCGAAGTCCGGCCTGACCCGCACGGTGCCCGCGAACGGGCGCAACTCGCCGGCAATCAGCTTCAGCAGCGTCGTCTTGCCTGAACCGTTAGGCCCGACCAGCGCGACGCGCTCCGGACCGACGAGCGTGAGCGAGAGATCGCGCAGGACCGGCTGCTCCGGCTGATAGCCGGCGCTGACCTCGTCAAGCCAAAGCACCTCCCTGCCCGCCGGCAGCTTCGTCGCCGGCAGTTTCACCGACAGCGGTTGAAGGATCTCGATCCGCTGGCGCGCGGTGTCGACGGCTTCGAGTGCCTCCCCGCGCCGCCGCTCGGCGATCTGTGCGGTCTTGCCGCCGGTGTCTTCGCTACGGTCCTTGCGCGCGCCGGCCAGGATTCGCGGCATGTCACCCTTGGCACGCTTCTTCCTGCCGCCGCTGTCCTTGCGCGCTTTCCTCTCAGCGGCCTCCTGCGCCTTGCCGTCGATCTCGGACAGGCGCCTCTCGGCATGCGCGAGGTCGTGCCTCACAGCCGCAAGCTCCACTGCTTTCTGCGCGCGGTAGCTGGTCCAGTTGCCGCCGTATCGCGTGGCGCCGAGCGATGTCAGCTCGACGATCGCATCCATCGTGTCGAGCAGGCCCCGGTCATGGCTGACGACAATCGCGCCGCCGCGCCAGGCGGCAAGGAGATCAGTCACCGCCTTGCGCCCATCCCGGTCGAGATTATTGGTAGGCTCGTCCAGCAGCAGAAAGTCCGGCTCGGCGAAGACCAGTGCGGCGAGACGAACGCGTGTGATCTGGCCGCCGGAAAGGCACGATAGCTCCGTATCGGGAGACGCATCGAAGCCGAGGCGCGCCAGCGCAGCCTCCAACCGCGTTTCGAGCGTCCAGTCGATCGCGGCGACATCGTCAGCCGAGGCATCGCCACGTTCGGCACTGCGCAGCAGCTCGAGGGCGTGCCGCGCACCGAACAGGTCGGCCACGGTCGCGCCCACAGGCGACTGCACATCCTGGCGCAGCACGCCGATGGTGCCATTGACGAGGACGCGGCCGGACTGGGGACCATGGTCCCCAGACATCGACGCAAGCAGCGTCGTTTTCCCGACGCCGTTGCGGCCGACGAGACCGGTCCGCTCGGACGCGAATGTCAGGTTGAGGTCGGAAAGGAGAGGACGGCCGTCAAGCGTGGACAGCGAGAGGTTCGACAGAATGATCGATGCAGGCATGGAATTCCCCGTGAGCAAGGCGGATGGGCGTTGCGGTCGGGGTAGAATCCATGGATGCGAAACTCCTGATTGATGTCTCGCTGATAATCCCGCCGGGCGCCGAGATCAAGGCGCATTCTGTGCGACGCGTCCGGGCCAATCAGCAAAGCATCACGAAGCTGTTGATGGACGCTGCATGGGGCATGCGGTAAGGGGCAAAAAACAACGTGTCTCAACCAAGAGGCCATCTCTTGAGCGGCAAGCCGAATAGCCCCCTCGCCCAACTGCTTCAGCAAGCCTTTCTGGCGCTACGTGCAAAGCAGTTCGACATTGCAAGGCAGCTTGCGACCGAAGCCCTGAAATCAAATCGCTCCGACCGGAATGCCGTGCTGATCCTCGCCCACGCCCTGCTCGGCCAGGAGCGTGCGGAGGAGGCGATTGCGCCGCTGGAGAAAGCCGCGAAGCGCAATGGCGATCCCGAAATCGAGACGCTGCTCGGCCATGTGCTGTGTGCCGCGCGGCGCAGAAGCGATGGACTGGCGCAACTGCGGCGAACCGCAGCGCGCCGTCCGCCCTATCTGCCCGCGTTCCAGGAGCTGGCGGGCCAGCTTGCGAACGCCGGCGAGGTTGGCGAGGCGGTCGGGATGATAGAGCAAGCCCTCGCGCTCGCCCCGGCCAGCGTCGATCTGCAACTCGACCTTGGCCGCATGCATGTCCGGAATAACAATCGCGCCAAAGCGCGTACCGTGCTGACCGCGGCGCGCGCGATCGCGCCGGGACGCACCGATATTCTGACCGAACTTGCCTGGGCCGAGCTTCTCGACGGCGCCTATGCGGAGGCCGCCGACACCTACCGTCACGCGCTCGGGCTTCGCCCGGACGACGCTCTCTCCCGCGCCAATCTCGCGATCTGCCTGATGGAGATGGGCGAACGCGACGGCGGCGAGGCGGCGCTGCGGTCCGTGTATGGCGGACGGCCGCAGATGCTCAGCCGCGCCGCCCTCACACTCGCCGCCTCGTCGCACGGCCGCTTCTTCTTCCGCCCGAGCGCCGCGGCGAAATTCCTCGGAGCCAGGCCCGAGCGGGCTACGCCCTGAATTTCCGCCGGTACAGACCCGGCTCGCGCTTCAGCGCGGCGCGCAGGGCGTGAACTTTCTGCGCCTCGTCTTCCGTAAAGGCGGAGGTTTGCCTGCTCCAGTCCTCGCGCTTGACCGGAATGCACTGCGCAATCGGCGTGCCCTTGGGCAGCACGCCGCGAAAGCTGGTGTTGTGCCAGTGGGCCGGAAAGTGAATCCAGCTGTCGCGATAGCGATCGCAATCGACGAGACCGCTCAGCGTCGTGAAGGGCAGATCGAAGCGATTGACCGGATGCGTGAAGAACAACGCGTAGCCCTCCGGTGCTTCGATGGTCCAGAGATTGTGAAACTTGATGACGAAGCGATCGTCTTCGAACAGCGGCGAGCCCGTCAGCTGCCCCTGATCGTGAAAGCTGATCGGGGAGCGCGGAAAATCGATCTCGCCGCCCGGCGGGATATCGTTGTCCCAGCTAACCTCGCCGTCTTCGACCCGGAGATCGCAGATCAGCGGAATCAGAAAACCGCATGTCATCGCATCGATGAATGGCGGACAGCGCTTGATCGTCTCGTCGTCCTGCTGATTGAGGGCACTGAAGGCCGTCGTTGGCATCGACTTGAGCCAGTCGGGAACGCCAAGATTTGCCGGGGTTGGCTGCGGCAGCAGTCCCTCCAGCTCTCCTGGGCAGCGAAATTTGATCGTCAGCTTGTTATTGTTGGTCTGCGAGGACATGGGCATTTCCGCCAGATGCCCCACTGATAAACGGAACCGGCCGCGCGTCAAAGTGACGCAGCCGGCTCCGAACATTATATCTTCGTCATGTTTCGATCACGGATCCGTGAGGGGGTCCGAGGGAAGAGCCGAGAGAAGAGGCAAGAGCGCCATCAGCCCTTGAGCGCGGTGACCACCACCTCGATCAGCGCGCCACCGCCGAGATCGGCGACGCCGACGGTGGCGCGCGTCGGCAGGTTGTCGCCGAAGAACTCGGTCCAGACCGCGTCCATCTCCTTCTTCTTGGAAAGATCCGTGACGAAGATCGAGGTGCTGACGACGCGCGACTTGTCGGTGCCGGCTTCCTTCAGATAGCCGGCGATCTTGCCGAGGATGTTGCGGGTCTGATCGCCCATCGAGACCGAGGTGTCGTCGGCGATGGTGCCGCCGATGAAGACGAAGCCGTTGGCCTCGACGGCGCGATGCATGATGGGCGTGCGGATGCTGCGGGTGATGCTCATGATGTCCTCTTTTTAGAGCGTGGAAGGATGGAAACGGTCGATGCCGAGATCGCCGATTCGGGTCTGGGTGCCGCCGTTGACGATCAGCTCGGCCATCACGGCGCCGGCGCCGGGGCCGAGCTGGAAGCCGTGCAGCGAGAAGCCGAACTGGTGATAGAGGCCCTTGTGGCGGCTGCTCGGTCCGAACACAGGGATATCGTCCTTCATCTTCGCCTCGATGCCGGCCCAGGCGCGGACGATCGTCGCGCTGCGCATCACCGGGAACAGCTCGAACACGGTGCGCGCGCTGATCGCGAGGCTCTTCCAGTCCAGCACGGTCTCGTTGCGATCCTGATAGGGCGTCGCCAGATGGCCGCCGCCGATCAGCACGGTGCCGTTGGAGAATTGCTTGAAGGAGAGTTTGCGCCCGCGCAGGATCACGACGGGGTCGATGAAGTGCGGCACGCGCGAGGTGATCATCAGCATCGGCGCCACGGTCTCGACCGGAACGGGCTCGCCGAGCGCGGCGGCGATGTTCCCGGCCCAGGCGCCGGCGGCATTGACGAGCACCGGCGCGGCATAAGTCTCGGTGCCGACATCGACGTGCCAGAGGCCGCCGCTCTGACGGATGTTGCTGGCAGCCACGCCCTCGCGCACGGTCGCGCCGAGCTGCTCGGCCTTGCGCCGGAACGCTGTCGTCGTCTGCGCCGGATTGGCGGCCCCATCGCGACGCGAGACGACCCCGCCGGGGCAAGTTTCAGCCACCGCCGGCACCAGCCGCCGCAATTCAGTCCCGTCGATCAGCTCTTCATGGGTGAAGCCGAGCTCGTTCAGCTCAGCGACACGCGCGCGGCAGACCGCGAGCTCCTCCTCGTTCTCCGCGACGAGAACCTGACCGTAACTCTCAAAGCTGCAATCGTCGTCGAGGAGATCGGTGATCTTCTCCCAGATCCCCATCGAACGGATCGAGAGCGGGATTTCGGGCACGTGCCGCGCGAGTTGGCGGACGCCGCCGGCATTGACGCCGGAAGCGTGGCGGCCGGCATAGTCTTTCTCGATCAGCACCGGCTTCATGCCGGCGAGGCACAGATGCAGCGCGGTCGAGCATCCGTGGATGCCGCCGCCGACGACGATCGCATCCACGTTTTGGGTCATCCGCGCACCACCGCCTTGACGTCGGCCTCGCTCTTCGGGACGGCGGCGAGCTCGGCGAGCGTGATCGGCTTGACCGGCGCGCGCAGCCGGTAATAGCCGATCTCCTGCGCCGTCTTGCCTCGCGCCTGCGCCATCAACTCGGTCACGGTGAGGCCGCAGAGCCGGCCCTGGCACGGACCCATGCCGGTGCGGCGATAGGCCTTGAGCTGGTTCGGGCCAGTCGCGCCGATGGCAACGGCATCGAGAATGTCCTTCGCGGTCACCTCCTCGCAGCGGCACACGATGGTGTCGCCCGTGGGAATGCGGAACTGCCGCGCCGGGCGGAACAGCGTGTCGAGGAAGACGCGGCCGCGCTCGGCCTTGGCGAGATCGGCACGGAGCGTCGCCATCGGCGCAAGTTTTGTCGCAACCGCAGGCGCCAATGCCTCCAGCGCCGCGCGCGCCGCGATGCGGCCACGGACCACCGCCGCATTGGCACCACCGATGCCGGCCCCGTCACCGGCGATCGCGATGCCAGCGACAGACGAATTGCCGCTCGCGTCTAACACTGGCGACCAGCACAATTGCAGATCATCCCAGCGATGCTCGATTCCGGCCGACATCGCCAGATTGATGTTGGGTACGACGCCCTGATGCAGCAACAGAAGATCAGCAGGAATGGTCTCGCGCTTGCCGCCGGCGACATAGCTCACATTCGCGAGCTGGCCATCACCGGATGCCGAGAGCTCGGTCACACCCGAGACAACCTGCACCTTCGCCTTCACCTCGCGCATCATCGACAGGCCCTTGGTGAAATAGGGCGAGGTCAAGAAGGCGAAGGCGTGCGGCAACGCGGCGAAGTAATTGCCACGCTCGGTGGTGTCGAGGATGCGATCGATGCGGCCGCCCAGCCGCAAGATCTGCGCGGCGAGCAGCCAGAGCAGAGGCCCCTGCCCCGCGATCACCGTGCGTCCGTCAGGCACCAGCGCCGATGATTTCAGCATGGTCTGCGCCGCGCCCGCGGTCATCACGCCCGGCAGCGTCCAGCCGGGAATCGGGAACGGCCGCTCCAGCGCACCGGTCGCGAGGATCACGCGCTTTGCCTTGACGAAAGCCGAGGCGCCGCCGATGGAGACAGCGATCTCGAGATTGCGATCGAGGCTCCAGACTGTCGCACGATGGATGACCTCGGCATTGCTCGCGCGCAGCGACTGAACGAGATCGGCACCGACCCAATAGTCGGCGCCGAGCTGGTTGCGGTCGGTCACGGGCGTGGACGAGATGGCGCGAAACACCTGGCCGCCGGGGCCGATGTTCTCGTCGAGCAGCAGCGTCGACAGGCCGGCTTCGGCGGAGGTCGCGGCGGCCGCGAGACCTGCGGGCCCGGCGCCGATCACCACGACGTCATAGGCTTCGCGCTTGGGAGCCACAGTCATTTTCCGATCTCCCGCTTGCCCTTCTGAATCTCGATTTGCATGCCCTCGGCGACGGGCACGAGGCAGCCCTGGCGGTTCCCGACGCCGTCGATGGTGACGAGGCAGTCGAAGCACACGCCCATCATGCAATAAGGCAGACGCGGCGCGCCGCTCACTGCGGTGGAACGGCGCGCGTCGCGGCCGGAGGCCAGCAGTGCGGCGGAGACGGTGTCGCCCTGGCGCGCCGCGATGGCCGTGCCATCCACGAAGATCTGGACCTGCGGTCGCTTGTCCTGTTCGGATCGTCTAAACATGGGATGCCTCTTGGCTCCTTTAGCTATCTCTAATAGCCGCTGTTGTTCGCAGCACCGGCAGCGCCGAAACGGCTGGCCGAGAACGCGCCGACCAGCTCCGGCTCGAGCGCGCCAGCTGCGACCATGCGCGCGATCTCGAAAGCGTGGTTGGAGGCGAGCGTCACGCCGGAATGGCAGCAGGCGACAAAGGCGCCGGGATGCGTCTCCGACTGGTCGTAGATCGGAAAGCCGTCCTGCGGCATCACGCGAATGCCGGCCCAGCTCCTGACCACGTTGAGCCGCGACAGATGCGGAAACATCCTTTGCGCGCGATCGGCCATCACGGCGCTGACCGAATGCTTCAGGGCGCGATCGTCTAGCTCGTCCTCCTTGCTGTCGCCGATCATCACGGTGCCCTCGTCGGTCTGGCGGATCGTGGTCAGCGGATGCGGCAGGAACGGCATGGTGCGCTCGGTCACCACGATCTGGCCGCGAGTCGGACCCATCGGCGCGTGGAGGCCGACCATCGGCGCCAGCGTCTGGTTGGCATTGCCGGCCGCGAGCACGATCTTGGCGGCGCGCAATTCGCCCCTCGGCGTGGTCAGGCGGAATTCGCCACCGCTCTTGCTGATCGCCGAGACCGGGCGCTCCGGGAAATAGTCGATGCCGAATGCCCTGAAGCCGGTGTGGAAGGCGCGGAAGGTCCGCAGCGAATTGACGTGGCCGTCGAGCGGGCAATAGCTGCCGCCGGACACTTCCGGCCCGATCAGCGGCAGCGACTTCTTCACCTCGGATGCGGAGAGCATCTCCATCTTGTAATCGGCAGCACCGGTCTGGTTGTGCATGCGCTTGACCAGCTCGGCGCGCTGGCCGAATTCGTCGTCGCCGAGCGTGAGATGAAAGCCGCCATTCTGCTGGAGCGAGACGTCCAGCCCGGTCTGCTGCTTCAGCTCCGAGGCGAGCCGGCCCCAGGCTTCCGACGCCCGCACGGTCCAGACGGTATAGGCGGGCATGCCCAGACCCTTGCTCTGAACCCAGACCAGCGCAAAATTCGCACGCGAGGCGCGCTTGGTGATGTCGCCTTCGTCGAGCACGGCCACGCTCTTGCCGAGCCGGCCGAGGCCCCAGGCAATCGCGGAGCCGAGCAATCCGCCGCCGACAACGGCGACGTCATACTCCGACTTTTGTTTTGACGCGTTTTCCTCACGCGAACCGGCGTCCACTTCGCTCGAAAACGCTTTAGACATGAGTTCTCCTATCGTCCCGTATCGCCCTTGCCGGCGAGCACACGGTCGAGCCCGTAGAAGCGGTCGAGCAGAATGAGGGCGGTCATGGTGATCGCGATCACGCAGGCCGAGACCGACGTCACCAGCGGATCGATGTTGTCCTGGATATAAAGGAACATGCGCACCGGCAACGTCTCGGTGCCGGGTGCCGCAAGGAAGACGGTCATGGTGAGATCGTCGAAGGACTGGATGAAGGCGAGCGCCCAGCCGCTGATGACGCCGGGCAGGATCAGTGGCAGCGTCACGCGACGAAACAGCGTCCAGCCGTTGGCGCCGAGCGAGACTGCCGCCATCTCGACCGAGAGGTCCATGCCGGTCGCCGCCGCCAGCGTCAGCCGCAGCGCGAACGGAAACACGATGATGACATGCGCGATGATCAGCGCGGCAAAGCTGCCGCCGAGGCCGGCCGAGGTGAAGAAGCGCAGGAAGGCGATGCCGAGCACGACATGCGGGATCATCAGCGGCGACAGGAACAGCGCCGCGAGCGCATCGCGGCCGCGGAAGCGATAACGCGCGATCGCGAGCGCTGCCGGCACCGCGAACAGTAGCGCCACGAGGGATGAGAGCGCACCGAGCCCGAGGCTGACCCAGAAGGCATGGATGAACTCGGGGTAGTTGGCGATCGCCCTGAACCAGCGCAGCGAAAAGCCGTTGGTCGGCAGCGACAGGAAGCCTTCGGGCGTGAAGGCAACGAGGCAGACCACCAGGATCGGCGCGACCATGACGATGACGAAGATGGTGTGGAAGATCAGCGCGAGCGGGCCGTTCCGGCTCATCGGAACACCTCCGCGTAGCGGCGCTCGATCAGCGCGTTGCTGCCGACGACGATCAGCACCAGCGCGACCAGCAGCAGCGTGGCGACCGCGGCACCGAGCGGCCAGTTCAGCGTGTTGAGGAATTCGTCATAGGCCAGCGTCGCCGCGACCTTGAGCCGGCGGCCGCCGATGATCGCGGGCGTCGCGAAGGCACTGGCCGAGAGCGAGAACACGATGATCGCGCCCGACAGCACGCCCGGCATGATCTGCGGCATGATGATGCGCCGGATGATGGTCACGGGCCCCGCACCGAGCGACATCGCGGCGTTCTCGATCTGCGGATTGAGCCGCTGGAGCGCGGCCCACACCGACAGCACCATGAACGGCATCATCACATGGGCAAGTGCAACCACCATCCCTGTCTCGGTGAACATGAAGGGAATGGGCGAGCGGATCACTCCGAGCGACAACAGGAGCTTGTTGACGAGGCCGTTGTTGCCGCCGAACAGCAGCGCCCAACCAAGCGTCCGCGCCACCACGGAGATCAAGAGCGGCCCGAGGATGATCAGCAGGAAAAAGCTCTTCCAGCGGCCGCTCATGCGGTTGAGGATGTAGGCTTCGGGTGCGCCGAGCAAAGCGGTGAGCAGCGTTGTCAGGATCGCGATGCGAAACGTCCGCCAGAACATTTCTGCGTAATAGGGATCGGTCGCGATCTCGTGCCAGTTCTTCAGGATGAAGACCGGCTCGATGCCCTTGTACTGACCCCAGTCGTGGAACGACAACATCACCGTCATCGCCAGCGGAATCAGCAGCACGCCGACGAACAGCATCAAGGCGGGCGCGGTCAGCGCCCACGGCGCACGCGCACCGCGCTCCTCGGCGACCGTGCTCATGCGCCTGCCCTCGCGCGCACGCTCATGTCCTCGGGCCGCCAGGCGAGGCGAACCGCCTCGCCCTCAGCCGGCGGCGCCGTCCCGTCATTCTGGCGGATCACGATCGCGGGCCCGCATTCGCTGTCGCACTGGAACAGCCAGTGATTGCCCTGGAAGATGCGCGTGACGATCTTTGCGCTGAGCCCCGTATCGCCAAAGCCGATCCGTTCAGGGCGAATACTGACAGTGACAGGGCCGCTGAGCCCGGCCGGCGCCGGCGCGCTCCAGGAGCCAGCCACCAGCCGCACCAGCGTCGCGGTCCGATCAATCGTCGCCGCAAAGTCGTTGGTCTTGCCGAGGAATTGCGAGACGAAGGCCGAGGCCGGCTTCTCATAGGTCTCCTGCGGCGAGCCGATCTGCTCGATGCGGCCCTGGCTCATCACCACGATGCGGTCGGACAGCGACATCGCCTCGTTCTGGTCGTGGGTGACCAGGATCGTCGTGGTGCCGATGGTGCGCTGGATCTGGCGCAGCTCGATCTGCATCTCCTCGCGCAGCTTGGCGTCGAGATTGGACAGCGGCTCGTCGAGCAAGAGCACGCTCGGCTTGATCACCAGCGCGCGCGCCAGCGCCACGCGCTGCTGCTGACCGCCGGACATGCGGCGCGGATGGCGGTCCTCGTAACCGGCGAGCCCGACCATCGCGAGCGCGGCGCGGACGCGCTCGGCTCTTTCGGCGCGCGGCACGTTGCGCATCTCGAGGCCGAACGCGACGTTCTCCGCCGCCGTCATGTGCGGAAACAGCGCGTAGCTCTGGAACACGATGCCGAGCCCACGCTTCGCGGGATGGATCGCGGTCAGGTCCTTGCCCTCGAGGCGGATCGCGCCGCGTGTGGGATCGAGGAAGCCCGCGATCATCTGCAAGGTCGTGGTTTTGCCGCAGCCGGACGGGCCGAGGAAGGAGATGAACTCCCCCTTCCCCACCGACAGACTGAAGTCGTCGACCACAGTCTGCGCGCCGAACTGCTTTGCGACCCGATCGAGCTCGAGATAGGCCATGCGCTGTCTCCGCTACGAACGATCAGATCAACGCTCGACCTCGCGATTCCAGCGCTTGGTCCACTCCTCGCGCTTCTCGTTGATGACTGTCCAGTCCGGATTGTAGAGCTTTGCCGCGCGCTCGCCGATCGGCGCCATCTTGCCGAGCTCCGGCGGGACCACCAGTGATTTCAACACCGGGCCGTAGCCGTAATCTTTCAGCATCACGAGCTGGATTTTCGGGTCGAGCAGCATCTTGACGAAGTTGGAGGCCAGCGGCGAGGCATTCGGCTTGGTGATCGGACATGCCGTCGTCAGCAGCGTCGCCGCGCCTTCCTTCGGATAGACGAAGTCGACGGGGAAGCCGGTGTTGGCGAAGCTCTGCACGCGGCCGGTGCCCCACACCGCGATCACGGCCTGGCCGGACTGGAACAGCTCGGTCATCTTGCCCGGCGACGGTTCGTAGGCGAGCACGTTCGGATTGATCTGCTCCTTGAAGATCTTGAAGCCGGAATCGACGTTGGTCTCGCCGCCGCCGTTCATCTTCGACAGCATCACCAGCGCTTCGAGGCCGTAGGTGTTGTTGATCGGCGGGATCACGAGCTGCTTGGCGTATTTCGTGTCTTTCAAATCGTTCCAGGAGGTCGGCGGCGCCCAGCCTTTCTCGGCGAACACCTTGGTGTTGTACATCAGGCCGGTCGCGACGATGCCGATCGCAACGGCGCGATCGTCCTTGAAGCGCGCAGTGTCGTAGAGATCGGCCGGCAGACCGTCGAGCTTGCCGCAGAAGCCGAGCTGAATCGCCTGGTACATCGGGCCGTCGTCGACGATGGCGACGTCGATCTGCTGATTGCCCTTCTGCGCCTGGAGCTTGGCCAGCGTGTCGGTGGAGTTGCCGGCGACGTACTCGACCTTGACCCCGTTCTCCTTCTCGAAGGCCGGGATCACCTCGTCGCGGATCGTTTTCTCGAACGAGCCACCGTAACCGGCGACATAGAGCGTTTTCTGCTGGGCCGAGGCGGCTGACGGGACGGCGATGAGCGCTGCGATGCTGACCGCGGTCAGAAGGCTGAGAGTCTTCATATGGACCGATCTCCAATACCGGGATGAGGTGACGTGCCGAAAAATCTCTGACTGAGGCGCCTTCCGCATTTCCTTCCGCGCCAATCCTCGCCGGACAGGGCTCCGGCCCCTGTTCGCCAGGTTTTGGCGCGATTCGGAGGTTTGAACCCCTCCAATCTGCCGAAAAAGCGGGCTGTCTCCAGTCCTGATGAAAAAGATCGCAAACCCTGGCTTCCATCGTCCAATGAATAATGGCACCCTCTGCATGCCTAAATGTTATGGATGGAAATTGGGATGGCGCGGATCAATTCGCGGCAGGTGGAGGCCTTCCGCGCGACGATGCTGACCGGCAGCGTGACTGAGGCAGCAGCGCTGATGACCGTGACGCAGCCGGCCGTGAGCCGGCTGCTCCGCGACCTCCAGGCGCTGCTGAAAATGGAGCTGTTCGAGCGGCGCGGTACCGGGCTGGTGCCGACCGCCGCGGCGATGGCGCTCTATACCGAAGTGGAGCGCTCCTTCGTCGGGCTCGAGCGCATCACGGCGGCCGCCGAGGAAATCCGTGGCCGCCGCACCGGCTCGCTGCGGATCGCGGCACTGCCGGCGCTGTCGAACGGCTATCTGCCGCGGCTCGCCGGACATTTCCTGAAAGAACGGCCCAACCTCAACCTCGCCTTCTTCGGCGTGATCTCGCCGATCGTGGTTGATTGGGTGCTCAACAATCAATGCGACATCGGCTTTGCCGAGGTGCCGATCGCCCATTCCGGCCTGCCGAGCCAGCGGCTGCCGGCATTGGCGCGCGTCGCGGTGCTGCCGACCGGCCATCGCCTCGCGGAGAAGGAGGTGCTGGAGCCGCGCGATTTCGAGGGCGAGACGTTCATCTCGCTGTCGGCGGGATCGTCGAGCCGGCATCTCGTCGACCAGGTCTTCCATCGCCACGACGTGCGCCGCGTGCTCAGGGTCGAGACCACGCTGTCGGAGATCATGTGCGGCATGGTGTCATCAGGGCTTGGCGTCGCGATCTGCGATCCCTTCACCGCGCAGGAATTTTCCACTCGCGGCGTCGTCGTGCGCCGCTTCCTGCCGCGCATCGATTTCGAATTCTCCGCGGTCTTTCCGGCACAGCGCAGCCCCTCGCCCGTGGCGCTCGATCTGGTCGAGACCATGCGCAAAGCGCTGGTGGAATTCGAGGACGACGCAACGCTCAGCCGTTGAACGCGGCCTGCGCCTCCGGCAGGTCCCAGATCTTGCCGATCGCCGCACTGCCCGCCGCGGTGATCGCCGCCTCGTCGGCGCCGAGATAGCATCCCTCATCGACCAGCATGCGGCCGTCGACCATGACCTGATCGATGTTGGCGCGGTTGGCGAGCGCGATCAGGGCGCGGCGCGGATCGAACAGCGGTTGAAGATGCGGATGGGTGAGATCGACGACGGTGAGATCGGCCGTCGCGCCCGGCTCGATCCGGCCGAGATCAGGCCGTTTGATGACGTCGGCGGCGACGGCCGTGTTCGCCTCGATCAGCGCCGGCGAGTTGGCGACATCGGCGCGCGCCGAGGTGACCTTGGAGATCAGTGAGGCCGCATTGAGCTCGCCCAGCAGATCCATGTTGTAGCCGTCGGTGCCGACCACGGTGCGCACGCCATGCTCGGCGAAGCGGCTGAACGCCGCGGTGACGCCGGCGCGCGCGAACACGCGCGGGCAATTCAGCACGGTCATGCCGCGCGCGGCCATCAGCTTGAGATCGTCGTCCGAGCTGAACATGCAGTGTGCGGCCATCAGATCCGGCGCCAGCAGGCCGAGCCAGTCCAGATATTCTGCCGGCGTGCGGCCGCCATAGCGCTTGCCGATGGTCTCGACCTCGCCGCGGCTCTGCGCCATGTGCGTCGTGATGGGCACGCCGAGCTCGCGCGCCCGCTCCGCGCAGGCTTTCAGCAGATCGGGGCCGCAGGTGTCGGTCGCGTGCGGGCTCATGGCGAGCGAGATGCGGCCGTCGCCGCGATTATTCCAGCGCTGGTAGAGCGCGTCCCACGTCGCCATGTCGGCGGTGCCGTCGTCGCCGGAATAGCGCACCACACCGTCCGGACCCGCCTTGGCATCTGACGTCGAGAACAGATAGGGCGCGCCGTAGAAGCGGATGCCCATCTCCTCGGCGGCATCGAACATCTCCGGAATCGAATTCCGGAACGGCTCCATCACCGTGGTGGCGCCGCCCTTGAGCAGCTGGAGGATGCCGAGCCGGGCGACCGCGAGGCGCTCTTCCGCCGACAGGATATCGGCGCCGCGCTTGGTCAGCGGCAAGAGCACCGTGTAGACGATGCTCTGGTTGTTCTTGCGGCCGTTGCCGTCCTCGCTGTGGCTGCGCGCCACCGCCTCGGAGAAGCAGTGATTGTGCAGGTTCAAGAGACCGGGCAACACGAAGCGGCCGGGGCGGTCGTAAGTTTGATCCGCACTCGGCTTGCTGCGCGTGATTGCCGCAATCTTTTTGCCTTCGACCAGGACCCAATGGTCGCGCAGCACATCCTGCGCGCCGTCCTTGCGTGACAGCACATAGCTGCCGAAAATTGCTGTGGTGCTCATGCGGGGCGTACGTTCCAGAAGACGGCGGTGCCGTCGAGAATGCCGGTGATGGCTTTGCGATAGGCGGTCGGCTGCTTGTACAGGCCGATCGGAATATAGGGGATTTCCTCGAACGCCACCGCCTGGATCTCGCGGCAGATGCGCTGCTGCTCGGCAAGCTGGGACGCCGCCAGCCACTGGCTGCGCAACGGCCCCATCTTCTCGCTCGCGTACCAGCCGGCGACCTTGCCCTCGCCGCGAATGTTGGTGTTGCCGGCCGGATTGAGCCAGTCGATTCCCTGCCAGTTGCCGACGGCGGCGCTCCAGCCGCCCTGCCCAATCGGGTCTTTCTTCAGCTGGCGCTGCAACACGACGGCGAAATCGAGCCCGGCATATTCGACGTTCATGCCAGCCTTGCGCAAGCTGTCGACCGCGATCTCGCCGAGCGGCTTCTGCGCCAGCGAGTTGGTGGGGACCAGCACCACGATCTTCTCGCCATTGTAGCCGGCGGCCTTCAGATCGGCCTTCACCTTGTCGTAGTTGCGCGGACCGCGGAACACGTCGAGGCCGACATCGCTCGCCATCGGGGTATCCGGCGCGAAATAGCCGATCGGCGAGACCTGGAAGGCCGGATCGGTGCCGGCCACGTCCGTCATGAACGCGGATTGGTCGATCGCACCCAGCAGCGCGCGGCGCACGGCAGGATTGTCGAACGGCGGCTGCAGATGATTGAGGCGCAGCATGCAGGCGTAGCCTCTGGGGTCGAGGATGCGCGTCTCGATGTCGCCGGCCGCCTTGATGATCGGCAACAGATCGTGCGGCGTGGTCTCCTGCCAATCCTGCTCGCCGGTCTGGAGCGCGGCGACGCCGGTGCCGGCATCGGGCGTCGTGGTCCAGACCACGCGGTCGTAATGCACGATCTTCGGACCCGCCGTCCAATCCGGCTTGCCGTTGGTGCGCGGCTGGTAGCGCTCGAACTTGGCATAGGCGTTGCGCGCGCCCTGCACGCGTTCGTCGGCGAGATAGCGGAACGGGCCGCTGCCGATGACTTCGGTCAGCGGCTTGAACGGGTCCTGGCTCGCCAGCCGCTCCGGCATCATGAAGCAGGGATTGATCGCGGCCTTGCCGAGCGCCTGCGGCAGCAGCGGGAACGGACGCTTGAGACGGAAGCGGATGGTGCGGTCGTCGGCGGCCGAAAGCTCGGCGGTCGCCTCCAGCAGTTCGCCGCCAAAGCCGTCGCGCGCGGCCCAGCGGCGGATGCTGGCGACGCAGTCGCGCGCCAGCACACGTTCGCCATCGTGCCAGAACAGGCCGTCGCGCAAGCTGAGGTCCCATTGCAGCAAGTCAGCAGAGATGGCGTGGCCCGACAGCATCTGCGGCGAGACCTGCAGCGACGAGCTCATGCCGTAGAGCGTGTCGTAGACCATGAAGCCATGGTTTCGCGACACCTGCGCGGTCGAATAGATGGGATCGACGAAGGCAAGGTCGATGACGGGAATGAAGCGCAAGGTGCTCTGCGCTTCGGCCCGGACGATACCCGGCAGTGAAAGCGCCGGCACTGTTGCGGCAGCCTTGAGGAGCGAGCGGCGGGAGATCGGCATGACAAGGCTCCTGAAGGATCTTACGTGTTCAACAAGACTGCGCCGATCGCAGCGGCGACCGCCTGCTGCGCCGGCTCGATCACGGGCACACCGATCGCTTCCGCGATCGCCGCGCGGTGCGATGCCATGCCGGCGCAGCCCATCACCACGACATCGGCTCGGCATTGGATGACCAGTGCGCGGCCGGCCTCGATCAAGCGGCCGCGGATATCGGCGCCCGCCGTTTCCGCGGCACTCGCGCCGACCGACCAGCTTCCGGCGTAACGGCTATCGACGCCCATCACCCGCGCCATGCGCTGCTGGCGGCGGATGCTCGATGGCGACAGCGCGATGATGCCGAAGCGTTCGCCCAGCATCAGCGCGCGAAAGATTCCGCATTCGGCGATGCCAAGCACCGGACGGCGGCCTGCCGCCTCGCGCACCGCATGCAGGCCTGGATCACTGAAGCAGGCGAGCACGAAGGCATCCGCATCATCGCGCGTGACGCGATTGACCAGCGGCATGACCACGCTGTCGGCATCGCGCTGCGAGCTGATGCCCGGCGGCCCCTCGGCGAGGCCAACCACCTCGATGTCAGGTCCGCCGGCGATGCGCAGCGGCGCGACCGCGTCGTCGATCGCCGCCGTCACCGACGCCGAGGAGTTGGGGTTGATGACGAGGATGCGACGACGGGTCATGGCACTGCTCAGCGGTTACCGGCTTCGTGGCGCAGGAAGTTGTCCGCGATCCTCTCGCCGGTCGTGATCCAGACGTCAGGGCACGACTTTGCGTAGGTCAGGAACTCGCGCAGCAGGCGCAGCCGCATCGGACGGCCGCTGCATTGCGGATGCAGCACGGTCGTCACCATCGCGCCCCAATCCCTGGTTTCGTCGAGCTCGTCCTTCCAGATCGAGAGCACATGCTCCTTCGGGAAGATCGAGCGCGGGCTGAAGCGGGCGGAGAGGCCGTGCATCCAGTCGTCATAGCTCGCGGTCACCGGCAGCTCGATCGTGCCGGGCTTGCCGTCGGCGAGACGATGGCGGTAAGGCCGCACGTCGTCGCGGAACGAGGACGTGTAGACGATGCCGTGACGTACGAGTGCTGCGCGCAGCTCCTCGGTGAACTCGCCATAGGGCGCGCGATAGCCGGTCGGCCTGACGCCGAGCCGCCGCTTCAGCGCCTCGAAGCCGCGCTCCAGCTCCTCCTCGATCCAGGGATCGCCGGGATCTGGCAACAGGTGGTGATAACCGTGATGGCCGATCTCGTGGCCGGCCTTGAGGATGGATTCCGCCATCGCCGGATGCGCATCGACCGACCATCCCGTGACGAAGAAGGTCGCCTTGAGATCGAGCTGGTCGAGCAGCTCCAACAGTTTCGGCGTGCCGACGCGCGCCTCATAGCCGCCATAGCTCATGGTGATGAGCCGCTGCGCGTGCACCGCGTCCTTGCTGGTCCAGGCGCTCTCCGCGTCCACGTCGAAGGACAGGAACATCGCCGAAGTGTACGGCTTCGGCCAGGGATATTCGGGCGCGGGATCGGCGGTGTTGGCCGGAACGAGCGGGATGCTCTTGAGTGCCTTACTGTCCAGCATTGATGGTCGCCTTCTCTAATCCGTTGTCGTTCAGTTTCCACTTGGCAAGCAGGGTCTTGTAGGTGCCGTCGGCGATCAGAGCATCGACCGCTTCGAGAATGGCCTGCTGCAGTGCCTTTTCCTTGACCGGCAGGGCAATGCCGGTGAATTGCTGCGCGATGGGCTCGCCCACGGGCGCATAGGCGCCGGGCTCGAGGTCCATGATATAGGGCAGCGTCTCGTTGCCCTGGGCGGCGGCATCGATACGGCCCTGCCTGAGCTGGGTGCGGGCGTCGGCCGAGCCGTCGGTGCCGACGAACTGGATCGGATTGCCGCCGCAATTCTTCTCGCTCCACGCCGCGATCTGCGCCGGAAACATGGTCCGGCGGCTGGCGCCGACCTTCTTGCCGCAGAGCGATGCCGCGTCCTTGAACTCCGCCTTACGCGACTGCTGCACGAAGAACTGCGGGCCGCTCCTGAGATAATCGACGAAGGACGCGATGTCGTGACGGCTCGCGTAGTCCGTGAAACCGGACAGGATGGCGTCCACGCGCCCGGTCGAGATCGACGGCATGAACTCGGCAAAGCTCGTCTCCTGCCATTCGATCTTGACGCCGAGCTTGCGGCCGATGGCTTCGCCGAGATCGATGTCGAAGCCGGACAGCGCGTTGGTGGCGGGATCGCGGAATTCCATCGGCGGATAATTCGGCACCAGCGCCACCTTGAGGCTGCCGCGCTTGGCGATCTCCGCCGGCAGCTCGATGGACAAGGCCGAAACGGTCATTGCGCCGAAAAGCGCCGCCGCAACCCAAAGTCTCTTCATCAACACGCCCCCATTTCAGATCACTGCCGAAAGAAATGCCCTGGTGCGCTCCTCGCGCGGCGCACCCAATACGTCCGAGGCGCGCCCCTGCTCGACGATCGCGCCCTGATCCATGTAGACGACGCGGTCGGCGACCTCGCGCGCGAAGCCGAGCTCGTGCGTCACCACCATCATGGTCATGCCGCTCTTCGCCAGCTCCTTCATGACCGCGAGCACCTCGCCGACGAGTTCGGGATCGAGCGCGCTGGTCGGTTCATCGAACAGCATCAGCATCGGCTTCATGGCGAGCGCGCGCGCAATCGCCACGCGCTGCTGCTGGCCGCCGGAGAGCTGCGCGGGATACCAGTCCGCCTTGGCGGACAATCCGACGCGCCGGAGCAGTTCGAGCGCCTCCGCGCGCACCTCGTCGGATTTGCGCCCCTGCACCTGGAGCGGACCTTCGGTGATGTTCTCCAGCGCGGTCTTGTGCGGAAACAGGTTGAACCGCTGGAACACCATGCCGGTCTTCAGCCGCTGCCGCCCGATCTCCCGCTCGCTGAGACGATGGAGCTTGCCGTTTTGCTCGCGTACGCCAAGCAGCTCGCCGTCGAGCCAGATGCCGCCGGCATCAATCGCGGCGAGCTGATTGATGCAGCGGAGCAGCGTAGTCTTGCCGGAGCCGGAGGCGCCGATCAGGCACATCACCTCGCCGGGCCAGACGTCGAGCGAGACGCTTCTGAGAGCCTGGAACTCTCCAAAGCTCTTGCTGACAGAGCGGATCGCGACGAGAGGTTTTGTCATCGCGCCAGCCGCAATGTGCCGCGGGAAAAACGGCGTTCGAGCAGCATCTGGAGCGGCGTCAGGATCGAGACCACGAGCAGGTACCAGAGCCCGGCAACGATCAGCAGCTCGATCACGCGCGAATTGGCGTAGTAGATGTTTTCGGCGTTGTGCAGCAGTTCCGGATACTGGATGACGCTCGCAAGCGACGTCGCCTTCACCATGCCGATGAACTCGTTGCCGAGCGGCGGGATCACCACCCGCATCGCCTGCGGCAGGATGATCCGGCGCAGCGCACGCAGCCGTCCCATGCCGATCGCCTGCGCCGCCTCGTATTGCCCGATGTCGACCGACAGCATGCCGGCGCGCATCACCTCGGACGTATAGGCGCCCTGGTTGATGCCGAGCCCGAGCAGCGCGGCGAGGAACGGCGTCATGACGTCGACCGCGCGCGCAGACCACAGGCCGGGAATGCCGATGGTCGGAAACACCAGCGCGAGGTTGAACCACAACAGCAGCTGCAGGATCAGCGGTGTACCGCGGAACAGCCAGGTGTAGCCGGCCGCGACCGTCTTCAGCACCGGATTCGGAGACAGCCGCATGACCGCGACGACGACGCCGAGGACAATGCCGAGCGCCATCGCCAGCACCGCCATCACCATGGTGTTGACGATGCCTTCGAGGATGACTTTTGCGGTCAGGAAGCGGCTGACATAGGACCACTCGATCTGACCGCCGGCGAAGGCGCGCACGATCGCCGCCAGCACGAGGACGATCAGGGCCGCGCTGAGCCAGCGAAACCAGTGCGGCTCGCGCGCGATCCGCATCCCCGACAGATCAGGGAAACCCTCCGCGAGTGCCGGCACCGGCTTCATTGCGGTGCCGCATTCAGCATGGGCTGGGCCACCGCGTTGGCCCCCAGGCCCCATTTGTCGAGGACGGCCTTGTAGGCGCCGTCGGCGATCATCGCCGTGAGCTTCTCCGTGACGACCTCGCGCAAGGCCGCGTCGTCCTTGCGGAACATGATGCCCTGATAGCCTTTGGCAAAGGGCTCGCCGACGACGCGATATTTGCCGGGCTCCTGCGTCTGCGCGTAAGGCAGCGTCTCGCTGCCCTGCACGGCGGCGTCGATGCGGCCCTGCTTGAGCTGGTTGCGGACATCGATCGAGTTCTCGCCGGGGACGTACTGAATCGCCGGCTTGCCGACCGGCTCGCAGTTCTGCTTGCTCCACTTCTCGATCTCGACCGGGAAGCTGGTGCTGCGGGTGGTGCCGACCTTCTTGCCGCAGAGATCCGTCGCGTCCTTGGCCGCATTGTCCGCCATCACGAAGAACTGCGGGCCGGTCGCGAGGTAGTCGACGAAATCGGCGGTCTCGCGCCGCGAGGCGCGGTCGGAAATGCCGGAGATGATGAAGTCCGCGCGCCTGGTCTGGAGCGCCGGGATCAGTTCGGCGAACGGCGTCTCGCTCCAGACGATCTTGACGCCAAGCCGCTTGGCAAGTTCGTTGGCCAGATCGACGTCGAGCCCGACGAGCTCGTTGGTGGCGGGATCGCGATATTCCATCGGCGCGTAGGTGGAGTTGACCGTGAGTTTTAGCACGCCAGCCTGCTTGATCTCCGCCGGAAGCTCCGCCGCTTGCGCCGACGTTACGGTAGCCAGTACTGCGAGACCGAGAGAGAGCGAGAGGCGTATCATGTCAGCTCCTTTGCCAACGTTTTGCTTTGAGTCCTTTGCCAGCGCCGTGCCAGTCAGTCCGCGTCGAGAACGGCCGGCTCGATGACGCCGGCGCGTTCGGTGATCACCCTGTATTGCTCCGGCCGCCGGTGGGCGGCGAAGTTGAACATCTTGTCCTTGCCCTGGCGGCAGAGATCGAGATCGATGTCGGCGACGATCACCTCGTCGGCCAAAGTCTGGGCTTGCGCGACGATGCGGCCGTTGGGATCGACGATGCAGGAGCCGCCGATCAGCCCGGAGCCGTCCTCCTCACCCGCCTTCGCCACCGAGATCGCCCAGGTCGCGTTCATGTAGGCGTTGGCCTGCGTCACCAGCGTCGAGTGGAAGGTGCGGAGCGCGCCATCTTCCGTCGTGCCGCCATTGGGATCATAGGCCGCCGAATTGTAGCCGATGCAGACCAGTTCGACGCCTTGCAGGCCGAGCACGCGCCAGGATTCCGGCCAGCGGCGGTCGTTGCAGATCATCATGCCCATGATGGCGTGCGCCCAGGCCGATCCGGCGCGGAAGGCGGGAAAGCCGAGGTCGCCATATTCGAAATAGCGCTTCTCGAGCTGCTGGTAGCGCGCGCCCTCGCGCGGCTCGACCGAGCCCGGCAGATGCACCTTGCGATAGCGGCCGAGGATCTCGCCGTCGCGATCGACCAGGATCGCGCAATTGTAGCGGCGGCCATCCGGCGTCAGCTCTGCATAGCCGACATAGAAGCCGACGCGCAGCGCGCGCGCACGGTCGAACAGTTTTGCCACCGCGGGGTTCGGCATGCCGCGCTCGAAATAATGGTCGAGCGCGTCGCCTTCGAGCAGCCAGCGCGGGAAGAACGTGGTGAAGGCAAGCTCGGGAAACACCACGAGGCTGGCGCCACGACCGGCGGCCTCCTCCAGCATGTCGAGCATTCGCGCCAGCGTATGCTCGCGCGGATCGGCTTTTTGCGTCGGCCCCATCTGTGCGGCGGCGGCGCGAAGGACACGAACCAAGATTGCCTCCAATATGTGCGCAGTGCTGCCTCAATGGGCGAATGAACCCTTTGATGCGACGTGCAAATCCGCCACCATTACGCGGAAGCGGGGCTGCAAAATCAATTCGTTCTGCTATGATGTTTTGGCCCAGAGTATAATCGGCAGTGATATGAACCTGCGTCAGCTCGAGATCCTGCGTGCCGTCATCCGCCATCGCACCACGGTGGCGGCGGCGGACGAACTGGCGCTGTCGCAGCCCGCGGTCAGCAACGCGCTGAAGACGATGGAGGCGCAGGCGGGCTTTGCGCTGTTCGAGCGCGTCAACAACCGGTTGTTTCCGACCGCGGAGGCGATGGCGCTCTACAAGGAGAGCGAAGCGATCTTCGCGCTGCACGCCAAGCTCGAGAACCGCGTCCGCGATCTGCGCGAGAACCGCTCCGGGCATCTTGCTCTCGTCGCGACGCCGCCGCTGGCCTACAGCATCATCCCGTCGGCGCTCTCGAGCTTCCTTCGCCGCCGCCCGGAGACGCGCGTGTTCTTCGACGTGCGGCGCTATGAAGGCATCATCGAAGGCGTGCTCAGCCGCGTCGCCGAACTCGGCTTCGCACTCGGGCTGACGCATCATCCCGGCATCGCGCACGAGGTAGTGCATACCGGTGAGATGGTCTGCGTCCTGCCGCCGCAGCATCCGCTCGCCGACAGGCCGGTGATCTCGGCTGCCGATCTGTCCGGCATGCCCTTCATCGGGCTCGAGCGCGGCACGCGCCTCGGCGAGGCCGTGCGCGACAGCTTTGCCCGCGCGGGCGCGCCGTTCCAGCCAACCGTCGAGGTGCGCTACTGCAACACGGCCTGCGTGCTCGCCGCCGCCGGCGTCGGCGCCGCCGTGGTCGATCCGTTCTCGCCGCGGCAGAACGGCGGCAGCGGCCTCGTGGTGCGGCCGTTCACGCCCACGACGCATGCGGTGGCCTATATGCTATGGTCGGAAGCCGAGCCGCTGTCGCGCCTGGCCAAGGCGTTTCTCAACGAGGTCCGGAAGGAGAGCGCACTGCTGGAGCGCACAGCGCCACACCAGCAACATCGGGCAGAAAGCGACTGAGCTTCGCAATCTTTTGACCTTGGGGGGCACATGGCACGCATCACCATCATCGAGACCGGACAAGTCCCGCAGAAATACCGCGAGCAGCATGGCACGTTTCCCGACATGTTCGAGCGCATGCTCCGCGCCGAGGACCCGACGGCAACGGTGGACGTCGTCAGCATCCCCAATGGCGATGCGCTGCCCGATCCGAGCAAGCTCGAGGCCGTGCTGATCACCGGTGCAGCCGCCGGCGTCTATGACGGGCTCGACTGGATCGCGCCGCTGGAAGATTTCGTGCGTACGGCTTACGCCAACAAGACGCCGATGGTCGGCGTCTGCTTCGGCCATCAGCTGATCGCGCAGGCGCTCGGCGGCACCGTGCAGAAGTCGGAGAAGGGCTGGGGCATCGGCCGCCACGTCTATCAGGTGCTGCCCGAGAACGGCGTCGTCGAGGGCGAAGCGGTCGCGATCGCCGCCTCGCATCAGGACCAGGTCGTCGAGCCGCCCAGCGATGCGCTGACGATCCTCTCGTCCGAATTCACCCCGCATGCGGGCCTGCTCTACGCCAACGGCGCCACGCTGACGGTGCAGCCGCATCCGGAATTCGACGTGGGGTTCGCGCAAGTATGCTGTGAGCTCCGCGACGGCAAGGCGCCGGACGATGTCGTTGCATCGGCAAGAGCGTCACTGGCGGAACCGATGGACAACGCGAATCTGGGTGGGGCGATCACGCGGTTTCTGGCGCGGCGCGCGGCGCCGTAGTCCGCGGCGCTCACCGCGCAGGCTCTTCCCTTTCCCTTGTAGGAGAAGGTGGCATAGGCGGCCTTCGGCCGCCGTTCTTGAGAACGCCGAAGCAAAGCTTCGGCTATGGCGCCGGATGAGGGGTCTCTGTCGGCGCGGTCATGTGAGAGTGGACTCGCGGAGAGATGCCCCTCACCCGTCTCGCCGCGAGGCGGCGAGCCACCCTCTCCCACGAGGGGAGAGGGTAGAAGCAGCACCGCTTGCGAAAATTATCAGAACGGATCCGTCCCCAGCCCCGGCACATCCGCCGGCCGCGGTCCCGGCGCCGGCCAGTGAAACCGGCGATCCTTCTCGGCAATCGCGATATCGTTGATCGACGCCTCGCGGCGCCGCATCAGCCCGTGCTCGTCGAACTCCCACTGCTCGTTGCCATAGGAGCGATACCACTGGCCGCTGGCGTCATGCCATTCGTACTGGAAGCGCACCGCGATGTGGTTGCCGTCGAAGGCCCAGAGGTCCTTGATCAGGCGGTAGTCGTGCTCCTTCTCCCATTTGCGGGTGAGGAACGCGACGATGGCCTCCCGGCCCTGGAACACCTCCGAGCGGTTGCGCCAGCGGCTGTCCTCGGTATAGGCGAGCGAGACTTTCACCGGATCGCGCGAATTCCACGCGTCCTCGGCCATGCGCGCCTTTTGCGCGGCGGTCTCACGGGTGAAGGGTGGAAGTGGCGGGCGCGACATGGTGGCCTCATCGGTTGGTCCGGGCCGCAATCTATCGCCGCAATTGGCGGAGTCGATAGGCGATCACCTATCGGCCGATCACTTATCGGGCGATCAGGAAATCAGATCGGCCTTCATCAGGATGCGGATCGATTTCGGGATCGGCTGGGCGCGGCCGCCGCTGATGAAGGCGACGCGCACTTCGGCTTTCACCAGCACGTCCTCGGCCCGCCGCACCTCCTGCGCCAGCATGATGGAGGCACCCTTCACCGCAACCGGCCACGTCACGACGTCGAGCACGTCGTCCATGCGCGCGGGCTTCAGGAAGTCCAGATGCATCGAGCGCACGACGAAGGCAAAGCCCGCGCCCTCCGTTTCGACCTGGTCGAACAGCGCCTGCTGCTCGGCGCCCATCAGCCGCAGATGATTGGTGCGCCCGCGCTCCATGTAGCGAAGATAATTGGCGTGATAGACGATGCCGGAGAACTCTGACTTGACGATATCGCAACAAAAGGCCAACGCATTGATTTCATTGGGTCGCTGGAGCGTTAAAGCGTGAACGAAAGGCAGATTTATCTGTGCTCTTCCATAGCAAGCCTCAGAGCCTTTGGGATGCGCTGCGCTTTTCCGCCTGAGATAAACGCGACCCGTACACGCGCCGAGACCAAGAGATCACCCCCGCGCCTGCACTCCTGCAGCAAGGCAATCGACGCGCCTCTCACCTCTTGCGGGACCGTGACAATGTCAAGCAGGTCGTCCAAGACTGCCGGTTTTAGAAAATCGATTGTCATCGAACGGACAACGAAGGCGAAGCCCGGCGCATCGTTCCGCGTTTCCTCGAGCAGCGCTTGCTGATTGGTGCCGAGCAGGCGCAAGTAATTCGTTCTGCCACGTTCCATGAAACGCAAAAAATTCGCGTGATAAACAATCTGGCCGGAATCGGTATCTTCGAAATAGACGCGGACCTGCATGTAATGCCGTCCGTCTCGAATTTCGCCGTCAAGAGAGAGTGTCACAGCGCGGTTTCCTCTTATTGCGCGTACAGGGACCCATTGTCTTGCACAGAGGCGGTTTTCTGAGCAATCGTCTTGAGCTTGGCTCCTGCTGCCGGAAGCTGAGGCAACCGCCTGAATGCGGCAGGCGTCGCGCTGCTGCCATCGACTTCGGATGAATATGTCGGAGATCTATCGTCAACGCGTACCCGGCTTGAGGACGACGTTCATGAATGCGCCTCCGGCTCATGAACCTAGGCGAGCCAGTCCTTCGCCGCAATCGCTGAACGAAAAATCGCCGAGGCCGGCGAGGCCGTAAATGGCCTTGCCCTTGGCGATGGCCTCGTGCTCGCTGCTGGCGAGCACGAGGGGTTCGTATGTCATCCAGCTTTTGAAGCCGACGTCGTAGCCCCGCGTGGCGGCTGGGCTCATTGCCCCGCCTCCGCGTCGGCCTTGGGTTCGCGAACCACGAGGCGGCCGTTCAATGGCAGGCAGCTCAACTGGATGTTGAAGCCCTTGCCGTCCTGTTGCCAGGCCGCGCGCCGATCTTGGTCCAGAAGGGTCTACAAGGCGACAAAAGCAGAAGACCTCACTCAACTGCCTGCGAGGAGCGGGCTTGGCCTGACGCACATTGATGGCGGAAGCATCGAGCCTGTTCTTGATGTGCGCCGCATAGAACTTCTCGATCATCTCCACTGAGGTTCGGCAGTTCTTCGCTATCTAGTAGCTGTCCGCCCCTTCCATCAGGCGCATGCAGATGTAGGTATGCCGCAGGCTGTATGCGGTCCGCCGATTGCCATCCCGATCCAGCTTCAACTCGCTCCTATCAAGCAGGGCATTGAACATCTTGATGTGATTGCCCGGAAACACGTGGTCGGTCGGCTTGGGCAACTGCGGCGGCTCGTTAGAGGGCGGCAGCTTCGCCAGCACCCGCGCTCTGCCCTGCTTCACGTATTTCGCGCGGCCTAGCAGCCGCTCATAGGGGTCGCACCGCGCTCGGCATGCTCTTGCAGTAGCCGACGCCCCGCTTGCCGCGCACCTCGATTTCCAGGATGCGCTCGCCGCTACGTTCGTCCTCAACAATGGTCACGTCGCGATGCTGGAGGTTCTTGGCCTCATCCGGCCGCAAGCCGGTGTTGGCCAAGAACAGGACGTAATCATGCAATTGCTCGGCACTCCAACGGTGGTGGATCTGGCTGGCCTTCGCGTGCGCCCGCGTGGTTTCGTAGAGCTGCTTGTATTCCTCGGGGCTGAACCACGGCCGATGCACCACCTTCCCCGAAGTCTTATAAGGAGGAGAGAAGTCCGGCAGGTGCGCGAGCCATTCATGGCGAATGGCAGTCTTCAACACCTGCCGCAACGTCACGACCTCGTCGTGGATAGTGCTGCGCGCGGGCGCCTTGCCGGTCTTAGACGTTGCGATCCGGTGTAGGCGATATTCCTGCACCTTGCCTGAAGAACGGCAACAGGTGCAGGCGAAGCCTGATCTCGTAACCCTGGACCCAGCGCTCGCTGCGCTGGCCCTCGGTGATCACCTCATACTCTTTCAGGAATTGGTCAGCGGCTTGGCGAAAGGTCTTCTCATTCACCAACAGCCCCTCCCGCGCCTTCCCACGAAGACCGATAAACGAGTCCTCCGCAAACTGCTTGGCGAGGGAGAGATCTTCCTCTCCGGTCGTGCTGCGGTGTTGGCGGCCGTCGATGGAGGCCGAACAGTGCCAATACCGGCCGTTTCGCCGGTATACCTGAATCAGACCACCTAGAAGCTCGTGCCTGGCCATCATGCACCTCCACGTGCATTTTAGCGCAGGGAACCAAAAAGTCGAATTTTGTGCTAGGCGCGTGCTAGGCCATTTACGAAAAATTAAAGGGTTAGGCTTTCGCCCAACCCGTTGTATTACATCAGAAATTTGGTTGCGGGGATAGATTTGAACCTATGACCTTCAGGTTATGAGGCCGAAGGTCTGCCGGGCTGGAACCGGTTCGTCCTATTTGTACGCCACAGCTACCCAGCAACCATACCTGCGCACTTGGTTTCTTTCTTGCCGGAGCAGCCTACGATCTTATTGCCCAGACCGATCATGGTTCGGGGCGGAGGCATGCGCGGCAAAGACGAAAAGATTGGGATCGAGGCATTTGGGTCGGCAGGTTCCAGCAAAATACCGCGGGCGAATCGCCGTCGCAAGAACCGTGGCATGCCGCCGCCCGCGACGTTCGATATCGATACGCTGCCGGGCAGCTCTAATTTGACGGCATTTGAGGCGGCCGCGGTCATCCGGCGTACGCCCGGCGCGTTGGAGCAGTGGCGGCGCAATCCGAGCCACCCGCTGAAATGGCGCTACGTCGATGGCCGCCCCCTCTATCGTGTCGATGCGGTACGCGACTATCTGGCCAAGTGCGATAAGACCACTAAGATGCCTCAGCCGCATAATGCTCACGGAGACGGCCGAGGAGCTCGGCCTTGATCGGGTCAAGCGGATTCGTCCGCTGCAGGCGCACGATTTTGCCGACCCGTTTCGCGCCGACCAACTCCGCAATGTAGTCGTGAGCCGCTTCGAACGCCATTTTGCGGATGATCCACTGTTCGTCGTGATTGTAGACCTGATCGATTCCGCTTGGCCTTTGCCCGACACACAGCCGCTGGATTTCGTTGTCGTAGCCGCAGCGAGACATGACGGTTCGTAAGCTGCGCCTTAGGTCATGCATGGTAAACTTGGCAACACCCGCTTCCTTGACCAGGCGGTTGACCATCTTGGTGAACCCGGACATCTGGCCGCCGGTCTTTGGTGACGGGAAGACATAGTCGGACGTTGCGCGCTGGAAGTGTTTGGCGGCCGCGAGCACCTCGTTTGCGAGGTGGGTGCGCGGCACGTCGTGGTGCAGGCCCATCTTGGTCCACGCCGCATCGAAGGTGATACGGTCATCCATGATGTGCTTTCGCCACTCGATCATGGTAGGCTCGCTGCGGCGCGGGCCACCGAGCAGGCACATGCGAGCCAGGAGACCAAAAGCCCCGAGCTTGCCGGATGCATCCCAGACTTTGATGATTTCCTCATCGGTCAGCGCGCGGCCCTTCGTTCGGCGTCCGACCCTTTGCGCGCGGGTTTCCTTGGGCGCGCGATAGCCGGCGAGCACGTTGTGCTCGACATAGCCCTCACCGACGCACCATTCGAGCAAAGTATGCACGTGCTTGCGCAAGTCCTTGGCTGCACCACGCTTGCCGGTCTTGGCAATCTTATCGACCGCAGCCATGATCTGCCGTCGCGTCAGGTCCCCCACGCCGCTCTCGGCGTGATCCTTGAGCCCGCGCCGCAGCGCCGACATTGCTGGCTTCCAGTTGACGACTTGACGTTCGGTCATAGACGTCTGGTAAGGACCATCTTCAACAATGAGGGTCGCGAGCGTGGTGCGCTGCTTCTCGGCTGCCTGTTGCCGCCTCGCCTCGCGCTTCGCGTCGTTCGGGTCCAAGCCCTTGACGACTTCGCCTGCGGCGATGGTGGCGGCCTTGCGGGCGGCCTTCTCATTATATTTGGGCCACGCGCCGAGGGTCTTGCGCTGGGTCCCCCTCACCCCCGGCTTGGTGAAGAGGTAGACCCAGGTCCGGCCGCCGGTGGCGCGCATGCGCAAGGCGAGGCCGGGCAGCTTGTCGTCGTGGAGATAATGCTGCGCCTTACCCGGCGGCAGCGTTGCGTTGCGGATCACCGCATCGGTGAGTGTCAGCTGGTTGGCCGGCTCCGTCATGATTCCTTCCCTCTCTCTGTGCCCCAGTGTGCCCCGCAAGAAGGGCGGTGAGCCTCGAACAGAACCGGGTCTCAGACCTCCCCCGTTTGTGTGCCCCAAGGGAATATCCGCGGCGGGCACAACGGGGGCATACAAAATGTAGTAAGGTCAGGTATGGGCTCTTATAGCCGTAGTAGGCCATAACTCTCATTAATTTAAGGAGTTTTTACACCTCAACTATGGCCGGATTTGGTTAGCTCGGGTCTACGGATTGTGGTTCACACGGGAGAGGTCCAAGGTTCGATCCCTTGTGCGCCCACCATCCATCTTCCTGAACCCATACCGGTTGCGGACCACCGTCGACGCCTCGCGGCGCTCGGGCGCCGGCCCAATCAAAAATGTCGAAAACAACCCCATGCACAGTAGCCGACATCAGTCGGATCAATGGGCTACGCATTTTCCGAATTCACTTGCTCCGTCGGGCAACACACCGGCATGATGGCATCATCCAATGAGAGGCCCGCACCCCCGAGCGACTAGCCCGCCTTGACACGCGAGAGGCCCATGGTTCAATCGATGTGCGCCCACCATTGATCCCAGATTTCAAGAATCGCCGAAAGCTCCCTTGCGAGGCGTGCGAACGTTAGGGGCCGAGCGGCGTGAGGGCGTTGCGCAGTGGCGCGCTGGAAATCTGCATCAAACCCGCAAATGGCTGACCCAGTTCCAGGACCAGGTAGATCGCCCCGGCGGCCGACAGCGCAAATACGAACAGCGAGCCGAAAACGGTTGCGCTGGGTCTGGCAAACAGGCCGAAGCTTCCAAAGATGATGGTAAGCCAGAAAATCAGCACCACCAGGAACGGCATGGGGATCGAGTTGTTCGTCTGTGCGTACAGCGACAGGCGGGTTTGCGCAATGTCGGTGGCGATCTGTATGGCCCTGGCCTGCAAGGAGCGCTGGGCATCGTTCTGCGGCGAAAGCTGCTGAAGCTTCGCAAAGAATGCGTCGCTTGTGGCGCTCGCCTCGAAGGGGTTCGCCTTGGCGACCTCGGAAGTTTTCTCGCGCCACATTCGATCGGCTAAAACAACGATGGTGCGCCGTAACAGATTGCGTTCGTCATTCGTCTCCGGTCCGTACTGCACCAGCAGATTGTCGAGCAGGACAACATTACTCGTCATCTGCGTGACTTGAGTGCTCTGCGTGTCGTAGGAACCCTTCGCCGAGGCGATCAGCAGGCCGAGGACAAGCGCGGCTATCGTCCCGATGAGGCCCGTGCCCAGCCTGACCACATCCTTGTCATCCGTGCTCAGGTGATGCCCAGGAAGAAACATACCGAGCAGGGCACCGCCTGAGATGCATAGAAACGTGATGCACGATAGCGCGATTGCATTCATGATTCACCAGTGTGTCGCGCGGCGTGTCGTGACTTAGCGCTGTGTCGCCTTCGCCGCGGAGGCAACTGCGGGTCCCCTGGCGATCAATGTGCGTCGGTCGTGAATCAAGTTCTCCAGCCGGTGGGCTGCCACGTTCAATGTGGCATCATCCACCGCGCTCTCGTCTCCAGCTGCGGATTTGGCGCGCTCCGCCTTTAGAATGCCGTCGATTTCGTCTTCGATATCCGAAAGTTCAGCTTCTGTATCGACTTTCCGAATCCGGCGCGCCAAAGCATAGAGAGAATCGAGCGGACCTTCGGCTGCACGGCTGCCGACGCCCAGGAATTTCCACGCCGCCGCAAGCATGGTGGCAGCGCCACCCAGTACCATCGGCGTCAAATAGATCCAGTTGCCGTATTCATCCATGAAGCTCTGCGTGGTGCTGTTGTAGACCGCTGCCGCACCAGGGTGCAGCGGAAGGTAAGCATCCTGGTCGGTGCTGGGCGCGGTGATCTGCGCAAAAATCGGCTGCTCGCGCAGAAGATTCCTGCGCGCGCTCATGATCGCCTGCGTGAGGCTGGTTACCAGATCAGTGCCGAGCTTCTTTTGCGCAACCAGGTATAGCGAGGTCCTCAGGGTCGTCAGGTCATCTTCCGGGACCGGCGGCGATCCCCGCAGCGTGCCCTTCGGGACGTCGAAACTTTCAAAGGCACGTTGGGTTTCTGCAATTGCTGCGGCGGATTCGATTGGGATCAGTACCGGGACCTTTTTATGGTCGAGCTGAAAAAATCCGCGAACGAGCGAGAGGTATTTTTCGGCGAGCGGGATCGTGACGAGCAGGGCACTGACCTGTTTTGACTGAACGGCTTGCCGGACATCCGTTAACGCAAGGTTCTTGAATACGACTTTTGCGCTCGTCAAATCATATTCCTTGGTCAACGCGTCGACAACTTTGGCGTTCGCTGCTCCGCTGACGACGCCGACCGTGCGTCCCTTCAGGTTGCTTATGCTGTCGATGGACGATCCCGGCGGCGCGATAATCAGTACGACCATATGGCTGACGACGACAACGGCTTGCGCATGCGACAAGTCTCCGACATCGCCGCGAACCACGGCGAGATCGACCTTGCCCGCGGAGAAGGCGTTAGCGGCCTCAAGCACGGTGCCGCTGTCGATGACCTTGAGCCGCACGGGCGCGTTCGTCGAAACGAACTCGCTCGCCAACGCTGACATTGCCTTGGCTGCCTCGCCGTCGATCGAGCCGACCGCCACGGTCAGCGTTACCGGGCGACTGTAGTATCGATAGGCAACAAGACTTGCGCCTGCCGCGAAGACGACGACGCCGACAAGCAGGAGAAAGCGAAGCCACAGCGGCAATTTTATCGACGTCATGCTCGCCACTCCAGACGCAACGGCTGGTGACGACGTTGATCTATATCAAGCTTACCCGCCGCTGAAGGTCCACGGAAAACGGTCGGCAAATCGGGCTGTTTGCGCGCCCGATACGGCGCCTCATTCCCTCTCCTCGATCAGGGGTGATCATTATGCAATCCTCTTGGCCTAACGAGCCCAGTCGTCGCATAGTTCTGGGCGCACTCGCGGCACTGCCCGCATTCTCCGTGCCACGCGTTGCCGGTGCCCAGACACAAACAACGACCGCGCAAGCACCGCTTCCCGCAGCCGCCGGTTTTTCATTCGCTGCGGTCGGCGATACCCGACCCATGATGTACCTCCCATTGAAAGAGGGACAACCGGACCTCAGCAAGTTCTTTGTCGAGATGTTCGGATTGGTCATGCCGGAAAAGGTCGCCGAGGCCGTCGTCGCGAAGGATGTGAAGATGATCTTCGATCCGGTCACAAAGGACCTGGTCAAGGTCGTCATGCCGTTCGCATCCAAGACGGAAGTGATGACCCTGACGGTGGATAAAGGTTGGGTCACCGAGGCATCCGTTGAAGACGTGAAACTGCTTCCGGGAGTGCATCGCACCATGTTCCGGCTTCAGGGCGGCGAATGGGTGACGCGCGAAATCGTCAAGGACGTTCAATCCGGTCGCGCCAAATTCGTGGTCAATAGCGGTGACGCCGTGTGGTGGGGCAATCAGGGCTTGACCGTGAGTGACAGCCCATACTGGAAGCGCGTGAACGAAACAATGTTGAAGAAGCTACCCGCGCCGGATGACGAGATGCGCGCAGCCGGTCTGGATGGGCGCTTTTTCATGAGTGTGGGTAATCATGAGGTGTGGGCCGACCCAAAGATTGAGGGCGTACTTTCGGCCGTGCCGTATCTGAGAAAATTCGGCGTCACGCCGGAAAACCTCATCTACAAATTCGACTTCAAGGGCACCCGCTTCATCTATCTCTGGAGCGGCAAGTACGACTACCGCTCGCCGTCGCTGTGGGATGCTGATCGGCCAAAATATGCCGAGCAGATGACCCAGCTTCAAAAGTGGATGGACGAGGCGAAAGCCAATGGCATTCGGAAGACGTTCATCGTCTTCCACTATCCCGTGTTTGCGCGGTCAGGCTTAGGCCCGATCCCGGCTCCCGATAACCCGCACAAGGTGATTGCGTCGTATGCCAGGGACATGGATGTGGTCGTGTTGAACGGGCACGTCCACACCACGGAAATCTACGACGTAGATGGGGTAAAGTATCTGATGTTGGGCGGTGGGGGCGCGGAACAAGACCCAATCCTGCCGGGGCGAACCAGCATCAAGGTGCCCGCAGACTATCCGCGGGACCTTTACTGGAAGGGCCAGCCTCCGCAAGAGGAGTACAACTACGTGCTGGTGGACGTTGAACCCGGCCAGAAGACGAAGTTCACCCTCAATCGCTTCCGGCCGTGGTCGGCGGAACCATTCGGGACTGAGGAGCTTTTCACGTGACAGCAAGCAGGCAATAGGCGGGGAGCGAGGTTCTGGCGATAGTACTCCTGATTATTCACGGCTTGATCGCCGTTGCACTGCTTGGCGCGATTACGCACCAGACCTTGGCGGCGTGGGCGACTGTGGGAACGCGCCCCAGTTCGTTTTTCGGCCGCTTTCGCTCCGTGCCATCGGCCCGGTTCGCCGACGCCGTCGTCGTCTTGTATGCCATCTCCATCCTGCTCGGTGGGATCATCTATCTGTATTTTCGCGTCGACATCAGGCCAGAGTTGGAGCGCGCCGGTCATTGGCCAGCCCTAGGCTTCTTCGACCTCAAGGAGCACTTCGCCGCTATCGGTTTTGCGTTGCTACCAGCCTACTGGGTTTGCTGGCGACGGCCGCATGCCGACGAGCCTGCTCAGACGCGCACGATGCTCACCTCGATCCTCGCCTTTGTCATCTGGTGGGGCTTCCTAACTGGCCACGTCGTAAACAACATCAGGGGTTTCGGCGCATGACGTTATCGGCTGCGTTCCGCCGCTTTGCGTTCGCGTTCGGGACGACATTTGGCTTCCTCTACGTGGTTGCACTCGCAAAGGACCTTGCTCTGTTCACCGTTTTCCCGTCGCTCGGCATCGTGCTGGCGGGCACGCATCATTCGCGAGACGTTGCTGACCCTGCGATGGGATTTCTAGCTCCAGCGATGTACTGGTACGGGTGGGCCGCGACGGCCGCGCTCGGAGCACTGATCGTTGCCCTCGTTGCTGCGTCGTTACCCGGACGTTCAGTGCGAAACTTCTGGTCGGGATGGGTGTGGGTCATTCCCATCCTCTCGATGATCGCGTGCGTCTATCTCACCCTGCCTTGGTTCAGGCTCTGACTTGGGTGCTTCCGCAAATGGATCATGACCGACCAAGCTCAAAGCGCGCTCTCTGGTCGGAAAGCCGCTTCGCGGTCTTCCGGATCAAGCTTCAAGCAGCCCGATCCGGCCGCCAGGCCGCGTAGAGACCGACGAGGGTCCCGATGGCGACCAGCCCTGCCGCCAGCAGCACCTGCAATTCCCCATCATCGGTGGCGCCTGCGGATGACACCAGTCTGGTCACGACGACGAACAGAATGCCCACGGAAGCCGCTGCACCCACGCAAAGATGAGCGAGCTCTCGCGTCAGGTTCCGGCCGAGAAGTCCGAGTGCCGTGAAATACATCGCGCAAGCGTTGGGATGAACGAACAAGGCAACGCGCGCATAAGGACCATAGGAGTCGAGGAGGGACTCACATCGGCCCAGTGCCGCTTTCGAGGCAACCCGCTGCAACATCGGTCTGAAAAAGCGAGCCTGTCCGTAACTCAGAACGGCGCCCACGATGATGGCCGCCCACGCCACGATGAAAACGGAGACATCCGCAGGCTTCGGATTGAGCGCCACGGACATCAAGATGAGGGCGGTTCCGGGAAAATAGCCGAAATACGGAAAGACCGACTCCAGGAGCACGCAAGCGAACATGAAGACCGGAAACCATGGTGAACCGGTCGCATCCTGGACGATGGCGTTCAAGTCGAACAGGTTCGTCTTGTACAGGACGAGGTACATACACATGGCCAATCCGGCCAGCGCGTAGAACGGCAACGCTCCCGACAGAAACCGTCTCATCCAGCCGCCGCGCTTTGTTTCGCGGACATGGCGGAGACCTTCGATATCGGGACAAGACGACGGAAACGCATGGCTGATGTTTTAGGCGAATGAGATTGCCCCTGTCGATAGCAATCCTCGCCCCGGCGGCGCGGGCCATTCGCCGCATTAAAATGCCCGACGATCGGGAAGGCGCGGTCAATTACAGACCCAGTGTGACCTCAGCCCAGTGCATCGCGGTGCTGCCGCCCAGAAACTCGATCACGCGGGGTTCGATGGTCTCCGGCCGATCGTGGCCAATGACAGCGGTCGCTGCGACCATGTCGCAACGTTCGTTGTAGACGACCGACACCAGCGTTTTGCCGGGAGCGCCACGTGAGTTGAGCGTGTAGGCGCGGCTGCGACCGTTCATCGACGCAATCCTGATGGGATGGCCGGAACCGCGTGGAGAGACTTCGCCCAGGAGAACGGTATCGCCCATGCGATCGAGATCCTCGTCATCGGCGACGCCCGTCGTGCAATTGCAAAAACCTATCTTGGCGCGCAGGTACAGCGTCACCTCGACACCGCAGTCGGAAGCCCTGCAGCGGAACGCCTTTCCCTTGCCCCATTGGTCAATCGAGAACGGCCAAGTCACCTCGTGCCACACCGGCGTGGCGGAATTCGCGGCGGCATGCCGCGGCGCATGGAGCCACACGAGCGATGCCGCCAGCGCGCTTCCCAGCACGATTGCTGCGACGGCGATGGCGGCTGCCCTTCTCATCATTCCACCGTTCTCTTTCCGGCTCAGTTGCTGGCGAGGTATTGCTTCGCCGCCGCGACCTCGGGGCGTTCCGAATCGGCACTGGCCGTCAGCGTTACGAGCTGCTGACAGTTCTGTCGTGCCGCTTCCCTGTCACCAAGGGCTTCGGCCGCCTTGGCCGCTCCCGCGAAAGCATGCAAGCGGTTCGGCTCCTTCGCCTTGGTTGCCTCGAATGCAGCAAGCGCCTCCTTGGGCATGCCGCGATCGAGCAGCATGAAGCCGTAAAGCTCGCGCGCCGGCGCCAGCGGCCCGGGCGTGATCACGTGCTTTTCCGTCTTGTCCTCCGCGTCCGCCGCGGCACTCATCGCATTGAGCGCCTCGTCATACCTGCCCTCGGCGTAAAGCAACCAGGCGACGGCGACCTGACGCTGGATGTCGACGATTCCGGACCAATAATTGTCGTTGGCGTCCTTCAGCTTGTCGCGCAATTCCGCCAGCTTCTGGGTGTCGGCCTTGGCGGCTTCCGGTTTGCCGGAGCGCGCCGCGCCGAGGGCCCGGGCGAAATGCGTTACCGCCATCGCAAAGTTGAGGTTGCTCGGCCTGACCGGCAGCTGCGAGGCCCCCTCCCAATCGCCACGGTCGATCGCATAACGCGCCGGCGAAGCCGCCAGCGCGTAATCTGCCGCCGCGACCGTCGCCTTGAAGTCGGTCTCCTTGATCATGTCGTCGATGACGGCACGCGCCTGCTTGTCCTGGCCGAGCTGCAGGTAAGCATAGACCATGTAGTCCTGTGCATGCAGATAGTTGCCGACCGACTTTTCGGCCATCGCAGCCTTCACGGACGCGGTGTTGGAGTCGATCGATTCCCTCCAATAGCCGACGCGCGTGTAGATGTGGGAGGGCATGTGCTGGGCGTGCGGCGCAGCCGGTGCGATCTTGGCGTAACGATTGGCGGCATCGAGCCCTTTCTGCGCCAGCGCCGGGTAGTCGTAGAGATGGATCAGATAATGCGTCACGCCCGGATGCATCGGCAGCCGTCTGGAGATCGGCTCGAGGATCGCCGCACCCTTGATCTGCTGCGCGTATGTCTTGTCGTTCAGATCCGCCGACGTATTGAGCGTAATGGCGTAGGCGATCTGGGCTTCGTCGTCGTCCGGATATTTTGCCGCGACGCGCGCCTGCGCGTCACGCAGCATGCGCATGCGCTGGGCGTGAGGGATCTTGTCGTAATCGGCATACATCACCATCAGCGCATCGATGTAGTCGCGTTCGCGCTCGGTCGCGGCGCCGATCTCCTTGGCCTTCATGATCGCGGCGAGGCCCGGCGCCAGGTTCGGCTTCGGAATCGCATTGTGCGGATTGTCCATGTAGGTGAGCGCAATGCCCCAATAGGCCATGCCGCATGTCGGGTCGGCCTTGATGGCTTCCTCGAAGATCTCCTTGGCGTTGGCGTACCAGTAGGAGTGCTGATAGCGCATCCCGCGATCGAAACGACGCTGGGCCACATCGTTGCAAGAGGTCTGGAAATGAACGCTGCCGAGCTGCTGATCTACATCGTCTTGCGCGACCAGAGCCTGTGGTCCTGATAGGCCGAGACCGGCTGCGATGACGAAGAACAGGGACTTCCGCATGGATCCCTCCCTTTGCCTGACACGCAATGTATTCGTCTTGATAGCCTTTATTATATGACGTCCGCGGTTTTTGCCGAACAGCTAAGTCGCGGCAGCGCAACTGACCCAGCGGCACCTCGAAGTTGGCGGAACCAATCCGAAGCCAGAGCCGTCGAGGTTCGATCCTTACGCGCCCACCATTCGGGCCTCAGCTCGCATCGCTACGCGATCGACAGAATCTCGATCTCTTGCGCGCCTGAACCCACCACATCGCCCACCGCCTTCCCGATCAGCGACTTCGCGACCGGTGCCACGAACGAGATCGATCCGGCCTTTGGATCCGCTTCGTCCTCGCCGACGATGCGATAGGTCTGCACGCGGCCGTCGGTGCGGCTGAAGGTCACGGTGCTGCCGAAGGCGACGACATCGGTCGACGCCGGATCGGGAATGACCTGCGCCGTGCGCAGCCGTTCGGTCAGATAGCGAGCGTCGCGCAAGGGCACCGCCGACTGCCGGCGCTTTTCGTTGACGTCCTCGATGGCTTGCGCGGCTTCATAGGCCTGGCGCGCCTCGCGAAGCTGCGCCTGCAGCGCCTGCAAGCCGGTTTCCGTCACGAGATTTGGATGAGGCGAAATCGGGCGATCCGGCAGCAGCGTCTCGGACGCGGTTTCGGCGCTTTCTTCCTTGGTAAAGGCGACGCTCAATTCAAGATCCTGTCGAACCGTTTCGGACACCCGCTCGCGCCTCGCCCGCGCCCCACAGCGGGAAATCGCGCGGAACGGCCGCCGGTCATTGTCCCGGACTATATCTCAAGTTCGACGAAACGGCGCAGCTTGAAGACCAGGTCCGGCACGGCCTGGCGAAACCGCGTCGCGTTCTGGAACGTGGTCGAGAACGGCGCGAAGGTGATCATCGCGTTCCAGTGCTTGTAACCGTAGACCGTGACGGAGGCGCCGGTCGCCGGAAAATTCTCCAGCTTGCGCAGCTCGCCAAGCACCAGATCGGCAATCGCCTCGGCCGGGAGCAGCCTCTTGCCATCAGGCGTCGTCGTGATTTTCGCAGGCCGCTCGACTGGCTTCGCGGCAGCCGGCACGGCATCGGGCGCAACCTCGGGTTCGGCCGGTGCAGGATCGGGGTTGGACGGCTCGATCGGCTCGAACCCGTTCGTCGGCGCTGTCGGCGGAACCTCGGTGAGCGGCGGCGGAGCAGTGCTGTCTGTGCGCTTGTTGCCTCCCAGGATGCTGCTGATCATGGCCACAAGGCCAGCATCCTTCACGTCGTCGCTCATTTCTCCCCCCGGGCTGCGGCCTACTCTAGCACCGCTCTCGCAGACCGCCACCGGGGATGTATGGCCGGATTCCACCTGGCCAAAGGCGCTACGACGAGGCGTCACGCCAAGGCCGTCATACGATGGCACCGGCGGCCCGACAAGATCGCGTCGCGCCGCCGTGAGATCCGTCACTGCTTATCGAACGGAATGTACTTCTGGTACTGCTTGGGCACAGAGCTGCGGTAGCGCGCGGGCACGGTGCCGCTGTCGACCGAATGATCGATCTCCTGCTGCCGCGTCATCTTCTTCTTCGCCGGCTTCTTCGACGCGCTCTTGCTGGAGTCGGCCGGCTGGCTGGAGGTGTCGCTGGTCGCGGCCGGCGTTGTCGCCGTCGCTGCCGGCGCAGTGGTTGTCGCGGCAGGCGCTGCGGCTCCACCGGCGGCCGGCGCACTCTGGGCCAGCGCGAGCGGTGTTTGCATGAGAAGCGCCAGCGCTGCTGTCGCAGCCAGCAAATATGACCTTTGCATTAGACCCTCCAAAATACCTGATCCGAATGAGACAAGCCTGGTTCTCCGGGATCGACGCGCGCAAGTCTCCTCACGGTAGGCCCGGACCCCCACCGCGAACTGTGGCGTAGATCACATTGCTGGCCGCCGGCTGCGTCATGATGTGCCACGTCGCGAACGCACGGCATTCCGCCGACACCAAGATAGGCGACATGCCTCAGACGAGCCCTGCTCGCTGACGTTCCCGTCCACCCGCTCTCGAAGGAGATTGAAATGCGTCGCATCATCCTCACTCTCGCATCGTTCGCCGCCCTGGTCGCCGTAGCATCCCCGGCCGCCCAGGCACATCCTGCAAACGATCGATATTGCCTGCAGGGACGCATGTGGGGCTATCCCGGCAACTGCCAGTTCGCGAGCTATCAGCAGTGCCTCGCCACCGCCTCCGGCACGTCGGCCTCTTGCGGCATCAATCCGCGCTACGCGTTCTCGCAGCAGTATGCCTACTGACGACATGGCGGCGTGCGCGCATGACGCGCGCGCCGCCACACTTATTGCGTGAAGACGATCCGCTTCGCCGACAGTCCGGCGAACTCACTTGCGCGAGGCCGCTCGCGCGCGCCGATGACGAGAATGTTATCCGTCATCGCTCCGGGAAAAATTCGCAAAGCGCGACCGCAGCTTGTTCGCAACGCTCCCTTTCGGAACAACATCGATGTCGCACGGTGTGTGAAGCAGATCGCTTGTGGCACCCAATCGCCTGATCTAGCGTGACCTGCATATTCTGCTTCGAACAACTTTAGCTTTATTCGTTGCACGTCGTGACTTTTCAGGGAGGTGTTTTCAATGAGCAGCCGCCACAGCATTGTTCCGCGCGGTCTGAACGCAACGCGTTCGCCGCTTTCCCAGGGCCGCTTCGGACGCATGTTCCGCGCGCTCACGCCGGCGAAATTCGGTCCGAACGACGCCGACAATGTCGCGAACCTTTCGGCGCTGGCCGACAAGATGGTCGCCGACTTCGATGGTCCGAAGGACGGGCCGGACGCGGAGGAGAGCGGCATTCCCGCGCTCTACACCTATTTCGGCCAGTTCATCGACCACGACATCACCTTCGATCCGGTCAGCTCGCTGACCAAGCAGCAGGACCCCGACGGGCTCGTCGACTTCCGCACGCCGTCGCTCGATCTGGACAATCTCTACGGCCGTGGTCCGAACGATCAGCCCTACATGTATGACGGGATCAAGTTCCGGCTCGGCGAGAAGCTGACCGGCGCGGGCGTCCCCGATGCCAGCGACCTGCCGCGCTTCAAGGGCCGCGCCCTGATCGGCGACCCCCGCAACGACGAGAACAGCATCGTCTCGCAGTTCCAGGCCTTGATGCTGCGCTTTCACAACCGCATGGTCGACGACAATGACAGCCTGTCGTTCGAGGAGGTGCAGCAGCGCGTCCGCTTCCACTATCAATACGTCGTGCTGAACGACTTCCTGCCGCGCATCGTCCACGCCAGCGTGCTGGACGAGCTGAGGACTGCGGGCCAGTACGACCGCAGCAAGCTCGCCTACTACCACTGGAAGACCTATCCGTTCATGCCGGTGGAGTTCTCGGTTGCGGCCTACCGTCTCGGCCATTCCATGATCCGCCCCGGCTATCGGCTGAACGATGCGGACAACATGCTGTTGCAGATCTTCCCCGACCCCCACAATCCCGACAAGAACGCGCTGACCGGCTTCCGCGCCATGGGTCCGGGACGCGCCATGGACTGGGGCCGCTTCATCGACCTTGACACGCGCCCCTACGGTGTCGAAGACGACGACACCAATCCCGACAACAAGCGGCGGCTGCAGTTCGCCTATCGCATCGACGCCTCGCTGGTCGATCCGCTGCGCAAGCTGCCGCCGGAGGTCGCGTCCAATCCGTCGTCGCTGGCGTTGCGCAATCTCGAGCGCGGCTGGCGGCTCGGCCTGCCCTCAGGCCAGGCCGTCGCCAAGGCGATGAATCTGACGCCGCTGACGGATGATCAGATCATCATCGGCAAGGCCGTCGACGAACCCGGCGCGGGTGATCCGCAAACCGGGATCGCGACCATCGCGAACGGCGTGTTTGCCGGCAATTGCCCGCTCTGGACCTACATCCTGGCCGAGGCGCGGCAATTCCAGACCGCGGTGACGATCCCGGCCACCGGCGCGCCGGCGACCGGAATCAACACGCCGCGGCTCGGCCCCGTCGGCGGTCGCATCGTGGCCGAGGTCTTCCTCGGCATGATGTTCGGCGACAATTCCTCCGTGCTGTCGCTCGACCCGCAATGGACGCCGGTGACCGGCTCCAGCTTCGCGCTGAAGGACCTCGTCGCCTACGCGCTCGGCCAGGGCGATCCGCTGCACTGAGGCCTAGTGAGATGAGACTCGTTCCTTGTACCGCGTGACAAGGCGTGGATGGCCGGGACAAGCCCGGCCATGACGCTGTGGAGACCGTCTAACGCGCAGCCCCCAATCCGCTCTCCTCCAGCCGCGCCGCAAACCAGAGCGACAATGGCTGATCCACGACGCCGCTGACATAGACTTCCGAAATCGTCACATGCTGTCTGTCCAGCACCAGCAGCACGCCGATCCAGTAGGCGAACCAGACATGGGCGTCGGTCATCGCCATCAGCTTGTGCTGGTCGTGCTCGAGCGAGGTGTGATTGCTCGCCTTGCGGATCTCGACGGCGAGCAGATTGTTCGGGATCTCGCGCTGATGCACGACGACATCGGGGTAGATCGACTTTCCCAGATGATCGTCGGTGGAGACGATGGTGCCGTGCGGCAGATGCAGCGTGCGCTCGCCGAGACGGTCGTAGTTGCAATCGACCGACCAGCCGGCGAATTGCCGCTCCAGATAGACGGCGAAGCGGTGCGTCACCGCCCGCTCGCCGACGTCCTTCTCGAACAAGAATTCTTCGTTGGCGTAGAAGTCCCGGAGCGCCGCGATCACCTTGTTCAGCTCGGTCTGCATCTTGCCCCCGGCCCTCGGCGCTTCCTGATGCTGCGCCCTACATCTGGACTTCGATCAGCCGTGGCCCGGGCTCGGCGACGGCTTCGGCCAGAGCCTTGTTGAACTCTTCGGCGTTGGTGACGGCGCGGCCGGGGACGCCCATGCCCTTCGCCAGCGCGACGAAGTCCAGCGTCGGACGGTCGAGCCGCAGCATGTCGTTGGCGCGCTGGCCGGGCTCGCCGGCGCCGACATTGTCGAACTCGCCGCGCAGGATCTGGTAGATGCGGTTGGCGAACACGATGGTGACGATGTTGAGATTCTCGCGGGCCTGCGTCCACAGCGACTGGATCGTGTACATCGCGCTGCCGTCGCCGACCATGGTGATCACCTTGCGGTCCGGACAGGCGATCGCGGCGCCGATCGACAGCGGCGTGGAGAAGCCGATCGAGCCGCCCATGTTCTGGAGCCAGTCGTGCGGAGCGGCCGCCGCCGTCGGCGGGAAGAAGCCGCGGCCGGTGGTCAGGGATTCGTCGACCATGATCGCGTTCTCGGGGATGGCGCATGCGATCGCCTGCGCGATCGAGGCGAAGGTCAGCGCGCCGGTCGGCTTCACCAGCTCAGCCAAGGCCTGCGGCTTGACGTCCTTCGTGCTCGCCTTCACCGCGCCGGCCAGCGCTTCGAGCGCCGCGACCGAATTCTCGCCCCAGGTGGTCATGCGGTGCACCTCGCAGCCCTCGGGCTTGAGCATGCTCGGCTTGTTCGGATAGGCGAAGAACGCCACGGGATCATCGGACTCGACCAGCACGATGTGGCGGAACTTCTCCAGCATCGGCAGCGCGTTCTCGATCACGTAGTGGATGCGGTCGATCGAGAAGCGGCCGCGGCCGCGCGCCATCTTCGGGCGGAAAGTCGGCCCCATCACGGTGCAGCCGGTCTTGCCGGCGATGCGCTCGGCCAGCGCCAGGCCCTTTTCGCTCAGCGCGCTGCCGGTCATCAGCAACAGCGTGCGCTCGCCGTCGCCGTGCAGGATTTTTGCGGCCTGCTCGACCGCCTGCGGCGAATAGCCCGCGCGCTGCTGCTCGGCCGGCACCTCGGCGATGCCGTCGGCCTCGTTCCAGGCGGTGTCGGCGGGCAGGATCAGGGTCGCGATCTGCGGCGGTGCGCTCTTGGCGGCGGCGATCGCCGCGGCGCCGTCGGCGGCGACCGATTTGGAATCCGGCGAGGTGCGGACCCAGGACGACATCGGCCGGGCCAGGCCCTCGATGTCGGAGGTCAGCGGCGCGTTGTAGCCGATGTGGTAGACCGCATGCTGGCCGACGATGTTGACGATGCCGGAATTCGCCTTCTTGGCGTTGTGCAGATTGGCAAGGCCGTTGGCGAGGCCGGGGCCGAGATGCAGCAGCGTCGAAGCCGGCGTGCCCTTCATGCGGAAATAGCCGTCGGCGGCGCCGGTCACCACGCCTTCGAACAGGCCGAGCACGCAGCGCATGCCCGGCACGCGGTCGAGCGCCGCGACAAAATGCATCTCGGAGGTGCCCGGATTGGTGAAGCAGACGTCCACCCCACCCTTGACCATCGTCCGCACCAGGCTTTCCGCACCGTTCATTCTTCAGCTCCCGCGACCGGCAATGTCCAATAATCCGTCCGATCAATCATTGTTCGCGCGCCTCGTCAAAGCAATAGCCGGCATCGCGGCCCAGCCCCGCGCCGCGATGCGCCGGTTTGGCTAACGCCCCGTTCCGATGGAATCGGAACGGGGCATTAGATTCTTGTTTTGACGCGTTTTCCTGATGCGAACCGGTATCCACTTCGCTTAGAACGCTCTAACGCTTCCCGGCAAAACCGGCGGGGTTGCCGATTTGGTAACGCCAATCATTAAACATGGCTCATTCGTAAAGGACCTCGCTCACGGGGCCGTGGCTTGCGAAAAGCCCACAAATATGGCCTTTGGATCTCGTTGAATCGATTTTTTGCTGGGGGAAACAATGATCCGGTTTTTTGCCGCACCGATTGCCGCCATCGCATTGCTGTCGACCGCCGCCGGCGGCGCATTCGCCGAGGGGTTCGACTCGCGTGACATCATGGGCTTCGGTCCGAGCTTCTTCCGCGGCGGCTCGAGCCCGATCCCCCGTACCACGGTCTACTATAACGGCAATTACGCACCCGGCACGGTCGTGGTCAACACCAGCGAGCGCCGCCTCTATCTGGTACTCCAGAACGGCCAGGCGCTGCGCTACGGCATCGGCGTCGGCCGCGACGGCTTCCGCTGGGGCGGGGTGCACAGGATCACCGCCAAGAAGGAATGGCCGGATTGGACGCCGCCGTCGCAGATGCTGGCCCGCCGGCCCGACCTGCCGCGCCACATGAAGGGCGGCATCGAGAATCCGCTCGGCGCGCGCGCGATGTATCTGGGCTCGACGCTCTACCGCATCCACGGCTCCAACGAGCCGGAGACGATCGGCCAGGCCGTGTCCTCGGGCTGCTTCCGCATGACCAACGAGGACGTCAGCGATCTCTACAGCCGCGTCTCGGTCGGCACCAAGGTGGTCGTGCTCAACAACTAGCCGTCGGCGAACTGCGGGAACCCGCAGGGCGCGTGAATATGCGGTCTTGTGCGTCGCTTCCGAATACGGCAGCGTCGGGTAGCAATGAGCGCATTGGCCCCGTCTTCGTCCGGCTTTCGCATCGCCCTGCTGGCACTCGCCACCTTCGCGTTCGTCCCTGACACCGCTACCATCGCCGTCGCGGGCGAACTGCCCGCGATCGCCTCGCGCCAGCGCGCCGAGAAGAAGAGCTTTACCGACGGCGAGATCGTCGAAGGCTTTCTGAAGACGGCGTTCGGCGCCGAGTACCACCTCGCCGGCCGCGTCGACCGCATCCGGAAATTCGACGGGCCGGTGCGCGTCTACGCCGAGAGCGAGCGCGCCGACCGCAAGACGCAGCTCGCCAAGGTCGTGGCCGACATCGGCAGGCGCGTGCAGCATCTCGACATCGCCATGATCGACACCAGCGAAGCCGCGAACGTGCGGGTGAAGCTGGTTCGCGACCGCGACCTGTTTCGGACGATTTCCAGCTTCTACGGCGCGGAGAAAGCGCGCGAGATCCGCACCTCACTCGATCCGCAATGCCTGTCCGGCTTCCGCAAGAACGACAATTTCGAGATCGAGCATTCCGACGTGATCCTCACCGTCGACAACGGCGATTTCACCTTCCTCGACTGCGCCTATGAGGAACTGCTGCAATCGCTCGGCCCGATCAACGACACCGCGAGCGTGCCGTGGACCATGTTCAACGACAATGTGTCGATGGGCTATTTCGACGTCTACGATCAGTACATCCTCAACCTGCTCTACGATCCCCGCATCAAGGCCGGCATGACCGTGCAGGAAGTCAGGGCGGTGCTGCCCCAGGTGCTCGCCGATGTGCGCGCCTGGGTGAAGCGCGTGAATGATCTGAAGGAGTGAGGTGCTGCTTACCCTCCCCTGGAGGGGGAGGGTAAGCAAGGCCCCGCCACGCTCTTCTTACCACCCATTGATCCGCGGCCACACCGCGCTGACTCCGCCTTCACCATCCAGCACCTGATAGCGATCATATTGCGCGCCGGTCGCGCAGGCGTGGTTGATGAGGATGCGGATGCGGGAGCCAATGGGCAGGTCGGGCAGCGCGGCGTTCGAGCCTTTTCGAAGCGCGATGATGCCGTGCTCCTGGTTCGCATCGGTGACGATGAGGTCCGGGTACGGCTTTCCGGCGAGATCGCAGACCACGCCATAACCCTGGTCGAGCGCCTGTTTCGCCGTGCTGCGGTCGCGCGACAGCGCCATCCAGCCGGCGTCAGCGATGATCCAGCCTTTTGCCTTCTGGTGGCCGATGACGGTGGCAAGCACGGAGAGCACGAGATCGTCCATTGCCACCGAGCTGACGCCGGCCTGATAGAGGTCGCCGAACATGAAGACGCCCGCGCGCACCTCGGTAATGCCTGTCAGGTCGCGCACATAACGCGCGGTCGGTGTCGCGCCGACGCTGACGACGGGACAGGGCAGACCTGCGCTGCGCAAGGCGTTCGCCGCAGTCACGGCGGCGATGCGTTCCGCTTCTGCCGCATCCGCGATGGCTGCGGGATCGTTCAGTGCGTAGCTGTCGCCAGCGTGCAGCAGTACGCCGCGCAAGGTCGCACCACCTGCGACCAGGCGCCTGCCGATGGCGACCAGCGTAGCCGCGTCGGTCGGAGCGACGCCGGAGCGATGGCCGTCCGCGTCAACCTCGACCAGCGCCGGAACCGCGTCGCCGGTGCTCGCGGCATGTGCGGCGACGGCGTCAGCTTGTTCGATGCTATCGAGGATCACGGCGAGATCGGCGCCGGTGGCGCGGATGGCAGAGACGCGCGCGAGCTTCGCAGGTGCGATGCCGACGGCGTAGATCATGTCGCGCACGCCGCCGGCCGCGAAATATTCAGCCTCGCGCAGCGTCGAGACCGTTGCCGGCCCAGTGGCCGAGGTCATCACGATGCGGGCGACGTCGAGCGATTTTGCGGTCTTCAGATGCGGGCGGAAGGCCACGCCAAGAGGCGCGAGGTGCGCCTTCATCCGCGCGACATTGGCGCGGAGCCGCTGCTCGTCGAGCAGCAGACAAGGCGTTTCGAGGTCCAACAGATTAGCGGGCATCGGCATACACCGTGGCACGTGACACCCCGAGATGGGCCGCGATGATGTCCGAGGATCGACGTACCTGCATGCAGCCGGCATCCCGCAATTCGTGCAGCAGTGCGCGGCGATCTTCGGTGTTGAGCGCGCGGGGCGTGGTGGCGCGGCGCGCGGCGAACTGGTCGATATGGGCGCGGATGGCGTCCGCGCCCACGGGGATGAGCTGCTCGCGCGGGCTGTTGTTCGCATCGACGCTGACAAACTGGCCGATGGCGCTCTGCAAGCCCTGGAACAGCGTCAGGTCGACGTTGAGGCAGAGTGCGGCAACGTAAGAGCCGTCCGCCCCCTTGATACCGATGGAGGTGCTCTTGGCCTGCCTTCCGTCGGCAAAGCTGTTGGCGTAGTTCGAAATCACCTGCGCGTAGTCGGGGTCGGCGATGCGGGCGAGGCCAAGCTCGGTCGCGCCCTGGCCGACCTTGCGTCCCGACAGATTGTTGTGAATGGCGACGATCGCCTGTTTGGGGTCGGTGAGATCGTGCAGCACGACTTCGCAGAACGGCGCAAAGGTCTCGCCCAGACCTTGCGCGATCTGCCGCAACTGATCGAACAGCAATTTTTGCTCGGCAGTCGCCTTGCTCGACGACGCAGTGAATTTGGACCGGCCCATCGCGCGCCCCCTACTGCACGAGATCGGCGACAGTGGTTGCAGCCTTCAGCCCCGTACCGGTGAGGACCGCGACCGTGGTCTCGTTCGCCTTGATCGCTCCAGCAGCCGAGAGCTTTTCCAGCGCAGCGGCCGCGCTGGCGCTGGTTGGCTCCGCGAACAGGCCCTGCCGCGCAAGACGACGCAAGGCTGCGACGATCTCGTCCTCGGTGAGCGCAACGGTGCCGCCGCCGCTCTCGCGCAGGGCGCCGATGATCTCACGCAGCCGCAGCGGATTCTTGATCGCGGTGCCCTCGGCGATGGTCTTGCTCACCTCGCGCGCGACCGGCGTATCGACGCCGGCCTTGAAGCTTGCATCGATCGGCGAGCAGTTTTGCGGCTGCGCCGCGAACAGCCGCGGCAGCTTGGCGATCTGGCCGGCCTTGAGCAACTCGCGGAAGCCGAAGGCGCAGCCGAGCAGGCTGCTGCCGGCGCCGACGGGGACGATGACGTTGTCGGGCGCGCGAAAACCAAAGTCTTCCCAGATTTCATAGGCGAGCGATTTGGTGCCTTCGAGAAAGAACGGCTGCCAGTTGTGGCTGGCGTAAAAGGTCTGGCTCGACTGGCGAATGGCCTCGGCTTCCGACTCCTCGCGCGGGCCCTCGACGAGCTGCACCGTCGCGCCATAGGCGCGGACCTGCGCGATCTTGGCCGGCGATGTCGAGGCGGGCGCCAGGATCTTCACGCGCATGCCGCCGGCGGCACCCAATCCGGCCATCGACGAGCCACCATTGCCGGAGGAGTCCTCCAGGATCGCGTCGACGCCGATCTGCCGCAGGAACGACAGCATCACCGCCGAGCCGCGATCCTTGAAGCTGCCGGTCGGGTTGAACCATTCGAGCTTGAAGAACGGGCGCAGGTCACCCCAGGCCTGTTGAACCAGCGGCGTGCAGCCTTCGCCGAGCGTGATCGGATTCTTGATCTCAACCGGCAGCGCCGCCCGGTAGCGCCACAGTGATCGCGTTCGGCTGTCGATGTCCTCGCGCGAGATCCCTGCCCCCGGCGTCACCAGCAGCGGCGTGCGCTCGTCCGAGCACCAGCGCGGCTGCTCCAGCGCGTAGAGCGTTCCATTACGGGGGTCGATGTAGCTGGCGGCGGGCATGGCGGACTCCGGGGCGAGGCGATTTATACGTTTTGTCTGATTATATACATTTTGTCCAGTCTCAGCGCACGACCACCGTAACACCCTCTTGAAATCATGAAAAATAAAACTACTTCAATTGCTTAGAGGCGTCACACGGGTCGGACGGCAAGGTTCGGCCAGAGCGAAAGTGCGGCATGCAGGCGAGCCGGACCTGCCCGTCGGTGACGGGAATTTGGCCAGGGTCGCCTGCCCGGCGCGGCACCATTAACTTGTCTGTCGTCGCCAGCCGCTACAATATGTTGGATTGAGCTCGCGTCGCCGGTGTTCGGCACCGGTAACGCAAGTGAGCCAGGCCCGTCCGAGCGGCGGGCCGTCGGCTTTTTGGGAGCCTGGACATGAGCCGCGCGAACCGTACCGATCACATCCGCCTGACCTCCCATCCGGAGCCGGGCAAAAAGGCCGCGTTTCCGATTCACTGGGGCGCAGCCGACGCGCGCGCCCGGGGGCCGATCATCGGAACGGTATCGCGCGCTGGGGATCGCAACGTGATCGGCAGCCATGGCGGTTCCTACGCCATGTACCGGGCGCTCGCGGTGTCCGCCGGCGCGCTCGATCCGATCCGCCGGCCCGACCTCACCAACACCTTTCCGGCCGCGACCATCGGGCCGTTTGAGCAATGGCGCGATCCCGACAAGATCGTCGCGCTCGATCCCTGGGGGCATCTCGTCGCGGAGAATTTCGGCAAGGACATCGCCGAGGGCGTCGACATCCGCCCGAGCATCGCGGTGACGCGTGCGCGGCTCGACCTGCCTGAGATCCGCGAGGCGCTGGCCGCAAAACGGCTGCGCGCCGACGGCGAGGTCGTGCACGCCAATGGCAGCGTGTCGGTGGTGAAGATCGCGATTGATCCGGTCTGGTACCTGCCAGGCCTTGCGACGCGCTTCGGCACCGGCGAGACCGAGCTGCGGCGCACGCTGTTCGAGCAGACCGCGGGCATGTTCCCCGAGTTGGTCACCCGGCCGGACATGAAGGTATTCCTGCCGCCGATCGGCGGCACCACCGTCTACATGTTCGGCGATGTGACAAAACTGCCGGACCACCGCACCAAGATCACCTGCCGCGTGCATGACGAGTGCAACGGCTCCGACGTGTTCGGCTCTGACATCTGCACCTGCCGGCCCTATCTCATCCACGGCATCGAGGAATCCGCGCGCGGCGCGCAGGAGGGCGGGCTCGGGCTCGTCATCTACAACCGCAAGGAAGGCCGCGCGCTCGGCGAGGTCACCAAATTCCTGGTCTACAATGCGCGCAAGCGCCAGGAGGACGGCGACGCGGCGGCCGCCTATTTCGAGCGCACCGAATGCGTCGCCGGCGTCCAGGACGCGCGCTTCCAGCAATTGATGCCGGATACGATCCACTGGCTCGGCCTGAAGCGCATCGACCGCTTCCTGTCGATGAGCGACATGAAGCATGACGCGCTGACCTCGCAGGGCATCGACATCGTGGAGCGCGTGCCGATCCCGCCGGAGCTGATCCCGGCCGACGCCTATGTCGAGATCGCCGCGAAAAAGGCCGCCGGCTATTACTCGACCGACATCGCGCCGGAGAAGGACGTCAACGGCGTGGTCGGGCGTTCGCTGGAAAAGTACTGATCGCGCGATGGCGGAGGCTTTGGAACAACAGGCCCGCTCCCTGCTCAGCGCAGGAGCGGTTCGCGCGCGTGCCACAAAAATGCTCGAGATCGGTCTCGCCGGCGGGCTCCGACACTTCACAATCGACCTCGACCGCATGGATGCTGTGGCGGATGCCGTGATCGCGGTCACGCGCAAGGCCTATCCGACGCTCGACATCCCCTTCCATGCGCGCTGGCGGCATTTCGTGCTCGGCGGCGTCGATCGCTGGGCGGGCCTTGCCGACGCGGCATCGTGGCCGGATCGCGCGGCACGTGCGCGCGCCGAGTTCGACCTCGCCATCGTCAGCGTGCTGCTCGATGCAGGTGCGGGAGCCACGTGGCGCTATCGCGACGCCGTGACCGGCGAAAGTATCGGCCGATCGGAGGGACTTGCCATCGCAAGCCTCGACATGTTTGCAGGAGGCCTGTTCTCCGGCGGTGCGCGCGCGCCGTTCAGGGCCGATGCTGACGTGCTGGCGAAACTACCCCTGGCCTCCCTCACCTCCGCCTTTCAGGTGAGCGATGCCAATCCGCTGCTCGGTCTCGACGGACGCACTGATCTGCTGCGGCGTCTGGGCAAGCTGGTTGCCGAGCGTGCGGACATTTTCGGCCTGAACGATACGCCGCGGCCAGGCGGCTTGTTCGATCACATCGCGGCGCAGGCTGTGGGTGGCGCGGTCGCCGCGCCCGCCATCCTGGCCGCGGTGCTGAACCAGCTTGGACCGATCTGGCCGTCGCGGCTGGAGCTTGCCGGGATTCCGCTCGGTGATTGCTGGCGTCATCCGGCGATCGAGGCGGACGACGCAACGGCAGGCCTCGTGCCCCTGCACAAGCTGTCGCAATGGCTGAGTTATTCGCTGATCGAACCGCTGCAGCGCGCCGGCTTTGACGTCACCGACATCGACGGCCTCACCGGGCTCGCCGAATACCGCAATGGCGGCCTGTTCGTCGATCACGAGGTGCTGCGCCTGCGCGATCCCGCCGATGCCGAGCGCGCGCATGCGGTGGATTCCCTGCTCGTCGTGGAGTGGCGTGCGCTCACCGTTGCGCTGCTCGACCGGCTTGCGGGCAACGTCCGCGCCAGGCTCGGCCGCACGCCCGAAACCTTGCCCCTCGCGAGCATCCTCGAAGGTGGCAGCTGGGCTGCCGGCCGCGCCATCGCTTTCGCGCGCCGGCCCGATGGTTCGCCGCCGCTCAAGGTGATCAGCGACGGTACTGTTTTCTAACCCTCTCCTCTTGTGGGAGAGGGTGGCTTCGCGAAAGCGAAGCCGGGTGAGGGGTTGTCTCCGCAAGAGCATCTCTCATTGGAGTTTGTGGAGAGAGACCCCTCATCCGGCGCTTCGCGCCACCTTCTCCCACAAGGGGAGAAGGGAAGAAGCATCAGCCGGTCGCATTTCACCAGGTGTATTTCGTTAGGAGCGTTTCATGGAAGGCGTCACGATCGTCGATCATCCGCTGGTGCAGCACAAGCTGACGCTGGTGCGGGACAAGTCCATCTCGACCAAGTCCTTCCGCGAGCTGATCAAGGAGATCGGCATGCTGCTGTGCTACGAGATCACGCGGGATCTGCCGCTCGCCGATACCGTCATCGAGACGCCGCTGGCGACGATGCATTCGGCCAAGATCGCCGGCAAGAAGCTGGTGTTCGTGCCGATGCTGCGCGCCGGCACGACCTTCGTCGACGGCATGATGGATCTGGTGCCGACCGCGCGCGTCGCCCATATCGGCCTCTACCGCGAGCCGCTCAGTTTTGCCGCGGTCGAATATTTCTTCAAATCGCCGTCCGATCTCAGCGAGCGCCTGGCGATCGTGGTGACCCCGGTGGTCGCGACCGCCAACACGGCCGTCGCCGCAATCGACCGGCTGAAGGAGCGCGGCGCCAGGGACATCCGCCTCGCCTGCCTGATCGCGGCCCCTGAGGGGCTCGAACGGCTGCGCGGACTGCATCCCGACGTTCCGATCTGGACGGCTGCGGTGGATGAAGGTCTCGACGAGAACGGCTTTATCCTGCCGGGCCTCGGCGATGCCGGCGACCGCGCTTACGGGACGCGGTAGGCGAAAAGGTTAGACCTTCCCGCTGCCGCAAATCAGCTTGAGCGACTGCCATTCCTTGTCCGTCAGCAGCGGCGGGCCGCTGGCGGGACGATCTTCCTTCGTCATGCGCGCGAGGCGGTCTTCGGTGAGCGGGTGGCTCGCCAGGATCGTGGTGAGGCCGGAGCCGCCTTCCTTGCCGGTGATGCGGAACATCAATTCGGCCGCGGGCTTCGGCGAGCGGCCGAGCTTGTGCATGATCTCGATCGCGAACGTGTCCGCGGCGGTCTCGGCCTCGCGCGAATAGGAGGCTTCGACCACGCTGCGCGAGGCGAAGATCACGGCGCTCGAGCCGGTGACGTCGCCGAACAGCAGGCCGATCAGGAACGAGGTGCCGCCGTTGTAGATCAGCCCGCGCATGTTGTCGTAATGCTTGAGATGACCGAGCTCATGGGCAAGGATGCCGGCGAGCTCGTCGGGGTTTTCGGCCTTGTCGACCAGGCCCCTCAGCACGTACACCTTGCCGCCGGGCAGCGCGAATGCATTCGGCACCGAGGTCGGCAGCACGCCGGCCGTCATGGAATCGTCGTCGAGGCCGGCAGCATCGCGCAGACGATTGACCAGTTTTGTGAACGCGGCCTTGCCCGCGGGGTCTTCGCACACTTTGCGGCCGAAGATGGTTTTCACCTGGACTTCGGAGGCGTCGCCGATGCGCCGTTCGATCGGCTTGGGCACCAGCGGCGCGAGCCGGTCGGCAGCGAGCGGCACACCGAACAGCACGACGCAAACGATGGAGACGGCCGCGGCCACCGACCAGCCAACGATCTTTGCGACACCGCGACGCGACGTCTGGTGCTCGTCGAGACGCATGCAGCGGGCGGTCACGTCGGCGGCGAGCGCGGCGTCGCGAATTTCAAGCCGCGCCAGCGGCGGCGCGGATGTCGAGGCCAAGCGCAATATCCCGGCCGGACTGTCCGCGCGGCGAATGTCGGCATAGGTCCAGCGAACCAGCGCTCCGCCCTTCTCGACGATTTCGAGCGCGTCACCGAGCGCCAGCGACACCTCACGCCTGCGGCTCGACACGCCGTCGAAGAAGATCGTCGGCTTGGCAGATTGCGCCGGAACCACGGTGGACAAATCACTCACAGATCAGAATCCCGCGACATCGAGCCCATCGGCAAAGCCCTCGCCGAGCGCGCTGGCAAGCTCACCGCTGCCGCGTACATCCGCCGCGGCCCCGATGTTGTGCACCTCGACGGTTTCCAGCACCTTGGCCCAGAGATCGCGCTGGAGATAGACCCGCATGACGATGTTGATCGCTAGCGCCACGGCGAAATAGCCGATGACCATCATGACCAGCATCGGGATGCTCTTGCCGGCATTTCCGGGGCCGAACACCTGATCAGCCGGAACGCCGCTCAGCTGGACGACGAGCAACGCGCCACCGCCCATATAGGCGGCGAAAATGGTCGAAAGCAGCATCCACCAGCCGATGACTTTCCAGTACAGGCCGTAGAACGCGTTGTGCGGCAACTCCGAGGACAGGCTGACACCGCCGATGCGGATGCCGTCGAGCCACCAGCGCCATTCACGCGCCTTGAACTCGGCATAGAAGAACGGGGCGAGCGGGAAGATCACGAGCGCGATCGGGCTCAAGACCCACAGCCACCAGCCGCGCTTGAAGAAGGTCCAGCCGTCGCCTTCGAAGTCGCCGGAGAGATCGCCGTAATGGGTGTGCCGCATCTTGTAGCGTTCGAGCGACGCCTCGCGCCAGGGCAACGCCAGGCCGAGAGTGAGGAACACCAGCAGGCCCCACGCCATGGCGCGGAACGAATAGGCCCAGCCCGAGCCGTCCATCCAGAACCGGACCCCGCGCCAGACCGTGCGCGTCAGGCGATAGCGCCGCGCGCGAAAAATCGCGAACTGGCCAAAGGCGTAGAAGCTGATGAACAGCGGCGTCGAGGCAAAGCCCTGCCAGCGCTCGAACTCGATGCCGATGAGAAAATAAGCGAGATAGATCGGCACCAGGATCGCGAGCGCGAACAGGAAGCCGACCAGCAGCTCCTTGGCCCGGCCGGTGTATTCGGCGGCATCGCCGTCGACCGCGGTGTTCGTCCACAAATGCCGGCGGATGTCGGTGACCAGCCAGAACCGGTAGAAGCCGAAGGTGACGAGCTCAAGCAGGGCACCCTTGGTGACCATTTTGCGGAACTCGGAGCGGTTGCCGGTGAAATCGACCCGCGTCGGCGGCAGCGGCGGCGGCAGGGGTTCGGAGCCGATGGGGGCCCATTGCATGTCGTTCACGGCGGCAACCTCGGGGTGCGGACCTGGTACGGTCAACCTATAGATCAGGGATTGGTCGATCCCCAAGATGGCTGGGTTCGATTTACCTCGATTTCTCGCATGATTCCGCAGGCGCGGGGGTGCGGGAGATCACGTTGACACATCTGCGTGACGGTTGCTGATCCGTAGCCTGGATGGAGGGAGCTGAGCGTAATCCGGGACAGCGCCAATGGCGGCCCGAATCCCGGATTTCGCTCCGCTTCATCCGGGCTACGCATCTAGCCACCTCTCGCAAAGGTTGGATGTGGCAAAACTCTCCCTTGCTCCGACGCAGACAACCGGCTGTAATTGCAAATCAAATACCGCAGCGCAGAATTCAACGAGAACGCGCGGTTCATGTCAGGGAGAGCGGTCATGCATGGGACCATCGAGAGCGCGGCGAAGCTCGACGAGCTACGCGCGCGCGCCACGTCACTGCCGCTGGAGCAGTTCGATCCGGGCGATCCCGAGTTGTTCAGGACCGATACGTTCTGGCCCTATTTCGATCGCCTGCGCCGCGAGGATCCCGTGCACTATTGCAAGGACTCGATGTTCGGGCCGTACTGGTCGGTGACGCGCTACAGCGACATCATGGAGATCGAGACCAACCATTCGGTGTTCTCCTCGGCCTCCGCGCTCGGCGGCATCACCATCCGCGACATCGACCCGGACCTGCGCCGCGAGAGTTTCATCTCGATGGATCCGCCGCGCCATGCGGCGCAGCGCAAGACCGTGGCGCCGATGTTCACCCCGACGCATCTGGACAATCTCGCGCTTAGCATCCGCGAGCGTTCGGCCGAGTGCCTGGACAATCTGCCGCGCGGTGAGGTGTTCGACTGGGTCGATCGTGTCTCGATCGAGCTCACCACGCAGATGCTCGCGGTGCTGTTCGACTTTCCCTGGGAGGACCGCCGCAAGCTGACGCGCTGGTCCGACATCGCCACCACCATTCCCGGGCCGGACGGCCTCGTCGCCACCGAAGACGAACGGCAGGCCGAGCTGACGGAATGCGCGGGCTATTTCGCGCGGCTGTGGAAGGAGCGCATCGAGCAGCCGCCGAAGAGCGACCTGCTGTCGATGATGGCGCATGGCGCCGCGACGCGCGACATGGATGCCAAAAACTTCCTCGGCAATCTCATCCTTTTGATCGTCGGCGGCAACGACACCACCCGCAACACGATGTCGGGATCGATCTACGCGCTGAGCCAGCATCCGGAGCAGTATCGCAAGCTGCGCAAGAACCCCGGCCTGCTCGACAGTTTCGTGCCGGAAGTGATCCGCTGGCAGACGCCGCTGGCGCATATGCGCCGCACCGCGCTTTCCGACTTCGAGTTCCGCGGCAAGCAGATCAAGCAAGGTGACAAGGTCGTGATGTGGTACGTCTCGGGCAACCGCGACGAGGAAGCGATCGAAAAGCCCTACGATTTCATCATTGACCGCGCCCGCCCGCGCACGCATCTGTCCTTCGGCTTCGGCATTCACCGCTGCGTCGGCTTGCGGCTTGCCGAACTTCAGCTCAAGATTATCTGGGAAGAGATCCTCAAGCGCTTCGACCATATCGACGTGGTCGGCGAACCCAAACGGGTCTATTCGAGTTTCGTAAAGGGACTTGAAACCTTGCCGGTGAAGATTTCTGCGTGACGCGTGAGAAAGCCGCCTCTTCCCGCATCCGCCAACGCTTCGGCGGACAGGCGCGGGGAGAGGCAAAGCAAGCACCAACTGGAGCCACGACCATGAACATCCAAACTCCGGTCAAAACCGACAAGGCCGAGCGCATGCGCAGGGCGCGCGAGGAGGCCTATGCGACCCCGCTGGCGCAGTTTCACCCCGGCGCGCCCCGGCTGTTCCAGGACGACACCCTGTGGCCGTGGTTCGAGCGGCTGCGCAAGGAAGAGCCGGTGCACTACTGCACCAATGCGCCGATCGAGCCGTACTGGTCGGTGGTGAAGTACAACGACATCATGCATGTCGACACCAGTCACGGCATCTTCTCCTCGGACTCGACGCTCGGCGGCATCGGGATCCGCGACGTGCCGCAGGGCTATGACTGGCCGAGCTTCATCGCCATGGACCAGCCGCAGCATTCGGCGCAGCGCAAGACGGTGTCGCCGATGTTCACCCCGACGCATCTGGACGAGCTGGCGAAACTGATCCGCCAACGCTCGCAGACCGTGCTCGACAACCTGCCGCGCAACGAGACCTTCAATTTCGTCGAGCGCGTCTCGATCGAGCTGACGACGCAGATGCTGGCGACCCTGTTCGACTTCCCCTGGGACGAGCGCCGCAAGCTGACGCGCTGGTCCGATGTCGCGACCGCGCTGCCCAAGAGCGGCATCGTCGCCTCCGCCGAAGAGCGCCGCCGCGAGATGGACGAGTGCTACGCCTACATGTCCAAGCTCTGGAACGAGCGCGTCAACTCCGCGCCGCGCAACGATTTGCTGTCGCTGATGGCGCATAACGACGCCACGCGCTTCATGGACCCCGACAATCTCATGGGCAACATCATCCTGCTCATCGTCGGCGGCAACGACACGACGCGCAACACCATGAGCGGCTCGGTGCTGGCGCTGAGCGAGAACCCGGACCAGTTCGACAAGCTGCGCGCCAATCCGGAGCTGATCGACTCCATGGTGCCCGAGGTGATCCGCTGGCAGACGCCGCTGGCGCATATGCGGCGCACCGCGCTTGCCGATACCGAGATCGGCGGCAAGCACATCAAGAAGGGCGACCGCGTCGTGATGTGGTACGTCTCCGGCAACCGCGACGAGGAGATGTTCGAGAAGCCGAACGACTTCATCATCGACCGCCCCCGCCCGAGGACCCACCTCTCCTTCGGCTTCGGCATCCACCGCTGCGTCGGCATGCGCCTCGCCGAGTTGCAGCTGCGGATCGTCTGGGAGGAGATGCTGAAGCGGTTCGACCGGATCGAGGTGGTCGGCGAGCCGAAGCGAATCTATTCGAGCTTCATCAAGGGCTATGAGTCGCTGCCGGTGAGGATTCCGGGGTAGGCGTGTTCTAGGGACTACCTTAAGGCAAGCGGCCTCGCCAATCTCTGCTGTCATGCCCCGCGCAGGCGGGGCATCCAGTACGCCGCGGCTTCTCGGTTCTATTACCGCGGCCTCTGGGATACTGGATCGCCCGCCCCAGTGCGCAATTGCGCACAAGGCGGGCGATGACAGCGGAGAGTGAGGCGCGGCACTCCCCGGCTATAAAATTCCGGCATGACAGCTCGCTCAATATGCGAAGGGCAAGGTGCGGGCTTGTGTCCTAAATCCACCTGAGAATTCAGCGCCGGCCGTCACGCGAGCCTGATGTCCCACAGGCCTTCCTTGCGGCAGGCCGCGACTTCCTCGCGCAATAGCGTCGTGATGGCGAGCGACGCCGTGGAGGCCGGGCGGTCGATCGGAGAGGCGAAAATGAGCTCGCGCGACATCGGCTTCGACACCATGGCCGTTTCCAGCCGCCCGTCCGCGACCTCGGCATGGACCGACGACGGCGGCAGCAGCGCGAAGCCGAGGCCTTCCTCGACCAGGCTCGTCAGCACGCGGAACGAATCCGCCTCGAGCTGGACGTTGAGCTTGATCTTGCGCTGGGCGGCCGCGTGCTCGATCAGCGCGCGGAGACCGTGGGAATGACTGGGCAGCACCAGCCGCTGCCGCAGCAGCCAGCCGACATCGACGCTCTTCTTGCGCGCGAGGCCGCAGCCGCGCGGACCTACCGCGACGATGTTGTCGCGGCCGAGGCTCTCCACGTTGAGATGCAGATCGGCAGAGCGGCCGTAGAGAATGGCCAGGTCCATCTCGCCGCGATGCAACCATTCGACGAGATGGCCGCTGTAGCTCTCGACGATGCGCAGCGAAATGCCGGGAAATTTTTCGACGCAGCGCCGCGCAAAGCGCGCCGACAGCACGCAGCTCACGGTCGGAACCAGGCCGAGCACGACCTGGCCGGACGGCGGCCCCTTGGTCGACTGGATATCGTCGCGGATCTGGTCGATCTGCCGCACGATGCCGGAGGTGCGCGCCAGCAGGAGACGGCCGGCTTCCGTCAGCACCATGCCGCGTCCGTTGCGGGTGAACAATTCGGTGCGCAGCTCGTGTTCCAAGAGCTTGATCTGCCGGCTCAGCGCCGGCTGCGCCACGCGCAACGTGTCGGACGCCTTGGAGAGGCTGCCGAGCTCCGCCACGCAACTGAAGGTCCTGAGCTGCCGGAAATCCATGCTTGCCAATCCTGGAAGGCTACTTCATACGCTATAGCAAATGAGCATAGGGGGCTGGCGATGTTTTCACAACGCCAGGGATTGGCCGGCGTTATCTTGACTGCCGCTATCGATGGAAAACGCCATGAGTGAACAACACCACACCGAAGATCACGCCGACATCCGCGAGGCCGTCGCAAAGCTCTGCGCGCAGTTTCCCGGCGAATACTGGCGCAAGCTCGACCGCGAGATGGCCTACCCCAAGGCCTTCGTCGATGCGCTGACGCAGGCCGGCTATCTCTCGGTGCTGATCCCCGAGGAATATGGCGGCGCGGGCCTGAAGCTTTCCGCGGCGGCCGCGATCCTCGAAGAGATCCAGCGTGCCGGCTGCAACGGCGGCGGCTGCCATGCCCAGATGTACACGATGGGCACCGTGCTGCGGCACGGCAATGACGAGCAGAAGGCGAAGTACCTGCCGAAGATCGCCAGCGGCGAATTGCGGCTTCAGGCGTTCGGCGTCACCGAGCCGACCAGCGGCACCGACACCTCCTCGCTGAAGACGTTTGCGCGCAAGGAAGGCAACGACAGCTACATCGTCAACGGCCAAAAGATCTGGACCAGCCGGGCCGAGCATTCCGACCTGATGGTGCTACTGGCGCGCACCACGCCGAAGGAGCAGAGCAAGAAGCGCACCGACGGGCTCTCGGTGTTCATCGTCGACATGCGCGAGGCCAAGAACAACGGCCTCGAGATCCGCCCGATCCGCACCATGATGAACCACGCCACCACCGAAGTGTTCTTCACCGACATGAAGGTGCCGGCGGAGAATCTGATCGGCGAGGAAGGCAAGGGGTTCCGCTACATCCTCTCCGGCATGAACGCGGAGCGCATCCTGATCGCGGCCGAATGCGTCGGCGACGCCAAATGGTTCATCGCCAAGGCCACGAACTACGCCAAGGAGCGCGCGGTGTTCGGCCGACCGATCGGCCAGAATCAAGGCATCCAGTTCCCGATCGCCAAGGCTTACGCCTCGATGCGCGCGGCCGAGCTGATGGTGAAGGAAGCGACGCGCAAATACGAAGCCGGGCTCGACTGCGGCGCGGAGGCCAACATGGCCAAGATGCTGGCGGCCGACGCGTCCTGGGAGGCGGCGAACGCCTGCATCCAGACCCATGGCGGCTTCGGCTTCGCCGAGGAGTACGACGTCGAGCGCAAATTCCGCGAGACGCGGCTCTACCAGGTGGCGCCGATCTCGACCAACCTCGTGCTGTCCTACGTCGCCGAGCACGTGCTCGGCATGCCCCGCTCGTACTGAGGTCGCATCATGGGAGCATTGGACGGGATCAGGGTGATTGCGGTCGAGCAGGCGGTCGCGGCGCCGTTCTGCTCGTCACGGCTGGCGGACGCCGGCGCGGAAGTGATCAAGATCGAACGGCCCGAGGGCGATTTCGCCCGCGGCTATGACGCTGCGGCCAAGGGCCAGAGCAGCTATTTCGTCTGGCTCAACCGCGGCAAGCAATCCGCCGTGGTCGATCTCGCAACGAAAGAAGGCTGCGCCGAGCTCGAGAAGCTGATCGCGAGCGCCGACGTGCTGATCCAGAACCTCAAGCCGGGCTCGATGGACAAGCTCGGCTTTTCGCGCGAACGGCTGCTGAAGGACTATCCGAAGCTGATCTCCTGCACGATCACCGGCTATGGCGACGACGGCCCCTACGCCCACCGCAAGGCCTATGATCTGCTGATCCAGGCCGAGAGCGGGCTCGCCTCCATCACCGGCAACCCTGATGGCGCCTCGCGGGTCGGCATGTCGATCGTCGACGTCGCGACCGGCGCCACCGCGCATGCGGCGATCCTGGAAGCGTTGATCGCGCGCGGGCGCACCGGCAAGGGCTGTGACATCCGCATCTCCATGTTCGACGTGATGGCGGACTGGTGCACCGTGCCGCTGCTCAACTCGGAAGCCGGCAATCCGCCCAAGCGCATGGGCCTGCGCCATCCCTCGATCGCGCCCTACGGCGTGTTCACCTCGAAGGACGGCAAGGACATCCTGATCTCGATCCAGAGCGAGCGCGAGTGGAAGACGCTGTGCGTCAAGGTGCTCGACCAGCCCGATTTGCCGGCCGATCCGCGCGTCGCCAACATGGTCGAGCGCGTGCGCAACCGCGATTTCACCGACACGACGGTCGCGGAAATTTTTGGCAAGATGACGCGCGACGAGCTGTTGAAGCGGCTGTCGGACGCCGACATCGCGTTTGCCGAGGTCAACACCATGGCCGACCTCACCAATCATCCGCATCTGCGCCGCATCGAGGTCGACACGCCGCAGGGACGCGTCAGCTATCCCGCGCCGGCGCCGATCATCGTCGGCGAGACCCGCAGCTATGGCGCCGTGCCCGCGATCGGCGAGCGGCCGGCCAAGAAGTCATAACAAGAGCGAGGCGTCATGACCGAAAAGCTCGACATCGATCACTTGCGGCAATGGATCGGCCGCAGCACCGAGGCCACCGACATCGTCACCGCGCAGCTCGTGAAGGGCCTGCGCGCGACGCTGTTCCAGGAGGTCGGCGAGCCCAAAGCGGGCGATGCCGCGCCGTTCACGGTGCATTGGTGCCTGGCGCAGCCGGTATTTCCGATGTCGATGCTCGGCCCCGACGGCCACCCCACCCGCGGCGGCTTTCTGCCGCCGGTGCCGCTGCCGCGCCGGATGTGGGCCGGCGGCGAGATCGAATTCCTGCAGCCGCTGCGCGTCGGCGATGAATCGACGCGGACCTCGCGCATCGCCGACGTCCAGGTGAAATCCGGTTCGACCGGCACGCTGTGCTTCGTCTCGGTCGAGCACAGCATCTCCTCGCCGCGGGGCGTTGCCATCCGCGAGCGGCAGGACATCGTCTATCGCGAGATGACGAGCAGCGCGCCCGCCACGGCAAAGGCCCCGCCCCCGCCGCCCAAGGCTCAGCACCGCGAGACGCATGTGTCCGATCCCGTGCTGCTGTTTCGTTATTCCGCGCTGACCTTCAACGGCCACCGCATCCATTACGACCGCGACTACGTCACCAAGGTCGAGGGCTATCCGGGCTTGATCTTCCACGGGCCGCTGCAGGCGGCGCTCATCGTCGAGATGGCGGCGAAGCTGCACGACGGCAAGGCGCCGAAGACATTCACCTACCGCGGCGTGCAGCCGCTGTTCGAGGGGACTGAGTTCTCCATCAACGCCAACGCGACCGAGGCAGGCATGGAGCTGTGGACCGCGAATGCGGAGGGACAGCCGACGATGAAGGGCACGGCGGTGTGGTGAGCCACCGCTGTCTCCTCGTCATGGCGAGCGAAGCGAAGCAATCCAGAATCCCTCTGCGGAGATAGTCTGGATTGCTTCGTCGCTTCGCTCCTCGCAATGACGGGGTGGGGCTGCTAGCTTTGATAAAACAACGGGGACGGAAACCATGGCCAAGAACGGCAAGAGCGGCAGCAAGTCCGTCACCGTGAAGCAGGCGACGCTCGATCTGCTGCGCTCGCTGGGCATCGACAGGGTGTTCGGCAACCCCGGCTCGACCGAGCTGCCGTTCCTGAGCGACTGGCCCGACGACATCGACTACGTGCTGGCGTTGCAGGAAGCCTCCGCCGTCGGCATGGCCGATGGTTACGCGCAGGCGACGCGCAATGCCGGCTTCGTCAATCTGCATTCGGCGGCCGGCGTCGGCAACGCGCTCGGCAACATCTACACCGCGCACCGCAACCAGACGCCGCTCGTGATCACCGCGGGCCAGCAGGCGCGCTCGATCCTGCCCTTGCAGGCGTTCCTCTATGCCGAGCGAGCCTCGGAATTTCCGCGGCCCTACGTCAAGTACAGCGTCGAGCCGGCGCGGCCCGAGGACGTGCCGGCCGCGATCGCGCGGGCCTATTACACCGCGATGCAGCCGCCCTGCGGGCCGACCTTCGTGTCGATCCCGATCGACGACTGGGCGCATGCGACCGCACCGGTCGAGGCGCGCAAGGTCAGCCGCGAGATCGGGCCCGAACCTGACACGATGAAGGCGCTGGTCGCGGCGCTCCGCTCTGCAAAACACCCTGCCCTCGTGGTCGGCCCCGGCGTCGACCGCGCCGGCGCGGTCGACCTGATGGTGCGCGTGGCCGAGAAGGCGAAGGCCAGCGTCTGGGTCAGCCCGTTCTCCGCGCGCTGCTCCTTCCCCGAGCGTCATCCGCAATTCGCAGGCTTCCTGCATGCCTCGCCGGCGCAGCTGTCCGACGCGCTGCGCGAGCACGACCTCGTGGTCGTCGTCGGCGCGCCGGTGTTCACCTTCCATGTCGAGGGCCATGCCGCGATCTTCGACGGCGGCGCGACGATCTTCCAGATCACCGATGATCCGGACGCGGCAGCGGTGACGCCCGTCGGCACCAGCATCATCGCGACCATGAAGCCGGCGCTGAGCCTGCTGCTCGACCTCCTGCCCGAGAGCAAACGCGCGACGCCAAAGGGCCGCACGCTGCCGCCGGCGCCACAGGCCGCCGATCCGCTGCCGGTCGAATTTTTGCTGCATTCGCTGTCGCAGGCGATGCCGGATGGCGCGTCGCTGGTCGAGGAAGTGCCCTCGCACCGGCCGGCGATGCAGAAGTTCATGCCGATGCGCGGCCAGGACAGTTTCTACACCATGGCGAGCGGCGGCCTCGGCTATTCCCTGCCCGCCGCGGTCGGCATGGCGCTCGGCAAGCCGAAGAGCCGCACCGTGTGCCTGATCGGCGACGGTTCAGCGATGTACTCAATCCAGGCGCTGTGGACCGCCGCGCAACGAAAGCTGCCGCTGACCATCGTCGTCATCAACAATTCCGGCTACGGCGCGATGCGCTCGTTCAGCCAGGTGATGCAGGTGAGGAACGTGCCGGGGCTGGAATTGCCGGGGATCGATTTCGTCAGGCTCGCCGAAGGCATGGGCTGCCATGCGGTGCGGGTGAGCAAGGCCACGGAGCTGGGCGAGGCGCTCAAGCGCGGAATGGCGTTCGAGGGGACGAGCCTCGTCGAGGTCGTCGTGGATTCAGCGGTGCCGGTGCTTTACGGGCAGAAGCATTGAGGCTGCCGTAGCCCGGATGGGGCGCAGCGAAATCCGGGGCCGACTCGCTTGGGGCACGATTCCCGGATTGCGCTGCGCCCCATCCGGGCTACGGCACTGAATTTGCCGCGCCACCGCGACACTACGACGCCAGGAATCCTCCGTCCGCCGCCAGCACATGCCCGACCACGTACGACGACGCGTCGGACGACAGCCACACCACGGCTTCAGCCACTTCCTCCGGGCTCCCCATCCGCCGCAGCGGCAGGCCCGCACTGACGGTCGCGACATCGCCGACACCGGCGCGCAGCATCATGTCGGTGACGACGCGGCCAGGCGCAATGGCATTGATGCGGATGCCGCGCGGGGCATTCTCCATTGCCGCCGAGCGGGTCAGCGAGATCGCAGCCGCTTTCGAGGCCGAGTAGAGCGAGAAGCCGGGATTGGGATTGCGCACGCCGCTGACGGAGGCGTTGACGACGATGCTGCCGCGGCCCTGCGCCAGCATCGCCGGCAATTGATGGCGCAGGCACAGAAACAGCGCGCGGACATTGGTGTCGAACACCGTGTCGTAGATCTCCGTGCCCTGCTCTTCCAGCGGCGCGCGGCGCTCCTGGAATCCGGCATTGTTGAAGGCAACATCGAGCCGACCGCAGCGCTCGACTGCCGTGCGAACCAGGCGCGCGACGTCGTCCTCTCGCGTGATGTCGGTCTGGATCGGGATGGCCTTCGTACCGAGTTCGCGGCACGCTGCGGCGGAGGCCTCGATTTCGGCCTCCCGCCGTCCCGCAACGACGATCGCCTCGGCGCCTTCGGAGGCCATCCGCAGCGCCGTGGCGCGGCCGATGCCGGTGCCGCCGCCCGTGACGAGGCAGACCTTGCCCCTCATCCGCATCCCGGCCGGCACAGTTCCGCTCATGGCTCACTCCAAAACGCTTGCGCGCGACGTTGCGCGCATATAGTTGTATGATACAACTATATGCGGTGAGTCAAGCATGACCGAGCTTTCGCTGATCGACGACATCCGCGCCGCCTCGCGGTTGATGGTGCGGGAGCTCGGCTTCATGGATGCGACGGTGGCGGCCTCGGACTACCCGCCCTCGGCGGTGCACACGATCCTGGAGATCGGCATCCGCGGCCCGATGAACTCAGGCGAGCTCGGCGATTTCCTGCGCCTGGAGAAATCCAGCGTCAGCCGCCTGGTGCGCAAGCTGGTCGATTGCGGCGAGCTGCGCGAGACGCCTGATGAAGCCGATGCACGCAGCAAGCTGTTGTCGCTGACGGCGAAGGGCCGGCGCACACTGGAGGCGCTGCACGCGTTCGGACGCCAGCAGGTGCGCGGCGCGCTGGCCGCGCTGACGGAGGCCGAGCAGCGCACCGTGCGCGAGGGCATGATGCTCTATGCCCGGGCGCTGCGGCAGAGCCGGATGGAGGATGAGGCGGCGGCGTGAGGCTGCCGTAGCCCGGATGGAGCGAAGCGTAATCCGGGGTTCTTGCCACAAGCTGGAGCGGTCCCGGATTACGCTTCGCTCCATCCGGGCTACGCATCGTCGTCCTGGCGAAAGCCAGGAAGACACCGAGGGGGTGGCCCGCCCCTCCCTACTTCCCGAACTCCTCCCGCATCTTGGCCTGGATCTTGGCCATGCCGCCGATCCAGCGGTCGTAGTTCTCGGTCTTCTTGCGCATGTAGCCGAGCACCTGGGGGTGGGGCAGGATCAGGAACGTCTCCTGCTCGAGGCCGGCGAGCACGTCTTTCGCGACCTGCTCAGGCGTGAGGTCGCCGTCACCGGATTGCGGGCCCTTCGGGATCGAGCGCAGCATGTTGGTGTCGACGCCCTGCGGGCAGAGGATCGAGACCTTGATATTGTGAGCCTTGTGCGAGATCGCGAGGTTTTCGGCAAAGCCGACCGCGGCGTGCTTCGTCGTCGAATAAGCGGGGCTGCCGACCTGCGACAAGAGGCCCGCGGCCGAGATGGTGTTGAGGAAATAGCCGCCGCCCCGCGCCTTCATGCGGGGGATGAGATGTCGCGCCGCGTAGACATGGGCCATGACATGGATCGCCCAGCTCCGCTGCCACGGCTCGTCGGAGGCGCCGCCGGCATTGACCGACATCGGGTCGAAGCCGCCGCCGATGCCGGCATTGGAACAGAACAGTTCGATCGGGCCGAACTGCCGCTCGGTCTCCTCGATGACGTGGGCGATCTCCTTTTCCTGCGCGACGTCGCATCTGAAGGCCGCGCCATCCACCGTGGCGGCGACCGCTCTTGCATTGGCGGCGTCCATGTCCGCAACGACGACCTTGGCGGCACCCGCCTTGTGGAAGGCCTCGCACAGCGCCTTGCCGATGCCGTTTGCGCCGCCCGTGACGACCACGACCTTGCCGGTCACCTGCATGCGACGTCTCCTCTTTGTCTTGTAGCGCTTCTCTTTTCGGATAGCGCTTCGCTATCTTATACCGCTTCGCTAATTCCGCTTCGCGGATCTTGCTCAGCTCAACACGAGGTCGAGCACCGCGGTATAATGGCACGCCGCGCCGGCCAAGACAAAGCCGTGCCAGATCGCATTCTGGAAGCGCAGCCGCCGCCAGGCATGGAAGATCACGCCAAAACTGTAGAGCAGGCCGCCCGCAAGGATGAAGCCCAGCACCAGCGCAGGTAGCGCCCTGACAACGGCGTCGTAGACCATCACGCCGCTCCAGCCCATCGCGAGATAGATGCCGACCGCGACGCGGTCGAACCGGCCGGGATAGAGAAGTTTCAGCACGATACCGAGGATCGCGACGCACCAGACGCCGGCGAGCAGCACCAGCGCGAACACGCTGTCCCTTACCTCGAGGATGAACGGCGTGTAGGTCGCCGCGATCAGCAGATAGATCGCGCAATGGTCGAACCGCCGCAGCAGCCATTTGGCCGGCGAGACCGGCCAGAGGTTATAGGTCGCCGACAGCACCAGCATCGAGAGTAGGCCGGCGACATAGATCGAGACCCCGACGATGTTGGTGGTGTTGGCATAAACCGCCGTCAGCACCACCAGGACCGTGGCGGCAACGATGCCGCAGAACACGCCGATCGCGTGGATGATGCCGTCCGCGATCAATTCGGCACGGTCGTAGTTCCAGCCGATCGCATCGGCTGCGGCGTGGACGGAGGTGGATGCGAGCTGTTTCAGCTGGAAGACGGTCATGGCAATCCGCAAAGGCTAAGACAATGCCCTCTTGTAGGGATCTTTCGAGATCGGCGCGTCGTTCAAACGGCTGATTTGCCGATAAAGGCGGTGGAAGTATGAAGCTTGATTTTCCTCACGCGAATGCCACTTTTGTGAACAGTCTCACATTTCCGCCCGCCTCGGGATCAATCACGTTCATATGGCATTCAGTTTCCAGGATATGGTCGAAGAAGCGCGCCTGTCGGCCAGGGCGCTGATCGACTATGGCGAGCACTTCTTCAATCCGACGGTGCGGCTCGGGGTCACCGGCCTGTCACGGGCCGGTAAGACCGTATTCATCACCGCGCTGATCCACGGCCTCACCCGCGGCGGCCGCTTTCCGGTGTTCGAGGCCTATGCCTCGGGCCGGATCGCGCGGGCGCATCTGGCGCCGCAGCCGGACGACGCGGTGCCGCGCTTTGCCTATGAGAACCATTTGCGCGCACTGCTCGAGGAGCGGCGCTGGCCGAACTCGACCGTCGACATCAGCGAACTCAGGCTCGTCATCGACTATCAGCGCCAGAACGGCGCCGACCGCACATTGACGCTCGACATCGTCGATTATCCCGGCGAATGGTTGCTCGACCTGCCGCTGCTCCAGAAGAGCTATGAGCAATGGTCGGCCGAAAGCCTCGCGCTGTCGCGCGAGGCGCCGCGTGCGCATCTTGCGGCGGATTGGCACGCGCATCTCGCAACGCTCAAGCCCGAGGCCCGCGAGGACGAGCAGGCGACGCTGACGGCGGCAAAGCTCTTCACCGGCTATTTGCGCGCCTGCCGCGACGAGCGCTTTGCGATGAGCCTGCTGCCGCCCGGCCGCTTCCTGATGCCCGGCAATCTCGCCGACACGCCGGCGCTGACTTTTGCACCGCTCGACGTGCCCGTGGGCGGCCAGGCGCCGGACGGCTCGCTGTGGGCGATGATGGTCCGCCGCTTCGAGGCCTACAAGGACGTCGTGGTGCGGCCGTTCTTCCATGATCATTTTGCCCGGCTCGATCGCCAGATCGTGCTGGCCGATGCGCTCGCCGCGTTCAACTCCGGCCCCGAAGCGCTGCACGATCTCGAAGCCGCGCTTGCCGGAATTCTCGACTGCTTCCGCATCGGCCGCAGCACGTTCCTCTCCAGCCTGTTCCGGCCGCGTATCGACCGCATCCTGTTCGCGGCGACCAAGGCGGACCATCTGCATCATTCCAGTCACGACCGGCTCGAGGCGGTGCTGCGCCGCGCGGTCACCCGTGCGGTGGTGCGCGCGGAAGATACCGGCGCGGAGATCGACGTGGTGGCGCTCGCCGCCGTTCGCGCCACGCGCGAGGCCCAGGTCGCGCATGGCCGCGACAAATTGCCGTCGATCCTGGGAACGCCGGCGGCCGGCGAAAGCGCAGGCGGCGAGTTCTTTGATGGCAACACGGAGGTTGCGACCTTTCCGGGTGATCTGCCGCCGGATCCCGAGCCGCTGTTCAACGGCACCGACGCATTCCGCGGCCTCTCGACCGAGGCCGCCGAGAAGAGCGATTTTCGTTTCCTGCGCTTCCGCCCGCCGAAGCTCGAACGCGAAGGCAATGACGAGCCGGCGCTGCCACACATCCGCCTCGACCGTGCCCTGCAGTTCCTGATCGGAGACAAGCTGTCATGAACGACCGATCCAAGCCGCGGCGGCCGGCGACGTTCCGGCTCGACGATCCCGGCGTCGTCGTCACCGAAGCCGACGAAGCAGCGCGGCTCGGCCGCACCACGATCCAGATCACGCCCGAGCACGATCCGCAGGCATTGCCAGTGCCGATCGAGGCCGCGCTCCCGGCGCGGCGTGGCTTTCCCTGGGGCACGCTGTTCTGGTCCGGGCTCGGCGGGCTGACGCTGCTCGGCACCGGGCTCGGCGTGGTCCGTCTGATCGAGGATCTGTTTACGCGCAGCGAAACGCTCGGCTTCGTCGGCCTCGCATTCGCCTTCGTCACCGCACTGGCGCTCGCGGTGGTAATCGGGCGCGAGGCCTTTGGTCTGGCGCGCCTTGCAACCATCGAGAAGCTGCATGCGCGCGCCGCCGCAGTCCTTGCCAGTGACGACCGCGAGGAGAGCCGCGTCATCGTGCAGGATCTGCTGAAGATCGCGCACCAGAACCCGCAGCTCGCCCGCGCGCGCGCCACGCTGGAAAGCCACACCGGCGAGATCATCGACGGCGCCGACATGATCCGGCTTGCCGAACGTGAACTGATGTCGCCGCTGGACGCGGAAGCGCGGCGGCTGGTGTCGTCGGCCGCGCAAAAGGTCTCGATCGTGACCGCAGTTTCGCCGCGCGCGGCGATCGACGTATTGTTCGTGTTCGTGGCCGCGTTGCGCCTGATCCGTCAGCTCGCTTTTCTCTATGGCGGCCGCCCCGGCGCGCTCGGCATGATCCGCCTGCTCCGCCACGTGATCGCCCATCTCGCCATCACCGGCGGCATGGCCGCGAGCGACAGCCTGGTGCAGCAGATGCTCGGCCATGGCATCGCGGCAAAGCTGTCGCAGCGGCTCGGCGAAGGCGTGCTGAACGGATTGCTGACCGCGCGGCTGGGTCTGGCCGCGATCGACGTGACGCGCCCGCTGCCGTTCGCGGCGCTGCCGCCGCCAAAACTGTCGGACCTCGCGACGGATCTTTTGCGGAAGAAGGACGAGGAGTAGCGGTGCTATTCGGGCCGTCGTTCGCGCCATTCGCCGGACCGACGCATGGCGCGGCGCCTGAATGAGCGAAGCTTAAGCTCGCGGTTCATCGGGAAAGTCAAAGCTGGCAATGATGACCCCGACCGCACCAAACACCAACAGCGCCAGGAACAGTGCCGCAACAGCAAAGGACCACACGAAAGGCTCCGAGCAGCTGAGTGCCATCCAATCGAGCCAACGAGCGGAATATCATCCCTCGCCGGCTGATCTGAGGCAGACCCGGGGTTAAAGGGCAATTGTCCGGCAAAACGACCTTGCTCAGTCAAGCCGCGCCTCGCAAGCGCCCTATCGAGTTAGCCCTTTCGAGTATTGGTAGATTATCTGCCGCGGTTTTGGGCAACTGAGGACAAGGAGGCGGCAATTCAAGTCGTCGCTTCCAAGTAGCCTCTGGCCGCCCCATACCACGGCGCATCAGCCCGTTAAGAAACTGGTTACCAGTCAATGTCACCATTTGCCTATTAGGCCGCCATATGCGGCTCGCATTCTGAGAACGGTTCAATATTTCGACACGCCCGGTTGGCGGTCTCTTTCAGGAGAGGCCCAATGTTTAAGGGCTTGATGGCAGCGCTTGTGGCGCTGATCAGCACACTGCAACTGGATCGATACCTGACCAACGGTCGGTACACGGACGCTGCCATGGATATGCTGCGGCAAATCAGGCGCGCGTTTGGATTTTGAGGTGCACTGGACGATTTGAGGCCGGTGATGAAGGGCATCATCCCATGGACTGATCTCGACGCGGAGGAGCAACGCGCCATTGCGATACTGGGAGCCGGGCTCTCCATCGAGCTGTGTGACCCCGTCGCTCTGCCAAGACTGAGGCGGCTCGGGCTGATCGCAGGGTCTCGTTTGACCGCTGCTGCACACGAGCTGCGGAGGCGCGTTGTTCTGGAAGAACTCAGTGCGCGGGACTGAATCGGATAACCAATTGGCACCCTCGATCCTCGCTTGGTCGGGGAGTGCCTTGACGGGGCCAACAAGGCTTGGGGAGTTTGATGGCGGCAGGTGCAATTGAGCTGATCGTGGAGGGATACGTTTCCCTCAGGGACCAAGCAGCTCTTGATGAGCTTCGGACACAGCGCCGCAAACTTATCGCAGATCTCGATGCATGTACCGGGATCGACTGTACGGGTACGATCCGGCAGATCGAGGACGACATCGTCGTGATTGAGGCCGGGCTCGCGCGGCTGGCGGCCTGATGTTCAGAGATTGCCCCGTGTCGTATCGGCAACGGTGCACTCGGTGTGGATCAGGTCCTTCTTGGCCACCCGCACGCTGCCAAGATAATAACCTCGCTCCTGGACGGCTGCCCTGATCTCGTCGCTGACCTTGAGAACTCTCGCTCTGCTCTTGCGCCATTTGTTGGAAGAGTAGAGCGCGGGCATCGGAGAGCCGTTGCTGACGACGAGGAAGTTGCGCTTGCCATTGCGATAGACATCAAACATGTCCTATCCTCGCAGATAATATCAATAAGAGAAAATATATTTCGTCACGACTGCTCCAGCTTAGTGGCTTAAATGCTTGAGCGGGTGGTAATCTGGGATGGCGGCCTGTGAATGTCGGGAAAAATGCTGGTTGCAGCGAAGCGATCGCTCAGATTTCTGTTGGTATGTTGTTCTCATGCCACGCCATGCCGATTCAACGCGCGGCCTCGTTTGCCTTTGAGACCCCACAAGGGGAGAACGGAAAGAAGGGTGCCTCGCTAGGCGAGCGCGCGCTTCTCGAATTCCCCCGCCAGCACCCGCCATTGAAACAGCGGTGAATCCGCTGGCGGCGAGAGTTCCGGCGTCCAGCCGGTGAGCTTCTCAATCACATAGGTGTCCGTCAGAACGCCGCGCCAGCGGCGCTCGACCTGGCCGAGTTGCTCGCGCTTCGCCGGAATCGATCCCCACACCGGTGCGCGATTGTCCGGCTCACGCCCGACATAGATGCCCGCATGCCCGCTGATCCGATCCATGCCGGGATCGCGAAAACCCTGGAAGCGGCCGCGTTCGTTGATCTCGATGACGGGCACGCGGCCCCTGAACAGCCAGCGCATCATCGCGTAGGTGCGATAGTCCGTGGTTGCGATCCAGGTCGCACCGGTCTCGTCGAGCGCGGCCTGCGCACGCGCCGCGACCTGCTCGTAGCCGGCCTCGGCGCCGATCGGATCGATCTTGCCGAGGAGATTCCAAGGCGCGGCGACGTAGTACAGGAATACGATGACAACGAAGGCGATCCCCGTGACGACCGCCGTGTTGAGCCAGAAAATGCTCGACCGGATCATCCGCGCCGACCAGCGCTCGCGCGACAGCATGACGAGGTTGACCGCAGTGGCAGCAAAGCCGACCGGCCACATGAACATCGGCCAGGTGTCGCCGACCCTGAGCGTCGTCGACTTGAACAAGAAATAGAGGAACGGCACCAGCACCGCGGTCGACAGCAGGATCGCGACCGGCTCGCGCGTGCGATAGCCGCGCCATGCCGTCATCACGAGGCCCGACAGCACGACCGGCAGCATGACGAAGCCGACCAGGCCGAATTGCAGGCCGATGTAGTCCCCGATCGTGCGCAGCGAGATGCCGTAATTGGCGGTGGCCCGCACACCCTGGAAACGGAACGAGGCCCAGTCGTGCTGCGCGTTCCAGATCAGCACCGGGGAGAACGCGGCAATCGCGATCAGCACCGCGAGATAGGGGTAAGGACTGCGCAGCCAGCGCAAGCGCCAATCCGGCACCAGCAGAAACGCGGCGACCGCCGGCGCGAACATGATCGCGGTGAATTTCGACAGCATCGACAGTCCGGCGAACAGGCCCGCCGCCAGCCACCAGCGTCCGTCGCCGCCCTGCGCGAGCCGCACCAGGGACCACATCATCGCCACCGCAAACGGGATCATGGCGACGTCCGGCGCGACCTTGGCCATCAGCAGGCCGTAATAGAGCGCAGCCTCCGGCATCAACACCGCCAACATGATGGCGCGCGCATCATGAGTGAGGCGGCGGACGATGTCGGCGAGCAGCAGCTGCGTCACCAGCATCGCGACGATGCCACCGAAGCGGACGCCCAGCACGGTGTCGCCGAAGATCGCGGTGCCAAAACGGATGAACCAGGCGATCATGGGGGGATGATCGAGGAAGCTGAGCGCTCCCTCCTTCGACCAGGTCCAGTAATAGGCCTCGTCGGTGCGCAGCTCGATGGCGGAGGCGTAGACGATGCGCAGCAGCGTCATCGCGGCAATGACGAGCACGGCCACGACGAGGAGCCGGCGCACGGCGCCGGCTGGGGGCGTAGTGATATCGGGGGCTGTCGTCACGGCCGCGCTTTTCGCCAACCTGGGAGGGGGAGTCAATGCGGGGGCCGCGCAGACGGTGTCGTCCCGGGCGAGCGAAGCGCGACCCGGGACCCATAACCACAGGGAGGAGTGTGGCACGAGCTGGTAACCACGAGTCTTCGCCAAACTGCTCCCTGGGGTTATGAGTCCCGGATCTGCGCGCCGCGGTGCGGCGCTTGTCCGGGACGACAGCAGGGCTTGCCGCGCATGTGATCAGGCCAGCTGTCCGCCCCTGGAATTAAACGCTACGCTGGCTGTTCTCCTTCATGAACTGATACAACCGAATCATGGCCACTGCATTCTCTCGATTGTCCGAACTTTCCCGCGCGACCAGCGTGCGGCAGGTTCGGCTGGTCTGCGGCGTCATCCTGTTCTGCTATGTGGTGAGCCATTTCCTCAACCATGCGCTCGGCAACATCTCGGTCGATGCCATGGAGATCGGGGTCTACTATCACACGGCGTTCTGGCGGTTCCTCCCCATCGCGATCGTGTTCTATACGGCCGCGCTCACGCATATGGGGCTCGGCATCTACGCGCTCTATCAGCGCCGCCAGTTCCGCTGGCGGACGATCGAGCCACTCCAGCTCGTGCTGGGCCTGAGCATTCCCGCCCTCGTCATGGCCCATGTGATCGGCGTCCGGCTCGGCTACACGCTGTACGGACACCAGAAACTCTATCCGCAGGAACTCTATCTGTTCTTCGTCACCTCGAACCGCATCTGGACCATGACGATCCTGCTGATCATCGCCTGGGTCCATGGCTGCATCGGCATCTATTTCTGGCTGCGCCTGAAACCGTTCTTCGCGCGCGCCGCGCCTTATCTGCTCGCCGCCGCCGTGCTGATCCCGACGCTGTCGCTGCTCGGCGTCTACCAGGGCGGACGCAGTGTCCAGATCGAGGTCGACGACGGCGAATGGCGCGCGCACAATCTCACCCGCCGCCAGCTCGGCTCGACCGCGGAAGCGGCGACGCTCGACCGCATCACCGGCGGCCTCACCATCGGCTATGTGGGCCTGCTCGGACTGGCGCTGGCGGCGCGCGGCGTGCGCGCCTTGCGCGAACGGCGCCGCGGCATGATCGCGCTGTCCTACGGCAACGGCAAGACGGTGCGCGTGCCGAAGGGGCTCTCCGTGCTGGAGGCGAGCCTGCGCCACAATGTGCCGCATGCCAGCGTCTGCGGCGGCCGCGCCCGCTGTTCGACCTGCCGCATCCGCATCATCGGCGACCATGCCGCCCTGCCCGAGCCGTCGCAGCGCGAGGCCTTCGTGCTCGCACGCGTCGGCACCGCCGATCCCTCGATCCGGCTTGCCTGCCAGCTGCGGCCGGACTCCGACCTCTCCTTCTTCCAGCTGTTCACGCCCCACACGCATTCGGCGGACGGGCAGGCCTCGACATCGGCCAGAATCGGCCAGGAGCGCTACCTCGTCAGCCTGTTCGTGGACATGCGCGGCTCGACGCAGCTTGCCGAGAAGCGGCTGCCGTTCGACACCGTCTTCATCGTCAACCGTTTCCTCGGCGCCGTCTCGCGGGCCGTGATCGAGAATGGCGGCCAGCCGAACCAGTTCGTCGGCGACGGCATGCTGGCGCTGTTCGGGCTGTCAGCCGATCCGGAGACCGCCTGCCGGCAAGCGCTGAAGGCTGCCGCCGGCATCGCCACGCATATCGACGAGCTCAACGAGCTCCTGAGCCACGATCTCCGCCAGCCGATCCGCTTCGGCATCGGCATTCACGGCGGCGAGGTCATCATCGGCGACATCGGCTATCGCGATCACATCGTCTTCACCGCGCTCGGCGATGCCGTCAACGTTGCTGCCCGACTCCAGGACATGACCAAGACGCTGGCCTGCGAGGCGATCGTCTCGGAGGAGGTTCGCCGTACCGCGGGACTTGCCGACGATGCGCTGCCGCAGCAGGAGGTCGCGATCCGCGGCCGCGACGAGCCCCTGGCCGTGCGCGTCGTTGCGGACACGAGGCAGCTGTCGATGCTGGTTGACCGAAGCGAGCGCGTTGCGGCCTGAGGCTTCACCTCTCCCCGCTTGCGGGGAGAGGTCGGATTGCATCGCAGATGCAATCCGGGTGAGGGGGACTCTCCACGAGTCCAACTCTCACCTCCCCCGCGGAGACTCCCCCTCACCCCAACCCTCTCCCCGCAGGCGGGGCGAGGGAGCGCACCTTCGTTCGCGGCGACAGCTCGACTCGATCTCGTCGCGGCGTAACACCGGCTTGCTGCAACGCAACGACATGGGCCTGCTGCGAAAGCACGAATTGACTTCATCTCAATCGTTGCGACAGATGAGCGCAGGATCGCGGTGATGACCGCTGTCCAACGAAAAGCTCCGGGAGGAGACGAGAATGTTCGATAGACGCGACCTGCTCAAAGGAGCGGGCCTTGCCGCTATGGCGGCCACACTGAATTCCACCAAGGCGCTGGCACTCGACACCGTCACGCTCCCCTTCGCCAATGGCGAACGGCCGCTGGTGAAATATCCGCAGAAACGGCCGATGATCGGCCTGACCAGCCGGCCGCCGCAACTCGAGACGCCGTTCGCGATCTTCAACGACGGTCCGATCACGCCGAATAACGCGTTCTTCGTGCGCTATCACCTCTCGGACCTGCCCTACAATCTGGATCCCGACAAGTTCACGCTCGAGGTCAAGGGCAAGGTCGACAAGCCGCTCAAGCTGTCGCTCAAGGACATCAGGAAGATGAAGGCGACCGAGATCGTCGCCGTCAACCAGTGCTCCGGCAACAGCCGCGGCTTCTCCGAGCCGCGTGTCGCCGGTGGCCAGCTCGCCAATGGCGCGATGGGCAATGCCCGCTGGCGCGGCGTACCCCTGAAGGCCGTGCTGGAGATGGCGGGCGTGCAGAGCGGCGCCAAGCAGGTCACCTTCAACGGCATGGACGGCCCCGTCAGCGACAAGACGCCGGATTTCGTCAAGGCGCTCGATCTCGATCACGCCACCGACGGCGAGGTGATGCTGGCCTATGGCATGAACGGCGAGGACCTGCCGTTCCTCAACGGCTTTCCGCTGCGCCTGATCGTGCCCGGCTATTACGGCACCTACTGGGTCAAGCACCTCAACGAGATCACCGTCATCGACAATGTCTATGACGGCTTCTGGATGAAGTCGGCCTATCGGATTCCGGACACGCCGAACAATGCGGTCGAGCCGGGCACCGCGCCGAAGGCGACGATCCCGATCAACCGCTTCACCATCCGGTCCTTCATCACCAGCGTTCCCGACGGCGCCAAGCTGAAGGCCGGCGGCACGACGCTGCGCGGCATCGCCTTCGACGGCGGCAAGGGCATCAAGGACGTCCAGGTTTCCACCGACGGCGGCAAGACCTGGGTCAGCGCAAAGCTCGGCAAGGATCTCGGCAAATACTCATTCCGTGAATGGAAGCTGCCGGTGAAGCTCGCAGCGGGCGCCCACGAGCTCAAGGTACGCGCCACCGGCAATGGCGGCGAGACCCAGCCGGATGCGCCACGCTGGAACCCGGCGGGTTATCTACGCAACGTCGTCGAAACCGTCCGCGTCACCGTGGCCTGAGGGAGAATGATCATGCAGCGCACCGTTCTCCTCGCCATCTCACTCGCCGTCGCCGCCATGGTCGGGTCGGCACTTGCAGCGCCGATCAACTACAAGACACCCGACGAGGTCGCCGCCTTCAAGCCAGGCCCCAATCTCGAGGTGGTGCAGGGCAATTGCAGCGCCTGCCACTCGGCCGATTACGTCAGCACGCAGCCGCCGATGAAGGACAAGAAAGCTTTTTGGCAGGCCGAGGTGACCAAGATGATCAAGGTCTATGGCGCCCCGATCGACGATGCCGATGTCGGCAAGATCGTCGATTATCTGGCCGCGACTTATTGACGGATGGCGCGCGGCGTGCCGATCAATTGACCGCGAAACGGGCAAAATCGGCAAAAACGCTGCGAAGTTGAGCGGAATTCGGCGAAATGCCGATATGGTTTGAGCTACCAAGCCGGCCACATTCCGCGTATCCTGTTAGGACCGAACCGGCCGGTTGGCGGGGACTGGCGGTTCGAGATCTCGGAGGAAGACCCGCGGAGAAGACGTGATGGCTAAAGGTACGGTCAAGTGGTTCAACCCGACGAAGGGTTATGGATTTATCCAGCCTGCGTCGGGCGGCAAAGATGTGTTCGTGCATATCTCGGCAGTGCAGAAAGCCGGTCTGTCGTCCCTGAACGAAGGACAGACGGTGGAATACGAAGAGATCGCAAACCGGGGCAAGACCTCCGCAGAGAACCTCAAAGTATAAGCCCGGCAGCCTTTGCTGCCTCCCGGATCTGTCCGGGAGCCGGGCCAAAAAAATTTTTGAAGACGGCCAGTGCATTCGACGACGGGCGTTGCGATTGCACACGGAGAGCTATTTTCCCGCGAAGACCGCTCGTTCAACGCCACAGCAATGACAATCGCGACGGCACTTCGTTAGTCCACCGGCAATGGTGCGTCGCGCTTGATCTCTTCCATCACCGCATAGGTTCGCGTCTCGCGCACGCCCGGCATCGACAGCAACGTCTCGCCGAGGAAGCGTCGATAGGCAGTCATGTCCGCAAGCCGCGCCTTCACAAGATAGTCGAAGCCGCCTGCAACCATGTGACACTCCAGCACCTCGGGCGCGAGTTTCACCGCGCGCGCGAAGCGCTCGAAATTGTCGGGCGTGGTCTTGTCGAGCAGCACCTCGACGAACACCAGAAGCCCGAGGCCGAGCCGGTGCGGATTGAGCCGCGCGCCGTAGCCCTCGACAAAGCCCTCCCGCTGCAATCGCTTCAGCCGCTCGCCGACCGAGGTCGGCGATAACCCGATGCGTTCAGCGAGCTCGACATTGGCGATGCGCCCGTCCTGCTGCAGTATTGAGAGGATCTTCCGGTCGGTTCGATCAAGTTCCATATTTTATGTGGCCAATGTACTAATGATCTTCATTTTCTAAGGTAAAATAGCTAATTTGTCTATCGAACTACGGTCTAGCGGGCCTTATCCTGGATTTCAGCCACAGGACACGCCATGCCGAACATCCCGCCGCCCTTCACCGCCCCCTATGCGCCCGACGATGCCGAGATTGCCGCGCGCCTCTTGTCGGCTTCGCATCTCGGCCCGCCGCAGGAGGCGCGGATCGACCGCACCGCGACGCGGCTGATCGAGGCGATCCGCAAGCGCGACGACCGGCTTGGCGGTGTCGAGGACATGCTACGGGAGTTCGCGCTTTCGACCAAGGAGGGGCTCGCCCTGATGGTGCTGGCCGAGGCGCTGCTCCGCGTGCCCGACGCGCGCACCGCCGACCAGTTCATCGAGGACAAGCTCGGCGAGGGCGACTTCATCCACCACGAGACCAAGTCCACGGCCTTCCTGGTCAACGCCTCGGCCTGGGCGCTCGGTCTGTCGGCGCGGGTGATCCAGCCCGGCGAAACGCCCGACGGCACCATCGGCCGGCTGGTGAAGCGGCTGGGCGCGCCGGCGGTGCGCACCGCCACGCGCCAGGCGATGCGGCTGATGGGCAATCATTTCGTGCTGGGCGAGACCATCGAGCAGGCGCTGGAGCGGGCTAAGCCGCGCTCCGGTGAGAGGCCGCGCTACTCCTTCGACATGCTCGGCGAAGGCGCGCGCACCGCGGCGGACGCCAGGCGCTATTTCGACGCCTATGCCAGCGCAATCGAGACCATCGGCAAGGCGGCGGGCAGCCATCCCCTGCCCGACCGTCCCGGCATCTCGGTCAAGCTGTCGGCGCTGCATCCGCGTTTCGAGGCGATCAGCCGCGCGCGCGTGATGGCCGAACTGGTGCCGCGGCTGCTCGACCTGGCGCAGCGCGCCAAGGCCCATGATCTGAACTTCACCGTCGATGCCGAGGAAGCCGACCGGCTGGAGCTGTCGCTCGACGTGATCGCGGCAACGCTCGCCGACCCCTCGCTCAGCGGCTGGGACGGATTTGGCCTGGCGGTCCAGGCCTATCAGAAGCGCGCGAGCGCCGTGATCGACTATGTCGACGCGCTCGCCCGCGCGCATGACCGCAAGCTGATGGTGAGGCTGGTCAAGGGCGCCTATTGGGACACCGAGATCAAGCGCGCGCAGGAGCGCGGGCTGGACGGCTATCCCGTGTTCACGCGCAAGGCGATGACGGATCTGAACTACGTCGCCTGCGCGTCAAAACTGCTCGGCTTGCGGCCGCGCATCTTCCCGCAATTCGCCACCCACAACGCGCTGACGGTCGCGACCGTGCTGGAGCTTGCGCAAGATGGCGGCGGCTTCGAATTCCAGCGCTTGCACGGCATGGGCGAAGCGCTTTACGAGCAGCTCGCCAAGGATCACCCCGACATCGCTTATCGTACCTATGCCCCGGTCGGCAGCCACCGCGACCTGCTGGCCTATCTGGTGCGGCGGCTGCTGGAGAACGGCGCCAACTCGTCGTTCGTGGCGCAGGCGGCCGACTACCGTGTGCCGGTTGTCGCGCTGTTGCAGCGTCCGGCCGATGCCATCGTCCGGCCGCAAGCGGCGGCCCATCCCAGAATTCCGTTGCCGGGCGATCTGTTCGCGCCGGAGCGGCGCAATTCACGCGGCGTCGAATTCGGCGCGCGCGCGGCGCTCGACCGGCTGCTGGCAGACGTGAAGGCCGAGGCCACCGGCCTCAAGCCCATAACCGACGCAACGCCGGACCGAGCCAATGCGGTGGTGACAGCCGCGCGCGCCGGCTTTGCCGCCTGGAGCCGAACGCCGGCGGCCACGCGCGCGGCTGCGCTGGAGCAGGCCGCGCATCTTCTGGAGAGCCGGAGCGCCCATTTCATCGCGCTGCTGCAAGCCGAGGGCGGCAAGACGCTGGACGATGCGCTGTCGGAGCTGCGCGAGGCCGCCGACTTCTGCCGCTATTATGCCGCGCAGGGCCGAAAGCTGTTCGGCGTTGATGCCGCCATGCCGGGTCCGACCGGCGAGAGCAATGCGCTCGCCATGCGCGGGCGCGGCGCCTTCGTCGCGATCTCGCCCTGGAATTTTCCGCTGGCGATCTTCCTGGGCCAGGTCACAGCGGCGCTGATGGCCGGCAACAGCGTCGTCGCAAAACCCGCCGAGCAGACGCCGCGCATCGCGCGCGAGGCCGTCGCGCTGCTGCACGAGGCCGGCATTCCCAAGAGCGCGCTGCATCTCGTCACCGGCGACGGCCGCATCGGCGCCGTGCTGACCGCGCATGCCGACGTCGCGGGCGTCGTCTTCACCGGCTCGACCGAGGTCGCGCGCCTAATCAATCGGACGCTCGCCGCCAAGGACGGGCCGATCGTGCCGCTGATCGCGGAGACCGGCGGCATCAACGCCATGATCGCGGATGCGACCGCGCTGCCCGAGCAGGTCGCCGACGACGTCGTGACCTCGGCCTTCCGCTCCGCCGGCCAGCGCTGCTCGGCGCTGCGGCTGCTGTTCGTGCAGGAGGATGTCGCCGACCGCATGATCGAGATGATCGCGGGCGCGGCGCGCGAATTGAAGATCGGCGACCCCGCAGATGTCGCGACCCATGTCGGTCCGGTAATCGACGCCGAGGCCAAGCAGCGCCTCGATGCGCATATCGCGCGGATGAAGAGCGAGGCGCGGCTGCACTTTGCCGGCACTGTGCCCGACGGCTGCTTCGTCGCCCCGCACATTTTCGAGCTCAAGGACGCCGGGCAGCTCACCGAGGAGGTGTTCGGCCCGATCCTGCATGTCGTGCGCTATCGCGCGGAAAAGCTCGACCGCGTCCTGCAGGCGATCGAGCGCAGCGGCTACGGCCTCACCCTCGGCGTCCACTCCCGGATCGACGACACCATCGAGGCGATCATCGATCGCGTCCAGGTCGGCAACATCTATGTCAACCGCAACATGATCGGCGCCGTGGTCGGCGTGCAGCCATTCGGCGGCAACGGGCTGTCTGGAACCGGCCCGAAAGCTGGCGGCCCGCATTACCTCGCACGCTTTGCGACCGAGCAGACCGTGACGATCAACACCGCGGCAGCCGGCGGCAATGCCGCGCTGCTTGCGGGGGAAGAGTGAGCTCCGCTTTCGGATTCGTGTCCTCACGACAATGCGCGATATCAGTTCCGTCATCCTGAGGTGCGAGTGGCGCGATGCCAAGCATCGCGCCGGGAGCCTCGAAGGATGAACGGCCGCCCGGATGCAGCCGGGCCGTCGCCCTTCGAGGGCCGCTTTGCGGCCACCTCAGGGTGACGGATCACAGCAATGAGCCCTGCGCCTGGCGCCGTTGCATCGCGCCGAAACATCGGTCTAATGCTGCCATGACTTGGCCTGCGCCAATTCCAGCGCGCGGGAAACAACAAGAGCGAGGGAGCTACGCCGCGATGGAAAAGGGCATTTTTGCAGGGCTCAAGGTTCTGGACTGCGCGAGCTTCATCGCAGCGCCCGCGGCCGCGACCGTGCTGTCGGATTTCGGCGCCGACGTCATCAAGATCGAGCCGCCCGGCGCCGGCGACCCCTACCGCAATCTGCCCAACATTCCGGGCTATCCGACCAGCGAGCACAATTTCGCCTGGCTGCTGGAAGCCCGCAACAAGAAGAGCATCGCGCTCGACCTCTCCAAGCCGGAGGCGCAGGCCGTGCTCTACAAGCTGGTCGAAGAGGCCGATGTCTTCATCACCAACATGCCGCCGCCGGTGCGCGCCAAGCTCGGCATCACCTATGACCATCTCGCCCATCTCAACGACCGGCTGATCTACGCCTCTTTCACCGGCTATGGCGAAAAGGGCGAAGAGGCCAACAAGCCAGGCTTCGACAGCAACGCCTATTGGGCGCGCTCAGGCCTGATGGACCTCGTCCGCGCCGACACCCACACGACGCCGGCCCGCTCGGTCGCCGGCATGGGCGACCATCCCTGCGCCATGGCGTTCTATGGCGCGATCGTCACCGCGCTGTATCAGCGCGAGAAGACCGGCAAGGGCTCGCATGTCGCCTCCAACCTGATGGCGAACGGGGTGTGGGCGGCAAGCGTGCTGGCGCAGGCAAAGCTCTGCGGCGCCAAGTTCGCTGAGAGACGCCCGCGCGAGCGCGCGCTGAATGCTGTCGCCAACCACTACCAGTGCAAGGACGGCCGCTGGCTGATCCTGTCGCTGCTGAGCGAGGAGAAGCAGTTCCCGACGCTCGCCAAGTGCCTGGGACGCGAAGACCTGATCACCGATCCGCGCTTCGCCACCAAAGCCGATCGCCATGCCCGCTCGGTCGAGCTGATCAAGATCTTCGACGAGACTTTTGCGACGAAGGATCTCGCTGAATGGCGCAAGATCCTCGACGGCAACGGCCTCGTGTTCGGCATCGTCGGCATTCTCGACGACATCCCCAACGACAAGCAGATGCTCGACAACGAGGTGCTGGTGCCGTTCGAGAACGACACCATGCTCACCATCTCCAGCCCGATCTGGATCGACGGCGCCAAGAAGGTCCAGCCACGCAAGCCGCCGGCCGTCGGCGAGCACAGTGACGAGATTTTGCGCGGGGCGGGATACGACGAGAAGGCGATCAAGCAGCTGCGGTCGTCAGGCGCGGTGGGGTAAGGCGGCGCCACACGCTCCCCTGTCGTCCCGGGGCGCGCTTAGCGCGAGCCCGGGACCCATAACCACGGGGAGCGGTTGTGACACGAGCTGCCAACCCCGAGTCTTCGCCAAACACCTTCCCGTGGTTATGGGTCCCGGATCTGCGCTCCGCTTCGCTGCGCTTGTCCGGGACGACGTTGGGGAGGTAGCTCGTCGTCACAGACTCCGTCATTGCGAGCGCAGCGAAGCAATCCAGAATCCCACCGCGGATGCATTGCTGGATTGCTTCGCTGCGCTCGCAATGACGGTGTGGGACGATCTCGCTATAAACTCACGACAACATCGCGTCTCGTGAGGCCCTCATGCCCAGCTACCGCCTGCACTACTTCCCGGAATCCGGCAACAGCTACAAGCTGGCGTTGATGTTGACGCTTTGCGGCGAGAGGTTCGAGCCGGTGTGGACCGATTTCGGCGGCGGCGTCACGCGCACGGCGGAATGGCGCAAGGCCGTAAACGCGATGGGCGAGATTCCCGTGCTCGAGGTCGACGGCGTGAAGATGACGCAGACCGCGCCCTTGCTGCTGAAGCTTGCCGAGCAGTATGGCCGTTTCGGCGCCGAGACCGAGGACGAGAAGTTCGAGCTGCTGCGCTGGCTGTTCTGGGACAACCACAAGCTCACCGGCTACATGGCGACCTACCGCTTCATGCGGGCGTTCACCGAGAAAAACGATCCGCAGGTGCTGAAGCATTTTCGCCGACGGCTCGAGGACTTCCTCGGCATTCTCGACGGACATCTCCAGCACAATGCCTTCGCGATCGGGGCGAAGCCGACGGTCGCCGATATCTCGATGATGGCCTACCTGCACTATCCGAGCGACGAGCACGGTTTTGATTTCGCGGCGAGCCACCCTGCCATTCACGCCTGGCTCGGCCGCATGGCCGCGCTGCCCGGCTGGAAATCGGCCTATGAGCTGCTACCGGGACAGCGGATGACGAATTACGCGACGTGAGAGCGCTGGCACTAACCCCTCAGCGCCAGCCAGCCGAGCGTGAACAGGATCCCGCCGACGATCACGACCACCGCGACCGCCCAGGTGCTGACGCGGATGCTGCCGGTGACCTGCTTGGCTTCCTCATTGCGCGCGATCTCGCGATTGCGCTCCTTGTCGGCGTCGCTGGTCTCAGTCATGGGTCATCCAAATCGGTTGCTGATTTTATCCGGCGCGTGATCTTTTCGAAAAACCGCTACACACTTTTTCGGATCACGCGCTAACGCGTCTTGATGAAGCACATGCCGATGCGGCTCGATGCCGCGGCAGCCTGACAGGTGAGACCTTTAGCACAGCTCCATGACGTAAAACTCTTATCCGGCGCTCCCGATCCCGCATTTTGCAGGGAACAATGGGCGCCCCAGCCATCCTGATATTCGGTGCCGGCCAGCTCGCCGCTACCGCGGGTCTGCGGCCGGCTGGCAAATCCGCGTGAGAAATCAGGGCGTTTGCCCGCGGCGAATGCGGTCAGGATGTCGCGGCGGCGGACCTGGTCGCCGAAGAAATGCGGCGAAGCCGGCACGATGGTGGAGTTCGACGGCTTGTCCGCCAGCCAGTCGACGCCCGGAAAATGGAAGCCGCCGATGCCGCGCGTCTGGTGGCAGCCGGCGCAGGTGACGTCATTGAGGCGGCGCTGGAAGCCCGCGATCGAGCGGATGTTCTGCATGTCGATGCCACGCGCCGCCGCCTGCTTCAGCGCGCCGACCACGTCGTTGTCGGTGAAGACCCGCTCGCCCTTGTTGTTGTCCCTGTCCTCCCCTTGCACCATGCCGAACTCCGGTTGCAACGGCGAAGCATCGAGGCCCGCGGGCGTCGGCACCACCGCGGCCTTGGCCAGGAATGTCTCGGGGATCAGCAAGGTGCCGCGATCGAACTCGCGGAGATTTTCCGGCGCAAGCAGCCAGGCCTTGAAGTCACGTCGAAGATCGTCGTCGGCGAGGATGCGGTCTCTGTCGATCTGGTTCTCCAGCGTCGATTCCTCGAACGTCTTCGTCGCGGCGTTATATTTGAACACCTTGAGCAGATAGTCGGAACGGAAATCGTGCAATGCCGATTTCGGCGCGATCGAGATCTGGATATTGGTCTCGATGCGATCGAGCATGGCGTCGGAAGGGGAGATGCCGCCGCCGATCAGCGACTGCCAGTCGCCATTATCGAGCCAGCGCCGCGCGACCTCGGCGCAGGTAACAGGCTTGCCGCTCGCGTCGGTCTGGCGCGCATCGCGTGCCTTCATCACCAGGTTGAACGTCATCGGCAGACGCGTTGCGGTCTCGCCACCTTCCGGCTTGCTCTCGAAACGCACCAGCCGATAGATCAGCCTGATCTCACCGCACGACTCGTCCGAGACATAGGCGCGGTCCATGCGATTGACGATGCCGGCCAGCACGAAGCGGGTGTCGCGGGATTTCAGATTGGCCCGATCGAACAGCTGCACGTCAAAGCCTTCGCCGACGCCGATGGTCTCGGTCGGGTACGCCGCTTTCCGCCTGATGACGTAGCGGTCGAATTCCGCGTCGATCGCCGGCGGAATCTCCTTGAGCTGGGACAGCGACGAGAACAGCAAATCGGTCGTCAGCGGAAAGTTTGCGTTCCGCTCCGGCCATAGCAGGCGCGAGATCGTGAGCGAATCGTTCTGGTCGAGCTTTCGGAGCAGATCGGGATCGATGATCGCCGTGCCGCGCGTCAACGGCGCGTTCTCCGCTGCGAAAAGCGAAACGGTCCCGCCAAGCAAGACGGCGGCAGCAACGAGAATTCGCAATGCGCGGCTCATGCCTTCAGTAACACCGCGTAAGCCGGCCTATTCAAGTCAAAAGGCGCCTCACATGGTGGTGAAGCGCCTCTTTGAAGATCGGATATCGAACGCTCAGCGTGCGACGATCAGGCCCTTGCTGGTGACGACGACCCAGCGGCCGTCTTGACGGCGGATCGCATCGACGCGGCCAATTCCGGGGATGGGGTCGCCGGCATAGACCTCGTAGAGGCCGCTGCGCCCCTCGATCAGGGCACCGCCATTGGCGACGTCGCGCAGAACCCAGCCGTCGATCGTCGGCAGCCGGCCGACCTCGGTCTTGGGCGCGGCAGGGGCCGGAACCGGTGCGGCAGCGGCGGTCGCAACCTGGGTCGGCGCGATCGAGCCGGTGGTCTCCTTCGCAGCGGCCGCTGCGGCCTGCGCGGGGGCCGCGGGCGGCGTGGCGCGGAGCTTGTCGACGGTCTCGGACAGCTTTGCGATTTTGGCCATCGGCTCGGCCTGGGCCTTCTCGAGCTTGTCGAGGCGGTCATTGGCCCGGTTGAACTGGCTGAGGCCAGTCTTGGAGGTGTGCTCGACATTCGCCTTCAGTGCGACGAGGTCGGCATCGATCCGGGCAACCGAGGATTCCAGCGCGCTGGTGTCGGCTACCGGCGCCGGCGCGGGGGCCGGGGCAGCGAGGTGCATCATGCCGGCGGTCGCAAGCGCGCCGCTGATGGCGCCGACGCTGGCTGCAATCGCCACCACAGCGGCCATCGCCGACAGGCGGCGCTTGTCGCCGGTCTCGCGCGGCTCGTCCGCCTTCACATGCGGGGCAAACTCCTCGCGCTCCCAGGAGCGCTCCGACGGTGCCATGACGATGAGCTTGCCGGGCTTCGGCTCGGGCTTGGTCTCGGCCCTGGTTTCGAACTTCGGCACCTCGACCTTGGGGGCTTCCACCTTGACGGGATCCGGCTTGGGCGGCGACTCATGGTCGGGGGCGATCGAGGGGGCCTCGATGCCGGCAGCCTCGACGGCAGGCGCGGTCGCGGCGGCTTCGACGACGCTCGTCTGTTCGCCGATCTCTTTGCCGATCTCTCGGGCAGCCTGCTCAGCCATTGGTTCGCTCACAGTTCGAATACTCCACTCTGGATTGACCTTTTGGTAACTTTCATTGCTTGCGAAATCCTTACTTACGGACCCGCTTACCGAAATTTTAGGAAGTCATCCGGGGCCGAATTTGGCCGGGAACGTGGAACCGGTGTGGCGGGCGTGAAACAAATTGTAAGCGGGGGAAGATGAACGGCCGCGCAACAGCTGGGCCGTCGCCGTTCGAGGGCCGCTGAAGAAGCGGCCACCTCAGAGTGACGGTCAGAGGGTTGAGCGCGCTGCATCCACCTCGTCATTGCGAGCGCAGCGAAGCAATCCGGAGCCTTTCCGCAGGGGCGGTCTGGATTGCTTCGTGGTCACATCACCACCGGCGCATCCGGCAGCTCGTTCACGTGCGGGCCATGCGGCGGGAAATGTCGCGACAGCTCGCGCGACACCGTCGCAATGCCGCCGATCACGCCGTGCTCGAACTGGCCGGAGGCGAACTCGACCTCCATCGCGCGGCAGATGCTCTCCCAGCCCTCCGCACCTACCTTCGCATCGATGCCGCGATCGGCAACGATTTCGACGTCGCGATCGGCCAGCAGGAGATAGATCAGGACGCCGTTGTTGTGCGCGGTGTCCCAGATACGCAAGTGAGAGAACACATCGAGCGCGCGCTCGCGGGCCGGCTGGTTGCGGAACAGCGGTCGCCCGTCGAGCGCGCCCTCGACGACGAAGCGGACCTGGCCGGAATGCGTGCTCTCACCCTGCCTGATCGCCTGCTCGATGCGGGCGAGCACGGCTGGTGGAAAGATCTGCTTCGCGCGCCAATGATGCTGCACGAGATGTCTGGCAATGCGCTTGATGCTCATGACCGCTACCAGCTCCCCGAGGCGCCGCCGCCGCCAAAACTGCCACCACCGCCGCTGAAGCCGCCGCTGTCGCTGGACGACGATCCGCTGCTCCAGCCGCCCCCCGAAGAGCCGCTCGACCACGAGCCGCCGCGCGACGGCCCCGAGCTTGGCGCCATCGCCGCAAACAGATCGGCGATGAAGCCGATGACGAAGCCCAGCGCTCCGAGCGCGAGCGCGATTGCAAAGGACCCGAGAATGAGCCAGCTCAGCGCTGCGATGATGCCGCCGGTCGCCAATGAGCCAAGCAGCCGCCCCAGCATGGCCCGGAAGAAGCCGCCGACCCCGATCGAGGCGAACAGGGTCACAATGAATAGAGGCGCGATATCATCCAGATTGCCGAAATTCACAGTCGGCGAAGGTACTGGCAGCGGCTCGCCGTCGATCACCCGCATCATGCGATCGACACCATCCGAGATGCCGCCGGCGAAATCGCCCGTCCTGAATTTCGGCGTGATGATCTCATCGATGATCCGCCGTGACGTGACATCGGTCAGCGCGCCCTCGAGGCCGTAGCCGACCTCGATGCGCAAATGCCGATCGTTCTTGGCGACGATGAGGATCGCGCCGTCGTCGACCTTCTTGCGACCGATCTTCCAGGCGTCCGCGACGCGGATCGAGAACTGCTCGATCGTCTCCGGCTGCGTCGTCGGCACGATCAGGACGGCGACCTGGCTGCCCTTGCGGGTCTCGAAATCACGCAGCTTTTGCGACAACGCGGCGACGTCGGCGCTCGACAGCGTGCCGGTCTGATTGACCACGCGGCCGGTGAGTTGCGGCACGGCGACATCGGCCAAGGCGGGGAAGGCAAAGGTAACTGCAAGCGCGAGCAAGAGGGCAACGCACAGTGAAACAGCAGAACAAGCGCGCCACAACCTCGCTGTCATCGCTCGGCTCGCCGTCTTCGCTGACGCTTCGCCGGCCCAATACCGAGGTGCCCGGCGAAGCCCTTGGCGAAGCCGGGACCGGGCGATCCGGTATTCCAGAGACGCCGGGGGACTACGGAAGAGCCGCGGCGTACTGGATTCCCCGCCTTCGCGGGGAATGACAGTGGTGGGTGGGGCTGCGCGCATTCGCAAGACGGCGCGCAGCTATTTCGACGGCGCCGGCGCCGGATTGAAATCGACCTTCGGCGCCGTCGAGATTTCCTTCTCGTTCTCGACCGAGAAATTCGGCTTGTCCTTGTAGCCGAACATCATCGCGGTGAGGTTGCTCGGGAAGGAGCGAATGGTGACGTTATAGTCCTGCACCGCCTTGATGTAGCGGTTGCGCGCGACCGTGATGCGGTTCTCGGTGCCTTCGAGCTGCGACATCAAATCCTTGAACAGCGCGTCAGACTTGAGCTGCGGATAGTTTTCCGTGACCACAAGAAGCCGCGACAGCGCGCTGGAGAGCTCGCCCTGGGCGGCCTGGAACTTCTGGAAGGCGGCGGGATCGTTCAGCACCTCAGGCGTTGCCTGGATGCTGCCGACCTTGGCGCGGGCATTGGTGACGCCAAGCAGCACGTCCTTCTCCTGCTGGGCAAAGCCCTTTACCGAGTTGACCAGATTGGGCACGAGATCGGCGCGGCGCTGATACTGGTTGACGACCTCGGACCAGTTGGCCTTGATCTGCTCGTCCTCGCTCTGGATCGCGTTGTAGCCGCAATTGGTGAGGCTGAGCGACGCCAGCGCCGCCAGCACGGTCAGGATCTTGCGCATCAGATTTCTCCCGGTGGAATCTGGCGTAAACTACCAGATTGAACGCGAAAAGCAGCCAATTTACGCAAGCCTCTTGCCTATCCCTGGCCGACATAGTCAACTCAACGAAACAATAAGACCAAACGGAAACGCCAGGGGGAGCGCCATGTCCTCGTTCGAGACCATCCTCGTGGAGCGGCCGGAGCCGGCGATTGTCCGGATCGTGATGAACCGGCCCGAGGCGCGCAACGCGCAGAACCTGCAGATGACCTACGACCTCAATGCCGCCTTCGACGAAGCGGTGCAGGACGACGCGGTCAAGGTCATCATCCTCGCCGGCAACGGGCCGCACTTCTCATCGGGCCACGATCTGCGCCCCGGCGGCAAGAACGCCGCAGGCGTCGATTTTCCGCCGATCGGAAATTGGGGCGGCTTCGCGGAGGCGAACGCGCATGGCCGCTTCGCGCGCGAACAGGAGATCTATCTCCAGATCACGCGGCGCTGGCGCAACCTGGCCAAGCCGACCATTGCCGAGGTGCACGGCAAGTGCATCGCCGGCGGGTTGATGCTGGCCTGGGCCTGCGACCTCATCATCGCCAGCGACGATGCGCAGTTCTGTGATCCCGTGGTGACCATGGGCGTCTGCGGGGTCGAATGGTTCGTGCATCCCTGGGAGCTCGGCCCGCGCAAGGCCAAGGAGTTTCTGTTCACGGCCGACGCATGGAGTGCGCAGGAGGCGCATCAGCTCGGCATGGTCAACCGGGTCGTGCCGCGCGCGGAGCTTTCAGCATCGGTGCTGGAGCTGGCGCGCCGGATCGCATCAAAGCCCTCCTTCGCGCTGAAGCTGACCAAGGAGGCGGTGAACCGCTCGGTCGACGTGATGGGCCAGCCCGCCGCGGTTGACCAGGCCTTCGCGCTGCATCAGCTCTGTCACGCCCACAATCTTCAGGAGTTCGGCATGGTAGTCGATCCATCCGGACTGCATCCCTCCGTGCGCAAGCCGCCGGCGGCCGCGGAGTAACGACATGGACCTCAATCTCAGTGACGAGCAACGGCTGCTGCGCGAAAGCGCGGAGCGCTTCGTGGCCGAAAGCTACGACGCCGATCATCGCCGCAAGATGGCGAAGGACTCGTCCGGCTTCAGCCCTGCGGTGTGGAAGCAGTTCGCCGAGCTCGGCTGGCTGGCACTGCCGATCGCGGAAGAGTTTGACGGCCTCGGCGGCGGCGCAGTCGAGATCGGCATCTTGATGGAAGCCTTTGGCCGCGGGCTGGTGTCGGAGCCGTATATCGCGACGGTCGTGCTCGGTGCGGCGCTCATCGAAACATGCGGCAGCACCGCGCAGAAGCAGGCGCGGCTGCCGAAGGTCGCGGATGGATCGCTGAAGCTCGCCTTTGCCCATTCCGAGCGTGCGGCGCGGTTCGATCTCGCCAAGGTCGCGACCGTCGCCCACAAGACGGCGCAAGGCTGGCGCCTTGCCGGCAGCAAGATCGCGGTACTCGACGGCCACACCGCCGACGAGATCATTGTCTCCGCGCATGTCCACGATCACCAAGGACCGTCGGGCCGCATCGGCCTGTTCCTGGTGCCGGCGAAGACACCCAGCGTTGTCATCACCGACTATGAACGTCTCGGCGGCGGACGGGCCTGCAACATCGAGCTGTCCGGCGTCGAGTTGCCGGAGGATACCCTGCTCGGCGACGGCAGCGACGCCCTGCCCGTGATCGAATGGGCCGTCGATCGCGCCATGGCTGCGTTAGGTGCCGAAGCCGTCGGCATCATGCAGACCTTGCTCGACACCACGCTGGAATATACCAAGATCCGAAAGCAGTTCGGCCGGCCGCTCTCGGCCAACCAGGTGATCCGCCACCGCCTCGCCGACATGGCGATGCAGGTCGACGAGGCGCGCTCGATGGCGCTACGCGCCGCGCTGAAGGCAGATAGCCCGCCGGTCGAGCGCGCCCGCGCCGCCTCCGGTGCGAAAGCGAAGATCGGTAAATGCGCGCGCTTCGTCGGCGAGCAGTCGATCCAGCTTCATGGCGGCATGGGCGTCACCGAGGAGCTCGAGGTCGGCGCCTATTTCAAGCGGCTGGTCGCCTTCGACACGCTGTTCGGCGGCAGCGCGCATCATTTTAGCCGCCACGCCCAGCTCGGCCGCACCACCGTGCCAGCCTGAAAGCGCACACCATGGATCTATCCTTCAATGCCGAAGAGCGTGCCTTCCAGGACGAGGTGCGCGGCTTCATCGCAAAAAACCTCACCGAAGAGATGAAGCGCGCAACCGCGCTGACGCCGTCGGTGTTCTCCGACCCTGATATCGGCATGGCCTGGCAGCGCGCGCTGCACCGGCACGGTTGGGGTGCGCCGGGCTGGCCGGTCGAATATGGCGGCCCGGACTGGACGCCGGCGCAGCGCTGGATTTTCGAGAGCGAAAGCGCACGGGCCGGCGTGCCGAACGTCAACGTGATGGGCGTGAAGATGGTCGGTCCCGTCATCATCGGATTCGGCTCGCCCGAGCAGAAGAACTTTTATCTGCCGCGCATCCTCTCCGGCGAAGACTATTGGTGCCAGGGCTATTCCGAGCCGGGCTCCGGCTCGGACCTGTCCTCACTGAAGACACGCGCGGTGCGCGACGGCGACGACTACATCATCAACGGCACAAAAATCTGGACCACGCATGCGCACCACGCCAACCGCATGTTCGCGCTGGTGCGCACCAGCGACGGACCGCGGCAGCAGGACGGCATCAGTTTTATTCTCATCGACATGACAACGCCGGGCATCACGACACGCCCGATCCTCACCATCGGCGGCGACCACGAGGTCAACCAGGTGTTCTTCGACGATGTGCGCGTGCCCGTGGCCAACCGCGTCGGCGAGGAAGGCAAAGGCTGGACCTACGGCAAATATCTGCTCGAGTTCGAGCGGGGCTCCGGCATTGCCTCGGCGAAGCTGCGCGAGGGGCTGAAGGCGATCGCGGAGCTGGCCGAGTCGGAGCTGACGGGTCGCGCGATCGACAGCCCCGATATCGCCACGCGCATCTCCGAGGTCGAAATCGACATCGACGCACTGGAGATGACCGAGCTGCGCGTGCTGTCGGCGCTGCAGACCGGACAGAATCCCGGCGCGGTGTCGTCGATCCTGAAGCTGCGCAACAGCGAGATCCGGCAGGCCGTGACGCGGCTAGGCGTCGACGTGATCGGTCACGACGCGCTTGCAGTCGAGCCGATGCGTCCGCTCTACAAGCTCAACCACGAGCCCGCGGTGCCTGAGGAGATGCTGACGGTGGTGCCGGAATATCTCAACGGCCGGGCCTACACGATCTTCGGCGGCACCTCGGAGATCCAGCGTGACATCATCGCGAAGATGATGCTGGGGATTTGAGGGCACGCCGGCGCCACACACTCCGCCGTCGTCCCGGACAAGCGAAGCGCAGACCCGGGACCCATAACCACAGGGAGAGGTGGTTACGGGGATTAGGAGTTAGCAGTTTCGCGCCAAACTCCGCCCTGTGGTTATGGGTCCCGGGCTCGCGCTGTGCGCGCCCCGGGACGACAGTTGAGTGTGTCGCGACAGCCTGCGTAACAGCTTCGGTTAGCCCGCCACCTTCGCGTCCTTGATCGCCTTCCAGATCTTCTGCGGCGTCAGCGGCGTATTCAGCTGGGTGATGCCGAGCTCGGCGAGCGCGTCCATCACGCCGTTGGTGACGCAGGGCGGGCCGCCGATGGCGCCGGATTCGCCGCAGCCCTTGGCGCCGAGCGGATTGGTGCGGCAGGGCGCGGAATCGTCCAGCGTCACCACGATCGGCGGCACGTCGTCGGCGCGCGGGATGCAGTAATCCTGGTAGCTCGCGGTGAGAAGCTGACCGTCGGCATCATAGGAGACGCCCTCATACAGCGCCTGGCCGATGCCCTGCGCTACACCGCCATGGATCTGGCCGGTGACCAGCATCGGGTTCACGGCGACGCCGACGTCGTCGACGGTGGTGTAGCGCACGACCTTGGACACACCGGTCTCGGGGTCGATCTCGACCTCGCAGATATGCGTGCCGTTCGGCCAGCTCGGGCCATCGACCTCGCCTTCGGAATCGACGCTGAGCTTGGCACCGCCCTCTTTCTCGGCGAGATCGAACAGGCTGATGCGGCGGTCGGTGCCGACCACGGTGAGCATGCCGCCCTGATATTCGATATCTTCGACCGAGGTCTCCAGCACGTTGGCCGCTTTCTCACGCGCCTTCTGGATCAGGTCGTTGGAGGAGACCGCGACCGCAGTGCCGCCGACGAACAGCGAGCGCGAGCCGACGCTGCCGAAGCCCATCGCGAGATCCGTGTCGCCCTGGACCACGTCGATCTTGTCCATGGCAATGCCGAGCGTGTCGGAGATCATCTGGGTGTAGGTGGTCTGCAGCCCCTGCCCCATCGCCATGGTGCCGGAATGCAGGACGACGCGGCCCTGCGACGTCGCGTGCAGGCTGACCTTCTCGGTGTGTGCGCGGCCGCCGGTCCATTCGATGTAGGAGGTGAGCCCGCGGCCATAGAGCAGGCCCTTCTTCTTCGCCGCCTTCTTGCGCGCGGCAAAGCCGTCCCAGTCGGCCAGCTTCACGGCACGATCGAGCATGTGAGCGAAGGCGCCGGAATCGTAGACCTGACCGGCGGCGTTGGTGTAGGGCAGCTGCGCCGGCTTGATGTAGTTCGCTTTACGGATCGCACGCGGATCCATGCCGATCTTTCGCGCGGCGGCGTCGAACAGGCGCTCGACGATGAACACCGCCTCGGGCCGGCCCGCGCCGCGATAGGCGCCGACCGGCGCCGTGTTGGTCATCACCGACTGCACCTCGAAATGCACCAGCGGCAGATCGTAGACGCCGGTCTGCACGAACGGCCCGAGCACCAGCGGAATGATGTTCGCCGCGCCCGAGGAGTAAGCGCCGGTGCAGCCGATCGACTTGACGCGATAGGCCAGCACCTTGCCCTTCTCGTCGAGCGCGAACGACGCGGTCGAGGTGAGATCGCGGCCGTGGGTGCCGCCGACGAACTCGTCGGTGCGGTCACCGCGCCAGCGGATTTTTTTGTTCAACTTGGTCGCGGCGTAAGCGACGATCCCGTCTTCCGGATAGAGGTTGGTCTTCTGGCCAAAGCCGCCGCCGATGTCGCCGACCAGCACGCGGACGCTGTCCTTCGGACGCTTGAGCACGGCTTCCGCCAGCACGTCGCGGGTGGAGGCCGGCGTCTGCGACTGCACGTGCAGGAGGAGACGGCCGGTCTTCTTGTCGATCTCGGCAATGGTCGAGCGCGGCTCCATCGCGGAGGGCACCAGACGCTGGCTGACGATGTCGAGCTCGACCGTATGCGCAGCCTTGGCAAACGCCTCGTCCGCCTTGGCGGCATCGCCATAGCTCATCGCACCGACGATGTTGTCGGGCGCCTCCGGCCACACCACGGGCGCGCCGGGTTTCACGGCCTCGACGGGATCGACCACCGCGGGCTGCACGTCATATTCGACCGCAATCGCTTCGGCCGCGCTCTGTGCTTCCGCGCGGGAGGAAGCAACCACTGCCGCGACCGCCTCGCCGGCATAGCGCACGATCTCATGGGCGAGCAGGCGGCGCGGCGGCACCGTCATCGGCTTGCCGTCGGGGCGCTTGAAGATGCTCAAGGTCGGAATGGTGCCGACATCGTCCTTGACGAGGTCGGCGCCGGTGTAGATCGCCGTGACGCCCGGCATCGATGCGGCGGCGCTGGTGTCGATCGCGACGATCTTCGCGTGGGCGTGCGGCGAGCGCAGCACATGCAACCACAGCGCGCCCTCCTCCGGCTTGTCGTCGATGAACTGCCCCTTCCCGGTGAGCAGCCGCTGGTCTTCCAAACGCTTGACGGGCTGGCCCGCTCCGAAACGCAAATTGCCGGGAAGAATGTTCATTCCGTGGGGTCCTCAGGGTCTTTTCGAAACTGCGGGCAGCCTTTTAGCGGATCGATCGGAGGCATGCCAGCCGCGGTTTTGGGCGGGATATGTACGGATTCGTCATGCCCATTTGGGGACCGTCATTCCGGGGCGGTCCGAAGGACCGAGCCCGGAATCTCGGGATTCCGGGTTCGATGCTGCGCATCGCCCCGGAATGACGATCAGGCCAGCTCCCTCAGCGCCGCCTCCACGACCTTGCGGGCGTCGGCGGTCAGCGCGGCCTGCGGCGGGACGGGATCGCCGACGTCGTAGCCCTGGATCGCCAGCCCCGCCTTGATGCAGGCGGCGAGGTTGAAGCGGGCGAAGGCTTCGTTGATCCGCCACAGCCTGCGCTGCAGCGCCATGGCCTCGTCCCAGCGGCCGGCCTTGCAGAGGTCGTAGAGTGCGACGCTCTGGCGCGGGATGATGCAGGCCGGTCCCGCCATCCAGCCGAGCCCGCCGATCAGCATCACCGCGGCGGGGATATGGGCGGAGGCCGAGAACACGCGCAACGCATCGCCGCAGCGGTTCATGATCGAGAGCAGCCGGCCGGTGTTGGTCGAGGCGTCCTTGATGTAGCCAATGCGCGGATGTTCAGCGAGGCGCGCGATGATGTCGAGCGTGAGATCGGAGCGCTGGAATTGCGGATTGGTGTAGATGACGACGGGAACGTCCACGGCGTCCGCGATGCTGCGGAAGTAGGATTCGACCTGGGCATCGGCGAGCGGAAAGTACGCTTCCAGGATCGCCAGGATGCCGTTGGCACCACACTTCTGATAGGCCTTCGCCTGCGCCACCGCGTCCGCCGTCGAGGTGGAGGCAACGCCGGCCACAACCGGCACGCGGCCCTTTGCAGCGTCGATGGTGGTCTGCACGATCGCGGTGCGTTGCGCGGCATTGAGATAGGCGAACTCGCCGGTCGACCCCAGCGGCGTCAGTCCGTGCACGCCTGCGCCGATCAAATCGTCGCAGAGCTTACCGAGGACTTCGGTGCGCACCGTGCCATCGGCATCGACGGGCGAAACGAGGTAGGGAAAGACGCCGTGAAAATCGGGCATGTCAGGCTGAACCCCGGAAAACTGGCTAGCGCCTGACCGGTCTTAGCAATGCCCGCGCCGGCGATCAAACCCTGATCAGGCGCACCCGCGTGCCCCAGGGATCGACGGCCTCCACGCCGTTGGCGAGCGCCGTGACCTGCGCACCGCCTTTGCGCAGGCGTTCCTCCTGCGCGGCGAGAATGTCCTGTTTCGCCATCACCAGCGAGAACCAGGCGAGCCCCGTGGTCTGATCGTCGCGTTGGCCGGCGCCCTGGCTCTGCCAGACGTTCATGCCGAGGTGATGATGGTAGCGGCCCGACGACAGGAACGCGGCCCCGCCACGGCGGCGGGTCGGATCGAGGCCGACAGCGCCGTGATAGAACCGTTCGGCCGCGGCGAGATCGCCGACGCGCAGATGCATGTGGCCGACGCGCAGACCGTCCGGCGCCTTGGCGTAGTCTGCGACGCGCGTGTTGGTCAGCGACAAGAGGTCAGGGATGTTGAGCTCGTCGCTCGCCATCTTCACGCTGCCCTCGCTCCACTGCCATTGCGAGGGATCGCGGTCGGCATAGACCTCGATACCGTTGCCTTCGGGGTCGTCGAGATAGACGGATTCGCTGACGAGATGATCGGCGAAGCCCGACAGCGGCACGCGATGCGAGGCGGCGTGCACCAGCCAGCGCGCGAGATCTTTTCGCGACGGCATCAGGAAGGCGGTGTGGTAGAGGCCCGCGGCGTTGCGCGGCTCGATCGCGGCCTCGGGACGGGCTTCCAGCACGAGCAGCGTGATGCCGGCCGTGCCGAGCGTCGCGGCGCCGGCGGAGCGCTCCATCACGGTCAGCCCGATCACGTCGCGGTAGTAGTCCGCGACCTTGTCGAGATTCTTGACCCGGAGCGTCACCATGCCCACCCGCATCGGCGTGCGGCTGGCATAGGTCGGCCCACCGCCTTGCGGCATGCCCTCGGCCCGAGCGGCGGCGGCCGCCGCCATCGCAAGCGAGGTCGCACCGGCGAGTTGAAGCAGGGTGCGGCGGGTGAGGTCGACAGTCATCGGTCGGGGCTCGCTGGAAACGCTGGAGGTCGCGCGGTGCAGTTCCTCGATTGCTACACGTTCCCGTGAGCACGTCCCAATCACATGTTCGTCGGCCGTGGTTCTGCGGAAGCCGATCCGCCCTGTCAGTCCTGGCCACCCGGCCAGTTTCGCAATCGCCCGCGACATCCCAGATTGAGGACAATTTACAGGAGCCTTCCATGACCGATCCCACTCCCCTGTCGTCCCTTTCATCCGCGCTCTCGGATGTCGTGACGCGTACCGCGCCGTCCGTCGTCGCCGTGCATTCGCATCGCTCCCGCGCCACCGGCTTCGTCTGGAAACCCGGCTTGATCGTCACCGCGGACGAAGCGCTGGCCGATGAGGGCGATATCCAGATCAGCCTCCCCGACGGCAGCACCGCGGCCGCCACGATCGCCGGCCGCGACCATACGACCGACATCGCGCTGTTGCGCACCGATGCCAGTCTTGCGCCGGTCAAGCTGGCCGCGACCGTGCCGCCCCTCGGCACGCTGTCGGTCGTCGTTGCCGCCGATCGCGATGCGCCGAGCGCTGCGCTCGGCATGGTATCACTGTCCGGCAAGAGCTGGCGCTCCTTGCGCGGCGGCGACATCGATGCGCGGATCGAGCTCGACGTGCGCCTGCGCTTCGCCCAGCAAGGCGGGCTCGCGCTGGATGCATCAGGCGACGCCTTCGGCATGGCCGTGCTCGGGCCGCGGCGAGTCCTGGTGATCCCGACGGCGACAATCGAGCGGGTCGCGGCACAGCTCGAGGCGCGCGGTCGCATCGCCCGCGGATATCTCGGCCTCGGGCTCCAGCCGGTGCGGCTCGACGATGGCATCGGCGCGATGGTGATGAATGTCGACAAGGCCGGTCCTTCGGCTGCGGCCGGCATCCGCCAGGGCGACGTCATCGTGGCGGTCAACGACCAGAAGCTCTCCGGCGTGCGTGCGCTGTCGCGGACGCTGGGACCTGCGAGCGTCGGCACGGTGGTCGATGTCGCGGTGCGCCGCGGCGGCGAGCCAGTCAGCTTCAAGGTCACGATCGGCGAGAGGCCGGAGGCGTGAGCGAGGACAACGCGCCCGAGATCGTGCTCGCCCTGGAGATCGACGATCCCGCCCTCGCCGATCGCCTGGCGGTTTTGCTCGGCGGCATCGCCGGGCTTCGGCTCGCCGCACCCGGCGAAGCCGCCACGGCGACGGTCATGGCGCGCGATCCGCGCAGCATGCCCGACGACATCGCACTGACGCAGCGCGAGCTCGATGTCCTGGCGCTGATGGCGGAAGGCGCGTCCAACAAACTGATCGCGCGCCAGCTCGGCATTTCCGTGCACACGGTCAAATTCCACGTCGGCTCGCTGCTCGACAAGCTGGATGCTACCGGCCGCACCGACGCGGTCGCGCATGCGGCACGCCGCGGCGTGATCGAGCTATGACGCCGTCAGCTCCTATCGCGCTGATGTCGCCGGGAAGCTGAGCCGGACCGTGAGGCCCGGCGCATTGTCGTGCAGCGCAATCTCGGCGCCATGGAGGCCGGCAACGGCCGCGACCAGGCTCAGGCCCAGACCGTTGCCCGGCGTGTAACGGCTCTGTTCGAGCCGGTAGAAGCGCTTGAACACGTGATCGCACTCCCCGGAGGGAATGCCCGGGCCGTCGTCGGCCACCGCGATCACCGCCCCGCCACCGGCGCTGCGACAGGTGACGGTGACCTGCCCGCCCGCGCGGCCATGCTTGATCGCGTTGTCGACGAGATTGGCGATGGCGTCGAACAGCAGGTCGCGGTCCCCCGTAATCGCCACCTCGCGGTCGCCGCCAAGGCTGAGGCGGGTCGCGACCTGCTCGGCCGCGGCGTCGTAGAGCTCGACGACCTCGCCGGCAATCTCAGTGAGGTTCAGCGTGCGAAACGCGCTCCGGCGGGCGCGGGTCTCGATCTCCGAGATCCGCGTGATGGAAGCGAACATGCCGAGCACGGCGTCCAGATCGGCGATGGTGTCGCCGATCAGCGTCGCATCGGCCTCGCCGTTGCGCGGGGTGTGATAGGCCTTTTCCAGCCGGCCGCGCATGCGTGTCAGCGGCGTGCGCAGATCGTGTGCGACGTTGTCGCTGACCTGCTTGACCTCGCCCATCAGCGTCTCGATGCGGTCGAGCATCTGATTGAGGTTTTCGGCGACGCGGTCCCACTCGTCGTGACTGCCGCGCAAGGGAATGCGCCGGTCGAGCCCCGACAGCATGATGGCGCGGCTGGCCGCATTGATCTCCTCGATCCGACCGACCGTGCGCCGCGTCACCAGCACGGCCGCGAGCCCGGCCAGCACGGCCAGCAGCACGGCGACGGCGACCATCGCGAGCTCGATCATCGCGGTGAAGCCGCTGTGATCGCCGGCGTCGCCGACCCGGCCCTGCACATAGGCGATCGTGCCGAAATAGACATAGGCCATGATCGCCGCGACGATCAGCCCGAACGCCGCGATCGCGATCAGTGCTAGACGGAAGGTGGAGGAGCGGAGCGTCTTAGCCAGGAGCACGGAGGCAATATCCGATGCCGCGGATGGTGTGGATCAGCGGATAGGCCTGGGCATCGTCGACCTTGCGGCGAACGCGCCCGACATAGACGTCGATGATGTTGGTGGAGGGATCGAAATGCAGGTCCCAGACATGCTGGAGCAGCATCGCTCGGGAGACGACGCGGCCCTCGTTGCGAACGAGATATTCGAGCAGCTGAAACTCGCGCGGCAGCAGCGGAATTTTCCGGCCGCGCCGGCTGGCGTTGCGCGCGATCAGATCGATGGCGAGATCGCCGACCCGCAAAATCGTTTCCTTGGCGACGGTCTCGCTGCGCCGGCCGAGCGCCTCGAGGCGCGCCAGCAGCTCGACGAACGAGAACGGCTTGACGAGATAGTCATCGCCGCCGGCGCGCAAACCGCGCACGCGGTCGTCGACCTCGCCGAGCGCGGAGATGATCAGGAAGGGCGCGGCGATGCCGTCGTCGCGCAACTGGCGCATCACGGCGATGCCGTCGATGTCGGGCAGCATGCGGTCGATGGTGATCACGGCATAGTCGCGGGCGACGCCGTGACTCAGGGCTTCACGACCCGTCGCGGCAAGATCGACGTCGTAGCCCGAGGTGGTCAGTTCCTCGACGAGCTGGCCTGCGGTTTCCGGATCGTCCTCGACGACCAGAATGCGACGGTGACCTCCGGTCATGCAAAACTCCGCGCGACGATCGCCACCAGACTATCCCGTTCCGGGGCTGAGCGGAACCGCCCGGTGGCGATCGCGACAATGGTGCGGTACCGCGATGCGACTACCAATAGTCTCCGCACACATTGACCCATTGCCACCCATAGGCTGTCCAGCTCCTTTGCCAGCAGCCATCGTCGTAATAGTTGCCATAGTTGGCATAGAAGAACGGCGCGCCGACGAAAGCGAACCGGTTGAAGCGGTGACGGTGGAAGAAGGCATGGCGACCAATGAACGGCCTGCCGTGCCAACCCGGGCCAGCAAACCGCGGGCCGAAAGCGGCGCGGGTCGCCAATGGTGCACCGACAAAGCGCGGCCCCATGGCAGCACGGGCGGCCATTGGCGAACCGGCGAAGCGTGCTCCACCGAAGCCCGGGCCGCCAGCAAAGCGCGCGCCACCCATACCGCCGAAGCCACCCGCGCGCATGCCGCCGAAGCCGCCCGCATGCATTCCGCCGCCACCGAAATGCCCGCCACCGCCAAAGCCGCCATGGCCGCCGCCGAAGCCACCACCGCCGAAGCCGCCACCGCCATGCCCTCCGCCACCGCCGCCGCCACGGGCAAGCACCACAGGTGAAGCGAGCGCCATCATTGCGGCGAGCGTCACCGCAGTGACGCCCTTGAGAAGCTTGTTGTCCATCGAAGCATCCTCCGTGCTGCGCGGCGATCTTTCTGCCGCGCGAGGAGGATCAGATGAGAGGAAGGGACAGGCACCTTCAACTTACAAACGCGCCAGATTCTGACGCAGGTGTTAGGGACGAACGTTCTTTCGCTCCCTGGCCCCGTTCTGACGGGGAGAGGATGGGGTGAGAGGCCGCGTTCCGCGAATGCGATCTAAAAAGTGATCGCAACGCCTGTCCCGCGCACCATCACCTACGAACCGGAGGGGCCTTTGAACCGGTCAACCGGATGCCTTGCCCCTCACCCGGATCGCTGGCGCGATCCGGCCTCTCCTCGCAAAGAGCGGGGAGAGGTTCAACTATCACGCCCGCTTGCCGCCGTTCTTCTCGGCCGCACGGCGCATGGCTTCGGCCAGGGCACCGCCGCCGGAGGATTCCTGGTTGCGCGGGGCCGACGACGTCATGCGCGCCGGGTTTCGCGAGCTGTTGTCCCGCTGCATGCCGGGCGCGTCCTTCTTGGCGCCGACCTCGTCGTCGAGGCGCAAGGTCAGCGAGATGCGCTTGCGGGCGACCTCGAAGTCCAGCACCTTCACCTTGACGATGTCGCCGGGCTTCACCACCTCGCGCGGATCCTTGATGTAGTTCCTGGACATCGCCGAGATGTGAACCAGGCCGTCCTGGTGCACGCCGATATCGACGAAGGCGCCGAAGGCGGCAACGTTGGTCACGGTGCCCTCGAGGATCATGCCCTTCTGGAGATGCTTGATCTCCTCGACGCCTTCCTTGAATACCGCGGCCTTGAACGCCGGACGCGGGTCGCGGCCGGGCTTCTCGAGCTCGCGCAGGATGTCGGTGACGGTCGGCAGACCGAAGGTCTCGTCGACGAAATCCTTGGGCTTCAGCGTACGCACGATCTCGCTGCTGCCGATCAGCGCCTTGATGTCGCTCTTGGTGGCCGCGAGAATGCGGCGCACCACGGGATAGGCTTCAGGATGTACGCCGGAGGCGTCGAGCGGGTCCTCGCCGCCGAGGATGCGCAGGAAGCCGGCACACTGTTCGAACGCCTTCGGGCCGAGGCGCGGCACGTCCTTGAGCGCCTTGCGCGACTTGAACGGGCCGTTGGCGTCGCGGTGTGCCACGATGCTCGAGGCCAGACCGGAGCCGACACCCGACACGCGGGCCAGCAGCGGTGCCGAGGCGGTGTTGACGTCGACGCCGACCGCGTTCACGCAGTCCTCGACCACGGCATCGAGCGACTTGGCGAGCTTGGCCTGGCCGAGGTCGTGCTGGTACTGTCCGACGCCGATCGCCTTGGGCTCGATCTTGACGAGCTCGGCGAGCGGGTCCTGCAGGCGGCGGGCGATCGAAACCGCGCCGCGCAGGGTGACGTCGAGACCCGGCAACTCCTCCGAGGCGAAGGCCGAGGCCGAATACACCGACGCGCCGGCTTCCGACACTACGATCTTGGTCATCTTCAGCTCGGCCAGGCCCTTGACGAGATCGCCTGCGAGCTTGTCGGTTTCGCGCGAGGCGGTGCCGTTGCCGATCGCGATCAGCTCGACACGATGCTTCAGCGCAAGCTTGCCGAGGATCGCAAGCGCCTCGTTCCACTGCCGCTGCGGCTCGTGCGGATAGATCACGGCGGTATCGACCACCTTGCCGGTCGCGTCGGTGACGGCGACCTTGACGCCGGTGCGGTAGCCGGGATCGAGGCCCATGGTGACGCGGGTGCCGGCGGGTGCCGCGAGCAGCAGGTCGCGCAGATTGGAAGCGAACACGCGCACGGCCTCGGTCTCGGCCGCGTTCCACAGCCGCATGCGCAGGTCGATGTTGAGATGCACCTGGATCTTGGTCCGCCAGGCCCAGCGCACGGTGTCGATCAGCCAGCGGTCGCCGGCACGCTTGAGGTCGGCGATGCCGAACCGCTTCATGATCTTCAATTCATAAGCGCTCGGCACGCCCGGCGGCGGCGCTTCGGCTTCGGCCTGGATCTGGAGATCGAGGATCTCTTCCTTCTCGCCGCGGAACATCGCGAGGATGCGGTGCGACGGGAGCTTGGTCAGCGGCTCGGAGAACTCGAAATAGTCGGCGAACTTCTCGCCCTCGGTCTTCTTGCCGTCGCGCACCTTGGAGGCCATGCGCGCGTTGGTCCACATCTCCTCGCGCAACGCACCGATCAGGTCGGCGTCCTCGTCGAAACGCTCGACCAGGATGGCGCGGGCGCCATCGAGCGCGGCGGCCGCATCGGCCACGCCCTTCTCGGCGTTGATGAAGGTTTCGGCCACGACCTTCGGATCGTTGCCCGGCTCAGCCATCAGCTGATTGGCGAGCGGCTCGAGCCCGGCTTCCTTGGCGATCTCGGCCTTGGTACGGCGCTTCGGCTTGAACGGCAAATAGATGTCTTCGAGGCGCGCCTTGCTGTCGGCAGCGAGAATGGAGGCTTCGAGCGCGGCATCGAGCTTGCCCTGCTCGCGGACCGATTCGAGGATGGCCTTGCGGCGGTCTTCGAGCTCGCGCAAATAGCCCAGTCGCTCCTCCAGGGTGCGCAATTGCGCGTCGTCGAGCGCACCGGTCGCTTCCTTGCGGTAGCGGGCGATGAAGGGAACCGTGGCGCCGCCGTCGAGCAGCGTCACTGTCGCCTCGACCTGCTCCGCCCGTACCCCAAGCTCCTGCGCAATTTTCTGGTTGATATTTGCCACGCGAGAATCCCTCTATCCAAGCACGCGACGCGGGGGCGAACCACCGGCAGCGGGACGCCGCTTATGGACCAACCGAGGTTGATTCATCAAGGTGCGGCGCGCAACCGTCGACAGAGGATTTTTTTGTTGAACCGATGCGATCTCGCCACATTCGTGGGGATGCCGGCTGCTTCTCTCTTGCGTCGCGGGAAACCAAAAATGGCGGGTCCGTCGCCCTTCGAGGCTCGCTTCGCTCGCACCTCAGGGTGACGGTGGGGGGACATCGCGTGCACCTTGACATGCGCCTCCGTTCCACGGCTGGTTGACCCGCCGGACCACCGAACTCCACACGAGGACTGCAATGCGGACAGCATCGGTCGGCGTCTTCAAGGTCGCCACCACCGGCCCCGGCGACGTTTCCGGCCTCATGGCCATGATCGGCTCCGGCGCGATCGACCCGACAACGATTTTGGCCATCCTCGGCAAGACCGAGGGCAATGGCGGCGTCAACGATTTCACCCGGGAATATGCCGTTGCTGCGTTGTGCACGGCGCTGGCGCCAGAACTCGGCCTTTCGCCAGAGGCAGTCGAGCAGCGGATCGCCTTCGTGATGTCGGGTGGCACCGAAGGCGTGCTCAGCCCGCACATCACGGTGTTCACGCGGCGCGAGGCTGAGCGCCCGGCAGGCATGTCCGGCAAGCGCTTGAGCATCGGCATGGCGCACACCCGGGACTTCCTCCCGGAAGAGATCGGCCGCTCGGCACAGATCATGGAAACGGCCAGGGCGGTCACTGCCGCGATGGCGGATGCCGGCATCATCGATCCCGCCGACGTCCATTTCGTGCAGATCAAATGCCCGCTGCTCACCAGCGACCGCATCGAAGCAGCAAACGCGCGCGGCAACAAGACGGCCACGACCAGCGCCTACAGCTCGATGGCCTATTCGCGCGGCGCCTCCGCGCTTGGGGTCGCGGTCGCGCTCGGCGAGATCGATTCCGACGTTCGCGACGACGACGTGCTGCGGCGCTACGATCTGTTCTCGTCGGTTGCGTCCACCTCGTCAGGGATCGAACTGATGCACAATGTCATCATCGTGCTCGGCAACTCGGCGTCTTCAGCGAGCGAGTTCGAGATCGGCCACGCCGTGATGAACGATGCCATCGATGCCCCGGCGGTGGTGTCGGCGTTGAACAGCGTCGGGCTTGGTGTTGGCCTTGGCGTCGCGCCGCTAGCCACCGAGGGCCGCGAGTTCGTCAACATCTTCGCCAAGGCCGAGGCCTCGCCTGATGGCAGCGTGCGCGGCTTCCGCCACACTATGCTGGAAGACACCGACATCAGCTCGACGCGCCACGCCCGCGCAGCCGTCGGCGGCCTGATTGCCGGCCTCGCCGGCACCGGCGCGGTCTACGTCTCCGGCGGTGCCGAGCATCAGGGGCCTGCGGGCGGCGGCCCGGTTGCGGTGATCGCGCGGCTGTCTTAATGACGCTGTGACCTCTCCGCCCGGCGCAACCCTGCCCTTCGCGCCGGCTCAGTTGATTCACGCGGGCCCTTGCGAAAAAGGTGGCGCCGCTATCAAGGGGATTTTGACTTCATGACTTTGCCGATGAGCTGGAATGAATGGGCGCAGCACGATGGCGTTGGCCTCGCGGCGCGCGTCCGCAAGGGCGAACTGACGGCGAAGGAACTGGCGCGCCAGGCCGCCGCGGGCGTGGCCAAGGTCAATCCGACACTATCCGGCGTGGTCGAGCTGTTCGAGGACGTAATCGCCGATCCGGCCAAGGACGGCGCCAATCTCGCCGGCCCGTTCGCCGGCCTGCCCTTCCTGATGAAAGACCTCGGACCGACCATGAAGGGCCGGCTGCAGGAGATGGGCTCGCTGCTGATGCGCGGCAATCGCGCCGCGGCCGATACGTTCCTCACCGGTAAATTCCGCCAGGCAGGCCTCAACCTGATCGGACGCACGACGACGCCGGAATTCGGCGTGTGCAGCTCGGCCGACAATCCCGCCGTCTACGTGACGCGCAATCCCTGGAATACCGACTACACCACCTGCGGTTCGTCCGCCGGGAGCGCGGCGATGGTCGCGGCCGGCGTCGTCCCGATCGCGCATGCGACCGACGGCGGCGGCTCGATCCGCATTCCCGCCGGCGTCAACGGCAATATCGGTTTGAAAGTGTCGCGCGGCGTGTTCTCGCTGGCACCGCACATGTCCGACCTCACCGGCCTCGTCTCGATCCAGGGCTGCCAGTCGCGCTCCGTGCGCGACACCGCTGCCTTCGTCGATCACGCGCGCGGGCCTGCGCCCGGCGAGTTCATGCCGTTCTGGACCACGGCGCAGCCCTATTCCGAGATGATCAAGCGCGACCCGTCAAAGCTTCGCATCGCGCTATCGCACACCTGGGGCGACTACACCGCAACGCCGGAGATCGCCGCCGAGCTGGAGAAGACCGGCCGCTTCCTCGAAGGCCTCGGCCATCACGTCGAATACGCGCTGCCCGAGCTAGACTTCCGCGCCGCGTTCGCGGCGCAGACCACCTGCTATATCAGCAATTTTGCCGTGGTGATCTCCAACATGCTCGCCGCGCGCGGGCTGGAAAAGCCACCGGAAGATCTGATCGAGCCCATGAACATCAGGATCTGGGAAGCCGGTCGGCACACGAGCTTCGCCGAGCGGGCGAAGATGCAAGGCGTGTTCAACACGACCTCGCGCGGCTTCGGCGCGTTCTTCGAGCAGTGGGACGTGATCCTGACGCCGATCACCGCGTTGCCGACGCCGAAGGTCGGCACCAGGGAATATCTCACCATCTCCGACAACCCTGACGTCCTCGACTGGTTCGGCAATCTCTGGCGCTTCTTCGCCTTCACGCCGCTCGCCAATCTCTGCGGCATGCCGGCGATCTCGATGCCGATGGCAGAGCAAGACCACGGCCTGCCGCTCGGCATCCAGGCCATCGCCAAGCAAGCCAATGACGGCCTGCTGCTGCAACTCGCCGCCCAGATCGAGCGCGCGCTCGACGGCAAGTGGAACCGCGGCAAGAAGCCGAAGGTGCATGTGGGCTAGGATTGGCGATGCGTCCTAGCCGAGGCCTCGCACGATCGCTTTGTCAGCACGCCCGCGCGAAACACCATGCTCTGCGAGCAGACCCGCCGCGGGACTTCGTGTTTCTGCAAACAAGGCAACAAGCGCGTTGACGCCGGTGACTTCGGGATATCCAACCTCCTGGGCAAGGAACGCGGCGCGCTGATCGACGCGCTTAAACGCCGCTGTGGGCTCGGCACTTCCGGTCTCGATCACCCTGTGCTTGAGTTCGTTGTCGAGATATTGCACGAGGCTTTGCGTCAGCTTGCCGAGATCGGCGTCGCAGGCGCGCATGACGACGGACGCGTTCGCATCCTCGGTCAAAGCAAGTAGCAGATGCTCAAGCGTCGCGTATTGATGGCGGCGCCGGTCAGCATGATCAAGCGCCCGCCGTTTCGTGGCCGCGTAGTCTGCCGAGACCGGCCGTTGCGACAGGTCGAGTAGCGCCTCGATGCGCTCGAGCCGTGTTGTGGGATCGAGCGTTGCCAATAACTCGTACTTGTCTTTGATAGGCAACTTCATCCGCGTCGCGACCGTGTCGGCAATCTGTCCGGCATCCCGGGTTTGATCGAAGAACAGCCAGATGTCCGGCACGAGAATTCCGTGCGCCGCCGTGTAATCCTGAAAGCGCTGATAGATTCTTCGGATCAGATCCCGCGCATCGCGGGCCACTCCCTCGCCGACTTCAGCGACCTCGGCCTGATAGGCGGCCGACTCGGCAGCGAAGCTGCGTAGCGCGACACGCCGGAGACCTCGCGTCAACACCCTGAGCGTGCCATCACGGAGCGTTTCGAGCTCGAGCAGCTGAGCCAGGATGCCGATCTCATAGACATCCGAAAATCGGGGATCATCAACGGCCGCCTCCCGCTGGATCACCACCACGACCTCCCGTCCACCTTCGAACGCCTGGTTCAAGGCGTGCATCGTTTTCTCCCGTCCCACAAACATCGGATAGGTCGCGTTCGGAAACGGAACGAGATCGCGCAGCGGAATGGCTGGATAAAGCGCCGTCGTCGCCTTGAGCCGCGCAGCCGGCGCGATGGGGTCACGCCGCTCGGCGTGAAGCAGCGCCGACAACGTATTCCAGTCGGCAACGCCGAGCATCCTCGACACAAGTTCGAGGCTCTCGCTATGACTGATGGTGACGGCTTTGGTGGTCAGGGATTCGCGCAGGGTCTGCGCCATAGCCTTGGCATCGCGAAAATCGCGCATCGGTTCGTCCTCTGCATGAGCGATCCAGATGTATCAGGCGGTTGCGTTGCTGACCCGGACGCTCGGGCAAAGGGGAGACCGACGAGGGCTCGATACGTTCACCATTCCACAGAGGGTGCAACCGGCAGGTCGTATCAACCTGCGCGGAAGGTGGCGCAAAGACCGGAGGCTGTCAATTGCGATCTCAGTTCTTCACGGTCGGGATCACCTCCGCCGGCTGCTGCTGGCCCTGCCTGTACATCGCCAGCGCCTTGTCGAGCGCTTCGCGCAGCGCTAGCGCTGCGGCCACGCTGCAACGCAAGTGCGCGGTCTGGACCACGTCGACCCTGACGGCGGCACCGACCGGCATCAGCAGGTTCGCGGCGAGCTCGATCTGGATCGCGCCGTTGTGGTGTCCGAAGCAGGATGCGCCGTCGAAATAGATGATCGGTGCCCGTTCCGAGCTGGAGCTCGAAATGGTCACGGGCCCCTGATTGGCGGAGGGTGTTTCGGGGTCGGCCATGGGCACTCCTTGGGGCTAGTCAGCGGACGAAGCGCCCACCATCGTTGCTTCGGCACGCCGTGTCGAGGCCAAACCGACCCAGGCAGACCTGACTGCAGACCTGCCTGATGAGGCCCTTTCGGGATTTTGCGCGGCACCCGACACTGGTCTAGAACGTCGTCATGTCCACTTCAGCCACCACACTTCCGTTCCAGGAACTCGCCGAGGCGATCAAGGGCCGCCGTTCCGACTACGGCCATATCAGCGGGCTCCAGCTCGACCGCTTCGCCCCCGCCGAGGCCTGGTCCAGCCTGCCCTATCGTCCGGTCTTCGTCGGCGACACCGAGACCGGCGTGCTGCATGGCGGCGTCGTCACCGCGATGCTGGACGAGAGCTGCGGCATGGCCGTGCAACTTGCGCTCGACGGCACGCGCGCGATCGCAACCCTGGATCTGCGCATCGATTATCAGAAACCGGCAACGCCGGGCCTCGACATCAAGGCGCATTCGGTCTGCTACCGCACCACGCGCTCGATCGCCTTCGTGCGCTCCACCGCCTATCAGGATTCCGAGGACGATCCGGTCGCAACCGCGACCGCCTGCTTCATGATCGGCGCCAACCGCACCAACATGCTCGCGGACCGCAGGATGGATTCGCGCAGCATCCCGACGCTGGAGGCGCCCGACGATCCGGACGGCCCGTTCGCCAATAGCCCGTTCGCGCGATGCCTCGGCATTCGCGTCAATGACGACGGCACGCTGACGATGCCGTTCTCGCCGCAGATCATCGGCAACCCGATCCTGCCCGCGATCCATGGCGGCATGACCGGTGCCTTCCTCGAGACCTCCGCGATCCTCGGCGTGAGGCGCGAGCTCGGTATCGCCGCGCTGCCCAAGCCGATCGGGCTCACCGTCAACTATCTGCGTTCCGGACGTGCCCTCGATACCGTCGCCAATGTCTCGATCGTGAAACAGGGCCGGCGCATCGTCGCCTTCGAGGCGCGGGCCTGGCAGGACGATGCGAGCAAGCCGATCGCCACCGCTTTCGGCCATTTCATGCTGCGGCCAACGCCCGGAAGTGACGAGGAATAGGCGTATTTTCCCTTGACGACCGGAGTTCCGGCCACAACGATAGCGCGTTTCCTGCGAGAGGTATTGGGTTGCGGCATCCGCTCGACATCATCGCCATGTTCGCCGCGCTCTGGCTGCTGGCGTCGATGGTGCTCGACGCGCTGACGCCGAAGGAGCTGACCGCGGTGATGATCGGCATCGCGATCGGGCCCGCCATCGTCATCACCGCCGTGTTCTATTATTTGCGCTGCCCGCGCACCGATTTCGCGGTGATGTTCGCAGCGCTCTGGCTGATCTCCGATATCGCCATTGCGTTCATGTCGCCGACGCAGCTGCCGTATTTTCTGATCGCACTCGGCTTCGTGCCGGCCCTGCTGATCGGCATCGTGCTGCACTGGCAGCGCTTCCAGCACCGCCACGAGCGCCTGCCCGCCCCTTCGGTGAAGCGCGGCTAGCGCGGTAGCAGATTTGTTTTAGCGAGATCCAGCACCTCGTCTCCGCGCCCGTTCATCACCGCGCGCAGCACCCAGAGGCTGAAGCCCTTGATCTGCTCGGGCGTGATGGTCGGCGGCATCGACAGCTCCTGCTTCGCCGTGACGACATCGAGCAGCGCGGGTCCGTCATGGGCCAGCATCTCCTTCACTGCCCCCGGAAGCTCGCCGGGGTCCTCGACGCGTTTGGCGAAAATGCCCATGGCGCGCGCCATCGCTGCGAAATCGGGATTCTCGAGATCGACATTGGTGTCGACGAACCCGGCCGCCTTCATCTCCAGCGCAACGAAGCCAAGCACGCCGTTGTTGAAGACCACGACCTTCACCGGCAGCTTCATCTGGGTCAGCGTGATCAGGTCACCCATCAGCATGGTGAAGCCACCGTCGCCCGACAGCGAGACGATCTGGCGGCCGGGCTGGGCGGCCTGCGCGCCGATCGCCTGCGGCATCGCGTTGGCCATCGAGCCGTGCACGAACGAGCCGATCAGCCGGCGGCGGCCATTCATGTCGAGATAGCGCGCGGCCCAAACCGTGGGCGTGCCGACATCGGCGGTGAAGACGGCGTCGTCGGAGGCATGGTCGCTGATGACTTTTGCCAGATATTGCGGATGGATCGGCTTGCTGCCCGGTGTCCCCTTCGCAAGCGAGTCGAGCCCTTCGCGCGCCTTCTTGTAGTGCGCGATGGCGTCGTCGAGATGCCTCCGCTGCGTCTTGGTCTTGAGCAGCGGCAGCAGCGCCTCGATGGTCAGCTTGACGTCGCCGACAATGCCGAGATCGATCCTGCAGCGCCGTCCCAGATTTTCCGGGCGGATGTCGATCTGCGCGATCTGCGCATCGGTGGGGAAGAATTGCTTGTAGGGAAAATCAGTGCCGAGCATCACCAGCGCGTCGCAAGCGTGCATGGCGGCATAGCCCGAGGAGAAGCCGATGAAGCCGGTCATGCCGACGTCGTAGGGGTTATCGTACTCGACGTGCTCCTTGCCGCCGAGCGCATGCACGATCGGGCTCTTCAGCGCTTCGGCCAGCTGCATCAGCGGCGCATGCGCGCCGGCGCAGCCGCGGCCGCAGAACAGGGTGATGCGCTCGGCACCGTTCAGGAGGTCCGCGAGTGCCTTCAGCTCGTCGGCCTGCGGCACGACCTTCGGCGCCGACAGCGCAAGGCCGCGCGTCGTCGACAGCGCGCGCTTGGGCGGGCTGCGGAACGCGACGTCGCCGGGCATCGCGATAACCGCGACGCCACGCAGGCCTACGGCTGCGCGGATGGCGTTCTCGATCACGTAAGGCAGCTGGCTCGCATCCGACACCAGCTCGCAATAATGGCTGCACTCCCTGAACAGGTTTTGCGGATGGGTCTCCTGGAAATAACCACCGCCGATCTCGGCCGAAGGGATCTGTGCCGCGATCGCAAGCACGGGAACACGGCTGCGATGCGCATCGAACAGGCCGTTGATCAGGTGCAGATTGCCCGGGCCGCAGGAGCCCGCGCACACAGCGAGGCTTCCCGTCATCTCGGCTTCGCCGGCGGCGGCGAAGGCCGCGACCTCCTCGTGCCGGACATGGATCCATTCGATGGTGCCGCGGCGGCGCAGCGCCTCGGTGAGACCGTTCAGACTGTCGCCGACGATGCCGTAGATGCGCTTGACGCCGGCCTGCTCGAGCGTTGCCACGAACAGATCGGCAATGTTGTTGATCGCCATGTCGGTCTCCTGATCTCGCTGACGCGGCAGGATAGGATACAAATCCGCGACGCCGGGATCACGGCTTGTTTATTACCACGGAGTCTTTCGCAATCGCCCGATCGTAAGCCGTGATCGTCGCCTTCGCGCGGGCCGCGACATCGGCCGCATTCATGCCGGGCTTGTAGAGGCTGGAGCCGAGCCCGAACGCGGTCACGCCGCCCTTCATGTACTCGGCAAAATTCTGGTCGGAGACGCCGCCGACGGCGGCGATCATCACGCCCGCCGGCAGCACGGCGCGGATCGCGGCAATGCCGGACGCGCCGAGCACGCTGGCGGGAAAGAACTTCAGGCCCGATGCGCCGGAGCGCGCAGCGAGCAGCGCCTCGGTCGGCGAGAACACGCCCGGCAACGTCACCATGGCGTACTGATGTGCACGCGTGAGCACCTGCGTATCCACATTCGGCGAGACCATCAACTTGCCGCCGACATCGTTGAGACGATCGACATCTGCGGCGGTCAGCACCGTGCCAGCACCGATCAGAACGCCGGGCGGCGCGAGCTTCGCGGCAGTCGCGATCGAGCGGAACGGCTCCGGCGAATTCAGGGGGATCTCGATCGCGCTCATGCCGGCCTCGATCAGTACGCCGACGATCGCCTCGGTCTCCTCGGGCTTCACGCCGCGCAGGATCGCGACCAGCGGACGCTTCATCGGCGGAAAGGGAACGCTCATCTCAGGATTCCTCTCATTTCGTCCAGATCGCGGCAGCCGCCATCGACAGGCCGCGGCGAACGGCTTCATCGGCATCGATCGGCCGCACGGCGACCGACAGCGCATCGAAGGCGAGCCGGTACAGCGTCGCGAGCCGCCCCGAGGCAATCAGCGTGATGCCCGCGTTCGGCACCATGCCGGAGAGCCCTGCCGCCAGCTCGACGCCGATCAACGTGCCCGACAGCGTCTCGCGCGCGGCGGCCGGCGTGCCGCCGAACAGGAGCTGCCGCGACCGCGCCGTGAACAGAAGGTTGGCCGCGAAGGCCGGCGCTTCATACGCGGCTTTCACGGCCGCCTTGAAGCTCGCGACATCCTCGGCATCATCGGCACCGGCAACCGCGAGCGACAAGATCGTCTCGCGCGAGACCACGCTGAAGAGCTCGCCGGTCATGAAGGTGGAGAAGTGCGCGACCGTGCCGTCCTTCACGCGCACCCATTTCGAATGGGTGCCGGGCATGCAGATCAGCGCTTCGCCTGCGGCCTCGAGACCGAGTGCACCGAGCAGCTGCGTCTCCTCGCCGCGCATCACGTCCGGCGCCCTGATATCGCGCTGCGCGATGCCGGGCAGGATGCGAATATCGCGTGTCTCGCCTGGCACGAGCGCGGCCTGCTTCAGCACGGCAGAGAGCGGCGCAGGTGTGTCAACATAGCCGGCCTCGACCCAGCCGGTCTTGGCGCCGGCCATGCCGCAGACAAGCACCGGCAGCTGGCCCGGGGCCTCGACTGCCTTGAGATGCGACTGCAGCACACCGGCAAAGCCGGCCTTGGTCGCGGCCAGCATGCCCTCATCGCTGCGACGTTCAGCCAGCACCTGGCCGGCACGGTCGATCAGCCAGAGGCGGAAGCTACTGGTGCCCCAGTCCACCGCGACATAGGCGGGTTCGGTCATCTCAACGAGTATCCTTGGTCTCACGGCTAAGACGCCGTCTCGCGACAATGAGACGGACGCCAGCAAACCCGCCCCGGGATATCGGCTATTGCCGCCTCAAACCAGCGATTTTTCGCAGGTCTGAGGCGCTCGTCGCGCTGGCACACGGCTTGCGATGCGGTGGCACACCGCTTGCTAAAGCTGTCCTGTTCAAGTCCAGGAACGCGCAACAAGACGCGTCAACATCAGATGAGGAAACCCATGGAGATCGGCTATTTCACGATGCCTTCGCATCCGCCGGAGTGCGGCCTGAAGGAAGGAAACGACTGGGACCTGCAAGTCATGCGCTGGCTCGACGAGCTCGGCTATCAGGAGGCCTGGGTCGGCGAGCACCACACCGCGCCCTGGGAACCCAATCCCACGCCGGACCTTCTGATCGCACAGGCGCTGATGCAGACAAAGAATATCCGCATCGGGCCGGGCGGCTTCCTGCTGCCCTATCACCACCCGGCCGAGCTCGCCAACCGCGTCGCAATGCTCGACCATCTCTCCGAGGGTCGGCTCAATTTCGGTGTCGCAGCTTCGGGCCTGCCGAGCGACTGGGCGATGTTCAACGTCGACGGCATGAGCGGACAGAACCGCGACATGACCCGCGAGGCACTGGAGATCATCCTGAAGCTGTGGTCCGATCCCGCGCCCTTCACCTACAAGGGCAAGTTCTGGACCGTGACCAAGCCGGACACGATGTTCGATTTCCTCAAGCCCCACATCAAACCGCTCCAGGCCCCGCATCCGCCGATCGGCGTTGCCGGGCTCTCGAAGAACTCGGACACGCTGAAGCTCGCCGGCGAGCGCGGCTTCATTCCGATGAGCCTCAACCTCAACCCGGCCTATGTCGGCAGCCATTGGGACTCGGTCGAGATCGGCGCCGCCAAAACCGGACGCAAGCCGAACCGCGCGGACTGGCGCCTCGTGCGCGAGGTGTTCGTCGCCGACACCGACGAAGAGGCGTGGAAGCTCTCGACCGGTGACATGATGGGCCGGATGATGCACGAGTACTTCCTGCCCCTGCTCGGCCATTTCGGCTTCAAGGACTATCTGAAGCACGCGCCCGACGTGCCCGACAGCGACGTCACGGTCGAATATTGCGCCAAGCGGAACTGGATCGTCGGCTCGCCCGCAACCGTCGCCGAGAAGATCGAGAAGATCTACGACGAGGTCGGCGGCTTCGGCGTGCTGCTGGTGTTCGGCTTCGACTACAAGCACAAGCCGGAGGCCTGGCGTCATTCGCTCTCGCTGCTCAGCAAAGAGGTGATGCCGCGCCTGAAGCATCTCGGCTCCGCGAAGAAGGCCGCTTGACGCGCGGCGGGTGCGGCGCAATCGTGTCGCACCCGCCCCCGTTTCGGAGATTTCGGCGTGAGCGTCGACGCAAAGGATTTCAAACTTGCAATGCGCCAATGTGCCGGCGCGGTTGCACTGGTCACGGTTGGCGCCGAGCACGGCAAGCGCACCGGGCTGACGGTCACCTCCGCCTGCTCGCTGTCGGACAATCCGCCGTCCCTGATCGTCTGCGTCAACCGCAACGCCAGCGCGCATGCCCGCATCCGCGAGGAAGGCGCCTTCGCGATCAACTTTTTGCACGAGGATCACGCCGCGCTCGCGTTGACCTTCAGCGGCCAGAAGGGCGTCAACGGCGACGATCGCTTTGCGTTTGGACAGTGGACGCGCGGGGTGACAGGCGCGCCGGTGCTGACGGATGCGGTCGCCGCGTTCGACTGCGTGCTGGCGCAGGAATTCGAAACCAAGACGCATTCGATCTTCGTCGGCGAGGTGCGTGGCGTCTCGCATTCCGACGAGGTCGCGCCGCTGGTGTATCTGCGCAGCAGCTTCCACGTCCCGCGCGAAATGCGCGACACGGTGACAGTCGGCGATCTCGATTCGCGGCATCTGAGCTGGACGGATTTTTCGTAAGCTTCTCGCTTGCTGCTTTCCCTTCTCCCCTTGTGGGAGAAGGTGGCATAGGCGCCCTTCGGGCGCCGTTCTAAAGAGGACGCCGAAGCGAAGCTTCGGCTACGGCGCCGGATGAGGAGTATGTCTCCGCGAGCTCGAAAAGGAGTAATCGCGGAGGCAGACCCCTCACCCGTCTCGCCGCTGCGCGGCGAGCCACCCTCTCCCACAAGGGGAGAGGGAAAGAACCCTCGCCGCATGCGACTGGGCGCTACTGCGCCGTCTCGATCTTCAGCTGCTTGATTTTGCGATAGAGCGTCGCGCGGCTGAGCTTCAGCGTACGCGCCGCTTCCGTCACCCGCCCACCGTGCTTGTGCAACGCTTCGATGATCGTCGCGCGTTCGGCCGCGGCAAGGTCAGGCTCCGCGGCGCGGCCTCCGAACGGAGGCAGATCGAGATCGGCATCCATGATGACGCCGTCCTCCGCCGTGCAGCCGGCAAGCCGCAGCACGTGGCGGAGCTGGCGCATGTTGCCGGGATAGGGATAGGCCGAGAGCAACGCCCAGGCCTCGTCCGACAGGCGGCAATCCGGCGCCTCCTCGCGCGCGATCTGGCGGATGATATCGTCCCTATCGGCGCGCTCGCGCAGCGCCGGCAGTCGCACCTCCATGCCGCGCAGGCGGAAGTAGAGATCGGCGCGGAAGGCGCCCTCCTCCGCCATGCGGCCGAGGTCGCGATGGGTCGCGCTGATCAGGCGGATGTCGACCGGCACCGGCTTGAGCGCGCCGAGCGGCCAGACCTCGCGGTTTTCGAGCACGCGCAAGAGGCGGGTCTGGAGCGCGATCGGCATGTCGCCGATCTCGTCGAGAAACAGCGTGCCGCCGTCGGCTTGCACGATCAGACCCTTCGAGCCGTCGCGGCGCGCGCCGGTGAAGGCGCCGGCCTCGTAGCCGAACAACTCGGCGTCGATCAGGCTCTCCGGCATCGCCGCGCAGTTCAGCGCGACATAATGGTTGCGGGCGCGGTTGCTCGCCGCGTGAATGGCGCGCGCGAACACGTCCTTACCGACGCCGGTCTCGCCGTACAGCAGCACCGGCAGATTGTGGTCGCCGATGCTCCGCAGCCGTTTGACGCTTTTGATCAGGCCGGGATCGCGACCTGCGAGCCGATGCAGCGAATCGAAACGATCGACGGGAACGTCACGACGCGGAGTGGACGGCCTCGCCCGCAGCGGCGGCGCGACATGTCCCTGCCCGAGCACGCTGCCGTCGGCGCGGCGCAGCTCGACGACCTCGTCCGCACCACGCGCAGCATGGTGATCGAACCTGATATAGCGCGACAGATCGATGCCCGATGCGATCAAGCCGTCGGTGAGGCCCAGCAGCGCGCGCGCCGAGCGGCAGGCGCCGACGATGCGGCGATCGTCGTCATAGGCGAGCAGGCCGCTGCCGCCGTCGCCCGGCACGGTGGCGATCCAGGCGTTGCGGAAATGGCCGCGGAAGATCGCGCCCTCCATCCGCCGCGTCGCCTCCATCGTCACCGCGAGCGCAAGCTGATGCGCGGCGCGTTCGAGATCCTCGCGGCAGGAAGTGATGTTCACGGCACCGGCGAGCCGGCCGGCCTGATCGAACAACGGCGCCACGGCGCAGGAGAACATATGCCATTGCGCGCGAAAATGCTCGTCGCGATGCACCAGGATGGGCTTCTCTTCGGCAAGCGCAGTGCCGAGCCCGTTGGTTCCCTCGAAGGTCTCGGCGAAATTCGAGCCGGTGTAGATCTTCCAGTCCAGAAACATCTTGGCGTCGGCTTCGGCCGGCAGTCGGCTGAACAGCATGGTCGCGTTCACGTCAGCGAGATTGACGCAGTAGCCGGCGTCACGCAGCACGCGGGCGAGATCGTCGAGCTCGGGCGTTGCCAGCCGGATCGTCTCCTCCATGGGCTCGGCGACATGGCGAATCTCGGCTTCGGTGAGCGTCTGCGGCGGGCCCTGGCGGGCGGGGTCCAGCTTGTGGCTCACCAGGCAGCGCCGCCAGGAATTGGCGATGCGCGAAGAGGCATCGACGTCGGCCACGTGATTGGCGACGGACAAGACACGGGCGACATGGTTCGAGGCCGAAAGGCTGGCCATCGCGGACGTCTCCACCCTGTATTATTGTGCAAAGTCTGGCAGCACAGGCGGGGATGTCAATCGGGAACCGGGACGCAGTTGTAGGTCGCGATACCTCGGCGCGGTCATGGCCGGGCTTGTCCCGGCCATCCACGCATTGCCGCGCGTGCGAAAGAACGTGGATGCCCGGGACAAGGCCCGGGCATGACGTGTGGATGCAGATTGCCTCAAGCGACTCAGATTTGCTGCACCGCCCTCACCACGTATCGATGCACGGCCGCTTCTTCTCCGTCCTCGCGGGCGGCTTCGGCACCGAGCGCACGCCCGCCATGATCCAGCGCCGCGTGTCGGCGGGGTCGATGACGTTGTCGATTTCGAACACCGAGGCGATCGAGACCGCCTTGCCGTTGGCATAGAGTTCGGCGACCTTGTTCCGATAGTAGGTCTCGCGTTCCTCGGGATCGGCGATCGCCTCCATCTCCTTGCGGAAGCCGAGGCGGACATAGCCCTCCAGACCCATGCCGCCGAATTCGCCGGTCGGCCAGGCCGCGGTGAAGAACGAGGCGTGGAAGCCGCCGCCGATCATCGACTGCGCGCCGAGCCCATAACCCTTGCGCAGCACGATGCCGAACAGCGGCACGGTGAGGCTCGCGCCTGTCACGAACATGCGCGAGACGTGGCGCACGATCGCCGTCTTCTCGGCCTCCGGGCCGACCATGAAGCCGGGCGTATCGCAGAGCGATACGATCGGCAGGTCGAAGGCGTCGCAGAGCTGGAGGAAGCGCGCGGCCTTGTCGCCGGCGTCGGCATCGATGGCGCCGCCGAGATGGCGCGGATTATTGGCGATCAGGCCGAACGGCTTGCCCTCGATGCGGATCAGCGCGGTGATCATGCCGACGCCGTAGTCGCGGCGCAGCTCGAGCACGGAATCCTTGTCGGCGACGAGATCGATGACGCTGCGGATGTCGTAGACCCGCAGGCGGTTCTCCGGGATCGCACGACGGAGCAGGCGCTGGTCGGCCGCCTGCCACTCCGACACCGCGCCCTGGAAATAGGACAGGTATTTTTGTGCCACGCGTGTCGCCTCCTCCTCGTCCTCGACGAGGATGTCGATCACGCCGTTCGGTGACTGGAACGTAACAGGGCCGACCTCCGCCGGGTGATAGACGCCGAGACCGCCGCCTTCGATCATCGCCGGACCGCCCATGCCGATCGAAGCGTTCCTGGTGGCAATGATGACGTCGCAGCAGCCGAGCATCGCTGCGTTGCCGGCAAAGCAATAGCCGGAGACCACGCCGATGACCGGCACGAGGCCGGAGAGCTTTGCGAACTGGACGAACGACGGGCCGTCGAGGCCGGTCATGCCGAGCCGATCGGTGTCGCCGGGCCGGCCGCCGCCGCCTTCGGCATAGAACACCAGCGGCACGCGCCAGTCTTCCGCCAGCGTCAGCATGCGGTCGATCTTCTTGTGGTTCATGTGGCCCTGCGTGCCCGCAAGCACGGTGTAGTCATAGGCCACGACGATGCAGCGCGCGCCCTCAGGGCCGAACTTCTCGGCATTCACCGTCGCAACACCCATCACGAGGCCATCGGCCGGTGTGCTCTTGATGAGATCGTCGAGCTTGCGGCGGCGCCGCTGCGCGGCAATCGCAAGGCTGCCATATTCCATGAACGAGCCGTCGTCGACGAGCTGCGCGACGTTCTCGCGCGCGGTGCGCTGGTTGGTGTTGCGGCGGCGCTCGACCGAGGCCGGCCGGTTCGCATCGAGCGTATTGGCCTGGCGCGCGATAAGCTCGGCAAGATCGGGACGAATGTGGTCGAGATCGACATCGGCTTCCGCGGCCGACGCATCGGCCGCGACGTCGAGCGGCTCCAGATACATGATCGGTTCGCCATGCATCAGGGTAACGCCATCGCCGGCGACGAGCTTCATGACGCGGCCGCCCTGCTCGGCCATGACCAGATGCTCCATCTTCATGGACTCGATCACGGCGAGCTGCTGGCCCGGGCGCACGATCTCGTCTTCCTTCACCTGGATGGTGACGATGGTTCCCTGCAGGGGTGCTGCGACCATCACCGCGCCTTCGGGCACGATCTGCGCGACGTGCGTGTCCGCGCCATGGCCGCTTCGCTCGGTCGCGGCAAAATAGAGCGGCTTTGCCGCGCCATTGGCCGCCTCGACCAGCTTTGCGATGTTGCGATCGATGAAATCGGTCGCAATGCGATTGGTCCTGAAATCGGGATGTGCGAGCACGGCCTGGAGGAAGGCGATGTTGGTGACGACACCGTCGATCCTGAACTCGCGCAAGGCGCGCGAGGCTTTTGCCACAACGTCGTGCCAGGCTTCGCCCGGCGTATGCACGATGACCTTGGCCAGCAGGGAATCGAACGCCGCGCTGGTCTTGTAGCCGGCGTAACCAAAACTATCGACGCGGACGCCGGGCCCCGACGGCGGCTCGAACACGGCGAGCACGCCGCCGGTCGGATGTGTCGCCCCCAGCTCGTCCAGCGTCTCCATGTTGATGCGGAGCTGCATCGCATAGCCACGCGGCTTCGGGATCGAGCCCTGTGCCAGATCAAGGGCGGCCAATGTTGCGCCGGCGGCGACCGCGAGCTGGGCGCGGACGAGGTCGAGGCCGAGCACTTCCTCCGTCACGGTGTGCTCGACCTGAAGCCGCGGATTGGCCTCGATGAAGGCAAAGCCGTCCTCGGCCGTGCCGTCGACCAGGAACTCGAAGGTGCCGAGATTGTCGTAAGCCGCCGCGGTCGCGAGTTGCTTTGCAGCTTCGATGATGCGGCCGCGCAAGGCGTCGCTGAGCGACGGGCTCGGCGCCACCTCGATCAGCTTCTGGTGCCGCCGCTGGATGGTGCATTCGCGCTCCCAGAGATGGGAGATCGCGCCATGGCGATCGCCGATGATCTGCACCTCGATGTGGCGGGCCTGGCGGATCAGCCGCTCGGCATAGACACCGTCGAAGCCGAACGCCGCGCTGGCCTCGGATTGGCAGCGCGCATAAGCTTCCGCGAGATCGGCGGCATTCTCCACGACGCGCATGCCGCGGCCGCCGCCGCCGGCCATCGCCTTGATGACGATCGCCGCGCCCTTGCCGAGGGATTCGAAGAATGCCGTGATCTCCTCCAGCGACGAGGGCCCGCTGGTGCCGGCGATGATCGGCACGCCGCAACGCTTCGCCAGTTGCCGGGCCGCAACCTTGTCGCCGAACAGTTCAAGCGCGGCCGGCTTCGGCCCGACGAAGGCGATGCCTGCGTCAGCGCAGGCCTTGGCGAACGCGGCGTTCTCGCTGAGGAAGCCATAACCGGGATGCACGGCATCGCAGCCAGCGCTCTTCGCCGCCTTCACCACCGCTTCGATATCGAGATAGGCCCGTGCTCCGCGACCGGGAATTTCGACCGCCTCGTCGGCAACACGCACATGCAGCGAGAGTGCATCATCCGCGGAATGGATCGCGACCGTCGCGATGCCGGCGTCGGCCGCCGCACGCGCGATGCGAATGGCGATCTCGCCACGGTTGGCGATCAGGAGTTTCTTGAACGACATGCGGCGTCTCCATGCCCGCGAGCGAAGCGCGGATCGGCAGGTTCGATGGCCCTGCTTCGGCACTTTAACCGCGATCGTCAAGGGCGAGGAAGCGGACGCGATGACCGCTCCCGTCGGCCGGAATATCAGTTGTCCGCGCCCGCCGCGATGAGACGAATAATCCGCGCCACGGCAGATAGTATGAGCGCGATGTCAGGCGGCCCGCACGCCCGCAACGAAGGTGCTGACCTCGTTCTCCAGCGATTGCAGCTTCTGCGACAGCCGGCCGCTCGATTGCAGCACGAGGCCTGCGGCCTGGCCCGTTTCCGCCGTGGCGTCGGTGACGCCGGAGATGTTCTGCGAGACCTGGTCGGTGCCGGAAGCCGCTTCCTGCACGCTGTGAGCGATCGCCTGTGTCGCTGCGCCCTGCTCCTCGACCGCGGCCGCGATCGACGAGGAGATCTCGTTGACCTCCATGATGGTCTTGCGGATGCTCTCGATGTTGCCGACGACCTGGTTGGTCTCGGCCTGGATCGCGGCGATCTGCGCGCCAATCTCGTCGGTCGCCTTCGCGGTCTGACTCGCCAGCGATTTCACCTCGCTCGCGACCACGGCAAATCCCTTGCCGGCCTCGCCGGCGCGCGCCGCCTCGATGGTGGCGTTGAGCGCGAGCAGGTTGGTCTGCGAGGCAATCTGGTTGATGAGGTCGATGACCTCGCCGATCTTGTGCGCGGCGGCGGCCAGCCCCTGCACGGTGTCGTTGGTGCGCTGACCGTCGGCAGCCGCCTTGTCGGCCACGCTTGCAGCCTGCGCCACACGCTGGCTGATCTCGGTGATGGAGGATGACAGCTGACCGGCGGCGGACGCCACCGTCTGCACATTGCTCGACGCCTGCTGGCAGGCGGTCGCGACGAAGCTTGCGCGGTCGGTCGCCTTGTTCGCGGTCTCCGACATGCCTTGCGCGGCCTGCTGCATCGCGCGCGCCTCGGTGAAGACGTCGCGGACGACGGCCTGAACGCTCGCCTCGAACCTACCGGCGAGATCGGCCATCGTCTTGCGTTTCTCGTCGTCGGCCCTCTGCTTTGTCTCCTGCTGCTCGGCATGCAGGCGGCTCACCGCCGACGCATTGTCCTTGAACACGGCAAGCGCCTTGGCGAGCCCGCCGACCTCGTCGCTGCGGCCGGTGTAGGGCACCTCGAACGCGCTGTCGCCGGCGGCGAGCCGCTCGGTCAGCGCGGTGATGTTCGCGAGCGGCCGGGTCACGCTGCGGCCGATTACGAAGGAGCAGGCCAACACCAGGACCAGGACGGCCAGACAAATGTAGGCGAATGTCATCGCGTTCTGGCGGAAAACGGCGTCGACGTCGTCGAGATAAATGCCGGTGCCGATGATCCATCCCCAGGGCGCGAAGCCCTTCACATAGGAGATTTTTCCGACCGGCTGCTCGAAGCCCGGCTTCGGCCAGAGATAGCCGTAGAAGCCGGCGCCCTGCTTGTTGACGACGTCAACGAAGCCCATGAACAGCGCGTTGCCGGCAGGGTCCTTCATGCCGGAGAGATCCTTGCCGTCGAGCTCGGGCTTGATCGGGTGCATGACCATTTTGGGGGCCATGTCGTTGATCCAGAAATACTCGACCTTGTCATAACGCAGGTTCTTGATCGTTGCGATCGCGGCGGCCTGCGCCTGCTCGCGCGGCAGCTTCCCCTCGCTCTCGAGCTTCTGATAGTGCGCCAGGATGCCGTAGCCGACATCGACCATGTGCTGCGTCTTGGCCTGGCGGTCGGCGATCATCTGCGCGCGCAGGGTCGAGAGCGCGATCGGCGCTAGGGCGATCATGCCGAGAAGGCTGATGCCGACAATCAGGACCAGCTTGAAACTGATGCGGGAGAAAAACATCGGTGCTCGCAAGAATTGGAAGGGCTGATATGCGAGTTTATCCCGCACCCCTTAGCGAAGCTTTAAGCATTCGGGTTCCCCAAACCTCCGCAAAATTGCGTCGGTGGCCGCCGGCGCGCTGCGTGCGGCTTGGCAGGCTGGCGAGGCTTTGGCTGCATCCGGGATGCCCGGCTCTTTAGATCTAGAAGACCTCGATATTGGCGCTCCGAGCGTTGACTTGCGGTCGGCTCTGGCGGAACGATCGGCGCAGATCATCAGCGCCAGCTGTGGCGTGAGCTGCATGGAAGGCCAGAGGCTCAATGCATCAATCGACATATGGCAAGTCCCTCGACCTTCCCGCGCTGTGCGCGGCCGAACGGCTCTTCATCTGGGGATTTCGGGCCAAGGCGCGCAGCGGAAGCGCCGTTCCGACCGCGGCCGATATCCAGCAAGTGTACGACCACTTTCGCGTCGGCGACGCCGTGCCCTCGCTGGAATCCATCATCGAGATCTTCGCGTGCACGGCGCATACGGCCATCGAAGTTCATTGCCCGACCTGTCCGAAGATGTCCGACAGCGAGCACGGAATCTTGCGGGCGATCGCCGCGGCACAGCAGGATCGCATCGACGTCGCACGCGAGCAGTTCGAGAGCTGGTTGCCGCCGGTCGGCGCCGATTGGGCTCTCGCGCCCGTGCGGGGGCTTGCAACGATCTTCCGCATGGCTGGCCTCATCCTGCCCGACCGACACGTTCGGTCTTTCGACCATGATCGGACGATGGCGATGAAGAGCTGGCTGGTCGGAAGTCCCACGCTGCACTGACGGGATCGTTCATGCTCCACGATACGTGCGGTTCTGCGCCAGTCGAGACAGCCGGCCAGCCGCGGCTCTGTCCGCTCCAGGCCGCGCTTGCGGCGCGTCCCTGCGTCGAGAGCTATGATGAATTTTCCCGCGTCGCGCTGTCGCTGTTCCGATTCATCGGAGCAGCCTATGCGACCGGTGCCTCCGATTGCTGGGAAGCGGCCTATCGCTTCGCCGACGAGGCGCCGGGCATCGCCGACAGTCCGCTGCTGGTGGCGCGCGCAGCTGCGCTCGTCAGGATCCTGCGCAGCGGCCGGCCGTGCGAACTGTGCTTCATGCCACCCTCGTGCCGGCGCCTGTCGCAGGACGAGGCGGAATTGATGCGACTGCTGGCGGTCGCGCGCCGCAACCAGCCGGGCGAACTCGAATCCATCGTTGGCCAGTTCGTAGGGAATGAGAACGAGATCGCGACAACGCGGGCCGTCAACGCGCTTGCCTTGTGCTGACGCTTTGATGGGTTCTAGTCGCATCTCAAGCGACCTTGCGCTATCAACATCGCATGGAGACGCAGTGCTCGATGCCCTCCATAAAACCTCCAGGCGGCCCCAGAGATCACCACCGCTGGGGTCGTCGTTTTGCGGCCTGACCTAACCGCCCTTCTTGCCGAGCACGAGATCGATGGTGTGAGCCGCGATCTTGCGCAGCTGCGGCTCGTCGCCGAAGGCACGTTCGAGCACACCAAGGCCGCGCGTCACCGTGATGATGTGCAGCGCTGCGGCCGCAGGATTGCCATTGAACTCGCCGCGCTCTGCGCCCGCCGCCAACGCCTCTTGAACCAGCATGGTGATGCGCGAGATGAGGCCCGCAAAAGCCTGACGCGCGTCTTCGTCCAAGCCCTCCCCCTCGGCCGCGCCGAGCTCCATCAATCCGCGCGTGGTCGGACATCCCCGCGGCGGCGAGCCCGAGCGGAAGTTGGTGATGGTCAACTCGAAGAACGCGGTGAGGCGCTTTCGCAATGAGCCCGCGCCGAGCGCCTTTTGCAGGGCGAGGAGATAATCGCCCGCATAACGCTCATAGGCCTGGAGAAACAGCGCCTCCTTGCTGCCGAAGGCATTGTAGAGGCTGCCGCGCTGAACACCGGCATCGCGCGCGATGTCCGACAGCGACGTGCCGCGCACGCCCTTGCGCCAGAACTGGTCGAACGCGATGCGCAGGACGTCGTCGTGGTCGAACTCGCGCGGCCTCAAATCCTGCTCCTCCGCATGGCAAAGTATTTGACATGATGTCAAGAACGTGTTTTCTCGACATCGTGTCAAAAACTAATTGGGATTGACAGCCCGTTCCGTCAATGGGCCCGACGGCCGGCGCTTGCGTGCGCCCTGGCCGATCGGGCCCGCATGCCAAAAGGGACCCGCCCATGCCTCTCCTTCACATCTCGATGCGCGCCGGCAAACCGGAAGCCTACCGGCAGGCGATCCTCGATGGTTTGTACCGCGCCATGCGCGAGGCGCTGAACGTGCCCGAGGGCGACGAGTTCATGACCATCAGCGAGCATGACGCCTCAAACTTCCGCTGCGGCAATGCCTATGGCGTCAAACGCAGCGACGACGCCGTGCTGATCCAGATCACCGTGTTCGCATCGCGCACTCCGGAGCAGAAAAAGGCGCTGTACCGCCGGATCGCGGAGCTGCTCGGCGAAAACCCGGGCATCCGCTCCGAGGACGTGTTCGTCAACGTGCTCGATGCCCCCGCGGAGAACTGGTCCGTCGGAAACGGCATCGCGCAATTTGCCTGACCCTGCCAGACCTGCAGATATCCTCTTGAGAATTCCCGGCCCGGAGGGTCTGATGACGTCCGGAGCAAACCTCCGCTGAACGAAGCGATCGCGACGCCGGACGAGCCGAATGGAGAGGGAGATGGCCGCATTCCAGGGAAGCTGCCTGTGCGGCGAGGTCGCGTTCGAGGTCGAGGGTCCGTTCGATCGCTTCCTCAACTGCCATTGCTCGCGCTGCCGCAAGGCGACCGGGACCGCCCATGCCTGCGAGGTGATCGTGAAGGCAGCAGCGCTGCGATGGTTGCGCGGTGAAGCATCCGTCGTGCGCTTCGACCTGCCCAACGCGCGAAGCTTTGCGACCGCGTTTTGCAAGATTTGCGGCAGCCCGATGCCACACCTCACGCGCAGCGGGCGCGAGGCGATCATCCATGCCGGCGCATTCGACGAGCCGCTGGGGATGACACCGGACCGGCATGCGCATTGGAAGTCGCGCGCGGAGTGGTATGTGCACGGGGATGGACTGCAGGTGGAGGATTGACGCGCCCCCTGATTTGATCGGGTGCGCCTATGCGCGCTGCAGACCACGCTACCCGCAGGCAACACACGCCGCCATGATCCCGTCGAGCTCGGCCTTCGAGAGCACGCCGAGCTCGGCGATGAAGACGATCCGCGATCGCGGCACGCCTTCCGCCGGTGCATCACCCGGCGCGAGCGTCGCGCGGCCGGCGGCGAACTGAAACACCATCTGGCGCCCGGGTTGCTCGACGGTCTCGAACAGGCCTTTTGCGCGCGCAAGCTTTGGCGCAAGACGGCCGATCGCCTGTTGCAGGCGCGGCAGCGACAGCGGCTGATCCGAGGTCCAGCTCAGCGTCTCGAAGCGCTCCTCGGAAGGCCGTCGTGGTCCAGGGTCGCGCGGCGCGGGCGCACGATCAACAGCCGCGGGAAACAGCAGCGCGGACGGAATCGCGCCGCGCCTGGCATCGACCACCACGGCGGGGACGCGCTGCGCGCGGATGGCTTCGCGCATGCGGGCGCCTGCGCTCTCCTCCGCCAGATCGAGCTTGCTCAGCGCCACGATATCGGCGGCGCGCAATTGCGAACGATGGAGCGCATCGTCCAGGGCCGCCGGTAGCGTCGCCGCATCCATTACGCAGAGCACCGTCTCGAGCGGCGCCTCGCGCAGGATCACGGGGTCCATCAGGTTGCGGACGATGTCGGCGGGATCGGCAACGCCGCTGGTCTCGATGACGATATATTCGGGCTTCGGATCGCGCCGAAGCAGCGTCGAGAGCGTGCGCAGGAGATCGCCCTCGAGCGAGCAGCAGATGCAGCCATTGGCGAGGCTGACCACGCCATCGCTCGCACCCGCGATCAACTCCGCGTCGATGTTGATCGCGCCGAAATCGTTGACGATTGCCGCGATACGCCGTCCCTCCGCATTCGCCAGCAGATGGTTGACGACCGTGGTCTTGCCCGCCCCCAGAAAGCCCGTGACCAGGAGAATGGGGACCGGCATGGATCAGCTCTCGACGACGGGACGGCGGACGGGCTTTCCGGGCCGCGCGGTCACATCCAGCACGCCATCGCTGATCAGCGGCTGGCCACTGACCACGAGATGCCGCACGCCTTCCGAGGGGCGGTTCATCGCCGTGAATGTCGCGCGGTCCGAGAGCTTCTCGTAGTCGAACACGACGATATCGGCATCGGCGTCCTTTGCGAGCCGGCCCTTGGCGCGCATCGCCGGCGTGCTCTGCGACAGGATCTCCGCCGGGATCAGCGCGCATTTGCGCACGCCCTCCAGCAGCGACACGGCCTTGCGCTCGCGCACCCATTCGCGGATGAATTTCGTGAAGCAGCCGGCCGAGCGCGGATGCGAGGTGGCATCATCCGGCAGCGGCCAGGCATCGCCGGTGTAGGTCTTGCCGTCCGACGTCGTCCACGGCATCGCATCGGACGCGATCGCGCCGCCGGGATACAGCACCGACATATCGAGCAGATCGCGATGATGCGCGTTGTTGTCGGTATCGAGGATGTGCCAGAGCACCAGCGAGGACGGTTCTTCGGCCTGCGCCTTCAGCAGTTCCTCGCGATCGCGGAAGCGGTGACCGTCGGTCACGCGCTGCACCGAGTCGTAGCCGGTGCCGTTGCGCTCAACGAACTGGGGATCACTGAAGAAGGCCGCGGCCAGCACGGTCGAGCCGGTGCCGTAGGGATAGGCCTCGACCGTGATCGGCAGGCCCTGCGCCTGTGCCTTTTCGACCAGCACGCGGCAGCGCTCGATGTCGGTCTTGCTCGACGAGTTGAAATGGCAGATGTGCATGTGTGCGCCGGTGGCGCCGGCATAGCCGATCAGGCGGATATAGGCTTCCGCCGCACTTTCGGGGTCGACGCGCGACATGTAGGCGACGTGGGTGAAGGTCGGCACGTCCTGCCTGGCCGCGAGCTGGCAGACCGCGGTCAACTCCTGCACACCGGCGCCCGGCGCATAGGCGTTCAAGATGCCGATGCCGATGCCGCCCTCGTTGAGGCCGCGCGAAAGACGCTCGAGGATGCCGGCGACCTCCGCATCGCTCGCCACGTTGTCCATCCAGCGGCGATCGCGCATGGCGTTGCCGAACGCCTCCAGCGAGCTCTCCGCATTCGAGCCGGTCATCGCGCCGATGCGCGCAAAGGCCCAGTTGGTGGCGGCGCCGTAGTTCAGCACGCGTCCCTTTCGCGCCTGGCGCTCATACCATGAGGCGACCGGCAGCACGCCGGCCTCGAGATCGAGCGTCGTCGTCACGCCGTCGAACGCCTGCATGCGGTCGGCCGGAATCGACTGGCCGTGCGCGTGCAGATCGATGAAGCCCGGCGCGACCACGAGCCCGGTCGCGTCGATCACCCGCTCGGCGCCGCCGAGGCCGGTGCCGACCGCGGCGATCTTGCCGTCCACCACCGCCACATCGCCAACGGCGTCCATGCCGCTCGCGGGATCCACCACCCGGCCGCCAGAGATCACCAAGCCGCTCATTTTGTCACTCCGCATGCTATTGCCAGAACCTCCGAAGACCCGGCAGCAGCTCCGGAGGCGCGGAGCGCATAGTGCAGATTTTGGGGAGAACGACTACCGCCGCTGATGCCGATGCTGCATGCGCTCGCGACCTCGCGGCATGCCTTGCCCGACGGGCAACGGCCCAAAAAGCTTCCGGTAGAACGATGGAAAAGATCGCTATAAGGTTGCCGTCACGGCCGGTCGCGCTGCCTGCGTCGGGATCATCGGCCAAGTGTGTCGTGCAAGGGGGCGAAATGTCTGCAATGTCAAATCAGGGCCTGCGCATCGGCTGCAGGGCAGCTTTGATCGTCTCCATCGTCGCCTCGGCAGCGAGCGCGTTTGCGGCCACCCCACAAGACCTGGACGATTGTCAGGACAGCACTGATGTCCCGCGCATGATGGCAGCGTGCAGCAGCCTCTCCCAGGACGCCAGATTGCCTGCTGGTGCAAGATCCATGGCGCTGCTCAAGCGTGGCTTCGGAAATTTTGCACTCGGCAACATGGATGCCGCTCAAGCCGACTTCACCGAGGCGGTCAGGCTCAACCCGAAGAACAACTACGCCCATCACGAGCTGGGACTGACCTTGGCCAAAAAGGGCGACACCACACGCGCAATCGCTTCTCTCACCGAGGCTATCAATCTTGATCCCTCAGGTGCCGCAAGCCGGTTCATTCGCGGGCAGATTCATATGTCCGAGGACAGGTTGGACGAGGCGATCCGGGATTTCACCGATGCCATCAGGCTTGGGCCCGACAAGAACACCACCTTTGCCAAAGACCAGGAGGTGAGTCGCCCGGAGGCCGATCGCGTCGCGACTGACTACTACGCGGCCCGGGGAGATGCGTACTATCGGAGAGGCGATTTCAGGGATGCCGCTTCGGACTACGACCGGGAGGCGCGGTTTTCCGATCCCGATGGCTACGGCGTCATTTGGGGATCGGTGGCGCGGGTGCAGGGACGATCTGCCGATGCGGACATCGCGCTGTCCACTGCGCTCGACAAGGGCCGGCTCAGGGATTGGCCGAGAACCGTTGGCGAATTGCTTGTCGGTCGGATCACTCCCGCCGCAGCCCTGGCTTCGGCCAGGAATGCAGATCAAACCTGCGAGGCCCACTATTACGCTGGGATTGTTCAGCTCAAGAGCAGAGATACAGTCGCGGCCCGGAACGAGTTTACAGCCGCGCGAGACGGATGCCCGACCTCGTTTCGAGAGTATCGTGCCGCCATTGCCGACCTGAAGCGATTACAATCGCAGTGATCGCAGAGGCGGATAAAGCGACGATCTATTGCCGCGGATAGGGTTCGGGATATGACGGGCCGGTTGCGTTGAGTAGTACGTAGGATGAGTTGAGCACTCGCGAAACCCATCCTCTCCGAATCGATAACCAACTACGGGAGCAATCGCTGCTCAGCGATTACCTGAACCGGCGGAAAGGCAACACAATCTGCCACGTCGAACAGCACTTCCATGCTTCGATCAAACGATCGCGCAAAAGCAATCGCATCATCACGCCGCTCATCGGCGATGCGCAAGCCGAGCGTACAATGCGGCGTCCATGCCCCGGGCCGGTAATGAGGATGGCAATGCGCCGGGTCGATTGCGGCGCTGACGGAGCTGTGGATACGGGTTAGCGCCTCATTGGAGCTCGGCTCCGCCCAAAGAACGAGAGGCGAGCCTGCGAACCAACGGATCCGTTTGAACTCGATGCGAAATTGCGCTTCGCCAGCAACGGCCGCCAGCATGGCGGCCCATGCGATCTTTTCGTCGATCGCAGGCGAGTCGTAGATCGCAAATGTAAAATGTGGCCGGTAGCCAAGGGCGCGCATCGAGGGCTCGACTTCGAACGCTACGACCTGATCCCACAGCCGCTCGATCTCACTTGCTGAATTGTTATCGGCTCGAACGTTGATCGCCAATGCCACAAGCGCTCACCCAGCGGGTCGAACTATCAAATCGAGAACAAGGGAGGGTAGCTTCAAGGCGAAGCTAGCTTCAAGGCAATGGCGCTCCCTAGGGGAGCGAGGAAAGCCTATAAACAAAGGCCTGAACTGCAAATTTTGGGAATCTGGCGCTGCATTGATCTGCAAGGCGTTTCAGGATCGCTTCCCAAACCTCACCCGGTCTGGTGATGTGACGGTCGATCTAGCTGCATCCATCGCAATGTGGGAGTAGCAGAAAGCGCATCAGAGCTTACATGATGGAATGAAATTCGAGCCGAGCGACCCATAAATCGGTCTTCCGATGTAGACGGGGCCGCTCACATAGCGACCGCGACGCATCCGGGGACGGGCAAACGCAGGGGTCGCAATCCTGAAAGTCAGTAAGCAAAACCCCACGGCTGCGAACCGCGGGGCTGCCTAAAAAATAAGAGCCGGACACCACTCCAGCTCGGCACCAACACATTCACTGGAGAAGACAGTGAACACAGATCAAGTTAGTAATCCGTCCCCGCGCCGTCAAGCTTCCGGCGACGACTTCACCCGCAAACAATTCGATTGGCTCAGGCAGGTCGCCTTCGATAGCGAGCTGCCTCCAGCTGCATCGCGCGTCGCAACCGCGCTCACCAAGTACTTCAGCAGAGAGCACGATGGCTGGGCCTGGATGTCGCAGGCCACCTTGGCGCGCGATCTCGGCATGCCAGAGCGGACGGTGCGCTACGCTCTCTCGGCACTGGTCGACGACGGTCATCTCGTCACGAAGCGGCGCGGCAAGAAGGAAACGAACCTCTATCATCTCCAGCTGAAAAACAGCGAGAGTGACCGGCAAGCTGTTGCCGATCACGAGCCGCGTGACCGGCAACCCACTGCCACTCACCCAGGAGTGACCGGCAAGAATCAGCAGAGTGACCGGCAAGAATCTGCACGAGTGACCGGCAACCCATTGCCGCCAAACCCTCTGAATGAACCCTTAGAAGAACCCATTGAATTGAGAAACTCTCTCCAGCTCGATCTCGTCGACGAAGATTCCAGGCGCCGTGATCCAGAGAGTCCTTCCTACACCGACAGCGACTTCGAGAAATGGTGGGCACAGGTCCCACGCAAGGTCGCGAAGGGCGCCGCGGCCATGCTGTACCGGCACATTGTCGACAAGGGCGAGGCAACACCGGGCCAGCTGATGGCCGGCATGCTCAGATACGCCGCTGAGGTCGCGAACCGCGAGCAACGCTACATCGCCCATCCCAGCACTTGGCTGTCGCAGGGCAGGTGGTCCGACGAACCGGCCGCGCCGATCGCCGGCACGATCGACCAGAACGGCGACTCGATACAGATGCCTCCGCCGAACCGGCCGCCATGGCACGGCCGCCCGTCAAACCTGCAGCGGGCAATGGAGGGGGGCGATGAATAAGATCGTTCGCACATCCGATTTGCCAGAGCATTCGCTCAGCGTCGCGCGCGTGATGGACCAGGCGATGGCGCCTTTCCGCCTCGGCGAGGAAATGGAAGAGGCCATACTGATTGCCTATCAGGCTCGCAGCCTAGTCCAGCGCGACGGCGACGGTGACCTGATCGCCCTGAAACAGGCAGTAGACCGGCCTCAGCGCTGGGCTCTCCATTGCGAGGCGCACGGATTTATCGATGAGTTGCCCCAGGATGACCTCATCACCACCGCGTTCAACGCCGTCCACGGCTCCATCACCACCACCAAGCCGACCTTCCGCGAATATAAAATGCTCGCTGCGGTAATGCTTGATGGTCTCGGTCTGAAGGCCGACGACAACACCGCCGCCTATGTGGAATCGTTGGCTTGGTTGTTGAGTGACTGCCCTCCACGGCAGTACGAAGAGCAGACCCACCCACGTAAGCGCTGGATGCCTCTTCCAGCAGTAGCCGCCGCAATCCGGCAGATCTGGCTAACGCGTTCCTCGGACTACGGCAAACCGATCCCGAGTTGCGACGTACTGGACGAATGCGGCAGGCACAGCAATCAGCTGATCAATCTCCGCGGGCGTATCGCCAACCTCGGCAGCACCCGCCAGCGTCTCGTTAAGATCGTTCAGGCGACTGAGGATAGCTACCCGGAGGATCTTTAGGTTAGCTCCGGTCATATGGGCCCCGAGAACAAGCTGACGGTTCGATTGCTCGGCCCGCCTGAGGCACCGAAGCTGGCCATGCCAGCAGGTGGGGATTTCCTTAACGAAGGTGGTGTGTATTATCACGTTATGGTTGCGCCAGCCCCCACTTCCATCGAAGAGACCGAAGATCGGATGATTATCCGGCTGGATCCTGGAGGGCCGATAGATCTTGAAGGCCTCGGCGCCAGTTTTGCGGCATTGGCACGCTTCTATGCACGCCACCATGGTCCAACGAAAGACGACAGCGACACGCCCCGACTCTTTATCTCCAAACTGGAGAACGGAAGCATTGTCGCCGAAATAGTTCCTTATGTCGTGATGCTCGGGCAGGCCGTGCCATTCATGCACCAGGCGGTGGTGGTCGCGGACTTCACGAAGAAAGTCGCCAAAGCGATCCGCGCTTTTTCGGGCGATGAGCTACCGCCCTCAGGCGACATACCGTCGAAAGATGATGCTCGAGACATTCGTGAATTCGTACGCCCGCTAACCGGCCGCCGGGGCGCCGATCTGAAAATCCAGCACGCTCGCTTTGAACGTCGTGACGGCGAAAAGACGACTGTTTTGGAATATAGGTTCGATGAAAACGAGCTGAATCGCGCTGCCTTGACCATCGACGCCGAACTCGCAAAGCCGATCCTTCCGCCTCCGGAGGAAGAGCATCCGTCCGTGAGAACGATCCACGAGGCAATGCTATTCTTCCAACAAGCTAGCCGGGCCGCCGGCAAGAGTTCCGGCCGGACAGCCGATAAGGCCATCATTCCGGCCGTCTCAGATAGGCCGCTGCCCGTATATTTCCTTAAGGATGCGGATCTTAAAGAGCAGATGGTTCAGGGTCACACAAATCCGCTCAAGGACACCACCTTCATTGTCGACGTAGACGTTCAATTGGTCGATGGCGAACCAAAGGGCTACCGCATCAGCCACGTTCATAAGGTGATCGATAGCGGCGAATAGCGCCCCACGCCTCCGGCGGCACGCGCCGCCTCTGATTTTTTTCCGGCGAGAATGCCGGCAGCCTGTTCGGCCGGCGCCGGCCCGACGTTCCTAACTGCCGACGGACCACAGGGCGGCCACGGCCCCGCATAGGAATAGTCCGGACAGGACTGCCAATCCGATCAAAAGCCGCTCCGTCAGATCCATCTCCATGGCGACCAACCTTCGGATCGCCCCATGGACCTACAACACTGACGAGGGGGCGGAGGTTTCACGGTTCAGTTTGGGTATGCCTCAATCGAACCATCTTTCCTGCGGTTCAATAATTCAGTTTGACAATTCAAAATGAACCGATACCATATGAACCATCCAAATTGAACTAAGGAGCGTTTCATGTGCTTCGTCCGAGCCTACCTGCGAGCCTCCACCGATGAGCAGGACGCGACCAGGGCGCGCGCCCAGGTCGAGACCTTCGCCGTCGAACGCGGCTTGACGATCGTCGCCTGGTACGTCGAGAACGAGAGCGGCGCCAAACTGGCCCGACCTGAATTGTTCCGATTGCTGGCCGATGCCTGCGAAGGCGATATCCTCCTCATCGAACAGGTTGACCGCTTGTCGCGCCTCACCGCTTCCGACTGGGAAGGGCTGAAGGCCAAGCTAGCCGCCAAGAAGATCCGCGTGGTGGCGCTAGACCTGCCGACTTCATGGATGATGGCCGCTAAGGCCGACGACTTCACCGGCCGGATGTTCTCGGCGATCAACGACATGCTTTTGGACATGCTCGCCGCGGTGGCCCGTAAGGACTACGACGACCGCCGTCGTCGTCAGTCCCAGGGGCAAGCCAAGGCGAAGGCTGAGGGCAAGTACAAGGGCCGCCCGGAAGACACTGAGCGCAATGCCGCTATCGGCCGCATGATATCCGCGGGCCAATCCTGGAGCACGATACAGGCAGCTACCGGCTGCAGCCGCGCCACCGTCGCCAAGATCGCCAAGCGCGCTCAGAAGGCCGCGTGAGGCCATACCGCCTGGCCCCCAGCCGATAGGTTAGCCCCAACCGCTGGAGGAAAACTCGCAAAATCTATTGCGATGATCGGACGACGACAGGCATAATTTCCTGGATAGTTTGGACGGACCCAACTGCGATGGAAAAACTTCGAAAAGCAGATCAGATCTTGCCTACCCGGGCAGCTGGCTACATCCGCGGTGAGATCACCGCAACTCCATTGGAGTTTGCGAAAGAAATTAGGAGGAGACTATTTAACCGCTTGCGGCAAAGACGGATCAGTGACCGCGCTTACGAGCTCTGGGAGCAAGGCGGCCGGCCTATGACGGGGCGCGACCTAGATTTTTGGCTGGCGGCAGAGCGAGAGATCGATGCGCGATAGCCAAAGCTAGATACTCGAAACCCATACTCTACCCGCCAGCGCGCCACGCCCGTGCGTTGGTGCGCCTCCGTTGGCCCGGAAGTTCGGTCTCAAAAAGGGCTGCTCAGAAGGCGCGACAGGGCCGCTATTGGCATCGGCGATGTTCGACTGGCGGGCTGATTTTCGGTGGGTTGCTCATCGCGACCCGTTGCATTTGGAAGCGCGGTTAACTTGGCCCGGCTTTGTCGTCTTCGAGCTGCGAGTCGCCTACGTTGCTATCCCGGTCATTCGCGCCGTCAGAGCTGATGTTGCCATCCGCTTCCGTGGACTCGGGGCTGTTCGTCCGACTCAGCAGAAGCTGTTTGCGCATCTCGACGAGGCGCGCGCGGCAATATTCGCGGTATAGAAAATCGAACAGGGCGGGCAATATCGAGCCCTCCGTTGAATAGCGTCGCGGTACCACACCTTCGCCGCGCCGCATGTGAACAGGATCACACAAAGCACCGATCTATTCCCTGGCGTGTTGCTATTCCGATTCGGTGCACTCGCCTAATGGCTGGCGTCGACGACCTTCCGCTGATCGCCGGAGCAACCCGCGAGCGCGGCGCCCCCAGCGCGTGGCGTCTTCTCTGCAAACCCGATCAGCGACGTTGCGGCCTCGCCAAGCGCGGCCGTAGGTCCTCGAGAACCGTCACTCTCCGCGGGGCCGCCTCCGGGCGCCGCCCTTGCTGACCAGCAGCGCCACCGCGAAACCGACGATCGCGCCTAGGTCCGTGGCAATCGTAAATCGCTCCATACAGGCCAGTTAGCCACACGGTCTATGACAGGTGTGTGACGCTGCTCGACGAGGCTCACACGAACCTGACGCCGATCCGCTGTTCCTCGCGCCATAGCGCGCGGCACCATAAGCGCTCCCCATTGGTGAGCAAGTCGAAGTCACGAGGCAGACCGGCGGAGGAAGGGACTATCAGAACCGCCAAGGTCTCCGATCGGTCGTGTACCGTGCAGCTGAATGCACGGCCCGGGAACTCAATTATTCCGAATACGTCTTCTTGCTTTTCTTGTGTCATCGGGCGGCTGGTCTTCTTGTTTGCTTCGAGTCTCGTAACTGAATCGGGAAAATTCGGCAACCATATCACCACCGCACATCGCGAGCGTGGCCGCTGGCGCGTTGGCGCGCGCCTCGGCCGGGCCTTTCGAGCCCGGTAAACTGCAGGGCCTCTCCAGTGGCTTGGCGACGATTTCAGCGAGTTATCCGCCGAGATCCGTTGCATTCCCCATCACGGCTAGGCCACATGCCCGGCATGAAGAGAATCATCGTCGCGCTAGCCCTGGGTGCATTTCCCTTCTCTGCGTTCGCAGACGACGGCTGCATGTATGCCAATCAGAAGTTCAGCGTCGGATCGACGCGATGCGAGTGTCCCAGCATTAAGATCGACAACATCGATTCGACGGGCGAAAAGGGCCTCTTGACCAGCCGGCGGTTGAGCTGTGCCAAAGACGGTTCTTGGGTCGACACCGCCTCCCTATGCGTCGAGATGACCGGATTGACGACCAGGCCAGAGTTCTACCGGTTGTCCCGCATGTACTGCCCCATGGCGCTCAACCCGGAGGAGGCCGAGAAAACGTTGGCCGAGGCAAGCGATCCGGTAGCTCAAGGCGCTCTCAAAGGCGTTTGTAATCTGCTGACGGTCAACAAGAAGCTTGGAAACCTCAGCGAACCCTGCAAGCTTCTGATTGACGCCTTCGCGCACTGAATCCCGCCGATATGGACTGCAATGAAAAAAGTCCTCTTGATCTTGTTCGTGGCACTCGTCGGGCTGGCCGCGCTCAATGGCGTCATTGGAGACAGCGAGCGTCGCGCGCAGATCGAGAAGGCCACGACGCCCGAGCAACTCGCGGCGGCCCTCATCGATAGTGGCAAGTTGCAGGTGACCTTTGAAAAAGGGGTGCTGGCGATCAACCGCACGGTCGATTCCGTTTTGACGGCTGGCACTGCTGTTAGCGGCTTCAACATCAACACCGCGCGATTGATCCCGGCGGTCTTCGCCAAATTTCCGCAAGTCGATTCGATCGTTTTTCGGGAGAGCGGGCCATTTCGCGACGTCCGCGGCAATGAATCGACGCAGGAGATGCTGCGGATCTCGTTCATGAGGGCAGCCTCAAATGACATCCGCTGGGACCGGATCAACTACGACGACGTCCCCAAGCTTGGCGAGCATTACTGGATGCATCCTGGCCTCAGGCGCGCTCAGTAGGATCTGCGCAATTCGACCAGCGACCGCCCGTTTGTTGCGTTAGCCGGGCGGCCACCGGCGTCGATGCCGACTCGTTCGCTTTTCAGCGACTAACGCCGCGAAGACGACGATCCCCGCGACATCAATTGCGATTGCGTAGGTTTCGTACAGCAACAAGTGTCCCCCTGTGTTGCCGCCCAGCCTGCGCAGCAGGCTAGTCGATTCCAGCATCCCTTACGCTGGGCTCGATGGGGACCCGGCTGCACGCAACTCGTGCATAAGTCGTTGATTTTTAACAATAATTACGAAGATGTAATTTTGGAAAATAGGAAGTTCGCGTTACGTTCGCACTATGCCGAACGTCATGCCGAACGCCCCAACCGACCATCCGACGAAACCAGCACCTCTTCGGGGCTGGTCGCGCTGGAAAGAATTGCAGGCCATGCGAGCCGCGCAGCGCGAGCAGATCGCCGCCGGTCTCCTCGCCGGTCTCGGCCGAGAGCCTGGCGAAGCCGACAGGGTTGCGGCGAAAACCATTGCGGCGATGCAGGTGGAGGCGGAGCGCCTCGAGACCCTTGGCAAGTCCGCGCTCGAGCAGCGCCGCATTGTTGCGCAGCTGTTGAGGCAGTCCGGCTTTAAGCCGGCACCACCGGGACCGGCAAAGTCCGCCCCTCCGTCTTTAGAGGACTGGTGGAACCAGACCAGCGCGGAAGGCGGTCAGCCGTGAGCGCATCACCGACACGCCGCCTGCAGGCCGTCTGCGATGTTCTCGACGCTCACGAGCAGCATCGTCGGATGCTCGATGGCCACCTGATCGCGATCGTCGGATCGCTGGGACAGATCCGGCCATTTCACGGAGTTCTTCAGGTCTCGATCCAGCAGAGGACCTCAGCCATGTCAGCCCGCCGGCTGCTTGACAGCGGCGTGCTCGGCGTCGGCTCGAATGGCGAACTGAGGATCAGCCGCCTGCCTCGCGCCGATGAAGCGGTCACCTTGCGCGATTTGCTCGGCCTCGCCAGGAGGCGGTGCACGCCATGAAGCGCACCGGCTTCCCCGATATCGTAACCGCGATGTCCGACCCGAGGTTGTTCGGGGCGATGTTTGCGGGCGCATCCTGGGATGGCTGGCGCGCCGTGTTGCGCGGCGCCTTCGCTTTGTCGATGTCGCCCTCCGAAGTCGAATTCTTTCGCTCCGTCACGGGCCGCGAACCGCCCGGCAGGCGCGTGAAGGAATTGGACATCATTTCCGCTCGCCGCACCGGCAAGGATTCGGTGGCATCATTCCTTGGCGCCTACATGGCGACGACCTTTCGGTCGAACGGCAAGGTGAGGCCGGGCGAACGGCCGATTGTGATGCTGCTCGGCGCCGATCGCTCGCAGGCGCGATCATTACTGAATTACGTCAAGGGCTACTTCGCCGAGATCCCGCCGCTGGCGGCAATGGTCGGAAGAGAAACGCTCGACGGCCTTGAGTTGACGTCCGGCGTCGACATCGTCGTCGCAACCGCCGACTTCAAACTGGTCCGCGGCCGCACCGTGTTGCTCGCCATCTTCAACGAAACCGCCTTCTGGCCTTCGGAAAACTCAGCCAGTCCGGACGTCGAGGTTCACCGCGCAATTCAGCCTGCGATGGCGACGCTGGGTGACGAGGCCATGATTGTCATGATCTCATCGGCTTATAAGCGCGACGGTTTGTTGTACCAGCGCTGGAAGAAGTACTACGGAACCGACGATCCTAACGTGTTGGTGGTCAGGGCCACGGCCCCCCAGCTCAATCCGCTGATCTCGCAGGCGACGATTGATGCGGCGCTTGCTGATGATCCCGAGGCCGCCAAGGCGGAATGGTTCAGTCAGTGGCGCGACGATCTCGCCAGCTACATTACACGGCAAGAGATCGAGGCCTGTGTCGATCGAGGCATCGCCGTGCGGCCCCATCAGGCCGGTGTCCAGTATCAGTCATGGATCGATGCATCAAGCGGCGCCGGCAAGGATTCGATGTGCGCGTGTGTCGGGCACCGCGTCGACGACAACACCTTCGTCATCGACTGCATTGTCGAGATTGCTCCACCATTCTCGCCGCCGGATGCATGTTCTCGAATTTCGAGCACACTGCTCAGCTATGGCATTACTCGCACCATGGGAGATCGCTGGGGTCTCAACTTTGTTGCAGCCGAGTTTCAGCGGCACGGCATCACCCTCGAATACAGCGACAAGAACCGCTCCGATATCTACCGCGAGAGCCTGCCGCTTTTGACGTCCAAACGCGCTCGGCTGATCGATAACGAAAGGATGATAGGCCAATTTGCCAACCTCGAAAGGCGCTGCCTTAGCGGCGGTCGCGAGGTTATCGACCACCCGCAACGTGGCGGCCACCACGACGACGTCGCCTTGGTTGTGGCGGGTTGTCTGGTCGCACTCGCGACGCCGCTATCCGGTGCCGCCGGCTGGATCGAGTTTTATCGACGCCTCACCGAAGAGCCTAACCGGTTTAACACCGACTATGACGACATCCAGGCCCCAAAGTATGGGTGGAGTTTCGATCAGGAGATTAGATGATGCAAACTATCGCACAGATCGACGCCGCGTTAATGCGGTTGCCAGTGTCGCCGACGAGCGACGCGGATATTGCCGAGCGCGCGCGGCTCGTATGGCGACGGAGCGAGCTCGAAAGTGAGGCACGCGCGGCAGCGTCGCGGCCGAAAGAATTGACTGGCAATATTCTAGTCGTCGTCCCCGACGACACGTCGCAGATCCAGACCAGACGTGGCCGGCTCATCAACGCCGAAGAGGTCGACGGCAAACGTGTGGTTCGATTGTTTCCGGCTGAGTTCAGAGACCTGATCATGGGCGGCCGCAACAGTCTCGCCTGGCAGAAGGCTAACGAGGCCTTGCTGGGGCAGATCTGAGGACGCCGTGATGAACATCGTCGAACGAGTCGGAGGGATTGGAGTTGCCATAATGGCCTACAAAACGACCTATGAGGTTGAGACGGACGTAGCCGTCGAACTGTCTAGGAAACTCTGCGACCTGGAAAATCAGCGTCAAACAGCGATCGAACGATTGCAGGAGCAGCTACAACGACGTCAGCGACAGCTCCAAAAATTCTCGAGCAGCTGCGACGGGCTCGACAAAAGCGCAACCTCCCTGATGAAGCGCTTATCGCGCGAAAGCCGGCAGAGCTTAACAACCAGCGCCTTCGCGAGCAGCTTCGACGGTCTCACCCGCGATTTTACTGAGCTCTCAGAGCTTTCGAAGACGATTTCAAAGCACATCTGCTCGATCAGTTCGATCCAGGGTGAGATGATTGCCACGCAGGGCGAACTAAAAAAAGCCTTGGACCGCCGAGACGCGGCCTTTCCTGAATTTCGGATGTGGTGGATGGCCCAGCATTGCGGACCGATGCCGGCTCCGCCTTCATTCGGCGTCGCGGACAAGTCCACCGACGGCAGCAAAGGCGATCGCGGCCTGGCACCATTGTCGAAACCCACCAAAGAGGTCGACCCGTCATCCGCGGTCGGCGACGCAGTGTTGCGGCATCGCCCTGACACAAGGAGCTTCTGATCATGAGGATGAATAAACTGGTCGAGACTGGCGCACTAAAGAAGGATGTAACTATTGCGGATATCGAGCGCGCCGCGCTGACAAAAGCAGCCGATCGTGGTCGACCAGGATCCGGCACGTTCGGGGTCAATCGGCACCACAATGACGCGCAGTGGACCGAGTTCACGGTGCCGATCAACAACAAGCCCGTGCGGGTAAGGCGCGTCGATAATGCGATTGTCGTGGCCGGGGTTGAAATCGGCCTGGGGCAGCTTGCCCCTGAGGTTCAGCGTCAGTTCGAGATCGCCACCGGGAAACTCGACGGCGCCGCGCTCGCCGCAGAGTCCGACCTCCTCGCCGTCCGCGCAGCGCGAGAACAGATCATCGCCGCCGTTCAAGCGGTTATGAGCGACAGGGCATTTTTGGACAGGATCATCGTCGCGGGCACTCGCCGCGTGAAGTGAAGTTTCAAAGGAGAGAACCAATGACAATGCGCATGCTGAATATCAACAATAACGCCGTCGTCAACGCAGCCGCAGGGCCGACTGACATCGGCACGGCGCAAGCCCGCAGGTACTATTCCTGTGCCGCCGGTGCGTTTGTCGACGTCCCGGGCTTCGCTACCGGCGACGCCGCGCAGATAAGCTCGAGCGCAACCAGAACCAGCGGCGACACTCCTGGGTCATTGTCGGTGACCGGACTCTTCACGGTCGGCAGCAGCGGCGCGACCTCTTCGAGACCGGGAAATCCTAGCCTTCGCGACCTGCACGTCGACACGACGTTGAGCGCGGTGGTCGTGTTCGATGGTGCGAGTTGGCGAAATCCTTTGACGGGCGCGGTGGTGTGAACACACGGCTCGCGACCCGCATCGGCGGCTTCTCTCCATTGGGGAGCCGGTGGTCGCGCCCGGCGGCGGGGGGCGTTTTGATCTCCCTTTGGCGCCCCCGCCGCTAACTTCTTTCCTTCAAGCGCGTGCAGCCCATCCAACTGCGAGCGCTCGGGGGAGCCGGCGAGGTCGACCGTGGATGTAGCGGCGGCTTCGCTTGGCGACCTTTTCACAAGGGCATGCGATGACCAAACTATTTGATCTCGTTGGCTTCGTCGCGACACTGATCCTACGTGCCGTCCAAGGCGCGTTTGATGTCCGCAATGCTCCCGACAGCGGCGCGCAAGCGGACATTGCACGAGGTCCGCGAAGGGCCAGCAGCGGACCCGGCAGATTTGCCGCCAAAAGTGCACCCACGCTGACCTATAGTGAGCTCGTCATCCGGCGCTATCGTCCCTGAACCTTTGCGAGATTTCCGGGACTAACTTCTACAGGCTGCGAGAACGACGGCTTCCCGATGTGAACGGGCCGACCATAGTGAAGTGATAGTCTAAAGTTTTTAGCGCGCATTTGCGCAAAAGAGGTCCGTTATGGACCGAACAGCTGGCAAGAAAATCAGTTGCCATGCCATACAGTGTCATTCGCCAGGATGGCGCCATGGTGGCATCCTCATCGTTGCGACGCTCTGTACCGCATGCACTCTCCTATTCGCGAGCGAAGCCAGAGCTCAATGCACGGCGCGAGATGTCCTGCAGAACCAACTGAAGCTCAAGAAAGCTCCCCCAGCTGATAGGCCGCAACTTCTAATCAAATCCGCCGTCGATGTCCCCATGTGGAAGAAGATCACAATCGGGACGTTTGCAAATTTCTTTGCCCTTAGCAACGCAATGGATGCGGCAGGTTGCGGCATCGGAAACTCGGCTGGCGAAATTCTCGCGCGACCGACCTTTACCCTTAGCGTCACGAAAACAAACGTAGAGCTTTTTGCGGTGTCGGCAGCCGAACTGGGGTTTCAGACCGATACTGCGTCGCTGACGGACATCTATGCGCGCGCCAAACAGTTGGGTTTTGGCCTTGCGGCGGCAGAAGTCGGGCCACAGCTGAGGCTTCAATATTTTGACCAGCCGATGGGTGAATTTCTTATCATCGGAATGGAGCCAATCAGGACGTGGAAGGGCGCTCCTGTCATCTTAAATGTAGCTAATGGCGGAGCGGGACTAATTCTCATCGGCCAAGATGGCAGCGCCGACGCACAGATCCCCGTGGCGTCCCGTTTTGTATTTGTGCGGACCAACGAAGCCGCTCCTGCCGAGGAGCAAGAGGCTGTAGCACTTCGCGATCGCTGAATTTCCAAGCACGCGCAGGACGCAAGATGCCAGAACACGTGGTCGGCAGTCTTCCGCAACCGAGAGCCGAAGGTGGCGAGAGACCCGGCGCGAGCCTCGCGATCGCCAATGTCTGCACCGGGTCAAAATGCGAAGAACTCAGTGTGAGCAAATCTAGTCCGCTGTGCCCCAACGAGCGGACCTCAATGAGGCGTGCCGCTGCTTTCCTCAAGGGAGAAGGTGGCTTGAGGCTCTTCGAGGGGCATCCGGTACGTCCGTGCACCGTCGCGTCGCGATTTGCGCCGAATGGAGGAAGCTGCCGTCGTCATCGCGCTTGCGCCGGGCTACCGCGATCATTCGAAAGCGCGCCTTCGTCGTCGCTATGCGCGTAAGGCGTACTAGCGCTGCACAGGATTGGGCTTCACCCTCGTCGTCGAGTGGACGGCCAAAACATTACACACAAAGCGCGTGCCGCTGTGACGCGCGCTGATGGCGCACACCACGTACTGCAGGGCGAACAGGCCGCCAGCGATCCATCGACTTGCCGGCGGTGCCCCGGCGTACCAAAGCGCGGCTGGCACCAGCGGAATCAACAGCAACGACATTGCCGCCATGTCCCTATACATCAGGTACATCTTGTGCGCGTCCGCCACTGCAGGATCAGCGCCCACCAGCCTGTAAAGCTTGTACCACTTCGCGTTTTGCTCGCCTGGATCTGTCGGTAGCGCGCCGACGTTCTTGGCCAGCGCCTTCATGTCAATGCGGGCATCCGCCGGCGCGTATTCCGAAAATGCCCGGCTGCCTGGGAGCGGGTTGGCGATCCTCCAGTAGACCAGCCTCGCCTTGGCATCGTGCGAGAGCGGGCCAGTAAGCAGAAGGACCACAACCGGCAAAACAGCCGTCGAGCTTGCTCGCAGGATGGCCATCGTGCTGGCGCTCACCAACTCGGGCGCGACGAAGAACAACACCACGGCGGCATCGAACACGGCCAGCATGACCAGCCATTTGATGTTCGCGGCCTTCAGGGCATCGGAGCGGCTTTTCATCTCCGGTACTCGGTATCGATGTAGAAGGTGCCGCCATCATCCACTTCGAACTGAATCCAACCGTCGCGACGCGTGGTGAGCACGTGCCTGTTGCGCCCCGAGCTGCGCACGGAAACGCCGTTGGGGTAGTGCTTGGTCACCTGGTTACGGTACGCCTGGGCCATGTTCTGGGTATCATGCACGATGGCCTTGTCCGACATCACGACTGCCCGTGGGCGGCAATAGGTGAAGATTTCTTCGCAGTACCCATTGTCTCGGCCGTGGTGCGAGGCGATGAGGATATCAACTTTAGTGAGCATCGCGCGAAATAAGGGGTTAAGCAGCTGGTTTCGCCAGCCTGGTCCCTCTAGATCGCCAGGAAATAGAATGACGAATGGGCCAAACTTGATAAACACGACAAGGCTCAGGTCATTCGTCGTCTGGAACTGCGGCCAAGAGTTGTAGAACATGGTGGCCGTGATGCCCCCCATGCTGGTGTTGAACGGGTTCTGGATCGGCGCGGTAAACGTGCCGAGGTTTTGCATGTAGCGCTTCGCGTCGCTTGTCAGGGGACCACTCTGGCGCTTCACCGCCTCGAACGCTTGAGGCCCAAAGGTCGGGTTGTGATGCATGACGGTCACGTTGATTCCAGCGTCCCACAGGCTCTGAAGGCCGCTCATGTGGTCCTGGTCGGCGTTCGTGATGAATAGATAATCGAGCTCGTATCGGCCAAGCGTTCGCGTGATGTACTCCGCTGGAGTCCAGTCGTGTGTATCGCCGCTGTCGATCATCGCCAGCCTTCCGCCGAGATCGCCCCCAAGTGTCGGTGTCACGTGCTGAACCATCGCGCACGCCCCATGCTCCACGTCCCAGACGCGGAGCCGCATTACCCCAGGCATTTTACCCCCAGTTGCAAGGTGATTCGCTGAAGGCAGAGAATGGCACGTTATGCGAGCATCGATGAGTAAATGCCCGTTTATCCCGCTTATTCACAGGAAGGCGGGGAGCATCTGAGCGCTAGTTGGTGAGCTGCGGAGGCCCCAGCAAAGGTCAACCGCATGTGATCAGAATGCACCAGAGTGGTGCACTGCGCGCTCCCGAAACAGTACAGACTTTCGCGCGTCGCTCATCCCGAGCGGCGGGCCAGCCAGGCGCGGGCACGCCTGACCAGCCCTTCCTTAAGCACCGTGGAGCAAGCCATGATGATCAAGGCAAATGCCGACTACATCGAAGTGGAGCCGGAGTGTTACCAATACCTGTCTGATGGCAAGGTTCGAGCCGTCCTCAAGACACGCGCGGGTGATCGCATCTCATACGTGATGTCGATGGGTAGCTTTTTCCGGTCTGTCGATCTTGCGACTAGAGCGATGAACGAAAACCTCTCGGCGTCCCTGAATGCGATCAGCGGCGACAACATCGCCGAGCGCGTCGCCGTGCTCTGATCGCGCCAGCATCACCGACAAGGCCCGCCGATCACCCGGCGGGCTTTTTCCGTTTTTCAATCACGTTTCCGTATAATCCGTTACCAATACCGCGCCAGCGCCTCCCCAAGACAATCGATTTAAATTCATGAGCAACATCAACGTTGGCTGTGCGTGGGGACCCTTGTTGCGGCGACATGACATTTGCTGGAAATTAGCTGCATCCGTGCAATATTTTACGCATCGCTAATCTAGTTTTTTGACCAGGAGCACGATGTGAATCAATCCCATGACATGACGACTTTGACGCTGAAGGTCCCAGGCGACGTGCGCGAAAAGCTGAAGGCCTGGGCTACGCATAACGTCACCAGCATGACGGCCGAATTGGTCCGTAGCGTCCGCGAGCGCATGGCCCGCGAGCGCGCGGAGCGCGAGCAGGCGGTGCGCTGATGATGGCGACTGATCTCAACGAGATTACTCGCATCGCTGCTCTAGACGCGCTTGAGGAATATGTGCGCGATCTGGAGCGACTGCCAGACCGCGACCAGGGGCTCGTTATTATCGCAAGGAAATTACTGGTCGGTCAGACGTATGAAGTCGCTGCGCCCGCCAACTTCGACCGAGACCGAGTCCTGGCCCTGGCCCAAGCGATCGGCGCGAAGGTTGACATCAGCGAGACAGATCATGGACTGACGCGCGTTACGTTCACGCCTGCGGCGCGGCAATGACTTGATCCATGGCCAAACAAGCCGCCCTGCCCCCTACACTTCCGCCGCGCTTGATCGGGCGCGAGGCGGCGGCGGCATATGTCTCGGTTTGCCCTAACACATTCGACCGCATGGTGTTGGACGGGCGCATGCCACGCGCCCGTGTTCTAGGGGACAAACGCAAGGCGTGGGACGTGAGAGAGCTTGACTTGGCCGTTGAGGCGTTGCCCCATGAGGGTGAGGCCTTGGTCGCCAGCGACGTGGGATGGACCTGATGCCCCGCAAGCTCCCGCTGCATGTCGAACGCAACACCGTCAAAGGCAACACGTACCTGTCATTCAGGATACGCAGTCAGAACGGGCCACGCATCCGCCTGCCCGACGATCCGACATCGGAAGAGTTTCGCCTTGCCTACGCCGCGGCGATGGGCGGCACACAGAAGCCCGCCACGAAGAAGGACTCGCCCGACAGCATCTCCGCGAAGATCGACTCCTACATGAGGAGTGCGGCCTATACCGGGCTTAGCGGCTCCTCAAAGGATGGTTACAGCTCTCGGCTCGAGCAGATCAGGACCGACCACGGCCACCGTGCGTTCTCCGGTCTCACCAAGGAACGCATTGAAACCTTCATTCTGGCACCGCTCGCCAACAAGCCGGGGGCCGCGCTCGATACGCTGAAGAAACTTCGCATCCTCATCAACCATTTCAAGCTGACGCCAGACCCGACCGCCGGAATCAAGCGGCCGAAGGGAGGCGAGATCCGGGCCTGGACCGATCGTGAGCTTGCCGCCTATGAACGGCGCTGGCCACTCGGTACCAAGCAACGCACCGCTTATGCGCTGATGCTCAACATGGGTACCGCCCGCGTCGACACGCATCTGTTGACGTGGCATCAGGTCGACGATGGCGCCTGCTACCGCCGGCATAAGACCGGCGTACAGGTCGACATGGACGTGAGTGAGGATCTGGAAAAGGCGCTGGCAGCGATGCCGCGCAAGCATGTCGTGGTCATCACCACGGCCTATGGCAAGCCGTTCACGGTCGACGGGTTCAGCCGATTCATGCGCGATGCGATCACCGCCGCCGGCTTAACCCTATCGTGCCAACCGCATGGCCTGCGCAAGACGCTCGGCCGCCTGCTCGCCGACGCCGGCTGCAGCGCTCACGACATAATGGCCGCGCTGGGCCATACGACCTTGGCCGAGGCCGAACGCTACACCCGCGACGCCGATCGGAAGCGCGGCGGCAAGCGCGCGGTCACGCAGCTTAATGAACATCGGAAGAACAAACCTTCCCAAACCACACCGGGAAGTTTGGGAAAAGCGGCAAAAAGCGATGGGAAAACAACGCCATGATTGCCCGGCTGGCGCTCCCTAGGGGAATCGAACCCCTGTTTCAGCCTTGAGAGGGCCGCGTCCTAACCGCTAGACGAAGGGAGCGTGAGGGACAGGACATAGCCGCGAATTTTGTCGGCGGCAAGCCTCGATCGGGGGCGAAAGTCCCGGATATGCACGGTCAATGCGGCTCAAGCTTAATTGCGGGGCGGGCCACCGCACCCCGCGAAACTGCCGGGAACACTCACGGATGCTTCAGTTTCTCGATCGCCGCAGCGCCGGCGGCTGGCTCGAGGCGGAACAGGCCTGCGCCCGCAAAGGCGGATTTGAACGGCGAAGAGGAGCGGATCTGCTGGCCGCTGCTGCCGGCGACGGCCTGATTGAGCAGATCCTGGCCGATGGCGCCCGTCCGCTGCGTCCCGACGCCGAAATAGTAGGTCTTGCCGGCCTCGACAGGGACTTCAACCTCGTAATCCGTCATGGACAGCTTCATGTGGGAGGCGATCTTGTGGACGCCCGGCGGCCGGTCGACGAAGAAGAACGTCCCCATGTCGACCTTTCCGACGGACTTGCCGTCGATCAGGATTTCCGGCGAGGCTGCCATTCCGCCCATCGCGCCGAAAATGCCCTTCTCGCGCAGGAAATAGAGCCGTGCGTTGCGCGAGCCCGTTGGCTTGGCCTGCACCGCGGGTTGTTTGGCCGGCGCGGCTAGTCCAGCCTGCCTGGCAGGCGCTGTGGGCTGCTTGGCCGGCTCTGCGAGCGCCGCAAATCCAGCGCATCCGCACGATCCGACAACGAGCGCAATTGCAACGACGCGCGACTTGATACGTCCCATTCCCAGTCCCAGCCCAACTTCCCAAGCCCAAGAGCTAAATCAGAAGTTGCGCGGCAAGACAAACTGGACCGGAGAACGATCAACAGCCGCGGCCGGCCTTACGGCTCATTGGCAAATTTCAGCTTTCCTGCCGGCTTCAGGGTGTGGGCGTCGAAGGTGCGGATCTCGATGACGCCGCCCACGTCCAGCGTGACCACGAGGCGGTCGCCGGCGACCCCGGTCGAGACGATCCTGGCGCCCTTGGGCAGGGCGGCGGTGACGTCGCCGGCCATTTCGGACGCCCTTCCCTCCGACTTGAAAAGGCGGTAGCCCACCGCGATCAGGACGGCGCAGATTGCCAGCGCCGTGGTCAACCCCGCGATCAGCATCATCCGCCGCACCCGCGCGAACAGCGCGGCCTGCTCGGGGCTCGGTTCGGGAACAGCGGTATCAGACGTCGTCATGGATAGCTCAGGCTCTGCGCAAAGGTTGGAAGTTGTCGTCGCCGGCGACGAGGGCTCGGCCCGCCTCGACCGCGTGCTGGCGGTGCACCTCACCGACCTATCGCGATCGAGGCTGAAAGCCCTGATTTTGGCGGGCGCGGTGAGCCTCAAGGACGCCCCGATCCGGGACCCCGCTTATCACGTCACATCCGGCGATACGATCACAATCGACGTGCCGGAGGCGGCCCCGCCGGAGCCCAAGGGCGAGGACATTGCGCTGGATATCGTGTTCGAGGACGACGACATCGTCGTCCTCAACAAGCCGAAGGGGCTGGTCGTCCACCCCGCGGCCGGCCACGAGACCGGCACGCTGGTGAATGCGCTGATCGCCCATTGCGGAGGCTCGCTCTCCGGCATCGGCGGGGTACGCCGGCCCGGCATCGTGCACCGGCTCGACAAGGACACGACCGGGCTGATGGTGGTCGCCAAGAACGACCTTGCCCATGCCTCGCTCACCGCGCAATTCGCCGACCACGGCCGGACAGGTGCGATGCGCCGCGGCTACATGGCCTTCGCTTGGGGGCTGCCGGGACGCCATCGCGGCACCGTCGATGCGCCGATCGACCGCCACCCCTATGCGCGCGAGAAGATGGCGGTGCGCCAGGGCGGCCGCGAGGCGGTGACGCATTGGGAGCTTCTGGAGAGTTTCGCGGGGCGTGACGGCAAGCCGATCGCCTCCCTGCTCGCCTGCGAGCTCGAGACCGGACGCACCCACCAGATCCGCGTCCATCTTGCCCATATCGGCCATCCCCTGATGGGCGACGCCGTCTACGGCCCACATTTCAAGACCAAGGCAAACCACCTCGGCCCCGAGTCGCAGGCGACTCTGGCTACGCTTGGGCGGCAGGCCCTGCATGCCTATTTGCTGGTATTGGAGCACCCGAGAACCGGAGAATTACTCCACTGGGAAGCGCCCCTGCCGGAGGATTTGCTTCTCCTTCAGGGCGCCCTGAAAGCGGCGCTATGACGCAGGCCGCCTTGGAAAAGCGTTACATTACAAAAAGTTATAGCTGCCACACGGGGACGTGACGTCAGCAATCCTTCCCTTTTTGACCCCCCATGGGGTATATTGCGCCTGCGTTGGAAATGACCAACGGAACATCGCAGCTACGGCCGGCTTTAACACAGCGGTCGTCTGCCTGGCCCGCCGCTATCGGGGGCCTGAACCTTGGAGGGCTTCATCATGGCCCGTACCGCTGCTTTGCCGGTCCTCAATGGAGAATCCGGCCTTTCTCGCTACCTCGCCGAGATCCGCAAGTTTCCGATGCTGGAACCCCAGCAGGAATACATGCTCGCCAAGCGTTGGCGCGAGCATGACGATCGCGACGCGGCACACCAACTCGTCACCAGCCATCTCCGCCTCGTGGCCAAGATCGCCATGGGCTATCGCGGCTACGGCCTGCCGATCTCCGAGGTGGTCTCGGAAGGCAATGTCGGCCTCATGCAGGCGGTGAAGCGTTTCGAACCCGAAAAGGGGTTCCGTCTCGCCACCTACGCGATGTGGTGGATCAAGGCGTCGATTCAAGAGTACATCCTGCGTTCCTGGTCGCTCGTGAAGATGGGCACCACCGCGAACCAGAAGAAGCTGTTCTTCAACCTGCGCAAGGCCAAGAGCAAGATCAACGCGCTGGACGAGGGCGATCTCCGCCCCGACCAGGTGAAGATCATTGCCAAGCGCCTCGGCGTCACCGATCAGGACGTGATCGACATGAACCGCCGCCTCGGTGGCGACGCGTCGCTCAACGCTCCGATCCGCGATGACGGCGAAGCCGGCGAGTGGCAAGACTGGCTGGTCGACAACACGCCCAACCAGGAAGCGATGCTGGCCGAGCACGAGGAGTATGACGAACGCCGTGACGCGCTGAACGGCGCCATGGGCGTGCTCAACCCGCGCGAACGCCGCATCTTCGAGGCTCGCCGCCTCGCCGATGAGCCGATGACGTTGGAAGACCTTGCCGCCGAGTTCGGCGTGTCGCGCGAGCGCGTCCGCCAGATCGAAGTCCGCGCCTTTGAAAAGGTGCAGGCCGCGGTCAAGGGCACAATTGCGCGGGCGGAACAGGCCGCGCTGGAAGCCGCGCATTAAGCGGGCTTTTTTCGCAATAGATATTGGCGGATCGACAACAGACAGAAAGCCGGCGGCAACGCCGGCTTTTTTGTTTGCGGCGATGCGCTGTTCGAGAGGAGCGCCATGCGCCATGCTTCGTCCAAGTGATGCGACGTGCGGCCTCCACACTCGGTGTCATGCCCCGGCTTGGGGCATCCAGTACGCCGCAGCGCCAATCGCGAGAGCGATATCTCCAACGAAGGCTTCTGGACTACTGGATCGCCCGTAAACCGGGCGATGACAGCTGTGGCTGGGGTCGGCAGAGAAGCCTGTGAGATCGCCATCGCAGTCTCCTGCTCCTAGCCGACATAGAACCGGGCTTGCCTTGAACCCGCGCGTCCGGTCAACCGACCCAGAATGATCGGGCCGACGGCCTCAAGCGAACGGACACCAACCGTGTCGATCATCCTGCAATCCACCGTCGGCGGCTTCTCCGCCCAGTTCATGCGCAAGCTGCCGCTGGTCGAGCAGGCGATGCGCGAGCACGGGCTCGATCCCGCGGAGTTCGTCATCTCCAAGGACTATGCCTCGACAGCGACGATCCCGCTCATGGGCCCGTTCTTCTATAATTACAGCGTGTTCTTCGGCGATGAGAAATTCACCGTCACCGAGCCGAACGACATGGTGTTCCTCGACTACTTCTTCAAACGCGTGCTGGCGTCGGACGGCCCGCCGGAATTGCCACGGCGGCCGGGATTGATGCGACGGCTGTTCGGATGGATGGCGCAGCCGGTTTAGCTGCTCGTCACTCCCCCCATGTCCGCGCCAGCGTCGCGAGCCAGCAGCCTTCGCAATAGCGGGCGTCCTTGTAGTCGATCCAGTTGTGCGCATAGACGTGGTCGAGCGGGATGCCGTAGCGCGCGCGCAGCACCTTCACGAGGATCTTCCAGGCCGCGACCTGCGCCTCGGTCGGGCCCGCGGTGACATCCGGATAGTTGCCCGCGAACTCGACGCCGATCGAGTTGTCACGCACCACCTGGCGATAGGTCGATCTGTTATCGATGTATTTGTTGTCGTTGCGATTGGCGCCGTCGCCATGGGTCGGCACCAGGTTCTCGGCGACTGCCCAATAGACCGTGCCGTCGGTCTCGACCCACACGGTGACGCCGCGGCGCGTCGGGTTCTTCGACTGCTCCGCCGCGCCGCCGCGCGCCGAGCCTGTCGGCCCCTCGGTCTGGTGCACGATGATGTTGCGCCAGGGATGAGCGTCGCGGACATCGCCCCATGGTGCGAGCCAGACCATTTTCAGGCCGGGAATGTCAGGCGTGCCGGAGACGCGCGCGATCTTCGCGAGTTCGGCGTCCGTTGCAGCGGCTGGGGTGAGCAGAACAAGGGCGGCGAGAAAAGCCGCGAGCAGGCGGAGGATCATCATGCGGGTCCAAGACGGACCCAAATCCTAGCAGGCTTTATGCGAATTTGCGCGTGGCCTCGCCGAGCCCGGGCCGCTCGGGCGAGAGCGGCGGGGCCGGATCGTAGACGGCAAAGTCGTTCTTGCCGTTTTTCTTGGCGTCATAGAGGGCGTGATCGGCATGGGCGATGAGGCGGTCCGGAAACTGGCCGATGCCGCGGTCCCATTCGGCAACGCCGATCGAGATCGCGATCGGGATGTCCCTGGTTGTACATCCCGCGGCGTCCTGGCGGCAGACCTCGAGCACGCGGCGGGCGATCGCGGCAGCTTCGCGCAGGGACGAGGACGGCAGCACGACGCAGAACTCGTCGCCGCCGGTGCGGGCCAGCATGTCGCCGGGCCGCAGCCGCGTTTGCGCCATCAGGGTGAAGTGCTGCAGGCAGGCATCGCCCGCGGCATGACCATGGGTGTCGTTGATGGCCTTGAAGCCGTCGAGATCGATCACCAGCAGCGAGAACGGCTCGCCGCTGCGCTCAGACCGGGCGCATTCCTCGGACAGGCGCTGCAACAAATGCCGCCGGTTGGCGACGCCGGTGAGATCGTCGAGCAGCGCGAGGTCGGCGACCTCGTTGCGCAGGCGATCCATCGCCATCAGCAGGAAGCCGAAATTGAGCGTCATCGACAGGAACAGGAGGCCCAGCACCATGACGCCATGAGCCTGACCGCCGGCGCGCGCCGAGAAATCGTGGCCTAGCAGATTGCCCAGCGTGCGAACCGCAAAGATCCCGATGATGGTGAGGATGACGATGCCGGACAGCCGCGCGCCCGGGCTGACGCGGCCTTCCGGCGGCGCCAGGAGCAGACGCAGCGCCAGCACCAGCGGCAAGGCCTGGCCGAGCGTGTAGCTGAGCATGCGCAGCTGCATGTGCTCGAAGCCGACCATGAAGAACACGACGCCGGCGAGGCTTAGCACCCCCGTTGCGGTCATGACGCGCCACGAGACCGGCCGGTCATAGAAACGCTGAATGCCCATGGCGGCGAGGCAGCTCGCCGCGATGATACCGGCAGCGCCAACAAGAAGCGGCAGGGGAGAGTCGACGAACAGACGGACCAGGGCTGTCATCGCGCCGGTGGCGCCGACGAACGACGATGCCATCCAGAACCGCGCGGCCGCAAATTTCGGATAGGAGCGCGTCACGTAGGCCCAGATCAGGCCAAGCGCCAGGAAGTTAACGACGAAGACCGTCCAGAGTGTCGGTACGTTCAGCATGGCGCGTGCGGCACGCGCAGCGTCGCACCCCCCGTCTCTGGCAGCCGCTCGTCCATGACCCTTCCCCGCGTTCTTGCGCAGAAGAATGCGCGGATTGCACTTAACGGACCCTCACCGCGATCCGCGAAACCTCGCCCTTGGTTTTGGATTCATGAACAGAGCGCCGCGATTATCGGATCGTTAGGCATGTCGCGGCCTCCCTGCGCGGCCACGCCGATGCGCGTCGCGATGCGGATTCGCGGGCAAAAATCACCCGAAAATGCATCTGAGCTGTGGATAACGTAATGACACAGATGTGACAGCACGGGGCAGAGACCTGCGAATCTGCTGAGTTTGTGGTCGAGGATGTTGCGAGGCTGGCCCTCCGCCGAGCATCCCTCGTGTCGCGTTTAACCATGAACCCTTGAGAGGATACTATGGCTAAGAAAGCGAAGAAGGCGAAGAAGGCGACGAAGAAAAAGGCCAAGAAGGCCGCGAAGAAGAAGTAGCCAGCATGTTCTTTGCCCGGGTGGAGCCTCGCTCCGCCCGGGCGTCGGGTAAGGGTCGAGAGAGTTTGATGATGGCGGGCGCAAGGCCCGCTTTTTTATTGCTCCACGCTCAGCTGCGGCTTCTCCCCGCAGGCGGGGAGAGATGAAGGCGAAGCCTACCGCTCCGCAAACGCCAGCTTGGCGCCAAGCGCGGCAAAGCCGGCGGCGAAGCTGCGGCGCAGCCAGGCCATGACACGCGGGCGGGAGATGACGCGCTCGCGCACCGACGCCGCACAGAGACCGTAGAGGACGAACACCGCAAAGGTCGTCGCCATGAAGGCGCCGCTCAATTCCAGCATCCGCGCCAGCACATGGGCTTCATCCACCGCGATGAACTGCGGCAGGAAGGCCAGGAAGAAGATCGACAGTTTCGGATTGAGGATGTTGATCAGGAAGCCGGTGACGATGACACGGCGGCTCGACCGCTCCTTGATCTCGCCATCGACCGCCAGCGCTCCGGTCTCACGCAGCGCCTGCCAGGACATGTAGAGCAGATAGGCGACGCCGCCCCATTTCAGCGCGGCGAAGGCGAGCGCGCTGGTGTGCAGCACCGCAGCAAGCCCGAGCATCGCAGCCATCATGTGCGGCACGATCCCGAGCGTGCAGCCGAAGGCGGCAGCGATGCTCGCGCGCGAGCCGCGGGTCAGCGCCGCAGCCAGGGTGTAAAGCACGCCGGTGCCGGGCGAGGCGACGACGATGAGCGAGGTGAGCAGGAAGGACAAGGTCATGGGCAGACCTTATCACCGCGCCTCGCGGCAAGAAAGCGAGCTCCCGGATCGACCGTCAGGACAGCTGCGCGAGCTCGGCCTCGCGGAGCACGTCGAGCGGCGCCCATGGCTTGGCCCAGAATTTCGCGCCGTCGGGCAACGGCTGCGCCAAGGGGCGGCCGGAGGTGACGACGATATCGAGCTTTGGATTGCGGTCCCTGGCGACGTGCGCAAGCTCGACCCCGTTCATGCGCCCCGCAAGCTGGACGTCCGTCAGCATCAGACAGAGCGCGCCAGCGCCCTTGTCAAGCACCCGCTGGGCAGCCTCGGCGCTGTCGCACTGGATGACCTGGTAGCCGCTCTCCTCCAGCAGAAGACTGAGCATCTCCCGCTGCATGACGTCGTCTTCGACGATCAGCGCCGTTGCGCGAAATGGTTCTGCCTGTCCCATGGGCCGCTCCGATGCTTGCTTGCGTGACCTATATTAAGGAGCCAGTTCGTCCCTGGTTCAGTTCCGTCATGGAAAAATGTAAAACATGGTTCCACATGACGGGCTTGATAGGGGGACATCATGACTGCAATTCGCGGCGCGGCCGCCATCACGGGAGCGGCAAGCGGAATCGGCCGCGCGCTGGCGATCGAGCTCGGCAACCGCGGCTGCGATCTCGCGCTCGCCGATCGCGACGAGGCCGGATTGAAGACGCTCGCCGCCGAGATCGGTGCCGCACGCAAGGTCAGCGTGCATCGCGTCGATGTCAGCGAGCCCGGCGACATCGCCGAGTTCGCGCGTAACGCGATCGCGGCGCATCCCGCGCTCGGCATCGTCATCAACAATGCCGGCGTGGCGTTGATGGGGACGTTCGAGGAGATCGACCAGGCGCAGATGGAGTGGCTGTTCGACATCAATTTCTGGGGCGTGGTGCACGGTACGCGCGCCTTCCTGCCGCATCTGAAGACGCTGGCGGAGGCGCACATCGTCAACGTCTCCTCGATCTTCGGCATCATCGCGCCGCCCGGACAGTCGGCCTATGCCGCCGCCAAGTTCGCGGTGCGCGGCTTTTCAGAGAGCGTGCGGCACGAGCTTGCGGTGGCAGGCAGCCCCGTAAGATTGTCGGTGGTACATCCCGGCGGCGTTGCCACCGCCATCGCGCGCAATTCGCGCACCGGGGTCGGCGTCACCGACAATGCGCGCCGCGCGCAATCGATCGAGCGGTTCGAGAACGCGGCAAAGACCACGCCGAAAGACGCCGCGCTGCGCATCATCAAGGGCATCGAGAAGAACCAGCCCCGCATCCTGATCGGCAACGACGCCCGCTTCATGGACATTCTGCAGCGCTTCCGCCCCGGCACCTATTGGGCGCCGTTGCAGCGCAAGCTGGAGAAGATGGCGAAGGGGACGTGAGCGTTGTTTACTCCCACCCTCCCCTGGAGGGGGACGGTGAAGTCACTGCCCCGCCAGCCGATCCGCAAAATAGCCGATCGTCTTGCGGTAGATCACCGCCCTGTTCCACTCCCGCATCGCCTCGAAATTGGCGGTGCCTTCGCCGTAGGGCTGGCCCATCTTGAAGCCGCTGGTGTGGAGCAGGTTCGCGGTCGAGGCGAGCACGTCGGGCACGCTGTGGCGCAGATCGACGTGGCCGTCGCCGTCGAAATCGACGCCGTATTTGATGTAGGACGACGGCAGGAACTGAGTCTGGCCGATCTCGCCGGCATAGGCGCCGATCAGGTCGCGCAGCGGCAGGTCGCCGCGCTGCACGATCTTGAGCGCGGCGAGCAGCTCGCCCTGGAACAGCTCGGTGCGGCGGCAATCATGCGCGAGCGTGGCGAGCGTGCGGATCACCGGCAGCTTGCCGATGTCGCCCTTGCCGAAATCGCTCTCCAGCCCCCAGATCGCGACCAGGATGTAGCGGGGCACGCCGAACTGCTGCTCGATGCGCGAGAGCAGTGCCGCGTGGCGCTGCAACAGCGCCCTGCCGCCATTGATGCGGCCGGGGCCGACGCGGGTCGAGACATACTGCTCGAAGCTCTTGTTGAAGGTGTAGCGCTGGCGCCGGTCGAAGGCGAGCACGGCGCCGTCCTGGGCGATGCCGCTGAAGGCCGCGCTGGTCATGCTCGCCGAGACGCCGGCTCCTTGCGCCTCCGAGCTCATGCTGGCGACGAAGCTGTTGAAGTCGCCGCCGCAGCGCGCGGCCTGCGCCGATCCGCCGGCCAGACAGAGGATGAAGGTGGTGGCCAGGGCGAGTCTCGACATGCGGGAAAATCCTTTGAAGAATGAACGCGGAAGCGCGCGATCATGCCCGGGAACCGGATTCGCGTCAAAGCGGCAGATCTTCGCCAGAACCGATCGTATCTTGGCCGCGACAAATGAATTGCGCTCGCCCCGTCCCCAACCGATCGAGATGACCATGCCCATTCCGCACCGGATGCTCGCTGTCCTCGCCCTGCTCTCCTTCACCGCCACCGCCGCCTCCGCGCAGACCCGTGATGTCGCAGGCAGCCGCGACTATCCCGGCATCGGCCGCTTCACCGGCAGCGTCATCACCGGCTACGTGATGAAGGATTTTGACGCCGCACGGATGCAGGCGGCCGCCTTCAGGGACGGCCAGCCGGCCGATGCGCGGCGGCTCGAAGGCCGCATCTTCCGCATCGCCTATCGCACCAATCCCGGCCCCTCGATCCTGGAAGTGTCGCGCAATTTCGAGACGCAGCTTGCGAAAGCCGGCTTCGAGACCCTGCTCGCCTGCGACACCGACGCCTGCGGTGCGATTCCCTTCACCGAGGCGATCGACACGCTGCCGGTGCCGCAGATGTGGGTCGACGGCTTCAACTACCGATATTTTTCCGGCCGCAAGAGCGAGGGCGGACGTGAGACCTATGCCAGCGTCATCGTCAGCCAGAACAACCAGGACATTTATGCGCAGGTCACGGTCGCCGAGCTCGGCGCCATCGCGAACAAGATGGTCGATGCTGCCGCGATGGCGAAGGGCCTTGGCGAGACCGGCCACATCGCGCTCTACGGCATCTACTTCGACACCGACAAGGCGGTGCTGAAGCCGGAGAGCCGCCCGACGCTGGAGCAGATCGCAAAGCTGCTGACGGGTCAGCCGCAGCTCAACGTCTTCATCGTCGGCCACACCGACGGCCAGGGCGCCTACGAATACAATCTCGATCTCTCGAAGCGCCGCGCCGAAGCGGTCGCAGCCGAGCTCGTGAAGAGCTTTCGGATCGCGCAGACGCGGCTGCGTACCGCCGGCGTCGGCTTGCTGGCACCGGTCGGATCCAACGCCACGGACGCCGGCCGCGCGCTGAACCGGCGCGTGGAACTGGTGGCGCCGTGACGGCCTCACTCATCTTTCCCATCTGCGCTCTGGGCATCTATTGAATGGCATTGTTGTGGAGAAGTGGCTCGTCGTAGCGGAACTCGGCACGCGCACGCGGTGAGGTGTGCACCCCCAAGGCATGGAACTCGTTCGCAAAATGGAACACAACCTGTGCACGCAGACGGAAGACGTGCAGGCGAACGCTCTTTTTTACAAAGCGCGCACCTCTAGTTGCGTTGCGACAGCGGGAAATATGAACAAAGTGATTTAGCCATCCAAACAATTGCTTTGATGCGCATCGAAACCAGACATCGCGACCAGCGCATATCTGACGCGCTCGATGCGACATCACAGCGTCAACGATTTGCCTTGCCACGCTATGGCGCAAGTTATAGTCTTCTATTCTAGGTTGTCGCCCCGCCAGCCCCGGGCGACGCTGAAGACCAAAAATAAACGGCGGGCTTTGCGGCCCGCCGTTTATTGAGCGAAGGGTCGCAGCAGGCGCCTGGCGCCGCTCCCTCGATGTGCTCTAGCAATCAAGACAGCCCCACTGCTGGTTGGCGCCCCGGCACGATGCCGGTGTCGACAAACCGCCGAAGTCATTTGACTGCGGGCCCCTGATCGACGACAAGCCGCCATGGCCAAAAAACCTGGAACCAATCCCAAAGGCGAATTCGCCTTCTTCAACGTCTTCTATGAAGACGATTCCCAACGCTCCAACCGCCGCGTTCCTAGCGAATTGCTCGGCGGCCTCGACGGCGACGAACCCGCGCGTGGCTTCATCATGGAGCAGGACCGCGAGATCGCCGAAAAGTCCGGCCGCCCGGCGCTCGAGATCAAGCGGATCGAGCGGGTCGGGGTGAAGAAGAAATAGGCGCGGCCCGCGAGAAGCGCGAAGCGTCAGCACAAACAATAACGGCGGGCTTTCGGCCCGCCGTTATCGTTTGGATGAACGCCCGGGTCAGGCCCGGGCAAGACGATTCGAACTAGTTGTCCAGGAACGACCGCAGCTTCCGGCTCCGCGACGGATGCTTCAGCTTGCGCAGCGCCTTCGCTTCGATCTGGCGGATACGTTCGCGGGTCACCGAGAACTGCTGGCCGACTTCTTCCAGCGTGTGGTCGGTGTTCATGCCGATGCCGAAGCGCATGCGCAGCACGCGCTCTTCGCGCGGAGTCAGCGACGCCAGCACGCGCGTGGTGGTCTCGCGCAGGTTCGACTGGATCGCGGCGTCGATCGGCAGGATCGCGTTCTTGTCCTCGATGAAATCGCCGAGGTGTGAATCCTCTTCGTCACCGACCGGGGTTTCAAGCGACAGCGGCTCCTTGGCGATCTTGAGGACCTTGCGGACCTTCTCCAGGGGCATGCCGAGCTTCTCGGCGAGCTCCTCCGGGGTCGGCTCGCGGCCGATCTCGTTGAGCATCTGGCGCGAGGTGCGCACGATCTTGTTGATCGTCTCGATCATGTGCACGGGGATGCGGATGGTGCGCGCCTGGTCGGCGATCGAGCGGGTGATCGCCTGCCGGATCCACCACGTGGCGTAGGTCGAGAACTTGTAGCCGCGGCGGTACTCGAACTTGTCGACGGCCTTCATCAGGCCGATGTTGCCTTCCTGGATCAGGTCGAGGAACTGCAGGCCGCGGTTGGTGTACTTCTTGGCGATCGAGATCACGAGACGGAGGTTGGCTTCCACCATCTCCTTCTTGGCCTGGCGTGCCTCGCGCTCGCCCTTCTGCACGGAGTGCACGATCTTGCGGAACTCGACGATCTCGAGGCCGGTGAGCGCGGCGAGCTGGTGCACCTCGTGACGGAGGTCCTTGATGCGGTCCTTCTCGATATGGACGAAGTTCTTCCAGCCCTTGGCCGAGAGCTTCGAGACGCGGTTGAGCCAGCGCGGATCGAGCTCCGAGCCGGTGTAGTTGCGCAGGAAGTCTTCACGCGCGACACCGTGGCTGTCGGCAAGGCGCATCAGGCGGCCCTCGTGCGACACGAGGCGCTTGTTGATGTCGTAGAGCTGCTCGACCAGTGAGTCGATACGCGCCTGGTTCAGGCGCAGCGACTTCACCTCGACGATGATCTCGTCCTTCAGCTTGCGATATTTGCGTTCCTGGTGCGGCGAGAGCGAGGGCCCGTGCGAGGTGCTCTCGAGCTGATTCTGGATGTCCTGCTCCTGAAGCTTGCGCAGCTTCTTGTAGCTATCGGCAATCTTGTCGAAGATCTCGACGACCTTCGGCTTGAGCTCGGCCTCGATGGCCGCGAGCGACATCTGGTTCTCGAACTCGTCGTCCTCGTCCATGTCCGCTTCGGCGGCGGCTTCGCCCGGATCCTTCTCGCCTTCGCCGGCATTGCCGGGCGCAGGCGCGGCGCGGAACGGGGTCGGCGACGGCGGCGCGGCGGGCGGCGCGACATGCGCCGGCGCAGCTCCGTTCACGGCTGCGGCCTCGCCGCCTTCGGCGGACGCTTCGCCGTTCTCGCCGGTCGGACCGCCGATCATCGCGGTGTTCATGCCGCCCTTGGCGTCGGGCCCGGCATAGGTCGCTTCGAGATCGATGATGTCGCGAAGGAAGATCTTGCCTTCGTTGAGCTCGTCACGCCAGATGATGATGGCCTGGAAGGTCAGCGGGCTTTCGCAGAGGCCTGCGATCATCGCCTCGCGGCCGGCCTCGATGCGCTTCGCAATCGCGATTTCGCCTTCGCGGGACAGGAGCTCGACCGTGCCCATCTCGCGCAGATACATGCGCACGGGATCGTCGGTGCGCTCGCCCGGCTCGCTCTTCTTGACCTCGGTGACGGCCTTCTGGGTGACCTCAACGAGCTCGTTGTCGGTCTCGTCCTCGCCGCCCTCGTCCTTGTCCTCCTCGCCGTCACTATCGTCGGCTTCGGTGACGTTGATGCCCATGTCCGAGAGCATGGACATGATGTCCTCGATCTGCTCCGGGGAGGTCTGGTCGGACGGCAAAACTTCGTTGAGCTGATCGAAGGTCACGAAGCCGCGCTTCTTGGCCTGCTTGATCATCTTCTTCACGGCCGCGTCGGACAGATCGAGCAACGGCGACGGCGCGTCCTGGGAGTCCTTCTCCGGCGCGTCCGCTGCCTTGTCGTCTTTCTCTTTGTCCTTCGCCTGCAGCGTCTTTGCCTTGGTGGCCATCCATTGCTCCTAAACGCGCTTCATGCAGAAGGCCGAACGGCCCGCCCGCCTGAATTCACTTGAACCTGTTGTTCGACGCTCTCGCTTCGCCAGATCGCGACACGGAAAGGGCGGCGCGGATATCTCTCGCCACCCCGACCTTTTCTCTCGCCGGATTTGCCTAACGCTTCGTGAGCCCCTTTGTCGCAGCGGATGCAGGTGTAGTGCCAACAGCGATTGCGCGGATTCATTCCTGACGCGTCTGTTCTGCCTGCGGCCGCCTGGTGGCCAAAGTGCTACAAGACCGTTAAGCCTCGATTAACCCTGTTTTTGCCGCCAAACCTTGGATTTGGCGAGTCTTTTAGCGGTTCCGGTCCCGGCCGTCCGCATGATTCTTTCATCACACGCTCTTCTGGAACCGGCCCGACAGCTCGCCAAAACCCTCGATCAGGGCCTCGGTACCGTCGACTTCTCCTATCCGAGCCTTGACGTCACGCAGCCACGCCAAATTGGCCTCGCTGGGGTCCTCCCCCAAGGCCAGCTCGGCGTCCTTCAGTTCTCTAAGTAGTGAATGGTATTGCCGATGCAAGGCAACGAGCTGGTGCCAGGTGGAGAGAACATCGTCTCGGGCAGCGCCCTCGCGCGCACCCCACACCGCCGCGGTGGTGATGCCGTTCTCAACCCTTTGAAGAAGTTGTGAAAATCCGCCCTTCTCGATGTCGGCTCGCATCTTCTCAGCCTGCTCGCCGGGGTCCGGCGAGTGGTGGTGGTCGTTGGCGAAGGCGGCGATGATGCCGGCCCGGAGCTTATGGGCCTCGGGATGGGCCAGCTCCAGGGCGGCGACCTCCTCAAGGTGGTCGTGCAGCAGCCAGGGGTGGTTGATCAGGATTTGCAGGATCAGGGCTTCGCGCCGGGATATGGCGCTGCGCTGGCCCTTCATGATCGGACTTGCCGCCAGCTGGGGGCTCGCCGCCTGATAGGGGCCTGAGGGAATCATGGCAGGCCCCGGGGCTCCACGCCGCCCTTGGCTACCGAATCCCTGGCCCCCGAATCGATTCGCCTGTCCCCCGCTGCGGGGCTGGAAGGAGCGGCCGGAATTGCCCTGGAAATTGCCCCGGCCGGCAAAGCCGCCGCGTCCGCCCTCGGGCGCGAAGGTGCGTCGAAGCCGTTCGGCAAAATCGTCGCGATAATAGCGCCGCACCACCTCGTCGCGGATGCCGTTGGACAGCTCCTTGACGCGCGCTTCCAGCGCGGCACGGCGTTCGGGCGTAGCAAAGTTGCCGCCTTCGAGCTCGCGCGACCAGATCATCTCGGCGAGCGGCTTCGCCGCCGCGATGACATCCTCGATCGCACCGCGGCCGCCCGAGCGGACGAGATCGTCGGGGTCCTGCCCTTCCGGCAGCAGCGCAAAGCGCAAGCTCTTGCCCGGCGCAAGAAATGGCAAGGCAAGGTCGGCGGCACGGTAAGCCGCCTTCTGTCCGGCCCTGTCGCCGTCGAAGCAAAGGATCGGCTCGTCCGCCATCTTCCAGAGCAGCGCGAGCTGGTTTTCGGTCAGCGCGGTGCCGAGTGGCGCCACGGCACCTGCAAAGCCTGCCGTCACCATGGCGATGACGTCGACATAGCCTTCGACCACGATCAGCGCGCTGCCATCATGGGTGGCTTTGCGCGCGGTCTGGTGATTGTAGAGATTGTCGCCCTTGTGAAAGAGCGGGGTCTCCGGCGAGTTCAGGTATTTTGCCGGAACGTCCTTCTCCAGCGCGCGCCCGCCGAAGGCGATGACGCGGCCACGCAGATCCGTGATCGGAAACATCACGCGATCGCGGAAGCGATCGTAGGGCACAGGAATATCGTTGCCGGCGACGAGCAGACCGGTTTCGATCATGTCCTCGACGGAGACGCCGAGCTTGCCGAGATGCTCCTTCAGCGCGAAACGCTCGGGTGGCGGCGGCGCATAGCCGAGGCGGAACTGTACTTGCGTCGCCGGCGAGATCGCGCGATCGGCGAGATAGCCGCGCGCCTTGGCGCCAACGCGCGAGGCCAGCGTCTCGGCGAAGAATTTTGCGGCGAGTTCCATCACGTCATGCAGCGTGCGGCGCCGCTGCTCGTGCCGCGCCGCATCCGGCGTCACCGCCGGCAGCGCCAGTCCCGCCATGTTGGCGAGCCGCTCGACGGCCTCCGCGAACGGCAGGCCGTCGGTCTCCATCACGAAGGTGATGATGTCGCCGTGCTTGCCGGAGGAGAAGTCGTGGTAAAATCCCTTCTGGTCGTTGACGTAGAAGGACGGCGTCTTCTCCTGCTGGAACGGCGACAGCCCCTTCCATTCCCGCCCCGCCTTCTTCAGCTTCACGTGCTTGCCCACGACTTCGGAGACCGAAAGCCGGGCACGAAGCTCGTCGAGGAACTGGGGCGTGAAGCGCATGGCGTGTGTGTGTAACGCGAATCCGGGTGAGTCGGGCGAAGGATCAGGGATATAGGTGCGGCCCGGCCAAAAGTCAGGTTTAGGCGGGTTATCCGGGTTATTCGACCTATACACAGGCCGTCATTCCCGGGCTGGCGTCCCGTCACCCTGAGGTACTCGCCTCTTCCGCGAGCCTCGAAGGATGGCGGAACGGGTGGCCCGGAATGACGGGAAAAGCTTGAAACCGGCCCGCTTCCACGCTTCCATAGGCCATGTTCAGGACGTTTCGAGGCGGCCATAGCGGGGGTTGGCGCGTCACCTCGATTTCGCCCGTGACGGGCGAGCCCCTGCCCTTCATGCCGGCGCTGTCGGTCGTCGACAGCGAGGCCGTCGCATTGCCGCTGGTGCCCTCGCGCAATGCGTGGCGGCTGGCGGGCGTTGCGAGCAGCTTGCGCTATACCGAGCGCGCCGAGCAGCAGCAGCTCGCCGCGGTGCAGGCCGAGCTCGGCCGGCTCGAGGCCACCTCCGCGGCGCTGATCCCGATCCGCAAGTCGCAAGCCTGGTGGGACCTGACGCAGGAAGAGCGCCGCAAGATCTTCGAAGACCAGTCGCACCACATCGCAAGCAGCCTGCGCTTCCTGCCAGCGATCGCCCGGCAGCTCTACCACAGCCGCGACCTCGGCGGCCCCTTCGACTTCCTCACCTGGTTCGAGTTCGCACCCACGGATGCCTCGCTGTTCGAAGAGTTGGTGGCGATGCTCAGGCAGACCGAGGAGTGGACCTACGTCGAGCGCGAAGTGGATGTGCGCGTGGTGAAGGAAGTGCTCTCGGCTTAATGATCCAGGAAGCGTCCGGTCCCGATGACGGGCAAACCGCTGACGGGCCAGTTGTAGACATAGGTCCAGGCCTTCTCCGTCGTGCCGTCAGGCAACGTCACGTCAATCAGCTCGCGCAGATATTCGGTCGGCTCCGGAAAGCCCTCGCCGCAGGCTTCGTACATGTCGAGCTCGCGCAGCAGCTCGTCGGGCACGCGCAATTGAAAAAGCTCACCATGGACGACATCGGAAGCCGCGTTCGACAGCAGCAATCCGGGATAGTGCTTCACGAGAACAAGCCGGCCGCGACACGTCGCTTCACCCAAAAAGTCCGCATGTCCTGCAAGCAGCCGCGCCATCGGATGGTCGAAGCCGCGCATCAGGGTGCCGTAGACGAAAAGACGATCGGAGGTCATGGGTTGTCTATAGCCGTCAATCAAGCGAAACGACAGCCGCACGTTTCCTTCGTCCAGCGAAGTCCCGGGGGGCAAGCGAGATTTGGTCTTGTGATGAATCGCCGGCAACGGCATCGTCTGGCGATCATGATGATTTGGGTGGACCGACCTGCAAGCGATTGCTGCCCAATTTAGACGGTAGCTGCTTTTTCCATAGGCAATCAGGATGGACTTGAACACGGCCGACGCGACCGATCAACTGCTCGGCGCGGGGGACATTTCGCCGGTGCATGAGGTCAATGCGGATGGGGCATCGCCTTTCCTGCTCACCTCGGATCATTACGGACGGATTCTGCCGCGCGCGCTCGGCGACCTCGGCGTCGCGGAAAGCGAGCTGACGCGGCACATCGCGTGGGACATCGGCATTGCCGGCGTCGCCGAGCGGCTGGCAGAAATGCTCGATGCACATCTGATCGCGCAGCGCTATTCGCGGCTCGTGATCGACTGCAACCGCTCACCCGGCGTTGCGAGCTCGATCCCCGTGATATCCGAGGCGACCGCGATCCCGCGCAACGAGGGCATCACCGAGGGCGAGCGCGCGGCGCGGCGGCGCGAGATCTTCGAGCCCTATCACCGCCGCATCGATGCCGTGATCGACCGCCGCCTGCACAACAGGCGGCCGACGGTGCTGGTGTCGCTGCACAGCTTCACGCCGGTTTATGCCGGCGTTGCCCGGCCCTGGCACATCGCCGCGTTGTATAACCGCGACACCGTGCTGCCGCAGCTGTTGCTGAAGCATTTGCGCGCTGAAGGCGATCTCGTCGTCGGCGACAACGAGCCCTACGCGGTGAGCGACCTCAGCGACTACACCATCCCCGTCCACGGCGAAGCCCGCGGCCTCGTCAACACCGGCATCGAGATTCGCCAGGATCTGATCGCAGATCAGTCCGGCCAGCAGCAATGGGCGGAGCGGCTGGGAAGGATTTTTGCGGAGATCGAGCTGGAATTGCGCAGGGAGAGGCTGGTCGACTAGCTGCCCCGCGTCGCGACGAACACCGCGAGCGCAGCGAAAATCGCAGCGATACCCCACAGCAGCCAGGCGATGCGGACGGGACCGCTTGTATCCAGCGTTGCCTCGGCCGGGTTGTCGGGATTGACGCGCACCTCGACGGTCGCGCCCTGCTTGTAGCGCGACATCAGCTTCTTCAACATCTCGTCGGACCCGGACTGCGTCCCGGCCGCGACGCGCGCGCATTCATTGGTGTAGCTGATATTCTGATAGCGATAGGTGTAGGTCACGCGCTTGCCGAACATCTCGGTGCCGCGGCGCTCGCCCGGCTCGCTGGCCTCGTGATATTGCTCAATCCCCGACAGCTTGATCGTGCCCGGCACCACCGGCCAGCGCGCCGCCTTCAACGCCTGCCGCCGCACGCCATACCCCATCAGCGCGATGACGAGGCCGAACGCGCCGAAGCCGACGACGAGGCCCGCGAGATCGGGCCGCCCGATGTGGTGCGCAAGGTAGGCATAAGTCTGGTTGAGCCCGAACGCCGAGCCGAACACGATGCCGAGCGCGATCGCCGTGCCTACGCCGAGGCAGCCCCACAGCCCCTTGGGCAGGTCGCGCTCGAGCACGGCCTGGTCGGGATGGCGCGGATTGTAATAGACGGTGACGATGCTGCCGGCGGGATATTTTGCGAGCTTCTCGGCGACCTCGAAATTGCCGAGGTCCTCGCCGATCGAGATGCGGTTACAGCTCAGCTTGCGGCTGCCGACCGAGTATTCGTAAGTCACGTTCGCAAAATTGCGGCTCTCGAGCCGATAGCCTTCCTCGCGGTCGCTGTCGGACACCCTGACCTCGCGCACTTCCGCGACCGAACGGACGACCTTGCCCGATGCCTGCGGCCAGCTTCGCGCCTCGCGCACCTGCCAGGTCTTCACAACGGCGGCGACCAATAACAGCCCGAGCGGTGTGAACAGCATCGCATAGACGAACCAGGGCAGATTGGGCACGGCCAAATTCCTTCGTCAGCGGCAATGCCCGATTGGACGCATCGCCGCCACGAACGGTTCAAGCCGAACCGGCTTGAGAAAGGGTTATTTGGCCCGGATAAGCGCCAGCCAGATGCCGCCGCCGATCATGAAACCGCCGGAGACGCGCGACACCAAGCGGGTGCGGCGCGCCGAGAAAAAGCCGCGGACCTGACCGGCAAGCAGCGCGTAGATTCCGTCCGTCAGGCCGGCAAGCACCATGAAGGTGATTCCGAGCACCAGGACCTGCGACAGGTGATCCTTGCTCATGTCCATAAATTGCGGAATGAACGCGCCGAAGAACACCAGCAGCTTCGGGTTCGACAACGCCACGACGAAGCCCTGCAAGAGAAAGCCACCGCGCGGGGGAGGCGGAGGCGCGTCGGTGTCGACGCCTTCAACCGGAGCGCGGATCAGCTTGATGCCGAGCCAGACCAGATAGGCCGCGCCTGCAAAGCGCACCCAGTCGAACCAATAGCCCATTGTCGCCATGAGCGAGGTGAGACCGACCGCAAGGATGCCGATCACGATCAACAGCCCCATCTGCACGCCGAGAATGTTGGTCAGCGCCGCGCGTGTGCCATGGCGCAGGCCGTTGGCGATGACGAGGGTGACGATCGGCCCCGGCAGCAGGGCCAGCGCAACGCAGGCGGCGACGAAGGCGAAATAGGCTTGCATGGACATCATGGGGAGGACTCGCTGAGAGCGGTTTGGCGCATTAATGCATGACACTCACTGTCCGTCCAGCGCTGCGGTCGCCCATAGCTTCATCTCCGGCCTCTCCAGGAACGCCAGCGCCGCACGCTGCACGACGCCGGCTTCGCCATGCCCCTGGGCCGCAGCGACGAAGAGATCGCAGCGGCGCGAGACGGCGATGCCGATCGCGGCATGACGGACACCGTCGGCCATATCGAGATCATAGCGCCTGGCACGGCCGCGCATCTCGCCAAGTCCCACCTCCTCGCCCGGTGCGACGGCGGCAAAACGCGGGCTGATCAGATCGACGTCGGCAACGCGATCGACCTCATCATCGTCGGCGACGCCGCGGTCGCAATTGCAGAAGCCGCGCTTGGCGCGCACGTAGAGCTCGGTGCCCGCGCAGGCGCCGTCGCAGCGGAACGCGCGGCCGGCGGGCCAGCCGTCGCGCGGGAACGGCCATGCGATTTCGCGCCAGCCCGCCGATTCCGCCGCCGGCGCCGGCGCAAGCCGATAGGCCCCGACGCCGGACACACCGAGCGCGATGGCCACGGCCGCGATCGCCGCCCCGCGCCGCATCGTCAGTTCCTCGGCAGGCCGGCGGCGGCGCGCGCCGGCCCGGTCAGCTCGAGGATATGCAGACCGGTGTTGGCGCGGTCGACGATGTAGATGTAGCCGCGATCATCGGTCTCGACATTGTTGGTCTGGATAGCGACCTTGCAGCGCTCGCCGCCCTCGACGGGAATGCAGCGCTTGTCGGTGGCCGGCGTGATCGCCGGGATGAAATAGCCGACCTCCTTCGGGTGGTAGGGATCGCGGATGTCGAGCGCGCGCACGCCCGCATTGAAGAAGGCGATGAAGGCCATCTTCTTGTAATAGACCGGCGCCATGCTCTCGTTCGAGGAGTGCGAGCCGAAGCGGCCGCCGCGCTGGCAGAACTGTCCGCCCGCCTCCGGCACGGTGTAGCTCGAGATCATCATCGGCCGCGTCTCGGTGGTGACGTCGGCGAACCACACCATCTGCCGCGCCTCGCCGCATTCGTTCAAGATCGCCTCGTCGACGATCATGACGATGTCGCGAGTCTTGCCGTCCTTGTCCTCAGCGAATTCGGTGACCGGCATGTCGAGCATCGGGAACGTCGTATGCGCGCCGTTAAAGGCGGACATCGGCATGCGCGAGATCTCGGGATAGCGCAGATTCTCCGGCGTCGGCTCCTTCGGCCCGTTCAGCAACTTTTCGCGATCGACGATCTGCAGGAGGCCGCCCTTGTTGGTGCCATAGCCGAAGAACACGCGATTGCCGTCGGGTCCGGTCGAGATCGGCCCGTGCAATTCGGTCGGCACGGCGCCGGTCGAGCCGGGCTCCTGGCCGGGCAGGCCAAAGTCGCGGATTTTCTGCGGATGCGCGGGATCGCCGAGGTCGTAGACCTGCGTCATGCGCCGCGTGCGCCAGTCCGGCGCGCCGGAGACGAGAAAGGCGATGCCGGTGTCGCACTCCCACCAGCTCTTGTGGGTGTCCTTCAGGCCGCCGATGCGCGTAACGAGCACGGGATTTGCGGGATCGGCGACGTTCCAGATCTCATGCGCCTCGCTGCCGAAGGTGCGGAGCATGTAGACCGCATTGGGATCGCCCTTCGGCAGCGACTTGCCGTCGCAAACCCGTACCATCTGCGCACCGCCGGATTCGTACTTGCCTTCCTGTCCCGGCAGATGTCGCAGATATTTTGGGCGCGCGGGATCGGTGACGTCGACGATGGACGTTCCGTTCGGTTCGGCCTGCCCCGTCATCGGATTGACGGGCGCGGGCACGTCGTCGGTGCCGCCGTGATGGCCGATATAGGCGATCCAGCGAGCACCCTGGTGATGGATGGTCGGCTGGTACGCGCTGCGCGCCTGCAGGTCGTTGGTGCCGACCAGCTTCATATTGGACGCTTCCGGCGGCGCGCCGATGGTCTGCTTTTGTTGTGCCTGGGCCGTGGTGCTGCAGGCGAAAAGGACAAGGCCTGCAGCGAGTGAGAAGCAACGGAACATCAAAGCTCTCCCGGAACCAATCTGCGTTGGCTGAGCTTGAAGGCTAGCACAGCCATTTCCGGGCGCCAAAGACACCATCTTGACATGCAACCATTTGGTTGCCTATTATCGCCGCCATGGATGAGGTCTTCAAAGCGCTCGCCGATGCGTCACGACGGTCGCTGCTGGACAGGCTTCACGCCAGGAACGGCCAGACGCTGAACGAACTCTGCGAAGGCCTCGCGATGACGCGCCAGGCCGTAACCAAGCACCTTGTCATCCTCGAAGAGGCCAACCTGGTCACGACCATCAGGCACGGCCGCGAGAAGCTGCATTACCTCAATCCGGTGCCGATCCATCAGATCGGCGAACGCTGGATCAGGAAATTCGAGCGCGGCAAGCTCGCCGCGCTCAGCGAGTTGAAACGTCAGTTGGAGAAGCGCGATGAGTAAGCCCCAATTCGTCTATGTGAGCTATATCGAGACCACGCCGGAGAAGCTGTGGGAGGCGCTGACGGCGAGCGAGTTCACCAGGCAATACTGGTTCGGCGCCGAGGTCCGGTCGGACTGGAAGGTCGGCTCACCCTTCGCGCTCACGCTCGACGGCGAGGTTACCGATTCCGGCGAGATTCTGGAGGCCGATCCGCCGCGCCGCCTGTCCTACAGCTTCAAGCACCAGAAGTTCGAAGAGCTGCGCAGCGAGCCGATATCGCGCGTCGTCTTCACGATCGAACCGTTCGGCTCGCTCGTGCGTTTGACCGTGCTGCATGACGGCTTCGTCGAGGGTGGCAAATATCTCGGCGCCGTCTCCAATGGCTGGCCGGCGATCCTGTCCCAGCTCAAGAGCCTGATCGAGACCGGCAAGCTGCTCGGCATTCCACGCGCAGCCCTCAACAAGGGATTCGACGCAAGATGAACCTCGATCAATTCAAACCGCTGACGGTCTACACCATCTACATCGTCTCCACGCCGGAGAAGGTGTGGGAAGCGCTGACCTCGGCCGAGTTCAGCAAGAAGTACTTTTCCGGCTTTGCGGTGGAGATGGAACGGAGGCTCGGGGGCAGTTTCACCGTGCGCGCGCCTGACGGTTCGGAGCACATCTCGGGTGAAGTCTTCGAATACGATCCGCCGAACAAGCTGACGGTGACATGGAACGTCAACTGGCCCGACCTCGTCGCAAAGCTCGGCACCACGCTCGTCACCTACGAGATCGAGCAAGCCGGCGAGGCCGTCCGCCTCACCATGAGCGAACGCCACGACCGCGAGCTCAGCGACGACATCCTCTCCGGCGGCCGCACCGGCTGGCCCGCGATCCTGTCGGGGCTGAAGAGCCTGCTGGAAACCGGCAAGGCGCCGCAAATCAAGATGGCGCCGCCGGCGCAGATGCTGGCGGCGTTGAAGGCGATGGGGATCAAGACGCCGTAGCGAGACGGGTCTGTCTCCGCGAACTCGGAATCGTAGGGGCAAAGGCGCACTTGCGCCGTGCCCACCATCTTTCTGTAGGGTGGGCACGCTTCGCTTTGCCCACCCTACGACATCCCCAAGGGGAGAGCGTAAGCAGCGGGGGCGACGATCTTACACCGGCACCACCAGCCGCCGATAGAGATGCCACGTCGCATGCCCGAGCACAGGCAGCGTCACGACCAGTCCGAGAAAGTATGGCAGCGCCGAGACGATCAGCAGCATCACGATCACCGCGGCCCACGAGATCATCGGCAGCGGGCTGGTCACCACCGCGCGCACGCTCGTCACCATGGCGGTGACGAAATCGACCTCGCGGTCGAGCAGCAGCGGAAACGACACCACCGTCAGCGAAAACAAAATCAGCGACAGCGCGGCACCGACCGCGTTGCCGATGGCGAGGAACAGCAGGCCCTCGTTCGTGGTCAGCACCACCGTCATGAATTCCTGCAAGCTCGAGAACGAAGCGTGGAGGCCGAGCAGCAGCGCGATAAGCAGCCGCACCTGGTACATCCAGATCACGAACACGAACAGCGTGACGAAGGCCATCCAGCCGATCTCGCTGCGCGCGCGTATCGCCGACCAGATGGCGCCGAAGGAGACCGGCTCGCCGCGCTCGCGGCGGCGGCTGACCTCGTAGAGGCCGATCGCCACGAACGGCCCGATCAATGCAAAGCCGGCCGCAAGGGGATAGACGAGATAGACCATGCCGAAGGCGGTGAGACAGAGCATGATTGCGATGCCGCCGCCTGCGTAGAGCGCGCCGAAGCAGAGCCCGTAGAGCGGCAGCGCCTGAAAATCGCGCAAACCCTCGACCAGCGCCTCGGCGATGTCGGTCGCCGCCACGGGACGCACCACCGGATCGACTTTGCCCGAAATCGACATGCGGCTCCCTCTCCTCGTCACCGGCACGATCTCCGTCGCGCGCAATCCCTATATTAGCGCCCTCGCGACCTGCGCGCACGCGCGCGTTGATTGCGGGATGACGGTATCCCGGGAGGCCCGACACCCGCCCGACAGAGCCTCGCGGGCAAACTTTCCGGGGACTCATCCGTGACGTGCGCGGCCGAAATTTTCCGCGCGAGGGCCTTTTCGGCGCGATGCCTATGGACTGGGCGGAGGGTGGTGCCGCAGATTGCATCTTCGAACCAGCACGCGCGACGACCAAATTGGACTGCCCGACCGATGAGCTTGCGTACCCGGCTACTGATACTCGTCATTGCGGCCATGCTGGTGCCGGCCATCCTCGTCGGCTTACGTTTCGTGCAAAATCGCAGCAGCGAAATCAACGCAGCCCTGGCCAATCTGACCGCGACAGCCGACGACATTGCAAGCGACCTGGACGAGAAGATCCAGGGCACCGCCCAGCTTCACTATGGTCTCGCCCGCGCGCGCGATCTCGACACGCGCGACAAGGCGGCGTGCTCGGCGTTCCTGTCGGAAGTGCGCGAGGAATACCCACAGTTCACCGGGATATTGACCATCGATCCCGACGGCAGCCTGTTTTGCGATTCGCTGCGGACCAACCGCACCCTCGACCTCCGGGATCGCGCCTATTTCAAACAGGCCCTGGCGTCGCGCGGCATCGCGCTCGAGCCGGTATTCGGCCGGCTGACCGGCCTATCGGTGCTCCAGATCGCCTATCCGGTGCGATCGGAGACGGGCGCCCTGAAGCTGGTCCTGCTCGCCTCCTTCAACCTGCGCAAATTCGCTGAGTTTCACGACAAGCGGCTGCTGGGCCAGAAGGAGATCCTGCTCCTGGACAGCAAGGGAACGGTTCTGGTCGCCCCCTCCCGCGGAGGCTGGACCGAGCCGGTCGGCACGTCGATCGCGGGATCCGACCTGCTCCGCTTCGCCGCAACGCCCGACCGAAAAGCGTATCAGGAGGTGACCGATCGCGACGGCCGGACGCATGTCTGGGCTGTCGCCGCGCGCTCACCTTCGACCCGCGATGCCGGCCTCTACATCATGGTCGGACGGTCCGAGGATGGACTTGTCGCGGCGGCTAATCGCCGGCTCTACGAGGATGTGGCGATCCTCGCGGTGGCCTCGCTGCTGCTGCTCGCGGCCGTCTGGATCCTTGCAACCGTGAGCGTCGGGCGTCAGGTCGGACGTCTCGCCACCATGGCGAAGAAACTTGGGCTCGGAGATCTCAGCGCGCGAATTCCGCCTCCCCACCCGGGCGGCGAGCTGGGCGGATTGATGACCCTGCTCAACGGCACCGCCGAGTCGCTCGAGCAGCAACGCGCCGCCATTGCCGACCTCAGCCACAAGCTCAGCCAATCCCAGAAGATGGAAGCCATGGGCCAGCTCACCGGCGGCGTGGCGCACGATTTCAACAATCTCTTGACCGTCATTCTCGGCAACTCCGAGCATCTTGCCGACAGGCTGGCCGGCAACAAGGAATTGCACCGGATCGCCAACGACATCGCGACCGCCGCCGAGCGCGGCTCCGACCTGACGCGAAGCCTGCTCGCCTTCGCGCGCAAGCAGCCCCTGAGGCCGCGAGACATCGATATCGCCGTGAAGATTCACGAAATGGAGCAGCTGCTGCGCCGACCCCTGGGCGAGCACATCGAATGCACCTTCGCGCTCGAACCGGATCTGTGGCTGACCAGCGTCGATCCCGGCCAGCTGACGACGGCGCTGCTCAATCTCGTGCTCAACGCGCGCGACGTCATGCCGCTCGGCGGCAAGCTGACGATCGAGGCGCGCAACACCTCGCTCGGTGAATCCGACCTTGACGTCAACGGCGAGCCGCGGCCGGGCGACTACGTCATGGTGGCCGTGACCGACACCGGCAGCGGCATGACTGCCGAGGTGGCGAGCCGGGCGTTCGAGCCGTTCTTCACCACCAAGGAGGTCGGCAAGGGCACCGGCCTCGGCCTGAGCATGGTCTACGGCTTTGTGCGGCAATCCGGCGGGGTCGTGCAGATGCAGTCCGAACCGGGGCAAGGCAGCGTCGTCAAGCTGTTCTTTCCCCGCCTTGCGACGCCACCAAACGAGCAGCCGTCCCCCGCGGAACGGATCGTCGCCCCCGACGGAAGCGAGACCATTCTTGTCGTCGAGGACGACGACATGGTTCGGGCCTATGTCGAGAGCGAGCTGAAGACGCTGGGCTATCGCGTCATCGCGGCGTCGAACGGTCCGGCGGCACTCGAATTGTTGCGCCGCCCCGGCGACATCGACCTGCTGCTCACCGACGTCGTGATGCCCGGCGGCATGTTCGGGCCGGAGCTCGCCAGGCAAGCGACCGGCTTGCGGCCCGGGCTCAAGGTGCTCTTCACCTCCGGCTACACCCAAAATCCCGTCAAGATGCCCGACGGGGTCGCCGACGCCCGCATCCTGACAAAACCGTTCCGGCGGAAGGATCTTGCCGCGATGCTGCGGTCCGCCCTGTCGGCGCCGCCGCGCTGAAATCAGGAGGAGAACGCCAGCCGGAGCGCTACGCCGAGATTGGCTACGAACAGAGCCGCGTCGATGACGAAGATCCTGAGCATCGGACCTTTCAGCACGGGCCAGTAGGCCACCCCGACGCGCCCTCCGCGCATCAGGACCGGAAGGTTATAGGCGAACTGGCTGAAGTGGCAGGCTGCAAAGAACAGGAACAGCGCGAGCTGCGCCTCGATCGGCTGGAAGAAAGCCGGACGAGCGGCCAGAAGATAGAACGACAAAAGCCCGATCGGCAGATTCATCCCGCCCAGGAACGCCACGCTGGCGGCAAGCGTCGGCGCGATCGGATTGCTGCGCTCTTCGCGCGGCAGGAGTATCTTCAGGGTGTTGCCCTGGGCGACGCTGAACTGGATGAAGGCGCCGCCGAACCAGAGCGTGTTGAGGAGCAGGACGAAATCCGAAAGGTGCATGATCATTTTCCGTAGAAGGCTTCGCTGCGCACCACACGGCCCGCATCGTCGAAATCCATGAACTCGCTGGCGCGCGTGTCGCCGAGCTGCCACCACACCGTCAGGCGCGCGATCGCCTCGTCCCAGCTCCAGCGCAGGATCTTCAGGTCGGCGCTTTCGATGTGGCCATAGGCCTCGCGCCAATAGGCGCGGATGTTCTCGGCGCCGGTGACGACCGGAGAACCGGTCAGCGACAGAGCCAGAGGGCTGCGCATCTGCGCGTCGTCGGCGAAATGCGCGACGACCGCGTCGATATCGACCCGGCACCAGCTCGCACACCATGCCGCGACGAAGCGCTCGGCGGCTGCGCGATCCATTGTCCGTCCGCTCATGGCAGAGCCCTCCCCTGGCTCGTTGCCGGGAAAGTGGCAAAGCTCGCGCCTCATGTCAACCATGTTGACTTCAGGAATCGTTAGTTGTTGTCGGCGATCGCCCCCATGACGGCCATCCATGCCGCCGCACCCGACGCCCCGGCGCGATCGAACGCTTCGCGCAGGACCTTGCGCTCGTGGTCCGATGCCTTTTGCTCGATGCGTCGCCCGGCCTCCGTCAGGCGCAGCAGCTTGGAGCGATGCTGCTCGGGCGCCCGCTTCGACGTCAGCAGCTTGCGCTCCAGCAGCAAATTGAGCGGCCGGTTCAGGGCCTGCTTGGAGATGCCGAGGATCTCGATCAGCGAGCCGATCGCGATATCGGGCCGGCGCGCCACCACGTAGAGGATGCGGTGGTGTGGACGCGACAGGCCCTGCTTAGCAAGATATTCGTCGGCCTCCAGCGTCATCCCGCGCCAGCCGTAATACATGAGCTCCAGCGCCGCATCGAGATCGTGCAGCTTCGGAAGTGAGGCGCGGTGAAGCCCCGCAGCTTGAGACGTCTTTGCCATTGTCTGAAAGAGCCTACCCCCGCGCCCGCAGCTCGCGCCGCAGCACCTTGCCCGTCGCCGTCATCGGCAGTGTCTCCGCGAACGCGACGAAACGCGGATATTCGTGCGCGGCGAGTTGCACCTTCACGAACTCCTGGATCTCGCGCGCGAGCGTGTCGGTTGCCGCGAAGCCGGGACGCAGCACGATCCAGGCCTTGATCGATTCGGTGCGGATCGGATCGGGGATGCCGACCACCGCCGCCATCGCCACCGACGGATGCTTCATCAGCGTGTGCTCGATCTCGGACGGGCCGACGCGATAGCCGGCGGTGGTGATGACGTCGTCCTCGCGGCTGACATACCAGAAATAGCCGTCCTCATCCCGGATGCCGAGATCGCCGGTGAGGAGGAATTCGCCGGCATATTTCTTCGCCGTCGCGTCCGGATTGCGCCAGTATTCGAGCATCGTGCACGGGCATGGCTGACGCACGCCGATGATGCCGCGCTGCCCCGTGGGCAGCTCCTCGCCCTTGTCGTTGACGATGCGGACGTCGAAGCCCGGCGTCGCCTTGCCCATCGAACCCGGGCGGATCGGAAACAGGTTGGAATTGCTGCCGATCACGAGGTTGCATTCGGTCTGGCCGAACACCTCATGCGCGTCGATGCCGAACGTCTCGCGCACCCAGCCGAGCAGCTCGCCGCCGAGCGATTCACCGCCGGTGAAAATGCTGCGCAGCTTGACGCCGGAGTGCTTCACGCCGGCCTGCCGCATCAGCTTCAGCGCCGTCGGCGGCAGGAAGACGTTGCGGACACCAAGGTCGGCCATCATCTCCATCGCCGCCTGCGGCTCGAACTTTCGCGCGCGGTGACCGACCAGGGGGATGCCGTGATACCAGAACGCGAACAAGCCGTTGACGAGGCCGCCGATCCACGCCCAGTCCGCCGGCGTCCACATCAGGTCGCCGGGGCGCGGCAGGAAGTTGTGGCACATCTCGACATTCGGCAAATGGCCGAGCACGACGCGATGCGCATGCAGCGCGCCCTTCGGATTGCCCGTCGTGCCAGACGTGTAGATGATCAGGGCGGGGTCATCGGCGGAGGTGTCGACGGTCGCAAAGTCCTCGGACGCGGTTTCGATCGCCGACCAGAAGGGTTTTGCCCCGGCATGGACCGCGCCGCTCGTGACATAGATGTCCTGCAGATAGGGCAGCCGATCGCGGACCTTCGTGAGCTTCTCCCAGCCCGCTTCATCAGTGATGATGGCTCTTGCTTGCGAATTCGACAGGCGGAATTCCAGGGCGTCCTCGCCGAACAGCGCGAACAGCGGGATCGAGATCAGCCCGGATCGGAACGCGGCCATATGCGCGATCGGCAGCTCCAGCGACTGCGACAGGAACACCGCGACGCGGTCGCCGCGCACGAGCCCGTCGGCCTTCAGCACATTGGCGAAGCGGCGCGACATCTCCGCGACCTCGTCGAAGGAGGTGCGCGTGGTTGCGCCGTTCTCGTCGACATAGAGCAGCGCGAGGCGGCCCGTGCCGTCGGCATGGCGGTCGCAACACGCCTCCGCCATGTTGAAGCGTGCCGGGACGTCCCAGCGGAAGTTGCGATAGAGCTCGTCGTAGGTTGCGGCTTCGGTGAGCATGGTCGTTTCCCGGCAGCGTCGTCATGGCCGGGCTTGTCCCGGCCATCCACGTTCTTGATTGGACCTGAGTTTAAGCGCGTGAGTGCCGGGGACAAGCCCGGGCATGACGATGCGGAGCCATCCCCTAACGGCGCACCGTCTGGAAGAATTTCCTGACGTCACCAACATACAGCTCCGGCTGCTCGAATGCGGCGAAATGCCCGCCCTTCTCCATCTCGCTCCAGTGCGTGATGTTAGGAAAGTTCGGCTCCATCCAGCGCCTGACCGGCGTGATGATCTCCTTCGGGAACACGGCGACGCCGGTCGGCACGTTGACCTTGGGCGTGGTGCGGCGCTTGCCAAAACTCTCCCAGTAGAGCCGTGCCGAGGAGGTCGCCGTCTCCGTTACCCAATAGAGCATGACGTTGTCGAGCAGCTCGTCCTTGTCAAAAATGTTTTCGGGATGGCCGTCGCAATCGGTCCAGGCCCAGAATTTTTCCAGAATCCAGGCCGCCTGCCCGCTCGGCGAATCCGTCAGGCCATAGCCGAGCGTCTGCGGCCGCGTCGATTGCTGTTTGGAATAGCCGGAATCGAGATCGACATAATGCTTGAGGCCGGCGAGCGCGCGCTTCTCTTCTGCCGTCGGCTCGCCCTCGACCTTCGGCGCCGCGTTGAAGGCGAGCGTGATGTGGATGCCGGCGCAATGCTCGGCGTCCTGCGCGCCCAGCGATGTCGTCACCGCCGAGCCCCAGTCGCCGCCCTGCGCGCCGTAACGCGCATAGCCGAGCCGATCCATCAGCTTCGCCCAGGTCGCGGCGATGCGGTCGACGCCCCAGCCGGTGGTCCTTGGCTTGGCGGAGAAGCCAAATCCCGGCAGCGATGGACACACCACGTGAAAGGCATCCGCGGGGTTACCGCCATGCGCGGCAGGATCGACCAGCGGCGCGATCACCTTCTGGAATTCGACAATCGACCCTGGCCAGCCATGGGTGACGATCAGTGGTAGCGCCGACGGCTCCTTCGAGCGCGCATGCAGGAAGTGGATGTCGAGCCCGCCGATCTCGGTGGTGAATTGCTCGAAGCGGTTGAGCTTTGCCTCGCGGGCGCGCCAGTCATAGCTGTTGGCCCAGTAGGCGCATATCTCCTGGATCCATTTCAGCGGCGCGCCCTGGCTCCAGTCGTCGACCAGCTCCGCCTCCGGCCAGCGCGTCCGGGCGAGGCGCGATTTGAGGTCGGTGAGAATGTCGTCGCTGATGGCGATGCGAAACGGTTTGATGGCGCCGGTCATCGGTTGCCTCCGATTGTTTGTGTCCAGAGACTAGATCGAATGAACGCGGCAACAAAGGTGCCCATCCTCCCCTGGAGGGGGAGGATCGGTTTGCATGGAGCAAAGCGACATGCGAACCGAGATGGGGTGACAGTCTCTCCACACAAGCAGTGCCCGAGTGGAGAGATCACCCCACCCCGCTCGCGCTTCGCGCGATCGACCCTCCCCCGCCAGGGGAGGGTAAGAGCTCAGCCCGTCAGCGCGGCCTTCACGAGGCCACTGGCCTTGCCGAAATCCATCTGGCCGGCGTACTTCGCGCGCAACACCGCGATCACCTTGCCCATGTCCTTCATGCCGGCAGCGCCGGTCTCGGCGATCGCATCCGCGATCGCCTTCTTCACCTCATCGTCCGACATCTGCTTCGGCAGATAGGCCGAGATCACCGCGATCTCCTCGCGCTCCTGTGCCGCGAGCTCGGCACGGCCGCCCTTGTCGTAGAGCTCGACCGACTCCTGCCGCTGCTTGATCATCTTCTGAAAGACGCCGAGCAGGTCGGCGTCCGACAGAGGCGGCTTGCCGTTGCCGCGCGCCTCGATGTCGGCGTTCTTGATGGTCGAGTTGACCATGCGCAGGGTGGACAGCTTGCGCTCGTCCTTGGCCTTCATGGCCTCCTTGACCGCGTTGTTGATGTCGTCGCGCAGCATGATCGTGATCCCTTCGAATATCCGACGCCTGATCTAGGCCGTTCGCGGCCCTGAGACAACCGGGGCGCCCAGCCATTCGACCAGCGCCCGCGTCGTCGCCTCGGGCTGCTCCGGCTGCGGCAGGTGCCCGCAACGCTCGAGGATCACCAGCCTAGCGCCCGCTATGCCCTCCGCCATCTCCCTCGAGAACGCGTTCGGAATCGTGTTGTCCTGATCGCCTGTCAGCACCAGGGTCGGGCATTTGATCGTCGCCAGCGTCGGCCGTGAATCCACCCGCGCGATGATCGCGGTCTGCTGTCGCAGATAGCCCTCGACGCCGACGTCCTCGCCCTGCTCGTGCACGAGCTTTCGAATGCCGGCATCGTCGCGGCGCGAGGGATGCACCAGCTCGGGAAACGTCTCCTCGCGCGCCACGCTCAGCTCGCCGCGCCTCGCCCGTTCCATCAAGCCGCGACGGCGCGCGGTCGCTTCTGGTGTATCGGGCCGGGCCTGGGTGTTGATCAGCGCGAGCTTCAAAACCCGCTCGGGCGCCTGGCGCATGATCTCGAGCGCGATATAGCCGCCCATGGAGTGGCCGGCGAGCGCGAAGCGCGGCGGGGCCTCGCTCAGCACGCGCCGGGCAATCGCTGCCATGCTGTCGTCGCGGATATGGTTGGCAATCATCACCGGGCCGAACCGCCAGAGTGCCGGGACCACCGGGGCGTAAATCCGGGCCGAGGAGGCCAACCCCGGAACCAGCAGAAGCGGGGTGGTCTGGTCCATTATTGCCTCGCGAGCCCGGGAAATTGGCGGAAATTATCCTGCCAAGCTTAAGTGCCCGAGGGGACCTGTCAAATATGCAAAAACGCATGTGAATCGACGCTCGTCCGCTTTGACGGCGGCGCCGGCCCGGACTATGAACCGGGCTCATGACACAACATGACAACGATACCGCCTGGCCGGACCATAAACCGACCGCGCTCCTCGTGCTCGCCGATGGCACGGTGCTCGAAGGCTTCGGTCTCGGCGCCGAAGGCCATGCCGTCGGTGAGGTCTGCTTCAACACCGCGATGACCGGCTATGAAGAGATCCTCACCGATCCCTCCTATGCCGGCCAGCTCATCACCTTCACCTTCCCGCATATCGGCAATGTCGGTACCAACGAGGAAGACATCGAGACGGTGAACATGGCCGCGACGCCCGGCGCGCGCGGCGTGATCCTGCGCACCGCGATCACCGATCCCTCGAACTACCGCGCCACCAAGCACCTCGACGCCTGGCTCAAGGCGCGCGGCATCATCGGCCTCTCCGGCATCGACACCCGCGCACTGACCGCGCTGATCCGCAGCAAGGGCATGCCCAATGCGGTGATCGCGCACGCCAGGAACGGCGAGTTCGACCTGCATGGCCTGAAGGAAGAAGCGCGCGAATGGCCGGGCCTCGAGGGCATGGACCTCGTGCCGATGGTCACCTCGGGCCAGCGCTTCACCTGGGACGAGACGCCCTGGCTGTGGGACAAGGGCTTTGGCCGCCAGGACAAGCCCGAGTTCAACGTCGTCGCCATCGACTACGGCATCAAGCGCAACATCCTGCGCCTGCTCGCCGGCGTCGGCTGCAAGGTGACGGTGGTGCCGGCGACGACCTCATCGGAAGACATTCTGGCGATGAAGCCCGACGGCGTGTTCCTGTCCAACGGCCCCGGCGATCCGGCCGCGACCGGCAAATACGCGGTGCCGGTGATCCGGGACGTGATCAAGTCGGGCACGCCGACCTTCGGCATCTGCCTCGGCCACCAGATGCTCGGCCTCGCGGTCGGCGCCAAGACCAAGAAGATGCATCAGGGCCATCACGGCGCCAATCATCCCGTGAAGGACGAGACCACCGGCAAGGTCGAGATCACCTCGATGAACCATGGTTTTGCGGTGGACGAGGCGACGCTGCCGAAGGGCGCGACGCAGACCCACATCTCGCTGTTCGACGGATCCAATTGCGGCATCCAGCTCGACGGCAAGCCGGTGTTCTCGGTGCAGTACCACCCCGAGGCCTCGCCCGGCCCGCGCGACTCGCACTATCTGTTCCAGCGCTTCGCGGACCTGATGCGGCAGAAGAAGAGCGCGTAACGCCGGCTCTCCTGCAATTGCCTTGACGACATCGAGCCCGGGCCTTGACCCGGGCTCTTGTCATTCCGGGCTCGACGCTGCGGTTCGCCTGGACGCGAGGAACGTCGTCTCACGCCCCTCGTTGATTCCTGCTACGCTGACGCAGGAGCCCTGCCATGTCCGTTGTCCGCGAAAATGCCGAGCCACGCGCCATCGTGTTCGAAGATGACGGGCTCGTGCCGAACAACATCCTTCCCTTCCTGGTCTATCAGGGTGCGGTGAAGCTCGATTCCAGGCGTCCCGAGGAGACCGTCGAAAACCTGTTCGAAGCGAATGGCTGGGGCGGCACGTGGCGCAACGGCGTCTACGACTATCTGCACTATCACGCGACGGTGCATGAGGTGCTCGGCGTCGCGCGTGGAAGTGCCCGCGTGCGCTTCGGCGGCGATCATGGCCAGGAGCTGGAGATCAGGGCGGGCGACGTCGCGATCCTGCCGGCCGGCACGGGGCATCAGTGCATCAGCGCGAGCAGTGATTTCTGCATCATCGGCGCCTATCCGCCCGGCAGCAGGATGGAGATCGCGCGGGCAACGGCAGAGAACCACGCCAGGGCGCTGCAGACGATTCCGAAAGTCTCGCTGCCGCCGGCCGATCCCGTGACGGGTAAGGACGGAGCGTTGATGAGGCTGTGGCGGTAGCCGCAAGCGCCGCGCCGTAGGGTGGGCAAAGCGAAGCGTGCCACCAATATTAGCCGCAAGGATAGATGGTGGGCACGGCGCTTGCGCGCCTTTGCCCACCCTACGGCAGTGTACCCTTACGCCTCGTTGCCGCCTTCCTGGCGGGTGGCCTCGAACAGGAACCACGTCCGGCGCTCGGTCTCGTCGATGAAGTTTTCGAGGATGCTGGCGCTGGCGACATCGCCGGCGTCGTCGCAGACCTCGTGCGCCTTACGCATCGCGGCTGTGACGTGCTTGTTGTCCTGCATCAGCTCGCGCAGCATCTCGCGTGGCGGGACGTAGTCCTCGTTGTTGTCCTTGATGGTCTGGAGCTTGGCGACCTGGCCGATCGACTTCAGCGTGGTACCGCCGATCTTGCGGACGCGTTCGGCGAGCTGGTCGGTGGTGGCGAAGATCTGGTCGGACTGCTCGTCGAGCAGCAGATGATAGTCGCGGAAATGCCGGCCGCTGATGTGCCAGTGGAAATTCTTGGTCTTCAGATAGAGCGCGAACGCATCGGCCAGAAGCACGTTGAGCGCCTCAGAGACCTTCTTGACCCCATCGGGCGACAGATCGGTGGGGGTATCGAGATCGGGCGAGACCTTGGTGGGGGCTTTGCTCACGGGAAACCTTCCTGTTAGGACGCGGACATTGACGGCGCGCCGTCGCACCCCTAACGCAAGGCGGGCAGCGCCGGTTCCTTGACAGGAACCGTTTGGCCGGGACCTACGAAATACCATGGACGATTGGATCGATTACTACGACTCCACGCATACGATCTATGTCAGCAAGCTGCATCGCGACTTGCACTTCCAGATCATCGCGCGGGACATCATCGGCTACATCTCATCGCCCGAGGCGACCGTGCTCGACTATGCCTGCGGCGAGGCGCTGTCGGCGAGCCAGGTGGCCGCGGCCTGCGGCAAGCTGATTCTCGCCGAGCCCGCCCCCGGCGTGCGTGGCCGGCTGATCGCGCGATTTGCCCCGAACACCAAGATCCGCGTCCGCTCACTCGACGACGTCCGCAAAATGCAGGACCAGTCGATCGACCTCGCGGTGATGAACTCGGTCGCGCAATACATGACGCCGGACGAGCTCGATGCCGCGCTTGTCAACATCCGGCGATTGCTGACCCCGTCCGGCAAGCTCGTGCTCGGAGATATCCTGCAGCCCAATGTCGGCATGTTCAGGGATGTGATGGCGCTGCTCAGCTTCGGCCTGCGTCACGGCTTCCTGAAGGACGCGCTGATCGGGCTGATCAGCACCGCGCTGTCAGATTACCGTCATCTGCGCACGCGCATCGGGCTTCAGCGCTATGGCGAGGACGAGATCGTCGCCAAGCTGACCGCAGCCGGCTTCGCTGTCCAGCGCGCCCACACCAATGTCGGCCATAATCGCTGGCGCATGACCTTCATCGCGCGGCCGCCGCTGGTCCGTTAAGCATAATGACTGCCCGCGGTGGCTTGTCACACGCCGATAGGTAAAGATCGTCGTGGCCCGGTGGCGGAAGCGTCTACGCGAGGGCGGTGCAACGCTCTTCATCCTGGTTCAAATCCAGGCCGGGTCTCCACGCTTCGCCCCTGCGGGGCTACACGTGGCGCAGTCACACAAGGCCCGAAGGGGCGTAGCGTGTCCGGCGTAGCTGTAGCGAAGCGAAAGCGAAGACGGACGGCATCTCAGCCGTCCGCGCGCAACCCTCTCAAATTCAATCCACTTCGACCGTTTCGCACTCTGGCAGCAGCTGTAGCCGGTCGGCATCCTTGGCTGCGGAGCTGAGGACAGCATCGAGCAGCCCGGGAAAGCGCGCGTCCAGATCCTCGCGGCGGAGCCGCATGAAGCGGTTGGTGCCCGCCACGCGCGTCTGCATCAGGCCGCATTCGCGCAGCTTGGCGAAATGGTAGGCGAGGTTGGATTTGCCGGAAAGCCCGCTGAAGTCGCCACAGCAGAGCTCGCTGCTGACACCTTCCTGCTGGGCAAGCTGATAGACGATGGCCAACCGGATCGGATCGCTGAGGCAATCCAGAACCATCGGCAGCTCGATCTGCTCGCGGGTGGGATGAAGGGGTGTGCGGCTCATGGTCCGGAATCATAGCAAACTGGCCGCGATGTTCAATAGTTCTTGAACCAATTGACATCCCAGCCATCGCATTCAATAGTTCAATAAACGTTGAACATAGGGATATCATCCAATGAGCGTGTTCTGGCTGGCTCTCGCGGCCTTCGCGATTGGCACCGAAGGCTTTGTCATCGCAGGGCTTTTGCCGTCGATCGCCGCCGATCTTTCGATTTCCGTCCCGGCCGCCGGCCAATTGGTCACCGCCTACGCCCTCACCTACGCGGTGGGTTCGCCGATCCTGGCGGTGACGCTGAACAATATCGACCGCCGCACCGTGCTGGCCCTGGCGCTATCGACCTTCATCGCCGGAAATCTCGTCGCGACGGTGGCTTCCAGCTACGCCCTGCTGCTGGCCTCCCGCATGCTGATGGCGCTGGGCTCCGGACTGTGCATGCCGACGGCGCTCGCCGTATCGGTGGCCGTCGCCAGGCCCGAACGGCGCGGCCGCGCGGTGGCGCTGGTCACCTCGGGCCTCACGGTTGCGACCGTGATCGGCGTCCCGCTCGGCAATCTCGTCGGCAGCCTGCTCGGCTGGCGCGCGACCTTTGCCATGGTGGCCCTGATCGGCGCGGTTGCGCTTGCCGGCCTGCTGCTTGGCCTGCCCCGCGGCCTGCCGCGCAGCACCGCTTCGCTCAGCGAACGGCTGGCGGTGGCGCGTCACAGCAATGTCGTGATCGCGCTTCTGATCACGATCCTATGGGCGCTCGGCGGCTTCACCGTGTTCACCTATTTCGCGGTCCCGCTGCGCGGCCTCGGCTTCGACGCCGCGCAGATCAGCCTCGCGCTGCTGGTGTTCGGCGGCGCCGCCGCCGTCGGGAACATGTTGGGCGGCGTCCTGGCCGACCGGCTCGGGACGCTCGCCACCGCAGGCCTCGGGCTCGCCGGCATGGCGAGCGCCCTGATCCTGCATTCGCTGGTCCTGAAGCTGATGCCCGGACAGGCGCATTATGCGGTGCTCGGCGCGATCTTCCTCTGGGGCATCTCGGGCTGGGCGTTCTATCCGGCTCAGGTCGCCAGCATCATCCGGATCGAGCCGCAGGCCTCGATGATCGCACTCTCGCTCAACGCCTCCGCCATGTATCTCGGCTTCGCCATCGGCGGGGCCCTGGGTGGCGCGGTGCTGGCCACCCTCTCGCCGACCGACCTTGGCTGGATCGGCGGATCGAGCGTTGCGGCCTCGCTGCTGGTGCATCTCGCCCGTGGCTGGCAGGCGCGGCCAAAACCCGTCAAAATTGCCGGTTGATGGGCGTTTTTCGGGGTTTCGCCGCCCCGAAAACTGGTCTAAGACCCACCCGCGCGCGAGGGGAGACCCCGCGCTCTCGGCTCAAGGGGACGCGCGGCAAGCGCGCCCTTTTTTTGTGCCCAAATTCCACTTCGGCGAGAGTTGATGCCCAAACGTACAGACATCACCACCATCCTGATCATCGGCGCCGGTCCCATCGTGATCGGCCAGGCCTGCGAGTTCGACTATTCGGGCACGCAAGCGGTGAAGACGTTGAAGGAAGAGGGCTATCGCATCGTCCTCGTCAATTCCAACCCGGCCACCATCATGACCGACCCGGAATTGGCCGACGCGACCTATATCGAGCCGATCACGCCCGAGATCGTCGCCAAGATCATCGAGAAGGAACGTCACGTCATTCCCGGCGGCTTCGCGCTGCTGCCGACCATGGGCGGACAGACCGCGCTGAACTGCGCGCTGTCGCTGCGCCGGCAGGGCACGCTGGAAAAGTTCGACGTCGAGATGATCGGCGCGACCGCGGACGCGATCGACAAGGCGGAAGACCGTCAGCTGTTCCGCGAGGCCATGACCAAGATCGGGCTTGAGACGCCAAAGTCGCGGCTCGCCAACGCGTCCGAGTTGAAGAAGTCCTTCCGCGACAAGCACCGGGCCGAACGCGAGAAGCTGTCGGGTGCCGCCCTTGAGGAACACGAACGGCAATGGGTGCTCGGCGAAAGCGACCGCCGCAAGCGCTACCAGGAACATGCGCTCGGCCAGGCGTTGATGGCACTGTCCGAGATCGGCCTGCCCGCAATCATCCGCCCCTCCTTCACGATGGGCGGCACCGGCGGCGGCATTGCCTACAACAAGGAAGAATTCCTCGACATCATCGAGCGCGGCCTCGATGCGTCTCCGACCAACGAAGTGCTGATCGAAGAATCCGTGCTCGGCTGGAAAGAGTACGAGATGGAGGTCGTGCGCGACAAGAAAGACAATTGCATCATCGTCTGCTCGATCGAGAACCTCGATCCGATGGGCGTGCACACGGGCGACTCCATCACGGTCGCGCCGGCGCTGACGCTGACCGACAAGGAATACCAGATCATGCGCGACGCCTCGCTGGCGGTGCTGCGCGAGATCGGCGTCGAGACCGGCGGCTCCAACGTGCAGTTCGGCGTCAATCCCCAGGACGGCCGCATGGTCGTGATCGAGATGAACCCGCGCGTGTCGCGGTCGTCCGCACTGGCCTCCAAGGCCACCGGCTTCCCGATCGCCAAGGTCGCAGCCAAGCTCGCGGTCGGCTACACGCTGGACGAGATCGCCAACGACATCACCGGCGGCGCGACGCCGGCCTCGTTCGAGCCGACCATCGACTACGTCGTCACCAAGATTCCGCGCTTCGCCTTCGAGAAATTCCCGGGCGCATCGACCACGCTGACCACGTCGATGAAGTCGGTCGGCGAAGTCATGGCGATCGGCCGTACCTTCCAGGAGAGCCTGCAGAAGGCGCTGCGCGGACTCGAGACCGGCCTGACCGGGCTCGACGAGATCGAGATCGAGGGGCTAGGCCAGCACGACGACAAGAACGCGATCCGCGCCGCGCTCGGCACGCCGACGCCGAACCGGCTGCTCCAGGTCGCCCAGGCGATGCGGCTCGGCTGGTCGAACGAGGACATCTTCAACTCCTGCAAGATCGATCCGTGGTTCCTCAGCGAGATGCGCGGCATCGTCGACATGGAGGAGAAGGTCCGGAAGAACGGCCTGCCGGGCAACGCCTTCGGCATGCGCACGCTCAAGGCCATGGGCTTCTCCGATGCGCGGCTCGCCGTGCTCGCCGAGACGACGGAAGCTGACGTGACGGCGAAGCGCCACGCGCTCGGTGTCCGCCCTGTCTACAAGCGCATCGACACCTGCGCGGCCGAGTTCGCGTCGCCGACCGCCTACATGTATTCGACCTATGAGGCGCTGTTTGCGGGCGCGCCCGCCGACGAGAGCTCGCCGTCGGACAAGAAGAAGGTCATCATTCTCGGCGGCGGGCCCAATCGGATCGGCCAGGGCATCGAGTTCGACTATTGCTGCTGTCACGCCTGCTTCGCACTGCATGACGCCGGCTACGAATCCATCATGGTCAACTGCAATCCCGAGACAGTGTCGACCGACTACGACACCGCCGACCGGCTCTATTTCGAGCCGCTCACCGCCGAGGACGTGCTGGAGATCATCGCGAAGGAGCGCACCAACGGCACGCTGCACGGCGTGATCGTGCAGTTCGGCGGCCAGACCCCGCTGAAGCTGGCGCGCGCGCTGGAAGCTGCCGAAGTGCCGATCCTCGGCACCTCGCCCGACGCCATCGACCTTGCCGAAGACCGCGACCGCTTCAAGCGCGTGCTCGACAAGCTCCGGCTGAAGCAGCCGAAGAACGGCATCGCCTATTCGGTCGAGCAGGCGCGCCTGGTCGCAACCGATCTCGGCCTGCCGCTGGTGGTGCGCCCGTCCTACGTGCTCGGCGGCCGCGCGATGCAGATCATTCGCGAGGAGAACCAGCTCAGCGACTATCTGCTCGGCACGCTGCCGGAGCTGGTGCCGGCCGACGTCAAGGCACGCTACCCGAACGACAAGACCGGGCAGATCAACACCGTGCTCGGCAAGAACCCGCTGCTGTTCGACCGCTATCTGTCCGACGCCACCGAGATCGACGTCGACTGCCTCTGCGACGGCAAGGACACCTTCATCGTCGGCATCATGGAGCACATCGAGGAAGCCGGCATCCATTCCGGCGACAGCGCCTGCTCGCTGCCGCCGCACTCGCTCGAGCCGGAGATGATCGAGGAGCTGGAGCGGCAGACGCGTGAGCTGGCGCTCGGCCTCGACGTCGTCGGCCTGATGAATGTGCAATACGCAATCAAGGACGGCGAGATCTACGTGCTCGAAGTCAACCCGCGCGCCTCGCGCACGGTGCCCTTCGTCGCCAAGGTGGTCGGCACGCCGGTCGCCAAGATCGCGGCGCGCATCATGGCCGGCGAGAAGCTCGCCGACTTCAAGCTGAAGAAGGCGGACTTCAAGCATGTCGGCGTGAAGGAATCGGTGTTTCCGTTCGCCCGCTTCCCCGGCGTCGACACGGTGCTCGGCCCCGAAATGCGCTCGACCGGCGAGGTCATGGGCATCGACAGCTCCTTCGCGGTGGCATTTGCCAAGAGTCAGCTCGGCGGCGGCACGCGGGTGCCGCGCAAGGGCACGGTGTTCGTCTCGGTTCGCGAGAGCGACAAGACGCGCATCGCCGAGGCCGTTCGCGAATTGCATTCGCTCGGCTTCAAGGTGCTGGCGACATCGGGCACGGCGCGCTTCCTGACCGATCAGGGCATCCCGACCGAGAGGGTCAACAAGGTGCTTGAGGGACGGCCGCACATCGTCGATGCCATCACCAATGGCGACGTCCAGCTCGTCCTCAACACCACCGAAGGCCCGCAGGCGCTCGCCGACAGCCGCTCGCTGCGGCGCGCGGCCCTCTTGCATAAAGTGCCGTATTACACCACTCTTTCCGGGGCCGTGGCGGCCGCGCAGGGCATCCGCGCCTATCTGGGCGGGGACCTTGAGGTTCGGACCCTGCAGAGCTACTTTTCGGACACCTGATCGCGAGTGGCGGCTAGGCTGCCGGTAAGTAATTGGCAATGAAGCCACAATGGCCGGAGGAACTGTCCGGGCATTGTGGTTGTTCTGTTCCGGCGCCAGACCCACATAACGCTTCGGCGGCGGCGTGTTCAGCCCCCCGGACATACTGACGAATCAAGGTTGCCGCGCCCTCTGTTTTCGTGGGCGCGCGATCGAAGGACGAGAGAAGAGATGGAAAAGGTTCCGATGACAGCGGGCGGCTTTGCCGCGCTCGGGGAAGAATTGAAGAAGCGCCAGTCCGAGGACCGTCCGCGCATCATCGAGCATATCGCGGAAGCGCGCTCACACGGCGACCTGTCGGAGAACGCGGAATATCATGCCGCGAAGGAAGAGCAATCTCACAATGAGGGCCGCATCGCCGAGCTCGAGGACAAGCTCGCGCGCGCCGACATCATCGATATTTCCAAGCTGTCCGGCGACACCATCAAGTTCGGCGCCACCGTGACGCTGGTCGACGAGGATACCGAGAAGAAGACGGTGTGGCAGATCGTCGGCGAGGTCGAGGCCGACGCCAAGAAGGGCCGCATCTCCATCACCTCACCGCTCGCGCGCGCGCTGATCGGCAAGAAGAAGGGTTCGACCGTCGAGGTCAACGCCCCCGGCGGCGCCAAGGCGTATGAGATCACCAAGGTGGAGTGGCGGTAAGGATTTGCCGCTAGGCGTGATGATGTTTCGAAAAGGCCGCGCCCTGCGCGGCCTTTTTGTTTCGGGGTAATGCCGAGTGCTTGCGCAAGTTACCTTCTTCCCTTCACATCAAGCGGCACGGCCGCCTCGTATTTCGAATTGTGCAGCACCAGCGACGTCCGCACGTTACGCACATGGGGTGCGGCGGTGAGGTGCGTCACGAAATCCTGGAAGGTGGCCATGTCGGGCGCGACGCATTTCAGGATGAAATCGACCTCGCCCGACAGCATCCAGCATTCCCGCACCAGGGGTTCGGCACGGACGAACTCCTCGAAGGCGCGTAAATCCGCCTCGGCCTGACTGGACAAGTGCACCGCGGCGAACACAGTGACGTCGAAGCCGAGCTTGCGGGCATCGAGCAGGCCACGATAGCCGTGGATATACCCCTCCTCCTCCAGCGCGCGGACGCGGCGGAGGCAAGGCGGCGGCGAGATGCCGACGCGCTTGGCCAGCTCGACATTCGTGATTCGACCGTCGGCCTGGACCTCGGTGAGAATTTTCAGGTCGATCTCGTCTAGGTTCCGCGACACGTGATTGGAACTCCTGGCCTTTGCGGCTGTATTGGTGGATTTGACGCAATCCTCATAGCCAGTCCGCAGCAATTGCGCAATTTTATTGCGCGTGCAGCGCAATCGACTTTTGTTCCCTGTTGGAAAAATCCGCCGACAGGGAATGCAATTCTTGCATAGCTCACCAGAAGGCTTAGATTAGCTCTGATATTTCAGCGCTTCCGCGAGGCCTCCCGGCACGTTCCGCACCCGCGCTGCAGATCCCCCGTGAAAGGCGTCCGTCAAAATGTCTGCCACTGTTCATGCAAAGGTCGTCATTATTGGCTCCGGCCCCGCCGGCTACACGGCGGCGATCTACGCCGCGCGCGCAATGCTCGAGCCGATCCTGATCCAGGGAATCCAGGCGGGCGGCCAACTCACCATCACCACCGACGTCGAGAACTATCCGGGCTTCGCCGACGTGATCCAGGGCCCCTGGCTGATGGAGCAGATGGAGAAGCAGGCGCTCCATGTCGGCACCAAGATCGTCTCCGACCTGGTCACTAAGCTGGAGACGACGCAGCGGCCGTTCCGCCTCACCTGCGACAGCGGCGACGTCTATCTCGCCGACACCGTCATCCTCGCCACCGGCGCGCAAGCGCGCTGGCTCGGGCTGCCGTCGGAAACGAAATTCCAGGGCGGCGGCGTGTCGGCCTGCGCCACCTGCGACGGCTTCTTCTACCGCAACAAGGAAGTCGTGGTGGTCGGCGGCGGCAATACCGCGGTCGAGGAAGCCCTGTATCTCACCAACCATGCCTCGCAGGTCACCATCGTGCATCGTCGCGATCACTTCCGCGCCGAACGCATCCTGCAGGAGCGTCTGTTCAAGCACCCGAAGATCAAGGTGGTCTGGGACTCGGCTGTCGACGAGATCTGCGGCACCGAGAACCCGAACAAGGTCACCCATGTGCGACTGAAGAACGTCAAGACCGGCGCGCTCACGAACGTGAAGACCGACGGCGTGTTCATCGCCATCGGCCATGCGCCGGCGACCGAGCTCGTGAAGGACCAGGTCAAGCTGAAACGGTCGGGCTATGTCGAGGTCGCCCCGAACTCGACCGCCACATCGGTGCCCGGCCTGTTCGCCGCCGGCGACGTCGCCGACGAGACCTATCGCCAGGCCGTGACGGCCGCCGGCCTCGGCTGCATGGCGGCTCTCGAAGCCGAACGTTTCCTGGCCCTGCGCGCCAGCGAGCGCGCTGCAGCGGAATAAAGATCATGCCTCGAACACGCGACGGATTTACGGATATGGATTGGGACAAGCTGAAGGTGTTTCACGCGGCGGCGGAAGCGGGCAGCTTCACGCATGCGGGCGAGCAGCTCGGCCTGTCGCAATCGGCGGTGTCACGCCAGGTCTCGGCGCTGGAGCAGGAGCTCTCGGTCTCGCTGTTCCACCGCCACGCCCGCGGCCTGATCCTCACCGAGCAGGGCGACCTGCTCTTCCGCACCGCGCATGACGTGTTCATGCAGCTGCAGGCGGCGCGCGCCAAACTGACCGACAGCCGCGAGCGGCCGAGCGGCGATCTCAAGATCACCACCACGCCCGGCGTCGGCATCAACTGGCTGATCCCGCGGCTCGGCGAATTCACCGCGCTCTATCCGGAGATCCGGATCTCGCTGATCGTCACCGACGAGGAGCTCGACCTGTCGATGCGCGAGGCGGACGTCGCGATCCGCACCCGCAAACCGACGCAGCCGGATCTCATCCAGCGCAAGCTGTTCGCGATGGGCTTCCACGCCTACTGCTCGCCGGATTACATCAAGCGCTTCGGCACGCCGCGCACGCTCGAGGAGCTCGACTCCCACCGCATCATCACGCTCTCCGACGGCAACTTCGCGCCGCATCTTCAGAACCGCAACTGGCTGGTCGAAGCCGGCCGCAACGGCTCTGGTCCGCGCGAGGCCTATTTCAGAGTGAACAACATCCTCGGCCTCGTCCGCGCCTGCCAGCAGGGCCTCGGCATCGCGGCGCTGCCGGACTATCTGATCGAGGAACAGAGCCGCCTGGTGCAACTGTTCGGAGAATCGGATTCGATTCAGCTCGACACTTATTTTGTCTATCCCGAGGAGTTGAAGACGGTCGCGCGCGTGCAGGTGTTCCGCGACTTCGTGGTGAGCAAGGCGCAGCGCTGGCCTTCCTGATTTCCGCATGTCTGACATGCGGCCTCGGCTGTTGCTGCATGGCGCTCGCCAAGCTCATACTGCTTGCACGCTGAGCCTTCGCGTTGCGCATTTGTCCCCCTCCTCCAGTGGCGCGGGAGTTCAGTAATCCCTCTTGGAAGGTGATTGTGTCGGCCTCACGTGGCCAATGCCTTAAGCCGGGCTCACCAGAGCCCGGCTTTTTTTCTGTCCTATTCGGGTATCGCGCTCCGCGTGTATTGACAGTTCCACGCACACCCCGCATCATTTGCGAATGATCACGAAGTCGTGCGCAATCTCGTTTAAGGCAGTCGCCTCGAAAAAAGGCCCCCATCCGGGGACCTCGGATTTTTGCGCGCGCTAACACGGCTTCGTCATCGCAAGCAAATCCCGAAACCCCGCCACCTGGACGGGGTTTTTTCATGTGCCCTCCGTCTCAGGTTTTTTTCCCGAGAAGGAGATGGAACATGACCGGTCTACAAGATCATTTGCACGGACTCTGGCTGCCGCTGGTGACGCCGTTTCGCGACGGCGCTCTCGACGAGAGGTCGTTGCGGCGGCTGACGCGACATTACAGCGGACAGGCCGTCGACGGCTTCATCCTGGGGGCGACCTCCGGCGAGGGCATGACGCTGCGCGCGGCCGAACTCGAACGCCTCGTTGCCATCGTGCGCGACGAGATGGCGGCGGGGCGCCGCACGCTGCCGATCTGCCTCGGACTGTCAGGCGCGGACACTTCGCGGCTGAAGGAACACCTCGACGAGACCGCGGACTGGCCGATCGACGGTTATCTGATCGCGAGCCCCTATTATGTGCGGCCCTCGCAGCGCGGGCTGCTGGCTCATTTCGAAGCCCTTGCCGATCACGCGGCGTGGCCGATCGCGCTCTACAACATCCCCTATCGCACCTCGGTCAACATCACCAACCAGACGCTGCTGCGTCTTGCCGAGCATCGGAACATCGTCGGCCTGAAGGATTGCGGCGCGAACCGCGAGCAATCCATCGCGCTCCTGCGCGACAGGCCGAAGGGCTTTCGCGTGCTCACCGGCGAGGACGCGAACTATTTTGAGGCGCTCACCGACGGCGCCGACGGCGGCATCGTGCTGTCCGCCCATGTCGAGACCGCTACGTTTGCGGCCGTGCATGCCGAGATGAAGCGAGGCAACCACGACACGGCGCAGGCGCGCTGGCACGAGGTCGCCGAGCTGACGCGCCTGTTGTTCGCCGAACCGAGCCCGGCGCCGGCGAAGTACTGGCTGTGGCGGTGCGGCCTGATCGACAGCCCCGAAGTGCGCCTGCCGATGGTCGAAGTGAGCAGCGAGCTCGCCGCCGCGCTCGACCGCGAAATCGAGCGGCGGATGAAAGTCGCCGCGTAGCGCTTCCGCTTCCTCTCCTCACACGCATGCTGCCCCCCCTTCTCCCCGTGCGGGAGAGGGAAGGCAGCGTCGTGTCCGCTCGGCACCATCTCAATCCGGAAAAGAGATCGACCTATGGACATTCGTCAGTGGCGCGATGCGCTGAAGACGGCATGGGAACGCGTTTCATATGCGAGCGAGTTATCCGACTGGCTGCGGCGCGACATTGGATTGACCGCGGATGAGGTGAAATCGCGTGCGGACTACATCGACGAGATCAGAAGGAAATACAGCGGCTGGGTTTAGCGGCGGCGCGAGTCCTTCACCCTCCCCTGGAGGGGGAGGGTCGATCGCGCGAAGCGCGAGCGGGGTGGGGTGATCTCTCCACTCGGGCACCGTTCGATGCGGAGGGACCGTCACCCCGTCCCGCTACGCATTTCGCTTCGCGCAATGCGTAGCGACCCTCCCCCTCCAGGGGAGGGTAAGAACGTGCCCCGTAATTAACCCCGCGCGAATGCGCGCACCGCGCCGGCATGGTTAATCCGTGGTAGCACCTGTGTTCGAATGCGCCCGAAATTGCGATCCGGATTCTTAAAACATCGCGGCTATCACTGGCGCCCATAAGCGAAGAAATCGCGGGGGCGTTTTGTGAATATCCGGAATGAAGTGGCGTCGCATTACGACGCCGGACAGCAGAGCTTTACCACCGAGGACATTCTCTGGGCCGCCGGCATCTGGTCGGTGATCCTGACGCTGTCGCCGGTCATCGTGTTCTACATGCTGATGGTGGCGTAACGCATCTCCACCGGGCCAAAACGCAAAACGCGCGGACTTCCGCGCGCTTTCCGTCCGGGGAATGATTAATGAAAATTATGCCGCCTGCTTGTGCATTGCGCCGGATGCCGACGCCGTGCCGCGAATAGCCTTCACTGAACGCTCGATCGCCGCCCACAGCCTTGCGATTTCCTGGGCCGCGCGGCTCTCGGCCTGATACTCGCGCGCGCCTTCGCCGTGGCTGAGCGCCATCAGCAAATCCGAACGGTTGGTGATCTGGCCGCCCCACACCGGCGCGCGGAATTTCGCCAGCGCCTCGCGGGCGATGGTGACGATCGGGCTTTCGGACTCGTCACGGCGCGCCGGGGCACCGTTGAGCACGACCGCGTAGGGCTTGCGCGCCGCGCGGCACATCTGGATGGTTTCCTGCACCGCGTTGACGTCGAACACGCCGGGACGCGCGGGAATGACCACCATGGTCGCGTTCTTGATCGCGTCGTCGACGACGGCCGAGAGGTTCGGCGGCGTGTCGATCAACACCCATTCATACCCGTCGCGCTTGGCAGCGGAGACGATGCCGCTGACCGAGTTCACGGCAGGCTTGATCGGCGGCTCGTTGGTGCCGCGCAGCTTGTGCCACAGCGTGAGCGAGCCCTGCGGATCCGCGTCCACGAGCATCACCTGCTTGCTCGCCTTGATCTGTGCGGCAAGATGTGCGGCGAGGGTACTCTTGCCCGAGCCGCCTTTACGCGATGCAAAAACAATAACGTTCATACCCTTCGCCTCCAGATTGACCCCAGGCCACGAAAATGAATCACCGCGCTGATTCGGGAAAGAAAAATTTATCGGCAGTGGCGTCAGAGCCACGAAATAACAAGACGTGTTGGCTTTTGAGTCACACTGCTTCGCGCGACCGGGATACCAATGGCAACGAAACGCCCTTCACGCCGGCAATCCCGCGCCCTTTCGGCAGCAACGCGGGAAAAAACGGAATGCAACCTCCCCGCGCAAACCCTCTCGCGACTCTTTTCCGTCGAACGCGCAGGTAATTATCGCAGGCGTCCGCACTGCGAGGCGAACAAAAGGAGTCCGGAGGCTGGCGCGCAGCTGATGCCGGCAACGCACATGCAGGGGGCGCGCCGAGGCAACGGCGCTTCGCGCTGTTGACCTGACATGACGAGCTTCAAAGAAAGAACGCGGGGTCCCGCGCTCAGCTTTCGCTGGATTTCTTCTTTTTGGCCGTCTTCTGCGAAGGCTTGGTGCTCTTCTTGGCGCGGGCCTCGCCGGGCTCGGGTCCCTGGCGGAAGAACACTTTGCACTGCGGCGAGAGCTGCGCCTTCTTCTGGATCATGCAGGCGGTGATGGCATCGACGTTCGGAACGAACTCGCCGCACAGCCGCATCGCGTCCGGCGAGCAGGCCTGCTGCTCCTCCTGCGTGTAGGCGAAGCCGGCACCGGGATGGACCAGGACGGCGAGCGCAATGCCCGAGATCGCAGCAGCCAAGGATTTTTTGAAACGGAACGCGGGCATCGATCCCCCCAAATGTCGAGTTGGAGGGAATAGTGGGTGAACGGCCGTTCGTTGGCAACGAGGCCTGAAGCGAAAGCTCAGACGTGTGCGGTCTCGGCAACAGGCGGGGGGCCCGGCTGCCGGCTACACTCTCAGGTGTCGTCGCCCGGCTTGACCGGGCGGCCCAGTATTCCAGAGACGCCAAACGTTCCACGAGAGGCCGCGGCGTACTGGATCCCCGCTTGCCGCCTACGCTAAAGCTCCGGCGCCCCTGAACCTCAACCCCGGCGAAGCCTTGGCGTAGCCGGGTCGCGGGGGAATGACAGTTGTGGGTCGGGGAAGGGCTCCGCGCTACACCGCTCTCCCCTTTGTCGATACTGGCCAGACCGGCCCTCAACCCGAGCCTCCTACCGCCCCTTCCAACAAAAAATGCGAAAACAACCCCATGCACAGTAGGCCGGGTCTTGATATCCCTCGTAAAACCCACCTCTACGGATTTTTCGAAGTCGCTTTGACACGTCGGGCAAAACAGGGGCATAATGCCATCATCGAAAAAAGCGTGGGGTGGTCAGCTTCCCCCTTGAGGTGAGGACTGCATGGCCACCGTGTTGATCGTCGCGCCGGTGTTTGCCCTGATCGCGGCCGGCTATGCGTCGGTGCTGTTTCGCTTCGTCTCCGAGACCGCGCACAAGGGCATCTCCGAATTCGCCTTCAGCATCGCGATCCCTGCCCTGCTGTTCCGCACCATCGTCGTGTCGGAATTCCCCGATGTCAGCCCCTACCGGATGTGGGGCGCCTATTACGGCGCGCTCGCCGTCACCTGGATCGCGGCGCTGGCGATCTCGGCATGCTTGCGCGAACGGCGCGAGGACCGCGAGGACGGCGTCGTGTTCGCGATCGGCTCGGTCTACGGCAACATCGTGATGCTCGGCATTCCGCTCGTGCTCTCGGCGCTCGGCAACGAGGCCGCGGGCCCGATGTCGCTGATCCTGTCGGTGAACACGCCGCTGCTCTGGCTCTGCGGCATCCTGCAGATGGAGCTGGTCAGCCGCAAGCGGACAGGCTCGGTCCTGTCGGTCATCCGCCCCGTGCTCGCGGATCTCGCGCGCAACCCGCTGATGCTGGCGATCGGCTTTGGCGTGGTCTGGCGTTTTACGGGACTCGGCCTCAACCCCGTGGTCGACAGAACGATCGAGCTGCTCGCGCAGGCGGGCTCGCCGGCGGCGCTGATTGCGCTCGGCATCAATCTGTTTCGGTTCGAGGTTAAAGGCGAGATGCTGAGCGTCGCCGCGATGAGCGCGCTCAAGCTGCTGGCGATGCCGGCGGCCGCGTTCGTGCTGGCCAAGCTGCTCGGTCTGCCTCCGGTCGCAGCCGGCGTCATCGTGCTGTTCGCGGCAATGCCGACCGGCGCCAACGCCTACATCTTCGCGGCGCAGTATCAGCGGCTGGTGAACCCGGTGTCGGGTGCGGTGGCGCTGGGGACGCTGCTGGCGGCGGTGACGTTGCCGGTGGTGGTGGTGATCGTGGCGGGGGTGAGGTAGTGCGGTCCATGTCGGACTTTCACGCCAGCTTCACGCCACGGAGGACCTCGCCGGAACCGACACCAATATGTTTCACAAGTGAGGTTGCCTGCAGCATCGTGATGTCCAGCGGACGAACCCGATCTGCCGGGTAATACATCACGTTACCGGACATCGGTGTGGGCGCTTGCGGCATGAAAACGGCAAGATTTCCTGCATCGAGCTGCTCCAGCGAATATCCGAGTTGCCAGGCGCCATCGTCAACACTGACAAGAACAGGTTTTAGCTGCGCGCTCTCGATTTGAGTCAAGCCCTCGGCCATGCTCTTGACCATCTGGTACTGAGGCATGCCGCCCAGCAGGGATTTTTCGAACCATCCGCTTATCCGCTTTCCCACCCTGGTTCGTGCCACGACACCGGCGCCGAAGGAAACGACGATCAGGAGCAAGACTGCCACAAGCGTGACGATGCCGATCCCGGCGACTTTCCCGATCTTGTCGAGCTCGAACTCATGAGAAATCGGCTGGGCCACCTTGACGGCAATTCGCATGGCGTGACTCAAAACAGCCACGATCAAAGCCGCCGGCAGCAAGAAGACTATCCCACCAAGGATGGTGGTCTTGATGAACTCCTTCATGGGCAAATCTCCACAATTCAGAATGACGGTGACAGTCCATTGAATTGAGTGCCGAAGGTGTGCGGGACAACAAATCACGCAGCGCGGCAATGGCCGGGCACGCACGTTCTTCGGTAAAGGCGACTATGCGCTCTATCGCGGCCTTTTGGCGACGAATTGCCGAGCGACCGGCGGCGCGGTGGCGCTGGGGACGCTGCTGGCGGCGGTGACGTTGCCGGTGGTGGTGGTGATCGTGGCTGGGGCGAGGTAGCCGCCCGAGCGGTCACGCGGTCATCCCGGTTGATCCGTGCGAGGAGCTGACCTCCGCAAGCGCAGGATCAGACGTATCGCCAGCCAGAGCATCAGAGCGACGAGCACGAAGGCGGCAACCGGCGCGGCCAGGGCAAGAAGCGATACGAGGAGCGCACCGCCCAGTTCGGCGGTCGCAACGGTCGAGTTGCCGAGGCCAGCCGTCAGGACCGTCGATTTGGCCCGCAGGGCCGCGGTGACGCCATGCACGATGCCGGCTGCGCCGCCGCCCGCGACGATGGCGGCCGTCCATTTCATCATCGGCGGAAGGTCTGCCATGGTCGCCGCCGAGACGATGGCTCCGGCGATCACCGCGACGGGCGCGGCGATGACATCGAGCAAATTGTCCACGCCGGGAATGAAATACGCACCAATCTCCAGGAGCGCCGCCACGCCGAGCATCAGCATTGCAGCAGGTGTTCCAAGCCACGCGAAACCGTCGCCCAGAGGAAGCGAACCCGAGTAAGCGGCCACGCTGGCAACCAGCATCGGCAGGAACACCCGGAAGCCCGTCGCGGCCGCAAGACCGACACCGAGCGCAATCGACAACGCGAGATCGGAGTTCGACATGAGATCCCCAACGATTGTTGCGCTCGGATTTCCTCGAGAAGGCTAGACGCGATGCGGCCGCGGTCATTGGGATGAGAACGGCCATCGACGCAGATCGCAATGCGCAATCAGGCTACATCGCGGAGGATGAGCAAACCAAGCCAGAAATGTTGACGCAGCCGATCACTCCGCGCGTTTCTTCCGGTTCGAGATCAAAGACGAGGGCCCGTCGCAGTGATGGGCGCGCTCAAGCTGCTGGCGATGCCGGCGGTGGCGTTGCGTTCGACCGGAGTCCTCTGCTGCGACGCGAAATATCATTGCTACAGGACATGGGGTCACCAGCCTTCGACAAGGATGAGCGGAACGCTAACCTTCAGTGTTCGACGAGATCACCTAGACTCGCACGTTCAAATCCTGACGAATGATCTGTTCCTCCCAGGACCGGCTTGAGCGAAGCGGGTCCAAAAAGACGACTCTGAACTCTCAGACAAGAATAGAGTGGTTTGAGAGATCGCCCGCCGACAACGTGCAGTAACTTGCCGCTGCTTGCGGAGACGCGCAGGCCCAGCTTTGGATCAGCCAGAGAAAGCGCGGCTAAGCCCCCCGCAAGCTTCGCTGTAAGCACAAGGCTCGCCGCCGTATCTTGAGAGACAATGATCGTGGTGCAGCTTGATTCTTGAACCGCGTCTATGATGAACCAATCCTTTTGCCACTTGCCCTTCTCGTAGGCCTTGAGAACGCCCCTCTCTATGACCGGCAAGTTCTTGAGTTGGCGTGCTCGCAAACCGCTTGCATGAAATACGAATGCACCTTCGGTCGAGAAATTAATCGCGACCTCGGCATTGGCAACGCCTACCAAGTCTGCCGCCGCCTTGGTTTCCACCTTCGTGCCTCTTGCCGAGGTATATTGCACGCTTTGTGCAGGACCTGGATCACTTGCTTCGCAAACCACGTCGATCTCGGCCAGTGACGAGAGCCGCCGGAAACGTCCGTCGACCATGGTGCCTACATCGCCGATATCAATCGGATCCCCCGGCAACCAAGTCGCGAAGAACCCGAGATTCGTATGCATTTCAGTTTGGTACGTCCTTACGGGGCTCGCCATTTTTCTAACTCTGCCGTTGCCTAAGATACAGAATGTCCACAACGTGCCGAACGCGGATATCGTCTCTCTTAATCGTCCGCTCCGCCGCCAGCCTTGCCGTTGCAAAGTCGAGAAGCTTGTCGCAACGATCTTGTTCAAGTTCGTCTGCCACAGGAGCGTCCGCCTCGACTGCACCTGTCGGCTCAAAGAACAACGCATCTCCAAGGCTCAACGCACGGCGGAGATCCCCGAGTTGGGAGTTGCGCCATGCGGGCTCGCTGAAGCCACGCGCCCCAACCAAAGCATGCGCAAAGCCGTCACCGTCCACGATGACGATGATTGGCGCTTGGCCAGCAGCCTCGATTAAACTCGCGAAAAGGCATGCCAAGTCTAAGCAGTTTGCTGTGCGGTGAGTCTCGATCTGCAAAGGACTTCGCACGATCTGAACGCTGGGTTCTGGACCTTTTGGCTCGAGTTCAAATCCAAACCGGTGGCGACGGATTCCATCGTATATGTGCCGGCAGATTTGCATCATCGCCTCACGCCCACGCGCATTGGCAAATGAGGCTCCATATGCACGGCGAGCGCGGTTTACCTCGTCTTGGATGAAGGCTAGATCCGGACGGACATGTGACAAGATCGCCCCACCGTCGTCGACATCCCAGAGGTTTTCAGGACGATGGCGCCAGCGCATCGTTCCAATGGCACGAGCGGCATCGGTTGCGCCTAATCCTTGGGCGATCTCGACAGGCCGCACGAGCCCCTCGCGATAGCTAGATACCTGACGCTCAAGCTCTACCAGCATCTCTCCGCGATCCCGCCAGTGAATCGTACCGGAAATGGTCGGTGCACATTGATCCGCGGTTGGAGAGTGCTGCAAGCGAATCGAAGGTATGCAATGGGCGTGCGCAAGTGCCAGCGCCAAGTGAGTGTCGGATAACCTCTCGCCAAGTAGGAATATGCAAAGCTCCGAACGCCAGATCGCTTCGAGAAGGCGGATGTCATCAAGACCTCGATCATTGAACTTGCCGATCAACGGCGTAACGCGGAAATTATGTCGCCGGAGTATCTCAACTACGTCTCGAGCCGCGTCCCTCAGCGTCCCAGTGCCCGCCGCCACGACAATTGCTTCTTTGGATAATTGCCGCTCAGGTCGCACTGTGGTTTCAAGCGCAAGCCTAAATGCTCTTATAGCCTCATCATGTTGGCCTGCAGCCTCCGCCGGCTCATCAGCCTTGAATGAAACGGCATCCTCAGGAAATTCGAGTTGATGGTGACGAAGGACCCGTTCATCGACGAAGAGCAGGCGAGGGACGCGCGCGCGACGGGCGAGGTCCAACTCCCTACCGATGTAAGGTGAGTAACCACCTAGGTCCGCGTCGGTGGGACGACAGGGAATGACCGAGATGAAGCCCCTCATCTCGGAGAGGTAACGTTCAAGTTTCGCGACGCACCAGATGTCAGTCTTTTGGTCCGCTCGTAACGGAATATCCTCGCTCGCGAACTTGTCGATGAAGTACCCGTTGACCGCAACGTCGCGGTAGCTGTGGCTAAAGTAAACTTGCATCAATACGAAGCCCTACTTCGATATCGAGGGGCTTGAGGCCATAGAGAACAAATTCAGAGCGGCCGAATGTCGTGCCACCTTGGAATGATCGCCTTTTTCCTCTCGATTGAGGAGGACCGCAATACTGGTTGATGGGTGGCTGGTTGGCAAGGAAAGGTAGCGAAAGGAGCCAGAGGCCAAATCGACCTACTGGGCGCGGCCGAGAACCACACTGAGTTACGATGTAGAGCCGGCCAAGGGACTATATTGGTACAGTTGGGTGGGCTCGAACCACCGACCTCCTGTTCCACAGACAGGCGCTCTAACCAACTGAGCTACAACTGCATCCTTGCGAGCCGCCCGGGGGCGCCTTTAACAGGCCGGTCACCGAGGGGGGCTGGACGGGGCGGAAACTAGGTGCAACGGGCGTTTTTGGCAAGGCCGCAAAACCCGAGAATCGCGCTTCGGACGAGGTTATTTCCAAAGCAAAACCCGGGCTCTAGGCCCGGGTTTCTTAATTTAGACCAGCCGGCCAATCAGGCGGCGGGCTTGTAGAACTTCGAGGCAGAGGCCTTGATCGGCTCGGCGGTCTCGGCGGCGACGCGCTGCGCGAGTTCGACCAGCTCCTTGGCCTGGGACTGGAAGGTCTCAAGCTGGGTGCGGGTGTGGCCGGTCCACAGCTCCAGCGCTTCCGCCGGCGACTTGAGGCCGAACAGCTGCTGGGCGAAGTCCAGCTGGGCGCTGGTGTTGGCCTTCATGAACTCCACCAGCTTGGCGGTGTACTCGCTCGCGCCCTTGTTGGCGCAGGTGAACACGGCCTCGACGGTGCCGTTGTGGGTCTCGGCCGCATCCTTGAACTTGGCGTAGCTCTCGCGGGCCTGCGACACGCCCTTTTCGGCGAACGCACGCATCTGCTCGGGGACCTCGAACGGAATGATCGAGGCAGAAAACGGATCAGTCGCAGCTGTCATGGTTGTCCCTCACGCTAATGAAAAAACGGAGTGAGCCTTCTGGCGCGCCCGCCGGCCCCAACCTAGGCCTCAAATTCAGCGGGAACGAAGACTGGAAACGCGGAACGAATGAGTTGGCTCACCCAGCGCGATCACTATTGCTGCCTAAGATGTCAACATTGTGCAACGCAAACGTGATCCGGGCTGCGCCGCGAAAATTAATCTCGGTGAAGGTGAGGTTCCTGATCCGGGGAACTCAGGGTTGAGGTAATTGGGTGCCTGCTGGGCGGCTTTCTTGCCCTCCCATGGAGGGGTCGACACGAGCGGAGCTCGCTCGGGGGTCGATCGCGCGAAGCACGAGCGGGGCGGGTGATCTTTCCACCCGGGCACCGCATCTGCGGAGAGACCGTCACCCCACCTCGGCTCGCATGCCGCTTCGCTCCATGCGAACCGATCCTCCCCCTCCAGGGGAGGATGGGCATCTGTGATGCCGCGCCAGCCTGCTCTTTCGGCCAGATCTCCCTGCTTCGGCCTGGCCGCATCGATCGCCGCGCGGCTGGCCTGCGAATCCTGCGGATGCCGCCGGGCTGCGGCTTGCGGGGGCGGCTACATTAAGGTTATCGCGGCTTTAGGCTTGGCCGTGTAGACCGGAGCCGTGGACCTGCCCGCGCCTGCGCGCGATAGTAACCCTTTCTTAAGGCTGTCATTCCGGCAGCCTTGCACCCTGATGCTACCAAGCGAGACTTGAAGCCGGTCGGATGACGAGTTCGGATTTCCAGTTGCGAGGCGTGGGCGATCCCCGGCTGGCCGTGCACGCGACCTCCCCGCTGCCCGCCTGGCTCTGGTCGATCGACGGCACGCGCGTGCTCTGGGCCAACCCGGTCGGCGCAAAACTGTTCGGCGCGGCCCATACCACAGCGCTCGCGGACAGGACCTTCGGCCCGGCGGACAGCCATCGCCGCCAGGTCGCCCGGCTCGCGCGCCGGCTGACGCCGAACGGGGCGATCAGGCTGGAGCGGCTGCAGGGCTTTGGCGCCCGCCTGGGCATGCTGATGACCTGTGCCTGCGCCCGCCTCGACTTCGCCGACGGAAGCTCCGGCGTGCTCGTCACCGCGATGGATCCGACGCAGCGCGCCATGCCGCTGGTCGAGCGCCTGCATCGTCTCGTCGAGGGCGCCAGGGTGCCGATGGCGGCGTTCGCGCCCGACGGCCTGTTCGTCGGCGCCAGCGAAGCCGCCCGCTCCCTGCTCGGCTTTCGCGATCTCGGCGATGCCGGCCTCGACCAGGCCCGCAGCGATGCGCTGGCGAAAGGCCGCGCCGAGACGCCGATCGGCATCGGCCAGATGGTGCTGCAACGGGTCGGCGTCGGCGCCGATGTCGGCCTGGTCGCGCTGATCGAGCCGGCCGCCCGGCAGGCGGCGCCCGCTGTCGACGAGACCATCGCGCGCGAACAAGCCGCTCAACCCGCGCCCGACGCTCCGCCGGTCCCTCCGGCCGCAGCGCCTGATTACGCGCAGCCTGCGCGGCCGAGCGAGGCTGCATCCGGAATCGCGCTGTTCGACGCCTTCGCCGAGCCGGTCGAAACGCCGGCTGCGACAGAGGCCCTCCCGCCATCAGAGACGATCGCGGACGCGCACGCCGCGAGCGACGCGATGGTCGTAACGATCCCGGAGGCGGCCGAAGCGCCTGTCCAGGAAACGATCGGCGACGCCGCGCCCAAAACTCCGGTTGAAAACCCGCGAGAGGCCATTGTGTCGCCGCAGGCCGCGCCGATCACCTCGCACATGGTCGAACCGCAATCAGCGGAGCCGTCCGCACCGCGTCAACATCCGCTGCGCTTCCTGTGGCAGGTGGATAAGGAGGGGCGCTTTGTGCTCGGCTCGGACGAGTTCATCCACCTGATCGGCGCGCACACCGCCGCCGGCTTCGGCCGCCCCTGGCGCGAGATCGCCGACGAGTTTGCGCTCGACCCTGATGGCCGCGTCGCGCAGGCGCTTGCAAGCCACGACACCTGGGCCGGGATCACCGTGAACTGGCCGGCCGATGGCGGCGAGCATCTGCCGGTCGAACTCGCAGGCCTGCCCGTCTACGACCGCGAGCGCAATTTCGCGGGCTTCAGGGGCTTTGGCGTCTGCCGCGATCTCGACGGACTGAACCGGCTCGATGCGCTCCGGCGCTTTGAGCTGTTCGCTGTGCCGCGCGCACAGCACGGCCTCTCCGCCGACGTCGCCGATCCCGAGCCGGAGCCCGTGGCGGAGGCGCCGCCTCCGCCGAGCGAGCCGCCCGTACCCGAGCCTGAGCCCGAGCCGACACCTGAACCCGAACTGCCCGAACCCGTAGCCAACGCGAATTCACACCCAACCGATCCGGAAACGCCAGTGGAAACGCCTCCCAATGTCGTGCCGTTCCGCCCGCCCGGCGATGTCAGATCACCCAGTGATCAGAGATCGCCGACGCTCTCTCCGGTCGAGAACAGCGCGTTCAACGAGCTCGCCCGGCAATTGTCCGAGCGCCTCGAACGCGAACGCGAAACGATCGCAGCCGGCACGTCCGAACCGCCGGCCGCAGAGAGTGCGCCCGAGCCTCCGATGCCGGAGCCCGAGGCGCCGCACGCGCCGGCCGAATGGCTGACCGAACCCGCGCCGCCCGCGCAGGGCCACAGCGTGCGCGACCGCGCGCTGCTCGATTTGCTGCCGACGGGCATTTTGATCTACCGGCTCGACCGGCTGCTCTACGCCAACCCCGCCTTCCTCGCGCGCATGGGCCATTCCAGCCTGGGCGCGTTGGAGGATGCCGGCGGGCTCGATGCGCTCTATGTCGAACCGGGCGTGTCGTCGGCCAGCAGCACGTCGCAAGCCGGCACGCCGGTGACGATCAGCGCGACGCTCGCCAACGGCCAAGAGCCGCTTCCGACCACCGAAGCGCATCTGCACACGATCGACTGGGACGGCGCGAGCGCGCATGCGCTGATCTGCGCGCTGCCGCAAGCGGCGCCCGTCATTGCTGCGCCTGCCGTCGCGCCGCCTGTCGTCGTCGAACCCGTCGTCGCGGAATCCTTCCCCTATGCGCCCGAGCCCGAGGCCGGCGATGCCGACGCCGAGGATCTCGCCGCGATCCTCGACACCACCGCCGAGGGCATCGTCATGTTCGATGCCGAAGGCAACATCCACGCCTGCAATCGCAGCGCCGAAGCGCTGTTCGGCTATGACGGCGAGGCGCTGATGCAGCGGAACCTGGTGACGCTGTTCGCGCCGGAGAGCCAGCAAATCGTGGCCGACTATCTCGAAAGCCTCAAGAGCCAGGACATCGCGAGCCTGCTCGACCACGGCCGCGAGGTGCTGGGACGCGAGAAGAAGGGCGGCGTCATTCCGCTCGCCATGATCATGGGCCGCACCAGGCCCGACGGCCCGAACTTCTTCGCCGTGTTCCGCGACCTCTCGCAGAGCAAGAAGGGCGAGAGCGAGCTCAAGAACGCCCGCCGTCTCGCCGACGGCGCGGCGAATGCCAAGGCCGACATGCTGGCGCGGATCAGCCACGAGATCCGCACGCCGCTCAACGCCATCATCGGCTTCGCCGAGGTGATGATCTCCGAACGCTTCGGCACGCTCGGCAACGAGCGCTACGGCGAATACATGAAGGACATCCGCGCCTCCGGCGAGCGCGTCATCACCATCATCGACGATCTGCTGGAGCTGTCGCGGATCGAGACCGGCAAGCTCGATCTCAGTTTCGCCAACCTCAACCTCAACGATCTCGTCGAAGCCTGCGTCACGGTGATGCAGCCGCAGGCCAATCGCGAGCGCATCATCATCCGCACCTCGCTCGGGCATGCGTTGCCGCAGGTGAGCGTGGACGCGCGCGCGATGCGGCAGATCACCATGAACCTGATCTCGAACTCGATCAGGCTCGCCAGCGCCGGCGGCCAGGTCATCGTCTCCACCGCGCTCACCGACCGCGGCGAGATTGCCCTGCGCATCCGCGACACCGGCCACGGCCTGAGCGAGCGCGAGGTCGCCGCCGCGATGGAGCCGTTCCGCACGCCACCGCCCGGCGATGCCGCGGACAGTTCGGCGCTGAGCCTGTCATTGACCAAGGCCCTGGTCGAAGCCAACCGCGCCCGGTTCAACATCAAGAGCGCGGGCAATTCCGGCACGCTGATCGAGGTGGTGTTCGCACCGGTGGTGGTGAAGGCGTGAGGGCACGGCGCGCTAACAGCTGAGGCCGTCATGCCCGGGCCTGTCCCGGGCATCCACGTTCTTCGTGCCAGGTAGCCAGGCGTGGATGGTCGGGACAAGCCCGACCCTGACGTTGCGGAGGCTTTCGTAAAGCGCACAAATAAAAAGGGCACGGCTAACGCCGTGCCCTTTCGTATTCATCGTGCCTTATCTCAGCTGTAGATCTCGAACAGGCCGGCGCCACCCTGGCCGCCGCCGATGCACATGGTCACGACGCCCCACTTGGCCTTGCGGCGCGCACCTTCCTGGAGGATGTGGCCGGTGAGACGCGCGCCGGTCATGCCGAAGGGATGACCGATCGCGATCGAGCCGCCATTGACGTTGTACTTGGCGGGATCGATGCCGAGCTTGTCGCGCGAGTAGAGGCACTGGCTGGCGAAGGCCTCGTTGAGCTCCCAGATATCGATGTCGTCGATCTTCAGGCCGGTGCGCTTCAGCAGCTTCGGGATCGCGAACACCGGGCCGATGCCCATCTCGTCGGGCTCGCAGCCGGCCGTCGCCCAGGCGACGAACCGGCCGAGCGGCTTGAGGCCGCGCTTCTCGGCATCCTTGGCTTCCATCAGCACCACCGCGGCGGCACCGTCCGAGAGCTGGCTGGCATTGCCGGCGGTGACGAACTTACCGGGGCCCTTCACCGGCTCGAGTTTTGCCAATCCTTCCAGCGTGGTTTCAGGGCGATTGCACTCGTCGCGATCGACGACGTAGTCGACGATGCTCTCGGCCTTGGTCGCCTTGTCGACGACCTTCATCCTGGTCTTCATCGGGACGATCTCGTCCTTGAACTTGTTCGCCTGCTGGGCCGCCGCCATGCGGCGCTGCGATTCCAGCGAGAACTCGTCCTGGTATTCGCGGCTGAGCTTGTAGCGCTCGGCGACGATGTCGGCGGTGTCGATCATCGCCATGAAGATATCGGGCGCGACCTTGAGCAGCTCAGGATCGATCGATTCCTTCGGCGAGCCGCCGCCCGGGATCGAGATGCTCTCGACGCCGCCGGCAACGATGCAGTCGGCGCCGTCGGAGCGGATCGAGTTGGCGGCCATCGCGATGGTCTGCAGGCCCGAGGAGCAGAAGCGGTTCACGGAGACGCCGGCCGTGGTCGTCGGCAGGCCCGCGAGCAGCGCGGCCTGACGGCCGATGTTCGGCGCGCCATGGGCGCAATTGCCGAGATAGCAGTCCTCGACATAGTCCTTCTCGACGCCGGCGCGGCTCACAGCGTGCTGGATGGCGTGGGCCGCGAGCGACATCGGCGGCGTGATGTTGAACCCGCCGCGGCCGGACTTGGCGAGGCCCGTGCGTGCATAGGAAACGATGACGGCTTCACGCATTGTCTTCTCCCTTTTCGAACGATTTTGAACGGAGGCGTTGGTACGCGGCGTTCTTGGGCGCCATTGGTACACAAAGTTCGACTGGCTTGGGAGAAATAAAGCGGGTCGCAGCATCAACAAAAACGCCGCCCTCTCGGGAGGGCGGCGTGATTGTTCCGCAGGTCGGAATATATGATGGCCGTCATTCCGTGGCGCGCGAGCGCCTCAGAACGTCAGTGCCTTGACCTGCCTGACCTGCGGCAGGGCCTGCACCTTGGCAAGCAGTTCCGGCGGCACGACGCCGTCGACCTCGATCAGCGCGATGGCATCGGCGCCGGGCGCGACGCGGCCGAGATGGAAGGTCGCGATGTTGATCTTGGCGTCACCCAAGAGGCTCGCGAACTTGCCGATGAAGCCCGGCTTGTCCTCGTTGGTCACGTAGATCATCGACTTGCCGAACTCCGCGTCGACGCGGATGCCCTTGACGTCGACGAGGCGCGGCTTGCCGTCATGATAGACGGTGCCGGAGACCGAGCGCTCCTGGCGCTCCGTCGCCACCGTGACGGTAATCAGGCTCTCATAGTCGCTCTGGGCGGCGCGCACGATCTCGTCCACCACCATGCCGCGCTCCTTGGCGACGACGGGGGCGGACACCACGTTGACCTCGCCCAGCATCGGCCGCAGCAGGCCCGACAGCACGGCCGAGGTGATCGCCTTGATCTTCATCTCGGCGACGTGGCCCTCATAGGTGATCTGCACCTTGAGGATGCCGCTCTCGGTGAGCTGGCCGGCGAACGAGCCGAGCTTCTCGGCAAGCGAGATGAACGGCTTCAGCTTCGGCGCCTCTTCCGCCGTGATCGAGGGGAAGTTGACGGCGTTCGAGATCGCACCGGTGAGCAGGTAATCCGACATCTGCTCGGCGACCTGGAGCGCGACGTTCTCCTGCGCTTCCGTGGTGGAGGCGCCGAGATGCGGCGTGCAGATCACGTTGGGATGGCCGAACAGCACGTTCGCGTTCGCCGGCTCCTCGACGAAGACGTCGAAGGCTGCGCCTGCAATGTGCTTGGAATTCAGCGCATCGACCACCGCCTGCTCGTCGACGAGGCCGCCGCGGGCGCAGTTGATCAGGCGCACGCCCTTCTTCATCTTGGCGATCGCGGATGCGTCGATGATGTTCTTGGTCTTCTCGGTGAGCGGGGTGTGCAGCGTGATGAAATCGGCGCGCTTCAGGAGATCGTCGAGCTCGACCTTCTCGACACCGATGTCCTTGGCGCGCTCCGGCGACAGGAACGGATCGAAGGCGACGACCTTCATGCGGAGGCCGAGCGCGCGGTCGGCGACGATCGAGCCGATGTTGCCGCAGCCGACGACGCCGAGCACCTTGCCGGTGATCTCGACGCCCATGAAGCGGTTCTTCTCCCACTTGCCGGCCTGGGTCGAAGCGTCGGCCTGCGGGATCTCGCGGGCGAGCGCCAGCATCAGCGTGATGGCATGCTCGGCGGTCGTGATCGAATTGCCGAACGGCGTGTTCATCACGATGATGCCCTTGGCCGTGGCGGCGGGAATCTCGACATTGTCGACGCCGATGCCGGCGCGGCCGATCACCTTGAGGTTGGTCGCCTTCTCGAGGATTTTTGCGGTCGCCTTGGTCGCGGAGCGGATCGCAAGACCGTCGTAATTGCCGATGATCTCGGCGAGCTTGTCCTTGTCCTTGCCGAGGTTGGGCTGGAAGTCGACCTCGACGCCGCGGTCTTTGAAGATCTGCACGGCAGCGGGCGAGAGCGCGTCGGAAATGAGAACTTTGGGTTTGGTCATGGGATTTGTCCTTCACCGTCCCTAAGGGAGGATCGGCCCGAAGGCCGGAAATGCGTGAGTGACTCAGAAGCTTTTTGCTCTCCCTCTCCCCGTTCTTACGGGGAGAGGGTTGGGGTGAGGGGCAGCCACAGGCGAAGTGCTCGTGGAGAGAGCCCCTCACCCGGATCGCTGCGCGACCCGGCCTCTCCCCGTAAGAACGGGGAGAGGCGAAGAACGAAAACCTACGCCGCCTTGGCGAGCTGCGCCTTGGTCTCGGCGAAGGCCCAGTCGATCCACTGTGTGAGCAGCTCGACGTCCTTCGCCTCGACGGTGGCGCCGCACCAGATGCGCAGGCCGGCCGGCGCATCGCGGTAGTAGGCGAAGTCGTAGCCCGCGCCTTCCTTCTCGACCAGCGCGACCAGCTTCTTGGAGAAGTCGGCCTGCGCGTCCTCGGAGAGCGAGGTGATCGCGGGATCGGTGAACTTCAGGCACACCGAGGTGTTGGAGCGGATCGCGGCGTCCTTGGCCAGGAAGTCGATCCAGGGCGTCTTCGCCTTCCAGTCGGCCAGCACCTTGGTGTTGGCGTCGGCGCGCGCGATCAGCGCCTTCAGGCCGCCGATCGACTTGGCCCAGTTCAGCGCATCGAGATAATCCTCGACGCACAGCATCGACGGCGTGTTGATGGTCTCGCCGACGAAGATGCCTTCGTTGATCTTGCCGCCCTTGGTCATGCGGAAGATCTTCGGCAGCGGCCAGGCCGGCTTGTAGGTCTCGAGCCGCTCCACCGCGCGGGGCGACAGGATCAGCATGCCGTGCGCGGCTTCACCGCCGAGCGCCTTCTGCCAGGAGAAGGTGACGACGTCGAGCTTGGCCCAGTCGAGCGGCTGCGCGAACGCGGCAGACGTCGCGTCGCAGATGGTCAGGCCTTCGCGAGTCGCGCTGATCCAGTCGGCGTTCGGCACGCGTACGCCTGACGTGGTGCCGTTCCAGGTGAAGACGACGTCGCTGTTGGGATCGACCTTCGAGAGATCGGGGATTTCACCGTAGGCAGCGTTGAGCTTGGTGACGTCCTTGAGCTTCAATTCCTTGACGATGTCGCTGACCCAGCCCTCGCCGAAGGATTCCCAGGCGAGCGTGGTGACGGGCCGCGCACCGAGCAGCGACCACAGCGCCATCTCGACCGCGCCGGTGTCCGACGCCGGCACGATGCCGATGCGATAATCGGCGGGCACTTCAAGCACTTCGCGCGTCAGATCGATCGCGAGCTTGAGCTTGGTCTTGCCGACCTTCGCACGATGCGAACGGCCGAGCGCTGCGTCCTTGAGATTTTGGGCGTTCCAGCCGGGGCGCTTGGCGCAGGGGCCGGAGGAGAAATGCGGCACGTTCGGCCGCGAAGCGGGCTTCGCTACAGTCATGATCTACCCTTCCAGATAGTAAGCCTCCCGTTGGGGGGAGGTGTCCCGCCGCGGCTGATACGGGAAACGGGAAGAGTCGTCAAGGAAGTTCCGGCGTCTCACGCTGGAGTGAAGGCGCTTCCGGCGCAATCTTGGGGGATTCGACCACGGCAAGCGCGTTCAGCAAGTCCGTGGCATCGCTGATCAATTGCGCGGCACGACGGCGGCTGCCGACTTTCAAAATGCATTTGTCATTGGCCTGCACAACGTAGTCGTTGCCGACCTTGATCATGGAATAGCTTGTCATCGAAATCCCCGAACCGACCGAGCCCGGTGTCTGACGCTGCCGTAGCACCGTTCGTTCCCGGCTCAACGTGAACGACGGCTGGGTAGTTTACCGGCTCTTAATATGAACGAATGCGCGATCCGAATTAGCTGATCGCGCAACGCTCGCGGCGAGCTGCATCAAAAGCGGACAGTCATGCCGACGTGACTCGCAGCGAAGCCGAGCCGCTTGTAGAAGCGCTGCGCATCTGTTCGCGTCTGATGCGTCAGCAGTTCGACCAGATTGCAGCCGCGCGCTTTCGCTTCCGCGACCGCCCATTGCACCAGCTGCTCGCCGATGCCGCGGCTGCGACAATCGGAAGCAACGCGGACATCTTCGAGCAGACCGCGGATGCCGCCTTGCGTGCTGATGCCCGGCAAGATCGCGAGTTGCAGGCAGCCGACCACCCTGCCCTCGCTCTCTGCCACCACGAGCGTGAGATTTTGATCGCGCGCGACCCGCTCGAACGCCTGGTAATAGGTCTCAGGCAAGGGATCCTCCACGCGCTCGCGGGCGCGCCCGAGATGATCGTCGGCAAGCATGGCGACGATCGCCGCAACGTCCTCGCGGCACGCGGGACGGATGGAGACGGATTTCTCGTTCATGCGGGAAACTCCAAGAATCAGCGTGGCTCTCAGCGCGCCGGTGGAAGGCCGAGCCAGGCTTCGGCCTCGCCGATCCAGCGGCGGATGGCAGCATGGCGGCCGAGATCGAAGCCACCTTCATGCGCGAGGCGGGTATAGGCGAGCAGCGAGACGTCGGCGAGCGAAACTTCCTCGCCGGCGAAGAAGCGGCTTGCCGCAAGATGCTGCTCCATGCGGTCGAGTGCCGCATAGCCGCGCTTGACCTTGTCAGGGTCGAGCTCGGATGCGTCCTTGCCGAGATACACCAGCTGGAAGCGGCACACCGCGATATAGGGCTCGTGACTGTACTGCTCCCAGAACAGCCATTCGTCCATCTTGGCCGCAGTGAAGGCATCGCGCGGAACGAGCGCGCTGTCGCGGGCGAGATAGCGGATGATGGCATTGGACTGTGCCAGCGTGCGGCCGTCGTCGAACGCGACGGTGGGCACCTGGCCGGCGCCGTTCATCTTCAGGAATTGCGGCGTGCGCGTCTCGCCCTTGCGGGTGTCGATCTCGATCCATTGGTAAGGCAGCGCGAGCTTGTCGCAGACCCACTTCACCTTGAGACAATTGCCGGAATTCGTGTCGCCGTAGATCTTCATCGCCGTCGCCCCGTTTTGGAGCGACAGAGCATCAGGACGGAGGGAACCTGTCAACCGTGGCGCGGCGAAGCAGCGTCAGAACTTGTAACCGAGCCCGACGCGCGCATTGTTCAGCGTCACCGACGTGTTCATGACGGGAGAGAACTTCACGTATTCATATTCCACCCGTGCGAACAATCCTTCCCACAGGCAGTATTCCAGTCCGAGACCGGCGACCCAGCCGACCACGAAATTGTTGGTCCTGTGCTGGGTCTGCGTCTGCGACTGCGCCGGAACCGGCTGCGGTGTTCCGATGATGGTGATGACGTTACCGAATGCGTCCTGCACGGTCGCATCCTGACGCAGCTTCACATCGCTCGACACGGTGCGGGAGACGTCCATGCGGCCGACGGCCGCGCCGGCGAACGCGTAAGGCATGAAATCGCCACCGTCCCAACCCACGCGCCCGCGGAGCGTGACCATGTCCTTGACCGTCGCCGCGGCGGTGCCGGTCAATGTCGTGAGATAGTGGTTGGTCACGCCGGTGGGCGGGACGTCACCAGGCGGGTTGACGATGTCGAGCGAATTGGAGCCGGACGACTGCGAGGCAATCTTGTTGAAATAGGTGTAGGTGCCCTCGAGACCGAGAACGGCATCGTACCATTGCCAGTTGCGGCCGACGAAGCCGCCGAAATTCGCGCCTTGCGTCGTGGTCTTGTTGAGGAGCGACCACGACGATGTCGGCCCTTGCAGCACGCTGTCGCGGAAGATGAAATTGGTGAGGCCGACGACGCTTTGGCTGAAGTCGGTTGACGCCGAGGAGTAGCCGAAGCTGCCGCCGGCATAGAAGCCGTCCCAGTTGCGCGTCGTCTTCGACAGGCCGTCGGTGAAGCCGCCGCGCAGCACGGGCAGATCCGGCATGTCGGCCGCATGCGCGGCAGACACCGTCCCCAACATCGCCGCCGCCAACATCAGCCTACGCATCACAACGCTCCATCGGACTCGAACTGTTGCGATGATCATCGCCTGTTAACCTTAACCAATGGTTGCGTCTGATGTTTTCGTCGCCACTGGCCATGAAAAATATGCAAAGCAAAACGGCGCGGGATGATCCCGCGCCGTTAAGAGACGTTAAGCGATGGAGCTGACGATCAGCCCTTGGTGACGAGCGGCGGCATGTAGGCCGGCGGGCTGCTCAGATCCCAACGCACGCCGAGCTTCACGTCATGCGAGGTGATGTCCTTGATCTTGATCGTCGACGGACCCGAGATGCTGTTGTCGTAGGCGCGGAAGTTGCCGGGATTGGCGTCGCCGAGATCCATGTAGCTGTAGGCGAGTTCGACAGTGAAGCCGGGGCTGACCTTGTAGGCTAGACCGGCGTGGGCGGCCCAGGCGAAGTTCCACTTACCGTTGTCGGCAAAGTAGGTTGCGCTGCTGGAGGGCACGCCGCCAGCGATCTGAATGCCGTCGTCACGGAATCCACTGAGCTTGTTGTAGGAGCCGCCGACACCAGCACCGATGAACGGGGTGATGCACCACCAGGTGCCGAGATCGACATAGGCATTCGCCATGACGACCCACTCCGACTTGCTGCCGGAGTAGCTGTCGGACCCGACGAAGCCGGGTGCGATGACGTTGTCCGCACCGTGCAGATTGGCCCTGCCGCGATACTGGCCGATCACGTCGGCGCGGAACCAGTTGTTGAAGCGATAGCCGACGCCGAGGTCGAACAGCGGCGAGCTATCGAAGCCGAGGCCCACGGTCTGGGTCGGGAACGTCTGCGCGGTCGCGCTGTCGATCCGCTTGGCGCTCTGGTTGGTCATGCCGATGTCGCCGCGGAGATACCAGCCGCCGAAGTCGGCGGGCGGAGCCGGCGGCGCGTACATCGGAGGCGGAGCGGCGATCGGCATATCGGCGGCGAACGCCATCGACGAGATCAGGGTCGCCGCACCCGCGGCAAGGAGAGACTTAACGCTACGCATTGGCTTCGTCCTTATGGCCGGTGAGGCAAAATGTTGGCGCCCCACGTTCTGGAAACTCACGGGCGGACGATGGCACCAAATGTTTAAGCGCCACTTAACCCTAATTTTTAAGGTTGATTTTTTCTCACCACTCGCGCGCATGCAGCGGAAGCGTTGCAAAAATGCGGCGCCCCGGCGCCCCAATTGCTAACGATTGATGAAGCCGCAATGCAGCGAGACAGGATTTGTTAACGCAGGTGCTGCGGCAGCTTGGGCAGGAACACCGCAAGCAGGCCGATCGCCGGCAGCCAGGCACAGACCTGGTAGACGAACTCGATCGAGGTGTGATCGGCGAGCTTGCCGAGCACGGCGGCGCCCAGACCGCCGATGCCGAAAGCGACGCCGAAGAACACGCCCGAGATCATGCCGAAGCGGTGCGGCACCAGCTCCTGCGCGAACACGATGATCGACGACGTCGTCGAGGAGATGATCAGGCCGATGATCACCGACAGCACCGCGCTCGCATAGAGCCCGGCATAGGGCAGCGCCAGCGTGAACGGCAGCGCCCCGAGGATCGAGATCCAGATCACGATCTTGCGGCCGAAGCGATCGCCCAGCGGACCGCCGAAGAACGCGCCGACCGCATTCGCGGCAAGGAAGATGAAGAGATAGATCTGCGCCGCCTGCGTCGACACGGCGAAGCGATCGATCAGGTAGAAGATGTAGTAGCTCGACAGGCTCGAGACGTAGAGCTGCTTCGAGAACAACAGCGCCACCAGCACGGCAAGCGCGACCGCGACACGGCGCGAGCTCGGCGCGTCGGGATGGGCCTGAACCGTCGCCGTCTTCTTCGCCTTGATCTGCGGCTCGTACCAGCGGCCGATGCGCCAGAGGATGAGGATCGCGAGGAACGCGATCGAGGAGAACCAGGCGATGCTGCCCTGCCCGAACGGCACCACGATCAGCGCCGCCAGCACCGGCCCCATCGACGTGCCGAAGCTGCCGCCGAGCTGGAATACCGATTGCGCGAACCCATAGCGGCCGCCGGAGGCGAGCCGCGCGATGCGCGCCGACTCCGGGTGAAACACCGCCGAGCCGAGGCCGACCAGCGCGGCGGCGACGAGGATGACGAGATATTGGTGTGCGGCGCTGAGCAGCAGCAGGCCGAAGAAGGTCGAGGCCATGCCGATCGCGAGCGAATAGGGCTGCGCCTTCTTGTCGGTGTAATGCCCGACCACCGGCTGGAGCAGCGAGGCCGTGAACTGGAAGGCCAGCGTGATCATGCCGATCTGCGCGAAGTCGAGCGCGTAGGTGTCCTTCAGGATCGGATACACCGAGGCGATCAGCGACTGCATGGTGTCGTTGAGGAAGTGCGAGAAGCTGATGCCGGCGAGCACGACATAGGCCGGCCCCGCGGCAGCCCGGGCGGCGGGCGCCACGTCGCTGACGACGACCGGCTCGGTCAGCGTTTCCTCGGAGACGACGACAGGCTTGTTCAATGGAGCATCCCGGCGCGGCGAACCGCCGCACTCGCTCATTACGATGCAAGCAAAGGTGGAACCACCGCCAATTGCAAATGGCTGGAATGCACGGGTGCTCTCGTCGCTTACCCTCCCCTGGAGAGGTCCGGGACGAGCGTAGCTCGCCCGTGGGTCGGCTCACATTGAACGCAGCGAAAATGTGAGACGGGGTGGGGTGACAGTCTCTCCGCGTCGAACAGTGCCCGCGTGGAGAGATCACCCCACCCCGCTCGCGCTTCGCGCGATCGACCCTCCCCCTCAGGGGAGGGTAAGGAAGACCTCAGGCCGCGGCCTGTCCGAGCGCGGAGACGATGGTGTCGACAACGTCCTCGACCAGCAGGCGGTCCTCGCCCTCGCCCATGACGCGGATCACGGGCTCGGTGCCGGACGAGCGGATCAGAAGGCGACCGTGGCCGTTGAGCCGCTTCTCGCCGTCGGAGATCGCCGATTTGACGTCGGAATCCTCGAGCGGCTTGCCGCTCTTGTAGCGGACGTTCTTCAGGATCTGCGGCAGCGGGTCGAAACGGTGGCAGACCTCCGACACCGGCCGGCGCAGCCTCTGCACCACGGCCAGCACCTGGAGCGCCGCAACGAAGCCGTCGCCGGTGGTGGCATAGTCGGACAGGATGATGTGGCCGGACTGCTCGCCGCCGAGATTGTAGCCGCCGTTCAGCATCTGCTCGAGCACGTAGCGGTCGCCGACCGGCGTGCGCACGAGATCGAGCCCATGCCCCTTGAGGAAGCGTTCGAGGCCGAGATTGGACATCACGGTGGCGACGATGCCCGGCCGCGACAGCCGGCCGTCTTCCTTCCAGCTCTGCGCGATCACCGCGAGCAGCTGGTCGCCGTCGACGGTGTGGCCGCGCTCGTCGACCAGGATGACGCGATCGGCGTCGCCGTCGAGCGCGATACCGATGTCGGCGCGCATCTCGCGCACCTTCTTCGACAGCGTTTCCGGCGAGGTCGAGCCGCATTCCTTGTTGATGTTGAAACCGTCGGGCTCGACGCCGATCGGCACGACGTCGGCGCCCAATTCCCACAGCGCTTCCGGCACCACCTTGTAGGCGGCGCCGTTGGCGCAATCGACCACGACGCGCAGGCCGTCGAGCGAGAGATCGCGCGGCAGCGTGCGCTTCGCGAATTCGATGTAGCGGTCGTGCACGCCGTCGATACGGCGGGCGCGGCCGAGGCTCGCGCTCTGTGCGAGCCGCTTGTCGAGGGATTCGTCGAGCAGCTGCTCGATCTGCTTCTCGACGTCGTCGGACAGCTTGAAGCCCTGCGGGCCGAACAGCTTGATGCCGTTGTCCTCGAACAGGTTGTGCGAGGCCGAGATCATCACGCCGAGATCGGCGCGCATCGACTTGGTCAGCATCGCCACCGCCGGCGTCGGCATCGGACCGACCAGCAGCACGTCCATGCCGACCGAAGTGAAGCCCGCGACCATCGCATATTCGATCATGTAGCCGGACAGACGCGTGTCCTTGCCGATCACGACCCGGTGGCGATGGTCACCGCGCTGAAACGCAAGGCCTGCGGCCTGGCCGACCTTGAGCGCGAGCTCCGGCGTGATCAGTCCGTTGGCGCGGCCCCGAATCCCGTCCGTCCCGAAATATTTGCGGCTCATATCGTCCCCCACGCAACAACCAGGAACCCCTCTACAACTACGGGATGCCCGAAAGGGACCCGCATCCCTGATTTGCTGAGACGTTATAATGCCTTCGCGGCTAACTTGGCTTCAAAAAATGTGATTAATCATTACGGGACAGGGCCCAAGGCGCCCCGGTAACTTATTGTTAGCACTATATTTCCGGCCGACAGGGCGAAACGGGGCGGAACCCGCCCCTAGTCGGAGCGCTTCACATGGCTGTCCTGGCGGCTCGGCGCCGGCTGGGTGACGTTGACGGGATCGGACCCCGGGAAGGTCTCTTCCAGGCCCTCCGCCAGCGCGTCGTCGAGATCCTGCTTCTCCTTGATCTCTTCCGGTGTCGGCTGGCCGTGCGGTTTGCTCATGGCGCCCTCCTCCCAAACGATTTGGCTGTGCATCCAACCATGCTAGATGACCCCTCGATCTTCCGATGCAAGACTTCTGATGCAAGACGGGCCGGGGAAACGTTCATGAAGCACATCACCTGTATCGACGACCTGCGCACGCTGCATCAGCGCCGCGTGCCGAAGGCGTTCTTCGACTATTGCGACCGCGGCTCCTATGCCGAGGAAACGCTGCGCGCCAACCGCGAGGACATGCAGGCGATCAAGTTCCGCCAGCGCGTCCTGGTCGACGTCTCCAGGCGCGACACCTCGACCATGATCCTCGGCGAGTCCTCGACCATGCCGTTGATCTTGGCGCCTGTCGGCCTCCTGGGCATGCAGCATGGCGACGGCGAGATTCACGCCTGCCGCGCCGCGCAGGCCGCCGGCATCCCGTTCACGCAGTCGACGATGTCGATCTGCTCGATCGAGGACATCGCCGCCAATGTCGAGAAGCCGTTCTGGTTCCAGCTCTACGTGATGAAGGACCGCGGCTTCATCAAGGAATTGATCCAGCGGGCGATGGCGGCGAAATGCAGCGCGCTCGTGCTGACCGTCGATCTCCAGGTGATCGGCCAGCGCCACCAGGACATCAAGAACGGCATGACGGTGCCGCCGGAATGGTCGCTGTCGAAGCTGATCGATTTCGCCACCAAGCCGGCCTGGGTGTCGGGCGTGCTGCAGGGCAAGCGCCGCACCTTCGGCAATCTCGCCGGTCATTTGAAGGTCAGCGACGACATCACATCGCTGTCGACCTGGATCAACTCGCAGTTCGACACCTCGCTGAACTGGAACGACATCGAGTGGATCCGCAGCATCTGGCCGGGCAAGCTGATCCTGAAGGGCATCCTCGACGTCGAGGACGCCGAGCTCGCCGCGAAGACGGGCGCCCAGGCGCTGGTCGTCTCCAACCATGGCGGCCGGCAGCTCGACGGCGCGCCGTCCTCGATCGAGGCGCTCCCGGAGATCGTCGACGCGGTCGGCTCGCAGATGGAGATCATGTTCGACGGCGGCGTCCGCTCCGGCCAGGACGTGATGCGCGCGCTCGCGCTCGGCGCAAAGTCCTGCATGATCGGCCGCGCCTACGCCCATGGCCTCGGTGCCGGCGGCCAGGCCGGCGTCGCCAAGGCGATCGACATCATCCAGAAAGAGCTGCTCACGACCATGGGCCTGTGCGGCGTCAACAGCATCGACGAAATCGACGATCACATCATTGCGGTGTGAGCAAAGCGGCGGCGCCGTAGGGTGGGCAAAGCGAAGCGTGCCCACCAATTTCGCGAAACGCGGGAAAGTGGTGGGCACGTCGCAAGTGCGCCTTTGCAGCGCCAGTCCCTCACATCGGCGGCGTGATCCCGTCGCGACCGACATTGACCCGGTTGGCTTCCAGCGAGCCGTCCTCCTTCTTCGCCGCGCCGAAGATGATCAGCTTCGCGCCGGGCTTGATCTCGGATTTGTCGCTGGCGACGAAGGTCACGATCGGCGTATCCGGCGGCACCACCACCTTCTTCTCGCCGTCCTTGTACTTGACGGTGATGTTCTGGCCGTCGGTGCCTTTGACCGTCTGCGCCACGGTGGCATTGGTCATGGTCGAGTTGGCGCGCGCATCCCAGGGACGAAAACCTTCGGCCGCGCCGCGCTGGTTTTCCGGGAAGATGTGCACGGCGATCGCTTTCTGCGTGCCGTCGGGCTCGGGCATGCCGGTGACGCCGATATAGGAGCCGTCCTTGATCTCCGACAGTGAGGTCTTGACCACGGCGAAGACCGCGACGTTGTCGGTCATTCGCACCTTCACGTCGCTGCCTTCGCGCGTCTTGATGTCGAGCGCGTTGCCGTCGACGCTCTCGATGGTGCCGCGGATGCGGACCGTAGGCACCTGCTGCGCCGAGGCGGAGAACATCGAAGTGACGGCGAACGCCGCCACGAACAGATGTGGCATCCAGCTTGATTTCGACATGTTGCGATTCCCCATTACATCGGCGGTGTCAGGCCGTCGCGGCCGACACTGACGCGGTTGGTTTCGAACGAACCGTCCGGCAGCTGCTTCATGAAGGCGATTACTTTCGCGCCGGTCTTCAGCTCGGATTTGTCACCGGGCACGAAGGTCACGACCGGCGTGTTGTCGGCGACGAACACCTTCTTCTCGCCGTCCTTGTACTTCACCAGCAGCGTATGGCCGTCATTGCCGACCACGCTCTCCGACACCGTGGCGTTGGTCATGGTGGAGTTCGGCTTGAGGTCATAGGGCCGCGAGCCCTCGCCGGTGCCGCGCATGCTCTCCGGAAACACGTGGACCTCGACCGCGTTCTGGCCGCCGTCCGGACCCGGCACCGTGGTGGCGCCGACGAAGGAGCCGACCTTGATGTCGGCGAGTGAAATCTTGGTAACGCCCGACACGTTCACGTCAGGGGCGATGCGAAGCTTGACGTCCTCGCCGCTGCGCGACTTGACCTGCATGGTGTCGCCATTGACGCTCTCGATCGTGCCGCGCACGCGCGTCGGCACCGGCGCCCTCTGCGCGACGGCATAGAGGGTGGAAGCGGCCACCATCGCAATGGCGATGAGCGGACGTGTGAAAGTTGCACGTTGAACAGGCATGAAGGTCTCCGGATTGTCCCCACGGGGATAGAACTCCGGAGGTGGGGTGCTATTCGCCGTTACCCTTTCAAGTCTTTGTGAGATCGGCCTCGACCAGCGCGCGCAGCTCGGCCGTGACCTCAGGTCTTTGGCCGAACCACAGCGCGAAGCCGCGCACCGCCTGGTGCAGCAGCATGCCGAGACCGTCGGCGGTGTTCAGGCCGCGCGCCTTCGCAGCCGCCAGCAGCGGCGTCACCAGCGGAACGTAGACGAGGTCGGCGACGACCGCCCCCTCCGGCAGGCGCGCCACGTCGACATCGAGTGAAGGCTGGCCATGCATGCCGAGCGAGGTCGTGTTGACGAGAAGTCTCGCGCGCGGCAGCACGTCGTTGATGCCGTCCCAGGGAAGCGGATGCACGTTCGGCCCGAACTGCCTTGCCAGCGTCTCGGCGCGCGCGATGGTGCGGTTGGCGAGGTGGATGCGCTTGATGCCGCGTTCGAGCAGGCCGAACACGACCGCGCGCGAGGAACCGCCAGCCCCGAGCACCAATGCCTCTTCCGCCCCGTCCCAACCGGCCGCTTCGGCATCGAGATTGCCGATGAAGCCTTCGACGTCGGTATTGGTCGAGCGCAGCTCGCCGTCGGCAAACCACAGCGTGTTCGCGGCGCCGACGGCCCTGGCGCGCGCATCGGGCGTGGACAGCGCCAGCACGTCTTCCTTGTGCGGGATGGTGACGTTGGCGCCGACGAAGCCGCGCAGCGACAGCCGCAGCACGAAGTCGCGCAGATCCTCGGGCGGGACCGCCTCGATGACGTAACCACCCTCGATCCCGAGCGTGCGCAGCCAGTAGCGATGGATCAGGGGCGAGCGCGAATGCGCAGCCGGCCATCCGATCAAACAGGCTGCGGGAGTCCTGGGCGCGGTCATCTTTCCCTCGGGTCGTGTTCGAGGCGATCCATTTCGCGTCCCGCCGGCTCTGTCAAGCGCGCGGCCGTCGCATCGCCGCAGCCACGATCGCAGCCAAAGCCAGCGCCGCGGCAGCGGCGAGCCAGATCGCGGCGAGGTTGATCCGGGCATAGCCGAGCGCCCCGCCCGCCGAACCCGCAACGAGCGCCGCCCACAACAGCAGGTTCGGCGCCCAATTCCAGCGCGGCCCGCCGGTGAGGCTCACCGCGAGGAACTGGCCGACCTTGACCAGCGCGCCCGTGACATAGGTGAGGCCGAGGCCCGCGCCGCCGTCGATCTGGAACACGGCGTTCTCCAGGCCCATCGCGAGCACGATGGCCGCGATCGCGAGGTTCGGCAGGCCGTAGGCATGGCAAAGTCCGGCACCCGCAAGCAGCCCGGTTTCAATGAGAAGCAGCCAGGGCTGCCGCTCGGCCCCGCCGCCGAGCACGACGAGGCTGCCGGCCGCAGCACCGGCCACGAACAGCGCGATCAGGCCGAGGGCACCGGCGGCGTGCCACCATTGCGCTTCCGCCAGGCTGACGCCGAGACGCGTGGAGTTGCCGCTCATGAACGAGACGAACAGGCCGCCGAGATGCAGGAAGCCGATGCCGTCGACATAGCCCGCCAGCATGCTGAGCGCGCAGGCCAGCGCGATATTGCGACGCGAATCCAGCATTCCCTGCACCACCGCCGTGACGCGGCAGTGTCGATCAAATCGGCCGGCTTGAGAAGTGCGCTGCCGTCAGATCGCGGCGGCGTCATCGGCCACGGGCCGCGCCGCGCCGGCCTTGATGTCGGCGACGGCACGCGCGATGGTCTCGCGATAGCGCGCACGCGGCGGCGTCACGCCATGGGTGAGCAGTGCACGGCGAACCGGGGGCGACGCCCCGGTGATGAACAGCCGGATGCCGTGGCGGTGCGCCTTGGCGGCGACGCGGCCGAGCACGTTGGCGGCCGTCGAATCCAGGAACGGCACCGCGGCGAAATCGACCACAAGACCCTTGCGCTGCTCGGCGATGCCGTCGAGCACGTTTCCGATTGCCGAGGCGGCACCGAAGAAGAACGCGCCGGTGATGCGGTAGACCAGCACGTCGCGATCGATGGCGAGCGCGGGATCGTAAGGCACGCGCTCGCCATTGCCGTCATCGGGACGATCGGCGGCCACCAGCGGGGAGCGCTCCTCGATGCCGGTCATCTCCGCCATGCGGTGGATGAACAGCACTGCGCCGAGCGCGAAGCCGACCAGGATGCCTTCGGTCAGGTCGCGGAAGATGGTGAGCAGGAAGGTCGCGAGCAGCACGACGGCATCGCCCCAGGACGAGCGCAGCAGCGTCGCGAATTCGTGCTTCTCCGCCATGGTCCAGGCGACGACGACGAGCACGGCGGCGAGCGCGGCCAGCGGGATGTAGCTCGCGAGCGGCGCTGCGATCAGCATGAACAGCAGCAGGAAGATCGAGTGCAGCATGCCCGCAAGCGGCCCGCGCGCGCCGGCGCGGATGTTGGTGGCGGTGCGCGCGATCAGGCCGGTGACGCAGATGCCGCCGAACAGCGCCGAACCGATGTTGGCCGCGCCTTGCGCCACCAGCTCGCAATTGGAGCGGTGACGGCGACCGGTCATGCCGTCCGCCACCACCGCCGACAGCAGCGATTCGATCGCGGCCAGCAGCGCGAACGAGATCGCATCCGGCAGCACGGCCGTCGCCTTCGCAAGCGAGAACGCAGGCAGCGCCGGCGACGGCAATTCGCGCGGAATGCCGCCGAACCGGCTGCCGATGGTTTCGACCGGCAGCGACAGCACGGCAGTCGCCACCGCGGCGAGCACGACGGCGATCAGGATGCCGGGCCAGGACGGCCGCCAGCGCCGCAAGGCCGCGATGACGGCAATGCTGACGATCGCGACCGCGACGGCAGAGGGATTGATCGTGTGCAAGCCCCCTGCGAGCGCAACAAGTTTCGGCACGAATTCGCTGGGCTCTTTCCCGGCCAGCGTGATCCCGCCGAGATCGCGGAGCTGGCTGGCGAAAATGATCACGGCGATGCCCGCGGTGAAGCCGACCGTGACGGGGTAGGGAATGAACTTGATGTAGGTGCCGATCCGCAACAGGCCCGCGGCGACCAGGACCATACCCGCCATCAGGGTGGCGAGGATGACGCCGTCGACGCCGTGCCGCTCCGCGGTGACCGCGACCAGTACGATGAAGGCGCCGGCGGGCCCGCCGATCTGGAAGCGACTGCCGCCGAGCAGCGACACGATGAAACCGCCGACGACGGCGGTGTAGAGCCCGCGGTCCGGCGTCACGCCCGAGGCGATTGCGATCGCCATCGACAGCGGCAGCGCGACGATTGCAACCGTCAGGCCCGCGAACACATCCGCGCGGAGATCCGCGAGGCCGTAGCCTTCGCGCCAGACGGTGACGAGCTTGGGGAGATAGAGTTCGGCAAAGGTCGGTCGACGCAGCTGATGCAGCTTGCCTGCGTGTTCGCCTGTGATGCTCATTTCCGCAGAGTGCTCCGCTGCCGACAATGCTCCGGTGCATCGTGCAGCGCGCGCGTGCGACGATGCGCTAGCTCATCCCGAGCACGATCAACGCGATCATGCTCCCACGCGGCGCGGCGGTCCCGGCTCCTTCAGGCGAACGCCCCGCCCGCCGCTGTCGCTGCGGGCCTGCTCGCCGATCAGCTCGACGCCGGCCCGGTCGAACGCCTCGACCACCTTGATCAAGGTCTCGACCACGCCGCGCACATTGCCGGTGCTGGCCTCCATCCGCTGGATGGTCGGCAGCGAAACGCCGGCGAGCTCGGCCAGGGCTTTCTGGTCAATGCCAAGCAGCGCGCGGGCTGCCCGCATCTGGAACGACGTGATCACCGTGGCCTCACGTATCAGAGCTTATAAGTGATATTTGGAGCATGCACAATGATGTAAAATACATCATTATAAGGTGAGCGCAAGGGGCGCTTACGAGCCCGCCTATCTCCGCCGTCATTGCGAGGAGCGAAGCGACGAAGCAATCCAGAATCCCTCCGCGGAAAGACTCTGGATTGCTTCGCTGCGCTCGCAATGACGCATTGAGAGAGCGCAGCCTTACTTCGCCTCTCCCCGCGAGGGCGAGGAGAGGCGAAAGCAGTGCACTCCTTACCGCGCGAGACGGATCACGCCGCGTGCTGATGCGCGGCGATGATCTGGTCGGCGGCGCGGCCGGTCACCTCGGCCATGTGGTCGAACTGACGGGTGAAGCTGCCGGCTCCGGCCGTGGCCGAACGCAGCTCGACGATGAGCTCGCCGATCTCCGCCTCCGGCATCATGGCGCGGACGCAGTCCCATCCGCTCCAGCCGTCACGGGTGTCGAAGCCGAGGATCTGGCCGCGCCGTGCCGACAGGATCGCGTTGATCTTGGCGGTGGCGTCGGTCGGGCAGACGATCTCGACCACGTGAATCGGCTCCAGCAGAACCGACTGGCATTGCGGCAGGCCTTCATTGAGTCCGACCCGCGCCGCCGTGCGGAAGGCAAGGTCGGAGGAGTCGACGCTGTGATAGGAGCCGTCGGTCAGCGTCACTTGCACATCGGTGACGGGGAAACCGAGCGGGCCGCGCGTCAGTCCGTCGACGACGCCCTCTTCCACCGCGCCGATATAGTTGCGCGGCACCGCGCCGCCCACGACCTTTTCGGCGAACTTGAACCCCTCGCCGCGCGGCAGCGGCTTGATGTCGAGCACGACGTCGCCGAACTGCCCGTGGCCACCGGACTGCTTCTTGTGCCGGCCGCGCTGGACGATCGGCTTGCGGATGGTTTCCTGGTAGCCGATCGCGGGTGGATGCGAGGTGATCTTGACACCGAAGCGGTCGCGCAGCCGCTCGCTCGCCACGCGCAGATGCATCTCGCCCTGGCCCCACAGCACGGTGTCGTGGGTCTGGGCGTTCATCACGATGCCGAGCGAAGGATCCTCCTCGTGCAGCCGGGCAAGGGCCTGGCCGAGCTTGACGTCGTCCTTGCGGTCGGTGGCGGCGACCGAGATCGCGAGCACCGGCGGCGTCGGCTCCGGGGCGAACAGCGCAGCCGGCGGGGACTTGCCGCTCGAAACCGTGTCGCCGGTCTTGATCGGGTCGACCTTGGCGAGCGCGACCGTGTCGCCGGCATCGGCCGCGGCACGCTTGGTATCGTAGGCGCCGTTGACGGCGAGGATGCCGGAGATGCGGCCGCTCGCGCCGGAGGCGGATTGCAGCGTGGCTCCGTCGTCGAGATGGCCGGCGAGCAATCGCGTCAGCGACAGCTTTCCACCATGCTGCGAATGCAGCGTCTTGAAGACGTAGCCGAGCGCCTCCTTGCCGGCCGGCACACCGAGACGCTTTGCAGTCTCCTCGATGCCGGGCGCCTCGTGGCGCAGGGCCTTCATCAGGCGCAGCACGCCGTTTTCGCGCGCGGCGGCACCCAGCAGCACGGGGCAGATCTGCCCCTCGCGCAATTCGCGGGCGAGATCGTCGAACACGGCATCGCGCGGCGGCTGGATGTCCTCGAGCAGTTGCTCCATCAGCGCGTCGTCGTGATCGGCGAGCTTCTCCAGCATCGAGAAGCGGGCCTCCTTCTCGCGATCGAGATCTCCGCCTTCGAGCGCGACCACCTCGGAGGCCTTGTGCTCGCGGTAGATGAACGCACGTTCCAGCGCGAGATCGACGAAGCCCTCGATCAGCTCGCCCTTCCAGATCGGGATCTGGCGCAGCACCAGCGGCACGCGCGAGGCGGGCTGGAGTGTTGCCAGCGTCTCGCGGATGCGCTTGTTGGCGCGGTCGATCTTGTTGAGGAACAGGAAACGCGGGATCTTCAGCTCCTCCAGCTCGCGCAGGATGATCTGAAGCTGCGGCAGCTTCTTCTCGTCGGCCTCGCAGACCACGACCGCGGCGTCGACAGCGGGAAGCGCTGCGCGCATGTCGTGGGCGAACTCAACGGAACCGGGACAATCGAGGAAGGTGTAGCTGTCGCCCATGAAACTCGTGGTGGCGGCAGTCAGGCCGACGGTCATCTTGTGATGACGGGCCTCCGCAGAGGCGTCGCCGACGGATGTTCCGGCGTCGACGCTGCCGGCGCGGGGGATTGCGCCCGTTCGCGCCAGTATTGCTTCGAGAAGTGTGGTTTTACCGCTTTGGAATGGGCCCACCAGTGCGATGCACCGTGGACCTCGGGGACTTCTGACGTCTTGTCCCATTCGCCGCCTCCTTGGTGTGGAGCTCGGCCCATGATTGGGTCGGCAAACGCCGATGCTCTGCCCGTCCCCGAGATTTGGCAAGCATCAAAAATCGCTGCGGTGCGTCGTTGCCGAAATCGCGTCGGACCGACGCGATCTGCACACGCGAAATTGTCAACGACCCGGACGGAGTTCCAGGCTCTCGAGGCCGGCGGCGACGTTGAGGCCGACCTGGCCCTGCACGCTGAGCGGCTGGAGCGCGATCGAATTGTTCGAGCCACCGACCAGCGCGTTGCCACCGACACCGACGCCGACCGAGGCGCTGCCCTGCGCGCCGGCATAATTGCCGGAGAGATCGCCGGGGCCGAGCCGATCGACCGGCGCGAACACGCCCCAAGCAAGCGTGGTCTCCTGGGTGATGCCGACGTCGAGACCCACTTTGCGGATGGTCGCGACGTAGCGATCCTCCGGCAAACCGTCGGCACGCAGGACGCAGCCGAGATTGGTCACCGATCCCACGATGAAGCCGACGCTGGCGCCGCCGCGGCATTCGAGCACGCCGACCCGAACCATCCGCTGCTGCTGAGCACGGCTGTTTGCAACGGAGGCAACGAGGCTGGCCGCGGCGAGCCCGGCGAGGATGAACGAACGGCGCATGAAAGTCTCCGGCGATGAATGTGATGCGAGCAGAGAGGCGCACCTGCAAGCGAGGCGCGACGTTCTATGCCACAACAGCCGTGGTGGTGCCAGATCACGCGTGACGATAAGCGTGCAAACATTAAAAGGCCCGCCGGAGGCGGGCCTTTTCGTTCGGCATTTGCGACAGGCTCAGCGGAGATTGCCGCAGAAGCGCTGGATGCGCTTGCAGGCATCTTCGAGGTCCGAGGTCTTGGTCGCGTAGGAGATGCGGAATGCCGGGCCGAGGCCGAACGCCGAACCCTGCACGACGGCGACGCCTTCGGTCTCGAGCAACTCGGTCACGAAGGTCTCGTCATTGTCGATCACCTTGCCCGACGGCGCGGTCTTGCCGATGGTGCCGGCGCAGGAGGGATAGACGTAGAACGCGCCTTCCGGACGCGGGCACTCGATGCCCTTGGCCTGGTTGAGCATGGAGACCACGAGGTCGCGGCGCTCCTTGAACACCTTGTTGTTGGCGGGGATGAAGTCCTGCGGACCGTTCAGCGCTTCCACCGCGGCCCATTGTGCAATCGACGACGGGTTCGAGGTCGACTGCGACTGGATCGTCGACATCGCCTTGATCAGCTGCGCCGGACCGCCGGCGTAGCCGATGCGCCAGCCGGTCATGCAATAGGCCTTCGACACGCCGTTCACGGTGAGCGTGCGGTCGTAGAGTTTCGGCTCGACCTGCGCGACCGTGGTGAACTGGAAGTCGTCATAGACGAGGTGCTCGTACATGTCGTCGGTCATCACCCACACATGCGGATGCCGGACCAGCACATCGGTGAGCGCCTTCAGCTCGGTCCTGGTGTAGGCCGCGCCGGTCGGGTTCGACGGCGAGCACAGGATCACCCATTTCGTCTTCGGCGTGATCGCACGCTCGAGCGCCTCGGCCTGGAGCTTGAAGCCGGTCGCGGCGGTGCAGACCACCGGCACCGGCTCGCCGCCGGCGAGCGCCACCATCTCGGGATAGCTGACCCAGTACGGCGCGGGGATGATCACCTCGTCGCCCGGATTGATGGTCGCCATCAGCGCGTTGTACAGCACCTGCTTGCCGCCGGTGCCGACGATGATCTGGTTCGGCTTGTAAGCCACGCCGTTCTCGCGCTGAAACTTGCCGATGATGGCTTCCTTCAGCTCGGGAATGCCGTCGACGGCGGTGTACTTGGTCTTGCCGGCTTCGATGGCATGGATCGCAGCCAGCTTGATGTTGGCGGGCGTGTCGAAGTCGGGCTCGCCGGCACCGAGGCCGATGACGTTGCGGCCCGCCGCTTTCAGCGCACGTGCTTTATCCGTGACCGCGATGGTCGCGGACGGCTTCACACGGTCGAGCGCAGCGGCAAGGAAGGACATCGTCATCTCCTGACAAGCGTCGTGAACCCTTTGGCCTCACGACTCCGATTGTGGGAATGAGCCACCCTAAAACGTGTGCCGCTGCGCCGCAAGAAACTTCGGCCCGATCTCGAAAAAGTTTACGGATCTGGAGCGCTTCTAGGCGCGTTTTCCCGCAATTTTCCGTAACTTTCCCGCCGGAATCCCTCATATCCGGCAAGGCCTGTCCTCGGAGCAATTTTGCGCGTTGATCGCCATGAAATCTGACTGTCGTCATGCCCGGGCTTGTCCCGGGCATCCACGTTCTTTGTGCCGTGTGTCGAGGCGAGGATGGCCGGGACATAGGCGAGCGGAAGCGACGCCGTCCTTCGGACGGCTATGCCCGGCCATGACGAGGCGGAAGCTTCTGTGTCCTAACCGTTCTCGCGAGGCACGAACGTGCGGCCGCGCGCTAACGCAAGCGTGATCTGATTTGCAGCGTCGCACGAAAATGATCTTTCGCGGCATTGCGGTGCGGTAGGGTTTTCGAGTTTTTCTATGGCGCGGGTCTTGCGGCGGATTCGCAACGGCATCATTGTTTAGCCGCGATGCGGGACAACGAACACCGCGCCTTCCCGTCCTCGGAACGAACTCCAGAATGTACAAGCTCTATTCGATGCAACGCTCCGGCAACAGCTACAAGGTCCGCCTTGCGCTGGCCCTGTTGAACGTGCCTTACGAAGCGGTCGAGGTAGACATTCTGCGCGGCGAGAGTCGCACGCCGGACTTTCTGACCAAGAACCCGTCGGGGCAGGTGCCGCTGCTCGAGGTCGGCGACGACCGCTATCTCGCCGAGTCCAACGCCATCCTCTGGTACGTCGCGGTCGGCACGCCGCTTGCGCCCGAGAACCGCATCGACCGCGCCGAGGCGCTGCAATGGATGTTCTTCGAGCAGCACGCGCTCGAGCCGAACATCGGCGCTGCCTATTTCTGGCTGTCGCTGGTCAAGGGCGGCCGCGATCTCCAGACCCACTCCCTGGAAGACTGGATGGAGCGCGGCTATGGCGCGCTCCAGGTGATGGAGAACCATCTCAAGACCAATTCCTATTTCGCCGCCCGCCAGCTCACGGTCGCCGACATCGCGCTGTACGGCTATACCCACCTCGCCGAGCGCTGCGACTTCGACCTCTCGACCTTCCCGGCGATCCGGGACTGGCTGAAACGCGTGGAGGCTGCACCCGGCTTCGTGGCGATGGACTGGCGGCCGACCGATGTCGACGACCCCGCCAGCATCGCAGCGGGCGCCTGACGGCGCGCTGGCTGCGGGAATAGCGGGTATAAGGGCAGCCCATGCCGCATTCTCGCCATTTTCGACGCTATCGCCGCCCCAATATTGCCGGTTGAAACAGGGAAATTGTTCGAGTCGCGGGTGATTCGCTCGCACGTTGAAGGATTTAGACCATGATTCGGGCGTCCGGCACGGCAGGCTTTCAGGGCCCAACCGTTACCGTTTCGTCTTCCCGGCTGACCAACGCGGTCGTGGCCTCGCTCGCCGTCGCCGCGCTCTCGCTGTGCCTGATCGTCACCCTGACTGTGCTGTCGACCAAGGCGACCATGGCGATGGGCCTGCCGGTCTGATCCCCGTTTCATCCCGGACCCGCCTTCAAGGTGCCGCGCGGCCCGCGCCGACCGGCATCGCGACAGGACACCGATGAAATCGCCTGTGGTAGTCGTTGCAATCACCCTGACCGCGGCCATCCTGGTCGCGGCATCGCTGTTGATTTTCACCGGCATGCGCAAGAGCCCGGGGACGTCGACGCTGAATGCGCCGGCGCAGCAGCAGCGCCTCAGGCACGCGCATTTGGCCTAAAATCATCCGAAAGCTTTGCCCTCGCCGGCAAGTGCCCCTTAAGCGCACCGCATGAAATCGCATCGCATGGACGCAACGATCGGCCAGTGTTGCGGCCTTACCTCGTTCGGGAGGAGCGAGACTGGCCCATGCGGTTCGGATGGCGTGCGATCTCCGGTCCGGCGCTGACAGCGGCAATTGCGCTGCTGGCGATCCTGCTCGATCGCCATATCCATGTTCCCTCGCCTGCGCCGCTGTTCGTCTGCATCGTGGCGCTCGCCGGCTCGCTGTCGGGTCTCGCTTCCGCCATGACCAGCGCTGCCGTCGCGGTGATCGGCGCGGCGTTGTTCTTTCTGGCCCATCGGGCTCTGCCGGGCTATGCGGCGGCGGATCTGGTCCGGCTCGGCCTCCTCGCCGTGACGACTGCCGGCACGGCCGCAATCACCGGCCTGATGCGCGAGCGGCTGCTCGGCACATTCGCCGCCGAGCGCCAGAGCCACGCCACCGCCGCGCGGCTGTCGGCCGCGCTCGACCAGTTCGATATCGGCATCGTGCTGCTCGACGCCGAGACGCGTGCCGAATTCATCAACCGCGCATTTCGCGACTATTTTGCGCTGCCGGACGAAGTGGCCGACGGCAAGCCGCCCTTCATTGCGCTGATGTATCACGGCCGCGACACCGGCGCGTTCGAGCTGCCCGAGGACGAGCTCGGCACCTTCATCGCGCAGCGGATGGAAATGGTGCGGATCGGCGACGCCACGCCGATCAACATCGCCTTGCGCAATGGCGAGGTGCTGCGCTTCGTCTGCGCCGTCCTGCCCGATGGCGGGCGCATGCTGAGCTACACGCCCGTGACCGACCTCGTGCGCCACACCGACCGGCCCGCGCGCGCCGAGTACTACCGCTCACTACGCGATCCCGCGGGCCGCGGGCTGATGCGGTACTTGCGCGTCGCGGAGTGATGCGACGGCGCGATTGATCGGCAGTGCGATCATCACGTATGAAGGACGCTTCACCGCCTTGCGTCCTCCGAGATCGCGGAAACCCACATGTCGCTCACCATTCGCTCCGTCACGAAACAGGACTACGATCAATGGCTGCCGTTGTGGGATGGCTATAACGCTTTCTACGGCCGCTCGGGCCCGACCGCGCTGGCGCCCGAAATCACGCGGATGACGTGGCAGCGCTTCTTCGATGGCTATGAGCCGGTGCATGGGCTGGTCGCCGAGAGCGACGGCAAGCTGCTCGGCATGACGAACTATCTGTTTCACCGCAGCACCACGGCGATCGAACCGTCCTGCTATCTGCAGGACCTGTTCACGCTGGAGGCCTCGCGCGGCAAGGGCGTCGCCTCGGCGCTGATCTACGGCGTCTACGAGCGCGCAAAGCTCGCAGGGTCCCCGCGGGTCTACTGGCAGACGCACGAGACCAACGTCACGGCGCAGAGCCTGTACGACAAGGTCGCCGAGCGCTCCGGCTTCATCGTCTATCGCAAGATCTTCTGATCGCGGCGGCCTCAGCGTCCCTGTGGATAACTCTGCCTGTCACCCGCGCGTAACATAGCGGGACTACGCTGCGCCTGCGTCTGATCAGGCCCCCCGTCACCGATCAAGCGCCCCAAAGCGGTCCCCGTCAGTCGCCGCGTCTGACAGGGGCCGCATTTTTTTGTCCGCATGGCAGCATCGCTGCGCCCGTCTTGCTGCTGCGGCGCACCGCGGTCACAATGGATCTCTGCTCTCTCCTGACAGGATCTCCCATGGAAATTCGTAATCTCGGCGCCTCCGGCCTGCGCGTGTCCGCGGTTGGACTCGGCTGCAACAATTTCGGCCAGCGCATCGACCTCGAGGCCTCCCGCAAGGTGATCCATCGCGCGCTCGATCTCGGCATCACGCTGTTCGACACCGCCGACATCTATTCGAACATGGGCGGCTCGGAAAATGTGCTCGGCGCCGTGCTGGGCGATCGCCGCAAGGACATCGTGCTGGCGACGAAATACTCCAAGCCGATGGCGGAGGACGGAACCAAGCAGGGCGCCTCGCGCCGCTACATCATGGAGGCCGTGGACGCGAGCCTGAAGCGGCTGAAGACCGATTACATCGATCTCTACCAGCAGCACGATTACGACCCGCTGACGCCGATCGAGGAGAGTCTTCGCGCGCTCGACGATCTCGTCCGCCAGGGCAAGGTCCGCTACATCGGCAATTCCAACTTTCCGGCGTGGCGGATCGCGGAAGCGGAATACGTCGCACGCGCGATGAATGTCAGCCGCTTCGTCTCCTGCCAGGACGAATACTCCCTGGTGGTGCGCGACATCGAGAAGGACCTGCTGCCGGCGGCAACGGAATACAAGCTTGGCCTGTTGCCGTTCTTCCCGCTCGCAAGTGGACTTCTGACCGGCAAATACAGGAAGGGCGAGGCCGCGCCCGGCGACACCCGCTTCGGCCAGACTCCGCGACTGCGCGACCGCTACGTCACCCCGCGCAACGAGGCGATCGTCGAGAAGCTGCAGGCCTTTGCGCAAGCGCGCGGACACTCGATGCTCGAGCTCGCTTTCTCCTGGCTCGCCGGCCGCCCGCAGGTCTCGAGCGTCATCGCGGGCGCCACCCGCGTCGAGCAGATCGAGCAGAACGTCAAGGCGATCGCGTGGAAGCTCCGCGCGGATGAGCTTGCGGAAATCGACAAGATCACCCGGGGCTGATGTTTAAAGCGCGGCGCGCTACTTCGCGCCGCGTCCCACCGTCTGCATCACCTCGAAGCCTTCGAATTGGGGATGGCCGAGATAGAGCGGCTTGTTATCGCCGGCGCGCTGATGCGCCGCGCGAAACGCCTCCGACTTGGTCCACGCCTCGAACGCGGCGTGGTTCGCCCAGATCGTGTGCGACGCATAGAGCGTGTGGTCCTCGAGCTCGGGGCCGCGCAGCAGATGGAATTCGACGAAGCCCGGCACCCCGTCGAGAAACGTGTCGCGCTTCAGCCAGACCTGTTCGAAATCGGATTCAGAGCCCTTGGTGACGCGGAAGCGGTTCATGGCGATGTACATGCGGGTGATCTCCTGATGCTCGGCTCATCATGTCGTCATTCCGGGACATACCGCAAGGAGCGGGCCTGGAATGACGGTGGCTGTTATTACGCCACCAATCCCTTCATCGGCCGCGCTGCGGCGCTGTCCGGGAACACCGTCTCCGCCAGCACGCGATCGGACAGGCCGAACTGTCCCTGCAGCACGCCCTTGATGACCGAGCGAAGGTCCGTGGTCGGCTTGAGGTCGCGGCCTTCGTGGAGGTTGGCGAGCTTGAGGCCGGGCCAGTCGGAGATGACGCGGCCGCCTTTCACCGCGCCGCCGGCGAGCAGCGCGATCGTTCCCGTGCCGTGATCGGTGCCGTCGGTGCCGTTGATGCGCGCGGTGCGGCCGAACTCGGTGGCGACGACGATCGCGGTGTCGCGCCAGCGCTCGCCGAGGCCGCTTTCGAACTCGGCAAGCGCGCCATCGAGGCCGCCGAGCAGGAAGGCCAGACGCCCGACCGGACCGCCTTCATTGGCATGCGTATCCCAGCCGTCGAAAGCAAGCGCGGCGATGCGTGGGCCGTCATCGGCCGCCATCAGTTTTGCGGCGCCGCGCGCGACCTGGCGCATCTGCGCGACCTGGTTGCCGGGCTTCGGCTTCATGTCGTCGCCGCTCGCGGCCTTCTCCAACTGGAGGCCCTGCGACAGCGCGGAGGCCAGCGCGGGATCGCGGTGGCGATAGAGATCGACCAGCCGCATCGCGGTGTCATCGTCGGCTTGCGGCAGCGCCACCGGCGCCCACCCGACGGTCGGCGCATTGCCGCGCAATACCAGCGGCGTGGTCGGACCGACCGCGAGCCCGCTCGACACACGCTCGCCGCGCGGCAGCGCTTCGAGCGCGCGATTGAGCCAGCCGGATTGTACGCGGCCGGGGCCGGCGTAGCCGCTTTCGAGCACGTCCTGGCCATCGAAATGCGAGCGGTCGCGATAGGGCGTCGCCACCGCATGGATCACCGCGGCATGCATGTCGCGATACATGCGCGCGAATTCCGGCATCGCCGGATGCAGCGCGAAAAAAGTATCGAGCATGATCGCCGGATGCGCGCCGTCGGCGGCAAGCGCGATCGAGCCGTGCAGGCCGGCATAATCGGGGTCACCGAGCGGCGCGACGGTCGAGAGCCCGTCGAGCGCGCCGCGCAGGATCACCACGATCAATCGCGGATCGCGGCCGCCGGCCGCGCGGGCGAATTTCGGCAAATAGGCCCAGGCCGCGAAGGACGCGCCGCCGAGCAGCAGGCCGCGGCGCGAGGTGAGGAGCCGGTTCTCGACGCAGTCGATCATCGTCATCTCCTCTGCATTTCCGGCGACATCAACAGCAGTGCCAGCGCCTGCTGCCGCGACTCCGCGCGCTCGATGGTTTTGCGCGTCTCGATCGAGGCCGCATCCGCAGCCGCGAACTCCAGCAGGTCGAGCGGATCGATGTTGTTGCCGAGCCGCGCGCCCATTTGCGCCGCGATGTCGAGCCGGAGCTTGATGCCTTCGGGTGCGGCCCAGGCCGCGCTGGTATCCGGAAAACCGTTCGGCCCGGCCGGCGACCACAGCGGCTGGCCGAGCAGGTTCAGATTATTGAGATAGCCGCCGGGATCCTCCGGCACGCGCGCGAGCAGCCGGCCGCTCGCGACCACGAAGTCGTAGGGCGAGCGCATCTTGGTCAATGGCGCCTTCCACGCTTCGTCGGAATCGACGAGCGCCGTCGCCAGCGCCTTGAGATCACCGTCGGTCTTGACGAAAACGTCGCGCAATCGCGCCACGAGCGCCGGCGGCGGATCGTCGGCAACGAAATGGCGGACGAATTTGGTGGCGATGAAATTGGCGGTCGAGGGATGCCGCGCGATGTCGGCGAGTGCGGCCTCGCCCTGCGCAAGGCCGGTCGGCCCGTAGGACTTGCCGAGCAGCATCTGCGGCCCGGGCTGGTGCGCATTGGCGTTGAACACGAAGGAGCCGGGCGTGCCCAGCTGCCCCTGCCGTCCGGCAAAGGTCCAGCCGGTGATGATGCGCGCAAGCGAGGTGACGTCGTCCTGCGTGTAGCCGCCGCCGACGCCGAGCGTATGCAGCTCCATGATCTCGCGCGCGAGATTTTCGTTCAGCCCGCGCTTGCGGTTTTGCCCGGCGCGCGAGTCCGGCCCGAGCGATTGCTGGTTGTCGAGGAAGAACAGCATCGCCGGATGCTGCTCGACCGCCCTCAGCATGTCGGCGAAGCGCCCGAGCACATGCGGCCGGATCGCCTCGCGCTCGAACGCGCCTGCCCATATCCGCGCCAGCTCGCCCTTGCTCGCGGAGATGCAGAAATGGTTGGACCAGAACACCACGAGCCGCTCGGTGAAGCCGCACTCGACCAGCGTCGCGCGTTGCAAGCGCGCCAACGCCTCGGCGCGAAAGGTTTTCTGGATCACGTTGAGCGGCTGCGGCGCGGGCTTGGCGGCAGGGAGCGCGGCAGCGTTGGGCTGCATCGTATCCGGCTTCGCCGCATTATCGGCGGGCTTGGTCTCGGCCATCTGGCCGGCGATCTCGGTCGCGACCGCGTTCAGCGAGAGATTGCGGCGCAGCCCCGGCTTCTGATCAGCCGGTGCCTGCTGCGCTCCTTCAGCGGGCGCAGCGGCCTTCGCGGCCTCGCGCGCCTGCTTGACCTGATCCTGATAGGCGAACACGGCCTGCCCGAGTTGCGGCGTCGATTGCAGCCCCGGCGCCTCCAACAGCACGCCGTTGGGGCGCGCGAGTTCCGCCTTCACGAAGCCGCGCGGATCGGACGCCGCGTTGATGAGATCGCCGGACGCCCCACCGCGCGCTCCGAAACCGAAACGGTTCAGCGCGACGAGGGCAGCTTGCGAATCGCGGGCCATCGATGTGTCCTTCGCGCGTTGCCAACCGCTTTCCGAGTCTGAGTGCAGCGCCTAATATACCGTAGCGGGAGATGAACCCGGCATGAAAATGACGGCGAAGCCTTTGGGCAAATCATGACAAATCCGAAAGAATTTCCCTTCGAATTTCCCTTGCCGGAACCGCGCCGTCTCGCCTGCTCCCGTTGCGGCACCGAGTTCGGCTGCGATCTCTCGGGAAATTGCTGGTGCGCCGAGGAAACGGCGCGGCTGCCGATGCCGGTCAAGGGCGAGGATTGTCTGTGCCGGGAGTGTTTGCGGAAACTGGCAGCGGAGGCGCGTAGCCCGGATGGAGCGCAAGCGTAATCCGGGATTCGTTCCGCAGGCGCCGGCCCCGGATTGCGCTGCGCTCCATCCGGGCTACGAAGCTAGACTGGATGACCCGGCGACTTCCGCGCCATGCCGTCGAACGCGTCGAGCAGCTTCTCGCGCCACGCGTAGACGGGGTCATCCGCTTCCAGCAGCCTGAACGGGCTCGTCACGCGCGCCCACTGGAAACCGCCGAACACGATGTAGTCGGCATAGTTCGGCGCGCTGCCGCCGATGAAGGGCTGCCTCTTCAGGGTCTGCCGCATCACCTCGAGCGATTTGCGGAACGCGACCACGCCGGTGTCGCGGCTCGCCATCACGTCCTCCAGCGTTTTGCCGCCAAAGCGCGCCTCGCGCGACTGGCGGAAATAGGTGGCATCGACCTCCGCGAGGTTGTTCGGGATGTCGGCGATGATCAGCGGGAAGATGCCGCCGACGATGGCGATGTCGCCCCAGGCATTGAGCATGCGCGCCATCGCGCGGCCGCCTTCCCCGCCGAACAGAGACGGCTGGTCTGGAAAATTGTCCTCGAGATAGTTCGCGATCGCCCAGGAATCGATCACGGGCTTTTCATGATGCAGGAGCACCGGGACCTTCTCCGAGCCGTGCGGCGAAATCGCGCTCTTCTCGGTGAAGCGCCAGGGCAGCGATTCCGCCGACAGGCCCTTGTGCGCCAGCGCCATCCGTGTGCGCCAGCAATACGGGCTGAACGGGCGCGCGGCATCGGTACCGACGAGTTCGAAGAGCTTGAGCGACATGGCTGGTGTTCCATCATTGCGAGCGCGGCGGAGCAATCCAGACTACCGCCGCGGAGACATTCTGGATTGCTTCGCCGGCGCTCGCAATGACGATGTGGTGAGAGATGCGCACTATGCCCCGCACAGGCGGGGCATCCAGTACACTGCGGAGGTCGTGAGACACATGACGGCTGGTGTATACCGGATCATCCGCCTTCGCGGATGACGACCGTGAGGGCGCGGGGAGAGGCGAAGAAACTACCGCCCGTTCGTGCGCAGCAACTTCTCGCCGTCCGTCGTCACCGCGATGATCAGCCCGATGCCAGGCAGGGTTTCGCGGGTGACGTAGCCCCGCTCGGCGGCGTCTTCCCAGATGGTGAGGCGTGGGCACGAGGTCTTCCAGGTCGCGATCACCTCGGCATAGGGGCGCGGCTCGCGTGCGACCCATTCGACGAAGTCCAGCACCAGCGGATCGGCAATCTCGCTCATTGCAAACCTCCCTTGTCGAAGGCCGCCAGCACCGGCGTGCGAACCAGGAGCCAGCCGCCATAGGCCATATAGTAGCAGGCGATGGTGGTGATCAGCTTGTTCGACCAGATCACGAATTGCTGGTCGGTCATGGCTTCGAGGATGCGCCGCGCCAGCGTGGTGCCGAGCATCGAGGCGAGAATCGCGACGCCGGCGAGCACGGGATCGAGGCTCGCGGCCTGGTCGATGATGCCGCCGAAATAGACGAGCTTGGTGAAATGGCTGACGAGCTGGCACATCGCCTTCGTCGCCACCTTCTCGCGCCGGCCGAAATCGCCGCCGAGGAAGAAGGTGTCGAGCAACGGGCCGGACACGCCGGTCATCAGCATCAAGCCCATGCAGATCGTGCCATAGACCGTGCCCTGCCAGAGACGGTCGGGATCCGGCTTGATGTTCGACGGCAGCAGCCGCGCCATGAACGGGGTGACGCCGAGCAGCAGCAGCGCCATCGGCTTGTCCGGCACATAGCGGGTGAGCGACCAGGCCGCGAGCGCGACGGCCGCGCCGACCATGTAGTTCGCGACCGGCCGCCAGCGGATATGCGCCCGCCACAAAAACGCGCGCCAGCCGTTCGAGGCCATCTGCGTGATCGCATGCAGCACCATTGCGGTCGGCAGCGGCATCAGGGCCAGCAGCACGCCGATCAGGATCAGCCCGCCCGCCATGCCGAACAGTCCCGACAGGAACGCGGTGGCGACCATCAGCAATCCGAGGGCAGCGATCATGATGGGCGTCACGAGAGATTCTCCTGCAAGCGCGTAAGGGACGAAGGCTGCATCACTCCCTCGCCCCGCTCGCGGGGAGAGGCGAAGAACGCGGCGGCGGCCCCAAACACAACTTGGAATGACTCTCATTCTTGTGCCTCGCTTGCCCCACTCGCGCAAACTGAGTTATCTTGGCCTTGCATCAGCTTTCCTGAGGGTCGGTCATTTGCGGCGGCTGCTGTTTCTCAACGGCATCAAGGCATTCGAGGCGGCGGCGCGGACCGGCAGCTTCGCCGCGGCCGGGCTCGAGCTCAGCGTGTCGGCGGCGGCCGTCAGCCGCATGGTGCATCTGCTGGAGGAACGTCTCGGCGTCGCGCTGTTCGAGCGCAAGGCCAACAAGCTCGTGCTGACGCAGGCAGGCCGCGCCTATCAAAGCGGGCTGACGCCGATCTTCGACGCGCTGGCAAGCCTCACCGCGCAGGTGACGGCGCCCTCCAGCGTCCGCGTGCTCACCATCGGTGTCGGCCACACCTTTGCGATGCGCTGGCTGATCCCGCGCCTGTCGGAATTTCGCAGCGAGGAGCCCGACATCGAGGTGCGCTTCACCACCGGCGGCGCCGAGGTCCCATTCGGCGAGGACTGGAGCTGCGGCATCAAGCTCGGCACCGGCGACTGGCCCGGCCTGGTCGCCGAGCCGCTATTCGCCGGCGACCTCACGCCGGTCTGCGTGCCTCGCCTCGCCACCGGCCTGAAGCGGCCCGCCGACCTCAAAGGGCCGGGCCTGATCCGCGTCACGCATTCGCCGGAGGATTGGCCGATCTGGCTCAAGGCCGCGAACCTCACCCGCATCAACGCGCGCGGACCGGAATTCCAGTTCTACGGCCAGGCGCTGCAGGCCGCCGCCGACGGGCTCGGCATCGCCATGGGCATCCGGCCCTATATCGACGACGATCTCGCCGCTGGCCGGCTGGTCGCGCCGTTCGATCTCTCGGTTCCCAAGGGCATGCGCTGGTACCTGCTGTATCGGAGTTTTCAGACCGAGCAGCGCGACTTCGCCGCGTTCCGGCGCTGGATCATGCGCGCGGCCTCGGAGCCCGCCGCACGCCCCGCGAGGCGGATCGGCCGCGCCGCGCCACGGAACTGACGCCCGTTCCACGAGGCCCTGGGCAAAAAAGCCGGCCGCTTGTGAATGGCTTCACATACTGAACGCGCCAAACGTGGTCCCCTTGCCCCTCCAACAAGACACTTACGGAACATTTGGGGACTACAATGACGACCCTCTACGACGGTTTTGACATCGAATCCTTCGAGGCCGGCAAGGGCCTTTGGCATGCCCGCATCCGCCGCGCCGATCTCAGCCCCCTCGCCATCGATGGCGTGCTGTTTCCGGCCATGGAAGTCGGTTTCGCCTGGCCCGACCAGAGCGCGGCGATCGCCGACGCCAAGCACCACATCGACCGCTTCCGCCGGCGGGCCGACGACCACGACGACGAATAGGCGCGGGACTCCAAGCGAACCAGGGGACGGCGCAGCATAAAGGGGGAACCGGTCATGTCAGTCATCGAATTCGAAGACACGCCGCGGCCGAGGATCTACGCTCGCAATGTGCTGTCGAAATGTCCCGAATGCGACGGCGAACTCGCGGTGCTTCGCGTGATTGGCGGCCGCGCCGGCTGTGAGTACTGGACCATGCGCTGCACCGATTGCGGCGGGATCCATCTCGACATCCTCGAGCCGCGCCGCGCGACCAACGACGACGAGGCCCCGCCGCCGGCGGCTTAAAGAGGCTGCTGCCAACCTGCTGTCAGCAGCCTGAGCACGGACGTACCTTCGCTCTTTTCTGAAGGGCTGACTCGTCCCATATTCGGAGCATGGCGAAGAAACCTGCTCCCCCGAAATCCCCCAAATCCAAGGCCCCGAACTCCAAGGCGCATCGGCCTGACGTGCAACCGATCGGGCCGGCGCTGGCCGAGTTGCTCAATCCCGCGATCAATCGCGGCGATGCCGGGCTGGGATCGGGCACCGGACTGCAGCCGCCGCCGGACAATTCGCGCGACCGCCGCGCCGGGGGCGAGGCTGCCGCCCATCGCGCACGCGCCTCGACGCCGAAGGAGTTTCCGCAGGATACGACGCGGCCGATGCCGCTGCGGCCCAATCCGCAGCCAGCGGGGGCGCGCGCTTCGGAGAGCGGCGGTTTCGACGAGGCGCCGCAGGCCAATTACGGCACCGCCGCCACGATCCCGACGCTCGATCCGGAATTGGCGCGACAGCTCGGACTTCCCACCGAAGAGGACGATGCCGAGGCGCTGGCCCGGCCGCCGCGCACCAAGATGGAGGCGCTCGGCGTCAAGGCGACCGCCGACGCGCTGGAATCGCTGATCCGCGAGGGCCGGCCGGAATTCCGCAAGGACGATGGCTCCACCAAGGTGTGGACCCCGCACCGGCCGCCGCGTCCGGAGAAGTCCGAAGGCGGCGTGCGCTTCGAGATCAAATCCCCCTACCAGCCGCGCGGCGACCAGCCGACCGCGATCGCCGAACTCGTCGAAGGCATCCAGCGTAACGACCGCAGCCAAGTGCTGCTCGGCGTCACCGGCTCCGGCAAGACCTACACCATGGCCAAGGTGATCGAGGCGACGCAGCGGCCCGCCATCATCCTGGCGCCGAACAAGACGCTCGCCGCCCAGCTCTACGGCGAGTTCAAGAGCTTCTTTCCCGACAACGCGGTCGAATATTTCGTCAGCTATTACGACTACTACCAGCCGGAAGCCTACGTCCCGCGCACCGACACCTACATCGAAAAGGATTCTTCGATCAACGAGCAGATCGACCGCATGCGCCACTCGGCGACGCGCGCGTTGCTCGAACGCGACGACGTCATCATCGTGGCGTCGGTGTCCTGCATCTACGGTATCGGCTCGGTCGAGACCTACACCGCGATGACCTTCGCGCTGAAGAAGGGCGAGCGCATCGACCAGCGCCAGCTCATCGCCGACCTCGTCGCCCTCCAGTACAAGCGCACCCAGGCCGATTTTACCCGCGGCACTTTCCGGGTCAGAGGCGATGTCATCGACATCTTCCCGGCGCACTATGAGGACCGGGCCTGGCGCGTGAACCTGTTCGGCGACACCATCGAGACCATCGAGGAGTTCGATCCGCTCACCGGCCACAAGCAGGACGAGCTCGAATTCATCAAGATGTATGCGAACTCGCACTACGTGACGCCGCGCCCGACGCTGGTGCAGGCGATCAAGTCGATCAAATCGGAGCTGAAGCAGCGGCTCGACCAACTGCACGACCAGGGTCGCCTCTTGGAAGCGCAGCGGCTGGAGCAGCGCACCACCTTCGATCTCGAGATGATGGAGGCGACGGGAAGCTGCGCCGGCATCGAGAACTATTCGCGCTATCTCACCGGGCGCCTGCCCGGCGAGCCGCCGCCGACGCTGTTCGAATACGTCCCCGACAACGCGCTGGTGTTCGCCGACGAGAGCCACGTCACCGTGCCACAGATCGGCGGCATGTTCCGCGGCGACTTCCGCCGCAAGGCGACGCTGGCCGAATACGGTTTTCGTCTGCCCTCCTGCATGGACAACCGCCCGCTCCGCTTCGAGGAATGGGACATGATGCGGCCACAGACGGTTGCGGTGTCGGCGACGCCAGGTGGCTGGGAGCTGAACGAGAGCGGCGGCGTGTTCGTCGAGCAGGTGATCCGCCCGACGGGGCTCATTGATCCTCCCGTTCATATCCGCCCCGCCCGCACCCAGGTCGACGATCTCGTCGGCGAGGTCCGCGCCACCGCCCAGGCCGGCTATCGCTCGCTGATCACCGTGCTGACCAAGCGCATGGCGGAGGACCTCACCGAATATCTGCATGAGCAGGGCATTCGGGTTCGCTACATGCACTCCGATATCGACACCATCGAGCGCATCGAGATCATCCGGGATCTCCGCCTCGGCGCGTTCGACGCGCTGGTCGGCATCAACCTCTTGCGCGAAGGCCTCGACATTCCCGAATGCGCACTGGTCGCGATTTTGGACGCCGACAAGGAAGGTTTTCTGCGCAGCGAGACCTCGCTGATCCAGACCATCGGCCGCGCCGCGCGCAACGTCGACGGCAAGGTGATCCTCTATGCCGACCAGATGACGGGCTCGATGGAGCGCGCCATCGCGGAAACCAACCGGCGCCGCGAAAAACAGGTCGAGTACAACACCGCCAACGGCATCACGCCGGAGAGCGTGAAGAAGCAGATCGGCGACATCCTCAACTCCGTCTACGAGCGCGACCACGTGCTGGTCGAGGTCGGCGGCCACGACATGACCGACGACGTCATCTCGATCGGCCACAATTTCGAAGCCGTGCTCGCCGATCTCGAAACCCGCATGCGCGAGGCCGCAGCCGATCTGAACTTCGAGGAAGCCGCCCGCCTCCGCGACGAAGTCAAGCGCCTGCGCGCCACCGAGCTCGCGGTCGTCGACGATCCCACCGCCAAGCAGCGCACGGTGCAGGGCAAGGCCGGTGCCTATGCCGGCACCAAGAAGTACGGCGATGCCGCCAACCTGCCCGTCAGCGCGATGAAGAAAAAGACCGTGAGCTCCGCGCTGAAAGCCAGCGGTGGCGGCAGCGGCTCGAAGGTCCATAAGCCGCATCTCGACGAGATGCACGGGCCGGAGTCGTTGCCCTACCGCGAGAACCCGAGCCTGCCGTCAAAGCCGTTCGGCAGCACGAGCCGCATCATCCAGCCGACGGACTCAAGGCAATCGGGGCCGGAGTTTGGGCCGGCGCCGAAGTCGACCGGTGGGCAGCCGGGGCGACGGGGTGGGTGGAAGAAGAGGTAGACCGAAGTGCAGGTGGCGATGCTACGCAAGTATTGGTTTTCCACCTGTGGAAACAGTGGTAGCTAATCCTTTTCGGCTACCAGAGATTGTGCAATGGGTTTAGGACGCGGACTCATTAAGGCGCAGCCATAGTCTGATTGACGCGAGTTGAACGAATGCGAGGTAGTTGGCAGCGAGCCTATCGTAGCGCGTCGCCACCCGACGACATTGTTTGATCCTGTTGAAGAACCGCTCGACCTGGTTGCGAGCACGATAGAGATAGGGGCTGAAGCAGATCGGATCGCTTCGATTGCTTTTCGGCGGGATGTTGGCCCACGCGCCCTTCTTCATGGCAAGCTCCCTGATCCAGTCCGCATCATAGCCACGGTCAGCAAGCAGCATCGACCCGGATTTCAGACGAGACAGCAGTTTTCCGGCGAGTCGAACGTCATGGGCCTCACCCGGGCTCAGCGCCAGCCGTACCGGCAGACCATTGCCATCGACCACCGCATGGATTTTGCTCGTCAAGCCGCCGCGGGACCTTCCCATCGATTGGCGCTGGTTCCTTGTGATGCAGGCTCCATGCTGATGCACGCGGACAATGGAGGTGTCGATCATTTGGACAGCGGCATCATGGGCAGTGGCAAGCGCTTCTATGATGCGGCCCCAAACACCTGCCCGCCGCCACCTAACGAAACGGTTGTAGCAAGTGGTGTATGGGCCAAACGCCGTCGGCAGATCACGCCAGGGTGCTCCTGATCGGAGGACCCAGAAGATGCCATTCAGGACCCGTCTGTCGTTCACCCGAGGAACGCCACGCGGCTTGTTCGGCAGCATCGGCTTGATGGCGGTCCATTCATGGTCGGCGAGTTCGTAGCGCATGATTCGAGTCCCCAGTTCGGGAGCTTGAATCACGGCAGTCCGGCCAAACGCAACTCTCCTGGCCCGCTCTTGGTACGGCGCTTACGGACAGGAGCGGACATCAACCAGTCCTCAATCCCTGCCAAATGCGTCGAAAATGACCCAGAGCGGTCGTGAGGCTGTCAGGTTCACAAGCCGGCTAGATGACCCCACGCTGGTGCGGCAGCTAGACCAGAGGGGCAACGTCCGAGCAGGTTCAATTCATTTTTCCTTTTCGGCACGCTTTCTTAGGTGAGGACTGTCATGCAAGACCACGTTCAGCAGGGAATTATGGACCTCCAGTGATCCGTTGTATTTGATGAACCCAAGCTTGCGGAACTTGTTCATGAACATGCTGACGCGCGACCTGGTGGTCCCGACCATCTCCGCGAGTGTCTCCTGGCTTATCTTCGCTATGACCGGCTCGGGCTTACTCTCCTTGCCGAAGTTCGCCATCAAGAGGAGCACCCTCGCCAGACGCTTCTCACTGGAATTAAAAAGTTGGTCGACCAAGTCCTCCTCGACTCGGGCGTTCCTAGACAACAGGTGAGCCATGAACATCTCAGAGAATTTCGGCTCGTCATGGAGCACACGCACGATAGCTGCCTTTTCGAGCCGCATGATGACGCACTCCGTCACCGTTACGACCGTCGCCACCCGCAGCGGATGCCCATTTAGGCAGCTCTCACCGAAGAAGTCCCCATTTCCGTGGAGCGCGACGACCGCCTCCTTGCCCTGCTCGGAGACGACGCAGACCTTGACCTTGCCCTCCTGAATGTAGAAGACCGCATCACCGGGGTCTCCCTGAGAGAAGACCTTCCGATTCTTCCGATAGTTTGAAACGGTCCTCCCCGAGGCCACGGTGTGGAGGAACTCCTGGACGTCGAAGGGCTGCTTCTTCGTTGCCTTGGCCACGCTTCCCGCCTTTAATTATCAACTGGCTTACATTCTAGGGCAAACCGAACATCAGGAAAACCCGGCCCGGATGTCGGTGGCAGTGTAGTGGCACGTGTCCCCGGCGGCCAGGTGAGCACTAAAGCTCAGATTTCGGCTCCAAATGTGCGCAGACTCGTTCGTTATGGAGATGCCGAACCAAGAGGCGTCCCAGTAACAGAGGAGCTGAATTATGGGTGTCATCCTTCCGTTCTTATCAGCGGGCGTGTTCGAGCCGAACGATATTGAGGCGATGTCCCTGGCTTGTGAGGAAGTCTGCCATTACCTTCATATCAACGGCGACACGCGGGCTCGCGAGACCATCGCCACGAGAGTCATCGAGCTGGCCCAGCGCGGCGAACGTTGCCCCACAGTCTTGCGCGACCGGGTGCTTGCAGGAATGAACGCTGGCCCCGGACGATGGCTGACGGGGTTTGGCGTCGTCTCAGGGACGCCCGCCAATGATGATCTCAGGCTGTCCACTTCTGGGCGATTGTGTTGAAGAAGTCGGCCTGTAGATATCTAGCGGCGACCTAACTCACTAACGACACGTTAATTTCTTTTGGCATGTGAGCACTACTGACCAGCGCCGAGCCCAGCGGCGGTTCCACAGTGGGTCCCATCACCGCCCACCACGGCAACTACCGGTGACTGAGAGTTCTGTAACGCTCCCGCCTGATCAAGGCGTGCAACATGTTCCGCCATCCCCGAACGCTATGTCCAGCGTGCCGAACAGAAGCGGTGCTGGCTCGGATTACGCCCGGCCGCTTTGGCTTCGATATCCGGACGTTTGAGTGCCCCGCGTGCAAGGACGTCCACCAGCTTGTGGCCGATCTGGTTGATCCGATGAAATCCCCGCGAACAACCGGCTGGCTTCACGGTCAACTGCAAGCGCCGACGTAGCGGCTGCACCTTATTGGGCCGGGTTTTCGTATGAGGGCCTTGAATACACGGGCACGGTGCCGATCTCACGTCCGTCATCGCTGATTATGGCGATGCGACGCTTAGGATCATCTTCGGGCTTATCAAGTGAAACGCCGATGGCCAGCACCGTCGCCCTGATGATTGCAGCGATATCGTCGTCGCAAACAAAGCCCGATGAATCAAAAAGCCTGTGGCCATCCTCAACATCAAAAAAGTAGCGGGGCATCGGCAACCTCTACTGCGCCAAGTGCTTCCAGACAGCATTGTTCCGAATAGGCTGCCGAATAGGGGGCCTCAAGCAGACCATGGGAAACTGCGAGGCCCAGAGAGGCAGTCGCGTCCGGGCTTTGTTCCACTTTCCCGTCTGTTCTCTCAAGATGGGTTTTAACCCCAAGTGGCCCCAGTTTCATTGTGAGCAATATTGCTCACTTTCCCCGGAACGATAGTCTGTTCCCCGCGTGTACCCTTGCGCTCCTATTGCGGCGCACTGAGGTCCCCGAGTGGAAAACCAACAGCTTTTTATCCTGGTCGTTGAAGACGACCAGCTTGTTCAGGACCTTGTCGAAGACTGCCTGAGCGAGGGCGGGTTCGAGACTGTAGCAACTCCGTCCGGCGAAAAGGCCATTGAGCTACTTGATGTGGCCGAGGGCAAATACCGGGCGCTCGTCACGGACATCAATCTGAAGCCCGGTGAGATCGACGGGTGGGAGGTCGCGCGACACATCAGAGAGATCGCCCCCCACTTTCCCGTCGTTTACATGAGCGGCATCGAAGCAGACGATTGGGCATCAAAGGGCGTACCTCACAGCATCATGTTGGCGAAGCCGTTCGCGCCCGCGCAGCTTGTCACTGCCATTTCTCAGCTTCTCAACGCGATCCCACCAGCCGAGTAAGTGCCGCCTCAGTCGCCTGTTGGCCCATAGCGACATATTGCGCTGCCGCCCGAAGTCGGTCGCTATAGGGGCAAAGCAGACATTGCTTTAGTCGCATCACACCGCCGGGTTTATGGGTACACGGCCTAGAATTAAGCAACGCTCTCGATCGGATATACGGTGGATACTCTATTTTGTTCGTCGGTTCTGGATTCTCTGCTTACGCTAGGAATGGAGACAATGACTCCCTTCCTACAGGTGGAACACTTCTAGCGCTGCTAAAATCGGCCACGGGAATTACTTCCAATTACCCCCTCGATATTCTTTCGCGTGAATATGTTGAGCGATTTGGCGAGCATGGCTTGCTTCAGCTTCTCCAGACGAAGCTAACAGCCACATCCGTTTCAGGAAGCCAAGAACTCGTTTTGACGTTGCCTTGGCGCCGCATTTACACGACAAACTACGACAATGTTTTGGACCTGTGCGCGAAGAGCGTTGGCAAGAAGATTGCCCCAGCAACGCTGCGAGACAAGGCAGATCATGATCGGCGCATCACCCAGTGCGTTCACCTCAATGGTCGGCTCCCATCTGTTTCTCTGGACAGCTTTTTGCAGGAGATAAAGCTCACGAGAGCGTCTTATCTAACTGATACCTTCCTTAATACTGGCTGGCTAACTACATTTCGAAATGACCTCACACTAGCCAACTCCGTATTCTTCATTGGCTATAGTATGTACGATATCGACGTTGCTCGCATCGTCTACGAAGATCCAATGCTCAAGGAAAAGACGTTCTTTGTCGACGCGAGCGACTTGGATCCGGTGATGCAACGGGAACTAGGTCAATTCGGCACGGTATTTCCTATCGGACTTGACGCCTTCGCGGGAGCGTGCATCGAGCACAAACCACCTCCTGCACAGTTGCGACCATTCACCGCTTTCCAGCTTTATGCAAAGCCTTCGAACACTGACCAGATCAAAGGCGACGACGTCCTCTCTCTCCTTATCCGAGGCGAGGTACGCGATGAACTCATTCCAGCCGCAGCAACAGGACCCAAATATCTTATCAACCGGACCGCAATAGATGACATTCTGACGAAGATTAAGAGCGGGGCGAAGAGATTTCTTATCCACTCGGATCTCGGCAACGGCAAAACAACCTTACTTCATCTTTTGAAGCTTCGGCTTGCGCTGGAACAATTCACGGTTCTCGAATTGAAGCAGAGCTTCGACATCGTCGACCCGGACATCCATCTGATTGCCGAAGCTCAAAAGCCCGACGTCATCATCGTAGAGGACATCTACCGTAACAGCGACACCGTCAGAAAAATATGCTTCGCCGCCCCCAATGCGATCGTTATTGCTACCGCCAGAAGCAGCATCTTTGACCTCCGAAACAACGAGGTGGAAGAGATTTTTGATGGAGAGTTTTTCGAACACGCGATCAATGTGCTTACTGGCACTGAACGCCAAGAGCTTACTCAACTGGCAACAGAGAATGGGCTTTGGGGTGACCTCAGCGCGAAGTCGCAAGAAATAAAGAATGACTTCATTCTAAGGAAGTGCGGAAATGAGCTTCGTTCATTCTTGATCCACCTGCTCGACACACCCAGTTTTAAGGAGAAGATCCGATCATCTTTCTATTCCACCACCGACGAAGATATTATGATCGGTATCGCACTAATACTATTTTTAGACGTAGCTAACTTCGACCCCGATCTATTCATTGTCTCGCAGCTGTCAGGCGTCGACTTCTTAAAGGCTTCTCGACTAAAGAAAGATACCGTCGCCCGAGAGTATCTGGAATTTTCGTCTGGAAAAGTTCGAGTGAAGTCAGCCATTCTGGCTCAATTCATTCTGAGGGAGATTTTCGACTACGACACCTCTCTGCGCTTTTTGATCAAGGCCATTCGCACATGCGAAGTAGCGAAATCGCAGAACGATTTTTTCAGTGACGTTCAAAAAGAACTAATGAAATTCAGCTTCGTCGATCGGATTTTCGCGCGAACCAGAGACTCGAGGCATTACATTGGCTTCTATGACTCGCTTAAGACGTTACCATCAATGTCGCGCAACCCTCAATTCTGGCTTCAATATGCCATTGCACGCCTTGAGCACTCGGAATTTCGTAGCGCGGAGACACTCTTCCGAACGGCATACAGCCATGCAAAATCCCGAAACGGATATAATCCGTTCCAGATAGACAACCACTACGCCCGCTATCTACTCGTCAGCAGAACTCATGACCGGTCATACGAGGATTTCTTTAGAGCGTTCACTGAGGCACACGGATTACTGATGAAGCAGACGCGGACTGAACCCAATGCCTATTACCCGTTTAAAGTCGCTCGATTTTACAAGGAGTATGTGGAGCAAAACTTAGACCGCTTAGTGCCCGAGCAAATATCTGTCATCAAGGGCGCGGTCGGGCAGATGATAGCTCAGATCGACAAGGGCACTCGGCATGTTATGCGTTACAGATTAGTCCAAGAGTGTCGCCTGGATCTGGAAGAGACAACCAAACTGCTCTCCAACCCACCTATCTAAGAACTACTTCGTGTAATGCGTTGATTCTCACCCCACGCTCGCCGTCACCACCGCCATCACCGACAGCAGCAGCACGATGGTCACGAACTGGAGCGAGGCGACCGGCTGGGTGCGCCATGCGGTGATCTTGTCGATGAGCGACAGATGGGCTTCGAAGAACTTTGGTTCGTAGACGGCCTTGAAGATTGCGGGGAAGCTCGGGCCGAGGGTTAACAGCGCGTGCATCAGCGAAGCGACTGCGACGAAGATGGCGACGCCGGGGTCGCCGACGAGGTCGTGGTTGCCGCAGAGCTTGAGCAGGAAGGCGGCGACGGCGAAGGTCGGGAAGCTCTGGAGCGTCGCGGTCAGCGCGAGGCCTTCGGTCGCGTTGTGGAGGTGGGACTTTCTCGCGGCGACCGTGGCGGCCATGGCACGTCTCGCTGATGACATGCGGACGACGGTAGCTGCGGCGGCGACGGGGCGATGTGAGATGGGTCACGCCCTGTTGAGGGTCCCGTCTGCCGCGGCAGCGGGCCAATCAACGACCTCAGAGCTGACGGAAGAAGATGAGGTAAATCGCCAATCCGACCGTCGTGAACGACAGCAGGACGCCGAGCCAATTGTATTTGACGCCTCGCGTACGGAAGGCGCTGATCACAAAACGAACGAGGAAATACAGGAACAGGATTGCGAGGACGACGCCCCACAAGAACTTCCCGACGTCCATCGTCCCCTCGCCCGACTCAACCCCAGCGTTTGCAGCTGGAACTTACCATCCGGGGGACAGAAGGGGTTCCCGTCCCTCTACAGCTTGCCCTGCCCGTTCATCTGGCCCTGCTGTTGCTGCTGCTTTTCCTGCTCCTTGGCGTGATGCCTGCCGTAGAGGCAGCCGGCGGCGGCGCCCAGGACGCCGTGATGGCCGGCATAGTGGCCGGCGACGCCGCCGACGACCGCGCCCTTGATGCAGCCCTTGGCGTTGGCGCCCGAGGTCGCGCCCAGCATCAGCAGTGCTGCGGCGACGGTGAGAAGCGGGGATTTCATGATCGATGTCTCCGGATCGGTTTCCGTGTCTCAACGAGCGCCGACGGGCGCGGGTTCCCATGCGCCGTGCGTGGCGGGACGCGCCCGCCGATTTGCATGCGGCGTCATCACGGGTCAGGAAATCCGCTTGAATTCGAGCAGGCGACCACAAATGCAATCTGTGATTGCAGTTCATGAACCCGGCCTTGTGTCGGCGCGTCATATGATCCGAACACCTTTGTCTTTGCGGACTGATGGACCCGCAGAGCGCGCATTGGTGTTTGCAATCGACACCCCACGAGGGCGGGAGCGGCATGACGGTTGAATCGCTGAACAGGCAACGCGTGCTGCATCTGCTGGACAGCTTTGCACGCGGCGATATCGAGGCCGCGCTGGCGTGCTGCACCGACGACGTCGACTTTCTCACCCACGCGCCGATCGACGTGCTGCCGCACATGGTGCCCCGCCACGGCAAGCAGGAGCTGCGCGAGCTGTGGCAGACGGTGTGGTCGCGCTATTCCGAAATCCGCTACAAGGCGCCGCACATCCTCGCCGAGGGCGACGAGGTCGCGACATACATGCACGCCTACTTCAAGAAGCGCAGCAACGATCGCATCGTGCAGTTCGACATGGCGGTGTTCTACAGCTTCCGCGGCGGACTGGTGGCGCAGATCCGCGAGATCATCGATTCCTACGATCTGGTGCAGCAGGTGCTGGAGCGGGAGATCGGGCCGCTGATCGTGGGCGCGCTGGCGGACGGGGGATGACCCTTCTCCCTCGCCCCGATCTGATGGGCAGAGGTGAAGCAGAGACCGGAAGATTACGGGGGTCTGTTGTAAATCTCACAAACCCGCATCAATTGTGCATTGCGAAAACGTGAATTGCGTTTTGGCCGAAATGACCTATTTTATTTGTATACGAATGAGTTAAGCGGGTCTCCGGCACATTTTCGGTGCATGGGGCTGTTTTCCGTTTTTTCTGCAAGCCAGCTTCAGGACGTCCCCAAATGACAGAGCACAGCCTCTGGCGTTTCTCGCGCGCGTTGCACCGCGCGGTGAACGACCGGGATTTCAGTGACGTCGAGTCCCTGATCGACGAGGACGTCGAGTGGGCGATCTATGGCCCGATCGACATGTTTCCGTTCCTCGGCGCGCGCCAGGGCCGGGATGCCGTGCTCGACGTCATCCGCCAGCTCGCCGACAATTTCCGCGTCCGCCGCTTCGACCGCGAGAGCATCATGCTCGGCGTGGATTCCGCGGCCTCGATGCTGCGATATTCGCTGACCGCGCTGGATTCCGACAAGCCTATCAGCTTGCGGGTCGCACAGTTCGCCCAGTTCAGGGCGGGCAAGCTGATCAGCATGCGCGTGCTGGTCGACACCTTCGATCTGGTTGAACAGGCACTCGGCCGCGCCATTCATCTGCCGAAGATGACCCGCGTCGGCTGAGGGGGACGCCAACGGGCCCCGCTTGCCGGGACCGATGATTGATGCTCGCCCGACCCGCGTCCTGGCCTCCAGCCCCGCCGGATGCCGTCGTGGCGAAGCTCGTCATCGGGCGCGCGCCCTTCGCGCGGCCCGTTGGTTCGCAATTCCAGTGGTTTGAGCATGATCTCCGCGCAAACGCGTTCCGCGTTTGTCGCGAGGGAAAACCGCTGCACACTTTGCGCTGGCGCGGCCCTTCGGGTCCGGATCATGCTCTGGCCAAGGCGAGCCGCCACAATTTCGCAACGATAGATCACCATGTGTTGAGCGGACGGAATGGCGCATGGTCATCACCGAAGGCCGCATTATAGTGGCGGCAAGCATGCGCTGGGCTGGCGGGCAGGACGATGGAATTCTCGACAGGTTTTGGCTGGACGAGGCTGCCGGTGCTGGCGGCCGCATTCATTTTTGGCTCGGTTCTGACGGTCTCGGCGCAGATCATCCCGCCCTTCTCGGCGGCTGCGCCTGACGACGAGGCCGAGACCGAAGCCACAGAGACCGCCGCAACCCCCGACGTCAACGACCCCGACATTTTAAAGGGCATCGACGTCGACAAGCTCGACTGGAGCCAGCTCGCGGTCGACGCCGGCACCGGCAACGACGTCATGGCCGCCAAGAAGCGCGCCCAGGCCGCCGCCAAGGACGGCCTGAACTGGTCGTCGAACGCAAACGCCAACGGCTCCTCGGCGGTGGCCGTGAAGCAGTCGGTCTCCTCGTTCTGGGACGCCCGCATCGGCGCCGACATGACGGTGACGAGCGAGCCGCGGACGATGTCCGAGCTGCTGGCGCAGAAGGCCACCAATGGCGGCAGCCTGCCGCAATCATCCGGCAGCGCCTGGGCGGCGGCGACCGCGCCGGGCGCGGGCTCGATCTGGGACAAGACCGCGGTGGAAGCCCGCGTCGATCCCGGCGCCGAGCAGAGCAAGATCGGAGCATCGCTGACCAAGTCGGTGCCGCTCTCGAGCGACACGTCGCTGACGCTCCAGAACGGCTACAGCGTCAACCAGCAGGGCACCACTGCGGTGCCCGGCATCGGTGGGCACGTCACGCGCAACTACGAGACCGATCAGACCGCCAAGGTCACCCTCACCGACACCGGCACCAGCATCACCGCCGGCCAGTCGCTTTCGACCACCGACGACAAATGGCTGCGCAAGGTCGGCGCCGAGCAAAAGCTGTTCGACAACGTCACCGTCTCCGGCTCGGTCGGCGAGACCTCGCAGGGCGCGATCAACAAGAGCCTGACGGCGGGCTTCAAGAAGAGCTGGTAGCAAGTCCCGCGCCTACCCTCTCCCGACATCCCGGGATAGGTTCGTTTTCCCAGCCATTCAGACTCTCGTAACCATACGCCACGGCAAAGCCCCCGAATCGTCCGCCCTTGCCGTATCTCGGCCAAGTTGCGGTCAAAATCCGACGCCCTAGTCGGGTGACCGAACTCGTCGTGCGGGGGACCCTCGCGCTGCGCTCAACGCGAACAGGGGAATAACGATGAACGCCATGCGTCCGGAAAAGACCGAATCCACCGAGACCGAGACGGTCGACACCAACCTCGCCGCAGTGACGGAAGTCGAAGCCGGCATCCGCGACTTCGTTCGCAACGATATCGCCTATCTGCGCCGGCCGGCATCGGGAACCACCGACACGCCGCCGCTCGATCCGAGCGCGGAAGCCACCGTCACCAACGTCAACTCGCTGATCCAGCGCGTCGCCGGCACCTCGCTCGCCGAAATCGAGAACCTGATCTCCGAGCTCGAGAGCCTGCGCGACCTGCTCCATGCCGAAGGCCAGCGCGTCCAGCGCGAGATCTCCGGCTATGCCCAGCTCAGCCAGGCCGCGATGAAGTCGACCCGCATGATCGCCGACAACGTCGCGCAGTGGAAGCGCGCCGCCGACGGCCTGCGCAACAGCTGATCACTCACGTCTCGCATCTACCGGCCGCCGCGTTCCGCAAAGGGGCGCGGCGGTTTTGATTCGTGGGCGTGAAGCGGTACTCCGTCTCTCCTGTACAGGTGTCATCGCCCGCGAAAGCGGTCGATCCAGTATTCCAGAGACGACAGTGATTGAGCCGAGAAGCCGCGGCGTACCGGTTGCCCCGCCCCCCGTGCGCAATTGCGCACTAGGCGGGGCATGACAACGGGGGTTTGGTGAGCGCCGCGCGGGCGACAACATCCCCTTTGAACCCACCGCGCCCCAGCGCCGACCAATGCCAAGCGCCCGCAGCCTTGAGGCCGGGCCTGGGGACATTTCAGATGGAAAGCATTCGGCCCGACAACACGGACCCTATCCCGCTGCGGCCCGCGCCGAACCAGTTCGGCACGATCATGCTGCGCTTCGTCGGATTGCTGGCGGTGGCGATCGCGGTGCTGGCGTTCGTCTATAGCCGCTGACGGCGGAGGCCGGGCGTCCGGCCCCGAAGAGTTAACAAGCCCTTAACGGCTCGCGTCGATCGCCGAGGCTTCCAGGGTGTAGGCGCCATCGGCGTAGCCCTTCACCACCATGCCGGCGACCAGCATCACTGCCAGCGTCGCGGTCGCAAAGATAAATCCCACCAGCTTGAGTGCGCCGCGGTCTGCCATGGTCCTCGTCCCCTGTTCTCTGCCCAATTCGTTTCAATTAGACAGCGACAGGTTCATAATTGGTTAGCAACTCGATGGTTCCGCCAACTGCTTCGCGGGTCATCACGTTGAGCAGGCTTATGGCAGCCGCCCGGAATCGCGTCCATAGCGCGGGGGCAACACTCGCGCACACATTTGGACCGTTCATCTTGGAACAGGTCTAACCGCTTTTCCGCATCGGCACGAAGGCGCTGGCGGTGATGGAATAGACCTCCTCGTCGCGCTGGTTGGTGCCGGTGGTGCGGGCCGTCACAATGCCCCAGCCGGGGCGCGAGGCGGAGCTGCGCTTGTCGATGACTTCGTTGACGTAGGCGACGGTGTCGCCGGCGAGCACCGGCCTGATCCAGCGCAGGTCGCGAAAGCCCGGCGACGGCCCCCACACCGCGACCTCCTCGCCGCGCGAAGCGGCCTCACGCGCCAGACGCTGGCCATCCGCGACAAGCAGGCTCATGCAGGCCGAGCCGACATGCCAGCCCGAGGCCGCAAGACCGCCGAACAGCGAGTTCTTGCCTTCCTCCTCGTCGAGATGGAAGCGCTGCGGATCGAACTTTGCGGCGAAAGTCTTGATGGACTCCGCGGTGAACGTATAGGCGCCGATCTCGCGGCGGTGGCCGATCTCGATCTCCTCGAAGAAGGGCATCAGACTGCTCCCTCGCGGCGCTTGATCAGGATCGGCGAGGTCATCTCGCACAGCGCTTCGCCCCTGGCGTTGCGCACGGTGCATTTGAACTTGACGATGCCGAGCTCGGGGCGGCTCTTCGAGGTGCGCGCCTCCAGCACGTCGACGTCGAGCATGAGATCGTCGCCGGGCCGCAAGGGGGACAGCCAGCGCACCTCGTCGACGCCGGGCGAGCCGAGCGAAGCGGCGCGTGTGATGAAGCCATCGGCCATCATCCGCATCATCAGCGAGCAGAGGTGCCAGCCCGAGCCGGACAGGCCGCGCAGCATGCTCTTGGCCGCGGCCTCCTCATCGAGGTGCATCGGCTGCGGATCGAACTCGGCGGCAAAAGCCAAAATCTCGTCGCGGGTGACATGGCGCGGGCCGAATGTTCCGAACCGGCCGGGCGGGAAATCTTCGAAGGTCAGGGTCATCTTGGGAAAGCTTCGAGGGAATGACAGATTGTGGCCGCACTTTGTGGCAATCTCAACCCGCCGGCCCGCATGGCTCGTGCTACATTCGAGGCGCCGGCGTTGGTCTTGAGTCGGGTCAGACGAGGGCCAGGCTCCACGTGCAAGGCCCGATTTGAAGGCTCGATTTGTCTTGGGGGGAGCAATGTTTTCATTCAGCGACCTGTTTCAATGGGACCGCTTCATCACGCCGACGATCATCAAGACCTTCTACTGGCTGGTGATCGCGTTGATCTGCCTGTTCGGCCTCTCCGGAATCTTCTCCGGTCTCGCGACGATGGCGATCAGCCCGTTCGGCGGCTTCCTGGTGCTGCTGTCGTCGATCGCGAGCATCGTCGTCGGCATCGTGTTCTCGCGCATCGCCGCGGAGCTGATCCTGATCATCTTCCGCATCAACGAGCATCTCGGCGCGATAAGAGACCAGGGCGGCGGGACGCGGTCGTAGGTGCCGTAGGGTGGGCAAAGGGAAGCGTGCCCACGTCTTCTGTCGCCATATTGGATAGATGGTGGGCGCGACGCGCCTTTGCCTACCCTACGAGAGTGCTCTTTCGCGTCTTACGTATTGAACCTAAAATGCATCACGTCGCCGTCGGCGACAACGTATTCCTTGCCTTCGAGACGCAGCTTGCCGGCATCGCGGGCGCCGGCCTCGCCGTTCAGCGCGACATAGTCCTCGTACGCAATCGTCTCGGCGCGGATGAAGCCTTTTTCGAAGTCGGTGTGGATCACGCCGGCCGCGCCCGGGGCCTTGGTGCCGCGATAGATGGTCCAGGCGCGCGCTTCCTTCGGGCCCACCGTGAAATAGGTGATGAGGTCGAGCAGGGTGTAGCCGGCGCGGATCAGGCGATCGAGGCCGGCTTCTTCGAGCCCCAGCGTCTCCAGGAAGTCGGCGCGCTCCTCGCGCGAAATGGTGGCGATCTCGGATTCGATCTTGGCGGAGATGACGACGGCAACGGCGCCTTCCTTGGCCGCCTGCTCCTCCACCGCCTTGGAGAACGAATTGCCCGTGGCGGCCGAGCCTTCCTCGACGTTGCAGACGTAGAGCACGGGCTTGGACGACAGCAGGCCGAGCATCCCGAAGGCGCGCTCCTCCTCCGCCTTGCGCTCGACGAGGCGGGCGGGCTTGCCCTCGCGCAGCAGCACCAGCGTGCGGTTGACGAGGTCGAGCTGCTCCTTGGCGTCCTTGTCGTTGCCCTTGGCTTTCTTCGTAAGGTTGTCGACGCGCTTCTCGAGGCTGTCGAGGTCGGCGAGCATCAGCTCGGTTTCGATGGTCTCGATGTCGGCGAGCGGGGCGATCTTGCCCTCGACATGCGTGATGTCGGAATCCTCGAAGCAGCGCACGACATGCGCGATGGCGTCGACCTCGCGGATGTTGGCGAGGAACTGGTTGCCGAGGCCTTCACCCTTGGAGGCGCCGCGCACGAGGCCGGCGATGTCGACGAAGGTCAGCCGGGTCGGGATGATCTGCGCCGATTTGGCGATGGCCGAGAGTTTGTCGAGCCGCGGATCGGGCACGGCGACTTCGCCGACATTCGGCTCGATGGTGCAGAACGGATAGTTCGCGGCCTGTGCCGCCGCCGTCTCGGTCAGCGCATTGAACAAGGTCGACTTGCCGACATTCGGCAACCCGACGATCCCGCATTTAAATCCCATGGTCGTCCTCTATCCGTATTCGTCATGGCCGGGCTTGACGGAGAAAACGGCGCCCTATTCCTTGCCGTTCTCGTCCTTGGTCAAAAAGCCCTTCGCCTGCATGGCGAGATGCACCCTGTTGGCGAAGGTCGCGTCCGTGCCTTTGGCAACCAGTGCCGCGTGCTCGGCCACCGCCTCGCACAACGTCGCCACCCAGTCGTTGTCGGCCTTGGCGAAGTCCGACAGCACGTGGCCGTGCACCAGTTCCTTGACGCCGGGATGACCGATGCCGAGCCGGACCCGGCGATAGTCGTTGCCGATGTGCGCGGAGATCGAGCGCAGGCCGTTATGGCCGGCGATGCCGCCGCCGATCTTCACCCGCACCTTGCCCGGCGGCAGTTCGAGCTCGTCGTGGAACACGGTGACGTCGCCGGGCGCGATCTTGAAGAAGCTTGCCGCCTCCTGAACGCTGCGGCCGGAGTCATTCATGTAGGTCGTCGGCTTGAGCAGGATGATCCGCTCGGTGCCGAGCGCACCTTCCGAGGTCTCGCCCTGAAACCTGCGGCGCCATGGTGAGAAACCATGACGCCGCGCGATCTCGTCGACGGCCATGAAGCCGATATTGTGCCGGTTACGTGCGTATTTCGCGCCGGGATTGCCGAGCCCAACAAAGAGTCGCATGACGCGGCGCGCCCCTCGCTCGGCGCGCGATCAAGGACCGCGCGCCCAGCTCTTTGAGAGATTACTTCTTCTTGTCGCCGCCGGCGGGAGCCTTGGCAGCCGCAGCCGGAGCAGCAGCACCCGCAGCCGGAGCCGCAGCGCCAGCCGCCGGAGCAGCCGCAGCAGCGCCCGGAGCTGCAGCCGCAGCCGCGGCCTTCTGCTCTTCGGCGTAGCCGGACGGCGGCACGATGGTGACGAGGGTCGCGTCCTCGCGGGTCAGCGCCTTCACGCCGGCCGGCAGCTTGACGTCCGACAGATGGAGCGAGTGACCGATTTCAAGCGTGCCGACATCGGCCTCGATGTACTGCGGGATGCTCTCGACACCGCATTCGAGCTCGATCGCGTGGGCGACGATGTTGACGGTGCCGCCGCGCTTCACGCCCGGGGACGCTTCCGCCTTCACCACGTGCAAGGGAACGCTGATGCGGATGGTGGCGCCTTCGCCGAGCCGCATGAAGTCGACATGGATCGGGAAATCCTTGACCGGATCGAGGTGGTAGTCGCGCGGAATCACGCGGTGCTTCTTGCCCTCGAGGTCGATGTCGACCAGCGTGGTCAGGAACCGGCCGGCAAGGATGCGCTGGCGCAGTTCGCGATCTTCAATCGAGATCGTCACCGGGGGCTGGTTGTTGCCGTAGATCACTCCGGGCACTCTCCCGGCGCGACGCTCTGCCCGGGCGGCCCCCTTGCCGCTCTTCGGACGTGCGGTCGCCTTCAATTCCTTGACGGTCGCCATAACGTTAAGTCCTTGTTTTTGCAAAAGTTAATGGGCCGCAAGGCGGCCCATGGTGTACGCCGCAGCAAGCCTCCAGGGGTGCGGGGGCCGCGGACGTGGCGGGCTTTTACCCGGAAGACGCGGAAATGACAAGGAGAATGGGCCCGCCCGGCAGGGTTCCCACCCTCCCTTGGAGGGGGAAGAGCGCCTTACGCCGGCCCTACCCGCCCAGCTTCGCCTCCAGCGCTGTAATCCGTGCCTTCAGGGCCTCGTTCTCCTCGCGGGCGAGGCGGGCCATGTCCTTGACCGCCTCGAACTCCTCGCGCTTGACCAGGTCCATGTCGCGCAGGAATTTCTCGGCCTGGGTGCGCATCACGGTGTCGAACTCGCGCTTGACGCCCTGGGCGGCACCGGCGGCGTCGTTCATCAGGCGGCCGATCTCGTCGAAAAACCGGTTGTTGGTCTGGGTCATGTCGGTCTCCTGGCCGCCTCAGATAAACTTTGCGCGAACGCGCGGAAAGACAATGGCAATCCGGGCGAAACGGTTCAAGAGCCGATCGGCGGTATCCTTGTCACGCCCCGGTTTCCTTGCAATCGTATTCAACGTCCCTGCATAACAAGAATCAGAAGGCGCACGAGATGATCGATCAGCAGATCGCGATTCCCACCAAGGACGGCCACACCGCAACCTTCATCACCCATCCCGAACGCGGCGGGCCGTTTCCGGTCATCCTGTTCTACATGGATGCGCCGGCGATCCGCGAGGAGCTGCGCGACATGGCGCGCCGCCTCGCCACCTCGGGCTATTACGTGATGCTGCCGAACCTCTATTACCGCTCCGGCGTGATGGAGCTCGGCGCGCTGCCGGCCGATCCGAATGCACCCGAGCGCAAGCGCATGTTCCAGCTCATGGCCTCGCTCAACATTCCCATGATCATGGAGGACACCAGGGCCCTGCTCACCTATGCCGAGGGCCAGGCCGCCGCCAATACGAAAATCGTCGGCACCGTCGGCTATTGCATGAGCGGCCGTTACGCCGTCAACGCGGCCACGCACTTTGCCGACCGCGTCAAGGCCGCCGCCTCGATCTACGGAACGCATCTGGCGACCGACGAAGCCAACAGCCCGCATCTCGCCGCCGGCAAGACCAAGGCCGAGCTCTATTTCGCCTGCGCCGAGACCGACATCTACGCGCCCGCCGAGGTCATCGCGAAGGTCAAGCAGGGCATGAGCGGAGCGAAAGCCGAGGTCGAGATCTATCCCGGCACGCATCACGGCTTCGCCTTCCCCAAGCGCCCGGTCTACGACCGCGACGCCGCCGAACGGCATTGGGAGCGTCTGCTGGCGCTCTATCGCCGCAATCTCGTTTAAGTCTAGAAGGACTGATGCCCTTTCTGCTCATCGACTTTCCCGCCTTCAAGCCGATCGCGATCGAGATCGGTCCGTTCGCGATCCGCTGGTATGCGCTGGCCTATATCTGCGGCATCGTGTTCGGCTGGCTCTATGCGCGCTCGCTGCTGAAGAAGGAGCGGCTGTGGAGCGGCCCCGCGCCGATGTCGCTGGTGCAGATCGACGACTTCATCCTGTGGGTCACGCTCGGCATCATCCTCGGCGGCCGCACCGGCTACGTGCTGTTCTACAATCTGCCCTTCTTCATCGATCACCCCGCCGCGATCTTCAAATTGTGGGAGGGCGGCATGTCCTTCCATGGCGGCTTCCTCGGCTGCGTCGTCGCGGTGATGTGGTTTGCCTATCGCAACCGCATCTCGATCCTGTCGCTCGGCGACATCACCACGGCAGTCGCCCCGGTCGGGCTGCTGCTCGGGCGCATTGCCAATTTCATCAATGGCGAATTGTGGGGCCGCGCCACCGACCCCAGCCTGCCCTGGGCGATGATCTTCCCCAACGATCCGACGCAGCTGCCGCGCCATCCGAGCCAGCTCTATGAGGCCGGCATGGAGGGCATCCTGCTGTTCACCGTGCTCGCGGTGATGATCCGTTTCGGCGCCCTGAAGCGGCCCGGCATGATCCTCGGCGCCTTCATCCTGATCTATGGCCTGACCCGCATCGCCGGCGAGCATTTTCGCGAGCCGGACGTCCAGCTCGGCTTCCTCTGGGGCGGATTAACCATGGGCATGCTGTTGTCGATCCCGATGCTTATTGTGGGCCTCATGCTTATTGTATGGGCTATCAGGCGCGGCGCGCCGAAGCCCGCCGAGGCCATCAGTTAATTCCTTTCGAGAAGACAGACCGTGACCGAACAGCCGCTACTCAACGAGATCAGGGCGCTGATCAAATCCTCAGGGCCCATGCCGGTCTGGCGGTACATGGAACTGTGCCTGATGCATCCGCGCTATGGGTATTACGTCTCGCGCGATCCGCTCGGGCGCGAAGGCGACTTCACCACCGCGCCCGAGGTCAGCCAGATGTTCGGCGAGCTCCTGGGGCTGTGGACCGCCTCGGTGTGGAAGCAGATGGGCTCGCCGCAATTCCTGCGGCTGATCGAGCTCGGCCCCGGCCGCGGCACCATGATGGCGGATGCGCTGCGGGCGTTGCGCGTGCTGCCGCCGCTCTACCAGGCGCTTCACGTCCACATGGTCGAGGTCAATCCCGTGCTGCGCGAGCGGCAGAGTGCGACGCTGGCAGGCGTGCGCAACATCGCCTGGCACGACAGCATCGACGACGTGCCGGAAGGTCCGAGCATCATCCTCGCCAACGAATATTTCGACGTGCTGCCGATCCACCAGATGGTGAAGCGCGAGAACGGCTGGCACGAGCGCGTGATCGAGATCGATCCCAACGGCAAGCTTCAATTCGGCGCCGCCGCCGACCCGACGCCGCGCTTCGACGTACTGCTGCCGCCTCTGGTGCGCGCCGCTCCCGTCGGCGCCGTGTTCGAATGGCGGCCCGACGGCGAGATCATGAAGCTCGCCACGCGCGTGCGCGACCAGGACGGCGCGGCGCTGATCATCGACTACGGCCATCTGCGCAGCGATGCCGGCGACACCTTCCAGGCGATCGCGCGCCACACCTTCACCGATCCCCTGAAGGCGCCGGGCCAGGCCGACGTCACCGCCCATGTCGACTTCCAGGCGCTGGCGCGCGCGGCCGAGGATGTCGGCGCCCGGGTGCACGGCCCGGTGACGCAGGGCGATTTCCTCAAGCGCGTCGGCATCGATACCCGCGCGGCCGCCCTGATGCAGAAGGCGACGCCTGACGTCGCCACCGACATTTCGGTGGCGCTCAAGCGCCTGACCGATACCGGGCGCAGCGGCATGGGCTCGATGTTCAAGGTGCTCGGCATCTCCGAGCCGCGGCTGACCGGCATCGCCGGCCTCAGCGATCTCGAACGGGCCGGAGGCGCCTCATGACGCTTGCTTCGTCGCTGCTGTCGGCCGTGCCCGGCCTGCGCCACGCCTTCTTCACCCGCGAGGGCGGTGTCTCGGGCGGGATTTATTCGGCGCTCAATGGCGGGCTCGGCTCCAACGACGATCCGGCGCATGTCGCGGAGAACCGCCGCCGCATGGCCGAGCATGTCGGCGTCGCCCCGGAGCGCTTCATCAGCCTGCACCAGATCCATTCGCCCGATGTCCTCGTTGCCGAAGCGCCGTGGCCGAGCGGACCGCGGCCGAAGGGCGATGCGCTGGTCACGAAAACACCCGGCATCGCGCTCGGCGTCTCCACCGCCGATTGCGGGCCGGTGCTGTTCGTCGACCCCAACGCGCGCGTGATCGGCGGCGCCCATGCCGGCTGGAAGGGCGCGCTGACCGGCGTGCTGGAACAGACGATCTCGGCGATGGAGAAGCTCGGCGCCACGCGCAGCGGCATCATCGCCGCGATCGGCCCCTTGATCCGCCAGGACAGCTACGAGGTCGGCAACGAGTTCGTGGCGCGCTTCATCGAAGCGGACGCGGACAACGCCATGTTCTTCATCCCGTCGGTGCGCGCCGGACACGCGATGTTCGACCTCGCCGGCTTCATCCGGAAGCGGCTCGAAGCCGCCGGCATCCTGATGATCGACGATCTTGGCCTGGATACTTACGCCGACGAGCGCTTCTTCAGCTATCGCCGCTCGGTGCATCGCAAGGAGCCGGATTACGGCCGCCACATCCACGCGATCGCGCTCGAGGGGTAAGCTGGCCGTCGCTTCGTTCCTGCTTCAAAACGGCCTTGACTCTCCACCTGCTGGAAACCGCAGAAAAGCGGAATGAAGCAACGCACCTACAGCATCGGCGAAGCGGCACGGCTCTGCGGCATCTCGGTCCGCAAGCTTCGCTTTTATTCGGACGAGGGATTGTTGCCGCCGGCAGACCGAACTGCGAGCGGCTACCGCGTCTTCACGGATAGCGAACTCGTCCGACTGGAGCTCATCCGCTGTCTCCGTGATGCCGGCCTTGGCCTGGATGCGATCCGGGAGGTCCTCTGCCAGGAGCTATCGCTTGCCGAGGCTCTGAAGCTGCGGCTCGAAGTGCTGGAGGCGGAGATCGCCGCTCAGCGCCGTGTCGCCGCCGCGCTGCGGGCTGCGTTGCGTTCACCGCAACTCACCGAAGCCGATCTGAGGAGATTTTGGAGCATGACGCAACTGTCCCGCGTGGAACGACGCAACGTGGTTGAGCGCTTTTTTGAAAGAGTGTCCGACGGCATCAACATCGATCAGGAATGGGTCCGCCAGATGGTGGAAGCGACCGTCCCGGAACTGCCCGACGCGCCAACGCCTGAGCAATGCGACGCATGGATCGAGCTTGCAACGCTCCTGAGCGATCCCTCCTTCATCGCCAATATGCGAGCCAACGCCGGTGATGTCTGGGATCGCGAGGTCATCGATATGAAGGCCTGTCAGGAAGCAAACGACGCCATCGTGCTCAGGGCGAAGCAAGCCATCGAACAGGGGCTTGAATCGTCATCCGCGCAAGCCAATGAGCTGGCGCGGGATTGGCTGGAGATCTCGGCTCGCCTGATGAACCAGAAGCCCGACGCCGGCTTCCGTAGCTGGATGCGCACGAAATATGTCCGGCACGATGCTCGCGCGAACCGCTATTGGGAACTGGTAGCCATCATGAGAGGGCAGTCTCCGGACGCCAGCCCAAACCGGGAATGGGTGTGGATCCAGGCTGCGATGCGACATCATCTGGCAGCCTGAACGAGCATGCACAGCGCGGCCGGGTCGCCCACCGGCCCCGGCCGCGATGCGCTTCAGAGGGCCGATGTAGCATTCCCGCCCTAGACGTTAATGCGTTTTAACGATATCGCTGCCCTCCATAATGAGGGACGCGTCATTCATCCTGGGCCGCGCGGGTTCGCGCGTGCTGGCGGTCATGCTGCTGGCGGTAGCGACCGCGCTTGCCGGTTGCGCCGGCGGCGGCGGTGCCGCCAACTCCTATGCGATGGCGCCGAGTGCCGGCTCCGGGGCGACGGTGGCCTTCGAATCGATCGACGGGCCGCCCCCGCAGGTGTTCGACCGCATGGTCGGCGTGCTCGACAGCGAATCCAAGCTGCGCAGCCTATCCGTCGTCTCCCGCGAGGGGACGGCTGCCTATCGCGTGCGCAGTTACCTCTCCGCCCAAATCGTGCGCGGCAAGACCGTGATCGCCTGGGTCTGGGACGTCTACGACGCCAACCAGCAGAGGGCTCTGCGCCTCTCCGGCGAGGAACTGACCGCCGCCAAGGGGGGCCGCGATCCCTGGGGCGCCGCCGACGACCTCGTGCTGCGGAAGATCGCCCAGGCCGGATTCAGCGGACTTTCCAACATGATCAACGGCACGCCGGACGCGCCGGGCACTGTTCCCGGCTTGCGGGGACCGGCGGTGGCCAGCGTGATCCCGGAGGCTCCGGCGGCCGAGATGCCGGCCTCGGCGCTCGGCTATGCCGAGCGATAACCCCCGCTAAACCACGGCCCCAAGTTGCGGCCAAACCGTTGGCCCGACTCAGGATTTCGGAGGGAAAACGTAGCATCCCGGGTTGCCATTGCAGGCCCCGGCCTGATATTTCCTCGCCCGTCGTAACCGTGCTTCCAGTGGGTATTCTCTGATGTTGAACGTCGTATCCAGCAAAGCGCGGGAGGAAGCGTCCATGTCGGCCAAGAACGGCTCCATCAAGCTTGTCGCCGGCAACTCAAACCCGGCTCTCGCGCAGGCCATCGCGCAAGGCCTCGACCTGCCGCTGACCAAGGCGGTGGTACGGCGCTTCGCCGACATGGAGATCTTCGTCGAGATCCAGGAGAACGTCCGCGGCTCGGATGCTTTCGTCATCCAGTCGACCTCGTTCCCCGCCAACGACCATCTGATGGAACTGCTGATCATCACCGATGCGCTGCGCCGCTCCTCGGCACGCCGCATCACCGCGGTGCTGCCCTATTTCGGCTACGCCCGGCAGGACCGCAAATCGGGTTCGCGCACGCCGATCTCGGCCAAGCTCGTCGCCAACCTGATCACGCAGGCCGGCGTCGACCGCGTCATGACGCTCGACCTGCATGCCGGCCAGATCCAGGGCTTCTTTGACATCCCGACCGACAATCTCTACGCGGCGCCGCTGATGGTGCGCGACATCAAGGACAAGTTCGACCTCTCCAAGACGATGGTGATCTCGCCCGACGTCGGCGGCGTGGCGCGTGCACGTGGCCTTGCCAAGCGCATCAACACCCCGCTCGCGATCGTCGACAAGCGCCGCGAGAGGGCGGGCGAGTCCGAGGTCATGAACGTGATCGGCGACGTCGCCGGCTACACCTGCATCCTGATCGACGACATCGTGGACTCCGGCGGCACGCTGGTGAACGCGGCCGACGCGCTGATCGCCAAGGGCGCCAAGGACGTCTACGCCTACATCACCCACGGCGTGCTCTCCGGCGGCGCGGCCGCCCGCATCGCGGGCTCGAAGCTGAAGGAGCTCGTGATCACCGACTCGATCCTGCCGACGGACGCGGTGACCAAGGCTCCGAACATCCGCACGCTTCCGATCGCCAGCCTGATCTCGGACGCCATCGCGCGCACCGCGGCGGAAGAGTCGGTGTCGAGCCTGTTCGACTAGTTTTTTCGATCCCGGAAGATCTCGTAGGGTGGGCAAAGGCGCGGAGCGCCATGCCCACCTTTTTTATTGCCACGAAGAAGGTGGGCACGCTTCCGCCTTCGCTCTTCGAGCTACGGCGGACAAGCCGCTTTGCCCACCCTACGATCTTGTGCCCTGACGCGCCGCAGCACGCCTCACAGACCCCACGGGTTGTTGCCGGCTGCCGCCCATGACATCATCCGGATACCAAACCATCTCTGCCCCCTGGATTCCTGATGCCGCGCCGGAAATTTGCCTGGGAGAAGCTGTCGGATGACGAGTTGCTCAAGCAGCGCCTCTCCAGCCTGAGGGTTACGGTCAAAGGCACCTGGCTCGAGGACTGCGTCAGCACGCTCCATGAGGAGCTCGAAGAGCGGGGCATCCGGCTGCGGCCGCACACATGGATCTCGAGCGAATGGTTCAGTCCGGGCGATGTGCCGGGCATCGCCATCCCCTTCTATCTCGCCCATCCCCGTCTGATGAAGCTCGAGAAGAAGATGATGTTCGACGTCGAGGGCGGGACTTGGCGCGAGTGCATGGCCATCCTCCGTCACGAGGCCGGCCATGCCATGCAGCACGGCTATCAGCTACAGCGCCGCCGGCGCTGGCAGCAGCTGTTCGGCCCGTCGTCGAAACACTACCCGCGCTACTACCGGCCCAATCCTGCCAGCAGGCGCTACGTCCAGCATCTCCGGCTGTGGTACGCGCAGAGCCATCCGGATGAAGATTTCGCCGAGACCTTTGCGGTGTGGCTGCGGCCGCGCTCGAACTGGCGGACGCGTTACGCCGGCTGGCCCGCACTGAAGAAACTCGAATATGTCGACGAGCTGATGAGCGAGATCGCGGGAAAGCGGCCGCTGATCACGACCCGAGAGCGTGTCGATACGCTGGGCCGGCTCAGCCAGACGCTCGAAGACCATTACAAGAAGAAGCAGGAGTTCTACGCCTTCACGCCGCCGAAGACCTACGACCGCGACCTCTCCAGGCTGTTTTCAGCCGATCCACGGCATCACCGCTCAAAGCCGGCTTCGGCCCTGATCAGGCGCCACCGCGCCCAGATCAGGCAACTGGTCGCGCGGTGGACGGGCGAGAACCAGCTCACGCTCGATGCCGTGCTCGATGACATGATCTCCCGCTGCCGTGAGCTCGATCTGCGCGCCGTCGGCCCCGAACAAAAGCTCGTTCTCGATTTCACCGTCCTCGTGACCGCCAAGACGATGCACGCGCTGTTTGGCCCGTCTCGGCGCAAATGGATCGCGCTATGAGACGCTCACGCATTCTGGTGCTGATGCATCCGGACTTCATGCCTCCGGACTCAAGCGACGGATACACCGCGCAGGAAATCAACGCGTGGAAAACGGAATACGACGTGGTGAGCACCTTGCGCGCGGCCGGCCACGAGGTTCGCGCCCTCGGCGCGCAGGACGAAATCAAGCCGGTGCGCGAGGCGATCGAAGAGTTCAAGCCGCACGTGGTCTTCACGTTGCTGGAGGAATTCCACAACAACGTCGCCTACGACCAGCACATCGCCAGCTATCTCGAGCTGATGAAGGTCCCCTATACCGGGTGCAATCCGCGCGGGCTGATCCTGGCGCGCGGCAAGGATTTGTCCAAGACGCTGGTGCATCACCGCCGGATCGCGGCGCCGGCCTTCGCCGTCTTCCCGATGCGCCGCAAGGTGAAACGCCCGACGCGCCTTGCGCTGCCGCTGATCGTCAAGAGCCTGAACATGGACGGGTCCTTCGGCATCTCGCAGGCCTCGATCGTCGACACCGACGAGAAGCTCGCGGAACGGGTCGCCTTCATCCACGAGCGGGTCGAATCCGCCGCCATCGCCGAGCAGTTCATCGAGGGGCGCGAGCTTTATGTCGGCGTGCTCGGCAACAACCGGCTGCGCGTCCTGCCGGTTTGGGAACTGAAATTCGGCAGCATGGGCGGGCGCAGATCACGGCACATCGCCACGGAGAAGGCCAAGCACGACACCGACTATCAGGAGAAGCTCGGCATCGTCGACGGGCCGGCGAAGGACCTCGCACCCGAAGTCACCGCGCGCATCCAGCGCGCCGCGAAACGCATCTACCGGGCGCTTGGCCTCGACGGCTACGCACGCATCGATTTTCGTCTCGCCGCCGACGGCACGCCGTATTTCATCGAAGCCAATCCCAACCCCGAGATCGCCAAGAGCCAGGAGTTCGCCACGGCGGCCCAACATGCAGGGCTCAAATATCCGGATCTCCTGCAGCGCATCCTGACGCTGGGAATCAGCCGGGCCAAGGCGGGGGTGTCGTTGGGGTGACGGGATTCAGGCAAAGCTCGGCAACACGAGCTCATTCATCAGCGCGAGCATCACGGCCGTCTGTTCCTGGCCCGATCTCCGGTAATTTCCGCAGTGGATCACGACGACAAGATCGCGTGCGGGGATGACGAAGACATACTGCCCACCCCAGCCGATACCACCGAACCAACGCAGCCTCTGCGCAGCGATCTCGCCCATGTACCACTGATAGCCGTAATCGCGACCGGCCCTGATCGGGACGACCGGCGTCGTCACGCGCTTCACCCAATCGGGCGGAACGACGGACTTTCCATTCCAGCTACCGTCCGCCAGCATGAGCTGTCCGATCTTGACGAGGTCCCGCGGCAGCAGACGCGCGCCTGACGCCGCGCGCGGCTCGCCATCGCGGCCGACGTTCCACTCGGACGGACCAAAGCCCATGGGATCGAATAGTACGCGACGGCAATAAGCCGGCAGCGCCACGCCGGTGCCCTTGGCAATCAGCCGGCCGAGCAGCGCTGTAGCGCCGCCGCAATAGGTCCACTTCTCGCCGGGCTCACCGACGATCGGCCGCTCGAGAATGAAGCGATAGCGATCGGGTGCGGCTTCCATTGCTGTCTCACCGTTGTGTGGATCGCCGTAAACGATCGTGAGCTCATCCCAATCGAGACCGAGCGTCATGGAGAGCAGATGATGGATCGTGAGCTTGTCGCGGCCGGGCTGCGCGGCGAGATCGGCATATTCCGGAAACTGCGCGTAGAGCTTTGCGTCCGGCGGCGGCACCTTACCTTCGGCGAGCGCAATGCCATAAGCGAGACCGACGATGCTCTTGGAGACGGAGCGCAGATCGTGGAGTACGTCGGGGCCAAAGACGACGTCGCCGAGCGGGACGCCCAACCGCTCGTCCGCCCCCTGCCCGTAATGCTCGAACACGAGCTTGCCGCCCTGGCTCACCAGGAGAGAATGCAAGCCGGGCGCCTTTCCAGCCTGCATGAGCGCGGCGAGCCGCTCGGCAACATCCGACGATGCGGCAACGGCAGGCCTGGCCCAAGGGAAGCTACATGACAAGGCCACACTCGCACTAAGACCAGCCAGCAAATCACGGCGATTCAGATGGGCCATAGCTCGTCTCCTCCGGAATTGGGTATTCACAGGTACCTTGTAATACACAGTACCTTGCTATATAAGCTCCCTTCGAAGCAGTGTAGTCAAGGAGGAAATGGCCGACTCGTCGAATCAGGTTCAGCTCAAGAAGGGCGCGCTGGAGCTCTGCGTGCTCGCTCTGCTCGCGCGCGACGAGAGCTATGCCTATGAGATCGCGAGCACGCTGTCGGCCGGCGTCGGCATGGGTGAAGGCACGATTTATCCGCTGATGCGGCGCATGCAGGATGACGGGCTGGTCGACACCCGCCTGGAGGAATCCAGCAGCGGCCCGCCGCGCAAATATTATCGGTTGACGGCCGCCGGCCGCGCCGCCTTCACCGCGCAGAAACGCGAATGGCGAAATTTTTCAGACGCTGTGGATCGCCTCCTCGGAGACGCCAAATGAGCCGTGATGACTTCCTTCACATCCTCGCCGATGGGCTCCAGGGAATGCCCGCGCGTGAGATCGACGATATCCTCGCCGACTACGCCGCGCATTTCGAAGAGGCCCGCGCCTCGGGACGGACCGAGCAGGAGGTCGCCTCCGCGCTTGGTGACCCCAGACGGCTGGCGCGCGAATTGCGCGCCGAGACGGGACTACGCCGGTGGGAGAACCATCACTCGTTCCGCAATTCCACGGCCGCGCTGTTCGCGCTCAGTGGACTCGCCGTGGTCGACATTGTCCTGCTGCTGCCGCTACTGCTGGCCGTTCTCCTCATCCTGCTCGTGATTGCCTTCGTGATGTGCATACTGGGGATCGTCGGCATCGGACTGCTGATCAGCGTCTACAAGCATTTTGGCGACGGCCACGTCGTCAATTTGATCCTGCGCGGGCTCGCAGGCGCCGCTCTGGTCACCACGGGAGCGGGATTCGCCGCGTTGCTCGCGCTTGGACTCAATGCTGCGGTCCGGTGGCTCGGCAATTATGCGCGGCTGCACTATCGGCTGCTCAAGCCGGAGCGGAACGAAGTCTGATTGCTACACCGGCGCTGCCGTAGGGTGGGCAAAGGCGCGATTGCACCGTGCCCACGAGCTCTCTCGATCACGAAAAATGCGTAGGCACGCTTCGCTTTGCCCACCCTACGAGACCTAACTCGCCTCGGCCTTCGCGCTCACCACCTCTGCAAACGACTTGAAGAATTCCCCGGCCAACTTGGTCGCGGTCGAGTTGATCAGCCGCGCTCCCAACTGCGCGAGCTTGCCGCCGATCTGCGCATCGACTTCGTAATGCAACACCGTCACGTCTGCACTCTCGGATTCCAGCCGCACCACCGCCCCACCCTTGGCGAAGCCGGCGACGCCGCCGGAGCCCTCTCCTGAGATACGGTAACTGTTGGGCGGATCGAAATCGGACAGCGTCACCTTGCCGCTGAAAGTCGCCTTCACCGGGCCGACCTTGAAAACCACCGTCGCGGTCATCTCGTTCGGCGTGGTCACCTCAAGCGACTGGCAGCCGGGGATGCACTGCTTCAGCACAGCGGGATCGTTCAGCGCCGCCCACACCTGTTCGCGCGAGGCGGGGATGCGCTGGCTGTCGTTCATCTGCATGATCGGTGTCTCACTCTCTGCTTGCTGCTTGATTGGCCGCGCGCTGGCCACGCCGGCGTTCCCTGGTGATCTCGGCGAGGATCGACATTGCGATCTCCTCCGGCGTGATCGCGCCGAGATCGAGCCCGGCCGGCGCCTTGAAATCGTCGATCGCGGCGGCATTGGTGCCTTCCGCGAGAAGCTTGGCGCGCAACGAAGCCATCTTGCGGCGGCTGCCGACGAAGGCGTGGTAGTCGGCTTTGGTCGCGACCGCGGCACGCAAGGCGGCTTCATCGCCCTTGCCTTGCGTCGAGACCACGACGAAGCGCTTTGCGTCGTTGAGCTCGCCGAGGTGATAACCATCGATGACCGCATCGGCATCGGGCTGCGCCGTGCGATCGGCAGCGGGCGCGGCGAGCGTGACGTGATAACCGAGCACGCGCGCCTGCGCCGCAAGTGACAGCGCCACCGGGCTCGCACCGAGAATGACGAGCGAGGGATGCGGCAGCACCGGCTCGACGAAGATGTCCATGGTTCCCTTGCTCGGGCACATGTTGCTGGCGAAGCGAATGCCGTCGCGGCTCTCGCCTGCGCTGACGCCGAGCTCGGCCAGCAGGTTCTCCGGCTGCACCGAGACCATGCGCGGCTCGCCATCGGCGAGCGCCTCGCGCGCCGCCTTCAGCACCGCACCCTTGGCGCAGCCCCCGCCGATCCAACCCGCGACGATGGTGCCGTCGGCGGCGATGATCGCCTTGGCGCCAGCCTTCGCCGCGGTCACCGACACCGTGCGCACCACCGTCGCGAGCACGAAGGCGCGCTCGGCCGCCTTCATCTGCGCAACGAGATCGAGTACTTCGACATGGGCGGTCATCGGAAGCCTCCTCAAAGCTTCGCCAGATAGGGTTCGAGCGCGCGCAGGCTTTGCAGCGAATTGGCGGGCGCGTAGAGATCGACATGCGGCAGTGCCGCCTTGATGCCTCTGGCTTCGGGCGTGTAGCCTTCCCACGCCATCATCGGGTTGAGCCAGACGATGCGGCGACAGCGCCGGTGCAACGCCGCCATCTCGCGGCCAAGCAATGCGGCATCCCCGGTCTCGTAGCCGTCGGACACGATCATCACGCAGCTACGCGAATGGATCACGCGCGCTGCGTGCCAGCGATTGAAGGTTTGCAGGCTCTCGCCGATCCTGGTGCCACCACCCGCGCCTTGCGCCATGATCGAGAGCCGGTCGAGCGCGCGGCCGGCGTCCTTCTCCTTCATCGCGTCGGAGACGTAGGCGAGGCGCGTGTGGAACAGGAACGCTTCGGCCTCGCGGAACTGGTCGAGGACGCCGTGGATGAAGCGCAGGAACACGGCGGTATACATGCTCATCGAGCCAGAGGCATCGAGCAGCACAACGAGCCGCAGCGGCTTGTCCTTGCGCTGCCGCCTCACCAGGCTGATAGGAACGCCGCCATGGCTGATGTTGCGATGAATGGTGCGGCGGAGATCAAGCCGGTAGCCGCGCCGGCGCGCCAGATCGCGCCGGGTCAGGCGTGTGCGCATCGCCCTGGCGAGTTGTGCTGCGGCTTCATGGGCCTGTGCGACCTGATCGGGATCGCTGAGCTTCCTGAAATCGACCTCGGCAAGATTGTCGGCGCGTGAAGCACCTTCCATGCGGCCCTCGCCGGAGCGGCCTTCCGGTGCGCCGTCGGAGGACGGAAGCTGGTCGACGGCGGACTGGTGACTGCCCTGCTCCGCCGCGGCATCCTGCAAGCTCTTCAGCGAGGGATTGCTGGCGCCCGGTGTCGATCCAATCGTGCGGGAGCGCGAGCGCACGCGCTTGCCCAACCAGAACGCGTCGAACAGACCGTCGAACTTGTCCCAGTCGGATTTGCGTGCCGAGAACAGGTGCTTGAACGCCGCGCGCAGCAGACCCGGCCGTGCCGAATAGCCCGACGACATCAGCGTCGCGGCATCCTGCCCCTCGGCGAGCCCGACGCGGAAGCCGGCCTCGCGCAGCGTGCGCAAGAAGGCGGCCAGCCTTGCGGAGACGAGGCGGGAGACCTCGCTGAGGTCGTCATATCCGGGGCTGGAACCACAGCAACTCATGCGACCTTCCCCAGCAGGCGTTGCGTCACTTCGGGGGTGACACGGGCGCGGTCTTCGTGAGTCTTCAACAGGCAGACGAGCGTCTCATGCACAGTCTCGGGCGCGTCGTGAAGATTGGTTACGTCGAGGCCGACGAGCGCTGCCGCCCAATCCAGCGTCTCCGCCACGCCCGGGACTTTTCGCAGCTCCTCCTTGCGCACACCCTCGACCATGCGCGCGATCTGAAGCGACAGCGACGGGCTGGCGCCCGTGACGCGCGCCAGGATGATGCGGGTCTCGCGGTCGACGTCGGGATAGTCGACATAATGATAGAGGCAGCGCCGGCGCAACGCGTCGGACAGCTCGCGCGTGCCGTTCGAGGTCAGCACGACATGCGGGATCGTAACGGCCGCGATCGTGCCGAGCTCGGGGATCGAGACCTGGAAGTCCGACAGCAGCTCCAGCAGGAAGGCCTCGAACTCGTCGTCGGCGCGGTCGATCTCATCGATCAGCAGCACCGGCGCCTGTGCGCGGCGGATCGCGGCAAGCAGCGGACGCTCCAGCAGGTATTTTTCCGAGAAGACCTGGTCCTCGATGCTGTCCGTGCCGCGATGGGCCTGGATCGCCAGCAGCTGGCGCTGGTAGTTCCATTCGTAGAGCGCGGAGGACTGGTCGAGGCCTTCGTAGCATTGCAGCCGGATCAGCTCCGTCGCGTGCACTTTTGCAAGCGCTTTCGCCACTTCCGTCTTGCCGACGCCCGCCTCGCCTTCGAGCAGCAGCGGACGCCGCAACAATTGCATCAGCGAGATCGCGGTCGCGAGATCCGCATCGGCGATGTAGCCCGATGCGGCCAAGGCTTGCGCGATTTCGTCTCGGTTTTTCATGAAGCCTCCGTCGTTCCGGGGCGATGCGTCAGCATCGAACCCGGAACCTCGAGATTCCGGGTTCGCCCTTCGGGCGCCCCGGAACGACGAGATCAAAACACTACGCCACCGCTCCCAGATCCTTCGCCGCTTTCCAGTTGCGCCAGAAATCGTGCGGCATCTGGATGTGCGTGGAGCCCAGGAACGAGAACGCGTCGTTAACGGCGTTGGAGAAGGCCGGCACGCCGCCGACATTCGGGCTTTCGCCGACGCCCTTGGCGCCGATCGGGTGATGCGGCGACGGGGTGACGGTAAAGTCGGTTTCCCAATGCGGCGTCTCCACCGCGGTCGGCATGAAGAAGTCCATGAACGAGCCGGTGACGACGTTGCCGACCTCGTCGTAGCGGATCTCCTGGCCCATCGCGATGGCGAAGGCTTCGGTGAGGCCGCCATGCACCTGGCCCTCGATGATCATCGGGTTGATGCGGGTGCCGCAATCGTCGAGCGCATAGAAGCGCCGGACCTTGTACACGCCGGTATCGACGTCGATGTCCATCACGCAGAGATAGGCGCCGAACGGATAGGTCATGTTGGGTGGATCGTAATAGCTGACCGCCTCCAGCCCCGGCTCCATGCCTGGCGGCACCGAATTGTACGCTGCCCAGCAGATGTCCTTCATCGACATGAACTTCTCCGGCAGGCCCTTCACCCGGAAGCCGTCGATGTCGAATTCGAGATCGTCCTCATGGACTTCGAGCTTGTAGGCCGCGATCATCTGCGCCTTGGCCTTGATCTTTCGCGCAGCCATCGCAATCGCGGCGCCCGCCACCGGTGTCGAGCGCGAACCGTAGGTGCCGAGCCCGTAAGGCGCGGTGTCGGTATTGCCCTCCTCCACCATGATGTTGTCGGCGGGAATGCCGATCTCGGTGGCGATGATCTGGGCCCAGGTGGTCTCGTGACCCTGGCCCTGGCTCTTGGTACCCATGCGCGCGATGCCCGCACCGGTCGGATGCATGCGGATCTCGCAGGAATCGAACATCGCGATGCCGAGGATGTCGCAGTTCTTCGACGGGCCAGCACCGACGATCTCGGTGAAGAAGGAGATACCGAGCCCCATGATCTCGCGGGTCTCGCCCCGCGCGAACGCGGCACGCTTCTCCGCCTGCTCTTTCCGGAGCGCGGCGTAGCCGGTCGTCTCCATCATCTTGCGCATGGCGGTGTGGTAGTCGCCGGAATCGTATTCCCAGCCGAGCGCCGAATGATAGGGGAACTGCTCCGGCTTGATGAAGTTCTTCAGCCGGAGTTCAGCGGGATCCATGTTGAGCTTCTGCGCCAGAATATCCATGGCGCGCTCGATGCAGTAGGCGGCCTCCGTGACGCGGAACGAGCAACGGTAGGCGACGCCGCCGGGCGCCTTGTTGGTGTAGACGCCGTCGACAGCCAGATGCGCGGTCGGGAAGTCGTAGGATCCCGTGACGATGTTGAAGAAGCCGGCCGGCCATTTCGACGGGTCGGCGCAGGCGTCGAACGCGCCGTGATCGGCGAGCACGTGCACACGCAGGCCCGTCACCTTGCCGTCCTTGGTCGCGGCGATCTCGGTGGTCATGTGATAGTCGCGCGCGAACGAGGTCGCGGTCAGGTTCTCGATGCGGTCCTCGACCCATTTCACCGGCTTGCCGGTGACGATGGAGGCCATCGCCGCACAGATATAGCCGGGATAGGCGCCGACCTTGTTGCCGAAGCCGCCGCCGATATCGGGCGCGATCACGTGGATCTTCTGCTCCGGCAGCTTTGCGATCAGCGCAACCACCGTGCGGATCACGTGCGGGGCCTGGAAGGTGCCGTAGATCGTCAGCTCGCCCTTGATCTTGTCGAAGGAGCAGACGCACTGGCAGGTTTCCAGCGGCGACGGATGGGTGCGGTGATAGGAGATCATCTCCTTGATCTTGACCTCGGCCTTGTTGAAGGCGGCGTCGGTCAGCTCCTTGTCGCCGACGGTCCACTCGAAGATGTGGTTGTCGTGCTTGCGCGGGCCATGGGCACCGGACATCTTGCCGACGAGGTCCTCGCGCAACACCGGCGCATCCTTGTCCATCGACTTGAAGGGATCGACCAGCGGCGGCAACGGCTCGTATTCGACGATCACCTTGTTGATGCCGTCATCGGCGGCATAGCGGTCGGTGGCGACGACGAAGGCGACCTCCTGGTTCTGGAACAGCACTTTTCCGTCGGCCAGCACCATCTGCACGTCGCCGGCGAGCGTCGGCATCCAGGCGAGATTCACCGTCTTCAGCGTCTCCGCGGTGATGACCGCGAGCACGCCCGGCACCTTCAGCGCCTCGCTGTCGTCGATCTTCTTGACGCGCGCATGCGGGTGCGGCGAGCGGACGAAGTCGCCATGCAGCATACCGGGCAGCTTGACGTCGTCGACGTAATTGCCCTTGCCCTGGGTGAAGCGGATGTCCTCGACGCGCTTGCGCTTGCAGCCCATGCCTTCGAGTGCGGCGGTACGTTGTTCCCGCGTGGGAGTGAGGTCGTTCATTCTGCGGCCTCCTGGAATTCCACGCCGTTGATTTTTGCGGCGGCGTATTGAATGGCTTTGACGATGTTCTGGTAGCCGGTGCAGCGGCAGATGTTGCCGGAGATGCCCATGCGGATTTCCGGCTCGCTCGGCGAGGGATTTTCCTTCAGCAGCCGATGCGCGCGGACAATCATGCCGGGCGTGCAGAAGCCGCATTGCAGGCCGTGCATCATGCGGAAGCCTTCCTGCAGGGCCGATAGCGTGCCGTCGGCATTGGCCATGCCTTCGACCGTGGTGATGTCGCTCCCCTGGGCTTGCACCGCGAACATGGTGCAGGACTTCACCGACATGCCGTCGATGTCGACGGTGCAGGCGCCGCAATGCGTGGTCTCGCAACCGATATGGGTGCCGGTCATCTGCAGATTCTCGCGGATGAAATGCACCAGCAGCGTGCGCGGCTCGACGAGGCCTTCGACCTCGGCGCCGTTCACCTTCATGGTGACGTGTGTTTTAGCCATCGATCCCTCTCCCTTATTTCGCGACAGCGGCGGCGCGCTGCAGCGCGCGCGTCACCATGATGCCGCCGACATGTTTTCGGTATTCGACCGGGCCGCGGGCATCCGCGGCTGGCGCCATGATCGCTTCGGCGGCGGCAGCCGCCTTCTTGAGCGTGGCTGCATCAAGGCTGGTGCCGATCACGGCCTTGGCGGCATCAGCGGCGAGCAGCGGCGTCTCGTGGACGTTGGTCAGCCCGATCGCACAGGTCGCGACCTTGCCGCCGGACATGGTGAGGACGACGGCGGCAGCGGCAGTCGCGTAATCACCGACCTTGCGCTTGAGCTTTTCGTAGGCGTAGCCGTGGCCGGCTGCCGGCACGGGAACCGAGACTGAGGTGAGGATTTCGCCAGGCTCGAGCGCGGTGAAATAGGCGCCCTGGTAGAAATCGGCCGCCGCGACGTCGCGGGAGCCACCCGGGCCTTCGAGGCGATAGGTTGCCCCCAAGGTCATCATCAGCGCCGGCATGTCATTGCCGGGATCGCCATTGGCGACATTGCCGCCGATCGTGCCGCGGTAGCGCACTTGCGGGTCGGCGATGAGCGGTGCCGCTTCATGCAGGATCGGCATCGACTTGGCGACGTCGTCCGAGGCCAGCAACTCGTGCTGGGTGGTCATCGCACCGATGACCAGATTGTTGCCGTCGCGGCTGATGCCCTTGAGGGCGGCGATGCCGTGCAGGTCGATCAGATGGGCGGGTGTGGCGAGCCGAAGCTTCATCATCGGCACCAGGCTGTGCCCGCCGGCCAGCGGCCGGGCATCCTCGCCGAGGTCTGACAATAGCTTGACGGCATCGGCGACACTCGCCGGCCGGTGATAACTGAATGAGCCTGGGATCATCATCTCCTCCTCGTCGTCCTTTGCGCGTGACGGCGCGGACGTTGGGGGGAGGCTCACTCTTGCGTTGGGGCCGCCGCAACTATTCGGGCACAAATCCAGGTTTTTCGCACGAGATGCGGCTGGAAGAGCACGAACTGCGACAGAGACAACGACCTATGGCGCAGGATGCCCACCCTCCGCTCGCGCCGCGCGCGATCGACCCTCCCCCTCTAGGGGAGGGTAAGGGCGAGCACTTCCCGTGTGGTTTGAGTCCTACGCCTGCCGCCGGTTCGCCAGCCCCAGCCGCGCCTTCACCTCGGCTATCTTGGCCCGGCTGACCGGGACCCGGTGCGGCGACGGGCCGTCGAGTTCGAGCACGGCGCCATCCCCCTCTCTCCGGACCAGCGCGACATGGGGGATCGCGACGATATGGCTGCGGTGCACCCGCAGGAACAGCGAGGGATCGAGCTGAGCCTCGGCCTCCGAGATCGACCAGGGGCACATTCGCTCGCGGGTGCCGTCATGGACACGGGTGTAATGCGCATCGGCCCGCACGCTGCGGACATTGGCTGTCTCGATGAAGTGCGTGCCGTCGGCGCTCTCGACCGGCAACCGGGGAACCGGCGCGCGGGGCGGCTGGCCGAGACCGCCGAGCGGCGCCACCGGGCGTGGAGCTGCAGCCGGCGCTGCGATCAGTTCGATGGCGGCGGCCGCGACCGGCGAAGCAGCCGGTTCGGCAGCAACAGAGTTCGACGCCTGACGCCGTTGATCGGGAACCAGCGACAGCAGGAAGCCGGCTGCGATGACGAAGCACAGCACCGCAACGACGATCGACAGGATTTGCTGCGACGCGGCAAGACCGCCGCCGGCATGGTGATGCGCAGCCCCGGTCAGCGGCTCGAAATGCATGCCCAGCATGGCTGTGTAATGCATGCCGGAGACAGCGATGCCGAACGCAACCGAACTGACGATCAGCCGGATGCCTTCCTGCTGCGCCAGGAAGGCGCGCAGGCCACCATAGGCGGTGACGATCGCGACCACGACCGAGAGCAGCACCATGGTCCGGTCGTGGACGATACCGAAATGACCGGCGAGGCCGTGGATGCCGACATAATGCATGCTGGCGATGCCGACGCCGAGCAAAACGGCCGACGAGGCCACCCGCTTCAGGGATGGCTCGCCGATCGAGACAAAGAACAAGGAGATGCCGACCACCAGCGCGCAGATCAGGAACGAGATGATGGTGGGCAGGACGAGATAGACGGTGTCGGGCGGCAGCGGCGCAGCCAGCATGCCGACGAAGTGCATGGTCCAGATGCCGACGGCCAGAAACGCTGCCGCACCCGCGAGCAGAACGCGGTTGCTGACGCCGGGCGTGTTGCGGATGCGAGCAGCAAGCGCAAAGCCGGTATAGCCACCCAGACTCGCGATCGCCACAGAGAGCGCGACGAGATAGGGATCGTGTCCTTCGAACATGATCTTGTCGGCCGCCCGTCTCCACGGCACGGCCTCCTCCCGCCGCCGACTTTATAGGGACGGCGGCGGGATTGACAATCAGCGGCGTGTGAGCGGACGGCTACACGATGCCCGCCGCGACCTGACCGCGCAGGCGCTCAAGCCCGAGCAGCGTGTTGGCGCAGGCTTCCGCCACCTCGACGCCCTTGATCGCAAAATGCCTGCGGAAGAAGTCGTAGTGCACCTCGGTCTCGTGGAATTGCTGCGGCGTCAGCACCGCGGAGAACACCGGCACCTCGGTGCGCAGCTGCACGTCCATCAGCGCCTTGATCACGGTGTCGGCGACGAACTCGTGTCGGTAGATGCCGCCGTCGACGACGAGGCCCGCCGCGACGATCGCGGTGTAGCGCCGCGTCTTGGCGAGGATCTGCGCATGCAGCGGGATCTCGAACGAGCCCGGCACCTCGAACACGTCGACATGATTGAGGTGACGCGCGGCTGCCTCCTTCACGAAGGCGATGCGGGCCTCCTCGACCACGTCGCGGTGCCAGCAGGCCTGCACGAAAGCCACCCGCTGCGGTTTCGCGAAGCGCGGATGCTCGGGTGCCGGATCCTGCGGAACCGGCGGTTGGGTGACTTCGGAAGTTTCGGTTTGGGGGTCTTGCAACATCTGATTCATGGCTTTCTTTCAAAGGACCAGAATCAGGGCACACGGAACGACAAGCAGCCGCACCTTGCGATGCGTCTGCCACCGACCGTTCTCTTTCATCCGGACTTTAACCGTCGGCTTCGGAGTTGCACCGAATCTGCTGACCCTTCCCTTCGGCAAAATTCCTTTTCAGGAAGATTCCTGGGGGAAGGCGCTCGCGGGCTTGGGCCTTGCGACCCTTACCGCCGGTGGGGACTTTCACCCCGCCCTGAGAACATCGGCCGCCCGGGATGAACGGCCTGACCGGAAATATGACGCCGCCCGGCGGCCGCAGCAAGCGCGTTCCGCATGAAAAACCGCATGGTCCCATACCGCCATGACGGGTGTGGCCTCGCCCGGCGGAATTAACGATTGGCGCGTCATCGGCGAATCCGATTCCGATTTGTTCTCATTCGTTAAGAATTGTGGCGGAGATGAGCTGTGGACGAACGAGTCCTGGCTTGTGGACGGACTCGGCAGCCAGTTGCGCAGATTCCGCAAATCACATCACTTGATCCGCGACAGGCTCGCGCTGATCCGAGGGGATCGCGACAGCGACGTTGAGGGAGCGCGCCGGGCCGACCGGGTGCGTATCAAAGACAACAAGAAGGCAAGAGGTCGAGACGGAATGTCCCTGCTCGAAGGCACTATCGATTCCAGAAATCACCCGCTCGCGGTGGTCGAGGACATCGCTGCCAGCAACAACTGGCCGTTCGAACGCTCCGGCGAAGACGAGCTCACGATTGTCTCCAAGGGACAATGGACCGACTATCAGATCTCCTTCACCTGGATGGGCGAGATCGAGGCGCTGCATCTCGCCTGCGCCTTCGACATGAAGATTCCGGTTGCGCGGCGGAACGAAGTGCAACGGCTGGTCGCCGCGGTCAATGAGCAGTTGTGGGTCGGCCATTTCGACCTGTGGACCAACACCGGCATGATCATGCACCGCCAGGCGCTGGTGCTACCGGGCGGGCTCACCGCCTCGACCGCGCAATGCGAAGCCATGCTCGCCGGCGCCATCGACGCCTGCGAGCGCTACTTTCCGGCGTTCCAGTTCGTGGTGTGGGCGGGCAAGACCACCGCGCAGGCGATGGACGCGGCGATGTTCGACACGGTGGGAGAGGCGTAAGGCCTCTCTCCAAGATAGTGAGGGGCTCGCGCGCCCTCCTCAGCGTCGTCCCGGACAAGCGGAGCGCAGATCCGGGACCCCAGACCGCGTGATTTCTCCGTATCGCGCGATGCTTGTTGCTCCGCCCTCCATCCACTAGAACCGCATGTGGTTATGGGTCCCGGCCTTCGCCGGGACGACACCTATGTTTGTGGTGACCACAGTGGCAGACAGCAGCACTCTCAAGAACATCACCGGCACCATCCTCCTCGCCGGCGCCGGCAAGATGGGCGGCGCGATGCTGACCGGATGGCTTTCGGGCGGACTCGACCCGCGCCGCGTCGCGGTGATCGATCCCCACATCTCATCTGAGATCACCGCGCTGGCCGCTAACGGCGTTATGCTCAATCCCGATGTCAGGACCGTCGGCACGGTCGAGACTCTGGTCGTCGCGGTGAAGCCGCAGATGTTCCGCGAGGCCGGCGCCAGGCTGAAGCAATTCGTCTCGGACAAGACCTCGGTGGTCTCGATCATGGCGGGAACCACAATCGCATCGCTCGAAGAGGTCTGCGGTGGCGTCGTGGTGCGCGCGATGCCGAACACGCCGGCCGCGATCGGTCGCGGCATCACGGTCGCTGTCGCCGCGAAGAACGTCAGTGCCGCTCAGCGCGCGGTGGCCGATGCGCTGCTGCGCGCCACCGGCTCGGTCGAATGGGTCGAGGATGAAGGCCTGATGGATGCAGTGACTGCCGTCTCCGGCTCAGGCCCCGCCTATGTGTTCCTGCTCGCCGAAGAGCTCGCGCGCGCTGGCGTCGAGGCCGGACTGCCCGAGGCGCTGGCGACGAAGCTCGCACGCGAAACCGTCGCCGGCTCTGGTGAGCTTCTGCATCAGTCGGAGCTTCCCTCCAGCACGTTGCGCCAGAACGTCACCTCGCCGGGCGGCACCACCGCCGCGGCACTCGGTGTGCTGATGGATGAGCCGGGCCTGCGCGATCTGATGATCCGCGCGATCGCGGCCGCGACGAAGCGGTCGAAGGAACTGGCGAAGTAGTGAGGTCTCGCAGGGTGGGCAAAGCGACTTGTCCGCCGAAGCTCGACGAGCGAAGGCGGAAGCGTGCCCACCAACTTCGTTCGCGATCCCGAAAGGATGGTGGGCACAGCGCTTCGCGCCTTTGCCCACCCTACGACTACAGTTTCGAGCCTGCGGCTAGCCGCTTGTTGAACATCTCGACATTGACGAGCCCGCGCGCGTGGCGGCCCTCGCCGAGCCTGCGCGTGCCCTCGAACGCCTCGACCTCGAAGCGGATGACGCGGCGCTCGACCGCGACCACCTTCGCGGTGGTCCGCACGGTTGCGCCGACGAGAGCGGCTGCGAGATGGCGGATATCGACTTCGGTGCCGACGGTGACCCAGCCCGGCTGCAGCGCGGCGCGGATCGCATCGCCCGACGTCATCTCCATCTCCAGAATCATCATCGGCGTCGCATAGACCATGGGCATGCCGGGCACGAAATGCCCGACCGTGCGCTCAGCCGGCACCACCAGCGTGCGCTCGGCGCTCATGCCGACCTTGATGAAGTCGCGTGCGTCCATGGGGCTTGCTCAGTGTCGTCCCGGACAAGCGAAGCGCAGATCCGGGACCCATAACCACACGACCGAGTTTGGCGAAGACTCGGAGTTACCAGCTCGCCCCCACAACCACTTCCTGTGGTTATGGGTCCCCGCTTTCGCGGGGACGACAGTGGAGACTGCCGATATAGCGCTGGCTACTTCTTCGCAGCCGCCGCGCGCTCAACAAAGGTCTTGCCGCCCTTCATCTTGTGGCGGAGCGGGGCTTCGTTGATCTGGATGACGACGGCATCGGCATCGACGCCGAGATTCTTCACCAGGGCCTGGGTGATGTCGCGCATCATGCCGGCCTTCTGCTCGTCGGTGCGGCCTTCGGCCATGCTGACGGTAATCTCAGGCATCGTTCTCTCCCTTGCGGCCGAACACCGGCCATTGACGGTCGCCATCAAACAAGACGTGGATGCCTGGGACAAGCCCGGGCGTGACGGCCTTCCGGAATGGCTATCCCCACTTTACGTCATGGCGGTCCAGGACTTCGCGCACCTTTGCGACGAGGTCGGCTTCGCTGCACGAGAACTGCGCCGGGCGGCTCTCGCGCCACTCCTGGTTGGAGGCGATCGCGGCGGCGGCCTTGGCGCCTTCGATCAGATCCTTGATCTGCAGCTCGCCGCGCGCCTTTTCGTCCGAGCCCTGGATGATCACGCAAGGTGAGTTGCGGCGGTCGGCATATTTGAGCTGGTTGCCCATGTTCTTGGGATTGCCGAGATAGAGCTCGGCACGAATGCCGGCAGCGCGCAAGGACGCCACCATCTTCTGGTAGTCGGCGACACGATCGCGATCAAACACGGTGACAACGACGGGGCCGAATTCGGGCCGCGTGTCGAGCTTGCCGAGCAGCGTCAGCGCGGCCTGGAGCCTGGACACGCCGATCGAGAACCCGGTCGCCGGCACCGGCTCGCCGCGGAAGCGCGAGACGAGGCCGTCGTAACGTCCGCCGCCACCGACCGAGCCGAAGCGCACCGGGCGGCCCTTCTCGTCCTTGGTCTCGAGCAGGAGTTCGACCTCGTAGACGGGGCCGGTATAATATTCGAGGCCGCGCACGACGGAGGGATCGATCTTGATGCGGTCTGCGCCGTAACCCGACGCCGTGACCAGCTTGGCAATCTCTTCCAGCTCGCTTACGCCGGCCTGACCAATCTCGCTCTTGGCGAGGTAGGTTTCCGCCGCGGCGATCGCGTCTTTCCAATCGTCGCGCGGTTTGGTGATGGCGAGAACAACATCAGCCTCCGCCGGGCTCAAATTGGCGCCTTTCGTGAAGTCGCCCTTGCCTTCTTCGCCGCCATCCCATCGTCCGGGACCGAGCAGCTTGCGCACTTCGTCGGCGGAGAACTTGTCCAGCTTGTCGATCGCGCGCAGCACGGTCAGCCTGCGCCCGGCGTTCTCGTCGCCGCCAAGCCCGATGGCTTCCAGAACGCCGTCGAGCACTTTGCGGTTGTTGACCTTCACGACATAGGAGCCGCGCGCAATACCAAGCGCCTCCATCGTGTCCGCGGCCATCATGCAGATCTCGGCATCCGCCGCCGGCGTCGCCGAGCCGACCGTGTCGGCATCGAACTGCATGAACTGGCGGAAGCGGCCGGGGCCGGGTTTCTCGTTGCGGAACACATAGCCGACGCGGTAGCTGCGGTAGGGCAGGACCAGACCGTCGGTCCCGTATCGCTCGCCGACGTAACGCGCGAGCGGTGCGGTCAAATCGTAGCGCAAGCTGATCCACTGCTCGTCGTCGTCCTGGAACGAGAACACGCCCTCGTTCGGGCGGTCCTGGTCGGGCAGGAACTTGCCGAGCGCATCGGTGTATTCCATCGCCGGCGTTTCCACGGGCTCGAACCCGTAGAGCTCGTAGACGGCGCGGATCTTCTCGACCATCTCGCGCGTCGCCCGGATCGCGGCGGGATCGCGATCTTCGAGCCCGCGCGGCAGGCGCGCCTTCAGTTTCTGGGGTTTTTTGGGTTTCTCGGCCATGCGCGGCGTTTACCAGCCGACGCGGGAGGCGGCAACCGCTGCGGCCTGCCGGGAGCCCATAGGGCCAGCCCATTCGCCGTCGTTCCGGGGCGATGCGCAGCATCGAACCCGGAATCTCGAGATTCCGGGTCTAGTCCTTCGGACCATCCCGGAATGACGACTGCATCCCTACGGCTGCTCCATCCGGGCCCTCAGAGCATCCGCATCCGCCTTTGGTAGCGACTTCAGCGTCGGCTTGATGGTTTCGCCGCCGACGATCTTGCCGTTGCGCATGAACATCCAGTCTGAGATGTCCGCTTCGCTGAACTTGACCGCGTCGCCGGCCCGTTTGCCCGGCAGATCGCGGGGCTCGTTGGCGAAGAGGCCCGAATAGGTGCCGTTCGGCAGCTTCTTCACGTCGCCGATCCAGATATGCTCCCCGCCCCTACGGGTCGAAAAGCGCACTTTCAAGGCGTGCCCGGTCTCCGACGGCTTCGGCGCGTCATAGGACGCCCAGAAGGTCGGGAGCATACCGCGGGCGCGCGCGATCGCGGTGTTCATCTCGGGATCGGTGGTGCGCACGTCGACGATCGGCGAGCGGTCTTGTGCGGCGACCTCGGGCGTGGGGCCGATGGTCAGGATACCGAAAACGCTGACGCCGGTGATTGCGGCAAGAACGACCCATTTCAGGGGCTGGGAGAGTTGTGTTGCCATGATCGCGATGTCCAGGATGCTTTGATGTCTCCTGGCTTTGTCGCGTGTCGGCAGCAGCGCGTTCAGTGCGCAATAAGCCACAAACGTTGCGCGTTTCCCCTCTCCCTGGTGCGAGAGGGGAAACGTAATCGCCGTCGATCAAAACACCTTGCGGATCCAGTTGTGCGGATCGTTGGTGCGGCCGTACTGGATGTCGATGAGCTGCTTGCGCAGGCCCATGGCGACGGGGCCGGCGGCGCCGCCGCTGATCTCGAAATCGCCGCTCACCGAGCGCACCTTGCCGATCGGCGAGATCACGGCAGCGGTGCCGCAGGCGAACGCTTCCTTCAACTTGCCGCTCGCCGCATCTTTGCGCCACTGGTCGAGCGAGTACGGCTCCTCGCGCACCGTCTTGCCGGCATCCTTCGCGAGCGCGATGATGGAGTCGCGGGTGATGCCGGGCAGGATCGTGCCGAGCGGCGGCGTCGAGAGCGAGCCGTCATCGAACACGAAGAAGACGTTCATGCCGCCGAGCTCCTCGATGTAGCGGCGCTCGACCGCGTCGAGGAAGACGACCTGATCGCAACCGTGCTGGATCGCTTCGGCCTGCGCCCGCAGGCTCGCCGCGTAATTGCCGCCGCACTTGACGGCGCCGGTGCCGCCGATCGCGGCGCGAGTGTAGTTCTCCGAGACCCAGATCGAGACCGGCGCAGGTCCGCCCTTGAAATAGGAGCCAACCGGCGAAGCGATCACCGCGAAGATGTATTCGGACGACGGCTTGACGCCGAGGAAGGTCTCGCTCGCGATCATGAAGGGGCGCAGATAGAGGCTGCCCTCGCCGCCCGGCATCCAGGCGCGATCGATGCGCACGACCTGCTCGACCGCCTCGATGAAGACGTCCTCGGGCAGCTGCGCCATCGCCATGCGGTCGGCGGAATCCTTGAAGCGTCGCGCATTGGCGTCGGGGCGGAACAAGTTCACGCCGCCGTCGTCACGCTTGTAGGCCTTGAGGCCTTCGAAGATTTCCTGCGCGTAGTGCAGGACCGCGCCGGCCGGATCGAGCTGGAAGTTGGCCCGCGCCTCGACGCGTGCTTCGTACCAGCCGCCCTTCGCCTGGTTGTAGCGGACGATCGCCATGTGATCGGTGAAGACCCGCCCGAAGCCGGGATCCACCAGCTTGGCGACGCGGTCCTTCTCGGATGTCGGATTGGATGCGGGCTGGATGTCGAATTTCATACTCATGTCCTTGCCTCCCGCTGCCGGTAGCGGCGCTGTTCTGGCGCCCGCCTGCCCTGTTTGGGCCCGGCTGGCTTGATTAGGTTGTGGCTGGATCGCCGCCAGCCTTGTTACGGCCGGTTTCCGTGGCCAGCATGTCGCCGAGGACATGCTTTTGCGGAAGGCGGAAGTCCAGTATGTTTTGCCGAAAATGCCGCTCGACAATCGCACGGTAGATCTGCGTCGGCCGTCGTCGCCTGTCCGGCTCTCTCCGGCCGCTCCTAGAACTGCCACCCGACGCGAAGCGATCTAAAATTTCGTGCGGGCTGATCGTTTTGTAACATTGAACCCAAGATACGTCAATATGCCTGACATAAATTTCGCAACTCCCTCTCAAGACGCAGCCGAGCCGCGGCCGGCCGCAGGCGATGGAGGCAATTTGCGCTGGGATATCATTGAACTGCTGTTCTTCGCCTATCGTGATTTCGTCGGCGATCCCGACCAGGAGCTGGAGGCTTTCGGCTTCGGCCGGGCCCACCACCGGGTCATGCATTTCGTCTATCGTTATCCCGGCCTCAAGGTCGCCGACCTGCTCGATGTCCTGCGCATCACCAAGCAGTCGCTTGGCCGCGTGCTCAAGCAGCTCCTGGACGAGGGCTATATCGTGCAGAAGACCGGCGACAATGACCGCCGCCAGCGCCTGCTCTACGCGACACCGAAGGGCGAGGCGCTGGTGCAGAAGCTCGCCGGGCTCCAGACCACGCGGATCACCAAGGCGCTCGCCGAGCTGGCGCCGCAGGATGCCGAGACCGTCAAGCGCTTCCTGCGCGCGATGATCGACCGCGACGATCCGGACAAGGTGCTGGAGACGATCTTCGCCAACGTCAATCAGGACGGAAAGGAGTGAACGTGCCGTTCGCTGCCACGCTCGCCCGCCCGCCGGTAGAACCGGCCGACGATGCGCCGCATCTGCTGCTGGTCGACGACGACCGCCGCATCCGCGATCTGTTGTCGCGCTTCCTCGCCAGCGAAGGTTATCGCGTGACCACTGCGGCAAGCGCCGGCGATGCACGCTCGAAGCTCATGGGCCTGCATTTCGATCTCCTGATCCTCGACGTCATGATGCCCGGCGAGACCGGCTTCGATCTCGCCCGCTTCATCCGGACCTCCTCCTCGGTGCCGATCGTGATGCTGACGGCGCGGCACGAGGCCGAAGCCCGCATCGAAGGCCTGCAGATCGGCGCCGACGATTACGTGGCAAAACCGTTCGAGCCGCGCGAGCTTGCGCTGCGCATCAACAACATCCTCAAGCGCGCCGCACCGCCGCCGCAAACCGCCGCGGTGGAGAAGATCGCGTTCGGCCCTTACGTCTACCATCTCGATCGCGGCGAACTGCGCCAGGGCGAGGAGGTCATTCACCTCACCGACCGCGAACGCGAGATGCTGCGGATTCTCTCGGAGACCCCCGGCGAGACCGTGCCGCGCAGCGCGCTCACCGGCAATGGCAGCGTCAACGAGCGCGCCGTCGACGTTCAGATCAACCGCCTCAGGCGCAAGATCGAGACCGACCCCGCCAATCCGCTGTTCCTCCAGGCGGTGCGCGGCATCGGCTACCGCCTGGTGGGCTCGCCATAAAGCAGTGAAGCGCGACCGATGAGCACGATCGATACCGGCCTGACGCTGTTGAAGAGCGCCGCCGGCCGCGTCTCCGCCGCCAATGGCTGGATGGGCAACGCGTTCAAGGGCTGGATGCCGACCGGCCTCTATGCGCGTGCGCTGCTGATCATGATCGTGCCGATGGTGATCCTGCAATCGGTCGTCGCCTTCGTGTTCATGGAGCGGCACTGGAACACGGTGACGCGCCGCCTGTCGGCCGCTGTCGTGCAGGACATCGCCGCGCTGATCGACATCTACAAGGGCTATCCGCAGGACAAGGACCGCGACCAGATCCGCCGCATCGCGCAGCAGCGCCTCGGCCTCGTGGTGGACTTCCTGCCGGCCGGCGACATGCCGCCGCCGGGACCGAAGCCGTTCTTCTCGCTGCTCGACCAGACGCTGTCGGTGCAGCTCGGTCGCCAGATCGGACGCTCGTTCTGGATCGACACCGTCGGCCGCTCCAACCTCGTCGAGATCCGGATCCAGCTCGACGATGCCGTGATGCGCGTGTTCGCGCAGCGCAGCGCCGCCTATGCCTCGAACTCGGAGATCTTCTTGTTCTGGATGGTCGGCACGTCCTCGATCCTCCTGATCGTCGCGGTGCTGTTCCTGCGCAACCAGATCAAGCCGATCCTGCGGCTGGCGGACGCCGCAGAAAGCTTCGGCAAGGGCCGCGAGGCGCCGAACTTCCGGCCGCGCGGCGCGCGCGAGGTGCGGCGCGCGGCGGTCGCCTTCCTCGAGATGAAGTCACGCATCGAGCGCACGATGGAGCAGCGCACCGCGATGCTTGCCGGCGTCAGCCACGATCTGCGCACCATCCTGACCCGCTTCAAGCTCGAGCTGGCGCTGATTGGCGACAACCCGGAGCTCGAGGGCATGCGCAAGGACGTCGACGAGATGTCGATGATGCTGGAGGACTACCTTGCGTTTGCCCGCGGCGATTCCGGCGAGCAGTCGCAGCCGACCGACATGGCGCAGGCGCTCGAGGAGCTGCGCAGCGACGCCGAGCGCCACGGCCACACCGCGACCGTCGCGTTCCACGGCCTGCCCGTGGTGACCGTGAAGCCGGCCTCGTTCAAGCGCTGCCTCGCCAACCTCGTCACCAACGCGGCGCGCTACGGCAAGGCCATCGCCATCAACGGCCAGCGCGATCACCGTTATTTGACCGTGACGGTCGAGGACGACGGCCCCGGCATTCCCGCGCATCTGCGCGAAGAGGTGTTCAAGCCGTTCCTGCGGCTCGACAACGCCCGCAACCAGGACGAAGGCGGCACCGGCTTGGGGCTAGCCATCGCCCGCGACATCGCGCGCTCGCATGGCGGCGACATCACCCTCGGCGACAGCCCGATGGGGGGATTAAGGGCGAGCGTCAGGATTCCGGTGTAGCTCTGCTCTTCCTTCTCCTCTTGTGGGAGAAGGCGAGAGGGGAAGACAAACCTACTTCGGCAGCAGCGCCTTCAGCTTGTCCATGTCGCGCACGTTCATCTTGAAGCCGCCGGGCATCACGATGTCGCCGGGCTTCTGGTCGGGCTTGCAGGCCCCCAGCCACTTGGCTTCGAGCTGCATCGTGGTGTCGCGGCCTGCTGCGCCGGCGGCGCCGCCTTGTGCATGCGACGAGGTCTTCACCGTATAGGCCGAGTTGAAATCGCCGGTGATCTCGGCATGCGAGGTCGTGCTGATGCCGGCGACGCTACACTCGGAATCGCTGACATAGCCGGTCGCGGTCTTCTTAATGTCCTGCTTGGCGCAGATCTGCTTGGCCATCGGGGAGACGTTGTTGTTCATCTCCTTGTCGACGGTCTCGTCGGTGCAGTGCTGCATGGTCATCTCCGGCATCGGCGTGCCGGTCCTGACCATCTTCATTTCCCAGAGACCGGCCTTGCGCACCGGCAGATCGTCGGCGCCGGCGCTGCCTGCCTGTAACACAAGGCAAAGGGCCGAGCCGAGCAAAGCGAGCTTGCGCGTCATGTGGGAAGCTCCCGACGTTCCGAAAGCGCCTCAGTACAGCGTGCGGATCGGCTGCTGGGCGGCGCCATAGGGCACCCAGCGGCAGGAGAACGAGATATAGCCGCCCTCAAAGGCCTGCACCGCGAGGAATTTCACGACCTTGCCGTAGCGCGCGCAGTGATCGACCGCGACCTGCCGCGCATCGGTCTGGGTCGCCATCGAATAAGCGATGATGCCGCCGGTGTCGTTGCCCTTGAACGGGGGCACCGGAAGCATATCGGCGCGTGCCGACTGGCTGGCCATCATCCCCAGGGCAAGAAGGCCCGCGGCCGCAATGATTCGCATTCCCGTCACTCCAATTGGTTGGCGCCAGTTTACGGTGCCGGGATGTCCATGAAAAGAACTGATGCCCCGCCGGCTGCCGCGCCAGGGTCAACTCTTGGCCAAGTGTTGCCGCGCTGCACTTGACCTGCCCCGGCCTTCGCGGCACCGTCCATGCTTCGCAAGACCCAGCTGTCCGGATTGCCCATGCGCGCCCTCACCCTGAAATCGCTCCGCTTTGCCGCCTTGCTCGGCCTCATGTTCGGGGCGCTGTCGCTCGGTGAGGCCAGGGCTGCCAATCCGCTGGAGCTGAACTTCTGGCTGAACGGGCCGCGCTATGACGGCGCCGTCGTCGATTGCGAGAGGGCGCTGCCGACCATCGCCACCCAGTTCTGGGAGAAGGAAAGCTCGTTCTGGAATTCCTCGTTGAAGATCACCGGTTTCGCCGCCGTTCACGAGATCGCGTTCCGGCCCTGGCAGTCCGACAACATTCCGCGCCGCTATTGCACCGGTGACGCCATGCTCAATGACGGCAAGGTGCGCAAGGTGCATTTCTCGATCATCGAGGATGGCGGCTTCGCCGGCTACGGCAATGGCGTGGAATGGTGCGTGGTCGGGCTCGACCGCAACTGGGCCTACAATCCGTCCTGCCGCGCCGCCAGGCCTTGATAGACGAGCCTTGACCGGAAAGGCCTGAATCGGACTGATCAGGCGGCTGACGGCTATCTCGTATTTTGTTCTTGAAATGTTCTTGTTGCCTGCTAGGCTGATTGCACAGTCTAGTTGAGGGGCGTCGCCATGTTTCATTTTAGATTGCACTCGTTCACCCGTCTCGTGATCTCACTGACCCTCCCCCTGGTCCTTGCCGCCGGGCTGGTCGCGTTGCCGGGCGGCGCGAAGGCCCAGGACAAACGGCAGAACGCGCCCGGCGAATTCGACTTCTATGTGCTGTCGCTGTCATGGTCGCCCTCGTTCTGCGAGGAGGCGTCCGAGCGCAACCGCGGCGGCGGCGGTGGTCGCTCGCAGATGCAGTGCAGCGGGCGGCCCTACGCGTTCGTGGTGCACGGGCTGTGGCCGCAATACGAGAACGGCTTCCCCGAATATTGCCAGCGGCCGTCGCCACGCCTGAACCGCAACATCGTCTCTTCGATGCTCGATTTGATGCCGGCGCCGGGGCTGATCTTCAACGAGTGGGACAAGCACGGCACCTGCTCCGGGCTCGACAGCCGCAATTATTTCGAGACGATCCGAAAGGCGCGCGCCGCGATCAAGATCCCGGCGGAATATCTCGAACTGTCGCAGGCCAAGACCGTCGCGCCGGGCGAGGTGGAGGAAGCCTTTATCAAAGCCAATGCGGGCCTGAGCAACGCGGCCATCTCGGTCACCTGCAACCGGACCCGGCTCTCGGAGGTCCGCATCTGCCTCAGCAAGGACCTGCAATTCCGGGCCTGCGAGGAGATCGAGCGCCGCGCCTGCCGCCGCGACCAGGTGACGATGCCGCCGATCAGAGGTGGCTAGTCCAAGCGCTCGTGCCCCGGACGCAGCGCCGCTTCGGCGGTGCGCTGCAGAATCGGGGTCAATGCTCCATGGGAATCCAGACCCCGGGCCTGGCCCACAACATTAAGAGCATTGCGGCGCGTCCGGGACAGACGCGCATGCCGCTTTGCTCAAGCCGTGACGTAGCGTAGTCCTGTCTCATGAACTACCGTCACGCCTTCCACGCCGGAAACTTCGCCGATGTCATCAAGCACATCGTGCTGGCACGCATCATTACCTACCTTCAGGACAAGCCGGGCGCATTCCGTGTCATCGACACCCATGCCGGCGCCGGCCTCTATGATCTCGAAAGCGACGAGGCGCGCCGCAGCGGTGAATGGCTGACCGGCATCGCGCGGCTGATGCAGGCGCGCCTGTCGAACGACACTGTTGCGCTGGCCAAGCCCTATCTCGACATCGTTCGCGCCTACAATCCGAAGGGCGAGCTTAGGGCTTATCCGGGTTCGCCGCTGATCACGCGCGGCCTGCTGCGGCCGCAGGACCGCCTCGTTGCCTGCGAGCTCGAGCCGAAGGCGCGCAAGGCGCTGATCGGTGTGCTGCGCCGCGACGAACAGGCGCGCGTGGTCGATCTCGACGGCTGGGTCGCGCTGCCGGCCTTCGTGCCACCGAAGGAACGGCGCGGGCTCGTGCTGATCGACCCGCCGTTCGAGGCGAAAGACGAGTTCGAAAAGCTCGGCGACGCCTTCTCGGCGGCTTTCGCGAAATGGCCGACCGGTATCTATGTAATCTGGTATCCGGCCAAGAGCCGGCGCGCCACCGACACGCTGGTGCAATCAGTGGCGCGGCTCGCAGCCGCAGCAAAACCACCAGGAAAATGTCTGCGTCTCGAATTCAGTGTCGCGCCGCAGCTTGATGGCGCCGCCCTCACCTCCGCCGGATTGTTGATCGTCAATCCGCCGTACACGCTGCATGGCGAGCTCAAGACGATCCTGCCCGAGCTGGAGATACCGCTCGGACAGGGCGGAGCTGCCAGATTCCGATTAGAGGTGCCGAAGCCGTAACACCCCGGCATTCTTGGGAAAAAGATGCAGGAGCGGTAGTCAATCTGCAGAGAACCGTATTATGCTGTTTGCGTGACTGGCTTTACGTTCCGCTTCCGCGAATGGTTGCGGCGGAGTGAAGGCCTAAGAAAGATCCGACCGGACCGAAAGGTCCGCCCAAGGATGGCCAGCTCCCGGGCTTCGTAAGGCCCGGTCATGTCGTGACGTGAGTCTGCGTCGCGACGGAGGAGCAATGAGGGGGAGTTTCCCGATGGCCATGACGGGAACGGTCAAGTTTTTTAACGGCGAGCGCGGCTACGGTTTCATCAAGCCCGACGATGGCGGCCGCGACGTCTTCGTGCACATTACTGCTGTGGAGCGGGCGGGACTGAAAGACCTCGCCGAAGGACAGCGCATTACTTTTGAAGTCGAGCCGGACAAGAAGGGGAAGGGACCAAAGGCGGTCAATTTGGTCATCCTCTCCTAGAGCGTTTTCGAGCGAACACCTGGCGAAAAAATCCCGGCCGCGAGCGGCCGGGAGGCTGTCGTCCGGTATTTTCTTCTTCAACTATCAGAAGTGATAGTTCACGCCTGCGCGCACAACGCTGGCGCTATAGCCGTTCGACACGCCTGTAATTGCGAACTGGCTCGTCGACAGATCGATGTAGAGATATTCGAGCTTGGCGCTCCAGTTCGGTGCGAAGCCGACTTCCGCGCCGGCACCGATGGTCCAGCCTGCGGTGGTGTGCGACTCCGTCCAGCCGAATGTCTGCGCGCGCAGTTCGCCGAAGGCGAGGCCGGCGGTGCCGTAGAACAGCACGTTGCTGAAGGCATAGCCGGCGCGGCCGCGCAGCGTGCCGAACCAGGGGTTGGAGAACTTCCACGGCGCGAAGGTGTCATCTGCGCCGGCGGCCTGGATATCGCCCTCGACGCCGAACACCCATGGACCGTTCTGGAAATTGTAGCCGGCCTGCACGCCGCCGACGAAACCGGAGGGGTTGACGGGCGAGTTACTCACCGAGCCCCACTCATAGCCGAGATTGGCACCGAGATACGGACCGGCCCAGCTATAGGCATTGAGCGGCTGATTGACGGTGTAGGGCGCACCCTGCCCGTAGTTGAGATCGGCGGCCTCTGCCGAAGCTGTCCAGCCGGCTGCAACCAACACGGCTGCGCCTACAACGAACGCCCTCATCGGTACTCTCCAACGCAACTGCCGCTCCCCGCGATGCCTGCGCCGCCGCGCAAGGCAAGATCGCATGGTTACGGAACCTCCTCTTTTTCGCGTAAGATTTATCGAGAGTTTTAAGTTAAAGGCCTGTTAAGCCGGGTTACCGTGCTCTTAACAGGCTTAAGCAAGTGTTACCCGGAACCGCGCCGCCATCCTGTGTGTGCCGCAAGGCTGGAACTTCAAATCGGCACCCCCAGCGCCTAAATTCGCATCATGGCTCACGATTCCACCGACAATCCGGACGACGCGCGCGCGCGCAAATCTCCGCGCGGCACGACGGCCGACGCCCCGCCAGAGAGCCTGGCCCCACCGGACCTCGATCCCGCCACCACCGCTGGCGAGGACGAGGACGATGCGCTGGTGCCTGACATCCTGGAGGAGAGCGGCGCGGTCGGCGAAGAGCCGCTGGCGACCGGCCATGAGGCGATCGAGCGCGCGGTCCGCCTCGCGCCCACCTCGCCGGGCGTCTATCGCATGCTCAGTGCCAATGCCGACGTGCTCTATGTCGGCAAGGCCAAGAACGTCAAAAAGCGCCTGTCGAACTATGCGCGCCAGACCGCGCCGCAACCGGCGCGCATCCTGCGCATGATCGCCGCTACGGTGACCGTGGAGATCGTCTCGACCAACACCGAGACCGAAGCGCTGCTGCTGGAAGCCAATCTCATCAAGCAGCTCCGGCCGCGCTTCAACGTGCAGCTGCGCGACGACAAGTCGTTTCCCTACATCCTGATCACCGGCGACCATTGGGCGCCGCAGATCCTGAAGCACCGCGGCGCGCAGACCCGGCCCGGGCGCTATTTCGGCCCGTTCGCTTCCGCCGGCGCGGTCAACCGCACCATCACCGCCTTGCAGCGTGCGTTCCTGATCCGCTCCTGCACCGATTCCTTCTTCGAGAGCCGCTCCCGGCCCTGCCTGCTCTACCAGATCCGCCGCTGCGCCGGCCCCTGCACCCGCGAGATCGACTTCCCCGGCTACACGACGCTGGTGCGCGAGGCGACCGACTTCCTCTCCGGCAAGAGCCACGCGGTGAAGCAGGAGCTTGCCGGCGAGATGGAGAAGGCCTCCGGCGAGCTCGAATTCGAGACCGCCGCACTCTACCGCGACCGCCTCGCCGCGCTGTCGGCGATCCAGTCGCAGCAGGGCATCAATCCGCGCACGGTGGAAGAAGCCGACGTGTTCGCGGTCCACCAGGAGGGCGGTTTCTTTTGCGTCGAAGTGTTCTTCTTCCGCACCGGGCAGAACTGGGGCAACCGCGCCTATTTCCCGCGCGCGGAGAAGACCTATACGCCGGAGGAAGTGCTGGGATCCTTCCTCGCCCAGTTCTACGACGACAAGCCGCCGCCGAAGAACATCCTGCTCTCGCACGAGATCGAGGAGAGCGAGCTGCTCGCCAACGCGCTGTCGATCAAGGCCGGCCACAAGATCGAGGTCACGGCGCCCAAGCGCGGCGAGAAGAAGGAGCTGGTCGCCCACGCGCTGACCAATGCGCGCGAGGCGCTTGGCCGCAAGCTCGCGGACACCGCGACGCAGAGCCGGCTGCTCGACGCCATGGCCACGACGCTGAGCCTGCCGCATTCGCCCAAGCGCATCGAGGTCTACGACAACAGCCACATCCAGGGCACCAATGCGGTCGGCGCCATGATCGTCGCCGGCCCCGATGGTTTCGTGAAGAACCAGTACCGCAAGTTCAACATCAAGTCGGAAGGGCTCACGCCGGGCGACGATTACGGCATGATGCGCGAGGTGCTGGAACGCCGCTTCAAGCGCCTGATCAATCCGCCCGAGGACGCCGCCGGCAAGGCCAAGGACGACGACTTCCCGCAATGGCCCGACCTCGTGATCATCGACGGCGGTCGCGGCCAGCTCAACGCCGTCCGGGAGATCTTTACGAATCTCGGCCTGACCCAGGTGTCGCTGATGTCGGTCGCCAAGGGACCGGACCGGGATGCCGGCCGCGAAACCCTGTTCATGCCGGAGCGCGAGGCGATCAAGCTGGAGCCGCGCGATCCCGTGCTTTATTTCATCCAGCGCCTGCGCGACGAGGCCCACCGCTTCGTCATCGGCTCGCACCGCAAGCTGCGCAAGAAGGACATCCGCGAGGCCGGTTTGCAGGAGATTCCGGGCATCGGCCCGTCACGCAAACGTGCCTTGCTGCACCATTTCGGAACCCTGAAGGAGATCGAGCGGGCCTCGATCGCCGATCTCGGCAAGGTTCCGGGGGTGAGCGCCGAGAGCGCTCGCAGGATTTTCGACTATTTCCATCCCCAGCCGGGGTGAACTAAGGGGGCCGCGGTCATATGGTCGTCGCATGCTGCACCTCATTTGGGGAGCGGGACGGTTGACCTTCAGGCACGAGCGGTATTGGTAGGACGGATGAACATCGCCACGACACGAGGGACGACCAGCCGCGCGATGTCCCTCCCGAACATCCTGACCTATGGCCGGATCGCCGCGATCCCGGTCGTGGTCGGGTGCATCTATGCGCAGTCGATTCTGGATCAGCCGCTGTGGCTGCGCTGGGTCGCGGTCGCCATCTTCATCGCGGCAGCAGTGACCGACTACCTCGACGGCTATTACGCGCGGATCTGGAATCAGCAATCCGCATTCGGCCGGATGCTCGATCCGATCGCCGACAAGCTGCTGGTCGCCTCCTGCCTGCTGATGCTCGCCGCCGACGGCATCATCCATGGCTGGTCGCTGTGGGCCGCCATCGTGATCCTGTGCCGCGAGATCCTGGTCTCGGGCCTGCGCGAATATCTCGCGGCGTTGCGGGTGAGCGTTCCCGTGACCAAGCTTGCGAAGTGGAAGACGACCGTTCAGCTCATCGCCATCGGCTTCCTGCTCGCGGGCCCGGCCGGCGATGAGGTGGTGCCCGTGGTCTCGATGATCGGGCTGGCGCTGCTCTGGGCCTCGGCGATCCTCACCATATACACCGGCTACGACTATTTCCGCGCCGGCATCCATCACCTCATCAAGGAGGATGAGGCATGAAGGTGAAGTACTTCGCCTGGGTGCGCGAGCGCGTCGGCAAGGCCGAGGAGACCATCGAGCCGCCGGCGACCGTGCGCACCGTCGAGGAGCTGATCGCCTGGCTGTCCGGCCAGAGCGAGGCCTATGCCTACGCCTTCGAGAAGCCGAAGGTGATTCGTACCGCGATCGATCATGCCCACGTCAAATCGGACGCGGCGATCGCGGGCGCCCGCGAGATCGCGTTTTTCCCGCCGATGACCGGCGGCTAGGCCATGACCTCCCCCGTAAGCACCTCCCCCGTCAGCCCCTGCCCCGTCACCATCCGCATCCAGCAGGACGATTTCGACATCGCGCGCGAGATCGCGATCCTGACCGGAAGCCGCACCGACATCGGCGCGGTCGTGAGCTTTTCCGGCATCTGCCGCGGCGACGAGGACAGCGCGAAGATCGCCGCCCTCACGCTCGAACATTATCCCGGCATGGCGGAAGAAGAGATCAAGCGCCATGCCGACGAAGCCACATCGCGCTGGCCGCTGAACGGCGTCACCATCATTCATCGCGTCGGGCGGTTCATGCCGGGGCAGAACATCGTGCTGGTGCTAACGGCCTCACAACATCGCCAGGCAGCGTTCCAGGCGGCCGAGTTCCTGATGGATTATCTCAAGACCAGCGCGCCGTTCTGGAAGAAGGAAGAGAGCGCCACCGGCACCGGCTGGGTCGAAGCCCACGCCCGTGACGACGAGGCCGCCGCACGCTGGACCCGATCCTGATGGCAAGAGCACCCAAGAAGACCACGCGCGGCCGCGCCGCGCCAAAGCTCGCGAAGGTCGGCCGCGGCGAGTTGCTCACGCTGCTCGATTTCGTCCGCTATGCCGTGAGCCGCTTCGTTGAAGCAAAACTCGCCTTCGCCCATGGCACGACCGACCCGGTCGCGGAAGCAGCCTTCCTGGTCTGCGAAGCCCTGCATCTGCATCCCGACCAGTTCGAGATCTTTGCCCATGCCTGCGTCACGCCGGCGGAAGGCAAGACCATCGTCGACCTCATCCATCAGCGCGTCACCACGCGCAAACCGACCGCCTATCTCGTCAACAAGATCTACATGCGCGGCCTGCCCTTCTATGTCGACGAGCGCGTCATCGTTCCGCGCTCCTTCATCGGCGAACTGCTGGAGTCGCATTTCGGTGGCGACGGCGAGGCGGGCTCGCTGATCGACGACCCCACGGCCGTCGAACGCGTGCTCGATCTCTGCACGGGCTCGGGATGTCTCGCCATCCTCGCCGCGCATCATTTCCCGAATGCCACCGTTGATGCCGTCGACATCTCCAAGGGCGCGCTCGAAGTCGCCACGCGAAATGTCGGCGAATTCGGGCTCGATGACCGGATCAGCCTGCATCGCGGCGACCTGTTCGCCCCGCTCGGCGACAACAGATACGACCTGATCATCACCAATCCGCCTTACGTCGATGCGGACGGCATGGCCGCGCTGCCGCCGGAATGCCGCGCCGAACCAAAGCTCGCCTTTGACGGCGGTCCCGACGGTCTCGACGTGGTGCGCCGGATCCTGCGCGATGCGCCCGATCACCTGACGCCGGATGGCGGCTTGATCTGCGAGATCGGCCGCGGCCGCGAACTCGTCGACGAGGCCTTTCCGGAACTGCCGCTGCTCTGGCTCGACACCGAGGAATCCGAGGGCGAGGTGTTCTGGATCGCGGCCGCCGATCTCGGCTGATCCGTCCCGGCACCGGCGCTCCGCGCGGAACAAGTGAAGTTCCGCCACGTTCATCTCCCGACGAATGTTTCGTTCTCGGAGGGTGTCCGCATGCTCGCGCCATCGGGCGAATTGCTGCGCGCCGGCATGGCGCTCAAGATCAATCACCTCAAGCGCGCCGCGCGATCTTACCTGCGCGACCGCACCAATCAGGCCACCGGCCGCGCGACATCCTATGCGGTTGCGGCAGGACTGTTCGCACTGGCCGGGCTGTTCCTGATCGCCACCCTCTTTGTCGGCCTGATGGCCCTTTATCGTTGGGTCGCGATCACTCACGGACAATTCTGGGGCTTTGGTGCCGTCGCGGCCGTGCTCCTGGTGCTGGCCGTATCCTGCGCCGGCGTGGCTCTGGCCCAAATGAAGCGTCGGGACAAGCCGATCGTGCCGCTTGCCAGCCGTATGCGCGTTGCGATCGCCACCCCGCGGATCCCGCGCGGAACGGTGAAGCAGGCGGTGAAAGAGGTCGCAACGACGATTCCGCTGGTGCCGCTCGCACCGGGCGAACGTGGCCGTGGCGGCAACGCCGTGTCGGCTCGGACCAACCGGCCCGTGCAGCTGGGTCTGATGCTCGCAGCCGTCGGGCTGCTGGGCTTCACGGCCGCACGCCGGCGCCGGCACGGCCACAGATTGGACGCTTGAAATGCGCGCGCGGCACACCGCGCACCTCGACAGCTGGTTGCTGGTCGCCGCCACCGCCGTCTTCGTGCTGTCTGCGGAACGCTACTTTCAGGAGTCCGGCCCGATCCGGTCAGGGCCTCCGCAAGACCATCGCAACAATGAAGCAAATTCGCCGGAAACGAGCCCGGCCGGCGCAGCGATGCAGCCCGGCCACGGCCGGCGCGCGAAAAGCCCCTTCGCGATCCCGTGGGCGGGCTGGAACGACATCTTCTGGCGCACCTATCAGCGCATCGACGACGATCGTCTGCTCGCGACCGCGGGCGGCGTCGTCTTCTTCGGGCTGCTCGCGATCTTTCCCGCCGTGACCGCGCTGGTCTCATCCTACGGCCTGTTTGCCGATCCCTCGACGATCAGTTCCAACCTGCATTCGCTCGCGATGATGCTGCCGGAGGGCGCGTTCCAGATAGTCGAGGACCAGGTCGCGCGCGTGGTGTCCCACGGCAATACCGCCCTGGGTGTCACCTTCCTGTTTGGCCTCCTGCTCGCGATCTGGAGCGCCAATGCGGGCGTCAAAGCCATCTTCGATGCCCTCAACGTCGCCTATGAGGAGCGCGAAAAGCGCAGCTTCATCCGGCTGAACACGGTGTCGTTGGCTTTCACCCTCGGCGGCATCGCGGCGCTGCTGCTGATGGTGGGCACCGTGGTCGCCTTCCCGCTCGCGCTCAACCATCTCGGCATCGCGCCCGAGAGCAAGCTGATCGTCGCTCTCGGGCGATGGCCGGTGCTGTTCATCATCCTGCTGGCGGCGCTTGCCGTCCTCTACCGCTTCGCACCCAGCCGCGACGCGCCGCGCTGGCAATGGCTGAGCCTCGGCGCGTTGACGGCCGCCATCCTCTGGATCGCCGGCTCGGCGCTCCTGTCCTGGTATCTCTCGGAATTCGCCAATTACAACGCGACCTACGGCTCGCTCGGCGCGGCGATCGGCTTGATGATGTGGATGTGGATGTCGGCGATCGTCATCATGTTCGGGGCCGAGCTGAACTCGGAGATCGAACGGCAGACCCTTCGGGATACGACCACCGGGCCGCCCAAGCCGCTCGGCACCCGGCAGGCCGTCTCGGCCGACACGGTCGGCGCCGCCGCGCCATCCTGATTGCCGGCGGTCAGGCCGGGGCTCGGCCTGACCGGATCGCGACAGCAATTCAGCGCTTGCTGATCACCGCCTCCAGATACTCGCTATGCACCACCACCGTACCGTCGTCGGCACGGTTGAACTCGCCGAGCAGCGCCATGAGATCGCGCCGCAGCGCGGCCTGGCCCGTCTCTTCCAGCGCCGCGAACGCTTTCAGCATCGGCCCGTAATAGGACCTGAAAACCTCGAGCCAATGCTCCGGCGAGCGATAACGGAAGACGAACATGCGCGGCTCGGCGGCGATCTCGGAGGCCTGACTGCCGAACATCTCTTCGAGCCGCCCCGGGGTGCCCCACAAGGCCGGCGACTTCACGCCCGCCGGCGGCGGCACATGCTTGCCGATGGTCTTGAAGACCTGCCCGATGAAGCCCTGGGGCGTCCAGTTGGCGAGGCCGATCTTGCCGCCGGACTTGCAGACCCGCGCGAGCTCGGACGCCGCCTTGTCCTGATCCGGCGTGAACATGACGCCGAAGGTCGAGAGCACGACGTCGTAGCTGGCATCCGCAAACGGCAGCGCTTCGGCATCCGCTTCACGGAATTCGATCATCAAATGCTCCGCCGCGGCCCGCTCGCGTCCCCGCTTGAGCAACGCTGCAACATAATCGGTCGATGTGACGTCGCACCAGCGCCGTGCGGCGGCCAGCGTCGCATTGCCGTTGCCGGCGGCGACATCAAGCACCTTGCTGCCGGCGCGCAAGTCGAGCGCCTCGCAGAGCTGCTCGCCGACGATCTGCAAGGTGGTGCCGACAATGGCATAGTCGCCGGATGACCAGGCGCCGTGCTGGCGCTGCTTGACGGCGGCGAGATCGGGTTGGGCGATGGCCGGCTTGAGCGCGGCGGATGTCGACATGGCAATTCTCCTGCGGTTGAAGACGCCGGGACGATAGGGCGCATGCGGCTCGCTGGCCTTGAGAGCGGCGTTATTTTACGCTGAGAACATCTTGATTTCCCCGCGCGAGCCGAGGGCGGCGTGACATTTCATTTCGAGGATTTCGTGCTCGACCCCGCGCGCCGCGAATTGCGGCGCGCGGAGACGCTCGTCGCACTCGAGCCCCAGGTGTTCGATCTCCTGCTTTATCTGATCCGCAACCGCGAGCGCGTGGTAACGCGGGACAATCTGCTCGACGCGATCTGGAACGGCCGCGTCGTCTCGGAATCGACGCTGACCAGCCGGATCAACGCGGCGCGGCGCGCGGTCAACGACAATGGCGAAGAGCAGCGGCTGATCCGCACCGTCGCGCGCAAGGGCGTGCGGTTCGTCGGCGAAGTGACCGAACGCACCGCCGCAGCCTCATCGCCGGCGCCGGGCAAGCCGCCCATCGCAACACCGACGGAATTGCCACTGCCCGATCGTCCCGCAATCGCCGTCCTGCCCTTCACCAACATGAGCGGCGAGGCCGAGCAGGATTATTTTTCCGATGGCATCAGCGAGGACATCATCACCGCGCTGTCGAAGCTGCGCTGGTTCTTCGTGATCGCGCGCAACTCGTCCTTCATCTACAAGGGTCGCACGGTTCACCTGCGGCAGGTCGCCGAGGAGCTCGGCGTGCGCTATGTCGTCGAGGGCAGCGTCCGCAAGGAGGGCGATCGCGTTCGCATCACCGCGCAGCTCAACGATGTCGCCACCGGCAGTCATCTCTGGGCCGAACGCTACGACCGCGAGCTCGCCGACGTCTTCGCCGTACAGGACGAGATCACCGAACGCATCGTCGCCGCGATCGAGCCGCAGCTCTATGCCGCGGAGAATTTTCGCGCCGAGCGCAAGCCGCCCGACAGCCTGGACGCCTGGGACCTTCTGATGCGCGCCCTCTCGCATTACTGGCGCGTGACGCGGCAGGATCACGTCGCGGCGCGAGCCCTGCTCGAAAAGGCCATCGCGCTCGACCCGAACTACGGCAAGGCGCTCGGGCTGCTCGGCACCAGCTACATGTTCACGGCGCATATGGGCTGGATGGAGATGGCCGCGGTGCTGCCGGTGGCCGAGCGCGCGGCGCGGGCCGCGATCCGCGCCGACGACCAGGATGCCTGGGCATAATGCGCTCGGCCATGTCGATCTGTTCGCGCGCCGGTTCGAGGATTCGCTTGCCGAATTCGAGACCGCGCTGCGGCTCAATCCGAACTTCGCGCTGGCACAGGGCTATTATGGCCTGACGCTCAGCTATTGCGGCCGCTGGCGGGATGCCGACGAAGCCGCGCGGCGGGCGATCCGCCTCAGCCCGCGCGACCCCTATGCGCCCGTCTATTTCGGCATCGCCGCCTTTGCCCGCTTCCTCGGCAGGGACTATGCGGAAGCGATCCGGCTCGCACAGGAGGCCCTGCGCCAGCGCAGTGACTTCGTCGGCGGGCACCGGGTGCTGACCGCGGCCGCGGCCATGGCCGGGCAAGCCGAGACCGCCCGCGCGGCACTGAAGGAACTCCACCGTGCCCAGCCCAACGTCTCGCTCGCCTGGATCGCCGAGTTCATGCCGATCAAGCTCGCCGCCGACCGCGAGCACTACCTCGAAGCCTTTCGCCGGGCCGGCCTGACCTAGACTGTCCGGGCATGATCTCCGCGCAAACGCTTTCCGCGTTTGTCGCGAGGGAAAACCGCTGCGCACTTTTCCGGATCATGCTCCGGCGCCGCGAACAGGCCGCTATCCCCTCGAATCAACAATGATGTTAAGGTCGCCTTGCTTGGGGGAGCACGAGGCGTGACGGGGTTCGCACACTGGCCCGTGTTTTCCCGGATGAGGCAGTCAGCTCTTTGAGGCGTAACGCGCGGCATGATTCGCATTTCGACGATCTTCATCGCCATCTGCATGGTTCTGGTCGCGGCCTCGCTCGGGCTTGTCCTCTACTCGGTCGCCGGCATCAGCGGAACGGAATCCGCCATCGTGGCGCTGACCGCGCTGACCTTCCTGATCCTCTACAACGCGGTCTCGATGCGGCTGCGCGATCGCAGTGACGTCGGCGGCCAGATCGCCGACCTCTCGCGCGGCACCGCCGACCTCGCCCGCCAGGTCGCCGAGTTCGGCCGCCGGCTCGCGGCGATGGAGGGGCGCATCGCCTCGGCCAATTCGACCAACTCCGACCGCATCCAGTCCGTGGTCGGCGAGATCAACGAGCTCGGCGGGCTGGTTAGGCAGCTCGCCACCACCGTGTCAGCCCATGAAGACCTCTTGGCCGGGGCCGCGCCGACCCCCGCCCCGGTCGCCCGGCCGGAGCCGGAGGCACCGCTCGACCTGATTGCGGCCTTCGAGGAGCGGCCAGCCGCCCCTCCGCCACGGCCCGCACCGCCGCCGCGGCCAGCACCGGCGATCCAGACCCAGGCCGCCGTTCCGGTTCAGGCGGCCAATGGCCGCAACCAGACCCAATTACTGACGACACTGCGCAACGCCATCGACGAGAACCGCATCGACATCTTCCTCCAGCCCATGGTGACGCTGCCGCAGCGCAAGGTGCGGTTCTACGAAGCCGTGACGCGCCTGCGCGACGAGCGCGACCAGCTGATCGCCGCCGAGGAATTCATCAGCATCGCCGAAGCCTCGGGTCTGATCGGACGCATCGACAACATGGTGATGCTGCGCTGTGTGCAGGTGCTGCGGCGCCTGATGGTGCGCAACAAGGATGTCGGCGTGTTCTGCAACGTCGCGGCCTCCACGCTCGGCAATTCCACCAGCTTCGCGCAGTGCCTCGACTTCCTCGAGGCCAACCGGGCGCTGGCGCCATCGCTGGTGCTGGAGTTCAAGCAGTCGACCTTCCGCAACCTCGGCCCGGCCGAGACCGAGAATCTCGCGGCGCTCGCCCAGCGCGGCTTCCGCTTCTCGATCGACCATGTCACAGACCTCAGGATCGAGCCGCGCGAGCTCGCCGATCGCGGCGTGCGCTTCATCAAGGTGCCGGCGTCCCTGCTGCTCGACCCCAGGCAGGCCTCGACCTCGGACATCCATCCTTCCGACCTCTCCGACCTGCTCGGCCGCTTCGGCATCGACCTGATCGCCGAACGGATCGAGGGCGAGCGCGCAGTGGTCGATTTGCTCGACTTTGACGTGCGGTTCGGTCAGGGGTTCCTGTTCGCGCCGCCCCGGCCATTGCGGCCTGAGGGGGCATCTGCTACCGGCGGGGCCTCGCCGAACCCGGCGCAGGAAATTCAGGGATCCAATGGCTCCGCTTCTCCCAGCCAAGGCGCGACATCTGGTGCCGCGTCTTCAGCGCCTCCAGCCCCACGTATCACCGGCAACGCGGCGCTCGCGCGCCGGATCTGATCGGCCGCTCGCATCATGACCACGCTGCATTTCGCCGAAAGCCTGCGCGAGCTCGTGGGCGGCGTTGACGTTGTGCTCAGCGACATCTGGGGCGTGGTTCACAACGGCCTGGAATCCTTCCCCGAGGCCTGCGAGGCGCTGCATACCTATCGCAGCCGCGGCGGTACGGTGATCCTGATCACCAATGCCCCGCGCCCGGCCGACTCCGTCCAACGGCAATTGCGCAAGCTCGGCGTCGCGGACGAGACCTATGACGCGATCGTCTCGTCGGGCGACCTGACGCGGCTCTATGTCGCCGAGCATCCCGGCCGCAAGATGTTCTGGCTCGGACCCGAGCGCGACAACTCGATCTATCGCGGCCTCGATGCGACGACCGCGCCGCTGGAAGAAGCCGACTACATCGTCTGCACCGGCCTCTATGACGACGAGACCGAGACGGCGGAAGACTATCGCGGCATGATGCTGAAGGCGCGCGAGCGCAAGCTGACGCTGGTCTGCGCCAATCCCGATATCGTGGTGGAGCGCGGCGACCGGCTGATCTATTGCGCCGGCGCGATCGCGGAACTCTATCGCGAACTCGGCGGCGAGGTGATCTTCTACGGCAAGCCGCATCGCCCGATCTACGAGCGCGCGATGATGCTCGCCGGCGAGCGCCAGGGCCACATGATCGACCGGAAAAAGGTGCTGGCGATCGGCGATTCCGTCCGGACCGACCTCACCGGCGCGCGCGAATTCGGCATCGACTGCCTGTTCGTCACCCGCGGCATCCATGCCGAGGAGTTCGAGGGCCTCGACCAGCTCGACCCGAAATCGGTGATGGAGTTGTTCGGCCACCCGCCGAAGGCGCTGATGCGCGAATTGAAGTGGTGATGGTGGAGCCCACGCAGGTGCTGCGGGCTTAGACCAATTGCTTAGACCCGAATGCCGTCATGGCCGGGCTTAGCCGTCCGAAGGACGGCGTCGCTTCCGCTCGCCATAGCCGTCCGAAGGACGGCGTCGCTTCCGCTCGCCTATGCCCCCGGCCATCCACGTCTTCATTTGCAGGATCCAAGAACGTGGATGCCCGGGACAAGCCCGGGCATGACGATCTCTATGGAGAGCTGCTGTGCGGTCAGGCGGCGCTTACGCGCTCGCCATGTCCGGGAAGACCGCTTCGATCTTGGTCTTCAGCGTCGCCGCGTTGAACGGCTTGACGATGTAGTTGTTCACGCCGGCCTTCTTGGCCGCGATCACGTTCTCGGTCTTCGATTCCGCAGTGATCATGATGAAAGGCGTGGTGGCGAGGTTCGGATCCGCGCGCACTTCGCGCAGCAGGTCGTAACCCGTCATCGGCTCCATGTTCCAATCGGAAATCACGAGCCCGTACTTCTTGCCACGCATCTTGTTCAGCGCCGCCGAACCGTCGCTTGCATCATCGATATTCTCGAAGCCAAGCTGCTTCAGGAGATTCCTGATGATACGGATCATGGTGCTGTAGTCATCAACCACCAGAACCGACATCGACAAATCAACCGCCATCTCGACTCCCCCAACGCAAACCCAGGAATTATTACGATCGGACCCACCGGGGCCGGAGCCCCGCTGTTCCACATTTCAAGGACTAGCACCAAGGCGTTAAACAGCGCGTTAACTGGGGACGCCTCCGAAGGACTGAAATCACGTTCAATGCGGCCGCTCCCCTGCCGCTTGACTTCGTCCGGCCGGTCAAGCCACGGTCCGCAGGTCCTGCCGCTTCGAGAATTCCCCTGATGGTCCCGCATTTTACCGTTATCCGCGACACAACGCCGGATTCCGCGATTTTGAGGGGCGCCGTGGTCGCCATGGGCAATTTCGATGGCGTTCATCTCGGCCATCGCGCGGTGATCGCAGCGGCCCTGGAAATGGGCCGGGCGCATGGCCGCCCTGCGCTGGCATTGACCTTCGAACCGCATCCGCGCCGGTTTTTCAGCCCGAACACCCCGCAATTCCGCCTGACGGACGAGCGGGCCAAGCTGCGGCTTTTGGCCGGCACCGGACTCGCCGGCGCCGTGGTCATGACCTTCGACAAGGCCAGGGCCGGGACCAGCGCGCAAGACTTCATTCACCATGACCTGATCGGGCGCCTCGGCGTCAGCGGCATCGCGGTCGGCTACGACTTCCATTTCGGCAAGGGTCGCGTCGGCTCGCCGAGCCTCCTGGTCAACGAGGCGCCCCGGCTCGGCATCGAAGTCGACGTGCAGGCCCATGTCGACATCGACGAGCGGCCGGTCTCCTCCAGCGCCATCCGGATCGCGCTCGCCGAGGGCCTCATCGACGAGGCCACCACCATGCTGGGCGCGCCCTGGTTCATCACCGGCGAGGTGATCCACGGCGAGAAACGTGGCCGCGACCTCGGCTATCCCACCGCCAACATCCGCCTCGATGCCAATTGCGGCCTCAAGCACGGCATCTATGCGGTGCGGGTCGGCCGCGGCGCCGAGCGGCTGGACGGGGTGGCGAGTTTCGGCCGCCGTCCGACCTTTGATAATGGCGCGCCGCTGCTGGAAATCTTCCTGTTCGACTTCAAGGGCGACCTCTACGGACAAACGCTCGACTGCGCCTTCGTCGGCTTCATCCGCGAGGAGCTGAAATTCGACAGCCTGGAGGCCCTGATCCGCCAGATGGACGACGATTCCGCCCGCGCCCGCGCCATGCTGGCCGCCGCCCCGGACGCGTTTCCGCGGCTTGGCGTGATCGATTGAGGCCCAAATCCGGCCCGCCGAACCTTTTGCGCTTCTACCTTTTGCGCTTCCCTTGCCCCCCTGCTATGGAGAGCCCATGTTTGCGCGGCGCATCATAGGGATTAGCGGCCCGGCTTCCGCCTGAGCCTGAAGGCTCGGCGCAAGACCGGGATTTTGTCGTTTCACCCCGCGATTCCAGTCGCTATCCGTTTCCGCGCCCTTCCGAGCCAGTCAGCCCCATGTCCGAAAAGCCGCAAAAGTCCCAAAAGTCTGAAGTCAAAGACTATTCCAAGACCCTTTATTTGCCGCAGACGGATTTCCCGATGCGCGCCGGCCTGCCGCAGCGCGAGCCGGAACTGCTGAAATACTGGAACGACATCGGCCTCTACGACAAGCTGCGCCGGGAAGCCCAGGGCCGCGCCAAATTCGTGCTGCATGACGGCCCGCCCTACGCCAACGGCAACATCCATATCGGGCACGCGCTGAACAAGATCCTCAAGGACGTCGTGACCAAGAGCCAGCAGATGCTCGGCTTCGACTCCAATTACGTGCCCGGCTGGGACTGCCACGGCCTGCCGATCGAATGGAAGATCGAGGAGGAGAACTACCGCAAGAAGGGCAAGCAGAAGCCCGATTTCCGCGACTCCGCGGCGATGGTGGCGTTCCGCAAGGAATGCCGCGCTTATGCGACGCACTGGATCAACGTGCAGCGCGAGGAGTTCAAGCGGCTCGGCATCATCGGCGACTGGGATCATCCCTATCAGACGATGAGCTATCCGGCCGAAGCGCAGATCGCCCGCGAGCTGATGAAGTTCGCGGCCAACGGCACGCTGTATCGCGGCTCCAAGCCGGTGATGTGGAGCGTGGTCGAGAAGACCGCGCTTGCGGAAGCCGAAGTCGAGTACGAGGACTACACCTCCGACATGGTGTGGGTGAAGTTTCCCGTCACGTCACCGGCGCATGGCGCACTCGCCAGTGCCTCCGTCGTGATCTGGACCACCACGCCCTGGACGCTGCCCGGCAACCGCGCGATCTCGTTCTCGCCGAAGATCGCCTACGGCCTTTATAAGGTGACGGATGCGCCCGCCGACAACTGGGCCAAGACCGGCGATCTCCTGATCCTGGCCGATGCGCTCGCCGCAGAGGTGTTCAAGCAGGCGCGCGTCACGTCTTACGAAAAGGTGCGCGACATTCCCGGCGACACGCTGGATGCCGTGGAATGCGCCCATCCCCTGCGCGGATTCGACGGCGGGTACGAGTTCATCGTGCCGCTGCTCGCCGGCGAGCATGTCACCGACGACACCGGTACCGGCTTCGTGCACACCGCGCCGAGCCACGGCCGCGAGGACTTCGACGTCTGGACGGCCAACACCCGCGAGCTCGATGCGCGCGGCATCCCGACTGCGATCCCCTACACCGTCGACGAGAACGGCGCCTACACCGCGCAGGCCCCCGGTTTCACCGGCAAGCGCGTGCTCAACGACAAGGGCGAGAAGGGCGATGCCAACGAGGCCGTGATCAAGGCGCTGATCGAAGGCGGCAAGCTGCTCGCGCGCGGCCGCCTCAAGCACCAATATCCGCATTCGTGGCGCTCGAAGAAGCCGGTGATCTTCCGCAACACGCCGCAATGGTTCATCGCGATGGACAAGGACATCAGCGATGACGGCCATGCGAAGAAGGGCGACACGCTGCGCGCCCGCGCGCTGCGCGCGATTTCGGTCACGCAATGGGTGCCGCCGTCGGGCGAGAACCGCATCAACGGCATGATCGCCAATCGTCCGGACTGGGTGATCTCGCGCCAGCGCGCCTGGGGCGTGCCGATCGCCGTGTTCGTGCGCGAGAAGAGCGATGGCTCGGCCGAGATCCTGCAGGACGAGATCGTCAACCAGCGCATCGCCGAAGCCTTCATGGAGGAAGGCGCCGACGCCTGGTACATGGACGGCGCCCGCGAACGCTTCCTCGGGTCCCGCGCGAGCGAGGACTGGAGGAAGGTCGACGATATCTGCGACGTCTGGTTCGATTCGGGCTCGACGCACGCCTTCGTGCTCGAGGATCGCCAGAACTTCCCGCAGCTCGGCAACATCGTCCGCAAGATCGACGGCGGCAACGACACCGTGATGTATCTGGAAGGCAGCGACCAGCATCGCGGCTGGTTTCATTCCTCGCTGCTGGAAAGCGCGGGCACGCGGGGCCGCGCACCCTACGACATCGTGCTCACTCACGGCTTCACGCTCGACGAGAACGGCCGCAAGATGTCGAAGTCGCTCGGCAATACCGTCGAGCCGCAGAAGGTGATCAAGGATTCGGGCGCGGACATCCTGCGCCTGTGGGTCTGCGCCACCGACTATGCCGACGACCAGCGCATCGGCCCGGAGATCCTGAAGAACACGATCGAGACCTATCGCAAGCTGCGCAACTCGATCCGCTGGATGCTCGGTACGCTGCATCACTTCAAGGCGAGCGAGAAGGTCGCCTATGCCGAGATGCCCGAGCTCGAGCGGCTGATGCTGCACGAACTGGCCGGCCATGCCGAAACCGTTCGCAACGCCTATGCCGCCTTCGACTACAAGACCGTGGTCGCGAGCCTCGCGGCCTTCATGAACTCCGAGCTGTCGGCGTTCTATTTCGATATCCGCAAGGACACGCTCTATTGCGACCCGCCGTCCTCGGCGGCGCGCAAGGCCGCGCTCACCACGATCGACCTGTTGTGCGATGCGCTCCTGAAGTGGCTCGCGCCGATCCTGAGCTTCACGACCGATGAAGCCTGGCGCATGTTCCGGCCGAACGCGGAGCCTTCCGTCCATCTGACCCTGTTTCCCGAAGGCATCGAGAAGCTCCGCGACGACAAGCTCGCCGCGAAGTGGGAGACCATCCGCAACGTCCGCCGCGTCGTCACCGGCGCGCTGGAGCTCGAACGTGCTGCCAAGAACATCGGCTCGTCGCTCGAGGCCTCACCGGTGATCTACGTCGCCGACCGCGACATGCTGGCGACGCTGTTCGACACCGATCTCGCCGAGGTCTGCATCACCTCGAACTACGAGGTGCGTGAGGGCGAGGCGCCTGCGGGCGCGTTCCGTCTCGATGCCGTGCCCGGCGTCGCGGTCGTCGTCGAGAAGGCTATGGGCACCAAATGCGCCCGCTCCTGGAAGATCTCGCCCATGGTCGGTGAAGACCCTGAATACCCTGACGTCACCCCGCGCGACGCCCAGGCGCTGCGCGAATGGAAGACGCTGGGGGTGGGGGTCTGATCCCCGGCCATGACCCCTCTTCGCGCCGGCATCCTTGCGGCCATCGTCACGCTCGTGGCCGACCAGGCCTCGAAGCTGTGGCTGCTGAACGGGTTCGACCTCGCCCGTAAGGGCGTGGTGAAGGTAACGCCGTTCTTCGACCTGGTGCTGGCCTGGAACATCGGCATCAGCTTCGGCTGGCTCCAGAACGACGGCCAGTCGGCGCAGATCGCGCTGATGGCGGTCAAGGTCGTCGCCGTGGTCGCCCTGGCGATCTGGATGGCCCGCTCGCACACCCTACTGGCGACCGTCGCGCTCGGGCTGATCATCGGCGGCGCGATCGGCAACGGCATCGACCGCTTCGCCTACGGCGCGGTGGTCGATTTCGCCCTGTTCCACATCGAGATCGTCGGAAATACCTATAACTGGTACGTGTTTAATCTCGCGGACGTGGCCATCGTTGTCGGGGTGGCGGCGCTATTGTATGATTCCTTCTTGGGGGTACCCGCCGCAAAAGCGCCCTGATCCCGGCCGATACGGACCGGCAGGTGGAACCCTGCTTTTTGCGAGGATTGGCCGCGTGCGAGCGGCAAAGTGCAGCAATCTGCCACAATATGGAACAGGTACAGTGATGCGCAGCTCCGAGACCAGCGGTTCGATGGTTCGAGACTCCAAAGCGGGGTTCTGGCGGGCGTTGAAATTGTCCGCTGTCGCGCTCGGCATCGGCCTCGTCATGACGGCAGGCCCGGTCCGTGCTGGTGACGACGACGATGATGATGACGGGATGACCTTCGAAGAGAAGATCATCGACAATCTGATGTCCGGCATCGGCGCCAAGAGCATGGAAAAGCCCGGCATCGAATACCGCGAGCGCTCCCCGCTGGTCGTGCCGCCCAAGCTGGACCTGCCGCCGCCGGCGACGCAGGCCAAGAATGCGCCGAACTGGCCCAAGGACCCCGAGGAGAAGCGCCGCAAGGAAGCCATTGCCGCGCGCAAGAAGGCTACCAAGGAAACCGAAAACTGGCAGGCCGCCCGGCCTCTGACGCCCGCCGAGATGAAGGCCGGCGAGGTCGCCGCAGCCCCCCGTACAAGCAATGATCCGATCCAGCCGGGCACCAACGGTAACCCGTCGCTCAGTCCCTCCGAACTCGGTTTCGCCGGCGGCCTGTGGAACATGATGAAGGGCGGCAAGGGCGAGACCAAGCAATTCACCAGCGAGCCGCCGCGCCAGTCGCTGGTCGAGCCGCCGCCGGGCTATCAGACGCCTTCGCCGAGCTATGCCTATGGCGCCGGAGAGGACAAGTCGCGCCGGACCTATTTCGACATCATGTCGGGCAAGGACAAGGAATAATAGCGTTCCTGCCCCACCGCGACATCCTGACAGGCGCCAACCTGGCACCGGCGGCTTATGCACGCCGGGCGCCGTCTGCAAATTGCCAATCAGTAACTTGCCTACGCGTTGAGTTCTCTGCTTCGTGACGCGAAGCCTCAGCCGCACGGTGTAGCATGCCGTGCCTCCGAGCCGGACATCCGGGCTCGGCCTTTTCATAAGGATTATGATGTCCGCTTACCGATCGGCCGCCTGCCTCCTTGCCGCGCTGCTTTCGACGAGTGTCCTCTCGGCCGGCGCCGCCCTCGCCCAGACCACCGTGACATCGGCCCCGCCCGCCAGCTTCACGCTCGCCAACGGCATGCAGGTCGTGGTGATCCCGGACCACCGCACGCCCGTGGTCACGGAGATGATCTGGTACAAGGTCGGCTCGGCCGACGAGACGCCGGGCAAGTCCGGGCTCGCGCACTTCCTCGAACATCTGATGTTCAAGGGCACGTCGAAGCACCCGGTCGGCGAATTCTCCCAGACCGTGCTCCGCGTCGGCGGCAACGAGAACGCCTCGACCTCGGTCGACTACACCAACTACTACCAGCGCGTGCCGAAAGAGCAGCTGCCGACCATGATGGAGTTCGAGGCCGACCGCATGACCGGCCTGATCCTCAAGGACGAGAACGTGCTGCCTGAGCGCGACGTCGTGCTCGAAGAGTACAACATGCGCGTCGCCAACAATCCGGATGCGCGGCTCAACGAGCAGATCATGGCCGCGCTCTATCTCAATCATCCCTACGGCCGGCCGGTGATCGGCTGGCACCAGGAGATCGAGAAGCTCGACCGCGAGGATGCGCTCGCCTTCTACCGCCGCTTCTACGCGCCGAACAACGCGATCCTGGTGATCGCCGGCGACGTCGAAGCCGCCGATATCCGTCCGCTGGTCGAACGCAATTTCGGCTCCATTCCGGCCCAGCCCGCAATCCCGGCGCGGCGCGTCCGCCCGCAGGAGCCGGAGCCCGCGGCGCCGCGCACCGTCACGCTGGCCGACCCGCGCGTCGAGCAGCCCAGCCTGCGCCGCTATTATCTGGTGCCCTCCGCGACCACGGCCGCGGCCGGCGAGAGCGCCGCCCTCGACGTGCTGGCGCAGCTGATGGGCAGCGGCAGCAATTCCTATCTCTACCGCGCGCTCGTGGTCGACAAGCCGCTCGCGGTCTCCGCCAGCGCCAGCTATTCGAGCATCTCGCTCGACCCGACCCAGTTCGCGATCTCGGCCTCACCGAAACCGGGCGTCAGCTTTGCCGATGTCGAGCAAGTGGTCGACGGCGTCATCGCCGACATCGCACAGAACCCGATCCGCGCCGAGGACCTCGAGCGGGTCAAGACCCAGCTCATTGCGGAAGCGATCTACGCCCAGGACAACCAGGCGGTGCTGGCACGGTGGTATGGCGGCGCGCTGACCACGGGCCTCTCGATCGAGGACATCAGAAGCTGGCCCGATCGCATTCGCGCGGTCACCGCCGACCAGGTTCGCACTGTCGCGCAGAAATGGCTCGAGAAGAAGCGCTCGGTGACGGGCTATCTGATCAAGGACACCGGTGCCGCCAAGCGCGAGGAGAAGCGTTCGTGACCTATCCCTTCCTTCGACGCGTTGCATTCTCGCTTATCACCGGCGCGGCACTCGCGCTGGCTACGGTGTCGCCGTCACAGGCGGCCGCAAAGATCCAGCACCTGACCTCGCCGGGCGGCATCGAAGCCTGGTTCGTACAGGATGCGACCGTGCCGCTGATCGCCATGGAATATTCCTTTGCCGGCGGCTCGGCGCAGGATCCCAAGGACAAGTCTGGCGTCGCCAATCTGGTCGGCGACCTCCTCGACGAAGGCTCCGGCGATCTCGACTCCAAGACCTTCCATGAGCGGCTCGACCGCCGCGCCATCGAGCTCTCCTTCAGCGCCACCCGCGATACGTTCCGCGGCAGCCTGCGGATGCTGCGCGACAACAAGGACGAAGCCTTCGACCTGCTCAGGAGCGCGCTGACCTCGCCGCATTTCGACACCGTCGACGTCGAGCGCATCCGCTCACAGGTGATCTCGGGCCTGCGCCGCGAGACCACCAATCCGTCGTCGCTGGCGAGCCGCAAATTCCTGGAGGTCGCTTTCGGCGACCATCCCTATGGCCGGCAGACCAATGGCACGCTGGACAGCGTGCCGACCATCACGGTCGCCGACCTGAAGGATTATGTCGGCCGCGTGATCGCGAAGGACGGGCTGAAGATCGCGGTGGTCGGCGACGTCGATCCGGCCACGCTCGGCAAGCTGCTCGACCACACGTTCGGCAGCCTGCCCGCAAAGGCCAATCTCACGCCGGTCGCCGACGTCGAGGCGGCAAAACCGCCGCAACGCACCTTCGTGCCGCTCGACGTGCCGCAGACCGTCATCACCTTCGGCGGCCCCGGCGTGAAGCGCAGCGATCCGAACTTCATGGCCGCCTATGTCGTCAACCACATCCTGGGCGGCGGCGGATTGTCCTCGCGGCTCTATCGCGAGGTGCGCGAGAAGCGCGGGCTGGCTTATTCCGTGTTCGAATCGCTGCTCTGGATGGAACATTCGGCGGTCTTCATCGGCAACACCGGCACCCGCGCCGACCGTGCCGGCGACACCATCGACGCCATCGACAAGGAAGTGCGCCGCATCGCCGAGGAGGGCCCGACGCAGAAGGAGCTCGACGAAGCCAAGTCCTACCTCAAGGGCTCGCAGATGCTGGCGCTGGATACCTCCTCGAAGCTCGCGCAGGCGCTGCTGCAATACCAGCAGGACAAGCTGCCGATCGACTATATCGAGAAGCGCAACGCCATCGTCGATGCGGTGACACTGGACGACGCCAAGGCCGCCGCCAAGCGCCTCTGGGGCCAGGGCCTCCTGACCGTGGTCGTCGGCCGCGCCCCACAGGCGGCCGCGCAACCGGCCGCGGCACCCGCGACAAAGTCGAACTGACGTCTCCTGACGTTTCCTGAAATGGCCGGGCTCGCCCGGCCATTTGCGTTTCCAGGATGCGCCATTGCCGAACGTGGACGTCCGCGATATGTCCGGACATCACGAATGGTGCCATCATGCTGCGGATATCCCGCGATCTCGTCATCGACGAGGACGACATCGAGATCGGCTTCGTCCGCGCCTCCGGCCCGGGCGGGCAGAACGTCAACAAGGTCTCGACCTCGGCGCAGCTGCGCTTCGACACGCGCAAGCTGACCTTGCCGGAGGATGCGGTGATCCGGCTCGCACGCATCGCCGGCCAGCGCATGACCAAGGACGGCGTGATCGTGATCCACGCCCAGCGCTTCCGCACCCAGGAGCGCAACCGCCAGGACGCCATCGACCGGCTCACCGAGATCCTGACCGAGGCGATGATACGGCCAAAGCCGCGCCGCGCCACGCGGCCGACCCTTGGCTCCAAGCAGCGCCGGCTCGACGGCAAGAAGCGCCGCAGCGACATCAAGGCAGGGCGGGGCGGCGGCCGCTTCGACGACTAGCAAAGCAGACCCAGTCAAAAAAACTCCGGCCGCAGGGCGACCGGAGTCCGCTTGCTTCACCCGGTGGGACTAGTAACGCTTGGCCGGGGCTGCACCGCCCGTCGCGGAATCGTCGGCGGTTCCCTTATGCGCAGCGCTGCCGGTGGTGCCGACCGTGCCCCTGGTGCCTTTGGTCGACTTCATGCCGGTCTTCTCGCCCGCCGCGCCCGGCTGAGCACTCATCTCCTCATCGCCGCTGCCCATCGTGCCGCCTTGCATGGGCTTGCCTTGCACGATGCCGCCTGTCTTGGCGGGTGGCGCGCCTTGCGCGAGCACGGGCGTCGCAATGAGAGCCGACAGAGCGCATGCGATCATCGAGGTCTTCACCAACTTCATCCATTTCTCCTGGATTTTTCCGCGACGAATGGCCCGGCGGCATCCTGCGCCGCTCACCTGCACCGGGTCATTGCATCGCGTAGAGAGTTCAAGCGGCGCAATCGTCATGCAATGCGCATGGTGTGGTGATCGTTTAGGGATTTGACGGCGGTTTCGCGGAATTGTGCTCCGCATATAAGGCATCGCGGAACACACGCGGCCACCAGTATCTCCGCGCGCATCGAAACAGCCCGCTACTACCACCGCATCTTTGACGCCGCCTAGAGTTTGCGCACGTTGATGTGGATGGGCGGATTCTTGGCGATGCGCGCAGTCGTGCTGGGATTGTGCACCGCGATGGTGCTGGTGACGCGGGTTGCCGATGCCCAAATGCCCTTGCCGACCGCCAAGCCGCCGGATGGCGCGACGCTGTTCAAACAGCAATGCGCGGTGTGCCACACGACGAGCCTGTCAGAGCCGGCGCGGCAGGGCCCACCGCTGGTGAAGGTCGTCGGGCGTCCCGCCGGCAAGACCGAAGGTTTTAAATATTCGGAGGCGCTGTCGAAAGCGGACTTCGCCTGGGACGAGCCCAGGCTCGACGCCTGGCTGAGCAATCCGCAAGCCGTCATTCCCGGCGTGACCATGGTCTACCGGCAGGCGAAGCCGGAGACGCGCGCCGCCATCATCGCCTACCTGAAGGAGCTGAATTGAATGGCAAAGCCCGTTCATTCCATGATCCGCGTGCTCGACGAAGCCCGCTCGCTCGACTTCTACAAGCGCGCCTTCGGCTTGGAGGTCGCCGACCATCTCAAATTTTCAGACTTTGCCCTGATCTATCTGCGTCACCCCTCCTCACCTTTCGAGGTCGAGCTGACGGTGAATTTCGATCGCAAGGAACCGTACCAGCTCGGCGACGGCTACGGACATATCGCCGTGGTGGTCGAGGATCTCGATGCCGAACATGCCCGCTTCGAGCGCGAGAAGCTCGCACCGGGACCGCTGCGCGACTTCAAGCACGACGGCAAGACGCTGGCGCGATTTTTCTTCGTCAGCGATCCCGACGGCTACAAGATCGAGGTGATCCAGCGAGGGGGTCGTTTCGGCTGAAACAAATCACAAAAATCCAAATCACAAAAATCCACGGAGGAATGCCATGAGAGAAATAGATCGTCGAAGCAAGCACAGCCGCCGCGTCTTTCTCAAGGGCGCGGCGACGGCCGTACCGGTCGTCGCTGTGGCGACCAGCGTCGCCGTCAGCATCGAGGATGCTTGGGCAGATGATGCCAGCACGCTGTCACCCGCGACGATGAAGACGCTGCTGAAGGTCGCGCGCGACATCTATCCGCACGACGTCCTCGGCGACAGCTACTACATCATCGCGATCAAGCCGTGGGACGGCAAGGCAGCCAAGGACCCCGCCGTCAAATCGCTGATCAGCGACGGTATCACGCGGCTCGACCAGAATGCGCGGGATCGCCACAAGGTCGCTTACGCCGAAGTGCCATGGGAAGCCGACCGCGTGGTGCTGCTGAAGGAGATCGAGGGAAGCGACTTCTTCCAGAAGGTACGCGGCGACCTCGTCGTGTCGCTCTACAACCAGAAAGAGGTCTGGCCGCGCTTCGGCTACGAAGGCTCCTCCGCCGAGCACGGCGGCTACATCAACCGCGGCTTTGCCGACATCGACTGGCTGCCCAAAGCCTAAGTGCACCCCAACGGTTCAGGAGAACGCATATGGCAAAATTCGATCTGAACGACTCCAGCGTTGTGGTGATCGTCGGCTCCGGTGCCGGCGGCGGCACGCTGGGCAACGAGCTCGCGCAGAAGGGCGTCAAGGTGGTGATCCTCGAAGCCGGCCCGCGCATCGAGAACCAGGACTTCGTCAACGACGAATGGGAGAGCTTTACGCAGCTCGCCTGGACCGATGCCCGCACCACGTCGGGGACATGGCGCGTCGCCAAGGATTTTTCGGGCCTTCCCGCCTGGATCGTCAAGGCGGTCGGCGGCTCGACGACCCATTGGGCCGGCGCGTCACTGCGCTTCGACGAGCATGAGTTCAAGGTCAAGAGCACCTACGGCAACATTCCCGGCGCGAACCTGCTGGACTGGCCGGTCACGCTCGCCGAAATGGAGCCATGGTACGCCAAGGCCGAGAACAAGATGGGCGTGACGCGCACCAACGGCATTCCCGGACTTCCCGGCAACAACAACTTCAAGGTGCTCGAAGCCGGCGCAAAGAAGCTCGGCTACAAGACCGTGCACACCGGCAACATGGCGATCAACAGCCAGCCGCGCGACGGCCGCGGCGCCTGCCAGCAGATCGGCTTCTGCTTCCAGGGCTGCAAGTCCGGCGCGAAATGGTCGACGCTCTACACCGAGATCCCCAAGGGCGAGGCGACCGGCAATCTCGAAGTGCGGCCGAGCAGCATGGCGATCAAGATCGAGCACGACGCCGGCGGCAAGGTGACCGGCGTGGTCTACGCCGACGAGAGCGGTGCGATGCAGCGCCAGAAGGCGCGCATCGTCGCGGTGGCCGGCAATTCGATCGAGAGCCCGCGGCTGCTCTTGAACAGTGCCTCGACCATGTTCCCCGACGGCCTCGGCAACTCATCGGGCCAGGTCGGCCGCAACTACATGCGGCACATGACGGGCAGCGTCTACGCCGTGTTCGAGAAGTCGGTGCACATGTATCGCGGTACCACCATGGCCGGCATCATCCGCGATGAAGCCGCCAACAATCCGAAGCGCGGCTTCGTCGGCGGATACGAGATGGAGACGCTGTCGATCGGCCTGCCGTTCATGGCGGCGTTCCTCAATCCCGGCGCCTGGGGCCGTCCGTTCACCGCGGCGCTCGACGGCTATCCCAGGATGGCCGGCATGTGGCTGGTCGGCGAGGACATGCCGCAGGAGACCAACCGCATCACGCTCGATCCCGTCGTCAAGGACAAGTTCGGCCAAGCAGTCGCGAGCGTGCATTTCGACGACCACCCCAACGACCTCGCGATGCGTGCACACGCCTACAAGCAGGGTGCGGCGGTCTACGACGCCGTCGGCGCCACCGTGACCTATCCGACGCCGCCGTATCCGAGCACGCACAATCTCGGCACCAACAGAATGAGCGAGAAGCCCCGGGATGGCGTGGTCAACAAGTTCGGACAGAGCCACGACGTCAAGAACCTGTTCGTCTCGGACGGCAGCCAGTTCACCAGCGGCGCAGCCTGCAATCCGACACTGACCATCGTCGCGCTCGCGATCCGGCAAGCGGATTACATCGCCGGCGCGATGCAGAAAAAGGAGATTTGACGGTCCAAAGAAAACTGTGTTCTCTCGCCGTCATTGCGAGCGAAGCGAAGCAATCCAGAATCCCACTGCGGTGACGGTCTGGATTGCTTCGTCGCGAGAGCTCCTCGCAATGACAGCGGAGAGAGTACGGTAGTCTCGTAGCCCGGATGGAGCGAAGCGCAATCCGGGGCCACCGTCACTTGTGGTGCGAATCCCGGATTGCGCCGCGCTCCATCCGGGCTACACGCGTGTCGCTCCTCTACTCGGCCGCATCGAGAATGGGCGTCACAGTGGCCTTGAACTCCGGCACCGTCACCATGCTCTTGGAGCGATAGATCAGGCAGGAGCAGCGCAGCAGCGAGGCGAAATTATTGACCTCGCCGTGATGGTCGAGCACCTCGTTGTAGAGCGTGGTCAGGAACTTGCCGACGCTCATGCTCTCCTTGGCCGCAATCTCCTCCAGCGTGTCCCAGAACGCCATTTCCAGCCGGATCGAGGTGCAGTGCCCGCCGATCCGCAACGAGCGGGTCTGGGATTCGTAGTTGCGTTGGGGCTGGTGCGCGAAGAAATTGCACATGGCGTCCTCCCGTCCTGTTGCCATTTTTTCACGATGCTACACCGCTGTCCGGCCCCCCACAATCAGGACCGTAGCAGGGCAACCGCTCCATCCCGGTTGCGCAATTTTCTCGAACGTCCAATCCCTTCAATGTGATAGGCATCCCTCTTCCCCAGGCCACCACACGGCTGTTGCCCAACACATGCTTTTGACGCAACACGGCCTAGAATAGCGCCGTCAGCGAATCCAGATCGAAAGCCCCATGCCCGTCCGCCAACTGCCAGAGCAAGTCGTCAACCGCATCGCCGCCGGCGAGGTGGTCGAGCGTCCGGCGAGCGTGGTCAAGGAACTGGTCGAGAACGCCATCGATGCCGGCGCGAGCCGGATCGACGTCTTCACCGATGGCGGCGGCCGACGGCGGATCGGTATCACCGACGACGGCGGCGGCATGACCGCGAAGGACCTCGCACTCGCGGTCGAACGCCACGCCACGTCCAAGCTCGACGACGAGGATCTGCTCCAGATCCGCACGCTCGGGTTCCGCGGCGAGGCACTGCCCTCGATCGGCTCGGTGGCGCGGCTGTCCATCACCACGCGGCACGCGAGCGAGCCACATGCCTGGGCGCTGTCAGTCGAGGGCGGCGACAAATCCGAGATCATGCCGGCGGCGCTGGCCCACGGCACGCGCGTCGAGGTCAACGACCTCTTCTATGCGACGCCGGCGCGGCTGAAATTCCTGAAGACCGATCGCACCGAGGCGGAGGCGATCCGCGAGGTGGTCAGGCGCCTCGCCATGGCGCGGCCCGACGTCGCCTTCACGCTGGCCGGCGAGGAACGCGCGCCGGTGACCTGGACCGCCGCGCTGCCCGGCGCCGCCGGACGCCTGACGCGGCTCGGCGATATCCTCGGTGCAGAATTCCGCAGCCACGCCATCGAGGTCCATGCCGAGCGCGAGGGCGTCGTGGTCGCCGGCTATGCCGCGGCGCCGGCGCTGACCAAGGCGAACGCGCTCGGGCAATATCTCTTCGTCAACGGCCGCCCGGTGCGCGACAAGCTGATCCTCGGCGCCGTGCGCGGGGCCTATGCCGACTATCTGCCGCGCGACCGCCATCCGGTGCTGGCGTTGTTCGTGACGCTCCATCCGCGCGAGGTCGACGCCAACGTGCATCCGGCCAAGACCGAGGTGCGCTTCCGCAATGCCGGCCTCGTGCGCGCGCTGATCGTGCACGGATTGAAGGACGCGCTCGCGCGGGAGGGCCGGCGCACGGCCGCCAACAGTGGCGAGAGCGCGTTGTCCTCGTTCCGGCCGGCGTTCACGCCGCGGCCTGCGAGCTGGGACTGGCGCGCCTCGCCATCCGCCCCGGTCGCGCCGATGCCGTCGTTCGACGGATCGGCTGCGCCCGTCTTCGCCGAGCGCGCACAGGCGGCATTCGATGTCGGCGCGCCGAGCGCGGACGTGCGGATCGAGGCACAGCCCGTCAGCGACCTCGTCGACCGCCCGCTCGGTGCGGCGCGCACCCAGATCCACGAGACCTACATCGTCTCGCAGACCCGCGACGGCCTGATCATCGTCGACCAGCACGCCGCGCATGAGCGCATCGTCTATGAGCGGCTGAAGGCCTCACTCGCCTCCAACGGCGTGCAACGGCAGATCCTCCTGATCCCCGAGATCGTCGAGATGGACGAGGCGACGGTCGAGCGCCTGCTCGAGCGCAGCGAGGAGCTTGCCTCATTTGGGCTCGCCATCGAATCCTTCGGCCCCGGCGCGGTCGCGGTGCGCGAGACGCCGTCGCTGCTCGGCAAGACCAATGCCGGCGGGCTGCTGCGCGATCTCTCCGAGCACATGGCCGAATGGGACGAGGCGCTGCCGCTGGAGCGCCGCCTGATGCATGTCGCCGCCACCATGGCCTGCCACGGCTCGGTGCGCGCCGGCCGCAGGCTGCGGCCCGAGGAGATGAACGCCCTGCTCCGCGAGATGGAGGACACCCCGAACTCCGGCCAGTGCAATCACGGCCGCCCGACCTATGTCGAGCTCAAGCTGTCGGACGTGGAGAAGCTGTTCGGGAGAAGATGACGGTGCCGTAGGGTGGGCAAAGGCGCGCAGCGCCGTGCCCACCATCTTTCCATGATTACGATAGGTAGTGGGCACGCTTCGCTTTGCCCACCCTACGGCAGCGAGGCTACGGCCTCTTCAAAAACACAAACTCCGTGTCGTCATACGCTCGCCGCTCCAATTCCTCGAAACCTTCCGGCGTCACGAACTGTGCGGCCTTCGCCTCTTCGACCACGAGCAGCGCACCCGGTGTCAGCCAGCCACCGTCGCGCAAGCTCACAAGCGCCTTCTCCGCAAATCCCTTGCCGTAGGGCGGATCGAGAAACACCAGTGAGAACGGCTCGACGGGGTGCGCAGGCCCGAGATCGGTCGCATCGCGGCGATAGACCTTGGTCACGCCACCAAGGCCGAGCGTCTCGACGTTGTTACGCAGCAGCGCGCGGGCCTCGGCGCCGTTGTCGACAAACAGCGTGAACTTCGCCCCACGCGAGGACGCCTCGATGCCGAGCGCGCCGGTACCGGCGAAGAGATCGAGCACGCGCGCATCTCGGATCGGATCGTCATAGGCGTGCACGAGAATGTTGAACACGGACTCGCGCAGCCGGTCCGCCGTGGGGCGGATGTCGCGCGAGGACGGTGAGGCGAGATTGCGCCCCCTCAATCGACCGCCGACGACACGCACTTAGTCCTCCCGCGGCGTCAGGTCGCGCTTGCCGTGATAGCCGCGCTTGGGACGGCGCGGCGGGCCGTAGCCGTTGGCCTCGGCCTCGTTGCGCTCGCGCGCTTCCTCGCTGCCGGTGCGCTGGACCAGCACGCGGCGGCCCTTGCGATCGTTGATCACGTCACGCTTGCTGGCAGGCTTCTTCTCGCGTGGCGCTTCGCCGTCGGGTGAAGAAGATTTCTTCGGCACGTCGAACTGCGCGCCCGACTTCTCGATCACCTTGTCGCCGAGCTGCTCGCGCAGCACGCGCGACCTGATCTCCTCGACCTGGCCTTCGGGGACCTCGCCGAGCTGGAACGGGCCGTAGGACACGCGGATCAGCCGGTTCACCTCGAGCCCGAGATGGGCGCAGACGTTGCGCACCTCGCGGTTCTTGCCTTCGCGGATCGCGAACACGAGCCAGACATTGGCACCCTGGTCGCGCTCCAGCGTCGCCTCGATCGGACCGTATTTGACGCCCTCGACCTCGATGCCGTTCTTCAATTCGTCGAGCTGCGCCTGCGTGACGTCGCCATGGGCGCGGACGCGGTAGCGGCGCAGCCAGCCGGTGTCCGGCAGCTCGAGCGTACGCGCGAGTCCGCCGTCGTTGGTGAGCAGCAACAGGCCTTCGGTGTTGAAGTCGAGCCGGCCGATCGAGATCAGCCGCGGCAGGCCTTCGGGCAGATTGTCGAACACGGTCGGACGGCCCTCGGGGTCGTCATGCGTCGTCATCAGCCCGCGCGGCTTGTGGTAGAGGAACAGCCGCGTGCGCTCGCGCTCCGGCAGCGGCTTGCCATCGACAGTGACGACATCGTTCCGCGTGATGTCGAGCGCCGGCGAATTGATGACGCGGCCGTTGACGGCGACGCGGCCCTGCGTGACCATCTCCTCGGCGTCGCGGCGCGAGGCGAGGCCCGCACGCGACAGCACTTTTGCGATACGCTCGCCGGCCTTCTTCGGCTTCGGTGCTTCGTCACGACGCAGACGGCCCTCGAAATCCCGATCACGGTCCCGATAGGCGCCGCGGCCACCGAAAGCGGGGCGCTTCTCGAAGATCCTGCTCTCATCCTCGTTTTCACGGCGCGGACGGTCGCCGAAGCGGCCTTCGTTGCGCGGATGCTCGTGCCAGTCGGAGCGGCCCTCGGAGCGCTCGCGCGGACGATTGAATTTGGGACGGTCGCCGCCGCGTTCGCCATCGCCATCACGACGAGGCCGATCGAATTTCGGACGATCGTCGCGCGGCCGATCAAATTTGGGGCGATCGCGGAACGGACGATCGCCGGACGCGCGATCGTCGCGCGAACGCGAGAAACGCGGACGGTCCTCGCCGCCACCTTGCCGATCGTCGCGCTTCTGCCAGGGCTTGTCTTCGCCGCGGTCGCGGCCGCCGAAATCCTTGCGCGGACCCTTGCTGAAATCCTTGCGCGGCGGACGATCGCCACGCGGACCCGTGTCGCGCTTCTGCCAAGGCTTTGAATCGCTGCGCTCGCCACGATCGCGCGGACGATCGCTGAAGTCACGCGGGCGATCGTTGCGATCCCCACGGTCGCGTTCGCGATCCGGTGCACCCCGCGAAAACTTCCGCTCGCCGTCGAACTTGCGTTCCGGGCGGTCGCCACGCGGCGCATAGGGCCGCTTGTCGCCGAACTTCTTGTCGCCGAACCGGCCGGCGGGACGGGAATCGTCGCGATCCCGGCTGCGCGGCGGACGGTCGTCACGGCCATAGGACGGGCGATCCCCGCGCGGCTTGAACGGCCGCTTCTCGCCATCGCGCGCGCCGCGATCGGAGAACGGGCGGTCGCCACGCGGCTTGAAGCTGCGCTCCCCACCACCACGGTCGTCGCGCTTGAATTTCGGACGGTCGCTGAAATCGCGGCGCGGGGCATCGCCCTCCTCGCGGCGGCGGAACGGACGGCTGTCGCGGTCGCCGCGGGGCGGGCGGCTGTCGCCCCCCTCATGGCCGCGCTTGGCGAATTTCTTCTCGGGGCCGCGCGGCTTGCCGGACCGGCCCTTGGGCGGGCCACCCCTGCCCGGGCCTCGATCACGCCGGCCGCGGGAATCGTTGTCTTTGTCGCTGTCGCGAGGCATGAATAATCTCACTTAGGGGGTGGCCAGAAAGCATTGTGCGCGCTCGTTTCGAGCCGCATGCTCAGGCAAATCCGGTATTCACTCTTGCTGAAGGCGGAGCTACTAGCAGGTTTCTGGCAATGATACGAGGCTTGAAAGCCCCCTCTTTCATGGATTTGGCGCTCAAAACGGCCGAAAATGCCGGAAAGGCGGGCGAAGTTCCGATCGGATGCGTCGTGGTCCGCAATTACGAGGTCATCGCCACCGCGGCGAACCGGACGCTGACCGATTACGACCCGACCGCCCATGCCGAGATCATCGCACTGCGCGAGGCCGCCAAAAAGATCGGCAGCGAGCGCCTGGTCGACTGCGACCTCTACGTGACGCTGGAGCCCTGCACCATGTGTGCGGGCGCGATCTCCTTTGCAAGGGTGAGGCGGCTCTATTACGGCGCCGCCGATCCCAAGGGCGGCGCAGTCGAGTCCGGCGTGCGGTTCTTCGCTTCCCCCACCTGCCATCATGCGCCGGATGTCTATTCCGGGGTCGGCGAGAGCGAGGCGGCGCGGCTGCTGCGGGAGTTCTTCCGGGAGCGGCGCTAGGACGCCGAGAAGAACTCGCGCAGTGCCTTTGCGGTGACGTCCGGGTTCTCCTCGGTGAGGAAATGGCCGGAGTCCACCGGCATACCGTCGACGTTGGTCGCCCATTGCTTCCAGGTATCGAGCGGCGTGGCGGCGGCCTGGGCGATGCCTGCGCCACCCCACAGGGCCAGCATGGGCACGGTGATCTTCTTGCCGGCTTCGAAGTCGGCCTTGTCGAGGTCGTAATCGAAATAGGCGCCGGCGCGGTAGTCCTCGCACATCGCATGCACGCGGGCGGGATCGCGGAACGGGGCGATGTAATGTTCGAGTGCACGCGGGTCGATGGCGTCCAGCGTCTTCGACTTGGTCTGGCTCGCCATCTTGAAGCGCAGGAAGAACTCGCCATTGCCCGAGATCAGCGTCTCCGGCAGCGGCGCGGGCTGGGCGAGGAAGGTCCAGTGATAGATCTTCAGCGCGTAGGCGCGGTTCATCCGCTCCCAGTAATTATAGGTCGGCAGGATATCGAGCACGGCGAGCTTCGACAGCCGGCCGGGATGGTCGAGCGCCAGCCGATACGACACCCGGCCGCCGCGGTCGTGGCCGGCGAGCCCGAAGTGGACGTGACCGAGGCTCTCCATCGCCTCGACCATGGCCTCGGCCATCGCGCGCTTGCTGTAGGGGACGTGCAGCGCATCGCTCTCGGGCATGTCGGACCAGCCATAGCCCGGCAGATCGGCGATGATCAGCGTGAACTTGTCGGCGAGCTGCGGCGCCACGCGGTGCCACATCACGTTGGTCTCGGAGAAGCCGTGCAGCAGCAGCAGCGGCGGCCCCTTGCCGCCGACACGGGCGAAGATGCGGCCGAGGGAGGTGTTGATCCATTCGGAGGCGAAGCCGGGATAGAGGTCGGCGAGATCGGACATGGGTTCCATCACCTCAGAACAAAAATGTCGAAAACAACCCCATGCACAGTAGCACAGTGCCATCGGCGAGGGACGCTAAGCCCAACAACCGATTGCGCATTTTTGGAATGTCGATGTGGCGGAGCCGTGACGCCGCTTGCTTTGCGCGGCGACCGGAAAAAACGCTGTCAGCCCTTGGCCTTCTCGGCTTCCACCGCCTGCCAGCCGATGTCACGGCGGCAGAAGCCTTCCGGCCAGTTGATGCGGTCGACGGCCTGATAGGCGCGCGCCTGCGCTTCCGTCACGGTCTTGCCGAGGGCGCAGACATTGAGCACGCGGCCGCCATTGGCGAGGATCGTGCCGTCCTTCTCAACCGTGCCCGCATGGAAGATCTCGACGGTCTCGACCTCTGAGGCGTCATCGAGGCCCTCGATGCGCGTGCCCTTCTGATAGTCGCCGGGATAGCCCTTCGCCGCCATCACCACCGTGAGCGCGGATTCCGGATACCAGCGCAGATCGAAATGCTTCAACTCGCCGTCGCAGGCGGCGATGAACGCCGGCACGATGTCGGACATCATGCGCAGCATCAGCACCTGGCACTCGGGATCGCCGAAGCGCACGTTGAACTCGAACAGCTTTGGGCCCTGCGTCGTCAGCATGATCCCGGCGTAAAGGATGCCGCGGAACGGCGTGCCGCGCTGCTTCATGCCGGCGACCGTCGGCAAAATGATCTTGGCCATGATCGCATCGTGGATCGCGGGCGTGACCAAAGGCGTCGGCGAATAGGCGCCCATGCCGCCGGTGTTCGGGCCGACGTCGTGGTCGAACACCCGCTTGTGGTCCTGCGCGGAAGCGAGAGGGATGGCGGTTTCGCCGTCGCACAGCGCGAAGAAGCTGATCTCGCGGCCCGGCAGAAATTCCTCGATCACGACCTCGGCGCCCGCTTCGCCAAAGGCGCCCTCGAACATCATGGCGATGGCGTCCTCGGCCTCGCGCACGGTCTTGGCGACCACGACGCCCTTGCCGGCGGCAAGGCCGTCGGCCTTGACCACGATCGGCGCACCCTGGCTCTGGACGTAGGCACGCGCATCATTGGCGTTGGTGAAGCGCTTGTAGGCGCCGGTCGGAATGCCGAATTCGGTGCACAGCGCCTTGGTGAAGCCCTTGGAGCTCTCGAGCTGCGCCGCCACCCCGCTCGGCCCGAACGCCTTGATGCCGGCGGCGGTGAGGTCGTCGACGATGCCGGCGGCCAGCGGCGTCTCGGGGCCGACCACCACGAGCTCGACCGCATTCGTCTTGCAGAAGTCGATCACGGCGGCATGGTCGGCGACATCGAGCGCCACGCATTCCGCCTCCCGCGCGATGCCGGCATTGCCGGGCGCGCACCAGAATTTGGTCACCAGGGGGGAGGCTGCGATTTTCCACGCCAAGGCATGTTCGCGGCCGCCGGAACCGAGCAGGAGAATGTGCATCGAGGGCTCAGAATAAGGGGTTTTGCTGGGGCCGGAGGTCGCACGAATCGGCGCGGGCCTCAAGGGGGGCTGAGCCAATCTCCCCGTCATCCGGGCGCGTAGCGAAGCCGAGCCCGCATAGCCCATTTTAGCCCAGAAATATTTCGATCCGGAGCGACACCCATAGCCGGCGATTGGCATGGACATTCGGGGCGCCGGATGTCTTGCGGGGCCTGGCCCGTGACGCGCGACGACCAAAGGTAGCCGCAGACTTAAGTATTACTGCTGGTTGTCACGCGGAGTCTAAGTAGTATCCTACGAACCCGCCTCTGTATTCCCGAGGTCTCTTTTCGTGGCTCGCATCCGCAACATCGATATTCGCAACTTCCGTTGTATTAAGGAACTGATTTGGCATCCATCGCCCGGCGTCAACTGTTTGATCGGTCCGGGGGATATGGGAAAGTCATCGGTTCTTGACGCAATCGATCTGTGCTTGGGCGCACGGCGTATTGTCCATTTTGGCGACGACGATTTTTTCGAACTGAATGTCGCCGACCCCATTTATGCGCGATCCCTACAGCATCAGAACTACGGTGACAGTGCACCAAATTCCAAAGCCAACACATCAGTTGACATGGTTTAGTGCACTGTCACCGCAATCCCCGGATCAGTCATTCGCGCCGACGTCCGTAAAAAGGAACCCCGCCGGCGTCTTGGTGAAGACGAAGATGAGGTCGCCGCAGAAGACGAAGTAATTGTCATTGTTTTCTTGATCGCGATCGTAGACGGCCTTGCCGCGCTGGATACACGCGCGATTTTTCGCCGTGAACGAGGTCGGATAGGTCTTGGCGCGAAATTGCGCGGCGTCGCGAATTGCCTTGTCGTTCATGAACGGCAATCGCGTCATGCTGGCGACGGCGGCGGAATCGTTTGCCTTCAGCGCCGCGCGAAACTTCTCGATGAAGCCATCGAATTCCTTCTGCAAGGCAGGAGAGGCGACGGCTTGCTTGGGCGCCTGGGCGACGGCTGGAGCAAGGTTCACGAGAGCGGTTACGAGCAAAATTCTCAGCAAAAATCTCACGGGTCGGCTCCGTCCATCGACCAATCGAGGTCTTTCGACCGAAAGAAATCCATGGTGATCTGTTGCGTTAAGGACTTTCTGGCTCACTGGCGTGGCGTTGACCCCAATGGTGACAGTGCACCAAATTCCAAATCGCAAGCATCCAGCTGACATAGTTTAGTGCGCTGTCATCGTAGTCGGTTCAAGTGGGAGCGGGACTCGCCGAGAGAACCCCTCACCCAAGTGAGCCTGTGTTGACCAGCGGAGTTGCCCTCTCCCGCAAGGGGCGAGGGCACAGCAATCAGCAGCGCGATGACGGCGGAGCTACACCTGCTTGCCCGCGATGATCTCCTGCAACGTCGCCACGTGCCGCGCGAAGGCGCCGCGGCCGGCGGCTGTGGCGGTCACCGTCGTCTGCGGCTTCTTGCCCACAAAAGCCTTGTCGACCGATACGTAGCCGGCCTTGGCGAGCGTCTCGATGTGGGCGCCGAGATTGCCGTCGGTGGCGCCGGTGAGCTTCTTGAGGCGGGAGAATTCGAGACCCGCGGCCGTGGCCGGCAGCGAGTTCAGCGCGGCCATGATCTTGAGGCGCAGCGGCTGGTGGATGATGTCGTCGAGCTCGGCCATGGCGCTAGCTTCGTCGCATCCAGAGGCCGCCGCCGATCAGCCCGGCGCCATTGACGACGGCCATCCACGGCACGAAAGCGTCGCCGGCCACGAAGTAATAGCCGACCAGGGTCAACACCGTGATGCACACCGCAATTGCGACGAAGGCGTAGGCGAGCCATAGCCCTGCAAGCGCATAGAACAGCATGAAATAGACCGTCCAGAATGCGCCCTGCTGCCGTGGCGAGAAATGTCCGAGGACCAGCGAGCAGAAATAGCCAAAGGCGATGCATAGCAGGAAGGCAACGAACATCCGCCGGTCGAAGCTGCTGCGGACGCCCGTGCTGGCCTGTTTGGACGCGCTGATGGCAAACGATCCGGCAAGGCCGAGGACATAAACGGCGAACCAGATGGGGTAGCCTTCACGCGGCCAGAGCCAGGTGGCGATATTCGCGGCGAACACCAGGGCGCCCCAAAGGATCATCATCTGGCTTGCGATGTCGTAGACCCGCGATCGCCGAACGCGATGAACCATGTCGTCGATTTCGGCCAGCGCTTCAGATGCCTGCTTGCTGTCGATCATGTCGTCCCCCCATCAACCCGGCATCGCCGCAACATCGCGGGGGCGGTCGCCGGCAAGACGTCGTCTGCGGCCGATGCTGCGCATGACCGCGTAGCCGATCAGGAACATCACGGCCTTGCTGACGATGCCATAGATCGACATGGCCGCCGACCAGGTCGCAACATCAAAGTTGAGCGCCACGACCACGTTGAGCGCCGCAGAGAAGAACATCAGGCCTGACCAGGCGTAGCCGACGATGATGGCGATGTCAGGCACCAGCTCGATCGCGATCGGCGGCAGATAGCGGTTCATCCATCCGCGCTTCAGCATCACGATGCCGACGACGATGTAGATCACGCTCGGCTTGATCATGACGAAACGCGGATCTTCGGTGATCAGCGTGACGGTGCCGGCGCCGAGCACCAGAAACAGGCTCATCCACTGCATCGTGTCGATCGGCTTGCGGCGCGCGAATTGCCAGCCGATCTGGGCGATGCCCAGCACCATGCCAAGCATGACCGACAGGGTCACATTGTGGGTCAGCAGATAGAGCACGAGGAAGAACAGCGTCGCCGCCATGTCGAGCAGCAGCAATTTTCCGGCTTCGAACAGGTTTTTCACGACTGGCCAGCTCCCCGCGTCGCCACGTCCTCCGCGATCGCGTTGACCGCCTTCGGATTGGTGACCATGCCCATGTGGTTGACGCCCTCGATCAGCTTGACGTCGACGGAGGGTTTGATGGCCTGCACGGTCTCGGCATATTTGTCTGAGATCATCATCTCGTCCTGGGCTCCGCCAAAGATCGTCATCGGATGCGTCACATTAGGCAGATCGAGGCGATAGCCGCGCGTCGCAAAGTTGCGCATCAGGCGGTCGGAATAGGTCGGGGTTAGAATCCGCTCCGAATTCGCCGGCACGGCGAAGGCGAGCACCGGAAGCTGCGCACAGCAGTCGATGCCGAGCTTGCGCAGCGCCGTGAGCCCGAGGAAACGCGGAATGTCGGCACTGACCCAACCACCGTTGCTCGGCCGGTTGGTCGGCGCGTCGTAGCCGAGATAGGGCGCGAGCAGCACGGTGCGCACGAACATGTCCTGCATGATCGGGGTCGCGGCGAGCCGCAGCGAAAAGCCGGCTCCGGCTGAATGGCCGATCAGGGTGAGCGGCAGGTCGGGCGCGCCCTTGCGAACATGGGCGACGAAATCGACGAGGTCGTCCTCGAGCTGGCCGACATAACCGATATCGCCGCGCGTGCCGGAGCCGCCGTGGCCGCGCATGTCGAGCGCCCAGGTCTCCACCCCGCGCGATGCGATCGCATGGGTCAACGCGTGATTGACGGTGCCGCTGGAGCCGGAGGAGCCATGGATGAAGATCGCGCCGCGGCCGGTCGCGGGTCCGTTCGGCGCGTAGTGGCGATAGCCGATCCAGGTGCCGTCACGGGCCTGAAAGCGCTCGAGCGGCGGCATGGTCGAGAAGTCGACGAGCTTCACGGACTCCGAGACCGATCGCATCTCAGGCGGCCGCTCCAGCGGCGTTGCGATCATCGCGGTCAGGATCAGCGCCACAGCGCCGACCGCGCACAGGGCCCATTTCAGTCCATGCAAGACGCCGCGCAGCAGCCGGATCGCCATGGCCCAACTCCCTTGAATTTATCGATCAATAGAGAACTCTATATTACAGAGTACTCTTCATATCAATCCCCGGATTGGCGCCGCGCCGCGAAAATCCTTAACGTCGGGCCTGACCCCAAAATGCCGAATCGTTTGCCGATGCCTTCAGCGGAACCACTGCTCAACGCCCCCGAATTCACCGTCTCCGAGCTCTCGCAGTCCCTGAAGCGGACGGTGGAGGACGCCTTTGGCCATGTCCGGGTCCGCGGCGAGATCTCCGGGTTCCGCGGCGCCCACTCCTCCGGCCACTGCTATTTCGCGCTCAAGGACGAGAGCGCCAAGATCGAGGCAGTGATCTGGAAGGGCGTGCACTCCCGGATGCGCTTCAAGCCCCAGGAAGGGCTCGAGGTCATCGCCACCGGCAAGCTCACGACCTATCCGGGCTCATCCAAGTACCAGATCGTGATCGAGGCGCTGGAGCCGGCCGGCATCGGCGCGCTGATGGCGCTGATGGAGGAGCGCAAGAAGAAGCTCGCCGCCGAGGGCCTGTTCGACGAGGCGCGCAAGCAGTTGCTGCCCTGGCTGCCGGAAGTGATCGGCGTGGTGACCTCGCCGACCGGCGCCGTCATCCGCGACATCCTGCATCGGCTCGAGGACCGCTTTCCCCGCCACGTGCTGGTGTGGCCGGTCAAGGTGCAGGGCGAAGGCTCGGCCGAGCAGGTCGCAGCCGCGATCCGCGGCTTCAACGCGCTGCCGGAAGGCGGCAAGATTCCGCGGCCCGACGTGCTGATCGTCGCGCGCGGCGGCGGCTCGCTGGAGGACCTCTGGTCGTTCAACGAGGAGATCGTGGTGCGGGCGGCAGCCGAGAGCATGATCCCGCTGATCTCCGCGGTCGGGCACGAGACCGACATCACGCTGATCGACTTCGTCGCCGACAAGCGCGCGCCGACGCCGACGGCGGCGGCCGAGATGGCGGTGCCGGTGCGCAGCGATCTGTTCGTCGAGGTCGCCGATCTCGCCCGCCGCACCCGCGCCTATTGGCAGCGTGCCCATGAGAGCCGCCGCAGCGAGCTGCGCGCCGCCGCGCGCGCGCTGCCGGCGGCAGGCGATCTGCTCGCGATCCCGCGGCAGCGGCTGGATTCGGCGGGCGCGTCGCTACCCCGCGGGCTCAAGGCCAACACGCATGCGCATTTCCGCCGGTTTACCGCGGCGAGCGCAAAGCTGACGCTGCGGGTGCTGCACGGGCAGATTTCGCAGGCCGATCACCGCCTCACCGTGTGCGGCGAGCGGCTCGGCCTGTCCGCGCGCTCGCTGCTGCGGCAACGGCGCGACCGTTTCGCCGGGCTGGAGGTGCGCTTGCGCGCCTCGAAACTTTCGAATGCACAGGCGCAGCGCAACGCAATTGCCCGCCAGCGCGAGCGCACGCATCGTCTGGCCGAACGCGCCGGCCGCGCGCTTGTCACGCTGTTGCAGCGGCTGGATGCCCGCGTCGAGAACAGCGGCAAGCTGCTCTCGGCCTTGTCGTATCGCGGCGTGCTCGCCCGCGGTTTCGCGCTGGTGCGGGATGAAGCCGGGCATCCCCTGCATGCGGCGGACGCGATTGGTCCCGGCGCACGCGTCGAGATCGAATTTGCGGACGGCCGTGTCGGCGCGACGGCGGATGCGGATCGCCCGGCGCCCGCCGCAAAGCGCGCGCCGTCGCAAGCAAAGCCGGCCGCGCAGGACGCAAAACCTGCGCCGAAGCGCGTGGCCAAGCCGGTGGATCAGGGCAATTTGTTCTGAGGCGCAACGGCGGCGTTCCGCCCTCGACGTCATTCCCCGCGCAGGCGGGGAATCCAGTACGCCGCGGCTTCCCGGTGACTCACGGACGTCTCGGAGTACTGGATCGCCCGGTCAAGCCGGCGACGACACCGAGTGTGTGGTGCGCGCATGCAGCCCCAACCACGTCATTGCAGCCCGCCTACCGGCAGGACAATCCCGCGTCGATCGTGGTCCAGAAGCCGCAATGTTCCGGTGCGCGTTGCGGCGCGCCGGCGTGGGCTTCGAACAGGAAGATCGCGACGGTGAAGACGATCAGTGCGGATGAGAACAGGACGAAGCGATTGCGCATGAGGACTGCGTTTAATCGACATCGTGGTCGAACTAAGGCGCCGTCGCCTGCTGAAACCGCCGCGACACGCGATACGTAGATTCACGGTCGGCCATACTCCGTGCAGGGCGGTGGTCGATGCGGGGCTGTCCGCCAGATTTGTTCCTCGGGCGGCCCCGCTCGGACTAAGTGCGTAGCCCGGATGAAGCGCAGCGCAATCCGGGGATCGTGCCACGCGCTGCGACCGTCACGGATTTCGCTGCGCTCCGTCCGGGCTACAAACCCGCCCTCACCGCGCCAGCCACTCCGCGACTTCCTTCTGCGATTCCGCGCGCGCCTCTGCGTCCGTGCCGAGATGGCCGTGCTCGGGCGCGGCGGCGTCGGTGGTGCCGGCAGCTGCGTGCAGCGGCGTATTGGCGCGGTCGAAATCGTGATAGGCGCCGGGATAGACCACGATGCGCGTGAGCGCGCTGCGGCCGCGCGCGCCGTCGACCATCTGGCGGCAGGCCGGCGGCGACGAGACGTCGTCATTGGCGCCGATCAACACCAGGGTCGGCACCCGCGCGCTCCAGCCGAGGCCGGCGGAGATCCGGCAATCCGGATAGAACGCGATCGCCGCACGAAAATCCGGCCCGGCCTCGCGCGCGGCGCTCTGCGGACGCACCGCCCAGAGCAGCGCACTGGCACCATTGGCCCAGCCGATCAGGCTGACGCGGTCGCGCGCGGCCCAACTCTGCTTCATCAGCCAGGCGCGCGAGGCCGCGATGTCGGCGACACGCTCGCGACGGGCCTTGACGTGCATCTCCTTGACGCGGCATTGCGGCCCGAGCTCGCGCGACCCGTAGCTGTCGGGCAGCAGCACGGCGTTGCCGGTCTTCAGCAATTGCAGCGCCCAGTCGCGATAGCGCGGCAGCACCGATTCTGAATGATTGCCAAGGCCGCCGCAGCCGTGCAGCGCGATCACGGTCGGAAACGGCCCCTCGCCTTCGGGCTTGTAGAGCTGCGCATGCAGCACTCCGGACGACAGCGGAATGTCGACCTGCTGCGGCGCCGGCGCGGCGCGCGCGGCCGACATCAGCAGCATCATGAACAGGGCGGTCAGTCGAAGGCGCATCGGATTCTGCCGTGGAAGATGCCGGAACCGGCCATCCCTCGCGCGAAGCACTATCATGCGGAAACGGCGGCAAAACATCACAAACCGGTGGGTTTACCGGGCGGACAAGCCACCCTATCTATGCTAAGTCCCGTCCAACACATCGTGCCCTCCGGGGTTTTCCACGGAGAGCCCTTCCACGGAGACTTTCGACCGTGCTGAACAAGTTCGGCCCCTCGGGCCATGGCGAAGCGCAGGTGCAATATCTCGACGGCGATTTCCGCGTGATCTCGCCGGGGACTTTCGTGCGCTGCGCGATCACCGACACGCGGATACCGCTCGACGAATTGAAGTACTGGAGCGTGGACCTGCAAGAGGCCTACGCCACGCCCGCCGCCGTGCTGCAGCGGCACTTCCCCGGCGCGCTGAAGCCGCAGCCGTGAGGCCACCGGCACGCGACTATTGCTGCTCCGTGCCATCGCCGCCCATGCAGGTCTTGATGAAACTCTTCCTGGGCTCGCCGACAACCTTCTGATCGATCGCCTGCTTCAGGCAGTCGACCCGTGCCTGCGCCATGCAGAGCTGCATCTGGTCGCGCTTGTCCTGTCCCTTCAGGCTTTGCGTCGTCGCAAGACAGGTGACGCGCTTGGTCGCGGGGACGGGCACCGTGCCGGTTGGCGCAGCGGGAGCCGTCGTCGGCGGCGTCTGCGCAAACACGGGCGCAATGATCAGACACACAAGACTGGCAGCGACGGCTGCGGATGGCAGTTTCATCGGATTCTCCTGATCGTCTGGAACCGATAGGCGTCCTGCGATGAATGTCGCCTGAATGGCAGGCTGGTGCAGGTGAGCAAAGCGTAACGGTCCCGCCGGCGTCGCACGAGCGGCACAGCTTTTCGCGCGGCATGAAGATGGAGACGAGGTTCGCGCGCACCTGGACTGCGCGCCTCACCGCCGAAATGATCTCCGTCGTGCCGATCCGCGTTGCATCGAAGCGCGCTTGCACTCCGTGGTAAGTCACTTCGCGCTGTGGTTGGATTTTTCGCTGCGGTTCGGCGCCCTCAAGTTGTTTGACGAAGTCTTGGTGAAACAGAGCGCTGCTAAACTACATGTTAGGTAATTAGCCCTGCTCCTTTGACGCACAGACCATCAAGTCAACCAAACGGCCCATTGAGCTTTGGAATTGGCGCAGTCTGTGAACGGGCTCATATCGAAGAGCCATCTGGCGGGCTACCATCACCTCGAAAATTCGCGGTGGAATATTTTGTAAATCGAAAGTCAAAGGATGGGGGTGATCATGCCCACCATACTGGACATGCTCTATCGTGAATATTGCCGCGCCCGCCTCGCTGAAATGCGGAAACAGCTTCTGATCATAGCTCAACGCTCTGAAGCTCCCGAGGCGCATCATCATCTTGCGGATCAGGGTGACGATGAGAGGACGGACGCACAACGCAAGACCGGTCGCGGCGTGCCGCATTGAAGCGGCCCGAGACCGGCGAACTCTCCCGCGTAGCAGTGACCAAGCAATTGGCGGCAGTTTGGGAGCAAGCGATGAATACACCCGAATGCTATACTGTCATGGTGGCCTGCGTCTCGTGCCTGACCATCATCGGAATGATGGCTGTTGGAGCCTGGTGAGGGACTGACCGCTGGGCCGGAATTGCACGCCGTTAACGGGTCCGCTGGTAAGCACGTTCAGTCGGACCTGTGGCGCCGGACACAGCACGCGCCGTCCCGCATCGTCCGTCGATGGACGCGAGAAGGCCTTCGCCTCGCCTCAGCGTGCAGACCTGCTTCTTGCTGTGAGGTGAGCGTTGCCGCCGCTTGATGCGATTGCGGCGGCATCGCTCGAGATCCGGATGTCAGCCTCCGGGCGGAGTATACGAAGAACGCAGCTTCGCCGCGTTCTGGCGGACCTGCTTGATCTCGTCCTGCGTGAACAGCCGGGTCAGTTTCACGTTCTGCAGGGTGCCCGCCGTAACGGTCAGACCGGAAATGGCCGGGGCCGCGCTCGGATCAGGCACATCGAAAATCACCAGAACGCCTGGACCGTCGGCAGCAACGCTGTACATCGAAATCAGCTTGCCGCCGGCCGCTTCAATGAGTTTTCTCGCCGCCTCCTGGCGATTGGTCGTGGGGTTTTCCAAAATGGCGTTGAGAGCGCGTGGTGTATATTGTCCAGTGAGGCAAAAATGCATGGCATGTTCTCCTCTGAGCTTTTTGGCAATAACTCTCCTGCCGTTCCGAACTGATCGTAACGGTCTCGCATCTGAAATGATGAAGGTACGCTGCCCGCCGTGGGCATAAACGCCGCCGATGATTGCCGGGAGTTCGGCACGTCCCGGTGACGGCTCTCATGCGAGGCTACATCAACTCCCGAACGTGCGGAAGACAATTCATCCGCCGCGACATGTCGCCCCGATCCATTGTCGCATATCGCATGGCGCGCGGTGTTGGGTTACGGCGGAGCGCTTTGTCCACGGCAAGAAATCATCAAAAAATCATCAAGAAATCATCGCCTGGCGAACCGCCGCTCGCGCGCCTTGTAGAGATGATCGCTGATCAATTGCCGGAGCGCTGCCGGATCATCGAATTCGAGCTGCACCGCGAACGGCACGATGCCATCGGGCACGCCGTCGCGGCCGCGCAGGCGCGCAAGATCCTTTTCCGTCGTCACCAGCGTGAGCTGCTCGCGCTGCGCCTCCGCTGCGAGCGCGGCGATCTCGTTCTGCGAAAACATGTGGTGATCGGCGAAGGGACGCGTGCGCGCGACCTCGATGCCGCAGGCGCGCAAGCTGCGGAAGAAACGCGCGGGATCGCCGATGCCGGCGAACGCAAACACGCGTTTACCGAGGAGTTGCGCGACCGAGGCCGCATCCGGCTTCAGGCGCGCGCGCAGCTCCGGCTTGTTGCGCTTCGCAAGCTCCGCCGCGACATCGTTGGCGGCATGGCCATTGCCGATCAGCACCAGCGCATCGGTGCGCGCGAGCTGCGCCTTCAGCGGCGCGCGCAACGGACCGGCCGGAAACACCTTGCCGTTGCCGAGGCCGCGCTCGCTGTCGATCACGATCAGGGAAGCGTCCTTCAGCAGGCGCGGGTTCTGGAAGCCGTCGTCCATCAGGATCACGGTCGCGCCCCGCGACTTCGCGAGCGCAACGCCTTCGAGACGGTCTTGCGCGACCACGACAGGAACGTCGCGCACCATCATCAGCGGCTCGTCGCCGATGTCGGACGCGGTGTGGCGCTCGCGGTCGACCATGACCGGCCCCTTGAGGCGCCCGCCATAACCGCGGCTGAGCACCACCGGCGTCTCGCCGAGCTCGCGCAGCAGCTTCGTCAATGCGAGCACGGTCGGCGTCTTGCCGGCGCCGCCGACATGGTAGTTGCCGACGCAGATCACGGGGATGCCGGCGTCAAAGCCCTGGCGCAGCATGCGCCGTTCGGTGATCGCACCATAGAGCAAGCCCAACGGCCGTAACGCATGAGACTTGAAGGAACGCGGCCGGTACCAGAAGACCGGCTCACGCATTGGCGGCCCCCATCTCGATGGTGAGCTGCAACAGATAGGGCTCGAGCGCCGTCATGGTGCGATTGAGCGCGCCGCCGAGATCCTCGACCACGCCTGCGCCTGCGCGCTGCATCCCGTCGCGCACCGTGGGATCGGCCAGCAGCTGGCCGAGCTGCTTGACCAGCGTCTCCTGCGTGTCGGCCTGGCGCGCGCCGCCGCTGCTATCAAGCGCCTCGTAGACATCGGCGAAGTTAAAGACGTGCGGACCATGGACGATCGCGGCGCCGAGCTTGATCGCCTCGATCGGATTCTGGCCGCCATGGCGGATCAGCGATCCGCCCATGAACACGACCGGCGAGAGGCGGTAGAACAAGCCGAGCTCGCCCATGGTGTCGGCGACATAGACGTCGGTCGCGGCCGTCGGCAATTCCTCACGCGAGCGCAACGCCGGCTTCAGGCCCGACGCCGTGATCAAGCCCGCGATCGAGGCGCCGCGATCCGGATGCCGCGGCACGATCACGGTCAGAAGCTGCGGGAAGAAACCGACGAGGCTGCGATGCGCCGCGATCAGCATCTCGTCCTCGCCCGGATGGGTCGAGGCCGCGACGATGATCGGGCGGCCGCGCGTCATCGCAATCAGCCGCTCGAGCTTGGCGGGATCGGCCGGCGGCGCGGCCACGTCGAGCTTGAGATTGCCCGTGGTGACGACGTCGCGGCCGCCGAGCGCCGAGAAGCGCTCGGCATCTGTCTTCGACTGCGCCAGGCAGATGTCAAACCGCGACAGCAGCGCCGAGATGGTGCCGTACATCCGCCGCCAGCGCGGGAAGGAGCGCGGCGACATCCGCCCGTTGATCAGCACCATCGGCAGGCGGCGCGCAGCGCCCGCCAGGATCAGGTTCGGCCACAAATCGGATTCGATGAACAGCGCCAGCGACGGCTTCCAGTGATCGAGGAAGCGCGCGACATAGCGCGGGGAATCATACGGCACGTATTGATGGATGACGTCGGGCGGAAACCGCTTCGCGACCACGGCGGCGGAGGTGACGGTGCCCGAGGTGAGCAGGATGCGCAGATTGAGGTCGCGCAGGCGCTCGACCAGCGCGGCTGCGGCGAGCACCTCGCCGACGCTGGCGCCATGAATCCAGACCAGGGGGCCGTGCGGACGCACGTCCCGGGACAGGCCCCGCCGCTCGCCGACGCGGGCGGGATCCTCCTTGCCCTGCTTCAGCCGCCGCTTGATCAGCGCCGGCGCAAGCGGCACCAGGCCCGAGGCCAGGCGCCGGTACATCCGCAGCGTTATCGGCAGCGAATTAGCCATCTTGGGGCCCCGGACGGCCGAGTTGCGCGTAGGCGCGGCGGGTCGCCTCGTTCAAGGTCTCTTCCAGCTCCAGCCGCAGCGCTTCCATGGTGGCGGCGTCGGCATCCGGCGGCACGTGGATTTCCTTGATGCCGACCAATGCGCCTCGCCCGAACGGCAGGTTGATGGTGGTGCGGTCCCAGTTCTTGAGCCGGATGAAGCGGCTGGTCGCCATCGCGAAAGGCATGATCGGCCGCCCCGATTCCCGTGCCAGCATGATGATGCCGAGCCCGGCCACGCGCGAGCGCTTGGGGACATCGGCGGTCAGCGCGACATTACAACCGTCCTGGAGCGTCTGCACCATTTCCCTGAACGCGCCCACCCCGCCCTTGCGGTGGAAGGCGCCGCCGTGGTCACCGGAACCACGGATCAGGCCGATGCCGAGCCGCTCGACGGCGATCGCGTTGAACTCGCCGTCGCGATGCCGCGAGATCAGGACCTTGGCCCGGTGGGACTCCTTTTTCTTGATGAAGGGCGTGAGGAAATGCTGGCCGTGCCAGAAGGCGAAGATCGCGGGAATCTGCGGCTCGACGATGTCATAGACATCTGGCGGATCGAACGTGAACTTGTTGGTCCGCCAGACCAGACGCAGATATTCGGCCGCCAGAACCCCGACGGCACGCTGAAGCCAGCTGCTTCGCAGCGTATTGCGAAGCAGTTTTTTCAACGTGCCGGTTCTTGATTCGGGTCGAGCAGCCGATGGAGATGGACGATGAAGTAGCGCATCTGCGCGTTGTCGACCGTGCTCTGCGCCTTGGCGCGCCAGGCGACGTGAGCGGACGCATAGTTCGGATAGAGGCCGACGATCTCGACGTCGTCGAGGTTCTTGAAGGTGTTGTGCTCGAGATCGAGCAGTTCGCCGCCGATGACGAGATGCAGCAATTGTTGCGGGGCACTATCTGGCATGGGTTCTGTTCCTAACGGGCTGCCCGGCAAAGCAGTGTTCGAGAAGCACGGCGGACGCACTCAGGGCAAGGGCCGATTTCGAAAATGCGCGACGATGCCCGCATGACGATCGCGACCCGCTGCCACCAGCACCCCGTGCGTGACTTCCCGGCGGTTATAGAGGATGGGATCTCCGGAGAGGTCGCTCATCCTACCATCCGCTTCCTGCACGATCAAATCGGCCGCCGCAAGGTCCCAATCATGGCTGTTGCCCCCGGCGAAAGCCGCATCCAGCACGCCATCGGCGACCCGGCACAGGCGCAGCGCGAGCGAACCGATTCGCGGATGCAGCTTGATGTCGCCGCCGGCCGTATTGAGCCGCTCGACCATCGGCTTCGGGCCGGCGACGCGTGAGAAGTCGAGCGCGGATCCGGACGCCGCCCGCACGGCTTTGCCGTTGAGCGTCGTGCCCTGCCCGCGGGCCGCGAAGAAGAACTCGCCGGTTGCCGGCGCGAACACCGCAGCCAGCACCGGCGAGGCATCCTCGACCAGCGCGACGCTGACGCACCATTCGTCATGGCCGCCGAGATAATTGCGGGTGCCGTCGATGGGATCGACCACCCAGGTCCGCCGCCGCGACAGCCGCACCTCGTCGTCGGCACTCTCCTCGGACAGCCAGCCATAATCGGGCGTCGCCGCGCGCAGGCGCGCTTCGAGCAGGTCGTTGACGGCAATGTCGGCTTCCGACACCGGCGAGGACGCGCCCTTGGTCCACTTCCTCAACTCGGTGCGGAACATCGACTGCGCGAGGCTGCCTGCCTCCCGCACCGCGTCCTGCAGCAGCGCCGCGTCGCGCGTCAGGATGGTTTCGTCCGTTGCATGCGCGTCAGCGTCCGCCAAGCGTCAAACCCTCGATGCGCACCGTCGGCGCATTGATGCCGTAGCGGAACTCGAGATTGTTCGCCGGCTGCATCGACTTGAAGATCTCGAACAGATGGCCCGCGATCGTGACCTCGCTGACGGGATAGGTCAGCTCGCCATTCTCGATCCAGAAGCCGGAGGCGCCGCGGCTGTAATCGCCGGTGACGCCGTTGACACCGGAGCCGATCAGGTCGGTGACGTAGAAGCCCTGCTTGATGTCGGCGATCAGCTCGGCCGGCGTCGGCGTGCCCGGTTCGAGATGCAGATTGTACGGCCCCGGCGACGGCGAGGACGAGACGCCGCGATGGGCGTGGCCGGTGGTGGTGAGGCCGAGCTCGCGCGCGGTCGCGCAGTCGAGCAGCCAGGTCGTCAGCACGCCCTCGTCGACCAGCGCGATCTTCTTCACCGCGACGCCTTCGGCATCGAAGGTCTGCGAGCGCAGGCCGCGCTTGCGCAGCGGATCGTCGATGATGCGGATGTTCTTGGCGAACAGCTGCTGGCCGAGCTTGTCCTTCAGGAAGCTGGTCTTGCGTGCGATCGAGGCGCCGTTGATGGCACCGACGACGTGGCCGACCAGCGAGCCCGCGACGCGCGGATCGAACACGACCGGCACCTTGCAGGTCTCGACCTTGCGCGGATTGGAACGCGCCACGGTGCGCTCGCCGGCGGAACGGCCGACGACTTCCGGCGACAGGAGATCGGCGCCGTGCGGCGCCGAGGTGAAGTCGTAATCACGCTCCATGCCGGTGCCTTCGCCCGATATCGCGGTCGCCGAAATGCCCTGACTGGAACGCAAATAAGAACCATGGAAGCCGGTGCTGGTGACGAGCACCATACCGCCCATGCCGGCGGAGGCGGAGGCGCCGCCGGACTTGGTCACGCCCTTCACGGCGAGCGCGGCAGCCTCGGCTTCGAGCGCGCGGCGCTCGAGCTCGGAGGTCGCGGGCACGTCGGGATCGAGCAGATCGAGATCGGGGAAGTCGCGCGCGAGCAGCGCGGGATCGGCGAGGCCGACATATTTGTCGTCGGGCGCGACGCGCGCCATCGCCACCGCGCGCTCGGCAAGCTTGGTCACGGCATCGCCGCTGACGTCGTTGGTCGAGACCACCGCCTGGCGCTGGCCGACCAGCACGCGCAGGCCGACATCGTCGCCCTCGGAGCGTTCGGATTCCTCGACGCGCCCGTCACGCACCTCGACGCCCTGCGAGACGCCGCGCACGGCGACCGCATCGGCCGCATCCGCACCGGCGCGCCTGGCCGCCTCGACCAGCCGCTGCGCGAGATCGGAGAGCGCGGACTGATCGAACAGGTCGCGATTGGCTTTGGACGAATCCTGGGGCGAAAGCGTCGAGCTTGGTGAAGGGTTCACAAACGAAATCCTGTTGCGGCGGGAGGTTTCGGGGCGATACCGGCCCTGAACACCAGATGTGCCCAATTGGTACGGACTTCAAGCGTTTTCAGCCCGCAAAAAGCTCAGATTCGCAAGTCCGGCGCAACGTCTCGTCAATCATGCGTGCCAAGGTCTTGTCAATCATGAGCGGTGGTGACGCTGGATTAACCAGCCTTTTTAAGTGGTTTCGGAACGGCGCGCGCTAAGGTCCTCGCATCGACCGGGAACATAATCCCGGCGGGGAGAACTAAAGCCGTGAGGCGTCAAACAGCAACAAGCGGGGTCGCTCCCGCCGGGTCGGGCCGCAGCTTGCGGCTCGACCCTCTTTCCCTTCCGGTCCGCTTCGATGCGCACGATCCGCGCGCCGACGGATACACCAGGCAGATCGAGCTTCATCGCGAGCGTGTCGTGCTGCGCCGTGCCGTTCGCGGCATGCAGATGGCGATCAACGTCCGCGTCAGCGACTTCACCGGCGTTGCGTTGCGCGGCAATGACGAGGCGCAGACCCTCGTCCTCGTGCATCGCGATCCCTCGCTGTCCGTTCCGCTGCTGGTCAGCACCGATGGCGACGAGCTCGCCGAGGCCTGGGCGATCTGGAGCGAGCTGTTCGCGCTTCCACAGCTCGACGAAGGCGCCCGCAAGCCCACGCCGCGCCGTCGCCGCGCCAACGCGATCCGCGCCCGCCGTCCGAAATTTTTGATGCGACGGCGCACCGCCATGACGCGCGAGCTGCCGGTTCATCGCGAAGAGCGTGAGATCATCGCGCGGGATTGAACGGCAAGCACGGTGCCGCAGGGTGGGCAAAGCGAAAGCGTGCCCACCTTTTTCATCTCAATCTCGGAAAGATGGTGGGCACGGCGCAAGAGCGCCTTTGCCCACCCTACGACAGCTACGCCGCCCGCATCACCGCGTCGACCAGCAATCCCGCAAACAGCAGGAAGCCCGCATACTTGTTCGAGTAGAACAGGCGCTTGCACAGCAAGGGGTCGCTGATATCCAGCCGCACGATCTGCGACGCCAGATGCACGGCGAACGCGGCAAGCCCGAGCCAGGCCGGCCAGCGCGCATCGCCGGACGCCAGCGCGACGCCGATCAACATCACCGCAAGCCCGTAGAACAGGATCAGCGCCTGGTGCGTGTGCGCGCCGAACAGCCGCGCGGTGGACTTGATGCCGATCAGCGCGTCGTCCTCGGCGTCCTGATGCGCATAGATCGTGTCATAGCCGATCACCCACGAAATCGATCCGGCATAGAGCACCAGCGCGGTCAATTCGATGCGGCCGAAGGTGACGGCAAATCCCATCAGCGCGCCCCAGGAGAAGGCGAGGCCAAGCACGATCTGCGGCCACCAGGTGATGCGCTTCATGAAGGGATAGATCGCGACGATCAAAAGCGAAGCGATGCCGGTCAGGACCGCGAAGCGGTTGAATTGCAGCAGCACCACGAGACCGGTCAGCGCCTGCGCGACCATGAAGGCCAGCGCCTGCTTCGTGGTCACCTGGCCCGACGGCAACGGCCGCGAGCGGGTGCGCTCGACCTTGTCGTCGAGATCGCGGTCGGTGATGTCGTTCCAGGTGCAGCCTGCTCCGCGCATCACGAAGGCGCCGATGAAGAACAGCACGATGGTGAGCGGCAGGCCGCGGACATCATGTGCCATGCCGGCGGCGAGTGCCGCCGACCACCAGCACGGCATCAACAGGAGCCAGGAGCCGATCGGACGATCGAAGCGCGACAGGCGCAAATAGGGCCGCGCCCATTGCGGCGCGAGCGTATCGACCCAGTTGCCGGTGGAATCGGCAACGCGGGCGGATGTATCACTCATCGGGTGAGGACGTTGCCGTTGAGCGTATCGAAGGTGCTGCCGCCCTTCTTGCCGGCATTGGCCTCAGGCGCCGAGCCCGAGCCCAGCACCTCGCTCAGCGACGGACCGGCCGGACCGCGCGGCTGGTTCTGCATCTGCTGCGCGACGTTGCAGACCTTCGTCGACATGGCCTCGGTGTTCTTGTGGCCGTCCTTCATCTGTGCGCTGACCTGCGCCGGAATCCCGCACTTCGCCGCGTTGGCCTCGATGTACTTGATCATCTTGGACTCAGCCTGGCTGAAATTGCGGATCAGCTTGCAGGCTTCGTCCGGCGGCGCGTGACGGTCGCTTGCCGCCTTGATCAGCTTGCCGCGCTTCTCGGCTTCCTCGCGCAGCGGCATGAAGGCCTTCATGCAGTCCTCGCCGGGACCGCCTTGCGTCGGCGGAGCGGCGCTGAAGGCACCTGCGCCACCGACGGGCGCGGCGCCGTTGACGGGAAACGATCCTTGGGGCGCCGTGCCGACCGAAGCGGTCGGTGCCGAGCCATTCACGGGTGGAAACGCGGAACTGGTTGGGGCCTGGCCAGGCAGCGGCGCAGGGAAGCCCTGCGCGTGGGCGCCCGCGGCGCCCAAGGTGACCATGGCGGCAGTGATCGGAACCATCAAATGACGGATCATCAAGGCAGTCTCTCCGGCAGGAGCTTGCGGGTTTCGGCGCCTTCCCAATTGAGGCGCAACCAGCGTGCTCGCGATTTTACGATTCCCGCCGGCCCTTAACAACCCGTCGAATAGGGCAAGAGCGCGGCGCGCCGACGCACCGATTCGGCAATATTTACCCCCGAAATGGCGGCTTTCGGTTAATAACGGCGGCGAATTGGACCTTTGAACGATGCCCTCCCACGATTTTCGCGCGCCCCGCCTGTTTGTCGACGTCCCCCTTGCCCAGGACGCCAGGGTTCCGCTCGACCGCGACCAGAGCAATTATCTCGGCAATGTGCTGCGGCTTGCCGCCGGGGCCGAGGTTTTGGCGTTCAACGGCCGCGACGGCGAGTGGCAGGCCGCGATCGAAGGCCGCAAGCGGCCGGACGGCCTCGTCATCCTCCAGCAGACCCGGCCCCAGGACCGGCTGGCCGAGCTCGCTTACGTCTTCGCGCCGCTCAAGCATGCCCGGCTCGATTACATGGTCCAGAAGGCCATCGAGATGGGCGCCGCCACGCTTCAGCCGGTCCTGACCCGCTTCACCCAGGCCTCCCGGGTCAACACCGAGCGGATGCGTGCCAATGTCGTCGAGGCCGCCGAGCAATGCGGCATCCTCAGCATCGCCACGGTGACCGAGCCGGTGCCGCTGGACCGGTATCTCAGTCAGCGCCCTGCCGACCGGCTGCTCATCTTCTGTGATGAGGCGGCGGAGGTCCAAAACCCCATTCGGAGCCTGGCGAAGGCCCACGCGGCCGGCCAAGGCATCGACGTGCTGATCGGCCCCGAAGGCGGCTTTGCCGAGGAGGAGCGCGCCCTGCTGCTGCGACAGCCGAAAATCCTGCGGCTGGCGCTCGGCCCCCGGATCATGCGGGCCGACACGGCCGCGGTGGCGGCGCTGGCGCTGGTGCAGGCGGTACTGGGCGATTGGGACGGCACCTAACCTAGCCAAGCGAACCCAACGTCGATTCACGCGCGGCGGCTCTACAGGTTCGCGCTTTAGATGACCTCTCGCTTCGACCGATGCAGGGTCTCGGACGGCAGCTCTCCGAAAGCCGCCCTGTAGCTCGCTGCGAACTCGCTCAGGTGCCAGAAGCCATGGCCGATTGCGCAGGCCTTCACACTGCGGCGAGCCGGGCCGGTGCGCAGCTGCTTTCGTACCGACCAGAGGCGCAAGACCCGGCTGTAGCGATGAGGGCTCATGCCGCAGATGGCCTGCGTCGCACTCTGGAGGGTCCGAACGGACACGCCCACCCGCTCCGCCAGTTCGGTCGTCTTGTGCCAGATCGCGAGATCGTGGCGGATCAATCGTTCCATCTCTGCGACGATCCGCTGATAGCTGTCCGTCGTGGAGTGCATGGGCCCGCGATTCGCGTTGGACCGAATGGCAGCATCCATTGTGACGAACAGGGATTGTTCGACTGCCGTTCGCGACGTCGGCTCGTTCAGGAAGTCTGGATCATGTGCGGCGGTTTCAAGCGTCGTGGAAATCGAACCATGCAGGGAGGCAAGTACGTCCGATGCCGGGCTCAGCAAATGATAGCCGTCATCCAGCTGAGACCAGGGGTCGCGCTCGGGCAAGCTGAAATAGGCGACAGCCCACAAACGCCCTGCCGGCTCATAGACCAGGCAATCGGATCTCCCCTTGAGAACGAGTATCGAGCTGCCAATTGATTGCCCGTTGATGCGGGTGGAGGTTACATGGTCCATCGGCACCGCCACCGCGATGGCGTGCGCCAGATCATAACCGCGGATGATCCGCGGGAAGGTCTTCACCAGAGACAGCGTCAGGACCGGAAGGCTAAGCCGGGCGCGCTTGATTGAAGTCGCCCCGGCCGACAGCGGCATGCTGGATGCGCCGGCATATCTCTCACTCTCTCCGAAATGATCGATGTCGTAAGATTGGAGCTCGAGAGCCGCGGATGGCTTGAGACCCTGGAACGACAGCAAGCCGTCTAATGCTGTTCCTTGCGCTTCATCGCGAGCAGTATCGAAAAGGCCTTGATCCATATCCTGCCGCTTACTTCGCCTTCCTTGTCGATGCAGTGCCATTGGGGGCACGCAGATCATCCGGACCATTGATGCCGGCGCGCTTGAGATCGCGAAGCAGTTTTGTGAGCAGCAGCATGTTAGTCTTCTGCAGTTCGTGATTGTTTCCAAACCTGAATGCGTTCTGCTCGGTCACGATGAGCCCGGCCTTGGTTTCGGCGAGAATCTTTCGTCTTTTAAGTCCCGTCACGCGACGGCGAACCGTCTCGAGCGGCAGGCTGAGGAAGCGAGAGAGCGCCGCGCGGGACACCCCTTGCTTGATCGCATCCGGCTCGACCGCGTGAATGCTGGAGAATCTCTCGTCCAGCGACGGATCGTTCATCACATTGATGACGTTCGCGTTGAGAATCGCATGAACGATCAGCAGGTCCAGCGGATCGAATTCGTCGTAGTGCCGGAATAGCTCGCTGATCGAAAACAGCATATAGGCCAGCGTGTGCCGTGAGACCGTCCGGATAACATCTGATGCATTGCGCATGAATCGAAACCAATATTCACAGTGTAAACGAAGGCAGCAGCAAACGGATCATCCGCCATACCCAATATGAGTATGCGACGACTTGCCTGTCCTCCTCAATTTCTCAATGTGACGTCGGGCTTGCGGTTGCTGCATTGAGTCGCATGCGCGGACAAAATCAGCGACGGGCAATGAGGCTGTCGCGCAGGACGACATGGCCATGGACGACGATGTTGCATCGGACAGGCGGCGACGCGAGGAGCTCGGGCTCATCAAGGCATTTCTCGGCATAAGGGACCCGAGCAGGAGGCAGAGAATTATCGAGCTTGCCGAGGAGCTCGCAGATCACGCCGCTTCCGAAACCGCAGGGCTTGCCTTCGCCTCGACCGATGCATCGCTTGGCGATGCGCCCAGAGATCGCTCCGGCCAGACTGAGTGAAAGCCAAGCCTCTTTCGTTCTAGGTATTAAGATACCTAAAATGCCTTCTGGCAGATCGCTGCGTCCCACCTCCAAAGCCGTTAAGCGATTGATCCTTTGGAGGTCGAAACCGCTTTCGCGCCATGCTAAGGCCTGCGCCAATTCGCCTCCCCTTTGCCCTGCCCGGTTCCGCCGGGACGATGGACCCCTGTTATGACCGCGACTGCCACCTCAAATGCTGCCGGCTCCGCCGCTTGGGCGGATACGCTGCTCTTGTCGTTCGCGCAGGCCGGCTATGTCAGGGCCGAGCCCGCGATCCTGCAACCGGCCGAGCCGTTCCTGGACCTCTCCGGCGAGGACATCCGCAAGAGCCTGTACCTGACGACGGACCTGTCCGGCGAGGAGCTCTGCCTGCGCCCGGACCTGACCATCCCGGTCGCCCGCGACTACCTCACCTCCAGCCGCGCCGGCCAGCCGGCCGGGTTCAGCTATCTCGGCCCGGTGTTCCGCTACCGTAGCGGCCAGGCCAGCGAGTTTCTTCAGGCCGGCATCGAATCGTTCGGCCGCCAGGACCGCGCCGCGGCCGACGCCGAGATGCTGGCGCTGGCGCTGGAAGCGACCGCCGCCTTCGGTGTCCGCGATGTCGAGATCCGCACCGGCGACGTGGCGCTGTTCAACGCCCTGCTCGATGCGCTCGACCTCTATCCGGTGTGGCGCCGCCGCCTGGTCAAGGATTTCAACCGCAAGATCAGCCTGGAAAAAGATCTGGAGAAGCTGGCGGCCGCGACCACCGCGACCCGCAGCGAATATGAGGGTGTGCTGGCCGCGCTCGCCGGCTCCGACCGCAAGGCGGCGCTCGCCTTCGTCACCGATCTGATGTCGATCGCCGGCACCACCAATGTCGGGGGCCGCACCACCGCCGAGATCGCCGACCGTTTCCTCGAGCAGTCGACGCTGAAGGGCGGCGCGCTGCCGCGCGAGGCGATCGCCGTGCTCAAGCGTTTCCTGTCGATCGCAGGCAATCCCGACGATGCCGTCGCCGAGCTCCGCGCGCTCACCACGGATGCGAAGCTCGACCTCAGCGCTGCCGTCGACCAGTTCGAAAGCCGGGTCGGCTTCATGGCCGCGCGCGGTATCGACGTGAAGCAGACGCGCTTTTCGACCGCGTTCGGACGCGGCCTCGACTATTACACCGGCTTCGAATTCGAGCTGCATCACAGGGGCAACGGCGCCGAGCCGCTGGTCGCCGGCGGCCGCTATGACGGGCTGATGACCCAGCTCGGATCGGCCGAGCCGATCCCCGCGGTCGGCTTCTCGGTCTGGGTCGACGCGCTGACCCGGATCGGTCGCAAGGTGGGAGCTTAAGTCATGAGCGCGCCATTCGTCCTGGCCGTTCCCTCCAAGGGCCGCCTGCAGGAAAACACCGAGGCGTTCTTCGCCCGCGCCGGGCTGAAGCTGTCGAAGGCCGGCGGCGCGCGCGACTATCGCGGCACGCTCGCAGGCCTCGACAATGTCGAGGTCGCCTATCTCTCGGCGAGCGAGATCGCCTCTCAACTGTCGCGCGGCTTCGCGCATCTCGGCGTCACCGGCGAAGACCTGGTACGCGAGAACATCGCGGATGCCGACAAGCGCGTGTCCCTGATCGACGGGCTCGGCTTCGGCAATGCCGACGTCGTCGTCGCGGTACCGCAGGCGTGGATCGACGTCCGCACCATGGCCGACCTCGATGACGTCACCACCGGCTTCCGCGAGCAGCATCACATGCGGATGCGGGTCGCGACCAAGTTCATCAACCTCACCCGCACCTTCTTCCAGAGCCACGGCATCACCGATTACCGCATCGTCGAAAGCGCGGGCGCGACCGAAGGCGCGCCGGCGGCCGGCAGCGCCGAGCTGATCGTCGACATCACCACGACCGGCGCGACGCTCGCCGCCAACGGCTTGCGGGTGCTCGACGACGGCGTGATCCTGCGCAGCCAGGCCAATCTGGTCGCCTCGAAGGATGCCGACTGGTCGCCGCAGGCGCGGGAGACCGCGCGCGTCATCCTCGATCACATCGCAGCAAGGGCGCGGGCCAACAAATACCGCGAGGTCCGCACCCGCTTCCAGCAATGCGACGCCGCCCTGCTCGGCGAAGCCCACGAGCGCTTCGGCGTCGTAGCCCCGTTCGGCGGGCCGACCTCGTCGGGCATGCTGACGCTGCACTGTCCGCCGGGTCAGCTCTATGCGCTGGCGAGCTTCCTGCGCGAGCATGGCGCCGAGACCGTCTCGGTGGTTTCGCTCGACTATGTGTTCGACCGGGAGAACCCGCTGTTCGCCAAGCTCGAGGCATTCCTGCGGCAGTGAGCCTCAGGTTCGTTCAGCGTAGCGACAGCAAACGGCAGCTACCATATGCTGTTGAGAACCATGGACGCCTCTGGAACCTTGATCAATGACGCTGGGCTCTGACGTTTCCGGCATGACGACCACCGCGGCCAGTGCCGCCGCGAAGGGGTTGTCGATTGTCGTCCCCGTCTACAACGAGGCGGCGGGCCTCGCCGTCCTGCACCAGCGCATCTGCGATCTCGCCAAGACGCTGCGGCAGCGCTATCGCCTCGGCTGCGAGGTCGTCTATGTCGACGACGGCAGCGCGGACGCGACGCTCTCGATCGCCCGGTCGCTGCCGGCCGACGCGGTCGACGTTCAGGTGGTGTCGCTGTCGCGCAATTTCGGCAAGGAAGCCGCGCTGATGGCCGGCCTCGACCATGCCCGGCTCGGCGCCGTGATGTTCATGGACGGCGACGGCCAGCATCCGCCGGCCCTGGTCGAGCAGCTGGTGCGGCACTGGATCGAGGACGGCTATGACGTCGTCTATACCGCCAAGGCCCATCGCGACAACGAGCCCTTCCTGCGCCGCGTCGCCGTGCGCGGGTTCTATTCGCTGATCAATTGGGGCGCGCGCCAGAAGATCCCTGAAGACGCCGGCGACTTCCGCCTGCTGTCGCCGCGCGCGGTCGCAGCGCTCAGGCAGCTGCCGGAGCGCAACCGCTTCTTCAAGGGCCTTGCGAGCTGGATCGGCTTCCGCCAGATCCGCGTCGATTACGAGCCCGCGCCGCGCACCCATGGCGTGACCACCTTCAGCGCCGCGCGCCTGCTCGGTCTTTCGATCGAAGGGGTGACCTCGTTCTCGGTGGCACCACTGCGCTTCGCCAGCCTGCTCGGCGTGATCCTCGCCGGCGGCGCCTTCCTGTTCGGCCTCTCGATCCTCTGGGAGGTCTGGACCACGGGCAAGCAGGTGCCCGGCTATCCCTCGCTCGTGATCGGCCTGATGACCATCGGCGGCGTGCAGCTCATCATGATCGGCATCGTCGGCGAATATATCGGCAAGATCCTGTCCGAGCTGAAGGCGCGCCCGATCTACTTCGTTGCCGAGCACAGCGAAAAGCATTTCGAGACCGGAAAGGCCGACGACGCCTCGAAGAGGACGGCCGCCGAATGAGCGCCGCCGCGGGCCTGCGGCGGATCTGGCTCTGCGCCGACGATTACGGCATCAGCCCGGGCGTCAATCGCGCCATCCGCGACCTGATCGAACGCGGCCGTCTCAATGCCACCTCGGTGATGATGGTGGGACCGGCGATCGAGCGCGGCGAGATCGAGGCGCTCCAGACGGCGGCGAAAGCGAGCCCGCGCTGCGCGATCGGCTTGCACGTGACATTGTCGGCGCCGTTCCGGCCGCTCACCATGCATTTCCGACCGCTGGACGGCGACATGTTCATGCCGTTCCCGAAGCTGCTGCGCGCCGGCCTTGCGCGCCGGCTCGACCGCGAATTCTTTCGCAATGAGGTCAAGGCGCAGCTGGCGGCGTTCGCCGAAGCGTTCGGCCGCCCGCCTGACTTCGTCGACGGCCACCAGCATGTGCAGCTCTATCCGCAGGTGCGCGACGGCTTTGTCGATGCGGTCAGCGAAGCCGCGCCGAAAGCCTGGGTCCGCCAGGGCGGGCGCGACCTGCCGCTCGTGCAGCGGCTGGCCTCACCAAAAGCCATGGTGCTCGATATCCTGAGCGCACAATTCCGCCGCCGCGCCGCCAGCGCCGGCCTCAGCTTCAATCCCGGCTTCGCCGGCGCCTATGATTTTACGCGCGAGGCCGATTTCGGCGCGTTGATGCGGCAGTTTCTGGAAGGCCTCCCCGATGGCGGCCTCGTGATGTGCCACCCCGGCTTCGTCGACGACATCCTCGCCGGGCTCGATCCGATGACCGACGTCCGCGAACGCGAGCACGCTTATCTCTCGGGCGACGCGTTTGCGCGCCTGCTGGCGGACAGCGGCGCCACGCTGGGGTGAAACCGGCCGAAAACAAGCCGCCGGGCAGCTTGTCGCATACCGAAATTTAATCCGGCCGGCACTGTTGGGACCACAATGGAACCCTACATCTCCCTCGCGCTTGATTTGCGCGAGGGAGACTGATCATGACGCCGCAGGAACGCCAGCTCGTCGACGAGCTTTTCGACCGGCTTTCGAAACTGGAAAATGCACCGCGCGATCCCGACGCGATCGCCGCGATCTCCGATGGCCTGCGCAAGGCCCCCGGCGCGGTCTACGCGCTGGTGCAGACCACGTTATTGCAGGACGAAGCGCTGAAGCGCGCCCATAACCGTATCCAGGAGCTGGAAGCGGCCCATGCGCCCGAGCAGGCGCAGTCCGGCGGCTTCCTCGATACCATGCGCGATAGCTTGTTCGGCGGAGGCCCCTCGCGCGGCTCGGTTCCGAACGTGCCGCCGCGTGAGCAGCGGCCGGTCTGGAACACCGGTCAGGTGATGCCGCAGACGCAGCCGGGCTACGGCGCGCCGCCTCCTTATGGACAGGCCTACGGCCAAGCTCCAGGTCAAGCTCCGGGTCAGGGTTATGGCGCCCCGCCGATGGGCGGTGGCGGCGGCTCGTTCCTCGGCACCGCGGCGGCGGCCGCGGCCGGCGTCGTCGGCGGCTCGCTGCTGCTCTCCAGCATCCGCGGCATGATGGGCGGATCGCATCAGCAGGCCTTCGGCGACACCAACGCGTTCGGCGACCGCAGCGCTAGTCCCTGGGGCGGCAGCGACCAGTCCGGCGGTTCGCTCTCGCGCGATGCCGGTCTCAACGACATCGGCTCCAACCGCGACCGCGACGACGGTTCCCGCCAGGGCTTCACCGACCAGGCGTCGAACGACCGGGACAACAACAACGATCAGAACTACGACGACAACGACCACGACGACGATGTGGACATGGCCGACGACGACAGCGACTTCGGCGGCGGAGACGATGGCGGCAGCGACTACGCGTGAGGCTGCCCGATCAGCGCGACAAACAAAAACGGCCGCCCGGAAGGCGGCCGTTTTCATGTCGAGCGTCAGGCGATCACATCACCACGACCTTGGTGCCGACATTGACGCGGCCGTAGAGGTCGATGACGTCCTCGTTGCGCATGCGGATGCAGCCTGAGGAGACGTTGGTGCCGATGGTCCAGGGCTCGTTGGAGCCGTGGATGCGGTAGAGCGTCGAGCCCAGATACATCGCGCGCGCGCCGAGCGGGTTTTCCGGGCCGCCTTCCATGTGCCGCGGCAGGTCCGGCCGGCGCGCGATCATTTCCGCCGGCGGCGTCCAGTCCGGCCATTCGCGCTTGGCCGTGATCGACTTCACGCCGGACCAGGTGAAGCCGGGACGACCAACGCCGATGCCGTAGCGCACCGCCCGGCCGTTGCCCTCGACCAGATAGAGGAACTTGTTCGGCGTATCGACCACGATGGTGCCGGCACTTTCCTTGCCGGTATAGTCGACGGATTGCTTCTCGAATCTTGGATCGAACGGACGCTGGCGCGGATCGACCGCCTCCTGCTGGAGACCTGCGCCTTGCTGATATCCGCCTTGCATCTGCGGCTCGCCCATCGGCGGCAGGCGACGCTGGTCGTAATAGCCGGGCTGCTGCTGATAGACCGGCTGCTGCGGCGCGTAGGCCGGGCCGCGGCCGGGACCGTCACCGAACAGGAACTCGATGAAGCCGCCGCCCATGTTCGCATTGGAGGCGACGCGCACCGGCGCCGGCGGCACCCGCGGCTGGTAGAGCACCGCAGGCGGATCGTTCGGCACACTATTGTCGAAGGCGCTGGCGCTGCTCGCGCCGGCAATGAAGGTGCAAGCGCTGCCGAGCAGCGCGACAGACATTTTCTTGAACATCGACGTACTCTGTACTGTTTCGTCTAGATCACATGCGTCGTGCGGAGCCGATGGCTGATCGGCGACCGCGACGTGGTCAATAAAGAGCAAAAGCCGTTGTGTTTGGTAAACGTATCAGCCGTTTCGATTCACCACGTCGCGAGCGAGGGTGCAATTTGGCGATCAGCGTTTATTTTCGATGAACGCCGCAGGCCCATGGTTAATCGCTTCTTTTCGTGCCGTCGCGTGCGGCCGCGCAACAGTTCCCGCTGTGAACCTCGTGTTAAATCGCTTCTGCCTACAAAGACGCGTGAGTGAGGTGGGGGGAGTTCCTGATGGCTATTCACCGCAAACGTTTTCGTGTCGAAGAGGCTATTGTCGGCGAGATGCCCAGCCCCGAAATGATTGAGGAGGCTGCGCCGATGCACAACGAGATCATGGCGGAGCTGCGTGCGATCCGCGCACAGATGGCGAAGGGCACTGTGCCCTTGTCCGGCAGCGCGGCCATGGCGGCGATCGACGCCTCCACCGCCCACGAGCTCTCTGAAGCTCGTACCATGCTCGATACCTACCGGGCGCAGATCGAGCAGTGCGAGAAGCTGAAGGTCGAGCTCGATCTCATCCACGACGCCATCGATCGCACCAAGCGCGAGATCGCGACGCTGCACGGCAAGAGCTTCGACGGCGGCGAGATGGCGAAGGTCAATGGCGAGCTCGGCGCGGTCGTCGGCGGCACCGAGCAGGCGACCCAGCAGATCCTCGAAGCCGCCGAGTCGATCGACCAGGCGGCCAGCGCGATGTCCAAGGTGCAATCGGCCGACCAGCAGAAGCGGCTCGCCGACGACATCCAGGAACGCGTCATCTCGATCTTCGAAGCCTGCAACTTCCAGGACCTGACCGGCCAGCGCATCAGCAAGGTCATGACCACGATGAAGTTCATCGAGCAGCACATCAATGCGATGATGGAGATCTGGGGCGGCGTCGACGCGATCAAGGCCCATGTGCCCGCGCCGGCCGACACCCGCAGCGAGGACGAAAAGCTCCTCAACGGCCCCAAGCTCGCCGGCGACGTCGGCCACGCCTCGCAGGACGACATCGACGCGCTGTTCGACTGATCGGGCGCGGCATCACGGAAAAACAAAACGCCGGCGAGAGCCGGCGTTTTTTGTTTTTGGAGCGTCCCCTCCGCTGTCATCGTCCGCGAAGGCGGACGATCCAGTATTCCAGAGGCGGTGGTGATTGAGCCGAGAGGCCGCGGCGTACTGGATGCCCCGGTCAAGCCGGGGCATGACGAAGTCGAGAAACTACGCCCTCGGCGCGCAGCGGACGTAGACCATGTTGCCGTAACGAGTGGCGGCGTCCTTGTCGATGAAGCGGGTGATCAGGACGCGGCCGTCGAAGGAGACGATCTCGCGGTCCTGCTCGCCGGGGGTGGGACCCGCCGGGCCGATGTAGTTCTTGCCGCTGGGCGAGCCCTTCAACCGCAGCTCCTGCGGCGTCGCCTGGTCGGCGAGATGCATGATCACGCCGCCGGAGGAACCGGCGGTGATCACGTAGGGGTTCTTGCACTGCGCCCGGGCCGCGGCCTCGGTGCGGGCGCGGTCGGCCGGGTTCTGGAACGAGGCGAGACCCCAGCGGCCGACGATCTCGTCGGCGCGGATGCTCGCCGGCATTTCCGGACCCGCGCCGGGCTCGGCCTCGGGCGGCGGCGACGATGAGAACGACGGCAGGCTCATACCGCCGCCGCAGGCGCCAAGCAGCAGCGCCAGGCAGGAGGCGGCCGCCAGATTGGCAACCGTGCGTGCGTGAGCTGAACTGATCATGACATTCCCCCGAGCAAACCGTCCCCCAAACGAGACCCCGACCGCATCCCTGCCGCAGCCAAGCGCAAAACCGCTGTCGGAGCAATGACGTCCTTTATACGCCAGCGCGACCAATAAGTTTCTCTAGACACGATCCTATATCCGCCTCACCAATCGCTTAACCACCCTTGCTTGACAGGATCGCGGCCAAGCCATATTTCCGGGCGCACTATTAGCACTCGGAAAGCCCGATTGCTAAGCGCGCCGTTCGATCCTCGGCAAGAGGGTGGACGGACGCCGCCCTACCCACTTCCATTCCTTCCGAAGCGAGCCTCCAAAGGGAAACGTCATGGCTAAATCCAAATTTCGTCCGCTGCATGACCGTGTCGTGGTCAAACGTATCGACGCCGAGGAAAAGACCAAGGGCGGCATCATCATTCCGGACACCGCCAAGGAAAAGCCGTCCCAGGGCGAGGTCGTCGCCGTCGGCCCCGGTGGCCGCGACGAGGCCGGCAAGCTGATCCCGATCGACCTCAAGGTCGGCGACCGCGTGCTGTTCGGCAAGTGGTCGGGCACCGAGGTCAAGATCGACAACGAAGAGCTCCTGATCATGAAGGAGTCGGACATCATGGGTGTCATGGCCTAAGGCCGTCAGCCTGAACAGCCGCTGAATGTCATGCCCGGATCGCGCGATCCGGGCATTCGGTCATTCCGCAAGCGGCAGACACGTCACGAAACATGAGGGATTGAAGAAATGGCTGCCAAAGACGTCAAGTTTTCCGGAGACGCGCGCGAACGCATGCTGCGCGGCGTCGACATTCTCGCCAACGCCGTCAAGGTGACGCTCGGTCCGAAGGGCCGCAACGTCGTCATCGAGAAGAGCTTCGGCGCCCCCCGCATCACCAAGGACGGCGTCACCGTCGCCAAGGAGATCGAGCTCGAGGACAAGTTCGAGAACATGGGCGCGCAGATGCTGCGCGAAGTCGCCTCCAAGACCAACGACACCGCGGGCGACGGCACCACCACCGCGACCGTGCTGGCCCAGGCCATCGTGCGCGAAGGCGCCAAGGCGGTTGCCGCCGGCATGAACCCGATGGACCTCAAGCGCGGCATCGACACCGCGGTCACGGCGGTGATCAAGGACATCGAGAAGCGCGCCAAGCCGGTCGCCGCCTCCTCCGAGGTCGCCCAGGTCGGCACCATCTCGGCCAACGGCGATGCCGCCATCGGCAAGATGATCGCCCAGGCGATGCAGAAGGTCGGCAACGAGGGCGTCATCACCGTCGAGGAGAACAAGTCGCTCGACACCGAGGTCGACATCGTCGAGGGCATGAAGTTCGACCGCGGCTATCTGTCGCCCTACTTCGTCACCAACGCCGAGAAGATGACCGCCGAGCTCGAGGACGCCTACATCCTCCTGCACGAGAAGAAGCTGTCCGGCCTGCAGGCCATGCTGCCGGTGCTGGAAGCCGTGGTGCAGTCGGGTAAGCCGCTCGTCATCGTCGCCGAGGACGTCGAGGGCGAGGCGCTGGCGACCCTGGTCGTCAACCGCCTGCGTGGCGGCCTGAAGGTCGCCGCCGTCAAGGCGCCGGGCTTCGGCGACCGCCGCAAGGCCATGCTCGAGGACCTCGCGATCCTCACCGGCGGCCAGCTCATCTCCGAAGACCTCGGCATCAAGCTCGAGAACGTCACGGTGAAAATGCTCGGTCGTGCCGGCAAGGTCGTGATCGACAAGGAGAACACCACGATCGTCAAGGGCGCCGGCAAGAAGCCGGAGATCGAGGCCCGCGTCGGCCAGATCAAGGCCCAGATCGAGGAGACCACCTCGGACTACGACCGTGAGAAGCTCCAGGAGCGCCTCGCCAAGCTCGCCGGCGGCGTCGCGGTGATCCGCGTCGGCGGCGCGACCGAGATCGAGGTCAAGGAGAAGAAGGACCGCGTCGAGGACGCGCTCAACGCCACCCGCGCCGCGGTGCAGGAAGGCATCGTCCCCGGCGGCGGCGTCGCGCTGCTGCGGGCCAAGAAGGCGGTGGGCCGTCTCACCAACGCCAATGCCGACGTCCAGGCCGGCATCAACATCGTGCTGAAGGCGCTGGAAGCCCCGATCCGCCAGATCTCCGAGAACGCGGGCGTGGAAGGCTCGATCGTGGTCGGCAAGATCATGGAGAACAAGTCCGAGACCTTCGGCTTCGACGCCCAGAACGAGGACTATGTCGATATGGTCGAGAAGGGCATCATCGATCCCGCCAAGGTGGTCCGCACCGCGCTGCAGGACGCCTCGTCCGTGGCCGGCCTGCTGGTCACCACCGAGGCCATGGTCGCCGAAACGCCGAAGAAGGAAGCTCCGCCCGCCATGCCGGGCGGCGGCGGCATGGGCGGCTTCTAAGCCTGCGTTCCATTACAATGTTGCGAAGGCCGCCTCCGGGCGGCCTTCTTTTTTGCCGACCCTGCCCCTTCTGCTTTCCAATTCAACCGGCGGCCAAAACCCACTACGGTGGCGCGCCGATTCGATTGCGCGAGGATTCATCGATGCGTGCGCTTCTGGTTTGTTCGACAGCCCTTTTGGCGGCCCTGCTTGCCGTCTCGCCCGATGTCGCATCGGCCCAGATGAAGCTGTCGCCGAAGGCGACGGCGCCGGGCGGGACGGAGACCCGCTATTTCACCTCGATCGACGGCCTGATGGACGGCAATGCCGACGTGATCCTGAAGGAGACGCGGCAGGGCAAGACGGTGACGGCGGCCGTGCTCGACGTCTGCTATCCCGTGGCAAAAAATTCCGATCGCAAGGACCGCTTCGTCGTCAATCTCCAGGTCGCGGGCCAGAACCTGACGGGCACGACGCAGAGCCTCGGCGAGAAGGCGCCCGTCACCGTGAAGCTGCTGCGCAAACAGACCGGCGACACGTTCGAGTTCCGCGGCCAGATCGCGATCGGCCAGACCGTGACCGAGGTCACCTCGCCCGACAATTCCGATCTCAGCGAGAAGGAATTTCAGGACAACCAGACCTCCGACGACGGCATCACGCCGCAGCCGAAGGATTTCACCGACGTCTCGCCGGAAGCGATCGCGGTCAAGGTCAAGCTGGATGCGGCGACCGAGTTCCTGAAGAGCCTGAAGGGCCAGGATGTCGAGGTGACGCTGGCGAGCCTGACCGTCGGCTGTGACGCGCTGCGTGCCGGCGAGCAGACCATCAACATGTCGGTCGATCCGGAACGCGCCGGCGCGCTGCTGGCGAAGTTGAAGGCTATGCCCGGCGTCACCGCGGCGGGCTGGACCGCGGGCATGACCGAGATGGACCGCACCATCCGCTTTCCCGCGGCCGACTGGCGTGCCGGCGACAAGCTCGACCGCGACAAGCTCGCGACTGCCGTCGCGGGCGTGCTCAGCAAGACGCTTGCGGCAAAGCCGGTCTCGCAAAAATTCAATCCCGCCACCGGCAAGCTCAAGCTCGTCTTCAAGCGGCCGAACCAGGATTTTCCGGCACTCGAGCTCACCGACACGATCGAGGTTGCTGGCCTGATCTCGCCCGACAAGCCCGGCACGACCGACAAGCTGATGCTCTGGATCGGCAGCCCCTCGACCACGACCGCCGATGAGAACAGCGGCGCCAAGCTCAATCTCTCGGATGACGCTTCGACCGACGAGGAAGGCGATCAGCCCGACGACAATGGCTCGATCGAAGCGCTCGCCAAGGAGCTGAAGGGCCAGCGCTGGGACGCCGACAAGTCGGTGTGGAAGTAGGCTCTCGAGCCCCGGACGCAGCGCAGCACGTCAGTGATGCGCTGCAGAGCCGGGGCCCAGAGGCCGCAAGCGAAGTCGCCGATCGAGTCTGGGTCCCGGATCTGCGCAGCAGCGTTGCACGCTGCAGCGCGTCCGGGACACGAGACCTAATTCCCCGTCGTCCTGAAGCGCAGCGGCTTGGGACCGATCAGCGTCAGCACGTCGCCCTGGCGCTTCCAGGTCTCGACGCTGCCCAGCGCCGCGACGAGTTCATCGTCGGCCTGCGCCCTGGCCGGCGGGCAGGAACGATCCTGGATCTGGCCGGGGACGAAGATCACGGTGTTGCCGGCGACCGAGAACTGGCCCTTGCCACCCTTGCACCAGAGCTCCAGCACGACTTCGCCATTGTCGCCGATCTCGATGTTCGGAATCCGCTTCGAGCCCGCCTGCGGCAGGGCCTCCAGCGTCATCTCGGTACCGAACGGAAAACCGTCCTCTGCGCGCGCGAGCGTGGACATCGCCAGCATTGCAACCGCCAAACACGCCATCTGCTTGAGCGAAACCATGAGACCTCTCGACCGACCTGATTTGCGGCACCTTCTATAAGACGGCGGTGCCGTTGAGAAGGTTCGCGGAGGCTAAAGCGCGATGAGATTGGGACGAATCGTCATCGCGCTTCAGGTTGTTGTTTGAGCATGATCTTTTCGGAAAACCGCTTCGCACTTTTCCGGATCATGCTTCAGATGCAAAAATCCCCGCAAGGCGGCGAAGCCTTGCGGGGATTTGCGTTGAGGCGTGGCGTGGCCTGCTACTTCAGCACCATCGCCGTGAACGGCCAGACATAGGCCTGCAGCGTCACGAGCACGCCGACGAGGCAGGCCAGCACGATCGAATGCCAGAACACGAAACGCAGGATAGTGCCCTCGTGCCCGTACCACCGCGTGGCCGTGGAGGCGACGACGATCGATTGCGCATCGATCATCTTGCCCATCACGCCGCCGGACGAGTTCGCGGCCGCCATCAGTACCGGCGACAGGCCGAGCTGCTCGGAGGTGATCTTCTGCAAATTACCGAACAGGATGTTCGACGCCGTATCCGATCCCGTCAGCGCCACACCCAGCCAGCCGAGCAGCGTGCCGAAGAAGGGATAGAGCACGCCGGTTGCGGCGAAGGCGAGGCCGAGCGTCGCGTCGACGCCGGACAGCCGCGTCAACGTACCGATCGCGAGCATCGCCGAGATCGTGATCAGCGAGATCGCGCACAGCCGGATGGTGCGGCCATACTCGACCAACAGCCGTCCCGGGCCGACGCGCATCAGGAAGCCCGAGATGATCGCGGCGATCAGCATACCCGTGCCGGTGAAGGACAGATAGGTGAACGCGAACACCGCGCCTTCCGGCGTCGGCTTGGCCGCCACCGGCGGCACCTTGTTGATCATCTGATGCAGATCGGGAACGGCGTAGTTCCAGGTGAAAATCCCGTTCGCCCAGGTCTTGAAGGCACCGTTGCCCCAGATCAGCATCACGATGCAGACGATGATCCACGGCAGCAGCGCGCTCCACAGTTCGGACTGGGTGAGCGGCGTCTTGTCGAGAGGCGTTGCTTTTTCCATCTGCGCGGCCGACTCGTCGTGGCCGCGCAGTTCCGGCGATGTCCAGAGCTGCCTTGGTTGCCACACCTTCAGGAACAGGATCAGCGCGCCCATCGAGATCAGCGATGCTCCGATATCGACGATCCAGGGGTTGATGAAGTTCGAGATCACGAATTGCGGGATGGCAAAGGAAACGGCGGTCACGAGGATCGCCGGCCAGACGTCCTTCATGCCGCGCCAACCCGCGAACGCCCACACCACCCAGAACGGCACGATCATCGAGAAGAACGGCAATTGCCGGCCGACCATCGCGCCGAGGATGTAGGGATCGAGCCCGGTGACGGATGCAAGGCCCTGGATCGGCGTGCCGAGCGCGCCATAAGCGACCGGCGCGGTGTTGGCGATGAGTGACAAGCCTGATGCCGCGAGCGGCGAGAAGCCGAGGCCGATCAGCACGGCACCGGTAATAGCGACCGGCGTGCCGAAGCCCGAAGCACCCTCAAAGAACGCGCCGAACGAGAACGCGACCAGCAGGAGCTGCAAGCGGCGGTCCTCGGTGACGCCGCCGATGGCGCGCTTGAGCAATTCGAAGCGCCCGGTGGACACCGTCACCTGATAGAGGAAGATGACGTTGAGGACGATCCAGCCGATCGGAAAGAAGCCCGTCACGACACCGAGGATCGAGGCGCGGATCGACATGCCTGCCGGCATCGTGAAGACGAAGATCGTGATCAGGTTGGTGATGATCACGGCAATCACGGCCGCAATGTGCGCTTTCACGCGCCCGCTCGCGATCATGACCAAGAGCGAGACAACCGGTATGGCGGCCGCGATGGTCGACAGCCCCGCGTTGTTCAGCGGATTATAGATTTGATTCCACATGGCTTCCTCCCCCACGCCTGTTGCGGCAGGCGGCCCGCGTGGACAGCCGGACCTGCTTGACGCTGGAAGCGATACCCCCCGGACTGGACGCGAATTCCTCGCGAGTGCGGCGGTTCCCGTCCGCTCACAAGCCCGCGAAGTCCTGGAGGCCCCCACCCCGCGCCGTCGTGCCCATGCTAGGGTTGCAGGCTGCGACAATCCAACGCAAATTGCTGAACTTGCGACTTTAGTCTAAGCGCGCCCGTTTCTGCCATTGCCACAACCATTTGGCCTATGGCCGTTGTGCACATCCCCTCAGGAGACAGAGCTCTGTGAAGAACATCAGCGCCACGCTCGCGATCGTCTGGCGAATCGCCGTCCCCTATTTCCGCTCGGAGGACAAGTGGGCCGGCCGCGGCCTGCTCGCCGCCGTGATCGCGATCGAGCTGGCGCTGGTCGCGATCGACGTGCTGGTGAACCAGTGGCAGAACCGGTTCTACAGCGCACTCCAGAACAGCGACTGGGACGCCTTCGTCACGCAGATCTGGATCTTCATCGCCCTCGCCTTCACCGCGATCGCGCTGGCCGTCTACAAGCTCTACCTTAACCAGTGGCTCCAGATCCGCTGGCGGCAATGGCTGACGACGCATTATCTCGGCGAATGGCTCGACGGCTCCAAGCATTACCGCATGCAGCTCAAGGGCGACGCGGCCGACAACCCGGACCAGCGCATCACCGAGGACGTCAAGAACTTCGTCGAGCAGACGCTGACGATCGGGCTCGGCCTGCTGTCGGCGATCGTGACGCTGTTCTCGTTCGTGATCATCCTCTGGGGCCTGTCCAATGCTGCGCCGCTGCACCTGTTCGGCACCGATCTCATGATCCCCGGCTATCTGTGCTGGGGCGCGCTGATCTACGCGATCTTCGGCACCGCGTTGACGCACTGGATCGGCGCCCCGCTGGTCAATCTCAATTTCGAGCAGCAGCGCTATGAAGCCGACTTCCGCTTCAACCTCGTCCGCGTCCGCGAGAATTCCGAGCAGATCGCACTGCTCAAGGGCGAAGGCGCCGAACGCGGCCGCCTGCTGGGCCGGTTCGGCTACGTGATCGGCAACTGGTACGCCATCATGAGCCGTACCAAGCGCCTCACCGCGTTCACGGCGAGCTATCAGCAGGCCGCCGTGATCTTCCCCTACGTGCTGGTGGCGCCGGCCTTCTTTGCCAAGAAGATTCAGCTCGGCGACATGATGCAGACGGCATCGGCGTTCTCGAGCGTCCAGGGGGCGCTGTCGTTCTTCGTGGTGGCCTACCGGTCGCTTGCAGAATGGCGCTCGATCGTCGCACGTCTCGACGGCTTCGAGATGTCGGTCGCTTCAGCCACCAACCCGCCGGCGCATGAGCCCGCGATCGCGCTGAAGGCCGCCAGCGGCGGCCGCAACATCGCCCTCGAACAGCTCTGTGTGAACCTGCCCAACGGCACGCCGCTGGTCGCCGCCGACGCCTTCGCCATCCAGACTTCGGAGCGGGTGCTGGTGACCGGGCCGTCCGGCTCGGGCAAGTCGACGCTGTTCCGGGCCATCGCCGGCATCTGGCCATTCGGCGCCGGCACCATCTTCATCCCCGAGAGGGCGAAGCTGATGATGCTGCCGCAGCGCCCCTACTTCCCGGTGGGCGTGCTGCGCGATGCCGTCATCTACCCCGCCGCGCCCGGCACGTTCGAGACCGCGCGGATCAGGGACGCGCTGATCGCGGTCGGGCTGCCCGTCCTCGCTGAGCGGCTCGACGAGGACGGCCACTGGAACCGGACACTGTCGCTCGGCGAGCAGCAGCGCCTGGGGCTCGCGCGCGCGCTGCTGCACGTGCCGGATTACCTGTTCCTCGACGAGGCCACGGCGTCGCTCGACGAGCCATCCGAGGCCCGGCTGTACCGGCTGCTGGCGGAGAAGCTGCCGCAGGCCACCATCGTCTCGATCGGCCACCGCTCGACGCTCGACGCCTTCCACACCCGCAAGGTGGCGATGGTGAAGGACGGCGAGATCCATGTTCTCGGCAAGGACGGCGAGCCGGCCCAGGCGGAGTCGACCGCGGCGAGCTGAGGCGGCACACCAAGCCTGAGGCTAGCCTCGACAGGACCTTCGTCGCGGCCCCCCATCGAGACGCCCGCCTCCGGCGGGCTCCTCACGATGAGGTCTGTCCTCGCGGCAAGATCCCGCCCCTCGTGGTGACGTGCGCCGCCTTGCGGCGCGTCTCGGACCATGCAGCCGAGCGCTCTCACTGAAGAGCCCAAGCCCAAAGCAAAAGGGCGGCAGATTGCTCTGCCGCCCTCGTTAGGTCGTCTCGGGAAGAAACTTACTTCAGGTTGGTCATCGCCGTCAGGTCGACCGAGAGCTTGGCGACGCCGGCCGCGCTGCACCAGTTGGAGCCGAACGCCGTGGCCGCATTCGCGCCGCCATTGATCGGCGTCACGAAACCGGGGCTGGAGTTGGTGGCCGAGAAGTCGCTGGTGAAGGCGTTGCAGTTACCCTTCGAGAGGTCGGTGTCGTAGTAGCGCAGATCGAGCGTGAACACCTTGTAGGTGAAGCCAACGCCGATGTTCCAGGTGTTGTAGCTCGGCTCCTTGATGCCGTTGGAGTACAGCGGGTCGCCGGCAATGCCGTAGAAGATGTCGGACGTGCCGAGCCACTGACGGCCGAATTCACCCGACACATACATGCCGACGCCACTGGCACCGAACGTGGTGCTCGGCGCGGTCCACTTGGCGGTGATCGAGGCGTAGTTGCCCCAGGCGCCGAGGTTCAGGAAGTTCGGCGAATAGTACTCGTTGAAACCAACGACCCACTGATCGTTGATGTTGAGGTTCAGCTTGGCATAGACTTCGTAGAAGCTTGCGTCCTTCTTGGCGAAGTTGCCGTTGATCGGAAGGCCGATCGCGCCCTGCGAATTGTCGAGGCTGGTGCCGCAATTGCCCTGGGCGAGGGTGCCCTGCGAACCGAAGCAGCTTCCGCCCGGATAGAGGTAGCCCCAGATACCGAAGTCGAAGGCGAACATGCCGAAGGTCGGGCGGATACCGCCGTAGATGTCGACTTCAGCCGCGGCGCGGTTCGGGAACGAGATGCTCTCCGCGGACGTACCGACGTAGAGCTGGAGGTCCTTGTTGACGTTGTAGCGCGGCTCGAAATAGGCCGCGACTGACGGGTTGTGGTTCGACTGAGTGACTCCGCGGAAGATGTAATCGCTCATGATGCCGGCGCCGAAGGCGACATCCCAGGGGTCAAAGGCGGGCGGCGGCGGGGCCTTCAGAGCCTTGACCGGCATGTCTGCCGCGAAAGCCGAACCCGTCACCATTGCCAGCGCCGTTGCCAACAAAGCCACTTTTTTCATTTCGATCCCCATCACCAGTTCCACACAGTCGGTTTCCCGGAAGCCCCCCGGGCCGTACGATCTGACTGCAAAATTTCGTTACCGCGACAATCTGGCTGGGAGGATGCGAACCGTGAAGCAAAAATCACGAGCATCTGCCGACTTTTTAGGCGTTCTGACACTTCTACAAAAGGTTGTCCGCCTGTGTTGCTTCTCGATCACATTATTTGCATTCCAAAGTGCACAGAGCCGTCCGGATTAGTACGGGAGCCGCCGGTGCAGTGGTGCCTGTGCCACGAATCGGACTGACGCGAGAAACGACAACCCGACCGCGACCATTGTGACGATACAAAAAGGCCGCAGCGTCACCGCCGCGGCCTTCCTGAGATCGGTCGTTGTCGTCGGGATGGACCCAGCCTTGGTCCTCACCCTGGACCTGACTTGGACCCTAACCGTGGGGGCCCCTCGGGGCCTAACCCTGCTCCTCGGCCGGCGTCGGCTCCGTAGAAGACGAAGGCATCGCCCAGCTTGTCTCGGCGGCGGGCTCCGGAGCCGGAGCCGCCACCGGCGCTGATGGCATCGGCGCAGGAGCTGCCTTCGCCTTCTTCGGTGCCGCTCTCTTTGCGGCCTTCTTCGGTGCAGCCGGCTTGGCAGCCTTCTTGGCCGACTTCTTCGCAGCCTTCTTGGCGGCCTTCTTCGGGGCGGCCTTCTTGGCAGATTTCTTCACAGCCTTCTTGGCAGACTTCTTCGCGGACTTCTTGGCTGCCTTCTTCGCGGTCTTCTTCGCCGCTACAGCCTTCTTGGCCTTTTTGGCCTTCTTGCTTTTTTTCTTCTTCGCTTTCGCCATCGTGGTCCTCCTGTTGCCGCCGAACAATGGTCGATCGGGCGTCTTCAGCCGTCACCTCCGGACGAAGGCTAGCTCGACGCATTCAATGCCGGCCGCGACCCGCCCGTAGCCCAATCGAGAAGCTCAATCGTGTGTACGACCGGAACTGACGTGCCACTGGCAATCTGCACCATGCAGCCGATATTGCCTGCGGCAATCATGTCCGGCTTGACGCTTGCGATGTTGGCCACCTTGCGGTCGCGCAACCGGCCCGCAAGCTCGGGCTGGAGAATGTTGTAGGTCCCCGCCGAGCCGCAACACAAATGGCTCTCAGGCACATCTTTCACCACGAATCCATTCTTGGAAAGCAATTCTTTCGGAAGCCCCGTGATTTTCTGGCCGTGCTGCAACGAACACGCGGAGTGATAGGCGACGACGATGTTGTCCTGTTGGGTAGTGGTCGCGAGCTCGAGGCCGGCGACGAATTCGGTGATGTCCTTGGCGAGCGTGGACACCTGCGCTGCATCGGCGGCGAACGCCGTGTCCTCGCGCAGCAGATAGCCGTAGTCCTTGATCACCGTGCCGCAGCCGGAGGCCGTCACCAAGATGGCGTCGAGCCCCTCGCCGGCCGCTTCCTTTCGCCACGCCGCGACGTTGGCGCGGGCCCGCGCCAACGCATCCTGGTCGTTACCCAGATGATGGGTCAGCGCGCCGCAGCACTGCTCGTCCCGGACCAGGACAACCTCGATGCCGTGGCGGGTGAGGAGGCTGATGGCGGCCTGGTTGATGCGCGGCGCCAGCACCTGCTGGGCACAGCCTTGCAACAGCGCGACCCGGCCGCGCTTCTTGCCGAGTGCCGCGAACACGCTGCCCGGGAGCGGGCCGGGCGACGGCAGACGGTTCGGCGCCAGCGCCAGCATCGCCTTGAGGCGCTGGATCAGGCCGGGCGTCGCCGACGGCCGCGGCGTCGGCAGGAATACGGCAAGCGGACGGGCGAGGCGCGCCAGCCGCATGCTGGTGCGGAAGAGCTGCGGATTCGGCAGGACAAAGGCCAGCACCTGGCGCAACAGCCGCTCGGTCAGCGGCCGCTGATAGCGCTGCTCGATCCGGACCCGGGCCTGGTCGACGAGGTGCATGTAGTTCACCCCTGAGGGGCAGGTCGTCATGCAGGACAGACACGACAGGCAGCGGTCGACATGCTTGACCACCTCGGCCGTCGGTGCCTGGTCCTTCTCCAGCATCTCCTTGATCAGGTAGATGCGGCCGCGCGGGCTATCGAGCTCGTCGCCGAGCAACACATAGGTCGGACAGGTTGCGGTGCAGAAGCCGCAATGGACGCAGGCGCGCAGGATCTTGTCGGCTTCCGCGATGTCGGGGTCGGCGAGCTGCGCCAGTGAGAATTCGGTCTTCATGCCGCAGCGCCCCGCGTCAACCGCCCCCGGTTGAGAATGGTTTTCGGATCGAAACTGGCGCGGACCCGATCGCTCAGCGCGGCAATGCCGGGCGCTTGCGGATGGAACACGTCGACACCGCGCCTGACGTCCTCGGCCGCCCGGATAAGCGTGGCGTGCCCGCCGAAAGCATCCGCGCGCTGGCGCACGGCCGGGGCATGCGCGTCGGCCTTCGGCGGCAGCGCGGCCCAGATAAGGCCGCCGCCCCAATCGTAGATGATGTCGCCGCCGGTCTCGCGCGCCAGCTGCGTCCCGAGCGCCGCGCCGGAAGCCGGCGGACAAACGATCCGCCACACCGGCCAGGCCCCAACTGCACCGCCGGCCGCGAACGGCAGGACGTCGCGGATCGTGGCCCACAATGCGGCGGACGCCGCATCCTCGACCAGCGTCGCGGTCCCGAACGGCGCCAGCAGTTCGCGCAGCGAGCCGGCGCGGTGCGCCGCGGACGCCGTGATGCCCTCGAGCCGCAGCACGGTCAGCGCTTCGCCCTGGCTGGCGATGTCGCCAAGCCCGTCGGTCTTCGCCCGGAACGCCGATTTCGGCAGATGCGCGGCGGCGGAGACGTCGTAGGGCGAGCCGAGCGCAGCGGTCATCGCCTTGTTGGCGGCGGCATCGTCGAGCCCGCGCAGCAGCAGCGTCCGCTCCGCTTCGGGCTTCGGCATCACCTTGAGCGTGACTTCGGTCATCACCGACAGCGTGCCCCAGGACCCCGCCAGCAGCTTGCAGAGGTCGTAGCCGGTGACGTTCTTCACCACCTTGCCGCCGGTCTTGAAGCTGTCGCCGAAGCCGGAGACGGCGTGCGCCCCCAAGAGGTGGTCGCGCGCTCCGCCCGCCTTGATCCGCCGCGGACCGGCAAGGCCGGCCGCGATCATGCCTCCGATGGTACCCAACGCGGGCGCGCCGAGCAGCGGCGCCGTATTCATCGGCTCGAAGGCGAATTGCTGGTTCTTGGCATCGATCAGCGACAGCACGTCGGCCAGCGGCGCGCCGGCCTGGAGCGTGACGATCAGCTCGTTCGGTTCGTAGGAGGTGACGGCATTCAGCGCGGAGAGGTCGAGCACGGCGTTGGTCGCCATCGTGTGGCCAATGCTGCGCTTGCTGCCATGACCGATGATCTCGAGCGGCTGCTCGTTGGCAATCGCCGCGCGCACCACCTCTTCGACGTCTTTGGCGTCTCTGACCCTGAGCGTATCCACGGGAAAAGGCGGTAGCGAAATTCGCCACCAAAATCAAATGCGGCGTGACGCCGGCGATCATCGCCGGTGCAGTCGGGGATCCTGCACGGGCGACAACAACGCTTCGATCATGATCGAAGCGTTCACGACATCGACACTTCGATCAGCGGCGAACCAAAGCCGGCAGCCCCTCGCTACAAGCTTGCGCCGATCGCGATCGAGGCCAACCGATGGAGACAAGCATGCGATCGATACATCAGCGGCTGATGCCGCGCGTCCACGAAGCGTTCAGCCGCAGGTCGGTGATCCGGGCCTTCGGAGCCGTCCTGGCGATCTATCTCTCGCCATGGGCGGCGGCGTCATCTCAAGCCCAGCAGCAAGGAGCAAGGACCATGAACCACTACGCCACGCAGAAGTCCCTCAGCGACGCCGTCGACGGCGGCGGCCTGCTCGTCGTCGCACAATGGGAGGCCAAGCCCGGCGAGGCCGACAAGGTCGCCGCGATCCTCGACCGCTTCCTGCCGGAGGCGCAGCGCGAGGACGGCGTCAAGCTGTTCCTGATCTCGCGCGCCAAGGACAATCCGGCCCAGTTCCTGTTCTACGAGCTGTTCCGCGACGAGGCGGCTTTCAAGGCGCATCAGGAGAGCGCACATTTCAAGACCTGGATCGCCGGCGAAGCCCTGCCGCTGCTGGCGAAGCGCGAACGGGCTCAATACGCACTTATGTAAGCACCAGCTCGTATGCCGCGGTTCGATCCGGACCGCGGCACACGACTATATGATCGCGCGCAGCGGCGATCTGCGCAGGATCAGTGCCGAGACGGCCAAGCTGCCGATCGCGGCCAACATGGTCAGCAGGAACGCCTTGGTGAGTGCGAAGAGCGGCATTGCGTGCAGAAGCAGGGCAAAGCCGACCAGGATCGGCGGATGGATCAGGTAGACGCCGAAGGCGTTGTCCGACAGCCATTTGGCGACCGGCCCTTGCGCGTCGAAATGGCGGCGGTAGACGGCCAGCATCAAGAGACCCATGCCGACGCAGACCAGCGCCTCCCACAGGCACTTCCCGGCATTGACGACGTTGAAGCCGCCTGCATAGAGCGCGGTGTCACCCTGCAGGCCTCCCCCGAACAGCACGAGCGCTGCAAACAGCGGCGCAGAGAGCGACAGCGCGAACAGTCCCCAGCGGATACAGGAGCGCTCGGCAAGCCCAAGCATCCAATTGCCGCGATAGCCGAGGGCGCCGGCTGCGAACATGAGAGCGTATTGCGGGAGATCGCCGGGGTGAACGTTGAGCACGGAGGTATCGGCGTGGACGGCGATGCGAACGGCGAAGGTGAGTGCCGCCATGGCCGCAACGAACAGAACAATCCCCGTGCCGCACAGCGCAACTTCGGGCTCCCGCCATCCGGTCTGGCGGATCAGGCCATAGAGGAGCGAGACCAGCAGCAGCACCGCGCAAAACCACATCGGTCCCGTCTCGGAAAGCCATTCGCCGTCCATCAGATGGGTCAGCCATTGATGGCCGAAACCGCCCTTGCCCCAAGTCCATGACAGAAAATACTGCGTGAGCGGGCCGATCACCAACATGTAGAGCAAAGTCGGCAAGCCGAGCCTGATCAGCCGATCACGCGCAAATTTCGAAAGTCCTTTCCGATCGAAGGCGCCGACGGCGAAATAGCCGGCGATGAAGAATAGCGCGGCCATGAAGAAGGCCTGGAGGAAGCTCTGATAGATGCCGAAGAAGAGGGCCGTGCCGAAGCCGGTCTCCCGCCGGTCGACATAGTACCAATTGCCGAACGGACTGTAGGTGTCGGCTGCGTGCATGCTCAGCACGAGAATGATCATCGACCAGCGGATGTTGTCGATGAACAGCAGGCGCGACTTCGCCAGCGGCCCGCCCGGCGCCTCTTTCCTCACACGGATCCGAACCTCCGCCATGTCGCCGCCATGCCGGGTATCGACCGTCAGAACCGCGGAATGTCCGGAAATGCCACCTTCCCGGCATGCACATGCATGCGGCCGAGCTCGGCGCAGCGGTGCAGGGTCGGAAACACTTTTCCGGGATTGAGCAGGCCCTGCGCGTCGAAGGCGCATTTCAGCCGCTGCTGCTGGTTGAGGTCGATCTCGGTGAACATGTCGGGCATCAGGTCGCGCTTCTCGATGCCGACGCCGTGCTCGCCGGTGAGCACGCCGCCGAACTCGACACAGGCGCGCAGGATGTCGGCGCCGAAGGCCTCGGCGCGCTCGATCTCGCCGGGCTTGTTGGCGTCGTAGAGGATCAGCGGGTGCAGATTGCCGTCGCCGGCGTGGAACACGTTGGCGCAGCCGAGCTGGTATTTCTCCGAAAGCTCCCGGATGCGGGCGAGCGCCTTCGGCAGCGCGCCGCGCGGGATCGTGCCGTCCATGCAGAGATAGTCGGGCGAGATGCGGCCAACGGCCGGAAACGCGGCTTTGCGGCCGGCCCAGAACAAATTGCGCTCGGCCTCCGAGGTCGAGATCTGGCAGGTGGTCGAGCCGCAAGCGTTCGCAATGGTCTCGACGCGGGTGATCAGCTCGTCGACCTCGATCTTGGGACCGTCGAGCTCGATGATGAGCAGCGCTTCGACGTCGAGCGGATAGCCGGCATGAACGAAGGCCTCAGCGGCGTGGATCGCCGGCTTGTCCATCATCTCCATGCCGCCCGGGATGATGCCGGCGCCGATGATGCGTGCCACGCATTCGCCGGCCGCCTCGACCTGCGCGAAGCCGACCATCAGCGCCCGCGCCGTCTCCGGCTTTTGCAGGATGCGCACCGTGATCTCGGTGATGACCCCGAGCAGCCCTTCCGAGCCGGTGATGACGCCCATCAGGTCGTAGCCGGCGTTCTCGCACCCCTTGCCGCCGATGCGCAGGATCTCGCCGCTCATCAGGACAATCTCGCAACCGAGCACGTTGTTGGTGGTCATGCCGTATTTCAGGCAGTGCACGCCGCCGGAATTCTCCGCGACATTGCCGCCGATCGAGCAGGCGATCTGCGAGGACGGATCGGGGGCGTAGTAGAAGCCGGCATGCGCGACCGCCTGGCTGATGGCGAGATTGGTGACGCCCGGCTCGGTGACGACGACGCGGTTGTCGAAATCGATCTCGCGGATCCGCTTGAACTTGCCGAGCCCGAGCAGCACGCCATCTTCCAGCGGCAGCGCGCCCCCGGACAGCGAAGTGCCGGAGCCGCGCGGAACCACCTTGATCCCCTGCGCGGCACAATATTTCAGGACGAGCGAGACCTGCTCGGTGGTGTCGGGCAGCACCACGACCATCGGCGGCTGCCGATAGGCCGTCAGCCCGTCGGATTCGTAGGCCCGCATCTCGGAGGCGCTGTCGATCACGCCCTCGCCGGGCACGATTGCGCGCAATGCAGCCACGATCTCAGCGCGGCGCGCCAGCACGGTCTGGTCGCTCGCGGGCATCATGATGGCCATAACATATCCTTCCGACTCGTAGCCCACGATCAAATTGTCGCGCCAAATCAACCACGTCCGCGCCTGTTTGGGTAGGCCATCCGAAAGTCGGAACGGCGATCTTCGGCGAGTTCGCTCTGGGACAAGTAGGACAGCATGAAACCTGTCATGGTTTGGCGGCTTGTCCAAGCCGGGCGGGCCTGCCAAAACCGGCAGGCCCGTCGTTTGCCGACCAGGCAAGACCGACCAGCCTAGACCCACCAGGGAAGAGACGAAGAGCACCCGATGACAAAACTGACTTTTGGCGCACTGATGATCCTCACCGTGACTGCCACCGCACCCGCCGCGATGGCGCAGGATGTTGCGGCCGGCAAATCGTCGTTCAACAAATGCCTGGCCTGCCACGCGATCGGCGAAGGCGCCAAGAACAAGGTCGGCCCCGAGCTCAACGGCCTCAACGGCCGCAAGTCCGGCACCGCGCCGGACTACAATTACTCGGATGCGAACAAGAATTCCGGCATCACCTGGGACGAAGCCACGTTCAAGGAATACATCAAGGACCCCAAGGCCAAGATCCCCGGCACCAAGATGGCGTTCGCCGGCATCAAGAACGAGAACGAGATCAACAATCTCTGGGCCTTCGTCGCGCAGTTCGACAAGGACGGGAAAATCAAGCAGTAAGCGCGCGATCGGCAGCCGCCCGGGCTTCGGTTCTGATTGAGTCCGAAGCGAAGCTCGGGATTGTTGTTTTGACGCGTTTTCTTCACACGAACCGGTATCCGCTTCGCTCGAAAACGCTTTAATCGGCGGCCGCCTGCGCCAGGACGATTTTCCCGATCATCGTCTCGATCTCCGTCTTCACGAGGTCCGGCACAGCGTTCTGCACCATGTGGCCGAGATCGGGCAGCACGATCAGCTTCGCACCCGGCACCATCTCGGCGAACGGGCGTGCGTGGATGTCGGTCTTCACCGTCTTGTCGGGCTCGCCGGCGATGATCGTGACCGGCGCCTTGATCTCGCCGTAACGCGCTGCCTGCGCCGTCACCGCTTGCTTCAGCGTCACCAAATCATAGGCATTGGCGATGAACTCGCGCGGACGCAGCAATAGCGGCGTCGCGGAGTCCTGCACGAAGCCGTCCGGCATGATTTGCGGCAGGAAGACGTTGCGCGCGCCAGCCTCGGCAACGAAATACCCCATCGGCAGCGTGATGGTGTAGGCGAGCAGCGGGCCGATCACCGGCGTTGCGATCATCTCGTTGTAGCGGCCGACGCCGCCGCGCCAGGGGTGGGTCACCGGCGCCAGCATGACGAGACCGGCGACGCGGCCGGGATGATCGAGTGCGATCCGCGCGCCGAGCGCACCGCTCCAGGAATGCACGACGAAGACCGCGCGATCGATCCCGAGCTTACCAAGCGCCTCGTCGATCATCCGGGCCTGGATCTGCGGCGTCGAATCCTGCCGCCGCATCCGCGTGCTCCAGCCGTGACCGGGACGGTCGATCAAAATGACGCGATGGTCTTTGGCCAGGAGGTCGCCGAGCGGACGCCGCATCGCTTCGAGATTGGAGCTCGCGCCGTGCAGCATCACGATCGGCACGCCTGAACCGCGCGGACCGATATCGACGACGTGAAGCACAGCGCCGTCGACCTCGACCATCCGGCCCTGAGGCGGAAAGGCGCGCTGCACGGCGAGGATGCCGGCCTGCGTGGCCAGCGCCAGCACAACCAGCGCGGTCACGACTGACATCACGATCATGGAGAGAATCCGGGCGATCCAGGGCACCTGGCAGTTACGAGACTAGCGGGCGGCAGTTTCGCGCCGTGAGATCCCGCGCTCCACGTGAAATGCCGGGGCTGTGGATATGTGCATAATTCCATCAAGAAAAAATGCAACAAAATCAATGGAATTCCTCGCAGCACGCAAGCCTCAGGCCAGCTTCATGCAGTCGTCATCGCGGCTTCCATATAATCGCCACGGTCGGTTCCGCCATCTAGGCGCGGGTGGGCGCCGATCCTCCTCGCAACTCCAGGAGATGCGGGAAAGGCCGGCAGGATTTGTCCTGATTTGAACCGGAGAATGTCGATGAGCTTCAGATCCAACGACACTGCGATCGACGAGATCGTGGCGAGCTGCAACGGTGACCTGCGCGGTGCCGTGCGAGCACTGCTTCTGATCAATGAGCATCTCGAGACGGAGCTTGCAAAGGCCTACGCCGCAGCCGCCGATCACGGCCTTGTCGAGCGCGCCGGAAGCATCCTGCACTAGGTGCAGGCTAGTTCGTTCCGTCCTCGTCCTTTTCCTCGTCCGGCGTGACCGCGGGGCAGGCGCGAATCGTCGAACGGGCAAGCTTGGCATCGGCCCTGGACTTGTAGGGACCGTCGCCGAACCAGATATCGCCGATGATCACGGGATTGCTGGTTACGATGTTGCATTTGCCCGTGGCGCGATTGCCGACCACCCAGAACAAGCCGTCGGCGAGGCTCACCGAGCCCGATGCGAGCAGCAATACACCTGCAAAGATCAAACGCTTCATGGCCGTGCTCCTGCCATGCAGGTAGGCCTGCGCGCGCTCCAACAATACCCCCGAGAACGCCGCACCTGTGATCGTGGTTAATCCGCGCACGCCGCAATCACTCGGGAAATGATCAACTTGTCCGCTAGATGTCGCGGCCTTCGACCTTCTCAGTCAGCGCCTTGACCTGGTCGGGGATCTTCTCGAGGTGCGGATTGACGGCCAGCGCCTTGCGGTAGGCCTCGAGCGCACGTTTCTCGTCACCGACCTCCTGCATGATCATGCCGAGGCCTGCGAGCGCGCCGAAATGGCGCGGCTCCCGGATCAGCACCTCGCGGATGTCGGCAAGCGAGCGGCCGTAGTCATTCTGCATGTAGTAGAGCGTGGCGCGCCGGTTCCAGGCCTCGATGTAGTCGGGCCTGAGCTTGATGACCGAATCCAACAGCTTGATCGCGATGTCGATCTTCTGCGCGTCGACCGCGGTCTTGGCCCGCGCCATCAACAGCGATGCGGTGTCGCTCGGGGTCTGGATCCAGATCGCCCAGATCCGTGCCTCGACATGCTTGGCGCTGGCCTCGTCGGGAGCGGCCTTCAGCGCGCCGAACAGGAAATCGAGATTCTTGCTGCGGTCCACCTTCGGCAGCTTGGCCGGCGCCTCGGGAAGCTTCTTCTGCTTGCCGGGCGGAGCCGGCGGATCAGCCTGCGCCAAGGCAGGAGTGACCAAAGCGAGACCGGCGGCTCCCAGAACGAGAGCCAGACACAGGGTGCGTGCGAAAGGGAATCTCACTGCCATGGCCAAAGTCTAGACGCGCAAAGCCGCCCTTGCAAAGCAAAGGCGGCGTCAAACTCGTGTGAGCCGTGGTCTTGCGGGGCGCGCGAGAGGCGACCGCGAGGGCAATATCAGCCCTGGCGAGCCTTGAAGCGGCGCTGCACCTTGTTGATCACATAGACCCGGCCCTTGCGGCGGACCAGGCGGTTGGCGCGATGGCGACCGCGCAGCGATTTCAGCGAGTTACGGACCTTCATGGCAGAATCCTGAACGTTCGAAAGGCCGTGTTCGGCACTACCGTTTCGGCACGCGCGAATGTGGCAAAATGAGATCTTTCCCGCTGGCGGACCGGCCGCCCGGGACGGGGCGGTTCTTAAGGCATGGGAGGACCGGATGTCAATGTTAACTGCCCGGTTCCGGACCAGCAAATTCTGGAAAACAACCCCATGCAAAGTAGAAAGCAAGGTAGAAACGGCCGGATCGGCCCGATCTACGCGTTTGTCGACTTGGGACTTCGCTCCCGACAACGCGCCTTGCCAAATTCGTTATATCATATAATCAATTCGGCAACCCGTCGGGAGGAAACCAATGCCGAAGCTGAAGCTGCCCAACATCGACGACGTCGTCGCCATCGACATCCACACCCACGCCGAGGAGCCCTGCGGCACCCATCCCGACGACGGCTATGACGATTTCCAGGCGCAGATGGCGGACTATTTCAAGTCGCCGCACAAGCATCCGCCGACCGTGCCGGAGACCGCGGCCTACTACCGCTCCAAGAATATCGCCGCGGTGATTTTCCCCGTCGATGCCGAGCGCGAGACCGGCTTTCGCCGCTATAAAAATGAGGAGATGCTGGAGATTGCCTCCGACCATCTCGACGTCCTCATCCCCTTCGTCTCGATCGACCCGCACAAGGGCAAGCTCGGCGTGCGCGAGGCGCGCAAGCTGATCGAGGAATACGGCGTGCGCGGCTTCAAATTCCATCCGACCATGCAGGGCTTCTACGCCAACGACCGCATGGCCTATCCGCTCTACGAAGAGATCAACAATGGCGGCGCGATCGCGTTGTTTCACACCGGCCAGACCGGCGTCGGCTCGGGCATGCCCGGCGGCATGGGCATGCGGCTGAAATATTCCAACCCGATGTACATGGACGACGTGGCCGCGGATTTCCCCGACCTCAAGATCATCCTCGCCCACCCCTCCTTCCCCTGGCAGGAGGAAGCGCTGTCGGTCGCAACCCACAAGCCCAACGTCTACATCGACCTCTCGGGCTGGTCGCCAAAGTATTTCCCGCCGATCCTGGTGCGCTACATCAACTCGATCCTTCAGGACAAGATGCTGTTCGGCTCGGACTGGCCGGTGATCACGCCGGACCGCTGGCTGTCGGACTTCGCCAAGATCGAGATCCGCGACGAGATCCGGCCGAAGGTGCTGAAGGCCAACGCGCGAAAGATTCTGGGGATCTAGGCGGGATTCATCGAGGGCTTCGGCTGACCGAAGCCCTCACACTCTGAGCACCAAATTGCGGATCGCGGCCCTGCTCGTGTTGTAGACGCTGAACTGAGGCGTCCCCATCATCCCCGCCGTCTTGAACTGTAGTCTGCTCCTGATGTGCTCCTTCATTGAGGTTGCACTGAGCTGGCGACCTCCCCACCTATCAAGAAGCATCGACCTTGACCCCGGAGGAGCGAGCCATGAGCATCAAGGCCGTCGTCTTCGACGCTTACGGAACGCTGTACGACATCCAGTCGGTCGCGGAGATCACCGAGGATGCATTTCCGGGCTATGGCGAGATCATCACGCAAATCTGGCGGATCAAGCAGCTCGAATACACCTGGTTGCGCTCGCTGATGCAGCGCTACCAGGATTTTGCCGCCGTCACGCGCGACTCGCTCGCCTATACGCTGCGCCTGCTCGGCCTCTCCTATGAAGGCGAAGCGTTCGAGCGGGTGATCGAGAAATATCTGCATCTCGATCTCTATCCGGATGCAGCCGCCGCGCTTGCGGCGCTGAAGCCGCGAAAACTCGCCATCCTCTCGAATGGCAGTCCGGACATGCTGAATGCGCTCGTGCGCAATTCCGGGCTCGACCGTCTGCTCGATGCCACCATCAGCGTGGATGCGAAGAAGGTCTTCAAGCCATCTCCAGAGGCCTACACGCTGATCGGCGAGGCGTTCGGCACCAGGCCGGGTGAGGTTCTGTTCGTCTCGTCCAACCCCTGGGACGTCGCGGGCGCGAAGTCGTTCGGGCTGAACGTCGCCTGGATCGAACGCGTGACGCCCGAGGCGATGGCGCTGGCTTGCGTCGAGAACGAACTCGTGGCACCGCTGACGATGTTCAAGGCGATCCGGACCCAGATGGACGAGCTTGGGTTCGCGCCGGATCATCGTGTCCGCGCGCTCTCGGAGCTGCCAACGATCGCCTAAGCATCGCCACCCGCACATAAGTCTGGAATGAGCTGACTGGAATGAGCCTTCAATCCGTTCGCGCCTTCTTCGCCGAGAAAGCCCCCGACATCTCCGTCATCGAATCCCCGATCAGCTCGGCCACGGTGCCGCTGGCGGCCGAAGCCTATGGCGTCGAGCCCGGCCGGATCGCCAAGACCCTGTCGTTGCGCATCGGCGAGCGTGTGATCCTGATCGTTGCCGCCGGCACCTCGCGCATGGACAACAAGAAGGTCAAGGCTGCGTTCGGCGGCAAGCCGAAGATGCTGGGGCTGGAAGAGGTCGCCGAGATCACCGGCCACGAGGTCGGCGGCGTCTGCCCGTTCGGACTGAAGTCGCCGCTGCCGATCTATTGCGATGTGTCGCTGAAGGCGTTCGACGTGGTGGTGCCGGCCGCAGGGTCGACCCACAGCGCGGTGCGCATCACGCCCGAGCGGATGGCGGAGCTCACCGCGGCCGAATGGGTCGATGTCTGCGAGCGCAGGCCTTAAGGCGGCTCCGGCCTGCACTCATAAACCACGGCGCCGAGGGTGACCTCACGCCAGGTCGGTTTTGGCACCTGGCTGGCCGCAATTCGTTGCACCGTTATGACGGGTTCGGGACTGGACAACCGGTCGTTGAGCCGCGATGGGGCCAGATGCGATGCCTGATGCAATTGCCGGTCAGGAAGGCTAGCATATGGACCATGGCCGACGACAAGGTGAAACGACGATTGACCACCGTCCTGTGCGCTGACGTGCAGGGCTATTCTCGCCTCATGGGAGCAGACGAGACCGGAACGCTGGAGACGCTGCGCCGCTACCGCGCTGCCTTTGCGGGACTGGTGGAGCGCCATGACGGCCGGATCGTGAATACTTGGGGCGATGCCGTGATCGCCGAGTTCGCCAGCGTCGTCGAGGCCGTGCAATGCGCGGTCGAAATTCAGCAGGAAATTTCCAACCAGGATTCGGACGCACCGCACGCCCACCCGATGCGGTTTCGCATCGGCATCAACCTCGGCGACGTGATGGTGGACGGGTCCGACATCTATGGCGACGGGGTCAATATCGCGTCGCGGCTGCAAGAGCTCGCCGAACCCGGCGGCGTCGTGATCTCAAGTTCAGTCTACGATCAGGTGCACAACAAATTGTCCGTTGGCTTCGACTGTCTCGGCCAGCGACCAATGAAGAACGTTGCTCCCATGACCAGCTATCGCGTGGCCATGAGCGGCCAAAGCGCTGGGCCACGGAGCGTCCCGGTTGACGAAAGCTTCACTCCCCGGGGGCGAGCAGTTGCAGATTCGGAAACTGGCGCTCGATGGATTGACAGCAGGCGCGAGCCATCCAATTGGATCGGCTTCGTCTCGGATTGGCTGGCGAAGCTGCCCCGCCCGGTTGCCGCGGCCCTCACGGTTTCGGGCTTTCTGATTCTGATCAACATTTTCACCGGCATGCACAAGATCTGGTTCCATTGGCCAGTCGCAGCAATACTCTTCGGTGTCATCTTGCGGACAGCGCTCGGGCATCGACCGGACTCGGACAGCAAGGGCGAGCGCCGAACGAGTCGGGAGTGAGGCGGTCGCGACCGCATCTGCGCGCCCAAGGTGCAATGAATTCGCGATGAATCGTCATCGCGTTTCAGGCTATGGCTTGAGCACGATCTTTTCGGACAATCGCATCACATTTTTCCCGATTACGCCCTAGTCGTTGTCATCATCATAATAGGGACGCGGCGGTGGTGGCGCGGCGACAGGCGGCGGCGCATTGTTGTAGCGCGGCGACGGCGCAGCCCGGCCGCGCGGGACCGGCTGTTGCGGCTGAGCCTGGTTGTTCGACTGGAACACCGCCCGGCATGCGCTCGAAAGCTGCGGCGTGTTCTGCTGCAGGCAGGCCACGATGCGGTTCGTATCCGGAATCTGGTCGCTGCAAAGGCGCCAGACATCCGGCGTGCACGCCATCTGCTGTTCCATTGTGCCGCGATATTCCTGGGCTGACGCCGCGCCCTGCGCGACGATGCCGCTGACCGCAAGCGCCAGACCCAACGCAATTCGCTCTGTTCGCATGTCCCGATCCTTCTCGATTCCCTTGATTTGTCTTCAATCAATGAGACGCGGTCAGGTTCTGAACCAACAAAAAAATGTGAAGGTGCGGCGGGAACCTATTCCACCCGGCCGATCTTCTTCACCGCCGCGATCAGCCGCGCGCTGTCCGTCGCCACGAATTGCGAGAATGCCGGCGCGTCCTGATAGGCAACCAGACTGCCCGAGGCCTCGAAGCTCCTGAGCACATCCGGGCTCGTCATCACCTGCGCCATCGCTTCGCGCAGGCGGCTCGCGACCGGCGCAGGAAGAGCACTCTGTGCAAAGAGCCCGGCCCAGATGTACATCTCGACGTCCTTGTAGCCGAGCTCCTGGAAGGTCGGAACGTCGGGGAAGCTCGCGATGCGCTGCGCGCCGCAATTGCCGAGCACGCGCAGCTTGCCGTCGTCGACCTGCGGCTTCAGCGTGCCGGGCGCGGCTGCTATCGCCTGCACGGTGCCGCTGAGCAGCGCGGTCAGTGCCGGGCCTGCGCCGCGGAACGGAACATGCAGCAATTTGATGTCGGCGCTGCTCGCGAACATCTCCATCGCGACATGCAGCGTCCCGTAAGGACCGGACGAGCCATAAGTGATCTGGCCCGGCCGCCTCTTCGCGTCCTCGACGAAATCCTGCGCCGTCTTCCACGGCGCCGAGGCCGGCACCGCGAGCAGCGTGGGATCGGCCAGCACGCGCGCGATCGGCATGAACTGCGAGACCTCGTAGGCGACGGGTCGGTCGAACAGACGGTCGGCCTCGGGGAGCACCGCGAGCGAGGACAGCGTCATCAGCAGCGTGTAGCCGTCGGGCTCTGCGCGCGCCGCCGCGGCATTGCCGACCGATCCGCCGCCGCCGCCGGCGCGGTTGTCGACGATGACGGGCTTGCCGAGGATCCGCTCCAGCGCCATCGCGACCGGGCGCGCTGCGAGATCGGCCTGACCGCCCGCCGGAAACGGCACGATCATGGTGATGTTGCGCACCGGATAGGCTTGCGCGAAGGCCTTGTCAGGCAATGCAGCCCGCAACAGCGGCAATGCCGCAGCGGCACGCAAGAGATCGCGTCGATCCATCATGGTCCCCTACCCCCCGATTTTCTTTTGTTTCGCCAGCCTAGCGTGCCGCGCGGCAAGAACAAGGCATTAACGAAGCATTGACCATGTCCGGCCCCGTCAGGAACGCATCCGTGAACCCGCTGTTGCCCTCCTGAAGGAGTGAGTGATGCGGAATCTTGCGACCATCGACGTCGCCCTGGACGAGATGCTGGTGAATCTCGCAGCGATCGTCATCCGGCTTTCAAAGCCCGAATTGACGCGAACGCCGGAAGCGCGGCGCGCGCTGGCGCAATCGGTCCATCAATACGCCGCCTGCGCGGCACGCTCGACCGACCCACGCGTTCACGAATTGAAGACGCAGCTGGAGGGAACGCTGAAGCCAGCCTTGCGCATTGTCGCGATCGACGGCGTGAAGGTGTCGTAGTGAGAAGTGGTGGGCACGCTTCGCTTTGCCCACCCTACGAGAGTAGTTCGGGAGGGATCGACGAGCGAGATCTCGTAGGGTGGGCAAAAGCGCGCTCTTCGCGCGCCGTGCCCACCATCATTCTCCGAACTGTCCCGCGATATCCCGCATATCCCCTCCCCAATCCACGGGGAGAGTGCCTTGGTCGACGTAGCGATGGAAGCTGCTGAGGGACCAATCGCGCACACGCGTGACGAGGCCATGCTTCACTGGATTGAAGTGGATGTAATCGACGTGGCGCTCCAAATCGGAGTCGTCGCGAATGGCGTGCTCCCAATAGCGGCGCTGCCAAATGCCTTTCTCGCGCTTGAGCAGCTTACTTGCGGAGCACTCTTGCCGCTCTAAACCCCGCGAAAAGCCGCCCTTAATCAGATTCCAGCGCGACGAAAAATCGACGTCTTGGTCCGGAAGCGACCAAACGGCATGGAGATGGTCGGGCAGGATACAAATAGCGACCGTCTCGAACGGGCGGCGCTGCTGGACGGTCCGATAAATTCGCCTCAGGCGATCAACTTGGTCAACGAGGAGAGTGCTGGAACGGTCGGCGAGCACGACCGTGAAGAAGAACGTGCTGCCCTGTGCGCGCCGATATCGAGACACTTGCGCTCCCTCAGGCAAAGTCGTGGGCACGCTTCGCTTTGCCCACCCTACGATAGCTTGCGCGGACGATAGACTAGCGAGATCTTGTAGGGTGGGACAAGGCGCGAAGCGCCGTGCCCACGAACGATAGCTATAACGTCTTCCCGCCCTTCTTCGGCCGCCGCTTGCACGTGCCCGGCAGCTTCGCTGCGAGAAAATCGCCGAGCGCCTCGACGCGCGCGGGGCGCGGGCCGCCGGGTGGCGTCACCAGATGGACGGCGCCTTCGGCCTGCTTCCAGTCTTTCAGGATCACCTCGACCTCGCCGGACGAAATCGCCTCGCCGACGATGAACTCGGGCAGCTCGGCGATGCCGAGACCGGCGATCAGCGCCGGCATCACCGCTTCACCGTTGTTGACGCGAAGCTGTCCGCCCGGACGGACGCTGGCCTGCTCGCCTGCCGAATTGGTGTAGTTCCAGACATTGGGCGTGGAGAGATAGGCGTAACTGAAGCATTTGTGTTCGGCGAGATGCATCGGATGCGTCGGCCGGCCATGTTTCTTGAGGTAGGACGGCGCGGCCACGGTGAAGCGCGGCATGGTGAAGAGCCGCCGGGCGATCAGCGAAGAGTCCGGCAGCCGCGCGATCCGCACCGCCATGTCAAAACCCTCGCCGATCAGATCGATGGTCGCATCGCTCAGATGCAGATCGACCGAGACCTCCGGATAGGTTTCGAAGAACTCCGGCAGCAGCGGCGCCACCGCCTTGATCCCGAACGTCATGGGCACGGCGAGCCGGACCAGGCCGCGCGGCGCCACCGATTGCGCCAGCGCCTCGTTCTCGGCCGCCTCGCCGTCGACGAGCAGGCGCGTGGCGCGTTCGGCGAGCTTGTGCCCGGCGTCGGTCAGCGCCAGCCGCCGCGAGGTGCGGTTGAACAGCCGGGCACCAAGCCGTTCCTCCAGCCGCGTGACCGCCTTCGACACCGTTGCCTTGGACATCGCGAGCTCGCTCGCGGCCCCCGCAAACGACCGTAACTCCACGACTTTTGCGAAAATCGCGAGCGCCTCGAAATCGGGGAGTTTTGCCATGTGCGCCGGTCCAATCGGGGTATTTTAGGAAACAATGTGTTTCGACAGTTTCTATTTCTATACCACAGGCGGAGGTTTATCCAAGGGTCATCAGACATTCAGGAATGGAGAAATCCAATGACCAAGAAGCTCTCAGGCAAGGTTGCCCTCGTCACCGGCGGCTCGCGCGGCATCGGCGCGGCCTCGGCTCGCGCTCTCGCCGATGAAGGCGCGGATGTCGCCATCAGCTACGTCGCCTCGCCCGAAAAGGCCGAAGCGGTCGTCACCGAACTGAAGGCCCGCGGCGTCAAGGCCCGCGCTTTCAAGGCCGACCAGGCCTCGGCCAAGGACGTGACACAGCTCGTCAACGACGTCGCCAGGGAATTCGGCCATCTCGACATCCTCGTCAACAATGCCGGCGTTGCCGCCGGCGGCGCGATCGACGATGCGAAGGCTGACACGGCCGCACTCGAGCGGCAGGATTCCATCAACGTGCACGGCGTGATCGCGGCGATCCGCGCTGCTTCGCAATTGATGGGCGAAGGCGGCCGCATCGTCACCGTCGGCTCCATGCTCGCCGACCGCGCCTCGTTCCCGGGGCTTGCCGACTACGTCGCCACCAAGGCGGCCGTCGTCGGCTACACCAAGGGCGCGGCACGCGACCTCGGCCCGCGCGGCATCACCGTGAACGTGGTGCAGCCCGGCTCGATCGACACCGACATGAACCCGAAGGATGGCGGCGAGTTCGCCGAGACGCAGCGCAAGCAGCACGCGCTGCAGCGCTTCGGCCGCCCCGAGGAAGTCGCCGCCGGCGTCGTGTTCCTCGCAAGCCCGGAAGCCTCCTTCGTCACTGGCACGGTGCTCAACGTCGACGGCGGGTTCGGCGCCTGATCCAGGCGCCAGCCGTTCAGCCCAAGGGATCACACAAAGGAATTACGCAGATGATCGAACTCAGACCTTTCGCAAAGCTCGGCGGCGCCGATCACGGCTGGCTCAAGGCCAAGCACCATTTCTCCTTCGCGAGTCACTACGATCCAAACAACATGGGTCACGGCGCCTTGCGGGTGTGGAACGACGACGAGATCGCGCCGAACACCGGCTTTCCCGCCCATCCTCACGCCAACATGGAAATCATCACCTATGTGCGCGAGGGCGCGATCACCCATCAGGACAGCCTCGGCAACGAGGGCCGCACCGAAGCGGGCGACGTTCAGGTGATGAGCGCCGGCAGCGGCATCCGCCACTCTGAATACAATCTGGAGCCGACGCAAACGCGCATCTTCCAGATCTGGATCGAGCCGACGGCGCGCGGCGGACAACCGACCTGGGGCTCGAAGCCGTTCCCGAAGGCGGACCGCTCCGGCAAGCTCGTGACGATTGCGAGCGGCATCGAGGGTGACACCGACGCGCTGCCGATCCGCGCCGATGCACGGGTGCTGGCCACCACGCTGAAGGCCGGTGAGAGCGCGGAATACGAACCGCAGAAGTCGCGGCATCTGTACCTCGTGCCCGCGGCAGGTTCCCTCGAGATCAACGGCGTGCGCGTCAATGCCCGCGACGGCGCCGCGATCCGCGACGAGGCCAGGCTGAAGATCACGGCACTCGAAGACACCGAGCTCGTGCTCGTCGACGCCGCGTAAGCGACGCGCCCACACCGACTCGTGATGCCCGGCCTCAGGCCGGGCTCCCATCTCATTCGCAACGACAGCGAACCAGACGACTCACCCCATCACGATATCCCTACGGAGACCACCATGACCAAAGTTCTCGTCCTCTATTATTCCGCCTATGGCCACATCGAAGCGATGGCCAACGCCGTCGCCGAAGGCGCGCGCGAGGCCGGCGCCACCGTCGACATCAAGCGCGTGCCCGAGCTGGTGCCGGCCGAAGTCGCCAAAGCGTCCTATTACAAGGTCGATCAGGCAGCCGCCGTCGCCAAGATCGAGGACCTCGCCAATTACGACGCGATCATCGTCGGCACCGGCACTCGCTTCGGCCGCATGGCCTCGCAGATGGCAAACTTTTTGGACCAGGCCGGCGGGCTCTGGGCCAAGGGCGCGCTGCACGGCAAGGTCGGTGGCGCCTTCACCGCGAGCGCGACCCAGCATGGCGGCCAGGAGACGACGCTGTTCTCGATCATCACCAATTTGCTGCATTTCGGCATGGTCGTGGTCGGCATGAATTACGGCTTCGCCGGCCAGATGAAGCTCGACGAAGTCACCGGCGGCGCCCCCTACGGCGCCACCACGATTACCGGCGGCGACGGCAGCCGCCAGCCCAGCGCCAACGAGCTCGCCGGCGCGCGCTACCAGGGCCGCCAGATCGCGGAGACCGCCAAGAAACTTCATGGCTAAACTTCACGGCTGAGCGCAGTTAGGCTTTGCGTACGAACGACTGCATGGCTGATGCGACGGGGGCGGCGTTCTCATTCGGGAATGCCGCCCCATCTACGTGGTCAGGATATTTGACCAAAAGCGATACGAATGGCTTTCGAACTCTTGTTGATCGCGCAGATGATCCGCAGGCCTGCGCAGGCATTGGCGCGGCGATGGTATTGCCGCAGCCTGTTCCGCGCCTCACGCGGCCGGCTGCAATGCGCCGGGTGCACGAAATCGTAAGGCGTGAGCGATCCGTCACGCCTGCGTGAGGTCGGCGTGGGGCTTGATTGGAACCGTCGGAACGGGTGCCGCACCGGTCGAAAGCCACCAGCCCTCACCAGCAAACCAGCACGTCTCGTCCGCAGCGCCGCCTCTGCGCAGCGACTGCACGCTCTCCCATCCTTTGGCGAAGGCCTCGGACAATCGCCGACCGGCATCCGCGTCCTGCAGTCCCGCGCAGCCGATGAATTGGGCCCGACTCAGGAATTTCGCCGGCCAGACCGCGCCCTCCTCCGGGCGCGTGATCATCAACATGCCACCGAGCATGCCCTCCGGCGCCAACGGGAACACCAGCCGGCCGCCGGGCCGTAGCGCATCGAGCCATTGCGTGGCCGGCTGTGCCGCGCCCGCACAGACATAGATCACATCCGCGGCCGGTAAATCGGACGCGATGCCCGAGCGATCTTCCAGCTCGACATGCGGGATGTCCTTCAGATTTTCGCGCGCGAGTGCCGCCAGGCGTTCGTCGATCTCATAGGCATGGACACGGCCCGAAGGTCCCGTGAGCTCGGCGAGAATGGCCGTGTAGTAGCCGCTGCCGGCACCGATCTGGATCACCGTCTCGCCTTCCCGCACGCCGCAGCCGCTGAGCCAATAGGCGTGCGCGCCGGGCATCCCGATATTGAGGCCGCGCGCCGGCTCCAGCGCCAGAAGCGTGTTCTGATAGAGGAAGGCGGGATCATCGTCGGGCGTCACGACATAGGGATGGCCACCGACGGAGATCGACCACGGTCCGGGTCCGGCGAAGGGTTCGCGCCTGACCGTGCGAAAGGCCCGCTCGATACGGGGATCCGTCGTCTTGGCCGCAGCGCAGATCAACTGCGCATAGAATGCGCGATATTTTGCCGAACGATCTTCCATGTCGCCTCCGAAAAGTGAAGGCGACGATAGCACAACGTCCGCGAGAACCGGAAGCACAGCGCCGTCGCGCGTTTGTGTCAGTGCGATGACGCAGGTACGGACGGCCTCCGTCACCGCATCTTGCGTATCGCCCGGCTGGCGACGGCGGCGAGCCTGGGATAGCGACGCAGGTTCTGCGCGGCATGGTCGCGCCATGCATAGGGAGCGCCGCGCCAGGACAGCGCGATGCTGACGTCGGTCAATGCGACCTTCTCGGCGCCGAAGCGGCGCTTGTAGTCCTGGTTGCCGATGCTGAGATCGAAACGGCGGACGCCCTCTGCATGCAGCTCCGCCATGGTACGCTCGGTGACGAGCAGCCCCGGCGAGCAGCTCGACCATGACTCGCCGGCGTGGCTGATGCGCAGAAGGAAATAGTTCGCACCAGACCTGACGCCGAACGTGGTCGCGACGACGGCCTCGTCGCAGACCAGCGCCGAGATGACGGCATAGCCCTCCGCGATACCCTGGCGGGCGACCTCGCGATAGAATCGGGCATGAGCGTCGTCGTTGAGGACGAAGCGCGAGCCGAGCTTTCGCATGCGGGCCTGCTGCTGGACATCCATCACGTCCAGCAGCTCGCGCGCACGCGCGACATCCGTGGCGATCTCGAACCGCGCGCCGGCATGACGGCTGAAGACCCGCCAGCAGCGCGGCATCTGCATGCGCTTGATCGAGGCCCGATAGGCCTCATAGTCGTCGCCCGTCAGCACGAGATTGCCGTTGAGCGAGCAGGATCCGATCCGTCCAAGCGACACCAGCGGGTTCGGCTTGCCGCCGACATGGGCCGGCATCTTCTTCAGCCGCAGCAGATCGAAGCGGTCGGGCAAGGCGCGCACCGCGTCGACCAGTGCCCTGCCGATCGCATCCGTCGCCGCCGTGTCCAATGCGGCATCGAGCGCCAGGATCGGCGCGTTGTTGTCGGAGACGCCGAGGTCGGCGAATTCGACGATGCGGATGCCGCGCCTGATGTGGCTGATCATCGGCACCACCGCGATGTCCTTGCCGGTCGCGGCATCGGAGATCAACGCGATCAGCGGTGCAGAGTCGTGGAACGCCTCGTACCATGCGCCGAGCCAGTAACCGTGCTGGAACGCGGTGCGATGCCCCGCGCTCAGGCGCGATGCGGCCTGCCGCCAGTCACGCACGAAATCGACAGCGATTCCCGACGTGCTGGACACAAGACCATCTGATTGCTCGACGCTGAGAAACGTCATCCGCGGGACATGCGATTACTGAATGTTTCCAGATAGATTATGTTTGTCGCAGACCACAAGTGACGTAGCGGCTTATCGTTAAGCCAACATCACTATCGCTCCGGCTGCGACAAGCTGTCAGCGCTCCGGTTCCGTCTGTTCGACGCATTGGAACCTGGCAAGGAAATGCAGGCCAGCCACTGCAAGCGCGAACATGAACCAGATCGGGTTCTGCCGTTCGAGCAGGAAGGTCTCGGTGGCCCCGTAATACAAGCCGAACAGCCACACGGTGAGGAACAGTTTTGCCAGCGCGCGGCTACGGCTGTGAGCCTGGGCCGACTGGAAATTCCCGAGGGGGGCGAGCACGAAGACGAGGATCACGAGCAGCAGCCCCGGCAGGCCGATGGTGATCGCGAGGTCGAGATAACTGTTGTGGCTATGCGCGGCGGACGTCGCCCATTCCGATCCCTGAGCGGTCTGCCGCGCGGTCACGTCGTCCCAGAACGCCGCATAGCCGTGACCGATGATCGGCTTCTCGGCGACAGCCGCGAGCGCGAACTCCCAGATGGCGGACCGGCCGGTGAAGGTGGGATCGAGGGGAAGCAGCCGCGTCAGCGCCCCGAGCGCCGGGTTCAGGACGCTGCCGACCGTCAGCAGGTTCATCACGATCAACGGCACGAAGCAGATGACCCGCTTCAGCCACAGGCCTGGCGTGACATAGACCAGCGAGGCGAGCGCGTAGATCGCAAGGCACAGCACCGTCGATGTCTTTCCGCCGGTGAAGATCAGGAAGATGCCGGCCAGCGCCGCGATCGCCGGTCCCATCACGAACGAGCCGACGGCGGACAGGTAAATTCCGACATAGACCAGGATGGTCATCACGGGCGAAGCGATGTTCTTGTGGCCGAAGCTGCCGCGCCAGTCGCCGGCAAGCTGCGGCTCGGTGAGGTCGAGCGCGGTGTGCATCGAATATTGCGGCGCGAGGAAGACGCCGAGATAGCACAGCACCAGCAGCACGAGCGCGGCGCCGCCAAGGCACAGGTTGAACGTCCGCTGCGTCGGCGGCAGCAATGGCAACAGCATGGCGAGCGACGTCACGCTGACCGCCAGCACGAAGCGCTGGATCGAAACGCCGCGGCTCTCGGAGAAGACGATGTTGATCAACAGCCAGCCGACGAGGCAAAGATGCAGCGGCGTCACCAGGCTCTTCAGCGCGGGTGCATCGGTGGCGGCGACGAACAACATCGCGACCGCAGCCAGCAGACCCCAGGAGATATAGGTGAGCGCCATGCGCCCGCCGACGACAGTGGTCACGTCCTCGTTGCGAAGGTCAGGAAACGGATCGAGCGTGACGAGCACCAGCAGCAGCGCCGCGACCGCGACGAGGCAGCGCGCCGCCTGCGCGGCATTCAGCCCCGCGAGCCCATCGTGCAGCATGTGGCCCAGCGTTCGGGTCTCGACGTCGGTCATGTCAGCGGCGCTGCGATCCATGCTTCGTTCCATGGCTCAAGGCAGGTGGTGAAGCCGGGGAAGCTTTGGGTCTAGCCCATCCTTGTTAAGCATCCGTCAACCAATAGGCCCGAGGCCTGCGTTGCCGCCTGCGGGCGCACGATGCTGTGCGCGATCTCGTAATATTGCAGCGCGCGCTGCTCCAGCGTGAGATTGTCGAGCACGAAGCCGCGCGGATCGAACGCATCAGCCGTGCACCCGGCCCAGAAACTGTCCCAGCCCGCCTCGAACCCTGCGGTGTCGATGAACTTGGCACCGCAGCGGTCGTCCCAATACGGCACCGACGACACCGGCGCGAACTGGACGCGGTGCGGATAATAATCCGGGTCGCGCCACGGGCCGCCGGGATCCCAGGCGAACACCGGCACGCCGCAGGACAGAGCCTGCTGATAGGCGATGCCCTGGCTCTCGTTCTGGCACAGGAAGATCATCGCGCGCGAGCGCGCCAGCGCGGCCTGATAGTCTTCTTCCTTGTAGCTGCCGTAGCGCAATTCCGTGAACGAGCGTCCTTCCTTGAGAAGGCGGGCGCGGACCGGCTCGATCAACTCCGGCGCATAACGCTCGCGGTCCCAATGGACCTTGTCGTAGATCAGGACGTCGACGGTCTTTTGCGACGGCGCCGACGGTGCCCAGAGATCCGTGTCGATGCCGATCGGCCACGCCTCGGTGTCGGGCCAATACGGCCGGTACATGTCGACATACCAAGGGCCTGGCACCACGACCTTCTTCACCGGCAGCCGCTTGAACAGATCAGGATCGTCCAGCGGATGATTGTGGGCGGCGACGCCGAGCAGGATCGGATTCTTCCACGCGAACTTGTCGAGCAGGAAAGTGCGGCCGATGATGCACGCAAGCTCGTCGGGATGCTGCGCGATGTAGCCGTAATCGTTGACGCGGTAGCGGATGCCGAGCCGGTCGAGCCCTGCGCAGAGATTGAGGAACACGCGAAGCTGCCCGCTCATGCGCGGCTCGCCGAGCAGCATCCGGCGCGCCATGCGCCGCAGATGCCGGTCGCCGGGAAACCAGCGATCGTCCTTGTCCTCGTAGAAGAGGTTGAGGACGATGGCATCGGGGTCTTGTTCGAACGTCTTTGCGGGCACTAGATCCATCCGCGGCAAACAGGTCCGCATTCTCGCATGGGACCGGCTGTCGCACTCTTCCAAATTTGCGACAGGCTTAATGCCCGCGGCTTAACGCTAATTGACGAAACCAGCGGCGTGCAGACCTTCGCGACAACGATTTGGTCGTAATGCGAGTATCATTCGCGGCGGGCCAATGTTGCGATTGATCGCAATGCCAGTCGGCAGATGCGCCCTGGTTAACAAATCCTTAAAGGCGAGCCGTGGCTCTGATCACCGCCGAAGATGTTCTCGATTTGCCGGCTACCTCGCGCGTCGTTCCGGCGCCGCGTCTCCCGCTGCCGGCCGGCTCGACCACGTCGGTGTCCGTCGTCATTCCCGCCAAGAACGTTGCAGCCTATATCGGCGAAACCCTCGCCAGCGCACTGGCGCAAGGCGAGATCAGTGAAGTGATCGTCGTCGACGACGGCTCGAGCGACACCACCACGGCCATCGTCCGCGCCATTCGTGATCCGCGGCTGCGCCTGATGACCAACGGCTCCGCCGGCGTATCCGCCGCGCGCAATCTCGGCGCACGATATGCGAGCGGCGAATGGCTGCTCTTCCTCGATGCCGACGACCGCCTGCGCCCTGGCGCGGTGGCGGCACTGCTGGCGGCGGCCCGCGCCGCTCCACGCGCGGTTCTCGTCTACGGCGACTACAACACGATCGACAGCGAGGGACGGCAGATCGGCCGGCGTGGCCTGCTGAAAGGACGCCGCAAGCCGTCCGGCGACGTGCTGGCGCGGCTCGCCAGCGGCAACTTCATCGTCAATGGCGGCATCGCGCTCGCACGTGCGGAGGCCTTCCGCGCCATCGGCGGCTTCGACACGTCCCTCAGATATTGCGAGGACTGGCATTGCTGGTGCCGCCTCGCCGCTATCGGCGAGTTCGAGTTCGCACCAAAGCTCCTGCTCGACTATCGCCTGCACACCGCCAACACCATGAATGCGGCCGTGCGGACGCCGAAGGACTTCTTCCCCGCGATCGCGCGGGTGTTCGACGATGGGCTGATCCTGGCGAGACTGCCCGAGGGCACGGCGGCCGGGCTGCGCCAGGCCGCCGAGGTCCATCTCGTCACCTATTCGGCGATGCAGGCCGTCCGCTTCGGCCGATATCGCGACGCCTTGGCTTATCTCGGGATGGTCGGCCGACGCTCGCTCAAAGCGCTGCCGCGCGCCGCGGTCAGGGTCGCCCTCGCCCGTTTGGGCATCTGACCCGCGTCAAGATACGATTTTCGACGCTTCATAAGGCTTCGGTGCGAAGCCGAACGCCGCGAGCATGGAGCCAAGCGCGACCAGCGCGGGATGCATGGCGACGACGGCCTTCGATGTCGCGAGAAGACGGGCGGAACGCACCAGCGACAGCGGCAGCCGTCCGAGCATCTGCGCGAACACCCGCGCCCGCGCGCCCGCGCTTGGTGCGGCCTTGTACTGCACGCGATAATTGATAGCGCCAATACGCAGGCCGCGCTTGGCGATCCAGCCGAGGCTGGTGCGGCTTTGCGGTACGGTCTCGGTGATGACCGCCTCTGCCGTCCAGTGGAAGATCATGCCGGCATCGCGGCACCGCACGAAGAAATCGCAGTCGCCGCCGCCGAGGAAATTGAAGCGCAGGTCGAAGGCGGGACGATCGAACCGCTCGAACGCCGCGCGCGTGATCAGGCAGTTGCCACAGCCATAGATCAGCGGCACCGCGCCGCTGTAATCATAGGCGGGGCAGAAGGCGGGATGACGTGCCAGCCACGGCTTGCTGTCATCGTCGAAGACCGGCAGCACCGGCCCGCCGACCACGTCGGCGCCGGTCGCCTCCGCGGTGCGAACCATCAGCTCGAGCCAGTCGGGCGAGGCGATCTCGTCGTCGTCGATCATCAGAAAGCGGGTCGCGGCGGGAAACAGCGCCTGCGCCGTCTCGAAGGCGGCGTTGATCGCCTGGCAATTGCCCTGCCGCTTCTCGACCAGGCAAACGCCCTGGAGCCGGCCATCGGCCAGATACTCTGCGGCAACCGGCGTGCTTTCGCGCCCCACCGCGTCGTTCTCGACCATGACCACCGCGAAAGAGCGCGGAGTGCGCTGGCTCGCGAGCGAGTCCAGCGTCAGCCGCAGATGGTGCGGGCGACGGAAGCAGGGAACGCAGACGACGATGCCGACCGACAGGTCGATGACGCGCGAGCTCGCCGCGATCTCCCGGTTGGGATCGCGCACGGCATCCGAGATCCGGCTGGCGGAAAGGTCTGTCGGGATCAGCGTCATGGCATCCTAGATGTCCGATATGTATTGAAAAAGCCCTGCGTCGATCGCGCAGGCATCGGCGCTGTCCTGCGACGGCACATCGCCGCGGGCAGATCAGTCCCAAAATGAACGGCTGGCCCGAGGCTCGCGACGGCGCAACGCCGCCGATCTCCCGCCCTCCATACGCTTAACCGCTTTTGCGCGTTTCTCCTGCAAGTTTCTGCATACGTGATAGTGCAATTCGCAGTCCATCGCGCGCACACCAGCGCAACATGGACAATGCCGTAGTTAACGCCTGCCCGCATTAACCCGACCGTAAGCACCGCGACCGGTGAAGCGGCGCGGCACCGGATTTGCTCTTCGGGCATGCGAGATTTTTCCTGTAAATTTGAGTCGAACAAGCGCGGTCAGAAAAAATGAACAAGCCAGCCTCGATCGATTTCGCGACAGCCACGGCGATCCAAGTCCCGGCGGCCAGTGCACGCACCCAGGCGCTGCACGATCTGGTCCCCGGCGAAGCCCGCGACAGCCTGCTCGCCGTCCACGACGTGCTGCGCCGCGAGCTGCCGCAGGGCCAGCTCGCGACCTACGAGGCCGGCGGCGGCTCGTGCAGTGTTCTGCCACCGGAGCTGCTCGACCGCAGCAAGGTCACCGTCGTCGACATCGACGAAGACCAGGTCCGCAACAACACTTACGCGGACGAGGCGATCCTCGGCGACGTGCAGACTTACAGCTTTGGACGCGAAACCTTCGATCTGGTGATCTGCTACAACGTGATCGAGCATCTGCCCCATGTCGATGCCGCGTTGCTGAATTTCCGCGACGCGCTCAAGCGCGGCGGAATGATCCTGATCGGCGCACCCAATCCGCGCTCGCTATCGGGCGTCGTCACCAAATACTCGCCGCACTGGTTTCATGTCTGGTTCTACCGGAATATCCGCGGCATCAAGGATGCCGGCCTGCCCGGAGAGCCGCCGTTCCCGACCTTCTTCCATCCGCTGGTGACGCTGCCGCGGCTCGAAGCATTCGCCGCGGCCAACGGCCTCGAGATGATCTACCGCCGCGAGGTCGAGAGTCCGCGCTATCCCGAGATGCGCCGGCGCAAGCCGCTGTTCGCCGCTCTGGTCGATGCCGCCGCTGCCGTGATGAACGCCGTGCTGCCGGGCGGGATCGACGTCCGCCGCGGTGATTACCACGTCATTCTGCGCAAGCGCTGACAATCATGGCACGCACGCGGTCCATCGCAGGACGAGCGAAGCCTGGCGGCCTCGCTGCGCGCGGTAACGAACCGTTAATCCCTGGGGGACCTCAGCGTCACCGCGACGCGTCGAAGAGTGGCGTGCGCTTAAACGCTTTGTTTGCCATTTCGGTGAATAGTCCCTCAATGAGTATGGTTAATTTTCCCTGTTGCGTTGATTGGGCACCTATATCCCGGGTGCGTGGCGTAAAGCGAAGAGTAACCCCTCAGCCCGCGGTCGTTGGAATGAAAGCTGGGGACTATGCTTGACTACAACCAGCCGATAGATCGGGCCGGACCGGAGGCCCCGCAGCAGAAGTCTCAAGCCGGCTTCAACGTGCTGGAGCTCGTCAATCTGCTCTGGCGGCGGAAGATCGCGATTGCCGCTGCCGCGCTCCTCGGTGCGACGCTTGCCGTCACCGTGGGCAAGAGCGTGACGCCCCGTTACACCGCCACCGCCCAGCTCTACGTCGACCCCCGCGAGCTTCAGCTCGTCGATCGCGAGCTCACGCCGCGTGCCCAGGACGTCTCCGGCATGGCCATGGTGGTGGAGAGTCAGGCACGCCTGATTACCTCGAACAGCGTGCTGCTCCAGGTGATCCAGCAGGCCAATCTGGACAAGGATCCCGAATTCGGCGGCGGCGGTGACGCCAGGAGCCTGATGTCGTCGCTGCTCGGCCTGATCGGCCTTCAGCCCCGCGCGCCCTCCGCCGCGGAGACGAAGGAAGTGCAGCTCGCGGCGCTCGATGCGCTGAACAGGCACATCACGGTCCGCAAGACCGAGAAGAGCTTCATCGTCGACATCGAGGTCTGGTCGACCGATCCGGCGAAGGCGGCGATGCTCGCCAACACGCTGACCAGCGCCTACCTCGCCGAATCCCGCAACTCGCAGGCGTCGGCCGCGCGACGCGCCACCAACGATCTCTCCGGCCGCCTCAAGGAGCTGCGCGAGCGGCTGCGCAGCGCCGAGACCGCGCTCGCCACCTACAAGGCCCAGAACAATTTCGTCGGCACCCAGGACGCGCTGATCAGCGACCAGCAGCTCTCTGCCAGCAACCAGCGGCTTTCCGCGGCCCGCGCGGCGACGATGGACGCACAGGCGCGGCTCGACCAGATCGAGGCGAGCCGGCGCACCGCTGCCGATGCCGGCGCGAATTCGGAAGCGCTGCAATCGCCGACCATCGCGAACCTGCGCGCCCAATATGCCGACGCCCGCAAGAAATATGCGGAGCAGGCCGGCGAGCTCGGCCCGCGGCATCCGGCGCTGCGCCAGACCGAGAAGCAGGTCGAGGATCTCAAGCGCACCATCAACGAAGAGATCGATCGCTTCGCGCAGTCGGCCAAGAACGATCTGACGCGCGCCCGCGACTTTGAAGCCTCGCTCAACCGGGCGCTGGAAGCGCAGAAGCGGCAGAGCGTCCAGCTCAGCCAGGCCGCCGTGCGCCTGCGCGAGCTCGAACGCGAGGCCGATGCCAGCCGCGACGTCTATCAGTCCTTCCTCAAGCGCTCGCGCGAGACCGAGGAGCAGGAGACCCTGAACACCTCGGCGGCCCGCGTCATCGGCGAAGCCACCGTGCCGCAGCGGCGCTCGTTCCCGCCGGCGATGAGCATGTTCGCCATGATCGGCTTCATCTTCGGCGCGCTCGCTGCCGCAAGCTGGTTCGTCGCGGCCGAGCTGCTGTCCGCCGGTGCGACCGCGCCGGCAGCGCCCACACCGGCCCGTCGTGAGCGCACGCCGGCACCGCGGGCTCCGCGAGCACCGGAGGTTTCGCGGACACCGGAGATAGCCCAGCCGCAACCGGCTCCGCGAGCTCCGGAGGTTGCGCAATCTCTACCGGAGCTGGCCGCGCCATCGCTGCAGCCGGAGATGGACGAAAATACGCTGATCGGAAAGCCGCTGATCGCGCGCCTCCAGGAGGCCGACGTCATTCACACGCTCGGCGCCATCCTCGCCACCGGCGGCGGCGTCGATCTGACCCGGCTGGGCTGGCCGACGCTGCGCCCTGGCTTTCCGCTGACGACGCTGCTCAACGCCTGGCGCGACATGCGCACTGCCGTGGCCCGGCGTGCCGGCGGCAAGGCCATGCCGGTCATCGCGCTCGTCGGCGCGGGCGAGACCACCGGGCGCAGCGTGACCGCGCTGAATTTCGCGCTCGCAGCCGCGCGCGACGGCGCCCGCGTGCTGATGATCGATGCCGACCATCAGGCACACTCGCTCTCGAACAAGGTGAGCCGCCCCGGCAAGAGCGAGCCCAGCCGGCTCGGCTGGCTCTCGATCGGCAGCAAGGCCGCGCGCGAGATCAAGACAGTCAACGGCATCTCGGTGCTGCCGGCCGCCGACGGCGATGCCGGCAAGGCGACTGAGGCCATGCGCAAGGCCATCGAGCAGGCGCGCGCCGCCGGCGGCTACGATCTCGTGATCCTCGATGGCCCCGTGACACCGCTTGGTGCGGCCAGCCGCAAGCTGCTCGACGACGCCGACGCGCTGGTGGCGGTGCTGCCGACCAGCCTCGACATCAACGACGGCCTGGAAGAAATCCTGAACACGCTCGGTCGCGCCGAGCGCAAGCTCGTCGGCGTCGTGCTCGACGAGCTCACCCCCGCAACCCAGGCGCGCCAGCGAGGCAGACAATATGCTTGAGCGCCGCGTCAATCTGGACGGCAGGGCCGCAACCGCCGACGTGCCGCGGATCACCGTCGGCGGCCTTCGCATGGCCGCGCTCGACATGGAAGCAACCGCCGATTTCATGATCGCGGCCACAGATCCCGGCAAACGCATCGGCCGTCCGCTGCATCTGACCTCGGCCAATGGCGAGGTGCTGGCGCGCTGCTCGACCGAGGCAGAGACCGAGCGCCTGTTCCGCGGCGCCGACCTCATCAATGCCGATGGCCAGCCGCTAGTCGCGGCCTCGCGGCTACAACATTGGTTTCCACTGCCCGAGCGCGTCGCGACGACGGACCTGTTCCACGTCGTTGCACGCAAGGCCGAAGCGCTCGGCCGTACCTTCTACATGTTCGGCGCCAGCGAGGCCGAGAACACCGCGGCGGTCGAGAACGTCCGCAAGCTCTATCCGCAGCTCAAGATCGTCGGATACAGCCACGGCTATCTGCGCGGCGAGGACCTGCGCGCGAAAGTCGAGGAGATCAACGCGCTCGCCCCGGATTATCTCTGGGTCGCGCTCGGCGTGCCCAATGAGCAGGCATTCGTCGAGGAATACACGCCGCTGCTGACCAATGTTGGCGTTATCAAGACATCCGGCGGCTTGTTCAACTTTTTATCGGGCAGCCGGTCCCGCGCGCCGCAATGGATGCAGAAGATCGGACTCGAATGGGCCTGGCGCACATGGCTCGAGCCGCGTCGCCTGCTCTGGCGCTATTTGACCACCAACCCTCGCGCGCTCTATCTTCTCTTCAGCCGCAAACGGCCTTCCAATCGCTGAGAGAAGAGTAGAAGACGATATGACCGACCGACCGACCGTCCTCGTCACAGGGGGCGCGGGCTATATTGGCTCGCATGCCTGCCGCGCACTGTCTGCCGCCGGCTATCAGCCCGTCGTTTATGACAATCTCTCGACAGGCCATCGCAGCTTCGTCGCCGGTCCGCTGGTGACGGGCGACCTGCTCGACGGCGCCGCGCTGGCGCGCGCCTTCGCCGACCACAAGGTCACGGCGGTGATGCATTTCGCAGCGGCAAGCCTGGTCGGCGAGTCCATGACCGACCCGCAGAAATACTACATCAACAACGTCCAGGGCACGCTGTCGCTGCTGCAGGCGATGCGCAACGCGGGCTGCCAGCGCATCGTGTTCTCCTCGACCGGCGCCGTCTACGGCAACGCCGATTCCAAGGAGCTGCCGGAGGACTTCCCCTGCGCACCGATCAATCCCTACGGCGCGTCGAAATGGATGATCGAGCGCATGCTCGCCGATTATCGCGCAGCCTATGGCTTCGGCGCGTTCTGCCTGCGCTATTTCAACGCCAGCGGCGCCGACCCGGCCGGCGGCATCGGCGAGTTGCGTGACAACGAAACGCATCTCATTCCGCGCGCCATGATGGCGCTCCAGGGCCATGTCGACTTCGCCGTGTTCGGCGACGATTACGACACGCCCGACGGCACCGCGATCCGCGACTACATCCACGTCACCGACCTCGCGGCGGCGCATGTCGCAGCACTGAAGCTCCTGGAAACCGGACACGCCGGCGGCAGCTTCAATCTGGGCACCGGCTCCGGCTTTTCGGTCCGCGAGATCCTGAACGCCATCAGGCAGGAGACCGGGCGCGAGGTCCCGCACACCATGAAGCCGCGTCGCGCCGGCGATCCCACCTATCTGGTCGCCGATGCCTCCGCCGCGCGAAACGTGCTGAACTTCGTGCCGCGCCATTCCGATCTAAAGACGGTGATCCGGACTGCCTGGGCCTGGCACCAGACGGCGCATCCGCTCAGGACGCGCTAGACGGGCCCGTATTGCGACTTGCCGGTCGGGCCCCTGAGCGGCTAAAGAGATGATCACAGCCGGCGGCGGCGCATGTCCCGACCGCCGCATGTTGCTCTTATGACCGCCAATGGAAGCGGCATGTGAGGCTCCGCCGATAGCGCGAGCCTGTTCTTCACAGCGAAGGCCACGATCGAGTCCGGGCATCGGCCTGCTTTCAGGCGCGGCCCAGGGAGCACGGAGCGAATGCACCAGGCCGCAAGCCTGCAATTCGAGCGCGTGATGGACGAGCTCGTCCTATGGCACGCCGTGCCGGAGGACGAGCGCTCGCCGGCACCGGCCTGGTGGTGGGGACCCGCGATGGCGGTGGTCGACGCGCACGAGCCGATGCGACAGGTGTGGTGTTGCGAGCTGGGCCTCGGCGACGGCTCAAGCTTTGCCGAAGGCGCGCATGCCCTCCTCGAGCTGTTCGCCGAGCAAACCTCGCAGCCCTGGCCGGATGACTTTCCGCGCAAAGCGGACGTCAAGCAAGACAACGTCCGCGAGCTGCACCCGCAACCGTCAGATGACAGCGCGTTTCAGCCGTAACGCCGCGGCCTCGGTCGCAGCGAGGTCCTGCTCCGGCTGGAGCGGCGGTGCGACGGGCAGCTCCATCGGCCGCAACAGATCGGCCATCTGCCGCGCCGGCAGCGGCTTGGAAATGAGGAAGCCCTGCATCTCGTCGCAGCCATGGGCGCGCAGGAACGCCTCCTGCTCGGCGTTCTCGACGCCTTCGGCGACCACGGTCATGCCGAGCGCCTTGCCCATGCTGATGATCGCCTGCGCGATCGCCTGATCCTCCGAATCCTGCGGCAGGTCGCGCACGAAGGAGCGGTCGATCTTGATGGTATCGATCGGGAAATGCTTCATCAGCGACATCGACGAATAGCCGGTGCCGAAATCATCGATGGCGAGGCGGATGCCGCGGCTCTGGATGGCGTCGAGCACCTTCAGCGCGCGCCCGACATTGCGCATCATCATGCTCTCGGTGACCTCGAGCTGGAGCAGCACCGGCGACATGCCGGAGGCCGCCAGCGCCTCGTCGACGTCCTGCAGCAGATGTTCGTCGACAAACTGCCGCGGCGACAGGTTGACCGCCATCGACACCGGCAACAGGCCGCGGCGCTGCCAGGCCATGGCCTGCGCGCAGGCCTCTTTCACCACCCAGCGGCCGATCGGCACGATCAACCCGGTCTCTTCCGCAAGCGGGATGAACTGCGCCGGCGAGATGCTGCCGAGCTCCGGGTGCGTCCAGCGCAGCAGCGCTTCCACGCCGGTGATCTGGCCGGTCTCCATGTCGACCTTGGGCTGGTAGTTCAGCGAGAACTGCTCGCGCTCCAGCGCGCGGCGCAGCGCGCTCTCGAGCGACAGCCGCTCGATCGACTGCGTCTTCACCTCCTTGGAGAAGAAGCGATAGCCGTTCTTGCCGTCTTCCTTGGCGAGATACATCGCCATGTCGGCGTTCTTGGTCAGCGTCTGAACGTCGGAGCCGTTGGCCGGATACATCGCGATGCCGATCGAGGCCGTGGTGTGGCATTCGTGGCCGGCCAGCTCCATGGGCTCGGCGAGCGCCACGAGCAGCCCGGTCGCGATGCGCTGGACGTCGTCGATCTCACCGCACTGGTCGAGGATCACCACGAACTCGTCGCCGCCGAGGCGTGCGACCACGTCGGTTTCCCGCAGCGCACCGCGCAGCCGGTTCCCCACCTCGAGCAAGAGCAGGTCGCCGGCCTCATGGCCGAGCGAATCGTTGATGACCTTGAAGCGGTCGAGATCGATGAACAACACCGCGAAACGGTGATCGTGGCGCTGAGCTTGGTCGATCGCCTCCCGCAACAGCCCGTTGAAGGTCTCGCGGTTGGGCAAGTCGGTCAGGCTGTCATGCGAGGCGAGGTATTCGATCCGCTCGTCGGCCTCGTTCTTCTCGTCGGCGCGATCGAAATTCTCCATCGCGAAGGAGACGTTGTCGGCGAGGCGCTGCAACAGCTCGACGAATTCGGCCGTGAAGGTCTCCTGCTCGGTCGACATGTAGATCATGACGCCGACGGGCTGGCCGTGCGTGATCAGCGGGAACGCCGCACCCGAGCGCGCGCCGTCGCCCTGCAGGACGGCATGGAAGGCGCTCACGCGGCTATCGTTGACATAGTCGTTGCTGACACAGGGCTGCCGGGTGCGGAACGCGGTGCCGCTCATGCCGCGCCCCTCGGGCCGGTCGGCGTCGATGGAGAGACGAACGTTCCTCGTGGTCTCGGCGGACGGCCCGGCGGCCGCGACGATCGCGAGCTGGTCGCTGTCGGCCTTGGCGAGCGCAATGGTCGTCGAGGTGAACTTGCCGCCGGTGGACGCGGCCTGACACACCAGCTCGAACAGCTCGGCGCGCGACTTGGCCCGCACGATCGCTTCATTGGTGGCGCTCAGCGCGGCGAACATGCGCGTCAGGCGCTCCTTCTGCGCCTCGGCCCGTGACCGCTCCTCGGCCCGGGCGAAATTGTCGAGCGCAAAGGAGACGTTCTCCGCGAGGCGCCCCAGCAACTGGATGAGGTCAGGCGTGAAGGTGCCTTCGTCCGGCGAAAGGAACAGAAGGATGCCGGCGGCATCCGTTCCGTTCTTCAGCAGCGGGAAGCAGCCGCCGGATTTCGTCCCGTGATCCCGCGCGATTCGACGCCAGTGCGTCGCACGAACATCCGTGAGGAGCTCGTTCGCGACGCAAGGCGCCCTGGTGCGAAATGCGGTGCCGGCGAGCCCCCGTCCCTCGGGTTCATCGGCTGACGTCGCGAAACGCCAGCTCTCGACGTGACTACGGCACTCGCCCTTGGTGACGGCGATGTCGAGATAACGCCCCGTCGGATCGACCAAGGCGATGGTGGCAGACGTGAACGTGCCGCCGAGCACGGCGGCCTCGCACACGGCTTCGAACAACTCGGCGCGGGATTTCACGCGCATGATCGCTTCGTTGGTCGCGCTCAGCGCTTCCAACATGCCCCGAAGACGGTTGCGCTGCATCTCGGCCTTCGCCTTCTCGTCGGCGCGGTCGAAGTTCTCGAGCGCGAAGGCGACATTGGCCTGGAGCCGCTGCAGCAGCTCGACGAATTCGGGCGTGAACGTGCCGCGTTCCGGCGAGTTGAAGAGGAAGACGCCTTCGACCCTGTCGCCATTGAACAGCGGCAGCGCCGCGGAGGATCCGATCCCGTTGCGGCGCGCGTTGACCTGCCAGGGCTTGATCCGGTCGTCGGACAGCACATCATTGCTGATGCAAGGCTGGCGCGTGCGGAAAGCTGTTCCCGTCAGCCCTCGGCCTTCAGGTACCTGGTCGGACGTGGAGAATTTGAAATTTCGGACCATATCGGCGTTCGGCCCGTAGCAAGCAACGACGCGAAGCAGCTCGGTATCGTGATCGACGAGCGCGATGTTGGCCGAGGTGAACTTGGCGCCCTTCGCCGTCGCTTCGCAAACGAGGTCGAAGAGCTCGGCCCGCGAGCGTGCGCGCAGGATCGCCTCGTTGGTCGCGCTCAGCGCCGCGTACATGCGCGCCAGGCGGTCCTCCTCCTCGGCGATCCGTGCCTTCTCGGCCTCACGGTCGAAATTGTCGATCGCGAAGCAGACGTTCTCGGCGATGCGCAGCATCAGCGCGACAACTTCCTCGTCCTTCGCCCAGGACTGGCTGAGGAAGGACAGGATGACGCCGATGCTTTGGCCATGCTGGATCAGGGGAGCCGCGATACAGGCGGCAACGCCCGTATTGACATTAGCCTGCTCCCACGGCGTCCCCTTGGTGCGACGCGAGAGATCGCGTTCGACAAACGGCTTCTGGGTGCGAAACACCTCGCCGGAGATGCCGCGACCGTAAGGATTCTCGGGATCGACGGAGTAGCAGGTCCGGGCCACGATCTCCAGATTCTCACCGGTGCCGGCGACCGGCTTCAGCCAATGCGAGTCCTGCTCTTTCAGCAGAACGAATGTCGCCAGCGACTTGCCGCCGTGTACGGAAGCGTCGCACACGAGCTGATACAATTCATGCTCGGTCTTCGCGCGCAGGATCGCTTCGTTGGTCGCGCTGAGCGCGCCAAACATGCGATTGAGCCGTCGCGTCGCCCGCTCGCTGGTCTGCCGCGCGGTCTCGCGCGCGAAATTGTCCAGCGCATAGGAGATGTTGGCCGACATACGCTCGAACAGCGACACCATCTGCTCGTTCAGCGAGCCGGCTTCCCTGCGGGTCACAAACAGCACGCCGACGCTCTTGCCGTTGCAGAGCAGCGGCAGCGCCGCGGCCGCGCTGATGTGGGCCTTGGCCGCGCCCTCGCGCCACGCCAGCGAGCGAGGATCATTCAGGTAATCGTTGCTGATGCTCAGCTTCTGATCGCGAAAGGCTTCGCCGCCGACGCCCGACCCTTCGGGTGTGCCGGCTTCCGTCGTAATCACGATGGAGCGCAGCCGCGCAACGTCATCGCCACAGCCGGCCGCAAAGCGCAGCCGGCGGCCATCCGGCTCCACCAGAAACACGGCAACGGCCAGAAAGTCTCCGCTCGAAAACCCGGCGTCGCAGACCTTCTGGTACAGCTCGTCCGGCGATTTCGCGTAGAGGATCGCTTCGTTGATGGCACTCAACGCTGCAAAGGTGCGCGCGAGGGTCGTCTGCACGGTCTCAGCTCCCGGGCATTTCTGCCTAATTCTCCCGAGTACTTTATGAACGGCGACGGCCTAAGTGGTCGTTATTGCGCGCTGCAAACCCGCGATCAAAGTGAACGAGCTGCGAACGGCCGGCGCCAAACTGTCGGGAATGCCGCCGCACGGGAGGATTCTTCGGCCAAAGGCGCGCTCTCTTTGCGAATTTGCAGCCCTGTATTGGTTTACGGGAGATTGATATCGCTCCCACGCTTTGAGACGATAGCTTCCAACAAGCAGCCCGCTAAGGGCACAATGCCGAGGGAACACCATGCCCATCGTCAAGGCCGACCGACTCACGCTCATCAGCGCCGCACTGCTGCGGGCCGCCGGAGCTTCCGACGACGAGGCTGATGCGGTGGCCACAGGCTGCGTCAACGCCAACCTCGCCGGTCACGACTCCCACGGCGTGATCGCGGTTCCGACCTACATCGACCGCATCAAGGCCGGCCACATCGTGCCCGGCGCCAAATGGACCATCGTCCAGGAATCGCCGACCACGACCGTGATCGACGGCCAGTGGGGGTTCGGTTTCCACGTCAACGCCAAGGCGATGGCGCTGACGATCGAGAAGGCGAAGACGGCGAATGTCGCCGCCTGCACTGTGTTCCGGCAAAGCCATGTCGGCCGCCTCGCCGCCTATCCTCTGATGGCGATGCGCGAAGGCATGATCGGGATTGCGACGGCGGATTCCGGCCGCTCGCCGAAGCATGTAGCGCCGTTCGGGGGCAAGGAGGCTAGGCTCGGCACCAACCCGATCTCGATCGCGGTGCCGTCCGATCTCGATGCGCCGTTCTATCTGGACATGGCGACCTCGGCGGTGGCGGCCGGCAAGATCCAGCTCGCGGTCGCCCGCGGCGAGGAGATTCCGACGGGGTGGATCATCGATGCCGAGGGACGGCACACCACCGACCCCACGCAATATCGCAAAGGCGGCGCGCTGCTGCCGCTCGGCGGCACCGAGGGTTACAAGGGCAGCGGCCTCGCCGCGATGGTCGAGGTGCTGTGCGGCCTGCTCACCGGTCTCGGCTTCGGCGTCGAACCGACCGGCCGTCACAATGACGGCTGCTTCATGGCGGTGTTCAACGTCGCAGCGTTCCGCCCGCTGAAGGATTTCAAGCGCGAGGTCGCCGAATTCGCGCACTATCTGAAATCGACGCCGCCCTCCGAAGGCAGCAAGGGCGTGTACTATCCCGGCGAAATCGAGGGGTTGCGCGAGCAGCAACGCCTGCGCGACGGCATCGAGATCGAGGATGCAACCTGGGAAAAGCTGCGCGCGCTAGCGGGCGAGTACCGGCTCGATACGGTCCTCGATCTGGCCTGACGGAATTTAGGAGAACAGCATGACGCGGCAGATGGTACTGGTCGGCTTCCTCCAGGCGCAGAACTGCACGAATTTGCCGAGCTCGTGGCGGCATCCGGACTCGCGCGACGATTCGATGTCGGCGGACTATTATCAGGAGATCGCCAGGATCCTCGAAGCCGGCAAGTTCCACATGGCGTTCTTCGACGATCGGCTGGCGATGCCGGACCGCTACGGCAACGATCATGCCCACACCGTCGAATACGGCATCCGCTGCGTGAAGATGGATCCGCTGATCGTGCTGACCACTATGGGCATGGTCACCGACAAGCTCGGCCTCGGCGCCACTTGCTCGACCACGTATTACGAGCCGTTCGACGTCGCGCGCCGTTTCGCAACCCTCGATTTGATGTCCGGCGGGCGCGCGGGCTGGAACGTCGTCACCTCGCTCAATGACGGCGAGGCGCTCAACATGGGCCGCGATTCCCATCCCGAACATGATTCGCGCTACGACCGCGCCGACGAATTCATGGAGGTCGTGCTCGGGCATTGGGACACCTGGGAAGATGGCGCGCTCATCATGGACAAGACAAGCGGCCGCTTTGCCGATCCGGCCAAGGTGAAGCGGCTCGATCACAAGGGGGCGGCCTTCAAGTCCCGCGGACCCTTCACCGTACCGCGCTCGGACCAGGGCCATCCCGTCATCATCCAGGCCGGCGCATCCGGCCGCGGCCAGCGCTTTGCCGGCCATTGGGGCGAGGTGATCTTCACGGCCGCGCGCAATCTCGCCGGAGCCAAGGAAGGTTACGCCGCCGTTCGAAACGAGGCAGCCAAGGCTGGCCGCGATCCCGATCAGATGCGCCTTTGCAATTTGACGACGCCGGTCTGTGCCGCGACCAGGGCCGAGGCCGAGGACAAGATGGCGCTGATCAACAAGCTGCCGCTCGAGATCGACGCGCTGTCGCTGCTGGCCGAAGCGCTCAACTACGACTTCGCCTCCAAGGACCTCGACGAGCCGTTGACGACGGACGATCTGAAGAGCATGCAGGGCATTCTGGGCCTCCGCGACGGCGTGCTGAAGAATTCCGGCAAGAGCAATCCGAGCGCGCGCGACTTCGTCACCTTCTCCGGCCGCGGCCAGGTCCACGACGCCATGGTCGGCGGTCCCAAGGAGATCGCGGACAGGCTGGAAGAGATGTTCGTCGAGCGTGGTTGCGACGGCTTTGTCATCGCCGCGACCTATGTGCCCGGCTCCTATGCCGATTTCGTGCAACATATCGTACCGGAATTGCAGCGACGCGGCCTGTTCCAGAAGGAGTATCGGGGCAAGACACTCCGCGAAAATCTCGGGCTGAAGCGGCCCGCTGCCGGTGCCTGGAAGGTACGGCCGCGCGATGCCGCGGAATAATCGGAGGACCCGACATGCGCTGGCTGAAATTCACTGCCTCCGACAAGACCTCCTGGGGGCTCGTCGAGGGCGACCAGGTGATCGCGGTCGACGGCGATCCCTTTGGCGAATGGCAGCGCACCTCGCGCACGCATCCGCTGGCGCAGGTTCGGATCGAGCTGCCGCTGATTCCGCGCACGTTCTATTGCGTCGGCTTGAACTATCTGAAGCACCTGAAGGAAGCCGCCGACAAGCGCGGCGAGGTGCCGGCCGTCCCTGATAGACCCGAGATCGGCTACCGCGCCCAGAACGCGCTGATCGCGCATGACGAGGACGTCGTGATCCCGTCCTTTGCGACGGACAAGATCCACTATGAAGGCGAGCTCGTCGTCGTGATCGGCAAGAAGGTGAAGCACCTCACCAAACAAAATGCGATGGATTGCGTGTTCGGCTACACCATCGGCAACGACGTCAGCGAACGTAGCTGGCAGAAGGCCGACCGCAGCCTGTGGCGCTCGAAGAACGCGGACACGTTCAAGCCGATGGGCCCGTGGATCGAAACTGAGGCCAATCTGGCGAAAATGGAAACCGTCGTCCGGGTCAATGGCAAGGAGACCAACCGCTTCTACACCAACGACATGATCTTCGGCGTGGTGCCGTTCCTGGTCGAGCTGACGAAGTACTTCACGCTGTGGCCTGGCGACGTGATCTGGATGGGCACGGACGGCGCCTCGCCCGACATCGGGCACGGCGACGTGGTGGAGATCGACATCACCGGCGTGGGGACGTTGCGGAACAGGTTTGTGCGGGAACAGCGGTAGTAGAGGTGCCGTAGGGTGGGCAAAGCGAAGCGTGCCCACGGCATTCGTAATGGGGGCGAGATGGTGGGCACGGCGCAAGCGCGCCTTTGCCCACCCTACGGCACCACGGCACTTCCCGCGTCTCAAAACGGCAGCGCCACACTCGTCTTGATCTCCTTCAGCACCACGTTGCTGCGGACGTAACGAATGCCGGGAATGCGGAACATGAATTCGTCGAGGAAGCGGTTGTAGGCCACCATGTCCTGCACGACGACGCGCAAATGATAGTCGGCGTCGCCCGTGGTCGCGAAACACTCCAGCACTTCGCGCCGCGTGGTCACCCGCGCGACGAACTCGTCGACGAATTTGGCATCGTGCCGCTCCAGCGAGACATGCAGGATGGCCGACATCGCAAAGCCCGCCTGCTCGCGCGCGATCAGCGCCGCATAGCCCTGGATGACGCCGGCCTCCTCCAGCGCACGCACCCGCCGCCAGCACGCCGAGGTGGACATGCCGACCTCGTCGGCGAGCTGCTGATTGGTGGCGCGGCCGTCCGTCTGGAGATGGGCGAGAATCCGCGCGTCCTGCTCTTCAATCATTGAGCCCCCCGATTCGGTAACTCCTACCGAATTTTGCCGTCTTCCGCAAAATTTTACCGAATTATCGATCAAGACAGGGTGAATAGGCAAGACCTACCAGCCTCCCCGGCATACCCTTCCGTCATCAGGCAGGATGCCGCGCGAGGTCCGCCATGGACGCCGTTCCATCACTCGACAGCTACGAACTCTCAGACCGCTACGACCGCGAAGAGGGCCGTGTCTTCCTCACGGGCACGCAGGCCATCGTCCGCATCGCGCTCGACCAGGCGCGGCGCGACCGCGCCGCCGGCCTGAACACCGCCGGCTTCATCTCCGGCTATCGCGGCTCGCCGCTCGGCGGCGTCGATCTCGAGCTCTGGCGCATCCAGGAGCGGCTCAAGCGGGATCGCATCGAATTTCTCCCCGCGGTGAACGAGGACCTCGCGGCAACCGCGGTGCTCGGCTCGCAGCAGGTCGAGACGCAGGCAGATCGCGAAGTCGATGGCGTGTTCGGGCTCTGGTACGGCAAGGGCCCGGGCGTCGATCGCTCCGGCGATGCCCTCAAGCACGGCAACGCCTACGGCTCCTCGCCGCGTGGCGGCGTGCTGGTCGTCGCCGGCGACGACCATGGCTGCGTCTCCTCCTCGATGCCGCACCAGTCCGATGTCGCCTTCATGAGCTGGTTCATGCCGACGCTGCACCCCGCAAGCGTCAGCGAATATCTCGAATTCGGCGAATATGGCTACGCGCTGAGCCGCTTCTCCGGCATGTGGGTCGGCTTCAAGGCGATCTCGGAAATCGTGGAGTCAGGTGCATCCGTCGCGCTGCGCCCGCCACGCGTCTTCAACACGCCCGATTTCACGCCGCCACCGGGCGGACTGCACTATCGTTGGCCCGACCTGCCGGGCCCCCAGATCGAGGAGCGGCTGGAGGCGAAGAAGCACGCGGTTTACGCTTTTGCAAAAGCCAATCCGATCGATCGCCACATCTACGATATTCCCAACGCCACCTACGGCATCGTCACGACGGGCAAGGCGCATCTCGACTTGATGGAAGCCCTGCGGCTGATGGGCCTCGATGAAGCGGCCTGCCGCGACATCGGCATCGACGTCTACAAGGTCGGCATGGTCTGGCCGCTGGCGCTGCATGACGCGATGGACTTCGTGAAGGGCAAGCGCGAGATCCTCGTGGTCGAGGAAAAGCGCGGCATCATCGAGAGCCAATTCAAGGAATATTTTTACGACTATCCAGGCTCAAAGCCCGAACGCATGGTCGGCAAGCACGACGAGCGAGGGGCTCGGCTGATCTCCTGGATCGGCGAATTGTCGCCGCGCGCGCTCGCCGGCGTGCTCGCGCGCCGGCTCGATCCGATGTTCCCAGGCCTCAATCTCGCCGCACGCGCGGCCGGCTTGATGCCCGAGGCCGCGCGCACGATCAACGTCAGCGGTGCGACGCGCACGCCGTATTTCTGCTCCGGATGTCCGCACAACACGTCGACGAAGGTGCCGGAAGGCTCCAAGGCACTGGCCGGCATCGGCTGCCATTTCATGGCGAGCTGGATGGACCGCGAGACCTCCTCACTGATCCAGATGGGTGGCGAAGGCGTCAACTGGGCGGCGTCGTCACGCTTCACTGGCCACAAGCATGTGTTCCAGAATCTCGGCGAAGGCACCTACTACCACTCCGGCTCGATGGCGATCCGGCAGGCGATCGCCGCCGGGGCCAACATCACCTACAAGATCCTGTTCAACGATGCCGTGGCGATGACCGGCGGCCAGCCGGTCGACGGTCCCGTCAGCGTGCATGCCATCGCCCACAGCGTTCGCGCCGAAGGCGTTGGGCGCATCGCGCTGGTATCGGATGATCCCGCGCAGTTTTCTCCGGGAGACCTGCCGATCGGCGTCACCATCCATCCGCGCGAGGAGATGGACGCCGTGCAGCGCGAGCTGCGAGACATTTCCGGCGTCTCCGTCCTGATCTATCAGCAGACCTGCGCCACCGAGAAGCGTCGCCGGCGCAAACGCGGACAGATGGCCGACCCAAAGCGCTTTGCCTATATCAACGATCTCGTCTGCGAAGGCTGCGGCGACTGCTCGGTCGAGTCCAACTGCCTCAGTGTCGAGCCGAAGGAGACGCCGTTCGGTCGCAAGCGTCAGATCAACCTCTCGTCCTGCAACAAGGATTTTTCCTGTCTCAACGGCTTCTGCCCGAGCTTTGTCACCGTCGAAGGCGCGACGCGCCGGAAAAAGATCGCGAGCGAGACCGACGCCGTCGGTCGCGCGGCAACGCTTCCTCTGCCTGCGCGCGCAACGCTCGATCGTCCCTACGATTTGCTCGTGACCGGCGTCGGCGGCACCGGCGTGATCACGGTCGGCGCGCTGATCGGCATGGCCGCCCATCTGGAACGAAGCGGCGTCTCGGTGCTTGATTTCACGGGCTTTGCACAGAAATTTGGTCCCGTGCTGAGCTTCATCCGCCTTGCGTCAAGTCCGGATGCGCTGCACCAGGTCCGCATCGACCAGGGCGCGGCCGACGCGCTGATCGGCTGCGACCTCGTTGTCAGTTCCTCAGCAAAGGCGTCCGGCACTTATCGGCACGGCATGCGCGCCGCGGTCAACACCGCGGAGATGCCGACCGGCGACGTCGTCCGCTTCCGCGACGCCGATCTCGCCTCGCCTGCCCGCCTACGCGCGATCCGACAAGTCACTGGCAACGACAATCTCGACACCATCAACGCCAACGCGCTCGCCGAGCGGCTGCTCGGCGATGCCGTCTATGCCAACATCATCATGCTCGGCTTTGCCTGGCAGCGCGGACTGGTGCCGGTATCGCTACCGGCGCTGCTGCGCGCGATCGAGCTCAACGGCGTCGCGGTCGAGCGCAACAAGCAGGCCTTCGCCTGGGGCCGGATCGCCGCGGCTGATCCGGAGTTTTTGCCGGGGGGCGACGAGGCGCCCGAAGCCGAGACGCTCGATCAGATCATCGATCGCCGGGCCGATTTCCTCGCCGACTATCAGGACGCCGCCTATGCGGCGCGTTACCGGACGACGGTCGCAAAGGTCCGCCGCGCCGAAGCCAACCTGAACAGCGAGGCGCTGACCGAGGCGATCGCGCGCGCCCTGTTCAAGCTGATGGCCTACAAGGACGAATACGAGGTGGCGCGTCTGCAGATGCAGAGCGGTTTCCTCGGTGAGCTGAAGCGCGAGTTCGAGGACGGTTTTCGCATCCAATATCATCTCGCGCCACCGTTCCTGCCCTCAAAACCTGACGCACGCGGCCGTCCGCACAAGCGCGCTTTCGGACAGTGGATCCAGATGCCGCTCGCCATGCTGGCGCGGCTGAAGGGATTGCGCGGGACGCCGTTCGATCCGTTCGGCTACACGAATGAGCGGCGCACTGAACGGGAATTGATCGCCTGGTATGAAGGCCTGATCGAACGCATCCTCGGCCAGCTCGAGGCTGCTCATCTGCCCGACCTCGTTGCCGTCGCAAAGGCGCCGATGGAAATCCGCGGCTACGGACCCGTGAAGGACACCGCGATCGCCAAGGTGAAGCCCGAGGTCGAGCGGCTGCTCACGAATTTGGCGACATCGGTAACGCAAAAGATGCACGCCCACGGTTGACGCGGCACCAGTGAGGCCTCAGCCTCCGGCCTTTAGGTGGCGCCCTGTTGGCGCCCCTGCAATCGGATGACGTATCATGGATTTCGACCAGTTGACCCTGGGTCAGGCCGTCGCCGACCTGCGCGCCGGGAAAGTCACGAGCACCGCACTCACGACAGAAGCACTGAGCCGCGCCAAGGCCCATGCCGAGCTGAATGCCTTCGTCACGCTGGACGAGGCCGGCGCCCTGAAAGCCGCCGCCGCATTCGACGCGACGGCCGACAGGACAAAGCCGCTCGGCGGCGTGCCCATCGTGATCAAGGACAATATCGAGGTTGCGGGACTGCCCTGTACCGCCGGCACACCGGCACTGAAGGACTACGTTCCGAAAGCCGACGCGCCCGTAGTCGCGAAGCTGCGGGCTGCAGGCGCCGTCATCATCGGCAAGACCAGCATGCACGAGCTCGCCTTCGGCGTCTCCGGCTACAACACCGCGTTCAAGACCGGCGCGGAGTTCGGCGTGCGCAACGCTTATGACCGCACGCTGATTGCCGGCGGCTCCTCGTCCGGCACGGGCGCCGCGCTCGGCGCACGGATCGTCGCGGGCGGGCTCGGCACCGACACCGGCGGATCGGTCCGGGTCCCCGCCGCGCTGAACGGATGCGCCGCGTTGCGCCCGACGGCCGGGCGCTATCCGCAAGAGGGTATTGCGCCGATCTCGCACACCCGCGACACCGCGGGGCCCATGGCCGCGACGATGACGGATGTCGCGCTGCTCGATCGCGTGATCGCAGGCGGCGACGCGGTTGCGCCGGCTGATCTGAAGCAGGTGCGGATCGGCATCGCGAGATCGATGCTGACCAATCTCGATGCCGATACGGAAGCCGCATTCCACGCGGCGATCGCAAAAATGAAGGCGCAGGGCGTCACGATCGTCGAGATCGAGATGCCTGGGCTCGCCGAGCTCAACGGCCAGGCCAGCTTTCCCGTCGCGCTGTATGAGGCCTATGACGACATGGTCGCCTATCTCAAGCACACCGGGACCGGCCTCAGCATCGAGGCGCTGGCAGAGAAGATCTCCAGCGCCGACGTGAAAGGCATCTATTATGGCATGGTGATCCCGCGAAAACTGCCCGGCCCTGATGGCACCTTGGTTGACGCCAAGCCGATCTATGACGCCGCGATCAAGACCGCGCGGCCCGCGCTTCAGGCGCTCTACGCCAAGACCTTTGCCAACAACCGGCTCGACGCCATCGCCTTCCCGACCACGCCGCGCGTCGCGATTGCTTCCAATCCAGAGTCCAGCAGCCTCGAGAATTTCGGCCTGTTCATCCAGAACACCGACCCCGGCAGCAATGCCGGCATTCCCGGCGTCCAGATCCCGATCGCGCTTGGTGCGACGAGCAAATTGCCTGTCGGGCTTGAACTGGACGGCCCTGCGGGAAGCGATCGCCGCCTGCTTGCGATCGGCGTGGCGCTTGAGAGCGTGTTCGGGCGATTGCCGCCGCCGCGTTGACGGAATCGTAGGGTGGGCAAAGCGGAAGCGTGCCCACCTCTTTTCGAATCATGGAGAGATGGTGGGCACGGCGCTAACGCGCCTTTGCCACCCTACGGCTCTGCCGCCGCGCCACTCACGCATACGGATTGATCAGCTTCTGCTGCTCGGCGCTGTGATGCACGAGCATGTCGATGAAGGTCCTGACCTTCGCCGACAGATGATGCCGATGCGGATAGACCGCGTTCATCGACATCTCGACCGGCCGGTACTCCGGCAGGAGGCGCACCAGCCGGCCCGCATCGAGGTCATCCCCCACCAGAAAGCCGGCCGCAAGACTGATGCCGGCGCCCTGCAACGCGGCCTCGCGCAGGGCTTCGCCGCTGTTGGTGATCAGGTTGCCGGAGACGCGCACCGAGGCCGGCGTACCCTTGCGATCGAAGAAGCGCCACTCGTCGAAGGGATAGTTGATGTGGCGCACGCAATTGTGCCCGGCAAGCTCTTCGAGCGTCTGCACGCGTCCATGCGCCTCGATATAGCCGTGCGAGCAGCACAGCACGTGCCGCCAGGTCGCCAGGCTCCGCACGATCAGGCTGGAGTCCGGCGGCGCGATCATGCGCAGCGCAAGGTCGAAGCCCTCCTCGATCAGATCGACATTGGTCTCGCCCATGCGCAGATCGACCTTCACCTCCGGATAGGTCGCGAGGAATTCAGCCATCACTGGAGCCACGAACGGAACCATATGCGTGGCGGTGTGAATGCGCAGCGTGCCGCGCGGCGTCGATTGCAGCGCGCCCGCGATGTCATCGGCCTGTTCGAGATCGGCGAGGATCTGCATCGAGCGGTCGTAATAGGCCCTGCCGATTTCGGTAAGGCTCACTTTTCGCGTGGTGCGGTTCAGGAGCCGAACCCCGAGCCGGTCCTCCAGCGCCTGGACATGGTTGCTCACCATGGTCGTGGACATGTTGAGCCGGCGGGCGGCGGCGGAGAAGCCGCCATTTTCGACCACCCGGACGAAGGCGGTGAGACTGGTGAAGCGGTCCATAGGTCTGGCTCCGGATTATCCGCTATGGCTGGATAATGCTTCCATTTCTTCCGGGATTATCACAAGCGGGAAGACAGCGCATCTTGCCGGCATCAACGGCGCACCGTTCGGACCGGGGCGGTTGGGAATTCCGAGGATGCCATGTCGAACGCTTCTTATGTCACTGAAACTAATCAGAAAATCAGCTTTCGCCCGTCCCGGCAGGCGGTCAAGCGGGCGGCCATCGGCTTGGCGCTGGCCCTCGGAATCGCCGCGGCCGGCGACTTCGGCTACGACTACCTGAGCACCGGCCGTTACCTCGAATCCACCGACGACGCCTATGTGAAGGCGGATTCCACCATCGTCGCCCCCAAGGTTTCCGGCTACATCGCGAAGGTGCTGGTGGGCGACAACGAGAAGGTCCGGGCCGGTCAGCTCCTCGCGAAGATCGACGACCGCGATTTCAGGGCCGCGCTCGACCAGGCCCGCGCCGATGTCGCCGCCGGTGAAGCCTCGGTGCGCAACATCGACGCCCAGCTCGAACTGCAGCAGCCCATCATCGAGCAGAGCACGGCCGACGTGGCCGCGGCCGACGCCAATCTGAAATTCGCGCAGGAGGAACGCGCCCGCTACGACGACCTGATGAAGTCGGGCTCCGGCACGATCCAGCGTGCGCAGCAGACCGATGCCGCGCTGCGCGCCAGCAACGCGCAATTGCAGCACGCCAAGTCAGGCCTGGTGGCCGCGCAGCGGAAGGTCGACGTGCTCACCACCCAGCGCGCCCAAGCAACTGCACAGCTCGACCGCACCCGCGCGGTCGCACAGCAGGCAGAGCTGAACCTGTCCTATACCGAGATCACCGCGCCGGTGGACGGCACGGTCGGCGCACGCTCGTTACGCGTCGGCCAGTATGTGCAGGCCGGCACGCAATTGATGGCGGTGGTGCCGCTCGATGCGGTTTATGTCGTCGCCAACTTCAAGGAGACGCAGCTCACGCATGTGCGTGCGGGCCAGCCGGTCGAGCTGCAGGTCGACAGTTTTCGCAATCGCACGCTTCGCGGTCACGTCGACAGCCTTTCGCCAGCCAGCGGACTTGAATTCGCGCTGCTGCCGCCCGACAACGCCACCGGAAATTTCACCAAGATCGTGCAACGCGTGCCGGTGAAGATCGTGCTCGACGACCACAGCCTGACCGGCCTGCTCAGGCCCGGCATGTCGGCGGTGCCGACCATCGACACCAAGGCGACTGTGCTGGCCGAGCGCGAGACGGCTGGGCGCCTCGCCAACAACGCCCCCCGCCCGAACGGCGGCTGAAGCCGGGAAGGCCGGCAGGATTATCAGGTCCTGCCGGACGATCCTTCCCACGCTTCCTCGATTATCGAAACCAACCGCCTAATGCATCCTGTCTCCGTGACCGAGACGAGGCTTCCATGAGCACGCTCCAACCGACCGCCGACGCCGCCTCCGCTGCCAGCATTCCCGCCCCTGCTGCGCCCGCCACGCCGGCAGTCTCCGCAAAAACCTGGATCGCGGTGATCGGCGCCACCCTCGGCGCCTTCATGGCGGTGCTGAACATCCAGATCGTCAACGCTTCGCTCGCCGACATCCAGGGCGCAATCGGCGCCGGCATCGACGATGGCGGCTGGATCTCGACCTCCTATCTGATCGCCGAGATCGTGGTGATCCCGCTCTCCGGCTGGCTTGCGCAGGTGTTCTCGATCCGCATCTATCTGCTCACCAACGCAGTCCTGTTCCTGCTGCTGTCGGCGGCCTGCGCGCTGGCGCAGGACCTGCCGCAAATGATCGTGCTGCGCGCGGTGCAGGGTTTCACCGGTGGCGTGCTGATCCCGATGGCCTTCACGCTCATCATCACGCTGTTGCCTCGCGCCAAGCAGCCCGTCGGCCTTGCACTGTTCGCATTGTCGGCGACGTTCGCACCGGCGATCGGCCCGACCATAGGGGGCTATCTCACCGAGAATTTCGGCTGGCAGTACATCTTCTACGTCAACCTCGCGCCCGGCGCGATCATGGTCGGCATGCTTTGGTACGCGCTCGACGCCAAGCCCATGAAGCTTGCGCTGCTGCGCGAGGGCGACTGGGCCGGCATCATCACCATGGCGATCGGCCTGTCGGCGCTTCAGACCGTGCTGGAAGAGGGCAACAAGGACGACTGGTTCGGCTCGCCTTTCATCGTCAAGCTGTCGGTCATCGCGGCCACTGCGCTGACCGCTTTCCTGATCATCGAGCTCACAGCGAAGAAGCCGCTGCTCAATTTGCGCCTGCTGGTGCGCCGCAATTTCGGCTTCGGCATGCTCGCGAACTTCCTGCTCGGTGTCGCGCTCTACGGCTCGGTGTTCATCCTGCCGCAATATCTGGCGCGCATTCAGGGCTACAATGCCGAGCAGATCGGCATGGTGCTGGCCTGGACCGGACTGCCGCAACTCATGCTGATCCCGCTGGTGCCACGCCTGATGCAGAAGTTCGACGCGCGGATCATCATCGGCGTCGGCTTCGTCCTGTTCGCGGCCTCGAACTTCATGAACATCTACATGACCAGCAACTATGCCGCTGATCAGCTGCTCTGGCCCAACGTGGTTCGCGCGATCGGCCAGGCGCTGGTCATGGCACCGCTGTCGGCGGTCGCGACATCAGGCATCGAAGCGGAGAATGCGGGCTCGGCCTCCGGACTGTTCAACATGATGCGCAATCTCGGCGGCGCCGTCGGCATCGCGCTGCTCCAGACCGTGCTGACCAAGCGCGAGCAGTATCACTCCAACGTGCTGATGCAGTCGGTCTCGATGTTCGAGCAGGCGACGCGGACCCGGCTGGAGCAGCTCACCCAATATTTCGTCAATCACGGCATTCTCGACCGTGCCGACGCCGCGCATCGTGCCTATGTCGCGATCGGCCATATCGTGCAGAAGCAGGCTTACATCTTCGCCTTCAGCGACACCTTCTATCTGCTCGGCATGGCACTGATCGTGGCCCTGATCGCCGTATTCTTCCTGAAGAAACCCGGCCAGACTTCGGCCGGTGGAGCTCACTGAGATCAACCCAAGAAACTAACTCAAGCAAAGGAGAACGACCATGAAACCCCGCATGAACTTCTACCAGGCCGCCCCCGACACGATGAAGGCGCTGATGGCACTGGAAGAGCAGATCCAGTCCACGGGCCTCGAGAAATCGCTGATCGAGCTCGTCAAGATCCGGGCGTCGCAGATCAACGGCTGCGCCTTCTGCATCAACATGCACACCGAGGACGCCCGCAAGCGCGGCGAGACCGAACAGCGCATCTATCTGCTCAACGCCTGGCGCGAATCCCCGCTCTATACCGATCGCGAGCGCGCCGCGCTGGCCTGGACGGAATCGGTGACGCTGATCTCCGAGACCCACGCGCCGGACGACGTCTACGAGCAGGTCCGCGCGCAATTCTCCGACGCGGAGACGGTGAACCTGACGATGCTGATCGGAGCCATCAATGCCTGGAACCGGATCGCGATCGCGTTCCGCGCGGTGCATCCGGTGAAGGTGAAGGCGTCGGTGGCGTAGAGGTGGTGTTGGTGGCGGCGTGATGGACGCAATGCCGCCTCCACACATCCAACTGTCATGCCCCGGCGAACGCGGGGCATCCAGTACGCCGGGGCCTATCGATTGAACCACGACCGCCTCGGAGTACTGGATCGCCCGGTCAAGCCGGGCGATGACACCTAGGCTTGGTGATGCAGTGCCGCGCCCCTCGCAGCGTGGTCGGCCTAAACCGCCGTCGCCTTCGCGAACTCCACGTAGATCTCGCGCAGGCGCGTTGCCATCGGACCTGGCTTGCCGTCACCGACCTTCTTGCCGTCGATGGCGATCACCGGCTGCACGAACAGCGAGGCTGAAGTGGCGAACGCTTCCTTCGCGGCCAGCGCCTCTTCCACGGTGAAAGACCGTTCCTCGACGCGAAGCTGACGCTCTTCGGCGAGCGCCACCACGGCCTTGCGGGTGCAGCCCGGCAGGATCGCGTTGGAGTTCTTGCGGGTCACGATGACGTCGTCCTTGGTCAGGATGAACGCCGAGGACGAACCGCCCTCGGTGACGTAGCCGTCTTCCAGCATCCAGGCCTCGCCGGCGCCGGCTTCGGCCGCGGCCTGCTTCGCCAGAACCTGCGCGAGCAGTGCCACGCTCTTGATGTCGCGCCGTTCCCAGCGGATGTCGGGCACGGTGATCACGTTGATGCCGGTCTTGGCCGAGGCGGCGTTGATGATGTCTTTCTCGGAGGTGAACATCACCAGGCTCGACTTGACGTCGCCCTTGGGAAAGGCGAAGTCGCGGCCCTTGTCGGCGCCGCGCGTGACCTGGAGATAGACGAGGCCGTTCTCGACCTTGTTGCGCGCGATCAGCTCCTTCTGGAGCTCGGTGATGCGCTCCACCGTCTCCGGCAGCTTCAGCTTGATCTCGCCGACCGAGCGCTCCAGGCGCGTCAGGTGCGAAGCGTTGTCGACCAGCTTGCCGTCGAGCACGGCCGAAACCTCGTAGATGCCGTCGGCGAACAGGAAGCCGCGATCAAGCACCGAGATTCTGGCGTCCGAGAGCGGGACGAATGAGCCGTTGACGTAGGCGATCGAGTCCAAGGCGGGTCTCCTGGCGGGATGGGGGATTTGGCGCGCTTATACGCGAAATGGGGGCGGCGATCACCCCTCTATTCGTCATTCCGGGGCGGCGCGAAGCGACGTGCTTTGATGCGCAATTGCGCATCAGAGAATCCATAACCACCAGCCGGGGTTATGGATTCCGGGCCCGCGCCAAGAGGCGCATCCCGGAATGACAGGGGGGTCAGTGCGAAAGAATCTTCGACAGGAACTTCTGCGCGCGGTCGCTGCGCGGCTTGCCGAAGAAGTCCTCCTTCGCCGCGTCCTCGACGATCTCGCCGCGGTCCATGAAGATGACGCGGTTGGCGACCTTGCGGGCAAAACCCATCTCGTGGGTGACGACCATCATGGTCATGCCTTCGCGGGCGAGATCGACCATGACGTCGAGCACCTCGCTCACCATCTCGGGGTCGAGCGCCGAGGTCGGCTCGTCGAACAGCATGACGATCGGGTCCATGGCGAGCGCGCGGGCGATCGCGACGCGCTGCTGCTGGCCGCCGGAGAGCTGCGCCGGAAACTTCTGCGCCTGCTCCTTCAGGCCGACACGCTCCAGCAGCTGCATGCCCTTCGTGACCGACTTGTCGTGCGACCGGCCCAGCACCTTCTCCTGCGCGAGGCAGAGATTGTCGATGATCTTCAGATGCGGAAACAGCTCGAAATGCTGGAACACCATGCCGACGCGCGAACGCAGTTTCGGCAGATTGGTCTTGGGGTCATTGACCTTGGTGCCGTCGACGCTGATGTCGCCCTCCTGGAACGGCTCCAGCGCATTGACGCATTTGATCAGCGTCGACTTGCCCGAGCCCGAGGGGCCGCAGACCACGACGACCTCGCCCTTGGTCACGCTGGTGGTGCAGTCGGTCAGCACCTGGAAGGTCGGGGTGTACCATTTGTTGACGTGGCTGATTTCGATCATGACCGATACGCTCTATCGAAGGATGGCGATGCGCGCCTGGAGGCGACGAACGCCGAAGGATGCGATGCAGGAAATGGTGAAGTAGACGACGGCCGCAAACAGATACATCTCGACCAGCCGCCCGTCGCGCTGCGCGACCTTGCTGGCCGCGCCGAGGAAGTCCGTGATCGACAGCACATAGACCAGCGAGGTGTCCTGGAACAGCACGATGGTCTGCGTGATCAGGACCGGCAGCATGTTGCGGAACGCCTGCGGCAGCACGACGTAGCGCATCGTCTGCGCATAGTTGAGCCCAAGCGCGCTGGCCGCGGCCGGCTGTCCGCGCGAGATCGACTGGATGCCGGCACGCATGATCTCGGAGAAGTACGCGGCCTCGAACATGATGAACGTGATGAGCGAGGATGCGAACGCGCCGACGCTGATCGGGCGCGCCGCGCCGGTCAGCCACTGCCCGATATAGGGTACCAGGAAGTAGAACCAGAAGATGACCAGCACCAGCGGCAGCGAGCGCATGAAGTCGACATAGATGCCGGCGATGCGGCCCAGGATCTTGAAGCCCGAGAGCCGCATCAGCGCGAGTGCCGTGCCGAAGATCAGGCCGCCAAGCGCGGCGAGTGCCGTCAGCGTCACTGTGAACGTCATGCCCTCGTAGAACAGATAGGGCAACGCGCGGATAATGACGCCGAAATCGAAATTGCTGAACATGGCGCTATTTCCCCGTGATGTAGCCGGGGATCGCGACCCAGCGCTCGAGGAAGCGCATCGCAGTCACCACGACGGCGTTGACGAGGAGATAGAGCAGGGTCGCGGCGGTGAAGGCCTCGAACACCTGGAACGAGAATTCCTGCATCGAGCGCGCCTGTCCGGTGAGTTCGAGCAAACCGATGGTGATGGCCACGGCCGTGTTCTTGATGGTGTTGAGGAACTCGGAGGTCAGCGGCGGCAGGATGATGCGGAACGCCATCGGCAGCAGCACGTAGCGATAGCCCTGCACGGTGGTCAGCCCGAGCGCCGTCGCCGCCATCTTCTGCCCGCGCGGCAGCGAGCCGATACCGGCCTGCAATTGCACTGCGACGCGCGCCGACATGAAGAAGCCGATGCCGATCGCAGCCGTCCAGAACGGCGCATTCGGCAGTTGCTTCAGCCACAGGCCGGCGGCCTTCGGCAGCAATTCCGGCAGCACGAAGAACCACAGGAAGAGCTGCACCAGCAGCGGCATGTTGCGGAAGAACTCGACCCAGCAGAAGCCGAACCAGTACGCTCCCTTCGACGGCAGCGTGCGCATCACGCCGACGATCGATCCGGCGATCAGCGCGATGATCCAGGCGAGCACGCCCGTCTTCAGGGTCAGCGCCAGGCCCGACAACAGCATGTCGAGATAGGTGCCGGTCCCCATCGGGTTCGGCTCGAAGAAAATTCCCCAGTTCCAGTGGTAGTTCACGTGTCCCCCGCGCGAACGCGCCAATCATGGAAGTTGCAGGCGCCTATGCAAATGTCCGGCCACTCTCCCTCCAGAATGGCCGGATTATCTTCCCTCTCCCCGCTTGCGGGGAGAGGGAAACAGCATCTTACTTATAGTCGTCCGGGTTCGGCGAGTCCGAAGGTTTTGCGAACTCGTTCTTCAGCTCGGCCGAAATCGGGGTGTTGAGGTTCAGACCCTTCGGCGGGATCTTCTGCGTGAACCACTTCTCGTAGATCTTCTGGCCCTCGCCGGAGGTGTAGAGCGCGGCGGTCGCGGAATCGACCACCTTCTTGAAGGCGGCGTCATCCTTGCGCAGCATGATGCCGTAGGGCTCGGGCTTCGAGAACGCATCCTTGGAGATGACGTAGTCGTCCGGCGCCTTCGAGCCGGCAACCAGGCTCGCGAGCAGGATGTCGTCCATGACGAAGGCGACCGCGCGATCGGTCTCGACCATCAGGAAGGCTTCGGCGTGGTCCTTGGCCGGGATGATGTTGGCGCCGAGCTTCTTCTCGACGTTGGCCTCGGTGAGCTGCTTAATGTTGGTGGTGCCGGCGGTCGAGACCACCGCCTTGCCCTTGAGGTCGTCGATCGACTTCAGGCCGCTCGACTTCTTGAAGACGTAGCGGCTGGCCGTCAGGAAGTGGGTGTTGGTGAAGGCGACCTGCTTCTGGCGCTCGACATTGTTGGTGGTCGAGCCGCATTCGAGGTCGATTGTGCCGTTGGCCATCAGCGGAATACGGGTCGCCGAAGTCACCGGATTGAGCTTGACCTCGAGCTTGTCGAGCTTGAGCTCCTTTTTCACGGCGTCGACGATCTTGTAGCAGATGTCCATCGCGAACCCGACGGGCTTCTGGTTGTCGTCGAGATAGGAGAACGGGATCGAGGAATCGCGGAAGCCGAGCGTAATGGCGCCGGTGTCCTTGATGTTCTTCAGCGTGCCGGTCAGCTCCTGGGCCCCGGCCTGGCTGACGGCGAAGGTCGCGGCGAGCGCGAGGCCGATGCTACGGAAATGTCTCACTTTTTTGTTCCCCTTTCAGGATGATGCGGCCGGATGCAAGCACAAATCAGGCCGGATTAGAATGTGACTTTCGGCTGGATTGCGGCTCAGGTTAATGGCTCAGCTTTTAATGGCTCAGCTTAATGGCTTGGGCAATTCCCCGAGATCCCAGAACAGCCCGGCCATCACCGTCAAGGCCTCTTCGGTCAATGGCAGCAGGATGTGCTCATTGGGCGCATGCTGGGAGCAGCCGGGATAGGAGTGCGGGACCCAGATCGTCGGCAGGCCCAGGATCTCGGAAAACACGTCGTTGGGCAGCGAGCCGCCGAAATTCGGCAAAACGGCCGGCGCCTTGCCGGTCGTCTCCTTCACCGAATCCGCCGCCCATGTGATCCACGGGCTGTCGAAATCGGTGCGCGACGCCGCAAAGCTCTGGGCGGCCCGCACCTCGACCATTGGAAAGCCCTTTTGCACCAGATGCGCGCGGACAGCATCGATCAGGCCGTCGACCCTGGTGCCGACCACGAAACGCAGTTGCAGCACGGCATTGGCGTGGCCGGGGATGGCATTCGCGGGCTTCTCGATATTGCCGGACGACATCGCCAGCACTTCGAGCGTGTTCCAGGCATAGAGCCGCTCGGCGGCCGACAGCCCTTCCTCGCCCCAGTTCTCCGCGAGCGCCGGCTCGTCCTCGGTCGGCACCACCTGCACGTCGGCAAGATAGCTGCGGATCTGGTTGGTGAGCCGCGGCGGCTTCAGCGCGTCGAGCTGAAGCCGGCCATGGCCGTCGACCAGCGTCGAGATCGCGTTGACGAGAATGGTCGCGGGGTTGGCGAGCACGCCGCCCCAATTGCCGGAATGATGGCCGCCATCGCGCAGATTGACGTCGAGATGAATGCGGATGCCGCCACGGCAACCCAGGAACAAGGTCGGCCGGTCGGCCGACAGGCGCGGTCCGTCTGAGGCCATGAACAGATCGGCCTTGAGCGCATCGCGGTTGAGGTCGCAGACCTTGCCGAGATCGGGCGAGCCGATCTCCTCGCCCATTTCAACGATGAATTTTGCGTTGAAGCCGAACTTGCCGCCGCGAGCCTCGCGCACCGCACGGAGTGCCGCCATGTTGATGCTGTGCTGGCCCTTGTTGTCGGCGGTGCCACGGCCATAGAGCCGCGCGCCCGCAACCGTCGTGCGCCAGGGATCGCGGCCGTCGCGCCACTCCCCTTCCATACCGTCGACGACGTCGCCATGGCCGTAGATCAGCACCGTCGGCGCTGATGCGCTCTCGTGATGCTCGGCGAACAGGAACGGCGCCTTGCCGCTCGGGGATTCGACGATGCGGCTGGTAAAGTCGAGCGCAGCAAAGGAGGGCATCATCTCCTGTTCCAGGTAGCCGCGCAGCTCGGCGCCGCGCGACGGGTTCTGGCTCTCGGTCTTGAAGGCCACACGGCGGTCGAGCTCGGTGAGGAACGCACCGGATTTGAAGTCGTCCCGGGCGCGGGCGATGGCGTCGGCTCTGGTCATGGCTGGTTTTTCGAGGCGTTGGGACGAAGGACCTTACCCGAGACAGGTAGCCCTTCGAAAGTGGCGGGGAGTTGGACAGGTCTTGTAGTTCTCTTGGGATTTCGTTCTTGCTCTCTTGAGATTGGCTTGCCAAGAGCGGGAGCGCCGCTGATTTTGGCCTTGCCAAGCGCAAGCCTTTCTATTCTTGGCCCTTGCCAAGGGCCAATTATATGCAAGAACTTCGCCAAGTTGAGGCGCACGTCTATCATTCGAAGAGCGCTCGGTACAGGGCGCCGGGGGATCATCATGGCCAAGCAGATCAGGCTCAACGCCTTTGCGATGAATTGCGTCGCGCATCAATCACCCGGGCTGTGGACCCATCCGCGCGATCGCACCGCCGAATATAATCGCCTGCCCTACTGGATCGATCTCGCCAGGACGCTGGAACGCGGCCGTTTCGACGGGTTGTTCCTGGCCGACGTGCTCGGGGTCTATGACGTCTATGGCAACAGCCCTGACGCTGCCTTGCGCAATGCAGCGCAGACGCCGTCGAACGAGCCGCTGCTGCTGCTGTCGGCGATGGCGGCGGTGACGCAGAATCTCGGCTTCGGCGTCACCAGCAATCTGTCCTTCGAGCCGCCCTACCCGTTCGCGCGGCGGATGTCGACGCTCGACCATCTCACCGAGGGACGGATCGGCTGGAACGTCGTCACCGGCTATCTCGACAGCGCCGCACGCGGCGCCGGCAAGGACAAGCAGACCGGGCACGACGACCGCTACGACATCGCCGACGAATATATGGAGGTCGTCTACAAGCTCTGGGAAGGCAGCTGGGAGGACGATGCCGTGCTGCGGGACCGGGCGCGCGGCATCTTCACCGATCCCACAAAAGTTCATCGCGTCAACCACGAGGGCGCGAATTATCGCATCAACAACACCATCCACCTCAGCGAGCCGTCGCCGCAGCGGACGCCCGTGCTGTACCAGGCCGGCACCTCGCCGCGCGGCCGGCAATTCGCGGCGAAGCACGCCGAATGCGTGTTCATGTCGGGACCGTCGGCCAAGATCATCGGGCCGCGCGTCTCCGCGATCCGCCAGGAAGCCGCCGCGCTCGGCCGCAACCCGGCGGAAATCCTGATGTTCAACATGATGACGATCATCCTCGGCAACACGGAAGCCGAAGCGGCTGCGAAATATGCCGACTACCGGTCGCATATCAGTCCGGAAGGCGCGCTGGCCCTGATGTCGGGGTGGACCGGCATCGACTTCTCCGGCTACGAGCTCGACCAGCAGGTGCGTCACGTCCAGAACGATGCCGGCCGCAGCGCGCTCGACAACGTCACCCGCGGCGACCCCGACCGCGTCTGGACCGTGCGTGACGTCATCGAGCATGTCGGCATCGGCGGCGCCGGCCCGGTCGTAGTCGGCACGCCCGAGAGCGTCGCTGACAAGATCGAGGATTGGTTCGAGAAGACTGACGTCGACGGCCTCAACGTTGCCTTTGCGATCTCACCCGGCGATTTCGAGGATATCGCCGACATGCTGGTGCCGGAGCTGACCAAGCGCGGCCGCTACAAGCCGGAATATGCAAAGGGCACATTGCGGGAGAAGCTGTTCGGCGACGGCCGTGCAAGGCTCGGTGCGCCGCATCCGGCTGCGGGGTATCGGGTGGGGAAGAAGGAGTAAAAGCCGCCAGGTACGCTGTCATGCCCCGACTTGCCGCCTTCGCCAAAAGGCTTCGGCGGCCGAGCACCCTTGTGGCCCCGGCGTAGCCTTGGCGGAGCCGGGACCGGGGCATCCAGTACGCCGCAGCCTCTCGAGGAATCACAGCCGTCTCTGGAATACTGGATCGCCCGATCAAGTCGGGCGATGACAGCTGAGAACGTGGCGAGCACCGACGCGATAGCGCCCCCCTACACCTTCCCGTCCACCATCACTTCGATCAGCTTCGTTCCGGGGCGGTTGAACGCCGACGACAACGTCGCCTTCAGCTCATGGGGATCACTCACCTTGATCGCCTCGCAGCCGAGCGCCTTCGCAATCCCTGCGAAATCCACCGGCGGATCGACAAAATCCATGCCGACGTAATTGTCGTCGCCATGGAAGGCGAGCAGGCGCTGCTTGATGATGCGGTAGCCGCCATTGTTGGCGATCACGACGTTGAGCGGCAGCTTGTGATGCGCCGCCGTCCACAGCGACTGGATCGAATACATCGCGCTGCCGTCACCGGAGAAGCACACCACGGGCCGATCCGGATTGGCGATGCTGGCGCCGACGGAGGCCGGCAGGCCCCAGCCGATGCCGCCGGAGGCAAGCCCATGATAGCCGAAGCGGTCGCGGTGCGGACGCAGCGCCGTGACCTGGCGGCTCGAGGTCAGCCCTTCGTCGACGAGGATCGCATGATCGGGCATGGCCTCGACCATTTGCAGCACCAGGAAATCCGGATCGATCGGGCTGCGGCCGGCGCTCCTGCCGACCTGCTCGACCAGCGCGGCGCGCCGCGCGGTCCAGTTCTTCGGCGCGAGCTCGGCGAGGCGCTGCTTGGCACGGCTTGCCAGCGCAGCGCCGCCCATCTCCTTCAGCACCGGGATCAGCGCCCGCAGCGTTTCCTTCAGATCCGCCTTGAGCGCGATTTCAGCCCCGTAGTTCTTGGCGATCTCCCAATCGACCAGGCCGATCTGCACGATGCCGAGACCGTCAGGCAGCGCGTCGACCTCGCTATAGACCGACATCCGCAAGGGATCGCCGCCGAGCGCGATCAGCAGATCGTAGGGCGCAAGCGTGTCGCGCGCGGCCTTCTGTACGCGCGCCAGCGTGCCGACGAAGCTCGGGCTTTCCGAGAGGAAATGCGAGCCATAGGGCGTCGAGGACTGATAGGCTGCCGCGCCCAAAAGCTCGGCGAGTTCGGCGGCCTCCTTCAGTGCATCGCTCTTGACCACCTCGTCCATGGTGACGATGACGGGACGTTCGGCCTTGAGCAGCCGCGCGGCAAACGCCTTCAGCGCCTCGTCCGACGGCTTTACGCGAGCATCGATGCGGGTGGAGCGGCCGAGATCGATGCCGGCCTCGCTGTTGAGGATGTCGCCCGGCAGCGAGATGAACACCGGCCCGGTCGGCGGCGTCATCGCGACCTTGGCGGCGCGGCGGACGATGCGCGGCAGATCTTCCAGCCGCGTCACCTCGACCGCCCATTTCACCAGCGGCTCGGCCATCCGCACCAGCGGGCCATAGAGTACCGGCTCCATCAGGCCGTGGCCCTGCTCCTGCTGTCCGGCGGTCAGGATCATCGGCGTGCCCGTGAACTGGGCGTTGTAGAGCGAGCCCATCGCGTTGCCGAGCCCCGGCGCGACATGGACGTTGCAGGCGACGAGCTTGCCGGAGGCGCGGCTGTAGCCATCCGCGATCGCGACCACCAGGCTCTCCTGCATTGCCATCACATAGGTGAGATCAGGATGGTCTTTCAGCGCATGCATGATCGGCAGCTCGGTGGTGCCGGGATTCCCGAACAGATGGGTGATGCCCTCGTCCTTGAGCAGCGCGAGAAAAGCGGAGCGGCCGGTGATCTTGTTCTTCATGTGTCCTCCAGACCCGCGGGCGCTGCCGCAAGGTGAGGCATGATGGCCGAACTTGGCCGAGGCAAGCAAGGAAGCGCCGTCATGGCAGACTTGCGTCGGCGTGGGCAAGCTGGGAACATGCTCGGGCGTAAACCTGCACGGGGAGACGCGATGGCCTATGACGAGAACACCGCGGCGCGGGTGCGCAAATTGCTGGCGGGTCAGCGAGACGTCGCGGAAAAGAAGATGATGGGCGGCCTCTGCTTCATGGTGAACAACACCATGTGCTGCACCGTAAGCGGGCGCGGCGGCATGCTGATCCGTGTCGGCCCGGACGCGCATGCCCGCATGCTGCAGAAGCCGCATACCAGCCCGATGGAAATGCGCGGGCGCATCATGACCGGTTTTGTGCGCGTCGCGCCGGACGGCTATCAGAGCGATGCCGAGCTGAAGGAATGGGTCAAGCGCGGGCTCGACTTCGTGGCGGCGAATACCGCGGGACGCAAAGCGGCGCCGCGGAAGGCTGCGGCGGCGACGACCAGGGTCGCCGCCAAGGCTAAAGCATCTCCTCGCGGCCGAGCTCGAAAGGGTCTTCGCCGCTAGCGCGCTTCTTCTTTTTCGAGCGCTGCCAGACCACACCAGGAAAGCCCTTCAGCGGCACCAGCGGCTCGCCGGTATAGGCCCATTCCTGAAGCTCCTCGATCGCGATGTGATAGAGCGGCTGGCGGCCGGTGCGCTCGTTGAACAGCGCGCGGGGGATGTTGATCATGTGCGGTCCGCGCGGCCGCTCGTACGCAATCGGCGTGCCACAATGGGCGCAGAAGCTGCGCGCGGTCCTGGTCGCCTTGTCCTCGTAGCGGGCGAGCGCGGTTTTCCCCGAAGTGATGCGAAAGCGCTTCTTCCAGCTTCCGACATAGGTCGCATAGGCTGCGCCGTGGGCGCGGCGGCTACTGGCAGAATGATCATGCCAGGCCCAACGCGCGGGGACGTCGATCTCGAAGGTGACCTTGCCGCAGAGGCATTGGCCGGTGGCGGTTCCTGCGGCGACTGCGGCTTTGGCCATGGTAGGTCCTTCCGTCGTCATTGCGAGCGCAGCGAAACAATCCAGACTGCCTCTGCGGAAAGACGCTGGATTGCTTCGCTGCGCTCGCAATGATGGAGTTTGTGGGCCCGTCGGAGCTACGAATATAGACCTGTAGCCCGGATGGAGCGAAGCGCAATCCGGGGAAGTCTATCGGCGAAGTGAGAAACCCGGATTTCGCTGCGCTCCATCCGGGCTACGAAGGTCTCTACGCCGTCGCGAGCTCGTCATACACCGGGTAATCCGTATACCCCTTCTCCTCGCCGCCGTAGAACGTCGCGCGGTTATACGGCGTGATCGGATAGTCGTGCCGAAGGCGGCGCGGCAAATCGGGGTTGGAGATGAAGATGCGGCCGAAGGCGATGATGTCGGCGTGGCCGTCGGCGATCGCCGCATTCGCGGTCTCGCCGGTGAAACCGCCGGCTGTCATCAGCACGCCGCTGTAGAGCGGACGGAACAGCACCATTGCGGAGGGCACGTTCTCCCAGTGGACGTCGGCACGGCCGGCGCCGCTGGATCGTGGCTCGATGAAGTGAAGATAGGCAAGGCCGAGCTTGTCGATCGCCTTCACGACGTGCGTGTAAAGCGGCATCGGATCGGGCTCACCGGAATCATTGGCGATGCCGTGGGGCGACAGCCGCACGCCGACACGGTTCGCACCCCAGACGTCGATCGCCGCCTGCGTGACCTCCAGTAGCAACCTCGCGCGGTTCTCGATCGAACCGCCATACTGATCGGTGCGCTGGTTGCTGCGCGACTGCAAAAACTGCTCGAGCAGATAGCCGTTGGCGCCGTGGATCTCGACGCCGTCGAAGCCGGCGGCGAGCGCGTTCTTGGCGCCCTGCCGGAAGCCCTCGACGATGCCCTTGACCTCGTCGGTCTCCAGCGCGCGCGGGGTCTCGTAATCAGAAATCTTGCCGTCGGCGGTCATCGCCTTCATGCCTTCGGCCTTGATCGCAATCGCCGAAGACGAGACCGGCGGCTCGCCGCCGTGGAAGGACGAATGCGAGACGCGGCCGACATGCCAGAGCTGAAGGAAGATGATGCCGCCCTTGGCGTGCACGGCATCCGTCACCTCGCGCCAGCCGGCGATCTGCGCCTCCGAATAGATGCCGGGCGTCGCGGGGTTACCGCGGCCATGCGAGAGCACGGGCGAGGCTTCAGCGATGATCAAGCCGCCTTGCGTGGCGCGCTGGCTGTAATATTCGGCGTTGAGCGGCCGCGGCGAGAAGCTCTCGCGCTCGGCGCGCATGCGCGTCAGCGGCGCCAACGCGACGCGATGCGCCAGCTTGTACGGACCGACCTGCAACGGTTTGAACAACGCCTCGAATTTCATGTGGGCCTCAGACGGCTATGAAAGGATGCGGACCATATAACGAAGGGCGGCCCCTGGAAAAGGCGCCGCCCCATTAAAACCAGATATTCCCTCTCGCGGAACGCCGGAGAGAGCAGGCCTACGCCGTCTTGATCCAGACGGCCTTCACATTGAGATATTCCTCGACATGCTGCTTGCCGGATTCGCGGCCATAGCCGCTCATCTTGTAGCCGCCGAAGGGCACGGCCGGGTCCATCGCCTGGTAGCAGTTCACCCACACCGAGCCGGCGCGCAGGCTCTTCGCCACCGCATGGGCCTTGCTGACGTCGCGCGTCCACAGGCCGGAGCCGAGGCCGAACGTCGTGTTGTTGGCGCGCTTGACTAGTTCGTCCATGTCCTTGAATGCGATCGCGGAGATGACGGGACCGAAAATCTCCTCCTGCGCGATGCGCATGTTGTCCTGCACGCCCGCGAACACCGTCGGCGAGACGAAGAAGCCCTTCGACAGCGCGCCTTCGGTGACGCGGCCGCCGCCGGCGAGTGCCCGCGCGCCCTCCTTCTGGCCGATATCGAGATAGCCGGTGACGCGCTTGAGTTGTTCCTCGGACACGAGCGGACCGATCTGAACGTTGGGATCGAGGCCGTTGCCGACCTGCAGCTTCTTGCCGAACTCGGCGACGCGGCCGACGAACTCTTCATAGACCGACTGCTCGACGAACAGACGCGTGCCGGCGCTGCAGATCTGCCCCGAATTGGCGAACACCGCCATCGCAGCACCCGGGACTGCGGCATCGAGATCGGCATCCGCGAACACGATGTCCGGCGACTTGCCGCCGAGCTCGAGCGAGACTCGCTTGAGGTTGCCGGCGGAGGCGCGGATGATCGACTGACCCGTGACGTGCGAGCCGGTGAAGGCGACCTTGTCGACGTCGTGGTGCGAAGCAAGCGCGGCGCCCGCGGTCTCGCCATAGCCGGGCACGACGTTGACGACGCCGGGCGGAATGCCGGCTTCCATCGCCAGCTCGGCGATGCGCAGCGAGGTGAGCGGCGCCTCTTCGGCGGGCTTCAGCACCACGGTGCAGCCGGTCGCGATGGCCGGACCGATCTTCCAGATCGTCGCGGTGAGCGGGCCGTTCCAGGGAATGATGGCGCCGACGACGCCGATCGGCTCCTTCAGCGTGTAGGAGAAGATTTCGCCGGGCAGCGAGTTCTCGATGGTCTCGCCGTGGATCGCGGTGGTCTGGCCGGCGTAGTAGCGCAGCATGCCGACGGCGCGCAGGCGATAGGCGCGGGTGCGGCTGAGCGGCGCGCCCATGTCGAGGGTGTCGAGCTGCGACAATTCGTCGAAATTCTTCTCGACGAGGTCGGCGAGCTTGAGCAGCAGGTTCTGCCGCTCGAACGGCTTTACTTTGCTCCAGGGGCCTTCGAAGGCACGGCGAGCGGCGGCGACGGCATGGTCGATGTCTTCCTTGTCGCCTTCGGCGACCGTCGCCAGCAATTCGCCGGTGGCGGGGTTGTGGGTCTCGAAGCGCTTGCCTGAGGCAGCATCGACCCACTTCCCGTCGATCAGCATCTGCTTGTAGGACCCGTTGGCGAACGGATGGCGCGTGATCGGAATAGCCTGCGACACAGCCATGGCTGCACTCCCTGTCAAATGATTGATTGGTTCGATCTGGGCGGGATCGTTAGGTCAAATAGAATACAGCGCCACCGGAAACGCGTAAAGGCGGCGTGGAACGAAGACCTCCCATGCCGACTTGTGCAGGGTCGCGCGAGTGCCATGTTATAGCTCGACCGACCCCTTCCCCGGAGACCAACCATGCCACATTCCGCCATCGTCAAAGACAATGTCGCCGTGATCACGGGCGGCGCATCCGGTATCGGATTGGCTGCCGCGCTGGCCTTCGCGCGCGCCGGCTTGAAGGTGTGCATCGCAGATGTGGATCAGGCGCGGCTGGCGGAAGCTGCAACAAAACTGTCATCCGTCATGCCTGCCACACATGTGATGACATTCGTGGTCAATGTCAGCAAGGCCGAGAGCGTGGCGGAACTGGAACGCGGCGTGCGCGAGCGCTTCGGCGGCGTCGACATCCTCATGAACAATGCCGGCATCCAGCCGGGCAGCACGCTGTTCGCCGAGCCCGACAACTGGCAGCGCATCATCGGCGTCAACATGTGGGGCATCATCAACGGCTCGCGCATCTTCGCGCCCGGCATGATCGCGCGCGGCAGGCCCGGCCTGATCATCAACACCGGCTCGAAGCAGGGCATCACCACGCCGCCCGGCGATCCCGCCTACAACGTCTCCAAGGCCGGCGTGAAGGCGTTTACGGAAGCCCTCCAGCACGAGCTGCGCAACACGAAGGACTGCCGCATCACCGCACATCTGCTGATTCCCGGCTTCGTCTTCACCGGCCTGACCGCAAAGGGCCGCACCGAGAAGCCGGCCGGGGCCTGGACGGCTGAGCAGACCGTGGATTTCATGCTGGCGCGGCTGGAGGCCGGCGACTTCTACATCCTCTGCCCGGACAACGACGTGCCGCGCGCGCTCGACGAGAAGCGGATGCTGTGGGCCGCCGGAGACATCGTCGAGAACCGCCCGCCGCTGTCACGTTGGCACCCGGACTATGCCGACGCGTTCGCGAAGTTCGTGAAGGGGGAGTGACGGCCTTTCCTTCTGCCCTTGTGGAAGAAGGTGGCGCGAAGCCACCCTCTCCCACAAGGGGAGAGGGGTAAGAAAGCTACAGCGTTTCCTGCTGATGCCCGCAATTCTTGCACGCGAACTTGACCCGGCTCTGGCCCTTTTCAGCCTGCACCCGGTTCGGCGCGCCGCACTTGCCGCAGACGGCCTCGATGCGGGTCGAGCCCTGCTTGACGACGATGGTCTTCTTTTCCATCGATTCGCGGATCAGGCGCTCGGCCTCCTCACGCAGGGATTGTTTCGACAAAGCTCATCTCCGCCTCTGGAAAGCGCGAGAGCCATAACGCACCTGCGTTGGAATCTCAATCGGCAATGCCGGCTCAGACCTCGACAATCACATAGCTGTCTTCGACATGCACCGGAAACGTCTCGGCGACGTACGGGCCCTTCTGCAACTCTTCGCCACGTTCCACCGCGACCGGATAGGACCGGATCTTGACCCGTTTCGGATCAAACCAGGACTGGCCGTTGCGCATGTCGAATTCCCAGCCGTGCCAGGGACAGCGCAGCATCTCGCCGACGCGCGAGCGCTGATAGATTCCGGGCTCGGGCGAGGTCAGCCGCGCCACGCAAGCGGCCTTCTCCAGCGGCGCGCCCTCATGCGGGCAGCGGTTCAAGAGCGCGAAGAACTCGCCATTGACGTGGAACACGACGATGTCGCGGCCCGCGATATCGACGACCTTGTTGCCGCCGGGCGGGATCTCCGAGGTGCGCGCGACGATGTGACGGGCCATATCCGTTCAGAACCTCCTAGCTCAGAACTTGTAGACCGCACGGGCATTGGTGCTGAAGATCTTCTTCCGCTCGGCCTCCGTCAGCGGCGTCTTGAAGGCGAAGCGCGGATCGTCGAAATCCCAGTGCGGATAGTCCGACGAGAACAGCAGACGATCGATGCCGACCCATTCGATCAGCGAACGCAGATGCCGCGCCTCGTCGGGCTCGTCAATCGGCTGCGTCGTAAACCAGAAATGCTCGCGCACATATTCCGACGGCTTGCGCCTGAGATGCGGCACCTCGCTGCGGAAGCGCTCGAAATGCTGGTCCATCCGCCACACCGCCGAGGGGATCCAGCCGAAACCGCCCTCGATGAAGACGATCTTCAGCTTCGGAAAGCGCTCCGGCACGCCTTCGATGACGAGGCTCGCAAGCTGCGCCGCGATGGTGTGCGCGTTGGACTGGTGCTCCTCGACATAATAAGACGGCCAGCCACCGCCGGTCGGCGCATGGCCGCCATAGCCGCCGACATGGATGCCGAGCGGCAGGTCCAGCGCCTGCGCACGCTCGTAGATCGGCCAATAGCGGCGGCGGCCGAGCGGCTCGTTGGCGCGCGGCGAGACGTTGATCTGGATGTATTCGCCGATTTTGGCGCAGCGCTCGATCTCGGCGATGGCGAGATCCACGCCGTCCTGCCCGACCAGGATCGAGGCCTTCAGGCGCGGATCGCGATGCGACCAGAACGCAAGCTGCCAGTCGTTGATGGCGCGCTGGATCGCGGCGCCGAATTCCAAATTCTGCTGCGAGAAGATGAAGAGATCGAGCACCTGCAGAATCCCGAACTCGACGTCGAGCGGATCGAGATGCTGCTTCTGCATGAAAGCGAGATCGGAGCCGGGCGGCCCGCCGGTCGGCGGCCACGCATCGCGCCGCGCGATCAGTGGCGAGGAACGCGGATAGGGCGTGGTGAAGAGATAAGGCGTGCGCAAATGGCTGCCATATTCCTTCAGATGCTGCTGCCAGCGTTTCGGCAGGAACTCGTTGAGATCGTCGGTCGAGCGCAGGCTCGGATGCACGTCGCAATCGACGATGCGCAGCCGCGAAGTGGCAGGCTTCTCGTCGTCACGCAGCGGACGGTCGATGACCTCACTCATGCGATCCTCCAAAGTTTTTGTTTGCGCATGATCTTATCGGAAAACCGGTACCCACTTTTCCGGATCATGCGTCAATTGATCGACAACCGCGGAAACGTTTCCAGCGGATTGTCGACGCACATCTTCGCGATGATGCTCTTCGGCAGGTTCGGCGGGATCGGATCGTCGCCGTCGAACTGCCAGTGCGGATAGTCGGACGCGAACAAAAACATCTTTTCCGAGCCGATCTGCTCGATGATCTCCTCGACACTCTTGGCATCGGTCGGCGCGTCGAACGGCTGCATGGTGACGCGGAAATTGTCGCGGATGATCGCGGCCGGCTCGCGTTCGACCCAGGGAACCTCGACGCGGACGCCGCGCCAGGTCTTGTTGGCGCGCCACATGAAGGCGGGTAGCCAGCTCACGCCGGATTCCATCAGCACGACCTTCAGGTTCGGAAACTTGCCGAACACGCCCTCATAGATCAGGCTCAATATCTGCGCCTGAAACGCCTGCGCCTCGACGAAGTAATATTCGTAGCGATGCGACGGCCAACCGGCCGAACTCGGCGCCTGGCGATATTGCGTGCCGGCATGGATCGCCAGCGGCAGCTGGTACTTCTCGGCGAGCCGGTAGACCGGCCAGAAATGCCGCCGGCCCAATAGCGTCTCGCCCTGCGCCAACACCAGGATGGAGACGAAACGATTGTCGCGGGCGCGGCGCTCGATCTCCTCGATCGCGAGTTCCGGATCCTGCATCGGCACCACGATGGAGGCCCGCAGGCGTGGATCGCGCGACAGCCATTCGGCGGCGATCCAATCGTTGATCGCCTTGCAGAAGTCGGCGGCCATATAGGCGTCGAATACGGCCTGCGCGCCGTAGAGCACGTTGAGGATCGCGTGGCTGGCGCCCAACTGATCAAAGGCGCCCTTCTGCACCATGGCGAGGTCGGAGCCGGGCTTGGCGCCATTGGCCGGCCGCCAGTCGGCACGGCCGGTCAGCGGCATGCTCGACGGATAGGAGGTGAGATCGAGCCCGTCGATGGCGCGGCTCACAACCTGCTCTTTCCAGTGATCGCTGAGATAGGGAAGCAGCGTCGTGCGCGTGCCACCAACCGCCGGGTGGATATCGCAGTCGATCCGCGTCACCGCCATGAAGCTTCCTCGCGCAATCTTATTGGCGGCGTTCTTGTGCGCCGCTTGCGCAGAGTGCCCCTGCCCGCGCCGGCGCGCAAGGTCGCCCGCCCGCGCGATCCGTCATGGCTCGGTTGCATTTCGCAGGCGCGATATGAAGCTCCGCGATCGTCGCACGCCACGGCTACTCGATGGTAGATGGTCTCACGGCGTGAGCGGTGGATGCCAGGGCATCCGCCGCTCCATATTGCAAATAGCTTTGCGCTTATATGCGCTCTCGCCTCAAGCCGCCTTGGACACTTCCATCAGCAGGCGCTCGGCCTTGGCATCCTCGATCCGGTTCACCAGCCGGCTGCTCTCGTGATTGTCGCGCACCGTCTTGGTCAGGGTGATGCAGGTCTGGATCAGCATCACGATGCCCATGGTGAGATAGCCCTTCATCCAGAGATCGATCGGCAGGAAGAAGATGCCGATGGCGACGAGGAACGCGGAGGCTGCGAAGGACGCGTAAGTGAAGGTCACCCAGGCGCTGCTGTGGGGCTGGCCGTTCTGGTTCATGATGGTCTCCTGTCGGTTCGAATGATGATGGGGTTTGGGGTCAGGCCGTCGGCATGCGCTTGGACTTCAACCGCGCCAGCACGTCGTCCGCGGTCGTCTTGAGCCGGGGGCCAAAGCCCTGCTCGGCGAGCCGTTCCGCAGTGGCGAGCGGGCCAGTGGCCGCATCGAGCTCGACCAGCGCGTCGTCAGCGGCCTGGGCTTCCATTTGCCGGTCGCGCAGGCGCCTCAAGGTGCTCTCCGCTTCCGGCAGCGTGGATTCGTAAGGACGTGCCGCCTCGATGCCGCTGCGGCGAAGCGAGCGCACCGCTTCCGAGGCACGGGCGACACGGCGGCCGCGATCGAGCTCGGTGATGCGGGCCTGCGCGCTCGCGACGTGGCGCTTCAGCCTGATGATCTCGGTCGCGAACAATGCGCGGGCCGTCATCGCCGCATCGCGATCGGCCTCCAGGCCTGCGATGGCTTCGGCGGCATCCTTGGCGAGGTCCTCGCGGCCACCGTCGAGCGCCGCAACCGCACGGATCTCGAGGTCGGCGATGCGGGCCACGGTCGCCTCGAGCTTGCGGCCTTCCTGCTGGTCCTGGGCGATTGCCAGCGCCAGCGTCCGCTTGCTGCGCTCGACGGCGGCGGCCGCATCGCGCATCTGCTGGTCGAGGATCAGAAGGGCCGTCCGGTCTTCCAGTTCCTCGCCCGCGGCGGCCACGCTGCCGCGGAAAAGTGTCACTACAGTCTTGAACATTTGCTGCTCCCTGTTATGAGCGTTGCTCACATATGGTTTGTAGCAGAGACCTTGAACATCGTTCAATAAATATTTGAGCGTCGCTCAAGAATTTGATTAATGAATGACTAAAGCCTTGGAACGTCGAGAGAAACTGCGGGCCGACCTGATCCAGGCGGCCGAGCGGATGATCGCCGAGCGAGGGTTGGCGGGTCTCAAAACCCGCGATCTCGCCCGCGAGATCGGCTGCGCCAATGGCGCGGTCTACAATCTCGTCGCCGACGTGGACGAGTTGGTCCTGCGCGTCGGCTCTCGCACGCTACTCCGGCTCGACAAGGTGCTCAGCGCGGCGGTGAGCGCGGGCAATCCATCGCCGCAGGAGACGCTGGTCCGCATCGCGATCGCCTATTGCGATTTCGCCGCAGAGAATCTCGAGCTCTGGCGCGCAATGTTCGAGCATCGCATGGAGCCCGGCAAGGAAGTCCCCGACTGGTCCGTGGACGACCAGTTGCAGCTGTTCCGCCACATCTACACGCCACTGGCAGCGTTGTTTCCGGACAGAGGGACAGAGGAGCTCGGCATCACCGCGCGTAGCCTGTTCTCGGCCGTACATGGCATGGTGGCGCTGGGGCTCGAGCAGAGGCTGGTCGCCGTGCCGCTGCCGGCGCTGCGGAAGGAAATCGCGGGCCTGGTGCGGGCGATGATCGACGGCTTGATCGCGCGGGCAGCGTAGAAGCCGAGAGAGCGCAGCGAAACTGGCGGCGGCGCCTGACTAAAATTTCGCCTGTCGCATCGCTGGCAGCACGCCTAGCTTTCGCCGCGTCTCGACCTCTCTCCGGAGTCTCCCATGCCCCTCCTCATCCGCGGCGGCACCGTCGTCAATCATGATCACTCGCGCCGTGCGGACGTGCTGATCGAGGACGAGACCATCGTCGCGATCGGAACATCGCTCGATGCACCGACGGGCGCGGAGATCGTCGATGCCGGCGGCGCCTATGTCATGCCGGGCGGGATCGATCCGCACACCCATCTCGAAATGCCCTTCATGGGCACGGTGACCGCCGACGATTTCGAATCCGGAACGAAGGCGGCGCTGACCGGCGGTACCACCATGGTGGTGGACTTCTGCCTGCCCGATCCCGGCCAGTCGATGCTCGCGGCCTATCAGGAGTGGCGGCACAAATCCGAGAAGGCGGCGACCGACTACGGCTTCCACATGGCGGTGACGTCGTGGTCGAAGCAGATCTATGACGAGATGGAGACCGTGGTCAAAACCTACGGCATCAACACCTTCAAGCATTTCATGGCCTACAAGGGCGCGCTGATGGTGAACGACGACGAGCTCTACAACTCGTTTGCGCGCTGCGCCCATCTTGGCGCCATGCCTGTGGTCCATGCGGAAAACGGTGACGTCGTCGCCCTGATGCAGGAAGCGCTGATCGCGCGCGGCGTCACCGGCCCCGAGGGCCACGCCTATTCACGGCCGCCGGAGGTCGAGGGCGAAGCGACCAACCGGGCCATCATGATCGCCGACATGACGGGCACGCCGGTCTATATCGTGCACACGAGCTGCCGTGAGGCGCATGAGGCAATCGCCCGCGCACGGGCCGCGGGCAAACGTGTCTATGGCGAGCCGCTGATCCAGCATCTGCTGCTGGATGCCGGCGAGTACCAGAACAGGGACTGGGATCATTCCGCGCAGCGCGTGATGTCGCCTCCCTTCCGCGACAGATCGCATCAGGACAGTCTTTGGGCCGGCCTGCAATCAGGCTCGCTCCAGGTGGTCGCCACCGACCATTGCGCCTTCACCACCGAGCAGAAGCGGTTCGGGCGCTGCGATTTCAGGAAGATCCCGAACGGCACCGGCGGCCTCGAAGATCGGCTCGCACTGTTGTGGACCGCGGGCGTCGCCACGGGGCGGCTCACGAAGGAAGAATTCGTCGCCGTGACCTCGGCGAACATCGCGCGCATCCTCAACATCTACCCGCGCAAGGGCGCCGTCGCCGTCGGTTCGGACGCCGATATCGTGGTATGGGACCCCAAGGCGAGCAAGACCATCAGCGCGAAGCGGCAGATGAGCCGGATCGATTACAACGTGTTCGAAGGCTTTGCCTGCACCGGCGGAACGGCCGCGACGCTGTCGCGTGGCCGCGTCGTCTGGAGGGATGGCGATCTCCACGCCGAGGCCGGCGACGGTCACTACATCGAGCGTCCGGCGTTCTCGCCGGTGCACGTCGCCAACTCGACATGGAAACAACTGACCGCCCCGCGCGCGGTCGCACGCGGCGCGGTCACGCCATAGGACTTCTCCGGTCCTCGGTCAGAAGCGATAGTTCACACCGACGGTCACGGCGTGGATTCTGTCCTTCAGGTTTCCGCTGAAGGTCACTAGCGGGACGGAATTGGTCAGAAGGAAATCGTTGGCGCCGAAATCATAGTAGTCGTACGCAAAGTTCGTCGACCAGTGCGGCGCGAATGCCCAATCGAGGCCGACGCCGGCGGTCCAGCCAGTGCGCGTCGCGGTCGCCTTGGGATCGACCGGGAATCCAAGAAGCGGAGGTGTGAGAACATTGTCGGCCTTTTCCCGCGTCCAGGCGACGCCGCCGCGGCCATAAGCAAGCCAGTTGCCGGCAAAGCTATAGCCCAGCCGCGCAGTCGCCGATGCCAGGAAGTCGTTGCTGACGGTGAATTGCGTCGGGACGATCACGCCGCCGAAACTGCCGAGACCGGGCGTCTTGCTGGTCAGGCTGGACCAGGCCGCGCGGCCTTCGACGCCGACGACCCAAGCCGATGCAAACTGATAATCGCAGCCGATCTGCCCGCCGCCGATGAAACCAGTGGAGCTGAAATCGCCCGAGCTCCTGATCTTGTCGTAGCTGAAATCGCCGCCGGCGTGAACGCCAATGAAGCACCCGGTCCAGCTGAATTGCTTGGTCGTTACTGGGGCCTTGACCGCCATATCCGCCGCACCGGCCGCGCTTGCAAATCCCAGAATCGAAACCAACCCCACGCCAATCACCGCAAGACGATGCATTCCCGGCCCCCGCCAATTCCCAAAAGCAATGCCGCTCTTGTTGCCGGAAACGGGTTGTTGCGACAAGCAGCCACACCCCTAAGGTTGACTTTATCTTGATGTGTGACCAACGCGCCACAGCGGAAACAGCGCCATGCTCTACCGGGGCAGACCTGCGACGCCGTCGGAATTCCGGGGCGAGATCGCGACCACGTTTCGTGGTCACGTCGGCTCGCCCCGGAATGGCGAACGACTCAAGCCGCCTTGCCGGCCCGCAACCGGTCGAGCACCGGCAGCAATTCGGATGGATCGGGGCGTTGCGTGTAGTCCGGGTTCACCTCCGCATAGGCGATGATGCCGTCGCGGCCGATGACGTAGCGCGCGGGCATCGGCAGTACCCAGGCCGGATTGTCGTTGAACGTCGGCAGGTCGTTCTTGAAGGACTTGTAGAGCGCGACGAGATCGGCCGGCAGCGCGAAGCGGATGCCGAAGGCGTCGGCGACGCCGCTCGCGACGTCGCTCAGGATCGGGAACGACAGCTTGTTCTCGCGCTCCGACTTGCGGCTGTTCGGCGCGGTCTGCGGCGAGATCGCAACGAGGCTCGCACCACGCGCGGCGATCTCCGGCAGCGCCTCCTGCAGCGCCTGGAGCTCGAGGTTACAATACGGGCACCAGACGCCGCGATAGAACGACACGACCAGCGGTCCCTTTGCGAGCAGGTCGCGCGAGGACACAGGCTTGCCCTCGGGATCCCTGAGGATGAATTCCGGCGCGGCGTCGCCGGCCTTCTTCGCGCGCTGCGCCTGGCCGCTCGCGATCAATTCGGCGGTGGCGCGGTGCATGGTGTCGAGCGCCTCCTTGCTGGGCTTGAGCGGGAAGCGGCCACCTTCGAAATCGGCTTTGAAGGCATCGAGTTTGTCTTGCAGGGCCATGGGTAACTCCATCAATTGCTGTTGGCCCGCTCTATCTGGATCATTTGTGAATGAAGGGGTATACAGCGCATACGGAGAACATCTATCCGGGTTTCAAATGAGTGATCGGCTGCAAGAACTGGCCGTGTTCGTCCGCGCGGCGGAGAGCGGCAGCTTTTCGAAGGCCGCGCGCGAGCTCGGCCTGTCGCAGCCCTCGGTGTCGCGCATCATCGGCGAGCTGGAGGCCCGGCTGGGCGTCAAGCTGTTGCTGCGAACCACGCGCCGCATCACCGTCACCGACGCCGGCGCGCTGTTCCTCACCCGCGCGCGCGAAGTGCTGGCCGATATCGAGGACGCCGAGGATGCCGCGCGCGGCATCGACTCGCTACGTGGCACGATCCGCATCTCGATGCCCGTCATGTACGGCGCCCGGAACATCATCCCGCGCCTGCCGAAATTCCTGGCTGCGCATCCGCTGCTGCGCGTCGAGCTATCCGTGGTCGACGAACGCCAGGACCTCGTCGCCGAGGGCACCGACGTCGCCATTCGGCTCGGCCTGCTCAACGACTCCGGCTTTGGCGCGCGAAGTCTCGGGATATTGCCGCGCTTGGTGGTGGCATCGCCGTCTTATCTTGCCATCCGTGGCACACCGAAAACGCCGGCGGACCTCGCGTCCCATGATTGCATTTTCGGACCAGGCCAGTCCGGCCGCACCAGTTGGTCGTTCACGCGGAACGGAACGGAGACATCGGTCGATGTCCGCGGCCGCATCACCACCGATTCCGGCCCCGGCGTATTCGCCTGTGTGCAGGCGGGGCTCGGCATCGCGATCACATCGCCAATCATGGCCGGACCCGAGATCGCCGCCGGCACGCTGGTCCCTCTGTTGAAGAGCTACAAGCTTTCGCCCATCGACGTCTATGCCGTATTCCCGGGTGGCCGCCGCCCCTCGACCAAGGTGCGCGCTCTGGTGGACTATCTCGCAACCGACATGAAGCAGACGCCATGAGGGACGCGCCGGACCGTTCCGCGGGCACGGCGAAGCGCGACACCATGCGTCGCATTTAATGGCATGGCGCTTGCCTCCCTTGGTCGCAAATTGGCTCAAGGAGGCATCGATGAACGCATCGTCTTTCGACATCAGCCGCCGCAATGTGTTGCTGGGAGGCCTTGGCGCAGCCGGCTTGACCGCCATCGCACCTCGCTTCGCTACTGCCCAAGGGCGTGCCGAGACGCTGCTGGTGGTGCAGGAGCTCGGGCCGAACTCGCTCGACATGCAGGGCGTCGGCTCCAACCAGACCGTGAACGGCCTGTCCTGGAATTGTTACGACCGCCTGCTCACCTACGCCTCCAGGACGTTGCCCGACGGGACCGTATCCTATGATCGCGAGAAGCTCGCGCCTGAACTCGCCGCGAGCTGGGAGGTCGCCGCGGACGGCATGTCCTGCACCTTCAAGCTTCGCAAGGACGCGAAATTCCACGACGGCACGCCTGTTACCGCCAAGGACGTCAAATGGTCGTTCGACCGTGCCGTGAAGGTCGGCGGCTTCCCGACCTTCCAGATGTCGGCGGGTTCACTGGAGAAGCCCGAGCAGTTCGTGGTCGTCGACGACCACACCTTCCGCATCGATTATGTCCGCAAGGACAAGATGCTGCTGTTCAACGTCGCCGTCGTCGTGCCCTTCATCATCAATTCCGAACTCGCCAAGAAGAACGCGACCCCGGAAGACCCATGGGCGCTGGCCTGGCTGAGGACCAACGAGGCCGGTGGCGGCGCCTACAGGATCGAAAGCTGGAAGCCCGGCAGCGAGACCGTGCTGGCGCGGTTCGATGATTGGAAGAGTGGTCCGCTACCGAAGATCAAGCGCGTGATCGCGCGCGACGTCCCCTCGGCCGGCACGCGCCGCGCGATGCTGGAGCGGGGCGATGCAGACATTTCCAGCGGCTTTGCGCCGCGTGATTTCGAGCAGATCATCAAAGAAGGCAAGGTCAAGGTCTCGGGCGTGCCGATCCCGAACGCGCTCTGGTATGTCGCACTCAACACCGCGAAACCGCCATTCGACAATGTGAAGCTGCGTCAGGCCATCGCCTGGGCAATGCCGTATGAGCAGATCCAGAGCAGCGCGTTCTTCGGTCGCGCCGTTCCCATGTACGGCGGTGCGGCTGATATCTCAAAACCGGTCTGGCCGCAACCGTCTCCCTACGTCACCGATCTCGACAAAGCCAAGGCCCTGATGAAGGAGGCAGGCTTCGAGTCCGGCCTGGAGACGACGCTGTCGCTCGACACGGGCACGGCCACGGTCGGCGAGCCGACCGCGATCCTGATCCAGGAGAGCCTCGCAAAAATCGGCATCAAGGCGGCTATCGAAAAGATTCCCGGCGCAAACTGGCGCACGACGCTGAACAAGAAGGAGCTGCCGCTCGCGCTCAACCGCTTCAGCGGCTGGCTCGACTATCCAGAGTACTATTTCTACTGGAATTTCCACGGCAACAATTCGATCTTCAACATCTCCTCCTACCAGAACAAGGCGATGGACGCGCTAATCGACGAGGCGCGCTTCACAGCGGATGCGGCGGACTACGACCGGTGCGTGAAGGATTTCATCGCGCTCTGCATGCGCGATGTTCCCATCGTTCCACTCAACCAGCCGATCCACGACGTCGCCATGCAGAAGGCCATCACAGGCTACGAGTTCTGGTTTCACCGCGAGCCGGACTACCGCCAGTTCACGAAATCATAGCCTCGCATGCCGAGCACTCGACGTGTTCTCATCGTCATGGCCGGGCTTGTCCCGGCCATCCACGTCTTGGCTATCTGCACCAAGAACGTGGATGCCCGGGACAAGCCCGGGCATGACGAGACGCGCCAACCGTGCCGCGCTCGTCCGCAGCATCGCCGCGTCGAGCTTGCCCTGCCGCGCCCCATCCAGCGCGCAGGCGAAGACCCGGTAGAATTGCGCGCCGTCATAGGCAACCAGCAGCAGATCGACGCCGGCGTTGATCGCCTCGATCACGGCCTTGCAGACGTCGTGCTGGTAGATCGCACCCATCACGAGGTCGTCGGTCATCACCATGCCCTGGTAACCCCACTTGTCGCGGATGATGCCATCGATGACGCGCTTCGAATGCGAGGCCGCGCGATCGGGATCGACGGTCGTGAGTGTGACATGCCCAACCATGAGCGCGCTGCGCGAATGCGACAGCACCTCGCGGAACGGCAGCCAGTCGGTTGCCTCCAATTCCCTGACCGGCGTATCGAGATTGGCGCTGAAATGATGCGTATCGGTGCGGACGCGACCGATGCCGGGAAAATGCTTCAGCGTAGCACCGACGCCTGACTCTTCCAGCCCGCGCACATAGGCGCTCGCGATCGTGCTGACGACGGCAGGGTCGGTCGCAATCGCGCGCCGGCCGATCAGCGTATGGAAGTCGAGGCGATTGCGCCGGACCGGCGGCTTGAGGTCGAGCACCGGCGCGAGGTTGAGGTTGACGCCGAGCCCTGCGAGCTCGCGGCCGTGGATACGGCCGAACTCTTCGGCCTTGGCCTGCTGTTCGTCGGGGGCGAGCCCGCTGAGCGTCGCCAGTGCCGGCACCCTCGTCAGCGGCGGCGCGAGATGTCCGACGATGCCGCCCTCCTGGTCTGCCGCGACGACCAGCGGCGGCAGGCCGGCGGCGCGCCGCTTGTCCTGGAGCGCCGCGATCTCGGTACGCAACGTCTCGACGGTCCGGCCACGGATGTTGCGCCGGGTCACGTAGACGCCGCCGATCAAGCCCTGCTCGGCGAGGCGCGCAACCTCGGGAAAGGAGGAATAGCCCACCATGAAGTGAGGTCCGAGCTGACGCGCCTCGGTGGCGCTCGCGGCAAGCACCTCGTGCTTGCGCAGCTCGAACTTCAGATGCGCCGCCGACATCAGGACCGGCGGCAGGCACCAGAGCACGACGAGCAGCTTGCCCGCGATGGTGCGCCACCATCCTCTGCGCAGCAGGACGATGACGATCGCGAGGCTTGCGACGACAAGCGCGAAGTTTCCCGCGCCGCGCAGCGGGACCAGATAGGGATCGTTCTTGTTGGCGGCCGCGAATGCGACGAGCGGCGCGGCCAACCAGATCAGGACGAGACCGATACGACCGAGAAATTGCATGATGCGTCACACGCTATGAGTGGCGAATGCTTCGCACCTATCAAAACGAATCACGCTGTACGAGAGGCAAACGCGCGCCTGCACGAAAACTGCAAAAGACTCCTGAAACCGTGCAGACGATGGTCCCGCCTTCTGCACAAGAGGTGTTCAGACTTCGTGATGCCACCCATCACGAAAGGTCATTCGGACATGACGAGCCTGGTTTCGACGATAGCAGCGGAAATCCAGCCGATCAGGCATTCCTCGATCCCGGCCAAGGTCGGCCTCGCGCTGGTGCTGGCCGCGCTCGCCGATTGGCTGTTCTACGGCCAGCGGATCGGGCTGTCGCTGACGCTCTTTGCGATCGTGATGGCCTGCGTGTCGGTGCTCTTCAATCATGCGGCCCTGGATCTGCGGCGTGCCATGATCGGCACGGCCGTTCTCGTCGCCGGTCTCGTGCCGGCCGTCGAGGAGCTGAACATGCTGTCCTTCCTGATCCTCACCATGACGCTGGCCATTGCGCTTCTGATCGCGACCAATCCGGAAACGACCGGGTTCGCTGAGCGTGCCCGCGCGCTGCGCAATTTCTTCCTGCTCGGCCCCTTCAGGTTCTTCCTCGAGGCGATCCAGATCTTCAACATGTCGGCGTTCACCCGCGGCCTCGCGCTCTGGCTGCTCCCGGCAACGCTCAGCACTGTCTTCGTCGCGCTGTTCGCTGCGGCCAATCCGGTGATCGAGCAGTGGGTGTCGCTGCTCAATCCAAAGCTCATCCTCGAATATATCAGCATCCCGCGCGTGCTGTTCTGGGCCATGATGCTGGTGCTGGTTTGGCCGTTCATCCACGTGCGCTGGCGGCGCAGGACGATTGTCACCACCGCCGTTGCCGACGGCCCCGTGCCGCCCCCGCTCCCGCCCTTGGTCTCGGCTGAATTTCTGAACCCCTCCACCATTCTGCGCTCGCTGATCCTGTTCAACCTGCTGTTCGCGGCGCAGTCCATCCTCGACGGGATCTATCTCTGGGGCCATGTGGCGCTGCCCGACAATTTGACCTATGCGGCCTACGCCCATCGCGGCGCCTATCCGCTGATAGCGACCGCGTTGCTCGCCGCTGCCTTTGTGCTGGTGGCGATGCGCCCGGGCGGGGCGGCCGAGAAATCGAAGGTGATCCGGCCGCTGGTCTATCTCTGGGTCGGGCAGAACGTCCTGCTCGTCGCCTCCTCCATCCTCCGCCTCGATCTCTACGTCGACATCTACATGCTGACCTATTGGCGCATCGCGGCCTTCATCTGGATGGGGCTGGTGGCGCTCGGGCTGGTCCTGATCGTGGCGCGCATCGCGCTCAACCGGTCCAACCAGTGGCTCGTCGGCGCCAATCTGATCGCGCTGATGATCGTGCTCTATGGTTGCTCGCTCGTGAACTTCGATGCGTTCATTGCCGACTACAATGTCGTCCACAGCCGGGAAGCATCGGGCAAGGGCGTGCAGATCGACATCAACTATCTCCTGACGCTCGGGCCGCAGGCGCTGCCTGCCATCGACAAGGCCATCTTGCTCCGGCCCGGCACCCCAGAGAGCTGCCTTGTGTCGCGCCGCGACCGCCTTGTAGAACAGCAGCGCCAGGATCTGGCCTGGCGGAGCTGGGGCTTTCGAAGCTGGCGGCTCCAGCGCAGGCTGGACGCGCAGGCGAAGGATCAGCAGGCAGGCTGAGGAAGCGGAGAGGTTCTTGGCGCATCGCATTCTCATCGTCGACGACGAGGGCCACATCCGCGAAGTCATCCGCGTCGCCTTGAAGAAGGCCGGCATGGACGTGATCGAGGCGCGCGACGGCAAGGAGGCACTCGCCCGCTTTGCCGCCGACAAGCCCGACCTGATCGTACTCGACATCGGCATGCCCGAATTCGACGGCCTCGACGTCTGCCGCGAGATCCGCAAGACCTCCGACGTGCCGATCCTGTTCCTGTCGGCGCGCGACGAGGAGATCGACCGCATCCTCGGCCTCGAGATCGGCGGCGACGATTACGTGACAAAGCCGTTCAGCCCGCGCGAGTTGGTGGCGCGGGTCAACGTCATCCTGCGCCGCCTCAGCCCGCGCAATGGCGAGGCCAAGGCCGGGCCGGGCGCGCTGTCGCAAGGCGGCCTCCTGATCGATCCCGAACAGCATGCCGCATCCTTTGCCGGCACGCCGTTGAAGCTGACTGCGATCGAGTTCGGCATCTTGCGCGCGTTCCTGACCCGGCCGACCTCGGTGTTCAACCGCGAGCAGCTGATGCGGGCGGCCTATCAGCTCAACATCCAGGTCTCCGACCGCACCATCGACAGCCACATCCGCAACATCCGCGCCAAGCTCGCGGCGCACAATTGCGAGAGCGTGATCGAGACCATCCACGGCGTCGGCTTCAAGCTCGGCCGCTGCGAGAAAGAGGCATGAGCGCGGCGCCTGACAAATGGCGGCCGTCGCTCACCCTCGTGATTTTCACGGTGCTTGCGACCGTCGGCGTGCTGCCGCTGGTCGGCCTGTTCTTCTTCCGCCTTTACGACAACCAGCTGATCCGCCAGACCCAGGCCGAGCTGATCGCGCAGAGCCGTGTGCTCGCGACCATCTACGCGCAGGAGGTCACGGCGCGGCTCGACAGCGGCCTGACGCTCGGCGCCGAGGTGCCGCCCAACGTGCTGCCCGACCCCGGCGACCAGGTCACCCCGATCCGTCCCGCGCTCGACCTCACCGCCAACGATCTCTTGCGGCGGCGGCCGGATGCGCAAGCAGCGCCCCAGCCGGCGCAGCTAACCTATGTCGAGATCGGCGCAAGGCTGACGCCGATCATCCGCGAGACCCAGAAGGTGACGCTGGCGGGCTTTCGCATCCTCGATCCGCAGGGCGTGGTGATCGCCGGGCGCTACGAGGTCGGGCAATCGCTCGCCCATATCGAGGAGGTCGCGGACGCGCTGCACGGGCAGTACCGCGCCACCTTGCGCAACCGCGTCCCGGATCGGCCGCCGCCGCCGATCTATTCCTTCAGCCGGGGCCTCGGCGTGCACGTGTTCTCGGCGATGCCCGTCATCGTCAACAACCGCGTTGCGGGGGTGATCTACAGCACGCGGACGCCGAGCAACATTTTTGATCATCTCTACCAGGAGCGTGCCAAGTTCGTGCTGGCGGGGCTTGCCGTGATCCTCGGCACCATCGCGATCGGGCTGGTGTTCTCTCGCACCATCACGCTGCCGATGCGCGAACTGATCGACCGCGCCGCGCGGATCGGCCGCGGCGATCGCGAGGCGTTCAGGCCGCTCCGGCACTACGGCACCCGCGAGTTCGCCCAGCTCTCGCACAGTTTTCTCGGCATGGCCGAGCAGCTGGCGCGGCGCTCGGACTATATCGCGACGTTCTCGGCCCACCTCACCCACGAGCTGAAATCGCCGCTGACCTCGATCAAGGGTGCGGCCGAGCTGTTGCAGGATTCATTTCAAGGAAAGCCGGAAGGCCTGACGCCGGCCGAGCAGAAGACGTTCATCGCCAACATCCTGTCGGACACGCAGCGGCTTGAAGCGATGGCGCAGCGGCTGCGCGAGCTCGCCCGCGCGGAGAGCCTGCCGCAGAACGAGCGCACCGAGCTTGCGCCCGTGATCGCCGACCTCCGGAGCCGGTTTCCGGCAAGCTCAATCGAGGCCAGCGGCCGCCTCGACCGGGCGATCGGCATGTCCAGCGAGAAGGCGCTGATCGTGCTGTCGCATCTCGCCGACAACGCGATGCGGCACAGGGCGAGGACCATCAGGCTGGAGGCGGTGGACGCGCGGACGACCCTGCTTGTGACGGTCAGCAATGACGGCGAACCGATTTCGGCGCCGAACCGCGACAGGATCTTTGATGCGTTCTTCACCACCCGCCGCGACCAGGGCGGCACCGGGATGGGGCTGGCGATCGCGCGCGCGGTGATGGCGAGCCATGGCGGCTCGATCAGGCTCAAGCCGACCGACGAGGGCGCGGCCTTCGAGCTCCAGTTTCCAATCGCCTGAGGCGCGATGAGGTCATCGTCCCTCAGCTTTTCATTTGGGCATGATCTGTCCGGAAAACCGCTTCACACTTTTCCGGATCATGCCCTAGATCGCGAACACCCAGGCGGCGACGATGGTGCCGATGGTGACCAGACCGGCGATGGTCCAGCCGGCGGCGTATTCCAGCTCGGGATGACCGGTCGCCCGCATGATCTCTGCGGGATCGGCGGTATGCTTCTCTGCCATGACAGCCTCGCACGTTTTTTTCCGTGTCCTATGTAAGTCGCATCAGCCGCCAATAGGTTCCATCACGGAAATGCGAGCAATGACGCAGCTTGGTCTATTCGCCGACCCGCAAGCCGGCCCTGCGGGGCTTCGCTATACCGATGACTTCGTCGAGGCCACCGTCGAGCAGGACTTGATCGACCGCATCGCAGCATTGCCGCTGCAGCGCTTCCAGTTCGGTGCCTTCGAGGGCAACCGCCGGGTGGCGTCGTTCGGCTATCGCTATGACTATTCGCTGCAACGGCTGGCCGAGGCCGAGCCGATCCCGGACTGGGTCCTGCCCGTTGCGCGGCAGGCCGAGGCCTGGGCGGGCCTCGCCGCCGGCAGCGTCCGGCAGGTGCTCTGCACCGAATATGACACCGGCGTCGGCATCGGCTGGCACCGCGACAAGCCGCATTTCAAGGAGATCCTCGGCCTGTCACTGGGCTCGCCGTGCAAATTCCGCTTCCGCCGCCGCAGCGGCGACAAATGGGAGCGCCACGCACTCGAAGCCCTGCCGCGCTCGCTCTACCTGATGGACGGCGAGGCGCGGTCGCAATGGGAGCACAGCATCCCGCCGGTCGAGGCACGCCGCTATTCGATCACCTTCCGGACGATGCAGCGGGCGTAGCGGCCGGTCCAAAACTAAAATTGCGAAAACAACCCCATGCACAGTAGAACGCGCGGCCGGCATGCGACCGCGGTCGCGCGTGCCAAATGTTTGACGCGTCGGACCAAAACAGCCGCACCGCGCAATCGTCGCGCGGTTCACGGATTTTCCCTTCAATTGCCGGCGAGGGGCAAGACGTCGGGCGGAAGAGAAGCCGCCACTCGACTCTCCGCAAGATTGTAAGTTAATCTCGCTTCTATCGGCTGGTCCATTTTTAGCCGATGTTGCAGCATTTCAGGGCGCGGCACGGCGCCGTCCCGGCAGAAGACATTTTCAAGGGAAGCTCGCGATGCGTTCGCTGTTTGCGCGGCTGCACCGGCGTTACGGGCCCAGGATTTCGGGGGCGGAGCGCCAGCGGCGAGTGAAGGACAAGCTCGCCCTTCAACCCACCCCGCCCGCGATCCGCTCACCCACCGCGCTCCGCGCGCTGGCGGTGCGACGCCCGAAAGTCGCGATCATCGGCGGCGGCTTCGCCGGCCTGATGGCGGCCTCCGAGCTCGTCGCGCATTGCGAGGTGACGCTGTTCGAGGCCCGCGACCGCTTCGGCGGCCGGGTTCTCAGCAAGAAGAAGCCGAGCGGGATCGTCGAGGCCGGCGGCGAGCTGATCGGCTACAACCATCCGCTCTGGCTGAAATATGCCAAGCGGTTCGAGCTCGGCCTGTCCGTCATCACCTCGGACACCAATTTCGACGCGCTCGAGCTCGACATGCCGCTGTTTCTCGACGGCCACAAGCTCTCCGACGGCCAGATGAAGCTGGTCTATCACGAGATGGACGATGCTTTCGGCAAGCTCAGCCGGTGGGCCGGCCGGGTCAAGCCTGACAAGCCCTGGCGCGCCAAGGGCGCAAGGAAACTCGACGCCAGGACAATTGCGGAGTGGATCGCCAGCCTCGACTGCTCGAAGCTCACCAAGCACGCCATGGAGGAGCAGTTCTCCAATGACGCCGGCCAGCCGACCACCAAGCAGAGCCTTCTCGCCAATCTGGCCGTCGTCGCGGGCGGACGGATGAAGAACCAGATCGACGCCTTCTTCACCCAGACCGAGACGTTGCGCTGCTCGGAAGGCAATCAGGAACTCGCCATTCGCCTCGCGCAGGACATCGAGAGCAACGGCGCCAGCACCCATCTGTCGACGCCGGTGCGCGCCATCCGCATCGACAGCGAAGGCGCGACCCTGGAGTTCAGCCCCTCCAGCAACGGAACGGCACGCGCGCCCTTCGCCGCCGATTATGCGGTGCTCGCGATCCCCCCGAGCCTGTGGCCGGACTCACCCAACGCCAAGATCACGATCACGCCCCACCTGCCGCACGACTACTACGTCACGATGGGGACGGCGGTGAAATATCTCAGCCCGCTCAAGAAGCGCTTCTGGATCGGCGAGGGCCTGGCGCCGACGGCCATCTCGAACCAGTTCGGTGTCACCTGGGAAGGGACGGACAACCAGATCGCCCCGCCGGAGCACCCGGTCGAACTCAGCCTGTTCGCCGGCGCCGACGTCGCGGCGGAAGCTCTCAAGCACTACCGGTCCGGCGACCAGACGCAGGTCGATGCGTTCTACGCGCAGCAGCTCGGCAGCGTCTACAAGGGCTATGTCGCGCATCTGGCCGATCAACCGGAGTTCATGGCATGGCCGCGCGACGAATGGACCGCCGCTGGATACTCCTGTCCCGCCCCCGGCGAGGTCTGCCGCGCCGGGCCGCTGCTGGCCAAGGGTTTCGAGGACCGCCTGTTCTTTGCCGGCGAGCACACCTGCTTTGCCTATTTCGGCTACATGGAGGGCGCCCTCCAGTCCGGCCAGACGGCGGCGGCTGCGATCATCAAGGCCATCGACAAGCAGCCTGAAGCGCAGGGCTCTGCCAGGAACGGAAATTCTGTCATAGGCTCGGGGCGCCTCGCGGCATCAAGGCCGTGACGGGAGAGGGAGCGACGCGAATGACATTCACGATAGGGGCCCGATCCCGGATTTGGGCCCGCATCGTCTCCGCGCTCGTTCTTGCCGGTGCCTTCAACGCCACCGGAGCCTCGGGGGCAACGCCTGCAAAAGTCTCGGGTTCGACCGCGCTGGCGCTCGCCGGCGTGATCGCGCCGCTGTCGCCGGACCTGACCGGCGCCGAGAAGAAGGCGGTGGCGATGCTGTTCGCCGCCAATGCCGAGATTCCCTACAAGAAGCCGATTGTGGTGACCGTGGACAGAATCGTCTGCCGCACCGGCAATGTCGACATCACGCTACGCAATTGCGAGCTGACTTTCGGCAAGAAGAGCAAGACCGTGAACGGCTCGACGGCCAATGAAATTTTCGCGACGGAAGCGCTCGCCGGTATTCCGCCCGATGGTGCGGCGGGATCGAACTTCGAGAGCCTGAGCCAGCTGAGCTGCACGATCGACCCCAATGCCATCCGCCGCAAGGACGGCAGCGGGGCCGACTGCACGTTCCAGCCGGGGAATTGAACCGCGCATGGGCAAGAACATGGGCAAGAAACCGGGTGCCGTGAAATCGCCTCAAGGCGAACTAACTAATAAGGCGAATTGAAAAGACGGGCCAAACGCGCGAGCCCATATCGGGCACGCAGGGCCGGCACCAACATACCAACATGAAGAATTATCTCGCTTTCTTTCTCATCCTGGGCATGACGGCAGCCTCCGCACACGGTCCGGCGCCGGCGCGGCTCACGGGGCCGTCCCATCTCGTCCGCGTAGGCCTCACCGACAACGACACGACCGCCGGCGGCACCGCGCGGCTGTGCGAGCAGGTCTCGTTCGCGCGCGGGCTGCGCTACGGCGAAAGCGAGGCCAACGTGCTCGACGTCGCCACCACCAGCGAGACCAAGGCGGATACGCCCCGGCCCGTGTTGCTGTTCGTGGGGGGCGACACCTTTACCGGCGATCGCGGCGCGCCGGACCTGTCCCGCGAGATCCAGGACCAGGCGATGTGCTTTGCCGCGCGCAACGGCATGATCGGCGTGCGCGTCAGCTATCGCCTTGCGCCGGCGGCGGCCTGGCCGATGGGTGCGACCGACGTGGCGGCGGCGCTGTCCTGGGTCCACGGCAATATCGACCTGTTCAATGGCGATGCCCGCGAGATCGTCGCGGTCGGCTATGGCGCCGGCGCCTTCCATGTCGCCACCTTGCTGGCGCATCCCGAGTTCCAGACCGACCGCTCCGATGTCGCTGCCGTCGTGCTGGTGTCCGGGATCTATCGCGCGGGCAAGGACGCGAGCGACAGCGAGAAGGCCTATCTCGGCACCGACCCCACCCAATATGACAAGCGGTCGGTCTTCCCCGGCATCCTCAACATCGACGCGCCGATCGTGCTGGCCTGGGCCGCGAACGATCCCGCGAACCTCGTGGCGCAGGGCGAGACCTTGAAGAAGACGCTGTGCGGCGCCGGCCACTGCCCGCGCAGCACGCTGCTGCGGAGCCGCGACGGCATCGCCGCCGCCTTCGGCCTCGACGGCTCCGGCGACAGCCTCGCCGAACCGACGCTGCTGCTGGTGCATCAACTCGAGGCGCGCGGGCTGCCGTAGCGGCGCGCGGGCACTCCAAGCTCCCGCAGCGTCATGGTCGGGCCCTACGAACCCGGCCGCGACAATGAGGCTATCACCGTCACCCTGAGGTGGCCGCTTCTTCAGCGGCCCTCGAAGGGCGACGGCCCGGTCGTCTCCGCTCGGTTGTAGCGGGGGCCGTTCATCCTTCTCCGCCCGCGATGCGCTGCATCGCGCTGAGGCACGGGCTTCAAAGCCCTTGGATGAAGCGGTCTCCCGTCCGTTACCGCACCGGACACTCTATCCGATCCAGCGATTCGAGACTTACAAGGATGACGGAGCGACTGACCACAACACGAACGGCGCGTCAGCACGCCTGTCGTTTGCTGAAGCCCACGCAGCCACAGCTTTGACAAACGCTTGACGTAGATCAAGCGAACTTGGTGCAGATTGAGCCGACCTCTTGGAGGGGCCAATATCAAGGTATCGAGCATGCGCGTCATCGGCAGACTGCTGTTCGTCTTGATCGCCGCACTCGCGTCGCTTGGCGCGATGTCCCAGCAACACGCCGAACAACCCGCGAGCGGCGACGAAATCCGCATCGGCAACGTGATGCCGTATTCGGGACCGCTCTCGGAATTCGGCGCCATCGGCCAGGCCGAGGCCGCCTATTTCGACATGGTCAACGCGCGCGGCGGCATCAACGGCCGCAAGATCCGCTTCATCACGCGCGACGACAATTCCGATCCGGCCACCGCGCTGGAGCTGACGCGCAACCTGGTCGAGAAGGACGACGTGCACCTGATGTTCGGCTCGTTCGGCACGCCCGGCAATATCGCCACGCGCTGGTACCTGAACGAGAAGAGAATCCCGCAGCTGTTCGTCGCCTCCGGCGACGAGGAGCTGAGCCAGGCCAAGGCGTTTCCCTGGACCATGGGCTGGCAGCCGTCGTTCCGGTCGGAGGGGCGCATCTATGCCAACTACATCCAGGCCTATTACCCCAAGAAGAAGATCGTGGTGCTCTGGCAGAACGACCAGTTCGGACGCATGCTCTACCGGGGCATCCAGGAAGGTCTCGGCGACCTGAACCGTCTCGTTCTCGTCGACATCGCCTTCGATATCAACGATGAGCATCTCGAAGGGCACGTCTCGATCCTCAAGCGCGCGGGCGCCGACATCTTCGTCTTTCTCGGCGTGCCGTCGACGGCGTCCAAGGTGATCAAGCTCGCGGCATCCCTCAAATGGCGCCCGGTCATCATCGTCAACGACGCCTCCGCCTCGATCGCCAACGCGATGGCGCCCGCGGGCCTGGAGAATTCGGCCGGCGTGATCTCGGCGGCGTTCCTGAAGGACCCGAGCGACCCCGCATGGAAGAACGACCCCGCCATGAAGGACTGGTTCGCCTTCATGGACAAGTACCACCACATCGAAAGCACCAACAACAGTGCCGCGGTCTATGGCTACGCCGCAGCCGAGGCACTGACGCAAGTGCTGAAGCAATGCGGCGACGACCTGTCACGCGACAATATCATGCGCCAGGCGGCTTCGCTGAGGGATCAGCAGCCCTCCGTCGCCTTGCCCAACATCAGGATGAACACCTCGCCGAACAGCTATCTGCCGATCAAACAGATGCGGCTGGTGCAGTTTGACGGCAGGTCGTGGCAGCCTTTTGGTGATGTGATCGAGACCGCGTTTACGGAGGGGGCGGCGCGGTAAGGTGCCACTTGCCCTCCCCTGGAGGGGGTCACATTGAGCGCAGCGAGATGTGAGACGGGGTGGGGTGAAAGTCTCTCCACACATGCTCTGCCCGTGGGGAGAGATCACCCCACGCCGCTCGCGCTGCGCGCGATCGACCCTCCCCCTCCAGGGGAGGGTAAGAGCGCCCCTCACGCCGGCTTCAGCGAAGCCAGCGCATTTTCCAGCAGCAAGCGGACGCGTGCGGCATCGCCCGACTTCACCACCGCGGGGTCGAGATACAGCTCGAGGCCGGGCGCGCGCTCGGTGATGACACCGCTCTTCTCCGCCGCCGCGTCGTTGAGCGCGTCGACCGAATAGGGAATGATTTCGCGGCTGATGCCCTTCATCGTGATCGCGGGCAATGCGTGCGCGCGGACGATATCGCTGACCAGCGCGAAGGTTTCGTAGCTCAGCACGATGCCACCGGGCTCGGCGATCGACTGCAGGCGCGCGGCGAGGTTCGCTTCGGCACCGATGATGGTGTAGTCCATGCGGTCGCTGCTGCCGAAATTGCCGACATTGCAATAGCCTGAGTTGATGCCCATGCGCGAGCGGAACGGCTGCTCGATGCCGGACGCGCGCCACTTCGCATTGAGCTCGGCAAGACGCTGCTGCATGCGCCAGGCCATCTGGAGGCAGGCCTCAGCGTCCGCACGGTCGCCCCTGGTCTCGGGGTCGCCGAAGAAGATCAGCATGGCATCGCCGATGAACTTGTCGATGGTGCCGCCATGTTCGTGCGCGATCGCCGACATCTCGGTGAAATATTCGTTGAGGAGCTGCGTCAACAATTCCGGCTGAAGCCGCTCCGCGGTCGCCGTGAAATTCTGGATGTCGGAGAAGAAGATCGTCAGCTTCTTGCGCTCGGTGTGGATGGTGACGTCCTTCTGGCCGCTGAAGATGCTCTTGTAGACCTGCGGCGGGATGTAGCGCGAGATCTTCATGGAGAGCGAAGCCAGGAAGTCGTTGGCGGATTCGAGCTCCTTGTTCATGCCCTTGATGCGGCCGGCCTGGCGGCGCTGGAGCGAGAGGAACGACAGGCCGCAGCCCGCGGCGATCAGGAAATAGGCCAGCAGGAACTTGAACGAGAAGATGTTGGCGGCGATCGGCTGCGCGATGATTACCTCCTGGATGCCGCGGACGTCGCCCACCTTCCAGTCCTTCTTCGGGCTCTCGGGGTGGCTGTTGTGGCAGCTGACGCAGGCCGGCCCCATCGTAACGGGCGCGACCAACCGGACCTTGTCGGAGAACAGCGAGGTCTCGGTCTCGACGATCTTCTGCTCGGGATCCTTCCGAAGCGCGTCGAGCGCGTCCTTCTCGAACTTGTCGAGCTGGTGCGCGGCACGGTTCTGGAACGGGAAATCCGAGACGAAGCGGTAGGTGATGTTCTCCTGCTGCGCGCCGATCACCCGTCCGAGCTCCAGCGACAGCGTCGCCGGGATCGGGATCGCACCGGGGACGGATTCGTAATTGTGGACGACCCTGGTGGTGCCATCAGGGTTGGCCAGGATGCGGCCGACCACGTTGGACGCATAGTAGCTGCGCACGCTCGTGATCACCGAGTTGAGGTCGGCGGCCTGCCGGCGCAGCGCGGTCTTGCTGAGGTCGGTCAGGTCCAGCCACACCGCGAGCGGCAAAGCGAGCAGGAGCAAGGCGATCACGGCCCCCGTGAGGATGCCGCTCTTGCGCTGTTCTTCGGAGATCTCTTGTTTCACCCTGTGGCTCCGTCGTGTGCGATCTTGTCGCAAATCCCGGGAATTCGCGGCAAGAGCTTGCGGCGGCACAGAGCCCGCAAATCCGAGGCCGCGCAACCCCATTTCATGGTGGTCGCAGCAAATGGCTTTTCGTTTCATGACGATTGTTTAAGATCGGCATTAACCTGCATTCACTCCGCCGGGAGATCCTCCATATGACCGAGACCATCCGCATCAGGCGCTTCAATGCGCGCCCCGTGATCGTGCCGATGAATTTGCCGCTCAAGACCTCGACCGGCGCGGTCGCAAAGGCGCCGCTGGTGCTGATCGACTGCGAGACCGACCAGGGCGCGGTGGGGCATGCCTATCTGTTCTCGATCACGCCTTCGGCCTTGAAGCCGCTGACGGCGATGGTCGCGGAAATGTCGGAGCTCCTCGCCGGCGACGAGCTGCTGCCGTTCGAGATCGAGCGCAAGCTGACCCAGCGCTTCACCCTGCTCGGCCTCGCCGGCCTGCAGCGGCTGGCGCAATCCGGCATCGACATGGCGGCATGGGACGCGCTGGCACGCAGCAAGTGCCTGCCGCTCGCGCGCCTGCTCGGCGGCGCGCCGAAGCCGGTCAGGGCCTACAATTCGAAGGGGCTCGGCATCATGCCGGCGGGCGCCGCGGTGGACGAAGCCCACAAGCTGCTGGCCGAAGGTTTTCACGCCGCAAAGATCCGCGTCGGCCGGTCCGATGCGCGGGAGGATCTCGCCGTGGTGCGCGCGGTGCGCAAGGCCGTCGGCGATCAGGTCACGCTGATGTGCGACTACAACCAGGCCCTGACGGTCACCGAGGCCATCCGCCGCGGCGAGATGCTCGACGACGAGGGCCTGACCTGGATCGAGGAGCCGATCCGCCACGACGATTACGCTGGCAACGCGCGCATTGCGGATGCGCTCCGCACGCCGGTCCAGATCGGCGAGAATTTTGACAGCGCCTTCTCGATGCAGGCGGCGCTGTCCGCTGAGGCCTGCGACTACGTGATGCCCGACGTGCAGCGCATCGGCGGCGTCACCGGCTGGCTCCGCGCCGCCGCGCTCGCGCAGGCCGCCGGCATCGAGATGTCGACGCACCTGTTCTCGGAGGTCAGCGCGCATTTGCTCTGCGTGACGCCGACCGCGCATTGGCTGGAATATGTCGACTGGGCAGACGCGGTGCTGGCGACACGGCTGAAGATCAAGGACGGCTTTGCCCTGCCGGGCGAAGAGCCGGGCAACGGGATTGCCTGGGACGAGGCGGCGGTGAAGAAGTATCTCGTCGGATAAGACCGCCTCTTACGACCGAACAGCGGCAATCATACTCAGCTCGACGGGAGCGCCCCGCGGCAACTCGGCGACGCCGACAGACGTGCGCGTGTGACGACCGCGATCGCCCAAGCACTCGATCAGCCGGTCGGAGGCCCCATTCATGACTTGCGACTGCTGGGTAAATCCGGGCGCTGAAGCAATGTAGCCAACGAGCTGCAGGACCTGAACGATCCTGTCCTCTCCGCCTGTTGCGTGGTTGATGGCCGAAATGCAGAGATCGGCGCAGAGGGCAGCGGCCTCCTGCGCGGCCGCGATATCGACATTTGCGCCGACCTTGCCCGCATACAGCAGGTCCTCACCGCGACGCGGCAGCTGACCACTGACATACGCAATTCCACCATGGATGATCACCGGCAAATAGTTGCCGCCGGGCTTGTTCACGCTGCTCATCTCGAAAAACCTGCCTTCTCGTCACGTCCGGCGAAGCGACAATTTTCGCCGAACGCCGCAAATTGTATCCCGCCAGGCTGGTCGCCGTCATGGATGACCGGACAATGGCAGGCGGAGAGTCACGGATCAAGGCTGCGAAGCATTTGCCTGCCGACGGCGGTGCGCATCCGGCCCGACAAGGCCTCGCCACCGCGCATTGCGCAGCGGCGGCGGGCACGATAACGATGCCTCATGTCCACATGGCGGCCCCACCCTCACATCCGCGTCGTCGCGATCGGCCTGCACTGGCGGGGCGCGCGGCTGCTCGCAGCCGAGGTGCGTGACGATGCAGGACGGATCAAGGGCGTGCGCCCGCTCGGCGGCGAGATCGAGTTCGGCGAGAGGTGGCGGACTGCGCTGGTGCGGGAATTCAACGAAGAGCTCGGCATCGACATCACGATCATCGGCGAGCCGCTGGTGATGGAGAACATTTTTGTGCACGAGGGATCGACCGGGCACGAGGTGATGTTCATCGCGGAGGTCGCGCTTCCAGACGGCGCGTTCAGCGGCCAGGACCGCATCGACTTCCGCGAGGATAACGGCGAAGAGATCGTCGCACGCTGGTTCGATCTTGCGGAGCTCGACGTCGAGGGCGGACCGAGCCTTTATCCGAACGGCTTGAAGGATGTGCTGCTCCGGAGCAAGGTTTCTGCTCCGTCACCCTGAGGACGTCGCTGCCTCCACATCGTCATTGCGAGCGCAGCGAAGCAATCCAGACTGTCACCATGGAAAGATTCTGGATTGCTTCGCTGCGCGCGCAAGACGGAGTGCTACCACACTTCCGCGCCGGGGATCTTCTTGCGCACCGCCATGCGCTGGATCCAGATGCAACGGCGGACGGATCTGTTGGAGCGGCCGACGGCGGATATCCCCTCGCCGGCCTGAAGCAGCGGCGCCACGTTCTGCCGCAGCACGCGGCAGCGCTGGAGCTCGGCCTGCCAGTCGATGATCGCCGCATCGGCGCATGACGCCATCAGCGCCAGCATTGCCATGGCAAGGCAGCTTGCCCGCATCATTTGCGTCCCCTTCACCGTGATCCCCCCGTATCGCGCCGGTAGCGGAAATCGCAATGGCTGGCGCCTTGCATGATGGTCTGCGTGCGCGTGAGCCTGACGTCGGGACCAAACCCGTCCGCGGTCGCGAAATCGGCGGTGCAGACCAGGAGGAAGCCGAGCTCCGGTTCGCCCAGCGCCTTGTAGAACTCGGCATAGGCGCATCGCGTCACGTCGAACGCGAAGGCGTCTTCGGTCTGCGCGATCACGTCATAGGCGAGGGCATCGTCGCGGGCATAGGTCTTGAACGCCGACGACACGGCCTTGCCGAGATCGGTCTCGTTCTTCGTTTTCCAGAACTCCTCACCGAAGCCGCGATAGAGATCGCCGAGCGCCTTGCGCACCAGTGCGTTGGCGCGCGCCTCGCCGAGCTCGGCCTGCAATGCCTTGACCAGCGGCACCAGCACCTGCGCCTGAATTTTTGCCTGCTCGATGACGGAAACGCTCATGGGCAGCCTCGCTCGTCTCTCGTTGCTGCGACTCTTTGGCCCTGTGACCTGGCACACATTTGCGACCATCTTAAGGTTGTATGATAGCCCAGCATAACCGAAGCCGGCCAGTCGCCCGACATCCATTTTGATGATCTCATTTTCGAGCACGGAGAAGGAAGCAATGCTTCGCTCAGTTCGCAGGGCTCGCCTATTTCCCGACCGCACATTTGCCCGAACCGCAAGTTGAAAATCACGATCGATTCACGCGGATCCGTTGAGTATCCGGCCCGGCCGACAACGTAGGGCCGATCGATGTTCGTAGTCGGCACGCGCGCATGAGCGCGCGTGAACGATGTTGTCATGCCCGGCATCGGATCACGAGGTGCAATAGCGGAGGACTCACCTGCCCGGACAGCCGGCCCGGGGAAATGCCGGCATCGACAGTTGCAGCATCGCGAGGGATCACCATGGACGAGCCCAAACCACTCACCAGTGCGTTCACCAAGACCGCGAACTTCTCCATCCACGAGGTCGACGAGGTGTTCAGGGACGCCGCGCAGCCCGCCGCGGGGGCCGCTGCCCGAGCCGCGCGTCCGCCGGTCACCCTGCCGCCCATCCTCGGTCCGCTGTCGGCCTTCACGGGCACCTTCACAGGACAGGGGTTCAATACGATCTTCCGGCCCGACAGCAAGATCACGCCGACGCCGATGCCGGGGCCGATCAACACCACCGACCCCGACGACAACGTGCTGGAGCTGAATCTCACCGACGAGACGATGTCGTTCTCGAACAGTCTCGGCTCGATCCCCAATCGCGGCTCGCTGCAACAGGCGGACGCATTCCTCAACGGCGTGCCGTACCTCCAGACCATCAACGACATCACCACGGGAACGCCCGTGGGCATTCACTTCGAACCCGGCATCTGGCTGGCGGTGCCGGCCACCACCAATCCGCACGAGCCGTTCACCGTTGCGCGCATGGCGTCGATCCCGCACGGCACGACGATCACTGCGCAAGGCACCGCGCTGGCTCCGGTCGCCGGCAAACCGACCATCGCAGCGATCGACATCACCCCGTTCATCGGCGGCAATCCGGGCAACAAGATCACCTTCCAAAATCAGACCGCGGCCAACAAGACGACCCGCAGGCTACCTCAGGATCTGACCGCACTGATGGCCTCCGGCAAGCTCACCCAGGCCATGATCACCGACCCGAACACGGTATTGCGCAATCAGATCGCGCATCAGACCATCACGCAGACCATCGTCATCGAGACATCCACGAAGCCCGGCACGCCGCTGTCCGGCGGTCCCTTGCCGGCCATCCCCTCGCCCGGCCCGCATCCGCAGGCGCCGAGCTTCGCCGGCGGCACCGCGAACATCGCGTTCCTTCAGGGCTTGCCCGTTCCGCCGCCGGGCGGCAATGGCGCGAACGCCAACGCCTTCCAGATGGACGCGGTGTTCTGGATCGAGACGGTGGTCTACGACATCGACGTGCCGGCCCTGCCGCCGGGAACGCCGCCGGTGATCCTGCAGCCGCGCCAGAGGAGCAACGTGCCGCTGGTTCCGAGGTTCGTCGCCGCGATCCCGTTCGTGCCCAACAAGGGCTTCAAGGGCGGCCACGTCAAAGTGGCGACGACGCAGATCCAGTACTCACAGAAGGTCATGCTGGATTTCGCCGGCCTGACCTGGCCGCACGTCTCGGTCGCATCGCTGGTGCCGGCAGCACCGGTGCCGATCCCGGATCATCTGTTGCCGCTGACGTGAGGCGGATGGCGGTGTGACGACGATGCGCCACGTCCGCGGCATCGGACGTGGCCTGAACCAACGCATCCGTGATGCGACGGTGATCGCCGCTCGCGCGATCCTGAAAGGCCGGCGAGACGATCAATGGTATGATCATTGTCATCCAAAAGAGAGATGATCATGCCCCCTTCCAAGATGTCCCGCGGCGCCATCAGGCTACGACGATTTGCGCGGCGCGGTCATGTTGCGGCAATTGCTGCAGCGCTGTTTCTCGCGGCGACCGCCTGGTCGGCCGGACCGGCGCTGGCCGCGGCAGATGATGCGGAGGCGCGAGCCATCTTCGAAAAATTCATTGCCGCGCAGAATGCGCACAACGCGGACGATGTGAAGGCCATGCTGTGGAATTCGCCCGGCACGCTGTTGTTTGCGAGAGGTATCGAAACCAGAGGCCGTGATGCGGTCGCGGACCGCTTCAAGGGCTATTACGAGGGCACCTGGCACCTCGAACCCGACATGTCGAAATTCCACGTCGCCGTGATCTCGAACGAGGTCATGCAGGTCCTCGTTCCCATCGTCTTCACGCGTGGCCTTCCCGGCAAGCCACCCCAACAGAATACGTTTCTGATCAGCCAGACCTACGTGCGGGATGCGAACGGCTGGTCCGTCGCCTCCGTCCTGCCGGTTGCGAACACGGAACTGAAATAGCTGCGATCGAGTATCGTCGGGGCGTGGTTTGCTGCAGCACCGGGGCAAATCCCGGGTTGCGCTTCGCTCCATGCGGGCGACACGCACGCTTCGCAATCGCGGATTGTTGGGGCTTGCCTGGCCGAAGCTCGCGGCGGCAGCCTGCCTGCGCCCTTTGGGCTTCGGCGTGGCATCCTTCTCTCGCTTTGCGAGCGAAGGATGGTGGGCGCGACAGGGATCGAACCTGTGACCCCTACCATGTCAAGGTAGTGCTCTCCCGCTGAGCTACGCGCCCTAGATGTCTCTAGATCGGGTCGGGTCCCTATAACGGCTCAGGGGAGCCGGTGCAAGGACCGAAGGGGGCCGATTTAGGCCGCCAGCATCTTGTTCACTTCGCTGACCAATTCGCGCAGATGCACCGGCTTGGACAGCACCTTGGCGTTCTTGGGGGCGTCCGAATCCGAGTTCAGGGCGACCGCGGCGAAGCCGGTGATGAACATGATCTTGATGTCGGGGTCGAGTTCCGAGGCCCGGCGGGCGAGCTCGATACCGTCCATCTCCGGCATCACGATGTCGGTCAGCAGCATCTCGAACGGCTCTTCCCGGAGCCGCTGATAGGCGGCCATGCCGTTGTCATGGGACGAGACCTGAAAACCAGCGTTTTCCAGCGCCTTTACCAGGAAACGGCGCATGTCGTTGTCGTCTTCGGCGAGCAGGATTTTGGGCATGGCAGGAAACGTCAAATCCCCAGAGGATAACAGCAGAGGTTACTAAGCCCGATAGACGGTAAATTTGGGGTGAAAATCTTTACCCTGGGCTGGCTGCGCTGCCGGTCCCTTGTGAACCCGAATGCGGTACGAATCAATCGAGCCGCGCCGGCGCATCCCCGCTTCCCTGCCCACACGGTTAAGACATGTTCCAGCGCTGATCACATCTTTTCGCTTGGCAGAATGGTTGCGATTCCGGACAATGACGACACATAAGAGCCGCTCCACCGGCCGAATCAATTCGATCCGAGACCCGGATCCTGCGGCGCGAAGGGACGAAGCCTGAGAAGATGACCCGGTTTGACGGCGACGTGTCGCCCGCCTTCGAGATCGTGGAGCCCGCGCAATGGCGCGCGCCTGTCATCTTCAACTCGCCCCATTCCGGCTCGACCTATCCGGACGAATTCCTCAGCGCCTCCAGGATCGACCTGACGACGCTGCGGCGGTCTGAAGATTCCTTCATGGACGAGCTGATCGGCCATTTGAGCGAGCGCGGCTTTCCGACCGTGCGGGTCAACTTTCCCCGCTCCTATGTCGACGTCAATCGCGAGCCCTACGAGCTCGATCCCCGCATGTTCACCGGACGGCTGCCGAGCTTTGCCAATACCCGCTCGATGCGGGTCGCCGGCGGGTTAGGCACCATCCCGCGCGTGGTCGGCGACGGCCAGGAGATCTACCGCGAACGCATCCTGGTCGACGATGCGCTGGCGCGGATCGAGACGCTGTACAAGCCCTATCATCGCGCGCTGCGCCGGCTGATCAACAAGGTGCACCAGATGTTCGGCACCGTGGTGCTGGTCGACTGCCACTCGATGCCCTCGGTCGGCGTCAGCAGGGACGAGCCGCGACGGCCCGACATCGTGATCGGCGACCGCTACGGCACGAGCTGCACGCCGCTGCTTCCGGACAGGGTCGAGGAGACCATGGGCGGGCTCGGCTATTCGATCGGCCGCAACAAGCCCTATGCCGGCGGCTTCATCACCGAGCATTACGGCAACCCCGCAAGCGGGCTGCACGCGGTGCAGCTCGAGCTCAACCGTGCGATCTACATGGACGAGCGGCGGCGCGAGCGCAGTCCGCGCTTTGCGCAAGTGGCAAGCGACTTCGGCGTGCTCGCCGACGTGCTGGCGACGACGATCCCATTCGGCGATCTCGGCCCGTTCCAGGCCGCGGCGGAATAATAGCGAGCCGCCGCCGCGCGATCGCATCGCCGATCAAACATCAGATCAAGCTGTCAGCGTATCGTGCGCCGAATCTTCGCTTCGCGTTTTCGCGCGCTCGAAGTGAAGATCGAGGCTCAAAGAAAAAAGGGCCGCTTCTGATGAAGAAGCGGCCCAAGTCTAGGGAGGAAACGCCCAAGGAGGGCAGCGGTAACGCAGAGCGCTACCGCACCGCAACAATATGCGGCCGCGACGCACAAAGTGCAAGGGCTTTCGAGCCGTTTCCCATGCAATATGCACATGGCTCATTTGCTTATAGCGAAACCCAGATTCAGTTTCTTTGATAAGGAAATTCAATGGGTTGATAACCGTTTGCATACGAACAAGGCATACTCGGAACTAAGTTTTCAACTCTGTGATCGATATTTGGCCAGCATATAACTGGGATGGAGCAACCAGTTGCGGCATCCAAAATACCAGGGAGCAAACCAACTCAGCGCTGCACGCGAGAAGCGAATTGAGCTAGGCAGGAGCGAGCTTCACCCGACTTTCGTTTTGAGGATGCGCCGTGACGGTGATCGACTTCTCAGCCTTCATCGGACGGCTCGCCACCGCGTCCGGCGAAACCATCCTGCCGTTCTTCCGCACCTCGCTGTCGATCGACGACAAGAGCAAGACCAAGGATTTCGACCCCGTGACGGAGGCCGACCGCGCCGCGGAGGCGGTGATGCGCCGGCTGATCAAGGCGAGCTTCCCCCAGCATGGCATCGTCGGCGAGGAATTCGGCAATGAGCGCGAGGACGCCGATTATGTCTGGGTGCTCGACCCCATCGACGGCACGAAATCCTTCATCGGCGGCTTTCCGATCTGGGGCACGCTGATCGCGCTGCTGCACAAGGGCGCGCCGGTGTACGGCATGATGCACCAGCCCTTCATCGGCGAGCGCTTCTCCGGCGACAACGGCTCGGCCACTTATAAAGGCCCGTCCGGCGAACGCCGGCTCCAGGTCCGCCGCTGCGCCTCGCTGTCGGAAGCAACGAGCTACACCACCAGCCCGCTGCTGATGAACGAGCGCGACCGCGCCATTTTCAGCCGCATCGAACAGGGCGCGCGGCTGTCGCGCTATGGCGGCGACTGCTACTCCTATTGCATGCTGGCGGCCGGCCACGTCGATCTCGTGGTCGAGACCGAGCTGAAGCCTTACGACATCGCGGCCCTGATCCCGATCGTGACCGGCGCCGGCGGCGTCGTCACCACCTGGGAAGGCAAGCCGGCCCAGGGCGGCGGCCGCATCATCGCCGCGGGCGACGCCAGAGTTCACGAAGAAGCACTGAAACTGCTCAACGGATAAACGCCCCAAGGAGCGTGCATGAAAAGAGCCTGCATGAACAACTGGCCTAAGCTCCTCCTCACATTCCTGCTTCTGTTTCCTACCCTCGCCTCCGCGCAGAACTTTCCCGCAAAACCGATCAAGCTGATCGTGCCGTTCCCGGCCGGCGGTCCCAACGACATCATCGCGCGGGTGATCGGCCAGCGCATGTCGGAGCTATCAGGGCAGCCGGTGCTGATCGACAACCGCGGCGGCCAGGGCGGCGTGCTCGGCACCGACGCGGTCTCGAAGGCTGCGCCCGACGGCTACACCATCGCCATCTCCTCAGCCGGCGCGCTCGCGATCAGCCCGAGCATGGAGCGGGTCGCCTACGACACCTCGAGCGACCTTACGCCGGTGACGCTGGTTGCGACCGTGCCGGAAATGCTTGTCGTCGCCACCAACGTGCCCGCCAAGGACATCGGCGAGCTGATCGCGCTTGCCAAGGCGCAGCCCGGAAAGCTCAATTTCGCCTCCTCCGGCCCCGGCAGCCTACCGCACCTCGCCGGCGAGTTGTTCAAGCTGACGGCCAGGATCGACATCGTCCACGTGCCCTATCGTGGCGCAGCTCCCGCGGTGAACGATCTCCTGGGCCAGCAGGTGCAGATGACGTTCCTGGATCTTCCGGTGCTGCTGCCGCAGGTCAAGGCCGGCGCGTTGAAGCCGATCGCGGTCGGCTCGGCCGAGCGCTCCGCGACCGCGCCCGACGTGCCAACCACCGCGGAAGCGGGCTTTGCCGATCTTCGCATCGAGAACTGGTACGGCATGGTGGCGCCGAAGAGCACGCCGAAGGAGATCGTCACCGCGCTGCATGGACTGGCGACGAAGGCCATGGCGGATCCGGCCGTAAAGGAAAAGCTCAGCCAGCAAGGCGCGACCCTGATCGGCGACGAGCCGGAGCATTTTCGCAGCTTCATCGCGGACGAGACGAAGAAGTGGGCGAAGGTGATCAAGGACGCCGGGGTCGAGACGGCGAAGTAGCGCTGTCTTACCCTCCCCTGGAGGGGGAGGATAAGCCCTCACACCGCCTCTGCCCGCAAATGCTCCACCAGCATCTTGGCCGGCCTTGGCAGCGCCTTGAAGCTGCGTGCGCAGATCACGAGCTTGCGGTTGGCGAAGGCATCGCGCAGGCGGACCATGGCGAGCGGCATCAGCTTGGCGCAGCGGCGGGCGGCGGATATCGGCACCAGGGCGATGCCGACGTCAGCGGCGACCATCTGACAGATCGCGTCGAAATCGCGCAGACGCGCACGGTAATGCGGACGCATGCCGAGCCGGGCGGCGTGCTTCGAAATGTGCATCTGGAGCGCCGTGGCGCTGGTGAGCCCGACAAAATCGCAAGCGCCCGTCTCCTGAAAATCGATCTGGCGACGGCCCGCGAACGGGCCGCGCCGCGACGTCACCAATGTCAGGTGGTCCTCGCTGAAGACGAAGCGCTCGATATGGTCGGGCAGCGCGTGCTCGGCGGCAAAGCCGAGATCGGCGGCACCGGCGGTGATCGCTGCCGCGATATCGGTGCTCTCGCGCTCCTCGATGTCGATGGCGACGTCGCGATGCTCGCGCAGGAAGCCCGCCAGCGCCTTCGGCAGATGCTCCGACAGCCCCGAGGTGTTGACGAGAAAATGCACGCTCGCGCGCACGCCGCTGGCAAAGCCGGCGAGATCGCCGCGCATGGCGTCGACCTGGTGCATCACGACCCGTGCATGATCGAGCAGGCTTTCGCCCGCCGCGGTCAGCTCGACACCGCGCCGCCCGCGCTTGAGCAGCGCGACGCCGAGCGCGTCCTCGAGCCCTTTTATGCGCGCGCTGGCAGAGGCCAGGGCGAGATTCGATCGCTCGGCGCCGCGGGTGATGCTGCGCTGGTCGGCGACCGCGATGAAGAGCTGGAGGTCGACGAGGTCGAAGCGCATGGCTGGATTCTCCTCAGCCTCCGCCAGGAACGAAGGCTGTCTCCGTAACCTCCAGATTGTGCCCGCGCGCGGCTTCGGTCAATGTGCAAGATATGATCGACCCGCTCCTCATCCTCATCGCCGCCGTCTTCCTGATCGCCGGATTCGTCAAGGGCGTGGTCGGGCTCGGCCTGCCGACCGTGTCCATGGGCCTGCTCGCGGTGAGCATGGCGCCGAGCCGCGCGATCGCCATCGTGATCGTGCCCGCCATCGTCACCAATATCTGGCAGACCTTCGCCGGCCCCCATCTGCGCGACATCCTGAAGCGGCTGTGGCCGCTGATGATCGGCACCGTGATCGGATGCTGGCTCAATGCCGGCGCGCTGACCGGTCCCCATGCCCGTTACGGCACGATCGTGCTCGGAATCCTGCTCGTGGTCTACGCGATCATCGGGCTCAGCAAATTCAAGTTCCACGTCGCGCCGCAGAACGAGAAATGGGCCGGCGGCGTGGTCGGCGTGATCACCGGCGTGATCTCGGCCTCGACCGGCGCGCAGGTGATCCCCTCGATGCCGTTCATGCAGGCGATCGGCATGGAGAAGGACGAGCTGGTGCAGGCGCTCGGCGTGTTCTTCACGACCGCGACGCTGGCGCTCGCCTTCAATCTCACCGCCGGCGGATTGCTGACGCCGGCGAACGCCGTGCCGGGCGCCGTGGGCATGGCCATGGCCTTTGCCGGCATGTTCGTCGGCCAATCGGTGCGGGCGCGGATGCCGGCGGAAGCGTTTCGCCGCTGGTTCCTGATCGCGATGATCCTGCTCGGCGTTTATCTCGCCGGCAGCGCGCTGCTGAAGGAGTTCGCCTGAGGCCTACGATTTGGGTTCGTAGCCCGGCACCCATTTTTCGTGCTGAGGCAGATCGTCCTGGATCGTCCACCACGGCGCGCGCGACGAGGTGAAGACGTGGAGGCGGGGCCTGACATCGGGATCGTCATCGAGCAGGCCGGCGGGAATGCTGACGGTCGGCAGATAACTCGCCTTGCCCGGCGTCAGGCAGCCGCAGGTCTTGCAGCGATGGCGGAAGCTCCCCGGCGCGGATTCGTAAGCCACCGTGATGTCCTCGCCGGCAACAAAGCGAAACTTGTCGGCATCGACATGGGCATAGGTGGCGAAGGCCGCGCCGGTCAGCTTGCGGCAATTGGCGCAATGACAATGCGTCAGCGCTCGCACCTGATCGATCTCGAAACGCACGGCGCCGCATAGGCAGCTTCCACGAACCATCGAACCCTCCCCGCGCGGCCTCTATCGGGCCGACTGCATGCCTGACCAGTCATCCGTTCGGATGAGTTATCGCGTCTCCAGCATGGCGACGCGGATGCCGAGATAGATGAAGAGGCCGCCGAGCGCGCGGTTGACCCAGGCGATCGCGCCCTCGGAGCTCCGCAAGCGATGGGCGGCCCTTGCCGCGAACGCCGCCAGCACCAGGCACCACAGCGTCCCCGTAAAGATGAAGATCAGGCCGAGCGTCAGGAAAGCGAGCGGCTTGTCCGGGGAATCGGCTGCGACGAATTGCGGCAGGAAGGCCAGGAAGAACAGCGCGACCTTGGGATTGAGCGCGTTGGTGAAGACGCCCTGGAGGAAGACCCGCCGCAGCGGGCTCCGCGCCGGCTCGTCGGTGACTGCGGCCAGCACCGGGCGCGACCACAGCATCTGAAGTCCTGTCACGACGAGATAGGCCGCGCCGACCAGCTTCAGGATCGAGAAGGCGGTCGATGAGGCCATCAGCAGCGCCGAAAGGCCGATTGCCGCGCCCGCGACGTGGAAAAAGCAGCCAAAACTGATGCCGAGCGCGGCCGCGGCGCCGCCCCGCCAGCCCATCTGCATGCTGCGGCCGATCACGTAGACCGAGTCCGGGCCGGGTGTGATGTTGAGCAAGATGCCCGACAGGATGAAGAGCCAGATCTCGTGAATGCCCAGCATGGGAGGTGCCCCTGTCCGTCCTGAAAGGCGGGCTTATTCGGTTCGGCCGCCGCCGTCCACCACCAGGATTGCGGGGAATTTACCTCAAATTTGCAATGCGGATCATGCTTTCGCTCAGCCTTATCTGCTCTATAAAGGCAAGGTTCTTGGAAATGCGGGATTCGAGGCGACTGCCACGCCGTGGCCGGTCATCGATCTCTTGGAGCTCCGGATTATGGAAAGACGTCTGGCCGCCATCGTCTGCGCCGATGTCGCCGGCTATTCGCGCATGATGGGCAGCGACGAGGCCGGCACCCATGCCGCCTTCAAGGCCCATCGCGGCGCGATCCATCCCATCATCCTCAACCATGGCGGCCGCGTCGTCAAAAACACCGGCGACGGCTTCCTGCTGGAGTTCCCGAGCATCGTTGGCGCCGTCGAGGCCGCGATCGCGATGCAGACGCTGATGGCGGAGCGCAACCATCACCTGCCTGCCGAGCGCGCCATGCAGTTTCGCCTCGGCATCCACATGGGCGACGTCATCGCCGACGAGGACGAGGTATTCGGTGACGACGTCAACATTGCCGTCCGCCTCGAATCGGTGGCGAGCCCCGGCGGCTTCGCCATCTCGGCCAAGGCCTACCGGGAGGCGAGCAAGCACCTGACCGCGCTGCTGGTCGATGCCGGCAACCATCGCTTCAAGAACATCAAGGACCCGATCGGGGTCTGGACCTGGATGCCCGAGGGTGCGCCGGTGCTCGCGCCCGAGCTCCGGGAGGCGTCGGCGCTGTCGCAGCAGTACCGCACAGCGATCGTCGGCGTGCTGCCCTTCGCCAATCTCAGCGACGCCCAGGACGAATATTTCTCCGACGGCCTCACCGAGGATCTGATCCACGCGCTGTCGCTGCAATCCTTCTATCGCGTGCTGAGCCGCAACTCGACCTTCGCGTTCAAGGGCAAGAACACCAGCACCCGCCTCATCGCGCGCGAGATCGATGCCACCTATCTGATCCAGGGCTCGGTGCGGCGCGCCGGAGCCAAGATCCGCGTCACCGCCGAGTTGGTCGCGCCGGAGACCGGCGAGCAGCTCTGGACCGGCCGCTACGACCGTGACATCGGCGACCTGTTCGCGATGCAGGACGAGATCACCACCAATCTGTCTGCCGCCATCGCCACCGAGATCGTCCGTGCCGAGGCCTCGGCGCCGGCGCGGCTCTCCACCGACGTGACCGCCTGGGACCGCTTCCTCAAGGGGCTGTCGCACTACTACCGGCAGACCAAGGAAGACCTGGCCACCGCCGTCGGCCTGTTCCGCGAAGCCATCAGCCTCGACCCCAAACTGTCGATCGCTCACGCCTATCTCGCCACGATCCAGATCCAGAGCATCCAGTTCGGGTGGGTCAAGGGCACGCGCGAGATGTGGACCGAGGCGATGGCCCTCGCCGAGACCAGCGTGCGGCTCGACCCGCGCTCCTCCTTCGCCTTCTCGATCCTGTCCTGGGCGCATGCCATGGAGGGGCATTACGAGGCCGCGATGGACGCCGCCAAGCGCGCCGTGGCGCTCAATCCCTACGACATGGGCGCGCGCGGCGTGCTCGGCATCTGCCATTTCGTCATCGGCGAGCACCGCGAGGCGATCGAGCTGTTCTCGATGGCCGCGCAGCGCGACAACAGCGACCCGCGCTACCAATGGGCCGCGCTGAACGCCTTCAGCCATTATCTGCTGGGGCAATACGACGCGACCCTGTCCTGGGCCCGCGAGCAGCTCTACGTCAACCCGAACCATATGCAGGCGCTGGCGATCCGTGCCGCGGCGCTGGCACAGTTGGGCAGGGACGATGAGGCGGGCGAGGCCGTCGGCGTGCTGATGCGCAACTACCCGACGCTGAATGTCGATCGTCACTTGCGCAATTTCCACTGGAAGCGGCCCGAGGACCTTGCCCATTACCGCGAGGGGCTTCTGAACGCAGGCGTGCCGCTCAGCAAGCTGACCCTGGTGCAAAGCGACGTCAAACGCGCGGCCGAGTCCTGACAGGCGGCCTTCTCGGTCCCGATCCAGTCCCTTCGCAAACCGCGGACCGGCCTTTATTGACAGGACAGTGAATTCAGCCACACTTCTTTACACGCTGAAGTAGTATAAGTTGCTGTCGGTTTGTTAGGACTTTCCGCGCTCTATCGGCGCGTCTTCATTTCACGATTCGCTGTTTTCAGGATTTTGGGCCATGAACGACCCCGCCTCGAAGCCTCCCTTCGATCCCTCGATCCAGGTCTCGCCAGACAATCCCTGCCCCTTCCTGCGCGGCCTCGTCGGCGAAGGTTTCGTCGACGGCGGGACCGTCCCGATCGGTAAGCTATCGCAGACGATCGCGAATGCGAGCGGCGACAAGGGGCTGATGAAGACGGTGGCCCGCGTCGAGACCCGCGGCATCGCACTGATCGCCAACGGCTTCGGTCACATCCTGAAGAGCATCTTTTCGGGCGCACAGCTCGATGCGCTGCGCGGCGGCCCGCTGGACAAGCGCGGCGCCGGTTCGCGCATCCTCGGCGTCGACGGCAAGGTCAACGAGGATCAGATCGCCCGCCTGGCCAGCTTCGGCAGGGACTATACCGATCCGAACGGCGGCGGCACCGAGCCCGGCATCAACGCGTCGGAAATACAGACCTACATGCGCGACAATCTCAAGCGCGCCGGGAGCGCTGCGCGCTGGTATTACCGGATCTTGATGCAATTCGAATGGCCCATCCTGCTGAAGATCATGGGCAAGGGCGAAGGCGAGAACCGCTATCTCGCCATCGCCGACGTGCGTACGCTGTTCAACGAGCGCAAATTCCCTGAGAGGATCACGCAGAGGGTCGTCAGCCAGCCGGTCAAACCGCCCTCGCTCATATTGCGCGTTGCCGGCGGACTGGTCGCCGCGCTCCTCGTCTTTGGCGTCGTGGCGCTGCGCTTTCCGGATCAATTCCAGCCGATGCTGCCCGGCATCCTCGGTGACCTCGTGGCGCCGCCATTGCCGAAGCTCGTCGAACCCCGGGCCGCGTACTGGCTCGAGCAAAACTGGGCGCTGGAGGACCGGCACTGGTTTCATCACGCCAGCCAGGGCACCGCGACCTTCCCGGTGCCCTATAGTTGGTTCATGGCGCTCGAGCAGCCGCGGCTTCATTTCTTCGCCAAGCCCGGGATGCTGCATGATAGCGACCATCTGCAGCGCTTCGGCTTCATCCCGAGCCCGCAGACGATCAACACCGACGACGCCACGCTGCGCCGGTTCGGCTACGCCAACGTCTACGACAAGACCAAGCCGATACCGGCGCGGCTTTGGGATCCGCCGGTTAACTGGGGCGCCCAGGCTGAAAACGTCGACGGCCTGCCCGTCGGCTTTGCGCGCATGACCGGCGTGCCGGATCCTGCGACCGGCCAAGTCGGCGAGGACCGGATCGGCCTGACCTGCGCCGCCTGCCACACCGGCCAGATCCACTACAAAGGCATCGACGTCCGTTTCGACGGCGGCCCGGCGATGACCGACCTGAGGAAGCTCGAGGTCACGACGGGTCTGTCGATCGCCTACACGCTGCTGGTGCCGGGCCGCTTTACGCGCTTCGCCGACCGTGTGCTCGGCCCCTCCGCCAGCGATGCGGATCGCGATGCGCTGAAGCAGAAGCTGCGCACGATCAGCACATTCCTGATCGACTGGGAGAAGACCTACGCGAAAACCATCGACGGCAAGACGCGGTTCAACGAGAAGACGAAGCGGGAAGAGAAGCAGCAGGACACCGAGGAAGGATACGGTCGTCTCGACGCGCTCAACCGCATCGGCAATCAGGTCTTCGCCCAGGACATGACGCTCAGCGGCCTCAGCGGCTTCGAAAAGAATCTGCATGCCAAGGACGCGCCGGTCAGCTTCCCGCCGATCTGGACCGTGCCCTGGCTCAAATTCGCGCAATATGACGCGTCCATCGAACAACCGCTGATCCGCAACGCCGGCGAAGCGCTGGGCGTGACGGCGCTGCTCAATCTGTCCGACAATACCCCCAAGGACACGCTGTTCCGCTCGTCGATGGATATCAAGAATCTGAACTGGATCGAGGATCTGCTGAAGGGGTCGGCGCCCTATCCGAAAAAGCAGCTCTCCGGACTGACATCGCCGAAATGGCCGTCGGACATCTTCGGCGACAATGCCTGGAAGATCGATGGCGAGCGCGTCAAGAACGGCCGCAAGCTCTACGCGCAGATCTGCGTCGAATGCCATCTCGGGCCGGTCAACGATCCCGTGTTCGACACCGAGTTTCCAGACCAGAGCATCTGGTCCTCGTCGCGCTGGGAGACCATCGGCAAAGACAAATTCCTGAACGAGGTCCAGAAAAGCGTCAAGGGCATGGGCACCGATCCCGCTCAGGCCAGCGTGCTGGAGACGCGGACGATTCAGGTCCCGGGCTTTCTCAAGCTCGATCCCACGCAGAATCTCAATGCCTGGTGGAGCTGCAACCTGCCGGATGTCTCTTCGACCGACATGCCGTACTCGCTCGGGCTGATGGTGCTCGTCGACATCGTCAGCCGCAAGGCGATGGACGATGCGAAGATCGACCCGAAGGTCCAGCAGGCCTGGTGGGGCGAGCGCAAGAACTGCCCGAATCCCGGTCCGCAGCCGCCCGAGGCGAAGGAGCCGCGGCCCTGGTATCGCGCGCGCCCGCTCAACGGCGTCTGGGCCACCGCGCCTTACCTGCACAACGGATCGGTGCCCTCGCTCTACTGGATGCTGAGCCCCGCGGCCGAGCGCCCCAAATCGTTCTGCATGGGTGGTGGTCGCGACTACGATCCGAAGCAGGTCGGCTTCGCGGTCGTCGACGGCGAGAGCTGCAAGACCGGGCAGTCGCGCTTCTCGACGCGAGCGTCTGATGGCACCGAGACCTTCGGCAACAGCAATGCCGGCCATTCGTTCGATGGCACGCCGGGCCCCGGCAAGGACGGCACCATCGGCCGCGTGCTCAAGGAGCAAGAGCGCTACGACCTGATCGAGTATCTGAAGACGCTGTAGCGCGCTGCCTGCTCACCTCTCCCCGCTTGCGGGGAGAGGTCGGATTGCATCGCAGATGCAATCCGGGTGAGGGGGACTCTCCACGAGTCCAACTCTCACCTCCCTTGCGGAGACTCCCCCTCACCCCAACCCTCTCCCCGCAAGCGGGGCGAGGGAGCGCACCGCCGCTGCTTCCTCACTTGAACAGCGGCGTGCCCGGCACGAAGGCGTCGAAGGCGGCCCAGAACTGGGAGCGGTAGCGGTCCTGCTCCTGGAGGATCTCGTGCTTGGCACCGGCGATCACGAGATGGGAGCCGGCGCGCAAATGATAGGCGAACTCCTCGATCGCCGCGGTCGAGACCACGGTGTCGCTGGAGGCCGCCAGCATCAGGATCGGCTGGCGGATCTCGGACGGGTAGTTCTTGCCCTTGAAGGTGCTCATGGCGTGGAAGGCGGCATCGGCCCAGGCGACCGTCGGTGACGCGAGCCCGAGCGTCGGATCCTCCTCCAGGATCGCGACATTGCGCGCATAGCGCACGGGATCGCTGGTCAGCGGATTGTTGATGAAGGGATTGAGCCCGGTGATGTGGTCGCTGCCGCCGGGGACATAGCGACCGCCCATCCCCATCAGGCGCATCGTCTTCAGCAGCGCCCGCGCCGGAAACGAGGTGGCGCGACCGGGCAGGTCGATCATCGGCGCCGACAGCACCATGCGGTCGAACCAGCGCTTGCCGGCATGCGCCACCCGCAGCATCACCGTGCCGCCCATGGAATGGGCCAGCGCGAAGAAGGGCGGCGGGCAATCCGGCAGCACCACCTGCTGCACGAAGGTCTCGACGTCGATCTCGAAATCGGAGAAGTCGCGCACATAGCCCTTGCGCGGATCGCGCAGGCGGCGCGAGGAGTGGCCCTGCCCGCGCCAGTCGATCATCGCCACCGCGAAGCCGCGGTCGCGCAGGTCACGCACGGTCTCGAAATATTTCTCGATCTGCTCGCTGCGTCCGGTGAAGACGCAGACCGTGCCCTTGCGGTTCGCCGGCGGCGCCCAGCGCGCAAAGCGCAGCTCGGCGCCATCGGGGGTCTTGATGGTGCCGCTGACGACGTCTTCGGGAACGGGATTGGACGGAATCGAGATCAGCGTCATTGGGCGAGAAATGCTGCAAATCAAGGGGCTGGAGCGCCGAAAAGGCGCAGATTGCCGCCCTCTTGAACGCCGTTCCCCTGAACCCATATCACCATGGTGCAGGCCGCTACCAGTGTTTCGGAACCGGAACATCAGGCTGCACACAGACTAAAGCCCGGCCCGATTGGCGGGCGGGTTACCAACAGTCGCTCAATGGAGGACTAGACCATGCGTAGCTACGACCTGACTCCGTTTTACCGTTCCACCGTCGGCTTCGACCGCCTCTTCAGCCTGCTCGACCAGGCAGGTTCGGACGGCAGCCCCGGTTATCCCCCCTACAACATCGAGCGTACCGGCGAGAACGCCTACCGCATCACGGTTGCGGTCTCGGGCTTCGCCAAGGACGAGCTCTCCATCGTCGCGAAGGAAAACACGCTGACGATCAAGGGCGAGAAAGTCGCCAACGAGAACTCGAAGTCCGAAGTGCTCTACCGCGGCATCGCCGCGCGTGCCTTCGAGCGCGCCTTCCAGCTTGCCGACTTCGTGCAGGTGAAGGACGCCTCGCTCGAGAACGGGCTGCTTCACGTCGACCTCGTGCGCGAGATTCCCGAAGCCAAGAAGCCGCGCCAGATCGCCATCAACGCGGGCGCGCCGAAGGCGCAGGTGATCGAGAGCTCGGTCGCCGCCTAAGCACGCCGACAGCCGCCAAGTTGCGAAAACGCCCCGGTGCCCCGGGGCGTTTTTTTTCGTTTTGCATCGCATCACAGAACGGTGAGGACACGTAACGCCGCGACCACGCGCTCCGTCCTTTGGGCATCGCAGCAACAACAACACGGAGCACGATCATGTCACTTTGGCGCAGCCTTTTCGTCGCCGCGAGCCTGCTGGCGGCCCCCATCGGCCTTGCCCACGCGCAGACGCCGCAGACGGTGAAGGCGAAGAACGTCGTGCTGGTGCACGGCGCCTGGGCCGACGGATCGAGTTGGTCGGAGGTGATCCCGATCCTCCAGGCCGCGGGCCTGCACGTCACCGCCGTGCAAAATCCGCTGTCGTCGCTTGCGGACTCCGTCGAGGCTACCAAGCGCGCGCTGGCCGAACAGGATGGCCCGACGGTGCTGGTCGCGCATTCCTGGGGCGGCACCGTGATCAGCCAGGTCGGCAACGACCCGAAGGTCACCGGCCTCGTCTACGTCGCCGCACGCGCGCCCGATGCGAACGAAGACTTCGTCGCGCTGTCGAAGCAGTTTCCGGCAGGCCCGGCCCGCGCCGGCATCGTCGAGCGTGACGGCTACACAAAGCTCTCCGAAGACGCCTTCCTGAAGTATTTTGCCAATGGCGTGAAGCCGGAGCAGGCCAGGGAGCTCTACGCCGTGCAATGGCCGACGGCCGCCTCGATCTTCGCCGGCCGCACCACGGAAGCTGCATGGCACACCAAGCCGAGCTGGTACGCGGTGTCGAAGAACGACTACACCATCAATCCCGATTTCGAACGCTTCCTCGCCAAGCGCATGAACGCAACCACGATCGAGCTCGATGCCGGCCACCTCTCGCTGGTGTCGCATCCGAAGGACGTGGCGAATCTGATCCTGGAAGCCGCGGGGTATGCGCGCAGCTGAGCGCGCGATCGCCGCAATGAAAAAGCGCCCGAGCTCTTCGGGCGCTTTTGTTTTGCTCGGGTCTCCATCCAGCGCGTGGCGCGCAGTCGCGTCAAATCAGCGACGCGCTAGTCCAGCCCCTGCGCCGCCGGCATCTCCTGCGTCGGCATGATCGTCGGGGCCGGCTTGGCCTGACCGACGGTTGGCGCGGCGGTTTGCGGGGCGGCTTCAGCGGGCTTTGCCTGCACGGCAGCGGTCTGTTGGGTGGGCTGTGCCTGCGGCGCTTGTGCCTGCTGCGGAGCAGACGCGGCCGGCTTGGCGGCGGCGACAGGCGCCTCGCCGCGGCGCGGGGCGGCCTTCGGCAGCGGCACGGTGCGGCTGGCGACATGCGGGATCGAGGCCGGCGGACGCGGCGGGCCGCCGCGGACCATGGTCGGCGGCGGCAGCGCGCCTTGCGGACGGTAAGGTGCAACCGTCGGCACCTCATCGCTGGGCGCCATGCCGAAGGCATCGGCGGCCGGCATGAAGCGCAGAATTCGCCCGTCACGGGCATCGATCACCAGCCGGCCGTCGTCGCCGCGGCGGTCGATCACCGCGATGGTGTAGACGTTGCCGCGCAGACGCGGGATGCCGAGCGGCGAGAAGCCGTTGTCGCGCAGCACCGCGTAGACCTCGATCGGCGGCAGCAGCACCGGCGCTGGGCCGCGCTCCTCGTAGCCATAGCCATTGCCGTAACCGTAACGCGGCGGCGGTGGCGGCGCGGCTTCCGGCGGCCCATAGGGTCCGTCGAAATCCGAGACCGCGATATAGGCGCCCCGCGCAGCGCCGTTGGCCGGAACTTGTGCCTCGGCGGCCGTCGCCACCAGCGCCAGCGTGGCAGCGGCCACACATCCTGTGAAAAACTTCATGGTCGACACGCTCCTGTCAGGCCCCCGAATGTCTCGCGCTCTTTCGCTTCTTGCGGCGTGGCGCGCCTTTCGAAGGGCTGATCCGAAGCTTCATTCGGGATTTCGGCGTCGGCAGGGCCGGATCAGGGCGCGTTTGCTTCAAAACCGGGGCCGCGTGCCATGCGGAAAGCGCTGATTGACACTCTGGGAATCGGGACTTCCGCGCGCTTGTGTGATAGACAAAAATTTGGCAAGGTGATTGTTAGGACAGGAAGACTGTCTCAATTTTGCTTGCAGTTCCGGCATACGGATTGCAACGAAAGTCGGTGCTTTCGAGCGCCAGGAAGGCAACAGGCAAAGCCGTTCTCGGGGACGAAGAACGCCTTGGCCTGAATTTAAGAAAATGCGGCTCGCAGCGGACGAGCGGTGACCCAGAGGCGGGTGCCGCGGAACGCCCAAGGTGCGCCGAAGATAGCGGTGAGGCAGCTTGCCGCATGGAGAGGATTGGAACAATGAACGGGTCGCAATTCGAGCGCGCAAACATCGTGGCAGAAGAGCTGTCGGCGACCGTCGCCTCGAAAACGACCGATCCGATTCAGGAACACAATTCGCGCCCGCCGGCTGTAGGTCTGTACGATCCGAGCCTGGAAAAGGATTCCTGCGGCGTCGGCTTCATCGCCAACATCAAGGGCAAGAAGTCCCACGAGATCGTCGCGGACGCGCTCAGCATCCTCTGCAACCTCGAGCATCGCGGCGCCGTCGGCGCCGACCCGCGCGCCGGTGACGGCGCCGGCATCCTGGTGCAGATCCCGCACGCCTTCTTCAGCCGCAAGGCCAAGGAGCTCGGCTTCGCATTGCCGGCTCCGGGCGAATACGCCATCGGCGCGCTGTTCATGCCGCGCGACACCGCCTGGCGCAACGTCATCAAGAGCATCATCGCCGACCAGATCAAGGAAGAGGGCCTGACCCTGCTCGGCTGGCGCGACGTGCCGACCGACAATTCCTCGCTCGGCGTCACCGTGAAGCCGACCGAGCCCGCCTGCATCCAGGTGTTCATCGGCCGCAACGGCACCGCCAAGACCGAGGACGATTTCGAGCGCCGGCTCTACATCCTGCGCAAGTCGATCTCGCAGGCGATCTACCAGCGCCGCGACCGCGGCCTTGCGGGCTATTATCCCTGCTCGATGTCGTGCCGCACCGTGATCTACAAGGGCATGTTCCTCGCCGACCAGCTCGGCAAGTACTATCCCGATCTGCACGAGCCGGACTTCGAGAGCGCGCTGGCGCTGGTGCATCAACGCTTCTCGACCAACACCTTCCCGGCGTGGTCGCTGGCGCATCCCTACCGCATGATCGCGCATAACGGCGAGATCAACACGCTGCGCGGCAACACCAACTGGATGGCGGCGCGCCAGGCTTCCGTCAGCTCCGAGCTGTACGGCAAGGACATCAACCGGCTCTGGCCGATCTCCTACGAAGGACAGTCGGACACCGCCTGCTTCGACAACGCGCTCGAATTCCTGGTGCAGGGCGGCTACTCACTGCCGCACGCCGTCATGATGATGATTCCGGAGGCGTGGGCCGGCAATCCCCTGATGGATGAGAAGCGCCGCGCCTTCTACGAATATCATGCCGCGCTGATGGAGCCGTGGGACGGCCCCGCCGCGATCGCCTTCACCGACGGCCGCCAGATCGGCGCCACGCTCGACCGCAACGGATTGCGGCCGGCGCGCTATCTCGTGACCAAAGACGACCGCATCGTGATGGCGTCCGAGATGGGCGTGCTGACGATCCCCGAGGACCAGATCATCACCAAGTGGCGTCTGCAGCCCGGCAAGATGCTGCTGGTCGACCTCGAGCAGGGCCGCCTCATTCCGGACGACGAGATCAAGGCCGAGCTCGCCAAGAGCCATCCCTACAAGGAGTGGCTGGAGCGGACCCAGATCGTGCTGGAAGAGCTGCCGAAGGTGCCGACCACCGGCGTGCGCTCCAACCTGTCGTTGCTCGATCGCCAGCAGGCGTTCGGCTACAGCCAGGAAGACATCTCCATCCTGATGACGCCGATGGCCTCCACCGGCGAGGAAGCCGCGGGCTCGATGGGCAACGACACGCCGATCTCGGCGCTGTCGGACAAGGCCAAGCCGCTGTTCACCTACTTCAAGCAGAACTTCGCGCAGGTCACCAACCCGCCGATCGACCCGATCCGCGAGGAGCTGGTGATGAGCCTCGTCTCCATCATCGGACCGCGGCCGAACCTGTTCGACCTGCAGGGCCTTGCCACCACCAAGCGTCTCGAAGCGCGCCAGCCGATCCTGACCGACGCGGACCTCGAAAAGATCCGCTCGATCTCCGATGTGGCCGAGTCGCACTTCAAGTCGCGCACGCTGGACACCACCTTCCACGCCGGCCTCGGTGCGGCCGGCATGGACCAGGTGCTTGACGAGCTCTGCGCGCGTGCGGAAGCCGCCGTCCGCGAGGGCGTCAACATCATCATCCTGTCCGACCGCATGGTCGGCACCGACCGGGTGCCGATCCCGGCACTGCTGGCCTGCGCCGCCGTGCATCATCATCTGATCCGCGTCGGACTGCGCACCTCGGTCGGCCTCGTCGTCGAATCCGGCGAGCCGCGCGAAGTGCATCACTTCGCCTGCCTCGCCGGCTACGGCGCCGAGGCGATCAACCCCTATCTCGCGTTCGAGACCATCATCGCGATGAAGGACCGCCTGCCCGGCTCGCTCGACGACTACGAGATCGTCAAGCGCTACATCAAGTCGATCGGCAAGGGCCTGCTCAAGGTGATGTCCAAGATGGGCATCTCGACCTACCAGTCCTATTGCGGCGCGCAGATCTTCGACGCCGTCGGCCTCAAGGCCGACTTCGTCTCCAAGTTCTTCGCCGGCACGCATACCCGCGTCGAGGGCGTCGGCCTTGCCGAGATCGCGGAAGAAGCGGTGCGCCGTCATGCCGACGCGTTCGGCGAGGCGCAGGTCTACAAGACCGCGCTCGACGTCGGCGGCGAATATGCCTATCGCAGCCGCGGCGAGGACCATGCATGGACCGCCGAGTCGGTCGGGCTGCTGCAGCACGCCGCGCGCGGCAATTCGCTGGAGCGCTATCGCGCCTTCGCCAAGATTCTCAACGAGCAGTCCGAGCGTCTGCTGACGCTGCGCGGCCTGTTCCGGATCAAGAACGCGGACGAGGAGAAGCGCAAGCCGATCCCGATCGACCAGGTCGAGCCGGCCAAGGACATCGTCAAGCGTTTCGCCACCGGCGCGATGAGCTTCGGCTCGATCTCGCGCGAAGCGCACACCACGCTCGCGGTCGCCATGAACCGGATCGGCGGCAAGTCGAACACCGGCGAAGGCGGCGAGGAAGCCGACCGCTTCAAGCCGATGCCGAACGGCGATTCCATGCGTTCGGCGATCAAGCAGGTCGCCTCAGGCCGTTTCGGCGTCACCACGGAGTATCTCGTCAACTCCGACATGATGCAGATCAAGATGGCGCAGGGTGCCAAGCCCGGCGAAGGCGGCCAGCTGCCCGGCCACAAGGTCGACGCGACCATCGCCAAGGTCCGCCACTCGACGCCGGGCGTCGGCCTGATCTCGCCGCCGCCGCACCACGACATCTATTCGATCGAGGATCTGGCGCAGCTCATCTACGACCTCAAGAACGTCAACCCGACGGGCGACGTCTCGGTCAAGCTCGTCTCCGAGATCGGCGTCGGCACGGTCGCCGCCGGCGTTGCCAAGGCGCGCGCCGACCATGTCACCATCGCGGGCTTCGAGGGCGGCACCGGCGCTTCGCCGCTGACCTCGATCAAGCATGCCGGCTCGCCCTGGGAGATCGGCCTTGCCGAAACCCACCAGACCCTGGTGCGCGAGCGGCTGCGCAGCCGCATCGTGGTCCAGGTCGACGGCGGCTTCCGCACCGGGCGTGACGTCGTGATCGGCGCACTTCTCGGCGCCGACGAGTTCGGCTTCGCCACCGCGCCGCTGATCGCGGCCGGCTGCATCATGATGCGCAAGTGCCACCTCAACACCTGCCCGGTCGGCGTCGCGACCCAGGACCCCGTCCTGCGCAAGCGCTTCACCGGCCAGCCCGAGCACGTGATCAACTACTTCTTCTTCGTCGCCGAGGAAGTCCGCGAGATCATGGCGTCGCTCGGCTTCCGCACCTTCAACGAGATGATCGGACAGGTTCAGCTGCTCGACCAGACCAGGCTGGTCGCTCACTGGAAGGCCAAGGGCCTCGATTTCTCGAAGCTGTTCGTCAAGCAGAAGGAAGAGAAGGGCCAGAAGATCTATCACTCCGAGCGCCAGAACCATCATCTGGAAGCGGTGCTCGACCGCACGCTGATCGAGAAGGCGACGCCCGCGCTCGACCGCGGCGCGCCGGTGAAGATCGAGGCCAGGATCAACAGCACCAACCGCTCCGCGGGTGCGATGCTGTCGGGCGCGGTCGCCAAGATCTACGGCCACGCCGGCCTGCCGCACGACACCATCCATGTCGGCCTCAAGGGCACCGCCGGCCAGGCGTTCGGCGCGTGGCTGGCGCAAGGCGTCACCTTCGAGCTCGAAGGCGAAGCCAACGACTATGTCGGCAAGGGCCTCTCGGGCGGCAAGATCATCGTCAAGCCCCCCGCCAACAGCGGCATCGTGCCGGAAGAGAGCATCATCGTCGGCAACACGGTGATGTATGGCGCCATCCAGGGCGAGTGCTACTTCCGCGGCGTCGCCGGCGAGCGTTTCGCCGTGCGCAACTCGGGTGCGGTGGCGGTCGTCGAAGGCGCCGGCGATCATTGCTGTGAATACATGACCGGCGGCATCGTGGTCGTGCTCGGCAAGACCGGGCGCAACTTCGCGGCCGGCATGTCCGGCGGCATCGCGTACGTGCTCGACGAGACCGGCGACTTCGACAAGCTGTGCAATCTCAGCATGGTTGAGCTCGAGCCGGTCCTATCGGAAGAGCTGATCAACGCCGGCACCTACAATCACGCCGGTGACCTCGAGGCGCATGGCCGGGTCGACGTGTTCCAGAACCTGCTCGACTCCGACGTCGAGCGCCTGCACGTCCTGATCACGCGCCATGCGAAAGCGACCGGCTCCAAGCGCGCCGCCGAGATCCTTGCCAATTGGAAGGACTGGCTGCCCAAATTCCGCAAGGTGATGCCGGTGGAGTACCGGCGCGCCCTGCGCGAAATGGCCGCCAACGCGGACGCCGAGCCGAAAATCGCGATCGGCGCGTAGCAATATCAGCGCCCGTCATTGCGAGCGTAGCGAAGCAATCCAGACTTTCTCCTCAGTAACAGACTGGATTGCTTCATCGCTTCGCTCCTCGCAATGACGGTTGAAGAAGCAACAAACGAATTAAGCGGCAGGGACTTCGGGTTTAATGGGCAAGATCACGGGTTTTCTCGAAATCGAACGGCATGATCGCAAGTACACCCCGGTCGCCGAGCGCGTGAAGCATTACAACGAATTCGTCGTTCCCTTGACCGAGAAGGAAACGCGGGACCAGGCCGCACGCTGCATGAATTGCGGCATTCCCTATTGCCACGGCACCGGCTCGGTCGCGCCCGGCACGCCCGGCTGCCCGGTCAACAACCAGATCCCCGATTTCAACGACCTCGTCTATCAGGGCAATTGGGAAGAGGCCTCGCGCAACCTGCACTCGACCAACAATTTTCCGGAGTTCACGGGGCGCATCTGCCCGGCGCCGTGCGAAGCGTCCTGCACGCTCAACATCGACGACAACCCCGTCACCATCAAGACCATCGAATGCGCGATCGTCGACCGCGCCTGGGACAATGGCTGGCTGAGGCCGGAAGTGGCGGCCGTCAAGACCGGCAAGAAGGTCGCGGTGATCGGCTCGGGTCCGGCCGGGATGGCTTGCGCGCAGCAGCTCGCGCGCGCCGGCCACGACGTGCACCTGTTCGAGAAGTTCGCCAAGGCCGGCGGCCTGCTGCGCTACGGCATCCCCGACTTCAAGATGGAGAAGGGCGTCATCGACCGCCGCGTCAAGCAGATGGAAGGCGAAGGCGTCACCTTCCACTACAACAGCCATGTCGGCGCTGAGGGCAATGTCGACCCGCGCGAAATGCTCAACGAGTACGATGCCCTCGCGCTGACCGGTGGCGCGGAAGCCCCGCGCGACCTGCCGATCCCCGGCCGCGATCTTCAAGGCATCCACTACGCCATGGACTTCCTGCCGCAGCAGAACCGCCGCGTCTCCGAGGAGCCGCTCGGCGGCGTCGCCGAGATCCTGGCCGGCGGCAAGCACGTCGTCGTCATCGGCGGCGGCGACACCGGCTCTGACTGCATCGGCACCTCGCTGCGCCAGGGCGCGCTCTCGGTGACCCAGCTCGAGATCATGCCCGCTCCGCCCGAGCGCGAGAACAAGGGTCTGACCTGGCCGAACTGGCCGCTCAAGATGCGCACCTCCTCCAGCCAGGCCGAAGGCGCGATCCGCGAATACGCCGTGCTGACGCAGAAGTTTTCCGGCGAGAACGGCAAGGTCAAGAAGCTGCACTGCGTGCGCGTCGACGACAAGTTCAAGCCGATTGCCGGCACCGAGTTCGAGCTCGATGCCGAGCTGGTCCTGCTCGCGATGGGCTTCGTGCATCCCGTGCACGAGGGCCTGCTCAAGCTGCTCTCGGTCGACCTCGACCCGCGCGGCAACGTCAAGGCCAACACGCTCGACTACCAGACCTCGCGCCCGAACGTGTTCACCGCCGGCGACATGCGCCGTGGCCAATCGCTGGTGGTGTGGGCGATCCGTGAAGGCCGGCTGTGTGCGCGGTCGATCGACACGTTCCTGATGGGGAAGACGGATCTGCCGCGTTAAGCGCGGCTGGTTCTGCTGCCAGTTCAACAAACGTTGTCATCGCCCGGCTTGATCGGGCGATCCAGCATTCCAGAGACAGTCGAAATTGAAATGATAGGCCGCGGCGTACTGGATGCCCCGGTCAAGCCGGGGCATGACAGCGGAGTAGGTGGCGAGAGCGGAGCCAACTAAGCCGCATGCGCATACGCTCAAACGCGCTCCGCCATGCCCGCTAATTCTGCAGCCTCACCCCCAGCATCACCACCGTGCCCTGCGAGCTCGAGCCCGCCTGGTTCGAATCCAGGATGTCGTGGCGCAGCGTGCCCTTGATCCAGATGTTGCGGTTGAGCTTGTAGATCAGATTGCCTTCGAGCGAGTAGGTTTTGTCGTTGCGATTCTGGTTCTGGTAGTCGTAGGTGCCGTAGGTGAACTTGCCGACGGCGGTGAGCCAGCGACGGAAGTCGTGATCGACTTCGACCCCGTAGGTGTGCACCAGCACGCCGGAGGAGCCCGGGACCGTGGTCTCGGCGATCTGCGTGTCGGTGGCGAATTTCACCGTGGTCAGGCCGCTCGCGTTCCAGATCAGCGAGCCCGAGGTGAGGAAGCCCGCGAGCTGGCTGAGGCGCGGGTCGACGTAATTGCGCGCGGAATAGCCGACCGAGATCTCGCCGATGAGGATGCGCGAGAATTCGAAGGACGAGCCGACCTTGGCGTAGCCGCCGTTCGAATCGCGGAAGTAGCCGTTGCGGTCGGCGGCCTGGTCGTGCACGCGGGTGTCGCCCTCGATCTCGACGAACGGCTTCAGGCCCGGCTTCAGGTCGTAGGAGAAGCGGCCGATGCCGCCATACTGGTTGAAGTCGCGATCGCCGTTGCTGAAGGTCGAGCCATCGGTGAGCTTGGAATCGGTGTAGGCGATGCGATCCACCGTGGCGCCGGCGGCGACCTGGAAGCGGTTGAAAGTCTGGTCGAAGCCGAGCGTGGTGCCGTAAGCGGCGTAGACCGGATATTTCTGCAGGCCGGCCTGCACGTTCGGACTGCCGGGATTGTCGGTGGCGATCCGCAGGCGGAGCTGCGAGGTCAGCTTGAAATCGCGGTCGACGTCGAGGCGGCCGTCGACATGGCCGGTGAAATCGGGGCGGTCGATCTCGACCGGCGACGGCGAGGCGAAGCCGTCGATCGTCGCCGGCATGTTGTTGGTGTAGCCGGAGAACGAGCCGCGCAGATCGGCGACCAGCGCGTGGCGCTCCCAGTCGGACATCACGAGAAGATCGGGCGCGACGACATAGGCCGGCGAGCCGACCGGCTTGTTCAGGCGCGCCGGATTGGTGTCGTAGCCGGCGGAGAGCTCGAGCCCGCCCTTGATCAGGAAGCTGCCGGCATAGTCGCCGACCGCGCCGAACGCGTCGTCATCGACCTTGAGCCGACGGCGCAGCGGCTGGCCTGGCACGTTGCCGGCCATCGCCGGGGCGACCGGTGTCTTGTGCGCGGTCTCGGACGGCGGCGGTGCGATGCGCGGCGGGCCGAGCGTCCTGTCCGGCGTTGCCGACGGCACCGGCGAGCCCGGTCCGACCGGGCGCTTCGGCTTCGGCTGCCCGGGATAGAGCTTGGGCTGCTGCCGCTTGCGATTGAGCGAGTCGTAGCCGGAGCCGCTGGCGCCGTTGGCGGCGGGCAGGCCGTAGGTCGGGACCTGACCGACGCGCGAGGTCGACGGCGCCTGCTGGCGCTTGCGCGGATCGGCATTGGGATCGGGCAGCGCCGGGAGCGCATCCGACGGCGCCTGCGGCACACCCGCGGTGCGGCGCGTCGGCAGCGTGTCGGGCGCGGCGAAGCCGCCGCGGTTGGGATTGAACAGGTCGGGCGTGAGGCTCTGGGCGGCCGCCGGCGCGCCTTGCAGGGCGGTCAGCGCGAGGCACGGCAAAGCCGCGCGCAGGAAATGCCCGCGTTTGCTCCGGCTCGTGCCTGGAGGCGCCCCCACGATGTAAGAACTCCAACGAAATCAAAGACTTCCACGACGACCTCCGCTGGCGAGCGGGAACCATCGTTAATGGAGTTAAAACAATTATGGTTAATGACCGGTTGAGGGCTTTGGCGGCCGCGTCGCCTCTCCCGCTCGGGCATGCTAAGCAGGCGCAAACGGGCGAGCGCCCCTCCTCCCTGGACCTGAACATGCCGAGCTCGAAACCGCTGATGACCCCATCATCCGGCCCCATCCCCGATAGCGTCGAATCCGCGCTCCGCACGCTGGAGACGGAGAGCGGCGGCATCAATGCGCTCGCCGCCGCCCTGCGCGGTCCGCTCGGCGCGACCTTCGCCAGGGCGGTCGACCTGATCCGCAATGCCAAGGGCCGCGTCATCGTCACCGGCCTCGGCAAGTCCGGCCACATGGCGCGCAAGATCGCGGCGACGCTGGCCTCGACCGGCACGCCGGCCTTCTTCGTCCACACCGCGGAAGCCGCCCATGGCGACCTCGGCATGATCACCGCCGACGACGTCATCATGGCGCTGTCCTGGTCCGGCGAGCAGCCGGAGATGAAGACGCTGGTGAACTATTCGGCGCGCTTCGCGATCCCGATGATCGCGGTGACGTCGAACGCCGCGTCCTCGCTGGGCCAGGCCGCCGACATCGTGATCGAGCTGCCGAAGGCACGCGAGGCCTGCCCGCACAATCTGGCGCCGACGACGTCGACGATGATGCAGGTCGCGATCGGCGATGCCATCGCGATCGCGCTGCTCGAAGGCCGCGGCTTCACCGCGCTGGAGTTCGCGCATTTCCACCCCGGCGGCAAGCTCGGCGCGATGCTGAAATTCGTCCGCGACTACATGCGCACGGGCGCGGAGATCCCGCTCAAGCCGCTCGGCACCAAGATGTCGGACGCGGTGATGGAGATGTCGGCCAAGGGCCTCGGGTGCGTCTGCATCGTCGACGATGCCGGCGGCATCGCGGGCATCATCACCGACGGCGATTTGCGCCGCCACATGCGGCCGGATCTCCTGACGGCGTCTGCTGACGACATCATGACGAGACAGCCGAAGACCGTGCCGCCCTCGATGCTCGCCACCGAGATGATCGAGGTGCTGAACACAAGCAAGATCACCACGCTGGTCGTGACCGAAGCGGACAAGGTGGTGGGCATCGTGCACCTGCACGATCTGCTGCGGGCGGGCGTGGCGTAAGGTTTACCCGTCATCCCGGGGCATCGCGAAGCGATGAGCCCGGGATCCATCGTGCCGCAGAGTTTGTCTCGCCATGGCTTCCGGGCTCGCGCCAAGTGGCGCGCCCCGGAATGACAGTGAGGGTGTGGCGACACCTGCCTCCCCATCGTCATTGCGAGCGTAGCGAAGCAATCCAGACTGCCTCCGCGGAAAGATTCTGGATTGCTTCGCTGCGCTCGCAATGTCGGTGGTTAGACCGTCGGAAACCGCGCTGCCTTCTCCTCCAGCGGCAGCTTCAGCCCGTTCGCCAGATACGACACCGTGCGGTAGAAGCCGCACAGCAGCATGATTTCCAAAATCTGCGCCTCGTCGTAATACGCCGACAGCGCGGCGAATTCGGCGTCGGTCAACGTCGCACGGTGATGCAGCGCGTCGACGGCCGCGATCAACGCCCGCTCCGCCGGCGACCAGCACGGTGACGTCGCATCGCCCCGCGCGGTCGCGTGCACTTCCTCTTCGCTGAGCCGCGCCGGCCCGGCGAAGATCGCGACATGCACACCCCATTCATATTCGCATCCGTTCAGCGCGCAGGTCCGGTCGATGACGATCTCGCGCTGGCGCAGGGAAAGTGGACCCGGATCAAGAAGCCCGCCGGCGCGGAACTTGTCCCAGGCGCGGGCGTGGCCCGCCATCACCCGGAACAACGCCAGTGGCGGGGCGCCGCGCATGATGCGGTCGAACTGCGCCTGGATCTCCGGGGGATAAGGCGGGACGAGCGGGGCGATGCGCGGCGCGGCCTGGGACATCAGCTGTCTCCGTTGCTACAATTATCGTAGCAATACGCTACATTATTTGTAGCACAACGCAAGAGGGCCGGGATGGCGAAGCAGGCAGCATCAGGGAGCCGGACCGTGCGCGGCTCGCGCACCGGCCGGCCGATCATGGCGCTGCTCGACCTTCTCGGCCGGCGCTGGAGCCTGCGGATCCTGTGGGAATTGCGCGATGAGCCCCTCACCTCCCGCGCGTTGCGCACCGCCTGCGACGAGGCCTCGCCGACGGTGCTGCAGGCGCGGCTGACGGAGCTGCGCGACGCGGGGTTCGTGGAGCTGGGCGACGGTGGAGGTTACGGGCTGACGCCGCTGGGGCGCGAGCTGTGCGAGACGTTCATGCCGCTGCACCGGTTTGCGGAGAGGTGGAGGAGGTAGAGCTCTCGCTTACCCTCCCCTGGATGGGGAGGGTCGCTACGCATGCAGCGGAGCGAAATGCGTAGCGGGGTGGGGTGACGGTGCCTCCCCAGCCAACAGTGCCCGCGTGGAGAGATCACCTCGCCCCGCTCGCGCCTCGCGCGATCGACCCTCCCCCTCCAGGGGAGGGTAAGAAGCAGCTACGCCGCGGCCACCGTGAGATTCGCACCGTCCACCTGCACCACCTTCACCCGCGTCCCGGCCGGCGTATCGGGCCCGGCGACGCGCCACACCGTGTCGCCGAGGCGCACGGTGCCGTTGCCATCGATGATCGGCTTCTCCAGCGTGAACTCGCGGCCGAGCAATGCCTCGCTTCGCTTGTTCAGGAAGGGGCTGGTGCTTGCTTCGAGCTTCGGCCGCGCGAGGCGGCGCCACACCGGCACGGCGGCGGCTGCGAAGATTGCGAACATCACGAGCTGGATCTGCCACGACACGGCGACGGCAAAGGAGATCAGGCCGACCAGCAACGCGGCGAGCCCGAGCCAGAACAGGAATACGCCCGGCGCCAGCACCTCCAGCGCCATCAGGATGAAGCCGAAGATCAGCCAATTCCAGGTGCCGAGCGATACGAACATGTCGGTCATGACACGACCTCCTTCTATTGGCGCATGCCCTGATCGGAAAACCGGTCTCCACTTTTCCGGGACATGCGCTTTAAATTGACGCATGCCCTCATCGGAAGCGCATGCGCTTTGATTACCCCTGTCGCGGCGGCACCGCCGGCGGCGTGGGGCCGGTCGTCGGCACCGAGCCGCCGCGGCGGGCGGCAGCGGCCGCGGACGCCGCGCTTTCGCCGAACGTTGCCTTGGCGATCTCGCCGATGCCGGCGAGCGAGCCCAGCATGCTCATCGCCTCGACCGGAAGCATGATGACCTTCTGGTTCGGCGAGTCGGCCAGTTGCCCGAACGCCTTGATATACTTGTCGGCGATGAAATAGTTCAGCGCGGCGACGTCTCCCTTGGAGATGGCCTCACTGACCATCTGCGTCGCCTTGGCCTCGGCCTCCGCGGAGCGTTCGCGGGCCTCGGCGTCGCGGAACGCGGCTTCCTTGCGGCCTTCGGCCTGGAGGATCTGCCCCTGCTTGGCGCCCTCGGCGCGCAGGATCTCGGACTGGCGCTGGCCTTCGGCGGCCAGAATGTCGGCGCGCTTGACGCGCTCGGCCTTCATCTGCCGGCCCATGGCTTCGACGAGGTCGGCAGGCGGCACAATGTCCTTGATCTCGATGCGGTTGACCTTGACGCCCCAGGGCGAGACCGCAGCGTCGACGACGCGCAGCAGGCGCTCGTTGATCTCGTCGCGGTGCGACAGCACCTGGTCGAGGTCCATCGAGCCCATCACCGAGCGGATGTTGGTCATGGTCAGGACCGTGATGGCCTGGTTGAGGTTGGCGACCTCGTAGCTCGCCTTCGCGGCATCGAACACCTGGAAGAAGGCGACGCCGTCCACCGTCACGGTGGCGTTGTCCTTGGTGATGACCTCCTGCTCGGGAATGTCGATCACCTGCTCCATCATGTTGATCTTGCGTCCGACGCGATCGAAATACGGCACGATCAGGTTGAGCCCGGGGCTCAGCGTCTGGGTGTATTTGCCGAACCGCTCGATGGTCCAGTCATAGCCCTGCGGCACCGTCTTCACGCCGGCGACCAGCGTGACGATGACGAGCAAAACCAGAACAATCGCGAAGACATCGAAACCGCTCATATTTCCTCCAAGGCGGGAAAGCCCTTTCCCGCGCTGTCATTGGTCGGGAACGTGACCCTACCGGTTCAGCGGTCACCATTCACGTCGGCGCAGAGCGACAATTCCACAAGAAGTACGGAGGCGGAACGATCGCCGATAAGTATTGTGAGAAAGCCCTTGAAACGGCACGGAGGCAACCTAGCAACGACCAGCGTCCTAGTTGGACCATGTAAAATTCACCGGCTTCAGTGCGGCGAGCTCGGGCCGCTCCTTTCGCAGCTTCGCCAGTTGGACGGCCGTCGGCCTCGTCTCGAAACTGCGTTGCTGCCCCGGAAAGACGGTCGCAACGTAATACAGTCCGGGGGAAGGAAGATCGATCTTGGGCGTATGCACCGGCACGAATCCCATCGACGCGCCATTCGGGAGATAGGTGCCTGGGCGACCCGTCATCGTATAGTTTTGCAGCTCAAGCCCCGTCGTTCCGACCGCGACCGGAATCGCTACAAGGCCGTCCGGAGCCAGGCTGATCCCTCGCGCATTGATCGCGGGAAAACCGTTGTGAACGAACTGAAGATAGTTGATCGTCTCGTTGCCGCCGTTTGCGACCAGGACAATGGCCGTATCACTCTTGACGGCACCGCCGGCCCGCACCGCTTCCGGATACATGGTCGACGCTACGTCCCCGGTCGTGTTGCAGCCAGCGAGTCCGCAGGCCACGACAGCTACAAGCAACAATCCCCGCATCTAATCGCGCCCGCCCCGTTCGAGCCGCATCGCTCGCGGCAACATCCCCACGGTCATTCTGCCCCAGGAATTATGGAATCACCAGTCGAAGGTGGCATCGGCGCCCCTATTCAACCACGGTGTTGGCGATCGCAAGCAACGAGGGCGACATCGTCAACCCCAGCGCCCTCACCGTCTTCAGGTTGATCGCAAGCTCGAACTTGGTGGGGTTCTGGACCGGCAGGTCGGCTGCCTGCGCGCCCTTCAGGATGCGATCGATGTAGTTGGCGGCGCGGCGAAGCTGCTCGGCGCTGTCGGTGCTGTAGGACATCAGCCCGCCCTCGTCGACGAAGGTGCGGCTCCAGAACACCGCCGGCACGCGGGCTTCATCGATTGCAGCCAGGAGCTGGGCACGATTGGCCATGGTGAAGAAGTCAGGCAGCACCAAAAGGGCGCCGTCCTTCCGCGAAGCCAGCGCGGCGATCGAGCCGGCGTCGTGAACCGGTGCTGCCTCGACCGTCACGTGAAGCGTCCGTGCGGCGTCCTCGATCGTGCGCAGCATCAAAGGCGCGAACGGCGCGGTGGCGGGATTGTAGACGACGAAGACGCGGGACACTTTTGGTGTGACCTGCGTCAGCATCTCCAGCCACTTGCCGGCGAGCGGGCCGTCGTAATCGGTGAAGCCGGTGATGTTGCCGCCGGGATGGGCGAGGTTTTTGACAAAGCCCTGACTGACGGGATCGGTGACGACGGCGAACACGATCGGGATCGTCGCGGTGCGCTGGCGTAGCTCCTCGACCGAGGGCGTGCCGACCGCAAGCAGGATGTCCGGCTTGAGCGCCACGAGTTCGTCGGCGAGGCGCGCGATGCGTACCCGGTCGCCGGCGCCGCTGCGCCAATCGATCCTGAGGTTGTCGTGCTCCTTCCAGCCATGGGCGGCGAGCGTCTCGACCAGGATCGTGCTGCGGGCCTGCCCGATCGCGTCATCCGCGGCCGTGACCGAGAGCACACCGAGCCGCCGCGTCGCGTTCGGCTGCTGCGCCAGCACCGAGGCCGGCAGCGCGGCGATCGTCCCAAGAAGCGCCAAAGTCTCGCGGCGGTTCATGGGACACACCATCAGATCCAGCCCTGAAGCTCGCGCAGCACCAGGGTGCGGATCACGTCCATGCCTGGATCGCTGTCGTTGAGGCAGGGGATCGCGGAAAACTGCTCGCCGCCATTGTGCTTGAAGATCTCGGCATTCTCCTGCGCGATCTCCTCCAGCGTCTCAAGGCAGTCGGCGGCGAAGCCCGGCGTCACCACCGCAATGCGTCGCACGCCCTCCTTGGCCAGCCGCTCCATGGTCTTGTCGGTGTAGGGCTGGAGCCACTCGTCATTGCCGAAGCGCGACTGGAAGGTCAGCAGCAGCTTCGTCTCGTCCATGCCGAGCCGGCGGCGCAGCGCCTCGGTCGTGGCGACGCAGTGGGACTGATAGGGATCGCCCTTGTCGACATAGGATTTCGGCATGCCGTGGAAGGACGCCACTATCAGCTCCGGCGTGAACGGCAGCGTCGCCAGATGCGCCTCGATCGAGATCGCGAGCGCCTCGATATAGGCCTCGTCCTCGTAGTAAGGCGGCGTCACCCGCAGCGTCGGCTGGTTACGCAAGCGGGCGAGCACGCGGAACACTTCGTCGCAGACCGTCGCCGAGGTCGAGGCGGAATATTGCGGATAGAGCGGCACGGCGAGGATGCGGTCGCACCCCTTCGCGATCAGTGCGTCGATGCCCGACTTGATCGAGGGATTGCCGTAACGCATCGCCCAGTCCACGACGACGTGGTCGCTGTCAGACAGTGCGGCCGCAAGCTTGTCGGCTTGCGAGCGCGTGATGGTCTTCAGCGGCGACTCGTTCCGCTCATTGTTCCAGATCTTCTGGTAGTCCAGCGCCTTGGTGCGGGGACGGCTGCGCAGGATGATGCCGTTGAGCACGAACTGCCAGACCAGCCCCTGGTCCTCGATGACGCGGGCGTCCGAGAGGAACTCCTTGAGATAGACCCGCACGCCGGGCGCATCGGCCGTATCGGGCGTGCCGAGATTGACCAGGAGCACGCCGACCCGGCTGGACTGAACGGTCGGCTTCGCGGTCTCGATGGGGGCTGCGATCGTCATGGCCCGTTGCGTCGCGCGTTGCACCGATCTTGTCAAGATGAGGCCGGTTTCGCTAGGGTCGCGCCCAAGCGGGGGAGGAAAGATGACACTCGCGGAATTCTGCGTACTTGGAGCGCTGCTGCTTTATCTGGCGACGATCGTCTCGGTCAAATGGACGCGGTTTCGCACCTTCGACAATTCCCGGCCGCGCGACCCCGCCTTCTTCGAGGATGCGCTGGCGCAGCGCGCGCTCGGTGCCCACCAGAACGGCATCGAGACCTTTCCGTTCTTCGCCTTCGCGGTGCTGCTTGCCGAATTCCGGGATTCGCCGCAGCGGCTGATCGACGAGCTCGCCGTGCTGTTCCTGATTGTGCGGATCGCCTACGTGCTGACCTATCTCGGCAACCGCCCGACCCTGCGCTCGATCCTCTGGAGCATCGGCTTTGCGATCAATCTCGGGATCTTCTTCATGCCGGCGCTGACGCGGTTTCTGCCGGTGTGATCTTTCTTCCTTCTCCCCTTGTGGGAGAAGGTGGCGCGCGTAGCGCGACGGATGAGGGGTATCTCTCCGCACGATCCAATCGTGAGAGGTTTGCTCGCGGAGAGATACCCCTCACCCGTCTCGCCGCTACGCGGCGAGCCACCCTCCCCCACAAGGGGGGAGGGAAAGAGCAACGTCAAAAACACGTCGTCCGTTCGGCGGCGATGTAGCCGAACAACAGGCCCGCGCCGAACAGCAGCACGAGAGCGGCGGCGCCGAATTCGATGCCGCGCATGAAGAGAGCACCGCCGCCGTCGCGCCCGGCGCTGAGACGGGCGGCGATGTCCTTGGCGGAGACGGCGACAACGGCGATGGCCGCGACCGTAATGGCGGTGCCGAGCCCCATCAGCAAGGTCGCGGCGATGCCGGCCCAGAACAGGCCCTGCGCGAGCGCGAACACCAGCACCAGGATCGCACCCGAGCAGGGCCGGATGCCGACGGTCAGGATCGCAGCGAACCCGCGCCGCCAGCCGCCGGGACCGGCGAGCTCGCTCGGCGCGGGACCGTGGGAATGGCCGCAATGCTCGTCATGGACGTGGCCGTGGTGGTGATGGGCGTGGGTGTGACCATGGTCGTGATGATGGTGATCATGATCATGACCGTGACCGTGGTCGTGATGATCATGGGCATCATGATGATGGTGATGGTCGTGATCATGATGGTCATGCGGCACGCCGGCGATCGCCGGCACCGGCTGGACCGCCTGCAGCGCGCGGATGAAGGTGCGGCCCTTGACCCAGACCAGCCGCAGGCCGAACAGCGCGATCAGGCCGTAGCTCGCGATCTCGATCGCGCCTTCCGCCTTGCACATGGTCTTGGCGGTCGCGTTCAGCACCCAGGCCGAGATGCCGACGATCAGGATCGCCACCAGCGACTGCATCAGCGCCGAGGCAAACGACAGCGCGATGCCGCGCCGCGCGGTCTCTCGGTTGGCGACGAGATAGGAGGCGATCACCGCCTTGCCGTGGCCGGGGCCGGCAGCGTGGAAGATGCCATAGGCAAAGGAGATGAAGAGCAGCGTCCACACCGCCGAGCCGTCGGATTTGGCGGCGCGGATGGTCGCCGACATCTGGCGATAGAATTCCGACTGCTTTGCCAACAGCCAGCCGATCACGCCGCTGGCCTCCGGCTCGGCCGCCTGCGCCGGGCGTGGTGCGCCGAACGGATTTTGCGCAAGGAGATCGTGAAGCGCGGCGTCCGCCACGCTCACAACAACGAGCACGGCCGCACAGGCCAGAAGCCCGCGCACAAGCGGGGAGCGAAGACGACCGATCAAGGGCAATCCACCGTGATCTTGTTGGCGAACATCATGCCGAAATTCGAGTTCTCACCGTTCAGGAAGGTCTGCTCGTTGAGCTTCTGCGCGGTGGCGGAGCCGTCGCTGGGCCGATCGAGCTTCATCTGGCAGCCGGCGGGCGCCCCGACCAGCTTGACCGGATTGTCCTTGGCCATCTGGAAGTCGATGAAGTAGGAACGGTCGAACACTTCGAGCACCAGCTGCTTGGGCTTGACCGGGTTCTTCAGCGGCAGCGTGAAGTGCAGGGTCAGCACGGTATCCTTGTAGTCGAGGAAGTAGTCGACGGGCTCGTTAAAACGCTCCTTCTTGCCGTCGGCTCGCGCGAAGGTGAAGTAGGCGTATTCCTTCAGCGACTCGACATTGGTCTGCGCCAGCGGCCCCAGCTCTTCACGGGTGTAGGCGCCCTTGGTCTTGCTCTCGAGCCCCTGCAGCGCATAGGCCGAGAACATGTCGTCGAAGGTCCAGGCGTGGCGCACGCCGGTGACGCTGCCGTCCGCGGCGTAGAGCAGTTCGCTGGTCGCGGTGATCCAGACATGCGGATGCGCGCTCGCAGCGCCTGCTGCGAGCGTCATCGCAGCGGCGAGCAACAGGCCGAACAGGGCACGCATGCCCATCAGGCCGCCTTGGCGTCGTCGAGAAGGCCGCGGCGGCGCAGCAGCGCGTCGGGCTCCGGCGGACGGCCGCGGAAGGCCTCATAGGCCGCTTCCGGATCGACCGATCCGCCCGAGGAGTAGATGTCGTCGTGCAGGCGTTTTGCCACCGCGGGATCAAAGATGTTGCCGGCCTCCTCGAAGGCGCCGAAGGCGTCGGCGTCCATCACCTCCGACCACATGTAGCTGTAGTAACCGGAGGCATAGTGGTCGCCGGAGAAGATGTGGCCGAACTGGGTGGGGCGGTGGCGCAGCGAGATCTCCTCGGGCATGCCGATCTTCTCCAGCTCCTTCTTCTCGAAGGCGCGGACATCCTGCGCGGCGGAAGCCGGCTGGGTGTGGAATTCGAGATCGACCAGCGCCGAGGAGACGAACTCGACCGTGGCAAAACCCTGGTTGAACTTTCGCGCGGCGAGGAAGCGCTGGAGCAGATCGTCCGGCAGCGGCTCGCCGGTCTGGTAGTGGCGGGCGAACTGCTGCAGCACCTCCGGCCGCTCCTGCCAGTGCTCGTAGAGCTGGGAGGGCAGCTCGACGAAGTCGGTAAACACCGCGGTGCCCGAGAGTGACGGATAGGTCACATTGGAGAGCATGCCGTGCAGGCCGTGGCCGAACTCGTGGAACAGGGTACGGGCATCGTCGGGCGAGAGCAGCGAGGGCTCGCCGTTCGCGCCCTTGGCGAAGTTGCAGACATTGATGACGAGCGGCGCGATCTCGCCATCTAGTTTTTGTTGGTCGCGCAGCGAGGTCATCCAGGCGCCGGAGCGCTTCGACGGCCGGGCGTAGTAGTCGCCGTAGAACAGCGCCTTGTGCTTGCCGTCCGGCCCCTTCACCTCCCAGACCCGGACATCCGGGTGCCAGGCCGGCACGTCCTTGCGCTCCTCGAAGGTGATGCCGAACAGGCGGGTGGCGCAGTCGAAGGCGGCGGCGATCATGTGATCGAGGGTGAGATACGGCTTGATCGCGGCGTCGTCGAAATTGGCGCGCTGGAGGCGGAGTTTTTCGGCATAGAAGCGCCAGTCCCAGGGCGCGAGCTTGAAATTGCCGCCCTCATCCGTGATCAGCGCCTGCATCTCGTCCCGGTCGGCGAGCGCGCGCGCCCGCGCCGGCTTCCAGACCCGCTCCAGCAGGCCGCGCACCGCATCCGGCGTCTTGGCCATGGAATCCTCGAGCCGGTAGGCAGCGAAGGTCGGATAGCCCAGAAGCTTGGCGCTCTCCTCGCGCAGCTTCAGGATCTCGACGATGGTGCCGTTGTTGTCGTTGGCATTGCCGTTGTCGCCCCGCGCCGTGAAGGCCTTGTAGACCTTCTCGCGCAGGTCGCGGCGGGCCGAGCTCTTCAGGAACGGCTCGGTCGAGGAGCGCGACAGCGTGACGATGGCCTTGCCGTCCATGCCGCGCTCTTCCGCCGCAGCCTTGGCGGCGGCGACGAAGCTCTCGGGCAGGCCCTCGCGGTCGGCCTCCCCCAGCTCCATGAACCACTCCTGCTCGTCGCCGAGCAGGTGGTGGCTGAAGCTGGTGCCGAGTTGGGCGAGCTTCTCGTTGATCTCCGCCATCCGCGCCTTGGCCTCTTCGGAGAGGCCGGCGCCGGAACGGTGGAAGCGGGTGTAGGTACGCTCCAGCAGCCGGAGCTGCTCGGGCGAAAGACCAAGACTGGCGCGGTTCTCGTGCAGATGGGCGATGCGACCAAACAGCACGGCGTTCATCATGATCGGATTCCAGTGCCGCGCCATCCGCAAGGAGACCTCCTTGTCGATCTCCAGGATGGCCGGGTTGGAATGCGCCGAGACGAGGTCGTAGAAGACCGCCGCGACCTTGGTGAGGAGCTTGCCAGAGCGCTCCAGCGCCGTGATGGTGTTGGCGAAGTCGGCGGCCGCCGGATCGTTGGTGATCGCCGCGACCTCGGCGGAGTGATCGGCGAAGGCCTGCTCGAAGGCCGGCAGAAAGTGCTCGGGCTTGAGCTCGTCGAAGGGCGGGGTCGCGAACGGCGTCACCCAGGCCTTCAGCAGCGGGTTGGTCTCGGGGTCCGTGGTTGGGCGGGGGTCTGACATCGCAAGTCCCGGTTTTTTGTGGCTCGATTGTTGGGGTCAGCTATAGCACGCGATGGGGCTTTTTTGGGCCATTTGCCCTTGCTCCCGGCCGCCTTTTCGGGGAGATTGCGGCCCTCGAAACCACGGACCCCAGAGCTCATGAACGCGCCTGCCTCCTCTTCCCGTCAGATCGTCTGGCCGAGCGTCATCACTGTCATCAGCGCGGCCATCCTGATCGGCGCCGAGGTGTTCGGCGCCGCGTTCGCCGGCGGCTGGGCGCTCGCGATCCTGTTCGGACTTGGCGATCAGGGCACGCACATCCTGCAGGCCGTGCTGTTCGCGCTCGGCGTGCTCGTGATGACCGCGTTCATCCGCGCGGCTCAGCGCGTCGAGCCGTTCACGAAGCGCCGCTGACGCTTCCTCGCGCGCGCAACACGCGCGCACGGCTGAGAAAACTTAACGCGCGTTCATCTTCCGCGTCGCTCGCGCAACACTGCGCAAGCAGATGTTAGGCAATTCTGTCCTCAGCCTAAAAAAATTCTTGCGAAGCTGAGTCAAAACGCTTATGTGCGCTCTTGCCCAATTTCGCACGTGCCTGTGGTCGTGTGTCAGTCGGTAGGTATCCGGACAAGAGGCCGGACAGCCGCCAAGGGGTGAAGAAGCCGAGGGGCTCTTCGGAAGTGCGGAAGTCGAAAGACCGAAAGGTCGGACGAGGAAGCAAACCCGAAGCGTCCAGCATCTCTCTCAAAGAGATGCCATGTCGAAGGTGACTTCACTTTTTGCAACCGTGACTGGCAGCCGGAGGCGAACCGGCGCACCCCGCTCTCAACGGGGGACGCGACTTAAAGCAACGACGGATCGGGCTTTTTTGGTCTCTACCGGCGGTCCAACGCCGGCGCGGGCTACTGAAAAGGCTTGTCCTTCATTGCCAGGTGTGCGGGCGGGAACAATCCCAACCAATCCACGGCAGCACAGTCTGGTTTGAGTCTTTGGCTCGTCGCGCCTCCATCGCGCGATCTGGCCGGAGCGCTCTTATCCGACGATTTTTTTTGAACGGATCCCCGTCGCTGGGCCGTTTGGGAGAGTGCTATGACCGAACGTATTCAGGAATTCCTGCGCAACCGCCGCAGCGAGGGCCTCGACACTGAGCCGTGCCTCGTCGTCGACCTCGAGGTCGTGCGCGACAATTACCAGACCTTCGCCAAGGCGCTGCCCGACAGCCGCGTGTTCTACGCCGTCAAGGCGAACCCGGCGCCGGAAGTGCTGGCGCTGCTCGCGTCCATGGGCTCCTGCTTCGACACCGCGACGGTCGCCGAGATCGAGATGGCGCTCGCCGCGGGTGCGACGCCCGACCGCATCTCCTTCGGCAACACGATCAAGAAGGAGCGCGACATCGCGCGCGCCTTCGCGCTCGGCATTCGGCTTTTCGCCGTGGATTGCGCCGCCGAGGTCGAGAAGATCGCGCGTGCCGCTCCCGGCGCGAAGGTGTTCTGCCGCATCCTCTACGACTGCGCCGGCGCCGAGTGGCCGCTGTCGCGCAAGTTCGGCTGCGACCCCGAGATGGCCGTCGAGGTGCTCGACGTCGCCAAGCGCCTGGGCCTGGAGCCGTGCGGCATCTCCTTCCATGTCGGCTCGCAGCAGCGCAAGGTGAAGGCGTGGGACCGTGCGCTGGCGATGGCCTCGCAGGTGTTCCGCGACTGCGCCGAGCGCGGCATCAACCTGACCATGGTCAACATGGGCGGCGGCTTCCCGACCAAGTACCTGAAGGACGTGCCGCCGGTCGTGACCTACGGCCGTTCGATCTTCCGCGCGCTGCGCAAGCACTTCGGCAACCAGATTCCGGAGACCATCATCGAGCCGGGCCGCGGCATGGTGGGCAACGCCGGCATCATCGAATCCGAAGTCGTGCTCATCTCGAAGAAGAGCGACGATGACGAGGTGCGCTGGGTCTATCTCGACATCGGCAAGTTCGGCGGTCTCGCCGAGACGATGGACGAGTCGATCCGTTACGCCATCCGCACTCCGCATGACGGCGCGGACATGACGCCGTGCGTGCTCGCGGGCCCGACCTGCGACAGCGCCGACGTGCTGTACGAGAAGACCCCGTATCCGCTTCCCGTCACGCTCGAGATCGGTGACAAGCTGCTGATCGAAGGCACCGGGGCCTATACGTCGACCTACTCGGCGGTGGCGTTCAACGGCATCCCGCCGCTGAAGACGTACCACATCTAAGCAGCCTCACTGTTCCGAGGCCTGACGAACCCGGGAGCCGGTCCGCCGGCTCCCTTCCTGACATTGCCATTCTGACGACGTCTTGAGCCGGCGTGCCTCTCGCACGCGGGTTCAAGCGGGGACTGACGCGCCATGACTGCTTTTCGGAAGCCACAAGTCGCCCTCACTTCGAAAGCCGCTCCGTTCGCGATCCGTGCGGAACGTGCTGCCGACGTCGCCGCCCGTGAAGCGCTGCTGGATGCCTGCTTTGGCGAGAACCGCCATGACCGCACCTGCCAGCGCCTGCGCGACGGACGTGCACCTGCCGCAGGCCTTGCCCTGTCGGCTGTGTGCGAGGGGACACTCGTGGGAACCGTGCGGCTGTGGCACGTCAGCGCCGGAGGCAGACCCGCTCTGGTCCTCGGACCGCTGGCGGTGGACCCTGCCTTCCGCGAGCTCGGGATCGGCGCCGCGCTGATGCATCAAGCGCTGGCCGCCGCCCGGGCACGCGGGCATGCCGCCGTGATCCTGCTCGGCGATGCCCCCTATTACGCCCGCTTCGGCTTCTCGCCCGAGAAGACCGGCGCATTGATGCTGCCCGGCCCGTTCGAACGCGATCGCCTGCTGGCGATCGAATTCCAGGCCGGTGCCCTGGATGGCGTTGAGGGAATGATCGTCCCGACCGGTGCGGTCCTGCCCAAGCGGAGGGTAGTTCGCGCCCTCCAGGCGCACGCGGCCTAAGGGATTGCCATGATGGCGACGACTTAAGCCGCGTTCCGCGGCGATGCCCGCGCGTGCCCGTTCCTTTGGGGTTGCGCGGGCCTGAGAAACGCCCTTTAACCCGCCAAACACCCCCTTCAGTCGAGGCCCACGACCATGTCCCGTCGCCTGATCTCCACCGGCTCTCCTCTCGAGAAGACCGTCGGCTACAGCCGCGCCGTGATCGACGGCGAGTTCGCCTTTGTCGCCGGAACCACCGGCTATGACTACACGACGATGACGATGCCATCAGATGTCACGAGCCAGTCACGCAACTGCTTCAAGACCATCGAAGCCGCCCTGAAGGAGGGCGGATTCGAGATGGCCGATATCGTCCGTGCGACCTACTACGTCACCGACGCCAGCACCATCGATGCCCACTTCGCCGTCTGCGGCGAGGTTCTCGGCGACATCAGGCCGGCTGCGACCCTGCTTGTCGTCTCCGCCCTCGCCAAGCCCGAGATGAAGGTCGAGATCGAAGTCACCGCCAAGCGCCGCAGCGTCTGACAAGCGCCGCAGCGCCTGATCCACCCACCCTTTGTCTGCCAGCACGTTCCGGAGAAACCATCCCATGAGCCACCCCTCGCAGATCTACGCGAAGATCACTGGTCCCATCGTCATGGTTGGCTTCGGCTCCATCGGCAAAGGCACGCTGCCGATGATCGAGCGGCATCTCGACTACGACAAGTCGCGCGTCACCGTGATCGATCCCAAGGACGAGGGCCGCAAGGCGCATTGTGAGAAGCAGAACGTCCGCTTCATCCAGAAGGCCGTGACCCGGGACAATTACCGCGAGTTGCTGACCCCGCTGCTCACCGAAGGCGGCGGCCAGGGCTTCTGCGTCAATCTCTCGGTCGATACCGGCTCCACCGACATCATGGAGCTCTGCAACGAGCTGGGCGCTCTCTACATCGACACCGTCAACGAGCCCTGGCTCGGCTTCTATTTCGACTCCTCGAAGGGCCCGGAGGCGCGCTCCAACTACGCGCTGCGCGAAGTGACGCTGGCCGCCAAGAAGGCGCGCCCGGCGGGCTCGACGACGGCCGTCTCCTGCTGTGGTGCCAATCCCGGCATGGTCTCCTTTTTCGTCAAGCAGGCGCTGCTCAATGTCGCCGCGGATCTGAAGCTCAATGCCCCCAAGCCGAAGACCAAGGCCGAGTGGGCGGACCTGATGCGGCAGGCCGGTATCAAGGGCATCCACATCGCCGAACGCGACACCCAGCGTTCCAAATCGCCCAAGGAGCCTGATGTCTTCGTCAACACCTGGTCGGTGGAAGGCTTCCTGTCGGAAGGCGTGCAGCCGTCCGAGCTCGGCTGGGGCACCCATGAAAAATGGATGCCCGAGAACGCGCGGACCCACGAAGCCGGCTGCGGTGCCGCCATCTATCTGATGCAGCCCGGCGCCAACACGCGCGTCCGCACCTGGTGCCCGACCCGCGGCGCGCAGTACGGCTTCCTCGTCACCCACAACGAGTCGATCTCGATCTCCGATTACTTCACGGTGCGCGACGCATCCGGCACGGCGGTCTACCGGCCGACCTGCCACTATGCCTATCACCCGGCCGACGATGCCGTGCTGTCGCTGCACGAAATGTTCGGCCGCGCCGCGAAGATGCAGGAAAAGCACCACATCCTCGACGAGAACGAGATCGTCGACGGCATCGACGAGCTCGGCGTGCTGCTGTTCGGCCACGACAACAATGCCTATTGGTACGGCTCGCAGCTCTCGATCGAGGAGACCCGCAAGCTCGCGCCCTATCAGAACGCCACCGGCCTGCAGGTGACCTCCGCCGTGCTCGGCGGCATGGTGTGGGCGCTGGAAAACCCGAACGAAGGCATCGTCGAAGCCGACGAGATGGATTTCGATCGTTTGCTGGAAATCCAGCTGCCGTATCTCGGCCCGGTGAAGGGCTTCTACACCGACTGGACGCCGCTGACGGATCGTCCGGGCCTGTTCCCGGAAGATATCGACACGAGCGATCCCTGGCAGTTCCGGAATGTCCTGGTGCGTTGATCGCCCAACGGACTCGAACGATCGCAATGCCCGGCTTCGTGCCGGGCATTGTCGTTTCGTGATCTATTTCGCCAAGTAATCGAACGCCACGCTGCCGAGCCCGAGCGTCAGGTCCGCTTTGAAATGCAGCGCCGAGACCACCTCGCGCACCGGCAGGCGGGCGACGTCGCAGAGTGCGTGGGGAAACAGGCCGAGCGCGGCCGGGCCGGTCCAGGCTTCCTTCAGCGTGATGTCCTCGAGATGGAAGCGCACCAGCTCGCAGATCCGCGGGCTGCCGTCGACATGCGGGATGATCTTCAGGATGAAGTTCGGCGCTGCCATCGACTTCAGCACGACGTCATGGTCGACCTTGCGGTGCTTGTAGCCCATAGTGGCCGAAGCGCAGAGCACCGAGCCGTAATGCAGCGAGCCGACCAGCACGTCGCTCTCGACCTCGATCTTCGGCCGCGCCAGCTTCTTCGGAAAGCCCCACAGTTCGCGACCGCCGGCGATCGGTCCTTCGTCGTCCAGATACATCGCGTGGGTGTAGGCCCCCTCCTCGCCCTTGAGGCGGACCGGGATCACCTGCCCGGTTTCGGTGTAGTCGCCAAATCCGGTCGAGTCGGGCATGCGGATGAATTCGTATTTCACCACCGGCTCCGTCACCTCAAGGGGCTCGGGCACGATGGCAGCCAGGGCTTCGGGATCGGTCCTGTAGGTGATGACGAAATATTCGCGGTCGAAGAAGCGATATGGCCCCGGCGGGAATGACGGGTTGGTGAGCGGCATCGAATAAGCGGTGCGGCGGACGTCTTCGATCTTCATGGGAGGCCCCATCTGTCGTTGGCACGACAGATTATGGAACGGGCCGGCTGCCGAGGCGAGATCAAATGCGCGTCACAATACGCGCCGCCGGGCTACTTCTCCTTGATCGGCGGCGCCATCTTCTCCGCGGGCGCCGCCGGCAGTGCCGGCCTGGTCGCCGCACCCTGCGTCTGCGGGTCGGGGCGCGCGGGCTCGGGGGCCGGCGTGGTCGGCCGGTCGCCACCGGGCTTGGCTTCCGCGGGCATCTTGTCCTGATCGTTGGACGGCGTGCCCTGGAGCGGTTGCGTCGCCTGCGCCGTCAGCATCCGGCTCTCGGCGCGGATCTGCGCCAGCGATAGACCTGACACCACGACGCCGGCCGCGAACAGCGAGCAGGCGATCATCAGGTCGCGTTTCAGTCTGCGCTTGTCATTTGGGCCGGGCATGTCGATCACCGCCTTTATCCGCGGGATCAACGAACTTGCCCGACTGCGGTTCCGTGCCGGACGAGGCGGGAACCCTGCCTTCTCGCGCCAAAACGCCGCTCTCAGTCTGAGGTGCTGACTTCCCAGGTGGCGTGGCGCACACCCGGCAGGTGCTGGAGATCGGTGGCCACCGCGTTCAGCTCGTTCGGATCGACTGCGGTCGCAACCAGCTTTGCGACGACCTCGAGAATATCATCCCCGATCTCAACCACGTCGACATCGGCCACCGGATATTTCGCGGCCTCCAGCTTGTCGACGAGCCGGTCGCGCATGTCGGGCAGGGCGTCGGCCGCGACGGCGAGCTTGAAGTAGTAGGTCGCCTCCGAGGTCTTCTCGTTCAGCGGAATGCGGTTGATGGCGTTGACCAGCGGGCGCAGCATGGTGTTGCCGGCGATGACGAACACGGTCAGCGCGGCCGCCTGCGCGACCATGTCGGCGCCGGCACAGGAGCCGACTGCGGCCGAAGCCCACAGCGTCGCCGCGGTGTTGAGCCCGCGGACGTCCATGCCCTGCTTCATGATGACGCCGGCGCCGAGGAAGCCGATGCCTGATACGACATAGGAGATCACGCGGACCGCGCCGTCGGCGCCGGTCAGATGCATCGCGAGATCGACGAAGGCGGCGGCGCCGACCGCGACCAGCACGTTGGTGCGCAGGCCCGCGGTGCGCTGGCGGTATTGCCGCTCGGCACCGATCAGCGTGCCCAGCACGAAGGCCGTGAACAGGCTGACCAGCGTGTCGGCGAAATCAGCAATCTGGAATGTCGTCAAAAACCGCATGGTCCCTCGCACGGGTTGGCAAACGATCTATGCGAGAGTGCCGACGAGGTCAATTTGAACGGGCACCGGCTGTGGAAGCCGATGCCCGGTCGTCTTGTTCTCTCTGCTTTAGTGAGCGGCCGCGAGCAACGTCTGCTGGGGCGGCGTATAGCTCAGCACTGTGCCGCCATTGCCGTCGGCCGAGAGCGCGAAGGACGAGGCCGAGTACTGCGCGAGCAGAGCCCAGGAGTAGCTCTGGCCGCCGTCGGTCGTGACCGTCAGATTGTTCGCGCCGTCGACATCGACGCTGGAGATCACCGTGTTGCGGAAGTCGATGGTGTCATCGGCGCCGAAATTGGCGATCGAGCCGGCCAGGCCCGCCGGCGTGTCCAGCACCAGCGTTGCGCCGCCGGAGCCGCCGAAATCGACGTTCTGGGCGAGGCCGCCCGCGTAGACATGCTCGCTGCCGCCGTCGAGATGCGAGTTCGAGGCGATGCCGCCCGCGCCCACTTCCTGCTCGCCACCGCCGCTGACAGTTGCGGCGGTCGCAGCACCTGCGACGAACTGATAGCCGCCATTGATCGTCGCACTGCCGTCGGTGGCGCCGGCGTCCACATATTGGAAGCCGCCGGTTGCGATCGTCGTGCCCGTTGTCGCGCCACCGGAGCCGACATATTGCCGCCCGCCGGCATTGATGACGGTGCCGGCCGCGTGGCCATTGTCGAGCACCTGCTGATTGCCGTCGAGCACGGCGTCGGTGACGGTCCCTTGGTAAACATCCTGGTAGCCGCCCGCAGCAACGGTGGTGCCGCTGGCACTGCCGCCCTGATAGATGTGCTGGGCGCCGCCGCTCTGGACCAGCGCACCGGCCGCTGTGCCGTAATCGTATTGATTGCCGCCGGCGCCGATCGTGGCATTCGCGCTGCTGCCCGTCACATATTGCGTGCCGAAGACGATCGCATCGTGGTCAGCGCCGGCCGTGCTTTGGGTGCCAAGAGCCTCGATGACGGTGCCGTAGGTGCTGCCGTTGACGTAGACGTTCTGGAGTCCGCCCGCCTTGATCGTAGTGTGGATCGCCGTGTTGCCGACCGTTTGCGTGCCATAAAGCACCGTGTCCTTGGCGGTCCCCTGGAAGCTCACGAGCTGAGTGGCGCCAGCCTGCACCAGGGCCCCGGACGCCATGCCATATTCGAGCCCTTGACTCCCACCACTGTATATCGTTGCCCCGGTCGAGGTCCCGCGGACGATTTCGCCCGCTCCAGAGAGAACGATCGCGCCGGTTTCCGCGGCGTTGAAATCCACGGTGAAGAAACTGTCGACAACCACCGCGTTGGCGAGCTGCGTGTTCTGGGCAAGCGTATAGCCGCCCCTGATGAGCGTATAGGTCGGCGAGGTGCCGACATTGCCTGCCACATCCGAGAATCTAGCCGCGATCGTCGTCAATCCGAACGGCTGGACCTGGCTGTTGAACTGCCACGATCCGGTCGCGCTGGAGACGATCACGTCGGTCCCTCCGACCGAGACGGTCACCTGTGCCGCCACGTCGGTTGTCCCCTGCAGAGTGATCTTCGGGTTTGACACCGACGAGTCGGCAGACAAATTGATGCCCGTGATCCCGAGCGACGCCGTCGCATCGACCGTGAAGGTGAACGCCGGGCCGACGGTGCTGTTGCCCAGGGAGTCGGTCGCAGCCGCGACATAGCTGTAAGTGGTGCCGTCCTGCAGGCCGGACACGCCGAGGCTCCACGTACCGTTCTGGCCGACCGTGGCCGTGCCGACGACTGCGTGAGTCACGGCGTCGGTGACCGAGATGGTGTCGCCGGCATTGCCGGTGCCGGCCAACGTCGTCGCCCCACCATGGAAATGCGCCGCGTTGATGTAGTTGTTGCCGTCGGCGCCGAGGGTGACGTCCCCGTCGGTGATGGTCAGCGCCGGCGACGTCCGCACGATCGTGTACGCCGGTCCCGTCTCGCTGGATGAACCGGTCAGCAGGATATCGGTGCCCGAACTTTGAGTGAAAGGATTGGTGCCGAATTGATATCCGACCAGAACGTCGGCCTTGCCGTCGCCGTTCAGGTCACCGACGCCGATCTGCCCGGCGGTCTTGTCGAGCGGCGAGATCCTCACTTGCCCGAACGTGCCGTCGCCGTGACCGAAGAAGGTCGAGAGCGTGTTGTTGGTTCCGACGACCACGAGATCAGCCACGCCATCGCCGTTGATGTCGGCGACCGCGCCGGATCCGATCGTACCCGCCGCCTGAAGAGTCGTCCCGGACGAGGTGAAAGTACCGTCGCCGTTGCCGAGCAGGATCGAGATTGTGGCGCTGCTGACGGCCGCCATGTCGAGCTTGCCGTCACCGTTGAAATCGCCGGTGAGGACAGATGTCGCCGTCCCGACCGGGGACGACGGAGCCTGGAACGTGCCGTCACCATTGCCGAAGCTCAGCGCTATTGCCAGATTGGTCGAATTCCTCGTCACGAGGTCGAGCTTGCCGTCTCCATTGAAGTCGCCATAGGCGATGGAGCCGACGCCGAGATTCGTGGTGATGGCAGTCCCAAACGTACCATTGCCATTTCCTGGCAGGACCGTGCTGCCGACGACGATGTCGAGCACGCCATCGCCGGTCACGTCGATCACTTTAGGTGTTTGATAGACGCCGCTGCCGGCGGAATAGCTCGTGTTGGCCCCGAACGTGCCGTTACCGTTGCCGAGACGAACAGTCACGGTACCGTCGAGGGTGACCTGTGCGATGTCCAGCTTGCCGTCGCCATTCAGATCGGCAAGCGCCAGCAAGGGCAATAGGCCTGGGCTCGAGGTGTTCGAGGCTGAGGAGAAGTGACCGGTCCCGTCGTTCAGCGCCACGCTGATATAGCTCGGGTTGACGAAAAAGTTTGTCCCCATCACGACGTCCAGCTTCCCGTCTCCGTTGACGTCGCCGATCGCGAAGGACGTCGGGCTGTTTACGGTCAGCTTCGATTCGGATTGGTACGGTCCGACATAGTAACCATTGGTATCGTGGACGTTGCTTCCCGCGAACTGGAGCGCCACCGAGCCGGAGCCGAATCCGGTATTCACCGTGACCGTATAGCTCGAAAGGTTGCTGCCGGCGACCGGTGTCACGTCGGTGATGCCCGCGCCGCCGATGCTGCCACTCGTTGCAAGGCTGAACTGATCGATCGTGACGCCGAGAACGGGCTTCGAGAAGGTGACGGTGTAGTGCACCGTTCCGGCGTCGGTCTGGGTCGGATCGGTCGCTGTGATGCTGGTGATGGTCGGAAGATCGGGGATGACGGGCATCTGAATTCCCTGCGGTCGCGCGTGTTGATGCGAGAAATCGAATTGCACGCAAACTCCGGGGAGACCGGCGCCGTGCGCAATTGACCGCACGACGGCAATTCGAAATTGCACGCCGTGCTCTCTACATCTGCGACCCTACAGAGGCTGCTTGTCGATTATGTTACACGTTAACAAAAATAACATAACGTGGAGAGGCTGAGGATAGTCGGCCTCACAGCTCCAGCAATCCGCCGTCACCGTTCTCGTCGGCGAAGGCCAGCAGCGTGCCCTTGGCGTTCCAGGCGATCGCTGCGACCGGAGGCGTGCCATTGCGGCGAACGAGAATCTCGGCGCCGTCCTCGAGCCGCACCATCAGCACGGTGCCGTCGCTGTAGCCGGCGGCGAGGATGTCGTTCTTGGGATGGCACGCGACCACCGACACGCGCGCCTGCAGCGGCGCAAGCATCGCGGGCTCCTTGCCCATCGGGCCGTCCTTGCTGCCGAACGGCCAGATGATGACTGTGTCGGCACCCGAAGTCGCCAAACCCTTGCCGCCCGCGCTCCAGGACATCGAGCGGACGCGGCCGGGATAGCCGGTCATGCGCATGTGCCTGTTGTCGGCAAGCCGCCAGCCGTGCAGCGCCGCCTCGTGCATCGTGGTGACCAGGAACTTGTTGTCCGGGCTGAAGGTGACGCCGAGATGCGAGCCGGCCCAGGGCAGGAATTCGGCCGAGCCTTCCATGTTCGGAAACCACAGCGTCGCGCCATTGTAGTGCGCGATCGCGAGCCGCAGGCCCTTCGGCGCGAAGGCGAGCCCGCCGACGGTCGAGGGCACCTCGAGCGACTTCTCCTCGGCCTTGCCGCTCTTGACGGTCGCCGTCTTGCCGGCCGACCAGGCGAAGGCGCCGTCCGAATGCAGCGCCACCGCGTCGATCCAGCGCCGCTTGGGGTCGGTGGCGAGCAGCGTCACCTCGCCCTTGGCGTCGAGCGAGACGACCTTGCCGTCGTCGCCGCCCATGACGAGGCGCTTGCCGTCGGAGGCGGTGGAGAGAATGCCGCCGCTATGCACGGCGACCGTCGTGATCTCGCCCTTGGCGTCGACGAGCGCGACATTCTCCTCGCCGCCGACGAAGGCGGCGCGGGGCCCAAGGAAATGCACCGAGGTCACGCCCATGCCGAGCGTAACAGGCTTGACGCGATCGGTGACGGAGACGATCGAGGCGGAATCGGGGGCCGGCGTAAACTCTTTCATCACGAGACGATGCAGCTCTCAAAACCCTCGCGAATGGCCTTTTCCGGCAATTCGCGACCGATGAAGACGAGGCGGCTCTCGCGCGGCTCGCCGTCCTTCCACTTCCGCTGGTGGTTGCCCTCCAGCATCATGTGGACGCCCTGGAAGACATAGCGGTCATCATCGTCGTGGAAGGCGAGGATGCCCTTGGAGCGCAGGATCTTGCCGCCCTCGACCTGCACCAGGTTCTGGAGCCAGGGCATGAACACGTTCGGATCGAGCGGCTTGTCGGTCTTGAGCGACAGCGATTGCATGTCCTCGTCGTGATAATGCTTCAGGCCGTGGCCGTGATCATGGTGGTGGTGATCGTGGCCGTGATGGTGGTGATCATGGTCGTGGTCATGATCATCGGCCTCCAGGAAATCGGGCTCGATGTCGAGGATGCGGTCGAGGTCGAACGCGCCGCGGTCGAGCACGTCCGCCAGGGCCACCGAGCAGCGCTCGGTGCGATGCAGCTTGGCGTAGGGGTTGATGCCGCGGATGCGGGCCTCGACCTCGGCGAGCTCCGGCTTGGTGACGAGATCGGTCTTGTTCAGCACGATGACGTCGGCGAACGCGATCTGGTTCTTGGCCTCGGGCGCGTCCTTGAGCCGGTCGGACAGCCATTTGGCGTCGGCGACCGTGACGACGGCGTCGAGCCGCGCATTCTTCTGCACGTCCTCGTCGACGAAGAAGGTCTGGGCAACGGGTGCGGGATCGGCAAGGCCGGTGGTCTCGACGATGATGGCGTCGAACTTGCCCTTGCGCTTCATCAGGCCGTCCATGATGCGCACGAGGTCGCCGCGCACGGTGCAGCAGATGCAGCCGTTGTTCATCTCGAACACTTCCTCATCGGCGCCGATGATGAGGTCGTTGTCGATGCCGATCTCGCCGAATTCGTTGACGATGACGGCGTATTTCTTGCCGTGGTTTTCCGACAGGATGCGGTTCAACAGTGTGGTCTTGCCGGCGCCGAGATAGCCGGTCAGCACGGTCACGGGAATTTTGGGGGACGCTTCAGACATAGCAACTCCGGGTCGGGCTTTTCCGCGCGACGCACGGCGGGGTGGCCCCCTGCCCTAGTGGTCAAGCGCGCTGGTCAGGGCCTTTATATTGTGCCTGACCATATCAATGTAAGTGGGTGCAAGCCCCTTTTCGCCGGTCAAACCGTCCGAAATCAGGGTCCCGCCGACCCTGGCCCCGGTCTCGGCCGCGATCCGCCGGATCAGGCGGTCATCACTGATGTTTTCCAGGAACACGGCCGGGATCTTTTGGGTCTTGATCTGGCCGATGATGGCGGCGATGTCCCGCGCGCTGGGCTCGGTCTCCGTGGAGACCCCCAAGGGGGCCACGAACTGGACACCATATTCGGCCGCGAAATAGCCGAAGGCGTCGTGGGTGGAGATCACCTTGCGCCGGCCCAGTGGGATTTTCGCCACGGCCTCCCGCACCTCGCGGTCGAGCGCTTCGAGCTTGTCCAGATAGGCCTTTGCCCGCGCGCGGAAGAACTCGGCGTCGTCAGGGTCGGCCGCGGCCAGCGCATTGGCGATGTCGCCCACATAGATCTTGGCGTTCGGGACGGACTGCCAGGCATGCGGATCCGCGGCCGAGCCGAGCTTCAGCGGCGCGATGCCGGCACTCACGGTGACCACCTGCGCCTTGCTTCCTGCGGACTGCACCAGACGCGGCAGCCAGCCCTCGAGGCCCAGCCCGTTGACGATGACGAGCTTTGCATCCGCAATCCGCTTCGCATCGCTTGGCGCGGGCGTGTAGACGTGGACGTCGCTGTCGGGGCCGACCAGCGTCGTGACGTCGACCCGATCGCCGCCAACGTTCCGGACGAAATCGCCGAGGATCGAGAAGCTCGCGACGACGTTGAGCCGCTCGGCTGCATGCAGCGGCGAGGCGATCAGCAGGAGCACACAAAGCAGGAGACGCCGCATCGTCACGCTTCCAGATGCCGGCCGGGAAACATCTGCCGGACAATACCGCCGACGCGGCCGAACAGCACCGAGACGATGTAAAGCACGGTCGCCACCAGAATGATCGCAGGGCCCGACGGCACGCGGGTCTGGAACGACAATACAAGGCCCGCATAGCCCGCGACGGCGGCAGCGACGACGGCGATGCAGATCATGGCAGTGAGATCGCGCGACCAGAACCGGGCAATGCCCGCCGGCAGGATCATCAGGCCCACCGCGAGCAGCGTGCCGAGCGCCTGAAAGCCGTTGACGAGGTTGATCACGACGAGCGCGAGGAAGGCGAGATGCGCGGGGCCGCCGGCGCGGCTGACCGTGCGCATGAACAGGGGATCGACGCTCTCAATCACCAGCGGGCGATAGATCACCGCGAGCACCAGCAGCGTCACCGTGGCGTTGAAGGCGACCACCAGCAGCGTCTGGTCGTCCATCGCGAGAATGTTGCCGAACAGCACGTGCAAGAGGTCGATGTTGGTGCCCTTGATCGAGACGATGGTCACACCCAGCGCCAGCGAGGCCAGATAGAAGGTCGCAAGCGAAGCGTCCTCCTTGAGCCCGGTCGAGCGGGCGACAACGCCGGCGAGGATCGCGACGGCAAAGCCTGCAACCAGGCCGCCGGCCGTCATCGCGAACAGATTGAGGCCGGAGAGCAGGAAGCCGACGGCAGCGCCGGGCAGGATCGCATGCGCCATGGCATCGCCGACGAGGCTCATGCGCCGCAGCATCAGGAACACGCCGATCGGCGCCCCCGCCAGCGACAGCGCGATCACGGCGGCAAGCGCGCGCCGCATGAACTCGAATTCGGTGAACGGGCCGATCAGTGCGTCATAGATCATCTGCGATCACGCCGCCCGCGAGCGTCCGTCCTCGGCGCAAGCCGCGGCGCTATCGTCAAAAGCCTCGCACATCCGCATCGCGACCAGCAAGTTTTCCGGCGTCAGCACCTCCGCCGTCGGTCCCCAGGCCACGGGGCCGCGCGCCAGCACCAGCGTTTCGGTGAAATGGTTGCGCACCATCTCCATGTCGTGCAGCGCAGCGAGCACGGTGCGGCCTTCGCCGTGCCAGTGCTTCACCAGCGCGAGCAGATCGGCCGTGGTCTTGCTGTCGATGGCGTTGAAGGGCTCGTCGAGCACGATCAGGCGCGCGTCCTGGAGCAGCACGCGCGCGAACAGGATGCGCTGCATCTGGCCACCCGAGAGCGTGCCGATGGGGCGGTTCTCGAAGCCGTTGAGACCGACGGAAGCGATCGCGCGCAGGATCTTCTCCCGCGCGGCCTTGCCGATGCCGCCGAACAGGCCCGCGTCGCGCCACAGCCCGGTGCCGACGAAGTCGAACACCGAGATCGGGAAGCTGCGGTCGATCTCCGCGCTCTGCGGCAGATAGGCGATATCGCGGCTGTCGAGCCCGCCGAGATGAATGCTGCCGTCGAGCGGCCGGAGGATGCCGACGATGCCGCGCAACAGCGTCGACTTGCCGGCGCCATTCGGGCCGATCACGGCGACCAGCGCGCCTCGCGCGACCTCGCCGTTGAGATGATGCACGGCCGGGTGGCGGTCATAGCCGAGCGTGACATTATGGAAGTGCACGGCCGACATGCTCACCTCATCGCCAGGAAGACCACGCCCCAGAGCAGGGCACAGACGGCAAGCGCGGCCGCGAGCCGGCCGGCCAAGGTCATGCGCAGGATCGACCAGGGCGCGTCCTGGGCCGGATGGGGCGAGGCCGCATCGTGGACGTGGGCGTGGGTATGGTCGTGCCCATGCGAATGGGCGTGATCATGAGAATGGCCATGAACGTGGTCGTGGTGATGGGCGTGGGACGCGGCGGGAACCATGCCAGCGACGTTATATTATAACATTACCCCTGTCCACGGCCGGCTCAGGGCTTGCCGATCACCATCGCGATGGCGGCCGCGACGAAGGGGAACGGCACCGACACCGCACAGCGGAACCAGACGAACCGGGCCGGCATGAACGGGATTTCCCACAAAATCACCCGCTGGAAGGCGAACAGGGCCCAGGCGACGACATAGGCGACCACCTGCGGCACCCCACCGCCGGACTTCAGCGCCACCGTGCCGATGGAGAAGCCGATCACGGGTCCGCCAGGGGTAGCGGCGCCGGCGACCACGGCGGTCGCAACCCCGAGCCAGCCGCTGTCCGGCCCGAGCCAGCCGGTGATCACCTCCTGCGGGATGATGGCGGCGATGTAGCCGGAGCCGATCACCCCGAGCGCGATGCGCGGCACGATGTTGATGAAGTCCATGGAGCCTTCGCGGAGCGAGGCCTTGAACACCGGCGGGCCGCGGCGGAAGGCGATCAGGCCGACGCCGAACACCGAGCCCCACAGCAGGATGTCGATCAGAAGCGCCGCGCTCAATTCTCGTCGTCCTTCGCGGCCGGCTGCGGATAGATCCGGACATAGACGAAGCGGCCGAGCGCGCCGGCGAGCACCGGCAGCGGCAACGAGATCAGGATCCGCCACAGCGTGAAGTCGGTGCCCATGATCGGAATTTCCCAGGCAACCGCGCGGCCGTAGCCGATCAGGGTCCAGCTCACGACCATGGCGATGGTGGCGCCGAAATCGGCGCCCACGGCGAGCAGCGCGCTCGCCACGGGATAGGCGGTGAAGGGTCCGCCCGGCAGGATCGCGCCGAAGGCGGTGCCGATCAAAAGGCCCATCAGGCCGGATTTCGGCCCGAGCGAGCGCGAGACTTTTTCGTGCGGCAGGATCTCGGAGATGAAGGCCCCGAGCAGGCAGCCCGCCAGCACCCGCGGCAGGATGCCGCCGAACAGCGAGAGGTCGTGCGTGAGAATCTCCAGGACACCGTCTGTGCCATCACGCCGCCAGACCAGGCCCGCGCTCACCGCCACCAGCGCCGCGATGATGATGGTCGACCAGCCAATCGGCTTGCGCACACGCCCCGGCCGCGGCTCGGACTCAGCGTCCTCGGCAGGCGCCGGATTGTTCGGGGAAGGTTCTGACAACGGCTCGGTCGGATCGAGGGTGATGCCCATTCTGATTAAGGGCGGCGTCCACGCGGTGCAAACGATACGATCACAGGCCGATGCGCGCACTGCGCAGGACTAGTTCGGCGAATTCCGCACAGCAAAAAGGCGGCCGCACATGCGACCGCCTTTTCGTCATTCCGGGGCGCGCGGAGCGCGAGCCCGGAATCCATTTGTCCACGAGGACTGACGCCCGATGGATTCCGGGCTCGGCGCTGACGCGCCGCCCCGGAATGACCAGGAAGCCTTACGCCTTGTCGAACAGGGACTCGACGTATTCCCAGTTCACGAGATTCTCGACGAACGCCTTGAGATAGTCCGGACGGCGGTTGCGATAGTCGATGTAGTAGGAGTGCTCCCACACGTCGCAGCCGAGGATCGGGGTGGCGCCGTGCACCAGCGGATTCTCGCCGTTCGGGGTCTTGGAGATTTCGAGCTTGCCGTTCTTGACCTGGAGCCAGCACCAGCCGGAGCCGAACTGGCCGACGCCGGCCGCCTGGAAGTCCGTCTTGAACTTCTCGAAGCCGCCGAGGTCCTCGTTGATCTTCTTCTCAAGCTTGCCCGGCAGCTTGGTGCCGCCGCCATTGGGCTTCATCCAGCTCCAGAAGTGGATGTGGTTGTAGTGCTGGCCGGCATTGTTGAACACCGCGGGGTTCTTGCCGAACGAGCCCTTGACGATCTCCTCAAGGGACTTGCCTTCCCATTCGGTGCCCTTAAGCGCGTTGTTGCCGTTGGTGACGTAGGCCTGATGATGCTTGTCGTGGTGGAATTCCAGCGTCTCCTTCGACATGAACTGGCCGAGGGCGTCATAGGCGTAAGGGAGTGGGGGCAGCGTAAAGGTCATGGGTTGTTGTCCGCGACTGATGGGGAATTGGCTTAACGGGGACTCTTATAGAAGGTTCCACCGTCGTAAAATACCGCCAATTTGCGAAAATGCGTGATGCGGCCGCTTGGCCGGATTGCATAAAATCGACGCGGGCAAGCGAATGTTTCTCCAAGTGCGAGCGTTGGTCCGCAAAATATCATTGCCTTTGAAGCGCTTATGACAGAACGAATGCTCCACGGAACGGAGCTGCGAAAGACAGAACGATGAGCATCGAGATCGACATTTTGAATGGCGACGCCTCGTGGCCGATCGCACAGCCCCTGCTCAGCGCGGTCTGGGGACGTGACGCCGCCGAGAAACCGTCCTGGGCCCAGGTCAAATGGGCCAATGCCGACCTTCGCGTGCTGATCGAGACGCCCGAGGACGGCCTCGTCTGCCATGTCGGCATCTATTTCCGCACCGTCACCTGGAACGGGCAGAAGGTCCATGTCGGCGGCATCGGCGGGGTCTGCACGCGCGAGGACCGGCGCGGTCGCGGCTACGCGACCATGGCGATCGACGCAGCCATCCACACCATGCGCGCCAACGAGGCGGTCCGGTTCGGGCTGCTGTTCTCCGAACCGAACAATTTTGCGTTCTACGAAGCCCGCAGCTGGCTGCCCTTCAAGGGCGAGGTCTATTGCGAGCAGCCGGAGGGGCGGATCCGCTTCGATTACATGGCGCCCTACGTCTTCAACATCGTCCGCGCGCCGACGCTGGGCACCATCGACCTATGCGGCCTGCCGTGGTGAGCCCTGCGTGAGGGGAGGACTGGCGCGAAGGTGCCGCGCCCTATAAGATGTCGATCATCATCCAATATTCCGCCCGGTGAACATGACGATCGACGCCTCCGCAGACGCCGCGCCGCCACGTGCACCGGTCGCTTCCCCCATTGCGAGCCTGCTGACGGCGCCGATCCTGCCGACACTGCTGCGGCTCGCGATCCCCAACATGATCGCGATGGTCGGCAGCACGCTGGTTGCGATTGCCGAAACCTCCTATATCGGCCGGCTCGGTACCATTCCGCTGGCGGCGATCGCGCTGGTATTTCCGTTCGCAATGCTGACGCAGATGATGAGCGCGGGCGCGATGGGCGGCGGCGTTTCGTCCGCGATCAGCCGCGCGCTCGGCGCAGGCGATCGTGACCGCGCCGCGACGCTGGCGCTGCACGCCGCCATCATCGGCCTCTGCGGCGGACTGTTCTTCACGGTGATGATGCTCGCCTTCGGCCGCAGCTTCTTCACGCTACTCGGCGGACGCGAGCGCGTGCTCGAGGAAGCCAGCGGCTATTCGCAAATGCTATTCTCCGGCGCGGTCGCGATCTGGCTCGTCAACACGCTGGCCTCGGTGATCCGCGGCACTGGCGACATGCGCCTGCCTTCGATGATTCTGATCGGGGCGAGCGCGCTCCAGATCGTGCTCGGCGGCACGCTGGGGCTCGGCCTGTTCGGCGTGAAGCAATTCGGCATGCCCGGTGTCGCCGCCGGCCAGCTGATCGCCTTCACCTGCGCGGCGATCTTCTTCGTCTGGTATCTCCTGTCCGGCCGCAGCCGGCTGCCGTTGAAGATCCGCGCCTTCCATTTCGAACGCGCGATGTTCCTGGACATCCTCAAGGTCGGCGCGGTCGCCTGCCTGTCGCCGCTCCAGACCGTGCTCACGATTCTGATCTTCACAAAAATCCTCGCGACCTTCGGCACCGAGATGCTGGCCGGCTACGGCATCGGCTCGCGGCTGGAATTCCTGCTGATTCCGATCACCTTCGCCTTCGGCATCGCCTCGGTGCCGATGGTCGGCATGGCGATGGGCGCCGGACATTTGAAACGCGCCCGACGTGTCGCCTGGACCGCGGCCGCGGCCTCGGGATTGACCGTCGGCCTGATCGGCCTCGTCATCGCGCTTGATCCGGCATTGTGGGTATCGCTCTTCACCGCGGATCCCGGCGTCACCGCGGCGGCGCACAGCTATTTCCACTGGGCCGGTCCGGCCTTCGTGTTCTTCGGCATGGGCGTGTCGCTGTACTTCTCTTCGCAAGGCGCGGCGCGCGTCGGCGGTCCGGTGCTCGCATCCACGGCGCGGCTGCTGATCGTCGCGATCGGCGGCGTCGGTCTCATGACGGCGCAGGCGCCGGCCTGGACCTTGTTCGCACTGGTCGGCGGCGCCATGGTCGTGTTCGGACTTTCGACCGCGGCCTCGGTCGCCTTCGCCCGCTGGGGCAAATGAGCGCAGGCAAATGAACGTGAGCGGATAAACGCAGGAATGTGATTCCATCCAGCGTTGCACTATCCTGCCGGACTGCTATTGAGGCGCCTCCATTTTAGGGGCTCTCTATGTTCGGCAGATTCGCCATCCTTTCCGTCGTCCTGACCGCACTGTTCGGTGCGACCGCCGCCCACGCACAGAGCGCCGATGGGACCTGGCTGACGCAGGCCGGCGATGCGCGCGTCAAGATCAGCAAATGCGGCGGCGGCATCTGCGGCCATATCGTCTGGTTGCGCGAGCCCTATGACACCGCAACTGGCCAGCCTGCGACCGACAGCAAGAATCCCAATCCCGCGCTCGCCAAACGCGCGATGATCGGCCTGCCGCTGTTCAGCGGCATGGAGCCTTCAGGGCCGAACAAATGGTCGGGCCAGATCTACAATGCCGATGACGGCAGCACCTATGCGAGCAACGTCTCCGTGACTGGTGCGGATTCGCTGCGGGTCGAAGGCTGCGTCGGCGCGCTCTGCGGCGGCGAGACCTGGACGCGCGCGGGACGCTGAGGTCGACGAACTCTCGTGCCCCGGACGCAGCGCAGCACATAGTGATGCGCTGCAGACCGGGGCCCATCGCAGTGTGGGTCCCGGCTCTGCGCAGCGTCACTGCGTGCCGCAGCGCGTCCGGGACACGAGAATCGCCTTATCCCATCATCGCCTTCAAAGCCGTTGCCGCCGACGCGTAGCCGCCGCGTGCGCCGTCGATGAAATGGACGTGGTCGCTACGCAGGGCCGATGGCGTGAAACAGGTCATCATCGCGGCGTCCTGCTGGTAGAGGCCGTAGCGCACGACGCCGTCGCGCGCCGCGGCCGCGAGACGGTCGCTCAACGCGCGCTCGAGCTGCGGAGTGCAGTCGAGGATCATGCGCAGGCCGTCGTCGTATTTGCGGAAGTCTGAGTTCTCGACCACCTGGCGCTTGTAGACGTTTGGCACGAAGCCTCCGACGTTGAGGTCGAAGCGCATGATCAGGTAGACGAACAGCGTGTAGGCCAGCACGCGGGCGCGGCGCGCGACCAGCGGACCGCCGCGTTTGGTGCGGGCCTCGAATTCCAGCCCCTGCGGCGGCCATTTCAGCGGCGGCCCCTGCGGCGGCACCGGGCGGCCGCCGTCAGGGCTGCGCTCGACGAGGTGGATGATGTCCTCGATCGCCTTGCGGAAGGCTTGCGGATCGCCACCGCGGGCCGGCATCACCAGCACCGACAGGATCAGGCCGCGCGCGGCCGGCATCACCTCGAAGCGGCAGGACAGGCCGGAAAGATCGGGCTGCGTGCCGGCGGACGCCTCGGCGACCGCGAACTCGCCGCGCTTCATGGCGGCGTCGGACCAGGCGAGCCCGCCGCCGGAAAACATCGCATAGGACAAATTGGCCGACGGACCGAAGCGCGCGACGCGCACGTCCAGGCCCTGTGCGCGGATGGCGCTCACCGGCACCAGCGCCACGCGCATCGTCAGATCGAGATCTTCCCGCACCCAAGTTGCGGTCGCAGCCAGCGCCTCGCGGGCGGCCTCCAGATCGGACGGCGCGACCGCAAAACTCGCGCCGTCGCCGCCGAACACGAAGGGGAATTCGCGCCCCTCCAATGCGTTCGTCACCGCCGCGATCACGGCGGCACCGGCCATGTTGACCGCCTTGTAGCGCTGCGCCGCAATCGCCTTGGTGGAATCGACGATGTCGGCAACGCCGATGCTCCAGTCGTCAGGCAATGGCGAATAGAGCCCGGGATCCATCAGGCTGGTGAAGCCGCGGAAGACGGGAATGCCGCCGTAGAAGGATTCGCCTGATGTCATCGGGTGATGCCGGATGGTTGGGAAGCGCGTCCGAGGAAGATACGAGGCAGGATCGATCCGGGTTCGGCGACCGGCGTCCGCTCGTTCGATTCCCGATCATTGGCCGAAATGCACCCGGACAACAAGATCGCGCCGCCGCGAATGCCGCGGTCCGTCATTGATCGGTGTCAAACAGCCGGCCGGAAGAGCGGCTATGGTAGGGGCATCTCCAGAGATGATGGGATGATCGAGGTGCCCGACTTCGGCAACAAGGACTCGACCGCTCCGGTGCACCGGCGCACAGGGCTCGACCCGATCAGCGCGGTGAAGATGCCGGAGCGACTGACCGCGGCCGTCGATGCCTGGGCTGAAGCTCATCACCTGTCTCGCTCGGCTGCGATCTGCAAGCTGGTCGAACTGGGCCTGAAGGTCGCGCCCCCGGCATTCACGTCGGCCCAGCCGGTCGTATCCGACGCCACCAGGATCGAGGCGCTGGCCGTGCACGAGATCGAGCGGCTGCTCGACCCCGCATTGCCGACGGACGAACGCGAACGCCGCATTCGCCGCCTGACCGAAGGACCGCCGGAATTTTCACACGACCGGATTGATCTGCCGAAGCAAGCGACGTGAACGCCTAGTGCAGCTTTTCGTCCTCGCGCTTGCGAAAGGCCTCGAGCGAGGCGTCGTGGCAGCCGACGAGGCGCACGAATTGCTGCGGATACATCTCATAGCCGTGACTGCCCGAATTCTGATTTGTCATCGGCGTGCAATGGATGTCGTCCGGCTTCGCAAGAGGCTGCTCGGTCCGACTCTGATTTGAAGCGGTCATGCTTTGCGCGGCCATCGACTGCTCCCCTTCGATTAGGGCAGATCGATTGACGTAACCCAATCGATTGCGGGGCATCTTACGACCAAATCCGGCTTGATGTCATTGCGCCGGATCAACTCAATTGTGGCGGCGGAGTTCCGCTTACGCCGTATTCCCCGCGTCGATCGTGAACACGGTGCCGGTGACATTGCGGCCGCCCTCGCCCAGCAGATATTCCACCATGCGCGCGACATCGTCGGTCTCCGGCAGGCGGCGCAGTGCGCTGCGGCCGGCGATGCGCTTGCGTCCTTCGTCGGAGAGATTGTGTGTCAGCTCTGTGTCGATGAAACCAGGCGCGATCGCGTTCACGGTGATGCCGAGCTTGCCGACCTCGCGCGCGAGCGAGCGGGTGAAGCCGGTGGCGGCGGCCTTGGTCGCGCCATAGACGGAGAGGCCGTTGTAGCCCGTGGTCGCGATGATCGAGGAGATGTTGATGATGCGGCCGGCGCCGTCGGCCATCATCTGGCGCGCGACATATTTGGTGAGAATGATCGGCGACAGCACGTTGAGCTGCACCAGCGCCTCGATCTCGGAATTGTGCATGGTGGCGAGCAGGCCTTCGGTGCCGAGGCCGGCATTGTTGACGAGGCCGTAGATCGGGCCGAACTCGTCGCGGATAAGCTTCGCGAACGCCGGGATCGCGTCGATCACGGCGAGGTCGCAGGCGCGGAAATGCAGGCGCCCTTCGGAGAGGCCGATCGCCGCCCTGAGCTCGTCGCTCTCGCGCCGTGCCGCCGCGATCACGTTATAGCCGGCATCAGCCAGCCGCCTGCCGATGGCAAGGCCGATGCCGCGGCTGCCGCCGGTGACGAGGACATTATGCATCGGTGCGCGCCAGTTTTCCGGCCGGGGTGACATCGAGCGCCTCGACGAAGCGGATCACCGCCGGCACTTTGTGAGAAGCAAGCTGCGCGCGGCACTGGTCCATGATCTGGTCGCGGATCTCCTTCACCTGCGCCTGATCGGTGCCGTCGGCGAGGATCACGTCGGCGACGACGATGCCGCCGGTGATCGGGCTGCGGCGCGATTTCGCCCGTGACATTCGCACGTCGGCATGGCGGTTGATGACCGCCTCGATCTCCTCGGGATGAACCTTCAGCCCGCCGATGTTGATGATGCCGCCGCGGCGGCCGACGAAATAATAGCGGTCGCCGCGCAACTCGACGATGTCGCCGCTGTCGACGAACCCGTCGTCATCGGTGAGCGCGGCCGCATTGCGGCCGATGTAAGCATGCGCCGTGCGCGTCGAGCGGATGCGCAGCGAGCCGTCCACGACCTTCATCTCGACGCCGTTGCGGTTGCCGAGATAATCGGCCGGAAAACCCTCCAGCCCGTCATTGACGGCAAAGCCGACACCTGCCTCGGTCGAGGCATAGGCATGACCGACGGAGGAATTGGGGAACGCGGCCTTCAGGCCGTCGAGCACCGCCTGGTCGGCGATCTCGCCGGAGAGACGGACATATCCCGGCGCGAACTGCGCAGCCGAGCCGCTCATCAAGAGCTTGCGCCAGTGCGATGGCGTGCCGGAGATATGGGAGACGCGGCCCGCGTTCAGGCGCGCGACGTGGTCGCCGAGCGCTTCATGCGGATCGGACAGCACCATCGAGCCGCCGCAGAGAACCGCGCGCAGGAAGATCTGCAGGCCGCCATAGCGGCGAATGTCGTAGAATGTCGCCCAGACCGGCGCGGGTCCGCGCGCAGGGCCTTCCGCGACGATGGCGCCCGTCAGCGCTTCCAGCGTATGGCCGGCGATTTTTGGCACGCCCGACGTGCCGGACGTCAGCATCAGCCATTCCGTGGCGCGTTCGGTCCTGGCCGGCGTGGCGGCCTGAAGCGGCAATTGCGCGGTGACGACGAGCGCGACCGCCTTTGCGGCCCATTGCGCAGGCTCGTCGGTGACGACGGCATCGATCTCGGCGTCCGCGATCAGCGCATCGAGATGGTCGGGATTGAGATCGGGCGGGCACAGCAGCATGCGCCGCGCGACACCGTCGAGCTCGATCATGGCGAGGCCGGATTTGAGCTGGTCCGACAGCTTCAGCAGGACAGAGCGGCCCGCCAGCTCACGCAGGCGGCCGCCCAGAACCGTATGCGCGAGGACGTCCGTCAGCGACACCACATGATGGGCGTCGGAGATCGTACGGCCCTTGAGCTCCGGGCCTAGATAGTCGCGAAGCGCGAAGATCTCACGCGGGGACATTTTCGTAGGCCCGCACGAAATCGCCCACGGTGGCGGGGAACGCTACGTCCTCGGAAATGGTGAAGGGATCGACGCCGGTCTCGTCCTCGAGGCGCGCCACCAGAATTGCGAAGGCGAGGGAATCGAAACCGGTCTCGTGCAGCGACAGATCGTCCGAGAGTGCGGGAAGCGTGACGTGCTGCTCCTTGGCGATCTGCTGGATCGCCTCGATGACCTTAGACCTTACCGACATGGCTGGCTCACTCTTGTTATTGCTGGTTCGTGTTGCAGCGGCTCTTGATGACCGCCTCCCCAAGGCCCGTGTTGTTTACCCGACAGAAGTAAATGGCTTCTTGGACAATTCAGATAAAATTGGACCTATCTGGCGGATTTTCGTGTGGCTAGAGCCTGATCGCGCCATCGATGATCCCTGCGTACACGTCCGCGTCCAAGGCGATGTAGCCGCCGGACCTCGGCTCGAGCATGAACAGCGGATCGCTTATCGGCCCCGGATCAAAGCCCTCCCGGGTCAGTTCGCCCTTCTTCTGCTTGAACGTCTCGGTCGCATCGAGCTCACGGGAGATGCGAACGAAGACGGGGCGGGCATAAGCCGGCAAGCGCTGCGCGAGGTGGGCCGGCAGCCCCTCGATATCAAACCCCTCGTTCACGACGATCGCGCTCATGCCGGCACGGCCATCGGTGCCGGGGATGCTGACGCCATAGGTGGTGGCATCGATCACGCCGGTGAAATCGCGGACGGCGTCGTTGACCTCCGATGTCGCGACGTTCTCACCCTTCCAACGAAAGGTGTCGCCGATGCGGTCGACGAAATGGAAGAAGCCCTTGTCGTCGAGCCGCATCAGATCACCGGTGCGGAACCAGGCATCGCCCCTGGCGAAGACGTCGCGCAGAATCTTCTTCTCGGTCTCGCCGGCGTCGGTATAGCCCTCGAAACGGCCGCCGCCTTCGTCCGCGGTGCCGATGCGGCCGATGGCTTCGCCGGCCTCGCCCCGGGCGCACGCAACGCAAAAGCCTTCTTCATTGCGCAAGGGTGCACCACTATCAGGATCGAGCTTGACGAGCCCCGCCGGAAAACGATGCGCGAGCAATGGCGGAACGCGGCCGATCGCACCCGGCTGGCCCTCGACGTTGAACAGCGAGAAATTGCCTTCCGTTGCCGCATAGAATTCGAGGATGCGCGGAATGGCGAAGCGGTTCTGGAAATCCTCCCAGATGTCGCCGCGCAGGCCGTTGCCGCAGACGAGCCGCAGGCGGTGACGGTTCTCGTATTCCGACGGCGCCGCCTTCAGAAGATAGCGGCAGAGCTCGCCGATGTACTGGAACAGCGTGCAATCGTGGCGCACGATGTCGGGCCAGAAGTTCGAGGCCGAGAATTTTTCCGCGATCACCACCGAGCCGCCGGCAGCCAGCATGCTGCACGGGGCGACAATGCCGCCGACCGAGTGGAACAGCGGAAGGCAATCATAGAGCCGGTCTTGCGGGGTGGCGCCGGTAAGGCCGGCGAACCAGAAGCCCCAGTTGAGGATCCGGCGGTGGCTGATGCTCGCCGCCTTCGGCAGGCCGGTGGTCCCGGAGGTGTAGATCAGCAGGGCCCGGTCGTTGATCGTCACCTCGCCATGCTCGTCCGGCGAGAGCGGCCCGTCCTCGAGCGCGGCAAGTGCGACGTCGATCGCGCGCTCGCTGCGGGCATCGCCATGGGTCCAGACTTTTGCTGCTGTCTTCAGGTGCGGCGACGCGCCGTCCAAGGCTTCCACGAGCTCGTACGCGACGATGATGTGCGACGGCCTGGCGACATCGAGGCAATGCGCGAGCGACTGGCCGACGAGCCTGGTGTTGATCAGCGCGGCCACGCCACCGACGCGGCTGATGCCGAGCCACGCGGCAACATAGTCGATGCCGTTCGGCATGATCAGCGCAACGATATCCCCCTTGGCCACGCCGGCCGAGCGCGCCCAGCGCGCATAGCGGTTGATGCGCTTCGCGAGGCCTGCGTAGTCGATCGTTGTCTCATCTGCGACCAGCGCGGTGCGATCGGGCTGACGCTGCGCCCAATCGTCGACGACGTCGGCGAACAGCCGGCCCGGCAGCGTCTCGATGCGCGCGGTGAGCTCGATCGCCTTCAGCCAGATCTTTGAAGCCGAAGGTGCGCGCGCGACTTTCGGTTGCTCGATGACGCCGGTGGTCATGCCGTCCATTCTTTCGGAACGTATCTGCTGTTTCCCCAAGCTTAGCTCGCACGCCCTGCCCAGGTGTTAAGAGACAAGGTAAAGCGAGGTTAGGACGTGATTAACTCTGGCCATCCGACGCGGGCGCGTCTGGTGGCATGCGGACGGCGGCGACCGAGCGCTGGCGCAAGGTGGTCGAGTTTGTCAGGGATCAGGAAGGCGCAGCGATCCGGCCTCGCCGAGGCTAGGCGCTCCCTGGTAAACGGGCTATGCTTTTCTACCCTGCGTTGTCAGGGTTACGAAAAGGGAGGCGTCCCGTGGCTCTCGATCCGTCAGAGTTTCCGGTCCAGGCCACGCCGTTCGGGCAGCGCCTGACGAAATTCGCCAACCGCGTGAAGGGTGGACAGGCCAGGGTGGTTGCGATCGGCTCGTCGACCACCGCGGGCGAAGGCGGCATCGCGCCCTATCCGCAACGGCTGCTGGCGGATCTTCGGATCAAATTTCCAAATGTCGGAATCGAGGTGATCAACCGGGGCGTCGGCGGCGAAGACGCTCCTTTGGAGCTGAAGCGGTTCGAGCACGACGTCTTCGATCTCAATCCCGATCTCGTCATCTGGCAGGTCGGCACCAATTCGGTGTGGCAAGCCGACGGTCCCTCGTTCGCGGACACCACGAAGGCCATCCGGGAGGGTGTCGACCGGCTACTCCGCGCCGAACGGATCGACGTGATCCTGATGGACCTTCAATATGTGCCTGCGGTGCTGACACCGGCCAAGCGCCAGAAAGCGGACGCCATGGTCGAGGCGATCAGCCAGATCGCCTACGAGAAACAGGTCAGCGTCTTCCGCCGTTTCGCGCTGATGAAGGGCTGGCACGAGGTCGCAAGGATCTCGTTCGACCGTTTGGTCGACCCGGGCGATGACACCAGGCTGCACGCCAGCGACTGGACCACGGACAAGATGACCTGGCAATTGACCGACGCGATCTTCGCGGCGACGCCTCACGACACCTAGTTCTGCATGCTCCGTCGGACCGGGCGCCGAACGAGCGATAGGCGCTAGCCGCCTCGCCTGTAACGTGGGCGCGGCGGCGCTACGTTGACCGGATAATAAGGATTGACGTCACAGCTCGCCGGGCGGCCTGACGCCGTGGCGCGGCACTGCGGCAGCGAAGTGAAGGAGCAATCGTACCACTCCCCGCCGCCACCGTTCGCGCCTGAGTAGACGTGCATGCAGACGGGAAAGCTGGGATCGAAGGTCTGCGCATGCGACGGCGCGGCCATGAGCAATGCACCGACGAACGCGATCGGGCCGAATGAGCGAAGCATGAAAAATGTCCCCGAAATCGCAATCGCTAATTCGACTTCTTGTGACGCCGGCGCGGCGGCGGCGGCGGTTCATCGAAGACATAGTAGGGATTGACGTCGCAGCTCGCCGCGCGGCCCGACGCCGTCGCCCGGCACTGCGGGATCGAGGTGAACGAGCAGTCGTAATAGTCGCCGCCACCGCCCCGGCCGCCCGAAGTATAGACGTGCATGCACACCGGATAGCGCGGATCATAGGTCTGGGCGTCGGCATCTGCCGCCGCGAACAGCGCGGCAATCGCGGTGAGGGTCAGGAGAGGCAGGCGCATGGAGACATCCTCGAATCGATGGCGGCGTCGAATCTCGTGCCGACATCCTCCTATGGCATAACACCACGCCGGAGGCGACTGTTCCTCCGGCGGATGACGGCAAGGTGAGCGGGGTGCGCTGCGCGCGCTACCCGCCCAGCCCCTGCAGGACCAGCCGGTTCAACCTTGCCGCAAACGCGGCAGGGTCTTCGGGCAGTTCGCCGTCCAGGATCTGCGCCTGTTCGAGCAGGAGCAAGCTGAGATCATCGACCGCCCTGGAGCCGGCCTGCGCCCTGGTGATCGCCGTCACCAGCGGATGGCGGAGATTGATCTCGAGGATCGGCTTGGTGCGCATGCCGCGGTTCTGCTGCGACAAGATGCGCTCGAGCTCGCGGCTCGGGCCCTGGCTGTCGGCGACGAGGCAGGAGGCGGAGCTGGTGAGGCGCGTCGAGACCTTGACGTCGCTGACGCGCTCGCCGAGCGCGGCCTTGATCACCGCGATGGTGGCGGCCTCGTCGGCGGCCGGCTCGTCCTGCTTCGCCTCGTCGGCCTCGTCGGTGCGCGGGATCAGGTCGAGATTGAGATCGCCCTGGCTCAGCGATTTCAGCGGCTTGCCGTCGAACTCCGATGGCATCGAGGTCCAGAAGGCGTCGACCGGATCCGACAGCAGCAGCACCTCGATGCCACGCGCGGTCGCGGCTTCCAGCCGCGGATTGGACTTCAGCCGCTCGATGCTGTCGCCGACGAGATAATAGATCTCGGTCTGGTTCGGCTTGAAACCGGCAATGACGTCCTTCAGCGAACGCTTCTCGCCCGAGGTGGTGGTGAAACGCGACAAGGACAGCAGCTTTTCGCGCCGCTCGAAATCCTCGTAGATGCCTTCCTTCAGCACTGCGCCGAAGGCGTCCCAGATCCTGACAAAATTCTCCGGGTCCTTGTCGGCAAGGCTTTCGAGCTCGGATACGACCCGGGTCGCCACGGCTTTCCGGATCTGCGCGAGCTGCGGATTGTTCTGGAGCATCTCGCGCGAGATGTTGAGCGGGAGATCTTCGCTGTCGACCACGCCGCGGATGAAGCGGAGATAGCCCGGCAACAGATCGGCATCGTCGGTGATGAAGACGCGACGGACGTAAAGCTTCACCCGGCCCTTGCGGTTCGGCTCGAACAGGTCGAACGGCTTCGTCGACGGCGCGAACAGCAGCACGGCGTAGGAATAGCGGCCCTCGGCGCGGTAGTGCAGCGTCATCGCGGGATCGTCGAAGGCCGATGCGATCTGCTGATAGGCCTTCTTGTAGTCCTCGGCCGTCAGCTCGGACTTGGAACGCTGCCACAGCGCGCTCGCCGAGTTGATCTGGCGCGGCTCGCCCTCCTCGGGCACCAGCTCGATGGGGAACAGGATGTTGTCGGAATAGGCACTGACGATGCGCTCGATCTCGTGGGTCTCGAGATATTTCTTCGCGTCGTCCTTCAGGTGCAGGACGATCTCGGTGCCGCGCGCCACGCGCGCCGCTTCCTCATCGCTTGCGCGCGCGATCTCGAAGCCGGAGCCGCCGGAGGACGTCCAGCTCCACACGTCGCTCTCGCCGGCACGGCGGCTGACCACGACGATCTTCTCGGCGACCATGAAGGCGGAATAGAAGCCGACGCCGAACTGGCCGATCAGGCCGAGGCCGTCCTTGGCCTCCTTCAGCTTCGAGACGAACGCCTTGGTGCCGGAACGGGCAATGGTGCCGAGATGGTCGATCAGCTCCTGGCGCTCCATGCCGATGCCGTTGTCGGCGATCGTGAGCGTTCCGGACGTCTTGTTGGGGATGATCCGGATCTTGAGCGCGTCGCCCTCGCCCAGCAGCGCCGGGCTGGCGATGGCTTCATAGCGCAGTTTGTCGCAGGCGTCGGATGCGTTGGAGACGAGCTCGCGCAGGAAGATGTCGGTCTCGGAATAGACGGAGTGCACCATGAGGTGCAGGAGCTCGGAAACCTCGGCCTGGAAAGGCTGCGTATGCGCGGCCGTATCTGACGTCGTCATGCGTTTATCCGGTCAATTAAGGGGGGAAAGAAACCCGGGATATAACGCGAGGGGATAGGGGATCAAGTGGACGTGAAAGATCGCCCTCCCGGTAGGAGGGCGAATTGTCCATGGTGGCCAGGGCGGCGAAGAAGGATCAGGTCACACAGCGGCCGGGCTGGAGCAGTTTTGCGACCTCGGTCAGGGAGCTGACCATCGGCTCGCAGGCAATCGTCGGCCTCTTGGGGCCCTGCTTCAGGTTCTGGAGCAGCACCGGCGGCTTGGCGTTGCCGGTCTCGATGACTGCGGGGACCCGCAGCAGGACCGACGTCTCGGCCAGATCGTTCAGCCGCATCGACACGGTCCGGGTGGGAACCCGGGCCTGCTTCAGGTCGGCGAACCGGTCGGCCTTGCCAGAACGGTTGACGTTGTGATCCACATCTTGCGTGGGTCTGTCGGCGACCGCCTGCCAGCGGGCGGCCAAATCATGGCCGGAGGCCAGCTGCACGGCACCGACCTGGACGGCACCAAAGGTCGCAGCAATCGCGACAGCACCCAAAAATACCTTTTGAATCTGTAACATGACTGACAATCCCTCGCCCCATGGCGATCCCGGGAACAACGCGATGGGAGGACCGGCAGTTCTCAGCCGTTCAGATCACTTAACCGTGTGCGAAATTCACGGCAGGCCGCATAAAAAGGCCGCACAAAAAAATTTTCACCAGCCTGGAACGACTCCCGGGCCCGAGAGTCGTCTCAACAGCCGGCTATTCCCCCCTGCCCCATAAGCCGGCGACGTAGGGCGCGACTGTGGTGATGCCAGTCGCGCCTTACTTTTGTCCGGGGGAATTTTCCAAGTTTTTTGGCTCCGCCCCCATCTTCCGCGCCGGCCGGCCAGGCCAGCGAGGGCAAACCTCAAGGGCGCCCTCATGGGACCGAATGCTTCGCTATCGTTGCAGGGAGGCTGGGTCTCTACACGATCATGAAATTCGATGCGTGCAATTGACTGACTGCGGTATCGACGAAGTCGATGGACCCTGCGTCAGGACTGCTCCCCAGCGCAAGCAGGGCCCCGCCATGCCCATCGCTCCTGAGAGCGCCCATGATGTCGACGACGGAATGGTAATCACCTATGCCGTTCGCAAGAGCGACGACGCCGAGCGTGTCATTTCCAAATCCGGAGATCGTATCGACCTGGCTGCTGGAGTTGATCGAGACTGCCAGACCCGTGCCGTGATCAACGATGTTGACGTGGGCCGGGCCATTGATGATGGCCTGATTGCCAAACCCGACAAAGTTAAACTGGTCTGATCCGCCATTGACCGTAATGACGTCCTGGCCAATCTGGTTTGTCACATTTGCCTGGGACCCGTTGAGCACCACGTGATTGGCAGCGCCGCCGAGCGTGATCGTATCGTGGCCCGCGCCTGCAACGACGTTGTCGGATCCGCTGCCGGCCATGATCGTGTTCGTTCCCGAGCCGACGGTGATCTGGTTTCCCGTCCCGCCGAGATTCACGGTGTTGTTGCCATCGGCGAGAGTGACACTGTTGGCGCCATCTCCGCCCGTGACGACATCGTTGCCATTGCCAAGCAGAACCGTGTTGCCATATCCGGACAGCGTCACGCGGTCGTTGCCATTGCCGGCCGTCGTTTGGCTCGCGCCGTCACCGGGATGGACAACATCGTTGCCGTTGCCCAGCGTGATGACGTTCCCATATCCGCCGGCATTAATGGTGTCGTTGCCGTCGCCGAGGGCGATCGTCGTGGCGCCCGTCGATCCCGTCACCGCGATGTTGCCGTTGCCGCCGGTTACGTGGTTGACGATCCCCTCCAGATAGACGGTGCTGTCACCGCTCGGCACATCAACCGTACCGTATGATCCGGCGTAGATCGTGTCGCTCCCGCCATTGCCGTGGATGGTATTGAACATGCCGTAGGCGTGGATGATGTCGTTGCCCGTCGTGCCCTGAATGACCGCATAACCGGATGCCGGGCCGTCGATCGTCGTGCTCCCGGCTTGATGCGTGTCTGTGACGGACGTGTGGGCGTCGCTGACGGTCACGCCGACGCTGCTCGTGTCGCTCAGGGTGAAAGTGGTCGTTGCGCTGCCGTCTCCGTGCGGCGAGGCGACAAAGGTGAGGGCGTGCAACTCGGCGGTCAGGTTGGCGGCGGTGGTCGCCGTCAGCTCGTAGGTTCCGTTTCCAAGCGAGATCAATCCTGCTCCGGACAGGATGCCGGCGGCACCCGCGAGCGTGATGATCAAACTGTCCGTTGCTGCTGCGTTCGGATCTGTGATCGTTACGCTCGAGAATGGATTGATCGCAGCTCCGTTGCTGGTCGTTTGTCCCGACACGGCTCCAGCGATGGTCGGCAGGGCTGCGGCTGTCAGCAGAATGCCGCCGGAGCTGTCTTTCGCGATGCCGAAGCGCGTGACCGACGTATCCGCCAGTGTGAAGGTCTCGCTGGCCGCACCGTTGCTGACCGTGAGCTTCGAGCCGGATACAGTCACCGTTGCGCCGCTTGTATAGGACAGCCCGGACAGGTCGATCTGGTCGCCGAGCACGATGCCCTTGAGCTGGCTCGCAAAGGTCGATTGGCCCGAAACCAGCTTCTGCTCGATCTTGAGCATGCCTTGGCCGGAGAAGGTGATCGCGTCGTCGGAAATCGCACCCGCCTTGAGATCAAGCATGCCGCCGGCAATCGTGGTCGCGCCGACAATGCCACCCGCTTCGACGAATTCTGTGGCGCCGTGATAAATTGTCGAAGCGTTCGCGGTGCCATGATCGAGCACGTCAAGCGTGCCGCCGTTCAGAGTCGTGGAGGTGACGATGCCACCGTCCGAGACGGAGATGCTTCCTGAATTGAGGATCGTCCCGCTCGCCGCACTGGCATCGACCGCCGGTACGCTTGGGTCGTTCGTGGGGTCTGCAATGGATCCCGAAACCGCCATCACACCACCATTGATGGTGGCTTTCTTGGCGATCCCCGCCCCGAACAGGTGCAGTTCGGCGCCGCTGTCGACAACCGCAAAATCGACTTCGCTTCTGATGACGGTGCTGTAAGGGGCCCCGGGAGAATGATAGAGCGTCTCTCCCGAAGCATTGATGGCGCCGCCCGAGTGAACGATGGTGGCGCTGGCAAAGCCCCCATTGGTGAGATTCTGGACGCCGCCGGCATTGACGGTGGTTGACGTCACGATGCCGGTATCGACGTCCTGCTCGGCACCATTGTTGACGATGGTGTGATCGGCCCGGCCCGGCCCCGGCGCATCGTGCAGATAGATGCCGGCGACACGTTGAATGCCGCTCATGTTGATCGTGGTGTAGCTCGCGGTGGAGCTAAGGCCGACATCCTGTTCGCCGCCATTGATAACGGTGTTGCTGGCGGTGGCTCCCAAGTCGAAGTTGCCCAGGATTTCCTTGCCACCCGCTGATATCGTCGTGTTCGTGGCCGTGCCGAACACCTTGAACAATACGCCGTTCGATACGGTGAAGCCGTTTTCCGTGTAGCCGTAGTCGACAATAAACGTTGCGCCGCTCTGGAACGTCGTATTGGACAGCGTCGCGCCAGTTTCAGCGATGAGCGTTGCGCCTGCGGAAACAACAGTGTTTTTGGCGACACCGCCGTCCAGGACGGCGAGCGTCACGCTGTTCGCGACAACAAATCCGTTTTCAATCGTGCCATCGCCGATCTGCAAGGTGCTGCCGGCGTTAAAGACTGTCCCCGAAAAATCGGCGTTGCCAAGCACAATGAGGCCGCCATACTGATTGACGGTCGTGTTGGTCGCCGTCGCGCCGGCGGACAGCACCATCGTTCCGTAATTGATGGTCGTGCCGGTGGCAGTGCCGCCTGCATCAACGTTCAACGTGCCGAAGTTCTGGAGTATCGTGCCCGATACGACCGCTCCGTCCGACACCGTCAATGTTCCAAAACCTTCAACGATGGTGCCCGTCGCCATGCTGGCGTCGACGGCCGGCTGGCCGGGGACGTTGGCGAACGGATCGGGTATCGATCCCGAGACAGTCATGACGCCGCCGTTGATGACGGCATTCACTGCAGTCCCGCCGCCAGTGACGTCGAATTCGCCCTGGTAGTTGATGGTTGCAGCGGTCGCCACGCTTCGGATGACCGGCTCCGGATACACGGGCGCCGTTTCGACCGCTTCACCCGAAACCTTGAGAACACCGCCGGAATTGACGATGGTGCCGCTGGCGCTGCCACCATTCGTCACGTTCTGGAGGCCGCCGGAATTGACAGTCGTCGCCGTTGCGCTTCCCGTGTCGACGTCCTGCTCGCCGCCGCCATTGATCGTGGTGTGATCGGCTGCGCCCGGGGTTGGACCTTCATGGATATATTGGCCGGTGACGCGCTGGATGCCGCCCTGGTAGATGGTCGTATAGCTGGCGACGCCGTCAAAGACGACGTCCTGTTCTCCGCCATAGATGACAGTGTGGGTTGCCGTGCTCGTCGCGAAGGATCCGCCGACCGTCTGCAAGCCGCCAACAAAAATCGTCGTGCTATCGACGGAAATGCCGCCACTGACATCCATCGTGTCACCGTCGTGGAGCGTAACGCCACTGGCGGGAGGAATAGCCGTCATATGAATGCTCCGCGTTTGGTGCCTGGAAAATCAAACGAGCAAAGCAAAATCATTCGACGACCATTTCAACTTAAAACTGCGACGGCTGAAAATGCCTGTCAAGCCGCGCATATTTTTCGCCACGGTGTTGATCAGTGACAAAGCCGTGAGGCGTATGCGCGTGAATATTGCTGGATGAATTTATCAGCAGCGTGACGAAAATTGCGGCGACCACGCGCATTCAAGATTTGCACGAGGCATCCGCGTTAGAAGCGGATCATGGCGCGTCAAGAATTGTCCGGGATTTACTTCGGCTTCCCCGCGAGCCAGTCCCGCCCCTCGCCATAGAGCTTCTCGACTTCAGTGCCGATCAGGCCCGGCATGTCGCGTTTGACCTTGTAGCCGATCAGCTCCTGCATGTAGGCGAGGTGGCGATAGCCTTCGGGCAGCGCAGCGAGCGCTTTTTGGTCGAGCTGAAGCGTTGCGGCGGGATCGACCGGATCGATCCGGTCCTTCTCGTAGATCGGCTGGCGGCGGACGATGCCCCATTTTCCAATACCTGATTGGTCATGCCGCTTCTCGAGGAAATCGTAGAAGCGCCCGGTGCAGACGACGTCGCAGAGCACGTCATGCACCGGGGCACGCTGCGAGATCGTCATCTTGGTTTGCGCGATGGCGCGCTCGCCGGACAAATCGATGCTGGTGCCGCCGAGGAAATGCAGGATGCGCACGCCCTTGGCAAACCCCTCCCGACTAACCCGCATGAAATCCCGCGCCGGCCCCTGAAACCAGGTGGCGGACATCCAGCCCTCGTCATGCCAGACCGTGGCAAAGCGCTCCCAGTCGCCGGCATCGCGCCACACCGCCCAGTTCTCGACGAGGTCGCGGATGGCGAGGCGATCGAGGAGTTGCTGGTCCATTGGCACATCTCCGATTGGGGCGATGCATGAGGTATGAGCGGCGAACGCGATGGCCGTCAAGCGCGGCGGAGCGGCCACGAAAAATCCGGCGTGCCTGACAGCACGCCGGATCAGATTGTTTCGCCAAATTGCGCCTTGCTTACGCCGCCGGCGCCTTCGGCGCGCGGTTGCGCGAGTTGCGCTGGAAGAACAACGCCTGGCTCGCCACCGCCGACACCATCGCGGGCTGGAACGGCTTTGAGATGAGGAACGCCGGCTCGGGGCGCTCGCCGGTCAGGAAGCGCTCCGGATAGGCGGTGATGAACACCACCGGCACCTCGAAGGTGCGGAGCAGCTCGTTGACGGCGTCCAGGCCCGACGAGCCGTCGGCAAGCTGGATGTCGGCGAGGATCAGGCCCGGCCGCTTGTTCTTGGCCAGCGCCACCGCATCGGCATGGGTGCGCGCGACACCAACGACATTGTGACCGAGATTCTTCACCAGGCTCTCGAGGTCCATGGCGATGAAGGTCTCGTCCTCGATGATCAGCACGTCGGTCGCGATCTCGGCCGCCATCTCGCGTCCCGCGGCATCGGCAAGCCGCCGCGTCTCGGCGACGTCGGTGCCGAGGATGAAGCCGACTTCCTCTTCCGAGAATCCTTCCAGCGAGAGCAGCAGGAATGCCTGCCGCGGCAGCGGCGTGATGTTCGACAGCCGCCGCTCCGGCGGCATCGGCAAGGTCGTCACCTCGGCATCGTCGTTGACGGAGACCGAATTCCATATCTGGGTGAACAGCCGGAACAGGCCGGCGCGCGGACCATGGCTCTCGTCGAGCACGGACGGATCTCCGAGCATCGCTTCCAACATGGCTGCGACATAGGCGTCACCGGAGGCCTGGCTGCCCGTCAGGGCGCGCGCGTACCGGCGCAACAACGGCAAGTGTTCAGCAACAAGCTGCGAACGGGACATCCCCACTCCATTCATCTTCGGGCCGACCTTGACGAACCACGCAACAAGCGGGGAGGCCCGGGTTCCCCTGCTGGGCTGTCTACGCCTCACGCCAAGAAAAGTTCCGCTTACCTGGGAACTTTTTGTCGAACCTGGAATTGTGCCTATCCAGGGAACGGCTCCCGGTTGAGAGAACTTCTCGATTTTACAGTTACTTAACTCGGGGAAACGTGGAACAGGTCATGAAAGATCTCAAGTCTCAAGCCAGCAAAAGCACGACCCCCGGCAAGGGAGGCCTCACTCCGGAAATCCAGTCCCGGATCGGCCACCAGCTGCGCGCCATGTACGACGACGTGGTGCGGCAGGGGGTTCCGGACCGGTTCGCGGAACTGATCAAGAAGCTTGATGCGCCGGGAGGCGCACCCCAAGTGGAACCAGACAGGAGCTCCAACGACAACAATGGGAGGGATTAATGCCTCTCACGGACTCCCTACGTGACGACATCCTCGCGGCCGTGCCCAGTCTGCGCGCGTTCGCGATCTCGCTGAGCGGCAATGCGGATCGCGCCGACGATCTGGTGCAGGAAACGCTTCTGCGTGCGCTCGCCAACATCGACTCGTTCCAGCCCGGCTCGAACCTGCCGGCGTGGCTGTTCACGATCCTTCGCAACCTGTTCCGCTCCGACTATCGCAAGCGGCGGCGGGAGGTGGAGGATGCCGAGGGCAACTATGCCAAGACGCTGAAGACGCAGCCGTCGCAGAACGCGCATCTCGAGTTCGAGGAGTTCCGCGGCGCGCTCGAAAAGCTTCCGCAGGACCAGCGCGAGGCCTTGATCCTGGTCGGCGCCTCCGGCTTCTCCTATGAGGACGCAGCTTCGATCTGCGGCTGTGCAGTCGGCACGATCAAGAGTCGCGTCAATCGCGCGCGCTCGAAGCTCGCTGCGCTGCTTTATGTCGATGGCGCCGAGGACTTCGGGCCCGACGAGACCGTGCGCGCCGTGATCGGCGGCAGCGGCGGATAACGGCCTCGTCAACCGGACCGCGACGAATGTGAAGGCGGCCGTGTCTGCGGCCGCCTTTGCGCGTGTGTGAAAACCGGACGGCGGGTGCGAGACTGGATCATTCGTCCGCGAAGGTGGCGGTGTCGGTGACGGTCGCGCGCGAGGTCCGGTAGCTGTTGACCTTGTGGGCGTCGTCGGCATAGCCGAACGAGATGCCGCAGACGACGCGGCGGTCGTCGGGCAGATTGAAGTGGCGGCGGATCAGTCCGGAATGGCGCGCCAGCGCCGCCTGCGGAATCGTGCCGAGCCCGAGCGCCTGGGCGGCCAGCATGAAATTCGAGACATAGGCGCCGCAATCGATCGCACCGTAGATGCCGAGCGGCTCGTTGGTGTGGATGATCGCGACATGCGGCGCGCCGAAGAAATTGTAGTTCTCCAGCGCCTGCTTTGCGTAAGCGCTTCTGTCGCCGCGCGCGATGCCGAGCGTGTTGTAGAGCTGAAAGCCGCTCTCGCGGCGGCGCTCGAGATAGACGCCGACATATTCGCGCGGCGGGGTGAAGTCGTAATCGTCACCCAATCCGCCCGATGCTTCCTGGTAGATTGCCTGGCGGAAGCGCTCCTTGGCCGCGCCACTGGCGATGATGACCTGCCAGGGCTGGCTGTTGCACCAGGACGCGGTGCGCTGCGCGGTGGCCAGCACATGCTCGATGGTCGCGCGGTCGACCTGCTTGGGCAGGAAGGCGCGGACGGAGTAGCGCTCGTTAAGGAGCTCCTCGAGCACGCCGATGCGGTCTTGGGTCTGGCTCACTTTTGCATCCATGAATTGGCTCGCGCTCCTCGTAGGGTGGGCAAAGGCGCGATAGCGCCGTGCCCACCGACAGACTTACCCCGGCGCATCTGCATATGGTGGGCACGCTTCGCTTTGCCCACCCTACGCGATACAGCGAGAGGCTCGATCACCGACCCTTGGTCGGGATCTTGTTATACGGCAAATCCTTGTCGACGCGAATGTCGCCCGGCAATCCCAGCACGCGCTCGGCGATGATGTTGCGCAAGATCTCGTCGGTGCCGCCGGCGATGCGCATCGAGGGCGAGGACAGCAGCATCTGCTGGAACTGGCCCTGCACCGTCTCCTCGTCGGCGCCGGTGAGAACACCGGCCGCGCCCTGGAGGTCCATGGCGTAGGTCGCGATGTCCTGGAGCATCATGCCCGAGACGAGCTTGCCGATCGAATTCTCCGGCCCCGGCCGATCGCCCTTCGAGAGCGCCGAGATCGCGCGGTAGCTGGTGTATTTCAGCCCGCTCGACTTCACCGCCCAGCTCGCGAGTTTCGAGCGCACGGCGGGATCGTCGATGGCGAGCCCGTCCTCGAGCATCAGATTGGAGCAGAACTCGAACATTTCGGGGACGCCGGTCGCAAGCCGCGAGCCGATCGACATCCGCTCGTTCATCAGCGTCGTCAGCGACACGCTCCAGCCCTCGCCGACGGCGCCGAGGCGCTGGCTGTCTGATATCACCACATCGGTGAAATAGACCTCGTTGAACTCCTGCATGCCGTTGGCCTGCTTGATCGGGCGGACCTCGACGCCCGGGCTCTTCATGTCCAGGAAGAACATGGTGAGGCCCTTGTGCTTGGGCACATTCGGATCGGTCCGCGCGATCAACAGACCGAAGTCGGAATAATGTGCGCCCGAGGTCCAGATCTTCTGGCCGTTGACGACCCAATTGTCGCCCTTCTTCTCCGCGCGCGTCCGCAGCCCCGCGACGTCTGAGCCGGCGGACGGTTCGGAGAACAGCTGGCACCAGATCTCCTCGCCGGAGGCGAGCTTCGGCAGATGGCGGCGCTTGGCATCCTCGCTGCCAAAAGCCATCACGGTCGGGCCGCACATGCCCTCGCCGATCTGGAACGGTTGCGTCAGCTTGCCGTAGACGCCCTCTTCCTGCTGCCAGATCACCTTCTCGATCGGCGTGGCGTCGCGGCCGCCATATTCCTTCGGCCAGTGCAGGCAGGCCCAATTGCCCTCGAACTTCTTCTTCTGCCAGGCCTTGCCGACATCGACGATGTCATGATTGGCCAGCCGGATACGGCCGAGCGAGGATTTGGACAGCTCCTGCTCGAACTCCTTCGGCGCGTTGGCCGCGACCCAGTTGCGCGCGGTCTCGCGGAAAGCGGCTTCCTGCGGGGTGTCGTCGAAATTCATGGCGAACCTCTCAATTCGTGCTCGGTGCGTAGGGTGGGCAAAGCGAAGCGTGCCCACCACCTTCCCTCGTTCTCGACAGAATTGGTGGGCACGGCGCTACGCGCCTTTGCCCACCCTACAATTCTAACCTCTTCCCTTCGTCGGGATCTTGTTGAACGGCACGTCCTTATCGACACGGATATCGCCGGGCAGGCCCAGCACCCGCTCGGCGATGATGTTGCGCATGATCTCGTCGGTGCCGCCTTCGACGCGCGTGCCGGGCGCGCGCAAGAGCATCGCCTGGAAACGGCCGGCGAGTTGGGCATCCTCGCCGCTGACGACGCCGCTCGCACCCTGCAGGTCCAGCGCGTAGGTCGCGACGTCCTGGATCATCGAGCCCGCCACCAGCTTGCCGATGGAATTCTCCGGACCCGGGCGCTCGCCCTTCGATAGCGCCGAGATCGCGCGCATGCTGGTGTACTTCAGCCCGCTCGCCTTCGCCGCCCAGTTCGCAAGCTTCGAGCGCACCGCACGATCCTCGATCGCCGGACCGTCATCCAACATGAGGCTGGAGCAATATTCGAACAGCTCCGGGAAACCGGTCGAGACGGCCGCGCCGATCGCGCTGCGCTCGTTCATCAGCGTGGTCAGCGAGACGTTCCAGCCGTCACCGACCTCGCCGAGACGCTGATGATCGGGAATGCGGACATTGGTGAAATAGACCTCGTTAAAGTCGGAGGCGCCGCTCGCCTGCTTGATCGGCCGCACCTCGACGCCCGGGCTCTTCATGTCCAGGAAGAACATGGTGAGGCCCTTGTGCTTGGGCACGGTCGGATCGGTGCGGGTGAGCAGGATGCCGTAGTCCGAATAATGCGCGCCCGACGTCCAGATCTTCTGGCCGTTGATCACCCAGTCGTCGCCGTCCTTTTCCGCGCGCGTGCGCAGGCCCGCGACGTCGGAGCCGCCAGCCGGCTCGGAGAACAGCTGGCACCAGACCTTTTCGCCGGAGGCGAGCGGCGGCAGGTACGTGCGCTTATGCTCCTCGCGCGCGAACGCCATCATGGTCGGCCCGCACATGCCATGGCCGATGATGAACATGCGGGAGAGCTGGCCGAACGGCCCTTCTTCCTGCTGCCAGATCACGCGCTCGATCGGCGACGAGCCGCGGCCGCCATACTCCTTCGGCCAGTGCAGGCAGGCCCAGCCGGCATCAGCCTTCTTCTTCTGCCAGGCCTTGGCGACCTCGAGAATATTGGCGTTCTTGAGCTGGGTGCGACCGAGCGAGGACTTGCGCAGCTCTTCCTCGTACTGCCTGGGCGCGTTCGCGCGGATCCAGGCGCGGGCCACGCTGCGGAATTCGGCTTCCTGCGGGGTGTCGTCGAAGTTCATGGTCTTTTCTCTCTGTCATTCCGGGCCGCGCGTAGCGCGAACCCGGAATCTCGACGTTATTCACTCATCTCCAGATTCCGGGTTCGCCGCCTTGCGGCGCCCCGGAATGACGACAACATCACGCCGCGTTCTTCTTGCGCATGCGGTCGATCAACTGGTCTTCCCAGTAGGACAGGCTGCCGAGCCCCAGCGCCATGGCGTTGGCGCGGCGGTAGTACATGTGGCAGTCGAACTCCCAGGTGAAGCCCATGCCGCCGTGAACCTGGATGTTGTTCTTGGCGCAGTGCTGGAACGCCTGCGTCGCGCTGATGCGTGCCGCCGCTGCGGCTTCCGGCAGCTCGGCTGCGTTGGTCGAGAGCGCCCAGGCGCCGTAATAGCTGTTGGAGCGCGCCAGCGTCGCCGACACATACATGTCCGCGAGCATGTGCTTGACCGCCTGGAACGAGCCGATCGGGCGGCCGAAGGCGATGCGGTCGAGCGCGTAGTCGCGGCCCATCTCCAGCGCGCGGTCGGAGCCACCGACCTGCTCGAAGGCGCAAAGCACCGCGGCGCGGTCGAGCACCTGCGTCAAAATGCTCCAGCCTTCACCGGCCGCGCCGAGCGGCTCCGCCTTGCAGTCTTTGAAGGTGATCTCGGCCTGCCCGCGGGTCGGATCGAGATTGGTGAGGTTTTTCACCGCGACGCCACCGGCCTTGAGGTCGACGAGGAACAGCGAGATGTCGCCGTCACGTCCGCTCGATCCGGTGCGCGCGGCGACGACAGCGAAGTCGGCGATCGCACCATCGGCGACCGGCTTCTTGACGCCGTTGAGCACGCCGTTTGCGGCGGTGAGCTTGACGTTCTTCGGCGACGGATTGCCCTTGCCCTCGAACAGCGCCAGCGTGCCGATCGCCTCGCCCGAGGCGATCGCCGGCAGCCATTTCTTCTTCTGGGCGTCACTGCCCGCGATCAACAGCGCTTCGGCGGCAAGATACACCGTCGAGGAAAACGGCACCGGCGCATTCGCCCGGCCCATCTCCTCCGCGATCACGCAAAGCTCGAGATGGCCCGCGCCCGCACCGCCATATTCTTCCGGGATTGCGACGCCGAGAAAACCCATCTCGGCGAGGCCCTTCCACAGCTCCTTGTCGTAAGGAGCCTTGCCGTCGAGCACGACGCGCACCGCCTTGGGCGAGCACTTCTCGGTGAGGAATTTGCGCGCCTGGTCGCGGAGCTGTTTCTGGTCGTCAGAGAAATCGAAGTTCATGGCGGGCTACCTTTTTCTTACTGTCATTCCGGGGCGCGACGAAGTCGCGAGCCCGGAATCCATTTCGCCACGCGCTTGCGGCCCGATGGATTCCGGGTTCGCGCTGCGCGCGCCCCGGAATGACGATTGGAGAGAGTCTTGATTCATCGCAGCACGATCACGTCCTGATCCGGCTTGTCCGCGTAGAGCCGCTCCACCAGCGCCGCGCGGCGTTCCAGGCCGGCGCGCTGGTTGATGTAGCCCTTGTCGGTGAGCTCATTGCCGTCGATGGAGGGCGGCTCGGCCATCAGCATCGCGCGCGCGATAGCGCGGCTGCTGGCGCCGCCACACTCCGCGTTGTGCGCTTCGAGGCCGCGTCTGAAGCAGGCGATCACCTCGGGATGCTTCACGGCGTCCTCGAAGCTCAGATCGGGATTGCCGACCAGCTGGCGACACGCATGCAGATTGGGCCAGGCCAGCAGACCGATCGAGCATTGATCCTGCCCGGCAACCAACGCGTCATGCACAACGGGCGTCGTCGCGGCAATCGCGTCGGTGCGGAGCGATCCGACATGGACGAAGGTGCCGGTGGTGAGCTTGAAATCCTCGACCACACGGCCGGCGAAGATGATGCCCTTCACCGGATCGGCATCGTCGACGAAGATGCCGGCATCGCCGATGCAGTAGAAGCCTTCCTCGTCGAACATCTTCTTCGTCAGGTCCGGCTGGCCAAAATAGCCGGGCGTGACGTTGACGCCGCGCAGGCGCAATTCGTATTTCGAGCCGCACGGCACCATCTTCAGTTCGACGCCGGGGAATGGCAGGCCGATCAGGCCGACGCGCTCGGTGTCCCAATAGGTGCCGGTCGAGGTCGGCGCCGTCTCGGTCGAGCCCCAGCCGGTGTAGAACACGATGCGCTCGCCGGTCGTCTTCACGGCGAGGGCCTGCATGCGCTCATAGAGATCGTCGGGCAGGCGTGCGCCGCCATAGGCCATGATCGAGAGGTTCTTGAAGAACGAGCGGCACAGCGCATCGTCCTTCTCCATGGCCGCCGCGAGCGCGGCATAGCCGGCCGGCACATTGGCGTAATAGGTCGGCGAGATCTCGCGCAGATTCCGCAGCGTCTCCTCGAACTGGCCCGGCATCGGCCGGCCGTCATCGATATAGAGCGTGCCACCGTCGACCAGCACCGGGTGAAACGCCGCATTGCCGCCCATGGTGTGGTTCCATGGCATCCAGTCCAGCATGGTCGAGATCGGACCGCTGGGATCACGCGGCCGCACCTGCATCATCATCGCCGCATTGGCGCACATCATCTCTTGCGTGTTGATGACCGCCTTGGGCATGCCGGTCGAGCCGGAGGTGAACAACAGTTTGCCCACGGTCTGCGGCGTGATTTTCGCGATCGATGCTTCGACGTCGGCGGTCACGGACGTTGCCGCGAGCTCGGCAAAGCTGACGCTCTTGATGCCGTCGCAGGGACGCGCGACGTGAACGACGGTAACGCCGGTGAGGTCGAGTGCGTTCAGCGCCTTCTCGAAGGTCGGGCCGTCCTGCACCATCACCACGGCCGGCTTGATCAGATCGAACAGATATTTCAGCTTGACGTGATCATGGCTCATCAAGGAGTAGGCCGGCGACACCGGAGCCGCCGGCGAGCGCGCCTGCATCGCGGCCTGCGTCATCAGCGCGTGCTCGATCGAATTGCCGGAGAGGATCGTGACCGGGCGCCCGTCGAGCCTGAGATTGAGCAGCGCCTGCGTCAGCGCATCCACGGTACGCTTGGCCTCGCCGTAGGAGACCTTGCGCCATTCGCGGTTCGCTCCCCCGCGCTGTGCGAGCCAGATGCGCTCAGGCGCTTGCCTCGCCCATTTCGCCAGCGAGGCGGGAAGATGCGTCTCGTAGGCTTGCAGCGGAATGCGCGACTTCAGCACCACGGTGCCGTCGCCGCGGCGCTCGACGTCGATGTCGCGCGCGAGCCACTCCACCTTGCGAAAGGCGGGCTTCGTCATCACGGCCGCCGCGCTTCCACTCATTTTGCGTCTCCCGGAATTATCGTCCTTTGCGGATCGTTCTCGTTTCAGCGCCTGATATAGACAGGCTTTCGCTTCTCAAGGAAGGCCCTGACGCCTTCCGAAAATTCCTCGGAGCGGCTGCACAGGACCTGGTTGCGGTCCTCCGTCGCGATCACGGATTCCAGCGACCCCGCATCGACGCTCATGTTGAGACATTCTTTTGACAGGCGCAGCCCCACCGGTGAGGCCGTCATCATCGCATCGACGTAAGGTTCAGCGGCTTCGTCGAGCTTGCCTTCGTCGACGACTTCCGAGACGAGCCCAACCGCGAGCGCACGCTCGGCACCGATGAAGCGTCCGGTCAGGATCAGCTCGGATGCGACTGAGACGCCGACGAGCCGCGGCAGAAAGTAGCTGGTGCCGATATCGCAGCCGCCAAGGCCGAGCTTGATGAAGGCACAGTTCATCCGCGCCGACTTCGTCGCGATGCGGATGTCGGAGGCAAGCGCCAGCGCGAACCCGCCGCCGGCCGCCGCGCCCTGCACCAGCGAGATGATCGGCTGCGGACAACGCCGCATCAGCATCACGATGTCGGCGATGCGACGCTGCGAGTCGAGCGACTCGGTAACGCCGGGTAGTTCCTGCTGCCCGGCACGGCGGGCCATCGCCGCCTTGAGGTCGAGGCCGGCGCAAAAATTCTTGCCGGCGCCCTTCAGCACGACGACGCGGGTGTCACGGTTGCGCTGGAGGCCCTGGAAATAGACGTTGAGCGCATCGATCAGCGCGGGATCGAGCGCATTGAGGCTTTCAGGACGATTGAGCGTCACCGTATCGACGCCGTCGTCATGCTCGATCAGCAGCGGTTGGGACATGGGAGCGCTCCTGCTTGCCGCCGATCGCGGTGCCGATTGCTGCGCCCTCTCCCCTTGTGGGAGAGGGCATGATCGCTGTGAGCCCAGAGTTCGCTTGGGCTGAGGGGTCTGTCTCCGCGGAGAGAACCCCTCATCCGGCGCTTCGCGCCACCTTCTCCCACCAGGAGAGAAGGACGGCAGCGGAGTACGCCTCTACTACCGCGGCGCCATGCGGATGGCGCCGTCGAGACGGATGGTCTCGCCGTTGAGCATCGCGTTCTCGACGATATGCACCGCGAGCGCGCCGTATTCCTTGGCATCGCCGAGGCGCGAGGGATGCGGCACCTGGGCGCCCAGGCTCTTGCGGGCTTCCTCGTTCAGGCCCATCAGCAACGGCGTGAAGAACAGGCCGGGCGCGATGGTGTTGACGCGGATCTTCTGGCTGGCGAGGTCGCGCGCGGCCGGCAGGGTCAGACCGACGACGCCGCCCTTCGAGGCCGAATAGGCGATCTGGCCGATCTGGCCTTCATAGGCGGCCACCGAAGCCGTGTTGATGATGACGCCGCGTTCTTCGCCGACCGGCTCGATGGTGACGAGGCGCTCGGCGAACAGACGCAGGCAGTTGAAGGTGCCGATCAGGTTGACGTTGATGATGCGCGCGAATTTTTCCAGCGGATAGACGCCGTCGCGGCCGACGATGCGCTGCGAGCCACCGATGCCGGCGCAGTTCATCAGCACGCGGGCGACGCCGTGCGCGGCTTCCGCCTTCGCGATCGCCGCCTTGATCTGCTCTTCGCTGGTGACGTCGGCATGGAGGGCTACGCCCTTCACCTCGGCGGCGACCTTCTCGGCGTTCTCCTTGTTCTGGTCGATCACGCCGATCCTGGCGCCCTTGGCCGCCATGGCACGAGCGGTCGCTTCGCCGAGGCCCGAACCACCGCCGGTGATGAGAACGGCTACGTCTTTCAACTCCATCGTAATCTACCTTTCCTTGGGCGTTTCTTCTCTAGACTTGCAAGTCTTCAGATTCACAAGTGATGCCGGATTATCCGGCCGCGGCAGCTTCCCCGGCTTGCGTGAGGATGCCGCCGCAAATCAGCGTTTCCATGTGCTTGATGTATTGCCGGCAGACATCATCGGTGACCGGACCGACGCCGGTCGCGCGAGACATCGCGTGCCGGCCGAAGAACAGGTGATCGCAGGCGCCGATCAGGCTGGTGTAGAACAGCACCGGATCGGTGGCGCGGAACTCGCCGCGGCTGATGCCCTCAGCGAGCAGGCGGCGATGGAAATCCAGCAGCGGCGCCACGAAGAACTTTGAGACTTCGTCGGCAGAGCCGGCATTGGTCTCATGCAGCAGATAGTGAATCAGCCGGTTCATGTAGGGGAACCGGTAATAGGCGCGGATGATGCCGGCGATGTGCAGCTTCAGCTTCGCCGTCGATGCGATCGGTTGCGCCAGCAGATATTCCAGGTTGGACATCTCGGTCGCGGCATCGCGCGCGAGCAGCGCCAGCAACAGGCCGTCCTTGTTGCCGAAATGATATTTGACCAGCGCGGCATTGGCGCCCGACTTCTGGGCGATGTCGGAGAGCGAGATCTCGATCGAGGAGCGTTCGATCATCAGCTCGCTCGCGGCCACGAGCAATTTCTCTGCCGTGGAATTCTTTCCGCTCGGGAGCCTGTTCGGTACGCTGGTAGTCACGGAGTTCCCTGTTCTCGCCGCTTGAAGCGGCCGCAGATAAGCCGAAGCAGCGCCTCATCACAAGAGTTAATTGATCGATTGACTAAACGATATCGCGCCCATTAAATCCGCGCCGACAATCCAACGCGATACAGAACAATCCAGGGAGAGACCGACATGGCCGAGGCTTACATCGTCGCCGCTGCGCGTACCGCGGGCGGGCGCAAGGGGGGCCGCCTCGCCGGCTGGCATCCGGCCGATCTCGCCGCAAAAGTGCTGGACGAGCTGGTCGATCGCACCAAGGTCGATCCAGCCCTGGTCGAGGACGTGATCATGGGCTGCGTCATGCAGGTCGGCGAGCAGTCCAACAACGTCGCACGCAACGCGATCATGGCCTCGAAGCTGCCGGAGAGCGTGCCGGGCACCTCGATCGACCGCCAGTGCGGCTCGTCGCAGCAGGCGCTGCACTTCGCGGCGCAAGCCGTGATGTCCGGCACGATGGACGTGGTGATCGCCGCCGGCGTGGAATCGATGACGCGCGTGCCGATGGGCCTGTCCTCGCAGCTTCCGGCCAAGAACGGCTTTGGCAATTACAAGAGCCCGGGCATTGAAGCGAGATATCCGAACATCGTGTTCAGCCAGTTCACCGGCGCCGAGATGATAGCGGAGAAGTACGGGCTGTCGAAGGATGACCTCGACGAATACTCCTTCAACAGCCATCAGCGCGCGATCGCGGCGACGCAAGCCGGCCACTTCAAGAAGGAGATCGTGCCGCTCGAGATCACCCGCGCCGACGGCAGCAAGGACACCCACCACATCGATGAAGGCATCCGCTTCGACGCAACGCTCGACGGCATCAAGGGCGTCAAGCTGATCGCCGAGAACGGCAAGCTCACCGCGGCCAGCGCCAGCCAGATCTGCGACGGCGCCTCCGGCGTGATGGTGGTGAACGAGCGCGGCCTCAAGCAGCTCGGCCTCACGCCGCTGGCGCGAATCCATCACATGACCATGACCGGCGGCGATCCCGTCATCATGCTCGATGCTCCGCTGCACGCCACCAAGCGCGCGCTGGAGAAGGCCGGCATGAAGATCGACGATATCGATCTGTTCGAAGTCAATGAGGCCTTCGCCTCGGTGCCCACCGGCTGGTTGAAGACCACCGGCGCCGATCCGGCCCGCCTCAACGTCAATGGCGGCGCCATCGCGCTCGGCCATCCGCTCGGCGGCTCCGGCACCAAGCTGATGACGACGCTGGTCCACGCCCTGCACCAGCGCGGCAAGCGCTATGGTCTTCAGACCATGTGCGAAGGCGGCGGCATGGCCAACGTGACGATCGTGGAGCGGCTGTAAGCTTGCTTCCACACAGATGGTGTCGTCCCGGACAAGCGCGCCTAAAGCGCGCGCCGATCCGGGACCCATAACCACAGAAGGCTGTGGTTATGCCGCGCTGGAGCCCCATCTCGTTTCAACAACCAAGGCCTGTGGTTATGGATCCCGGCCTTCGCCGGGATGACACCTTTCCTGTTGCGAGACCTGCGCTTATGACCCATCCCTCCATCTACGCCCGCACCACGCCCGACAAGATCGCCTACCAGATGGCCGGGACCGGCAAGGCGATCACCTATCGCGAGCTCGACGAGCTATCGAACCAGGGCGCGAACCTGTTCCGCTCGCTCGGCCTGAAGGCCGGCGACCACATCGCGCTCTTGATGGAAAACCGTCTCGCGTTCATGGAGATCTGCTGGGCGGCGCAACGCAGCGGGCTCTATTACACCGCCATCAGCCGCTATCTGAAGCAGGACGAGATCGACTACATCATCGGCGATTGCGGCGCCAAGGTCGTGATCACGACACCGAAATGCGCCGACCAGATCAAGGCGCTGATCAAGGGGACCGCGGGCGAGCCGGTCTTCTACATGGTCGACGAGCCCCAGCCTGGCTTCCGGTCCTACGACAAGGAAGCGTCCGCACAGCCGACAACGCCGATCGCGGACGAAGTCGCCGGCTACGACATGCTGTATTCGTCGGGCACCACCGGCCGTCCGAAGGGCATCAAGAAAGCATTCGAGGGCAACAAGATCGACGTGCCGAACGGCTTCCTGCGCGTGCTCTGCGCCGACATGTGCGGCATGAATGCGGTGAGCACCTATCTCTCGCCGGCGCCGCTCTATCACGCGGCCCCGCTGCGCTTCAACATGATGGCGATCGTACTTGGCGGCACCTCCATCATCATGGAGCATTTCGATGCCGAGGATTTCCTCAAGCTCGTCGAGAAATACAAAGTCACGCAGTCACAGCTCGTGCCGACCATGTTCGTGCGCATGCTGAAGCTGCCGGACGAGGTTCGCGGCAAGTACAACGTCTCGACCCTGAAGGGCGCGATCCACGCCGCCGCCCCCTGCCCCGTCGACGTCAAGGCCAAGATGATCGAATGGTGGGGACCGATCCTGATCGAGTATTACGCCGGCTCCGAAGGCAACGGCGTCACCGTCTGCAATTCGCAGCAATGGCTGGAGCATCGCGGCAGCGTCGGCCGCGCCGTGGTGGGCAAGATCAAGATCCTGGACGAAAACGACGAGGAGCAGCCGACGGGCGAGATCGGCACGGTCTATTTCGCCGACGCGCCGGTTTTTACCTATCACAACGATCCTGAGAAGACGAAGAAGGCCTACAACGCCAAGGGCTGGTCGACGCTCGGCGACGTCGGCTATCTCGACAAGGACGGCTTCCTGTTTCTCACCGACCGCAAGTCCTACATGATCATCTCGGGCGGGGTGAACATCTACCCGCAGGAGACCGAGGACGTTCTCATCACTCATCCTGATATCGCCGACGTCGCCGTGTTCGGCGTGCCGAACGAGGAGATGGGCGAAGAGGTGAAGGCGGTGGTGCAGCCGCACGATATGAGCCGCGCCGGCAAGGCTCTGGAGGCAGACCTGATCGCCTACTGCAAGACGCGTCTCTCGGCGATCAAGTGCCCGCGCTCGATCGACTTCGAAGCCGAGCTGCCGCGCACGCCGACCGGCAAGCTGGTGAAGCGGCATCTGCGCGACAGGTACTGGCCGAAGACGGCGGCGAAGATCTAGCGGTCTCGTGTCCCGGACGCGGTGCAGCGCCTAGCGGTGCGCCGCAGAGCCGGGACCCCTCTCTCCAAACGCCTAAGCTAACGGGCTGGGCCCCGGCTCAGCAGTGCAGCACTGCGTCCGGGGCAAGAGACCTTGTACCTCAATCGAACAAACTCGGCGTGTGGTTCACCAGCGCGCCTTCGATCTCAAGCATCTTCAGCTTCGTCACCACGCCGCCATTCGCCGAGAATCCGCCGGGCTTGTTGCCGGCCGCCAGCACCCGATGGCAGGGCACGACGATCGGGCACGGGTTGCGGCCGAGGGCCTGGCCGACGTCGCGGGACAGCTGCACGCCGCCAAGCTGCTTGGCGATATCGCCATAGGTGACGGTCTTGCCGGGCGGGATGGCGCGGGCGATCTCGTAGACGCCGCGGTTGAAGTCAGGCACGCCGTCGAGGTCGAGCGGGATGTCGGTGAGATCGTCCGGCTCGCCCGCGAGCAGTTTTGTGATGCGATCGATCGCCTCTCGCACCTCGGCGGTCGGCTCGGCCTCGCTGGCATCAGCGTGGCGCTGGCTGATGCGGGTGCGGATCTTGTCCTCGCCGCCCATGGGCAGTTGCGTGCCGTTGATGCCGCGCGGGCCCCAGGCGATGGCACAGAGGCCGATGCTGGTGTCGAACAGGGCAAAATGCTGGTCGGTCATAGCTTGGTTCCTGCGCTTGCGTCCCCGTCGCATGCCCCCATTGTGATCTCCGCCTAAATCTAGGCTTGGAAATAGTTGCGATCCACCCGGTTTCCGGGAATCTTGCACAGGAGTTCCTGCCCCCTTCCCGCGAGCCCCGAATGCAAAGCCTCCACGTCAACGGATACGACATGCCCTATCTCGACGTGGGTGAAGACCGGGGCCGGCCGCCGCTGGTCTGCGTGCACGGCTCGCTCAATGACTTTCGCGTCTGGGGCTGCGTGCTCGGGCCGCTGACACAGAGGCACCGGGTCATCCCTGTCAGCCTGCGGCACTTCTTCCCGAACCGCTGGGACGGCGTCGGTGACACCTATTCGATCGCCCAGCATGTCCAGGACGTCATCGCCTTCATCGAGAAGCTCGACCTCGGCCCGGTCGATCTGATGGGCCATTCCCGCGGCGGGCACATCTGCTTTCGCGTGGCACAGGCGCGCCCTGACCTGTTGCGGCGGCTGATCCTGGCCGAACCCGGCGGCGAGCTCGATGCGAGCCTCGATCCCGAGAACGTCGGTGGCCCCTCGCCGCTGTTGGCGCGGTTCACGGCCTCGGCCGAGAAGATCGCGGCAGGCGATGTCGACGGCGGCCTCGCCGTCTTCGTGGACACGCTGGAAGGAGCCGGCACCTGGCCGCGGCTGCCGGCGATGGTGAAGCAGAATCTGCGCGACAACGCCTATACCCTGATCGGCCAGGTCCGCGACAACCGGCCGCCGTTCTCGAAGGCGGATGCGGAGTCGATCAAGATGCCGACGCTGTTCATCCTGGGCGCACGGACCAAAGGCCTGCTGCCGAAGGTGCTGCATGCGCTGGCCGCGCACGTGCCCTATTCCAAGACGGCGATCATCCCGAACGCGACCCATCCGATGTTCGAGCAGGCGCCGCAAAAATACTCCGAACTGGTTCTGGATTTCCTGGCGAGCTGATCATGCAGACATTTCGCGTCAACGGTTACGACATGGCCTATCTCGAAGTCGGCGAGGGCCCGCCGCTGGTCTGCGTGCATGGCACGTTAGGTGATTTCCGCACCTGGTATTCAGTGCTCGGCCCGCTGTCGAAGTCCCATCGCGTGATCTCGGTCAGCCTGCGGCACTTCTTTCCCGAGCATTGGGACGCCGTCGGCGACGATTACAAGATGGCGCAGCACGTCGCGGACACGATCGCCTTCATCGAGCAGGTCAAACCCGGTCCGGTCGACCTGATGGGCCATTCGCGCGGTGGCCACATCGCGTTTCGCGTGGCTCAGGCGCGGCCTGACCTGCTGCGCAAGCTGGTGCTGGCCGAGCCGGGCGGTGATCTCGACGCCAGCCTGCCGGTGCCCGACGGCACCCCCGCGCATCCGCCGCTCGCTGCGAAGACGATACGCTCGGTCGAGATGATCCGCGCCGGCGATCTCGACGGCGCACTGCAGAATTTCTACGAGGGCATCGAAGGCGACGGCTCCTGGCGGCGCGTGCCGGCGGCGGCGAAGCAACAGTTGCGCGACAACACGCTCACCTTCCTTGGCCAGATCAACGAGCAGCGCCGGCCCTACACGCTCGCTGATGCGCAGGCGATCAGGACGCCGACGCTGCTGATCGGCGGCGGTGCGACCACCGGCAGCCTGTCGGTGATGTGGCGCGTGCTGGCCGCGCACATCGCCGGCAGCAAGACGGCGGTGATCGAGAATGCCGGCCACTGGATGTTCGAACAGGCGCCGCTTGAGTTCGGCGAGGTGGTGAACAGCTTCCTGGCGGAGTAGCTTTCTTTCTTCCTTCTCCCCTCTCGTCCGCCGAAGCCTTCAGGCGAAGGCGGATGTGGGAGAAGGATCACATCTACAAATGAATCTGCGGAGAAATACCCCTCACCCAAGAGAGTTCGTATCTCCCAGCGGCGCTGCCCTCTCCCGCAAGGAGAGAGGGCACAGAAACTCACACCTTCCAAACACCGACCGGCATCTTGATCGTGGCGTTCAGCCTGTTCCAGACGTTGATGGTCGCGATCGAGAGGATCAGGGTTGCGAGCTCGCGTTCGTCAAAATGCTTGGCGGCCTCGTTCCAGATCGCATCGGACACCGGGTCCTCGCGATCGGCAAGGCGCGTGACGGCCTCGGTCAGCGCCAGCGCGGCGCGTTCGGCGTCGCTGAAATAGGGCGCATCGCGCCAGGCCGACACGGCAAACAGGCGCTCGTCGGTCTCGCCAGCCCGGCGGGCGATCTTCGGATGCATGTCGACACAGACGCTGCAGCCATTGATCTGGCTGGCGCGCAGGTGCACCAGTTCCAGGAGCTTTTCCGGCAGTCCCTGCTTGGTCAAATTGCCGAGGGACTGAAGGACATTCATGGCCTCGGGAAGGACCATGACGGGGTGGTTCATGCGGGCGTGCATCATCTTTCGTCTCCGTTTGAAAATTTCGACGGTTCCGGTCACATCGGCCGGATTGGCTTCGTCATGGGGATGACGGATCGCGACGAGGGAATGTGACCGATGAGCGAAGAAAATTTTCTCAGCCACCAGTTCGAGGCCAGCAGGGACCATCTGCGCGCGGTCGCCTACCGGATGCTGGGCTCCAGCGCCGAGGTCGACGATGCCGTGCAGGAGGCCTGGCTGCGGGTCAGCCGCTACGACACGTCCGACGTCGCGAACCTGCGCGGCTGGCTGACCACCGTGGTCGCGCGCATCTGCCTCGACATGCTGCGCGCGCGCAAATCGCGCCGCGAGGACCCGATGGGCCCGCATGTGCCCGAGCCGGTCGACGAGACGCGGGAGCGCGAGGCCGAGATGGCCGATTCCGTCGGCGCAGCCCTTCTCGTCGTGCTCGAGACATTGCAGCCGGCGGAGCGGCTGGCCTTCGTGCTGCATGACATGTTCGCAGTCCCCTTCGAGGAGATCGCGCCGATCGTCGGACGCTCGGTCGACGCCTCGCGGCAGCTGGCGAGCCGCGCGCGGCGGCGCGTCCAGGGTGCGCCGGTCCCCGCGGCGGACATCTCGCACCAGCGCGCGATCGTCGATGCCTTCCTCAGGGCTTCGCGCGAGGGCAATTTCGAGGGCCTGCTGGCCCTGCTCGATCCCGACGTCGTGTTCCGTGCCGACCAGGCTGCGGTGCGGCTCGGCACGCTGCCGGAGATCCGCGGCGCGGATGCGGTCGCGCAGCTCTACAAGGGCCGCGCGCAGGCTGCACGGACCGCCCTGGTCGATGGCGAGATCGGCGTCGCCGTCATTCTCGGCGGACATCTGCGCATCGCGCTGCGCGTGACGTTCAACGGCGACCGCATTGCCGGGATCGAGGCGCTCGCCGATGCTGACCGGATCGCGACGATGGAGGTGGAGGTGCTGGAGCGCTAGCGGGACATGGCATCGCGTCTTTCCGGATGCTAGGCTTTCGGCGCAATCGCGCGCGGTGCCAGCGCTCAAGACGCGAAAGGACGATTCCATGACAGCCCGCTTCATTCCCCTGCTCACCTTGTCCCTGCTCGGCCTCGCCGCCGGCAGCACCACCGCGCTTGCGGCCGCCGACGAGAAGCTCAAGGCCGCGGCCGAGCAGGAGAAGGCGCCGCTGATCGAGACCCTGCACGACATGGTGATGATCGAGAGCGGCAGCGGCGATGCCGAGGGCCTGAAGAAGATGGCCGACTTCACCGAAGCGCGCCTGAAGGCGCTGGGCGCCACCATCGAGCGGCGCAAGACCACCGCGGGCACGGGCGCCGACATGGTGATCGCCACCTTCCAGGGCACCGGGTCGCGAAAGCTGATGCTGATCGCGCATATGGACACGGTCTATCAGCGCGGCATCCTCGCAAGCGAGCCGTACCGTGTCGACGGCAACCGCATCTACGGCCCCGGCATCGCCGACGACAAGGGCGGCATCGCCGTGGTCCTGCATGCGCTCAAGATCCTCAAGGACGCCGGCTGGCAGGACTATGCCAGGCTCACCGTGTCCTTCAATCCGGATGAAGAGGTCGGCTCGATCGGGTCGGGCGAGATCATCGCCGAGCTCGCCGACCAGCACGACGTCGTGCTCTCCTGCGAACCGACGGTGGCTGCGCCGATCGCCAAGAATGACGGGCTGCTGCTGGGCGCGAGCGGCACTGCCACGGCGAAGATGGAGGTGAAGGGCCGCGCCTCCCATGCCGGCGCTGCGCCCGATCTCGGCCGCAACGCGCTGATCGAGCTCGCGCACCAATTGCAGCAGACGAAGGACGTCGCCAAGTCGATCCCGGGCACGCAGCTCAACTGGACCACGGCGCAGGCCGGCACGGTGCGCAACCAGATTCCGGAAAAGGCCGAGGCCGGCGCCGACATCCGCCTCACCATCCCCGATGGCGTCGCCAAATTGCAGGCGGCGCTCGACGCGAAGGTGAAGGACAAGTTCGTGCCCGATACCAAAACCACGGTGACGATCACTGCGGGCCGCCCGCCCTTCGTCGCCAGCGATCGCGGCCGCGCGCTCGCGCAGGAGGGGCAGGCGATCTATGCCGAGATCGACCGCAAGCTCGACATCGCCGAGATGACCGGCGGCGCCACCGATGCCGGCTATGCCAACCGCAGCGGCAAGGCGGTTGTGGTCGAGAGCTTTGGCCTCGCCGGCTTCGGCTATCACGCGCGGGACGAATTCATCGACACCAATTCGATCGTGCCGCGGCTCTATCTGATGAGCCGGATGCTGATCGAGCAGGGCAAGAAGAAATAAGCGCCGGGGCCAGCCAAGCCATTTTGGCGAAAACAACCCCATGCACAGTAGACGGCTCTAGTGATATCAATGGCTTAGCGAGTCCGGAAACGGCGTCTTGAGGTCCACCTTGACGCCCTCCCCCTCCCGCAGTACCTTCGAATACGGAATTCCGTATTCCCATTCTGTATCTCGGAGTTGCCGGCGTGATCCCTCTCGACCCGCTCCCGAACCTGATCGACCAGGTCTATGCGCGGATCCTGGAGGCGATCTCCGACCGCACGCTTCAACCCGGCCAACGCATCCGGCAGAACGAACTCGCCGACAAGCTCGGCGTGTCGCGCCAGCCGGTGTCGCATGCGCTGCATTTGCTGCACCGGCAGGGACTCGTCGCCGAGAGCGGCCGGCGCGGCTTTGAAGTCACCCAGCTCGACCCCTCGCGCATCCGCCAGCTCTACGAGGTGCGCGGCGCCATCGACGCGCTGGCCGCGCGGCTCGCCGCTCAACGCGCCGCGAGCGACGCGGCGGGACGCGCGCGGCTGGAAGCGGCCCTCGCCGCCGGACGCCGCATCGACCGCAAGACTTCGCTCGCCGAGCTGATCGTGCTCGACGTCGATTTTCACCGCGCGATCTATCAGCTCGCGGGCAATCCCGTGATCGAGGAGACGATCGCGCCGCAATGGCCGCATATGCGCCGCTCGATGGCGACGGTGCTCTCCGAGCTCGATTATCGCGGCAGCGCGTGGGCCGAGCATGCGACGATTGCCGGACACATTCTCGCAGGTGACGCGAAAGCCGCCGAGCGCGCAGCACTGGCGCATGCGCAGACGGCGGGACGGATGACCGAGGAGAGATTGAAGGCGACCGACGAGGCGGCGGCGTAGCCATTTGCGCCGTCATTCCGGGATGGTCCGAAGGACCAGACCTCAGGTGCGCAATTGCGCACCGGGGAATCTCGAGGTTCCGGGTTCAGTGCTCCGCACCGCCCCGGAATGACAACAACAAACAAAACAGGAGGACGACCCATGAGACTGTCCGAGGCACAATTGGAGTTCTTCCATCGCGAGGGCTGGCTGTTCCTCCCCGAATTGTTCAGCCAGGAGGAGGTCGACTTGCTCGCGCGCGAGGCTGTCGGCATCTATGACGCCAACCGGCCCGAGGTCTGGCGCGAGAAGAGCGGCGCGCCGCGCACGGCCTTTGCCGCGCATCTCTACAACGAGGCCTTCGGCATCCTGGGTGCGCATCCGCGCATGATCGAGCCGGTCGAGCAATTGTTCGGCGAGCCGGTCTACATGCACCAGTTCAAGATCAACGCGAAATCGGCCTTCACCGGCGACGTCTGGCAATGGCACCAGGATTACGGCACCTGGAAGCGCGACGACGGCATGCCGGAGCCGCGCGCGATGAACATCGCGATCTTCCTCGACGAGGTGATGCCGATCAACGGCCCGCTGATGCTGGTACCGCAGAGCCAGAATGCCGGCGATCTCCAGGCGTCCCATGACCTTGCGACGACCTCCTATCCGCTGTGGACGCTGGACGAGGAGACCGTGACGCGGCTGGTCAAGCAGGGCGGCATCGTGGCGCCGACCGGCAAGCCTGGCGGCATGCTGATGTTCCACGGCAATCTCGTGCATGGCTCTAGCGGCAACATCACGCCCTACCCGCGCAAGATCGTGTACCTGACGCTGAACGCGGTCTCGAACTACATCCGCACACCGACGCGGCCCGAGTACATCGCGCATCGCGATTTTGCACCGATCAAGACGGTGGACGACGACGCCCTGGTGCGGCTGGCACGGGCACCGCGGCAGGCGGCGGAGTAAACAGGTCTCGCGCCCGGGACGCAGCGCAGCACGTCAGTGATGCGCTGCTGAGCCGGGGCCCATGCCACACGGATAGTTTTTCCCTGGGTCCCGGCTCTGCGGAGCAGCGTTGCACGCTGCACCGCGTCCGGGACACGATACTTGATCGGGTAGCAACATGAACCTCTTCCGCCTCCTTCAGGCTCGCGCGTCCGCCGGCAAGCCTGTCCGTGTCGCGCTGATCGGCGCCGGCAAGTTCGGTTCGATGTTTCTGGCGCAGGTGCCGCACACGCCGGGGCTGGAGGTGCCCATCATCGTCGATATCGATCGCGACCGTGCCCGTGAGGCGTGCCGCACCGTGGGCTGGAGCGCCGAGCGCATCGCGGCCACCGTCTTCACCGACGATGGCGCCCGCGCCATTGCCGGCGGCGCGATGGATGTCGTCGTTGAAGCGACCGGCAATCCCGCCGTCGGCATCAGGCACGCACGCGCGGCGATCGCGGCGGGCAAGCATATCGTGATGGTCAATGTCGAGGCCGACGTGCTGGCGGGCCCGCTGCTCGCCGAGGAAGCGCGCAAGGCGGGCGTGGTCTACTCGCTCGCTTATGGCGATCAACCGGCGCTGACGGCCGAGATGGTCGACTGGGCACGCGCCACCGGTTTTCGCGTGGTCGCAGCCGGCAAGGGCACAAAATATCTGCCGGCCTATCACGACGTGACGCCTGACGGCGTCTGGCAGCATTACGGCCTGACCGCGGGTGAAGCGCAGTCGGCCGGCATGAACCCGCAGATGTTCAACTCCTTCCTCGACGGCACCAAATCGGCAATCGAGATGGCAGCAATCGCCAATGCCTGCGGCCTCGACGTGCCCGCGAGCGGCTTGCTGTTTCCACCCTGTGGCGTCGACGATTTGCCGCATGTCATGCGCCCCAGCGACAAGGGCGGCGTGCTGGAGCGGTCGGGCGTCGTCGAGGTCGTCTCCTCGCTCGAGCGCGACGGCCGTCCGGTGTTTCGCGATCTGCGCTGGGGCGTCTATGTCGTGCTGGAGGCGCCGAACGATTATGCCGCCGATTGCTTCAGGCAATACGGCCTGAAGACCGACGGCAGCGGACGCTTCGCGGCGATGTACAAGCCGTACCATCTGATCGGGCTCGAGCTGAACATCTCGATCCTGTCGGCGGCGCTGCGGGGCGAGCCGACCGGCCAGCCCTATGGCTTCCGCGGCGACGTCGCCGCCGTCGCCAAGCGGAACTTGCGCGCCGGAGAGATGCTGGACGGCGAAGGCGGCTACACCGTGTGGGGCAAGCTGGTGCCGGCGGCCGCGAGCCTGAAGGCGGGCGCCCTGCCGATCGGTCTCGCACATCGCCCGAAGCTGAAGCACGACGTCGCCCATGGCGAGATCGTGCGCTGGAGCGATGTCGAATTCGACGCCAACAGCGAGACGATCAGGACAAGGAAGGCGATGGAGACGGCGTTCGCGAAATAACGGCTAGAACTGCCCCGGTTGAGCGGGCGGACTGGGCCAATCCGATCGCAAATTGTTCGGATTATTCCTTGCGAACAAGTCCTGCCTTATAACGCCGCTCGGGCCCGCATCAATTGATGGTGGCATTCCGCGGACATCACGGGTTGGCGCGACTATGACGCCGGTCCGAGCGACACAATTGGCGGGATAGCCAACGCGTTGGCAGTAAGTTGCAGCACTCGCGCCTGCATTGCTTCCAACTGAGAAGCCAATAATTAGCGACGCTGACAAGGCAATTGATCGCTTCATTCTTGCCTCCTGTAGCTGATCCACGGAAGAGAATTATAGATGAAGTGTAGCTATGCCAAAGCGGTGAATGTTGAACCATGAGTTCGGCTTCGCGATCGAAGGATGACACCGGGATGCTCGTTCTGTTTGTGCTCGCCCAACGGGTCACGTCGATTTGATGTTTTGCGCGCGAAAAAAACTGGATACTGACACACGTGGCATCTTGCACCACGGTCCAACCGTAAGGAGCAATCCATGTTAAATCTGAAAATTCTTGGTGCGGTCGTTGTTGTGGCATCTGCCCTGTCCAGCTCTGCTGCACAGGCGCAGTGGTACAACTCCAATCCGGACGCATGCCAAGCTGAATTTGCCAGCTGCACGGGTCTTGGAACGGGGACCACCCCCGACTATCGATATCGGCCATCAACTCGGCGAACGGCATATCGCCAGCCGGCAGCGCCGAGCGCGACTGTCGGCGGCTGGGGCAATTCCTACGCCATGTCGCCCGGCGGCATGTCGTACGGCGAGATGGGCTGGCAAGGCAGCTGGAGTACGTATGCTGCCCGCAACGGCATCGTCTGCCGGCCCGGCACCTATTTCAAGGGGAGCGACGGCCTCCAGCATCTCTGCCAGTAGGTCATCTGCTCTGACGTTAAACAGCTCAGGCGGCCCCAAAGGGGCCGCCTGTTTCGTGCCGGCTTGCGGCTCTCGCCGAAATCAGCATCCAGGTCACGCGGTGGGTGCACGACTGGATGCAGGAACGGCCCCGACCTCCGGCCCTGCAAGCGGGAGAGGGAGCGCACTGCCTTCGTAGTAGCGATCTCTATGGAAGAAGCCGGCTCTCTTTGGCTTGTTTGAACCACTTCCGGAACATGTCTTCGGTGTCCATCATCTCGGTGAAGCCGGCGTGGTTGATCTTGACCGTCGAGACGATCGAGGGCGGACCGGACTCGGTCTGGCCGTAGCGCATGCTGTAATCGGCGTACTGGAACGACAGGCCGACGAAGTCGGTGAGGTCCGGCGACACGAGGTCATGCTTGCGTCGCAACGCATCCCAAGAAGAGACCCAATTGGGAAACTCCTTGGCGAGCGATAGCGGGATTGGCTTGCCGGGCTTCATCTCCAGCGCGTCGGCCACCGCGGGCCAGATGTTTTCCCAGGTGAAGACATCGCCATTGGTAACGTTGAAGGCTTCGTTCTGTGCCGCCTTGGCCTCGCCCGACCAGGCGATCGCGCGCGCGAGGAGATCGACGTCGACGGCCTGCGCCACTCGCGCGGCGCCGCCGGGAAAGTCGAGCGGCCTGCCCTGCTCGCGCAGCATCGCGGCATAGACGCCGAGCGGCGGGATCAGATCCATGGCGCCCCCCATGGCGAGGCCGACGATCAGGACGGGGCGCAAGATGCTCCAGTGCCAGGCTTTCCCGGCCTGGAGCTCGCGCAGGAAATTTTCCTGCGCCCAATAAAAGTTGGGCTGCTCATACATCTCGGAGCGGCCTTCGCGCGCCGGCACCGTCAAGGGGCGGACGTGAACGCCATAGGCCTTGGTGCCTTGCAGCAAGGCGACATGCCTGAGGTCTGGCGCCATCGGCTCGAGCGCGGCCATCAAATTGCGCAGCATCAGATCATTGGTCTTGATCTGCTGCGGATCGCGCCAACCATCGACGAGCTGTGGCGCCTCGTAGAGCGCGGCGTAGATCAAATGGGTGGCGCCCTGAAGCTCGGCCGCGGCACGGCGGCAATCGATTTCGCTGGTAAGGTCGATCGGGACGTGGCGGGCGCCGTAGAGGTCGCGCGGCTTGCGCCGTGACAGCGCGATGACCTCGCAAAGGCTGGATGTGCCGAAGTGCCGCAACGCGGCGTTGCCGACGAGACCGGTTGCCCCAGCGACCACGACCTTTTTGCCCGTCATGCGCGAGCCTCCCTTGTTATTGCCCAATCGAGTAGCAGGTCGCTGATGGTTCCGACTTGCGTCTGGCCCGCGTTCGCACTTGCGAGGAAGGCATCAGGCTTGATTATCGTAGGGCGACCGGTCATCCTTGCTGACGGAACCGCAACGCTCGGTTTCCAGCAACAAGAGCCCATCAGGGCCATTCGGAAACGCTCAAACAAATCTCAACAAGAGAACGTCTATCCTCGACGAAGACAAGACGACAGCAAGATCGTTCCCTGGTCGATGCATCGACGCAATGGAAGGGATGCGCATGAAACGTCGTGATTTTCTGAAGGTGACAGGCGTCGGCCTGGCCGCGAGCACAGCAGTGGCTGCGCCCGCGATCGCGCAGTCGTCGCCCGAGGTCAGGTGGCGCTACGCCACGAGCTGGCCGAAAGCCCTCGATACGCTCTATGGCGGCTGCGAATATTTCTGCAAGCAGGTCGCCGACATTACCGACAACAAATTCCAGATCCAGCCTTTTGCGGCGGGCGAGATCGTCCCGGGCCTGCAGGTGCTCGACGCCGTGTCGAACGGCACGGTCGAGATCGGCAATACCGCGCTTTATTACTATTGGGGCAAGAACCCCGCGTTCACGTTCGCAACCGCTCTTCCGTTCGGATTGAACACGCGCCAGCAGATTTCCTGGCTGCTGTGGGGCGGCGGACAGGATCTCGTCAACGATCTCCTGAAAGAGCACAACGTCTACGGCATCCCGACCGGATCGACCGGCGCGCAGATGGGCGGCTGGTTCAGGAAGGAGATCAAGACGCTCGACGACCTCAAGGGCCTGAAGATGCGCATCGGCGGCTTCGCCGGCACGATCCTCGCCAAGCTCGGCTGCGTGCCGCAGCAACTCGCCGGCGGCGACATCTATCCGGCGCTGGAGAAGGGCACCATCGATGCGGCCGAGTGGGTCGGCCCCTATGACGACGAGAAGCTCGGCTTCGCCAAGGTCGCGAAGTACTACTACTATCCCGGCTGGTGGGAAGGCACGAGCCAGGGCCACAACATCATGAACATCGAGAAGTGGAACGCGCTGCCCAAGCACTACCAGGCAGCGATCGACGCGGCGTCACGCGACACCTTCACCTGGATCACCGGCAAGTACGATGCGGTGAATGCTCCGGCGCTGAAGCGGCTGATCGTGAACGGCGCGATCCTCAAGGGCTTCCCGCAGGAGGTGCTCGAAGCCTGCTACAACACCGCCAACGAGATCTACGCCGATCTCTCCAAGACCAATCCGCATTTCGGCAAGATGCATGCGAGCATGACCGCGTTCAAGAATGACTCGTTGCCTTGGACGCAGGTGGCCGAGCTGAGCTACGACAGCTTCATGGCGCGGATGCGGACCAAGACGTGAGGCGCTGAGCGGCTCACACGACTAAAGACGCAGAAGCCCCGGAGATGCTGCCATCTCCGGGGTTTTACGTGCTTTGGTTCCTGTTTCGGACCAAACCTGGTTGTCCCAATTAACTTCGCAACTGCGAGCGTTCCGACGCCGCTTGATTATCGCGAAGCGACCAGTCATCCTGATGGCCGGAACCGCAACGTACGGGATCCACAAAGAGCCCTGAAGGGCCGTCGGACACACTCACATCTTCACCAAAGACAAGTTCGGTTCTCGGCGAAGCAAAAGACGACACGAAGATCGTTCCCTTAGTCGAGCAATCGGCACAACGGAGGGATACGCATGAAACGTCGTGAATTCCTGAAAGTGACAGGCGTTGGCCTGGCGGCAAGCACAGCGGTGGCTGCGCCGGCCATCGCGCAATCTTCGCCGGAAGTGAGATGGCGGCTCGCCGCGAGTTGGCCCAAGGCGCTCGATACGCTCTACGGCGGCTGCGAATATTTCTGCAAGCGCGTCGCTGACGCCACCGACAACAAATTCCAGATCCAGCCGTTCGCCTCCGGCGAAATCGTCCCGGGACTTCAGGTGCTCGACGCTGTCTCGAACGGCACGGTCGAGATGGGCAACACGGCGCTGTATTATTACTGGGGCAAGAACCCCGCGTTCACGTTCGGGACCTCGCTGCCGTTCGGACTGAACACGCGGGCGCATATTTCCTGGCTGCTGTTCGGCGGCGGCACCGAGATGCTCAACGACCTGCTGAAGGAATACAACGCGCTCGGTATTCCGACCGGTTCGACCGGCGCCCAGATGGGCGGCTGGTTCCGGAAGGAGATCAAGTCGATGGAGGATTTCAAGGGATTGAAATTCCGCGTCGGCGGCTTCGCCGGCACGATCATCGCCAAGGTCGGCGGCGTGCCGCAGCAGATCGCAGGCGGCGACATCTATCCGGCGCTGGAGAAAGGCACGATCGACGCTGCCGAATGGGTCGGGCCCTATGACGACGAGAAGCTCGGCTTCGTGAAGGTCGCAAAATACTATTACTATCCGGGCTGGTGGGAAGGCACAGGCCAGGGCCACAACGTTATAAATCGCGACAAATGGAACGCGCTGCCGAAGCACTATCAATCCGTGGTCGAGATGGCGTCGCGCGATACCTTCACCTGGGTTACCGGCAAATACGACTACGTCAACCCGCCGGCACTGAAGCGTCTGCTGGTGGCCGGCGCGATCCTGAAGCCGTTCCCGCAGGAAGTGCTGGAGGCCTGCTACAACGCCGCCAACGAGATCTACGCTGATCTCAGCAAGACCAATCCGCACTTCAACAAGATGTACACGAGCCTATCGGCGTTCAGGAACGAGTCGCTGGCGTGGATGCAGGTCGCCGAGCTCAGCTATGACAGCTTCATGATGCGGATGCGGACACGGACGTGAGGACGGTTCACGGCGTCTGAAAACGACGAAAGCCCC